>JADKAA010000001.1 GCA_016715465.1 Saprospiraceae bacterium
CCAGAGTTATTCATTACAAAATTGGTACACTTACTTAAATATGCTAAAATTAAATCAGGATTTACTTTACCAAATTGTATAAAGTTTGGATCCAGTATTTGACCTATGCGTGGTGTCACAAAGCTTGTAGATGCATCGGTAGCCTTAGCCAAATTAAATGAACATAACATAAATACTTATACACTCACCTCACTACAGACTCAATACAACAATGAGACTACTGATGCTGGCAAGGCAGCAGGAGAAATCAACTGGCGATAGAGATGGTAACTCTAATGACTCAATTCACTAATGAAGCCTTAGCTGACAGTGTAAGATTGGATAGTCTCAAAAATGAATTAAATACTATTAATTGTACTTCCATTATTGTAAATAAGTGGAAGGAGATATTGAAATTATATGTCAACTTCATAAGAAAAGGAAAGGTAGAAGAAAATGATAAATCTGTCTTGGAATCTTATAGCACTGACTGTTCTGACTTATACGGCGAAGCTATACATCTGGCAAGAGCTATGGCAAATACTTACACAAGTACCTACTATGACGTACATGATGGGTGTCTGGAAGAAAGTGAACCGAGAGTTACTTCATCACAAAAATCTTACGCATTAAGTGTTTCACCAAACCCTACCAGATAAAATTTCATTCTCCTTGCCAATCAACTTTAAAGGTAGAGCAATCGTTTATGATATGAATGGCAGATTGGTACAAGCACATGAAAAATCTTAATACAAGTATTAAAAACTTTGATTTAAGTAATGAAAATGCAGGCATGTACATAGTGAGAATAGTATCTATTGATGGTACAAGCACAGACCATAAAGTAATATTGATTAAATAAACTTAAAAAAGAAGGTGGCTTAATTTGATGCCACCTTCTACTTTTACTAATTATGTTGAAAAGTTTAGTTTTTAATTTTCTGTTCGTTTTGCCTTCACTTTGTTTAGGCCAAAAGAAGACTACATATGGTTAGGCGGATACGATTATGATAATTTACTTTCGGATACTATTTGGAATGTTGAAGGATATCGGTTAGATTTTAAAAAAGCCATTCACCAGTTGAAAATAATATTGGTTTCAAATTTGGTATGTTAAGAAATAATGCATCAATAAGTGATAAAGATGGAAATTTATTACTGTTTACAAATGGATGTTCCGTTAGCAATAAAAATCATGAAGTTATGCCTAATGGCGATAGCCTAAATGCTGGAACTTGGTTTGATAAATATTGGAAATCTTGTGCAGCTGGATATCCAGGAGCTCAAGATGTAATGCTACTTCCTGACCCAGGAAATGATAAAGGATATACCTTATTTCATGGCCATATATTTATTATCCACTAGTAGCTGATTCATTTCAGTTACTTTATTCATATATAAATTTAAACTTAGATAATGGGTTAGAGATATTGTTTTTAAAAATAAAAGTATAGTAATAATCAAAATTCCTTTGTTTTATTTTACAGCAATTAAACACAATAATAAAAGGGCTGGTGGATTATACAACCCACTGAAGAAGATCTGATATTTCTTACTTTTTATTAGATGAAAATGGAATAAACAGAATGCCAGATCAAAATACACATCAATATTTTGATCGATTTAGATCGAGTGCATCAGGTACTGCACAGTTTAGCCCAGATGGCACTAAATATGCTTTATATAATTATTTTGATCAATTACATATTTATGAATTTTGATAGAGCTACTGGTATTTTGTCTAATCATAAAAATTGAAATATACCCACCAAATGAAATAGATAGAACAAAATAAGATTCAATAGTGTGGAGTGGTCACCTAGTGGAAGATTTATTTATTGTGCCTCTTATCTTAAGCTACATCAGGTGGACACATGGGAAAACAATATGCAGGATGATGTAAGATATATAGCTACGATGGGACTCTTGATCCATTTCCTAATGAACTTTTTTGATGGTACAAGCCTCAGATTGTAAGATTTACATGACACCAAAGAATGGATCATTTTCTATCCATGTCATCAATAAACCCGATGAGCTTGGCACTGATTGTGACTTTGTACAAAAATGGTATAAAGTTTCAATATCCAAATGGTGGTACATTACCTAATTTCCCTAGATTCAGGGTAGATGAAGAAGCGAAATGTGATCCTACAATTACATCCGTGTTTGGTGATGCAGTACATTACAGGAGAGACTTAGAGAGTCTATCCCAATCCATCACAACTTGCAATTATACCATCAAACTTCCACAAGAAGTAAGCAAAGGAATAATGATAGTAACTACTATCAACGGACAAGATAATATTACAACAAGAAATACAAAATCATTCTTATTTAGAGGAGATAGACATTACAACATCCAAAAGGAGATACAATATTGAGGTGTATCCTGTGGAGAATAGTGAGAGGTATTTTGCGGGAGGTAGGTGGTGAAGTTTTAAAGTATAAAAGTGGGAGAAGAAAGAAGCAACAGATGAGAACACAGTCTTTGATGAACATGGCTGCTATCGCAGCCCCGTCACAAAGCCCAGCAGTTATTTGGGCTAATTTTGTATTTAAATTTAAAAAAATAACAGGAGAATATGGCAAAATATTGGTCAATGATGGCATCGAAGCGTCCGGCAGGATCATGCTGGAAAATGCGGGTTATACCGTCGATATGAATAAAATTCCGCAAAGAGGAATTGATGGAAAAACTCAACGGCTACGACGCCATTTGTGTGCGTAGCGCCACCAAGGTAAGGAAAGAACTCATCGATGCCTGTCCCAATCTGAAAGTAATCGCACGGGGTGGGGTAGGACTGGACAATATCGATGTGGAATATGCCCGGAGCAAGGGCATCAAAGTGGTGAATACCCCTGCGGCTTCCTCCAGGTCGGTGGCAGAACTGGCTTTTGCCCATATCTTTTCACTGGCCAGGATGTTGCACAAGGCCAACCGGACGATGCCTGTGGATGGCAGCACCAAATTTAACGACCTGAAAAAAGCATTTGCCGCCGGCATCGAACTTGAGGGCAAGACCCTGGGCATTATTGGCATGGGCAGGATTGGTCAGGAGGCCGCTAAGATGGCCGTCGGTCTGGGCATGGAAGTGCTGGCATACGACCCTTTTGTAGAAAAAATGCAGGTAGAAATAGGCTCGAGGCAGTTTCACACTACGGCAACGGTCAACCGGTCTGTGCTGGAAGACCTGCTGAGCCACAGCGATTTTATAACCCTTCACTGCCCGGCCTGGATAAACCCATCCTGGGTGCAGCAGAATTTGCGAAGATCAAAAAGGTGCCTATGTGATCAATGCGGCGAGAGGCGGCGTGGTCGATGAAGACGCGCTGTTGGCGGCCCTCAACGATGGTACCCTGGCCGGAGCCGGCATCGATGTCTTTGTAAGCGAACCCACACCCAGAACAGACATTCTGGAACACCCCAACGTTTCGCTTACCCCGCACATCGGAGCCTCTACCTTTGAAGCACAGGAAAAAGTAGGCAGCGAACTGGCGGGTCAGATCATCGAAATCCTCGGCTAGGAAACGGCGGTTGGCTTATGTTTGTACAAATAAAAAAGGTTGCCTCCGATTAAAAGTCAACCTTTTCAATGTATAAACTTTAAAACAAATGGTTCAGTGATTCCTTAGAAGGCGCGTCTGCGGCCATTGCCTTTCATTCCTCCATTGGGATGACCGCCTCTGCCTTTGGATGCATGCATCCTTTTTTACCTTTGGCTTTATCTTTACAGGCATAGTATTGTTTTTCGGTGAGGATGGACCTGAGTTGTTTGTCGTGTCTTTGTCTCATTTCCATACGGTCTGCTTTCATACGATCCTGCATACGGTGATTTTCCAGGAAACGTTCTTCTCTCAATTTTTTCAGTTCTCCCCTTTGGGCTTCGGTGAGGTCCATGCCTTCCATGCCCCGGTTGCGGCCGCGCTGGGCGACAGCATCTTGTTGAACAAAAGTGAACATCATCAGAGCCAGAGCAAGCAATCGAAAATAAAATCCAGTTTTCATCTTTTGTGTGTTATTTGACCTTTTGACCCCAAAATGGATGCGGGGTTTAATGGCTGCCTGTTATCGTTTTCTTAAAAAAAAGAATTCCGAAACTCAGGGCAAAAATGCGGCATTGCTTCTCAAAATGCCGAAACTTTGATACCTTAGCCTGAAATAACCTTCCTGTATGTATCCGGATTTATCCTATTTTTTTCATGATGTTTTTGGCAGCCCTGTGGACAACTGGACTTCGATCTTCAAGAGTTTTGGGTTGATGCTGGGCATAGCCTTTCTGGCATGTGCCTGGCTGGTAAGAAATGAACTCATCAGGTTGGAGAAGATCGGACTGGTAAAGGCCATGCAGTATCCCAACCCCATGAAACAAAAGGCCGGTTTACAGGACATCATCACCAACAGCCTGGTGACCCTCATCATTGCAGCTAAACTCCCTACATTATCAATCATTTTGCCGATTTTAAAGCAGACCCGGCATCCATCATTTTTCCGCCAAAGGCGGTTGGGCCATAGGCCTGCTGGCAGGTCTGGCTTATGCCATTTTTTATATGTGCAGGAACAAAAGCGGGATGTGAGTTCCGTGCCCTCGACAATATCGGTGAGTCCGCATCAAAAGACCATGGACATCATATTATTGGCAGCCATCAGTGGCGTTGTGGGTTCCCGCTTGTTTTCCATCTTTGAAAACATGGAAGATTTTTTCCGCGATCCACTCGGACAGTTGTTTTCCGGCAGCGGACTTACGGTGTACGGCGGACTCATTCTCGCTTTCATTACCGTGTATTGGTATGTGAAAAAGAATGGCATCAAACCCATCTATATGATGGACATAGCCGGCATGGGCATTTTATTGGGTTATGGCATTGGCCGCATTGGTTGTCAGATTGCCGGAGATGGCGACTGGGGTATCGTAGCAGCGGCACAACCCGAATGGTGGTTTCTGCCGGATTGGCTTTGGTCATATCACTATCCCAACAACGTATCCAATGACGGGGTTACCATCGCTGGATGCAACGCAGACCTGATTACCACGGCCAAAGGTACCATTGAAGAAAGGTGTCAGCTTATCTGTGGTATGCGGTATTGTCATCAACTTGAACCGGCGGTGTATCCTACGCCCGTGTATGAAACGCTGATCTCACTCACCGGTTTTGGCCTTTTGTTCATGCTGCGAAACAGGATCAAAATAGCCGGAATGACTTTTTTCCTCTATATGATCTACAACGGTATCGAAAGGTTTTTCATCGAGCAGATTCGTGTGAATGAGCGGTACGATTTTCTGGGCTTAAACTGGTCCCAGGCACAATACATTTCAGTTGGCTTTATCCTGGGAGGCATAGCAGGCCTGGTTTATTTATCGAAGAAAAAACCGGGTTGGGAAAACGAAACGAAGTCTGCCTCGTAAGGCAAATTGGCATCAGGAAGGGGTGTTGGCTTTACTTAGCATTTCTTTTACTTTCACAAAGGCAAGGCGTATGACCAGCAACCATGGCAGCCCGTGCATGGCCAGGTCGAAATAATCCATGGCTTTCATGCCCTCCGCACCTCCTGCGACCCACTTGAGTTTACCCCAGATGTGCGGCTCGGGAACAAATGGTGCCAAGCCCAGGGTGAGGGCCATGAGGATGACAAAAAAAGGGTCGTTTATGATGCTTTTATTAAACATATCTCAAATTTTTGGCAAAGGTACACGGTAATAGACCCAAATTAGGTAACAGGGGTTACTTTGGACTGTGGTATTTTGCAAAATCGGCCTTATGCTTTCGATTGCGTTGTTGTTCAATGCGCAAAATCTCCTGACCCAGGGCAGCCATAAAAGGCAGACCTGTTTTTTCATAATCGTATTTATCATCATTGAAGATGCCATCGCCATTTGCCAGTATGGTGGCAGTCAATAAAAATTCTGCCCCGCTGTCGGTGTCAAAAATGTAACTGCAATCAGTGAGATAGCCGTATGCCCAGCCTACTTTGTTGAGCACATGGAGGTTTTCCGGCAGCCGGTAGTTTTTATCGTCACTTATAAAAACTTGACGTAAGTATCGTAATAGTGGGTATCTCTGGCCAGATAGGCATAAGCCCGGGGCAGGCTGCCCATAGCCCTGTAAAGTGTGTTGTAATCGTCCGGCTCAAGGTCAAACCTCTGGCTTTTTTCAAAAACTTCAGGAAATACAATTCGTTTTAAAACGCCTTCGAGGTCATTGATGGAGATGAAATTTTTCTGACTAAAATCAAAGGGCATCCTCACGAGGCTGTCATTGGCGTCCAGGTAGCCTTTGCCTTTTGACTGGTCGCTGAGGGTGACCTTTTTTATAAATTTTTCCTTCCTGGCAGCCAAAGAAAGCAGTGGATTTTCTTTTGTATCCAGAAACTGCACCTCATTAAGCTGCTGGTTGTCTTCGGGCGTAAATCCACCCACACCTACCCGGTGAATGATGTGCGAAGTGGTAAAGGCTCCCTTTTGATATAATTGTTCATTGAGGTATTCAGGACCCACAAACTCAAAAAGCCGGTTTGAGGCATTGTTGTCGGAAATGCTGAAAATTTCATCCACAAAAAGGGCGATGGTCGATGGTTGGCCGGACAGACTGTCTGTCTTATAAGCCGTTTGGGGTGGGCGGGAAGCCCAAAATGATAGCGGTGTGTACTTGTTTATACCGACATTTTTGTCCTTTGCCAACTGCCTTACTTTTTGAAGGGCCATCACAGCCACGGGCATCTTGATGGTGCTGGCGGGGTAGAAATAAAATTTGTCGTCCACCCGGTAATCATAAGTGGTAAAATGGGGACGACCTGAATTGTCTCGATTGATGCGTGTGTACCTTACCTGGATTTCGAGGTCCCTGGCACGGTCAAAAAAGGGTTTGAGCTTTTCCGATTTCACATCAATCACCGAGGCCAGCTTATGACCGCACGAAGTAAGAACTAACAGAACAAGCCCGAAACCCAGGGCAAAAAGGGCCCTATGGCGTATCATTTTGGTGCGCTGTACTTTTCGATGAATTCCTTCATTTCCCTAACCATGGCAGGGCTGCCCATCACTACCGTGCATCGTTCGTGCAGGTCTCTGGGTTGCAAGTCCAGGATGCGGGTGAGGTTGCCGTCCATGGCCGAACCACCGGCTTGTTCTACAATCATGGAGATCGGCGCACATTCATACAACAGTCTCAACTTGCCCTGGGTATATTTTCTTGTGCTGGGGTATAAAAATATGCCTCCATGGAACATGATGCGGTGGATGTCAGAAACCATGCTGCCGATGTATCGAAGGCCCAGGTTTAAGTCGGAGCAGTGATCGATGTAGCGCCTCATTTCGAGGTCAAATTTTAAATAATAACCCTGGTTAACCGAATAATAGTTGCCTCGTTCCGGAATCTTTATGCCCGGGTGAGAAAGGCAGAACTCGCCGATGCTGGGATCCAGGGTAAAACCATTGACTCCTTCTCCGGTGGTATAGACCAGGATGGTGGAAGTACCGTACAGCACGTAACCTGCAGCCACCAGTTCTGAGCCTTTCTGAAGGAAGTCGTCGATGTTGCAGTCGCCTGAGGCCGGAGATTTTCTTCTGAAAATACTGAAAATGGTGCCTACACTTACATTCACATCGATGTTGGATGAACCATCCAAAGGGTCGATGATGACCACATAATTGGAATCTTTACCCTGAATTTTTGGAACCACCACAAATTCGTCCAATTCTTCAGAGGCAATGCCACATACTTCACCGCCCATGGTCAGGCATTCGATCATTCGTTCATTGGCAAAAATGTCGAGTTTTTTGACTTCATCGCCGGAGGTATTTTCAACGTTGGCCACACCGATGATGTTGACCAGTCCTGCTATGTTGACTTCGCGGTTGATGATCTTGGCGGCAATACCCAGATCTCTTAACAGCCTCGTAAGCTGACCTGTGGAATCGCTGTAAGTAGTTTGTGACTTGATGATGAATTCATCGAGGGTAACGATTTTTTTCATGTGGTGATTAAGTTGATTAAGGTCCTGCAAAGATACTAAAACCTAATCATTAGATTATGCCAAAATGGTCGCTTTGGCCAGGATCTCCGTTACCGGCGCAAAATAAACACTGCTCCCCCCGAAGACACGGGGGAACTATAATGCAAGATGACCTGAATCAGCTAAAATATTATGTAGAAACACCTCTTTTGCCTGTCAGAATTTACTGCCGATCACATAAGGTAACATGGACCTCCAGGTAGGCCAGTCGTGTTTCATGTCATAGCCCCATATGTCGAGGTCATGAGGGATGCCCTTGCTGGTAAGCAGGGCAGAAATGGCCCTGGATGAGTCAGGATCTTCATAGTCTCCCTGACCTGTGAGGATGTGAATTTTACCTTTGCGTATCCTTGAAAGATACCAATCGTCGCTCAGGTCTGGCAGGTAAGACATCGGACTGTTGAAATATACGTCGTCGTCGTGGTAGCCCTTGGTATAGTCGTGTAAGTCATAAACCCCGGACATGGCAATGACGCCATTGATGAGGTCAGGCCTTTTTAGAAACAGGTTGAGTGAATGAAGCGCGCCAAAACTGGCGCCACACGTAATG
Source organism: Saprospiraceae bacterium (assembly GCA_016715465.1). Lineage (GTDB taxonomy): Bacteria > Bacteroidota > Bacteroidia > Chitinophagales > Saprospiraceae > JADKBO01. The sequence goes on from JADKAA010000001.1 coordinate 8,544, forward strand.
ATGGGTGTTTCTTCGCTGGTCATGCGGCGAATGTGTGGAATGACTTCTTCGAACACATATTCATTGAATTGCATATGCCTCATGGCCTTGTGTCGCGGCCACATCTTGCTGTTGAGCCAACTCTCAGAATTGATGCTGTTGATGGAAAAAACCTTTACTTTTCCAGCTTCGATCAATGGTTTCAGCGCATCGATCATCAAAAAACGCTCGTATTCCAGGTAATCAGCTGCAGCCGTGGGCAATAACAACAAAGCAAAGCCAAAGTGGCCATAACTTACGATCTCCATGTGTTTGTTGAGTGCGGGGCTGTGCCAGCCGTAAATTTCTTTCTGCATAAAACGTCAAATTAAGCAGCTAAGATAAACATAAAAATGAGCCATGCCGACATTTTTTCCCCATCTATATAGAATTTATAAAATTTGACGGACGGGCTGTAATGGTTATTGTCGTTGCCACACAGCCTTTCCACGAGCAGGGTGCAGGACAGATATCAGCTTGTCCGCATAGTTTTCTTGGATATTAGGCCAATTGCCCTTAATTTTGGCCAACCATACGGAAAATGATCAACAGAAGCAATACAAAAATAAAGTCATGGGCAATGCATGAAGTGTCGGGCACCCAGGCACAGGCCCTTCATTTTTCAAAGGAATCGGCAGCAGGCCTGGACCCGGGTCTCGCTGATGCGGTTTTGGCACATGTGATCGATATTTACAAAGAACCCATGTATTCGGGACTGGACACATTAAGTCCTGTGTATTTGGCTTGCAAAAGGGTATTTGAATCACAAGCAACCCTTTATGAGGAAAGCATTGCCCTTAGCCGGCGCTTTCAGCAGGGCTTGCCCGCGGAGCCCATTCAGCCCTTGTATCTGATGTACCTGTGGCTGGAAGACCTGCTGATCGAGGATGAACTGCTTCAGGGTTTAGCTGTGGTATTGTTGGAAGGGAGGACCCGGTATCTGGATGTGACAGCGGAAGGAGAAGAAATATCCCTATGGTTGCAACAGGGTTTTCTGGTAGGGAAACCGGATGCCGCCTGTCTTATCCTGGATACCGATGAAGAGTCAGGGTATAAAGTACTCAATGCCGAACACACCAGTCGGTCGGGAAGCAAACACTGGACGACAGATTACCTCCAGCTTAGCCCAAAGGGAAATGACTATTCCTACACCAGCGACTTTATAAAACTTACTTCCAGTTTTCTCAAAAACAGAAAACCAATCGAACAAATTTTGGATAAAAAGGATGGGGTAGAGGCACTTGGCAGGTCCTACGACTATTTTAAGTCGAATGAAAATTTTGACGAAAAGCAATATAAAAAAGAAGTATTTCGCGAAGATGCCGTAATCGAGGCTTTTGATGACTACAAACACCGGTGGCAGGAGAAAACCCAAAGGCCTTTGGCTGATGCTTTCGAGGCATCCCCGGAGGCGCTGCAGAAACAATCAAAGTATTCAGGTCGGTCATCAAACTTGACCGCAATTTTCATGTCTATGTGCACGGCGACCATGATATGATCCAAAAGGGAGTAGATGAGCACGGAAGGAAATATTATATCTTATATTACCACGAAGAATCTTAAGCATAAACAAATGGCAAAAAGACAGATTACGACAGTGCTTTCAGGGAATTGAAAGAAATCGTAACAAAATTGCAGGACGACGACATCAACATCGAAAAGCTGAGTGAATACATTAAGCGGGCTCAGGAACTTCGCACCTATTGTGCTGACCGCCTGCGCGAAATTGAAGAAACCATCCAAACCAATATCAACCTCAATAATTGCTCCTATGATCAAATTATCAGAAATTGCCACCGACGCACCCAAAAAGCTTGACAAGGAAGACATCAAAAACGAAGTCAAAAAAATGGCAAAACGCATTGGTGATTTGCAGCATATTATGTATGCGCAGAAGAAATTCAGCCTCCTGGTCATCCTGCAAGGTATGGATGCCAGTGGTAAGGACGGTGTGGTCAAAACCGTTTTTGCGGATTGCAATCCTTCGGGTATTGATACCTATTCCTTAAAGAAACCCAGCGAGGAAGAATTTGCCCATGATTTTTTATGGCGTTGCCACATGAAGGCACCCAGAAAAGGAAACATCATGCTCTTTGTGAGGTCACACTACGAAGACATTCTCATACAGCGCGTCCACAAGTGGATCGATGAAGACAGGGTTCAAAAAAGGATGTCGGCCATCAACGCCTTTGAGCAATTGCTGGTTTTCGACAATGCTACATCGGTGCTGAAATTTTACATGCACATTTCTGCAGAAAGGCAAATGGATAAGCTGCAGGAAAGGATTGACGATCCTGCCAAACAATGGAAACACAATCCGGCCGATTGGGAAGAACACAAGTTGTGGCCGGAGTATATGCAATGTTATGAATATGCCATCAATGAGTCTGAGATTCCGTGGTACATTGTACCTGCGGATCAGCGCTGGTATAGGAATTACGTAGTGGCGAAGGCCGTGGTGGAAGCCATGGAAAAATTGCCCCTGGTCATGCCCACCTTAGCTACCGCCAAATAAACGCTGTGGCCGAAAAAGTCAGGATCGATAAATGGCTTTGGTCGGTGCGTCTTTTTAAGTCCCGCACCCTGGCTGCTGATGCCTGTAAGGCGCATAAGGTAAGGCTCAACCAGCAATTGGCCAAAGCTTCCGCGACAGTAACAGAGGGAGACCTCATCGAAATCAAACGCCAGGGTTTTAATTTTTTATTTCGCATAGACCAACTCATCAAGACCCGTGTTTCCGCGGTGCTTGCAGCGCCGTGTTATACCAACCTTACGCCAGAGGAGGAATTAAATAAATATAAAAACTGGTTTGTGGGCAAGGCAGTGCCGGAAACCAGAGACCGGGGCACCGGCAGACCCACTAAAAGAGAACGGCGGGAAATCGATGGCTTCAAAACCACCTCTTTTGACTTCGCTTCATTTTGGGAAGAGGAATGAAACCATGAAACTAAAAGCCCGATATCACCGTTTTATAAAATATAATGCAAGTACATTGAGGGTATTTTTTTTGATACTGGTGGTCAATTTGTGGGTTAAAATGGGTATTGCCCAACACCTTCCTGTCTTTGCCAAAACAGAAAGGGACACAGTTCAAACCCTTTACTGTCAATTGGACTACCAGATTCCCATAAAACTCCATACATCCGACCCTCATTTGATTGAAGTCAAGGCCAAGCCCGGCACTGTGGTTAAACTCAACGATTCCCTGTATCAGGTGCGGTATGTGAGCCCGGAAGAAGAAGTAAAGATAAAATTGTATTACAAAAACATGCCGGTTGACCTGTATGCCGTGAAGGTAGCCAACCTGCCAATGCCGGTGATCAGGCTTTCCGGTTTAAATGGCAGCCTGATTCCCAAAGGCGATTTGGCCAAAGTGAAAAAATTTGAACTTGAATTTCCATACCTGTCTCAGCGCAATGAAGGCATAGAGTTTTTCACCTGCAGGTTGAGCATTGTAGAGCCGGGCAAGCCCAATCCATTTTATATTAACCTCAGGACGCCCGATTTTCCTCAGCAATTACAGGGCATCATTTCAAAACTTCCGGCCAATTCCACCTTGTCCTTTGATGAGTTAAAGGTAAAAACCAGGAGCAATAATGTGATGAATATGGATGGCAATCCGGTAAAATTTACAGTAGTAGAATGACCATAAAATATTTAATATGAACATAGAAGAAACCAAAGTCAAAGCGCGTTCCATTTTTAAGAGGGTACTGTGGGTGCTTTTCATAGCCTTTGTCCTTTGTACGGTGACCTATTATTTTTACCGGACTTATACCCTCAGTGAGGGCACCAGGTCGGGAATGTTGTTTAAGATTTCCAAAAAAGGTAAGGTTTTTAAAACCTATGAAGGCCAGATACAATTGGCAGGTGCTGCCATGATGAACAAACAGAGCATCTGGGAGTTTTCTGTCGTGGATGCGGCCGTGTACGGTGAAATGCAGACCATGGAAGGAAAAAATGTACGCTTGCATTACAAGGAAGTGGTGCATGCTTTTCCATGGCAGGGTGAGACCAATTACCTGGTTTACGACGCAGAAGAAGCCAAATAAGCCACTTTGAGGACTTTCAGGCACGTGTATGCCATCCTGTATAAAGAGGTCGTGCTTGAAATCAGGCGCAAACATGCTTTTTTTGGCATCCTGCTTTTTTCCATGACGCTGGTATTTCTTATCTATAAGTCATTCAACCAGCTCAAAGGATTGGAATGGGATGTACTCATGTGGACTGCGGTGCTTTTTAGCGGCATCAATGCCATAGCCAAGAGTTTCACCCAGGAAGCCAATGCCTCCCAAATGTATTACTACACCCTGTTTAATGCACAGGAAGTAATCATTGGCAAGATGATATACAACTTCTTGTTTTTGGTTTTATTGACGGGCCTTACCTACCTGGGGTTCTCTTTCTTTTTGGGCAATGCCATCCGCGATTTCCCTTTGTTTATAGGAGGTGCGCTGCTTGGCGTGTATGGACTGAGTGCCATTTTTACCTTTATTGCTTCCGTATCGGCACAGGGTGAAGGGAACAATGGCGTGCTGATGTCGGTAATGGCCATACCGTTAACCATACCGATCCTGCTCTTGCTCATAAAAATTACTGCCGTAGCCATGGGTTTGCTGGTGGACACTGCTGTAGGTGAAGATCTGACCATGCTGGCGGCGATAGACCTGCTGTTAAGCGGGCTCATTCTTATTTTATTTGAATTTATATGGAAGGACTAAGACATAACCTTTAATTTTACAGATCAATCAACAAATCGAAAAAATGGCAAAGTGGTGGTGGAAATTATTGGGCGTGTTGTTGTTTTTTTATGTGCTGATCGGGGGCATGGTCACACCGTTAAGTCCGGGATTAACCGGTGTTTTTCCGACTACGGCTATTGCCGGTGAAACCTTTGCCATAAAAATTATGGCCTACAATACCCGGTTTTCCGAAGCGGGAAAAAACCATGTCTGGCTGAAAAACGAAGAAGGCCAATACTTAAAGGCTTCCAATGTGCAGGTCAAAAGCAACAATGAATTACAAGGTGAGTTTATAGTTCCCGCTGTCATTTCAGGTCAGTCTTTTACCCTGGTGGTTTACAATGCCCTGGATGGCCTGCCATCTTACCGGACGGCATCTATGTGTCAGCGGGGGCCGGCAACACACCCGTTGCTGATCATATGGAAGGGTTTACCGATGAGCCGGGCGTGGACCTGGTAAAACCGGAAGGCATTCGTTTTCCATACCGGAGCATCCTGAATGAAACGATTCGAAATACATTTTTCCATGTGGCCCTTTGGATGGCAATGTTCAGTTTATATCTGGTGGGACTGTATCATGCCATTTTATACCTGAGGACAAGTCGCAAAGACCATGATTTGTGGAGCGAAGCCTATAACAAAGCCGGGATTTTGTTTGGCATCATGGGCATTGCCACAGGATCGTTATGGGCACGTTATACCTGGGGAAGCTGGTGGACCAACGACATCAAGCTCAACATGGCGACCATAGCCATGTTTATTTATTTTGGTTACGTGATCTTAAGGTCGTCATTCACCGATGAAGAAAAGAAGGCCAGGGTTTCCGCAGTCTTCAGCATTTTTGCTTTTGTGGCTTTGATCCCACTGGTCTTTGTCATACCCAGACTTACAGACAGTCTTCATCCCGGAAATGGGGGCAACCCGGCGCTGGGCGGGGAAGACCTCGATCATACCCTCAGACTCTTTTTTTACCCATCGATCATCGCCTTGTTTCTCATTGGCTGTTGGCTGGCACAATTGAAATTCCGGTTGTTAAAGCTATCTGACCGCGTACTTAAAAATAGGTAAAAAACGACCAGTCACCTACCAATAATATGGCCTTCCGTCCCTTTAGATATAGGACATTTGTTAAAACCTCCATCAAGGGCTTGCTGGATTTTGTATGCACTTTGCAAGGCAATGGTGTGGTATGAAATCAGGCGATTAAGATTTTACAGATTTGCCTTTTTATTTTACCCATTAATTTTGGAATATGCCAAATAAAGGCGACTTTTGGGAAGTAAATTGTTACAACAATTCATTGATGTATAGCCACCATACGAAGCAGAAATCACTGGCATGTCTTGCCTTGCTTTTTTTTCATGTGCTGCTTCAGGCACAATCACCGGAGAACGATTTTCTCAGAAGTACAGGTAAAATTTATTCAGTCGTTGCAGGCATAGTCATTGTGTTTGCAGGCCTGGCTATTTATCTTTGGCGATTGGACAGGAAACTAACCAAATTAGAAAAACATATTAACGATGAGCACGAAACAAGCTAATTTTTATGAAAGCGTGCAGCGCAATTTTGATAAGGCTGCAGCCATTTCAAAACACCCGAAAGGTTTATTGGACCAGATCAAGGTATGCAACGCAGTCTATCAGATGAATTTTCCGGTGAGGATTGGAAAAGATTTTCAGGTCATTGAGGCATACAGGGTGCAACACAGTCACCACAGGCTTCCGACCAAGGGGGTATCCGTTTTTCTCACCTGGTAAATCAGGAAGAAGTGATGGCACTTGCCGCGTTGATGACTTACAAGTGCGCCATTGTGGACGTTCCTTTTGGAGGAGCAAAAGGTGGGGTAAAAATTTCACCCCGTAATTATACGGAAGAAGAACTGGAACGCATTACCAGAAGATATACCGTAGAGTTGATGCGCAAAAATTTCATAGGCCCAAGTCTTGATGTACCTGCTCCTGACTATGGAACCGGAGAACGGGAAATGGCGTGGATCCTCGATACCTATCAGACCTTCAAGGGAGGTGAGATCGATGCAGCGGGTTGTGTCACCGGTAAGCCGGTAAATCAAAATGGCATCAATGGCCGTACAGAAGCAACCGGAAGGGGTGTATTCTATGGACTTAGAGAATTGTGCAACGATGCCAAACTCATGGCCAAGGTAAAACTGGAACCGGGAATCGCAGGAAAGACCATGGTCATCCAGGGTATGGGCAACGTAGGTTCATATGCGGGCAAAATCTGTCAGGAAGAAGGGGGTGTAAAAGGTCATCGCCGTATCTGAGCAGGAAGGTACCATTTACAGTGAAGCGGGCATAAACATTGCCAAACTGGTTGAACACCGAAAAAATAAAGGTTCCATCATGGGCTTTCCGGGCACCAAAAAAATGGAACACCGTGAAGACTGGGTGAAAATCGAATGCGATATTTTATTGCCAGCAGCGCTTGAATCACAGATCACCAAAGAAAACGCCAAATTCGTAAAAGCAAAGATCATCGGCGAAGCGGCCAACGGCCCTGTAACTGCTGATGCGGAAGTAATCCTGCTGAAAAAAGGCATTTTAATCATGCCCGACATGTACCTCAATGCAGGGGGCGTAACGGTTTCTTATTTCGAATGGCTGAAGAACTTATCGCACAGAAGATTCGGCAGGCTCGAAAAAAGATTTGACCAGAATACCTACAGCAACCTTTTGGCCACCATGGAAAAAATGACGGCTTCTCTTGTGCACTGGATAAAGTGGCCAATGACTACCTTACTTTGGGCGTTTTCCCATAGGTAAAACAATCATCTATAAAATACGAAGGCGGGACCATTGGTTTCGCCTTTTTTATAGATCAGGGGATCAGGGATCAGGGATCAGGGGTCAGGGATCAGGGATCAGGGATCAGGGGTCAGGGATCAGGGATCAGGGGTCAGGGATCAGGGATCAGGGATCTGGGATCAGGGATCAGGGATCAGGGATCAGGGATCAGGGATCAGGGATCAGGGATCAGGGATCAGGGAACAGGGATCAGGGATCAGGGATCAGGGATCAGGGAACAGGGGTCAGGGATCAGGGATCAGGGTCAGGGATCAGGGATCAGGGAACAGGGAACAGGGATCAGGGATCAGGGATCAGGGATCAGGGATCAGGGATCAGGGATCTGGGATCAGGGGATCAGGGAACAGGGATCAGGGATGACCTAACGGTGTCTCCTCCGGAGAGGAGCGAGCGATTTCTCCTATGGAGAAAAAAATGAGCGGCAGCTCATTTTAGAGAGTGACCCGCGTGCACACGCCGCGGCATCGACAAAACTAAACTCTCCCGGGCCTGCCCCTCGCCCAGAGGGGAGGGGAGTACCGCAAAGCGGGGGAGGGAGGAAGAGGACAAATGTCGGGTCAATTCAAACAAATCTCATTGAGTTCAGGAACAGACACATCGAAGTGCGACGCATCAAAAATACACTCACCATCTTTGATGACCAGTACCTGGGGTGATTCGTGGTGCACAGCAAATTTTTCTGCCACCAGATGGGATATGTTGCGGTGTGATTTCAGGTCGAGGTAATAACTCGGAACAGCAAATTGCCAGCTGCTCTCCAGCCGGGAGTTTCACCATGTGGCTGATGTTGCAGGATGTACTGTGCTTAAAAATCAGCACCGGTTGTTGTGAGGAATTTGTAATGATATCCGCTACCTGATCGGCAGAGGTGAGTTCAATCCATTTCATGGATGGGTAAAATTATTTTCCGAATGAAAACAAAGAAACAGGTGCTTTAAGTTCATAAGGACATCCGTATCCACCACGGCCACAAGAAGACATGGTAACCATTGCAGACAGAACGAAGAGTGCTATGGTGAGGTTTTTGATTTGCTTGTTCATTAGAATATTTTTAAATGCTTTTACTTTATTGACACCTGTATAACGTCATACCCTGCAAAATTAGTGCTAATTTTGATATTTTCTTACATTTTTATGTTGAAGACCCTGAAAACTAGTTCATTAACTTTTTATTTGCAATAAGGTTCACCCGACCCGGCTTTTTTCAGATCGAAGTCCTTAGACCCTGGCCAATTGATGGATGAGTTCACTGTATTTTGTTGCCAGGAACTTGCGGCTGTATTGGCTGAAACCTGAAGAATTCACCTTCAGTTCTCCCCGGGTATAAGCCTCAAAAGCCTCCCTCAAATATTTTTCCGTACCTGCCATATCGGTGTATTTAAACAAGCGGCCAGACTGCGTGCTCACTATCAGGGCGGCGGCATCGCTGTCGGTCAGTCCATAAGCCAGGATGGGTCGGTTGGACCCCAGGTATTCGTACATTTTACCGGGCATTACACCTTTTTGCTGGGGAATGTTGTTGATGGGCAGCAACAGTAGCTGGGAAGTGCGCATCACACGCAAGGCATCGGTATGGGGACATTGTCCGGTGAGTTGCAGGTTTTTTTCCAGCCCGTTTTTGAGAATGGAGGTTATGATTTCTCCATCCACCACGCCGATGAGGTGGATGCGCAGTTTTTGGGCTAAGCCGGGCAATTCTTTTGACAATTTGCCAAGACAGTTCCATAACACTTCGGGATTGCGATCCTTGTTCATTGAGCCCACATGGGATATGGTAAACATGTCGTCCAGAGGCCCCGGCTGCTGCACAAAATCCTCTGGGTCGTAGCCATTGTTGATGGTGATGATTTCTCTTTTGGCGATGCCGGCGAGGTCCACTGCACAGGATGGACTGATGGTCACGATGGCATCTGCCCCGGCCAGCACGCTGGCCTCCAGACGGTGGTGCCGGCTGTCGGCCCACGAGGTGAGCATGAGGTCGTCGTAAAAATCGATCATCGTCCACGGATCCCGGAAGTCTGCAATCCAGCGGATGCCGGAAAACTTTTTGCGGATGCCCAGGGCAATGAGGTGCATGCTGTGTGGCGGTCCGGTGGAGATGATGATGTCGGTGGGATTTTCCCTGAGGTATTCGGTCAAAAAAGTGATCGATGGGCGGATCCAGAAACAGCGTGCGTCGGGTATGAAAAAATTGCCACGGATGAAGACCGAAAGTTTTTGGAGCAGGCTGGGTTTTTTACCGGCGCTGATCAGGGCATTGTACACGTTTTGGTCCTTTTTTTTGCCGGTCAGCCATTTGAAGAGGCGATAGGGCTCCCAAATGGGGCGCTTTACGATTTTAATGCGCGGATCCACCTGGGATACCAGCGAGGGGTCGTAGCCGGGAAATTCCCCATTTTCCGGCGTATAGACGGTAAGGTCGATGTTTAGGTCGCACAGGTACCTGGACATCTTGAGCCAGCGCTGAACGCCACCTCCACCGGAAGGAGGCCAATAATAACTGATCAGCAAGACCCTGGTTCTCATGCGCATTTTTCTTTGATGTGCAAAAATAACACGGCTTTGGCAATAAGCCAACCTTTATGCGCATACATAGTTAGGGACTCAAAGCTGCACATATATGGAAAAGGATTATATTTGTGATCAAACTGTCAGTATGAAATTCAACTTCAAACCCCTTTTGCCCTACGCCCTGGCGATAGCCGTCATCCTGGTAATCAACCTTATTTATTTTATGCCCCAGTTTCAGGGAAAGGTGCCGGACCAGGGTGATATCATACAGTATTCAGGCATGGCACAGGAAGCCAAACTTTACCTGGAAAAAACAGGAGAGGAGACTTTGTGGACCAATTCGATGTTTGGGGGTATGCCCACATACCAGATAGCTGCATCCAATCCATCTAATCTGCTAAGGCACGCACAATATGTACTTTACCTGGGCATGGATCGTCCAGCGGGTTATTTTTTCTTTGGCATGCTTTCCTTTTTTATTTTGATGTCGGTCATGGGCATGGGACCCTGGATGTCGTTGCTGGGTGCCATTATGTTTGGCTTGAGCACCAACCATTATATTTTGTTTGAAGCAGGACATACGTCGAAGATCGTTACCATATTTACAGCGCCACTGATGATGGCGGGCATCTGGTTGCTGAATAAACGAAGTTACCTCTATGGCGCCGCGATATTTACCCTGGGTGCGGGGCTCAATCTATATGCCAATCACCCGCAGATGACCTATTATCTGGCAATGGTGCTGGCCATCTATGTGGTGGTAGAATTTATAAATGCGGCTAAGGCCGGCGAGTGGCTCCATATTGGAAAAGTTATAGCCATTTATGTGTTAGGTTCCGGGTTAGCGCTTGGAGCTTCCTGGTCTAAAATATCCTCAACCCTGGATTATACCAAAGATACCATGCGGGGCAAGCCCATACTTACCAAAAAAGGGGATGGTACTGAGGAAGCCAAAAAAGGGGAAGGGCTCGAGTATGACTATGCCATGCAATGGAGTAATGGGGTTATGGACCTCGTCTCTGCCGCTGTACCTTTGGCAGCAGGAGGTAGTTCGGTAGAATGGGTAAAAAAGGACAATAAACTGGCCAAGATTCTTGGACAAAATAAATCATTTCAGGCCCCTACTTATTGGGGCGACCTGCCTTTTACCAGTGGGCCGGCATATATTGGTATTGTAGCCATCTTTTTGTTTGTGTTTGCCATGTTTGCCGTAAACCACTGGATCAGATGGTGGCTGCTCTCCGGAGTTGTGCTCACCTTCATCATTTCGATGGGCAAAAATTTTGCCGCGATCAACGACATTTTCTATTACTACCTTCCTTACTTCAACCGGTTCAGGACACCCAACTCTGTATTGTCGGTAACCACCATCCTTGTGCCCATGCTGGCTGCATTTGGTTTACATACGATTATCCATGCAAGCAAGGAAAGGAAAGAGGCGCTCATCAGGTCGCTATGGATCGCCACAGGAATAACGGCAGGGTTTTGTGCCTTGCTCGCATTGTTGGGTCCATCGATGTTTAGTTTCACCAATGAAGCCAATGATGAAAAGTATAAAGATTTTATTGAGCCGTTGATTGACCTTAGGAAGGAAATGATGTCGTCATCTTCCTGGAAATCTGTATTTCTGATTCTGGCTACCGCAGGGCCTTTATGGCTTTATTTGAAGCAAAAAATTTCGACAACGATGTTGCTTGGTCTGGTGGCTTTACTGGTGGTCATTGACTTGTTTCCCACGGATAAAAACTACCTTTCAGAAAAGGACTTTGTGACGAAGAGGGCTTACCAAAACAACTTTACACCCAGACTGGTGGATGAGCAAATTCTCAGCGACAAGGATCCCAATTTCAGGGTGTACGACGCTTCGATCAACACTTTCAACCAGGCTTCGGCTTCCTATTTTCATAAAACCATTGGCGGTTACAGTGCGGTGAAATTGCAGCGCATGCAAGACGTCATCGAAAGGCAGATCGCCAAAGGAAACCAGCGGGTGCTGGACATGCTGAATACCAAATACTTCATCATGCCCGGCAGCAGCGGACAGGAAGGGCAGGAAGTGGCACAGCGCAATCCATTGGCCTATGGCAATGCCTGGGTTGTTGACACCCTGGTGATGGTGAACACTGCGGATGAAGAGATACAAGCCCTTGACAGCATCGAACGCCGCAAAGGCATCATCCATCAGGAGTTTAAAGACTATGTGAGCACCATCAATCCAACGGGCGAGGGTGAAATAAAACTCACCAGCTACGCACCCAATGCATTGAGTTATTCGGCAACGGTGCCTACGGATCAGCTGGCCGTTTTTTCAGAGGTCTGGTATGGCCCGAATAAAGGGTGGATTGTGACCATTGATGGCAAGGAAGTGGAACACATTCGGGCGAACTTCCTGCTAAGGGCTTTGAAGATACCGGCAGGTAGCCATGAAATAAAGTTTGAATTTAAACCGCAGGTTTACTACCGGGGAGAGAAAATAAGTCTTGCTTCATCTTCTGCCATCCTGGTGTTGTGTTTTATTGCTTTGTTTTTCTTTGTGCGCAATAATGAGAAAGAAGCCTGATTATTCCCTGCCAATCGCATCCAGCAAAGTGGCTTTAAACCGGCTTATGCTGAAATGATCGTTATAGTAGGTTAGACAACGATGCCGATAGCTTGCGTAAATGTCAAAGTTGGAGGTAAGTTGTGTGATGCCATATTGATCGGTGATTAACACACCGCATCCTGCCTCGATTTTATCATTTTATTTGCAGGTCGGATAAGGCTGGTACCAATGAAGTGATATTGGGCAGCCAGTTGAAGTAGCTCTTGATACAATGCATCCAGGGGAATTCGATTTTTTTGATGTACCCATGGGGGCAGACCTCCGACAGGTAGATATTTGGCCTCGCCAAAAACGAATAATTCTATTCCGAGTTGCTCAGCCAATGTTAGCACCTCTTTTGCGCCTTTTTCTTCACTGAAGATACCCAGGTACAGCAGGGCCGGTTTTTTTCCGGCAGGGAAGGGTTCACTGGTCTGCATTGCTTCGAAAGGAGATGCGTAAAAGTTGATGATGACAGGTGTTATATCTGCAAAATAATCCCGGAGATATTCTGAATTTACGATGGTGGCATGGATTTTATTCCGGATACACCATTTTTCAAAATAGGTCAAGCCACGAATGACGACTCCCTGCAATGGAGCCAGGAAGGCATATGTTTTTTTGAGGTTGTAAAAGGTGAGCTCAATGTTGTTGTCCAGCGTTTCGTAGATGATTTTTTTATTGGACCCTGAAAGAAATAAACTAAGCGGTAAAAGATATAGGTCATAAATGATTACTACATCGTAGCCCTTCAAACGCTTGCGGTAATTGGCAATAAGATCCCATCTAAAGTAGGATAAGGTGAGGTAGAACATTAATTTTTTTAATGGCCCCATCGCTGACTTGGCATAGGGTGCGTAAATGATGTCAACTTCATGTCCTTCGCCGGTAAGTAAAGCCGCTTCCATACGAATCCTAGGCGGAATGCTGTCTTTAGGATGAAAGGTACAGATGGCTATTTTTTTCATGCAGCTTATTTTGTCAATATGACGGCATAATTGGCATTGAGGTGTCTGCGCAAAACTCTGAGCCATGAAAAGACAAAAGTTGTCAGTAACTTCAGGTACAATTTTACCGGTTTGTCATATTCTTTGAGCCAGTTAAAGTCCTGAATTTTCATATCCACCCGGTTGGCAATTTCTACAAAATTAAAAGGGTCGATGAATGAAGTATGCTCCGGATTGATGCTCGGTTTTGAGAACAGCAGGATGTTGAAAGATTGGCGGATATTAAAAGGATTGGGTGTGGTAATGATCATTTTACCATCCTCCTTCATATAGGGTGCGTAGTAATTGATGAATTGGCAGATGTCATTTACGTGTTCGATTACATCCAGCATTGTAATGACATCAAATTTTTGTGAAACGTCCAATTCATCTACATGTACAATGTGAAAGCCCAATGTGGATGCCTGCTGAATTCCTGCGCGATTGATGTCTACCCCTGTCACGTTGGATGCTACCGCTACCAGGTGTCTGTGAACCCAGTTGGGGCTGCTAAAATCGTTGTCCTGTCCCACGCAGCCGACGTCCAGTACGGATTTTCCGGCGCATTGTTTTTTAACAAGTTGAATTTTTGAGCTTACCTTTTGTTTTGCAAATTCCATTTAGTAGATGATTGTAAAGTAATATTGTTTTGGCCTTATATATTTGGCCAATGATTTTAGCAACTTACCCGGAGTCACATCATTTTTATCCATTTTTCTGTAAGGGAAAAACAGCTCCGTTTGCAGCCTATGTTCTTCAAGTAATGCGGCTTTAATTTTTGACAATCCCGGTTTGGTATGGTTGTACCATCCGGATGGGGATAAACCTGAAAAATCCGTAAAAGACCAAAGGACGAGTTGCCCATTGGGTTTCACAAACCTTGCTTTTAACCGGATGGTTTGGTTTATATATTCCTCGATGTTTGAAGTATTAAATAAGGATAGACCGAAAGCAAAGGCCATGTCAAACGTTTCAGATCCCGGCAAAGGTTGAAGTAAATTCATTACTTCAAAGCTAAGATTTGGATCACCGCTCAACAGGTTATTCACTTTCACAATGTTCTCAATGAAGTCAACGCCCTTGACGCTGGCGCAATGTTGTTTTAAGATGTGGGTTTTCATGCCAAAACCGCAACCCAGGTCTATGACCTTTTTGCTTGCGGGATTTATATGGCTATGGTAGCGAAACAATTTCTCAAGCTGATGGCCAAAAAAATCATATTCATTCCGGTAATACGGCAATGTAGCAAAGCTACTGTATTTATCATTGTATATACCGAGAACATCCATGTATCGAAATTTATTGGCAGACAAAGTTACAAAGACAAATCCAAAAGCCGCAATGAAGTTTGGTGTTGCCGCACCCTGCAAGTGGCATTTTATTGAAGTTCAATACGCTCGAGGTCATACAGGTCAAGCGTCTCCAGCTTTTTTTCCATAAGGTAGGCAAGGATTTTGGCGTATTCCGCTCTGTATCCCTTATATTTTACGTTTGTAAAAAAGGTGTTGTGCCAAAGGATCGAAAGGATACAGTGATTGCTGTTTTTTTCCAGGAAACGAATAATGGTATCGGCTGTTTCATGGGTGGGTATCTGCATATAATTTCTAAATGTGGAATCCATGACCTGCAAGGGTACTTCAATGAATGGATAAGCTGTTTTTCTTTTTGGATCATAGGGTCTAAAAGGGAAGCCATAGGAATTGCGAAAGCCAAAGTGTTCTGCAAAACCCAGTGAGCAATCCACCTTTAATCCACTGGCCGCCAGTTCTTCCCAGTGTATCGGCAAAACAAACCGCAGAAAATGATTTCTGTTTGAATGAGAGTTAAAAGGCAACATTGCCAGTTCCTCTTTATGGGTCGAAAAAGATGAACTCTTGTGCAGCCCGTTGGAGTGGCATGTACTGCTGTGTTTTTTAAGTTCAGCCAACGAATAGTCTGCATTTTTAATCTCGTGGGCTCTTATTTGGTTCACAATCCAGAAATAGCTGTGTTTTATGCCGTAATCGTCATGCATTTTATTGATCACATCCATGTTGATCCAGTCGGCTTTGCCGGCTAAAAATTGGTAAACCAAAGCCGCGAGCAGGTCTATCCGGCCTGATTTTAAGGCAGCAAAGCCGTCCTGCAGGAAAGCGCCATGGATGGTGTCAATGTCATGCGATAAAAATATTTTACTTGGTGTGTCATTAACTCCTTTTACATGCATGAATCTTTCGAGATAGGAAAATATACCTGCCTGTACCACATTGCTTTCAATGTTACTTGTTTTACATTGCCACGAGGCCATATATTGATACCTTCCATAGGGATCAATATAGGTTGAATCGTATTCCTGTATGCAGTTGGACAGATGAAAAATGGCACTTAAGGAATTCAGGTCCGCATTTGATAAAAACATCTCCCTGGCTTTTTGCCAATTCAGATCCGCTATGGCCTGCCAATAGTCAAATTCAACAGGCAAGGATTCCGGACGGTGATGATCGTAAATGAAATCGGCTTCTGATGCAGCGTCTACAAAACCAAAGGTGAACCCTGTAGAGTTGGACATCAGGCCAAGGGTGTATCTTATGGGCTGCGAATAGGCCTGTGCCGGCGCAATAAATATTTTTAATTTAGGCATGCTACGAAAAAAGTGATGGTAAATTTAGGCAATAATTACCAGATTTTCAGAAGAGAGGGGAATGATTACGGCTCAATAAAAATGCAACTTGCCGTCGATGCGCAAGTCCTATTGTTGTATCTTTGCGGAGCTGGACCAAAGTTCCACGGCGGGTATGGGCATCATCAAGCTTCAAAGTATAAAGTATTCATTTTTCAACATCCTGGCCATTGCCATAGGCGCTTTGGGCATTCTGTTTATTATTCCGCTGGATAAGGAGAGTTATGGACAGATCAATATGTTGTTTACCGCTGCATATCTGCTCACGCCGTTTGTAGGGTTGGGTTTGCCCATGGTGGTGATTAAGTATCACGGTGTTTTTATCCGAAAACAACTTGATGCCTATTATCTGGCGTTCACTCTTTTTTTCGGTATGGTGATCACCAGTGTACTTGCCCTGCTGATTGGGATTTTTTATGACGAACTGGCCCGTTTTTCGGTTTATTTTGGCATCAATGAGGCCTTTATACTCAAGCACAAGTTTACGATATTATTGCTTACCATATTACTTGTGCTAAATTATGTTTCTATTTCCTTCAGCGCCCTGCACAAAAGGATTGCAGTGCCCGAGGTATTAAGCAATGTGGCCTATAAAGTGTATATTCCACTAATCATTTTACTCATTTACCATCAATATATTCCTGCAGGTTACTGGCCCTTTAATGTTGTTTTTTACGGCATTTCCTCTCTGTTTATTTTCTCTACATCGGCGGTTTTAAAAAGTGGCAATGGAAGCTGCCTGTGTCCCAATTTTCCTGGGGGGAGTGGATGGGTATGGCTTCATTTATGTTGCAGGCAGGCGTACAAACCCTGGCCAATGGCATGATTTTGAGGCTGGACATCCTCATGGTGGGCTTATTGATGGGACCGTGGTATGCAGGCATGTATGGCATCATCTTGTTTATGACCAGCACCCTCGAGATTGCCTCTAAAGCCATATCCCAAATTTCAGCGCCCATCATCGCGGAGAATTGGATCAATGGAAAAACGGAAGAAATTGGCAGGATATATTCCAAGTCCGCCTTGATCCTGACGGCCATCAGCTGCCTGCTTTTTTCCCTGCTGTACTTCAATTTTCCCTACATTTTCAGCCTTATGCCCAATACCAATTATGATGCATCCTGGTTGACGGTGATGGTGGTATTGTCCATAGCCAGGATCATTGACCTTTGTTTCAGTTTGAATGGCGTCTTACTTTCTTACTCAAAATACAACAAGATCAACATTGGCATGTTGCTGTGTAGCGGCATCCTATATTTTATACTTATTGTCAACCTCATTCCAAAGATGGGCATGCTCGGTGCAGCGGTATCCTACCTGACGGTGATCATTTTATTGAACTTGTCCAAATATATTTTCATTAAGGTCAAAATAGGTCTGGATCCGGTAGGGTGGGGACTGTTACAGATCTTTGGAATCACCGCATTGACCTTTCTGATCAACTTTTTACTTCCTCCGTTCCAGTTCATTTTGGCGGGTATCATCGCACATACCGCATTGGTGTTAATGGTCTATATGCCACTGCTTATTTATTTTAATCCTTCACCGGATATCACGGACACAATTAAAGGGTTATGGAATAAAACAATGAGGAAAGGATAATAAATCAATCAAGGTTGAAAAGAAAAACCCCTGTGTTTCAATACTAACTTTCGTTGGCTAACAGATTAAGTAAAACAAATGCAAATTATAGAATTGGGTAAATCAAATTCATTTAATGTCAAGAAGCAATAACTTAATCTTTTCTTCGTGCAACTAAAATCATTAAAGAATTTTGAGAAGCTTCGTTGTGTGTCATTTTTATTAACAACTTTTTTATCTCGTAACTTATGGTGTTGAAATTCAACATTTTTAGATAATCGAGTATTGTCTTCCTTTTTTTGATTAGGATTTCTTTTCCAGAGCCACTAAGGTCAACCAGTTCAAAGCCAATCTGATGCAGTAAATATTTCAGAGAATTATATGAATAATAGAAATAATGATCAATGTGCCAGTAAGACCACTTCGATTTGGTTATTAGATAATCGATTGAATCTATGTTGCTGGTTTCAATTACAAAATAACCATCACTGGTGAGATATTTTGATAGAGTAAGCAGTGTTTTTTTGGGATCCTCCAGATGTTCAATAACATCCCATAATGCAATTATATTGAATCGTTCATTTTCTAATTCATCTAATTGTTTGAACAAAGAAATGTTGAATTATTTTTTTGCTGAGATGATTGCCTCTTGTGACAATTCAATGCCTTTACAATTCCATCCATGGTCTAAACAGGTTTTTACAAAGTGGCCTTGACCTGCGCCAAAATCCAGTACATTTGGATTTTCTATATGAAGTTTTTCCAGAATGTTAAACCTTGATTTATTCCTGTTAAAATTTGCGCATTATCTGTGTAATAACTATGGTCTTCAAAGCCTTCTGCATTCGAGTACGCTTTATCAAAATATTCAATTCCAAGTGATTTATCCGGTCTTGGATTTAGAAATACTAAACCACATGTATTACACTCAACTACTGTTAAAGGTGTTTTACTCCAATAACATTTAGCACTTGTTATAAAGGGGTTTGAATTTGAATCTTCACAATTATTGCAATTCATATTAAAATTGTATGTTTTTAATTTCTCTAAAATAGCTAAGGCAACATTATCATTTTTTTAAGAAAAAAGTAATGTATAAAAAAATAATGCATGTATTATTATTTAATATTAAGGTGTTTATCTAAAAATGTGTACAAAAATATAATTATTATTTGACATTAATTTTTAATTTTAGAAGTCAAAATTTAATAATTGTTACAGGGGTAAAAACTACCACACCCTTTCCAGCAACGCCTTGGTTTTTTCGATGCCTGCTTGTTCGCCCAGATTTTTACCTTCGTATTCCACCCCTATAAAACCCTGGTAGCCGGAGGCTTTGACCAGTTGCAACATCCGGGCATAATCAATTTTGGTTTCATTGCCCTGGGCATCGAAGTCAAACGATTTGGCGCTTACGCCTTTGGCAAAGGGCAGTAGTTCTTCTACGCCTTTATACCGGTCGTACTCCTCGATACATTCACTTCCCCACATGTCGCCCTCTTTTCGTTTTACACAGAAATTGCCAAAATCTGGCAGGGTGCCGCAATTGGCTTTGTGGATGGTCTTCATGACATCGGCCAGCCACAGGCCATTGGAGGAGTAACCGCCATGGTTTTCGACGATGACATTGATGCCATGCTGTGCGGCAAAGTCGCATAAGGCTCCGAGTCCATCGACCACATATGCTTTTACTTCTTCGGCTGTCCCTTCACCGTGGGCATTGACCCGGATGGAGTGGCAGCCGAGGTGTTTGGCTGCGAGCACCCATTTTTGGTGGTTTTTTACAGCGGTCATTCGTTTGACGGAATCGGCATCGCCGAGGTAACCTTCTTCGTCGATCATGATCAGCACCTGCGTAACCCCTGCTGCCTTTGCGGCCGCGTTGAGTGAGTCCAGGTAGGCGGTATTTTCTGCTTTGTCTTTAAAAAACTGGTTGACATATTCAATGCCCGTGAAACCAAGTGCTGCGGCCTTGCCGGCAAATTCCAGGTTGGTCATTTCACCGGCTTTTAAGGCCTGGTGGAATGACCATTCAGCCAGGGAAAGTTGTAAGGCCGGTTTAATGCTTTCCTCCACTTTTTTCTCATTCTTGCAGGAAACCAGCACTGTGACTGCCACCATCCATATCCAAATATATTTTTTCATTTTTTTTCTTTATGTATTATAAAGCGTACACACCACCGACAGTGCTGCGGTCGATACAACCTTTAAACGGACCCGGTATGGGATCATACTTCAGCAATTGGGTTGCCCCCGGTTCGCTGGTACAATAGCCGGTAACGGTAAGGTCCCGGAACTCTTTGAAGATGTGGTATTCCTGTTCATTTTTTTTCCATTCCTCTGCCATGATTTTGAGCACGTCGTCTTTGTTGGTGTCGGACAAGGCAGAAAAGTTTTTCTTGTACTTGTGAGCCGCTATCTTGTCGAAGCTGGCAAATTTGTCCAGGAATCTTTTCTGGTCATCGGCTTTGAAAAATTTGTTCACAGCGAGGGAGATGTATTCATGGACCAGCGCATCTTTGGCCCCCGGCGTGTCGGTCTTGGGTATGATGCGCTCGGCGATGTCGGCAATGGTCTTCATTTGGTCAGCCGTGAACACCGAACTTGCACCGCCAGTGCCGGCAGCATCCGCTTTGCAGCCGGCCGAAAGGCAGAGGCGGCACCCGCCGTAATGGCGTAACCCGCAAGCAGGCTTAAGGTTTTTAAAGCATCTCTCCGGTCGATATGGTTTGTAT
Source organism: Saprospiraceae bacterium (assembly GCA_016715465.1). GTDB lineage: Bacteria > Bacteroidota > Bacteroidia > Chitinophagales > Saprospiraceae > JADKBO01. The sequence goes on from JADKAA010000001.1 coordinate 29,182, forward strand.
TTGACATTTTTTTTCGGTTTAAAGATTACAGATTTCCTTTCTTGAGCTCAGCCACTGCAAAGTTGGCGGCCCTGGCAGTAAAGGCCATGTAGGTAAGTGATGGATTGACACAGGCAGCCGAAGTCATAAAGGCACCATCGGTGACAAACACATTTTTTACGGCATGCAGTTGGTTGTTGCCATTGAGTACAGAAGTCTTAGGATCCCTGCCCATCCTGGCCGTGCCCATTTCGTGGATGCCCAGTCCCGGATTGCAGCCCCGGTCATAGGTCTTTACCCTTTGAAACCCGCGGCATTCAACATATCTTCCGCGGATGCCATCATGTCTTTGCATTTCGAGTTCGTTTTGTTCCATTCTACATCCATGGTAAGGGTAGGCAAGCCGTACTTGTCGAGTTTTTCTGTGTTGAGGGAAATTTTATTGTCGTGGTAAGGCAGGTATTCACCAAAGCCCATAAGTCCGATTGTCCATTTGCCCGGTTGAGCCATGGCGGCCTTGAAGGCAGTGCCAAAATCGGCTTCCTTGATCATGCGACTCCAGTTTTCCACGGAGCCGCCCCCCTGGTAACCGAAGCCGCGCAGGTAGGTTTTTTTGGTGGCTGCATCCAGGTTTTGAAACCGGGGCACATAGATGCCGTTGGGTCGTCGTCCTTTGAAATACTTGTCGGAAAATTCATCGTCATATCCTTCGGCACCGAGCCTGAAATGATGGTCCATGACGTTGTGTCCCAATTCTCCACTGTCATTGCCAAGTCCATTGGGGAAGCGGTCGGAGGTGGACTGCATGAGGATCTGTGCCGATCCAAAGGCGGAGGCGCAGGAGAAGATGATTTTGGCAAAATATTCGTGTGTTTCTCCGGTCTCTGCATCTTTGATGCGTACACTTTTGGCTTTCTGCGTATTGGTGTCGTACACAATTTCGGTGACGATGGAAAAAGGCCGGATGGTGAGGTTGCCGCTGGCTTCTGCTGCCGGTAGGGTAGAGGCCAGTGAGCTGAAATAAGCGCCGTACGGACAGCCCCGCATGCAGCGGTTTCTGGACTGACAGGTGCCCCTTTTGCCGATGGGTTGGGTGAGGTGCGCCGTCCTGCCAATGGTCATCACGCGGTTGAATTTTTCTTCATACTGGCCTTGAGTTTCTGCTCCACGCAATTGAGTTCCATGGGTGGCAAAAATTTGCCATCGGGCAACTGTCGCAGGCCTTCATTCTGACCACTTACGCCGATGAAGGTTTCTACATAGTCGTACCACGGAGCGATGTCTTTATAGCGCACAGGCCAATCAACGGCCACGCCCTCTTTGGCATTGGCTTCAAAGTCCAGGTCGCTTAATCTATAGGATTGACGGCCCCACAAGAGAGACCTGCCACCCATGTGGTAAGACCGGATCCAGTCAAAAGGTTTGGTTTCGGAATACGGAGTTTCGCTGTCCTTTGGCCACCAGTGGGCGTGGGCGGGGTCATGGTATAACCGGTCCTTGCGCTGGATCTGGTAGTCTTTCCACTCCTCTTCGGTGAGTTTATTCCGGTTGGGCAATTCCCAGTCATCGAGGTTGGCCGTGGGGTAGTCGCCGTGTTTGACCATCCTGCCTCTTTCCAGGACAAGGGGTTTTAATCCTTTTTCCGACAGCTCTTTGGCGGCCCAACCGCCACTGATGCCGGAACCTATGACGATGGCATCATACGTGACATCTTCAGATCCTTTGCTATTGAAGTACATATGGGCACAATGTTCCAGTCAAATTTGTCGCTGATGGTACCGCGGGTTGCCACTGAAACAGATCACCTGACTGATACCCTTATCCGCAGCCATAGGTATGAGTTTCTCGTAATCTGCCCTGAGTTGGTCGTGGTATTGTCCGTCGTTAGATCCCTTTGGTGATGCCAGGGAACTGCCATTGGAAATGGCACAAGTGAGGCCTCTTTTGATCATTGCACCCCATTCCTCCGGGTTGAGCAGTTCAATGGATTTCAGGCCGATGGCTTTGCCTGGTCCGCCAGTTTTCCAGCGGTATGTCTTTATAACACCAGCGGCAGGCTGAATGATTTACTTTCCCTTGATGTCGATTTCGTTTTTGGTGTGGTCATGGCTTCGAGGTTATTGCCACTCACCACGAGGGATGCGGTGGCGGCGATAGATCCCTTTAATACTTGTCTCCTGTTCAATTCTCTGATTTATAGCCAAAAACACTTTTGGTTAAAATCAAAATGTAGGGTAATGAAGTGTAAATAGTAATTATTGATTAAATATTGAATTATTTTAGAATATTATTTTTATAATATAAATATGGTAGAATATAATATGGCTTAACAAGTAGTGGTTTTGTTTCCCGAAAAAACAAAGCAGATTCGCGTCTAACAATTACAAGTGTGGTTCAAGGGGTATGGGTGCAATGACGGGATTTTACCGGTAATCGTGAGATTATAAAAAATAAAACATGCGTGTAATCATATTTATTTTAATAGAATAGTGCTAATAGGTAATTATACTGCAACCATGTGTGAATTAAGTAATCATAAAAATATACACATTACAATTCTTAGTATTAGAATATTATTTGTTGAAATATTTATTCCTATATATTACATTAAGATTGAACGGCATCCGGGTATTAAACCGCGACTTTAGAATCCAAAGGCTTGAGGGATAATTATTTTGACACCACCATAGAGTTCTGTTTTTATTCGTTTGTTTTTAAGCCACGCGCGACATATTCAGTTTTAGAACATTACACTATGCTTGAACATGAACCATTGGATAAAATAATCAGAAAGAATAAAGGGAGGCTTAATTATAAGTTTTTGGATAACCTCTATACCCAGTTTTAGAAGTGAGTTTTTAGCCTGGGAATGCGACACTTTAAACTTGCCGACAAGGATTCGATGATTGATGCCTGGCAAAATGCCATCATCGCCTTTTACCAACAAATCGCTGGGGTAAACTAGTTGCATTTGGAATGTAGGTAAGACTTATTT
>JADKAA010000002.1 GCA_016715465.1 Saprospiraceae bacterium
ATGCTGACCTGCAGGACAGCCCGGATGAAATTCCTGAGCTGAGAAGAATGATTATAGAGGATGGCTACGATACGGTAAGCGGATGGAAGAAAAAACGTTACGATAATACACTCACAAAATATCCCCTAAGTTTTTCAACGCTGTTACCCGCAGCATATCGGGCATTAAGCTAACGACTTTAATTGCGGACTGAAGGCGTATAAGAACAAAGTAGTGAAAGGCATTGAAGTATACGGTGAAATGCACCGGTACATTCCGGTACTGGCTAAATGGGCCGGGTTCAAGAAGATTAGAGTGAAAAAGTAGTAGAGCACAGGGCCAGGAAATACGGCGTGTCAAAATTTGGCTGGAGAAGATTTGTAAACGGTTTCCTGGATTTACTTCCATCACATTCGTTGGCAAATTTTCCAAACGACCGATGCATTTTTTTGGATTATGGGGTTCTTTGTTCTTCCTGGTTGGCCTGGGCATTTCCATTTATCTTATTGTATCAAAATTTGATAGACAGCAGTTTTGCACTCACCCAACAGGCCGGGTTTTATTTAGCACTCACTTCGCTCATTATAGGTATGCAGTTATTTCTTGCGGGTTTCATTGGCGAACTGATCTCCAGAATTCCTCCGGCCGCAATACCTATCTTGTTGAAACCAAAACAGGTTGTAATGACAAAAGTGGTCATCATAGTGACCAGGCCATCCGTTGCGGGGTGGATTGGCTACATTCAACCAGCGGCTGGCAAAAGAATTCAATAACCAGGGGTTTGATTGTTCTATTTATTCCTTTTCATTACAATATCCTCCTTCTTGTTTCCGGGCAAAACCCAATACAGTGATGAACCGGCCCCGGAAGGTATTACTATACATGCAGCAATAAACTCTGTTAATCCATTCAACTGGATCCGTGTTGGTAATAAACTTAAAAAAGAAAGACCAGACCTGGTCATTGTTCGTTCTGGCTTCCCTTTATGGGACCCGCCCTGGGAACAATTCTCAGACGAGTTAAAAAAACAGGCACACAAAGATCATTTGCATTGCAGATAATGATACCTCACGAAAAAAGGTTTGGTGATAAGCCTTTCACAAAATATTTCCTGAAAAGCTGTGATGCATTTATCACCATGAGCGAAAAAGTGATGAGTGATTTAAGAATATTTGAAAAGACAAAACCTGCTCAGTTAGTATCACATCCATTGTACGATAATTTTGGAGCTATTATTTCAAAAGCTGACGCAAGAAAACACCTCGGCCTTCCGGAAAATGAAAAAATAATTCTGTTCTTTGGTTTTATCCGCAAATACAAAGGACTGGATTTACTGCTTGAAGCAATGGCAATTGAGAGAATAAAGAATTCGGGAATAAGGCTGCTGGTGGCAGGGAATTTTATGAGGATGCAAAACAATACCAGGAGCAGATTGAAAGATTGGGTATAAAAGATCGGCTGATTTTAAAACAGATTTTATTCCCTGACAGTGAAGTAAAATATTATCTCTGCGCAGCCGATGCAGTGATACAACCTTATCGTAATGCCACGCAAAGCGGTGTAACCCCCTCGCCTATCATTTCGAAAAACCAATGGTCGTCACCAACGTAGGGGATTACCCTCACTGGTTCCTGATAAGAAAGTTGGTTTGGTCGTAGAACCAAATCCCGCAGCGATTGCAGAGGGTATCCTGAACTTCTACCAATTAGGTGAAAATTATTTTATTCCGCATCTTCGCAATGAGAAACAAAATATAGCTGGGCCACAATGGCCGGTACTATTTCTCAGTTAGCAAATGATATACAGAAGTAAAGCCCCTTTAAGGATTGGATTAGCCGGTGGCGGCACGGATGTAAGCCCATACAGTGACCTGTATGGCGGAGCCATTTTAAATGCCACTCTTTCCCTTTATGCCAACGCCACTATTGAACCGATAGCAGAGAATAAAATCATACGAAGCTATTGACAGGAATGAGATACAACAATTTGACTGGACAAAAGAATTACCTGTTACCGGAACACTTGACCTGTTAAAAGGTGTTTTAAATCGTATCCAAAAGATTATGGAATTAAAGAACAGGGCTTTCGTTTATCAACCTATGTGGATGCACCTGCTGGTTCAGGATTAGGCACATCGTCCACTCTTGTAGTAGCAATCATCGGGCTTTTGCAGAAATGCTCCGGCTTCCATTGGGTGAATATGATATGGCGCATTATGCCTATGAAATTGAAAGAAGGGACCTGAACCTGGCCGGAGGCAGACAAGATCAGTATGCGGCCACTTTCGGTGGCGTAAATTTTATGGAGTTTTATGCTGATGACAAAGTGATCGTTAACCCGCTGCGGGTAAAGCAGCAACATTTATTTGAACTGGAAAATAACCTGGTATTATACTACACTTCCACCAGTCGTGAATCCGCAGAGATCATCAGAAAACAAAGCAAGAACGTTACTGATAACAAAGAAAAATCCATTGAGGCCATGCATCACCTGAAAGAGCAGGCCAGGATGATGAAAGAGGCATTGCTGAAAGGGAGGCTGAATGAAATTGGTGAAATACTCGATTATGGCTTTCAGCAAAAACGACAAATGGCAGAAGGGATAAGCAATCCTTTAATGGAAGAGATATACGAAACAGCAAAAAAAGCCGGCGCCACCGGAGGAAAAATATCTGGTGCTGGCGGTGGTGGATTCATGATCTTTTATTGCCCCATTAATACAAAATACAAAGTGATCAAAAGTTTGGAGAACTTTGGGGGGCAGGTCAGGAACTACCAGTTTACTGAGCATGGATTGAAGACCTGGACTATATAGTTGGCTGGTATTGGTAAATTCGTTAACTGGGTATTATGGAAAAGATTAAAAGCATAATTGAAGCGTCAATAAAAACAAAGCAGCAAATACTGCAGAGTGATGAGCTCATTGCCACGATTGAAAAAGTTGTTGAGGTAGTTACCAATGCATTCAAAAATGGGAATAGGGTCTATTTCTGCGGCAACGGGGAAGTGCTGCTGATGCCCAGCACCTCGCAGCAGAATTTTCAGGTCGTTTTTATACTGACAGAAAAGCGTTGCCTGCTGAAGCATTGCATTGTAACACTTCCTATTTAACGGCTGTGGCCAATGATTACGGGTATGATGTGGTGTATTCAAGAATGATAGACGGCATTGGTGAAGCGGGTGATATATTGATCGGGCTTTCTACGTCAGGGAATTCCGGTAACATCATTAAAGCATTTGAAGTAGCAAAGGATAAAGGGATCATAACTGTCGCCTTTTACCGGTATTACCGGCGGACAGATGAAAGCCATCAGCGATTATCTTATAAATGTCCCTTCCGCTGATACACCAAGAATTCAGGAAAGTCATATTACTATCGGGCATATCATTTGTCAGCTGGTCGAAGAAAAATACTTTGCACCCCTCTAAATCTCCACTTAATGGGAGACTTATAACATCCTGCATGATCAAAGAGGCAATAATATTAGCTGGTGGCTTAGGAACAAGATTAAGGGAATCTGTACCTGATCTTCCTAAATGCATGGCGCCTGTTGCCGGACGACCATTCCTTTTTCATGTTATCAATTACCTGAGAAGCCAGGGAGTAGAAAAATTTATTTTTTCACTGGGCTACAAACATGAGCTGATCGAAGATTATTTATCAACTCAATTTCCAACACTCAGCTATCAATGTGTTATTGAGGACGAACCCCTGGGAACAGGCGGAGCAATACTATTGGCCTGTACAAAAGCAGCTGAAAAGAATATTGTTGTTACAAATGGGGACACCCTGTTTAAAGTTGATCTGCATAAAGCAGCGATGTTCCATAATCATAATAACGCAGAATGTACCCTGTTACTGAAACCGATGACCAGGTTCGACCGCTATGGTGTTGTGGAACTTGATGAGGAACAATTGGTAAATAGCTTTAAAGAAAAACAGTTTTATGAGTCGGGTAATATAAACGGGGGTGTTTACCTGCTGAATAAGGACAAATTCCTGGATGAAGAATTTCCGGCTAAGTTTTCGTTTGAAAAACATTACCTGGAAAAATTTTATCCGGTACGGCGCATTTATGGATTAATCCAGGATGCTTATTTTATTGATATCGGCATACCGGAAGATTACAACCGTGCACAATCAGAACTCAGTCGCCCCCCGCTTGACTTGTCAACTGTTGATAAAAGCTGGACGCTATTTATTGACCGGGATGGTGTGATCAATCATGAAAAGAAAGAAGATTATATTCTCAATTGGGGTGAATTCTGGTTATATTAGGGTTTTTAAAAAGCATTTCAAAACTGGCAGACAAATTTGGAAAATCATCATCGTGAGTAACCAGCGGGGAGTAGGTAAACAATTGATGACAGAACATGACCTGAGAACGATTCACCAGAATATGCAGGAAGCGATAGAAGCCGCCGGGGGACGGATTGATAAAATATACTACTGTACCAGTACCGATAATAATCACCCCGACAGGAAGCCTAACCCGGGCATGGCTTTCCATGCTAAAAATTATTTTGATTCAATCGATCTTTCCAGGTCTGTTATAATTGGTAATAAGCCCAGCGATATGCTATTTGGCAAAAATGCCGGCATTTATTCTGTTTTCCTGACCACTACTAATCCCGATGTTCCTTTCCCCCACCCTGATATTGACCTGCGGTTTGATTCCCTCCCTGATTTTGCCAAAGCTTTATAAGTCTTCACAAAATTTTACAACCCTTTTAGCGTTATCGGCATCTGTATTATGCTGTACCTTAGCATGACTATGACAAAAACCATCGTGGTGAAGAAATTACTGATTCAAATAGCTTTCATTATTCTTTGGCTGCTACCCTTTTCGCAGGTTGCCCTGTCACAAAAAATTACCCAGGCCGATCTGAAAAAGCTCAGCGCAAAAGAAGACACACTAAGTGAATATTCAGAATACCTGAACACAGACAGCCTTCCGGAAGACAGGATGATTGCTGACAGTGCATTTACTAAAGTACTGGTAAGAGCCCTGCAGGTTAAAAATTCATTTTACTACCCTTTTGATTCAGTGCTGGGTGTTTCTAAATTATATGCTCCTGATACCAGTTTCCGGATCATCACCTGGAATATCAATTTCGACGACTATTACTCCCGGCAAAAGGGTGCTATACAATTCCGTACTGCCGATGGTTCGCTGAAACTTTTACCCCTGAGAGACGTTTCTGAGTTTACGGACAAACCCCAGGATTCTGTACGCAGCAGGCAAAACTGGATTGGATCTATTTATTATAATGTCATCAAAACACAACACAAAGGGAAAAACTATTATACACTTTTCGGATTTGATAATAACAGTGCACAAAGCAGTATGAAGTGGATTGAAGTACTGAGTTTTAATGAAAAAAATGAACCGGTCTTTGGGGGTCCTTTTTTCTCTTTTGAAAAAGATTCTGTTCCCAAACCGCCAAAGTACAGGTTAGGCCTTGAATTTAAAAAAGGTGCCCGGGTGCTGGTAAATTATATTGAAGAACTTGGAATGATACTGGTGGATCATTTGATTTCTGAATCGGATCAGCCTGAACTTGCCTGGACCTATGTACCCGATGGTGACCAGGAAGGTTATAAGTGGGAGAATGGCAAATGGATGCATATTGACAAAGTATTTACGTTAAAACTGGAAGACGGACAGGCGCCGGTTGGCGATCCGCTGATGGATCCGAAAGGAAATAAGAACGAACAAAAACTGCAGGAAAAAACGGATAAAAACAAAGCAAAAGAAGGCAGCAGGCCTCCTCTTAACTACGACAATTAATAAGCTCCTTTAACTCTTTACGTTTCAGCCTCCAATGGGTATCTTTACAACTCATGGAGAAATTCATCACCCATATTCAACCACCTAAAGGTTTCTCTCTTGGTTTAAAAGAACTTTGGCAGTACCGGGAGTTGTTTTACTTCTTCACCTGGCGGGATATCAAAGTAAAATATAAACAAACCTATCTCGGTATTCTTTGGGCACTTTTGCAGCCGTTGGGGATGATGGTTATCTTCACTTTCCTTTTTTCAAAAACATGGAAGATTGATACCACACCAATACAATACCCCATTTTTGTTTTAGGCGGGCTAATACTTTGGAATCTTTTCAGTGTATCCGTTTCTCATGCAGGTGAAAGTATGATCAGGAACGCCAATATCATCAACAAGATTTATTTCCCAAGGTTAATTATCCCTTGTTCTTCGATACTCGTTGCATTATTCGACTTCCTTATGGGTTTACTGATCTTCATTGTATTTTTCTTAATTTATAAACAGCCTGTTAGCTGGACTGCAATACTTTATGTACCTGCTGCTGTTCTTTTGACCCTTATTGCAGCGTTTGGAACAGGGACATTTTTTGCAGCACTCAACGTCAAATACCGTGACTTTCGCTACACAATCCCTTTTTTACTTCAGTTCCTTTTTTTTGCATCACAGGTTATTTATCCGTTACAAGTAGTACAGCAATCATGGTTAAAATATGTCCTGGCAGTAAATCCGGTAAATGCTGCTATAGAATTATTCAGGTATCCGTTTTCCTTTTCGCCTGTAGATATGAGCATCATTGCTATCGGCGTCACCAGTACGATGATCATTTCATTGATCGGTCTATATTACTTCAGAAAAACAGAAGCATACTTTGCTGATCTTGCCTAATGTCACCGATTATTGAAATACGAAACCTGGGTAAACAATACAAGCTGACCCCCTCACAACCTTATATGGCTTTGCGGGATGTGATCAGCGGTTCTTTCAGGAACATACTTCGTACAGATAAAAAGCAAACAGAACTATTTTGGGCTTTACAGGCTATAAACTTGGATATTGAACAAGGTGAGAGGATAGGCATTATTGGTCGAAATGGTGCCGGTAAAAGCACACTACTAAAGATCATTAGTCGTATAACTCCTCCTACTACTGGATCTGCCATCATCAGGGGAAGAGTAGGCAGCCTGCTGGAAGTTGGAACAGGGTTTCATCCAGAGCTTACCGGAAGAGAAAATATTTACCTGAATGGCTCTATTCTTGGTTTGAAGAAAGTAGAGATCAACCGGCAGCTTGATGCGATTGTTGACTTTAGTGGAGTTGAAAAATTCATTGATTCCCCATTAAAACACTTTAGCAGTGGCATGCAATTACGACTGGCCTTCTCTGTTGCAGCACATTTAGAACCTGAAATTTTAATGATAGACGAAGTGCTTGCGGTAGGCGATATCGAGTTTCAGAAAAAATGCCTTGGTAAGATGGAAGAAGTGAGTAAAACCGGGGGACGCACTATTTTATTTGTAAGCCACAATTTAAATTTTATATCGGCGCTTTGTAATAAAGCCATTTTACTAAAGGATGGACGGCTGGTAAACTTGGGTTCGCCAAAAGAAGTGGTCAGTGAGTATTTAAATTCTGTAATTAAAAAAGGGGTTAATAAAGACTGGGGTATTAATCCGCCCGGGAACAATATTGTACAGTTACGAATGGTGCAATTGATAAGCAGCGATGGAGAGACAAAAGAAAACTTTGACGTAAATGAGTCTGTAGGCATACAGATGAACTATGAAGTGCTGCAGAATGGCCATATTTTATGGCTGGGTCATAATATATACAACCAGGAAGGATTAAATATATTTGATACCCACAATGTGGACAGCCCATATTATAACCAGCCATCAGAGAAAGGTTGCTATAGTGCTATAGCATGGATACCAGCTAATTTTTTAAATACAGGTAGTTACTTTGTCAGCACGGCCATTTTCAACCATGCACAGAAAATTGTCCATCTGCATGAAAGGGATGTTCTTTTCTTTACTGTTAATGAAGTGTTTGAAGGTGTTACTGCAAGGGGTATGAGTCCAGGTGATTTTCCGGGTATTATTCGTCCGATACTAAAGTGGGAAACAGTAAAACTAAAATAATTCGCTGTCGTGAAGATTAATGGCAACAACATATATTTCCAACCGAGCTGCAATCATGACTAAAAAAAATATACCAACAGGAGAAAGGCTCACCGAATTTGCGTTAGATGTAATCACATTGGAGCATTTGCACCGTTATGCTGTTGCCACTGAGTTTGTAAAAAATAAAATAGTCCTTGATATTGCATGTGGAGTAGGTTATGGTTCTTACTTGCTGGCAGCATACGCATTAAAGGTAACTGGCATAGATATTAATAAAGAAAGTATTGAGGTTGCCAAAAAAAAATACTCCCGGCCTCAGCTCTCTTTTTTAAATGGAGATGTGGAAAATATCCCTGTTGAAAATGCAAGCTTTGATGTGGTGATAAGTTTTGAAACACTGGAGCATATTACAAATCATGATAAAATGCTGGAAGAAATTAAACGGGTGATAAAACCTGGCGGCCTCTTGCTAATCTCCACACCGGATAAATTAATCTATTCAGAAAAAGCAAATCATCATAATCCATTTCATAAGAAGGAACTGTACAAGGATGAATTTGAATTACTCATTTGCCGGTATTTCAAAAACAACCAATTGATTTATCAAAGCTCAGGGCTAGTTTCCATTATAATGCCACAAATTGCCACAGGTAGTTCGGCTACCTATACAGGAGACTTTGATCATATCAGTAAGATACAGGGTATTGCTGCACCTTTCCTGGTTGCTATAGCCTCAGATAACCCTTTACCACCACTATCGTTTAGCATTTTTAAATCCGAAGCATTGCTTCCGCTTATATTAAAAGAACAAAGTGATGCCATAAGGCAAACTATAAGTTACAGATTGGGCCATATGCTATTAAAGCCATTTAAACTCATAAAGGCAGCTTTCAGAAAAAACATCCCAAATTAAAATGACATGAAAGTATTAGGGCTTATATCTTCTTTAACCGACCCCTCTTCAAGGGCAAGGATTCTTCAATATAAAACATGTCTAGAAGAGGAAAAAATCTTTCTCCATCCCAAATACTTTTCTCCCTTTAACTATGCCGACCCTGCACCGTGGATGTACCGGGTTAACAAAATAACAAAGATTAATCCCTGGCGTTTTTTGTGGTTACAGAAATCAATCAGCAGGATTCCGCTATTGACACAACAATATAACTATGATATTATCTGGCAGAACAGGTTGGTATTGCCTCAGCAATCATTTTATGAGAGGAAGTTTAAAAGACCCTTAGTATTTGACTTTGACGATGCTATCTGGCTACATGACGGAGAAAAAAATGTAGCTGAAGCCATTAGCAAAGCATCACTAGTTTTTGCAGGCAATGATTACCTTGCCAATTTTGCAATTAAACACAATAAACGCATAACGGTTATCCCTTCCACAATAGATACTACCAAACTATATCCGCTGCCAAATCAAAACAATACGTTCACTATTGGTTGGATAGGCAGCATCTCCAATCTCCGTTTTCTTAATTTGGTAAAACCTGCAATACTTGATTTTCTGTCAAGGCATAACAATTCCCGATTGGTAATAGTATCTTCAGAAAAGAAAGGGCCATTTCAGTTCGATAATGAAAAAATAGTTTTCAAGCGATGGTCTGCTGAAATAGAAAATGAACTTATCAATGAGTTTGATATTGGCCTCATGCCATTGACGGATGACGATTTTACAAAGGGAAAATGCAGTTATAAAATGTTACAATATATGGCTTGTGGTAAACCGGTGGTGGCAAGCCCTATAGGTATGAACAATAAAATTCTTACAGAAAGTACAGTAGGGCTTTCTGCAAAAACTAAAGAAGAATGGCTCGCAGCTTTTGAAATGTTAAAAAACGACCACTCATTTTATGCCACCTGTTCGGAAAACGGCAGAAGACTTGTCGAAAATGAATATTCCATACATAAATATTACCCGGTGATTTCCACACATTTTAAAACCCTTTGAAAGCAGCAAACTACTCTGAATGAACAAGGCTTTACTTTTAAAAATTGCCAGAAAAATCAACATTCTTTCTATTAGGAAAAGAGTTCTTGGTTTTTTATTTAAAAAAATGGTCTTGAGTTACAACATATTTATTCTTTTAACAATGACCAGTTTTTTATTTACGGGGTCAATAATCATTTTATTCCAAACGAATCCTTTACTGCCTTTATCAGCTACGAGACACAACTCGAGAAATGTAAAAATGAAAGTCTTTTTGCTTATCAGCCCCGACGTGGTGACATTGTATTAGATTTAGGTGCCGGGTTAGGTGAAGAAACACTTTACTACTCCCAGCTTGTTGGCCATAAAGGAAGAGTATTGGCGATAGAAGCAAATCCGGCTGTGTTTGAGGTGCTCAAAAAAACTATTGCGCTTAATAAACTCAGCAATGTTTCCATTTTTAATATGGCTGTTTTTGAAAAGAATGGAACAATAAATCTTTCTGCAGGATATCCCTCCTATGAAGCAGGCTCTGTCACAAAAGAAAATAACCGTAATACTGTTACCATTCCAGCAATCAGGATAGATAGCTTCCTTGAAAAGCAAAAAACAGAAAGAATTGATTTCCTGAAAGCAAACATAGAGGGTGCTGAAAGATACATTATCAGTACACTCACCACTATGCAGGTTTCAAAGATTCGTCACATTGCCATTGCCTGTCATGATTTCAGGTATCATAGGGAAGATAATGAATTTTATAAAACAAAAGAACTGGTCATAAGTTTCTTCGCAAAAAACGGTTTCGATATCCAGACCCGCCAGACCGGCATTGACTACCTTGATGACTGGGTATATGGAACTAATAAAATTTAAATTACTTTGTTGCCAATACTGAGATGAATACCTTTTGTACGATAATTAACAGACATTACCTGCCTTTTGCTGCTGTACTTTACCAGTCACTTGCAAAAGCAGAACCAGGCGTACAATTACAGGTGCTGTTGTCGGACCTGGAAAACCCGCAAGAACTTCCACTTGGTTTATCAAATCTTAGGTATCATTCACTGGCTGATGTGTTGAACACACCAACTGCGAAACGTATTCATCAAAAATATGGCGCTTCCAATCCTGATGTTTTTCGATGGGCATTAAAACCAGTATTCATTGCTCATCTTTTACAAAGGGGATTTGAAAAAGTAATTTTTTCTGACCCCGATATGTATTTTGTAAATTCCTTTGGCTTTCTTTTTGACTTTTTAAATGAACATGCTGTATTACTTGCTCCACACTGGGGCTCTGTTGACCCTTTAAAAAATGAGGACAGCCTTTATTCTGTTTTAAGGAACGGGTTATACAGCGGTGGATTGATAGCTGCCGGTAAAAAAGGCCTGCCAGCTATGGAATGGTGGGCGGGGGTATGCCATTATAAAATGGAACGGCAGCCAGCCTTAGGCTTATATGATGACCAAAAGTATCTTGATGTTATACCACTTATTGAAGGAACAACAACTGTAATAAGACATATGGGTTGCAACCTGTCTAGTATCAATATTGACTCATGCAGGCGGGAAATGATAAATAATAAATTGCTCATCAACGGCGAATTTGAGCCGGTATTTATTCATTTTACCAAAGACACTATCATCAACATAGTAAACCGGAACGACTACCTGTTAAAACCATTCCTTGATAACTACATAGCTGAGTTAGCAACGGAAAAATTTGACTTACTGAACAGGCTTGATGACATTGATGCTTCAAAGTTTAGTTCAGTAATATACCCACTTAAACATAAACTACGGTTACGTACATTACTAAAAAGGTTCTTCTTCAGGCTTGCAGAAAAAATATAAAGTTTGACCAATTCTACACATATAGCAATCTTATGCTCCCGGCTTGATCTGCCGGGTGGTATCGAAAGAGCAGTTGTCAACACTGCCAATCTGTTTAGCGAAAAGGGCCATTCTGTATCATTGGTAATATTAGATGAAACAAGGAACAGCTTCTATCCTGTTCATCCCTCCGTTGAAATAATACACCAGTCGTTGTCATTTGGCATCACTCCCGAAGGCAATGTGATCTCCCGGAAAATAAAATTATTGACAGATGTACTGAAGCTGAGAAAACTTTTGAAACAATTGCATCCAGATATTGTCATCGCATCCGAATATCCTTTTGCTGCCGCTATTATTTTATCCGGGTCACATAAAATTGCAAAAGCAATCTCATGGGAACATCATCATTTCTATGAATTAAAAAGAAATCGATTCTGGCATAAAATATTCAAACTGACTTATCCCTGGCTGGAGACAGTGGTTTGTCTCAATAATGATGAAAAAAAGCTCTTTGAGACAATCAACCCGATAACAACTGTCATCCCCAACTTCATAAATGCAGCAGCCAGATCAGAACTGGCCAATAAAACAATCCTCACTGTCGGCAGGCTTACTGCTGTAAAAGGAACTGACCTGTTATTACAAACGGCAAAGCTGGTTTTACATCAACATCCCGGCTGGCAATGGAAACTGATCGGTGATGGTGACCTGAAAGATGAAGTACTGCATTTTATCGAAAAAGAAAACCTGCAAAATCAGCTTATCATTCAGCCCCCTCTCCATCATGATATAAAACAGGAATATCAGAATGCTTCAATGTATGTGATGACTTCCCGGAATGAATGTTTCCCGATGACATTGCTGGAGGCACAATCCGCCGGCCTGCCCTGCATTTCTTTTGATTGCGATTCCGGACCAAGGCATATTATCAAAAATGAGGAAAATGGTATACTCGTTGAAAAGAAAATACTTCACAACTGGCTGCTGCTGTTTCTTCGCTGATCATGGATGATGCAAAGAGAAAGAAAATGGGAGAATTAGCTTTTAATAATATTCAGGAATTCTCTCCCGGTAAAATTTACCAGTTATGGAAAGAGTTGTTCTGATCAAATGAAGTTTTCCCGCTGATTATACAGATGCTTGCCGCAGATGAACACCGAGTAAACCATCGGAATCAGCCGGAAAATAAAAAAGGCACCATTACTGATGCCCATAAATATATTTCCCGTTTATTACACACTACTCCTCAAATCAATCATCCAGCTTCAATACCGCTAAAAAAGCTTCCTGCGGCACTTCCACATTTCCTATCTGGCGCATCCGCTTCTTACCTTCTTTCTGCTTTTCCAACAGTTTACGCTTCCGGCTGATATCGCCACCATAACATTTGGCGGTTACATCCTTACGCATCGCAGAGATATTCTCTCTTGCTACCACTTTAGCACCAATGGCAGCCTGAATGGCAATCTGGAATTGCTGTCTTGGCAATAATTCTTTCAGTTTCTCGCAGAGTTTTCGTCCAAACTCCTGTGCCCGGCTGCGGTGAATCAATGCACTCAATGCATCTACTTTATCATTGTTCAATAAAATATCCATCCGTACAATATCCGCTTCCCGGTAACCAATGGGATGATAATCAAACGATGCATAACCCCTCGTTTGTGATTTCAGCTTATCGTAAAGTCAAAGACAATCTCTGTCAATGGCATTTCAAAGATCAGTTCCACCCTTGTTGTCGTCAGGTAGCTTTGGTTCATCAGTATGCCCCGCTTACCCAAACAAAGCGTCATGATGTTTCCGATATACTCCGGCTTACTAATGATCTGTGCCCTGATAAAGGGCTCATCAATATGATCCGTTTTTACCGGGTCAGGGAATTCGGTTGGATTATTAACGATCACTTTCTCTCCCTTTGTTGTATAAGCGATAAAACTTACGTTAGGAACCGTTGTGATCACCGTCTGGTTAAATTCTCTCTCTAATCTTTCCTGGATGATCTCCATGTGCAGCAGCCCAAGAAAGCCGCAACGGAAACCAAAACCAAGGGCTTGCGATGTTTCCAGTTCATAGGTCAGCGATGCATCATTCAATTGCAACTTATCCATACAATCCCGCAGCTCTTCAAAGTCATCCGTATTCACCGGGAAAATGCCGGCAAATACCATCGGTTTTACTTCTTCAAATCCTTGTATGATCTCCTGGGTTGGATTGGCCGCCAGGGTAATCGTATCCCCCACTTTTACCTCTTTCGCATTCTTGATGCCGGTAATCAGGTAACCCACATCGCCGCATTTTAGTTCCTTTTTTTCTGTCATCTTCAGTTTCAGGATACCCACTTCATCCGCATCATATTCCTGGTCGGTCGAAACAAATTTCACTTTATCACCTTTCTTTATCGAACCATTTCTTACGCGGAAATAAACAATAATGCCACGAAAAGGATTGAACATACTGTCAAAGATCAACGCCTGTAATGGTGCATCCGGTTTACCGGTTGGCGCCGGAATCCGGTTTACAATAGCATTCAGAATCGCCTCCACACCCAGGCCGGTACGGCCGCTGGCATGCAGAATATCTTCCCTTTTACACCCAATCAGTTCAATGATCTGGTCTTCTACTTCCTCAATCATGGCACCTGCCATATCGATCTTATTGACCACAGGAATAATCTCAAGATTATTTTCAATTGCAAGGTATAAGTTGCTGATAGTCTGCGCCTGAATACCCTGTGTAGCATCCACTAAAAGCAGGCAGCCTTCGCAGGCAGCCAGTGCCCGGCTCACTTCGTAACTGAAGTCAACGTGGCCGGGAGTATCGATCAGGTTCAGGATATATTCCTGCCCGTCGGTATGTTTATAGTTGATCTGGATGGCATGACTTTTAATAGTAATGCCCTTTTCCCTTTCCAGGTCCATATCGTCCAGCACCTGGTCCATCATATCCCTGTCGCTGATAGTACCGGTACTTTGTAACAAACGGTCAGCCAGGGTGGATTTACCGTGATCAATATGGGCGATAATGCAAAAATTGCGGATGTTCTTCATGTACGTTTAACCTCATTTTCGAGGTGGCAAAGGTACGGAAAAACGGTGGTTCCGGAAGAAGCCTTTCCTTGTACTATGCTCTGTTTAGCAGGGGCTTTCAGCAGCAGTGCTTGCATCGTCTGTAGTACCGGCTGTACGCTGCAAGTCCTCACCCTTCGGGTTGCGGGCTTTCCGCTTCCATCCGGCAGCCCTTCGGCTATATATCGCTGATCAGCAAATACTATACACCGCATCAACTTGGCTTCTTTACACCGCTGTCATGCCTTCGGCAGATAAATTGTGTCTTGTGTGCGGATATGCTGGCGGGCAATAGACCTACAGCACAGCGGTTAAGACAATAATACCTTAGCCATCCTTCACTACGCTGCTGCTGTTGTTCCCTGTATGCTGTTGCAGATATTCACTAACTGTAAAAAAGCGGACTCACTTAAATCTATGTCAAGAATAAATTGAAGACTGACTCTCTCCTTCCTATTCTTGGGATATCATCTGCAGTACTCTGTTTCAGTCAAGAATAAATTGAAGACTGACTCTCTCCAATAGCTTCTTATGCGTGGACAAAAAATTACTGTTTCAGTCAAGAATAAATTGAAGACTGACTCTCTCTTAATTTGAAAAAACCTAACAATGCCCAAAACAATGTTTCAGTCAAGAATAAATTGAAGACTGACTCTCTCGGTTATTTGAAGGCTGGGGCCATCAGCAGTATTGTTTCAGTCAAGAATAAATTGAAGACTGACTCTCTCTATAAAAGGAAAGCATAGCGAGGAAGGACCTCAGTTTCAGTCAAGAATAAATTGAAGACTGACTCTCTCACACAATAATTAATCAGGCAGTAGGCGGCACTTCGTTTCAGTCAAGAATAAATTGAAGACTGATTCTCTCTTCTATAAGGCACGCAGCTAGGCCATCTAAAATGTTTCAGTCAAGAATAAATTGAAGACTGACTCTCTCAAACAGCTCAACATATTTGACCAGGCAGCAGGGTTTCAGTCAAGAATAAATTGAAGACTGACTCTCTCCTGGAAAATGGGCGAACATTAAAAAGGTAAATGTTTCAGTCAAGAATAAATTGAAGACTGACCTCTCTCAAAAGGGCTGGTGGTTGAGTGGTGACACATTACGTTTCAGTCAAGAATAAATTGAAGACTGACTCTCTCCCGTGGGAAAAATACCACAGTAATCCTCATAGAGTTTCAGTCAAGAATAAATTGAAGACTGACTCTCTCTCTCTTTAGGCGGTGGCGGTGCAGATGGGAATAAGTTTCATTCAAGAATAAATTGAAGACTGACTCTCTCAAACTACTGGACAAGGATGCTGAATTATAACCAGTTTCAGTCAAGAATAAATTGAAGACTGACTCTCTCTGAAAATAAAATCAACCATAATCGCCTTACTGTTGTTTCAGTCAAGAATAAATTGAAGACTGACTCTCTAACAGCATGAAAACCGCCTATGACCAGGGTGAGTTTCAGTCAAGAATAAATTGAAGACTGACTCTCTGGTACGCATCGCCCTTGGAAATTTAATTTTTAAGTATCAGTCAAGAATGAATTGAGACAGTCTTATTTTTCCAATATGTCAAAGAACTCTGCTAACCCTGCTCCATAAGCTGCCAGCCAAAGCCATGGCTGCATTTATTACCCAGGCCATGAACGGGGGCAGCGGCAGGTTTACGGTGTATCTAATTTCAAAGGCGGCATG
>JADKAA010000003.1 GCA_016715465.1 Saprospiraceae bacterium
GGATGGAATGAACCTGCCAAAGACATTACTTACTAGTGTAGATGAGGCAGGTGCTGTTATCACACCGTTACGCTGGAAACGATGCCAAAGAAGATTTGAGCCTCTTTTGGAAAAGAAGCTGTTCCGGATGGAGTTTGAAGACACGGAAAATCATATTGTATTTCTTTTCAGGAAGGTTAAATAAAATAATCCCGGTATGCTGGGATCATTTTATGTAGAAAGGTAGGGATCAAAAATTGAAGTGATTCTTGCTACAGACATATAATAGACAAAGAAAGTTGCCTGAAGTTTAAAATAAAAAAACCTTCCATATGGAAGGTTTTTACTTATTCAAAATAGAAATAAAATTAAAATCCTTTCTGGCTTTTCCAGCTTCAGGTCCCGTTTCAGCATATCGTTCCTGTTAGCCATTTCAAGCCGTGTAAAAAACGAGTTGCGCTCTTTTGGCCATCAGCGGGTAATTGATTTATCAGAGTATCTGCTGGCGGTGATAATCCGGTGCACACCATTGAAATAAAAAATAATCGGCACACACCTTTCTCCGCAAAATTGTAATGGTCGCTGCGGAAATAAAACGATTTGGATCATTGGGGTCATTATACTTCCTGTCTAACTTCATTTGTTGTAGGTGCTGATTTTCCTGGTCGGTTATGGTGGCCAGTCAGAGCTAACTTATCATCACCAATGATGTATACATAGTTGGCTGAGTCTTTATCTTTCCTATATTCATTTCCAATACGGCCGATCATATCAATATTCAGGTCCAGTCTGTTGTTTTGTCAAGGGATAAACCAGGTGCCTGAATAATACCTTCCCCATAGTCCTTTTTCCTCACCACTTACTGTCATAAACAGGATACTTCTCTCTTTGGTCCCTTACCAGCTTTTTTAGCTTCCACAAAGGCCTGCGCCAGTTCTAATATGCCGGTGGTACCACTGCCATCATCATCGGCCCCATAATAAATGGTGGTATCATTTCTTGTACCAATATGATCATAGTGGGCAGTGATCACTACATACTCCTCTTTCTTATCAGTTCCTTCCAATAGCGCAAGTACATTCGAAACCTGTGTTGTTTTAGTTGTCTTGGAATAATTCAGTTCCACTTCAGCTTTGTAGGTTTTGCTGCCACCGCATTCGCTTTTATTTTTCCAGCAATGTTTTTCCGTCTTCGCCCAATATTTGGCGGCAGCATCAGCTGAGATAGTAAAGCCAAAAAGTGATTGTGTGGCTTTAAACCCATTCATACTCCAGTTACTGCTCACAGTACCAGCCCTCTCGGAAAATTATTATAAATAATCATTATTGCACTGGCACCCCTGCTCAGGGCAGCATTCATTTACCTGTGACACCGAGGGAGAAGAAAATCCCTGTTGTGATGGTTTGTAATCAGCCGGTATACCATCTGCGATCAGCACTAATTTACCGGTTACATTCAGGTCTTTATAGTCATTTCTTTTGTCACCATCACTGATGCCATACCCTGCAAAAACCACTTCGGAAAAACGGAGGCCTGCAGCATAATTACTAGTCATGGCCTGGAAATCGGTATTCAAAACAAGTTTCTTTCCATTGATTACCAGCGAAGCATCCTGCATGGAATCTTTATACAAAGAGTAATACTGGCGATAGCTTCCGTTATTACCCGGTGCCAGGCCCAATGACTTAAAATGTTCTTCGATATAGTTCGCCGCTTTCTCCAATCCCGGGGAGGGAGTGTCCCTTCCTCCCATTTCTTTACTGGCAATGATGTACAAATGTTTTTTCATATCCTCCGCTGTAATGGTAGCTGCAGCTTTAGCGGCATTCTTATCTTTTTTTTGTGCCACTGAAAAAAGGGGCAGCGAAAGTAAAAGGCAGGCAATAATTTTTTTGATCATAGTTATATTGATGTGTAAGGGTTAAAAATAATCCCTTCCGGTAAAAGAAGGGATAAAATAGGGATGATTGGTAATGGAATTATGCGCAGGCGATCTTATTCACACGGTTGGCATGCCGGCCTCCTTCAAATTGGGTGGTCATAAATATAGCTACCATTTTTTCTGCATCACCTTCCCGCACAAATCTTGCAGGGATACAGATAATATTGGCATTGTTATGAAAGACGGGACAGTTGAGCCAGTTCTTCGCCCCAGCAAATGGCAGCACGGATGCCCTGGTGTTTATTGGCAGTAATAGCCACACCATTGGCACTGCCGCAGATCAAAATACCAAATGCTGCTTCGCCTTTTTCTACTGCACTGGCAACAGGATGGGCAAAGTCGGGATAATCAACGGAGTCTTTGCTATGCGTACCAAAATCTGTAAAGTGTAATCCTTTTCCTTCCAGGAAAGAGATCAGTTCTTCTTTGTAGTCAAATCCGCGTGGTCACTGCCGATGGCAATCGGCTTATGAAGATCAAAAGGAGAATGCATGAGGAACGTTTTAAGTGAATCGTACTACCAATAAACTTGTACAAAGGTACTGAACTATACATATCCAACTATAATCAGGAAAGCAGGTGTTGTATCTCCTTTTGAAAAATGTATTCTTCTTGTAAACGAACTGTCAGGTTGAGCTTGTCGAAACCGGCTTCAGAATTGCCTTCGACAAGCTCAGGCTGACATCTTCGGCATCCTTCGACATCCTTCGATAAACTCAGGATGACAAGGATGACAAGGCTGACAAGCCTTTTCGAACTGAGACACTACCAGAGCTGGGATCAGCTCCATTCTTTTTGCTCTTTTTCCTGTCTTTTATTGATGCGGGAAGCAATGATAATGCTGGCTTCGAATAAAAAGATAGAGCGGTATTGTTACAATGGTCAAACTGAAAGGGTCGGTAGAAGGAGTGATGATGGCCGCGGCTATCAATATAATAACAAAAGCATGACGACGGTATTTTCTGAGGAAGCGGCCCGTTACCACGCCAATCCTTGCCAGTACCATCACCAGTAATGGCATCTGGAATAATACCCCGATACCTGCAGTAGTATAAATAAGATTCTCCAGGTAATCGGAGAAGGAAGGCATGATCTGTATCTGCGGGCTGAGTTTATAATTAAAATAAAATTAACCATGAACGGGGTAAGGATGAAATAACCAAACAACACCCCGGTAAAAAATAACAAGGGATACCCAGAATATTACACCTCTTGTTTTCTTCAGTTCCTTTTCTGATAAAGCCGGTCGTATAAATTTCCAGAACTCCCAGAATATGTACGGGAAAGCCAGTATAAAGCCGCCGATAAATGCCAGTGTAAAGGAAGCAATAAACTGGCCCGTCATGGTATTTTCCAGGAATTTGGCGTCCACCTGTGGAAAACACAGTGTATCTCCAATGCCTATTTTATGCCCGAGACTGCAGAGCCAGCGGGCAGAAATAAAATCAGAACGGGTAGGTGCAAACAGGATATCATCAACAACAAAATCGGAATAGATAAAAACAACAACAGCGCCAATAAGCACAGCGATCACCGAACGGATAACATGCCAGCGCAATTCCTCCAGGTGGTCGATAAAGGTCATTTCACCTTTTGCATCTTTTTCCCGCTTATTAAAAAAATCGAGTAGGGCCATTGGTTTTAGTAAAGTGTCGCAAAGGTAGGAGATTGGTGGATTAGGTTGATTGGGTTAATTGGTGGATTGGTTAACCGGGTACTTAATCCGCATCATCCTTCCTGCTTATTTTTTCATTTCTATAAATATCGGTTAGAAGCTATCTCAAAACTGCAAAAACCACAGCGAACACAACGTAACACAGCGATATTGCTGCTGTGGATCGCCGTGCCCGCAGTGGTTAATGTAATACAAAATTGACTTTTGAAACAGCTTGTAGCTATAGTAATGACCTCCTTTCGAAATGTTTTTGCAGCAATATAAACCTCAAGGGTGTCCAGTGTTTGCATATTGATAAGGTTTAGTAATCACTTTTCAACCCATTACCCAATACCTAATACCTAATTCCCAGTTCCCAATCCCCAATTCCCAATACCTAATCCCCACTTCACTTCAACCTCTTCATCTTCACCGTTTCGATACGGGTATCCGTTACATGCATGATATCAAATTCATAGTCATCAACGATAATGCGTTCTTTCTGGCGGGGGATGGTTTCGTGGTAATTGATGATATACCCGGAAAGGGTCTCTGCCTCTTCCTGTGCAAACTCAAAACCATATTTTTCTTTCAGATAGTCCAGCTCAAGCCGACCGGAAAAAATATATTCATTCTCTGCCAGCTGTTTTTCTACAAACTCTTCCGTGTCATATTCATCCTGTATCTCACCAAACAGTTCTTCCAGTACATCTTCCATCGTAATAATGCCGGCTGTGCCGCCAAATTCATCCACTACCCAGGCAATGCTTTTTCTTTCCTTGGAAAATTTGCCGATAAGATCGGTTGCACTCATGCTTTCCGGCACAGCAGGAATAGGCAGCAGCACATCTTCAATATGAGCCGGCTTTTTAAACAGGTCAAGCTGGTGTACATAACCGATGATATGATCAATATTATTTTCAAACACCACCAGTTTACTGAGTTTAGTCTCTATAAATTTTTGCTTCAGTTCCTCCAGCGAGGATTTGTTATCAATACCAATGATCTCTTTCCGTGGTACCAGGCATTGCCTGATCTTCACTTTCGGCAGCTCCTGGGCATTCTCCATCAGCTGGGTGTTGCGTTCCTGCCTGTCATCATCGGTTCGTTGCTGAAAAAGATGTTTCAGGTCGCTGCGTTTCAGGGCTTCTTTGTTTTTATCCAGCCGGATATTGAAAACATATTTTAAGATCCATTCTGCCAGGTCTATCAGTCCGGCAGCTATCGGGAACAGCAACTGGTAAAAAACATTGGTCACCCTTGCCAGGCTAAGCAGCAGCCAATTGCTTTTGGCCCTGAAAATGGCCCTGGGAATAAATTCGGCAATCAGCAATACCATAAAAGTGGCCAGTGCAATTTCTACCAGGATGTGTACAGCATCCGAGCCGATCCGGAAATACTTCCAGATGGGCTGCATTACGGTACTTATTTGCAGGCCCAGGAAAACAAGGAAAATATTGAAACCTAACAGCGTGGTACCCAGGAAACGGGCCGGGGATTCCAAAAGCCGGATAAGATCTGCATGGAACTGTCGCCTTGTTTCTTTTTTATCTCCAGGCTCAGCCGGTTGGCGCTGAAAAAGCCATTTCAATGCCGGCGAAAAACCCCATCAGCAAAAGGGTAAGGATAAAAATACGATAGAATTCCATTGAATCATGCGGTAAAGATAAAAAGGGGAGCGGATAATAGTGAGTGCGGAGCCGGGATTGCCCCCGGGCAGGTAATAAAGTCCTATTGATTCAGGTAATTACGTACGATCTTTTCCGCTTCACTGCAGGCTCTTTCCAGGTTGTCGTTCATAATAATATGGTCGAACCGGTTTTTAAAAGAAAGTTCAAAAGAGGCTTTGTCCAGCCGGGCTTTTAGCGATTCCGGGGTTTCGGTACCCCTTTTCTTCAGCCGCTGCTCCAGTTCCTTAATAGAGGGGGGTTCTATAAATAAGGACAATGATTGCTCCGGGTATTGCGACTGGATATTGATACCACCTTTTACATCCACATCCAGCAGCGGGGCTTTGTGCTGGTGCCAGATGCGTTGCAGTTCAGTTTTCAGGGTGCCATAGTATTTATCATGGTACACCATTTCCCATTCTGCAAATTCATCACTTTCGATACGTTGCCTGAATTCATCAGCAGAGATAAAGTAATAATCCACGCCGTGCTTTTCCTGGTTGCGGGGCTGCCGGGTGGCGCAGGAGATGGAAAAACCAGTTCATCCGGGAAGGTTTTCAGCAAATGCTGGTCACCGATGTTTTACCGGCACCGGAAGGTGCGGCAATGATGATGAGTTTATTGAGGTAAGCAGCCATGTCTCCTTTAAGTGGACAAATGTAATTATTAATCAGGCAGGTAAAAGGAAAAAATATACTGTGCCGGTGCTCCGTATTAGTTGGCCTGGTTTGCATTTCGCTTAAGGCCCAGCAGCACTAGCACAGCAACCACCAGCATGGCAATGGATAAAGACACGAGGCAAAATTGCACGATGGCCTCTGCCAGCGGCGATCCTTCTTTGCCATTGGCGGCTATACCCAGCATGCCGCCTGCATTAAAGATGGCAGCGATCAGGATGCCCAGCCAGTTGGTAAATGTGCCATAGAGGGCCAGCCAAAAACCAATAGTCAGCCAGCGGCCCGGCAGGTTCACCTTATGCCAGATCAGTCCCAGCACGATAAGGAAGATGCCGTTCAGTACGCCTTCTATATGGCTGGACACACCCAACCGCGGATTGGTAAATACAGGAACCACCAGGCCTGTTACCAGCCCCAGTAAAAACAACAGTACGCCCAGGAATATCAGTTGATCAGCATGTTTTTTCTTTAGCGTTGCGTTTTCCATTGTTTGACTTGCTGGTTGTTGTCAGGATCCGGGGGCTTGCTGCTGTGCTGGAACTCATTGAATGTCCGGCCCGGAACCGCAGCTGATTTGAAAAATAACTTAAAAAATTTTATTCAACTGCTCATTAGAATTCGATCAGACCGTACAGGAGTTGATAAATATATCGTTGCTGAGGATTTATTCATCACCCGCCATATGCGTCAATGCAATGGTGGCAGTATTTTTCGTCATTTCAGTTTTATAAATTTTCCGTTTTCAACAACCAATTTTGCAGCCATAAAACCTGTTTTGTATTCTCCTGATGGCGCACTTTCTCCCTGATTGTTATATACATCATCTCCTTCGGTTGGCAGTTGCTCCTCTTTTTGATGCACGATCAAATTCTTGTAGTGTCGTATAAAATACCTTATAATAATTTCCCCATTTTCAATGACTAACCGGTCTGTTCCTGATTTATAATCGTAAACTCCATCAGGAGCAGGAAAATCATCAATAAATACGTTCGCACCAATTAGCTGATTGTGCTTTGAAATAATTTTTAGTAGCTTTCCATTAGTCATTTCTCTGAATACCGTTTGAGTCGCACCCCTGGCATTATTGATGTCTGCTAATGCCACTTTGCATTTTTTAAGAACTTCCTTGGCCTTTTCATTTTCAGGGCTTAGCTCAATTGCTTTTTCTGAAAATCGAATGCTTTCGGAATATTTATTGTCAGCAAAAAATTCTTGTGCTTTGTCTGAAAGGATTTTACTGTTTTGTTCATTATTTAACCCGTCAACAATTTGAATATTGGCAAAAAGCTTTTTCTTGTTGCAATTACAATTAATGCAATTGACGGCAATAGAAAAGCAAACAACCCCCATCCAAAAGTTTCTCGGTTTTGTCGTTTTGCGATGTTTACGACCCAAACTGTAACAAAAATTCGAAGTATTAACGATACTATTACTGTAACTACTTTGAATTGTCCATAAGATTCTCTGTCTTCAAATTTAATTGGTCCGGCTATTGCAAAAATTAAAGCTATAACCAATAGGAAAATACCAACGGTCATAACATCATCTTCCTTTTGGTATGTCGGGTCGTACTTTGGCTGTCTAACTATATTTGATGAATTGGTTGAGTTGGCTTGGTTTTGATAGACTGGTAGAGTTGTGTTTTTATTTTGTTGATTGGATTGGATTACGTCTGGCTGAACTTGTGGTTTTAAGTCAATTGATTGTTTTGTTCCACAGAAGGAACAAAATGTACTGTCATTGTCTATTTGTCTACCGCAGGATTTGCAAAACATAATTATGGGAAATGAGGTCGTTTAAAATTACTGCCAACGTCAGAGCTTAATGTTCGTGCCGGTATTTCGTGTTACGTCAGCTCAATATGAAGCCCGGATTTAGTTTAGCATGAAGTTAAGTTCTTTTCTTTGGATTTATTCGGTCAGCCCGATATGGGATGAGTAGCGAACGGTACGATGAGTGTTTATTCGTCACCAGGCATGACAACAAACCACCTGTAAGGTGATGGCGGGTCTGTCCGATGTTATTTTAATTGTTTGTGGTTTTGGAAGCGTCTGCAAGCAACACAGTTTTACGAAACGATTGCGTTCTGTCAAGCTGCATATGTGTGGTGTTTTTGTCGAGCCAAAAATTTCTATAACATTTCTGGGCTATGTTTATTATAAAACTCTTAAATAAAATACTATAGTTAAAATTAAAAGCTCTCTCGATATTAACAGTTATAGTATTAATACATTTTTCTTGTGTTGTACCTAAAAAAGCAAATCCTTTAAAGGAAAATATTGTAATAATTAGAGGAAGAATTGTTTGTATCCTTTACGAAAGTATCCCGTCTAAAAAGGGAGTGGTCTCCACGGATAAGCTTCCTTCCAATATGAATTGATTAAATGCCGTAGTCGTTCATTCATACTCATATGAGTTCGCATGATTTTTTTTAGCTTCTTTTTTTTGAAAATATTCAAGTAATAGTATGAGTTAACAGCATAGGCTTCAAATTCGATTTGCTGTGTGATATATTTATTATACTCTAAATTGTTCGATGGTTCAAAATAGTCTCCTTCAAAATATGTTTTTTGAAAATAGTGTGTAAGCTCATGAATTATTGCAGAATTTGCCCTTGCATAAACGTTTTTTGATGTGTCAATTTTTTTGGAAATGATAGAATCCAATAAAGGGGTAATAAATATTTTTGGACTAATATACCACCGTCCGCCAGTATCTATAACGCCATTCCTCTGAATAAATCCAATTTTGTCTTGATCAAAGCGGGCATTGAGTGAAAAATCATTTTTTAGAATAATAATTAGTGAATCGTCCTTTTCAAGATGGGTTCTCATAGGTATTGACAAAATGTTCATTATTCTAACTGTTTCTTTTTTGAAACCGTTCAAAATTTTAGTGTATTGAGCGCTGGAGTTTATTTCAAAAAAGAGAAACAATAAAATAAAGATAGTTTTCATTTCTTACAGTTATTTTAATAGTATCACATTCTCGTATCGCCCAGCAATATTTTAGCTCTATTGTGTTAAGGTTATGTGTCCAGCAAAAGTGCTAAAATGTGTCGAGTCAAAGAAGCCCGGCAGAATTAAAACACTCTGAAAAACTAAAGTCCATTGTCCAACGCTTTGCCGATTAGTGAACGGTCGCACCGCTTGCACAAAACATTTTATTGTGCGTAGTTTTATTGCCGTCTGCTACCGACAATATGTTTGCCCAAATGTAAATCGCTTGCTAATGTATTTGTCTTGTCTATAATTTTTTCTTTTAAGTCATCAATCTTATCCGTTTCATGTTGTGATAAACATAGAAAGTTGGAATGTCGTTTATTTTTGTTGGCATTGCAAATTTGAAGTATTTCAGAAACATGAAATTCAATTTCGCTTAACTGTCCTTTTACTTTGTCGGTATATTCTACAAGTGCTTTTGCCCGAATAGATTTTCTTTTTATTTTACCTGTTGTTATTATTTCTTTTACTTCTAATAGTCCCTCGGCCATTTTATTGAAGTCACCTTCGCAAACTGTATAGTCACGAACTGCACTTCTATTTATAACATCAAAAACCACGTCAAAACATTGTTTGTCGTTCATTGGATTTAAACTATTCCAAGGAATTTGTCTTTGTAAAATGTCGTAAATTTTGTCCTTTTGAATACTGCTGCCAAATTTTGCTAACTCAATCAAATATTCAATACCGTAAGCTTTCACATTTGGCAATGTCGATTTAGTTGCTTTTACAAAACCAATAACAACTAAATTTGAATAGCTAATGCTGTGTTTATGATATGTGGCTGTTGTCTTTTTTACTTTTCGTAAGTCTCCGTTTGTCGTGACTTGTAATGCTATACTCTTTGTTTTGTTTATGAGGTCAATAGCAGGATAATTGTGTTTTAGCGAATTTATGTTCTCATACTGCTCAGTGTCTTTTTCAAAAACGTTTAAAAAATCTTTTATTACACTTTCTAAATTAAATGTCAAATCAGTAAATGATTGGTCAACATAGTTCTGAATGTGACTTTGTAAAAAAGTCAATAAGGAAATTATTTCGGTAAGTTTCTGTTGGTCTGTCATTGAAGTCGGTCTTAAAAATTACGCACAATGGTAGGGCTTTCTGCTGTGCTAATATTCCGTGATTCGTCAGCCCGAACCGCTGCTGAGTAAAGTTAATACAGTAGATGTTATATTATGTCGCTGGGTTTTATTCGTTAATCCCGGACTACAGATGATATGCGAACGGGACGATAAGTTTATATTCGTCAGCCAGCATAGCAGAATACTCCATGTTGGGCGCAGTCTATCTATCGGAAACCACATGTCCAAACCAAGCTCTTTCTCTATCAAGATTTAAAGTATTTCCAAACCCTAATTCCTTTCGCACAAGATTTCGATAACGATTCAATAAATCAGTTACCGGTGTTTGAGGCTCAAGGTTAAACATAATCGTTGAAAACATCGTTACGACTTCCGTATTGTCACAGGTGAGAATTAAATTATTATGGCACGTTCTTACCTCTTCAGTAGTCGCATTTTGTTTTTTGATTTGACCTCCAGCCGGAGGAGCAAATACTTGTGATAAATATGAATCAATAATAGAAAGCGAGGATAACAAAGATTTATATTTCAATTCACGTTTGAGCCTTTCAACTTCTTGTCCTTTTTGAACATCTGCTTTAACTTGTTCAATCTTTGAAGTGATTATAGTAACATCCTGCTTTGTTGCAAGATTCTGTCCCTTTTGATTTAAGTAAGATGTCAATAAGGCAGCAAGAATCCCCACAATTGCTGATAGTACTAAAAACATCCAATAATTTTTAATTGAACCATTGATGGTTTTTTCAATAAGTTCTTTGATTTGCTCTGGTGACATTTTCTGTTATTTTAAGATTGCGCCCAACGTATGTATTATCGCTATTATACGAACCTACAATTATTTTAAAAATTTGACAATCAATACAAAATATTATAAATACGAGTTGCGACAATATCCGATTGTAAACGTTTAGAAACGATTGTAGACGGATAATGCAGGCTGGTTTAATAACCTTTATCTCCATCTTTACTTCTTTGCAACTTACTTTCAGCCGCCGGGTAAAACCTATTTAATCAATATGTCCTGCTCTTTTACTAAAATACTAATTAGATAAAAAGAAAACAATACCACTTTCAGGTAATTGTTGCTGTAAGCTCAGCGGGTATTTTGCTGCAATCTTTCTTTCACCCCGCCCAGCCATTCTGTTTTTAAAATGCTCAGGATGATACTGTCCCTTCTTCCACCATTGGCAGTGGGCATATGGTTGCGCAGGATGCCTTCTTCCACACAGCCAATAGCCTTCATGGCAGCAATGCTCCCGGCATTATTGGCATCGGCTCGAAACTCTAACCGTTCCATTCCCCATTCTTCAAACACATAAGTGAGCAATAATAATTTGCAATGCCTGTTCAGTCCGGTTCGCTGAAATTCTTTTCCATACCAGGTGTAGCCCAGTTGTGTGGTTAGCCAGGATTGCTGAATATCATAAAATCTTGTACTGCCTGCATAGCGATTGGCTTTTTTATCAAACACAATAAAAGCATATTCTTTTTTATCCTCCCTGTTCTTAATGGCCGTGATAATATATTTGCGGAGATTGTCTTCACCCGCCGCCGTTACCAAACCATATTTCCATATCTCTGGTTCGTTTAAAGAGAAGGGCAAAAAGGTTTTGAAAGTCACTTTCCTGTATGGGGCGCAGTAACACTCTTTCGTTTTCAAGAACAGGTTGTTGCTGGAAAATATCTGTTGGCATTGCAGCGGCTTTGTTTTTACTGATTGTTTTTTTTGGACCGATTAACTACGATATAAATGACCAGCCCTGCTAGTATTGTTATACCAACATCCCGCAGTTCCCTTAGCCTGGAACTGCTGAGCAGCCATAGTGTAATTAAAATCCCTGTTACGGCAATTATGTTACCATGCTTTAATTTATAAAAATTTGCCTGCTCCGGGTTTTTTTTGCGTAGCAGGATAAGAGTGGTGCATACAATACCATAGATCATTACTCTTGTAATGGCACTGAGTGAGGCGGCTGATAAAAATGAGTAATTGAGCGAAACAATAATGGTGATGCTCATAAACAATAACAACGACCAGGTGGGGGTTTTATATTTCGGATGGATGAAGGAAAACAACCCGGGAAACTGTTTTTCTTCGCTGAATGCATAGGGCAATCGTGAGCCAACCAGCATAATAGCATTTAGCGTGCCGGCTACAGAAAATATAGCGCCGATGGCAATAATGCTGGCGCCGCTTTTACCCATAAACAAACCGGCTGCTTCTGCTAAGGGCTTGTCTGATGATGCCAATTCCGGTAATGTACCAATGCTCACCACCTGTATCAGTATATAAATAGTGGTAATGAATACTGCGGCGAGCAGTAATGCAAAGGGTAGATTCTTCTCCGGGTTTTTTACTTCGCCGCTGTTCACCAGTACCGATTCAAAACCGCCGAAGGCAAATACCAGCAATAACACCGTAGAAGAAAAGGAGGAAAAATCAGGGATATGCTTTATTTCATACTGTGCAGGTTCAATAAAAAAGAAACCAACCACGATAAAAAGTAACAGGGCAACAATTTGCTGATGGTTAAAAAATTATTGATCCGGGTCGTGTTTCTTATTCCAATGTGATTGATATACGCCAATAGCAGGGTAAATAAAACGATCACCATTATCCTTGCTTCCGGCAATGTGAACCAGGCAGCAAAAACAGAAAGATAGGAAACCAGTAAGTTGATCAACGCGGCGTAAGTAATGAATCTTGTTACCAGCAATAACCAGCCGGTCAGAAAAGCCGGTAACTTTCCGAAGGAGGAAAGGGCATAGAGATAAGGTCCGCCGGTTTTACTGAAGCGGCTGCTTACTTCCGCAAAACAAAGTATGATGACAAAAACTGCAACGGCACAAACCAAAAATGCAGCAATACTGTACACACCGGTTTCTTTAAAAATCTTTGCCGGCAATCCGAAAATACCAGAACCTATCACCCCATTGATGATCAATAGTACCATCGCCCATTTGCTGATACTCCGGTTAAGCATGTTGAAAAGATAGGGAAATAATCAGTGCTGGTAGGTAGCAGGGAAATGATCAGGAGCCGGTTCTTTTTTATATCCGCCCCCAATTTTCTCAACCGTCCGTCAATATCCTGGTAGCCCCTGTCTATCTGTTCAATATTCTGGATCACACTTTTCCTTCCGCACTTAATGCAGCAATTAATAAAGCCACACCGGCACGGATATCCGGAGAACTCATGGTGATACCCCGCAACATTTGTTCTCTTTCCAACCCTATCACTACGGCACGATGCGGATCGCACAACACTATTCTTGCCCCCATATCAATCAGCTTGTCTACAAAGAATAAACGGCTCTCAAACATTTTCTGGTGAATGAGTACAGATCCTTTGGCTTGTATCGCTGTTACCAGCACAATACTTAACAGGTCGGGAGTAAAACCCGGCCAGGGATGATCGTAAATGGTCATTACGGATCCGTCTAAAAAAGTTTGTATCTCGTAACTCTCCTGCGAGGGGATATGAATATCATCGCCATTGAATTCCAGTTGTATCCCCAGCTGTTGAAATTTTTCAGGAATGATACCCAAATGATCTATACCTGCCCCTTTGATGGTGATATCGCTTTGTGTCATTGCGGCCAGCCCGATGAAAGAACCTACTTCGATCATATCGGGCAGCATACTATGTTCTGTCCCGCCGAGATAGCTGACTCCTTCAATGGTCAGCATATTGCTGCCTATACCACTGATCTTTGCACCCATCCGGTTCAGCATCTTGCATAGTTGCTGGATATACGGCTCGCAGGCTGCATTGTAAATAGTAGTGGTACCATTGGCCATAGAAGCGGCCATGATAATATTGGCGGTGCCTGTTACGGATGGTTCATCCAGCAAGAGATATGCACCCTGTAACTGCGGCGCTTCCAGGTGAAAGAATCCATCTTCTTCATGATAAATAAATGAGGCACCCAATTTTTCAAATCCAATGATATGTGTATCTAATCGCCGTCTTCCGATTTTATCACCCCCGGGTTTTGGTATAAATGCTTTTCTGAATCTTGCCAGCATGGGTCCGGCCAGCATGACCGAACCACGCAGCTTGCCGCTTTTCTTTTTAAAGGCATCGCTGTGGAGGTAATCAATGTTCACATCATTGGCCCGGAAGGTACAGGTGTCACGGCTGGTTCTTTCAATGTTCACATTCATATCACCCAGTAACTCTATCAGCAGGTTCACATCAATAATGTCCGGGATATTAGTGATAGTGATCTTTTCCGGAGTTAACAATACCGCACTGATAATTTGCAGGGCTTCGTTCTTAGCACCCTGTGGTATGATCTCTCCCTGTAATTTTTATTGCCTCTTACTTCAAAGGAATGCATATGGGTTAATTGATTTGCGTACTGGTTGATCCGGTTCAGGAATTCATTGTGTTTGCAAAGTAAATACAAACTGTAGTGGGGGCAATAAAAAAAGGTTGACCAGGAAGCCTGGTCAACCTTTTAACTATGTAACCTCCCGATAATTATCGGGATAGCTTAATATCGTTTCTTTTTAAAACCACCACCGCCACCGCCGCGGTTATCTCGGCCATCATTTCTGCGCTGGCCGCCACCGCCGCCACCACGCTGCTGGAATTTGCCACCCGGTCTTTTGCCATAGCCGCCGCGGTTATCCCTTCCTTCCTGCTGCGGACGGAATGCTTTTACAAAAGGTGTATTGGTAAAAGTTAACTGGCCATTGGTAATGGAAGACAGTTCACTTTGTATGGCATCATCATGCACAATTTCTTTATGCCAGTTATTATACGCCAGCTTCATGTAATACGCCACCGCATTGGCAAAGCCTAATTTCTTTTCAGGATTTTCTTCCTGCAGTGCTTTATCAATGATCACTTCAAGGTTTTTACCCAGGTGTGAAAATTTAGGATGACGTTTGGGATAAGGTAATGGGTCAGGCTTCGCCTTTAATGTTTCCCGGGTGGGAATAGGGTAGGGAGATTTTACATCCATCTTAAAGTCGGAGATCAGGAATAAGTGATCCCATAATTTATGACGGAAATCTTCTACATTTTTCAGGTGCGGGTTTAAAAATCCCATCAATTCAATCACTGCCTGGGCATTTCGCTGGCGGCGTTCGGGATCCCTCAATCGTCATTGTATGTTCTACCATTTTCTGCACATGACGGCCATATTCCCTCATGGTCAGGTAATTTCTTGTGGTATTATACTCCATGCTATCTATATCCATTGCAACAAATGTAGAGAAAGAAGTTTGAATGAAGAAGTCCGGGAAGGGCAAAAGGAAAGATTACGAACACAGGACCCTTTGCCACCTGGCCACCATCCTCTTCCACCTAGAGGTCATTTAATGAAAAGTTGATTGACACTGGATAGTTGGCTCGTTACGTCTGTAAGCCTCAACCAGTAAACTCCGCCTTGTAACGTGGCAGCTTTGGTGATAAGAAGTACCTGAAACCACTATCTCTTTCTGCATCACCTTTTGTCCCTGCGAATTGTAAATCTCCAGCATCATTTTTCCGCCCTCATTATTATCAAATTTGATACCAACAATTCCATTTGACGGATTGGGAGTTACAATAAATTTGGGCAGGGATGAATTTTTAAGCGATACCTGTTTGACATCGCTAAACCGGGTATAGCCATTAGCATATACCTGTTTTACTCGGAAAAAGAACTCTCCGCTTTCGTTTTGCCTGGTAGTATAAATAAAATCATATCTATCATTACTGGAAGCATTTTTGGCAACCGTTCTACGGTGCTGAACTGCCTTCCGTCCCTGCTCATTTCGGCTTCATAATGATAAGAGGCTGAAGGATCATTAAATCCGGACCAATTCAGCTTTACACTGTTATCTGCAATTTTATTGATTGCGAAATTGCGTAAATGCAGGGAAGCAGACATAGCCCGGGCAGGTACAGTATTCAAAACGAAAACGGACAGCAGAAGTGGCCACTGTACTGTTATAGTTACCGCCTGTACAGGTTACATTGGTAAAAGCAGTAATATTATAATTATAAGTAATACTGTCATGACCATAGAACTGGAACAGTGAGTCCAGGTTAGTAATGGTTTGGCAGACTTGTACGGCGTTTAACAAGGTATCTTTTGAAATGGATATGAAATCCGGACCAGAGCCAAGTGTACCATTAGTAGGCCCAAGTCCGTACGGACCATAGTGATGATTGATACTGTTATTTAAAGGAGATGATAATCCCGGGCCTGATATCTGGTCTGTTCTGATGTAATAGATATCAGCCGTTTGTGGCGAAGC
>JADKAA010000004.1 GCA_016715465.1 Saprospiraceae bacterium
CCTGCAAAGCTTTTCGGGACTCACTCACAACTTCATATTGTTTGAGTTTTCCCCAAAACTACTGACCTCCGCCACACCCTTGACCCCCCCAGTAGCTGCCGTCGTACGATCCAGTCCTGAATCGTACGCAGTTCCGTAGCATCCATATTTATCTTTATAACCCGGTTTGGGTTTGATGACATATTGATAGATTTCACCGAGTCCTCAGGAGACCGAACCATGTCGGCATTTTGATGTCTGCCGGTGTATCCCCCTGGATTTGCTGCAATCGTTCTGCAACCTGCTGCCTCGCCCAATAGATATCTACATGGTCTTCCCAAATACAATCGTGACTACAGAGAAAGTCCAGACCGCGAAAAGCTTCTGATTTCTTTTTAGCCCATTGATGTTGTTGGCCTGTTCAATGGGAAAGGTTATCAAACGTTCAATATCCACTGCCCCAAATGAGGGTGCAGCTGTGATGACCTGCACCTGATTGTCTGTAATATCAGGCACTGCGTCTATCGGAAGTCTGGTAGCCTGGTATGCTCCGTAACCCATCATAGCCAGCACGAGCAAGCCAATAATGAGTTTATTCTTAATGGAAAATTTATAATCGCATTTAACATATTTGTGGTATTGTAGTATAATAATCCTGGAGAATCAACAGTAAGTTCCTCCCATTTTCATCATAGTACAAAATGAAGTTTGCCAGCTAATATGAATAGCACAATTTGTGCTTAGTCATGACCAGTGTTTGTCCTGCTTCACCGCCACTAATTTCATTGAGCACTAAAATAAGAAATAAACAGATTATACCAACCTTGGAGGTTGCCAAATGAGCGCATGAAAGGATGATGGAAGAAACCATCCAATGTTGTCGTTTTGGATTGGCGGCTTATGGCTTTGAATCATGAGTGGCTGAAGTACTTCCAATTCATGAAGATTGCCGACGACCGTATAAACGGTTACATGAAATGCTTTGAAGGGCGCTGCATGTCTTTGTGGAAATCTTCGTCCACTAATGGGCCACTGGCGTAATGCATTTTCAGGAAATCCACAAAGTCCATGTTGCCATCTTCCTGAAAATGGACAAAACAGTGATGAATGAGAAAAGGCAAACGGATGAATTCACCCAGTGGCGTGGATGCCATGGAGATGAAGAACCAACAAAATCGTTGCATAATTTCTCAACATAAAAGCAAATTACAAAAACAGGCAGTGCTTTAAAAGATTAACATAACCTTAATGCTGCCATCCATGCTGAAAAATTACGCCCGTTGCATCACTTTTTTGCGGCCGAAATGATGTTGTCTTTGCCAAGGCCGTACTTGATCAGCAGGGCTTCGGGTTCTCCGCTTTCGCCAAAGCTATCGTTTACGGCTACATATTCCATAGGAGCAGGCTGTTTACTGGCTAAAAGCTGGCTATGCTGTCTCCCAGTCCTCCATTTCGCTGGTGTTCTTCGCAAGATACAAGACAACCGGTTTTGGATACACTGTCCAGTATGGATTTCGTGATCCAGTGGTTTGATGGTATGAATGTTGATGAGTTGCACACTTATGCCTTCTGCTTCCAGCTGACGGGCAGCTTCCAATGCAGTCCAAACCAAATGGCCTGTGGCCACAATGGTAACATCCGTTCCCTCGTTCATCAGCACCCCCTTGCCGATGGTAAATTCTCCTTCCGGCATAAAAATGGCCAGGTAGGCCTTCCAAAACGCAAATAGACCGGGCCGTGATGCGCTGCAATGGCCATTGTGGCAGCTTTGGTTTGATTGTAATCACAGGGATTGATAACGGTCATACCCGGCAACATTTCATCAGACCTATGTCCTCGAGAATTTGATGGGTTGCACCATCCTCACCCAGGGTAAGCCCCGCGTGTGAGGCACAAATTTTTACATTTTTATGAGAATAGGCAATACTCTGCCTGATCTGATCGTACACCCGCCCGGTAGAAAAATTTGCAAAGGTACCCGTAAATGGGGTTTTACCTCCGGTGGCCAGTCCCGCCGCAATGCCCATCATATTGGCTTCCGCTATCCCGGTCTGAATGAAACGATCCGGAAAGGCATCTGCAAATTTGTTCATCTTCAGAGATCCCAACAAGTCGGCGGTCAAGGCCACTACATCGGCATTGTTTTGACCGGCTTCGTATAAACCATCTCCAAAGCCATCGCGGGGTGGCCTTTTTCCCTTTACTCTCGTATGCTGATAACATAATTTTCTTTTAAATGATTGATCAATAATCGCCCAAAGTCTCCGTTAACTGAGACAAGGCACTGGCCAGCTGCTCATCATTGGGAGCAATGCCATGCCATTGTGAGAACCTACCATAAAATCTATCGGGTAGCCCATTTCTGTATTCATCAATATAACCACAGGTAGCCCCTGACGCGTAGCGTTTTTGCCCTCATGCAGCTGGTTGACTACGTTGGACATTACGTTGCCCTGCAGGTGCAGGAACTTCCAGCCAAAGGCCTGCCACTTGGCTTCAAGGTCGCCCAGTGAAAGTACACTATTTGTATCTCCATCGATCTGCCTGCCATTGACATCGACCGTCACCACCAGGTTGTCCACTTTATGGTGGGCAGCAAACATCATCGCTTCCCAAACCTGCCCCTCCTGCAACTCACCATCACCAGTGAGTACATAGACCAACTTATCATCGCGGTCCAGTTTTTTGGAGAGTGCCATTCCTATCGCCACCGAAAGCCCCTGACCCAACGAACCAGAAGCTACCCTGATGCCGGGCAAACCTTCGTGTGTGGTGGGATGCCCTGCAAACGGGTATTGAGCTGCCTGAATGTGGCGAGTTCCGAAACAGGAAAATACCCACTTCGGGCCAGTACACTATACCAAACCGGAGATATGTGGCCGTTGGATGAAAAAAACATCTTCATTTGACCCACGCATTTGAAAGGCGGTGTCGTGTTGCATGACTTCAAAATAAAGCGCAGTCAAAATCTGCCGCAGCCCAAAAGAGCCACGGGGTGGCCGCTTTGACAAGCATGCACCTGTCTTACTATGTCTCTCCTTACCTGACTGGCAATAGCTTGGAGGTCTTTTATTCTGTCCATGGTTGATTTAAAAAATTGCACAATGAATAAAAACAAAAAGGCAAACTACAGACGCAGCTTGCCTTTTACTTTAAGCATTAAAATCTAAAGCTAAGGCTCTGATTACTTTCCTTTCTTGTTTACAAGACCGGTGAAAGCAGTACCTGCTTTGAATTTTACTACATTTTTAGCTGCAATCTTGATGGTCTTACCTGTAGATGGATTTCCTACCTTCTCTTGCTGCTCTTTGAAACAGAAAATGTTCCGAAACCAACAAATTGAGCTTTGTCTCCTTTCTTCAGGGTTTTCTGAATACCTTCAAATACAGCATTCACTGCATCTCCTGCTTGTCCTTTGGTAATGCCGGCAGCTCCTGCTACTGCATCGATTAAATCTCCTTTGTTCATTGTGACTTGGTTTAATAAATTAGTAATGTTATTATGGTGCAAATGTATATTACATAATTTTCTTATACAATACCATAAGGCGAAAATATTTCAAACTGCCCATAAAATATGGACTTTTGGCACTTTTGGACCCTGTAATTACATATTGAAAAAAATGTAAAATGTATGTAAATCAGTATTTTAGCCCCTAAAGTCGTTTTTTTATTTATTTTTGAAAAAAATTGCATTTCATGAAGCGGAAACTCCCTGTTTATATGGTTTTCAGCCTTTTCTCCCTCCTTTTACTGACAATCCAGTCCTGCAAAACTGGAGAAGGTTGCGGTCTGAAGAGAAATACGGAGCCAAAATCGACGATGATGGCAACATTAGCAGCAAACGGGGCAAGTCAAATCTCTTCTAAAAAGCAAAAGAAAGCGAATGGCAAAGGGTTGAAAAGTTCTATTGTTTTCTCTTTACAAGAGAATTATTCTTAAATTTAATGTTTACTAATTGGTTCATTATTCTAACCTATGATGAAAGTCGGAAGAACTGTAGATAGCATGCCCGCGAGCCACGAATTTCCAGAAGGCATCGATCCCGGCAACATTCCCTGGTCTTCACAACCCCTGCACCCCTATCATGCAGCAGGCATCGCTCCTTTTATCAGAGGCCCTTATGCATCAATGTATAAAATCCGTCCCTGGACCATCCGCCAGTATGCCGGATTTTCAACCGCTGAGGAAAGTAACGCTTTTTACCGCAAAAATCTGGCCGCAGGACAGAAAGGCCTTTCTGTGGCCTTCGACCTGGCCACGCACCGGGGTTATGATTCCGACCACCCCAAGGTGAGCGGAGATGTCGGCATGGCTGGTGTTGCCATAGACACTGTGGAGGACATGAAAGTTCTCTTTGACGGCATTCCTCTCAATGAAATGTCTGTTTCTATGACCAGAATGGCGCGGTAATTCCCGTCCTCGCCTTTTTATCGCAACTGCCAAAGAACAGGCGTAAGTCCCGCCCAACTCAGCGGTACGATCCAGAATGACATCCTCAAGGAGTTCATGGTACGAAACACCTATATTTATCCTCCGGAAGCCAGTATGCGCATCATTGCCGATATATTCGCCTATACCGCAGCCCATATGCCACGGGTCCAGCAGCATTTCCATTTCCGGCTATCACATGCATGAAGCGGGGGCACCCGCCGATTTAGAATTGGCATACACCCTTGCCGACGGAATTGAGTATGTGAAAACGGGAATTAAAGCCGGACTCAACATCGATGAATTTGCGGGCAGATTTTCCTTCTTTTGGGGTATTGGCATGAACTTTATCATGGAAATCGCCAAGATGCGCGCCGGCAGATACCTTTGGGCAGAAATGCTCACTAAATATGGGTGTAAAAAAGAAAAGACCCTCGCCCTTCGCACCCATTGCCAGACTTCAGGTTACAGCTTAACGGCTCAGGATGTGTACAACAATATTGGACGCACCGCCATTGAAGCCCTGGCTGCCGTATTTGGAGGCACACAGTCTCTTCACACCAACTCATTGGATGAAGCCATTGCACTGCCGACTGACTTCTCGGCTAAGTTAGCCCGTGACACACAACTGTTTTTACAAAAAGAAACCGGAATATGCGACGCGGTAGATCCATGGGGCGGCTCAAATGTGGTTGAATACCTTACACAACACCTCATCGAAAAAGCAAAAAAACACATTGCCGAAATTGAATCCTTCGGCGGTATGGCCAAGGCCATTGGCAAAGGTATTCCCAAGATGCGCATCGAAGAAGCAGCCGCCCGCAAACAAGCCCGGATTGATTCAGGGCTGGAAAAAATCCTCGGGGTAAATTATTTCAAAAACGAAGGAAAGGATGACATAATACCCATCCTCCAGCTAGACAATTCAGAAGTAAGAAACAAACAAATTGAAAAACTAAACGCCGTTAAAGCAAGCCGTAACAAAGAGAAAGTTTGGACCCTGCTGTCCGCCATAACCAATGCGGCCCTCACCAACACGGGCAACTTGCTGGAACTGGCAGTGGAGGCTGCCGAAGCGAGGGCAACACTCGGTGAAATCAGTGACGCCATGGAGGTTGCTTACGGCAGGTATGTAGCGCAACACCAAACCATATCCGGTGTATATTCGAAAGAAATAAAGATGGACGAAAAATTTCAAAAAGCCCATGCATTGTCCGACCGTTTTGCGGCCATTGAAGGAAGAAGACCACGCATATTGATCGCCAAACTGGGTCAGGATGGTCATGATCGCGGTGCAAAGATCATTGCCACCAGTTTTGCCGACCTGGGCTTTGATGTGGACATCGGTCCGCTATTCCAGTCACCTGAAGAAGCCGTAAGGCAAGCCGCTGAAAACGATGTCCACATCCTGGGCATCAGTTCGCTCGCTGCAGGTCATAAAACATTGGTACCACAAACCATTCAAGCCTTAAAGGACATTGGAAGGGATGACATCATGGTCATCGTGGGAGGCGTCATTCCCGAACAAGACTATACCCATTTATTTGAACACGGCGTGGCAGCTATTTTTGGCCCCGGCACCGTCATCGCAGATGCTGCCATTGGCATCCTTGATTTACTCATTGATTCCAGTCATGCCTAAGCTATGTCATTAACCAAATTTGACTTTTTAGTAGAAAGCATTCGAAACTGGAAACAGTCGGGCACGATTACTCAAAGTTCACCCCAACTGTGTAAAAAAATGACCCGGCACCTCGATCCAAAAAAGCACTACTTTGTCGCTGAGTTTGGCAGTGGCGACGGTGTCATTACAAAATATATCCTGGACAAACTCCACCCGGAGGGGAAAACTTGCTTTTGAAATCAATGAAAGTATGTTTGACCAATTGGCTCACATCAAAGACAAAAGACTGATAGCCATCTATGACAGCGCAGAAAACCTGGGACTTTATATGGACAGGGAAAATATTTCCCACCTGGATTCTGTCATATCTTCTATCCCCTTTGTGGTTCTTCCCACCGAGTTGAGTATATCCATCCTATCAGAGGCAAAAAGATACCTTAAAAAAGGTGGCATATTCATTCAATACAATTACAGCCGCATCCTGAAAGACCTTTATAAGACAATATTTCAGAATTATACATCAGAATACGTACTGTTAAACACGCCTCCAGCTTTTATATTTAAATGCACGAAGAAATAAGTTCTGAATTAGGAATTAGGAATCAATGCTGTTTAGTTAAGAAAAAAACGTGGTAAAATTCAAGAATAAATTAAAACTATGTTGTATATTTACATATATAATATAGAGGGTTTTATCACTTAAAACTTACATTCAAGATTATCGTTATTACTAAAAAAATATTGCCAATGAGTTCGAAGATGAACAATTTCAAAGCCGTTCAAAAGACGGTAAAAAAGAGGCATTTAGTAGGAATAGATTCTTCACAATCAATAGATTGGTTGTCTTAGTTATGATGCTAAAGACATCCTATGAAAGGGAGATTGACAGGTTTTGCCAGAAGTTAATTGGAGGAGATTATCAGATCAGGAAGTAACAAAAGGTGCATTAAGCCAGGCTAGAGCTAAACTAAACCCGTGGGCGTTTCAGCGTTTGAACACAGTTGCGGTCAAAAGTTTCTATGAGACCGAAATGTATGATGAATGGTATGGTCATCGGGTACTTGCAGTAGATGGAAGTAGACTCCAGGCTCCCCAGGTCAAAGGATATCAAAGAGGAATTTGGAGAATATGAGGTGGCCCCAAAGCTGACAGCAAAGTATGTATGGCAACTTGTCCAATCGTACACGACGTACTGAATCATATTACCATATCAGCATCAATTGGCTATGGAGTAAGAGTGAACTTGCCTATGTTATGGAAGATCACATGGAAGTATTTGAAAAAGGTGATTTGGTACTAGCAGACCGATATTATCCTTGTCACAAGTTAATGCTTACACTTCATCACAAAGAAGTGGCATACTGCTTTAGAATGAAGGAGGACTGGTGGCTTAGTGTTAAAGACTTTAGAGATTCAAAAGCTAAAGATAGCATAGTAGAGATAGAAATAAGCAAGCAAACAAAGAGAGATCTGCAGCTTGACGATAGTGTAAAAAAAAATCAAATGCAGGCTGCTAAAAATAGAGTTAGACAACGGTAATACTGAAATTTTATGCACTTCATTATTGGATCAGGAATTATATCTATATGAAGAATTTAAAGAACTCTATCACCTACGGTGGAATGTAGAAGAGGTATACAAATTACTAAAATCAAGAGTTGAGATTGAACAGTTTACAGGTAGAACATCACGTAGTATATATCAAGATTTTTATGCAAAGATCTTTATGATGACATTGTGTGCAGCATTATCATATCCCATAGCGGAAAAAGTAAAAATAGAGTTCAAAGCTGAAAAAACCGGCAATATGTATGATCAACAGATAAATAGAACAAATGCGATCTCCGCCACAAAAGACTACTTGGTAAATCTTTGCTTAAGCCAATAAAAAAGAAGCATTTCTAAATACTATAGACAAGTTAA
The DNA here is from genome assembly GCA_016715465.1 of Saprospiraceae bacterium. GTDB lineage: Bacteria > Bacteroidota > Bacteroidia > Chitinophagales > Saprospiraceae > JADKBO01. Next base: position 7,957 of record JADKAA010000004.1, read on the forward strand.
TTGAGGCTTCAAGGGTAATTATTAAAAAATTTCGGATAAACCCAAGAGTAAAAAAGCCCAAAAAGCAGTATTATAGCAGCTATAAAAGTATTTAGCCACTAACTAAACAGCATTGAATTAGGAATTAGGAATTAGGATTTAGGATTTAGGATTTAGGAATTTAAATGTTCCTTGTTGATGCTGTAAATCGTATTGACCTAATTCAGAATATTTAATTGTTTACTGTCATTTCAAGCTCAATAATTTGCGGTTCCATCGTCACCTTTGATTTTACGCTATTGGTGATGAGACAATGTTCTTCGGCTTTTTGCAGAATGCGCAGGGCCTTGTCGTGTTGTTTATCGTCCTTGAGCGTAAGCACCGGCTTGAGCACCACCTCAGTCATCATATATTTCCTTCCGGCTTTTCAAGTTTACCGAAAGCTTTGCAACTGAATGCTTCAAACTCCAGTTTTGAGTTTTCAGAAATGGCCAGAAAAGTAGTCATGAAACAACTCAAAATGGCAGAGGTGAATAAATGTTCAGGAGACCAAATGCCTTCCATTCCTCCCGGGAACTGAGGTGGAGTAGCTACTTCAATCATTTTATCCAGATCCGGTGAGGACATTTCACCCATCCTGTCACTTTTCCAAATCAGTCCTACTTCATAAATGTGTTGATCCATAATGTCATTTTTTTTTACAAAGTTAAAGTGTTTGTGACTATGGCAACGTAACACAGGTCACCATATACAATGGACCTGCATCATTCTGGAAGGTGACATGGATTGCCGAAATATGGAGAAAGATTTAGTTAATTGCACTTCAAACTGAAGATTTAAATCCTTGTTCTTTGATTTGTGCCATTTTCTTTAGTGTCCGAAATACCTGTTTGGTATTTTAATAACCTTTATAGGAAAAGGTTTTAGGGTTAATGGCAGATTAAATTGTCACAAAAGAAGAAAAGGTACTTATTTGTAATCCAAAAGCCACCTATATGTCAGCTCTCACCATCCTCAACAGCCCTGCCAAAGAAGTATTACTGGTAAAACTCAACATGGAAACGCAAAAGGAGTGCTATTACGTCATTTCTGATGTGAATGGACAGGAAGTTTGTACCGGCAGGTGTGCAGTACAGGACAAATTAATGCCCATCGCAGTTGACTTTCTTCACAGGGGGATTTACCTTTTTTCATTGGTACATAAATCGGAATTCCTGATGCACAGCTTTGTCAAAGCTTAATTAATGAGCTTGCCTTTGACAATCACTTGTTTGATGTGGTTTTCCCCAAAAGAATAAGGAATATAAGCAAAAGAAGGTATTTCCCTGGTAATAATCAGGCTGGCCATTTTACCGATGGCAATTGAACCGTAAATATTTTCTACTTCCATCGCACAGGCTCCGTTGACCGTTATGGCATTGAATGCCTCTTCCGGAAGCATCTTCATCTGGGTACAGGCCAGTGAAAGCAACAGGGGTATATTGGCAGAAGGCGATGTGCCAGGATTAAAATCTGTGGCCAGACAGACTCCAAGTCCTGCATCGATCATCGTCCTGGCAGGGGCATAAGGAATGTCGAGGAAATAGGAACATGACGGCAGAATGGTAGGTATGGTTTTTGACTTTTTCAGGGCTTCAATTTCTTCCGATCCAATTTGCTCCAAATGATCTACAGATACTGCCCCATTCTCGATGCCGACCTGAACCCCACCTGAATTGGCCAACTCATTGGCATGAATTTTTGCTTTTAAACCATACCTCATTCCCGCTTTCAAAATCTCATCCGTTTCTTCCACAGTAAAACCCTTTGTCACAAAAACATCGATGTAATCGGCAAGACCTTCGTGAACTATCTGTGGAATCATGGTCTCTGTGATCAACCGGATATAACCCTGACGGTCATTTCGGTATTCCATAGGGAAGGCGTGGGCTCCCAAAAAGGTTGCCTTTATGGCGACCGGATAACTTTCTTTCAACCGGCGAATGACGCGCAACATTTTGAGTTCGCTTTCTAGTGTAAGCCCATACCCACTTTTGATCTCAATGGCTGTGGTACCCGATCTAATGGCTTTTTCCAACCGGGTCGCCGAAGCTTCATACAATTCTTCTTCGTCCATTAAACCCAACTTTCTGGCAGAATTGAGGATACCCCCTCCTTTCTCTGCAATTTCTTCATAAGTCATTCCTTTAAGCCGGTACACAAATTCTTCTTCCCGGCTTGTGGCAAAAACGAGGTGGGTATGGCTGTCACACCATCCGGGCAGTAAATGTCCGCCATCAGCATCCACAACCACATCTGCACGGTCCGGACAGTCTACCATAGCACCGTATGCCTTGATCTGGCCATATTCAGCCAGCAGAAAGCCATCCTCCAGGGTGGATACCTGTGACATGGCTGTACCGGATTTGATACCACCATAATGTTCATTGATGCCATAAATGGTTTTGATATTGCGGATAAGCAATGAAGACATATTGGAAATTTTCAACAAAGGTAACCTTTTGAAGCCGCTTTGCCATATAGCTTATGGGTTCAAATGGAGCCAACATTTATTAATATAGATTAATTAACTAAACCTTAATCCTATTCCATAACCTTTAAACGCTCTACTCCTGAAATTAACAAACTAAAACATGAAACAAAGTGTAATAATGTTGGTTTTGCTGATCTTTTCCACCCAGCTTCATGCATTTATCCACCAGGACAGACTGACAGGGTATTGGTACCACAAGGGTTTGGACCGTACCATCAGAATTATCGAAAAAGCCGAAGTGCTGATTGTAAAAGGACTTCCCGGCAAAAAAGAAAGTCGTTTCTTTGATTACATAGGTCATGCCACCTACCGCGATGAAGGGGGGAACTTTATCGTCGTAAAGAATCGCGAACAATTGGTTTATCTTCATAAAAAAAGTCACGAAAAATTCCGTTTTACAAAAGTCTCCGGGAAAAGTCACTCTAAGTATGACCAAAAAAGTCATGAACGCCACGAAGAGGCCGAATGGGACAACAACCAACCCGAAAATAAATTTCCAGCACACAATTGGCAAACAAACAATAGTCAAACCAACCCGGTTAAAAGCTTATCGGCAGTGGAAGGAAGCTGGCAGACCGAAGACAAAAAATACATCGTGGCCATCCTTGAAACCAGAGAAGGCCTCAAAGCCAAGTTTGCCGGTACCACCCGGTGGGTAGAATATACCCAAAAAGAAAATCGCTCTGTGGACTTTGTCGATAAAAAAGGAAACAACTACAGATTTTTAAGTGAAAATGAAGTCCATTGGATGACAGCCGAAGGGAATCGACCCCCGTAAGGCTTTACAAAATATCGGATGAAGTGCAGTATTGATTTTATCCAATGCCCCAAAATACTGAGTAAGACCGGCGTGTGAATCAATGTTCTCTTTTTTGTTGCCGGTCTTTACTTGGGCATGAAATCCAATTCCCGGTAAACAATTTGGGCATCAATAATTATCTTTGCGCCCACAACTTTAACCATGTCCTTCCGTCCATCACCGGCACTGGTCAACATAGCACTCTATGGCATTTCGCTGGCAGCATTGCTGTTACTGATGCGATGGCTGGAATTCCGGTTTATGATTCACGATCACTCAACCGAACTCTATATAGGTCTAATAGCACTGATGTTTACAGGGCTTGGTATCTGGTTAGCCGTCAAACTGGCGACCCCAAAGGTAAAAGAGGTGGTAGTTGAAAGAATAACCTATGTGGAAACAAGGGAAATCGATGTTTCCCAAATAGAAAAAACGGGCCTCACCAAACGGGAATTAGAAATTCTAAATCTGATGGCCGGAGGAAAAAGCAACCAGGAAATCGCTGAAACCATTTTTATTTCCCTCAGCACGGTTAAAACCCATGTGGCATCCATCTTTGCAAAACTGGATGTAAAACGCAGAACCCAGGCCATTGAGAAAGCCAAATCGCTCCAAATCATTCTGTAAAAGCCGATACTCATGCAAAATTGAATAAATCAGGTCTTAATTTTGCAATAAATCTCCTACCAAAGTATGATTTTCTGCTCAATCTTCCCCGTTCGTACCAAAGTATGACAGGACGCTTCATCTAAGCTTATTAATTTTGACCCATTCCTTCACCACTTTAAAATACTATTTATGAAAAAAACGGTTTTAACTTATGGTATAGCATCCGGCCTGATCTGCGCGGTCTGGATGGCAGGCTTTATCGCAATGGGCAAGTTTCAGGACTTCGAAAACGGCATGATCTACGGGTATGCCTCCATGATCATCGCCTTCTCCCTCATTTTTGTCGCCATCCACCAGCACAAAAAAAATTACGGCAATGGCCACATTACTTTTAAAACGGCCTTTATGATTGGATTTTATATCACCCTTATTGCCTCCACCATGTATGTGCTTACCTGGCTGTATTGTTATTTCAATGTAATTCCCGATTTCTTTGACAACTACCTGGCCTACTCTTTAGAAAAAATGAAAGCAGACAAGGCCAGCACTGTTGAAATCGAAGCCTACGCCAAACAAATGGATGACTTTAAGGAATCGTATAAAAATCCCATCTTCAACGGTCTGATAACCTATACGGAAATCCTGCCGGTAGGCCTGCTCATTTCACTCATCAGTGCCTTAATTTTACGCACGAAATCAGTGCGTTAGACTATCTGAAATTTGCCAATTTAAACCTGTAGTCAGTTGAAATTAAGGAGATATACCAATTTCAACTGACCTCAGGTTAGCCTGGATGAAGATGTAATTAGGAAAGAAGTCCAAATCAAATGGATGAGGATATTCTTTAATTTTTTTCGGGGCTTTAACCCCCACCATTCATTTTTTTTTAGTTTTACACTTCAATAAACCCTAACCTTTATCGAAAAGCTGGCAAATATCTTTTCCCTGTTTAAAGAAGCCATTCGCGGTGAAGAACGGGATTATACGGAAGGTAGCATCCGGAAAGCCATTTTCCTACTGTCTATTCCGATGATCCTGGAACTGAGTCTGGAAAGCCTTTTTGCCATCGTGGACATTTTTTTTGTGGGCAGACTGGGTGAGAATGCCATTGCTGTGGTTGGATACTGAAGCCATGATTACCATCATTTACAGCATCGCCATAGGCCTCAGTACGGCAGCTACGGCGGTAATTTCACGCCGGATTGGAGAGAAATCACCGGGCGAGGCGGCTGTTGCGGCAGGCCAGGCCATTTTGATCGCATTCATCATTACGATATTTATCAGCCTTCCCGGATATGTTTTTGCGAAACAGCTGCTGGGTTTCATGGGGGCCAGTGAACAGGTCATTGAAGATGGCACCCCGTTTGCAAAAATTATGTTTGGAAGTTCAGGCGTCATTGTTTTCCTGTTTCTTATTAACGGTATATTTCGTGGTGCGGGTAATGCCACCATCGCCATGCGCAGCCTTTGGATTGCCAGCTTACTCAACATCGTACTCGACCCCCTGCTCATTTACGGCATTGGATACTGGGCAGGATTTGGACTTAAAGGTGCAGCCATCGCCACCTGCATAGGCCGTGGTCTGGGTGTACTTTATCAATGTAATATCCTTTTCAGGGGAGGTAGCCTCATCCGGCTTAACCTAAGCCACTTTTTACCCGATAAAAAAGTAATCCTGGGCATGATTCACCTGGCCTGGCCAGCTACCTTTCAATTTATTATAGCTTCGGGCAGCTGGATTATACTTACCCGCCTTGTTGCGGAAACAGGAGGCACCACCGCATCCGCTGCTTACCAGGTCGCCATCCGGAATGTTGTTTTCTTCATCCTGCCCGCCTGGGGCTTGAGCAACGCCGCTGCTACCCTGGTAGGACAAAATCTGGGAGCTGGCAAAATCAACCGTGCAGAGCAAAGTGTACTGCTTTGTATGAAATATAATACCATTTTTATGTCCATCGTTTCTCTTACCTTCTTACTGCTCGCCACACACATTACATCTTTCTTTTCAAATGATCCGGAAGTAATTGAGATTGGCACCCTGGCCCTTCGCATCATAGGTGGTGGGTTTATTTTTTACGGCATTGGCATGGTACTTATGCAGTCGCTCAACGGCGCTGGCGATACGCAGACTCCTACGGTAATTAATATTCTTTGTTTTTGGTGTTTTCAGGTACCGTTGGCTTATTTTTTTACAAAGTACCTGAATCTCGGCGTATGGTCGATCTTTGCAGCTGTGCCTTTCGCCGAATCTCTGGTAGGTTTCTTTGCATGGCTCGCCTTCCGCAAAGGTCGCTGGAAAAATATTGAAGTCTGACGGTCTGAATTACCTTGAAAATTTGATCTCAATGCCATCTTTTTTTTCCATGATTAATAGCTGTGAAAAACAGCTTTCAGGCAATACCCATATTTTATTTCTTAAATTTTAGTCTTCCTTGGCAGGGTATACTTTACCTTCACTTTTCGGCCCAAATGTACTCCAGGAATCCATGGGTTCATGTCATCAAATATTTTGACCATTTCATCTGCAAAATCGTCACAGTCAGTACGGGCAACTTTCCAGTCAGTGCATGTGCCATCTTCTTCAACAATAAATTGAAATGCCGAAAAACATGATCCATCAAGCTCCACTTTATCCAACGCCATATCCTCTACTTCCCGTAAATATTCAAATAATTTATCTCTACCACCCAGGTACTGAGGCATTTCTTCGACAACTTTAAAAGTATCATTAGAAATAAAATATTCAGATTCAGAAATTCCTGCAGGTCTTACAAATTTAAATTCCTGTGGTATCGATAGCGTTTTGGATGATTCCTTGTTGTCTGATACAAAAAGCAACGTGTCATTCAATATCAAGACATTATACTTCAAAGTTTGCTCAATTTCCTGAGGTCTATACAATCTGGAAACGGAAATTATATCACTATGTTTAGAATAAGGCATACTTACAAAATTTTTAGCATTAAAGTATCTCGCGGATGACGCAATAGAGGGCAATTTCATTGACTTGGCGGAGCCAATAATTACAGAGTCTTTTGTAAGAAATCTAATAAAGTATGGCGCATCTCTACCATCTAACCCACTATCTTGCAAGTATATGCCATCAAACCTAATATCCTGTCCAATGCCCTTAATACCATAACCCCAAAAAGCTAGGAATAAGAGAATTTTAGATATTATTGAATATTGACTGGTGAGCATTTAAGAATATTTTATTAAAAATATGATTTTATTTTTTCATCATTAGCACAAAGATGAAATTTGTAAAGCTATTTTATGAGGGTACACTAACCCCTGGCCCCTGTTCCCTAGTCCCTAGCCCCTAGCCCCTAGCCCCTAGCCCCTAGTCCCTCAACAAATACTCCATCATCTCCTCATCCAAATCCGGTACGATGTGTTCATCGATCAGTTCTGTGGCGAGGGAAAGTTTATTTTTTTGCAGGTTAAGTATCTTTTCTTCAATGGTATCTGCGGCAATAAAGCGGATGACGGTGACTTTTTGTTCCTGGCCCATACGGTGTGCGCGGGCGATGGCTTGTTTCTCAGCGAAGGGATTCCACCAGGGATCAAGAATCAGCACATAATTGGCAGCCGTGAGGTTCAGACCTACCCCACCTGCTTTTAAGGAGATGAGAAAGACCTGCACGTCCTTGTCTTCGCTGAATTGTTGCACTGCACGGGATCTTTCGTCCTGCGAATTATCACCCGTCAGGCACACATAGCGAATTCTTTTTTCATTCAGAAAAGTTTTATAAAGATCGAGATGGCTTACAAAGGAAGAAAAGACGAGGATTTTGTTTCCCGCTAAGACAAGTGTCTCCATGGTATTGATTATGTCTTCGTACTTTCCGCTTTCCACCTTGCTGGACTTATCCGCAAGACGCGGATGATTGGCGAGTTGGCGAAGTTTCATCAGGGCATTGAGTACATGGATCTTATTGGGTACGATGCCTTGTTCCAATTCCAATAAGGCATTTCTGGCCTTCGATTTTTCCGCTTCGATGAGCTTGCGCTGGGCTTCGGGGAGGATGGAGAAAAAGACCTGTTCTTCCAGATCAGGAAGATCTTTAAGTACTTCGGCCTTGGTGCGACGGAGGATGTAGGGAGATACCAGCATGTTCAACTCCGACAGGACGGCTTCGACCCTGTGTTTTTCAATGGCATGCTGGTAGTGCTTTTTAAAATGGGCATAACTTTGCAGGATCGACGGATTAATAAATTCCATCTGCGACCACAGATCGGACAACGAGTTTTCAATCGGTGTGCCACTGAGCGAAATGCGGTAATGGGTCCTGGTGATCGCACTACCTGAAAAATCTTTGATTCTCTGTTTTTAATGTAATGTGCCTCATCCAGTACAATGTACCGAAAATCAATTTTGGAAAACAACACTTCATCGCGCAATAAGGTCTGGTAACTTGTGAGGATGATGTCGAACGTTTTCAAAATTTTAGAATCCTTCGATCTGTCAACCCCGTATGGTTCAAGGCGATGAGCGATGGCGCAAATTTGCGGATTTCGGCCAGCCAGTTGAATACCAGAGAGTAAGGCACCACGATGAGGGCTTGAAGGGCAGTTCTTTGAACAGGCATGGCATCAAAAAGACTGAGTTGAGTTGCTTTATCGATCGCTTCGGTTTTGAGTCCTGCTTTTACATAACACAACAACGTCAGCGTTTGCAAGGTCTTTCCAAGTCCCATGTCATCGGCCAGACAGGCACCAAGGCCATTGGCATGGTGGTGGGCCAGCCAACGCGCTCCCTCAATCTGATAAGGTCGGAGCAAGGCCTGGATGGTGTTGGGTACTTCAAAGTCTGTCTCTTCCAACTTTGATTCTGCACTGTGTGCTGTAAGATCATCCAATACACTGTGTCGTGCCTTGGCAAGTTTCACCCCATTGACTTCGACCACAGCCATGCGAGCCAGGGTCTCGTACTTTTCCATCCATTCCAGTGGAATAATGAAAACCTCGCCATTGCTAAGTGTGAAAAGTCGTTGTTTGTTTCGAATATGCGTGAGCAGTGAAGCAAAGGATATTTGTTGGTCCCCTACATAAATATAAAGATTGAGGTCAAACCAATCTGTTTTAAGCTCGTGCTCAAACCGACCCGTAATCACTTCGGCACCACTTACCTGTCTTCCCTCAATGCGAGGTAATTCAATGGTAAACCCTTTATCCTTTAATACCTTTATGTTTTGCAAAACACGCTGAAGGGTAGTGTAATCGTCATCAGTATCAGCTACCGCAAATCGAAGGGCTGCCGTTTCACCCATATCCAGATTGTGCAGCGCCTTTACAAATCCAACTTCAGTTTCTTCTTGTCTGCGATAAATGGTTACCCCTATGGCATTGCCCTCATCCGCCCGGATGATGACCTTATGCCGAGACTTGTCACCATAAACGAACCTGGCATTCTCGTACACAAAGCTTAGCAATACTTCAGGTGCTCCTGTATGAAATGACTCTCCAAACCGTATAAGCGGTACCGGTACGGGTGACTTTTCTTCAAAATCATAACCCTCCACTTCAATTTGCGTGGTACCAACAACATCTTTTATGAATTTATTGAAATATTCAAAGGTAATGCGCTCGGGAATGAAGATTTTTTCCTGTTTCAGAAACGGACGCAGTTTGGCACCATTCACATCCTCTACCAAATACACAAAACCTTCGTGGATGATACGCGCAGGCAAATCACCGATGAGTTCTATTGGATACTCACTGGGTACAATTCGCCGGTCGTCGAGACATAAGTATAAAAAATAATTGGTACCCGTAGCCGTTTTTTCAAAACGCAGCAATGGTTTCAGGGGTAATGGTGAAAAAGCCAGCCGGATGTCTTCGAGATACACTTTGCGCTGAATGTGAAAATAAAACGGAAGTTTATGCTTTTCTGAAAGCACGAGGAAGGCAGAGAGCACGTCCTCTACCTTCCTGCTAAGCACCATTTTTATCTTGGCGTCTTCAAAAAGCTGTACCACCGAAGTTACCTTAGTGTGCTTTCCCCTATATTTTTCAACAAGATTAGATGGATGTATCTCCTTGCAAAGGGCAAGGGCTTTTTCATGAATCGTCCCATTTACAGTAATACCATAACTACTAATGACCTCGGCAGTTCCGATTTTCTCCATATAGGCGGGTTTGCCCTTTTTCACCCTGGCTATGTATGGCTCGGGGTAAAAATAAACCACCCCTCCATTAAATGGCTGCAGTCCGTATATGAGTTGAAATTCTTCCATAAGGGACGCAAAAGTAGTGTAAATCCTCAAAATTCCATGCCCTGTTTAGAGCTGCAATGCATTGCGGCTCTAAACAAGGCATAAACACAGCGTTTACACCAAAGCGTTTACGCTAAACCAGGATCCACCATTTACACAGGCTATGCCCTGCGATTTTAAAAATGCAGTCGCCTGCCCACTCCTGTTGCCACTGGCACAACACAGGATAATTTCCTTATTTCCCATGTTTTTGATGTCATCCACCCGCAGGTGAATTTCATTCAACGGGATATTTATACTTCCGGCCACGTGGCCGCCCAGAAATTCTCCGGGTGTTCTTACGTCTATGACGAGTGTCTTGTCCATGTTGCTTTTATTTTTTTTGCAAAGGTAATGGCCATACATTGCCTATGTGTAACCTGGGTCACAATGTCTGTATTACAACACAACAATATTTTGTTTAAAATTAATAATTAACATTTTATCACATTATGATGTGATTCTACAAGCTATTTAACTTTATTACTTTTAATTTTTTAAAATTATTGCATTTTTAAAATACTTAATGTATTATTTATAATCTATTTTTTCAAACCATCAGTTCAATACCTGATGAAAAAGTTTTGCTTGCACCCTACTGATCTATTAAATCTTAAATGAATCTCCAGGCGAAGCCGAAAACCTCATAGAGTAGGCACCATTTAAAACCATTTATTATGATTAAACTTAATTTTCACTTAAGCACCATGGCTCTCATTGTGGCCTTCATAATGATTCCTTTTTTAGCTTCAGCTCAAAAAAAGAATGTCGTATCAACCCACCGCGTATTTCCTAAGATTGACAAGGTCATGGAATTTGAAAAAGCATTGGCCGCCCATGCACAGAAATACCATACGGGCGATGTAGCCTGGAGGGTATTTGAGATCCAGTCAGGACCCGATTTTGGTGCTTTTCACATCACGGAAGGACCAACCAGCTGGGAAGGATTTGACTCCAGAGGCAACCTGGGAGAAGAACACACCATGGACTGGAACAAAAATGTATGCGCCTACTTAACAGATCGTCAGTCTGCAGGTTATGCGGTATATGAAGATTCATTAAGTACGGTTGCCATGGGAGATCATGCCGACAAAATCAACATCACCCATCTGTATCCAAAAATGGGGAAAGGGCCCAAAGTAAGGGAAATGATAAAAAAACTGAGAAAGTCATGGATGGCTTCAGGCTCTACTGTAGCAGTATATACATCAAATTCTTCAGGATCAGCTCAATATACCATCGTTACGCGATACAAACAAGGCCTGAAAGAGAAAGCAGAAGGATTCAGGAAACCATTCAAAGAAACTTATGAGGGAGTAAACGGGGAAGATTCTTATACCTTGTTTATGGAAGATCTTAGTGAGTATGTGGATAAAACCTGGAGCGAATTACTCTTCCTTCGTCCGGAATTGGGCTCAAAATAATTATGACCAGTAAGATAATATCTTCTTTTGTCAGTTAAGTTTTAGGAGGAATGCACTGTTGCGTTCCTCTTTTTTTTGGGATAAATGCCCTTTCTCTGTGAAATTGTTGCAAATCTTCAATCATCTTAGGATATTGTTTGCCATAGATTTAATGCTTACTTTTACTTATAATTTAATTTAACATATGCTCATAACCACCCACCTAAACTTCCCATGCGGAACAAATCATTGACAAAGGAATTTTACATCGCAAAATTAGGATTTCAGGACATTGGTACCGCGGACTATGATGGTTATCTGATGGTGAAAAAAGATGGGGTCGAAATACATTTTTTCGAATATAAAGATCTCAATCCACATGAGAATTACGGACAGGTATATTTCAGGACAGACGACATCGACGGCTTATACCATTCATTCCTGGAAAACAACACGGTGATTCATCCAAATGGTAACTTAACCACAAAGCCCTGGGGTCAAAAAGAATTTTCCGTACTGGATCCGGATCGCAATTTATTGACCTTTGGACAAACCATATAACCCTAAAAAAGGGCTATCCTTCCCGCTTTAAATTCCCAAAACAGACTGATTTTATTTTATAAAATTACCCCCGCACTGGTTGCTTATCTGTTTATTCTATCTTATCTGGTCACTTTCATGACAAATAAGTTGTTAATTTACAGTATAATCCAGCTTAAATTTTAAATGTATATCCATCAGCACAAGGAATGGCCTCATTTTATTTTTGATCAACCGGCGATTTTGCCGGCGTTGGAAGCAGTACACCAGCAGCTTGGCACCCTCATGAAAACGATAAAGAAACTGACTCCAGAACACAGGCAAAGAGCCTTTCTCAGCACCTTAACCCATGAAATAGTCAATTCTACTGAGATCGAAAATGAAAGTACAGATACCCTTCTGGTTAGTTCCGCCATAGCACATCACTTTGGTAAAGCGCAGTCAGAATCAGAAAATATAACCCGCAGTATTGACGGCATGGTGGCCATGGTCCTGGATTCCACTTTACATTTTTTTCAACCCATTACTGAAAACAGATTGTTCGGCTGGCATGCAGGATTGTTTCCTTCGGGTTTGAGCGGCATGTATAAAATCACGGTTGCCAATTGGCGAAAAGATGTAGAAGGGCCGATGGAGGTTGTATCAGAAACCAATGGCCTGGAAAGGGTAAACTTTCAAGCGCCCCCTGCATCGACCATTTCAAATGAAATGCAAAAATTTATGGCCTGGTATAACAACGATGATGGCCAAATAGATTTGATCATCAAAGCTGCCATTGCCCATCTTTGGTTTGTGACCATCCACCCTTTTGACGATGGCAATGGAAGGGTTGCCCGGGCATTGACAGAAATGATGCTCGCCAGAGCATACAAAAGTAAGCAGCGATTTTACGGCATGTCCACCCAACTCCGCCTGAACAGAAAGGAATATTGTGAAATCCTGGAAAAGACACAAAATGGCAACCTGAATATTACGGCATGGCTTCAATGGTTTCTGGACTGTTTTCGGAAGGCCATAACAAATGCTGAAGACGAATTATCCACCCAAGGCCCAAGAGCTAAAAATTGAGTTAAAATAGCAATACCCTTTTAAGCGTCTAAGCAGTCGGAGAATAATTGTCTTCATACAAATCCTCAGTAATTTAGATGGACTGCTTACCGGAAATATTAAATCCGAAGCCAACGAAATTATATGATCAACCTGAATTTTTAATCCGTTTATCCACCCATAGAATTGGTCATTCATGATGCTGCAATTCCCATCAGTCGAACCCGATGACAAGATATAATCAATTTGCTGAATAAAAAATGAATCTATAAATCATCCCCTAATCCATATATAATTTTGCACATATTCCAATTTTTCAATATTTATTACTTGTTTTTATCGTTTAGTATTTCTATTTTGTGAATGGCAACAAAATAAATCATTATCTTGGCTAATAGAAAGTCAATTTACTTTATGATTAAGAACCATATCTCCCCTCCTCAAAGAATCAAATCACCACTTTTTATTCTTTGGTTTATTCTTGTTACGATTGGCCTGAGGGGACAGGATACCACCATCTTTATCACACCCAAATTATTTAGTGAAAACCATGAGATCGTACTCTCCTCAATGGAAGGCTGGGTCTTTAAAAAAGGGAGTGATCCATCGTGGGCAGATCCAGGTTTAAATACTGCAGATTGGGACACACTCAGACCCAGCAATCTTTCGGTAAACATGGTGGATGAGACAGGCAAACTCGAAGGATGGCTGAGGATAAAAATAAAACTCAGCAGCGATATCGACATAAAGACGCTGAGCTTTATTTCAAGAACCTGGGCTGCAATGGATGTATTCATCGATGGCAAACCACTTCACTCTTTTGGCAACACAGGCAGTAACGATTTTCCTTTTACTGAAAACAACAATTTTAATAATGAATTCATTCACCTACAGCTTGAACCTCAAAAGGAATACCTCATTGCCCTGCATATCGTAGATTATAAGGATCCCATTTTCAACAAATTAAAATCTACTTCTTACATCAATTTATTTACGCTGGCAGATTCAAAATTTCTCGGAATAGAAAGGATGTTTCTAATGGCAGGCTCCTTTATTTCGGCAGTAATTGCGACACTAGCCCTTTTATTTTGGTTCTTGTATTTTTCAAAATAGTAAAGAAGAGCATTTATTGTTATTGGCAATCATGTTAAGTTGCTTAGGCGGCAACATCACCATTAGGCTCATACAAATTCTGAGCTCATTTTCGTATTCCGTAATTGCAGGACTTGATTTTGTAATCAAAATATGCACCTACGGTGTTGCCACCATTATGCCTTTGACACTGGCTAAGGTATTTGAAAGGAAAACAAACCGGTATTTAAAATACTACGCATTATTGGCTATCGCATTTGGTACTTCGGATTATATTTTGAATACTGAAGTGCTCATTGTGGTTACCATCTCGGTATCCCTGGCCCTCTGTTTATATTATTTGCTGACATCCCGGAGAAAATTATCCGGTGCCAGATGGTCCATTGTCTTTGGCTTAATTGCTACCCTTTTGTTTGTAGCCATTGTAATACTTCAAATCATTTTAAAAGAAATTTCTGCGTATATTTCTGGATTTTTGCCATCTACTTATCTTTTCCCATCAGTCTTGTGATTTATGTATCTATGTGGTTTAAAGAAACGCTTGAGCATGTAAAAGATAAAACGACAAGCCTCTTACACCTTACCGAAGAAAAAAGAACCATGCTGGCGAATCAAAATACGCTGCTCGAACAACAAGTCAATGAAGGAACTGAAGAGTTAAAATTGTCACTCGACCACCTCAAAGCTACCCAGGACCAACTGATACAGTCCGAAAAATGGCCTCGTTGGGTGAACTCACCGCAGGCATCGCCCACGAGATTCAAAACCCTCTCAACTTCGTCAATAACTTCAGCGAAGTCAGTACAGAATTGGTGGAAGAATTATCTGAAGAATTGAGCGTTGTCCGCATTAATGCGGACGCTACCAGCGCCATCGCGCTGGTGACAGACATTAAGACCAACCTTGAAAAAATCACCCACCATGGCAAACGTGCCTCTGAGATCGTTAAAGCATGCTCCAACACAGCAGAACCGGATCTGGCCAGAAAGAAGCCACTGACATCAACCAACTCACCGATGAATGTCTTCGCCTTGCTTATCACGGGCTAAGGGCCAAAGAGAAAGACTTCAATGTGAAAATGGAAACCCATTACGACCAATCCATTGGTAAACTGAATGTGGTGTCACAGGACCCAGGAAGGGTCATCCTCAACCTCATCAACAATGCATTTTACGCGGTCATGGAAAAAAGAAGTCAACTGCAGAATTTACGCCAACCATTACCCTTTCAACTCAAAATAGGGTGATAAAATTCAAATCGTGGTTGAAGACAATGGAACGGGGATATCGGCTCAGTCACTAGGCAAAATATTTCAGCCATTTTATACCACAAAGCCTTCTGGTGCTGGCACCGGACTTGGACTTTCCTGGCTTATGACATCATGAAAGCGCATGGAGGTGATATGAAAGTAGAGACACGAAGAAGGCAAAGGAACAAGCTTTATGCTTACTCTTCCACAAGTCAATCCTTCAGTTTAGGCTAAAAAATGTGTTGCGTCTTCATGCGGGGATAAACTCATTTTTGCACCTACTTTTGCAAAAAGGCACAAATTTCTTTATCTTTGAAAGATTCATCCTAACATGAAAGACGTCCTGGGCAAACATAAACTCAAGCAAAACCCACCGGCTTTCACCTTTAGAGAAAAACTGCACGAGATCATATTCGAAGCAGAAACACCGAGGGGAGATTGTTTGACCTCGTCTTACTGGTGATGATCCTCCTGAGCATCATTGTATTGATGCTGGAGACTAAATACCTTCTTATTATGCCCGTTAGCGGAGAAGTATTCCGTTTTCTTGAATGGTTTTCCCAATCTTTTCACCCTTGAATACATATTGTAAATTTACGGTGTTTACAGCCCGCGCTATTACCTATTCAGCTACTTTGGCATCATAGATTTGTTATCCATTCTGCTAGCTACCTTACCCTGATTTATCTGGCCTGCCGTTCGCTGATGATCAGCATCCGCGGGCTCCGGGGCTTATGCGGGCATTCAGAATCTTCAAACTCGAGGCAGTTTCATCGACCAGGGCAACTACATCATCTTTTGCCATCATCGAAAGCTTGAAAAAAACTCACGATATTTGCTTTTCCATCATCATTGTCGCCTGTGTCTTTGGGTCCTTTATCTATCTCGTCGAGCACAAGGTAAATCCCGTATTTGACAGCATACCCAGAAGCATATATTGGACGATGCTTACCATTACACAGTGGGATATAGGAGACACTCGGTCCCATTACCGCCCTGGGTCAATTTCTGGCTTCAATCATTATGCCCATGGGTTACATCATCATCGCGGTCCCTACAGGGGTAGTAACTTCTTCCCTCATTCATGCGGGAAAAAAAAGAAGAACCAAAAACACCCATCACCTGTCCAAATTGTGCCAGGAGGGTCACCGAACTGAGGCTGAGACTGATGCATGCGGCCCAGTCGCTTGTAGAACCTGTTTGGAAATTTCAATGCATCCATTATCCTGAAATTTCTGAATTATTGGATTCACTTCTTGAATTTTTAACTTCGGACTTTTAGCGCTTGCACCAAAGCAAATAATAAATATATTATATTTTATTATATATATATTAAATTGTATTTCAATTATAATAGATAAATAATTGAACTTTTATTCCAAAAAGTGTGTTTGAGATAAATTGCTAATTATTTTCTTCCCGTTCTTGTTTTAAGGAAAAAGTATATCTTTGTATTCCAATTAAATTTGGTCTCGTGGCCGAGCGGCTAGGCAGAGGTCTGCAAAACCTCGTACAGCGGTTCGAATCCGCTCGAGACCTCAAAAAGAGAGAGTTGTTTGTAAACACTCTCTTTTTTATTTAAAGAAAACTTCCTCAAACCGATTTTCGACTTCCTTAATTTGCCTCACAAAATTTTATTGTAGCTTTGATCTTAATAAATCAATTCCTAATTCATAACTCATAATTCATAACTCATAAATCCTAACTCCAAAAGTTGCAATCCAAAGCCACCACCGTCGAAGATTATCTGGCCGAATTACCTGAAGACAGGAAAGAGGCAATGACCATGCTGCGTAAAATCATTAAAAAAAACCTACCTAAAGGATTTCAGGAATGCATGGGTTATGGCATGATGGGTTATTCCATTTCCTCATTCTCTTTATCCTTCCGGTTTACCACTGCGACCCACAAGCAGCCACTGCCTTT
>JADKAA010000005.1 GCA_016715465.1 Saprospiraceae bacterium
CTTTATTACAAGGGCTTTATCTGGCTTACGATATCATCCTGTCATTTATTTGCAGCAAATTTACGGTTCCGGATTTGGCATTTGGCGGTTGTTTCAATTACTTTGCCCTTCCATGCGAAGACATATACATAATGCCAGGATTTCATCCTTCCCATTATTGATTTTTTTATCCTCCCCTTTCGCCGGTTGATGAACCCTGCAGACCTTCCGTTATGCCGCTTCCGGGGTGGGAAATGATGCTGGGATTTATTATCTACTCTTTAAGTTATACTTACTTGTTTTATGGCCGTGATTTTAATTTTGGGTTTTATGCCTTCAAAGGGCATAGTGCAGCCTTATTTGTTTCCTTTTGTCGTCACTTTCCCGATTGGCTTTTTATGTCGAAGATGTAGTGTTCAGACGATTCTAAAATGAAAGGAAGAATTCAGCTCTTCCGTTATTTTATGATCTGCCTGTTCAACCTGGCAATAGAATTATCTTTTGCTGAAGATCTTTGTTGAGCGGCTTTATGTCCATCCCATACTGTCACAGGTAATTACTGTTGCAATTGTTGTTGTATTCAGTTACCTGGCACAGCGTAATTTTCTTTCAAGGTGTCTGCCATTGACGATGAACTTAAAGACTGAAACTGCCGGAATCCACTTTTACGGACAGGTTGCCCTCCACAATTACTCCTGATAACCAAATGCTGCTGCCAGGGTAGATGCCGATCAATTGGATGTCGTTTATATTGCCGTAGCTGCTGATACCCTTCATCCATGACTGGTTTAGTGCTGGTTAAAACTTGTTTTGGCCGTATCGATATAAGCGCCCAGTTCGAAACGGGCATGCCGGGTTATTTCTTTCGTAATTTTTTATCAAATAGCCAGTCTGCTGATCCCAGCAATACATTTTTTGATTTGATATCAAAATCTATTCGTTATAGCAATGGTTCTGCTGGCTGAATCATACACCGGCTTCCCACCAGGTAAACAATTCCCTGGTTGGTGCCTGAAAAATTTATTTTAATGATCAGTTTTCAAAACCGCCACCATAAATCCGGCAACTGTCAATAACAAACTTCTTCCTGACAAATGCTTTTTAAAATCAAAGCTCATACCGGCTACCTGCATGTTCAGGATCGAGCTGAGTGAATCATAATTCAGCATGGCATCAAGAAAAATCGAAAATCCTTTCCGGCTACCTGCATTGTTGATATAGGAACCCAGGAGCTTTCTTCTGCCGGTTTTTCAAAACTAACGACCGGTTTGGCTGATAAACCCAGGAAAATATTCAGCGAATCATTCTGCGCATACAGCCTGTTAATATGAACTCCTTTTGGATTTATTTTTAACCAGCCAAGTCCGTATATATCATATACTTTATTCAGCTGGTCCCATATTTTTTGAAACTGTGGCTTCAGGTCAACGGTGCCATAATTTTTATCCAGGTCTTTCTTTGCAGCATCCAGCTCTGCTACCAGGCCCTTCATCACCTGTTTTGTTATATTCTGCCCCGAAGCATACTTCACATTTATCAATAGGCTGTGGTTCATTTCTGTTGATGGCCAGTTTCACTTTATAATTCGTCATCAGGGTCAATGAATTGGTAAAGGAAACATTTACCCTTCTTTCCGGCTCATTAAAACCACAACGGCAGGGTGGTGTCCAGGGTGACAGCACTACACCATTGGCGCAGACCCTGGTGGATCCGATTATTTTATAATACCCGGTAAAGCCCAGGTTAAGCGACATACCCGATGCCTGCATCTGTAATTTGCTTCGCCTGAAAATATATTTATAACGGGTATCACAGGCTTCCTGTACCCATCCTTCCGGGTAACCAGGGGAAGTAAAAGGGTGTCCACACTTTTTCAGCCATCGCATAAACCGGCTTCAGGTCTATCTGGATCAGTATATTGATCTCAGAATTGGGTAATGAATCCAGTTTGAAATTTCCGGGTGACAGATCCGGGTTGGCCGGATTTATTTTCTGGGAATAAGAAGAGAAAACGCCGAGTAAACAGATTAAAACAAAATTCCTTTCCTTTCATTTATATTCTTTAGATGTATGTCATTCCGGGCCTGACCCGGAATCTTTTTAAAGAGACCTTATAGTAAGCATTGAATTATGCTTCTTAATGTCAGGTCAAAAGTAGATAAAGAAAGCAAAAGAATTGTGAAGATATTACTTACAGGTTCGGGGATTTTTCCATTTTTTCCAAGTCTTTCTACGGTTCCTTTTACTCTTTCCTTCCTGGTGTCTTCTCTTTTCGCCGTTACGATCCATTCAATGTATTCTTTTTGTTGGTAAAGGAAAGTGTATCAAAATAAGCGGCTTCCTTTTTATTCTTTTTTAATGCAACAGCCAGGTCGTCGGGCAGTTTTATTTCTTTGGTTTTAGGATTCACCCAGTTGAAAATTTCTCTCTCCGGTTTCCCTTTCGCTTCTTTATTTTTATCCGCCTCTGTTTTAGCACGGAAACCAAATACACTCCAGGTATCATTGAATGAGATCAGACTGATCCAGGTTAGCTTATCGCTTTCGGCCAGCAGGCAGTCCCATCCTTTATCTCTCGTAAGATCGGTTTGAATTTTTGAACTGCCCTTTTGGATAATAAACCCATACCATTACATCCAGCTTGCTATCCTGGGCCTGCCGAAGGACCAGTTCATCACTTTACTCATCTCTTTTTCCAATTGCGCTTTACTCAGCACAAACCAATGCACCTGGTTATAGTTTTTACCGCTGTCTGAAAATTTTACTCCATCGGGTAAACCTAACAAGCCTTTTTTAAAATCAACCGGGGCATTTACCGTCAGCAGGTTGTATTTTGGTTTGATCCTGAGTTTATCGGAAATGGAAGTAGCCATAACAAAACATTTATAGTGTACCAGTAACGTTAATTACCAATATAGATAAAAGGGCCCAATAATAAGGCTTCCGGTACTCTTCTCCGAACTTTCCTTCCAGAAAGTATTGTTTTACTTGCCGGATGGCTGCTTTAAAAAGTTAGGCCATCTTTGTTAACCAGTTTGTAAACCTCTTGCATGAAGAGGCTGGTGCTTTATCCGCCACACTCCATAGTGATACAATGAGTGAATTGGCTCCTGCTACCAGGAAGAAGGAAGATAATCCCTGCACCCTTCGCCCTGCATCAGCATTCCTTTTCCTGTTTGGCAGGCAGACAACACCACCAGTTGTGCCGGTATCTTCATTTTCTCAATCTCCTTTGCAGTCAGGTAGCCATCTTCTTTTCTACTACCACTCAACTGGTTTAAAACAACAGAGGATAGTCGGGATTATCATCGAACACATGTCCGTGGTGGCAAAATGGACTAACGCATATTTTTCGGGGTGCTTGTGAATAAGGACTTGAATTTTTCTTCCGTACAATCCACATCGCCCAGCACAATGGGTTGTTTATAAAACTTCCTGATGGAATCAATTTCAGCTTTTGTAGCAGGCAGAAAACTCCAGTTGTACGCTTCTGCTGAACGATAGGCGGGTCTTGCCCCAGTTGAAGATCTGCTTCATTAAGTTCAGTATAAACCGGGTTGCCCATTAACACTACTTTTTTCCTGTGTGGGTCAACTGTCTTGCGGCAAGTAATTCTGCAACTTTAATGGAAGGCTGATAGGAAATGGTGTATTGCTCTGTCAGGTGCCTGCCATTGTCATTGGTTAAGATTTCAAAAGGCACAAAGGATAGCTGCCCGTCTGGTATAATGATGAGTTTCTTTTTATTGACCAGTTGCTTTTCAAACGGTTTGAGCAAAGCCAGGTAAAATGCGGAACCAATAGCCCGGGCATTATTGGAATGTGATATTTTCTCTTCCTTTTCTTCCAGTTTTAATCCTCTTGAGGCATCAGAAGCTTTGGCGAGTTCCAGTTGCATATAGATGGCAAATATGAGGAGTGATTTTTTAAGAAATTTATTTTCAGCAGCGTCTGATGGTTGTTGCCATGATTTTTGAAAATTCGTAAACATTGTATCGATATGCGTCGTTCTTAATTTCCCCGTTCCGCCAAATATGAATGCACTGTCTGACATCAATTTTACCTGGGTGGAATGTTTGTCAATGGACATGATCAGCTTATCAGAAAACGAGTCATCCGGGTTGGAAAAATAAGTAAGCAGGTAGAGCTCATCTTCCTTCATTTTTTGTTGCAATTGTGCAAGCGTTATTTTATTAACAGGTTTGCCGCCCATCTTTTCAAGTAATACCAATGACCGGGATTCTTCCAATGCTTCGAATACACCGGCATGATTGCCTGCCTGGTAGTGGCAAAGCGCCAGGTAATTAAACAAACTTGAATTGGAAGAAAGAAATCTCAACTTCTCTTCAAAAGGCAGGCTGCCACGGATAGTGTATAAGATATCGATGGCTTTTTCAAAATAATACCTGGCTGAATCATAATCCTTTTCTGCATAGTAGATAACCCCGGTCTGCTGCAGAGCCTGCAGGTTTTGCAGTGTCATATATTCACTCTCCGGAATGGCGTCTAGTGCCAGGAGCTGGTAAGCCTTGGCTTTCGAATACTCCTTTTTCCCGGCGGCATCAACTGCAAGCTGGTTATACAGGGTAGCCAGCTTATCATCCTGTACGGAGTTAATGCCAGCTGTTTCTACACTCTTTTCAAGATAATACTGAACAGAATCATCCTGTTTTTTATCCCGGTAATAGTCGCTCATAAATAAATAAGCATCTATGATGTCCTCATACGCATTGTATTTTTCCATGAGTGGGATCACCTTATCCTTTATTATGGGGAATGCTTTTTCTGTTTCATCATTTATAAAGTATACTCTTGCCATTGCATCGTAGGCGCCGGCCTCATTTATTTTATCACCGGCTAAAGAATAATAGTAAGCTGCACCATCAAAATAATAATAGGCGGAATCCAGTGTCCGGATATTTTTATATATCACCCCGATATTGAAGTAAATCTTTCCAAGTTCTGAATTATCATTTAACTGAAGGTTGTAGGGAATGGCTTGCTGGTATTGTTGAATGGCTGTTTTTACCTGACCGGTTTTATAAGTCGTATTTCCGGAGGTGGCCAGGTATTTACTGATCCGTTTTAACCGGTAGGGTTCCCGGGCCAGTTCAGCACCAAGAGCTTCATTTATTTTTGATAAAACTTCAGTAACTGTTGCTTTGCCTTTCACATTGATGGCTGTAAATTCCCTGTTCAATTGGTTAGCAGTTTGATAATAAACTAGCGCATCTGACAATTTCTTTCGTTGTGCTTCCCTGAGCAGATCAAAACCTGCATCCGGGTACAGGCTATGCAACAAATTGAAATCTGCCTCCTGGGCCTGTATGAATTCTTCTTCGCTGCTGGTCAATGCCATTGCTTCATCATACATTTCATTGGCAATGCTTTTTATTCCCATTATATACATACAATGGGCATAGTTGACTATGGCAGCAACAGATGACCTGTCGAATGTGTATGCTTTTTTACAAACGGTCACAGCCTTTATGGCTTGCCCGTTAACCAGCAATAACCAGCTATAATTGGTTAAAAAGAACGGATCAAATGGATGCTGTGCAACTGCCACCCTCAGGTAATCCAATGCTTTTAAAGTGTCTCCAAGTTCTTTCCAGGCCACATCATAACAGGAGCCTAAAACCCTTTTGTTAGCCGGTGCAATCTGGAGCATAGAATCCCCGATCCTTAAAATGCTTTCAAATTCTTTGTTTTTGTAGGCAGTGATCATTTTTTTCCAATGCCTTGATCGTGGCGATATTTCCCGGTTGGGAATAGCTGCCGAAAGAAAGAACCAGGAGAAAGGACAAAAGGAAATAAAAGAAGCATGGGAGAATGATAGGGGGTTGAGCAGGATTGTTTTTTCATAACGCTGGGTTTAACCAATTGAATATCTCCTCACTGTGGGGTTGGCTTCTTTTTATTCAGCAAATGTAAGATTATGGTCATACAGGATTCTTTAAACTTGTTTTCATAAATACCCGGGAAAAAAGGAACTTCAATATCTAAACTTTAGGTTATGAAAATATTATTATCCTTCCTGTTTTACTCACTTCTATTTATTCCCTTTACTGCATCAGCTCAAAATGAACCCTCACCGGAAGCGGAGGCTTTCTATAAAAAAGCGATGGCAGAGATAAATGCAAAGCATGTAAGGTGGATAAAAACTACTGCAGCGGAAGTGAACGAAAAAAAACTGTCAGAGACGGATGTAATGAACCGGTCAAAATCTTACGGCACATCGAGTAATCTGAACGGCCAGGATATTGAAGCAATTGCTTTTCTTGTAATGATGCAGGCTTCTAAAAGTGCGCAGGAAGACCTGAAAGCAATTATGGCCCAGGTAAAAGCGCTGCATGAACAAAAAGCAAAGCAGCGGGAATTACTTTCAAAAATGCAACAGCAAAAATCAATGACTGCTATACAGCTTGATTCCTTTTACCTGCTAAGTAACAGAACCATTGCCCTGAAACAGGGCAGGAATCCCGAATCCATAAAATTTGTTCGTTCCTCAAGGGCCAAACAGGTTTCAAAAGCCGACCAGGATGCAATGGTCGAAAAACTGAAAAGCGACCTCGATTCTATGAGTGAGATGGGGGAGATGGAGAGCCTACGTTTGCAAATGTTGATGGACAGAAGGAGCAAAGCAATTAGCACAATATCTAATCTTCTAAAAAAGATGCATGACACCCAGCAAAGCATCATTCAGAACCTGAAGTAGAGGCGACCGGAGCTCATGCTTTTCCCCAATCTCCCATTTACCCAGTCAACTAGTTAACCAGTCAACCAACCCCTATTCCCCAAAACCTGACAATTTTTCACCCCTAACCCTCACGGCACAATGATTGACAAGCTATAGCGAACTACAAAATTTAGAATCATGGGAAAAATAATAGGAATCGACTTGGGAACCACCAACAGTTGCGTATCCGTAATGGAAGGTAACGAACCGGTGGTAATTGCCAACGACGAGGGACGCCGTACAACCCCGTCCATAGTGGCTTTTCTGAAAAATGGCGAACGTAAAGTAGGTGACCCGGCCAAACGCCAGGCCATCACCAACCCTCATAATACCATCGCTTCGGTGAAGCGTTTTATGGGCCGCCAGTTTGGTGAAGTGACTGAAGAGATCAGTCACTGGAGTTACAAAGTGACAAAAGGTGACAATAATACCGTACGGATTGACATAGATGGCAGACTGTATACGCCACAGGAAATCAGCGCTATGGTGCTGCAAAAATGAAAAAACGGCCGAAGATTACCTGGGCCAGGAAGTAAGCGAAGCGGTGATCACCGTTCCGGCCTACTTTAATGATGCCCAGCGCCAGGCTACCAAAGAAGCCGGAGAGATTGCCGGTCTGACTGTTCGCCGTATCGTTAACGAACCGACAGCCGCTGCACTGGCCTATGGTTTGGATAAAGCCAAACATGACCAGAAGATCGCCGTGTTCGACCTAGGTGGTGGTACTTTCGATATTTCCGTACTCGAACTGGGTGACGGTGTATTTGAAGTAAAATCAACTAATGGTGATACCCACCTCGGTGGTGATGACTTCGATAAAGTGGTTATGGACTGGCTGGCTGATGAATTTAAAAAAGAGGAAGCCATAGACCTGCGCAAAGACCCGATGGCTCTGCAGCGTTTGAAAGAAGCTTCTGAAAAAGCAAAAGTGGAATTATCCTCTTCTACAGAAACAGAGATCAATCTTCCTTATGTAACAGCAGTGGACGGAGTGCCCAAGCACCTGGTGAAAAAACTGAGCCGTGCCAAATTTGAAGCACTGGCCGATAATTTATTTGCCCGTTGCCTGAAGCCTTGTGAGGCGGCTTTGAAAGATGCCGGTTTATCTACTTCACAAATTGATGAAGTGATACTGGTGGGTGGATCAACCAGGATACCTAAAGTGCAGGAGATCGTAGAAAAGTTCTTCGGTAAAAAACCCAATAAAAGTGTGAACCCGGATGAAGTGGTTGCCGTAGGCGCTGCTATCCAGGGTGCGGTATTGACAGGGGAAGTAAAAGATGTATTGCTGCTTGACGTGACACCGCTTTCCCTCGGTATTGAAACCATGGGAGGTGTATTAACACCATTGATACCTTCTAATACAACGATCCCAACTAAGAAATCGGAAGTGTTTTCTACTGCCAGTGATAACCAGCCCGGTGTGCAGATACATGTGTTGCAGGGAGAAAGGGCCATGGCAAAAGACAACAAGAGTCTCGGTATCTTCAATCTCGATGGTATACCACCGGCCCCAAGAGGCGTACCGCAGATCGAAGTGATATTTGACATCGATGCCAACGGTATCTTACATGTTACCGCCAAAGACAAAGGCACCGGTAAAGAACAGAAGATCCATATAGAAGCCGGTTCTGGCTTAAGCAAAGAAGAAGTGGAAAAAATGAAGGCTGAAGCAAAAGCCAATGAGGCCACTGATAAAGCCGAAAAAGAAAAAGTGGAGAAACTGAACCAGGCGGACAGTCTTGTATTCCAGACAGAAAAACAACTGAAGGAATATGGCGACAAGATACCGGCTGATAAAAAAGCCACCATTGAGCAGGCTGCCGAAAAACTGAAAGAAGCCCATAAGGCACAGGACCTCGCCGGTATTGATACACATCTCGCTGCTTTGAATGCTGCATGGACTGCTGCCAGTGAGGATATGTATAAAGCGACACAGGAACAACCGCAACAACCTGGTGCTGAAGGAGCAGGACAACAAACTGCCGGTGCGACGGATAATGTGACGGATGTGCCCTATGAGGAAGTGAAATAAAAATTAAAGCCCCGAGAATTCGGGGCTTTCAAATAACATAAGCTATATATGGATAATTTATTCGGCATTTATATATTTACTCATACAATATCAGTCGGGGATAAAGAGATAAGCTATGTTGTTTCAGGTGATACGAGGGACTTTATTGCACAAAGAGCAGATGACATTGATATTGATGAGAAATCTTATCCAAAATGGTTTGATTATGGCAAGGTAAATAATCGGATCACCCCATGTTTCATTGAAAACACTAAACTCTACAATGAAATATTAGAAAAGCTAAAATTAGAGTTAGTAAGGTTAAATATGGAATGGCAAAGTCATTAGAGTCGTTTGCACTAAAAGATTTAATCAAATATTACTTCGATTTTCTTTTCTCTTTTAAGGCTTCCGCTAACTCATTCATAACCTTTTGAGTATTCTTGCCAAACGGGCTTTGCTTGAATGAAAAAGTTGCAACTATCTCACCGTCATTAACAAGATCTACAACCTGACCATTCATTTCTGAAATCACACCTGAATTAAAGTAGTATTTATAAGAATATGTAATTATATAGACAGAATTAATGTATTTAGTTTTTTCGGAGGAGATTTTTTGCCCAAAAGTAGAGTCACTAATCTGACCTTTATTAATTAATTCAACTCTTTCTTTAGCTACTCTCTCAGAAATTACTTTAAATCCATTCATTACAAGATTGTTTTTAAGGATATCAGTCGCTAGTAATTCATCGTACTCTGGTTTTTCAACACATATTGACGCTTCAGGATTAAACTCCTCCCTGCAAAAAATCCTAAATTTCTTGTTAGATTGGGAATTGCCATTATACACAAAGCCAAGTAAAAAAATAGTTGATAGAAACAAAAATTTCATATAATCAAAAATTAAAATTCGAATACAAGCACTAAAGTAGAACCTTAAATCAACTTACTATTTCAAATATAATATTTTACTCTTTACACCGTCGTTGATGTTTTGGGAAAAAAGGCATGCCTCAGTTGCTGTTTTCTTCATCCAACGTACACAAGTCACTATTAAATTGGCTTTACATTTCCCTATTTCCCCTTAGTATTACAAAGTAACTTGAATGGTTGTCAGTAGTCTGCGACAACGGACTGAAAAACCAATTATTTTATGAGTCATCTCTATGTTTTCTTTTGGAAAATAAATAACTTAATGCTAACGCTAAAAAATATTTGTAATGGTTTTAGATATTTGGTAATGACCTTTCCATATCAATAAGTCTAAAACATCAAATAAAGTAATTGCAGTCCAAAAAAGAACTAATCCGATAACAAGTTGAATAAAAGCTTCTCTGGTTTTTGGATTCTTTTCATTCAATACTTTATAACAAAAAAATGTTATCCATGGTAAAAGAATTACCATGGAAATCGCATAATTTTTGTCGTTCATGATAGATTTATTTAGTTGAATTTAGGGATTTTCCCAGCCCGATTATACGTATTGTTCAATAAATAAATAATCTTTAAGGTTGGGCTGAGTTTGCAACTCAGCATCGGCTCACCAGAGTCGTTCTTACGCAACGTTGTATATTTGATTATGGCCAAGCTAAATAATGAATCGCCAATTCCAAAATGGCTTAGGTATTTTCTGTTATTTGTTGCTATTATTTATTTAATCTGGATTCTCTTTCTTAAAAAAGGACCGCCAAGAGAGGATATTCCTTTTTTTAGACCCTGAGTTCCCCTTCAATGTTACCCGATGTGTGCTTGCACACACAACGGATTTTTTTTATCTTGTGACAAATGAATACGGTGAAATATTTTTTAAGTATAGTAGTAATCTTTTTATTTGTTTCTTCTATCTCATGCCGCCGGAATAGCGACGAACAAATAGTGGCCTCTCCATATGTAAGTCGATTTGAAATCATGCAGGATGGATTCACGCAGAAAGCTGTTTTTCGTTTCCACTATGACAATTCAAATCGGGTAACAAAGTTTACGGGCTACATCTATAATGCTGGTTCCATTGATGTACTAGCAACTGATACCATTTTTGTCATGGAATTTTTATATAATTCATCAGAACAATTGCCAGAAAGGGTTATACAAAGAACAACCTGGCCTTCTACGGTTACTACAAGGACGCATACGCTGTTTTATAACCAAAATAAAAAACTTATCAAGGATTCAGTTGTGAATATGCCAGCCAGTAACAATAATCCTACCAGAGTTATTAACTACAGGTATAATGGCAACGCAACAATTGCGGAAACCTATTTTCCTGGTAATACGTTACCGGAGAAAGACTCATTTGTTATAGTGAATAATAATATTGTATTAGTAGAGAGGAAGTTTATCGTTGGGTTAAATCAAAGGATAGAATATGATTTTGAGAATAGTTTAAATCCTTTAAACAGATCCAATATTGCTCCGATATTCTTTACACTGACGCAAGACAGAAGTCCGGACAATCATTTTTTCTCCGTTTGGACTCTTTGTAGTAAAAATAATATCTCTGCAATCCGTTATTTTAATAATGGGTTAAGTGGGAATTTTTATTCCCTTGACTATGAGAAGGATATCAATGGGTTAACTAGAAAAAGGTATTGGCATTTGACCCAAAATTCAATAATTATTGATACTATCTACTATCATTATTAATATCAATACTTCTCGTTCCCTGCCGAACCTGGCAAAGCGGACCCGGCGTAGATAAACAGCTGGTTTTGCTTTTTTCCCATCGTTGTCTTTAGTGTTCAATAAATAAAAAAGATGAAAAAAGTAGTATGATATAGTGCTGTTTATACTTTTACTGCATGAGCATGAATACATGAAACAGTATAATTAAAGGCATATCTTTGTTTACTTATGGGAAACAAAGATGGGAAGAAATTTCCTGCAGCCATAAATATAATTCACTAACCTTAAATTTAATTGTATGTCAAAAAAGAACGCTGAACCCAGAAAGAATAAGCCTACAAAAAGAAAAGCTCAGCACAGAAGAAAGCGAATCCAAAGAAAAAATTACGCTAAGAAGAAAATGCAAAGAGCCCGGTTAACAGCCGGGTTCTTTATATCCCAGCTCTTCAAGACGATCTGCGAGACTTCCAGTCCCCGTTCTCCTGAGTCTCCTAAACAAATAATAAAATATGGCAGTTATGCTTCGTTTGCAACGAAGCATCGGCTCATCAGAGCCGTAAAATCTGCGAGTATAACTGTACCTGTAATATGTTGTATGACTAGCACACAATACCAACAAAGGCAGTAAAATTCAACTAATAGTCCAATATGAAAATACCAGGATTTGTCAACTATGATAAAATTTAATATCTTTTAAAAAAATAAAAAATATGATTCGGTTAGTAAGCACTATTACTTTTATCAGTTACAGTTTTATCGTATTGGCACAGGTACCACAGCCTTTTCAGGACGAGAAGACGAATAAATACGGCTATAAAGATGAATCGGGTAAGGTAGTTATCAAACCCGTCTATAACCTTGCCTACGAGTTTACCGATGGTAAATACGCCGAGGTTAATATCGGGGCTGACTATACCAATAACAAAGGCGGCAAATGGGGTATCATTGATACAAAAGGGAAAATCATTATTCCCATAAAGTATGACCAGGCAAGAAGCCTGGGGTATAATTTGTTTGCACTCAATACCGGTTACAAATTTGATAATATGGATGCTAGCCCTTCAGGCAAGTATGCCATATTCAATGCAGCAGGCAAAGCGCTGACTCTTTGGCATACAGTGGTTCCTGCTATCAGTCAGGTTTGAAGAAGGCTATGCACCCCTGGAAACATGGGATGGAAAGAAACAGCGTTACGGCCTGCTCGATTCTACCGGCAAAGTGGCCATACCGGTCAAATATGACGAAGTAGGCGGCTTCAGGGAAGGGCTTTGCAAACTGGTACTGAATGGGAAAATTGGCTTCATTGATAAATCAACAAAGCTGGTGATACCTATGAAATATGAAGGAGCATATAATTTTTCAGAAGGTCTTGCAGCTGTAAAGTTCAATGGAAAATGGGGCTTTATTGATTCAAAAGGCAAAGAAGCGAGTCCTTTCGCTTACGAAGGAGCAAAGTATTTTGAAGGAGGGTATGCTGCCGCAAAGCAAAATGGGAACTGGGGTGTGATCAATAAAGAACATAAGACGATTCTTGCGTTCATGTATGATGATATCGTTTGGATAAAAGACGATGCCAACGATATCCGGGTTAAAAAAGGAAGCAAATACTTCCATGTAGACAGACAGGGCAATGAGCTCAAAAAATGATATGTATACCTGGTAATTCTGGATTTGCAGTCCTGCAGTACTATTCATTCGGCTTTTGGGATAGTACAAATTTTTCTTCCCAGCCGGGTCTTCACTAAACTAAGTCCTGTTTCTTTATGTTTGTCAAAAAAAAAAATGAAAAGTCTTCCTGCTTTACTAAACGAGTTAGAAACAAAACTGCCTTTTATAGAGCAAA
The DNA here is from genome assembly GCA_016715465.1 of Saprospiraceae bacterium. Taxonomy (GTDB): domain Bacteria; phylum Bacteroidota; class Bacteroidia; order Chitinophagales; family Saprospiraceae; genus JADKBO01. The sequence continues at coordinate 13,196 of JADKAA010000005.1, forward strand.
AGAAGGAAGTCGTATCGCAAGCAACTGTTGGCTGGCATATTGAGCACAGTTTGCTGGCCTTCGTAAAAATGATATCGGCTGTTGAGCATTCAACCCCTGCTGACTATAAATGGAAATTCAATGTAAAACGTTCTGTTGTTTTGGCATTGGGAAAATTTCCGAGGGGGAGTGCTAAAGCACCAGATTCTGTAAAACCGGGTGAGCAGATCAGCAAGGACAGCATCACTGCATTGATCACAAAAGCAAAACAAAAGGCAGCGCTATTGGAAACATTGGATAATAATAAATTCTTTACGCATCCCGTTTTTGGCGATCTGAGGTTAAAGCAGGCCCGAAAGATCATTGCTATTCATACACATCACCACATTAAAATTATAAATGACATAATAAGCGGTTAGCAAATGTTTTTTACTCCATTTATGCTGGACTTGCAGTTTCGCAAAATTATTTCCCTGCCTTGTACATGTTGTAATCTGAAACCATCAACTGTTTTGCACTGTTGCTGGTGTTCTTCAATTACACTCATACTGCTTTAAAGCTACCACACCAACAGCGTTTTAAATATTCTGTACCTTTAAAACATGAAGCCAGCTTTTGCTTTACTGGTAAGTCTTTCATTCGTTTGTCAATTGTCTATGGGG
>JADKAA010000006.1 GCA_016715465.1 Saprospiraceae bacterium
ACTGCCGTTTTGCCACAGGTAGCGGATAAGATGCGTGACATTTTGGTAAATGACTACGGCAATCCCTTCGTCCATACACCACTACGGCCGGATAACCCGATCCCTCATTGAAGATGCACGCAAGCGGGTCGCAAAAATGGTAAATGCCTCGATTGGCGAAATATTTTTTTACTTCCTCAGCCACCGAAGCCAATAACACCATTTTGCAAAGATGTATTCCCGATCTGGGTGTAAGACGCATCATCAGCGCACCTACTGAACACCACAGCATTTTGCATACCCTGGCGCATATAAAAAAAGAAATTCCCGGCATAAGTGTGGTGATGCTCGATGTCGATCATCACGGCCGAATTGATCTGGCTGCGCTTGAAACCCTGCTTGCCACGAGTACAGAAAAAACACTGGTTTCACTTATGTATGGAAACAATGAAATTGGCACCATGCACGATATGGAGGCCATAAGCAGCTTGTGTGAAAAACACCATGCCTTATTACATTGTGATGCGGTACAGGTTGTGGGAAAATATAAGATTGACCTGCAAAATATCAAACTTTCTTTCATGTCGGCCACGGCGCACAAGTTTCACGGCCCCAAAGGATCCGGTTTTTTTTACATGAATGGTGCAAACATCATCCAGCCTTACATCTATGGCGGAGCCCAGGAAAGAAACATGCGGGCCGGTACCGAAAATGTGGCCGGTATCGCCGGACTTGCGGATGCACTTACTGTTGCGACCGATGTCATGGAAATCAGAAAACAGCATGTGGAGGAGATAAAATCTCATTTTGAAAGCAGGCTATTTTCTGAGTTGACCGACATCCGGTTCAACAACCCAACCGACACAGCCTCTATGTACCACATCAGCAGTGTTTCATTTCCCGGGTCCCCGCAGGCAGATATGCTCATGTTTAACCTCGACATCGAAGGCATTGCAGCTTCATCGGGCAGCGCATGCAGCGCAGGCATTGAAGAAGACAGTCATGTTTTACAAGCCATACGACACGATTCCAGTCGCAAAACCGTAAGGTTTTCCTTTTCTTTTCTCAACACCATGGAAGAGGCAGATGCGGTGGTAGATAAACTGAAGTCGCTACTTCCTCATTCATAAATGGACGATGTTGTATTCATAAGACGTTGTGTAGAACTGGCACTTAAAGCCGGAAAAAACACCCGGTCAAATCCAATGGTCGGGGCTGTACTGGTGCATGACAATACAATCATAGGTGAAGGCTGGCACCAGCAATACGGCGGACCACACGCAGAAGTTATGGCCATTGAAAGCGTGCCATGGGATAAAAAACACCTGATACCCGATTCTACTATATATGTAAGCCTTGAACCGTGTTGTGTCCATGGAAAAACGCCTCCCTGTACGGACCTTCTCATACGTTCCGGCGTTAAAAAAGTAGTCATTGGCAGTACAGACCCGGATGAACGGATGCGGGGCAAGGGTATGGATATCCTATCACAAGCAGGAATAGAAGTAGTGGCAGGGGTCTTTAGTGAAGCGTGCGATAAACTCATCAGAAAGTTTAAATCCAACTTACGCAGGAAACCGTATGTTATTTTAAAATGGGCCGCCAGCTTTGACGGGTATATGGGACATCGATCACAAAGGCTTATCCTCTCTGGAGCCGAAGCGGGCATACTCGTGCATAAATGGCGATCGGAAACCGATGCCATCCTTATCGGTAAAAACACGGCCATATCAGACAATCCATCACTGACCACACGATATTATCCGGGTGACTCACCCATGAGGGTGGTGCTCGATGCCAACCTTGAAGTCCCCTCCCACTCGATTTTATTCAATGACGGCCTACCTTCCGTTCTGATCAATGAAGAGAAAAAAAGTCAGGATGGTCCGGTTAAATATCTAATGATCAATGACGTAAGAAATCTTGAAGAGGTACTTTCATCTTTGTTTGAAGCTTGTATTTACAGTGTACTGGTAGAGGGCGGTGCTTCCGTGCTCCGGGCTTTTATAAACTCCGGACTATGGAATGAAGCCAGGGTCATCCGCACCCCGGAACTCCTTGGGAATAGGTTTGATGAAAAAGATCTAGTGAAGGCACCTGTCATCCATGGAGAATTAGTCAATGAGATTGAGGTGGGAAATGGGGAGCGGGTTATGTTTTTGGATAGGGGTGAGGGACGAGGGGTGAGGGACGAGGGGTTAGGGACTAGGGACTAGGGGTGACCGAACGTTTGTCCCAAAGGGACAATTTGATTGCCGGTGGCAATCAAAAGTGAGGGAACTGCGAGCTCCTGCGAGCAGCTGCAACAAAGCAAATATGAGGGACCAAGGCAAGGCAGGGCGGGCTAACGCCCGGCATGTAATTAATCATATTTATGAACGTTGTATGTTTTGCGTTATGAGGTGACCTCCCTGTCTAACGGTCGTGCGCCAGGTAGATTGCCAGGATGCGCGGTAACCGGATGCTCGGCTAACGGATACTCCGTAACCGGCGACATCTTCGATTTGGCAGCGGATATTTAAATAAATTTTTAATTTTGCAAAAACATTTCTATTTGAAGTACAAGTCGTTTAGGATAAATAAATGGGTGGTGAATGGTGGTCTCCTGCTTACCCTGTTTACCTGCAGTTCATTCTTTTCACCTAAGATTGGTGATGTGATCGACATGCTGGATGGCATTAAGGTGCATTACAATGGATCCTCTTTTGCCAGATCTTATGGCCGGAACCTGGCGACAGACGGATACAATCTGGGGCTAAAATATCAGTGTGTGGAGTTTGTCAAACGTTATTATTATTACCATTTTGACCATAAGATGCCTGATACGGGAGGCAATGCCCGTAATTTTTTGACAAAGCTCTGCCTGACAAAGCTTACAATAAAAAAAGAGGTTTGATGCAATACCGCAATGTACGCGAATATGTCCCAAAGGCCGGAGACCTGCTGGTATATGACAGCTACCCTGGCAATCCATATGGTCATGTGGCCATCATTGCCCATGTAGGTGCTGAGCACGTGGAAATTGTACAACAAAACATCGGTACCCTTACGCGGGAAAAACTCAAATTGGTGAAGTTTATGGATTATTATACCATTGCCGATTATGATGTTTTGGGATGGCTGCGCAAGGAGTAAACCTAAGGGCATTCAATTACCATATCCGGGACAAGCTCACAAATTACAAATACTGTTTAAGCCACTGGACAATCAAAGAGTCCGTGAAATAGGGACCGTTTTTGAATTGTGCGTAGCCCACATGGCCTCCGTATCTGGTAGAAAGGAAATGAAAGTGCGTATGACCATCAGCGACCTCATATGGCAAACAGGGCGGCGCCAGAAAAGAATCATCGTCCGCATTAATCAGCAGCGCAGGAAGTTTAATTGCGGCTAAATTGGGAAGTGAGCTGGCCTTTGCATAATAATCGTCGGCATCTTCAAAGCCATGTAAAGGAGCTGTGACTTTATTGTCGTATTCGTATAAGCTATCAATGTATTTATAATCAGAAGGATCGAGGTTATCCGGAAACTGTTTAGCTTTCTCAATTGCTTTTTTTCCGCAGCGTTTTTAAGAATTGAATGGCATAGGGTCTGTTTGTCCAATGATTGAGTCTCACTGCACTGCTGGAAAGGTCAACAGGAACAGAAACCGCAACACCCGTCTTCAAATTGGAAGGAATGGCATGGTGGCTACCCAGGTATTTGAGTAACATATTGCCCCCCAAACTAAATCCGACCACGGCTAGGCCTTCATATTTTTCGGCCAACTTATCCAAAATAAAAGCCAGGTCTTTCATAAACCCACTGTGATAAAAGCCCAAAGTGGTGTTCATTTCTCCGCTGCAGCTGCGATGATTTACGGCGCATACATCTGCATCCAGGCCCGATAATGCTGAAGCTGCCCCGAGAATATATTGAGAAGAAGAACTGCCTTCCAGGCCATGGAGTAAGATAATGACCTTCTTTCCCCCTCTGTCTATGAAGTCGAGGTCAAAGAAGTCACCATCAGGGGTATTCCATCGTTCTCTCCTATATTTTGGATCCGGACTTCTGCGCAAGGCATACGGAAACATGGTATTAAAATGCGCATTCCGGAAAGGCAACGAGGGACGGTAGGCAATGCCATTCAGTCCAAATTCATTACAATTGCGAGGGTCAATAATCATTCATGAACACCTATGTCTTTAATCGACAGTTGCCGATTTAAAGATTCTATTCCAGTTTATACCTTTTGCCATTGATCCTTCTTTGGTAGAGAACCAGATAAAGAGTGGTTTTCCGACAATATGGTCTTCCGGCACGAAACCCCACATCCTGCTGTCTTCAGAATTGTGGCGGTTGTCTCCCATGGCCCAATAATAGTTTTGTTTGAAGGTGTAAGATTTGGCCGCCTGACCATTGATGAAAATTGCTCCATTTTTTACCTCCAGCTTGTTGTTTTCATAAACACCGATGATGCGTTTATAAATGGCAATGTTGGATGTGTCAAGGTCGATGGTTACCCCGGCTTTGGGCATCCAAAGAGGACCATAATTGTCCACCGACCAATTGTAATGCTTTGTATCGAAAGGGAAGAGATGTTCGTTGTTTCCCTCGTTATCCATAAAAGAAATGCTGATGGCTTTATCATAAGCCTTAAGCTTTTCAATTTGATCACTGTTGAGAGTCATTACATACATCGTTCCAACCTTGCTTCTCAGCCCCGTTGTTTCAAGGACTTGAATAAATTCATTGATAGCGCCTACATTGATGATCCGGTAAGCCATTTCTTTTGCACCATTCACAGGTACCGGTTGATTTTTAAGAAATTCCAGGGTCGCTCCAGGTGCGGCACTTTGCAGTATTCTGAACTGCATCGAATCCAGATAGATGACTTCGAAGCTGCCGATGTCTTCTTTACTGATGCCCCAATCAGAGAATTTTTTCGGATTGAGGTTGAAATTGGTAGCAGCCCTGAGGAAGTAACGGAATTGGATGTTTTCAGGATTTTTAACCGCCTTGCCATTCAGGTAGATTTGCCTGTCTTTAATGAGCAGAGTGTCCCCGGCCACTGCCACGCAGCGTTTGATGTAATGGTCTTTTTTATCCACAGGCCGCACCCGTAAATCTTTCGCTGCTACCTTCCTGGCCAACTCAGTATCGCCACTGCTGATGGCATCCTTCACCTGACCTACAAAGTAACTTCTTGAGGATGTCAGATAAATAGAGTCACCTACCGGCCAGTTGAAGACGATGGGTTTTCCTGCTTCAATATTTTCAAATGCCGGAAGCCGATAATAATTCAGGCTCGGCTTCTTCAAATAAGATTCCGTACCCAATACCGGAATGGTGTTGTGTAATAGTGGAAACATAGCGATGGTCATTGGCGTCCTGATGCCATAATGCGCCTTGGAAACAAAAGATAATCACCCACGTTGAGACTGCCTTCCATAGAAGAGGGTGGAATCACATACGCCTCGATGAGGACCATACGGATAAAAGCCGCGGCAAAAACAGCAAATACAATCGATTCCACCCATTCCCGGATGGCAGATTTTTTATACGGATTTTGTTTCATCAGGTTACCCAACTTATAGGTATCCCCTGATTTCCTGGCTTCCAGTACCTGTTTGTGAAAGTCTGCTTCCTGCGTGAGTACCGGCCCCAGGTAGGCCGAATTCTTATCGGTGGCAATCCAGCTGAAAATGGCAGGTGCATAAATTACCCGGCTGCACTATGACCAAAAAGAGGTCTTCCCAAAAGACCTCACCAGGTCAACGGCCATGGCTGTAAAAGTGAATAAATTGACTATTAGAAAAAGCAACCACAGCGCTTCCTTTGGCTTTTTCCCGATGATTTTGCACCATTCATAAAAATTCACCCCGGGAATTAGTCCCTTGACGGCAGCTACACCTGCTTTTGGAAACAACAAATAGAGGCTGATGCTCAACAGAATATAAGAAATGCTCAGAAAATATAGTAAAAACACGTGATAATCGTTTGATTAGGTGCAAATATACAGTAGTTGGGTGAAAACGGGGTAGGAATTGCGATGAAAGGAGGCGGAAAGTCGATGAAGGGGGGGCGCCACGATCAAAAACTACATCCGCTCAAACCCCGCCAATTGGGGAAAGGAAAAGAAAAAACGCCAATAAAAATGGGCAACGCGTGTTACTTCTGCCAAAATGGAATTGTATCACAACCATTATTAAACGATTATATACGTTTATTATACGATTATCCGCAACTCCATGCTGCATCTTTGTACCGTCGGTTTTCGACAACACGTTTTTTCATTATTAACCCACAAAATTTTTACACTATGAACACACTTAAAAACGCTGTGCAGCTAATTGGTAATTTAGGCAGAGACGTAGAAGTCATCGAGTTTGACTCAGGCAACAAAAAGGCCACGTTTTCACTGGCAACCACCGAAAGTTATAAAAATAACAAAGGAGAGCAGGTGAAGACTACACAATGGCACAACATCATAGCCTGGGGTAAAAACGCCGAACTGATGGCCAAGTCATTGGTGAAAGGAAGCAAGGTAGCCGTTCAGGGCATGATCAGCTACCGCAACTTTGCCGACAAAAGCGGATCAAACCGCCAGGTTACCGAGATTGTTGTCAGTGAATTCATGAAAATCGGAGACAACCTCAAAGGTGTTCAGGAGCCAAAGCCTTTCTAAAGGCCTGAAGGGGTTTGTCCGGGTTGATTCCCGTGGCAAACCCTTTTGATTTAGGATTTAGGAATTAGGATTTAGGAATTAGGATTTAGGAATTAGGATTTAGGAATTAGGATTTAGGATTTTTAATTTAGGATTTAGGATTTAGGATTTAGGATTTTTGATTTAGGAATTAGGATTTGGAATTTAGGAGTACCAAGTTCGCAATTCATCGACCGGCAAACTCAATTAATCCCCTATCTTTGCCCACTGACCAATTATCTTCCATGGACATTCACAAGCTGCTCAAAATACATTTTGGATATGATGCCTTTCGCCCAATGCAGGAAGACATCATCCGGCATGTAATGGAAGGAAAGGACAGCCTGGTGATTATGCCTACAGGAGGAGGAAAATCGGTTTGTTTTCAAATTCCGGCTTTGGCGCTACCGAATACGACGCTGGTAATCTCCCCGCTGATTGCGCTCATGAAAGATCAGGTGAACGCCTTACATGCACTTGGTATTTCAGCTGCGGCTTATAATAGTCACGCTGGCGCCGATGAGCTGCGGAGGATAGAAAATGATGCTTTGGATGGAAAACTTAAAATGCTGTATATATCTCCGGAAAGGATGAACGGAGAGTATTTCAATACATTTTTATCCAGACTGAAAATTGACTTTATCGCCATCGACGAGGCACATTGTGTATCCATGTGGGGCAATGATTTTCGTCCGGATTACCTGAACTTGTCAAAGTTGAGGGACAATTTTCCATACCTGCCCTTTATTGCCCTTACTGCGACTGCCGATACGGCTACCCAGACCGACATATGTAAACAGTTAAAACTAAATAAGCCGCGGGTATTCATCAGTAGTTTCGAACGAAAAAACATTACACTGACGGCTGCACCCAGTCAAAAAAGGATGGAAACCATTTTAGACCTCTTGAAAAGACACAAGGGTAAAAGCGGCATCATATACTGTACCAGCAGGAAATCCTGCGAGACGTTAACGGCTTCCCTGATTTCCAAAGGAATAAATGCATCTTTTTATCATGCCGGAATGGATGCGGCTGAACGCACCAGGGTACAGGAAGCATTTGTCAACGATGATGTGGAGGTCATTTGCGCGACGATTGCTTTTGGAATGGGCATTGATAAAAGCAACATTCGCTGGGTCATCCACTACAACATGCCAAAAAACATAGAAGGCTATTATCAGGAAATCGGCAGGGCAGGCAGAGATGGACTCCCCGCAGAAGCCTTGTTGTTTTATAGCTTTGCCGATCTGGAGATCTTAAAGGAATTTGTACAAAAAAGTGAAGGTGCCGAAGTATTCAAAGAAGTGCAATTGGCCAAACTCGACCGCATGTGGGAATGTGCCAACACCACTGATTGTCGCACCAATCTTATCCTCAATTATTTCGGGGAGTACCGCAATGAAAACTGTGGTCATTGTGACAATTGTCTTCAGCCAAAGGCCTACTTTGATGGCACGCAATTGGCTCAAATGGCCATTTCCGCCATCGTAAGGTGCGGGGAACAACTGACCATGGGCACAATCATCGATGTACTTCGCGGCGCCAATAAAAAAGAACTAAAAGAAAAAGGCTGGGACCAGGTAAAAACATTTGGTGTAGGCAGACACAGATATGTCACGGAATGGCGCGCCTTCATTACACAAATGATTAATCAGGGACTTGTAAGCATTGATTATACAGATTTTCACAAGTTGCGCACCACGCCATTATCCAAAGAACTGCTTGCAGGAAACATTAAAGTAAACCTGGCCGAAATAGTTTATTCAACCAAGGAAGAAAAAGTAAAAAAAGTGCCAAAAGCCAAAGCCATGCTGACCAGCCTGGCGGAAGACGTAGATGGCGAATTACTGGCCAAGCTTAAAACATGGCGCTTACAAAAAGCGAGAGAAAACAAGTTACCACCCTATGTGATTATGCACGACAGCACATTGGAGGCGATTGCAGGCATGGTGCCCAAAGATGAAGAAATGCTGGGCATGGTACCAGGCATAGGTGAGCACAAATTGAAAAAGTATGGTGGGGAAATCTTAAAATTAATTAGGAGTTAGGAATTAGGAGTTAGGAATTAGGAGTTAGGAATTAGGAGTTAGGAATTAGGAGTTAGGAATTAGGAGTTAGGAGTTAGGAATTAGGAGTTAGGAGTTAGGAGTTAAAGATTAGATGATAAAATTTGGAACTACTGATTTGTGGACAGTCTCAAGAGCATATGTACAAATGTTATTCATTGTCCAATAATTATCTTGGTCCTGAGATTCGTATAGCTGCCGTTTACGCACAAAATGTACAACCCTTGTGGAAGATTCGGCAACTGGTATTCAAAAACACCACCTGGCTGAATCAATGATGCCGTATCTGACCAGACTTTATAACCGGATGTGGAGTACAGATCAAAATTCAACTGAGCATCGGTCACATTCAATACTTCAAAAGAAAGCGTTCGCCCCATTATAGGGTTTTGAAGTATCTTTAAGTTACTTCCGCTGGCAGTGTCATACTTTTCCGGCTTGGGAATGCCTCCTTTCATTTGCCACAATTCAGTACCATAAGCTGTACTATAGGCAACAAAATAGATGGTTGAATCCATGGAGATATATGGTCCGGGAAACGAAGAACACTTGCCGGTGCATATATCCTGTACAAGCTTGGTATTTTCCAGGCTGCCATCTGTAACCCATAACTCAATTCCATTGTCATCGTCACTGCCATGAAAATAAAGTAGATTTTCCAGGTAAAAGTTGATATCCAGGTACCGATATCATAGTTTTGATATGACGTCAATTTAAATGTGCCCTCAGCCGTACCATCACTTCTCCAAAGCACTGCAGAACCAACAAAATAATTAACGAGCGTGATGTAGATCAGACTGTCAGTGGCAGCCATGGATATTGCATCCACATTTCCAGGGGAACCGATGATGCCTTTGACCAAAGAAGTACCTGCTTTGGTGCCATCAGTTGACCATAGCTCCCTTACTTTATTTTCATTATATACCAGAAAAAAAACTTTCTTATCAAAAATGTAGAAATCGGAAGGAAGAGGCTCATAAGCACCAGGCTCAATAAGTTTTGTCAAATTCACCATCCCATCCTTACCATCTAATGCCCACATGGTATGCCCGGAAATTCCATCATTTGATTTAAAAATAAGCAGGTCATCCAATCGAAGTAATTCGCGGATATCCACTTTTTCCATGATGAATTTTGGGAAAGCATTTCCGGCATGCAGCTGATAAAGTTTCCCTCGGTTGGCGGTAAAATAAAGTACATCATCTATGCAAACTAAGTTTTCGAGGGTAGCACCTAAGCCTGAACAAACCAGGCTTGTACCTTCACTGGTCCCATCTGTACTGAATAATGCTTCTTCTGATCCATATGCTCCGATAAAAAACAATAAATCCCCACACCGTATAACCGCCAATAAAATTTTTGTTAAATGATGGATCAGAAAAGGAAATATCTGCCATTTTTCTGGTAGTCAGGTCCAAACTCCATAATTTTATACTGCCATCTGTGTCATATGCATTAAAAATGATGTAGTTTTTAAAGCTGGTTATATAACCGGGATAAGACCCGTTAAAACCGGGCAGGAGTTCCATTAAATTTAGCTCATTTGTTTTTGTATGATAGCTATAAATTTCAGGCCCAAAAACGCCATCGTCAGCTCCAATAAAAAGTTCGTCCCCGAGGAACTCTAAATCGGAAATGTAAGCATTGTTGGTATTTTTATTTACATCTGCCATCAACTGTAAATTCTGGGCCGAAGGTTCAAGTTTTCGAAACTCTGATCCATGCAAGTGATCCTCAGCAATCCAAACTAATTCATTATTCCGAGTAAGAAGTGGCTTGGCATTGGAACTAAATTTACCCGGAATCATGTCTGACAATATTTTTGTGCCTTCCGGCGTACCATCTGAAACCCACGGCTCGCTGCCCTGATCAAAGGTGGACATATTGAAATATACCTTCCCTTCAAAAGGATAAAACTTCGAATTCAATCCCAGAATATCAAGACCAGGATCTGAGATTCGCTTAAATGGACTGAAATTTTCAGAAACAAATATACCCCTTTGATAACCAAATATTTTACCATTGTCATATAAGAGGGTGTCTGGCAAATTTTCTCCTGAATCAAAGAGCTTCGTTCCATCTTTCGTACCATCAGAAAAATAAAACTTATCTAAATTATTTACCCTGATTTTGCAAATATATAACGTGGGTGAAGCGGTATGGGTAATGGACTGAACGGACTTGAATTCTGCACCAAGTTCATAAACCTCCAAAGTTGACTCTTGTGTGCCCCTGGTGGTACATAAAACAAAACCTCTTTCGGCATCATATTTCCAAAAGAAAAGTAAATCACCCACGGCTTCAAAGCCTGTGAACTCATTTTGTGAGCTCAGAATCAATACAGTACCTTCCTTTGTCCCATCCGTTCGCCATAATTCAACTTCGTCTCTATTCGGACTTATGCTGAAATATATAAGTTTACCTGTCTGGTATAATACCGGAAACGGCCTTGCATCAGGTTTACTTTGGAAAATTAGTTTACTCTCATCTTCATTACCATTTAATCTCCATACTTCCGTATTATCAAATGGGCCTGATCTGATGTAAAAATAAGCATCATCCATGATGACAGAAGCAGCAGGTTTTATCAGGCCGGCCAATTCTCTTGTTCCCTTCTCTGTGCCGTCACTTACATGCAAGACATCTTTGTCTTCCCTGTTTTTAGCCAAAAAAAATATTTTACCGGAAGTTGCCTTTAACCGGGAAGGCATTGACGATTTTTCGCCTTTCTTGATGTCCTTCACCATATAGGTACCCTGAACTGTTCCATCTGTGCGCCACAATTCCTGACCGGTGCCATTTTCGTTGTCTCCGGCAAAATACAGTACATTTTTCATGATTGCTACTGATTTGCCACCAACACCTGACCTTGTTGTCTTATTAATATCTGCCACCAATTTAGCGTATTGTCCCTGGCAAATGTTTAAAATTGTCGTTTGCAGAAACAAAAGCATGCATATACTCACCTTGTATTTACAGGAGCGCCACATGACATTAAATTCAATCCGGGTAATAAACGTGGGTGTAATCGGATATACATAATCTTTCATCATCACAGGGGAGGAGCGTATTTATCAGGTAAAATTAAAAGATTTATCCATATCTTAAAAATTGATGTCCTCAAATTAAACAAAACCCTGGTTTAATTCAAAAACGCAGGGGCCTGTATGCGCAAAGAAACTTCGAATCAAATGAAGCTGGCCGGTTAATTTAAGGTCTTTGATAATCAAAGTTGACAATGCATTGAAATCATCGATATAAAAGGAAAAAAGAAAACACGCTCATTCCAAATGGAGGTCCATCGCATGACAGGACACCTTTACCCTTAACTACAGTCTTTCCACTTGATAATTCGGGCCGGGCAAACACGGGCTGCAGCGATGACATCTTCGCGTTCGCCCTCTTCAACATTCACTACATAAAAGCCACGCTTTTCTTTGGCTCCCACCAGGGTACATTTGCCATCCTTGCGGGAAACCCTCCAACGGTGTTCGGCGATTTCTACACAGGCGTTGCAACCTATACATTTGGCTCGTTGCTGGATAATCTGGATCATGACAGAGAAGGCAGGACTTTATAGAGTTTGTCGGAGGGGCGTATCTTTTCACTTACCCGGATGGTGAATACATCTCCCCGTTCTACTTTTTCCACGACCTTGTCGCCAACCCTGATCTCCTGCACTATGGTCTGGATATAGCCTGTGGTAGGACCGGTGATGTTGACCTCATCGCCTGACCTGAGGCTGCCGGACTCGCATTTGAATTCAGCAATGCCTGCCTGATCGAAATATTTCATGCCTTTGGCGATGTACACTTTTTTACGGGTGGCTTTTGAACCATAGGCATCGGACCATTCCCCCATTTTTCGGCCCAGGTAGTAGCCATCCCAGAATCCACGGTTGTAAACGGTTTCCAGCCTGGACTTCCACGCTTCGATCTTCCCGGGTGAATAAGATCCGTCCAGATAGGAGTCGATCGCTTCCCGGTAACATCTGGTGACTGTGTACACATAATCGGCAGACCTTCCTCTGCCTTCAATTTTGAGTACAGTAACACCGGCATCCAGGATTTTATCTAAAAAATCTATGGTACACAAATCTTTGGCCGACATGATGTATTCATTGTCCACTTCAAATTCGATGCCTTCATCCTTATCGGTCACTACATAACTGCGTCTGCAATTCTGAATGCAGGCGCCTCTGTTGGCTGAAGCAAAATGACTATGCAAACTGAGGTAACATTTACCGGAAACTGCCATGCACAATGCGCCATGGGCGAAGACCTCCAGTTTTATCAGTTCGCCTGAAGGACCTGATATTTGCCTGCGTTTGATCTCCCGACTAATGTCAGCCACTTGCATGAGACTTAATTCCCGGGCCAGCACAACCACATCGGCGAATGCAGCATAAAATTCAACAGTATCTACATTGGATACGTTTGCCTGTGTAGAGACATGCAGGGGCATACCAACTTTTCGGGCATAGTTCATGGCAGCGTGATCAGAAGCAATGATCGCTGTAATGCCATTGCTTTTTGCAGCATCAATGATGGTTTTCATCAGCATGATGTCGTGATCGTAAAGTATGGTATTGAGGGTGAGGTATGATTTGACACCATTTTCGGCAGTGATGGCTGAAATTTTGGACAGGTCATCCAGTGTGAAATTCTGGGTTGACTTCGCCCTCATGTTCAACTGTTCTACCCCAAAATAAATAGAATTACAGCCAGCCTTAATGGCAGAGGCAAGGGCTTCCCATGAACCTGCAGGACTCATGAGTTCAATATTTTCCGGCAAATTTTTACTTTCCATCGTAATATCTATATTTAAGAACGGATAACATTATGAATTACCCAGGCCTATAAATTCATAACCAATGGCAAAAGCCATTGGCTATGAAAAAAAATTAGCATGTTGCCACAACCATTGTAGCAGCAACATTTCCACGATTATGCTTACAATGTGCCCCTCCTGGCCTGCTCCGCTTCGATGCTTTCAAAGAGTGCCTGGAAGTTGCCTTTGCCAAAAGACTTCGCGCCTTTTCGCTGAATGATTTCAAAAAATAAGGTGGGACGATCCTCCACCGGTTTGGTAAATATTTGCAGGAGATATCCATCTTCATCTCTGTCGACCATTATACCCAGTGATTTGAGGATGGCCAGATCTTCTGCGATTTCACCCACCCTTTCACCCACGGTATCGTAATAGGTACCCGGCACATACAAAAATTCGACTCCCCTGCTCCTCATCTCTGATATGGTGAATACAATGTCATCGGTGGCGACAGCGATATGCTGACAGCCTGCACCTCCATAAAAGTCAAGGTATTCTTCTATTTGCGATTTTTTCACCCCTTCTGCGGGTTCATTGATGGGAAACTTAATTCTGCCGTTCCCATTGGTCATCACCTTACTCATGAGGGCAGTGAACCTGGTAGAAATGTCCTTGTCATCAAAAGTAATGAGGTTGGCAAAACCCATGGTATTTGCATAAAATGCTGCCCACTCGTTCATTTTTCCCAATTCCACATTACCCACCATATGGTCGATGAATTTAAGTCCGGTGGGAATTGGGTTATACTCAGATGTCCATTTTTCAAAGCCCGGCAAAAAGATGCCTTTATAATCTTTTCGCTCCACAAACATGTGGACGGTATCTCCATAGGTTTTGATGGCTGATCTCACTACGGTTCCGTCGGAATCCGCCAGCTTTTCGGGCGACATCACTACCGTGGCGCCCCTGGCAACGGTTTCTTCAAAGGCTTTGGTGGCGTCATCTACCCAAAGGGCAATGAACTTGACACCGTCGCCATGTTTGCGGATGTGCTCAGAAATTTCGCTGTCTGCCTTATACGGTGTGGTGAGTACGAGCCTGATCTTGTCCTGGCTCAGAACATAAGAACAAAATTCCCGATTTCCTGTTTCCAGGCCAGAATAGGCAAGTGACTGGAAACCAAATGCTGTTTTATAAAAATGAGCTGCCTGTTTGGCATTTCCAACATACAATTCGACATAGTCTGTTCCATTGATGGGTAAGAAGTCTTGCGCTTTGTCAAATATCTTCTCTATGCCATAATCATAATTTTTTACGCCGGTTAAATTTGCTGTTGCCATCGTGGTCTGCTTAATTCGTTTTTCAATAAAATGTATAGTACCTCTCGAATTTAATGCTTTAATTCTTCTTTATCCTTCTTCCAGCCATGATTTATAATAATCCTTTACTTCAAGGTGCATCGCTTCTTTCGTAACCATGACCGGTTGGAAAGGATCTATCATGACGGCGAGTTCGCCCGTCTCTTTTTTGCCAATGCTTCGTTCAATGGCTCCCGGATGGGGTCCGTGGGGAATTCCTCCCGGATGCAAGGTGATTTGACCTTTTTCAATGTTGTTTCTGCTCATGAAATCACCGTCAACATAATACAATAATTCGTCGCTGTCGATGTTGCTATGGTGGTATGGCGCAGGAATGGCATCCGGATGATAGTCGTATAAACGGGGTACAAAAGAACAAATGACAAAGTTTCTGCTTTCAAATGTCTGATGCACGGGTGGGGGCATGTGGATCCTGCCCGTAATGGGTTCAAAATTGAATATGGAAAAAGTATAGGGGTAATGAAAGCCGTCCCAGCCAACTACATCAAACGGGTGGTTGGCATAGACATAAGGAAACATCATGCCCTTTTTCTTGATGTAAATATCGAATTCCCCTTTCTCATCAAAGGTCTTCAGGTTTTCAGGTCTGACGATGTCACGTTCGCAAAAAGGAGAATGCTCCAGCAGTTGTCCAAAATCATTCCGATATTTTCTGGGTGTAAAAATGGGTTCAAACGACTCAATAAAAAGCAACCGATTGCTTGGGTCATTGAAACTAATCTTGTAAACGGTACCCCTGGGAATTACGATGTAATCTCCATAACGAAAGGCAAGTTCACCAAACATGGTGTGCAGTTTACCGCTGCCTTCGTGTACAAATATTAATTCGTCGGCATCTGCATTCTTATAAAAATAAGTCGTGGATGACATGGGTGCGGCCAAACCGATGTGCATGGCACCATTGACAAAAAGGGTCTTTCTGCTGGCCAGGTAATCGGGTTCCGGCTTTATTTCCATGCCTTTGAAACTCATGGCGTCCAGTCCGTTTTCAACGGCAATCTCCGGTTTTACGCTGTAGGCCTTATCCTTTTGTTTTACGCGTGTGGGCGGATACAGGTGATAGGCCAGCGATGACATCCCTGCAAAGCCCTGGGTGCCCACCAGTTCTTCCTGGTAAAGCCGGCCATTTGGCTGTCTGAAAACTACATGTCTTTTATCGGGAATATATCCAAGCTTATGATATACAGGCATACAATACTGATATTAGTGGCATTTAAAATAATCAAAAGGTTCAAGGCATTTCTCACAGCGATAGAGCGCCTTACAGGCAGTTGATCCAAATTGGGAAATCAAGGTAGTCTTGGTTGAAAAGCACCTTGGACATTCTACAATGGTTGGCCTATCTTCCGCCGCAGCACATCCAGAGTGCAGAGGTGCAGCGATGCCAAAGGCCCGGAGTTTTTCTTTGGTATCTGAACTCATCCAGTCTGTGGACCATGCCGGGGCATACACGGTAGTTACTTTTACCTGAGATATACCCTGGGCAGTCAGCGTTAGTTTGATGTCTTTTTCAATCATCGCCATGGCAGGACATGCTGTATAGGTTGGGGTAATGATGACCTCACAACTATTTTCATGGATGACCACATCACGGAGCATACCTATTTCTTCAATCGATAAGACAGGTATCTCAGGGTCTCTGACATCGACCAGCATGCGGAGCACCTGTGGTTTGGTATATTTAATTTGACTTACCATGTAGCATCAGGATAAGCGCGTTGTAAATATTGCATTTCGGAAAGTATGTGACCCAGGTGTTCTGTATGAATGCCTTGCTGGCTGCCAGTCTGCTGATAGCCCTGCCCTGGCAATTGGATGCCACTTTTCATTAAAACAGAACCAACCTTATCAAGCCATATGGGTTGCAATAAGGTAAGGTCTGGTGATATTCCATGTTGAACTAAATTCTTATCCACCCGGTCATTTCAAACATCTCCCCTGTAAACATCCAAATTTCATTGATGGCATTTTGCAGCAGGTCATGACTAATTGCGGTGCCCATACCCAGTCTCAAGCACCAGTCGCCAGCGTGGGATGCATGATATTTTGCTTCTTTTATGGCCTTTGCCGCAATGCCTGCAATGGTAACATCTGTAGATTTACAAAGTGCCTCAAACAAAATGACGTCATACAGGCCAATAAAAAGTTGTTTGGCTATAGTATATGCAAAATTGCCTGTGGGTAGTTCGGTAATGAGAAAATTAAAGTATTGGCGTTCGTTTCTTCGATAGGCCAGGTCATCTGCGGTATGACCATTTCCTTCCACTTCGGATGCATACTGAAGCAAAGCCTGAGCCCTGCCAATGTTGTCCAGTGCAAGATTGCTCAAGGCAATGTCTTCTTCCAGGATAGGTCCCCTGCTGCACCATTCAGAAAGTCTGTGGCCCTGGATCAATGCGTTGTCTCCCAACCGCAGGAGGTACTTAAAAAGTTGTTCTTTACTGCCCATCACCTAAATTTGTTTTGCTCCTTCCGGAATTACATAAAAAGTAGGGTGTCGGTAAATTTTATCGTTGGCGGGATCAAACAACATGGCTGCATCATCGGGTGCAGAAGAAATGATAGCCGATGATGGTACTACCCAAATGCTCCCCCCTTCGCTTCTGCGCGTATAAAGATCCCGGGCATTTTTGAGGGCCATTTCTTTATCTGAAGCATGGACACTTCCAGCGTGCATGTGGTGCCCTCCCGACTTACCCTGAATAAATACTTCCCAAAGATCAAACTGTGTGTCTGTTGCCATATTCTAATTATTAATTGCTTCCATTTTTTTGTGATACGCTTCTGCTGCTTCTCTTACCCACTGGCCCTCTTTGTGCCACTTTTTATGATGCTCCATGCGTTGTCTGTTGCAGGGCCATCGCCATTAATTACGCGTTTAAATTCCTCCCAGTTTATTTCGCCGTGATCATAACCCTGTTTTGCATCGTTCCATTTTAATTGGGGATCGGGAATAGTGAGACCGATTACTTCTGCCTGCTGGACAGTTTTATCGATAAATTTTTGCCTCAATTCGTCATTACTTTTGCGTTTTATCTTCCACCGAAAAGCATCACCTGAATTGGGTGAGTCACTATCGTGGGGACCAAACATCATCAAAGAAGGCCACCACCACCTGTTCATGGCATCCTGCGCCATTTCACGCTGCGCGACAGTACCTTTCATCATGTTGGCCATGATTTCATAACCCTGGCGCTGGTGAAAACTCTCTTCTTTACATATTCTGAACATTGCCCTGGCATAAGGCCCATAGGAAGTGCGCTGAAGGGCAACCTGATTGACAATGGCTGCGCCATCGACCAACCATCCAATGGCCCCAATATCAGCCCAGGTAAGTGTTGGGTAATTAAAAATATTGGAATATCTGGCTTTACCTTCTTGCAATTGCCTGATCATCTCATCCCTTGAGATACCCAGGGTTTCTGCTGCACTGTACAAGTACAATCCATGCCCCCCCTTCGTCCTGTATTTTGGCCAGCAGGATTTGTTTTGCACGAAGACTTGGAGCCCTGCTAAGCCAGTTTCCTTCCGGCTGCATGCCAATGACTTCTGAGTGCGCGTGTTGCGAAATTTGCCTGATTAAATGGAGGCGGTATTTCTCCGGCATCGCATCCCTGGGTTCGATCTTATCCTCAGCATCGATCTTGCGCTCAAAGGCCGTTAAAGGTCGGTTGAATTCATCTGGCAGCATTTATTGGACAAAATTAAGGGCTGGCTTTTTATAAAAATGTGATGGTGGTCACGGTTTGGTGGGGGTGATTTGGGGGAATCTACCTGGCTAACGCCGGTTAGACAGGTCGGGAAATCGTGGAAATCGGAAAATCGTGGAAATCATGGAAATCGTGGAAATCGGGATGAATGCCGTAAAAAATTGAGCCAAAGGCTCAATTTAGGCATGAACTATGCGCTGCTGCGCATAGCATGGTAAAATCCAATCAAGAAACAGCTATTTAATCATTCAGGAGAAAACCCTAAGAATCGTGAAAATCTACTTGGTTAACGCCGGTAGACAGGTCGGTGGTGAGCTTTCGATCGGGTGATCTGGTAGTACTGCGGGACAAGGTAGTATGGTGATCTGGTGCTTTTATTTATAGGGCAAATCTAGTGGGTTTGATCATAAAA
Source organism: Saprospiraceae bacterium (assembly GCA_016715465.1). Lineage (GTDB taxonomy): Bacteria > Bacteroidota > Bacteroidia > Chitinophagales > Saprospiraceae > JADKBO01. Next base: position 18,999 of record JADKAA010000006.1, read on the forward strand.
TATTAGCACCAGAGGTGCGACATATCATAGCGGCGGGTCGTGACCCGCCGCGGGGATTGAAAAACAAATCAATTTTGGCGGCATTTTTGCCGGGCGCGAAGCGGCTTGCAAAAATGGTGACAAAATATGACCATTTAGTGAATAGAATTTGGATTCTTTAAGAAAGTCCTGCTGCCAGGGTTTGAAGTTTTTCCAAATTGAGAATAACTATCTTGCGACCTTCAATTTTAAGGATATTTTTTTCCTGCATTTCGTATAGGAACCGGGTAGCCGTTTCCCTGGTGGTACCCGCCAGATTGGCAAGGTCTTCGCGGCGGATGTTTACATTGATGGCGCCGTCCACCATGCCGTAATGCTCTTGAAGTTGAAGGATACTATTGGCCAGTCGGTCTTTTGCCGGGTGTTGTGCGGTGTGGGTTATTTTTTGTTCAGCTTCCTTGAGTTCATCTGCCAGAAGGTGGGCTATTTTCAGGGTAAGACGAACATTGGTCTCCAGCAAATTGTAAAAGGTCTGTTTGGGTATAAAACAAACCGTGGACGGTTCAATGGCAGTTGCAGAACAGGAAAAAGCATCACTGCTCAGGATGGCACGGTGTCCCATGATGTTGCCATCGCCTATCAGGTGAAGGATTTGTTCCTTGCCATCGGCTCCCTCCTGTGAAACCTTGATCTTGCCACTGTGCACGCAAAAAAGCCCTTTGGGATAGCTGCCGCCCGCAAAAATATTGTCACCTTTTTTAAAAACCTGACAGGTTTTGGCAGCATTCAGGGCTGTCAGTTCGCGGCTGTTCAATTGGTTGAATACCGATTTTAACCTGGACTTGCAGGTTGTACAATCTGAACAAGGCGGTAGATGCTCCAAATTTTTTATCACCACAATTTTTCTTTATCTGCAGGCGTATGCGTATGTGCACGATACACCTCGCAAATTTAATCCTTAAATCAGTTGGCCTTCAAACAGAGGTCATGGCGTAAAATGATAATAATCATGAAGATACGAGGGATAATTCAAGATAAAAAGCCACTAAGATGACCGCAGCTGAAAGGCAAATGGTCCGGTTATGCTATCTCGGTAAAATATCAAAATAAAACATGGCCGGCTAGCAAAGAACCAGCACAGTGTCCATACATTATTTCAAAATGATTACTAAATTCAAACAAACATTTGGAATAAAAAACAATGTATTTAACCGAAAAAAACTTCAAATTTGCCATTCGCTCTTTACGACAGCCAAACCACAGGTAAGTACATTAAAACCAATAAACAGCTGAGCCAACGGATATAAAGGATGTGCCGGATTAACCGGAGAGGCGCGATGTGAGGAATTTATAAAATTGAACAACATATGACCAAAAAAGGCGTAGAAATACTGAGGGATAAAAAATTAAGCAAATCAACTGCTTTTACCAAAGAAGAGAGGCAGGCGATGGGTTTGCGGGGTTTACTCCCCCACTCCATTATTTCGCAGGCGATACAAGAAAAAAGGGTGATGGAAAACCTTAGATCCAAGGGCACCAATATTGAAAAATACATCTTTCTGTCTGCCCTGCAGGACAGGAACGAACGGTTGTATTATGAGGTGATCATGAATAACCTGGAGGAGTTACTGCCCATCATATATACGCCTACTGTGGGCGAAGTGTGTACGCGGTTTTCACACATCTATCGCATTGACAAGGGCTTTTACGTGACCCCCGAGGACAAGGGAGAGGTGATCCAACTACTGGGTAACTGGCCAGAACAAGACATCAGGGTTATTGTGGTAACAGATGGCAGCCGAATTTTGGGCCTTGGTGACCTTGGGGTGAACGGTATAGGTATTTCTATCGGCAAGTTGTCGCTGTACACCGCTGGTGCCGGAATACCACCCAGTCAGTGTCTTCCTGTCGTGCTTGACCTTGGTACAAACAATGTGCCTTTCCGCGAAGACTTGCTGTATCTGGGCTATCCACATCCGAGGCTCGAAGGTGAGGCCTATTTTGAGATGGTCGATGAATTTGTAATGGCAGTTCAAAAGCAGTGGCCAAAAGCGCTGATCCAATTTGAGGATTTTATGACCCCAATGGCTATGCCTTTGTTGCAAAAATACAGAGACAAAGTCCTCTGTTTTAATGATGACATCAGGGAACTGCGTCGGTTGCCGTTGCCGGTGTTTTGAGTTCCTCTCTTCTTTCCGGTATCCCATTCAGGGATTCCGTCATTATGTTCCTTGGTGGCGGGGCTGCTGCAACGGGCATTGCCGATTTGATAGTAGATGCGTTGCAGCTTGAAGGACTTTCCAGGGAAGAAGCAATGAAACGGCTGTGGATTGTGGACAAGGATGGCCTTGTGACCAAGGGAAGAAAAAGCATAATTGCTCATAAACTACCTTACGCTCATGACCATGCACCCTTAAATTTCCTCGATGCCATTACTGAGATAAAACCCAACATCCTCATCGGTGCCTCGGGTGCAGGAGGAGCCTTTACCCGGGATGTAATCGAGGAAATGGCTTCGAATCACGAAAGACCTGTGATTTTTGCTTTGTCAAATCCCACTTCCAATGCAGAATGTACAGCGGCTCAGGCATATGAATGGAGCAATGGCCGGGCCATCTTTGTCAGTGGAAGTCCCTTTGACAAAGTTGTTTACCAGGGTAATACTTTTTTGTTCCCGGCCAGGGAAACAATGTCTATATTTTCCCCGGGCTTGGCCTTGGAGCCATCGCCTGTCATGCTAAAATATTGCCAGACCAGGTCTTCCTCATTGCCGCAAAAATTTTGGCAGAATAAAGGGGTAATGGCACCCTGTACCCGCGCATGACCAGTCTCAGGGGAATTTCGCTCAAAATTGCTACTGCGGTTGCCACCTACTTATGGGACAACGGACCTCGC
>JADKAA010000007.1 GCA_016715465.1 Saprospiraceae bacterium
AAATAAATTTATCGCAGGCAGCCCGGAAGGCAGGAGGAGTTTTTGTTCCCCATACCAAATACTTTCATGCCGGCTTCCCGCAGCCGGGTCGCCAGCCGGGTAAAATCGCTGTCACTGCTGACCACACAAAATCCATCCACCCGGCCGGTGTATAATATATCCATCGCATCAATGATCAGTGCCGAGTCAGAAGAATTTTTACCGGTGGTGTAACTGTATTGCTGTACAGGGGTGATGGCATGATCCAGCAAAACAGTTTTCCAGCCTGCAACATGTGGTTTTGTCCAGTCGGCATAAATTCGTTTGAATGTAGGCACTCCATATTTGGCAATCTCTTCGAGTATACCACCGATCAGGAGATACGGAATATTATCGGCATCTATTAATACCGCAAAGCGGAGATCTTTTGTGTTGTCCATGTATAAAAAATGATTGGTGCAGGAAAGGTAATACTAAAAGAATCCGCCTCCTGTATCCCTTTCCGGATTGAACACTTTTTCATTGATCATTATCAGTCCTGCCGGTACGGCCAGTCATAATAAACAGCCTTTTGACTGCTGTAACTTAACAGAGAGTTTAGTGTATGAAAAAGAGATTGTTCATACCCATACGGTTCGCTATGCTTTGTTTGGTACTGGCAGCCTGCGAAAAGGCACCGGAAGTTTTTTCGGTTAATAATTTTTCTATGGTACAGGACAGTGCCCGGACCCGCATGGGGGTGACAGCATTGACCCTCCCTGATATTACCGGCCACTGGACCGGGCTGGAACATAATATAGACGTTAACATTACTAACGGAATGAACGGGATTAACTTTTATTCCGTCAGGCTGATTGATACGGCGCATTCCAGGGATAGCGGCAGCACCTGGTTTGATGTGGATTTTATGGCAGCTGCAGGTAAGCCATACGTAGAAGTGATCAGTTGGGGATGCGACAGGGACCCTCATGAATTCAGCCTGGTATTAAGTACATACTTAAAGATCAACAAATTGACCAGCGATACGATCATTGTTCAAATGCTCAATAGTGCATATACAGAAAAATGGCTGAAGGCAAGACGATATAACTATTTTGTAACGGAAGAAGACAAAAAGCAGAAAGAACATTTTATTTATTTAACTGAAGACCTGCCGCAGCTCACTGAAATATTGAAAGAACTATACCGGGTACCACAGGTTTTCCAGTCACCGGATACAATTGTGAGAAGGGTGCTAACAACGCCGGATTAAAACCTTATTAATCGTTTATAATTTAAAATTGATGTTATGAAAACAAAAAGAACCACTCACCGCAGCATCAGTGGTAAAAAATTGTATGCGGTAAGAGATGCCAATGGCCGGTATGTAGATATACAAACCTTTGAACGGGCCCATCGGGATGACCTGAGAAAGAAGCATACCAAAAGTGACAGGAAGAAATAATTTGTTCCCGCAACTACTTTTAAGTTGATTGCCCGGGATATTGAAGGACGCAATATATACGCACTGATTCATTCTGGTTGCTGCCGGAAGAGGAGAGGTGTTGTTAGTTTTTACATAACATTAGGGGATCACCGGTTAATCTTAGCACAGCATCATTGCATTAAATAATGCTGGAGCAGAAATACAGCAGCACCGGCAAAATAGCCGATAATAGCCAGCCAGCTAACTTTTTCAGGTACCATATAAAATCAATTTTTTCAAGTCCCATAGCAGCTACCCCGGCAGCTGACCCAATGATCAGCATACTACCACCGGTACCGGCACAATAGGCGAGGAACTCCCAAAATAATGATCGGTAGGATAGACCGACAAAGGATACATGCCCTGCGCAGCTGCCACCAACAGTACATTGTCCACAACTGCAGACAACATACCTATAACTAAAGTGATGATCGTAATATGTCCAATCTTTTCATTCATCACAGTGGCTACATTCTCTAAAATACCGGTAGCTTCCAAAGCCCCGAGCGTTAACAGAATACCAAGAAAAAAAAGTACACTGGGCGTGTCGATCTTCCTTAATGCATGATTGACAGATAGCGGACGTTTTTCTTCTTCATCTGTTTTACTGTCGTTAATTCGGTGATCACCCACAACAGGCCCAGCCCGAACAGCATGCCCAGAAAGGAGGCAGGCCGGTAAGTGTTTTAAATACCGGCACAAATAATAAACAGGAAATACCTAATCCAAAAACAAGGTTCCGGTCAAATGCGTTGGTATTAAAATTTTCATTGAGCACTGCACTATCTTCTCTTACCTGTAAACGGCCTTTCATCTGCCGGCTGATCAGAAGTGCCGGCACTAATAAACTTATAAGGCTGGGTAAAAAGGTTTGCAGGATGATGGAGTATGTAGTGATCTGTCCCCGATCCATAACATGGTAGTGGTAACATCTCCAATGGGGAGAGAAGGCCCGCCGGCATTGGCAGCTATTACCACCAGTGCGGCAAACATGAGCCGCTCCTGTTTATCGGATATGATTTTCCGGAGCAGCGATACCAATACAATGGTAGTAGTGAGATTGTCCAGTATGGACGATAAAAAAAAAGTGATGAACGCAACCAGCCACACTAACTTCTTTTTATCCGTTGTTTTGATCCGTTTGGTGATCAGGTAAAACCCATCATTAGCATCGATCAGTTCAACGATCGTCATGGCTCCGAGAAGAAAAAATAAAATACCGGAAACCGAACCCAGTTGACTGGTAAGTTTTTCAGCCACCCTATTACTGTCACCGGACAAAACAGCAAACAGTGACCAGCAAAGACTCGCTGTTACCAGGGCTGTCGCTGCTTTGTTCACTTTCAACGGACCTTCCATGGCGATAGTGAAGTAGCCTAATACAAAAGTGATAGCAATCGCAATGATCATATTCGCCGGTTGATTGTTGTTTTAAAGACGCCGCCTGTTGGTCAGTGTTGTCAACCAGGTCACTGCATAATGAAGAAACAGAAAACCTTCAGGAAAGATAATCATTAATGAACGGCTATCCGGTTGACATTTCTCAGAATAGCCGGCTTTGTTATAAGAGGGGTCTTGCAGCGTGATGGCAAAAAACAAGGCCGGGAATACCATTCTTTGGTTGTACTTTTCATGATGCAATCCAACTCCTTCCTCCTGTATGGCGCCAATGGTTATAGCGGTGAATTAATTGCCCGTTATGCGAAACAATATGAACTGGAACCCATTTTAGCAGGCCGGAGAAAAGAAATAATAGCACCGCTCGCCGGTAAGTTAGGGCTCCCCTACCGGGTTTTTGATGTGGATGACACAACGGCTTTACTGGCCGCCTTGTGGGAAGTAAAAGTCGTGATGAATGCTGCAGGACCTTTCCAGTTTACTGCCAGACAAATGATCGAAGCCTGTTTACAAACCGGCACGCATTACCTGGACATCAATGGTGATATTGCGGTATTTGAAATGATAAAACGTTATGATGAGGCGGCTAAAAAGCCGGTATCATGTTGTTGCCTGGTGCAGGCTTTGATGTGGTGCCTACCGATTGCCTGGCACTCCATTTAAAAAAATTATTACCTGATGCAGTCTCCCTGCAATTAGCTTTTGCCAGTGTAGGCGGCGGACTTTCTCATGGTACAGCCACTACGATGGCGAATAAAATCGGTGAAGGAGGTGCCGCCAGGAAAAACGGGAGTATCATCCGTCAACCACTCGGGAAAAAAGGAATGTGGGTGGACTTTGCTGTCAAAAAATTATTTGTGATGAGCATTCCCTGGGGTGATATTTCCACCGCCTATTTTACAACGGGCATAAAAGATATTGAAAGCTATACTGGCATATCAAGAAAACTATATTATATATTAAAAGTGCAACCGCTTTTTAATTGGCTGCTGCGAACAAATTTTGTCCGCAACGGGCTGAAGAAAAAAATCAATAGCAGGCCAGCCGGTCCATCTGATGAACAGCGGAACAAATCTATCAGCCTGGTATGGGGGCAGGTAAGTAATGCTACAGGTGAAATAGTTACGGCACGGCTCAGCGGCCCCGAAGTATATACACTGACCGCATACAGTGCATTACTAATTATACAAAAGTATTGACAGGAAATTTTTCTGCTGGCTACCAAACACCTGCCAGTGCTTATGGCGAAAACTTAATTCTGGAAGTGCCGGGAGTACAATGGAGATGATGATTAAAGGATAAACAGGAAGTGCAATCGCATACGTTAAAAAACAGGGGCCGTTTCTAAAGCAATCAAATCTGTTACATTGTCCCGGTCGCTATCGGGCTACCGGATTATTTAAAGATTTGTTTTTCACCGATTGTCATATTTCGATATGCCCAATATGTTAATCGCTAAAACATTAGAAACGGCCTCTGCCTGATTCAATTTATAATCGTCCGTCTTTCTTATCATTGGAACGGCCGATACCATAACCAACACCACCGCCTAATACTCCGCCAATAATTCCACCGGCAACACGGTTACGTTTATTAATGACGGCTCCCAGGATCGCTCCTGAACCAGCACCGATCACTGAATACTTAGCAGCTTTACTCCAACCTTTCTTTTTAGCAACTTTTGCTTCATTAGTAGTGGAGGAAGTCATTGAACCACTTTTATAAACAGTATTGGTTTTCCGCGGTGCAACAGCAGTACGCAGGGCGATAGCAGATTCCAGCTCATTCATGGTTTTCCATTCCCGGAACTGTGCAAAGCCGGTAGTGTCCGTAGTTACTGCCGGCTGAACCGCATAAGGATTACGGGTACAAGCTGCCAATACTACAATCACTGATGTTGTTACAAGAATAAAGGGTATAATTTTTTTCATAACTGTCAATTTAAAAATGAATAAATAAAATAACAGCTGCAGTAATTCACAAACGGTGCCAGAGATCATTGACTTGTTAACAGAATCCTTTACAGGATGTCAACTGGCTAAGCAGAAGGTCTTTAGAAGAACTACCTTTTAACAGTGCTGATTATAATAACTGATGATGAATAATTAACTCTTGTTTTTAACAGGAATAATTACAGAAACATTCTGAGGCGGATTGGGTTACCTTCTTCTATGGATATACAATGCAGATAAAAATAAAATATCAGTTATTCAGTGTTTTGTGTATCTCATCCAGCAACCCGTTTACCGGCAGGTCATCGCTCAGTTCCCAGAACATGATGCCGCCCAATTTTTCCCTTCGGATAAATTTTGTTTTTTCCCGGATAGACTTTTTATCATCAAAGGTGGCAAATAATTTTTTGCGCCGGTTGTATTGATATGGTGCTTTTGCTTTATTATCCCAATAGTATTTGAATCCGGAACTGTCGCTGAAATATTGCGGGAACATTTTATAGGATACTCCCTGCTTAAATTTTCCTGTTTGATATAAACCATGATTGCTGTCTGCCACCTGCTCCCACACCCTGGCATAAAAGGCGGCCCCGATGATCAGTTTGTCTGCCGGAATATTCTTTTGTAAAAGCTGGTTCACACATTTTGAACAGATTGCTGCCCGGGCCTGTAATCAGCCAGCGGTGTATGGTGACCGGTTACAGTACTGTAACCTCCCACCAGGTCATAGGTCATCAGGTTCACAAAATCTACTTGTGGCATTACTTCCTTCCAGTCAACAGACTGATCGATATAACCGGTAAACCCACCGGCAGCAAAACTGAGCAAATACCTGTTGCCCATTTCTTCTCTTAATTTTTTTACCAGTGCTGTAAAATTCTCTTTATCATGCAAAGCATAGGTATGACCGGGATATCCTTCTATTGCCGGGTATTCCCAATCCAGGTCGAGGCCATCAATAGCATACTCTTTAAATAAAGCCACCGTTGTTTTCGCAAACGTTTCCCGGTGTGTGGCCGAACGGAACAATTCTGAACAGGGTGCACAGCCACCCCAGCCACCGATGGATACCATGATCTTTAATTGCGGGTATTGCTTTTTTAATTGTACGAGTTGCTGTACCGTTTGCCGCTGCTCATCATTATGAAAAGTGAGGGTATCATGCTGCAGCTTCAAAAAACTATAAATGATATGAGTGAGGGTATGAACGGGGTATTGCTGAATAGTGCTTCCTTTACCGGTGTAATAAGCAATTACTTTATACGGGTGTTTTTCCTGTGCAAAAAGCGGGAAAGTAAAAATGATAAAAAGAGATAATAATACTTTTCTCATCTGGTAAAGCTACATATTCATGAAGAAGCGGGTGGTAAGCTGCTCTATAATTTAGCCGAAGTATCTGCTGTATTTATTTCTTTGTACCCGCAAAGGCTTCCCATCTCATCCGGTAAGCGTTCATAGCGGTAGTGCCCAGTTTTTGAGCAGGCGGTGATTCACCAGCACTCCAACAGGTGCACCTATTACAGGTACCAGCTGTGCCATTTTTGCCAGGTCAATATAATCCCGGTATTCCTGCTGGAAGTTTCGCCAGTCAAACTCATTGATATCTTTCGGTAAGCTTTTTCGTTTCTCTTCCCAGTCGATCATACCGAGGTAAATTTTTTTACGGTGTTCATCACTGAGAAAGCCAGTTCAAAAATATGCAGCAGGTACACTCTTTCCCGGTAATCATGCACATCCATGCCATAAAGGACAGCAATATCAAACAGCAATTTTAATTTTATCCCGAGCAGGAGGGGAAAATCAGCGAGGCCCAATAATATGCCTCCTGCTCCCGTAATCCCCCCTTCCACCATTGCTGTTTTCCGGTACCAGTCTATTTTTTAAAGACTGCTTCTTCCCGTACTTCCAGGCTGGCATTGACCAGCGTATCAGCACTGGTATGTTTGGCACCAAACAAAACACCCCGTATCATTTGCTTAAGTGTAACGGTGATGGCCTTATGTACCTTTTCCGGGATCCAGGTATTGATCTTTGTTTGTAATTTTTTAGACAGCTTATTGGCAAGCGATGGCCTGCGCAGCATTTTCTTTTGCCAGGCGATCAATTCCCTGTGAGCTATTCGTTCATACCCGGTCATATACAATAGTGGTTACGCTGTACCAGCATTTAACCTCTTGAAAGGTAAACCACCTGGTTTGTTTTTTTTATGACAGGTGTTTCCCCCGGTAATCTTTTACGCTATACGAGTATGCCACAAAAATCCCGGTAAGGAAAGGTTACCACAAGGCAATGCCCTTCCGGCTCCCGGGCCAGTATCTTTTCTGATTACAGGCACCGGAAAATGGTTATTGATGAGATGAAGGATGCCGAGCACATAAAGAATAACAGGAACCCATCAATCATTTCTTCAATAAGTGGTCAATCGGAATAGCCTCCAGGTAGGGCGTTAAATGAGCCGGGTTGTGAAACACTTTGTATTCCCGGATATCTTTTGTTTCCTTGCTGCACCAGGTTTCTACGTAAAAACCGGGCAGATGGAAAAGGAATAACATGTAATCCACCAACTCCCGTTGGGCAATAGGCACCCCCTCTTGTAAAATGGTGAATCTCTTTTTTTCCTGGGTCAACACAATAAATTCTGATAGTTTCATAAATGCTGGTTTTAATACAGTTAAGTTAAAAGGCAAATACTAAACCCGTAGTTGGCAGAGACAAATCCCTGGCACTAACGTAAATCAATGAACTTTAGAGGCTGAGGCAAAAACAAAAACTAACGAGGCTGAAATTAAAATTGGCCGGTGATTGGCCTGATGCAAAGAACAAATATAAAAAAGTGATCCTGATATTTGCAAGTTTATTTTATCGGGGAGGGTGTTGACCATTTACAAATCATTTTTTTCTTGGATCCGGCTTCGACACCGGCATAAAGAACTGAAACTAACGTGAAGTTGCTATGAAACACCGTCATACCGGTCTCCGGGCCGGTATCTTTTCCTTATGACATCGGCAAGATGCACATGCTGAACTGAATGCAGCTAAACATCTTGCATACTACCCGGATCAACCAATCAGTTTACCTGAATGTAATTATTACCGGCTGATTAAATTATCATAGAGACAATTCACTGTTTTCCGTATCACGGTATTAAAACCATCGGTATACCCGGGTTGACAGCCATTGCTGATGACAACAATACCGAACTTTTCTTCCGGGTGAAAAAACATAGCGCTGTACAAGCCGTAAGCAGAACCGGTATGTCCTTTCAGGGTTTTACCGGCAATCAGTTTAGTAGTGGTGGAGATAGCCAGCCCATAGCCTTCTTTCTCTGATAAGACTGTTTGCATGGTGATGGCACTTTTCTTTTTATGATTCGTTTGCCATTGGCCTTACCCCTGTTCATGTGCATGGTCATATACCTGGCCAGTTCCGTAGCGGAGATCTTCATACCGCCGGTGGGTGAAAAAATGGGAGTACTGTAACCCATAACATACTTAGCAATCTCTTCGCGGCGGGGTGCATACGCATTGGGCGAAGCTTTGAAACTTTTACTGAATCATCGTATTCATAAATGGTTGCAAAGCGGGAGGCATCTAATGAGTCCACACAATAGCCGCCGTACAAACCGAGCCGATCGAGGATATGATGTTTCACATACTGGTCAAAACGTTCGCCTGTTATTTTTTCAATAATGGTGCCCGCCATATTATAATTCAGGTTGCAGTACTGGTAGCCGGTACCCGGTTCGTATGCATTATAACAGTTGGCCCAGTTGGGGTTTTTAGCCGGGTTGATCGCATCGAGGGTGAAATAACCCTGGCTGTCGTTGATAGAGGACCGGTGCGCTAATACCATGCGTAGTGTGATCACGGTATTGGGAAATTTAGGATTTCGTATGCTGAAACCGACCAGGTCACTGATATCATCATCTAAGGATAATTTTTTTGCTTCGGCCAGTTGCATAATGGAAGTGGCCGTAAAAGATTTGGAGATAGAAGCAATGCGGAACAGGCAATCATCAGTTAATGGAGTATTGCTATCAATATCTTTTAACCCAAAGGAATGCGTATAAATGAGCTTACCTTTTTTTACCACGGCTACCGAAAGTCCCACCACTTTGGATTGCTGCATGATGTCCCGGATGGCGGCTTCGGCTTTGTCGGGTTGACCCGCACTGTGCAGAGACAAGATCAGTAAGATGAAAGCGGTGACAATAAATGAAAAACAAGAAGACCGGTACATGGTAAAAGTATTAGCAGGTAAATAATACGGAAGCTATTTAAAAGCGGGGAGATAAACAACGGGAGGGGAATTGTTATTACATAAATAGGTTACTGATGAGAATCTAACTTTTAAAATCTTTGTATTTTTCCTGTACCAATTATTGTCTATGCTTATTGTAGCCACCGAATTACATGTCAGGAATGGTTGGAAATTCATTCCTTTTGTGCGGCATTCTATCCGTTCAACCAAACAGGCTAAGCAGGCAGCAGGTTGCCTGCATGTATGGGTAGGAAATAATGGCTGGCGCATCGGCTACACCCTTACAGCATGGAAGGATAAGTCTTCCATGCTGCAGTACCGCAATACAGACTCCCACAAAGTAGCCATGCAGCAAATAGGAAAATTATCAAAGCAGTATAAAACGCTGGTGTGGGAAGCGGAGCAAGTGCCCAGCTGGAATGAAGCGAAGGTAAGGCTGGATGCAATAGGTTTTAAGGTGTTGAAATAGCTATATTAAACTCAGGATAACCGGAAAGACCAATTGCGGAGAAAAAAATACTAACGTACGAGGATCTTTCTATGGTAATCAGAATTTAAGTCGCAGTATAATTGCACACTGGTGTTTAACATTTTTAAGCAGGTAACCAATAGCATATACCCATTTATTCATTTATCTGTTTTACCTGTTATCCACTAAAAATTATATCCATTAGTTTTCTGGAATGCAAACTTCTTATTTGGCATTACAAAGTTTTGAAAATTAAAAATATATTATATATTTAAATGATTATTCCTTCTTGAACGAATATGCTGTCTTTTTAGTTAAGCCTTAAAACTATGCCACTTCAGACCAACGAACTAACATTACATATTGCCTTAGCAACTATTCCAAGAAATCAAGAATTAGCCTATCCAAAAAGGATTCAGGAAAACTTCTATGATGATTACATAAGGCAAACTAATGAGAATTATAAAAACTCACATGAATCCTACTTTAAGGATACTGGAAACCAGGAAAACAACAAGACAAATACGGTTAATATACTTTATAATCCTCTTAAGTATTATATATTCGGAAATTATGATATTGCTTTTATTAGTCTTGTAGATAGTTACAAGTTTGCTCAAAAACTTTTTACACCAAAAAGCAAAAGCGATGAAAATAACAAAAATGAATCAGAAGAAGATATTGACCATGAGGTGTTAAATCCTCATTCATTTCAGGTTTTGACAGGTATGGTTTCTGGACAAGATGAGTCGAATTTTCTTAGAAATTTCTTTTTCGAACGACTTAGGGATAAGGATTGTAAAATCAGCACTTTCGTTGGGATTTGTAACCTGAAAATCAATAATGGGTTGTTAGTAGGGACTGGCTATTTTTTTTATAAAAAAGTGCTGGAACATATAAAGAAGATTGTTTCGAACATTTTAGTTCAACAACAAGATGACCCTTCCGCTATTTCTTTAACTATGCAATCTTTCTCGTGGTTCGAAATAAGTCTGATTATATTTTCAGATAAACCAGAAAGGATTTCAAAAATAATAACCAAACTCAGAGAGCAAAAGTTAGATAATATAGCTCAAATAGATTCATCGGATATTGATGATATTATAAAATCTTCCATTTATGCAGGAGTCGATGCAACAAATAACAAAGAGGATAAATACCGGATAGATCAAATAATGCAATCACACATTTTTGCTGACACACATAGTTATTTTGGAGTTAACTACGACCAATTTAAGGATAAGGAATTTATGAAGAATATTCCCGGGGGTAAACTTGATTTAAAGGCAGAGATAGAATGGCAGGTAAAGCCCGGACACCTGGCTAATCTCGTAGATATAATTACCAAACACCTAAAACATATTGACCCTACCAAAGAGCCAGAAAAATATTATAATCTTAAGCACCCCTACTTAATTACCGGGAAAACTGATTATTACATCGCTGAGAAAGAAAGCCCTGATTTTGGTAATACGCATAAGCTTTTTCAAATATTTTTTGATGAAGAAACCCGGATATATGATTATGTAAAGAAAGTGAAAACTAATATCCAGTTTCAGCATGAAGTTAAAATACTTCCAGAAAATGATAAACCCTTTTCTGAAAACTCCCCTCAATTTGTGTTTCGAAAGAAACTTAAACAACTGGCTATTTCTCCAAAACAAATAAATGATATCAACAGTAAGTTAAAGGCGTTAAAAGTTTCCCGTCAAATCAGATCAAAAATTACCAAGGTTTTTTATAATTATAACAATGGTATTCTTGATTCAATACTCTTTGTTTATTTTACCGACTTCACAGGTTTTATTGATTCAGTAATCAAGCTAATTAATAAAACTTATAGTGATTGGAAAAAACTTTTTTCCGATGAACCATTTGATACTGAATCTAGTTTAAGTGTTAAGGATTTTGAGGACAGTCTAAAGAAAATGCTTAGTGACTTTGAAGAGGCTTATGAAATAAGAATGTTAAACTGTTATCAATTTGAAGACATCAGTGATTTTGACTTGGACTTTAATAGTTCTATTCAGCAAATCTTGACAACCTATAGCGGAGTGGCAACATCTGTAAGTAATTTATTTTACGGCGAAACGGTGGTTGTTGCTCCTCTAATACAGTTGAATGACAATACTACTGTGGCTAACTATTTCTCCATAAACTATAATGTTTATCACCTTTTATCTCCAGAATTTGTCTTTTTTACAATAACAAAAGAGGTTTTAAATCAATATAAAAGGGATGATGAATATATAAAAAAAAGAATTAGTAATATTATACAGATCGAAAAGGGTTTCTATTCTGAGATTTCAAAGGATGAGTTTTTAGCTGAAATGCATGTTTCAGGCCAAATTGATTTTGATTATTTGTATATAGATTTTATACGATTCTATTTTATCTGCAATTGCGATATCAAACTATTCGAATACTGGTTCTGGATGTATAATTTACAGAATGCATCTATGTATGAGAAGGTAGGAATTATTAGTGAAGAGCATTTTAAAAAGGAGCTTTTCCGTCTTATGTTTCTTGCAAAATCCTATAATTATTTAATTGGTGAAAACGATTGCCCTGTTCCGGAGCTTCAAAACTATTGGGATAAGCACTTCTATAAAATCAGCAAAAGCATAAGTGAGTTTTTTAAATCTACTGAAGCTTTACTAGTTATTAAAGGATTGAAAGAGCTTGTTATATTGAAAATGTTTACCGTTACTGACAAACAAATGGATATAAAGGATGATCCTGCCACCGGCGAAGCTTTGTATGAAGTTTGGAAAAAAAAGCTCAACCCCCAAGGGCCGCCAACTACTATACTACAGGAGTCACTTACCAAAAAAGCTGCAGATAACATTTTCTTCCCAGGAGGGAATTTCTATACAATACTGCCTCAATATATTAATTGGGGGCAGTGTTTAGAGTATTTCTATACCACTAGTAAAGAAAAGTTTAGAAAAGGGCAGTGTATACTATATGATTCTGAGTATAAAAAACCGGGAATGTTTATTAATGCATTAATGTACTCGTACTTAAAATTTCTTTACGAAGAAAACGAAGGAAAGGTTCATTTATTAAGAAGAAACTGGGAGGATGGCCATCCACTAAAATGTTTTATAGAAAGCGAACAGGACGATAATATTTATAGTGTAGATCAAACCGGCGGAACCTTCTTTTATAATCCCAAAAGGCTAAACTCCTACTTCAAATCAAGAAACAGCATTCTGCAAAGCCTCTGGCATTTTGCAATGATTCAAAAGAAAGACCAGGTTGAAACTTTTTTAAAAATCAAATCAGCAAATAGCGATGGCAAATAGTTTTGAAAATCCCCATTGCCGTATTTTGTGGGTAAGCGATATCCATTTTAGAGGAAAGTATAAAGGGAATTTGAATGCAGAGGGGAAGCTAAAACAACTATACGATCCTTTCCTAGACAAGATTAAGTCGGAACAGCAAACATCCCCAATTGATTATATATTTTTAACGGGTGATATTGCCTTTTCTGGCAGCTCATCAGACTACCAGGCTTTTTGGGATTGGTTTATTGTACCTCTCTACCAATTTTATAAAGAATTAGTTGACAATGAAAGGATTAATGGTTTCCCAAAAATAATCACAATACCCGGTAACCATGATATTAGCCGGAGTGATGTTTCCATATTTGAAACGTTTTTGAATAAATACAATACTGCAAAAAACAATTTTGAGCAGCAAAGTCAATTGATATTGAATCCTGATAATCTACCTTCTTTTCTTAAGACTTTTGAGAATTATAGTCTTTTTTTCGGAGATAATTCTACATATAGAGGTATAAATAAAATCTGGGAAAGTTTTTTTAAACTGGATAAAAATGATGGATCAACATACAATGAAAAAAGACTTTTCGGGCATGTAATAGACCATGAAAAAAAGATAATTATTATACTTGTCAACACTGCATGGTTTTCAATAGGGGATAAATTCAATGAACTTTTGGTAAATAATAAGCTTAAAAAAATCCACAAAGAGACAATAGACGATCTTGTAACGAGAGGATTTACAGGAAAAGAAATTGCTGACACGGTTGATTTTTATTATAGGGAATTAACTGAAAGTATACTAAAAATGAGAGACCGAATCAGCGAATACGGTACCCAAATAACTGGTCGGGAAATTTTGCTTTTTGATAATATTGAAAAGCAAATAAAATTATTTCCTGACTATATCGTTATAACGTGTATGCATCACCCGGTGAACTGGTTAAGCTGGGGTGAGCAATACGATTATGACGACAAAGGAAGTGGCTCATATCGTTTTACACTTAACAGGATATTGGCTAAAACAGATATCCTTTTAACCGGGCATGAACATGTTCCTGTTATTAAGATGCCGGAACAAATAAACGAACAGGGAAATGGGTGGCACCTGAAAGCCGGAATGTTTATGGAAGACCAGATTGACCTAATTGAGGCTGCCAAATATTTTGAACATAGCCGTTTTTCAATAATTGAGATTTCGGCCGATCCTTATCTGTTTAAGGAAAAAAGATTTTTATACTATCATCCATCCGGAGATAGCGCCTTTCCGGAATGGAAGCATTATGATTCAGGAAAGGATGAAAAAGCATATACCTACACCCTCTCAAATAAAAAAGGGATATTGGCTGAAGAATCATTACCGCAACTTATTTCAGAAATCGGAAACTTCGACCTTGCAACATTTCTTTATAACCGATACGGTGAAAGAAAATACACAGTCAAAGAGCTTGCGAAAACCGAGCTTTACAAATTGTATAAAACTGAGTCAGCCATTGAGATCAGATTATGCATTGTGCCACTGAAGGCAGCGTTTTCCAAGTTGTTTGTACCCACACCTTTTCCTACAGAGCATTTTCTAGATGAAATAATAAAAACAAATTTTGTTGATAGTCGGTTACTTAAAATTCATTTCATTTGGCCCGATTTCCTTGTTTCTGACCAACTTAAAAACTTATATATAAATGGCGATGAGGAACACAAAGTAATTTTTGGAAAAATTGCCCGCTATTCCGATATGCTTTTCAACAAATTCCGGCATCATTTCTTTGAGAGATTTAGTAAAATAAGTGAAGAAAAGAAGACAAAGGAGACTGTGGAATTGGCTCAAATTATTGATTTTAAAATAGTTAAGAACATTCGATTTGTAAACGAACCTGTTCCATTTTGGATTTTTAAACGTTATTGTAAACCCAAAAAGACAGATATATGACTGGTGGTAAGCATTCTGGTATAGTTTTCAATAATTTTGTTATTAATGATAAAAAGTTTTATTTTACTTATGTAATTTTGTACCCGGAATTTTTCCCGGGTGTAATTAGTTTTTTTAAACCTTACTAGCAATGAACATTAAATTAGAAAACTCCTCTATTTATTCTACGTTGCTGGACACAGCTTTAGCTTATTTTTCAACCCATTATGTGACTGAAGAGTTTAACGCAAATAAGCATGCCCAGAATTTCCTAGATATAAATAATGATAAAGATGAAGGGGAGATAATTTTTGGTTTCCCAATAATCAGGAAAGAAGACATCATACTAGAAGAAAATAAATCTACTGAAAAAGTAGAGGATATTTACCCTAAGCTTGACTCTTTTATACAAGAATTAAAGCAGTTTGCAGCAATCAAGTATGCAAAAAATGGTAAAGGATTTACCCGAATGGATGCCCCTCCCAAAGAAGCATTTGAATATGTGGGACATAACAAACTGAATATCAAGACAAGTAATATTGCTTCGGCTTTATTGTACGAAGATTAAAAGATTAACAACAGAAAATAAAAAACCGCCATAAAAACTGGCGGTTTTTTATTTTAATAATCCCCCAATTATGGCACCAACAAGCCCCCCGATACCACTAACTATAAGTGGTATCCACCATCTTTTATCCTGCTGATGCTGTAACGCCCTGGAATGAATATCAATCGCAGTATTAATCAGGGAATGAATAGTTTCTGCATCTAAGGGGTTTCGGGAAATTCTGAGTTTTTTATCATCAGGTAATGCATAAAAGTCGTCCCTGGTAATTTTTGTTTCTGTATCGACATTAAAGCGTTTAGGGTATTGCCGGCGCCACACTAATGATGCTTTTTCCTTTTTGCCATCAAGGCGGAAAAATTCGGGATGCTCCTCAAGTACCTTTCTCCAGTAGTCGGCCTTAGATTCATCACCTGAAATACGATTCGACCACTCAGCAAAATCGAGCTTGTAAAACCGATATGAGCCCATAACCTGTATTGCAGCAATAACATCTGCCAAGCGGTTGTTGTTGATAAGATAAGGAGATTGATTTACTGATAGCATAAATATTTTTTTAAAAAATAATACTATTCTACTTATTATCCAAAGTTGAGGATCCTGTTTAAAACCAAATTTGCCATAAACTGATCTTCCCCAGCTTAAGTATGTTCTTTCAAACACATTCTGGTTTTTTCAACTATAAAAAAAATGTGATTAATTTTATTTAAAATGCAATAATCGCTACCTGCCATGCATCATATTTTAGCACATCAAAACGATACAGGCCAAATTAATCTGTTAAAAGCATCTTCTGTAGCTTATAAAAAAGCCAAATCAAAAGAATTCCTTTTTACATATGCACTATGCTTCCTGGCTATTGGCTACCCCGCTGTTTACATATTTATCAAGAATGAGGATCTGAAGCATTTATTGTTTGCATTATCATTACTTATTACAATCGGCTCATGGGTTACAGCTGATTATTTTAAAGGCAACACTACAAAAGGTGCTTTGCTTAAAGAACAGTTTGATATTGCCCTTTTTAAAATACCCTGGAGATTTGTATTGCGTAACCCGGAACCTGATGATGTTGTTCTAGAACTCGCAGGCGAATATAAGGATGTCCCAATAAAAGACTGGTACCCTTCTAATTTATCCGATAAAGTACCCCAAAATACAGCGATTGCAATATGTCAGCGAATAAGTTGTGCCTGGGATATACGCCTCAGGGAGCGGTTTAATATTGTTTTATATTTTATTTTGGGTATATACACATTTGCTGTTCTAATATTATGGGCCTTTAAGTCCGTAGACGGTAGGACAGTGTTTTTACTGTATTTCTCAACCTTGTCGTTTTACTCTCACTTAATTACTATGATAAGGGGACACAGGGGAGCAATAAAAAAACGAAAAGAGATCACATCAAAGCTGGACATATATATTGATAACAAAAAAGACTTCAAAGAGCAGGATCTCAGGGATATACAGAATGAGTTGTATTATATACGGCAGGAACCATCAAAAATACCTGATTATTATTGCAGGCTATATAATCCGAAAATAGCAAGGCTATTCAGTGAATACGTTGAAAACATAAACGGTCTTTATAACAAAGCTTAAGGCCCTTACAGGTAAATAACTCTTTTATTATTACCATTTCCCAAAAGTAGCTTTTGCAATGACCTTCCTGAGCTTACATGGCCGATTACAATTTCATCTGCCAATTGTATTAAAAACTCATTCCTCTTAAACGCTGACTCTTTTGTGGTTCGGATTACATTATTTTGAAATTCCGAGATAATTAATAACCGACCCTCTTCAATAGACTTTTTTAATAAAGGGTCCATCCTTTGCCTGATCCCTCTGGCCAAGGCTATAATAACAGGCTGATCCCCTTTTAAAAGTATCTCACAAACTTCTCTTTCTAAAGGTGAGTGAAATCCTGTCATTACACAGCGTCCTTTTTGTCTTTGCTCAATAGCCCAATCGTAGCATTTTAAAACAGCAGCACTGGTTATTTTGCGACTACACAGGAAGCCCACCTTATAAAGAGTCAAGATTTCCCTATTACCCAAACTTTCGAATATATTCTTCATTTACCCCTATTCAAATGATGAAAGAAAATCAAGACCATCTGGCAATTTATCCCGGTAAGAAATATATAGGTAGTAAGCAGCTCTGGATAATCCAACATAAATATACTTTTGCAATAATTCAGTATTTGCATTTTCTATTTTGTCAATATCTACAAAGAACACTGCTTCAAATTCAAGCCCTTTAATATTTTCAATATTAAAAACACCAACCTTCCCTTTCTGAGTGAGGCCTCCATCCTGACTTATACTCTGTATATCAATTCCTGCATCGGCCAACATATCACAGTTTTTTAAGCCAGAGCTTAACCTTGCGCCAATCTCCTCTGAAGCAGAAAAAATCGCTATTGAAGGAATCCTGTTACCATAAGCTTTATAGATATTCAGAATTTTTTCAGCTATCCAGTTTATCCTGTTATCAAAATCAGCAATTCCCTTTACTTCAGGCCGGGGTTCATACGTAGATGGGATAGAATAAGATTTATAACCAGTGGTTTTACCCATCACTCTTTCATAAAACTCCTTTCCAAGTTGAAGCAAAGTGGGTGATTGACGATAAGAAGTCTCAAGATTATAAACCTGGCCGTCCCCAAGGTAGGATACAAAATAATCCCAGTTAGCCATACCGGACTTTGTCATTCTCTGCATTAAGTCGCCGGATAGAGTAGTACAATCATAAAAGGGATGACTAAAGCTATGCATGCAGGCCAACTCTATGAGAGAAAAATCCGATGCTTCGTCAATTCCCACAATATATCGTTGACGTTCTTTAAACATTTTTATAAAATGATGAACGTTTTCCCTGAAACCAACCGCATTAGAACGCTGAAGTTGGCGGATAATTGAATTTAGAAAAAGTACCATTAGACATCGTTCATCGTAATGCAGCTTGGATTCTTTACTGTTTAGTACCTTATTCATTCTGTCCGCTGAACCGGGTAAATCAGCTGAACCAAACCACTCTGGTAGTGTCCGTCTGAATCTTTTATACAGAATTGCAAACCTGTTAAAAAATAGTGTCCCGGATCCCGCAATAAGCGGTACGATATTTTTTACATAGAGTAACTTCATACCCAGCTCTCCAGCCGGCATATCATAACAATATTGGCTGATAGCCTCTACCCAGGTCTTTTGTTTTTCTGGAATTTTTTCATCTTGACTGGCTTGGTTTAAAAAATACTGCCTGAGCCATCTCCGGGTACTCCTTCTTACCTCAAGCCCTTCATTAAAACTAATCGACATAATTTCGGATTGCACTTCTATTGGAATTTCATCTTCCGACTCCTCTTCGTTTTCAATCGGTTGCTTTTTCTCAAATTCTTCCTTTAAATGAGAGGCAACTTGCTCAAAAGTTCCTTTATCCCTGGATAATCGGAGAAAAACAAGGTCGACTTTTGCCTGGAACTCTTCACTTAATCCAGTTTCTATCATCTTTATATCTTCTCCAAATTTCTTCGCTAGTTCATCCGCCAGTTGAATAAACTTTGCAATACTGTCCACATCCATTAAACTACCAGCGTTAGCTACAAGCGGTAATGACATTCTTCTCAGCCCCTCATCTTGAATTTTAAAAGCCCTCGCTTTTTCAACTGGCCGCTTTAATACCCTGAGCATGTAGGCTTCAAGGTCTCCCAAAAGTTTAGATAATATCGATGGTTCATTATTCAGCAAGCTATCAATAGGTTGCCTGTAGAGATGAAACTGCTTATCCGGTCCTGTAAATCCGTAGTTTATTAATATCTCATTATTCAGAAAATTGCTCCATACTTTAGTACGACTATTAGAAGCTTTTAGACCTTCTTCTGTCATAGCATTTTGCAAGAAACCAAGCAAAAGTGTACTAGGGCTAAAGAATATCCATCCCTTCTCACCTTGCAGTTCTGGCAGCAATTCCTCAGCTTTTTCCCAATATTCAATAAGCGTAAGATCAATCAAGAATTTTATTCTTTGTATCAGGGTGGTTGTTTTTCCTGTACCAGGGCCACCATCTATAATCATTACACCATTAAATATTCTGGATCGCTTGATAGCCTCCTGTACCGGGTCAAGAATAGGTTGCTGTCTCAACTCGTTATTTTCCCTGATATAACGAGTAGTCTCATATAAGGTGCGTAACTGTTCTTCCTCCAGGTTGGTAAGTTCTCTGCCCAACTCTTTTGCCTCAGCCTGTTCCTTCATTAACTCCTCAATATTTATTTTCTTGTCCTCAGATGGCATATCAACAAGGTTCAACAGTTCATAAGCAGAACGAAACCTGAACTTGGGTTTTCCTACTATTTCCAAAGTCCCATTTACAGCATCAAATCTTGGATTGACTACAGGGGAGTAAGTCGCAATATTTTTAAATTGAACATTAAAATTGCCTTTTGGTGTGGTATAGCTGCCGTCCATCCTGGTAATTAATACTTCTCCCAGTTTGCTGTTCTTGGCAATACCAAATCCATCGGGCTTATTATGCACAACCCTCTGATCTTTGTAATTACCTACACCACTTAAAAGCTCACTATTATACAGCCAGAAAACAGAATAAGGTACACTGCTAACATTAGCTTCTGCCCTTGCAACAGCCTTGAAGAGTGCATACCCCTTTTCTTCCGCATTTCGCTGATTGAGAATATCTGCAATTATGTCTTCTTTTTTCATATGCAAATAAATTTGTTTATTACCCCATTCTTTTTAATGTAGCGGGGGCATAAGTTTTACAGAATTTACAAAAGTGTATTATCCCTGCAGCACTGTATATGGCCAAGTGTAATTGCTGTATATGAATGCCGTTCCGTACGTTTTATATACAATTTTAGCTTTTATCCTGAACCGGGTACCAACTGGGTAGTTATAGGAAAGGTCTTTTGAACATTCTACAAACATAGTTTCCAAGTAAGGGTCTTGGCCCGGTAAGGGTCGTATATGAACCGGACCGTGACGACCGGTTAAATCTGAAGGATAAAAACTTTCTACAACAATTTCCTGGTATTCATTTACACTCATATTATAAATGCTTTGATAGAAGGTAACTATTTTTGAGTTTAAACATCTATCCTTCATCCTCCTCTGTCCCACTAACCCGCCCCAGCCCCATCCGGTATTTAATATCGTAGTTAATAATAAAATCCAATTCCTCCTCCGTAAAACCATAATGCTGCGCCAATATTTTATCTATTTCGTCTATGATGGGTTTGGATTGATTGACCCGAAAAGAGATAACATCAACACTACTCTTACCTTTATATATTCTAACATCATCAACAGCGTTTAACTTTAGATTTTCAATATACTGCTTACCAAATTTCACCAAATTTTTAAGCAAGCTTTTATTCATTTCACGAGGGTCAAACGGAAATGTCTCAAAATCACGATTTCCTAAATGCCTACAGTCTGAAGTAATTGTGTAATACCACCACCATAAATTACTACTTAGAGTGCCAATTATTGCTTCTTTATTAATTTCTGGTAATAATTTTATTAGCTTCTCTTCACTTGAACCTGTTTCAAAATCAACAAACACCTTCCAGTAGAGACCACCTCGTCTATAAAATACTATGTTCTCAGATTGCTTGGCAAAGCATCCGCTCAATTCTTTCCGAGTAGACCTAATTTTTTTCAGTATGTCATTAGCTGTCTTACTTCCTAATTTAGGGATTGACCCTGCTAATCTTTCATCAAACACTTTGGAGTAGTCTACTTTTGAAAACAGTTCGGATCGTGTCTCAGAGAGCCAAGCAATATACTTAGTCGAGTAAATCTCAAGTAAAGGCTGACCGAACTTCAATATTAAAATTGACAATTGCAAATTTGCTCCTTCAAACAATCTACCAGGTCTCCAGCTGAAATTTGCATTATATATCCTACTTGAATTCTTTTTTAATAAATCAATTAAAGGTATCATCCTATCTGTGCTAAATGCACTTAATGGAATAATCATCCCCAATTCACTTTTTTTATGTGCAAGATTTATACACCTTTCCAAAAGAAAAGAAAAAAGATTACTACAGCCCTCAGTTTTAAACTGCTTTAACAAGTAAACATGCCTAATATCTTTATACTCTACATAAGGTGGATTCCCAATTATTACATCAAAGCCACCCCGCTGCACAATTATTTCATAATACTCTGCCAGCCAGTGAAAGGGCTGGTGGGTGCTGAGCCAATGCTCATACTGGTTAAGTCTTTTCTTTTTCGTTTCCTTTCCGTCTTTTACTTCAATGGTTATTACTTTGTCTTTATCCAGTATGCCGTATGTTTTGGCTAAAAAGGTATTTAGGCTATTATTTAGATCGTCAAGTCTTTTCTGTAGTTTTCGCTTTTCTGCCACAAAGGTTTTATGATCTTCTCCATAACTTAATTGTATTTTTTTAAACCATTCATATGCCTTTGCTACCAAATCACATTGTTCTTCAATCTTAGGCAAGTGGGCAGCACCTTCAATATCGTAACGTAAGCCGTCGGTCATTTGCTGCATATTGGCAAAGCCAATCAATGTATTGCCACAGCGGATATTAAAATCAACATCGGGCAAAGGTTCCAGGCCCAAATTGGGCTTTTTAGGATCCAACGATACAGTGGCCACTAATTTTAAGAACAGCCGCAGCTTGGCTATTTCCACCGCTTCGTTCATAATGTCCACGCCATAGAGGTTGCGCAGGATAATGCTTTTGTAAATAAAATAATCCTGGTTGGGGTGGGTCTCCTGTTTTACATCAGCAAGTATTTTACGGAAAAAGTCATGGGCATTTTTAAAGGTCTTCTTGTCGGCAGCATTTTGCCTGTCTTCATCTTCCACGAAACTATGCATCCGCATAAGGCAGGTATTGTACAGAGGCTCCAGCAAATTGAGTGCGGCAAACAAAAAGGCACCGCTGCCACAAGTAGGGTCAAGCACACTTACTTTGGTGAGTGATTCATAAAAGTGCTTAATAGCTTTAGGGTCTGCCGTATTGCTGAGCCAATCCAGCACTATCTGCGAAATGTTCAGGTTGTAAGTAATACAGTCATTGATATGTGCAATGCCTCCTTTTTTAATGGTTTGCAGCAATTCATCATAGCGGCTGCGCCGTTCCATCACTTCCCGCCATATTTCAGTGGGCAGGCCTGCTTCCGGCGGGGCGGTATCGTTCCAGTGTTTTCTTCTTTCCAGCAGGTTGGGTTTTGCAGTATCCACACCTGCTTCAATCTCTTTGGGAACAGCCACCGGCTTTTCCAGCATCTTTTCTTCATGTATATCCCAACTGATGCCATGCTTTACAGCAGGATAAATATACCGGTCGCCACTCTTCTTTATCCAGTCAAAAAACTCGCCTCCTTTTTCAAATGGCGCAGCATAATGCCTTGCTGTTTCTTCAATCAACCAGGGATATAAACAGTTTTTACTGATGTAGTCGGTAATATCTTCCCTGGTATAGTAGGCTCCCATTTGTGCCCGGTCGTTGATGTATTGTTCAAAGATGTAGCCGATCACATCGGGATTAATGTTATTGCCGGTGGCATGTTCCCTGGTATCCAGGTACCAGTTCCACTCATCAAAGAAATTAAAGACAGCAATAAAGGCTTCATCTTTAACTTCAATATCGCTGTTCTCTTTTTCAAGAATATGTTCGTCAAATAAACCGCCATTGAGGTAAGGAATGTTTCCGAGCAACTCTGTTTCTTTTTTTGTTCTTTCATCGGAAGGGCTTCCTAATCCTTTATGAAACAGGGTGAGCAGGAAGGTTCGGTAAAAGCTGTAAAACTTATCCTTTCCAAATTTATCATTGCATTGCTTCAGTTTGTTTTGCAGGTAGTCAATATCAGCATTTAAAAATCCCTTCTTCTGGATGAAATAACAAAACATCAGACGGTTAAGCATGAGACTGGCGTACCATTCCTGGTTCACTTCTTCTTTTATACCCTTGATGAATTTTAAAAAGCCTCTGTGCTGCTGCTGAAACTCCCGGTAAAATTTTTTTACTACCTGTTTAGCATTTTTTCGAAACTGTCACCCACTCGTTGGCTTACATCAATAATGGTGATATTGTCCTGTTCATCCAGGTCGAAAAAGACACCCTGTAGTTTTTGGAACAACAGTTCCGGGGATTGACCGGTGTGATACGGTATTTCAGATGTAAGAGAAGGCTTTCCGGATTTGCGGATGGTATAGTGCCATACTTGCTTATTGCCGGTGTTGCTTACAAATACAATCAGGTTTTCACGGAAGCGTTTGGTTACAGCATTGCTGACCTTTTTGCGGATGGCATATACAGGTACTTCTTTACCAGATGCGGGTTTTACCAGCACTATCTTAAAACCGGACTTCTCTGCTATACATTCACAGGTAAAGGCTTCTTCGTTCAGTTTTTCCGAAAAACTGTATTTATCGCTGTCCCATCCCAGCACTTGCACAAAAAGTTTCTTGAGGTCAGCCGTTTTAAACAGTTGCAGGAATTGCTCTTTTGATACAGCCATTTGGTTTATACTTTTAATCCCATTGAACAGATGATCTGGGGCAGTTTGGTATAGTCGGTTTCGGTTTCTTTGATCACCAGCTTATTTTCCTCCCATAGGTCGGTGACCAATGTGCTGAGCGTTTCATCACCTGCACCTGCCTTCATGTTTTTGCTGAGGTAATCCTTGGCTACCTCCTGCAACGGATGATGATACATTTCGTCTAATGCTCTTTTTAATTTATCTGTTACAAAAAGAGTGTTGGTATTGATTTTTACAAAATCAGAAAGCCGGGTATAGACCCTGTATTTTACACCTGTTTTCCGCCCCAGTGGGGTAATATGTTTTAGTTCTTCATCTTTGATCTGCTTCACTGCAGTTGCTACCACTTCATGATGCCAGGGGGCATGAGGAAACCCCTTTTCATCCGGCAAACATTCGGCCTGTTTTAATACTTTATACGGCGAAGTGGTGATGATTTCACCTTTTGGATTGAGTTGCATCAGCACATCATTATCAAAAGAGGTTCTTGTATACACCAGCACCGTTTCATTTTCAGGTACTGATTGTTTGGTGCTGAATATGACATTGGGCAGGTTCTCAATCGTTTTCTTTAGCTCAAGATTTGCTTTAGTAGCATTGGTCCACACCTGGTAAGCATAACTGGTCACATCAATATCGCCTTCTGCTTCTTCGTCATCCAGCAGTCCAGCCTTTTCATTGTACAGGTCCCGGATAGTTTGCTCACTTACCGGATCGCCTTCAAAAAACTGTTCATCGCTACCTACCACATCGGCATTTTCGGCTATGCGCTGTTGTAATCTCCGGCGAAGACGGATGATTTGCTCTAGTCCTTCTTCCGGTAAAAAAGAATAGCAAATAACCTGGTCGTGCTGCTGACCGATACGATCCACCCTACCTGCCCTTTGAATTAACCTGATTAATGCCCATGGTAAATCATAGTTTACTACAATATGCGCATCCTGCAAGTTTTGCCCTTCACTCAATACATCGGTTGCAATTAAAACCCGAAGCTCCGTTTGGTTTTTCCGGTAATGCATTTGCTCATTGCTTTCCGGGCTAAAACGCCATGCCAGCAAAGTGGGGTCTTCTGTATTACCAGTAGCGACAGCCATATCTTTGATCTTTCTGTTATGAAGTTCCCTGAACAAATATTCTGCAGTGTCGGCAAATTGTGTGAACACTAATACTTTATCCTTTTTGTGTGTTTTAGATAGCAACTCTTCCAATGCTGCTAATTGCCGGTCTTGTTCAGGGTCCCATTTGCCGTAAGTATCCAGTAGGTTGCTTACATTCTTTATATCCGCCTTTATTCTTTTCTTCAATTCCGAAATAAAATAAACAGGGCTTATCCAGTTAAATTTGTTTACCAGTTCAGGGCTTTCATAGTGACGGTAAGCTTCTATGGCAGCTAATTGCATAGTATCAAAATCACCGGTAAATTTTTTTATCGAATCATTATCCGGGTCTTCATCTTCGAGTAAGTTGTCTAAATTTTCACTCAATGGTTTTCCGATGGGCAAAGGCCAGTTGTTTTCAATTGCATATAAGAAAATATGATCCCGGAGAAGATGCCTTGCCAAAGAAAGCAGGAAAGAATAGCCACTGCTTTCCAAACGTTTGAATAAGTTGGTGCGCCGGAAGCCAATTAATCGTTGCCCGGCTCGACCAAGGTTTTCCAAAACCATTTTATCCTGTGCATGTGTTTCTCTCAATTTATTTTGATCAACAAATTTGCCCAATCCGTAACGGGCAAGATATAACCCTCCAATTGCGTTGGCCACATCTACCGAATAAAGCCTTGCATACTGATCGGTGTTGTCTGTCGGGTCATAATCATATAATACCCTTACAGGTAACCTTTCCGGGAAATAGTCTTTTGTACCATCCTTTCTCTCCAGGTATTTTCGTCCGTTTACGGCATCTGTTTTTGCATGATGTTCTTTAATGAATCCCCGGGTTCGCCTTACCATAAACTGCCGCATCAGTTCCCTGAAATCTTCCGGTAACATGCCTCTCTCAAAAGCCCTGATACTTCGTATAAACGTTTCAGGATGTTTATTGATAAATTCATTCTGCCCTCCTAAATCAGTGATATAGGCAGTAGGCATGATACCAAGATCAGCATCATCGGGGAGAAATAGGCGTAATTGATTTGACAGATCAAGATATGTTTTGTTGTATGGAGTTGCGGTAAGCAGTAATACCATGCGACTGCCATCTCTTACAAAATCCCTGATAATTCTATACCTGCTTCCGGCATCGTTGCGAAGGTTGTGGCTTTCATCAATGATTACCAGTTTAAACCGCTGCTCATCTTTTAACCTATTAAGTACGGAGCCTATCGAAACAATATGGGCCTTCAGGTCATATTTCTTCTTATATGCCTCCCACATTTTTACCAATGGTGCTGGACAAATTATAAGCGTAGAATAGTAGTGTGATTCCTCAAACATCTTGGCTACGGCACAGGCTTCAATTGTTTTTCCAAGGCCCACTACATCAGCAAGCATTGCCCCTTTCTTTTGCTCCAGCTTTTTTGCAGTAAGAGTTACTGCGGCTTTTTGAAAAGGCCATAATATGTCTCGAAAAATATGGGGAATGCTATATTCACTAAGACCTGTTCTTGCTTCCTGGCTTAGATGATAGGCCATCTTTAAATAAATATGGTAAGGTGGCGGAACAACATCTCCGGCCCAGCTTTCCTGCAATATTTGAATCAGATCATTTGTAATATCCACACTGGCCCAGTTATCCCAACGATCATTAAACCAATCTCTCAAATACTCAGCTCCGCCTTTTTGTTCAACAACATCTACATTTAGCTCTCCCTGGCGTTTTAAGCCACCCATCGTCAAGTTACTGCTGCCCACAAAACCAATAATTGGTGTAGCTGGGTCTTCTCTATGCAGCAGATATAATTTTGCATGGAGTAAAAAGGCACAGTGTACTTTTACAACGAGCCTGCCAAATTGTAATTGATGAAGCAATTGCTTCAAATGTTCTTCATCTTCATTTGTGGGATAACCAATGATTAACTGTTGACGAAAATCTTCTGCAATTTGCCTGCGAATTTCATTTTTCCTCTTATTGTCAACTTCATTCTCTGATTTCTCACTAAATAGCAATTTTATTTCATCAATGGGAGTTCTGATCATCCCAACGAGGAGTCTACAATACCTGTTGAACAGTTCCCCGTTTTCTTTTATTTCAGCCCCGCCCAACTCATCAATTTTATCTGCAATTTCTTTCCAGCCTCTGAGATTAAAGTATCCTACGCAGAAATCGGCTCTTTGCACATTCTTCAAATAGGAATTTAATCCTTCTCCAAGTATATTTTTAATATTGTCAAAAATGTTAGGCATAATATATCCTACAAATAAACTCTTTTTACCGTAAATAAAAAGCCAGTTCCGCTACAGAACCAGCCTTATTCAAATATAAGACACAATATATTATTGAAGTGAATCAGTTATGCCGCAGTACTTTTTATTTGATTTTCCTCTTTTTCCTTAATGTCGTTCACATACTGGCCGCCAGTTTTTCAATCCCTTGTTGCTCTATTTCATTTGTTTTAACCTTTTAATCGTCTTCATCCGTATTGCATAAAGCCACGTTCAACAAACCCGGCCACCTATTCTGATACCCGCCCATAAATTTTTTGCCCGTCCGAAAATATCGTCCTAACTTTCAACAACAGGAATTATACACAGACAGGATCTTCATTTCTTCCTCTCATCTTCCCTACGCAAACCACATTGTTTCCGCCCTGTTTTTTTGTACCAATAAATTATTGGTGAATGAACAAAAGAATAATTGCCATGGTATGCGCCGGCTGCTTTTTTTCGATGGCGGCTGTTTGCCAGACCGTGCTGTTTATCAATGCAGGGTCCCGGGCTTCCTATGGGCAGCAACAGGAACTGCTGGTGGACGCAAACGGTAACTGCCGCTACCGTCTGAGCATAGTGAACGGGCCGGTAAAAGATTCCTCTTCTTTTGCACTCCTGCCGGGGCAACTGGACTCCCTGTTCCGCAAAGCCGTTGCAGCAGGTTTCTTTTCTTTACAACATAACTATGATGGCGGCGCTGCCGATGGCGCCGGGATCTATATTTCGATGAACCATGCCGGACAGCAACACTATGTGCAACTGAAAAATACCGATGTGCCGGCGATCAACCAGTTCATTACCCTGCTGAATACTATGCTGGCCCCAAGGCAGATCCGGATCAACTATGGACAGTTTGTACCCCCCAGGCCACGATGAACCGCTTTTATTATATTACCAGCATCGCTGTCTTTTTATGCTGCTGCAAAGTTGCACCGGCACCCGCCGCTTTGGCACCACCATCGAACGGGATGAAAATAATCCCTGCCAGGTGAATATGATCATTCAGGTGGCCATTGAAGGCACCGATGATGATGTGACCATGGTGAAGAATGCCCTGGAGGACTGCTATGGTAAGGAATGTTTTATCCCCTGCCCCGGCGACAGCCTGAAAGGATGCAAAACAAAAATAACCGTGGTGGTGAAAAAATACAGCAGCCTGAAAGAAGACGAAACGGCCGGTTTTCATTATGTGCAGATGATAGATGATGACGGCCTGCCTTCCAATGCCTATCTCGGTACTCCGAACAATGGCGCTTCCAGCGGTACCTGGCGGAGAAACCAGCCCCCCGGTGTCTACTGCCATGAAGTGCTGCACTTCTGTGGCCTGCACGATCAGTATTGTTCCCGGCTATACGACCCCGTTACCGATTCTGCCAGAACAGAACTGGTATGTGATCCGCCACCAGACCCCAATGGGTATTGCTGTGCCCCTTCTGCCTCGCATACCCGCTGCAGCTCTCCCTGTAGCGGGCATGAGCATGACCTGATGGCGGATAGCAATGCCCCACTGACATGTGATAATATTATGGATGTGCTGAAAGGGGCCGGGCTGAACAACTGCCCGCCGGAATGCTGTGCATCGGATAAAACATTTACCCGCCCGCCGGATGAAGTGTACATCATACCCGGCTATTATCATTTTGGTGATAAATACACCAAGTTCGGCAGCGTGGGTGGCAGCGTGGGCTATACCAAACAGATCGGTACTTCACTTGGTGTTACTATCGAAGGGGGTTATTACCTGCATTCGGATAAGGATAACAGTTATAAACAAACATCGGGGCTGATGCATATCACCGGCGGCATCACGTACCGGGTGACCGATCCGCCAACAACTGAGAAAGGGATCAGCATTTCCACCCATGCTTTATTCGGGGTGTCCCGCTACACTCAAAAAACAAGCTTTGGTGGTAACACCCTGAAAGATGATGCTACTTCTTTGCATTTCAATATCGGCGCTGCGGTTGACCTGCAACTGAACCGCTCCTGGGCTGTTCGTTTACTGCAGGCAGACTATGCTCCCACTTTTTTCTATGAGGCCACACAGCATAATTACCGGATCAGTGCCGGGCTGGTTCACCGGCTGGGACGATAACAAAAGAGAGTCGCTTTAGGATTGATACGGCTGAGTACCGGCTGGCGATCTGCGAAAAAGGAAAGCCCCTGCCGGGTCTCATACCGGAACAGGGGCAATCTGGTTTAATGGTTATAATTATTTTTTTCGTTTTCTTTTTTTCTTCAGGGCAGCCTGCATGCGGTTGGCCAGTTTTTCAATGCCCATCTGCACGGTGTTTTCGATCTTTTGTCCTGCCAGCCCGGTGAAGCGGCGGGTAAGGTAACCAGCCCCGAGGCTTACCAGCCCGGTAAACAGGCTATTCTCTCCTTCTTTACCCGTGGAGGATGCTGCCATCTGGTTGCGCAGCAAGGTACCGGGGCGCAGCTCCAGCTTGGTCTCCTTCCAGTTTTGCTGCAGGTTTTTTTCCTGCTCCAGCTGCTGTATGCGGAGCCGCATCTTTTCTTCCTGTATATCTTTTATATGTTTAATTTTTTTCATCGTCTTCTTCCGGTTCAAATAAGGCTTCTATCAGTTTGTTCATAATGGGTATGCGCAGCAGGCGGTCTTTGGACAGCCATAAGATCAACCCCACCACCAGTATAACCCCGGCTACAATAACAAATCCCAGCCACATATTCTCCAGCCATTGCCCGATGAAGATGGCGGCTGCGATGCTGAGTATCACCAGGAATAAAAAGAATACCAGGGCCGCCATCAGCATAGCTATCATTTCAGCGGCTAGCTTTGACACTTTTTCCGCCATGGATAACTTTACCTGCGATACCCTGGTATTAGCATACGCTTTGAGCTGTTCGATCATCGACTCTACTTTGTTAAACTCTTCTGACATGTCTTAAAGTTACAATATCTGTCAGATTACTTCGTCGAGCTCGCCATTGATCCGGGCCATTTGTTCTTCCATTTTGTTTTTGCCCAGTTTTACTTTGCGGGTAAACTGATCTTTTAGTTTTTTACCGTTTTCCGCAATTTTATGACGGGTGTTCTCTCCTTTATCTGGTGCAAATAATACACCCATGAGACCACCGATAGCTAATCCGGCTCCCAGCGCAATGAGGATCTTTGAAGTGTTTTTCATACCCGTTATTTTATGAGTGATTAATTATTTTCCTTCTCTTCAAATATAACTTTCGAAGGGGCTGAAAACAATGAGGATGTTCATAACCGAGAATGACTGCTGTCAATTTTTCCGGCAGTGGGCAGAGGCGAACTTGCGTTATTGTTTTAATGATTTCTTTTCACTTTAGGCCATCCCCGGCAACCATAAACTCTCTGTTCTTCCCTATACAGGCCTGTGTATGATAAAAGCCCTGCCGGAAATAACATCCCGGCCATGGTGAATAAAAAGGCTACCTTACTCTATCTCTTAACCAACCAAAAACTCTTTTTTATGAAAAGTAAGTTTCTAATCGTAGCACTGTCCGGACTTTCTGCCTTGTTTTTTTCTGCCTGTACTACCCCTGCAGAAGAAGCCAAACCTATTGACATGGATAAACTAAAAGTTGAGATCCAGGCCCTGGAAGATGCCTATGCTGCTGCAGAAAAAGCCAAAGATGCTGATGGAGTAGTGGCCTATTACAGCCAGGATGCTGTTAGTTATAGCCGGAATGAAGCGCCTCTTTCGGGAGTTGCCGCTATCAAAGCAAAAATTGCCCAGCGCCTGGCCAGCGACACCACCGGTAATACCAGTGTCTATAAAGTAGTGGACCTTTTTGCAGAAGGCAATACAGCCACAGAAATTGGTTCCTGGACCACTATTAATCCTGCAGGTGCAGAAGTGGAGAAAGGATACTATATGTCCTACTTTCAAAAACGTGACGGGAAATATGTTTGCGTCCGGGATATGAATGTGACCACCACTCCTGCCAGGTAATTGCAGTTAGAAACAAGATGTAATGAATAGTATATAACACGAAAGGAGTCTGTGCAAAGCAGGCTCCTTTTTTTATACTATATACCTCACCGGAGCTTGCCTTTGATTTAGCAAAGTTTTAAATCTTTCATCCACGAGGCGGGAGCAACTTATTCCTTCCTATTTTTACCGTTCATGTCACTCTATATCACTTCCCTCAATTCCGGCAGTAATGCCAACTGTTATTATATCGGCAATAACAATGAAGCAGTTTTAATTGATGCCGGGCTCAGCTGCCGGGAAACAGAAAAACGGATGAAACAACTGGAGTTGCCGATAGAAAGAGTGAAAGCAATTTTTATTTCGCATGAACATGCCGATCATATTACCGGGCTGGCCGGTATTTCTAAAAAATACCAGCTTCCTGTTTATATCACCGATAGCACATTAGCAAGGAGTAATATGCCTGTTGAACCGCAACTGGTCAATTCTTTTACAAATGCCAAACCCATTACAATCGGTAACCTGGCCATCACCCCTTTCAAAAAAAGTCACGATGCCTCCGATCCGCACAGTTTTATGGTTGCTGGTCATGGGGTGAATGTGGGTGTCATCACCGATATTGGTTATGCCTGCAAACGGGTCATAAAATATTTCAGCCAGTGCCAGGCTGTTTTTCTGGAATCCAATTATTGTGATGATATGCTGCGCAACGGTAACTATCCTTATCATTTGCAAAAAAGGATCAGCAGTGATGAAGGGCATTTATCCAATGCACAGGCGTTGGAATTATTTCAGCAGTATCAATCAGCCGATCTGCGGTTGCTCATCTTATCGCATCTATCTAAAAATAATAATAAGCCGGAACTGGTGGAGGCCTTGTTCAACCAGCATGCCGGTAGTACACAGATCGTAGTGGCCAGCCGCTATGAAGCCTCCCCTGTTTTTTGTATTGAAGGCACTACATTGACAACTGCTGCAAAACCGAAACGGCGAATGATCGTAAAAGATGAAAGACAGTTGTCGTTATTCTGAATGAGATCTCCTGCAAGCGGTAATTTTATTTTCGGCGGTATAGATTAAGCGTAACAGAAGTGGCAAAGAATGGTTTTTCACTCAGGGTAAGAAAGGCTGAATTATCGTTTTTAAAACAAATTGCTTCGCCCTGTGGCTCCAGCATATATCCTAAAGCCAGGGGTGTACGCAGCAATGCTGCTCCAATTGTTTCACCGGCATTCCTTTTCCAGTAATAGACATTGGTATAGGTTTTTACCAGCAACTCTTTTCCATCGGGAGAAGCGGCAGCAGCCGAAACTCCAGTAAAAGGCATTTCACCCACCAGGGTGGCGATCATGGTGGTAGTGGTACTTTGCGGATAGGGTAATTTATAGATGCGGGAAGCACTATCTCTTTTACTAATGAGGTAAATATCTTTTGTACTGTTATCAAGCAGCATCGCTTCTGCATCGTGTGAACCATCGGGATACTGGAATACTATTTTATCAGTATTAAAGACGGTATCGGTAGTTAAGGTGGGTTCTGCAAAACGATAGATGGCATAATTGGAATAAGTAGCGCTGTTATCCCCTGTTTCAGCAAGGTACACATAGTTGGTGCCGGCCACCGGGCCATTGCCCACGGCCATATCTTCCCAGTCGCGGTTGGTCACTCCTTTTACCGGAATTTTTTTCTGTACAGTGCCATTATAAGAGAGCAGGAATAACTCCGGCGGATTGCCTCCATCCTGTTGCACCCAGATATAACCGGTGTTGCTCTTACTGTCAGCAATACCCGAGGCTTCATCAATAGTACCCGGGAGAACAGGTGTGGTTACAGGTACTGCTTCAAAAGGCAGAAAAGTTACCTGTGCAGAATTCACCTCCTTCTGGCATTGCATAAAAGCAAAACAGGTAGTGATGAATAAAAAAAGGCTCCGCATGAAACGCATATTGAGTTGATAGTACAATCATTTTCACCCAACCGGGAAATGTTGCCAGCTTATAAAAATATAAAAAATAAGGGGAACGCTTAGTACTGTATTGTTTATGGCGCCAGTCTTTCTGTTTTCCATTGACCCTCTGCACTATCTGCCACCGGAGTGTATAAGATCCTGTCGTGCATGCGGCTGGGACGTCCCTGCCAGAATTCAATTTTGGTGGGCTTCACCCGGTAACCACCCCAATGCGGGGGCTTGGGAATTTTGCCATGTTTGAAACGCTCTGCATAATATTCAAATGTTTCTTTGAGCCAGGTCTTGCCGGCTACAACCACACTTTGTGGCGATGCCCATGCACCGATCTTACTTCCATCCGGGCGGCTGTCAAAATAGTCGATGCTTTCTTTAACTGAAATTTTTTCAGCAACACCATTAATGCGGACCTGACGTTCCAGTTCTTTCCAGAAAAATAATAAACAGCAATTGGCATTAAAATCCAGTTGCTGACTTTTGGCACTATTGTAATTGGTAAAGAAGACAAATCCCTTTTCATCAAAAGCTTTCAGAAGCACAGTCCTTGCTTCCGGCATACCATCATGACCGGTACTGGCCAGGGTCATAGCATTCATCTCATCGATCTGTGACTTTTCTGCATCGTTCCACCAGCGCTGAAACTGTGCAAGGGGTGAGGGATCCACCTCATCTTCATTCAAGGTATGCAATGTATAATCTTTGCGCAGCTGCGCTATTTCTTCTGGTTTCATGTATCTGCAGGTATTTGACCGGTCAAAGATACTCCAACATTACATTACCGGTTCTTTCTGTTGCATCACTAATGCTTTGCCTTTTTCCAGTGCCTGTTTATTAATGTCAAGCAGGTGATGATATTTTTCCGGCAATACTTTCTTCAATGCTTCGAGGATGGATTCAATCGCTACCACCGGCTTCAATTGCAAATAAGCACCGAGGATGATCATGTTCATGATCTTAGCATTCTTCATCAGTAAAGCTTCGGTACTGGCTGGTATACCAATGATCTCTATATCCGTTCTTGTAACTGGTTTAAAGATATTACCAGATTCATACAATAGCAATCCTCCGGGTTTTAGCCGGGGCGCAAACTTATCCATTGATGGCTGGTTCAGCACAATGGCTGAATCAAATAAAGAAATGATGGGTGAGCTGATCTTTTTCTCTGATAGAATGGTAATACAATTAGCTGTACCACCCCGCATCTCCGGTCCATACGATGGCATCCAGGAAATTTCTTTTCCTTCCACCATACCGGCATATGCCAGTGTCATACCCAATGATAATACTCCCTGTCCGCCGAAACCGGCGACTATGAGTTCTTCCAGTTTTTTGAAATCATTCATGATACTCACATTGGTTAATTAAAGAAGAATTGTTTTAGTTCATTTTTCTTGTCTTGCTTCGATAAACTCAGCATGACAGAAGGTTGTCAGCCTGAGCTTGCCGAAGACGTTATTAAATCAAACTCCTTTCGGCACTTTTATATCTCCCAGTGGAAATGTTTTTACCATTTCTTCATCAATAAACTTTGATGCCTCCACGGGTGTCATCTTCCAGTTGGAAGGACAGTTACCGATGATCTCTATCAAACAGGTGCCTTTGTGCAATTGCTGATACTTAAATGCGTTCTGCAATGCTTTCTTGGTGCGCCGCACTGCATTGGCGCTGTTCACTGCCTGGCGGCTAACATAAAATGCACCGGGCAGGTTCGCCATTAATTCTGATACTTTGATGGGGGCTCCATAATAACTTACATCTCTTCCGTCAGGACTGGTAGTAGTGTGCATTCCTGCCAGTGTTGTCGGCGCCATTTGTCCGCTGGTCATGCCATACACAGCATTATTCATAAATACGATCAGGATATTTTCTCCGCGGTTGATTGCATGCAATGTTTCCGCAATACCAATGGCTGCCAGGTCACCATCCCCCTGGTAAGTGAATACATATTTATCCGGCATCAGTTTTTTGATACCTGTTGCCACCGCACAGGCACGGCCATGCGCCGCTTCCTGCATATCTATATCCATATACTCATACGCAAATACTGAACAGCCCACCGGTGCAATGCCTATGGTATTTTCCTGTATATCCATTTCCTCCACTACTTCCATGATGAGCTTGTGCACCAGGCTGTGAGCACAACCCGGGCAATAGTGCATAGCCACATTGACCATGGTAGTGGGCTTGTGGTATACCATTTCATATTCTTCCTCATCGTGGCAGGCCGGTGCTATTACATCCAGCGCTGTATCGGGCAATACATGTTCTTCAGTTGGCATGATGATACTGTATTAAAGTTTCTAAATGATGAACAATTTCTTCCGGGGTGGGCATCATCCCTCCCATTCTGCCGTAAAACTCAACCGGCACTTTACCATTCACTGCCAGCCTTACATCTTCCACCATCTGTCCGCTGTTGAGTTCCACACTCAGCATCATTTTCACTTGTGCAGCCAGTTCTTCCAGCCGCTTGTACGGGTAAGGGTATAAAGTAATGGGACGAAGCAAACCGATCTTTATTCCTTTATCCCTTGCAATGTCCATTGCTTTCTGACAAATTCTTGCACTCAATCCATAAGCAACAAAAAGATATTCCGCATCAGCCGTATTGATCTCTTCGAACCGCACTTCATTCTCTCTTATCTTTTTGAATTTTTCTTCCAGCTTCAGGTTATGTTGCTCCATTCTTTCCGGCTGAATAAACAAGGATGTGATATAATTCCTGTTACGGGTCTTTGGTTTGCCGGTAGTGGCCCATGACTTATCAACTGCAGGCCTTGTATAAGGCTTGAACTGTACTTTCTCCATCATCTGCCCGATTGCCCCGTCAGATAACATCAGCACAGGGTTACGATATTTATCTGCCAGGTCAAACCCGAGATAAACAAAATCAGCCATCTCCTGCACAGAGGCCGGTGCCAGTACGATCATTTTATAATCGCCATGACCACCGCCTTTTACGGATTGAAAATAATCGCCCTGGCCGGGCTGGATAGTTCCGAGTCCGGGACCGGCACGGTTTACATTAACGATCAGGCAGGGTAATTCCGCACCGGCAATATAAGAGATGCCTTCCTGCATCAGGCTGATACCGGGTGAGGAAGAAGAGGTCATGGCACGAAAGCCTGCACCGGCAGCGCCATAGACCATATTTATAGAAGCTACTTCACTTTCTGCCTGCATCACGATACGGTTGTGCTTCGGCATTTCTCTTGCTAAATATTCCAGCACTTCTGATTGCGGAGTGATAGGATAACCAAAGTACGCATCGCAGCCGGCCAGTATTGCTGCTTCTGCCATTGCTTCATTACCCTTCATGAGTTTAGTTTCCGTCATAACCTGTTTTTATTTTGAAGGACTGATCATAGTTTGTAATTGCTCCCGGATATTTTCCGGTGTTATGTCAACCGGTTTTTTCTTTGGATGGGTACGATACACAGTGATCACTGCATCGGGACAAACGAGTGCACAGTTTACACAACCGGTACAGGCATCATTATTGGCAATGATGTAACGGTACCCTTTAATGTTGATGGTTTCGGAAAGTGCCAGTGCATGTTCCTTACAGGCTGTGGTACAGAGTTCGCAGCCTTTGCATTTTTGAATATCGATCTCAACCCGTCCCTTGACTTTTCTTTCTTTAACCGCAGCGGTTTTGTTGGTGTTGTCTTCCATTGTCGGGGTTTTTGCTTTTTTATCCAGTAGCCACAAATGAACATTTGTTTGGTTGCTGAACACTAACAAATTTCGAAAGAAGGTTCTCCTTATTATAACTATACCGTCATAGGCGGATATGATTATGGTCAGTTTTCCGGGAGCTGGAAGCCGGGTTTGCCGGTCTCATTCATCCACCATGATACTGAGTACCTTAAGTTCTTTTCCTTTCAGGATTTTTACCAGAAAGCTTTTGCAGTGGGGACAACAGGTTCCAAAGGAATCCATATGAAAAACAGTACCACAGTCCGAGCATGCTGCTTCTCCCGGAATGATCTCAATATTAAGTTCAGCTTTTTCGAGGAGGGTGCCCGATCGGATGGCTGAAAAGGCAAACTCAAGGGATTCGATTTCTATGCTGCTTAATTCGCCGATCTGTAATGAAACAGCCGTTACGGCCACCTTGCTGCCAGCAGGGACCGCCCTTTCAGCAATGGATAAGATAGAGTGTGCTATGGAAAGCTCATGCATAACAATTCAACTAACAGATTAAGCGCTTAGTTACCAGTTTTATTTTCCTCTTCTTTTTTGGCGGCGGCAGCTTTATCAGCGGCTGCCTTTTCTGCTGCCTTCCTTTTCTTTTCGGCAGCATAGGCTTCACGGCTTACCAGGGCTTCATCAAATAATTTATTCCAGCCGTTGTTTATGTTTTCTGCTTTCAATGCACAGGGCGCCGGTTCTGCAGTTTGAAAAATTGCTCCTTCTTTGGGACAGGCCCGGACACATTCTCCGCAATAGATACAAACAGCCCGGTTAAAATGATAGGTCTGCTTCCCTTCCATATCCTGGGAAAAAACGATTGCACCGGGCGGGCACACCATTTCGCAGCGGCGGCACCAGATACAAAGATTTTCATCAAAGCCGATCAGGCCCCTGTAATCATCCGGAATAAAAGTCTGTTCAAACGGATATTTCGTTGTGACAGGTTTCTTAAAAACGTTACCGAGTGCTTTTAA
This sequence comes from Saprospiraceae bacterium, assembly GCA_016715465.1. Lineage (GTDB taxonomy): Bacteria > Bacteroidota > Bacteroidia > Chitinophagales > Saprospiraceae > JADKBO01. The sequence goes on from JADKAA010000007.1 coordinate 37,753, forward strand.
AAAATGTTTTCATCTTCTTTCTTTTGTATAATCAGTTTCTCATCTCGCTGTACAGGACAAACATGGATCATAAGAAGCAATAATGGCCGGTGCACTTCCATATTCATTTCCTGTAAAGGCTTCTGCCATGGCTGCCACATTGGAAAATGTTGGCGCTTTTATCTTCAATCGTTCCAGTATCTGTGTTTTATTTCCTTTGGCATAATAGAATAATTCCCCTCTCGGTGCTTCCAGCCGCACTGTTGCTTCGCCATCAGGAAATGCTTTAGTTTCTGTGATCAATGCCGATTCGGGTAAACCATTGATGATATTTTCAATGATACGGATAGAAACATAGAGTTCCCGGAGCCGCACCATATTACGGGCATATACATCACCGGAGGTTTCTGTTATCATTTCAAAGCCCACTTCTTTCCAGGGCAGCAGGTCTTCCGTTTCATTACGTACGTCAATAGCCAACCCGGCGGCTCTTGCAAAAGGACCCACCACATTCAGCCGCATGGCATCTTCTTTGGTGATAGCGCCGGCGCCTTTATTTTTTAATGATAATGTCCAGTTGTTCTTGTAGATATCCATCAGTTCATCCAGCTGCGGAATAAATTTTTTCAATCGTTCCAGTATGGATTGGGCTACCTGTGGTTTCAGGTCTCTTGCCACACCACCCACAATGGAGAAATCATACTGGATACGGTTACCACAAACCGCTTCAAGCAACTCCATGGAGAATTCACGGTACTGCATGGTCTTCATAAACAACGCTTCAAAGCCTGAGTTTTCTGCCACATGGCTCAAACATAATAAATGAGAGTGAATGCGGTCCAGTTCTATCACCAGCATCCTCAGGTATTTTGCCCGCAACGGAATTTCAATCTTCAGTAATTTTTCTGCCACCTGTGAATAGGCGGTTGTGTGTGATATAGAACACAACCCACATACACGACCCACTACAAAACTTACCTGCCGGAATTTGAATTTGGAACAGCAGGCTTGTTCGATACCGCGGTGTACATAATATACATTCGCTTCTGTTGCTACAATTTTTTCATTCTCCGTGGTGAATTTAAAATGCAGGGGCTCCAACAGGGAAATATGCTGGGCGCCTATTGGTATTTCGTATTGCCTTCCCATAGTTATTTCTTTTTGCGTAATGGTCCGCTTTCAAAATCAGGTTCCAGTACAAATCCTTTTTGAGTGTTTTCAACCTTTATATTCATCAGGTCCACCAGCTCTGCTTCTGCCACCCATGCGGATGCCACAATATCTTTAATACTGGGTATTTCTGTTTCCGGCCTGACGAGTGTATAAAAACATGTTGTATCGCAGGGATGTGCATAATCACTGAAGAACCATTGCACTTCTATCTGATCGCCCACTTCCACTGCATTCATCACCATGAAATGATGCAATCCAGGTTTGTAAAAATCACCAATGTCTTTTTTAAGATTCTCTATTGAAGTCATCACTTTGTTCATGACAATGCAGGTTTAATTTGATCCGCAATATTTCTGCGGTTGATTTGGCCTTCCTCTTTCAAAGGTTCCTTTTGGAGGCGCACCGACACTTCCATCGCTTTTGTTTTCTGTTCCAGTATACCCAATGCCTGCACCACGCCGTCAATGATCTGTTCCGGCCTGGTACCACATCCGCATACATACACATCTACCGGGATGTACTGGTCCACCCCTCCTTCACAATTGTACATTCCACGAAAAACACCACCGGTGCAGGCGCAGGCACCGCAACTGACAACCACTTTGGGTTCCGGCATTTGTGCATAGATCTCCACTAATCTTTCCCGGGAACGTTTGGTAACGGGACCCGTCACCAGTAAAATATCAGACTGTTTTGGATTACCGGTATTGATCATACCAAAACGTTCAATGTCATACTTGGGACCAAGGCAGGCCAGGATCTCTATATCACAGCCATTACATCCGCCTGCATTGTAGTGCAGTATCCAGGGTGATTTTTTTCTGTAAGAAGCCAGGTTCATGTAAAAATATTTATTAATAAATTAATAAAAGCAAGTGAAAAGGATACAGTCAGTGAAAAACGCAGCATCTGTTTATAATTCACCCGTGCAGAAGAATTATCCAGTGCATTCAGGTAAAAGAAAGTGAAGACCATCAATCCAATTCCAAGTAAAATATTATTCCCTGCAAACAGGAACACCAGTGTGTAGCAAAAAACATAATCGAGCCATTTAGCCGTGTACACCGCTTCGAAAAAAATACCGGAAAATTCAATTTCCACTCCACCGGTTACTTCCTGGTGCGCTTCGGCCACATCAAATGGAGATTTTTTCAATTTGATGGGCAGCACCAGCAGCAAGGCAATAAAAGCCAGGGGCATTTTATATAATAAAGGCTGATCCCAGTTGAATGCAGCCGATGCATCAAAACTTCCGGTAAGCATAAAAATAGAAACGGCAATGATGATCAGCACCGGCTCATAAGCCAGTATGCTGATAGCAGTGCGGTTGGCACCCAGGTGACTGAAAATAGACCGGGTGCTGAAACCAGCCAGTATAATTAAGGAAGTGGACAGCAGGTGAAGAAAAATAACCAGGATCAGGTCACCACCCAGCAACAATACAGCTAACGCAAACCACAATGAAACAAAATGCATGATGCCGAGAAATGCATGGGCCGAGTGAACGATCATTTTCTTTTATCCGCCAGTTTCAGAAAATCATAGAAGGGTTGTAATAAAGGGAGGACCAATCCTTCGCTGCATTCTTGCTTTAATAATTCTTTCAAACCCGTATACCAGCCCGCCGATCAGCGGGGCCAATAGTATCAGTAAAACCGGGATCAATAAATCGTTCATAACAAATCAGTTTATATCAATGCCGCAACAATCAGTGCTACAAAAAACAAAATACCCGTGGTGGTGAAATAAGGTGTCGCCCTGTCTGTTGAAAAATAGAAGGAAGAGAAGGAGTAGTTTATTTTTCCCCGCACATATACTCTTTTACCCTGTCCACATTTTTAAACCGGATAAACAGGGCCGTAATAATGGTAACCGGCAGCAGGAATAAAGCGATCAGCAAGGGCACCATAGGTAATTTCATGGCACCTATATGCATGTTCCACCCGTCCATCACAACAGCGACAGGCATACCTGCTATTTGAGAAGTGACAGGTACGAAATAACCGGTCAGCAACAGCGGCAAGCCCAGCACACTAAGTATAATTAATCCCAACAAGACATACATAGTGCCTGCATACACCAGCCCTGTCTTTTCGAACCTGATCTTATCATGGTCACCGGTTCGGGCAATCAATAAACCCATCACTTTAAAATAGAGCAGGGGATAAAACAGCGCCGCCGCCTGCTACCGCTACGATCACCAGTGCACCCAATAATTTTTTATCTGTTGCCAGTGCACCTAATGTTTCAATACTTAGCCATTTACCAATGAAAGCGCCGAAAGGCGGCAGCAATAAAGACATAAAACCAATAGTGATAACCAGGGAAGTAAACGGACCACTTTCACCAAGCCTGTCCATATCGGAAGATTGTTTCAGGTGAAATACTCGTTCCAATATTCCTGCATTGAGAAACAGTAAACATTTTGACATGCCATGAAAAAGAATGAGTACCAGGGCTGCCACTATAGTAACAGGTGTACCCACGGCTGCCATCATGATCATCAATGCCAGCAGGGCAATGGTGGAATAAGCCAGTATTCTTTTGAAATTATCCTGTGATAAGGCAGAGATAGCAGCTGCTACAAATACAAATCCTGTTAATGCAATCACCACCGTGGCCACCGGTGTATCCTTTAAAGCCGGCGATAAACGAAGAATAATGAATGGCGCAATTTTCACCATCGTGGAAGAGTGCAGTAATGCACTTACCGGTGTTGGCGCCACCATGGCACCCAGTAACCATTTGCTGAAAGGTAGCTGTGCCCCTTTAATTAAAGCAGCCACAGACAGCAAAGCCAGTGGAAGCATTATCCCCGATGCGGATGCATGTGCCAGCAGGTTGCTGAAAGTGGCTTCACCATAACCATTATAAATAATGAAAAAAATTGCCGCCAATATAGCTACTCCACCAACCTGGTTCATCCATAATGCAGTCAATGCATTCTTAACAGACAGCTCATCTTTTCTAAAACCAATTAAGAGGAAGGAAGCCAGTGTGGTCAGTTCAAAGAACAGGAAAAAGTATTCGAGGTTGTTGGAAGAAACGACCAGGTTCATCACTGCAATAAACCAGAACAGGATAGAAAGAAAATGTTTTTTACGGAAACTGCTGCACTGTTCTTCGTCAATATACCGGAGAGAATAAATGGCAATGATACCGCTGATGACATTGATGAGGAGAAACATAAATGCACTCAGCTTGTCCACCATGAACTGCAGGGAATGATCAGCAGGTAATATTTTCAGCAAATACAATAATCCGCCGAATTGCAATACAGTCATCAATCCCACCTGCCAGCTTCTCCGGCGAAGGGCTATCCAGCCAAAATAAACCAGTAATACAATATCTGCCACCGCTACCAGGTCATTTACATAATGGGGAACCCCAAAATATAATACACCATCCAGGTTGATGAACACATAAAGTGACAGTGCTGCTAACACTAAAGAGCTGGTAATAACCAGTATCCTTGCAACTGATTTGGGTAAAATCAATAATAAGCCGCTGACAATAACTGGCACCAGAAATAAGCTTGTAATAAGTGGATACATGACCCGGTATTTTGCTTGTCAAAGAGGATGCTATATTAGGACGAAATTTACAGGCTGGGTATGATGCATATCACTTGTAAGTATGATATGGCTTATGTATGCAACTAATTCTTATTCTGCTAGTAATAAGGAATAAATAATTATGTGTTGTTAAAGTATTTATGCTGTTTTACGAACAGCCGGGACAAATTCTTTTTCAAAAAATGAAATGGCTTTTTGCAGGTTCAGCTGCGCTTCTTTACCCAGGCCTTTTCAAGACCCCAGTCATGTCCTGCTATGGCCATTGT
>JADKAA010000008.1 GCA_016715465.1 Saprospiraceae bacterium
CGACTGAAATGATGACATCAAGACTGTAATGAGCTACTATCTTATGGAATTTGCAATATGCAAAAAATGCATAACACTTTGTGAGCCAGGCTTTTTCGAAGTACAGCCTTGGTTTCGACTTCTTGTTTCAATGGGAGAAGCTCAATGGCAGCAGGTTTAATTTGACTCATTTCATCTCAATATAAGTCAAAAAACAACAATTTTGACTTACGTTGTTAAAAAGCCCAAGCCTGCAAAAATGAACAGGAGGCAGCCAAACAGGCAATGCGTAGATTATAGCACTTATTCTACGCACTTGTGCCGAAGCTTATAATAGCTGGTACGCTGTGAGAGAAGTTAACCATCGTTGAAAAGTCATAAACCGGGTTATTGCACCTGCTTCACCGAATTGGTGTACCGGCCGTCTGATTCTGTTTGAGTATGGGCAGGATCCAATATCCATTCTCCATCCACAAAAATTTGTACGCCAGTTTACCCAGCGGTGCTTCCGCCACGGCCACACCCATTCATTTCCTTTTCTTAACATAGGGGTTTGTTCTGGGGCCCATCCATTAAAACTGCCGGCCACAAATACCTCTTTCGCATTTTCAAATCCCTTCAGTGTAAACTGTACCTGTTTATAGACCGGTGCTTCTTTTGTATCGCCGTCAACGCCTCCTGCAATGATTTTTCTTTTCCGGCGTATTCGCCTGCTGCCATAAATGCTGTACCGCCATCAGCTGTGCTTTGTGCAGGGCCTTCATGGCGCTGATCATGTATCCGGTGTTACACCCACTCCTTCCCAGTTGGTTTTGGTAATGGGATTGATGGCGCAGCCATTCGGTACAAATACACCAAAATGATCATTGACCCGCATATCTCCGCCGGGATTGGCGCCGCCTTTTGTTTGTTCTCCCACGAGGATGGCTCTTTTCAAATTCTTATAATCGTAAGCGATCTCTTCAGCACCGGAAAAAGTGCGGCCGCTGGTGAGTATATAAATAGTTTTATTGCCATACTTTTTCCCCGGCACCAGCCATAGCTCCAGTACTGCGTGGTATCACCGGTATTGCGGAAATAGAGATCATTCAGATGCGTAGGCCGGTCAAAAAAATAACCGCTGAAAAAGGGATGGCATCCGGATCCATGCTGCCGCCACATTCCCGCAGGTCAATGATCAGCGCATCGGTATTGATCACCGCCTGCACTGCCGCTGTAAGACTGTCGGCACACACAATCCAGCGGGGCAAACATGGTGATGTTCAGGTAACCGATATTCCCTTCCAGGACGGATTTTTCTTTAATGCCGTAGTTGGCTCCCTTCAGCATTTGTTTGAACCCTTCTATTTCTTCCGGCGAAGGCCCGGCGCTGTTCTCCTGTTTCGGCAATACAGTGGGCGAATAGAATACCCGCAGGTGCAGGTCATGGGTGATGGCCTGCAGGTCACGGGTCAGTGCAGCGGCCAGCCGTTCTCCCTTTTGTATGGTATCATAAGCTCCCTTTTCCTGCAGGGTAAGCACATGTTGCTTTGCTTTCTCTGCAATGGTCGGGTACACATAATTATCGGTTACTGTTTGCAGCAGTTCCCGGATATGCTGCCACACTGTTTCTCTGGTCAGTTGTGCATGGGCCGTGCCGCCTGCACAGCAAAGGATAATTAGTAAACGAAAGAAGTTGTTGAGCATGGTAATACTTTATTGATAGCACAAGTTAGGGGCGGCTACCTGGTTGTACAATCACATAAAGGGGTGGAAATATGGGGGATTGTTTTTGGGGTAGATATTGGGATCTCTGTTAATCTCCGCATTTTTTTCATTGATTTCTTGGGTGGTGAAAGAAAAATTATTTAGCCAGCTTTAGTGCTACTATCATCGCCTGTTGTGTCACTCATTTCATCGTTCAGGAATTCTATTCTTCATATTATATGATAGATTAACAGCCTAACCGATTGCCATTTTGGCCGAATCTTTCCAGAGATAAGGTGGCATTGGCTCACTTAACTCCCAAGTTATACTTATTGGCTTTGACCCGTAATGTTCCTTATAATTTGAAAGACCTAAAAAAACGTAACCCATTGTATTGCCAAATTCATCAGTGTTTCTTTCTCTGATAAAAAGTAAAATTAGCTTACTGTTTTTTTGATGGTCAATATAGGATTGACCTTTACCATCTTCAGGCTTTGCAGAATTTTGAGATTGCCAGTGAAACATTATATCACTAACTGCATAATCATTATATAGCGTAGTCGGAGAATAATCTTCTTCCGATTTTTCTAATGTAACTAAAAGCAATTCTGTATTCTTACTTTCTAGGTTAACGACGCCCTCTCTATTACTCGATTTCCTATCAAATTTATGGTCACCAAATGCTGCTAAAATTTGATCTCTTGTATATCGGCTATGAATTTGCAGAGGCTGTGAATATGGTAGGTTAATTTTCCTTTCAAGAAAATCAATTTTGTCAATTAATATTCCCAGTACTTCAATTATTTCTTCATTTAAAATCATATTTTTTCCTATCGCTTTGATACTTTCTTCCAATGAAATAAATCCATCAGATGATTGCCAAATATCAAAATGAAGCATTAAACACATTGCTCGTTCTTCTTCACTCAATTTATGTAAACTGATATTAAACTGCTTTTGGGCCAATGATATAACAAATTGAAAGTAAGAATTTGAACTACAAGAAAGCCATTTCTTGTTAATAGCCCTATATATCTCATTCTCATTTATCTGTGGAAAATCCTCTATTTCTCCGCACAATACACACAATCTTTTCCAACCTCCTCTTTTATATATTAATTGTAACGGGATGTGGTAAAAATTTGAAAAGTTTTTTAGAGAAAGAGGTAAAGTAGTCTGGTGTTTAAAGTTTTTAATCTTCGTAAGTAGTTGATTCCTGTTCAACGAGGTTGCTCTACGAATGTTTTCCAAAATAAAAGTCTTCGCCTTTTTCTCTAAGACAATTGCACAACCTAAAGGCAAATGAGGAAAATCATCCTCGATTTCCTTTTGTATTGGTGTTTTTGTCTTACCAACCAATGCTCTAAACTTTCCTTCAAAATCATATTCGGGTCGTGAATTACCAACAAAATCTAAAACGGTTAAACAATCTTTCCCTTCAGACAATCTCAACCCTCTGCCTAATTGTTGAAGAAAAACAGTTAAACTTTCTGTAGGTCTGAGAAATAAAACCGTATCAATATCTGGAATGTCAATACCCTCATTAAAAATATCAACCACAAAAAGATAATTTATCTCTTTTTTTGAAAATCTTCTTCTTAATTCTTCCCTTAATTCATTTCTTGAGCTCACTAAATAATCTGCTTTCAACCCAGCTAAACAAAATTTCTCAGCCATAAACTGAGCATGTTCCTGAGTTACGCAAAAACAAAGTGCTCTCACATCGTTTATATCCTTAAGATACTTATATAGGGTAGAAATAATTTCTCCTACTCGTTTATCATTTTGAGTATAGAGTTTTGTCAGCTCACTGGGTAAATACTTTCCGTTTTGCCAGGTAGTTTTTGATAAGTCAACACTGTCTGTAATTCCAAAATATTGAAAAGGGCATAGCCATTTTAAATTTAACGCTTCTGGCAATCTGATTTCAGCTGCTATTGTATCACAAAAGTCTTTTAGAATATCTTCTCCATCCATTCTTTCTGGTGTCGCTGTCAAACCTAAAAGAATTTTAGGTTTGAATCTAGTTAAGATTGGCCGATAGCTCGATGCTGCAATATGATGAACTTCATCAATTATTATAAAATCATAAAAGGACTCTGAGAGACGTAAAGAATTAATTTTGTTTTTCAATGTTTGAACAGAGGCAAAGACATAATCATATTTTTCAGGTTCAGAGCCATCAACCCATAACTCTCCAAAATTATTATCCCTTAAAATTCCTTGAAATGTTGCTTGTGCTTGTTGCAGTATTTCTTTACGATGGGCAACAAATAAAAGCCTTGCAGTTGGACTTTTCTTTTTAAAATTCTTATAGTCGAAACCGGAGATAACAGTTTTTCCTAACCCAGTAGCAGCTACAATTAAGTTTTTAAAACGATTATGTATTTCTCTTTCTGCTTCTAACTTTTCTAAAATTTCTTTTTGAAACATTTTTGGCTCAATATCAAAGTAGACGGCGAAATTATTTTTCAGTTGTCTTTTCTTTTCTTAGAGCTAATCTCAATTTTTCAGTGTGATGTGTTCTATCAAACAATTCAAATTCTTTATCCTGCCAATAAGTCTCAAATGTTTTCTGGAATTTATCAATAATGTGCCCTACCTCCTTGGTTGTTACTTTAAGATTCCACTCTAGGCCGTTAGTTAATGCAGATCGAGAAATATTCGAAGAGCCAATATAACCAGTATGAAACCCTGTGTTCCTAAAAAACAAATAAGCTTTTGCATGCAATCTCTCGTTATCGGTATTATAAGAAACTTTAATTTCAGTATTCTTCAGTTCTGATAAATATTCAACCGCTTTTAAATCAGTCGCTCCCATGTAAGAGGTAGTAATGACCTTTAATTGGCCTCCTTTTTCAGTAAACTCAAATAATTCTTTCTCAAATATTCTTATTCCTGTCCACTTAATAAATGAAACAAGAAATTTAATTTTATCTGAAGAAAGAATTTCTTTTTTAATTTCACTTTCTAATGAAATACCTGCATTGTTACCAGTAAATAATTCACTATGAGATAGTCTTGTATAAGGCGTTATTTCTTTTAGGTGTTTTTCAAAGTCTGAAAATGTAGCATCAACTTTTTTAAAAATTGCAGAAAGAATTTTCGCTTCAGTCGCAATTAGATCTTCTTCAAACTCCTCATTATTCAACTCTGTCTTTAATAAATAAATAAGTTTATTTGAAAGTTCAATTTGCTTTTCAATACTATTGTCACCTGTAATTAGATTTAAAGATAGCCTGATTACTTCTACCAAGTATTGTGATAGAATTTTTGCAGCTTCGCTTTTATCAATCGCTGTTTCCTTAATATAGTAAGTCTCTCTATCTAATTCTTTCAGTTTCGAAAATACCAGTTTATTTATAAGTTGTTCGTAGAGGCCTTCTTTCATATACTACGTCATTGATTTATCTTAAAGATAGTAAAGTGGTAAATCGAATCAATACATTCTACTTGAGAATTAACGCCCACCCAAAAACCATTGTCCTTCCAAACAATCGGTCAATCATTAACCTACAATCTTATCTTTCGTGTTTTTTCGGAGGGCCGCCATGTAAGAAATATAAGCAACTACTTCACAAAGAGAATTTGTTTCTTTTTTCTATCGTAGTAAACTTGTTGTTGAAACAAAAATTATTATAAGATTCGGGCTTGGTTCTCCAATAGATTCCGGGGTCAAGCCCGGAATGACATCTCGTTGGGCCGGGATGACAACCGGTATAACAACTCCTGAAAGCCGAAGCACTGCCGGCAACTAACAACTCTTAAAAAATGGCTGCGGCTGCTCTTCCAGCATCGCTTCAATTTTTTTGGCAGCAGGAGTAACAGATAGTCCGCCGAGGTTGGTACAGCGGAGTGTATGGTGTATCTGGTCGCCAACGGCTTTCATGGTTGCTATCACTTCATCCAGCGGTACCAGTTTTTCATAATCAGCCAGCGCCATATTAGCGCATGACACCGCATTGGTGGCCGCCATTACATTTCGTCCCAGGCAGGGCGCTTCTACCCGGTTGCCAATGGGATCGCAGATAATTCCCAGTGAGTTTTGCAAGGCCAGCGAAGCCGCAGCAATGGATTGTTCTACCGTGCCGCCTTTCATTTCCACCAGGGCAGCCGCAGCCATTCCACCACCCGACCCGGTTTCTGCCATACAACCACCCACCTCTGCCGCAAATGTGGCATGCGCCGCAATGAAAACACCGATCAACCCGGCCGATAACATGGCTTTTACCAACACCTCTTCGCTTAGTCCCAATGAATGAGCAGTGCCAAACAAAGCTCCCGGCAATGCACCGCAACTACCGGCTGTTGGCGCCGCAACGATTACACCCATCGAACTTTTTACTTCCATCATGGCACTTACATACAATATGATGCGGTTATTGACATCACCCCCCATTAATATACCGGCATCCATTCTTTCTTTGAACTGTGGCGACTGTGCTCCTAATATCCGGTCAGTATACCTTGTTCCTTTTAACCCCGATTCAATGGCTTTACCCATGATATGAATGACTTGGCGCATTTTTTCCAACACTTCATTGGCAGTAATATTTCCACGGGCCTTTTCATAATCAACCGCCAGCTCCCAAAGAGCCTTGTTTTTGTCTTTATTATACTCCAGCATCTCCTGGCAGGTAATAAAAGGCACCTGCAGGTTTTTCCGGGCCATTACCGGTAATACGGGGTTCAATTGTTTAATAAATAACACTCCTTCCATTTGCTGCAGCTCTTTATATAGTGCCGCCTCCAAAAAAGCCTGCGATTTGATCTCTATAAAACTAACAGCGCCTGTGTGCACTACAATCTCATCATAGACAACCGATGCTTGCAGGAATGGTACAATAGCGGCAGGCTTCTCACAATAAATGAGTGTTTCAAAATAATCTCCGGCCATGGAAACAGGCACATCATCAATGGCCGTCACTTCTATCATGCCCCCGCCGGTGGAGATGGCCGTGAGTTTTCTTGTTTCTTTATTGTTTGATAAAGTTATTTTATACAGGTTGGGATGACTGTTGCCGATGTCTGTAATATTAATGGTAACATTTATGCCTGCTGTTACAATATGCTTATCCGATTCGGGCAGTCGTTCATCAAAGGCTTCCCACCCCAGGAACCCGCCGAACAAACCCATATCCGATCCCTGGCTTTTATGCGTGGTTGCCAGTGAACCGTTGGGGTCAAATTCAATGAGAATGTCTTTTATATTTTCCTCCATCAAATCTCTGCACAATCGGGCAATGCGCAGCGATGCGGCGCAATGCGAACTGGATGGCCCCCGCATCACCGGGCCGATCACATCATTGAATATGCTGGGGTAAGTGCTCATGGTTTGTAAGAAACAATTATTTAAGATACAAATTATTTTTACCAGTGTATCGCCCATGTCCGGTTGGCTAAAAAAAACTAATTAATCCAACTGAAATTAATGAAACATCTGATACCCGGGACCGTTAACTTCCTTCATGATTTACCAGTTTTATATTCTGTAGTTATTTCTATAGTTTAATGATCATGATTGTATTAGTCCTGTATGTTTATCGTGTTGAAATGAGGCAATAACCACCAGGAACGGTTTGCTTCCAGTATGACCTGTGTTTTACACTCTGTAATTATTTTTATAGCTTAGTGATGGTTGCATGGGGTCCCGTAGGGACCATAGGTTGGTAACAGAAAAATAAAACAGGAACAGTTTGCCCCGTAGGGGCAACACAAAATCATTCACAGTGCCCAATACCTACACACAAATACATATCCACTGCATTTTTGCCGTCAAGTACCGCCAGGCATTGATAACAAAGGATTGGAAAGAACGACTGCATCAATACATCACCGGCATCGTTCAGAATCATACGCATAAAATGATCGCTATTAACTCTATGCCTGACCATCTGCATATGCTTTTTGGCATGCGGCCAACCCAATCCTTATCCGACCTGATGAGAATAGTAAAAGGGGACTCTTCGGAATGGATCAATAAAATGAGGTTGACCCCCATTCCTTTTCGCTGGCAGGAAGGGTATGGGGCTTTTAGTTATGAAAAGCAAAAGATCAGTGTGGTGGCTGCCTATATCGCAAACCAGGAGTTGCATCATCAGAAAAGGACATTTTTGGAGGAGTACCGGGAGTTCCTTGCGAATTTTGAAATTGATTACGATGAGCAGTATGTGTTTAAAGAGCCGGAGTGATTGTTTTGTTTTGCCCCTACAGGGCAAAGATATCCCTCTACTACTTTTTTGTTACCGGCATTAGGTCCCTACGGGACTAAGAACTCTTGTAAGTAATTAGTGACACATTTATAACTGCGTACATCATTTAACCGGGTGATCTTTTGTTTTGCCCCTACAGGGCAAAGGGGTCCTGTCAGCGATTATGTTACCGACATTAAGTCCCTACGGGACAAAGAAAACTTGTAAGCTATTAGATGCATATTTGTATAACTACGAACCTCATTAAGCTTCATTATCTTTTGTTTTGCCCTTACAGGGCAAAGTGACCACTTGAGGTTTTGGTTACCGACATTGCGTCCCGATGGGACGAAGAAATCCAGGAGCATCACCTTTTGAAAAAAGGAAGGTTACAAATTCTTTTTCCAGAACTGTTCCATTGTTCTTCTTACATGCAGCGTTGTGTTTACGCCCTGGTTAATGCCATGGTCCCGCATAGGATAGGACATCATACTGAACAGCTTGTTATGCTTTATTAATTCATTTACCAGCATTTCAAAATTCTGATAATGCACATTGTCGTCTGCTGTGCCGTGCATAATTAGCAGGTTGCCCTGTAATTTTTTTGTATGTGTGATGGGTGAACCTTCCCTGTATCCCTCCACATTGTCTTTTGGCAGGCCCATATATCTTTCCTGGTAAATATTATCATACAATGCCTGGTGAGCTACAAAAGCAATGGCAATAGCTGATTTAAATACATCACCATGCCGGAAGATGCAATGCAATGACATTTGCCCGCCACCACTCCAGCCCCAAATGCCTGTATGTGCTGCATCAATAAAAGGATACATGGCAACTATTTTTTTAGCCGCAGCAGCCTGGTCATCTGCAGCCAATAAACCAATTTGCCGGTAAATACATTTTCTGAATGCACGGCCTCTTGGCACCCGGGTGCCGCGGTTATCAATACTAATTATTACAGTACCCAATTCATTGGCGAGGTATTGATGCCAGAGATTATCACCGGTGCCCCAGTTGTCCTGCACAGTAGAGCCCGCCGGCTCTCCATACACATGAAAGATGACGGGATATTTTTCTGCGGATCAAAATCCTTTGGTTTTATCATCCATGCATCCAGCACCACTTCACCAATATCTACTTTAAAAATTCTTTGTTCCGCAAACCCAATTCATTGATTTTACTTTTTAATGCGGCATTGTCTTCCATGAGTTTTATTTCGGCATGGGTGTTAAGATTGATAAGTGAAATCCGTCTTGGTGTGGTGGCGTTTTCAAAACTGTGTATCGCATATGTTGCATCGGCAGATATTTGATAGCTGTGCTGGCCCGCCATATTTGCCGGAGATACTCTTTCTGCTTCGCCGTTTCCATCTAACCTACTGCGATAGAGATAACGCTGTGTAAAATTTTCCGGCGAAGCAATATAATAAACATAACCACCGGTAGGATCAATACAGTTGATATTCACCACATCAAAATTTCCTTTGGTGATCAGCTGCATTTGTTTTCCGTCACGGGAAACTTTATACAAGTGCATCCAGCCGTCTTTTTCACTGGTCCAGGTGAATGACGTGGTGTTATCCAGCCAGGCAATATTATCATGTATATCCAGGAACGCTTCGTCTTTATCGGTCAAAATATTTTTCAGTGCCATCGTTTTTGTATTCCCCACCCAAACCGTATTTGTATTCTGCAAGCGGTTCAGCTGCTGTATCATCACTTCATTGGAACCGGGGATGTAATCCATTCTTGCTAAATAATTGTTGCGGGGATCACCGGGTACTTTAAACCATTTTGTTGGTCCGCCCGTTGCCGGTATCACACCCACTTTTACGGCTGAATTAGGAGTGCCCACTTTTGGATAAGGCAATGGAATAGGTACTGAATAATTAGAATCAACATTATTGATCATGAAAAAGTACCGACACCTTTTGTGTCCGATTGCCAGTAAGCAATATTCTTTCCGTCGGGCTCCAGCGAAAACCATCCCGGCAATCCAGTTCTTCTTCATACACCCAGTCAAATGTGCCGTTGATGATATTGTCTCCGCCATCTTTTGTCAGCTGTGTAATTTTTCCTGTTGCAATATCTTCTACATAGATATTCAGCTTGCTTACATAAGCCACCCTTCCGCCATCCGGTGAGAATTTGGCAAACATGAGTGTGGCTTCTTCAAGACCTTTACCCAGTTGTTTAAGTTTTCCATTGGTAAGATTTAATACCCAATAATCACCTCTTGTGTTGTAGCGCCAAACTTTGCGGGTGTTTGTAAATATTAAAAGCTTGCTGTTATCATCTGACCAGGTGTAATCGTCAATGGATAAGGGTTTGCCTGCTCCGGCCGGCAGCAATTGATTCGCATTCACCAAAACAGATCTTGTTCCGCTTGCCACATCATAACGAACAATATCATTTCCTTTGGCGGTGGTATTAAACTCCAGCGTGGAATAGCTTTTGTTATCCTTCATCCAGCGGAGCTGCCCGATACCTTTTGAGCGATACAAACCTTTTGTATAGATATCTTCTAATGTGAGTTTCTTATTTTGTGCAATAACATTACCGGAAGAAAAAACTGCGATGAAAAAAATTAGTCCCGATAAAAATTTATACGTCATGTTTAGGTTTTTAATTTTTTAAAAAGTAATTACTATCATTTAACCTGGTAGCTACTTCCTTTTATGGTTTGAAACTCAACCAATCCATTAGGTAATTTCTTGTACTTAATATTTTTTCCGTTGCTGCTGATCTTTAAACCTGGTTTGTATTCAATTCTGCATACTTCCCCGGCTTTTGATAAAATACTTACTTGTGTGACCAATTTATTTTTCCAGGCGAAATCCAGCTCAAATGCTCCTCTTGCACAAACACCTTTGAATTCACCATCGCTCCATTCATCAGGTAATGCAGGTAATAATTTTATAAACCCGTCATGCGATTGAAGCAGCATTTCGGTAACAGCAGCCGTGACACCAAAATTGCCATCCACCTGTAAAGACCTGCCGCATAAAGCAAACAGGGAAGTACAACTCTGTTCTTTTAAGTAGCCTTTATAAATTTTATTCGCCCGGTTTCCATCAGCCAGTTCTTGCCCACAACGCCATCTTCCATGCTCTTGAAAAACCGGTGGAGGCGTCACCTCTTTCTTCCAATACCTTTTTTATAAGAATCAATCAATGCCGGTGTTCTTTTTCGTATAAAATTTTTCCGGGGTATAGACCATACATATGTGAAAAATGACGATGATTTTTTTCCAGCGATTTCCAGTCATCAGCCCATTCCTGCAACGAACCATCTTTTCCTATTTGCGGCGGCACTAATTTTTCCCTGGCTGTTTTTACACTGTCAATAAAGGCATCGTTTTTTCTAACACTTTAGCCGCTTCTGTATAATAACCAAAGAGGTCGTAGAGTATCGGCATATCAATAGAAGAACCGGCGCAAATCGTTGTGCCTTCCCTGAAACCTGCGGTCACTTCATCAAAGTAGGGTTTATTGCCACCGCCATCGGGAAAGTTTTCAGGTGAAGTGGACGGATTGGTGACCAGCCATTTTCCATTAGGATGCGGTACTAAAAATCCATAAAGAATTGTACAGCGCCTTCAAGTAGCGGGTAAGCATCTTTCAAAATTCTTTATCCCTTGTGTATTGATAATGCTCCCACAAATGTGTGCAGAGCCAGGCACCGCCCACGGTGAAGGTTCCCCAGGTAGGACCATCCATGGGTGCCGCCACTCTCCAGATATCTGTATTCTGATGAAGTACCCAACCTCTTGCACCATAATGTTCTTTTGCCACCTGTGAACCCTGGTCGGTTAATTCTTTAATCATTCTTACTAATGGTTCGGCACATTCAGAAAGATTGCCGCTTTCCACCGGCCAGTAATTCATTTCCGTATTGATGTTGGTGGTGTATTTAGAATCCCACGAAGGATTCATATTATCATTCCAGATACCCTGCAGGTTGGCGGGTTCTGTTCCCGGTCTTGAAGAACCAATCAGGAGATAACGGCCATCTGATAACTCAGTGCAGCCATGGAAGGATCGGGCTCGGTCTGAATTTTATTAACTCTTTCCGGCGTTGGTAAAAAGAATTAGCAGTATTGGGCAGTTGCAGTTTTACCCTGTTAAAATATTGCTTATGATCCGCTACAGCTGATGCTGCAATTGCATTGAATGATTTGCCTTCAATACCCCTGAAATAATTATCCACCCGCCGGTGCTGGTCGGCGCTTACATCTTTATAGTTTACAAAATTGGTAGCGGCTGCAAAATACAAAGTCACTGCATTGGCGTTTTCAATTACCAGGTCAACTCCATCCGTTTTCATTGTGCCCCCTTCCGGCACCGCTTTTATTCTAGCCTCATATCTCATTTTTCCTGCTACTCCCAAATAGTCTGTTGACTT
>JADKAA010000009.1 GCA_016715465.1 Saprospiraceae bacterium
GCATACTCTGACAAAAGCATTAAGCAGTTCATCCATTCCTTTGTCGTGCACGATGCGACCAACTGATAAAAATATTTCAGTGACGGATCATAGTTCATCCGTTTCTTTGTTTCTCAATTCTTCTTCTTCTCGACCTTGAGGGCGGATATTGAATAACGGGATAAGCTCACCCCGTTACTGGACATGACCAATCACTTCCAGTTTCTTAGGGCTGACAATTTATTTTCTATAATGTATTGCTCCATCGAATAGCTGTTGGGCCATACATGGGGAAGCTTCTTTGCCGGTCAGCTTTTCCATAGCGATCAGCACTTTACGGCCAAACCCTTTGGTAGTTACAAAACGCAACCGCAATGGTATGAATACGTAGCTTAACTCCGGCAAACTTTGCTGCCAGCATCGCCAACAGCCCCACTTTGGGAGTGTGAGGAATGAACAATATCAGGTTTTCTTTTTTGAAAAAACGGTACAACAGCCATAAACAACGCAGGTCGCCTAAAGGTGTCATTCTCCGTGTCATCGGGATAGTATGATGGCGGCATTGTTCGTTGGCTTTAACAGTCTCTAATTCCTTTCCATCACTGCTGACCATCACGGCGTCAAATCCATTTTCATTCATGTAACGCATCTGCCCCCTCAGTAAAACATTGAGTGAGATCAGACGGTGGTGATACGGATCAGTTTAGGCATTTTTAAATAACATTTTCGGTACCACACTTCCAGCGCAAATAATGTCCAGAGCATCTTAGCTCTTTTTTCATCTCCTGTTTTATTTTCGGTTCCAGAGGTTTTCAATAAATCCGGGTTGAGCAAAATTTCTACAATATGCGTTGGGTGATAAAATATAAGAGGCAATCATATCCTTCAATTCCCCATCTATCCATTTCTTTAGCGGAATTTCAAAACCTCTTTTGGGTTGGTTAATCAGTTCAGCAGGTAAATATTTTTCAGCCAGCTTTCGCAGAATATATTTTGTCTGAGCTCCCTTTATCTTATACTCATCTTCTAGCAGGCACATATTCCAGTAACCCTTTGCAAAGTAACGGGCTGCGCCCGCTTCAGTGAATGAGCCATGGTTGCAATATCCATTTTAACAGAAGATTTCCCGTCAGGATATTGTCAAAATCAAGATTCATTATTTTTGCAAACCTGAAAGATGAGATCCGTTTATCTCAGCAAAATCCTTGTTCACATTATCCGGAGTAATGCATATCCTTACCAGGTATTTTTCAAACCCTTCAAAACTATCTATCGTTGAAGACAGGTAAGCGGAAAGGTTGCCCTTCCCTGCAAGATCAGCGAACCGGTATATATAATTGTATTTACTTTTCTTATTATTTGGAACCGGTAATACAGTGTGTATGATAGCTGCCATCATCTTTACCAATCCTCCGGGTTTAAAAAATCATACCTGGCAAAGGCACATACCGGCGATACCCTCCGAATATCTCATCCCCTCCGTCTCCGTTTAATATTACAGTCAGGTGTTTTTTGCGGCCTCACTCACATAATAACTGGGAATAGCAGAGCTGTCAAAAAGGTTCCCCGTAATTACTGAGTATCTTTTCAATATCATCTTTCAGGTGGTCAAAAGAAATTTTTATTTCATGATGAGCTGTCTGGTACCTGTCAGCCACCAATTTGGCCAACGGAGCTTCATCATATTCCCCGTCAAATGAAACCGTGAATGTCTTTAGGGAAGAATTGTATTGACTGGCAATGGCTGTGACTAGACCACTGTCAATACCTCCACTGAGAAAGAGCCCACTTCAAGATCTGAGGACTCAACCCTGTTACGCACAGCTTCATGAAGAATGCTTTCAACTTTCTCTGTCGCAGTAGCAAAATTGTCTGTATCAGTTTTGTATAAAAGAATTGATATTCCACTTTTGTAACCCGGATACCTGGTTGAGTCAGCGAAACAGTAGCATAACTACCCCGGGCAACTCACTCACATTTGTATAAGGAGTTGATGATTTATAAAAATATCCCATTCTCACATATTGCTGAACCTGTCTTTCATTGATTCGCAGATCAAGCTGGCTGCACAAGGCGTTCAGTTCACTTGAAAAAACAAAGCCTGGCCTTCTGAATAATAATACAAGGTTTCTTTCCGGCCCTGTCCCTTGCCGAGGAAGAGTTCCTGTTTATTCCGATCATAAATCGCCATCACAAACATGCCATCAAACTCTTGCAAACAGGAGGATCCCAGTTGTGCATAGGTATGCAGAATTGTTTCGGTATCGGAATTAGAGTTACAGGAGAACTTAAATTTTTCTTACTTCCAGGTGATTGTATATTTCTCCATTAAAAATAATGGTGTAAGGACCCAAATGCATGGGCTGATGACCTCCGGCAATATCAAGTATGGCCAGCCGGTGATGATGCAGCTGAAGATTATGCTCTTCAAAAGTCGTCTGCTCATCCGGCCCCCGGTGAAAGAGGGCTTTGGTGAGAACGGGGATATCTAATTTAAAGTTGATGGAACCGGCAATTCCGCACATATATCAGGCAATTTTCTTAAATAAAGTACTGAACCATTTAGGATATGGCAATGATGCTTTTTTATAAACAAGGAGTAACATAATAAAATAAAAAGGCATACAGGGAATTTTATACCTGGACAAAGCGCCAAAATTAGTAGTAGATGCCCCTACCGCCACAGCAAAGACAACTGCAAATACAAAACACATTAATAACTTAGGATCAGAAAAAATAGATCTAAAATAAACCCCAATCCCTTTTTTAATAAAAAAATTAAGTGTCAGAATCAAAAATATAAATGACTCCACAGCAGAAAATAATGCAATGGGGGTATTAATTTCCCAGATAAAAGGACGAAAAAAAGTAGCCACTATACTTCCAAAGACCAAGCTAAAAGGATTAGATGCATTGATCTCGAAAGCTGAATTACCGGCTGTACTTACACTCTGCAATGCCCTTCGTTGACGTTCTGATTTTTCCATAAGTGTTTCCAGCTTAAAGTTTTCAGCAGCCTCTTGTGAAGTGAAATAATTTAACAGCAGATATGCTATGAGTACAGAAACAATCAATGTAATAAATGAAAAGACTTTTCGGAGTGTGGTATCAGCAATTATTTTATTAGTCTCTGCAAAAAGCCAGATGGTCAATGCCAGGATAAAAGCAAGCAGAATATACACTTTAATATAAAACAATAATATACTTGCAATAACTATCCATAATACGGATCCCTTAATATTAGTTTTTCTTACAAAGACATTTAATGTTCCATATAAGATAAATCCAATACAACCAAAGGTGATAGAGTCTTTCAATAAGCCAGCACTCCAGAAACAAACACTGGGGATATATATTGCTGCCAGCGCAATTTCACGCTTATAGGTGGGATAATAATGATAGAAAAACTTGAACACCCGTATAGAACCTGCATAGGCAAAGAAGCCAAAAAAAAGACTGATGCATAAATAACTATTCTGGAAAAGTAACGAAGGGAACAGGCCCAACCTCGGTGGAAAAAAATTACTTGCTGAACGCATATAATTAAAAGTGAAATCATGTTCATAATTATCATAATAAAAATACGGAGCCAACGGATGATCAATATCAATACTCTTACTGGTGGCGATTGTTTCAATAAAGCCAAAATCATCACTTAATGCAGCTCTCAAGTCTTTTATTGCCTGGTAATACAATCCGTATCACCTCCTTTAAATACAAACTCAGTTATGATGGTATACGCAAAAACAAATAAAACCTTATAATAAAAACCCCTGTAATAAATCTTTTTCAGCGCTGCATTCTGTGGTCTTTCTGCCCTGTTTCTTACAATTGCATATAACAATAGCAGGCAAATTGGAACCAGGAAAATATCATTAAAAGAAAAAAAACGGAGCGCCAGCAGCATGATTACTCAAATAGCTTTATAAAAACGGGTAAAGAAATTGTTACAGAATAACCCTTCTCAATACTAGACCTTGCTTTCAATCCTACCTGCCTTCTCAGGTCTTTATCCATCAACAGTTTTCCGATTTTATCTTCCCACTCCTGTTCATCAGCAGCCACAAACCCATTTTCACCATCGGTAATAATTAATAGATTTACTCCTACCGGCGATACCACAGCAGGTATTCCTAGGGACATATATTGAATAGCTTTAAACCCACATTTCCCTTTTTCGAGTTCAGTATTGTTCAACGGCATCAACCCAATATGCAGCTGCAAGAGATCGGCTATTTCGGTTTCTTTACTCCAGTAAATAAACCGGTAATTCTTTAACGGTAATTGCGGATCCTTATTGGCAATAACTATAAATGTAAAATCATATTTTTCCTGAAGACGTTTAATAGCCGGCAGGATTATATCAAGATATTTCAGGGTGCTAAATGTACCAGTCCACCCAACGGCTGGAGTATCTGTATCCTGATCCTGTAACTGCGCATGACTCTTTATTGTATCCACAACTGTAGGAACCACAATTATGTTTTTACAATATTTACCTGCATATTCTCCCAGGAAAGTATTACCAACTGATACTTTATAGGACATCCTGCATATAGATGCAACCTTTGAAAACCATTTAACATACCTGGCTATCTTATTATTCTCCGATGCAACCGGTATCCAGATAGCATCATCAAAATCATATATAATTTTTTTTCTCCAGATTTTAGCAATGATCCACTCAAAGAGTGGCGGACCCAACGGAGCTGCCTCCCGATGGATATACACAAATTCATACTTTCCGATTGTACACATTAAAAGCCAACGCCTGAAAAAGCCTTTACTGAGTCCAGCAATCTTTCGTCCATAATTACCCGGTGTAAAGAAAATCTGCCAGGCATCGATATCGAGAAAAGGCCGGTAGTCATACTCTATCCCAAAGGAAGAAAGGCTGCTTAAATAATGTTCAAACCGGTAACGCTGGGAGGGGGATTCGTTGGCCGGATAGGGTGCAATGAATAATACTTTCATCCTTCAAATTCTTTATATACCTCTCCATACGTATGAACTCCCTGCTGAAGATCATAATAAGCAAAGGCGGATTCCCGGATCTTATTCCGATCCATTGAATTCAATACATTCAGTTTAGCAACAACAGCCTCGTACCCCTCATTGGTAAAGCGCTTAACAACCAATCCTGAACCGGATTTTTCCACGATTTGCCCGGTATCCCCGATATCATTACAGATTATCGGAATCCCCATCGCCATTATTTCACCTTGCTTGGTGGGTGAAGATGCTTTTTTAGAATAAGCATCTTTTATAAAAAAAATGCTCCAGTTGCTTAAAGAAAGTAATAAAGGAACTTCTTTTCTGCTGGCTGCCTGCACTAATATATCAGAAGGCTGAATATTTCTCCCGATGGCTTTTCGTGTAATAACCTCTTTTGCATCATGGGTGATAAATAAGAACCTGGCCTCCGGAACAGCTGCTTTCAGTACTTTAAAAAAATCAAGCATCTCATCAGTAAGATACCAGCCGCCTAACGAACCCAGGTAACTTATTACTTTGTCAGTAGCGTTTATTCCCAGTTTAGCTTTTAACGCTTCCCTTTCCTGTACATCAACTTTATGATAGTCGAAATGCTCCAGGTCTGCACAACAGGGTATCACAGAAATTTTACCTGCCGGTATCGAATAAGCCGTAACCAGTTCCTCCTTGCCCCTTTCTGTGAGTGAAATAATATGCTTCGCCTCCCTGAAATAATTTTTTTCTTTTTTCTTATACAGTTTATAAAAAAAGCGGTAGACCGGTTTTTTTAAATCCCACTGCCCGTTGTCCACTCTTTCATCAACCCAAAAACCCCGCATATCAAACAAAAAAGGAACCTGGTACTTTTTATACAACTTAAGTCCCGCCGCCGCCGCCACATAACTGCGGCAATGCGTAAAGTCAAATTGCTGCTTTTGCTGAAGTTTTACAACCATCCGTTTCATCTTCCACTGATCATATAATTTGGACAAAAAAGGAGGACGGCTGGAAAAAAATAACGGCACCCATTTAATAGCATGCTTATCACAAAGCGATTGTATTATTTGCCCTGACACCATATATCTTTTTTTCTTCTCGAAACTCAACAAAGTAAATTCATACCCTTCCTTTGAAAGACCTGCCAGGTAGGGTAGCACCTGGGACTGACCCAACGGATCTGTCATTCCATCATAAGATATATAAAGCACTTTTTTAGACATGATGGATTTTAGAAGGTAACGGTACCGTATTAACAACCGGCATTAGTTTTATCTTTCCCCTTTCCTTCCAATTTTGCAATAATGATTTTCTTTTCTCCGTAGTCCACATCTTAGTAAGATATAACTTCCCTTTTCCGACGGATTGCTGGGGTACAGAATTAAAAGTACCGGTACTTGTAAAGAGATAGTCGACTGCTCTTATGTACAGATCATGTGCATGTTCCATTACCATTTTGTGTGCCTGTTGTAAATCAGCAGCATTTCTGATATCAATAGTTTCAGTGGTGATTATATTTCCTGTATCAATACCCGCATTCAGCCACATGATAGTATTCCCAACAAGATGCCATTCATTGTTGGCTATACACCAATTAGTACAATTAGGTCCTCCTTTTACATAAGGAGAAAGACCAGTATGCAGATTGATAATACCAATACTTGCGGGCAAACTCAGTAACGGCTCCTTAACCAAACCGGTACCCGATACAATGATCAAATCAGGATTAATTTCCCGTGTAAAAGCAGCTGCCTGTTCATTATTAATACTCTCAACCCGCAGCATCGGTACATTTGGCCAATCTGAGTACCCGGATGCATAATTATACATAAGCCATTTCCAGGCCCCGTATATTTTACTAAATCTTATCTTGTCTATTAATACAGATACTATTTCAGCAATCTTTTTAGGGGATGAAGCCTTCTTATGTTCATCTATTACAATCCCGGCCACATTGTATTTGGAGGCTAATTTATTCGCCAGGGCTTTCTGGTTGGGAGCGGCTCCGCACCAGATCACTATTTTTCTTTCGTCTACCCCCATAACTGTTTAATACTACTATAAATTCGTTTCATACGTAATACTGTTTTCCACCAGGCCTCCTGGTAAAGCTCCACCCGTGGAATGACAAACAAGTTATCCCGGTCGAACTGAAAAAATTTTTGCTCCACTGCCAGTCCATATAAATAACCTTCCTGCTGCGCAATTTTCATAACCCGCTCATCAAAACTGCCGATCGGATAAGAAATTGTTGCCGGTGATTTTCCGGTCTTCTCTTTTATTCGCTGATAAGATACCCTTAATTCATCACTGATCTCCTTTTCATCAGCAAGAGATGCAAGCATCGGATGTGTATGTGAATGGGACCCGATAATAAAATTTTGGGTGCTAAGCTGCCCTATATCACTCCAGCTCATCATTTTGCCAGAAGGTAACAGCACATCATTACACTGTGTAATGATCTCATGCATTATTTGCTTCCGCTGCATATTTGTGAGGTACTTCATCCAGGGCTTTACCTGCCTTACCTGCTGCTGCTTTCCAGCACCCTTAAGATCCACCGATTTCAGAGGCCCCGGCACATAGTCAAACGGTAATTCAATACTAGCCTTTTTTGTTTGCTGAAATACATTATCAACAATATAGGTCCAGGTTGGTACATTTCTGTCAATACAATCAGTTACAACATAAAAAGAGGCAGGGCATTTAAATTGCCGGAGAATAGGTGCAGCATATTCTATATTGTCTTTATACCCGTCATCAAACATAACAGTTGCAATTTTCTTTGCAGAAGAGAATGCCGGCGGATCAGCGAGGTACTCTTCTAAAGAAACCACTGTATAATTTTTTGTGAGATGCTGAATTATGCGGGAAAAAAGTTCGGGCTTCATCGGGGGCCACATACTGTCAGTTTCTTCACTAACCCTGTGAAATAAGAAATTTCTAAGCAGCATCTTGCCCGATATATTTATCAAACCACATCTGGAAAAAGATCAGCGACCAGATACGTTTATCATGAAATTTTTTACCACTCCTGAATGCATCCACATAGTGACGCACCATTTTTTCATTGAAGATCCCTTGTGATTTTATCCTGGCCGGATCCAGCCATTTATCAACCAGGTAGGATAAGTCTCTTGTCAGCCAGTTTCCAATGGGTGCCGGGAATCCCCATTTTCTCCGGTATACCAGGTCCGTTGGCAAATATCTTTCCAGCAATTTCTTCATCAGGTACTTGGGCACACCTTTGTTTATTTTATACACCTGTGGGAGATTATAACTGAATTCCATCAACCGGTAATCAAGATATGGGTTTCTTACTTCCAGGCTGTTCGACATAGAGGCCGCATCCATTTTGTACAATAAATCATGGGCCAGGTATTGTTCAATATCAAACAACGATATCTTCTCAAAATCACTCAAGGGCATCTTATTAATGTCTGCCCATGCATCCAACACAGGTAAATGGGTTTCATCCGTATTTAACAATCCCCTGATCTCCTTTTCAGAAAACATATACTGCTGTTCGGACCATAAATGGGCCAGTAAATTCTTTCCCGGAAGATCGAATATCCTTGCTGCCCGTTCATACCGTTCGCCTTTACTGTTAAATATCCGTTTTAATATGGAGCGTCCAATACCCGGATCAAGCCTGTACAGCCTTTTGATCTTCCGGTACAGGTCATAATAACCATAACCCATGAACAATTCATCACCTCCATCGCCACTCATGGCCACGGTAACATGTTTCCGGGCTACATTACAAACCAGGTAACTGGGTATGGTGGAAGGTGCTGCAAATGGTTCATCATAAAAATCAACGATCCGGTCTACTATAGACATAGAGCTTTTATCAGTAAGATGTGTTTCGCTATGATTTGTTTTTAACACCGAAGCCACTTGTGATGCATAACCTGACTCATCATACCCTTCCACATCAAATCCAATCGTAAAAGTATTGACGGGGTTGCTGTTTTGCTTTTGAAACAAGGCGCATATAAGGGAAGAGTCGGTACCGCCACTCAGGAAAGCACCAATAGGCACATCACTGATCTGCCTGTACTTAACTGATGAAGATAAGAGGCTCTCAAACTCATCCAATGTTTCATTTTCACTTTTTACCGGAACGGGCCTTGAAATGATTGTATCCCTGAAACGGTAATAGGGTAAAATCTTCATTTCACCCCTGCATATTTCAGCATAATGACCATTGGGTAATTTATAAAAATCTTCAAGAATGCAATCAGGACCGGGGATATATTCCAGGAACAAGTAGCTTTGTAATGCTGCTTTATTAATTTTCTTTTTCACCGGCAGCTGAAGCAATGCTTTTAATTCGGAGGCAAAAGCAAACTTATCTTCACTTTTGTAATAAACGAGTGGCTTCACACCAAACCGGTCCCTGATGAGGAAAAGTCTTTCCTCTACTGTATCCCAGATAGCGATGGCGAACATGCCATTGAAATCGCTGACGCAATCAATGCCTTTAAGGGCAAAAGCCTCCAGAATAACTTCAGAATCGGAAGAAGTTTTTGCTATGATCTTATATTTTTCTGCTACCTCTTTAAAATTATAGACTTCACCATTAAATACCATGATATAACGGCCATCTTTTGAATAAAACGGCTGGTTGGCTGCTGCAGAAAGATCCAGAATACTTAAACGCCGGTGACCAAGACCAATTTGTGTCTTGTGATCAAAATAAAATCCTTCGGCATCAGGCCCCCGGTGCTGTAAAGCCCGGGTAATACGATGGAGATGTTCCTCGTTCAGACTGGGGGAAATAAATCCTGTGATTCCGCACATATTGTTATTTACTTATCCGCAGGTACCTGCGGCGGACATATAAAAAAAGAATAAGAAAAAAAATCCATAGCGTATAAGAAAGTATTTGTGTAACCTGCTGAAAAATAATTCCTCTAGGTGCAGGAAATGAATTTACTGGACCATAGGTATAGGTAGGAAAAACATCCAGGATTAGTTCTTCCGGATAATTTTTATAAGCCTTTAATAATAAGTCTTTATTCCCTGACAGGGTGGCAATATCAGGTCTGTTGTAAGCATTGAGTACGGCTTCGTCCGGCTCCATATTTGTATCGTAAAAATGCCAGTCACCGTCATAAAAAACCTCGATACTAAAATGGCCGGAGGTTTTACCCTGAAAACCGATTTTTCTATATGTAATTTTTTTTTTCTTCAGGATCTCCATCATAATAATAGTCTGCTGGCTACAGGCAGCTGCTGGGTATTTCAGTATATCACGAGGAACAACAATGGCCCTGTAACCATCATTAATGGTTTTTGACACCAGGAATGCCATATAATTTGTCTTTAGCCCATAATACGAATACCCATGATAAAACCTTTTTCGGAGTACAGAGGAGACAATACTTGTATAATTTTTTTCAAAGTCTTTTCCGGCTGCATTCCCATGCCGGAAATCATAAATACTGTCACAGTAATTAATAAGGGTCTCAACTGAATTTAAGCGGAAAAGAGAGGGGTCAAAATCTTCATTTCTGCCATTGCCCGGCAATTCATTTATCTCAAGTGCAATGGGATCATTAATATTCATGACCTGTATAACCGAAGCCACTGCTGTCAGTAAAAAAAATACTAGAAATAAATATTGTAAAAAATAAAGCTTCCTTTTCATAAAACGGATAACTGAGATGGAATTAAAAGCAATACACTGGTTCTTAAAGAAAATCCAATGAACTGGCAAATAAGAAATTTGCTATTTTAAGTAGTGAATTATAAAATGAATATTACTGATAAACCCTAAATATAAATCAGTTGTAATACAGGTGTTAGTTATTCAAACTGGTTTTCCCACTCCCAGGCAGTTCGCATAATATCCTGCAGATCATACTTTGGTTGCCATCCAAGCAGGTTTCTGGCTTTATCATTATTGGCATACACCGCAACAACATCTCCGGGTCTCCGCTCTGCCAGCTGGTAATCCAGTTTTTTACCGGTCACTGCCTCAAAAGCCTTTATGGTTTCAAGTACAGTTACACCGTTACCTGTTCCGAGGTTAAACACTTCGCAATTAGTTTGATTTTTTTGATGTACCAGGTAATTCATAGCAAGTGTATGTGCATGTGCAATATCACAAACATGTACAAAATCCCTGATACAGGAACCGTCTCTTGTTGCATAATCAGTTCCAAATACTTTCAACCCGGGCAATTTCCCTTTTGCAAATTGAGTGATTGCGGGTACCAGGTTGGAAGGTCTTCCAAATGGCACCTCCCCTATAACTGCACTGGGATGAGCGCCGGCAGGATTAAAATACCTGAGCAAAATAAAATTGGATGAACTGGCATGTGCCAGGTCCCGGATCATATCCTCACCGATTTGTTTGGTTCTGCCATATGGTGATTCAGCTTTTTCCAGAACAGTCATCTCCGTAACGGGAATCTCCTTTGCATTACCATATACGCTGCAGGAGGAAGAGAACACAAAGTTCTTTACTCCAAATTCTTCCGAGCAGCGCAACATATTAATTTGGGAAACAAGATTATTCTGAAA
Organism: Saprospiraceae bacterium; assembly: GCA_016715465.1. GTDB lineage: Bacteria > Bacteroidota > Bacteroidia > Chitinophagales > Saprospiraceae > JADKBO01. The sequence continues at coordinate 11,485 of JADKAA010000009.1, forward strand.
ATAAAGCAACGGCTCTTTTACTGATTCATCCACCGATTTAAAGGCTGCAAAATGAATGATACCATCAATTTTATGTTGCCTGAAAATATGCCGGACTTCCTCCTCATTACATACATCCGTTTTGTAATGAGTAATTTTTTTACCGGTTATTTTTTGGGCACCGTCAAGCAGCTGGTTTCCCGGACCTGGAGTTGTTATCAACTATAATAACTTCATAGCCATTTTCAATAAGGTCTACTACAGTGTGGGAACCAATATAACCGCAACCACCAGTTACTAAAATTGTCATAGAATTAAACTATTTATTATTTTTTCTTTAAAGCGATGATTCTATTCAACCCTTCTTCCAAACTCGTAAAGTCTCTTTTTAATAACTGTTTCATATTCTGAATATCGGGCTGACGCCGGGTCATATCTCCTTCCGGCAAAGGGGGTAAATGAACAATTTTTGAGGTGGAACCGGTAAGCTGAATGATCGTTTGTGCCAGCTCAAGAACTGTAATCGCCTTATCGTTTCCAACATTTACTACATCATTTACAAAAATATTCTGTAATAAAGCATTGATACAGGCTTCTGCATTGTCATCAATATAACAAAAGGTTCTTGTTTGCTGGCCATCACCATAAACAGTAATATCCCTGCCAGCCAGTGCCGCATCAATAAATCTTGCTACCACAAAATCCGGACTCTGCTTGGGGCCATAGGTATTGAAAAAGCGGAATAAGGTAAAATCCAGCCCGAATTCCTGCTGGTAAGAACGGCAGAATGATTCACCAACATTTTTTACCACCGCATAGGGAAGCCTGGAATTCAGCGGCGTGGTATGTTCATGCTGGGGCAAATGAACAGGTTCTCCATAGACTTCTGAAGAAGAAGAAAAGAAAACCCTTTTTACACCAGTGCTTTTAGCCAGGTCCAGTATATTTTTTATTCCCTGGATATCATTCAGTACCATCACCGGGTTTTCCAATGTTCTTTTAACGCCAACCACTGCGGCATAATGGAAAATATAATCAAACCGGAAAGCCGTAACTATCGGGGCGATCTCATTATAATTATTTACATCACATTTAATAAACCGGGCCCTTGAATGAACAGGTATGTTCTCTTTTCTTCCGGTAAGGAAATTATCAACAAGAACTACTTCAATATCTTCATTAGTTAATAAAGCATCGGCTAATGAGGAAGGAACAAAACCTGCACCTCCTGTAATTAAAATCCGCATGTTATTTTGTTTTATTTTTTGAGAAAAAAGGTAAAATTTTCTTTTGAATAATAGTAAAAGGCGAGTACCAGACTGATCTTAATATAAACCCCGGCATTCGCTTTCGTTGTGAAGGAAATTTCGAACAAATACCTGCCAGTATGAGGTTTACATTTGAAAGGGCCCTGCGCCTTATTGCAGGGCTGCTAAACCAGCCTTTCTCATCCGCCTTTTTGTATAACCGCACCATTTCATCCACTACTTTAAAATTCACCGAAGTCATACTTTGTGAATGCAGGCGGTACTGCCACAGTTTCTCGTTGATAAAAAAAGGTTCTCCTTTACTCCCAAGTTGAAGACAAATATCCCTGTCGGCAGGTGATGACAAGCTTGTATCAAACCGGATATCCTGTCCTAAAAATTCTCTTTTCACTACAATATTACTGCAGGGTCCGGGCACAACATCTCCTTCCCATAACAACAAATTATCTACAACATTATAGGGACGGAAATTACTCATGGATACGTTCAGCTGCCGGTTATTCTCATCAATAGATTCATGCAAACTAAATACCCATTGCCTTCCTGTTTCGTTGATTGCCTGTACTTTCTTTTCAAGATTATCCGGAAGCCATACATCATCAGCATCCAAAAAAGCGATGTATTCCCCTTTACACAGATCAATTCCTTTATTACGGGTATCAGACACTCCGCTATTGGCCTTGTAATGATACGTTACCCGGCTGTCCTCCTTTTGAAGTTGCAGCACTTCCTGCTCCGAATTATCCTTCGACCCGTCATTCATTACAATTACTTCGAGGTTATTGTATGTTTGATTCAAAACAGATAAAATAGTCTGGCGGATATACGGGGCCGCATTGTACATGGGAATAATGACACTCACCAACGGACGCATGAAATTATTTTTTACAAACAGCAAAAAGAACCGGGCATTTCTGTATTATCACCGGCTCATTGGTTTCTAGTATAAAATCCCCAGCTACGGGGTACAACGGATAACCAAATAACGCTTTCATTATACCACTTCTGAAAGAATAAGGTAATTTCCTGATTCCAAAACTCAGGAATAATGTCTCCATCAATTTTCCCAGTGACATTTTAAACGACTTTTTATCATAGCGGCTGTAACGCTGACCCGATAAGGAGGTTTCATTAAAGACGGCTTCCAGGATTTCTTTCAACTCCTGGTACTGGAATTCCTGGGTGTGATACGGATTACCAATCTTTCCATCGGGTGAAGTAATTGCAGCATTCGGTGTTGATAAAATTAATTTTCCATCGGATCTTAATGTCCTGGCAAATTCTTTTAACATTTCCCGGTAACGGGTAGTATGTTCAATCGTTTCAAAAGAAACGATCATATCAAAGTGATTATCCGGGAAAGGTAATGCTGTTCCGTCCATCACCTGGAAATCCATGTTTGGTCTTTTCCAATTATCATTACATTCCTTTATTGCTTCTGGTGCAATATCACCACCAATTACCTTTCCTATTGTGACAGCGGCCAACGCAGCTGTTCCAAAGCCGGTACCACAGGCTATATCTAAAATAATAGCGGATGGCTTAACCAATTTTATTGCTTCATTATACCGGTGCTGGTGTTCTCCCCACCAACGGCTTTCTGATTCCAGTAATTGACGTTCTGATGACATTAGTTTTCTATTAAATCAATGAATCGTTTTCTGTTTTTTTCAGCATTGCTGAACTTATCCAATACATCCTTTTTTAATTCCTTCCCCATCGCTTCCAGGCGTTCCTTACCGGCATAGGCAGTTCTGATGATACCCTCCAGTGAAGACACCAGGTTTCCCCGATCAATCATAAAACCATTCTGCCCATCCCGGATATAATCATTAAAATCTCCCACGTCTTTGCAAACGGCTACTCCTTTTTCCAGCAATGCCAGCTCTTTTACTACATTATTACTGGCTTCCGTGAGTGAAGGATGTATCAACAGATCAGCCGCAGCCATAAAATTGATAAAATCATTTCTGAATCCCACCATATCGATCACAGCTGTCAGCTTATTCTCCCTGATAAACGTTTCCAGTTCTGGCTTCAGCGGGCCATCATCCATCACTATCATTTTTATAGATAATCCTTCGGCTACCAGTTTCTTTACAAGCTGAAAAACGGGCATATGCTGCTTTGTGGGCACCATACGGCTTACCATGATCAACCTTAACTGGCACGGATTATTATCCTTAAGCAACTTCACTTTTTCAGGATCGGGTTGCTGATAGGTAGTAAAATCATAGATATAGGGAAGCAGCTTTACTTTTCGCATATCACAACCTTCATATTTTTCCATACCATACCAAACCCCGGAGGATGGTACTACAATTTTTTTGGCCAGCCTGTTAATGATCTTATCAAACCGGGCTTCATTTTTATTTCGTTGCATACCGAACTGCTGTCCGTACTCTGCATAAAATGCAGATTCGGCATGATGCCGGAATGTTACAACTTTTGCTTTCATGAATTGCTGTGACAATACTGCAATAATATTTGCTTCCTGCAGGTGGCTCCAAACAAAATCTATCTTATGCTCCTTGCAAAAACGGATAAGATAGCGGGCCTGGTTCAAAAAATATTTCCAGGAGGGCTTTCGGTCCATCACTGTTGTGAAAGTAGCAAAGCCCATTTTTTCCATTTGCTGATGGAAAGAATCTTTTCCGTAAGTGTAAGTACAATCAGTTCATGCCCGGCATCTTTAACAGCCCTGCATAAAGTTTCAATAGCTACAGACCTTTTATTGGGCGGATAATAAAGTAAGATACGTTTGGTCATAAAAAAAACGGCCTGATCCCTATTTGATACCGGCGGGTACCAGCATATTGGAGGGGTTGAACCCTAAAACCGGTGGTAATCCACCAAGATACAGGCTTCCACTAAAGAAAATTATTTTCCAGAGCCCCGCTTCCCCAGCCAGTACTTTGACCTCTACCTCTTCTTCTTTCTTATTGGCAAGATCCACAATACGGCCCGTCGGTGTTTCAAATTTAACCTCGATGCTTTTCCATACCGTAAAACTTTTGACATCACCCGGTACAAAGGCAAAAAGATTGTTACAGAAATTACTATTCAGTTTTTTATCAGAAGTCACTAAAATGCTATAATTCAGGGTGGGTGCAAAAATGATTTTGAAAATTTTAAGAGGATCCTCTACACTTACTTTATAAAAACCTGGTTTAAGTTCAGCAAGGGAAATCCTCTCTGTCGTCTTCAACCCGGTGTAATTATAAGTTAACAGCTTTTTTTCATCTGTTGTATGTATCCCTTTATACTCAACAATGGAAACCCGGATGGGAGTTTCCCCTCCGCCACCGGTAACATAGTTGCCACTAAAATCAATAAAATTATCCTTTCCCTGCTTTACCACCTGCATAATGAAATCATGCGGGTACCAGAGCATATTATTATCCTGGTTAAGATGCGCAGGGCCTTTCCATTTATCGGCAACAGGTGCTTTTACAAAAGAATTTCCGGCAGTAAACTCTTTTGTTTCATTGAATTTCCTCAGCCTGCTTTTTTCCTGCACCAGCAGCTTATCCATTTCAGACGAAGTGATCACACTGCGGTTCGATTTCCACCGGGCAGCCGGATCATTAAACTTCATTCCTGCAAAACTGGAAAGATTCCCTAATTCAAATAAAGAAGGATAGCCGGCAAAACTTCCGTAATCCATCATCCGGTATCCGTAATTCAACAAGGCAATAAGATCTCCTTCTGATTTTGTTTCAGCATTCCTTCTTAATAAGGCGAGGTAATACAAATAAGATTTAAGATGAAAGAACCTGGCCTGAACATTTTTATTGCTTTCCTGCTTTTCGGCGTCATAAACCCAATCTATCCATTTACCCAGGTCAGATTCCCGGGGAGTTGAAAACCGGTTATTTTCCCAGGCAGCCCACAATTTTTTGATAGTACCGGCTGCTCTTCCAAAACTAAGTGTAAAGAATTCTTCTGTCAGTTTATCGGTATTTGTATGCACATTCCACATCAGTTGTGCACCCAGGTAATGGCCCAACCCTTTACTTACCCAGCCGGTAGTAGATTCGGCTTCATATCCTTTTGCCCCCATTTTATAGTACTTCTTAACATTCCTGACAACCTCAGCAGGTCTTGATGCCAGCGATTGTCCCGCTACATCCTTATCCCAGGCATAATTACTGAAGTAATCATATATACCTGTCTTGCCGGCTTTTTTACACCATAAATTCACCAGTTCGTCAACAGGATACTTAGAATAATTAAAAGCAGTAGTTACCCCGACAAAAACATTGGGTTCCAGTTTGATGGTAGGGGGAGCGATAAATTCACTGTATGCATAAGCCCCGATCCAGGTATCCGGATGTTTCTGGCGTACTGCTTTTGCTACCCTGTTGACCAGGTAGAAAACCCTGTCTGTTAATGTTCCGAATTTCTGACAGGCAAATGTATTGCAAATACCAAGACCATCAGAAGGACTCATCGAGATCATTTTGTGAACCTGTGTTCCCTTCTTCTTTGAGTCTTCAATTCTTTTTAATACATCTTTAATCACAAACTGAACCAGTTCTTCGTTGGCAATATTGAATTTAGGATCATCCGGAAGAACACCGGCTGCCGGTTGCGGGTAAAACCATTCCGGGTGCTTTTTAAAAACTTCCTGGTTCCTGTAAACAATATCATCATAAGCCTGCCCAAAACTTGCATTCAATGCCCCGCCCTGCCGGTTGGCCTTAAACCAAAAATTATAATCTGCATCAGATCGTTTCGAACCAGTTCCATACCCGTACCAGATCCGACGATGATCAAAGGACGGCCTGCCTGTATAGTTGATTTTTGGATACAGGTCAAGCTTTGATGGAATGATATGCCAGTCAGGGTGAGGAAAATAAAACCGGTATCCCAATTTCTCCAGGTAAAGAAAAACTCCATGCTGCACTGCCAGTTTAGAGTTGCCGATTATAATAACTGCACTGCCGGTAGTTATTATATTAACACCCTCCGGACCTGATTTCTTTATAGAGGCTGCATATTTTTTCCATCGTTCAGGCCTTGCTGAAAGCAAAATTCCTTTTCCGGTAAACTTAGTTTCATCAAACTCTTGGAACGACAATGACTTTCCCTTTGACAATTGTTCTTTTAAAATTCCGACAACATCAGCAATTGTATCTTTATCACCACTACTGTAATAAACAGAAAGATTAAACTGTGAAAACCCTACAGTGTAATTAAATAAAAAAAGAAATAAAATAATATTCTTTTTCACTTTCATTACAAATCTATTTTGTGCAAATGACAGACCATATCTATCCTTGTAAGCAGAAAATAACTCAAATTAACAGTTTAAATTTTCTCAAAAGCAACAACAATATAACCACCGTTGATACCGGTGGTATAGCGTTTAATGATACTTAACGGTACGGTTACCGGAGCAAGCAATAGCATTTTTAATTTATCATATGCAGAATGAAATCTTGGCAGTGATTTTACACCACTCCATAATTTAGCCCTTAGGTAAGCATCGACTAAAATTCTTTCATTTTTTGGAGCATACATTACCTTCTTAAGAGATAGAGGCATGAATTTAGTTAGCTTCTCAAAAACACTCAAGTTCCATAATCCCATATGGTGTGGCGGAAGGTTAAATGTCTCATATTTATTAAACCGCTGAAAATAAGGTTCATTATTGGGAACCCCGATAATGAGCATTCCTCCCTTTTTAAGACATGACAGAGAAGCTGATAAAAATGAACCTACATCAGCTATATGTTCCAATACCTGGAAAGCGCAGACAAAATCATATACCCCAGGATTAGTTTTACAATGCTCTTCTATTAACTCATTCCGCACATTATAACCTTTCTCTTGAGCCTGAAATACAGCTTGCTCATTTAATTCTAGACCTGTAAAATCATTTATTTTTAAACGCATGCCCTCGTAAAACTTACCCGTCCCGCATCCAATCTCAAGCACTTTTGCGTCTTTAAAGATGAGCTCTCTGGCAAACTCGTTATCATATGACCAGTCGCGATAATAATCCAGACCTTCATGTTTTTTCTTACGTTGAATTTCTGCATAAAAAGCACCATCCCCTGCCAAATTAAATGGATAATAAAACCTGTATCCAGTTGTATTACATTGATAAAGACTTACACTATCAATAGAAGAAAAGTAACTAGACGTATCGATACCTGAAAGTTTATCATATAATTTGATAATATCAGTAGATCTGATAGTTGCAAGTAATCTAACTTCCTGATTAGGAATTAATGGATTGTAAACTATTTTCGGAATCGACATTCTATATTTTTTTTAAGATAAAATATTTTCTGACGTATAAAAAACTTATCAGTGCCATTGCACTGTATGTGATGACACTTGTAACTGCTGCCCCTTTAGCACCATAGACCGGCACCAGAAAAGTGTTTAAGGCCAAACTAATACACATACCAGCAATAGCTGCATATAAGATCTGACGGTTTTTAGAAATATAAATAAGGTATCCATAGAAGGCATTATATATGCCCCACATGAAATACCCACCGGTCAGAATATAGGCATATGGCAATGCGTCCTGGAATTTTTCCCCGATAAAAAACCGGAATAAAAAAGGCAAAGCAATAAACAATCCGGCTACCACTATGCCACAGGCTGCAATATAAAGCCAGGTAGATCTGTGGAATCCTGCCACATGGCCTTCTGATAATTTTTTAAAAAGATAAGGATGGTAGGCACTGTTCAAGGACATTATAACAAGAAAAACTATAGAAGCTATCTGGCTGGCCAACCCGTACAAACCTACTTCCGCCGTACCCTTCAAATCAAACTTATCAATAAAATATTTGTCTGAAAATCCCAAAACAAAAATAGAAAGCCTCTCAAAAACAAAAGGGATACTCAGCAAGAATATCGCTTTTACTATTTTCCAGTTTATGGTGGCCGACAGAAATTTCCAGCGATAAAAAAAATAAAAAGAGACAAAAAGAAATAAAAAGGGGGCCAATACGGCGGACGAAACCCTTCCCTGCCAGCCCCAGCTTAACCCTATTACCAACCCGACAGTGAGTGCCATTTCAGCAAGATTTTTTCCAACTGAAAAGCCTGCATACAGCCAGGGTTGATTCTTATTTCTGGCGATCGTCATACTGGTTTCATTAATAAAGATAAACCAGGCTGTAACCGGCAATAGGTAAATCCAAAAAAGAGGCACCCTTAAAAATGCAGCAAGGACATTTCCTGAGATTATGCATAAAAGAGTTAAAATAGAAAGACTGATAAACGGAATGACCTGTGCATTGGTAAAGTATTCTCTATAAGAGTCTTTATCTTTTTTAAAATATTCAACGGATAACGGTGTTAGTACTCCCCCGGTAAGAAATGGCATTAAAAATATAAGGAATGAGCTGTATAGATTGATAATCCCATAATCATGAGGCGTCAGATATCTCGTTAATAAAGATAAAAGCAAGAATGAAACAGCAGCATTAATAAAATAAGAGCCAAAATAAATATAAACCTGTCTAACAACCTTCACATTATCATTTTTTAATTACTTGGCTATTTTTTTATGTATCTTATTGAACTTAAAAATTCTGTAAGAACTCTTATTTGTTCAAGTTTTATTCCTTGCCCTTTTAGTATTTCAGTATATAATACTGTATGAAGATTCTCAAACCCATCATTAAACTCTATTTCTTCATCATTGATAGTTAATAACCGGAGTGACTTTCCTCCTGCCTTTTTTATTTTTTCGGGGAGCCTGTTTTCATCTATACTCAATTCCCATTCAACATCGGCTTTATCCAATACAAGCCGGCCCGTTGCATAGTCAGCCTTATGTTCATAGACAGTACTTTCCTTCACCTCGCCAAATATCCACAGCAACATATCAAACAGATGCAATCCTATATTCGTTGTAAGACCCCCGCTTTTCTGCAAATCACCTTTCCAGCTATGCAGGTACCAGTGACCGCGGGCTGTAATGTATTTCAGCCCCACTACAAACTTTGCCCGGCCGGGGCATGCAGAATTTTATTTCGCAAGCTGATGATGGCCGGGTGATGACGTAACTGTAAGATGGTAAATACTTTTTTACCGGTTTCTTTTTCCATCTCCATCAGTGCCTCCACATTCCAGGGGTTCAGCACCACCGGCTTTTCACAAATTACATCTGCACCCAAGCGAAGTCCAAACCGTATATGTGCATCATGGAGATAATTCGGGCTGCACACCACTACGTAATCAATCGGTGTACCGCTTCTTTTTAATTTCTCACAATGCCGGTCAAAGCGTTCAAACTCGGTAAAGAAATCAGCTTCCGGGAAATACTGGTCCAGTACTCCCACTGAATCATGCGGATCGAGTGCTGCCAGTAAATTGTTGCCGGTCTCTTTTATCGCCTTCATATGCCGGGGGGCAATATAACCTGCTGCCCCTATGAGAACGAAATTTTTCATTTTTTTGTTTAAACAAAGCGGTGTCTTACTGTGTTTCTCTGTGTTCACCGTGGTTGATTTCTTTTTAACCACAGCGGTCACTGCGGTTCACAGCGGTGTCTTACTGTGTTTCTCTGTGTTCGCAGTGGTTGATTTTTTTTAACCACAGCGGGCACTGCGAATCACGGCGCTTTTTCACTGTGTCTCTCCGTGTTCTCCGTGGTTATTTTTTTTAACCACAGCGGGCACTGCGAATCACGGCGCTTTCTTACTGTGTTTCTCTGTGTTCGCAGTGGTTGATTTCTTTTTTAACCACAGCGGTCACTGCGGTTCACAGCGTTGTCTTACTGTGTTTCTCTGTGTTCGCCGTGGTTATTTTCTTTTAAACCACAGCGGTCACTGCGGTTCACAGCGGTGTCTTACTGTGTTTCTCTGTGTTCGCAGTGGTTGATTTCTTATAACTCACCTAAAACAACTCTTTTAATTCCATCTTTCAATTGCTTCACATTGAAATTGACCAGGTAACCCAATTTGCAACCAGATAATTTCATATATGTCAGCACCTGTGCCAGGTGCACATCATTCAATGCTTCTACCGCTTTTATTTCAACAATAACTTTCTTTTCTGCACGAAGATCTATTCTATAACCACATTCCAGCTTTACTTCCTTGTAAATAACCGGCAATGGCAGTTGCGTCTCAATAAATAAACCTCTTTCACTTGCTTCATAACTCAGGCATGCTTCATAAGTACTCTCCAGCAAACCAGGTCCCAGTTCCTTATAAACCTGAAAGGCTGCATCAAGTAAAATTGTACCAATTTCATTTCATGCATTTTCTATTAAGTTTTTAACCACAGCGGGCACTAGTTCACGGCGTTTTTCTTGTGTCCTTGTGTTCGTCGTGGTTATTTTTTAACCACAGCGGGCACTGCGATGCTGCTTTTCTCTGTCTCTCTGTGTTCGCCGTGGTTATTTTTTAACCACGGGGCCGGGGGGGTTTGGGGGGGGTTGTTCTGCGTTTCTGTGTTCGCCGTGGTTATTCTTTCAGTTAAACACCTTTATTCCCTCCTCATTCATCCACCCAGTCTGCACAGCAGGATTGCCGGTAACTAACGCATACGGCAGCACATCCTTTGTAACAACAGCCCCCGCACCCACAAAAGCATATTTTCCAATTTCAATCCCGCAGATAATAGTCGCATTGGCACCAATCGTTGCCCCTTTTCGTACAATTGTTTTTTTGAATTCATTTTTCCGGTTAACAGCACTACGGGGTTAATGACATTAGTAAAAACCGCCGAAGGCCCTATAAAAACATCATCTTCGCAAATTACTCCCTCATACAAGGGAAACATTGTTCTGCACTTTTACATTATTACCGATCTGTACCTGGTCAGCCACAAAAACATTTTGCCCGATCACACAGTTTTCACCAATCACTGCTCCGGGCATCAGATGACTGAAATGCCAAACCCTGGTTCCATCGCCAATTTGGCAACCTTCATCAATAACAGCGGTGGGATGTGCAAAAAATCAGCAGTCATGGTTAAAATGATCAGTAATGATTATCTGTTAGGTACGATTCCTTATAAAACGGAATTTGTTTTGCGGGTTCCCGCACCATATTAAGAAGTCTTTTTCATTAATCTCCCAATTCATCCCGTTGTCGGTATAATCAATACCTGCAGAAAAATCAATTTCATTAAAGTAACAAATTGATTTCAAAGCCATGGTGCCGTTTACGTCAGGATATTTTTGCTCATACCAATCAAGCATGGATGACAAATTCATATAGGCTGACAAGTATGCAACATCCACAAAGTCTTTCAGGCGGGTACCGTTTCCGTAATGGCATTCAGCTTCATGGCAGCAATATCTTCCAACGAAGCCAAACGGATACCTTCAATAACCTGTGGTGGCTTTACCCATGGATAAGCATGACGGATAAAATCAACTTTGATATTATCAATATGCCCAAGTAAACCTCCTTTAAAGCGGTTTTGCTGGTGAAAGTGAAAACCATTTTCCCTTAGAAAAATCTGGTAATGTTTCGGCTGGAAAACTCCCGCAGTAAAAAAATCAATATCTATGCTTCTCCTATGCCCGATTTGAAGCGAAAGTGCTGTACCTCCCACCAGTACAAACTCATTCCAATTCATGGAAATGTAAGAACCGCTGCAGGTTATTTAACAATAACGTGCTGACTGTTCTCTTTATATAACATTTCATTTCCAAAAAGGAATATCAAAATAGACATGTACAAAAACCATGTCCTTTTCATTCAGCCATGCAATTTGCCTGATGATTGTCCTGATAGTTTCCCTGGTAAGTCCTCTTTCCATTAAATCAAAATCTTTTCTAGAGCCTCTTTGAATCATCCTTTCCACGATCAGGCGTTGATGCTTTACCAGATCAGCGCTACCTGGCTTCATATCCCAGAAAGATGCGGCGAAAAATCTGAAATGGTACGTTTAGTTTCCAGCAAGCCTTTAATAAGTCATTCTACATTCAACCTGTTCCATATAAACGCTGCCCCCCGGCAAATTTCATTTCTTCCCAAACGCCAGATGATCTTTCCATATATCCTGTTCCGGCAAGGATTTAAAATATTCGTAAGTGATCTTTAATCCTTCTGCCCTTGCAATGGCAGGCTCCCAGCCCAATAACTGTTTTGCCCTGGTGATATCCGGTTGCCGCTGTTTGGGATCATCAGCCGGCAATGGTTTGTAAACGATCTTTTGTTTTGAACCGGTGAGCCTGATGATCTCCTCAGCAAAATCTTTCAGGCTGATCTCGTCGGGGTTACCAATATTTACCGGCTGGGCATAATCGCTGAGCAGCAGGCGGTAAATACCATCCACCAGGTCCGACACATAACAAAACTACGGGTCTGGCTGCCATCACCAAACACCGTAAGGTCTTCACCCCGCAATGCCTGTCCTATGAATGCCGGTAATGCACGGCCATCATTCAACCGCATCCGCGGACCATAGGTATTGAATATCCGTACGATCCTTGTTTCTACATCATGATAGGTATGATAAGCCATGGTGATCGCTTCCTGGAAACGTTTGGCTTCATCATATACACCGCGGGGGACCCACCGGGTTTACATTTCCCAGTAGTCTTCATTTTGCGGATGTACCAGCGGATCGCCATATACTTCACTGGTACTGGCCACCAGTATCCTTGCTTTTTTACTCAATGCGAGGCCGAGACAATTATGTGTACCCAGTGAACCTACTTTTAAGGTCTGGATAGGAATTTTTAAATAATCGATCGGGCTGGCCGGTGAAGCAAAGTGCAGGATATAATCCAGCTGGCCGGGCACATGAATGAACTTACTTACATCATGGTGATAAAAAACAGAACTCCTTCAGTGGAAATAAATGCTCAATATTTTTCAGGTTGCCGGTTATTAAATTATCCATCCCAATAACTTCATATCCTTCTTTGATAAACCGGTCGCATAAATGCGAACCCAAAAAACCCGCTGCCCCGGTAATAAGTACTCTTTTCATGCAGATATATTAATGTAGATTGAAATTTTAGCCGCTCCCGCTACCTGGTCTGATCAGGGCACTACTTTCCGGCGGCCAATACTTTCATAATGAAATCCGAGCAGGCTCATAGATGTAGTATCGTACAGGTTACGACCATCAAAATAACTTTCGCTTTCAGCCGTTTGATCATCTGTTCAAAGTCAGGTGTACGGAACTCATTCCATTCGGTACAAATGACGAGGGCATCTGCTCCATCCAACGCTATATACTGGCTGTCGGAAAAACCTATTGAACCATTTTTTATTATGGTAATGTGCTTGTACATTAGGCATCGCTTCCGGGTCGTAAGCCGTGACAACAGCACCACCGCTGACGAGGAAATCAATCACATCAATGCCGGGGCTTCCCGGATATCATCCGTATTAGGTTTAAACGCCAATCCCCACAAGGCAAAACGCCTGGCCCTTGATATCATTGCCATAATAGTTTTGATTTTTTCTATGAAAAAATCCTTTTGCCATAT
>JADKAA010000010.1 GCA_016715465.1 Saprospiraceae bacterium
CGCTGCGAGCAGGTTCTTTTCAGTAAAATGATAATCCAGCTCCGCTGATAACAGCATCTTCATACGATTCTTATCGGTAACCGCTTTTTCTTCGCTATACTATCATCAATAGTTATTTCTTGACCTTTCTAAGGCGCGAAATGTAACTCCCCAGCTCCGCAGCCGGTTGATACATACCCTCCCGATGGCATACATACCACCTTTACCGGATACCAGGTACCTCCTTTGATATCTGCGCATAATTCATCAGGCTGTACAGGGCCGGTGTATCTTCAAAGCAAAGCACCAGAAATAATACAGGGAATTCCATCATCTGCCGGAGCTTCGGATGTTTTAAAATATTTCTCAATATGTTTCTTGATAAAGTAAACACTTCCAGTTTAGATACACCACTGATCGTTGCCAGTCCGCGAACTCATTTAAAGAACGGCTGGTTTATAGCCAGCTTTTTACACCCACCTCATGACCCTTAGGCAGCTCCTTTAAGATATTTTCTAATTTTTCTGCGCTACCAGGTTCTGTTGGATTCAAAAAACTTTTGAGTTCAAAAAGATCGGCTAGCATATCAGTATAGCCATCATTAAAGTAAATACGATAGAAGGGTCTAAACGGTGTAAAGATAATAATCAGAGACCTTTTCCCAAATTGGGCAAAGTATCTTTCAAATACATCAGGCATCAACGGAAACTGGGACCCATGTCGAACGTAAAGCCATCTTCTTACAACTGTCTTGCCCGCCCCCAGTGTACTATTCTTTTCAATAGCAGTTACTTTCCAGCCAGCTGAAGCCATGAAGATGCTGCGGACAAGCCGGCAAAACCACTACCAATAACAATAACTGATTTATCTGACACTAGCTTTTTTAGAAGCGACTGATTTGTTCTTTAATAATTTTCTTGCAAAGTGGATCCTGCTTTTAATGGTTCACGGGGTTCATTAAGCACATCCACAATTTCATTGTACCATAACCATCAAAATACAACAAAAGGGAGTCTTAAATATTTCGGGCAATTGTTGAATAGCATTTTAATTTCCTTGATCCGCATATCACTTTCGGCAGCGTTACTAACCGTGGCCTGCTTCTGATTAATAAGATAATCATTAAGTGCTGTCAAAATGGTTTTTGTTTAGCTTTTCTACGATAATTATTAATAAAAATATTTCTCATGATAGTAAACAACCATGCTTTGATATTAGTTCCTGAATTGTACTTGTCATGGTTTGCCAGGGCTTTATACAAGGTTTCCTGGTACAAGTCATTCGCCGCTTCAGTATCCCTTGTAAGGTTTACAGCAAACGGTTTCAGAAAATCTGCATTGCTGAGAAGCATTTGATTGAATTCTACGCTAGACATAAATTATTGTTTAATTAATTGAAGTGTGAAGTTAAACATAATTCTGTCAGACAGCAAAAAAAATGTTTAATATTTTGCAAAAATATTAAACAAATAGAGATCAATGACTTAACCAGTAGAATATTTATTAAAGCGAAGTGAGGTACTCCATTACTTCCTGGAGGATTTTTGAATTTAATCCCATTTGGAATGTTCTTAGTATAGGAGTGAGTTAATTGTCCAGATATAACTGTTTGAATATCATTAAATTGAGAACTTATACTATTTAAAAATTTCTCAAAATTAAAGTTTGAAGAAGTAGAAGTAAGATGTGTAAAGACAATATCTGGGTTTTTAAGCTTCGCCACATAGGCAACATCTTTAACCGGAACATTGGCTCCAAGATAAATTGTTTGAATACCCCTGCTTTTAAGCATATAGTACATGAAAAGCAGGCCTAATTCGTGATGTTCCCCCTCCGGTAAAAAAAGGAGTACAGTTTTGTCAACTTTCAGATGTGTTATAGCTGTTTCTATTGCAACAATTAACTTTTGGCGTATAACATTTGTAACAAGGTGCTCCTGAGCAGGGTTGATATGCCCCGTTACCCAGAGAAGACCTATTTTTTCCAGGAAGGGGAAAATGATATGTATTACAGTTTTCTCAATCCCCCTTAAGGAAATATAATTGGCCAGTATTTTTTCCAGTTTCTCAATATTCAGGTCCACCATTTCCTGCACCAACTCATTCACTATCCTTTCCTGTATCGCCTTTGCATCGCCTAATGATAAAATTTTTGCTTTAATTTCTTCAGGCTGCATTCTGTCAATATGGGAAATCTTGAACCCATACTTATTTAACAATGCTATATTCAATACTGTCTTTAATTCATCACTACTGTAGTAACGGATATTAGTATCGGTTCGCTGAGGTTTTAGAAAATTATACCGCTGCTCCCAAATACGTATTGTATGAGCTTTGATCCCGGATAAATTCTCTAAATCTTTAATGGTAAAGGCATTCATGACGTAATAGAGACAACCCTCACTGAAAAAGTTCAGGTTTGTTCTAAAAAAGTATTCAAAAAAAGGAAAATACAGTCATCAAAGCTCAAAGTTCTTAATCTTTCCGCTGTCTAATAATTTCTTGAGCTGGGCAGCCAAGACAGGTCTTGTACTGAGAGCTTCCAGGTGACCGAAATGATGTAAATCCGTTCCGACCAGGTCATAATATTCTTTTTTCATCAGGTACTGGGCCAGTTCCTGTACCGATTTACCATAATATCCCGTCAATGAAAGTATGTTTAACTGGAACAGACACCCGATATCTTTTAGCTCTTCATAAAAGCCCTTGTTCTGATCGAGGTATATATACCGCTCCGGGTGTGCGATGATGGGCTGATAGCCTGCATCTGCATATCAAATAATATTCCCTTCAGACTATGAGAAGGATAAGCCATCGAAAACTCACTAAAACCATATTACCACTTACCGTAAGTAAAGGCTCATTATTTGCCAACAGTCCTGCTACATGATCATCCAGGAAATACTCTGCAGCAGCATCAATTTCTATATCAAGTTCTGCTTCTTTCACCGTCGTCCTTAACCATTCCAGTCTTTCCAGTATAATTTCTCTAGTATTCTTATACATATCCCACATAATATGGGGAGTAGTAATGATTTTTTTATAGCCCAGTGAATGTAATCCTCCAATAAGCTTCAATGAGGTCTCAATATCAGAACCCCATCATCAATTCCGGGTATCAGGTGTGAGTGCATATCTGTTTTCAGGAGACCGAATTCAGCTATTTCTGCCGACTCATTTTTTTTGACTTTGAAAACAGTTTAAACATAATTATTACGCAGGCTTTGTTACCGAAATTACGATGAAATTAAACCTGTTCAAGAAACTTCTTTTTTTAGGCAAAGAGGGAAAAACTTTCTACACCATGTTGCTTTTTGGGAAAACAATATACCAGGCTGTCAGAAACAAAATCATAAAGTCGGTGAAGAAGTTCTGGTGCTGCTTGTACCAAACTTCAGCGCCCCTTTATAGGGAAGAATTATATCCCGGTAACATTCATGAGGAGGTAAATTGCTTTGGGTGATGATCAATTCTTCGTCCCTGAACACAATAGAGCCAATACCGGTAAGTCCGGGTTGTGCATTATACACTTTGACTTCATTTCATCAGAATAGCGGTCAAAACCAACTTTCATCAATGGCCTTGGTCCAACAAAAAAGACATATCGCCCAAAAAGATATTTAATACCTGCGGCAACTCGTTCAGCTTACTTTGACGCAACAATTTTCCCACCGTAGTAATTCTTGGGTCGCCCCGTTTGGTAATATCACCATCACCCATGTTGGGACTATTCTTCAGCATGGTGGCAAACTTTAAGATTTTGAAAATCCTGATTTTATATCCCACCCTATCCTAGCTTGTAAAATACTTCATGTTCGCCGGTAAGCAACAACAGTAGGATAACCGGTATAAATACAGGGAGCAGAATGATAATAGCTACCAGTGAAAAGACGATGTCGAAAAACGTTTGATTATTTGATACATAAATTTTATCCGATAGCTGCTTTAATTTCCTGGATGACAATGGCCAGTTCATCATCCGTAATACTGGTGGAACTGGGTATACTCAGGCAGGTATTATAAATATAATCTGAGGTGTCTTTTTCCGTACATATACACAATCCCTGTACATCGGCAGTTTATTCATCGGCATCCAGAAACGGCGGCTTAGTATCTTATTCGCATTCAGGTGATCCAGCAATTGCTTCTGTTTATCTGTCTGAATGGTAAATAACCACCCATTGGTCTCCACATCAGGCAATTCTTTCTGGAAACGAATATCACCTATACCAGCCAATTCCTTTTTATAAAAGGCCACACACTCCCTTTTCCGTTTTATAAATGATGGAAGCAACTCCATTTGCCCTACACCTATGGCTGCCAATACATTTACTAACCGGTAATTATACCCCACTTCATCATGATAATATTCATCAGGACTTGCCTTCGCAGTAGTGGTCAGGTGCTTGGCATGTTTTGCCAATGTTTCATCATCAGTAACAATGACACCCCGCCGCCGGTAGATATAATTTTATTACCGTTAAAACTAAAACAGGCAAGGGGCTGAATGAACCGGCACTCTTTCCTTTATAAGTGGTACCCAATGCTTCCGTTGAATCTTCCACAATTGGCAACGGATATTTTTTGACTATGGCAAGAAACCTGTCCATATCACACATATTACCGAGAATATGCACCGGCATAATGGCACCTATCCTCCGGCCATCTTTAATATAGAAAAGCTCACCGTTCTTTTCATCCGTCTCATTCTCCAAGAAATTCTTCCAGCAAATCAAGATCCATTTTGCCATAAGTCCGGGTCTGCATCAATCAGCAAAGGTTCTGCTCCAAGATATTTTATGGAATTGGCTGAAGCTACAAAAGTGAGGTTAGGCAGAATAACATAGTCATCCTTTTTTACACCACTAAGCAATAAAGAAATATGTAATGCTGCCGTTCCATTGACAGCCGCCACACCATATTTAGCGCCGGCAAATCCAGCAACCATTTCTTCAAACTGTGTAACATAAGAACCAACAGATGAAATCCAGCCGGTATCAAACAATCTTTCACATACTTCCATTCATTTCCCGCAATATTGGGAACACTGAGCGGAATAAACCTGTTATTACTCATAAACTAATTTTCCGGATTCAAGATATTGATTATACCACTCTACTGTATTTTTTTAATCCCTCTTTCCACATCACTTTAGGTTCAAAACCCAATTGAGTCCTCGCCTTTGTAATATCAGGACAACGCCTGGATACCGAACCAGGATAGGTTGGTGCATTCTCATAAGTACCCTTAAAATTCATCAATTCCCCGGCATAATGAATCAATTCGCCAATGGTAATTTCATCCTGCGTGCCGATATGATAGATCTCTCCATTTGTATTGGGTTGTTCCATGGCGAGTACAGTACCTTCAACCGCATCGGTGATATAGCAAAAAGCTCTGGTCTGGTCATGACCATACACTTTGAATGGCTCCTCCCCCTTTTCTATAACGAACCACCAGGTGTGGAATAACATGTTTGAATCCCATTCTCGGGCCGTACACATTATGATAGCGAACTATTGTTGTTTCAAAACCCAGTATCCTTGCGTAGTTGAGAAAACCTGATTCACCCAGCATTTTGGTAACCGCATAGGTAAACCTTGGATGCCCGATATCCTGTATACATAAGGTACTTCTTCCGGTGTAGGTGTAACATATCCAAATGCTTCAATCGTTCCTGCGTAACATTCACTGGTGGATGTGAACAATACTTACCAACTTTAGAACGGCGTACCCATTCCAATGTATTAAAGATCAAAGCTGTGTTGATGCGGATGATCTCATGCGGAATAGAATTTGCATTATCCACCCCTACAACAGAAGCCAGCATATAAACCTGGTCATAGGCTTCATCCAGCTGATTGAATGTAGCAGGGTCAGTAAAGTCTCCGGCTACAACTCTTATGTTATGCTTATTTACCAGTTCGGTAAAATAATCGTCTTGCTTGCCTCTTGCAAAGTTGTCAGCAATAGTTAGTTTTGTAGTCCCGGTTTTCTGCCAGGTACCTGGCAATATTGAAACCAATAAAACCGGCACCGCCCAGTAATAAAACGTTTTTACTCATATCTGTTGTTGTAATATTTTTTTTGTCATCGCCTGTGCTGCCTTGCCTGCCTGAAGGCAGCTATCAGCTTTTGTTGCGTCGCACTCTTCATCGCTCAGTAATTCTATTCAGCATTTACGACCACCTTACACTTCATCTATACTTTCCTTTCTGGCACATTGAACCCTCGGGGTTCTAATACAGTTGTCTTTTTCCTTTCTCCGGGTTTCACCCGGAGCTTAAATTCACCCATGACAAAAAATCATCCCTTTCAATAAAATCGGTGCTTATCGCTTAACTGGCATCCGTGTTCCCATTCTTACAATCCCCTAATCAACACTTAACGATTTGTTTTCGCCCAGTGCTTTTATTTCCTTTGTTCACCGACTACAAAAAAATCTGCCTTATCCGCTCAATCCGTGTCATCCGTGTTCCATCCTACAAATCACCCTACCCAACACTTTAACCATATGTTTTTCGCCCAGTGCCTTTATTTCGTCTTTCGTCCACACACCAATTGTATCATACATAAAGCCGCAGACTTACTTAATAATGCATTAATAAGTCTTTCATTACTTCTGTAATCTTTATGCCCCGTTGTGATCACCACCACATCACAATCATCTTGCAACAGTTCTTCCAAATTCTGATTTATCCAAATATCTTTCTCTTCCCAGTATTTTACATGCGGATCATGCAGGGTAATTTCACAGCCGGCATTTGCCAACTGATCATAAAAACCCTCTACCGGTGTGTAGCGGGTATCTCCTACATCATTCAAATAACTTACACCGAGCAATAACACTTTCTTACCGGCCAGCGAACCAGTATACTGCGATTGCAAATATTCGAACGCATATAAAGGCATCTTATCATTGATGTGAACCCCTTTTTCACTTTGTCCCAATTTCTCTTCACTGCCAAATAAATTCATTCTTGCCCAACTGGCCAGTAACGGATCTTTGGTGAGGCAGTAACCTCCTACTCCCAAACCGGGTAACATGATGTTTTTATGCGTTGGCCGCATACGGATGGCATTCACCACTTCATAAATATCGACTCCGGCCTCTTCTGCAAAACGACTCCACTCCACCATAAAAGCAATATTCATGGCACGGAAAGAATTTTCCAGCACCTTCGCCATCTCAGTAGCATTGGTATTCCCTAATCTTGTCAACGGATACTCATCGGTACGAATAACAGTCCGTAAAAAACGTTCAACTGCCTCTGCACTTTTTTCATCTGTACCGGCAAAAACCCGGTAGAAATTTTGTATCGAATCAATGTATTTAGGACCCGGCATCACTCTTTCATAGGAGTGCCCGACTTTTAATTTATCTGTTGACAAGCCCCGCTTTGTTAAACATTCTTCCAGCATTGGTCTTACAATTTTTTGCGCAGTACCAGGAGGAACGGTAGTTTCTACCAGTACCAGTACTTCTTCTTTACAATTATTGCCAATGGCTTCAATTGCTCTTTTAAAAGGAGTTAAGTCTACGTCATAGCCTTCCAGGTCTTTATTCTTTGCAGATTTCTTCTGGACATCCAGGTTAATATCCACCACTACCACATCAGCTTTACTGTAAGCATGGCTATCATAAGTAGCGTAGTAATTTTTTTTGGTTAGTGCTTGCTGATAATAAAGATCAATTTTAGGATCGCTGGCAATGATGGGAAATACTCCTTCATTGATTGAACGGATCTTCCAGTAAGAAGCCGGTGTTGGCAGGTCAATACCAATGACAGCATATTCCTCTGTCAGTGCATTGGCTACCACCAGGCCCATTACAGAACCAACAAATCCCAATCCCTGCACCACCACTACTTTCTTACCGGGGTGCAATGCGATAAATGCATCAATACCAGCCTTATCATCCAATACTGATGGAATCTCGTACTCTCCTTTCCCGTAACAGGGCTTTTAGATATTCTATTTATTGTATCAGTAGTCATCACTTATTCTCCGCTTGTAATTTCAAAATATGATTGCCTATCCTGGTAAAGGCCCAGGGTGTCTTATAGGTTGTCGCTTTAATACGCCGTTCAATTTCCTCTTCCGGCATTTCCGGGGTTATGGTACAAAGCTCATCCAATTGTTTTCTTGTATATGGTTTTCTTTTCCACTGTTCGTTAGTAACCGGCAAAGATTTATTATTGAGTATGCAATCCATTACTTCATAAAAACTTTCTTCGATCAATTGATAACAACGCTGTGTCACACTATAAACGGTGTCATCTTCTTTTACAGGGAACCGCTTAACCTGAATAATGCTACCCGAATCAACTGTTGCATTCATATGGTGACAGGTAATTCCATATTCTTTTTCGCCATTGTAAATAGCAAAATTGGTACAGCCGGTTCCCGGGTATTCCGGGCTGCCGGGATGAAAATTAATGGCTGCAATTGATGCATTTTCAAGGAGAGGCTGCGGATAAATCCATGAAGAGATAAAAGAGATCAATAAATCTCCCCGCCAGTTCAATACTTCGGGGGGAAGTTTATCCCTGCGCCCCCTTCAAATATTAAATGATCCGTGAAATGCTCCCTTACAAAAGCAGCCGCCCGTTGGGCATACTCATTATCCTTTTGCAAAGGAACAAAATGCTGAAGTCCTTCGGGTTTACTGGTTTCACAATAAGGTTGGTTATGCTGCTTTTTGAAGAGGCAAAGGTATTGAGAATTAATCATATAACTGACAGCGCTGATCAATTTTGCAGTACTGCTACCCGGCTGGTTTACAATAAAAAAGCCCGGCGAAAACACCGGGCTTTAAATGATTATTTTTAGAAGAATATACTTTATGCTGCCACCAGTTTGCGTGCAGGTCTTTTTACCAGGTTCTTTGCCGGGTTACCAACCACTGTTGCCCCATCAGGAATATCTTTTACCACTACTGTTCCCGCGCCAATGGTAACATTATCACCGATAATGATGCCCTGGCGAATAACTGAGTTAGCGCCAATAAATGTATTCCGGCCTACTTTAACATTGCCGCAGAGTACAGCTCCCGGTGCAATATGGGTGAAATCACCAATGATACACTCATGGTCAATACTGGTAGAGGTATTACAAATAACACCGCGGCCGATCTCCACTAACGGGTTCAATGTGGCATTGGCAGCGATCATGATACCATCTCCCATTTTCACTGAAGAAGATATAACGGCACTTGGGTGTATAGCATTGATTGGATTACCCAGGTACTGGCTCAGGTTAGTATGAATTTTTTCCCGGATACCATTATGGCCCACACAGGCAAAAAATCAAACTTCTTCAGTTTGTTGATGACATCTGATTCTTTTCCGAGATACTCTAAATGATAAGGATTGAATTCTTTTGCTTCCTGGTCGCAATAAGCTGTAACGAGGCGACCCGCACTTAAGAGGATGTCGATGATAACAAAGGCGTGGCCGGAATAGCCGACAATGGCCACGGGTTTTTTCAATGTGGTTTTCATTGATTTGGATTTTGGATGAGCTAAAATAAAAACACATCCAGGGTTTCCAAAACAATGAACGATCTATTAAGAGAAATCGGGTACTAGTACTTTTACGAAACTCGTAGATTTCCGATTAACGGCGGGAAATTATTGTGCCGCAAGCAGTTCGAGGTATTTTTTGCGGAGGAGGGAGTGAAGGACTGGCTGGTCAAAATGCTGCTCAATATGATGACGGAGGGTCTTTGCAAACTGCTGTAAAACAGCCGGGTTATCTAATGCATATTGCATCTGTTGAAAAAGCGCTTCTTCATTTTTTACTTCGAATAGCAATCCTGTTACTGCATGTTCCACTATATCAATATTCCCATCAATACGGGAACAGATAATGGGACAACCATCGCACCGGCCTGTAATAATACATTAGGAAAACCTTCCCGGTGGGAAGGATGAACCAACGCAAATGATAAATGCATGAAATATTCTACCGCATCACTCCAGCCGGCCATGATAACTGCCGGATGAGTTTGTATCAATTGACGGGCCTTATCGCTGACAGGATCCACTTCATCTTCAAAAGCGCCAACCAATACCAGTCGGGTATGAGGATTTGTTGCATGTACTCTGACAAAAGCATTAAGCAGCTCATCCATTCCTTTGTCGTGTACGATGCGGCCAACTGATAAAAAATATTTCAGCGACGGATCATAGTTCATCCGCCTCTTTGTTTCCTCAATTTTTTCTTCTGAGAGGGCCGGTATTGAATAACGGGATAAGCTCACCCCGTTACTGGAACCATGGCCAATTACTTCCAGTTTCTTCGGGCTGACCAATTTATTTTCTATAATGTATTGCTCCATCGAATAGCTGTTGGGCCATACATGTGTAGCTGCTTTGCCGGTCAGCTTTTCCATTGCAATCAGCACTTTACGGCCAAACCCTTTGGTAGTTACAAAACGCAACCCCGCAATGGTATGAATACGTAGCCTAACTCCTGCAAATTTTGCTGCCAGCATCGCCAGCAGGCCCGCTTTGGGAGTATGAGAGTGAACAATATCAGGTTTTTCTTTTTTGAAAAAACGGTACAACAGCCATAAACAACGCAGGTCGCCCAATGGTGTCATTCTCCGTGTCATCGGGATAATATGATGGCGGCATTGTTCGTTGGCTTTAACAGTCTCTAATTCCTTTCCATCACTGCTGACCATCACCACGTCAAATCCATTTTCATTCATGTAACGCATCTGCCCCCTCAGTAAAACATTGAGTGAAATCGGAGCGGTGGTAATACGGATCAGTTTAGGCATAAAAAGAACAGATACAGATGGATTATTTTTTCCCTTTAAATATTCTCAGGTACAAGTATTGCCAGATAGTGGGATGATACCACAAAGCACTTTCAGCAATACGGCTTTGCACTACTGTTACCCTGTCTTGCAGAATATCTTCAACCGCTTTATGCATAAGCGGGATACCTTCACCAAACTGAAGGTAAGGGTACGTAACATAATTATCATCCCCGGTAGCAGGGATGGTCGCCTGGTACAGGACACCTCCTGTGTCAATTCCCTTATCTACCAGGTGAACAGTAACGCCACAATTGGCGGTATCATTATTTACCATTGCCCAATATCCCCCATGCACACCCCTGTATTTGGGTGTAATGCCGGTATGCATATTGATGAAAACTGCTTTCGTACTATCCAGCACCTTCTTAGAAATTATTCTTGTCCCATTTACAATCACTACATCAGGATCCAGCTCTTTCAATAATTTAATACAATCTTCATCATTTACAGAAGGGAAATGAACCTTCTTGGCAGCAGGGATTGAATTTTCGTCAAATTTGTATTGATCCTTTAATTGCGCTATTCTTTTTTTACTGAATATCCTGATCGCCGGAACGATGATCATACTAAACATAATTTGTCCTGTAACTCTGAAAAAACCAAGCTTTTTCATTCGCCGTTTAGCCAGGGCCATTCCCCGCATAGGCTCCTCAGTAATAACTTTACCGATGGTATGGTAACTACTGATATAATTATACAAGGTCACTGTTGAAAAACAGTCAGAGCATAGCATGACGATTTTCTTGTTCATCCCTTTTGTGAAATTTCATCATTTAACCCGGACATAGTAATACTGCTGAATTGATAATCTCGTTGAAGTTGTTGAAAATATTGCAGGATTTTCTCCAGGAAATTGATATTCTGCTGAAGATTGACCCCAAAATTGTGAGGGTGCCACCATAAATGAAAAAGCTTTTTCTGTTTCGCCGCATGCAACATAGCTCTTTTTATACGCCTTAACCGTAACCCATCCAAAATGGCAAGCTTATGGCTGAAAGGACGTAAAAACCTTGACGCAGCAATATTCAGCAGTAAAGAAGACATTACATACTCTTTCGTATGACAATGATGCCCGGTAAGATTGAGGTAAGTGTCCACAAAACGAAAGGCACGGCGAAGCAAGCTTTCGTCATTTTTATTTCTCCCGGCATACAGCCATGATGTGGGATTGCCACGGTAAGAATCGATACCCACTTCCCTGCAGACAGAAAGATACTCTTCATTAAACTGGTTGCGGGGAAAAACAAGGCTCCTTACAATAATGCCCCGGGTTGCCGCAATTTTTTTTGCTGCCAATAAGTCCTGCCTGAATGCCTCAGGTGTTTGTCCTGGTTCAAGACAATAGTAATGGCAGAAAGTATGCGTTCCAATTTCATGATTATTATTCTCCTTTATCTGCTGTAATAATGAGTACCCGAAATGGTATGGATCATCCTGCTCATTATTGCCCACAGCATCAAAAGAATTATAAGGTGAAAGATTGGCCTCATGATATAGCGGCTTCATCTCCGGGCAACTGGCCAGTAATTCTTCCTTGTTCTTTGCAAATAAAAAACCTACTGTAGAAAAAGTTCCTTTCACTCCATATTTCTCAAACAGCGATAGCATGGCAGGGATAGCCAGTTGCACCCCTAAGATATTAGTACCATAATTCTCAATCGTCCTTTTATCCCTCACCCCCCAGAACAATTCAAAATCAAGGGAGATAACAAATTTACCTGTATCAAAAGCAACAGACATAATTAAATATTATTGACCGCACATTTCCTGTACCATACATTCAGTGCAAAAAGAGTGTAGAGCATTTTGGCCCTTTTTTCATCCGATACTTTTATTTTACGCTGTAACAACCGGCGGATGAACTGCCTGTCTACAAAATTATCTGCATACGAATCTGTTGAATCCAGGTAGGCAAAAATAATATCCTTTAATTCCTTATCCACCCATTGTTTCAGAGGAACCTCAAATCCCCGTTTAGGCTGGTTCACCAATTCTCCGGGCAGGTATTTAACGGCCAGTTGACGCAACAAATGCTTGGTGGTGGTTCCTTTTATTTTATAACTATCCGGCAAACCCGGTGCATACTCCAGCATCTCTTTAGAAAGAAAGGGGCTGCGGCCCTCCAGTGAACTGGCCATTGTGGCAATATCCATCTTCACCAACAATATATCCGGGAGGATGGCATTGAAATCCATCATCATCAATTTTTGTAATCCGGAAAACGATGAGCGATTGATTGATGAAAGCAAATCTTCTAATTCTTTTATAGTATTTCCTTGCCGTGGTATAAGCTGCTCATAAAAGCCGCTGAAAATATCCGTAGTAGCAGAGAAATAAATTCCGGTTCCTTTTTGCGAGGCAAGATCAGCTAACCGGTAGAGATAATTCAGTTTAGACTGCTTTTCATGAGTGATCGGAATGATCTTTTTTACTACCGTGGCTAAAGCACTAAGCATAGCTGAACTGGAAAAGAAGTCATATTTCGCAAAGGGCACATACCGGCGGTAACCGCCGAACAATTCATCTGAACCATCGCCATTGAGTATAACTGTAAGGTATTTCTTTGCTTCGCGGCTTACATAATAGCTGGGTATAGCTGAATCATCATAAAAAGGTTCGCCATAATTGGCCAGTATTTTTTCAATATCATTCTGCAATGCATCAAACGAAATATTTATCTCTGTATGATGAGTTTTATATTTAGCAGCCACCAGTTTTGCCAGCGGGGCTTCATCATAAGAACCAGAAAAAGAAACTGTAAAGGTTTTTAAGGAAGAATTATACTGCGATGCAATAGCTGTAACAAGTCCGCTGTCAATGCCTCCGCTTAAAAAAGAACCGACTTCCAGATCTGATGATTCCAGTCTTCTTCTGATGGCCGTATGTAATATTGAATCTACTTTCTCAATGGCCGCTGAAAGTCCATCATTGGTTCGTTGTTCATAAAAGGCTTGTATGTTCCACCATTGATTAAGTGTAACAGCACAATCTGCAAGACTTACCATGGCATAGTGCCCGGGTGGTAATTCATAAACATCCTTATAGGGAGTAGCCGACCGGTGAAATGCACCATAGCGAAGATATTGTTCAATATGTTCTTCATTGATGGAAGATTGCACCTGGTTCTTCAATGCATTTAATTCACTGGCTATTACAAACTTACCGGGTATATTATAATAATAAATTGGTTTTTTCCCGGCCCTGTCTCTTGCTATAAAAAGGGAATTCGCTTTCCTGTCATAGATAATAAAAGCGAACATACCATCAAAATCATTTAGACAAGTAGTACCTAGTTTCAGGTAGGCCTGTAAAATCGTTTCGGTATCAGAGTTTGTTTTACATAACAAGCCATGCCGCTTTCTAACCTCCTGGTGATTATATATCTCTCCATTGAAAATAATAGTCAGATGTTCAGAATGCATTGGCTGCTTACCACTGGCAATATCCAGGATAGCCAGCCTGTGATGGTGCAGTTGCAGGTTACCTTCTGCAAAAGTCGATTGCTCATCAGGCCCACGATGCCATAGGTCCCTGGTTAGTCTTGGAATGTCAAGCGGAAAATTGATGGAACCGGCTATACCACACATAATTATGTAAACCTTTTAAGAATAACATTAAACCACTTGGGATACTGCAATGAAGTTTTTTTGTATACTAATAACAACATAATAAAGTAAAACGGCATACAAGGAATCTTATACCTCGACAACGCACCAAAATTTGTTGTAGAAGCGCCTACAGCAACACCAAATACAATAGCAAATACAAAACACATCAGGAGTTTCGGATCTGAGAATATGTTTTTAAAATATAACAGAACACCTTTTTTTACAAAAAAGAAAGCTGTCAGAAGTAAAAAAATAAGTGACTCAAGAGCTGAAAAAAGAGCAATAGGGGTATTAACTTCCCATAAAAAAGGCCGGAAAAAAGTAGCAGTAATACTACCAAATACAAGTAATAAAGGATTTGAAGTGTTAAAGTTGAAACCAGATCCACCTTCTACTTTGATGCTTTCAAAGACCTGGCGCTGTTTTCTCTGATTTTTCAAGCAAGGTATCCAGTTTAAACCCTTGTGCAGCTTCCTGAGATGTAAAATAATTCAATAGTAAAAGGCAATAGTAATAGAAAAAATAAAGGTAAGCAGAGAAAATATAGTACGAAGGGTACTGTCTTTTATCAATTTATTAGTTTCTGCAAATAACCATATGGTCATCGCCAGGATAAAGGCCAGAAGAATATAAACTTTGATGATGTATATAAGCAATCCACATATAATTATGAGGAATATGGAACTTATTATATTTACTTTTCGTACAAAAACATTAAGCGCCCCGTAAAGAATAAAGCCAATAGCCCCAAAACAAATCGGGTCTTTCAGAAGGCCTGCACTCCAGAAACAAACACTTGGGATATATATAGCAGCCAGTGCAATCTCCCGCTTATATGCGGGGTAATAATGATAGAAAAACTTGAAAATCCTGATGGAACCGGCATAGGCAAAAAAACCAAAACAAAGACTGATGCACAGGTAACTATTCAGGAAAAGCAGAGAGGGTACCAGGCCCAGCCTCGGCGGAAAAAAATTACTTGCCGAACGCATATAATTGAAGGTAAAGTCATGTTCATAATTATCATAATAAAAATAGGGAGCAAGCGGGTGATCGATATCAATGCTCATACTTGTGGCTATTGTTTCAATAAAGCCAAAATCATCACTTAGTGCGGCTCTCAGATCTTTATAGCCTGGTAATACAAATTCGTATCACCACCTTTAAAAACAAACTCCGTGACGATAGTATAAGCAAAACAAAAAATACTTTATAATAAAAACCCTATAATAAATTTTTTTAAGCGCAGCATTCTTCGGCCGTTCTGCCCTATTTCTAACGATGGCATATAACACGACCAGGCATAGCGGTACAACTAAAAAATCATTAATAGAAAAAAAACGGAGTGCCAGCAACATAATTATTTAACATTCTTACAAAAACCAGTAAGGTACATTTTACAGGATAAGCTTCTTGGATTATTCTTCTGGCAGGTAAGCCATTTTCTTCCCGCAGCTCACTGCTTAATTAAAAATACAAAACCTTATCATCTCATTCAGAGATGATAATGGGATTTACGTCTAACGGAGAAACTACTAAGGTATTCCAGCGACATCTACTGAATAGCTTTATTACTACATTTGCCTCTCTAAGTCATTCTTATATAAAAGCATCTTCAAAATCAAAAATTATTTACTTTCCGAAAATCTTTGCAATAACCCATTCAGCTACTGGTGAATCGGCAGTCGAAGCACAGCGGTGTATTTACACATAGTCATATTCCCATGACCTGAATAAATCGCAGGTTTTTCTCATCAATCATCCCCCATGCAAGCACATATGAGAAACATAACTACTTAAATATAGCGTTTTTCTTCCTCGCATGATGAGTAATGAACTTATTGTAAGCGGATACCCTCCTCGTCCAACAAGGGCAGGTAGTGTTCTAAACGAATTCGCTGGCCTGATGAAATACCACTGGAGAAGTATTTATAAATAATATAGAAATTCCAGTGAAAGTTTTGAGGTTGACATAAAATAAATATTCGATTTTATAATTACAGAATTCTCTTTACAGGATTAGGCAATTATTTTAGTATAAACAATGACACAAATTGGCTGCAAAGGATTATTATAAGTGCAAGCTCCTAAAAGTGGCTAGTTCGTGCAGCTGGCGCAACCTGCTGCACAATATGTAAGTAGGTATCCTTGTTGGCATGAATTGAAAATTTTTCCTCAACCATTGAGGCCCCAGCTGCACCCATACGTTGACGCAATTGCCCGTCAATGATAAGCAGTTTAATATACTTTAGCCAATCTTTTTCCTCTTTGGCAAGAAAACCCGTTTTACCATGTTCCATTATCCTAAAATTGGTGCCAATAGCTGTGGCAATCGTGGGCACTCCTGCCGCCATATACTGCAAGGCTTTTAATCCACTTTTTCCATACACCCATTGTTCATCAGGCAGCGGGTACAGACCTATATCAAACCGACCTATTACTTCTGTTTCATAACTATCCTCCCATGACAATGCCTCGGTTGCAATACCCTCTATCTTAAAGTCGGCATCACCCATAATAAGCAGCCTGAAGGCAATACCTTCTTGCTGCAATTTTCTGAAAACAGGTTCAAGCAGGTATAAATACTTGGAAGTGCTATGGCTACCACTCCATCCCAGTATAACTGGTCGATTAACTATAGAATAATCGCTTTTGGGGTGATACTTTTCAGTATTTATTGTAGATGAAATATCTGTTGTTTGAAGATTATATTGTCTTACAAACTGATCTAGGTATGGCGTACAGGTGATTACATGATCAGCATTTTTCATCAGATAAATTGGTTTTCCTTTTCCCTTTATTCCTGCAATCAGTTTATTCACAGCGCTTTTTGACTCTGCCAGGTAAACCAAGTCGTCAATATCATAAATAACCCGCCTGCTCAGCCTGCAAATCAACCATTCAAAAAAAGGAATTCCAAAAGGTGTAACCCATAAATGTACATACACAACATCATATTCGGCTAAACGGAAAATATCTTTCATCCGTTTGAAATACCCGGCACATGTATAAAAAAATTTGTGAATCCAGTGTCCCTTTTGGTAAATTACTTTCCAAAAAGTTTCCCCTACAAATGAACTGGTATGCACCTCAAAACCCGCCTCTTCGAAATGTGAATAGTATTGCTCAAACTTAAGCCGTTGACTTGGCGCTTTATCCCTTGGATAAGGCACCAGAAAAAGTATTCTCCTCTTTTTTTTTATTTGTCGCATTTCATATCATTTATCCCAAAATAACCTTATAGGCATCACTGTACTGTTTAACTCCTTCCTCCAGGCTATACACTTTTGTTATATTGGCCCGTATGGACTGTGGTTCTTTTTGCATCAATCCGGCAATTGCGTCTACAGTTTCTCTGTAGTGCTCAGCAGTAAACCCATACATTACTACCCCCCCCCCACTGTCACTTACAATAGCCTCAACATCACCAACCCCGGCATTCACGATCACCGGTATGCCCATAGCAAGCAACTCACCTAACTTTGTTGGTGAACTGGAAAGTTTAGAATACATAGCTTTTATAAACGAAATACTTACGTCCGATGCTTTGGCAAAAACTGGAACCTCCTGCCTGCTTGCTTCTTTTAATCAAAATATCATCACTGCTAAGATGAAAAATTGGCAGCCTTGATAAATAAGCTGAGGAGAAGAATGGGTTATAAAAAGAAACTTTGCTTCAGTATATTTCTTTTTAATCACTGCAAATAATTCCAACATCTCATCCAGCATGTACCAAGCACCTAACGAACCTAGGTAACTCACTACCAATCCTTTCTCCGGCAAACCCAGTCTTATTCTTCCCTTTTTTCGGTCTTCTACACTGGTCAGAGTAAAATGATCCATATCTGCACAGCAGGGTATGACACTCATCGGAACAGCTGGATTGTAAGAGGGCCAGTTCATTATCTCACCTTTACCAGCATGTGTTAATGATATGATATAGTCAGCCTCCCTGATAAATTCATTTTCCTTCTGCTTATAGTATTGGTAAACCTTGCGAAAAAGGAAACTGTTCTGGTTCCATGTACCGGCATCTTTCTTCTCATCGGCCCAAAATCCACGCATATCAAATAAAAACTTCACACCGGTGTTCCTTTTCAGGCGTAATCCAAGATCGGCAGCAATGTAACTCCGGCAGTGTATCATATCAAACCGTTGTTGACGATGCAGCCGGAAAGCAGTTCTCTTCATGCGTACTGAATCGTAATACTTGGACACTAGGGGTGGCTTTGTTGTAAAACTCAGTGGAACCCATGTAATGCCTGCCGCTTTGGTTATTCTGTTAATAATATCCTTAAAACGTTCATACCGTTCCTTCTTCTCAAAACTAAGAATGGTAAACCGGTAACCTTCTTTCGATAAACCGACAAGGTAGGGCAGCACCTGGCTTTGCCCCAACGGATCAGTCATACCATCGTAGGTGATATAAAGTATTTTCTTATTTATGTTCATGTAAAAACCAGTGTAATACTATTAATGTCCATAACCTGTTATACAAGTAGTCGGCCTTTCCGCTTTCATAACGGTGCACCATGTTCTTTACCACTTCATAATGAACCACTCCGGCACTCTCTACCACCTCTTTTGAACAATACCTGTCAATCATCCATTTCAAGTCTGTTTTCAGCCATTTTACCAGCGGAATGCTGAAACCCCACTTTGGGCCTGTCAAGCAATGGTGCCGGTACATAATCATACAATATTTTTTTAAGCAAATACTTCATACTGCCATCTGGGTGCATCTTCAGTGCATCAGAAAGGTTCAAGGCAAATTCCACCACCCGGTAGTCAAGTAATGGCACCCTCGTTTCAAGGCTGTATTGCATGCTTGCCCTGTCCACTTTTACAAGTAAATCGTCTTTCAGATAGTTTTCAATATCTCCAAAACTCATTTGTTCCACCATTGTCAGTTCTCGTCCTGTATAGAGTTTGTTAACCAGTGATAGGTCAAATCCCGGATGCACAAGCATATCGGTAATCTCCTGCTCTGTAAAAAAGTTTTGCGACTGGCTAAAAATATGACTGTTCAAATGTCCCGTAGGATGGCTGGCAAATAACATTCCGGCCCGCTGATACCGGCTGTTTAATACTCTTGTACTTGCATAAATCATCGGTGCCGTTATTCGCAATACCGGGTTTTGAAACCGCTTTGCCCACAAATAACTGTCATACCCGCAAAACAGCTCATCCCCCATCTCCGCTCAATGTTACTGTAACATACTGCCGGGCCAGTTTGCTCACTAGGATAGTGGGAACAGCCGATGAATCGGTAAATGGCTCGTCATATACACTCATAAATCCAGGTACCATCTCCAGGATATCCTTTTGGGTTATCGGTAATTCGTGATGGTTGGTTTGCAAATGCCGGGCCACTGCGGCCGCATAGGGTGCCTCATTAATTTTTCCGTCTGTTACGGCAATACTGTATGTATTATTTTTTTTGGCCGATACCTTACAGGCCAGCGCCGTTACGATACTGCTGTCGGTACCTCCGCTTAAAAATGTACCAATTGGCACATCGCTTACTAACTGCCGTGCCACTGCATCGGTGAGCAGGCTGTCCAACTCCAGTTTGGCCTGCTCCTCATCTGCCATCACCTGTTGTTGTATTTTGTCCTGTATTTTCCAGAAAGATATTTCTTTGAAAGAAAGACTGCCACTTTTACTAGGTACAACTTCAGCATAAGAACCTGCAGAAAGTTTGGTTACCTGCTTAAAAATAGAATATGGATGTGGTATATAACCAATATGTAGGTAAGCTGGAACAACCGAATAATCAACCACTAAGTTTTTCTTAACTGTTGTTATACTTTTTAACTCTGACGAAAAAATAAATTCGTTATTATCCAGATAACAATAAAGTGGCTTAATACCCACATGGTCCCTTGCCAGTGTAAGTTTTTGTATCTGCTTATCCCATATCGCCAGGGCAAACATACCATTGAGCCAGCGAAAACAATCCGGACCATACCGGGCAAAGCTTTCCAACACCACTTCTGAATCACCGGTTGATCTCCATACAACACCCTGAAATTTTTGTTGCTTGATATCGGTATAATTATAGATCTCACCGTTAAAAATCATTACATAGCGACCGCAGTGGCTATACATGGGCTGATTAGCTGCTTCGCTCAGGTCAATGATAGATAAACGCCGGTGCCCCAAGCCAATATGCTGGTGACCGGCCTTTTCATCATAATAAAAACCCTCTGCATCAGGCCCCCGGTGCTGCAATGCCCGGGTAATACGATGGAGATGTTCCTCGTTCAGACTGGGTGAAATAAATCCTGCGATTCCGCACATATTTTTTAACGCTAAGCCGCAAATACCTGCGGCGTACAAGAATGTAAAGTATCAGAAAAAATAACCATAAAGTATAAGAAAGAAACATAGTGATCCGCTGAAAAACGATACCCCTTGGAGCAGGGAAAGTATTAACAGGCCCATAGGTGTATGTAGAAAAAACATCCAGGATCAGTTCTGCAGGATAGCTTTTATATGCTTTTAATAATAATTCTTTATTAGCAACCAGGCTGGCAATATCTGGTCTGTTGTGGGCATTCAGCACTTCATTATCCGGCTCCATATTGGTATCATAAAAGTGCCAGCCCCCATCATAAAAAACCTCAAAACAAAAATGACCTGACTGATGACCCTGGAAACCGACTTTCCTGGAAGCAATATTTTTTTTCCTCAAAACTTCCATCATAATTATCGACTGCTGGCTGCAGGCAGCAGCAGGGTATTTCAGGATATCATCCGGAACAATAATAGCCCTGTACCCGTTTGCAGAAACTTTGGAAAACAGAAACGCCATGTAGTTTGTTCGTAATCCATAATAAGAATATCCATGATAGAACCGCTTCCTGATTACAGATGATAAAATTTCAGTATAGTACTTTTGAAAATCATCTACATCTGAATGTTTGTACTGTTTATCATAAAGACTATCGCAATAATTAATGACCGTGTCAGTAGAATTTAAACGGGATAATGCAGGATCAAATTCTTCATTCCTTCCACTTTTCGGAAGTTCATTTATTTGCTTCGCAACAGGGTCAGTAATATTTATCGTTTGAATAATAGCGGCTATGAATGCCAGAATCAGCAACCCCAATAAAATAACCTGTAAAGTGAACAGCCTTCTTTTCATGTGCCGGTTTTAAGGATATTGAAACCGGCACTAAGTTGATTTAAAGTAGCTTAGGGTCAAAATTTAAGAATACAAAACGAATGAAAATGGGCAATTCTACACAACGAAAATTCGGGATTTTACTATCCCTTCCGTAATTACAGCAGACATTCAAACATGAACTATTAAATCCAACAGTACCAACATTTTCACTTTGCATGTATCTTATTGTTTAAAGACCAATTTTTCAAAACTATTTTTTATAAACTTTACAGGTGAAGAAATAAAAGACAAAAAAAGATATTTCAAGAACAAATGATATTTCCTGACCTTCAAATAACCTATAGACAACCCCCACAGGTATTGGCTCTTAAAAGCCTGTACATCGGCTGCAGGAAAAAGTCCCTTTTTCTTAATTTCATAATAGAATAATTCATTATCACGAATCAGTGATGGTTTTATCACCTGCGAAAAGCCACCCACTGATATGCGATAAAGCAATCTTCCTCTATCTACTGTTGCCTTTTTTGTAACTTTGCCAATTGCAATAAGAGAAATCTATCCGCAGTACTGGATAGTTTTTCATTCATGGCAATATTGTAATCAGCCAAAACTGAACTCCTGATAATATAACTGGAAGGGTTGTCAAATATCCCTGGTCAAAAAAAACAACACTTGCCTTTCCACATTGTCAGCAGCAGACATATACTTCTTTAGGATTATCCGGAAAAGTGGTAATGGGGCCGCCTACGAATCCAATGGTTGGATGAGTGTCAAGATATTCAATCCTCACTGAAATGAAATCCAGGCTCTATCAGTCATCATGATCAAGAAAAAGAATGAACTCCCCCTTTCGCAGCGCCAATCCATTATTCCTTGTCCTTGCCATACCCTGGTTATGCTGACTCATCTTCACTATCCTCTTATCATCTGGCAAAAATTACTTGCTTGTAAAAGTACCATCTGTGGACCCATCATCTATCAATAACATTTCAAATTGGCTGTATTGCTGGTTCAAGACCGAATCAACTGTTTCTTTAAAGTATCATGCCCGTATTATACACCGGGATGATGACAGAAACTAAGCCTTTTTCTTTTTGCATATACAGAAAAATGTTTGGCACTTCACAATACTGTCCCGATCTGAAACGAGGACATAATCATTTTCATCCGGATGAAACCCTTTCCCGATAAATATCCTGGCTACTTTGTTCCTTAACAGAAACTGGTAGCTTTCTGATACCTTTTATTTTAAGTACCTGCTCAGCAAATTTTGCGAGGACAGGCATTGGCTTATCATACCTGCTATAATGCTGTCCGTAAATGGTCACCTCTGCAAATACTTTTGAAAGTATGTCATTAAGCTCATCATATACAAACTCCTGGGTGTGGTAAGGGTTTTCAATAAATCCCCGGGGCTGTTGATCAGAAAATTGGGGGTTGATATGATCGCTGTCCCATCAGTATGTAATACCCGGTTAAATTCTTTGAGCATGGCCATATAACTGGTAGTATGTTCTATCGTTTCAAAAGACACAACTTTATTAAAGTAGCCATCGGGAAAATCCAGCTTAGTGCCATCCAGAACCCTGAATTGCAGATTTTCCTTTTTCCATGTTTTATTACACAGCTCCACTGCTTCAGCAGAGATATCACCTCCGGTCACTTCACCGGAAGTATAGGTAGCCAGTTTATTTGGTCCGTAGCCGGTGCCACAGGCAATATCAAGTACCCTGTCCTGCGTTGAAATATATTTACTTAGTTCTTTGTAACGGTAATAATGTTCACCCTCCACGGATTATCTTCTTCATGGAGTAATCTTTCTTCTGCCATTATATAAAAGTTTATTTATTATTTAAATAGTCACCATAGTAATTGGACATATACTCATGCAAGCAGACCTTAGTCCCGCATATTTAATTTGCGGAGATTCAATTTTACGTTAATCAATTTCTCAGATGATACAGGCCTGGCCGCAAAATATTCCTTTTTGAAAAATTCAGAATTCACTTCCTGCACCTGTATTTCATTTTCTTTCCCAAGTATACGGAGTATTTCTTTTGTAACTTCCAACCGGCTTGTTTCCCCTTCGCACACAAGGTTATATACTCCCCAAAACTCATGTTCCAGTAACAGTTTTACATTCCTGGCAAAATCATGTGTATAGGTTGGTGTACCGAATTTGTCAGTAACAATATGCAGCTCTTTTTTCCCTTCTTTGATCTGTTTTAATATTTTACTGATAAATTTCTTGTCCTTGCCGGATCCGCCCCATCATCCACCCTGCCCTGCATACCAGGAATTTATCCTTGTTTTCCACTACATATCTTTCACCCATATATTTTGAACGGGCATAATGGCCGTGGAGGGGATTAGGCAGATCCCAATCATCATAGGTCTCCTGTTTTCCATCAAATATGCCTGCTGTACTTAACCTACAAGAAGGGAATGTCAAGTTCATTAGAGAGCTTAACTGCATTCTCAACGGCAATAGTATTTGTCAGGTATGCATCTGCAATATCCTCTTCACAATACTCCAGGCTGGTATGAGCTCCGAGGTGAAACAAATAATCCGGCCGGAATGATAATAGCTCATTTCGGTAAGCATTGTAATCCCTGAAATCCAGGAAGCTGATCCATGATGCATTCAAATCGATGTCTGTTACTTTTATTTCAAACTCGTCTTTAAACACCTGGTAAAATGCTTCTCCCAGCATTCCTCCGCCTCCCGCTATGTAAACTCTTTTTTTCATAAATTTTTACTGCTTTATTTTTTTAACGAATGAAAATATTTAAATTATTTTTTTGTGGCTAAAATGTAAGAAAAAATAAAAAGTTATCTATTGCAGATCTGAGGGTACCAGCATTTGTTCGGGATTCATTGACATGAAAGGAGGAACCCCTTCAATATGAAAATAACCGTTCACAAAATTTATCATCCACAGTCCTTCTTCTCCATTCAACACTTTAATGTCAATCTCTTCGCTCCCTTTTTTACTCAGGTCCACCACCCTTCCTGATGGCGACACCAATATCGCTTCTATTTCTTTAAACACTCTGAAGGCAGCTATGCCT
Organism: Saprospiraceae bacterium; assembly: GCA_016715465.1. Classification (GTDB taxonomy): domain Bacteria; phylum Bacteroidota; class Bacteroidia; order Chitinophagales; family Saprospiraceae; genus JADKBO01. The sequence continues at coordinate 24,623 of JADKAA010000010.1, forward strand.
GCAGGAACATAAAAAGACAGGTACCTGCTGTAACCATTAAACCTGTTCTGCGGAGTAACAATTATTGAATAGGGAATTGAAGGACTGAACTTAAGCCGGAACATTTTAGCCGGGTCTTCCACCTTCAACAGGTAATAGCCTTTGGCCAATTTATTAAGACGGACCTGTTGTGTATCCCTGCTGCCTGAATAGTCGTACTGAAGAAGCGGATTTTGGGACATATCTACAACCCCTGTATAAGGTGCCACAGTAACAGAAATTGGCTTTGCACTTCCTCCACCGGTAACCAGCCCGCCAGATAATTCCAGGTAATTTTTTTTCCCCAGGATTTTTTATTTCAGGACAAAATAGTGTATGCCTGTAAATGCCGTGGTCCCTTTATAGCCATTATATTCCCTCTTTTTGAAAACAGGTGAAAGGGCTGGTGATCTGAAACTTAGTAGCAGTGGGTACAAATATTTTCATATCCGCCTTCCGTTGCAATTTTTTTCTGTCTGCCGTTATAAGTTTGTCCACCTGCGATGGCATACTTAATGACAGATCTTTTCTTTTATACTTTGCATTGGGATCATTAAATGCAAATCCCGGTATCGGCGAAACATTGCCAATTTCAAAAAGTGCCGGGTAACCTGATACAGTCCCTATATCCATGGTATTGTAACAATACGTAAGCAATGCCAGCATTTCAGGTTCAGCCTTTGTTTTCCTGTATTCAGAATAGAGATATAAATAATGTAAGTATGTATTAATATGCGCAAGCCTTGCACCAACAGCAGTATTAGTCTCCAATTTACCCGCTTCTTTTACCATGTCTATCCAGGCAGCAAGGTCACTTTCCCTTACCCCATCGTAAGGATAATTTTCCCAAACATTCCATAATTGCGCCACCAGGCCGGAGGCCCTGCCAAAGCATTGGGTGAAAAATTCCTTTTTCAGTGCAGCAGTGTTCGCATTAATGTCCCATAAAAGACGGGATATGATAAAATGGCCAAGACCTTTATTTATTGAACCGGGAGTTGATTCTGTGTCGTAACCTCTTGCACCCAGCCGGTAATACTTTTTAACAAGGGCAACCGTTTTGTCTATTCGGCTGGCCTGACCTTTTCCCGGCAGGTCAAAATCCCAGACATATAAACCAAGATAATCATAGACTCGGTCACTCCGGCTTTTTACTCCATTCCTGTATCAATTGCTCTGTAGAATATTTTGTATAGTTGAATGCTGTAGCAATGCTTACGAAAGTATTGGGTTCTAATTTTTTGGTAGGCGGTGCACTGTACTCGCTGTACGCCATACCGCTGATCAGCGTGCCGGGATGTTTTTGATTCACTGCTTTGGCTACCCTGTTGATGAGGGAGTAGACCCTGTCGGTAATAGTTCCCAGGCGCTGACATGCCGGTGTATTGCAGTGCCCATTCCATCAGAAGGGCAAAGAGAGACCATCTTCAGGGGTGCGTTTTTAGCTTTTGCCTGGTCAGTCTTTTCAGTACATCTTTGATGATGAACTGCACCAACTCTTCATTGGCCAGGTCAAACTTCGGATCTGCCATTGGAATAGTACCCTTCGGTGCAGCAGGATAAAACCATTCAGGGTGCTGCAAAAAAACATCTTTGTTGCGATGGATAATATCCTCATAAGAATGACCAACTACTGCCTGCATAGAACCGCCCAGCCTGTTAGCCATAAACCAAAAACGATAATTTGAATCTGCTGTTAGTGAACCAGTGCCATAGCCATACCAGATCCTCCTGTGATCAAATGAGGGACCAGATTTAATATTCTGTTTCCTGAATAATGAAGGTTTAGACGGTACAATATACCAAACAGGGTCGGGAAATAATACCGGAACCCAAGTGTTTCAAAGGTATTTAAAAATTCCATGTTGAACTCCTAGTGCAGTATTGCCTGATATACTTACTTTTTCCATCCGAAATAATGGAAATACTTCAGGCCCCTGAACCTGTAGCTGAAAACTTAATCTTTTTTTTTGCTGATGGAAATGAAAATACTTTTAGTGGTAGGAATGTTAGATCTTCTTATTTCGACACCGGGATATCCAGCTTTTGTAAGTTCTTTATTAAGTAAATAAGCAGGAATATTAAGACTATCAGAAATCGCACCAGATAAAGAACTATCAGAACAATTTTTTGTCAATACATGGAAAAAAATCAATAAAAATAAACATAAAAAAATATTCCTGAATATCATATTTCTCTTATTCCAATTAGACCAGCTTAAATTATATCCTTTGCTCCCAATCCCAGGCTGTTTTCATAATATCATTAAGCCCAAACCTGGGAAGCCATCCTAATTGCATTCTTGCTTTATCGTTATTGGCATATACAGACACCACATCACCAGGCCGTCGATCAGCTTTTTGGTAGTCCAGCTTCTTACCGGTTACAGATTCAAAAGCATTTATTGTTTCCATCACAGTCACGCCATTCCCAGTACCTAGGTTAAACACTTCACAATTCGTTTTATTTTTTCCCATGAATAAGTAATTCATAGCAAGGGGTATGTGCATGTGCAATATCAGATACATGCACAAAATCTCTTACTCAAGAACCATCCCTAGTATCATAATCAGTTCCGAATACTTTCAAGCCGGGCAATTTACCTTTTGCAAACTGTGTAATTGCGGGCACCGGGTTAATGAGCCGGCCATAAGGTATTTCTCCAATAATAGCAGAAGGGTGTGCACCGGCGGGGTTAAAATACCGAAGCAGGATAAAATTTGAAGAACTGGCAATAGCTAGATCTCGAATAATATCCTCACCTATCTGTTTGGTCCGCCCATAAGGTGATTCGGCTTTTTCCAAAACTGTCTCTTCTGTTACCGGGATTTCTTTTGCATTACCATATACGCTGCAAGAAGAGGAGAAAACAAAATTCTTTATCCTGAATTCTTCTGAACAACGTAAAATATTTATTTGTGAAACAAGGTTATTCTGAAAATAAAGCAAGGGTTCCTTTACAGATTCATCAACCGATTTAAAAGCAGCAAAATGAATGATCCCGTCAATCTTATGTTTTAAAAAATATTCCCGGATTTCTTCATAATCACAAACATCTGCTTTATAATTAATAATATCCTTACCGGTTATTTTTTTGCTCCTTCCAGGAGTTGGGTACCTGAACAGGAATTATTATCCACTGAAATTACTACATAGCCATTTTCGATCAGATCTACTACCGTGTGAGAGCCAATATAACCGCAGCCACCTGTTACTAAAATTGTCATAGAACTAACGTATTTATTGTTTTTCTTTAAAGCAATGATTTATTCAATCCGTCTTCCAAACTCGTGAAATCCCTCTCTAACAACTGTTTCATATTCTGAATATCAGGCTGGCGTCTTGTCATATCTCCTTCCGGCAAAGGAGGAAGGTGAACAATTTTTGATTTGGAGCCGGTAAGCTTTATGATCGTTTGTGCCAGCTCAAGTACAGTAATAGCCTTGTCGTTTCCAACATTCACCACGTCATTTACAAAAAGGTTCTTTAATAATGCATTGATACATGCCTCTGCATTATCGTCGATATAACAAAAGTTCTTGTTTGCTGGCCATCTCCGTATACTGTGATATCCCTGCCAGCCAGCGCCGCATCAATAAACCTTGCTACCACAAAATCCGGGCCTTGCTTGGGACCGTAGGTATTGAAAAAAACGGAATAATGTAAAAATTCAGCCCGAATTCCTGCTGGTAAGAACGGCAGAATGATTCTCCACATTCTTCACAACAGCATAAGGTAACCTTGAATTAAGGGGTGTTGTGTGTTCATGCTGGGGCAAATGAACAGGTTCTCCATACACTTCTGAGGAAAGAAGAAAAGAAAACTCTTTTTACCCCAGTACTTTTTGCCAGGTCAGAATGTTCTTGATACCCTGGATATCGTTCAATACCATTACAGGATTATCCAGTGTTCTCTTAACACCAACCACTGCGGCATAATGAAAAATATAATCAAACCGGAATGCCGTTACAATCGGGGCGATCTCATTATAATTATTCACATCACATTTAATGAACCGGGCCTTTGCATGAACAGGAATGTTCTCTTTTCTTCCTGTAAGAAAATTATCAACAAGAACTACTTCCACTTCTTCATTGGTTAATAATGCATCGGCTAATGATGAAGGAACAAAACCTGCCCCTCCTGTAATCAGGACTTTCATGATGTTGAAAATATTATTTTAATGAATAATTGAAAAATTAGTGAAAACCAACATGACTTAAGGAAATACCCAGTAAGTAAGCTCCTTTTTATAATTTTATATAAGCTTAAACCAAGCGAAACAAGTATAAAGGTTTAAGGAGTTCTTATACTTCTAAAAACTATTTTATCGAAATAGATATATCTTACTGGTAATTATGGTGCTATCTAGTTATCAAAATGAAAATTTTGCTGCTTTTAAATGGTAAAACAATCTATTATATTTTTATACTACAATATCACTTAATATTACTTTCCATTTTATATATTGCGAAAAAATAATCAGGCCAAATTCTATTATTCAGGCAATATCTTGTATAATACTGTTTTAGTGAATAAAAGGAAAGCCTCATAATACCTTTTTATTTGTTCGAACCATCAGCGGGTTTAGGAATTCAATACTCGACTTTTAGAAGACATAAGTCAAGAAGTTAAAACTTTACACCAAACTTTTTGAATACCATATTTATATTCACTAACCATAATTTGCATATTTACTTGCTCAATAAGTTGCTGAAGTTCCTCCCAGTCCAAACTCAAGAAATATGATCCGCATCCATATAAATCAGTGACAACCCACTATCCTTTCTATATTGATTAAGTAATGTTTTTTCAAAATCAGGTAGTTCAATATAAACATACTTAAAAAAAGGTGCGTATTTAGCTAAAAAATTGGCCAGTTCTTCTATGTGTTCAAGTATATGTGAAAGTATTAGCACATCAAAAGTGATATCCGAGCTATTTAGATAATTGTAGACATCGTCACAAATAAAATCAAGGTTTGGTTTATCATACTTTTTTTAGCGAGATCTATTGCATATTTATCGTAATCGACACCCACTACTTTATTTGTATAATCGGCCAGATAGGCAGACATATCACCCCTGTTGCATCCTAAGTCGAGGACACAATGGTGGCTTTGCAGTTGGGCAAGTAAAAACCGTTTTGTAGTTGTGCGTACTGGGTGTATATCAGGCGAATAATTTTTAAATGAATATTCATGCGAAAATCTGTCAAAAATCCATTCAAGATTAAGATAGAACTTAAACTTTGCCTTTTTAGATAGAGGCAAGATTTTATCTATAAAGTAAAAAAACGTACAAAGAAGTTTTTCTTTTTGCTGTAGTTTTATTCCCATTTGATACCATTTAATTCAAGTAATCAAATCAAGAAACCGATTACGGTTTTCCTGACTTTCAGAAAATAATTCCACTACTGACTGATGAAGATTCTCGCCCTTATCCTTCAGTAATTCGCTGTTAGTGTACGCTTTTCTAATTGCAGCCTCTATACCTTCCACTTAATTGTAATCGACTTATTACAAAGCCATTTTTCCCATTACTATATAGTCATTAAAACCTACCCCTTCACAAACAAGCTACCGTTTTATTAATTAAGCCCATTTCCTTTACAACATTACTGCTGGCTTCTGTGAAGGGTGTATTAATAAATCAGCTGCCGCCATATAATTAATAAAATCAGTTTTAAATCCAACAAATATAATATCGTCTGTCATCCCTTTTTCAATGGTAAAATTTTCCAACTGAGCTTTTAAGCCCGTCATCCATTACAATCATTTTTATTTTAAACCTTCCTCCTTTAACTTGTGCAATACCTCAAAAACAGGCTGATGTTGTTTAGACTCTATCATTCTACCTCCATAATTAATAGCAACTCACAAGAAAATGTACTCCGTAGTTGTTTTACAAGTTTATAATTAGGCGTTTGGTAGCTGCAAAATCATAGATATAGGAAGCAGTGGAACTTTTTCATATTGCAACTTTCATATTTTTCCATACCATACCATACCCCAGAGGAA
>JADKAA010000011.1 GCA_016715465.1 Saprospiraceae bacterium
CATTTATATTAGCAGGCTCTGCCAATACTCCGAATAATACCGGAACAGGTTATGCGGTAGTATTGGGTAATTCAGGTCCTACTGATCCATTACGATTGGTTAAGTATAGTGCAGGTCTTGGTAGTTTAACTAATATAATTTCTTCTAATACAACAGGATTGACAGATTTTGGAACTGATTATTTAAGTGTAAAAGTAACCTATATACCTTCTACAGATACCTGGGAATTGTTCGTTAGAAATGATGGTGCTACAGCATTTGCTGATCCTAATTTAGGAACACTTACTTCTCAGGGCACAGCCAATGATAATACATACACATCTGTAGCATTGGATTTTTTAGGTGGGTATTGGCAAGGCTCAACTGCTGGCGCACAAGCTGCATTTTTTGATAATGTGACTGTAGCTGTTGCAACTGGAGCAGTGAATTCTGCCAATTCTGATATTATTGCTGATGCAGGGTTTTCCCCTGCTACTAATTTAAACTATGCATTGTATCAGGATGCTGATATCACTGATTTGAATAGTCTTGAAGTAGCCCGTTTTACATTGCGTGATGGCGGTGGTGCAGCTGATGCTGATGCGGTTGGTACAACACTGTCGGCACTTTCAATGAGTCTGACCAATTCAGCTAATATACGCAGGGTGGCATTGTATGATGGCACAACAGAATTAGGTGAAGTGGCTGGTGGTGCTACAGTTACCTTCACAGGTTTAAGTTTGTTAGCAGCAGACGATGCAACTAAAACATTCTCAGTTCGTGTTACGTTCAATACAGCTGTAACGGATAATGATCAGTTTCAATTTACAATTACAGGTGCATCAGCAGAGCCAGCAGGTTCTGGTTTTGCAGCTGCTAATGCCGGAGGAGCTTCATCTTCCATTGCAGGTGATGATAACCGTATTGAAGTAATTGCAGATCGATTGGCGTTTGTACAAAATACAACATCACCAACGGGTGTAAGCACTGCAATGACTCCGGCACCTACAGTAAGCGCCAATGATGTGAATGCTAACCGTGATCTTGATTTCACTGCTTTTATAGATATTACTTCAACCGGAACATTACTGGGCAGTCCTGTTTCCACACAGGCCGTTGCCGGTTTATCTACTTTTTCTGGTGCTATCATACATACAGCTACAGGTACGGGGCTGCAACTTACTGCTGCTTCCACCGGGCTTACCAGTGCAACCAGTAACTTGTTTGATATACAAACTGCTTCTTCGGCTACTGATTATTTCCGTTCTAAAGCACCATCAGGTGGTAACTGGGGTGATGCGGCATCTTGGGAGTCTTCAGCTGATAATAGTATATGGATACCGGCTACATTGGTACCGGACGAAAATGCCAATACTATTTCCATTTTAAATGGACATACTGTTACTATATCTACAGCTATTACTGCCGATCAGGTGGTAATTGAAAACGGTGGCTTGCTCACCAATACAGCAGGGGTCTTCACCGTGAACAATGGTACCGGTGATGATATCATTGTACAAAACGGTGGTATATTCAATGTCGCCAGTTCAGGAGGTCCGGTATATACTACCGATGCTACTGCAGCGATCAATACAGGAGGTACTTTAAGAATTTCCAGAACAGGTTATACAGGTAACGGAACAGGTATGAACTCAGCCAACTATATATACCAGACAGGTTCTATTGCTGAATATGCACTTACAAGTTCATTCTCTTCCAGCAATGTAACTTTCTTCCCGAATGTAGATGCAACAACTATCCCTATCTTCAGAACAACGGGTAATCTAGCAGGTGTTGGTGCAGGTTCTCCCACTACATTCAACGGAATATTTGAAGCGAACAGCAATGTTACATTCACTGGTGCTGCTACTAAGACATTCAGGAATGGTATCAGGGGAACAGGTGATGTTTCTGGTTCAGGTTCAGGTAAGTTTATTATCAATGGTATTACTGCTGAGTTAGGTGGTGCAGGTGCATTAACAGTACCAACTGCCACCGGCCTTGAAATAGGTGCACCAACTGTGGTTACCGTAACAAGTAATAAAACAATAACGGGTGATGTAACCTTGCTGGCTGATGGATATGTAGAACTTGGTGCAAATAATCTCACCATTACTGGCCTGTTAAATGGTGGCGCAGTAAATGCGTATGTAAGAACAACCGGTGCAGGTGCATTGGTAAGATCAGTATCTGCTGCAGGTGATTATCAATTCCCTGTAGGTTCTGCTACTAAATACCAGGAGTGTACGATCAACTTTGCAGCTCCGTTGGGTGCTGCCAATACATTAGCCGCAAGATTTGTTAGCGGTGAAGGTGGTCTCAATGGTCTGCCTTTATCTGAAAGCGGTGATAATATTAACAGGATCTCTCCTGAAGGATTTTGGGAAGTAAATGCTGGTGCTCCTTTTGCAGATGCTTACACCGGAACATTTGTTGCCCGTAATTTCAATGGTGTACTTGACTATAGCAAACTGCATTTGCTGAAAAGAACGGATGCTGTTTCTCCCTGGACATTAGATGGAACACATGTGCCCACTACCGGAACGAATGCGTTGGCTACACTGCAACGTACAGGTATGTCAGGTTTCTCACAATTTGCTGCAGGTGGTGAGTTGAATATTGCTTTGCCGGTTAAGTTCTCTAACGTAAAAGCTTACCAGCAGGGCAGTGGTATAAAAGTAGAGTGGAGTAATCTGACAGAAAGCAATGTGGCCGATTATAAAGTAGAACGTTCCATTGCCGGTCAGTCTTTTGCTGCGCTTACCACTGTGTTAGCCGCGAAGAATGATGGAGGCCGTGCCGATTATTCTTTCATCGATGCATTGCCGGTAAATGGAGTGAACCTGTATCGTATCCAGGCTACAGAAGCCGATGGACAAAAATTGTACAGTGTAATTGTAAGGGTGGATACAAGAGGTGGTATCACCACGATCACTGTATATCCGAATCCCGTAACAGCAGGACAATTGTCGCTGCAGGCAACAGAATTACCTAAAGGATTATATAATGTACAGGTGTACAATGCTGCTGGTCAGCAGGTGCATAGTCAGCAACTGAATCACAATGGTGGCTCAGTCACAGAAATGATACAGCTGCCGGCATCCCTGCGGTCAGGAATGTACAACCTGCTTCTCAGCAATGGAGATATGAAGCTGGGTAAAACATTCATCGTCCGTTAAGGCGAAGAAAAACCGAACACTAAGGCTCATGGCAACATGGGCCTTTTTTTATGTTGGTAAGGGAAGGTTGTAGAGAATAGATGTTATTTCGAAGCTCAATGTAATTCTATAAACGGATGTCCTGCCGGAGCTCAATGATATTATGAAACCGGATGTCATGCCGAAGCCCATGTCATGCCATAGCTGAATGATATTATGAAAACGGATGTCATCTCGAAGCTCGATGTCATGCCGGACTTGATCCGGCATCTTTCCCTCAGAAGGAGTTATTAGAAAGACACCGGGGCAAGCCCGGTGCGACAGAACCTGAGAGATTGGAAAGTGTTTATTTTATGCCCCGGTTTGGCGTATCGAAAATGGGTTGTCATTTCATTTATTAAGACAATGCTCTTTCGGAGCTCAATGTCATGCCGGAGCTTAATGATATTCTGAAAACAGATGTGATCTCGAAGCTCGATGTCCTGCCGGACTTGATCCGGCATCTTTCCCTCAGAAGGAATTATTAGAGAAAGACACCGGGTCCCTGCCCGGTGTGACAGTACGTTTGGTAATGTTGGCTTCGTTCATTAAGATAATCTTCTTTCGAAGCCGTATGTAATGCCGGAGCTTGATGTCATACCGGAAAACGATGATGTTATGAAAACGGATGTCATGCCGGGCTTGATCCGGCATCTTTCCCTAAAAAAATAGTAGAGAAAGACACCGGGTCCCTGAATCAAGTTCAGGGCAGGCAGCCCAGTGCGACAAAACCTGAGAGATTGGAAAGTGTTTATTGTGTACCCGGGTTTGGCGTTTCGAAAATGGGTTGTCATTTCATTTATTAAGACAATGCTCTTCCGGAGCTCAATGTCATGCCGGGCTTGATCCGGCATGTTCCTCAACAAAAATTTCAAAGAGAGACACCGGGTCCCTGAATCAAGTTCAGGGCAGGCCGCCCGGTGTGACAGTACGTTCGCCAATGTACATTTCAGTTGTGCAAAAACATTTCGTATTTTGAATAATGGCCCGCACCGGATATTATTCCGTCTATATTTTATCCAATCATGCCCGAACGGTTTTTTATATCGGCATGACAAATAACCTGGAAAGAAGAATCGGGGAACATCGTTCCAATGAAGGCAGTAGTTTCACTGCGAAATACAAATGTCATTTCCTGATGTATTATGAAGATTTTCCGATGTCAATAATGCAATTGCCCGGGAGAAGCAATTAAAAAACTGGAAGCGGGAGTGGAAGATCAAATTGATTTATGAAATGAACCCGGAGTTAAAGGATTTAGCAGAAGGATGGTGATGAGAAGTGAGAGTATGAATTAGTATGTTTTTAATTCCAACGCTGAATGATATTCTGAAACTGGATGTCCTGCCGGAGAACATAAGATGTTATGAAGACCGATGTCCTGCCGGACTTGATCCGGCATCTTTCACAAAAAAATATTATAAAAAGAAACCGGGAAAGCAATGCCTCCCGGTAATCCTTAGTAACCGTCCATGGTAATATTTTTAAAAGCTGATCTTGTTACCGGCCATTCACCACTAACTTATCGGCAGCCATTTCGTTTGTTTCCCTGTTGGTATAACGGATACTGTACATACCGGGAGTTAGATTAATCACCTGCAGAGTGCTGGCAGTATAAAGATTCCATTGCCTGATCATTCTTCCTGCCATATCAGTGATAACGATATCACGGGGAGATGCATCAGCAAAAACCACATTCACATTGCCGTTAGCAGAAGGGTTAGGGTAAACAATTGTTTTAACAGCCTGGTCAACACCACGGATTGCTCTTACCTCACTGTATTTTGACTGGCCATCATAGTCTGTTTGTTTGATGCGGTATTGTGTAACTCCTTTGTTATTGTTATTGTCAGTATACTGGTAAGTAAGCTTGCTGTCGCTGTTTCCATTAGCAGCCTGTGAAGAAAGGGAAGGCGACAGATTCCCAGTTGCCATTATTGTTCCGTTCAATTGTAAACCCGTTGTTGTTAAACTCGGTAGCAGTTTCCCATTTCAGTTGAACAGCGGTGGCAGTACGGGTGGCTGTAAAAGAGGCAAACACTACCGGCAAAGGTGCACCGGCAAATGAACGAATGGTGGGGCGCAGCCGCTACCACTTTCACCACAATTGCTGCCGCTAAAAGGAGTAACAGTTACTTCCAGGATGGCAAAGAGCAGGCAGAGAATACCGGAGAGACATGTGTTCTTTGTACGTCTTTCTGACCGGAAGCATCAACACACTGGTCTATTAAAACGGTAGTACCGTTCTTCAACCAGTCTTACCCTTTTGGCACCATTGGTTGGATTGATAAAATCAAATTGTACAGAACGTAAACAGGGATTACCCGGATCAGTATTAATCAGGAAAGTAGACCTGATAATGACAGGACATGATTGCTGGCCATTAATTACAGAAGAAAAGAAAATTGCGATAGCTAAGAACAGGGGTAAAATGACCTTTTTCACGGTGTACAGATTAGTTTTCAGAGTTTAGATTAAATAGGGTGAATCTACGGTACTTACTACGTGTTTTCCCTCGATCCGGACGTAAATGTAGCAGTGGTTTTTCGAACTTGCAAGTTTTTCTACGAATTATTTTTACTATTTTCTGACCTCCGCAGGATGATGATAAAAATGGCTGTGTAAGCAATTGGTTTTAAGAGAAGTAAGGCATAAAAAGTAAGACGCACTGAAAAAATAATTTTTCTAAAGTATTGATTTTGATTACAGAAACAATAAAATGTTAGATAGGAAAATCCCGGCTGCCTTAAAACCAGGATGAATATCGAAAGAATCGTTGCCATGACTAAAAACCAGACAAAACAATAATGAATGCACAGCCGGTAGATCTATGGGTCGGTAAAAACCGGCTTTTTCGTACCGGGTTTATTAAAATTGTTTGGTTGGGTTAATCCAGTACGGCAAGGCTTTTCCCAATGATCGTTACAGCATCTTTTATCTGCGATCCGGTAATAACAAGTGGAGGTGCAAAGCGTATTTTATCCCCATGCGTTGGTTTTGCCAGTAACCCATTTTCTTTTAATTGCAGGCAAAGTTCCCAGGCCGCATCTTTATGGGGATGATCAATTACAATTGCATTCAGCAATCCTTTACCACGGATAAGTGAAATATGTTTTGATTGCAATGCTGTTAATTCGTTACGCAATAATTCTCCCATGGGCAGCATGTTCCGCCATCTTCTCCTCTTTCAAAACCTGCAGGGATGTTATGGCTACTTTACAGGCCAATGGGTTGCCCCCCATACGTAGAACCGTGTTCACCGGGTTTGATGGTCATCATTATTTCATCATCAGCCAGCACGGCGCTGACCGGCATCATACCACCGCTCAATGCTTTGCCCAGTATTAAAATATCGGGCCTTACATTTTCATGATCACAAGCCAGCATCTTACCTGTTCTTGCCAGGCCGGTCTGTATCTCATCAGCCATAAATAATACATGGGCATCTGCGCAGAGTTGTTTTGCTTTGGCGAGGTAGCCATCATCGGGAACCAATACACCAGCTTCGCCCTGTATAGGTTCTACCAGGAACCCCGCCACATTTTTATCTTCCAGTGCTTTGGCCAGGGCTTCTGTATCATTGAACGGGATCGCTGTAAAGCCCGGCATATAAGGACCAAAATTTTTCTTTGCCTGCGGATCACTGCTGAAAGAAATGACGGTGGTAGTACGGCCATGAAAATTTCCTTCGCAGACAATGATGGTAGCTTTACCTTCTTCAATGCCTTTCACTTCATAAGCCCATTTACGGCATAGCTTGATGGCTGTTTCCACGGCTTCCACACCGGTGTTCATGGGCAGGACTTTCTCATAACCAAAATAACCGGTGATATATTTTACATATTCACCAAGCAGGTCACTATGAAAGGCCCGGCTGGTAAGCGTAAGTTTTTGTACCTGTTCTATGAAAGACTTAACAATGACGGGGTGGCAATGCCCCTGGTTAACGGCAGAATAACCACTGAGAAAATCATAATACTGTTTGCCATCCACATCCCATACATGCACTCCTTTGCCACGGGTTAATACAACCGGGATAGGATGATAATTTGTGCACCATATTGTTCTTCCAGTTCAAGGTAGTGCAGGGACTTTTCAGTCATTGATATAGTGGAGTACATAGTTGATAAGTTATAAGAGTGAAAAAAAGGAAAGAAATACGGAAACAACCGGGTTGTACCGGTCATGAAAAACTTATCCTCAATGATTGAGAAGATCGAGATTGGAAGTAAGAAAACCTCTTGCAGCTATGTTGTTAGTGAACAGCATTGCCTGCAAGATACAAAAGATCAGTGAAAATTACCGGCCATCATAGATAACACCGGTAGTAGGTGTTTCTTTTAATTCGATTCGGCTGAGGGCTTGCAGCCTGGGTTTCAGCTGGTTCCAGAACCAGATCGTAATATTTTCTGCAGTGGGATTTTCCAGTCCCGGAACATCATTGATGAGTTGATGATCAACCTGGTCAATCAACGGCGCCACTGCATCTTTCAATTCTTTGAAATCCATGATCCAGTCAGTTCTTTTCAGGTATGCCTTTAATGTATACCCGGAGATGATAAGTATGACCATGCATTTGTTTGCATTTATGTCCTTCCGGGACATTGGGGAGAAAGTGTGCTGCGTCAAAAGCGAATTCCTATATATTTCCATTGACCAAATTTAAGAGCAAATGTGAAGCATTTGGAAAGTCTGCGTATGAGTGTGGTCAGGCCGGAAGCAGTTTTACGAAATAATGATCGGGCAGTGTCAGCTTCAGTTCTTTGCTGGCAGGAAACAAACCAAAGACAGTACTGCCGCTTCCGCTCATGGAAGCATAAATAGCGCCTGCTTCATAAGCTGTGTTTTGATAGCGGCTATCTCTTTATGTTCAGGGAAGATGACAGCTTCAAAGTCATTGACCAATTCATCCTTCCAGGAGGAGACTGGTTGTGCAATAATATCTTTTATGGATTTGGCAGGAAGGGCAGGGGTGATAGCAAGAAATGCCCGGCCGGTATCTATATGAATCCCGGGTTGATGATGATGATTTTATAAGCAGACAGGTCAACATTCAGTTCCTCCAGTTTTTCTCCTCTTCCTTTTTGCAAAGCAGGGTTTGTTGATGATAAAAGGGCAATCACTTCCTAATTCTGCGGCATAATTGATCAGCTGCTTACGGGGATCTTCAGGTCAAATAGATCATTTAAAAGTTGCAGGGTGAAGGCTGCATCTGCACTGCCGCCTCCCAGGCCGGCACCGGGGGGAACCACTTTATGCAGGTGCACCTGTATATGCGGTAAATGAGGAAAGTCTTTCTTTATAATTTGTAGGCTCTTACACAAAGATTAGAAGCTGCTTCTCCTTTTACAGGCAATCCTGTAATGCTAAATGGAATGGAGAATGTGCGGCCATGGTTTTAAATTCAATTATTTCCAGTACATCTGTTAAAGGGAATCGGGTAGAAAACAGTTTCCAGGTCATGGTAACCATCCTTCTTTTGCGAAGGATATAAGGCCAAGATTGATCTTGCAATTGGGGAAAACTATCATAGGCTAAGGGACGCTGAGGTATTCAAAAAAGATCAGTGCTGTAGCTCACTTTTTTCTGGCGACTGTTTATTTCGTCACGGATGGCAATGGCACGGATATAATCTTCATTATCCAGCACTTCGTTTAAAAGATTATTTAATTCTTCTAATGTCATGGTTTTCAGATCTTCATTCCCGGTAGGTTTATCTTCCACCATTACTTCCTGTTTCACTTTTTTTTTTTCCCGGTAGCTGCTGTGTCTTCCATCAAGATGCCTGCACTTTCCAGTATATTCTCGTAAGTATAAATCGGGCAGCCGAAACGAACCGCCAGGGCAATAGCATCGGAGGTCTGGAATCAATTTCTACGGTATCATTCTCGCTAAGAGCAAACCAGCTTTGAATAAAAAATACCTTCCTGCAAATCACAGATAATAATTTCATGCAATTCTACTGCAAAGGCATTCATAAAATTCTTCATGAGGTCATGGGTCGGGGCGGCTGGGGCCATTTTTTCCAGGGCTACTGCTATGGCCTGGGCTTCAAAGCCACCAATAACGATTGGTAAACGCCTTAATCCGTTTACTTCACCCAAAACGACCGCATAAGAATGGGTTTGGGTGATGCTATGTGATAAAGCCACTATTTCGAGTTCTATCTTCTTCATACGAATGTCACACGAAACCAAGGTTTTTTCGCCAAAATAATCGGTGACTAAGTGTTGTTTTTTAATCCTCTTTTCTCAATGATCAGTTGTGTGTTATGGCAAATAAGTTAATTAAACAAACCAGGTCGTTTTGATAAAAAATAGTCCGGCACTATAGCCGGACCATACGTATTTTAAGATCACTCAGCAATTGATCAGGCTACGCCTTTCAATTTTCCTGATGGCTTCAGTAAATTTTGGTATTACTTCAAAGCATCACCCACAATACCATAATCAGCTGCTTTAAAGAAAGGTGCTTCTGGGTCTTTGTTTATTACCACAATCACTTTACTTCTGTTTACCCCGGCAAGGTGCTGGATGGCTCCGGAAATACCGATGGCGATATAAAGATTCGGTGCAATCGCATAACCTGTTTGTCCAACATGTTCATTATGCGGTCTCCAGTGTGCCTCGCAACCGGCCGGCTGCAAACTGTGGCGGCATGTATGTTTTAGCCAACTCTTCTACCATGCCCAGTTTTCGGGACCTTTTAATCCACGTCCGGCACTTACCACTATCTCTGCTTCGGTCTGCATCTACTCCGCTGGTTTTATTGACGGCAGTAACTTTTACTTTGGGTGCATCAACCTGGCACTGAACGGCACTACTTCAGCAATTCTTCACCGGTGATCACCTGGAATGCATTCGGGTTAAGGGCAATGATCTTAATATCCTTGCACTTTTGGCACTACGCAAATGCTTTCCCGGAAAATACATTCTTCCTCACCACAAAACCGTTGCTTGTATCGGTAATCGCAACCGCTCCCGCAACCAACCCGGCTTTCATGCGAACAGAAAGGCGGGGAGCATGGCTTTACCGTTAAGATTGTTAGAAAAGATGATCAATTTTGCGTTGCTTGCTGCTGCCACCTGTGCAATCACTTTTGTATATACCTGAGCATCGAGATGATTTAATGTGTCATTGGCAACATGATGAATTTTCTTTACGCCATACTTGCCTAATGATGCGAGGTCATCACTCACTGCACCAAGCACAATGGCTTCAGCAGTGGTACCGAGGTTGTTCCGCCACCTTAGCGCCATAGGAGCATACCTTCTATGAAACTTTTTTACATGGCCTTCAGCCATATCTATGAATATTAAAACTGACATAAATGAATTTGAATAGTTGAAAATGTCTCAATTGATTTATTGAGTTATTGATTAATGACCTTTTTTATATTGCCTTGGCTTCTTCATGTAATAAGCGAACAAGTTCCTCTACATTATCAGCCGC
>JADKAA010000012.1 GCA_016715465.1 Saprospiraceae bacterium
AAATAATTGAATTGGCGGAGTAAAAAGACAGGTAGAAACCGTACAGAATTTGTATAAATTCTTACAAGAGAAAAAAGAAGAAACAGCCATCTCAAGGGCCTCCACAATTTCCAGTTCAGGAATAATTGACAAAGCTTTTCCAAACAACAACCCTGTATCTCCTAATAGAAAGGCAATACAAATAATGGCCGTATTGATTGGCCTGGGTTTGCCAGCCCTCTTCATATTTGTTGGAGAAGTACTGAATGATAAAGTAAGCACCCGTTTTGATATAGAAAAACCTCACCCAGGCACCGATATTGGGAGAAATTGGCCATTCCTACTCAGATAATACGCTGGTAGTGAGTAAAACCACCCGTAGCATGGTGGCAGAACAGTTTAGGATTATCCGTTCTAACCTGCAGTACGTTCTTAATAAAAAAGATAAAGCAGTAATTCTTACCACCTCTTCTTTTAGCGGGGAAGGCAATCATACATATCTACTAATATGGGAGCAGTGCTGGCATTGGCAGGTAAGAAAACTGTCATACTTGAATTTGATATTCGTAAACCAAAAGTGTTGTCAGGATTGGGCATTTCGAAGGGCCCGGGTATAACGAATTTCCTTGTTGGTAAATCAAATAACCTGCAGGAGCTGATAAAGCCGGTTCCGGGGCATGAAAATTTATTTGTACTTGGATGTGGTCCTATACCGCCTAACCCGGCAGAATTATTGCTGGACCCCCGGTTAGATGATATGTTCGCCTGGTTGAGAGCGAACTATGATATTGTATTAGTAGATACAGCCCCTGTAGGTATGGTAAGTGATGCCATGACCCTGAGTAAATTTGCTGATTGCACCTTGTACCTCGTAAGGCAGGGTCACACCTTTAAGAAACAAGTTGCCCTGATTGATGAATTCTACCAGGAGAATAAATTACCCAAAGTCTCTATTATCATTAATGATGTCAAAGTGAAGCCGGGTTATGGTTATTATGGCTACGGCCGCTATGGCTATGGCTATGGTTATGGCTATGGCAGCTACTACGAGGAGGAAACACCGCCTGCAAATTTCTTTGAAAGATTATTGGCCAGGTTTGATATCAGGAAAATTTTTGGTAATAGAAAACGAAAATAAATATCCCCTTATTCCCAATGCGTATATTAATAACAGGAGGCGCCGGGTTTATCGGCTCCAACCTTGTTGAAAATTTGTTGCAGGATGAAAGAGTATCATTCGTAAGAGTATTAGATAATCTTGCCACCGGCTCCCTAAAGAATATAGAAGAGTTCCTGGCTAATCCGAAATTTGAATTTATTGAAGGTGATATATGCAGCTATACAACTTGCCTGGCTGCTTGTGATAGTATGGATATTGTTTCTCACCAGGCGGCACTCGGTTCGGTACCCCGCTCTATCAATGATCCGCTTACCACTAACAATGTCAACATCACCGGTACACTCAATATTTTTACCGCCGCAAAGAAACAGGCATTAAAAGGATAGTATATGCCGCCAGTTCTTCACCTATGGCGATCATCCCGGTTTACCTAAAGTAGAAAATATAATCGGTAACCCTCTGTCGCCCTATGCCGTTACCAAGTATGTTAATGAATTGTATGCAAGGGTATATGCCAGTTTGTATAATATGGAATTTATAGGCCTCCGGTATTTTAATATTTTCGGGCCGAAACAAAATCTTGGCGGTGCTTATGCAGCAGTAATACCCTTATTTGCAGAAGCATTGTTGAATAATAAACCACCCACTATTAATGGGGACGGCAGTCACAGCCGTGATTTTACCTATGTAGCCAATGCTGTGCAGGCGAATATTCTTTCTCCTGTTTACTTCAAATAGTGAAGCAGTAAACCAGGTATTTAATATTGCCTGTGGTGAGCAAACATCCTTATTGGACTTGTTTGATGGTTTAAAAAGGGGAGGCATCCTCAATAATGCAACCTCTTTTTGGGCCTGAAAGGAAAGGGAGATGTAAAACATAGCCTAGCAGATATATCTAAGGCAAAACATTTTTGGGGTACAACCCTGTAGTTAATGTCGAAGAAGGGTTAAGAAAAACATTTAACTGGTATAAATCTCAAAAAGGATAGTCATTATGTCAAAAACAATCATCATCACCGGGGAGCTGGTTTCATTGGTTCTCATGTGGTAAGGTTATTTGTTACCAAATACCCTGATTATAAGATAATAAACCTGATGCATTAACCTACGCCGGCAACCTGGAAAATCTCCGGGATATTGAAAATGCACAGAATTATATTTTGAGAAAGCGGATATCCTGGATAAAGATGCACTGGAGCGAATATTTAAATTACACCAACCAGATGGAGTTATTCACCTGGCGGCAGAAAGTCATGGACCGTTCCATTGCTTCCCCCTGGATTTTGTGTACACCAATGTAATAGGTACAGTAAACCTGTTGAACACGGCGAAACATTTCTGGAAAGATAATTTGTAGGGAAGCGTTTTTATCATGTGTCCACCGATGAAGTATACGGTGCTTTGGGTGACACCGGTTTCTTTACGGAAGAAACAAAATATGATCCGCATTCGCCTTATAGCGCATCCAAAGCTTCCAGCGATCATTTTGTAAGAGCATATCATGATACCTATGGTTTGCCCATAGTGGTTAGTAATTGTTCCAACAATTATGGCCCCAATCATTTTCCTGAAAAACTGATTCCATTATTTATAAATAATATTATTACTAAAAAATCATTGCCTGTTTATGGCGATGGTCTGTATACCCGCGACTGGTTATTTGTAAAAGATCATGCAGTGGCAATTGATCTGGTTTTTCATAAAGGGAAGAATGGCGACACTTATAATATCGGTGGTTTTAATGAATGGAAAAATATTGACCTCGTTAAACTGCTTTGCAAACTGATGGATCAAAAGCTGGGAAATGAAGTTGGTAGCAGCGACGAATTAATTGCCTATGTAAAAGACAGACCGGGACATGACAGACGTTATGCTATCGATGCATCAAAAATTAATAAAGAGCTTGGATGGACACCTTCTGTAACATTTGAAGAAGGTCTTAGTAAGACTATAGATTGGTATTTGGAAAACACAGAATGGTTAAAACATGTAACTTCAGGGCAGTATCAGCAATATTATAATAACCAGTATGCAAGCTAACTTTTATGAATATTAAAAGATATTCTTTTGAGGAAATTATGAATTGCGAGATGTGCGGAGATGCTACTGGCAAGCATAGAATTATGGGCCAACGTCTTAATGGCTCACAGGGTTTCAGACCAAAAAAGAAAACTGGAATCTCCGTTTCAGTTAAAAAATGTACCAAATGCCAGCTAATATACTCAAGCCCACAACCTATTCCTTTTGACATTCAGGATCACTATGGCATACCTCCTGAAAATTATTGGACGCCAGAATACTTCAATTGGAACCCTGGGTATTATTTATCCGAGATTAACACCTTAAAAAGAATAAAAGAAATTCAGCCCGGAATGAAGGCATTGGATATTGGCGCAGGATTAGGTAAGTGTATGCTTTCGTTGAAGAATGCAGGATTTGATGCGTATGGATTTGAACCATCCCAGCCCTTTTATGAAAGAGCTATTTCAAAAATGGGTATTCCTTCAGAAAAACTACAACTTGGGCAAATTGAGGATATTGACTACTGGGCTTCCACTTTTGACTTTATTACTTTTGGAGCGGTTTTAGAGCATCTGCATCATCCTGCCGCATGTTTGGAAAAAGCATTTAAATGGTTAAAGCCAGATGGGGTTATTCATATAGAAGCACCATCTTCAAAACATTTAATTGCAAAAATTTTCAATACCTATTACCGCTTAGCAGGAACAAATTATGTAACAAACATTAGTCCCATGCACTCGCCATTTCATTTATATGAGTTTGGTTATAATTCCTTTGTGGAGCTTTCAAAAAAACTTGGCTACGAAATTTCATTACATCAGTATTATGTTTGCGATATATACCATATTCCCAAATTTTTACACTGGCCACTCCGGAAAGTTATGCAGTGGACCAATACAGGTTTGCAATTAACTGTATGGCTAAAAAAAGCGAATAACTAAACTATACTTATTTCAATGAAAGGAATAATACTGGCAGGCGGCTCCGGCACCCGTTTATACCCAATTACAAAAGCCATTTCGAAACAACTGATGCCGATCTATGATAAGCCGATGATCTATTATCCGCTATCGGTTTTAATGATGGCAGGGATCAATGAAGTACTGATCATCACTACTCCTGAAGACAACCCTCAGTTCAAAAGATTATTAGGGGATGGCAGTAAAATCGGTTGCCGCTTTGAATATGCCGTTCAGGAAATACCCAATGGCCTGGCCCAGGCATTTGTCATTGGTGAATCTTTTATTGGTAATGACAAGGTTGCACTGGTCCTCGGTGATAATATTTTTTATGGAACCGGGATGGGCAAACAATTGCAACAATTGAAAAATGTGGAAGGCGGATATGTGTTTGCTTACCAGGTAGCTGATCCGGAAAGATACGGTGTGGTAGAGTTTGATGAAAAATTTAATGCACTGAGTATAGAAGAAAAACCGGCTCATCCCAAATCTCACTTTGCTGTTCCCGGTTTGTATTTTTATGATAACAGTGTGGTGAAGATTGCAAAAGAACTGAAACCTTCGGCAAGAGGTGAATATGAAATTACCGATGTGAATAAAGTGTACCTGCAAACTGGTAAATTAAAAGTGGCGGTGCTCGACAGGGGAACGGCCTGGCTCGATACAGGTACCTTTGATTCGTTGAGTGATGCCAGTGAATTTGTTAGAGTGATCGAGAAAAGACAGGGAACGAAAATCGGCTGTATTGAGGAAGTGGCATACCGGAATAATTTTATTTCACGGGAACAGTTACTGCAGCTTGCCGGGGAACTCTCCAAAAGCGGGTACGGGGAATATTTAAAAACAATAATCAATTAAACCAAACTAAATGAAAATTGCAGTAGTAGGAACGGGTTATGTCGGCCTGGTCAGCGGTACCTGCTTTTCCGAAACGGGAAACAGGGTAACCTGTAATGACATAGATAAAGCTAAAGTGAAGAAGATCAATGCAGGGCAGATTACGATCTATGAACCAGGTCTC
Organism: Saprospiraceae bacterium; assembly: GCA_016715465.1. GTDB lineage: Bacteria > Bacteroidota > Bacteroidia > Chitinophagales > Saprospiraceae > JADKBO01. The sequence continues at coordinate 5,102 of JADKAA010000012.1, forward strand.
GAAAAAATATTTTACGAAATATCAAAGAAGAAAGGCTTCATTTTACGACCTCATTGGAAGAGGGAATAAAAGAGGCAAGTGTGATTTTTCTGGCGCTGCCCACCCCGCCCGATGAGGATGGCAGTGCAGACCTGAAATATATTCTTGGGGTAGCAAAGGACCTGGGCAAATTATTACAACCAGGGGATTATAAAGTAATCGTGGATAAAAGCACTGTGCCGGTGGGCACAGCCGAAAAAGTAAAACAGGCAATACTGGAGAGCAGTGCCGGTAATATTGCTGATACATTTGATGTGGTAAGCAACCCGGAATTTTTGAGGGAAGGGGCCGCCGTGGAAGACTTTATGAAACCCGACCGGGTAGTTATCGGAACCAGTTCTGAAAAAGCAGCCAGTTTAATGCGGCAACTATACGAACCCTTTGTGCGCCAGGGTAATCCCATTATTTTCATGGATGAAAAAAGTTCTGAGTTGACCAAGTATGCCGCCAATAGTTTCCTGGCGGCCAAGATTTCTTTCATGAATGAAATTGCACTGTTATGTGAAAGGGTGGGTGCCGATGTGGATATGGTACGAAAAGGTATCGGTACAGATTTCAGGATCGGTAAACATTTTCTATACCCGGGCCTGGGTTATGGAGGCAGTTGTTTTCCCAAAGACGTGCAGGCATTGTCCAAATCGTCGAAAGATGCGGCGTATGAGTTTAAGATTTTGAATGCAGTGATGGAAGTGAATAAGCGGCAAAAAGGATTTTTTCATAGAAAAAATCAAAAACTATTATGGCAATGATATCAAGGGCCGGCGTTTTGCCTTGTGGGGATTGGCTTTTAAACCCAATACAGATGATATCCGGGAAGCCCCGGCATTGGATGTGATCGATTTCCTCGTCAGCGGAGGTGCTGTTGTAACGGCTTACGACCCGGAAGCGATGCCTAATGTAAAAGCACATTACCATAATAAAAATGGTTCAATAGGTTTTCCGACAGCCAGTATATAGCGTTGGATGGAGCAGATGCCCTTATCATTTGTACCGAGTGGAATGAGTTCCGTACCCCTGACTTCGAACAGATGATCAAGCAGCTGAAAGCGAAAGTTATTTTTGATGGTCGTAACCTGTATGATACAACATCTATGAGCCTGCTAGGATTTCATTATGAAAGTATTGGCCGCCGGAAAGTAGTGCCCTGATCAGACCAGGTAGGGGGAAGCAGGCTTAAATTTTATCTTCATTCATAAATCACCACATGAAAAGAGTACTTATTACCGGGGCAGCGGGTTTTTTGGGTTCGCATTTGTGCGACCGGTTTATCAAAGAAGGGTATGAAGTTATTGGGATGGACAATTTAATAACCGGCAACCTGAAAAATATTGAGCATTTATTTCCACTGAAGGAATTCAGTTTTTATCACCATGATGTAAGTAAGTTCATTCATGTGCCCGGGCAGCTGGATTATATTCTGCACTTCGCTTCACCGGCAAGCCCGATCGATTATTTAAAAATTCCTATCCAGACCTTAAAAGTAGGTTCGCTGGGTACACATAATTGTCTGGGCCTCGCATTGAGTAAAAAGGCAAGGATACTGGTGGCCAGTACCAGTGAAGTATATGGCGATCCGCTGGTACATCCGCAAAATGAAGACTACTGGGGAAATGTGAACCCGGTGGGACCCCGCGGTGTATATGATGAAGCGAAGCGGTTCCAGGAAGCGATCACCATGGCTTATCATACCTATCATGATGTAGAAACAAGGATCGTACGGATATTCAATACCTATGGTCCGCGGATGCGGTTGAATGATGGCCGGGCCTTACCCGCGTTTATCGGCCAGGCGTTGCGGGGTGCAGACCTTACAGTATTTGGTGATGGCAGCCAGACCCGCAGTTTTTGTTATGTGTCAGACCTGGTGGAGGGTATTTACCGCCTGCTGCTCAGCGATTATGCCCAGCCGGTAAATATTGGCAACCCCGATGAGATTAGCCTGAAAGATTTTGCAGAGGAGATCATCAGACTCACCGGTTCAAAACAAAAGATCGTTTACAAACCATTACCGGCTGATGATCCCAAACAGCGGCAACCGGATATTACCAGGGCAAAACAGTTATTGGGCTGGGAACCTGCCATTGCAAGGGCAGAAGGATTAAAGATCACTTACGAGTATTTTAAATCCTTGCCGGAACAGGAAATATGGAAGGATAATCTGGCGTTTGGAAAGAAATAGTGGAGAGTGGTTGCCCTTCGCCAAGCTCAGGGTGACAAGTGGTTGAAGCTGGTTTTAATGGTTGCTGAAGATGTTTGGGGGTAAGAATTAAGAGGGCTCACAATGGAAACTAATACGATTACCATAGCTGATTTTTCGCCGCACCTGTTTTGGGATGTGAAACAAGGAACACTTGACCTTTATAAACATCAGCAGCTTATAATTGAAAGGATAATACAACGGGGCAGCAGAAAAGACTGGCATTTAATGGAGAGGACTTACCAAAGGGAACAGATAATTGCACAGGTTAAAAGAATTGACTGGTTAAGTGAAAAGGATATGGCCTATGTACATGTATATTATGGTATTCCTTACAATGAAATGAGATGTTACACAAAGAAACAGTCAGCCCCTTATTGTTAGACATCCTGCGGCGGCTTTTCAGTTTCAGGGAGCTGGATCAATTTGTGCTGGTGGGCGGAACTGCATTGTCTTTACGTATTGGTCATAGGAAAAGTATTGATATAGATCTTTTTACTAATGGTGTTTTTCCGGCTGATACACTTCCGGATTTTTTCAGGGACAATGGATTTGAGTTTCGGCAGCAGAGCGGATTTAAAGGGGGGATATTCGGTTACATAAGTAATATTAAAGCTGATTTTATACGCCATGCGTATCCTTGGGTAACCCCCCCGGAGATGATTGAGGATATAAGAATAGCGTCAGTTGCCGATATTGCTGCCATGAAATTGAACGCTATAACGGGATCCGGCAAAAGGCTGAAAGACTTTGCAGATGTAGCTTATCTTTCTGTTTACATGTCTTTGGCAGAAATGCTTGACTATTACGAAAATAAATATCCGGATATAAATGGTATGATGGCCGTGAAATCACTTTGTTATCATGATGACATAGATTTTTCTATCACTATAGATTTTATGGATAATTCCATGAATTGGGTTAAGATAAAAAGCAGGATTTTGAAATGGTAAGCCAGCCACAAAAGTGTTTTGGGTTATTATAACAAGATTAACCCCTTATAAAGATTAATGATTTTTTAAAAAAAATGAACTGTTACATACATCCCACTGCTGTTATTGATGAAGGTTGCCAAATAGGTGATGGAACAAAAATTTGGCACTTCAGCCATATTATGTCTGGCTGTGTTATTGGAAACAATTGTAACATAGGTCAAAATGTAGTTGTATCGCCCAAAGTGGTAATAGGAAATAATGTCCGTGTACAAAATAATGTATCAATTTATGAAGGGGTGATATGTGAGGATGATGTTTTTTTGGGACCTTCAATGGTGTTTACGAATGTGTTTAATCCACGTAGTGCTGTAAGCAGAAAGCATGAATATATGCAGACGTTGGTTAAAAGGTGCCAGTATAGGGGCCAATGCAACGATCGTTTGTGGAAATGAGATCGGGGAATTTGCATTTATTGGAGCAGGGGCTGTGGTTACCAAGCCAGTGCCCGCCTATGCATTAGTTATTGGAAATTCGGCCAGGCAAACTGGTTGGATGAGTGAATACGGGCAGAAATTAAAATTTGATGAGAACGGTAAAGCTGTCTGCGAGGAAAGCGGGCAGGAGTATCAGATAAAAAACAATATAGTTATAAGGAATAAATAAGCTGAAAATGAAAAACTTTGTTTTAATCGGTGCAGGAGGATATATAGCTCCCCGCCATATGAAAGCAATAAAAGATACAAACAACAACCTGCTGGCTGCATTGGACAAACACGACTCAGTAGGTATTCTTTATAGTTATTTCCCTAATGCTGATTTTTTACAGAATATGAAAGGTTTTGACAGGCATATTGAAAAGTTAAAAAGACAAGGTATACACACTGATTATGTTGGGGTCTGTTCTCCAAATTATCTTCATGACGCACATATACGATTTGGCTTACGTATAGGTGCAGATGTCATTTGTGAGAAGCCAATTGTATTAAACCCCTGGAATATCGATGCGCTGATGGAAATTGAAAAGGAAACAGGACATAAGGTATTTACAATACTTCAACTGAGATTGCATCCTGCAATAATTGCTTTGAGAGAAAAAATTATTAAGGGGCCTGCTGGAAAAAAATATGATGTTAATCTGAATTATATAACATCAAGGGGACATTGGTATCATACCAGCTGGAAGGGGGATGTTCAAAAAAGCGGAGGTATTGCAACCAATATTGGCATACACTTCTTTGATATGTTATTATGGATCTTTGGTGATGTTAAGGAGAACATTGTTTATCAGCATAGCAATGATACTGCTTCGCAAGCTGAACCTGGATAAAGCCTTGGTGAACTGGACGCTCAGCATTAATGCTGTTAATTTGCCAGAAGAAGCCAAAAAAGAAGGTAAGCGGACACATCGTTCTCTTACTATCGATGGTGAGGCGTTTGAATTCAGTGAAGGATTTACAGAACTTCATACCAAATCCTATGAAGAAATACTGGCTGGAAATGGATTCAGACTTAGTGAAACAAGGAAAGCGGTGCAGCTGGCACACGATATCCGCAATTATAAACAATAAGTAAATTTCTGTTGTAGTGAATTTTATTCCTCTGGCCCGTCCCGGTATTAATGAATCAGATATTCAGCGTGCAGTTGAAGTTATTCGTTCTGGTATGTTAGTGCAGGGAAAAAATGTGAATGCTTTTGAGCATGCCTTTGCAAAATTCATTAAAGTAAATCATGCAATTGCGCTGTCAAATGGCACTGCAACCCTTCACCTCGCCCTACTGGCTCATGGTATTGGAAAAGGGGATGAAGTAATTGTACCGGCGTTTTCTTATGTCGCAACTGCCAATGCGGTGGAACTCGTTGGAGCAAAACCTGTTTTTGTGGATGTAGATATTTCTACTTTCAATATTGACGTAAAGCAAATCGAAGAGAAGATATCTGCCAGGACAAGGGCAATTATTCCAGTTCATGAATTCGGACTGGCCTGTGATATTGAGGAGGTATGCCGTATCGCTGTAAAAATAATCTTATTGTAATAGAAGATGCAGCCTGTGCCTTAGGGGCTACTCAAAATGGCAAATTGGTTGGAAGTTTTGGTCATTTCGGTTCTTTTTCCCTTCATCCCCGCAAATCAATTACATCCGGTGAGGGTGGGGTGCTTACAACCAATGATGAAAACACAATGCTGAAAGTAAGGCTCTCAGGAACCATGGAATTGATCCGCAACAAACTGAAATGGATTTCATAGAAGCCGGCTTTAATTACAGGATGACCGACTTCCAGGCAGCATTAGTATCAGGCCAGCTGGAAAGGCTGCCGTCTATTCTTTCGTACAAAAATGAGATAGCAGCAATCTATTTTTCAGAAATTAAAATCCATTAATATCCCTTCCGGTTGTTCCGGCAGGCTTTAATCATACCTGGCAAACATTTCATGTGTTAATAGGGGATAACCTGGATCAAAAAAAAGTCATAGCGTTACTAAAGGAGAGAAATATTGGAAGTAATTATGGGGCGCAATGCATACCCGCACAAACATTTTACAAACGAAAATATAATCATGAAGTAACCACTGAATTTCCCAATGCCTGCAGGGCTTATACAAAGGGGTTGGCTCTCCCCATCTATGACCGCCTTACAAAAGAAGAAGCATTTTATATAGCAAACACAATAAACAACTTATGATAGAGAACAAACAAATTTTTATTACCGGAGGCGCTGGATTTATAGCGAACACTCTTATCAGTAATTTAATTGAAAAGAATACAATTACAGTTTACGACAATTTTCACCGCGATACGCTAAGCAACAGCGGGTATGCAAATCATCCCAATATCAAAATTGTAAAGGGAGACGTACTGGACATAGATTTTATGATCAGGTCTATGGCAGGAGCTGAAATTGTAGTGCATGCAGCCGGTATTGCGGGTATTGATACTGTAATAAAAGATCCGGTACGCACAATGACGGTTAATATGATAGGAACTGCCAATGCATTAGAGGCGGCACATATCAATGGAGTGAAGGACAGGTTTATTGACTTTTCCACTTCAGAGATATTTGGTTCTATGGCATATAAATCTGCTGAAACCGACAATACTGTTTCGGGTTCAGCGGGGGAAGCCCGGTGGGTCTATGCAGTAAGTAAATTGGCAGGGGAGCATTTGGCTCATGCTTATTTTAAACAACATAATCTTCCCGTAGTTACAGTTCGTCCTTTTAGGTACGGACCCGGTCAAACCGGGGAAGGAGCTATTCAGATATTTATAAAAGGGCATTGAAGAACGAGGATATTTATATCAATGGAGATGGTGCCCAGATAAGGGCCTGGTGTTATGTGGATGATTTTGTGGATTGCCTCATGCGTTGTATTGAGGACCCTAAAGCAATAGGCGAAAGCTTTAATCTGGGAAATGCGAGAGCAGTGATCACAACACTTGGCCTGGCGCAGACGGTGTGCAGGGTGTTGAATTCCAAATCAAAAATACTTTTTAGAGAACAGTTAAGTGCAGATATTGAGTTACGGATTCCTACTGTAGAAAAAACATTCGCTATTTTAGGGTTCAAAGCCAAAGTTGATCTTGAGGAAGGGATTGCAAAACTGCTGAATGGTTCAAACAAAATAATATTTTAATGCGGATAGTTTTTTCGGGGGCATCTCAACTCGGGTATGAATGCTGTAAGGCTATAATTGAGGCAGGTCATACCGTTACTGGTATTTTCACTATTCCAAGGACATTTAGTATCAAGTATAAAGAAGAATCGGAGCGGAAGAAAGTTAAAAACGTTTTATTCAGGGATTTCAGGGATTTTGAAAAATTGTATAGTATCCCGGTGATTGAGGCTGAAGGAAATCTTTCCGCTACCAGGAAGAGTTGAAAAATTCAATCCGGATTTCATTCTCGTCATAGGCTGGTATTATCTAATTCCGGGATCAATGCTTGCAATGGCTCCAAAAGGTGCTGCCGGTATTCATGGTTCACTACTGCTAAGTACAGAGGCAATGCGCCTTTTGTATGGGCAATGATCAATGGTGAAGCGGAGACGGGAACAAGTTTATTTTATTTTGATGATGGTATAGATACAGGTGATATCATTGCCTAGCAATCTATACCAATCGATGAACAGGATACTATTCAAAGACATACTAGATAAAGCACAAGCGGCTTCCATTAAAGTACTTCAACTTGAAAATCTGTCCAAGCATGGATCAGGAACAGCAGCCGCTGGCAACAGCAGCATGAAAAGCTACCTATTTTCCTAAAAGAACACCCGATGATGGATTGATTGATTGGACATGGGATTCAAGACGGATCAGAAAGTTAATCAAAGGGCAAACAAGCCTTAACCTGGTGCTTAATACAACTAATCAATGGGAAGGATTAACATTATCTGGGATGCTGATATAACAACAGATAGAGTAAAAGGGCAACAAATTTGATCGAAAGAATCCCAGGTGAGTATTAAGAAACTTGAAAATTACGTTCACATAAGTAATAGTACGGATAGTTACATCATATAGCGCGTAATTGCGCTCAAAGTAGATCTAAAGCTGTTAACAGCGGCTGATTAGGGAAATATCATTGTCATTCTTCCGGCATCGGCCCCACCTAAAGGATTTTAGCAATTGGACATGTTCTACTCCAGGTGCTGTATGGTTTGTGGAAAATTTATTGCTGATCAAAGTATTGTCATTAATTTTAGGCATTTGAGAAAATGTACTTTACTACACCTGCAATTTGATCTGAGATCTTGCACTTTTCACAGCTCCCTTATGGTTCAGGCTCCCACACTCTCTCCTGGATCTTCAGGACCACCGCATACTAAAACAACATTGATATTCACTTCGTATTAATGTAAGCGGTTACTATGGGTGCATGCTCAACAATCAGGAAAGCTGCCAGAAGACCACAAGTGCAGAAATTAACTATCTTTTGTTAGCTGAAAGAACGTTATAGCTGCTAGTAATTATTATTATTGTCAATATTAACTTGGTTAAGCTGGGAGAAAATGATTCCGGGTACTATTATCAACCAGTATAGTTACCTGTTTTTATAAGTACATACCCGATTCAAGAGCCCTATATAGGGGTTTGTCCTGACCGGGTCGTTGTTTAAGAGTGCAATAGAGAGAATTTTACCTTATTTCCGATTCCTCTGCTCCATGCTGTAACCAGTTTTATTTACTGCTAATTACTCCTGTTTGAGACTATGTTTCATCAAGGCCTATCTTCAACAAGCCACGATCGACTGTCCTCCAACACGATCTTCCGGATCGCGGGCCCGTGCTGCACATTTACCTCGATCCTGCTTGAATATGTTGTTGATACCGCCGGTTTATCGGCCTGAGAGCGGAAATAGCAGGAGAACATTAAGAACCATTGAAGGCTATGCCACCGTTACATGACCAATGGCATGAGGCTGGGCATTGGCCTGGCAACGTTATACTTACCTAGTTTTATATCGTCTTTTTCGGGGCAACATTTGCGGGTGCCTAAGGCGATTATTTATTATCAGCAGGCCGCGTTGTTTTTCTTTTCCCTCTTTGATCCTAACTGTTCTCCTTTTATAATGTCGTATCGAAAGATATTAGGTAGTACCCCATGGCTAATATAAGCTGCGGTTGGTAAAATTAGTTCGCATTTTGTTGATTAAGCCGCTGGAGTTAGCCACGGCTCCCGCAATCGCCACTTTATTATCAATCGTGCCGGGCCTGGCATTACTAATAAGCTAAGAGCTGGGAAGTACTCTTTCAAGTCAAACTACTTACCATATCCAGTAGTAACAACTGTTATTAAATATAGCACCCTTATTTTTACCGCTAGTTAAAGCTTTATGTATTTATAGGTTGCTTGACTGTGTTTTCATTATTTGCATTTTACAACACTGGAAACAAGTACTACCTTATATAAAACCTCATTCATTTAAGATGGTTAAAACCCAAAATTGAGTAAGAAGTTATTGATATTAGTCTTGCCTGAGGGTCCTGGAAGGTACAATTGTGACCTTTCTTACAGAAATGATTCTACAATATCTTAAAACTATGAGTTATTTCGACGAGTGCAGCCTCTACTCTCTGATGGGGCAAAATAAAGAACTGTATTAATAGGAAGTCAGGAGTTTGTTTTAGAGGATCGGGAAGTACTCGGGAAGATTATTGCCGTAGCCCAGTTCCTCTTATATAAATTTGCTTAAGAACGTTTGAATCCGGATTTTGTTGTGTACCTATGATCAGTTGTGGACCCGGTGGACTCTTGTTTTGTTCGGTTTGTTCACAAAAGCCCGAGCCTATTTGGTACCAATGACCTTCCCGGAGCAGATGTACAAAGTTTACCGGAAAACACATCTGGAGGTCTTGCCGATTTGGTTTGAGAGGATCTTACTGGGGTTAACTTATCGCTCCTGTTTTCAAGTAATTACATCTTTCAACCACGGTAATCTATATAAACTGGATGCGGGAGTCACATCGTCAATAAAAGTTGTTAGTAGTGTTGATTCACTGCCGGAGTCTATAATTTTCCTTCTTTTATGAAAGACTGGTGAGATTTCTGGAAAATGGAAAGCTAGAAATTTCAGAAGCATGGGTATAAGATAGATCTATGTAAGGACGTCTTCTTTCTGAAAAAATGACGGATCATTTAGTCCAAAAACATTTCAATTGTCAGGAAGCGTTTCGGTTATCGATTTGATTGCTAGTTGGTCGAGGACCTGATAAGGGAAAACCTGGTTAGCCTGGCAAAGAAGTTAGGTGGTGATGACTATTGTAAGATTTTCAAGGATTATGTAACACATTATCAATTACCAGACCCTGTTTTTTTAAGCAGGAACGTTTTTGTTTCTCCATCTACCGGGCATGCCTTCCTTGAAGCTGCTATATTACTGCAGTTTGCCTATAGTGGCCATAATATGTAATTGGTAAAAATTTCTAAATACCTGGTGAAGATTCATATGACATAGATTCAATGGATTATGAAAAATTTGCCAGAAGGAATTATAGTATGTGGCAAGAGATAGTGATTGTGGGAAAAACTGTCGGTAAGTGTTAAATCATTTGCAGAGCAGTACTTTGGTCCTCAAAAAATTTACAATTATCTCTTCTGAGGATTTTTGGTTAGAAAT
>JADKAA010000013.1 GCA_016715465.1 Saprospiraceae bacterium
GGCTAAGGCTTTGAAAACATTTTCTAGTTGAGTTTTTGCTTCCATATTCTTTTTTGATTTTAGCAATACAAAAAGCTTTTCAAGCTCATTGTCAACCTCCTTGTGGTTCCAAATATTTGTCTTTCTGTTTTCAATTTGCTTATACTCTTTCAATTTATCGAATGCAACTCTATAGTAACGCTTGATATTATTTTGTTGATTTTTCCCAGTGAGTTTTTTAGAAATAACCTTTTCGTATTTCCCAGTTTCGGGTGTGAACCCTTCAAACTTATAATCAAAAAAAGAATATTCAGGGTTCAAAAACTGTTCAAGAAATTCACCGTACTTCTTTTCATCAATCATTGAAAACACAATTAGAATGTGGTGCAAATTCTTTCTCATTAAATCACTCAACTTGACAGCATCTTTATCAGTTGCAACTTTACCTTTTAGTTTGTCCCAAATAAACTTGGAGTGCCAAGAAACAATTTGCTCGGTTTTTCATCGGCTAATAAAACTTCAACATCACTCAAACTCATTCGATTATTCTTAGCAGAATTTTCAGCTTTGGAGAGCGGATGAAACTTTGGACGGTGACAAAACCCAAGCGAAATTGGTCCAATATGGTCAGCACTTAAATCATGCTTGCGGAATATTGACATTAGGCGGTCAGCCATTTTCCAATCGCCATCTGCCCAGTTCTCATATACTCTCCTATCTTGACCATAGCGTTGCATGTTTGATTTGTGGCGACCTTTATCACTTACACCACGACAACAATTTCCATCAGAATGATAGCCATCAAATCTATCGGGAGAATTGCTAAACACACCTGGTGAAAGTGCTTTTGAATATGCTTCAACAAAATTGACTTTTATATGTTGCTTCAAAGCATCAACAGACGGAATGTAGCTCCTTTAATTTTGAAATTCTTTTGACCTTTTCAATATCATCATTCGCTTTTACAACTTCATCAATAATCTGGTAAATATCTTTAGTGTAAGGATTAATTGCAAGATTGAATTCTTTTTTAAATGAGTCTATGGTTCTCTTGTTTGGGTAAACATATTCAAGTCAGTTGTTTGCCACAAATCTGCATGTATGCAATTTGCTTGGATGAAGTATGTATGCGATTTTGGCACAACATCAGCCCAAGTTGAATTCCATGTTCAGAACATTTTTGTCCCCCAATTTCGTCTTTCTATACCTTTATCAGATTTACCAGTTACAACCCATTTTACTCTTTTGTCTGCACCTCTTTCAAAGAACAGCCCTTTATAATTTGCATGACCGACAATAAACTCCGTATATTTCAAAAAGTTTTCGTTCCACTGTCTTTTGTTGTCAGCAGTTGCTTTAAGTTCTTTCATTTTCGTTTGTTGACTTTTTATTTTACTCATCAAGAAGTACGGATATTTTTACTTTGAGTGCGTTAGCAATTTGCTCCATGACAGTAATGGAAACATTTCTTTCTCCCTTTTCAATACTTGGAATATAAGTTCTATCGAGATTAGCTTCGTAAGCAAGGGCTTCTTGCGACAAGCCTTTTTCAAGTCGCAACTTTTTGACTTGTTTGCCGAATTTCTTTTTTATATCCATATTGCAAAGGGTGGAACTATGTAGACTACTAAACAACGGACTACTGTCAACACGGAAAGTATCACTTGAAATGAGTAAATGACGAAGCCTCTAATAGCCAACGCACCAAGTCAGGCACATTTGCAAGGCACACAAAGCCGACACACAAAGCCAACCTTGCAAAAGAGCCTGCCTTGTGCCAACGCACCGAGCAACACTCTACGGTGCGACACAGACCCACATTATAGATGACCGAGGAGAAGGGCGAACGTACAACAGGGGTTCTTGCCAAAATACGGGCGGACGGATGTTATCTTCGGCTTTTGTAATTCTATTGTGCTTCATATCGGGCTGGACATTATCTATTTAGCTTTTTTGTTGTTATCTTCATCATCAGTTTTTCAATCAGCAGCGGCTCCCGGCTGGACATTTAAAAATACCAGCACAGCAGCAAGCTCTGGCCGTTAGCAGCAAGTGGACATTACACCTTGTAAAATCAATATTGAATATGACGGTATATAACGGATTTATTCGGCCATTACGAAATCTAATTATTACGGCTGTTGCAGTTTTAATTGGCACACTTAGCGCACAGCCTTTGTTTTCTCAGAATATTTCATCACTCAAACAGGATATATCGACTGATACGTTACAAGTTGACGCAGGTGGTTTTAAACTTTATATGCTCAAAAAGGGGAATAAAAAAGGACTTACGGTTATAATGGAAAATGGATTGTGCGGTACGGCGCATCGGTGGAACAAGTTGGATGATTCCATTTCCGTTAATCATACTGTTGTAACTTATGATAGAGCATTTGTAGGAAAATCTGAAAAAGGCAATCCCGACAGACGGGCAGAGATTGTGTCGAAAGAGCTTAAAACTGCTTTGAATAATGCACAAATTTCTGGGCCTTATGTATTAATAGGATACTCATTGGGAGGATATTATGTCAAAGCATTCGCCCGATCTTATCCTAATGAAGTAAAGGGAATTTTACTGATCGACCCCTTGAATTCGGCCGAATTCTATAGAGAATATAAGATAAACTTTCCCGAAAATTATGAATTAGATATTTCTCCGTTAAAAGACATAAAAGCTGAGCATCCATGTTATAATGAAATTAGCTTCGCTGTAAATGAAACTGTCTATGGGAATGATTCCGTCCCTTTACGTATTCCAACATATATGTTAATTTCATCTTTAGCACAGGATACTGCATCTCTTCTTCAATCAGTAAAAGAATATGAAAACGGAAAATCATTAGATACAGGTAAATTGATTAATGGTAATATTAAACTTCAGAAACTATGGGTGAAACATCAATTGAAGTGGGCTTCTGCTTTTGCCAATGTAAAAACTGAAGTAACAAACGAATGTACTCACGGAATGCATCACGAGAGGTTTGATATTATATGGAGAGCATTTCAAAAATTAATGGAGGAAGTGGCTAAATAAACATTTTACCAGGAACACCCGCCGCTAACATGAACTGTGTAAAAAAACCAAGTAAAAAGTTAACTTTTTTTAAGGTTTCGCTGAAGAATAAATACTGATCGTCCCATTTGCTTATCGGCTTCAGTCCAGGCAGGACGAATAAAGCCGAGCAACAAAATATAACATCAACTGCATTAACTTTACTCAGCAACAGTTCGGGCTGACGAATCACGGAATATCAGCACAGCAGCAAGACCTGTACGTTACACATCCCATATCTTTAAGGTCCTCATTTTTTAATCAAAATAATTCTATGACTAGAAACTCTTTTGTCAGGCTTTTTGATGACGGTCACAACCTTTCTAGCTTCACCACTTTCCCTGACAGCAAAATCATTAAATAAAAGGAGGATAGACAAAGGTATTAAGGTTGATGCCGGAAAAGATCGATTTGATGAGAGCATTTCACTTCACGAGGGTGACATTTTTTATTGCAAAGTGTCCACAAAAGATACAGATGGCGATTTATACATTTTTGAATCTACAAGAGGCAAAAAAGGAGGCCCGCCACTTCACTATCATTTTGAACAAGACGAATGGTGGTATATCCTGGAGGGAGAATTTTTATTTAAAGTGGGCGACCAGACTTTTACTGCTAAAACGGGAGACAGTGTTTTTGGGCCACGAATGATTCCACACGCATTTGCGAAAGTAAACGAAGGACCTTCAAGGTTATTGATGTCTTTTCAACCAGCCGGTAAAATGGAAGAGCACTTTAAAGCTGTAAGTCAAGGAGCTTATTCAAAGATGACGAAAGAAGAAAGGGATAAATTTCAACAAGGCAACGGATTCAAAGTGGTGGGCCCGGCGCTTACTTACGATAATACAAATTAATAATAGAATATTGTACGAACGCACAACATGAACTGTGTAAAAAACCAAGCAACAAGCTACTATTTTTACGGTTTAGCTTACAATTAGAAATACAGGCTGTATATCGCTCATCAATTTTTGTTTCGGCTTACTTAATACGAATGATCTTTTGAACAGGTTCTCCTCTTCCTTATCTTTATTCATCGATAAATCCTGGCAGGACATTTTTAAGTTGTCCTGCCGAACACAAAACCCTGCCGTTGTACGAAACTTTCAGACACTTTAATAAATCAAACAGTTTATGATGAACCGGTTTCTACTGTCCTCCTTCTCCATTTTACTTCTCCTTGCCTGTACTAACAAGAAGGAGACAAAAGGAAAAGACAACCAGGCCATTGGCTGCTATAACACATTGACGACCGACAAAGATTGGTACACATCAGGCAAAAAAGCGCCAAAATTCAATGGCTTAGAAGGTATTGCTTTTACTATTTCAACTGCTTACCGTGAAGCACAGGAGTATTTCAACCAGGGACTGATGCTGTCCTATGGCTTCAATCATGCAGAAGCGGCAAGGTCATTTTATGAAGCTACCCGCCTGGATTCCACCAGTGCTATGGCTTATTGGGGCTATGCTTATGTGTTAGGGCCAAATTACAATGGTGGTATGGAAAAGATAATTTTCAACGAGCCTATGCTGCGACTATAAAAGCACAATCCTTTTCTAACAACTGCACCCCCAAAAGAGAAAGCACTTATTGAAGCATTGGCTTACAGGTACGCTGCAAACCCTCCTGAAGACCGCAGTTCGCTGGATATTGCCTATGCTTCCGCTATGAAGAAAGTGTATGACCAGTATCCTTCTGACCCCGACATCGGAGCACTGTATGCCGAATCGCTGATGAACCTGCATCCATGGGATTTATATGAGAAGCAAACAAAAAAACCCAAAGCCTGGACACCGGAGTTAGTTTCGGTTTTAGAAAGACTGATGAAAATTAATCCCAAACACCCCGGAGCCCATCACTTTTATATTCATGCAATGGAAGCCTCTGCCACTCCTGAAAAAGCATTGGAGAGTGCAAAATTACTCTACACATTAGTGCCGGGAGCAGGACACCTGGTGCATATGTCTTCTCATATTTACATTAACACCGGAGACTATCATCTTGGCTCTCTCTCTAATATTAGGGCCGTGGAAGTGGATAGTGTGTATACAACAGCCTGTCATGCACAAGGCGTTTATCCGCTGGCCTATTATCCGCATAACTATCATTTTCTGGCAGCAACTGCTACGCTGGAAGGCAATTCATCGCTGGCATGGATGGCGGCAAAAGAGTTACAAAAACATACGGCAAAAGATATTATGCACCTGCCGGAATGGGGTACGTTGCAGCATTACTATACGATACCCTATTATGTGGCAGCAAAATTGTCTATGTGGGATACACTGCTTTCGCTTTCGCCACCTCCAAACCACCTGGTGTACCCGAATGCAATATGGCACTACGCTAAAGGCCTGGCTTACCTGGGAAAAAATGATCTTCAGAAGGCCCGGGATGAATTGAATAGTCTTACCAGCTTATCTGCAGACACCACCCTGAAACAGTTAACCGTGTGGGGTATTAACACTACTGCCGATCTTGTTCAAATTGCCAAAAATGTATTAACAGCATGCATAGCAGCAAGACAAAATAACAATGAACAATCAATCACCTTGCTTAAACAAGCTGTTGCTATTGAAGACAATCTTAACTACAATGAACCCCCTGACTGGTTTTTTTCCGTACGGCATCATTTGGGAGCTGTATTACTTAAGGCCGGAAAATATACTGAGGCAGAAAAAGTATATCAAAAAGATCTGCTAACATGGAAGAAAAACGGGTGGGCATTAATTGGGTTATACAATTCGTTGCTGTTACAGAAAAAAGAGAAGGATGCGCAAACCTGTAAAGCTGCTTTTGATGAAGCCTGGCAATACGCAGATATAAAAATTACTTCCTCGTCGGGTATTTTTGAGAAGTGATATACTTAAAACCAGGTATTCGCACAACTGTTGCAATGCCCATAGCAGGGGCAATGTGCAGATCATCAGCAACAAAAAGCCGGGCAGTAGTTCCCGGCTAAAGAAAATAAATGATCATTAAAGGGCCAATCGGGTTCTTTATGATATCAGCAGAAATACCGAACTTTAACATTGCAAATAGGCTGAAAACATTTTCAGCTTGAAGTTTGCCAACCCCAACCATTCCAGGTGTATTGTTTCTCCTTCTAAAACTAAAGGAGGGTAGAACAATGAAAACATTTTTTAAAACATTACTTATACTGTTTTTGGCCTTTTCTTCCCCGTTTGCACTGGCACAAAAAGGGTCTTCCATTGTGATCCATGATAATACCAGCAAAACAAATGGCGGAGAAAATGCGACATCGAATCTCCGCAAGGAAATAGAATCCGCCTTAAACCGGGAAAAACCCTGTACAGACCTGATGGATGACGAGGATATCCGTAATGTGCTGGAGAGTGAACGGGAAAAGAATATATTGGAAGGTGGTGATCCGCAGCAGGTATTAACAGATATCGCCAACCTGATGGGAGCCAGTTATGTAATGAGTGTTTCGGCAACACCCGGACCCGGCGGAACCACTTCTTACACGGTTTTTGTGATGGATCCGAAAACAGGAAAAACCATTGCCCGGCAAACGGGATCAGATCCTAAACAAATGGCTGATAATATCGTGAAGCAGCTTGGCAACAGCCTGCCGGATGACTGCAAACCGCACTGGGTAGGGGAGGTCAAGTATGAGTATTCTTCGAATGAAACAAAAGTAACCAACGATGCTGGTGCGATGCATGCCAGCACGAGGAATACCAAGCGAACCAAATCCGAAATGTACTCGGCCCAAAACACTATTGTGGCCACTTTATTACCACCGAAACCAGGCAGCACTATTTCCGCCAGTAGATCGATAGCAAGAGTCTGGATGAGATCGAAAATCATCACTGAAATGAAATCGGAAACAGTTGGCGAAATTTATTGCCGTTTGAAAGGTCAAAATCCTACCTGGAAGGGCTACAACTTACAGTATTCTGAAACCATAACGCAAATTGGTGGAGGCGCAGACAATCTTCCTGTCTCTGTTTTACTTGACAATGAGGGTAACTACAAGATCGTTGTAAACACACCCGGCGGAACTCTTTTAAGCAAAATCGAGACAAACAGGTCTGAAACAGGCTGTAACCCGGAAAATCCCCCCGCCAAAGAGGCTCAAGATATGCCCGAACAAAAAATGGACGCATCGGGTTTTGATGTTACCGGAAAAACCGATGCAAAAAACCGGGATTCCTTAGCAGGCTCAAAGACGATGCCTGACGGAAAAACAAAAATTAGCTGGCATCTGCGGCTGGTGAAACCGAAAAAGAAATAAACAGCATAATTATCCTTTACAATACTGAGAAAGCGAAAATCCGGAATTACTTTTCCGGTTTATAACGGTTACCGGCAGGCGGAATATTAATGTTAGACCTGCAGCAAGCCCTGTCCATTAGCAGTCGCCCTAACCAGCTATTGTTTTACAAAAGGCTTTTGTTCATTCATCGTTTCACCCTTCAATTCGAAGTAATACATCCCATTTGATAGTTGACCAAGGTCGATTGCAACTGAATTGCTGCCGGCCGACAAATTGAATTGTTGCCGTTTTACGATACGACCCGTATTGTCAATAATTCTTGCCTGTATGTTTTCCGGCTTTGTAAGAGTGATAGTAATATTCGCTTTACTACTGACAGGATTAGGATAAAATAACACGATACTGTTTGTATTCAATATCGACAACACAACAACTCCCGAATACGTATACCGGCCGTCGATATCTTTTTGTTTGAGGCGATAATATACTTTTGAAACACCCAAAGCAGTAACGTTATCATCTTTGTAATGATAGTGGTGAATGCCTGCTGCATTCGCTGCTAAAACGTTACCAACAGTTGTGTAGTTTCTTCCATCGGTGCTTCGTTCAATGTCAAACGAAACCGTGTTTTGTTCATCGGTTGTTTTCCAGTTCAGAAGCCCGTCATTATTTACAAGCCGGCCATTAAACTCGAGTAACGTTAATGGCAGAACGGTTGCAGTTTGGGCCACCCAAAGTTCTTCACCATATACATCGTCAGTAATAACAGCAAATAATTTAGAGCCTGCTGCGGTATAGCTATTAGGACTAGAAGATCCCTCAATAGTAATATCCTGCACCATTACGGTGCCTGCTTCTGTGCCATCCGTTTTCCATACTTCCTGGCCATTGATACCGTTGTTTGCCGCAAATAACAATCTATTGTTGATGGCAGTTAAACTTACCGGGTTGCTGCCGGCAGCACCAGGGAGAATATCTTTAACAATTACTGTACCTGCAGCGGTACCATCCGTTTTCCATAATTCCTGGCCGTTGGCAGCATCAGTGGCAGCAAAATACAAAACACCATTTAGATTCGTAAGGGCATTCGGGCCACTTCCAATGCTTCCCGGATTAATATCTTTCACTAAAACCGTCCCGGCCACTGTTCCATCGCTTTTCCAAAGTTCCCGCCCATTGATACCATCAGTGGCACTGAAGTACAAAACTCCATTCACATTGGTGAGGTGTTGCGGAAAGCTGGCGTCAGAGCCTGCTAAAATATCTTTTACCATTGTAGTGCCCGCAGATGTTCCATCACTTTTCCAAAGTTCTTCTCCATTGATTCCATCCTCTGCACTGAAATAAAGTGTACCATTCACATTTGTAAAGTACCGTTTCGTGCCACCGATTGGCCCCGGATAGATATCTTTCACCAGAACAGTGTTTTCCCATGCACCATTGCTTTTCCAAAGTTCCCGCCCAATAATGCCACTCTCAGCGGTAAAATACATCGTGCCATTTACATTGGTAAGATTTTCCGGATTGGCGTTACCGGCCATATTTATATCTTTTACAATCCTGGTGCCTGCCGTCGTACCATCGCTTTTCCATAGTTCTTGTCCGTATGCATAATCGATTGCACTGAAATAAAACACATTGTTTACAACGGTGAGGTTTCGGGGAGAAAGAATAGGAAGGTTGGCTGCAGGTTCTCTGAGCAATACCGTTCCGGCTGTGGTACCGTCACTTTTCCATAGTACCAGCCCATTGCTTGCATCAGTGGCAGTGAAATATAAATTTCCATTTAAAGCGGTAAGCCATTGCGGAGTGCTGTAGTTGCTTCCTGGGTTAATATCTTTTAGCAGCATCGTACCGACCGTAGTACCATCGCTTTTCCACAGCTCCTGCCCATTGGCAGGTTCATAAGCGCTAAAGTATAATGTGCCGTTTACATCCGTTAGGTTTCGGGGGTAGCTGTAGTAGGTACCTCCCAATATATCCTTGATGAGCTGGGTTCCGGCTGCCGTGCCATCGCTTTTCCATAGTTCTGCCCCATGGGTAGCATCCGTTGCGCCGAAAAATAAAATACCATTCACATTTGTTAGCGCCTGCGGATTGGCATTG
This sequence comes from Saprospiraceae bacterium, assembly GCA_016715465.1. GTDB lineage: Bacteria > Bacteroidota > Bacteroidia > Chitinophagales > Saprospiraceae > JADKBO01. The sequence goes on from JADKAA010000013.1 coordinate 9,379, forward strand.
CCGATGGTGGCATAAATATCTTTCACCAATAAAGTGCCGGCCGCAGTGCCATTACTTTTCCACAACTCCGTTCCATTGTCCGGGTCAGTTGCTCTGAAATATAAAACACCGTTTACATTGGTCAGGAATTGAGGAGAACTGGCGGTAGATCCTGTATAGATATCCTTTAGCATTACTGTGCCTGCTGCTGTACCATCGCTTTTCCATAATTCTATGCCACTAATACCATCTGTGGCCGTAAAATATAAGAGAGCATTTACGCTTGTTAAATTTTGCGGTGCACTGTTATTACTACCCGTATAAATATCCTTCACTAATACAGTGCCTGCAGCCGTACCATCACTTTTCCACAACTCAGCTCCATTGGCAGATGTTGTTGCACTGAAATATAAAACATCATTCACATTCACCATATTCAAAAGCAAACTATGGTTTGGTCCTGCATAAATATCTTTCACCAGTTGCGTGCCGGACACAGTGCCATCACTTTTCCATAGTTCCTGCCCATTGGTCCCATCAGTTGCACTGAAGTACAAAACGCCACTTTTATTAGTTAAAGATCCCGGTGCACTGCTGGAAGTTCCGGAATAAATATCCTTTACCATTACGGTACCTGCGGCGGTGCCATCGCTTTTCCATAATTCCACGCCATTAGTACCGTCTGTGGCGGTGAAATACAAAACACCATTTACATTCGTTAGAAATTGCGGATTACTGGAGAATCCTCCG
>JADKAA010000014.1 GCA_016715465.1 Saprospiraceae bacterium
CCCTGTAGATTGCGTAAAACTGGCTTGTGTAGATAAAGTGCTTCACCGGAAACCTGATCTTTGCCTGAGTGGTATCAACCACGGTGCTAATCATAGTATCAATGTCATTTATTCAGGTACGATGTCAGCTGCCGTGGAAGCAGCGATAGAGAGCATCCCTTCTGCGGGTTTTTCATTACTTGATTACAGTATAGAAGCTGACTTTACAGGTGCCAAAAAATTTGCAAAGCTGATTGTTGAGAAAATGCTGACAACCAAACTCGACAAGCATACCGTTTTCAATGTCAATGTGCCTTCCATACATGTGGACCTGCTAAAAGGCATAAAGATCTGCCGGCAGGCATATGCCAAGTACGAAGAAGATTTTATTGAACGAAATGACCCTCATGGGCGGCATTATTACTGGCTGACCGGTGAATTTGTAAACTTTGATAAAGGAAAGACACTGATGTGTGGGCATTAGCAAACAATTACGTAAGTGTGGTGCACGTGCAATTTGATCTGACGAATTACGTTTTAAAGGCCAAACTGGAAAAAGCTGGAAATAATGATACCTACAAAAGACAACCTGAAACTTGGCCTGGTACTTGGTTTGACGGGGCCTATTATTGGCCTGGTAGCCATTTATTTTTTAAAATTCTCCTCTTTTACTTTTATAGAATTCCTGGACAATTTTATACATGAAAACAGGCTGATTACGTCAATTGGTTCACTCAGTCTGCTGGCAAATGCTGTTCTTTTTACGATCTATGAATACGCATCGGGATAATACGGCCAAAGGAATTTTTATTGTTACTCTTATTTATGGCATAGGCATTTTGGTGCTGAAAATTTTTAATTAATCCTTATTAAGAGCTGTCGATGAAATATTACATCATTGCAGGCGAAGCATCCGGGGATCTGCATGGCAGCAATCTTATTAAAGAACTGAAAAAGCATGACTCTGCTGCACAGATACGCTGCTGGGGTGGTGATAAAATGCAGGAACAAGGTGGGGAACTGGTAAAACATTACCGTGACCTTGCCTTTATGGGTTTTGCAGAAGTACTGCTAAATCTCCGGACCATCTTCAGGAACCTAGCCTTTTGTAAAGAAGATATCCAGCAATACCAACCAGATGCAATCATTTTAATTGACTATCCTGGTTTTAATCTGCGCATTGCCAAATGGGCAAAAAAGCAAAAGCATAGAGTTATCTTCTACATATCCCCGCAAGTGTGGGCATGGAAAGAGAACCGGGTAAAAATGATGAAAGAATGTATAGACAAAATGCTTGTTATACTGCCTTTTGAAAAAGATTATTTCAAAAATAAGTGGAACTGGGAAGTAGAATATGTCGGTCATCCGTTAGTGGAAGTAATAGAAACCCGGTTATCGGAATCCGGAAATGAAAAATTTTCTGATAACCCAATTGTAGCATTACTTCCGGGCAGTCGCAAACAAGAGATTTTGAAAAAGCTACCGGTAATGCTTGAAGTGAGTAAATCTTTTCCCGCTTACCAGTTTATAGTTGCCAAAGCTCCCGGAACAGATGAGGCTTTTTACAATCAACTGGTGAAGGATTATTCCAATGTTTCCTATGTGACAAATAAAACCTATGACCTGTTGCTCCAGTCAAAAGCAGCCCTGGTTACATCAGGCACGGCTACCCTTGAAACAGCTTTATTTAATGTGCCGGAAGTGGTTTGTTATAAAGGTTCCTGGCTTTCTTACCAGATAGGCAAAAGATTGGTGAAAGTGAAATACATTTCATTGGTGAACCTGATTATGGACAAATTAGTGGTAAAGGAATTGATACAAGCTGATCTCACGGTAGAAAAACTCAAAACAGAATTAAGCGAACTGTTGAATAATGAAAACAGGATCAGGGAGGTAAAAAAGATTATTCCCTGCTTAAACAAATGCTGCACAAAGATGGAGATGCTTCCGCAAAGGCTGCTGCCTCCATTTTGCAATTTCTGTCAGGTAAGTAATTTGACTGCCAGAATAATAAGGCATAGTATAAAAACAAAAATGCTGATCCGGTTAATACCATGCATATACCCGATCCATTTATCCTTTGGACGGTTCGGGTCTTTTTCTTCAGGAATAAGTATTCGGCCAGTTGGTTCCACACTCCCATAAAAATATTTTTACTTAAACATTAAATCGATAATTTAGTTCAAATAGAACAAAGCATTTATTTAAGCTTATGGCTGACTAGTGGGCTTAACAAAAACTTCAATCAACCCTTGTATCTTCCCTGCGGGGAGCCATGAATGAATCCACTTTTGATAATGATTAATCAAAGTGTCCCTTACTCTGAAAGGATAAAATTGTTTAGTGTTGGTATGTATTCGAATAGAACTATATCATAATCATTATTTATAATTCTTTTTCAAACATCTCTGCCTGCTTATTAAACATGGCTACCCCTAAATGATTCCATAAAGGATAATGAGAACCTTTTTCCAGTTTATATGGAATTTCAACCGCTAATGGAGTAAGCTCTGTCATATTCAACACTCGCAATTCCTTCCCATTTTTAACAATATCCATTTTCATTAACCGGTTCATACCCTCAACCGTTGAGGGAGGCATAGAAATTTTTTCAAATGATTTTAATCCGCTATAAACCCATTTTGGTCAAGTCATATCAGCTGTATCTACAGGGCGAATCATATAAGTTTTCTGTTCACAAGGTTTCACCAGCTGAAGAAACAGTTGCTGTTTCTTCCGGAATGAACTTGTGGGCCAACCGTTGAATATATTTCCAGAATACCCCGCTCCACCAAAGTAATACTCCTAATAGATAAAACAATCGGAAATAAATTTTTCTTTGCAGCTGAAGGGCACAAGTGCAGTAAGCTGGTAAAAAATATAAGCAAGAGCAAAAGCATGAAAGAAAATATTATTATCCGGAGGCGTATAACTGGTCACCTGAAAAACAGCTGCCTGTCCGAGTATACCCACTGTCAGTAACAGGAATAACATTTCTTCTTTATTTTTCCATATTTCAGAAATAGAACGAAACCGGAAAAACAAGATCAATACTATTACAAAAAGATAAAATTTGATCCACTGCGTGTACTCCAAAAACTCAAAAGCAATTTCCATTAATGATATACGGGCCGAGTGGGGTGCCTGCCCATGATTAAACCAGTAACCAAAATCATATTGTTTAAAAGAAAGAATGAATAATACCAGGATAACTACAAATCCGCTTATATAGATAGCCATAGGCTTCCAGTCACGGTTAGCCAGTAATTGGTAACCAAGTAACATTACAGCTAGTATAAAAGCCATCGCCCCGGCATCCTGTTTGGTTAAAAATGAACATACGGTAAAAAAAGCGGCGAGTAATAGCCAGCCAATTTTCCCCGAACTGCTATTATTACCGGTTAAAGCTTTTAACAGGAAGGCTAAACCGATAAACTCATACACAATAACGGTATGATTATACCAGGGCCAGAAATTAAAAAAGGAAAATGACACACAATAAAGCAGCACCGCTACCAGTCTAAACGTATCGGGCAGCTTTACGCATTTTAAAATAGAACGGAAAGCCAGCCCGGAAATAATATTAATAAATACCTGAGCCTTCACCAGTGTGATCAACTGTGTACCAAAAATCTTAAAGAAAATACCGGGAATTACCCAATACATACCTCCCAACGGTGTTCCAAAATCTCTGAAAGGCAACTGGCCTTCGCTAATCCGGTAAGCCCCTGCCCACGAAAGGAAAATATTAACCCGGTAGGGGAAACTTACAAACAAAGGGACACAGGCCAAACCTATAATGATCACCAGCTCTGCTATAGAAAGAATTCGGGGCTTAATCCCTTGGTTAATAGTCATATTATCATTAAGTTTTTATTTACGTAAAGCAAATAAAATATTGCCGAAACTACAACATTATTAAATCTGCATTTATGTTTGTATTTTGATGCCTAATCTTCTATAAAGTGTCATATATCAAGTTATTAAGACCAAAAGACTGGGCAAAAATAGTTTTCTTTTTTATACCTTGTTTTTGCCGGTGAAATCTCTGACATTGATAAGATAATTCAAATAGTTTGGGGCTTCATTGCTTTTTCCTGCATTGCCAGCAGTATTTACATATTAAACGATTACAAGGATATTGAAGACGACCGCAAACACCCCGTAAAACGAAACAGGCCACTTGCCAGTGGAGCAGTTTCACCAAAAACAGCTTTGTTGATTGCCGCATTACTGATCATCGGGGGATTCACCCTCGCCTGGTTCATACGGGATAAATTCATCTTCGTGCTGGGTATCTATTTTTTAATTAATATAGGTTATTCTTTCGGCCTCAAGGCCATTCCCATTCTTGATATCTTCTTACTGGCTGCCGGTTTTGTGCTGCGTGTCAAAGCCGGTTCTGTCATTGCCTATATCGCATTATCTGAATGGATCGTAATCATGGTATTCCTGCTTGCCCTGTTTATGGCTATAGGTAAACGACGGGATGATGTGTTGCATAAAATGAACTCAGGGGTAGATATGCGAAAATCAATAAAAGGGTATAACCTGGAATTCCTGAATGTGTTGCTTTCATTGGTGTGTGCTGTGATAATAGTGGCGTATTTCATATACCATGTCTGATGAAGTAAAGTTACGTTTGGGAACTTACCGCCTTTATTACACTTGTATTTTTGTAATGGCAGGAATTATGCGATATTTGCAAATAATATTTGTTTCCGCCGACTCCGGATCGCCAACCAAGATCCTTTATAAAGACCTGTTCATTCAAATCTCTTTACTCCTCTGGATAGCCAGTTTTATTGTTATCATTTACATTAAGGACATAACTATCTTCAAATGAAAAAAAAGAACATCGCTAATTGGGGTAACTACCCGGTTATCGAAAGTGAAGAAAGGACGTTCTCCTATACAGAAGATATCCAGCAATACATTACCAGCAAAAAAAGTTTTATTGCCCGCGGCAATGGCCGTTGCTATGGAGATGCTTCTTTAGCCGACGATACTTTATCTACACTTAAATACGACAAAGTACTTTCCTTTGATACGGAAAAAGGCTTCTTTGAATGCCAATCCGGTTTAACCCTTGACAAGATACTTGACATCATTGTACCCACAGGCTGGTTCCTGCCTGTCACTCCCGGTACAAAATTTATTACTATCGGTGGCGCAGTGGCCAGTGATGTACACGGTAAGAACCATCATATAGACGGATGCTTTTCCGCCCATATCATTGAAATGGATATTGCCTGCGATGAAGGTAAAATAATCACCTGCTCACCAACGGAAAATACAGAACTATTTTGGGCCACCTGCGGGGGCATGGGTTTAACCGGTGTTATTCTCCGGGTGAAATTTGATTTAAAGAAAATTGAAACTTCCTACATCAAACAAAAACAGGTTAAAGCCAAAAACCTGGAAGAGATCATCGCCTTATTTGAAGAGTGTAAACATTATACCTATTCAGTTGCCTGGATCGATTGCCTAAAAAAAGGTAAGGGATTTGGCAGAAGTATTTTGATACTCGGCGAACATGCCACTATAAACGATCTGCCGGCCAATAAAAAGAATGACCCGCTGAAACTTCCAAAAAAGAAACAGATCACATTCCCGTTCAACCTGCCTTCCTTCGTACTGAACAAAATGACGGTCAGTATTTTCAATTTTCTTTTTTACGGAAAGAATTTTAAAAGAGAGATCAACAATGTAGTTTCTTATGAGCCTTTCTTTTACCCGCTGGATGCTATTTTGCATTGGAACCGTGGCTATGGCAAAAAAGGATTTGTTCAATACCAGTTTGTATTACCATTGGAAAGCAAACAGGGGTTGGTAGAAATCCTGAAAAAAATAAGTGATAAAGGACTTGGTTCCTTCCTGGCTGTATTGAAAGTATTCGGCAACCAGGATGACCTGATCTCTTTTCCCATGAAAGGATTTACACTGGCATTGGATATACCCGTCAGGAAGGGTCTCTTTGAATTCCTCGATGAGCTGGACCAGTTAGTGCTGAGCTATGGCGGAAGACTCTATATGTCAAAAGATGCCCGGATGAAACCCGAAGTGCTAAAAGCCGGCTATAAAAGGCTTCCCGAATTCTTATCAATTATTAAAAAATATAACCCCAACGGAAAATTCAGTTCTATACAAGCTGAACGACTGCAACTGGTTAAAAAATAGAATATATATGAACAACTCCGTACTTATCCTTGGCGCTGCCTCTGATATAGGAATTGCCATTGCAGAAAAATATGCTTCCAAAGGATACCACCTGCTTTTAGCAGCCCGCAACATAACAAGATTGACCGCTTTGCAATCCGACCTGCAGATCCGCTACAAGATCAGCTGCAGCCTGCTGGAATTTGATGCCGCAGCATTCTCTATGCATGAAAAATTCTGGCAATCCATCAGCAATAAACCCGGCATTGTAATCAGTGTTATCGGCTACATGAAAGAAAATGACCAGGTGGTGGCCAGTCAAAACGAAACACTGGCTACCATCCATTCAAACTTCACCGGTCTTGTATCACTATTGAATATCATCGCCGCCGACTTTGCTGCCCGAAAGGAAGGCACTATAGCCGGCATCAGTTCGGTAGCCGGTATGCGGGGCCGTCAAAGCAATTATATTTACGGAAGTGCCAAAGCCGGGTTCACAGCTTATCTCTCCGGCCTTCGAAATAAAATGTACCAGTATAACGTACATGTGATGACGGTACTGCCCGGCTTTGTATATACCAAAATGACAGAAGAACTTAATTTGCCCAAACTGCTGACGGCACAACCGAAAGATGTGGCCAATGCTGTTTTCAACGGCATTCAAAAAAGAAAGAATATCATTTTTGTGAAATGGTTCTGGCGCTGGATCATGCTCATCATTACTTCTATACCTGAATCCATTTTCAAAAAGAAAAAGTTGTGAAGAAAAGTATCGCCTTTTTTGACCTGGATGGAACAATCACCACAAAAGACACCTTGCTGGAATTTATCCTCACCAGGAGGCAACTTTCTTTTTTATTGGGGCTTCCTCCTCAACAGCCCCTTCCTGGTTGCTTACAAACTCAGGATCATCAGCAACCAGGCCGCCAAAGAAAAAATGTTACGGTATTATTTTAAAGAGATGCCGGTTGAGCAATTCAATGAACACTGCGACCGCTTTGCCAGGAACGTACTACCCCGGCTGATACGGTCGGCTGCACAGGCAGAGATAGATAAACTCAAACAAAACGGTTTTACTATCGTTATCGTTTCTGCATCGCCTGAAAACTGGATAAAAGACTGGGCCCGGAACCACTCCCTGCAGGTGATTGCTACCCGGCTTACCCTTGCCAACGGGAAAATAACTGGAATGATCGCCGGAAAAAACTGCCACGGAGAAGAAAAAGCGAGACGGATAAAAGAAGATTCATGCTGGCTGACTATGCCGAAATCTATGCATACGGCGACAGCAAAGCCGATCTTCCTATGCTGGGACTGGCTCAAAAAAAACTGACAAGCCTTTCACTAAATAAAGCTTAATGCTTTATTTTTACCGGATTATAATTTAGAAACTATTTTATATAAAACCACAGGAGTCTCAAATTTTATCTCTAAATTTATAGTCGGTATCCTCAGAAAAACCCCAATATTTTACAGTGAACAGGAATGTTTCATTCCAAAAAGTAATTAAACATTCAGCTTATTTATAGTACTGCTTATCAATTAAAGCATGATGCCAGTTACCCGGATCTTGAATATTAGTATTGATAATTATAAACTGTTATTATGAAAATTAAATCTACCCACACCTTGCTTTTCCTTTTTTCTCTTTTATTGGCCAGTGTTTCCTTTGCGCAGTCTCCCGGCGATTACCAGTCTGTAGCCAGCGGAAACTGGAATAATACAGGCACCTGGGCCCGTTATGACGGTGCATCCTGGGTAACACCTGCTCCATCCGAACCTACCAGCACAGATGGCGTTATTACTATTTTAAACACACATACCGTAACGGTTGGGGTAGCTGCTGCCGCAGACCAGATCATTGTTGCCACCGGTGGCGCATTAACGGTGAACAGTACTTTAACCGTAGATGGCACTGGTACTAATTTAACGGTGAATGGAGCTATCACTGCTCTTGGCACCTTAAACGGTACCGGCGAAATGGTTGTGAACGGAACCATGGATTGGACAGGCGGTACTTTAGCCATTGCTACCAACCTGGCGGCAACGGCTACTTGTAACATGTATAATGCAACTAGAAACTTAAATACTACCCTTACCGTTACCAATGGTGCTGTAGTAAACTGGTCTGATTTCCAGGTTAATTTTAATGACGGAACCTTTACGAATAATGGCACGATAAATATTACCCATCTCGCTACTCAATCATTTAATAACGTATCCGGCACCAATTTATTTACCAACGGTGTTACCGGGGTTATTACAAAAAGCGCAGGTGCTGTTCAAACTATATAGGTGTCCCTTTTGTCAATAACGGCACCATCAATGTGAATACGGGAACTTTCAGAAAACCTGCCCGGGAATATGACCAATACCGGTACCATCAATATTGCCAGCGGTGCTCTCGTAAGTATTGCCTTTACAGTGCTTGACCTGGAGCCGGGTACCGTGTTAGCCGGTGCAGGTGCATTACAAATTTTTAGTACGGGCACTTCCAATGTCAACCTGCCTTTAACTGTTCCTTCCGGTTTTACATTCCGGTTAGCAAGTAATACGCTTGCAGGTTCCGGTTCTATCGCGGTAGATGGTATTTTTGACTTTTTTGGCGGCACCTTATCTGTACCAACTACCATTAACAGCACTGGTTCCATGATAACATCAGATGCAAGTGCAAAAAATCTGAATACGAATTTAGTAGTGGACGGAACATTTACCTGGACATTAGGAAGCTTTACCTTAACCAGTGCCGCGATTACCATCAATGGCAGCATGGTTGCCAACCTTGCCAGCAGCCAGTTCATCAATAGCAGTGTTGCCGGCAGTTCATTAACGATCAGCAACGGAGCAACACTTTCCAAAACAAGTACAGCTGCTTCTACCTTTACTTCCAACATCAGCATTACCAATAACGGTATCATGTCTGGTATTGGTACGTTGAACTTTACAGGAGCTAACGGACCTATAGTAAACGCAGGTGAAGTAAGACCAGGTAATTCACCAGGCATTCTGGGTCTTAATGCTAATTTAATAACAGGTCAAACACCTACCCTGCGTATCGAGATTCTCGGCCCAGCTTCTACCGCCGGTGTAGATTTTGACCAGCTTACTTTCAATACAGGAGCCGCTATGATGTATCAGGCACCACATTGATCGTTGTGAGGATGATGTAAATGCTCCTGCTACTTCTTTACTATTATGAATAACACCGGCGCCGGTGCCTTTACCGGCAATTTTGCGGCTGTGGTTATTCCGCTTGGTTATTCCATTACGTATAATCGGTGTTTCTACTTCTATTGTGGTTACAAAACTTGGTTCTACCTTACCGGCTGTATGGGGTAATTTCAATGCCCTGGCAAAAAATAATAACCGGGTAACCCTGAACTGGAGTACCCTGCAGGAGAATAATGTTTCTCATTATACAATTGAATACTCCGTTAATGGCCGTGATTATACCGGAATCGGCACTGTAGCAGCTGCCGGCAATTCCAGCGATGTATCCAATTATAGTTTTATTACATAATACACCTGATGTACAAAAAACCAATTATTACAGGATCAGGCAATCAGACCTCGATGGTAAAATAGCATATTCTGCCATTCGACCTGTTCGTTTCAGCAAGGGAACTGTTACCCCAATCCTTGTAACTCCCTAATCCTGTAAGAGATCGCTTACAGTTGTCTGTTCAGGCAGAAAATATCCGTATCATGCTGGTGGACATGGTGGCAGAACGCAAAAACATGAACCTGCAACCGGGTAATCATGAGCTTGGCGTTGCTGAATTAGCCCCCGGGATGTATCACCTGGTTATTTTCCAGGATGGTCTGCGTTTAGAAACACAAAAGATCATCAAGCAATAATCTTCCGGCTATAGAGCCTTAGTAAAATAAAAAGAACCTGTTTATAGAAACCCGGCTACCTCCAGTAGCCGGGTTTCTTTTAAGCATCATCGTATAAGTGAACGATTTCATACCAGTATATAATGATTCGATTTTCTTGCCGGATGTATCCTTCATAGTATTATTAATTTTATGCAGAACGGGGTAGTAAACAATTAGTTTTACTTCCTGTAACTTTCAAGGATACTTACATAGTTATTCGCAAAGCCGGCAATCACATGTTGCCTTATACCTTCCTGTCTCAGTCTTCCTGTATTAATAATGAAACGGCAATTCGGTTACAATATATCCCTGCGAATAGTTCGCATAAAAAATAAGGTCTGAAAAATCAGACCTTATTAATGAGCTATCAAAACTTATTATGTTATTTCTTAATGAACAACAATGTCATACTGTTATTAATATCCGAGGTCGATGGTAATGATGTAAGATCCTTTGCAAAAGCGGCTTACATCCACTTGTTGCAGCATCACCTGCTGGGTTCTCATTACTTCATTCTGGTACACGACTACACCGCCATATTTACAATGGTGATCTTGGTTTTATTGGTAGTGGTCAGCAGCATCAATCCGGATATTAAGATTAGAAACAGCCGGGTTAGGGAATATCTTGGCCGTTGAGAGAGACTGTGGTTCTGCTTCCACAGTTACCCTTACCACATCACTGGCTACGGCTCCCTGGTTATCGGTCACTACCAGTTCAAATTCATACACTCCCTCTACAAGGTTAGTAAATTGAGTTTGTGCCTGGTTGGGCGATGTGATAGTATATTGTGACGGCCCGCTGATTTTTGTCCAGCGATACAATACAATAGATCCGTCGGGGTCAGTTCCACTACCCGAAATGGTAACACTATTGACAGGTAATGTAATGATCTTATCAGTTCCCGCATTAGCTGTCGGAGCCTCGGTTTACCGGAGGCGGTGCAGGCATTTGCAGTCACTACCACTGTTCACGACCGGTCGCACCACGGTTGTATCCGTTACTGTCAGGACAAATTGATATACTCCCTGTACCAGGTTATTCACAACAGTCTGGGCTGCAGCAGCAGACACGATATTGAATTGACCCGGACCGGCAATTTTCGTCCACTGGTAATAAGCAATCGTTCCATCAGGATCCGTACCGCTACCATTCAGGTTTACAGTATTCGTTGGTAGCGTAATGTTTCGATCAATACCTGCATTCGCTGTTGGGGCCTGGTTAGCCGGTGGCGGAGGTGCAGCATTCACAGTCGACCACAGTATCACGGCCGGTAGCCCCTGGTTATCTGTTACTGTCAGAACAAACTGATAAACTCCCTGAACCAAACTATTGACTCCTGTTTGAGCTGAAGAGGCAGCAACAATATTGAACTGCGCCGGACCAGCAATCTTTGTCCATTGGTATGATGCAATCGTTCCATCAGGATCACTACCACTTCCATTCAACGTAGTTGAGTTGGTTGGTAATGTAATGGTTTGATCGATACCCGCATTCGCTGTCGGTGGCTGGTTAGCAGGTGGTGGCGGCGGCGGCGCAGCATTCACTGTCACAGCTACGGTATCACGACCGGTGGCGCCCTGGTTATCTGTTACTGTCAGTACAAACTGATAGAGTCCCTGCACAAGGCTATTAACTGCCGTCTGTGCAGATGAAGGTGATACAATATTGAACTGGGCAGGACCGGAAATCTTTGTCCATTGGTATGAAGCGATCGTTCCGTCAGGATCGGTACCGCTACCTGTTAAGTTCACGGCATTTGTTGGCAAGGTGATGCTTTGGTCAGCACCGGCATTGGCAGTTGGCCCCTGGTTGGGCGGTGGTGCTGCAGCATTTACGGTCACAACAACTGTGTCCATATCTGTTGCACCCTGATTATCGGTCACAGTTAAAACAAACTGGTATACACCCTGCACCAGGTTATTCACCACCGTTTGCGGAAAAGTCGGAGACACCACAACGAATTGTGCCGGTCCGCTGATCTTAGACCACACGTAAGAAGCAATTGTTCCATCAGGATCGGTTCCGCTGCCATTTAAGTTTACAGTATTCGTTGGTAAAGTGATGCTTTGGTCAGCACCGGCGTTGGCCGTTGGCGCTGGTTGGGCGGTGGTGCAGCAGCGTTTACGGTCAGTGTCATCGTATCACGGCCAACAGCTCCCTGGTTATCGGTTACACGTAATTCGAAACTATATACACCCTGCACCAGGTTATTCACGGCTGTTTGTGCAGCAGTGGCTGATACAATAGTGAATTGAGCGGGGCCGGTGATTTTTGTCCACTGGTAAGAAGCAATGGTCCCATCAGGATCTGTACCAGTTCCTGTCAGCGTAACAGCGCTGGTGGGTAAAGTAATGGTTTGATTGGCGCCGGCATTGGCAGTTGGCAATTGATTAACCGAGCAGCATTTACAGTTACCGTCATCGTATCACGGTCAATGGCTCCCGGGTTATCTGTCACACGTAACTCAAAACTATACACACCCTGCACCGGGTTGTTCACGGCTGTTTGTGCAGCAGTGGCTGATACGATAGTGAATTGAGCGGGGCCGGTGATTTTAGTCCACTGGTAAGAAGCAATGGTCCCATCAGGATCTGTACCAGTTCCTGTCAGCGTAACAGTGCTGGTGGGTAAAGTAATGGTTTGATTGGCGCCGGCATTCGCAGTTGGCAATTGATTAGGCGGAGCCGCATTTACCGTTACCACCAACAGTATCACGGTCAATGGCACCAAGGTTATCTGTTACACGCAGTTTAAAACTATACACACCCTGCACCAGGTTGTTCACGGCTGTTTGTGCAGCAGTGGCTGATGCAATAGTGAATTGAGCAGGGCCGCTGAGCTTTGTCCATTGGTACCCGGTAACCGCTCCATCAGGATCTGTTCCGCTTCCGGTCAATGTAACTGTATTGGTTGGCAAAGTAATCGTCTTGTCAGCGCCTGCAGATGCCACAGGAGCCTGGTTTGGCGGTGCCGGTGCATTCAATCTTGAGAACAACCAATCAACCATATTACCAACTGAGTTAAAAGAAGCAGTTGAATCAGCCTGTGTCAGATTGATTGAATATCCTGTCTGCGTTTTCGAAATCGTATTAATTGTAATGGGGAAACTGGAAACTACTGTGTTATTATTAACCACAGCCCCGGAATTATTAGCCACCGTATTGTTCTGGTTATTGATAAAATATTACCAGTCACACTACCACCTGTTGTTTCAGGGTTAGGTGCTGTATAAACAGCATAATTTTCAGCGTTCTTAAAAATATTACCGGTGACAACAGGGACCAACGGTGAAACGATTTCCGGGTACACACTATTGCGTTTTAAATAGGCACCATGTTCAATACCTGAACCACTCCTTACACTATCAACAATATTGTGATATACATTACTGGTATTATAGCCAAACACTACAATACCTGTACCTGTACCATTACGGTCATATTGTTGTAAACCTGTACCCCACTGATATTTCCTCCTGAAAGAATACCAGCCTGCTGGCTGCCTATATTGGCTATTCCGTAACGGCGGACAAAATTATTATTGATTTTGCAGCCATTTAATGCATTGGACAATTGGATACCATCCCAATCCAGGCTATCGAGAATATTATTATAGATTTCAATACTATCCATCCTTGCCGGAGGTCCGTATGGCGTTGAGTTTCCGGTAGTAGTACCGGAAATACCCGTATGGCCTATATACATGCCCTCCCCGTTACTTCTGAAAATGTAGTTATCAAATATCCTGATCTTTCTAAGGAGAACTTTATCGTACCGGCCTTGAAGTAAAGCGTTCGCATTCAGCTTAACCATCAAACCCACTGCAGAGTGGTTAGTATGATACCCTGATATATCCACATGATGTGCCCAGTTAAAGGTGAGTCCTATTCCGGTAACTTGCGAAGGTGTCCTGTCGCTGTTATCCATTATCCATCCAAAAGGATATCCTTTAGACCTTAATAAGGTACCATCAAATTTGGCATAACATATTACTGCGGTATCGCGGAAGCGACTCTGAAATAGCCGTCATTTTTAATGATCACCGGCTCATCCTTTGGTGCAATCACAATAGGACAACCGGGGCCACCCCGATATCACCAATTTCAATACCTGAGGTATAACTCCACCGGAAGGTATAAGGTGTCACCACCCATTAATCCCGGAATTATATTATCCCTTGTAAGATAAGGTCTGTATAACTCAGTGGCACTGGTCTTTGCTAATGTAAAGGCTTGCGGTTGACCCGTTCTGCAAGGACGTATATTCTTCTTCATAAAATCCTGACTGTTATCTTCACCG
>JADKAA010000015.1 GCA_016715465.1 Saprospiraceae bacterium
GGGGTCTTAACCTTTATTGAAGAGAGTGATTGATGTTACAGTTCACTTTAATTTTTATTTTATGAAAAAGGTTTACATTTTTTTGCTGCTAGCAATCTCCTGCAGCATTATTCATGGACAAACATGGAATGGTACTGTAAATACCGATTGGAATAACGGATCCAACTGGACTCCTGCCGGCATACCCACTAATGCAGGTAATATAATTATCCCGGGTGGATTGACCATCCGGTACTGTCCGGTAAAGTAACCATCAACAGTATTGATATGCAACCCGGCAGTCAACTGGATGTAAATGGCTCCGACCTTACCATTACTGGTGTTAATATGAACATCAATTTTAACGGCGCAGTTATCAATAACAGTAATGGCGCTACTGATATTGTTGTGAATATCAACACCGGCACAGGTGGTTTTCTTACTTATTTCAGAAGTAATACCATCAATGATAATATTGTATTTAACCTTACCGGCAGCAACCAGTTTATTGAAGCGGTTGCAGCACCTGCAAATTGTATAATGGCAATGCAACTTTAAATATTAATGGTGTGCTCACTACTTATATTTCTTATGGCGTACCCTCACAGTTTAATGGCAATCTTACTGTAAACCGAACAGTTGCCGGACCCACCAGCCTGTTTTATGCAGGAGCCTCTGTTACAGGCAATTTCAGTTATATCAATAATACCGGTTCATCTACAAGCATGGGCAATCTTTCTTATAAAACAAGTATTGGAGGTACAGTAAATATTACTGCGCTATATCCATCGCCCGGCGGATTTGAAATACTGCGTTTGGTTAACCAAACCACGGAAGGTAACGTTGATGTTCAAAATTCTCAGGGTTTCAATGTGCAAAATGATACATTACTGGTTTCCGCTTTAAGCATTACTGGGTAGGGCAACCAATATGCTAACTAATGAACAATAGTATTACAGGAATGTAACTACTGCTGATGATGCCAGTTATGGAGTGGTTTTCTAACTTATATACGCAACAATGTAATAACCGGCAACAATGATTTTCCAATAATGGCAGTAACACATTTGCAGAAGCTGATGTTAGCGGTTCGGGGAAATATTTATAATGGTAATGTAATATTTAACGGGGAGCCAGCTAATTTATTAATCGGCTACGGCGCACCACTGCAATGCACAGGAGACCTTACCATTAACCGCACAGCAGCAGGACTAACCTCAGCCTTTAATTCAGGCGCTGTTATTGGAGGCAATTTTACCTATACCAACAACACAGCAGGCGAAACCGGTTTTGGAAACCTGCTTTATAAAACCAGTATCGGTGGTACCATAAATATAACGGCAAACTTTACCACACCCAATAATTTTGGAATGCACCGGTTGGTTAATCAAACCAATGGAGGCAGCATTACGGTAACCAATTCGCTGGGCTTTTATGTGCAAAATAATATCCTGCTGCTTACCGCAATGAATATTACAGGTTACAAAGGTGGTCAATATGGTTATTTATTCAACAATGCCATTACAGGCAATGTAACCATTGCCGATGATATCAGCTTTGGTGAAGGTTTTAGTACCAATATCCGCAACAATATAATTACCGGCAACAGCAATTTTACAATTACCGGCATCAATACTTTTGCAGAAGCAGATGGAGCAGGTTATGGCAACCATTATATTGGTAACCTTACTTTTAATTGTGCAGGCAATGGAAATGTTTATGTTTCCTATTTGGATACCCTGGAATGCACAGGAGACCTTACCATTAACCGCACAGCTGCAGGATTAACTTTAGCATTTAATTCGGGAGCTGTAATAGGAGGAAATTTTACCTATACCAACAATACAGCAGGCGAAACCGGTTTTGGAAACCTGCTTTATAAAACCAGTATCGGAGGTACCATAAATATTAACGCAAACTTTACCACGCCTAATAATTTTGGTTTGCACCGTTTGGTTAATCAAACCAATGGAGGCAGCATTACAGTAACCAATTCACGGGGCTTTAGTGTGCAGAATGATACGCTGCTACTTACTGTAATGAGTATTACAGGTTACAAAGGTGGCCAGTATGGTTATTTATTCAATAATGCCATTACGGGCAATGTAACCATTGCCGATGATATCAGCTTTTGGTGGAGGTTATAGTACCAATATCCGCAGCAATATAATTACCGGCAACAGCAGCTTTACCATCAGTGGTACTAATTCATTTGACGAAGCAGATGGTGCGGGGTTTGGTAACCGCTATAATGGTAATGTAAGTTTTACAGGTGCTGGCCTGCCAGTATGTTCATTGCATATTTAGATACATTGCATTGCACGGGCAATGTCAGCATCAACCGCACAGCAGCAGGACTTACTTCAGCATTTAATGCCGGCGCCACCATTAACGGCAACTTTACTTATACCAACAACACTGCAGGTGAAACAGGGTTTGGTAACCTGGCCAATAAAACCAGTATCGGTGGTACTATAACTATTACGGCAAACTTTATCACATCCAATAGTTTTGAAATGCACCGCCTGGTTAATCAAACCAATGGCGGCAGCATTACAATAACCAACTCGCTTGGCTTTAGTGTACAAAATGATACCCTGTTGCTCAGCGAAATGAACATTTCGGGTTATACAGGTGGCCAGTACGGATATTTTTATAAAAATGCTATTACCGGAAATGTAACCATTGCCAACGATGCCAGTTATTCAGGCGGGTATTATACTTACCTCCGCAGTAATATCATCAATGGTAATACCAGCATTGCCAACAATGGCAGCAATGTATTATTGATGCCAACCAGGCAGGCACCGGAAATAAATCCCTGGGCAATGTAACGTATATCAAAACCGGTGCAGGTATTAGCGTTGGTGCAGGCGATGTGAACGAGATAGGCGGGAACCTTACTTTAAATTCCACCGACGGTATTGGTTTGGGCAAAATAAAGTTGAATAGCAGCACCAGCGGTATTATAGAACAGCAGTCAACACAGCCTGTAATTATTGCTGAATTGAGTATAGATAAAACCGGAGGCGGAACAATTACATTGAATGACACGGTAAGTATTAAGCACAAGCACCAGTTTTATCAATGGTATCATTAACAGCAGTGCAGGTAAAGAACTGATATTTTTTGAATAATGCCAATTATAGCGGGGCATCCAACATAAGTTTTGTTAACGGATCTTGTAAAAAAATTGGTAACGATGCATTTATATTTCCTGTGGGAAAAGAAAATAAAATTGCTCCCATAAGCATAGCAGCACCCGCATTTACCACCGATGCGTTCAGGGCAGAATACTTTATGAGTGTACCGCACGACAGCGGTTACGATTCCACCCAAAAGGGCCCGGCATAGATCATATATCTTTAAGGGAATACTGGCTGCTGAACAGAACAGAAGGTGTTTCCCGCAACAGCTGTTACTTTAAGCTGAAGCAAGCCGCAGCGGTGGAATCAATAACCTGGGCGACCTGAGAGTGGCCCGCTGGAATGGCAGTTCTGGACAGACGAAGGCAATGGCGGAACCACCGGTAACAATACAGCCGGTACCATTCTGACTGCAGGTGTGGTTACAGATTTTAGCCCGTTTACATTAGCATCAGCAACCCTCCTTAAATCCACTACCCATTCATTTAATCAGTTTCAGCGCCCTAAAGCATAACGACCAGGTAAAACTGCAATGGACAGCCGAAAATGAACTGAACTTTTCACACTATGAGATTGAAAGAAGTGGCAACGGAAACAGCTTTACCATGATAACAACGGTGTTAGCAAAAGGAGGCATGGAACAAAACGGATATGAGGCCAATGACGTACAGCCACTGACCGGCATTAATTATTACCGGTTAAAAATGGTGGATAAGGATGGTAAGTTTAACTACAGCATTATTATTAAAGTGGACTTGACTAAAAAATACACCGTGAGCATAGTACCGAATCCTGCACATGATTATATTATTATAAACGGTGCAGATAATTTTAAGAACATTCAATTGATAGATGCCACCGGTAAACTGGTAAGACAGTTGAACAAAACAACTGCTAACCGATACGATATACCAGGTCTTAATAGGGGATTGTATTTTGTTCGGTTAACGGCACCTGGTGAAACAATTACGGTCAAAGTGATTATTGAATAATAAAAAGATATGGTACAACATTTAAACAGATAGTAAGGTGATTTATGCTGATCCGACTGTTTGTTAAATACGACCCGGGGTCTCACTTGCCATCATTTGCGGCGACGATCCCGGGTTTCAAATGTCAGGAGTGTCTTAACCACCATCTTCAAACGCCGATTCATTCCAACCGCATTCTTCCTCCCGTACCTTTAAATTAAATTGCAGCGTAAGGGTTTGTACAACGAACCCGCATGACTGCCATACAATCGCCATCGTCAATACCGGTTTTTGGCACAAAGCTGTTATGACGAAAACTTTAATCGTCTTTCATTTTCTGTTAACTTGAGCAACGAATAATATCACTGCTATGAAATCTTTCCGGTTCTTTAGTTTCTTCATGCTGCTTGCTGTAGCATCACCTGCACAAAAAAATTATACTTCATTGGTCAACCCCTTTATTGGCACCGGGGGCATGGCCATACCTATCCCGGCGCCAGTATGCCCTTTGGCATGATACAATAAGCCCGGATACAAGGCTGGAAGGATGGGACGGCTGCAGCGGCTATCATTATTCGGATTCACTGATCTATGGTTTTTCCCAAACGCATTTAAGCGGCACCGGTATACCTGATTACTGTGATGTTTTACTGATGCCTTTTACCGGTGAAGTAAACTGGAAGAATAAAGATTATGCCTCGCCATTTTCTCATAAAAAAGAAAAAGCAAGTCCCGGTTATTATGAAGTAGTATTGGATAAACACAATATCAAAGCCGCCCTGATGACTTCTTACCGTTCGGGCATGCACCAGTATACTTTTCCGGAAAAAACAACGGAAGGAAAGATATTGCTTGACCTGCAGCACCGCGATGAAGTGCTGGAATCCTCATTGGAAATAATCAGTCCTTATGAAGTAAAAGGAATGCGCCGCAGCAAATCATGGGCTCAAAACCAGGTCGTTTATTTCTACCTGAAATTTGATCAGCCGGTAAAAAATTATGGCATTGCCAGCAAGGATGAACCGGTAGAACCAACAGACATTAAAACAGCATCAATTAATGGGAAAATATCAAAGCCTATTTCGCTTTCGCTATTGCCGGGAATAAAACCGTACAGGTAAAAGTTGGTATCTCCGGCGTTAGTACGGAGAATGCCAAACTCAATCTGGATACTGAGTTGCCAGATTGGAATTTCAACAAAGTAAAAGATGCTGCTACAGCCGCCTGGAACAAAGAACTCAGCAAAATAGCCGTCAGCGGCGGCACGCCTGATCAGCAGGTGGCCTTTTATACAGCCTTGTATCATACCATGCTGGCACCAAATATTTACACCGATGTAAACGGTGAATACCGTGGCACCGACGGGGAAGTACACAAAGCTGAAGGCTTTACTAATTACACTGTTTTCTCTCTCTGGGATACACACCGGGCTTTGCATCCTTTGCATTCCATCATTCACCGGCAACGTACCCTCAACTGGATTAACACCTTTTTGGTCCAGTATCAACATGGCGGCATGATGCCGGTGTGGGAACTGAGTGGCAATGAAACTTTTTGTATGATCGGTTATCATGCAGTACCGGTAATTGTGGATGCATATAAAAATGGTATCCGTGATTTTGATACAAAGCTTGCTTTAAAAGCGATGACGGATTATGCAGAAAGCAACCGCTATGGTTTGCCTGCTTATATGAAACAGGGTTTTATCAGTAATGAAGATGATCATGAAAGTGCTTCTAAAACGGTGGAGTATGCCTATGATGACTGGTGCATTGCACAATTCGCCCAATGGACCGGTAATGATGAAGTGTATAAAAAATACCTGAACCGTTCTTTACAATACCGCAATCTCTTTGATCCCCGCACCAAACACATCCGTGGTAAAGTGCAGGGATTCTGGTATCAGCCCTTCGATGCAGCAGAAGTAAATAATTTTTTTACAGAAGGCAATGCCTGGCATTACTCCTTTACCGCACAGCAGGATATTGACGGCCTTAAAAAACTGTACGGAGGCAGTGAAGCGTTTGCAAAAAAATTAGAAGAACTTTTCACCACCAGTACCAAACTCAGCGGCAGGGAACAGGCCGATGTAACTGGATTGATCGGTCAGTATGCCCACGGCAATGAACCCAGCCATCACATGGCTTATTTATTCAACTATGCAGGCAAACCCTGGCGTACACAGGAGCTGGTGCATCAAATCTGCACAGAGTTTTATCCGAATAATCCTGATGGACTGATTGGTAATGAAGACTGCGGCCAGATGAGTGCCTGGTTTGTACTGAGTGCAATGGGCTTTTACCCGGTTACTCCCGGCAGCGGAGAATATGCGTTGGGTACACCTTTGTTTGATGAAGTAATCCTGCACCTGGAAAATGGTAAATCGTTTATCATTAAAGCAAAGAACCGGAAGAAAGAAAATTTTTATGTAGAAGATGTATTGCTCAACGATAAAAAAAATACTGCCACCTTTATACAGCATAGTGATATAGCCAACGGTGGCGAACTCGTTTTCACGATGGACAACAAGCCCGGCAAAACATGGGGAGTTGCTGAAAAAGATATGCCGCACAGTGTGGTGAATGATGATCAGTTTGTGGCGGTTCCTTTTTTTGATATGGAGAGTTATAAATTCAAAACAACTGCAGCTGTACAGTTAAAACATATCGATGCTGCTGCTGATAGCTATTATAGTGTAGAACAGGAAGATGGTAGTAACGGAGAATTTATCCGGTATACAAAACCCTTTACGATTGACAAAACAATCCGGGTAACGATATATGCAGAAAAGAACGGCATAAAAAGCCCGGTTACTTACCGGAAGTTTTATAAAATACCGGCTGACATCAGCATCACTGTTTTAAGTGAAGTACATCCGATGTACACCGCCGGTGGCAAAGAAGCCTTGATCGATGGCATTACCGGCACAGAGAACTGGAAGACCGGCGACTGGCAGAGTTATTATGCCAAAGATTTTGAAGCCATCCTTGATTTGCAAAAGGAAAAACCCTTGCAGTATGTAGGGGTGCATGTACTGCAGGATGTCAGTCCCTGGATCGTATATCCCAAAGAAGTGATTTTTGAAAGGAGTAATGATGGAAAAAACTGGCAGCCATTAACCATTGTAAAAAATAATGTCGGTACTGATATAAAAGGTCCTGTTCACCAGCAAATCGGTGCAGCTGTAACGGCAAATGCAAGGTATGTAAAAGTAAAAGCTATCAGCGGCGGTTCTTTACCGGCCTGGCATGAAAGTGCCGGTTATCCGAGTCACTTGTTTATAGATGAGGTGCTGATAAGATAAATGAACAGCCGGGTTGTACGCTGCTGTGATCATCAAAAACAATGTTGGGATAACTTCAACAACTTCGATTACCGATTCATTCCACAGGCACTCTTCCTCCCGTGCATATTAATTACCTTGCAGTAAAGAAGGTTCGTACAACGAACCCGCATACCTGCTACCGACTTACTACTACAAATTATGGCCACCGCAAACCGACACCTGAGCGAAACAAAAGAGAAAGGATCTGCCAAAGCAAAGATCTCGAAGGAAAGCCTGCGCCAGGCACTCATCCTTTTCAAATACCTGAAACCGCATCGCGGTAAATTTATCGGGGGATTGATCTTTATTGCACTCTCTGCTTTTACCACCAGTTTGTTCCCGTTATTCCTGGGCAAGATGATCGATGCAGCGTCACCGGGTAGTGAGGTACCGGGTATGACTACTTCGCAATTTGATTTCGGCTTAAAAAATATTCACTGGAGTTTAAACACTACCCTGCTTCTTATATTTTGTCAACTAACGCTGCAAACTATTTTCTCTTTTATGCGGGTCTATCTGCTGACGTCAGCCGGCGAACGGTCACTGGCCGATATGCGCAAAGATGTGTACAGCAAACTGCTCACCATGCCCATGAGTTTTTTACAGAAAAAAGAGTAGGGGAGCTGAGCAACCGCATCTCTTCCGATCTGTCGCAGATACAGGATGCCATATCTTTTACACTGGCTGAATTCTTAAGAGGCGTATTCACCCTTATCATCGGGTTGTTCTTTATTTTCTGGATCAGTGCCAAGCTGGCCCTGGTGATGCTGGCGGTGGTGCCCGTCATTGCTATACTCGCCGTTGTATTTGGCGTACGCATCCGCAAGATGGCCCGCCGGGCACAGGACCAATTGGCCGACAGCGGCACCATTGTACAGGAAACCTTTCATGGTATCTCCATTGTAAAAGCCTTTACCAGCGAGATACATGAGATAGGCCGCTATGTAAAAAAGTATACAGTCGGTGGTGCACACGGCCATCAGCAATGCCCGCTACCGCGGTGCATTTATTTCGTTTATGATCTTCAGTGTGTTTGGCACTATTGCATTTGTAATGTGGGTAGGCACCGGTATGATACAGTCCGGTGAACTCACGATGGGCGCCCTCACTATGTTTGTTATTTTCTCCATGTTTGTCGGCGGTACCTTCGCCGGCTTTGCTGATATGTTTTCGCAGCTGCAAAAACATTGGGGGCCACACAAAGTGTACGGGAAATTTTACGCAGCAAAGGCGAGGATGTGGAGTTAGATGAAATTGTGGTAGAACCACAATATGTATTAAAAGGCAATGTACGATTTGAACAGGTGGCATTCAGTTACCCCAGCCGCAAAGATGTGCCGGTATTAAGAAACCTTACGCTGACAGCAAAAGACGGGGAACAGATCGCCATCGTGGGACCGAGTGGTGCCGGCAAATCCACCATCGCTTCTTTATTATTACATTTTTATGAACCAGATAGTGGCACCGTGTACTTTGATGAACGACCAGCAGCTGCATTTCCACTCTCACAGTTGCGACGGCAGATGGCCTTTGTACCGCAGGAAGTGATCTTGTTTGGAGGTAGCATCCGCGAAAACATTGCATATGGAAAACCGCATGCCACAGAAGAAGAAATAATAGCAGCTGCCCGAAGTGCCAATGCACATGAATTTATCCAGCGATTCCCGGAACAATATGAAACCATTGTGGGAGAGAGAGGTATCAAACTAAGTGGTGGTCAGCGGCAGCGCATCGCTATCGCAAGGGCGATCTTAAAAGATCCTGCTATTCTTATTTTAGACGAAGCCACTTCCTCTCTCGATAGTGAAAGTGAACAATTAGTGCAGGAAGCATTAGACAACCTGATGAAGGGCCGCACATCTTTTGTGATTGCCCACCGGCTTTCTACTATCCGCAATGCCAATAAGATCGTCCTGATCGATAAAGGCATCGTCAGCGAAGCCGGTACCCATACCGAACTGATGGCACATAACGGTCTTTACCGAAAACTTAATGAAATGCAATTTGAATTTGGTGTAGTGACACAATCACCGGCGGTGAAGGATATGGAAGAAGAATAAATTCGTTGATCAGGCATATAAGAATTACCTGTTTGTAGTATTTATATCTCTCTCTTGTTTTGTAAATTTAATTCATGAAAAAAGAGCTGATAGCAGATTTGTTTGGCAAATTTGAAAGTGCCTGCTATATCTATGAAGGAATTGAATGCTGGAGTGCAAGAGAAATTCAGCCAATATTAGGTTAAGCCCGCTGGGAAAATTTTACCAATGCGCTGGTAAAAGCAAAAAAAGCCTGTCAAAACGCCGGGGAACAGATAACAGACCATTTTCGTGAGTTCACGAAAATGGTCGGATTGGGCAGAATTTTACCCGGTAACCGACTGAAATGATGACATCAAGACTGTAATGAGCTACTATCTTATCGGAATTTGCAATATGCAAAAATGCATAATACTTTGTGAGCCAGGGCTTTTTTTCGAAGTACAGCCTTGGTTTCGACTTCTTGTTTCAATGGGAGAAGCTCAATGGCAGCAGGTTTAATTTGACTCATTTCATATCGATATAAGTCAAAAAACAACAATTTTGACTTACGTTTTAAAAATGAACAGGAAGCCAAGCAGGCAATGCGTAGATTATAGCACTTTATTCTACGCACTTGTGCTAAAATTGATAAGCTCTGGTCCGCTGTGAGAGAAATTAACCATCGTTGAAAAAGAAGAAACATGGTTATTGCACCTGCTTCACCGAATTGGTGTACCGGCCGTCTGATTCTGTTTGTGTATGGGCAGGGTCCAATATCCATTCCCCGTCCACCACAAATTTGTACGTCAGTTTACCCACCGGCGCTTCCGCCACGGCCACCCATTCCTTTCCTTTTCTTAGCATAGGGGTTTGCTCTGGGGTCCAGCCATTGAAACTGCCGGCCACAAATACCTCTTTCGCATTTTCAAATCCCTTCAGTGTAAACTGTACCTGTTTATAGACCGGTGCTGCTTTTTGTATCGCCGTCAACGCCTCCTGCAATGATCTTTTCTTTTCCGGCGTATTCGCCTGCTGCCATAAATGCTGTACCGCCATCAGCTGTGCTTTGTGCAGGGCCTTCATGGCGCTGATCACTGTATCCGGTGTTACTCCCACTCCTTCCCAGTTGGTTTTGGTAATGGGATTGATGGCGCAGCCATTCGGTACAAATACACCAAAATGATCATTGACCCGCATATCTCCGCCGGGATTGGCGCCGCCTTTTGTTTGTTCTCCCACCAGGATGGCTCTTTTCAAATTCTTATAATCGTAAGCGATCTCTTCCGCACCGGAAAAAGTGCGGCCGCTGGTGAGTAAATAAATAGGTTTATTGCCATACTTTTTCCCCGGCACCCAGCCATAGCTCCAGTACTGTGTGGTATCACCGGTATTGCGGAAGTAGAGATCATTCAGATGAGTAGGCCGGTCAAAAAAATAACCGCTGAAAAAAGGGATGGCATCCGGGTCCATACTGCCGCCACATTCCCGTAGGTCAATGATCAGCGCATCGGTATTGATCACCGCCTGCACTGCCGCTGTAAGACTGTCGGCACAAAAATCCAGCGGGGCAAACATGGTAATGTTCAGGTAACCGATATTCCCTTCCAGCACGGATTTTTCTTTAATGCCGTAGTTGGCTCCCTTCAGCATTTGTTTGAACTGATCTATTTCTTCCGGCGAAGGCCCGGCCCTGTTCTCTTGTTTTGGCAATCCAGTGGGCGAATAGAATACCCGCAGGTGCAGGTCATGGGTAATGGTCTGCAGGTCACGGGTAAGCGCAGCGGCCAGCCGTTCTCCTTTTTGTATCGTATCAAAAGCTCCCTTTTCCTGCAGGGTAAGCACATGTTGCTTTGCTTTTTCCGCGGTGGCCGGGTACACATAATTATCGGTTACTGTTTGCAGCAGTTCCCGGATATGCTGCCGCACTGTTTCTTTGGTCAGTTGTGCATGGGCCGTGCCGCCTGCACAGCAAAGGATTATAAGTAAACGAAAGAAGTTGTTGAGCATGGCTATACTTTACTTTATTGATAGCACAAGTTAGGGGCAGTAAGCTGGCTGTACAATCACATAAAGGGGTGGAAATATGGGGAATATTTTTGAAATACATATTTGAGCTCTTTTATTCTCCGCATTTTTTGTGGTGTTAACGGACTCTGCTGCAAACTCAATACAATGCAGTTTGAATTTGCTTTGGTCACTCCATCCCCGGCAATAGATTCCGGTAGTTATAAGAAATAAGAATAGAAAGATAATGATAGCGGTTTTTTATACCTGCATTTACGGTATGAAATAAATCAGGCAGATGACTGCAGTCAATGTTTATGCTCTGCCTGTAAAGTAACTTACATCATTATACCAGGATAACTCACTTCCTGAAAAGAAGAATAAATGTTATTCTGAAAGGAGGACACATGAAACGTACAGCATCCTTGCTGATAACTTTCTTGTTATACAGCAGCATTGCTTTCTCACAAAAATTTGATGGCCTTTATACCGGAACATTTACCGGCGATGTGCAGGGAAGTTTTGAGTTTACCATCGATAGCAAGTATTACAATAACCTGGAAGGAACATGGATGATCAAAGGTGGGCCGGTGAAAATAATTTACGGTATGGTAAAGGCCGACGGAACGGTGGATGCCTATTTCTTCGATAAAAAAAGTGATCTGAACCAGCCCCTGATGAAAGGAACCTTCCGGGGAAAAATAAACACCGGCCCATCGGCAGGCAGTTATGAAATGTATGATGCCACTTTTGATAACCCTCACACTTCCAAAGGTGAATGGACCACACAAAAAACTATAAAAGACCAGGGACCGATATTATCTTATACCACAACCACAGGACTGGAGCTACCCTTCTCGGAAGAAAAGCCCTTTGCCCTGCGTATAAAAATTAAACTGACAGAGCCTTACCTGAAGGATTATTCCATACAGTCCGTTACACTTGGTGCCCGCAATCCCCAGGAAGGAAGATATGCTCCCGACATTGATCCGCTGGACAACTTTTATGTTTATACCGACAATAACGGACTTGAAAAAATTACCGAAAGCCGGTGCCAAAGAAGTGGATTACATTTTTGAATATGCTTACTTTGGAACCAAGCTGGCCTTATTGCTTCCCAAAAAAATTTCAGCCGTCTTTTATATAACGCTGAAAAATGAAAAGTCCGGTGAGATCCGAAAAGAGACACTGAATGCAGAAGCGACCATTACCTCTTTATGTGTAATTATGGTCAATAAGTGCGGCTATGGCGAATGTCCTTCTGTCAACAATATAAAAATACCCAAAGGGAAAAAAGCCACTGCCGTTTCGGGTGATGAATTGCTGATACCGATGGAATCAGAACTATGGATCAATTTCCTGGATGGTACCGTCGGGTATTTTGTAAATAAATCATCCTCTCCGTGGAAGCTCACCATGCGGGCCGGGCATTTCAGCAGTACACAGCACTGGAGTTATACAGAAAACAGCCTGACCATACAGGCAATTGCAACCAAAGGAATGGAAAAGGGTGGTGAAACAATATCAGATAAGGCTATGGAAGAAGGATTAAAATTACTGGTGAAGAAAGGTGCATCCGCATCTGCGCCGGGACTTGTTATGCAGGTAGCGCAGTTTTTTGGTGCCACTAAATCCGGTGGTGATGCAACAGCTGTCCGTCTCCGGTCGAAGCTTGAAGTTAGTTTTTATACCAATGGCACATTTCGTATCCGTAACCTCGAGGGCTCACCGGAAATAAGTCGCCCGCAAAACACACCGTTAGCACTACCGATAGGAAAAGAGGTAATGATAAATAGGAGCGGACAGGTGAGCAGCCCGGTTGCATTCAGCATCCCAAATGAACCGCTGCAAAAAATTCCTGTGAACAGTTGGGCAGGTGTTTGGCAATCTCCGTGGGGAAAGATGACAATGGTACAAAACGGAAATAAAGTAAGCGGTACGTATGAACATGACAATGGAAAAATAACAGGCACTGTAACAGGTAATAAATTTACTGGTACCTGGTCAGAAGCTCCCGGCTACAAACCACCCAATGATGCCGGCGATGTAGAGTTCATTCTTTCGGCAGATGGAAATAGTTTTACCGGCCGTTGGCGCTATGGAAAAAAGGGGGAATGGCAAACAGGGTGGAATGGGCAAAAGTGATGCTGCCCTGCCATTATACAACATACCTTCCTCAATAACGATTATCAGCACTGCTGATGAATTATATCATTGGAACAGGCGTCGTGTAAGTTTCACCTTCAATAAAATTATTAATATGAAACGCTTTGCAGCAGGACTGTTGCTGCTGACAGTTCTTCCCCTTCTTACCTTTTCTCAGCAAGAATATAAAGGAACAGTAACCCTGGTCCGGAAAGGCCCGGATAATAACGCCGCTTATTACACCAACAAACTAACCATGAAGGTAGATGCCGGAGGCTCGGCTATACTGACAGCCAACCTGAAGTTTGGTCCCAGGTCAGAACCGGATGATTATATCTCCTTCAATGGTTCCATCTCCGGCACATTCGATGGCAATGGGCTCAGTCTTCTCGGACCGCTTAACCAGGCCATGCAGGATGGAAAAGATTTTACAGAAGCTGCGGTAACTACAAGAGTAAGCGGACAAAAACAAGGTGATGAGATAACCGGCACATTCTATATGCGGTATGATGGGAAAGAAGAAACAACGATGACCTTTGTGTTGCGCCCCGGTGAGCTGGTGCCTGAATTGCTTTTCCCTTTGGGCAAAAGCCCCAAAGTGTTTGACAAGGGCTGGTTATTTGGCGCCTCTTTCAAAATAACCGGCAAAAACAATGAAGAGATTGACCTCACTGAACAAATAGCATGGAGTGGCAGCGGCAGCTTTGAACCGGATAAAGGCGCCAGTAGCCGCCCGGTCTTTAACAGTGTGGGAGAAAACAAGATCATACTCACCGCTGAGTACGAAGGAAAAAAATACAGCAAGGAATATAAAGTAGTAACGGTAGATGCCAACCGCTATGCAAGAGTGGGAAGCTATGCAAAATGCCCGGCTGATGCACACGGCTGTGTTGCTGATCCGTTTACTGTTGTTGGCCCGGTGATGACGGGCAATGCCAATGTACTTATCAACGGGTTGCCCGTTGCCTGCGAAGGCGACAGGGGAAGACATGCCGCCTGTGCAGGACCCAACACATTTACCATAACAGGTGGTGATGATGAAGTGCTGCTCAATGGAAAAAGAGTAGCTACAATGGGCAGCCAGACCACACACTGTGGAGGCATAGGCTCTATCATCAGTGTGGAGAGCATGGTTACAGATAACCTTACTGCCTTATCAACAGATGTAAGTTTTACCGACAAGCAGGGAAACAAGATCACCGGAACAGCTACACCTGCCGCCGGAACCAAAATGATAACCGGAAAAAATGGTCTTGTACTCATCAGCCCCGATAAGAATACTGTACTGATGATACTTCCCAATTGCCAGGCCCTTATTAACGGTAATGATGGTAACAGTATGGCCGTAACACTGGAAAACGGGCAGTTACTCATCAATGGTGAACCGGGTGACGGCAATAAAAAATTACTGATAGAAACCTTTAATGAAAAGCTGGTAAAAAAAGGAACCCGTTTCCTTTTCTCGCACAGTAAAGACAGCAGCCGCCTTATCGTGTATGAAGGTGAAGTGGAAGTAACGCTGAAGAAAGACAACAGAACCGTTCTTGTTCCGGCAGGCAAAGTATATTTCAATGATTTTAAAAATGCCTACACCATCGCAGATACGGTACAATTTCAATCTGCGGCGCAGTTAATGGCCGTTCCGAAAGACAGTGCCTACTGGCAGTTGCCCAAACAGGAAGCAGCAACCACCGAAACCGCCACTGATAAGCCGGCAGATTTCCTGGAACTGCTGAAAAAATACTGGTATATCGCTGCGGGAGGATTGCTGCTGATATTGTTACTGTTGGTTGTAGGGAAAAGAAAAAAAGGAAGTAACAACTAAACTGATTCAATAAGAGCAAGCAAGGGATAAAACAAACCGGGACTATCGCCCCGGTTTTTGTTTATGGGAAATTATGTTGCCAGCTTCAGTGCTACTATCATCGCCTGTTGTGTCACTCACTTCAACGTTCGGTAATTCTATTTGGCTGGTAAAAGGCTACACACTGTTCACAAAGTTCACTTCTTTCCGATTGCCTGTCCCCGCCATTACTTTGTTGGGAAGTTATTAGGGGATATCTTGCCATTATGTAACAGCAACAAAGGGGGAAAACAGGAGCAAACTATAAGTTTTGATTCCCCGAGTCCATTGCTGGAGACTCGGGAATGAAAAAGGGAGGCTTTTTTGACCTGATGACTTTTGAGATTGAATTTTTGTGTGTTGGCTATTAGAGAATTCGTATATAGGTTCTTCAGCTATTATTTTGCCTTTTTTTTAATCTTTCTATTGATTCCTTTGAATACAAATATGCATTTCCCTTTTTAGTGAACTGCAATTTGCCAGTGTTTCGTATATGAGCCAAATCACAATCCTGAACTTTGAGTTCTGCTTTCGCCTCTTTGCTCGTTAAATAAATTTGTTTGTTTACCTTTTCCATTTCAAAATCATAATGCGTTTTCTAATTGCTTTAGAAATCCAACTACATTTAAAGTATTTTCAAAATAACTTGGGTCGTCCTTTATTTTTTTTGCTAAAATTTCAAAACCACCTTTTGCATATCCTTCCATCAAATGCAGTAGTGCATTTGCTTTTTCGTTTGCTTGTTCTTCATTTACATCTTCAATGTCCTCAAAAGGGAAATCGGCTAAGGCAAGCAAACTCATGAAAATATACTGAGTGATTTGTTTTGGTTTCCATTCCCCAATTGACAAAAACTTTGTCCCTTCTGCTCTGTTGAATGTTAAAAGATTTTTGGCTTTAATGCCAATCATTACTGCATACATATAGCACTCATAATAAGTACCGAATGCTTTTCCTTTTTCAAATTGTTCAGCATCCGATTTGTCAGAAGTACTTGCTTCTTTCTTTCTTGAAAGAGATTCAATAAGCCCTTTATAAACATCTGGATAGTGAGGGGTCTTTGATTCAAATTTTTCTAATAATACTTTCATATCAAATTAAGGGGTCTGATTTTTACTGATAATTCGCTTCTGTTAGTTGTTGAAATTCCGTCAGGAATATCAAGGTAATGAACGGTAAACTTCTTTCCGCTTGTCTCAATTGCATTTTGCAACTCCTTTATTTTTTCCAAGTCAGGTTTAAATCGGTTGGTTCTTTCTGAATCACTTTCAAGGAAATCGTAAATAATTACTATGCTTTGATGAAAAGTCTTAGCAGTTTCAATCAAAAAAGATTTTTTCTTTAGCGGGTCAAAATCTGAAATTGGTGCGTCAGCAATAAGAGGATAGCGGTTGTTATAGCCTCTGTCATGATTTGCACTCATGATTGCCAAAATGATTGATAACTTTAAAGATGAGGTTTGTGAGGTATTTGGATTTGAAACTCGTTGTCCGTTATCATCAAAGTTTTCTGGTAAGTAACCACCAACAGAAGTTTCTACGAATTTTATTTTACCATAAAATGCTCCTGTGGGCTTATTGATGTTTTCATAATGAAAGTTAGCCGCCTTTTCTAATTGCTGAACTAAACCTTTGTATTGCTTCTCTTTAACTCTTGCAGTTAATTCAACAAGGTCGTCAAGTAATTCCTTTTTCTTTAAAAATATTGGGTCAATATTCCCAACAGAAAGTTGTTTCAGTCTTGCATCAACTCCCTTCAAATCTTTTTCAATTGTTTCTTGTTCTACTTCTAATCTTCCTTTCGCCTTTGAATAGTTTTGAATATCTTGATTGGTAACTTCTGCCATTGAAACAATGTCGGTAGCCCTGTCAATTCCACTGTTCAAAATTTCGTTGTTGATGTCGGCATCTAATTTTTTTATTTCTTCCTCAAGTTCTGATTTTTTAAAAGCAGCTTGTCTCTATCTTTAATTGCTTCTGCGATTTCAGCTTCTGCATTTCCGAATTTATCTGACATTGAAAAACTGCTATTCCATAATCTTCTTAAATCAGATTCAATGTCAGGCTTTGTATCAATTGCTTTTGTCAATTCGGGCAATAGCTCTTGAATTGCTTTGTATTCTGGAGTGCCTTGTTTCGCAGGTCTATTACAGACAAGGCAAAGTTGCTGGTCTAACATTCTTTGCAAGTGCATCCTTTCTGGAATGCCTCTCGGTAATCTAGTTTGGGAATTTGTATTTGCTTTTGCAATTGCTTCTGCAACTTTTCTTTGACTTACAAAATCGTTGTAGACTTTATATTTCTCTTCAAAATTAGAAACCAGTTTCTCCGTTCCCATCAACAACCAATAATCACTAAATAATCGCTTAGTAAATGTTAATTGGAAAGATTCAATACCATTAATGGTTGCTTCCAAGTCGGATGCTTTTTGTTTTCTTCTTTTATCTAAGTCAGTAATTTTTTGTGCAGAATCTAACTTGCCAAGAATTGAGTTAAATTTGTTGTTCGCTGCTTCATGGTTTAAAACTGCATTGCTTAGTTCTTCTTTACTTTTTTCTAATTTACCTTTTAAAGTAGATTGTTGTACACCCAAGCTGTCATATTCTTGTTGAATGCTTTTTTTGTTTTTTAGTTCTTTATTAAAGTCATTGCCTGCCGTTGTTGCCGCTTTCTGCATGATAGCGGAATACTCATCCCACTTTTCAATGTCGGAAAGTTTTTCAATTACTCTTTTGAGAGCATCTTTACTTGAAGTGTCAATGATACTATTA
The DNA here is from genome assembly GCA_016715465.1 of Saprospiraceae bacterium. Taxonomy (GTDB): domain Bacteria; phylum Bacteroidota; class Bacteroidia; order Chitinophagales; family Saprospiraceae; genus JADKBO01. Next base: position 18,205 of record JADKAA010000015.1, read on the forward strand.
ACCCCCTTTTCGCCCTGAAACCACACATACGGCATAACTTCATCACCTATTAAACGATTAGGAATTGACAATGCCAAATCTTCATCAAGGGGTTTGAAGTGGATTACATCTTTTTTGTAAACTTCAAATGAACTTGTCTTTGCTTCAACCCAAGTAGTAGCATCTTTTTTTGAAGCAAAATATTTTCTTTTAAGCTGATAGGTTGAGGAACTGTCAGAAACTTCAATAATTACTTCACAAAAGACATTTTCTCTAGCCTCACATTCCAATAACGCTTTCTCTGAAATCAATTCTTTTTTAGAAAGGAAGTGTTCTTAATTCTTCCAGGTGCTGAATCGTCTGTGATACCATCTTTAAAAACCCACTGAAAGGCATCGTAAAGTTTTGACTTCCCGTAACCATTTGCACCAAGGATTAAATTCAATCCATCATCAAAGGTTAGTTTGTTGTTGGTGCCGTAGTAGCAAAGGAAATTTGTTAGTGATATGCTATGTAATTTCATGGCTTTTGTTTCAATCTGCTGCCTAAAAGATTATTGATTTGAGCGGCAGCTATGTTTGCTGTTAGCTTACTTGAATGTTTATTTATCATCTCCTTGATAATGATGATTTCAATTATGTTTTCCGGACTAGTCATTGTAATATTATTTCATTTATGTACCAAGCGACAGAATCACTATTAAACATCGTTGCGTCGCACTCTTGTACTGCAAATCATTACTGAACAATTTGCGCTACCGATTAAAGTACTTACTAAAAATTTGACTTATCGTAAGCATTTTACATCAAGAATTTGTAACTTCAACTTACTATGTTAAAAGAAATTAATTGGTCAGAAGAAAGGGCTTACAGAGTGGGAAGCCAAAGCGAACCAGTACACTTCTACTCGGACTGCTTAAATAACAGTAACCACTTTGATTTATTGCTTGGCTATTTCAACTCAGCAGCAATCTCAAATCTTTCATTATATTTTGCAAGGTTTCTGAAGCAAGGGGGAACAATGAGATTGATTGTAACTGATGTTCAACAATCAATGGACAGCTTAGATAAAAGAAGCAGACATTTTCTTAATTGCGTTGCTTGGATGATTGAAAATAAAAAGGTTCAGATAAAAGTTGTTCAACCGAAGAGTGGAAAAGAAATTACACATTTCAAATCCGGAATTTTTTATGATGGAATTGAAATGATTTCCTTTGACGGCTATTCTAATTTCACTGCAACAGGGTCTTTGGAAAATTTTCAAGAATTAGAATCGGAGATTTATTTAAGTTGGGAAAAAGGTCGTTCAACCAAAATGATTGACAACAGAAGCAATAAATTTGAAAATATCTTTTCGGAAAACTCAGATGATGTTGAACAAATCTCCGTCAAAATATTTTTAGACATAGTTACCAGTAAATTTGGAAACAAATCATTAAGTGAATTATTGCTGCAAGAAAAGACATTGAATGAAAAGGAAAACAGCTTTCACAATTAACTTTTATATAGTATGTCAAATTCAAAACGATTTCCTGAAGCATGGAAAATTTATATTGATTGTGTAAGAAAGTGGAAGGAATCTGATATGAAAAAATATCCTGCTGGATGGAAATATGGAATTCCTAATCCTGCTAATCATAGTAAATATTTATATTCTGACTGTCCAGGTAAACTATTTATGGATTTCAAAAACCTTTATTACTCTGTTGATGAAATGAGAAATTTTGTTGGTTCTTTATCACGCCTTGAGATGATGGAAGGGAAAATTTCCAAATCAGTTCATGAAAGCAACATGAAATTCCTGATGATAGGGTAAATTTTCCTCTAGTAATTTTTCTTTTCGGGAATCACTCCTCTAACTCCGCCTCTTGGTTCTTTCACATCACCTTTAAATCTTGGAATCAAATGTATGTGAACATGAGGAACGGTTTGCCCTGCTACTTCGTTGATATTTATTCCAACATTGAAACCATCGGGACTAAATTCTTTTGTTAAAATCTCTTTTGCTTTATTCAGCATAAACCAGCAAGCTGATTGCTCTTTGAATGAAAGTTCAAAGTAATCTCCGCAATGTTTTTTTGGAATGATTAGAGTATGTCCGTTGCTTACTGGGAATTTATCAAATATTGCATAAGCCGTTGCTGATTCCAAAAGCAATTCTCTTGCTGAATCTGGATTGCAAAACGGACAATCTGCGTTTACCTTTTTATTTATTTGGTTGAAGTGTTTGTATTCATATACTTCACAATTTTCATTTTTGAAGATTGATTTGTAGTTCAAAACTACATTGCATTGATAAGTTGGTTTTTGATGAAGCTTGTGAATTCTAAAACCTTCTTGTTGCAAATCTCTTCTCACTGCAAAATATGCTTTACCTGTTGGCTTTAAGAGTTGAGAAATTTCCATCAACACATTTGCTTGTTCTTCTTGCATCAAAACATTCAGCACATAAAAGCAAATGATTGTATCAAATTTCCTTGCAGGATATTTCGGAAAATAATGTTTGTCATAGCCGACAACATTTAATCCTTTTGCTTTCAGTAACTCAACATCTTTTCCAAAGCCACAACCGAAATCTAAAATATCCCCAACCAATAAACTTTTGTTGAACAAAAGTTTTGCTGGAAAGGAAAGCGTTTCTCTTTCTTTTGCCGTTAAATGGTTGTATTGATTCGTTTGTATCACTTTAAAAATTCAAAACCGTTATTTGATGCAATGGTAATTAAAGGTTGAATTCTTTCTCTGAATTTTTCCTCTGTAAAATTCATGTTTAAATCTGGGAAGATTGTTAAATAGTCTTCAAGCAATTTACTGTCTGGTTTCTTAATCTTGATGATTTCAATTGCTGTTTTTTGCAAAGCAAAAAATGAATTAAAATACTTTTCAAGTGGTGGCAGTTTATCACTCTTTGAACTATTGAAAGATTTATCAGCAGGAATTAAATTCCAAATTAAATCATGCGAAACAAAATTGTAAGGAATAAAATGTTCAACTGCATAATTACCAACCGTAAGTTTCTCTCCAGTGTAAATACATTTTACAGAACCAAGTTCTTGCACAACTAAATCCCAAAACTGTGTTCGTTGTTTTAGCAATCCACTTCTTTGTGCTGGCTTAATCAACTTGTTTGGAATATCTGGAACATTCGGATTCTTTGCTTGAAGAAACAAAGCAAGATTCCAATAGCAAAAATCTTTTAGAACTCTTGAGTTATCTGTTAAATAATTTTTCCATTCAGGATTGATTGCAATACTTTCATCATACAAAGCATATAAGCATTTTTCGCTGAAAGATTTTGATGCATTATAAATTTCATTTCTATCCATCTTCTGAAACCAAGGACTCAAAAACCAATGAGGAACGTTTTTATTGAAATGCCAAAGTTGGCTTACAGTTTCCTTATTAGTAGTTGAAGAAAGTTTTTGAAAAACTAGTTGCCTTTTTTCATCTATCGGTATTTTCTCAATTTCATTTATAGCTTCAATTGCCTGTTGAATTAAATCTTGCTTACCAAATGAAACGTGAAAATAGTTTACTGTGAACCAGGCATTGGAAATCATTCTTGAAAACAAATCCTTTTAGAGACATTCAAATTTCCTTCTTCTACCGCTTGTAGAATTGAAAGCAGCCAATAATATTTGTAAGTGGCAGAAGTGTTGTTGAAACAAGCTGCCAAAAGATTAACAGGTAAACCATTCGATTTAGGCAGCTGCATTCAAAGTTGATTTGTAGGTTTTATCGGAGACGGCATTTTGCATTAGGGATAGAAGCGGAAATCCTTTTTTCAGCGTCGGCATTGTGCGTTGGGAAAAAAGATTGCAGCGGATAGCCCGACCGTGCCTGTGGGTTTGCCTTGTGCGTTGCAGAGGCAGGGGAATGCCCAAATCAATTTCCTCTTGTGGAATTTTTGAAATAGGGTGTTCTGAAATTTTAAACTCAAATAATCTTGGTGTGCCGTTTAAATAGGAATAAGATTTTGCCATTACAGGCGGCAACTGATAATAGCGATTGAGTAAAGTTGAAACATCACTTATCTCACTCACTTTATTGCCTGCTTCAATCAATGCAGAAGAAATGTCTAAGTCTGTTCCGTCAAACAACATGAACCGCTTGTTGTAGGTTCTGTAAAGGATAATTTTCCTGTTTTCCAAATTCTCTATCAGTTTTTCTGCATTCTTTACTCCTAAACAAATTGTTGCATAACGAACTAAAAAATCTTTTCCTAAATCAGAACCTGCGGCGGCTGTGATGTTAAGTAAGCCAATTGTTTTTAGGATTTTTGCATAATCAGAATAATCAGTGTCAAATACTCTTTCAACTTCTTCCAAAGAATTTTTAATTACTGCCCATGCTGCAAAATCAGGGTTGTATCTTGAATTGATGTAAGAGTAAAATTAAAAGTCAGGTAATCATACACACATGATGCGTTGTAGAATGGGTTTGTACGCTTGTCAAAGCTGTTTATACCTGTATGGTCAGTTGATTCAAGGAAGGAAAATAAAGACCTTTCGTTTTGTCCGTATTTCTGCAATGAAAGTGTAAGAATGTTTGCAGCAATCAATTCAAGGGGAAAAAGTTTTGCAGAAACTTCCGTTGCATATTCAGCATTTATGTTGAATGCCCTTGATTTTTTTGCAATGCTCAAAGCTGATTTTATTTCTGATTCTGTTTTTCTGTCTGTGTTGTTTTGCTTTAAATGTTCGGCAGCAAGAAAAAGTAATTGTTCAACGGGTTCATTGAAAGTGATTTCTCTAAAACGACCTTTGACCTTTGTCCACTCTTGTTTTTGGGCATTGCTTAACCCAAAAGCATAAGCATCAAAATTTTGGTGAACAGTCGTGAGCAAAATAATATTATAATCAGGGTTGTTTGCAAACTCCGAAAGTTGTTGAATGAAATACAATTCTTTTTCAGGCGAATGCTGTGAAGCATATTCCAAAAACTTTCCAAATTCGTCAATAACTAAAATCAGCAAAGGGTTTTTCTTTCCTAAAGCATGGTAGCGATTGAAAATTTCCGAAAGAATATTTTGAGATTGATTTTTGTTTTGTGTTACTTCAAAATAATCTGCAAATTCATTTGTAATTGATTTGAATTCGCCAATGAAATTGATTACTTCAACTTTTGGTGCTTGCAGTAAGTTGAAATTGAAAAATCTTTTCTTGCCTTGCAAACTTTGTTGCAAAGCCCAAAGGAATGAGGATTTTCCTGTACCGTAGGAACCAATAATATTGAATGACCGAATACCTTTTTTGAAGTCATTGGCAATTTGATTCACTACTCGGTTGGCATTCGGTGTAGGGATATAATTTATCTCCCTTGCCGAATCCCGAATGATATTAGTGGAAGTAGTGAATTTAGTTTGCATAGTATTTATCTAAGATTGAATAAGCTGTCGGTTTCTTTTTTGAATTGTATTTCTTTTACTCCTGCTTGGTCGTTAAAAACTATGTTTGGGAATTTCGCTGTGAGGTTTTCAATTTTTGTTTGTAGTCCAGGTTTGTTAATAGCGAAAATAGTTCCAACGCTGTTGTAGTTTTGTTCAATAGTGTTTAAACTAAGCGATAAATCAAAATTCTCATTGTCAAGTATTGCGTAAAGAATTATTTCATCTGGAATTTCTGTTCTTTCTGAATTTTCTATTGAGTATATGTCTATTACCTCTGTCTTTTTTTCAATCTCAATTTTTTTCTGAAAACATTTTAGCAATGACAATTCTGTAAGCAAACCTGAAAAGGAGTCTTCTCGGTCTTTGCTTTGTGTATCTGAACGCAAATACATTTTTGTCAACACTGAAAAATCTTCGCTCAAAGTTTTAAGATTAAACGGAAATGATTTTTCAATTTCAGATTTGCGTTTAATATAGGAAATAAAATTATCCTTTGTAAATTCTATTTTTTCTCTACGAAGTTCGTTGAACACAATGGAGTAGGTTGAAGCAAATCCTTTTTTCACCAACTGATAATGTAGTAACCAAAGTGTTCCTTCGTCTTCCATATATGGGTCATAACCGTTATCCGATAAAAGTCTGTGGGCAAAGTCAGTGAGTTCGTCTGCTGGGGTTAATAAGTTGAAGGCTTTCATCCAAAAACGAATGGAGCTTACCATATTCTTTCCAACTCCAAGTTCAACAACTGCATCGTCATTGTTGAAGGATTTTTTTTTATTCACAAAGTCATACCCCTTTTTGAGCCAAAGGTGTCTACATTGAAAGGATTCGTGTCCTGAAAATGTGAACTTTATTGTGTCTTATTAGCTATATTCATTGCCTAGATTCCTTTGGGGTTGTAAGTAATATATTTATGGTAGTTAATAATTTTTGAAAACTTACAAAGATAATAATACTTTAGAATGTAAATGGGAATTTACGTTTTTAGAAGATTTTCCCATCTAGGTATTAAGTAAAACTGATGCCTAAATATAACTTAGTTATTATAGTATTAGTTTAGATAATTGATAACAAAGGTTATTAGCAATTTACATGCTATCTAGTGAATAAGGAAATTATTTATATAGCAATATATGCCTCTAATAACTCGGATGCTTCAGATGTTGCTTATTGATGTAGTTGATCGCGGCGGAAAAAATTAATCCCATACCAACGATTAAAATCATAAGGTTAACATTTCCCCAGTCAATAAAAAAGTGACTATTCCAATCATCCAGGGTGTTTTAAGATGATTTAAAATAAAGTAGTTTGTAAATGATTGAGTCCGAGAGAAAGTAAGACATTGGTGCACATGTTGCTTATCAGGGCTGAAGGGTGATTTTTGCCCCTTTTTAAAAGTCTTAAAACAAACACTCGTAAAGAAGTATCATACAGCGGGATAAATAGAATTGCAATGGCCAAAGCGGTGCTGCCTGGATTTGCATATTGTCTGGCAACTAGGAATAATTGATTTCCATAAATCGAATGACCAGAATGGCACAAATCGTCCCTACCATCATCGAGCCGGTATCGCCCATGAATATTTTGGCTGCGCTGATGTTGTATTTTAGAAATGCCAACAAAGAACCTACCAGCTAAGAAAATGCAGCTGATGCATAATACAATCTGATCCCTTTACTTTAAACCCAGCCAGCCCAGGTTATGCTGATGAGTATGCCAGTGTTTGCAATCCAGATTGAATCCCAACAGCCAAAATCACCCTGTTTTTAGGGAACTCTTAGCACCTTAATGCGCAATGTGGGTTAATATTTAATGACCATCAATGTAATTTATTTTTACTGTATTAAAAGTATTGCGGTATTCATTTTTCAATTTGTGAGATTTCGTCTTCATTCAATTGAGATAAGTTATTTTCCTTTGCTTAACTTTCTTTTGAAAAGCTGCCATTATTTTTATTTCCCAGAAACAAAACCAAAAAGCGCAATGAAGTTTGTCCAGCATTTCAAATTCATCCCTCCAGAAGTATTGTTTAAACCGATCATACCGCATGGAATAATTTCACTTCATGCGGAATAGTATTTTCGATAGTATCAAAGACACAATCTTAAACTCCGCTTGTTTGAGTAGCATCGAAGTATGCATAATAGTCCATTACTTGTCGCTGAAGTACTTCAATATTGTGATCTTTGGTTTCGGTCCAGTCGATATAATCAAGAAGGGGTATAGAATATGCTTCTAAGACTTTTCTATAGTCAACTATATGATCTAAAATAGATGCTGATACTGGAAAGATTATCCCTTGTTTCGAAAATTGTTTTTTAGCAAGAATATGATGGATTAGGTAGCGGTGTAAACGACCATTACCGTCTTCAAATGGATGGATGAATAGAAAACCAAATGCAATGATAGCGGCTGACAGCACCGCGTCCAGCTCAGCATTTAATAGTATTTGATTGGTTTGGATCAACCCATTCATCAATTCGTCCAGGTCTTGCCAACGTGCCGAAATGTGATCCGGTAAAGGGGTTCCGCTGCTACGATCGTGCTCCCCTATAAATCCTCCTTTGGCGAAAACCCATTTCTACAAATCTTGGATTTTCAATGATAATTTATTGCAATCATAATAACTCTTCTTTGTTGAATTCAGTAATTCCAGCTTGCCCGATAGCCTGTCCCCATCTAGCCATTCTTTTTTCGGACTTTCTCCTTCCAATGGCGAAAAGAAGCTTTGGAATCTTTGTAGAAATGAATGGGCACGCTTTTTAAAACTTCGGAATGAATATTTTTAGGTAATTTTCGGAATAAGCAGAAAGCTGATGACAATATATTGATTCAATTTATTCGACTTTCGAATTAAAGAGACAAAATTTCGAACACCAGGTAAATTATTAATTATCCGATGACGACTTGATTTTTCTCCACCACTTAAAGCAAATTGCAAATCTGTATCCACCAAATAGACGTAATTACCGATTTGCAAGTCATCCAAAGCTAGTCTTCTATTCAACAACCATTCATACATAAACCACAGTCTTCTGCTATACTGTCCAGTTGGTTCATTTTGAATGATGTCCAAGATTTCTTCCTCTTGTAGCTTTTCAAATAATTTTTTCAGCAAGAGAAGATTTATACCTTCATATTTTAGAGCAAAAACCAGATGCTTATACAAGTTATTTTTCTGGTAAATATCAGGAGATGAATGCCTGCCATTCATCGATTTGTATTTTCTTTTTTGTGCTTATAGGGCAAGGATATCAGAGACAGGCACTTTGAGCTTGAATGCTTCCAATATTGCACCATAACCAACAAGAAAACCTTCTTCGGGGGGCCATCCGTCACGAAAAACCGTTATTTTTAGTGAAATTTGATTATTATACATATGTATTGGTGTAAATCGATTAACAAAGGTAGGACATTATCATTTAATTAAGTGAAAAATAGTTATAATTATTCACTTATGGTGAAAAATAACTATATTTTAAAATGTGTGAATTTATCCAAACTGATATCTTCATATGGATCGGGTTATGATATATATGAACTATAATAATCGGTTATTAAAGCAGAGTTTGCTAGAAAAGCAGAACAGATAAATCCAAGTTTAAACAAGTTAGGAGCTATTTGCCACGTACACTTTATTAAATATATAATAGGTATATTTTCGCAAAAAACGCTGTATATGCGAATATAAATTAGATATTATATGAGTCAAACAGTTTATAATCAATTAATTATAAAATTACTTTTACCCCGAAAAAGAGGGCGTTTTGATATGTTTGAAAATTCTCTGATTTAGGACCTTTAAAAGCTATTGCAAAAATTTAGTTATCCTCTAATAACTCAGTGCTTAAGATGTTGCTTATTGATATAGTTGATGGCTGCAGAAAAATTATTAAATACCAACAATTAAAAGCAAGAGGTTTACATTTCCCAGTCAATAAAAAGCTGACTATTCCAATCATTAGTGTATTTAGATAAAGTTAAAATGGAAGTGGTTTGTAAATGATTGAGTCCAAGAAAGTAAGACGTGGTGCACGTGTTGCTTATCAGGGCTGAAAGGAGATTGCCTTTTAAAGTCTTAAAACAAATACCCATAAGGTATCATACGAAGTGGAATGAATAGAATCGCAATGGCAAAGCAGGGGGCAGCTTGGTTGCATATTGTCCAGCAACAAGAAGAAATTAATTCCATAAATCGAATCACTAGGAATGGCACAAATGGTGCCTACCATGTTCCTCGAGCCTGTATCTCCCATGAATATTTTGGCAGGGCTGATGTTGTATTTTAAAGCTGCCAACAAAGATCCTACCAGTAAGAAAAGCAATGATGCTTAAAACGATTTGATCCTTCTTTTAAACCAAGGGCCCAAAGTCACATGATGGTATGCCTGTGCTTGCACACAAGGTATTAATTCCATCGATCAGATTAAATGCATTGATGATGAGCAGGATTGGCAAAAATACTAAACAGGATGCTCATCCATTCCGGTAAAGTTTCGATTCCGTAAATGCCATAAAAACTAGTGATCTTGATGTTTGCTTTGAAAATACCAGAATAAGTACTGCGATCAATTGGCCTTATTTTTTTATAAGGCGTCAAAGGCATAATGTCGTCCTTGGCACCAATTAAAAAATGATCCCTATTCTGGATAGACATTATACTGTAAATTTCCAAAAACTGAAATGGCGTCCATAGAATGAAATACTAAAAATGCCCTCAAAAATAGCAGTACCTCCTAAGGGTTGGAACACTGCGTGTATGCGAAGCCCTATCACCGGGTACATCCATCAGCTTTTTATGCTTAGATATCCTTGGAAGTGGACGGTATCGTAATATACGCATTACAAATGCGGTTAAAAAACAAAGTATGATCACGGTACAGCATAAGTAATAGTCAGTACCACAAAGGTAATAGTAGTATTAATATTTATTATGTGTCGCTTTGTTTTTAAGCTTTCCAATATTTCCATGCTCTCAACAATAAATTGACGACCAGAGACAAAGAGTATTAAAGTGGTCAATGGAAAGTAAAATTTAAAATTTTCCCTCTCAATTCTGAAGTCTCCGGAGCAATCTCTCCCTATCCATTTAAGGTAAGGCCCAAATAAATAAAATAGGATCCCCCACTCCTACCAATATGAGACCTATAAAAATTATCCACTTTCCGGTTTCTGACTCATGGATTACTAATTTTAAAGCTGTTGTACTTATTCATGCCAGAAGAGATCCTTCTAAAGAAAAAGGTTTCATTGGCTTTTGACGCTACACCTAATATTTCTGGTATCCCATTTTGATTCTTGATCTGTCCACCCGCTTGGGGCTTTGTCATTTACTTATACCTTCCTTTGGAAAAATCGGCTCCAATGCCAATCCTCAATCTTGGATATTGAACCGATCCTAACACATGGTTTGGATGTCCTTTAAACCATTGTGTCCACCGTCGGATCCACTTCAGGCTTTAATCTGATGGTGCCAAAGTCCAATGTTCAGATCGTCTGTCACAACTAAGATGTGATTAGCTCCACTTTCCTTTGCATCCAATATCTTTAACCGCTTTCCCACTTAAATTCATAAAAGATTGGTTGAGAAGCTTTATGATAATGAGTGTTTTTATTTTTAATTTTAATCATTGGTCTTATGACAATGGGTATCAGGGGCTCCATTGGCCACCGTGCTTCTGAGCAAGGGCATCACCTTACCTCAAAACCAATATTGTGCCGCGTACCCACATATAGTCTATATGCATAATGTTTCCCAGTCACGCAGATCCAAATATTTCATGTTTGTCAAATTAGCTGCAAAGATAAACTTTCATTTGGCCATATATTTTAAGGAATAGGAATGTTTGCAACAGTGAAAAGATCAAAAAATCAATGATTCGTTTCGGTTTGTCCGAAAATCTTCTATTTCAAAACTAATTATAACTAGCATTAAAGATTTTGATCTCCTATTACCTGTCAAAAAGTTTGAAAAGGCCATTGCACTCAGGGACTTTCCTATCTCAATTTCCATCGAACCAACGACTGCTTGCAATTTGCATTGCTCAGAATGTCCATCCGGCTTGCGCTCTTTTCGCAGACCTACCGGCAATTTTAAAAATGGAACTCTTCCATCGTTCTGAACGATGCCTAAACATGTGGCATGAGTCACTTTACTTTTTATTTTCCGGGGGAACCATTCATCCATCCTAGATTTGCTTGAAATGATTTCAATGGCCCATCAAAAGAATATTTATACCATTGTTTCTACCAATGCCCATTTTCTGGATAAGGCTACCTGTGAAAAATTATTGATTCAGGACTGGATAGAATCATCATATCCCTGGACAGTGATAGTCAGGAAGGCTTGTGTATCAAGGAAGTATAGGGTCGAAGGCCAGGTGGACAAGGTTATACAAAGACCCAAAATTTGGTGGAAGCCAAAAGAAATCGAAAAACCAGTCAGCCCTTATTTAATACTTCAGACCATTGTATTTAAACACAATGAGCAGGAATTGGGAGAAATAAAATTGGCCTAAGAAAAATGGGCTGTGGACCATTTGGAATTTAAGACAGCTCAAATTTACGATTATCAAGAAAATCAATTTGATTCCCGAGAACTGGGCTTTGTATTCACGCTATGGGTTAAATGACCAGGAGAATGGAGCATTAAAACAAATTACAAAACCATTGTTGGCCGAAGAATGTAGCGAGGTTGCGTCATCAGCTGGGATGGCAGGGTGGTACCATGCTGCTTTGACAAAGATGCCAGAAATACCAATTTGGCCAAATAGGAGATGAAGGTTTATTTGATATGGAAGAATAAAGCGTATCAGAATTTCAGACACGCTGTTCTCCAAAATAGAAATCCATTGATATCTGTACCAATTGTACAGAAGGTGGTTTACTTAACCAGAATCAATTTTTTACTGACCCTGTGCAAGAAGATTGATAATCCAATAAATAAGTCCATCGGTTAAAATTCTAAATCGAACATCACAAAAGTTTATCCGATTTAATCCTTTTTTGAAACAGCCCACCATTCAAATCTTTAATTGAATAAGACCATCACCCGACAAAGGTGCATCCAATTGTACATATAGTTGACCGGAAGTAGGATTTAAGAATGCTTTTTAAAGACTCTGCAATTTTAGGATCTTGTGTCGCTACAGGGCCTACTAAAATTTTAAAAGTTTCGATACCTAACCAACCACCACTTTACCATCTTCACCTGTTATATCCAAAACCATCATGAATAATTGGCAGACTTCATCATGTGTATAATACACAAGTTTGACGCGCTAGGAGTATCCGACGTGTTAAACGTGAGCCATAAGTTAGTTGTAAACCATTTAAAAGGTAAATATGAGCCATAGGATGGAACATTGAGCAAGGTATAAGGTCAAATTTTCAGGCCCTTCATCGGGATCTGTCACCAATAATAAATTGTCGCCTTGTTTCTCTTCGTTCAGCCCCGGCCATGATCAGTGGTCCATTGTTGATCAAAATTGGAGGGAGAGATACGCCCAATTCGGCACAGTATTGTAAAGTAAAATTTCCTAAGAAGGACCGTCCCATCGCGCAAAGCTACTTCCTGAAAACGACATTCTAATTTCCAATCTCCTTTTAGATCTTCCCCATTCAATTTGCTTGGCTTCTATTGGCCTCATTCTAAATCCTCTGTTTTGGAGGACAAGTCAAAGGAATGGGTGCATCATCGTAGAAAGCTGGAAACAAAATCAAGGGTTGTGCCACAATTGTTATTAAATAATACAACTCGAATTTTGAACTATCAAGCGGATACTAAGGTCGGTGGAAGCATCCACAAAAATGTCTATGTCGTTGAATTTCATGTCTGCCAAGCTCCTCCAAGAAAGGAATCGTCATGATGGTATTGTATGTTCTGCTGGAATAAGTTAACAGAGATTACCGGTATAAGCTTGATCTACACAAGATTTATTGGCGGTTAGAAAGCATAGGTGACAGAAGATCTGCCATCTCCGCAGCTGTTAATTGGAAATACCCTCCAATAATAAGCAAGGAGTTGGATTTTAATAAAATCCGGCAATCTTAATTGAATCAGCTGAAATAAATTCTTGTCTGTAAAGTACTGTCGGACCAAAAGCTGGAGAGCTAGCAACTTCGAAATGGTAAAAATCTGCATTTCGACTTTTAGTCCATCTAAACAAAGGAGTTTCGGTCGCACCACCGGTTCCTGAAGCTGGAGTTAGCAGAATTTCATCCACTAAAATCATTGCTCACCACAGCCCGGCCTGGACTTGATCTCTGAGTGTGTCCCCTGCAGAATTTACTGCAGCAATGGTCATTGTAAAACTCGTTTTTTCAGTAAGATTATTTAAGTCTATTAAAATTTTAGAAGCATCGTCTGCACCTATCGTAGTTTTTCAAATTGGTAACTTGCGCCTGCAAGAGTCCACTTTCCTGAAATAATTGTAGATCACCCGTGGAAACCCAGCAAAAGCACAAGATCTAATGTCCAAACTTAATTTATCCAGTAAACACAAATTAATTAAATTTGGTGCCAACACCCATAATGACGGATGGGTAATGAAGGTTCCATCAATATTGATCACCACATCGATATCAGAGGCGTCAAAGAAGCATGGTCTACTGAAGCACTACAGCAATTCTTACCCTGATATTGGTACCTAGATCCGGTACATCTATTAATTCACTTCCATCCGTTGTGTATTTTGCTTTTAGCACGATTGGGTTGTCCAAAATCCCTGTTGCGGTACATAATGATAATCACCTTTTTTTGCAATTAACAGGAAAACGATTAGATTGGCTACATCCCAAAGATAATTTTATTGCAGGTATTTTTATCAGACGGTGACTATTGATGTTAGGAAAGTAACTCCTAAATGGTCCTGCCTGGTCTGTTACCTTCAACTTAAAGTTTTTCATACACCGTGCCTCCAGCTCCCGGGTGATTGTCCCTTACTCACAAAATCTAAAATTTAAATCTCTTGTATTGGCTGGTAATACTTCCTAACATCCACATTTTTAAAGACAAAATTGAATTCAGTTAGGAAATACACGGTTAGGGCTAAGTCTGGGAAAAGTACCTTAAACAAAGGGCCATTGGGAAAAACATCACCTAACTGGCTGCCATATTCACCATTGTCATATTGTTTCCCAGGAAGCCGTTAAATTCTGATCTTCCATATCCATTCCTTCACCTTTAATTCGAAAGGAGTTTGAATAGGAATCGTCAAGTTTGTAGGAGTTTAATACCTTATGGCTGTAGGATAAGTATGACCCGTATTTTCTTTGACGCCACAAATCAAAAAATTACGTGTGAATAACAAAACTTCTTGAATGGAATGAGCATGAAAAAGAATTAAGGATGTGGCGGAGCACCGGACTGAATGTTAAGCACCACACAAGCCACTGTAAGACATGATGGTGGTACACCACTTCCTGGTTCATACCTAGCACCACTTTCATTTCCATTACAATTTGAAAAGTATGGTTGACAGAAAATTGATGTCCCATTTCATGA
>JADKAA010000016.1 GCA_016715465.1 Saprospiraceae bacterium
ACCAACCGAACACAGATCATTGCGTTCAATCATTCTTATCATGGCAGTACCCAGGGTGCGTTGAGTATTATCGGTGATGAATACTGGCGGAATGCCTTTAGGCCTTTGTTGCCGGATGTATTGCATCTGGCCTACAATAATTTTGACTCACTTAATGAGATATCCGGACAAACTGCCTGTGTAATCGCAGAAACGGTGCGGAAGCCGGCATCAAAGTCCCGACACAGCATGGATACAGGCATTGCGGAAAATGTACAGAAACCAGAACGCTTTTAATACTGACGAGATACAGGCTGGTTTTGGAAGAACCGGTAAACTTTTGGGGTTTTGAACATTTTGATATCGCACCTGATGTTGCTATGTTTGTAACGCATTGGGTGGCGGTATGTCTTCTCGGTGCTTTTTCATTGCGGACAAGAACTGATGGATGCTTTTACGGATAACCCTACTCGAAAATATCACAACTCTTTGCGGCCACCTCGGTTTGCTGTGCGGGCCGGTATGGTCGGTATGAAAGCATTGCTGGAAGAAGGGTGGATTGGCACAGTAAAGGCAAAGAAGAACTGTTTACCTCACTGTTAGTTCATCCAAAATAAAAGCTGTCCGTTCTTTGGCTTATGGATGGCCGTGGAGTTTGATTCTTTTGAAACCAATAAAAGCTAATTGATAAATGTATTGAAGCAGGGTGCTAACTGACTGGTTCCTTGCTTGCTTCGGACTGCCTGCGTATTTCTCCTCCGCATAATCATTTCCGGAAGGACAGATAAAGAAAGCCTGTGAGGTAAATGTAAAGGCTTGAGAATAAATTTTGAGAAAGGCAAAAAAAAACTGTGAAGCCGGAAGCATTCGTAGAGCTATGTGAAGGAAACTCCTATTTAAAGAAATATCCGACTGTAAACTTAAGAGATCCCCATTTATTGCTATTGTACAGGAAGGGTTCCACAATACCGGCATCTGTAAGAACTGAAACCAGTACTTTTCCCATTGAGTTTTTGGTCCAAAAGACAAAACCGGCATCCCATCTCCGGAAATCGCCATTTTTATTCAGTATTATATCTCTTTGTCCCTTTTTGTAACTCCCAAAATTATAAAATTTCTTTACAATCAACTGTGCCGGCTGTATGCATAGTGGTATAAAGCCAAGTGAAGGGAAAAACTGCAATTTTCTTTTTTTGAGATATTTTTTTCCGCAAGGACATGAAACTGAAGTGCAGAACTTTATATCTATTCGAGCCATAATAGTCAGGCTCGACAAAGAAGGATTCATAAAATTTTTTCCGGATAAAACTAATCTTAGTGTTGAAGTGAAAGAGTTACTTATTTTATTTATCGAACCAATGGAAGCAGTAAAGCCCGTAAAATGCAGTTTCTGCCGGAGTTCCATTTTGTTTCCACCCAGAAATATTGGCCTTGACTGGTGAAAGCCTGCTTCGGGTATAAAACCTTAATTGGGAAAAAAAAAAATGGAAATAAAGGTCAGAATTAAGGTTGCCGATACATTTTTCATAAAGTTAGTGACAAACAGGAAATAAAAAGATGTTGCATGATTAATTCAATAGACCAAACAACCAGGCTGCAAGCAAAGCACCTGCTATCGGTCCCACAATCGGCACCCAGCTATAACTCCAGTCACTGTCTCTTTCCTTTTGCGGTAAAATAAAATGCGCTATCTTGGTCCGTCTCGCCGGGTTTATCGCATAGCCGGTAGGCCGCCTAGGATAAGCCAATACCTAAAACTAATAAGGTTACAGGTAATGCATCCAAAGTTCCTAATGAAGTTGCCGCAGGTATAAAGGCCAGCGCACCGAACATTAAACAAAAGTTCCGATGAACTCTGTTATCAAATTATGTAAAGACTGCGGATGGCCGGGGCCCGTACAAAATATTGCTTTTCAGATCAGCATCTGAAGAAGCTTCAAAGTGTTTGTTATATGTCAGCCACACTAATACTGCTCCGGTAAAGCCCCGGCTAATTGGGCCAGAAAATAAGAAGCAACTAAGGAAGATTTAAATGCTCCGGTTGCAGCTAACGCAATAGTAACGGCGGGGTTCAGGTGACCACTCCCTCCCAGTTTCACCGCAATAGACACACCGAGAAACACTGCCATAGCCCATCCAAAGGTAATCACGATCCAGCCACTGTTCTGACCATAAGTTTTGTTTAATACAACATTGGCCACCACACCACCACCCATTAGAATAAGAAGAGCAGTGCCAATAAATTCGCCGAGAAATGGAGACAAGCAATCGTTTTAGTCGGGAAGATAGTTTTTGCTATCGCATTAAAGTTATTGATTTGTTCTATTATCCAGGTTTGATCTTTGTCCATTTCTTTTGCTCATGATTGCTGCCACCGCAGGTGCTTCTCCATTGCAACAATTGCATCCAGTAGTAATTGTCTTGTTCTGCGGGAAAGAAAATCCTCCACCGTCATACACATTTCTTCAGCTATAGATTTTTGGATGAACGTTGTAGCTCACCGGTAGTTAAAGATTTTATTTCAGCAGGTATTACAGGTTTATCATGACCTGCCAGTTTCATGTCTGCAGTGATACAATTTCTTTTTTTCTAGCCCAGCTTTTTCTATGGCTATGTTTACCACATCTTCCGCCATTTTCCGGTATGTGGTCCACTTGCCTCCGGTAATAGTTATCATTCCCGAATCTGCAATTGTTACTAAATGATCTCTTGCCAGCGCTGCCTGTTTTTTACTTTTCCTTTTACCAATGGCCTTAACCCGGCAAACATACTTTACATCGCTGCGTTGTGGGTCCTTGGTCAGGTAGCGGCCGATATGTGTAAGTACGAAATTAATTTCTTCTTCGAAAGGTATTGGTTCTGTTGAGATTCTTTTGACGGGAGTGTCGGTTGCGCCTAATACAATTTTATTATGCCAGGGGACTGCAAACAATACCCTGCCATCATCTGTCCTGGAACCATGATGGCCGTATCACTGGGTAGAAATTCTTTGTCAACCACTAAATGTATTCCCTGGCTGGGGCTGATGATGTTTTCATGTTTGGGATCATCCATTTTCATGACAGTATCGGTAAACACACCAGTAGCATTGATCACTACTTTTGCTTTTTACTTCCAACTCTTTACCCGTTAGTGAATCTTTCACCCATACACCACAAACTTTCTGTTGCATTTTTAGTAAACCAGTAACCGGAAAATAATTTAGCACCACTGCACCATGCTGTACAGCTGTTTGTGCAATACTGATAAATAGCCCGGCATCATCAAACTGCCCATCATGGTACACAACTCCCCGGTAAGTCCTTCTGTGTCCAACGTAGGGGCCAATGACAGCGTTTCTTCTTTTGATAATAATACTGATGGGCCAAGACCGGAGTTTGCCGGCCATCCAGTCATAGATCTTAAGTCCGATTCCATAAAAGGTTTTTCCCACCACTTATAATTGGGTACAATGAATTGCTGGTTGTGGACCAGTGGGGAGCATTTTTCAGCAACTGGCCTCTTTCTTTCAATGCTTCCATCCAAAGAGAATTGTTTTTAATCCTCTTGATGCTGCGTCGAGTGCTGTCCCAAGCCCTGTTGCCCCTCCTCCAATGATACAGATATCCCATTCGGGCTGGGGTTCGAGTTGCTGTATCATGTGCTGGCGGTTCATATTTTTCAGTTGCACAATAACGGTTGCCAGGCTTCGACATCCTTCGATAAACTCAGGATGACAAAGCCTGATTCAAGAAACGTTTTATTCGATTTAGCTAATTCATTTATCTCATACCAATCCCTGTTAAATAATGCCTCTTTCTTTTCCCTGATCACCCTTCGATAAACTCAGGGTGACATCAACTTTCGTTATTTAGCATCTGCCCATGCAATCGAAGCATTAACTGCCCTTTGCCAGCCCTTAACCAGCTCATTTCTTTGCATCAACCATTGCTGGCGAGAAAGATTTATCCGCCTGCCATTGTTGTTGTATTTCTTCAACATTTTTCCAATAACCAACGGCAAGACCTGCCAGGTAGGCTGCGCCTAATGCAGTGGTCTCGGTAATCTTTGGCCTCACAACTTTAGTATTCAGAATATCGCTCTGGAATTGCATTAGCTGGTTATTTACGGTGGCCCCGCCATCTACTCTTAATTCTTTGATATGAATCCCGGCATCTGCCTCCATTGCTTTCAGTACATCAAAGGTTTGGTAAGCAATACTGTCCAAAGCAGCTCTTGCGATATGAGCATTGCTGCTGCCTCTTGTCAAGCCAAAAATGCTGCCCCTGGCATATTGATTCCAATGTGGTGCTCCCAGGCCTGCAAAAGCAGGAACGATATAAACACCCTCTGTATCTTTCACCTGTGCGGCTAACTTTTCTATCTCGGCAGAAGTCCGGATGATCTTCAATTCATCCCGGAGCCATTGAACAACTGCACCGGCAATGAATACACTTCCAATGCATATTCCGTTTTATTATCAATTTGCCAGGCAATTGTTGTCAGCAGATTGTTTTTAGAGGCAATAGCTTTCTCCGCACGTATTCATAAGCATAAAGCAACCGGTTCCATAGGTATTCTTCACCATACCGGGTTGTGTACATAGCTGTCCGAACAAAGCAGCTTGTTGATCACCGGCAATACCCGCAATCGGAATTCTTGAATCAGGAATGATACTCCCGGTAACACCATAAATTTTGCTGCTGGGTTTTACTTCTGGTAAAACAGAAGCAGGTATATCAAATAGTTTCAACAACTCTTCATCCCATTGCAGGGAATGAATATTGTAAAGCATTGTTCTTGATGCATTGGAAACGTCGGTAACATGGACTTCTCCATTGGTGAGTTTCCAGGTGAGCCATGAATCAATGGTTCCAAATGCCAGCTCTCCATTTATTGCTTTTTGTCTTGCGCCTGTTACATTATCTAATATCCATTTCAGTTTGGTAGCAGAGAAATACGCATCGATGATCAACCCTGTTTTTGCTGAATGGTTTCTGCCCATCCGGCTGATTTCAGTTTATCGCAGTCTGAAGCAGTTCTTCTGTCCTGCCAGACTATCGCATTATAAATGGGCTGACCTGAACTTTTGTCCCAAACTACGGTAGTTTCCCGCTGATTGGTGATGCCAATGCCTGCAATTTGCTTCATATTTATATTGGCTTTGGCTACTGCCTCTGCCATCGTACCGTATTAGGTGCTCCAGATCTCTTCTGCATCATGTTCTACCCAGCCGGGTTGAGGAAATAATTGCCTGAATTCTTTTGTGCCTGGCTGATGATATTGCCTTGTTCGTCAAATACAAGGCTGCGGCTGCTGGTTGTACCCTGGTCAAGGGCCAGTATGTAATGTAAGGGCATAGTAAAAATTATTAAAGTAAGTTAAGTGAAAAACATTTACAATTTTATCTTTATGCCGGAATACGGCACGGACATATACCGTTAATTGTTTTATGCTGATAATTAATCATACACTATGAAAAGATTACTCCGGCTTACTTTACTCCTGTCTTTCCTGTCATTGCATGCATTTGAAGGGGTTGCACAAAAAGCAGATTGGCCCAGGACATTACTCTGGCAAATAAGCGGTAAGGATCTGAAGAAGCCCTCTTTTCTTTTTGGGACCATGCACCTGCAGGATAAAAGGATCTTCAACCTGGGTGATTCTTTCTATTATCATTTCGAGAGAGCCGAAGGATTTGCTATTGAAGTTGATTTTAAGGAATATATGGATTCTATTTTCACCAAAGCGTTCCAGGTGGTGGAAGAACGGGAATTGGCTGATGAGAATGAGAGTATCAAAGATGTGAAAATTGATATCCCGGATACAGCCGTTATAGATGCATCAGCACCTCCTCCTCCAAAGGAGGTAAGTAAATCCATGAAGAAATATTTCAGGAAGCTGCGAAATGATAGAATAAAAAGGTTGCTGGTGTATGGCCAGATGCCGACTATCCTGGATGCTTATTTGTATGGTATGGCTATGAAACAGGGTAAGTGGTTGGGTGCAGTTGAGGAAGTGAAAGATCAGCTGAACATCAGGGATGAATTAGGAAAAGACATTGATGAGGAAGAAGAAATGAAACTGCCAGAGGATAGGATGATGTTTTCATTAGAAAATATGATCAAGATATACCTGGCGCAGGATATGAACCGGATAGAGGATTACCTGGACAGGTATGGTTCTGCAAAAGCAAAAACCATTGTATTTAACAATAGAAATCTCAAAATGTCAAGAAGCATTGATAGTTTGAGTCACATAAGAAGTATGTTCTATGCTGTTGGGGCTGCACACCTGCCGGGAGATTCCGGAGTGATAAAATTATTACGAAACGAAGGGTATACCGTCACACCTGTTATTTCGGTTAATACATTGGCGGCAGAAAAGTATGCTGAAAAATTGCCTTCGGCTTCCTGGTATGAAGTAGGCCAGACTGATAGTTTGTATTCTATCGATATGCCGGGTATTCCTCTGAGTATAATCTGTTTGGAGAATTGGTGAAGATGAAAGTCTTTGTAGATATAACTACCATGACCTATTATATGACCGGGCATACCATTGCACAGTATGAAGATGATAAGCTGGCTGATGCCCTGAAAGAGATGGCAAAGTCTATGAGCCGGACCGGCAGGCTGGAAAGTACCCGGAAAGTAGACAGGAATAATATAAAAGGCGTGGAGGGTATAGTAACAGCTCCATCAGTCAACTTCCGGGTACAAGTATTGAAAAAAGGAAATACAGCTTTCTTCCTGATGATGGGAGGTGATAATAAGAATAAGTTGTATACATCAGATGCAGACAAATTCTTTTACTCATTCAAAACAGGTAAAACACAAACGGAAACAAAGCAAAGTAACTGGAAAGAGTTTTCTCTGCCGGAAAAAGCTGTCTCAGTAATGTTACCTTCTATACCTAAAAGGAATAAAAATTTTGAAAAACAGGCAGATGGATCGGGTTGGACTTTCTCCGTTTTTGACTGTACAGATCTTGCGGCTGGCCTCTATTATCTTTTTTCAGGTAAGAGATATTAATGCGGGCCACTTTCTAGATGGCGATTCGTCTTTTTTTGAGTTATTTAAAGAGAACCTGCTAAAGGATAAAGTAACAAAACTAAGAGAAGAAACAGGGTTACATAATGGGTATCCATCAATGAGGTTTGATGCTGTATCTGACGAAGAGGCGTTATTCTATAAAACAAAGAATGTTGTACGGGGTAACCGGGTATATTCCCTGATGGTATTAGGTCATAAATCACAGAAAGAAGATAGTGGTCCTGATTATTTTTTTAATTCCCTTAAGCTACCGATTATAAACCTGTTAACTACTCGCCGCAATCAGCGGATGATAATACTTTCAGCAGTTGGGTTCCTGCAAAATTTGAGCGGGCAAAAAAGGAGGATGATGATGACAGTACAAGGATTCATTATACCAGCTACAATGCAAACGAAGCGATTTCTTATGAAGTAGTAAAAGATAAATTACCTGCATTTTATTGGGCAGAGGCTGACTCCAGTTTTTATAAAGAAAAAGCGAATGAGGCAAAAGGCTATAGTGATTCTGTTCTTAGCTATATTAATGTAAGAAATGGAAACATAGCAGGAGTAGAGCAGGTTGTGCAATCTCCGGGAAGTAGTAACTTAAAACGAATGAGATATCTCCTTCACGGGGATACATTGTACACCTTAATAACATTTGTGCCTTCTCAGCATGTTAATGATACACGGCATAACGATTTCTTCAGCAAATTCATCATCAGGAATGATCAGCTGAATAGCACAATATTTACCAGCAAAGCAAAACAACTGCTCGGGGCGCTTCAGTCTAAAGATTCGTTAGATATTGAGAATGCAAAGAATATGCTGGATAAAGTGCCTTTTAAAAGGCAGATCTTCCTTTTTTGTATAATGCTTTCCTTGCGTCTTATCCTGATGATACCTTATACTACGGTTCAGTGAGAAATAAACTGATCAATGTGTTTGACGGATTATCTGATAGCAGTACCGTTGATTTTATTAAAGAGAATTATGAAAAGCTGGGTGACAGGGGAAGTGATAAACTGGCTATGCTGAACCTGTTGGTGGACTATAAGACTACTTACTCTTATTCTATTTTAAAGGATCTGTTTGTTAACAAGACGCCAACTAACCTGGGGAACAGAATTTCTGTTGGTTACGGTGTTACTGATTCATTGGATCTTGCCAGAATATTATATCCTGATATCCTGGTGTTATTAAAAATGGTGATTTCTGGATGGATGTTGCTAATTATACTTCTACCTTACTTGATAGTAATACCATTGAGCCTTCCATGATAAAGCCTTATGAAAAGGAAATTCTTTTCATTGCTGATACACTGCTTGGCGGTCAAACACTGAAGGGGGGAAGATATATGGACCTGGCCTTACGAAAGTCTGCTTCATTTGCTGGGCGAACTCAATACAACCGGGTCTAACAAAATGCTGCAGAGGTATGCTGCTCACCCGGATATTTTCTAAAGAAAACGGCTGTAACCTGCCTGTTAAAGAATGACCAGCAAGTGGATGCCAGGAAATTGAAAAGTAGCTGCTGATAAGGAATACAGGCTTGATTTATTTGAGGGACTTAAAAAGATAAAGAAAGAGTCTTTTTTTCACATCGAAATACCTGGCGCAAAGATATTTTGCAGAGAGTGAGATGTATCAATTTGGCGATGAAGATTATTCCCCTTCTGCGATTGAGTACCTTGAGAGAAAGAAGCAGTATTTGATGGTCAAAAGAAACGTTTCTTTCTTTTCAGGTTAGGATATAATGATGAGGATGGGAAGGAAGAGGAGGCACATTTGGGTATAGCAGGACCTTATTCGCTGGAGGCAAAGAATCTCGAAACAAATAACGACGGAACAGATATTTTTTATGATGAAGAGTTCAGCAAAAAAGGGTGGATACGCAATTTAAAGAATTGCTCAAAAAAGGGGAGGAGTATATAAAGAAAAATCTAAGTAAAAAATAATACTAAAATGCTACCCGGAAACTTCCGAAAATACCAAAGGTTTTATCATCATCTTTTTTAGTGTAGAGGGCAGTACTCTCCATACAAAATCAATACGGAAGACTTTTAAAATATTATCAATCCCGGTACCTAATTCCAAATAAGTTTTCCCATCAAGTGATTGGAAAGTATGCCCCTGTTTAAAATTCAGCGCCTTATTGGCTGCAGATAAACTTCCCCAGAGGGATTTAGCTGTCCAGAACTGCCGGAAGCGCAGCTTTGGAAATAATCGGAAAATACCATTACCTATATTATGCTCAAAATTAATTCCGGCATATCTATCATGAATAAACTCCCAGCGGTTCATCATGTTAAAGGCATATTTATTATAATAGTATAACTCATTGCCCGGTGCAATATCCAGCATGGTATAGGGCAGGGTACCAAATGTTTTTCCGGCATAGATATACCAGGAAATATTCCCATACGGCGGGACTTTGAAATAATCAGATACGCTGGCAGAAACTTTTGTATAGCTATAGCTGCTTTTCAATACACCTGAAAATCCGCGGCTGATATTAATTTCACCAATAGGATAGATACTGCCGAGACTGGTACGGTAAAAATGACTTTCCAGGAATCTTTCCAGGTAGGCAAAACGCAACCGAACCGAAATTTCAAAGTTGGTAAGCGGATTACCACTTGCATCGGCCCTGAATGAATCAATTGGAATAAGATTTCTCAATGGCAAATAAGACTTATGTGTGATCGTCAGTTTATTCGACATCCAGGGAAGCGTTTCTTTATAAAACTCAAAACGTTTTTCATTGACTTTGATATTTTTTACGGGGATGCCATTCTTTCTTACAGCCAGGGCAAAAATATTATCCTGTGATACTTCCCCGTAATAGTTCTGTCCCCAGTCCAGGTCGTTGGTAAAAGAAGCATAAAGGAACATCCGCGGATCTTTTTAGGCAGGTAGAAAATTTCTCCCATGCCTTTCAGGTTCTTGTCGCCAAAGCCATATGCGAGGTAGCCATGCAGCTTGATCTTTTTATCAAAAAGTTTATTGGTGCCTAAATCAAACCGCATCCGGAAACCTTCCCATCCATTGGAGGTTATCCAGTTCATCCAGGGGCCGATCTGGAAATTACCGATGTCTTTATAACCGGTACCTATAAATGCCATTGTTTTGGTGAAACGCTGAAAGACCGGCGCATTAGTAAGAGTGTCAATCATCTTGATGATGCCTGCTTCTGTTTTACTAAGTGGCTCATGTCTTGCTTCAACCCAAAATTCCTTTTTCTTTTCATCTGCATTAGGAAGAGTGATAATCTCTTCCATTATTTTATTTTTATCCAGTTCATTCAGTACAGACGTGTCATTAATAATAACATTTCTGTAAGTGGTTGTTTTACGGCCAATAAAACCAGGGCGGTCTTTGCCAACCGGGGATACATCCGCCACAAATTTATCTTTTGTTAAAAACCAGGTGGAATCGTTGATCATTTTATACTCCTGTATCAGGCTGAGATTTTCTACAAAATTGACATTGGCTTCTTTGCCCAGCCGCAGGTTCATTTTTTGAATGGCAAATGTGCCAACATGTACCCAGCAATCCCCTTCAAACGTATCTCCCCCCTTCCGGCGAGGTGTAAATACAAGGTGGAAATAGCGATTATTAGCGATAAGCTGTGTGTCAATCACCCTGTAATTATAATAGTAATCACCATTGTCACTTATCGGGCTTACAAATTGTTTATCAAAACCGGAATGAAGTTGTTGTATACATTCACTACCTGGTCCATACCACCCAGCATTTTCAATGCACTTTCATTTTTTACGCCGTTGGTATTGGCAGCTTTTATTATTTCTCTTCTTTTCTTTGGACTCTTTTGGTAATAATAATCGGAGAGGGCTTCTGTAAGATAAGTGGGCAGATACTTCAATCCTTCAGCGGTATCTATATTTTCATTGATAAGATCGCTGATCGGTTTGAACGGTTTGAATTTTCCGAATTTTTCAAAATTGATATTCTTCAGGTCCAGTTCCAGTTTATTATATAATTCGTAAGAAAAATTATCAAACCGGTAACGGTCATTCCGGGGTTTGTTTTGAACGATCTTTCTCCAGACTAATAACCCTTTATTTACTTTGACTTTCAGCTGGGCGCCTTCGTTAAAAGTGCCCCTTTCCATAAGTATTGTTGTTAAGATTGAATCGTTGCTATTAGTAAGAACAAACCGAAAGGGTTGATAGCCTACACAGGTGATTTCAAGGGTATCTGATGGCCATTTATTAAAATAAAAAGTAAAAGAGCCGGAGGAGTCAGTCAGTTTTCCAATGGTAGTATTTTTGAAACTTACTGATGCAAAGGGGATAGGCTCTTCACTATGGGAATCTTTGACAGTTCCCCTGATGGTTTTAGTTTGCGACAGCACAGGTAAGGCAGCCACCAGCATATTTAATAGAAATAGGATAAGGTATTGTTTCAACGGGAGCATTATGCTGTAAAAATACAACGGCTAACAATACCAGGGAGTGTTAAATTGACAGTAAGCCGGATCGGTCAGAAAAAAGAATTTGGAAATGTAGAAAAGCTCTACTTACTTTGTATTTCAAAGTGCTTTTATGAATGAAACCAGCCAACAAACTGATTCTTTGCAGGACATTAAAGATATCCGCCGTATAATGGACCGGTCCAGCCGCTTTATTTCATTAAGTGGTTTAAGCGGAATAGCAGCAGGTGTTTGTGCCCTGGCAGGTGCTGTTGTTGCCAATACTATTCTGAAGAATTATTACGGTAGTTATAATAGCCAGGGTTTTTTTTCCGGTGATGATTTTAGCCGGCTCAAGATCAGGCTGGCAGGTTTGGCGGCAGTTGTTTTTGCAATGGCATTTGCTTCTTCCTTTTACCTGACATGGAAGAAAGCCAGAAAGCAGGGACTGCCTGTATGGGATTATACGTCAAAACGATTAGCCTGGAATATGATAGTACCGCTGGTTACCGGAGCTGCTTTCATTGCGGGAATGCTTAGGTATGATATATGGATATTTGTTGCACCGGCATGCCTGCTTTTTTATGGCCTTGCTCTCGTAAATGCAAGTAAGTACACTTTATCAGATATTCGTTATTTGGGTTATTGTGAGATAGTATTGGGGTTGGTCAATATGTTTTTTATTGGCTATGGTTTATGGTTCTGGGCAATTGGTTTTGGCGTATTGCATATCATTTATGGAATCATTATGTGGTCGAAATATGAAAGAAAATAATAAGTGGAAGGTTTGATCAGAAGAAAAAGTATGAAAAATCCTATAACTGGTTTAAGTAAAGTGTTTGAAAGCCGCATCCGACTTGGTGTGATGAGTGTATTGATGGTAAATGAGGAGGTGAATTTTAATGACCTGAAAGAAATGCTGGAAGTAACAGATGGTAACCTGGCCACTCATTTGGTAAACCTGGAAGAGAATGGTTTTATTAAGGTGCATAAAGGTTTTATCGGAAAGAAGACCAATACCACCTATTCAGTAACCAAGTCCGGGGAAAAGGCATTTACAGATCACATCATTGCATTGGAAAATATGATCAAAGGAATGAAGTAGATTTTTTTGCACTTATACTTTGAAATACAAAGTGCTTTTTAAATTATTGGAAATTAAAATGAATTATTTTTTATATACTTTCTATACATGGATTTTATCCTTGCTTGTTCTGGTAGTGGGGCTTGCAGGATATAATTTTTACCTGTTTGCAGCAGGACAATCATTTGACTTTTTTTTTCCGGAGTTCATTGCAGTAATATTTTTTTTGATGGTTGCTTCTTCACCGGCATTTTTAATGGCATGGGGTGTGCTTTCTTTTATCATCATGTCTGGTTATTCCCAGGGCGAAAAAATTGGCCTTTGGATATTGGCAGTCATTCTCTCAATAATTGTAAATGTTATTTGCTTGCTCCTTGTTTTTGCCAGAGAAGAAATTAGCCGGGAAATGTTATGGATGTGCTGGCCGGCTTACTTATCAGCTGCTGTTGTTATAACAATTCGTTCGAAACAATTTTTCAGTTTAATTCATAAATCAAAGAATGATGGAAACTCTTGAATCAATCAAAAACTCAACTCCTTTTTGGGGTAAAGGAAAATTATTTCTTAAATGTATAATCATCTTCCTGATGGCGATGCTGCTTTGGATCCCTACTAACTTTATAATGGAAGTAGTAAAAGAAAGAGAAGGCCGGCAGAAAGAAGCCATTGCTGATATCAGTAATAAATGGGCCGGCAAACAGGTAGTCACCGGTCCTCTGTTACTGATCCCTTATAAAGTAGCAATAATAGATGAAAAAGGTAATCAATCCTGGGTGAGAGAAAATGCTTACTTCATGGCCGATAAACTGGATATTCAATCAGCTGTATTCCCGGAAAGAAGAAAAAGGGGGATTTATGAAGTAGCTGTATACAAAACTGATATTACTCTTTCGGGAAAATTCAACAGTATTCCATGGGAAAAACTAAATGTGCCTGCAGGAAATATTTTGTGGAATGAGTCTTTATTATTCTTTAAGGTACAAGATCAGTTAAAAGGGATAAACGAAGACATTCATGTTCTCTGGAATGACAGCAACCTGGTCTTTGTGCCTCAGTCACCCGGACAAACGCCTATGGAGGAAGCTTTTGTTACTGCTATACCTTTATTACCTGAAACAACAGCAACGGGTGGTTCGTTCAGTATTCAATTTTCGCTAAATGGTTCCGAACAGTTATTGTTTACAGCTGCTGCCAGGGAAAATAAAATAGAAATGCGTTCTGCCTGGCCAGACCCTGGGTTTACCGGTATTAAACTACCCGATACAAGAGTAGTTAAGGACAGTGGCTTTACCGCTTCCTGGAAGTATATGAACCGTGCTGTACCACAGGTATGGAAAAATACTTTTTATCAGCTTTCCTCTTCACAGATAGGGGCCGATCTGCTGGTTACAGTGGATAGTTATGATAAAACAGAACGTTCGGTAAAATATGCCCTGCTTTGTATCATGCTCACTTTTGCAGCTTTCTTTCTGGTAGAAACGATTTATAAGAAATCATTGCACCTGGTACAGTATGGTTTGGCGGGACTGGCACTGGTGTTATTCTATACTTTGCTTTTATCCATTTCTGAATATACAGGGTTTAACCTGGCCTACCTCATCGCCGGATCTGCTACTATTGGACTGGTAGGTTGGTATGTGGGAAGCATTCTTAAATCATCCAAATTGGCTTTGTTTATCAGTTTTGTACTGGCAGTGGTTTACAGTTACATTTTCAGCATAATACAATTACAGGATTACGCATTGCTGATGGGAAGTATTGGTTTGTTTGTGGCTTTAGGTATCATAATGTATTTCTCAAGAAAATTAGAATGGTAATTATATAATAGCTTTAACTACAAAGCCCTCTTTTTTATAGTGTCTGGCTTTACTGTTATTTCATTTCTTTTCAGTCGGGGGTCTCCCAAAATTTTAAAACGCCCCTTTGTACAATTGTAAGTAAAAAACCGGGGATGTTTGTTATTGCTTTTATTCTTGTATAGCAGATTATAAGTGTCTGCTTCTTGTTCTTCGCATTGCCAATTTGGGATTGAACTTAATTGTTTGGTAGATAGCATTGCTACTAAAATTAACGTATCAGAGCTACTGTTTTTTGAAAACCAATATGTCCTGTAAAATCTGTCATAATAATCGGAGTAGTTAGCTTTTATTAATTTCTCAAACTGAACAATGTGATTCTCTTTCTTCTCTACTTCAATATAAAATGGCTTAACCACATAGCCAATCAATTCTTCATTATCCTTCACTTCATAACTACCGCATTCTTTCTTTGTAAGTGTAAGAGTTAAATCCTTTATATGTATAATTTTCTTTGGTGCATTGCAAGAAATAAAAATTAATAACCCTAATATTGATAGTCTCATAACTGTTGAATTAAAATAATCTAAGAAATGTTCGTAATGTTTGATATAAAGGCAGGTTCATGTTTTGAGATGCAAGATTAGGTGGTAGTGATTGTAGATTTCCTGCAGCATTAAGGATAACACCTTGTGTTATTCCATTAGCTTCTTGATAAGCTGTGCGTAGAGGTAACCCATTTGCTTGCCTTAAAACATTCTCATAATACATGGCATTATATTCGTCAACTCCTCGCTGGTCTGGTGGAGTTCCAAACCAAGGAAGATTTCTAATTCCTAAGTTTCGGGAAAACTTATGAGCCATTTCATGGCCTAAAACAACATAGCTTGGCGAAGAATTAGATTTGCCCCCTTGAAGTATTTTTTGATTATCGCTTACAGAACCACTGTAATAAATATTGGGATCATTGATGGTATTACTATTAGGGTCGCCTCTCATAATGCTGTGGTCTAATATATCTGTAGCCAAATTGCTAACTATTGCATTACCCAAATCGTTTTTCTGGTTCGTTTTTAAATCACCAAGAACCATGTTGGAAAACTTTGTAGTCTTTCCAGTATATGCACTTCCATCCTTATTATTCCAACGTTGATTTTTTTCATCGTAAGTAAGATTAGCTTTCCTTCCGAAAATCCCTAAGAAACCTGTTTTAAAACTAATTCTTATTGTATCCCCTAACGGGTCATTGTACAAAATTGGATTATTATTCATCGCAGAGTATAAACTCTGTGAAAAGTCATGTTTGGGGTCTGTCTGCCAGAACCTTCCTAATTGTGGGTCAAGGCTTCTAAAGTTTGTAGCATATAATTCCAATCCGCTACCATCACTGAACTCTTTATTCTGCAACTCAGAACCTTTATTAAACTTGAATTTGTTCTGGGGGTTACCAAACGCCAAAGCCTTCGACGATACCCCCGCCATTATTAACCCGAACGGATAGTAATATCTGGTTCAAAGAGCTTACTGCAATGTACAAAATCAGTTGTACAAAATAGATAAGGAAGCTGTGTTTTGAAGTATTTTAAAAGGCTTAGAAGAAGAAAGTTTTCAGGCAGGTGATGATTGGCCTTTTACCCGATTGGTTCATTACCTATTTAATGAAGAAAAAATACACAAATAAAATGAGAAAAGGCACTGACAGCAGAATATCAAAATACTTGTAAGTTGTTTGCTTC
Organism: Saprospiraceae bacterium; assembly: GCA_016715465.1. GTDB lineage: Bacteria > Bacteroidota > Bacteroidia > Chitinophagales > Saprospiraceae > JADKBO01. The sequence continues at coordinate 16,040 of JADKAA010000016.1, forward strand.
CTAAATATCCTAAACACGGAGAAAATACTAAAAATCACACCAATTATACAAATCGGTAGTATAATATACCAACTTATAATTCGGTCTACAGGCGGACTAAATAATTCTAAGTAATTAAACAGCCAGTATTTAACAACACAGAGAAAGAAACATATTAAAGAAACAAAACCTGGTCGCATGATAGTTTATTTACTCCATATTACCCAAGGGTACTTTACCCCATTTGACAACGCTTTTGGTCAGCTTTTGTATCAGGTCCATTGAATGTAATTCGACTATTTGTATCTGCCCCATCCAGAATTCTTTTTTCCGAAAGCCCAATCATAGAAAATGCCTTCCCTGTCATAAAATTGCCTGCATCGTAAACATTATATAAATCATTTGTATGCTCAAATTTTACAAACCCCTGAGTTCCGTCCTTCGCAAACTTACTTTGAATCGGTGGACCAATATTTACATTACCCCCATCTTTTGTCAAAGAAGTCATATCATCAGCGAAGTCAAAATCATTATGCCCCAGTTTAAGTAAGTACAATCCTACCGACAAGAGGGCTCCAGGTGCTTGCGGATTTGCATTGTCCTTAGATTGAAATTTATCCCTTATCTCTCCGATTTCCAAATCATTGAAATTAGTTGACATCTCTTTGCTAGAGTAGGGCGTAAATATTCTGGTAGAATTCTCAGAATAGTCAAAATCATATCTTACAGATTTTTCTGGTAACATTGCCTGAAATTGCTTCTGGTCAAAGTTCTGGTCAATAAATTTCAATTCTTGGTTACCCAACATTACTTTGTGGGGACCGTCAGCCTTTTCTACTTTTGTAATATAACCTTGTGAATTAACCCGAATAATATCATCAGGCTTCATACCATCAGGGTCAATAAATCTTATTGGGTTATTAAAGGTATAATTATAAGGGGAGTGCCTTCTCATCTTTTCACTTAATGGGTCGATATGATTCCATCTCCCAATCTGGGCATCGTATATCCTTGCCCCGTAGGCTAACCATTCAAGTCCTGATCCATCACTGAACTCCTGTCTTTGTTCTTCCTTACCGTTGTATTTTAATTTGTTATTAGGATTTCCAAAAGCTAACGCTTTGCCTGATATCCCCTGCATTATTAACCCGAACGGATAGTAATATCTGGTTCAAAGAGCTTACTGCAATGTACAAAATCAGTTGTAAAATACTAGATTAGAAAACCTCGATTTCAAGTCAAGCCTGTTACTTCGTATAAGCCCAATGTCGGCTGCTACACACTATGCTGTTCACCGCCAGACATGGGCAGGAAAGTTTACGGGTGGGGCGGAGGAGACGTTGGAAGAGAAAAATCAGTCTTGAAAGTAAAGCAGTGTGGGTTGATTGTTTCTAATATCATAGTCATTGAGTTTTAGGCATAAAAAAACCACTCCGAAGAGTGGCTGTATTTTGAAGTATTTGAAGAAGGGCTTTTAGCCTTCATAAATAGACTGTCTGAATCATTCATTAATTATTCCTTTGTGGGATATTGCCGTTAAGTTTATACTGCTTGTTATCAGACTTTATTTCAGTAATCATCATCTCAGTAATTCTTAATTGATAATCAAAGTCGAGATGATAATTATTAAATAAGGATGTTATCGCCATTAAATTCTCTTTAAGTTCATAAGACTTTGTAAAGACAAGCTCTTTACCGAATATGTAGCAAAAAAATTGTTTCCCATGTGAGGCCATTACTCCAAACTTTATTATGGTAAAAAATGATTTTCCACTGGTGTCTTTTACAATTTCACGACTAAAAACTACCTTTCTGTATTTGTTGATGTCGTTCACTTTCTCAAGTTCACCTTCTTTTATTAGTCTCTTAATTAAAATGCTATCCAAAGAACGATCATTGACTTGCGAAAACAAAAGGGAGTTTGTTCCAAGTAGAAATATTAAAATCAAATAAAGCTTCATATTCAATTAAATAAAAATAAAATGACTCAATAATATTTTTTAAGGATGGTCTGCTTTAATATAGTCGTTTCAACATCTTCAGGGCCTCCGGGATAATTTTCTACATCATTTTTTTCGCCCAGTTTAAAATTACGCATTTGCATCTGTAAGTTTTTGTTATCTGCAGCATGCACAAGTTCGTGTCCTGCATTTCCCATAAAGGCTCCCTCAGCATCATTCATTCTATAAAGAACTTCATACATTAATCCTTGCTTGCCAGAAAAACTTCCTCCGCCATCCACATATTTCTTATTTTCTCGATTAGGTGACTCAAATAATGTTATATCAACTCTTTTGATAACTGCTGTTTGAGTTGCTGCATCCCATGTATAGTCAGCAATTTGAGATTGCCCAAAACTACCCGGATTGGGTTTGTTCGATATTGTCATAGTAATTCCCCACTTCGCATCTTGAGCTTTGTTTAGCATTTCCAATCCCTTTTCGGTTTTCGCTAAACTATTTCCAACCCTTTTCCACTCTCTCGTGGCATTTTTACTCCACTTTAATGTGCCGTCTTTCCTTACAGTATATTTGATTGCTTTACCTTTTTGTCATACAATGTATCACCTAATGGGTCATTGAATCTTATTGGATTATTCCCCATAGAGCTATATAAGCTCTGTGAGTAATCAGGCTTACTATCTATCTGCCACCATCTTCCCAACTGTGGGTCTAAGCTCCTTAATGGTGTTGCATATAACTCTAACCCACTGCCATCTGAAAATTCTTTGTTTTGTAATTCAGACCCCTTGTTCCATTTTCTTTTATTCTCAGGACTTCCAAACGCCAACGCTTTAGAACTAATCCCAGCCATTATTAACCCGAACGGATAGTAATATCTGGTTCAAAGAGCTTACTACAATGTACAAAATCAGTTGTAAAATACTAGATTAGAAAACCTCGATTTCAAGTCAAGCCTGTTACTTCGTATTAGCCCAATGTCGCATGCTGGTACATAACACCACACAGCAGACATGGGCAGGAACGATTGTTGGGGAGAATCTGGGCGGAAAATAATATTAACTGTCTCAACATCATATATCATTACCAACATTAGAATCAACTAAACCTTTAAAAAGTTCAATTATTATGCTAAGGCTATGAGTTCCTCCTGCTGCTTTAAAAACACCATTTTCTATAGAGTATCCGAACCAATCCTCATCTGCCCTTTCATTTAATGAATAAGGGATTTTTAGATTTTCCAATTCTGTGTTTTTTAAATCTATGACAATAGACCAACCAGGGTTATCCAAGGTATCTATCTTTATGCCATATTCATGCTCCCACTTGCCATCACATTGACGAGCATACCAATTTTGTAGCCATTCTATCATTACAATAATTTTGTCAAATTACTTCCAAAACTCCCAAAATCTTTTATTATTTGGTGTTTCTTGCTTAGTCGGGGCTTTTACTCCTCCACTCTTTTCATTTATATGAGGGGTCTCAACATTTTTCCCTGTCTTCTTATCAAAATGTGGCTTGCCTTTTGAGCCATCAGACTTTCCGCCATCAAATCTATCCCCTTTATCGTAACCGTTCGGGTTAAAAGGATTTTTCCACCATTCTTGATACTGATAAACATTACCGGCATTATCTCTCTTTAACGATACATGATCACCTCCTGCATCAGGATCAATATCTAAGTCGTCCTGTTTTTTAGGAGCGGTTTTATCTGAATTACTACTTGAAGAATTGTCTTTCCCATCGAGCCTTCTATCCTCGACTGATTTTATTACCTCATCTATGAGTGGCTCAGCCGTCTTCACCACTATTGCGGCCCCGACAGCTGCAATTACTGCTTTAGCAAGAGGTATTAGAAATAAACAGGGACACTTACCACTCGGATCGTTATATCGAACCGGATTATTATAACCAAATTGAAAAGGCGCTAAGGATCTTTGATCCACAGTGTCACTCAAAGGATCAATTTGCATAAAACGACCTATCTGTTGATCATATGATCTTGCATTAAAATCATAAAATTCAAGGCCGCTTCCATCATTAAACTCTCCGCTTTGTAATTCATTACCGTTATAACCTTTTTTATTCTTGGGACTACCAAAAGCTAAAGCCTTTGAACTTATCCCTGCCATTATTAACCCGAACGGATAATAATACCTGGTTCAAAGAGCTTACTGCAATGTACAAAATCAGTTGTAAAATACTAGATTAGAAAACCTCGATTTCAAGTCAAGCCTGTTACTTCGTATTAGCCCAATGTCGGCTGCCGCACACAACACTAAACATTGCAGACATGGGCTGGAACGATTGTGAAGGAGACGCTGGGCGGAAAAAGCAAAACAATAAAGTCCGGTAAAGCAGGACTTTACAGCTATTTGTACGATATTGTTTCAAACATAGTCAAAGCGTTTCGGTGTGATGTACTATCTAAATTCTTTGCATAAATACTAAAACTATTCCCGTCTCGTAATCTAGGTATATATAAACCTGTCATTCCTTCACCTATTCTCTTGGGTTGCACAATCTTTACGGTAAGGTTATTGATAGTATCATACAAATAAAAATTCTTTTGAAAAATATTTTGCAGATTATCTACTTCTGGAGAACTAGTAAATACAGCTTCATCCGGGGAAGGCAACTTGCCAAACTGCTTTTGGAATTTTTCTTTGTCTTCTAATGGAAACCCTTTCGGAGGTACATCAAAGAGGTCATATATTATATTGTCTCCTCCGTATTCAATATGAAAAGTATCTCTTTTAACATTTACAATATATGCTACATAACTATCTATACCGCCACCCTGGACAAATTTATCTGAAGTAGGGATGCCTATTTTTAATATTCCGATTTCTATTTCTTTAGAGCCTTTCTCTTTGGATGATTTATTCTTATTACAAGATGCAATAATCAAAGAGAAGAAAAGGAATTTTATAAGTTTTGACATAATACAAACCTTTAAGCTATTGTATATTACTATTCTGGATAAATCTTTTTAACTCCTTTCTGCTATCCTCTGTGGTTCCCCATCTATTATTGTGTGTTCCTGTTTGCAGTGGTGACATCCAACCGAATGTTGCTTTTCGTATTGTGTGATTACCATTAGTATATTGATTGCTTGGATTAGTATCTATTGATTTATTCATTATACTATTCTCTGAATGTTTTGCGCCCATTATATGACCTAATTCATGAGTAATAACATTATTCACATAAGAGCCAGAACGATTTAGCTCAACTGCTCCGACATCCCCATCACCCATTGCAAGTCCTACCGGGTCAACATAGCCTTCACTTGTGTTCTGTGCTGGAATATCATCAATAAGACTAATGATATAATCTGTACTATTTGCTTTGCTCGCATCAGACACTACAGTAAGATTTAGGTTTGCTGTTACATCAATGACAGTGGTGATATCCTTTCCTCTTGCATCTTTAGAAGTAGTATAAATCTGGCCGCTATAAGCTTTTGCAACCATAGCTTTCAATTGTTGCTGCTGTGCCTGGCCATAATTTCCCCTGTTATCAACGATTGTGAGATTTATTGTAGCCTCTGCTTTTAATGTTATCTGACCATTTTGATTTTCTCTCTTTACTTTAACTCCAATATCTTCTGGAGCCATACCGTCATAATCAATAAATCTTATTGGATTATTAAATGCAAAAGTATAGGGAGAATATCTACGCATTGAGTCAGCAAGTGGGTCAATATGATTCCATCTCCCAATCTGGGCATCGTATATCCTTGCCCCGTAGTCTAACCATTCAAGTCCTGATCCATCACTGAACTCCTGTCTTTGTTCTTCCTTACCGTTGTATTTTAATTTGTTATTAGGACTACCAAAAGCTAAAGCCTTTGAACTTATCCCCGCCATTATTAACCCGAACGGATAATAATACCCGGTTCAAAGAACTAGATTACAAGTTACACAAACTGTTGTGAAATACTACTCGAAAAATATCCCTGGTTAGGCATTAAACCTCACAAAGACAAAAATGGGTTGAAATGAAATTCAGTAGGAGACATCATGCGGCAAAAATTATTTGAGTTAGTAGTCACAGACTACTGAAAACCCATCATCCTTGTTTTATTTATTTAACATTCTACCGAGAACAGGGGATTTGTGCATTTAAAGTATTGAAGTTATTACAGTTTGCATAATTCCTAGTAACTTGATTGCTTTACTGATAAAGTAAAACTTCAGATAAAAGAGGATTCATTTCATGAATTTTATAATCAGAATTAAATAAACAAAATGTATCTCCGTCATCTTCACATATTACCAGTTTTAGCGAAGAGTTTAACTTTGAATTACCACTCATTATATTTTCCAAAGCCATTTTTAATTCCGAGTCAATCAAATCTCGAATGGAATATATTAATATTAAAAGCCCTCTTTTAAACTCTTCCTCTTGACTAATTGATTCTAGTAAAAGTTCATCAGCAGTATTAATTTTATTGACCATCAGGGTTTCTTTACCAAATCTTAAAAAGTATTTGTTTGCTAATCCCTCCCCAAATGAGTATTTCTGTGGTTGCCTTGTAATAAGTAATAATGATTTATTCAAAAAAACCTCCCTCAATATTTTAAAGTATAATCTTTCAATAACCTTTAATTCTATTAAAGTGTCATGCTTAGTGCTAATACAAATAGCCCTGTCTGTAATGTTATATTTTAACTTTATTGACATAATTATTTATTATTTGTATCAACAATTTTTTCACCAATAGATTCACCAACTTCAGACCCTATAAACGCCCCTGAGATACCTCCAATAATTGCACCGAAAAACCACCAACAGCTGTACCAGCAGGCCCAAAGAATGAACCAAAAGCTGCACCAGTTGCTCCGCCTCCTTTAGCTCCCAACCATGCACCACTCCAACCGCCAGCAACTCGTGATGTAGCTATTATTGTATTCTCTCCACCGGTACCTTGTTGTATATCAGTTTTAATTGCAATTCCAATTTGCTATGCATCAGTAACAAGTGCAAGTGGTTTTGCTACTTTATTTATTGCATCTAAAGTATTGCCTGTAGCTTTTAAAGCATTGAATTGACCTTTTTGTAAGCGGTGTATGAGGATCTGGAATACCTGTAACTTTCTCATTAATATTCAAATGTGGTGTTTTTGATTGACCATGTGGTTCATCTACACGAACAACATCAACCCCTTTCAGTTTACCTGAAGCATTTGTACCACCAGCTT
>JADKAA010000017.1 GCA_016715465.1 Saprospiraceae bacterium
GGCTCACATTTATAAGCACCTGAAAATACAAAAGCCTGATTAATAACACATTATAAAACAGACATGGAAAAAAAGGTAAAATTAACAGATGCAGATGCATTAATAAGACTTGGGCCGCGGGAGGTCATAACCTTTAATCACTTGAAGGAAAAGATCAAAAAGGCCAAATTGTACCGGGAGGAATACGAACACATAATCCAGTTATTAGCTGCGAATATTGTGATGTACAACGATGGAAGCGATAGCGAAAAAATCAAGTTGACGGTCAATATCAATAGCTTGAGCCAACAACTTATGCTTACTCCTAAGAGTGCCGGGAGCGTAGTTGATAAGGCCGGGACTAAAGCCGACCCGTTGGATGGACTTTTAAAAGGTTATATGAAGTGGATAGCGCATATTTTCCTGATAGCATGGATTTGGGTTATCATTTCTAAACTAATGGGATTGATTACATGGTCATGGGTTTGGGTATTAATCCCGGTATGGTGGGCGTTGCTGGTGTATGTTTTGGCCTTCGTTTGGGTTGTGATTCAGGACATTAAATTCAGGAATAATGGCAAGGGGTAAGAACTTCGACATCACATTCGAGGAAATAGAGGATAACATTCAGCATAAAGTCAAGATAACCAAAGGAAAGGACGTGATGGTTTTGGAATTTGTAGAGGCGACTTTATTGCTGGCATTTTTGCACCAATTCGACAAAAAACACAATGCTTTACCTTTTTGATAAGACTAAGCCAAAAACAAGACCAATGCCCTTATAAATTGGGGCAATGGTAAACGACTGTAAAAACTGCGATTGTCCGCACAAAACAAAAGATAATCCTGAATGACCCTTTACGACAAATATATAAACGACGTTACCGAAGGCAAGATAGTTGTCTGTGAATACGTGCGTTTGGCGGTTCAGCGTCACGTTTCAGATTTGGCCAAAAGCAAAGCCAAAGATTACCCCTTCACATTTGACCGGGTAGAAGCTGACCGGGTATTGGGATTTATTGGTTTCCTTAAGCATACGGCAGGAAGTTTCCAAAACAAGCCATTCAATATTCAACCGTATCAGGCGTTCGGTATAGCTTGTATTTTTGGATGGAAAAACAAAGAAACCGGATTTAGGAGATTTACAAAAGTTTATTGGGACACCGGGCGTAAGTCTGGTAAATCGGAACTATTAGGGGCCATTGGGGTGTACACATTGGGATGGGACAACGAAGGCGCACCACAGAATTACTGCGTAGCAACGACCAGGGACCAGGCGGCCTATGTGTATAATGCGGCACATTACATGGCCAGGAAGTTAATCGCGGATAGTGACAGCGCGGCGGCCCGGCTCAAGATTGTGCAATACCACATAAAGGATACGGAAAATAACGGCTTTATCCGATGCCTGACCGCAGACGCGGAAACCAATGACGGGGCAAACCCTCACTTTGCTTCGATTGACGAATACCATGCCCATAATGATGATAGCATGTTAAAGGTCGTTGAGACTGGTATGGGAGGCCGGGATCAGCCCCTTTTGTGGATAACAACGACTGCAGGGTTCAATAAGAACGGGCCGTGTTATTCGTTCCGGGACATGGTGATTAAGGTATTGCGGGGCCAGTTGAATAATGATGGGTTATTTGGGTACATTTTTAGCCTGGATGAAAAAGACGACCCACATGACGAAAATAATTGGATAAAGAGCAACCCAAACATTGGAAACACCCCAAAATGGGATTGGATGCGGACCAAACATAAGGAGGCAATGGCCGAAGGTGGGGAAACCCTGGTACAATTCCTGACTAAGAATTTGAATATATGGACCGATGCCGCCAGCGTATGGATTGAGGATGGCATTTACATGAAATGTGCCATCGGTAGGCGCGAGGATCTGCACGGAAAAGAATGTTATGTAGGTGTGGATTTGGCAAGTGAAAACGATTTAACTGCGGTTAACTACTTTGTTTCCGGTTCAGGATGGCATTGAAAGCCGTATTACTTTACAGACTACTATTGTCCAGACCACAAATTTACAAATATTCGCGTTGATGGGGTCATTTACAGCGACTTTGAGAAAGGGGGTTGGGTAAAGCGCACTCCTGGAAATGTAATCGATAAGGACATGATTAAAAACGATATTCTGTGTAATGCATCAACTTTCGAGATACGACGCCTGGGCTATGACCCATATAAAGCCATTGAATTAATCAGTGAATTGACAGCCGTCGGGATAGACTGCTATAAAGTAAGCCAAAGCGCGCCAGTGCTGGGGGCCGGGTATAGCCATTGGAAGGAATTTGTTTTGGGTGAAAAGGTTGACCATGATGGAAGCCATGTTACCAGGTGGATGATGGGAAATGTCGAGATGTACACGGATGGCAACGGAAACCAGAAGGCATTAAAAAGTGCGGGTAAGAAGCAAAACAAAATAGATGGCCCGGTGGCTATATGTAATTCCTGGGTGACGTACTTATCAGGTCGTGCTGGTGATGATCGCGAAATATCCGACGTTTCTGAATTAGGCTACATTTAAAAAATACTCCAATGATGGACAATAACGAATATTTTGCCCTATTTTATAGCATTGTCCAGAATAAGGACTGCGAAAACCTTAACAGAGTAGCATTTGACGAAGCTGAGGGCGTTCATTGGGGCATGTATGGTTGCCATAAGTACAACAATTACGGAGCCTTTAGAACGGCAAAAACACGATATATACGGCGTTTAATGGTAAAAAAAACACGTTGTTACACCAGTAGTTAATCAATGTTACAATAATCAAGATTAGCAAGCCCATTATGATAGTATTATTGCTGCATGGGCGTTATAGATACCTTGTGAAACCGGGTCGGTTATGTACGTGAACAGCGTAGCACCGTCACCGTTGACTCACTGTACCACACCTTCAATTTTGGTTCTGGTAATGGCAAAATTGCCGTGGTCACTCCTGACGTAGCCCACAAATTCAATGCGCTATACGCCTGTGTTAACCTGATCACAGAAACCAAGACCCTTGTCGGGGCAAAGATTTATAGATCCACATTAACGGGTAAGGAGCTGGTTTATAAACATGACCAGGTTAAGTTATTGACCCGGAATGTGAATGACTACCAAAGTTTCACGGAATGGGAAAAGCAATGGGTCGCCTCTTATCTTATTTGGGGGTCCGGTTACGCTGAAATTATCCGTAATCCGGTAGGCAGGCCCATTGAATACCATAATTTAAACGCATGGGATGTAACGCCAAAAATCGTAAAACGTAAGCGCGTTTACATAATTCAGGAAGAAGGCCAAAAGGAACGCATTATCCAGGCCGATGACATGCTGCATTTGTGTGACATTTCCTACAATGGCGAGGCCGGAGGCACAAGCCGGATAAGTTCCAATGCCGACGCGCTAAAAGAGTACGGCAGCATCCAGAATTACAGCCGGGAAATGTATGAAAATGGGGTGTATATGTCCGGTTACATCTATGGTGACGCTACATTAACCCCGGAAGTTGGCGAAAAATTAAGAAGCACATTTGAGGGTAAGTTTTCCTCAAAAAGCGGAGGTGTGGGGATTTTACCTAAAGGGTTCAAGTATGAGCCAATGAAGTATAATTTGCCAATGGCCGACGCTCAAATGATTGCTGCCAAAAACAGCACAATTGAGGACATCGCGCGCATGTTCCGAGTCCCATTGACCCTTATCCAACGCGGCGAATATGCTGATAATAAGGGTGACAATGAATACAATACATATTTGGCAGTTGTGATAGCCCCATTGTGCATTTTGATTGAGTCGGAATTTAATCGCAAGCTATTTAGACCGTCCGAAATACGCCAAAATTACTACGTAAAATTCGAATTGAAGGGATTGGAGCGCACCAACATGAAAGACCGCTACGAAGCCCATAGAATAGCCATTAACGCCGGATTTATGAATGCAGATGAAGTACGACAGGTTGAGGGCATGAACCCCACGGATGACGGCAGCGGGGCCGAATACATGAAGCCATTAAACAGCATTCCAGGGACTATGTGGAATAAAGATTTTGATCATTTAATGAAAGAGAAAAATGGAACTACTTAGATCCTTCGGGGCGGTGATGGATGTGAGGAAGATCGACGAAACGCGAACGCGTGAATTTGTCATAAGCACAAGCCGCGTGGATAGTCACGGAACGGTACTGCCGATTGACAAGTGGCAAATTGAGGACTACAACCGCGCGGGCGGATTCTACTATCAACACAACACCGGCAACGGATGGAACGAACCTGACCCGGATAATCAATTGGGGTATGCCAGTGCGCGCGTGGAAGATGGCGAATTGATCGGGGTCGGAACATTTGAACCTGAGGACATAAACCCACGCGCAGAAAAGATTTTGCGGAAGGTGGATTTTGGTTCAATGAAATGTACCAGTGTCGGATTCACACATGACGGCTGGCATTGGGGCGATGAGCGCAATAACGAAGATCCGACGATAATCTACTTTGAAGGTCAGCACCTCCGGGAGTGGTCAATCGTACACATTCCATCGAACCCCGACGCGGTAAAAAAGGCATTTGAACCGATGGATAAATTCATATTGTCTGCGATTGAGACTCAAAAAAGCAACGGATTAAGGCAGGATGTAAAACGTGCAATTATGGCCCAAAAACGGGCGGATTTATTCATAAACAAACTTTACTTACGATGACAAAAAAGGCAGATTTACAGGAACGCCTGGAGGCCGTAATCAATGAGCAGGAGACTATATATAATAGAGCTGCGGAACTTGAAAACGGACAAGAGCGCGGATGGACTTCGGATGACGAGGCCAAATATGGAGACTTGACAAAAGAGCGTGCAGCACTTTTAAAGAAGATCGCCATCGAAAACGACAAAGAGGAGCGCGAAGCACTCAAAACATTGAACGCAAACAGGGGACAAGCTCCGGCGGTTCATACAGCCGTAAGAACATTCAGTCTTGAGCGCGCATTTGCAGCGGCTACCACAGGAGATTGGGATAAGAACGCCGGTTTGGAGCGTGAAGTCATGCAGGAAAACGCCAGATCTGGCGCGAGCGGATGGGATAAGCACAGAATGATTGTGAGCCCTGAAATGGTAATGGGAACCAGGCCGACGCTCAGTCAACACTGGTACTGCCGCCGACGGTGGAAACCTTGTTGGTACTGAATACAGGTCTGAGAAGTTTATTGACAGTTTGTTCAATTCTACCATTTTGGGAAGATTGCCAGTTGTCAGGAATACCGGACTTACACAACAGCAGTCAATGGCGGTAAGTACTTCAAAAGTGACCGCTACGATGGTTACGGAAGTTGCTTCCACTGGTGAAACTGAAAAACTTACTTTCGGTTTGAAAACAGCCACACCAAAGGAAATGATTTCATTGGGTGCATTCTCTAGGATGCTGGATTTGACCAGCGCGCCAGCGATCAGGAACGTATTTTATAACCAGATCATGAAGGCCATCGCGCAAAAACTTGACCAGCAGTTTATTGAAGGTTCAGGCGCGGCAGGACAAATGACTGGTATCATTACCTTGACTGACGGCGGCGGTGCAGGCCAGACTACCACAGTAGCAATGGGTGCGGCGGGTGCTGCACCTACCTATGCAAAATTGGTGGAAATGCGCCAGGCATTGGCAACCAGAAACATCACATCTCCATGGTATTTCATCACAAACGCCCAGGTAACTTCCAAATTGATGACAACCCTGAAGGACACTGCCAACACGGCATCCGGTTACATCTTTTGGATGGCCAAACTTCATTGATGGGTTATCCGATCATTGAAAGCCAGTCAGTGCCATCAAACCTTGTAAAAGGTGGTTCTGGTGCGGTTTGTAGTGCTGCGATTCTTTGCAATGCCACAGAAACCGAAGTATTCCAGTGGGGAAATATCGCCATTGAATTGACCCTTACTCAGGAGCCGGTAACAGCTTAATCAAAGTAAGGTCATTCTCATTCTGGGACATCGTGAACAAGCGTCCTGAGGATTTCGCGATCATCAAGGATATTTTAACCACGTAATCGAATTGGGTTTTGGTTCTTAATAAATTGGATTAGTGGGGGTGAAATACCCCCCACTTTTCAAAAACATCAAACATGGCAAAAACAGTAAAAGAAGCACCTCCGATTAATAAGCCGGAAGTATTAACAAAGGAGATCACTACAAACCCGGTTCCCGACACTGGATTCCTGGTTAACCTAAAGGTTTTAAAAGACTTGGGCCATCATTGCTACGCTTGTACCATTGGTGATGTTTACCCGTTCCCACGACACGTTGCAGAAATATTGATTAAGGAAGGTAGCGCGGTTAAGGCATGAATTGGGTAGGTAGCGGAAACGTAACGGATTTGATAAGCGTGGATACATTGTTGAAAAGCCATGCACAACTTACAGGCGTAGGCAGTGGGTTTGATAGCTTATTAACTGCTTATGTGAGTGCTGCCAGTGTGGAGATTGAAAACAAAGTAGGCTATCCATTGCGATATACGGCGGTTACTGTTTTTCAAATTACTGGAAACGATGGTGTGCTAAATCTACCAAAGAATATAAATGCGGTTACGGCTTATTACTATTGGGATAACAACGAATGGACCGAACAAACGTTTACAACGGCCCCTGTAAGAAATGATTTTAGGTTAGAAAGCGAATTAGTAAGCGCTGATATAAAGCGATGGTTTAGGTATAAGTTGGTATGTACGGCTTATGTTAACACTAACGAATTATTGAAACAGGCATGCAGGATGCGAGTAGCGGAAATGTTTGAAAGACGCGAAGATCAGGACGTGAAGTACAATGACAGCACATTAGACCGATTACTTAGGACTGAGGGTATAATGATACAATGAGATACTTCAAAGACATAGGTAAAATGGATAGACTTGTTACAATTCGTAACACGTCTTCACCCGTCGCTAATGTCTATGGTGAAGTTACCTCTACTACGAATACCGATGTTATTGTAAACGCGGCTTATTCGTATGCTGGGAAAGATGAAAGTCAATTATTGAACAAGGAGACAAATATAAAGTACGAATACTTTGTAATAAGGTACGGTATAACGGTCACAATGACAAGTAAGTTGATTCATGAAGGTTCAACTTATGACGTGGTAAACATTGAGCCAGTAGGCCGTCAGGCATTTTATAAGTTGAAATGTAAATTGGTTGTGTGATGACTGAGGAGCAACAAATAGAATTCATTGGTAAGCAGCTCGATAAGTTGGCTAATAATATGTACATAAAAGTATCTCGAAGCAGGACGCTGAAAAGGCGTGCCGGGAAGTCAACGGAGGCGGCTATGTATCTATTAGCCCCAAATGGTGAAACTGGAAAACTAAGAAGATCAATTAAGTTTTTGCCATTTAAATCTTATGACGCGTTTGTTGGGCCGGATTACAAAATAGCTCCACATGCGCACTTGGTAAACAATGGGTTCATTCATTGGAAGGACGGAAAATTAAAGGTCGGAAAGGGTGAAAAATTCATACAGCGCGCATTTGAAAAAACCAAAGGCACGGTATTGAGTGAATTAACACGACTGGCCAAAAAAGAATTTGAGGCAATAGGTCGCGAACTGCAAGTTTATGAGTAATCACACGTCAAAAATATATGATGCATTAGTAGCGGAATATCCGGGGCAGGTTTATGTCGGTCAGATAGACCAGACTGCCGATTTGCAAAGTACATCCGGGGTTATTTTGATTGAAACAGTAAGCGAGGACAACAGCCAAAATAAAGACCTTGCAAAACGTGACACTATTGTATTAGATGTACATGTAATTGGATTACTTCAATTAACAGTGGATAGTTTAGCGGCTTCGATTAGGAACCTAATTGAGCCCTACACTGATGAATATATCTATCTGGTTACATACGACGGAGCGCGGACAGATTTTAGCGAAGATGGCGAAGTTTACAGAAAAGTAATCACGTTTACGATATGGAATAATTACGACGGATTAAACACACCAACGGGGTACTGGGAGTATTATGCAATCTTTGATTGGTTGACGGGGGATGTAACAGTATTAAATCAGAATGAACTGAACTATATGCAGATTACATGGTCGCCTTATCCGGTGGCTAATTTTGAAAACAATTCAACAACCTATTATTTTCCGACACTACATACTTATGCAATAGATGACATTGAAGTATTTTATTTCATGATAAATAATGAAGGCACAAATTTAATGCATGTCACTAATGCAGGAACTAATAGCACATTGGAATTACAGTGGACATTGACAGGGGATGTATTGAGTGAAACACGAATATTAATCAGGGTAAGAAAATCAGCAGTAGGACAATTCATAAGCGGAGTATAATGAATATAATAATTTTAAAAGACATGCCAGAGAGGGGACGACATTGGACAAAAGGAAAGATTGTTTATGGCATAGACCCGGAACATTTTAAGGCATATTTTGAAAGTGGACACATAAAGGGCATTGATGTAAAAGAACCTATTTGGAAGGCCAAAAATGAGGATGAAGAGGAATAATTATTTAATGCATTAAAAATTTAACATCATGCCAACAGTAGGACCAGTTAATGGCCATTACGCGCGACTAAAAATCGAGGGCGTAGCCATCGCACGATCAACAACGTGTAAGATCGAATTTAAGAACAAAGTAAGACAGACATCGCACAAAGACACAACAGGCGGCTGGGATTCAAATTCATACGGTGAATACTCAGGAAGTTTCTCAGGTGATTTCCTTTTGGAAGAAACCGCGGGCAACTTTGAGGACTTGTATGATTTCTTTGCCGCCGGGACAAAAGTTACGGTACTCTTTGGATCTGCCACAACTGGCGACGTGACATATTCAGTTGAAGGGGTTATAGAGTCTTTGAGCATTGACGCGCCAAACAATGAGAACGTTACCTGCTCAATCAGCGGCGTATTTGACGGGGCCGTAACCAAAGGAACCGTAGCATAATTTGACATCCTTGTCCTTTCAATAGGGGGGTGGGCAACTATCCCCCATTTTTAAAACCAAAAAAACACCAAACAAATGAGCCTCTTATTGAACAAAGAAGTCAGGATAACCAACAGCCGATTAATCAGGTGGGCTGATGAAAACGACGTGCCACTTTCAGGACTTGAGCGCATGAAAATAACGCAAATGATAAGCCTTATATCTTATTGCTCAGACCTCACAGAAGACGAGATTAACAACGAACTGGACAAAGACATAGGATTTACCGAAACGTTGGTTAAGACGGTCACAGATAGCCTTGAATTAAGGGGTACGGGTGAATTGGGAAAGCCGAAGGCCAGGCCGATGAGAAAGAAATAGACTTCGCAGATTATGAACGGTTGTGCTATTACTACGGAATGAGTATAACTGAATTTAATAACAACGAGTTTGGCCAAACATGGACATGGTTACAGGAGCGAAGCAAGGCAAACAGGCATCGGAGAGAGGAACAAGAAGAACTTTATTACATGCACCGATTGAATACATGGATAATGGCAAGGGTGCAGGGATTAAAGCAGGATAAGCCGCAGGATTTATACAGCTTACCGGGTGAAGTTGTGAAACCAAAAGCAGATCCATTTAGTGCAGAAGCCAATAGCATTTTTGATAAATGGGACAAAGCTAAGCCAGTAGAGAAGATTACAATTAATGACTTAAAGAAAAAAATAAGCAATGGCTCAGGCAATAGGTAATATTTATATCAGGATCGGAGCCGACACCAAAAAACTGTCAGCAGATTTAAGGGCCGCGCAAAAACAAATAGCTGCCTTTGGCAAGTCCATGAAGTCAGCGGGGGCGGACCTTACGACGGGGTTGACACTTCCTATTCTCGCTATTGGTGGCGGTGCGGTTAAGGCATACAGCGACATTGAAGCACTGCAAAAGGGATTGATTGCGGTCATGGGATCGGCGGCGGCGGCTGGTGCTGAATTTGAGAAGTTAAAGGAGGTGGCAAAGTTGCCAGGATTAGGACTTGAGGAGGCGGTCAAAGGGTCTGTATCATTACAAGCGGCGGGATTTAGCGCGGACCAGGCGCGGGAGGCATTGCTACAATTTGGAAATGCATTGGCCACAGTCGGCAAGGGTAAGAATGAATTGAACCTGGTGACGCTGGCGTTAACGCAATTACAAAACAAGTCTTCAGGGTTCGGTCAGGACTTAAGGCAATTAACGGAGCAACTGCCACAGATGCGGAACGCATTACAAGCGGCATTCGGGACGGCCGACAGTGAAGCAATAGCTAAACTTGGTGTGACCGGAAAACAGGTTGTAGAAACCTTAGTCCAGGAATTTGCCAAACTGCCACGGGTTACAGGCGGCTTAAAAAATGCCTTTGAGAACTTAAGCGATAGCACCAAAATAGCCTTTGCCAAATTGGGTGAGGTTCTAAATAAAAACCTGAATATTGAGGGCTTTTTAAATAAGTTGGGCGCGGCAATTAGCCGGGTAACGGATGCATTCAGCAACCTAAGCCCTACAGCGCAAAAGATAATCATTACGATGGCTGGGATAGCTGCTGCCATAGGGCCTATTTTGTCTATTACGGGGCAAATGGCGATTTCATTTAGTGCGGTGGCAGGGGCCATGAAAGCCGTCGGAATAGCGGCGACGGTATCATTGGGGCCAGTGTCGTTAATCATTGCAGGAATAGCGGCGGCGATAGCGATTTTGGTCATTAAATGGGATGACATAAGCGAAACTATGGCGGGGTTTGGGATTACATCAGACGTGGCCATAACGGCTTTCAATTATATCAGTTCGGCTGTGCAGGCTATTGTTGTTAATTTACGATTGGCGATTGATGTATTGGGCAACTTGATCGGGACGTTTGTTCGGTTTAACCAGTTGATTTTACAAAAAATATCTTTCAAAGAATTTATTGATCAGACAGTCGACGCATTTAAGGAAAGCGGCAACAGGGCGGCAGAAGGTTATTTAAATGCATTTGATGATACGATAAAAAAGAAAGGCCGTACAAATAGGGGCGGGGCGTTTAATCCGGGCAAGGTAGGGAGTGCAACAAGTTCTGCGCCATCGTTTACGCCAAAGGCGGGAGGGAAAAATGTAGATCAATTCAGCGCACTTCCTGAAGATGTGGCAATTCGTGCAGGATTAAAAGCCAATGACATAACGCTGCCATTTACGGGAATACTTCCACAGTTGGCAAAATTTGCGGCAGCTATTGAAAGTAAGGTGATCGGGCCGTTGAAGTCGATTAAAAAGCCATTGGAAGATATTAGTGATTCCATGAATTCCACTTTTAAGGACACATTTGAAAGCTCAATAGATTATGCAGCCCGGAAGCTGGAGGAAATGATGGAAAAGTCCCGGCAAGCCAATGAGAAGATTTTGAAAAGCCTATCCGCAGCCTCGACAATAATAGATCCATTATTAGGATTTACGCAGCAGCTTTTGGACAATCAAAGCCAAAATTTAACAAATAAAGAAGCTCAAGAAAGGGCATACGTTGAAAAGACAGTAAAGAATGAGGATGAGAAGGCAAAGCGACTGACAGCAATTGATAAAAAGTATGATCAGGAAAAAAAGAAGCTGCAAAGAAAACAAGCCATTCAAAACAAGGTTGCAGGGGTATTTGCCGCTGTAATAGGAATGTTTGAAGGTGTAGCCCGTGCGTTAGCATTAGGCCCGGCAGGACTGCCATTAATACCGTTTATTAAGGCGTTAGGACTGGCAAACATCGCAGCTATTGCAGCGTCACCACTTCCATCATTGGCCATTGGTACAAATAGCGTAAGAAGCGACGGTTTAGCGCAGATCCACAAAGGGGAGGCCATTGTACCCGCTAAGGTCGCAAGCGGTGGGTTTAGTGGTGCAGGAGCTCAACAGGTTGAAGTGGTAGGAAGGTTGCAAGGCCTTGATATTGTACTGAGCAATAAAAACAGCGGTGATTTGTACTCAAGAATTTACGGATAATGCCGGGTGCACCATCAAATATACGATTCACAGGCACTTACAATGCGGTTAATTCCAGTGTGTGGGATATTAGCATTATAGACACTTCATATTCAGGTGCAGCGTTGGAAATGGTATTAGACCGGGATGGTACGGCAATAGAGGTATCTTACAATACCACAGAAAACGAATTGCACAACAGGATTGATACGATGAATGCGCGCATGACCATTGTCAACAACAGCGCAGATATTCAATCACTATTTGAAGATTTAATAGAAGCCGAGGAAAACAGATTTTACATTCAGATCGAGCGCGACGGGTCTCCGTATTTTATCGGTAAGGTAATCCCGGATGACATGGTTTTACAGGATCGGTTAAACCCGCCTTTAACGATTAACGCGATTGACGGTATAACAGACCTTAAAAACATCGAATACGACGCGGCCTACGAAACGAAGACCATAAAAGACTTTATTATATACTGCCTAAATAAACTTGGCGTGAGCGCGCTATATAGTGGGTCAGAGGCCATTTTAATGACCCAAACAAACCTTACTCCAAATATCGTGATGTCTTATACCAATTTATTCGCGATAATGCAGTGCAACCACTATTTTTATAACACAGAAAACGAAATAAAAAAACCGTTAAGTTGTTACGATGTATTAAATGATCCGGTGCGGCAGGCTATATTGCAAATTATACTATGAAAACGGACGGTGGAATTCACCGGGATGGAAGGCAATTTTGAGAATAGGACGGGCAGTTATATATTTTACGCTAAAGATGGCAGCACGATTGCAGGGACAAGCCCGGGCAATACCATTATTGAACTTGACGATTACGGTTTATACGGTGGGGCATACCGATTTAAAGGGGCATATAATAAGGTTGTATTAAAAGTAAATAAGGATTGGACAAATAAGGTTTACGGCGACGGCGATTTTTACGAAGTTAACTATCCGGGGCCGGAGCATGCATATTATGACTTGGGCTATGTGCTAAGCGGTGAAGCATACACATTGAAATTTATTAATAATATCCTTTTTGCCGACCATTTAGGAGACCCGGTTCCGTACAATTTCAGGGTTAAATACACGGTCAAAATAACGGTATTATCCACGGGGACACCAACAGAAACAGAATACGAATACGAATACCCATTCCACGTTTACAGCTATGAGCAGAAACTTGAAATTGCGGCTGTAAGTGGTGACAGGACGGTGGCGGTTAAAGCGGAAATTATAGAAGTAAATCCACCGGGTTCAACAATTGAGGCGTTAACGTGCAAATTCAATTATAAGCTAAGCAAAGATAAGGAAACCGACACAACAGAATTTAAAGCTTACCTATCAAGTGACAACGTAAAAGTAAAGGAGATTACGAATATTGGCAGCGACAGGTACGGTAAGGAGCTTTGCAAATTCTATTTTCACACAGGCACATTCCCGTCAGACCGTGAGGTAACGGATGAATACAAATTTAACGCGGCTGATAGTTACCAGTCTTTGGAATTGGCCATTGTAAGCCACATGCTAAAATATCTAAGGAATACCCAAAAGTTTTATTCTTTTGGGTTAAATACGGTTTATGGACTTGATATAAACACCTCTTTAAATCGCTACGATTATAAGGGGGAAACGTTCAGGATTGTGGCCTATAAGCGGGATTTGATAAGTGATTTGGCGACGGTTACAATGGTGAAATACAGCACTGGAAGCAATACGGGAATAACAGCGGTTGAGGATGTGCCAGCGGTTAATGGGGTGACGTCAAATTTTAGTACTGCGATTTCAACAATTGGAACTCAGATTTACGAGGAATTTTCCAACGTGACCACAAATAGTATTACGCTGGAATACGTACTACCAACAACGGCAACACAAAACAGTTTAAGGGATAACATAGATGTATTGGTGGAGGGCGTAAGATGGAAGCATGTAAATACTATTGGCACATTAAAGAACACATACGCGGTTAATCCGGCTACAAGTGTAATCACATTTTTCAGGGCATTGGACAACGCCCGGGTTATTGTTAAATTATCAAAAATATATGTAACAGGTGAATTATTTTAAAATCATATTAATAATGCTAATCGCGATTACTTCCTACGGTCAAAACGAAGGTATAAGGCCGTGGGAAATGCGAAACGCAAACGGTGAAGGCTATATAATGGTGTCGGGTGTTGATTCTGTTATGTATTACGATGTGTTGGATAATTACATCCGGGACACGTTAGGTTACAGCCGGATAGATTCAATCAAGTGTGTGAGCGATACAATCAGGGTTTACACCAATAACGGTCAATTTAAATTAGCACATTCGTGTTCTGGTGGTGGGGGTTCACTCACGGGATCGGGTTCGGCAAATAGAATACCAATTTGGACAAGTTCTACGAATTTGACGAGTAATGGCGGTTTTCTGTTCGATCATTCAAGTTTAAATATGTCGATTGGTTCAAGTCTTGATACCATTACAAGTTACCTACCTTTAAGTGCAGGATCTGGATTAACATTAAGAGGGGCGAGCAGGACAGGAATTGCAATGCTTACGACTGGTGGATCTTACGACTTATGGAGGGCTTATATAGATGATAGTGGTTCTGCAAGGTTTGCCATAAGTTCGGACGATGGTGGTTCAAATACAGATAGATTTTGGATTAATTATTCAGGATCACAGCCGTTTTTTTCATATTTAGCGTCAGTGGGTGGAGGCACGCGATTAGTTCAAACGTCATCAACGGGTGGATTGAGCGCATTAGCAAACACCGCGACAAGTGGTCACGTTCTAACGGCCAATGGGTCCGGCTATTCGTGGGCGGCCCCGTCGTTTACGGAGGTTGACGGGGTGATAGGGAACGAAGTAAGATCTGTAACTGGTAACGGATTACAATTAAACGGATCAGGTACTGGTGGTTCTCCTTATTCAGTGGCGTTAAGTGGAAAGGTCGCACAGTTTGCAAACTTGGGATATAGTGCAGGGCTATTTCTACAATCCACAACAAACGGGCTACAATGGGCGCCAGTGAGTACAGGAAGTACGGGATTAGCCGCTTATGTATCAATGGCTAATACAGGGGCAAACCTTTATCCAGGGTCAACGTCTTCAGCAACAACAATAGTTTATAATACGGTATTGCATGACACTGGCACAATGAGCAGTAACAACGGTATTGTCAGTTTTCAAGATGCTGGAAACTATGAGGTATTATATGGGCATCACGTAAGTTGTGACCATCCATATGCAGCTAACTTGTCACTATATAGTGCGGCCTATGTTGGGGTTACATCGCCAACGACAGAATATCAAGGTAGTAGATCAATTCAAACAAGTGTATATACTCAAAATGGTGATGTTTATCATAGCGGAAAATTTATTATAACAGTTCCACCAAACGGTTATGTAATGGCTATTAAAGTCAGATTAACAGGGCCTACCCCTCCGGCGTCTGCACCAAATTACACACTTTCAGACGGTCATTTTTCAATCAAAAAATTAAACTAATAAAATGAAGCATATATTTTTAATCCTATTCACTTTATTAACAGGGCCACTATTTGGGCAAATAGTCCGTGTCGATTCGACGGTAATCCATGAAAGCAGGGACATATACAATCAGGCGGGTTATTTTATTGGGTCAGATTCTTTTCACGTTAAAAGCGTTAGGCTGGCTTATTGTGGTGACACATTCTACGCAAGAACCGACACCTAATCGAGCGCAGACCCATGTTAACGATAACAATGGATTCCATAGGGGCTGGTACGTTGACGGAAGCGCAAGGGGATGACAGGTATTTAAACGAAGGTATAATTGATACGGCAACCGTTAAGAAGTATTTTTAAGGATTCCGCGTTGGACTATACGACGGAAATTGACGGTCAGAGTGTGTATATGTACCAAACTGTTACGTCGAATGAACTAACAATGTCAGCAGCAGGAGGGATTAATATTTCATCTAGTGATAGAACCGTTAATGTAGATGTAAATGATTTAAGTATAGCCGACATTTCCGACGGTTCAAGCGTGACAATTAAACCAAACGAAATAGATTTAGACCGTAATGCCACAAGCCCGACAATTACGGATATAGACGTATTGACAAACGGCGAAATAAAATCTTTAATTAACGACTCCATAGATTTAACCGTTACAGGGGTCACAGATGGCACGACAATAGACTTTACAAAGACGGGGCGTGTATTGACAGGCGAAGTAAAAACAAACAGCATAGACAGCACCCATTTAAAGCCAAACAGTGTTAAGGGGTCGGAGTTGGAAGATGTTGGTACGGCAGGGAATTACAACAACGTAAACACGGATGCTAACGGCAGGGTAACATCGGGTTCACTTTTAGCCTACCAAACAGGTACACAGGTTCGTGATTCAATCGGCATACTTGATGCAGACCATGACGGGGACGCTGATGACGCAGAGCTACTGCAGGGTGCTAACGGTTCTTATTATAGGGCAAGGGCAAACCATACAGGGGTGCAAGATACCAGTACCATCACGGCATTGGATGAATTTGTTGAGGATAGAATGGCAGGTAAGATATTGGCAGGAACTAATGTGACTGTATCTTACAATGACGGTACAGGCGAAAAAACAATAAACGCAGCGGCTACAACT
>JADKAA010000018.1 GCA_016715465.1 Saprospiraceae bacterium
TATCAGGGCTATATTATTCAGAAAAATTGAAGATGAAATCGTGGATTTTTATTTAGTCCCTAAAGGAGATAGTGTTTCTTTATGGATTCCTTAAAAGAGGTTCATGCCTAATGATTAAACTCAAATTTTCCCGAGTCTTCATTGTAAGTCACAACTGGAGGTAACTGAAATGCTTTTGGGATATATGCCTTTCAAGACAGGAATATTATAGTAGTAAAAGGCGCGCATAATGGAGCCAATCCAGATTCGAATACGGTTTCGGGGTAGCTTACTTTTAAATCGTTTGATATGCTCTTTCGACTCTGTGATATACTGATCACGACCATTCAGAGACACTTGATTACCATGCACTCTAAATCCACCTATTAAGACATCACAAGTATATAGTTCAGCTTTTAAAAAGAAACGAGTCCATAACTCCAAATCATATGCTATACCATTTTCAATAACGTATCCTCCTGTTTCATTCCATAATTCTCTTTTCCAGAAAACGCTTTCCTGCTGTATGCTACTATAATCATCCATGGCAAAACGCCACTTACTCCACCGGGCAAATTTCAAGTGCATGCTATCATTAATAAACCCAGGATTTCTATAAAACCTATTCCTAGGATAACTCATCTCTTTGACACATGCACCGGTTGCAGTAAACCAGGTAGGATAACCCATTATCCATTTTATATTGGGAAAAGTGTTAAATACCTCCGTCACTGCTCCGATTGATCCGGGGTGAAGTTTGTCATCACTATTAAGCCATCCCATCACCTCACCTGTAGCTCTTGATAGTCCTTTGTTAAGTGCATTTGCCGGCCCTGAATCCGGCTCAGAGATGAGATGGATATGTTGTGAATACTTTTCCAAGATTTCCAACGTGCCATCTGTACTACCCCCATCTACTATGATATATTCTAATGCAGGATAGCCTTGATCTATAACTGATTTAATGCATTCTTCAATATAATCTGCACTGTTTAAGCAAACTGTGACAATACTAATAACCGGGTCTTTTCTATCAATAGTCATACAAATGAAAGCTACCCGTTGAGAAATCGAACCGAATAACTTGAGCAAACTTCTGCTGGTTTTTATATAAGGATCGCAGATATGGAACATTGTTGATGAAAAAAAATTCCTTTAGTTTTTCATATGCTTTCTCTTCAACAAGTTTATTGGTAAAATAATGCCTGGTGCGTTGGTCTGTTATCTTGGGGATAGAGGACAGATATGCATTACAACTATAGAGGGGGTATTTATCCAACAGCGAATACCACATATACTCCCACCAGTTATTCAGATGCAAGGTGTAGGTGCTTGCTGATGCCTGCAGCCAATTAGCGCATCTCCAAAAGTGGCTGAGGGAACAATATTTTTTTCTTTTGCATTTATATATGTTTTATAAAATATGTCTTTTGTCCAGCGATTTTGTGGCAAACTAGAGCCACTTTTACTAAAACCTGCTTTGCTGCGCTCTGCATAAGCCCCAGTTATCCAATAAATATAAGGGTATGTTTTAAATACTTTGCTAACCGTGTTGAATGCATCATCAAAAAACACATCTCCTGCTATGGCTAAAACACCATACACACTTGCTGACTGCTTTACTAATCCTGTTACAACAGCTAAGTAACTCTCACCTTTAGGTAATAGAATTAATTCTGCCCTCGAAAATTGCTCAGGGAGGTCAATGCACTCATCAGATTGACAAACTATTTTTACTTCTAAATGGTTCGGATTATAGCCTTGACTGTAGACTGATTGAAGTGTTTGCAATAAATCACTATTGATACCGGTTGATTGAATAAAAACTATAAGAGGAGGATAGTCCAGATATTGTCTAAACACCAGATCTGACAAGGCACGTATACTTATATGAAACGGTGACATATCAGCTCTTGACAAGGGCCTAAAATGGGCGGTCTGCCCTAGGTAAAAAAAATTTCCATCAACAGTTTGCAATATATTTTCAGTAGCGCCCGGAATCTGGTTTCCAAAAGACTTGATAGGCACAGCACACTTTTTGGAAGAAAGCAAATAAGGTGTTGTCACGGTTTCTAAATTTTTGGTGCCGTATAGATCTACCGTAAAGTCATACGTCCGCCATTCAGGCCTCAGCGTCTTTATACAAATAGGCTTTATCTCAAACCAAGAATCATAAATAGCTCTCGATTCTTGTAGTGCTGCAAATACAATTTTCTTTGAACCTTGCAGCAACGTGGTTTGAAATAAACCACTTCTGTCGGCATGGGTACCGGGATCGTCAAAGTTTGTGCTAAGTCCAATTCTCGGGAAAACAAAAAAGCTGTCTGTAACGTGCAAATAATGATTTAAGTGTTTTTTCCAGCTTTGGGTGCCCCAATGCTTTAAATAATCAGGCATATAGGCAGGTAGGTTGGGTTCCGAGTTGGCAGATAGCCAGTCTGCAAAAAGCGCTCCACTTCCCTATGGCTCAACACAACCCCATGAAGAGGCTACCTGAATAAAATATACGTCTGTGCCATCGTGCACCGGAAGAAAAGGGGCAAAGTGGTTTTCTGTCACGCAGTAGTTAAAAAGCGATATACCAAAAACCTTTGCATCCTCTGCATAAAATGCACCAGCAGCTACTGCATATTCATAAAAATAGGAGAGACCACAAGGTCATCTTCCAGCATAATGATCGACCCATATGTAGTAGTTAAATTACCACATACCCACACGTGCTCTTTCAGGCCCAGCCTTCGCTCTCGTTTTATAACCCTTTTGTCGCCATGCGGCCACAAAAAAGAATCAACCAGCGCATACACCACTTCATCATCACTCATATCAATACTAATAACGAGGGTAACTTTTGCTACGTAACGAGCCACCAATAATGAGTTAAGCAAGCGACCAAGACTATTTGGGCGATTGTAGGCGATAACTACTATGGCTGGTGATTGCATAAATTGATTAACCTTGAAGTACCTAAGATACTATTTGTGTTTTAAGAGCAACGTCTGCAACTCGGTACCCGCCAAACCCCAATCAAAAGTATTTACAACCTCTGGTCGCATGTCAAATAACACTCGTTTTGCCTGCTGTTGAAGTTTTTTGTATTGAATACGGGCGTCTCGTTGTATGTCTGGGTTGGCAGCAGAGTACCGTCTATCATGATCTTGGTGGTAGATGGGGTATTGTAAAAAATGCATCTTCAGACCTGAGGCATAAGCATTAATAACAAGCTCGGAGTCATTGTGTGTTGTCATATAAAATGTTTCGCAGTAACCGCGTAGTTTATACCATTGCGAAGAGTGCATTAACATAAAGTCGCCAGATGCATTTGTATGTATAAAGTACTCTGCATTATTGTAATGCATTTCGACATTTAATATTTTTAGTGGAGAAGTAAGTTTCTTTTTTAAGGCGTTCCGTCTAAGTAGTTGTTTATTTATCCGTTGCACCTTTTCTAATGCTTGCTCAAATGGATGGCCTTGTGGCCATTTTATATCGAAACCAAATGCTTTTGCTTCAAAAATATTATTTCTCACCTGCGCAAGCGAAACTGGATCCTCTTGACCTATCTCATGAAGAGGTACCTTAAAGTCAAGCCTATTGCACCTGTAGAAACAATTCTTGTCTAAATCATTGTCTCGTAAGAATTCAAATAGTCCAGGGTCACAAAGAACATCTGCATTGGTAGCTAATATATAAGCCCACGAGCCCTTCGAATGCCAACGTTTTTCGCTATAAACTCATAAAGTTCATTAGGTCTGCGAATGAAAGGATTGTTAAACTGCCGGTGAATCTCAGGAGGGACTGTTATAAAGATTCCTTGAAAATACATGTGAGTATGCCAGCAAATCGTATCGTAAAGAGATGGAACATCAGGGATCGGATTCCAATTTACAAATACATACTCAAGAGCAATTTTGTATTGTTTGGCGTAGTAACTCCACCATCTGACTGAAGTTTGTAGTCGATGCAAAAAATCACCACCATAATTATCATTTCTACCCGTGACTACAATAGATAAGTATGGGATTATTCTCTGCGCATTATCCATGTCGTAAATATGCACATACTTTTACTTCATACAAGGACTTGTATGCCTTCACAGTACTGATTCAATTTAGCAGATATGATACAAAAAATCGTTTCTGACTTCCATTTACTGTATTTATTATCTGAATTTCATCTAAAACTCCATATTAATATAGGCTTTGTATTTGTCTGTATAGTATCTGACTGAGGCAAAATACTTTGCATCGCTTTTCGGACGGCAATAACATCTACCTCATTGTAATCCTTTGTTTTGAAAAAAAGGTTGCCTACCAACTGATGCAAAAAAATCGTGTCTCCAGTTGCGTGAGCGTTTAGCATCTGATACTCTAAAGCTCGCAAATTATAATCCGGTATATGGCGACAAATTCTTCTTTTAACCTCCTTTATGAGACAACACCACTAGACCGTCTTTTATCCCTGCATAACTTATAAAATACATACTATCCGGCACCATATAATCAAATGTTGGGTAACACGTGAAAGGATAGCTTTGTTGTTTCTTGAGGCCATAAATCATATTACCCCCGAGCAGTATGATGGCAATCGTACGCAGTGATTTACTATAAGGAATCCCCGAAGAGGAGTTAATCAAAGTATTTGATGATACTCTAAATAACCGTGCCCAGTCTACTAGCACCACATAGTTAGGCAGCAATGCAAAAAATGAAATATTCATCAGCACATAAATACCGCTATGCATAACTACACCTGTAAGCAGTAATACTGGTCGGCATTTTTTTTTGATACACAGAAAAATAAATCCCAATTCAAAACCGATGACAATGATTGAACAGATTACTATCAAAACGGGATATGTATCGATTCTAAACGAGGGTAGCCAACCATTCATTTCGCCCCATTTTACGTACAGTTGTTTAGTCAGATTCAGTGTAAAAATCCAATCAAAGCCACCATTCCAAAGCTTCCAAAAGCCGGGAAAAAAATAGATAAGCCCCAACATCAGCATTGCTATTTTGATAGGATGCTAAATATAGCCTGCGGAGCATCTTCATATTTTTTCTGAATAAATATTGCCCTACCAACCTATCTACCGACAGAGTATGCCCGCACGGGCTAAACGCCAATATCATAGGAAACCACACCAAATGATGCAGATTATTTACCTTGCCGTACAACTCCGGTATGAAACAAAGATACAGTGTGAGTATGGCATACACCTTGGTGCTGAATTGGGTGGCCACACCCAAAAATGAGAGGACTAAACTGATGTTATAAAGCCAAATGGCAGGCCCAGTGATGTCAGGTGAAACCGGCACTAGCATAGACAGCCATTCATTGCCTGGCACCGGAAGTCGGGCGGTCACGGGGTAATCGATATATGGATACACAATATTGAGCCCGGGGTTTTTGCCGGCTGTTATTGCCGGCCACAACAACCAACCAAAGTGTGCCAGCCTAAAGACGGCCAAGTTCAATGGCGAGGAGGATTCAAGTATAAATTCATTTATCTGCTGTACACTAGTATTGTAGGTTGCATATACCAGTAAGAGTAGCAGGGTTATTCGGGTAACCCATAGTTGAATAGCTGTGTGCTCGTTGAGTAATTCGCGCATGCAAAAATGCAGGCATAAATAACCTGTGAACAAAACTGCTATCGGCAGCCACAGTAAGCGTAGAGAAAATGCCATACGCTGCATATCTATCCTTTAACTATTAAATAAGAGCCCATGCATAACGCATCTAAGCCGGAACTGTAAAATGTGGCCAGGCATCGCGTGGGGTACATACGATAGGTTCATGACCTAAGTTGAAACTGGTATTGAGCACTACTCCATGGCCGGTTTGTAATTTTATTTGATTGAGTAGTTTATAGTATAGCGGGTTTTGAGTGGCGTTTACTGTTTGTATGCGGGCGGTGCCATCTACATGGGTCACTGCCGGTATCAGCGCTTGCATAGCCGGTCGCACTTTTACCGTCACGGTCATGTAGGGCAATGGCAGGAGCGGGGCATCAAAATAGAGTGCGGCATCTTCTTGCAATACGCTGGGGCAAAATGGCCTAAAGCTTTCTCGGAGTTTTATTTTGTGGTTAACTCTATCATTCATACCCGCTTGGGTGGCGTTGGCTAAGATACTGCGGTTGCCTAGCGCTCGCGGGCCATACTCCATCCGCCCCTGAAACCAGCCCACTACTTTGTTTTGCGCAATCAAAGAAGCTGCAGTGGCGACTATATCTGCCGGTATGGAATAAGGTATCTGACAGCTATCAAGAACCTGCTGTATAGATGCATCTGGATAATCATTTCCATGATAGGTATGTGTGGTAATTACAGGTGTATCTCCTGCTTGTGCAGCAGCCAACCAGGCTGCGCCCAGACTAATGCCTGCATCGCTGCTGGCGGGTTGTATAAACACTTCGGCAAATGCTCCGCTCTCGAGAATACGCTGGTTCATAACACAGTTGAGCGCTACGCCTCCTGCCATACAAAGTTTGCGCTGACCGGTAACTGCAGCATAGTGCAACAACATTTTCAACACGACATCTTCCAAATGTTGCTGGGCAGAGGCTGCTACATCTTTGTAAAAATCGGTGATAGCGGTACCGGGCAATCTGCGTGGAGCACCCATACGGGTTTTAAAAGCCGGGCTAAAATTCATATCATCTCGATGCAGTGGAGGTGCTTTGGCCGGCACGGTACGTATGTAATCGGCACATAGTTTCAACTCGCCCTGTTCAAAATTCAAGAGCCAGTCAAGATCCATACTATGGCGCTGACCATAGCTGGAAAGCCCCATCAATTTGTATTCGTCACTATCTTTTACAAATCCGCAATATTGATTGATGAGCGAATAATAAAAGCCTATGCTTTGCGAGCGGTCAAATTGCTTTAGCACGTGGAGGAGCTTTTGTTGGCCCACGGCTATTTGTGTAGAGATACCATCGCCTGAGTTGTCGATAGTGACTACCAGGGCTTCTTCGAAGCCGGACGCATAATAAGCACTGGCAGCATGACAGTGGTGGTGATGAAACCGCTGCACTGGCGGGGCATAGCCGAAATGATGGATGAAGTATTCAGCCAAGCGCTCTTCAATAGCCGGCTCCCAGGTGCTGCCATGAAAAGCTACTACCTGTATATCTTGTATAGCCAAGTTGCCTATGCGCAACACTTCCTGGATGGCTAAGTAGGGCAGTTTGCCAGCAGAAAATTTAACTCGACTCAACCTTTCTTCTTCAATGGCCGCTATCACTTCCCCTTGGCACACGAGCACGGCACTCACATCTTGGTAGCCCTGCCTGAATCCTCCGTTGATGCCTAAAATATTCATGTGCTTAGAAAATTTGTCCTTTGGCGCGCAGCATGGTTCCAAATTGAGTGCCTTTACGGTTTGCTTCACCCATTTCAAGTTCTACCACTTTCAAATCGCCTGCAAATTCGTTGAACTCGCCTTGTGTTACCTGCCCATGTTTATCAATAGCCAGAGAGCAACCTATCATTTTTTTGCCTTCGTAAGGTCCGCCTACTATATAGCCTACGCTGGTGGTGCTTACTACCGGTATTTCATATAAGGTGGCCAGGGTACTTAGGGGTTTTATCCATTTATCTTTATAGGGGTCCATTTCTTCGTTTACAAAATGATCTACAGTCCAGCTACTGGGCGACATTATAAGTTGAGCCCCCATGTGTGACAGTGTTTTGCCTATGTGCAAACTTTCGATGTAGTTATCGGCACAAATATTTACTCCTATAATACCGAACGGGGTGTGTACCACCCCCAATTGAGTGCCAGTTTGGTAGTAGGGATGTTCTACCTCGAGCAGATTTATTTTTCGATAGCGGTGCACTATTTTACCGGAATCGTCAATAAGCAGAGCCGTATTATAAAAGCAAGTGTCGGTTTTTTCGGTAAGGCCCAGGCAAAGCCATATTTTAAGCCGGGCAGCCAGCGCACAAAAAAATCTGAGAAAATACCGGGCACCGGTTGCGCATCTGTAAATACAGAAGGATGGGTCCAGGCCAGATCGAGCGTTTCGGGTAGCAGCACTACTTGTGCGCCCTCGGCTTTTGCACGGTTTATAAGCGCTTCAGCTCGTTGCAATTGCGCTGGGGTTCGCCTCCTTCTACCAGCAGTTGTGCCATAGCTATTTTTATAAAACTCATTGTGCTTGTGTCTACTTAAACGGGATGGAAAAATACTTATCGTACACTACTTGCGTAAAAAAACCTAAACGGGTCATAAGCCATACCAGCGGTTGTGCCCATTTCATTTTATTATAACTGTTGGGGTAGTGCCACCAGCTGATGGGTGGCCTGTTCATATAGGTGTCAAACTCGTGACGGGTAATGCCCAGCCTTTTTATACAGAGCGAAATGATCTGGTCGTCTTCGAGCACGCGATCGGGTTGCTCAATTTTTTTAAGTGCTTCGGCACGTGTCATTTGCCCACTGCGAATAAAGGCGCTGTACTCTATCAGCCTGAAGTCGATATTAAACTTTACGCGGTGCATGTAGGTGATCAGGCTCCAATACAAATCGTCTAAATAATGGGCCCCGGTGTGTACGTAGCCAAACTCTTTTTGCAAAATATCTTGCACCTCGTTTTTTACATACCTGCAATAGTATAGCGGGCTGAATACTTTAATTCGGTGCACCACCGAGTAAAAGAACATCTCTTTTACCCCTAAGTGGTAGCCGGCATCGTGGGGTTTCCAGGGCCGCAGCGGATGGGTGCCAAATTTTTTGTGCAGGTTGCGCAGCAAATCGCCATCGAAGTAGGCCCATGCCAGGGGCCGTATGCCTTCGGTTCTGAAGCTTTGCCCAAAGAGGATGGTTTTAATCCCTTCTTTATAAGCTGTGCTATAGAGGGCTGCACCAATACCTACATCGGTGCCATTATTGAGCAATGGTGTGCTGGCTTTCAGGTCTACCAGTTTAAGGTCTTTGCATTCTCTAAAGTCGCTGGTAACGGTGCGCAATTCTACGTTCCACTTGCGCACGGCTTTTAACATGTTTTCTCCGGCTATGGGGTTATCGAACCCGTCATTAAAATGCACAGCCAAGGGGCGTAGTTTCCAGTGTACCACAGCCATGTACAGCAGGTACATGCTGTCGCGGCCGCCACTAATACCTATAATGCAGTCGTATTTTTTGCCTTGGCCTTCTTTTTTGATAGCCTGGAGTTTGGTTTGCAGTATGGTTGCACCGGCTTGGTTGTTTGGAAAAATACGTTCCCAACGCTGGTGCATGTGGCAGAGGCTGCAGGTGCCGGCCGAGTCAAAGGTAATGCCGGGCACGGTGGTATCCGCTATGCAAATATTGCATCGTTTGTAAAGGTCGTTTATTGCCAAACTGCGTTTAAGATTTAATTGTGTGGTTAATTTGCTCTAATTATAAAAGGTTGTTTTGCTCAACGATGAATAAAGTTAAATTCAAAAATAAGACGGCTTGCTTTTTTTTTGAAAAGGATATGTGATGAGAAAAAATCTTTTTGTTCTTTTTGTAACCCTCAGTTTGTTGTTTTTTCTGCTTGAGTTTTTCTGCCGCAGTTTTTTGCGGATAGTTCCGGGCGTTCACACCTACAGCCAATGGTTTAAAGAGGTAGACACTCTGGTTGCCTACAAAGGATTTTTTGGCCGATAGTGAAGGTGTTTTTAGGGCAGAGCCTGAAGCCTCCTTGTATATACAAAAGCATCTTGCCGGGCAAGCAGAACAGCTTTCACCTGATTTAGATAATGCAAACAGGGAAGTTTATGGGTTAGAGCACCATTACAGCATATTGAAGACGGATAGTTTTAATGGCCTGTTTGCTCAGCGCTTGCGACAAATACTTGCAAAAGACAGCGCAGATAGAACAGCACTGGAGAAAGGTATTGTGGATTACAGTCGCTGCCCCATTAACAGTGATGGGTTTAGAAGCATACCATTTGATTCGAGCTGCCAGACTAAAGAGAAAAAGATATTGCTGCTGGGCGATTCTTTTACCTGGGGGCATAGTGCAGCTAACCTGACGAACAGTTTTGCAGATATCCTTTTGGCAAAAGGTTATGTAGTGTACAATACGGGTGTGAGCGGTGCTGACCCCGCACAGTATTTAGCAGTAGCAAAAAGATACAGCCCCCTACTAAAGCCCGATGTGGTGATTGTTAATTTTTTTTTAGGCAACGACATTCAATATTATCCCAGAAGGGTAACACCGTTTAAACCCATTCACTACTCCTGCAATGCGGGTAACCTGCTTGCTTGCCCCAACGGTATATACTTTAACAACATGCAGGAGGCATACCGTTTTGTGGTGGCACACTACAGAATTCCTCTGCAAAATTGGTTTAATAAGCTGTGCAGCCTTACGGCAACCGGTACGCGCTTATGGATTGCTTTAAGAAACAATGGTTTGGTAAACAGTGCCCCCAACACCTATAGCGGCTATTGGAAGCTGGCCGACATGCTAAAGCAAGAACAGCCGGCATGCCATGCCGAGCTATCGGAGATAAAACAATTGGCCGCAAGGCATGGCGCAAAATTTTTGCTGCTGGCTATTCCGGAGTTAGTGAAGGACCAGTTGAATTCGCCTGAGGATATTCCCAATTTGTTTAACGGGCTTCACTACTTACAGCCCGTTAACGAGCCACAGCTTTATAAATCAACAGACGGGCACTACAATGATGCCGGGCAATGGCGTCATGCATTTGTTATTGATTCCGTTTTAAACAGTAGCTTTTGGGAGCATTAAAACTCCAGCCAATATTCATGGCTATTATTAGTTTTATACTTTGTTTGCTACTTTCCGCGTTGTAGCCGGGAGGCTGCCACAGCCGGATAATCGAGATGAACCCCAGCACATGCGCTATGTGAAAAACATTTTTCTCTTTTTTAAAAAATGGGCCCCTAAGCCGATAGAGGCGGAGCAGTTGTTGCAGCATTCGAAGGTTTTTTGCATGGCCCCTTGGGTGCATTTACATGCGCTGCCCGATGGCAAGGTATATACCTGTGGGATGGCAGCCACACATACCAACCATTCTATTGGCGATGTACACAAAAACAAAGACTTGTCCAAGGCTTGGAATTCATATGCAATGAAACGGATACGAAGGAACATGCTGACGGGCCAAGCCTCGGCTTCCTGCAAAAACTGCTACGAGTATGAGCAACTATGTAATAGCAGCGAACGGTTGCAATTTAATCAAGATTTTAAGCATCATGTAGGCAGAGTGCTGTCCACCAGCTTTTGGGGTGGACTAAGTGAAACATCCATCCTACACCTTGATATCCGTTTTTCTAATCAATGCAACTTAAAGTGCCGAATCTGCAACGCTTCGGCCAGCTCTGCTTGGCGCGAAGAGGCCATTCAAATGGGTTACATTCAAGATCATTTTCCGAATGTGGTAAGGGCAACGAACGATGAAGCTTCGTTTTGGAAGCTATATGTAAAGCTACTGCCACATATCGAAAAAATACATTTTGCGGGTGGCGAGCCACTATTGATGGAGGAGCATTACAAAACCCTGGAGCACCTGATAGCTATTGGCAAAACAGATACGCACATTTCATATAACACCAATTTTTCAACCCTGCGCTTTCGACAATGGGCAAGTGTGGAGCAAGGTGGAGCAAAACATACGCACACTTCAGGCAGAAGCCCCGGACATCTACTTTGGTATAGATATAACGGTAAGCATTTTTAATGTACTGCGCATACCTGAGTTTTACAAGTATATGGTGGAGCAGCGGTTGGTGCAGCCCGACCGGGTAAATTTGTATTTGCTCTTTGACCCGCACGAACAAAGCATCAGAAACCTGCCACCGGCTATGAAGCAAACGGTAGTGGCGCTATACGATGATTTTGACAAAAACTACCTGGCCAGCTTGCCGGGCTCGGCTAGAATACGCGAACACAGCAGGGCTGTAGTCGCCACTACTGGCCGAGGATTATCACTTGCAAAAAGAATTTGCCGGTACCGTAAAGGCGGTAGATGCCTTGCGCAAAGAGAGCTTTGAAACCACTTTTCCGGAACTAGCCGGCTTGTTGCAAGTATGAAAAGAATGCTGATTTTACTTTTGCTCTGTGTGACCGCTTCTGCAGGCGCTTTTCATTTGCTGTGTGGCTACAGCACCGGTTTGGTGGCAGCTACTTTACTTATACTTACCTTGGTGCTTGGATTATATGTGCTGCTGGAGTTGGTGGCCCTTGGCCCTTGGCTGAGTGCCCAGCACTTTACCTCACTACGCTTGCTAACCGGTGCCATAGGGCCTTAGTTTGTGGCTGGCCGAGGGGCTGCTGCGGGTGGCACAGGTAAACCCCACTTATTTAGAAAGGATTGGTGTGCAGCAATATCAGTCGCCCTACTGGCCCGATAAGAAAGATCGCTTTGGCATGTCCATGAGCCAAACGATACCCTGCATTTTTTTAGAGGCGAGTTTATGTATACCCGAAAAATAAATACCGAGGGTTTTGCCGAAAGGCAAATAAACCTGGCCGATACTTCGGTAAAAAAAATACTAACCCTGGGCGACTCGTTTACCGAAGGAATAGGGGCTACGGCCGATAGCACCTGGCCGCGCCAACTGGAGCAATACCTGCATGCCAGCGCTACCGATACACTGCTGGTTTATAACGCAGGCATAGCCGGCAGGGACCCCATTTATGAGTATCATTTGCTGCGGGGCAAGCTATGGAGCACCCCCTGGGCAGCAGTAGTGTTTTGCATTAACCACACCGACATAGCCGAATGCCTGATACGCGGTGGCATGCAGCGCTTTAAAGCCAATGGCACGGTGGAATTCACCAATCCCCCGCGCTGGGAGCCCTTGTATGCGGCCTCGCACCTGGTTCGTT
Organism: Saprospiraceae bacterium; assembly: GCA_016715465.1. GTDB lineage: Bacteria > Bacteroidota > Bacteroidia > Chitinophagales > Saprospiraceae > JADKBO01. The sequence goes on from JADKAA010000018.1 coordinate 12,814, forward strand.
TTATAGTCATTAACGTATGCCGCTACAGCTGGATGCTGCTATCGGAGGCCGAAACCAAACAAAAAGAGCGTCAGGCGGTGCAGCAAATAGCCGCTACCCTCCACCGCGCCCATGCCGCGCTGCAAGCCCGCCACATTCCCCTGCTGGTAGTGCTGCAGCCTATGCACTACGATTTAATAAATGAAGCTTTTATAAACAGTGAAATGGACACTCTTGCTTCAGCGCTGGCAAATGTACCCCTGCTCAATCTGCTGCCCTATTACCGCGATTCGCTGCACTACACAGAGCAAAACTACAAAGACATTTACTGGCCGGCCGATGGGCATTTTAACCCCACCGGCTATGGCCTGATGGCCCAAAAAATAAGCCGCCAACTGCTGCCACTTTGCTGCACGCACAGCGCAACGGCTATAGCCCATAGGCCACACAAATAATCAGTCAAGTTATATAACCCCACATCCAGGTTGTATAACTTGGCTGTAAAGCGATATAACTTAACCATTGGACTACATAAATTGATAAAAAGCAGACACCGGCCGGCTTTTAAACTATATAACTCAACCATTGGGCGATATAGATTAGCGGATAACTTGATATAACTTGACGATGAACCTATATAGCCTGACCGTGGGGTGATATAAGTTGAAAACGAAGTGATGTAACATGACTGCCCAACAGCCCTGCACAGCGGTATAACAGTACTGTTTGGCCGGCTAACATTACGGTTCGGTGGCTATGCAATACTGATTTACCCTTTAGCAGCACTGTACGGCACTTAATCAATATTGTACAGCCTTTTAACATTACTGTTTTAAGGGTTATGTAATGCTGCACAGTCGCCAAACAGGTCTGCAATTCGGTTAAACAGTAATGTTGCAACAAAAAACAGTACTGTTCAACGATTGTGTATTACTGTTGCAGCACCATGAGTTTGCAACACACACTCTGAAACATAGCAAAAGCACTTAAATTGGGCTTCCGGCCCGTCTTTTTTGCTGTGTTACACTCAAAAAACACTCGTAGGCCACTTTTATTTTAAGGCTGAATTAGCATCTTTACACCTATTGCTATTATCTGCTCATGCGCATAAAAAAACCATTTCCATTCATAGCCGTTTTGCTGGGCATAACAGGCGCGCTGGCCATAGCCGAACTGGCGTTGCGTGCCAGTGGTATGTTTAAAACCTATTCTGAAAAAAGAATGGGCGAAATGTTTCAGGCTTTGCACTACAACCACCACAATATATACTGGAACTACAACCCTAACGATACCTTTACCTTAACCACGCCCGAGTTTACCATCGGGCGCAAAACCAACAGCCATGGCTTTGCCGATAAAGAATTTACGCCCCGCACCGATAGCAGCGAAATACGCATACTCACTCTGGGCGACTCGTTTACCTTTGGCGATGGGGCCCCGGCCGATTCAGCGTACCCCAACCAGTTGCAATCTATTTTAAGAGCGCGCTACCCCACCCGAGATATAACCGTGTTTAATGCCGGCACCTGTGGCAGCGACCCGGTCTTTGGCTACTATACCTACAAGCATTTGCTGGGGCAGCTTATACAGCCCGACATCATTGTGCAAAGCCTGAGTGCACAAGATTATATGGAAGACCTGGTGCTGCGCGGAGGCTTTGAAAGATTTACCAACGATACTCCCATACAGTTTACCGGCAGTGGGTTTAAATATGAGTGGTGGTATCAGCATTTTCACTTAGCGCGGCTTTACTTTACCGGCATTAAAGGCTACAACGATTTTTTTATAAACGATGAACTACGCGCACAAAAACGGGCCACACACATAGCTATTACTCAAAACCTGGTAAGCCGCTGGCAGCAGGCATTACAACCCGGGCAGCAGCTATTCTTTATGCTGCGCCCCGACCCCGTAGAAATAGAAAACAAACGCTACAACGAATATTTTCAACCCATCGTTGACTCCATAACTCCACTACCGACCCCACTGCACCTGGCCGACTTTAACCAATGGCTGCACCAAACCTACCACATAGAGCCTTCTCAGATTTACAATATATTTTGGAAACAAGACGGCCACCATAACCCCTACGGCTACGGACTAATGGCCACCTCGGTGGCCGATAACATAGCACCGGCTATTGTTGCTTTAAATAAATAATTTGCGCAGACAGCACACGGCCTGCAGCCCGTATAAAAAGTAAAGACGTGTTACCCACCAACCCCACATTGCCCACCACTTACCGGCCACTGGCTCCCGATATAATAGCTGCCTACAACCGCTACAGGCCCAGCGGCCCACAGCCCCTGCTATGTTATGTGCCCTTTAGCAGCCTTACCTTTTCGTTTAAAGGAAAAGTACACGCCTGCACCTACAACCGCGATGTGGTCGTTGGCGAATATCCGAAACAAACCATTGCCCAGATATGGCAAGGCACCGAAATGAATAACCTGCGGCAGCACCTCCTACATCACGACCTTAACTACGGCTGCCAACACTGCAAATACTTTTTCGAAAAACAAAAGTTTACAGGCCTTAAACCCCCGTATTTGACCCATACGCCCACCACACCCACCACCCATACCCGCGTGTAATGGAGTTTGAAATGAGCAACACATGCAATTTGGAAGATATTATGTGCAGCGGGCAGGTATCCTCCTCCATAAGAACCCACCGCGACCACCTGCCGCCCCTGCCCATGCCCTACGATGATGCTTTTGTAACCCAACTGCGCGAGTTTATTCCCCACCTGCACGAAGCCAAGTTTTATGGAGGCGAGCCCTTTTTAATCCCCATCTATTATCAAATATGGGAAGCCATTGCCGAGCTAAAACCCGAACTGTTCATGTTTGTGATTACCAACGGCACAGTGCTTAACAGCCGCGTCAAAGACCTGCTGCAAAAAGGCCGTTTTGAGCTGGCTGTATCTATAGATGCACTCGATAAAACAAAACTCGAATCCATTCGCAAAAATGTACATCTGGAAACCCTGCTCGAACACATCGACTACTTCAGCACCTACAGCCGACAGCACCACCGCCCTTTACACTGAGCTTTACCGTGCAAAAAAACAACTGGGACCAACTACCGCTTATTATACAATACTGCAATACAAAGCAAGCACACCTCTACATCAGCTATCTGAAACACCCGGTAGCGCCTATCACTCGCAGACTGCACTACGGCAGAGTTGGAGCACATATACCAAACCATGATGGGCTATAGTTTTGCCACCACCACCGGCTTCGAACAATACAACCACCGCTGCTTCGAAGACTTTAAAGCATACTTGCGTAAATGCATCTCAACCCCGAAGAGAAAAATACTTCGCCTACAAATTTCCCGAAGCCGACCAAACCCTGCCTGCCAACGCACCCCTGCCGACCCCGTACCGGGGGCAACCAATGCAGCAGCCTTATTAAAAGAACAAATACGCTCCTATTTGGCCACTCAGCCGGCTTCGGATGCCGAAGCCGACCTGCGTTTCAATAACATAGATGCACAAATAAGAACAATACTTACACTGTTCAACACCAACGAGCAGCAGCAACTGCTATCGGTATGGCTGAAAACCGATACCGCCCAACTCATCGGTGATATGGAACTAGAAAACCTTCGCCTCACAGCCTACAAAGCCTACAGTGCATTGCATCAAAACACCTGCCTCTATGCATAGCCCCGACCTTATTAGCCCCGAGCGTCTGCTCGAATACAACAATAGCCGCAGCATTACCAACAAGCCATACTTCTGCCATGCCCCGTTCAATAACATGTATTTTAACTCGCTGGGTCATATAGCGCCCTGCTGGCTCACCTTTCAAGACCCCGAGATATACACCCCCGATAAATCGATACTGGAGATCTGGCGCTCCGAGAAATTTACCAACCTGCGCACCGCCATCAAGAACCACCACCTTAGCTACCGCTGCAATACATGCCTCGAAAATCTGCAAAACGGTAACTACACCAACATTCTTTCAAAAGCCTACGATAACAACTACCCCCTCAGCGATTACCCCACCATCATGGAGTTTGAGCTAACCAATACCTACAATCTGGAATGCGTGATGTGCACCGGCATGCTCTCCTCTTCTATTCGCAAAACCCGAGACCAACTGCCCCCGTTGCCAAACCCGTATGGAGATAAATTTGTCGAAGACCTTAAGCAGATGATTCCTCACCTGCACGAAGCCCGCTTTAATGGAGGAGAGCCTTTTCTTATTAAGCTATATTACCCCATATGGGACCATATTATTGCTATCAACCCCAAGGTCAAAATTGTGATAGCCACCAACGGCACTGTTATAAACGACCGCGTGCGACACTACATCCAAAAAGGAAACATCCACCTGAATATATCCATTGACGGCCTTGCCGAGCAAACCTATAATGCCATCCGCATCAATGGTAAAATAGAGCAAGTGCTCGGCCACTTCGAAGAGTTTCGTCAACTGTGCGCTCGATTCCACCGCACCATCTGTGTAATGATAAACCCCATGCGCAGCAACTGGTGGGAAATGCCCGACTTTGTAAACTTTTGCAACCAAAACCACGTACACCTTTGGTTTAATACCATCGAGCGCCCGCTCGACCACGCCCTATGGAATTTGCCTGCAATCGAACTGCAAAAATATACGACCAACTCCACAACACTCGCTTTACCAACCGTTACAACACCCCCGAGTGGCTTTTCAACTACAATGTAGCGACCTACCGCAATCTGGTAGATAAACAAATTGGCAACTGGTATAACGAGGCCCTGCAAAGAGAACAAGCGGGCAAACAGTATCGTTTTGAAACCAATGCCACCCACAGCCCCGCTATGCATCAGCTATACCATATAGCCCATCAATATGTAAAAGATTTTGCCCTTATGAAGGAGCAGATAGTACGCCACCACCAGCTGGAAATTATTCATCAACTGGAACAATCCGGAAACCTTCCTGCCGATAACATAAAAGCGCTATGCACTATAAGCCCCCGGCAACTAATGCAGTTTTTAAATGCGGATGAGTGGGTTTCGTCTCAAAGTATAAAAAGACTGCTGGCACACTAAGTGGCATGATACCGGCCATACATCATATCGCGCAGTTGCGATGCACTTTGGCTGCATATCAGTTCAATTTGAAAAAACATACCGGTGCGTATGAAATCTGAAACAATAGTTTCCGGAATGCTGCTCTGCACATACATCTGCATAATATCATCCATCTTTTGGCTAAACCCGGTATCGGCAAAAGGGCTGTATGGCTGCAGAAACCGCATAGCAGCTAAATAGTCTTTAAAACTTTTCATGGCCTTGCTGCACCGATATTTGTTCGAAGGCTGATTTGGGGTCGGCTATATTGGTGGGCAAATGCAGTTGAGCAACAAAGGATGTTCCTGTGCCTTGATAAGCGCCCGCAACTGAATCTTTACAATGCTTTTTGTCGTTTCAGGCAAAGCGTTAACAGCATCAACGCTCAGTTCATTAAAATTTACCGCCCAGTGAATATCCTGCAAATGTTCCGGCATAGCTGCTCGCTCGTTTCGCCATGTTTTTATTTGTTCGGTGAGTTCTGTAAACCGCGCATAGTTTTCGCGGTGCAGATTGGTTTTAAGCACTGGTTTATACTGTTCATACAAAGCCAACACCTGTTCCAACTCGCTGGCTCGTAAAAACCGTAGGCTTACTTCCTCGGGATTCCACACAGTATTGAAGTGGATGCTTACATTCTTTTCGTTAGCAAAATCTACCAGCGCAGGCATTTCGCTGCAATTTATTTGCATGGGGCATACCGCTATCGAAAAGTAAGTTTGTTTGCGCTGCGTATAATCCAGGAAGTAATCCATGTTTTGCAATACTCTGGCCAATTGACCTTTCAGGCGTATTTGTGCATAAGTATCAGGGTGGAGCGAATCAAGCGAAAGTACAATACCGCATCGCATGCCTTCCAGCAATTCTTTTACGCGGGTGTTGAGCACCGTGCCATTGGTGGTAATGTGTATGTTAATAGCCGGATTTATGGCTTTCCACTCGCTCCCATATTTTAAGATATGCATCTATCAAAAACGGTTCACCTCCCAAAAACTTAAGGTCTGTAATGCCCGGCAAAAATTCAGCTCTCTCATCCACAAACTTATCATCGTATGGGTTGGACAGCGGTGGCAAATGCTCGCGGTTTTGGCGAATGGAAGAAGAAAAATAACCATCGCACATCACACACTCCAGATTGCATACATTACTCAACTCAAACTCAAACACTTTTGGCGGCAGTACTTTAAAAGATTGCTTACCGAACCACTTCAATAACCCATTCTTTTTTGTGTAATCAATCGAATGTGCGTAGCCATCATAATATCGCGCTTTGGTACCCGAATAGTTGCCGCTTTCTATCGCCAAATGGCAGAGTTTGCAGCCACCGTCCAAGTTGCCATCTACCATATACTGTCGCAGGGTATCGGCCGCAGCGCCATACCAGGCTTCTTTAACAGAGGTGCGCGGATAAATACCCAGCAAATGTGACCGATTGAAACAACACGCGGTCATATCGCCTCGTTGCGAGAAGTTGATATTCGTAAAAGGCGCGTGGCACACCACTCTGTCGTTTGTGCCGGTGCGGGTTTGGTTATACGCGGCCTACTCAGCCTTTGTCATAATAGCGGTCTTTTTTATGCTAATGTAGTTTTACGTAGCCAACATCATTAACGGTTATTTGATGAAGTATCTGTAAGTGTAAACTCAAACACCTTTTGAGCTACTAATGAATAACCTATAGGCGTGCAGTGTCCTTCAATGGGCCAGTAGTAGGTATGCAGGACATCTTCACCTTGCCGGTGCTTTACCTCAAAATAGTATGGGTACAGATTTAAAAACCGAATATCATTTTGCTGCTGACAGTATGTAATAGTTTCCTGCAATTCATTGGTCTCAGACTTTAACTCATTCAAGGTCGGCAGAAAAACTACTGTAAACCGGATCTGATTTTGTTTACACAAACTATACATCAGTTGCAGTCCTCTAGTTAACTCGGTACGACTGAAAACCTGGTCGGCATTTCGCTTGGCTTGTGTTCTTAAAGAAAAATCAATAGTCGTAAAGTGATGGACCAGTGCACGCAGAGTATATAAGCGAGCATAAACCGGTTCCCACCAAGGGTTTTGTACTCGCCACTGTACTGTAGAATCGGGCGCAAACCGCTCCATGCCTCCACGCAGTTGAATGTCAAGTATATCGGATGCATTCATCAGATAAATTATTTCATCTGGCTGGTAGAGCATTAATTTATCGCGTAGCAAAACATAACTAAAAAAAACATCGCTGCCCGATATGCCGGCATTTATTACCTCGTGATTCACCGTATCGGCTGTTTGATTTCTTAGTTTTTCTAAAATACGCCCCCAACTGGAATCTGACGGGGCACCCGCGCCCTCCGTAAAGGAGTCCCCCAGCACCAATGTTCGGTAGTGTTTTCTTTTTTTGTAAACCTATTTCGGGGTTGTTTAACCCCAACGAACTAAAACGATGACTAAATGAAAATTCAGGCTTTTGCTCAGTTCTTAGCGAATGAGGAACACTTACCCAGTACCAATCTGGTATTTCATCAGGAATCAAACTCAGATATCCTATGTGGTTTAACTCGCTCCATGTTTTCAGATAATCAAAAGTACGAGGTGCGCAAAACAATTTCAAGAACGGCCAATACCACCAGCAGATTAACTAGTGCAACTTTTACTACACTTTTAAACTTCAACTTCGGCTGGTTTATAGGCTGAAATCACTTCCCAAAACTCAGGGAAGGTGTCTTTAAAGCTTTCTTGTCTAAACTTATCGTGCGCTTCAATTTTGGTAAAAAAACCACTGAAGTCCTTTTCAATTGTATTGTTTAAAAATGTAATCAGATTTTCAATCGTTTTGGTTCTTCCCTCTTCAATTTTGTAGGTGGTTTTCACAAAATTCTGCAGTTGATTTCTAATAATTTCCTTGACCGGGTTGGGGAGTAGTTCTATCGAAAACTGCCATGGTTCATATATCAAATTCCAAAACACGGGCAGTCCGGGAAATTCTTTATTCATGAACTCGAAATACTGTGGAAAGTAGTATATGTTCATATTAGTAACACTACAGCATATTTTGCATTCTATGGTATGGTCGAAGGTGTAACCGCCATGCTTTATGTATCTTTTCATGTTGGCCACTACTTCATCCCATTTGGCACCGCTTCGCTGGTATTCAAATCGTTTCCCTATATCGTCAATGCTAAAGTTAAGGAACACATGTTTAAACTGTTTAAAGAGCGATACTATATCATCGCTGTAAACAGTACGTTTGTATTCAACAAGATGGTGATATGCTTGGAGTGTCCTGTATCTACACAATAACGCATCAGGTCTATATTTTCTTTTGCCATTAGCGGCTCGCCACCAAAAAAGCCTATTTCAATTAAGTTGGGCACCCAACTATGAATAGCGGTAATGTTTTCGGGCAGCATATTAAAATGCACATCCTCTTTCCAGCCATATACTTCTTTTGCCTCCCGTATCCATCTGTGGGAAGCTGTAGGAAAACATATTCTGCAACGCAGATTACAGATATTGCTGGCGTTAATCTCTATGCGCATCGGCAATTTAGGATCTATTGCTTGCGCATCAGGCACCGGATAATTGTACGAATCGTAACGCATAGGTTTCAATCCCATTTCTTGTTCGCGCCAACATTCCCTGCACCCGTCCATGCGCACGTTCTTATGAAAATTGTCGCGCAAGATTTGCATATAATCAGAGTTCCAGGCTTCCTCTAAGGTAGAAGCACCTGCTTTTAACACTTCTCCTTGGTGAGTAATGAAAGTTTCATGCTTGCTGCATGGCTTAAACTTTCCTTCTGCAGTCATTAAAACCTGAAAAAAAGGATAGTAGCAAAAATCAGATTCTGAAGGATTTTTCATTGGGACTATTTATGGTATGAATCAACTTAAGATAAATGTGAATTTATATATAATTGACAAATTACAACTCTTTAAAAAATTGAATTACCTCTTGAACTACGTACTCCTACTTGCTCCTGTGCAATGCCCGGGTAAAGAGGTAAACTCAATACAGTCTCCGATAGCTGCTCTGTGTTTTTAAAATCTCCGTTTTGCATAGCCCAAGTTGCGATATGCCTCTTGCAAATGGTTGGGCACCGGATAATGGATGAGCGTTTCTATACCCCCTTGCCGCAAATATTGCTGCAATTTGGTTCGAAATTTGGTGGTAACTACGAAGAGGTGAAAGGCGGGCTCATATCCCGATGGAGTGAAGGGCAAAGTTAAATCTCCGATACCGGAGAGCGCTTTTACGTAGGTGTTTGCTATGCTGGTACGCTCTGCATTCCAGGTATCCAGATGTGGAAGTTTTAAATCCAAAAAATCGGCTTGTAGATTATCCATTCTGGCATTATAGCCAACCTCTTCATGATAATATTTTCGTATAGAGCCATAATTACGCAACAAAAGTGCATGATTGTAGTATTGTTCTACGTTGGTGGTAATAGCCCCTGCATCACCTGCAGCCCCTAAATTTTTTGAAGGATAAAAACTAGTGGCATTGATATGCCCGAAACTACCGGTCATACTGCCCTTATATTTAGCACCCTGGGTTTGAGCATTGTCTTCTATCACAATCAATTGATGCTCGGATGCAATGTCAAGAATATACTTCATATGACAAGGCAGACCATACAAATGCACCGCAATGATGGCCTTCGTCTTATTGCTTATCTTTTGCTCAATCAAAGTTTCATCGATATTTCTAGTTTTGAGTTGACAGTCTACCGGTACAGGTATAGCGCCTATCTCTGACACCGCCAACCAGGTGGCTATAAAAGTGTGGGCCGGAACAATTACTTCATCCCCAACACCTACACCTGCTACGCGTAAAGCCACTTTCAATGCATCCAAACCGTTGCTCATACCAACACAATATTGAACCCCCGTGTATGAAGCATAGTTCTGTTCAAAAGTGGACAGGCATGGTCCCATCACAAAATCAGACTTATTCAACAGCTCCTCTAAGCGAGACTGGTATGCCATTTTGATGACCCCAGTTTGATGCGCTAAGGATACAAACGGAATTTTCATGTCGGAGAGTGCTTATTGATTGTTTGATCAATCACTGCATCTAAACGTTGAATATAATGCCCCAAGGTATAATTGGCATTCACTATTTGGAAAGCAGCAAGAGCTAAATTAGATGAAAAAACGGGGTCGGTGGCAACTCGAATCATGTTGGTAGCCATGTCTTCCCAATCACCCTCGTTGCTCAATAGTGCCGATTCTCCATGTGTAAAACACCTCATCTATACGACCATGTTTAGTAGAGATTATTGGCAAACCTGACAAAGCAGCTTCTAGTAAAGTAACCGGAGTTCCTTCTTTCTCACCGTCTGGTGTTGTGGTTGAATGAAGAACAAGTGCTATACTTTTTTGCATCTGCTCCCTCATTTGTCGGTGTGATAGTACTCCTTGGAAGATGACGCTACTGGTAAGCCCAAGTTGATAGACTAATTGCACACACCTTTCAAGCGTACCTTCATTCTCGCCAGCGAAAATCAAACGGGCGTTAGGTATGTGTTGCCGAACCAAGTAAAATGCTTTAATCGTTAACTCATGGTTCTTTGTGTCACAAAATCTACCGGGAGAAAAAAAATCGGGACTATTACCACATCGGATTCCGTATTCAAATAAATTCTCATCCGCACCACATCTTATAATCTCGATTTTATTAGAAGGTGCGCCCAACTTTTCAAGCTGTATCTTCATATCAATAGATACGGCAATAATCCGCTGGGCAATTTCAAACAACTGAGGGTAGTATTCTAAATGGGCTCTTATAAATGACTTCCGGTAGGCTGTCCAGCCATGAAAATGAACAATGAGCGGCATATTATTTTTTCTGCATATCTCCATGAGCGAAAATGCCGTATTGGCATAATTAGCCAGTACCAAATCAATTTGATTTACCCGTAGATACTTTTCGATAGCCGCTAGATGTTGCTGTTGAGCTGTGTTACCGGTTAGCATCCGCAAAAGTAGGTTGTAAATAGATGGCATTAAAAATCTCTTCCCTTTCCCATAATACACTGGAGGTGCACCTCCGTACAAGTAGTGTAAATTCCCCTTAAGCCGAAGTAACTGATTATGGATAAATGTTTCCGAATACTTCCGCTCTTGATACGATAACAGAGCAATGTTGTAGCGTTTCCTCACTCAATAAGTATTTTGTAATACTCTATGCGTTCTTGATACTGGCTCAGGTATGGTTTTAAAAGAGGATCTCCACCGTACTTATCAGCCCTTATATCTTCAATTGTGTCGTTTGTAAAGTGAATGAAAACAATTGGGAACTCACTACAGATGCGCACCCCACTAATGTGTGGAGTTCTAATACAATCTCGTTTGTTCCACACTATTACATTACAGCCCATGTGGCACAATACCCACACATTACTAAATCGAACAGGTAACATGTCCGTAGATACTTTTGATCATCCCACATTCCCTCTGCCCTATTTTTCACACCTATGCGAGTTGACCATAGCCCACCACTCCAAAATATTTAACCCCGCCGCTGTTGCCCCTAACAAAGCCCGCATTAAACATGCCATCTGTAAAACTATCAGTAAACACATGAATCTTCAAATGGATTCATACAACGCCAATGAGGCGTCAACCAAACTCCAAATCTTCCTACGTAATCAAAAAGCGAGATAAACTCATTAAAAAAACAAATGTCGTTATCTATATATATAACACTATCTACCAAACGCTTGCTTAAAAGAAATCGCATAAATACAGGCTTCATACACCACCGTACCCGGTCTTTGTCACTCGCATATTTGCTCAAAATTAACTCTGCATGTGGCTGTGACTTCACTTGTGTGAGCATATAGAAAATTACCGAGTCTGGGAACTTGGTATAATCGACTATACCTGTATCTGTAAGTAATACATGCAGTCTTGCCCTT
>JADKAA010000019.1 GCA_016715465.1 Saprospiraceae bacterium
TTGTTGTGATTTGCTTTCAAATTATCATGTAGCTTAGCTCTTTAACAACCGTTTTTATATAAGCTACTGATTTTAATGATTTTGAGTTAGGTTTTACAAATGAAAAAATGCCCCGACGGGGCATTTTTTCATTCCTGTTGAATCAGAAAAGTTCGAGTTGCTGTATCGTTTCAGGTGCTTCTGCAATATCATGTCCCCGGAAAATTTCCATCATTCCAAACTGTTTATCGGTAATGCACATGATGCCGACATGTCCTTTGGGAGGAAGAATCCTTTTTACCCGTTGGATATGGACATCCGCATTCTCCCGGCTGGGGCAATGGCGCAGGTAAATGCTGAACTGAAACATATTGAAGCCATCGGCCATAATATCCTTCCGGAATTTGGCATAGATCTTCCTTTCCTTTTTGGTTTCAGTCGGCAGATCAAAAAATACAAGTACCCACATGATTCGGTATGCATTTAATCGTTCAAACATTTTGCTTCAGTCAGTTTGCTTCGGCTATTTCAGCAACCTTAATCCAGTTCAACTGCCTTTTGCAGCCTCGCAAAGACGAAGTCTCCGGTGTAGGGCTGCTACCTGTATCTTGTTTCATTGTACAGGTCTTTCCATTCCGGGTTCATGCCGTTTATCAGCAGTTCTTTCTTTTTTCTGCTTCCGCCTTTGATTCTTTTTTCTTCGGCAATGGCATCACGGATATCTTCGAACCATCTGTAATAAACCAGTTTCACACAGTTGTATTTGGCTGAAAAGCTTTTTGGGTTATATTTTTCTTTGTGTTGTGCTACCCTTTGAGGCAGGTTGGCTGTAACCCCGGTATAAAGAGTAGAGTTGTTCAGGCTGCTCATTATGTACACATGTCCTGCCATTTCTTAATTTTTAGTTTGCTTCAGCTGCTCCGGCAATTTTAAACTGTTTCATCTACCTTTTTTGAAGCTTCGCAAAACCGAGGTCTCTGAAAGATGAATCCTTTTTAGTTTGCTTCGGTCAGATTATATTTTTGTTTCAGTTATCATCATTTGTTTCTTCCCTCGCAATGACGGAGACCCTGTGGGTAGGGGTTTCTTTCTTATTCGGAGTCTCCGTCATTGCGAGGCCTGGCTGGTTGCTTCTTTTTATCGTACATACAGTAAGGCCGAAGCAATCTGGCAACTGTTGCTACACTACAAACTCCGGGTACATTATTTTTCGTACCGTACCTTCAAAACACTTTGTCAGGCTGGCTGTTGTCCGCTGCACCGCATTCATCAACGGGCTTTTCTTACCATCAACCATTACATCCAATGCCGGTATTTCCAGTAAAGTTTTTTCATAGAAGGGCTCATTTCCAGGTATTGCCCGTTCTGCCTTACCAGTTGAAAGACCACATAATCCACATAAGGCCGGTATGGCTCCATCACATCATCGGCAAGGCAATAGCATTGTACTGATTGCGGTGGTGAATTCCCAACGTAGGCAGCAGCCCACTTGCTACAAGGCTTCTTGCCACCAATGCCCTTAAAATGGCATAACCATAGTTCAGTAAATTATTGGGCGGCGGGCCGTAGCGTTCCCTTCTGAAAGCCAGTTCTCCCGGGAATACCCTTTTCCAGTAATAGGAAGCGGCCTGTGCTTCGCAGTTTTCAGTGTCGCCGCTTTTTACGGATGCAGCTAAGTTCAGCAGTAATTTATTTTCCAGCCGTCGGAAAGCCAGCATCGCCGCCTGGTTATTAATCTTGGCAGCAACAGTCTGTTGCCACAGTTGTTTTTTTAAAGGAACAGTTGCATCAACCTGAGCCTGGAATTTCTGGCTCTGCAATGAGTGGCCGTCCAAATTCAGCATCATCCCGGTGGGGTGGTGGGTGTCATCGCAGGTAATAAGCGCTGTATTATTGGCTAATAGTTTGGCTAACAAAGCCTGGGTAATCGTGACCTGTCGGTTGTCTAATATTACAAGGCCTATATCTTCAATGGGGATGGATTTACAGGTGGCTTTGTTTCGCCGTCCTCCGTTTTTAGAGTGTTAGGAAGGGGTGATTCTACAACCAACTGTTCATTGGCTGTTTTCAGGTAGGCGGGGTTGCCAAAATAAAGGGTCCGCTTTATCATAGGAATGGATGGTTTACTATGATAAAACGGACAAAATGGGAGTTTATTATTTATTTGGCAGGGTAGATGTTGCCGAGGCGATCAATCTTAAGCTTGATACAATGCTGTTTAATCATTCTTCCATCTAAAGCTCTTTCTACTTTGTTTAGTGAATCAAACTCTATTTTGTCAACAATAACTTTAGATAATGAATGGGGAACAAAGAATGCCTGACCCTTGTTACAGCTAACTAACTTATAAATTTTATTAGCTATAATATTTCTATTATTCCAATCAATGGAAGCGATGTTCTCATTTTCATCAGGTAGATAAATTAAGTCATTTGGTGACAATTTAAACCAACGATACCCTGTTCTGTCTTCGACGAAATCGCTACCAGTAACCTTTGCTTCTATAACTGTTCTCAACGGGATACTTTCAAATAGCCTATCGGAAAAGTCATTTAAATTTTCATATATGACAAAGAAAAGATTAGTGCCTTTATCTGCTTCTGTATATGCTCCTGGTCTTATTTCAAATTTTGAAGAGGATTCTTCCTTAATAGTAACTTTAGTTATTGGGAATTTTCGATTCTTATTAAGTATTTCGATACCCTCGCTTCCAAAGGCATCTATTTCTTCTTCCTTATTTCTTGATTTATTTAAATTTTCTATGTTGTCAATGTGGCTGACTAGTTCTTTCTGCAGAACCGGGTCTGGAATTTTCTCTATTCTTTTTTTATCAAATCCTGAAGATATATCGACCCTATTAACATAATATGGTGTCATTTCAATCAACATTATCCTTCTAACTTCGTTATGTTCTTTATCCTTCAAAGGAGCTTCCTTATATAATTTGACTACTTTCTTTAAGTCTCCATTACTATTTTCAAGAAGTTTTTTCAGATATTTTTTTTCTTCTTTGTTTGCAATAAGATTAGGAGTTTTAAATGCCTCGTTGATAGGGGCAGGTTTATATTCTCTTATTTGAATTTTTCCAGCATATGTTGCTTTGTGTAACGATTGCCGGACATAAGGAGATAGTTTTTTTTTGCCTTGTTCATCAACTACTGGTTTCAATTCTTTCTTGAATGTGCCATCTGCTTGCAGTATATATCGTAAATTTTTATTTGCCTTTCTGCCATAGAGTTTAATATTATTCTTAAAAGAAACTACAACTCCTTCAAGAGCGGTAACGGCTTCTGCTACAAAGGTTTTCCAGGGTTTTTTAAACTTACGACTCTGCCAATAATCATTTTTGCCAGCTTCCAGCAGTTTTGGTAAGTACTTTTTTACTTCCTCGTCAGTTGGAATTTTTCTGTATTGGGCTGCATTCAGGTCATTCAAGTATTTGATATGGCTACGGGTTGTACATGCAATAATCAAGGCATCCATTGCATGATGCCTGTGATCAAGACGTTTTTCAAATCCCTTTAAACGCAGGATTTTCCTCCCAGTGGGTTTTTCATCCTGGTCTAGTTCATCATCATACCAAACATATGATTCTCCGGTCTTTTCTTGTAGTCTTTCAAACCGCCATTTTACCAGCTCTTTCATTTTTTCGCTGAGTCCCCATGAAGATTTTAGTTCACTTGTTACACTGCCAGATGTAGAGATGACAGGGTCTTTTTGATTTTCTGCAACTGGAGCTAATAGTTCATTTAGTTTCCGACTTATATAACGGCTATCAACTAAGTGACGATTTGAGAACCCTTGTGGCACATCTTCGCTTAACAGCAATCTTTTTTTCTTACGATAGAAAAACTGATTTACATGAGCTTCAAATTGTGTAACTGATAATATTTTATTGCCTTTCGGGCTTCCACCCCTGATATATTCGTATGCTGTTTTGTTGCCTTTTTCTTTGTTTAGTTCAGTTTCTACTACTACTTTGTTTTCGAATGAATCATCAAACAACCTGGAACGTGGAATGATGTGGTCAACATCGTAGGCTCTTGTAAAAAGCTGTGAAATAGGAATTGGTCTTCCGCTGTAAGGAGATAGGAATTTTTGACTGGCCCACAATTTATATTTCTGAATTTCTTCTTTTGTCGGCTCTGTTAGTTTCTTAAACTTAATACTCCTGAAATCTTCTTTTGTTTTTTCATCAGCTTGTTTCTCCCAAAGTTTCAGACGTTCAATATCGCCTATGGAGTTTGGATTGCCCCATTTTAATTCCCGGAGAATTGCGGCGATGCGTTTATTATCGTTTTCATTTTCAGTGATCATTTTGGAAATATCTTCTCTTTCTTTTGCATTTTTCTTCAAATCTCTCGCCAATTCAATATGAATTTCATAAGGTCGTCCATAAGTATTCCATATGTCTTTTGTCAATCGCAATGTTTCATTTACAACCTGTTCAACGATTGGGTTGCGAAGATTCAGCGGTTCTTTTGGGATTACCTGTTCGGGTTTATCATAAAAAGAATTGTTTCTTTCACTATGGATGCCATAAACCGTATAAGAAGCCATAGGAACTATCATTCCCTTGCAATCTTCTTCCTTTTGTATCTTATGTTTTTCGAATAAATCCCGAAGAAGATTACTTATTCCTTCATCAAACTCGCCTGTAAAAATATTCTGTAGTCTTATCTGTGTGGAGTTGTCAATCGCTTCCCATTGCCAATACTTGCCAATACGCATTAAGGGTAGCAACCGGCTCATCGCCTGATGAGAAAGTGAGCCGTATTGTTGCTTGAGGGGGGAGCCTTTGAAATTATTTCTGCCTGATCTTCAGTTATGTTAAATTGTCTATGTAGTGCAGATTTTATATAAATTTCATTTTCTAAAGAATACAATATGTGCCATAGTTGGTAGAAATCTTTGGGATTGTTCAGCAATTCTTCACATTTTGTTTCAAGGCCAGCTTTTTTGAACTGCCTTCTTATAAGTGCTTTTGTCTCATTGCCCGGTAACTCTTTTTCTTCATTTAAGCGAAAAAGATTTATCATAAACTCCTTGTCACTCAATCCACATTCTTTAAGAATTTGCTTTTGATTTACCTTTCTTTTCCATCGAATAAATCAAACAGGGTTTCAATAATCTTTTGTGTCAAATATTGCTCACTAACATCAATGTCAATCTGAAGCCGACCATGGGTATCCCTCATTTCTCTTTTTAAAACCCGGATATTATTTACAGTTTGCCATATTCTGAATTCTTGAAAAACCGGACTGCTGATTGGGGCAGCTTTATAAGGCATTTTCTTACCTGTAGAAGAGTCGGAATAGTTTTTATAAGCTAAACGGCAATCTGTGATACTACTTTTTTTACTTTTAATGGACGATGGAAGTATATAATATCCTTGATGAAGAGATGAATAATATCATTATTCTTAAGCTCTTTTTGCTTCTCCTGATTTTTTGGGTAGAATTTTTCAGCAATTTGGGAAATTTTATCTGAATTGTTCAATGAAGAGTTTAATTCGATTTGCTTACTTAGAATTGCTGTTAGTTCGTCTATATAAAATTGCCTGTCTATAGAAACATCTTTTATAATATATTGAGGATTTTTTCGTAATTCATGAAAATAATAATTACCTGGATATAAATAAGCTGATCTACGGATAGCTTCTTCTCTTGCTACTTTTGCTTTGACCATTTATCTGCATCAGTATTATTAAGTTTTCTAAACTCATATCTTTCATCGTCTTTTTTAGTTGGGGGAACACATGTGATTTCTAATTCCAACTCCTGATTTTCCCATTCTGGTTTAGCTTTTCGGATTATTGTTCCAAGTCTACCATCTTTTAGTTTAATATTATAAATGCTATTACCTTTCTGCTTTTCGCCGGAGTCTTCTATTGAATGTATAGTTACTATTTCAACCTTTTTAACTCTTTTTCTTTTTCCTCCTTCATTTTCTTCATCTTTTTCAGTCGGTATTTCATTCCCAGCTTTTCTGTTGCTTTTAAATCCACGCCTTTGGTTCATATGATAAAGCACTTTTGCTAACTCATCTTTACTCAATTCTTCAGTAAGCGCCTTATGCCTTAAATAATATACAACCCAATCATCTGATATTTCGGTTACCCCAAATGCCGTTTTCATCTTTTGCAGTGTTTCTGCACCTATTGTTATTTGATTACCAGGCTTAAACTCTTTAGGTAGCCATTCTAACAATATCAGACTATCAATTAATCTTTGTCTTCTTAATTTATATCGTTGTTTTAATCGGCGGGCACCTCTGGCTTGCCTTCGGCCAGCATTTTTGGAAGCAGCTTGACCAGTTTCATATTTACTCAATAATTCACTGTCCGTAGGAATAATGCGACTCCCAATACCTAATATTCTGCCGCTTTCATTTTCTAGATCTCTCTCAATTACAGACCAGCCAATAGAATTAGTGCCTATATCAAGACCTACAATTTTTCTCATAGCCAAAAAGTTTAAAGGATATTGAAAATACCAAATTTTTTTGATGCAGAATGGTAAAATCATTTATTTTTACACTGAAGCAAATCACAATAAGGATTATTCCGTAGTGAACACTTTTACAGCAGTCCCGCCTTACGGCGGGATTGTTGTTTCTTGCTGATTAATATAATTATTTTTAAAGGGCTGACTTAGGCGAAGATGTAATGCATTTTATTAAGAGGGAAAGATTCCGAGACAAGGCTGATATGACAGAATATAGCACAGAATGACAGAAGAAGCTACGGTATGGCTTTAATCTGATCTTTTAGTACTTTATAAAGAGACGGCGTTTTCAAATGCTAATACTTCGACAAGCTCTGAACACCAACCACGGTATGAAAGCAGAGTATTTATTTTTTTCTGTTTCCTATCAGCAGGCTTTTTTTGCCTTCCTCACCACCAATAATGTATACCTTGTTATCTTGAGCTGCAATGCCAAAACGGTTCCTGATAACCGGTAGTGGTTCGATTTCTGTCCATTTGTCATTTATACAATCATATTTTTCTATTGGTCCTTCTGTTTGTCCTATCCGGCCGGCTATTGCATATAAAAAGCTGTCAATGGCCACGAGTCCGAAGAAGCCTCTTGCGGTAGGCATTGGTGATTTTGTCTTCCATTTATCGGTGTTGGGATCATATTCCTCCGTAAAACCTGTTGGGAAGTTATTTATGTAACCACCAATAACAAATATTTTATTGTTGTGTACAATCGCAGCATGCCCGTGTCTAGCTATTGCCATACTTTTTTACTAGTCCATGTATCTGTGTTAGGGTCATATTCCTCGACGTTGTTTAAATTCATCATTCTATCACTAAGCCCCCCGATAACATAGATTTTACCATTACAGGCAACTACTGCATGCCTGCTGGTAGGTACTTTTAAATTTCGGCAGCTGGTCCATTTTTTTTCAATAATATCGTATTTATTGACAAGCGGGGAAGATTGATTTGAAATAATACCTCCTGTAATATAAATAGTGTTTTCAAGTATAGCTCCGCCTGTAAAGACTCTGGGGATTGGCAAATTTTGTAATACTGTCCATTTTTTAGTAACGAAATTGAAAGCTTCAAAAGTGCCTGCATAGTTTCCTCCGGTAGTATATAGGTTTTCGGATGTTGATACAGCAATATTATAATGATAGTTGTATTCCGGCTCAGGTCCTTTTATCCAATGTATATTTTTTGATTTGTCTTCAGGGCCGCTTACTATACTGTCCGTCTGGTCCGGTGTGGTGCTGGCAGTGGGATTTGATTTGCAAGAAACCAAAAGTGAGAAAAACATACTTACTATCGTAAAATTCTTTATCATGATTCATTGTTCTTTTTCCATTTAATTACGCATATCTTAAATTAATTTGGATCACACAAATTGCGGAATAGTGAACTCTATCTAAAGTAAAATATTTTTCCAGTATGGTCAACTGCTATTTGGGGCACGGTTACAGTACGTTCCTTACCTTTGCCGCCTTTACTAAATATTCGATTTTAAACAATCTAATCCCCCCTTTGGGGTACGGGGCACATGAAATATCACAACGAAATAGCACGGCGAAAGACATTCGCCATTATCTCTCACCCGGATGCGGGGAAAACGACACTGACAGAAAAGTTCCTGCTCTTTGGCGGTGCCATCCAGGTGGCAGGTGCGGTTAAGAGCAATAAGATAAAGAAACATGCTACCAGCGACTTTATGGAGATAGAACGGCAACGGGGTATTTCCGTGGCTACTTCGGTAATGAGTTTTGAGTACAACAATGTACTGATCAACCTGCTGGATACTCCCGGTCACAAGGACTTTGCAGAAGATACCTACCGTACCCTTACGGCAGTAGACAGTGTTATCCTGGTGATAGATAGTGTGAACGGGGTGGAAGCACAGACCCGCCGCCTGATGGAAGTCTGCCGGATGCGGGATACTCCCGTAATCGTTTTCATCAACAAAATGGACCGGGACGGTAAGAACCGCTTTGACCTGCTGGAAGAAATTGAAAAGGAATTAGCCATCCACCTGCACCCGATGACATGGCCCATTAACAGCGGTAAAGAATTTAAAGGCGTATATAACCTGCACGATAAAAATTTATTGTTGTTCACCGCGGGTACCAAAGGTGCAGAAGAGGGAGCTATTCCTATTTCTGACCTGCATGACGAAGTGGTAAATGATAAACTGGGAGAGAAGGATGCTCACCAACTGAGGGAAGATGTAGAACTGGTGGACGGCGTACATGGGCAACTGAAGATACAGGACTACCTGGATGGAAAAGTGGCGCCGGTTTTCTTTGGATCGGCCATCAACAACTTTGGCGTGAAAGAAATGCTGGACACCTTTATCCGCATTGCACCTACACCCCGAAGCCGGGAAACAACGGTGCGTCCCGTGGATGTGGAAGAAGATAAGATGAGCGGCTTTGTTTTAAGATACATGCCAACCTTGACCCCAAGCACCGGGACCGTATCGCTTTCTTCCCGGGTTTGCTCCGGTAAGTTTGAACGCAATAAATATTTCCATCATGTGCGCCTGGATAAGGATGTCCGTTTCAGTAATCCTTATTCTTTTATGGCCCGTGATAAAAGCATTATCGAAGATGCTTATGCCGGCGATGTGGTGGGCCTGTTTGACACCGGTAATTTCAAGATCGGTGATACGCTGACAGAAGGCGAAGATTTTTTCTTTACCGGTATTCCTTCTTTCTCCCCGGAGATCTTTAAAGAAGTGGTGAACAAAGACCCGATGAAGACCAAGCAACTGGAAAAAGGTTTGTTGCAACTGACGGATGAGGGAGTGGCACAGTTGTTTACCCAGTTTGGGGGTAATAAGAAGATCATCGGTTGTGTGGGAGAACTGCAGTTTGAAGTGATCCAGTACCGCCTGCTGCATGAATATGGTGCCTCGGTGGTGTTTAATACCTTACCTTTTTATAAAGCTTGCTGGTTAACTTCTAAACATGCTGCCAAGCTGCTTGATTTCTCCCGTTTCAAACAGGCGAATATTGCAGAAGATAAGGATGGGCATATGGTGTACCTGGCACAGAGTGAGTGGTTTTTGAATACGGAACGGACGAATAACCCGGATATTGAGTTTCATTTTACCAGTGAGATACATAAATGAATTATGAATGATGAATGATGAATGTTGAATTTTGACTTTTTATAAACTATTCGATATTTAATTCATAACTCATAATTCTCAATTCTTAATTCATAACTCATAATTCATAATTGTCCTCATGTCAGTTATTTTTGAAACAGAACGGCTTGTAGTCCGGCAGTTCACCACTGCTGATTATGATAATCTTTTCCTGTTGCATGGTAACCCGGAAGTGATGCGGTATATCCGGCCTGTAAACACAAAAGAAGAAAGCGATGTTTTCCTTGATATGGCATTGGAAACGTATGCCTCTTCGTACATGGGCCGCTGGGCGGTTGATGAAAAACTTACCGGGAACTTTGCGGGCACTTTCGTTATTGTTCCCATCCCTGATGATCCGGAGAAAATACAATTGGGTTATTCGTTTACCCCGGAGAATTGGGGAAAAGGATTTGCCACCGAAGTGACGAGGGCAGGATTGGATTATTTCCGGAATAATACCCGCTGACAGAAATATATGCAGTAACAGAATCTCCAAACATCGCTTCGCAAAAGTTTTATTGAAGGCCGGGTTTCTATTTACGGCAATAAGATGGAAGGAGAGAAGGAATTGGTTGTGTTTATTGTAAGACGGTAAATGCTATCATTTATATTGTACTCCGTATAATTATGCGGTGTTATTTTCTTCAATTCCTTTTTTAATATTTCACTGACCTTCAGTCCTTCGATAAATTTATGAATGGCCTTCTGGTCAATTTTATTATTACCCCTGGTAAGCTCTTTTAATGCCTCGTAAGGATTAGGATAATTCTCACGGCGTAAAACGGTCTGAATAGCTTCTGCTACAACGGCCCAGTTATTATCGAGGTCTTCATAAATTTTAGCATCATTGATCACCAGTTTATTCAGCCCTTTTTCAATGGAGCGGAAGGCAATCAATGTATGGGCAAACGGCACACCAATATTTCTTAATACAGTGGAATCAGTTAAGTCTCTTTGTAATCTTGATACAGGCAACTTGGCAGCAAGATGTTCAAAGATCGCATTGGCCAGACCGAGGTTGCCTTCTGCATTTTCAAAATCAATAGGATTCACTTTATGCGGCATGGCCGATGAACCCACTTCTCCTTTCTTTGTTTTTTGCGTGAAGTATTCCATGGAAACATAGGTCCAGGTATCGCGGCAGAGATCAACCAGTATATTATTGATCCGCTTCATGCAATCGAAGTGAGCAGCAAGGCTGTCGTAATGTTCTATCTGCGTAGTGTACTGCTGCCTGTTCAGTCCCAGGCTTTGCAAAAATTCATTGCCAAATTTTATCCAGTCTGTTTTGGGGAAAGCCACATGGTGTGCATTGAAGTTGCCCGTAGCACCGCCAAATTTTCCGCTGAAAGGAATGCCAATAAATTGTTCTATCTGGTTTTCGATCCTCTCTGCAAATACCATTATTTCCTTGCCCAGTTTTGTAGGGCTGGCCGGTTGTCCGTGTGTATGCGCCAGCATGGGAATATCTTTCCAGTTGCTGGCCAGGATTTTTTTAATTCCGTATTGAGGTTAAGTAAAGCGGGCAGGTATTCATATTCAATGGCATGTTTCCACGATAAGGGAATAGCTGTATTATTAATATCCTGCGAGGTAAGTCCGAAATGTACCCATTCCTTAGCAGTAGCGGCACCGGATTTCTCCAACTCGTTTTTAAGGAAATATTCGACCGCTTTTACATCATGGTTGGTGGTGAATTCAATTTGTTTGATCTCCTGTGCATCTTCCGGTCCAAAATCCTCAGCCAGTTTACTAAGGTGTTTTAAAGGCTTTACCGGGAAGTTTGAAAAATTTCTTCTTTTCGAGAAAAAGGAGGTATTCAATTTCTATCAATATCCTGTATTTCATCAGTCCATATTCAGAAAAATATTCATCCAGGTGCTGTACTTGTTTGCGATAGCGGCCGTCAATTGCTGAAATGGAGGTGAGAGCTGTAAGTTCCATGATTATGTTTTATAGACGAATTGAGTTCCTTTACCTTTGCCCGCAAAAATAACCCAATTGGATAAGATTCGTGTCGGCATTGTCAACTACCTTAATACCAAACCATTGATCTATGGCCTGGAGAAACCGCCCATTTCCAACCAGATAGAGCTGGTGGGTGATTACCCGGCCCGGGTGGCTGAAATGCTGTTGAAAGGTGAAATTGATGTGGGGTTGATACCGGTGGCGGTCATTCCCCGCTTGCCCTCGTACCATATTGCAGGAAATTATTGCATTGGTACGGAAGGGGAGATCGCTTCTGTGGCCTTATTCAGTGAAGTACCGATGCAGGAGATAGAGCAGGTGTACCTCGATTATCAAAGCAAAACATCGGTGGCGCTGCTGAAATTCCTGATGAAGGAATATTGGGGCATTAACCGAAAATTATTCATGCATGAAATGAAGAATACCGGCAGGAAATAAAAGAAACAACTGCCGGTTTAGTGATCGGTGACAGGGCCCTTGAACAGAGAAAGATCTCTACATTTATTTATGACCTGGGTTCAGAATGGAAAAAAATTACAGGATTGCCCTTTGTTTTTGCTGCATGGGTAAGTATTAAAGAATTGCCGGCTGAGTTTGTCCGGCTATTTGATGAGGCTAATGCGATGGGCCTGGATCATATTGATGAGATAGTGGCCGAAAATTCTTATACAATTTATGACCTTAAGAAGTATTATACATTGCACCTGAGTTATCACCTGGATGAGAAAAGAAAAAAAAGGGATGAAAAAGATTTTTGGAAGTAATAAGAGAAATAAGTTAAATAAATTTCAGATCAGGTTATACCAATTTTGTGGCATCTTTACGACAGAAAATAGTATTAATATATGTGTCGGCATAAACAAAATACCATTGCTTTCGAAAAAAATAAATTATTTCCTTTTTTTTGTTTCCATATTTCGTTCTATAAATCCAAAGGTCTCTATACAAAAGACTTCAGGTTGAAATTTTCAAAATCAATTGTTTTTACAATTTGGAAGATCCAATCCTTCCACATCTATTGAAATAAAATTGGGATATGGAGTAAAGTATTTCTCCCATTATCTCATTGCCATTAACAAGAGGGGGATTCTGATTATTTTTTCGATATTTTGTTTTTTTCGCCATATTTCTTCGTTTCCAGTGATTGTCCAAAATCAGCTTCTTTTTTTTTGAGAATGTTTAGCCCTGTGTATTTTCGGGAAAATGTAAAAAATCAGCCTTCAGTATTTTCATCAAAAGCAATACCAATATTGATACATTTGTCACCTTTGTCTTTTTTCTGTAAAAAGTTTTTATATAAAAATGGGTTTGGTTCAATAAATTACACCCCGGAACCTAATGTATAAAGACGATACGTGCCATAATCACGCTATTGGATGGTTGGCTCAGATATCCAGGTAGGTAGGGGTTTTTTTATCCCCATTCTGCCAGATAAGTAGCTAACTATGATGTCTTCCTGCCTTGAGATTAACTTCTTCGCATAGGCAAAAAGGAATTAACTAATATTTTTTTTAAGCCAGTCTTGATAAAGTCATTTTTTTGATTTACAACGAGC
>JADKAA010000020.1 GCA_016715465.1 Saprospiraceae bacterium
GAGTGGAAATGTTGAAGTGGCTTTGTTAAAGTATGCCACTTGCCTGTTCCCGGGAGTCGATGACCAGGTGTGGTTATTCCATGTCCAGGTACTCCCTTTTTACATAATATCCAAAACGGATATTACTGGCTGTAAGACAACCAGTTACCAGGACATTTGGACCAGTTGTTCAGGAGTATATCCATTATATACCGGATCTTCGGCAACTGAAATGGAACCAGCCGGGGCATCGTCGGTGTTGCCACCCAGGATAAATAATTCAACAGGAGGTTCAGGTGGATACTTTCTTCCCGGCTCTTTAAAGGGATTTTGTTCAACTTGTCCTAAAACAGGAACAGTGTAAATAACAATGCTTAAGATGCAAAGAACCAGTGAGTGAAGAAATGGTTTCATAACAAACAGATTATGAGTACATTGAGTAGCGATCTAGGAGATTTGGTCCATTGATACCTGGTTTCCCTGGTAGAATGACCAAATAACAAATGAATAAAAAAGTATGCCATAAATTATATGACATTCAATATCAGATATATAGATTCATTTCTGATTTCCTGTTTCCGGAAACTGTCCCAATCTGGTTTTAGAGGTACATTTTGACAAAAGTATATAAAAATGGTCCACTGGAGGGTGGACCATCTAATTTATTGATAAATAAGATTTTGACTAAATAAAGATAACAATTAAGGGGATTTCACCTTCCATGGCAGCATCCAGTAGCTCCTGGATGGTAGTAATGAGCAAACCAACACTGGTATCTGCAGCTCCGTAATAGATCTTAACCTCACTATCCGTTGTGGCGAACCCTTCTTCATCAAAGGATTCCACAATCATTCCACTTGGGAAAGTTACGTTTGGAACCTGACCGGAAAGTTCCCATGCTTCCCGTGGTTCCAGGATATTACACCTGCTCCTTCCAAGTACTTTTGAAGGATCATCCAGGTCCAGGAGGATAACACCTCCCTGGTAAATATTGGAACTTCCGAAATGCCCGGCTACACCATGGTACACATGGAGCCAGCCTTCCCGTGTCTTAACAGGTGGTGGCCCGGAACCGACAAATTCATCCCAGTAGTGAAATCTCCCCTGGATCAACGGAGCAATAGGATGCCAGTCAATGAGGTTATCCGACCCGGAAAGCCAGATTGTGCTGCCAGAGGTAGGCCCGCCTGAATGCCGTGCTTTATTGGGGCGATCCATTCTCAGGTAAACCCCGTTGACTTTTTCAGGAAACAATACTCCATTCCGGATATCTTCATTGGATGTCTGGCCCAGGAACCGGAACGATTTGAAGTCATCGGTGGTACCTAAGTCCAACTGGCAACCGTCTTCCATATCCATAGCAAACATGATGTAGAATCGGTTTTCAAGCTCGGTGATCCTTGCATCATAAATGTGGAAGACTTTTCCTTGAACTTTTTCAATGCCCTAAAATCAACTATTTGATTATCAACCTTGAAGTGAATGCCATCCTTGCTCTGGCCATCACCAGGAACGTTTCCCGGGAACGGCTTTGCACCCTGAGAATCAAGGGTAAACGTTGCCATGCTTGATGGCTCCCGGGTTAAAAACACTGCTCACATCTACCAGTGCAGGCGGGATAGGAGGGATGTCAGTGCGTGTTAGTATTGGATTTTTTGGATGTCTTTTCATGAATGTGTTATTTCAGGATTACTTTAACATGACACTGGGGGTTTATCATGACAGAAGCAGGTTTCCCGAATTGGATCTCCGTCAACAACAAGTTCACATATACCTTTTTCTATATGTTGAGGATTTAGAACTTCAATGAGGTACCGGGTTCCCCTGAACACCCTTTCTGCTTTATAGCCACTCCAATGCGATGGAATCGACGGATCAACCAGGAGGCCGTTATAGGTTGAGCGAATACCCAGCAGGTAATCATAGGCAACGCGGTACATCCACGCAGCAGAACCAGTCTGCCATGAATGGCTGGCCCTTCCCGGGGCTTCGTGTTCATTGCTGGTAATGTATTGAGAATAGACATAAGGCTCTGCCACGAAAATATCGCTGTCGATGCGGTTAGGCAACATTTTCTCAAAATATTCCCAGGCCTGGTTGCACCTTCCCAGCATGGTTTCTGCCTGGATAACCCAGGTTGTTGGATGACAGAACACGGCTCCATTCTCCTTCTTTCCCCAAACACCTGGTTACTAATCCAATGTTGGGATCAATTTCTTTCCAGGCGGGTACATTTTTCGGTCCTTCCGGTGAATCAAGATGCGTCTTCACACTATCCATCGCCCTGGTAAGCCTGTTTTTATCCGGAAATCCTGCAATTACAGGCCATATCTGTGTGTTCAGAAAAATCTTGCCATATTTGTTATCCTTAGATCCAACCCTTCGTTCCTTCTCACCGAATGCCCGGATATACCATTCTCCATCCCAGGCATTGTTCTCAACAGCCTGAACCAGTGCATCCCTGAATTCCTCCACTGCTTCCGCCGATTCATGCTCTCCCCTGAATTTCAATAATTCAATGAATAAGCCTAGCATGGCGGCATAAAACATACCACCCCATACGCTTTCACCACCTTCATCGCCACCAATATAATCCAGGGTATCGTTCCAGTCACCGCGTCCAAAGATGGGTAATCCGTGCATCCCAAGGTTATTTTTGGCAAAGTTCACAACACTGAACATATGGTCCAGGATCGATGCCGGCTCAGCATCGATATAAGGTTGCATTTCACTGAGCAGCCCAAAATCACCGGTTTCCTTCAAATACTCTGTTACTGCCAGCAGAAACCAGAGGGGATCATCACAATGGTATGTAAATTCTCCCTGTCCGTCTCCATGAAAATGATGGTATACTTTCCCGTCTTTCCTCATCTGCCGGCTCAGCAACTGGATACGCTCCCGTGCCTTAGCAGGATTGGATATGGTTACTGCAATGGTGTCCTGTGAAGTATCCCTGAAACCGAAACCACGACCAATTCCCCAGTAATAATAACTGATCACCCTCCCAACATCAAAAGCGACTTTAGCCTGGTAGGGTAACCAATACTTCAGAAATATATTTGCATTTGCATCAGGAGTCTCAGCGGTGGTGAACGAAAAATACTCATCCCAGTATGCCTTAACCCTGCTGAATTCAATGTCAGCCTGTTCAACCTGCTGGTATTTCCTGACCTTTTCTTCACGAATACTTTCAAACCTGGTCTTTTCAATCACTCCGAGGGTAAATAGGAGATCCTTGCTTTCACCGGCTTGAAGTTCAATATCGATCTTCAAAGCATTCACCACATTCCCGAAATTGGTGTCCTGGTTTGAAAGTGATCCCTTCTCAACAGATTCCAGGATTCGTTTCATTCCTGTAAAGCCCAAGAAATCGCTCCTCACGGTTTCATACCCTCCACCGGTTCACTGGTGAAGAAAGTCCACTGATCCCATTCCTTTGTTCTCCTGCTGCTGTGCCTTTTTGTCGGGTAACCCAATAGGTTTTTGTAGGAGAACAATGCATTCAGCGTTTGGTCGAAATGTGACCGGTTGAAATGCTGGTCATCGCATTGGTTGATCAGGTCAACGAGCGCATGTCCCAGGGCTAATTCAACATAGGCATACAACGAAAGTTTTCTTGCCCTGCCGGATGTATTCTTAAGGCTTGTTCTCCAGATTTCCTGGTCATCATCCAGCGGGACAAAAAACAATACAGAAGAGTCAATGTCTTCAACCTTTGCTTCCGCCCTGGTGTAGCCGAATCCATGTGCAACCCTGTAGCTTCCGGTCGCTTTGCCTACCGGCTGCCAGGTGAGACTCCAGATTTCACCGGTTTCTGGTCCTTCACATAAATGTATTTGCCTGGCCGGTCGGGAGGCACCTCGTTGATCCTGTAACGGGTGATCCGTCCGTGCAAAGGACTCTTATAATAACTGATCCCTCCTCCATTGTTGGAAATGGTTGAGAAATACCTTCCATTGTATATGTAATTGATCCATGGACTCGGCGTCCGTGGATTGGTGATTACATATTCCTTTCCGTCTTCACTGAAACTTCCGTAGTTCATATGCTTTGTTTACATCATTTTGACTTTCCAACAAAACCATCATCCTTATGGTCACGAATATTGTGACGTAAGGCATGGATCATTTCACGCAGATTTTTCATTCCTCCAATGGTAAACCATACGGTGACGATGATGGATGCCCCCAGGAACAAGTAGGTATATATTTTCCAGCGCCAACCATTGATCGTTGGTAAAGGGTTTACGAGGAAATAGAACAAAGTCCCAACAAAGAAAACAATACCCAGGCTGCAGTCCAGCCGGTCGTTGCCCAATAAATCGCCTTGTCACCCTGGTAAATTCTTTGGTTAGAGCAAGCACTTTCCATCCTCTAACAACCTCGTCGCTTCCTTGATCTGGTCGTCCTTACAGCATAGCCCCCTGTGTAAGAGTTTGTCCAGGTCAAAGGCTTTCCTGGGTGTAAGCAGGGAAACTATCAGATAAACGATGGATGCCATAACCATGGCCAGAACCAGCCCCATTGACCGTTGATCGGGAAATGGGGAAAAGCTGGTTTAGCAGGATGTTCAGGCTGGCCGTCAGGGCACCGGTAATCATCGCAGCCCATGCAGCAGGGGTAGTGCCCTTGCGCCAGTAAAGTCCCCCGATGATCACGGCACCTGATCCTCCGACAAAGATGGCTCCCGAAATATTGAGGAACAGGAACACCTTCTCTGTTTGCTGAAAGATGATGCTTAATATGAAAATGATGATTCCAACAGCGAGAATGGACAATTTGAGGTAACGAAGGTGGTCCTTCGGTGCAAAAGGCTTCTGACGGATCGGAAGTACCACATCCTGGATAAAGATACTTCCCCATGAATGCATATAGGTATTGTGGCAGGTGATGGCAGCTGCAAGCATAATGGCTGCAAAGGCTTCCTTTGAGTCCGACTGGCAGCAGGTAATTCAACACCATCGGTACC
>JADKAA010000021.1 GCA_016715465.1 Saprospiraceae bacterium
CTCTTATATACTTTTTGTTTTTTATTCTGGTGAGTGATTTTTCCGTTTCGCTTCCGAAGGGATATGCCCGGTTGATGTATAAAAATAACTTAATTTATAAGGCTTATACTTATATTGAAGAGAATATTCCCAATGGTTCGAAAATTGCTTACGATCTATATGTTGCGATACCATCTGATAAAGGAATCGTAGCATGCCATTTTTGGCAGGGATGTGGTACAGACTATATTGAGGAATTTGAACCGGACTATGTGATCTTCAATATGAATTTTACTTTTAACGGAGTGCATCCTTCAACAACACGACTAACAAAATATGTTAACGATCATCACTTTATACTGATAGATACTATCGAGTCGGTGAGCGTTTGGAAGAAACCCCCGTAATTTACTAAAGTACGGCATGATTCAGAAACCTAGGAAGTTTAAATTAAACTTTCCCCAAATTATCACATTTTCGGATGTTCGCGCTCAAAAGCCAATTATAATTCTGGAAGCATTAATTTAACTTGAACAGTGCCAATAAATACTGTGCTCAAATTTTATAGTATTGTTTTCGTGTAGTGTCAAATCTTTATGAGTGACAGCATAAAGTGTAAAAATTCGAATGAGATATAGGCTTTTAGGACAATAAATATGATCAATGTAACCAAATCCTACCTTCCTCCGATCGATGAATATATTAAACGTCTTGAGAAAATTTGGGCTTCAGGCTGGTTGACTAACAATGGAGAGATGGTGCTGGAATTGGAAGCAAAGCTTGCGGAATATCTGGGTGTTCCGTATATTCATTATGTTTCCAATGGCACAATTGCCATTCAAATTGCTCTGCGGGCTTTGGAAATTCAAGGAGAGGTGATCACAACCCCTTTTTCTTATGTTGCCACTACCAATTCAATTTTATGGGAGCACTGCCAGCCTGTTTTCGTGGATATTGATGCGCATGCTTTTTGTATTGACCCCAAAAAGATCGAATCAGCTATTACCGAACGTACTCAAGCCATTCTGGCTGTGCATGTTTATGGATACCCTTCCGATGTGGAGACAATTGAGGCAATCGCTAAAAAGTATAACTTAAAGGTGATTTACGATGCCGCTCATGCTTTCGGTTGTAAATTGAACGGTTCCTCCCTATTGAATTATGGCGATATCTCCACGCTCAGTTTTCATGCTACAAAGTTATTTCATACAGTGGAAGGTGGTGCAATTGTGACGCATACTCCGCAAATGGCGGATATGATTAATAAAATGAAAAGTTTTGGTCATTTGGGTGACGAGTACTATATTTTGGGCGTGAACGGAAAGAACTCTGAATTCCACGCTGCCATGGGGTTATGTGTATTGCCCAATGTGACTGACATTGTCAAAAGACGTCGCTCAATTTGCGAGATGTATAATGCTGAGTTAAGTGGCTTGGGGATCGTTTTTTCCAACATCCCGCAAAACTACGATTATAACTATGCCTATTACCCTGTAGTGTTCCAGGCTGAGGCGCAACTTCTGGCTGTAAAACAGGCGCTTAATTCAAACCAGGTCAATCCAAGAAGATATTTTTATCCATCATTGAATACACTTCCATTTCTTCAGACTAGGCAGTCTTGCCCAGTTTCGAGGATATTAGTTCTCGTGTACTGTGCCTGCCTCTTTATGACGGCCTGGAGAAACAGGATGTTATGCGAATTTCTGCGTTAATAAAGGAAACTTTGAAGTCGGCATAGATTATTTCGGAGTTAACTAAATTTGGAGTGATTTTTTTGAAAATAGCGATTATGCAGCCCTATTTTTTCCCCTATATCGGGTATTTTCAGCTCATTAATGCGGTTGATGAATTTGTGGTATATGACAATATTGAGTATACAAAAAAAGGCTGGATCAATAGAAACAGGATTTTGATGAACGGGCAGGATGTCTACATCACGCTCCCACTTAAACGGGATTCTGATTACCTGGATGTCAGCGAGAGATTCCTGGCTGATAGTTGGTCTCATGAGAGCAAGGCAATGCTAAACAGGATCGTGGGCGCCTATCGCAAAGCGCCGAATTTTAGTTTTGTTTACCCATTGATAGAGAAGTGTATATTGTTTGATGAAAATAACTTGTTCCGATTTATTTTCAATTCATTGAGTCTGGTTAATGAATATTTGCAAATAAGAACGCCTATGTTGGTGTCCTCTACCATTTCGATCAACCATGAATTGACGGCTGAAAAGAAAGTCATGGCGCTCTGCAAGGCGAGACATGCAACTGAATACATAAACCCTATTGGTGGGATGAGTCTTTATCGAAGGGATGATTTCCAGCAAGAAGGCCTGGACTTGCATTTTCTCAAGTCGAATGATATTGCATATAAACAGTTTGGCCATGATTTTATCCCCTGGCTTTCCATTATCGACGTGATGATGTTTAATTCCAGTGAGGAAATAAGGAGATATTTGAACTCTTTTTATATATTAACGTAAAGAGGATAATTATGAGCGCAGATGATGAGCATGTAAGCAATAAAGAAGCTGACCAGTATGTTCATGGAATGGACTGGCTGTCTGGAGAGTTGGAAGAGTTCGAACTGAGCAATTACAGGAAATATCAATATGATCTTGTAGCCAAACATATAGGTAAAAATATTCTGGAAGTGGGTAGTGGAGATAGGTCTTTTACCAATCAAATCTTAAAGCATGCCGCTCAATTTGATAGAATAATTTCCATTGAGCCGTCCTTCACGTTGTTTGAAACACACGAAAACAAATACAAATTTCCCGATCATGTTTCATTTCATATGGTAGATCTATTTGACATGACCAAAGATACTTTTGGATTGTTTGATACTGCGCTATTCGTGCACGTTTTGGAGCACATTGAAAAGGATAGGGAAGCGTTGAATAAAATCCACGAATTGCTCTCGCCAAACGGAAAGGTCTTGATCGAAGTACCCGCTCTGCCCTTTTTATTCTCTGTTCACGATGAGATGTTGGGACATTACCGAAGATATAATAGAAAAATGCTTAAGGATATTGTAGATACTAATAAATACATGATTAAGGATATTTGGTATCAGGATATATTGGGCGTTCTTGGTTCGTTATATTATTTCAAAATAAAAAAAACAAAATTGGCTAGCACAGACGGTGTCCAGCTTGTAAAAAACCAAGGGAATGTTTACGATAGATATGTGATTCCATTTGAAAGCTTTGTTGAAAAATTTATTCGCTTTCCACTTGGATTAAGTCTTACTGCGGTTTTGCAAAAAAATAATCCGTCCCAGGGATATAAAAAATGTTTAAATGGAAAAAACTAGGAAGGATTTTTAATCCTCAGGATGTGGTGGGCAGAAATTGGCTACATGAATTTGCCCAGGCTCCTTCAGTTCTAATTTTCGATGATTTTGTTAGGGTCTATTTTTCTTGCCGGCCCTTGCCAGATAAAGACGGGCAATATGTCAGCTACTCTGCTTTTGTAGATTTGAATAGGAATGATTTATTTGACATCGTCAATATATCCAAAACCGATTTTGGAACTGGGAGAACCGGGGACCTTTGATGAATTTGGAACCTACCCCACTTCTGTGATCAGAGATGGTGAGAAAATATTGGCATATTATGGTGGCTGGACAAGATGCGAATCGGTTCCGTTTAATGTGGCGATTGGATGCGCAATAAGTCATGACAATGGCATAACATTCAACAAAATTGGTGCTGGCCCGGTCTTGTCTTATAGTATTAATGAGCCATTTATTTTAAGCGGTCCGAAAATTAGGAGATTTCACGATCAATGGTATTTGTGGTATATCGCAGGGAAAATATGGATTATGGCGGATGGCAAGCCGGAACCGGTATATAAGATTCGTATGGCTGTTTCGGATGATGGAATTAATTGGGTGAAGCAGGATAGGGATCTCATTGAAAGTAAGATCGAGGAGAATGAAGCTCAGGCAAGCCCGGATGTCTTTTATTATGATGGCAAATATCATATGTTTTTTTGCTATCGCTACAGTGCGGATTTTAGGGGTAAAGAAAAAGGATATCGGATTGGATATGCTTCATCTGACGATTTAATGCATTGGGTTCGCGATGATGCAAAAGTGGGTATTGATGTTTCACAAGAGGGCTGGGATTCAGAAATGATCAGTTATCCGCATGTTTTGAACTTGATGGTAATGTTTATATGCTTTACTTGGGAAACCAAGTCGGCAGGCTTGGTTTTGGTCTGGCAAAACTGGAAGATTATCGATCTGTATAAAAGGTTGTTCTTATGAAATGGAAAGTTGGGAAAAAATTTGATCCAACAAAATATAAATTGGCGGATAATTGTTTTGAGTTTGCCTCAATCACCTCAAACCTGGTCTTTGATAATTTTGTTAGAATATACTTTTCAACAAGAGAAAAGACAAGACTGGGGAAGTACTTGAGTCATATTTCATTTGTCGATATGGACAAGTCCTTTAAAGAAATAAAGGATGTCTCGACGAATACAGTAATTGAAATGGGCAGATTGGGCTGTTTTGATGAACATGGGATTTTTCCATTAAACATCGCGAAGGGCAAAGACGGAATACTCGGATATATTGGCGGCTGGAGCAGAAGGGCTTGCCAGTTTCTGCTGAAACATCAATAGGACTGGCTGTTAGTAATGATGATGGTTTAACTTTTAAGAGAGTTGGAGATGGCCCTGTTTTGACTTCTTCATTAAGTGAGCCTTTTTTAGTGGGTGATCCGTTCGTTCTTAATGTTAATGGTCTCTATCATATGTGGTATATATATGGTGTTAGGTGGATAAATAACCCGATAAAAGATGTTAAAGAGCGCGTTTACAAAATTGGACATGCCGTATCCAGTGACGGCATGTCGTGGGAAAAAGAAAATAGACAATTGATTACCGATAAATTAAATTTCGATGAATGCCAGGCTTTGCCAACGGTTATCGAGGTTGGTGGAACATATCACATGTATTTTTGTTACCGGCAGGCAATCGGTTTCAGGCAGGACAAAGCCAGCGCCTATCGAATTGGATATGCTTTTTCAGAGGATATGCAAAATTGGATTAGGGACGACGACAATGTCGGAATTGATGTTTCAGAAAGTGATTGGGATTCGGAAATGATGTGTTATCCCCATGTTTTCCGTTGTGATGATAAAGTTTATATGCTATATAATGGTAATGAGTTTGGGCGTTTTGGTTTTGGCCTTGCTGGTCTGGAAAGTTAATGACAAAGATTGATATCCGATATGGAAATTGCATACAAATTAAAAACGGCCACTGTGAACGATATTCTGGCGCACTTAAATGAGTGTAACGATAATTTTTATCCGCCATTAATTGAAAGGTTAATCTTGAAGAGTATTCCCGGAAAGTATTCGAAAAATCTATGACATTCGAAGCTTGGAAAGAGAATTCCCTCGTGGGATTGGTGGCAATTTATTTTAATGAGAACGCTGATCATTCTGCGTATATTACAAATGTAAGCGTTTTGAAGAGTTTTATGGGTTCGGGTATTGCCTCAGAATTACTGGGGCAGTGTATTGGATACGCTGTCAGTGAAAATTTTATGGAAATAAAATTAGAGGTAAACAAGGAAAGTAGTCACGCGATTAATCTTTACAGGAAGTATGATTTTGTAGTTGATAGTGTCAATGGCGGTTTTGTAAAATGAAATTGAAATTATTTAAATGATTCTGGCCGATTGGAGATCGGAAGATTGTTGCCACAAACAAAATTTGGAAAATTATAAAACCAGGATACTAATATGAATTCTCAAAGAGACTATAACAAGGAACTTAAAGATACTTCAGAGCGTAGATATGCCTACGGATTCGATTTTGATGTAATGCATCCTTATATGCTTAATCATTTATTCCATTTTTAAAGAGGGGAAATTTGCTGGAATTGGGTAGTTTTAAAGGTGATTTCACAAAACGGATTATCCCTTTCTTCAAAGATATAACCTGTGTGGAAGCTTCTGATGAAGCCATCGAAATTGCAAAAAAGGTGGGCGGCGCGTTAAAAATATGTTAATTCTCTGTTTGAAACAGTAGTATTGCCAACCAAATATGATAACATTCTTGACACATGTTTTGGAACATTTGGATGATCCAGTTGCAGTGATGAAAAGAATTAATGATGAATGGCTTTCAGACCATGGTAGATTTTTTCTTGTCTGCCCTAATGCCAATGCGCCATCCAGGCAGATCGCTGTAAAAATGGGTTTTAATAAGTCATAATTCAGAACAACACCTGCAGAAAAGGAGCAGGGGCATAGAATAACATACACGTTGGATACTTTGGAGAGGGATGCAAAAGCAGCAGGCTTACATGTGGTGCATCGTTCTGGGGTTTTCTTTAAAGCCTTGGCCAACTTTCAATGGGACAGATTGTTAAATACCGACATTATTTCGCCTGAATACCTTGAAGGGTGCTATCAATTGGGTCAGCAATATCCTGACTTATGTTCTAGTATTTTTTTGTTGTGCGAAAAGGGAAAAAAAAATGAATGATCCGCTAACATCATTCTTTTTACTTGTGGCCCGTTAGCATGGAGTTTCAAGTTCGCGTACGCAAACTCTGGAGTAGTCAATTTTTTCGTCTGGTCGCAGGGGGGATTAACACTGTTTTTGGGTACTCTATATATGCATTATTAACGTTTATTGATTGCACTATACCCTCGTGGTCTTGCTGGGGCAAATAAGTGGAATATTGTTTAATTTCAACACAACCGGCAAGATTGTTTTTAATAATACAAAATCTGGATTGTTATACCGCTTTGCTGGTGTGTATGTGGTGATATATGTAATAAATGTGTTACTCCTAAGATTGTTTGCACAGATCAACTACAACATGTATTTTGCAGGCGCAATATTAATTTTGCCGATGGCCTTCGTATCGTTTTTTTTAAGCAAAACCTTTGTTTTTTCTAATGCGCGTTAATGGTTATCAAAAATTTATGAGCCATATTTCAGTTTGTTTTGCAGTGTATCAGAATCAGGGTTCGCTTACCCCACTATACGAGCGAATGATTTATCAATTAAAAACATATTTTCCGCAACATACTTATGAGTTGTTATTTGTAAACGACGGCTCAAAAGACGATTCGTTGGCTGAGCTGCTGGCTTTGCGGGCAATAGACTCCAGTGTGAAAATTATTTCTTTCTCAAGGAATTTTGGTCAAATGGCGGCCATTCTGGCAGGGTGGGAAAATGCTACTGGTGATTGTGTGATTAATATGGCGGCTGACTTGCAGGATCCACCCGAACAATGCACTTTGATGCTTAAGGAGTGGGAACAGGGCAATGATATAGTAATTAGTTATAGGGTTTCGCATGCAACATCTGCATCCAGTAAATTGACATCTAAAGTTTTTTATAAATTAATGTTGCCAGATGCTCCTCCTGGTGGATTTGATTTCGCATTACTTGACAGAAAACCCATGGATGCAATCAACTCATTAAAGAGCATCATCGTTTTTATCAATACGATATTCTGTGGGCGGGTTTCAAGGTGAAGTTCATTCCTTACCATAAATTGGAAAGACAAATTGGGAAATCGCAATATAATTTATTAATCGCTTTAATAAATTTTTATTCAGGGTTTTTGAATGTCAGTTATTTTCCTTTACGTTTGATGGCTGCCGTTGGAGGTTTGGTGGCTTTTAGTGGGTTTGCTTATGCCCTAACAATTATATGGGTCTATTTTGTGCATAAAACACCTTTTCAGGGATGGGCGCCAATAATGATTTTAATTTTAGTAATAGGTGGATTAATAATGTTAATGCTCGGCATGTTGGGCGAATATATTTGGCGTATTTTGGAAGAAGTAAGAGGTAGACCAATTTATATTATTAAGGACAAGATTTTGTAATTTGATCAAGTAAGTGTAGTTTTAAAACTCTTGAAAAGTCATGTCTCGGC
>JADKAA010000022.1 GCA_016715465.1 Saprospiraceae bacterium
AGGAGTCTCCGCAGGGCGTACTCTTGGTACCATGGGGACTGCAATAGAGGTTGGCGACATTGGCGCATCGTTTATTGCTGCCTTGGCTGATAAAAAAGTAGGACAATGGATTGAGATACCCCTTGGTCTCGCTGACGATAAACCAATCGTTTATTCGCTTTATGTTCCACCTGAAAACCATTGGCGTGATGTTTTTACCAAAACAGGTGGTTTTGTCATGGGTTTCCCTGGCGAGGCAGCAGGGACAGCTGTGGGAGCATTTACATCTCCAATTACAGGACCGGTAGGTCCTGTGGTTGGTAATGTTGCCGGCGGTAAAATAGGAGGAGACATTGGGGAAGGCGTTGTCGGCTTTATATATGACTCGCTTGTTCCAAAGGCGGATGTTCCACAAAACCCACACAGTAACATGATTGAAAGTGGAACGATGCAAATAGGAAACCAACAAGGTGTTTACGTAAATTCAACTGATGGCGCAGACGTAATTGATTTAGCACGCTTGATTAAACCTGATGACGGGGAGGTATCCACCCAAGTGGTGTATACCATTAGTCCTGAGGGAAAAACACATTTAGAGGTTATAACCTCATCTACATTTTGAGAATTTATTTGAGCCAAACTTGACCATGCAACAACAATGCGATTTCTCTTATAATTCATGTTTATAGGATTTTATGACAACTTTCCACATGGAAACCGACACAGTTCGCGCGCTAGCTAATCAACTCAAGCAGGCCGCTGAATCTATACGTTCACAAACCCAATCCTTAAATAGTTTTGCGCAATCGGTTGACTGGCTTGGCCCCAGTCGGGATGAGTTTGTTTCAGAAACGCAAGCGATTATCCGCCAGGTGGATGCCCAAACCGAAGCAGTAGTGGTATTGGCTGGCAGGATAGAAAATGAGATAGCGGAGTGGGGCAAATGGCCACAGCCTCTGGTAGTTTAGGCGCCATGCTCGCGGTTATTCATAGCCTGCCCTTCTTCCAAAATACGGCCAGCGGGATCTTAATAATCAATTTTCAAATTTCGAAACGCCAAAACCTGATGAGGGAGGGAATGGTTTTATACCTGATAAATGGATAACAGACCTGCTCAATATAAATCAGCAATCAATAACGGCTACCGAAAAGAGATGTTTGGAACAATTAAATCCTGCACAACAATTGAGGTTCTATCAAATTTATAAAAATTCACTCGCAATCGCTCGAAATTTTCCAATGATCCAGGAGATCTCAACGATGGTGTGAGCGATGCCTTCCGCCATATTTATTGGAATGCCCAACTAACACGGGAATTTGGCGCGGATTGGGCCAAACAGTTTACCGATGCACATGAGTGTAGGAAGGTAATAAAGCAGCTTCCTTTATGGATCTTTCGAACAATGCCTTGGAATCGACCTTGTCAAAAATAATCCTGATATTTCGGATCAAGATTTAGTTAAGAAAATAACTGATCTTGTCAAAAACGGCAATGCTATTATTGTTGACCCTGCCACCCAAACACCCATATTCAGTAATCAGAATTTAATGTTGGCAACCTCCAGACCCCGCTGGCTGAGAGATATTAAAATTTACCTTTGAAATGATGAAAAAGTACAAAATAGTTTTTAATCTATTACTTGTTTTTATGGCAACGATGGTTGCTTGTAAAGGAGATAATGATTTGATCAAGCCAGAATACATGCCCCCATATCAAAATTCTGAGCAGGTCGAATGGGCCCAGAAGATAAAAGAACAACTTGAATCTCTTGAAAATAAAGATACGCTTGCGTTATCTGAAGTCGCAGATTTTGAATGGGATAAGTTGTATATCTTCAGCGAAAATCTTTCTGCAACGGCCATTAATACAGAGTTAGGTTTCAACTGGATAAGTGATGAGAACTTTTACGTGGATGAACTTGTAGACATTTTAGTTTTGTTAAAAATAACAAAGTCAAAAACTATATCATTATAAGCGGCGATCTTTTTTGTGGCAACAGATATAAAGGGAGTTAATAGAGATGATGCTATTTTGTGGTGAGAACAATTTGATGATTCAATTTCGACCTAAAGTTTTTATCCCTCTTGTAAAACAGCCATAATAAAAATACCGGGAAACTTTATATGACAACATTTCACATGGAAACCGAGATTGTCCGCGTGCTGGTGACACAGTTCAAGCAGGCTACCGATACCATGCGCTCGCAAATCCAATCATTGAATAACTCTCCTCAGTCCATTGACTGGACGGGCCCCAGCCGCGATGAGTTTGTATCCGAGGCGCAGGGATTGATGCGCGCTATTGAGGCGCAGGCGGAAGCTGGGGTAATGCTGGCTGGGCGCGTGGAGCGTGAAGTCGACGAATGGGAGCAGGTCACTGCCAGTTTAAGCGGTTCAGGCGGATCAGGGATGCCGGTAAGCGGAGGCAGTGCTTCGACTTGGTCGCAGGTTCCAAGCAGCTCACTCGCGCCTTTCTTTACTCTAATCACAGTTGCGCCTTGGCTGGATGGTCTGCCCAATTGGATGCGCGACCTGTACCGCAAGTTTTTCCCAGCACCTACACCCGTTCCATTTCCGGAAGTTGTTTCACCGGTACCAGAAGAGGTTGTCCCAAACAATACTAAAGGCTCTTTTGGAGATCTGATTGATCGACCGGCTGCACCTGCAACACCATCAGGGGAGATTCAAACGCTACCACAGCCAGCCCAACCAGATTCCTCCTCAATCCCGTCGCGCGTGGGTTATGATGTTTATTATGAGATCCCCCCAAAAGCGCAGGGTGCTGTTTATGGTGGCGCCGCCTGCCTTCCAACTTCCTTTAGCATGTTGACAGATTATTTTCATGGGCAGAACCCTGATAATAAAGCGGTTGCACCTGATGATTTGGTGAAGATGCTCGACACAGGTGACGGAACACAAGGCAAAGGAGTAACTTTCGATAAGTTGAACGATGACCTGAGCGAACTGGGCTATAAAGATACCCGCTTCTTCCAATCGGATCTGGGCGGATTAAAGGATGAATTAAAAGCGGTCCCGTAGTCGTGAATGTAAAGGTCAACTTAACCAGCACTCCGGAGCGTGCGCTCAGTGAGGGTAATACCTACAATCATGCCGTGCTAGTTAAGGGTATTTCGGAAAAAAATGTGCTGATCAATGATCCCTGGAGCGGCAAGGAAATGGAAATTCCCGCTGAAAAGTTTGATCGCATGTGGGGTAATGGCGACCATTGGGTGGAAATCGTTCGACCACAATTAGGCGAATAGTTTATGGGATCAACTTTTTCGCTGGATCTTTCCTTTGGCGAGCTGCGCTGGTTGGCCGGGGCTTTTAGCATGGCGAGTCTGCCGTTTTCTCTGCCAGCCGCGACCTTAAATGCGCTTGACGATGCTCAGAAGTCTTTGCAAAAGCGGGGTGTAATTCAACAAGGCCAACCCTATGGCTGGCAAGTGGAACCATTTGCCGCTCTATGTTTGCAATGGATGGGTAATTCGCCTCAATATTGGTTTTTTGAGCAATTTCAGCGCAATGGGGGGACGTTGGAAGCTGTTCTTTTTGCAGGATGGCGCGGCTTTACTGGTTTTGCCGTTCAAAGATGGAAAACGATTGATCATGTGTAAGGATATGGATTCTGCTATAGAAGAATGGCAGTTGGCAGTGGATTTCCCAACACTTAATGGCGCAGAAATTCTGCCAAAGTGGGATGTTCCTCAGCCGATCACTGTTATTCGCACAAGTTGGAAAAATTTGCCGCTTGCTAAAAGCATGGCAGATGCCAAATTTGTAGCGTGGGCTACGGATCTCGATTGGTCAGGGGAATGGACTTTGGTGATGCAAGGAATTCGCTTGAGCCGTTTGGTTTTAGCTGTACAGGGACGCTCTGTCTGGCTAGGCAAATACTCCCCTGAACAGCCTGGTGAGTTTTTACTTAAGACATTTCACCAGACTGTTCTGATGGAGGTTATGAAAGCGAACATATAAGCAAGTGCATAGCGTGTGGAGTTCACTGGGTGGGATGGAATATACGTTACAAACGACATGACATTATTGTTAACTTATGCCCATTGAAAATAACTCATTTATGATGTATACATAGAATAAATAGGGAAGGTTTAAGACCCCATTTATCCAAACTGAATTACCACCTAAAATGTTGGCAAATATCCTGTAAAGCATACGCATCGTTTAGTCATTCATTTGCAGATAATAGATTATTTAATATGAAAAATAAAATCACGCCTGCGACACAAAATAGCCAGACCATTCCGATTAATAACAGGGATCTATTGCCAGT
Source organism: Saprospiraceae bacterium (assembly GCA_016715465.1). Taxonomy (GTDB): domain Bacteria; phylum Bacteroidota; class Bacteroidia; order Chitinophagales; family Saprospiraceae; genus JADKBO01. The sequence goes on from JADKAA010000022.1 coordinate 4,271, forward strand.
TGTTAAAACTCCAAGTGAAATTGATTTTTCTGCGCAGATCATTCCCGAGAATTTTGAGCGATTTCGAGCTGATTCGACAGCGCTCGCAGGAGAGATATTCGACGAGGCATTAAAGGCTCTTAATGAGGGTGTGCCAACTTTTGATCCAGAGGATTATCGTATTTTATAGCCGTTCCACTAATGGATCATAATGATCTGGCTGTCACTTCCAAGTCGGCAAAAGCGCAAGACAGGGCTGAGTTGGCAGATGTACTTAAGAATGGTGCTTATGTGTTCTTTATGAAATCGGGGAGTGGCCCTACAAGATTGGAGATTTGGATACATGATCAACGAATCTTCGTCTTCGATAAACACAAATTGCTTATTGGTCGCTCTGATATCCAAAAGGGAATTATTCCAGACATCGACTTGACGCCATACCTGGCAGAGTATGCTTTGAAGATATCGCGCAAACAAGCTTGGCTTACAGAAACCAATGGCCGTTGGTTCATTTCCCTGGATGAAAATGCTCATTCACCAGTTTTTTTGAATGGTAAACAGCCGTTGGAAGTGGGTGAAAGCTATGAGATTTTGGATTATGCCAGACTGGGTTTTGGTGGTTCGTTGGACCAATCTTTTTTTGCCATATTTACAGTTTTATTTGGGGTCCCGTCAACCGGACGCAAAATCACTACCAAATAAAACCTTTCAGGCGGGACAGAATCCTTTGCTTTGCATTACTCAGCGCCAAATGTAACCGCATTTCCAAGCATCACTCTAAACTTCAGAATGTTGAACGCAAGTATGTTGCCGATTACGCCAGTTGATACTGAACTTCGGTTTTCTGAAAATGGACAACCATCATTGCCTGTCGGTGGTGGCATCCAAAAAAATCCAAATGATGCCGGAATTGATTACTATATTATTGTCGATAAAGGTAACCGTTCGTCCCAAGACTCTGTACGCGGTATTTTGCAAATCTTTGCAAATTCTGGTTACTATAACGAACAGACCGATAAGGTGAAGATATATACGAATCAAGGAAATCTTTCTCAAGTATATTATCCGGGTGGTACCAGTGGTAATAGCTTGGCCGAGGCAATTGCTAATTTCCCTGTAAATGGCGATAAAACTTATAGACAAGTATCTCAAAGCCTTGATAGTGTCCTCAGTGAAATAGAGGCTAACCCTGACCCATGTCAGAACATGCGAGTTATTCTCATGATTATGGGTGATCAAGCTTTATTTCAAATGAAGTTTTAAGTTTTAGTCAACGTACAAAACTAGTTTGGCAAAACTGGCTGTTTTTCACCTGAACGGGGCGTTCGAATCTAGAGATGTGTACAGTGATTTGGCAACCCAGTCCGGTGGCATTTACCGGCAAATAAAATCGCTGGACAATGATGTTAAACTTGGGCTTGATGAATTGATTTTGTATAAGCAGGTGTATTCTGCTACCTATCGAACAAACTATGGCCAAACTGGAACGCACAATATTTCGGCAACCTACCAAAATCAGAATATTCCGGTGTTTGGGCTGTCGTCTTATCCTGTAGATGTGCGTCCGCCTACTGTTGCGCTGGTGGGGAGACAGTCATTAATCGTTCCGCACAAAGCAAAACAGTTACGGGAGAATATGTTTATGATGGTGAAAGTTTGCCTTATGTTTTGCAGATTGATTGGACTGATACATTTCCGCGCAATATTAAAAGTGCGGTGATGGTTGTAAAAGAAGGTGAAACCGAGAACGAGACTGTTGTTCAATTAACCCCAAAAAGCGAAAACACCTACGAAATTAACTGGAATTTTTCTCCAATTAAAACATCTGGAGCCCATACACTCTATTTATCGGCCAAAATTACCGATGAATTTGATTTTCAGGGAACTTCGACGCCCCTTGAGATCTTACTGACCAATAACACTGAGCTTGCGGACAAAGTCCCTACCTGGGTTCCAACTGCATTAATTATATTAGGCTCGGTTGTAGTTGTTTTGCTTCTACTTATGGTTTTCATGTGGCGCAGAATGCTTTCCTTTGCCAAGCAAGGCGGGGCGCTGCTTGGTAAAATCGCAGGTGAAATTCGTAAGACGATCGTTGGCGGTGGTAAGCGCGGCAAGCCATTGGCAAGTCTTAAGGTTTTGGATGGTCCGCCTGCCATGATTGGACAGGAACTGAAAATCTATACCGAGAGCGTCAAAATGGGGCGAAACCCACAATTGGCCGATATGACTTTCTATGGTCCGGATATTAACACATCCGTTAGTGGCTTGCATGCTCGTTTGGAAAAAATGTCGAGAAGTTGGCGAATCGTGGCGCTTTCGCAAAGCGGGAGTGAAACGTTTGTTGATGATCAATCCATTCCGTTTAATGAGCCTGTTAGTCTTACCAGTGGGCAGAAGATTCGTATGGGTTATTTTGCGCAACAACCTGTGATTCTGGAATTTTCCACCGAACAGGCCCAATCAGATTCGCAGTACCCCAAAGCTACTCCAGAGGATAATGACGTAAGAAAGACGGAACTCCTTTCTAACGAAATGGAAGATAAAGCCGGACCAAATGTTTTCTTTGGTCGACCCAACAGTATGCCGCCTCAATCTGCAGCTAAAAAGCCGACAACTCAAGATAGCGATTCAGTTTTTGATGATTTACGTGACTGATAAGGTATACCCATGAAGACAGGAACTCCAGTTTAACCGCTACGTAATTGAAAGGATCATCTCTGATAATGGTGGAACCGCCATTGTTTATTTGGCGCACCTTGCCCGGGATGAGAAATTTAAACTGGCTATAAAAGTTGCCAGAACTGAATCCAATGGTAAGCAGCATGAAGATTTGTTATTGGAGCAAGAATCCCAGTTGTTGCAGCGTTGGGATTTGCGTCATCCAGGTATCGTACGAATATTTCCAACTCCTTTGGATGGAGCTCGGCCACAATATACCATTAGAGCAGTCGAATTGCCAAAAACCCCATATTATATGGTTATGGAGTATTTAAAAGGTGAATCTGTTAGCCAAAATCTGGCAAAGATTCAAAAATATTCATTGGAATGGAAGTTAGAGCTTTTTTACCAAATCTTAATGACAGTTGTGTTCATTCACAATAAAGGTTACGCCCATCGTGACCTGAAACCTGACAATATTGTTTTTCGCGAACCGATTTCTCCACATATAACTCCACAGCCGGTCTTGGTAGATTTTGCTTTGGCTTTGAACAATCAAGAAAGTTTTGATGTGGTTGAAAATACAATGACTACCGAGTATTCTTCACCCGAGCGGATTGCAAAATCGATGGGAATGATAGTGAAAAGCGAGATACTAGCCGAAGATGTTTGGAGTCTGGGGATGATTTTTCCATGAAATTCTAACTGGAAAATTTATGATAAAGGGAAGTAAGGATAAAATCCGTACGACGATTATTCGGGAAAGGCTTGAGCCGGATTTGCCAAGCGGACAGGATTATCATCTTCTGGCGCTTATATTCGTGAAATGTTGAATCCTGATTTTGAGAAACGGCCCACGGTCGATCTTGTTTTGAAAGCTTTGGAAATGAAGTTTTTACCTCCACGAATTCCTGTACAATAAAGGAGCAAAGAAGATGACACAACAAAATGCGGTATTCCGGGTAAATATGTTTAGGAGCAAAAAGTGCTGTCGGTGATCCTCGTCGAAAATGGGAAGACAGGGTTTTTGTTGGCGAAATTAAACGCACGAACGATGACCTCGTTAATTGTTGGCATCGTCGCAGATGGCGTTGGTAGCGCAGATTTTGGGGCGCGTGGCGCCCAGCTGGTTATTGATACCGTTTTGAAAAGGCTGGAGAAGAGTGAAGGAAATGATATTCCTGCAGTGATCGAATTAGCGATTCAAGCTGCCAATATTGCGGTTTTTAGAGATAATCAGAAGAATGATGGTGATGGATTAACCACCCTTGTCGTATGCGTAATCTTTAATGAGCGCTGTTATGTGGGTAATGTTGGTGATAGCCGTGCTTATTGGTTGCAAGCCAATCCTAACAAGACGGGTAAGGTTCTGCAGCTCACCCGTGACCATAGCTATTTTAATATCTATGGTGGTGATCCAAACAGTCAAGAAGCCGGTATATTAGTCAATGCTATCGGAAAAAAAGAGCAGGTTCAAGTGGATTGCGGCTTTTACCTGAAAGGTGACGATTTTAATCAAGCGTACCAGTTAGGGTTGAAGGGCTGCCGCTTAAGCAGGGGGATACAGTATTATTATGCTCAGATGGCTTGCTTAAGAGTAGTCCGTTTGGGAATCCTTACATACAGCCTAAAGAAATGCTTGACGCATGTCAGACTGAATCTGAATCTGATATGGCGGCTATAAAAATGGTAAGTCGAGCTGAAGGTCGAAGGCCGGATGATAACGTATCTGCTGTAACAATTCAATACCTCTCTCCGGAACTTATCAAAGAGATTAAAGCACGGTCGGAACAGTCAAAAAAGATACGCCAGCTTGTTCGTGTGGGGCTGGGAGTGTTGACCCTGCTTGTATTAATATTAATAGGTTCATTAAGTTTTAAAGTTATCTCTTATGCGAACGCACCGACGGCAACCCCTATCTTCATTACCAATACACCGATGCCCCTCTCCAACAATTACTCCGACAGTTGTTCCTGGCGAAGCATCAGTTCATGAGGTCAGTGGGGTTCTGCAAACTTAATGAAAGGCCAGCAAATTAAGCCGGGAACGGAGATTTCCACCGGTAATTCAGGTGTGCGAATTGTTGTTGGTGAGATCGGTGGAAATGGCGTTATGTATTGGTTTGGTGTCAACAGCACGGGTACTATTAATTTTGATTCTACGATGATGAAACCAGTTTTAAAAAGCGGCGCACTTTACATAGAACCGGGTAGCGGTGGTGCTGAAGTGCATTTTACTCAACCGGACATTGTTGCAACAGTAAGCGGCAGTAGAATGATCGTTGAGCTGAAAGGAAATGAAATTCTGGTTTATTGTTTTGAAGGGAAATGTGGGCTACAAGTCGGACTGGATGCGAAAATCATTCCCGTTATGAATTTTATTTCTTACGATATAGTGACAAAGCAGTGGACGCCTTCCAGTGGCGCAAGCGAAATGAGCTATGATCAACAATGGAGTTGGAATGTGAGCTGCGGCTATTGCATGGCTGCAGTTGTTCCTTCTCCTACACCTACGATCACTCCTGTCAGGCTTCAATCAGGAGAACCAACCAAAAAGCCACAAAATAATGACGTAAATCCGGGTGGAACACCCTGAGGAAGCTAATGCCGCTTTCGGATAATCGAAAAGCATTTTATATTGTTGTCGTCTTTTTTGTAATTTATCTGTTGAGTTTTAATGGCATTCCCATTTCAGATGATGAGCAGCTATTTGCCATAACTGCTCGAAATATAGCAGTGTTAAAACATTTTGATGCCGAACCCCTTTATGGTGATATTCGGATATTGGGACAGTATCGTGTTGAGCCACTGCATCCTTTTCTGGCTTCGCTTTGGTATGTTCCGTTGAAATGGCTTTACAACAATGGTTTGCAATCTTTCTTTCTTCTTTCTATTGTTTATCTGAGTGTTTCTGCCGGTCTGTTATTTTTCCTGATTAAACACTTTAGGTATTCGAGTGAATTGGCGATTGAAGTGGTGTTTTGGTGCGGTCTTTCAACGGTAATCTGGCCTTATTCCAAAACATTTTTTCGAGAGCCCTTGCTCCTAATGTTAGTATTGGCAAGCTGGTTGTTTTTGAAAAATTTTTAAGAACGGCGATACGAAAACTTTACCTAATTCTGTTCTTAATCATAGTCTTTTCCTTGTTCTTTACCAAAATGATTTATGGTTCGGTTTTTTTGCTTATCTCGTTATGGCTTATCAGAAGATGGGCGGGAGTGACAGGAATGAAAAAAAGGCTGCCATATTTATTCTT
>JADKAA010000023.1 GCA_016715465.1 Saprospiraceae bacterium
GCCAGAATTCATGGAGGTAGTAAATCAGGCTGACATTGTCACACCGGATGGCATGCCCCTCGTTTGGATGCTGCGATTGAAGGGATATCCAAACCAACAGCGCGTTTATGGACCTACATTGATGCTGTATGTTCTGGAAGCCGCCGCGCGTGAAAATATCCGAGTGGGTTTTTATGGAAGTTCACCTAAAGTCTTACGATCTTTACTTGTAAGAATGCAAGACAGATTTCCAAATCTAAAAATTGCATATTCGGTCAGCCCTCCCTTTCATGAAATTAGCCAGGGAGAGGACGCCGAAATCGTGAAGCAAATTAATGCCTCATCCGCGCGGATTTTATTTGTTGGCTTGGGCTGTCCAAAGCAGGAAAAATGGATGGCTGACCATCGCGGAAAAGTCAACGCGGTGATGATCGGTGTGGGCGCAGCCTTTTTTCATGCAGGCCTAAAATCACAGGCTCCAAATACGGATGCAAAAGATTGGATTGGAATGGTTTTACCGCCTTGTCACTGAGCCGCGCAGGTTATGGCGGCGTTATCTTTATCATAATCCGCGCTTCGTTTTTCTTGCGGCTCTGGATTTGCTTGGGCTTTTGCGGAAATAAACATGCTCAGACGATTTTCAGTAAACTTCGCCTTATTCTCCATGTTCCTCGACGGGCTGTCTGTCATCTTCAGTCTGTGGCTGGCGGCATTCTTTCGTCCCGCGTTAAATAAGATCGATTGGATCGAACCGATCCCATCGCAGGTGATCATCCCTTTAATTCTTTATATTTTGTTTCCTGTCATCTGGGCATTTATTTTCTCTGCGCTTTCCATTTATGATGGACGGAAATTCCTGCGGGCCATGGATGAGTTCGCCATCCTTTCGCTTGCCATGCTGATCTCATCTGTCTCAGCGGCGGGTGTCTTATATTTTTCCTATCGTGATGTGTCGCGCGCCTTGTTCGTTGTTTTCATCGTGCTGGCTTACCTGATCTTTTTGGTCTGGCGGATCCTGGTCCGTATATATTTTCGTACACAAAAAATTTCCCCGAGTAAGGCGCGTCATATTCTTGTGGTTGGTGCGGGAACGCTTGGGCAAAGGATTAAAATTCAACTCCTAAAATCTGAAATGCCAGACTTTACCTTCGCCGGGTTTGTCGATGAAAATTCGGAGTCTTCAGTTGATACCGCTCCGTTACTGGGTAGGGCGGATGAAATTCGGGAAGTGCTCAAGCGTTATGAAATTACAGATGTGGTGATCGCCCTGCCGCACTCCGCCTATTATCAAATGAGTGACATCGTTCAAAAGATGGAGGATCTGCCGGTTCAGGTCTGGGTCGCGCTTGGCTTTTGACCTTGGCCTTTACTACACCACCATAGAGGATTTTGCTGGGATTCCCATGCTGGATCTGCGCGCCTCCGCCATTGATGATTACCAGCGCATGATCAAGCGCGCCTTCGACTTTTTTTTCGGTTCCATCGCCCTGCTGCTTGCCCTACCGTTCATGGCATTGTCAGCGCTGATGGTTTTTCTCGAAGACGGTTCCCCGGTCTTGTTCCGCCAGAAACGGGTTGGCGAAAACGGACGGTTGTTTGAAATGCTCAAATTTCGCACCATGCTCAAGAACGCCGAGCAGATGCAAAGCCACGTCGAGAAGCGCGACGCGGATGGGAACATCCTGCATAAATCAAAGGAAGACCCGCGCGTCACAAAGGCCGGTCATTTCTTGCGCCGCTTTAGTCTGGACGAACTGCCCCAGTTCATCAACGTGGTGCGCGGCGACATGAGTCTGGTCGGTCCCCGTCCCGAAATGCCGTATCTGGTTGGAAAAATATCAGCCCTGGCGGCGCAGCGTTTTGCCATCCCGCCGGGTATCACTGGCTGGTGGCAGGTCAACGGCCGCAGCGACAAACCCATGCATCTCCACACCGAGGATGACCTATATTACATTCAGAACTATTCCATTTTTCGACATCCAGATCCTGGTCAGAACAGTTTGGGTGGTACTGATCGGCAAAGGCTCATATTAATTAAGAGGATGGCATGAAAGTTAAGTCTGTTGTTATTGCTGAGGCCGTGTTTTAGGGTTTGTTTTTTTTCTTGCAAATATCCGCTCGATCTCATTTTGGGGTTTGTACCCGCCGACAGATACGATTGCCGACCCGGCTTGGCGTGAGATTTTACTTTGGGTGCTGGCTTTATTTTTGATGGTCTTTTTATTAATAAAGCACAACCTATTTGCATCCTATCTTCAGGCTTGGCGCGGCCAGCCTCTTCTGATCGGTTTTCTTGCTTTCTCCCTTGCTTCAATCTTTTGGTCTAATATGTGGACAGTTACTCTTCATCGAAGTCTGGTGTTTGCTTTTGCAACCTTGGCGGCAGTATATTTGGGTGTGCGGTATTCAATAAACAAATTACTGCAATTGCTTGTTGTGATTGGTTTGGTTATTCTGGTGGCAAGTTACGCGCTGATATTTATCAACCCTGCGTTGGGGACTTCTCCGGGGTTTCCTTATTATGGCGCATGGCGTGGCATTTTTAGCATAAGAATCAATTGGGGAACGTGATGGCGATTTTTAATCTTGTTTTTCTATTTTGGTGTTTTTCTCCAAATACTCGTAATAAACCGTTAGTAAGAATCGCCGCTATTCTGTTGTATGTTCTCTCGCTGGTCATGATCTTTTTTGCAAGATCAGTTTCGGGGGTCATTGTTCTTCTTATAGTACATTTTTCTTTTGGGGTGGCATTGTTGTGGTTAAAACTAAAACATATAATGCGCCCCGTTCATTATTATGCCGTTTTGCTTGTTTTTTTATTCAGTGCAGCGGGTATATTATTAAATTTGGAATTTGTTTTGGGGTTTTATTTAATCGCTCTGCTAATTTTACAGGCCGCGTTCCCATGTGGACGATCCTGTTACGCGATGTTTCTCTAAAAACCGTGGATTGGGGTTAGCTTTGGGACGATAAGGGCTGACGAAAATTTTCGCTTTATATGCGTGATCGAGTCAATTGATCCGATATTTTCAACAGGAGCTTACTTTGGAAGGATTTCTTCCTATTATTTTCCTGGTCTATACTTTTTTTTCGAATTTAACTTTTAGTTTGTTTATGGAAACAGAAGTTTTTATTTGGACTTTGATTGTTACACTAATGGCCATTCTGGCGCTCAGAAGCAGTTTGACTCATGCTGCGTAATTGAATATGATACATTCGTTCTTCCCCCCGTTTTGCTGCCCTTTGGTTTCCGATGGCAATCGTGTCCTTCTTTCCGTTCGTTTTTAGTAACTACAATCTTGGGCAGTTTTCTGTTATTGCCATGTTGTGCCTGATGTTTTCAGCTTATGTTTTCATGTCGACTATCATCTATGGGTAAAACTTCCGTCCTTCGCTGCCGCCTTTGGGCGGCGGCGAAGAACGATATTAGCGAAAGTCCTGATTGGAAAATATTTTTCTGGATAGCTATAAAGAAAAAAGTGGCCAAATTGAAAAAGGAGCGATCATGAAACAGCCATTCAAATTCTTTCCCCGGCAAATTTATGATGGGATATTGCTGGCGGCTGCGTTCTTTATCTCAACTCGGCGTATTTTGGTCTGCTGGTTCGTCTTGGACCCTAAATATTACTGCGAATATGGCGGCGACTTTTCAGATTATCTTCTGTAGAGTTGATTTTTCTCGGCGCTTTGTTGTTACTTATCCAGAGCGGGAGATTGCGCGAATACTGGTCAGCCTGGAAAAAGAACTTGCTGTTGGGATTATTTGTTTTATATTCAATGGCATCGATCTCCTGGTCTATACTGCCGCAACATTCGATCCATACGCTCTACATCATGGTAGCTGCATCTGATCGCGGCGATCTTTCTGGTTATATATTCGCCGAAGCAATTGTTGAAAACTTTTTTTTATTTCACCTTAACAAGCGCCGTGCTTAGTTTGGTCCTTATAATTATTTATCCAAGATTGGGAATTCATCAAGACATAGTTTGGAATGGCGCCTGGCGCGGTATTTTCGGGCATAAAAACGATCTCGGCTCTTTGATGGCGTTGGGGAATGGGATTATCCTGGTCTCCGTGGCGTTGTCGAAAAACAAACGGGATATGTTAATAAATGGTTCATCCTATCTGCTCACCTTTTTTCTTGATCGTTATAGGTGTTCGGCAAAGCGGTTTAATATTATGGCTATATTAAACGGTTTGTCGCTGTCTATGTTATATGGATAAAGCGGTATTCAGAACTGCAAGGCAGGCAGGCCATGTATATTGCGGGCTTGTCTGTCACGGGGGGCTTCTTGCGGTGTTGTCCTGGTTGTTGTATCCATATTGATGGGCAGGAGTTTCAGCTTGAGCGGGCGCGTACCTATGTGGATCAGCCTGTTCAAATATGTCGTGCCTAAAAGCCATGGTTCGGTTTTGGATTGGAAACCGTGTGGCTTTCCCGCTCTTCCAGAAATGGCTGGGGCAAATTTCGGTTAGGGAATAGCCAATGTTCTTAATGGACACAGCGGTTATATGGATACTCTGCTTTTTTTTGGGATTGTGGGGTTGGTTGTCCTGTGCGCTATTTTGGCGCAGGGCTTTATTCGCGCAATGAGACGCGCGCTAATTGGACGCACCTGGCTGGATTTTTCCCGGCGCTTATGTTTGTGTATTTTCTGATCACCAACATAACATCCAGCTATACTTTGAATTATGAGAGTTTTCATTGGGTCATATTGGTGGTTATTCTTTTCTGCCGCCGGGAAAATTTTCCGAAGTGGAGTCTGTTTAAAAATGATTGCCGGTGATTATTCGCCTAAAGCAATTATGGACATAAAGTGCAAAAAAAAAAACGATGAAGTCGATAGTTATATAGACTTACGTGATCGGTACGGAACTCTGAGCTGTATGAGTTGGCGTTTGTAGTGAAAAATACCCTGCTTCTTTGTGACGATCAAGAAGCCCCGCTTTTGTAATTTGGATCTGGCGAAGGTGTTGAATGAACGTAGTTAAAATACCAATTACAACCAAAAGTAAACAATAATCCAATTCCTGCTGAAATATACAGAGTTGAGAAGAAAACAGGTAACAAGAAATATCGTCCCAAATCTAGCGGTGAGAATAGCGCGGGTAGTGATGCAGTCATGCCAACCAACAGAAGGGAGAGATTGAAGCTGGGCCTGGGAATGGATCTGGATAAGATGTTGATAAGATTTTATGAGCAAAAATGCGAACCCGATGAGGAATAAGATAATATTTAATGGCCAGGCGTTGTTAAAACTGGATTGATGAGAAGGTTTGAAATATCCTTTCGGTATCCACCTTGATTGCATTTTGGTTCCTTCTATTTTAGATTCAGGGATGTAGTCCTCTGCTTGTAAGTATCTCAACCCATTTTAATTGA
>JADKAA010000024.1 GCA_016715465.1 Saprospiraceae bacterium
AAACTTCATTTGTAGCCGCAACAACAGAAACAAAGACCAAATAAAAACCAACATTACAAAGCGTTGCACCGAAATGCTTTGTTTGAAAGAAGGAATTTTCAATTTACTTAAAGAAGAAGCTGACTACAAAATATTTCAACAAGGCAAAAGTTATTTAGCAGTTTACTATGACTTTGCAAACGCTTCGCTTGACGAACTGAAAGAAGAAATGAACGCATTGAAAGGCGAAAAGGTTTTGTATTGCTTTACCGGTGAGCAATCACGGTTTAGACAAAGCCAATTTCAGAGGTTGGAAAACATACGCCTTGAGGCAATTCCTCAAAAGATTTTAGATGTTTACAAACGAATTTTCAAAAACTAAGAATGTCATACGGAAATAAAGAATATCAAGTAAATGCAATCGGACAACTGGTTAAATCAGTTCCGAATTATTAACTTTCAAAGATGCCAAGCAATAAAGTTTGTGTTTTCCAAAGCCCAACAGGTAGCGGTAAACAGTAATGGTTGCGAAATTTATAGAAGAAATAATTCAAAGAATTGCCCGAAACAGATTGTGTTTCTTGTGGGTAAGCATTGGCAAAGGCGATTTGCACAAGCAAAGCCAAAAAAATCGCTTGAAAGAATTTTTTGATTGTTTTCCAAACGTAAACCTTTTGGAAGCAGAATTTTGGAACGCTAAGAAACTACTGAGCAAAACGAAGTAGTAGTTGTAAACTGGGGAAAACTTACAGCAAATATGCATCTATGGAGAAAATAAAGGCGAATGGAAAGAAACGAAAGTAATGAGAGATAACGAAGGCGTTAATTTCATTGGAGGTTTTAGTGAAACAACTAGAGAAAAACGAAAAATCATTTTAATCATTGACGAAAGCCATTACGCCAGTGATGCACAACGAACAATGAGTTAAGAAAATAATAAGGCAGATGTAACACGAAATGAGTGCTACACCTAAAATTCAACCCCTTCGAGCTCAAGACATTGCCAAAGGCAATGCAAAATTTTTTGAAAGTGATGTTGAATTTTTGCTTTTTAAACAAGCAATCGACACAGGTTGGGACTGCCCAAGAGCACACATACTTGTAAAACTTCGTGACATTCAGAGTTACACTTTTGAAGTGCAAACAGTTGGTCGCATACTTCGTATGCCCGAACAAATATGATGACGAAAACTTAAATACAGGTTTCATCTTTACCAATCTTCAAAAAATTACAGTTCAAAAAAGAAGATTACAATCCAGACATCATTAAGCATTTAAAGTCGGTAAGAAAACCATTACAAACCTTTGTTGCTTCCGTCCTACTGCTATAAAAGTCGTGTTGACTTTGGCGACATTACAATTAGTTTCGGTAAAACATTAGAAGAAGTTTTTAGCAATGCCTTCGGTATTGAAATTAATCCAACAATGGTAAACACTGCTGAAAATGGAGATAAAATAAAAGCCAAAGGATTAACAACAGACATTACAACTTACAAAGAAAGTTTGTTAACTGATAAGAAAATAACAGGAAAGGAATTTGACGAAATTGCTGGAGTGCTTAATGATAGCGATGATAGAACAGCATTAGCAAAATTGGCTGACAATGATTTGCAAGATATGTTCAGTTCTGTTGTCAAAGAAAATTTAAGCGGTTTTGCACCAAAGCGTTCTGTTCCGACAGTTAGAGTGCAATTTATCAATGGTTCAAAAAATATTTAGGCATCAATTACCAAATGGAAAACGGTATTATTCATATACAATACTTGTTTCTACACGATAAGAATTTGAGCAAGTTTTCTGAACTGTTAAGCAAAGCGACAGGAGAATACAAACCAATTAAGAAAGCAGAAGTAAAAGCAAAATTGAAGAAACAGTTTAGACTGGGATATTAAGAAAGAGGAATTTTTCAATCAACACACAGACGAAAAACTGGACTATAAACTTTGTATTTACGAACCTTGCTATTTAGGTAAAGACCGTTCAACACCTGAAAAGGAATTTGAAAAACATCTTGAAACCAAAGTAGACAAAGTAGAATGGTGGTTTAAAAACGGAGTTAGCAAAAAAGATTTTTTCGGCATCAAATACGAAGAAAACGACTTACCACAAACTTTTTATCCTGACTACATTATTCAACTAACATCGGGCAAGACTTTTATTGGTGACACAAAAGCAGGTGGCACAGCTACAGAAGCAACTTCAAGAGCCGAAGCGTTACAAGTTTACATCAAAGACCAAAACACAAAAGGTAAAAAATTTAGTTGGTGGCATCATCATAAAAGACGACACAAAAAAATGGAGAGTAAACCAACAAGACAGTTACAACTATGACAAAAACGATTTAACGAAGTGGGACTATTTTGATAATATAATTTAATACAATGTTTTCAAAGCTAATAAAACTAACATTCGTAATAACTGCATACGCACCAGTCATTTTGATTTGGTGGTTAGTTAGTATTTATAGCATAATCAAGGCAGGCGAAACTATTGGATTTATTAATTTTTCCGATTTTAAATTTATTGACTTAATCAATAGACTGAACTTGATTTTCCTTTTTATATTCTTGGTATTAATCTGTTGGTATATTCTTTTCTTGGCTACGAATAAATTAACAAGAAATAGCATTGAGTAAAGTCAATAAAAGTTCAGACTTGAATATGAATGTTTTAATTTTTAGCTATTTTCTTCCTTGTATAGAAATTTACAAAAAGGATATGGTTTATTTAATCGGTTGGTTTTTGGCACTGTGCATCATAGTTTATATAAATAAAGGAACATACTTTCATAATCCTCTTATGAAAATATTTGGTTATAGTTATTATGAAATTGCAACTAAAAAAGAAGTAACATATTTGATGATTTCAAAACAAAAATTAAAAAACACTAATGAAATAAAGGCATATTCTCAACTGACTGATTTTGTGCTATTAAATTCGTCCAATTCAAAAGTATAGATTATGCCAAATACAACTTGCAATTTTTCGCAATATTAAAAGATGACACAGTAAGGAAAATTGACTTACTACAAACGATTACCGCTGATATTAGAAGTGTATTTATCAATATTGGCAACTCAATTTTAAATGATGATGTTGAAGAGATTTTATTTGATGGAAACTTCAACATTCAAGATGAGGAAATACTATATGTAGAACTTCAATTGCCTGACAATGTAGTTGAAGCAAGCACAAATCCTATTGGGTTACAAGTTTTAAATTTGGCAACCGATTGTTTTATTTAAGAGTTAAACAAGGGTCTAACATATACAGAATATTTTTTGTTATGACGAAGATAAAATCGTTGTCATAATGAACGGATTCACAAAGCAAACTCAAAAAACACCTAGAAAGAAATAAATAAAGCAATTTCAATTAAAAAACAATATTTTGATGAAAAGTAATAAAAACGTTACAACATTCGAAGAACACTTAACAAAGCAATATGGTCAAATCGGTTCTGAAAAAAGAACTGAATTTGAAGCTAGGGCAAAATCATTTGTAATAGGCGAATTATTGAAGGAAGAAAGATTGGAAGCAAATTTAACTCAAGAAGAATTAGCAAATAAAATAGGAGCTAAAAAAAGCTATATTTCAAGAGTTGAAAATGGTAAATCTGATATTCAATTATCAACGCTATTTGAACTCTTTGAGTTTGGACTTGGAAAACGAATAAACATAGTAATAGAATAACCCGAGATAACAATGGCTATGATGATAGATTCGCTAACGCTTCATCCATCACATAGCCTTGGACGTTATCTCGGATTGGAAAAAAAAGTCTACAAAAATTTTGGCGTTGTTCCACAATTAGTTAACTTTGCAACATGGAACAAATTCGAAAATTAGTATTCTATAAAACTTACTTCTTTGAATTCTTTGAAAGCCAAGAGTTAAAAGTAAAAGAGAAAATTGATTTTGGTCTTTACTTGTTACAATATGTAAAACAATTGCCAAGCAAACATATTTGGCTCGACAGAAGAGAAGAATTTGTTTTATTTAAGAGTTAAACAAGGGTCTAACATATACAGAATATTTTTTTGTTATGACGAAGATAAAATCGTTGTCATAATGAACGGATTCACAAAGCAAACTCAAAAAACACCTAGAAAAGAAATAAATAAAGCAATTTCAATTAAAAAACAATATTTTGATGAAAAGTAATAAAAACGTTACAACATTCGAAGAACACTTAACAAAGCAATATGGTCAAATCGGTTCTGAAAAAAGAACTGAATTTGAAGCTAGGGCAAAATCATTTGTAATAGGCGAATTATTGAAGGAAGAAAGATTGGAAGCAAATTTAACTCAAGAAGAATTAGCAAATAAAATAGGAGCTAAAAAAAGCTATATTTCAAGAGTTGAAAATGGTAAATCTGATATTCAATTATCAACGCTATTTAGACTCTTTGAGTTTGGACTTGGAAAACGAATAAACATAGTAATAGAATAACCCGAGATAACAATGGCTATGATGATAGATTCGCTAACGCTTCATCCATCACATAGCCTTGGACGTTGTGCCTCATTGTAGAAAGCCGACCGCACAAACAGCACATTTGGTTTTTGCCGACACAAAAGCCAAAGCTCAAAAAACCAAAAGAGCTGTTTTTTGCCAACGCTTGACAGAATAAAATTTGTACCTTTGCGTTTATAAAAATTATGACAAGATTTGTTTACATAGCATTATTAACCCTGATTGGTCTCTCTTTGACTCCAACAGACACTTATGCTTGTGAGTCAAAATCTGAAAAAATTGAAAATACTTGCTCTAAAAAATCCGATTTAGAAACGGAAAAGAAAGGTTGTTGCGACACAGACAAAGGACAATGTGGTAAACACGGAAAAGACTGTGAAGGTAATTGTGGAAACCCAGCTTGTCACTGTCCTACTAATTGCACAAACTTTACAATTCCTTTTTTTGATGGTTTTTTAGGAATTAAAATAATCGTTAGTAAGCCAAACTTTTATTATCAAGACACTTATTATTCATCAGGTTTTCTTTCTATTTGGCAACCGCCAAAAATAGGCTAATTTCTCGCCCTGACAGCCATAGGTCTGTCCAATTGAAAGCAAAAATCTTGCTTTCCAATTCAATTATTTATCAAAGTTTAAATTTTCAAAAAATGAAACGGAGTTCGTGAATTCCGCTTTCAATAAAATATTAACATTATGAACAAATCAATAAAAATATTGATGGCAATTACTGTATTGCTATCGTTCACAGCGTGTAACGCTCAAATTAAAAATGCTAAAACCGAAAGCGTAAAAATTTACGGTAACTGCGGAATGTGCGAAAACACCATTGAAAAAGCAGGAAATGTTAAAAAAGTAGCCCAAGTAGATTGGAATAAAGACACTAAAATGGCTACACTTACCTACGACCCAAGCAAAACCAATCAAGATGAAATCTTGAAAAGGATTGCATTGGCAGGTTACGATAGCGACCAATTTCTTGCACCTGATGATGTGTATGACAATCTTCCTGGATGTTGTCAATACGAACGTGTAAAGAAAACTGAAGTGATTTTAACCGAAGTTGTTACAGACCACTCAATGCATAATCACGATTCAACAACTGATGCAAAATCAGAAACGAAGCAAGAAGTAAAAGAGCTTAAAGTTGTTTTTGACAATTACTTTGCCCTTAAAGATGCTTTGGTAAAGTCTGACGGAAATTTGGCTTCTGCCAAAGCAAAAGATTTACTAAACGCTCTCAATGCTGTTCAAATGAATCAACTTTCCAATGAAGAACATACTGTTTGGATGAAAGTAATGAAGGACTTAAAATTTGATACCGAACACATTGAAGAAACCAAAGATGTAGGACATCAGCGAGACCATTTCAATACTTTATCAGATAATATGTATCAACTCATAAAAGTCTCAAAACAAGTAACGCCTACTTATTACCAACATTGCCCAATGGCAAATGATGGAAAAGGTGCTAATTGGTTGAGCAAAGAAAATGGTGTTAAAAATCCTTACTACGGTTCGCAAATGCTTACTTGTGGTAAAACAGTTGAAACAATAGAATAATCAAAAATGGTGTAGCCTATTCCGCTACACCATTTTTTAAACGAAAAAACAAATGGAACAGAAAAAATATATTCCTGCATTAGGCTATGATTTTTTAACAGCCTATTATGATTTGGCAATTAAAATCACTATGCCCGAAAAAAAGTTCAGATGGCTTTTGGTGGAAGAAATTAACCCGAAAGAAAATGAACATATTTTAGAATTTGGTTTTGGTACAGGACAAAACTTGCTTTTAGTACACAAGGAAAATCCAAAGGCAAAATTAGCAGGATTAGATATAGACCCCAAAGTAAAGGCGATTGCCGAACATAAATTGGAAAAAAATAAAATTGAAATTCCATTGCATTTATACGATGGTAGTATTTTGCCTTTTTCCGACAACAATTTTGATAAAGTTTACAGTTGTTTGGTCTTTCATCAATTAGATGCTGAAACAAAATTGAATTGTCTTAAAGAGTTGCATCGTGTTTTGAAACCCAACGGAAAACTCATTATTGCAGATTGGGGAAAAGCTCAAAACAAATTGATGCGATTTACTTTTAGGCTAGTTCAGTTGTTAGATGGTTTTAAAACTACCAATGATAACGTAAAAGGATTGATGCCCGACTTTATTTCCAAGGCAGGTTTTGACAAAGTTGTGGTAATAAACTCTATTAATACAGCAATTGGCACATTTTCATATTTCAAAGCAATTAAAAAATGAAATTCTTAAAATGGATAATCAAAAAAATATTTATAAAAAAATGTTGCCAATAGTTATTTTACTATTGATAACATCAAACATATTCGCCCAAAAAGTGGTGCGATACGACCTTTATGTAAAAGACACTATTGTCAATTTTACAGGAAAAGAAAAAAGGGCAATTGCCGTTAACAGACAAATTCCAATGCCAACACTCACCTTTACCGAAGGCGACACGGCAGAAATTCACGTCCACAACCAACTTAAAGAAAGTACATCATTGCATTGGCACGGTTTGTATTTGCCCAATAAAGAAGATGGAGTTCCGTACTTAACCCAAATGCCGATTGAACCAAATACTACACATATTTACCGTTTCCCTATTATTCAGAACGGTACACATTGGTATCACAGTCATAGCGGACTTCAAGAACAGATTGGAATGTATGGTTCTCTAATTTTGAAAAAACGAACAGATGACCCAACCTTCAGAAAAGGGATTGATGATTTGCCAACCGTTCCTATTATTTTAAGTGAATGGACGGATTATAAACCCGAAAACGTACACCGAATGTTACACAACGCTTCGGATTGGTTTGCCATAAAAAAAGGCACAACACAAAGTTACGGAGAAGCCATAAAAGCAGGTCATTTCAAAACCAAATTGACCAACGAATGGAAGCGAATGTTGGCAATGGATGTGAGTGATGTCTATTACGATAAATTTCTGATTAATGGAACTTCGGAACACCAACTTACCCGATTCAAAGCAGGTGATAAAGTTCGGTTACGAATTGCAAACGGTGGTGCATCTTCCTATTTTTGGCTCACGTATGCAGGTGGTAAAATCAAAGTGGTTGCCAATGACGGCAATGATGTGGAACCTGTGGACGTAGATAGATTGATTATAGGAGTTTCGGAAACCTATGATATTATCGTTACTATTCCAGCAGAAAATACTTCATACGAATTTTTAGCAACACCGGAAGGCCGAACTAAATCTGTATCTATTTACATAGGTTCAGGCATTAAACAATTAGTAAGTCCATTACCAAAACTGAAATATTTTGAAGGAATGAAAATGATGAACGATATGATGAATATGGACGGTACAATGAACGATATGGGAATGGATATGTCGTTACAGCAAATGGATATGAACACGATAATGTATCCCGAAATTACAGGAGATAAAGAACCTATGAAAATGGATAAAATGCAAGAGATGGAAAATATGAACCACTCACAGCATAGTTCAATCAATTCGGATATTGTTACTTTAAATTATGCAATGCTCAAATCGCCTACAATAACCACTTTGCCAGAAGATGCACCAGTCAGGGATTTAAAGTTTGAATTGACGGGCAATATGAACCGATACGTGTGGAGTATGGATAACAAAGTGCTTTCCGAAACCGACAAGATTTTGATAAAGAAAGGAGAAATTGTAAGAATAACACTCTACAACAATTCTATGATGCGACACCCAATGCACTTGCACGGTCACGATTTTAGGGTTATCAACGGTCAAGGAGATTATGCACCTCTTAAAAATGTATTGGATATAATGCCAATGGAAACCAATGTGATAGAATTTGAAGCGAATTTAGAAGGCGATTGGTTTTTTCATTGTCATATTCTCTACCATATGATGGCAGGAATGAACCGTGTTTTTAGCTACGAAAATCAAGCACCCAATCCCTTATTACCTGACAAAAAATGGGCTTACAAAAAGCTGCAAAGAGAAAGTAACGAACTTCATTTTATGTTCCAAAATGACTTTGCGACCAATGGAAATGACGGAATGACTATGTTACAAAATACCCGTTGGAGTTTTGGTACAGAATGGCGATTAGGTTATCACGACAGACACGGTTATGAAACAGAAACCCACATAGGACGATATATTGGCAGAAACCAATGGCTGATGCCTTTTGTTGGTTTTGATTGGCGATATAGGAAACAAAATGGGGATTTTGAAAAAAATATTTTTGGGCAAACCAATACAAAAGATAATAGAACACAGTTTAGTTTAGGTGTTGCTTACACATTGCCAATGCTTGTGATTTTGCAAACGGAAATCTATCACGATGGTAACCTAAGGGTGCAATTAAGACGAGAAGATATTCCGCTTACTAAAAGATTCAGAGCATCATTTATGGTAAATACTGACAAGGAATATATGGTTGGTCTGAATTATATAGCAGGTAAAAATTTAGGTTTCAGAACACATTACGACAGTGATATGGGATTTGGAATAGGGCTGACATTAAATTATTAAAGCCATCGCAAAAGCCATACACATTGCCAAGTCGCACCAGCCAACCCGAAACCCAAAACTTGGCAAAGAGTATGGCTTCCCCAACGCTGACGGACAACCTGAATGAAAAAACAACGAAGGCACAACAATGTATAAACGCAATAGCGGGTTTAGTGGTAATATAAAGTTTAGTTCATTTTACTAACTTTGTGCTAAACGGAAAGTGAAGTGCTTTTTAATCCGCTACTGCGTTTATACTAGACCGTTATCTCGGATTGGAAAAAAAAGTCTACAAAAATTTTGGCGTTGTTCCACAATTAGTTAACTTTGCAACATGAAACAAATTCGAAAATTAGTATTCTATAAAACTTACTTCTTTGAATTCTTTGAAAGCCAAGAGTTAAAAGTAAAAGAGAAAATTGATTTTGGTCTTTACTTGTTACAATATGTAAAACAATTGCCAAGCAAACATGTTGGCTCGACAGAAGAGAAGAATTTGTTTTATTTAAGAGTTAAACAAGGGTCTAACATATACAGAATATTTTTTGTTATGACGAAGATAAAATCGTTGTCATAATGAACGGATTCACAAAGCAAACTCAAAAAACACCTAGAAAAGAAATAAATAAAGCAATTTCAATTAAAAAACAATATTTTGATGAAAAGTAATAAAAACGTTACAACATTCGAAGAACACTTAACAAAGCAATATGGTCAAATCGGTTCTGAAAAAAGAACTGAATTTGAAGCTAGGCAAAATCATTTGTAATAGGCGAATTATTGAAGCAAGAAAGATTGGAAGCAAATTTAACTCAAGAAGAATTAGCAAATAAAATAGGAGCTAAAAAAAGCTATATTTCAAGAGTTGAAAATGGTAAATCTGATATTCAATTATCAACGCTATTTAGACTCTTTGAGTTTGGACTTGGAAAACGAATAAACATAGTAATAGAATAACCCGAGATAACAATGGCTATAATGATAGATTCGCTAACGCTTCATCCATCACATAGCCTTGGACGTTGTGCGTCATTCTATAATGGAGCCTTCTTAATTTGGAAACGGAGTAAGGGTTGATTTATAATTTTATTTAAATTGTTCATTTTAAAAATAAAAAATCTAATCATGAAATATTTAATAATATTTATTTTGACATTTATTGTCTTAGGCAGCTGTAACAACACTAATCAAAATGAAAAATCCGAAATCACTGGTTTGTTTATTATTAGCCAGAATGGAAAACAAGGATTCATAAACAAGAAAGGAGAAATAGCTATTAGCCCTCAATTTACTGAAGTGAAGGATTTTTCTGAAGGTCTAGCACCAGTATTAGTTGGAACAAAATTTTTAGATGGAAAATGGGGATATATTGATAAGTCAGGAGAATTCATAATCAAGCCGCAATTCGATGGTGCAGATATATTTCGACAAGGCGTAGCTCTGGTTACAATGGGGGCTGATTTAGATGCTGGGAGTGTACTTGTAAAAAATAAATATGAACGTATTCCTCGCAAATATGGTTATATCGATAAATCAGGAGAATACATAGTTAACCCTCAATTTGATTGTGCCTATGGATTTCAAGAAGGCTTAGCTAAAGTAGAAGTTGGGGATAAATGGGGATATATTAATAAATCAGGAGAATTCGTCATTCAGCCTCAATTCGGTGATATTGAATTTGCGGGTCAATATGGATTTAGTGAGGGTTTGGCAAAAGGTAAGTTCGGTGTAAAATACGGATTTATTGATAAATCAGGCAAGATTGTTATCGCCCCGCAATTTGATGGTGTTTTTGATTTTTCTGAGGGACTTGCAAAAGTAAGTATTGGGAACACAAGAGGATACATTGATAAGACTGGAAATTATATAATAAACCCTCAGTATGATGAGTCGTACGATAATGGAAGTTTTAATGAGGGACTAGCTTTGATAAAAACAGATGGCAAGCATGGCTACATCAATAAATACGGTGAAATTAAAATAACTCCGCAATTTGAAGAAGCTACTAATTTTAGTGAGGGACTTGCCCGTGTTAAAATTATTGATAAATGGGGCTTTATTTATAAAACTGGCAAAATAGCAATTAAACCTCAATTTGATTGGGCCCATGATTTTCATGATGACATAGCACTGATATCTATTGGAAAAAAACGGGGTTATATAAATAGGAACGGTGAGTATATTTGGATGCCACAAAATTATTAATACATTTTCGATGACGGTAAACTAAACCATTGACACGGATGAACAAGAAGAACGAACGCACAACAGGAGTTTGGCTCAATGGCGGGTGACGTGGTTAATTGAACATTCTACCTCGCATCAACTTTTGTGGTGAATTGAAAGTTTAGTGCTCGAAATCCGCCACTGCGCCAAGCGCCAAAACGTTCTCGGTCATAAAAAATAAAAAATCATGCAAAAGAAACTTTTAAAATCAATTTCAATATTGGTGTTAGGAATGCTAATAATCGGAAGTGTCGGCTGTGACATGAAAACAGATTGTTGCACAATAATAGATACCGCCGTTCAAATTTTGTACAAAAATGAAATAGGTGATAACTTAATAAACAGCAACTCCGATTTTGACGAATCTAAAATCAAAGTCTACTATAAGATTGGAAGTGAATTTGAATACGTTTATAATGGCAATTTGGATTCACCAAATATGCACAGAATTGATGAAGATGAAAATGGTAATTTAATTCTGACAGTTTATCCATCAAATTCTTACGAAGGAAATCAATCTACAACATTGGTTGAATTAAATCAAAATGTAGTTGACACTTTGGTTTGTGAATTTGAATTGGGAATCAATAAGGAAATATGTAAAAAATCATGGTTAAATGGAGTTGAAATGGATAATAGATTTATAGAAATTGAAAAATGAAGAACGAACCGAGAACAATGTACATGACGATCATGTCGGCTAAACGCCGCCACGACTCATGTACTTGCCGTTATCTCGGATTGGAAAAAAAAGTCTACAAAAATTTTGGCGTTGTTCCACAATTAGTTAACTTTGCAACATGAAACAAATTCGAAAATTAGTATTCTATAAAACTTACTTCTTTGAATTCTTTGAAAGCCAAGAGTTAAAAGTAAAAGAGAAAATTGATTTTGGTCTTTACTTGTTACAATATGTAAAACAATTGCCAAGCAAACATGTTGGCTCGACAGAAGAGAAGAATTTGTTTTATTTAAGAGTTAAACAAGGGTCTAACATATACAGAATATTTTTTTGTTATGACGAAGATAAAATCGTTGTCATAATGAACGGATTCACAAAGCAAACTCAAAAAACACCTAGAAAAGAAATAAATAAAGCAATTTCAATTAAAAAACAATATTTTGATGAAAAGTAATAAAAACGTTACAACATTCGAAGAACACTTAACAAAAGCAATATGGTCAAATCGGTTCTGAAAAAGAACTGAATTTGAAGCTAGGGCAAAATCATTTGTAATAGGCGAATTATTGAAGGAAGAAAGATTGGAAGCAAATTTAACTCAAGAAGAATTAGCAAATAAAATAGGAGCTAAAAAAGCTATATTTCAAGAGTTGAAAATGGTAAATCTGATATTCAATTATCAACGCTATTTAGACTCTTTGAGTTTGGACTTGGAAAACGAATAAACATAGTAATAGAATAACCCGAGATAACAATGGCTATAATGATAGATTCGCTAACGCTTCATCCATCACATAGCCTTGGACGTTTATGCGGCAGCTTAAAAGACGACACCAAACGACATTGACAACAAGAAAATGAAAACAGAAAATAAACTTGCGGGACTTGGACTTTTGACAGCAATTTCGGCTTCACTTTGCTGCATTACACCTGTTTTGGCTTTGTTGGCAGGGACAAGTGGACTTGCTTCGGCTTTTTCTTGGCTTGACCCTTTGCGACCGTATTTAATCGGCTTGACAGTTTTAGTGCTTGGATTTGCTTGGTATCAAAAACTGAAACCACAAAAACAAATGGACTGCAACTGCGACACGACAGAAAAAATACCATTCATTCAGACAAAGAAATTTTTGGGTATCGTGACAGTTTTTGCAGGACTTATGCTTGCTTTTCCAACTTATGCTCACATTTTCTTTCCAAAGACAGAAAATAAAACAATCATAACTGACCAATCAAAAATCCAGACAGCAGAATTTAAAATAAACGGAATGACTTGTTCGGGTTGTGAAGAACACGTAAACCTTGAAGTAACCCAGTTGACAGGAATAATCAAGACGACTGTTTCATACGAAAACGGAAATGCAATCATAGAATTTGACCAAGTCCAAACCGACATTGAAGAAATAGAAAAAGCCATTGAAAAGACAGGCTATTCAGTAACTGACAAGAAAGAAATTAAATGAACATAATATTAGAATCAACTATCACTTGCCCAGACTGCGGACATAAGAAAGAAGAAACAATGCCGACAGACGCTTGCCAATACTTTTACGAGTGTGAGAACTGCAAGAAAGTATTAAAGCCAAAACAGGGTGACTGTTGTGTTTATTGTAGTTACGGGACAGTAAAATGCCCACCTATCCAAGCCGGGACAAATTGCTGTAAATAACAATGACACGACTGACTGAAATAGAAAGCCGACCGCATAACAGGCGTTTGGCAAAAAAGCGGGTTCAGTGCTTTGATGAAGCTTTGTGCTTCGTATCAAGTTCAGTGCTGGCAGACAGTTTTGTGCTCCGAAATCCGCTTCTTCGCCAAGCGCCAAAACGTTATCAAATATAAAAATAGTAAAAAATGGAAAATGAATATTTATTCAACATAATACCACCAGAAAATTACTTTATTTTTGAAAATGACATTTATAAATGGCCTGATCCATTTGATGAAGTTTTTACAGAAGTATGTAGAATATCAAATGGAAAGATAAAGTTTTTGTCATTAACTCAAAAAATTATTGTAGACAGAACTGTCAAATATTTACTTGAAGTTGAATTAGAAAATCAAGTTAATGTACATCTTGAACTCCTATTGGAACATAGTTTAACATTTAATACTGAAACTTTAGCTTTACAGTTAAATTCCCATTTGCATAAGAATGGTATTTCTGAAAATGAATATTTTTTTGATATAAGTGTAGATACAGGTTACGGGGGGCTAGCATTTTCGAATTTTGATACGGAAAGAATATTGTTTGAAAATGGTACACTCTATCGTGGAGTCAACGAATTTGAAAATTCTGAAAACTATGGATATTTTTGGGAAAAAATAAAAGCATATAAAAATAGTAATTCAATTGTTGAAATTACTGAAGAAAAAATAACTCCAGAGCAAGAAAAGGAAAATTGGTTAAAACATATTCAAGAAATGAAGGAATTATTGAAAAAAGAGAATAAAGTTAAACACCCTTGGTGGAAATTTTGGAAGAAATAATTAATACATCTGATAACAATGCACTGGACGGACAGACTTGCTATCGCTGCGTCCGTCGCCAGTGCTAGACGTTATCGAAAATTAGAAATGAAATTCGATACTAAGTTTGATTAGTTGACGTTTAAATATTTAAAAAATGAGAACAAAATTAGTTTTATTAACGGCGATCTTTTTTACAGTCTTTCTCTCTTGTAGTAAAGAGATTGAAGAAGTAAGTAATTTAGATCAAACACCCACTCAATTAAGAAGTGGAAGAACAGCAGGGCGAAATCAGTCAGTAGTTGACATAAGCCAGACACGAGAAAAGGGTAAATATAATAACCCTTATTACATTGGTACAATAAAAGCGGCTTACTTAAAATTGAAGTCGTTAGGTCAAATCTCTGCAACATACAACATTTCACCAAATGCTTTGTATGTTAGATATTTACCAAAAGACGAAAACGACTTTTATCTACTTGAAACTACCTCTCCGACTGAATTATTTGAATATCCACTTCAAGAAAATGATATTCAAAATAATGAAATTCATCATTATGCCGATGGTACATTATCAGATGGTCAATTACCTTTCCAGTACACAGTATGTACTATCGGTCAGGTTTTGACTGGCTTTGAAGCTGACATTCTGGATACCTTATATCTTAATCATATTAACCCTACAATATCTGATGAAGATTGGAGAAAAATTGAGACAGAAGCATTTATCTCCACTGGAGTAATTAACCCAAATAATCCAGATGATGTCCAAGCAAGTATTTTTTGCGATGAATGGTTTCCATCAGGTAAAATTGAGATTTGGGATGATGCCCTCGCTACTAATCTACCTTTAAAGCAAGTAAAAGTTAAAGTTAGTAAATGGTATCAGTGGGCAACAGTATATACTAACAATACAGGTAATTTTACAACCTTTCCTTTCATGGACTTTTGTGGTAAAGTTAAATATTCGATAATATATGAAAACCCTATTTGGGACATCAGAGATGGTAAATTAGGTCAGGCAGATACACAAGGACCAAAACAAAAAGCCCCATGGAATCATCTAATTAAAGATGATAAAAAATCATTAGGATTCGGAACCGTACATCGTTCTTTAGTCAGATATTTCTTCGAAGATGTTGCTGGCCTAAGAAGACCTGTAGTTGGAGCACAAAAATTAAAAGTTAGCTATAGACATGAAGACGGTGATTCAAACGGGTTTTTTTCTTCTTCTGGGTTTGAAGGCATATTTTATTCTCATGTGCATATCTTTGGATTTAATGGATCAACACTGAGACAAACACATAGTATTTTCTCAACTACATCACATGAATTAGCCCATGTAGCACATGCTTTTCAAATGGGGAATATTCAGTTTTGGCAAGTTTCCAATCTTATAGTTGAGAGTTGGGCCAGAGCTTGTCAGTGGAAAATTACAGAATTGGAATATGGTTATAGCCCTTCTCCGGTGCCAGGTCCCATTCAAAACTGGTTTTATGACCAGGACCCTGATTTTAATAATTATTCGCCATTATTTATTGATTTAGAAGATACTTTTAATCAAAACCCTTCGAATCTTCCCAATAGACCAAGGGATATTACCAGTGGATATAATCTAAGCCTGATACAGTCAAATGTATTGGGACACAGTTATGGATTATCAAGTTTAAGAGATAGACTAAAAAGTCAAAAGCCCTCTGGAGTAACGGATGCTCAAATTGACACAAATCTTCAGCATTTTTTTGATAACTTTTAATCCTATTTCAAATGAATAAGTTTTTGATTTTAATCTTTATTATACAAATAATTTCTTGCACAGATCAAGACAATATTAAGAGTTATTCTCTTAATAATTCAACTGATTACAATATCAAAGCTATATTATTTGATAGGTTTGGAAAAAGTGACACAACTAATATAAATAAAAATGATTTTAAAATCATGTATGAAGAAGGTCCTCCTTATGATGATGGACCCTTTGGAGTTTTTGATTCCTTAAAAATAATTTTTGAAGATTTTAAAGTACTAACATACATTCCTTTAAAATCTAAATCTGAATGCATAGATTCAATTAAAAATCCATTTTGTCCTTATTCTAATTATAGCTGTAAAGATAATGTTTGTACTTTTGAAATTGATAATGTTGAATATTTGAAGGCGAAATAGAGTAACTTTCGATAACAATGTATAAGACGATAGAGCGGCTAATCACCGCTCCATCTCTTATACTATCCGTTGTATGCCATGCTGAAAAAGCCGACCGCACATTCAAGCACATTTGGTTTTTTGCCGACACACAAAGCCAACTCAAAAAAACCAAAAGAGCTTGAATTTTTGCCACCGCTCGACAAATAAAAAGTAATTTTGAAACAAACAAATAAATTTAAAAAATGAACAGAAAAACAATCTTAACAACAGCAATAGCACTAATAAGCGTGACACTATTTGCACAGACACCAAAAGCATACATAACCAACTACGGTAGCGACTTTATCTCGGTGGTTGACATTCAGAAAAATCAAAAAAATGCCGACATCAAAACAGGCAACAAACCGCATGGTGTTGCAGTATCTCCTGACGGAAACTGGATTGCAGTGAGTAATGAAGGTGACAATACAGTTTCCATCATCAGTGCGGCAGACAACAAAGTGAAGCAGACCGTTTCCGTTGGCAAGACACCTCACCAGTTAAGTTTCAGCATAGACGGAAAGTATGTTTTAACCGCCATCAACGGAGAACACAAGGTAGATGTGATTTCAACGACAAACTGGAAACTTGTAAATTCAATTCCTGTAGGCAGAAACCCTCACATTGTATTACCTATGCCAGACGGAAAAACCGCTTGGGTTACTTCCGAAGGAGACAATAAAATTGTAAAAGTGAATTTAGACAGTATGAAGGTCATAGCAGAAATTCCCACTTTTGGGTTTCCAAGAGTGATGACTGTCACACCGATGGAAAATTTATTTACCTCACTATTCGCTGGTTTCACGGTCTAGTAAAAATTGATGTGGAGCAAAACAAAATTATTGCCCAAGTACTTTTACCGCAATCGGACAAATTTGACAACGAAGGAAAAGCGGCCCTGGACTTTCCGTAGCTCCTGACGGTAAAACCGTTTACCTGACGAGCCAGTTCACCAATGATGTTACAGCCATTGATGTAGCAACGGATAAAATCCTCAAAAATATTACAGTTGGTACAAACCCGAACTGGATTGAATTTACTTCTGACGGAAAATTTGCGGTGGTGAGCAACACTTCGTCCAATGATGCGAGCATTATTGATATTGAAAAATGGAAAGTGGTAGAGACTGTTCCGGTTGGCAAAAATCCAAAACGCTTATGGGTAGCAAACACTAAATAAATGAATGGTGAGAATTATTTTCTGTTTATTCATAGTTATGGTTCATTTATCTGCTTATGCACAGGAAACAGGAAGCATAACAGGAACAATCCTTGACAGTGAAAATACACCTGTTGAGTTTGCCAATGTGTTTGTTACATCAAAATCCGATTCCACAAGCATTGTCAGCGGAACAATTACAGACAGCACAGGAAGTTTTGTTCTAACCAATTTGCCATTGGGCGAATATGTTATGCATTTTCAGTTTATCGGATTTGTAAAACAAAATCAGCCTGTTTCCCTTAACGAAGAAAACAAAAATCTGCAAATTGAGAATATTGTGTTAGCGTTTGATGTTACAGCCCTAAATTCTGTAGAAGTAACCGCCTTTCGCAATCTGAT
Organism: Saprospiraceae bacterium; assembly: GCA_016715465.1. Taxonomy (GTDB): domain Bacteria; phylum Bacteroidota; class Bacteroidia; order Chitinophagales; family Saprospiraceae; genus JADKBO01. The sequence goes on from JADKAA010000024.1 coordinate 18,082, forward strand.
TCAGAAAACCGAAGAAGGCATTGTTGTACGAGCTTCCGAAAATATAACGCAAATAGGCGGAACGGCTTCTGACCTGCTGAAAAATATGCCCGGAGTGTTGGTGGGTGCAGAAGGCGAAATAACGTTACGGGGGAAAAGCCCGCTAATTTTGATAAACGGCAGGGTCTCGGGCATTGGCGGAGTTGACAGGGTGACCAACCTTGAACAGATTCCTGCAAGCAGCATTGAACGTATTGAAATCATTACCAACCCTTCTGCAAAATATGGTGCGGATGCCGAAGGGGGAATCATCAATATTGTTTTAAAGCAAAATGCCGATTGGGGAACAAACGGAGCGGTGGCTTTGGGTGGTGGCTTTGGCGACAGGTATCGCATCAATGGTTCTGTTTTGCTCAATCACCGAACCTCAAAATGGAATTTTGGACTGGCTTACGATAATTGGTTTACCACCAGAACACGACAACAAGATGGTGACCGTATCAATTACAACCTACCCAATGAATATTTCCTGACACAACGTAGGTCAGACGAGCGAACCGTTCAAACGCAAACAGCAAGGTTCAATATAGATTATTCGCCCAATGAAAAGAGCAATTTCCACTTGGAAGGAATTTGGTTATTTGATGGTCAAGACAATGGGGAAACTGTAAACGGTATTACTGAAACAGCAACTAATGATTTTACAGGAAAAAATAGTCGTTTTGCGAATGAAATTAGACGATTCCATACAGGAGAATTATTGTTTAATTACACACGAAAATTCAATAAGCCTGAACAAACCCTAACATTCTACGCAAGTTCTGCAATCGAATACAACCGGGAAAATACCGATTTATCAACGCAAACTTTGTCTGAACAAAATAGTGCAATCGGTAATCCTTTTTTACAAAAAACACATAATTACGAAGATGCCAACCTGACCAATTTCTCAATTGATTATGCTCATCCTGTAAAAGAGAAAGGCATGATTGAAACTGGTTACAAAGGTATTCTCCGTTTTATTGATGTTGATTTCCTTCGTTCAGAACAACAGAACGGAAACTTTATACCCGATTCTGCAAATACTGACTTTTTTAAATTCAATGAACAAATCCATGCCGTCTATGGGCAATACACAGGTTGGATTGGTGATAAAAAAGAACCCAAATGGAAGTATAACGCAGGCATTCGGGCAGAACAGGTTTTCAATAACGGCAATACCATTCTGAACCCCATAGAATTTTCCAACGATTACTTTAACCTTTTTCCTTCGGCAAGTTTGATTTATTACACACCAAAAAGAAATATGCTCAAATTGAGTTACAGTCGCAGGATTAACCGTCCTTCGCTTGGCAGATACAATCCGTTCACCGACATAACCGATTCGCTCAACATCTACTCAGGTAATCCTAACCTTCAACCTGAACTGGCACACTCTGTTGAGCTATCCTACAACCATTCGTTTAAGAAAGGTAGTTTTACCACTTCGGCATTTTATCGGCAAACAAGCAATATCATCCTGCCCTACACAGTTGTTGACAGCAATGGAGTAGGTTTTACTCAACCACAAAATTTTGGTAATGCTACTACCTATGGTTTGGAAGCGATTTTTACTTACAATCCTTTCAAATTCTGGAGCATCAACCTGAATGTTTCTGGCTATGAATTACGCATTGAGGAAACCGACCCAACCCTTAACATTCAACAAAACCAGTTTACCGGCTACGCCAAACTCATCAATAATTTTCATGTGTGGAAGAACGGAAAACTACAGGTTACAGGAAATTATACTTCGCCCATTGCCATTCCGCAGGGAGAGCAAAATGAAGTTTACTTTATTGACCTTGGATTTCAACAAAAAATCATGAAAGGACAAGGACGTATAGCTCTTACATTTACAGATATTTTTGACACACAGCAAAGCGGTTACAGGATTTCTGATACCAATTTTCAATTTGAGCGAACCCGAAAAGTGGACACCCGTGCAGTCATGCTCATTTTCGCTTATACGTTCCGGTCAGAATTCAAGGAAAAACTTTTAGAAAACAAATTTAAAAACGAATAATCATGAATACATTTTTAATCTCCATCGCTTTACTGCTGGGTATTACTTCATGCGATAGCCCATCACAAAAAAATAACCAGGTTGAAAATGCGGTTTCTAACGAAAAGATGGGAAGCGATACGCTTGTCAATTTTGAAAATGAAACGGAAGAAAAATTGCCTTTGGGATTTGTTGCTGACGCCACCAATAAAGCCAAAAGCATTAAATGGAATGTAGTTGATGACAATGGCAATAAAGTGGTGGTACAACAAGCCGAAAATTCGGGCAGTTGTTATAACCTACTTGTTTTAGATAAAGTCGTTTACAAAGATTTTTCAGCTTCGGTGAAGATAAAAGCCATATCCGGTGAAGAAGACCAAGGTGGCGGACTCGTTTGGCGTTACATAGACAGGAATAATTATTATGTGGCGAGATACAATCCGCTTGAAAATAATTTCCGTTTTTACCGAGTGAAAGATAGCAAAAGGGAAGAGTTGGAAAGTACCAATAGCGACATAAAACAAGGAGAATGGTTTACCATGACCATTGAAATGAAAGGAAATAAAGTTACCTGTTCACTGAACGGGAAAACATTGATTGAATCAACGGACGACACGTTCAAATCGGCAGGACTTATCGGACTTTGGACTAAGGCAGATGGGGTTACCTATTTTGACGACCTAAAAATTTCGATATTAAATGAGTAATGAGCAACCAAAATATTCTCTTTTAGAACTTACTATATATTTTTTAAAACTCGGAACAATCGGTTTTGGTGGGCCAGTTGCATTAGTAGGTTATATGCACCGCGACCTTGTGGAAAAAAGAAAATGGGTAACGGAAGATGAATATAAAGAAGGTCTTGCTTTGGCTCAACTGGCACCAGGACCGCTTGCAGCCCAACTTGCTATTTATATGGGTTATGTACATTACCGCATAATCGGTGCAACCATTGTTGGGGTTACGTTTGTGATACCGTCTTTTTTAATGGTACTTGCTATAGGCTTTGCTTATGTAAAATTTGGTGGATTGCCATGGATGCAAGCCGTATTTTATGGCGTTGGTGCAGCGGTGATAGGAATAATTTCCATTAGTAGCTACAAACTGACAAAGAAAACGATAGGTAAGGATTATCTGCTTTGGGGAATATTCATTTTGCTTGGGGTAACAACATTTATTACAGAAACCGAAATTATTTCTTTGGTTGTAGCTGCGGGTATTGTGGTGTGGTTCGTTAAAGCACCACCAAAATTTTTAAAATCAGTAAACTCCTTTTTTCCTATTTCGCTTACCCTTTTACAAATCACAGGAATTTCATCAACAGGGAAACTGACAGAACTGTTTTGGTTTTTCTCAAAAGCAGGAGCATTTGTTTTTGGTAGCGGACTGGCAATAGTTCCATTTTTGTATGGTGGCGTAGTAAACGAACATCAATGGTTGACTGAACATCAATGGTTGACTGAACAACAATTTTTGGATGCAGTGGCTGTTGCCATGATAACACCTGGACCGGTTGTTATTACTGTAGGATTCATTGGTTACTTGGTTGGTGGATTTCCCGGTGCTTGCGTTGCAGCACTTGCTACATTTTTACCCTGCTATCTTTTCACCATCATTCCAGCACCATATTTCAAAAAGTATGGAAAAAACCCTGCTATCAAGGCATTTGTTGACGGTGTGACAGCGGCAGCAATCGGTGCTATTGCAGGTGCAGTCTGCGTTCTTGGAATGAGACAGTTTACAGACATGACATCCGTTGCTTTTGCAGTTATTACCGTATTGATATTGTTAAAATTCAAGAAGATTCAGGAACCTATAATCATTCTAATTGCAGCTATTGTTGGACTTTTAATTAAAGCAGCATTATGACACAAGCCAACCCTTCGCATCCATACACATTGGCAAGTCGCTCAAAAAGCCTTCCCGCACAGACCAAAACTTGCCAAAGAGTATGGCTGCCCAAACGCACGGAAGAAAAGAAAGCACGGGCATACAACATTGTATAAAAGCAATAGCGGGTGAAATGGTAAAATCAAGGTCAGTGCATTTAATAAACTTTTGTGGTGGCGGACAGGTAATTGCCTTGAAATCCGCTACTGCTCTTATACTAGACCGTTATAGCCAATTTCAAAAAAAAAGTTGGCTGAATTGAAACAATATTTATTAACAAACCAAAATGTTTTAAAATGAAACGGTACTATTTTTTGACAGCATTAATCACATTTTTCACAATTTTGTCATGTAACAAAGAGGATGAAAATTTGGCAATTAAAAAACCTACAATAACCAACGAATCTCTGAAAATGAATTGGGAATCTACACCTTATGCTCTCAATAGTGTTGATGCAAACCCTAATGAAAAATCACTGTTCGAACAAATTGCATCTTTAGAACAGCAACATCATTTTTTAGATCATCTTAATGAACGAATTGGAGATGCTTATTGGCTTTACAGCATGAGGCATAGAAATGTAGAGACCAATAAGGAGATAGTATATCTCCCATTTGGCTTTTATGGAGAGGTAGGTACAAAAGCCATTTTACAGGGTATAAGACCTCTCAATAGCCCAAATACCGACTATCAATTACAATTAATTTTAAAATCTGAAATTGAAAATTATTCAGCAGATAGATACATAGACGCATATCTAGCATTTGCTTTTGAAAGCTTTGATGAAATAAAGTATGAAAAAACACCTGATTACACTTTTGCCCTATCAATGCAAGAAAAAAATCAAAGAATATTTCCTCAATATTATACATCGAATTTCTCTGGAAATTCCAACACTGGAAATAACAGAAATGAGTGTGATGAGTATGTAATAGAACTTTGTTTTAAATACGACTGTGGTGGCACGGATGGTGGTACTGGTGGTGGTGGAATTGATGGAACTGGAGGTAATTGGGGTAGTAATGGAGATAGTGATTGGGGGGATGATAATGGAGACTGGACTGGCACTGGAGGCACTGGAAATGGTACTGGTGGTGATTGGAATATTTTCAGTGAAATAGGCGGAATACTTGAAGATATTGGCGGTTGGGTTGGTGGTGTGATCGGTGATATAGGAGATTTTTTTGCTGATTTATTTAAACCAAAAGTGAAATGCCCAAATTTGTCTAAAAAACATAAATTTAAAGGAGACGATTCGACGGGATCAAGATCTGGCATTTGCTATGAATGTGAGCCTTACATAATAGTAATATGTGATGACGACACAGAATGGTGGAACAAGCCTTGGAATATGACACCTTGTCCAAATTGCGACACTAATGTAAATCCAAATCAATATGACAAAAAAGAACGAGAATGTCAGTTAAATAAAGTAAAGCAAATAAAGGCTCAATATGATTTGCCTTACTCAGCATTAGAAATTGTAAATAAAGTTGAAGGTGTTTGTGATTGTATAGGCCACATAGAATTTAAAGACTGTGTTTTATCTACCTTATTGTTAGAAAAACTTCAAGGGTTTGTTGTTGATTATCCTATTTTTAACCCGAATACAAATCAAAATTATACTGCTTCTGAATTACTGGCCACAAAATGGATTTCTATATCATGCTTAGAATCACAGGACTTTGATGGTTGTGCTATTAATTCTTTATTTGAATCATTAATACCTAAGCCTAATAAAGTTAATTTATTACCATCTGAAATTGAATGGTTAAAATATAACTTTGAATATTATCAAAAAGCAAAATCATTTGCAAACAATAGGACTGATTTGAGCCTTGAAGCAAGAGATTTAGCGATTGAAACTTATGTTAAATTATTATCAACTGATCCTGCTATTGAGGAACTTGATGCATTATGGCCTACTATTCCAGCTTTTGTATGGCCTTTTATTAAAGACATTGGTGCTGAACTTGGTGCCGAGTTATTCAAAGCATTAGCTAAAAAATATACTCCAGCAGGACAAGTAGAAAATGTTATAGATGCGATTAAAGCACTAGGTCAAGGTGAATTGCTAGATTTTATTGGGGAGGTTTTTGATATTATTAAAACTAAATTCCCTGCGGGGGCTTTAATTGATGCAGGTATAGAATCTTATGACTTATATAAAAAAGCAGAACCAGTTTGGAAAGCAATATCCAAAATGGAACAGTTCGGTGGAGAAGTAATTGAAAAGTTTTTATCCGTTATCAAATATACTGGTGGTAATGTTTTGGACAAATTTAAATGGAAGGGTGGAAACATCGGCGCAGAACTACTAGATGTTGGTGACCCTAACATTTTTTGGAGTAATTTTACACAACTATTTCCCGAAATAGATGGACCACTTTTCCTAAACCCTATCCATCCGTTAGAACAAACTTGGTATCTTGGTGCAATTACATTTAAGTTTTATCCAGAATCAAATACAACAGGGAGTTATACTATAAGTATGAAAATTGGAAACAGTTTACCTTTTAAAATTCGCTTTTAATGAGATTGAATTATAGATTAAACACTGATTTTGTAGAAAAGATTATCGGAGCAAAACTAATATCAGTGCAAACAGAAAAAGGTATTATTAATATCTCGGATTGCAAAAAAATTGGAGTATCAAATCCTTTGAAACTAATTTTGCAAAAGTCAAATAAAGAATTTATTTTATTTGAATTACAATTTCCACAAAAAATTTATGAAATTGAAGTTGATTATGAAATTAAACCATTGATTTCTATCTCTACTAAACATCCTGGTATTTGTGAGCATTGTAATTTAGCATTACATTTTTCTGAACCCAGTATTGTTGAGGTTAATATTTTATATAGAAGAATAGAAATGAAAGAAAAACATGTTGAATTTTATTATTCCGTGGTTTTCGATCTAGGTTATTCTAAGCATCTAATCTTTGTTTGGTCCGATGTCCCTAACACTTTAGAGATTTATAAAGATGATGGTACGATTTATGAAATTCTAAAAGATGATGAAAACTGGCTATAACAAAGTATTGAACGGAAGGTGGGGCGATAGCCCCACCTTCGTCAATACAAACCGTTAGCAGTAATGGTAGGACGACCCAACCGACAACGATAGACAATGCAGAAAACGACATTTAAAATATCAAAAATGGACTGCCCATCCGAAGAGCAAATGATACGGATGAAACTTGCCGACTTGACAAATATCAACTCGTTGGACTTTGATATTGCAAACAGACAATTGACCGTTTTTCACACCGACAATCACGACCAAATTTTTCAGCGACTTGACAACTTAAAGTTTGACACTTCACTTATTGAAAGCGTTTCGGCAGACAATTACATTTCATCAACCGACAACACCGACCAAGAAAGAAAATTGCTTTGGCAAGTTTTAGCCATTAACTTTTTCTTTTTTGCACTTGAGCTTACGACAGGTTTTATTTCAAACTCAATGGGACTTGTTGCCGACAGTTTGGATATGCTTGCCGACAGCATTGTTTACGGACTTGCACTTTTTGCAGTTGGCGGGACAATGACACGAAAGAAAAACATTGCAAAATCAGCAGGTTACTTTCAGTTGACACTTGCCATTTTTGGCTTCATTGAAGTTATCAGACGATTTCTTGGAACGGAAACAATTCCAGCATTTCAGACAATGATAATTATTTCAATTCTTGCACTTATTGGTAACGGACTGTGTTTGTATTTACTGCAAAAAAGTAAAAGCAAAGAAGCACATATGCAAGCAAGTATGATTTTCACATCTAATGACGTAATTGTAAACCTTGGAGTAATTGTAGCAGGCGGACTTGTTTACTTGACAAACTCAAAATATCCTGACCTTATCGTTGGGACAATTGTGTTTTTTATCGTTGGACAAGGAGCATTTAAAATTCTAAAACTATCAAAATGACGACCGAAAGAAGAACCACTACTGCTAACAACTAAGTTTTCGTTGTGTGCGAAGCACAAGCAATGAAAACCCTGTTGAACGGAATCTTCGGTAGCGGGGCCAGATTTGAAAAGCAGAATTTGGATTTACTCCAGGACGACACAATTATGGAGATATGGTCGGATTTATTAGCTTCAGCTGAAGCTTAGCAGTAAATATTAAAAGTTAAATTGTAGATTTTTTTTTGAGATTTCACCTCTTATGTTATCATTTCGACAAATTTTACTAATTTTTGAGCATAAGCTCCCTTACCCAAAATCATATGGTTTTTAGGGAGGTATGTTTTTCATGAGCTGCCTTACAGAATTCATTTGGGGGACCGCGCCTGCCAAAGGTAAATAGTGTTATCATCTGGCCCGTTTTGCAACATGGACATGTCTTAAATTGAGATCGGCTGTTTAAAGCGACCAGATTTGGCTGAATATAACCAGTAAGTTTTGATTTTAAATTGGAAAGCTTTTTCGCTTCCAGGTAGAACTTAGGATGCCAAAGTGCCTTATTCTCACAAATCGCTTGGGCAAAATATGCAAGGCAAAACGACGTATGAACTCTCCATGGCTGAGTATCATCGTTTTCTTTTGACCCTCTGCCCGATAGTCTTTGTATGATATGGTAATTGTGAGGTCATCCATGGATATGATCCGGTGGTTCGAGATTGCTATCTTATTGGTGTATCTGCCAAGATATTCGACCACAGATGCTGGTGTTCCAAATGGCCTTTTGGCATATACGACCCACTCTTTTTTGAATAGTGAGTCATATATCGTATGAGGTAGTTCAAGGACGGAAGCTCTCAAAAGTGCAACATACTTGGCCCGGTACACACGACTCATTGCCTTGACGGGAAAAAGAAATTTGCCTTGGTTTTTGGATAACTTCCAGACATCATTTGGAGCAACAAAGCCACCAGGTATAATACAGTGTATATGTGGGTGTAAACTTAGGTTTTGTCCCCACGTATGTAAAATCGAGATCATTCCAGGCTTGTTATTCTTGCCAGTGAATGCTTCTATGGTTTGCCAGGCAGATTTGAATAGAGCATCATAGACAATCTTCGGTTGATGCAAAGCAAGAGTATTTAACTCATCCGGCAAGGTGAAGACTACGTGAAGATAAGGCACTGGGCGAAGTTCCGCTGTTCTGGCTTCTCCCCACTCTACTTTTTATGACCCTGACACTTTGGACAATGACGATTACGGCAGCTATTGTAACTGATTTTCACATGACCACAACCATCACATTCATCGACATGTCCCCCGAGCGCCATTGTACGACAATCTTTGATTGCCCGAAGTGTTCGTACTTGCCAACTGTTAAAACCCAATGTTTCTATACTGCGCCAAGACCGCTCAAGTAAATGAGCTATTTCGTATTTGGCCTGCATGATGCAAATAGGGTGTCAAGTGGACTAAAGGGCTTGCAGCGACCACTCTGTGCAATATGGAGATACACTAAAGTGGTCTCAATGCTTTCATGACCTAATAATTCCTTAAGGGTCATGATATCCATACCGTCTTCGAGAAGGTGTGTAGCAAAGGAATGTCTTAGAGTATGAACGTTGACATTCTTGATAACACCTGCTTTTTTTGACGCTGCTTTGACAGCCCACTGTACACCTTTTTGTGAGTAACGACTATCAAAGTCTCCTCCTTTTCGATTCTCCTGAGGTTGGCCGTTAAACAGCCAATCGTCGGGACTTTCTGCCTCGATATATTGGCGAAGTCCCCGGATTAGATGATCACTCAAAGGAACATAGCGGTCTTTTTTCCCCTTACCCTGGACTACATGTAGAACTTTCCGGTCAAAATCAAGATCTTGTAAACGTACACTGCGTGCCTCCAGGCAGCGCAACCCACAACCGTAGAGAAGTCCAATGAGAATTTTATGTTTAAGTAAATCGGGAGCATGCAGCAGACGCCACATTTCATCTTTAGAAAGAACAACAGGCAGTTTATTGGGACCTTTAATACTTGGAAGACCTAGATCATGAGGTTTGATACCTTCTGTTTTACAGAGCATTCTGAGGCCGAACACAGTATGTTTAAAATACGAATCCGAAGGTGTATTGTGTTCTTGTTTTAGAAAATGCAGGTAGTCGGCGACTTGATCTTCATCCAGTTCAGTCGGCAAGCAGTTAAAATGCAAGGCCATTTTTGCAAGATGACGGGAATAATTACTGAAGGTCGATTTGCTCCTGCCAAGTACTGAAAGTTTTTTCTCAAACTTTTCCAATTGCGCAGCAAATCCGCTAACTTTACATTTAGCTTGGCTAACAAGGGTGTGCTGACCTAAAAGGTCGGGATGTTTTTTTTTGTTGACATAATAAAATATTTAATTTGATTAAAAATTGATCAAGTGCAAATACTTTACCAAAAGCTACCGGAGGTTTAGTTCAACACGGGTTTGGCAAAAGTGGCGGTTCAGTGCTCCGCAGACAGTTTAGTGGTAGCCGAAAGTTTTGTGCTCCGCATCAAGTTCAGTGGTAAAAATCCCGCCCATCGCAAATCTGCAAAACGTTAGGCGTCACCCTAAACGACTACCGTGCAGACATCAACAGACAAACAAAATGGAGAGACCAAGCCCACCCACCACCCAAATATTTTTTCAAAAAAGATTGCTGACTTTCAAAATAAAATTCTAAATTTGCCAAATAATGTCAAGACGAACTTATGTCAACAATCTTTGGTAATAAAATCAAGACACTTCGAGAGGAAAAACAAATCCCTCAACGACAGTTAGCTGCTGCATTAGAAATAGACACAGCAACATACTGTAAAATTGAAAAGGGCGACAGACGGGCGAAACGGGAACAGGTTAATCTTCTTGCAGACTTGCTAGAAGTTGACTCCAAACAATTGATACGATTGTGGTCGGCAGACAAGGTTTACGACATTATTGCCGAAGAGGAAGAAGCAACACAAATTTTAAATGTGGTTGCAGAAAGTATTGTTCAATATAAACGTAAATCAGCCAAAGTATGAAACCACTTGTAAAATACAGAGGAGGAAAATCAAAGGAAATCCCTCATTTAATTAATCATATCCCAAAATTTAGTGGACGATATATTGAGCCCTTTTTTGGTGGCGGTGCTTTATTTTTTCATTTAGAGCCAAAGAGAGCAATTATAAACGACATTAACTCAAAGCTAATTTCGTTTTACTTGGGCGTTAAAAATGATTTTGAAACGCTTAAATCAGAACTGACAGAAATTGAAATAATTTACACAAAAAACAGAAAGAAGTTTGAAGAACTAAAAAGCAAAACACCTGATAAAAGAGTTGAAGACGAAAACGAGCCTCTTTATTATCAAATTAGAGATATGTTCAATGAATTGGCTGAAAAGAAATACTCTGAGGCATTACTTTACTTTTTCATAAACAAAACAGCGTATTCAGGAATGATACGCTACAATGCAAAAGGAGAATTTAATGTTCCTTATGGTCGTTATGCCAATTTGAATACTTCTTTAGTAACACAATCTCACAGCAAATTACTTGCGAAAACAGAAATTTATAATCTTGATTATTCCGAAATTTTTAAAATGGCAACCGAAGATGATTTTATGTTCTTAGACCCGCCTTATGATTGTATTTTTTCTGACTATGGAAATGTTGAACACAAAGACGGATTTAATGAAAGAAATCATATTGAATTAGCTAATCAATATAAAAATCTGAAGTGTAAATCACTTATGGTTATTGGCAGAACACCACTAACTGAAAAATTATACGGAGATATGATTGTTGATGAATATGGAAAATCATATGCAGTAAACATTAGAAATAGATTTAAATCAGAAGCAAGCCACATTCTAATTTCAAATTACGGCAATGAGGCAATAAAGCGAAATCCAATACTTATACTAGAAGAAGAATCTGTTTCCTATGGCTAGAATTGACAGCAAAGTAATTTTCGTAACCACTTCCCCAAGGACACCTGCCAAGATGATTCCTGAAATTGAGTTATTGCATACTCATTTCGCAGGTCAGCAATGGAATAACGAAACACAAAGAGCATTTATAGAGCTATTGAAAGAAGAAAATTTTTTCAATGGCGAAGGTGCAAATGACCCAGCATTTAGTGCAAGAGACAGAATTAACCGAGCACCAAAAGCACTCGGTTTCGTTATTCTCTCTCCAACCATAGAACTTACTCCGGCAGGAGAGGAATTAGTAAATTCAAGAAGAAAAGACGAAATTTATTTAAGGCAGTTACTTAAATTTCAAGTTCCTTCCCCTTTTCATAAACCAACAGAAAATTCAGCAGAATTTTGGGTAAAACCCTATCTCGAACTTTTCAGACTTGTTAGGCATTTTGGCTCATTGAAATTTGATGAGTTAAAGATGTTTGGTTTGCAATTAGTTGACTACCGAGAATTTGAGACAATAGTCGAAAAAATCAATCAATTCAGAATAGCAAAAGCACAGAACGAAGGTAATTACAAACGCTTTCGTGCTGAATATTTTGATAGAGAATTGAGAGAAATTTATAGTGCGGATATTAGTTCGGGTAATACACGAACAAGAGAAACTAATGACGCTTCAATCTCAAAATATTTAAACACAAAAGCAAGTAATATGCGGGATTATGCTGATGCTTGTGTGCGTTATTTGAGAGCAACAGGATTAGTAAATATTTCACATTTAGGAAAGTCAATTTCCATAGTTCCTGAAAAAATACAAGAGGTCGATTACTTTCTTCAAAATGCAGATAGAGAACCCTGTTTCGTTGATAACGAAAGACAGTATGTTGCATATCTTGGCAATCCACAAACACCAACTTTATTAACCGACAATAGAGCATTACTCGAACAAAAAATTCAAGCTGAATTTCCACAACTTCAAGTTCCAGCAACAGCTACATTAGTTGAACTGAAAAACTTATTTGCAGACCAGTTAGAAAATAGAAAAGAGCAGATACTAACAGAACAAGTTGCTGCAATTAAGGACTACAGACAGTTTGAAGAAATATCTACAACGTTTGACCAGATAATTGATAATTCACTTTACGATACGCCACTAATGTTGGAGTGGAATACTTGGCGAGCAATGACAATGTTGGATGGAGGTAATATAAAAGCTAATCTAAAATTTGATGACTTTGGTAATCCAATGTCAACGGCACAGGGCAATATGGCTGACATTGTTTGTGATTATGGCGACTTCGGGTTGACTGTTGAAGTTACAATGCAAAGCGGACAAAGACAGTATGAAACAGAAGGTGAACCTGTAACAAGACACCTTGCAAAATATAAACGTGAAACGGAAAAACCTGCTTACTGCTTATTTATTGCACCAAACATAAATGACGCTTGTAAAGCACATTTTTACGCATTGCATAAAATGAACATTCAATATTATGGTGGGACTTCGACAATAGTTCCATTGCCTTTGAGTGTTTTCATTAAAATGGTTCAGGACTCTCATAACGCAAATTATATACCCGAGCCAAGACACGTTAAACGATTTTTCGAGCGTTCAAATGAATTAGCAAACTCGACAGACAATGAAGTAGATTGGTATAACGGAATAACACAAGAAGCATTAAATTGGCTGACAGAATAGAAGGGCGAACGCCTAACACGGGTTTGGCAAAAGTGGCGGTTCAGTGCTCCGCAGAAACATTTGTGGTTAATCAAAGTTTGGTTCTCCGCATCAACATTTGTGCTGAAAATCCGCCACTTCGCAAAGCCGAGAACCGTTATGATCGACCAGACAGAAAGTTCAATAAAAAATAGTTTGTATCGCAATTAAGAAACTATTATCTTTGTCTTAACGTTTAAATTTTGGAACTTTTTGAGATTGAGTTTTTACCTGAAGCTTTGGAGTATCTAAATAAAATTCCTGTCAAAGCAAAGGACAAAATCCTTTTCAACATGGCAATGGCTAAATCCAGAAAGGATGCAAAATTATTCAAGCCACTACAAGATGGAATTTGGTATTTCAGAGCCCAATACTTTGGGGTTCACTATAGGATCTTTGCATTTTGGGATAAAACTGGCAAAATTAATACCCTGGTAATTGCAACACATGGGATTGTTAAAAAAAGTGATAAACCTGAAAAGTCAGAAATAATAAAGGCAAAGGCAATTAAAGATAAATAATTTGAATCTAAACAGCAATAATATGCAAACGACAAGTTTTCAAGACGTACTAGATATGCAGATAGGCAAACGTGGAACTAAAAAACGTGAAAAATTTGAGCAAGAATTACGAATTGAACTTTTAGGTGATGCAATCAAAAAAGCGAGGAAGGCCAAACGACTAACGCAAGAACAACTCGGTGCACTAGTTGGTGTTCAAAAAGCCCAAATCTCAAAAGTGGAGAATTCAGCTACTGATGCAAGATTTGCAACTATTCTTAAGGTATTTGAAGCTCTAGACGCAAAAGTGACATTTAGTGTAGAAATCGACGAACAAAAATTAATGATTAGTGAATAAGAAGGCCAGATCATAACAATGGCTATAATGATTGTTTAGCTATCGCTAAACAATCACATAGCCTAACCGTTGTGCCCAATGCTATGACGACCGTGCAAAAGACGAACATTGTAGCTTGAATTCAGGTTTGCTAAATTTTTATCAATTATTATTTTCACACTTGTTGTAACATTTATTATGGCAAAGCTATTTCCGCCAATTAAGGGAACAGCGTTTGACGGATTGGACCATGTGTTGAAACCAATTTACATGAGCTTTTTTTCAGGAATTATATATTTCGTATTGTCATTATCCAAAACAGAATATGAAGGAAGGTTTTTACACTTTACAATGTTTGTTAACTTCATATATGTTGTACTACTATTTCTAAATGTGTTTTAAGAATAAAATACATTCCTCAAAAAATAGAACTTCATCCCTTCGCACCGTGCAAACTCTGACAGACACCGCCTTGAATGTAAATCGCTGCGGACAATGTGCATGCGAACTTGACACAGCATCACTTCGGACAGACAGAAGGACATCCGGTAAAAGCGGGTTTAAGAACTTGGCGATTCAGTGGTTAATTGAACATTTATGCTTCGTATCAAGCCTGCCTGCCGGCAGACAGGTTCAGTGCTGGCAGAGAGTTTTGTGCTTCGAAATAGCCACCTTGGGGTAGCTGCAAACCGTTAGTGGCAACTCTATGACGACATTACAAACCTTAAAGAATATGACAATGAACATACCAACAGTTATATTTTTTCTAA
This sequence comes from Saprospiraceae bacterium, assembly GCA_016715465.1. Lineage (GTDB taxonomy): Bacteria > Bacteroidota > Bacteroidia > Chitinophagales > Saprospiraceae > JADKBO01. The sequence goes on from JADKAA010000024.1 coordinate 33,154, forward strand.
ACATTTTGACCCTGTTGACTTCTTGCAACGGGCAGACAAACACGCAATCTGAAAATTCAGCTAATTCAACTTCAATCATCGACACTGTAAATAAACTTGGAAAAGACATAGCATTTGTTTTTCAAGACAATAAGAACAATTATTGGTTTGCGAGCAAGAACGAGGGAGTGTATAAATATGATGAAAAAATAATCATTCATTTTACAACCAAAGACGGCTTGACTAGCAATAGTATCGGAGAAATAAAAGAAGATAAATTGGGAAACATTTATTTCATTACTGAGAATGGTATTTGTCAATTTAACGGAAAGTCGTTCAGGCAGGTAAAAGAAAAAGTTGGTGTAGACCTCGATTGGAAATTGAATCCAAATGACATTTGGATTAAAAGTCAAGAATATGACGGTTTCGTTTACAGATATGATGGTGAAATTCTTTTGAAATTAAAAGTTCCAAAAATCAAACTAGGCGAAGATTATATTTTAGAACATCCAAACTATGCTAACCCTTACGCAATTTTTTGTATTTACAAAGACAGCAAAGAAAATGTTTGGTTTGGTACTGCAACCTTGGGTGCTTTTCGCTACAATGGAAAATCATTTGATTGGATTACTGAAGATGATGTAACAGAATTACATGATGGACCCGCCAATGGTGTTCGGTCAATTTTAGAAGATAAAAACGGAGATTTTTGGTTTAATTCGGCATATCGTTATACCATATATGACAACAACTCAATGCCAAATAACCAAAAGGGCACAGCAACATTTTATAAGAGAACAAAAAGTATAGGTAGTTTAGACGGAAGTAAAAACAACGATTTTACTGAATACTTATCCATTACAAAAGACAGCAACAATGATTTATGGTTTGTATCTTACGATACCGGAGTCTGGGAGTATGACGGAATAAAAATCACTCATTACCCTGTTCAAGTCAACTCTAAAGAGATAAAATTATTTTCTATATACAAGGACAATAAAGGAACTTTATGGCTTAGAACTCTTGAATATGGACTATGGAAATTTAACGGAGAAGCTTTTGTAAAATTTAAAATGTGAAAGTAAAAAGAAGGACAGCCACTGTAATCGGTTTGGCAATATGGCGGCTGAAGTGCTTCTATGATGCCTATAGCTATCGTGATTGTACAAGTTCAGTAGCAGTATTTCTATTGGACTATTGTGCTAAAATTCGTCACATCGCCAAGCCGCAAAACGTCCTTTGTGAAAGTTAAAACAAATAAGAATGAAGGTGTTTTTAATTCAATTTGTAATTTTAATTTTCTCCGCATCTGTATTTTCTCAAAGTACTTTTGGGTTAGAAATTAGAACAAGTAGAAATGTAACACATAACAGCTCTAAAATAGTAGGAGGTAGTTATGGATTGGGCGGGTATAAGGTTACTAAAGAAGGTAACCCAATGACATTTAGTTATAGCATTGCGCTTGTTTTTAGCCCTAACACGGGAAGTATGCTCAAAATACATGTAGGGAGGCATCAAAATGGTAGAATAATAGATCTAACCGAATATGATGACACATTCTCTTCTTATAGTTATGCGAATGTTGATTTACCTTATAACTACCTTCAACTTATTCCATCATATGCATATAATATCGTTAAGGGAAAATTTAATTTACCTTTCGAATTGGGTCTTGCAATAAACAAGCGAATTAATGAAGCAGATATATTTTTTCTTGGAATTACTGAATACAATTTTGATATTCGCATAAGTAGTGGTTTTCATTATAAAATGAATGAATTTAGCATCGGCAGTAATTTGGTATTTTCTAAATCCATAAAAAACTATGCAACCAAATCCGTAAATGGCAAATACAAACCCTACCAATTTGGAGTAGAATTATCAATAGGATATTTTTTTAAATCCTGAATTCAAACAAATGAGGAGTATCTTTTACAAGTTATATGAGATCAGACCTGCTATCGCTGCGTCCGCTCCATATCGCCCAACTGTTATCGGTCAGGCTAAGATGATAGTTCAACTTCATACAATAGTACAAGAAAATAAATTTGACAGACAAACAATGTGTACGACTATTTGGAAACTGACTTTTATATCCTTGACAAGGTATATTTTCTGCTGTACTTAGCTATATTTGTGAATAAATGTATTTTTAATGAATAAGCATCTTTTCTCTACTGCTCTCGCATACTTCATCCTTCTAAATGCAAATGCGCAAAAGCCTTCAATAAAATGGTGGTACAACACCAATGATTTCTCTGCAGGGCAGTCAGCTGCCAAAGATTTTGACGGCGATGGCAAGTATGAAATCACCTTTGGTTGTTACCGAAACGACAGCACCATCTATGCCCTAAATGCTGAGAATGGCAGTTTGCTTTGGAAGTATAATGCAAGTGCATTGGGCAGTCAGGGTTGTAACGACGTGGCACCAACAATCTATGATGTGGACAATGATGGGAAACAGGAGGTAATCGTGCCTGGTTCTTGCAATCCAAGAACATTTTGTTTCAATGGCGCTGATGGTTCTGTGAAGTGGTCTTGTGAGACCCGAGGCAGTGACTCTCCGCCAACCATAGCAGATTTGGATAATGATGGAAAACCTGAAATACTACATGGTGAATTTGGTGGCTGGGTCATTTGCATCAATGCCGAAGATGGTTCTGTTGCATGGGAAACGAAGGTGGACGAAAATTCTTGGATTCAAACAGCGCCTACAATTGTTGATCTTGATGACAATGGAATACTAGACTTTGTAGTTGCAACCTGGAGTTTTGACTACAGAGACAGCATCTTTGCCTTTCGCGGTGACAATCAAACCAGACTCTGGGCTTACCCCGTGCACAATCATATCTATCATGGTACCGCCGTTTCAGATCTTGACAACGATGGCAAACCAGAATTGGTTATTGGATCCTATAATGATACCTTGTATTGTTTAAATGGTGAGAACGGTACAACCAACTGGAAATACGCTGCAACGGGAGCAGTTATTGGCCCTGCGTCTTTAGGAGATCTTGACAATGATGGTAGTTGCGACGTGGTATTTGGTTCCGGATATCGCGTAAGCGCCCTTTCAAACAAAGGAGAACTCAAATGGTACTACCCTATTCCAAATGGAGGTTTTACTTTCAGGGGTGCCGCATTGGCAGACATTAACAATGACTCTTATATAGATGTTCTGTTTGGCACTTACAATACAGGAGTACTATATGCTCTGAACGGGAATAATGCAAGCCTCATTTGGGATTTGGACCTTAATGAACATTATGGCAACGCACTATTCGGATTAAATCATGCTCCGCTGGTTGCCGATTTTGACAATGACGACACCCTGGATGTTTTTGTTGTTGGTGGTTATGGAGTTTACCCTCAAACAACCGGGAATTTTGGAAGAGCCTACATGATCAAAGCAGGAAAAGGAAGAGGTCCGAACTGGCTCATGTTTCAAAACGATATACGCAGACAGTCATCATTGTGTTCCCATGTACCCACTGCAATAAACGAAACCGTGGTGTTAAAAAATATCAAGGTGTTTCCTAATCCATCAATGAATGAAATAAATTTGGTTCTTGATAAATATCCATCAAGCAAAATTCAAATTGTTAACACAATCGGCGAAACAGTCTTTCAAGCAAGTGCAAGTGGCGAAATAAAAATTGATGTAAGCAATTTCTCAAAAGGGTTTTATCTTGTTCAGATTTTCAGTGAAAATAAAAATTTTCAGATAAGTAAATTTTTTAAACAATAAAATTGCCCAAAAAATGGCTAGTCAATGTTATTGACGATCCACTTTGTGCCAGCTACTAGGTAGCAAATAGACAAAAAATGTTAATCTTCGATACTTTGCATTTGACTTTGCACATCCATATAGAGAAAGAACCCAGAACAGCAAACGAGGGCTTAGCAAAAGCGGTATTTCATTGCTCCGCAGACACATGTGTAGTTAATCATCCCGATAGCTATTGGGATAATTCTCTTTATCAATCCCGGAAGCTTTCGCGATCGTGAAAATTTCCACCTTTGCCAAGCCCGAAAACATTATAGCCAAACAAAAAATACATAACCCATTTACAATAGCGAAAGAGATTGTAGTAATACCCTTAAATTGTGTCCTATTTTTTATGGCCCGTTTAAGATGACTGGCGGAGCAATTGTAAGTTACGCAAAATAATGGAGCCAATAAAAGTAAAATATTATTCATAATAATTTGTGGCACACATTGAAATAAAAGTAGGTGGGTGGAGTCGAATTTCTCTGTTTCATTTATCATTTATCATTGAAACATTATGCTAAAAAACAATATCAAAAACCCTTTCATATTTCTGCAGTGGGTAGTTTTGCCTGGTTTGTAATTTAAATTTTAATGCCTTTGGAATTAATACATTTTCCATCATAACAAGTTATTGAAAATATGCATCTGTGAAAACAGAAAGCTGTTTAATTATATTTAAAATAGTCAAAATGAAAAACATTTTTATTCTAGGTGCCGGTATGGTAGGCAGTGCTATGGCCTTTGATTTGGCAAAGAAACACAATGTAACGGTAGCCGATTTAAGCGACAATGCATTAGAAAAAATAAAAAATAAAAATTTCCGCATTTCCACACTTCAGTTAAATGCAATAGATAAGGAACTTTTAGCGGCAGCAATCACCCCATTTGACATTGTGCTTTGCGCTGTGCCTGGTTTTATGGGGTTTGAAACCTTAAAAACAATTATAGAAACAGGTAAAAATGTTGTTGATATTTCATTTTTTCCAGAAAATTCACTTAAATTAGATGCTTTGGCAAAACAAAAAGGGGTTGTGGCTATTGTTGATTGCGGAGTAGCTCCGGGAATGGACAATCTTATTTTGGGATATCATAATGAAAAAATGAACCTGACCGATTTTGAATGCTTGGTTGGCGGATTGCCTAAAGTTAAAAAATGGCCGTTTAATTATAAAGCCCCATTTTCTCCTGTTGATGTTATTGAGGAATATACTCGCCCTGCACGCTATGTAGAAAATGGTGAAATTATTACAAAGCCTGCATTGTCCGATGTCGAACATATTGAAATAGCAGGAGTGGGAACGTTGGAGGCATTTAATTCTGATGGATTGCGCTCTATTATCTTTACTATGTCCCATATAAAAAATATGAAAGAGAAAACAATGCGTTATCCAGGGCATATTGAAAAAGTGGTGGCTTTACGCGAATCCGGATTTTTTAGCAAAGAGGCAATAAAATTGAATGGTGTGGATATTGTGCCTTTGGATTTTACCTCAAAAATTTTATTTTGCGAATGGAAATTAGGAGATACTGAGGAGGAGATTACCGTGATGAGGGTTACTGTTACCGGAGAAGAAAATGGAATTATAAAAACAATAACTTATCATTTATTTGATGAATACAATAAAGAAACTCAAACATCATCAATGGCAAGAACAACAGGTTATACAGCTACAGCAGCAGTTAACTTAGTCTTAGAAAATGTTTTTACCGAAACCGGTGTTTTTCCTCCTGAATTAGTTGGAAAACACGAAAGATGTTTTAATTACTTTATGGAGTATTTAAAGGAAAGGGGCGTTAATTATCGCAAAGAAGAAATGTAATTTCTTCTTTCTAAGAATAAACGACTTGAGCTAAATGTAAAAACTAAGGACCGTGCAAAGCTGCGAAATAGCGCAGTGGGTGGGACGTAATTAAATCAATTGAAATGTTATTGTCAATATTATTGCTTGGTTGAAAGTGAAGTGCTACTCTGACCGAAGAGAGAAGCACTGGCCATAACCGCACCTACCCAAAAGGGGGGAGGTCGTGTTTAAAAGGAAAAATTCTGGATAATCAAACCTTTGTTTTTCAAATCATCCCGATAGTTATCGGGACTGATAGAAACCCCTTTTTTCGGGTGGCTGAAACCCGTTGCCTGCAACCCTATCGAAACTCGTATCCTATTCAAAATCTAATTATATAAGTATGCCAACAAAGAAAATAAGGTCTGAGCACTGTAAAAATTGCAACTACGATTTCAGGATTGACATCCCGCATATGAAATACTGCCCTAATTGCGGGCAGGAAAATCATAGTCCCAGAATGCCATTCTTTCATTACCTTTACGAGTTAATGGAGGGCATTTTCCATCTGGACAATAAAACATGGCTAACTATTAAGACCCTGTTTGCCCGACCAGGTCAGATTACTAAAGATTTTATTGAAGATAAGCGGAACCGATATTCCCCTCCCGTCAGGATGTATATCTGGTGTACTGCATTTTTTATGTTTAGTTTTTGGCTTTTAATCGATACTATTATCCACCATTCTGAACAGGCTTCCGAAGCAAATAAATCATTGAGTGAGCAGTTTGATGAAATGGCTGATTTAACAAGCACTCCAATAAGAATTATTATGAGTGGGTTTTGGCCTACGCTTCCTTCAACGCCTTTAAGCAGGCAGCGGATTTTAAAAAACATACCGGACAATGAAATTAAAAGCTGGCTACAGAAACAAAACTACCCTGCTGACTATTTTAATATTCAATTAGTTAAAGCCTACCGGACACAGATCAATAGTCAGCTAACCAGATCTGCCTACACAAAGAAATTGACAACAGGATATAATATAATATTTGTATTGATGCTTCCTTTTAATGCATTAATACTATTCCCTTTTCTTTATAGAAAAAAAATATTCTACTATGATGCTATGATATTCACAGTTCATATTAATACCTGGATTCCACTTTTTCAGGCCTTATGGATGTGGGTATTGGTGGTGATGATGGGTTTCCTGCATGCTCCTGAATCAGTATTTTTGTCAATACCTATTATCAATGCTGCTTATTACTTTTTTGCATTAAAGAGAGCATTTGGTTTTAGTGGGATAAGTACAATCGTACGATGGCTCCCTACATTTGTTATTGACACATTTTACCATTGGCTTATATTATTGTTGTATGCTGCCTGGTTTATGACTTAAAGGTACTTACCGCAGCATGTAAAAGGCAGCAGGCAACAAGGCTCTGGTGGTGGATTCGCTATTGCTAGATCCATCATATAACCTGACCGTTGACGTTCATTGAATGCATCCCACAATTAAGCATATCAAAAATTATTATTTACCTTTATAAAAAATATTTTCACAAATTTTCATAATATATAGATTCGAGTCATCATGAGACACCATTTTATTATAATTTATATACTCCTATTAAGTGCGGGAGTATCTGCCCAAAATGTTGGTATTGGTACCACAGCTCCTGCAAGTAAACTTGCGATAGTTGGGGAAACCGGGAGCCCTGCTATTCCAGGGACAACTTCCACTGGTGTATTGAGAGTCGGAGTGGGTAACAATAATAATGAAGGTATTGATATTGGCAAATCTCAAACTTCACCTTTTTCAGGATGGGTCCAATCAGGATTCAACGGAACTACAGCTGATCCACTGTCATTCCAGCCACTTGGTGGAAGTGTAGGCATAGGTGTTCTGGCCCCAAATGCGTCAGCTGCCCTGGATGTGACATCCACTACTCAGGGTTTCCTTCCTCCTCGGATGACTTTGGCACAAAGAAATGCCATCACCACACCCGCAGAAGGACTGATGATATCTTGCACAGACTGCAGCACAAAAGGTCTACATCAGTACATCAATGGAGCGTGGCAAGCGATGACCTCAAGTAACACCGGCAATTACGGCACGGTAGTCAATCCTGTCACTGGAAAAGTGTGGTTGGACCGCAATCTGGGTGCTACCCAAGTGGCTACCAGCTCTACAGATGTCGCCAGTTAAGGCGACATCTACCAATGGGGCAGGGCAGCAGACGGCCATCAGGTGCGGACACCACTTTCTGCAACACAGAATACACAAGCTACTACCTGGTTGGCTGATGAAGGAAGTAATTTGTGGGATGGTAAGTTTATTATAGGGTTTACCGATTGGTTAACTCCGGCATCCACAGATCTGTGGTCAGGTACGGCTGCAGAAAACAATCCATGTCCTTCGGGATATCGGGTACCTACCAATGCGGAGTGGAATCAGGAGCGACGGACGTGGTCTTCCAATAAGGCAGCAGGAGCATTTGCATCGCTTAAATTGCCTATGGCGGGCCTCCGCTTCAGCAGCAATGGTTTGGTCTGCAGTGTCGGTTGTTGGCATCTATTGGAGCTCTACGGTTAGCGGTTCCAGTTCCCGCTACCTCTACTTCCTTAGCAGCAATGCCTACATGCTCGACTACTACCGAGCGTACGGATTCTCTGTGCGTTGCCTTAAGGATTGATACTTTGATTAGCGAAGCGATTTGTCCCGATGTCTATCTGGATTGACACTTGATCTATGCCGTCCCGTAGGTTGGCATAGATGAAATACCGCGTAGCGGTCGGTTTTTTTTGAAAACATACCTTATAATGACTATTGTAGAGAAAATTGATTCGGCAAAAAGCAATAAATACTTCATCCTTTTTAAGGAAAGGCTTTTTTACAAGTGTTATAACCAAAATGCTATGGTATTTGTGAGTAAGGTAAAAAATTACAAGGTCAGTTCAAAATACGTAAAAAGTGTAGGAGAAGATGTGTATAGTGTTGGTTTTCCAGTTAGTGAAGTCAAGAAAGGTAGTTTGAGTGTAGCTAATATTTTAGAAAAAATTGGAGCAAAGGGTTTTGAAGAGAACGAAGGAAATATAGTTTTTTTGCGTAACGATATAGGTACAAAAAAAGATTATAAAACATGGAAAGAGACCATACAAGAAAGATATATTGGAATAGTAAAACAGCCCACTACGCAATATCAGTAATCAATCTATGCGGACAAGTTAATATCCATGATAAAAAATTTTCATTTGGCAAACAACACAGCTATGCAAGGACCTGGTTTTATACAAGATTTAAAAATTGAAGTCATCGGTTAGAAAAAACAATTGAATCATTTGAATATTTGCTTTATCAGTTGCATGTATCTTATTTACAAGCCCGCAAAAACAAATGCAATACGCATAATCAATTGGCATTTGAGATAAATCAGGAACAAATTTACTTGCATTGGCTGAAGCAATTTATGAGCGAAAATATGCACACAAGCCTTGTATCGCTTTCATTAGTTAAAAGCCGTTTATGCGAGAGATATTGGCTGCTGATTTTAACCGCCCCCCCTTTTTATATATAGTGCTGTGTATTTATAAATCGTCTCAGGACTAACAAGATCTAGCCCCTCGGAATTTGGCCTGTTACTAATCTGTTCTGGGCTCCATTGATCCTCAATTTTCTTTTCAATGTACTCCTTAACAGGTTCTGTAAGTTTGACCCTTTTGGGCTTGCTATGTAGCCTGCTTTGATACTTTTTGTGCGCTAATTCAGGCTTATATTTCCCGGTTCTCTGATCACAATTACGCATAATTTCTATGCTAACAACCGATTTGTCTTTACCAATCGCTATTCCAATCTCATCCAACTTTTTATTCTTTGACAGCATTCTTGAAATTACATATCTTTGTTCTAAGGTTACATGACTCATATATACATCTTTTGGACGAGGGACAATATAAGACAAGTATTCCATTCAGAAGAGAGGGGGAGCCTTCCCTCTTTCTTTTGAAAAAATATTATCTCCTTATTGTCTATCTCAATAGTTGCATTTGTGACTTGAATCTACATAGGTAAATAGGATGATAAAAAGGACATTGATTTATTTTAGTATTTTATATTTTTTAATGACTGGAATTCGATGTAAGAGCACTCAACTTCGACCATCGAGAAATGACGAGTATGAAAAAATATATTTGAATCAGTTTAAATTGACTTACCTGAGACAAATCCTTTATAAAAGTTACAATAATTCAAAGGCCATAAAGGAAATCATTAACTTTGATCATAGTGGATTTACAGAACTTATTTTGAGTGAGCAGGACTTTGAATTAATTGACAGCGTAACCACTGCACACAATGAAATTATGAAAATTGACTCTGTTCAAGGATATCTCAGGGCTGAAGGGGCTCAGGGTAAAAGGCCTTTGGGCTTTATATTAAACAAAGTAGAAAGTAAGTGGTTGGATAGTCTTGCCCGGCGAAGATTAAGGTAGTCTGCTCTGTATGTGCTACCATGACGTTGAGTGGATAGCCAAATATATTATACTATATTAAAGTGTATGAGACCGAAGAATAATTTAAAAATAGTATTCTTAAGAAAGTATTTTATTATTTTACTATTTGCTATTTCATTTGTATCGTGCGTAAGTTCAAAATGGTATTTTTTAGATCAAAAATGTGAAGGAATCACGGTAAAGCAATTGCTCGAATCAAATTTAAATTACCTTGCAATAGCCCGTGAAAATAATATTGAAGGGTTAATTAAAATAGAATTAAAATACGATACGATATTTCATATCAAACCATTATACAGTCATCTGAAAGTTGGGGAATATTCGATTGGGGCAGAACAAAAAATATTTATAGAAATTCTTCTATGCCAGTGTTTGTCCAAAAACCTAAATAGAATGGAGAAGTGCCAGATGCCAAAATCAAGTCAGGAAGTAATTATACTCTATAAAATGATAAACTCTAGTTTTGATATTAGTACACATAAATATGACATATTGATACAGACTGACACAGTAGAAATCATTGAAATTGATAATTATTAAAAGAACCATTAATTTCACTTAGTACAAATGGACTACGTCCACCATACCGATAAAATATGAACCCTGTCATGAAATCAAAAGTAGATCGATGGGCAACCAGAAGGGCCATGGTTTTTATCAAAACAAGAATATAATCAAAAGTATGACTAAAAAGTAAATGGCAAAAGACTTTTTAGGTCTTGTTTCTAAAGGTAGATCACGTGAAGCATTTGGACTTTATATAAGTGAAAATTTTGGACACCATAACGATTACTTTAAAGGAGTCAGACACACCCTGATGATAGCGATATAAGAAAATGACATAAAGAGCCCAACCAAATATTTGAAATACAAAGAGCAATAGCGTAAAGGGATTTGGTGGCCATACATTTTCGAGTGAAACTCTGGAAGGAACATATCTTGTTGGCGGTAATGCATATCTTCAGATTTGAACAGGGAAAAATTGTTGAACTTTGGGACTTTGGGCAGGCTTTTCCTGAGGCTATGGTAACCGAGTATGGAATGGTTTAAACGGAAAAGATGAAAATTTAAGGATACAATAGTGGGTGGTGAGATAATTATTTTGTATGAATTTATCGTTAAAGACAGGATGTGATTAGGCTCCTTTTAAGGAAGGGTTGGTACGCGCCATTCGAAATGGCAAGATGGGTTATGCCAATGCTTATGGGCAAATGGTTATCCCTTGTGTTTATGACTTTGCCTTGTGGTTTGAGCAGGGAAAGGCAAAAGTGGCGTTTAAGGCGAGCAGAAAGAAGGAAAAAATGGATGAATACACCATCATTGAATCTGACGAATGGTTTTACATTGACAAAAGCGGGAATAAAATTCAATAGACCACCATTGGAAAAGTGGTTTCTTTATCTGCTTTGATAAGTGACCAGTAACAAGTAAAAACGATAAGTTAAAATATGAGAAAGATAATTTCATTTATGCACATTTCACTCGATGGTTTTGTAGCGGGACCAAACGGAGAAATGAACTGGATAAGGGTAAACGAAGAAATATTTGACCATGTCGGCAAGCGTATAAGCGAGGGAGATACAGCCTTGTATGGCCGGGTGACCTATCAGATGATGGAGAATTACTGGCCAACCGCAGCAAAAAAGCCCAATGCGACCAAACACGACATTGAACATGCTAAATGGTATGGCAAAGTCCGCAAAGTGGTTTTATCTAAAACAATGAAGGACAAAGGATTAGTCAACACGATTATCATCAGCGGCAAGCTCACAGACAGCTTAAATAAGATCAAACAAGACGGTCACACATCCGGCATGAGCAGGAGTGATGACATCCTGTTATTTGGCAGTCCTACGGCAACACATAGTCTAATGCAACAGAATTTAATTGACGGATATTGGCTATTAGTAAATCCAATTATTCTTGGGCAAGGCATTCCTTTGTTTGTAGACATAAAAGACAGAATAAAACTGGATCTGGTGACTACCCGGCAATTTGCCTGTGGGGTAACGGAATTGAATTACATTGTGGACAGACCATAACCCTGCCACCGAAAACCCGTGAATCGTTGGCTCCAATCCAATTAAAAATCAAATCCTATTTAGAATTTAATTCTATTATGATATGGTTTTTAAAAAATTGCGGACTTATCACTGTAAAAACTTCAACAACAATATCTGGATTGACCTTTTGCATATGAGAATCCTTGGCATTTAGTTTTAACTTTAGACCTGCCTACCTGCATTCAGATTAGGTTCCGTGCGGACAGTAGGTCAATTTTCTAGCCATGCGAAGCCTCGATCGTCTGTAGTAAGGCCAGAAAGAAAGCAATATTAATAATTAACCAAACTTAATAATGTAATGACACTAATACAAATAATTGGGATTATCATAGCGATACTTCTATCAGGATTCAGGATTGCACAAGAATATCAAAGAGGTGTTGTATTCAGACTGGGACGCTTTAAATCCATAAAGGGGCCAGGCTTGTATTGGATTATACCGCTTATTGACAGGCAGCAAAAGGTGGATATAAGGACAAAAACTGTAGATCTTGAGCAACAAGAAACAATTACCAAGGACAGTGTGACTATAAAAGTGAATGCAGTGTTGTGGTTTAAAATTACAAACCCTGAAGATGCAATCATCAAGGTGGCTGACTACAACAACGCCGTTTATCAATTTTCGGTTACTGCATTACGTAACATCATAGGACAACATACGCTTGACGAAGTTTTGAGAGAACGTGAACAAATTAATGGGACTTTGCAAAAAATAGTGGATACTACCACTGAACCCTGGGGAATTAAAATTGAAATGGTTGAGATGAAAGATGTTGAAATTCCAGAAGCTATGCAGCGGGCAATGGCAAGAGAAGCGGAGGCAATTAGAGAAAAGAGAGCAAGGATTGTAAAGGCAGAAGCAGAACTTGAAGCATCCATTAAATTGACACAAGGTGCTAAAGAAATGGAACGAAGTCCAATAGCACTTGAATTGCGAAGAATGCAGATGTTATCTGAAATTGGGATTGACAACAATACAACCACAATTGTGCTGGTGCCATCGGACTTTACAAATGCAGCAAAAAGTTTTACAGAAATGGTGAGTAAAAAGAGAATTGAAGAATAAGCTTATTTTGTAGTTGAAATAGATTGTTCAGTAAACAGGAGGATAGTTGAGTAGAATTGACGCTAAACATCAGGAATATTCCGGCTACCAACAGCGTTTTGGAATATGGCGGTATTTGCATAGCTATCCTTAGGCTCATAATCTACTTCATTGTAAACTAAGAGCGGATATTGGCAGGTTTTGCTCATCTATTTTGTGTCAAAAATAAGAACGTAACGCATGGATTGTGACATTAGTAAAAATGAGGCGAAATGCAGATTTCATAAATAGATAAATTATATGAACGATAAAATCCTGAAGTATTTTCAAAGAACTATACCTCTTTCCCAGGAAGAGATTCAAGCTATTGTAGAAATCCAAAGTTTAGAACTATTTCCCGGAAGATAATGGAAAAAGATTTTACAGAACAACAGGAAATAATGTCTTCGCTACCGATATGCCCTTCGTTTAAAATTCTTGCCTTATGTTTTTTAATGATTATAGGTGTATCTTTATTGGCAGAAGGCTTTCAGTTTGAAATACCAAAAGGGTATATATATTTTTCAATGGCATTTGCCTTTATGGTGGATGTAATTCAAATGAAAACAGATAAACATAAATAGGATGGAATTACTGCCAGTCGAAATTATTCAAATAAACCACAAAAAAATATCGGAAATTGACAGGATTCTAAAGTCTATTTACCGACTGATTATTTATAGCCGGCATCACCTTGATGATGACCTTTTGGATATCTATTTGTCAGGCATGCACAATTTAAAAGAGCTTGTTGGTATTAAAAATGCCCAAATGGAGGCTCAGAATGAAGAAGAAGCTAAGGAGTATTTGGAAAATTTAAAAGTATCGCTTGATTTTGTTATTGATGAAATAAAATCAGGTAATAATTTTGGAAGGAGGTTCAATTGTTTCAACTGCTCGCTTAGTTTGCCCGAAACTAATGCCATTCATCCAAACCGCTACACAACCGCTTGTGCAGATATGGCGCCCATATTTGCCCTACCTAGGCTACAGTTCCTCAAATGCTCAGAATTATTTTAACAAATACAATCCATTCAAATCCTAAATAAAAGAGCTATATACTTCATCACGAGCTCCATTAGAATACATCCCTTGCAGATGGAAACGGACCTGTAACACGAATTGCTAAAACCTTGATGTTTAGTATGATTTATATCCTGGATATTTATTATGGATGCGGCTCAGAAGAAGGAATATATGATTGCTGTGGCATTGATACACGGACATCCAGGCCCAAAACAGGGTCAATAGGAATGCAGGCAAGCGGCTCGGTGGAAGACCAGCGGACCCGGCAGTAATACTTATTTCTGATAGAAAACGACCATAAATATAGTTAAGCAACAAATAAATTGGACGTATTTAGATGACCGAAGTAATATTCTTTTAATATCACTCATTTCATTAGAATTAATCCTTGGCATGGATGACATAATTTTTATTTATATTTTAGAGGATAAGCTGCCTGGGAGCCAAAGAAACAAATTGAGATTTTGGGGAATAGGTTTGGGAATGTTAATGAGGTTATGCCTTTTGGCTTTTATTTATTGGACCTGGTTTTCTCAAGTGACTCTATTATTACCGATGTTGAAATGGTTCAACAACTTTGGGTAATGTACTCTGCTGTATTTGTTACGGTTTTTTCTATGATATTTGCAACTAAACCTATAAGCGAGTTTATACGGATACACTCTTTGTTAAAAATTCTTGTGTTTTTTAATGATGATAGATGTATCTTTAGTGGCAGAAGGCATTCAGTTTGAAATACCAAAATGGTATATATATTTTTTAATGGCATTTTCCTTTATGGTGGATGTAATTCAAATGAAGATAGATAAACATAAATAGGATGAAATTACTGCAGTCACGAAATTATTCAAATAAACAAAAAAAAATAGCGAAAATTGACAGCATTCTAAAGTCTATTTACAGACTGATTATTTATAGCCGGTATCACCTTGATGATGACCTTTTGGATATCTATTTGTCAGGTATGCATAACTTAAAAGAGCTGGTGGGCATTAAAAATGCCCAAATGGAGGCTCAGAATGAGGAAGAAGCTAAGGAGTATTTGCAAAATTTAAAAATATCGCTTGATTTTGTTATTGATGAAATAAAATCAGATAATAATTTTGGAAGGGAAGTTCAATTATTTCAACTGCTTCGCTTAGTTTCGCCCGAAACTAGTGCCATTCATCCAAACCGCTACAGACAAACGCTTGTGCAGATAGGCGCCCATATTTGTCCTGAACCTTCTTTAGTTCCTCAATTGGTTTCTGAATTATTTTATAGAATACAATCCATTTCAAATCCTGTTAAAAGAGCTATATACTTCCATCACGAGCTAATTAGAATACATCCCTTTGCAGATGGAAACGGACGTGTAACACGAATTGCAAAAAACTGGATGTTTATGTATGATTTATATCCTCCGATATTTATTATCGATGCTGCTCAAAAGAAGGAATATATTACTACACTCGCCAATAGCTTCAGGGGACTTATGAAGAATCCAAATGAATGGAATGATTTCACCTCACTATTTTTTGAACAGGAAATTGAACGCTTATTAATAAATGCATCTTTTCTATATGAAAGTATCAAACAAATTGGAAATAGCAGAGAAAATAGTATAATCAATCAACAATAGTAAATGGAAGATTTCAAAATTCAAATTATTGAAACACTTATAATATTCAGTTTATATATAGTACTGTATTTTGTATTTAAAACAATCATCAATAATTTTCTCAAAAAAACAAGATTGGAAAGAGGCAGACGGAAAATGGCTATCAGGGCAGTACAGCTATTTAATACGATAACCGCAATAATACTGTTAACAGGGGTATGGGGGTTTAAACAAGATGAAATTGCATTATTTGCAAGTTCAATCCTGACCGCTTTAGGAATTGCCTTTTTTGCTCAATGGTCTTTGCTTTCAAATATTACTTCAAGTATTTTAATATTCTTTAATCATCCGGTAAGGCTGGGAGACTCCATAAAAGTTTTGCACAAAGACTATAATTATGAAGGAGAGGTTGTTGAATTGAATTATTTTTTTGTTCACCTAAAAACATCAGAAAATCAAATAATTACAATACCAAATTCCCATTTTTTTGACAAATCATTTTCTGTTTTAGAGCACAAGGATAATCACAATCAGATTGCAAAATGAGAATATTATTTATTTGAAATGGGGTATTGAGTTAAAATTGAGTCTTTTGGACGAAAAATTTATTCTTATGTTAAAATGTGGCATCATCTTGCACTGATGTTTAAAATAGCACAGATAATCAATTCTCGGTTAATGAATTACGTAACAGTATCCATAAGCAAACCCGGGAAGAGGTTTTGAGAAGTTGGGAACAAATTAATGAAACGTTGCAAGAATCAGTGGATATTACAACTGTATTGTTGGTGCAGGCAAATATTCGCTTGATAATTTAATTTACAAGCGATAGAAATATGTCACATCTTTACCATAAATTTCTGCACTATTGTTCTGCTGGCCAAAGGACTGCTCTATATTAAGTTGGCAACCCGTTGGATAAGAATCTTCGATTTTCCCTGAATTCAGATTACTTCTTTAACTTTGCTACTTTATTGTGTCAACCTGATCACTGCTGCCGCATCAATCAGATCACATTAAAAGTATTGGTTTTAAAATCAACTATTTAACTTATGAATTTGAAAAAGATTTGGATTTTTCTGCTTCTTTTTACTGTGGTTACAGGGTACAGCCAGAAAAAAGCAACTGAGGTAATTACCAATGAAAGGACATTTGGAAAAAACTTAATAAATAATTCAGAAATTAAGGGAATCGACTATATATTTCCTGATAGAATTCATGGAACCTATTATGATTCATACTCCGGATTGCTCACTGCTCAATTGCGTGGATTAAGCAAAAATGGAAAATGGATGGATAATACCGGAAAAGTTGTGCAGTATGATTTGAAAAATAAAAAGTCATTATGGGATAAAAAGATAGTCTATACGACAACAAGTTTGCAGCAATTCCGGAATACAATAATCTATTCTATTGCCAATAAAAGTATTTGTGTAGATGCAACCTCCGGGGAAGAAATCTGGAAAGTAAAAAATAATATTTATTACGTTGATGCGAATAAAAAAATAGGAATTGGGTATAAATTCAAAACATCAACCGGATATACAAATTTACTGGAAGGGATAGATTTAAACAATGGTAATGTGATTTGGCAAAGGGAATTAAGCAGAGAATATGGCTGGAATGATATTGTCTCTTTAACGGATTCAACATTACTTGTAGTAGCTTCCGGGCTTCATAAGATAAACTTAAATACAGGAAAGGGATGGGATCATACTATGAAAACCGGTAAAAAGGATTACAAAGGAAATATAGCTGCAAATGCTATCGGAGTGGCAGCGGGTCTGCTTACGGGGACATTCTTAATGTCAACCGGGCATAATTTGGTAAGGGACCTGGTGTCAAATACCATAGTGGACAGTAATTTTATTTATTTCGCTTCTAAAGAAAATCTTGTAAAATTAAACAGTGCATCCGGGGATCCGGTATGGGAAATTCCATTACCCGGGGATCATGGGAGTAAATCCTCTATTTTCATTAAGGAAAATAGAGTTTATTTAATAAACAAAGGAATCGCCTATATGGGAGATAGAATGTTGAAGTTTGGAAAACCATTTATTGCTGCATTTGATGACCAAAGTGGAAAACAAATATTCTATTCCGGTATGGATGATGATCCTATATTAAATTTTCAATTAGATGATGAATTTATTTTGCTTATTTTTAAAAGTGGCATAAAGAAATACAAATTGGAAACGGGTGAAATGTATTTAGAAAGGGAAATTGAAGAAAACAAATATGGAGAATTAAAATATTTTGTAGGAAGTCAGGTTTTTGTTTCTACTGCAAATGAAGCATTAATTAACCTTCTAAAAATTGATTCGGGAAAAGTTTATGTTTATACAAATCAGGGAAAGATTTTGTCGGTTGATAAACAATTAAATATATCCCATGTGTTTGATAGGGAAAGTATAAAAGTCAGCTATCTTCAAAATGAGGATTGGAAATTTATATCAAAAGGGGAACAAACATATGTTTTTGATGATGCAGATACTTTAATTGCAGAAATCGAAATGTCATCAAGTACATTTATCCATAACAATATTTTATACTTTACCAGAAACAATATTTTAAGTTCGATAGATTTGAATCAATTATTAGTTAAAAAGGCGGATTAATATATCTGGAGTGTTTCTCTGATGCCGGAAACTGTCTCTACTGAAAAATGAACAAGTAAGTACCCCGAATTAACATTATGGAAGGCCATCCCTGCCAGACAATGAAAAAATAAAATACACGTTATCCATACTAAAATTGAGAGAATGATTTGGCCCAATTTGTTGAGATTTATTTTCTGGATAACTATTTCTCTTCTGGCTTTTGGTAATGTGTTTGCCTGCAGTGGGTACAAGATCACCATCGGAAACAAGACCCTATTGGGTAGCAATGAAGATGCCTGGAGGGTCACGCCCCGTATTTGGTTTGAAAGTGGTACGGGCAAAGGCCGTTATGGGGCTGCATTTACAGGATCGAGATATGACGGAGAGAACGGATATGCGCCTCAGGCGGGAATGAATGAAATGGGACTTGCCTTTGAAAGACTTGCTTCATACCACCCAAAATCTGCGCCATTTACCAATAGAATAGCAATAACCAATCCCACCCGGTTTTTAAAGGACATTCTGCACACATGCAAAACAGTTGAAGAAGTTAAGGCATATGTGGGTAAATATGACCACAGTTATTTTATTGAAGATGTTTTTATTTATGTGGACAAATCCGGAAAATATCTTGTCGTAGAACCTTACAGTATGACAATAGGGAACGAACCAACATATGTCATATCCAACTTTTGTCCTTCCATCACATCCGCACCAGCGGCAAATCAACTGGAACGCTACCGCAATGGAGTGGATTATTTGAAGCATAAAATTGACACTACCCTGGAATTTTGTACTTCCTTGTCCGACACCATGCACGTTTGCAGGGATAAAATAGGTGACGGAACGTTACTGACCACTATTTGGGATTTACATGACGGCTTGGTTAATTTATATTTTTATCACCAATACCACAACACAGTACAATTCAACATAAAAGACGAGTTGAAACAGGGAGACCATATCATTGCCATAGAAACATTATTTCCTTATAACCCTGAATTTGAAAAGTTACGCAATTACAAAACCCCAAAAAACAATCATTTTATCCGAATATTCATGGTGGCTGCCGGGGGATTGTTTTTGTTCACCTCCTTTTTCTTTCTGATGCTGTTTTTTATAAAAAATGGGAAGACTAAATATGCTTACATCCAGTGGTTACTTATTCCACTTGGTTTGATACTATTCTATTATATGTATGTGTTAAGCACAAAAATTAATGTTTTTTACTTTTCCGCGCCGTACAATGATCCTTCCAATGTTTTTGTGAGTTTGAGCTCATACCTGCCCGTTCTGATGATACTCATCATCATTCCATTGTGTGTGATCAACTACAGACTTATTCAACAGCAGCTTTGGAGTACATTTGCTAAAGTTCTGTTTACCCTGAATATATTGGTGTATATAATGCTCATCGGACTTTTTGTGTATTGGGGATTTTACAACGTTTTTCACTTATAAACAGAAAGGAATAAGGCTTTTGTTTCACTTGGATTGTCCTTCAATAGAAAGCCGAATACAAAAATTGTATTCGGCTTTTTTTATGCTACCAATTAAGTATAAAACTTATTTTAAATCGAATCGATCTAAATTCATCACTTTTGTCCAGGCCTTTACAAAATCTCTTATAAACTTTCCGTTTGCATCGCTACTGGCATATACTTCTGCCAATGCTCTTAGTTCTGAGTTGGACCCGAATATTAAATCGGCTCTTGTGGCCGTCCATTTGAGGCTGCCGGTACTTCTGTCTTGTATGTCAAAAGTTTCTTTTGACTGGTCAACAGGCACCCACTGATACTTCATGTCTAAAAGATTTGAATAGAAATCATTGCTTAGTGCATTTTTATTGGCAGTAAATACACCTTTATCTGAATAATCGTAAGTAGCACCCATACTTCTCATCCCTCCTACCAGAACCGTCATTTCCGGAGGGGTCAAATTAAGCAGTTGGGCTTTATCTATTAACAATTGCTCTGTGGTTAAGGTAGATTGCGTTTTTTTGTAATTTAAAAATCCGTCTGCCATTGGCTCTAAGAGATTGTAGGATTCAACATCTGTCTGTTCTTGTAGTGCATCCATTCTACCCGGTGAAAAAGGCACATAAATGGTATGTCCTCCATTTTTGGCTGCCTTCTCAATACCCACATTTCCAGCCAAAACAATTAAATCAGCCATGGACACTTTTTTCCCGGCGTTTATTTTGTTGAAATTATTTTGAATTTTTGCCAGGGTAGAGAGCACCTTATTCAAATGTTCAGGATTATTTATTTTCCAGTTTTTTTGTGGTTCCAGCATAATTCTGGCTCCATTGGCCCCACCTCTTCTGTCGGAATTTCTGTAGGTGGACGCCGAAGACCATGCCGTAACGACCATTTCCTGGATGGATAAACCTGAATTGGCAATGGAATTTTTAAGATTTTTAATATCATTTTGGTTTATTAAAGTATGCTTCACTTTAGGTATTGGATCTTGCCAAATAAACTCTTCGGCAGGAACTTCCGGTCCTATATAAGAAGATTTGGGTCCCATGTCTCTATGTGTAAGTTTAAACCAGGCCTTGGCAAAAGCTTTTTCAAATTCTACTGGATTTTCCATGAATCTCCTGGCAATTTTTTCGTACACAGGGTCAAACCTAAATGCCAGGTCAGTGGTCAGCATCGTGGGTTTGTGTTTTACATTAGGATCATAAGCATCGGGAATATATAATTTATCACCTTTGGCGACCCATTGATGTGCTCCAGCGGGGCTTTTTGTTAATTCCCATTCGTTTTCAAAAAGAATTCTAAAGAAGTCATGATTCCATTGGGTAGGACTTTCTGTCCAGGTCACCTCCAAACCTGAAGTGATACAGTCTTTTCCTTTTCCCGTTTCATAGGTGCTTTTCCAGCCTAAGCCCTGATCTTCTATACCGGCTGCTTCGGGAGCAGAACCAACATGAGTTCCAGGTCCTTTACCGTGTGTTTTCCCAAAGGTATGACCACCTGCATTTAGGGCAGTTGTTTCTTCATCATTCATGCCCATTCTGGCAAAAGTTTCCCGAATGGCTTTGGCAGCTTCCAGGGGATCGGGGTTTCCTCCCGGGCCTTCAGGGTTTACATAAATAAGTCCCATTTGACTTGCTGCCAGGGGATTTTGAAGTTCACCACTTTGATGGCGATTATCCTCCAGCCATTTGGTTTCTGCACCCCAATAGATATCCTTTGCGGGTTCCCAAACATCTTCTCTGCCGCCGGAAAAGCCAATGGTTTTAAAGCCCATGGATTCCAGCGCTACATTGCCTGTCAACAATAAAAGGTCGGCCCAGGAAATTTTATTGCCATATTTTTGTTTTACCGGCCACAATAGTCTTCTGGCTTTATCTAAGTTGGCGTTATCCGGCCAGCTATTGAGTGGGGCAAAGCGCTGCTGACCGGCCCTGGAACCCCCTCTGCCGTCACCTGTGCGGTAGGTACCTGCACTGTGCCATGCCATTCGTATAAATAGGGGACCATAGTTTCCAAAATCTGCCGGCCACCAATCCTTAGAATCGGTTAACAATTTTTGGATGTCTTTTTTTAACGCAAAATAATCTAAAGACTTAAATGCTTCCTGATAATTAAAATTACTGCCCATGGGATTGGATTTGGCAGAATTTTGTCGAAGCACACTTAAATCCAGCTGATTGGGCCACCAGTCTTTAATCGTGTTGGGGTCAATTGCTTTTTCCATAAGCATGGTGGTTTCGGTTTTTTCGGCAGCCTTAGCTCCATAGCCCATGGGACATTCAGCGGCTTTTTCTTGTGCATAGGTGTTAAATGTAAATGCCATCAACACAATGATTATACATTTTTTCATATCTGGTAATTTTATTATAATTAAAAACAGTGTTTATTTTTTGGGGTAAAGAAATTCCATGCTTTACCAATCAAAACATTTGTACCATCTGAGCGCACTTAAACTACTCCATAAAATCCAGCCGGCAATACAATTGTATCTCAGTGTGGCTACACCAAATTCATTCTGTAATTTGAAGTGCAATGAATGCCAAGTAAGCCAAACTGAGTTGGCGTGTTCATCGGCAACAATATCGCCTTGAATAGAACAGCGGGCTTCGAGTTGTACATGTTATCGATAGCCTGATTTTTCCCCGCCATACTGTTAACTTTAAGCAACGGCAGAAGCCATGTATATAACACATAGCAAAAAAGAAAAATTAAAAGCTATTTAATGACAATTTTAGCAATGTCTTGGTTCCCTTTTATCATTTACTAACTTAAACAATTCCATAAAATTTCTTAGTGAGTTTAATCAGAACTATACATGATCTTAATCACTTTAATAGAGGTTTTCTTAAAATCAGAAAGCCAAAAAAGGTAGCCCTTGCACCTGTATTTTCATTTATACGGATTTCATTTTTAAATTGGAGAAGAAGCAAATGAAAAGATCCTATCCTCAACTATTATTTTTATTTTCACCATCGGTTTGCCGGGAGGAAGGAATTCTAATTTCCCCCTTTCACAAATACCTGATCTTTATGTAGCATCTAAAATGGCACCATGAAAAAATTAGTTTGCTTTTGTTTCTTTTTCCCCGCTTATTTCGGTCGCACAAAACCCAAAGTTTACGGAAAAAACGCCTGCCGTTTTGGGCCATTACCTGGTAAAAGATCAGGAAGATCAAATGGGTCTTGTGGATAAAAATAATAATTTTATCATCCCGCTTGATTCAAATGTTTTATGGCAATGGTATCCGCCGGAAAGCCATTATTTCATCCGTGGAAACCGGCAAATGGGTGATTTTCAAGAGCAGCTTTATGATGTAAAGGGGCAATTGTTATTTTCCAATGTGAATATAGGTATCGTGGGTCTTGGTACGCATCTTGAAAAAGCGGATAATTCTTACCGCGATTATTTTATGGTTGAACAAAAGGGCCGGCCCAACAAACTGCTTTTTCACAAAAGAAATGGTCAGATTCTGCCCGATTCTTTTTCGAGTATTGAATATGGCGGGTCAAACAGTACATTTTTGGCTCTTCATTTGGGTGAAAAAGGAGCACCAAAAGTGGTGTCTGTATATGATTTGAATGGAAAAAAACTGTTCACGGTGCCGCCGGAAATCCGGGTTATGCACACAGGTCGTCCCAATCTTTTACTGGCGACAAAGTCCAATCCGCAAAAACAAGCATTGATTTTCATTGATAAAGGCCTGGATAGCACTGGTTTTGAGTACGACGCCCTGCGAAAAATGTGGACGGGCTGGTTTGTGTATTCAAAAGATGCACGCAAACATTTTGGACTTCTTGATGCCAACGGAATTCCTGCAGGTCCGGCCGATTTTACGAAACTTAGCGAGCCAAATCACAATGAATTGGAAATTTTCCGGACAAAAAGGGGCAGTTCGCCCATGGCAACCGGTTTTCGCGAAAGCATGGAAAAAGGCACGTGGATTGGAATTGACAGCCTCGGTGTTGAGCATTTATTTACGGAAGCCGCTCCTCCCGAAACGTTCGGCCAAATGCAGGAGCGGCTGAGGTCCGAAAAAGCAAAGACCGCCATAAGCAAGCTGCCGGATGGAAGTACCCTGGAAAAATCACCTTCGTTTCCGGGTGGTGATTCGGCGATGCGTGCATTTTTGGCGGCAAACCTCAAATATCCGAAAATAGCCATAGAAAATGGTATTGAAGGCACGGTGGTGCTGCAAATTGTAGTCGAAGCCGACGGGCGCCTGTCAAATATTGCCATCAAACGCGACATCGGAAACGGCTGTGGCCTGGCCGCCGTCCAGTGTTTTGAAAAAATGCCGCGCTGGTTGGCTGCCGAACAAAATAGTCAGGCTGTGGCGTCCGTTTTGACGGTGCCGGTATCGTTCAAATTGAATCATTAAAATTGGAAGATTGCTTTTGACATTGATCTAATCAACATTCTCTGAAGTAAAGAAATGGCGGGCACCAATAGTGAGAATAATGTAACATATTTTTAAAATTATGTGATGCTTTTTGGCGTAAAGTAAGTCAACTTTGCTATTTACATTTAGTAACACTTAATAGCTAAAAAGATGTCTACCACTGTTAATACATTAAAGAAAACGTCAGCACAAGGTAATTTTTCCAATACAACTACAAATATGAAAGGCCTGGTTTATAATGGACCGGGTGATATAGAATGGAAAGATGTTCCTAAGCCCGCTATTGATCAACCTACGGACGCCCTTGTAAAAATAATAAAGACCACCATCTGTGGAACAGATTTGGGTATTTTACATGGTAAAACCCCATCAGTAAAACCTGGTACTACGCTGGGCCATGAAGGAATAGGTATAATTGAAGAAGTAGGCAATTCAGTCCGAAACTTTAAGAAAGGAGATCATGTCATTATTTCTTGTATTACGGCAGACGGTTCTTGTGAGTATTGTAAAAGACAAATGTACGGGCATTGCGAAGATGGTGGCTGGATTTTAGGTCATCTTATAAATGGTACACAGGCTGAATTTGTACGTATTCCCCATGCCGACAATAGCCTTTATGCGGTACCTGAAGGAATAGATGAAGACGCTTTGGTAATGTTAAGTGACATACTTCCAACTGGGCATGAAATAGGCGTGATCAATGGCTGTGTAAAACCAGGTGACACTATTGCCATTGTGGGTGCAGGACCCATCGGCATGTCTGCCTTACTTACAGCGCAATTTTATTCTCCGGCAAAAATCTATATGATTGATTTGGACGAAAATCGCTTGAAACTTGCTAAAAAGTTGGGAGCGACTCATACCATCAATTCAGGAAACGAAGATGCCATTAAAAAAATCATGTCCGAAACAAAAGACGGTGTAGATGTAGCCATTGAAGCAGTGGGCTTTCCCGCCACATTCGATATCTGTCAACACATTGTTCGCCCGGGAGGGCACTTGGCAAACGTGGGTGTGCATGGTAAAAGTGTAAACCTGCAACTCCAGGATTTATGGATACGCAACATCACAATTACCATGGGACTCGTCAACACCAACACTACCCCTATGCTACTTAAAACGGTCATTTCAGGGAGAATTAAACCAGAATCATTAATCACCCACCACTTTAAATTAGATGAAATGCTCAAGGCTTATGAGGTTTTTGGCAATGCATCTAAAGAAAATGCGATGAAAGTAATATTAACGAATAAAGATTTTGAAAAACATAACTGAGTAAAAAACTAAAATGAAATTCAAATCAAAGAATACCTTATCTATTGACAATTAATACATAACTACCGCAATCACCCCTCTTCCTCCTTGTGTTGATAATCTTGTAGCACTCACTTCTCCACCTGACCTGTCAGATATTCTCAATTGCTCTTTTGGAGAATTCCATGAGCCGCCCCGATTGATGGTACCGGCACCTGTGGTCACCTCTGCGGTAGCTATTGTTTCCAAGGTAGTGGCTGCTACATTTCCCGGCCAATAACTCACCAGAGCATTGCCATTTACTTAAAGTTCCATCTCCCCTTGACATACCAGGCAAGCCCAGTTTATTATAACTTCTTGCAGCTACATTTCCAACGGTCACACATGCTTCGGTTAGGTTGCCACTCATGTCCATCACACCATAATAGGCGGCACCTGATACTTTACGATTGGTAATGGCAACAGAAAAAATTCCATTTCTTACAGGACCATCCAAGCCGGACATATCAAAAATGGCATTCCCTAAAGTGCCACTGCTGTTGCTTACCAATTCTGACTGAGTGTAAGGATTGCTTAAAGTCAGGGCACTACTGTTGATTAATTTACTTTCCCAGGCATATTCACCCGCAATGGGTGCATTAAAATAATTGTTTTTACAAATTTTTTCAAAATGGATTTCTGTCATAGGAGCCAGACCTGCCCAATCCAGCCAGGCAGCAATATCCGGCCAACTCAAATAATTGCAGGCCACAAATTCTCCATCATTTGCTTCATCATACAAATTGTTGCCGGAGGCATCGCAGCCATACACTGCGGGAAAACCGTCAATACTAGGATACTTTATCTCGATAAAATTACGGTTATTCCCGGAAGTAGTCAAAGCACCTGTTCCAACAGCAGATGTAGGTAAATTGGCCGTTCTGGTGGTTTGTTGTGTGACATTCAAGGTATTTAGAAAATCCCTGTAGGCTCCCTGACTTATTTCATACTTCATACACCATATCACTCCTAATACTGGAAAATTGGGATTGTTAATATTTAACGAACTAAGTCCAAATGCAACTTC
This sequence comes from Saprospiraceae bacterium, assembly GCA_016715465.1. Taxonomy (GTDB): domain Bacteria; phylum Bacteroidota; class Bacteroidia; order Chitinophagales; family Saprospiraceae; genus JADKBO01. The sequence continues at coordinate 59,777 of JADKAA010000024.1, forward strand.
AAAAGTATTTGGAGCCTCTATTTCTTCATCGTCAAAAGTATTGGCATCTACATTGGTAAATTGACCATAATAAGAATAAGTATTGTCTCCATAATGAAATGCATTTGTACTCTCCGTAAGTTGGTTTCCATCTCCGAGATAGTGGTAGGTAGAAGGTATCATTACCATTTCTACTGCAAATGCCCGGATTTCAATATCGTAGGGTAAAGCGGGAGTTGAAAACTTAAACAGTCCACTTATACTTCCTTTACCAACAGTTGATGGGTGAAAAATTTTAGCATTTCCATAACTCACATATTCAAAATTTGCGGGAAGTCCAAAAAAAGGAACTACGGAAGGGGCACCTAAAGATAAATTTTGCCATTCTCCAGTCTCTGTTCTGTATTTAAAAAAAACGAGTACCCCATCCATATTGTTTTGTGGGTGGTTATTATTGTCCACCCTCCAGCTATTATCCCAACTTAAAGTGAAACTAATGTAACCAGGATCTCCGGGAGCGGCGGGTACATCATAAATTACATCACCAATGGTAACATTGTTTGCATTTACAAATTGCATGCTTGAAAGAAATAAAAAAAGTAAAAGTAGATGTCGCATTTTATTAATTAATTTTTTTATGATTAAATACCGTTAAGATTAAAAACCACCCCAGGATTGATATTTATCGAAGACAATGGTTTTAGATGTAGTTTTTTAATTTCATAAGAGATGGATACGGTGGGATATCTGTCCAGTCCGGATTGCAGGATCACCTCACTATTGATGGCAGGAAGTACTCCGCAATCCCAGTTATTTGGGTTGGCCCAGTCGGTGTCCACATTGCCACCCCATCTTACTATATTGTCCGAGCAGTCAGGATTTTGATTGAAAGCTATGGTATTATGAAAGCCATCATTGTTGCCACCTGTATAGATGTTGGGTAGTGGGTTTTGGTTCAGAGCGATGGTATTATGAAATCCATCATTGTTTCCACCGGTATAGATGTTTGGTAGTGGGTTTTGGTTCAGCGCTATGGTATTTTGGAAGCCATCGTTGTTTCCACCTGCATAGATATTTGGCAGTGGATTTTGATTGAGAGCTACCGTATTCTGAAATCCATCATTGTTGCCACCTGTATAGATGTTTGGCAATGGATTTTGGTTGAGTGATACGGCATGAAAGCCATCATTGTTTCCACCTGCATAGATGTTTGGCAATGGATTTTGATTCAGAGCTATGGTATTATGAAAGCCATCATTATTTCCACCTGTGTAGATGTTTGGTAGTGGGTTTTGATTAAGAGCGATGGTATTATGAAATCCATCATTATTACCACCTGCGTAGATGTTTGGCAATGGATTTTGATTAAGTGATACAGCATTATGAAATCCATCATTATTGCCACCTGCATAGATGTTGAATAATTGGTGATCAATGGTAGTTGTCCTATTCACATTTTCTGTGCCACAAGCTGCATTGGTACTGATGTGCATTTCTATATCACCCATAGCTGCATCATACACAAGAAGTAAAGGAGTCAGACCCATTTTTAAAATGGCATTGTCGCTCGATTTACGAAGTGTGATGTAGTCAGTATTTACGGTAGATGTAAAGGTACAAAAAGCACCATCAAGGTAATTGGTGGTGACGTTATAATCACCAGCCCATTGAGAAGAAGTAATTGTATTTAAGCCCAGGGCAAGTGAAAATATGCCTGGCGGAAATTGAATAGAGTTATTGCAGCCACATTCCACCAATAAGGCTGTAATTCGATTTACATTTTCTGTACCACAAGCGGGATTGGTATTGATGTGCATTTCCAAATTTCCAAATGAAACATCATAAACTATAGATAATGGTGTTATACCAGAGGCAATTACTGAATTGTCGGATGCTTTCCTGATGGTTAGAAAATCCGTAGTTACAGATGAAGAAAAAGTGACAAAAGATTGATCCTGATATCCCTGGGTGATATTGAAATCTCCTGCCCATTGGTTTACGGCAATGGCATTATATCCGCACACCACGTTAATGTTTGATACAGGGAACTGGAATGTGTTGTCACATTGAGCCAGGAGTATATAATGTATGAATGAAAAAATTATTACACTTAAGTATCTCAGTTCGGGCATATTATTTCTTTTTCCATAAATTATCGGTATAAAAATACTATTTAATTTACAAAACCCTTTATTATTTCTACTCACAGGTAAAATATGACCTCCTGCAAGTTTTACCGCACTTTCACGAGTCGATTGGGTGATTTCAGTGATATGAGCTGCGTTGACCACATAACTCTTGTGTATCCTGAGAAAGCGATCAGGCGGCAGGAATGCCTTTATTACTTTCAGCGTTTTGCACAATATTTTTGGATCCATCTGCAAAATTTATTTCGGTATAGTTGCTTTCGGCTTTCAGATACAGGATATCCTCCGGCAGGCAGCACTGATATCCACCGGGAATGGGAATGATTATACGACCGGCTGCCTCAATGGCAGCATGAAGCGTTGGCTCCTTTAGAAGGATCAATGTTTCAGCTTCCTTCTGTAGAGGATACACACGGTCATATTGTTTAAGTAATTTCATTTTAAATCCTATTTTTAAATATCTTTAAATATAGAAGGTCATCGCCCGAATTTCAAGATACATCAACAGCAGAAGCATTCTTTTCACTTACGATAAGGAATGAAAGGTGTATAAGCTGGTTTTCATTTTTTGACTTATTATTTTTTATATGATGTTAATATCTCATTATTCTTTTACTCCTTATTGAAAAAATAGACCTTGCCTTGATCGACATTGCTTCCTATATCTTTCCAATAAGCTCCCACGATGGCATAGTCGCCGGAAATGGAGACGGAGATGCCAAACTGGTCATCCGCTGCGCCATCGGAAGCGGTCAAGCCAGCTTGCTGCGTCCAAGAAGTACCGGAGCGCTTGAAGATGTATGCCTTGCCTTGATCGACATTACTTCCTACATCTTTCAGAGTTCCTATGATGGCAAAGTCGCCGGAGATGGAAACGGAGAAGCCAAAGGAATCATCCGTTGCGCCATCAGAAGCAGTAAAGCTGGCTTGCTGCGTCCAGGAAGTACCGGAGCGCTTGAAGATGTAAACCGTTCCCTGATTGGTATTTGCTCCTATATCTTTACCAGCAGCTCCGACTGTGGCATAGTCTCCGGAGATGGAGACAGAGCGGCCAAACAAATCATCCGCTGCGCCATCGGAAGCGGTCAAGCCGGCTTGCTGCGTCCAGGAAGCACCGGATCGCTTGAAGATGTAAACCTTTCCTTGGCGGTTATTGCTTCCTACATTTTTCCAATCAGCCCCTACAATGGCATAGTCGCCGGAAATGGAGACTGAGCGGCCAAAGTAATCACCCGCTGCGCCATCGGAAGCGGTAAAGTCGGCTTGCTGCGTCCAGGAAGTACCGGATCGCTTGAAGATGTAAACCTTTCCCTGGTCACCATTGTTGGCTACATCTTTAACCTCTACCCCTACGGCGGCATAGTCGCCAGAGATGGAGACAGAGCGGCCAAAGAAATCATTCACTGCGCCATCGGAAGCGGTCAAGCCGGCTTGCTGCGTCCAGGAAGTACCGGATCGCTTGAAGATGTAAACCTTGCCTTGATTGGTATTGCTGGCTACATCTTTACCCAAGGCCCCTACGACGGCATAGTCGCCGGAGATGGAGACAGAGCTGCCAAAGAAATCATCCGTTGCGCCATCAGAGGCGGTCAAACCGGCTTGCTGCGTCCAAGAAGTACCGGATCGCTTGAAAATGTATGCCTTACCTTGGTCGTCATTGCTGGCTACATCTTTAAAATAAGCACCTATGATGGCATAGTCGCCGGAGATGGAGACAGACCGGCCAAAGAGATCAGACGCTGCACCATCGGAATCTACCGCTGATCCATTTTGCGCAATATCCCTATTTCCCCAGCCATCACCCCGGTTTATGGTAAAGGATAGCCACTCTGTGCCATTGTAACCTTCGAAATCCTGCGTTGCCGCATTCCATCTGACAACACCTGCCACGGGAGCAGTGGTATCATCGCCGAGCTTTAGTTTGCCGGCTACATCCATCGTTTGGGATGGAGATGATGTGTTGATGCCTACCTTTGGGTTGGTTACCACGTTGCCATAGTGTACGGTGATGGTCCAGGTATCGAAATCGACTTTGTTGACTATGGTATTACATCCAACTGTACCCTCATACGTACGTCTGGCTCGCATCTGGAATATAAGCTCTGTGCCGCCGGGATAAGTGCCGTTGGCTATGGTGATGGTCCTGTAATACTGATCAGTGCCTGGTTCATCTCCTAAACCCACTGCCTCTGAAACTTCCTGTGCACCCGTATTTTGAAAATTAATCAGAGATCGTTGATCGGACATATATCCAGGTGCCAAAGCGGTCATATTATAAGCTACAATCACGCTGGTCACTGTATAGTTATCTCCCGCTGGCAGGGTAATAGACAGGGTAGCAGATTGACCATTGCAAGACTCATCATACAAGTCAAAACTGGTAGGAATATCTCCTGAATTATAGGTGGCAGTGATTGTATTTTGTGCTTGAAGGGCTGCAATTGCGAAAAAGAAAGGGAGAATAAAAATTATGTGTTTCATATTTATTGAAATTCATTTAATATATACAATATTCCGGTTTCCTTTTGATGAGGAGACGCAGTGATTTTGATTAAGGTATTCCATTTTGAATACTGTATAAAACCTATCCAAAATTAGATTTTACATATAAATGGATATAATTTTGCTTGTCACATGATGATGTGAGGTTTTAGGAGTGGAATGCCTGAATGATGAAATATTGAATAACAAGCAATGAAGGACCTGATCAGTTGAATGACAGGCTGTCTAAATAAACGATGTTGCTTATTGAGGTCAGTCTTTAAAACAGGAGAGAAATCTGAGTACCATGCTCTCCGGTTGAAATATTTATTTTTCCATTTAATGCCATAGCCCTGCTCTCCATATTTTTCAATCCGTTGCCCCGCTTTATCAGCAAAGGATCAAAACCCAAACCATTGTCACTAAACTTTAAAAACATCTTCTTATTTTCCATTTTGAATGAAAAAATTACCCGGTTTGCTTTGCTGTACTTCGCTGTATTGTTGATGGCCTCTTTGAATATCAAATAGAAATGTCTTCGATGCTCGGGATTGAGCCTTATGTTACCGGGGACATCGTCTATATCAAAGTGGATATCCATGCCCATAGGCTCTAAAGTATCGATGGCAAATTCCTGAATTTTTTCAATTATGTTTTTCAGGCTGTCATTTTTTGGATTGATGCTCCAGATGATTTCTGTCATGTTGTTCATGACTTCTGCCGTTTTATCGGCGATGGTTTTAAAGGATTGATTGGATTCTCTTCTCATGGATTCCCGTTCACTCATCATCCGTATGTGGGACAAGGTACTTCCCATATCGTCATGCAAATCGCGAGCAAGCGTATGTCGAAGCTTATCTAGCTTTTGTCGCTGAATATCTCTGTATTTGAATATACCATAAATAAAAAGCGAAATAATGCTTATGATCAAACCATTAAACCACCAGGTCCGCCAAAAAGGAGGCGAAATATTTATATAGAGTAAAAATTCGTTTGAACTTTTCAATCCAAAACTATTTTCTCCGATTACTTTTAAAATATAATTTCCATATCCAAGGTTACTAAACTGTAAAGTATTGTCAGACATGACCTTCCAATTGCTTTTTTCACCTCCAAATTGATATTTATAACTATTATTTTGAGCGTTTGTAAAATTCAGATTTGTAAACTCAAAATAAAGATTATTCTGTTCAAAGTTTAAATCTAAGGCTTGACCGGATTCAGGTATTCCGCTCAAATGGTATTGATCAATATGCAAATCAGATAGTAAAATCTTTCCCGCAGGTGCTATATTCAGACTGTCCAATACTATGGTATTTACGGCTTGAGCCTGACCAATAAAGATGGTATTTGTTTTTTTAGAATAGGAGATATCAGGATTGGGCGTGAGCCCTATATTGGAATTGTAATAAGTGAAATTTGTTACAGTACTTGTCGCAGGGTTAAACCTGGCTACACCATAATCTGTACTTATCCAAACATTTCTGTGAGGGTCCGAATATATATTTTTTAATCCACCAAGAGGTTTGTCATTATAGCTTTCGAAAGGTCTGAAGGTCAAAGTATCCGCAAAGGTGTTTATTACACAAAATCCATTAAAAGATGTCAGGATCATTTTTTCATCAGAAATACTTTCTATGTCTTCCAGATTCTTTAAAACCTTAAGTTCCGGATGATTTTTCTGTCTATACATATTGAAAATTCTATTACCCGGATCAAAATTGAACAAAACATCTTCTGCATCATTTTTGTGAGTGGCAATTATCCAGACTTTTCCTGTAAGATCTATGGTAAATTTGAAGACATGGGCTAATAATTTATTTTGTCTAAAAACTGTTGAATATCCGTTTGTTCTGTAATTTCATTTCGCCCATGACGATAAATAAATATTCCACTCGTTGATCCTAGCCATAGATTTCCTTCTGCATCTTCTGTAATCTTTAATACGAGTGGTATTTCTTTTTGTCCAATTTTAAATTCCGGTACTATCAGTTTTTTTTCATTCAGGTCGTACCCTACAAGTCCTTTATTATAGGACGATAGCCATAGAATGTTTTTGGAGTCAATATATAAGGTATTTGGAGCAACATTGTCACAATATTTTTTCAAAACGGCTGGTATTGGGGCTAATTTATTTTGAACAAGGTCATATCTGAAAAAAGAAATATAATCAATACTAAACCAAATGATACTATCTCTTTTACTTCCCCGTTCAAAACAGATATTATCCAAAGCCCAATCCGGCTGTCCTCCTGGCAAAGGAGTATTTATTACCTTTACATTTTGTTTGAATGGGTCATATCGATGTAATCCTTTGTAAGTACCTATCCACATTCCTTCCGTTCTGGTTGGTTCAAAACAAAAACCCAAACCAGGTACCCCTTTGATGTCATTATGGTCTTCGGACTTGTAATCTGTAAATGTATTTGTAAGGATATCAAAGGTTTTGACTCCATAATTGGTACCCAGCCATATTGTGTTTTCTTCACCTGCAAATCCGGATTGGTTGATGGCCAATACTGTATTTTGGATTTTAGTTACATCGGCAAAAGTGTAGTTTGACATTTTTTGAGTTTTCATGTCAAATTTCATCAGGCCATGTACCCAGCCACCAATCCAGATGACATTATTTTTTTGGTCATAATAGCTGCTGAAAAATTCATCTTTATTTGGTACAGCAGGGTTATGGCCAGGCCTGTGAAATGACACGGTGGTGCAGGTGTTTGGATCATATCTCCTAAGGCCATTACTTCCTGCCAGCCACATGATACCCTCTTTATCTATCTCTATGGATAGAATCGGATCCGTATTCTTTCTTTCCTCAATAAATTCCTTGTGTATTCGAATCTCCTTCCCTTGAGAATACAATAATCCTTTATTTGTGCCTATCCACATGACGTCATTTCGTTCATCATATTTGAAGCAATAAATATTTGGTTTTTTCTCGTTGGCTGTTTCTTTGGGGATATTGAGTTTTTTGCATTTTCCATGCCTGGGGTCAAATATATTTATATCAGGCAATGCGGCCAGCCATAATCTTCCGTGTCGGTCCACTTCCATTTGAGGGATATAATTTGATGACAAGGAAGTAGAATCTAACGGATTTGACCTGTATGTCTTGAATCGATGTCCATCATATCTTAAAAGTCCCTGTTCAGTGCCAATCCACAGGAAGCCATCCTTCGTTTTTTTTAGACAAATGGCTTGCGATCCGGAAAAACCCTGCGGGACTCCATAATGATCAAAAATGATTGGGCGTCGATATTCTTTATCTGTATTTTTTTGACAAAATAAGGTAGTTGCAAAGCTTACCAGAATAAATATATGTAGGTATTTGCAATACAATAGTATCCGGCTATCTGGTTAATAATAGCAATAAAATTAGTTCTTTTTCTCAATAAAAACCTTGTGTACTGCTTCGGTGACAGAATGAACGCGTAATTTTTCGTAAATCCGCTTGACATAGGTCCGAACTGTATCCAGACTAATGATCATTTCGTTGGCCACCATTTTATAACTCAGCCCTTTGGAAAGATGTTTCAGAATTTCAATTTCGCGCTCTGAGCGATTAAAAGTAGAATTGTGCTCTATGCCGGATGCAAAAGGCAACTGCAGTACTTTTCTGGCTAAAGAAGGACTAATGGGTGCACCACCGTTTTTCACATCTTTTATGGCGGTAAGTAAAGTGGCCAGTGAATTTTTTTTCAGCAAATAACCAGTTGCACCCGCTTTAATGGCATAAAAAATCCTGTCATCGTCATCAAAAACTGTATTCATGATGACTTCCACTTCGGGATATACCTCTTTGAGTTCTTTTACACCCTCAATTCCTGTCCGCCCGGGCATGTCGATGTCCATGATGATCACTTCAGGCGCAAAGGCCTTGGTATTTTGAACTACGTCGATACAGTGGCCAAATTCTCCAGCCAGTTCAAACTCTTCAGATTCTCTGATGATACTTGCCAGGATATCTCTGAGTCCATTGTTATCTTCATATATCGCGACCTTGATTTTTTGCATCTAAATATTGGAATATGAAGCAAATATAAGAAACAAATGTATGAAGGTGAATTTAGGCTTTGTCACATGATAATGTGTAAATGTATGGTTGATTTAAACGCTGGAGACTGTTTTAATAAGTGTGTCAAAAATTAATAGAAAAGAAAAAACAGGTAGACCCTTTAATTTCGAAGAGTTTCAAAAGGAACATTAACTGAATAGTGTGGGTGCAAAAATTTGTGAGGCGAAAGGCGTTTTAGCCATTTTGGTGCCACATTTAGTCAATCCAGTCTTGAAAGGAGAGACAAAGGTCTTTTTAAATGAGAGTGCCATAAGCCCGACTGCAATAATGTACGAAACAATGCAAATCAATGTGGATATAATGGCGATGTCTGTGTATTGGCGAATAAAATGTTTAAATATTGGTATTTAAAAACATATATTTGGTAGGACAATTTCAAGACCCTGCAAAAGTACGGGAAAATGACCCTTCGAAGCCGGTGTTTCCTTTGTCAGCGTTTTGAATTGACAAAATGAGGTACAGATGGCATATGCCTGAAATATTAGAGCGATATACACCCGTTAGAACTATGCTAAAAACGCGACCATTGCCAATCTCCCTTTTTGTTTGAATATGGTTGCCTCATAACGCCTTTCATTCTTAACTTTGTCTAACACATTATATAATTCAGATACAATGAAACAAACTACAGAACTGGGGCACAGTAATTTAAAAGTGAATAGAATTGGGCTTGGTTGTATGGGTATGTCAGAATTTTATGGGTCTTTTGATGAAAATGAATCCATTGACACCTTACATAAAGCCATCGACTTAGGGGTTAATTTTTTTGATACCGCAGATATGTACGGTTGGGGGCGAATGAAAGACTGCTGGGAAAAGCATTTAGAGGCCGATGGGATGATGTGGTTTTAGCCACCAAGTTTGCTGTGATGCGTGGACCTAATGGCGAATTTCTTGGACTTAACGGTAAACCTGAATATGTAAGACAAGCATGCGAACAAAGTCTTCAAAATTTGGGTATTGATTCCATTGATTTGTATTACATGCATCGAAAAGACCCTAAAGTGGAAATTGAAGAAATTGTAGGGGCAATTAGTGAATTGGTCAAACAAGGAAAGGTAAAATACCTGGGACTATCTGAAGTGGATGCAGAAACCTTGCGCAGGGCTCACGCAGTGCACCCTATAACAGCCCTTCAAAGTGAATTTTCCTTGTGGAGTCGTGAACCTGAGGGAGAGATTTTTGATGTTTGTAAAGAACTCGGTATCACTTTTGTGGCCTACAGTCCTTTGGGAAGAGGGTTTTTAACGGGTGCGATTAAAAGTCGGGCAGATTTGGAAGCCAGTGATTGGCGTCTCACGCTTCCTCGCTTTACAGATGCAGATATAAGCGAGAATTTAAAGTTTGTTGAGGTTATTGATGAAATCGCTCAAAGCAAAAAAGCTACCAAGGCACAGGTCGCTCTGGCATGGGTACTTGGTCAAAACGATGAAATCGTGGCCATTCCGGGTACAAGGAATGTTCATCGCCTGGAAGAAAATTTAGGTGCCTGCAATGTGGAGTTAACTGAATCAGATTTGGCGGTTATTCAAAGGTCTATTCCCTCAGAAACAGTTGGAAGCCGGTATTAGTAATATTACGAAATGGCCATTTACGTATGAAATATTTTTCCATTTTGCTGTTTTTCCTTTATCCACTCTTAACTATGGGTCAGGAAATTATTCACTTTAAGGATACGATCTACTTTCAGGTACTTGAAAGAGAGGACACCTTAGATATCAACGGTAGTTTCCCTACTCCCTACCCAAATACCTTGAAATTGGATTTGAATTGTGATGGTGAAAAGGACATCACATTTAATGGTTATACAACACCCATACAAAACTTTCCGTCTGCCCATCATATTGTGATTCAAAACCTCTTAGGTTCAGATTTGGAATTCTTAAAGGATGGTGGATACCTTAACGCATTTAGGATGGATGATGAAATCAATTTGGATTCGATAGATGGATGGGCATCTCTGGATTCATTTCGCCTGTTTTACTTTAATGTCTTTGGAGGGGCCCATTGGGCAGGAGTGAAGAGTACAGATTCGACCGCAATTCACAATATGTATTTATTATTCAGGCTAAAGGAAAATAATGAATACAGATATGGTTGGATTTATTATAGTGGATTTAGCTGGCCCACAAAACTATTTGTCCACAAGATTGCATTTTCCAGGATTGCTTGTTTGCAAACCAGTATTATTGGGGAAGTCTTCAAGGAGTCTGAAATATCTATTTCTCCAAATCCATTTGAAAATAATGTCCATATTTATATTCCGTATCTCAATCACAAAAAGCTAGAATGGAGAATATTAAATGTGAATGGTGTCCTGGAACTCGAAGGCGAAATTTCCGACAGGAATACCGAATTGGATTTAGGCAAGCTAATAGACGGAAATGGTGTATATCTGATACAAATTGTCATGGAGGATAAAATTTATAAATCTCAAATTTTGGTAAAAATATAGAAATATGTCTGGCTAACCAGCCATTGTGTGTATAATAGCAACTCGTTAAGGGTATTCATGAAACAGACTGAATTAAATGAAATATACTGCTGATTATGAAGATAAAAATTAAACCTGCATATTACTGGTTCTCAATTTTTGCATTGACTTTCATCGCATATCAACTGGTGCAGGACAGCATCAGACCCAATTATTCCGGCGACAATTTAATTGTGAAATACATATTGGGAATTGCCCCTAATTTGTTTCCCGCCATTGGCATTCCTGCTTTGTTTGTCCTGTTAATTCCGGAACTTTTCAAAGGAAACAAGACGAATAAATGGTTGAATACTGAACGTCACATAACAGCAAACATTGTTTCACTTATTGGACTTCTGACTTGGGAGTTTTTGCAAACTACGACAACAAGAGGTAGATTTGACTGGAACGATGTGCTGTGGACTTTGATTGGGGCTATGATTTTTCAATTGATATGGTTGGCAACTTCAATCGAATACAAAGAAGCTTATGAAGAAACAAGATAGACAGATGTCAGTCACTTACAATGTAGAAAGGTGTGGGTTATCTGCCAGGGCGGTGCTTTCATCTGAGAAAAACAGCGACTTTAGATGCGGCAAAGCGCCATTATCATCTGAATAAATTAAATTGAATAGAAGAAATATATAAACCTAATATAGATACCAATATGACATTTGAAGAAGTAGTTAATCACCGCAGATCCATTCGATATTATAAGGACTTACCCATTGATCCGGTAAAGGTCAAACACTGCATAGAACTGGCCTCATTGGCACCAAACAGTTCGAACATGCAGCTTTGGGAGTTTCATCACATTACCGATCCGGTTATTGTTAAGCAACTTGCTGTTGCCTGTTTGGATCAAAAGGCTGCATCGACCGCCCGGCAAATGGTGGTTTTTGTCACAAGACGGGATCTCTTTCTGAAGAGGTCAAAAAGAATACTTGAGCTGGAAACGCAAAATATTATAAGGAACAGTCCAAAGGAAAGACAGAAAAACAGAATCAGGCAGAGGGAATTGTACTATGGAAAAGTAATACCGTTCTTATATGCCCGTTTTTTTGGAATTGTGGGGTTGATACGGATGATATTGGTAAACATAATCGGCCTTTTCAGGCCTGTCTTTTATCAGGTATCTGAAAATGACATAAGGGTCGTTGTACATAAGACATGTGCACTGGCGGCACAAACGTTCATGTTGGCTATGGCTAATGAAGGATACGACACCTGTCCTATGGAAGGATTTGATAGCAGAAGGGTAAAAAGAATATTGCAATTGCCTTATGGAGCGGAGATCAATATGGTTGTTTCTTGCGGTATGAGGGATGATCAGGGAGTTTGGGGAGAAAGGATTAGAATTCCTTTCAACGAAGTGTACAAGGAAATTTAAAACTGAAAAATCTTTGCTGCAACATCCACTAGGCAATATAGCGGCAGACCGGTGGTTATGGGAAGTGCTTTTATAATCCTGATGGATACCTTTGCCTTCACACCGGCAAGTAATTAAGGGTTATTGATAAGCTGCGGTGCGCATACGTGCATTTTTAATTTTCATTTGCACCAATTAATTCCGTTTTGTATCTTTATAAAACAAGGTGTGTTTATAGACGGTTTAATGTGAGGAAACTTGTCGCAGACTGCTCACTGTCAAGACGTTGGAAACGATTGAAAGCGTGACCAAACGATTAATTAAATATTAAAATATGATAAAACAGATTTACAGGTTTTTGAGCCCGAAATTTCAAAATTTATTTCTGGAGTATAAAGTGGATTTTAAGCCGAGATATGGATATGGAAAACCGCCCCATCAGGATTTATATAAGATAATTGATGCAAATCGGGGAAAATATAAAGATTTGATTCATAAAGCCTTAATGCTAAAAGAATCAATATGGACCATTAAGGATTCAACTAAAGAGACAGATGCTATAAAACCTTCATGGAATAACGGATTTTTGCCCGGACTGGATATTATTGGAATTTATACATTACTTTCAGCGTATAAACCTAAAAAATACATTGAGATAGGTTCAGGAAACTCGACAAAAGTGGCCTATAAGGCAAAGACTGAGCTTAAACTGGATACCGAAATTATTTCAATTGATCCAATGCCTCGCGCTGAGATTGATACATTGGCCAACAAAGTGATTAGAGAGCCGTTTGAGAATATTGATTTTAATATTTTGGACGAGCTAAATGAAGGCGACATCCTTTTTGTGGATAACTCTCACCGGATTTTGCCAAATTCCGATTCAATGGTGTTTTTTCTTGAGATATTGCCCCGGTTGAAAAAAGGTGTGATTGTACATATTCATGACATTTATTTGCCATATGATTATCCGCAATTTATGTGTGATAGATTTTATTCTGAGCAGTATGGATTGGCAATGTATTTGTTGGCAAATCCGGTAAAATATGACACGATTTTGCCAAATTATTTCATCTTTGAGGATAAAGAACTTTCGGAATTAATAGCTCCTATTTGGGAGCATGATAATCTCAGAGGAGTTGAAAAACATGGCGGTTCGTATTGGATAAGAATAAATGATTGACAAAACTGCGGTCCAAAAACGCAATAACCAGGTCAGTGCAAAGAGACATCGAAGAAAATGACAAAGAGATATCAAATAGGGTTAATCCTAAATCTTCTGATTATTATATGCAATCAGACCTTTGCTCAGCATAAATCAACACGGGAAATTCTTTGGACAACTGATTGGAGTCCAAATGGAAAATTTATAGCGATTGGCGGAAATGTGGACACCCTGAAAATTTACGATGGAAGGGATTTAGAACCATACAAATCATTTCCTGTAAAAGGCACAATAACGCGAATAAAATGGCATCCATCAAAAAACATTGTTGCGGTAGCTACACAAACATCTGAAGCCAAATCCAATATCCTCAATCTGGATACGAATGAAAAAATAGAATTGAACGGAATTTCACCCGATGGGGCAAGAGGAGTAGATTGGAACAAAACCGGCAAATATTTGGCTGTTGCCGACAATGACGGTCAAATATTGATTTATAATCTAAAAGGTGAATTAATAAGAAAATTTAATACTGGAAATACCAAAAGTATTACTGCCGTTGATTGGCACCCCAAAAAAGATGAGCTGATAACGGTTTCTGAAAAAATACGAATATTTGACATAGAAGGGAATCAATTGAGAAGCTTTAAGCACCGGCCAGAAGAAGTACTTATATTGAGTGTAGCCTGGCATCAATCTGGTTCTTTTTTTGTTACAGGCGACTATGGAGATGAAAAAGACAAATCCCTGCTTCAATATTGGGATGAAAAAGGAAAACTGTTAAAATCAATTGATATTGGCAAAGGAGAATACCGAAATTTAAGTTGGAATAAGAAAGGAAACAAATTGGCGTCTGCCAGCGATGCATTGAGAATTTGGGACACCAAAGGCAACCTTATGTCAGAGGGGAAGTCTCAGGACTATTTATGGGGTGTATCGTGGAATAAAAAAGGAAACAGAATTATTACCTCAAGTATGGAGCAAAGAATTATACTTTGGAATAGCAGGGCAGAAAGAATATTGACCAAAGAATAGCGGGAAATATTTATGATGGGAATTGGAAAGCCATAACCAGACAAAAACCAAATACAATAATTATTATTTTAGAAATGCACATGGTTTCTGGGTCTGATAATAAAGAATGCTAAAAATTGGCATATAAAGACCTCGGGTTTTCGTACCAGTGTTAAGTTTATTTCAATTTGGTATTTTTGTATTTGCTTTATTGATGTTCTGTAATGATCAACCAACTGCACATGTTTGGAAGGTCACCCGGAGAGATGTTGACAGAATTTAACAATATTAAAATCGATATATGTTAGAGAAGGAATTGATTAGTAAAGGGATCCCCGTCTTAATATTGCTTGTATTGGGATTATTGGAAGCTTTAGGGGGATTGTACCTTCAGGATAGAAGAACTAAAAATGATTGGACGATAGAATTAGTAAGTCTTCTAACGCTGCCTACGTTGGTACAGCCCGGGATATTTTTGCTGACATTCTGGATCGGTCAAAATTGGTTTTCCCAACACGAGGATTATTACATTGGTATTTCTTTTGGGTGGCAATTACTGGCATTTCTTATTCTGGATGATATGACACAGTATTGGTGGCATCGTCTTTCTCATGTCAACAGAATGATGTGGAAACTCCACCGGCCTCACCATGTGGTTGAAGAAATGGGAGTGCTGGTTACCTATAGAAATGCTATTTTGTATTATGCACTTATGCCGGGTATTTGGTTATCTGCGATATTGGTTTATGTAGGCATGGGGTATGCATATTTGTTTTACTTACCTGTGAAACTGGGTGTGATTTTATTGGCCCATAGTGAGACGAAATGGGATCGTGTTTTATATAAGTACACAATTTTAAAACCTTTAGCCTGGATAGTAGAAAGGACTATATCTACCCCTAGCACACATTTTGCGCATCATGGGTTAACGGCAGAAGATGGTATTTCAAATCCCAATGGAAATTTCGGTAATTTGCTTTTTATTTGGGATGTAATCTTTGGAACAGCAAAAATTACCAGAAAATATCCTGCTGTTTTCGGTGCGTGGAATAAAATAAAGGAGCCGTGGTACGTCCAGTTGTTTTTTCCTATAATTAGATCAAAAAAGCCTGAAAGCGAATTACACTCCATGGTTACAAAAAACGACTATGACCCATCGATGGCATATAAGGATTTTGAAAGGTAGTTGACTATGAGTCAGAAGTACCTTCAAGTTGGTACCTTATAAAAAGATAGTAGCTTTGTATTTAGCCAAAACATAATTATTAATATGTATTTAAGGCCAGCTGCTATACTAAGGCAAAGCAAATTGATTTAATATTAGTCAGAAATAATCACTGAACAAATGGCAACAGCATTGAAAGAGAGAATTGACAACGAAACGACATTAAGGGAATTTATGCAAGAGATCTGGAATGAAAAAAATGTGGAAAACATTTCATTGTATCTGGCTGATGAATACGTAATATTTATCGACAATGCCGATCCCTGGGAAGGTAAGACGTTAAGCCGGAAGGATTTTGTAACGCGATTAAATTACACATTTGATTCATTCCCGGATATTCATTTTGAAATAAAAACAGCTGTATCAGACGCAGATCTTGTAGCGATCACCTGGGTAATGACGGGGACCAATACCGGTAAGATAGCAGGTTTTCCCGCCACCAACAGAAAGATAGCAGCAAATGGAGTTACTTTTTATCATTTTTCGGATGGTAAAATATGTGGCCATACGCAGGTGTATGACCGGACTACGATCATTAGGCAATTGGGATTTATCGCCTGACGACACGATTGCTTTCGCCGATTTCAGTACATTGATCTTTAAGAAACCGGGGCCTGGCCTCCGAATTGGCGAAGGGACTGATAGATCATGCTTTTAAAAATGAGGAGGTGAGCTGCATTTTGGCTCATACCCTGGGCCACGAAAAT
Organism: Saprospiraceae bacterium; assembly: GCA_016715465.1. GTDB lineage: Bacteria > Bacteroidota > Bacteroidia > Chitinophagales > Saprospiraceae > JADKBO01. The sequence continues at coordinate 76,418 of JADKAA010000024.1, forward strand.
CCTTCTACCCGGGTTTTAAGTAAAATCGGATTTGTAAAAACGCAGGAGATCAACGATCCGGAGGACGGTCTGATATGGAGGTGGGAATTGAAAAGATGATGAGCTATAAAATAGGTGAATGGTGCGCCTGGTCCAAGGTGCTATTATTCAATTTATAATTGTTATGGCCTGACGGCAGCGAATTGACCATAAAAGTACTCTATGATTTTACAGCCCGCTTAGATTTTTTGAAAGCAAACTTGTTTACTTACCTGTAGTTCTGGATTCAGGGTCTTAAATCAAAGATGTTGGTTTTTCTTTCACATTAATGTTTTGAAGTTATGAAATACCAATTGCGATTTCTGCAGAATGTACCCCCGCAACGGGTGAAATATGGTATTGTCATACTGCTAATATTAATTCAGCTAACGCTTCAATCTCAGGTGTGGACTCCAGTAAGTGGCTTGCCGGTTTCGGTCGCGTTGAAAACGGTAAAATTCATCGACATTTCTACCGGTTGGGTTGCCGGTGAGAATGGCACCATCATGAAAACTACGGATGGAGGGGCGACCTGGGCCGTGCAGACATCCGGAATTACCAGCACCATCCGAAGCATTTTCTTTTTGGATGCAAACAATGGCTGGGCATGCGGCGATGGGGGAAGCATCCTGAGGACTTTGGATGGGGGCACAAGCTGGACTCCTCAATCATCTCCCTTCACAACCCAGTACAACAGCATCCGATTTGCTACGGCCACTACCGGCTGGCTGGTAGGTGCGGGAAATGTTCTGCTTAAAACCATCAATGGAGGTGACACCTGGGTGCAACAGCAAAACCAGGGTGTGTCCATGTGGGGACTTGAAGTACTTACTACCCTGTCTGCCTGGACGTGTGGCGGATTTAACAATACACAGGGCAGTCCTACCTTACTCAAAACAAACAATGGTACCAACTGGTCTCCCCAGAATAACTCCGGAGTTTCCAGTTTTATTACTTTCAATGATATTAGGTTTACCGATGCAAATAATGGCTGGATAGTAGGCGGTAGCGGCATCATCCGCCATACAACGGATGGAGGAGCAAGCCCATGGACGAGTCAAAATAGTGGCACTCAGGCAGAACTGTTGTCGGTCGATTTTATAAATGCCTCTGTGGGATATGCCTGCGGCAGGGATGGCGTCATCATCGCCACCAGCAATGGCGGGACCACCTGGGTGGGTCAGAGTTCTTCCATCACCTCCGGTGCCTTGTGGGAAATTGATATGGTCAACGATACCCTGGGTTTTGCAGTGGGCGATGTCGGTATATTGAGGCATCATGTTTATGTGCCAATACAGCCCATTGATTTGTTGCAGCCAAATACAGGGGGCGAGATATTTCAAATCGGGACCAAGCGCTTCATCATCTGGCAGTCTCAGGCGGGAATCAGCAGCGTAAAACTACAATACAGTACGGCAGGGAATACCGGTCCGTGGACCACCATTGTTGCTTCAACACCGGCGGCCGTGGGCAGTTATTCCTGGAATGTGCCCAACACTTCTTCTGTAAATTGTTACGTGAGGATATCAGACGTCCAGAATGGAAATGTCTTCGATGTGAGTAATGCACCCTTTTACATTTTAACAACACCCCGTGGTTTGGATTATTCGGTACTTACTTCTGCTATGGTGAGTACCACTCCCGCCACGATCAATGTTTCCTGGGTTGCGGATGCCAATGCGTTGTCGTATTCCCTGGATAGGAAATTGCCAGCCGATACGAGTTGGACCAATCTGACCACACTACCCGGAACCACCAATAACTATGCGGATAATGCCGTAACACCGGGTATCATCTATGAATACCGGGTGGTAAAAACCACACCATCGGTCACCGGCTATGGTTACTTGTATGCGGGAATTGATATTGCGCCGACAGAATCAAGGGGTACCCTGCTGCTAGCAGTAGAGCAGACATTTGCCGTACCCCTGCAAACGGAATTGGCTTTATTGCGGAATGATCTGATTGCTGATGGATGGAAGGTCATACAGCGGGAGTTTCCTGCCACCACAAAGGACACCACACTTAAACACTGGGTCACAGACGAGTACAGTAAGCCCGGTGCTGCGGTAAAATCATTATTGATCATCGGGCATTTTGCCATTCCATATTCGGGAAATTTTGCGCCAGATGGGCATACAGAAAGAGTCGGCGCGCAACCGGCGGATGTCTTTTATGCGGATGTGGATGGAATGTGGACCGATTTTTCGGTCACTACCAACAATACAGGACAGATCTATACGCCCAATGTGCCCAATGATGGATATTGGGACCCAAGCACCATACCTTCGCCGGCTGAACTGCAGGTGGGACGTATCGATATGCGCAGCATGACGGGTTTTCCATTGAGTGAGGTTGACTTGCTGAGACAATATTTGAATAAAAACCACGCGTATCGTTTCAAAACCATCAATCCCGACAGAAAAGGTTTATTGAACATTCACCTGGATAACAGCCTGCCCTCTACCTCTGCTGTGGCGTGGAGGAGTTTCGCGCCCATGCTGGGCAGTGACCATATTGCCATGATCAATACGGCAGGATGTACCGCAAATAGCAGCTGTGCTGTTTTTATGGACTCGTTGCAGGCTCATTCTTATCTCTGGACCTACATGGCCGGTGGAGGAAGCGATACCAGTTGTGCCGATCCGGTATTGACCAGTTCACAGTGCATCAACCAGCCAATGAATACCGTTTTTATGCAACTGTATGGCAGTTATTTTGTGGAATGGGCAAAGGGTGGGATCACGGGCACTACCAATCATTTATTGAGGGCACCGCTTGCAAATTCAGGAATGCCACTGGCTACCTGCTGGACCGGAGGGAATCCCCGGTGGTATTTTCAGCACATGGGTCTGGGCGAAAGTATTGGATTTTCCACTTTGCAAAGTCAGAACAATAAAGGAATATACAATACCGGCAGCAATCAATTGATGGGCGGTGTACACATGGCCCTCATGGGAGATCCATCGCTGCGGCTGCACATGGTTCATCCTGTTACCAATCTCTTAGCAGCACAAGCCGGCACTTCGGTACAGTTAAACTGGACCGCATCCGCAGATAATGACATCGTGGGTTACCATGTTTACCGGGCAGACAGCATGTCCGGAACTTTCACCAAGCTGAATTCCGCGCTCATAGTGCAGACATCCTATACAGATACCATGCCCACCTTAACAAATGATAATGTGTATATGGTCAGGGCGGTTAAACACGAAATTGTGCCATCGGGCACATACTTTAATATGAGTTCGGGAAATTTTATTAGCAAATCGCTTGAAACAACATTTACTTTTTCCGGCAATGGAAGCTGGAGTACGGCGGGTAACTGGGAGAATAACCTTAAACCTCCCGCTATGCTGCCTGCCGGTTTTACGATCATCATAGACCCCGTTCCCGGTGGGCAATGTGTATTGGATGTCGTGCAACACATAGCCGGCGGGGCGGAAATCCATGTCGTTCCGGGAGCATCCTTTTTAATTGAGTTGGAGCTCGATATCCATTGAAACATTTCCGGTTATTTGAATAAGGGTGACATCATGCGAATGGGACAGGGTGTAATTTTATGCTTTGCTGATGCTTTTCCAATAAAATTATTAATTATAGGTAACCTCCGGTCAATATTGGCTGCAGCGTAGGCTAGGAAGCCGAAAAGTTGCCGTAAATAGCGATGAGGACCAATATTCTTCTTATATTGGTTAAGAGAAATAGATAGAATTCAGAACATAATATTTAAGATTGCCTCAATTAAATTGGACTTGGTTATGAGATCAATATACATTTCACTTTTGGTTTTGCCATTGTTTGCTTCTTTTCATTTGAAGGCTCAAACGCGCGCGGAAACAATCCTGGATTCATGGAAATTCTTCAAAGGAGACGAAGCTTTCGCATACCGCATTGACTTTGATGACTCCAAATGGGAGCAGGTGGTTGTACCTCACGATTGGGCAATCTAGGCCTTTGATAAAGAAATAGACAAGCAAGTTGTTCAAATTGAACAAAACAACGAAAGTGTGGCTACGGAAAAAACCGGCAGAACCGGCGCCTTGCCATTCGTTGGTGTTGGCTGGTACAGGAAAAGGATAAGTGTACCTGAGTTTACTCCAGGGAAGCAGGCAATTATTCAATTTGATGGCGCCATGAGTAATGCCGAAGTATTTGTAAATGGGCAAATGGTCGGCAATCGGCCTTATGGGTATAGCTACTTTTATTTTGATATTTCTGATTATATTATTCAGGGGAAAGAAAATGTTATTGCCGTCCGTCTTGAAAACCAGCCTTTTTCTTCCAGATGGTATCCGGGAGCCGGCCTGTATCGCAAAGTACGCCTGACGATAAAAGACAAAGTAAATTTTACCCAATGGGGGAATACCATCACCACACCCTATATTTCCGAAAACCTGGCCAAGGTTACCATCCGGTCGAAGGTTCAAGGGGAAAACTTGTCGGTAAAAATCAGCATCAGGGATGCTCAGGGAGCTGTTGTGTCTGAAAGTGTTTCAACTGAAAGATATGCAAATGAAATAGAGCAGAATATTTCAGTGAGGAAGCCTCGCTTGTGGAGTCCTGAAACGCCTTATTTGTACACGGCTGAATTAAAACTTTATCAAAACGGTGTTTTAAAAGACACGGAGCTTGTTCGTTTTGGTATCCGAGAAATAAAATATACTGCCGCGAAAGGGTTTGAGCCTCAATGGAAAAGTTACCAAATTCAAAGGGTCTGTCTGCATCATGATCTGGGGCCAATCGGTACGGCCGTCAACAAAGCGGCTCTGAAACGGCAGCTGACCATCCTGAAAGATTTGGGTTGTAATGCCATTCGATCTTCACATAACATGCCCTCCATTGAACAACTGGAATTATGCGATGAAATGGGCTTCCTGTTTTTGGCTGAGAGTTTTGATGAATGGAAAAAGCCTAAGGTAAAAAACGGTTACAACCTTTATTTTGACGAATGGGCAGAACAAGACGTGGTAAATTTGGTGCAGGCGACCCGGAACCATGCCTGCATTGTGATGTGGAGTGCAGGTAACGAAGTGCCCGATCAGTGGGGCAGTGAAGGTGTAAAGCGGTTAAAATGGTTACAGGATATTTTTCACCGCGAAGACCCCACTAGGCCTGTAACGGTGGGTATGGATCAGGTAAAGGCGGTGATGGAAAGCGGCTTTGGAGCCATTCTCGATATTCCGGGTTTAAACTATCGCACACACCTGTATGAGGAGGCCTTTGAGAAATTTCCCCAGGGCATTCTTTTGGGTTCGGAAACTGCCTCCACCGTAAGTTCCAGAGGTGTTTATAAATTTCCGGTGGTAAGCACTGCCGATAAGGTGTACGATGATTTGCAGTGTTCATCTTATGACCTTGACTTTTGCAGCTGGTCAAACATTCCTGAAGATGATTATGTCTTGCAGGCAGATAAACCCTGGGTGATCGGCGAATTTGTGTGGACCGGCTTTGATTATTTGGGTGAACCCACACCGTACGACAATTACTGGCCAGCGAGAAGTTCTTATTTCGGCATTTGTGACCTGGCAGGCTTGCCGAAGGACAGGTATTATCTTTACCGCAGTTTGTGGAATACGAATGACCAAACCTTGCACATGTTACCTCATTGGAATTGGGAAGGTCGCGAAGGTCAAACCACGCCTGTTTTCGTGTACACCAGTTACAACCAGGCAGAATTGTTTGTAAATGGCAAAAGTCAGGGCATTCAAAGAAAAAGCAATGAATCGAAGTTAAACCGCACCCGGTTGATGTGGATGGATGTGAAGTATGAGCCGGGCACACTGAAAGTAGTTGCTTACAATGATGAGGGTAAGGCAGTTGATGAAAAGTCTGTGGTTACGGCCGGTAAACCACATCATATTAAACTTGAAGCTGACCGCAAAACCATCATGGCCAATGGCGAGGATTTAAGTTATGTAACGGCTACCGTTGGAGATAAACAGGGAAACTTTGTCCCACGGCTTCCAATACCTTGTCGTTTGAAGTAAAAGGCAACGGTAAATACAGGGCCGCATGCAGTGGCGATGCAACGTCGCTGGAGATGTTTCATGGAACCAGGATGAAAGTATTTAATGGAAAATTGGTAATTTTGGTTCAGTCGACTACTAAACATGGAGACATTGAATTGATTGTTTCAGGAGATAGGCTTCGGAAGGAAAAAATAACGATATCTTCGGTGCAATAGCTGTAAAAATAGCTGACTGAGCAGGGAAATGCAATGTGGGTATTTATAGTTTATTCGACATTTCGTATAGCTGGCAACAACGGTTATGTGAGTATTGGCGAGTGACAGAAAACATTTTGTTTGAGAAATTGTCTAAAAAAAATTGTGGAAAAGAATTTATTAAATAATTTTATTTTTTATCACCTTGATTCTATTGAGCAGAATCTTTCCATCTATGAGAAAGATAAAAATCCCGTATGCCTCCACCTTTTAAGGGTTGAAATAAAGAAAATTAGGGCCATATTTTCATTTGCTGAAAATATATATCATGAAAAATATGTTGCAACTAAAGCTGAAGCCGTTATTTCAAAAAGCCGGAAAATTACGGGAGATGCATTTACACATTCACTTGTTAAGTGCAACACCGCACCCCCTCGAAAGACTTATTACCCGACTAAAAGAAAGAAAATATTCTAATTGAACAATTTATTAAACATGTTTCACGATATATCATGCTTATAAGGATTTTCGAGAAAAAACGCGTTTACCTGAAATGCTGAGTAGTAAAAAGGCAGTTTTGAAATATTTTATTATGGAGCAAAAAAAGGCAAATAAAATACTACAGGACAAGGATAGAGAAGGCATGCATCAATACAGAAAAAAAATTAAAAAATTAATGTATGTATATAATGTCTTACCAAAAAAAATACAAAAAATGATTGACTTTAATAAAACAGAACTTAACAATCAACAAAAAAGGCTGGGGAATTGGCACGATAATTATGCTGCAATTAATTATTTTTCTGACGAGCATATTCCTTTAGAGACATCTGAGTATTTTCAAAAGTTGAAAAAAAGAGAAGAAAGACAATTTAATGCTTTGTATAATAGCTTGTCAAATAAGCTAAAATGAACAGGGAACGCATATGCTAAACGGGATTGGTTTATGTAGAATATTTAATAATAAATATATGCTGTACCACCAACAACACCACAATTAAACGGCCACATAGATTCTTTTCATAGCACAATCCAGCGTTTGGTGTGTGATAGTTACGAGTCCAAAAGTAAAGAACATGCCAGAGAAATATTCACAGAAATTTATTGCACATAAAACAATGAGCGTTACCTAACATGCCTATTAGACTACCCACCTGTAAAGTTTATAGAACTATGGAACAAAGGACTAATAGGTCAAATGGAGCAAAAGAAAAATTATGGATAAACTCTCAATCATAGCCTATTTCACCCTAGTGGTAAATTAGTTTAAAAAATTTGTTTAATTAAAGCAGCAGGTCAATCATAAATAGTATCTGACTTACTATAGTATATTATATTGCAATAAACTGAAGTAGGTTTTGTGCTTATTGCATTGAATACATTGCAGTGTAAAGGAAAGGATCAGGTTTTTGTTTTCAAAGTATTATGCTGATTTTATGAAATGCCAATTACGATTTCTTCTAATGAAAAATGCCTGCTGGGGAAGTATGGTGTTATATTAATTTTAAGTCTATTTCAACTTTCTCTTCAGTCGCAGGTTTGGACACCGGTAAGTGGGCTTCCGATCCCGGCAGCACTAAAAACTGTTAAATTTATTGACAGCTCCATCGGTTGGGTAGCAGGTGAAAATGGGGCTATTTATCTATTGAAATAATTTGGGACTGAAAGCAGTTAAATATAGTAATTTAAAAAATGCACATAAATAAGGAAGATATTGACAAATTGGATAAACGCCAGGTATAGCTTTTATAAACTCATTGCTGGGTTTCGTCAAGCCGAGCTTGCAGGTACTAAGTCTGCATAAGAGTCACTAATCTTGCCATTTTAATTCACTAATGCATTTGAATTCTAGTCACGCTTTGTACGGATTATTAAGCAGGCCAGACAGTGTGCAACTTTATCGAACTGACTTCCTGTCGATACAATTATACAGTGTATTTGGCTTAAATAAAATGGAGGGTATAGGGTGATTTACGGCATTTAGCTGTAAATTTGTAATGGTCGGTGTTTACCGTTATGGTAGGTTAGCTCTTACTGAGTATGGAATCCGGTAGCTATCTTGACAAATGAATCATTTGAGCCTAACCCACCCAACGCATATCTGCAAACCTTTACACTATTGACGGTGGATTTATTCATATACTAATTTAATGTAAAGATTAAAATAAACTAAATGGAAAGCGGTAAGGAAAATTCCAAAATTCTGAAAAACAAATATATACCCACTGCTGAGTTTTACAGTCAAATAATTGACAGCCTCCAGGATTATTCAATATTTACCATTGATAATGATTTTAACATAAATAGTTGGAGTTCTGGTTCAACAAAAATATTTGGTTACGAAGCTGACGAAGTTATAGGGAAGCCATTCGACATCATATTTACCGAAGAGGATTTATCGGGTGACATTCCGGGTAAGGAAATAAAGATAGCCATAAAGGATGGCAGAGCTACCGATAACAGATGGCACATTGCCAAAGACAAGAGTCTGTTTTATGCTTATGGATTGGTCTTTCCGCTTATTGGCTTGGATGGAGAGATGTTGGGCTTTGTAAAAATTTTGCGTGACCTCACAGATAGAAAAAAGTCAGAGGATGCCATCAAGAATTATATCAGGGAATTGGAAGAGTTGAATACACACAAGGAAAGTGTTTTGGCAATACTTTCACACGACCTGAGAAGCCCCCTTGCAGCAATTATTGGCACGTCAAAGTATATGAAAGAAAATTTCCGTAAAATGAAACCCGAAGCTGTTCAGGAAATGCTTGACTTGCTATACAAATCGTCAACAGATGAGTTGGATATGTTGGACTATTTGGTTGAATGGGCAAGGATCAAGTATGCATCGCATGTGTTTACTCCTTCAAAAATAAACCTGACAGATTATATTGATAAGGTTTTTGATACATTAAACGAAACTGCTTTAATTAAGGCGATCAACCTTCATCACGAAATAGAGGCAAATACTTCTGTATTTGCAGATGGCAAGATGTTAATTTCCATCATTCAAAATATCGTCTCTAATGCCCTGAAACATACAGACAAGGGAGGAGAAGTCAGCGTTTTCGCAAAGAAAGAAGAAGATAAAATCATTATACAGGTTAAAGATACAGGAGTGGGTATGTCCAAGGAAATAATGGATAAGTTGTTTACGCCTCAAGTGAAGACCCTTTCGGAAACAAGGAAAAAGAATGGTGGGGCTGGTATTGGATTGTTATTGGTAAAGGGGTTTTTGGAAAAAAACGGAGGTAAAATCTGGGTAGAAAGTATTGAAGGCAAGGGTTCTTCATTTTATTTTACATTGCCCATTGAGGAACCTGCCTATAAGGTAGGGAGTTCGGATGAAATTATATTTGATGAAAGTGCATAATTCGTCTCCATTTTTCAGACATACTTATGCACATATCGGTAACTCTGTAAATGGTTGGCAAGCAAAAATTTGAAGTCAACACCAAAGTTTAATCTATAAAATGATGAGCATTGAAGATTAGGAAGTTAAAAACTTGTGAAAAAGGACATACATATTATAAATCTTCAGATTGTCCTACCTGTCCTGTTTGTGAAGGTGAGAAAAAGTCAAAGGAAAGTTTTCTTTCCATGCTTGGAGCACCGGCAAGACGTGCCTTGGAAAATGAGGGAATAAACACATTGGAGCAGCTTTCAAAATACAGTGAACAGGAAATATTAAATTTACACGGTATGGGGAAGACCACAATACCTAAATTGCAAAAATTGTTGACCGAGAACGGGCTATCATTTAGGTTATAAAGCAAGGTGGAAATTTTTTGCATTGGTGGAATGTAAAATTGGTGGTTAATAATGAACTTGCTTTGACAAATTGTGACAAATTATTTTAATTATAAACCCCATATTGGTGCAACAGGCTTATATTTATCTCTTCTAAAATCCAAATGATGCAAACCGCCGGAAATATTCTTTTGTTTTTGTCGCTCCTTACTGCAGTATATCTATTCAAATTGACTTTTCTTCAAAAGATGCCAGGTGGCGACTATGGAGTAGGCTACGCCTGGGCTTTGCTTTTCTCAATGGCTGTTTTTTGGATATGCCTTTCGTTGGTGGCGGGCATCATCGGTTTCCAGGGCGGCTTTGGTTGGCTTTCGCTGGGGCGTTTTCCGGAGGTGGAATGCTGGTCTTGTGTTTCCTGATGATGGTGGCCGGCGCGACTTTGGGCATGGAGGCAAGTTTTAGGAGCCTGAAGTTTCTTGCTCCCGTCAATGCGGTGATCACGCCGCTGGTGCTGATGGGTACCTTTGTTATTTTATTGAACGAAAGCCTGAGAGGGAGTGTTTCTCCCACCCCTGTAAAATGGTTACTTGGGGTGGTACTTTTCATGAACAGCCTGGTACTTCTCATCATGCTATTTTCGACGTTTTCGTCAAAGGTAGCTGCTCTTATGCCGGGGTCCGGCGACACGTTGGATAACTTCCAACTTGGAATTTTGGAGCAGATTGACAATTGCGATGCGAGCAAAGACATCACTTCGCTGTTCATTTTCAGTGGCGACAACCAGCCCAGGCAAATTCGCGAGAAGGCAAGGCTCAAGATCAGGAGCAAGCCGGATTGGCAGGATGATTTATATAACACACTGGAAGGAGATGATGTGGACGAAGCCTTCCTGTTTCTTTTATCGAATGAAATAGACGACAGGCCGAAGTTCGCCAAAGGGGTATATCAGGGCATATTGAGCCAGGCAAGGTTGATACGCGAACGGTTGCGCAGATCTTCCCATCCATCTCACGTCTATGAGGGCCAATTCATCTTTGAGGTGGAACGCTCGTTGCAGGTTGCGGAAAAGTTCAAAGACCTGGGTGTGGATTTTAAACCGGCCGTGAAAGAATTGCGGGCGGCCCTGGATGAACCCATAGCTTATGAAAATCCGAATAATTCCTGTAAAAGATCCTGGATAAATGGCTGAAAAAGCATTGAAAATTACATCAGTTGGTGCGGGGAATGCGCTTTGAAATTTGAATGTTGCATTACACGAATGGTTCGTTTTGCAAATGCATAGAAGTTGGTATGAATTGCATCTTTTTATTTCAGGTCATAAATGTAACTTATGGGAAAAGGCATAATTGTCATAATTTTGATTTTTTAGCAACTATAATTCAGACCCAATAAGCAAACAGACGAGAAATGGCATATATAATGGTTGATGTTGAAAGTGATGGGCCCATTCCCGGTGACTTTTCAATGATTTCTTTTGGTGCAGTTTTGGTTGACGACCAATTGGATAAAACATTTTATGGTAAGCTTAAGCCAATTTCGGATAGGTTTATTCCGGAGGCATTATCCATTTCAGGAATTTCACGCGATGAGTCGTTGTCATTTGACGAACCCCAAAAAGTAATGACTCAATTTGCAGACTGGATTAATGCAGTTTGCACCGACAGGCCCATTTTTATAAGTGACAACAGTGGCTTTGACTGGATGTTTATTTGTTGGTATTTTCATCACTTTACGGGTACAAATCCTTTTGGTTTTAGTTCCCAAAATTTGGGAAGTCTCTATAAGGGCATGGTAAAAGATACATTCAAAACATTCAAACATTTAAGGAGGACAAAACACACGCACAATCCGGTGGATGATTGTATGGGAAATGCCGAAGCTTTGTTGACCATGAAAAATGAGATGGGACTTAAAATTAAATTTTGAGACAAAGCTGAAGATCTGAATTGTGATTAGCGATATGACGATAAGCAAATGGACTAAACGATACTTTGAAAGAAAGTGTAGGTTAAGTACCAAAGCTTAAAAAAAGCAAAGCACAATTGGAAAGAGTGAAGTAAATTTGCTGCTTACCATAACATGCAAAAAATGGTCACAACAGATGAGCACAACGAGCGAATGGCAAGAATGACATTCGCTTCCGTATATCCCCATTACCTCACTAAAATTGAGAAAAAGGGAAGAACCAAAGAAGAGTTGCACCGGGTAATTGAGTGGCTAACCGGTTATGATACAGTGAAGTTGCAATCGCTTATGGATGAAAAGGTGACTTTTGAGACCTTCTTTCATCGTGCCAAAATAAATCCTGATGCCCATCTAATTAACGGTGTAATATGCGGATATCGGATCGAAGAAATCGAAAATAAATTGACACAACAAGTGAGGTATTTGGATAAGTTGGTAGACGAGCTGGCCAATGGCAGAAAAATGGATAAAATATTGCGCAGCACCTGACCGGATGAGGCCTGGATCTTTTACCCTTACCGGATGGCAGGCCTTTTATGGAGTAAGAAAAATCACAGAAAAAAATGGCGCATTACCAATGATCAATTTTATACAACCCTATGATCCGGCCTGGAAGACAGAATTTGAGGACTTTAAGCGGGTCTTGGAAGGTGCATTAAACGGCATGGACGTAGATGTACAGCATGTGGGCAGTACAGCCGTAGCCGGGCTTGTGGCCAAACCCATTCTGGACATCGATGTCATTGTGGAGGACAAGTTTTTGCTGAATGCCATATCGTCAAGGCTTAAAAAGTTAGGATATTTAGACAAAGGAGAGCAGGGCATTCCGGGTCGTTTTGCATTCAGGCAAACTTCTGATCATACGCCGGTAACGGCAAATAATAAAAAGTGGCAAACTCATCATTTGTACGTTTGTTTTTCAGATGCTCCGGCCCTGAAAAATCATTTGTTTTTCCGGGACGCACTGTTGGGGGATGAAGACCTGGTAAAAACCTATGCAGCACTGAAAACTACTTTGGTGGCGGAGGTGGAATGACTAGGGAAGAATATAGCCGGAGAAAAACGGAATTTATTCTGGCAGTTTTGGAAGGGTTGGGTTTGGATCCGGATGAATTGAAACAGATAAAATCCTCAAACAGTTGAATAGGGAACTGTGTACTGTTGAAGAATTTTTATATCATTGTAAAAACATCTAATGTCAAGGTATTTCCAGCAAATTCGCAGCTTATTGACCGCTGAAGGCCGGCTCAGCAGGTATCTTGTATATGCCATAGGTGAGATCGTCCTGGTGATGATCCGTATTTTGATGGCACTGCAGGTTAACAACTGGAACCTCGACCGGCAGGACAAGAAGCGGGAAACAAAATTCCTCAACAACATCGTCCTTGACCTGAACAAAGACTTAGCACGGTTGGCCTACCTCGTTGATTTCAGGAAGGGCCAGATTGCCGGTGATCAGCAACTGATTGCTTTTATAAATGGTCAGCCTGTGACCGACATTTCAAAAGTGACGTATGATGTGGTCAATTCCCTGATGGAAGAAAGATTCACGCCCAACAACAACACATACCGGGAACTTTCCAGTTCCGGCAACCTCAATCTCATTTCCAATGACTCCATCAAATTGCTGTTGCTGGAATTGGAGGAATTGTACAAAACAAATAATTTTAGCATCGATCACGAAGCATTTGATTACCGGGAATACATATCAAAACCACTGAATAAACACGTCGACCTCGATTAAATGATGCCGGTTTTTACCGGCAAAAAACGGCACAAGATCAGGGCATATCCCTAGCAGACCTTAATGGATTATTTCGTTGTCCGGAATACAAAAACGGCTTGTTCATCATGAGTGTCATCTCCGGAGACATGATCACCATCTATCAGGACATGGAAGTCAGGTCCCGGCAATTGATCAAAATGATACAGAAAGACCTGGCTCAGTAGCATACCATGTCTGAGCCCTATCCTGAAAGTCGATGTATAGCAAATTTAACCATTATGTATAGGTTCACGCTGACTGCATTCCAGGGTCTAAGCCGGTAACCCTGGCAATTGGCGCTTGCTTCCGCCAGCTGACCCCATCGATGGAACTTATCAAATCAAGCCAGGCGGTTATGAAGCGAACCAGGATACCCGCAATATTTGCAAGCCCATCCCGCGGCTTCGCACACCTCCTTTCTTTATTTTCCCAATTATTTTTATTGGTCAAAGATGCCTTTATCCTTTTTGAAAGCGTAGCTTTTTGTCTCTAATCTATTGGGATTCAGTTGGCTATTTTCTGAATCCATCGTTTTTCGCCATGCAAAACCAGATTATCTGATTTTTAAAACTTTTATCCGTAGTTTTACTGATTCAGATTTACTTTTACATAGTTGGCCTTCCACAGGTTATAGTTAAAATTTTAGGCAATAATGAAGTTTGTTAGCACTCTATTACTCTATTTGTTATTGCTTCCGTTTTCATCATATCCACAACATCTGGTAGGCCAAAATTGGGTTAAACCCTTTGAATTTGAGCGCCTGGATGAAAAATCGGGATCAAATGCTTCAGACATCTACCGCATATATCAGGATAAGACCGGATTTATCTGGATTTGCGCTGCAAATGGTTTATTCCGATATGATGGTAAGGTTTTCCTTCCGGTAAAAAATGAGGAAGGCGACCCACTTGGCTTGGGAGACGATCATGTGTACAGGTTATTTGAGGATTCGGCCAACAGATTATGGGCCATCACGGAATTCGGAGAATTGTATTTGTATAACCAAAGGAGGTCCAATTTTTTCAGATTCCACATTAATTATGAAGCCGGGTGTAATTCGGAAAAAATCGCGCAGCTCATCGAAGGACCTTCAGGTCAGTTGTACGTCATAAGCAATTCATATGGACTTTGTCTGTTCGATGTGCCCCATGCCATACTCTCACCTTTGTCTATAACAGGGGCGAACGCAAAAAAAGTTTTTAGAGCCATTGCCGACCCGGTCCAAAAGAATTTATGGGCGCATACCGCTGATTCGTTGTATGCATTTAGGGAGGAAAAATCCGCAGCCGGCTTGCGGCTTGATTCGGCATACGACTATGCCAATGGAACCTCGACTGTCACTATGGAATTGGATAAAGGAGGCAACCTGTGGCTCGGTGGCTGGTACCCTGAATTGGCAAAACTAAATGTAAGAACCGGGACTTTTGAACTTTTCAAATTTACGAATGAAAAGCTTGGGAAGGATAAGTTGAACCACAACCGGGTAAATACCATTTGTTTTGATGATGATGGCAAGGTTTGGGCCGGAACCAACGCAGGAGGCGCTTTTATCCTGGACCCTCTCACCAGGAGTATAACAATGATCCAGCATGATGAGAAAAATGAAAGCAGCCTGAGTCATAATACGGTCACCAAGATTTTAAGGGACAAGGATGGCAATGTATGGATATCGACGTGGGGCAATGGACTCAATAAATATATACCTGCCAGGACACAATTTGGTTTACTAAGATGCAGGCCCAACCTGAAAAACGCACTGGGAAGTTTGCAGGTAAGCACATTTTATGAAATGGATTCAAATCTGCTCTGGATAGGGAGCAATGATGGCCTCAACTTGTTGAACAGAAAAACCGGCAACATTCAGTTTTTCAAGATACCGGGACAAATCAGCAAAGGTCAGGTATGCAGCATTTATGCCATCCAGCCCGGCCCCAGGCAAAGTCAAACTTTATGGCTCGGCACAAGCCACGGGCTTTTGTTTTTTGACCCGAATAAAAAGGCGTACACCAAGTGGAGGGCTGCTGAGGCATCGGAACTACCGGTTGAGCAGGAATTGGTTTATTTCATAGACCGGACAGAGGATCAGGGTTACCATTTGCTGACGTATGGCCCATATACTTTATTTCATTATAATACACAAACCAAACGGTTTGTGAGGGATAGCATCATTGAAAAAACAATTCAGGATCCCAACCTTATAGCGGTATTTGACCGGCAACACCACCTATGGATGAGTGTCGAACGGGAAGGATATATACAGGTACGATCTCAGAAAAAAACAACTTAAAAAAATAGCGTATCAGTATAAAAATAATCAGAAAATAACATTTGGAATTGCCCATGTTCATGAGGATGAAAAGGACAGGATTTGGATCGGTTCCCGGCAGGGACTTTTGCTTTTACGACCCGGACCCAAAACCTATGTACTGGAGAAATTGACAGAACGCGATGGCTTACCGGAAAGACTGGTAAATGGTATAATTCCGGATGACCGGGGCTTTCTTTGGATAAGTACCATGGGAGGACTTTCAAGATTGGACCCTGAAAAGATGGTCTTCAGGAATTATTATGCCTCTGACGGACTTCAGGCCAATGAGTTTTCTTACGGCGTATTTTATAAAGGCCTTTACGACAAAAAGTTGATGTTTGGAGGAACGGCCGGATGCAACATTTTTGACCCGGGAAGCATCAGGGACAATGTCATTTTGCCGAATACCGCAATAACCGGCATAAATACGGTGCTAAACAATACAAGACTGGACAAGTTGCTGAACGCCCGGCAAAGAGAGGGGAGCTGGGAAATTACCACAACTCATGATGAAAAGGTCTTACACATTGATTTCAGTGCCTTACACTTTGCTGTACCCGAAAGAAACAAATACAGCTACTACCTTGAAAATTTTGACGAGGGTTGGAATGCCCCTACTTCGGATAATTTTGCGACCTATACCAATCTCAAAGCGGGTTCGTACCGGTTTATGGTCAAAGCGTGCAATAAAGATGGCCTGTGGAATGAGGCCCCTACGGTTTTATGGATACGGGTTTTACCCCCGTGGTGGAAAACGTGGTGGGCTTATGCGGCTTACATCATTTTGGCCTTGTTTTTTTTCGGCTACCTGTATCTGACGCAGATGAAAAGACAATACCAGGAGTTGGAAACTAAAAGATTGGCGGAAATGGATCAGCTGAAGTCCAGGTTATACGCAAACATCACCCACGAATTCAGGACACCGCTTACGGTCATACTTGGTCTTGCTGAACAATTGCGCGATGAGTCAAAAGACCGGATGATCGAGGGTCTCGGCATCATCAAACGGAATGGTAAAAATTTACTGGCCTTGATCAACCAGATGCTCGACCTGGCCAAGCTGGAATCCGGAGGTGTCGCGGTCAATTATGTCCAGGGGGATGTGGTCGGTTTTATAGAATACAGCCTGGATTCATTTCAGTCTTTGGCGCATTCAAAGCAGATCACCCTGGATTTTTTACCCCGGGAGCGGCCTTTTGTCATGGATTACGATGCGGTAAAACTTATGCAAATCGTTTCCAACCTGGTTTCCAATGCCATCAAGTTTACTCCGGAAGAAGGAAAGGTTGAGGTGAAAATGAGCATCGAAGGCGAAGAAAGTCCTCTTGGGCAACTGCGTTTTATCATCGAAGTTGCGGATTCCGGCATGGGCATTGAAGAAGAGCACCTGGATCATGTGTTTGACCGGTTTTATCAGGCAGATATGTCCAATACCCGGCAAAAGGAAGGCTCCGGCATCGGTCTGGCCTTGTCCCGGGAACTGGTCTTGTTGCTGGGCGGTGAAATATCGGTACTGAGTAAGCCGGGGGCTGGATCCGTATTTACTGTAAAATTACCTGTTCACCGCGAAGCCACCAGGGCTGCAGAGGCGGTTGGCCTGCCGCACAACCTCGATTTTGAAGCCGAAGTGCCGGCGGAAATGGCGGTGGAGGTAGCCGGCTTTGACCAGGAATTGGCTACACCGCTGGTCCTGGTCATCGAAGACAATGCGGACGTAAGGAACTACCTGAGCAACATCCTGCGGAAGGACTACCGGGTAACTGTGGCGGCTGACGGACTTCAAGGCATAGAAAAAGCATTGGATATCATCCCCGACATCATCATCAGCGACGTGATGATGCCCGGAAAAGATGGCTTCGAAGTATGTGCAAGCTTAAAAAATGACGAAAAAACCAGCCATGTTCCCATCATCATGCTTACGGCCAGGGCAGCAGTAGAGGACAGGATCACGGGCATCCGGCAGGGAGCCGACGCGTACATTGCCAAACCCTTCCACAAAGCAGAACTTTTTGCCCAGATAGAGAATCTCCTGGAGGGCAGAAAAAAACTGCACGCCAAATTTCTGCAATACGATAGACCGGAACAAGAACAGGACATTGAAAATGAGCTGGATAACCAATTTTTGGCAAAATTGAATAAGATCGTGGAGGCCGGATCAGATCATGAAGAGTTATCCATCGAGGATGTATGTACCAGGATGCTGATGAGCAGGATGCAGCTCCACAGAAAGATAAAAGCCCTTACCGGCTTGTCCACCTCCATTTACATCCGGAACATCCGCCTCAAGCGCGCCGAAAACATCCTGAGAAACGAGCCATTAAACGTCGGTGAAGTGGCTTATAAAGTGGGTTTTAATGACCCAAAATACTTCAGCCGGCTCTTTACGGAGCATTTTGGCTACCCTCCCAGCGATATAATTCAAAAAAAATCATAAAATATATCATTGACAATCAATGATTTAATTTTTTTGTTACAATATTCCACCTTTATGTTACAATAATGCGAAGCCTCGCAGCTACAGGATTTTATTATTGTCCTGCTTTGAATTTATAAAGAACCGTAAGCCAAAGCTAAATCGAATCAACACCAAAATAATTATTAAAATTTTACCAACATGAGATCTTTGATTAAACTCTGTTTTACCTCCTTTTTCTGTTTTTTTGTTACCGGTATATTACTGTCACAGGCAGACCTGAGTTTTCAGGGCATACTAAAAAAATCAAATGGAACCGCTGTTGAGGATGGGGAATATATGATGACATTTAGTTTGCACACAACGGAAAGCGGTCAGGGGTCAGCAGCCTGGACAAGTGCACCACTTAATGTTACCGTAACCAGTGGTATCTATTCAGTCATCCTGAATCCAACCGTTCCATTTAATACTATTTACTATATGGGAGTAAAGGTTGGCAGCGCTCCGGAATTGGTCCCACGATTTAAACTTACTTCTGCGCCTTACGCCTTGTCGCTCATCGGCACGACCAATAAATTTCCGAGCAGTGGCATTGTAAAAGCAGATACCCTGATCGTAGCCAATAAAATGGCCATTGGAGCAACCGCGGTGGCTACCAATCAGTCACTTAAGGTCAATGGGGGTGTGTTTGCGAAGGGTGGAGCCCCGGGAGCTGCCGGGGTAAGTAATGCCGGGTACGCTTTTGAGGGCACTAGCGGAGATAATGACAGTGGTTTGTTTTCTACAGCGGATGGCCAGGTGGCAATGTATACCGATAATACTGCCAGGCTAACGGCAAATAGCACAGGTGTTGAGGTTGCCGGAGACGTAAGAATGAGCAGTGGTGGAGCAATATCTTACAATGGAGTGAGAGATTGGCAATTGGTAGATGTAGATGATTTTTCAACGGGTAATGATGGTTGGGCTACTTACGCATGGGGTACTCCATTAGGTACAGCCGCTGCAGCCGGTACTTTACAAAGATTGCAAGCCGCATCTAATCCATTTTATAATTGGTTTATTAGACCTGATGTCAATAATGATGATTTCTTATTAAAAAAACAGTTTACCTTAAATAATATTACGCATACAGAAATTAAGATTGAATTTGTTGTTTTTCTATTGGGTACTTGGGATAATGAATTGTATTTTGGAGGCGTTGCTGAGACTTTAACAGGACCAACAGGAGTAGTGACAAAAGGTTTTTTGGAAAAGCACCAAGCATTCTTTACTGGTAGTACCATTTATTTGGGTTCGGGCGATAATTCACGTTCTGGACAAATGGTATTTAAGCATTCCACCAATTCTTTTGTCCTTGCTTTTGGGGCAGAGCTCGATGAGGGTATTACCAACGAGTCATTTGGAATTGCCGACATTAAAGTTTGGGTTCGATAGTCAGTAAATCTTATTTTTCATTAACTAAAAAGCACGGACATGATTAAGATGCAACGTTTCTTATATATATTACTTATTTGTCTGTCATCACTCGCTGGGACCTCCCAACAAATAGGTTGTAACAACACCCCTTCATCAGGAAATGACGACACATACACGGGTTCCATCTTTCCAAACTATGGCGGTGTGAGTGGTGCCCTAAACACTAAGTACAGCGTAAGTGGGTCTATCGGTCAACTTTTTATCGGTGATGCTTTTGAGAAAAACTACCAAACCAGTCTTGGCTTTTATACTTCCTTCCTCCTGCCCCCAAAACCGCCCATCGTCACCGCCACGCAGGGTGACCTCCTGGATCGTGTCCAGATACGTTGGGAAATTGACCCATTGAGCCCTGCTGCTTCCGGGGGCTTCAACATTTACAGGGATGGTGTTTTTATGGAAAACGTAGGCCCCAGTGTAAAAAACTTCAATGACTTTAATGTGATAGCGGGCTATCCGTATAATTACACCGTCAGAGGAGTCAATACCTTTGGCGAAGGTTATCCGGGTACCGCACTCGGTTTTCAGGTACCCAATGGGGTTGTGACCGGATGGATCCAGACCCCTAGTGGCAACCCTGTGATCGATGCCATGGTGTCGCTTACACCTACTAAGGGGTTTTCTGCCAAATTTGGATCAGTGGCCGGAGCATGGGTGGATTCCATCGGACAAAATGTGCCCAGTCTCGTTCCTTCCGGCAACCAGCCCTGGTCTTTGAGTTTTTGGGTAAAAACAGATTCTGCGACCAACAATGCAGCCATCATAAAACTTGAGCCCTCTCTTTTGGAGATCAGGCCCTTGAATAGCGCTACAGGTAACGATGCCATCATCGTTGCTGTGAATACAGCAAATAATCTACGAGCCAATTTTCCGGTTGCCACCCGCAAAGACTGGCACCACATTGTGCTGACCTATGATCCGGAACTCACTCGCTACCGTTTGTATTTGGACGGTGTGCTGGAAGACCTGGAATCGGGGGGTCTTGTCATTCCTGCCATTAGCCGGATCGACTTCGCAGAAGCCATCGATAAGCCGGGAACCTGGGAAGGGCGCCTGGATGAATTGAGGATATACGACCGCACCCTCGATGTGCTGGAAATAAATGAAATTGGCAAGGGTACCGCATCCACCCTGACTCCCGGTTTATTCAGGTATTGGAAAATGGATGAAGAGGAGGGAACGGCTTCATTTGACCTCTTCAAAAGAAACAAACTTAATTTTTGCGGGGCTGTTTTTGACGAGGACCAAGCTCCAGTAAGTACTTCGGCCAAAACCAACGAAGAAGGGTATTACCGCATTGAATCCGCCAACTACGGAACAGGTACAACCTTCATCGCCAAAGCCGATAAAAACTTTTACCTGCACCGTTCCCTGTATTTAAAATCTTCACAAGGGGATTACATCACTTTGCCACATTTCAAGATGTCACGTAAGATGACCTTTGAATTTTGGGTCAATCACGATGGCCCTCAACCGATGGATCAGACCCTATTGTCAAAAACATGGTCCGGTAATGAACTCAGCATTCAATTGAAACAAAGTGGAGCAGACAACCGGATATTTTTTAAGATAAACAATGTTACCAAAGACTTTGGTGTGGTTGATGCGGGTTACCAGCACCTGGCTTTTACCCTCGACAGCCTGAATGGCCAGGTAAAGTTTTATAGAAACGGAAGTCAGCAGGGTGGCAACCAGACCTTTGGGTATGTTGAAGGTACATGGGCCGATAGCACCACATTTTTAGTGGGTGCACGATGGTTAAATAGCAACCGCGTAGACTTTTTCAATGGCCTCATTGATGAGGTAGCGATGTATGATACTACCCTGACCCTATCCACCATTCAAAGCCATTTTAATGCAAGCCGGGTTCCGACAGAAAAACACCTGGTGCAGTATTATGCCATGGACGAAGGCAGTGGCAGCCAACTCAACAACAGCGGCAGCCTATTGAATGGAACTGGTTCGCATTCTGGGGCAGACTGGTCGAGTTTTGCTGTTCATCAGGAAGCTACACCCCATTTTTTTACCCCGTCAAGCAGGCAGGTCACTTTGAACCCGAGCGTGACTTCTGTGGATCAGGTTGATTTTATCGACAGATCGGTCGTACCTGTATCCGGTTATGTAAGGTATAAAAATACAGATTGTTTTGCGCCCAATGTAGAGATCCTGGTAAATGGTAATTCGTTTCAACCGCCCATTTTTACGGACTCAACCGGTAAATTTACAGTAGATTTTGATCCAGGTACTTCAGCAGTGCTGTCACCCAGTTTGGAAAGTCATGTATTTCAACCGGCTTCATGGCAGGTCACCAACCTGATCAATCCCATGGCGGGCTTGTTGTTTAACGATGTCACTACCCGTGACATCACTGGAAAGGTGGCCGGTGGCTTGTGTGAAAAATCGATCATCAAAGCAAATATTCCTTCAGGGCAGGGGGCGATCTGTATTGTTAAAGTGGCAGCTGTTAATGGGTGCTATGTAAGGGAAAAGGTTGTAAGTAACCAGGAAGGTGACTTTGAGTTTTTGGATCTACCTCCATTATCCGCATTTACAGTTTCAATCATCGAACATTCCAATCCTCTGGTCAAAGCAGCTTTCCAATTGTCCGGAGGACAAACCGTAAACCTTACTTATCGGGATACGCTGGTGAAATTTATTTATTTTGCCCCACCCGAGGCCCTCATCACCGGAGGACTTGATCCGGTAGCCGGCTGTAATCCACCCCAGTACATCATTGAACAGGATGAGCAAAAGGAAATTACCATTCAGGTAAAGGAGCAGTACGAGTATATACTTACACAAAATATGTCCGGTATAGATACCCTGGATGATGGGGTTTGTTTTTTAGATACGGCTGGAATAGAAATCATAGATGGATTTTCGGATACACGGATCGATACGGTTTTAGATGGTCTGGAGCTAATGTATTCCTTTAGGGCAGGTGTGCCCAATCCAACACCTCCCTTTAGAAAAACCTTGCAGGTCATTGCTGCCTCGGTACGCGGGCAGAAAGGCAGTGTATTAAGGGAGGCCATTATTACGGGCATTCGCAATAAAGAAAACACATTTACGACGCAATTACCGGAAGTTCCTTTGCTTATTTTGAGAGACCCTCCGGGTGACGGCAGCTATTCATACTGGGAAAAAGACAACAATGTTTGTACAACAATTTCAACCATACTCGATTATAGTGTTGGAGGTGGCGCTGGCACAACTGTCGATCTTGGCCCTAAGATACAAACACTTACACAACCTTTTGGAGGCGCCATTCTTGAGATTGATTCAAAACTTGGATTTCAAGTCTCTGGTAATGTCTCATACAAAAAAGTAGACGAGACTTCCATGAATGTATGCCTCAGCACCTCAGAACGAATTTCCACTTCTTCAGACGAACTGATTTTGGGCAAAGATGCCGACATTTATGTCGGTTTGGGAATGAATATTTCTGTGGGTTATGCCGATGAGGTAAAATTTAATCCCATGACCTGCCAGGCATCTGTAGAACAAATCATCACGGTTGAACCACTGGGTGCCACCGCGTTTATGTACTCCGGCTTCCACATTGCAAACAATGTAATCAGATACCTCGATGACATTGTAAGCAACCCTACAAGTAACTTAGATAGCGCTGGCCTGGCCGATGCTGCTGCCTCCAGTGTCCTGTGGCAAAGTTTTCTGGACGACAATGAAACCTTAAAGACGAAATCAGACTTCATTAAAAATTTATCCTTCGATGCAGGTGTTTCCTATGAATATTCAGAAACCAGTGATACTGTTCATAATAAATCGACGAAAGAGTATGTCAATTCGGATGGCTTTGTTAGGTCATTTTTTGGAGGGGGGTTCCAGGGAGTTGGATTAGAGGGTGAAATCAAATTTACTTATTCTACCAGTAAGGGAACAAATTTGAACGAATCAAGTGAGCAGATTGGCGTTACAACCGGTTACGTATTGGCAGATAACGATCCGGGAGATGCATTCAGCGTCAACGTCTCAATGGATACCGTATATCAGACCCCTGTTTTTAATTTATTGGCGGGCCAAAGCTCTTGTCCCTGGGAAGAAAACAGTGCCAACCGCGAGGGTGTCAACTTAAATCTTAGTACAGGTACTCCTTTCAAACAAATCAATGTTCCGGCTAATGAAGCTGCTGTATTTAAATTAAACCTGGGAAATTTGAGTGCCACCAATGAAGACTGGACCTATGGATTCACGGCAATTGCAGGCACTAACCCTGACGGTGCCATCATAAAGGTTAATGGAACAGTATTAAACAACAACACGATTCGCTACATTGTTCCCTACGGCGACGCCGTTCCCATCACCTTGACAATTGAAAGAGGTCCTGTAGCCTATGTATACGAAAACCTGGAAGTGGCCCTGGTTTCGGAATGTGAATTTGAAAGAAATTTAGCACTTTCCCTCTCTTTAGATAGAGACTCCTTATTTTATAAATCTCTGAAATTGGGTGTAGAATTCATAAGACCTTGCAGTGAAGTGGCGATCAATGTACCCGAGCAAAACTGGGTGATGCACAATAACAACCTTTCGGGTGACACTTTGCGCATTACCGCTTCCGGATATGACCTGTCTTCTACAGATTTTAAACTCTTAAGGGTTCAGTACAGGAAGACCAATGGCGACGGAGCCTGGATTAATATACCAGGTATATCTGAAAGATTTAATCCAAATTGGTCTGGTCTGGGATTACAAACGGATACGCTACAACCTGGCTTTACTCAATTTTATTGGGATACCGGTGGACTGCCGGACGGCGAATATGAAATTCACGCCTGGGCAGAATGCAACGGTCTGGCAGCCGACAAACCCGGTTTTTCTGACATCATAAAAGGAAGGATCGACCGTGAACCTCCCAAACTGATTGGTACACCTCAGCCATCGGATGGGGTGTACAGCGTTGGCGATGAGATCTCATTTACCTTCAATAAGGCCATCAATTGCCAGGATATCTTACAAGTCCCGGACAAAGTTGAGTTATTTGTGGATGCAACCAATCAGTATATCGGAATAAACGTGTCCTGTTTTGAAAATAAAATTACGTTGTACCCCTATTTTGACAATGAAGTCCTGGAGAACCAGGTCCCAGGGCCAAATTAAATGACATCCAAGACCTCACGGGCAACACACTTGATTCTTCAAGTTGGCGCTTTTATGTGGATCGCAACGAGTTAGCCTGGATGTCAGACAGCATAGGGGTCACCAAGTATGAAGAAAATACCGCTGTTGTTACCGCCAGGATCCACAACCGGGGAGGATATCCCGTTCCTTTTGAAATATCCAATGTGCCGGCATGGGCCAGGGTCGTTCCTGACCAGGGTACCCTGGTTGCAAATGAGGTCAGGGAGATATCCGTGTACATAGACTCTTCATTGACACTGGGCAACTGGCACGACACGCTGGTCATGACCACCTTACCTGGCATCAATCCATTTTTTATGGGCGGTTCTGAAAACTTACCGCTTGGTGTGCGCGTAATATGCCATGCACCGGAATGGTATGTCAATCCGGCATCATACAGTTACTCCATGAACATGACGCTGCAATTGAACATTGAAAATATTTTGTCCACAGATGTGCAGGACAGGGTTGGTGCTTTCATCAACGGCAAACTGGCCGGTGTGGGTCGCGTTCAATACTATGCAGATCTCAATAAATACCTGGTCTTCCTTACCATTTACAGCAATGATGCGGTGGGAGATATGGTTACTTTCCAGATTTGGGATGCCTCCGCTTGTCTGATCTATGGCAACATCCTGGAAGAGTTTCCTTACACGGTCGATGAACTCATCGGCACACCAAATGTGCCGCAGGTGCTGCATACCAATGGTCAGGTATTGAATAAGATCCAGCTCGTGAAGGGTTGGAATTGGATCTCTTACAATGTGGTACTTGATTCTACGGAAGTCAACCCTGCCTTATCCAGCCTTACTCACCCACAAAACGGGCTGATCAAGAATCAAACCCAATTCAGCCTGTACTCCCAAACGCTCAGCAGCTGGCAGGGTAGTTTGGACACCTTATCTCCGTTTACCTCGTTTCAAATGAAACTGGGTGCCAGGGATTCCTTATCCCTGATCGGAGGCATTGTGGATCCTGAAACTCCGATACCACTGGTCGCAGGCTGGAACTGGATCGGATACCTGCCACAAAGGGGTCAGGATTTGGCGACTGCATTGTCTTCATTGAGTCCGTCTAATGGCGACATCATCAAAAGCCAGACTGCATTTGCTCAATATGTAAATGGCTTCGGCTGGATAGGCAACCTTTCGTACATGAGTTCTCCCAATGGCTACCTCCTGAAACTTGCCAATCCGGATATTTTAATATATCCGCCACCGGCAAATTTGCGGGATGTTCCTGATTTTGTCCAGTACATGAAAAAAATGACGGTAAAAGATCAGGATGTGTTGCTGAAGGATGAAGTACAAAACCGCAACATTTCCTGGACCATCGTGCCACAAAAGTTTGAGTACAATATGAATGCGGTAGTGGTTGCAGAGGATTTCCAGGGCGGTAATTTACTGGAAACGGGCGATGTGATCGGTGTATTTGCCGGTGATGAGATCAGGGGTGTCGGCGAAGTTGCTTACATACCCCAATTGGGCATCCACGTTTGCTTTTTGACCATGTATGCCAACAGGGAAGGGGAGGTATTGTCTTTCAAAATATTTGATGCATCAAAAGACGTCGTGTATACTGCCATTGAATCGCAGAATTTTATATCCAATCAAATACTGGGCAGTGTAGAGAACCCCTGGGTCTTACATGTGCAAAATACCACCGGTGTGGAAGACTTATCTGAATCGGGTAAACTATTTGTGTATCCCAACCCGGCATCCAATGTGATACATATTTCATTGACATCGCCTTTTGACTTTGTCATGCCATGTGTGCTTACCGATGTGACGGGCAAAAAAGTCCATGTTTCAGAAGAGAAGATAAAAGCCGGTGGTAACACCATTGAAATAAAAGTAGATCCCAAGTGGCAGACCGGTCCTTATATGATCAATTGCACCACGCCGGATCAGGTTATTTCAAGGATGGTATTAATTGTTAAATAGTAATCATCCTGGGTATGACGCTTATTGATCACAACAAACACTCAGCAAAATTGCCGTTCAAACCGGGATTTTTTATGAGAGCTAAAATCCGGTTGGTATGGCTTGGGTGTTTGTTGTGTTGTTTTTTATTGTTTGAAAATGAGGCATGGAGTCAGTCTCCCGGTTGGAATCCACCCAATCCTGCTTTGTATGCGTACACAGCGACTGCCGTGGTAAGGCTTAATCATGAAGGCGTGACATCTGACAATATAGATGACCGGCTTGCCTTTTTCGTTGGAGGTGAAATACGCGGTCTGGGTGTGCCGGTGAACTTTGCGGGCCTGGGCACCCTCCACTTTGTTACCTTGTACTCAAATGAGGGAAATAAAGTTATGACGGTTGAGGTGTATAATGCAGATGACGATGAGGTGTATACGGCTGTTAGCAATTTTAGATTCCGCACTCAAAGTATTAAAGGGACGATAGATTCACCCTACGACATCCATACTTTTGTGGATGGAGATGCACCTGTAGGTTTATTGCCTTTCCCCGGGAGAGCAGGTTTTTCAGGCTTACCATTACCGGTTTTAGACCTTGATAGCTTTCTTGTGCAGTTGGATGACGATCCGATAATATGGACATACGACCCAAATCCGGATCTTGATGTACAGATTCAGGGATCTGAGGTTTTGATTACCCCTTTGCCAGGTTTCACCGGACAAACAGATTTGGTGATTACAGCTACTGAACAAACGGCCAATCTAAAATTTGCCAGTGGCGTCATGTCAATCACTGTGGAGGCGCAACCAGACCCTCCGGTCCTAAGTGCATTACCTGGGGAGGGCATCCTTTTGCAGGAGGAATTTTCACCCTTTGATTTAGAGAATTTTATTATTCCTCCAAGTCCTTCCTGTGTATCCTTTGATTTCTACCCGGAGATAATTGTATCCGTACCACCGGCAACCCAGCCTTCGTGGCAATTTTCAGGTTTTTACAGGAGCAACATGTCAGTGGTTGCCAGACCGGTCTATACGCCGGGTTATGTATTCCAACACCCGGACGACCGGTTGGCCGTTTTTGTCAATGGCCAGATAAGAGGGGTTGCCTTACCCACTGTAATCTCCGGACAAGTGTATTATTTTCTGACAGTAGCCGGAGGATCTGCCGTTGCACCGATGACGGTCCAGTTTTACAGCGGGCACATGAAGAAAATATTTATGGCAAACTATTTGAGTGATTACGAGCCCTATCTTACCCTTGGAACCGTTGATCAACCCGATCTGATGGATTTTTCGCCCATCACCCCGGTGTTGGGATTAAATGGAAATGTGGAGATGATCATCAATGATACAACCTGGACGGGATCGCAGGTCTTTCATTTTATCGCCCGTGATTGCATGTTTCCCACATATTTAGCCGATACCACAGCAGCTACTTTTTGTGTGCAGCAAAGTGGTACAGGTTATACTACCTTATACAGAGACTTTGATGAAGATGGCTTCGGAGACCCGGCATACGGTGTTCAGATCTGTGGCAGTAGCCTTGCCGGTTGGGTCACCAACCCGGACGATTGTTTCGACAGCCCAGTCAGCGCGACATGTCCATTTTACCCTTCTCTGGATGTACCCATTGGCATTGATTTTAACATACCGGATACGATTATGTCGGATCTTCAAATAACTGATGTGGGTTCTATCTCGGCCATCAAAGTAAATAACCTGCGGATAGACCATACCTATATTGGAGATCTGAGGATAACACTGAGAAGTCCTGCGATGACCGAAGTGGTATTGATCGATCAACGGTGCGGGGCAGTACCCGACCTTTTGCTGGATCTGGATTCAGAAAGCACAAACCTGTACAACGATATACCTTGTCCTCCAAACGGAGGTCTTTGTTACCAGCCACTTGGTGATTTAGGGGATTTTTACGGTGAAGACCTGAATGGAACCTGGACACTGATCGTGGAAGACCTGGCAAACGGAGATGGCGGTGCTCTTTTATCCTGGGGCTTGCAGATCTGTTATGAAAATTGCACGCAACCGGGTCTGGTCAATACCTTCACAGGAGGATCCGGCGCCTGGGAGGACGAACTGCGCTGGAGTCTGGGACATGCACCATCACCTTGTGAGCATGCCATTATTGACCTGAATAGTCAGACGGATGTGGTGCAAATAGCACCTGATGTCAATATCGGTGTTTACAGACTGACCATTAAAAAAGGTAAACTGGTATTGCCAGCTTCATCTCTGCTTCGCG
The DNA here is from genome assembly GCA_016715465.1 of Saprospiraceae bacterium. Taxonomy (GTDB): domain Bacteria; phylum Bacteroidota; class Bacteroidia; order Chitinophagales; family Saprospiraceae; genus JADKBO01. The sequence continues at coordinate 105,593 of JADKAA010000024.1, forward strand.
TCAAGGAATAATTGCGTGCTGAAATGATTCCGGATTATGCAGGTATCGCCTCTTGAGCGCGATTGTTGGATTTACCACCATCTACTTGCCTTTCATTTGTTTTCCATTAGTGCTCGAAAAGTTTGGCGTTTTTAATGTCTGGCATCGCCAATTGGCGAGGGATGGCCATAAGTCTAATCTTCAGCAAAGACTGGCTTCTTCAGCTGCGGCGATTATTTTATGTATTCACCGCATTTATGCGGCGAATAAGTTGTATATTTGCCGCATACATTTATACAGGCCATGCCAAAATACATTTATCAACATAAGGACTGGACAAATTTTACCTGGAGCGACTCAATTATCAATTCTTTATTTGGCGAGGTTAGACATTTACAAGGAAAAATATCGGGTCAGATGCATGCGCTTGGTTTTTCATCAAAAGAGGAAGCAACCCTGACCACACTTACACTTGACGTGGTAAAATCCTCAGAAATAGAGGGTGAGCAACTCAACTATGAGCAAGTATGGTCATCCATTGCCAGGCGGCTTGGTTTAACCATCGGCGGGTTAATAACTTCAGACAGAAATGTGGAGGGTGTAGTCGATATTGTGCTTGACGCAACCCAAAATTTTAAAAAACCAATTACAGAAAAGCGTTTGTTCGGGTGGCATGCTGCCCTCTTCACAATAGGATATAGCGGTATGTATAAAATTGAAGTAGGTTGTTATCGCACGGGAGAAATGCAAATCGTTTCAGGAGCTATGGGAAAGGAGAAAATTCATTATCAGGCTGTGGATCCCGCTTTGGTAAAGGCAGAAATGGATAAATTTCTTGATTGGTCCAATAATGAAACCAAAATAGATCCGGTTTTGAAGGCAGCAATAGCTCACTTTTGGTTTATCATCATTCATCCATTCGACGATGGCAACGGCAGGATAGCCAGGGCAATTACAGACTTGTTTCTTGCATGTGCCGAAAACAGCCCTGAGCGATTTTATAGCATGTCAAGCCAAATATTGGTAGAACGCAAACAATATTATGAAATATTGCAAAAAGTACAACACAGCAGTGGTGACATTACAGAGTGGTTAGTTTGGTTTCTTCGATGCCTCAGAAACGCATTGGTTGAAACGGAAAATACCATGCAAAAAATCCTGCAGAAAGCAGCTTTTTGGAAATTGAACGAGTACACAGAATTAAACGAACGACAACGATTGGTTATTAATAGACTGCTGGATGGTTTTGATGGAAAATTGAAAACATCAAAGTGGGCAAAGTTGGCAAAATGTTCCTCTGACACCGCTTTGCGCGACATCAAAGATTTAATGGAAAAAGGAATTTTACAGCAGGAAAATGCTGGTGGACGCAGTACAAATTATGTGTTGACGGAATTTTAAACAAATGTGCGTAATATGTTATTAGAATCAACGTAGTAGGACATTAAAAATCCAAGGGGTGTAAACTTTTGGCTTTTACAAATTGACTCGAAAAGTGATTTTAGTATACTATTTGGAAAGTCATGAACCATTGAACAATAAATTGAAAAAAAATACAAAATGAGATTCAACGGATACATTTGGGATTTATATAAGCAATCTGAGGAAGGCCGCAATCAGATTAATGAATGGTCATCATTTGGTGATTTTCCCGATGATAAGTTTGCAGTTGAGAACAAAGAATCCACAATTGAAAGACTAAAAAAATTAAATTACGATGGATATATACATGGTTCTAAAGTAAATTGGTTCAAGATTATTAGGGATTATTTTAAAAATAAGGAGTTTGCCATTGATAAAGCACTGGAGTGTTATAAAAGCTGGATTGCCGAGGGAGTTGTAATTGAAGATTTTGCAATTGTTGGCAAAAATAATTTCATTTCATGGACAACAGATATCTCATTCTATTCAAGGATTTTATATTCTTTGTTTCCAGATTATTTCTTTCCTTATACATTTAAATGTGAATTTTTCAAATTTCAAAATATTTGTAATGAATTTGACATCCCGATTCCTGCTGTACCAAAGAAAAAGGATTGGGAAGACAGAGCTTTATTTTATGTTGACTTGTGTGAATCTCTTTTTGAGTTTCGCAAATTAACAGGATTTAAACCAAATGAGCTTTGTGCATTCCTATATGATTTTGCACCAAGTGTATTAAGGAACCTAGAAGATAATGAGGTGCCCAATCCTTCAAAAGTATGGTTCGTTGGTGCGAATAAGTCAAATTTTGATTTTTTGGACAATGCCAAACAAGATAGTAGTGATTCTTGGCAAGGAAATCCTGACGCAAAAAGAGGAGATATTGTTGTAATGTATTGCTTAACACCACGAAGTTACATTCATTCGATTTGGCGTGTAGTAGGCGATGGTTTTTCTGACCCGTTTTTCTATTACTACAATGTGGTATATCTGTCTCATCCAATAATTTTGGATATTCACATAACTCAACGTGATTTAGAAGCGAATCCGGTTTGGGCTGCTAATCTGTTAATTAAAAAGAATTTACAAGGATTAAATGGATATCCGATTAAATTTGAAGAGTATTTGGAATTGGTACAAATGTTAAAATCAAAAGCTCAAAATGTTGATATTTTACCAACAATTAAACCAACCAGTAAATTGCTGTCCGATGATTTAAAAGACGAGAGAGATGTTGAAATTCGTTTGATAGAGCCATTATTGGAATTGTTGGATTATAACCCAAAAGATTGGATGAGACAGATGACTGTAAAAATGGGTAGGGGTGAAAGAAATTATCCTGATTATTGTTTTGGTGCTAATCAAAGGAGTGGTGGAGAATCTGTCAAGATGATTTTAGAATCAAAATATGAAATTAAAACCCAAAGAGAATTGCAGAACGCTTATTTCCAGGCAAAATCGTACGCTTTACGATTGCAAGCCGATAAATTTGTGATAGCAGCAAAAGAAGGTATTTGGATTTATAAACCAGTAAAAAATAGCTATAAATTTGATAATTATTTTACTTGTAATTGGGTTGATATCGAGAACCCTGATTTACTGCATAATTTGAAAAAATTGATAGGTAAAAATTTTCTATAAGAATTGCAGGTGATGAACCCATCGTGCTGACAGAAAATAACGGAATATGGAATTAATAGGACTGGATAATCGTAAAACGCCATAAATGAGGAAAGCAAACCTCATTTTCCCCCATCAGTTATTTGAAAACAACCCCCTCTTTGCTGTAGAGGGTACTGTGTATCTGGTAGAGGAATATTTGTTTTTCCGCCAGTATAATTTCCATAAACAGAAGCTTGCTTTTCACAGGGCTACCATGAAATATTATGAAAGCCATTTAATCGAAAAGGGTTTTGATGTCAAATATGTGCAGACCACAGAACCTGAAGCGGATATCCGGTTGCTGATCCCAAAACTTCAGCGGATGGGCATAAGATCCATAACCTTAGTCGATCCAGTTGACGATTGGTTGTTAAAGAGAATTAAATCCGGGTGTCTCAAATACAACATGGAGTTACAAGTATTTGATTCCCCCATGTTTTTGAACTCCAGGCAAGATTTGGATCATTTTTTTAAACCTTCCAAAAAGAAATTCTTTCAGACGGAATTTTATAAACAAGAAAGAATCAGCAGAAAGATCCTGATCGATGAATCGGGAAGGCCATCGGGAGGTCATTGGACCTATGATGTAGAAAACCGGAAAAAATATCCAAAGGGTAAAAAAGTGGTAAACATTGAATTTCCACAAATGGACACCTATGTCCTGGAAGCACGTGTCTATGCAAATCAACATTTTCCAGACAATATTGGCTACTTCAGCGATGCGATAAACTATCCCATAAGCCACAAAGCAAGCGAGTTATGGCTAGATCAGTTTCTAAAAAATCGTTTGGCAGAATTTGGTGATTATGAAGACGCCATTGTGTATAAAGAATTACTGCTCAACCACAGCTTGCTCACACCTATGCTCAATGTGGGATTGTTGACACCGCATCAGATCATAAATCGCACGTTGGCATTTGGTGAGGCCAAAGGTATTCCCATCAATTCCCTGGAAGGGTTTATACGCCAAATCATGGGATGGCGCGAGTTCATCAGAGGGGTTTACACCGCAAAGGGCGGAGCTGAACGAACCAGAAATTTCTGGGGCTTTACCAGGAAAATTCCACCTGCTTTTTATGACGGTACCACAGGAATCCTACCGGTGGATGAAACCATTAAAAAAGTATTAAAAACCGGATACTGTCACCACATTGAAAGACTCATGGTGCTGGGCAACTTTATGTTATTGTGCGAGTTTGACCCCGACGAAGTATATCGGTGGTTCATGGACCTGTTCATTGATGCCTATGACTGGGTGATGGTCCCCAATATATACGGCATGAGTCAGTTTGCAGATGGAGGTTTGATGGCTACGAAGCCTTATATCAGTGGAAGTAATTATCTTATGAAAATGAGCGATTATCCCAAAGGTGACTGGCAGGCGACGTGGGATGCTTTATTTTGGCGCTTTATGGATAATCAACGCACATTTTTTTCTCAAAAACCCACGGTTGGGTATGCTGGTGAAGACTTTTGACAAATGGGAAGACGACAAAAAGAAAGCCATACATCAACACGCAGATGAATTTTTGTTTAGCCTGGATCGGTTAAGGCCTTGAAGCGGTGTGGTGCAGACTTTTGACATCGGGTACATGAACTCAGACTGTAAATACTGCCGTGTAGGGGTTTCTACCACTAACGATATAGTCGGTACACCCTTTTAAGTAACGTTTTTATTGCCAAATGAAAAGTTTGATTATTTTTAAGACTTTTAAACCTGACCTTTTCATTTTATACTTAGCTCATGATAAAAAGAATTACTGCACCCATTGTATTGCCTTTTTGGTGGCAGGACTTATTGGCAGCCATACCCAGAATAATATGCGGTTACTTATTGACAGCAGATTTTGGCGCTGCAAAATTTGGCTTGCCGTGGTCGCCGGTTGACAACAATTTGGGATTTTTTGAAGTTGCCTTTTGGTTTCCCAATGACGTTAAGGCCTATGGTGGCATATTTGCCATGTTTCCCGTTTTTTTTGCTTGGATGGGCGCCTTCAGTGAAGCGGTTGGTGGCATCTTTATGTTGCTGGGATTGCAAACAAGACTTGCCTCATTTTTAATTGCCTGCACCATGTTGGTCGCCATTTTTATGCAGCAGTTGAACCAGGGAGTTTGGAACATGCTTCCTGCCATGGGCTTTCTTTGGGTGGCGATTTATGGAATGATGCTGGGCTCGGGCAGATTTGGAATCGATCATTTAATTACCAAAAGATACTTTAACCATGCGAAATAAATTCCTCTTAACCTTTGGCACTTCAATCCTATTATGGATGACAGGATGTGTGCAAAAGACTTACCATAAAACGCTTGTATTTGAACTTGATGTCTCTGCTTTGAAAAACATAAGCCACGTAGGAGTCAGGGGTAGCGACAAACCACTGAATTGGGAGTCAGACTTAGGGATGACCGCTGTAAAGAAAGATACCACTTATACGTTGACCACCACATTTGTTACGGGATATAAATTTACTGGAATCAAGTTTACGGTCAATGATGAGTTTGAACTCAAAGAAAAAGGAAACCGGAGGGTTTATTTTGAAGAGGGAGACACCACATATTATAAAGCGGTATTTGATAACATATAGATAACCTCGCAAATGAAGTCTGTCAATGAAACGGCTTTACCACCATTTTATCATGGCACCAAAGCCAAGCTGCAAGTGGGTGATTTGATTGAGCCCGGCTTTAGTTCCAACTACGGCAAAAATAAAAGGGCGGCCTTTGTCTATCTAACCGCCACTTTGGATGCTGCCATCTGGGGAGCTGAACTTGCCTTGGGAGAAGGGACAGGCAGAATTTACATCGTAGAGCCAACAGGATCTATCGAAGATGACCCCAATTTGACCGATAAGAAGTTTCCCGGAAACCCTACAAAGTCATACCGTACCCGTGACCCACTGCGGGTTCTGGGGGAAATAAACACATGGCAGGGGCACTCCCCGGAGCAGCTTAAGGCCATGAAAGCGCACCTGGAACATCTAAAGCAGCTTGGCATTGAGGCAATTGATGAATAAGTGGCGTTTGAATAATTATGGAAAAAATTATGCAGCGTTTGAAATGAATAAAAATTCCGGGAAATAACATATCGTATTCACATCAACCATGACAGAAATTCACATTATCAGAGCAACATTGAATGACCTTAACCAACTTCAAAAAATAAGCAGGGAGACCTTTTATGAAAGTTTTGCCGCAGGAAACACCGGGGAGAACATTAAATCCTACTTAGAAGAGGGATTTTCGGTGGATAAACTAACCACAGAACTCAGCGACAAAAATTCAGAATTTTATTTTGCTACAGTAGACAATGAAATAATTGGGTATTTAAAAGTCAATTTTAATGAAGCACAAACAGAATTAAAGAATGACAAAGCTTTGGAAATTGAGCGGATTTATGTGTATAAACAGTTTCATGGAAAGAAGGCCGGGCAGGTACTTTTTGAAAAAGCACTGCAAATAGCCCGACAGCATAAAGCAGACTATGTTTGGCTGGGTGTTTGGGAAGAAAATCCCAGGGCCATAAGTTTTTATAAGAAAAATGGTTTTATCGAGTTTGACAAACACATTTTCAAATTGGGAAGTGACGAGCAGACGGATATTATGATGAAGCGGCAATTGTCTTAGTAGCATGTATAAAGTGTCAGTCTCAAACCGTGCCAAAAGATGAATTAAAATTGAACTACGCCGATCAAAAAAATATCCTTAAAAATTTCTATGACCAAATGGGTCTTTACAGTAGTTTTGAAAAGGACAACAGGTATCTTGAATCCGCTTTTGCTGAAATTACTGAAATCTGGTATGATAATCTTGCCCAAATTGAAGAAGTAAAATACCTGATGATTGCCGAAGCACCGTTATGGGGAATACCCAAAAATATATATACAATACCGGGTCAAACCAAACACAATTTTTGTATCGAAATGATTTGGGAGCTATTTTAAATGAACACATAAGAGACAATGAAGCATTTATTAAAATTTGCGATAAAATCGGTTTTCTGGTGGTAGATATTTCACCTTTTCCACTCCACGCAATGGACACTGTCATAAACTATCGAAAGTTGACAAAGGAACATTACCGCCAATTGGTGAGTGCGACAATTCCGTCCTTTTTCAATTCAAAGATAAAAGCAATTGCAGAGAAGAAATCAAAAAACATACAGACATTCTTCCGCTATGCACGGGTAAAAAACAACTTTGAAGACCTGATTTCACCTATGCTTATCGACCATCAAATCATAGAAACGAAGCGTGACATTGCTTACATTTCTAAAAGAGGAGGGGGTATTGACAGGGAAAAACTTGGCCGGATCATTTATATCAATGAGAGGTTGAAGAAAGGGTAAGCCATAGGAATATAAAATGTTCGATCGCTGGCCATTGAATTTTGATCGCAAAGTTTAATTCATATAATAGTTCTAGGGTGGCTAGCAGCATTATATTTTTTACCCTTTTCAGGGGCCTAAAAATGAGCAAGGTTCAAATTATTTTTTTTAAATTAGATTTTGTTTTTGGTCTGGACATTTATTACACAACAGATTAGCAGTCCGTCATCTATTGCAGGCAGGCAAGTTGGCGGTATTAATGGCGGTTCACCTTAATAATTGGATATGACGCTGGAGGATTTGGGATATAATGAAAATTTTGAAAGGTACAGGATGGAGCACGGTCTGGCCGATTTCGAAATTGGCAGGATTATTTCAGAGCATAGAGAACGGTATGTCGTCAAGACAATTAAGGGGGAATTTCAAGCCGAAATTACCGGAAATATGCGCTTTACCGCAAAAAGTCGCGAAGATTTACCCGCGGTGGGTGATTGGGTGACCCTGACTACCTATGATTTTGATTTAGGAATTATTCACTCCATCCTGCCCAGATTATCAATCATTAAAAGGCAGGCTGTAGGTCACTCAGGTGAGATTCAAATCATTGCCACCAACATTGATTTTGCTTTATTGGTCCAGGCTGTCGACAGAGATTTTAACATTAACAGGCTCGAAAGGTATTTGACCATTTGTAATGCATCCAAAGTTGAGCCGGTAATTGTGCTTAATAAAACGGATTTAATTGACGAAGTACGCGTTAAGGAAATTGTAGCAGCCATCAGTGCGCGGATTAAAAATGTTCCCATCATACCAATAAGCAACGAGACAAAAAATGGATACGATGGTTTATTGTCCCTGATGGAAAAGGGAAAAACGTACTGTATGCTTGGGTCTTCAGGGGTGGGAAAATCCACACTCTTAAATAATCTTGCTGATAAACCCATAATGAAAACGGATTCCATTAGCCTCAGTACAAACAAGGGAAAACACGTTACCAGTCACCGGGAGTTGATGGTCCTAAAAAATGGAGGAATCTTAATAGATAACCCTGGCATGAGGGAAGTGGGCATTGCAGACACATCAGGGGGACTTGAAACTACTTTTGATGTCATTGGCAGTCTTTCCAAAAATTGTAAGTTCAGCGATTGTACACACACCAAAGAAATGGGCTGTGCGGTCATTAGAGCGTTAGAAAATGGTGAAGTCGATAAATCATCTTACGAAAATTATCTCAAAATGGAGAGAGAAAGGGCGCATTTTGAAACGACAATTGCCGAAAAGAGAAAAAAGGATAAACATTTTGGGAAAATGATGAAAAATTACAAGAAGAGCATCAAATAACCATTTGAATTTGGGTTGTAATGAGATGATTGGATGAACTTTCAAATTATAAAAGCTGTGAAAAATGATAAATAATTTCCCAATGCCTTATCAGTTCACATGCAGGCTGGTATTTGGGTTTGGTCTGGTTTACGCGGCGGTAACGACCTTGGGTTTGCTTACCCTCGAGTCACCTGATGACCCCATTGGTAATCCCTATTTTACCCTGATGGAGCTGTTAAGTATCCTCATTTCGTTGTTGATGGCCATCAGTATGGTTGGCGTTCACCAATATGCGGCGAAGGAAGAAAAGTTTTATAGTTTAACCGCACTGGCCTTGATTTGGCTGACGTCATGTATCACCTCAGTTGTTCACTTCCTAATTCTTACGGTAGGACACACACCGGAGGCACATCAATTGTCAAACTATTCTTTTTTCTTTTCATTTAAGTGGCCCTCCGTGGTCTATGCTTTGGATGTTCTGGCATGGGACCTTTTTTTTGGCCTTTCCATGTTGTTTACTTCAAAGGTTTTAAAAAAAGGTGGTTTAGAGCGAAAAGTAAAGTTGCTTTTACTGCTTAGTGGCACCTTAAGCCTGGTGGGACTCATTGGGTTACCACTTCAAAACATGCAAATAAGAAACATCGGCATTGTCGGGTACGCTGTGGTAGGGCCATTTGCTTTCTTGTTAATGGGAATACTAATTGGGCGTCAAAATCAAATTCAGGATTGACCCTACGATTGAGAAATGATGGGATTGAGCCACATTATTTCTTTTTCACATTTATTGCATAAATTTGAAGGATCAACCACACCTTTCAACACATAGATTTTGGAAATAAATTTCATCACCCTATTAGACCTACTTGGTACCTTCGTGTTTGCCATCAGCGGTATCCGGCTGGCATCGGGAAAACAAATTGACTGGTTCGGTGCCTACATTATTGGCCTGGTGACTGCCATTGGTGGGGGTACCGCCAGGGATTTGTTGCTCGATGTTACGCCCTTTTGGATGCTCGATGGGAAATATTTTGGCACTACCGGTGTTGCCCTGTTGTTTGTGCTGCTTTTTAAGGAAAAATTATTCAGGTGGGCCAATACCCTGTTTCTATTTGATGCCATAGGACTCGGTTTGTTTACCGTGGTTGGCATCAGTAAAAGCGTCGATGCAGGTCTGCCCTTTTGGATTTGTGTCGTCATGGGCACCATTACAGGATCACTGGGAGGCGTTGTGAGGGATGTTTTATTGAATGAGGTGCCCCTGCTTTTCAGGAAAGATATTTACGCGCTTGCTTGTGTTTTTGGAGGCCTTGTGTATTTTGGATGTAAGTTTCTGGATTTTCCAACGGGAATTACAGAGCTGATTGCGGCCATGACGGTAATTATGGTGAGGGTAATAGCCATAAGGTATCACATTCATTTACCCATTTTGAAGCCAATTCCGGTAAAAGGCCGGCAAAAAGAGGATAAGATCTGATTACTTCTACAAGGGTGTGGATTGTGTTATATATTTATGCCATAAAGATTTCACCAGGGTTACATTTAATTTTGGGGGATAAAGTAAAACACTTTATTTAATAAATGTGGTGATTGCTTAGGTAAGTCCAATTGTAATGCGATATTATAATTATTTGCAAATTGAAAACGATAAAATATCATGGCGGATGAAATCTTGACAACAACACCGGATTGTGAAATTGTGAGTTCAAGAATTGTGGATGCACCCGTGAATCTTGTTTTTCGCGCCTGGGCTGAACCCAACCACCTTATAAATTGGTGGGGCCCCAGTGGATTCACCAATACCTTCAATGTCTTTGATTTTAGGGTGGGCGGAATATGGAGCTACATAATGCACGGGCCGGACAAGGGTCATTATGCCAACGAGTGTGAATTTATTAAAATTAAACCACCTTCGCTGATAGCCTGGAAACGCTACTCAAAACCCATCTTTCAGGTATTGTTCACTCTTGAAGAAGTTTCTGAAGACAAGACCAAGATAGTATTTAAAATGTTGTTTAACTCAGCGGAAGGGTGTCGAAAAGTGAATGCCTTTGCTGTTGATAAAAATGAAGAGAACTTTGACCGGCTTGAAGTGGAGTTGGGCAGAATGAAATTATAGGGATACCCAACATTTGACTGGCGTCTAACGTCTTGTTGTTAAAAATAACGCATATCAATAATATCATGAAAAAAATATTTATAACGGTAGTTTTTGTCACTGTAAGCCTATTTACGTATGCAGTGACTGTCACAGATACCTTGGATTTACGACCTGTAAATAACATCAACTTGAATATTTTGGGGGATGCTGCAATAGTTTCAATTAAATATGAAAGGTTGATATTGGTCTCTGAAAGAATTTTGGTGATGGGTAAACTGGGCTTTGGATACAATGAGAATTTCAAAATTTGTATTTTTGGACCATGTGCACCCGCTGATTCTTATATGACCCTATCGCAGGCGCTTTCTTGCAACCTGGGAAAGGGCAGGCATTTTTTTGAGTTTGGTATTGGAGGTACATTGCTCACCGGCAAATCCAACACACACTACTTATTATATCCTACACTCGGGTATCGACTTCAGCCATTAAAATCTAAAAAACTAAATTTTAGCCTGGTAGCAAGTTTTCCTTTTACTGGTTACGATGAATCAGCTGACATTTTGTTTTCGCCCATAGGTGTAATTTTGGGGTTAAGTTTTTAATGTAGTTTATTTGATATAAAATATTGGATGGAAAGATCTCTTAGTACAGTATATGTAGTTGAAGTAATTCGATTGAAATCAAAGAAAATGCAAAATAAAACTATTTGCCGTTAAGGATTGAATCCAAATTTAGATGAAGTAGGGTTAATAGCTTTTTTTATATCTGTCAATATTTTTTAGTATAATTTGTTCAGTTTAAATGAAATAATTACTTTCAATTTTAAAATTATGCGATGAAAAAATCAAAATATCTGGCAGACCGGCTTCGCGAGGTGCTACTTAACGGCAAATGGATTTCCAATACCAACTTTAAGGAGCAAATTTTAAGCATTAGCTGGGAACAGGCAACCCGGAAGGTGGGTGACCTCAATTCCATTGCGGTTCTGGTCTTTCACATAAACTATTACCTGCAAGGCATTCTCCATGTATTCAATGGCGGTGATTTGGAAATCAGGGATAAATTCAGCTTTGACATGCAGGAGATTACGGATGACAGCGATTGGCAGATGCTGGTGAATACCTTTTTAAGTAATGCAGAAAAATTTTCGGATAAAGTGGAACAAATGGATGATGCCATGATGGCCCAGCCATTTGTGGATGAAAAGTATGGAAGTTATTTGCGCAACATCGAAGGTGTGATTGAACACAGTTATTACCATTTGGGACAAGTGTCCCTTCTGAAAAAAATGGTAACAATGTAATCAGACTAAATCCGGGTTAAATGTCACAGCTTCGTCCGGCTTGATCTGGCAGACAGGGGGATTTAAGCTAAGATTTTATTAGAATCACAACCGGCAATACTTTGTAAGTAAGTAATTTTATTTAACTATTTTTGCTAATATTATGAAGGGAATACATGGAACATCTGGATAGACAAAAGCACTGGGAAAAGATTTATCAAACCAAAGACTTAAAGGACGTCAGCTGGTATCAAGCCACGCCCACTACCTCGCTGGATTTCCTGAAACAGTTTAACATACCAACTACAGCTAAAATCATAGACATAGGTGGGGGCGACAGCCTGTTTGTGGATTATTTGCTCAAATTGGGGTACACAGATGTAACGGTACTTGACATTTCTGCCATCTCCCTTCAAAGGGCAAAGCAACGATTGGGTGCGCTGGCTGAAAGGGTAAAGTGGATTGTGGCAGATGCGGCGACATTTGTGCCCACGGAGCAATATGATTTTTGGCATGACCGTGCAGCTTTTCATTTTCTGACACAAGAGGAGGAAATCTCCAATTACATTGACACCATTCAAAAAAGCATTAAGCCGGGAGGTGTTTTGGTCATTGGTACTTTTTCTGAACAAGGACCTCAAAAATGTAGCGGCATAGAGATCAAACAATATTCTGAAATATCTATGACAGACCGGTTGAAAAATATTTTCGAAAAGGTAAAGTGTATAACCGTGGACCACAAGACTCCGTTTGACACCATACAGAATTTTATCTTCTGCAGTTTCAAAAAATTGGCAACGGCATAAATTGCATTCATGTTTGATAATGGCAAAGCCAATTTTTTCGTGTTATTTATACGTATAATTGTATTTTCGGGCACGGACCGATCTGCTTAATGTGGTTATATAAAGTTAACTCGAACCTGGTTAAAAAACTTGTACCCTATCTATAACATAAAAAAGGAAATTACGCATTATGGCAAATAAAAATAGTAGAAAAATATCAACAGCTCAACGTGCTGACCTTCTTAACGCATTAAAAGTACGCTTTGAAAAAAACATGAAACGCCATAAGAGTTTGGAATGGGGGCCAATTGAGTCAAAGCTGGATGCCGATGTAGATAAATTGTGGTCGCTGCACAAGATGGAAGAAACCGGGGGCGAACCGGATGTAATCGGTCAGGATGCTAAAACAGGGGAATACCTGTTTTATGATTGCGCTGTAGAAAGTCCCAAGGGCCGTAGAAGCTTGTGCTACGACGGAGAAGCACTGGATGCCAGGAAAGAGTTTAAGCCGGAAGGCAGTGCCTTGGGAATGGCGGCTGACATGGACATTGAAATTTTGACGGAGGAAGAATATAGACACTTACAGACCCTTGGCATATTTGACGCGAAGACATCAAGCTGGTTAAAGACCCCGGCAGCCATCAGGAAATTAGGAGGTGCACTTTTTGGGGATTATCGTTATGCAACTACTTTTGTCTATCACAACGGCGCACAATCTTATTATGCAGCAAGGGGTTTCCGGGCCTCATTGAGGGTTTAATTTTGATATGGTGCAGGGAGATAAATTCACCCATAAATAAATAATTGTAAGCAACTTAGTCGATGAATATCTTGAACGTAGAATAAATTTATAATGACTATTTCAAATTTTTCAAACAGTAATGCCATTGAGGCGCCGGAGTTGGATTATTTATACATTGGTTTATCCCAATTGCCAAATGCGGGACAGGGCCTGTTCACCGCAATTGATGTATATAAAGATGAAATCATTGCAATATATAAGGGTGAAATAATAGCTGGTGAGGAGGTTAAAAGAAGGGAAATGGAGGGCAACGACAAGTACTTTATCAATTTACCGGATGGGAAAATCCTGGACTCCATGCACACAAAGTGTTTTGCCAAATATGCCAACGATGCCAAGGGGTTAAGCACTTCAAACTATAAAAACAATGCCAAAATTGCCCTCGATGACGACGGCAGGGTTTGCCTCATAGCCAAAAAACAAATAAAGGAAAGGGAAGAAATATTTTGCAGCTATGGCAAAAGGTATTGGAAAAAGTACCGGTAACACCATACTTTTATTTCTCTGGGCCACGCTAAGAATCAGGTTTAAACCTTATTGGGTATTGGTACTGTTTAATGATTGTAAAAATGCGACCAGATGTTCATTAAATTCATCTGCTTCTTCCAGATTGGATACATGCCCTGCATTTTCGATGATATGAAGGATTGACCCTTTTAAACTGGCATGCATAAATTCTGCCTGAGCCGGGGGAGTTAATTTGTCTTCTTTGCCACATAGGATCAAAGCAGGCAGGTCTTTTTCACCCAAACAGGTGCAGGTTTCCGATCGTTCAGCAAGTGCTGTCAAGCCCATGGTGAGGATGTGGGGAGAATTTGAAAATACCACTTTTGTCAATTGCTCCACCAAAGGCGTATTGTTTTTCAGGGTGTTTTCAGAAAATAGGCTTTTAATAAATGCCGTATTAAATTTTTCAGCGCCACCGGTTTCTATTTCCCTGATGGCATTGAGTCTTTTTTCTTTTGTTTCGGCCGAATCTCCAATGCACTGGGTATCACATAAAATTATCGCCTCAAAACGGGCGGCATACCTCTTCAGGGCATTGAGTGCGATATAACCTCCATGGAAAAACCACAGATGATGGCTTTTTCAATTTGCAGCTTGTCCATGAAATCCAATAAATCATCTGCATATCCCTCCACACTCAATTTTGATGTTTCATCAATGGATTGGCCGAAACCCCTTTGGTCAATGGCTATAGTGCGATGGGAAGATTTCAGAAAATCAATTTGAGGTTGCCACATGGACTTGTCAAAAGGAAAACCATGTAAAAAAATCAAAGGCACTTTTCCTTCACCCAGATCATCATAGGCCAAAAGGAAGTCATTCACCTGCAGACTTAAGTTGTACGCATTTTTTCCTTTGCGCATGGCTTTGATTATTTTATGACTACTTTGGTAATACAAGTCGGATCAGTCCCGAGCTTGAGTAAGTACAATTCTACCTCTTTGACCATAGGCTCCCCCGGATGCATAAAACTGCTTGTCAAAATCGGTCACCATTTCCCGGATAAATTCTTCGGTCATGTTTCCATAATGATATCCCTCTATTTTTTCATCGGAAAGGATGTTCACGTAAGCTGCCTCAAACAAGGTTTTAAATTCTTCTTCCAGGATGATATCCGCTTTGGTTTTATTGGCAAAAATCAACTTATTTTTACCGATTTCATTTTTCGCCTTTAATTGCCTGAATATGTCGATAAATGAGGTAATACCATCTCCGCCATCAATAAAAACGCCTTCTCCCTTATAAGTAAGGACACCAATGTTACTGTGAAGTACCAATTCGTCATATTTCTGCAACAATAATAAGTCGTTGGTTATCCCTTTGTGCCCTGTTGGTGTTTTAATCGTAAACTCCAGGTAATCATTGGCAGGTAAGCACGTAAATGTAAACGGTTTCTCTACTTTTAACCAGCCATTTTTATTAATGGCAATTTGAGCAGCCTGTCCTTGTTTATAAGTGAATTCAGGAGGTTTGCTGGTCACAATCCTGATGAAATCTTTAGTTACCTGATTAATTGACCTTATATTGATGATATTATTCCCCATTTTGATTTTATTGGTTTTTTAGGCATTGTATAATTGAGCTCATTTTCAGAAAGTCATAAAACCTTAGCATTAAAAGTTAAATTTTAATGGGTCAAAATTGTTATATAATTTGCCGTCAGTGTAATATGATTCATACTATTCGGACCCTGAATCCGGCAATTAATTTTACAAAAAGCAGCCATGAATGTCAAAACGTACATATCCGGCCTGCACTAATCAACTACTGCTTAAGATTTTAGGTTTTCCAAATCAATAAAAGGACCTCTTTTTGGAAATAAATTCTGTTATTTTTGTGCGATTTGGGTAGGGTAAAAGAATGAGGGCAAATGCATAATAAGGAAGAGATTTCATCAGAAAAATTGAATTTACACCCGCGGAACAAACACCGGGGACGATATGATTTTGAAGCGCTCATCAAAAGCTGTCCGGAATTGGCTCCTTTTGTGCGACTGAATGAATACCAGAATGAGTCTATCGATTTTGCAAATGCCGGTGCAGTTTTGATGTTGAATAAGGCCTTGCTGAAGCACTTTTACGATATTGACCAATGGAAAATTCCACCGGGCTATTTGTGTCCGCCAATTCCGGGCAGGGTCGATTACCTTCACCATGTTGCAGATTTACTTGGTAGTTGCCGTGGCGACCTCATACCCACCGGTAAACACATACGATGTCTCGATGTTGGTGTGGGTGCCAATGCCATTTACCCCATCCTTGGGTCTGTGACCTATGGCTGGTCCTTTGTCGGTACAGACATCGATGCCATAGCCCTTGCTTCGGCTGCGGAAATTATGAACAATAATATGGGACTGAAAGAGAATGTGGAACTTAGGTTACAGCCCCATGCCCGGGATATTTTTAGCGGCATCATGTACCGGGACGAACACTTTGATGTTACCATTTGTAATCCGCCATTTCACGCTTCTGCAAAAGAAGCCCAAAAAGGCACGCAGCGGAAATGGAAAAATCTGAAGGATGAACCGGGTGTTGACCCTGTATTGAACTTTGGTGGTCAAAACCAGGAGTTGTGCTGTGATGGGGGAGAGGAAGGGTTTGTATTGCGAATGATAACCGAGAGCAAACACATTTCATCGTTGTGTCTGTGGTTCACTACCCTGATTTCAAAACAGGCCCACCTCAAAAGTTTATATTCGGCTTTAAAGAAGGCAGGCGTTTATGAGATAATCACCATACCCATGGGACAGGGCAATAAAATAAGCCGCATCGTAGCATGGACGTTTTTGAACCGCGAAGCGCAAAGAGACTGGATAAAGTCCAGGTGGGAACAGGTGGTTCGTGACTAGCCCAAATGGCCAATGATTTTGGCGGTTTCAATTTATTTTATTCATCTCGATTCGAGTAGTTTATAAATAAAAAAGGTGGCTGTTTCCAGACCACCTTTTTATATTAAATCCAGCGATATAATATCAGGCCAGATCGTATCGGCCTAAGTTCATCACTTTGTCCCATGCCGCTATAAAATCCTTCAAGAATTTATCTTTCGAATCTGAGCAACCATATACTTCAGCAATTGCCCTGAGTTCTGAGTTGGAGCCAAAGATAAGGTCAACCCGTGTACCTGTCCACCTCACTTCTCCGGTAGCCCGGTCTTTGCCCTCAAACACATGTTGTGAAGCCGATGTAGCGCTCCACGTAGTTCCCAAACTCAGTAGGTTTACAAAGAAGTCATTGGTCAGTGATTCCGGCTGGTGGGTAAATACCCCGTGATTTGACTGGTCGTAATTGGTGTTGAGTACCCTCATACCTCCTATAAGTACCGTCATTTCCGGTGCGGTAAGTGTCATCAGTTGAGACTTATCGATCAAAATTTCTTCTGCATTTACTGCATGCTTCGGTTTAAAGTAATTGCGGAAGCCATCGGCTGCGGGTTGCAGTACCGCAAATGATTCCACATCGGTTTGTTCCTGGGTCGCATCGGTTCTGCCTGGCGTAAAAGGAACGGACACCTCTTGGCCTGCATTTTTAGCTGCTTTCTCCACACCGGCGCAGCCTGCCAAAACAATCAGGTCGGCCATGGAAACCTGCTTGCCACCTGTCTGACTGCCATTAAAATCTTTCTGAATGCCTTCCAACACGTCCAATACTTTTGTCAGCTGGGCGGGTTGGTTGACTTCCCAGAATTTTTGAGGCGCTAAACGAAGGCGACCGCCGTTTGCTCCACCTCGTTTGTCTGAGCCGCGGAATGTTGAGGCCGATGCCCATGCGGTAGATACGAGTTGGGAAATAGATAATCCGGTAGCCAGGATTTTGGCTTTAAGGGCAGCGATGTCATTGTCATCGATGAGCGGGTGTGTCACATCAGGCACAGGGTCTTGCCAAATCAATACTTCATTGGGAACTTCCGGACCCAGGTATCGGCTGATGGGACCCATATCGCGGTGGGTCAGCTTGTACCATGCACGTGCGAAGGCGTCGGCAAATTCATCCGGGTTCTCGTGGAAACGCCTGGAAATTTTTTCGTAGGCTGGATCAAATCGCAAGGCGAGGTCAGTGGTCAGCATGATCGGTGTCAGCCTTTTTGCAGGATCGTGGGCGTCAGGCACAGATCCTGCACCCATGCCGTGTTTGGGTATCCACTGGTGAGCGCCGGCAGGGCTCTTGGTTAATTCCCACTCGTATCCAAACAGGTTCCAGAAAAAATTGTTACTCCACTTGGTTGGCGTTGTGGTCCAGGCTCCTTCGAGACCGCTGGTGATCGTGTCGCCTCCATGACCGGTGCCAAAGGTGTTTTTCCAGCCCAGTCCCTGCTCTTCGATGCCTGCCGCTGCAGGTTCCGGACCCACATATTTGCCGGGATCTGCCGCGCCGTGCGTTTTGCCAAAGGTATGTCCCCCGGCGATAAGGGCAACGGTTTCTTCGTCATTCATGGCCATTCGGCCGAAAGTCTCGCGAATATCTCTGGCTGCCAGGAATGGATCCGGGTTGCCATTAGGCCCTTCTGGGTTTACATAGATTAGACCCATCTGAACAGCTGCCAGCGGATTTTCCAGATCACGGTCGCCGGCATAACGTTTATCACCCAGCCATTCGTTTTCAGATCCCCAGTAAACGTCCTCCTCAGGTTCCCACACATCTTCGCGTCCGCCACCGAAACCAAAGGTTTTAAAGCCCATAGACTCCAGGGCACAGTTACCGGTAAGGATCATAAGGTCGGCCCAGGAAATCTTTTGACCATATTTTTGTTTTATCGGCCACAGCAACAACCGGGCCTTATCCAGGTTGGCATTGTCCGGCCAGCTGTTAAGAGGCGCAAATCGCTGGGTTCCGGAGCCAGCTCCGCCCCTTCCGTCGGCGATGCGGTAAGTACCGGCGCTGTGCCAGGCCATACGGATGAAAAATGGTCCGTAGTGTCCGTAGTCGGCAGGCCACCAGTCCTGTGAGGTGGTCATCAGGTCGAAGATGTCTTTTTTTACTGCCGCCAGATCGAGATTCTTGAACGCTTTGGCATAATCAAACTTTTCACCCAATGGGTTAGACAATGCAGAATGTTGTCGCAGAATGTTCAATTTCAACTGATTAGGCCACCAATCGCGGTTCCTAGGCCCTGAGCCCGCGCCTTGTCTGAGCGCCCCCCCTGAAAACGGGCACTTGCTCTCCCCATTGACTTGGTAGGAAGTGCTGCCCGGTGATGTTTTGTTTTCCATTTTTATAAAATTAATAATGATTTAGTAATGAGATCTTTAAGTGAATCTTATAGTGTATCAACCCGATTATGATTTGTTAGCAAGTTACAACAAAAATGATAAAATTGGAAGCCATCAGGGCATTTGGAATAATGACATTAAACAGCTCCTCAATTATTTGACAAACACCATATTTTGGGGATTGTTTAGGGATATTTCATCTGAAAAATGTCCGTAAAGGGTATGGATTATGACATCATTGACAATTCGAGCAGATGCTTGAAAAAATGTATTTTTCAAGAGAGCAAATCTCATCAATTGGTCAAAGGTGGATGTTGCCAGAGTGTATAAATTTAGTGGTTGTGATTGGGTAATTTAAAAAAAGGACGTATTTCAATGAACAATGTAAAAAATAATTTTGCTGCTTATGTCAAAGAACTGCAAAAAATAATCTGCCATTGGCAATTGATTCCCGGAGCACCGGAGGATGAATACGATGGCTTAATTCATAAAATCCTGAGTCACCTGTTGAATGGGCGGCATGCAGGACATTTGAATGAGATCATCGCATCGTATGTAAGAAATGACCTGGCCTTGGTCATTCAGGAAGAGGAGGTCGAAATCAGGTGCCATGAAATTATCGATTGGTGGCAGAAGAAACAAAAGGTGATCGAGGAAAAACAGTTAAACTAGCAGAATAAAAAAAATGTGGAAAGAAAACAAGTGGTTTGACGAAATTTTAGCTTGAATGAAAGGAGATCATATTGAAAGTAAATGTTGGCCAATATCAACCTGGATTTCTTACTTGAGGATGACTTTTTTAAATCTTTTTCCCATCTTTCCTAAATAGCCCTTATCATTACATTACAAAACAACAAACCATGCATATACTCATCCAGGACATGCTTTGGCGCCAATTCGGAGCCAGCATCGACATGTTGCAAAATGCCATAACTTTATGCCCGGAATCCAACTGGGATACGGATGATAAATTCTGGTATCATGCATACCACTGTGTCTTTTTTTTGGATTATTACCTTGCCTTGAAGCCGGTAGGTTTTGAACCACCCAAACCTTTTTCGCTTTCTGAATTTGAAGACCGCATGCCGGAGCGCACCTATACCAAAGAAGAGGTGTCGTCCTACCTTCAGTTTTGCCGGTCAAAATGTAAGGACCTGATCGCCGGCTTGACGGAAGAAACCGCCAATGGGTATTGGGTAAATGAATCCGGGACCATGAAATACCCCGTCATAGAAATTTTGATGTATAACATGCGCCATGTTCAACACCATACGGCACAACTCAACCTGCTCTTGCGTCAGGAAATAGACGATGCACCGGAGTGGGTTTCTAAGGCCAGTGATTCCTTGAAATGACCGGCGTACTCCTATGAATATGAAACGGAACGCTGGCGAAATAAACTTTAATCCTTTAAAAATGAATAAAATCCTTTATTTTGGTTTTCCATTGTTGATGTTACTTTCCTGCCAAAAGCGAAATCCCATGCATATGCTCTACCATTCAGATGTATTTACCATTTACAAAGACAAGGTGGTGCAGGGCAACAATACCGCTGAGGTGGTATCTTCTACCCAAATTAAATCTAATTACAAGAGTCCGGCCAGTGCCAATTTTTCGCGCCTGGTGGTATTTAAGGTGAGCATCAATGAAAAGGACAATGAATTGCCTCCCGGTCAGGATCATTGGGTCATCATTTGCGATGAACACGAAGCCCCGGTGGTAACTTTCGGAGAAAAGTCCGGCCCCGTGCCTTCATCTCCCGGTACCTTTCTCCCGGCAAATTTCACGTACTCCTTTAAAGTGGATATGTCACCGGTGCTGAAGCAATTCGAAGAAAAAGGATATTATGAGGCCTATGATGGCAGCCGGGTTTCGAGGGCAGATTTTAAGGGCTTTTATCTGGCTGGAGGATCAGACCCGCTTTCATGGGATTTTGTGAATCTGTACAACAAAGGATTGAAATTACATCCTACACTTGATAGGAATATTTACAAGCTCACCGTGGTCTTCAATCCTTATGATGAGGCCGACTATATGAATAAAATATGGACTTTGTCAGAAGATATTTCCAAACGACCGGTTTACAGTTCGGAGCAGCCCATTGTGGATGCCTTGTTTAACCTTTCGACGGAAGAGGCCATTAAAAATATTGAGCCGGACGGCACCTTTCGCACCGGGGCCAAGTGGGGTGGGGTATGGACCCGCGATGTGAGTTATTCCATCCTGCTCGCTTTTGCTTACCACGAACCGGAAATCGCCAAAAACAGCCTGCGCAGAAAAGTGAAGCGCGGCAGGATCATTCAGGATACGGGATCGGGAGGGGCGTGGCCTGTGTCATCAGACCGCACCACCTGGTGCCTGGCGGCCTGGGAAATTTATAAGGTTACCGGCGACAGGACCTGGTTGGATGAAATTTATCCCATCGTAAAAAACACCCTGGATGACGACTACCAAACGCTCTACGATGTAAAGACGGGCATGTATTGCGGCGAGTCGTCCTTTTTGGATTGGCGGGAACAAACCTATCCAAAGTGGATGGACAACCGCGACATCTTTGTGTCTCAAAATTTGGGGACTAATGTGGTGCATTATCGGGCCCACCACCTGTTGGCAGAGATGGCAAAGATAATGGGCGAGCCTTTCGACCAATATCTGGAACGCGCCGAACGCATCAAGGCAGGTATCAATGCGAGGCTTTGGATGGAAGACAAAGGATATTACGGACAATATCTGTACGGACGCGAAGCCTTAATTTTATCTCCGAGGTTTGAAGCGCTGGGAGCAGCCATGGCCATTCTTTTTGACGTGGCCGGTAAGGATATGGCCACATCGATCATTTCCAAATCTCCATTGACGGAATTTGGGGCTACCTGCATTTATCCGCAAATACCGGGCATTCCGCCCTATCACAACAATGGCATCTGGCCATTTGTACAGTCCTGGTGGAATCTGGCTGCCGCCAAAACGGGCAACGAAAAAGTACTGAATCACGGCCTTGCCAGCCTTTACCGCGCAGCAGCCTTGTTTCTGACCAATTATGAAAACATGGTGGCCGAAACCGGTGATTTTTTGGGTACGGAGATCAACTCCCACCGTATGCTATGGAGTATGGCAGGAAACCTCGCCATGGTTCACAGGGTCTTTATGGGCATGGAATTTCATTCCGATGGCCTGCTGCTGAATCCGGTAATTCCTGCAGCTTACGGAGGGCAAAAGTCGCTGTCAAATTTTAAATACCGGAAATCTTTGTTAAACATTTCCGTCAATGGGCACGGCAATAAAATCAAATCGGTAACAATCGATGGGAACAAACATAACACGGCTTTCATCCCGGCCGACTGGGAGGGAAATCACGACATCCTCATCGAAATGGCCAACAATGATTTTTCGCAACAGGCCATGAATAAGGTGGATAATCATTTTTCATTGCCCACTGTTTTGGCAGCGAAACAAGGCGATAAGTTAATTTGGGAAACCACAGCCGGAGCCAAAGAATACCGCATCTACCGGAACGGGGCATTGGAAACCACAACCCATAAAACGGAATACAAAGTAAAGGACAAAATGTACGCTGCCTATCAGGTGAGTGCCGTGGATGAAAAAGGTTACGAAGGATTTACCGGTGAACCCGTGGTTTTTGCCAAAGAGGTCCAGGTCGTTGAAATGGAGAAATTTGTCAAACCTTCAAACCTGCCCTATACCAATTTTTCAGGTCATGGTTTTATTGAAGTAAGCAATGAAATAAACAAAACAATTGATCTACAGGTGGAAGTTTCAGAGGAAGGTTATTATTTACTGGATTTCCGATACGCCAATGGCAGCGGACCCTGGAATACCGATAACAAATGTGCCATCCGCAGCCTGACGGTCAACGGTGACTATGAGGGGGTGATCGTTTTGCCCCAACGGGGAAATAATGAATGGTCGGACTGGGGCTTTTCCAATAGCAAAAAAGTAAGACTCCGCAAGGGCGTCAATGACTTTCGCATCACTTTTGAGGATTGGAATCACAACATGAATGTGGAGGTGAATACAGCCATGCTCGACTATATGCGTGTCATTAAATTTGATGAGTAGATATTCAATATAACATAGGTAAGCCGGCTACCAATAGGCTGGTTTTAATGTGCAGGCGTGAAGTATTGAAATAATTTATGTAGATTAGCTGTGCTATAGGTCTACTATTCACAATTTGGAAAGGCAAATAGTTGGCGGATCGCGGATAAATTTTGAAATTTTAAAAGTATGCCTTTATAGGGGCGTGTAATAATGTGTAAGATTCCCTTTTATGAAGAACATCAGACCCATAGATTTCGCTGAAAGTATAGTAATTTGGACCAAAACAAAACTAACAGAAAAGCAGTTTTTGCTGTTGTCAAGTGTTTTGGTGGGTCTGTCTGTAGGATTGGCCGCCATCGTATTAAAGACATTTGCCCATTATATCTTTCTTGCGGCTACCTATAAAGAGTTTGAAAGTTTTCAATACGTTTTTGTCCTGCTGCCCGTTTTAGGCATTTTCCTTACCATTTTATCGGTCAAATTTGTTTTAAAAGGCAAGCTTGAGAAGGGTTTGTCTCACTTGCATTATGCTATTGCCAGCCGGTCAAGCGAAGTTCCAAAAGAACAAATGTATGCCCAAATACTCACCAGTTCTTTAACAGTCGGCTTTGGAGGATCTGCGGGCCTTGAAGCTCCAATAGTCATTACAGGTGCTGCTTTTGGATCAAATTATTCTTTGACGTACGGCCTTTCATCAAAAGAAAGAACCTTGCTCCTGGCCTGCGGTGTGGCCGCAGGAATTGGTGCCGCTTTTAATGCCCCCATTGCAGGTGTGCTTTTCGCATTGGAGGTTTTGTTGGTTGACATCAGTATATCTGCATTTACGCCGCTTATTATTTCAGCCGCAACAGGAGCATTGATCTCAAAAATTATTCTTAAGGACGATATCCTTCTATCGTTCCAATTGCAACAGCCATTCAATTACAACAATGTACCTTTTTATATTTTCCTCGGCATTTTGGCGGGTATAATTTCAGTCTATCATTCCCGTATGTTCATTAAAGTGGAGGGTATTTTCAGTAAATCACATAGGAGTAAATTATTCAACCTTGCCATTGGTGGCACCATCCTGGCTGCATTGATCCTGATCTTTCCCTCTCTTTTTGGTGAAGGGTATCAGAGTATAAAAATGCTTTCCACACAACACCCTGAAAATTTGCTTAATAATAGTTTATTCCGGCAGTATAGCAGCAATGATTGGGTTGTTTTGGCATTTGTAGGCATTTTAATCTTTCTTAAATCGATTGCCACTGCCATTACCTTGGGTAGTGGGGGGAATGGGGGAAATTTTGCTCCCTCACTCTTTGTGGGTTCATATCTTGGCTTTTTTGTTTCCAAAAGTTTTGCACTGCTTAATATCTCAAACCTGCCAACAAGTAATTTTGCAATAGTAGGAATGGCTGGCATTTTGAGCGGACTTTACCATGCTCCCCTCACTGCCATATTTTTGATAGCTGAAATCACAGGGGGTTATACACTTATGATTCCATTGATGATCGTTTCTTCCATAAGTTATGTAATTTCTAAATACTTTGAATCCTTCTCCATGGACACCAAAAAATTTGGTGAAAGTGGCATGGTTTTCACTCACGACAGAGATCACAATATCCTTGCAACAATTAGAACAACAAAATTGGTTGAAACCAACTTTCAAGAGATTAAAGTATCACAACATTTAAGAGACATCGTAGAATTAATTTCTAAATCCGAAAGGAATATATTTCCGGTGACGGATGCGTCCAGAAAATTATTGGGAGTCATCATGCTGGATAATATAAAAGATGTAGTTTTTAAAACCGAGGTATACGACACACTTACTGTTTTAAAATTAATGTCACCACCACCCTCTATCGTATCTTCGACAGAAGCAATGGATGTGGTTATGAAAAAATTTGAGGAAACAGGGGCATGGTATTTACCCGTGATTGACAAAGGGAAGTACATTGGATTTATTTCAAAATCTTCTGTATTTTCATCCTATAGGAAAAAACTCAAAGACACTACCATGGTTTAAAAAGAATGATGTTGATTTAAGTCATAAATGCAACTATTGAGGGAAACAATTTGCCTACTTTAAAAGGACCCTAAATATACGATTCTATTTTGCAGAGCCATATTCAAGCTGGCAAAGAGGGACAAATGAAAATTTTAATGGACTGGCCAGGCAATATTATCCCAAAAACACTAAATTTGAGCAATTGAGTCAAATTGAAATAAATAGAATAGAAAAAGAACTAAGCCAGAGGCCAAAGAAGAGGTTGTGGTACAGATCTTCAAAAGAGGAATTTAATTTATTTAACAAGGAGGGTCGCATTTGCAGCTTGAATTCAGTTAAAAAAAATAAAAACATAAAACAAATACCCTCCAAACCACGTTAAATTATTTGATGAAGTTATTTTGCCAAATTTTCAGCCTCTACTTCTTGGTATTGTGCGCTCTGCCTTGCACCGACGTTCACGCAACGAACGCCTCGGAAGGAAATGAAATGGCAAGTATCGCCAACGAAAACCACTCCGATTGCCCACATGAAACGGGCAACGATTTTTGCTCCCCATTTTGCGTGTGCAGTTGCTGCGGGCAGACTTTTCTCCAAACCCGACCTTTTCAGATAGATTTCAACCCGCCGTTTGTGGAAATTTTCATCTGGAAAGATGGTTTCCACTATTCCCAAGTCTGGCAGAGCAGCTACCGCCATTCATTTCTCCGCCCTCCCCAAGTTTAGGTTCCAACAAAAAAATGTCTGGTGCGGCTGCGCTGCACCCTGCCAAATGCTGGTGGCGTTGCCACCCGTCTTCGGCGTTTTGTTCAACCTAAATTAAAATTCAATGCTTGATAAAATCATACATTTCAGCATAAAGAATAAGTTCGTCGTGGGCTTATTTACATTGGCTTTGGTCCTTTGGGGTATCTGGGCGCTGTCCCGATTGCCCATTGATGCACTGCCCGACATCACCAACAATCAGGTGCAGGTCATCACCTCCTCGCCCACACTTGCGGCGCAGGAGGTCGAAAAATTTATCACATACCCCATCGAACAGGCGGTAAAACCCATCCCGAAAACTGTCGAACTCCGCTCCATCAGCCGTTTTGGTTTGAGCGTAGTGACCGTAGTTTTTGAGGAGGACGTGGACATTTATTGGGCGAGAACGCAGATTTCCGAGCGCCTAAAAGAAGCCGAAGACAACATCCCGCTCGGCTTCGGAACCCCCGAAATGGCACCTATTTCAACAGGTTTGGGTGAGATTTACCAATATGTCGTCTTTCCGAAACCCGGATTTGAGGACAAGTACAACGCCATGAACTTGCGCACCATACAGGACTGGATTATCAAACCACAGCTCATCGGTATAAAAGGCGTGGCGGAGGTCAACACCCTCGGTGGGTTGCTCAAACAGTACGAAATCGCCGTGCAACCCGACAAATTGCGGAGTATGAACACCACCATGCCCGAAATCCTCGAAGCCCTCGAAAACAACAACGAAAACACGGGCGGGGCTTACATTGACAAAAAGCCAAACGCCTACTTCATCCGGGGCATCGGCATGGTCAACAGCATTGAGGATGTTCAAAAAATCGTCGTCAAAAACCAGAGCGGCATCCCCATTTTGGTCAGAGACGTGGCGACTGTACAGTTCGGAAGTTCCATCCGCTACGGCGCGACAACTAAAGACGGCAAAGGCGAAGCCGTCAGCGGCATGGTTATGATGCTCAAAGGCGCAAACAGTGCAGAAGTCGTCGGTTTGGTCAAGGAAAAAATGGAACAAATTCGAAAATCCCTGCCCGAAGGCGTGGATGTAGAGCCGTTCCTCGACCGCACCAAATTGGTCAACAACGCCATCAGCACCGTACAGACCAATCTTTTGGAAGGTGCGCTTATGGTAATTTTCATCCTCATTTTGTTGCTCGGAAACCTGCGGGCAGGCTTGGTCGTGGCCTCAGTCATTCCGCTTTCTTTGCTTTTTGCTGTCAGTTTGATGCAGTTTTTTGAGGTGAGCGGCAATTTGATGAGCCTTGGGGCAATTGACTTTGGTTTGATTGTGGACGGGGCCGTCATCATCGTTGAAGCCATCGTCCACCGATTGCAGGTCGGCGAAAAAGGTAGGCTCACCGCAGCCCAAATGGACATTGAAGTTTATCAGGCATCTGCCAAAATCAGGGGTAGCGCCGCCTTTGGCGAAATTATCATTTTGATAGTTTATCTACCAATTTTGGCGCTGGTCGGCATAGAGGGCAAAATGTTCAAGCCCATGGCGCAGACCGTTTCGTTCGCCATTTTGGGGGCGTTTATCCTTTCATTGACCTATATCCCGATGATGTCCGCTTTGTTTTTAAGTAAAAAAACGGGGCATGAACCGAATATCTCCGACCGCATCATCGCCTTTTGTTACCGCATTTACCACCCAATTTTGGAAGGCGCATTTCAGATGAAAGGCTTGGTCGTCAGCATCGCCATTGCCTTTTTTGCGGTCTCGCTGTTGGTTTTTGCAAAATTGGGCGGCGAGTTCATCCCGACTTTAGAGGAGGGGGACATTGCCACGCACATCATCATCCCGCCAGGCAGTTCGCTGGCACAGGAAATAGAGACGACGACCAAAGCCGAACAGATTTTAAAAGAAAAATTTCCCGAAGTTATTGAGGTGGTCTCCAAAATCGGGAGCGCAGAAGTCCCGACCGACCCCATGCCGATGGAAGTTGCCGATGCGATGGTGATTTTGAGAGACAAATCGGAGTGGAGTTAGGCAGAGACAAAAGAGGAATTAATGAAAAAAATGGAGCGCGCCCTCGACGATATACCCGGTGTGACGACCGAGTTTACCCAGCCCATTCAGATGCGTTTCAACGAACTGATGACAGGCGTTCGCAGCGATGTGGCAGTTAAAATTTTCGGCGAGGACATTGACCTGTTGGCAAGCCTTGCCGAGCAATCTATGCCGATGATTCAAAGCGTGGAAGGCGTGGAAGATGCCCGCCCCGAAGCCGTTTCGGGCTTACCACAAATCACCGTCAAATACAACAAGGACAAACTGGCTTTGTACGGTTTGAACGTTGGCGACCTCAACCAAGTCGTCCGAACGGGTTTTGCGGGCGAAAAAGCAGGCGTTGTATATGAAGGTGAAAAGCGTTTCGATCTCGTAGTGCGCCTCCAAAGAGACAGTCGGCAGGACATATCCAACCTCAAAAACCTTTTCGTTTCACTCCCGTCGGGCAGTCAAATCCCGCTCGAACAAGTAGCGGACATTAACCTCGAACCAGGCTTTTCGCAAATCAGTAGGGAGGACGGCAAGCGTCGCATCGTCATCGGTTTCAACGTCCGGGGGCGGGACGTTAAAAGCGTGGTGAACGAAATTCAGGTGAATTTGGACAAAAAACTCAAATTGCCTCCCGGTTATTATATTACTTACGGCGGTCAGTTCCAAAACCTCGTTGAGGCGAACAAACGGCTTTCAATTGCTGTCCCCGTTGCCCTTGCTCTGATTCTCGTGCTGTTGTTTTTCACCTTCGGCAGTATCAAGCAATCGCTCCTGATTTTCACTGCCATCCCGTTGTCGGCAATCGGTGGCGTGTTCGCTTTGTGGTTGCGGGGGATGCCTTTTTCGATTTCGGCAGGTGTTGGTTTCATCGCACTTTTTGGCGTGGCGGTTTTGAATGGCATCGTGCTGATTGGATATTTCAACCAACTCAAAAGCGAGGGCATGGCCGACGTTTTGGAGCGCATCCGGGAAGGTACAAAAGTCCGTTTGCGCCCCGTCATCATGACTGCTTCGGTGGCTTCGCTCGGCTTTTTGCCCATGGCAATCAGCACCGGGGCGGGCGCAGAAGTTCAAAAACCGCTGGCAACCGTCGTCATTGGTGGCTTGATTACGGCGACACTTTTGACGCTCATCGTGTTGCCGATTTTGTATTATTTTTTTGAAGAAAAATTAAAAGGAAGGCGTAAAAAAGTCCTGTCCGCTTCGGTTTTGCAGGTATTGCTTTTTTGTTTTTCCATAAAAACAACTGCCCAAACCCCACCCCTTACCCTACCAGAAGCCCTCGAAATGGCAAGCAAAAACAACCAACTTTTGCAGGCAAACGCTTTTGAAATACAGTCGGCGAAAGCCATGCAACGGGCGGCGGGCATTTTTCCAAAAACTGATTTCAACGCACAGTTGGGGCAATTCAACAGCCGCCATTTTGATGAAAACTTTTCTGTTTCACAGGACATACCGAACCCCGCTTTGTTGAAAGCTAGGCGAATGCTAGCTGACCAAAAGACGGGAATTGCACAATCTCAAATGGCAATTTCCAAAAATGAACTGGTTTTCAATGTCCGTCAAACCTGGTTTCAAGCCCAATATTTAATGGCGTTGGAATCGGTTTTGATGCAGGAAGACAGTTTGCTCGGACAATTCGTGCGGGCGGCTTCGCTGAAGTTTAAAACGGGCGAAAGCAACCTTTTGGAAAAAACGACCGCAGATACCCGCCAGCAACAATTGCAGCAAAGCATTTTTCAGGTCAGGAGTTTGATTGATCTCGAAAAAATGAAATTGCAGCAATGGCTGAAAACCCTGGGAGATTTTTCAATCCAAAAATCCCCATTTTCTCCGCTCGTTTTGGCCGAAATATTGGACTCGACCTTGCTGAAAAACAACCCGATGTTGCTTTTTGCCCAACAGCAAATCGCCATTTCGGAAGCCGAAAAACTGATTACAAAAGCGGAGAAACTGCCAGATTTCAGGGCAGGTTATTTTGTCCAAAGCATCGCCGGGCCGCAGGAAGTAGACGGGCAAACGGTTAATTACAACGCTGTTCCCCGTTTTCAGGGCGTTCAGTTGGGTATAAGCATTCCGCTTTTTGGGACAAAAGGCTACCGGGCAAAAAACCAAGCCGCCGACCTGCAAATCATGGCGCAGCAAAGGCACAGCGAGTACTTGCATTCGCAGTTGCTTAGCCAGTTGCGACAATACAGCGCACAGCTTGTTTTTTGGAAAAACAACGTGGCGTACTTTGAAAAAACAGCCTTGCCAAATGCAAAATCAATTGTCGAAAACGCTTCGAAATCCTATTTCGGCGGCGACATTGGGTATGTCGAATATGCGCAGGCTTTGCAGACCAATCTTGAAATTCAGCGGGCTTATTTGGAGGCAATCAATAACCTCAATCAAGCCGTGATTTCCATTCAATTTTTCATTAATCAATAGTCGAACGTCGTCGACGCTTTGACACCAAACTTTTCAATAAAAATGAACAAGAAACTTAAAATTTACATTGGCATCGCTGCCGTCGCAATCATCGGCACAATCCTCTATTTCGCCCTCCGAACACCGCATGTCCACAAAGAAGGAGAGGAACACGATCACGGCGACGGCGAAAAACCGAAGCCAAACACGAGGAAAAAGAAGAAGGTGGCAACCCGATGGTGAAAGAAGTCCACCTCAACGAGGCACAGTACGAGGCGACGGGGTTGGTTTTGGGCGGTTTTGAAAAGAAAAACCTCTCCGAAGTCATCAACGCCAACGGCTATACCAAACTGCCGCCGCAAAATCAGGCGAAGGTCAGTGTCCAAATTCCCGGGATGATTTTGACAATAAAAGTCATCGAAGGGCAAGCCGTGAAAGTGGGGCAAGTACTGGCTACCATGCAAAGCATGGCGTACAACAACCTGCGCCTTGAACGGGAAAAACTCGCTGAACAATTGCAGCATTCGGAGGTGAACGTCAAGTTTTTGCAACTCGAATTTGAGCGGCAAAAAACTCTTTCCGAGGAGAATGTGAACGCCAAAAAAGTCTTCCAAAAGGTCAGTTCCGACCTCGAAATGGAGCAAGCGAAAACCAAGGCTTTGCAAAACCAAATCGCCATTTTGAGCCAGAACATTGAAATTGGGGGTAATTCTTCGTCACCAGTGATCAACATTGTCGCCCCCATTGGCGGCCACGTCGGCGAAATTTATGTGACCATCGGGGCATCGGCAGAGCCGGGTATGACGCTGTTTGACATCGTGGATAACTCCAAAATGCACGTTGATTTATTGGTCTATGAAAAGGACTTGTTCAAGGTGAAGGAAGGTCAAAACGTGCGGTTCATCCTGACCAATCAGGGCAACCAGGAGACACGGGGCAAGATTTTCAGCATCGGCAAATCGTTCGAGAACGAGACAAAGTCCGTCGCCGTCCACGCGGATATTTTGAACGAAAAACACCGGCTCATCCCCGGCATGTACGTCAATGCGCTGATTGACGTGGGCAACAATTTGGTGGATGCGCTGGCGGTCGAGGCGATTATAAAAGCCGAGGGCCGGGAGTTTGTTTTCGTTTTGGAAGAAGGAGGAAAAACCGACGATGGGACGGAATATCATTTCCAACGGATAGAAGTAAAAACGGGCACTTCGCAGCTTGGCTTTGTGCAGACGACATTTTTGCAACCCATTGAAACGACGAAAAAAATCGTAGTCAAAGGAGCTTATTACCTGCAATCGCACCTGACGAAATCGGAAGGCGGAGGGGGACATGAGCATTGATTTTAACCAAATTTAATTAACTCGGATTAGTCGTTTATTTCAAAACGGCTTATTCTTTTTATTTTTAAAAATGCAACATCAACACATATACGATAAAGAAGGCAAACAACTTTGCTGTACCCTCGAAGAAAAAATCTACACCAACGCCCAAAAATTGCTCGAAGAACAACATAGCGGGGACGACGATCACGACCACTCGCAACGCGACTTCGGGGCATGGCGGCAATATCTGCCCGCAATCATCAGTTTGGTCATACTTTTAGTCGGCATTGCGCTCGATAATTACGTCAAACAGGGTTTTTTCAAAGGCAATTTAAAAATTGGCTGGTATGTTTTGGCTTATTTGCCAGTCGGGGTTCCTGTGATGAAAGAAGCGTTTGAGGCCATCAAAAAGGTATTTTTTTACTGAATTTACCTTGATGACCGTTGCAACGCTCGGCGCATTTGCTATCGGTGAATACCCGGAAGGCGTGGCGGTTATGCTTTTTTACGCCATCGGCGAATTGTTCCAATCGGCGGCGGTCAATAGGGCGACAAGCAACATAAAGACACTTTTGGACGTTCGCCCCGCCTTTGCCAATCTGTTGAAAAACGGCAATTTTCAATCTGTAAATCCT
Organism: Saprospiraceae bacterium; assembly: GCA_016715465.1. Taxonomy (GTDB): domain Bacteria; phylum Bacteroidota; class Bacteroidia; order Chitinophagales; family Saprospiraceae; genus JADKBO01. The sequence goes on from JADKAA010000024.1 coordinate 138,159, forward strand.
GAAACGGTTGAAATTGGCGATATTATCCAGGTCCGCTCGGGCGAAAAAGTGCCGCTTGACTGCGAGATGCTTTCAGAAAAAACTAGTTTCAATACGGTAGCCCTGACGGGAGAAAGCAAACCAAAAACCATTGAAAAAGGCGAAACCGTACTTGCCGGAATGCTCAATTTGGACAAAGTGATTGAACTTCGGGTGACGAAAAAATTTGCCGACAGTTCGCTCGCCCGAATCCTCGAAATGGTTCAAAACGCAAGCGCCCACAAGGCGCAGACCGAACTTTTGATTCGGCGTTTTGCCAAAATCTATACGCCAATTGTGTTCTTTTTGGCGGTTGCGCTGGTCGTGGTTCCTTATTTTGGGGTGGGTAATTATGTTTTCAAAGATTGGCTTTATAGGGCATTGGTTTTTCTGGTGATTTCTTGTCCGTGCGCTTTGGTGATTTCTATTCCGTTGGGCTATTTCGGCGGCATCGGAGCGGCTTCCCGGCACGGTATTTTGTTCAAAGGCTCCAATTACCTGGACTTGATGACGAAGGTAAATACCGTAGTCATGGACAAAACGGGGACGATGACGGAAGGCGTTTTTACGGTTCAGGAAATCATGAGCGGACAAATGGACAAAGCCGAAATGGTCAAATTATTGGCGGCTTTAGAGCGGCAATCCACCCACCCGATTGCCAAGGCGATTGCCGAATTTACTAAAAACGATGTGTTAAAATATCAGGCTACGGAAGTGGAGGAAATATCAGGGCATGGTCTGAAAGGCATGGTCAATGGCAAAATGGTTTTGGCTGGAAACACCAAATTGCTAAAAAAATTTGGGATCGGTTTTGATGAAAAATTGAATGGCATAGTTGAGACTGTCGTCGCCGTAGCCATTGACAATCAAAGCATCGGCTACTTATTAATTGGCGACAAAATCAAGGAAGATGCTACCGAAGCCATCCGGCAAATGCACGAAGAAGGCGTGACACAGACCGTCATGTTGAGCGGCGACAAAAACGCAATCACCCAAAAAGTGGCGCAAGCGGTTGGGATTGATAAGGCTTTTGGCGACCTTCTTCCCGAAGGCAAAGTCCAAAAAGTAAAAGAACTGAAACAAGACAAAACAAGGATCTTGGCTTTTGTCGGCGACGGCATCAACGATGCGCCAGTTTTGGCTTTGAGCGATGTCGGTATCGCTATGGGCGCCATGGGCAGCGATGCGGCAATTGAAACCGCCAATGTGGTCATTCAGACCGACCAGCCTTCCAAAATTGCAACTGCGATCAAAATCGGGAAAGCCACCCGGAGCATAGTTTTTCAAAATATTGCCCTTGCTTTTGGGGTAAAAGTGGTTGTTTTGCTGTTGGGTGCAGGCGGCTTGGCGACGATGTGGGAGGCCGTCTTTGCGGATGTTGGCGTGGCACTTTTGGCGATTGTGAATGCGATTCGGGTACAGAAAATGGCGTTTTGAAATAAATTTGACCCCTAAAATTGAATAAATGAAATGCGGATATCAACCAACTCCATACCATGGTGACCAAAGCCAACCCGCAAAGCCGAAGCAGGGCAGCTCGGGCGGGAGAGCAACCGATACCCGCAGCAGGAGGAAATGTATGGTGGATAGAGATGGTGCCAGGCAGCCATTTCACATACAACCTTCGCCGTTTGGGTACAGACAGGTTTTTTAATGTGCGGTTTGATCTCACCCGCACGGTAATTGATTCGGAGGCGCCGTGGGCTTGGAAGTACTAACCGCCCTTTATTGACATTTTCTGGTTTATACAGGGAATTGCGTTAACAAATGACTAAATCAATAGGATGATAAATCAATTTAAATTTTTTTGGTTAGCTATGCTGGCCTTGTCTTTAATCCTCATTACCGGATGTTCAACTTCCAAAAACCGCGGCAAGACCAAAGATGGGGTAGAAGACTTTGATGCCTTTTATCAAAAATTTCATACCGACCGCGATTTTCAGTTTTCCCGGTTAAAGTTTCCCATGGGTGGGTCTTCCATCGATGATAATGGTGAAAAGAAATGGACAAAAAAGAATTGGCAGCCCCTCAAAGTAAAGGTGTTTGATGTGGACAAATCCAAATATAAGGTCACATTTAAAAAGACCGACAAAACTTTTGTGCAAAAGGTGTGGATCGAAGGTTCAGGATTCAGCTCGGAATGTCGGTTTGAGCTGATCAACGGGAAATGGATGTTGGTGTATTCGCTTGAAGAGAATTTATAAAAAGTTTCAGACAATGGTGTCGGTTCAGGCAGCTCCACTTGAAAGGTGGATGGTAGCCGCGGATCTTTTTGAGTTTTATGATTAAAAAAATGTTAAATCAGTTTAATAAAGGACAAAACTGTCCTTAAATGGTTTTATTTATACGTGAATAGATATGTTTCCTTACATAAAAAATAAATTATGAATACAATTAAATTGTTTTTATTGGCAGTTGCACTTGGTGTCGCATTGCCCGCTTGTGTAAATTCTACCTCTGAAAGGCCAAAACATGAAGATGTGTCCAAATTGGCGATCACACTGGACAAAGGTGAAAAGTGGAAGGTAAACGAAGAAATGATGCCTTTTGTCCGGAATATAGAAAAGGATATAAATGATTTTCCCGGCACAGGGCAAAAGGATTATAAATCACTGGCCTCGTCCATTCAAAAGAACATAGACCAACTGGTTTCCAGTTGCACCATGGAGGGAAAAGGACACGACGAATTACACAAATGGTTACTGCCATTTATAGATACCGTTAAGGCCCTATCCAAAGCGAATAATGATGTCGAAGCTGCCGCACAGTTTGAGAATGTCCGGGCTGCCATGGTTGTTTTCAACCAATACTTTGAGTAAACAAACCAGATCAGGTATTTCGGAATGTATGCAAAAATAGAATACATTTCAGGCTAATGGAAATGCACTATTTGATCATTTGTGGCTAAACACCGGTGGATTTCACTACTTCTATTATTTTCTTAACTTTGGATTGTTAAACAACATTTGGCCGATAGTCATATTGCTGATTTGAGGCCTATGACCACCATTTATTCAATCGAAACACCACAAACACATGCGTTTTACCCACCTCATGGTTCTCTTTTTGCTGACCATATGTAGCGGCCTCCTACAGGCACAGAAAAACAACAAAGCCGTCGATACTCCGGTTAAAAAAGACTCTTTAAAAAATACAGATTTATCTGGCTTGCGCTTTCGTTCCATCGGACCGGCCATAACAGGGGGTAGAATTGTTGACCTGGCGGTAAATCCAAAAAACACCAGCGAATTTTATGTGGCATCCGGCCATGGCTCTTTGTGGAAAACTACAAATCACGGCACTACATTTTCGCCGGCCTTCGAAGGGCAGACTTCCTTTGCCATTGGGGCGGTGCGGCTAGACCCCAACAACCCCAATGTGGTCTGGGTGGGTACGGGTGAACACAACAGCCAGACCAACGTGATCTATGGCGATGGCATTTACCGCAGCGAAGATGGTGGCGCCAGCTGGACCAATATGGGGTTAAAAAATTCGGAGCACATCGGGGGCATTGTCATTGATCCGGCAAATTCAAACATAGTCTATGTGGCCGCTTATGGTGCCCTGCGCAATGAAGGCGGGGATCGCGGCATTTTTAAAACCACCGACGGTGGTAAGACCTGGAAAAACACCTTAAACATCAGTAAATATACTGGCTGCTTTGAAGTACATATGGACCCGAGGTATTCCAACATCCTCTATGCCTCTGCACACCAGCGTATGGGTAAGGGCAATACCGTGGTTACCGGAGGCAATGAAAGTGCCGTTTACCGTAGTACAGACAGTGGTGAGACCTGGCAAAGAATGATGAAGGGTATGCCTTCCGAAAGCATCGGCAGGATCGGCCTGGCCATTTCACCGGCTAATGCAGATATCGTATATGCTCTGGTGCAAGCCAAAGAGGGCAGTGGTTTATTCAAGAGTGTCAACAGAGGCGTCAGTTGGTCCAAACAAGGGCCATATAATTCTGCTTATCCCTTTTATATGCAAAAACTGGTCGCCGACCCCAAAGATGAAAATAAAATTTATTCCATGGACCTGTTGAATCAGGTGAGTTATGACGGAGGAAAAACTTTCAAGCCGCTGGGTGAAAAATACAAACACGTGGACAACCACGCCATGTGGATTGACCCCAATGACACCCGGCACATGCTTTCCGGCAACGACGGTGGATTGTATGAAACCTGGGATATGGGTCAGAACTGGGATTTTAAAGGCAACATACCCATTGCCGAAATTTATAAGGTGAGCACCGACAATGCCACACCCTTTTATAACGTGTACATCGGCACCCAGGACAACAACAGCCTGATGGGTCCATCCCGCACGCTCAGTTCATATGGAATATCAAACCGGGAGTGGACCTTTACCCTGGGAGGCGATGGTTTTGAAACCCAGGCCGACTGGAAAGATTCCGATATCCTGTATGCTCAATCTCAAAACGGAGGCCTTGTGCGTTATGATAAAAAAACAGGAGAGCAGCTGTTTATCCAACCGGTAAGTCCTGTCGATACCGGCTACCGCTTTGATTGGGATTCTCCTTTGCTGATCAGCAATCACGACAACAGTCGATTGTATTTTGCAGCCAATAAATTGTTCCGCACCAATGACAAAGGCAATTCATGGGAAGTCATCAGTCCGGACCTCACCCGCGGTGTTCCTCAGAAAATGCAACGATTGATGGATCGCAGTTGGTCCATCGATGAAATGGCTGCTAAACGCTCTTTTGCCAACATCACTACCATTGCCGAATCACCTCTGGATCCCAACATGATTTATGTGGGTACCGGAGACGGCTTGATCCAGGTGACTAACGACGGAGGTAAGACCTGGAAAAAAGCCACATCCATACCGGGCATCAATGATTGGACCCGCATCCACCACCTGGTCGCTTCACGTCACGATAAAATGGTAGCCTACGCAGCCTGTCATGCCTTGACTTCAGGAGATTACCGCCCGTTTTTATTCAAAACCACAGACGGTGGAAAAACGTGGACTTCCATCTCGGCCAACCTTCCCGAGCGCGGAAATACTTTTTGTCTGGCGGAAGATCATGTGAAAGCCGGACTGCTTTTTGCGGGTACCCAATTCGGGCTCTATGTTTCTGTGGATGGTGGCAAAGAATGGATCAAGTTTATGAATGGTCTGCCTACATCCACATATATGGATATAGATATTCAGCGCGGAGAAAGCGACCTTGTAGTGTCAACCTTTGGACGCGGGGTATACATCCTCGATGACTACAGCCCGCTTCGTTCCCTCACCAATGAAACCATTCCACAAAAGGCTACGCTGTTTCCCATAAAAGATGCCTTAATGTATGTAGAATCAAGTCCATTTGGTTTTGCGGGCAAAGGTTTTCAGGGGGCCAATTTTTATGCTGCTTCCAATCCTCCGGTAGGAGTCACCTTCACCTACTTTGTCAAGGAAGAATTGAAATCCCTGAAGCAAAAAAGAAGGGACGAGGAAAAGGCAAAACAGGAAAAGGGAGAAGACATTGAGTATCCCAAATACGACGTGCTCGCCAAAGAAGCCGAGCAACAGGATGCATACCTGTTGTTTGTCATTTCTGATAAGCAGGGCAACATCATTCGCAAACTCAAAACGGGCATAAGCAAAGGGTTGAACAGGCTTACCTGGGATTTCAGATATCAACCCTTTAAACCGGTAAATTTTGAAGCTTTTGACGACACCTATGCCTGGAATTCTCCGGATATAGGTTTTATGATAGTACCCGGTACCTATGAAGTGACCGTTCAGCAATTTGATGGCGAACAATTTACAGAGTTGATTCCCGCTACATCATTTGAGTGTCTTCCTTTAAACCATGCCACGATTCCGGTGGTCGACCAAAGAAGCCTGGATGGTTTTAATCGCAAGGTAGCAGAATTGTCACGGGTACTGAATGGCGCCGATGCCTATCGCAGTGAATTGGCAGATAAAGTCAAACATTACAGGAAGGCGGTCCTTGACGCAGCCGATGTGGCTCCTGAAATTGCACTGGAAATCAATGCCATCCATAAAAAGTTGACCGACCTGAATAAAAAGATGAATGGGGATGGATTAAGGACCCGGTACGAAGGCGCAAGTCCGGTTTCTATCCATGATAGGGTTGATCAGATTACCGGAGCTTTGTGGTCAACTACAGCTGCCCCTACCCAAACTTTCATGAATTCGTATGAAGTGGCAGCTAGCCAGGTGGAAGGTGTACTCGCTTCTTTGCGTGCCATCACCATGGAGATCGAAAAAATGGATGCACGACTTGAATCGGCTAAAGTGCCTTACACGCCGGGCAGGTTGCCGGTATGGAATAAAAATTGACCGGTAGCGATGAGGAAACTGATTTGTTTGACCTTATACCGCAATACATGAATTTCATCCTGGAGACAGAAAGGTTTGGGATGAGGGCGGTCGTGGAAGACGATGCCCCGGACTTTTATGAATTGGACAGCGATCCCCTGGTGCACAGGTATCTGGGTAATAAACCTGTGGACTCCATTGAAGTTTGTAAGGCCGTGATCCAAAACCTGCAGCGACAATACCGGGAAATTGGTTTTGGCCGTTGGGCGGTCATCGACAAGATGACAGGGGAGTTTGTGGGTTGGTGCGGTTTAAAATATGAACGGAACATCCGCAAGGATCGCCCGTACAACGACATCGGTTACCGCCTGAAAAGCAAACACTGGGGTAAGGGCATCGCCTCGGAAACAGCTTCTGCCTGTTTAAAGTACGGTTTTGAGCAATTAAAAATGGAGGAGATCTGCGCGGCGGCACACATTGAAAATACCGCCTCCCAGCACGTGCTCATCAAAATAGGCTTAACCTGGGTCGAAAGTTTTGAATTTGACGGTCAGACTTGTCACTGGTTTACACTTTCAAGAGCGGACTGGCAAGACCGGCAAACTGGATAGGCCATTTGTGCGCTAAAGCTGTATGGTGTATTTGTAGCAGTGGAGGTGATTTTTTGATGACCAGCTGTTAAGGATTACTTAATTTTACCCTGAATACAAGCTTTTACGTTTCCTTTACATCATTTTACAGCAAAAAAGAGTCTTGGTTTTCACCTGCGTGTACATTTGCCGCATTGTTTAACCTAATAAAAATAAGGCATGCATTTCCTAATTTTAACTTTGGTCATTTCGATCTCTTCTTTTTTTCAGACTCCCAAGAAAGCTGAAAGACCCCTTGCTAACGCATCCAGCATCGTGGTGGAGTCCACCGATGGGGGTAAAACCTGGCACGATCTCAGTGCGGGGCTGCCGGAAAAACTGAGTCCATACTGTATTTATGCCGATGACCGCGAGCTGCTGCTGGGCTACGAACGCGGACTGTTCCGTTTGAGTAAAAGCGACCAGTCTCAGGTTTGGGTCAAGGACCCATTGGTAAGGGACAACATAACCGGCATCTATCCGGGGAAAACAGGACCATTTCTGCGCAACCTGGAAAAAGGTTTCATGCAGGAAATTGCCCATTCCGGTATGTGGCTGCCCATTTATGACAACATGGTTAGTGAAGCCGTAATTACCGTCCTGGAAACCGCTGACGGTTCCATTCTGGTAGGCAACGCAGGTGGTTTATACAGGTCTGCCGACTCGGGAAAATCCTGGAAAAATGTTTATGCCAAAGACATGGTCACCAGCATCACCGAAAAGGGGAACATCATCATTGCGGCAACTTTTGATGGCGTGCTTGTATCTACTGATCATGGCGTTCACTGGAAACTGGCATTGGCAGAGCAGGGACCCATCCGGCATACCACTTACATCGACGGTCAGTTTGTAGCCATTTGCAGCGGTAAGGCTCAAAATGATCAGGGTATGGGTAATGAGGTTGATACCGAAAATTCGGTAAGGGTATCCAGAGATGGCAAGACCTGGAAACGAATGGATGAAAACCTGGCTCCCAAAAGGTTCATCTTTGACACCACAAACAGCCAGTCTGTGCGCAGCATCAGGGACATCGAAAAAGCAGGGAACTACCTGTTTTGCAGCCTTAGCGCCGGCATCTACCGTTCTGCAGATCACGGCAAAAGCTGGGAACTCGTTTTGGCTGCTCCAGGAGATATGCTTTATGAGATGACCGTTTCGGGTAAGGCCATATATGCCATAAAAGTAATCAATGGATGTTGAAAAAACGGCTTGATATATTTCGGGGTATGTTGTCTGGCTTTCTGGAAAACCGTAACCTACTTCCCTTATTGGTCCTTCCTTTTTTAGCCTGGATGGTCATACCGGATGGTGAAAGGGACACCCTGGGATTTTCTCCTGAAAACATGAATCTGGCCCTGCGCCGCACTGCCGACCGATTGCTGCGCGAGTCAGGCGACAGCACCAGCCGCATACCGTCGGTCGAACAGACTGGTGAAACTACCTGGCGGCTTCGCATGGAACGACCTTTTGACTACAAACGACTGCCTGCTTTATTGCAGGCATCCCTCGATATGCACGGCATTACACAGCCTTACGAGGTAAGGGTTCGCCAGTGTATATCTTCTGTCATTGACCTGGGTTACCATCAGCGCGATGTCCTGGATACAAATGCCGTCGTGGCCTGTGATGGACGCGAAATGCCCAATGGCTGCCATTACATCGAAGTGGCCTTTACCGGGACTAAAAAAGCCGGCAATTATTTTCTGGTCAAAGCAGGTGTGATTGCAATGGCCTTACTGGTTCTGGCCGGCTTTTGGTACAACGGTCGTCAGCATAAAACGATGCCAGCATCGAATACTCAGGAGCCGCACTGGTTGGTTTTTGGCAACTCACAACTGGATGCAGACAATCAGATCCTGCAATGCAGTGAGCTGCGCCAGAACCTTACCTTTCGTGAAACGAAATTGCTGCAACTGTTTGCGGCGAATCCCGATAAATTACTGGAAAGAGATTTTATACTGCAGGAAGTTTGGGCCAATGAAGGCATCCTGGTCGGCCGGAGCATCGACGTGTTCGTCTCGCGCCTTCGTAAAAAACTCCAGACAGATCCAACCGTAACCATCTCCGTGGTGCATGGTGTGGGTTATCGCCTGGAAGTAAATAAACCTGCATAGCACCTGAACGCTTTGTCTGTGAGGTCATCGCGAAATAGCTGTAATAAACATTTGCTTTTGGTAAGATAAAAATTTAGAGTTTACCTTAATTAAACCATAAAAATATACGGCTGTCAAATGGGTTAAGTTATGGATATAGGAGTACAGTTTCCTGTTTTCATCGTCTTGTAAAAAAAGATTTAAAATGGTTTGCCTTATTAAGTGCAATACCCTCGTTAAAATATTTTTTATCACCATCAAAAAACAGCCTGGATGAAAACATTTGCAATTATCGGCATGTTGATAATCACGGTGAGCAGTCTGTGGGCGCAGACACCCAAACTGTACGTTCACATTGTCTCCCACAACGAACCCACAGACAACCTCGATGCGCCTCCTGGCCTTAATTATGCCACGGCCAAAGCCAATGTACTGAAGATGGCTGTCCTCGTCAATGAAAAGAATGTAAAATGGAACCTGCAGACCTCCGATGGTTTTGTGATCGGAGCACTTCAGTTTGATTCCGGAGGCACTTCGACAACGGATGTTTTTGAGACTTTGGCAAACCCTCCATATGAAGACAACATTGAAATTGATCCGCGCTCTAAAAATAAAAGTGGACGTAATATAGCCGATCAATATTATTTGCTCGACTCATTGGGTGCCAGCCCCAGCACGACCGTTGGTGGCTTCCTTTGTTATATTTGTGAACCGAGTTCTATGGAAATAGATTGGTGGCAGTATCAGGATACAATTATTGGCGCCATCTATGGCAATAAGGTGAAATTTGATTTGTTGTCAGGGGCCGGCAGTGCAGGGGCTACAGTCCATTGTAATGATTTCTACGACTTTGGTATTTTCAAGCCAGATTCACCGTCCAATTTTTATCAACACAACCCGGATCGGAACTTATGGTGTTTGGGCACCGGCTGTGCTCCGATTTTAGACTCACTGGATGACGAACAGGCCATCATCGACCTCATTAAGGGTCAGGCTGACAGCATACAACTGGGGCTTTGGCCTCAGGATAAGTTTTACGTAAGTCGCATCATGACCAACCAGCGGGAATACGGACCCATGTTTTTTAAGAAGATGGCCAAAGTGATCGATGCACTCAACCAGGTGGATGCTCAAAAATTGCAATGGGCTACCATTGGCGAGACCTTTACTGCGTTTCAGGAATGGCAGGCCGCTACAGGTCTCGACCACAGTCAATGGGGGTGCGGTCAGCAGGTCACACAAATAGGCCGGGATGCGAGCGAAGAAGGTATAAAAATTTATCCCAATCCGGTGCCAGACCAGATCACGGTTGACATCTCCGACCAGCTTACGCACGAGGTGGAGATCTTTGATCATTTGGGCAGGTTGGTCACAAGAACACAAGGAAGATCCAGTTTGTCCCTTGATTTGTCTGCCCTGAAAAGTGGCATGTACCTGTTGCGTGTGGAGGACAGGGTATTTAAACTGATAAAACAGTAACTGTACCGCAGATCAATTCAATGGATCCCGGATATTAATATAGGCAGTCAGAAAATTCTGCTAATTTAGCACCGGACATCAATCGCAAAGACATGATCAAACAACTGTATTCCATTTTTTTGGCAATGATTTCTTTGATATTTTCTTCATGCACCACCGGATACGACAAGGTGAATGGTCAGTGGTCGTGGGTGTCATATGATGAATCTGTTGGCAAGCGCGTAAAGTACCTGGAAGGCGTCGATCAGGAAAGTTTCGAAGTACTGTCCAATGAAAATTATGGCAAAGACCATAATCGCGTTTACTATCAGGGAAGACTGGTGAAAATGGCTGACCCTCATTCCTTTGAAGTTTTGAATGACAGGGGATATGCCCGCGACAAAGACCGGGTGTTCCTGGATTGTGAAAAAATATTTCGCGCCGACCCGGTGTCATTCAAAGTAATGGAGTTTCCCTATGCAAAAGACAAAGATCATGTGTTTTGCGGTACCATACCCATGATACTCGATAAAACTGATGTTGAAAACTTTAAGGTGACCAATACCGATAAACTCATGGCTGCCTCAAAATCCACCATTCGATCGTCCTATTTTATCGAATTCAATCCGGCATATAAGTGGATAGAGGCTGAAGGCTCCAGCCACGTGGTGATTGGCGATTGGGGTACAGGGGAAGCCGGTACTAAGAAGTTTAAGGGCATTCGTGAACTCAAATAGTTAGCAGGAATAGCCCCGTATGCAATTAAAGCTCAGCCTTTTCAATTCAATCAGAAAAACCATGAAATCTACCCCCTTCCCAACTACATTCTTAGCCTACTTTGAGAAACACACCCTCATCGGCATCATCGGCGGCAGCACCCGGACCCAATTTCTCGATATCTGGATGGTAAATGTGGACGGCAGGATCTTTGCCAGAAGCTGGGAGAAAAGTGAAAGGAGTTGGTTTACCGCAATGCGGGATGAGGGCGTTGGGAAAATAAAATTTGGAGAAGTTGTGCTGAATGTCAAAGGCAGTCCCTTTGCGGATGCTGAATTCAACCTGCGCATTGATGATGCCTACCGGCAGAGGTATACTGCTGCTGAAAGCCGGTTTTATGTGGAGGGCATCACCAGACCCGAATACAGCCAGTACACGATGGAATTGTTTTTCGATGAAGCGGGACCAACTGCCGAAAGTTAGAAAATAGGCTTATCATTGTTTTTTTAAGCCCGGTGGCAATTATTGGGCAGAATTGATAACTTTACTTCATAAAAGCAAAAAGTATGATCGTACAAAAGCTTCCCTTGCCTCCATTTACAGAAGAAACGGCCAGACAGAAAATACAAATGGCGGAGGACGCCTGGAACAGCAAAGAACCGGAGCGCGTTTCCATGGCTTACACGCCGGATAGTGCGTGGAGAAACCGAAATCAATTTATAAATGGGCGCGAAGAAATAGTACAATTCCTCAAAGCAAAATGGGTAAAGGAGATCGATTATAAACTGAAAAAGGAATATTGGGCCCACACCGGCAACCGCATTGCCGTCCGTTTTGAATACGAATACCGTGACAGCTCCGGTCAATGGTGGCGAGCTTACGGCAATGAAAACTGGGAGTTCGACGAGAATGGCCTGATGCAAAAACGGTTTGCCAGCATCAACGATCTTGCCATCCTCGAAAGCGAAAGAAAATTCAAATAAAATCCCATAGACCGTTTACCACTTTACATTCACCAGGGTTATGCCGGTTTTTTATATTTTTCAACATTCAAACTAATTTATTATGTCTAAAAAAATTACCTTGATCGCGGGTCTCTTAGGCTCATTTGCCCTGGGAAAAATGACAAGCTTTCAACATCCACAACCGTTGAAAGAGCCCGTTGAAACTGATCTGCGCATCATCAAACCAATCAATACAAGTCATATGAAATTAGGCGCATTTTCCATCAGCCTCAGCGTCAAAGACCTTCAGGCTTCCAAACAATTTTACGAAAACCTCGGCTTTATCCAGTTTGGAGGTGATCTCCAGAAAAACTACCTCATCATGAAAAATGGCAATGCACTCATTGGCCTTTTTCACGGCATGTTTCAAAACAACATCCTCACCTTCAATCCGGGCTGGGATGAGAATGCTCAAAACCTGGAGGAATTTGACGACATCCGGGAAATCCAGAAGGAACTCAAAAGCAAAGGTATAAAACTGGAAAGTGAGGCGGATGAAACTACCACTGGACCTGCCAGTCTATTTGTGGTTGACCCCGATGGAAATGCCATTCTGCTGGATCAACACCGGTAAACCGGTACTTTTGTTCTTTGATTAATATGAATGAGTTTTTAATTAAATTATACTCCTATAAGCATACGGACAATAAACCACAACGTGAATTAAATAGATGATAAAATTAATCGGCATACCCTTCGACGGCAATTCTTCTTTTTTAAAGGGCCCTGCCCTGGCGCCTGGCCGCATCCGTCTGATGGAAACAGAAGGATCGGCAAATGCCTTCAGCGAAGGTGGTTTGCACATTGTCAACGGGGTCAACTACCAAGACCTGGGCGATATTTCTTTTCCTACCCAAAATCCTGTGGCGGCTTACCACATTATCCGGGACCGGGTTCAGTCTGAGTTGGCAGCAGGTGGCCAACTCATTTCCCTGGGAGGCGATCATTCGATTTCCTTTCCCATCATCGAGGCGCATGCCGAAAAATATTCGGATCTGCACATCCTCCACCTCGATGCCCACGCAGACATCTATGACAATTTTGACAACAACCCCTATTCTCATGCTTCACCCTTTGCCAGGCTGATGGAAAAGAAACTGGTGAAGTCACTTACCCAGGCAGGCATCCGTACCTTGACGACACACCAGCGGGAACAGGTTTATAAATTTGGGGTCAGGGTCATTGAAATGAAAGATATTTCTTTTGATTTTGTATCCCAACTTCAAGGGCCTTTGTACATTTCCCTCGATCTCGACGTCCTCGACCCCGCTTTTGCGCCGGGCGTCTCACACCATGAACCCGGAGGTTTGACTACAAGGGATTTGATCCGCATTTTACAGCAAATTTCCGTACCCATAGTAGGAGCAGATTTGGTAGAATATAACCCCATGCGCGACCTCAACCACACCACAGCCATGGTCGCCTACAAGTTGTTCAAAGAGCTGGTGAGTTTAATGTCATAATGGTGTACTTGGTTTTTTATTTGGAACAATAGAAATATATATAAAAAAAATTCAGACCCTATTACATGGCCAACCACTTGTTTTTAAAGCAAACCGACCACCGTCCCTGGCCCATGCCCACCGGCAACTGGACCTATTACCAGGAATGGAACCGCGCCATTTTCATGCATTGGCAGCTTCCCATGAATGAATTGCAGAAATTTGTCCCCTCTGGCTTAACCCTCGATGACCACGACGGCAAATGTTACATTTCTTTGGTCGCCTTTACGATGGAAAACATTCACCCCAGGTATTTGCCTGCGGTGCCACTGGTCTCCAATTTCCATGAAATAAACCTCAGGACCTACGTCATCCGCGACGGAAAAGCAGGAGTATATTTCCTCAGCATCGAAGCAGAAAAATTACTGTCGGTTTGCCTCGCCAGGGTCCTGTCTTGCCTGCCTTACCGCAAAGCCCTGCTGAAAAGAGATGGTCACACCTATGGCTCGCATAACAAAACCCTAAGCCAAAACCTCCACCTCGAATATGTCCCCGGTAAGCCCCTGACCACCAAAAGCGACCTGGACCAATGGTTGACAGAACGCTACTGCCTCTACCTGGAAAAAAACAAAAAAATATACCGCTACGACATCCACCACGAGACATGGTCCCTACGCGAAGTGACCCTGCCCCGCCTCGATCTGCAATACAAAGTCGGCAATTTTATTTTGTCACCCACCACCCTCCAGACCTGCCATTATGCCGATGGCGTGCAGGTAGTGTCGTGGCCCAGGGTTTTAGTCGATGGATAAAACCGCGCGTCTAAGACAAAGCACTGAATCTGCTCCTGGATATCCTGCTGACCAAAAAGATCGGACACCCCGGCAATCCCGAACTCGTGGTGGGTTCAGTGAGTGTGGAAGGCAGGGTTATTGACCCGCGTTTTCACATGGATCCCGATTTTATCGAACAGGAAACTGCCAACATCCGCATCATGCTCAAACACCGGCATAAAAAATTCATGGGCGACCGCCCACCCATTGACCTGACAGATAAGAACGTCATCATTGTGGACGACGGCATCGCCACCGGAAATACGATGCTCGTTTCGGTTGATCTGGTAAGGCACCACGCACCCAAAAAAGTAGTGGTGGCCACACCGGTAGCTGCTGCCCGGGCGGTGGGCAAGCTAAAGCAAAACGCAGACGATTTTGTTTGCCTGTACGCCCCGAAAATTTTTATGGCCGTCGGCCAGTTATACGAGGATTTCTCACAGGTGACCGATGATGAGATCAGTGAATTTTTGAATAAGTAGAACTCACTGACACCGAAAAGAAAAGCAATAGCTTAGGGGCGAGGCTGAGCGCCATACATCACCCACATGGAAGCAAACCACCAAGTTTTATTCTGATTTTTAAATGCATATCGGATAACTTTTTCTCTTTTATTCTGCCCACCGATGTTTTTTTTACACTTTATTTTGAATTGCACAGCAGTTTGTACATCTGCACCGCCTTGCGTATATTTAGGGGGCTATATAAAGTATGGATATTGAAAAATAATTTTCCATTTAGGCCTGTGTTGTTGGGTAAGCCGGTGGTTATGAATACTGAGTCGTTTTTAATCGATTACAAACGTTTTTTGACGGCTGACTCTAAACGTTTTGTAATCGGGTATAAACGTTTTGATACGGGTAATGGGGTTGAATTTCAAATTATTATGATATTAAGTGGATTTGGGTATTTTGGGAGTTGCGGATATAAACAAGTTACCGGTCATGCTAAAAGACGACACAACCAACAAAAAATGAACGGGAAACGGACAGACAAAATGCCAACGCTTCGCAAAATTAAAAGAGCTGCAAAGCCAAGCACAAGCCGACACAATTTGCAGCACATTTAATTTTGCCCAACCGCACCCAAGCCCACCCACCACCCGACTTCTTGACAAGTTTGCAGACTGTTGATAAAATCTTTAAAGTTTTATGCGACCAAATCAAAAAGTCTTTTTACATTTGACAATTATTGTCAAGTTAATATTTTCAAATTGAAAACGACCGGAGAAATAATCAGAGAGAAAAGAGAGAAAAAAGGGTTGCTATTGCGACACGTTTCTGCTCAACTAGACATAGACACAGCTATACTCAGTAAAATTGAACGTGGAGAGAGAAAGGCCACAAGAGAGCAAATTACTAAGTTGGCTGACATACTTGAACTCGACAAAGAATCCTTGCTTATTCAATATTTGAGTGAGAAAATTCTTTATGAAATTCAAGACGAAGACTTGGGAATTCAAGCACTCAAAGTTGCTGAAAAAACAATTAAATACGGAGTAACTAAAAACAAATAAAATGGCAGAATTACTATCAATAAAAGAAGCAAGCCAGTGGGCGACAGAGTATTTGGATAAAAATGTTACGACTTCTAACATTTCCTATCTTATCCAATACGGCAGGATAAAAAAAATTGGCGACAATGGTTCAACTCAAGTAATCAAAGAAGAACTTATTGAATATTACAAAGACCAAAAAAAATCGAGACAAGAAGAATGGAAAGAACAACTTGGTGAAGATTTGAATTGGGCATTATCATTTGAACAATACAAGGAAGCTGAGACTACAAAACACGTTCACAGACTTCATCCATACAAAGGAAAGTTTATTCCTCAGTTAGTTGAATATTTCCTTGACAACCACACCGACAAATTCAAGAAGGAAGTTTATTTCAAGCCCGGAGACATTGTTTACGACCCATTTTCAGGAAGCGGAACGACTATGGTTCAAGCTTGTGAGTTAGGAATTCACGCAGTTGGAAATGATGTTTCTGCGTTTAATGCACTGATTGGTAATTGCAAGGTTACAAAATATAACCTTGTTGATATTCAAACTGAAATAGACAGAATTTCTAAAGCACTAAAATCATTTTTAGCTGACCACAAAACGCTTGAATTTGAAGACCGACTTTTAAAAGAATTATATGTTTTCAACAATAAATATTTTCCAGTTCCCGAATACAAATACAAAGTAAAACGAAAAGAGATTGACGAAAAGGCTTATGGTGAAGAAAAGGAAAAAGAGTTTTTGCCAACATTTGATAAACTCGTAAAAGAGTATAACATTAAATTAAGACAAGACAAAGAAGATTCATTCCTTGATAAATGGTATACTCAACACATCCGTGATGAAATTCAATTTGTGTTTGATGAAATTCAAAAAATTAAAAATTCCGACACCAAAAAAATCGTTAGCGTTATTCTAAGTCGCACAATTAGAAGTTGCAGAGCAACCACTCATGCAGACTTAGCAACATTGCTTGAACCAATTACGGCAACTTATTACTGTGGTAAACATGGAAAAATGTGTAAGCCATTATTTTCTATTCTAAAATGGTGGGAAACATATTCTAAGGACACTGTAAAAAGATTGGCTCAGTATGACAAGCTAAGAAAGGACGTATTTCACACCTGCTTAACAGGTGATAGCAGAAACATTGACATTGTAGAAGGACTTAAAAAACTCAATCCTGATTTTGCGAAACTTGTAGAGAAACAAAAAATCAAAGGGATATTTTCATCGCCACCTTATGTTGGTTTAATTGACTACCACGAGCAACACGCATATGCTTATGATTTGTTTGGTTTTGAACGAAAAGACGAATTAGAAATCGGGCCACTTTTTAAAGGTCAAGGCAGAGAAGCAAAACAAAGCTACATTCAAGGGCTTAGTGATGTTTTGAATAACGCAAAAAAATATCTCGTTGACGATTATGATATTTTCCTTGTAGCAAACGACAAATACAATATGTATCCGACAATTGCAGAAAATGCCGGAATGCATATAGTTAATCAATATAAACGACCAGTATTAAACCGAACTGAAAAGATAAAGGTGCTTATGCTGAGATAATTTTTCATTTAAAAGATAAGTAATTAATGAAGCAAAAAATAGAGAGATACACTGACAAGTTTATTGAAGCTAATTTTGATAAAAAAGATAAATCAAAAAACCCAAGTGTTAAGTTTGAATGGTTTGTAAATTCTCTTCATTGTTGGGAATATTCCAGCCAATCCTATAATGCAAAACAGAAAATTGGTAAAGAAATTTCACTTGGAACTGCACAAGGAGGTGATGCCTTCTTCCTGCTCATAGGGAATAAAATATTTTCTCTAGAAGACAATATCGAAGAAGTAATAAAGGCGATAAAGGATAATAATCATAAAATTGAATTTCATCTTATTCAGACTAAAAAGAGCACAAATGCAAAAATTGGTGACTTTATAAATTTTGTAAATATTCCAATAAAAGTTATAAAAGGTGAAGGCATATCTGGATATCAAAAAGAATTGCTTCGTCTAGCAAATTTTATAACAAAGATTAAAGAAGACCCCGAATTAGAAGCTTCTTTTGTTTTGACATTTTATACTGAAAAAGATGAAAATGATATTGCAAATCTCAGAAAGGATTGGAATTCAGATATTGAGTTTCTTAAAAATCAATATGCTGCATTTGGCAATGTTATTATTCATTTAGAAGGCTCCAAAAAATTAAATGAGCTATTTGAACAATTCAACTCAAACGAATATAAACTCATAATAAATAAAGATAATTGTAGGTTAGATAAAGAGACATATTTGATTGGGTTCGTAACTGCAAGAGAACTTCTTGACTGTATAGCTCCGGAGAAGGATAATAACATAAGAGTATTATATCCAGATGTTTTTAAAAATAACATTCGTCTATATCTGGGGCCAACTGAAGTAAATGAGAAAATTGAAACAACTTTATCTAACGAACCAACAAAGTTTCATTTATATAATAATGGATTAACAATAACAACGAAGGATATAAAACATGCAGTTGAAAATTTTATTATTTCTCCTGTAAACATTGTTAATGGTTGTCAGACTGCAAATAGCATTTATAATATTTTTAAATCCAACTCAAAAATATTGACTTGGTAAAAGTTCCAGTAAAAATAATAATTGCCAGTGACGATGAATATGAAAAAATAACTATAAGAACAAATAGCCAAAACGGCATTTCAGAAAAAGATTTAGTTTCAATTACAAATATTCAAAAAGACTTAGAAGATGTTTTTAGTAAGAATAAATTTCTAAATAATTCATTTACATACAAGCGTCAAAACTCCATATCAGAAGGAGGATTGGGTGACTTTGATTACATAGTGAACATAAATGATATCCTAAGGGCAATATTTTCAACACTTTTATATATGCCTCATAAAGTTTCGGGCTACTTTGATAAAACCACAAGCGACTTAATTGACATTATTTTCGAAGATAGATTTATTAAACTTTATCAGGTAACTACATCGGTTTATAAAATACTAGATGATTATCTTGACGAAAAACATCCAGAAAATAAAAAACTACGATTCCATCTTCTATATCTATTTTATAAATTTATTTGCAAAGACCTATATATTGATAATATTGAAAGATATTTTAGGAAAGAAAAGAATAAGAAAAACTTCGAAGAGCTTGAAGGAGAAGAGTTGTTAAAGCAAAATGAATTAATAAACAATATTGTTTCTCGGCATTTTAAAATTTCAAAAAATGAGACCGCTTTTCATTCAATTATCGACTACCTAATTGAAATAGTAGTTAAGGATTATTCCAACTTGACTAATTTAGATACAAGAGAGAAAGAAAAAATTCTTTATAAGACTGTTGATAAAGTTCAAAGAGGTGAGCAAGTCTTTTCGAATTTTGAATTAAAATTTACAAAAACACTTAATGAATTTATAACCGAATAATATGGCATTGTCAAATAAACAAAAAGAAAAAATATCAATTGAGGTTATAAAAACCTTAGTTACTCGATTTGAAAGTTTTCCGGAAGACGCTTCAAATAATAGAAATGCCCCATTCCACGAATCATTTTTAAGAGCATTTTCAGATAAACTAAATGGTAAAGTTTCAGACACTCCATTTTTTATAAGTCTTAGTAGTTGGCTACAAGGTTTAAATACAACCTTGGGGCAAACGTTCTTTGAAAATGTTGCTCACCATTTAAGCAATGGTGAAAAAAGAGAATATACTTCAAAGCGACTCGGAAACTTACCAATATCCCAAAGTCAAAGAAATCATATTGCTCAAATAATTGCAGACTTGAGCAATACCACATCAACTCCAAATCTTAACGCTGAAAACGCTTTGCTTTTTGCACAATACAATGATGCTACTATAAATGCAATGGACTTTTCCGCTGATGTTTTTATTGAAGATGCTACAAGTGTTATCGCCATTGAACTAAAATCGGTTAAGCCGAATTCAGGAGAAATGAAAGGCGAAAAACAAAAAATTCTTGAAGGCAAGGCCGCACTTTATAATCATTTCCCCGGCAAACAAATTAATTTTTATATCGGCTTTCCATTTGACCCTACTGTAAATCCGGCCAATGAAGCTGTAACAAGTCACAACAAGCCACGATTTCTTGGCTCAATTATCAACATGAATAAGTATTTTGCTACTAGCGAATCGCTAGTAGCTAATGAACTATGGGATTTACTTTCCGGTCAACCAAATACAATGGAAGAAATATTAGCTATTATCAATACTGTTTCTACAACTTCGTTTTTAGAGAAGTTTCAATTTCTGAGTGATGGAGCAAACAGAACAAGACCTGAATATTTAGCACAACTAACTGAATGGCATCTTTATTCTGAAATTGAGTTAATAAACAACAACCAGACAATTATTCAGAACATTGGAAACAACAAAGTATTGACAAGGATATACAATAAAAACTCATTAGACGGGAAAGGAAATTACAGTTGGGACAGATATAATGAGTTAAGACAATTATTTTAAATCCAACGCATTTGGTGGCACATTTGCAAAACCACACAAGCCCACGCTGAAGCCAAGTTTTGCAAAAGAGCCACCAAGCCAACGCACCAAGACATACACGAAATGACAACGAACAAACTCGACAGACAAAGAAGCACGAACCGCTAACAGCGGTTTTGCAAAAAAGCGGGTTCAGTGGTTAATTGAACATTCTACCTCGCATCAACTTTTGTGGTATGTTGACAGTTTAGTGCTCCGAAATCCGCTTCTTCGCAAAGCCGCAAAACGTTGCCTGCAACCCTAAAAAGAAGCTACCAACGAACAGAGCAGAAATATAAAACGACAAAAATATTTAGATAAATAATCATGACAGTCTTACAAAAAGGAAATTCAATATATCCATTTTGGGGAGAAAATGTAAACTTGATTACTGGGCTTGACCCATTGGGACTTCAAGTAACATCAGAAGCTACTTACGCAACAATGTTGCCTGGACTGTCTAACTTGACAAACCGACTTCGTTACTATGGCTTTTATTGTTGGCTCATTGACTTTTACTTTAAAAATGAAAAGAAAGGAAATCAGACAGAACAATATCGTTTCATTCGCAGAGCCGAATTACTAATTGCAATAATAATGCAAAAAGAGAAGCCTTCGGTAAATCAAATTACTGGAAGTTTATTTGCTACCAACCTTTTAAGCAATGGAACATCAGATACGTTTGACTTAGCCGCTGGAGCAGACAAAGACAAAGATAATGAAAGAACATACTGGAAATATCCTTCAGGAGCTTTTGGACAGTATTATTTTGGTGCAATGTCAGCACTTTCTTTAGTTGTTCGTTATGAAAACGATGAAGGAGATATTATTTTCAATATTACACAACCGCACCCACGACAAAAGGTTTCTGGCAAACAATTGGCTGATGCGTTTGATGAAGGATTGACTGATGAGATTAAAACATTACTTTTCAACTGTATAAAAAAAGGAAGACTATCAAGCAAAGATATACCTAACCTGATTAAATATTTTGCCATTGATAAGGTAAATCCCGATAGTACAGAGTGGAAATTATATGTTGAAATGCTTTTGGATAAGGATTATCCAAGCAAAGAAATTGAAGAAGAATTTACATTTTATCGAAGAAATACAATCACTTTTTTACTTTCCACAGCAAAACAAAACGATAAAGAATATGACTGGTATACTTATCTTGACGAATGTTACAAACAAAAATTTAGCAACAATCAAACAACAAATGTTGGTTGGTATTGCTATCAACTTAACGAGTATTGGCAGTTTGCGTGCGGATTGATTTTTTTTGGTACACTTCGATATTTAGAAACTTTACAAACTGAAGAATATTTGCCAAAATTTACTACCGAGTTTTCAAAACTAATTTGCAAGGAAATTAAAGGTAAAAAGGAAACTCTTGAAAATTACATTGATGAAATTACCGAAACAGAAAATGACATTCTTAATCGGGAAAACAATACACCACAACAATTTGCAAAAATGGGCTTTGACTTACTTTTCAAGCTTTACCATAACAACAAAGAGCAATTGCCGCAGCTAAAGGAATATATGAGCCGAAACGGAATTGTTAGAGAAGGAAATATGGCTGATGGATTATTTGCAATTATAAAACATCTAAAAAATGACGTAGAAGATTTTATTTCTTTTTTCATTCATAAAAACATTATTTATCGCCACCAAATGGTTGCCTTGCGCAAAATGGGTAATGGTACACAAACGACTAATAAATTTATCATTGAAGAACAAATGATACGCCTCATTGATATTTTTCCTGCCCGATGGACATCGCCACGAATGAACGCATTACAGAATTTACTTTATGATTTGCAGGTAATCAATGACGAAAGAATGATTACAGAATTACATAAAAAAATTGCTTAACAATAATGGCTATCAAACGAAACAATATACTTTCTCTTATTGGTAACGGACGATACCATTCCTGTATACTCACAACTTTCAGTTTTGACTTTTATTTCTTTGAATTGAAAGTAATGAAATGGCTACGTTCTTGCGGAATTAGGAATGTAAATGTGTTTATTGACGGACATTTCTATTCAGAATTAATGCAGCAAGTAACAGGCGATGAAATGAAATTAGCGACTGGATATTCACTTTATCCTGTTTTTGAAAAAAACATTTTTCACCCAAAAATTTGGTTGTTATTGGGCGAGAAAGAAGGATTATTTCTTGTTGGTTCTGGTAATCTTACCAATTCTGGTAATGGCAGCAATGATGAAATTTGGGGAGCATATCATTTTGATATTAAACCACAAGTGTCCAAAACGTTTTAAAAGAACAAATAGATGCCCATGTTTACTGGTGTAAACATGTTCAAATTATCAATTTTATAATTAATCCTAGATACCAGAAAACAGGTGTATTTCATCAGGAGGTTTTTGGGGTCGATTAATGGATGATTTAGCCATTCCCAGAGATCAATTTTAACAAAAAGATTGATCCTAATAAAAGTAATCAAGTTAGATAAATGCCATTTGAATTTTGCCTTCGTCTTTAACAGTTTTAATAATAATATTGCGATCATTGAGCACCACATTTGGATGCGAACTGCATTCTCAGATGTTCCAATAAACGATTTCACTCTAAATAGTTGTTTTAAATGCTTAAAAAAGTTTCAACAGCCCATCTTGATCTATAAAGTTCAGAAACGGTATGTGCTGTCCAAGACATTTGATTTGTTAGAAGTACAATATCTTGGTCATTCCTTTCATCATAAACACTTACAACCCTCAGATTTTTTGGGTACTTCTTTGAAGTGTAAAAGCCTGTAAGCTTGACTTCTTCATCGGATAGAACAAAGCAGTTACCTCTTTTGATTGCAAATGACTTAACGATCTCAATATGAGCGTTAGATTTTAAACGAGTCACAAAGAAGACCCCTGTGCTGTCCAATTCGTTTAACCAATCAAAGTCAACATATGCCCTATCGGCCACAACTACCGATCCCTTGGGAAATACTAGCTCTTTTGCAACCTTTACATCGTGCTTTTCCCCTCACTAATACATGCATAGCTGGGTAAGCCTGAGTCATAGTCTAAAACAGCATGGAGCTTAATCGCCCCTTTACTTGTTCTGAACTTCGCCCAATCAAATAAGGAAAGGCTAAGCGGAATAATGGTTGAATCCATAATGAAAATCTGATTCTTGATTTTTTGGCATACATCCTTGTACTGGTTAAGGACGAATTACTATTCTCCAATAATTTAAAGTACAAGTCTTCAAACACTTTCGAATCTCTGTTCTTATTTAAATAACTGATGGATGATTTTGAGGAGCTCTTTTGATGCCTAAATGATTAAGATTGCCTGTAGCGCTCAAAATACCAGTTGCAACATCACGAATAGACTCTGATCCTGATAATTGCATGAAAATCATACTTACTAAATGAGTCCAGGTGTTTATTCCCTTAGAATGTTTATCAGATTCATGATTTTTAACGGTTTTTTCAAAGATATTTCGATTTACCAATGCCAAAATTTGACTCAAGAGGCTTATATTTGTATGGGACATGTTTATTGTTTTTTTGAACCCTAAATATAGGGAAAACTAACATGTCCCGTTTTCTTTATTTTGGACACTTGTGATATTAAACATACACAAAACACAACTATATTTTCAGCAGCGTGGAATTATGTTTCCAAACTTAGTTCCACAACAAAAGGAATTGCAAGTGAGAAAACTACACGTTGGATTGCGGAACATTCCCTATGGTTAATGGAATTGCCGAAGGTTGCAGATTTTCAGTTTCTCAATTTGCCAAACAACGAACAAGTGGCTTTTTTATACAACACTGCTAAAACAACAATTTGGCAACAGGTCAAGCAACTTACGACAAATGAAAAGATTACGGAAATAACAGCAGTTTCACCTTATTACGACACACAAGGCAAGGCATTAGAAGAAATAATAAACACTTTCCCTAATGCACAAATCAATGTAGTAATTGATGAAAGTGGTACAATTCCAACTGAATTGCAAAATGAAAAAAGGTATGTTTTTTATGATTGGAAAGAATTGGATTTGTGCAGAAACATCGGTGCAGAGCAGCAATCAAAACTACATGCCAAGATTTTACACTTCAACACTAAGGGGAACAGAGAGTTTTGTTTGTTCGGTAGTGCAAACATTACATCAGCAGGATTGGGAATTTCCAATACAGCAAATTCAGAACTTTCACTTTTTTTAAAATCAGAAAATGGAAATATTTTAGATAAGATAGGATTAAAATTAAAAGCAAGCAGTAAAAAATCGCTTTCAAAATTTGTTGCAAATATCAGACTTTCAATAGAACATGCAATTATTAGGAATAATCAGTTTCCAATAAAGCTATTAGCAGCCGAAATTAATTATACAACTTTAACACTTTACTCAAATATAGAATTTGACAAACCTGTTGCTGTTGCAATGTATGACAGTCATAATCAAATTATTAAAGTCCAAAAAATAGAATTACTGAAAGCACAACACGAAATAAATTTTGATATTGATGAAAATATATTTCGATATGTGCAGTTACAAAGCACAGATGACAATAAAAGCCTTTCAAACAAAATCATTGTCAGTAATTATCTTACTATCGCAAAAACACACCCAAACCCGAAAAATGCAGAACTTGAAAGATTGTGTGGACAGCTTCAAAATGGTGAGTTGAGAAACGTGCTTGATTTAATTCATTACGCAATTATTGACGAAAGCGAAAAAGAAGATGGAACTTCCATTATCAATACAACAAGAAATAAAATAAACGATAAAGAAGAAAAGAAAGAAGCAGACCAATCTCAACTTTATGACTTATCAGGTTATAAACCTATAGAACCTAATTCTCATTTATACGAAAACGCTTTGCTTTTATCGCCTTCACTTCGTGTATTGGATGCTCTTAAATTGGCTCATACACAAAGTTTAGATTTAGAAGTTGACATAAGAACGGACGAACAAGAAGACGATATTAGTAGCATTAGTGGAAATGATGAAAGTGAAGTGCGAAAAGAAAAAAGTGTTCCCTTGAAACTTTTAGAAGCAGACAAACGAAAACTCAAAAACTTTTTCAAAAATCTTTACACCTATTTTCACAGAGATACATTGTTGACTGATACGAATAATATGGCAAAACCAAATTATAAGGAAACAAAATATAAACTTACATTAACTGACCTTACTAAATACCTTATTGCATTAGAACTCATACACGAATTTGGTGGTAAATCAGAGAAAATAGAAAATGAACAACAACAACTTTTCTTTACCTATTTGCCGGTAACAGGCGATTATGAAAATGATAATGTAAAAGGTTGTTGCTTAAACATTGTTGGTGACTTTTTAAGATTAGCAAAAAACGGTTTTAAGGAATACTCTTTTGATTATACACGAAACAAATTTGAACAATTACAATTCGACGCATTAATCAGCACTATTGTTTGTATCGCAAATATCAATTGGAAAGAAGATGAAAAACTATATTTTAAGACATTATTATTAAACACATTACATTATTTAGGTTGGGTTTCTACAACAGAGATTGCCAAAAACCTAAACAATTTGATTACACAAGTAAAGGAGAAAGCTAAAAACTTGAAACATGCAACAAGTAATTTAGACAGTCAATTGGAATATTTTGAAAATAGAGTTTGTAAGGCTTTCAGATACTCAATAAGCAACAGAGAAGATGGAAAATTCGCAGATAGAGCAGAAATAGGGCAAATTATTTATTCTTCAATTGCAGGCGTTGGTTATTGCTATGTTGTTTCTGCGACAAGACAAAACGAATACTGTTTAGCAAGACCGGGCTTTAACTGGAACGACCAAAAAAATGAATATATTAACCATTTTGGTGATAACATTTACAGTCCAATACGATTAATCAAAATGACAATAATCGACTTATGACCAAAGGAAATGAAAAAAGGGAAGCAGGCAACATCGCGTATAAAACATTGGATTATAAGTGGTTAAATCAAACGTTCTGCCCCGCATCGGCGTTTGTGTCGGTGGATAGGAACGAAGCCCGAAATCCCCAACGATTCATACACGCGACCGTTATCGGTCATTGTATTGCGACACCAGACATCAACTAACTAATGAAAGAAATTAACAAATATGCAAGAAATTAATTCAATCAACATTTTAGACAAATTTTCACTATTTGACAAGCAATGGACGCCTCACATTGTTGGCGAACTTAATGGACAATATGTTTAACTGTGTAAGATTAAAGACTACTTTTTTTGGCATAGCCATGAGAATGAAGACGAACTTTTTATGATTTCAAAGGTAAGCTTTTAATGGACTTTCGAGATGGAAGAACTGTTGAAGTTAAGGAGGGAGAAATCTTAATTGTTCCCAAAGGAGTTGAACATAGACCACATACTAACGGAGAAATAATTTTTAACTTACTATTTGAACCAAAAGCAACCCTTCACACAGGAAATGTTGAAAGCGAAATGACAGTTTAAGATTTGAATTGGGTTTGATTAATACAAAAACCGACTTTCGTAAGATTTTGAAAATACCTACAAGTATAGACGCAGAAATATACTAACGATAAAAACATTGAAAAAAACAATATTGCAAATAAATGGAATTACGAATTTTACAATTGAATGAAGACAAATCTGATAAACTGTTTACCTCTTCGGACTCCCAAACACTTTTAGAAATTTATGAAGATTATTATCCAAAAATCGGTTTCAATTTACCTTGGGTCTCATATCTTGTAGTTAGACAAAATCAAGTTGTCGGGTCTTGCGGTTTTACTAGCCAACCAGTTGACGGTAAAGTTGAAATTGCGTATTGGACTTTTAAAGGATTTGAGGATCAAGGTATTGCCTCATTCGCTTGTAAAGAATTAATTTCCATTTCGCAGAGAGCTGACCCGAAAGTGACAATTACGGCAAAGACAGCTCCTGAAAATAATGCTTCGACCAAAATATTAGAAAATAATAAATTTATATTTACAGAAATTGTACAGGACGAAGAAATTGGTGACGCTTGGTTATGGACTCTAAAAGTGGAATAAAAACAACGAACCGCTAACAGCGGTTTGGCAAAAGTGGCGGTTCAGTGCTTCGTATGACAGTTTTATGATTCAACAAACAGTGCTGCTTCGTATGAACATTTGTGGTGAAAATCGCCAACTTCTTGTAGCTGCAAAACGTTATGCCTCATGCTATGACGACAAACAACAATTAACGACTAGACAGAAATATGCTAATATTTAAAGACACGAAATACATAAAGTCACCGTTCGACAGTGAAGCAGAATTGGAGCAAGTTATCGTTGACAATTACGAGTATCTATTCGGACCTACTTCATTTTATTTGCCAAAAACTAAAATAAAAACGGCTGACGGAGTTGGCACAATTCCAGACGGTTTCGCAATTGACATCGGACAGAAAAAATGGTATTTAGTTGAAGCTGAACTTATGCATCTCAGCGTATGGAACCATATTGCTCCACAGGTGACAAAGCAAATTTTGGCATCTCAACAAAGTATCACTAAAAGGACACTGGTTGAACTTGCAGTTGAGCAATACCAGGCTGACCCATACACGAAAGAGAAATTTGAAGACCTTAACATTGCTGCAATTAACGTAAGACAAGTTGTTGGTGACATTTTAGAGACTGACCCAATAATTGGAGTACCAATTGACGGTGTGACAAATGATCTCCGTGACTGGGCAAGGACTTTAAAATACAAAGTGAAACTTTGGATTGTAAGCAAGTTTGTTGAGTTTAACAAGCCGACAAATATTGTATTTGAATTTCCGGAAGAATTTAAACCTGAACTTGACACAGAAGAAGAAAGTAAACCCCAAAAAGCGAATACAGATATTGCTCAGTATGATGTTGGATTAACGGACCTCGTTAATGCAACTCTGCTGACAGTTGGTGAAAAGCTAACAATGGCTTACAAACCTAGAAACGGACAACAAAAGAAATATGAAGCGACAGTTTTAGAAGATGGTTCATTAGAACTATTGGGACAACTATTTAGTAGCCCAAGTTACGCAGCTCTTGCTGGTATTCAAGACGCAGGCAGTGACAGAAAAACAGTCAACGGTTGGATATCTTGGAAAAACAATAAAAGTAAAACTCTAGCTGACTTGAGAGAACAATTACTAAATACAGCAGTAACATCATGACAGACAAAAAAGCACGAAGGCATAACACACGTTTGGCGTCATGCGGGGTGACGTGCTTACATTCAAGTTCAGTTTTCCAATTGGGCTTTTGTGTTAGGTTGACAGTTTTGTGCTCTGAAATCCGCCACTACGAAAAGCCGCGAAACTTTATCCGTCTTGCTTGGCGACATCGGAACTTCAAACTGAGTAACAAGAAATGAACAGATAAGATGACAACTGAGAATAAACGTGGACGCGGAAAACCAAATTGAGTAAACATTGTCAATAAAACAAATATAAAATATGGAAAATCAAACACCAGCACCAATTCGTGCATTTCAGATTCTTGGAGGAATGATGAATTCATTTATCCTTTCCTCACTTATAAAAAATGAAGTTCTTGAAGCAATTGGTTCGGGAATGAGCACGAATGATGAACTTGCAAAAAAATGTAACCTTAATAATAATGTTTTAGCAAGGACTTTACGATATGCTTCAATCATTGGATTGGTGAATATTACTGAAAATAAATATTCACTCACTGAAGTAGGACTTAGTTTTCTGAAAAATACACCAGGAAGTTTATATGGTTCGGCAAATTTTATAGGCGCTCCGCCATGGCGTGATAGCTGGATGAATTTTGAGCATTGTCTGAAATCAGGTGAACCTGCTTTCGATCATGTTTTTGGTCAACCCTTTTTTCAGTTTCTTGATACCAATCAGGAATACGGCCGACCCTTTAATCATTACATGACAATGATGACAACAATGGTTGCTCCTGTTGTGGCAGAAGCTTATGACTTTAGTGCATTCGATAAAATTTGTGATGTTGGTGGAGGACAAGGTATATTGCTCAAAGCCATTTTGGAGAAATCTCCCAGGTCGAAAGGTATCTTATTTGACATGGAAAGTGCAGTAGAGGAAAATTTAATAGAAAACTCTTCTGATAGGGTTGGAATAGTGAGTGGCAGTTTTTTTGATTCCATCCCAGCTGCCGACTGCATGGTTTTAAAAACTATTATTCATGATTGGAATGATGAAAACGCTTTAAAAATACTTACAAACTGTCGTAAAAGTCTCAATCCTGGCGGCAAAATATTACTTGTCGAGCAGGTTGTTGATGAACCCTATACACTCATGTCGTTATTTTATGATTTGCATATGCAGGTGATGTTAGGCGGTGCAGAGCGGACCAAACAAGAATTTAAGATTTTGTTTGAATCAGCAGGGCTGAAACTCAATCGCATTATTCCGACAAAGTCACCAATGAAAATAGTGGAAGCTTCCTGTTAATTCATTATTGAGAAGTACAGAACGAAAACATAATAGCACATTGGCAATAGGCGGGGTTTCGTTCTCCGCATAATGTTTTGCGGTATCAAAAAGTTTTGTGCTCTGCAAAAAGTTACTAACAAGCCAAAAAACCACAGAACCGCAATTAAACAAAAAGATTTTACGTGACAATTACTACAAAAACAAATTTAAGTGCATTAAATGAGAGACAACATGAAGCGGTTGTAAGCGAGGACAAAAGGCTCTTAGTTTTGGCTGGAGCTGGATCAGGCAAGACAAAAACACTTTTACAAAAAATTATTTATCTAATAGAGGAAAAAGGTGTTAGCCCTTCAGGTATTTTAGCCATCACATTCACTAAAAATGCGACTAATGAAATGATTGACCGTTTAATTATTTCAGCCGACAATTCTGGAGCATACGAAAAACTGTTATATGA
This sequence comes from Saprospiraceae bacterium, assembly GCA_016715465.1. GTDB lineage: Bacteria > Bacteroidota > Bacteroidia > Chitinophagales > Saprospiraceae > JADKBO01. The sequence goes on from JADKAA010000024.1 coordinate 168,540, forward strand.
TAAGAGAATAAGCAAAGCAGACAAGGACAAAGAAAGATACCTTCAACAAAAAAAATACAAATGGATTGATGGCTTGACAGTAAAGACGTTCCATTCTTTTTGCTACAGTATTTTAAGAAACTACGGAGTTAATGAGTTTGATAATAAATTCAGGATAATTGGAGACGAGAAAAAAGAGGAAGAAGATGAACTTTCAAAACACGTTGCCCCTGAAACCGCATTTGAAGTAATGCACAAACTCTTAATAAAAGAATGTGAGGAAACAGCATACTTACTCCAACTAAAACGGTATATTCTTGATTACATAATTGACAAGATCCACTTAAAAAGAGCAGACCCGAAATTTTTTCCTCACGACGGGAAATACTATACAACACTTGATGGAACCAAAGTTCGTTCAAAGTCTGAACAATTCATTTCAGATTGGTTTTATAGGCACAGTATAAAGTACGAATATGAACCAGTTTTGAATGTAAAAGATTTTTCGTTTCATCCTGATTTTTATATTCCGGAGGCAAATCTTTACATTGAACACATCAGTGACAAAAGTTTTTCAACAAAAGACAAAGAAGAACAATTTCAAAAAGGAAATTTGTTACTCGTTAAGACTTTTGAAGGCATGACCAGGGACTCTGCGCTCTTTAATCATTCACTGGACAAAATTGTAAAAAGCAGATTGCCTTCTAATTACCATAAAACTGTAACACTCAACTTCAAAGAAGAATTTCACGGCTTCCAGGAAGATGTTAAAGATTTCGTGCAACAAATCATGCGGATTACTGACATGATAAAAGTTGAAAATATTGACATAGACCTGGTCTTGGAAAATGCACGTAAAGATCAACATGAGAGAGTGAGACACTTCTATGAACTTGCAATACCAATCGTCAAAAAATATATTCACTATTGCACTGATAAATCTTATCTTGACTTCAATGATTTAATTTCAAGAAGCACATCACTTTTTATAAATCAAAAGGACATTGCAACTAAATACAAAAATAAATATGAATTCATTCTCGTTGACGAATTTCAGGATGTAAACAATTTACAAGTCGAGTTAATTAAGCTACTACTAACTGAAAAAACTCAGCTCTTTTGTGTAGGCGATGACTGGCAAAGCATTTATGGCTTCAGGGGTTCTAATGTCATTTACATTGTAGAATTTGAAAACCACTTTACAAATGCCCGTACAATCAAATTAAACCTAAACTATCGCAGTACTCAAAATATAGTTGGGGCAAGTAATGAGGTGATTAAAAATAATAAATTCAGAGTTGACAAAGATGTTCAGGCTTCCAAAAAATCTGAACATAAAATCGTGGTTTACTCTGGAAACAGTGAAGTAGAAAACATTCAGTTCTGTGTCGGTAAAATAATAGAGCTGCTCGAAGACGGAATTAATAATGATGAAATCCTTTTTCTGTATAGGAGAAGTAAAATGTATGTACCATATTTCTACAGATTTAAAAAGGAAGGAATCATAGTTCCAGGTAAAACCATTCATGCTTCAAAAGGACTTGAAGCGAAAGTTGTTTTTATTATTGGGTTAACCGAAGGAAGTGGTGGTTTCCCTGACATTTGGCTTGAGGACAGGATTTTTCAGGTAATTAAGAAAGCAAACCATGACTTACTAATGGAAGAAGAAAGAAGATTGTTTTATGTGGCTATTACAAGAGCCAAAGACAAACTTTTTTTAATTACTGAAAAAGGCAATGAATCAAGTTTTTTAAAGAAATCCCTGAAGCTTTCACGGTTAGGACTACCTTACCCATAAAAGCTATTGTTGACAAGGTAATTACATGCGACAGTTGCTATAGCCAGCTTGAAAAACTTTGGGTAGTTTGCCCTTATTGCGGACAAAAAGTAAACGAGCAGAATTGAAATCAACTCAGAAAGATAGAAGCCCAGACACTACTAGCTGCAGGTCCTAATGGAGTCTTACGTGGTTATTTCATGTTCTGTGTTCTATTAAATTTAGGCTTGGTTGACAGTGAAGGACTCTCCCCAGGGGGGGCAAGCCCGAAATACGCCAATATGAAAAGCCACAAAACGGAAAAAATATTAAAAAAACATTCTGCCTTAACAAAATGTTTCTCTGAAAGAACGATTAGATGCACCAATCCTCGACAAGCTCAAGGCAATGTATTGGAATGCTGCGGATAAACCAACTGCACCCAAACAAGAATTATTACAAGAATTGCACCTCTTTAAAAAGATTCACACAATAGATAATCAAAAAATTTTCTCAGCCGCAAGGGATAAATATGTAAACAATGAGGTTAAGTTACCTTATTATTTATGAATACGTATTAATATTGTGGATATCAACCGAGAAACACCAATTCCCTGGAACTATTTAAATCGGCATAACGTTATTGTTTATTACCCGACTTTCATTTTTAACCTACAAAAAAGTTCCAGTTATGCAAACAAAACACCAGGTGCACAACCTCATCATTTTAGACGAAAGTGGTTCGATGGATTCCATTAAAAATTCCATCATCCAGGGTTTTAATGAAATTGTACAAACCGTTAAGGGTATAGCGATTGCGTATCCGGATCAGGAGCATTTTATTACCCTGATCTCGTTTAATGGCCTTGGGCAGAAGATCCTGCATTTTATGGATCCGGTAGAAATACTCGGACAGATCGACGGCAAGAGATACCGGCCGGACGCATCGACTCCGTTGTATGATGCCATGGGTTTTGCTTTTGCAAAACTGAGCCAGGTTTTGGCGGATAAGGAAAAGTACAACGTGCTGGTCACCATCATGACCGATGGCGAAGAAAACGCTTCAAAGGAATATACCGGTATGAACATCAGAAATACCATCGATGGTCTAAAATTAAAGGGCTGGACATTTACGTACATCGGTGCAGATCACAATGTCGAAAAATTTGCCACGTCAATTTCCATTACCAATACAATGGTTTTTGAAAAAAATGCCACGGCCATCAAAAACATGTTTGCCAAAGAAAAATCCGCCAGGGCCCGGTACAGTGAAAAGATAGACCTGCAGGAAGCCACAGAAAATGATTTCTATAACGACAAGACCTAAAGAAATTTTCTTTATTCATATTTAAAAAGACGATAGACATGCAGCGGCGTAAATTTTTACGCCGCTTTTAAATTTGGGAAGATTTGGATTATAAAAAATAAGCACCATGTCCTATTTCATTTTACTTTTGACCATAACTGCCACCTGGCTATACCCAAGCATTATAAATTCAAAATAAGTGAAGAGCAGCGTTTTGTAAATATGGCCCTGCTCGTAGTGCTCATCTGGTCAATTCAAAGCCTTTTGACACCTGAGGAGTGCCGCTGCAAAATTGATTATTTAGGACCGGCATTTCTTTCCGCTTTGGTTATTGTATTTGTATTGGATAAAATAAACCGGAGATTTGAATCAAATTTGTAAGAAACTAAGTATAGGCAGAAAACCGGTGGTGGATTAAGAGTTAAAGATTACTGCCACCGGTTGTCTGCCTTATAAGTCGAAATTTGGACATGATCTATTGCATATGTTAGCTAACTGATGTTCAAACGCTGTCGGATAAATTGTTTTATTTTTTTGCATTTACCGCGTGTCTTCGACAAAAGCAAACGCTTCCCTCGCAAAGAGGGGGACCACGTGGTATGCCAGCTCCCATGAGGAACCGACTGAAATTACACTTACCAACGAAAAAAAATGAGCAGCAATTCATTTTAGTAAGGTAACTGTGTGCACACCACGCGTCTACGAGAAATCCAAACTCTCCCTCTGGAGGGAGTACCCCGCTTGCGGGGGGAGGGAGGAAAAGGAAGCGACATTAGCCATCTAGAACCCCAGTCACCTGAGCTACCTATTATAAGCTACCCTTACCCATCCATAACTTCTACTGCAAGTCAAATATTTATCGAATAATATCATTCCATATCAAACCGAAATGGTAAAATGTTATACATTTGCCATATGGAAAATAACCTCCGCAATTTTAAAATAGATCGGGCTTTAAAGAAACGAAATTCACAGATTTAATGCCTCTTGGTCTTCTGCCGAACGGAAAAATGGTCTACACTTGAAGATGCTTACTTCAAATTAGTACTGTATGAGTCTGCACCAGATTGCAAGGTTCAGAAATGTAGGATGAAGCAGCAGACCAATTTTCTACAAATGATAATAATTTAAAATCAATCTTTATATGCAAACCTTACAGTACTTTTTATTTCTATTCATAAGTTATCAAATAGGTGCTCAAAATTTTTCAGAGAAAAAGGTAATCATTTATGATCTTATGCCTGTCATTTCTTCAGGCGGATCCATTCGGTTGGAAGATATGGTATATTGTCGTTCATTGGAAGATGGAAAAGTGAATTTCATAGCCCATATGAATGGTAAACTCGAATTTTATGAATACGATAACCATCAATTGACAAAAATGGCAGGCCAAACACCTTTTCCTGGAATTATTGTGGATTTTGTGGATCAAAATTGGGATGGCAAAGTGGATATTCAGGGAAATTTTGAGTTGCTCTCTAATGCTGGAAATTATAATTTTACAAACATTGGGTACCCTATAGACGGAAACTGGAATGTGAGGGCAAATCGAATAGTTGATTTTGATGAAGATGGCAACTATGACATAGTCTCAAGCAGTGTTTCGTTTTCAAGTGGTGCTGTTAACATCAACTTACTCGGTGGGAACAGAAAGTTATTAAACAAGATTACGTTCCCTGAAGTTGGGTTAATTACCACGGTCAAAGTAATTGACATCAATAATGATGATCTCCTGGATGTAGTTTATACCACAAAAAAGTTTGGCGACGATAAGCTGATTATTCAGACAAATGAAGGAGATGGCAGTTTCGATAAACAGGAAATTAAGGTAAGTTACACCGGCGAGCAGTTGGAATTTGGGGATATAAATAAAGATGCTTTCCTGGATATAATTATTACAGGATTTAGTGGTACAGACATTCTAGTTTTTAACAGCCTCAATGGCACATTTGGCAATAAAGTAGTGCTTACAAATTCGGGAGAAATTTACAATATAAAGTTAAATGATTTTGACAATGATGGAAACCTGGACATTGTTTACCTTGAAAATATGAATTTTGATTCCGTTAATATAGTGGTAGGCAAAGGAACCGGGACCAACACGTTTGACAATATGACCTCTATTGGCAAGATAGCTTTTGATGGTTATAATACTCAGACTCCCCAGGCATTGGAGAACTGGATGTCAATATATGATTATGATCAGGATGGAGATTCGGATATTCTGGTAAACGCCATTTTGGAAAAGAAGTATGTGGCCTTTGACAATTTAAGAATTTCCACAGACACAAAAGATAACTACAAAGAGACAGATGTTCATTTTTATCCCAATCCAGGCGTCAACATCATCCAAATTCAAAATGAAAATGAATTTGATCGATTGGAAATATATAATATGCAGGGCAAAATGGTTTCCCATTATAATCTGATGGGAAGCTCAGAAATTGATGTGCAAAATCTTACACGAGGTCTATATTTTTTTAAATTTTCTAATGGAGAAAAGTTTACGGTACATAAGTTTACTAAATATTAGAATATTTATCCCGCGAAAATTTATACTTGGGTTGAGGTAGTTTATACCCCTGTCTTTGTGAAGATAGTAGGGGAAACAACGAAACCGTAGAAGTATGACCCATAAGAATGTCATTACACATACAATGGGATTGAAAAACATTACATTTGGCAAATACAGACTATGAGTTTAAAAATTATCATCCTTTTTACATTTACCTTATTCATCCACTTGCCTCAAAGCCTCAATGCCTGTAGCTGTAGTACCCGGTTAACGGTCAAGGAAGCTTTTGAATCAACCGATGTCATCCTGCTCGGCAAGGTGCTGAGTATATCACTGGCTTATCACGAATATTATACGGCAGATTTTACCACAGACGAACACGGCAATTATACAGAAACGGGGGATTCTGTGCTGGTAAGCGAAGTATTAAATGCTGTAGAAATTCAGGTAAGTAAAAAGATCAAAAATTCTTATGTTCTGGAGCGAATTACCATACTCACAGCTGTTTCTGATGCAGCCTGTGGATTTACATTTAGGGTGGGTGAGGAGTACGTCATTTATGCCTATGCCAAAAGTCCACAGGTGAATTTATTTGATTCAACTTCAAGGCTACCACTGGCCAATTGGCCGGGACGGTTTTTTACCACCGACATTTGTACCAGAACCACCTCATATTTGGAAAATGAATTGAAAGCCATAGAGGCGAGCAATCATTAGGACTGTTACCTGGCTGGATTTTGATTCAGAAGTAGATGGATATAATTTGCCATATCAAAAAATCGAGCAGACATACTAATAGAAATCGCAAGTTACAAACTTGCGATGGCTCTTCGGGTATTGGTTTTTCCATAACTTACAAGCGTTCGTATTCCCAGGTATGTATAAATTACTCGATTGGCAGGATTATCGAAATCTCATTGGCATCAAGACTCAAAGCATAGTGACCTTAGTGAATCCTTTGTGCGCCTTGTGGTGAAAAAAGGATCACAAAGTTCCTTTAGATTTGCAAAGTAAAATATTAATTAATTTAAAATGTATAACCATCATCCATGCCTGGGGGGGTCTGGGGGGGTATGATTTTTGTTGATTATGTGGAAAAGCTGAGGTAAAGAGAGGCAAATTAGACAAAAGTGCTAGATTTTGAAATCTATCTTGTGATTAAATCCTCTCTTTACATTTTAAGTAAAATCCAAATAGAAATTAGGGTAAAACCCATTAGTAAGGTTCTGGAGTTCACTTAAATTCTCAACTCATTAATTAACTGTAAAATTAAAAAAAATGAAAAGAATTTTTGTTGCTGGCGACATTTCCAAAGAGAAAATTGATTTTTGCATCTACGATGGTGAGAGCTTCCTAGCTTCTAAAGTAGTAAAAAATTCAAAATCAGAATTGTCAACCTTTTTAAAACAAGTTGACACCATATTTACTGACGGGAAAAAGGAGAATGTGTATAATGAATGTGTTTTTGCATTTGAATACACAGGAGTATATAATAATATAGTTCTTAAATTATTGGAAAAATATAACTTCAAAGTCGCATTATTATACCCAGGTTCTATAAAAGCTGTAGTTAATTTTGATCGAGCAAAAAACGATACTATTGATGCACAAAAGATTGCTGAATTCGCGTATAGATTCTATGATAAATTAAATTTTTATTCTCCTCTTTCAAATGAGATGCAAGAGCTGAAAGCACTAATAACGGAAAGATCAGCTCTTGTTAAAGTAAAAAGTCAGCTCATCAGTAAGAAAGATGATCAAAATAAATTTCTACCATCCAACATATCCATGTTTTTAAAGAAAAACAATGAAAAAATTGAAAAGGAGCTAGATGAAGCTATTAATAATATTGAGGTTAGAATTTTAAAGGTTATCAAGAGCGATGAAAAATTGAAAGAAAATTTTGAAATAGCAATCAGCGTTCCGGGTATTGGCCCTGCAACGGCAGCCGTATTAATTGCATGTACCAATAATTTCAATAGATTTAAAAATGCTAAGCAGTTAGGTTGTTATTCTGGAGTAGTACCTTTTCAAAGATCTTCTGGAGCATACAAAGGAAAAAACAAAGTGTCACCCAAAGCAAATAAACAGCTTAAAACGCTTTTACATTTAGGTGCGGTATCCGTGCTTAATAGCAAAAATATATTCGGTGAATTCTACAACAGAAAAACAGGTGAAGGAAAAAACAAAATGTCAGTTATCAATAGTGTAAGAAATAAAATATTGAAAACCGTTTTTTGCATGTGTAACAAATAAGCAAAAATTTAAGCCCGACTACAAATTTCAATTTGCCGCTTAAATCATGTAATAATGTGGATTATTATTTTAAATAACTCATTTTCAATAGTGTACAAGATTTCATCTACACATTAAAAATAATTGAATAAAGACTTAAATAAACCATAGAAATCACAGGAGTATAACAATGCTACTTGTGGTAAAAATCATAGACCGTTGAAATGCATTACCCTGGTCTGTAGTCGGTCCCTGCTTAATTCCCTTTTTGGCAAAAAAACGCTATCTTAGCTACCTAAATAGTTTTGAAGGTTGGTTTAACTTAAACTCATACCTTCAGGTAACAAAACCCCCACAAAAACAAAAACATCTTGAACAAATCATTCCCTTCCTTCTCCTATATTATGCTCATTTTTTCTTTTATGGATTTTACTACCAGTTGTGAAAATGCCAAATCCAGTGAATCAAAGTCGGCAGCCCTGGTTCCCCCGGTTCCCCCCGAAGTAACGGTCCCGGTGCTCGATACTGCAGATTACGACCAAAGGATGAAGGTATTGGCCAACAGTGACACCACCGGAAAATGGCCGGTGAAGACGCCTTATCCCCTGCCAGGTGCCCTCTTGCCTTTTAATAGAATTGTGGCCTATTACGGCAACCTGTATTCCACCCGGATGGGCATTCTGGGAGAATTGCCCAAAGATGAGATGTTGGAGAAATTAAACGGTGAAGTATCCAAATGGCAAGCCGCCGATTCGACCACAAAAGTTATTCCCGCCTTGCACTACATTGCTGCCACCGCGCAGTCCCGACCCGGAAATGGAAATATGTACCGGTTGCGCATGCCATTCAGCCAGATCGACACCATTTTGGCGTGGGCAAAACCCATCAATGCGCTGGTGTTTTTGGATGTACAGATTGGGCACAGCAGCATCAAAGAGGAAGTGTCCGCGCTGGAACCGTATCTTAAACTGCCTAATGTGCATTTGGGCATCGATCCAGAATTTTCTATGAAAAATGGCGAAGCACCTGGCACAAGAATTGGGCATTTCACAGCCGATGACATCAATGACGCCATTGAAATTTTGGCTGACGTAGTAAAGGAAAATAAACTGACGCCTAAAGTGTTGGTCATTCACCGGTTTACGCAGGGCATGGTGAAAAATTATCAGGATATAAAAATTGTTCCCGAAGTTCAGGTCGTTATGGATATGGATGGGTTTGGGGATAAGATATTGAAGGAGTCGTCCTACAAGCGGTACATTTATAAGGAGCCGGTGCAGTTTACGGGATTTAAGTTGTTTTATAAAAACGACAATAAAAACAATTGGAAAATGTATGCGCCGGAGGAGTTGTTGAAGTTTACGCCGAAGCCGATCTATATACAATATCAATAGGGATTTTGTCACCATTTTTGTGCACCGCTTTGCGGCCGACAAAAATGCCGCCAAAATGATTTTTGTCTTCATACCCCGCGGCGGGCTGCACCCGCCGCTACAATAATGTCACGCCTTCGGCGTTTTTGGGTCGAGCATTTTGGCGACATTTATTTGTGCTGCTGCGCATCGACAAAAATGTTGCCAAAATAATTTTTGTCTTCATACCCCGCGGCGGGCTGCACCCGCCGCTACAATAATGTCACGCCTTCGGCGTTTTGGCTCGAGCGTTTTGGCGACATTTATTTGTGCTGCTGCGCATCGACAAAAATGCCGCCAAAATAATTTTTGTCTTCATACCCCGCGGCGGGCTGCACCCGCCGCTACAATAATGTCACGCCTTCGGCGTTTTTGGGTCGAGCGTTTTGGCGACATTTATTTGTGCTGCTGCGCATCGACAAAAATGCCGCCAAAATAATTTTTGTCTTCATACCCCGCGGCGGTCTGCACCCGCCGCTACAATGTCACGCCTTCGGCGCTTTTGGATCGAGCATTTTGGCGACATTTATTTGTGCTGCTGCGCATCGACAAAAATGCCGCCAAAATAATTTTTGTCTTCATACCCCGCGGCGGGCTGCACCCGCCGCTACAATAATGTCACGCCTTCGGCGTTTTTTTTGTTGTTTAACAACGCGGCGGGATGAAATTGCATCGGCGCAATTGGGAAAAATGATTATTTTTGAAACGGCCTTTTTAAATTTATCCAGAGACCCTCTATTTTAACCCATTTACATGCAATTAACTACTCAACTGGCTAAAAATTTCAGGGACCTGTATTACTGGGGCAACTGGACATCGGTTAACCTGAAGGATGTACTCGCGGATGTCAGTTGGACGGATGCCGTGCGGAAGTTACATGGGTTAAATACCATCGCTGCCCTGGTCTACCATTCAAATTATTTTGTGAGTGCTGCGCTTAAGGTATTGCAGGGTGACCCGCTGAATGCCAAAGATATGTATAGCTATGACCATGCCCCGATCGAAAGCCGGGAGGATTGGGATAGCCTGCTGGAAAAGGTTTGGGCGGAAGCGGATGCGTTTTTGGCCCTGGTCGAAAAATTACCCGACGAGAAACTTTGGGAGGATTTTTATCAGTCGAAATATGGCAATTATTTCCGAAATCTCTTTGGTATAATCGAACATACGCATTATCACCTGGGTCAGATTGTACTGATTAAAAAACTGATCAGGAAGGAGGATGAGGATAAGGGGCGGTTTTAGGAAAAGGTTGAGTCCAATAATTTTCTGGCGGACATTTATTATAGTAGCAGTTATTAAATTGTAAAAGGCAACAATATAAAAGACAACAGAAGACAATGGCGAATCAAAAAATTGAAACCGTTAGACATTTAATTTATTACTCATATGCAAACCTGGCTATGGCACATACAGCCATTGACAAAAAACAAGAAAAATATGAGGCGTTTAATTTTATGGTTAGAGCCAGGTTATTTAAAGGGCTAAAAGACGGAACAATGAATTTGCGAACAATTTTTGACGATGAAAAAAACAAATTGCAAACTGGACAAATTTGTAATTATTGCGGTTCGACAGACAAATTAGCCTTAGACCATATTTTTCCGCAAAAGCATGGAGGCATGGATGATGCAGAAAATTTAATTTTTGCTTGTCGGACCTGTAACAGTTCTAAAGGAAAAAAGGACTTAATGGAATGGATGGCTTTTCGGGGCAAGTTTTTACCATTAATGATTATCAGACGTTATTTAAAACTGACTTTTAACTACTGCAATGAAAACGGACTTTTGGACAAACGTATTGATGAATTAGGGGAAATGAAACTTCCATTTAGAATCGATCTTTTACCGACAAATTTCCCTAACCCTAACGAGCTGATTCTAAACATATATGAGTATAAAATCATACCATAAAAACTTAAAAAATTGCTTGTTCAGTGGTTAGTTGAAGGATTTTATTACGTATATTGTTTTGTGGTTTCAGACAATTTAGCGATTCGAAATTGCCAACTTTTTGTAGCTGCAAACCAAATCACCCGGTGATCGGGATAAAATTAGTAAACCAATAAAAAGGCATTTATGATACAAAGAATTATAGTTGTATTGCTCTGTTTGCTGAGCATGACCCTTGCTTATGGGCAGAGTTGGCAGGATACGGTGGCTTTGATCGAAAATGCCATGAGCCGTTACTTGGCTGAAAATCCGGGTTGCCAGTTGTCCATTCAGCGGCATAGCCAACTCATCTTCTCGAAGGCCTGGGGCATGGCCGATCTGGAACACCAGGCTGCCCTCACGCCTGCTTCTGTCATCGAGGCCGGCTCCGTTTCAAAACAGTTTACGGCGGCGGCGCTGCTTTTGTTGGAGCAGCAGGGAAGACTTTCGCTTAATGACGATGTGCGCAAATATGTGCCGGAATTGCCCGACTACGGCCATGTCATCCGGCTGCAACACCTCGTACACCATACCAGTGGCCTGCGCGACTGGGGTGCGGTGGCCGCCGTCTCCGGCTGGCCGCGGACCACCAAAACCTACACCAATGACGATGCCCTGGACATCATGGCGATGCAGCAGTCGCTCAACAACAAACCCGGCGACGAATTCATTTACAGCAATTCTAATTACAACCTCATGGCCATCATTGTTGACAGGGTGAGCGGACTTAGCCTTGCCGAATTCACCCGCCAGTATATTTTTGAGCCCGCAGGCATGACCCATACCCAGTGGCGTGACAATTTCAAGCGCATAGTACCCGGCAGGGCAATGGCCTATGCCTATGGTACCGAAGGATATGAAACCGATATGCCCAATGAATATGTATATGGCAATGGGGGACTGCTGACAACCACCGAAGACCTGCTGCGATGGATGTCTTATTGCAGCGAAGGAAAGTTGGGCAAGCCTTCTTTGTGGGAAAAACAGATCATGATCCTGCCTTTCAACAATGGCGCCGCCAACAACTATGCTGCCGGCCTGTTTATCCAAAAATTTAAAGGCTGGTCTTGCATCACCCACAGTGGGGCCACCGCGTCTTACCGGGCCAACCTGGAACTGTTTCCTGAATTAGGACTTTCGATCGCCGTCCTCAGTAATACCTCGCGCTATGATTCTTCGGCGGTGAATGTCGCAGCATCTATCCGCTCCCTGATGGTAAAAGCAAAAGACGATTATAACGCGCCGGCTCCCAACAAAGCCATCGCATCACCGGACAGGGAAAATCTGGCCACTTATGCGGGCTGGTACAAGAATACGCGGGATGGCAGTAGTGTAAAAGTGGATCTGACAGAAGCAGGCCTTACCTACAAAACCAGACCTTTGCTGGCCCTGACCGAAACCCGCTTTGCCTTTCCAATTGGCCCCATGTTGGTGGAAATGCAGGGAGGCAAAGAAATTTTACTCATCAATCCTGCACTCGATACCCAACGGCTGTTGCGCGTTGAGGCTGCTGTTGAAAATGCACCGGAAAACGAATTTTATGAGGGTCGCTATTATTCTGCTGAAACCGGATCATACCTGACCATTTACCGAAAGGATAATTCCTGGAGGCTTAAACTTAAAAAGGACATGGACTTTCCCTTAAAGCCGACCTGCAAAGATGGCTTCACCATGGATGAATTTGGTGGCGATCTGAACTTTATGGTGAATCCGGGAAGCAGGAAAAGTAAGTTGTCCATCAGCGTGAGCAGGGCCAGGAATGTATTGTTTGAAAAAGTGGAATGATTTCGTCGTTTAATTTTTTGAAATCATGGGTATCAACGGCTATTTCTAATGCAGCTTACTTTCTAAATTATTTATACTTTTGTGAGAAGCCATTAAACAACAATGACAAAATATCTTTTGAATTAAAAATTTAAAATGACAGAATGAGATACCCGGAAAAAACATTTTTGCAAGTACTCATCTTTTCCGGATTGTTGGTGGCTTGCGGTCAGTCCGGTCAGCAGACCGGAACACAGTCGCTGCCTCAGGTGGATTCCATAACCCTATTGGAAAATCAGGCAGAATCCGCCAATGTGGCCAGACTGGACAGCATCGAAAAAGCCAACAGCGAAAGTGTGCTGGCCTCAGGTGACGATGGCACCAAAGCCTACATCAACAAACAGGACAGTACCATCAGCCTGTTCGCCAACATACGCAAAGACCACCGCATCATCGGCTACAGCAAACCGGACATTCATTCGGACCGTTTGCTGATGATCTCTGTATTTACCAGCGATGTGGAAAACAATCCCTTCAGTCGTCAGCTGGGTGCGTATTACGATACATCTGGCATGGAAGATATGTTGCTGAAATACCAGGGCACAAAAGGCGACTTCATCGAAGTACTGGCACTGGGACACGGTAGCATCGAGACCACCATGTACATGGAGAAAAAATGGGTGGAATTTGAATGACCGCGATTTGATTCCTCGGGTCGAAACAGAAATACAGATAGGCAGATAATTTACTAATTTTGGGTATTTTCGTCTTTCATTGGTTAAATAAAGTACCCAGGTCTGCAAAAACAATTCATGCGTTTTAACTTAAAATAAGCTTTATGACATCTCCAATCTATCCCTGTTTATGGTTCGACAACCAGGCAAGCGAGGCGGCAAAATTTTACTGCGACCTGTTTCCAAACTCAGCCATTACGTCTGATCAGCCCATGGTCGTTAATTTTTGAGCTCGACGGCTTAAAGGTGATGGGACTCAATGGGGGCCCGCATTTTTCAATTACGCCGGCTATTTCCATGTTTGTGACCTGTGAGTCCGATGAGGAGATCGATGTTTTAGGGCAAAAACTAAGTGAAGGAGGAAAGGTTTACATACCCCTGGGCAAATACGACTGGAGCGATTATTACGGCTGGTGTGCAGATCGATTTGGCCTTACCTGGCAATTGTACAAAGGTAAAATGGACGAGGTAAAGCAAAAAATTGTGCCCTCTTTTCTTTTTGCCAATGACCAATATGGTAAGGCCGATGAGGCGGTGAAATTTTATACTTCCCTGTTTAAAGATTCAGAAATCCAGGGCATCATGTATTATGGTGCAGATGGTCCCCAGCCCGAAGGAAAGGTGATGCATGCGCAGTTCATTCTCGATGGTGGGGTATATATGGCCATGGACGGAGAAGGCGACCACCATTTTGGTTTCAACGAAGCGATGTCTTTTGTACTGGAATGCGAGACCCAGGAAGAGATCGACCATTACTGGGCTGCCATCACCGCGGAAGGGCAGGAAAGCCGGTGTGGCTGGTGCAAGGACAAGTTTGGCGTATCCTGGCAGATCATTCCGGCCGTGCTGAAACAACTGATGGCCGACCCTGCAAAAAGTCAACAGGTGATGCAGGCTTTTTTGCAAATGAACAAGTTTGACCTGGCTACCTTGTTGGCCATCTGATTTACTTTTTTACCAATGAGCTGCATTTATAAATTAATTGATGTTTCTGCGTCGGGTCTGCTAAATAGGATAGCGTTTACCCTTCTGAATGCAGAGACCTTAATTTTATAATTAAAGAAATATTCACTTGCGGTTTTCCACACCGCATTGTGTAAAAATAGAATACTCAAATTTCAGGGAACATCTGCGCTGATTTGTCTCAATGAATGACTATCCCGCCGATTACTTTTTAGCACAGCAAATATTATTTTAAAATGGCATTCAATCCATTGAGATGTTGAATGATTATTTTGGAATGACTGCATTTAGGCAATTTTATACTGATAGATAAAATTTTGTGTTTGTATATACATTAAAAATATTTATAATATAATAGGTCTTTTTTATACATTTACGTTGTCTTTTTATTCAAACTAAATACCACCATCATGGCAAAGACTTTTTTGTTTACGTTAATGGCTTTATTTTTGATCACCGGACTTCAGGCCCAGGAGATCATGTTGCTCAAGACCTCCGGCAAAGTGGTCATCGGTGATACCACCCAGATCACTACCCCCGGCAATTACAACCTGTACGTGCAACACGGCATCCTTACGGAAAGAGTAAAGGTATCGCTGAAGAATACTGCAGACTGGTCAGACCAAGCCTTTCAGCAAACGCCTGCCCTTACAGAAGTAAAAGCCAGCATCGAAGAAAAGAGCCACCTGCCGGCCATGCCTTCTGCCACCCAATTAGTCAATTCTGGGTACGAAGTCACCCAGATGGACGCCAAACTACTGGCGCAAATAGAATGGCTTTGGCAGTACACCATAAAACTTCATGAAGAAAACGAAGCGCTTAAGGTCCGGTTAAAAGCACTGGAAGAAAAGAAATAACCAAAAGTGTAGCACTTCATTCTTTAACCTTTAGCTTTTCAACATGAGGATAATATCACGTTTAATTGTTTTTTTCAGCCTGCTCTCTCCCGGGTATGCGCAGCCCGACACCATTACCATCGGCTTTGGCGAATACGCGGGTGTTTCGGTCACATCAAGCACCAGCATCGCCTCGCCTGTAAATACTTTATTACAGGATGGATACCTGCCCAACCTGAATGCAGCGTCACGTTTCCTGTCACAGGCTACCCTTGGCTACAACATGGAAGACATCGATGAAGTCAGCGATATGGGCATCGAAGACTGGATTGACTCCCAGTTTATAAAACCCATACCGTTTACTTTAAAAAATAAGGTCAAAGAATACCACAACTTTGTGCGCACGGCCACAAACACACCCACTGCCGGTCAGAGTTACCGCATGTGGTCATACGCCTGGTGGCAATACCACATGGCTTCACCCGACGCTTTAAGACAACGGGTAGCCCTCGCGCTCAGCGAATTGTTTGTCATCTCCGATAAATCGGCCTTCGCTTCCAATGCATACGCCTTGTCCAGTTACTACGACGTGCTGATGAACAACGCCTTTACAAATTACCGCGACCTCATGGAAGACGTGACCTTTCACCCGTCCATGGGCGTCTACCTCACCTACCTAAACAATCCAAAATCCAATCCGGCGACCAACCAGTTTCCCGATGAAAATTATGCACGTGAACTCATGCAACTTTTCACCATAGGCACTTCAAAACTCAACATGGACGGCACCCTCATGACAAATGCCAACGGCCAGCCCATCCAAACGTACAACAATACAGACATCGCCGAATTTGCCAAGGTGTTCACCGGACTTTCCTGGGCAGACCGCACCACCTTCAACCGCACTGCAGCCAACGACACGAGTTATACCCTGCCCATGATCATGTTCAATACTTCCCACGAGCCGGGTCAAAAATTATTGCTGAATGGCTTTGTAGTGCCCAACAGAAATCCGATCGATGGCATTGCCGACATTCAGGATGCCATTACCAACCTCTTCAACCATCCCAATACCCCTCCTTTTGTGGCTAAATTTTTAATCCAGCGACTGGTCACTTCCAACCCCTCTCCTGCTTTCGTGAGCCGGGTTGCCAATACCTTTGTCAACAATGGTCAGGGCGTCCGCGGAGACATGAAGGCCATCATCAGGGCTGTCTTACTCGACCCGGAAGCAAAATCCTGTAACAGTGGTGAAGAAACAGATTTCGGTGCCCTCAGGGAACCCTTCATTCGTTACGTTCAAATAAACAAAGCTTTTGATGCCAGTACCCTCAGCGGCAACTACCGGAATGACATGGACTATGTCTATCGTTTTGTGCAACAGAAACCACTCACTTCGCCTAGCGTGTTCAACTTCTTCCAGCAGGACTACCAACCCATTGGTTCGATCGAAGAAGCAGGACTTGTAGCTCCTGAATTTCAGATCACCAATGCCCAGACCATCATGGGTTATGTAAATAGCCTGTACCGGTTTGTCATCCAGGAAAATGTTGCAGATGAGTACGACCTGTACACCAATGAAGACGACGCCACCTATACCAATCAGATTTCCACCATCGACTTAAACGACGAGGTCCTGCTCACCGACAACAATAAACTGCATATCCTGCTCGACCGGTTAAACCTTTTACTGGCTCAGGGCAGGTTGAGTCAGCCATCCCTCACGACCATTAAAAACGTGCTGGTAGAATTTCCAAACGGCACAACAACCGAAAAACGGGACCGGGTGCGCCTGGCCATCTACCTTATGATGTCCTCACCGGAATACCTCATCAACAGATAATCGACACATGAGTAAAAGAAAAATAAGCAGAAGAGATTTTTTAGGAGAAGCCGCCTGCGCAGCCCTGGGTTCCATGACCTTGTACAATTCATTTGTCAACCTGGGCCTCATCAGCGCAGCAGCCACCAGACCCCATGTGATCAGCAATCCCAATGATTATAAAGCCATGGTCTGTATCCTGCTCGCGGGTGGTGCCGACAGCTACAATTTTTTGGTACCAACTGAGCCAGCTGAGTATGCACAATACGTGACCACCAGGGGATCACTGGCCCTGAGCAACAGCGCCACACCTACACAGTTGTTGCCATTGAACTACAACAACAATGGTCGCACTTTTTCGGTCAATGCCGCCATGGCTCAGGTGCAGAATTTATTCAATACCGGCAAACTTTCTTTTGTATCCAACATTGGCACCCTCATCGAACCCATTGCCAATAAAACGGAATACACATCAGGCACAAAAAAGATACCCCTTGGCCTGTACAGCCATTCCGATCAGATTATGCAGTGGCAGACCTCCGTACCGCAAAGCAGAAGTGCAGTAGGTGTCGCAGGCAGGATGGCCGATATCCTCCACGACCTCAACACCATTCCCGAGGCTTCCATGAACATTTCGCTGGCCGGTAAAAACAGGTGGCAGTCCGGAAACGAGACCAATGAGTTTTCCATCAGCAACTCCACCACGGCAGCCACCATTGGCTATACCAATTATTCTACCGGTCTGTCCAATGCGGGCTTCCTCAACGATCTGAAAAACGACGCCATGGACGGCCTCGCCACCCAACAATATGCCAACCTCTTCCACCAGACCATCGGGCAGTTGAACAAATCTACTTCCGAAAGCATCGAACTCTACAAAGTGGCTCTGTCCAACCTCGTGCCGCTGGCCACCCCTTTTTCGGCGACCAACTTGTCCAATGATCTGAAGAAAATTGCAGAGCTCATCAAGGTGCGAAGTTTTCTCGGCGCACAACGGCAGACCTTTTTTGTATCCTACGGAGGCTGGGATCACCACGACGATGTGATCAACAATCAAAACCTCATGTTGCCCATCCTAAGCAATGCCCTCAACGAATTCAACAATGCCATCACCGAACTCAATTTGCAGGACAACGTGGTGACCTTTACCATTTCAGATTTTGCGCGTACCCTCACCTCCAACGGCAATGGCTCTGACCATGCCTGGGGTGGAAACAGCATGATCATGGGCGGACCCATAAATGGCGGACAAATTTTTGGGGATTACCCGTCACTTAGTCTTACATCCCCTTTGAATTTGTCGAGCAGAGGCCTGGTGCTGCCCACCACTTCTGTGGACGAGTTTTATGCGGAGATCGCACTGTGGTTTGGCGTTTCACCCAATGACCTCAGCTACATCCTGCCCAACATCTGTAATTTTTATTCACCCAATTCCTGTCCGGCACCGGTGCCTTCCGGCTATATGCCCATAGGCATGTTTTAATATTCAAAACAGAAACGGAATGAAGCAAAGAATACAATATACCTTTCTGGCCATCGTGATCGCTGCCTCTGTTTACGGACAGCAAATCTGTGTGGGTACCCCGGGACAAATCACCTGGCAGGTCTATCGCGGTTTATATGACGATGAGATCAACGAGCTGGTCACCTGGCCCGATTTTCCCAACCATCCCTACGACACTAAAACGTTGTACAGTTCAAAATCTGAGGTCAACTTCGACAATGCCATGGGTGCCATGATGCGCGGTTTTATTTATGTGCCGCAGTCCGATTCTGTCACCTTCAACCTCACCGGCAATGAGCAGGCGCGGTTTTATCTGAGCACCAATGCAGATCCCGCCAATAAGGTTTTAAGGGCTTACCTCAATGCCTATACCAATGCCGAAGAATATACCAAGTACTCCACACAAACTTCTGTGAAACTCTATTTGCAGGCCGGCGTAAATTACTACTTTGAGATCCTGTACGTCGATGGCACGGGAAGTGATTATGCAAATTTATTCTGGAAGGCCCCTTTTGTGGACATCAACAACTGGAAACCCATAACGGCCGGCTTCCTTAAAAACATAGCCTGTTTACCGGCAGTCTGCCCGGTACGCGGCACAGCCTGCGACGATGGCGACGCCACCACTACCGGCGACATCGAGGATGGCAACTGTCACTGCACGGGCAAGAAAGCCTCTGCAAATACCTGCATAGGCGAAAGAGGTAAGCTGGAAAATTTTCGATACGACAACATACCCGGTTCAGAATTGAATGACCTGTACGTCCATCCGTCTTTTCCGGCCATGCCTTCATTCACTGAAGTATTGCCCCTCTTTGGAAAAGGGATCACCACAATCACCAACAATGGACGCCTCACGCAGGCTTTTTTGAAAGTACCGGTTTCAGGTAATTATAAATTCAATGTGACCGGCGACGACCAAACGGTCTTGTACATAAGTTCGGACGATGACCCTGCCAACAAACAGGCCCACCAATGTCTGGTAAGCGGTTACACCAATCCAACACAGAATGACAAATACCAATGGCAGAGTACAGCCTTTATCTATCTCGACGCGACCAAGTATTATTACCTGGAGTTAAACAACAAACAGGCTTCCGGCAATTCACATTTTGGGGTGTTTTGGCAAACGCCTTATGGGGAGCCTGGCATTTGGAAAAGACTATCGTCTGTGTATTTGTATAATTATGATTGTACCCTGGCCTGCATGCCACAGGGCGCTGTCTGCGACGATGGCAACATCTTTACCAACAACGATGTGTACAACAACAATTGCGAATGTGTGGGTACACCTTGTACCGGTGCAGGGTGCGCCAATCCACTGGCCTCTTATGTGCCGTACGAAAAATGCAACGTCACCGACCAGGTTGACAACCGGTCTGACATCAGCTGGTTGAGTTGTAAAGACTGCCAAATCCAAATCCGGCCGGGATTCCAGCCATTGGATCAAATACGACCTGGGGGAAATCCACCACCTGCTTACCTCTCAGGTGTGGAACTACAACGTAGCCAATCAGACCGCTTATGGCTTCCAGCAGGTGGCCATTGATTATTCGGAAGACGGCAGCACCTGGACACAATTTGGCACCTACAGTTGGCCACTGGCCACGGGCGAAGGCAATTACGGTGGCTTTCTGGGACCCGACTTTCAGGGCTTATCTGCGAGGTATGTGCTCATCACTTCACTCGACACCGGCAGCCCATGCCGGGGCATCAGCAAGATTGCATTTAAGGCAGTGTACTGTCCCAACGAAGGCACCCTGTGCGACGACCATAATCTACTTACCACCGATGACCGTTACAATGACCAGTGTGAGTGTCTAGGCATTCCCATGCTTGAAAATCTTTGTGACGATCCGGTTGTGATACTTGGCGATTCCCTGCTGTATCCGACCAATTACAGCGCCATCCAATACGTGCAATCCATCAGCCAGGTGGCCACCAATCAGCGAACCAGTTTCATTGGCGGTGATTTTGTAGAGCTCAACCCGGGTTTTGAAAGCGAAGCCGGTGCCATCTTCATTGCAGCCATAGATACCTGCACCGGTACCACTGCCAATGCAGCCCGCATTGCACGCCGCCTTGCTTCCAGGCAGGTCGTGAAACCAACCGACCAGCCGGCACAAATGCTCACCATTACACGACCGGATTCCGGCGACGAGGTGTTGATCTCTTATTACGTCCCCGCAGCCGGTGACGTGAATCTGCTAATCCTCGACGCAGGGCTGCAACCCTTGCACACCATGATTCGCCACGAATTTCCAAACCGGGGACATTATCAAAAAAGATTCCGGACCAAAAAACTTGCGGCCGGCCTGTACACGGTAAGTTATGAAAACAATGGTCAAAGGTATGTGGAAAAATTTGTGGTCCAGTAGATGCGCTTATAGTGGAGCGGCCAACGTGTTTTTCACAGTGCAACCGGCCAGGAGCAAAGGTGCGTAATGAAAACAAATAAGGTTTTAACCTTGCATGCTGCAAAATATTTTATTCTGTCATTAAACAATAAAGTGAAGTGGTATAAAATATTATGTGGCAATAAATCGATTGTACAGCGTTTTCCGGCTTAAGACGGTAAGCTGAAAATTTTCATTTTTTTATATCCGGCACGATCTGTTGTTGTGCAATCAAATAACTTCCGTTAGCTTTGACCGGGCTTTGTCGTCCGGGTAAAAAACTAACAAGTAAGTATGCATTCATTAAAAATTATGTGGACCCGTTTTGTTGCACCGTTATTGCTGGCTGGGGTCTTTATGGCTTTTTCTATCAATCCGGCAGATGCCCAAGCGGAAAAAATGGCATATGATAAACAATTGGCCGACTCACTGGGTGCCGATGCCTATGGCATGAAGATGTACGTCATGGTGGTGTTGAAAACAGGTCAGGTAAAGATCGACGATAAGAAAAAGGTCGAAAGCCTCTTTGCAGGGCACATGCAAAACATCAATCGACTGGCCGAATCCAATAAGCTGGTCGTCGCAGGTCCCTTTGAAAAAAATGATAAAAACTTTGCCGGCATCTTCATCCTCAATGCTGCGAACCTCGAGGAAGCAGCAGCTTTACTCGATACTGACCCTGCCGTTAAAGCGGGCTTGCTGGATGCAGAAATGTTTCAATGGTACGGTTCTGCGGCCCTGCCCCTGTATCTGAAATACCACGATGCCGTCAAGTCAAAGGACTTTTGATCCGGGATAATCATAAGCAACAATATAAATTTTCTTTGAAAGTGATCCGGATGAAAAAATACTTCGCCATTTACATGCTGTGTTTTGTGCTATCCAGCACGGGTATGGGTCAGGATTTGAAATACATCACCCGGGTGGAAGGCAGAACAGCAAGTTCCAATCCGTTGAGTCTGGCCGTGTGGGCAGGCGATTTTTGTTATGTGTCGGGACAGCTTGGACTCGATGCACTCACAGGAAAACCGCCAGTGGAATTTGAGCAAGAGGTGCAAAACACCATGGAAGGGATCAAAGCCATTCTTGCTTCCCAGCAGTTGGATTTTGCACAGGTGGTTAAAACTACAGTGTACCTCACGGACCTGAAAGATTTTGCAGCGATGAATGAGGTATATCGCCGCTACTTTCCGGAAGGAAAATTTCCGGCACGGGAGACGGTGCAGGTGGCAGGCCTGGTAAAAGGGGCGCGTTTTGAAATATCGATGGTGGCTTATAAAAAACAACAATAGTCATAACGATGTATGGTTTGAAAATTTGAAATTGACGCTTAACCCATCGAAAATCCAGGAAAGGGAATGGGTATTTGTCTTTCGCATTTTAGAATAATTTTGGCAGTTTTACCTAACTACACATGCCTGAATGGGCGCATCAAACGAGGACATGAAGCACAAAAAGAAAAACAACATCTACCGCCGCGAATTTATTGAACTCAGTGTCAAAAGTGCGGTGGGGGCAAGCCTCATTTCCCTTCCCATCCTTTCGGAGATTGGATGTGGAACCACTGCTGACAAAACGATACATGGAGTCTGTTACCACGATTGTCCGGACCGCTGCAGTTGGACCGTTACCGTGCGAAACGGTAAAGTGGAAAAGTTTGAAGCCAGCAAAGACAATCCTTATACCGCAGGAAAGTTGTGCGACAAAATGGTGAATTTCCCCAATGACGTTACGTATCATCCGGACAGAATTCTTACCCCGTTAAAGCGCACAGGCCTCAAGGGAAGCGGCGAATTTGAACCTGTCAGTTGGGAGCAGGCGATAAAAGAAGTGGCTGCCCGGCTTACAACCATTATCGAGCAGGATGGCGGCGAGGCTGTGCTGCCTTACAGTTTTGGGGGCAACCAGGGGCTGGTTCAAAGTGATTCCATAGCAGGTCGGTTTTTTGCCCATATCGGCGCATCACAACTCGAAAGGACCATTTGTGGCAATCCCACGGTAGCCGGTATTATGGCTACCAATGGACAAACCACCGGCGTTTTGCCAGAAGACATCATACACAGCCGTTTTATTTTGTTGTGGGGTACCAATCCGGTCAATTCAAATCAGCACCTTTGGCTGATGATTGAGGAAGCCAGGAAAAGGGGAGCCAGGTTGGTGGTCATCGATCCCTTCCAATCTCAAACCGCCCTTAAAGCAGACTGGCACATTCAGCCGCTGCCGGGCACCGATACCGCACTGGCCCTCGGTTTGATGCATGTCATATTCAAGGAGCAACTTCAGGATCAGGACTACATAGACAACTATACCACCGGTGCAAATGAGATGAAGGCACACCTTCAAAAATACGACGTAGAAACCGTATCCCGGTGGACGGGTCTGGAAAGTGAAACCATCATCCAATTGGCAAAGTCCTATGCCCAGGGCAAACCTTCGCTGATCAGGGTACTGGTGGGGCTGGAACACCAGACCAACGGCGGCAGTGCTTTCAGGGCCATTGCCATGCTGCCCGCGTTGACCGGAGCCTGGCGTCAACTGGGAGGAGGCCTGATGAACATGACCTACGAGTTGTTTGGAGCAGCACTCAACTGGGACAGCCTCAACCTGCCCGCCGCACTGGCCAACCCCAAAACCCGAATGATCAATATGATTCAATTGGGCAAAGCACTCAACGATGAGACTTTAAAGCCCGCCATCCGGGCTTTGGTGATTTTCAATTCCAATCCTGTCGTCACCACACCCAATCAGAACCTGGTGAAGCGCGGTTTGTCCAGGGAAAATCTCCTGACGGTGGTACTCGAACATTTTATGACGGATACCGCGTCTTATGCAGATTATGTTTTTCCGGCAACGACCGTACTCGAAAACTGGGACCTGCTGGACTCCTGGGGATCGACCTACCTCAATATCAATGAGCCGGCCATCGAGCCGTTGGGTGAGGCTAAAACAAACACCGGCTTTTTTAGAATCCTTTCAAAAGAAATGGGTTTCAAAGACGATTACCTTTTTGAATCAGACATCGACATCATACAAAAAACACTGGACAGCGATCACGAATACCTGAAGGGCATTACGTTTAAATCCCTGAAAAAAAACGGATGGGCGCGATTGAATCTTCCCAAAACATGGATGCCACACGCTGTGGGTAATTTTAATACACCTTCCGGAAAATGCAACTTGTATAATGCGGAGATAGATCCGCCGATGCCGGAGTATGTGCCATTTAAATATAGCGACGAAGACTTGAAAAGTTTTCCTTTTCAATTGCTGACCCTGAAATCACCGCGCCATTTTCTGAACAGCAGCAAAGGCAATGTAAGCCACCTCCGCAAAAAAGAAGGTAAACCTTTCCTGGACATGCATGCCGTGGATGCAGCGGGTAAAGACATCAACGACGGCGATGAAATAAAGATCTTCAACCAACGTGGAGCTGTTTTTTTAACCGCCCGTATAAGTCAAAAGGTAAGGAAAGGAGTAGTTTGTATGCCCCACGGTTACTGGCCCTCACTGATGAAGGGAGGCAGTTCTGCCAATGCCCTCACCGACGACTTACTTACGGATATGGGCAGAGGCGGTGCGATCCAGGAAGCCAGGGTGGATGTGGTAAAAGTGTGATTTTTCATATCAGGCCGACTGAAATTAAACAATGAAAAAATCCTCAGCTTAATTTTTATGTGCTGCTGATGACTCATCTTGTTTATATTTTTTACTTTACATGGGAATTGATACGTTGACTTTTTAAAAATGACGATATGCGTGTAATCTTCTTTGCCATGGCCTTAGGGTTTCTTTTTTCCTGCAATGAAAAGCCGGCATCCCGGGCCTCTTCACTGGAGTCTTATTTTTCGTACGGCGACTCTCTAGAGACCGCCGGCATTAAGATGATACCCATAGAAACGCCGGTGGGAAAATTTAAGGTGTGGACCAAAAGATTTGGTGCGAATCCCAGGATCAAGATCCTGCTGTTACACGGTGGTCCTGCCATGACCCATGAGTACATGGAGTGTTTTGAAACCTTCTTTTTGCGACAAGGTTTCGAGTTCTATGAATACGACCAGTTGGGTTCCTACTACAGCGATCAACCCAAAGACAGCAGTCTGTGGACCACTGAGCGCTTTGTCGAAGAAGTGGAACAGGTCCGACAGGCCATCGGTGCCGACAGCACCAATTTTTACCTGCTAGGCAATTCGTGGGGCGGCATCCTGGCCATGGAGTATGCGCTAAAATATCAGCAAAATCTTAAAGGTCTGCTGGTGGCCAACATGATGGCGAGTGCCCCGGACTATGGACGGTATTCCGTTGAAGTACTGGCCAAACAAATGGATGCAAAAGTGCTGGAAGAGATCAGGGCACTGGAAGCAAAAAAAGATTTTGCCAACCCCAGATACATGGAACTGCTCATCCCGCACTTTTATCAACAGCACTTGTGCCGGTTGAAGGAGTGGCCGGATGGTTTCAACCGCTCGATGAAACATGTGAACGGAGAAATCTATACCCTGATGCAGGGACCCAGTGAATTTGGCATCAGCGGCCGGCTTGCAAAGTGGGACATCAAAGACAGGTTGAAAGGAATAAGTGTACCCACCCTGATGATAGGCGCAAAACACGACACCATGGACCCGAAGGCCATGGAAGAACAAAGTAAGTTGGTACAGAAGGGCAGGTACCTCTATTGCCCCAATGGCAGCCACCTGGCCATGTGGGATGATCAGAAAATATTTATGGATGGGGTGATCCAATTTATAAAGGATGTGGATGGTGGCGCGTTATAGACCTGAAAGAGTAACAAGAAGCATAGCGTACGGTACCGTTAAAACGATGTTTTGTTAAGTAGTTTTAATGATGGCCTGGTAAGAATGTTTAAAAATTGGTTCTCGACATCGCTGATGTGGCATTTTAGTTTGACTTTAAAAAAGGAGAATGGCAAGATTGTATTATCCACCCACACCCCTAATATAATGAGATTGTATATTTTCATTATTGCTTTAATAATATCTTCCATTTGTTCCGCCCAAAAAGAAGACTATAATTGGTTGGGTGGGTACGATTTTAATCCAACCCCTGATTCTTTAATTATTGAAGGCTACAGAATTGACTTTAATAATAAACCATTCAGGATTGATAATAATGTTGATGTAAAATATGGTATTGAAGGCAATAATGCTTCCATAAGTGATAAAAATGGAAACTTACTCTTTTATACTAATGGCTGTGCTGTTATGGATAGAAATTTAAACCTAATGCCCAATGGAGATAGTATCAATGCGGGCAAATGGTTTGATCTATTTAGACAATATTGTTCTATTGGTTATCCTGGATTTCAAGATGTTTTAATATTAAGCGATCCGGGATATGAAAATGGGTACTATATTTTTCATAAACCCAATATCTATTATCCGCAAATTGCGGATTCATTGCAATTACAATATTCCTATGTTGATATGCAATTAAATAATGGTTTTGGTGATGTTACGTTTAAAAATATAAGATATGTACAAAATCAAAACATACTTTCATCCTATTTTACTTCGATTAGACATAAAAACAAAAAGGATTGGTGGATCATACAACCACTTGAGGAAGACTCAATTTTTTTAACATTTTTACTTGATAATAATGGTGTTAATCAGAAGGCAATTCAAAACACACATCAATTTTTTGACAGATGGAGATCCAGTGCTTCGGGAACCGCTAAGTTTAGTCCGGATGGCACCAAATATGCCATCTACAATTATTTTGATCAACTACATGTTTATGATTTTGATCGTGAAACAGGTATTTTATCCAATCATCAAAAAATTGAAATTTACCCACCAGAGGAAATTGATCGTGATCTTTATAATTTTGGAAGTGTTGAATGGTCGCCGAATAGTCGATTTGTATATTGTGCATCGCAAGAAAAATTACATCAGGTGGATACCTGGGAAAACAATCCTCAAGACGGTGTAATACTAATTGACACATTTAACGGAACTTTGGATCCGTTTCCTACCATAATATTCCTTATGGCACAAGGACCAGATTGTAGAATCTATATTACTCCTAAATGTGG
The DNA here is from genome assembly GCA_016715465.1 of Saprospiraceae bacterium. Lineage (GTDB taxonomy): Bacteria > Bacteroidota > Bacteroidia > Chitinophagales > Saprospiraceae > JADKBO01. The sequence continues at coordinate 195,742 of JADKAA010000024.1, forward strand.
TTGTAATTCCATCCATGTTATCAATAAACCAGATGAAAAGGGTACTGCCTGCGACTTTGTTCAGAATGGTATTAGGTTTTTATACCCCAATGGCGGTACTCTCCCTAACTTTCCTCGATTTAGAGTAGATGAAGAAGAAAAATGTGATCCAACCATTACTTCCATTTTTGGAGAGTATGTTTTTTATAGAAAAGAATTAAATGTATACCCCAACCCTTCGCATGGTACCTACTTTATCAAACTGCCTAATGAAATAGTTAAAGGACAAATTGTGGTTACCAATGTAAATGGCCAAATTGTTCACGAACAAGAAATACTTACTTACACCTTTGCTTTGGAAGTGGATATTAGTTACTTGCCTTCAGGCAGGTATAACATTGAAATATTTCCAGACAGCAACCCGGATAGAACTTTCTACGGAGTCCAGGTCATTAAGTTGTAGATTCTTAAATATAGTTGAGGTAATTAAGAAAATATATATGAAGTTATTATGCTGGAAATTGGATACGCTGGGACATATGACCCGATTGATATGGCTGGCTTTTTTAAGTCTCACTTTATCCTGTACTGAAAATAAAAACAATGCGCACCAGTCCAGGTCTTTCGGGGATACCTTCAGTGGACATCCACGCCTGGCCGCAGAATGGGAGCCCGCCTCCGGCACCATGGTGACCTGGCCATTGTCGGTGCCTTACCGGCTCGTGGCCGAACTCGCAAAAGACAATCATCTGTTTACCCTCGTGGAAAATGAAGCAGCCAAAACGCAGGCAACTTCCTGGTACACTAAATGGGGCATCGACCTGAAGAAAAATACGTTTGTAATGGTGCCGCAGGACATCGATGCGTGGTGGGTACTATAGTGCCAATTGGCCGACAGGATAAAAGGCTGATCCGCAAAACAAAAAAAAACCAACTATGACCACACAGGAAAACATAAAACCAACCCACCTAAGGGAACGCATCAATTCAGTGGACGTGATCCGCGGCGTAGCCCTGCTGGGCATCTTATTGATGAACATCACCGGCTTTGGTCTGTACAAAGCCTACATGGATCCCACCAATGCCGGAGGAGCAACAGGATGGAACCTGAATGTGTGGTGGGTGACCAATCTTTTTTTTGAAGGGACCATGCGCGCCATGTTCTCCATGTTGTTTGGCGCCGGCATCATCTTATTTACCAGCAAGGCCATCGAAAGCAGCAATGGAGTTACCGTCACCGATGCTTTTTTCAGGAGGCTGGGTTGGATGTTGATCTTTGGCATCATCCATTGTTACCTGTTGTTGTGGTCCGGTGAGATCCTGTACGCTTATGCCATCGTGGGCATGATCGCTTTCAATTTCAGGCATTGGGTACCCAAAAACCTCATCATTGGGTCTGTAATTTTACTGTGCCTCTCTTCATTCTGGTCCATTAAGGATTATTACAGCCTCAAAAGTCTGGCCACTTCTGCGGCAACGGCTATGGAGAAAAAAGACAAAGGTCTGATCTTGTCCAAAGAAGAAACCGCTTCCATTGGGAAATTGGAAGAAAAGGTGAAAGAAAACAAAGCGAAACCGGAAGAGGTGGATGAAGAGAACGCTGCCATGTATAAAGATTACTTCAGCATCGTTTTACACAAAGGACCGGAAAACCAATGGATGCAAACCACCTTTCTGTACCGCTACAACTTTTTTGATGTCCTGGCCATGATGTTGATGGGCATGGCCTTCCTCAGGAATGGCATCCTGCGGGCCGAACGATCAAACCGGTTTTACTTGTTAATGATGGTCATCGGTTATGCATTGGGTTTGACGATCAATTACCTGGAAACATCTTACATTGTCGCTCACAACTTTGACATGTTGGCGTTCAGCAGGAGTTTTTTCACCTATGACCTGGGACGGATATTCACCACCTGCGGACACATCGGCACCGTCATGTTGTTCATCAAGTCGGGTTGGCTGGTCTTCCTGAAGAAATCACTCGCCGCCGTAGGCCAGATGGCACTCACCAATTACATCATGCACACCATCATTTGCAATACCATTTTCCTGGGCTTTGGTTTCGCCATGTTTGGCAAGTTGCAGCGCTACGAATTATACTATGTGGTCGGAGGTATCTGGCTTTTTCAGCTCGTGGTTAGCCCCATATGGCTCAGGTATTACCGCTTTGGTCCATTGGAGTGGGTATGGCGTTCGCTAACCTATTGGGAAAGGCAATCCATGAAAAAAACGGCATAGTATGATTTGATTGTTTAAATCCAGGGGATTTGATCTTACAGAAATGCTTTAGATCACTCATCACCCCGGCAAAAGACATTTCGACATGTAAGTGGTGGAGCAGCCAAGTCGCTGGAATACCCTGCGGGCCTTGCGTGTCTTAAATCATTTTGGCTATTAAACCCGGGGCAATTGTTATCGTCTAACTACCAGTTCTACTTTGCCCGCGGACTTTACCACTTTTCCGTTTTTTTGGCTGATGAGTCCCGTTTTGTACACAGTTAAATCCTATAGGTTGAAACATTTTTACTGGCTTGTTTTTTTAGGTTTTGCCTGGCACGCTACTGCTCAGCGAAATGTACTGTTGATCATCGCAGATGACCTAAGTCCCGATTATTTTGGTTTTTATGAAGATCATGGAGACACAGTAGATGTGCCCAACCTCAGGAAGCTGATGAACAGGGGCATACGGTTTGACAACCTGATGGCCAATCCGGTTTGTTCTGCGACGCGGGCAACCATACTCACCGGCAGATATGGCTTCAGAACAGGAGTAGGAGGGATCGTGGGCGGACAAGGTGGATCAAATGAACTGGACCCTGCAGAGCTCACCCTGCCGAGCTTGCTAAAGTCATATCGGCCGGACATAGCTACGGCCAACATCGGTAAATGGCATTTGCACCAGGCAATGCCGGTTTCGCAACTAAAATATCCCAACCAGCTTGGCTATGATTGGTTTGAAGGCCCGTTCATCGGTGCATTGCAGAGTTTTACCAATTGGACCAAGTACACCAATGGGGTGCCCGGAACGGTTACAACCTATGCGACCACAGAAAACGTAAACAATGCCGTGAGCTGGCTTAAGAATGTCAACAAAGAGGATCCGTTTTTTTTGTGGCTGGCTTTTAATGCCCCGCATGAACCCCTACACCTGCCTCCAAGCCACCTGCATTCTTTTAATACGCTTTCCGGAACCCAGATGGACATCAATGCCAAACCAAAATCTTATTTTAAGGCCATGGTTCAGGCCCTGGATACGGAAATAGGCAGGTTGCTGGATTCTTTGCAGGCTTTGAACCGGTTGGAAGAAACCGACATTATCTTCATTGGCGATAACGGCAATACGTTTAAAACAGCGCAAAATGGCGATAATAAAAAAGCAAAAGGGACCATCTACCAATATGGCGTGCACGTTCCACTGATTATAGCCGGCCCATCGGTTGCAAACCCCGGCAGGACCAGCGATGCACTGATCAATACCGCTGACCTCTTTGCGACAGTGCTGGAGCTAATGGGTGATTATTCCTGGTCAAACGAAATCCCCGTTAGCAATCCTGTAGACACCAAAAGCATGGTACCGCTCATCAAAAACCAAGCAACAGCCATAAGACCATGGTCCTTTTGCGAAAATTTCAAACTTATTCCGGATGAAAACGATGGAAAAGCCATGCGCAATCAGGATTACAAACTCATCAACTTTGACGATGGACACCAGGAGTTTTATCACCTGACCGCCGATCCCGCTGAAAATAACGACTTGCTGCAGCGCACACTTTCAGCCGGGGAAAGAGAACAATATAATTATTTGTGCACCGAAATGTCTGGTCTCGTAGGAGGTGTTTACTGCAAGTCGACTATAGCTGTCAAGGAAGTTGAAGAAGATGATTTTACTTTTACGGTGAGCCCCAATCCCTTTGACTACGGCACCACTGTCCGCTTCGATCGGGAGATGGATCATGTCACCCTTTCACTCAGCAATATGCTCGGCACCAAAATAAAGGAGACCATGTTTAGCGGTAAAGAATGGCAACTTCAAAGAGAAGGTTGTGCTCCCGGTGTATATGTCTTGCAGGTGGTTTTGCCAAATGGTCGGCGCGCCAGCACAAAAATTATGGTAAACTAAAGCCAAAACTTAAGTCTGGTCCATGCCCACATTTGTCGGTTGCTGAATGCTGTCGGTACACGTCAAAGGAAAGCTAACTGATTTGTTACAGTATGCAACACAACGGTATCATTCCCAATCGCCATACTCAAGCGAGAAAAGCTGACTTACTTCTACTTCAAATATTTTGGCCAGGCGCAACGCCAGGACGGTGGAAGGCACATATTTTCCCTGTTCAATGGCATTGATGGTTTGCCTGCTCACTTTGGCCAATTTGGATAGTTCATCCTGGGTGATGTCCTTTTTGGCACGCTCTACTTTTATTGTATTTTTCATGCGGATCTGAATTTTGAAATCAACCAATTAAACCGGATGATGAAGATGAAGAGAATGGTAAACATGTTTATAATCATCACCCAAAAGAATGAAAGGTCATACACAAAAACCATGGCTAACAGCAGGATGCCATAATTGACGTAGGTGGCCCACACCAGCGACTCCATCCGTATTTTCGCAATGAATTCATCCTCTTCTTTTTCTTTGGAAAATGCCACCAGTAAGGCACTCACAATCAATAATACGCCAATGACTTCATTCAAAATGTTGTTCTTGATAAACCCAAACCACATCTCATCGCCAAAAAACTGATTGACAAAAAATGCGGGAACCGTAAGCTCAAGAAATTTTGGCTCATAATTAAAAGCAACAATTAAAAAACCGGCAATGGCAGAAGGCACCAATACCATCCAGCCAAGGTTTTTATACGTGTGCGGAAATAAATAATTTGACTTCATGTAATTAAATTTTATAATTGCAAAGGTAATACATATTTAACTAAATGTCAAGTAAACTATACAAAAAGTTTAGTTAAATTTACATATTTATTACAAATAGCCTACCTTGAGGTTTGATTTTCAGTCAATTGATGCGCTATGAATGGGTGGTAAAATTTTATAGTCGAAATGGGATCATAGACCTTTTATGGAAGCCGCTTAGTCAGGCAATAGTCAAATTTCTCTTCCAATCATTATAATATTCCGAAATAATATTTGATCTTACTTTATAATAAATCTACATTTTGATCAACCACCACCATTCACAATAAACCAAAGATAAAGACCATGCAGGATCACACCAGCTACGAAACCGCCAGTGAAGCCATCAATGACCTCGTCAAGAGGGGCTATACCCTGGATTTTAATCTCCACGAAGAAGAAGATTGCCTTATCTGCAAAGAGACCACTGCTCAACTTTCACCCGGGGAATTTGAAATCGACGAGATTTACCGGTTTGAAGGCAATACCGATCCTGGAGATGAAATGATCGTCTTTGCCATATCCTCCAGACTGGACGATGCCAAAGGCATCCTGGTCAATGCCTACGGCATGTACAGCGATTCGAATGCCTCGATAATTGTAGAAAAGTTGAAACAACATTTAAGCTGATTGATGTACTTAATAATAATACCATTATGAACTTCGGAAATACTGATAAATACCAGGCAGACAAATTGCTGTTTTTTGGTGTCTTGCTTTTCTTTTTGGGCCTGGCCGTAGGCCTGATGATTCCTTTGATGGCCAACCCCAGAATGGGACTGTCATCTCATTTGGAAGGGGTTATGAATGGCATGTTCCTGGTTTTGCTGGGCCTCATTTGGCACAAGGTATCACTTGCCACCAGGTGGCTGAACCTTACCTATTTCCTTACCCTCTATGGTTCTTTTGCCAATTTTGCCGCAGTCCTTTTGGCAGCTTTTACGGGAGCAGGCAAGATGATGCCCATTGCCGGAGGGAAAGAGGGTTTGACCCTGGTGGAAGGTTTGGTATCTTTTCTTTTGGTTAGCTTAGCGCTCGCCATGCTCACCGTTTGTGTATTTGTCCTCACCGGCTTGTATCGGAACATGAAAGGCAATACAGACACACAGGGATATTACCAATCCTGATTGGTGATGTTCATTAGCAGAATAATGAAGTCCTGGATCACTGTACTGTTGATCTTGTTGGGATTTGCTGAACTTATTGCGTTATGGGCCCAGGATACTACACAAATCGTCGCACAGGAAAAGATCACCATCAAAAAAGTAATCCTGCCAGCGGCCCTGATCGCGTATGGGGTAGTGGGCAAAAACAATTCCTACCTGAAAGGTTGGAATAAAAACATTAAAAATAGACTGGGGGCAAATGACGGAAGACACACCACCATCGATAACTACACCGAATTTTTACCCATAGCAGCAGTGTACGGCTTAAACGCTGCAGGGGTGAAAGGGAAACATAATCTTAGGGATAGATCGGTAGTGCTCGTCTCCGCTTTTTTAATTTCAACCGCCGCTGTAAATACCGTAAAATGGATATCAATCACCCATCGTCCTGATGAATCGGGCGACAATTCCTTTCCGTCCGGTCATACCGCTACCGCCTTTCTGGGCGCTGAATTTTTACGACAGGAATATGGTCATGTTTCGGTTTGGTATGGCATCGGCGGCTATGCCGTTGCAACAGGTACAGGCTTCCTGCGCATCTACAACAACAGACATTGGCTTACCGATGTGGCCGCAGGTGCCGGTATTGGCATGTTGAGCACCACGCTTGCATATCATGTGCAGCCCTACCTCAGTAAAAAATTATTTAAACGGTCATCAGAAGGACAAGCCATGGTTTTACCATTTTATGCCAAATCGACCGGGGGCGTTTATTTTGCACTTTCGTTTTAGAGGAGGTAAAAAAATCTACATAATCAGCGGGAACCCAACCTCTGCGAAAATCCCTGTCCCAACGCTTGCGTAGGGACGCGCTATCTGCGGGAAACACCTTTCTGCGAAAATCCCTGTCCCAACGCTTGCGTAGGGATGCGTAATCTACCTGGCAATGCCAGTAAGACAAGTTCACCTTGCAACGCTAGTAGACAGGTCTGAAGACTCCATTTATATTGATTTTAGTATTTTCGTTTTAATTTTAGGGCAATTATCAACCAGTCTTTTCAATTTATCAATTTCATGAAACTCGACATAATCATAGATTACAAGATCACCATCCATGCCTCTCTGGGAGCCTTGGCCTTAATGGCGGGCATGGTGGCTTTGATGGCCCGGAAGGGCAGCAGGTATCATAAAAAAGCGGGAAAGATCTTTTTATACGCCATGCTTTTTTCCGCGGTCCTGGCCATGATAATTGCCCTTATGCCGGGTCACGAAAATGCATTTTTGTTTTCAATAGGCATATTTAGCACTATTTTCTGTTGACGGGATACAGGGCTTTATCATTTTATAAGGGCAGACCTTGCAGCCTTTAGACCGCCTTATTTCCTGGACGATGTTGGTTACCGGAATTTTTATGGTCTTCTTTCCTTTGGTATGGCACCACTCTATCAATGTCGTACTGATGGTTTTTGGCATCATGGGCATAATATTTGCCACCAGAGACCTGCGCATGTACAGCGATGGCGAAAAATTAAAAGAGCGGGTTTAAAATTGCACCTCGGAAATATGACGGGTGCTTATATTTCGGCTACCACTGCCTTTGTGGTAGTGAATGAATTTTTGCCGGGCATCATGGCTTGGTTTTTACCCGGCATTGCGGGGGCATTTACATTGCGTTTTGGATCAACAAGCTGGATAAAAATGACAAACGAAGCAAAGAATAATCACCATTATTGTACCCACTAAAAATTTGTGTATTGCAAACACTGGATAAAATACATACATCGCACCTCTTTCCCCAAGTGGATAAGTTATTGATCGACTTACTAAGGCCTATGTCTGCTGCGGATTGGAATAAAAAAACCATCGTTCCGCTGTGGAATGTAAAAGACATCGTTGGCCATTTGCTGGACGTCAATCTCAGGGACCTCTCGGTGATGCGCGACGGCTATGTGAACGAAAGCGCTGAAATTATCCGGGATTATACTGACCTGGTCCGCTATCTGAACAGACTAAACGCTTCCTGGGTGGCAGCCGCAAAAAGGTTAAGTCCGGCTGTGCTGACAGACCTGCTGGAAATTACGGGCAAAGAATTCAGCACGCACATTGAAAGCTTGAATCCGGATGCTGAAGCAGTGTTTTCAGTGGCATGGGCCGGAGAAGAAACATCCGCCAATTGGTTTCACCTGGCAAGGATATATACCGAAAAATGGCATCACCAGCAGCAAATCAGGTTGGCTCTCCATGAGACAGAAGTTTTGTATCACCGGGATTTGTACTATCCGTATTTAGATACATCGATGCGCGCTTTGCCACACCACTATCGTCAAATAAAAGGTCGGGAAAACGACCTCATCAAGGTGATTGTTTCAGGAGAAAGTGGTGGAGAATGGTTCTTAGGATATTCCTCATCTGCCTGGAACTTACAACAACCCAGTCACCATAAACCAACATGTGAAATCCGGATTCACCCGGACGTAGCCTGGCGGATTTTCACCAAAGGTATTACCAAAGCCGAAGCGCAAGAGTACGTGCAGGTATCGGGTGATGAGCAGCTTGGTTATCACATCCTGGACATGCTGGCCGTCATGGCGTAAGATAATGACTTTAGAAAACTCTCCCGCTGCTGTGCTCCCGCTTGCCGGGGGCGGGAGCAGCGAGGGAGTTCAGCATTATTGAATTTGACAAAGTGCTTACCAAAGCCCTTCCGCAACTCTCCCGCTGGCGGGAGTACCCCGCTCTGCGGGGGGAGGGTGGAGAATGAACGAAGCAAGATGTTTGAAGGATGTACTTCGAATCTCCCACATGAAACTCCACCCCATGTCCACCCCCGTCTTTTCATAAAAATTATTTTATAATTTTGATAAAAATCCACCCCCGCCAGCGAGGGAGTTTTGCATTGATGAATTTGACAAAGTTCTTACCAAAGCCCTTCCGCACTCTCCCGCTGGCGGGAGTACCCCGCTCTGCGGGGGGAGGGTGGAGAATGAACGAAGCAAGATGTTTGAAGGATGTACTTCTAGTCTCCCACATGCACCCCATGTCCACCCCCGTCTTTTCATAAAAATTATTTTATAATTTTGATAAAAATCCATCCCCGCCAGCGTGGGAGTTCAGCATTATTGAATTTGACAAAGTTCTTACCAAAGCCCTTCCGCAACTCTCCCGCTGGCGGGAGTACCCCGCGACGCGGGGGGAGGGTGGAGAAGGAACGAAGTAAGATATTTGAAGGATGTACTTCTAGTCTCCCACATGCACCCCATGTCCACCCCCGTCTTTTCATAAAAATTATTTTATAATTTTGATAAAAATCCACCCCCGCCAGCGAGGGAGTTTTGCATTGATGAATTTGACAAAGTTCTTACCAAAGCCCTTCCGCACTCTCCCGCTGGCGGAGTACCCCGCTCTGCGGGGGAGGGGTGGAGAATGAACGAAGCAAGATGTTTGAAGGATGTACTTCGAATCTCCCACATGAAACTCCACCCCATGTCCACCCCCGTCTTTTCATAAAAATTATTTTATAATTTTGATAAAAATCCACCCCCGCCAGCGAGGGAGTTTTGCATTATTGAATTTGACAAAGTGCTTACCAAAGCCCTTCCTCAACTCTCCCGCGGGCGGGAGTACCCCGCTCTGCGGGGGGAGGGTGGAGAATGAACGAAGCAAGATATTTGAAGGATGTACTTCGAATCTCCTACATGCACCTCTTGTCCACCCCGTCTTTTCATAAAAATTATTTTATAATTTTGATAAAAATCCACCCCCGCCAGCGAGGGAGTTTTGCATTGATGAATTTGACAAAGTTCTTACCAAAGCCCTTCCGCACTCTCCCGCAGGCGGGAGTACCCCGCGACGCGGGGGGAGGGTGGAGAATGAACGAAGCAAGATGTTTGAAGGATGTACTTCGAATCTCCCACATGAAACTCCACCCCATGTCCACCCCCGTCTTTTCATAAAAATTATTTTATAATTTTGATAAAAATCCACCCCCGCCAGCGAGGGAGTTTTGCATTATTGAATTTGACAAAGTGCTTACCAAAGCCCTTCCTCAACTCTCCCGCGGGCGGGAGTACCCCGCTCTGCGGGGGGAGGGTGGAGAATGAACGAAGCAAGATGTTTGAAGGATGTACTTCTAGTCTCCCACATGCACCCCATGTCCACCCCCGTCTTTTCATAAAAATTATTTTATAATTTTGATAAAAATCCATCCCCGCCAGCGAGGGAGTTAAACAGCACCCTTTTCACCATTCATATACTCCAAAATTTCATCTTCAAGTAGTTCTCTGGTGTTATAAAAGGACGTCACTAAATTTTCTTCCCCTAGACGTAATAGTTTGACCCCTATCGATTGCAGGTAGGCAGATTTTTTCATATCCTTAGCTAAGGTATTTTCATCTCTGTGGCTGGCACCATCTACCTCAATGGCCAGGTGAATTTCCTTGCAGTAAAAATCTACAATGAAGTTGCCAATGGGTCTCTGTCTTCGAAAAGAAAGCCCAAGCATTTTTCTTTTAGATAAGCCCAATGACCACAATAACAGTTCTCCTTTTGTGAATCGATAGCGTAATTTCTTTGCATAGGGCTGTAGTTTTGGATTGTAATGATGATTACTGTACATAGCATTTGGTTTTAGCGCAAATTATTGGGAATTTGAATCAATAGGTGTTAAGAGTCTTTTAAAATTATAGCTAATCTTAATAGCTGTTTTGGGCTACTGTATATGCCCATCATTTAAATCCGATCAATTTGTTTTTATTTAAATTTATTCCCATTAGTAACGAAGTAATAAATCGCTACAAGTGCCCACCCCCCTAATTCCACCCCCAAATGTGACACCAATCACCTCCGTCATCCGCTAAATCTGCAATATTTTACGTAATTTAGAGATGTGGCAGGCATTTTGAAGTACATAAGCTGCAAATTGGTCGGATGGACAACTATGTCATAGATACAGCAACATTTCAACTCACCCAGAGCGAGTTTATCGTGCGTGCCCTGGTGGCCCTGGGCATCGGCATCATCATTGGCCTGGAACGCGAACACGCTTCAATCGTGGAAAAGGCACATGCTTTTGCCGGCATCCGCACTTTCGTACTGGTGGTGCTGCTGGGCTTTATCGGGGGTATGACCTATTACTTATTTTCTCCCTTAGTTTACCTGGGCATCTTGTTTGCAGTGTCGATACTCACCGGGGTTTCTTATTTCATTACGGCGACAAGAGGAGACATCGGATCCACCACTGAATTTTCGCTGATCATCAGTTTTTTACTGGGCACACTTTGTTTTATAGGTTTCCTTGATATAAGCCTGATGTTCATGGTCGTTGTATTGGTAGTGCTGTCTTCCAAGCCCAGGGCGCAAACCATCATCGGGAAAATATCCGGAGAAGAACTGTATGATTTTATCCGCTATGTCATTATAGCGTTGCTTTTGTTTCCTTTTCTGCCAAATCAGAACCTCGGACCCAATGGGGTCTTAAATCCCCGGGAAATTGGCTGGGTCATCATCCTTACCTCCGGTCTGGGGTTTGTGGGTTATATTTTGATGAAGTTTTTGGGTGCGCGAAAAGGAATTTTATTCAGTGGTCTTGTCGGTGGCCTCATTTCCAGCACGGCAGTCACCTGGGTCTTTGCCAAAAAAAGTAAAGAAAACGAAATCCTGGCCCGCAACTGTGCGGTAGCCATTATGGCCGCATCTTCCATCATGGTGCTGCGGGTGCTCTTATGGACTTATGTGTTCAACGAGGCGCTTTTTAATGCGTATTATTACGTCATCTTTTTGGTTTTCCTTGCGGCTGTGGGCGTTACACTTTTTATTTATTTCAAACGGGATGGTCAGCAGGTAGTGGATACCCACATTCGCCAGGGCAAACCACTCGACTTACAGGGAGCCTTGGTTTTTGGGTCCATTTATACAGGTATACTGTTGGTGGTCAACTATGCCAATGAACATTTGGGCCAGGAAGGTCTGCTAATCTCCAGTGCCATTTCCGGACTTTCCGACATAGATGCCATCACCATTACCGTATCAAAACTGGCTAGCCAGAAACTCGACTTCCACCTGGCTGCAAATGCGCTGCTGGTTGCTACCATTTCCAATACACTGATCAAAATGGGCATCGGCATTTGGGCGGGAAGCAGGTCTTTGCGTCACTATCTTTTATTGGGTTATGGCATTATTTTTCTGACTGCCCTCGTAGCCCTGGTGATCCTGGATTAAACAGCATATGCCAATAATTACTTTTGGCCAATTATGGAATACCGATTTTTACTATTTGGGAAGTAATGACTTATTTGAGCGGACTCTATACTCAAATTCCTGAATAATCAATGATATGGTTGGTCACGCAACCTTGGAACATAATTATGCGTAACTTTACAAATGTGTATATGTGTACCAGAAATTTCATGACCAGCTCTAAAGGCTCCGATATTATTTTGTTAGCATACCGGTTCATCATAATTGAAACGATATGAGCCTTACCCAACTGTTTAATAAACTTTTTCCTTTCATAAAGCCGTACAGCAGCCTCATATTTTATACCCTCTTGCTCACGGTCATCGGTTCGTTCGCGGCGCAGGTCAATGCTTTTATTTTAAAATATACCGTCGACCGCATTGGAGAGATATTGAACGGGGGCACTGTCTTACTGCACAGTGTGGAATTGCTTTTAATCATAAGCGCCATCCTGCTCGGAAAAGAGGTCATCTATGCCGCGACCCAATTCGGACAAAAATTCTACGGTGAAAAACTCAGGATTTACATTGCCCGGGATTTTGCACAAACCATAGTGGAAAAAATCCTGACCTACCGCATGGCCTTTTATACGTCATCCGAAAATGAAAGTGGCAAATTGCAGACCAGGATAGATCTGGGGGTGAGCAGCCTTACCCGGCTGGTGCAAAACTTCTTCATTGACATTCTGCCCCTTTTTGCCAATGCCCTGGTAGCCCTCGCGGTTATGTTTTTTGCCAATTTTTATGTCGGGCTGGTCGGGCTGTTTATTGTACCCTTGTACTTTTATGTAAGTCAGTTGCAGGCCGGAAGGTTGTCTGGCTTCAGGCGAAGTATGCGCAAATACAGGGAAACCAAGAGCAGCAACATCATCAACCTGATTGAATCGGTACTCGTGATCAAATCTTTTGTCAATGAAGACGTCGAAGCCGAAAAACACAGACGCATTCAGTACGAAATGACGGAGAATCAAATGAAGACCCGCAAGATCAGCTTCCTCTTTGACAGCATCAAAGGTTTTATCGAACAGATTGGCGTCATCATCATCATCATCCTTACGGCGTATTTTGTCCTTCATGGTCAAATGACGGTGGGTGCCATCCTTTTCCACATCATGCTTTTCAACAACGTTTCTGCACCGATCAGACAGCTGCACCGGATCTACGACGAAGTGAACGACGCGCTCATTTATTCTGAAGGATTTTTTGATGTGCTGGAAGCAGAAAATGAGACGGAGTCTTCCGGAACTTTTGTGGCTCCCAAAATTCATGGCCTGATCGAAATGAAGGATGTGGATTTTGAATACCCCAATGGTACAAAAGCACTGCATAAAGTCAATCTGACGATCCGGCCCAATGAAATTACAGCCCTGATCGGCTTAAGCGGGGCGGGTAAAAGTACGGTCATCAATTTGCTCGACAAATTTTATGAACCCTTGCAAGGCCAGATCCTCCTGGATGGAGTGGACCTGCAGGCATACGATACCGCTTTTCTGCGCAAAAACATTGGCCTGGTGCTTCAGAAGAACCACATATTCAAAGGCACCATCATGGACAACATCCGGTATGGCAATAACCAGAAAACGGATGATGACGTGATGGAAGCCGCTAAAAATGCCTACCTGCACGACCAGATCATGTCCCTGCCCAAAGCCTACAAGACGGAGGCCCATATGCTTTCCGGCGGTCAGCAGCAACGCATTGCCATTGCGAGGATGTTCTTAAAAAATCCACCCATAATTTTTCTGGATGAACCCACCGCCAATCTGGATGCCATCGCTACCGAGCAGATCAAAAAAAGTTTGGACGCCATAAAGAAGGACAGGACGGTCATCATCGTTTCTCACAGCATTTCTCAGATCATCGATGCCACCAACATCATCGTCATGGAAAAAGGAACCGTAGTGGAAATGGGCGATCACGATACTCTCTATAGTTTAAACGGAGCTTATTTCCGCATTTTTAATGCCATGACCAGCAGCATAAATTTCAACAAGATCAGACAGTCCCTGGCAGAGTAACTAACTGTGAAAATTCTCTAAACTTTTATCTTTTGGGAAAATGAGCTCGATTTGTTCTTTCGTTTTTCAAGACTCTTTTCATGCATTCATGAACCAAGGACCCGGCCTGTGGTTGAATAGATAGCTGACTGCCCGAACAACTTTATTTTTTTTATTAAATACCTACAATGAAAATATTCACTCCCTATACATTTGAATTCAGTGGCCATAAGGTAAAAAACCGCATTGCCCTGGCGCCCATGACCAATTTGCAAAGCCACGAAGACGGCACCCTAGGCGACGATGAATACCACTGGCTGGAAAGGCGCGCTGCCGGAGGTTTTGGCATCGTCATCACCTGTGCGGCCCACGTTTCAAAAGACGGGCAAGGCTGGCAGGGAGAGCTGGGCATCTGTGACGATGTTCAGTTACCCGGTTTGACCCGGCTGGCGGAAGGCCTGCACGTCCACCCATGTCTGGCCATCGTACAGCTATTTCATGGAGGGGCCCGCAGCCCCGAGTCAGCCACTGGAACTCAACCCTGGAGTGCGAGTCCACATATTTTTAAAGTGGGCAGCAAGGAGGTAGAGGTTCGCGGTGCCACCAAAGAAGACATTGAGCATACCATTCATGCGTTCACCCAGGCTGCCGTAAGGGCGCATCAGGCAGGCTTTGATGGAGTAGAGTTGCATGGCGCCCACGGCTACCTCTTGCATCAGTTTCTGAGCACAGCCACCAATCAGCGCACCGATAACTGGGGTGGTAGTTTTGAAAAGAGAACCCTGCTGATACGGACCATACTAAAAAGTATAAGGCAGGCCGTTCCGCGCAACTTTATCGTGGGGGTGAGGCTGTCGCCCGAAGACAAGTACACCTTTCAGGGCATCGATTTTGATGAAAGCCTGCAACTGGCGGGTTTATTGGCAAATGAAGGCGCGGACTACATCCATGTTTCACCCTGGAATGCCTTTAAACGGCCGGAGAAATACGCGGACACCGACAAGGCTTTGATCACTTATTTCCGGGAAGCGGTACAGGCCGCCACAGCCATCATGGTAGCCGGAGAAATATGGACACCGGGTGAAGCCCAACAAGCCCTGGATCTGGGAGCTGATTTTGTCGCCCTGGGCAGGCCAGGTATTGGCATTCCCGACTGGCCACTTCGGGCAAGGGATGCCGAATACGAACCACAACGCCCTCCGTATTCGGAAGCTTACCTGAGAGAGGCTGGACTTGGCGAAGTTTTTGTACAGTACATGAAACGCTGGAAAGGTTTTGTCGAAGGTTTTTAAGTAATCTGTGTTTACATTTTGAAGATTAGTTGCCTTGGAAAAAGAAGTCATAACATCAGTAAGTCCGGCTTCCCGAGCTGAATGGAGGCAGTGGCTGGAGCAAAATCACGACAAGGAAAAAGCTGTCTGGCTCATATATTTTAAGAAAAATTCCGGTCGGCCTTCTGTGTCCTATACCGATGCGGTGGATGAAGCGCTTTGTTTCGGCTGGATCGACAGCAAAGAGCAAAATTTGGATGACATCAGTACAGGTGGTTATTTCTCAAAGCGTAAACCCAGGTCAGTATGGTCCAAAGTCAACAAGGAAAAAGTGGCCAGGTTAATCGAAGAAAATCAGATGACCAGCGAAGGGCTTGCAGCCATTGAAGTGGCAAAAAATAATGGTTCCTGGATTATCCTGGACGACGCAGAGGCCTTATTGGTGCCTGAGGATTTAATGGAGGCATTTTTACCTTTCCCCGATGCCTTTGCTTATTTTGATACCTTGAGTCCATCCGTGAAACGAAATTTATTGCAGTGGCTGGTATTGGCCAAAAAGCCCGAAACGCGGTCAGGCAGGATCAATGAGATTGTCTTGAATGCAATAGATCAAAAGAGACCAAAACCATTTTGAATCGCTTTGTTGTAAAATCTAAGGGTAATCGTTATTTTTAGGTTGTCATTAAACACCAATGTATGGAAACACAAATTTGTCAACCGGGTCGTTTTGTCTCAGGAATGAAAAATGAACGCTGAGCGGACATGATTATCTGAGCGTTGTATGAACAGGAAATGTAAAACCAATAAAAATCTTATTGATATAATGAATGCCATAGACGATTACATCGGTCAATTTCCGGATGAATTGCAGGAAATATTAAAGTTGATGCGCACAACCATTCAAATGGCAGCGCCTGATGCGACAGAAAAAATAAGTTATGCCATGCCTACTTTTTACCTTAATGGCAATCTGGTGCATTTTGCCGCCTACAAAAATCACATTGGTTTTTATCCGGCACCCTCAGGCCTTGAGGCTTTTAAAAGAGAAATTTCCAGATATAAAAATTCAAAGGGAGCCGTGCAATTTCCCATCGACGAGCCACTGCCCGTTGATTTAATCAAACGCATTGTTCAATTCCGGGTTAATGAAAACCGGGAAAAGTCAGCTTTGAAGAAGAAATGATATGGATGGCAATTTTAGGTGATGTTCTTTCCCTTAATCACACTCAATAGAATAGCAATTACAAGCAGGATGTGAATGATACCACCTGTATTGTAAGCTAGAAAACCAACTGCCCATGCGATAATCAGGACTACTGCGACTAAATAAAGTAAATTTCCCATTGTTAAGATTTTAAGTGTTTAAAAATTAAAACTTGCACAACCTTAAGGTTGCCGTACGCTATCTTTCGGTAGGGTGAAACGCAGTTATTGAATGGGATTCAGCCAGAATCAAGTGGAAAAACCGGCTGCAGTGGCCATAATACAAGACTATAGCATCAATTATGGCTTCGTGCTTCCATTTTGTGGTATGACCAAAAACATCGGAGCAACGGAGCATCGGAATGAATGCCGTAAAGAATTGAGCCAGTGGCTCAATTTAGGCATGAACTGGGCGCCCCTGCGCACAGCATAGTGAATTACTATAAATGAAGAATGTCACTCCCTTATTACAAACCACTAAAATTTGGCTAATTTGAATTTGTTTATTGAAGTGGTGCTTAATAAATGGGTGAAATTAAATATAACCAAAGTAGTAAAAACCTATATTTAACCTATGTTATATAGGACCATACATATAAGTTGACCCTGCAATGGATAAACGAAAAACCTCTTTTGACTCATTTAATGATTTGGCCTCAGCCTATGAAGAAAAATTCATGGGCCTCGATATCTACAACGATACATACGATGCATTTTGTGATGAGGTAAAAAAACCGGGTGCTAAGATCCTTGAACTTGCCTGCGGGCCGGGCAACATCGCGCGATACCTGTTGAAAAAGAGACCGGACTTTGGACTGTTCGGCACCGATGGGGCTGCCAATATGGTTGCACTCGCCCAAAAAAATAATCCATCTGCCCGGTTTGAGGTCCTGGATGTTAAAGAAATAAACTCCCTTACACCTTTCTATGATGGCATCGTTTGTGGATTTTTAATGCCCTACCTTTCGCGAGAGGCCTGCGATGGTTTTATCCGGGATAGTGCAAAGCTGCTATGCCGGGGAGGGGTTTTGTATTTCAGCACCATTGAAGGCGACTACAGCCAATCAGGATTGCAGACAAGTAGCAATGGCAAACATCAAATGTATGTCTATTATCACGATGTGGATTATCTCACTTCATCACTGAATAAACACGGCTTTGAGGTGAAAAAAATGTTTCGTATTCCATTTCCAAAAGGCGAACATCAAACAGACATACACCTGGTATTTCTGGCTACACGGAAATGAATGTCTGACTCATTTTTCGGCAAGGATACTAAATGTGCAGGAAATATAAATTTGTGAATATGACCCGGGACTTTTATGTATTTTTGAGGTAATGCGTATTTTTTTATTAACAGGGTTATTGTTATGGTCAGCGGTGGTGATTGTCAGGGCACAGGAATGTCGGTATGAAAACTATTTTTACCTCTGTCACGCTGCATCGGCCGATATTAAAGATGGAGCTCCTGAAAAGGCGGTAGGACATTATAAACGGGCTTTTGCAGGCGACCATTTTCCTTTTGGCATCCACCTCCACGAGGCACTGAATCTGGCCATACAGATGAAAGATACCACCTGGATGAAAGGCATTTCCATTCAGTTGGCAAAGGGCGGCGTGCCTTTGACGTTTTTTGCAAAACTAAAAGATCAGCCATGGTACTCCATTTTTGAACAAAGCTTTCCTGAATATGCACAACATTTCAAAAATCATTTTGACCTCGAATTGAGAAAACAACTGCTTGAGCTGCGGACGAAGGACTCGCTATTCAACATTTCCTACCATCGGTGGAGAAAAGGGGAAATTGAACTAAGTCTGGAATCGCTCATTGCGGATGCTACAGGACTAAGTTCCGGCTTTATCCAATTGGTAAAAAAGTATGGCTTTCCGTGTGAGCAAAAAATGGGATACTATATGGAAGAGGACAAAATTGCCGACCTTCCGGTTGCCATTCTCTTGCACCACCTGTATCAATTTGGTGAAATGATCTTACGCGACCATCTTACGGAAATGGTTTGTGATGGCAAACTCAGGCCACAGCAACAGGCTCAGCTCATCAGGGTAAGTGGTTTTGGAAATGGCACCGGCATTGAACAGGAAATGCAAATCCGGTATGGAAAACGAATGGGAAACCGGAATTGAATCAAGTTGTCCCTCCTGTACCTATGTATAAAAACCTTGGATGATTTATACTACCATCATCAGAACATTCTGGATGCTAATTCCTTATATTATTATGGTGTTTTTAAAATATTACTTATAGGAATTTTACATACAGCCGCAATTTTAGGGCAGTATTAAATACACATTTACATGAAGATATTATTAACCGGTGCTACCGGCTACATTGGAAAATGATTGCTGCCCATCCTCATCGGCAATGGCCATAAGGTGGTCTGCGGCGTACGTGACCCATCGCGTTTCACCTTTCCTGCATCGGTGACCGGTGACATCGAGGTCATCCGGCTCGATCTGCTGGATGAGTCGTTCATGGACAATATACCCGCAGACATCGATGGCGCTTATTACCTGGTACATTCGATGGCTTCTTCACATGATTACGGCGCCATGGAGTTGAAGTCTGCTGTAAATTTCCGGAAAGCCATGGAGAAAACCGCCGTTAAACATGTGATCTACCTGAGTGGCATCGTCAATGAAGAAAATCTGTCCGACCACCTTTCCTCGAGAAAGTCGGTCGAGGTGGAATTGCAGAAAGGAAAATACAACCTCACCACCCTGCGGGCAGGCATCATTATCGGTTCGGGCAGTGCTTCTTTTGAGATCATCCGCGACCTGGTGGAAAAATTACCGGTCATGATCACACCGAAATGGCTCAATACGCGATGTCAGCCCATCGGCATTTCTGATGTGTTGTTGTTTTTATCTAAAACCCTGTTTTGCACAGAGACCTACAACCGCAATTTTGACATCGGTGGCCCGGATGTGCTCACCTATAAAGAAATGCTGCTGGAGTTTGCCCGCCTGAGAAAATTGAAACGCTTTATTTTTACCGTGCCGGTGATGACACCAAAGCTTTCGTCTTACTGGCTGTATTTTGTCACCTCCACTTCCTATAAACTGGCGGGTGCGCTGGTGGACAGCATGAAGATCGAAGTGATTTGCAGGAATGATGAGATCAATAAGATTCTTGGGGTGAAACCCCTCAGCTACCGCGAAGCCTTGTCGCGCGCTTTTGATAAAATTGAAAGCAACAGCGTCATCTCCAGTTGGAAAGATTCTTTTGCCAGTGGTAACCTCAACTTCAGGGTCTCTGAATTCATCGAAGTGCCGGCCTTTGGCTGTTTTAAGGAGGTGAGGAAGATGGATTTTACCGACCGGCAAAAAACGATCGATCGCCTGTGGTCCATCGGCGGGGAAACCGGCTGGTACCATGCGAATACGTTGTGGCGTTTGCGCGGTCTGGTGGATAAATTGTTTGGCGGCGTAGGTCTGCGAAGGGGCAGGACCAGTAAAACCGAGATCTCAGTGGGTGATGCCCTCGACTTCTGGCGCGTTTTGTATGCAGATAAAAAAGAGGGCAGGTTGCTGCTCTTTGCGGAAATGAAGTTACCGGGCGAGGCCTGGCTGGAGTTTCAGATCCACGGAAATACCCTGACCCAAACCGCTACGTTTCGGCCGCGTGGCCTCATGGGAAGGTTATATTGGTATAGTATCGTACCCCTGCATAGCCTGGTCTTTGGAGGCATGATCCGCGGCATCATTGGTAAGGCTTAAGTTCGATTTTATAGGCTACTGAAATCAAGTATAGGAAGTTGCCGGCCATTGGCAGACTTCCTGCCACCGCTTATTAAATTTTGCAGCTATTCCTGCTCTCAGCTTTGCAGCAGGAATTTCGGTTGTGGCAAATTAAATTATATTTACACCACAAAATGCGGCAGTACCATGACAAATTCAACGACCAACAGAATAGATTCCATTGATATGGTGCGCGGTTTGGCCATGGCCATCATGGCACTCGACCATGTTCGGGATTATTTTCATGTCGCGGCAAACACAGATGACCCTCTGAATTTACAAACTACTACTGTAGTTTTGTTTTTTACCCGGTGGGTTACCCACTTCTGTGCACCCATTTTTGTATTTCTTTCCGGAACTTCCATTTACCTGCAAAGTCAACGCAAGACCTCCGCGGAATTGGCAACTTTTTTAATAAAGCGGGGCTTTTGGCTGATTTTTGCCGAATGGTTCATCGTATCACTGGCGTGGACCTTTAACCCGGCGTATGCTTTAATTCCTTTCCAGGTCATTTGGGCCATTGGCATCAGCATGGTGATCCTGGGTATAGTGGTGTGGTTTAAATTTCCCTTGCGATTTATTTTTATAATCGGACTGATCCTCGTGGCTGGTCACAACTTACTGGATATCCCTGAAACTACTCCGGGCTTTTCTGCCGGTTTTTGGTGGGATTTGTTCCATCACGGTTATTTTATGCCGTATGAAATTTTAGATGGTCACTCTGCCCTCCTGGTGTATGCTTTCCCGGTATGGCTGGGCGTCATGATGTTGGGCTATTGTGCCGGTGTTTGGTTTAAAGCGGAAGTGAGCCGGCCACAGCGGCGCACATGGTTGCTTCGCGCAGGCCTGGGAGCCATCGTCTTCTTCGCCATCCTCCGGTATTCAAATGTGTACGGCGATCCTGTTGATTGGTCGGTTCAGCGTGATGGCATGAAAACCCTGCTTTCCTTTCTCAATGTGGATAAATATCCGGCGTCGCTGTTGTATTTGTGCATCACCCTGGGGCCATCTTTTATATTGCTGGCAATAATGGAAGGCCTGCAAAATAAGTTTACCGGCATCTTGACAACGTTTGGCCGGACTGCTTTTTTTTATTACATCGTCCACCTGTACCTGATCCATTTTCTGTCAATGCTCACCTTTTTCTACCGTGGACATACATATGCAGATGCCTACAACGAAAACAACCACTTTCCCTTTTTATACGTGGTTCCCGGCGAAGGATACAGCTTGCCGGCCGTTTACCTCATTTGGGCTTTTGTGTTGATCATTATGTACCCCTTGTGCTGGAAGTATGATCAGTACAAGGTCAATAACCGGGAAAAATGGTGGTTGAGTTACCTTTGAAGTAAAAGAGTGCATTACTATGTCGCGATTCCTTATTTTTACAGATGAATTCTGATTAAAAAAAAGCAAGCCATTGGGATGAAACTGTTTCCGCTTAAATATATGATGGTGTACCTGATCCCCTTGATGGTCTGGTTTTCCCTTTATCAAAAAGGATGGTATGCATTTATAGTTCTGGCTTTTGTTTTTGGATTGATTCCCTTGCTGGAATTGTTTTTACCCGGCACTAAGAGAAACCTAAGTGAGATAGAAGAGGAAATTGAAAAAGAAAATAGGTTTTACGATCTCATCCTTTTTAGCCTGGTACCCATGCAATATTTTTTGTGGTATTATTTTCTGCAGCAGATAAATGCAGGTGATATGACCTGGTATGAATCGCTCGGCATGATCACTGCCTTCGGCGTATCATGTGGTGTCCTGGGCATCAATGCCGCACATGAGCTGGGTCACAGACAAACCTGGTACGAAAAGCTGATGAGTAAAATGTTACTGGCCACCACGTTGTACCTTCATTTTTTCATCGAACACAACCGGGGTCACCACCGGAACGTAGCTACCGATCTCGATCCCGCCTCCGGAAAGTGGGGAGAGTCGATCTATGTTTTTTTCATCCGCACCATCCGCGACAGCTGGATATCCGCCTGGAAACTCGAAGGCGACAGACTTAAAAAAGCAAATCTTCCCTTTTGGAGTATCCATAATGAAATGTTGTGGTACCAATTTGTCCACCTCACCATTATTGCTGCAGTGGCTTCTGTGTATGGACTCCAGGTTGCGTTACTCTATCTAGGCAGCGCCATCATTGGCATCCTCCTGCTCGAGACGGTCAATTACATCGAACACTATGGTCTTCGCCGAAGGAATACTCCCGGGGGTACTTATGAACGCACCATGCCCATCCACTCCTGGAACTCCAACAATCCCCTGGGCAGGATCCTATTACTGGAATTGACCCGTCACTCCGATCACCACTACATGGCCAACCGCAAATATCAGATTCTCCGCCATTTCGATGAAAGTCCCCAAATGCCCACCGGCTATCCCGGCATGATGCTGTTGTCCTTTATTCCACCCCTCTGGTTTAAAGTAATGCACCGAAAAATTGAATTATATCGCCGAACTCAACTCGGCAAAGACCTGGCCTAAAGTCCTTTGATTGCAGTTTTGCCTTTGGGATACCCACTATAGGCTTTCGGTTTTCCGATTGATTACCCGTATTTTCAAGCTTTCTCAAGTATCCCACTATATCGATTTTCGCGATTTCCACGATTCCCCGCAAGCCGAAATCAGCAATCAAATATTGTGACAAAACCCCCAATTTCTCCCATTCACCAGGCAGTCTAACAAGTTAACCAGGTAGATTTTCACATTCCGCAATCAGCAAACAGAATTCCGCTATAAACACATTTTGTCCAAAATAGAATATCTTTGTGTTCGAATATCTGGTAACATGAGCGAAATAATATTTATAGTAAAGGAAGCTCCGGAAGGAGGTTTTGAAGCAGAGGCTCTGGGTTTCTCCATATTTACCGAAGCTGAAAACTGGGATGACTTAAAAGAAAATATTCGCGAATCAGTTATTTGTCATTTTGATGACGATGTCAAGCGAATCATTAGACTTCATTTTGTAAAAGAGGAAGTCCTTTCTTCATGAAGCTCTCAAGAATTGAATCCGGCGCTGATCTGATAAAAAAATTGGCGAAAGTTGGCTATATGGTAACCCGCCAGAAAGGCAGCCACGTCAGGCTGACCAGGGAGGACGCAGAAAAGGTACACCATATTACCATACCAAATCATGACCCAATCAAGATAGGCTTACTTTCAGGAATTATCAATGATGTAGCTAAAAACCTGGAAATGTCCAAAGAGACGTTGTGGGAAAAGCTGAATCAATAATTCACGAACTATTGAAAACGCCCAATTTCCACGAATATCACGATTGCCACAAATTCCGCATTCAAAAATCCGCAATCCCCAATCAGAAATCAAAAATAGTCTACCCGTTCTTCGAATAATTCGGAGATTCCTTCGTGATCGTAATGTTATGTGGATGGCTTTCCCGGATGCCTGAATTGGTAATTTTCACCATCTTACTTCTCTGCAGATCGGGAATGGTCGCTGCACCGCAGTAGCCCATGCTGGCCCTGAGTCCACCAATGTATTGCACCATTACTTCTGACACAGAACCCTTAAAGGGAACCCTGCCTTCTATGCCTTCCGGCACCAGTTTTTTAACATCGTCTTCCACATCCTGAAAGTAACGGTCTTTAGATCCGACCTCCATGGCGCCCAGAGAACCCATGCCCCGGTAAACCTTAAACTTCCTGCCTTCGAGCAGGATGGTTTCTCCCGGAGCTTCTTCCGTACCTGCAAACAGGGAACCCGCCATGATGGTATTGGCACCTGCGACCAGTGCCTTTGAAATGTCTCCCGTATACCGGATACCGCCATCGCCAATGATGGGAATGCCCGTTCCTTTCAGGCCCGTGTGGGCGTGCAGGATGGCCGACAACTGTGGCACACCTACACCTGCTACAATTCGGGTGGTACATATGCTGCCCGGACCTACCCCAACTTTTACCGCATTAACACCGGCATCGGCCAGGGCGCGGGCGCCTTCACCGGTGGCAACATTGCCACCAACAATCTGAAGATATGGAAATGCTTTTCGAAGATGATATACCGCATCAAGCACGCCTTTTGAGTGACCGTGCGCTGTATCCACACACACCACATCCACATTGACATCTACCAGGGCGCCAACCCGTTCGATCATGTCTTTCGTTACACCTACTGCGGCACCTACCAGCAATCGACCGTGTTGATCTTTACTGGAACGCGGAAAATTCTCCACCATCATGATGTCCTTGTAGGTAATAAGGCCCACCAGTTTATTGTCATCATCAATGACAGGCAACTTTTCTATTTTATATTGCTGTAAGATTTCTTTAGCCTGCACCAGGGTAGTGCCCTGTGGTGCGGTGATGAGCCTTTCCTTGGTCATAATTTCAGAAACCGGTTTGAACATGTCGGTCTCAAACCTCAGGTCGCGGTTGGTTAATATGCCAATGAGTTTATTCTGGGTGTCAACCACAGGAATGCCTCCAATCTTATGGATCTTCATGAGATGGTGGGCATCTTTAACAAGGGAATCTTTCATCAGGGTCACTGGATCCAGGATCATTCCGCTTTCCGACCGCTTGACCTTTCGCACCTGTTCTGCTTGCTGTGCTATGGTCATGTTTTTGTGAATGATGCCTATACCGCCTTCCCTTGCCATGGCAATGGCCAGCCGGTATTCGGTCACAGAATCCATGGCCGCAGATACTATGGGCGCATTCAGACGTATGTCTGTGGTAAATTGGGTTGAAATATCTACCTCTCTGGGGAGAACCTCGGAATAACTGGGAATGAGAAGCACATCGTCAAAAGTGAGCGCTTCTTCAAGGATTTTGATGCTGTTGGTATTGAAAGATTCCATGTGCAAAAATAGGGACAAAAATGAATTCATTGCCATTTTTTGGAGTAAAAAATAACTGAAGCCGCCAATTGTGGTCCTGTTTGCCCTGTTCTTTGGCATGTTGCACCTGATCTCATCACCTTCATTCCGGGTATGTAGTATTTATGTATTTTTGGAAAAATTTTGTCATGATCGAGGTATTTACCGACGAATATTTTATGAAACAGGCCTATCTGGAGGCAATATATGCGGCAGAAAATGACGAGGTACCCGTTGGCGCCGTCATCGTCATCGGTAACCGCGTCATTGCCCGGGCCCATAACCAGAGTGAAATGCTCCAGGATGTAACAGCCCACGCAGAAATTCTGGCCATCACCGCGGCAGCTTCTTTCCTCAATCACAAATACCTCAACGACTGTACCCTCTATGTCACCCTTGAACCCTGCGTCATGTGCGCAGGTGCCTTATACTGGAGCCAGATCGGCAGGGTAGTCTTCGGTGCCCCGGACGACAAAAGGGGCTTTATGCGCTACGGCAAGGAATTGTTACACCCTGCCACCAAATTGGAATACGGTATCATGATGGATGAGTGCAGCGAATTGATCAGCAGTTTTTTTAGAAAAAAAAGAATGCAAAATCTTTAATTTTTGATTTAGGATTTTCGATTTCTGAATTTGATAAGGTAGCTTGTATCAAAAAGGTGGTCAGATAAACTTAAATTTACTGATCTCATTTATCGCAAAAACCTAATACCTCCAAATCTGCAAGGAATAGAGGTACTAACCTTAAGTTTAAAGTAATAAACAATGAAAAGCACCTCTGCGAAAGTCCCAATTTCAATAGAACATGCGCTCCTTTATTCAGGCAGAAGTTTTATCGTGGACATGTCTTTCTGCGTTTTCAGCGGGAAACCAATTGGGATTTCTGATTTAGGAATTGAACTTCCCTGTTCCCTAGTCCCTAACCCCTAAATTTTCTCAAACAAATACACCTTCCCCTTGTCGGCCCTCACCATGCCACTCATTACCTTATGAATTTTGCCGGAATACGCGTCCCTTACCCGCCCATTCGTGGTAAGAAATGAAACATTGACCATGCTAAAATCCTTAGTTACATCGAGGGCAATGACCACAGAATCGTTGATCTTTCCGTTTTTATAAGTTCTGCTGAAAACATAGGGTACATCGGAGATTTTATTGTGACGGCCAGCGCCAATGGCAGGGTGTCTTTTTCTGAACTGACCCAATTTTTTCCAATGGGCCATTAATGCCTTTGTATCTTCTTTCTTCATTTCATCCCAGTTCATAAATGAACGCAAGGTGGCATCGCCCAGGCCATCGGCTGTGAGTGACCTGGCGGACTCATCACCGTAGTAAATCTGTGCCGCACCCTGGGTAAGTAAAAGTTTGGTGGCCGCTTCAAAAGTCCTGGTCCTTTCACGGTCAAACGGACCTCCATCGTCGTGTGAACTGATGTAATTTAATACCGACTTACCGGCCAGTTGGTTGTGCAGGATCTTGTCGTATTTGGTAAATATGGTCTCGTATGGATTGTTGGCATCAGACTTGAAGTCGAAGTTGATCAGGGCATTGAAACCGTCGTTAAAAAAATCTACCTGCCGGTCACCGTAGTCGTATAATCGTCCATTTCCGATGTAATAATTATACACTTCTCCTACCATGTAAAAGTCC
Source organism: Saprospiraceae bacterium (assembly GCA_016715465.1). Lineage (GTDB taxonomy): Bacteria > Bacteroidota > Bacteroidia > Chitinophagales > Saprospiraceae > JADKBO01. Next base: position 222,702 of record JADKAA010000024.1, read on the forward strand.
TGTTTGCCCGATAATTCACCCGGATGTGCCTTTTTCCAGGCGGCGTAGGCCGTGCTGGCTTCCGCATAAAGGTCTTTCCAAACACTGCTTTCTGTGTGTTTGGCAGTATCTACGCGATAGCCGTCGATGCCAAAATCTTTGATCAGGTCAACCAGCCATTTTACCATGTAAAAATAGGGGCGACGCGGGTAGCCGGTGGATTTAAAAAACGCATCGAGTTCAGCTACTTCAATTTCATATCGTCCCTCTTTTTTCCATTTTTCTACCAGCATGGGTGGCAGTTCGACCTCCTGGGTACTTTCCGTTTTGATGTCCGGCAGATTATCTACCAGGGTGCAGTTCACCGTGGATTCGTAGTCCTTGTAAAAACAACGGGGACCTATTTTCACCCATTCATCCGGCCACTGCGGATCCGCAGCGGTAACCGGTCCCGTATGGTTGATGATGACGTCCATCACCACGCGGATGCCATGTTCATGGGCAGTTTTTACCATCTCTGCAATTTCTTCCCGGGTACCCACCCGGCTGTCAAAAGCCGTCCAGTCCTTGGTCCAATAGCCGTGGAAACCATAGGAAGTGCCCGTACCTTCATTCACATAGCCATCCACATTTTGCAATAAAGGCGTCATCCAAATCGCATTTACACCGAGGCTGTCAAAATACCCTTCTTTAATTTTTAGGGTAATGCCCTTGACATCACCACCCATAAAACCGCGGTTGTCAGCCGGTAGTGCATCTGAAGGATGGACAAAGTCATTGCTTTTATTGCCATTGTTAAACCGGTCGGTCAACATGAAATAGATGGTGGCATTTTCCCAGGTAAAGGGCGCATCATCTTTGCCGGAACCGGATTTCGACTGGGTCTTACACCCGAGAATGGAAATCAACACAAAAAGCAGTAATAGGGACCTTAACATAACTTTGACTTTTATGCAGCGAAGATAGCAAATTTTCCCAATAGCCGAACCTGTGGCCTGGTTTACATTGCCTGCTATTGGTCACCGGCATATCCTTTTTGTACAATTTTTGTCGGTCATACTTTGCGCGGTGACAAATGTTGACCTTTGCCATTTAGATCATGACAGTGCCGATATTATCCGGGCTTATGCCTGCCTTTTGATGATGGCTTTACCATGGTAACACGATGCGCCAATGGCTTCATGCACACCATCTATATTTTCATACGTCACCTTACCGGCAGCGATGATGGTAAGTCTGTCCTTTGTGAGTTCAATCATCTTCCGGATTAACGAGGCTCCATCCAGTGCCGTAGCCGCACCTCCGGAAGTCAAAATGGAATCTACATTGTTTATGTCCATTAGCATCCTGGCATCGATCAGCATGTCTGTTGAAAGATCGATGGCCTTATGCACACATACCTTCGAAGGATAAACGCCTGCAGCAAATGCAGCAATGGCTTCCACGTCCAATCGACGGTTCCTTATGGCCCCAAAAACAAAACGATCAAAGCCCATTTCCTGAAACTTTTTTGCGGTCGCAATCATGTCTCCTATTTCATCTGAAGTGTAATCAAAATCACCATCCCTGTTTCGTATCATCACCTTTACAGGTTTCTTTGCCTGCATGATCAATTTTGCCGCTTCATCCAGCGGAGGTGTAAGTCCTTCAAGCTCCAAATCGGCACACCATTCTATCTGATCAACCTGGTCAAGATGTCTTAGTATATCAGCAGTTGATTCCACGCACCATTCCAGAATAAAAGGTCTTTCTTTTCTATTATTTGCTGTCATTTTAACGTTAGACATTTCAAATCTTCAGGCAATGTAATTTTTTTTCAAGTATCTCCCTCCAGATGCTCCAACCTGTCTAACTGGCGTTAGCCAGGAAGATTCCCACGATTTTCCCGATTTTCCCGATTCACCGAATTCACCGATTTCGCGTTTTGGCTGACGTATAATTGGTGGTTTGTATTTTAACACCTCACGGCAGGGTTGCACATTTTTTACGAAGCCAGGTTATGTGGGCTTCGTCAAGGGCTTCCGAGAGTTTGGCATATACCTCTTCGTGATAATGGTTGATCCATGCCTTTTCCCCACCATCCAAAAGGCTGGTGTCAATCAGGCTGAGATCGATGGGGAATAAACTCACTGTATCAAATTGTAAAAATCCTTCGGTTTGGTGACGGGCTACCACGATGACGTTTTCAATGCGAATGCCGTATTCATTTTCAAGGTAAAAGCCTGGTTCATTGGAGATGACCATGCCGGGCAATAAAGGGGTACGGCCTCTGTCAGTGGAGGCCGCAGCAATGCCGTGTGGACCTTCATGCACGTTGAGAAAATAGCCGATGCCATGACCGGTTCCGTGTAAATAATTTAGGCCATGTTGCCATAAAAATTGTCTTGCGAGCACATCGAGTTGGGCACCACAACTGCTCTCCGGGAAGATGGCACGGGCCAGATTAATGTGTCCCTTGAGCACCAGCGTATAGTGCTGTCTGGCGGCATGACTTTGTTCTGAAAGGGCAATTGTACGGGTAATGTCAGTAGTGCCACCCAGGTATTGACCACCGCAATCGACGAGCAAGATGCCTTCAGGTTTGATCACAGCGCTGTTTTCACCATCAGGGTGGTAATGAACAATGGCGCCGTTTCCGCGGTAACCAACGATGGCACCAAAACTTTCTCCCATATAGTCGGGCTGGGTACGCCGGAATTCGGCAATTTTATGCGCAAAACCGGCCTCTGTGATGGTCTCAATTCCAAGATGATCTTCCAGCCACTTAAATGCCATACACAAAGCCCGTCCATCGCGTACCATGGCGGCTTTCAGGTGTTCGATTTCAACAGCTTCTTTGACGCCTTTGGCGATACGCGCAGGCGAATCGCCATGGATGATGGCGGCATTTACGGCCTTATAAAGTGTAGTGTTGGTCGATGCCGGCTCCAACATCAGTGTATGCTTGGCATCAAGGCTGTTTAACAGGGCTAGGACCTGGTCGTAAGGCTTGACCACCACACCATCACCTGCAAGGGCATGAACCAATTCCGGTTCAAATTTCTGAGCATCGGTAAATAGTACGGCATCATTCTCATTAATCAGTGCAAACGCCACCACTACCGGATTGTAGGAAACGTCGTTTCCCCGGATGTTAAAAGTCCATGCAATGTCATCCAATGCGGTAAGCAGACAGTGGTTTGCGCCTTTTTCCGCCATTGCAGCCCTCAACAGGCTAAGTTTTTGGATGCGGGTCTGCCCTGCATAGGGCGCCGGGTGTTCCATGGCCGGCCCTGAAGGCAAAGAGGGCCGGTCTGCCCAAACAGGAGAAACCAGGTCTGTAGTTTTCAACTGGATGTTGTTTTCGCTGAGTAGACTCGAGTACAGGTCGTACTGACTCTTGGAAATGTCTTCTCCATCGATGGATACCACTGAACCCTTTGGCAGGGTACTTCGCAGCCAGTCTATATGTTCCGGCGCAAATTGGTTTTTCACCTTGAACAATTGAAAATCACTGCCCTTCAACTCTGCCTCCGCCTGGAGAAAGTAGCGCGAATCTGTCCACAGACCGGCTACAGTACGTGTGACTACCACAACGCCCGAAGATCCGGTAAAACCGCTGATCCATTCCCGGTCTTTCCAACAGTCGGCTACATATTCGCTTTGATGGGGGTCGGAAGAGGGCACAATGACGGCATCAATCCTGAGTTGGGCCATCACTTTGCGAAGTGCGGCCAGTTTATCGTTTACCTGCATGGTATTTGTTTTACTGATTGTGAAACACTAATGTACCAAAATTTGAAATATATAAAAAATTGAGATATATTACGTAATTATATAATGGATAAATCAATGTATAGCATTAAATTAAAATTTACAAAAAATGTTAATATATAAATAAACAAATTATATTTGCATCTATAAGATATCGGGAAGAACCCGGCAGCGTTATTTATTGTTAATCCTTATTGTCTATTATATCACTATGCTGAAACAGAGTTTAAGTCAGAAAATGCTCCAAAAGTTGTCTCCTCAACAGATTCAACTCATGAAGCTTCTGCAAATTCCGACTGCCACCCTGGAGGAACGTATCAAGGAGGAACTGGAATCCAATCCCGCCCTCGAAGAAGGTGATGAAGACTATAATGAGGTTTTTGACCTCGACACCGACTTTGACAACGAAGAAAAAGCAGAGTCAGAGGATACAACCGACTATGAACTGGACGACTATCTCAATCAGTACCTGGAAGACGAAAGCGATGGTTATAAGACCAGGGGTGATGAATATGGAGAAGAACATGACCGCACCATACCTGTAGCGGTAGAAAACACCTTTCATGACCAGCTCAACAGACAACTTGGCATGATGGGCATGGATACAGAAGTTGATGAAGTCATTGCCCGTCAGATCATTGGTTCCATTGACGAAGACGGCTATCTGAGAAGGGAGCCAAATGCCATTATTGACGACATCATGTTTAGCCAGGGCATCGAAGTGACCAAACCGGATGTACTGCGCGTATTGGGCATCATTCAGCGTTTTGACCCGCCCGGCGTAGGCGCAAGGGATCTGAGGGAATGTCTCCTGCTTCAGTTGCAGGACAAGATCGACAAATCCACCCAGGAAAATACCAGGGCCAGAATCCTCGCCATGAAAATCCTTGTGGACTACTTTGATGAGTTTACCAAAAAACATTACCAAAAGCTCAAAAGGACATACAACATTTCGGACAGTGAGTTGAAGGAAGCCATCGACGAGATATTAAAACTCAACCCCAAACCGGCGAGCACCATGGAAGAATCTTCCAAGAGTTCAAACCACTACATTGTACCTGATTTCATCATTCACAACCGCGATGGAGAACTCGAACTCAGCCTCAACAATAAAAATGCACCAGATCTCCGCATCAACGATCAATACGCAGAAATGCTGCGGGGATACCGCGATAACCTGCGGGGTAAAAAATCGACCAGAAAGGACAAGGAAGCCATTTTATTCATCAAACAAAAAATTGATTCTGCCAAATGGTTTATTGATGCCATCAAACAAAGGCAGGATACGCTTTACCGTACGATGTACGCCATCATGCAATTCCAGTACGATTACTTTCTTACGGGTGATGAGCGAAGGGTGCGCCCCATGATCCTCAAAGACATAGCGGAAGTGACAGGCCTGGATATATCCACCGTATCACGGGTGGCCAATTCCAAGTTTGTACAGACGGAATTTGGCACCAAACGCCTCAAGGACTTTTTCTCTGAATCAATGTCCACATCCGATGGCAATGAAGTTTCTACCGTGGAGGTCAAAAACATCCTCAACGACATCATTGGCAGGGAAAACAAAAAGCGTCCTCATTCTGATGAGAAACTCAAAGACATGCTCCAGGAAAAAGGGTACAACATCGCAAGGAGGACAGTAGCCAAATACAGGGAACAACTCAATATTCCTGTGGCCAGATTGCGAAAAGGACTTTAATAACTATTCTTCTTCTGCCAGCATCTGTGCCCGCTGGGCCTTGGTATATTCAAATGTATCCCGTGGTAAAAAATAGGTTTGGTCTTCGGCATCCGGAGGTCTTTTTTCTTCGGCGTCCTCTCCCTCTTCTTTTATGTTTTTAAGCACGAAGGCAAAGATGATGCCCGCAAAAGCGCCAAACAAATGGCTTTCCCAGGAAATACCTTCACGTGGTTTTATGCCGTCGAAGTAACTGCTGTAGACGGTGAGGATGATCAGCGAAAGGATGATCGAACGGGTATTACTTCGAAATAGCCCGGACCAAAATATAAATGAAATGAGCCCATAAACCATGCCCGAAGCACCAATGTGAAAGGAGGTGCGAGCCATCAGCCAGACCATGAGTCCTGTAGTGACCATAATGCCCAGCATGGCAAACAGGGAAGACCTTTTATAAAAAACCTCCATCATCAGTACAAGCACAATGACCGGGGGCAGATTGGAAAAAAAATGTCCCCACGAGGAATGCAGAAAGGGTGAAAAAAAAATTCCGGGCACACCCACCCAATGCCTGGGATAAATGCCGTAATAGGCCAGTTTAACACCGTAAAATTCCTGTAAGACCATCAGCAGGGTCATGATCGCGGCAATCAGCAAAGACAGCCTCAGCTTGCCCAATAAATAGCGGGCATCCTTTTCCAGCGTCATGCGTTAAACTTACGCCACACGTGTTTTACAAATTGCTGGGCTTTTCGCAACTTATCTTCCTTTTCCCAATTCATGGGCACGGCTACTTCCCGGATCAATACAGCCTTGGCTTCGCTAAAACTTTGACAATTATTGAGCTTGTCCAGGGTGGAATTGAAAAGTTGGTTGTTACCGCCAAACAATTCGGTAATGGTAAAGATGCGCTCATTGATGCCAATCGCTTTGGAGATGTCATCAATTTTGGTCATGCTCAGCTTACCGGAGAGATCAGAAATTTGTTCCATTTTGAAAATAGATTCAAGCTCTTCGCTTATATGGTGCACAGGTGCAGTTTTTTCTTCTCTGACCTCAGGGTGTGGAGTCGGTTCAGCTGCTACCACCCTTGGGGTATCTGCAATCGTTTCTCTTGGTTTTTCTGGCACATAGGCAGGGACCTCCTGTCTGGGCTGTGGTTCAACCACAGGAGGAGATGTTTGAACAGCTTTGACAGGTTCTACTGCCGCCGGAGGCGTGTAGGCGACTCTGGCGGGTTCAGCCGGATGGCTTAATTCAAAACTATCCGGTTCACTATCCTTGATGAGTTCGTATAATTCGCGGACATAACCGAGCAGCAGGTCTTTTTCAATGCTGGAAATTTTGTTGTCTTCCCTGAAGGCTTCCAGTACGGTATTGATTTTTTTTACCCTTCGCTCAATCCTTGCAATATCCATCCTGATGATGTTTACTTTAATGAAATAAAAATATCCTATATAACGCAAACATATAAAGGAATTGTGTAATCTTTGCACATTCTGACCAATAATTAAAATTTTCACATGTTTTTAGAACCCGGTTTTAGGGGCCAGCGGAGTGGATGGATTGAGGTGATTTGCGGATCCATGTTTTCCGGAAAAACCGAGGAATTGATCAGGAGAATCAAGCGGGCAAGAATTGCCAATCAGAAAATTCAGATTTTTAAACCGGTGACCGATACGCGATATCATGTGGAAGATGTGGTGTCTCATGATGAAAATGCCATCAAATCACTACCGGTGGCCAGCAGCATTGAAATTTTAAAAAACCTCCAGGAGGTAAATGTCGTAGGCATCGATGAAGCCCAGTTTTTTGATGAAAGACTGCCTGAAGTGTGTCAGAAACTCGCCATCCGGGGTATCCGTGTCATTGTGGCAGGGCTCGACATGGATTATAAAGGCTCACCATTTGGCCCAATACCCCATTTATTGGCGGTGTCGGAATACATCACCAAGGTGCACGCCATTTGCCCACATTGCGGCAACCTGGCTACGCATTCGTACCGGGTCTCCCAGGAGGAGGGGCAGGTGGTGCTCGGAGAAAAAGACAAATACGAACCCCGTTGCCGCCTTTGTTATGAAATGGGCAACATCCTCGACCTCAGAATCAAAGATTAATCTCATGGATAGAGTATACTTTTTATTCGGGCTTTTGCTCATGGCTACGGCTTGTTCCCGGACATGCACAGAGACGGCCCTTCAACGCGCTTTTCAGTATAAAAATGAAGCGTTGGTCAGTGGCGAGACACAGGTTTTGAGGGAACTTTCAGCGCCTCAACTCAACTATTCACATTCCAATTGCTGGACCGAAAATCAACGCGAATTTGCCACCTCACCGCTGGTCAAAGGACTCATCTATCAAAAAATCGAGGTAGATTCAATTCACACGACGGTGGCAGATAAGACAGGACTTGTCACCGGCCAGGGAACTTTTCATGTCGTGATGAAAGAAAAGCCATTGAGCATTCATTTATGTTTCACCGAAACGTATGTCTGTCAGGACGGCCATTGGAAGATCCTCGCGCGCCACGCAGCCAAACTATGAAAACACACTGGCAAAAATTATTGCCCCTGCTCATCGGCAAGGCCCTGAGTCTGGCAGGACTTATGGCGCCGAAAAAAACAGTGCAGGCCTCCATGCAGATATTCGCCAAACCCCGCAAGGGCAGGGTACTCACCTACCAGGAAAAATTTCTCAACAAGGCAAGCGCCGAAGTGGTGACCAGCAACGGCCAGGAATACCATATCCACGTATTCGGCGAAGCGGGTATGCCCGTCTTACTGGCCCATGGCTGGGAATCCAATTCCTGGCGGTGGCGTAAGCTCATGCGTTACCTTGGAAATGAAAAGTTCAGGTACATAGCCATAGACGCCCCTGGACACGGCAAAACAAATTCAACCTACTTCAATGTGAGTGAATACGCAGCCGCCATAGCGGCAACCGTTAGCCGGTACGGGTGTACACACATCATCGGCCACTCCATTGGCGGCTTCTGTTGCTTATATGCCGCAGCTCAACATCCCGAAGCCGGAATAAAAAAGGTAATTTCCCTGGCTGCCCCATCCTCCCTCCGACTGATCATGGAAAAATACTTTTCGATCATTGGCCTGTCCAGACACATGCAAGTAAAAACTTTTAACCTGTTTCCGGAATTATACGGCATTCACATCGATGATCTGGACATCAAAAATTTTGGCGCTCAGATCCAGGCAGCCGGACTCATCGTTCACGACAATGGGGATAACATCAACGGTCCTGAGTCCGCACACATCATCGCCAAACACTGGCCTGCTGCCCAACTCTTCCTCACCGATTTCTCAGACCATAGCCTGCAGCACGAAACGGTTTTTGCAAAAGTTGTGGAACACCTCCTTTCCTGAGTATGTTGAAGTAAATTCTTTGACGGATTTTTAAAATGCTTTAAAAATATAAAGCTACCCGTTTTTATGATGTGTTGGTTTTGGTACCTGAAAACTTAAAAATCCAATTTCTGCGCGTGCTCTTTGATCCATTTTTCAGCTTTTTCATAGTCCGGCATCACCGATTCCACCACAGCCCAAAAGCGGTCTGAATGGTTCATTTCAACCAGGTGGCTGAGTTCATGAACAAGGATATAATCAAAAATCTCCATGGGCAGTAGCAGGGAACGGGTGGAAATGTTGATCTTGCTGGTAGTGGAACAGGAACCCCAATTGGTGGAATTGTAGCGCAGTGTGATGCCTTTAACTGATTTTTGAAAGTAGCGCTCATTCCAGTACCGGACGCGTTCTTCTACTATTTTTTTGTATTTGCGGGCCAGCATCTTGGAAAGCAGGTTCCGCACCATGACCCGTTTGTCGAAGTCGTCTATTCCTTCAGGAACCAGGATGTGAAAGCGACCTTCCTTCAGGCGGATTTCTCCTGTATTTTCGGAATCATGACTGAGTAATTCGAGGGCATAAAAGTCGCGACCCAGGATGCAGATCTCATTGTTTAATTCATATTTCGATACGTGGTATTTTTCCAGCAGCTGCGGTTGTGCGCGCGACACTTTGGTGAGCCACTCCTGTGCGGTAGCCACATGTTTATCGATTTGTCCACTCGAAAAGACAGGTATTCTTAACAGCACACAGTCTTTTCCGACGGCAATCCGTATGTTGGACCGCCTTTCGATGTGAATCCGCAGAGGCACCTTGAATGCATCAACGGAAATATAGGTGTCTGTGTAATTAAGCTTTTTCTTTTTCAAAGTCTTGCATTAAATCTACCAGTTTTTGGATGCCCTCCAGGTCCATGGCATTGTAGATGGAAGCGCGGAAACCGCCAACAGAACGGTGGCCTTTCAGTCCGTCCAGTCCTTTTTCAGCACATCGCTTTAGGAATTCAGCCTCCAGACTTTCGTCATGCAACCGGAAACATACGTTCATTTGAGACCGGTCTTCCGGTACAGCGTGTCCGTAAAAAAGTTGATTTCTGTCTATTTCGTCGTAGATGAGCCTGGCTTTGGCTTCGTTTCTTTGGGCCATGGCTTCCAGTCCTCCGTTGTCTTTAATCCATTGCATGGTCAGCATGGAGACATAAATGGCATATACCGGAGGCGTATTGTACATCGATTCGCCGTTTATATGGGTCTCATACTTCAGCATGGTGGGTATATAGCGGCTCACCTTGCCGAGGATGTCTTTTTTAACGATGACCAGGGTAACCCCGGCAGGGCCCATGTTTTTTTGTGCCCCCGCATAGATGAGGTCAAACCTGGACACATTCACCGGACGGCTGAAGATGTCAGACGACATATCGCAGACAAAGGGCACTGGACTTTCCGGCCATTGGTGGTACTGGGTGCCAAAAATGGTATTGTTGCTGGTGAGGTGCAGGTATTTCAGGTTTTGAGGGATTTCATAGTTTTTAGGTATGTATTTGAAGTTGTCTTCTTCAGAGGAGGCCAGGACATTAATTTTACCAAAGGCTTTGGCCTCTTTGATGGCATTTTTTGCCCAGGAACCTGTGCTTATATACCCTGCTTTATCGTCTTCGTTGAGCAGATTCATAGGTGCCATGAAAAACTGGGTAGAAGCTCCGCCTGATAAAAAAAGTACGGCATAGTTGTCGGGTAATTGAAACAAATCCCTCACCAGGGCAGTAGCTTTTTCCATGGTGGCTACAAATTCCTTGCTTCGGTGGGACACTTCCAGGATGGAAAGGCCGGTACCGGCATAATCTATAATGGCTTCGGCAGCTTGTTTGATCACTTCCTGGGGAAGAATGGCCGGACCTGCGGAAAAATTCACTTTTTTCATGGATGTCTTTTTTAGATAAACAGATGGCAAATTTAATCAATTGTAGAAGCATTGAGAAAAAATCCATTTGTATTTAATACCATATTGGTAGAATAATATCTTGCGAGTCCGTAATTTTAAGGCAATTGACAGAACATAATTTGTTTCGTTAACTTTTTTTATGCCTATTTTATGACTTAACACACTGGAGAAGTTTTGATTACATATTATGATTATTTTTTTTAATAAAAAAAGGTATAAAAAGCTTGTGTGTAAGGGTGTCATGCATTACTTTTGCAGTCCCAAAGGAAGCGGCGGGTAAACGTTGGTTGTAGTAATATGATTGATGTGGATAAAGAGATTGACATTATGGGAAGAAAAGGTAAGAGGATTGAGTAATGATGAGATATAAATAGGACAACTCGAAGAAGTTGTATTTTAAGAAAAATACTATGGAGAGTTTGATCCTGGCTCAGGATGAACGCTAGCGGAAGGCTTAATACATGCAAGTCGAGCGGTAGATGGTTTCGGCCATTGAGAGCGGCGCACGGGTGAGTAACGCGTACATGACCTGCCTATCAGAAGGGGATAGCCCTGGGAAACTGGGATTAATACCCTATGGCATTGTATTTTTAAATGGATACAATTAAAGCTGAGGCGCTGATAGATGGATGTGCGTCTGATTAGCTAGTTGGTGGGGTAAAGGCCCACCAAGGCGACGATCAGTAGGGGGCGTGAGAGCGTGGTCCCCCACACGGGTACTGAGACACGGACCCGACTCCTACGGGAGGCAGCAGTAAGGAATATTGGTCAATGCCCGCAAGGGTGAACCAGCCATTCCGCGTGGAGGATGAAGGCCCTATGGGTTGTAAACTTCTTTTAGATGGGAAGAAAATGCTTTGATTACAAGGTACTGACGGTACCATCAGAATAAGCACCGGCTAACTCCGTGCCAGCAGCCGCGGTAATACGGAGGGTGCGAGCGTTATCCGGAATTACTGGGTTTAAAGGGTGCGTAGGCGGATGATTAAGTCTAAGGTGAAAGTCTGTCGCTTAACGATAGAATTGCCTTGGATACTGGTTATCTTGAATAGGGATGAGGATAGCGGAATGTGGCATGTAGCGGTGAAATGCATAGATATGCCATAGAACACCAATTGCGAAGGCAGCTATCTGGTCTTTTATTGACGCTGAGGCACGAAAGCGTGGGGATCGAACAGGATTAGATACCCTGGTAGTCCACGCCCTAAACGATGCTAACTCGATGTTTGGTTATTAAGATTGAGCATCCAAGCGAAAGCGTTAAGTTAGCCACCTGGGGAGTACGACCGCAAGGTTGAAACTCAAAGGAATTGACGGGGGTCCGCACAAGCGGTGGAGCATGTGGTTTAATTCGATGATACGCGAGGAACCTTACCTAGGCTAGAATGTGAGCGCAATCTGGTGAAAGCCGGAGTTCCTACGGGACGCGAAACAAGGTGCTGCATGGTTGTCGTCAGCTCGTGCCGTGAGGTGTTGGGTTAAGTCCCGCAACGAGCGCAACCCCTATTGTTAGTTGCCAGCAAGTAATGTTGGGGACTCTAACAAGACTGCCAGCGTAAGCTGCGAGGAAGGTGGGGATGACGTCAAATCATCATGGCCTTTATGCCTAGGGCGACACACGTGCTACAATGGTCGATACAGAGGGTTGCGATACCGTGAGGTGGAGCCAATCCCAGAAAGTCGATCTCAGTTCGGATTGGAGTCTGCAACTCGACTCCATGAAGTTGGAATCGCTAGTAATCGCGCATCAGCCATGGCGCGGTGAATACGTTCCCGGACCTTGTACACACCGCCCGTCAAACCATGGGAGCTGGGGGTACCTGAAGATGGTGACTTTACGGGGAGCTATCTAGGGTAAGACTAGTGACTGGGGTTAAGTCGTAACAAGGTAGCCGTACCGGAAGGTGTGGCTGGAATACCTCCTTTTAAGAGATCATAAAAGATCCTTTTACCTTCCCATTATGTTAATTTAAAATTAATAGAGAGAAATTGTAAAGACGAGAGAGTTAAGGAAGAGATAAACTTGACAGAGTCTCGTAGCTCAGTTGGTTAGAGCACTACACTGATAATGTAGGGGTCGGCGGTTCAAATCCGCCCGAGACTACTAACAAGAGGAGGAGACGAGAAATGACAAGTGTAGCGGGGGATTAGCTCAGTTGGCTAGAGCGCTAGATTTGCATTCTAGAGGTCAAGGGTTCGACTCCCTTATCCTCCACAGTTTTTAGAATAGGAGGAACTCCCTTAGCGATAAGGGAGGAATCTTAAAATAGACGAAAAATGTTTCGTTGAAAGAAGAAGGGTGGTAGAGATGCTGCCTGGAAAAAAATTGATAAAAGAGGATCGACAAGTCAGATTTTTAGAGTCTGGTGCGTTGATTTTTGTAATAAGAGAAAGTTCATTGACAAGTTGGGAAGTTAGATTACGAGAGAGACTGAGACTGGGTGTTAAAACCTGATTGAAAGTATTTTAAGAGCAAAAAGAAATGGAAGCGAATAAGGGCGTACGGGGGATGCCTTGGCTTTCGGAGACGACGAAGGACGTGGTAAGCTGCGAAAAGCTACGGGGAGCTGCAAACGAGCATAGATCCGTAGATGTCCGAATGGGGGAACCCTGCAGGTTGAAGACCTGTAATCATCGCAAGATGAAGAGAACCTGGGGAACTGAAACATCTAAGTACCTGGAGGAAAAGAAAACAATAGTTATCCCGTGAGAAGTGGCGAGCGAAAGCGGGAGAAGCCCAAAAGTCTTATATAAAAGAGCAGAACTGTTTTGGAAGAGCAGACCATAGGGGGTGAAAGTCCTGTAAGCGATAGTTATATAAGATGAACAATGAGTAGGGCGGAGCCGGTGAAACTCTGTCTGAAGATGCCAGCACCATCTGGCAAGGCTAAATACTACCGAAAGACCGATAGTGAACCAGTACTGTAAAGGAAAGGTGAAAAGAACCCTAAGAAAGGAGTGAAAAGAACCTGAAACCGTACGCTTACAAGCGGTCGGAGCCTGAGAGATCGGGTGACGGCGTGCCTTTGCATAATGAGCCTACGAGTTATGCCTTACTAGCGAGTTTAAATCCCTAAGGGATGGAGGCGGAGCGAAAGCGAGTCTGAAAAGGGCGGTAGCTAGTAGGGATAGACGCGAAACCTTGTGATCTACCCATGAGCAGGTTGAAAGGTCCGATAATCTCGGACTGGAGGACCGAACTGGTAAACGTTGAAAAGTTTTCGGATGACTTGTGGGTAGGGGTGAAAGGCCAATCAAACTGGGAGATAGCTCGTACTCCCGAAATGCATTTTGGTGCAGCGTTAGGAAGAGTGTGCTGGAGGTAGAGCTACCAATAGGGCTAGGGGGGCTTCACGGCCTACCAACCCCTGATGAACTCCGAATGCCAGCACATTGCACTAGCAGTGAGGCGTGGGGTGCTAAGGTCACACGCCGAGAGGGGAACAACCCAGACCAACAGCTAACGTCCCCAAATGTTATCTAAGTTGAACAAACGATGTGAGAATGCTAAGACAGCTAGGATGTTGGCTTGGAAGCAGCCATTCATTTAAAGAGTGCGTAACAGCTCACTAGTCGAGCGTTCTTGCGCGGAAAATAAGCGGGCATCAAGATAACTACCGAAGCTTTGGATTCATAGCAATATGAGTGGTAGGGGAGCATTCTTGAGCATTGAAGCCGAACTGTGAGGTTCGGTGGAGCGGAGAGAAAAGCAAATGTAGGCATGAGTAACGATAATTAAGATGAGAAATCTTAACGCCGTAAGACTAAGGATTCCTAGATCTATGTTAATCAGATCAGGGTTAGTCGGGACCTAAGGTGTACCCAAGCGGGGAAACCGATGGAAAGCCAGTTAATATTCTGGCACCTGTATATACTGCGATGAGGGGACGAAGGAGCGTAAGGCTGGCCACGAGACGGAATACGTGGTTGAAGTGCGTAGGCGATGATTCAGTAGGCAAATCCGCTGATGAGTTGAAACACGATAGTATTTTGATGACTTCGGTCATTGAGAATAAAGCCCCAAGCAAGCTTCCAAGAAAAGCCTCTAAGCTTCAGGTATATAGAGCCGTACCGTAAACCGACACAGGTGGTCGAGGAGAGTATCCTAAGGCGCTCGAGTGATCCGTGGCTAAGGAACTAGGCAAAATAGTCTCGTAACTTCGGGAGAAGAGACTCCAACAGCAATGTTGGACGCAGTGAAGAGGCCCAGGCGACTGTTTAGCAAAAACACAGGACTCTGCGAATTCGAAAGAAGAAGTATAGGGTCTGACACCTGCCCGGTGCTGGAAGGTTAAGAGAGGGGGTTAGCGCAAGCGAAGCTCTTAATTGAAGCCCCAGTAAACGGCGGCCGTAACTATAACGGTCCTAAGGTAGCGAAATTCCTTGTCGGGTAAGTTCCGACCTGCACGAATGGTGTAACGATCTGGGCACTGTCTCAGCCACGAGCTCGGTGAAATTGAAGTATCGGTGAAGATGCCGATTACCCGCAATGGGACGAAAAGACCCCGTGAACCTTTACTATAACTTCACATTGGGCTTGAATATAAGATGTGTAGGATAGGTGGGAGACTGCGAAGCTGTCACGCTAGTGGCGGTGGAGTCGGCGTTGAAATACCACCCTTTTTATATTTAGGTCCTAATCCCTGGAAAGAGGGAGACAGTGTGTGGCGGGTAGTTTGACTGGGGTGGTCGCCTCCGAAAGAGTAACGGAGGCTTGCAAAGGTACCCTCAGTGCCGTTGGTAACGGTACGCAGAGCATATTAGTAGAAGGGTGCTTGACTGAGAGACTGACGGGTCGATCAGGGTCGAAAGACGGCTAAAGTGATCCGGTGTTTCCGCATGGAAGGGACATCGCTCAAAGGATAAAAGGTACTCCGGGGATAACAGGCTGATCTCCCCAAGAGCTCATATCGACGGGGAGGTTTGGCACCTCGATGTCGGCTCGTCACATCCTGGGGCTGGAGAAGGTCCCAAGGGTTGGGCTGTTCGCCCATTAAAGTGGCACGTGAGCTGGGTTCAGAACGTCGCAAGACAGTTCGGTCTCTATCTATTGTGGGCGTTGGAATATTGAGGAGTCCTGACACTAGTACGAGAGGACCGTGTTGGACGAACCGCTAGTGTACCTGTTGTGGCGCCAGCTGCAGTGCAGGGTAGCTATGTTCGGACTGGATAAGCACTGAAAGCATCTAAGTGCGAAGCCATCTACAAGATTAGTATTCCTTGAAGGGTCGTAGGAGATTACTACGTTGATAGGCTATAGGTGGAAGTGCAGTAATGTATGGAGCTGAGTAGTACTAATTACCCGAAAGCTTCCTTTTTTATTTTTACCAAACGCAAAAGGTGGTAAAGCAAAGAAAATCTTAAGTAAAATAACTTCCCAAGTCAATGTCTTTATATCGAAGGATATGAAGACAGAGTGTAACGGCGCAATAAATTGCGCCGCCACGATGAATGGTAGCGGCGCAATTGATTGCGCCGATATCAAAAGAAATATATGTCGTAAGCCATAAAAAGAGTTAGGTGGCTATAGCGAGGGTGTTCCACCTCTTCCCATTCCGAACAGAGTAGTTAAGCCCCTCAGCGCTGATGGTACTGCCGTAACAGGTGGGAGAGTAAGTCACTGCCTTTTTTTTAAAAGTCTTTAAGAGCAATCTTAAGGACTTTTTTTATTTACGGAATGCAGCATTGATTTTCCCGTAGAAAATCAATGCGGTAGTTAAGCCCCGAATATGAACAGCGTCAAGAAAAAGCCCGGTGGGCTTTTTTAGCTGTGAACTGCGACCAACCGGATCGCAGCAACAACAAAACTATGAGGGAGGAGCACTGTGTGCTTTTAAAGCGAGTGAACCGCGGTCCTCCGCGACCGCGGCGTGATGAACAGCGTCAAGAAAAAGCCCGGTGGGCTTTTTTAGCTGTGAACTGCGACATCCTTGTCGCAGCAACAACAAGTTCATGAAAGAAGATGGCAGCAGCATGGAGTTAATCTGTGGAATGGGAAACCAGTCACTGCCTTCTAAAGTCAACTACTTTACAGAAATACTCCTTGCCGCGCGATAAGCGCGCGGTGCCCTCCCTAAATTGATCTGCCGATCAATTTTTCTGGCAATGCCAGAACCGTTCAGTTATCCTCACTTTGAGGGTGTCTAAAAAGGTGGGCCTTTTATGGTTTTTGTAATATTTAAGCTGCTACCTTTTTTGATACAGGTTCGTAGAGTAGAAAGTTGGTTTTGATTTCTAAATCAAAATATAAGCTTATGATCATTAATTGCGAATGAGATTGCAGATTTTGCGGATTTCGATGCTTTTCTAGTGCCTTTCTGACCATTTTCCTTAAGTTATGGCCTATTGCCATTAACCCAAATTCAAGATTTACCATATCGATTCTTCTCAGAGTAAATCTGGTAAATATATTATTGCTTTTTAATTGCCCAAAAACAGCCTCAACTTCTACTGATCTCTTTCGCCGGTGATACAATCCTTTCTCAGAACCTAATAGTTCTCTGGCTTTACTTCTATGCCTGTTTAAGTTTTGATTTATTTCTATTGTCCTATTTTCATTACCTTTATAGCACATGCCTCGCATCGGACATCCTTCACAGCGGGATGCCTCATAATATCGTGTTCGTGATTTATATCCGGTTGTACTTACTTTGCTCCGCTCTTCTTTAAATTCCATGTGATGACCCATCGGACATACATAGTAATCGTCCTGTTCATTATAATATAAATTTTGAACTACAAAGGGATTTTCTTTTTGTGAAGCTTTTGCTCCTTATAGTAAAAACTATATTTTACATATGCATCTATTTCTTTTTCCTCCATTATTTCATAGTTCTGTTCGCTGCCGTATCCTGCGTCCGCAACGACTTCTTTGCTTTGAACTCCATTTAGTTCTTCAAAAGAGTTAAGATGTTTTTCTAATGTAGTTATATCTCCTGGCGTTTGGTGAATACTATAGTGTGTGATGATTTGGTTCTCGGTGCTTATTTGTGCATTATATGCTGGTTTGAGTTGGCCATTTTTTAGATGATCATCTTTCAATCTCATAAATGTCGCGTCCTCATCAGTTTTACTATAACTACCGCGGCTCCCTAATATTTCAAGTTGTTTTTCATACTTTTCCAATCTGGGTAAATGATCATCTTTCAATTTCTTGATTTCTCTTTGGGTAGATTTATCCGGATCCTGTAATTGATTATTTAACTCATCAATTTTTGCCTTTAACTCTTTACTATCAATAGGCTTTACTGCTTCTATGGTATCTATTTCTCTCTGATCTGATTTAATTTGGGATTCAATTTGTCCAATTACTGCTTTGATCTTTTCCTCTAATTTTGTTTTGTTTTTTTCCACCGATTTCCTCCATACAAAACTGTATCGATTTGACTTCGCTTCTATTTTTGTTCCATCCACATACTGCACATTTAAACTGACATAATCAAGTTCTTCCAATAGCTTGACAACTTGAGCAAACACCTGATTTATATGATCTTTTAGTCGTTTACCCCTGAAGTAATTTATAGTCCTGTAATCCGGAATACTGTTCCTAGAAAGCCACATGAAATATATGTTCTCATGTAATGCCTTCTCAATTTTTCTGCAGGAATATATATTGTTAAGATATGAATAGAATAGTATTTTGATCATCATCCTGGGATGGAAACTACTTGTTCCGCCTCCTTTATACTGTTTAATGATCTCATCAATATTGATAGATTCAACAACCTCATTTACAAGCCTAACAGGGTGATTTTGAGGGATTTTACTATAAATGTCCTCAGGAAAAAGGCTTGGGTTATTGCTAGGTAATTTTTTAAATTGTACCTTCATGTTCAACTTTGTTTTTTCCACCGAAAAGTTACAAACTTTTCACGACAAAGTTTAATCCCTGCTGCTTTTGGTTGTGGGGATTATTTTTTTACCCATTTGACTTTTTAGACACCCTCAATTGCCGTTGCACGGCAAATGTTCGGTCAGCTCCGTGACCGCGGCGAGGTAGTTCATTAGTGGGTTGGGGAACTAGTCACACTGCCTTAATATCTTCTATACCCTTGGAAAAGCACATATTTCCGCGCGGCCAACACACGGTTCCTTCTTTAAATAGAAAATAATAGTCTTTTAATTACAAGGTATTTGATAGATTAATTCTAATTATAAATAAAAATATTAAATTTTTATATAAAATTTAAACTATTATAATGTATTGCATATATTTGTATTAAGCTATCTAAATATCCGTAAATATATTATCATGAAAAATAAAATACTTCTCAGCCTTTTCAGTAGTTTAAAATCATATATATATATATATATATATATATATGATTTTAAGTATAAACTTGTACTAGGTCTCCTTTTGTTTTTAATAAAAACAATAACCTTGGATGCTCAATGTACAAATCCACCTGCATATAATGACCCAGGATGCAGCTTGTTTTTTCCCAACAATGCTTTTAACTTAATGAATATACCATGCGCCTGGACAGTGACCAATGGAGACCAAAATGTAGTTGTTGCCATATTTGATGGTTACTTTGATACAGATCACATAGACTTGGTGGGTAAAATTGAAAATATTTATTATTCTGAGGATTGTGCACCAAATGAAGATGCAACCTGGACACACGGTACAGCCTCAATGGGAGCTATAGCTGCCATTAGGAACAATGGTGAATGTGTTGCTGGAGCTGGAGGAGATATAAGGGTTGCGGGATTCTGTCGATTTACTACTGGAGATGGGGTACTTGAAGCTGTAAAATTAGGATACAAAATAATTTATTTAGCTACTGGTTTGCAGTTGGATGCCGCTGTTGCACAAGAATGTGTTGATAAGGGAGCTACAATAATTTTAGCAAATAGAGGTGGCAATGTTTGGAGTGGATTAGATAATATACCTGGTGTTATTAAAGTTGGTTTAACATATGGTGATGGTACATTTGACCATTATCTAAATTCCGATCCACTAGAAGATGATATTGATGTATTTGCTGTTGGTAGTTATGATGCTGGTGGCTCTTGTGCATTAAGAAATGGTAATACCTGTGGTGAGGCTCATGGATCAACATCATTAAGTGCTGGTTTTGTAGCCGGAGTTGTCGGCTTGATGAGATCTGTAAATCCATGTTTGACTCCCGCTGAAATTGAAAATATACTTGAAGCAACAGCAGGACCATTGCCTCTTCAACCAAATGGTGACCCGCTACCTCAGGGTGTAGCGGAACATGGAATCATCAATGCATATGATGCGGTTCTCATGGCTCAAAATTTGCCAGTAGTTGATGAGGTTTGGACAGCAAATGGGCAAACCATTACTAATCAGTTGCATGTTACAGGGAATCTAAACTTAATGAATCAAACAGCACCAAATTTTAAGACAATAACCTTAGAATCATCTTTATATTTAGACAATAACAAAAATTTGATTGTAAATAGTGGGGTGCATTTTATTGTTAATGGTTATATTTTTATGGGTGAAAATGGAAAAATCATTGTAAAGCGAGGTGCTAAGCTAGAAATAGGTGGTGAATTAGAGAAATTGGTAACATTAAGTAATAATCCATGCAGTAGCGATTGGGAAGGAATTATTATTGAAGGTAATAGTGGTATACCGCAGCCAGCCCTTGATTTAAATACCTATGCAATGCAAAATGCTGGAATTTTAATAGTTAATAATGCATTAATTCAAAATGCCAAGAATGCTATTTCAATGAATCCTTCTCATATACCTTGGCCAAATTCAGATTTTTACGGTGGTTACTTAGCTGCAAATAATGTGCAATTTATTAATAATAGGAGATCTGTAGAATTCATGAGGTACAATTTCAATGATGAAAGCTCAATTAGTAACTGCGAATTTTTTGGTGAAATTGGCACTTCGCATTGGGGTAATTATGGTGTCACTTATAGCAATAATACATTTAATACAAGTAAGTTTGGGATATTTACAATAGATGCATCTTTAAATGCAGAAAATTGTGTATTTAATGGAGATTTATTTGATCAGGAAGATTACAATGGTATAACTTTGCAATATACAAGTATTGGATCAACTCCTGATCAAAGCAATATATCTTCCAATCAGTTTATTGGTGGGCGTAAAGGCATCGAAAAAATTGGAGGCGATTTAACAGATTCTTTGCTTGCTGCCATAATAAAAGACAATATATTTTTAGGCCAATATAAAGCAGTTGCACTTGATGGATTAGGAAGCTCTTTGATAGATAATAATGATTTTACTGGAAACACCTGGGGAAATTACATCACTAGGCTAGGAGGCAACCTAAACCTGGCTCAAAGAAATGATTATTCCAGCTATGATTTTGGAATTTCAGCTTATGCCGATTGTAGTGGGTTTAATTTTATAAATAATTGTTTCAGCTCAAGTAGTAATGGTAATCATACTTCTCCTTCAGTTAAGGTAATTGGCTTTGGGGCTAATGATGTCAACCAAACAATAGGTAAAATTCAGGAAATTGTTGCAGTAGATGACGAAACATCAGCGGGGAACTGCTTTGAAGATTATGCAGGTTGGGATTTCTTTTCTTTTACTGAGCCAACTGAAGAATTTACTTATTATTACAAAGATTCTTTGGGTTGTAAAAGAAGACCATTGTTAGTTCCAACCTTTCCAGTAAGTAGCCAAAATCCTTTGGATTGTGCATCTAATATTGGTAGCGGCATAAATACTGGCTTTAAATGCTTTTTACGAATTACTTCTTCTGAACAAATAAGCGCAAAATTAATCCAATTAAATTCTGAACTGGCTTCAGCTAATGACAGTTTACAACATAGCATCTATCACTCTGTTCAATGGTATAAGTGGAGATTGAAAATAATACAAGTGAAAAATTGTATTAAAAATCTGAAAAAATTATTTATAAAAAATTATTCCACCGAAAGGCGATTCAATGAATTAATTAATTTTGCTTCAAATGAAAGTTTTGAAATAAAATCACTTGTAGCTACTCAGTTATTAAATGCTGCTGAATTCACCATTGCATCTAGTTATTTAAGCACCATATCAAGCGGAAGTGTGGAAGAGGATGATTATGTAACTTCACAGTACCACCTTTTAAATAAGTTAATGGACGGAAACTACCAGCTGGATAATGTTTCTAAAAATAATTTGTATTTGGCTGCGCAAAAATTGAATCCTTTAAGCGCTTATTCAAGATCGGTTTATTCGTTTATTACCGGGGAGTACTTGGATTTCCATTTAGAAGAAGAATCTGAAGCTGGGTTAAGAAATTATAAAGAGCGTTTATCTAATACTAGAATTTTTCCCAATCCTTTCAAGGATCAAATTACTGTCGAAAATTTAAAAGAAGCTGTTCACTATAATATAGTTAACATCGAAGGTATTGTTATAAAGAGAGGCTCACTTTCAGATGACAATCAAATCCCTACCTTTGATTTAATGAACGGTGTCTATTGTATTATAATAAGAGATATAAATGGAACCATTATTGAAATAAGGAAATTGCTAAAACTGTAATGAAGTATCTAATAATTACATTCATAGTTTTTGGCCCTTTAGTAACTTTTGGACAAAACCCATTTATTTCCATCACCAACCTGGACGGGAAATACTATAATGGTATTAGTGGCTCACAGTTCCCGGAGCAGGTGCATAAGATCGTATTAGAGGATGATAGCATCTTTTCCTCCTTTCACGTCTGTTGGCTTTATGATTTTTCACAATACATGTCAAAGCATGATAAAGATGGCAATTTTATTTTAAGTAAACAGTTGCCGGGTAAAATAGGAAGTGGTGTTTTGGGTTTTGGTGATGTAAGTTATGACAACGGGTATTACTATTACAGTAGTGGGTTAGAATATATCTCTGGGGTTAAGCTAATCAAATACGATAAGGATTTCAATATCGTTACAGAAAAGGATTTTGCCCCTGAGGATATGCAAGTAACCAACCATGTATTTGAATTTGGACACAATATAATTTTTAAGGATTATATAATTGCTTATGGCATACTATCCCGTGATTTTCAAGAATTTGGTTCTGTACCATCCAAGGTTTTTTGGATAAATAAAAACACATTGGAGCTAGATACGGTAATGAATGTTGAATTGTTTAAACATGGGATTATCTTACCAGAAGTGTTTTTGGATGGTGAAGATTACATATCTTTTATGACACATAAATCAGATGGAAGTGATGATAATGTAGGTGTTATTACGTTTGATTCGAATAAGAATGTAGTGAATGAATGGTTTTCAGAAAACTTCTATCGAATTTTAGCTCATTATCACATGGCCAGATTGCAGGATAGTACTTACGTATACACGATGCACAATGGTAACCTGGGCAATTTTACCAGAATACACAAAAGCGATAAGGATGGAAATTTAATTTGGAAATCACGCCCCACCCAGGGGTTTCTGAAGGGTCCAAAGTTGGCCTCTATGAGCATCCAAAGATTGGTTGCTGCCAAAAATGGGGATATTTTGGGTTGTGGAAGCATGTATTGGCAAAACAGGGAAATCAACTTTGATTCCCTGCAGCAAATCTATTTTAAGCTGGGTGTAGAGGGTCATAATTATATTTATGATTTGTATACGAAGTGTTATCCCGTGGCCACTCCTTACATATTTAGGATGAATACCACCGGTAATATGATTTGGCAGAGAGCGGTGGTGATGGTAGACAGCCTGGATCAGGTTTCGCCGGGTACCTTTTATGATTTGGTTGAAGAAGCGGATGGCTCTATCGTGTACGGGGGCCGAATCGGGACATTTACAGGTTATGAAGCCCAGCAGGATAAGCCCCATAATTCTAACAGCATTTTACTAAGACTCAATGTAGATGGATGTTATTCCAATTACCCATGTACCAAATGGAAGACCTATCTTCAGCCATCGAGGATATTGCCGTTTTTTGATTTGAGAAATAGATGGCAGCTCTACAATCCTCAAACAGATCGTACCCTTTTTGCCAGAATGGCTGAAACCACCGAAATTGTTAATGACAGGGAATATTTTATTCTTGAAGCATCTGAGACCGCTGATTTTAAAGAGAAAGCGGTCATGGCATACCTGCGTGTTGAAAATGAAAGAATGTACGCATTGGAGGCTGCAGGAGAAAGGCTGGTATTTGATTATTTCATCTTTCCCGAAGAAGAGTGGAAATCCACCCTTATTTTGGATACCAGTCAATTTGTTGTAATTGGCAATGGATATAGAACAAAACAATTTATTTTTAATGAAATTATGGATAGGGAAAAGACTTATACCTGGTACAATGGCATGGGATCTGTGGACGATTTTTTGTTCGATGGATATCAACCTACGTCACTTCTTCCTGTATGGAAGATTTGTAAATTTTGGGTAAATGATGAGTTGAAATTTGAAAACCTGCCGTTGGCCTGTACCATCAATGATGTAAAAGATACCGAATTAAAGAAATACAGGGTTTATCCTAATCCATTTAGAGAAGAAATAGTAATAGAGAATGAAAACGGTGCAAAAAGATACAGCATTGAGACAATGGATGGCAAAATCGTCTCAAAGGGAGATTTGACTGAAAAATTGAAAATTGATGGTTCGTCCTGGCCTGCGGGAGTTTATATTTTATCGCTGAAAGGAGCTGATGATCAAATAAGACACCGGGATAAGTTGATCAAAATATAGGGACTTTGTTACCATTTATGTATTTAAAGTAGGAAAACAGTCACTGCCTTTACAACTTCTACATCCTTACAGAAATACACCTCGCCGCACGGCTAACGCAAAGTTTTAAATGAGATTATAAATCTATGATTTGTGAAATCGAATTACCATTCGATTTCGCAGTGACCTTACTGAATCCCGCCATGGCGGGATCGCGCGGTCACCAACCGGAGCGCAGCAACGACAAGTCAAGGAAAGAAGCTGACCGCAACGTGACAGTTACGAAAAAATCCGGCCTTTATGTGAGCCGTTAATAAATTGCATAGTTAAACCGTTAAAAAGCCAAAACTGTATGAGCCCCAAAGATGACCAGACAGTAGACGTGGTAGTGATACTGTTTAAAAATACTCACCTCATATAGGTGAGCCTGTCTGCGTGGCAAAGCCAGGTAGATTTTTAGCCAAAGGAAATCACAAGCTGTCAGCCAAATTTCGAATATCTATTTCAAATTAACCCCATACACCCTCAACCCCTCCCCCTCCGGATTCACCTCCCCAACGTATGTAAAACCCAGTTTCTCCAACAAAGAAATCGACCTTGTATTCTCTGCCACGCAGGTGGCCAGCAGGGGAAAGTTGTTTTCGTTCAAAATAAAATTCATCACATGATGGGCGGCTTCAAAGGCATATCCTTTGCCATGGTAAGCTGGTAAAAAGGCAAAACCGAGGTCGTTGAATTCCAGGTATGATCGGTGGAATAAGGTGACTATGCCAATGGGGTCATCACCTTCCCTGAGGGATACTACCCAGCAATGTGATTTGGGCATGTCCACAATTTTTTGAATATAGCCGAGTACATCCTGCTCGTTGTGCACATTTCTATCCCCAATATAATTGAGCCATCCTTCTGTATTGACCAGCTTCAGTATAAAAGGGGCGTGAGGAGTAGCCAGTTTACGGAAAAGCAGTTTGTCCGTTTCGTACATATCCATTTATTGTTTTATGAATGAAGCGCACTGTATTTTACTTCCCGTAATCAGTTGAACGAAATACATGCCATGCGGCAGCAAGGTGGTTTCAATGGTTGCAGAATTGGCTGTTATGGTAATGGGGGCATATTTATGACGGCCATCGGCACCCAGCAGTTGCAGCTCATGGATATCGGCTTGGGCATGAAGGTAAATGCTCTGTTCTGCCGGATTAGGGAATATTTTCAAAATACTTTGCTGCAGATCATTGGTTCCTGAAATCACATTGGACTTACCTGGTGTCACAAAATTCATACGCTTAATGTCACCCAGGCCGTCGGGATATTTTCCATAAGTTATATTGGTTTCACATGAACCAAAACTGAAAGTATCGATGGGGGCAAAGTTGTTGGCAGCTTCATCGAAAATGCCAATAAACTCGCCACCTTTGCTCAACTTAAAATTAGCGTGGTTGATGCCCTGAGACTGGTCTTCGTCTGCCCATACCACAAAAAAGGAATGTGACGGCAGGTCAACCTCGGGCAACTTCCACTTGGAAGGCGCTGCAGGGTTGTCTGACAGGTACTTGTCACCCAGATAGATGAAATCTTCGGATGCATTGTATATTTCGATCCAGTCTTCGTATTCTCCGAATTCGTCCTTCAGACTGGTATTGTCTGCCATGAATTCGTTGATGAAAAGTTGCGGAACCTCACCATATCCCACATCGGCAGCCAGGTAGCCGCAGAATGGCAGCCTGCCTTCTTTACCTTGCTGGTCTATGGCTGTATAATAATATTCGAGTACTCCCTTATTTGCCACCGGAATCACAACCTGGTATCTTCCATCACCTGCCAAGTCATCGTGGTTAAGACCGTCATCTTTTAACGTCAGTTTATTCCAGCTGCCTCCGGAAAAACGGTAGTTCATTTCTACATTGACCGCACTGGCTGCCGTCACCTGCAAAGAGGCAGTGAATGAACCATCCTGAAAACCTGCACGGTGGTAGTCATAAAAAGGTACTATGGCGGTGTTCTGAAGTTGGGCGAAAGCAGAACCGCTTCGTTTGCTAATGTATTCCTTCAGGCCCATTTTCACATGCCCGCCAAGCCCATTGTCATAACTCGATAAAAAATCGGCATAGGTGTAACCATAATCGAGACCGGCGTAGGTGTCATTCACCACATATGGAGCGATGCGCGACTTTACCGCATCGATGTAGGTATTCATAAAGCCCGGATTAAAAAAAGTTTCGATGTATTTTTTGATCAGGTAGCCGTAGCGTTGTTTGTAGGCAGGTATAGAAAGCAGGTTTCCATACAAGGGCCTTGGTTCTGACGATGGTGCCCAGGAATAGATGTTGCGGCTTGCCCAATCGACACCAAACCAGTCAATGCCGTAAGTATTGTCGAGATCGTATGGAATTATCTGTGATTTTCCCGTAGTGGGATTGTCATAGAAATAAGTATTGTTTTTATTAAATACCGGATTGTCCCAATGTCCGATCAACACTTCAAGGGCGAGGATACGCAGGTAAGAATCGACATCAAAAACCGCCTCCAATTCGCAACGAAAATCCGGGTCATCCTTTGCATCCAGGGCGCTTATAAAGGAGACCAGACCGCTAAGGTCCACAGCGTCCTGGTTGTTCTCCGGACTGTACACGTTTTTGTTGTAATTTGAAAAATTGTTGCCTTTATACACAAAGTCGGCTCCGTACAAACACTTAAACAACTGGCCTGTGTCATCGGTGTTCCGCGCTTCAAAATAATCATTGTCGATGTGTTCCACATTGATGTAAAGGCCGCGGTACTCGTTGTTGATGTACACCGCTACATGATTGGCTCGTGGGGCTTCTACACCTGCAAGTCGCATGAGGTCCCAGTTGAGTTTGGCCCTTATGATGGAAGGATCATTGTGTTCCCCATTCAGGTTGAGGTCAGAAAGACCATAAAATTTTTACCCCCAAAGTGGTTGAATTTTACCTTAAAGGATTTTTTTGCCGAGACCCTCGACGTATTGCCTCTTAACCGAAATCCTACATTTAACAGGGTGTCTTTGTGCGTGCCATCGTTCCAGAAAAAATCGGCAGGGTACTCGTGGTCTTCCTGAACATTTCCATCGTCAAGCAATTGAGCCAGGGAATCAGCATCCATGAAAACATCTACCCGGGGCACGACCTGGTCGTTAAACACTACACCACGGTCTGGAAATACCTGAGCGGAAAGGGAAGTGAGGCTGAGAATAGAAAATGTAAAAGACAATATTCTTAAAAGCATTCTGGAAGTTTTATACGATCATCCGGCATTGAAGTGCTTCTGTGCCGGATGATCACATGTTAAACGCGATTACAATGTACCACGCAGGGCTTGTTCTCTTTCGATGGCTTCAAACAAGGCTTTAAAATTGCCCTTGCCAAATGAAACGGCGCCTTTGCGCTGAATGATCTCATAAAATACCGTAGGCCTGTCCTGAACCGGCTTGGTAAATATCTGCAGCAAATAACCCTCGTCATCGCGGTCAACCAGAATGTTGAGTTTTTTCAGGTCCTCCAGGTCTTCGTCGATGTCTCCGATACGTTCCATCAGGTCCACATAGTAAGTCTCGGGTACATACAGGAATTCAACGCCATTGTTGCGCAGGGCAGAAACGGTCTCGATGATGTTGTCGGTGGCCACGGCGATGTGCTGCACCCCTGCGCTTTTGTAAAAGTCCAGGTATTCTTCGATCTGTGATTTTTTGATGCCGTTGGCGGGTTCGTTGATCGGGAATTTGATGTATCCATTTCCATTACTTACTACCTTACTCATGAGGGCCGTGTATTTGGTGGAAATGTCTTTGTCGTCAAACGTAATGAGCAGTTTAAAACCCAGTACCTCCTGGTAAAATTTCACCCACTTGTTCATGTCGCCAAGTTCTACGTTGCCTACACAGTGGTCCACAAACTTCAGACCGATAGGGGTGACAGGCTTTTCACTTTTTTTGGCCATGTACCCCGGCATGAATGCCCCACTGTAAGATGACCTTTCCACAAGTGTATGGATGGTCTCTCCATAGGTCTTGATGGCAGCCAGTTTGACCGTACCAAATTCGTCCTCGATGGTATAGGGCTCAAAGGCAGATTCTGCTCCCTTGGCCATCGCTTTTTCATACGCATCGACAGCATTGTCTACCCACAAAGCCAGTACTTTCACGCCGTCTCCATGTTTCGCTACGTGACGGGCGATCTCGTGGTCTTCCATCAGGGTGGAGGTGAGTACCAGTCGGATCTTGTCCTGTTTGAGTACATAAGAAACTACATCGCGGCTTCCGGTCTCCGGTCCTTTATAGGCTATCAACTCATAACCAAAACAGTGTTGGTAGTAGAGGGCGGCTTGTTTGGCGTTGCCCACATAAAATTCGAGGTGGTCGGTGCCGTTTATGGGGAAGGTATCGTTTTGTACCTGGGTCGTGGTGGTGGTTTGTGTTTCCATTTTATTTAATACATTTTATAGTTGTCAGTGAACCCATGAATAGGGATAGGTGGTGTCTTCAATGGACAAGGCAAAATCAGTAAGGGATAAAGGCCTGAAGGTATCTACCATTACAGCAAGTTCTTTCGTTTCTTTGGCTCCTATACTTTTTTCAACCGTTCCCGGGTGTGGCCCGTGTGGAATTCCACCCGGGTGCAGGGTAATTTGTCCTTTCTCCACACTTTTTCTGCTCATGAAATCGCCATCCACATAATACAACACTTCATCGCTGTCAATGTTGCTGTGGTTGTAAGGCGCGGGAATGGCCAATGGGTGGTAATCGTACAATCGCGGTACAAAGGAACAAACCACAAAACCCCGGGTCTGAAACGTCTGATGTACCGGTGGTGGTTGGTGAACCCTGCCGGTAATCGGTTCGAAGTCATGGATGGAAAAGGCATATGGATATACATAACCATCCCAGCCCACCACATCAAAGGGGTGTGACTTATAATGATAAGGATACATCTGATCCTGTTTCTTGATGTAGAGCAGGAAGTCTCCTTTTTCGTCAATCGGATTTAAGGAAGCGGGCTTTCGGATGTCTCTTTCACAGAAGGGCGAATGTTCCAACAACTGACCAAATTCATTGCGGTATCTTTTTGGGGTAATCACAGCGCTCACGGACTCTACGATAAACAGCCGGTTGTTTGCGGTATGGAAATGCATTTGATAAATCGTACCCCTGGGAATGACCAGGTAGTCGCCATAAGCAAATTCCAGGTTGCCATACATGGTTTGCAGTTCACCACTGCCTTCATGGATGAAGATAATTTCGTCTGCATCTGCATTTTTATAAAAGTACTGCGTCATCGACTCCGTGGGTGCAGCAAGGATTATCTTGCAATCAGCGTTGACCAGCACAGGTTTTCGGCAGTTTAAGAAATCTTTCTCAGGCTGAATTTGAAATCCTTTGAGGCTTCGGTGCGATAGTTGTTTGGACAATATGACACGGGGACTTACATCTACCGGGTCTGCAATCTGGATAATCTGCGTAGGTGGTTGATTGTGGTACAGCAGCGAGTAATTGTCGCTGAAGCCCTCCGTGGAGAACAACTGTTCGCTGTACAATTCGCCATTCTCCTTTCGGAACTGCGTATGTCGTTTTTTGGGCAACTGCCCCATTGCGTAATAATGCATGACTTTTACATTTGTGGCATAAAAATAAACCTTTTGGAGCTAACATTTCGAGACCTGTATGCCATATCCTTTTTTATTTGACACTAAAGGTCTGTATGGCGTCAGCTTCCTTCCTTTACCATCATAAACGTGGGTGTTAAGATGTTTTTGAATTCAACAACAAAAAGCATGGCATTATTTTTCCAAATCCCAACTTGAGCTTCCAAAGATGGATTTCCAGACGGAATTTGGCAGGATTGCCGTGTATTCTTATTTTATTTTGCCTAAAATCAAGGTAAATCAATGAAAATCAATTAGATGTAAGTTATTATTGATTTTTATAATGTTAAAATTTACATAAAATAGCTTGTCTATGAATTTTCTTAGTGCTTACTTTGCATTATCATATACGATGCCCTGTGCAAACAGGAAAATCATCATTAAAATTGTTTAACAAAAAAAAAGTTTAGAATGTCTGACATTGCAGAAAAAGTAAAAAAGATTATTATTGACCGATTGGGTGTTGATGAATCTGAAGTAACACCTGAAGCCAGTTTTACCAATGACCTGGGTGCTGATTCCCTTGACACGGTAGAGTTGATCATGGAATTTGAAAAAGAATTTGATATATCTATACCAGATGAAGAAGCTGAAAAGATTCAAACCGTAGGACAGGCAGTGTCTTATGTAGAATCACAGAAAGCGTAAATCCGGTTTTATTAGAATAGTTGTGCTGCGTTCCTTCGGGTTCGCGGCACTTTTAATATTTGATAATTACCTCTCCCAGGCTGAATTTGCGCAGCGTACCCTCGCGAGCCCGGATCAATAAAAACCCTTCCGGCGATACTCCTTCAATAGTACCAGTGCACCAATTGGTAGAATTGGAGTCCATGAACTGGATGTTTTCACCTTTTTTATATAATTTTTGTTCATAGGCTTGATGAAGGCCAAGGTGAGATTTGTGGCGGAGGTCGGTATTGTATCTTTTTTCCAGGTGGATACACAGCTGTATTAATTCATCATGGAGGTCGAATTGTGCTCCGGTAATGCGCTGAAACGAAGTACCATTTGGTACCTCTTCCGGAAAATGATTTTGGTTAATATTGAGCCCAATGCCCAGGATAGAGGAACTCAGTGTGCTGCCTTGCAGCTGATTGACAATGAGAATGCCACCCAATTTATCGTCTCCAACATAGATGTCGTTGGGCCATTTTATGTGGGCAGTCCTGCAAAGTTTTGCCTCCACATAGTCGATGATACCCAGGGCGACAGCCATGCTGAGATAAAACTGATCGGAGATGTGGAGAAAGGATGGATAGACAATAAGGCTCACTGTGAGGTTTTTATGTGGCTCAGAAAGCCATTTCCTGTCATATTGTCCTCTGCCACCCCATTGATTATCTGCAGTTATGGCAGTTCCGTCCATTGGACTGGTTTTTGATAATAATTCAGCAGCATAGGCATTGGTAGATTCCAACTCCTCAAAATGGAGATGATTTTTACCAAAACATGTATAAGACGACAACATTTCGTAAATTTGGAACAGATTTAAACATCGGCAAAATATAATTTTTTGAGTAAAAGACCAACGGCAACCGCCAAATTAAAAGAAGAAGATAAGGCGCTCAACGACCTGATCATCGACGCAATCCAGGACATCAAGGGTAAAAAAATTGTAAAGTTAGACCTGCGCAGCATTGATGACGCACCGGCAGATTTTTTCATCATCTGTCAGGGAGATTCAACCGTACAGATAAAGGCCATTAGCCTTAACATTGAAAAAAGGGTAAGGGCAGAGATGGGTGTCAAAAACATCCACATCGAAGGCATGCTCGGAGCCAAATGGGTGCTGGTCGATTTTTTCAACACCGTTGTACACATATTTTACCCTGAGACCAGGGAGTACTATGACCTTGAGGACCTATGGAGTGATGCCCTTACCACGGAATACCCGGACGTATAGCAGAACTTCTTTGTCCTCTTAGTGGTTTATGAATAAATAATACACCTTCCTAAAGAAAATACATGGAAAATAACGATAATAACGGGCCTAAAAAGTTCAATCTCAACTCATATTGGATTTACGGCATCATTATACTGGCCATCCTGGCCATCAATCTGTCGGTGATGGTCAACACCAAGACCAAGGTCATTTCTTTGGGTGCATTTGAACAAATGGCGAGGGCGGGCGAAATAGAAAAGGTAGAAGTGGTCAACCGCAACAACGTCAATGTCTTTATCCGGAAAGAAGTACTGGAGACCAAATACCCAGAGTTTAAACAAACCCGCATCATCGACCAGCAGCCACATTTCACTTTTGAAATTGGAGCCATTGAAGGATTTGGAAGTAAGATAGAAGAACTAAAAAAAGAGGGCGTCAACATAGACCCCAAATATGTGACCCGTACCAACTGGCTTACGCCCATCCTGGGCTATCTGTTGCCTTTTATTTTCCTGATTGCCATATGGCTCTTTATCATGAGAAGGGTGAGTGGCGGTCCCGGTGGTGGAGGGGGTCAGATCTTCAACATAGGTAAATCAAAAGCTACCCTGTTTGACAGCAAAGACTCCAAAGTAAACGTCACCTTTGCCGATGTGGCAGGTTTGGATGAAGCCAAGGAAGAAGTAGTCGAAGTGGTCGACTTTCTGAAAAACCCAAAAAAATATACGGCACTCGGGGGCAAGATTCCCAAGGGTGTATTGCTCGTAGGTCCTCCGGGTACGGGTAAAACGTTGCTCGCCAAAGCCGTTGCCGGCGAAGCAGGAGTGCCTTTTTTCTCAATCTCCGGTTCGGACTTTGTAGAGATGTTCGTTGGGGTAGGTGCCTCCAGAGTAAGGGATTTGTTTAAACAAGCCCGGGATAAAGCACCGTGTATTGTTTTTATCGATGAGATTGACGCCATTGGACGTGCCCGGGGCAGAAATGCCATGCAGGGAGGTAATGACGAACGTGAAAATACGCTTAACCAATTGCTCGTCGAGATGGACGGTTTCAGTACCGACAAAGGGGTAATCCTGATGGCGGCGACAAACAGGCCAGACATCCTTGATTCAGCGCTTATGCGTCCGGGCAGGTTTGACAGACAGATATCCATAGACAGGCCCGATTTGAAAGGCAGGGAGGCCATTTTCAATGTGCACCTCAAAACCATTAAGGTTGACAATCTGGTTACCGCCCACGCACTGGCTGAAATGACACCTGGTTTTGCAGGGGCAGAAATTGCCAACGTTTGTAATGAAGCTGCATTGGTTGCAGCCAGATGGAACAAAACAGCAGTCTCTATGGACGACTTCAACTTTGCCCTTGACCGGGTGATCGGAGGTCTGGAGAAGAAAAATAAACTCATCGCACCAAAAGAAAAGGAGATCATTGCCTACCACGAAGCAGGCCATGCCATTTGTGGCTGGTTTTTGGAATATGCCAGCCCGTTGGTGAAAGTCACCATCGTGCCCAGGGGTGTAGGGACTTTGGGTTTCGCCCAGTATCTGCCCAAAGAGGAATACATCACCAGAACCGAGCAACTGCTCGACCGCATGTGTATGACCATGGGGGGCCGGGCCGCGGAAAGAATTGTATTTGACAAAATATCTACCGGTGCGCAGAATGACCTGGATCAGGTGACCAAAATGGCTTACAGCATGGTCTCTGTCTTTGGCATGAATGAAAAGGTAGGTAATGTGTCGTTTTACGGAATGGC
This sequence comes from Saprospiraceae bacterium, assembly GCA_016715465.1. Lineage (GTDB taxonomy): Bacteria > Bacteroidota > Bacteroidia > Chitinophagales > Saprospiraceae > JADKBO01. The sequence continues at coordinate 256,337 of JADKAA010000024.1, forward strand.
CAATGAAAGTTACCAGCGGCCTTATTCGGATGAAACTGCCAGGCTGATGGACGACGAGGTGAGGAAACTCATCGATGGACAATATGAGCGCGCTAAAAACCTGCTTATTGAAAAAAGGCATGAACTTACCCTGTTGGCAAGGACATTGTTGGAAAAGGAAGTAATACACAAAGCAGACCTTATTAAACTGATTGGCAAAAGACCTTTCCCCGATGAGGAAAAGTTTGAACATGCCCATGCACCAGCGGACTTCAATGATGAAGTCACTGAAGTGGAACAATCAGTCTGAGTCAATTCTCAAAATGGGCAGAGGGCATTCAGTTTCGGCATATAACTTTTAAAGTCTTTATTCGTTCTAGTTGAAAAATATACAGTTGAAAATGTTCAGGGTAATGACTTTTTTACTGTGTTTCATTGTTGTAAAAATGAATGCACAGGTAAAGGACACCATCGTTCCCAAGCCTTCCACAGAGCCGGTGAAAACGCAGGTGAATGTGGATGGTAAAGTGTATCCGGCGCTGGTCACCGAAAATGGAGATACCCTCATTTTGGTGGACATTGACGATGTAAGTGTCACCTCTTTCCGCAAATTTGCCAACGACGACGAATACAACAAATACCTGCGTTTCAGGCGATATGCCGCAACGGTTTTTCCTTATGCCAAAGAAGCCATCCGCATTTTCAGGGAAACGGAATATGCATCGGCCCACCTCAGCAAAAAGCAACGCAAAAAGAGGCTTAAAGAGTTAGATGAAGAACTCACCGCTAAGTTTGAGAAACCCTTGAGTGGACTTACCAAATTGCAGGGAAAGATACTCATGAAGATGATCGAAAAGGAGCTGAATCAAAACATGTACGACCTCATAAAGGGGGTAAAAGGTGGATTTACGGCTTTTTACTGGCATCACTTCAGCAAGTTGTATAGTTATGACCTCAAGGAAGGGTATCACGTGGGAGATTATCCCATTTTGGATGCTGTGTTGAGCGATTTTGATGTGTCTTACCGCATTGAAAACGAAAGCAGCCTGAAATACTACAACCTCAGTGAATTGAGAAATAAAAAGTAGATAATCTCCTTCCATTTGTAAGCCCTTCCTTTTAAATATAGCCGTTTGTCAATGGCTTACGTGGCAATGGGTCGATAGTTCAGGAATGATTATCTTTGCAAAAAAGAGAGACAAAACTTATGAAGGTTACCGATTATTTTGATAAGTCAAAGGGACAGACCCATATATCATTTGAAGTTTTGCCACCTTTGAAAGGAGGCAGCATGCAGGCCATTTTTGACACACTGGATCCACTCATGGAATTCAAACCTCCATTCATCGATGTGACCTATCATCGTGAGGAATTTATTTACAACAAGAGGGAAAGTGGTTATTATGAAAAAATAGCCATCCGCAAAAGACCGGGCACTGTAGGGATTTGTGCCTCCATAATGCATCGTTATGGCGTGGATGCTGTGCCCCACCTCATCTGTGGTGGCTTTTCCATTGAAGAAACTGAAAATGCCCTGATTGACCTAAACTTTTTGGGCATAAACAATGTCCTGGCGCTTCGCGGTGATGCCAGGCAATTTGAAGATAAATTTATTCCGGAGCCCGATGGACACAAATATGCTGTTGAGCTCGTCCGCCAGGTAAACAACATGAACCATGGGATTTATCTGGACTCCAACATCGAAAAAGGATCAAAGACCGATTTTTGTATTGGTGTGGCAGGATATCCGGAAAAACATTATGAATCGCCCAACCTGGAGACAGACATTATGTTTACCGTTGAAAAAGTAAAAGCAGGGGCCAGTTACATCGTTACCCAGATGTTTTACGACAACGAAAATTTCTTTAAGTACGTAGATGCATGCCGCCAGGCCGGCATTACCGTTCCCATCGTACCCGGACTCAAACCCATTACCCACAAGTATCAGTTGAATTCCATACCGAGAAAGTTTTTCATCAACATGCCGGAAGCCCTGGTGAAAGAAATGGTGAAAGCCGATGACAAAGATGTAAAGGCCATTGGGGTTGAATGGTGTATCCAGCAATCCAGGGAATTAAAGGCAAGCGGTGTGCCATGCATCCACTACTACACCATGGGCGATGCCAAAACTACCCACAAGATCGCTTCCGCCATCTGATGAGATCATTCCCGGCATGGTACTGGCTATCCTTGACCACACTGGGAGTGCTTATTTTTTATGTTACCGAAACGCCGAAAAAAATCAAAGTGGCCGGTGAAGAATCAACGGTCACTTACATCCTCATCGATGGGCTGTCTGATTCCATTTTCCGGCAGGAACTCCATTCGGCAAGGTTGCCAAACATCAATAAATTTATAGCCAGGTCTCTATACGTAGAAAATGGCATCAGCAGCTTTACTACCATGACCGGATATGCTTTTTATCCGTTCATCACCGGCAGGGACGCCAGTGAAAGCGGCATATATGGCCTTCGTTGGTTTGACAAAAAAAGGACAGCGGGCAACCTTCGAAATTATGTGGGGCGCGCCAACATTCAGATGAACCATGACATTGAGGAAGACATACCTACCGCTTTCGAACTCGCCGATGGGCAATTTACGTGCTCCATTAACAGCTATATGAACAGGGGAGTAGGGGAGAGCATTAAAACCGGTTTCGCGCATACTACAGCCAAGTACGAAGGCCTAACCTGGTTTTCACCGTTGGTGCAAATGCCATGGATTGGCCGCAAGCTGCTCGTCAACCATTTTCAACACGAGACAGAAGTCACCAACCTGGCCATTGATCAATTGAAATCCAACCCCAAAGTACAGTGGATTACTTATCCATCTCCGGATGCTTATAATCACGTGCATGGTACCGATTCCATTTACCATCACTTGCTGCGGCATCTCGATTATGAATTGGGCAGGCTGTGTGCTGCGATTGATGATTACGGACATAAAAACAGGGTCATTGCCCTGATCTCCGACCATGGCATAGCAGATGTACATACCAATACCGATTTGTGCGCTTCTTTGCAGAAAAGTTGTGGACTCAAAATGGAGCGCGGCAGGTCGGCGGTCTTGTATTCTACCGACTTGAATGAGCCATTAAAAAACCTTAAAAACCTGGATGCCTATTTTGTCATCAATGGCAATTTGTCCGCGTACATTTATGCGTTGAATGGCAGGGCAGGAAAAGATAAAGCCGATGCCGCGATGCTTGAAAAGATGGTACTGAAAAATGGCAAGACCATCAACCTGCCCCGGGAGGTGGTGAAAACAGCGGGTATAAATTTTGTATCGTATTACCGTAAATCAGACAGCACAGTGGTCGTGCTTTCCAAGGCAGGAACTTCCCATATTTCCAAAAGGCAAAATTCCTACCTGTATCAAACCAAAAGCGGTCCGGACCCACTTGGTTTTGCTTCCTATGAACGCACAGCGGGACTCATGGATGGCAAATACCACACAGACTCGATTTGGCTTGCGGCATCTGCAACAGCTACGTCTCCGGATGCATTGAACCGCTTGTTTAACCTGATGTCAAAAGAAAAATCCGGAGATATTTTGATCACGGCTTTGCCGGGTTTTGACCTCGCTTCCAATTATGAAGTAATCGTAAAAAATTACAAAGGTGGTCATGGGGGTCTTGACCGTGCCATTATGATTGTACCGTATATGGTGTATTTTCCCGGAAGACAACCCGACTCCGTTCCTTACATGAGGTCTGAAACCTTGGGAAAAATGATCCTGGATTATGTATTTCCCGGTAAGAATTTATCTGGATTTTAGGATAGACCGGTACGGATTTTCCCAGGCATCATATTGATTGAGGTCGTATTGTTCGATTTTTGAAATCAATTTTTCGGAATACCTGGCATCTGTGGCGTAACCACATTCCTTCAAGCCATAAGCCCATGCCTTATAATCCGTATGGTCTCTGTCAAATAGAGGCATATAGTGGCGGGTAGACATCAGGAAATTGGAGTGATCGACATAAGATTCCAGTGCAGAACCATAAGACCGGAAACAGGATTCGATTAGTTGCCCGTTTTTAAAGTCGTCATCTTTATAGTAATAGGTTTTGCCCACCCAGTAACTTTTACATTTAATGCCAAAATGATTATTCGCCTCAAGAGCCAATTTGCTCATACCGTAGTTGGATTCATGCAGGGCTTGCGCCAAAATGATGCTGGCAGGAATGCCGGAACGGTGCATTTCCACGACGGCAAGATCCTTATATTGCTCGATGTAGTCATAAGCTGCCCGATCCTCGGAGGGCGTTGCAAACGAGCAAAGTCCCATGAAAGTGGACATAATCAGAGAAAACCTGAAGAAAAACCTCATAAAGAATTGATTATTATTTATCAAATTAATGAACCAAAAGCTATGCCAAACTTGTTCTTACTTTGAGAAAAATGCAAGTAATGAGGGAAATAAGAATTAATTATATATTATATTTAATAATAATATGTTTTATTTCTACCTCACTCATCGCCCAAAAAGCCGGATCGGCCGATAAGAAATTCAGTGACATGGTCAATTCAAACCTGAGTTTCACCGTACCCGTCATCAGTGTGGATGAGTTGAGAAAGATGCCCGAAGGCAGCATTCTGCTGTTGGATACGCGTGAGCGGGAAGAATTCCTGGTGAGCCACATCAAAGGCGCTCTTTACACGGGATACCAGGATTTTGATGCCACCGTGTTGAAAAGCGTGCCCAAAAATAGGAAAATTGTGGTATATTGTTCAATAGGGTACCGGAGTGAAAAAATCGGAGAAAAACTAAAAAAATTGGGTTATGCCCAGGTTTACAATCTGTACGGTAGCATTTTTGAATGGGTCAACCGCGGTTTTGAGGTGGTGGACAAGGACAATAAACCCACACAAAGGATTCATGGCTACAGCAAAGACTGGTCAAAATGGATCAGCAACCCAAAGTTTGTCAAAGTTATCTGATGCCCTCCATTTTGAAGATCCTGGTTTTTCACCTGTCTTTTCCTGAAAGATTCCTTTTGTCAATTATTTGACTCAAAATCGAAGCATTTGTATGTTATTCTGCATTAGAACACAGCAAACTTTTCCCAAATTCAGTTGATTGAAAATAGCGGGCTAAACAAACTTTTATCGGTGTTTTAGGTTAATTTTGTACGTAAATCACAAATTGATGACCACGATAGCCTCATTAGAAGATAAGTTTTATCAAACCATAGATGCGGAAGAAAAGATCGAGCCCAAAGACTGGATGCCCGATGATTATCGCAAGACACTGGTCAGGCAGATTTCTCAACACGCACATTCTGAAATCATAGGTATGTTGCCGGAGGGCAATTGGATTACCCGTGCACCCAGCCTGAAGCGCAAACTGGCTTTGTTGGCCAAAGTGCAGGACGAAGCCGGGCATGGCTTATACCTCTATGCCGCCTGTGAAACCCTTGGTGTCGGGCGCGATGAGTTGCTGGATCAATTGCACACCGGCAAAGCCAAGTATTCCAGTATTTTCAATTACCCCACCATTACCTGGGCGGATATGGGCGCCATTGGCTGGCTGGTCGATGGTGCAGCCATCATGAATCAGGTACCGCTGTGTCGTTGCTCCTATGGTCCCTATTCCAGGGCCATGGTAAGGGTATGTAAAGAGGAGTCATTCCACCAAAGACAGGGCTACGAAATCATGACTACTCTGGCAAAAGGCAGTGAAGAACAAAAAGCAATGGCACAAGATGCCCTTAACCGCTGGTGGTGGCCTTCCCTCATGATGTTTGGTCCCAATGACAGCGTTTCCACCCACTCCGAAATGTCGATGCGGTGGAAGATCAAGCGGTTTTCCAACGATGAGTTGAGACAGCGGTTTGTGGATATGACGGTGCCTCAGGCTGAATTGATAGGGCTCACCATTCCGGATCCGTTGCTCAAGTTCAACGAAGAAAAAAAAGGGTACGACTTTGGCCCCATAGATTGGGATGAATTCAAAATGGTAGTAAATGGCCACGGGCCTTGCAATGAAGAGCGTATGGCTGCAAGATTGAAAGCCCACGCCGATGGGGAATGGGTAAGAGAGGCAGCTTCTGCCCATGCAGCCAGGAAATCAAATTCTGAATCCAGATTAAAAACAGCATAGGCATGAACAAAGACTGGCCTTTATATGAAGTATTTATCAGATCAAAAAATGGCTTGTCACACAAACATGTGGGCAGCCTGCACGCATCAGATGCGGCCATGGCCCTGGAAAACGCCAGGGATGTATATACGCGCAGAAGTGAAGGTGTGAGCATCTGGGTAGTAAAAGCGGTAGATATCCTGGCTTCAGATCCGGGAGACAGTGAATTTTTGTTTGAACCTGCTACCGATAAGATATACCGTCACCCCACATTTTATGACGTTCCGGACGAAGTAAAACACATGTGATGCAGCATTCCAGATTGAAATTTATCCTACAGTGGGCCGACAATTCCATGATCCTTGGTCAAAGACTGAGTGAGTGGTGTGGTCATGGACCGGTACTGGAACACGACATTGCACTCACCAATATCGCATTGGACCTTATAGGGGAGGCAAGGTACCTGTATCAGTATGCCGCAGTCCTGGAGGCAAATGGTAAAAGTGAAGATGACTATCCTTTTTTGCGCAAGGAACAGGAGTTCTTCAACGTGTTGCTCGTCGAACAACCCAATGAGGACTGGGCAGTGACCATGGTTCGACAATTTATGTTTGATTGTCATCATTTACATTTTTTAAATGGTATGTCTGGTTCCGACGACCCGCATTTGTCAGAGATCGCACTAAAAACAGCAAAGGAAGCCAGATACCACCTCAAATATTCTTCTGATTGGGTCATCAGGTTGGGCGATGGCACTGCAGAAAGTAAGACACGGATGCAAGACGCACTGGATAAATTGGCCAAGTTTCAAAATGAATTATTCATACCCGGTGAGGCCGAAGTTGAAATGATTAAAGTAGGGATATGCCCGGACATGGGCAGCATAAGAGAAAAAGCCTTTGCCACTTTTGATGAAGTGATTAAAGAAGCTGGCTTGACCTTTGCGAAGCCCGCTGTGGGCCGCAGCGGTGGCAAAAATGGCATTCATTCTGAACACATGGGCTACCTGCTGGCCACCATGCAATATATGCAACGCACTTATCCGGGTCTGGATTGGTAAGTCTTTAAGTTCCGTTTTAAAGTGAGTTTTTCCGATCTAATTGGTAACTTTGTTACTTATCATTAAAATTGATTCGGATGAAAAAATTATTTATTTTATTTTGCTTTGCCTCATTATGGGTTTCATGCAGTAAAGATGAGTGTGTTCGTGAAGACTTTATTGGTACCTGGAAAGGTACAGAAGATTGCGACACAGAAGATGTCAAAGATATTCAGGTGGTAATCACTGCGGGCAATAAATCAAACGAAGTAATCATCAATGGTGGCAGTTTTGTGGATGAGACCGTTGAAATAGATGGGTGTGACCTCGATGGTGGCACTACGGTCCTGGGCATAGGCATCAAGATTAAAGGATCCCTGACCGCAGGAGAATTAATTCTGAACTATGACAATGATGCAGGCATTATTTCCGTAGGCTGCGAATATAAGCTTACCCGGTAAGCAGGAACATGCCTTTCTTTTCAGTAATCATACCCACCAAAAACAGGAATCTTTTACTGAAGGAAGCCATACAGAGTGTTCTGAATCAGTTATATCAGGATTTTGAAATCATTGTCGTGGATGACCATTCCTCCGGTCAAACCACAACCTGTGTCCGGCATGCCCACGATCAGAGGATTCACTATGTGCTAAACCATGGAAATGGCAGAAGCGCAGCCAGAAATACCGGAATTGCTGTTGCCAGGGGTCAGTACCTTTGTTTTTTGGATGACGATGATTGGGTTGACGATGTCTTTCTTTCGGATTTTTATCAGGCGCTTTCGTTGCGAAAATTTCCGGAAGACATAATCCTTCGCACAACCATGATCGCAAGGTGGCAGGATGGTCGCATCAAAAAATATGAATCCTATGCACCTGAAAAACACAAAAATGCACTGAACTTTTCGGCCTTTCACATGTGTGGTCTCGTTACGCTTTGTATTCCGGCCAACCTGGTCGGTGAGGATCGGTTAGATGAGCGGTTTTCACTTTGGGAGGATACCCACTTTGTGCTGCGTATACTGGCAAAAGGCACACTGGAGCAATTGCCGGGTTACCATTATAACTACCGCATGCACGAAAATATGGGTTCTACCCGGGACATAAAAGACGGCCATATCATGGCCAGTTGTGCCACAAACATTGCCGCCATCGATGATTTTTTTATCCGGTACCAAGCTTTGGCTGACCACTACCTGCCAGCAAATGCCAGGCCTTATCTTGTGGCAGAAAAGTATCTGCAATATGCCATAAGAGACAATCTGTGGTTTAAATCCATTCATGCCCGGGAACTGTTTGGTGCTTCTTTTAAGTCAGGTGTTTTTGTCCGGCTTACCCCTCAGTATATACAATTCATGATTACCTGGCTTAAATCAAAATTGGGGTGATATGGTCTCAGTAATCGTTTGCACATACAACCGCGCCGCTACACTGAAAGATTGCCTCACCTTCCTGGAGTTATACAGTCGTAACTATAATGAGCTGCTCGAATTCATCATCGTAGATAATGCTTCAGCCGATGATACCGCAAATGTGGTCAGCCGTTTCATGGACAAAAAAAATATAAACATCCGGTACCTATATGAGGCAGAGCAGGGACTGGCGGCTGCGAGAAACAGGGGAGCACGGGAGGCCCGATACGAATGGTTGTTTTTTCTGGATGACGACGGCTTTGTCAATGAGGATACTTTTGACCAACTCTTTTATACCCTGGAAAATTATGATTTTGACTTTTTTGGAGGGACCTATGCTGCCCACTTCACCTCACCGGGGCCCAGGTGGTTGCCGGAAGATTTTGGCTCCAAAAAGGTAATCGCCACACAAATTGCTTACCTGGATAAAGACACCATCGAAGGAGGCATTATGGTCATTCGCAAAAAAGTGCTGACGGATACAGGTTACTTTAATACATCCCTTGGGATGAAAGGTATTAAAGAAGGCTTTGGTGAAGAACGCGAATGGATAACCAGGGCATCAGCGGCTGGATACAAAGCGGGCTTTAATCCGTTCTTTTCCATGCGGCATCTGATTCACCCGCGAAAATACAAGGTTTGGTTCCAATTGAAATCCTATTTTGCGCTTGGCAGGGATAGCGGCAAATCCGGACAGGTGTTACAAGTAAATGCCATGAGGGTATATTCACTGCTCCCTTTCAGAATTATTAAATATGCATGGAGGTTGCTGAGGGATAAAAACTTTTACCTGGAAAATTTTTATTGGAATATTTTTGGTACGATCTTTTATGTAACGGGGTACTACCTGGGTAAATTGGATAAAACGAATGGCTGAAACATTAAAGATATCGGTCATTATCCCGGCTCACAATGCTGCGCGCTTTATCCAACAGGCGGTAGAGTCTGCTGCCATGCAGCCGGAGGTCATGGAAGTGATCGCAGTTGATGACGCTTCTACGGATGACACCTGGACTCTCCTGAATACACTGGGGCAATCGGTAGAAAAATTGAAAATTTTTCGTTTGCCTGAAAACATGGGAGCTTCGGTCGCCAGGAATAAAGGACTTGACCTGGTTACTTTCCCCTATGTTGCCTTTCTGGATGCAGATGACATATATCTGGAGGATCGTTTTAAAATGACCCGGGCTGTCTTTCAAAGCCATGGCGGTTGCGAAGGGGTTTACGAAGCCACAGGTAGTAAATTTGACGATGAAGTGCTTCGCCTCAACTACCTTAAACAAGGTCATAAAGTACTTACCACGATATCAGGAGATGACGTTACACCGGAAACTTTATTTGAAAAACTCATGCTCAATCAGCATGGGTATATTCACCTGGATGGACTTACGTTATTGCGGGAATCGCTGCGTCGATATGGCTTGCACTTTGACCCTATGCTGCGCCAGACGCAGGATACAGATTTCATTTTAACAGCTGCCTTACATCTAAAACTTTATCCGGGAAACATTTCTCAAGCGGTGGCGGTGAGACAGATTCACGGACAAAACAGAATCCTCAACAGTCTGCAGGAGGCATCAGAAGGAAAAATCCGGTTTACAGACAAATGGTTTGAAACAATGTGCCACAATAAATTTTCTGCATCTGTAAACCGCAAAATTATCCTGTTGAAGGCAGGCATCCATATTCCCGGTGGCAACAAATGGTGGGTAAGATTTAAACTGGTAGTGAAGGTGCTACTTATGATAATAAGACAACCTATGCTCCTTTCAAAGATTTTTTCCTGAGTTTATCGTATGATCACCAGCTTTCCAAAATTGTCTGATGCAAATTTATTGTTGATTTCAAATTCCTTGTCTGAAGTGCGAATGGTGTATAAGTAAACCCCGTTGGCCAGCCTGCTTCCAAATTCATCGGTACCGTTCCACTTAAAGCGGGTAATGTTTTTGCCCATGTGCAGTGGACCCAGCTCATCGCCTGTGATTTCCCTTACCACCTTACCAGACATGGTCATGATGGTTATCCTGATGTTTTCAGGAACGCCACCCGACAGGTCAAATACAAAGGAGGTGCTGGTGGAAAATGGATTGGGATAATTGACCAGGTTGGATATTTCTTTTTTGCTCACCACATTAAACCGCACCGCATATTCCAGGTTGCCGGAGGCATTGCCGGAAACATCCTCTGCCCTGGCCAGCAGCGAATATTCGCCATCCTCAAGTTGGGGTGAATACGTGATGGTAGCCTTGTTATTATTTGCACTTTGAGCAAAGTCATATTGCAGGTTTGCATCATTGACATCAATTTCCTGTACTGCCCCTGTCTTTTCGTTTTTAAGTCTGAGTTTGAAGATGTTCTTTTGGTCTAGCAAAAGGTATTTGTTTTCATCTTTGACCGCCATTTGAATGGCAGGATTGGGACTTACCACATCACCGTCCAGTATCCTGATGCCGTCAAAAGTAACGTCCATTACCGGATTGATAAGATCTGGTTTTATAAATATATTTTGTACACCTGTATTGTTGAAAAAAGCTTTTTCACGGTAGAGAGAATCATAGTTGACCGTGGCCACCAGCTGATACAGCCCTTTAAGTGGTCTTGTATCCAGGTTGAATTCCACCTTCTGTAAACGGTCGTTATTCAGTTTAATGATTGTTTTTTGTAATTCGATTCGCTCGTTTTCCGCATTGATAATTTGCAATCTGACATGTACCGAGTCAATTTCACCCGGACTGTCTGTTCCGATAAGCAGCGGGAAAACAAATGGCTCACCCTGGTCCAGGGTATCTTTATATACGAAGTCAGCATCCTTCAGCAGGTAGATGTCCGGATTGCCGTCGTAAAGCACTTTCCATTTGTAAAGCGCAGTAGGGTCATAATTGACTAGGTCAAAGGTGTTATACTCCAACTCTATAAATGGATACACAGACGCATCGATGTCAGACAGGTCTTTGAAAGTGCTCACGGTAGAAAGGTGAAGGGTCCTTTGATTTTGATTGTTGATTTTGTAGATGGTGACACTTGCCGCAGAATCCGGGGGTGCCACCTGTTCGAGGCTAAGGTCAAAGGAAGTCCACTTGCTGGCTGGTCCGATGGTGTTGCTCATCGTGCTTTTAAAGTTGCTGGACACCACGGAAGTACTGTAATTTACCTGATCATAAATATTCACCCCGATGTTCTCACTGCGGATCGATGTGTTTTTGCGGAAAAAATAAATATAGGGCAATGGTCCCTTGGTTCTGAATTGTTCAAATTCTTTCGCACCATAAGAAGACAGCGTATTGAATAAAGTGTATCCCACGGTATTTACGTCATTTTCCCACTTGCTGATGTTGTAGGTGGACTGGTCGCTCTTGATATAGGTAAACATAAAGACATAAGCAGAATCAGGAAGCTCATCAAGCAACAACCTCACTCCTTTTCTGCCGTTTTCAGATGTGATGTCAAAACAGAAAATATTGTTACTGTAACTTGTAGAACCAAAATCGGTTCTGGTCTTATTTTTATAAATGCCCTTATCATACCAAACCACTACATTAAGTGCGTCTACATTGCCACGGAATGGGGTGAGAGAGGCATATTTTTCACCACCCAGCACCGTAAATGGCACATTTACCTCATCTATGTAACGGTGACTCCTCATGCTGAGCAGATAGGTGAGTTTATCGTATTTAAAGGATTTGTCCGGCTGCGGTATGATGCCTACATTTTTATTTTTCAGAAACTGGTAGTAGTGTTGTTGTGTCCAGCCACTTGGACTGTCTTCAATATAGGTAAAGCTGCTGTTTGACCAGGTCGGATTGGCGTCGGCCTTTCTTGCCACACGCCAGTAATAGGTTATGTTGTTTAATAAGACTCCTTCCGGTGACCAACTCACGTAGGTTGGGGCATTTGACACCTGATATTCCTTTAACAGCGGACTGTTGAACTGTTCTGTGGTGTCCATTTGGAATATATAATCGTTGGATGCTGAGAACGGATTGACTGAAGAAGCTGTGAGGGTGAGTTTTTCTGTTTTATTGACTATGGAAAATTCACAAGGATGAAGGGCCCGGATGTCATTGGATAAAATAAAGAAGACATACGCCTTTTTGCCATCCTGGCTCAGAATATCGTTGTTGTTTTCGTTGAATTCATCCACTTCAAATCCCGCATCTACCGTACCGGTAATGCTGTTTTCACCCAACAGGTTGTGTCCGATGATTGGAAATTTCACCGATAATTCTGTCGAATGGAATGGGGCAGGAATCCTCAAACTGAGTTGTGTGATGAGTTCGTTGGAAGGGCCGAAGTGGGAGAAGGTTACGCTGATGCTGTCTTCAACGGCTTTCCCCGCATTTTTAACGGTGGTGGTAAAAGTAAATGAATCTTTTTCAATGGTGATCAGCGCAGGCAGCGTCTTAGATTTATTGACATCAAAACTGTAATCCGGAACATTAAAGCTGCTGAATCTTACCGAAGGGTCGCCGTGTAAAACAAGTTGCTGATGCAGAGTTACTTCCAGATAATTGCTGATGCTCTCGTAATTTCCATTAAGGGTGGCATCCAGATCGGCACACAACTTTTTCAGGATATTGCCAACGCTATTGCCGTACATATTGCCTGCCAGTTCGCGATAAAATTGGATGCCATATTGTCCTTGGGAATGCAGTGAAGCAGAACCCGAAGCTGCCACAAAACCAACAGCCCCTTTATCTTTGGCAAGGATAAATTGTTCACTCACGCCGGTTCCAAAAGAACAGATGTTTCCGGAGTAACAGCCAAGCGAAAAAATAAATGGCAACCTGCCCTGGTTGTTATAATTCTGTGGGATATCGAGACTAAAGTCAAAACTGCCGACCGCCGCATGACCAAAGAAATTGATGATGGAAGTACCTTCATTGATGAATTTGTAAATACCGTCCAGGTTGGCTATTTGCACTTCGGCTGCGTTGTCTTTATAAAAGGTCTTTACGTTGGCCCCATACATTGGAGCCCGGATGATGGCTTCCATTTCAGACAGCAATGTCTTTATGTCATTTTTCTCACTGATGTTTGCACCGCCACCGAGGTGCATGATGTTTTTGGTCCATTCCGCATTGCCATCGCGCACAACCTCATCGTGGACCTTAATCTTATCCAGGTAGTAACCTACCTCTTCCATGTTTTTTGCAGACAGCCTTCCGATGGCAAATTTTGTTTTCATACTCTTGCCTGTACTAAAAAGCATCACGTCTGAAGGAGCAATGCCAAAGGCCGGTATGAAATAGGTCTCATTGGCAGTGTTGCGCAATTGTTCGCCGGTTCTAATGTATGGATACTCTCTGCCTTTGCCAATGATAAAGACATATTCAAGGGCCGGCCAATGCAGTTGCAGGTAATGGGAAAGATTTTTAAAACTCCAGGGGTGATTCACAAGGCCATAGCCAAACTGATCGTAGATTTCTTCATCGTATAGCAAACCCACATTGAAACTTCCCCCATCGGCAGATGACTTGTACTCGACATACTTTTGGATATTATCTGTATCTCCGCCTTTGGTGGCAAACATTTTTTTGGAAGAAATGATCAGATAGCTGTGGTTTTCTCCCTTAATGTTGGTAAATTTTTTAGGAGTGATTTTATCGATCTCCCTGATGTCATTGTCTGCGATGAGTTCTTTGGCTCCGGCGAGATTGACCAGCACTTCCACGCCATCTGCCGTTTTATTGGTTTTGAAAAGCAGCTTACTCTTTCTATCCAGGATAAAATCAAACGCATCACTAAGGCCCTTAAACCTGAAATACTTATCGGTAGAATGGATGACGGCATAGTCAACATTTTCCATGTCCGGTATCCTTGGATATACCAATTTTACAGAAGCCAGTCCATGATTTTCTGCGTTTTGGCTGTTCTGAACGGTCACATAATTTTCCGCATTCAGACTGGATAATTTAAGGTCGTAGTTCGGCCTTGCGATCTTACCATTCGATGCATTATCGACCCCCAGGATGGCATTATTGAAAAGAATGGTTTTTACATTCGTATTGTTATTGTTGGTGGAGATATTCAGACTTAAACGGGCCCTTAGTGTGGTATCTGCCGTGTATAGGTTTGACACCGCAAAGGTGTCCAATGAAAGGGTGCTGAATTTTTTTACAAACCCTTCGGAACGGTAAAAGGAACTGTGCCGGTAATTGTCAGAATTGATGACCGGCTTGTAGTGAAAGCTGTGGAAAGACCTTTGTACTTCATGCCAATAGTAAGACGCAGGGATGAGGTTGTTGTTGGTGTAATCAGGAAATGCCGTGCTGAACCGTGCTGCATTTTCCAAACCTGGCTGATACACCAGAAAATAGTTTGAGGTATCTGTGAAAAGACTGTAGTCTGGGTTAAGCAGTTGTTCCTTCCAGTTGTCATAAAGAAAAGTGTCCAGGGCTATGGTGTTTCTTTCTCCATAAAATACAAGATAACCATCAGTCTGCCCGAAATCGGGACTCACGTAGATGGGCACCTGACTTCCATTTTTAAAAAGGGCAATCTTGTTGACATCCATATTGGGTGTGATAAAGCCGGCAGATGCCAACAATGATTCGGGTATTTTGTACAGTCCGTCTTCACTTATTTTTATCTTGTAATAAGTGGCGGTATAATCTATCCATTCATTCCCATAAAGGGTCGCATTACCGACCTTCATCTGAGCGTGCAGGACGTTATGTCCGGCAACGACCCAGCTAACCAGCATAAATAAACGGAAAAAAGCATTTTTCATGTAAGTAACACCAATTTGTTTCAAAGTTACTAACTAATGTCTCTCCTAAACAAGATATTGATGGTTTTTATTGCGGAAATGCAGCCGGGGCGACGAAATTGTCAGCAAATGGGCATTTGAAAATGAAAATCATACAAATTATAAATATTTTTAATATGTTTGTAAAAATTTCCGCTGATGCATGATACTTTCCGCCTCAAAGGTTTACGGAAAAAGCTGACTGAGCACTTAAAAACGAAGGGCATCGACGATGCCATTCTCCATGCATTTGATGAAGTGCCCCGTCATTGGTTCATGGATGCCGATTTTGACACCTGGGCTTACAAGGACACAGCCTTTAAAATAGATGCGGAACAAACGATTTCCCACCCATTTACCGTGGCCTTGATGACAACCTTGCTGGCACCTGCTCCGGGAAAGAAGATCCTGGAAATTGGCACAGGCTCAGGGTATCAGGCCTGTATCCTTGCTAAACTTGGGGCAAAGGTCTATACCATTGAACGGCAAAAAATATTATACGAAAAAACATCCACCCTGCTCAACCGCATCGGTTTTGGTTCGGTAAGGACGTTATACGGCGATGGCTTCCTGGGGGCTCCGCGCTTTGCCCCATTTGATGGCATCCTGGTCACGGCCGGTGTGGGTAAAATTCCGGATACACTGTTGAGTCAGTTGAAAATTGGCGGCACCATGGTCATTCCTGTGGGTCAATCTGAAAGTCAGAAGATGTATAAACTGATCAAACTCGATGAAAAAACCATCGTCAAGGAAGAACACGGCAACTTTCAGTTTGTACCGTTTTTACCGGGGGTAAGCATTTAACCTGTTTTTGCTTCCAGACACATCCAGCGCATGGCAACAGGCCGGTGTTCATCAAAGAGTTCCCACCGGTAACGAAAGAACCCTGACTTTTTCATCCAGGCCAGCTTGACCCGGTAATACTGGTCTTCCTGGATTATTTTTACGGTATGGCTTCTTGAAAATATTGCTTCCAGGTAGCGTGCCACCTCCCGGTCGATAAATTCATGCAACTCGATAATGAGGTCTGCATTTTTAAGTTGGTGCATATTGCCGGCATGAAAGATCGCATTTTCCGCACCTTCCACATCACAGAAAATAAATTTGCGTCCTTCAGCGGGCAACTTATTTATGGTGTCTGCATCCGCAAATTCTTCGCGCACTTCAACTTTTTGTGCCAGGCCATTGTGGTCTATGTTTTTACGCAAAAGATCAATGTTAGGACCATGCGGCTCGAAGGCGATTGTCTTCTGAGCCGGCTGCATCAATTGTGTAAGGCCCATGGCATAATATCCTTCCCCTGCGCCAAAATTGTAAATGACTGCATATTTTTTACAGGCGAAAGCATAAAGGGTTTCATGAAGGCATTCCTCGTAACTGCCCGTGAGTTTTGGGTAGATGGAAGAACCATGACTTTTTACTGATTTAAAACAAAGCCCTTCAAAGGGGCCGGCTGCCACTTTTTTATCGCGGATCAACCGGTAACCGCTCAGTCCGTATTTAAGCAGAAGCACCCATTTTTCAGGAAGCCATGCCCTGATTTTCTTTTTCCACGATGTTCTTTGTGTAACCGGTGCAGACGACCAGTTCTTTTCGTAATGGTGAATGGCCAGGCAATGGGTTTCCGGAATTTGATTTCTTTCCTTTTCATTCCAGGCATAGGGATAAAACAGCGTATGGTCATACAAGCGAATATCTCTGATTACCTGTTCTCCCGGTCCTTTGATGCTGCCCAGTTTTTTCAATTCAAGAGTGGTGAGCATCGGAGACGACAAATTTGCTGCCTCACTGCCATCATAGCGACTCGACAAAGCAACCAAACATTGCCTGATAAACCAATGGCCGGGAACGGCCCCAATGACGGCATTGTTTACATAAATTTTTTCACTTGATTTTTCTTTGCCCAAAAAACAAACATTGTTCAGCAAATCATCAAAAGGTTTTAAGACTTCCACATCGGTATCAAAGTATAAACCTCCATGCCCGTAAACAGCCCATAACCGCACAAAATTTGATGCATTGGCCCATTGTTTTTTTTGCAGTGCTTTGCGAACATAGGGCAGATGAACAGGGCTGTTTTGTTCATCCCATTTTTTGATTTGGTAGTCCGGCATAAGTGCGGACCACCCTTTGATATAAACCTCATATTTTTGAGGCAGTGGCTCGGGTCCAAACCAGCAGTAGTGTATAATTTTGGGAATCAATGTATTTTCCTTTGTGATTGTGCCTGAATATTGATCAAACCTAGGTTTATTTTTTCAAAGGAAGGGGAGTAATGCTCCATGACTTCCAGCACATCGGCTTGTTCATTCCAAAACCACTGGTTCATCACGGCATTGTGTCCGCCAACCGCAATCACCCACCTGCCCGGCCTCAGGGTTTCCGCCGGTATGACATAAGTAGAAGTAAAACCACCGCTGCCGGTAGCTTCGAAGCAGGTGTCATGCAGGGTAAAGCATCGATAACCATCACAGTAAAAACTAAGGGTGACCCGGAAGGGCTCCGTCAGCTCATGTGTGAAATGGAGGTCAATGGTAAGTTTCTCCAGGGGTGATACTGCCTGGTTTATTTTGATGTCGTGGCCATTGACGTCAATGCCTTTCAAGGTAATATTTTCTTTCCATGGTCCACTGAACCTGTAATCTCTGGAAGTTGAAATCAGGTCAAGGTACTGGTTAATGGTGTGTGGACTGTCACCATAGGCCATCAGCTTGCCCTGGTGCAACAGGATGGATTTCTGGCACAGGTTGCGCACGGCACTCATGGAGTGACTTGCAAAAAGCACTGTTTTTCCTTCACGCACTACTTCGGCTACTTTTTCCAGTGATTTTTGCTGAAATCCTGCATCACCAACAGCCAAAACTTCATCCAGGATCAGAATGTCAGTATTGAGGTGCGCTGAGACAGAAAAGGCAAGCCTCACAAACATGCCTGAAGAGTAGTGTTTGACCTGGGTATCGATAAATGACTCAATGCCGGAAAAGGCAATGATTTCATCCATGCGTTTTTTTACCTCCGGGGCAGTCATACCCAACAGGGTGCCGTTGAGGTAAACGTTTTCGCGGCCTGTGAGTTCGTAGTGAAAGCCGGTGCCTACTTCCAGTAATGAAGATACCCGTCCATTGGTCCATGCCCTGCCACTGCTTGGGTAAGTAATTCTGGATAAAATCCGGAGTAAGGTGCTTTTACCGGCTCCGTTGCCACCAATGATGCCCACTGTCTCTCCCTTGGTTGATCTCAAAACTTATGTCTTCCAGGGCATAAAATGGCTGTTGATGGCTCATGTCACGACCTTTCCACTGCCACCACTTTTTACCATTTTCCGTGCCTATACCTTTATGATATATCTTAGATAGGTTTTCAGCTTTGATGGCGAGTTTATTCATGCGTTACTTATAAAAGGTCTGCCATGGTTTTTTCTGTTCGGCTAAAATAAGTCAATCCCGCGATAAAAAGAATAAACGATGAAACCATGGAAATCCAAATGTTTGGGGACAATATATAATCGTCAAAAAGACACCAGCGGAACACCTCCGTGATGCCAGCCACCGGATTGACAAAGTAAAAAGCAGCATAGGCATCGGGAACCAGGGAAGCCGGATAGGCGACCGGACAAATAAAAATACCCAGGCGAATGACATGCGGTAAAATATGCTGGAAGTCTCTGAAATTGACAGCCAGTGCCGCCACCAGGAAACCCATACCGGCTCCGGAAATCAGCATCACACCCAATGGCAGCGGGAGGTAAAACAGTCTGTGTGAAATGGGTAAACCTAAAAACAACATCATCATCAGCAGGATGATCATGGCTACAGCGGTGTCGACCAAGGCATTGATGGCTTTATAGGCAGGCAGCAGTATCCTGGGGAAATAAATTTTTTTAATCATTTGATGGGAAGAAACGATGGAGTTGCCCGCTTCTGGTAAGAGCGTGGAATAAAACGTCCAAATGACCAAACCTGACATGACAAAAACACCGGCTGGAATGCCCAGGGTATCGACTTTGGCCAGCCTTCCAAAAACGAAATAGAGCAGAAGCATAGAAATCAACGGATTTATTATGGCCCACAATCCGCCCAGATAGGTCTGCACATATCGCACCTTAAAATCTTTATAGGCGAGTTGAACCAGCAAAGCGCGATACCGGTACACTTCATTGAAATCAATAAACTGAAACTTGCCGGGCGGAAGTATTTGTGTCAAACGGCTCTTGTCATCGTTTTGTTCCTGCATTCAGATATTGCGTGTTAAACTTTGGATGACTTTAAATTCACTGAGAAATACCTTGGCTATTACCCTGAATACGGTATATACGGGAATTGCCAGTACCATGCCCAGGATACCCCCTAAATTGGCACCAATAAGCACCACAATAAAGATCTCCAACGGATGGGCTTTGACACTTTTAGAAAAGATGATTGGCTGAAGCAGAAAATTATCTATCAACTGCATAAACACAAAAACCGAAAGAACCTTGATCAGTTCGGGCATAAGATCGCCGTAAAAGAGTCCGGTGTTGTGAGAGGATACGGTGATGACAATGCCAAAAAGGGCACCTATGATGGGCCCGATGTAAGGTATGACATTGAGAATGGCTGCAAAAAAGGCAATCAGCAAGGCATTGTCAATAGACATCAGGCGCAATGGCACTGAAACCAGCATGGTAACCATCAGCATTTGCAGCAGGATGCCCGTAAAATACCTGATCAACAGTTTACTGGTCTGGTCAATGGCATGGGCAGATTTGCTTTCATATTCATTGGGTACCAGCGATTGAATCATTTTATAAAAAAGCCCCTGTTCTCTTAAGAAGAAAAATGAAATGAAAAGTACCGACGAAATGCCGACTAAAAAATTACCAAAGGCACCTACGGTGGCATTAAAAAAATACTGGATTCTGGAGGGATTAAAATAGTAAACCAGGTTTGTCCTTAATTTTTCAAAGAAGTCCTGGTTCTGTTCTTCGTTGCTTTGATTGCCGGCATTCGCTTTAACCAAATCTGAGGCATCGAGCCTCAGGGTGATTACAATGTTGCCCTCTTTGGGTTTAAGCTGAAGCAGGGAATCTGCCGGATATACTTTTTCAAAGATGAAAGGTTTTTCAGGGGCTTCGGATGTGGCTAGCCGGGTGTCCTTATTTTTTGGCATAAGTCCTTTATCGATCAACCAGTTTTCCCAGTCATTCAAAGGCTCTTCGATGCTGGTGATTACTTTATTATAGTCAATGGTGGACAGATACCTGGCCTGGTTTACCAATGGGGGGATAAAAATGTAAAGCAATAAGCCCCCGATAAAAACAAAACTACCCAGGGTGAGACCGGCTGCGGCATCTTTTCCGATATACCTTCTCAACCAGGTGACCATGGGTGCGCCAATCATGGACACTACCCAGGCCAGAATGACATAGCTTACTATGTTGCTAAACCAATACACAATCATTGCCGTGATCGTCAAAGGTATTAAGGCCAACAGGTATTTGCTGTTAAATTTCAAATCGTATTTTTCACAAATTTAATCAAAATTGACATAAACAGGGGCGAATGCGAGGTAAGGCTCAGGCCTTTCTTTTGAGGAATTCCAGGTTGCGCTTCAATCCCCTGTAGCTGGTTCTTTGAATTGGGGTGTGTTTAAACAGCAGGTTGAATTTTTCTTCATCCAATTCTTCCCAATCTTTTTTACCCATTTGTTTTAAAGCATCGGAAGGTAAAAAATCTGGCTCCTGATGAGGAGTTGAAAACCGGTTCCACGGGCAAACCTGCTGACACACATCACAGCCAAACATCCAGCTGTCCATTTTTCCGGCAAATTCGACAGGGATTTCATTTTTAAGTTCAATGGTGAGGTAAGATATACATCTGGAACCGTCAACGAGATAACCGTCTGCACTGATGGCCTGCGTGGGGCAGGCTTCAATGCAGCGGGTACAGGTGCCGCAATAATCTTTGATGGGAAGGTCATAATCCAGTTCGAGGTCACAGATGATTTCTGCAAGGAAAAACCAGGAACCTTTTGAGGGATTGATGAGCAGGGTATTTTTACCCACCCAACCCAGTCCGGACCTTTTTGCCCAATCGCGTTCCAAAACGGGGGCTGAATCCACAAAACACCTTCCTTCCACCTGTCCGGCAATTTCCCGGATGTAGGCGAGAAGTGATTTAGCATTTTTTCTCACAACGGTGTGGTAGTCCTTGCCATAAGCATATCTGGAGATCCGTGGTTCATCTTCAGTTCCCAATGTCTCGTTGGTATGGTAGTTGTACAGCAGACAGATCACACTTTTTGCGCCTGGTACGAGTTTGGTTGGGTCTACTCTGAGGTCAAAATGATTTGCCATATAGGACATCTCGCCGTGAAGTCCCTTACTGAGCCATTGTTCCAGTCTTTTGGCTTCGGCATCCATATGTTCAGCCCTGGCGATGGCCACACCAGAAAACCCCAGGTCTGTCGCTTTTTTTTTGACCTGACTTGTCAGGATCAACCTGTCATTCATGAAAAGTAATGCCCTGTGATGGATAAATGAAGTAATGTTCCGGAGTGTGGCCAAATTCACCCAAAAAGTCCTGTTTTATTTGCATAAGTCCGGTCTCATCCAGATCGCGGTAAAGGTTGAGGGTACAGCCCCCAAAGCCGCCTCCCATCATCCTGGAACCCAGGATGAAATCTGAATTGAGTGCTGCATGCTGCAAAAAATCAAGTTCGGCACAACTCACCTCATACAGGTCTCTGAGGCTGGAGTGGCTCTCATTCAGCAACCTGCCGGCAGCTTCCATCTCATTGTTCAACAAACATTTCTTTAAAGCATGAACCCGGGCATTTTCCTCAATTACATGACGGACCCTTCGAAATACAATGTCATCCGGCTCAAAGTGTGTCATTAGCTGATCCATCGTCACATCTCTCAGGGTAGTTACTCCTGCATAAGCAGGCGAAAGTATGCTGAGGGCATGTTCTGATTCTTTGCGGCGTTGGTTATAAGCTGTAAGTGCCAGGTTGTGTTTTACTCCGGAATGCAACAACATGAATTTCCAACCTTCAGGAAGGAGCAGGTCTTCATGGGTCATGGTGCGGCAATCCAGCAGCATGGCCACGTAGGGTTTTCCATGATAGATCGCATACTGGTCCATCAATCCTCCCTGTACACCGGTGCCATGTTCGATGGCCGATGACCATAGCACTTTTTCCAGGGTTGATAGATTTAATGCATATATTTTGTCTATGAGTTCTATCAATCCACAACACAATGCCGAAGAAGAGGAGACGCCTGCACCCATCGGAAGGTTGCCACCAAAGGCTATGCTGAGTTTGGGGTCAACGTCGAATCGTTCTTTCAAAGTTATTAACAGGACGTGGACAAAAATCTGCCATGACCCGGGTGAGGCGTGATCATCGGTATGATACCATTCATCAAATTCAAAGCTGTAGCAGTCAAAAGTATTTTTTTGATTTATGGCTGCATAAAAGTGAATGGCGCCGTCGATGGCAAATGGCATTACAAAACCCTCATGGTAATCGGTATGTTCTCCTATGATGTTTGCCCTGCCCGAAGCAGAAAGGGCATGGGAAGGTGATCCAAGAAGGGATATATATTTTTCTCTCAGGTTTTCTGCAGTTACCATCCTATAACCTTTGACTTACTTGTATGACCATTTGTTTTTTCCAGGCATCGAATTCGCCAGCTATTATTTTTTCACGTGCCGTATCGACCAGCCACAGGAAAAAGGACAGATTCTGAAGGCTGGCTATCTCCATGGCTAAAATTTCTCCAGCCTGGAACAAGTGGCGCAAATAGGCTTTGGTGTGGTTGCGACTCAATGCGGAATTGCTCGACTCATCAATGGCAGAAAAATCATCTTTCCACTTTGCATTGCGGATGTTGATCACCCCATCTTTGGTATATAATATACCGTGACGTGCATTGCGGGTGGGCAGCACGCAGTCAAATAGATCAATGCCCAGGGCAATACTTTCCAGGATGTTTTCAGGAAGCCCTACCCCCATGAGGTAGCGCGGCTTGTCCAATGGCAGGATGTCGCACACCAATTCCGTCATCTCGTACATTTCCGGGGCGGGTTCTCCCACTGAAAGTCCGCCGATGGCATTGAGTTGCCTGTCCTGCTCTGCTATAAAGGTCGCGGATTCAATGCGCAAATCTTTATAGGTACTTCCCTGCACTATGGGGGCGAAAATCTGCCGGTAGCCATAGGGTCCGGTGGTGTCATCAAATTGCTTTATGCAGCGCTTAAGCCATCTGTGAGTAAAGCCCATTGATCGCTTGGCGTAGGCATAGTCGCACGGATATGGCGTACATTCATCAAATGCCATGATGATGTCCGCTCCAATGGTGCGCTGGATATCGATGACGTTTTCGGGAGTAAACATGTGGTAAGAACCATCGATGTGACTTTGAAATTTGACTCCTTCTTCCTTGATTTTACGCATGCCACTTAAGGAATAAACCTGATACCCGCCGCTATCGGTAAGCATGGGTTTGTTCCAGCCTATAAAGCGATGGAGTCCCCCTGCTATTTTTATGGTTTCGAGACCAGGCCTGAGGTACAGGTGGTAGGTGTTGCCCAGGATGATTTGTGCCAATACAACCTGATCAAGTTCTGGTTGTTGCACTGCTTTTACAGTACCCTGGGTACCAACGGGCATAAAAATGGGGGTTTGAATCAAACCGTGGTCTGTCTCCAGCAGGCCTGCCCGTGCCTTGCTGTGAATGTCTTTGGCTTCGATGTTAAATATGCTCATAAAACCTAACTGCGGTATCTTGATGCGTCCATTTTGATCAACACACTGATCATGATGCTGAATATCAGCAGAGAAGTACCACCCCGGCTAATCAAAGGCAGTGGAATGCCAATGATGGGCATTAGACCCATGGTCATGCCTATATTGACAAAGGTGTGTACAAAGATGATGCCAGCCACTCCGTAGGCATAGTTGCGGATGAATTCCAGTTTGGCCCTTTCTGCAATGACCACTGACCTCACTATCAAAAGTAAAAACAACACAATGACAGATGCCGAACCGATGAAGCCCTGTTCTTCGCCTACAATGGAAAAAATAAAATCTGTCGACTGTTCAGGCACATAATTGAGTTTGGTCATTTCGCCATTTAAAAAACCTTTTCCTGCAAAGCCACCGGAACCGATGGCAAGTTTAGACTGAATGAGGTTATATAGCGGACCTCTGGGGTCACATTTTTCAGGTCTCAGCCAGATGTTGATCCTTTCCTGCTGGTGTGGTTTAAGTACATTGTCAAATACATATTGAGTGATGTACGACAGTCCAATCGTAAGGGTAGCAGCAATGAGTACCAGGCTCATCATCCTGATCTGCCTTTCTTTGAATGACAAATAGGAAGCAATCAGTGTGCCCACCGCAGGAATTATCCAAACCAAGGGGATATAGTCATAAGCATATGCCGCCCATGAAGCCAACAGTGAAATGAAAAAAACCAGGAGTGTCTTGATGGAAATGTCATGGTTGAAAAGCAAAAAACCATAGGACAAAAACAACGACAAGACTAAAATAAAGTAGGGACTAAAAGTGAGGGAGAAAATGAAGATGCCGATGAGCACAAAGGCAAGGATGTAGATCAACCCCGATAAACCTTTGCGGTATAGCAACATGAAAAAAGACATAAATACCAAAGCGCTGCCCGCATCGGGCTGGAGTACAATGAGGAACATAGGCAGCGCAAATATAGATATGGCCGTAAGCAGCACTTTGTGGTCACGCAGGTTATTTTTATTAAAACTCATGTAACTGGCCAGGGCCAGACAGGTGCAAAATTTGGCAAGTTCTGAGGGCTGAAATGAGCCAAAGCCCAGGTCAAACCAGGATTTATTTCCTTTGACTACGACCCCAAAAAACAATACCAATATGAGTAAAATCAGTGAGACCACATATAGCGGTATGGCAAAGGTGTTCCAGAAATTCCATTCTATGGTAAGTGTAGCCGCAAAAAAAAGTGCACTGATCAACACCCACATGGTTTGTTTGCCGATTTCGGTTGAAAAATCCAGAAAAGAAAAAGGGTGGGCTTCATCGTAGTTTGAAGAGTATAACATTAGCCAGCCAATAGTGACCAGGCTGATGTACAACGACAACATTAGCCAATCCATGCCCCTGTTTTTAATGGCTGCCTGTGCCATTAAAAGGGAATTAAGTCATATTTCTGGATGTCATCCTGCACAGGAATGGCTGCAGGAAAATCTTTTTTGATCTGGGTAAGAAAGCCCATCATTTCTGTTTTGGAACGATAGGCACCAATGCGAATCTGGTAATAAGGGCTCACATGTTTCCAGGTACTTGGCACACTCGGGTAAATCGAGGAAAAACGATTTCGAATACTTTCCATTTCTCTCCGGTCATCGGTAGAGACGATTTGAATACGCCAGCCTCTGATGGTGGGCTCAGCCCTGTTCTTTAACACATAGGACTGAAAGATGTACTGAATCTGGGCACTTTCCTGAAATTCCACCCTGCCCTGCGACCTGGCAGTCGAGAGGCAAAAAATCAGTAAAAAAAAGCAAAAGACGATTTTGCCGGCAGAGGGGTACATAATAAATCGTTTGAGTTGTAAAAGTACAAAAAAAAAGTGAAGTGGGCCGGTCACTCAGGGATGCGTATTTTTGAGATGCCTTTTTGGAACAGGATCATTTCCCATTCCACCCCAGGGATGACATCGTCCGATGCGGTTTAACCCAAGCCATATGCCTTTGAAAACACCCCATTCCTCAATTGCCTCGATCATATACTGACTGCAGGTAGGGTTATACCGGCAGCTTGGGCCCAACAAAGGACTAATCAGTTTTTGATAGGCCTTAACCGGCAATATAAACAAGTACTTAATGAACTTCAATTTTAGGTATTTAATTGTATTACAGATAAATATATATAAATTATAATATAACGTATCAAAAACACGGGATGATTTTTGAAAGTAACTTAAACTTTTAACCTTTCTTTGACCTTATTAATTCCTGAACATGCTGAAAATGCAAGGGTATCAGCATGATGATTTGAGAAAAAGAATGATATTTTTACGCCACAACAGAAAGGAATGAACAAAGAGGATCCTTCAGCAGCTTCCAGAAAAAAAGACCACATTGAACTGGCTTTTGAGTCTCAGACTGCTTTAGCAGATGACAGGTTTTTTTATGAACCTTTAATGACGGGCAACAAGCCGACCATCGAAAAATTGGGTATTGATTTCCTTGGATACACATTCAAGGCGCCCATTTGGGTCTCCAGTATGACCGGAGGCACGGGAAAAGCAGGTCAAATTAACAGGAATCTGGCTCGAATGTGTAAAGAATTTTCATTGGGCATGGGACTGGGATCCTGCAGGTCGCTGCTTTATGACGACAAATACCTTTCGGATTTTTCCCTCAGATCAGAAATAGGTGACCGCCCCTTGTATGCAAATCTTGGCATAGCACAGGTCGAACAATTGTTAAAAGCGGGTCAGGTCCATAAGATTACCGAACTGGTTAAAAAGCTGGAAGCCAATGGCCTTATTGTGTATATAAATCCTTTGCAGGCATGGTTTCAGCCTGAGGGGGACAGGTATACCGATGCGCCTCTGTTGACCATATCCAGGTTACTGGAAGAGACCGGACTGGGTATAATGGTTAAGGAAGTAGGCCATGGTATGGGGCCTGAGAGCATCAAGTCCCTCATGAAGATGCCCCTGCATGCCATAGAATTTGCCGCTTTTGGGGGTACCAACTTTTCCAAACTTGAATTGCTTAGAGACACTGCCGGCGTAAGCCAGGAAAAAGCGGCAATGGCCCATGTAGGCCACACCGCTTTGGAAATGGTGGGTTTTGTAAATGAATTTCTGGAGCTGGATGACATTCGGTGTCAACAAATTATCATTTCCGGGGGTATAAAAACTTTCCTGGACGGTTACTACCTCACATCGGTCTGTAAAGCCAATTGTATTTATGGCCAGGCATCCGGATTTTTAAAGCATGCTACCGGCGATTATGAAACTTTGCAGGCCTATGCAACCAGCCAGATGGAAGGACTTTCCATGGCAAGTCAATTTTTGCGAATTAAAAAACCTATATCATTTTGAGCGGCTCTTCCATCAGCGGTTTTTCGAGACTTACTAAAAAAGAAAAAATAGACTGGATTGTTAACGCCTATGGTGGCGGGGACGAAAAAATGACCGATATTTTATCTCAATATGAACTTAGTGAGGATAGCTTGCAAAAATTGCACGATGGCTTTAGTGAAAATACCATCTCCAATTTTATCTTGCCCATGGGAATTGCCCCCAACTTTTTAATCGACGGCATATATTATGCCGTTCCGATGGTCATAGAAGAAAGCAGTGTAGTAGCTGCAGCATCATCCGCCGCGAAATTTTGGCAAACAAGGGGAGGTTTTCACACAGAAATTGTAAGTACCTATAAGGTGGGACACATTAGTTTCCGGTGGAAGGGGGATATGGCTTCCATTGACCGGTATGAAGCTGAGCTGACGGCGGATCTTATCAAACACACCGCACACCTGACCGCCAACATGGAAAAAAGAGGCGGGGGGCTGCGCGATTTACGCTTCCTGAAGGTTGATGAATTGACAGACATTTACCAGTTGATGGCCAGGTTTGAAACCTGTGACAGCATGGGTGCAAATTTTATCAATACCATACTTGAGGCTTATGCCTCATGTCTGGAAATATGGTTTGAATCCAAGGCGGAACTATACGATACATTCGGGCCAATACAGGTGATTATTTCCATTCTGTCCAACTATACTCCGGAGTGTATTGCAAGGGCATGGGTTGAGTGTCCAATTGCCGAACTTGATATTTCCAGACAGGGCGATGAAGACATACGCTCCCTGGCCGAAAAATTCAAAACGGCGGTAGATATTGCGAAAGCCGATGTATTCAGGGCTACCACACACAACAAAGGCATTTACAATGGCATTGATGCCGTAGTGATAGCAACAGGCAATGATTTCAGAGCGATTGAAGCTTCGGGTCACGCCTATGCTTCCAGGACAGGCAGATACAGTAGTTTATCTGAATGTAGAATTGAAAATGAGCACTTTTATTTTGGACTTGAAGTGCCATTGGCGCTGGGCACCGTAGGGGGCCTCACCTCCCTTCATCCACTGGCCAGGGTCTCTTTGGAATTGCTCGGGAAGCCCAATGCAGAAACGTTGATGTCTATTGTAGCCAGTGTAGGATTGGCTCAAAATTTTGCCGCGCTGCGATCTCTGGTTACCACCGGCATCCAAAAGGGGCACATGAAAATGCATTTGCAAAACATCCTGTCACACCTTCAGGCCAGTGAATCACAACGGGAATTGGCAACAACTTACTTTGCCGATAAAACCATTTCCCATAAGGCAGTGAGAGACTTTTTGAATGAAGTCGATAAGCTATAAAATATCAGATATCGTGCACCACCATAAGGCTTAGGTGTTTTCTGTAATCAGACGGACTCATGGAGGTCGTTTTTTTGAAGCAGGTATTGAAATGTGAAAAGTTATTGAAACCGCATTCAAAGGAAATGTCTGAAATGCTGTGATCGGTCTCAGCCAGCAACTTGCAGGCATGGGTAATGCGATAATCATTTAGAAATTCCACAAAGGTTTTACCGGTATTTTTTTTGAAAAAGCGGCAAAAAGAAGGGACGGTCATACTGATGAGACTGCCCATGTCTTCAAGTTTGATGTCGTTATTAAACTCCTTGCGCACATATGAAAATATTTCATCCAGTTGAGATACTCTGTGCGGAGTGGTCTCCAGCACTACTCCAGAGGCATTGAGCACGGTTACTTCCCGCGAAAGCGACAGTATTTGCAGAATATTCAGCAACTCGGTAAGTCTTTCAAAGTTGCTCATATAAAAAGACTTTCCAATCGCTGGCCTACTTCATCTTTTGTGTTTCCGGAAAAAGAAAGTCCGGATTTTGATTTCTCAAAAAGACGGGCAATGGAAGTCATTTCAATCTTTTGGAAAAAATGCTTGCCCAGAAAGTCTTCTTTCATTTGGACAATGATTTCGGTTTTTGTACCCGAAAAGCGATCGGTAAAACCATAATGGGGCAAATTGGGGCCCACCATAATGAGATCGCCAGTATAGTATTGGGAAATGTGGTTTCCAATGTGTCGTTTTCCACTGCCATTTTCAATATAAACGATTTCGATTTCAGGGTGAAAATGCCACCGGGGTACCGAATTTTCGGTAAGTCCCGCTTCAAACTTTCGTAATGAAAAAGAGTTACCAAATGATGGTTCTATTTTTTCAAGTTGAGGATATTGTTTAATCACGAAATATTATATTGTTGAATTGTATAAATAATAACAAAATTAACATTTTAATATGATAATGGTTTATTTAAGGTTAATATAACATATATAATGGAAAAGATAACTGTTGTATTGCTTGGATTGTCCGCCTACCTTTGTACCAGAGATTATTACAAAACTTTAAAATATTTAGATTATGAAAAAATTCGCAATTTCAATGGCTGCTCTTCTATTTGTAGCCATCACTTCTCTGTCAGCCAAAACACCTTCGTTTTTGAAAAATGAAGATGCCAAATCCATTGTACTGCATTTAAATCATTGGAAAGCTGAAAAAATTACCATTTCCATCATGGACAAATCTGGTAACACCGTGTTTTCTGAGGCATTGAATCTACCAAAGACAAACCGAAAATATGATGTTTCGGGATTAGCACAAGGCCAGTACAGTGTAATGGTGGAAGATGGACAAAAGTTTGCCGTTCAGCACCTTACCATAGAGATGGGTCAGATTTACATCAATCAGGAGACTGATGAGGTGTACAAGCCGATCTTTCTTACGGAAAATGCAGTATGGTCTGTACAAGCACTTACACTGGAAAAAAATGCCGTTGTCAGCATTTATGATGAAAATGACAATCTGGTATTTACCGAAAAAATTGAGAAACCTGTAGTGGAGAGACGATATGATGTCTCCAATTTAGGCAGAGGATCTTACATTGTCGAGTACAGTGTAGCCAATAAGGTTTTTACCCACAAGGTGGACAAAAAATAATGTGGCTTTAACGATTTGAATTTTAAAAGCTCCTCTGAAAAGTCAGTGGAGCTTTTTTTTTGCGCCATAATTCAACCTTTCATTACAGGTGACTCCATGGTTATTTGTCGAAATTGATATAAACTTCCTTGCTTCGTGGATAGGACTGACAGGTAAGGATGTAGCCGGCTGCCACCTCATCTGCTTCCAGCGCATAGTTTACAGCCATGGACACTTCCCCTTCATCGCAATGTGCTTTACAGGTACTGCATACACCTCCTTTGCAGGCAAAGGGGAGATCGGCCCCGTTTTTCAAAGCGGCATCCAGGATGTTGCTGCAACTGCCGTCAAAGTCGAATTCAAACTCAAGTCCATCGAGTTTCATTTTTATGGTTGAATGACTTTTTTCTGCGGATTCAGCAGGTTTCTGTTCTTTGGGTACTTCCATGCCTGCTGTGGTAAATAACTCAAAATGTACCCTGTTTTCAGAAATGCCCAATTCCAGCAGGCTTTCCTTTATGTCAAAAACCATCGTAGCAGGTCCGCACAAATAATAAAGGGAAGCTGCATGGCCGGGGTTGAGCTGGGATTCAAAAATCCTGCATTTTTCTTTGTCTATTCTGCCACAGAACAATGGACTGTCTAAAGCTTCCTGAGATAATACATAATGGATGGAAAGCCTTTTAAGAAATCTGTTTTTCAATCCCTCCAGTTCTTCCCGGAAGATGATGCTTTCAGTGTGTTTATTGCCGTAGTAGAGTATGACATTTATTTCCGGAATTTCTTCCAGGATATATTTCATCATAGACATGGCCGGGGTAATGCCACTGCCTGCGCAGTAAAAGACCACAGTATCGGTTTGACTGAGGTCAGATGGCAGCACGAAATTACCCATAGGAGGCATGAGTTCCAATTCATCACCGGCCTTCAGCTGGGTATTGGCATATGTTGAAAATTTTCCCTTATGAATCTTTTTTACAGCAACGCATAGTTTGTCTTCCCCCGGACTGCTGCAAATGGAATAAGATCTTCTTACCTCTTCACCATCCAGGTATGTGCGCACATTTACATATTGCCCGGGCAAAAATTCAAAATTTTTTGTTAAATCAGTGGGAATATCAAAACAGATTTGCACACAATCCGGGGTTTCTGCGTTTATCTGGTGAACGTTTATTTTATAGAAATTACTGCTCATGTCTTGCCTAAGTTCGTGCGGCAAAGGTACACTTTGAACGGATTTCTGTATCTCTTTTTAACACCCAAAATGAAAAATGATGATACTTCGTGAAGATTTACTCTATTTTATTTGGCTTACCCGCAGGTTTAGACTGGACCACATGTACACCACTGCCGGCGAAGCTCTTGAAATTTTGTCTTTTGGAGCCAGAAATATGTCTTCAGGACCCGACTTCCTCCATGGGCTGGTGCGCATCCAGGATGTACTGTGGGCAGGAAACATTGAAATGCATGTATTGGCCAGCGATTGGGAAAAACACCGGCACAGCCAGGACCAGGCATTTCAAAATGTTGTACTTCATGTGGTTTGGCAGGATGATGTAGGTGTCCAGGGCAGTCACATACCGGTTCTGGAGCTCAAAGGTCGGGTTGACCATCATATGTTAACCCTGTATGCCGACCTGATGGGTTCAACCCGGTGGTTGCCTTGTGAACCACTGCTGAATACTGAAGCCGTCACCCGCTTCACTTTGTCTGCTTTTGCACTGGTAACAGACCGGTTTGAAACCAGGGTCCATAAATTGAAAGTAACGGATGAGGTTAAACAAATGGACTGGGAGCAAGCCATGAGCAAACAGTTATGCAGGTATCTGCTTGGCCGGGAAAATGCGGAATGCGGAGAAATGCTCGCTGAGCGATTGCCCGTAACCATAGTTGAAAGAAACGGCAACAGTCTTTTTACCATGGAGTGTCTTGTATTTGGGGTGGCAGGATTTCTTGAGGATATCGTCGATGACGATTACCATCACGCCATGTGTAGTGAATTTAAATTTCTTAAGTCAAAGTATGGAATCAGGCCGATGGCTAAAGTAAATTGGCGCCACTTTGGCATGCATGCGGCAGGGCTACCAGCCATTCGTTTGGCACAGTTGGCTGCCCTGCTCTCCAAAGGCAGCCGTTACCTGGATGCGGCCAAAAACGCTGCATCCGTGAGCGACCTTTATGTCTTAATGGAAGCCGGCACATCTTCCTACTGGTGTGATCACCATGATTTTGGTAAAAAATCGGCGAGATCCAGACAAAAAAAAGTGACTACAGAACTCAAAGACCGGTTGATCATCAATGCCATTTTACCGGTTCTATATACCTATGCCCATATAACAGGACAGGAAGCGCTGAGAATCAAATGCCTGGATTTTCTCACTGACCTCAAAGTCGAAAAATCTGCTGTGGTCACCAAAATGCTAGAACGGGGTTTTAGAGCAGATCATGCCCTTGATACCCAGGCGCTTTTAGAATTAAAGAAGGGCTATTGCGACCAGAAAAGATGTCTCATGTGCCCAATCGGCAGCTACCTGTTTGGGGGCACAAAGTGACCTTGTAAACGCTATGGATGCCGTAAAAACCCCTGATATGAAAAAAGGTAAGATAGATCCATATTTTTCGATAAAAAACTTAGGATAATTAAAATAGTAGTCTATCTTTGCACTCGCTTTTGCAAATCTGTACTTTTGGACAGATTATTCGTTCAGGGGAGGTTAGCTCAGCTGGTTCAGAGCACCTGCCTTACAAGCAGGGGGTCACTGGTTCGAATCCAGTACTTCCCACCCAGAGGGGATACAAAATGACATTTGTGTCCCCTTTTTTATTTAACTTTGAATCCAAAATTTACTCAAAAGTTATTGAACATGAGTCTTTTAACCGTTGGAACCGTTGCTTTTGATACCATCGAGACCCCTTTTGGGAAAGCTGAAAATGTAATAGGAGGAGCCTGCACTTACATCAGTTATGCGGCTTCATATTTTACCCATGACATTTGTTTGTCGGCCATAGTGGGTGGTGATTTTCCCAAGGCAGAAATAGAAGAGCTGAAAAGCAGGGGTGTTAACATGGATGGCTTGGAGGTTGTAGAAAATGGCAAAACATTTTTCTGGGCGGGCAGGTATCACCAAAACATGAACAACAGGGATACCCTTACGACAGACCTGAATGTATTGGACGACTTCAACCCTGTTTTACCTCAAAAATATAAAAGCTGCAAATACGTGATGTTGGGCAATCTGACTCCGGCCATTCAGAAGCAGGTGATCGATCAGCTTGATGGCAGCCAGAAACTCATTGCCCTTGATACCATGAATTTTTGGATGGATATTGCGCTTGATGAGTTGAAAGAAGTATTAAAAAAGGTAGATATCCTCACCATCAATGATGAAGAAGCAAGGCAGCTGAGTGGAGCGCACTCTTTGGTGAAGGCAGCTGAAACCATCCAGGAAATGGGCCCAAAATATCTTGTCATTAAAAAAGGTGAACACGGTGCATTGCTCTTTCACAAAGACCAGATATTTTTTGCGCCGGCACTTCCCTTGCTGCAGGTCACGGATCCAACCGGAGCCGGAGATACTTTTGCCGGAGGCATGATGGGTTACCTCGCCAGTACCGATGATGTCAGTTATGAGAATCTTAAAAAATCTATTATTTTTGGTTCCGCCATGGCCTCATTTTGCGTGGAAGAGTTTGCCATTTCCAAATTGAAACATCTTTCAATGGACGAAATTGAAACGCGGGTACAAAAATTCAGAGATTTGGTGCATTTCTAAGATAAATGTGTACTTTTGATTTAATTATACATTATTTAAAATACTAATATATCGATTAAACTTCTACCTTTGTAAATGATTTTTTAGTTTACCTGAGTTGACATCTGTCAATTTGGGCATTTATTTTTAAAAAATGATCGGTTATTTAAAAGGTAGAATTTCGCATAAGACTCCGGCATTCATTTACCTGGAGTGCAGTGGTGTTGGCTATCACGTCAACATCAGTCTTTCCACATATGGCCGGCTTGAGGGTTTGAAAGAAGCCACCATTTTTACCCATATGCAGGTCAGGGAAGACGACATCAGTCTTTATGGATTTTTTGAGGAAGAAGAAAGGCATCTCTTTGTTCACCTCATTTCCGTTTCGGGCATTGGCTGTAATACGGCCCGTGTCATCCTGTCATATATGAATACCGATGAGCTGAAAAAGGCCATTATCCATGAAGATGAGTTTGCTTTGGGCAAGGTTAAAGGTATCGGGCCCAAAACGGCAAAGCGCATCATTCTGGATTTAAAGGACAAAATGATGAAGACATCAGGCGCTGAAACGATTGCATCCAGTCATAAAGCCGACCATACCTACCGCGAAGAGGCATTGTCTGCATTGATTGCGCTGGGTTTTCCAAAAGCTGGCATGGAAAAACAGCTCAATGCCATACTGGCAAAGCAACCCCAGCCGGAATCCGTAGAAGAATTGATCAAAAATGTGTTAAAACAACTCAATTGAACAAAAAAAAGGGCTGTATGCACACTACAATTATGAAAAAACGTTTTAATAATTTGCAACTATTAATGAGTAAGTCAAGATCGAAGGAATTCATGTTCAATAAATTACAATTTTATTTTAAGGCTGCTGTCATTTTTTGGGTAATGTCAGGTGCATTTCAGCAAATGAATGCAGCCAACTTACCCAATCCATTTGAATATGCTGCTGAACTGGCGATTATTGTTGCAGACACAATACCCCTTCAGGACCGAAAAGGAGACTTTATCACCGAAAGATCAAACAACCCCTTTGACCTCAATACCAGCCTCATTGAGCAAAAGGTAGAGTACGACATTGCTTCCGGAAAATATATTGTCTATGAAAAAATAGGCGACGAATACTACCGCACCCCTACTTACCTGACCTTCGATGAATACCTTGAATGGAAATCAAAAGAACAGGAACGCGCCTATTTTGCCAACCTTGGCGGTATTCAATCCAACAAGAAAAGCGGCTCAGGCAAGATGGACCCCATGTCCAGGATTGACATTTCCAAATCCCTGGTCGACCGCATGTTCGGAGGTACAGAAGTCAATGTAAAACCACAGGGTGGCATTGACCTTACACTGGGCTTCTTTTCATATTATCTGACCAGATCCAACTTTGGCCAGCGCAGTCCCTGGAACTACCTGGATCCCGTGGACA
The DNA here is from genome assembly GCA_016715465.1 of Saprospiraceae bacterium. Taxonomy (GTDB): domain Bacteria; phylum Bacteroidota; class Bacteroidia; order Chitinophagales; family Saprospiraceae; genus JADKBO01. The sequence goes on from JADKAA010000024.1 coordinate 291,813, forward strand.
TCAAACCCAGACTTACCGTTGATGGCAATGTAGGGACCAAACTCAAATTAAATTTCAACTATGATGCACAATCAAGTTTTAATTTTGACCAAAAGATAAAACTTCAGTACGACTCACAGGCATTTTCAGAAGATGACATCATCAAGAAAATAGAAGCCGGGAATGTGAGTTTGCCCTTAAAGGGCAACCTCATCCAGGGAGCTCAAAGCCTCATGGGCATCAAGACCGACCTTCAGTTTGGGCATTTTCGAATGACCTTGCTGGCATCGCAGCAGCAATCCAAACAAAACAATGTCAAAGTCCAAAATGGTGCATCCATTGTCGAATTTGATGACATTACCTCGGATCAATATGACGAAAACAGACACTTTTTTCTATCCCATTTCAACAGGGAAACTTACGAAAGATCGTTGTCAAAATTGCCACAAGTCCTTACCCCATTCAGGATCGCGCAACTCGAAGTCTGGATCTCGGATGACAGGCCGGACTATCAACCCGGGCAAAATTACATAGCGGCCATTTCTGACATCGCAGAGGGAAATCTGGATAAATACAATGACCCTAATGGTACACTTTATCCCCCCTACGCTATTTTACCCGACTATCTCAGAGACCAAAGATCCAATAAACCACTGGCCGATAACCGTGTAAATGGTTTGTTTCAGGAATTGGTCAAAAACGACACCATTTCCAGTCAGGATAAAACATCTACCCTGCTTAAAAATCAGTTTGGCTTAAGACAGATCCGGGATTTTGAAATTTTCAGGGGTCGGATGCTCAATCCAAGTGAATATACTTACCATCCCCAGCTCGGATATATTTCGCTTAACATCAGGTTGAGACCCAACCAGGTGCTCGGTGTGGCTTATAAGTATTTTTATACAGAACAATGTGACTCGGTATTTACGGTAGGCCAGCTAACAGGCACAAGTCAGGAAACCAGTGACATCAGAACTTCTTCGCCCAACCAGGAAGAAGAGGGTTCTCCAAGTAAAGTTTTGTTTGTAAAACTGCTGAAATCCAGTAACCAGCAGGTAAGGTTGCCATCATGGGACCTTATGATGAAAAACGTGTACAACCTCAAGACCAATCAGCTCAACAAAGACGGATTCCAGTTTGACGTTTTCTATGAAGATGACTTTAGTGACGGCTCGCTTAAAAAATATATACCGGAAAGACCCGATGTACCACTGCTCAATGTATTTAAGTTGGATACACTCAATAAATTTGGTGATCCGCAGGCAGATGGAGTTTTTGATTACGTACCAGGTCTGACCGTCATCGAACGCAGTGGCAGTATTATTTTCCCTGTTTTGGAACCCTTTGGCAGTTCACTTGACTCTCTGCTCAAAGGTTTGCCGGATCCCGGCAAATACAAGTACCAGGAATTGTATGATTCAACCGTTACGGTAGCCAGACTGACCCCACAGAAAAACAAATTTGTAATGGTGGGCAAGGTAAAATCCAATGCCACCGGCGAAATTCCTTTAGGCCCGTTTGTGCCTAAAAACGGCGTTAAGGTGACCGCAGGAACCATCACCCTGATTGAAGGCGTAGATTATGAAATTGATTATGCGTTGGGCAAGCTCAGGATATTAAATCCGGCCTACCTTGCGCAAGGCACACCGATAAATGTAAATTATGAAGACCAGTCCGCCTTTTCTTCGTTAAATAAAACCATGCTGGGCGCCCGGTTTGACTACGATTTCAGTAAGAAATTTACCATGGGTGCCACCTACCTCCGGTTAAGAGAGAGGCCGTTTACGCAAAAGGTAAACGTGGGCGATGACCCGATCGACAACCGGATTTTTGGACTTGATTTCAACTACAGTGACAAGTCTGACTGGATCACCAAAGTATTGGACAAACTGCCTTTTTACAGTACCAAAGAAGAATCTGCCGTAAACCTTTCTGCCGAAACAGCTTATCTGAAGCCGGGGCACAACAAGGCCATAAACAGTCAAGCCGATTCCAAAGACGACGGAGGTCTGGTGAATATCGATGATTTTGAAGGTTCGGTGAGTGGCTTTACGCTTGGTGGCTTCAATACGAACTCATGGGCGCTCAGCAGCACCCCTCCTGAATTCAGGGAAGCTGATCTTACCAATGATTTGGTCTATGGCGCCAACAGGGCTAAAATTTCCTGGTACCAGATTGACCAGTCTGTAAATACCACAGAAGCGGACAGGAAGCACCCCTTTTCAAGGCTTGTATTGCAAACGGATCTTTTCAAACGACAGGTACAGACGGGCATCAATCAGTTATTTACTTTTGATGTAAGTTACTATCCCGAAGAACGGGGTCCTTATAATTTTGATGTGCCGGAAGGGTATCCCAATTATACGGCAGGTACTTCTATCCTGGATGGGCAAATCAGACTAAATCAGCCCACGACCCGATGGGGTGGATTGATGCGTTATTTCCAAAATACCGACTTTGAAGCCAATAATTATCAGTTTATAGAATTTTGGGTGCTAAATCCATTCCTGGATAAGGACGGCAGGCCTGACCCAAGCAATGAAGAAGGCGAAATAGTTTTTCAACTCGGCAACGTGTCTGAAGATGTAATCCGGGATAACCTGCAATTCTTTGAAAATGCACTGCCTACCAAAGAAGAACCCAGCGTGCCGATCAAAAACACCAATTATGGCAAAGTGCCTTTGATACCACCTCTTATCAGCAATTTTGCCCTTGAAAATATTCGCCAGCAGGATTTGGGTTTTGACGGACTTACAGATGACGAAGAGCGGATAAAATTTCAATCATGGGTTGATAAATACGGTGTCATTCAAGGCGCGGTAAATGCGGATCCTGCCGGTGATAATTTCACATTTTACAACGACGAAAAACTCACCGGACTTGACATGGTCAGCAGGATGAAGGATTTTTGCGGACCGGAAGGAAATACACCCGAAGAGAGCAATTTTGAGGACAATCGTTTTTACCGGGGCAGCAGGACTCCGGACAGTGAAGACCTCAACAATGACAGGTCACTCAACCAGGGTGAAGCCTATTACGAATATCGCATCAAGGTTAAAAATTTCAATGGAGAAGTTGATACGGCTTCCAGTATTTATTATAAGCAATACAAACAGGTTGGTGACAATGAGAAGTGGTACCGTTTTGTGGTGCCGCTCAATAAATTTACTTCCAGTCAGAACATTACCGGTTTCAGGGCGATCCAGTTTATGCGTATGTACTTTACCAACTTCGAAAAACAGAAGACCTTTCGTTTTGCCGAATTCCAGCTGGTGCGAAATCAGTGGCGTATTTCGCAAAATCAGGGCGACTGTAAGGATGGAGATAAACCATTTGTTTCTGTCGATGAAGTGGGTGTTGAGGAAAACACCACCAGGTTGCCATTTAATTACCTGGTAAGTCCGGGTGTACTTCAGGAGCGAATCAACAGTTCACTGGGATCAAACCTGCTACAGGATGAAAAATCACTTGCCATCAACTTTTGCAATCTTCAACGCGGTGCACCGGGCTGTGATGTAGCTGTCAACAAGTTGGGTAACCTCGACCTCAATCTTTACAAAAAACTTCAGTTATTTGTGCATGCAGAATCACTGCCTGATGAAGTTTACGAACATGGGGATATCTCCATTTTTATTAAGTTGGGTAAAGACCTCACCAATAACTACTATGAATATGTAATGCCCCTTAAAACGAGCGATTTTAACATACAGTCAAAAGAAAATATTTGGCCGGATACCAATGCCATAAACATTCCATTGAGTGGATTTCTGGATGTGAAAAAAGCCAGGCTCGTCGATGGCACCACCCTCGAACTCGATGACCCCGACAATGAAGGGGCCAAGTTTGTCATGAAAGGTTTGCCGAGTCTTGGATATATAAAAGTGATTGAAATTGGAGTGCGAAATACTTCCGATAAAACCAAGCCTCTTTGCGGGCAAATATGGGTAAATGAACTTCGGGCCAGTGGCCTTAATGAAAAAGGAGCATTTGCTGCCCAGGCCAAAGCCCAGATTAAACTGGCCGACCTGGGGGACATCAATGCAGCCGGCAGTTATAGCAGTGTTGGCTTCGGAAGTTTGGATCAGCGCTTGCTGGAAAGATCAAGGGATGAAATATTTCAATACGACTTTTCCACTTCGTTGCAGGCTGGAAAGTTGTTGCCAAAGTTCCTGCCCATCAGTCTTCCATTTTTTGCTTCTTACTCCAGGTCTGTAAAGAAACCACAATACGATCCTTATCAACGCGATCTTACCGTTAGAGAATTACTCGAAGTGACACCCGATGAGGACAAGCAGGACGTGAGAGACCGGGCAAGAGAGGAAACAAAAATTACTTCCTACAACCTTACCAACGTGAAAAAGGAAGGAGGACAGGGAGGTAAGCCATGGAGCCTGGAAAACCTGAGTGCAACCTATGCATTCACCAAAACAGAAAAAACAGATCCCATCATCAAAGAAGATGTCACTACAGAAAGAAGGGTGGGACTGGAATATGGATTTTCCAATAAACCGAAGTACATCCAGCCCTTGAAATTCATCAAGCCTAAGGCATTGAAATTAATTTCTGATTTCAATTTCAACCCTATGCCAACCAGTCTTGGTTTTAACACCAATATGGACCGGTACATCAATTACCGTACCTTCCGGTTACCGGAATCGCCGGTTTTCCGTTTTGATGACCGAAGGTTTAAGTGGGAGAGAAATTACACACTGGACTGGGATTTTACCAAATCACTCAGACTCAACTTTAAAGCCAATGTGACGGCGGTGGTGGATGAATTGCGTCAGGTAGGAATCGCACCGGATCCTGCAGACCGGAAATGGGTGGATGCCCAGGGCCGGATTGCCTCGGCCGATACCATAGATCAATATCGCAATAACAGCCTGGGCAGGCTGGGCAGGAGGAAAAACTACTCCCACAACCTGGGTCTTACCTATAAGATTCCGGTGAACCTGCTGCCAATGATGGACTGGATAAGTGCGTCTGCGGATTATAAATCCAGCTATACCTGGAACGCAGGTCTGCTGATCTATATTGATGATCGTTTCAACCTCCCGGGCAACGTAATCCAAAATACGCAAAACAGGTCGGTAAATGCTACCTTCTCCTTTGACAAGTTATACAGTAAGTGGGGATATCTCAAGAAAATTGAGAGTGGAGATCCCAGGGCGAAAACGGGCAAGTCCTCCAAAAAGAAAGAAGAAGAAGGAGGTTTAGCCAAAAAGGAGGAAGGCAAAGATGAACCAAAAGATGCGGCAGATAAAAACAAAAAGAAGGATAAAAAGAAAGACCGCTATCCAAGTACATTTGAGCGCATCCTGATACGGCCTTTACTTGCCCTTAGATCGGTGAAATTCAGTTACAAGGAAGACCTGGGTACCCTGATTCCAGGATTCATGCCGGAAGCATCATTGCTTGGACTTTCGGATGGTTTTACTTCGCCGGGCTGGCAGTTTGCCTCCGGTCTGCAACCCGACCTGGATAAGGCCAATCCAGGAAACTTCCTCCAGAAAAACAATGCCTGGTTTAACAGAAGCGAAGCTTTCAATGACCAGATCACACAATCTGAAAGACAAAATTTCAATGCCAAGGTGGCCATTGAACCCTTTAAAGACTTTAAGATTGATGTGGATTTTAATAAAGATTACCGCAACAGCCATACAGAAGTTTTCAAATACAAAGATGATTCATTCATGCAGATTGCCCGGTTTAATTCGGGATCATTTGAAGCAACCTATGCCTCTTTTGGAACACTGTTTGATAAGTCGGAGGCCCTTGTGGCGCAATTTAAGGCAAACCGTGCGGTGGTTTCACACGCGCTTAAAAACTATAACCCGGCAGAACACCCGGATTACGAGGGATACGCTTACGGATATGGCCCAACCAACTTCAACGTGGTCGTGCCGTCATTTCTCGCGGCTTATCGCGGCGTGGATGTAAATAAGGTGCCACTGGATCTAAAAGAAGATGTAAAATCCTATGACTATATACCCAGGCCAAACTGGATCCTCAGGTATGATGGTTTGAGTAAGCTTCCTTTTTTCAAAAATTTCCTCAGCAGTTTTAGCCTCAAGCACGGCTACAAATCCACGTTATCGGTAGCGAATTTTAATACCCAGGCCGAGTACGATGAGGCCCGTGAGTTTAAGACAAGTGAAAACAATTATTTCTCACAGATAGAAATTCCAGCCGTGACACTCAAGGAAGAATTCAGCCCACTCATAGGCATCGATTTGAAGACCAAAAACAATATGGAAATCAAATTTGAGTACAAAAAGGGCAGGACACTTGACCTGAGGGCCAATTCCAGTGAACTCAGTGAAAGTCTCAATACCAGTGTCGTTTTTGGTTATGGCTATGTAATTGACAATTTTAAAGGTTTTGGTGGTGGCAGAAAGCAGCGTGGAAGCAGAGGCAAAAGAGGAGATGGGCTGAGTGGAGATAAAGGGGACAAGGACGACAAAGACCCTGGGGGCACTCTGGGCGCTGCAGGAGGTAAAGATGACAAAAGCAAAAAGAAGGACAATAAATCATCTGCGTCAGGCGAGAAAGGCAAAAAACTGACCATTAACTGCGACTTTTCTTTCAAAGATGATGTGACCCAGAATTATAGCCTGGACATTACCGAAGAAAAGGAACCTGAAAAAACGAGAGGTACGCAGACCATCCAGATTAGTCCCAATGTGGAGTACCAGATGTATAAAAACCTGGCACTGCGACTTTATTTTGAGTACCAGCGCACGGCACCTAAGGTAGCCACCAACGTGACGACCAATATGTCGTCGGGAATTGTGGTGAGGTATATGTTCAATTAAAACCGGCAATGAGCAGGCGGTCCATTATAGTCATTATTTTACTGATGAGTACTGCGCTTTTGGGCGTGAGTATCATTCAGTTTTTCTGGATCAAATGGTCACTAAACCTCAATGAGAAAAACTTCAACGATAAGATCTACCTGTCCATCAACAATGTGAAAATGAGGTTGCTTGAAGAGGTAGAAGCAAAAGATTTTTATAAAGAATACCTCAAGCATAAAAAAGAAGACATCCATCTTCAGAATATTTTGGGTAAAGAGGATGACTGGACCAAACATCAGCTTGAATTTGAACTTAAAAACAACTTATTGCTGGTCAACCCGGATGTTTTCCTGGAAAACATTGACATCAAAAAGCTCGATGAGTATTTGCTTACAGAACTGACCAATCAGGGCGTAAACATCGACTATGAGTATGGTGTGTTTTCAAAACAAACGCAGAGTTTTTTTATCCTGAACGGCAACTATGTAGCTGAAATAGGAGATGGTTCACAAATGTCAAAGGTGCAATCCAGTCCGGGCCTCAGAGAGACGGAGTACAAGATTCCCCTGTTTGATTTACACGACAGGGATGAGCCTGGTTATCTGTATTTATTTTTCCCAAAAAAATCCGGATTTCTTTGGCGGAACGTGTGGCCTATCCTGGCGTTGTCGATATTTTTTACAGGGCTAATCCTCTTTTGTTTTAGTTATACGATTTACATCATATTCAAACAAAAGAAAATATCGGAGATCAAGAACGACTTCATCAACAACATGACCCATGAGTTCAAAACGCCGATAGCCACGATTTCACTGGCTACAGATTCGATACAGAGTCCGATGGTGATGGGCAATGAAACCAAGATTCGAAAGTTTCTGGGCATCATCAAAGAGGAAAACAGGCGCATGCTCAACCAGGTAGAGAAGGTCTTGCAGATGGCCCAGATCGATCGAAATGAGATCACACTGAAGCCGGATAAGATCGATGTCAATGAAATTGCAGAACAGGCTGCCCACCACGCGGAACTAAAGATTACCGACAGGGGAGGCAGCATTATTACCCGGTTATCGGCAAAGAGGGCCGTAATTGAGGCAGATCAAAATCACGTATCCAACATCATTGCCAACCTACTCGATAATGCGGAAAAGTACACCCAGGAGGAGCCACATATTATCCTGGAAACGCAGGATGACAAGGACGGGGTGAGGGTGCTGGTAACCGATAATGGCATTGGCATAGGTAAGGATGCCCTGAAACACATTTTTGAGAAATTTTACCGGGTTCCTACCGGAAACCTGCATAATGTCAAGGGATTTGGGTTGGGACTCAGTTATGTGAAGGCCATGGTGGATGCCCATGGAGGCAGGATTTCGGTGAAATCGGAAGTAGGCAAAGGCAGTACCTTCACGATCTTTTTGCCGTTTAAGCCGTCCAAAAAACCAAAATAGTATTTTAAATATATGAATATCAATTTAAAATACATTACAAATTAGTGATATATAGAACATCCGTAAAAAAGATGCATTATCACTAACTAAAAACTGAATATTAACGTTTATAGATAAAACATTAACGAAACCACTATGTCGAGCAAAATTTTACTGGTTGAAGATGACAGAAATTTCGGGGACGTGCTCAGGTCTTACCTGGAAATGCACGATTTTGAAGTAAATCTGGCCACCGATGGTGAAGCGGGGCTTAGTGAATTTAATAAAGGCAGCTATGACCTTTGTATATTTGACGTGATGATGCCCAAAAAGGACGGCTTCACCCTGGCCAAAGAGATCAGGGATAATGGGGGCAATGTGCCCATTATCTTTTTGACTGCCAAAAGTCTGAAAGAAGATGTGCTCGAAGGATTTAAAATTGGGGCAGATGATTACATAACCAAGCCTTTCAATTCAGAAGAATTGCTTTTCAGAATACTGGCGATCTTAAAAAGATCTTCTAAAGTGGTCGAATCGAAGGAAGACCCCAAGGAATTTACCATTGGAAATTATGTGTTCAATTATCCCCTGCGCACCCTGATATATAAAGACGGTGAATTTGAAGAAAAACTCTCGCCCAAAGAGGCTCACCTGCTGAAAATGTTTTGTCTGGCCAAAAACGACGTGCTGGAAAGGTCAGAAGCATTGAAAAAAATATGGGGTGAAGACAATTATTTCACCGCCAGAAGCATGGATGTATTTGTGACCAAGTTGCGCAAATACCTGAGCAGGGATGAGACCATAGAAATTGCCAATATCCATGGCAATGGATTCAGGCTGATCGAAAAAAATACGATCTGATTCCGGACTTCCGAAAAAAAATTTAACAATTATTTACTTCAGTGGGTTAGTAGTTACAGCCTATACGGCGACTTTTTGCCTAAAAATATGAGATAATTCTCCTGAATAGTTTTTCTATTTGGGGTCTAAAAATTATCAAAGTTCCCCATATCAACCCCTTACACATTTTAAATATTTATATTAATAAAATGTTAATATATTTTACACTGACTTAACATACCAATCGGGTTTAAGCTATAAATTTGTGCAACTAAATATTTCAAATCATGAGTAGATTTTTACAAATTTTATTGTTTATGGCCTTTCTGATTCCGGCTTCGATGGTTGCCCAGGTGACGACATCGACCATCAGAGGACAAATTAAGGATGCTAAAGGAACTGAATTAATTGGGGCGACTATCCTGGCTGTTCACCTGCCTTCAGGTACGCAGTATGGAACTGTCACCAATGAAGCAGGATATTATAATATTCCTGGTGTCAGGGTTGGAGGACCTTATAAAATAATGGTCAGCTACATTGGCTATAAGGACCAGGAAGTGGCAAATGTATTTACTAACCTTGGGTTGACAGCAAACGTAAATCTCGTGCTGGAAGGTGCCTCTGTAAATGTTGATGAAGTTATTGTTACTGCCAGCAGAAATGACTTATTCAGCTCATCTAAGACTGGTTCAGCTTCTACATTTACACAGGATGTAGTTACCAATCTTCCAAACATTGGAAGTCGATCTATCACCAATATTACCAAGTACAATCCTAACGGTAATGGTTCTAATTTCGGAGGACAAGATTCAAGGTTAAACAATTTTACCATTGATGGCTCTCCTTTCAATAACGCATTTGGTTTAGGTTCAGCCACAGAAGCTGGTTCAAGAACTGGATCAACCGCATTTTCACTGGATGCCATTCAGGAAGTGCAGGTAAACGTTGCACCATTTGATGTAAGACAATCTGGTTTCGTTGGAGCGGGTTTAAATGCAGTGACAAGAAGTGGTTCGAACAACCTGGAAGCATCTTTTTTCCGAAACTGGCGTAATGCTGGTGATACTTACTTAGGTAAAAAAGCTAAAGGTAAAGACGTTGTAGTAGGAAATTTTGATGAATCTGTGATTGGAGGAAGGTTAGGCGGAGCCATAGTAAAAGATAAAGTTTTCTTTTTTGTAAATGCCGAAATCGTCAATAAGACAGAACCAGGAACATCATGGGTAGCTGATGGTTCTTCTAATCCTGGAAACAAAACCAGGGTATTGAAATCAGATTTGGACAATCTTTCAACTTACTTGAAAGACAAATATGGATGGGAATCAGGAGCCTATGAAGCATTTGACCTTGAAACAAAAAGCCAAAAGTTTCTTGCTAAACTTGATTTTAACTTAAATGATAAAAACAAATTATCTGTTCGTTATATCCACCATGACTCAGATGCTGAAATTCCAATCAGCAATTCTTCATCAGCAGGTGTTGGTAGCAGAAGGGATCTTTTCGAATCTATGTCCTTTAAAAATTCCGGGTATAAAATCCAGGATAATACAAGATCTATTGTATTGGATCTTAATACCACCATCAAATCAAATATTTTTAATAACCTGATTGTTGGCTACGACAAGCAGATTGAAGACAGGGCTTTAATAGGCCAATCATTTCCAACTGTTGATATCCTGAAAGACAATAAGACTTATATTTCTTTTGGATTGGATCCATTTACACCTTCAAACAAGTTGAACTATACTACTTTTCATATTACAGACAACGTGAGCATTTATAAAGGAAAAAATACATTCACATTTGGAGCAAAAGCTGAGTTTTATAAATCAAATAACAACTTTTTTCCAGCTTCAAATGGTGTATATGTGTTTAATTCACTGGAAGATTTTTACAAATCATCCGATTTTGCACTTGCTAATCCCAATGCCGACACTTCCAACGTGATTCTTAACCGATTCCAATATAGATACTCAGCTTTACCCGGAGCTGCAGAGCCATTACAGGTATTAAAGGCAAATAAATTTGACATTTATGGCCAGGATGAATATCAGGTGAATAATGATCTAAAAGTCACGCTTGGTGTGAGGGCATCATACATTGCTATGGGCAATACCGCATTGGAAAACCCTGCAGTAACTGGCCTTAGTTTTGTAGATATTGAAGAGCAGTCAGGTTATAAGATCAATACAGGGGCAATGCCAAAGAATCAATTATTATTTGAACCCAGACTTGGTTTTAATTACAATGTAGGAGGAAAGAGCGAGACACAAATTAGAGGAGGTGCCGGTATTTTCACTGGAAGACCTCCATATGTATGGATTTCCAACCAAATTGGAAATAATGGTATACTTACAGGATTTATTTCTCAGAACAATACCAACAAGTATCCTTTCGTGCCGGATGCAACTGTATTTACGCCTGATACACCGACACTTCCTTCCACAATAAGCATTGCATCTTCAGATCCGGATTATAAGTTTCCGCAAATCATGAAGGCGACTTTAGGTGTTGATCAGAAGTTGCCTGGTGGGCTAATTGCTACCTTGGAGGTATTGTACAATAAGAATATTAATGCGATCAATTATTGGAATGCAAACCTTGAAGCCAGTAAAGAAAATCTCACAGGTTCAGATACACGCCCGATATTTGGTGCAACCAACAACGACAAAAGAATAAATGACAATATTACGGATGCTATTATAATGGACAACATCAATGAAGGAAGTCTGCTTCAGACAGTTGTAAAAGTTGAGTTGCCAAGGAAAAGTGGCTTTTATGGTATGGCAGCTTATACATACAGCAAGACAAAAGACATTCAGGATGCCGGATCAATAGCATTTGGTTCATGGGCAAATGTGCCTAATGTCATGGGGGCAAATAATCTTGGACTATCTTATTCATCGAATGATATCCCCAGCAGGGTTATCGCCATCTTAAACTATAGCCTTGAGTATGGAGGAAAATTTGGAGGTGCAACAACCTTTACTTTGGGTTATGAAGGAAGGCGAAGTAATAGATTTTCTTACGTTAGCGGAGGTGATTTGAACAGAGACGGAAGCAATGGTAATGAATTAATTTATGTTCCGGCCAGTGCTTCGGAAATTGATTTTGAAGCACTTACTTCAGGAGGTGTTACTTTTTCTATTGAAGATCAGAGAACAGCTTTTGATAAGTTTATCGATCAGGATGAATACCTGAAAACCCGAAGAGGTCAGTATGCAGAGAGAAATGGTGGTATTCTTCCATTCTTATCAAGATTTGACTTTTCAATTGCCCAAGACCTTGTCATTAAAACAGGAGGTAAGAAAAACAAACTTCAGATTAGGGCTGACATTCTTAATTTTGGTAACATGATCAACTCAGACTGGGGAGTAGGAAATATTGTCAATTCAACGCAAATTCTTTCATATAAGAAACTCGTAAATGGTAAACCTGTTTACACGCTTGCGACCCAAAAGGATGATGCAGGAAAAACAATTTTATTGAAAGATACATTTAGGTCAGGAACATCAATCTTTGATGTTTGGAATATGCAATTGGGTGTGAGATACACCTTGGAATAACATTCTTGCAATTCTTAAAAAAAAGAGGGCTGGTTTAAATCAGCCCTTTTTCTTATCCACATTATATAAGCTATTGTGCGTATTGATCTTATTGACCGTTTTACCCTTCATATGGTTATTATCTTTACTATTTATCCTTGCTGCTGTGGTTGTAAGTCCCTTTATATAGTTAAAAAACATATATAAATATATTTATATATAAAGTAACAGATAACGATGACCAGTCCGGTAAGGCATTACCCTGAAAACTCAGTTTTACACACAAAACAGGAACTTTCCACATTGTTTTCCACTTATTATGTGTAATTATATTATTTAAATTGATAATGCAAAATCTTAGCTTTGCAGACCTTGAAAGTTCCGTGAATACTGGGCTTTCGGGAGTTCAAACCCTGGGAAAGACCCACATTAGGAAAAGTCCTCCCACGGGTTACTAACATTTAGTACCAAGATTTTATGTCTGAAAACACCAATAAATTGAAACCCATAGCCGGGGGAAGTTATTCTCCAGTCAAACTTGACGATGATCTCAACAAGATCATGACCGGCAGGATTCAACCCCAGGCCTTACCGCTTGAGGAAGCAGTATTGGGTGCCATCCTGATTGACAAAGACGGCATGCCCTCGGTGGTGGAGATTTTGCGCAAGGAGAGTTTTTATTTAAAGGCGCATCAGACCATTTTTGAAATCATGCTTGACCTGTTTGGCAAGCAGCAACCCATCGATTTGCTCACGGTCCATGAAGCGGTAAATAAAGCGGGAAAACTGGAAGAAATTGGCGGGGTTGGTTACCTCATCGACCTGGGAAACAAGGTTGGATCGGCAGCCAACATTGAATTTCATGCCCGTATCATTGCCCAAAAATTTATCCAGAGGGAATTGATCAGGGTCTCTACCGAGGTAATCCGCAATTCTTTTGAGGACTCTATGGATGTGCTCGAAATTCTGGATGAAGCGGAAAGGGGCCTGTATAATATTACCGATCAAAACCTCAACACAGGATATGAGTCATTGTCTTCACTTGTTGTGCAGGCGCAAAAGGAAATAGAAAAGGTAAGTCAGCGGGGAAGTGAATTGACGGGGGTAACTTCCGGATTTCGAAGCCTGGATAAAATGACCAATGGCTGGCAGCCCTCAGATTTTATCATTGTGGCGGCCAGACCAGGTATGGGTAAAACCGCTTTTACCCTCAGTATGGCTAAAAATGCCGCGGCCAACGGTCAGGGTGTGGCTGTTTTTTCATTGGAAATGGCCAGCGTTCAGCTCGTTCAGCGTTTGATAGCGGGCGAGGCCGAGATTGGATCCTCTAAACTGAGAAATGGCAAACTAGACGATTCAGAATGGACCAAACTCCACGCTGCGGTGGATAAATTGTCCCAATTGCCCATGTATATTGATGACACTCCGGCGATTAACATCTTCGAATTAAGGGCGAAATGCCGTAGGTTAAAACAAAACCATGACATTTCCATGATCATCATAGATTACCTTCAGCTAATGACAGCAGCTCCGAATGAAAAAAGAGGTAACCGGGAACAGGAAATTTCGTCCATATCCAGGTCACTTAAGAGCCTTGCCAAAGAATTGCATGTGCCGGTAATTGCACTTTCGCAGTTGTCAAGGGCCGTCGAGACCAGAGGGGGTGAGAAAAGGCCTCAGCTTTCGGATTTGAGGGAATCGGGCGCAATCGAACAGGATGCGGACATCGTGACCTTCATCTACAGGCCGGATTATTATGGTCTGGAAGAAAACGGCGGCTTTGATGCACCCAAAGATGTAGCGGAAATCATCCTCGCCAAACACAGAAATGGAGGATTGGGAACGGTCAATCTCCGTTTTATCGGAGAATTCACTAAATTTGAGGATCCGGGAGAGACTGGCTTCGTGGGTGGAGATTTTGGCAATCCATTCAGTACCGATAATTTTAATGCCATGATTACCCGTCCTTCCAGACTCAATACCGGTGATGTAGCTGATTTTGATGGTGGAAGTGACATCATCACCCCATTCTAAACTTTTCGAAATGAACAAACCAAAAAAGCCGACATCCAAGTCAACCGGAAAGAAGAATGGCAAGCCCGCCAAAAGTCCTTTTGAGAAATTTTTTAAAAAAACAGATAAGGTAGAAGAAGACCCGCTTCAAAATCGAAAATTTGGAAGGGCTCCTAAAAGGGACGAAAAAAAGGAAGAAAGACCCTCTCGTTTTGATAAACCAGGATTGGAAAGAAAGGAACGGTCTCCTTTTGAAAAACCTGCTTTTGACAGACCTAAACGAAGCGCAGAAAGCAAAGACGAGAAGCCATTTGCTTTTAAGAAGTCAACATTTGACAAAACAGAAAGACCCTCACGGGAAAAACCTGCCTTCGACCGAGCGAAACGAAGTGCAGAAAACAAGGACGAGAGACCATTTGCATTTAACAAGCCGGCATTTGACAAAACAGATAGACCCTCACGGGAAAAATCTGCCTTTGACCGACCCAAACGAAGTGCAGACAGCAAAGACGAGAGGCCATTTGCATTTAAGAAGCCGGCATTTGACAAAACAGAAAGGCCCTCACGGGAAAAGCCCGCTTTTGACCGACCCAAACGAAGTGCAGAAGGCAAAGACGAGAGGCCATTTGCATTTAAGAAGCCGGCATTTGACAAAACAGAAAGGTCGGAAGGTACCCAACCCGATTTTAACAGATTTTCAAGAAGCGGTGATTCAAAAGATGAAAAGGCTTTTGGAAATAATAAGCCCCTTTTGAAAAAAAGGATAAGCCTCAAAAACGGGAGCGTGACATAGATATATCAGCCCCATCAGAAAGAAAGACTAAACTATTTGATGAAAATTATTTCCTGAATGCGGGGAAACAACAAATTGAAAACGCGGATGTTCCTGCAAGAAGGCCGAGGAGAGATGAAGCCACTAAAGTCGAAAAAGCCCCAAAAGCAGAAATTCTCCGGCTCAATAAGTTTGTAGCACAATCCGGCATTTGTTCCCGCCGAAAAGCCGCGGAACTGGTCAAGGCCGGTGAAATTTACGTCAACGGAGAAAAGGAAATCAATCCGGCCTATGAGACGAAGCCGACAGATGTGATTACCTATAAGTCAGAGGTGTTAAAAAAAGAGGAGAAACTTATTTACCTGCTCATGAATAAGCCTAAAAATGTAATCACCTCTGCAGACGACGAAAAAGGAAGAAGAACGGTACTTGACCTGATCAAGGACAGATATGAAGAAAGGGTGTATCCTGTAGGAAGGCTGGACCGTAACACCACCGGCCTTTTGCTGCTTACCAATGACGGCAACCTGGCAAAGAAATTGTCACATCCGAGCCACCTGATCAAAAAAGTTTATCACGTAGAACTCGATAAACCACTTGTTGCGGCAGATCTAAACCGGATCCGGGAAGGACTTACCCTGGAAGATGGGGTAGCCGAGGTGGATTCAGTTGATTATATTTCCGGAGGCAAAAAAAATGAAGTAGGCGTGGAAATTCACAGCGGCAAAAACCGGATCGTAAGGAGGATATTTGAATCACTTGGTTACGAAGTAGTGAAGTTGGACAGAACCTATTATGCGGGATTGACAAAAAAAGATTTACCACGAGGTTTTGCAAGAGAGCTGGATGAAAAGGAGATCATTATGCTCCGGCATTTTACCAATCAGAGGCGGGAAACATAACAAAGCCATATCATGAAAATTGCAACCTACATAAGAGAATACCTTTCAAATTGGTCAGCTGCCAGTAAACGATTTCCGGTTTTTCTCCTGTGGGTATCTGCCCTTTGTGTGTACTTTTGCTATCGCATCGTCAGCGATGTGGAGCCGGACATCAGGATACTCTGGACCCTGGCATTGGCCGCCCTCTTTAGTTTAAACATTAGTCTATTCACAGCCCTTAAAGGGTATTCAGGCACTGTTGCCTATCTCTGCCAGTTGGTGTCTCCTGCTTTCACATTAATTTTTTATACCCTATTGCCGGCAGAAGACGCTGAAAGTACAGTGTGGGCTGTGGTGTTATTTGCTGTATTGATGTTGATTTTTCATCTCACCCTGAGTTTGCTTCCCTTTTTGAAAGCGCGAAATGAATCCTCGTTTTTGACCTACAACATGAAGTTGCTGGAAAACATGGCGGAATCCCTGCTTATGGCGGGCATTCTTTTTTTAGGACTTAGCCTGGCGGTTGTATCCATTGATGCCTTGTTCAACACCACCATCGGCAGGGGTGAAATGTACGGTCATCTTGCCATTTGGATATTTTTATGGCTCAATTCACTCAACTTCGTTTCTTCATTTCCGTCCATTCCGGTCACGGAAGAAAAGGCAGATACTTTTCAGTCCAGGTTCTTTCGGATATTTGTGAATTACATTTGTATTCCGGTTACGCTCATTTATGCCCTTATCTTATATGCATACACCGTAAAGGTTATGTTTGATGTGGAAGCCATTAAAATTTGGACATCTTCAATGTGTACGTGGTACTTTGGGGTGGGCATTTTCAGCTATTTGACCTCGCGGGTATATTTACTCCACAACAATTCGTCGGCATCACAGTGGTTTGTCAAATATTTTTACCATATTTCCATTGTACCCTTAATACTTTATATGTATGCGGGTTACCGATTCATAATTGAAAACGGCATTACAGAAGAAAGCTACTACCTGGTACTGGCCATTGTATTTGCCACTTTGTCCCTGGTTTATATGCTGGGCAGTAAAGTAAAAGATCAACGCTTCTATGGGGCCTCGATGATTGTCCTGGCTACTATTTCGGTGGTTACAGGTCCATGGAATGTTTGGAATCTCTCGTTGTCCAACCAGCAAGACAGGTTAGTTGACTTTTTAGAAGAAAGAGGAAACTTACGGGATGGAATGTTGGTCAAAGGCAAATCCAATGCAAAGCCAGATGGAGATCAGGTCTTGCGGGAAACGCTCATGTACCTTGACCAGCGTTTCGCTTTGGATCCCCTCAAAGAAAGGGACAAAGAAAAAATACTTGGAGACTCCATAACCCTTAACTCCATAGGAGAAGCCCTTGACATTTCAGGTCTGTCTTCAAGGCTTTCACCAAAGGAAGAGGTAAAATCGGTTTTTTGGCCGCATTTACCGGTCATCGATCTCAAAGGGACATTGGAAATGCGTCCGGTTCAAAACAAATATGTGGAAATAAAAGCGGATTACAAGGGATACAAAGTCACCGATCATGGCACACTTGCCTATTATGAATCGGGAAAACTTGTCAATGAAATGGCCCTTACTGTCAGCAACCTTAAATCCGATCATTTGCTGATTATGCAAGATAATCAGGTAGTTAAGGTGTATTTTACCAATCTGAATTACCGGGAAGATCAAGGAAAGCTTGCCCTGGAAGATGTAGTTGGCACAGCCATCGTGTATGCTCCATTGTCTGTAGGGGGACAATAAATTTCAAATAGCGTTGATTTGAGCCCGGGTCACCTTGAATGGCTTTCAAAGAATGTTTAAGTTCCTGATCTGAACTGACAGGCATTAAGCCCTTTAAAAGTCTTATACCTTCATTATCTTTGCACCTTATGATCAGGAAAGAATTGCAGAATTTACTGGAGGAGCGTGTGCTCGTCCTGGATGGTGCTATGGGCACCATGATTCAAAGGTATCGGCTGGAAGAAGAGGATTATCGCGGAGAAAGGTTTAAAGACCATGCCCATGATCTCAAAGGGAACAATGACCTTTTGAGCATTACGCGACCAGAGGTGATTAAGGAAATTCATATGGCCTATCTGGAAGCGGGTGCAGACATCATTGAAACCAACACTTTTAGCAGTACGACTATTGCACAGGCTGATTATCACCTTGCATCGTTGGCGTATGCGTTGAATTTTGAGGCTGCAAAGCTGGCGAAACAATGTGTGGATACTTACCGTGAAAATACGGGAAAGCGTTGTTATGTGGCAGGAGCCATAGGGCCAACCAACCGCACGGCATCTATTTCTCCCGACGTAAATAATCCAGGTTTCAGGGCAGTAAGTTTCGACGAATTGCGGGATGCTTATCGCGAGCAGGCCTTGGGTTTGTTGGATGGAGGTTCCGATATCCTTATGGTAGAAACCATATTTGACACCCTCAATGCAAAAGCAGCCATATTTGCCATTAATCAATTAAAGGAAGAGCGAAATATTGATATTCCTGTCATTATTTCCGGAACGATTACAGATGCCAGTGGGCGAACCCTAAGCGGGCAGACCGTTGAAGCTTTTTATATTTCAATATGCCATGCTGAACCGGTGGCGGTTGGTTTGAATTGTGCCCTGGGTGCCAAAGAAATGCGACCGCACCTAAAAGAATTGGCCAAAATCAGTAAGTATTACATCAGTGCCTACCCCAATGCAGGATTGCCCAATGACATGGGTGGATATGACGAGAGTCCGGAACAGATGAAAGCCTACATTCAGGAATTTGTAGGCAGCAACTTTGTTAACATTGTCGGCGGTTGTTGCGGCACCACACCTGCACACATTAAGGCGATGGCTGATGCCGTCAGAGGCATGAAACCCAGAAAGCCCTCACCGGAAAAGGAGATGTCATCTTATGCAGGATTGGAACCTTTGGTCGTGAGGGAAGATCTCAACTTTATCAATATAGGTGAGCGGACCAATGTGACAGGAAGCCGGATGTTTGCGAAACTCGTCCTGGATGGGAAATATACGGAAGCTCTTGCCGTTGCCAGGCAGCAAGTTGAATCAGGTGCGCAGATTATCGATGTAAATATGGATGAAGGTCTGCTGGATAGCGAAAAGGCGATGACTACTTTTTTGCACCTCATCATGTCTGAGCCCGACATAGCCAGGGTGCCGGTGATGATAGACAGCAGCAAATGGTCGGTCATTGAAGCGGGTCTTAAATGTGTGCAGGGTAAATGTATTGTCAATTCCATCTCGCTCAAAGAAGGGAAAAAATCTTTCGTGGAACATGCAAGGCTGGTTAGAAATTATGGAGCAGCTGCCGTGGTAATGGCTTTTGATGAAGAAGGTCAGGCCGACACCATTGAGCGAAAAGTGGAAATATGCAAAAGGGCATACGACATCCTGGTCAATGAAGAAGGCTTTCCACCTACGGACATCATATTTGACCCCAATATTTTCGCAGTAGCCACCGGGATCAAAGAACACAATGCCTATGCCATTAATTTTATTGAAGCCTGTCGTCAAATCAAGATGGCTTGCCCGGGTTGCAAGATCAGCGGGGGAGTAAGTAATATATCTTTTTCATTCAGGGGTAATGACAAGGTGCGCGAGGCCATGCATTCTGCATTTCTATATCACGCCATCAATGCAGGTATGGATATGGGCATTGTCAATGCAGGCATGATTGAAGTGTATGAAGAAGTGGATAAGGACCTGTTGGTAAAAGTGGAAGATGTTTTGTTTAACAGGACAGAAGCTGCGACAGAGGAACTTGTATCCTATGCTGAAAAAGTAAAAGGAGGTGGAAAGACCATCCAGAAGGATCTCGCCTGGCGGGAATGGCCGGTTGAAGATCGCATCTCTCATGCCCTGGTGAAGGGCATCACGGAATTTATCGACGAAGATGTCGAAATAGCCCGGGCCAGCTATACCGCATCACTTCAGGTAATCGAGGGTCCCTTGATGAATGGAATGAATGTGGTAGGAGATTTATTTGGCAGTGGTAAGATGTTTTTACCCCAGGTGGTAAAAAGTGCCCGTGTGATGAAACAGGCTGTTGCGTACCTCACACCCTTTATCGAAGCCGAAAAGAAAATCGGCGATAATAAACCCAAAGGAAAAATCCTTATGGCGACGGTAAAGGGAGATGTGCACGACATCGGTAAAAACATTGTGGGCGTGGTATTGGCTTGTAATGCTTACGATATAGTAGATCTGGGGGTAATGGTTCCCACAGCAAGGATACTTGAGGAAGCTGTTAATCAGAAAGTGGATATCATAGGGTTGAGCGGATTGATTACACCATCCCTTGAAGAGATGTCCGGTGTGGCCAGGGAAATGAAACGGCTGGGGCTGAAACTACCCCTGCTCATAGGCGGGGCGACGACCTCCAAAACGCATACGGCACTGAGGATAGATCCGGAATATGATGGCCCGGTAATACATGTAAATGATGCCAGTCGAAGTGTGACCGTTGCAGGAAGTTTACTGTCGGCAGAACCCGGTATAAAGGATGACTTTGTAGGAAAGGTTAAAGAAGAATATGCCAAAATCAGGGAACAAAGAAACGCATCCCAGACAGATAAAGAATATGTGACGTATGAATTTGCCAATGCCCATGTGACTAAGGTGGATTGGAAAACATACCAACCACCGGTTCCTGCTAAGCCGGGTGTCCATGCTGAAATCATTCCGGTTCAGGTACTGACGAAGTATATTGACTGGACACCTTTTTTCAGTTCATGGCAGCTTGCAGGAAAATTTCCCGCGATTCTTGAAGATAAAATTGTTGGAAAAGAAGCGACCGAATTGTACCATAATGCATTGAATATGCTGGAACGTGTCATCGATGAAAAATGGTTGGTGGTAAGAGGGGTCGCTGCTCTATTCAGGGCCGGATCTGTGGATAATAGTGTGGTGGTATTTGATGAAAAAAATACGTCGGAAGAAATAGGGCGGTTTCATTTTTTAAGGCAGCAGCGCAAAAAAGCAGAAGGCCTGGCTTACAGGTCACTTTCAGATTTTATAGCGCCGGTATCCTCCGGATTGGAAGATTATATCGGCATGTTTGCGGTTACCGCCGGACTGGGTATCGAACCCCATGTGGAAAGGTTTGAAAAAATGCACGACGATTACAGCGCCATTATGTTGAAGGCCATCGCAGACAGACTGGCTGAAGCGGCGGCAGAGTATCTCCATGAGAAGGTAAGAAAGGAATGGTGGGCTTACGATAGGGAAGAACATTTACCGGTAGAAGAACTTATTGCTGAAAAGTATATTGGCATACGGCCTGCTCCCGGCTATCCGGCTTGCCCGGATCATACAGAAAAAGATGAAATTTTCCGGTTGCTCGATGCTGAAATAAATACGGGAATCTACCTTACGGAAAGTAAAGCCATGTATCCGGCCGCTTCGGTAAGTGGTTTTTATTTCAGTCACCCGGAATCTGTGTATTTTGGTCTTGGCATGGTATCAAAGGAACAAATGGTGGCATATGCCCATGCAAAAGGAATGGAAATCGACGTTATAGAGCGATGGTTGGCACCGAATTTGAACTACAATACTTCAACATGAAACGACACGGCTTAACAATGAGAATAATCACACTAGTTATTCTGATATTCAACGCATTATATATTAATGGTCAGGTGATGACTGAATCATATGCCCGTGCTGAGCTGACCAAAAGAGGCATAACGGAAGCCCAATTCAGGGAGGAAATGCAAAAAAGGGGAATAAATCTCGACAATATTGACCCCAACAATCCACAGGAACTTTTCCGTTTAGAAAAAGAAGTAAAAGAAGTCATTGCATTGCTGGAAAAGAGAAATCAGGACAAAACAAATGAGGAGAAGGCCAAAGCAACAAAGGAAAATAAGGACAAAAAGGTAGAACAAGATACCGTTCCTGCAAAGGAAACCAATGAGGCTAAAATTGCCGTGAAGTCGGGAAATGACATTAAAAAAGCAGTAGAACGCGGAGCAACCCTGGAAGAAGCGGTGGCTGAAAACCTGCAGGAAAAGCAAAAAGACATACTGCCGGATCCCATAACATTTGGTCAGCAATTATTCAGGGACAATACCTTGAAATTATACCGCACCGTTGAAGATGCGAAACCACCGAGGACGTATGTTTTGGGTGCGGGAGATGTGGTGGCCATATCCATTTTTGATGCTTCTCAGGCCAATTTTGCACTCGAAATATCCAGGGATGGATTCATACAGCCAGAAAGGTTACCGAGGTATTACATAGCCGGCCTTACCATTGACGAAGCAGAAAGGCTGTTGAAGAAAAATTTCAGAAACTACTATTATTTTTCACCGGATAATTTTAAGCTGACCGTAACCACAGCCAGAACCATCAATGTCAACATTTTCGGTGAAGTCTTCAACAATGGTAGCTTTAATATCTCGGCCGTGAATACGGCCTTTAATGCCCTGGTTGCAGCCGGAGGTCCAAACAACCTGGGAAGTGTGCGATTGATTAAATTGCTTCGTCCCGGTAAGCCGCCAAAGACCATCGATGTTTACCAGTTTTTGAATAATCCGGTAATATCACAGGAGTTTTATCTCCAGGACAATGATTACATTCAGGTTCCGGTGGCACAAAAAGTAGTATCAGTATTAGGAGGGGTAAACAGGCCAATGAAATATGAGTTGCTTGAGCAGGAAAATCTCAACGACCTGCTTCGATATGCGGGAGGATTAAAGGCCGATGCCCTCAGGCGAAACATACAAATTACGCGCTTTCAGCAGGACGCTGAATCCATCATCAATGTCAATTTAACCGAGTTACAGGCTGGTAAAAAAGATTTTGAATTGAAACAAGGGGACCTCATTAAAATTAAGGAAATTTCGGATGAGTTTGAAAATGTGGTCAAGGTATATGGTGCAGTGCGCGATACAGGCGAATATGCGTTCACAGCTGGCCTGAAAATATCCGACCTGCTCAACAAAGCCGTGTTGAAGGACAATGCCATTCTGGAAACGGCCTATCTCAGAAGGTTTAATCCCGACCAGAGTACGGTAAGGTATGAACTGGTAAACATTTCGGAAGCTTTAAAAAATGTTCAATCTAATGCCAACATTACCCTCATGAAGGGGGGATGTGCTCAACATCAGGTCATTGTCAGATTTTGCTGAATTGCGTACCGTCATAATTGAAGGGGCGGTAAGAAATCCAGGTAAATTTGAACTAGGTGAAAATGGAAATCTAAGGGTATCGGATGCGATTTTTCTTTCCGGCGGAACCCGGGATGATGCTGCAGCTTTTGCCTACTTGTTCAGGAAAAAGGGAGATGACCTCACACAGGAATATTATTTTATTGACCTGGCAGCAATACAACTAAACAAAGAAAATTCCACCAATTACCTGATGAATCCCAACGACAGCATCTTTGTCTACAAGGCATCAGAATATACAGATAAGGGTTACATCAGGGTCGGTGGCGCGGTGAGAAAACCGGGTGAATTTATTTTTAACCCAACCCTGAATTTAAAAGACGCATTGCTGCTTTCGGGAGGTTTAAAGCAGGAAGCTTCGCCCAATAGAATAGACGTGTATAGATTGGATTTAGGTTCTGAAAGGAAGACCACCACACTGGCAACCAGGGTCGATATAGGCGATGATTTGCAAATGGAAAAACTCATCGATTTTAAATTGCAGCCATTTGATCAAATCTTTGTTCGTTTTGCTCCTGAATTTGAACCACTCAGGAACGTAGTGGTAGAAGGAGAAGTGGTGTACCCCGGCGTTTATTCTTTATTGAAGGATAATATGCGATTGACCGACTTAATTGAGATGGCGGGTGGATTGACTAGTGAAGCCTATCTTGAAGGAACAACTCTTTACCGCTATGAAGGTAATATCGGAAACGTCGTTGTAAATCTAAGCAGGGCTTTGGAAGACATGAAGTCATCGCAAAATGTGATTCTCAAAGAAAGTGATGTGGTCACCATCCCTAAACAGGACAACATTGTTTCTATTACCGGTGCAACCAATTACGACGAACTTTATGGCAACAGACTTACAGAAAATGGCAAAATAAATGTAGCTTTTGAAAAAGGGAAAGATGCTTTATATTATATCAACAATTATGCGGGTGGTATTGATGAAAATGGCGATCAGCGGAGAATAACCGTGGAGCATAAAAATGGAAGGGTGGAAAAGATGAAGAACTTTTTATTTTTCAAAAAATACCCGGAGGTAAAAGAAGGATCGACCATTAAAGTGCCATTTAAAAAGCGCAAAACAGAAGAAGAGAAAAAGGAGGAAAAAGACATCGATTGGGGTGATGTGCTCAAAGACAGTATTGCCCAGGCTACGGCTATTCTTTCGCTGATACTTTTGATCAGAAGTGTAGATTAATTTTGGGCAAAAAGCCCATCAATTTTTTGAATATCTCAAGTTTTTCACCTAATTTTGAGTAATATTTTTACTCAATTCATGATTGAAGCATTAATTTCATCAAAAACCAGAATTAAGCTGCTGTTGAAGTTTTTCCTCAATAGCAACAACAAGGCCTATCTAAGGAGTCTTGAATCTGAATTTGGGGAATCTACCAATGCCATCAGGGTTGAATTAAACCGGTTTGAAGATGCAGGCATGCTTTCTTCCTACACCTCCGGCAACAGGAAATATTTTCAAGCCAACACCAAACATCCCCTGTACCAGGAAGTCAACAGCATCCTGAGGAAACAGTTGGGTATTGATCAGATCATTGAAAACATCATTGAAAGACTTGGCGAAGTTGAAAAGGTATTTATTACCGGTGCGCTTGCCAAGGGATTGGATAGTTCGATCATCGATCTGGTCATCATCGGACACGTCAATAAGGAATACCTGATTTCACTGATTGAAAAGGCGGAGAAACTTATTTCCAGAAAAATAAGGTATATGGTATATACTGCGGACGACATCACCGCTGAGCACGATATTATTAACGAGCAAAATGCATTGTTGATTTGGGAATTCGACAAGTAAACGGGGCAAAACACAGCAACATTGCTACCTCGTCCGAACCGGATCGGGATTATGCCTGGTATGCGGTTTATACTGCCTTTCGCAGTGAAAAACAGGTTGCAGCTCATTTGTTCAGGAAGAATATTCATGTTTATCTGCCTTTGATCACAAAGTCGCGGCGGTATGTGCGGAAGATCAAGACGTATAAAGTACCTATGATTGGTTGTTATTTGTTTGTTTACATACAACGTCAACAATACATAGAAGTATTGGAGACGGAGCGTGTAGTGAAGTTTATCAAAAATGGCAAAGAACCTGCCCGCATTAAAAGTACAGAAATTGACCTGTTGCGAAGGATTGAAGGGGCAGAGATGGAGGTGGAGTCTCATCCCGGAATACTGAGTGAGGGAGATGAGGTGGAGCTGAGTCAGGGCAATCTAATCGGGTTAAAAGGAAGGTTGATAAAAAGACAGGCAAGAAAAGCTTCATGATAGAATTTGAATCCATAGGCATCACCCTACAAATAAATGTAGAGGCAGGCATGCTGAGAAAAATAAACAAAATCAGTACACTAACGTACTGATAGGTAAGTATATATGATTATTTTTTGCCACTAAGTGTTGCGACTTAGGGTCGGCGAAGCCATGAAAAAAAACTAATTTCCCCAACAATTAAAATTTAAAGCAGATGAATATAGCCGTGGTTGGTACCGGATATGTGGGCTTGGTTACGGGCACTTGTTTTGCAGAAACGGGTAACCATGTAGTGTGCATTGACATCGACGAAACAAAAGTAAAAAAGATGCAGTCGGGTGAAGTTCCGATTTATGAACCCGGTCTTGATGTATTGTTTGAAAGAAATACCAAGGCAGGCAGGCTCAGTTTTACCACTGATCTCAAAGAAGGCATTCGAAATGCAAAAATAATTTTTCTTGCTTTACCCACTCCTCCCGGTGATGATGGGTCTGCAGATCTGAAATACATTTTAAAGGTAGCAGATGACCTTAGTACCATGATTGAAGACTATAAGGTAATTGTCGATAAGAGTACCGTTCCTGTGGGCACTGCCGAAAAAGTAGAGGCAATCCTGGCTGCGAGGCTGGACCGGTCACTTTTTGATGTGGTTTCCAACCCTGAATTTTTAAGAGAAGGTGTTGCGGTTGAGGATTTTTTAAAACCAGACAGGGTAGTAGTGGGTGTCAATACGCATAGGGCAGAAGAAACCATGCTGAAATTATATGATCCCTTTGTAAGACAGGGAAATCCCATCATTGTCATGGACGTTCGCAGTGCCGAACTCACAAAATATGCAGCAAATGCCTACCTCGCCACGCGGATTTCATTTATGAATGAAATAGCCAACCTATGTGAAAAGTTAGGCGCCAATGTCGACATGGTGCGCAAGGGCATGGGTTCTGACAGCCGGATTGGAAAGCGATTCTTATTTCCGGGAGTGGGCTACGGAGGCAGTTGTTTCCCCAAGGATGTTATGGCACTTTCCAGATCTGCAAGAGATGAAGACTACGATTTTAAAATTCTGGAGGCGGTCATGGAAGTCAATGACGGACAAAAAGAAGTCCTTTTCCATAAGATGAAGCGTTTTTTTAAAGGCGATTTAAAAGGAAAAGTGGTCGGCATCTGGGGTCTGGCATTCAAGCCCGAAACCGATGACATCAGGGAGGCTCCGGCCATTACCATCATTCAAAAGCTACTGGATGCAGGGGCCACTGTAAAAGCGTATGATCCGGAAGCTATGTTCAATTTTAAAACGCAGGTGACCCAAGACATCGAATATTGTAATGATATGTATGAAGCGGTTGAGGGTGCAGATGCCCTGGCGGTAGTCACTGAATGGAGTGTTTTCAGAATGCCTGATTTTGACAAAGTAAAAGCCGGTATGAAAACACCTGCCGTGTTCGATGGAAGGAATGTATATACAATCGAGGAGATGCAAAGTCATGGTTTTCATTATGAAAGCATAGGCAGACCCGGCAATAATTAAAAATCTACACATCATGTCAAGGAACATATTAATTACAGGTGGTGCAGGCTTCATAGGCTCACATGTAGTGCGTCATTTTTTGCGAAACCGGCCAGACTATACCATACTGAATCTGGATCTGCTGACCTATGCCGGCAATCTGGAAAACTTAAAAGATGTGGAAAATCAAGCCAATTATTTTTTTGAAAAAGGCGACATAGGTGATGCCCAAAAGGTAAAGGAGATACTTGAGAAATATCAGATTGATGGCATTATCCACCTGGCTGCTGAATCCCATGTTGACCGTTCAATATCTGATCCACTGGTCTTTGTGCGCACAAACTTGTTGGGGACAGCCAACCTGCTTCAGTGTGTGAAGGCTTATTGGAAAAATGATTTTAAGGGCAAGCGTTTTTACCATATTTCTACAGATGAGGTATATGGATCGTTGGAAATGGATGGGAGTTTATTTACG
This sequence comes from Saprospiraceae bacterium, assembly GCA_016715465.1. GTDB lineage: Bacteria > Bacteroidota > Bacteroidia > Chitinophagales > Saprospiraceae > JADKBO01. The sequence continues at coordinate 319,485 of JADKAA010000024.1, forward strand.
GAGAAAACTCCTTATGACCCCAGAAGTCCATACAGTGCCTCCAAAGCGGGTAGCGATCACCTGGTAAGGGCTTTTTACCATACCTATGGCATGCCTTGTGTGATCAGTAATTGTTCAAACAACTATGGTCCCAACCATTTTCCTGAAAAGCTAATCCCGCTTATAATCCACAACATACTACAGCAAAAACCGCTACCGGTTTATGGTGCAGGCGCCAATGTGCGCGACTGGTTGTATGTAACGGATCATGCAAGGGCCATAGAACTAATCTTCCATGAAGGTGTCGATGGTGAAACATATAATATTGGGGGTCATAATGAAATAACCAACCTGCAATTGGTTGAAAAAATCTGTGACCTGATGGATGTCAAATTGAGAAGGCCACAAGGAACAAATAAAGCACTTATTACTTTCGTGAAAGACAGGGCCGGGCATGATTTGCGATATGCCATTGATGCCTCTAAAATAGAAACGGAGCTAGGCTGGCGTCCGGAATATACGCTGGATCAAGGGCTTGAGCTCACCATCGACTGGTATCTTCAGAATGAAAACTGGCTGCAGCATGTGACCAGTGGAGCCTACCAAAGTTACTACGAGACGCAGTATAAGACCGATTAAAACTGACCTTTGCTCACCATTTCCGTACCAGGCCATTTTTTACCCGAATCGACATATGTACTCGATGTTTTGTTGCGGCAGAACCTTGGTTTGTCTGATTTTCATTTAAAACCAGAAGCACAAACCAACTTTATTTTTGAGGGACCTGGAGGATCATTTGAATTTGAAAATGTGTTTTTTAGCAGGAATACAGAAAACCCTTATACAAAAGAGCAGCTACCCTCGAAACCCACAACACTTGATTATGGTAATTTGCAAATTACCGCGCTGTATGGCCATGGAGAGATACACAACGAAAATGGCAGAACAAGATTTGGCATCGACATCGTAGGCAGTACTTTTTTTCTGCTTACCCAATGGGAGAGCACCCTGATTGAAGGAGATTATCTGAGCCGGTTTGATTATCATAAATCTACCTTGTATAAATTCGATCTCTATGGACAACCTTTGGTCAATCAGTATGTAGCCTTGTTGCAATTGCTGCTGGCTGAGGTAAATATAGCGGCGAAAACCAAGGCATATGCGCCGGTTTTTACCTGTGATGTCGACAGCATCATGAAATATAAATCATGGAGAAACCTGGCCGGCGCAGTTTACCACAGCAGGAAGAGCAGGTCAGGTTTGGGCACCATTTTGAAATCATATATCAACGCGAAAAGAGACATTAAAAAAGACCCGTATTATTCCTTTGCCTATATCATGCAAATACTTGCGGGGACAAATTTGCCCAGGGTTTTTTATTTCATGGCGGGTAAGTCAGACGAAAAATATGATTGCAACGATTACGCGCCGTCGGATCCGTTGATCAGGGAAGTCATTGATTATATTAAATCAAATCAGGGCCAGATTGGACTGCATCCCAGCATTGAAAGCTGGAAATCGGTGGACGTTATGCAGAAAGAAAAAATGACGTTGGAAAATGACCTTGGGCATGTCGTCACCCGGGTAAGGCAGCACTACCTCCGATATGATGTGAGAACTACCTGGCAGCAGATGGAAGCATGCGGTTTTATGGAAGACAGCAGCATGCAATTTACGCAGGGCTGTGGCTTTGCGGCTGGAAGTTGTACGCCCTTCAACCTCTATGACCTTACCCATAGAAGGATGACTTCAGTGACTGAGGTTCCACTCCTGGTGATGAAAAAAAAGGATTACGGTCAGTTTACCGATGCTCAATATGAATCTTTTTCAAAGGTAATCGATATGGCAAAAAAGTACCAGGGCAGATTTATGGTGCTATTTCACAACAGCGATCTTGAAACAACGGGCGAAAGGAAGTTGTTTGAGGGCATCATTCAACAGTTGTCGTGAGCAAAGAGATAGTTACCAAATCCATGGCGGTATTTCCCCGGTTTGCAGCTTGCTTTCCTGATATTGTAGCTGCACAAAGTACCCGTTATGGCGGGGTGAGTAAAGGATCTTATGGCACTTTGAATCTTGGAACGAATACAGAGGATGCTGAAGAAGATACAGAGAGAAATAAAGAACTGTTTTGCGATTTTCTGAACATAGAGCCAGATGGATTGGCAAAATCAAGGCAGGTTCATGGGACTGAAATTTTATATTGCACCTCACCTGGAAAATTTGAAGGGTATGATGCATTGGTCACTGATCACCCTAACATTTGGCTGGCAGTAAGCACTGCGGATTGCGTACCTGTTTTATTATATAATTCGGATAAAAAAGTATGCGCTGCCATTCACGCCGGCTGGAAAGGAACGGTGGCAGGTATTACCGGAAAAGTTTTAAATTTTATGACCTTGAATTTTGGGTGTAAACACGCGTACACGTATGCTTATATTGGAGCCTGCATAGCGTATTGTTCTTTTGAAGTTGGAGATGAAGTGGCTGTCCAGTTTGATGTAAGTCAAAAAAGGCAGGGCAAGGTGCCCGGAAAATATTTTGTAGATCTAAAAGAGACAAACAAAGCCCAATTGCTGAACTCAGGTGTGGAAGCAGCCCATATAGAGGTAAGTCCTTACGATACTTACGCAGAAGAAAACCTCTTTTATTCTCACCGGAGGGACAAAGGGGTTACGGGTAGGATGTGGAGTGTCATTGGAATTAAAGATAGATTTGATCAATAAATTTTAAGTCATGTATTTTGTACATCCAACGGCCATTGTCGAAGAAGGTTGTCAGATCGGAGAAGGAAGTAAAGTTTGGCATTTTAGTCACCTTATGCCCGGTGCTGTGATAGGCGATCATTGCAATATTGGCCAAAATGTATTCATCGCCGATGGAGTTCACCTGGGAAGCAATGTGAAGATTCAAAACAATGTTTCACTCTATACAGGTTTGACATGTGAAGACGATGTTTTTTTGGGTCCCAGTGCCGTTTTTACCAATGTAATCAATCCACGAAGCGCGGTGAACCGGAGGGGGAATACGCGGTTACTACCATACGGAAGGGAGCTACCATTGGCGCAAATGCGACCATAGTTTGCGGCAATGACCTGGGTGAGTATTGTTTTGTGGGTGCAGGCGCAGTGGTAACAAAGTATGTACCTCCTTATGCACTGGTTGTGGGTAATCCTGCCAGGCAGATCGGATGGATGAGTACCTATGGACACCGCCTTCATTTTGATGAAAACGGCAAAGCGGTATGCCCCGAATCTCAGGAGGCATACCAATTGGTTGAAGGAAAAGTAATAAGGATATGAAAGAAAAAATCCAGATGGTTGACCTGCATGGCCAGTATATGCGGATTAAAGCTGAAATAGATACAGCCATACAGCAGGTACTTGACGAAACAGTTTTCATCAATGGTCCTCAGGTCGGTCTGTTTGCTGCCCATATGCAGACTTATCTGGGCTGCAATTATGTGATCCCATGCGCGAATGGTACTGATGCCCTGCAAATAGCCTTGATGTCGCTGGACCTTGAAGAAGGCGATGAGGTGATCATTCCCGCCTTCACCTATGCGGCAACCGCAGAAGTAATTGCATTGCTTAAGCTAAAGCCGGTCATGGTAGATGTCAATGAACACAACTTTAATCTGGACCTGGATGAACTTACAGCGCATATTACACCGCGCACCAGGGCGATTGTCCCTGTGCATCTTTTTGGGCAGGGATCAGATATGGGGGGTATTATGGAAATCGCACAAAAACATGGGCTGTATGTCGTGGAAGACAATGCCCAGGCATTAGGTGCAGACTGGTTTGGTAAAGAAGGCAGACAAGCTAAATTGGGCACCATAGGGCATATCGGCTGTACATCTTTTTTTCCTTCGAAAAACCTTGGCTGTTATGGGGATGGAGGCGCCATTATGACCAATGATGCAACCCTTGCTGCCAAGATAAAAATGATTGCCAACCACGGTCAGTCAAAAAAATATCACCACGAACTGATAGGTTGTAACTCAAGGCTTGATACCCTGCAGGCAGCCATCCTGGATGTGAAATTGAAGTACCTCGACGAATATGCACAGAAGCGCAATGATGTGGCTGCTTATTATGACCATTCACTGGCTGGCATTGATGGCATACAAATTCCTGCGCGGGTAAGCTATAGCAACCATGTATTCCATCAATACACCCTGCGGATAGAGGCGGATAAACGGGATGCATTAAAGGACCACCTTCAGCACGCCGGAATACCATCAATGATCTATTATCCCATTCCGTTGTATCGCCAACAGGCATATCGCGTTTTCACAGAAGGGGACTTGAGTCTGGGTATTACTGAGTTATTGTGCCGCGAAGTATTATCGCTGCCTGTCCACACAGAAATGGAGGAGGCACAATTGGATTATATTTCCTCTGCGGTCAAGCAGTTTTTTTCGTGATCAGCGCCGCAATCAAAGCTCTGCGGGGCATTATGGACCTGATTTACCCCAAATTGTGTCATGCCTGTCTGGAAGAGCGTATTTTTGAGTCAAATAACATATTTTGTGTCAAGTGCCACGCAGCATTACCCTATACCGATCACTTTATAAGAAGCGAAAATGAAATGATGAACCATTTTTACGGCAGGGTGAAAGTGGAAAGGGCAGCAGCACTGCTCTATTTCAGGGAAGGTGGTCTTGTACAGCAAATTCTTCACCATTTCAAATACAAGGGTATGCAGGCCATTGGAGAACAGTTGGGAAGGGTGGCGGCAGAAAAAATGGTAGAGACCGGATTTTACAGGGATATCGATTGCATTGTGCCTGTGCCTATGTATTCGGCCAAAAAAAGACAGAGGGGATTCAATCAGAGTGAAGTGTTGGCCAAAGCTATTTCTGCAGGCACCAATATTCCCATGGAAGAAGGACGGCTGTTAAAAGTAAAAAAAACTACTTCGCAGACTCAGAAAGGAAGACTTGAGCGATTGGAGAATATTCAGGGGTCTTTTATCGCCCCCAGCAGCACAGATAAACGGCACAGCCACGTTTTACTGGTGGATGATGTAACAACAACCGGAGCCACCCTCGAGGCATGCACCGCCGTGCTTCACCAGAGTGGTATTGAAAAAGTATCTATTTTCAGCTTAGCCATCGCAGAATAACACCATGAAAAAAATAGCAGCCATTATAGGGGCCCGGCCCCAGTTTATCAAACACTACCCGCTTGAGCTTGCAGCGCGTAACAAGATAAACATGATTACCATCCATACCGGACAACACTACGATGAAAACATGAGTAAGGTGTTTTTTGACCAACTCGGTATGGATCGTCCGGGTTATATGCTGAAACATGGTGGCGGCCATCATGGTGCCCAGACCGGCAGGATGATGATGGAAATAGAAGAAATCCTGTTGCTGGAAAGACCGGATATGGTTGTAGTATATGGGGATACAAATTCCACACTGGCAGGTGCTTTGGTAGCTTCCAAGATGCATATTCCGGTAGCTCATATCGAAGCGGGTTTGCGGAGTTACAACAGATCTATGCCTGAAGAGATCAACAGGGTACTTACCGACCATATTTCTACCTGGTTGTTTACACCCTCGCATCTTGCAAAGGAAAATCTGGCAAAGGAAGGAATCAAAAAAGGTGTGTATGAAATTGGCGACATCATGAAAGACATGGTCAACCATGTGACCCGAAACGGCTTACTCAGAAAGCCGGATATGCAGGAGCCTTATTATTATGCTACCTTACACAGGCCTTACAATGTCGATAATGAGAATAGAATGCGCAACATCCTGGATGCGCTCAACAAATTAAAAAGGAAGGTAGTTTTTGCCATTCACCCCGAAGTAAAGCCAATCTGGCCAAATTTAATATTGAACCCAAAGCGCACCCAAACATCCGTTTTATTGACCCTCAGCCTTATTTTGAGAATCTGGGTTATGTGGCCCAGGCAGAATGTGTGCTTACAGACAGCGGGGGTATGCAGAAGGAAGCGTACTGGATGAAAAAGAAGTGTATTACCATTCGGACAGAGACCGAGTGGCTGGAGACTCTGGCTGGCAATGCCAATCAATTGGTTTTTGATGACCTGGCCCATTTGCAGGCAGCGATTGACCTCCCGGTGACAGGATGGGACGAAAATCTCTATGGGGATGGAAAAAGTTGTGGTTCAATTGTGGATATTTTGATCCATTCACAGGAAATAGTTGTTTAAAAGAAGATGAAGAGATTTGGATTAATTGGAGCGGGCGGATTTATTGCCCCCAGGCATATGAAGGCCATTAAGGATACCGGTAATGTCTTACTTGCAGCCATTGATAAACACGATTCAGTGGGCGTTATTGACAGCTATTTTCCGGACGCGGCATTTTTTACAGAATTTGAACGTTTTGACAGGCACGTTGAAAAATTGAAAAAGCAGGACCAGATGCTGGACTACATTTCCATTTGCAGTCCGAACTACCTCCACGACGCCCATTCCAGGTTTGGACTCAGGTATGGTGCAGATGTGATTTGTGAAAAGCCATTGGTACTCAATCCGTGGAACCTGGACTCATTGGAAGAAATGGAACAAGAAACAGGAAAGCGCCTGTATACCATACTTCAATTGAGACTGCATCCCAATATCATAGCCCTGAAGAAAAAAGTGGATGAGTCTCCCGCAGGCAAAGTTTTGACTTTGACCTGACCTATATCACTTCAAGGGGATCCTGGTATTACACCAGTTGGAAGGGTGACATTCAGAAGTCCGGAGGCATTGCTACCAATATTGGGGTACATTTTTTTGACATGCTTACCTGGATTTTTGGCGATGTAAAAGACAACACAGTGCATTTGCATAACCATGACAGGGCTAGCGGCCTGATCGAATTTAATAAAGCCAGGGTAAAATGGTTTTTGAGCATCAATGAGCATACCCTGCCTGCCGAGGCAAGAGAGGCAGGAAAGCGTACTTATCGCTCCATAAAAATGGAGGGGGAAGAAATAGAGTTTTCTGACGGATTTACAGAACTTCACACGCAAAGTTACAGGCAAATTCTCGAAGGCAAGGGCTATGGTATAGCAGATACCCGTGCTTCCATAGAACTTGTATATAAGATCAGAAACGCTGTTCCGGTGGGCGTGAAAGGTGATTACCACCCATTTTGTGAACTGCCAAAGGAAAAACATCCATTTGACTGAATTTAAAAAAATAATGAATAATCTTATGCAATTGCAGGGCGAGGCCAATCTGCCCACAAAGTATGGAATTTTCAGGATGCGGGCATATGCCCAGGCGCCTGATGAACGTATGCCCATCATTATGCTTTATCATCCGCAAACCCCAATGGATAAACCCGTAAATGTGCGTATCCATTCTGAATGTATGACAGGCGATCTTTTTGGATCATTGAAATGTGAATGTGGGGAACAATTACACATGGCAATGGAATACATAGGGAAGAACGGAGGCATACTCATTTACCTCAGACAGGAGGGGCGGGGAATTGGCATCATCAATAAACTTCATGCTTACAGGGAACAAGAGCGGGGACTTAATACGGTAGAAGCCAACAGGGTGCTCGGTCTCGAAATTGATTCCCGACGTTATGACTGTGCCATTGCCATACTAAAGGATCTGAAAATAGACAAAATCAACCTGATGACCAACAACCCGGACAAGGTAAAAGCGTTTGAGGGAAGTTCAGTCCAGGTAGTAAGCAGGATACCCCTGGAAATCGAACCAGGAGATGAAAATATGGATTATCTGAAGACAAAAAAGGAATTTTTTAAACACCGCCTGGATCTGATTTAGGGAGGATATAAAAATAATAAAGGCATGATGGAATCAACAAACAAAGCAAGCAGCCGCGAGGGAGAGATTACCCTCAAAGAAATTATCCTTAAGGTGGGAAGCTATTACCGTGAACTGGTAAAAAATTGGATGGTCATTGCCTTGATTTCACTGCCGCTTTTAGTGTATTTTGGCTACAAACATTTTACCTATAAACCGGTGTATGTGTCTGAAGTTCGCTTTTTGGTTGAAGGCAGTACTTCGTCTTTTGGTGGTCTGGGCGGGTTGCTTGGCCAGTTTGGCATTAGAAATACCGGTAAAGCCAATCCTTTCAAAATTGTTGAGGTAGCAAAATCAAAGTTTATCCTTAAAAAAGTGCTCTTTGAAAAACATAGGGGTGACTTTATAGCCAACCAAATTATTTCATTGTATAAGCTGGATGAGGACTGGAGTACATCTAATCCGAAATTTAAAGATTTTCGATTTAAAAACCATGAAACGGAAAAATTTGACAGTCTGGAACGCACGGCATTTATGCGCATTGTGAATAAAGTGACCGGCGGTATCAACGCGAAGGACCCGATGCTGAACTTTACTTTTTCGGAAGAAACAGGTGTCTTTTCCTATAAAGCCAATTGTGTCAATGAAGAGCTCACCCTTTTGCTCCAGCAGAAGTCTTATGATTATCTGCAGAAGTTTTTTGAGGAAGACATCATTGAAAATTCGATCAATACCACTGTAATCCTAAAGCAAAAAGCCGATTCACTGCAACAATTAATAAGCACCAAAGCTTACCAACTTGCCAACTTGCAGGACAGGACCCTCGGATTGGTCATGGCTACTCCCGGTGTGAAAAAAATGACATTGGAAAAAGAGATTCAGGCACTGACCATTGCCTATGCAGAGGTTTTGAAAAGTTATGAAATTTCGGATATTACCCTTAAGGATACAAAACCTATGTTCTTAATGCTGGATGAATCAATGCCTCCTTTGGAAGTAAGTGATTCTTCAATTTATATTAATTTAATTAAGGCATTACTTCTTGCAGGTATTCTCGGTGGAGGATTTATCATTCTTCGCAAAATATATAGAGATGCTATGTCCTGAAGGGAGAGAAGAGCAATACAAATTATATAGACAAACGACAAGATAAAACGTGCTAGAGGATAAAAATATATTGGTTACCGGAGGAGCCGGATTTATAGGCAGTAACCTGGTGGGGGCTTTACTCAACGATAAAAAAGCAGCGCATGTGAGGGTACTCGATAACCTGTCAACCGGATTCAGAAGGAATTTACTTGAGTTTGAAAGCAACCCAAGATTTGAATTTATAGAGGGAGACATCAGAAATATCGATATTTGTCAGCAGGTGTGTAAAGGCATAGACCTTATCAGCCACCAGGCAGCCCTCGGTTCTGTGCCCCGGTCAATTGCCGACCCCATTGCCACAAATGATGTGAACATTACGGGAACATTGAATATATTTAAAGCAGCAGTAGATAATGGGGTGAAACGCGTTGTTTTCGCCGCTTCATCTTCTACATATGGCGATAGTCAGGGATTGCCAAAGGTTGAAAACAAAATTGGCAGACCCTTATCTCCCTATGCCGTCACCAAGTATGTCAATGAATTGTACGCCGATGTTTTTGCGAGGGTATATGGTCTGGAATATATAGGTTTGAGGTATTTTAATGTCTATGGCCCCAAACAAGATCCAAACGGTGCCTATGCCGCTGTGATACCCTTATTTTTTAAAGCAGCCATTGACGGGGTAAGCCCGGTCATAAATGGGGATGGTACCAATAGCAGGGATTTTACCTTTGTGGCAAATGCCGTAGAGGCCAATATTTGTGCTCTTGATACTAACATGGATGCTGCTGTAAACGAGGTGTACAATGTTGCCTGTGGAGAGCAGACCTCACTCAATGAACTGTGGCAGGCCATTTGCGAAATCACAGGATCAAAAATTGAGGCCATTCACGGACCCAACCGTGAGGGAGACATTCCACATAGCCTGGCCAGCATTGACAAGGCTGTTAATTTGCTCGGTTATGCCGGAAAGATAAAACTCAAAGAGGGCCTAAAGGCTAGCTACCAATGGTACAAAACAATTGATAATTGATAATTGATAATGGATAATTGAAAATTAATAATGGATAATTGACAATTAAATCCTAAATCCTAATTCCTAATTCCTAATTTAAAGTTATTTATGCAACGTAAAATTGCCATTATTGGACTTGGATATGTAGGGCTGCCGCTTGCAGTCGAGTTTGCCAAAAAATACAGGACGGTAGGTTTTGACATCAACCAGGAAAGGGTGGATGAACTGAAAAGCGGAAAGGACAGCACGCTGGAAGTAGCAGATCATGAACTCCAAAATGTATTGACAAATGCAGCTGATGCAGATGCTGCAGGTTTATTTATCACCACTACGCTGGAACAAATAAGGCCGTGTAATTTTTTCATAGTTACGGTTCCTACTCCCACAGATAAAAACAACAGACCTGTACTCACACCCCTGGTGAAAGCCAGTGAATCTGTGGGTAAGGTATTGAAAAAAGGAGATTACGTCGTTTATGAATCGACAGTATATCCCGGGGTTACAGAGGATGAATGTGTACCGGTGCTTGAAAAAATATCCGGACTCAAACTTAATGTGGATTTTTATGTAGGGTATAGTCCTGAACGCATCAACCCCGGGGACAAAGAACACACGGTTTCTAAAATCCTGAAAGTTACTTCCGGTTCAACTCCGGAAGCATCCACATTGATTGACCAGGTATATAATTCTGTCATAACTGCCGGTACATACATGGCGTCTTCGATTCGCGTGGCGGAAGCGGCCAAGGTTATTGAAAATTCACAGCGGGACATCAACATCGCCTTTGTGAATGAACTTTCCAAGATATTTAACCGTATGGGCATTGATACTCATGAAGTATTGGCCGCGGCGGGAACCAAGTGGAATTTTCTTCCATTCAAACCAGGCCTGGTGGGAGGACACTGTATTGGTGTTGATCCATACTACCTGGCACAAAAAGCCCAGGAAGTGGGATACCATCCGGAGATCATCCTGGCAGGCAGGAGACTCAATGACTCCATGGGTGGTTACGTAGCATCAGAATTGATCAAACTTATGGTTAAAAAAGACATAGCCGTGAGGAATGCTGACATCTTACTGCTGGGCATTACGTTTAAGGAAAATTGTCCGGACATACGCAATACCAAGGTAGTCGACATTGTTTCGGAATTACTGACTTATGAAACTTCGGTGGATGTGTACGATCCCTGGGCAGATCCCGATGAGGTAGAACATGAATATGGTATCCGTTCTTTCAATACCTTACCTCAGAAAAAATATGATGCCATTATCCTTACGGTAGCACATAAAAATTTTGAGTCACTTACGTTGAGTGAGCAAAGGAAAGAAAAATCGGTTGTTTATGATGTCAAGGCGGTACTCAATAGGAATGAGATAGACGGAAGATTGTAAATTTGACCCTTTAAAAGCAAGCGATGAGTTTTGAAAAACAAATGTATGAGGTAAAGGAAAAATGGGAAGAGTCCTATTTTTCGGACAGCGACCGCAGGCGAATCCAATTTATATCCAACTTAATCCCGGCTGATGCATCTTCCCTGCTGGATGTAGGATGCGGAAATGGAATTTTGGTCAACTATCTTAAACGCGAGCATGAAAATAAGTACAGCCGTATTTGCGCTACCGACAGAAGTGAGACTTCGCTCCAGTTTGTAAAGTCGGAAAAATACCAAAGTGAAATCGACCGGTTGCCATTTAAAGACGGAGAATTTGATGTAGTTACTTGTCTCGAAGTAATCGAACATTTGCCCATCGAAGTGTATCAAAAGGCCTTAAAGGAATTGGAAAGAGTTGCGGCAAAATATGTGATCATATCTGTGCCCTTTAACGAAGATTTGGATGTTTCGAAAGTTACCTGCATCAAATGCCGGACAGAATTTAGTCCTTTCTATCATATGCGCAGCTTTGATGCAGAAGCATTGAGTAATCTTTTTAATCAAACTTCATTACAGCTCATTTCGGTACACCCAATCGAAATGTTGGTTAAACCTGCCTATCCGAAAATAAAAAAAATGATCAGCAGGTTTGGCCCAGTTGGGCGGGGGGGGGGGGGGGGGGGGGGGGGGAGAAAGGGGGGGGGGGGGGGGGGGGGGGGGGGGGGGGGGGGGGGGCCCGCCCCCCGGGGGGGCCCGCGGGGGGGGGGCCCGCCGAGGGGGGGGGGGGGGGGGGGGGGGGGGGGGTTTGGTAAAAAAAAGGGGGGGGGGGGGGGGGGGGGGGGGGGGGGGGGGGGGGGGGGGGGGGTTGGGGAGGGCGGGCGGGGGGGGGGGGGCCCCCCCTCTTTGGGGGGGGGGGGGGCGGGGGGGGGGGGGGGGGGGGGGGGGGGGGGGGGGGCCGGGGGCGGGGCCCCGGCCCCCCCGGGGGGGGGGGGCCCGCGCCCGGGGGGGGGGGGGGGGCGCCGGGGGGGGGGGGGGGGGGGGGGGGGGGGGGGGGGGGGGCCGGGGGGGGGGGGGGGGGGGGGGGGGGGGGGGCCCCCGGCCGGGGCAGGGCGCGCCCACGCCCCCGGGGGGGGGGGGAAAATTTTCCGGGGGGGGGGGGGGGGGGGGCAACCCCCGGGGGGCGCCTCTGGGGGGGGGGGGGGGGGGGGGGGGGGGGGGGGGGGGCCCCCCCCCGGGGGGGGGGCCGGCCGGGGGGGGGGGGGGGGGGGGGGGGGGGGGGGGGGGGGGGGGGGGGGGAACTCTTTTTTTTTTCCGGGGGGGGGGGGGGGGGGGACCCCGGGGGGGTTGTGGGGGGGGGGGGCAGGTTTTTTCCCCTGGGGGGGGGGGGGGCCGGCCCCCCCCCCCTTTCCCTTTTTTGGGGGGGGGGGGGGCCCGCGGGCCCGGGGGGGGGGGGGGGGGGGGGGGGGGGGCGGGGGGGGGGGCCCCTGGGGGGGGGGGGGGGGGGGGGGGGGGGGGGGGGGGGGGGGGGGGGGGGGGGGGGGGGGGGGGGTGGCGGGGGGGGGGGGGGGGGCGGGGGGGGGGGGGGGGGGGGCGGGGGGGGGGGGGGGGGGGGGGGGGGGGCCGGGGGGGGGGGGGGGCTTCTGGGGGGGGGGGGCTGCCTTCGGGGGGGGGGGGGGGCCCCCGGGGGGGGGGGGGGGGCTCCCGCGGGGGGGGGGGGGGGGCCGGGGGGGGGGGGGGGGGGGGGGGGGGCGGTGCGGGTGGGGGGGGGGCCGCCCCCCCGGGGGGGGCCGGGCGGGGGGCGGGGGGGGGGGCGGCCGGGGGGGGGGTCTGGGGGGGGGGGGGGGGGGGGGTTCGGGGGGGGGGGGGGGGGGGGCGGGGGGGGGGGGGGGCGGCCGGCCCTCGCTCCGCCCCCGGGGCCGGCTTGGGGGGGGGGGGGGGCGGGCTTGCGGGGGGGGGGGCGCTTGCCTGCTCGGGGGGGCGGGCTTGGCGGGGGCGGCGGGGCTCCCGGGGGGGGGCGGCGGGGGGCCCGGGGGGGGGGGGGGGGCGCCCGCGGGGGGGGGGGGGGCGGGGGGGGGGGGGGGGGGGGGGGGGGTTTGGGGGGGGGGGGGGGGTTGCCGCTCCATTAAAGGTATGGATGGGGCAAGATCACAATCGTTTTAAATCATTACTTTCTGAAGCCGCTCAATATCCCTTTATCAGCGAAAATGCGCTGATACGTTTCGACCAGGAAGGAGCATCGGGATATAAAAATTACCTTAGCTTTTTACGCATCATTTTAATGACTCGATGGATTGACCTGTTTGGGATCAAATACTAAATCGCCAGGAATAAAATTGAAGATCAATATTTACCATATAAAATTAGCATGTCGAGGCCGGTAAAGGTAATTTCACTTGCCCTCGGGGACGGGATAAACATTGTATTAAACTTTATTCTTGTTCCATTTTTAGCCCGGCAGTTTGACGTAGTCACCTATGGTACCTATGCCCAATGCCTGTTGGTGGTGGGCTTTATGGCTACTTTGATGTCGATGGGTTTGAACAACATCCTTTTGAAGGATATGGCTGTAAGTGAAAACAAACAGCGCACTTTTTACAACAACCTGGCTACCGGCTCTATTGTGGGCATACTCGGGGCCCTGCTCTTAGCCATCCTTTCGCAGTTTATAGCCCTGAAGTTTGACAATCCAAATTTAAACCGGTTGTTGCTCATTTATACTTCTTTTATACCTGTGTCTATCCTGCTTGGATCGTGCAGTGCGGCATTGATTTACAATGGAAAAAACCGATTGTTGGTCCTGTCCAGCGTGGGCTTTAATGCAATTCGTCTCCTGGCAATCTTTCTGATCATTAAATACCTGCATTCGTCATTATCCTGGGTCTTTTTTTCCTTAACAATGCTGGGTATCTTCAACCTGATCTTTTATTTGCGTTCCATAGATTACCGCTTTGAGATAGCGGACATCAAACTGACCTTGATCAGGCAGCAATTATGGGAAGCTGCACCACTGGGACTTACCATTGCCATCAGTTCGGTTTATTCCGTGGTGGATGGCTTTTTCATCAGCTTTTTACTGGGTGTTGAAAATTATGCGGTTTATCGAAATGGAGCCATGTATATACCGATGATCATGAATCTTTTTACCGCAATAAATACCATTTTTCTACCCGATATTTCAAAGATTTATAATTCTGGCAATTACGACCTGATCATAGCTTATAAAAAGAAAATTGCCATGCTTTTTGTATTTCTGGTGTATCCGGTGGTATTATATTTTCTATTTTATGCCCATGACCTGGTGGTGCTTATTTTTTCTTCCAAATATGAAAGCAGCAGCCTTGTCTTCCTCATTTTTAACATTACCCTGCTTTTCAGGTTATGCAATACAGAGGATATTTTTTTGGTATCAAATAAGACCAATATGTTGCCTGTTTTTTATGCCATGGCCTGTGTTTTATCGATTATCATGAATTATATCCTCATTCATTACCTGGGATTATATGGTGCAGCCATTGCCAGTGTTACTGCCTCTGTCCTGCTCATTCTGATGGTTTCTGTAAAGGGTTTTGGCATTTTATCCCATTCATTTACCGATGTCGTTCCGTGGAAATTGATATTTAGTTTGTTTTTCTTTTGTTCAGTCCTCATTGCAGGATTTAAATTGGTTGGACAGTTTTATCCTTCTCCTTATGCATTTTTATTTTACTTTATTCCCTACAGCCTGGTTACATATGTTGTGCTACTGAGGCTTGGCTTTATGGACCCACTTTTGGTGCGCAATATACTGGAGTCAGTTATCAAACATCCCAAACTTATATATTTGTATGACAGAGTCGTGGGTTGAAGATAGGTCGAACTCAATAACTTTTGTGGGCTTATTGGATAAGGCCATGATTCTCTTTGCGCTATATTTTTATTTCTGTGAATTCTGGATGCACAATTATTTTCACGGCATCACGTCTTTACCCCCGATATATGGCATTTATATATTTTTAGCTATGCCGTGGCTAAATTTTTAATCAGGCCGGGTCTGTTGAAAGATGTATTTACCCAAGGCCTTTCCTACTGGCTTTCTGCTGCCATGGCACTTTTAGTGCTCAACTTTGGCATAAGTTACATCCTTTATTACGATGCATATAAGGACTACATTACGGATATTTTTTCTTCCTCGCTCACTTCTTATGCTCTTTTATTCTCCTTTATGATCCTGCTTTCAAATGAAAGCAATTTCAGATTTGTCTCAAAGGTTTTTCCATTTGCAGTCTTGTTTGGTGCGTTGAATAATTTTTATGACATCACTAATTTTTCTGACGATTATGGATTTGGGTTAGACTTCAGGGCTGCCGGTAATTACCTTAACCCCAATGCGTCAGCACAGGTTTTGCTTATGGGCATGGTGCTTGTCATTTTCAGGATACCACCGAAATGGAGGTTCCTCTTTTTTTTGGTGATGGCACTGGGTGTCTTTCTCACCCTTTCCAGAGGAGCAGCGCCCATTCTTGCCGTATTGTTTATGTTGATTGCCTTTTGGGGTAGTTTCAATCTGAAGAATATTGTCATTGGCTTTGCTGTGGCTGTGACTACATTGGTTTTGTTATTTGGTTCATTTAAAACCACTCAGAGTTATACCAGAATGATCGAATACCTCAAGTATAACAATGGAATTGAGAAAAGACTGAACCAGATCATTCATCCGCAGGAAACCCATGTAGGGATACGAGCTACGGTATTCAGGGAACATTATTACTATTACCTGCGAAGTCCTTTACTTGGAAATGGTTTGTCCAGTTCGAAATACATAGAACGAGAGCATTCGTCTTCAGGGCATTCCAGTCACGTCATGTATCTGCATATTTTAAATGAATATGGCATTCTCGGTTTGGGTCTGTTGCTTGGCTTACCCCTTTCTTTTTTGTATAATCGCGGTAAATGGCTTTTAAGGAAGGAAGCCATTTTATTTGGCATAGTGTTTTTACTGGCTGGAATACAGAGTCACAATCTATTTGATTCTTATTCAATGCTATTTTGTTATGCCTATATGGCAGCGTTAATCAATTTTAAAGAATGAGAGGACAGGAAAATTATATCAACCTTTTTTTACTCATTTTTTTGCTGAGTTATATTTCCTGTAAAGCAGTAAAAGTTAAAGAGCATTTCATAGAATTGGATCAGCCATATGAACTCGAAGCTATGAAGAGCGGTCACAATTACAAACTAAGAAAAGGCACATACAGACTCACAAGGGTAATCAACCTTTTGAATAAAAGGGATATATCCATTGATGGACAGGGTAGTGTTTTTATCATGGATCGGGAGGCCCCACTGTCCAATGGATATGGACTTCTGAACTTGCGCGACTGTAAAAATATTTCTATAAAAAACATTATTCTGGATGCCAATAGCATTCATCGCGGATGCAAGGAAAGTTACGCACATACCCTAATTCTGCTGGCCAGTGAAGGCATTATACTTCATAAAATTACTTGTAAGAACAATACGGCAGATGGTATTTTTATAGGTGCAGGAAACCCTTTGGACACAGCGACCTATTCAAAGCACATTCAGATGACAAATATGCTGGTTAAAGGAAGCTGCAGAAATGGTTTATCAATCATCAATGGCTATGACATTCAGGTTTTAGACAGTGAATTTTCAGACAGCAGGGGACTTAAGCCCGAAAGCGGCATAGATGTCGAAGCAGATTTGGATAAACCCATACCCTCAAACCGGAACATTCTCATTGCAGGTTGTACTTTCAGGAACAATGGAGAATGGGGCATTATGACCTCACAAAAAGGAACACCTACTGCCATAGTATTAAAAAATAATCAGATTGAGGATTGCCGCAATGGCATTTTTATTGCCTCTGTTGATACCAAAGTGACAGGTAATGTGATATTAAATTCAGTAGATTATGGTATTTTATCCACTCGCTACGATGGCTGCCCTGTGGATGAAAATGTCATTGATTCGAATGTAATTAAAAATGGAAAGCATGGTATTTTCTATATAGGTGAAAAGGGAATAATCCAAAATAACCGCATCATAAATATGAATGAAGCCGCTATTTGGCTAAGTGGAAATACCACCAATTACACTTCTGCAATCATCAGGGATAACCAAATTACCGGTCCATCGAAATACGGTATTTGCTCAAACAACTTTCAATCTGTGACAATTAAGGGCAATGCACTTGACGGAAAAAGTCCAACGGGTCTCTACATGACCAATGGTGAACAAGTTGTGTCGGGAAATATGATCAACGGGGCCATGGTCGGTATAGAGTCTGTAGGTTCCAGGACAAAAATACAGGACAATAGTTTTGAAGATTGCGGCACGGGTATCCGCATCATCAATGGCGGTCGATATAATCCAGAGGGCACGATCCTTATGAATAAATTTATCCGCACGCGCAGTACCTGGGAAGGACAAACACCAAATTTCAGGATTGGAGAAAATGAGGTCAGGTAGGTGAAAGTTTTATTTATTGCCCAATCGTTTGATGAAGGGGTGCCTAGAAACATAAGGATTCGTGAAATGTTTCCATTTACCGGGCCTATGGAGATAGAACTACTATGTTTCAATGGGCGTCACCCCAGGATAAACATGAATACCATCACGATTCACAGAAAGGATTTGACCTGGTTTTCTTCCTGGTTTTTGCACAGGGATTTTTCGGGTAAAATTTCCGCCAATTTCATATTCCGGAAATTCACCGGTGCAGTGAACAGGCTTTATAAGATGGTTAACCCACTTGAAAACTGGAAATGGGAACAAAAACAGATCGTTGACTTTATACATGATGGAGACTTTCCAATTGTCGTCCTGATGGTGGCACCGTTTTCAAATTTTATGCTGGCCGACGCAATAAAAAATATGGGCTATTGTGGAAAACTTGTTCTGGACATTGGTGATCCACTATATAAAAACTCCGCTATGCCAGGTGCAGAAGATTTGATTTATCAACAAATAGAACGAAAAGGTCTGGAGGCTTCTGATGCCCTTATTGTTACCAATCTGGCTACGCTCGATTTCTACAGGAACACCTTTGGATATCTGAACGCCATCGAGGTAATACCCAATGGATATAAACCATTTGGAAATTCAGGAAGTGATGACATACATTTCGATTTTACAGCCATTAAGGCCATTTATGCAGGGGCAATATATCCTAAATTGAGGCCTGTTGACCCATTGTTGGAGGCGATTCAGGCCTTACAGGATCAAAAGGTAAAATTAAGTCTGTTTTCTACAGGGGTAAAAGTTCCGTTATGTCCATCCATTTTCTATAGCGAGAGGGTTTCCAGTGAGGAACTTGCCATAAGTTATGATGAGGCCAATCTACTGGTGTATATTGACAACAATTATGGAATACAGTCGTCCAGCAAAATATACGAACTACTTTCGCTGCAGAAACCTATACTCTTCCTTTATACCTATGAATCTGACAATTACCGGTATTGCACACAGTTTCCCTGGGTGGATTTTGTGCGCAACGAGGCAGGAGCCATCCGTAGTAAGCTGTTATCCATACTTGGTACAAAAGGAAATTATTCCGCAGCAAATTTGGATATCCTTGCCGAATATACCTGGCAAAATACCGCCAGGCATTATTTCGATTTTCTCGCCAGGCTTTAATAAAATTCACTTAACCCTCACGTTCTTCGCGCAAAGTTGCCGATGACGTGATCATAATTTTACAAGATGAACAAAGAATTATCATGGATGACATCTATATCCCGAAAGCTACCAAAGGTAAAGGTTTCCGGTGTGTTGCTAAACAGGATTGTTATTCCATTTTACAACCGGAAAAAAAGGGAGGAAGAAGTGGTGGATGTTCATGGCTTTCAAATGAAACTAGACCCGGGCCAATGCGTAGATTCGGGCCTGCTATTTTATCCTCAGTTGTATGACCATAAAGAGCTCGAGGCCATTAAAAATATTATCGGTTCTAAGGACACCATACTCGATGTAGGCGGGCATATAGGATTCTACTCGCTGTATTTGTCAGGACTTGTAACCGGCGGTCGAATCATTGCCATTGAAGCCGACCCTTCGAATTACCGCAGATTTATGGAAAACCTGCAACTAAATCCTAAGATTAAAAATGTGGAGGTCAGGAATTTTGGTGTTTCAGACAAGACTGAGGTTTTATCCATGGGTATCAGCACGAGTGGTAACACCAGCGGAAATTCATTTTTATCTAAATCTCAAACCAGGGTAGAAGTCCCCTGTAAACCCTTGTATGACTTTTTAAAGGAGGAAGATTTGGAAAAAATAGACTTTATGAAAATCGACATCGAGGGTTTTGAATACCGGGTGTTCAAGAAGTTTTTTGAACAGGCGCCTGTATCACTTTATCCTAAATATATACTAATGGAAGACAATGCATTTATACCTCAGGAGGGAAATGCACTGGCATTGCTGGAACAGCACGGTTATTCTGTTTTAAAGGATTTATCCTTAAATAAATTGTTACAGCATAAAGCTTAGTTTGATTATAGCTAACCAATGAAAGGCGAATAACTTGTATAGTTTTAAGTTCACCATATTTACCCCTACCTACAACAGATCAAAAACATTGGGGCGGGTATTTAAGAGTCTGCAGGAGCAAACTTTCAAGGATTTTGAATGGCTTATCATAGACGATGGTTCAACCGATGAGACCAAAAATCTGGTTGAATCCTGGGTAAATGTCGCAGGATTTGAGATACGTTATGTATATCAGGCAAATACCCATAAGTTTTTTACCATTTTGAAGGCAGCTGCCCTGGCAAAAGGAGCCTTTTTTTATACGGTTGATTCAGATGACGAGCTGCTGCCTAATGCCCTTGAGCTGCTTTATCAGACCTGGATGTCAATACCCGTTGAGAAGAGGTCAGGTTTCAGTGGGGTGACCGCAAGGTGTATGGATCAGTACGGTAAGGAAATTGGCAGTGTATTTCCGCATTCACCTCTGGACTCAGATACACTGGAGACCACTGTTAAGTTTAAAATAGCAGGCGAGAAGAGCGGGTTTCAGCGAACGGATATTATGCAGAAATTCAGCTTTGGGGATGAGTACAAAAATAAGGGATATATTCCTGAGGGCTTACTATGGATCAGCATAGCCAACCAGGGATATAAGACACGCTATATTAATGAAATAGTGCGCGTATATTATGTAGATGAAGGGGGTTCTATCATGTCAACAAACAATTTCAAGGCCAATAGTTTTGGGAAGTATAAGTACGCTTTGTTGTTTATGAATAGTTTTCGGTTATACTATTTATATAATCCAAAACATATATTGGGACAAATGCGCAATTACATTGCATCCGGTTTGATTCAACAGAAGACAATTTTTAGACTTTACAGCGACATCCGGAATATTTATTTAAAGATATTATTTATCTTCATGCTGCCAATGGCATACTTGTTTTTGAAAAAACAAAAGCAATGAGAAGATTATTTATAGTTATATGCAATTTTATGTATTGGTAATCAATTGTTTATAATTTAAAATTATTTTTGTGATCAGGTATCTGTTTTTAACGGTAATTTTCTTTCTGTCAAGCCACGCCGTGGTTTGTCAGGATGATACCGTTAAGGTCATTGGTACCATGTTCGTCAAAAAAATGTTGGATGGTGCTAATAAACCAGGAATGGATGGTCAGATCCTTATGTCAGATTCCCTCGGCATTTTGCGATATGTAAACTATGAATCGGGTTTCCCCAAACCCCTTGTGGTAGACAGTATTTCAAAACTGGACACCCTGGCCCATACCCGGGGCAAATTAGTAAGGGTTCCCAATAATGGTACTTTTATTTCAGACGGAGACCAATGGATAAGGATCGAGTGTAACATAAATGTGCGCAACGTCAGTGAACTGCGTAAGTTGCAGAAAAGCGAGTGTCCTGTTTATGTACAATCGTACTATGACTCCCTCCAATATGGAGGAGGATATTTTCATTGGATTGGGTATGATAAACTAGGATATGGAGATGATGGGGGTAACATTTTTGCTGCAAAGGATACGGGCTTCTGGTTGCGCGATGAGATTGCGTACCGGCCTTCAAATTTTGGGGCGGTAGATTCTTCAGATCAAAAGTACAGTACATTTAAATCTTCAACGGATGCCATGCAGCGTTGTATCAGATCCGCCGGAAAATATGGAAGTATTGAATTTGATCAGGGTTTTGTATATAAAAATTCAGGTACATTGAAGTTGATTGAGGGTCAAATCCTCAATGGCAATAATGCCAGTTTATGCAGAATCCCAAGGATTTCCAGTGCCATTGTATCCCATCAGTCGGGAAGCGATATGGTCTCGGTACAAAATGTGGAAATGTTTGAAATAGGCACCAGTGTAGTAGCCATACTGAATGGGGTTTATTCCCATTCGTATACCATTGTCAGTAAAGACAGCAGTGGTATTCGCCTGAGTGCCGCCATAACAGCGCTGGACAATTCTCAGCTTTCTTTTATGGGGGGTAAATTAACTACCTGTTTTTATCAAATCAGTGCGGTTCAACCCAATATTAAAATTGACAACCTAATCATCAATGGTAATAATTCCGAAAACGGATTATACAACAGATGGGAAAACAGCGGTGAATTGTACACCTCTTCTATAAATGGAAAATTTACCAATCTTGTCATAAGTAATTCACCCGGAGAATCTATATGTTTGTTTAATGACAATCCAACACTAAGAAATATTACCATTGAAAATTCTTTTGGAAATGGAATTCACCTGGGTAGTAATGAAAGATATACGATTGACAATGTAAGTATTATAAATGTCAATATTCTGGCCAGGTTAGGTGATTTCACTTTAGGTCATGAAGGTGGGGGAATTGCGCACAGCGATGATGTCCATGGTGGGTTGGTACATAATGTGTATGTAGAACAGGCACTTGGGGTTATAACCGGTATAAGCAGTAATGACGATAGCGAAAATTATTACGATAAGATTTCAGGTCAGAATTGCATCAAGGCAATAGAAATCAGACAGCATCTGGGTGCCAGTGGGTTATCTGATATACAGCTTACCAATTCAAAATTTATAAATTGCGGTATTCTGGAAATTAGTTCTAATAATCAAACCACGCCAGTCGATTTTGCCCACAATATTCGGGTCAGAAATGTAGAACTTACCAATACAAGCCTGGCCATTTCAAATGTGTTTTCCATTTCTGTGGATGGCTTGTTTTTTAAGGACAGTAGTATTAATACTAATTTGACATTTTATAATCTTGAAAATTGTGTGTTAAGGAATATTAATGTTCAGGGGGGTAGGTATCTGAGTTTTGCAAACATGAATAATGTTGTCCTTTCCAATTTTGACATTAGTAATACTTATGGAAACTGCGCCATTCACGCCCTCTATTCTGATGGAGACTTTTTAATTGAAAATGGTAAAATATCGCATACGGAGTGCATAAATGGTTACAGGGGCATTTTCGCAGGGAGAAAATCCATTATTGACAATGTAGTTCTTCGAATTGCAGGGGCATCATCATCTTTACCAAATTCCGGAATTGAGCTTTATACATCTTCTACTCCTCCCAGTGCCATTGTTAGAAATTGTGTCATTCATACACCGCCTGGCGTGCCTTCTATAAAAGCCTTCTATGGCACAGAGTATAATTACATATTAAACAACATAGTAAATCAACCCATTCAGGATAATGGGACAAACCATGAAGTTGGTACTTTGTTGATAGATGATTGATAACAGAAGAAAGACCCCATTCTAAATATTTATAACCAAATTATGTCGCATTTGCTATTGGCAAGTTGAAATTATATCTGTCAAATAGAATTGGATATAAATTGAATTCTGTTTGATTCTCTGAATTGAATAATCTTATGGTTATCATAGTATAAGAGAATAAACCTCCAGATGTGTTTTAGCAATATTTCCATCAAGTTTTTGTAAATAAGATCGAGCATATTTTAAATGAATAATAGAAAGGAAGTTATTATATCCGGAAAAAGAAAAAGGGTTGTCATTGTTTCTTTAAGCCTGGTTTCCGGAGGCACTGAAAAAATTACCGCATTTATTGCCAATAAATTGGATAAAAGTACATATGAAGTTGATTTAATTTTAATTAATAATTTGAATCAACATTTCCGGATTGATGAACATGTACATTTAATAAATCTTGACATTAAGAAGGCCAGACATGCTTTCTTTGCAATATGCAGGGAATTATACAGAATCAGACCGGATTATATTTTGTCTACCTTAACCATTGTAAATGTATTAATGACAGTAGTCAAATTATTTTACATTGGTAAAGCAAAGTTTTTTATTAGGGAGTCAACAATATTAAGCGAAAACAATAAACATTTTAAATATAAAAACATATTAAATTTCTACATTAAATATGCTTATAGACGGTTTGATAAAATTATTGCACAGTCAAAATCAATGGCGGATGACCTGATCAATAATTTCAATATACCTCCTTCTCAGATCATTCAAATCTACAACCCAATAAGCAGGATTAGCCCAGTAATAAATAAGAAGGTAGACTTGCAACATCCGGTTTTTATATCCATTGGAAATTTAAGACCTGAAAAGGGATATGACAGGATGCTGCGTATACTATCAAATTATAAAGGGTCTTTCACCTATTATATATTAGGTGAGGGAAATATGGAAAAACCTCTCAGAAAAATGATAGTGGAATATAATTTGGAAGGCAAGGTTAAACTTTTAGGCAGGATTGACGACATTGATGCCTATCTCTATCAATCGGATGTTTTTTTACAAGGTTCTTATTATGAAGGATTTCCAAATGCGGTTTTGGAGGCAAATGTTTTGGGGATACCTGTTGTTGCCTTTAATTCGCCGGGTGGAACTCCTGAAATCATTGTGGATGGGTTAAATGGGTTTTTGGTTGAAAACAATAATGATGCGATGTTTTTGAAAAAATTGGATGAGGCTCTAATTATGAATTGGGACAGAAATAAAATTCGGGAATATATAACAGATCAATTTTCCGAAAACGAAATTGTAAGCAAATACCAGGCCCTTTTAAGATAATCGATTGAAAAGTAAAATAAGAATAGGATTGTTATTGGATGGATATCAGGTTCCATCCTGGGTATATGATGTTATAAAGATTTTAGTTGACAGTGAATATGCCGAAATCGATCTGGTTGTCATTAAAAAGGAAGCTGTTTCGTATCGCAATATATTTAGAAAAGTATTTGATTTATTTCCCTCTATTTTATTCATTGCTTATGGTAAATTGGAAAATTATTTATTTAAAGTACAGAACGATGCTTTTATTTTAAAGGATTTGCGGGGTTTACTGTCTACTGTTTCAACATTGTCTGTAGAATGCAAGAAATATGCTTATTCCGATTATCTGCACAAAAAGGATGTTGAAAACATTAGATGTCATGACCTGGATATAATATTGCGGTTTGGATTCAGAATTCTCAGGGGGGAGGTATTAAATACCGCAAAGGCCGGTATTTGGTCACTTCATCATGGGGATAATTTAGTTAACAGAGGCGGACCTGCTGGTTTTTGGGAGGTATTCAGCCATTGGAGGGAAGTGGGTTCTGTTTTACAAATTCTTAGCGAAAATCTGGATGGGGGTCTGGTGTTGGCCAGAACGTGGTCTGCAGTTGACAATTCATTGAAAAGAACGAGGAATAATTTTTATTTAAAGACAATAAATTTGATTCCCAGAAAAGTGAAAGAATATCGTGAATTGGGTCATGATAAGTTTATGGAGAAGCACAATAGTCTAAATTCAGAGCTAAATTTTTACTCCAATATTTTGTACAAGGGTCCGGGTAATTTAAGATTGATTTTCCTTATTACGAGACATTATTTTCGTTGGTTAAGATCTAAATTGTATTATTTATTTTTTGATGAACAATGGACACTGTTTTATAACTTTGAACCGCCTGGAAACATTCAGACTTCTCTTTTCAGATACAAGAAAATTCCAATTAATATAGACAGGTTTTGGGCAGATCCATTTGTTATTTATAAAGACGATAAGTATTATATTTTTTTTGAAGAGTTTTTATACAAAAATCAATCTGGCAAGGGTCATATTTCGCTTTTAGAAATTGACAAGAATGGAACATTGTCCAGATCTGAGGTGGTTTTGCAAAAGCCTTATCATTTATCCTATCCATTTGTTATGGAACATAAGGGAAATTTTTATATGATCCCTGAATCATCTGAGCATAAAACTATTGAACTGTACAAAGCAAGGAACTTCCCGCATGAATGGGAGTTTGAAATGAATCTAATGGAAAATTTGTCAGCTTTTGACAGTACAATATTATTCCATCACAATAAATTTTGGTTATTCACCAATATTTGTGAAATTCCGGGATCCTCATCGAATGAAGAATTGTTCTTATTTTTTTCAGATGAATTGAATACTAACAATTGGACACCACATCCGCTAAATCCAATCGTTTCGGACGTTAAGAGATCCAGACCGGCCGGAAAAGTATTGAGATTTAATGATAAAATATACAGGCCCTCGCAGGACTGCTCTTTTCGTTATGGGTATTCAATTCAATTTAGTGAAATCATTAAATTGACGGAAACAGAATATGAAGAGGAGTTGGTAACTTGTATTCTGCCATCCTGGGATAAGCGTATCATGGCGACGCATACTTTTAATGCTGATAATGGATTAACTGTGATTGATGCAGCTGTCCGGCGATTCAGATTTTTTAATTAACAATGAGTTCTTAAAATATTATGTGTAGAATTTCCGGTATATGGACTAAAAATCCTGTCGACATTGTGAAAATGACTGAACTTGCGCAATCAATGATCAATACCCTTGAGCATGGAGGTCCTGATGATAGTGGTCTTTACGTTAATAACAATATAGC
This sequence comes from Saprospiraceae bacterium, assembly GCA_016715465.1. Taxonomy (GTDB): domain Bacteria; phylum Bacteroidota; class Bacteroidia; order Chitinophagales; family Saprospiraceae; genus JADKBO01. Next base: position 345,562 of record JADKAA010000024.1, read on the forward strand.
GTTAGGGCATAAAAGACTTTCCATCATTGATCTTTCAGCTTCCGGACATCAGCCATATATATGGGATAAATATGTCATGGTGTATAATGGCGAGATATACAATTATGAGGAAATCCGCAATGAACTTATAGAACTGGGCTATGAATTTATATCTCACAGTGACACAGAAGTCATCATCAAGTCTTTTGACCAATGGGGCTTAAAATTTGTGGATCGCTTCAGGGGTATGTTTGCCCTTGCCATTTGGAATACGCAAGAACAAACACTGACCGTCTGTCGCGACAGGATTGGCGTAAAGCCACTGTATTGGTACCATAAGGATGGTGTGTTTGTGTTTGCCTCTGAGTTAAAAGCCTTGCACCAACATCCCGGATTTGACAAAACCATTGACCAGGATGCGGTAGACCTTTATTTACAGACAGGATACATCCGGTCACCCTATTGTATATTTAAATATGCCAAAAAATTGGTTCCTGGCTCCATACTTCAGATCAACAGGCACGGAGATATTAGCATTCACACCTATTGGAATATAGATGTAAAAGCCAGGGAAGCAAAAACACTGACAACCGGGGATGAAGCCACCATCCGTAAAACAGAAGAAATTCTGACCGAAGGATTCAGGCTCAGGATGGTAGCCGATGTGCCCGTAGGCATTTTTCTCAGTGGAGGTATCGACAGTTCACTGGTTACTGCATTGTTGCAGAAGGACAGGGACATGCCGTTGAATACCTATACCATTGGCTTTGAAGACAAGGTTTACGACGAATCTCCCTATGCCGAAAAAGTAGCGAATATACTGGGAACAAACCATCATACATTTACGTGCAGTCTCAACGATTTTGCGCGCATTACAGACCGGTTATCTGACATATATGATGAACCCTTTGGTGACAGTTCAGCCATTCCCACGACGATGGTCGCTGAAGAAGCCCGCCGCCACGTAAAAGTAGCGCTCTCGGCCGATGCAGGTGATGAATTGTTTTCAGGGTATGAGCGATATATGCTTGCCAACCGGTATTATGATAAGATATCTGCGTTTCCGCTCGGGCTTAGAAATATGGCAGCTTCAATTGGTTCAAAAATTCCTCCGTCTTCCCTTCAAAAAATTGCGGACCTACTTCCTTTTATGCCAAAGATCAATCATTTTGAGATCAGGTATCCTAAAATGTTGAGGGCATTGCGCAGTAAGTCAAGAATTGAATTTTTAAGTCTTGTCACATCAGGTGTTACTATTGAAGCGCTCGAACAATTGCATAAGGGAAATCACACGGATATTTTTGAAATGCCCACACCTCTGGAACAAAAAAGGCAGCTCTCGGAATTTACCGTTGCCGACAGCAGATCTTACCTTGAAGGGGACATCATGACAAAAGTCGACAGGGCCACCATGTCTGTAGCGCTTGAGGCGAGGGAACCTTTTTTGGATCATAAAATCATCGAATACGCACTTGCATTGCCCGATCATTTTAAGATAAGAAACAATCAATCCAAATGGGTGCTGAGGCAAATCTTATATAAATACGTGCCGTCTGATTTGATCGACCGCCGGAAACAGGGATTTGGAATTCCTTTTGCCCTTTGGTTAAAAACGACCTATGCATCGGAGGTCAGGAATCTGGCCCTGGATGAAAAATTTATGGCCACCTTCCAGCTCAATGCCGAATTTGTACGCACGGAATGCAACCTTTTTCTAAATAACAGGACAGGCATCCTCGAACAGGGTGTATTTTGGTATTTATTTGTTCTATATAAGTGGTACCTCCGGTGGCTGAATTAGTAAGGCACCAGAGAATTGGCCTCATCGCCAATACAGCCTGGAATATTTTTAATTTTCGACTGGAACTCATCAAAGGATTGATGGCGGAAGGGTATGAGGTCTATTGTATTGCTCCGGAAGATGGTTACGAACTGGAGGTAAAAAAATATTGCACCCAATTTATCCCGCTCAAAAGGCTGGCCCGCAAAGGTACAAGCATTACTGGCGATGCCATGTTGTTCTTTGAATTTTTGGCGTTGATTCGTAAATGGAAGTTTGACCTTTTGATGTGTTATACCATCAAGCCCAATATTTATGCTACGTTTGCAGCGGGTCTTTACAAGGTTCCTGTGTTGAATACCATCACCGGACTGGGATTTAGTTTCCTGCAGCAAAAACTGGTTCACAAAGTAGTGGTCAGATTGTATAGATATGCTTTAAGCCTGTCTTCCCATGTAATATTTCAAAATGCAGATGACCGTGACTTGTTTACAAAATTGTCTCTGGTCAGGGAAAGTAATTCTTCCATCATCAGGGGTTCAGGTATCGACGTTTATAAATTCTCGCCCGCTGTAGTCATGGAGTTGTTGCAGGCTTTTATAAAAGTTAGCACTGAAAATAAAATGGGTCAGGTGATTTTGCACATCGTGGGAGATACCGATCCGGGAAATCCATCTTCCGTCAGGGAGGAGGATCTGGTGGCTTATAGAAACCATCCACTAATCCGTTTTCATGGCTATCACGACGATGTTATCCCCTTTATCCAGCAGGCAGATGTGGTAATTTTACCCTCATACCGGGAAGGCATACCAAGGGCCATTCTCGAAGCCATGAGTATGGCCAGGCCGGTGATTGTCACCGATGTACCTGGTTGCCGTGATGTAGTTGTTCATGGGGTCAATGGTTACCTGGTAGGTAGCGGATCAACGGAAGAACTGGCGGCGGCCATACACAAATTTGGAAATCTTTCTGCCAGTGAAAAGCAAAATATGGGTCAACAAGGCCGCACCTTTGTACTTGAAAAATTTTCTTCCGAAGTAGTGATTAAAGCATATCTGGTCCTGGTGAAAAGGTTCCTGGCATGATGAATCAAGTCCTGTTTTACATGTGCGAAAACTCAAAAATACATAAGCTGTGATACAGCGAATAACACAGATGACCGACTGGAACGTTGACCTCATCATCGATGTAAGGTCACCCGGGGAATTTAATCATGCCCATATACCCGGAGCCATAAACATCCCACTTTTTGATGACGAAGAGCGGGCTGTAGTAGGGACCGCCTATAAACAGGAAAGCCGCAGTAGTGCCATAAAAATCGGACTGGATTATTTTGGTCCTAAGATGGGAAAGATCATAGCGCATGTTGAAGAAGAACTGGCGATTCGGTTTGCCAAAGATAAACGCGACGTTACGGACTCAGGACATTTTAAATTATTGGTGCACTGCTGGAGAGGGGGAATGCGCAGTGGCGGTGTCGCCTGGTTGCTTGACCTGTATGGCTTTCAGGTTTCTGTACTGGATGGAGGTTATAAGGCATACCGGCAATGGGTATTGGCTCAATTTCATAAACCATACCAACTACACATGTTGAGTGGGAATACCGGGGCAGCAAAAACCAGGGTCTTGCATCAGATGGCTTTAGAAGGATCATCGGTCATTGACCTTGAAGCCATTGCCTGCCACAAAGGATCTGCATTTGGCAATATTGGTATGCCCGACCAGCCTTCAGGCGAAATGTTTGAGAACTTACTGGCCAAGCGATTCTACGAAGAAGCAGAAAACGTCATTTGGCTGGAAGATGAGAGCATGCGACTTGGACATGTCAATATCCCAAATGCCTTGTGGGATCAAATGATCAGGGCTAAAATTTTCATCCTCGACATTCCTTTTGAAGAACGACTCAAATATACGGTCGCTGAATATGGCAGTCTGCCCGTTGAAAAAATGGTCAACGCCATCATTCGCATTCGCAAAAAACTGGGAGGGCTGGAAACGCAAAATGCCATTAATTTTTTAATTGAAAATGAAGTAGCAGATAGTTTTCGCATTTTGTTGAAGTACTACGACAAACTCTATAAAAAGGCACTCGAAAACAAGCAAGTGCCAAATGAACTGATCACAATGATTCCATGCGATGATACAGATGCCGTAAAAAATGCAAAGCGGGTCTTAGAGGCAATGGGAGATAAATCATAACGTGTGGACTAAAAATATAATGACTAATTTCAGTTACACTAACCACAAAAAAATCACAATACCACCTATATGTCTATTAAATTAACGCAATATTCTCATGGTGCCGGATGCGGCTGTAAGATCGCTCCCAATGTACTGGAAGAGATACTGAGCTCCAGCTTTACAGCACCTGACAATAAAAGGCTGATCGTTGGCAACCACAGCAAAGACGATGCAGCAGCTTATGATCTGGGAAATGGCCAGGCTTTGATTTCGACCACTGATTTTTTTATGCCCATCGTAGATGATCCCTATAATTTTGGAAGGATTGCTTCTGCCAATGCCATCAGTGATGTATATGCTATGGGGGGCACCCCGGTGTTGGCCATTGCCATCCTGGGCTGGCCCATCAATACACTTTCTACCGATGTGGCCAGAAGGGTCATTGAAGGTGCACGGAGCTTGTGTCTGGAGGCAGGAATACCGTTGGCCGGAGGGCACAGCATAGACGCACCGGAGCCCATCTTTGGACTGGCAGTGAGCGGTCTCGCCGATCTCAAACACCTGAAACAAAACAATACCGCCAGGGCGGGCAACCTCCTGTATCTCACCAAGCCCATTGGAGTTGGCATCCTCACTACTGCTGAAAAGAAGGGCTTGCTCAGGGAAAACCACCTCGAACTGGCCGCCAATCAGATGATGCAACTCAATACCATTGGCGAAGTGATGGGTAAAGTGCAGGGAGTCACCGCCATGACCGATGTGACGGGCTTCGGCCTGCTTGGGCATCTTTCAGAAGTATGCGACGGCAGTAAAGTGCATGCAAAATTGTATCTGGACCGTGTTCCTTTGATTTCTGAAGACTTGATAGACTATATTGCGGCAAAATCAGTTCCAGGCGGAACAGGCAGAAATCTTACAGCCTACGGACATAAGGTGTCGTTTGGTGAAGCATTAGACAAAGAAGTTGCCAAAGCCATATTGGCAGATCCGCAGACGAGTGGTGGCCTGCTTATTTGTGTTGATGAGGAGGCCCGGGATGAAGTTGAAGCTCTTCTTTGCCAACATGGACTGGCAAAGTTTGCAAAACCAATTGGTGAGTTATCTGCTGCAAAAGAAGGAGATGTAGTCATAGAAGTGTGCTGAGTAAACAGCGAAAAGTAAGACAAATAAATAATTTCAATTTGCCATGAAGAGTTTAGACATCATTGCCGGAGCAAGACCCAATTTCATGAAAATAGCATCCATCATTGAAGCCATTCATGCCCACAATGCAAGTTCCGAAAACCCCATTGAATACCGGCTGATCCATACCGGACAGCACTACGATAAAACCATGAGCGAGCAATTTTTTGATCAGCTCAATATTCCGAAACCTCATATCAACCTGGGAGCAGGTTCCGGTAGCCAGGCAAATCAAACTGCACAGATTATGATCGGCTATGAAAATGCACTGCAGGAGTGGAAGCCGGATTTGTGCATCGTCGTAGGAGATGTTACTTCCACCATGGCCTGTGCCATCGTAGCAAAAAAGGCATGGATACAGGTAGCACACGTAGAAGGCGGTATTCGCTCGGGCGACATGACCATGCCTGAAGAAATAAATCGGATCGTAACGGATAGTATATCTGATTACTTTTTCACTACTACCCGCAGTGCGGGCGAAAATTTGCAGCTTCAGGGCATTGCACCAGGCCGTATTTATTTTGTGGGCAATACCATGATCGATACGCTGCTTGCCCACCAGGACAGGTTGAGAAAGCCTGATTTTTATGACGGACAAGGGTTGGATAAAAACGCATATCTGGTAATGACTTTACATCGTCCTTCAAATGTGGACCAGGCAGATACACTGGATAAACTTTTGACGGTCATTAATGAAAATACCGGGAAAGCAAGGGTTATTTTTCCGATGCACCCAAGAACCAAAAAGGTATTTGATTCCATAGGAAAGGTTTACACCAATGTATATGTCACCGGACCAATGGATTACCTTGCCTTTATCTATTTGGTAAAAAATGCAATGGGAGTTGTCACGGATTCAGGAGGGATCACGGAAGAGACCACCATCCTGGGCGTCCCCTGTATGACATTGAGGGATTCTACTGAAAGACCTGAAACTGTCACCGTTGGTACCAACGAAATGGTGGGTACAGACGAGGGTTTAATTGCCGCCAGTCTCCGGAAAATGGTCAGCCGCAACTGGAAGACGGGCAGTAACCCTGAACTTTGGGACGGCCATGCCGGAAGCAGGATCATCGATGTGATCAGCAAGTTGTAATAATGTGAAACAGCATTGGACGGTTCAGATCATAAATTCAGGTAACAAATGAGTAAGATTATTTTTGTGTTGGGTGTATTGTTTTCGATCGCCAGGCCCTTGTGCATCGAGGCACAGTTGAACGTGGTTGATTTTGCCCAGATCATCAATTTTAAATCCATGAATGAAAGGATAAAAGCAGGCAAAGCGCCTAAAGTCGTATTTATTGGCAACAGCATCACTGAAGGTTGGGTGTACAATATGCCGCAGTTCTTTATGGATAACAACTTTGCAGGCCGTGGCATCGGCGGGCAAACCAGTGCACAGGTGTTGCTGAGGTTCAGGAATGATGTGGTTGACCTCAAACCCCAAGCGGTGATCATTGAAATTGGAACTAATGATGTGGCAGAAAACGGAGGTCCTTATGATGAAGCATTTACTCTTGGCAATATTGCTTCGATGATCGAGATTGCCAAAAGCAATAAAATCAAGGTTATCCTGGGTTCTGTCATACCGGCATCATCCTTCAACTGGCGGCCTTCTGTAAAAGATGCAGCATCCAAAATCAGGGCACTTAATGTAAAGCTGAAAGAAATGGCCACACGGTATAAAATAACCTACCTGGATTATCATACGCCCTTGGCCAATAAAGCAGGTGGCCTCAATGCCGATCTGGCTGCCGATGGTGTGCATCCAACTTTGAAATGTTATGAAAAGATGGCCACATTGGCTAAAAAGACGATCGATCAGGTATTACCCAAAAAACCATAAAATGGCAGCTACCAAAATTTTCTTTTTCTGGCTTCTTTTCCTGGCGGGCTTTCAAGGCATTTCTGCGCAAAAACAATTTAATGCCTTATTGTTTACGCGCACCAATGGCTGGCATCATGAGTCCATCAAGGATGGGGTAGAGGCGGTAAGCCGGTTGGGTGACAGGCATTTTTTCAATGTGGAGTGGCAGGAAAACCCTGCCTGGTTTACCGACGATAAACTGAAGCAATACGACGTCATCATCTTTCTCAATACCACAGGCGATATTCTCGATGAAAGCCAACAACTGGCCATGGAAAAATTCATCAGGTCGGGCAAAGGTTTTGTGGGCATCCACAGCGCCTCAGACACGGAGTACAATTGGCCGTGGTACAATAAGCTGGTGGGCAGAATGTTTGTAGAACACCCGGCCATACAGACCGCCCAACTGAAGGTAAGGTCCAGAAATTTCCCCGGCATGGATGCCTTTAGGGATCCGCACCTCTTTACCGACGAATGGTATGTTTTTACGCCAGAGAAGCAAACCGGTTTGAATTACCTGCTCGAGGTTGATGAGACCAGTTATTTTGCGGGAAAACCTACATCGACAAATCCTGCGGGAGGTATGGGCGGTTTTCATCCCATCTCGTGGTTTCATCTGTATGACGGGGGGCGTTCCTTTTATACGGCCTTAGGTCATATGCCTGCGGTATTCAGGGATGAATATTTTCTGGAACATTTATTTGGAGGCATATACTGGGCAGCAACCGGGAAGGGTGTAAAAAAGTAATAAGGTGATCATAGGCAACAGTCAAATAAAGGTATGCACAAAAGGGGCACAAGTGGTACACTGGCAACCTAAACATGCGACCCAACCTGTTCTTTTTTGCAGTGATAAGGCCGACCTTGACGGACCGCTCGCCATACGTGGCGGCATACCTATCTGCTGGCCATGGTTTGGACCTAATGAAGGCTTACCCCAACATGGTTTTGTCAGAACCAGGGAATGGCATTTGGTGGAGCATCGAGTGACGGAAGGTGATTTTTATGCCCTGCTGGAGACGACCTCCGACGATAACACGGAAAGCATCTGGCCGGGACATTGGAAGCTCACCTGCGAGATCGAAGCAAAAGCTGAACTCACCGTGCGGCTTACCACACACAACCTGGGAGTAGAGCCGTTGTATATCACCCAGGCACTTCATACTTATTTTCAGATAGCCGATATACCTCAGGTAGAAATTGAAGGACTGGATCAGGTGTCATATATAGACAAGGTAAATGGCGGTGTAATATCCAGTCAAAACGGTCCAATCATTATCAACGAAGAAACTGATCGTATCTACTATCACCCGGGTAATGTAGTCATCGACGACCAAGGAAATCAACGAAAAATTCAAATCACAAATACAGGTGCCGACGCTGTGGTGGTGTGGAACCCCTGGTTGGAAAAGTGCAATGCCATCAAAGACCTTAATCCGGCTGATTATAAAAAATTTGTTTGTGTGGAGTCGGCGAAGGTGGTTGAGGCGGTCAAGGTAAATGGGCAAACCCATAATACTCTACAAACCATCATTTCGATAGAAAATTACCAGACAAATAGTAAATTACTTTGAGGCAATATAATCAATAACCTCATTGGTAAATTCAGCAATATTTAATTTTTCAACATCGGATTCCGCATATTTTTCTGCTTCATGTTCATTGAAGTGTTTGCGGTAGCGCAAAAATCTATCTTCAAAAATTGCCTTATTACAGGCGAAATAGTCGTAGTTGATGATGGTTGCGCTTTCGATATTCTTTAATTTAATGGTTTCAATAAACCAAGCACGGACATTTTCTACTATTGCCTCCGGGTCATCATTGTGATTTTTTATGTCAAGCCCGTTTATGTCAGATAGTGCCCTCATATATTCATAAGATTTGCTACTTAAAATAAGAAATCTTTTGTCGGAAAGATTTTTGTCACAATGCCTACTGGCAAAGTCCATTCCCAATTCAAAGGGCATATTTAACCGGTAAAACTCTTTAGGTTTTGTTGCCTGAATCCTCGATAAATCGTGGATGCTAAACTTTGAACTCCTGATGATGGAAAGAATTTTTTGTAATCGGGGCTCACCGGAATCTGAGTTTTCAAGGGCCAACCTTGGATGATACCCTAAGAAAACAACAGTAAAAATAATTCTTTTTAAAAGCGGAGTAAATTCGGGGTCAAAAGGGCAATTGATAAAGACATTTTTTTCATAGCGCAATTCAGGTTTATCCATATTAAATTTTTAATATGTTATGACTCATTTATGTAGGAATTTCGGTTTTGAACAGTGCCGTCCCTTTTATGGACATAGAGAATGGTGGCTTCTGATCTGCTTAATAACCTCCCATAAATAATTGCCTCACGTTTTGAGGAAAATAGCCTGGAAGCCCTGATCGCTCCCGATTTTATTACTGCCCACCCTTTTTGGCGGGCGGGGACTACATGATTGGTTTTGGCTGTCATGATTTGGTGTTCTTAGTCTTCATAACGATTTGATTTCTATATTTGTTCCAAATTAAATCCGGAATATTATATCCACACCATCTGAGTGGAATTTTGCGATTAAAATTTCCTTATAGATTAGTATAATTTATTGATTATTAATTAAATAACGAAAATCAAAAGGCTTTTAAATGCCTTATGGAATTTTTGAAGATGGTTCAAAATTTCTATTTTCATATTTATTGTCGAATTCTGAATCTTTTTAACGAAATACATTTCGCTAAAATATCCCTTAAAATTGGCAATAATTTTACTTTTAGATATTACATAAACAACTCCCCATGCCCCTGGAAAAACTAGACCTCCAATCCCCCGACCTCGTAAATCAAAACTTTGAGAAACTAGCTTCCCTCTTTCCCAATTGTGTCGCAGAAGGCCCGGATGGCAGGGCCATCGACTTTGACTTGCTGAAGCAGGAACTCAGTCACGAAGTAGTAGAAGGCAATAAAGAACGTTATCGTCTCGAGTGGCCTGGCAAGCGAGAGGCCATTGTTACTGCCAACCTGCCCACCACCAAGACCCTGCGACCGGTGCGCGAAGACTCTGTCAATTTTGATACTACCGAGAATCTGTATATCGAAGGTGACAACCTTGAAGTACTGAAAATCCTGCAGGAAAGTTACCTGGGAAAGGTCAAGATGATCTACATCGATCCACCTTACAATACGGGTAATGATTTTGTGTATAAAGATAACTTTGGCCAGAGTATCGAAGAATATAAAAATGAAAGCGGTCAAAGGGATGAATATAATAGACAATTTTTCTCAAATCCTGATACTTCGGGAAGGTATCATTCCGACTGGCTTAGCATGATGTATCCTAGATTAAAACTGGCAAGAAATTTATTGAAGGATGAGGGTGTAATTTTTATGTCTATTGATGACAATGAAGTACATAATCTGAAGAAAATTTGCGATGAAATTTTTGGAGAACAAAATTTTATTGTTGAATTAATTTGGAAGTCGAGACAAATTGTTGATAGTAGAAATAAAAATAATGTTTCATGTGATCATGAATATATATTATCTCCTTATTGTCTACCTCAAAAGTTGCATTTGTGACTTGAATCTACAATACAAAATTGATGGAAAAATGCATTGAAGTTAAAAGACTTTCCGATGATAAACTCAATGATATAATTCAAAATGTAGAGCCGCAAAGATTAGAAAAGTATAATAAATATTGCTGGAGTATAGACATTAGGGATGTATCGAAATTTTGGGTTTGGAAAGAAATGGGGGGTCTTAAATTAGAACTAGAGAATTGGGTTGTAAGGTTTGTTGCTAAGGAATTTGAAGAAAAATGTCAGAAGGGAGAGTATCAGGGTCATAAAATATTAAAAATGAAGAATATAGCAAAGGAATTAGTTAAATTGCCTTTGATTGTTTATGAGTGCGGAGGAGAACATTTTATTGATGATGGGTGCAACAGGGCTGTTGCGATGCATATTTGTAGTATTTATGAGACCAACATTTATTTGGGTAAAATGAGCTAGTTTTTTTGGAAAATAAATTTTAAAAAGCTGAAGTAAAACCAATGAAAAAAATAAATCCATTTGAAATAGGTTTCCTCATAGCCTTGATTTGCATCATGATGCCCAAATACATGGACAGGCCTTATGACAATTACGTTTTTTGGGCAGGTCTTGTACTGTTTTTTCTGATGTATGTTTTAATGCCAGGCGAGCACAACGGTAAATCCACGAAGAACAACAAATGGATTTATATTGGCATGCTGTTCTTTTTTATTTCGGATTATTTTCCATTTCCCTGGTCAGTGAGTATTGCCGGAGTAGGTGTGGTCATCTTGATTTATATTGTTTATACCCGTTATATGGCCGATCAGGAGCATAGGGATTAAGAATATCAGGGATGTTCAGATGTTGGAAATGTTCAAGATGTTGGAAATGTTCAAATTTTTTTATGACCAAATTGCCACCTGTTGGCATGTTATTCAGCAAATTAAACAAGCTAGACGCAAGTCAGCCTGATTAATTTGCTGAACATCTGAACATCTGAACATCTGAACATCTGAACATCTGAACATCTGAACATCTGAACATCTGAACATCTGAACATCTGAACATCTGAACACTATTACACATTAAGTTTCCTAATCGCACTTTCCACCGCTGAAAGCAAGTTGGAGGACAGGATGTCAACCGCATCGTGGTCGCTGGGGAAGTTGCTGATGTGGTCGTCCAATCTGTTGCCAATTTCGGTATTGAGCGCCCTGCGATCTCCGGTAAACCTTACCGCAGAATCTTTGAAGTCGTGGTAAACGGCTACAGGAAGATTCTGAACAGGGAGCGATTTTACTTCGTCGTACATCAATACCTTACCGGTGACCCTGCTGGATTTTTCCCTGAAAATTTCAGAAACCCACGCTTTGGTAATGACCTTCCTGGGTACAGTGATCTTATGGCCCAGACTGTCCTTCACGATGTTGCCCTTGCTGTCGTACAGGTATTCCAGTCCGTCTTCTACCAGGGCTGTCAATTCGAAGTTGTTTACATTTTCTTTCTCAGTGCCGAACTCAGGACGGTTCATTTCAACCACAATAAATTTGTCAAAGTTTCTGCCTTTGTCAAAGAGGTAGTATTTTTCCCACTCATTGCCAAGTTTCTCCAGTCTGATGGAAGTGAGTTTATCTGAAAAAATTCTGCCATAAGCATCCTCCTTATCTTCCCGGATATCGACGGCTATGTGTACGATGCCCAGGTCCCGTGCTTCTCTTTTCAATAATGCTACATCTTTATATTCCTCAGTGAAGCGGTCAATCCTGGAAAGTGTATGAAAAGCCTCACGTGCCATTGCTTTGTCCCTGTTCGTTTTGGCCTTATCGAGCATTTCTGATCCCCTGTTGTAATAGGCAAGTACGGCTTTTTCTCTGGCGCTGTTTCTGGCAGCCAGGTAATCTTTAAAATCAAAGCTGGCTTCATATCCATCACTGCTTATCAAAGGAAGTAAAGGCGACACCTTTTCCTGTCTGGTAGCCAGCCTGCCATACAGGTTATAAATTTCTTCCCAGTTTGCGCTACCGGAACTCCACTCCAGTGCCTCAATTTTTCTGAGGTCGCGGGCATTCAATTCCCTGAATGCCTTTTCCAATCCTTTTACGTATTTGGTCTTTTTGTTTTTTTCGCCCGCCAGTTTGTCTATGGCATGGCTGAAGGCTTCGTCATATTGTCCTTTTTCGACCATGCTTTCAATCGAACGGCAGGAGGAAAGGGTAATAAACAAAATCATTGTGTAAATGAGTGTTTTCATGGTCTTTGATTTTGATGGTTTAAAATGTTGTGTTTAATCAAAGACTGAAATAGGGTGTGTGAGGTTATCTTTTATAGCTGTTTTTAGAAAAAAATTAACATTGGGGAGGTAAGGAATGCCAAATGGATATGGGCATTTTGCAAGTCTAGCCTAATTTTTAGACCTGGCTATACTTTTCACTTTATGGATGAAGAATTTTCTTTTCCTGTTTTGAGTCGGATAACCGCACTTAAAATGTGGATATATTTACAGAAAAACACATTAAATATGGTTTATATACGAGTTTGGCAGGGTTGTTGTTGTATGGTAATAAAATAGTATATGTAATTTATTGACAAAAAGAATAGGGATTTTTTAATAAAAATTCCTTATCCGTGAATACCCTTAAAATTGCTCCGTAGAAACGACCATTTTTTTACAAAGTGTTGTGAATTATGCCATTAGTTAGGGTTTTTGCATTTATAATTGTCATGTTTTTATTCCAACAACAGATTTTCTTTTCTTTACAAATCATAATAATCTGAGATCATGGGTAGAATTTTCTTGTTATTAATGTGCCTGAGTACAGCATGGATAAATGGTCAGGAAATTGTTCCTGCGCGGGTAGTTGAAGAGCACCTGACTTTTTCGAAATTTGAAGAAACCAGTATCTTTAAAACAGCCCAGCGATCTGAAGTTGACTTGCCGAAAGAAGTGACGGAATACAATATACTTAGTCTCGACCGACAAGCACTGAAAAATTTAATAAACAAAAGCGATGAAAATATTAGCTTCACTATCCCGGTGAATGACAGGGAAACCATGGTCCTCCAGCTGGTGGAAACAAGAATGGAGGGTTTAATAATTCGGGAATCTAATGGAAACCGCCAGGTTAAATTTAATCCGGGCAGGCATTATCAAGGCATCATCAAGGGGAACCCCAATTCACTGGTTGCCTTAAGTTTTTTTGAAAACGATGTGATGGGCTTCATCAGCGATGATCGCTCTTCCGGCAATCTTGTCATTGGTAAGATGGAAGACAACAGCGGAGATTTTATTATTTACCGCGACGATGAGCTGCTCAGTAAAATCCCATTGGAATGTGGTACAGATGATGGAGGTATGGCCTATGATCCGGCAGAGATTTTGCATGGACCGGCCGATCGGGCTTTGTCTGATTGCGTAAAACTTTACTTTGAAGTGGATTACAACATCTTTACAAATAAAGGGGGCATGACTCCTACCATAAATTACATTACCGGCCTGTACAACCAGGTGAAGGTGCTTTATAACAACGAGAGTATAAATACTACCGTATCTGAAATTTTTGTGTGGTCAACTCCCAGCCCTTATAACGGAACTAATTCCAGTACCATGCTCAACCAGTTTACGGCGTATCGGAATGGTTTCAACGGAAACATAGCCATGCTTTTATCTTTCAGTGCGAGTGGTGGGATTGCCTATGTAAATACACTGTGTAATTCAAATCCGGATTACAGGATGTCTTTTTCCAGTATCAATACAACCTATGGCACAGTGCCAACTTACAGTTGGTCTGTAGAGGTGGTTACGCACGAGTTTGGACACCTGCTTGGCTCTCAGCATACCCACGCCTGTGCTTGGAATGGCAACAATACAGCCATAGATGGTTGTTACACACCGGAAGGTGGGTGCGCCAACCCGGGTTTACCATCTGGAGGCGGTACCATCATGTCATATTGCCACCTTACCAGTGTGGGCATCAATTTCAACAATGGTTTTGGACCACAGCCCGGCAACCTCATCAGAAACAAGGTTACGGTAGCCTCATGTCTGACAGCTTGTCCCGGGGCTCCTACACCGACTTGTACAGATGGAATTCAGAATGGACAGGAAACAGGAGTGGATTGCGGAGGACCAACATGTCCGCCATGTTCTACGGGATGTACCACCAACAGCGGTACCCTCACCCTGGTTTTGGATAATTATCCATCAGAAACTACCTGGAATATAAAAAATGCCAACAATGTCATTTTGTATTCAGGAGGCCCATATTCAATAGCCGGTGCCACCATTACCGTGCCGTTGTGTCTTCCAAATGCTTGTTATACCTTTAATATTTTTGATTCGTATGGTGATGGTATTTGCTGTACTTATGGAAATGGTTCTTACAATGTAGTAATCAATGGCACCAACGTAGCCTCCGGAGGTCAGTTCGCGTCAGCACAGACCAGGTCATTCTGTCTTAATGCCACTGCTCCTTCCTGCACGGATGGCATTAAAAATGGTCAGGAAACAGGTGTTGACTGTGGTGGCCCCACTTGTCCACCATGCCCACCATCCTGTACCGATGGCATTCAGAACGGCCAGGAAACTGGCATAGACTGTGGTGGCCCCACTTGTCCACCATGCCCACCATCTTGTACCGATGGCATTCAGAACGGCCAGGAAACTGGCATAGACTGTGGTGGCCCAAGTTGCCCGCCATGTGCTGCCACTTGCACAGACGGCATTCAAAATGGTCAGGAGACGGGTGTTGACTGTGGCGGACCTACTTGTCCACCCTGTCCGCCTACCTGTACAGACGGCATACAAAATGGTCAAGAGACGGGTGTTGACTGTGGCGGCCCCACTTGTCCACCATGCGGCAGTACAGGGAGTACAACTCTTGGGGCCTACTACTTTGAAACAGGTTGGGACAGTTGGATCGATGGTGGGGATGATGCCATCCGGTATTCTGGAACCAGGTCTTATGAAGGGTCTTACTCCATTTCACTAAGGGACAACAGTGGCGTCATATCTTCCATGACCTCCCCTGCCTATCAGGCTTCAACTTATGCCTCCCTTCAAGTTGAGTTCAACTTCTACGCTTACAGCATGGATCCCAATGAAGATTTCTGGCTGCAATATTCCAATAACAACGGCAGCACCTGGACTACAGTTGGTGCATGGGTTTCCGGAACCAATTTTGTAAACAATACCTTCTATCTGGCCACAGTAACCATCAACAATGCCAATTACGGCTTCACCAATTCGAGTAAATTCAGGTTTGTCTGCGATGCCAGTACAAATTCGGATCTGATCTACATAGATGCCGTGAAGGTAAAAGGCTTGAGTACTTCAAATCTTGAAGGAAATCAACTGCTGGCCATGAGTTCTGGTATTGAAACTAAGGAAAAAGAAATAACCGTTTTCCCAATTCCGGCGTCTGATGAGCTGACCATCCAGGTAAGGGAGGCAGGCGACTCGGATATGCAGGTATCTTTGATGGATATCATGGGTAAAAATTACACAACTACCATCCTGACTGCAGGTCAGTCAATTGTTAAAGTTGATTTGGGAGAAATCAGACAGGGTATCTACATACTTACGGTGAGTAATGATGGCGAAATTGTCCACTCAGAGCGGGTGGTCGTCATTCATCCATAGACAAAAAAAGCTTATTTGAGAGTGCCACCTTTCGGGGTGGCATTTTTTTATGTTTTGGCCGACAGTTTCACTTTCTGGCCGCAGGTACCCAAAACCGGCTTTGTGCTGTGGGGCGATTGTATTATCTTTGAGGAGGATTGTACCTCAAAATTCATGCTTTTTGAAAAAAAGGATATTTACACTGGGTTTGCTGATTGTTTCTGGGTTTCTCCGGCTTCAGGCCCAGAGCTTTGATACGGAATTCGGGAAGAACAGGGTGCAATTCAACGATGATTTTAAGTATTGGTCACAGTATGAAAGCGATAACTTTATAGTGTACTGGTACGGTAAAGGCAAAAACGTTGCGCACACCATCATCCAGATGGCAGAGCTGGACCACGATTACATACGCAAGCAGATCGAACACCGGATAAGCGATAAAATCGAAATTCTCGTTTACGTTGATCTTGCCGACATAAAGCAGTCCAACATTGGAGGCGAAGAAATTTTTAATTCCGCCTCAGGGGAAACCAAAATCCTGGGATCAAAGATGTTGGTGTATTTCGACGGCAACCACCAGCGCTTGCGGGAAAAGATAAGAGAGGGCATCGCTTCGGTTTACCTTACTTCCATGCTTTTTGGAAGCAATTTTCAGGAAGTGGTACAAAATGCCGTCTTACTGGATTTACCGGCCTGGTACAAACCTGGATTTGTTTCTTATGCTGGAAATTCCTGGAACATCTATATCGAGGATGAATTGCGAGACATCCTGGAGCGGAAACCTGAATTTTATAATTTTGAAAAGCTTGCTCAGAAACACGCAAGGGTGGCAGGCCATTCCATGTGGTATTACCTTCGGACCAATTATGGTAAGTCAACGGTTTCCAACCTGCTCTATCTCACCCGGATTACCCGCAACTTTGAAAAAAGTGTGGAATTTGTGCTCAACACCCCACTCAAACAAATTTATAACGAATGGTCTGCCTATTACCGGTCCAGGTTTGCCATTGAATCCGGCAAATTTGCAGATTTTGATGACCACGAGGTCAAACTAAAAAATAAAAAATACAATCCTTTTTCGGCCTTATGTCCCAATCCCTCTGGATCCTTGCTTTTGTATGCAGTCAACCAATTGGGCAAATCAACTGTATTTTTGTATGACACAAAAACCAGGAAAAGCAAAAAGGTATTTAGTCATGGTTTTAAAAATCGCTTTCAGGAACCCGATTATGAATACCCGCATCTGGCCTGGAATGACGAAGGATCAGCCTTTTACATTACCGTGGCGCGGAGAGATAAAATATTTCTCAGAAAATATCAGGTTCAAGACCTGAAATTTGTGGAGCAGGAATTACCGGCTGAATTCCAGCGCATTTTCCAGGTAAGTTACATCGACAACCGTTACCTGCTTCTGAATGCAGCGGTCGATGGGTTTTCGGATCTCTTCATCTATGACACCAAACAGCGCGAAAGTCTGGCATTGACGGGTGATTTTTACGACGACCTCGATGCGCGAATTGTGCCTTACCAGGGTGGAAAAGCCATCCTTTTTTCCAGCAACCGGACGGCAGAACATATCCTGCCCATGAAGTTGGATACGGTATTGCCCATCGCCAATTTCGATATATTTTTATATCCCTTACCTAAAATAACTGATAAGTTTGACCTGAAATCCATTCCCCGCACCGTGGAACGGTTGACAGATACGCCGGATGATAATGAGCGATATCCTTTTCTGGATGGAGAAAACTATTTGTACTACCTGGCAGGTTCCTCAGGAATAGTGAATACACATGCGCGAAATTTGGCAGGCGGGAATTCTTATCCGGTGAGCAATTATGCCAGAAGCATCATCCGCCATGCGGTGTCATCATCGGGGGTATATTTTTATACGACATACCACCTGGGTGAATACAAGGTGTTTGAACGTCGCAACGGACTTAAAAAACAGACAGCACCCTTTACAACCAACCTGATTAAGGCAAAAAATATTCAACCAGAAACACAGGAAATAAAACCTGAGGTGGTATATGCGGAAATTCCGGATCACCTTAAATTTCAGTCTGTATTTCCCGATGTCAGCTTACCCATTTCCATTGCCAATCCAGGCCAGAATACCCAGATACCGGTGCATGAATCCACCGATGAATTATACACCTCCGGCCCTGGCATCAAGCCCATCCAAAATGTGGGAATTACTGCTGCAGGCCTAAGGTTTAGGGTAGATAAACTGACGGCAAGGATGGACAATGAGGTGCTTTTTGAGGGCCTTGAACTGGCACAAGGGCAAAACAATCAGGTAAATCAATTACCGCTGGGCTTTCTAACCAAAGCAGGGTTCACGGATATATTTGAAGACTATCGTCTTGAAGCCGGGATGAGGCTTTCCACCAATCTCGATGGCATTGAATATTTTCTTACCTTTGACAACCATAAAAGATTGCTGGACCAAAGGTGGGCTCTTTACCTTAGAAACCAAACAGAAAAGTCCAATATCGAATTTATTCCGCCCCTGAAATCCAGAAAACAAACCCTCATTGGCTTGTATAACGTTCGTTACCCACTGGACATTCATCAGAGTTTCCGCGCCACTGCCAGTCTGCGCTTTGATAAACAGTATTTTAAAGCCACTGAGATTGCCACACTCTCTGAGCCGGCTATCTATGAAAAGCGATTGGGCCTTAAACTGGAATATGTCTTTGACAATAGTTACCAATATGCACTCAACATTCTTCATGGCACACGCATGAAGGTGTATCTCGAGGCACACAATCAGTTCAACCTGGAATGGTCAAATGGCCTGAATGCAGACCTCAGTAAAGGCTTTACCTCTGTGGCCGGTATGGATGCCAGGCATTACATCCCTGTGTTAACCCACAGCATTCTTGCACTGAGGGCCAGTTCTGCTTTTTCATTTGGGTCAAAACCAAATATCTACTATCTGGGGGGAACCAACAATTCGCTTTTTCCAAGTTACGATGAGTCTGTGTCCATTCCTACAGACCGTGATTTTGCTTTTAAAAGCAATGCCCCGCACTTGAGGGGATTCAAAAGCAATATCCGAAACGGTTCTACCTACGCCCTCATGAATGCAGAAATGCGCTTTCCTATATTCATGTATTTGCTTGGAAAGGACAGGGGAGCTTCATTTTTTCGTAATTTTCAGGTAATCGGTTTTTTAGATGCCGGACTCGCCTGGTATGGTTCAGGACCTTACAGCAAGGAAAATCCGCTGAATTCGGTTCAAATTGATGGCGTTTTGATTGACCTCGACATCCAGTACTTTAGGGATCCTGTCGTCTTCGGATATGGTTGGGGCGTGCGTACCCAACTCCTGGGATATTTTATCAGGTTGGATGTGGCCAAAGGCGTCGAAACGAAGCAGTCCCTTCCCACGCGTTACCACCTGGGCATTGGACTCGATTTCTAGTGAAACACGGAAGATTCAAGCACCGATTCGCCTAACTTTCTGCTAAAGACACTGATAATTTTTGTTACATTTGCCGATCAATCTTCCATCAATGAGCAGTATGTCAAATGCCCGTATTTTCCCGCTTGGTTTCTTTGCCATCTTGGTTCTGGCAGGCCTTCAACAGGCATGTGTGCCACCAACGGAAAGGGTATCGACAGACCTTAATCTGGGATTCAATGACCCTGAAATACGCAAAGTATTGATATATCAGGATAAGGGCTTGTCAGACAGCATTTATCCTCTCTTTCATCACCGAAGTCCGGGAATCCGGTATGCGGCTGTGAGGGCGTTTGCTTCTTTGAGAAACGTCCAGGCCGTAGACTCCTTAAGTAAAATGCTCAAGGATCCTGTTTTGGAAGTTAGAGCAATGGCTGCCTATGCCCTGGGTCAGACAGGCAGTGAAAAGGCGGAAAACGCACTGATAGCGGCATTTACCGGTGAAGATACCCTGAGCGTAAATAATAGTTTTAATAAAAACATCCTGGAAGCATTGGGCAGGTGTGGCAGTAAAACCACCCTCAAAAATATTGCGACGGTTGCTACCTACCGCGATACAGACGACGAACTGCTACTCGGACAAATCCGTGCCATATATCGATTTGGACAAAGGGGCATCTTTGATCCTGCCTCTTCTACACGGGCGGCCAGTCTGCTGGTCAACAATGCCATAGATGAAAGCGTACAACTGATGGCGGCGCATTATTTTGGCAGATTTAAAGAATCTATGACCGCAGAAGTAAGTGAAACCATCTGGAACCTTGTAGGATCTTCGGATAACCCTGAGATAAGAATGGCCCTCGCCGGAGCGGTTTCCAGGTCTCCGGGGACTGGATTGGATAAAAAGCTGTTGCAGATTCTGAGTGCGGAAAAAGACTATCGGGTCAAATGTAATTTGCTCAGGGGTTTCAATTATGTGGAATTTGACAGCATCAAAGGGGTAATTTACGAACTCATATCCGACCCCAACCTTCACGTAGCCGGATTGGCGGCTGACCTCATTGGTCGCAAAGGCAAAAAAGAGCAACTCTACGAATACCGGGGACTGATCACAGAAAACCTGGACTGGAGGATTAAGGTCAGGTTGTATCAGTCGATGATCAAGGCTTCACCATTGTTTTATTCGAAGTTTAAAAATGAATTGGTTCAGGAAATGCTGGTGATGTTCAATAAAAGTAGCAATCCTTATGAACGGGCAGAGATCATGCGTGCCATAGGTACAGATCCTTACCAATACCTCACCCTGGCCGGCTTGAAGGACAAAGTTTCCCAAGCCGTTGAAAAGACAGCCCTTATAGAAGCCTTGGGTCAGATTCTTTTGCATCCTGAACTCATCCGCGCTTATGGATCAAAATATGTGGGCGTAAAGTCATTCATCGTAAATTTTCTGGTTGCCGGGAGTAAAGCAGGAGATTCTGGAGTTGTCGCCGCCTCATCCAATCTATTGAAAGATCCCAAAATTTCTGCCAAAGGATTTGTAACAGATTCCCTGTGGTTTGAGGAATCAAAGTCCAAACTGAAGCTGCCCCAGGACCTTGAAGCATACAACGAATTACTGCAGGCCAGGGCTTATCTTTTTGACAGCACCTACACAGCATATGTGGCTCCTTTTAATCACCCCATAGATTTTAATATGCTGGCTACCCAGGGTGATTCTATTGAAGTAGTGATGAAAACCACCAAGGGGAATATTACCCTGTGGCTTTTTCCCAACAAAGCGCCAGGCAGTGTGGCCAATTTTATAGAATTGTGCCAGAAAGATTTTTATGACGGTAAAATTTTCCACCGGGTAGTGCCAAACTTTGTCATCCAGGCGGGCTGTCCGCGCGGGGATGGTTATGGCGCGTTGAATTATACCATACGGTCGGAATTGAATCTTAATTATTATCAAAAAGGAGGTCTTCTTGGCATGGCTCACGCTGGCAACCACACAGAAGGCACCCAGTTTTTCATCACCCACAGCCCTGCTCCACACCTGGATGGGAATTACACCATTTTTGGCAAAGTCAAAGAAGGCATGGACGTAGTGCATTCCATTTATCAGGGCGATAAAATCATCGATGTCATCATCCTCAAAAAAAGTTAAATTTATACCATATACCAAATCCATGAAATCAACACCACTCACAGACAGACATATACACCTTGGAGCCAAGATGGCTGAATTTGCAGGGTATAACATGCCAATATCCTATTCCGGCATTATCGACGAACACCAGGCGGTGCGCAATCGCGTGGGCATCTTTGATGTATCGCACATGGGGGAGTTTATTGTAAAAGGCAGACAGGCGCTTGACCTCGTACAGGCCATCAGCAGCAATGACGCCTCGAAACTTGAACCGGGTGACGCACAGTATGCCTGTTTACCCAATGACCATGGAGGCATCGTAGATGATATGCTCGTTTACCGTTTATTTGGCGACATGTGTGCCGAAGGTGAGCAAGCCTTTATGCTGGTGGTGAATGCCAGTAATATGGAAAAGGATTGGAACTGGATACAGTCAAAGAACACCTTTGACACCAGGTTGATCAATATTTCCGATGAAACCGGTCTCATTGCGGTACAAGGACCAAAGGCTTCAGCGGTATTGCAAAAATTGACTGCGCAGGACCTCTCTTCCATTGCCTATTACCATTTTGTAAAAGGGAATATTGCGGGGGTAGATAATGTGGTGATCTCTGCAACAGGATATACCGGCAGCGGTGGATTTGAACTGTATTGCAAGAATGAGTACACCGCAACCCTGTGGGATGCTGTCATGGAAGCTGGTGCGGAATTTAACATCCTTCCTTGCGGCCTTGGTGCCAGAGATACCCTGAGGCTGGAAATGGGCTTTTGTCTTTACGGCAATGACATAGACGACACCACAAGTCCGCTGGAGGCGGGATTGGGCTGGATTACCAAATTAAAAAAGAATGCAGATTTTCCATCAAAGGCCATTCTGGAACAGCAGAAAAAAGAGGGAGTCCAAAAACAGCTTTGCGGCTTTGTCATGGGCGAAAGACGTGTGCCAAGACATGGTTATGAGGTTTGCGATGAGATGGGTATAAAGATTGGTGAAGTTACCTCCGGCACCCAAAGTCCAACGCTGGATCAGCCTATAGGTATGGCTTATGTTGCGATCGCATATGCCAAAACCGGTAAAAGTATTTGGATCAGAATGGGTTCAAAACTGTTGGAGGCTAAGGTGACAAAATTGCCATTTGTACAGATATGATTTGTTGATATGCCCACAGTATGGTACCAAGGAGTAGTTACGGACATAATCATCCATAACGACAGCATCCGCCGCTTTTTCCTGCAGGTCAAGGGAGATGATGGGTTCACATGGAGGCCTGGACAGTTTCTTACCTTTGACCTTCCGGTAGGTGAAAAGCGATTGCATCGCTGGAAAAGTTACTCCATTGCCAATACACCCAATGCAGAAGGCTTGATCGAATTGTGCATCGTCAGACATGCCGATGGTTTGGGTACATCCTATTTGTTTGAAGAAACAGCTGTTGGCACGGAACTCATTTTTAAAGGTCCGGAAGGCAATTTTGTATTGCCTGAAGAACTGGATAAAAAAGGCTGGTCATGGTATGCACCGGTACGGGCGTGGCCCCGTTCAGAAGTATGATTCAGGCAGTGCTGAATGAGGGTATGCCCTTCAAACAAATCCACCTTATTTTTGGAGCCAGACGGGAAAGTGACATACTTTACCGCGCGGAATTCGAATCGTGGGAAAAAAGCCACCCCAATTTCATTTACGACGTTGCTTTATCCCGGGAGGAGGAATGGCCCGGCCACAGGGGATATGTGCATGATATTTACCTGGATGGTTACAAAAAGGATGACCAGGATGTAATATTTATGTTGTGTGGATGGACTCGAATGATCGATGAAGCGGTGGTTAACCTGATCACAAAAATGGGTTTGGACCGGTCTCAGGTCAAGTACGAACTATATGGGTAAGTTTATTCCTGGAGTTTAATGCCAAAGGAAAGATCGCCTGCATCACCCAAGCCGGGTACGATGTAAGATTTTGCCGTGAGTTCCTCGTCGATGGCACCTGTCCAGATGCGGGCATTTGGAAAAAAGCGCTGTACGTGTTTGATGCCCTGGTCAGAAGCGATGACGGAGACCACATGAATCTGTCTGGGTTTGCCATATTCTTCCAGATGTTCCAGTGTTTTATGGATGGAAGCTCCGGTAGCCAACATGGGGTCAAGTACGATCAGTACCTTGCCTTCGAGATTGGGGCAGGTCACATATTCAAGTTTGATGTCAAAGGTGCCGTCTTTATGATGCGAACGATAGGCAGAAATGAAGCCATTCTCCACGTCGTCAAAGATCCTGAGAAAGCCATTGTGGAGGGGTAGTCCTGCCCTGAGTATGGATGCCAGTACGATGCTGTCCACAGGCAGGTCAATCTGGGCTTCACCAAGTGGAGTTTCTACCGTATGTGGCGCGTAATGCAGAAATTTGCTCAATTCGTAAGCCATGATCTCACCCATTCTTTCCATATTAATTCTGAACCGCATGCTGTCTTTCTGTTTTTCTACAGAGCGCATTTCGTAAAGGTATTTACTGAGGATGGATTTTTGAAGGGAGAAATTGTGCAACATGGTCTTAAATCTTGAGCATTGAACAATAAAAGTAAGTAAAATGTGTGAATTTTTCAAATACAGCACAATGACTTTATCCATTGTTGGCTGAGGTGGCGAAAATGATGACATTATTCCACTTTTGGGATGCAAATCATAAAACAGCCTGTAAGGTTACAGCAACAAGAGCGGTTCCGGGCCAGCCTGGTTTGTTAAGTTGATAAAATAGCATTAACTTTGACTTTGGTGGCTGCGGTGTGGTTGCCGGAAGATAAAAAGCAGAAGTCTTGAGAATTTCCGTTATTTTTTATTTTTTGAGTGTATTCCTGCTGCCATGGTTGGCAGGAGCCCAGGTATCTACAAAGACCAACCTGGCTGATGACCGCTTTAAAGGCATTATTTACCGGAAAGAGACTGCATTTGACCTGAGACTGCACAACAATGGCTGGACGGCTGCAGTGAATTTCGGTGAAATCCGCACTTACTACCGCACCAATTATTATCAGCTTGAATTTGGCACCATGCATAGTCCAAGAGAGCAAAAACAATCTAAAAACCTGAACGTCATAGGCAACGAACTACCCAGGGAGTTTAAACTTGGCAAACAAAATTCTTTATTTATGCTGAGGGCAGGAAAGGGTATCAAGCGCTATATTTCGGAAAAGGCTCGCCGAAAAGGGGTTTCCATCGGCTATAACATTGAGATGGGACCTTCTCTGGCCATCCTCAAGCCATATTATCTCACTTTTGTGGAACACGTAGTTGTGGATGATGAATTTTAATCCAGGTTGGTTCAAAAGAAATATTCGCGTCAAAATGCCGATGCGTTTGTAGATTATGGCAGCATTTACGGTGGAGCTTCCTTTAGTAATGGAATCAAGGAGCTGAGCATCGTTCCGGGCTTTCAGGCCAAAGCAGGTTTGTTTTTTTCCGTAGGCGCATTTGACGAATACGTGAAGGCAGCTGAAACCGGATTGATGATTGATTTGTTTATTAAGAAAATCCCCATAATGGTGGAGACGGACGGACTGAAAAACAGCCCGATCTTTGTCAATCTTTACATAAATTTACACTTCGGTAAGAGAAGTAATTAATAAAATAAAATCGGGTGATAGAATTACCAATCGTTTCGGAAACACAGACCGAACCTGCCAGAACCAGAAAACCAGATTGGCTCCGGGTGAAACTTCCCATTGGAGAAGATTACCGAAGGGTGCGCCACCTGGTTGATGAATATAAACTGCACACCATTTGCCAAAGCGGAAATTGTCCGAATATGGGCGAATGCTGGGGGGCGGGAACAGCCACTTTTATGATTCTCGGCAATGTATGCACCCGGTCATGTTCATTTTGTGCCGTAAAAACAGGAAGGCCACCGGAATACGACGAAGACGAACCCCGGAGGGTTGCCGAAGCCATCAGGCTTATGGGTGTCAAACACGCTGTCATCACGTCTGTAAACCGCGATGAACTCAAAGACAGGGGTGCTGAAATTTGGTACCATACGGTGGTACAAGTAAAAACACAAAGTCCGGCCACAACTATAGAAACCCTCATTCCGGATGTTAAATCCAATTGGGAAGCACTGGAGCGTATGATCAGTGCCGGACAGGAAGTAGTTTCACACAACATGGAGACGGTAGGCAGGCTTTACCGTCTGGTGAGACCTCAGGCCAAATACGAACGAAGCCTGGAGCAAATAAAAAGAACAAAAGCATACGGCAAAAGGACCAAAACGGGCATCATGTTGGGTCTGGGTGAAACTGCCGACGAGGTCTTCAAAGCAATGGATGATCTGGTGGCTCATGGTTGTGATGTACTTACACTGGGCCAGTACCTTCAGCCTACCAGGATGCACCTCGAAGTAGCAGAATTTATTCACCCCGAGAAGTTTGCCATGTACAAGGAAGAAGGTTTACGCAGGGGATTTGGTTTTGTCGAAAGTGGCCCTTTGGTAAGGTCATCATATCATGCAGAACGCCATCTTTGATCCTAAAAATATATCATGTCAACTCCCCACAACGAAGCAAAACCTGGTGAAATCTGTGAAACAATTCTGTTGCCGGGAGATCCACTTAGAGCGAAGTATATTGCCGACAACTTTCTAACAGACGTTGTCAAATTTAACGATGTGCGCAATATGCTGGGCTTTTCCGGAAAATACGAAGGCAGACCCGTTTCAGTCATGGGTGCCGGCATGGGTGCCGCCTCCACGGGCATTTACGCCTATGAACTCATCCATCATTTTGGGGTAAAACAATTGATAAGGGTGGGCTCCGCAGGTTCTATGCAGGCAGAAGTAAAAGTTAAAGATGTGGTCATCGCAATGGGGGCATCCACGGATACCAACTTCGCAGCACAGTACAATCTACCCGGTCAAATTTCAGCAGTTGCCAGTTTTGATTTGCTGAAGCGCGCCGAAGAAAACGCTCAAAATATGGGTATCAGACACCATGTGGGCAATGTGGTCAGCTCGGATTTTTTTTACAATGATGCGCCGGACAATTGGAAAATATGGGCAAAAATGGGTGTGCTGGCCATGGAAATGGAAGCCCATGCCTTGTATCTCACGGCAGCACGGGCCGGTGTAAAGGCTTTGGCGCTCCTGACGGTTTCAGATTCATTTTTAACCGGTGAGATTATGAGTGCAGATGAACGGGAATCGGGCTTTGCCAACATGGTAAAAATTGCTTTGCAACTCGCTTAAAACTACCTGCCTTCTTCGTCCAGCCAACGCGTTTGGTATTTCATAATTTTTAACACAAGGTAGGCCAGGCCAGTGACGGCAATGGCAAGTAAACACCAGCTGTGTGGTAAATGTATCATCTGATCCTGAATAAAATCAGACCATAGCTGGAACAAGGCGATCATCACAAAAATGGCAAGGAGTCCGTTTTTTTCTTTTCTCAAAACTTTCTTCCAGCTAAAAGTAAGGTCGTTTTTTACCCATTGCCCGGGTGCAGGGATAAATAAGGGTACCCGGCTGGCCCATGCCTGAAAGGTGTCGCCAAATTTACCGGCCAGAAAGTGTTCCTCGGCATACATAATGCGCTCATAATAGATTATGTAGCCCAATGTAAAGGCCAGCACAAAAAGGGCATTGCCGGTAAGGGCAGCAATACCGGCCCACATGAGGTAGTTGCCCAGATACAAGGGGTGCCGGACAACGCTGTACATACCCGAAGTATTAAGGGTGTCGGCCAATTGACCTGCAGTATTTCTTCCGGATGTATTGGCCGGCGTAAAACCAACCGTGATGATGCGCACCAATAAACCGGCAAGGCTAAGGAAAAGGCAAGCGATTTCCGGTAGGGTGATGTAATGGTGTCCATACCATTCAGGATGTATTTTTACAGAACTTACCATGGCGGCCATGGCAAGTGGAATCAGGACAATGGGTAAATAGCTGCGGTGCCTGAAAAGGAAGTCACCCTGCTGCTGTAATTCACGGGATAAAGACATGGATCAGCTTTAAAGATTATTTCAAAAAATTGACCTGTTTGCGCCACGATTGATAACCGAGCCAGGCCAGCCCTAAAAATACGACATACATGAGTGTAAAGAGCATAAAACCCTTATAAAAGTTAAGTGGAATGGCTACAATATTGGACACAATCCAGGCAAGCCAATTTTCGACCTTTCTTTTAGCCATCCACCACATGGCAGTAATGGCCGTAGATGATACCAAAGAATCCAACAAAGGCGTATTGCTGTCTGTGTATCCTTTTAAGGCAATAAAAATAACCGCCCACGAGGCACAAAACCAGTAAATCCCGCTGAAAAGTTCATTTCTATTGCACCAGGATATCGGGTACATAAGATCACTGGCATCGCGCCGCGTCCAATTGTACCACCCATATACACTCATAAGAAAATAATAGATATTCAGGCAGGCATCTGCATAAAGGGGGGGAGAGGCTATAAAAAAATATACCCATGCGGCAAGCAGTACCCCTAAAATACCGGTTGGATAGACCCAAATGTTGTTTTGTCTGGCGTACCACACACTAAGAACCTGGGCAATGGTGCTTACCCATTCCTGCCATCGTGTAACAGAAATGTCCGTAATAAACCGGGCTACATAGTCGGAAAGAGTCATCATCTGGGCCTGAAAGGTGAAGATAGTCCAAAAAATTACCCGAATTCACCATTTTTTGCCAGCAAGGAAAAATATTTAAATAAATGTTAAACCAATGGCAGGAAACTTGTGTTACGATAAAAGTTTCCATAGTTTTGTACACAAAATAATATTTTGGACGTAAAGAAGCGAATAATGCAAAAAGCTGAGGATCTGTATCGTAAGATTGGGTTCAGGGCCATCACCATGGACGAATTGTCGTCCCAGCTCGGCATTTCCAAAAAGACCATTTACCAGTTTTTTGAAGACAAGGACGCTCTTGTCGATGCCATCATGGAAAATCAGATCAGCATTACCCAGCAGGATTGTGCCATATGCCATGAAATGGCCACCAATGCCATCGATGAAATCTTCATCACCATGGAAATGATCACCCAGGATTTTCAGGACCTCAACCCCATCGTGATCCACGACCTTCACAAATTTCATCCCAATACTTTTGAAAAGTTCTCCCGGCACAAGAATGAATTTATTTACGAGATCATCCGAAAAAACATCGAAAGAGGCATATCGGAAGGTTTGTACCGGCCGGACCTCGACATCGATGTACTCACCCGGCTCAGATTGGGAACCATGATGCTGGCCTTCAATCAGGATGTTTTTCCGTCTGATAGATATAACCTGATTCGCATTACTTCTGTGCTCATGGAACATTTCCTCCACGGCATCGTCACCGAAGAAGGATACAGACTTATCAAAGAATATAAAAAGACACACAATACCATATGATGAACCTACCCACAAAAATTGTCTTGCTGACCATTTTAATGACGACCGGACTGGCAGCCCAGCAGGTGCGCAGTCTGTCGGTCTCTGAAGCCGTCTCTACGGCCATCAACAATGTAGAAGATCTCAAAAACCTGAGACTGGATGAAGCGATCCAACTTCAAAAAAATAAAGAAGTCATCGGCCTTACCATGCCTCAGATCGGTTTTTCTGCCCAGGGCTCCTACTACCTGAGTACACCACAGGTACAGTTTCCCAGTTCCGACCTATCTGTGTACCAGGTGCTGGCCCGCGAAGGGGTAAAGGATGCAAATGGCAACCCCATTTCGGAAGATAATGCCAGCTTCAGCCTGCAAAACCTTAGTTTTTTTGCACCGCTCAACTTTCAGGCGGGCGTTACCGTCAATCAGTTGCTTTTCCAGCCGGATGTTTTCATTGCATTCCAGGCCAGAGAGTCCGTACTTGAGTTGGCCAAAAAGAATGTCCTGGTTGCCGAAGACAAGGTCAAAGAATCGGTGCACAAAGCCTATTATTCGGTGCTGGTAGCCCAAAAGCAAAAGAGGGTTTTGGGTGAAACCATGTTGAGGCTGCAAAAGCTGAAATCGGACATGGAGGCCATGTACGACAGAGGATTTGCAGAAAAACTCGACATTGAAAAAATTCAGGTTACAGTCAACAATACCCAGACCGCCATGAATCAACTCAATAACGGACTGGCCATCAGTTACAGCCTGCTCAAATCCACCATTGGCATTCCTCAGTCGGATTCGCTTATCCTCACGGAGACCCTCAATGAGGACGAGATCAAGGGCTTGGTCATGGATGGAACGACTCCCTTCAATTACGACCAGCGCAACGAAATATCGATGCTCAATACAGCTAAGAAATTGCAGGAGCTCGATCAGAAAAGATATGAGATGGCTTATTTGCCCACTGTAGCCGCCTTTTTTTCTTATAACCGCAATGGCCAGCGAAATGCCAAGCTTAGTCCGGATGATCCATGGTTCTGGTATTCCACCAGCCTGGTTGGTGTCAGCATAAATGCCACCATTTTCGACGGCTTGCAGCGCAGGCGAAAGATCGAGCAAGCCAAACTTGCGGTCCAAAAAGTGGACAACAACATGAGCATGGTCAAGCGTATGATCGACCTTGAACAGGACGTGGCACGTAAGTCACTCAATAACGCACTGCTCAACCTCGAGGTGCAGCAACGCAATACGGCCCTGGCTCAATCGGTATTTGACGCTACGCGGAAAAAATATGAGGCAGGTCTTGGATCCAGCTTTGAATTGTTGCAGGCGGATACCGAATTGCAGCGTTCACAAGGCAATTACTTCCAGGCGCTATACGATGCCTTCATCGCCAAAACTTCTTACATAAAATCCATCGGTAAACTATAATTCAAAACCTTTAACAAACAAGATAATGAGAGTATTGATATTAATCCTGACCACTGCCTTCATCATTTCCTGCGGCAGCAACGACAAGCCTGTTGCCACCGGAGCTGCAGCCATTGAGCAAAAAGCCAAAGAGTTGGCAGATTTGAAAAAGCAACACGACGACATCCAAATAAAAATAGCAAAAGCGGAAGCGGAATTGGCCAAACTGGATCCATCCAAAGCCATCAAATCCAAACTCGTTTCAACCGTTGAACTCACCACCCAGGGTTTCCAGCATTACATCGATCTTCAGGGCAGTGTAAAGTCTGAAAACGTTTCCTATGTGGCGCCGCGAAACGGCATGGGTGGTTACGTTAAAAGCATTTACATCAAAGAAGGTCAGTTTGTCAAAAAGGGACAGCTCATCCTCAAACTCGATGACCAGGTAATGCGCCAGTCTATCGAAGCCACCAAAACGCAACTTGCCTTTGCCCAAAATGTGTACGATAGAACCAAAGGTCTTTGGGATCAAAACATCGGCACAGAAGTGCAATTGCTCAGCGCCAAAAACAATGTAGAGGCACTGAAAAATCAAATCTCTGTCCAGGAAGAACAACTAAAGACCTTTGTGGTATACGCCGACCAAAACGGCATTGCGGATATCGTAAACATCAAGGTAGGAGAACTCTTTACCGGCATGTCGGTAACCGGTCCGCAGATCCAGATCATCAACAACAGCGAATTGGCGGTGAAGGTGGATGTTCCTGAAAATTATGCCTCCAAAGTAAAACAAGGCGCTAAGGTGAAGGTAGAAATACCCGGCATAGGCAAGACATTTGAGACCACCATCTCCCGCATCAGTCAATCCATCAATGCCGGATCCAGGGGCTTTACTGCCGAATGTCGCATCCCGGCTTCCGCCAACGCAAAACCCAATATGGGCGCATCCGTGAAGATCCTCGATCACTCATCTTCCAAGGCCATTGTCATCCCCGTCAACATTGTGCAGAGCGATGAAAAAGGGAAGTATGTATATGTGATGGTGGCCGGCAAGGACGGTCGAATGGTTACCCACAAAAAGACGGTGACCATTGGCGAACTGTATGGCAGTGATGTCGAGATCTTATCCGGCCTGGCTGCAGGGGACAAACTCATCATTCAGGGTTACCAAAACCTGTACGAAGGACAATACATTGAAAACAAACAATGATCCGGAAGATTTTTTTCCTCACCCAATTAAATAAAAACAAGTGTCGAATCCACTAAAATATATAGCACACAAAGTAAAAGAATTTCTACCCACCAGCTGGTCGGTAGACAACCGCACGGCCATTTATGTAATCACCATGATCATTACCGCCTATGGCTTGTACACCTTCCAGACCCTGCCAAAGGAGCAGTTTCCGGACATCGTGGTACCCACCATTTCGGTGACCACGGTCTATGTGGGCAATTCTCCCAAAGACATTGAAAACCTCGTCACCCGGCCCATTGAAAAGCAACTAAAGGGCATTTCGGGAGCCAAGGTCAATAAAGTATCTTCCACATCACAAACCGATTTCAGCCTCATCATCGTAGAGTTTGACACAGACATCACGCCGGAGATTGCCAAACAAAAAGTAAAGGATGCCGTCGATAAGGCAAAAACCGATCTGCCTGCTGACCTCACCCAGCTTCCCAATGTGCAGGAATTTGCCTTTAGCGACATGCCCATCATGTATGTCAACATCAGTGGCGACTACGACGGCATCAAGCTAAAGGAATACGCAGAAAAAATGCAGGACAGGTTTGAGACCCTCTCTGAAGTGACCAGGGCTGAGATCGTGGGAGCACCGGAACGGGAGATCCAGATCAACGTAGACCCTCTCAAAATGGAACGCGCCATGGTGAGCTTTGATGACATCGCCAATGCGGTGGCCTATGAAAACATGGACATCAGCGGTGGTCAGATCGAAGTCGGGGACATGAACCGCTCGCTGCGTCTCAAAGGACAAATCACCAACAGCCTGGCCATCAATCAGCTGCTGGTGAAAACCCCCAATGCAGGTTCGGTGAGGTTGATGGACATTGCCACGGTGATCGATACCGTAAAACAAAAAGAAAGTTATGCCCGCCTCGATGGCAAAAACGTAATCACGCTTAACATCGTAAAAAGAGCCGGAGAAAACCTCATCAACTGCGCGGCAAAAGTTAAAGATATCGTCGAAGAGATGAAAGGCCATGAATTGCCTCAAGACCTGGATGTAGTCATTACCGGGGACCAGAGCAAGCAGGCTGCCACTTCATTTCACGAACTGGTCAACACCATCATCATCGGCTTTATCCTGGTATTGCTCATCCTCATGTTTTTCATGGGCGTGGTCAATGCCTTTTTTGTAGCCCTCAGTGTGCCACTCAGTGTATTTGTGGCCTTCCTCTTCCTTCCTGCGGCAGACATGATCGTAGGTACCGATGTGACCCTCAATTTCATTGTGCTGTTTGCCCTGCTCTTTGGACTGGGCATTATTGTAGACGACGCCATTGTGGTGATTGAAAATACCCACCGGATCTACGACAATGGCAAGACGCCCATTGTCAAAGCAGCCAAGGCCGCAGCCGGAGAGGTTTTCATTCCTGTACTTGCGGGTACGGCTACGACGGTGGCACCGTTCTTCCCACTTTTGTTTTGGAAAGGCATCATCGGTAAGTTTATGATCTACCTGCCGACCATGCTCATTTTTACCCTGCTGGCTTCGCTCATTGTGGCTTTCATCATCAACCCCGTGTTTGCGGTGAGTTTTATGAAGCCGGAAGGAAGGCAGTATGAAGAACCTAAAAAAGCCATCTTTAAAAAATGGTGGTTTTATGCCTTCATTGTTCTAGGCATCTTTTCTCATCTCTTTGGCAGCCCGGGTTTTGGAAACTTCCTGCTCCTTTTGCCAGTGCTCGGTATCATCAATGCTTATTTGCTGCAGGATGCCATCTACTACTTCCAGGAAAAACTATTGCCCAACCTCATGACTTCTTATGAGCGTTTGCTGCATTACCTGCTTAAAGGCTGGAGGCCGGTGTATATGTTTGTGGGTGTTTTCTTTCTTTTCATCTTTTCATTAATTGCCCTCATTGTGAGAAAACCGGACTTCCCGTTTTTCCCAAGCGGCGAACCCAACTTCATCTACGTTTACCTCAAAATGCCTGTGGGCACCAATGCTTCAGAGACAGACAGGGTGTTGCGCGAGGTAGAGACAAAAGTGTATAAATCTTTGGAGAAGCTCAATCCGGGGAAAGAAGGATCTATTGTGGAAAGTGTCATTTCAAACGTTGCCCTCAACGCCAACAATCCCATGGACAACAACCGCAGTGTGCGGTCCAACTTGGGCAGGATACAGGTATCCTTTGTGGAATTTGCCAAAAGACCTTATCACCCTACCAGGCCTTATCTCGATACCGTGCGTATGGCAGTAAAGGGCATACCGGGTGCTGAAGTTACCGTAGAGCAGGAAGGGGGAGGTCCTCCTACTGATCCTCCGGTCAACATCGAAGTTTACGGCGATGACTTTGATGCCAATGCCAAAGTAGCCACCGATCTGTACAATTATCTCGATACCAACCGCGTCGAAGGTATAGAAAACCTGGCCATGGATACCGACCTAAACAACCCGGAGGTTTCCATCACAGTGAACAAAGAGCGCGCAGCCATCGAAGGCATAAGTTCTGCTCAGGTAGGTTCCGCCATTCGTACGGCTTTATTTGGAAGGGAAGTGAGCAAACTCAAATCGGGTGAAGATGAATTTAAGATCCAGTTGCGATACAACGAACTCGTACGCAACGACATCCAGAGCCTCATCAACATGCGCATTACCTTCCGGGACTTTAATACCGGCCGGATCAAACAAGTACCGATCAGTTCGGTGGCGAAGTTTGATTTCACCAGCAGCACCGGAGGCATAAAACGAAAGAACAACAAACGTACCATCCAGTTGCAGTCCAATGTGACCGACCTTACGGCTGTGGCGCGCATCAATACAGACCTGGCCAATCGCATCAAAGCTTTCCAGGCTACTTATCAAATGCCCGATGGCGTAGCTATCCGGCAGACCGGTGAAAGCGAGCAGCAAAAGGAGACCAATGCCTTCCTTGGCAAAGCTTTCATCATGGCATTAGGTATGATCTTCCTCATCCTGGTCTTGCAGTTCAATTCCCTGAGTAAGCCGTTCATCGTACTTACTGAGATCTTTTTCTCGGTGATCGGTGTCTTTCTCGGCTTTGCCATTACAGGCATGACCATGCCTACGATCATGGTACTGGTGGGTGTCATTGGACTGGCGGGCATCGTAATCAAAAATGGTATCCTGCTGCTCGAGTTTACAGATGAACTTCGGTCGCGCGGTTTCAAAACGCGGGAGGCGGCCATCCAGGCTGGTAAGATCAGGATCATTCCGGTATTGCTTACGGCAGTAGCGACGATCCTCGGTCTGTTTCCGCTGGCCATTGGCTTCAACATCGACTTTGGCTCCCTCTTTACCCATCTTGATCCAAAAATATTTATTGGTGGAGATAGTGTGGTCTTCTGGGGTCCGCTGGCATGGACGATCATTTTTGGCCTCATCTTCAGCTTCTTCCTTACGCTTATCATGATACCGAGCATGTACCTCATTGCCGAAAGATTGAGAAGGCCTATGTTGAGATTTTACGGCACCAAGTTTGTGGCCCTGCTTGGTTTCCTCGGTCCGTTGTTCTTCATCTTTGCCGGTCTCATGTACCTGGTAAGATGGGTCACCGGAAGAAGGGTATGGAATGGCACCTACCGCAAATGGGTGTAACAGAAAAATAAGTTATTAATTTGAAAGGCTGCCTTAGGGTGGCCTTTTTTATTCTTATTACTTTACGTGTAATTTTACTTTGAAGAGAGGTTTGAGGTTATAAAATTAATTGTCCATTATTTCTGCATTACCTTTAATATTACAAATAAGATTGGAATAAATTAATTTTAGAAAGACATACTGTACGGTATGATTTGGAAATATTTTAGTTATAAAATCGTTTAAATAATCTTATAGACTATAGTAACCCCCAAATTTTAGACAACTGATTATTTAAAAAATAAACTACTATTTTTAAACTTTAAATTGTCAAAAAATGAAAGGAAAAGACGCAAAATCACCGCTGAATTTAAAGCCAAGGTTGTTCTTGAAGCATTAAAGGAGAAAGTGACATTGGCAGAGCTGGCTGAGAAGTATAGTGTAGCCGGCTCTCAAATCAGCACCTGGAAAAGTGAGTTCATTAAAGTGCATCGACCGTTTTCGGAACTCAAACCGTACAAAATGAAGAAGAAGTTGAAAAGCAGAAGTTATACAGTAAAATTGGTCAGTTACAGTTGGAAAATGATTTTTTAAAAAAAACATTGAGATGATGCCAATAACTGAAAGGAAGCATCGGTTGACTCATATTAAAGATGACAGACTCAGTTTTAATGCGAAATGTGAGTTGCTGGGAATATGCCGATCAAGTATGTATTACTCAAAAAGAGAGCAAGAATCTGATTTAAATTTGGAATTGATGAATCTGATTGACAAAATGTATATAGACCACCCTGAATATGGGGCCAATCGTATGCATATCTGGTTATGTGAGGATAAAGGATACCAAATAAATATCAAGAGGGTCGAGCGATTATACTATAAGGTGATGGGATTAAAGGCGGTATTGCCCGGACCCCATACCTCCTTAGCTGTAAAGGAAAACAAGAAATACCCTTATCTGCTGCGTGGACTGAAAGTCACAAAACCTAATCACGTTTGGATGACGGATATAACCTATATATCAATGCAAAAGGGATTTATGTATATGGCAGCCATTATTGACGTATATAGCCGAAAGATATTACATTGGAGCTTATCAAACACCATGGATAGTATGTGGTGTTGCAATCTCTTAGAAGATTGTATATGTCTCAATGGCCGCCCTCAGATATTAAATACTGACCAGGGCAGCCAAATTACTTCTGATGATTTTGTTTATAGGGTGCTAAATAACGGAATCCAATTAAGCATGGATGGAAAAGGAAGAGCGACTGACAACATATTCATAGAAAGGTTTTGGAGCGCATTAAAATATGAGCATATTTATATCCGCACTTACTCAACAGTAGATCTTTTGTACAAAGGGATCGATTGGCACATCGGTTGGTATAATGAAAAGAGAAGGCATTCAGAACTCGGTAATAACACCCCAAGTAATGTTTACGAATTAAATAAGAGTAAAAATGCGGCATAGATTAAAAATACTACCCTGTGTCTGGCGCCCCTTAACGGTATGTCGCAAAGGCACAAAAACAAATAAATATATTATTAAAAAACCTATATTTGCTGTCTAAAGGTTCGGAAGGGGAGTATCTATAGATTGATAACAATGATGAACATTAATTGGTTTTAGTTAAATTTGACACTAAAAGGGATTCCACAAAGCCATATGTCAATTTTGGTATTATAATTTTTATTCATACTTGAGCAATACTTCAATATAAAAAGTTTGATGGATAAAATTATTATGGGGTGTATTAAAAAAGATAGGCGCCAACAAAGCGCTCTTTTTTACCTGTATTACAACTATGGCATTGCTGTTGCTGTGGCTTATTGTAGCGATATTGACGAGGCAAGGGAAGTGCTCAATGATTCTTTTTTGAAAGTATTTAACAATATAAATGATTATGACCCGTCTAAGCCTTTTGAAGCTTGGTTTAGAATAATTATCATCAGGACAGCAATTAATCACTATCGAAAACATTCGAAGGATGTGCAATGGTCTCCTATTGAAGACCATGTGACTGTTCTTGAGATAAGGGATTCGTGTGATGAAGAAATCATAGACATGACACCAGAAGAAGTGTTGAAACTGGTTCAACAATTGCCACCTGCATATAGAATGGCAATAAACTTGTATGCTGTGGAAGGATATAGTCATCAGGAAATCGCAAAGAATCTGGGAATATCCGTAGGTACATCTAAATCGAATCTATCTAAGGCAAGGGCAAAACTTAAATTTCTTATTTCGCAATGCAAGTTACTTTCTTTCTAGGTTTTGGCACCTAAGTTTAATATTGGGAGTATTTTATTTTTAAAAAAATGGACCAAACAGGCAACCTTTAGGGCAAAAAGATTGAATAGTAAGTAGTAAACTATAAAGTATATGTCAAAAAATAGTTTTCTAAAGAAATACTCCATTAAAATCAAGGCACTGAATCCAGGTGATTCCACAGCAATAGATGATTGGAATATTTTAGAAAAAAGAATGAATCATCTGGATAGGAAACGGAAAAGAAGGTATGTATTTTTCTTTATTTTATTTGGATTAGTATTTATTTTGGGCGGCAGTTATCTTTATGAAAGATTCAGCAGCACACTCAAAAATAATGATACGTCTATTCCTATAGCTGAAAAGATTCAGAATAAGAAAAACAAAACATTCAATTCAGCGCCAGATTTTGGTGACCATTTGCCTTCAAATGTCGAAATGACAGAAAATGTCCAACCAGGTATCTTTACCAAAATTAAAGAAGCAGGTGTTGACGCACCAATGAAAGATGTGAAATATACATTAAAGCGTAACAA
The DNA here is from genome assembly GCA_016715465.1 of Saprospiraceae bacterium. Lineage (GTDB taxonomy): Bacteria > Bacteroidota > Bacteroidia > Chitinophagales > Saprospiraceae > JADKBO01. Next base: position 383,568 of record JADKAA010000024.1, read on the forward strand.
AAATAAAAAGCAACACAATATCAATCATACTCAACTACCGCATGATAATAAGGTATTTGCGGAAAAAGACAAAAATACTCTACAAGATAATAATGACTTAAAAGAAAAATCTTCATTTGACAATTCTACCGATATTGAAAACATAAAGTTGTTTGATAATAATGATATGGCGAATCAAGCTCAGGATGAAAATGACATTTCAAAATTGAATTTTTCTTTGATTTCTGTTGATGCTTTAAAATCACAGGAACTAAAAATAATTAAGCGAAAAAATGAAGTAAATGTTGTTTTACAGCCACTTATTTCCGTGCACAAGTATAGGATGAAATATTTTGTAAAAATTGATGGTGGACCTATTTACAACCTGAACACTAAATCAACTTTTATGTCAGGTCCGCTGGTTTTTACAAGTCATGAAGAAAGTAAAAATATGGGATTTCAAAACAGCATCCACTTTCAACTTACTCCAAATAATAAATGGAAATTTAATGCAGGTATAACCAGAAGTCAATTTATGTGCCAAAGATCACATATTGCAAGCCTAAGACTGATGGATGGTATATGTTTAAATCCCGATAGTAATGACCCAAAAGAATACTTCTTTTCTTATGTAGTTGCCAATGGCAAATCAACATCTGAAGTTAATCTAAGGCTTTCTGAAGAAAATCCCGGTAGTCCATTTGACAGTACTGATGTTTTTAAAATTGAAATGGGAATGCATAAAAAAACTGTGAGCTGGTCAATCCCAATTACGATAGAGAGAGAATTATTTTCCACAGGAGATTGGGCAGTCTTTGCAAAGGGTGGGTTAAATTTTGGGTTTGCTTCGTATAGTAATGAGACCATAACACATTTTAGTGAGTCATGTGCAAATCTTTGTTTTATTCATGGATTTAGTCCTGTAGTTTCCAGTCAGAAATCAAATCAATTAAATACAGGAATGATATTAGGCACAAGTTTGGAATGGCATTTGAGTCCAAAAATAAGATTAGTTTTTAACCCTGAAATAAATACTGGCATTAATATGTCAAAAGGTGATCACAATAATAGTAATAAGTGGGGTATCAATCTGGGTGCCTCATACCAAATTAAGTAATGAATAACAGTTTTTAGTCAAAATAAATTTAAAATCAGACAATCATGATAAAATCTTTAACACAAATGTTACTCTTAGCATTCATAATGCTGATTAATTTATATTCATATGGACAAAAGGAAGTCCATTTACAGATTAATCAATACATAGGAAACGCTCCCTTTAGCATAGGCGATATGGGAACAAATGATCAGGGAACAAAATTCACTATCACAAGGATAGATTATTATATATCATCAATACAGCTGCATCACGATGGAGGCATGACTACAAACGTCAACAATAAATATATTTTTGTCACAAAGGGGAAAGCTGTAGATGAATTATTGGGTAGTTTTAATATCGGTTTACTTGACTCCATTACGTTTTCAGTAGGTGTGGATTCACCAAATAATCACGGTGATCCTACCTTATGGCCAGCGAATCACCCGCTTGCTCCAAAATCCCCTGAAATGCAATGGGGATGGGCAGCAGGCTATAGATTTGTGGCAATAGAAGGGAAATCAGGTGCTAATTTGCAATTTGAATATCAGATACACGCTCTGGGTGATGAACTTTACAATCCTACCACCATAGTTACACATGGTACAAACCATAACGGGGTATTAATGGTTGCCATAGATGCGGATTATGAGAAAAGTCTTAAAGGGATCAATATGAATAAAAATGTCATCCAGCATGGAAGTGCTAAAGAAGCGGTATCATTAATGTCAAATTACAATCAGAATGTGTTTAAAGCGACAGAAGGCATATCAGCTTCTCATGAAATAGAGGTAGGGTCATTAAAAATTTATCCCAACCCAGTAATTGATGGAAAAGTGACTATTGCGCTTACGGAAGATCAAATTTTAAATTCCAATATCATAATCAGAGATGCAGTAGGTAGAATCGCCCTTCAGATTTCAAAGCCAACAACATTGAATGAGATATCAGTTGAGCGGTCAGGTTTCTATTCTATAGAACTGATACAAGCTGGAAATATAACCTATCGGGCTGGTATCGTAAAACAATAAATGCATTGGAGTTTAGATCTTTATATTTTATATTTTGGGTGTTCTTATTTTTGTCTTGCTCAGATATGGACGAAATACAAGTGCCATCTAATAAAATCTTGGATAATATATCCATTCCAGGACATTTTCCTGAGATCAATTTTCCTGCAGAAAACGCTTTTAGTTCAGAACGCTGGTTTCTGGGTAAAAAACTTTTTTATGATACACGATTGTCCATAGATTCTACTATAAGTTGTGCTGGTTGTCACAAACAAAGCAAGGGGTTTGCAGATGACATAAGTTTGACACCGGGGGTTTTTGGCAGAGCAGGCGTAACCAATGCGCCATCATTAGCCAATGTTGCATATCATCCATATTATACCAGAGAGGGCGGCCTTCCTACGCTGGAAATGCAGGTATTGGTTCCTATCTCAGAGCACAATGAATTTGGGTTTAATATCGTGGAAATAGAGTCGATACTTAAAGATGACATTGAATATCAAGAGTTGGCTATGAAAGCCTATGGCAGGGCCCTGGATCCTTTTGTTATAACCAGGAGTATTGCTACTTTCGAACGAAGTATCATCAGTGGTAAGAGCAAATATGATGGTTATGTTAATGGGAAAGCCATTTTTTCTAAGGAAGAAGAGCTTGGAAAAGAATTGTTTTTTAGTGATAAAACCAATTGCATCCAATGCCACGCTGGTTTTAATTTTACGAATTACGAATTTAAAAATAATGGATTGTATGAAACTTATAGTCATCCAGGTAGATTCAGACTTACCCAAAAAGAATCGGATCTAGCTTTGTTCAAAACACCTAGTCTGAGAAATGCGGGCTTTACAGCACCATTTATGCATGATGGTTCTATAGCAACTTTAGAAAATGTTGTAGACCATTATAATGATGGAGGGAAACCACACATACATAAAAGTAATTTGATAAAGCCTTTAGGGCTGACAGCGATTGAAAAAAGGCGTTGGTTGCTTTTTTACATACCCTTGACGATACTGAATTGTTAAACAATCCATTTTTGGATGAATTAAAATAGCTAAAGTAAAATGAATAGAATATTTAATCTTTTTATAATACTGATCATAATCACGGTCATTGCATGTGAATCCGAAGATGTAGAAGTTGCTGTATATGATGCAACACCATATCTATTCTCATTTCCTGAAAATTTTGGTGATCCAGAACTGCCAAAGGATAATAATCTGACCAAAGAAGGTGTAAAACTAGGAAAAATGTTGTTTTTTGAAAAGGCTTTATCAAAAGACGGAACACAATCATGTGCCAGCTGTCATGTACAAAATGATGGTTTTTCTGATAAAAATCAGTTTTCCAAAGGGGTTGATGGTCTCTTTGGTAAGAGACAGGCTATGCCAATCTTTAATATGGCGTGGCATAAGTCCGGATTTTTTTGGGACGGAAGGGCGGCTACATTAAGAGAGCAATCACTTAAACCTATTCAGGATCCTTTAGAAATGCATGAAACACTGGAAAATGTTGTATCAAAACTGAGTACCAGTAAAACATATACTGATCAGTTCATAAGAGCTTTTGGAACTTCTGAAGTCAGTAGTACAAAAGTAAGTTTGGCTCTGGAGCAGTTTATGATGACCATAGTATCGTTTGATTCGAAGTATGATCAATATCTTGCAGGAAGAGTAACATTAAGCGAAAGCGAGGAGCGTGGAAGAAGTTTATTTTTTACAGAATACAATCAGTTTTTCCCTGACTTATCCGGGGCCGACTGTGCACATTGTCATAGTGGACCCAATTTTGAAAATGGAGAATTTATGAATAACGGTTTGGATAAAGATTCTGACTTTACCGATACAGGAAGAGAAAAAGTAACAAATCTGGTTGCCGACAGAGGGACGTTTCTAATCCCGTCTCTGAGAAATATAGCCAATACAGCGCCATACATGCATGATGGGCGATTTAAAACATTGGAAGAAGTGGTGGAGCATTATAATTCAGGAGTGAAGATGTCATCTACAGTATCTCCGCTTATATTGCCAACTATCTCCAAGGGGCTTGGTCTAAGTGCTCAGGACAAAATAGATTTGGTGAATTTTCTTAAAACTTTGAGTGATCAAAAATTTCTTACCAATCCGGAATATGCACAATAGAATAATCAATAAGTATTATGGATCTATTTTTATAAAAAAAAATAAAAATGAATAAAGTAAAACTTTGTACTATTCTTCTATTTTTGCCTATATGTCATTTTGTACATGGTCAGAATAAACTATTTATACCAGATACATTGATCGGATCAGTTATAAATCTTAATCTTCAGAAAGGTCATCATACATTTTTTAATAACTACCAGACTGCAACATTGGGAGCCAATGGAAATATATTGGGACCTACTCTGATACTTAGAAAAGGAGATGAAGTAAAAATAAATGTGCATAACCAAATCGGGGAAACCACAACGCTTCATTGGCATGGGCTGCACGTAGCACCGGAAAATGATGGTGGACCACACACTCCCATTGAAAACGAATCCACCTGGTCACCTACCTTTGAAATAAAGAACAGCGCGTCCACGTGTTGGTACCATCCACACCTGCATCATAAGACCAATGAGCATATTACTAAAGGGATATCGGGGGTAATAATTATTAGAGATGAAATCGAGAAAAAATTAGCGTTGCCGAGAACTTATGGTGCAGATGATTTTCCTTTGGTGATTCAAACAAAGGATTTTGATTCAAGTTTTGAAATAATAACCCAATCAAATCATGATGACATCTTGATGGTAAATGCCACTATAGAACCATTTCTCGAAGTTCCTTCGCAAGTGGTCAGGTGTAGGATTGTAAATGGAGCATCGCAAAGAGCCTTTAATCTGGGGTTGAATAATGATCAAGATTTTTATCAAATTGCCACAGAAGGGGGGTTATTACCAAAACCTTTTAAGACAAAACGATTATTAATAGCACCGGGCGAAAGGGTTGAAATACTAATTGATTTTAAAGATATGAGTGGACAAACTGTCCACCTTTTAAGCTATGCATCTGAACTACCAAGTGGTATTTATGGTGCAACAAATGCAGGCATGGTCGCCATGTTGACTTTGGATGGCTACAATCCAAATCCACTTAATGGTAAAAACTTTAAAATAGTGGATTTTAATATTATTCAACAAACTCAAAACCCTATCGTAGATATACCTAGTTCACTTGTGGAAAATGAATCAATAAATGAAAATTTGTCGAATATTACCAGAACTCTGACTTTTTCTCCGATGTCTATGGGTATGAATCAACTTAATGGTGATTTCACTATAAATAATGCATCTTTTGACATGGATGTTATAAATTATGAAATACCGCTTAATAGTATAGAAATATGGGAGTTAAGAAATCAATCTGCCATATCACATCCCTTTCATATACATGATATACAATTTAATATTTTATCACGAAATGGGCAAGCACCGCCACCAAATGAACAAGGTCTTAAAGATGTCGTATTGGTCAGACCTGGTGAGACTGTTCGCTTTATTACTAAGTTTGAGACTTTTTCAAATCCTCATGTACCATATATGTTTCACTGCCATTTATTACCACATGAAGATGGGGGTATGATGGGTCAATTTATAGTTACAGATCGGCTAAGCGGAACGAATGAGGATAAAATAAATAAAATTCAAAAGCTGAAAATTTGGCCTAACCCGGCAAAAAATTTGATTGAAATAAGCATTGAAAAAGAAATTGAGGTATATGATCAAGTGATGATATATGACACTCATGGAAAATAGTTTATAAGAAATTACATACTTTATCTCCTAAACAAAATATAAAAGTGGATATACTGCAATGGCCGAGCGGTAGCTATTTTGTAAAGATAGATAATTCGACTTTTAGTGAAACTGCTTCGTTTATAAAAGAGTAAAATAAGAAAAGCAATTATGTTAAAATTTGCCTATAAGAGTAGTTTATAAACAACATTTAGTTTCAATATTTCGTTTTAAATATATATTAATATTTTGAATTACAAAGGGTTACATATTTTATTGGCATTCAATCTGCTTGTATCTACATCAGGATTAAGTACTTTTGAACATATATGTAGTAAAAACGGAAGTACTTTTTCCATTTTTGTAAAGCCAAATAGTTGTTGTTCTAAGAAAAAATCCAAATGCTGTTCTGATAATGCATGTACTAAACATTTATCAAATCATGACTTTGCATTTACTAAGAAACAGTGCTGTGAAAATAAAACACACTTAAAGAAACTTAATGTAAGTGCCACTGAACTCACAAAGATTGTCCTTACTGATATTCAGCCTATTTTCTATAACCCAATCGCAGGGACAATTTTAAGTGAAAATGATTTTTTAAGTGAAAATGAAAAAACCATAAGATTTTACTTATATAAACCACCACCACTCTCTGTGGACAATTTAAGGGTGCTTTATCAATCTTTCCTTTGTTAGCCTTCCATACTTCCCTATTTCTGCAATAGGTCATAAGCTCATATATAATGTATTGGACACACTGAGTGACATAGAATCTATCGAAAGTCCTTTGTACACCTACTTGCGAATTCAATTATATATATTTCATTGAGCTTTACATTAAATATCAACCTTTGTTTTTGGATTATCTGCCTGTATCACAGCAGAATGAATTTTTACCTTTGAGTAATAAATTCTTCAAATTTAAAACTTGGGTGCTGATAATATTTAATTCCTCACGGATACAATTAAGAAAGTAGTATTTTTTAAAATTTTTAAATAAATCTAAATGAAGACATTTATCAAAAGTGTAGTGGTAATATTTATAACATTATTCACTTCCAATCTCAGTACTGCGCAGTCAAAAAATTTAAAAACCGTTGATGTTAAAGTGTACGGTAATTGTGGCATGTGTAAAAAAACCATTGAAAAAGCCGGAAATATAAAAGGCATCTCTAAAACAGAATGGAGTACAGAAACCTCCATGGCAAAAATAACCATAGACAGTATTAAAATAAGTGTTGATGAAGTACTTCAAAGAATCGCAGCTGTGGGATATGATAGTGATAAATTCAGGGCTCCGGATGCAGTATATGATAACCTTCATGGTTGTTGTCAATATGACAGACCTGCAAAAAAGGAATATTAATAGTTATGAAAACAATCATTATATTAATAAGCCTGCTGCCTGCATTTCTGATTGCGCAGATTGATTTACCCCCTGCAAGTCCTTTTGCCAGCTGGACCCATCAATTGGGATTTACTCAAATAGATTTGAGTTATTCCCGGCCACACATGCGAGGCAGAAAAATCTTTGGAGCACTGGTGCCATACAATGTAATCTGGAGAACCGGAGCAGGAGAAAGTACAAGAATAAAATTCAGTGAAGACATTCAGATAGGCGGGCAACCTATACAGAAAGGACAATATGCCTTGTATTCCATACCTGGTCCTGATGAATGGACCATCATTCTAAATGCGGATGCCACTCTTCATGGTGATTTTGGTTATGATGAAAAAAAAGATATACTTCGTTTCAAAGTAAAACCAACAAACAGTCCGACAACGCATGAGTCCTTTACCATTGAGCTTATAGATTTCAAGTCTGATTATTCGGCAGTACTTCAGCTCAGATGGGAAAATACCATCATAAATATACCGATAGTAAGCAATGCAGATAGCAAAATTATGGCTCAGATACAAGAAAATCTGATGGCACAAAAAGTGGAAAATGCAGGGTTATTGTATAAGGGTGCACAATATTACTTTTTCAATAAAAAAGATTTGAATCAGGCACTTCTTTGGTCTGAAAAGGCTCAATTGCTTGCTGTGGATAACTTCAATTACATCTTACTGACCACAAAAATACTTGAGGGTCTCAAGCGCTATCCAGATGCTATTCAATCAGCAGAAAAGGCTTTGGAACTGGCAAAGAAAAAGGATATGGTTGATGAAAGTCTACAGTTGGAGCAAATGATAGCTGAGTGGAAAATAACTAATAAAAATAAGTAAATAATAAATTATGAATATATTAAAAATATTATCAGCATCCATCATTATAGCTTTTGTAATTGCAAGCTGTCATAAAATGGACAACAGTAATAATGCTGTTGCAAAAAATGTAGTGGAACAGACTTTTGATAACTTAATTGCTATACCGACAGTCATGGATGCCACAAAAGCAGCTTTTACAGCAAAATCTAAGTCAGCAATCATTGAAGGGGTGTCAATGAACACCTTATCATATGGTGGTGCGGCAATCTTAGGACCTACTTTAAAAATTCAGCAAGGAGATGTTATGAAACTGGAATTTAAAAATGAGCTTTCGGAACCAACCAATATTCATTGGCACGGTCTGGAAGCACCAGCATCCCAAGATGGTTATCCGACAGAAGTAACTCAAGCAGGGAGTTCATTCAGCTACAACTTTCCGATAAAAGACAGACCAGGTACCTATTGGTACCATCCGCATCCTGATATGGCCACAGCAAGCCAGGCTTACAGAGGGTTGGCTGGATTTTTTATCGTATCATCTCCGGAAGAAAAAGCATTGAAATTGCCTGAAGGAAATTTCGATATACCCTTGGTTTTTCAAGATAAGAGATTAACGAATGGATTGAATTATAATCCAAACTCGGATGATCAAACGATTGGTTTATTTGGTGAAACGATTTTGGTCAATGGAACACCAGGTGCGAAGTTGGAGGTGTCAACAGGTACATATCGATTGAGATTACTCAATGGGTCCAATGCCAGAATATATAATTTTTCTTTGACAAATGGAATGAGCTTTAAGTTGATTGGAAGCGATGGGGGTTTGCTCGATGAAGCTATAGATATCAACACTTTGCTTTTGGCACCTGGAGAAAGAGCAGATGTTCTTGTCAGCTTTAAGGGTATGGCAGTTGGGAGTGAAATTTTTATAGAAAGTCAGCCGTTTAGCGGTTCAACATCTCAAGGTAGTCAAGCTTTCAAGATTATGAAATTTAAAGTAACCAATACAATATCAGATGAATTTATGTTCCCATCAAAATTAATGGCGGTACAAAAAATTCCAGAGTCTTCGTCAGTTGCAACCCGGAAGTTTAATATTGGACATATGATGTTACATGGAGGTATGGGTGGAGTCATGCACCCAATAGATGGTAAAACTTTTGACGCAAATAGAAGAGACGAGGTTGTAAAAGCCGGAAGTGTGGAAATATGGGAGTTTGACAATACAACGGGCTCAGAAATTCACCCGATGCACTTACATGGCCTTCAGTTTCAGGTATTGAAAAGGACAGGAGGAAGGAATTCCATTCAACCATGGGAAAAAGGATGGAAAGATACCGTGTTGGCTTTCCCAGATGAAAAAGTAAGGATCATTATCCGATTTCCTGCTAATAAAGGCAAGTTTGTTTTCCATTGTCACAATCTGGAACATGAAGATGCTGGTATGATGCTAAATTTTGAAATTCAATAACTTAATATTTTTTAATTTTACTAAATTTATTTAAAATGATTCATTTAAAATCTTTATTCGCTATTCTTTTAGTAGCAACTTTGAGCTTTACCTCATGTAAAAAAGATGAAGCTACAGTTACAGAAAATTTAACAGCTGAGTGGAACTCCACATCAGTTAAAATTGATGGTGTCGCTTCTCCTGCTACAACTACTATGTTTTTGCATTTACAAAGCAATAAGCAATACGAAATCACTACAAACATCACTCCATTTAGTCAAGCTAAGTCAGGTGTATGGTCCAATACTGATGACAAATTGACTTTGGCAGGAAATGTATGGACTATTCACCATATTGCAGATAAAGAATTGAGAATTGAATTCGTCCTGGATGGTAAGGATTTAGAAATAGAATTCGCTAAGTAAGTAATTATAGCTGCCAGAAAAAATATTTTTTCAGGCAGCTATTAGTAAACTAAACGGTACATCAAAAACGATATATAAAATGAAAAATATAATTTTACTTTTTATTTGCCTAATTTCAAACACATCTATTGACGCACAATTAAAAATAGGAGATCCTTTGCCTAATATTTATCTTCCAAGCAATTTAAAAAATGAAGTTAGGCTTTTAGATTATACAGGTAAAATTCTACTTGTAGATTTTTGGGCATCCTGGTGTGCTCCCTGTCGAAAAGCAAACAAAAAACTTGTCGATTTGCACCGCGAATATGCGCCAGCCAAACTAGAAATAGTAGGTATATCAGTAGATACAGACCGATCTAAATGGCTCAAAGCTATAACTAAAGATAATATTGAATATACACAATTAACAGATCCGCATGGATTTGAAGCGAAGTCTGCCATACAATTTGGTGTAGAGGCATTGCCAGCTTCTTTTCTATTTGATCCGAACGGCAAACTAATAGCTATCAATCCAACCGAACAGGAAATCAAACAACAATTAAATCACAATAAAAAATAATGCAAATGAATTTAAAAAATTTATTAATTGCAGTTACATTTATTACGGCATTGTATAATGTCAATGCACAAATATCAAAAGCAGAAATTGTGGCCACAGGCCTTACCTGCTCCATGTGTTCAAATGCCATCAATAAACAGCTCAAATCATTGACTGAAGTAGATAGTGTGGTGGTAGATCTGAACACAAACACTTTTGTAGTACATCTCAAAAAAGAAGCCATGATAAGTCCCAGGATTTTGAAAGAAAGAGTAGAAAAAGCAGGCTTTTTTGTTGGTTCGATGATTGTTACCATGAACTTTGACAATACTGATATCTCTGAAAATATAAAAGTAGAAAAAGAAGGCGTCGCTTTAGTCATTGTCGATTCAAAGTTAAAAGTATTAAATGGTGAAACAAAGGCCAAAATCATGGACAAAGGTTACGTAACACAAAAGGAATACAAAAAATTGACCAAATCACTTTCAAAAATCCCTTCTTACCTGGATGGAAATGAAGATGATTACCATATAAAAATTAATTGATTATGAAACCAATTTTAATAGTCTTACTTACGATTACTGTAAATAGTTTATTGGGGCAGGAACTTTTTGTGGTTACTGATCCGGCAAGCAATGTTCCCATGGGCTCTCTGAGTGTCAGGCTGAGCAATTCTTTATTTAAAGAAGTATATGAGGATGGGTACAACTATCATCTCATGCCTGAAGTCACTTATGGTATCTCAAAAAATCTGATGGTCAGGACTTCGGCGTTTATAAGTAACAGGAGCAACAGTCTTTATGCCGAAGGAGCCAATATCTTTAGTAAGTATAGGTTTTATTCTTCAGATGAACTACACAGCCACTTCAGGATGGCCGCTTTTGCCAGATATAGTTTTAACAGAGCAGATATACATCAGGAACAAATAGAAATCATGGGCCACAATAGTGGATACGAAACCGGATTGGTGATTACTCAGCTCATAAAAAAAGTAGCTATCAGCTCTTCCGTAAGTTTTGAAAAAGCATTGGACAATAAACCGGATTATGAATTTCCAAATACGCAAAGTAACACGGCTACCAATTACACCCTTTCTGTTGGAAAGCTGATGTATCCAAAAAAATACACTAATTTTAAACAGACCAATATCAACCTGATGCTTGAATTTGTGGGCCAAACGCTTAATGAGAACGGAAAAACGTATATTGATGTCGTCCCATCTATACAATTTATTTTTAATAGCCAGGCAAGGATTGATGTAGGTTACAGAAGAGAATTGTACAGTAATATGCTTAGAACGGCACCCAATGGTATTTATTTGAACTTTGAATATACATTTTTCAATATCTAAAAATGAATAAGGTATTGCACTTTTTAAAGAGAATTCTGAAAATGATACTTATAAAAAAATGTTGTCGCTTATTGTAATATTAAAACAAATAAACAAAAGTAAAATGCTCCTAAAATATTTACCATTATGTCTAATTTTTTCAAGCAATATATTAGTAGCCCAATATACCATTAAAGGCATGATTACCGGGCAAACACAAACCATAAGCGGAGCCAGGATGACGCTTTTTAACAGCGACACTACCTATTTCATAGAAGAACGCAGCGATAATTTTGGCATGTTCTATTTTTCAAATGTCTCAGCAGGAGCTTATAAAATTGGTGTAGCTAAATCCAATTATAATTACAAAGAATTCAATATTATTATTAATGAAACCAATCAAGATATCAATTTTGAACTTGAACCTGAAACGGAAAAAGGAAAATGGGATGTGATCATAAAATCGCCGGAACCTCTGGGTGGAACTGACTTAGGAGTACTGATGCCTGATGGCAAAATATATTATTGCCATGATACCAAAGATCCATTTTATTTTGACCCCAAGTCTAATGATACACTAAGTGTTATGGGTAGTGACAGTGTGCAGGGATGTGTGGGTCCCATACTTCTTGCGGATAGTACGGTATGGTTTTTTGGTGGTACATTGAGAGAAATATATGGCCCCGGAACAAAAAAAGTAAAAAAGTTTGATGTTCGAACGACCAAATGGAAGACCCACCAAAATATGTTTGATTTCAGATGGTATCCTAGTGTGTCACCATTATCAAATGGTCAAGTGATCATACTGGGTGGCGGCGGGCTCAACAATCCAATTAGGGTAAAAACATCTGAAATATACGACCCAAAGAGTGGTATTTCGAAACCAACGGGTCAGATAGCTATCGGTAATGAAGTTTCTCCTATTGTTCCGTTACTGAATGGCAAAACATTAATGACGCACTGTCCGCCACAATTGTTTGATCCAACCACTAACAAATGGGAGTTGGCGGCTGATTTTGTCCAAAAAAATCGTATGAGCAATGGAGATCATAGTGATCATGAATTGGTATTAATGCCAGACGGGGATGTATTTGCTTTTGGATATAAACCGTTTAACAATAATCTTGGGACATTTGTGGAAAAATATGACGTCGCTTCAAATAAATGGGAACTAAAAAGTAGTATAAATCCGATCAGATCAAGGGCAAAGGCAATAATACTGCCGGATAAAAAAATATTGATAGCAGGAGGTCAGAAAGAAGATCAAAATGACACAAGTCCAGTAAACCAATGGGGCTACATGAAACGATCCGATTTGTATCATCCCGAAACAGATATCTGGAGAAATCTTGCAGATTTGAATTATTTTAGAGAATATCATGCCATTTTAACATTGGTACCTGATGGCAGGGTAATAGCCGTAGGTGGTGAAGGTCAACCAGGCAATGAACCTACACAAAGTATCATTGAAGCATTTACACCTCCTTATCTATTTAGAGGAGTACGACCAGAAATATACAATTTAAATAAAAGGAATTTTTCTAAAGGAGAAGAACTTTCATTTTCCGTGTCAAAGGCAGATTCTATAACAGGTCTGCTATTAATGGCAAATGCAGTTAATACTCATTTTATGAATAGCAGTAATAATCGATTTATTGAATTAGCATTTGAACAAAATAATGGGAAGGTTACTTCATTGTTGCCTTCAGATTCACTTTTATTATTTGACGGTTTTTATATGTTGTTTGCCATGGTGGATGATATACCATCAAAAGCTGCTATCATCCAAATCAGTGGAGCTAAAAGTATCATATCTAATTCAAATGACATTCGAAATCAAGAAATCGTCTTGTGCCCAAATCCTACCAAAGATGTAGTTAATTGTATTTCTAATATCCCTATCATTGAAATTAAATTGATAGATAATTCTGGAAGAATACTTTTAATTAAAAAGGATGAAAGTATCCAATCTATCAATTTAGAAGGATTTGAATTTGGTGTGTATTTTGTGGACATGAAGTTGAAAGATGGTAGTAAAATAATCCGAAAAACATGTAAAATAGAATAATCGCTTACAATGGACCAAAATAATACAGCTCCTTTTATTCCTGCATTGGGTTATGATTTTCTCACAGCCTATTATGATTTAGCCATAAAACTGACTATGCCCGAAAAGAAATTCAGGAGGATCTTGGTCGAAGAAATAAAGCCGCAAGATGATGAATCAATACTTGAATTTGGATTTGGTACGGCACAGAATTTAATCTTAATGAAAAATCAGAATCAAAATACAAATTTAACCGGACTCGATGTTGACCCAAAAGTTAAAGACTTTGCGATTTGTAAATTAAGTAAGAATAACCTAACAATCCCTTTAGACCTGTATGATGGTAAGAATTTTCCTTATGACGACAATCATTTCGACAAAGTTTACAGCTGTTTGGTTTTTCACCAATTAGATGAAAACACAAAATCCAATTGTTTAAAAGAAATATATAGGGTTTTAAAACCAAACGGAGAATTGATTATTGCAGATTGGGGGAAAGCATCTAATAAAATAATGCGAATTGCTTTTGGATTAGTCCAAATTCTTGATGGATTTCAAACCACAAATGACAATGTAAATGGGAAAATACCACAGTATATTGCATCAGTTGGGTTTATAAATGTCCAAATTACTCAGTCAATCAATACAGCCATAGGCACCTTTTCATATTTTAAAGCGCGCAAACAATAACTAATAAAAAGTAATTCATTTAAACCAATGCAAAATATAACTCTTATTTTTAATTGCGTAACATTTACCAGTAGGCATTATCTAATTTTAATATGGCAATTCTGACGCTCTAAATCATATTAAATTGAAAAAAGATCAATGTATTGCGGCCTGCATGGCCTGCTTTTTAGAATGCGAAAAATGTTCCATTTCATGTATTAACATGGGTGAAAGAGACTATACAAAATGTGCAAGAGATTCCGCCTATGCTTTATGTAAAATTTGTGTTACTGCGTGCAACGCTTGTGCTGATGAGTGTTCAAAACATGCAAGCTACAATGACCATTGTGCCAAATGTGCAGCGGCATGTAAAGCATGTGCAATCGCATGTGCTTCATACATTATTCATTTAGAAAAACAAGGACCGAATTTCGCTCTTTGTTTTTTTCTTTAACAAATACCTAATTGAAAAACATTTAATCATGAACAAAATATTAATTAGAATTGTATTTGCTTTTGGAGCAATATTTTCTTTTGTGCAATGCGGCAACAATTCAGGAAATGAAATAAATAACGCAGACCACAGAGCTAAAGTAATTTCGGAACTTATGGATAACGAAAATTACATGAAAGAAGTAAAGGATGCTATGAAATCAATAAATGGCGAAGCAATGGTTTCTAATTCATATGATTTGATGAAAGAGGACACAGCTACAGGCACAAAAATGATGGGCATGATGATGGATATGTGCAAAAGTGACACCAGCATGTATAAGATGATGATGGGAAAAACAATGGAAATGTGCGACATGGACAAGGAAAAATGTAAAATGATGATGGCTGCGATGCGCCAACATCCAATGGGGATGAAAAACATTAAAGATTTGGGTATGTGTGACATGAATATGAGCAAAATGCAATAAATATAAATTTGAATACATTAATTATAAACATTTAAACTAATTCATCATGAAAAAGCAATTTATTTCATTCTTGTTAACACTGGTTGTCCTTGTTGTCATATTTTCATGTGGCAATAAAACCAATACTCAGCAAACAGAGCCAGCCACAACTGAACAAACAGCTGTGGATACCACCGGTGCTTCTCAACCTGTAACCGCTGGTTATCAGTGTCCAATGAAATGTGAAGGAGAGAAGACGTATGACAAACCTGGTAAATGCCCTAAATGCAATATGGATCTTAAGGTAACGGAAGGACATGAACACTAAATTAAGTTATATTCATTAACTGAATTTTCAACGGAGATTGGCAGATTTGTAATCATAATGCAGATCTCAGTTTTTATTAATATTTAGTTTTATACAATATGAAACATGTATAACATCATTTGCTTCAGTTTGTCACTTATTTTAAAGTTAGTCGTTAACAATATATTATTCTATAAAGAACTTTCATTTGCGAAATGGGATTTAATGAGACAATGACTGTTGATACTATCGCTTGTTCAACAACTTTAGCTGCTCTTTATCAGAGATTTATGAAGTGGGAAGGAGATAAGGCAGAGACATACTAAGCTCTAGCCTGGTGAACAAAATATATCTGCATATGGTGAAAAAAACCATGAGCAACACCAACTTGACATAACACATTCAAATCTCTAAATACTGTTAAATGGAACATACACATAAGCATCATTCCGAAAGTCAACACAGGCCTGATTTACATGGCAATCATGCTGAAAATGGTCACGACAAACATGCAGGGCATAATGTTTCTGATTTTTGGAATCGGTTTATAGTATGTTCCATAGTTTCAATTCCTGTATTGGCCCTGTCTCATATGATACAACAGTGGTTGGGGTTTGAATTAGCTTTTGGTGGTGACAAATTTATGTTAGCGATTCTTTCGACTTTCATATTCATTTATGGTGGATATCCTTTTCTCAAAGGACTTTATACCGAAGTAAAAGACAAAGCCATTGGAATGATGACACTTATTGGTGTAGCTATTTCAGTGGCTTGGGCATACAGTGTAGCCATTACCTTTGGCTTAAAAGGTATGGACTTTTACTGGGAAATGGCAACCTTGATAGACATCATGCTCATCGGACACTACTTTGAAATGAAGTCAGTCATGGGTGCATCCCGTTCTTTGGAATTGCTTGTGAAAATGATGCCTTCCACTGCACATCATCTAACGGATGGACAGATTCATGACATGCCAGTCAGCGATTTAAAAATTGGAGATGTGGTAATGGTAAAGCCGGGAGAAAAAGTTCCCGTGGACGGGATAGTAAAGGAAGGAGAAAGTTTTGTAAACGAAAGTATGCTCACAGGTGAGAGCAAACCTATAAAAAAAGTATTAGACAGCAAAGTAATAGGCGGAGCAATAAATGGGAATGGTACACTCACAGTTAAAGTAGAAAGCACAGGAAAAGACAGCTATTTGAACAAAGTAGTGAAACTTGTAGAAGATGCTCAAAAAGTAAAATCAAAGACACAAAATTTTGCAGATCGTGCCGCAAAGGTGCTGACTTTTGTTGCATTGGGAGGAGGTGTTGTTACATTTGTTGTTTGGTTATTACTAGACTTTCCTTTTGTATTTGCATTGGAAAGAATGGTAACGGTAATGGTAATTTCCTGTCCACATGCATTGGGCCTGGCTGTGCCATTGGTGGTAGCCATTTCAACTTCTTTTGCTGCACAAAAGGGTTTGCTAATCCGCAACAGGACAGCTTTTGAAAATGCACGGCTGATCACAACCATCATTTTTGACAAGACCGGAACACTTACAAAAGGTTCTCATGAATTGCAGGACATAAAAGTACTGAACCCAATATTTGATGATAAAGAATTGCTCCGTTTAGCATCAGGTATTGAACAACATTCAGAGCATTATATAGCTGCGGGGTTATTAAGAAAAGTCAAAGAATTGAGCATTGCCATTCCCAAGTCAGAAAATTTCAACTACCTGCTCGGAAAAGGTTTGGAAGGAAATGTGGAAGGAAAACAGATAAAAGTAGTTGGGCCAAATTACCTGAAAGAACAGAAATTCAGTATCGCTGAAGAAAATGATGACTTTACAGGCACAGTTGTATATATTTTAATTGACAAAGATGTTGCTGGGTATTTTACATTTTCTGACCAAATAAGAGAAAGTTCTTTTGAAGCCATTCAAGTACTTAGGGAAGCGGGAATTAAAAATTTATTGCTTACAGGTGACAATGAAAAAGTGGCAAAAAAGGTAAGCGATGAATTAAAAATGGACGGCTTTTTGGCCAATGTGTTGCCGCATGATAAATTAGAGAAAGTAAAAGAACTTCAGGAAAAAGGAGAATATATCGCCATGACAGGTGATGGGGTGAATGATGCACCTGCCCTTGCACAAGCAGATGTGGGTATTGCTGTTGGTTCAGGAACAGATGTAGCAGCAGAAACAGCAGATATTATTTTGGTCAACTCAGACCCTAAGGATATTGCAAACCTGATTTTATTTGGCAAAGCCACCTACAGTAAAATGATACAAAACCTTTGGTGGGCAGCTGGCTATAACATTATTGCAATCCCAATGGCAGCAGGTGTTATGTATCATTGGAACATCATGCTAAGTCCGGCGGTGGGTGCTGTACTTATGAGTTTAAGTACTATGGTGGTATCGATAAACGCACAACTTTTAAAAACGAAATTGAGATGATTGAAAAAATAATTTCATGGTCAACGCATAACCGTTTTTTTGTTTGGATAGGCATT
This sequence comes from Saprospiraceae bacterium, assembly GCA_016715465.1. Taxonomy (GTDB): domain Bacteria; phylum Bacteroidota; class Bacteroidia; order Chitinophagales; family Saprospiraceae; genus JADKBO01. Next base: position 401,797 of record JADKAA010000024.1, read on the forward strand.
TTGCTGATTGTAGCGGGTGGCGTTTGGTCAGTAATGACCACCCCAGTTGATGCCATTCCCGACCTTTCAGAAAATCAAGTCATTGTTTACACAGAATGGATGGGGCGCAATCCGCAAATCATAGAAGACCAAATCTCTTATCCCCTGGTCTCCAACCTGCAGGGAATACCAAATGTAAAAGCTATTCGAGCTGCGTCCATGTTTGGTATGAGTTTCATCTTTGTCATTTTCAATGACGATTCAGAAATCTACTGGGCGCGAACCCGAGTGTTGGAGCGTTTAAATTTCGCTCAAAAAGCATTGCCGCAAGGTGTAACTCCAACACTTGGTCCTGATGGAACAGGCGTAGGACATGTGTTTTGGTATACACTTCAGGGCGATGGTTACGATTTGGGAGAACTAAGAGCTGTTCAGGACTGGTATGTGAAATTTGCTTTACAAAATGTACAGGGAGTTAGTGAAGTCGCATCATTCGGAGGCTTTCAAAAACAATATCAGGTAAGCATTAATCCAAACAAACTGATTTACTACAATATCTCGGCCATGGATGTGTCGAATGCTTTGAAAGCAAACAACCGCGATGTGGGTGGCAGTATTTACGAAATGAACCGCATGGGCTATATGATACGGGGTTTGGGATACATCAAAAACATTCATGATATAGAGGAAATTGCTGTTGGTTCAAACAAATCCATTCCCATCAAATTGAAAGATCTGGCCGATGTGCAAATGAGCAGCGACATCCGTTTGGGCATAGTGGATGAAAACGGAGAAGGGGAAGTAGTGGGCGGTGTGGTAGTCGCCCGATATGGTGAAAACGCCAAAGAAGTAATTGACCGAGTGAAGGAAAGGCTGGGCGATGTAGAAAAAGGGTTACCCCCCGGGGTAAAAATCAAAGTCGCTTATGATCGCAGCGACCTGATCGAAGCGGCTGTTGCCACGCTCAAAGAAGCATTGATTGAAGAAATTATTGTTGTTTCATTAGTCGTCTTATTGTTTCTTTTTCATTTTCGTAGCGCTGTAGTTGCCATCGTTACCATTCCTTTATCGGTGTTGATTGGTTTTATGATTGTGAAAATGTTTGGTATTTCACTCAATATTATGTCTTTGGGTGGTATTGCCCTTGCTATTGGAGATTTGGTGGATGCCGGAATTGTGATGACTGAAAATGCTTATAAAGACTTGGTGAAAGCAGTTTTAAAAACAGAAGAATAATGGAAAAGCAAAGAATAGGAAATACCAAAGAATTAAGCGAAGAAGAACGCATCAAAATCATTGAGCGCTCATCACGTATAGTAGGTCGGGCTGTTTTTTTCTCCATACTCGTTACACTCATTTCATTTGCACCTATTCTTTTTCTGGAAGGGCAGGAAAGGAAATTGTTTTCACCTTTGGTGTTGACAAAAACATTCACCATGATTGGCTCTGTCATTGTAGCACTTTTTGTTGTACCTATGTTGTTACGTTCACTCCTGAAAGGTAAACTCATTCCGGAAAGCAGAAATCCGGTTGCCAATTTCTTCATAAAAATTTACAGCCCAGTTTTAAGACTTTGCCAACGCTGGAAAAAGACCGTTATTGCCATTTCTGTTGTTATCGTTTTGGGCAGTATTCCTTTTGTGTTGAGTTTGGGTTCTGAATTTATGCCTCCTTTAGATGAAGGGTCGCTGTTGTTCATGCCTGTAACATTACCCGATGTTTCAAATAACGAAGCTAAGCGTATTTTGCAAGTTCAGGACAAACTCATTATGTCCGTTTCGGAAGTAAAAAATGTCCTGGGTAAAGCAGGCCGGGCTTATACGGCTACTGACAATGCACCCATGAGCATGATTGAAAGCATCATTTTGCTGAAACCAAAATCAGAGTGGCGAGAGGGAATGACCACCGAAAAACTGATTACCGAATTGAATGATAAAGTGCAGATACCGGGCGTCACAAGTGGCTGGACACAACCAATCATCAACCGAATCAATATGCTTTCAACCGGAGTGCGGACAGACATTGGTATAAAAATATACGGACAGGAATTAGACACCATTTATAATATTGCCCGTCAAATTGAGAAATCATTACAGGGTATAGAAGGACTTGCGGATTTATATGTGGAGCAATTGACTGGCGGAAAATATCTTGACATCAAAATAAAACGAGAAGAAATTGCTAGATATAATCTAACTGTTGAAGAAATTAACATGATTATTGAAATGGCATTAGGAGGAATGCCGTTAACACAAACGGTGGAGGGTAGACAGCGGTTTAGTGTATCCATGCGATTGGCGCAGGATTTCAGAAAAGATATAGCAGAAATAAAACGCACACCCATTCAAACTACCAACTATGGTGTTGTACCGCTTTCTTCTGTAGCAGATATTGAAATTTCAGAAGGACCGCCTATGATAAATTCGGAAAACGCCATGCTGCGTGGAACGGTTCTGTTCAATATTCGCGGTAGGGATATGGGCAGTGTGGTGGGAGATGCCAAGAAGAAGATTGAACAGGATTTCAAACAATTGCCAAAAGGATATTTTATCAATTGGAGTGGACAATATGAAAGTAAGTTCCGTGCAGAAAATCGCTTGAAAATTATAATCCCCATTACCCTTTTGATCATTGCATTCGTGCTCTATTTTACATTTCATTCCGTAAAAGAAATGGCCATTGTGCTTTCCAGTATACCCATTGCCTTGATTGGCGGTGTATATTCCATGTATTTTTTTGATGTGAATTTTTCAGTGGCTGTGGCAGTCGGTTTTATTGCATTATTTGGCGTTGCGGTAGAAACTGGTGTTTTAATGCTCGTCTATTTGAATGAAGCCATTCGCGATGCTGTAGATATAAATGGAAGTGCTGAATTGTCAAAAGAAGAAGTGGAGACGGCAGTATTTTCAGGTGCGGTAATGCGTGTACGCCCAAAATTGATGACGGTAATGGCTGATATGATTGGACTATTGCCCATTCTTTTCGCAACAGGCGTAGGAAGTGATGTGATGAAACCCATTACCATCCCATTTGTATTCGGGTTAATTACTTCCACACTTTTTGTATTAATCGTTTTGCCTGTGGTATATCAAATGGTGAAAGAATATGAATTGAAAAAACATGGTAAAGTTGAATATTTAGAAATTAAAGATTGATGTCTATGAATAATGCACACACTATTCCTTTACCAAAACTCATAGTTGAGTTTGAAAGCGATGCAGAAAAGGGATTAAATTCAGAAGTTGCTCAATTGCGTCTTAAAAAATACGGTAGCAACATTATTCAAACTGGTAAAGGAAAACATCCTTTGAAAATATTCTTGTCACAATTCAACAATCTTATGGTGTATCTGCTGATGTTTGCAGCAGGAATGTCTTTTTGGTTTAAGGAATATTTAGATGCCACCGCTATTCTGCTAGTAATATTAGTTAATGCGACAATTGGTTTTTGGATGGAGTTGCAGGCAGCACGCTCCATGAATGAGTTGAAAAAAATGGCAAGCGTTCCTTCAAAAGTGTATAGGGATAGTGTAATTTTTGAAATACCGTCAGAAAATGTGGTTCCAGGTGACATTTTGTTTGTTGAAGCGGGTGATATGATTACTGCTGATGCAAGGATTATTTCCGCTATACAACTTTCTGTAAATGAATCATCGCTCACTGGTGAAGCGATGCCGGTTGACAAAATAGTTAGTGAACTATCCGATGATGTTGCGCTTGCAGACAGAACAAATATGCTGCACAAAGGCACATTTGTAACTAATGGAAATGCTAACGCCTTAATTGTGGCAACTGCAATGCAAACCGAATTAGGAAAAATTGCACATCTGGTGCAAGGAGCGGAACAATCGGCCACACCGCTCGAAAAAAAATTACAGGTATTCAGCAGAAAGCTCATTTACATTACCCTTGCGTTGGTTGTGTTGATTTTCATTGTTGGCATGTTCACACATGGCGATTATGTTGAGATGTTGGAAACCGCCATTGCCCTTGCCGTAGCAGCTATACCCGAAGGGCTTCCCATTGTAGCAACACTTGCATTGGCACAGGGCATGATGAAAATGGCAAGGCATAATGTAATTGTGAAGAAACTATCGGCTGTTGAAACTTTAGGTGGAACGACCGTAATCTGCACTGACAAAACCGGAACACTCACCCAAAACAAAATTGAGGTTACGGATTTAATCCTTGCCGATGAAACTTCGGAAAATAATAAAGAAGTAATGCAGCAAATTGCTGTTTTATGCAACACCGCATCTATTCAAATTTCTGAAAACGACATCATCGAAATTGGTGACCCGCTTGAAACAGGGTTGTTGAAATACGCTCACAAGGACGGAGTGAATTTTGACCAATTACGTAAACAGTTCCCGAAAATCAATGAAGTCCCTTTTTCATCAGAAACGAAAATGATGGCAACCTTGCATAGCAACGAAAATGGCTTCAGGGTTTATGCCAAAGGAGCGACAGAAGAAATACTCGATCAATGTAGCCATATTATTTTGGGTTCTGAAATCCAATCGTTGAATGAAGAAACAAAAAAACATTGGAAAGAAAAATCGGAACAACTGGCAGCCTCAGGTTTACGGGTAATTGCCGGTGCATTTAAAGAAACTGCTTCAAAAGACATTTTACTCACAAGTAATTTGGTTTTTGCCGGACTTTACGGCATGATGGACCCGCCTGCTGATGACGTACTTGCTGCTATCACAGAATGTAAGAAAGCAGGTATTAAGGTTGTAATGATTACAGGCGACCATCCCGCCACTGCAAATTACATTGCCAATCAATTAGGAATTTCAGAAAATAATACAGCGATTATCGGAAAGGACATGCAAGCTGTTTCGCAATTAAGTGAAAGCGATAAACAGGTATGGCTCAATACATCGGTGTTTGCACGAGTAACTCCCAATCATAAACTAGATTTAGTAACTGTATTGCAGGAGAAGGGGAACATTGTAGGTATGACAGGTGATGGGGTAAACGATGCACCTGCTCTAAAAAAAGCAGACATCGGCATTGCTATGGGCAAGAGAGGAACTCAGGTGGCTCAGGAAGTGGCAGATATGGTATTAAAAGATGATAAGTTTTCTTCTATTGTCCATACCATTAAACATGGTCGTGTCATTTTCAGTAATATTCAGGAATTTGTGATTTATCTGCTTTCATGCAACCTGAGCGAGTTGTTTTTGGTGTCATTAGCGGCTCTGTCCAACCTTCATTTTCAATTAATTCCATTGCAAATTCTGTTTATCAATTTGATAACAGACGTATTACCTGCGCTTGCTTTAGGTGTTAGTAAAGGCAGTCCTTTTGTGATGAAACTCAAGCCACGCAATTCAGCAGAGCCGCTTTTAAAAACAAGACAGTGGTATGCAGTATGGATTTACGCGGCCATTATTTCTTTGTGTACATTGGGTGCAGTTTTCTTTAGTCATTATGTTTTGCACACTGAAGAAAGATTTGATCCAAAGTTGTGCAACAACATCTTGTTCTTCACCCTTATTTTTTGTCAGTTATTCCATGTGTTCAACATGGCATCGGCTAAAACATCATTTACACAATCCGAAGTATTCCGCAATAAGTATGTTTGGTATGCGCTGCTTTCAAGCGGACTAATCGTGCTTTCTGTATTATTCATTCCTCCAGCTCGTGAAGCTCTTAATATTCAACCCCTTAAAGCTAATGACTGGTTTTTAGTTATTATTTCTGCTTTACTTTCGCTTTTGGTGATTCAAATTTTAAAACGCACAAAACTTATTCAAGATGAAGATTTATATTGAAAATATAAAAGGGTTGTCTGGTCATGCCGACCAATGTGGAAGAATTGACAGGATGAGCAAACTGCAAACTAAGCCCGATAAAATATTCATCGTCCACATCGAGGAAGATGGGACAAATGGATTACAGAAAAAAGTAAAAAAAATCTATAAGTGCGATAGTGAAATTCCTTCTTTAAATGAAATTGTTAACATCTAAATAAAAAACACATGAAAACAAAAAACATTATCACGGTATGCTTAATGCTGTTAACAACAACAGCTTTTTCCCAAAAAGACAGCAGTGGTATCTACTTTACTTCTGCTGATTTTGAAAATAACCGCCTGAGTTATGCAATATACTGTAAAACTCAAAAACATAAAATATCTGCTGACCTGATATTTCGAAATAAAATAGTTTCTGTAAAGCATAACGGTACTGTTTATACTTTCCAAAAAGACAGTGTTTACGCTGCCAGATATTGCGATAACTCCATTGTCCGTTTTTCTAATAACCAGCAATATCCACTGTTAAACCCTGATGAAACTATAATGATTTATAAAGTTGTTAACGGCTCAGGGCATAAAGGAAGTCCTATTGTTACCAGGTATTATTTCAGCAATGGGGCTATAGACGGCATTCGTGAATTGACACTCTATAACCTGAAATCTTCATTTTCTGATAATCACAAGTTTCACAATCTTTTAGATATGCAATTCAATAGCGATTTTGAATTGATAGAGTATGACCGGTTTCATAAATGCTATAAAATAAATCAAATCCTTAAATTCTCGCTTGAATAATGAGAGCACACAAAGAAATCATAACCAATTGGAACGTAATAACCGGGGGACCTTGCACGGGGAAAACCACTGTGGTAAATATACTTGCCCAAAGGGGTTACAAAACAACCATTGAACATGCACGGCATTACATTGATACACAGAAAATAAATGGACGAACAGTAAAAGAAATACGCCAAAACAAAAGGGAGTTCCAGTTAGGAGTGCTTAATATGCAAATTGAGGAAGAAGGAACTTTAGATGTAAACGAGATGGTGTTTTTGGATCGTGCATTACCGGATGCCATGGCGTATTATCAGTTTTTAGGATTGGAGTATGACGATAGACTGGTGGCACAGTGTAATAAATATTGTTATAAGCATGTTTTCATTTTAGACCGTTTGCTATTAACTAACGATTATGCCCGTTTAGAGGATGAAGGAGAGCAAATACGCATTCATAAACTTATCATCAAAGTATATCATTCGTTTCCTTGCCCAATAGTTTATGTTCCTGTTCTTCCGGCAGAAGAGCGGGTTGATTTTATTTTGAAAAATCTTTAGAAAATGAAAAAGATAATTTTAGTAATCAATCTTATGTTGGCTCTGTATCAAATTCACGCACAGGATACTTCATACATTTCATTGGAAAAACTGATACAACGGGTGGAAACCAATTACCCTTCCATCATTCAGTATAAATACAACATTCAATCTATTCAGGCAAAAGCAGACGGAGCAAAAGCATGGATGCCACCCACTTTTTCTGCAGGAATCATGCGTTTTCCATACAATTTAACAATGCTCAAAGAAAGAGACGATCCGATGAATCAGGCAGGTATTGCATTTTCTATTGAACAAATGATACCCAATAAGAGTAAACTGAATGCTAAAAAAAGTTACCTCATCTCATTAGCAGAAATTGAAAAATCAAAAAGTGAATGGACAAAAAACGAATTGAGACGCGAAGCAAAAATCTTGTATTACAATCGCTATATAGCTGAAAAAAAACAACTCATTCTTAAAGAAAGTGAAGGAATACTCAAACTGTTAATCACAACTTCTGAGGAAAAATTCAACAATAACCAATCGAAACTTCAAACAATTTATAAAGCAAAAGCTCGATTAGCCGAACTCAGTAACATGCTGCTAATGCTAGACGGATCGATTGCAGAAAGTAATATTGGATTAAATATACTCATGGTTCAGGATGTTAATACACCTTTTGAAATTGATACGCTCATTTCGCCAAATAATTATATGAAAAATGTGGCGGACACAATAAACGTTTCTAAACGAAGCGACATTACTGCCCTGACCAAATACATTCAATCCATGGAGTTGGAGCAAAAAGTAATGAAAGTAGGTATAAGGCCAGATTTCGGTGTTCGAGCCGAACACATGCAAATGTTCGGTATGCCAAATCAATGGTCATTGATGGGAATGATCACCATTCCCATTGTTCCCTGGTCATCAAAAATGTATTCATCTGAAGTAAAAGCCATCGATTTTCAAATACAATCAATGGAACAGGAAAAGCAAACGATGGAACTAATGGCAACAAAAATGGCAACCGAAAAACTTACCATGCTCCACTACGAAAACGCCCAATATCAGAGTTATATCAATAACATCATACCCGCTTTTGAAAACAACTTGGAAACCAATCTTCTCGCATACAGACAAAATACCGGCGACTTTTTTGTACTGTTGGATGCATGGGAAATGTTGCTAATGAAAAAAATCGATGCTTATGACAAACTATTCAACATCTTAAAATTGGAAGCAGAATATGAATATGAGAAAGAAATTAAATAGTTTCGGCTTTATTGGATTGTTATTGTTTGTATCGTTCTATTTATCCTGCAAAAATGAAAATAACGATCAAGGGCATGAAAATCACATTAATAATGAAAGCAAGTACATCTGCCCTATGGGTTGCGAAGGTGATAAAACATATCCACAACCTGGCAACTGTCCCATATGTAAAATGGATTTGCAATTGGTGGAAGAAGAATTAATTCAAATAGTTTCTCCCAATCAACAGGTTTTATCCCGCCAGGCAACTGTTAAAATGCAATCAGGCAACGATGGAAAAACCTTGAAGGGACAGGGTTTTATTGTTCCCGCCCAAAACCAAAATTTGTCAGTGGCAGTACGCTTTGGTGGCAGAATAGAAAAACTCTATGTTAAATTCAGCAATCAATATGTTAAGAAGGGTTCTAAAATTATGGATTTATATAGTCCAGATTTGCGCACTTATCAGGAAGAACATCTTTTTCTTTTAAAATCAAAAGCTGAAAATAATCTAATAGTTAAATCAAAAGAAAAACTTCGATTGCTTGGTATTAATAATAGTCAAATTGAGAAGTTAGAAAAAGATGGAACGGTGGCTTTAACCATTTCAATATATAGCCCCGTAAACGGGTATGTCTTTTTTGATGGTTCAACAATTCAGGAAAACACAAGTTCTAAAAACGCATCATCAATGAACACTATGAATCAGGAAAGTACAAACGGTGGAAGTTCTTATTCAGCATCCACTTCACAAATTCGTGAAGGTATTTACGTAAACGAAGGGCAAACACTTTTTAGCGTCAACCCATTACAGGAAGTCTGGGCCTTGGTTTCTGTTTCTAACCAGTTCGTAAATCAAATTGGCAAAAACCAAACCGTAGAAATAATTTCAGAAACCAACCCTTCAAAAACGCTTAAAGGTAAAGTAGTGTTGATTGAACAAACATTTGAAGAAACAAGCCAACGTTTTGCAAGAGTGAGAATAGTCCTTAAAAATCCAAGTAATTTTTTGAAAATTAACTCACTTGTCACTGCCCACTTTGCAACGAATAAGTCTAAAAATTTACAGGTTCCTTCGACAGCAGTTTATAAAACAGGATTGAATGCTTATGTATGGGTAAAAAAAGATTCTACCCGAAATGGCATTGGAATATTTCAGTTACGAAAAGTAATTGCCGGCTCAAGTAATATCGGTATGACGACAATTAAGAGTGGTTTATCACTCAACGAAGAAATTGCATTACAAGCGGGTATGATGACGGATAGCGAAACATTTTTAAATGAAAAATGATATGAGACTGAATATTATTATACTTACGCTTCTTTCTTTACTTGCTATTTCGGGTTGCAAGAACGAACATCAATATCATCAAACCGAGTCTGGCAGTTATTACACCTGTCCTATGCACCCAAGTGTTGTTAGTAGTACGCCAGGTTCATGTCCGGTTTGTAATATGTCTTTGATCAAAGTGGAAAGGAAAGAAAACAAACATTTAGGTCAGGAAGGCAATTTCATAACCATTGAAAAACGCCAACAGGAATTAGCAGGAATTAAAATCGATACTGTTAGATTAAGAAGCATTTCATCCGTATCCACAATTATAGGAACAGTAGCCATTGATGAAGAACAGGTAAAAGTTATCAGCAGCCGTGCTAAAGGAAGAATTGATAAACTGTTTGTAAAAAGCACAGGTTTTTATCTTAAAATCGGAAGTCCGCTATACAGTATTTACAGCGAACAACTGCAATCCGATAAAAAAGAATATTTGTCTTTGATTAAAAATTCCAAAAGCACAACTGCAACATCTACAATGACAAATGATTTTTTAAGTGCTGCAAAGAATAAATTGCTGTTGTGGGGCATGACAGAAAAACAGATTGCTGATATAGAAAATTTAGGCAATACGGGCCCATTAATAACTTTTTTTTCATCCGTATCAGGTTATGTAATCGAAGTCAATATAACTGAAGGGATGTATGTAGATGAAGGGACCACGCTCTTAAAAACAACTTCTCTAAATCAGCTATGGGTAGAAGCGCAGTTATATTCCAATGAAATCTCGTCTATATCTGAAAACAAAACATTTCAGATTTTTAGTGAAAGTAATCCCGAAAAAATTTATAAAGGCACATTGGTTTACAACAATCCAATAGTAGAAGATGGCAAAAGAATTCAACTTTTTAAAATCAGGATAAATAACTCAGGGAGGGAACTCATTCCCGGCACATTAGTAACTGTCATTCCTGAAAAATCTTTAAACAAGCTTTTAGCAGTACCCAAATCTGCTGTACTATTGGAAAAAATGAAAACCGTTTGGGTATTGGCGCATGAAAATACATTTGAGCAACGAATGGTAAAAACAGGTGCGGAAAACAATAATTGGATTGAAATTGTGTCTGGTTTAAAGGAAGGAGATATTATTGTTACGGAAGGATCATATTTAATCAGCAGCGAATTTATTTTGAAAAGCGGAGCAGGACAAAGGCATGACCATTAAAATGGGCGCAATAGTAAGTAATTAAGTCGTTAACGAAATGATTTCCGAATAGTTGAAATAGTCAAGTGAACTACTTCCGGTCTTCTTGTTTGCCAAAAGCCATCGGTAGATTTGGATTGAAAAAGTAGTCTTTTCTATTGCATTGAACATAAATAAAAAGGGAGGTTCGATTCAACGACCTCCCTTACACAATTCACAAAAGTTTTACCGTATTCTGCTCAAGATTGATATTTTTTACTGTCTGGTAAACTTGGTTACGTGGCGGTAATTTTTATTATAGACATAAACAATGTACATGCCCGGTCTCAGATTTTCAGCCTGGATCCTGCCGGTGCCACCCTCCACATTCTGTTTGGAAATGAGTCTACCGGCGAGGTCATACACTTCCAGCTTTGAACCCACCTGGTCTGCAGCTTCGCCTTCTATCCTTACGTCTACATGATCGCTTGTTGGGTTGGGATAAACAGAGAGTTGCAACGTACCGCCTCCATCGACATCAATCACTGCTGTGGTTGGAAACTCTTCGCGGGTACTGCCAGACAAATATACTGCTGAGATGCCGGGCACAGACAGACTCTTTACCGGAATCTGGTTGCCTGCCACAAGGGGAGTTTCAAAGGCAAGAAATTTATTGCCCGCCCTTTCTGCCACATAGAGCAAATTGTTTTTAAGATCCAAGGCCACATCTACAGGGTTGCCCAATTGTGAACCTTCGCCCTTTACAACCACCTGTTCTTCGCGGGAGATGACATTATCCGCCATCTTGGACGTAAAGTCGGATATCCAGATAATACCTCCATCTGAAGGCGATGCCGCATCACCGATGTCGGTGAGCACCATGATGTCTTGTTCGTGGTCATAGTATAAGCCATGCGTTCTTACTAGGTCAACGACGGTGATCCTTCGATCCGGTGTGATTGACCCTTCGGCTCTGTTGAAAAAATTCTGAAAAACAGCCAGTTCATTGGAGTTGTCCACCACTGCATAAAGGGTATTCACATCGGCCTGGATGCCCCACACATTAAAATCTACGAGGTAGGTTGTAGAAAGGGATAACCCTTCTGCATTGTATTTGTACACCAGCAATTTGTTCTGGTTGTTGTTGGCATTGGAAGCGTCTTCTGCCACCACAATCCGGTCACCGGCAACCGCAATTTCACGGCCATTTTTAAAGTCTGAAGTAGAACTTGCTGTCAAGACCGGAGGAACGCCATCGCGGACATTATTTAATACACTTGAAAATAAGTTGAGGCGATTGGCACTTCTGTTGAGTTGCACCAGCAGGTCTTCCTTATCGTCATAATAAATGCCATCTGCATCCACGGCCTGATTGACAAAACTTGTTTGAGAAAAAGATTTGTCCTCATTGACGTCAATGATGTCCACTTTTTTGGTGGTATTGGAGGACGCATATACGGTAGCAACCTTGTCCACTGCCGTACCGCCATCGACATAAATGCTGCCGCTGCAATCACCTGTGCCGCTTGATGGCTGTGCCAGGTAAGGAAACGCCGAGGTGAACGCTTTGTCATTTTTTTCTACGCCTGTCGTAAAGCTCAGCACATTCACGAGTTGTGGGGTCACCGGACTGGGTGAGGTGCCAGGCACATAGTCATCGTACCAAAGTCCGACCGCAGCCAGCACAGCTCCGCCAACTGCCTGGAGTTCGATGCGCGTCACATCGTCTTCCAGTCTTCTGCCGTTGGGAAAACCATCCATGTTGGGAATGAACTCGATATTGATATTGGTGTTGTATGGTGCTGCGGTCAGACCCAGCGCCGCTGCCTGGATGAGACCTAGCGAACTGAAAGCGGGGTCATTCCTGGGTGTGGGAGGTACCGCCATGTTGAGTCGAAGCATATCGCCCCCGTTGGGCAGAAAGTTGTTGACAAAGGGTTTGCCCGCAGCCAGTGGATTGCCGTTTTTCCCGGTGGCGAGCTGATACGGAATCACATTGGGTACACCGGTATGGAAGGCCGGCCAAAGGTCCACCGATCTCGGCTTGCCCGGCGCCGGCAACAAAAGCGTACCAAAGACAGCATCGTCAAGGGCTGTGCCCGCCAGTGCTGCATTTCCTTTCAAGCCGTAGAGACCGTCTGCACCATTGGTGAAGTCAAAAGCACCCAGCGATTTTTTCTGGATGCGCAGATTGGCGAACGCAGGCACTGCTCCTCCAAATAAATCATCGTCCATATACAGGGCAAGTTCGGGATTGAAAAAATACTCGTCGAGGCTGGTTTCTGCAAATTCTTCATATGGAGTAAGGCTGTTCCAGTAATCTTTTTTACCGACAGGGATTACCGCTTCATTGGTGAGGGGCATACCCAGCCTGGATACCTGGATCCACTCGCCTGCATACGCTGGATCAGCGGTGGCAGAAAGCGTGGTAATGGCCTTCCTGCTGGCGGATGCCCATACGCCGATGACGTAATCTCCATCCAGAATGTTCACAGGCTGTGGAGCTGCGCCTTTTTTCAACAAAGTGCTGATCGGCACTTTGATGGCGATGGCGCTCACATTCATACAGGCCAGACCGTCAACGGCTCTTCCCACTTGCCTCGGTGCATTGCCAAGGTCAAAGATGCCACCCAGGTCGACGAAAAAGGGGTCATCAGTGGGTCCGGCAAAGACCACTTCTCCGGTATTGGCGGTGGTGATGGCATTTCTGAATAAGGCATCGTAAGTGGTATTCAAGCCAACGGCACTTTCAATAGATCGGGGACCTATGTTATTGGGCGGCACGACCCCATTGGTGATGATGGTCTGCCAGGTTGCTCCATTGTCCAGGCTCCTTTCAAGGGTGTAGCTGGTCTTTAGGTTTTGTTTGCCCAGCCTGATGTTGAAAAAGGTAGTGGGATCTTCATTCACTTTGTGAAAGGTAAACCGGTAGGTGACTTCATCTCCCGGAATCGAGGCGTCATTGTCCACATGAATTTCATAGCGGATGTTTTCTCCAAAGCTAAAGTAGTTTGGCCCGCCATGCGGAAGTTGCATTGGCACATAGGTTGCAATGATGGTGATGGTATTGGGGTCGTCCGGACTCCTGAAGGCATAAAGGTCTACGTTGTCGGCCAGGGGATCATTGGCGATCAGCGGTGCTTCGCGGTGTGATGATGCCAGTGAAGAAACATTGCACAGCACCGCAATGATAATGACGAGTAGTATGGGGTATATGAATTTTGTTTTCATGATGTATTGTATTTAAAAGTTATTTAGAAACCAAAGTCCCTCTCCAGGGCATGGCCAGGTAAGGAAATGATGAACCGAAAGCTGCGTCGTTGGCATTGACTCCTGTCCTGAAAGTGATGACATCCAGCAAATCCTGGGTCACCGGACTGGCTGAGGTGCCTGGCACGTAGTCATCGTACCAAAGTCCTACAGCAGCCAACACTGCTCCTCCCACAGCCTGAAGTTCAATGGTGGTGACGTCGTCTTCCAGTCGTCTGCCATTTGGGAAGCCATCCATGTTGGGAATGAATTCGATGTTGGTATTGGTGTTGTACGGTGCGGCGGTTAAACCCAGTACTGCTGCCTGGATGAGGCCGAGCGAACTGAAGGCAGGGTCATTCCTTGGCGTAGGCGGCACGGCCATATTGAGGCGCAACATATCGCCCCCGTTGGGCAGGAAGTTGTTGACAAAGGGTTTGCCCGCAGCGAGTGGATTTCCATTTTTACCTGTGGCGAGTTGGTACGGAATCACATTGGGTACACCGGTATGAAAGGCCGGCCAAAGGTCAACCGATCTCGGTTTGCCTGGTGCCGGTAACAGCAGGGTGCCAAAGACAGCATCGTCAAGGGCAGTGCCTGCCAATGCTGCATTTCCTTTCAAGCCGTAGAGTCCATCGGCACCATTGGTAAAGTCAAAGGCTCCCAGTGATTTTTTCTGAATGCGCAAAGCTGAGAATGCAGGCACAGCCCCTCCGAACAAATCGTCGTCCATATATAGGGCAAGTTCAGGATTGTAGAAAAACTGATCGAACAACGTGTCTGCAAATTCCTGGTATGGTGTCATGCGGTTCCACAAGTCTTTATAGCCGATGGGAATAACCGCTTCATTGGTCAAGGGCATGCCGATGCGGGACACCTGTACCCAATCGCCGCTGGTTTCGCCGGCGCCATCTTTTTTAAGCGTAGATACCGCCTTCCTGCTGGCCGAGGCCCACACACCAATGACGTAATCGCCATCCAGGATGTTTGCCGGCGTGGCAGCGGCCCCGGCTTTGAGGAGTGTGTTTATAGGAATTTGCAGTACCAGGCTGTGTACATTTGTTCCGGAAAGTCCGTCACGCGCAGGCCCGTCCTGGCGGGGTGAATTGCCCAGGTCAAAAATGCCTCCAAGATCTACATAAAATGGATCGTCGACAGGTCCGGCAAATACCTTTTCACCTGTAGTTGCCTGGAAGATGCCTTCGCTGAATAACTGCGAATAGGACTTGCCAAGACCAATGCCCGACTCAATGGACCTCGGTCCAATGTTGGATGGCGGAACACTGCCTCCATTTACGATGGTTTCAAAACTTAGCCCACCATTCATGCTGCGCTCAAGGATGTAATTGACCTTGAGATTTTGTTTGCCCAGCCTGATGTTGAAAAAGGTGGTGGGGTCTTCATTGGTGGTGTAAAATGTAAACCGGTAGACGATTTCATCACCATGCCTCGATGCATCGTTGTCTATGTGGATCTCGTATCGCACGTCCTTGCCAAAGCTGTAGTAATTGGGACCGCCAAAAGGCAGTTGGGCAGGAATGTAATTGGCTATGATGGTAATCGTATTGGGATTGTCGGGACTCCTGAACGCGTATAGGTCCGTGTTGTCGGCCAGTGGATCATTGGCGATCAGGGGCGCTTCGCGGTGTGAAGAGGCAAAGGTTAGCACCTGATAAAAAATGGACAAGACACAAATAGCTGTGATTTTGACCATGTACTTTAAATGTTTTTTTTCTCTCATGGTAACATGTTTTTTAATGGTTGAAATATTAAATTTTGGTTTTTATAATTTCCAGTTCCGGATGCCGGGATTGGGTGGATGTTGCTGCTTCATAGTATAACTTTGCTTTATCGGTTTGATTTTTTTCCAATTCCAATAAGGCAAGAGTTCTGTTGACGTCGATGTTGAGTGGCCTCTTTTTAAGTTCTTTGGTAGCGTATGCAATGGCAGTGTTTGTATCGTCAAACAGATCGTAGTACACATGGGCATATTCCAGGTCCATGTGGTGTCCTGCCTCTGTGTCGTCCTGAAGCATGACCAGGATTTCCGCTTTCAGTTTTTCACAAGCCGCCATTTTATTTTGGTTTTTGTACAGTTCAGCCAGGGTCACATAAAAGTCAACTTCAGGGATGATGTCAATGGCATCTTTTAATAAAACCTCTCCTTTGCTCAGGTCTCCTTTTTTGATGGCAATTTTTCCCAAGCCGGCTACAGCAAAGGGATAGTCTGGCCTTTCCTGCAACAGACTTTCATACACGGTTGAAGCTTCATCATCCTGGCCGTAACGCATGAGCATTTCAGCAAACGTATGCATGGCCCATGCCGTTTCCTCCTGACCGGGGTAGCCGGCACGGATGGCCATCATCATGGCTTCTTTGGCTCCATTGACATCGCCAAATATTTCGCGCAGGTAAGAAACCCGTGAATAGGATCGCAAGTCGGGTCTGATCGAAACCATCTTGTCGGCCAGGACCACTGCCTCTTTGTACTGGCCCAATTCCACGTGGCAGTCTACCAGTACTCCATAAATCTGGGCATTGAATGGATTGATGGCAATCGCCTCGCGGGCGGTTACCAACGCCTTTTCGAAATCGTGCAGCGACAACTGGACGCCGGCTTTCGTGGCCAGGGCATTGAAGCGGTTGTCTTTGTCGAGGTTATTACTCTCAAGTACATGGTTCAGTAACATCAGAGCGGCCGGATAATAATGGCCATGTTCTCCCGTCACCCTGGCTTCCCGGATAAAAAGATGAGCCAGAGTGGTAAGGGATTTATAGTCATTAGCATCTTTTTGCACCTGATCCCTGAGGTTTACATATTGACGCTGTACCTGGTCCCATTCCTTTCCCATGGTAATGCGTTCATTCCTGTCCAACAATTCGGGGATGATTAGCGCACTGTCACTTTGGTAATTTTTTAACAAAGTACCGGATATCACCAGTAGCAAAATGAGGCCCAGGGCCATGGAATAATATTTTGTGGTTGAATTTGGTATCATGATAAATGATTTTTAAGTTTATGAATGTGTGTTTAGCTTACTTACGGAAGTATGGGCTTCGTTGGATTTAATTTTATTCACTTTTTTAAATTATTTTTTGTGACCATGCTTAACCAAAGATTATCAGGGAATTAAAAAATAATTTTATTGAGCAATTATTTTATGCTCCCTATAAATCCAAAATGCTTCATTGACTCGTATATAAACCTGAAGACCCTGCTGAAATAGAGATACAGCGACAATGGATCTAAAAAGGCGGGTGCAGTTTTTTATTCACTTAAAAAAAATAGATTAACTTTGTCTGATACACAGGCATAGCATTGAGTTTGATCCGGGAAAATACAGATGATGTCATCACCAGTTTACTCTCATCGGGAAATGAGCAGGGCATTCGTCTGCTTTATCGCTACTATGCGGATACGATGTATGGCATCATCCATAGAATCTTACCTGTAGAAGCAGAAGCCAGAGAAGTACTCAACGATGTATTTCTGAAAGTGTATGACAACATTGCTTACTACGATGCTTCCAAAAGCAAGTTGTTTACCTGGATGGCGCGTATTGCCAGAAATGCGGCTATTGACAAGACAAGGAGTGCCAATTATAAAATGAACAAGTCCATTCAAAATATTGACCATAATATCGAAGCCCAGGCGCAAAATTATGAAGCTGTTATTGAAGACAGCGGCATGACAAGGCTGATTAATGCGCTCGACGAAGATCTTAAAAGCATCATCAAACTGATTTATCTGGAAGGCTATACCCAGCAGGATTGTGCCGATAAACTCCAGATGCCATTGGGTACCGTAAAAACCAAAACACGCAGGGCACTGATGTTGCTTAGAGAATCACTCAAAGGTGAAGGTATGGCTTATCTCTTCATGACACCTGGAATGATGCATTTATTACACAAAATGATTTCGGCATAATGGATATCAAAGCGTACATAGCATCCGGTATCCTGGAACAATACGTAATAGGTGCGTTGTCAGACAGAGAGATGGCAGAAGTGGAGCTCATGATGCAGCAACACGAAGAGGTCAAAAAGGAAATTGAAGCCATAGAAGCGGGTTATGAAAGTTTGAGCCGCGCTTTTGCCCAAAAGACTCCCATTAAGGAAGATGAGGTGGTGCGTTATGTGCGAGAAAAAGCCACACTTAAAATGAATCCGCCTTCCAGTGGTCTTTCAAAGTGGTGGCCGATCCTTCCCATCCTTGGACTCGGTATTTTATCTGCGACCTTTTACATATCACTCGATCAATCGAAGAAAGACCTGGTAAAGAGTCAGGAAAAATATGCGACATTGTCGCAAAACTGTGAAGAAATTTCACGCGAGAATACCATTTTGAAAGAACGCCTGTTGTTTGTGACCAGCCCTGAGTCCAGGGTAGTAATCCTGAAGGGCACCGCCTTGTCTAAAGATGCATTTGCCACGGTGGTGGTTAACGAAGAACAGCAAAAAATTTACCTTGCTTCCAATGGCTTGCCTGCGCCTCCAACCGGCAAGCAGTATCAACTTTGGGCGCTTAAGGATGGCACCCCCATAGACATGGGCGTATTTGATGTATCCGGAGAGAACCTCATAGAAAAGTCTGGCATACCTGGTGCCCAGGCCTACGCCATTACCCTGGAAAATTCAGGGGGATCACCCACACCAACCCTCGAACAAATGTACGTAACGGGAAGCTGACAGTTCCATGAATACATTGCGATTGAGAATGTTTCAACCCATTGATTTGCCATTACAGACCGTGTTGATGTTTTTTCAGATGGTAAAATAATTCAAACATTGCAGGATGTATATATCTGTAAAAAAAAGCCGGCATATTGCCGGCTGTCAAAGCACACTACAATCAAAATAAGGATGATGAGAAAATTACCGGTTAATGGTATTCATGGAGTTACTTTCTAAACGAAATTGTGGGTTAGTGGCCCCCTGTTTTACAGACTAAATTTTTTGTTGCCATGATAAAGGAACATTCATTTTTTATTAAAACCATAAGAAAGACTCAATTTAAAGAAGAAGGGACTACCTGGGGTAAAGTGGATTTCCTCTACAAGGTTGGCTTCATTCTTCAGCCGGCTCATGGTATTGAACTGGGTTTCTTTCCACTTTGAATTGAACAGGTTGTTGATTTGTGCGGCGATGGTCAGATTTCCAATGGGGTAGGAGAGTTGCAAGTCACATACGGTGTAACCTACTGCAGTAAGACTATTGGTTTCATTGGCCGGACGATCACCCATATAGCGGTATCGGATACTTCCTGAAAAACCATTGGGTCGTTGATAACTAAGGCCTCCCACAGAAGTGAATATAGGAGCCAGCGGAATGAAATTTCCATCGCCGGCATCCAGGGCACGGGGTTTTGCATAATTAAAATCTGCATCGGCGAACAAATGCTTTGTAAGCTGATACCGGACAGACAGATCGACACCCATCCGTTGTGAACGGCCACCGGCTTCTACAACCCCTGCATCTCCCACATACACAAATTCCTGATCCAGCCATAAATACCAAAGTGCTGGTTGAATCACCAATCTGTTAGCCGGCTTCCATAACATGCCGAGATCAGCACCATATGCCGCCGGTGCAATCTGTTTACCACCCTTCTGAATTACAACGCGTGTATCGTTGGAATGAAATCCCTTGCCCGTCTTCCAATACCATTGCATGGTGCGGCTTACCTGGTAGCAGGCACTAAATTTTGGATATATATTGAACGAAGAAACATCGGATAATGCATGGTTTTTCAGGTGATCGGTGTACCTGTTGTAGAATTTTTCAAATCTAAGCCCGAATTCTACATTCCATTTTCGTGAAAGATTCAATTGTTCAGCGATAAATAAGGCAAGGTTGGTTTCCCGGATGTTGCCGTATTGTATTTGATTTTGGGTTTCCAGTCGGTTTACTGTTTGGGAGAGTTCATTGTCCTGTGACAAATCGTGACGAAGCAGGATGCCTGCATGAAGTTCGCCGTCAATAGCTCCGATTTGATGGCTAGTCTGAACAGACCCACTATAACCCATTATTTTTCTCTTTTCTTTTTGGCGAATTTGATCCCCATTGATGGAATCTTCGAGGAAAAAAGTGAAGTTGGAGTACAGCTCAATATCATAGTTGGCCAAATATACCTGGTTTTTTAAAAGACCTCCGTTTTTAAGTGAAGTCATGGTCTGGAGATTTAAATTTGAACGGGAAGTATTTCCACCCTCAGTTGGATCTATGGATCCAAAAAAACCAATCAGTCCGCTTTCAACTGCCCTGTTGGGAATCTGACCTGAATGGTTCCATTGGGATGAAAAATGGGAAATACCTACGTGCAGGGTGCTTCGCTTCCCAAAATCGCCGATGTATTTTCCCGCGATGTTGAACCGGTTGAAATTTTGAGGTGCCTCAAAAAAACTGTTTGAGAAATTATATTCTGAAGCCACATAAGCAGAACGATGTTTGTCCATGGCTCCCGAGGTCAGCAGGTTCATGCCTCCGAAAAGCCGGTAGGTATCAAACTGTCCAAGTTCTGCTTTGATGGTGTTTTGTTCCAGGGTATTTTTAGTCTTAAGATTAACCCAACCCGCTGTTGTAAAATTTCCCTTTTCAGCCATATAAGGCCCCTTGCTGAAATCCACTTTTTCTACCAGTTCAGGAATTACAAAGTGCAGGTCGGCATATCCTTGTCCATGCGCATGGGAAACCATGTTCACGGGCATATCATCCACTGTAAGCTGGATATCGGTGCCGTGGTCAATGTCAAAGCCGCGCAGGAAGATCTGCTCTGCCTTGCCTCCGCCTGCATGCTGCCCTATAAAAAGTCCTGGGACCATCCTCAATATTTCCTGTGCGTTTTGCAATGGCCTGAGGTTGATGTCCAGTTTGTTGATGATCTCCTTTTTATGCAGGTGGCTGGCCTCCACAATTATTTCCTCAATGGTGACCATGGTTTCATCCATACTTACTTTGATCACATGGTCTTCCATGGGCATAGTAAACCCGATCAGCCGGGTATCAAAACCGGCAGCCGTGAGTATAAATGAGGCAGTGTCATTTTTCAAATCTGAAAAGCCGACATTTCCTTTTTCATCCGAAAGTCTTACCACACCACTCTGTTGGTGTTGGACCCATACCTCCTCCAGAGGGGAGCCATTTGCGGCATTAAATACATGGAGCCGGATCTGGGATAAAATATCCTGGTGAATAAAAAGCAATAGCAGTATGATGGTAAAGTTTCTCGTCATTTTCAATGTTTATTTTATATACGAGAAAGTGGAATTTTTGGATTTCCCAACCTATAAAATTTTTAACTTTAAGAATACACGATAAAAGCTGGTAGCGCCAGTGGTCAGGATATGATTAAAGCACCTTTTAATGCCGACCATTTCCCAATTTTGGCTATATTTGAATATAGCAATCGTTCGCTCTATGCTTGGGGACATCCACACTGACATCATTTGGCTAAGCACAGCCTTCGTGCTGGGTTTTTTGGCTATGAGGCTGCGACTGCCATCATTGATCGGCTTTTTGTTTACCGGCTTGTTGCTCAATTATTTTGAGATGGACAAGGGTAATGCGGGCAACATCATCGAGGCCCTGGCAGATTTGGGGGTCATGCTCCTCCTGTTCACCATTGGACTCAAGATCAAGGTGAATACTGTTTTTCAGCCCATGATATGGATCCCGGCTTCCATAAACATGGTAGTTTCAGTTGTTCTGGCAGGGGGTTTTGTTTTTTTGCTGGGTTTGACGGGGCTTCAGACTTTTGCCGGTCTGGATATGAAGGCCAGCATGCTCATAGGATTTGCCCTCAGCTTTTCCAGTACTGTTTTTGTGGTTAAGATCCTCGAGGAGCGGGGCGAACTCACCTCTTTTCACGGTAAAATTGCCATTGGTATTCTCGTCATTCAGGACATTTTTGCCGTATTATTTATGACGATGGTTTCGGATCAGACGCCTTCATGGTTTGTTTTGCTGCTGCCATTATACCTGTATTTGATACGCTATCCACTGTCCTACCTTTTGGCACATGCAGGCCACGGCGAGATGCTCACGATTTTTGGATTTTTTGCCACTTTTGTCACGGGGGCGTTTGTTTTCCACGCCCTGGGTCTTAAGCCCGACCTGGGTGCGCTGATTATAGGCATGTTGCTCGTCAACCACCTCAAAGCCGATGAATTGTACGATAGGATGATGAGTTACAAAGACTTTTTTCTGGTGGCCTTTTTCATCAACATTGGTTTTTCCGGGCAAATTACCACCCAAACCCTGCTGATCACTGCCATTTTAATACCCTTTATGCTGGTTAAGGGGCTGCTCTTTGTTTCTCTGCTCTCTGCCTTCAAAATGCGGGCCAGGACGGCTTTTCTGGCTTCACTCAGCCTTGGAAATTTTAGCGAGTTTGCCCTGATTACTGGTGTAGTAGGGTTTAAAGCCGGATGGATATCCAACGACTGGATCATGGCTTTTGCCTTGTTGATGACCCTTTCTTTCATCATTTCATCTCCCTTGAATGCAGCGGCCCACCACATCTTTGATGCGTATCGACCCCTAATCATGGGCATTAATGCGGGTGGAAAATACATAGACGAAGAACCAAAGTCTATTGGAAATGCAGAGTTTTTGATCATTGGTTTTGGCAGCATTGGCAAACCGGCTTATTATTACCTGACCGGAAAGATGGGGCTTAAAGCCATCGCCATCGATTATAACCACGAAATCGTAAAAAAATACAAACACAAAGGTGTAAACATCAACTGGGGCGATACCAGCAACTCCATCTTTTGGGAGACCATCGATTTTTCAAAGGTTAAGGTGGTGCTTTTGGCCATGAGTGAGCATCACAGCAACCTGAGTATTCTTCAGGAAATCCACAAAATCAAAAACAGGCGTTTCAAAATAGCAGCCTTTTGCAAATATGAGGATGAAGCCAGGGTCTTCCGCGAAATGAAGGTGGATTATATCTACGATTATAAGATGCACCAGGGCGAGGATTTTGCAGAACAGGCCTACCTGGAGTACATTGAAGAGGGGGGAATGAACTGAATTCAAATTAATAGTGGCTAGGATCTCTGCGTACATCCCTGTCCCGATGAATCCGGAGGGATGCGAAATCTACCTGGCTACGCCTGTAGACAGGTCTACCTGGCTACGCCAGTAGAAAGGTCTGAGGGAAATAGATGTCCTATTTTTTCTCCCGCAGACCTCGCAGATCATCGCAGATATTTTTGTCGATTTTTGGCTATTTCTTCAATGCTGTTTCATGATGTACTTTGTCCAATCATCGCTTCGACATTCAATAATGGCCGGGTTCTCTTTTAACATCCCTGTCCTGAATAAGTAACAGGGATGCCGGTATGAAACGAATCCCTGTTATTTTACTGTGTGATGACAGGTGTATATTCTTTTTTTGAATATGCCACATTTACACCCTACTTTTGCAGCATAATATTACGGATTGAACAAACATCAACGCCCCTTTGCTGCTGGTTTACTTTTTTTGTGCTTTTGGGTATCGGTCCGGGCTGAAAATCCGGACAAAGTTTTGAAGGCCAAACGGATTTTCGAATCCATCACCATCGACGGAAAGCTGAATGAGGTCTCCTGGTCAGGCGCTGCCCAGGCCGATCAGTTTACCATGTCTGAACCAACGCCCGGCGAGGCCGCCAGCTTTGATACTCGGGTATATTTTTTGTACGACGACAATGCGGTGTACATAGGTGCCAGGATGCACGACCCCCAGCCGGATAAAATATTGACTGAACTTTCCCTGCGCGACCAGGTGGGAAATGCCGATAATTTTCGTGTATTTTTTGATACATACCGGAGTGGACTCAACGGTTTTAAATTTTACGTAACCGCATCCGGTGTTCAGTTTGATGCCGTAGTCTCCAATCATGTGGATGACCTCAACTGGAATGCCGTTTGGGAAAGTGCTGTATCCAGGGATGACGAAGGCTGGTATGCGGAATTGCGCATTCCATATTCATCCCTTCGTTTCCCCGCGCAGGACATCCAGGAATGGAATGTCCAGTTTGGCAGGGAAATTCGCAGGTTCAGGGAATCATCTTTTTGGAGTCCGATCGACCCAACAGTCAGTGGCTGGGTACAACAGTCCGGCACAGTTACAGAAATCAATAAAATCACCACACCGGTCAGGCTTTCTCTGACGCCGTATGTATCGACCTACCTGAATACCAGTTATGAGCCTTCTGCGGCCATTGGCAGCAAGTTTTCTTCCGGAACGGCATATAGTGCCGGTCTCGACTTAAAGTATGGCATCAATGATGCTTTTACCCTGGATATGACGCTTGTCCCGGATTTTGGTCAAGTCATTTCAGATAAGCAGGTACTCAACCTTAGTCCATTTGAAGTCTTTTTCGCTGAAAACCGGCAGTTTTTTACCGAGGGTACTGAGTTGTTCAACAAAGGCAGAATGTTTTACTCCCGAAGAATTGGCGGTCAACCCCTTCATTTCAACGATGTTTATCAGCATCTCCGCGAGGGTGAATCGGTAATCGATAACCCGGGGGTCACCCAACTCATCAATGCCACAAAGATCACAGGGAGGACATCAGGTGGAACGGGCATTGGCGGATTTAATGCCATGGTGGGCGAATCATTTGCAACCCTTCGCGATGCAGAAGGAAAAGAGCGGAGAATTCAGACGAGTCCGTTTACGAATTACAATGCCCTGGTTATCGACCAGAATCTGAAAAACAATTCCTTTATCACGCTCATGAATACAAATGTGTACCGATTGGGAAGCGATCAGGAAGCCAATGTAACCGGAGCATTTTTCAATTTTAAAACAAAAGACCAGCGATATTTTTTCTCCGGTGATGGAATGTTGAGTCAGCAGTTTTACACAGACCGCACCAGAAGTGGCTACACCTATCATGCCAATGCGGGCAAAGGTGGGGGCAACTGGACCTACGAAGCCGGGCATGGGGTAGAATCTGAAAATTTTGACCCTAACGACCTTGGCTTTATTTATGCTCCCAACGAGTGGTATCTTTCCGGCAAAGCTGCTTATACGCAATACAGCCCCAAACACCCCAAATTGCAGCAATACAGCATGACCATGTCATCGATCTACTCCAGGTTATTTAAGCCATTTGAATTTACGGGCTGGGTGTTTAATCTCAGCAGTTTCGTCCTTTGGAAGACCAGAACAGCAGCTGGCCTCAATGCCAGAATTGATCCAGTGACCTCCTACGATTATTTCGAACCGCGAACCCAGGACCTCAGTCGTTTCCTCATCATACCAGGAGGTTGGCAATTGGGTGGTTTTATCTCTACGGATTATCGAAAAAAAGCGGCTTTGGATGTCAATCTGAGTTATCGGGATTATGATGCACAAAGGAGATATACCACCACACTTTCCATTAGCCCCAGATTCAGGTTCAACGATAGATTCTCCCTGATACCCAACCTTGGCATAACCCAGATAAAGGAAGAACCCGGCTATGTGCATGCTGGAGATAATGGTCTGGATATCGGCCCGGAAGATATCTTTATGGGCGTTCGCGACCGGATCATCATCGACAATGCCCTTACGGGCCGCTTTATTTTTAACAGCGTGATGGGCATCAATGCCAGGATCAGGCATTATTGGGATCATGTTGAATATAATCGCTTTGGCTTGCTTCAAAACGATGGCAACTTAGAGACATTGGCTTATGATGGCAAAGACGCCGGCGGCAAGCCCATATTTGATCGAAATGTAAACATATTCAATGTTGACCTTCAATATAACTGGCGGTTTGCTCCTGGAAGTGACATCATTTTTGTGTGGAAAAACCAGGTCTACACCTCGGGCATTTCGGATGACGAAAACTATTTTCGCAACCTCGATTCTGTCTTTCAATCTGCTCAGGCCAATAATTTTTCCATTCGGGTCATCTATTACCTGGATTATCTCTATTTATTTCCCAGAAAGTCTATTGCCAATGCCTGATGGTATTTTATAAATGTTAATGGATTGAAGTAATAATTTTACCAATCCACCCAACCCCGGAATTGCTTAATGTGTTTATTAGATATAAATTGATCATTATGAAAAAATCCATTGGTTTATTTGCATTTGCGCTGCTGTTTAGCTTATTTTCATGTGGTGAGGAAGAAAGAATTTCCATGACCTACCGCATGACGCAATGTGCCGAACCCTGGATGGAAGAAGGATGGTACTTTGATGCGAAGGAAGTCACGCTGAAATCGTTCCTGGAAAAGAGGGGTATGGAAATATTTGACCTCAGGATAACAACAGATTGTCTGGATATAAATACCTGCGCTGCCTGTACCTGTATCGGGTGCGACGTTGCCGATGTGAAGATTGATGCAGATGATGAAGAATCGATGAAAGCACTTGGCTTTGTGAGGAAGTAAATTGCAATGGCGTGTAGATGTATTTCCAGTCCAATATTTAAACAAATACTGCATACGCTTTTGATGGAAGCAATTGATTTTTGATGTAGTTGGGCAACATCAATCATATTTTTAAGCTGTTGTCGGTTTCTAAAAAATCATTTATCACAACGATAAATGTAAGGAAGTACTAAATACTTTTTTGGCAAACCTGCAGTTACGGGATTGTTGATGATATAATAAAATGTATTGTGGTAGTGTTTTTCATTTCTGATGTATCTGTCAAATGATTCCTTTGCCCAAAATTTCCCTTTCCTGTTTAATCTACTGTTTATTAAATATGCACTACCACCTTTGATCAATTGAAGCCATTTGTCGACAGGTGGATGACTGTTTAAGTCCATTGTGGTGAACAATAAATGTACGTGATTGGGCATAATACTTAAACATTTTAAGTCATAAAATAATCCATGGTAACTCAATATTTTGTCATACAGAATTTGAGCAATTTCTATATTGGATAAATAACATTCCCCGTAAGGCTTGACATGCAGTTGGTGTTCGTATCGTCTAAAATACTTCATTTTAATTCTTTCTTCCAATTGCTCTTTTTGAAAAGGGTTTGATTCAGTTATGAGATCAATTTCAGATTTCATTTTGTTTTTATAATCAGAAACAACCTTTTGTGGAAGTGAGTCTGCCAGTCTGAAAGTGATAAAGAAACAATTGTGTCCTGCATAGTAATGTGGGAGAAGAGATTTTCTCATGAGTACGGGTTTGTGCAAAATTAGGAGAAAAGGGCGTGGTTGTCAATAGAGGTAAGAAATAATTTGATGGCAGGCTAAAGGCTATTGGGCCATGGGATGGTGATTTGAATGAGGGATTCGGCTGGACCGGGTGTTGTGTTGGAGGCTAAAGCCTCTGGGCCCAGTGGGGGGGTGGTGATTGGAATGAGGGATTTGGCTGGACCGGGTGTTGTGTTGGAGGCTAAAGCCTCTGGGCCCAGTGGGGGGGTGGTGATTGGAATGAGGGATTCGGCTGGGCCGGGTGTTGTGTTGGAGGCTAAAGCCTCTGGGCCCAGTGGGGGGGTGGTGATTGGAATGAGGGATTTGGCTGGACCGGGTGTTGTGTTGGAGGCTAAAGCCTCTGGGCCCAGTGGGGGGGTGGTGATTGGAATGAGGGATTCGGCTGGACCGGGTGTTGTGTTGGAGGCTAAAGCCTCTGGGCCCAGTGGGGGGAGGGTGATTGGAATGAGGGATTCGGCTGGACCGGGTGTTGTGTTGGAGGCTAAAGCCTCTGGGCAAAAGGGGAGGGATGGGTGATTGCCGTCCTAAGAGAGGGTTGCCAACTGGTGAGCAAGGATTTGAAGAATACCAGAGCATTCTGCAAATAAAGAGTACTGGATTTTGACAAACCATGGCCCAATTCCCAATCTTCGCCATGGATTTCCATTACATAGACATCCGGCACGTGTTCGTATAATTCTGCTGCCAGGAAAAGCACATTTTCCGGAGTCTGAACATGCGAAGTGAAAGCAGTATTGGAAGCCTCCGGAACCGGAAGTTTTCTGAATTGAAATCCATGTTCAAATTTGTTTTCTGAAGCGTCCACGATAATGACCGCATCGTAATCCGTTATTTGCAGTGCGTGTTCTATCATCAACTGAAATTCTTTTTGAACCTCGATAAATAGAGCGTGGTCTTTCTCAATTTCTTTTGCAAACAACCAGCCCAGTCCATCGTCTCCACGACTTATGTTGCCAATGCCGAGCAGTAATAGATTACACATTGGTCACCACTTTTATTAATTCTTCCTGGGCATTGAACAATTCAACCCTCAAGGGCATTTTGCCGATGGCCTGAGTAGCGCAGCTCAGGCAAGGGTCGTAGGCTCGTATGGCCATTTCTACGTGATTCAACATGCCATCTGAGATTGTACCCTTTTGGCTGATCATTTCATTGGCTACCCATCGTACGGCGCGGTTCATGGCTTCATTGTTATGCGTTGTGGATACGATAAGGTTACACTTGACGATCATATCCTTGTCATCTATCTCGTAATGATGGGTGAGTGTGCCACGCGGTGCTTCAATGATGCCAATGCCCACATGACGTTTTTTACCCGTGCGTATCAGGTCATCCGAGGAAAGCTCGTCGTCACGAAGTAAATCGCCCATCAGCTCTGCACAGTGTAACATTTCAATTAACCGGGCCCAATGCGCATACATGGTGCTGTTGTTTACCGGCTTGCCATAAAATTCAAAAAAAGCCTGGCGTTCTGCTTCTGCAAGTGGAGTATTGATTTTATCACAAACATTGATTCTTGCCAGAGGTCCGACCCGGTTCCATCCATTTTCTCTGCCTGCTTGTTTCAGGTATGGAAATTTCATGTACGACCATTTTTCAACGGCTTCTGAAAAATATTCGAGGTAGTGGTTGGTATTGACATTGTCAAGTGTGACCTTACCATCTCCATCTATGGCCCTGAGCACACCGTGATAGAGTTCCATGGCATTTCCCTCTGATACAAGACCCAGGTGTCCGGAAGGATAACACGCAAATTCATCCAGTTCACGGCGGTGTTTCACATGATAATCTTTTATGAAACCCAAAACCCCTTTCACCCATTCTATCATGGTGTCCAAAGACTCAATTGATTTGCCATCCAGAAAATACATTCGCTCCTCCGAACTTAGATTTTTATATACCCCTCCGGGAACGGCAGAGATGCCATGTATTTTCTTTCCGGCAATGGCCTTGATAATTTCCTGTCCGAATTTTCGCATTAAAATACCCCTGGTGGCCAATTCCCTGTGTTCAAGAGCTACAGCTACCACATTTCTTTTTTCTTTTGGTGCGTCGGCACCAAACAGCAAGTCTGGTGAAGCCAGATAAAAAAAGTGTAAGGCGTGGGATTGAAAAATTTGGGCATAATGCAATAATCTTCTGATCTTACCTGCCCCGGGGCTTAAGTTTTCAGGATCTATGCCAATGAGCTGGTCAATGGCCTTGGCAGCTGCCAGGTGATGGCTTACCGGACAAATGCCGCATAATCTTTGTACCAGCACCGGAGCTTCCCAGTATGGATGTCCCTGGATGAACCGTTCAAAGCCCCTGAACTCCACAATATGAAAAAATGAATCTTTCACTTTACCATAGTCGTCCAGGTGAATGGTCACCCTTCCGTGTCCTTCCACCCTTGTTACCGGATCAATTACAATTTTCTGACTCATTGTTAATCGTATTTAAATTCTGAATAAAGAATGGAATACTCTTCGCCCCACAATAAATGTTTGACCGATTTCCAGATGTGACTCGCGCTTGGCGGGCAACCCGGAATGAAATGATCTATTTTTACGATCTCATGACAAGGATATATTTTGTCCAATAATTTGGGAAGATCTTCATGGTAAGGAACCAGATTGGCCCCTTGTTCGGACGTGGCACAATTGAGGTAAGCTTCTTCCAGGCATTCACTCAGGGGTATGGTATTTCGCATGGCGGGCAAGCCACCCCATACAGCACATTCCCCGACGGAAACCAGGATGTCGCACATGTTTCTGAATTCCTTCAGGGTTTCAATGTTTTCGGCATTACAACACCCCCCTTCGATCAAACCTATGTGGCACCTCCCGGTAAATTTTTTTATATCCGTCAAAGGAGACTTATTAAAAGTAATGAGTTCAACCAGGTCGAGCAGTTCTGTATCTATGTCCAGCATACTCATGTGACAGCCAAAACATCCGGCCAGAGAAGCTGTTGCCAGCACTTTTTTCTCCATGCCGGCCGGTTTATTGGATTTTGGGAAACGACGGCTAAAGTTTTTTTGCTCAGAGTGGATGTCAAATTCCCGTTCACCAAATGGTTGCGCCATACTTACACCCCTTACGATGATGGCACCTGTAGGACACAACTCCATGGCAGCTATTGCTTGTTCTTCGGTGAGCTTTTTTTCCTCCTGATAATCGATGCCGACAAAGGTCTCATTTCCGCGACCCTGGTAGGTAAATACTTTTTTACCATCATCGGTTAATACATCTTCTACACAACGTTTGCATTTTATGCAGCGGTTATGCTCCATAATGATCCGCTCTGGTCGGTAGTCGATCAACCTGTCTTTAAATAAGTGTTCAAATCTGGTTACCCTGATGCCAAGTTCATAAGCCATATGCTGTAAGTCACAGTTACCCGATTTTTCGCAGGACGGACAAAAATGGTTGCCTTCGGAAAACATCATTTCTACCAGTGATTTGCGCATGTCGAGCAGTTCCGGCGTATTTACTTCAACGGTGAGTCCATCATATACCTCCATAGTACAGGCAGGCTGAAATTTGCCATCCGTCTTGCAGGTGCAGGTCCGGCAGGTGCCCAACGGAGGATCGATGTGTTCAAAATAACAGAGAGAAGGTATGAAGATGCCATTGTTTTTTGCTGCAGCCACCAGATTTTGTCCTTCGGGAACGGTAAATGATTTTCCGTCAATTTTAATGTTTACCATTTCACCCATTTGCATTAGGATTTATATTGTTCGTAATCGGCCAGGGCTTCATCCATGTTAAATCCGGCAATCTGGCCATTTTCTTTTTTGTCGATCAGGGTATCGAAGTACCCACCAAATTTCTGCATTGCCATGACCAGGCTATTGCAGGATGTTTTTCCCAGCCCACATCTGGAGGTTGATCTTATGATGTGACCCCAATTCACAATGTCATCTATGTCGACCTGCCTTGCCAGTTTATTTTTAAGCTTTTCCAGTTTGCGCTCAATGATAAAATTTCCGGATCTGCAGGGTGTGCAGATACCACAAGATTCCTGTTTAAAAAATGAGGCAAAATTCAGTAAGATATCGATGATTTCTCTGTCTTTGTTGAATATCATAAAGGAACCACCGCATCGCAAATCGGGTTTGCCCAATAAATCCAGCATAGAGATTCTCCTGAATTTTTCGCTGATCGAAATACACTCTCCCGATGGACCGCTCACCTGTATAAAATTCGGATCGACCGCATTGCATAATTCCAATAATTCGGCTACAGTAATGCCCCAGGGTAATTCATAAACTCCCGGTTTGTTGCAATCTCCCGATACGCTGATCAATTTAGTTCCAGGTGAGCCGGGCAGGCCAGCCTTATTGTATTCCGCTACACCAAGTTCGACAATGCGCGCTGCTGCACAGAGCGTTTCTACATTGTTGACTATGGTAGGATATTGCAGATATCCTTTCTCAACCGGATAAAACCATTTGGTTCTGGGTTCATCCCGGTGTCCTTCCATGGATTCAAGCATCGCGGTCTCTTCTCCACAAACATAAGCCCCGGCACCCAGCTGTATCCTTACCTGAAAATTAAAGCCTTTAATTCCGGATATGTTTGATCCGAGCAAACCAAGTTCGTTGAAATCATCAATGGTTTTTTGGATTTGATCTTGCAACCACCCATATTCACCCCTCAGGTAAATGATGCCATATTGAGCGCCTACTGCAAATGCAGAGATGATCATTCCTTCAATTAATAACCCTGGTAAATCCTGGAGTAAAACCCGATCCTTAAAGGTGCCGGGCTCTCCTTCGTCTGCGTTGCAAACGATAAATTTGTGATCAGCCTGATATGACCTGCATGCTTCCCATTTTTTCCAGGTAGGATAGAAGGCTCCACCGCGCCCGGAAAGATTGGTCTCCCTCAAAAACCGGATCACATCATCCGGTTGACATTTGGCCAATTCCCTGACCGCGCTTCCTGGTGTATAGGATCTGAAAAAAATGTTCATTGCACTGTACGGCGTATTGCACACATTGGAGGGCGGCAGCTGATAAAGCTGGTCAATGTCTGCTCCACTGCGCAGCTGCTGGATGATGTCCTTTACCTTGATCACATTGAGTTGGGTAAACGGTCTGAAGTTGATGAGCGCAGCCGGCGACTGGTCACTCAGGCCAATGCATGGCGTGCGAAACAAACCAAATGTTCCTGTCCGGTCAACGCTGCCCAGTGTAGTGCCGGTTTCGCGCTCAAACGCTTCTAAGATCCTGTGATATCCCTTGTATCCAGCAATGATGCTGTCATCTAAGTAAATGGTATATTTTCCGGAAGGCTGGCGATGAAAAAAGTGATAAAAGGACACCACTCCTTCCACTTCAACAGATGAAATTTGGAGTTCAGCAGCTATTTGGGTAATGTCATGGTCAGAAATAAAGCCATGCTGATGTTGCAACTCCCACAGCCTGTTCAGTAGAGAACTTCTTGCGGGTTCCAGGTGAAATAATTCTTTCATGGAGCAATTTTTTAACGGTATCGATTGTCTTCAAGTTATGACCAGATTTCCGGAAATTGCCCTTTTTTGATCATGCGATGGCGTGAGTCATATCATCCATAAAAACACAAATTTCCCCCTTATTGTATTTCATTTCTAACCACCATATCTTTTCCGAACGATTATTTTCCATCTAAATAAAATCAGAAAATTTTATGAGTTTATTATGTGATCCACCTTTACGCTAAGGCGGAATGATCTTTCATTTAGTGGAATAAGCAGCCAATGACTGGCATTCCTGGTTTAATGTCAAAGTATTTCTTTTCTTCATGGAAGTTTGAATAGAAACACCTGTCTCAGTATGGATTTTTGCCATGTACTTTTTCCACGCCCCAATTCCTAATTCCTAAATCCTATTTCATAAATTCTGTAGCGCCTGTTCCAAGTCCCAGATAAGGTCTTCGTAATTTTCAACGCCTACCGAAAGCCTCACCATCTTTTCCGTGATGTGCATGAGTTCCCGGTGGTGGGGTTCTACGCCGGCGTGGGTCATGCTGGCAGGGTGTTCGGCCAGTGATTCCGTGCTGCCGAGACTGACCGCCAATTTTACAAGTCTAAGGCTGTTGAGAAAAGCAAAGGCTTCTTTTTCACCTCCTTTTACATCGAAAGAGATCATGGCACCGGCGGAAGTACACTGTCTGCGGAAGACTTTGTATTGATGACCGTCTTCAGGGGTCAGCAAACCAGGGTAGTACACTTTTTCAATATTAGGATGACCATTTAAAAAGTTTACAACCTGCTCGGCGTTGAGGGCCTGCCGTTCCATCCTCACTTTAAGGGTTTCCAGTGACCTCAGCAGCAACCAGCCGGTCCACGGGCTGCACATGTTGCCCAGGAAGGTCCTGAGCACCTTCATGCGTTTGATCACCGTTTTGCTGCCGCAAGCTGCACCCGCAATGACGTCGCTGTGCCCACCAATGTATTTGGTGGCGGAGTACAGGGATATGTCAGCCCCATGTTTTAAAGGTTGTTGCCAAAGCGGACCCATGTAGGTATTGTCAACAGCCAAAATGACCCTTTCCCGGTCGTCGCCTTTGAAATGATCAGCAATGCGCCTGCACATGGCAATGTCTATCAGCGTGTTGGTGGGGTTGGCGGGAGTTTCTATATATACCATGGCCAGCTTGTGTCCCATGCCGGTATTTTCAATTTTTTGAATAATGTCTGCTTCAATGTCCAGGGGCGTAAATTCTACCGGAATGACACCTATCTGTGCCATGAACTGGGTAATGAAGTGGTCGGTACCGCCATAAAGCGGGCTACTGAACAGCAACACCTCACCGGGTTTTACAAATTCCAGGAAGGCAGTAGTGATGGCCGACATACCGCTTTCAAACACCGCACAATCGTCGGCTTCATCCCACAGGGTAAGTCGGTTTTCCAGTATCTCAAGGTCCGGATTATTTATCCGGCTGTAAATGAGCCCCAGCTTTTCTTTTTCTCCCTGATCCCTTAAACCATAAGCTACTTCAAAAAAGATTTTCCGGCTTCGGCATTGGGAAAGACAAAGGTGGATGTCTGAAATATCGGGCATTTGATGGCCCCTTCCGACCACTCGGGTTTGTAACCAAATGACATCATTAAACTTTCCGGGTGAAATCGACGTGTGCTCATGCTTTTTTTATTGCTAATTTACTAAACATAGAAATTATGTTGGTTTTAAACAATAAATTAGGTAAAAATTGCTTAAATAATAAGTATATGCAGTAAAAATGATTATTTTTGAATTAATTAACCGGCTAAAAAAGTAAAATTCACCGTGGACAAAATTGACGATACCGACAGGCTTATTTTAAAGTTACTCCAGCAAAATGCGAGGTTTACTTCGAAGGAATTGTCCGCCCACCTCAACCTCTCCCTTTCACCCATCTATGAACGCATCAAAAGGTTGGAAAAAGATGGGCTAATACGTCAATATGTGACTTTACTCGACAAAGACTTGCTGGGATTTTCGCTCATCGCCTACTGCCATGTGTCACTGAAAGAACACGCCAAACCCCTGCTGAAAAAATTTGAAGAAGATGTGCTGTACTTTCCCGAAGTGTTGGAGTGTTACCACGTGACGGGCAATTTTGACTATATGCTTAAGGTGCTGGTCACCGACATGAAAATTTATCAGGATTTTATCGTCAATAAACTGGCCACCCTGGAAAACATAGGCCACGTGCAAAGCCTGTTTGTCATGAGTACCGTAAAAGAAAGCGTCGAATTGCCCATTTGAATGATGCACCCGGATTTCTGAACCATTTAACCCTAATTTTGTCTATAATCCAGGTATTTCATAAATTTGGAAACACTCAGAAAATTAATTTTAATAAAAAACAAACATTAAACCATGATCAGAAAAGCAACCGCCGTTTGGAATGGAAGTGGCAAAGAAGGAAGCGGCCACCTCACTACACAAAGCACCGTATTGAATGAGTCTCAATATTCATACAAAACCCGTTTCGAAGACGGTATTGGTACCAATCCGGAAGAACTCATTGCCGCAGCGCATGCAGGGTGTTTTTGCATGAAACTCAGCTTCATCCTCGGAGCCGCCGGTTTCACACCAGATAACCTTTCCGCCACCTGTCACATTACCCTGGAGGACGGGGCCATCACCAAGTCACACCTCGTATTAGAGGCGACAGTAGCCGGCATTACAGACGAACAGTTTGCACCCCTGGTTGAAGACGCCAAACTCAACTGCCCCATATCCAAGTCACTTACGGCAGAAGTGAGTCTGGAATATACGCTTTGTTAATTTTTTTTTCGAGAAGTTCCAAAAGTAAGAATTTTCTTTTCAAGCAAAGTTCGACGTTTGATACAAATATTTCTTTTGTGTCAAACGGCGAACCTTTAAGGTATTTGAAAAACACTTTTTAGTGACTCTTTTGCTTGCTATATCTGAAAGAATTAAATTGAAATATAGTCACATAATCAATTGGCTACATATTTCAAACTAAAGAAATTTGGCTGTGAAATGCAAATCTGAAATTAAATTAGTAACCTTGAATACGGTAGTGATATAGTATATAATAATTCTAGAGTGAGTATTTTATTTCTAAAGTTTGAAGTGGTATTGTGATTTAAAATTGGCGAGTTGCTTATTTTTTTTCGCCAACAAACCAAGATGCTATAAAACCTGTAAATGAACCAAATAATCCTACACCAATAGTCATCAGTACAGCCGCTATTAATCTTCCTTCACTTGTTACGGGATATTTGTCCCCATAGCCAACCGTAGTTATAGTTGTATATGACCACCATATTGCATCCTCAGCTGATTTAATATTTGAAGTTGATTCAGTCTCTACTAACAATATTAGTATAGATGCGATAATAACAACTAAAAGTGATAGAAGAACTAATGATGTAAATAGGTTAATTATCTTATTTTTTTTTAGGTGATCAACCAAATTGTGAATAGTTTTGTACGACTTAAATATTCTTAAAATTAAAATAAATCGAATAATCCTGCCGCCTCTGAAAAAATCAATTTGTGGTATACTAGCCAACAAATCAATCCACCCCAATTTCATAAAACTAATCTTATTATCAGATCTATAAAATCTGTAACAAAAATCAAATAAAAACACAGCACAAATTATATTATCAGCAGTAACTAGTATTTTTTTTACTTCTGTATTCAAATTAAAAAAAGCACCTAAACCAATGCTTACCAGCACATACAGTGATAATAAAAGTACAACTATATTTAAAAGGGTAATAGGTTGATTACTATTGTTAGCTTCAATTTTCATTAGAATTTAAATTTTCATTTTCACTTTCCGCATATAAGTATCTTTTTTGAAATTCACTAATATCATTTAAAAATAAAAAAAATCGTTGAATGCATCAACTTTTGAAGTATACAAAATTTCATTTATACCATTGACAGAACTAAACTCATACGAAGAATATTTGCAAACTGGCAACTCTATATTATCTTGAAATCTTTTGTCTGGTGAACCATCTTTATTTAAATATTTCCACGTTTGACTAATTATTGAAGCGTCTTCAGGAACAGTTTCGGATTCAATAAAATTTACTGTGCCTGATATAATTTTGAGGTTCTTGTATAATAAGCCTCCAAATTCTTTCCCTCTTTTTATTACTAGTCGTTCTGGAAAAAAGTAATAGTCGCAATCTGAAAATCCAATATGAGGTATATTTATATTTGTAGTTAAAGAAGAAATGGGATACTCATTTAATGAAAGTTTTTTAATTGGTTTTCTAATAATCTCTGAATTAGCCCCTGCTGAATATTTATAATTCGAAACTTTGGAAGAATGTAAAATTTGCCATACTTTTTTTGAGTCCAATATTTGTGAAAAGGATGAAACAAACTGTGTGTGAAGCTGCTGAGTGAATTCATCTAGGCTGTATTCCAATATTAAAAGCTTACGTTTATAATCAAGGTTTGCAACGATTATTAAAATTATAATGGCAATTGTACACATCAATGCAATCGATTTCCAAAATTTTGATTTATTAAGTTCAAAATTACTTGATTTAATTTTTTCAGGAGTTACAAGTACAGGTTCTTCTCTTTGTAAAATATTAGCAAAATTTTTATTTACAAAAGCTTCTGTACTGTCATAATAAATCTTATACCAAAGTGGGTCATTTTCATTAATCATTAAATACAATGAGTCAGGTTTTAGTGTGCCTATTATGTTACTTTTTCTTGAGGGAAGATATCTTACATTTAGCTCAATATCTTTTACTGTAATATAGGTTATCTGTTTATTTTCAAACAAAGCAGGAATTATATCTTTATGCAAATTTTTAAAAATATAGAACATAAGAAAAAAGATGATTAACCATAAAACTGGGTAAAACCATGATCTCACAGCTATTTTGTAATTTAATTCTGAGATTAAATCAATTGAATCATTATCTGATATTGCTTTGACATCTTCTGTCTTTATAGTATGAGAATTATATGAATCATACGAAAACTCATTATTATTTATTTCATCAGAATTACTTAATGTGGAATTTTTTGAAAATAGTTTCTTTTTATAATATATTCCATTTTTTCCAAAGGAAACATAAACTCCCCTTTTCCCCGCATTAATTCTTGCGCCAGTAACACCTGTTGATAGACTTAACCCGGATTTTGATAGATTAATAGTAAACAATCCAAAATTCTTTGACTTCCTAAAGAACCAGCCCATTTTAATTAATTTATTTTATTAAAATTCCAATAAACCCGTAAATATTAAAAAAGTCTTTCCACAAATGGTCCGCCCGCATTAAAGATTTCTTTTCCAATGCCGGCCAAAATGTTCTGAATTTCGGCCAGTTGAACATTGTATTTTTCAAAATCTTTATTGACCAGCGCTAGTGATTTTTTATTGGTGTCTGTCGGGCCGTGCGTGGCCTGGCCTACACCTCTGAATACATCAAACATCCGGCTGCCCATGTTTGGGTTGTTTTTTTCTCCCATTTGATTTTTGGCAGGAATACCAAATAAGGCTTCTTCTATGGTCGTCAGTTTGCTGCGTTGCTCGGTTAGATTTATTGCTATCTGCGTATAATCTTTTTGGATTGCAGTGGCAGCCCTTTTAAGCCCCTCGCAATATTTTACTGTATTATTTACCGTGAGGGTTAAAGCACTGGACTTCCTGATGGTTTCATCAAAATCCCGCCAGAATTTTGCCACCTCTTTATGGTCAGCACCTTTGATCGCCGGCGTTTTCATGGGTTTTACCTCAAAATATTCAGGCTCAGACAGCGTGCTCACTTCACCATTTACCTCTTTACTGATGGTGGCGCTATACCTGCCGGGTGCACACATAAAACCCGAGGTCGGGTTGGCTGTATTGGTTGACCTGATGGCATCCAATGTGGGATGGCGCAAATCCCAGGCTACGCGGTGAAATCCTTTTTTCACAGGTCCTTCGATCCGGCGGATTACCCTGCCACCCATATCTTTGATGGTCACCCATACCTTAGGAGCAGGTGCACTTTCTTCGGCGGCAATCTTACTCCAGTTTGGAAAATCCAGTGGCTTTTTAGCCTCTGCGTCTTTCTTTTCCATCTCCTTCCTCATCTCCTTAGCCGTTTTGAGGTCTTCTTTTAGATAATAGGTGACTACTGCCCCAAAAGGTGGATTTGGCGCCACAAAATGGCCGGCTCCCTGATCTCCTTTACTGCCTTCAAAGCCTAAATGCGACCGGGGTACATACCACCACGCATCTTTGATGTCAAATAATTTCGCTTCTTTTTTCAGGGTATCCTCGGTTATCGACCTCAGGGGACTGTAATCGTCCAGGATGTAAAAACTTCGTCCAAAAGATGCACCGACCAGGTCGTTTTCTCGTCTTTGGATGGCCAGGTCACGGAAAGGAATCGTAGGAAGTCCACCCTTGAGTTTGGTCCAACTACTTCCTCCATTTACCGAAAAATATATGCCCCATTCGGTGCCAATAAACATGAGGTCTTTTTTGACGTGGTCTTGTACCAGCCTCCACACGAGGGTGCGATCCGGCAAATTGTTGCGCAGTGATTTCCAGATTTTGCCCTTGTCATTGGTTACAAAGAGGTACGGGGTAAAGTCGCCGGCCTTGTGGTTGTCGAGCGCAACATAGGCTGTCGATGCGTCGAAAAGATCTGCCTTGATGTCGTTCACAAAAGCAGAAGCCGGAACGCCTGGTAGTGCCGTGATTTCAATTTTTCTCCAGGCTTTTCCGCCGTCTTCTGTAATCTGAATTAAGCCATCATCGGTACCGACATAAATCAGGTCCTTCTGTTTTGGCGATTCTGCCACTGAGGTGATGGTGTTATAGTTTGACATGGCCAGCAAATCCCATGCGTTGTCATAACTTTGGGTGCTGCCCATGATTGGCAGCTGCAGTCTGTTTTTTTCGTTGCGGGTGAGGTCACCGGAAAGGGCCGTCCAGGAGTCACCCCTGTTTTCAGACCTCCACAACCTTTGTGAGGCAAAAAATATCGTGGTTGGTGCGTGCGGGCTCACCAGAATGGGTGAATCCCAGTTGAATCGCTCATAGGGTTCTCCCTCGCCCGGCTGGGGTTGGATGTCGACCACTTCCCCTGTTTTCATGTCGATCCTGGACAGGGTACCTTCCTGTCGTTCACCATAGACGATGTCCGGATTGCCCGGTTCTGTGGCCGGCTGATGGCCATCCCAATCCAGGACGACACGCCAGTCTGAATTTTGAATACCCTGTACATTGTCTGTCCTCGAGGGGCCTCCTTCGGTACTGTTGTCCTGGGTGCCACCATACACATTATAAAATGGACTTGCATCATCCACCGCCACTTTGTAAAATTGTGTCAATGGAAGGTTGTCAATGAAACGCCAATTGTCGCCATTGTCAAAAGTTTCATACAAACCGCCGTCTGTACCCACCAGCATCCATCCGGGATTGTCCTTGTGAAATACGATGGCATGGTTGTCGGAATGTTTATTTTCTTCTTTCATGGTGCGGAAATTCTTACCCCCATCGTCTGAAATCTGTACGCGCACATCAGCCAGATATATCTTGTCAAACTGGTGGGGTGAGGCATACAATTCCTGATAATAATGAGGACCTGTTGCCCCGGAAACCGCATCGGATTGTTTTTGCCAGCTTGCCCCTTTGTTGGTGCTTTTGTACACCCCGCCGGTTCGCCTGTCCAGTTCGATAGCCGCATAAACCACATCCGGATTTTGGGGAGAAACGGCCAGACCAATCTTGCCCATGTTGCTTGTCGGCAAACCTGCACTCAATTTAACCCAGGTCTCTCCGCCGTCGGTGCTTTTATGGATGCCCGATCCCGGACCTCCACCCAAATAAGCTGCCACAGTTCTGTTTCGTTGCCAGGTTGCTGCATACAATACATCAGGATGGCGTGGATCCATGACGATGTCTGTGGCACCTACCCATTCTTTGTCACCCAGAGTTTGTTTCCAGGTCTTGCCACCATCGGTAGTTTTAAATATGCCCCTTTCTCCGCCTTTACTCCAGAGCGGGCCCTGTGCAGCCACCCATACGATGTCGGAGTTTGTGGGGTGGACCACAATTTTGGAAATATGCTCACTTAATTTAAGTCCGCTGTTGACAAAGGTGTTACCGCCGTCGATGCTTTTGTAAACACCGTCGCCAAAGCCCACATGTCGGCCCCCCACGTTTTCCCCTGTACCTACCCATACATTGTTGGGGTTAGAAACATCATAGGTCACGCAGCCGGTGGAGTAAGAGGGCTGGTCGTCAAAAACGGGTGTCCATGTAGTACCCCGGTTTGTGGTCTTCCATACCCCGCCGGATCCAACTGCCACGATCCAGGTGTTGGCATCATTTGGGTGTACGGCCACATCGGCAATCCTTCCGGACATAAAAGCCGGTCCAATGCTTCGGAATTTCAGCGAAGAAAAGAGTTCCTCGCTCCACAAGGGTTTTTCTTTTTCAGCGGGCGTTTTTTCTTTTGGGGTCTGTGCATATGATAGGTTGCAAATCAGCAGCAGCAGCAAGTAGCAGGATCTAGTCATGTGGTTTTGATTTAGGTGGGCTAAGATAGCTGTTTTTTTAGATTGATATTTGGAAGATGAAATTCATAGAAATGAATTGGTGATTATGCCATTCTTGCGTCATAATTTGTCCGAATTTAATTTTGAAACTTCGATAAATCTATGCAAATATTTACATTAATTGGTTGATATCATTTTTTTTCCAATTTTTATTTGAGAATTAATTGGCACTATAATTTGACACCAAAATATGGTTGAAATGAATTTTATTTTACCAAATTGGCGTAATGAATATATCTGAATATGGATAATAAAGTTTTAAGTATGCTGTAATTCATAATTAATTTCAAATGGGCCAAATTGGATACTTAGCCAGATTCGTTTTATTTTATCAAGATTGAATAGGCTTATTTGTTTGTATATTTGTCCAACACGATTAGATGTAGTAGAATTTAAAACTTAGAAAAATTCTATTTTTTAGATAAATACTTTTGAGGTATAGCTAAAATGTGAAGTCTGTTGAAATGTCGTATATGAATACAATAATTCAGGAAATTGATATCTTAAAAAGGGATTTGTCCTCTTTATTGCCACTTAGCGATAAAGCGCAAAGAGACATTGACAAAAAAATCCGATTGGAGTTCAGCTACAATTCAAACCATTTGGAAGGCAATACGCTTACTTATGGCGAAACAAAATTATTGTTGATCATTGGAAACACCATGGGTGATCACAGTTTTAGAGAATTTCAGGAAATGAAAGCTCATGATCTTGCCTTTGAATTGATTAAAAAATGGGCAGCCAATAAAGATATGATACTCAATGAAAAGGACATAAGGGAGTTAAATGCAATCCTCTTGGTAGAGCCTTATTGGAAAGAGGCAATTACTCCCGATGGAATGGAGACAATGAGGGAAATCAAGATTGGAGAATACAAGGAATTTCCAAATTCAGTTAGGCTTCAAAATGGTGAAATTTTTGAATATGCCAACCCAATAGATACCCCAATACGCATGCATGAACTGATGTCATGGTTTATGGAAAATAGGGAAATCATGCATCCGGTAGAACTTGCAGCAAGTTTTCATCATCGGTTTGTCTTGATTCACCCATTTGACGATGGAAACGGAAGGATTTCCAGGCTGCTGGTGAACTATATTTTATTGGCGAATGGCTTTCCTCCCGTCATTATAAGAAGTAATGATAAAGTCCAATACTTAAACGCTCTGAACAAAGCAGATTCTGGAGATATAAGTTCTTTTATAAACTACATTGGCCTTCAAGTAATTTCTGCGTTAAATCTCTATTTAAAGGCAGCACTTGGAGAAAATATTGAAGACGACGATGATTGGGAGAAGGAGTTGCAATTATTGGCGATAAAAAGCCATAAGCCACCCGTAATGCGTACGCCTGAACTGACATCAGCAAGATTGATGGATAGCATTAGACCCTTGTTTTT
Source organism: Saprospiraceae bacterium (assembly GCA_016715465.1). GTDB lineage: Bacteria > Bacteroidota > Bacteroidia > Chitinophagales > Saprospiraceae > JADKBO01. Next base: position 444,397 of record JADKAA010000024.1, read on the forward strand.
AACAATTAAGAATCTGATTAGCAGCAAATTCAGTCCATTATTTAATAATACTTCTTTTGTTAGCCTTTCTAAAAAAGGTGAAGTTACGGAATGGTTTTTTACTACAGAATTGACAGCAGATTTGTCAAAATATTTTACACACACATCATCTGAAAACGAGCTGATAAGTCTTAAAATATCGTTGTTCAAATATCTGGATCAGAACCGGGGAGGTTTCGATCTTTATGTCAAAATCAATGTTGTATTCGAAAATTATGTTTATTTGATAAAAATTGTAGGTCAAGACCAGGTTTTATTGACTAAACAAATAGATGAGGCTATATCTGAAAATGATCTTGAATTGATTAAAAATAAGCTTGGTAAAATACTCCTGGAAAAAATAAAGGGTTCTCTGATATTGCCATAAATTAGAGAGGATTTTAATAGCGAGCACATTAAATGAATTAATTAATCAGGTTAAGTTGTTGACCCACTTCAACCACACCCTCCCGCTCACAAATCATATTGGTACCAAAGATGACGTTATTGCCGCTCCTCCTGTAAGTGGCCAGGGCAGCAGTGACGGCTTTGCCGCGGCTTGCATCATTTGGATCAATGTCGATGATCTGGCAGCGGGCACAGGGTTTTGCATTCCGGAAGGTGGCTTCTCCGGCCCGGATTGTTGTCCATGCGTCTTCTTCGTGGGCTTCGGAAGTACTGACCACGATGTTGGGACGGAATCTTCTAAAATCTACCGAATGTTCCAGGCTTTGATTGAGTTTTTCCAGACTGCTGCTGCCAGCCACCAGGTAGGGATAACCGTCGGCCAGACTTACAGGAATATCCATGTCCAATAAAGTGGCATGGTGGTACCTCGCTTCTTCATGGTGTAATTGGACCAGCCTTACTTTCTGATTCAGGACCTCACTGAACCACTCGTCGGCCAGTGGATCAACGCCTATGGCAGTGGCGGCATCGTCCCAAACCCGTGTAATGACAGGATCTCCATAAACAGCCTTTTGATCAAAGGTAAATGACAGTTTGTAGTAATTCAGGGATAAGGTTTGTTCGCCCAAAACGGGTTGAATCAAAGTAAGCTTTGGAGACTCTCTTTGTGTAATCATCCGATCCTGGTCATCGATCAGCATCCACCGGCGGTCATGCTCAAATCCTGCCTTTAATGCCATGGCACTGGACAGGGCAATTCCACCCAGACTTTTGACCGGGTAAATAAAAAGATGGGTGATGTGATGCATATATGGTTAATCCCTGATGGCGGAAATCTTTGGACATTCTATGCCGCCAAAGTAGCGCATGATGGCAATGCCGACAAACATATACCGGTCATTCTCCTTGCTGTTGCCCCTTTGTCTGCCGGGAATGCCAATGCCTTCTACCAAAGAACGGTCAGCAAGGGCAGCGGCTATGTCCCCCCTGCGGCTTTGAATGGTGCCATTGTCGGCATAGACTGTACTCACATCGTCGATGTAGTCCGTAAACAATTGTCGGGTGCTGAATTCTACATTAAAGCTGATGTCTCGGTTAAGGTCCCATTTGAAGCCACCACCGATGGTAAAACCTCCGCTGATCCGGCCGTATTCGCTGCCCAGATCCTGGCCTTCTGTGCCCAGCGGTCTGAGGGCGTGCCAGGTTCCATTGAGCTCAGCTTTGGGGTTGTAACTGAAGATCGAAAATCCTCCAAAAAGAAAAGGCGTAAACCAGGCGTCATTAGACCCATGCTCATATTCAAAAAAATTAAATTCCAGCCCCGAGGTGAGGTCAAAAATATTAGACCGGAAACTCAGGTTGCGATTTCTTTCAAAGTTATTGTCCGATGACGCATCACTACCCGCAATCCTGCCGAAATTGAGCGACGACCTCAGACTTACCCGGGTATTAAAATTGTACCGGGCGGTAAGTCCCCCTGCCAATCCCGGTTTTTTCGGTACTAAGCCGGGATTGAGGTCACCATAATAAGCGGCACCACCCAGCCAGCCACCGAGTTCATAACCCTTTTGAGCCGAAGCTGAAAAAGACATGGAAACAGCAAAAAACAGGATAAGGCCGATGCCCTTCATGGTTATGGATTTAAAATAATTGACAAATGTAAGGCTAGTTTCAAATATAATGGTGTTTGAATGCCCTTTTTCATAGGCTAAAACGGAATAATATTTGTTTTAGTGTGAACTTAAGGCTAACCGGTGACGGGTAACCGGTGACCGGTAACAGGTTTCGGGTACCAGGTAACCTCACATCTACCTGGATAACGCCAGTTAGACAGGCCGGTTGCCTAATCAGAGAAAGCTTTTCCCGCAGACATCGCAGAAATATGCACTATCCACTTGCATAAGTTTCAATAAAAAAATTGTCCAACTTTTCGGCTATGTCACTTTCGCAGACCTGTCTAACTGGCGCAGCCAGGTAGATCTATCTACCGACGTAGCCAGTCAGGCCTGTCTACCAGCGTAGCCTGGTAGAAACCGCTGATGTCAAATTTATTATCTTCAGCGTATTAGACAATTTAAGCTAGGGGACTAAATTTCTTTCTATGGAAAATTTATTGAAGATGAAATCCCTTCTGCGAATTCAGCTGGAAACAAATCTTAAAACTTTGGCCTTATCAATTTTAGAGGTGTGTTTCAGGTAACTAGAAACCTCGCCCTTATCACCGCATCTCTTACTCCTTACATCGGCAACACCACAACTTTGACAACCGTTGACATTCCTTGCTCGAAGGAATATTGAGTATTGGCCTTACTTACAAATGAAGGCAATACTATAGGGGAGTTTGCCAGAGGAATTAGGGAATTCACTGAGCGGCATTTAATCTTATTAAGTGTTTTAACCCAAATGTCATGTTTCTCGCATTTTTTAGCATAGGATATTTTAAATATATACATGAATAGCCCTATATTTGATTTTCCAGACAATAGCCGACAGAATTATTAAAGCAGAAAGCGACAACTTAAAGAGTAAGAAATTATTATTCTAAATCAGCTAAACTATCTATTATGAAAAAGAACATTATTTTAAATTCGCGAGGGGGGGGGGCATTATATTTGGTTTGCAGTAAATCTTCCGCGTGGATTTGTAAATTTTTTGATCCTTTTTTACTTAATCTTAATTTACCAACAAAATAATTTGATTGCCCAAATTTCTTGTGGTTTTGAGACTAATTTTGATATCGAGTCTTTTGAATCAATAATTAGAAATGACCCACAGACCTCCGGATTACCGAACAGTAATAATCCAATTCAGATTCCCCTTGTTTTTCATGTAGTTTATTTAGATGGAGATATAGAAGGAGCACCAGGATCAACGAATATTTCTCTAACACAGATAACTGAATGTTTGGCAAAGTTAAATTCTGACTTTAATTCTTCAATTTTTAATGTTGAGTTTTGCTTAGCATTAAGAGATCCTGAAAATAACATTACGAATGGTGTGGAAAGAGTCAATGGAAGTGTTGTGAGCGGGTATAATAACTTTGGTTTTATACCTTATTCGAATGAAACTGAAATAAAACAACTTGGACAAAAATGGTCAAATCTCGATTATGTGAATGTTTGGGTAGTTTCAAAAATTACAAGTAGTGAAAACCAAGTAGGGATAGCCTATTTTCCCAAAACTACATCTGACAATTTAGATGGAATAGTAATAGATTATAATTATGTGGAAGGGCTAAGTTCGGTCTTAACCCATGAAATGGGGCATTTTTTTGGACTTTACCATACTTTTGAAGGTGGTTCAGAAACCGAGTGTCCTGAGGATATTGAGTGTGATATGATAGAGGAGAATGATGAAACAGAGATTTGTTGTAGAAATCAGGGAGACCATGTATGTGATACCCCGCCTCATAAGAAAGAATTTGGGTGTCCTACAGGGAATAATATTTGTACTAATGATAATTATACTGAAATTACTAACAACATTATGAGTTATTATAATTGTCTTAGTCGTGTATTTAGTTCAGGACAATACCAAAGAATGGCAGAGGTCACAAGTGTCCAAAACGTTTTAAAAGAACAAATAGATGCCCATGTTTACTGGTGTAAACATGTTCAAAATTATCAATTTTATAATTAATCCTAGATACCAGAAAACAGGTGTATTTCATCAGGAGGTTTTTTGGGGTCGATTAATGGATGATTTAGCCATTCCCAGAGATCAATTTTAACAAAAGATTGATCCTAATAAAAGTAATCAAGTTAGATAAATGCCATTTGAATTTTGCCTTCGTCTTTAACAGTTTTAATAATAATATTGCGATCATTGAGCACCACATTTGGATGCGAACTGCATTCTCAGATGTTCCAATAAACGATTTCACTCTAAATAGTTGTTTTAAATGCTTAAAAAAAGTTTCAACAGCCCATCTTGATCTATAAAGTTCAGAAACGGTTTGTGCTGTCCAAGACATTTGATTTGTTAGAAGTACAATATCTTGGTCATTCCTTTCATCATAAACACTTACAACCCTCAGATTTTTTGGGTACTTCTTTGAAGTGTAAAAGCCTGTAAGCTTGACTTCTTCATCGGATAGAACAAAGCAGTTACCTCTTTTGATTGCAAATGACTTAACGATCTCAATATGAGCGTTAGATTTTAAACGAGTCACAAAGAAGACCCCTGTGCTGTCCAATTCGTTTAACCAATCAAAGTCAACATATGCCCTATCGGCCACAACTACCGATCCCTTGGGAAATACTAGCTCTTTTGCAACCTTTACATCGTGCTTTTTCCCCTCACTAATACATGCATAGCTGGGTAAGCCTGAGTCATAGTCTAAAACAGCATGGAGCTTAATCGCCCCTTTACTTGTTCTGAACTTCGCCCAATCAAATAAGGAAAGGCTAAGCGGAATAATGGTTGAATCCATAATGAAAATCTGATTCTTGATTTTTTTGGCATACATCCTTGTACTGGTTAAGGACGAATTACTATTCTCCAATAATTTAAAGTACAAGTCTTCAAACACTTTCGAATCTCTGTTCTTATTTAAATAACTGATGGATGATTTTGAGGGAGCTCTTTTGATGCCTAAATGATTAAGATTGCCTGTAGCGCTCAAAATACCAGTTGCAACATCACGAATAGACTCTGATCCTGATAATTGCATGAAAATCATACTTACTAAATGAGTCCAGGTGTTTATTCCCTTAGAATGTTTATCAGATTCATGATTTTTAACGGTTTTTTCAAAGATATTTCGATTTACCAATGCCAAAATTTGACTCAAGAGGCTTATATTTGTATGGGACATGTTTATTGTTTTTTTGAACCCTAAATATAGGGAAAACTAACATGTCCCGTTTTCTTTATTTTGGACACTTGTGGGCAGAGGTATTTGTGAAATATAGACCATATTTATTAAATTCTCCTGCTTGTTTGCCACCATGCAGTGCTGTAGAAGCCAATGTTAATTTTGACGAATTTTATTATTACACGCAAAGTTACGGTGCAACTTTTGAAAATATCTCCACAGGTATTGTAGAATTTTCTGAATGGAATATTCTAAATCCATCAAACACTCAAATAGCTGCAATATATCCGGGGAAGGTAGATTATTTTTATATCCTTCAAGAGCTGGGAAAATACTCATTTTGTTTAACTGTGAATGATGAAAATTGTATTGATAGAAAATGTGATTATTTTATTGTTGCACCTCAAGAATCTAATTGCAATACCAATTCATATTGCAATTTGATTAAAAATTCACTGATGGATGTTAACGATATTCAAGGTACAACATGGCATTTTACTGGCGGTCCAAACTTTGAAAAAATATGCAATTGGCACGACGTATATGAGACACCATTCTTTTGTGAGTTCAATGAAAATCAAAAGGCACTGGGTATGTTTTGTAAATCGGACTTCACGCAATCTGAAAAAGTTGGAATTAATGAAAACCTGAATTTAATTGATGGAGAAGAATATGAATTGACATTTAAATATCTCATTTTGAGCGATGCCAATTATGAGCTTGAAGAGTTAAACGTTTTGACTTACAAATTACCACCAGTCAACTATAATAGCAATGGCTCTTACTTCAATATATTAAAATTAACTGATTTAGGAATTGATGAGGTTGTTCCGAATTTTATTGGTGACCCTACTCCCTGTTATATAGGTGAAAAGAATTTCAATAATGTTAGTTATACTTTTTCTTATGATTCCGAACTAATGGGAGGCTATTTTGCTTTTGGTGGTAAAATAACTTCTGGATTAGGGGCCGTGCGTACTGTTCTGTACATTACTGATGTTAAAGTGAGCCGTTGTGTGGGCACATGTGGCGGTGAAATATCAATTGGAATAGAAAGAATTGATGATTGCACCTATGAATTAGCTGCTATTACGGAGAATCCGGTTCAAGATTACAAGTGGGAATTCTCATGCGAGGAAGCTGTTCATGGATCATCAATTGTCACCCATTCTTTTTTATATCCTGGCCTGCAAGATGTTTGTCTTATTGTAAATTGTGATAATAGCACTACTAAATTATGCGAACAGGTTAATATACCAGAAACATGTTTTAGCCTTAATTGTGACAATATAACAACCAATACAATTCCAGTAGTAAAATGCTCTACAACTGAGGATACTTATATAGCTAATTTTGAATTTAATGTGCCAAAAGGTTATAAACCATGTAGTGATAATAATTGTTTTATTGGCGATGTTAATATAGAGGATCATTCTTATATCATTGATACTTCAGACCCTTTACATGATGTACTTAAATTTGCAGTGGAAATTGAAAATGCGCAGATTGGTCAAATATTTTCTTTTTCACTTTGTGGGCCGAATGGAGGTGTTTTGTGTTATCAATATACGATTGGGTCAGTACAAGAATGTACGACATGCACTCTGCTTACAGCAACAGCAAATTGCACTGATACAGATCCTGATGATGGCATTTTAGAATACAGTGGAACTTTTAACATTCCTTTGTCTAATATTACCGGGTTATGCGGTGTAAATTCTTCTCAAGCAGGTTTTTCTCTTGGAAGTCCTAACGGCTCAAATTTTAATTTCACATTAACAACGAATACACAAGGAAATTTCAGTTTTGAAACTATTTTATGTGTAATTGATGAGGAAAATACGATTTCTTGCTTCAAAGTTGTTATTCAAATTGTAAATGACTGCAACCCTGAAAATTGTGAAGAATTGCCAATTGGTATAATAGATTGTTCTTCTGTTTCCATAGAAGGAGTTGTGTTATTTAATTTATCAACCGCTTTCTATAAAAACTATATTGGTGAAGGATTTGTCCTGTGTAATACAGATGGAATTGCAATTTCTTCTGGTTCCTATTCTTTAACGAGTGCAGATTATAATGTTACACCTGATAGATTTGCAATTGAATTAGAGTTCATTTTAGATTGTAATGATATACGAGCTGGATTGAATGAAGTAGAATTTGAACTACATTTTTGTAATGAACAAGGTGTATTAAAATGCCTGATTTTGAATGTGCCAATTGAGTGTATTGATTGTTCTAGAGAAGGAGAAGGAAGAAGTAAAGTTGGATCAGAAAAAAGTTTTAGCAACATTAAAATCTACCCAAATCCTGCTAATACTGATTTATTTATGAATATTAATTCAGAAAATTTATCAAACAAGTCATTAAAAATTTACGACACAAATGGAAAAGTGGTATTATTTAAAAAAGAATTGCTTGAAAAGAACCAAATTAAAATTGACAATTTACCTACTGGCGTATACTTAATTGAGGTTTTTGATAACTTAAATGTAGGATTTAAAGAAAAATTGCTTATTATTAGATAAAAAAATTGCAAATGGGGAAGTATAAAACCTTCCCCATTTGCCATTGTATATGTGTAAAAAACAAGTTTTATTTTACTTTTTTTATTTTGGGTGGTGTTGCTTTTTAGCAGGTCAAAATCGAATTTCTGACTCCACACTCATCATTCCCGTTGTTGTACATATCATCCACACCAACGGCAGTGAAAATATTTCTGACGATCAGGTGAAAAATGCCATCCGGTGGATCAATGACGGACTTCAACATCAAAATCACTATACAGGTGAAAATGGTGCGGTCGGCAACATTCAACTGTGCCTGGCGCAGCAGGACCCAAGTGGTATAGTAACCAATGGCATTGTGCGGTATCTTTCAGATTACACGGATATGACCCTTGATCATGGCTTTGATTCCATTGTTAAGTTAGCCACCTGGGATACCAAAAAATACCTGAATATACGTTTGGTTAAAACGGTATGTAATGTAAGTGAATGTAACCTGGGCGGCTTTGCTTTTTTGCCCAATGCCCACGGACTTAAAAAAGATGGCATCTATCTTGCTGCTCAGTCATTTGGCCTAGATGCTGATCGAACGGTAACCACCATTCATGAACTGGGACATTATTTGGGCCTTTACCACACCTTTGAGAAGGGTTGCAAAAACGATAATTGTTTGGTGGATGGAGATAGGGTATGTGATACGCCTCCGCAGGGCAGTGTTTTGGGGCTTTGCTCCTCAGGGGCCGTAAATTCTTGTACATCTGATGAAGATGATAGCAGTATAAATAACCCCTTTAGATCCCAAGTATTGGGAGGGCTGGGTGATCAGGCCGATGATAAGTCCAATTTTATGGATTATAGCGATCTAAGTTGTCAAAAATACTTTACCCAAGGGCAGGTAGATAAAATGCGGTCCTTTTTACAAAATGAACGCGCCTCCCTTTTAGCCTCTCCAGCTTGTACTCCTCCTTGTAATGCCGCTGTTGAGGCAAACTTTGTTTTAAATGACACCTTGATTGAATTTGGGACTTTACCCACCATAAACAATACCAGCACAAATGCAGCCTCTTTTGTTTGGCTACTCAATGGAAATATGATGGGTACAGGCACAGATCCATTATTTTCAAATCTGGCTCCGGGATATTATCTTCTGACTTTGATTGCCAAAAGTAGCCAGAGCGAGTGCCCGCCAGATACAAGCAGCCAGTCTTTTAGGGTGGTTTGTACGGTGGATGCCGCGCACGCTTTTTATGTACAGGATAGCACACTATTTGTGGAGTATGATGCCAATCTGTATTTCAATACGTCTTACCTGCTCAATACTTTTGGAGATACACTTTTTGATGGCAAATTAGATAGCCTGGTGTTATCACCCGGCGGATATCTTTTGTGTTCACTTTTCTCTAATGGGCAGTGCAAAGATTCTATTTGCAATTGGATTCAGATTATGAACCCCAATGGCACCGAAATTTGCAACGACGGTCTCGACAATGACCTTGATGGTTTTGTAGATATTTTTGATAAGGATTGCAGCTGTAATGACCAAATTTTTAATGGTTTATGCGATTCAGATTGTCAGTACCTTCCCGATAGTTTTCCACCTATTGAGGCGAGGGTAAAATGGAGGTCTGGGAAAATCAATGAAGGTTTTTTTTCATCTCATATTTTAACAGGCGATCTATTACAATTTGAATCTGGGAGTGAAATTATTATTAGTGGCAACAAAAGCGGAGTGTTTCCTAATATTAGAGATACTAGCTATTTAATTATACTGTCGGGTGAAGATGGAAGTGTTTTGAATCGATTATCTTTTGGCAATAGATCTCTAAGAAATTTTTGCCGATCACCTTTTATTTTCAAAACTCCTGAAAATAAACCCAATTTGGTTGTTTACGACCTTGACTCAATTTATTTTTTGAATGAAAATTTGAATTTTATTTTAGAAGAAAAGTATAATAACAATATTTTGAATACAACTTCCTTTTTTAACTCAAGTGATATTAATTATGATGGACAAATAGAAATATATTCAGGTACCCAAATATTTAATAGCAAAGGAATTTTAATCTATGATGGAGGATTTGGCGGCTGCAATTCAATAAACATGTCAAATCAATGTTTTGGCAGTCATTCCATTGTTGGAGACTTTTTGGATGTTGTTGGTTTAGAACTTGCCGCCGGAAATAAAGTATTTTCATTTCAAATCAACAATTATAATGGTACTGCCGGTAACACTTCCAATATCACCATGGCCGAAGCTGGTGTGGAAGATGGATCTACGTCTATGGGTGACATCGATGGTGATGGAAAATTGGATGTAATTGTACTTAGGAATGGAATAAACCCCGCTGAAACCGGTTTATGGGCATGGAATCCAAGGACCGGAACAATCATTGCACATGCCTTTACAGAGGGCAGGGGAGGGGGTATACCCTTTGTAGGCGATATAGATGGAGACTGTTTGCCTGAGATTGGAATAAGTTATGTAAATAAACTTGTTTTATACAGGTATGATGGCACAAAAAATTTGAAAAAAGTTTTTACAAAAGTGATTACAGAAAATGTTGGTGTAATTGGCCTTACCATGTTTGATTTGAATCAGGATGGCCGTCAGGAAATCGTTTTCCGTGATGAAACTCAATTTACCATTCTTGATGGACCAACTGGAAATACTATTTTTACTTATCCTATTTTTAGTACAACAAGTTTTGAGCACCCAATAATAGCCGATATCGATCATGACGGGGCGGCAGAAATTCTGGTTGAGGGTGGTTCGAGCAAAAATGATACCACCTATGTATTCTGCTTCGAATCCGCCAACATCCCCTGGGCCCCTGCCCGCAGCGTATGGAACCAGGCCGGCTACCACATCACAAATGTCAATGACGACCTTACCATACCCCGCCAGCAACAAAACAATGCTGCTTTTTTTGATACGGATAGCTGTGCCCAGACCACCTGCAACCAACCTTACAATACCTTTATGTGTCAGGCTACCTACCGCACCCAGGATGGCTGTGTCAAATGGCCGGCCGTTGACCTCAGTGTGGATGCCCTGGACTACCGCTGTACACCAGACTCCCTTTACATCACCCTCGAGGTGCGCAACCAGAGTGACAATGACATGAAACACGACAGTCTGCGTCTTGGAATTTATGATCAGGATCAAAATGCACCCCTGCAAACCCTCAACATAGGATTGCCCCGAGATATGGAAGGGAAGATCGTAAACTCAGATACGATTACCATAGCCGTGGCCAATGATAAAGCCGACCGATGGCAACTGCGTTTTCTGGTCAATATTCCGGACAGCAATACGAACTTTACCCAAAACATCAAAGGCCTTACCGCTGTGCTGGAATGCGACTATTTCAATAATACAGACAGCATTGTCCTCGACCTGGCGATCAAGACCCTTGACCTTGGGCCAGACCTCACCAAGTGCCGTACAGCTGTAGTCACCCTGGAGGCACCGGCGGACTTTGTTTCCTATGTATGGAGCGATGGCAGCATCAATAGCAGTTATACCTCATCTATCCCGGGCACCCATTACCTCACTGCCACCGATGTATGCAACAGGGTGTATAGGGATTCGGTGACGTTCACCATCAATCCTATCCTCAGTCCTCAGTTGGGTGGCGATACCCTGGTGTGCGAAGATGACCTGCTCACCTTTGGGTTACCCTCAGATTTTGACTGGGTGCGCTGGCTACCATCAGAAGTGGTAAGCTGCGATACCTGTCATACCACCACCCTATATGCGGACACTGCTACCCAACTCATCGTGCTGGGAAGCAGAGCTGGCTGCATCGATGTGGATACCGTAGAAATCACTATCCAACCGCTAAAAATTTTTAGGGAGATGCTTACCATTTGTAAGGGAGATAGTGTATTGTTTAACCAGTCTTATGTATCACAAGAAGGTAGTTATGAATATCGCATAGGAAACTGCGACTCTCTCATCACCCTGGAACTCAAGGTACTTGCTCCCGATTCCATCAAGCTGCCCCGTCAGACCATTTGCGAAGGCGACTCCGCATACTTCCTGGGTAAATGGTGGAAAGAAGAGCTCAACTCGACCGTCAAACTCAAAAACCAATATGCTTGTGACAGCTTTATCACCTTTGAATTGCGCGTAATCGATACAATACATACGACCAGAACCAGTCAAATTTGTGAGGGAGACTCTTTGTTTGTCAATGGATACTGGCTCAAAACAGAGGGCAGCTACCCATACTACTTTACTAGCCTCCAGGGCTGCGACAGCATCGAAGAAGTAAGGCTTACGGTGATTCCTTCTTACCACCAAAGCGAGACAGCTTCCATCTGTGCCGGAGACTCCATTCAGCAATGGGGCACGTGGTTTGCCAGTGAGGGTACCTACAGCCAAACATTCACAACTTCTATGGGCTGCGACAGTACCATGTCACTGGTGCTCACGGTGGAGCCCCTGGTAATGGCTCAACGTAGTTACGAAATCTGTGAAGGCAGCAAACTTACGCTTAATGGTGTGGAATATACCACAGCAGGAAACTATACCCTTCACCTGCCTGCTGAAATAGGATGTGATACATTGCTTAACTTTGAGCTGCGCATTTCAGCATTGGTGCACAAAACAGAAGAATATAGGCTATGTGACGGCGATTCGGTGTTCATCAATAACGAATGGGTCACTGGAAACGATACCGTGGTGTACAACACTTTTGAAAATGGATGCCCCACCGAGGTCACCGCCCGGGTGTTGAGTTTGGCGCCACAAACTTCATCGTTCACCACCATTTTGTGCCCGGAAGACTCCATCCTGATTAACGGCCAGTGGGTACGCGGCAATACCAATTTCAGCTACACCCTCACGGGTACCGCAGGCTGTGATTCCGTGGTAACGGCCAGCATCACCAGTCTGGCATGGCCCCCGGCTCCTGTTATCAACCTGGATTGCGAATCTGCCGCTTATGAGGCGGTTATTTCCCTCGAAGCACCATGGCACGTATCCTGGAGCAATGGAGATACATCCACATCGACGGCCATCACCACCATGCCCGCCAGCGCTACGGTTCAGTATGACAACCGTTGTCTGCGCACTTATGACCTCCTGGTTGGCTCTTTGCCAGACCTGCAGTCGCTGCCTGGCTTTGACGATCAAAACATCACCGCCGGCGAAGGCTTGCCCCTCACCGTCAACCTCGATCCCGGGATGTGGAAGATCAAGTGGTCACCTGCTGCTATAGTGAGTTGTGATACGTGTTTTTCCATTACCGTAATCGCGGATAGGAATGCCACGATCACCCTGGAGATGACCCACATCAGCGGTTGTACCTATACAAGAAGTTTCGGCATAGTGGTAGAGTCGTTGCCGGTATCGATCGCCATCCCCAATGTCTTCACACCAGGTACCGCAGGCTCAAACAGCGAGTGGCACATTTTTTTGCCCGAAGGGTACACCGTCCTTGATGTGGCGATCTACGATCGTTGGGGCAGTAAGGTGTACCAGACTGTCAATGCCACACCGGCCTGGGACGGCACCTTCAATGGCAAAGACCTCCTACCCGGTGTTTACATTTATACCCTCAAGTACCAGGATCCCTACGGCATTGCCCACTTCCTAAAAGGCGACATCACCATCGTTCGGTGACGGGTTTCGGGTTACCGGTAATCTACCTGGCTAACGCCAGTTAGACAGGCCACACACCGCACACCGCACACCGAAATGGCAGACCAGTTATATCATCTAAGACTATGCCATTCACACAGGCTCATCCTCAAACCACTCCTCCAGCGGAATTTCAGGCATCTCATTGGGAATGGCACAAAATAGAAAACCCTTTGCCGTCAATTGATCGATGGTGATCTCCAGGCTGCCCCTCAGGTTTTTTTCTGCTTTCAGGCTGTAGTGCATGACAATGATGGAACCCGATTTTACGGTGGAAATGACATTGTCGATGACTTGCGCTACAGCCAGACTTTGGTCGTAATCTTTGCTCAGCACATCCCACATGATGATCTTATACTCATGGCGGATGTCGGCCAGTTGACCCGGACTGATCTGGCCGTAGGGTGGGCGGAATAAATTGCTTCGGATCACTTTGGCTGCAAGATCGATTTCGGCTTTGTATTCCTCGTTTTTCATCTTCCAGCCTGAAACATGGTGGTACGTGTGGTTGCCCACACTGTGGCCTTCTTTGAGTATGCGTTGGTATAGTTCGGGATATTTATCCACATTGGCCCCCACACAAAAAAAAGTAGCTGGTATGTTTTTTATTTTCAATACATCGAGCACCCATGGGGTAACTTCGGGAATGGGGCCATCATCAAAAGTAAGGTAGATCTTGTTCTCTTTGTTCGGCATGGTCCAGGTAAGTCCCCTGAAAAAGAGCGACAATATACTGGAAGGTTTGAATGGAGGTATTATGTATTTCATGGTGGGGTAAAGTTACCACAAAAACCCGACCTAGGAGCAGGCCCTTTTCCTGAGGTTGGTGAGGGTTTTGATGGGGCCGTCGGTGAGGGTGGCATTTATGATCCATTGCGGTATGCTGCCGGATGGGTCCATAAAGGCACTGTGTTCCACCTGCAGCTGGCCGTCTCTGCCGCTTACCCTCCAGTGACTTTCGATCTTTGTGACAAAAACCCTGTCTTCTTCCGGTTTATGTGTGATGGGAAAATATTTGGTATCCACCAGTAGGTCACCGGTACCGGTTTCTTTTTTGATCACAGCTTTGATGGTGCTGTAGCGGTCGCCCGCCAGGGATGGAAAATCAAAATAGATTTTATACACCGCCTCTGTAGGGGATATTTCTTTTAACAATTCTACCTTTTCCACCATATCGTACCAAAGGTGCATTTGCCGGACATTCATGAACTCCTTTTCCAATTTTTCTTTAGTGCAATTGAAGGTCGAAGTGGCCTTGAATTCCTTGAGGTTTTCGCCCTCTTTTTTTCGGGTATGAACAGTGATGCCGTTTTTTTCTTTGGAAAGCACCCAGGGCTCATTGCCGGAATGGAAGGAAAGCAATATAAAGGCCGCAGCCAGACTAAGGATCAATTTCATGCTTGTATAACTGTGATGGGGTCAAAAAAGTTATCACGGAAACCAATTTTCTGTATAACCGACTGGGGTTTTGAAGTCCATTTTCTGTGGGTTACGGCTACTTAAGGCCGGCGATTTTAGCTATCTTTGTACACCCTAAGGGGTAAAACTCTAAAGAATACCAGACATGAAACTCAAAAATTATATTTCCGGACAATGGGTGGAAGGCAGTGGCAGTGGTCAGATGCTCTACGATGCCAGTACCGGTGAAGAAGTGGCCATTGCCTCCGCTGAAGGCATCGACCTCGCTTCGGCCTTTGATCATGCCCGCAAAAAGGGCAATGCCGCACTCAGGAAAATGACCTTTCGCGAACGGGGCCTCATGCTCAAAGCCCTGGCCATGTACCTCATGGAGCGCAAAGAACAATACTATCAGGTTTCCTATAAAACAGGTGCCACCCGCATCGACAGCTGGATCGACATCGAAGGGGGTATTGGCAATCTTTTGCCAATGCCAGCCTCCGAAGGAAGTTTCCGGATCAGCCGTATTGCACCGAAGGCGACCCCATAGGCCTGAGCAAAGGGGGTACTTTTGTGGGACACCACATCCTGGTGCCCAAAGAAGGAGTCGCCGTGCACATCAACGCCTTCAATTTTCCCATATGGGGCATGTTGGAAAAGTGTGCAGTCAATTGGCTGGCCGGGGTGCCCGCCATCGTAAAACCAGCCACCCTCACCAGCTTTGTCACCGAAACCATGGTCAAAGACATCATCGATTCCGGCATCCTGCCCGAGGGCGCTCTACAACTGGTGTGCGGCAATGCGCGCAACATCCTGGACTTTGTTTCTTCTCAGGATGTGGTGACCTTTACCGGCTCGGCGTCAACCGGTCGCTTGCTCAAGGCCCACCCGCGCATCATCCAGGAAGCGGTACCTTTCAACATGGAGGCAGATTCACTCAACAGCATGGTCATGGGTACTGATGTAAAACCGGGCAGTCCGGAGTTTGACATCTTCATCAAAGAAGTTCGCAAGGAGATGGTGGTCAAGTGTGGCCAAAAATGTACGGCAGTGCGACGCATCCTGGTGCCGGAAGCCATGGCCGAAGACGTCCAGATCGCACTGGGTAAGGCACTCGCACAGACCAAAATCGGCGACCCCCGCACCGAAGGCGTGAAAATGGGTGCCATCGCGGGTCGTGACCAATTGATGGATGTGAGGGCCCAGGTCTCCAAAATTATGGAACAGGCTGAGCTGGTATATGGTAGCCTGGACGACGTTGATATTCTGAGCGGAAATAAGGAAAAAGGGGCATTCATTTCTCCCATCCTTTTAAGGACCGATGATCCACTGAATTGTATCGCTGCCCACGAGATCGAAGCCTTTGGCCCTGTGGCAACCCTTATGCCTTATGGCAGCATGGATGAAGCCGTAGAACTTGTTAAAATGGGCAAAGGTTCGCTGTGCAGCAGCATTACCACCGCCGATGACAAAATTGCGAAGGCATATGTACTGGGTGCCGCCACCCACCACGGCAGGATCCTGGTCTTTAATAAAGAATGTACACCCGAATCTACCGGCCATGGTTCGCCCCTGCCGTCGTTGGTTCACGGGGGCCCGGGTCGAGCCGGCGGCGGAGAAGAGATGGGCGGCATGCGCGGTGTAAAACACTACATGCAGCGATGTGCCATCCAGGGTTCACCCACCACCCTCACCGAAGTGACCGGACAATACCAATATGGAGGTACCTATAAACAGCCACCCGTTCATTTGTTCAGGATGCATTTCGACGAACTGGAAGTAGGGCAAACTGTCGTGACCCACAAACGCACGGTCACCGAAGCCGACATCGTCAACTTTGCCAATGTGAGTTGGGATCATTTTTATGCCCATACCGATGAAACTTCATTGCAGGACACCCTGTTTGAAAAGCGCGTTGCCCACGGTTACTTCGTCTTATCCGCTGCTGCAGGACTCTTTGTAGATCCGGCCAAGGGACCCGTTTTACTCAACTATGGCCTGGAAGAATGCCGGTTCACCAAACCCGTATATGTGGGCATGACCATTGGCGTAAGGCTAACGGTCAAGGAAAAGATCCTCCAGGATCAGCGCGACGAAAACGACGTAAAAAAAGGCATCGTCAAGTTTTTGGTGGACGTGTATGACGAGACCGGCGAAACGGTGGCCATTGCTACGATTTTGACGATGGTAAGGGTGTAAAGTAATAATGGGCATCATTGCTTGATTTTCAAGTATTTAAAAATTAATGAGTATTTTTGTGATAATATGGAGTTTTATTAAAACCTCGATTATGCCATATGAAATCCAAATAGAAATTAGTCATACCTTAATTTACCACTTAAAACAAGTTTATATGGCAATCAAGAAACATCTTTTAACCATGATATTTGCTGTTGCAGCATTTGCACTATATGGACAATGCACGTACACCACCTTTAGCGCAGGTGATTATTTTACAGCGGGCAATTGGGTAAATGGTCTTCAACCGCCAAACCCTATACCAAATGGTGTGACGGTGACTTTGACCCATGCCATGAATGTAAGTGGTGTAATTGAGAACAATGGATTTATAATTGGAACGACATTGACCATCCAAAGTGGTGGGGGCTATGGGGGTAAAGGTACGTTTGCAGGAATTATAGTTAATAATGGGGCAATATCACCAGGAATTTATGCTCCATTTACAATTGTAAATACCCAAGCTGGCTTGACGACAACTGCCGCATCGGGTATTACAGCGAGTGGTGGTATCTCAGGAGGACAAATCTGCCATGATGGCGGCACACCGGTGATAGCCAGAGGCGTATGTTATGGTACAGACCCAAATCCCGAAATCACAGGTCCTAAAACTACAGATGGCGCAGGCGCAGGCGCATTCGTCAGTACGTTGTCAGGACTTTCTGCAAGTACGCTTTATTACATCAGGGCTTATGCAACGAATGGTGTGGGTACAAGTTATGGTCAAGAAATAAGTTTTACGACAGCAAGTTTCCCTTGTGGTTCAACTTTGACTTACGGAGGCGAGGACTACAATACCGTCCTTATTGGAAGCCAATGCTGGATGGCAGAGAATCTCAACATCGGCACCATGATCAATGGTGCAACAAATCAGACCAACAATCTTGTCATCGAAAAATACTGTTACAACAATGACCCCGCCCAATGCACCACCTTTGGTGGTTTGTACCAATGGGATGAAATGATGCAATACACTACCATGGAGGGAGCCAAAGGCTTGTGCCCAACCGGGTGGCATCTGCCTTCTTTCGGGGATTGGACCACCCTGACAACTGCATTAAGCCGTCCCGACAAGGGCAGCCGACTGGCGGGCAATGCAGCGCTGTGGGCTAATGGAGTACTGGACAGTAGTCCAAACTTTGGCACTTCGGGCTTTGTGGCATTGCCGGCGGGTTTGCGCCTCAATGGTGGAACGTACAGCACTCAGAGCTTACTCGCCATATTCTGGTCCTCGACAGAGAATGGCGTTAGCGCCGCTTTAAACCCCTACCTTTTTTACACACTCCCTGATGTCATACAGAGCAGTGATGGTAAGGTTTTCGGCTTTTCTGTCCGGTGTGTCCAAGATTGACATTTTGTGAATTTGAACCACGGCGGTTTATGGAAAAATATAACATCACGGACAAAGTTGAACTGATACTGGAAAAAGGGTATATCATATTAAAGCCAAAATCTGAACCGAGATTAGGTTGGGAAAAGGCATTTAAAAAAATGCACGAAAACGGAGACGATGAACCCTTTATGAATGATGTTATTGAAGATGAAAATCCTGAAGAATGGATTTGAAACAATATAAAGTCCTTTTGACCAATCTCCGTCCGGCCCTTGGTAGTGAAATGAAAAAAACGAGACTATGTGTGATTATTTCGGCGGACGAAATGAACAGGTATTTACAAACTATTGTGGTTGCTCCAATGACAAGTAGTTTAAAGTCATATCCAACCAGGGTTGAAATCAAATTGGATAATAAAAGGGGCTGGATCGTATTGGACCAGATAAGGACCATAGGCAGACAAAGAATAGTTAAAATTTTAGTGAAGCTAAGCGAAAAGGAAATTAGAAATGTCAAAAGTCTTTTAAAAGAGACCTATATTGACTAATTAAATTGTAGTGAAAGCTGCATTGGTTTCAACCTTTACCCGGACACAGTTATACTTCCTCACTTGATATTAAAGTAAAAAAAACTAGCACATGAAAAGATTTTTCATTTCCATCTTTTTCGCCTTCCTGCTTTCCTCGTCTTACTCCTGCGGCAGTGAAACGATGGGCCCTGATCCCATGGGCGAAGAATCGGTTTACACCCAATACGGTATTCCTTTTAATCAGGTGCCAAAAACAGAGGATATCGTCATGTACGAGGTCAATCTGCGGGCATTTAGCCCCACCGGAAACATAAATGGTGTCATCGACAAACTGGATCACATCGAAGCACTGGGGGTGAATGTCATCTGGCTCATGCCCATCCACCCTATAGGGCAGGTGAACTCGGTAAACTCTCCCTACTCGGTCAAGGACTATAAAGGCATTGCTTCGGAGTATGGCACGCTGAACGATCTGAGAAAGCTGACGGATGAGGCCCACGCAAGAGGCATAGCCGTTATTTTGGATTGGGTGGCCAATCACACCGCGTGGGACAACGCCTGGATCAACAACAAAAGTTGGTACACGCAGGATGGCAGCGGCAAGATCACTCACCCGGCCGGCACCAATTGGCTGGATGTCGCCGATTTAAATTACAACAATGGCGAAATGCGCTCAGCGATGATCGATGCCATGAAATATTGGCTGTATGAGGCAAACATCGATGGCTTCCGGTGCGACCATGCCGACGGAGTTCCTTTTGATTTCTGGCAGATCGCCTGGCAGCAGGTGAAGGCCATACCCAACAGGTCGTTTGTATTGTTTGCAGAAGGAGAAAGAAACGATCATTTTAATGCCGGCTTTGACCTGAATTTTGGATGGCAGAGTTATGGAGCGATAAAGGAGGTTTTTAAGCGGCAACCGGTAAGCAAAATATTTGCAGCCCATACCAGTGAATACAACAACCTGCCCTCGGGCAAACACTGGATTCGGTTTACGACCAATCACGATGAATCGGCCTGGGATGCCACGCCTATAAAACTCTACAATGGTGTTGATGGGGCGCTCGCGGCTTCGGTCATGGCCATCTTTACAGGCGGAGTACCCCTGATCTATGGCAGCCAGGAAGTAGGTGCGGTCAACACCATACCATTCTTTTCCAATGCCCCCATCGACTGGAGCAAAAATCCGGGCATGCTGACTTCCTATCAAAAGATGCTTCAGTTTTATGCAGGTTCAGCCGCAAGTCGCAAAGGACAAAACACCGTATTTCCGCACAACGATGTGGCCAGTTTCAAAAAACAAATCAACAGCGAAGTGGTAGTCATCTTAGCCAACCTGAGAAATACCACCCTGAATTATACCATTCCGACTGACCTGGAAAATACCAAATGGAAGGATTTGATGACCCAAACAGATGTGACGCTCAGCGGGCAGCTTACATTAAAACCATATCAGTTTTTTATCCTCACGCCATAGGGGTTTCCCGCAGAATTAGCTGAAGCAGAGTCCGACTTTTTTTATGTGTATTAAAAACGGAATAGTCAACCTATTCTGATGTGGACTATTCGCAGAAAGCGCTGAGGTAAAAATAATATCTTCTGCGCTTTCAGCGAATTCGACAAATTATTTTAGATGGGCAAAGTTTACATTTTAGAGCAATGGATTGAAGATGAAAATTAGTCTGCGCATTCTGCGGGAACCAAACCCAGAGCTTTTGGTATTTAGCATCCCACTTGGTATGTTTCGAGTACCCGGTAACCGCCATCTACGTTGGTAAAGTGTGTTCAATAGGCATGAAAACACCCATCTACCTGGCTAACGCCAGTTAGACAGGCTGATTGCCTAAATAAAGAGGACATTTCCCGCAGAGAACGCTGAAACATAAACCACCGGTTTGCAATTGATTTAATAAATTTAAAGGTCTATCTTTTGGGCTATGTCACTTTCGCAGACCTGTCTAATAGCGCAACCAGGTGGAATTCGCAGAAGCTTTATTTTTTCTCCTGAGCGTTTTCAGCGAATAGGAAAAATTAGATTGGGTGCGACAAAATTATTTTTCAGGAAAATGGATTTAAGATGAAATTTGTTCTGCGAATTCTGCGGGAAACAAACTCCGGTCTTAAGGTATTTCTCATTAAGTGTGTTGCAGGTACCTTTAACCTCTGAATCCATAGACTTTCATACCTATGCCTTTTCCAGCACCACCGCGTATCCCTGTCCAACCCCAATGCACATGGTCACCAATGCAAATTGTTGATTTTTGAGTTGCAGTTCATGGGCAGCACTTAGAAGGATCCTTGCACCGGACATGCCCAGTGGGTGGCCCAGGGCGATGGCACCGCCATTGGGATTGATGCGCGGATCGTCGTCGGCGAGACCCAGGATTCTGGTGCAGGCAAGTACCTGTGCGGAAAAGGCTTCATTGATTTCGATATGGTCGATCTGATCGAGGGTAAGTCCAGCTTTGGCCAAGGCATTTTTGGAAGCCATCACGGGGCCGATGCCCATGATGCGCGGCTCAGTACCCACAACGGCACTGCTTACTATGCAGGCGAGTGGGCTGAGGTGGTGGGTTTTCACGGCGGCTTCCGACGCTACCAGCAGGGCTGCTGCGCCGTCGTTGAGTCCGGAAGCATTGCCGGCAGTAACGGTGCCTTCTTTTTTAAAGGCCGGTTTGAGGGTGGCCAGTATTTCTCTGGTGGTGGAGGATTTGATGAATTCATCTTTGTCAAAAACTAGATTTTCTTTGCCTTTGACCGGTATGTTTACCGGGGTAATCTCTTTGGCAAAACGGCCATTGTCTCGGGATGTTGACGCTTTTTGTTGCGATTTCCAGGCAAAGAGGTCCTGGTCTTCCCGGCTTATTTGGTACATTTCGGCGAGATTTTCAGCGGTCTTTCCCATGGCTTCTGTGCCGTACATGGCTTCCATGTGCGGATTGATGAAACGCCAGCCAAAACTGCTGTCCACCATTTGTGAATCTGTACCATATGCTTTGGAGGCCTTGGAAATGACATAGGGACTGCGCGTCATGTGTTCCACGCCCCCTGCAATGAAGACGTCACCATCACCACATTGAATGGCCCTTGCAGCCTGCACCACCGCAGACATGCCGGAAGCACACAAGCGGTTGATTGTCTCTCCGGGCACTGTTACCGGAAGTCCGGCCAGCAGCAAGGCCATGCGCGCCACGTTTCGGTTGTCGTCGCCCGCCTGATTGACGCAGCCCAGGATGACATCGGCGATGACAGCCGGATCGAGGTCGATGTGTCTGGACATCAGGGTCTGGATGACCAATGCTGCGAGATCATCTCCTCGCAGGGAAGAAAGACTTCCTCCAAAACTGCCAATGGGCGTGCGAATTCCGTCAACTAAAAATGCTTGCATATTTTAATTTTTTGCAAAGGTAAATCAATGGATAGTAATTTTCAGCGGTGATATAACCTTCTTTCATGGGCCTATAGATCCCGGAATTTTGTAAAAATTCGACCAAAATTTTCATAAATTTAACTTTGAGTTAAAAAACGAATTATATTTGTATTAAATTCAAATATATAGTCATGGCAACTTACGTTAATATGGACCAGCTCAGATTTTTACTGCATGAGGTTCATTCTATGGAAGATCTATTCAGATTACCCCGTTACAGTGAATTTGACAAAGAAAGCATCGACATCCTGCTCGATTCTGCAAAAGCATGGGCCGACCAGGATTGGTATCCATTTTACAGGGACATGGATGAAAAGCCAGCCTTTTACAAAGACGGCATTGTGTACAGCCATCCTCAGGTGAAAAAGGTAATGAAAGACGCCGGTGACAACGGCTGGATTGGTATGTACTTTGACCGTGAACATGGGGGGGCCCAAGTGCCGCATACCGTAGTCAATGCCATCAATCACATCCTGGAAGCAGCGAACAATCACCTCACGGGATATTTGGGACTCACGGCGGGTTCGGCACACCTCATCACTACTTTTGGAACCCAGTCGCTCATTGATCGATTTGTAGCCCACATGCTGGCTGGCAAATGGGCGGGCACCATGTGTCTCACAGAACCACAGGCAGGATCATCTCTTTCCGATGTGAAAACCATGGCCTACCCACAGGCAGATGGCAGTTATAAAATCAAAGGACAAAAGATTTTCATCAGCGGTGGAGACCATGAAGCGGCTGATAATTTTGTGCACCTTGTACTGGCGAGGATCGAAGGAGCTCCTGCAGGCACCAAAGGTATTTCTCTTTTTGTGGTGCCCAAGTATTTGGACAATGAGGGTGAAATAGGTGCTTATAACGATGTGCTTACGGCGGGTGATTTCCAAAAGATGGGTCAAAGGGGTTATTCCACCGTACATCTGGTTTTTGGGGAAAATGACAATTGTCTTGGCTGGCTAGTGGGTGAAGCCAATGCCGGGCTGAAACAAATGTTTCAAATGATGAACGGTGCCCGCATCGATGTAGGTATGACCGCAGCATCCACCGCCACGGCAGCTTATTACGCATCCCTGCAGTACGCCAATGAAAGGCCACAAGGCAGACGGATGGAAAGTAATGGCCGAAAAAATCCAAACCAGGAGCCCGCACTGATCATCGAACACGCCGATGTACGCAGAATGTTGCTCAAACAAAAGTCAATCGTAGAAGGGGCCGTCAGCCTGCTCATCGAAACCGCGAAGTATGCAGATTTTTATATGGCCGGAGAAGGGGAGGAGAAAAAAGAAAATCAATTGCTCCTCGAATTATTAACCCCCATGGCCAAGACCTTCCCTTCTGAACGCGGCAAAGAAGCCATCGACAACGGCTTACAGGTATTGGGTGGCTACGGTTTCTGCACGGATTTTATTTTACAGCAATACTACCGCGACGTGCGCATCATGTCTTTGTACGAAGGAACTACAGGCATCCAGTCACTTGACCTGTTGGGTCGAAAGATCACCATGGAAAATGGCAAGGCATTACAACTGCTAATGGCCAAAATAAAGCAGACGATGGCTGAAGCTGAAACCTATGACGAACTTAAACCTTACGTAAAAAAATTGGAAGCCGGGCTGGCTGATGTACAAACCGTGCTCGCCAAACTGGTTCCACTTGCGATGAGTGGCGAATACGAACTCTTCCTTGCAGATGCCACCATATTTATGGACCTGGCCTCGACGGTGGTGATCGGTTATCAATGGCTTAAAATGGGCACAGCAGCTAAAAAAGCACTGGTTACCGGTACCGGAAGTTTTGACCAAAATTTCTATGAGTCAAAACTTCACACCATGAAATATTACTTTAAATATGAACTTCCCCGCACCAAAGCCTGTTTGGATACGTTGATGAATGAGGAAGAACTCACCATCGTCAGGGAGGAAGAGGAGAGCGTTATTATTTAGGAATTAAGAATTAGGATTTAGGAATTTGTAATTGATAATTGAAAAAGTAAAAGAACACAATGGATATTAACACGGTAATGGAAGAACTGCAAAAGCAGGCATCGAACACCGCCCCTTTCGGAGCAAAACTTAAATTTGTCATTGACGACAAAGCCATTCTCATCGACGGCCACAACGGCAATGCCGTGAGTTTTGACGATGGAGAAGCGGATTGCACCATCACCACCACCAGTGAATCTCTGATGAAGATGAAAAGTGGCGACCTCAACCCCATGATGGCGGTCATGACCGGAAAGGTAAAGATTAAAGGGGATATGGGGCTGGCGATGAAGCTGCAGAGTCTGCTATAGGTATGCGGGAAATCGTGGAAATCGTGGAATCGCGGAAATCTTGAAAATCGAGTGTTGATTCCTTTCTAATTGGTGGTAGCTGCCATATGATCTGCTGGTATATGTGAACTGGTGAAAAAAAACGAATCGGGAGCTGATATAACAGAGTCTTGAATGCTGAATGCTCAAAATTGCCCTAAGCGGAGCGTATTGCCCTAAGCCGAAGGCGAATTGTCCTAAGGCAAAGCCGTATTGCCCTAAGCGGAGCGTATTGCCTTTATTGGTCATTAAATCTCCTCATCATTCTCTGCACCACATGATATGTAATGGGGCAAATCTCATAATTGTTTTCGTGGGCCTTTATTCTTTTTAAAAAGCCATAACGACCTGTATGTGGAAAAGAGGCACAGGCATCAGGCCTTACTTCGTAGATTTTGCATTTATTGTCATTCAATAAAAATGGGCAGGGTGTGGTGATGGTGGTGTATTCTCCTTCGTCTTCGATCAGGTATTTTTTGATGAAAGCTTTTTTGCTCATTTCCATGGCTTTCGCTGCCCTTGTAATGTCAGCTTCCTTAAACACCGTCACGGTGGTTTTGCAGCAGTTGGCGCAATTAAGACAGTCGATGGAATTGGAAACTTCCTGATTCAGATTTTGGGATAGGGTATCGAGGTCTTGTATTTGTTTCAGGTTTTCGCTGCGCAGAAACTGGCTTGCCTTTTTTTTATTATGATTTTTTCCTTCTCTCCAGGATTCAATCAATGCATCTTTTTCCACGGCCATGCTGCTTATTGGTTTACTTGTTTACCAGCATACGATTGCCACCAGTTACAAAAATACGGGCATCGGGAAAGACTTTGGCAAAAGCCTCCTGGAAAAATGCAGCGGTATCTTTTTTGTCTTCCGGTGTAAAAGCCAACCGGTTATAAATGAGCATTCCATCTTTTGCCAGGGCATCGCGCATCATTTCCAGATATTCTATGGTTTCCAGTTCAGCGGGAATGGTATCGTCCACAAATACATCCATACAAATGAGGTCATATTTGTTTTCATTGAGACACATAAAACTGTAGGCGTCGGTGGTATAGACCTGAACATCACTTATGAGTTCGTCCAACACATATTTACTGGCCAGATAAACCACTTCGTCGTCGATTTCCACGCCGGTATAGGTAAATCTTTTTTGGTGAATTTTTTCTAAAATAATTGGAATACTGGCAAGTCCGAGTCCAAGGATCAGGACGTCATTTATTTTATTCAGGGAAATGTTATTGAAAACATTTGCAAAATTATCATACTTATCTCCGTATGAATAAATGGCTTTTTCCGTACATAATTGGTATCTGCCTTTTACCAGGTAAAGGTCAAGCACTTCGTTGTAGTCACTGCCTGTGGAAAGGATATGTACTTCTTTGAAATGGGATAAGAGCCGTTTATGCCAGGGTTGTATCATGGTTTAATTCCAGGGCCGGTACCTGGCACTTTCGTAATAGGTGTATTCCAGGATCGTGATGTCATCCGGCGACAGTTCCATGTTTCTTCTTGCCAAAACCCGCTTTGCCGTTTCGATGGCTTTTTTGATGTCAAATGTCGTAAAACCGGCAGCTCCTCCCCAGGAAAAACTGGGCACAAAATTTCTGGGAAAGCCGCTGCCAAAGATGTTGGTACTTACCCCAATGACGGTTCCCGTGTTAAAGACAGTATTAATGGCACATTTGGAATGGTCACCGAATATAAGTCCGCAAAACTGGAGTCCGGTCTTTTCAAATCGCTCGGTGATGTAAGACCACAGTTTCACCTCTTCATAGTTGTTTTTCAGATTGGAGTTATTGGTGCCTGCTCCAAAATTGCACCATTCTCCTACCACCGCATTACCCAGGTAACCATCGTGCGCTTTATTGGAATTGGCCTGAAACACTACATTCTGGACTTCACCACCTACTTTACAGCCGGGTCCCAGTGTGGTATTTCCGTATATTTTGGCACCCATCTTCAAGATGGAATTTTCACCCATTGCGAAGGGACCTCTTATCAGGCATCCTTCCATCACCAATGCGTTTTTTCCTATGTAGACAGGACCTTCTTCTGTGTTTATGATGGTGCATCGAATGGTCGCTCCTTTTTCAATAAAAACCGGATGGTGTCCTATAACGGTACAACTTTGTCCCAGGGGATAAGAAATACGGCCCCTGGTAATAAGGTCATAATCGGCTTTAATTTCGCGGCCATTGGTGGAAAAAATCTGATAGGGATGAGACAATTTCTCCACACATTCTTTTTCTTCTGAAATGTCAAGTGCCCTTATCTCGTCGGCAGCTTCATTGTTGATGAGTTTTTCAAACTGCACCCTGTCCAGCCGCGCGGCGATGAGTTCATCACGATATATCAACGATTCATTGAGGTTGAGATTTTCTGTGTAGGCAATCAATGTGGCTGTTGGAATACAGGCGCTGTTGATGAGCAGGTTGTCATCTCCCACCGTTGCTGGAAATTTACCAGCCAGGTGGTCCTGCGTAATATAACTTACAGCGGCCTGGTGTATGTGTGACCATTTTTCTGCTATCGTGAGGATGCCTACTCGCTGCGCTCCCACAGGACGGGTGTATGTAAGGGGAAGCAGGCTTCTCCAGTTGTCATCGTCAAATAAAATGATATTTTTCATGGGTGCTTTGCCTTGATATAAATATAAAAAAAGCCCTGAAAACGCAAATTAACAGGGCTTTTGAGATCTTTTTGGTCTGCAAGGCTTACTTGCTGAATTTTGCAAACTTTTTGTTGAACTTGTCGATCCTTCCCGCTGTATCCACAAATTTCATCTTACCGGTGAAAAAAGGATGCGAAAAAGCAGAAATTTCCATTTTCACAAGGGGGTACTCCTTTCCGTCTGTCCATACTGTGGTCTCCCTGGTATTGGCACAAGATTTTGTAAGTATGGCCTCGTCATTTGAAATGTCCTTAAACACTACAAGTCTGTATTCCTTTGGATGAATGCCGCTTTTCATTACTTTAAATTTTAAATTGGAGTGCAAAAATAGCCAATATTCTACTTTATTTCAAGCGTATTGACTGCTTTTTGGTTTATTTTGGATATAAAAATAATGCTTTAATGTGTAAGATACACAATATCAAATTAATATGTGTGTTTTTACTATAAAATTAACTTTCTTACAGCTTGCCGATATTTCCACCTGATATGTTGTTGCTCAGGTTTTTTTCTTTGGGCTCTCCCTTGTAATTAATCCTTCCCCCGGATGAACTATCGGCATCCAGGCTGTCCTTTGCCCATACAGATATACTACTTCCTGAAGACGCTTCCGCTTTTACTTTAGCCGTTTCCAAGCCTGAAGCATCGATGCCGGCTCCCGAACTCGCTTCAAAACTGCCCTTTTCTTTTACGGTGCCGATAAGGTTAGCTTTAGAACCAAAAAAAGCATTCACAGTCAGTATCTGACATTCCAACAGCAAAGTAGCCCTCGCACCGCTGGATGTGGCGATTTCAAGATTTCTGCTTTTGAGGGCCTCCCGGGTATTGAGGGTAGAACCGGCAGAAACTTCAATTTCTTCCAAAGAAGTATAATACAGCTTAACTTCTGCTTTGGCACCTGCACCACCCCAGCCATTGCTATTTGTTTTAATTTTTAACTGTCCCCCTTTGACTTCGGTCACCAGATCGGTTTCCTTTCCTTTGAGCATTTTGAATTCCACTTTAGGCTCATTGCTGTGGATGAGTTCCACCCTTACGTCACCTCCAGTGTAAACAGATACAAAATTTCCTATTTTTCTTGACTCCTGGGCCTGTAAACAGGTTAAAGTCAGAAAAGCAGATGTCATAATCACCAAGGTCTTCATTTTCAAATTTATTTGTTTAAGTACAACGTCAAAGACGAATTGAATTCAGTTTTGGTTGCACCCGGCTTAGTATTTCAGCAGGGTATCGATGGCTGCTGTCAGCTTTTCTGCTGAAAAGACAAAGGTGCGCTCCAACGTCTCATTGAGCGGAATGGCTGGCAGATTTGCAGACCCGACAGTCACTACCGGGGCATCCAGCTTCTCGAAACAATGTTGTTGTATCCGTGCTGCCAGGCTTTGGGCAAAACCATTGTCTACACCTTCTTCCGTTACGACCATGATACGGTGGTATTGCCTGGCTTTGCTGTATATAAGATCCTCATCCAGGGGGTATAACGTTCTTAGATCCAAAATACCTATCCTGCCTTCAAAATTTTTAGCCGCATTGAGGGCCCAATGTACACCCATGCCATACGTCACGATGAGTACGGCATTGTCTTGTTTAAGCACAGCTGACTCTGCCTCCAACACGATTCTTCCCTTGCCAAAAGGCAGCACATAGTCTCTCGAAGGCAGCACCGTCCTGGCGGCGTCTGTTCCTTTTACTTTGCTCCAGTATAGTCCTTTATGCTCAAAAATAACGACAGGATTGGGATCGGCTACTGCAGCTTTAAGCAGACCAAACAGGTCAGCCCCCGTGCTGGGATAGGCAATCTTTATGCCCCTTATGTTGGTCACAATGGATTCAACACTTGAACTGTGGTAAGGTCCTCCGCTGCCATAAGCACCGATGGGTACACGCAGGGTCATATTTACCGGGTATTTGCCATTTGAAAGGTAACAGCTGCGACTTACCTCCGTAAACAGCTGATTTAATCCCGGCCAGATGTAATCGGCAAACTGGACTTCCACAATTGGCTTAAGCCCTACCGCAGACATTCCTGCCGTGCTACCTACGATAAACGCTTCCTGAATGGCCGTATTGAACACCCGGAAGTCTCCAAATTTGTCACCAAGTGTGGACGCTTCGCGGAATACCCCTCCGAGCCTTTTGCCCACATCTTGTCCATAGAGCAGTACACGGGTATCGTCTTCCATCATTTGTTGTATGGCAAACAAGGCACAATCTACCATTACTTTTTCTTCTCCTTCGGCCGGACTGCGTTCGCCAATCTCTTCGGTCACTGTGGTAGGGGCAAAGTCATGCAGGTATAGATCCTCTGGCTTTGGATCTTCAGCCAGTTGTGCCCTGTCAAAATCCTGTTTCACGAGCCTGGTGACTTCGAGTTCCATCGACATCAGTTCTTCTTCATTGAACCCATTTGCCAGCATCAATGCCTTCATCTTTGGATATGGATCCCGGGCATCGTGCGCCAACAGGTCGTCCCGGTACCACTCCTTGCGGACACCCGAGGTATGGTGGTTGAGAAGTGGCACCCTGGCATGAACCAGGAAGGGCCTGCGCTCCCTGCGGCAGGTATCAATAACCGAAGCAAGAGTTTGATGACATATGTCAAAATCAGTACCGTCAATACTCAACGCCTCAATGCCTTTAAATCCCTTTGCATATTCATGGGCATCCATGGCCCTGGTTTCGGCAGCCGTAGCAGAAATATCCCAACCATTGTCCTGGACAAGATAGATGATCGGCAGTTGTTTCAAGGCAGCTACCTGAAAGGCCTCGGCTACTTCCCCTTCCGTGACGGAAGCATCTCCCAGCGAACAAACCACTACCGCACTTTCTTCATCGGCACTGGCAAGTCCGGTTGCTTTTTTCGTGTGCAGTCCCAGGGCAATGCCCGTAGTAGGTATGGCCTGCATGCCGGTAGCTGAAGACTGGTGAATGATGCCAGGCTTTCCGGCGTCGCGAAGACTTGGGTGGCAATAGTATGAACGGCCCCCTGAAAAAATATCGTCACGTTTGGCCATCAACTGTAACATAAGTTCATAAGGAGAAATACCAATGGACAACAACATGGCGTCATCGCGGTAATAGGGTGACACAAAGTCACTGGGTTTGAGTTGAAGTCCCAGGGCTATTTGTATCGCTTCGTGTCCCCTGGAGGTGGCATGTACATATTTTGAAACCTGCTTAAAATTCTCTTCATACAGCAGCGTAAGCTGACGGGCAGTAGCCATATGGCGAAAAGCCTGTGACAGTAGTTCACTGTTAAGTGGTGGCATCTTGGTTTGATTTTATCTGGTTTGGCCCGACAAATGTAGGACATATTTTACACAATTATTGCGGAAGTCCGGTTGTTAAAGGCAGCTTTATACAAGGTAAGCAGCAAAATTATCCGGGAAATACTTTTTAATGCAGCCAAATCTCCTATGTTTGCAGACATTAAATGACAATAAAATGAAAACATCATATTTCAACAGGGAAGACCTTCAAAAATTTGGAAATATTACTGATTTTCAGGAAGAAATGGGTAAAAAATTTTTTGAATGGTATGGTGCTGTCTTTGAAGAAGGTGCCCTTACCGTGCGGGAGAAGAGCCTCATTGCCCTGGCTGTAGCCCATACAGTACAATGTCCTTATTGTATTGATGCCTACACCCACAGCAGCATGTCAAATGGTGCGGATGAGGAACAAATGATGGAAGCCGTACACGTGGCAGCTGCCATAAAGGGGGGAGCCACCCTGGCCAACAGTGTGATGATGATGAATTATATCAAGGATAAAATGATGTAATGGGCGTAAAGCAACGGTCAACCACCCTTTCTTCAGCTCATCATCTGCTTGCCAGCCCTGTATTTCAACTTGAAGTACTCAATGGTGCTTCCGAACCTGCCCCGGGTTTGGCCATACCGCCTTTTGTTGTGTCGGCAGGCATGGAAATTCGCCCCCGGGGTGTGGAGGTTTTACAAATCAATATTGGCAAGCTCTGCAACCAATCCTGTGCCCATTGCCACGTAGATGCCGGACCAGACAGGAAACACGAACAAATGACTCAGGAAACCATGCAGCTTTGTCTGGATTTTGCCATCCGCAATCGCATTACCACCATAGACATTACGGGAGGTGCTCCGGAAATGAATGTCCATTTCCGTTGGCTGGTGGAAGCCTGCCGCGAAGCCGGCATTCAGGTAATCAACCGCTGCAACTTAACCATCATCATGTCGAATCCCAGATTCAGGGACTTGCCCGAGTTTTTTGCCCGAAACAAAGTTCACATCATCAGTTCGTTGCCCCATTTTTCCAAAACCCGCACCGACCATCAGCGGGGAGATGGTGTTTTTGAAGATTCCATCGCGGCACTTAAACTTTTAAACCAGGCAGGATATGGCTTTGGTAATCCGGACTACAAACTTGATCTCGTATATAATCCCTCCGGGGCCTTTCTTCCCGGCAGTCAGCACACCCTGGAAAAGGAATTTAAAGCTCAATTGATAAGAAGGTTTGGCGTAAGTTTTGACCACTTATTTACGATAACCAACTTGCCGGTATCCCGTTTTCTGGATTATCTGCTGACTTCTGGTAATTATACTTCCTACATGGAGGAACTTTATAAAGCATTTAACCCCTCAAACCTGGAGGGGCTTATGTGTCGATTCACATTGAGTGTAGGGTGGGATGGTTTCCTTTACGATTGTGATTTCAACCAGATGCTTAACCTGAAAAGCAATGTAGCGCATCCCCATATCTCCACAGCTGATGCGGAGGAACTTTTAAACAGGCAAATAGTAGTAAACCAACATTGTTATGGATGTACTGCAGGAGCCGGCTCAAGTTGTGGTGGTGAGATCAGTGCTTAACGGCCTATTCTTCAAAACCACTGCAATTTTACAATAATTGAAATTAATTGGGATATTTACAAATTATCAGCGGATTACCCTGATTTTATGTATTTTCGCTTATCAGAGAATAAAATACCCCAGGAATGAAACGGAATAACATCATTCACCTGGACGATACAGATCGAAAAATTTTATCCATCCTTCTTTTGGATGGAAAACGCCCATATGCAGAAATAGGGAAGGAACTATTTCTTTCTGCGGGAACGGTTCATGTGAGGATCAAAAAAATGATTGAAGCAGGGGTCATAACCGGCAGCCACATTGAAGTTGATTACAAATCCCTTGGATATGACATCACGGCTTTTCTGGGCATTTATCTGGAAAAATCAAGTCTGTATGAGCAGGTCATCGAGGAGCTGAGAATGATATCTGAGGTAGTAAGCGCCCATTATACCACAGGAAATTATGGCATTTTTGCCAAGATTGTAGTGCGGGATACCGACCATTTGAGGGAGACTTTGTCAAATAAAATCCAGAAAATCAAAGGTATACAGCGCACGGAGACCTTTATCAGCCTGGAAGAAAGTATAGAGAGACCTCTCAAAGTGGAAAACTGACTTCAATTAGCAATAAAGGCACTTCTTCCATGACATAATTATCGTTTGCAAAAATTAAGTTTTTTGAAATAAATATGTATTTTTGTTTTGCTTATCCTTTTACAAATAGACAATCAGTCTGTTTTGTTCACAAAAAAATTTACGTTAAAAATGAAAGTTATTAAAGCTTTTTGCTTGGTTTTATTTGCTTTTTTCGCCTTTGAAATGAGCGGTCAATCTATTTATGCGGACAATGCATATGTAAAAAACAGTATCAGCAACCTGAAGACACAATTGGAAAAGGGAGGCAGCAAAGAAACCTTGAGTGAGGCCCAGATGGTGAAATTGGAAAAGGTATTTGCGCTAAAGCAGCCTAAATTTAATAAGATCATCAGCAGTGGACTTGAAAAAGGAGACATGAGTAAAGAAATGTCAAAGTTGGATGCGGAATTTGCCGCACAGATCGAAGCCGTTTTGTCTTCAGATCAAAAAATGGCATTTAAATCTCAATCCACTGCCAAACTTAGGAACTAGGATTGCAATAATTCCCGGGCACACCACAACCAGCTATGATTTTCTCTTTTCGAAAACGAAAGTCCGATTGAGATGCGTACCTCCAAATTGTAAGGGTAGAAATTTATCCTACGCAGATAAAACTGCATGAGCCCTTTGTCATTTCAAAAGGGGCCCTTACCCATGCCCGTAATACGGTAGTTAAAATTTTCAGTGACCAGGGCTTGTATGGAGTAGGAGAGTGTTGTCCCTATCGTTCTATACACGGTGAAACCCAGGCCGGCACCATTGCTTTTGCAAAAGATCTGGCAGCTGCCCTGATTGGAGAAGATCCGGCGGACATTCGAAAACACGTGCACACCATGAACCGGATGATCGTTGGTAATGCCTCCGTGAAATGCGCTTTTGATATGGCCTTATATGACCTGGCAGCCAAAGAGCTCGATATGCCACTTTACCGTTTTTTAAACGGAAATACCCAAAAAGAAATCATTACCGACAATACCGTTAGTCTTTTGGATGAAGATAAAATGGTGGAAAAGGCTTTAAAATTTGTAGGTCAGGGATTCTCAATCCTTAAAATTAAATTGGGCGAACGCCCGTCTGTAAAAGATGTCAGAAGGGTGGCCGCCATCCGAAAGGCTGTGGGCGATGACATCGTTATGCGCATAGATGCCAATCAGGGCTGGAATTACCTCGAAGCCCGAAAAGCACTGAACGATATGGCAGATTTTAACATTGAACATTGTGAGGAGCCAATTCATGCGGATAACTTACCCGATCAGATAAGAATTACGGCCGAAAGTCCCATTCCCATCATGGCGGATGAAGCGGTATTCAACCACAACGATGCTTTGCGCATCATTTCATCCAATGCGGCCGATTTGATCAACATCAAGCTGGGTAAGTCAGGGGGCATTTGCAATGCCATGAAAATTGCCTCCATCGCAGAAGCTGCCGACATGTACTGCCAGGTTGGTTCTTTCTCGGAGTCACGACTGGGTATTACCGCGCTGGTTCATTTTGACCTTGCCTGGTCCAACATCATCTATCACGACCTCGACTCACCACTGATGCTTTCAGAGGATCCTGTGATAGGCGGTATGAAGTACGACGATAAATGGCGGGTGACAATAGACGACACCCCGGGACATGGTGCCGATTTTGACCCTGTCTTCCTGAAACGTTTTGATTGTGCGGTTGTAGAATGATTTGGCCTGGCCATAAGCCTTCATAACGATTTTAAAAAATCCTAATATATTTTTGCCCTATGAAAAATCTTTGGTTTGTTGTGCTTGCTTTTCCCTGTTTTGCATTTTGTCAATCGACTCGACCCTCCCTGCCGTCCTGGATTTCGGGCAATTGGTATTATGATGAAGATGTCAAAGGAAAATCTATTTTAGAATCATGGTCTATTGGCAAGGAAACATATACCGGAATGAGCGTAACCAGAAGATTTGGCCAGCAGATCTTTGCCGAAGAGATGGTGATAAAATACAAAGGAGATACCCTGGTATTTGGTGCGAATGTACCTGAAAATGAAGACTGGGTCTATTTCCCATGCATCCAGTCCAATACCGATAGCGTTGTGTTTGAAAATCCGACTCACGATTTTCCGAAACGAATAGCATATTACCGTCATGGAACAGACAGTCTTAAAGCCAAGGTGGGAGATGGTACAAAGCACCTTTATTACGCTTATCGACGGGAACAAGGCCAAAAGGAAGTGGAAGTCACCTTAAATGGGCTTTTGTCAGACATGATGACCAGCTACAATGAAGGTAGATTTGAAGATGTGGCAAAGGTCTATAACAATGATGCTGTCATTCTGGGTGGTCAAAGTTGTGTGGAGGGTAAAATTGACCTCGTACGATATTGGAAAGACCTTGGAACCTTAGGTGGCAAATGGAAACTGACGGCCGAATGGACCAGAATTTTTCCCAGCCACATTCTCCAAAAAGGAAGGTCAGTCATTACAGACATCAATGGCCAAAAGCATGAAGTTGAATTTTTGCTGCATTGGAAAAGAACCGGGGCAGGTTGGAAAATTGACCAGGACTTTTTCTGGTAATCCCTGTCTTTAGTTTGGCCCGAAATCCGGGTTTGTCAAAAAGCCAACGTCCGTCAGACTTTCCAGAAAGGCGATTAGATCTTTTCTCTCCTCTGGGGTGAGCTGGAATGGCTTTATTTCAGGATGTTTGTTAATGTGGGGAATTCCTCCGGTTTCATAATGTTTTATCACGTCATCAAGAGCTGCCAGGCTGCCATCAAACATATACGGAGCGGTGACCCCGACATTTCGAAGCGAGGGGATTTTAAACACGCCGTTGTCTTCCGGTTTTCCGGTGAGTCTCATCCTGCCCTCATCCGGATAAATTTCGTAAAGACCATTATTGGCGTATGTCTGATTGGTAAATAAAAACCCACTATGGCATTTGGAACAGGAGGTTTTTTCACTAAAAAAAAGGTCCTTGCCTCTTTTTTCAGTCGCAGTGAGCGCCGCTGTTTTTCCATTATAAAAAAAATCGTCGTAGCGGGATTCTCCACTAAATAAACTTCGTTCAAAAGTGGCAATGGCCCGGGTGATGACATATTCATCCGGTTGCCGGCCATATGCTTTTGCTGCGAGGTCAACATAATAAGGCATCCTTTTTAATCGGGCCGCAACTTTGAGCAGATTGAAGTCAAATTCATTGTGTTCCTGCACAGGTACAAGTACCTGCATTTCCAGGCTGGAAAGCCCACCCTCCCGAAGCAATTTTTCCTGGTAAACTACATTTCCCAGCGAAGGAGAATTTCTGGTGGCCTTTCTTCCTTTGATGCCTTCACTGAAGGCTACATTGTCTGCAAACGCAAATTGCTGGCGGTGATAGGAAGCGCAGGAGCGACTGCTGTCTGCCGACAAAACTGGATCATAAAATAAAGACCTGCCGAGTTGGATGCGGTCAGCAGTGACCTCATTGTCGGGTGGAATAGCAGGCGAAGGAAAACCCTTAGGTATGGTCGTAAAATAATCGTAGGGCAGGACTTCTTTATCCTGGCAGGCTTGTAGCGCAACCAGGCCGATTATGGCCATTAAAAATCTGACCATTGAAGTTGTCATTGTGCTGTGTCGGTAAAACACATCACCTAATGAAAACTTTCTTAGACTGGTTTTGTGCATTCGTTCCATCCAGGGTAATGATCACCAGACCGCTAAGCCCCATAGTGTGTTTTGGTATTACAATTTTGTCAAGCTCTTTTGTCATGTTATCCTGAAAGAGTTTTCTCCCATTGAGGTCGGAAACGGTTATGGTGGAATAGGCAGATAAAAATGAACCATTCAACTGTACAGAAAGTTGATTCCCTTCATCGATCACGGACCAATTTGCTGCCGGGTCATTTTCATTTGTGGATGAAATGGACTGAATCTCAAAAAAACCTCCATTGACGGCATTGTTTATCATGGCTGCATTTTTCGTGCCACTGCCATGGACAATCTGGCTTCCAACCATAGTATTCTGATTAAAGAGTTTTGCGTAATCGAGCACAATGGGAATGGTGATTTCGTCATTGTCGTCCATATGTTCAGGTAAACCAATGACGGCCTGCTTATATAATTCATCGCCCAGGTTATGATATTCAAAAACGGTTTCAGGAATGCCATCACCACTGTTATCTACCATTCCTTCGATAGCCATAAATCGATAGCCACCAGCCCAGCCCCAGTGCATGGAAGGGTCTTTTAAGCCCAATGGGTGGGTTTCAGGATACAGGGTAGGGTCGTCGTGATTTTTAGTCGTATCTACACCCACAGACATGACCAGGCTGTCCATTTGCATTTCATCAAGTTGACCAAGAACCAGCTTGCGTGCAGGTTCCTGAGCACGAATCAGCAGGTAGGTATCCGGAAAATGGTGAATTACACCCGCCTCATCTTTGATGCCGATGCCCGAAAGATAGAACTCTGCGCGGTGCAGTTTCACTTTTTTACCATTCCAAATGGAAAATATCGTTTCATCCAATTTTAGTTCCTGGTCTCCAACTTTGTGCGCAAAC
Organism: Saprospiraceae bacterium; assembly: GCA_016715465.1. Classification (GTDB taxonomy): domain Bacteria; phylum Bacteroidota; class Bacteroidia; order Chitinophagales; family Saprospiraceae; genus JADKBO01. The sequence continues at coordinate 481,674 of JADKAA010000024.1, forward strand.
GTTAGGCCTACCTCCTTGGCAGACTGTGCATATACATTGAAAATAAACAAGGAAAAGCAAGTCAGGATTAGAATTCTCATGGATTGTAATTTTGAAATTCAAAGTTAAATAAAAAAGTCATTTGTCATTATAATTAGCCAGTCGGACCCATTTTATTTGTAGGGAATGTCGGGAAATCAGGGAGCTTTTGCATACAAAAGGTAATTTTCCTGCACCATTCAGTACCTTTGTGTCGTTTAACTACTATGTCGGACAGAATTCTCATATTTACCTGCATCCTATGCCTTATTTTAGGGTCATGCGCATCCAGTGGAACCCTGGGTGGCGGCCCTAAAGACACAAAACCCCCTGTCTTAATTCCGGAAACTTCATCACCAAGTTATCAGCTTCATTCTACGGCCCGACAGTTTAATTTTGAATTTGATGAATTTGTCGAAGCCAAAGATGTAATTAAGCAGGTGCTTATTAGTCCGCCCCTTACATACATTCCCAGTATAAAGGCCCGTGGCAAAAAGGTGACTTTTACCTTCAATGAAAAAGAAGAATTGAAGCCCAATACCACCTATATCATCAATTTCGGTGAGTCCATACGCGATTTTACAGAAGGCAACAAACTGGCCAATTTTAAGTATGTATTTTCCACCGGCGATAAAATAGACTCGTTAATGGTAAAGGGAAAAGTGATCGATTCGGAGAAAAACGAGGGAGTATCCGGCATTTCTGTAATGCTTTTCGAAAATCTGCAGGACTCAGCCATCCTGAAAGGCAAACCATTTTACTTTGCAAAAACGAATGCACAGGGAGTCTTTTCCATTGAAAACATCCGCCTGGATACTTTTAGGCTTGTGGCGGTAATGGATGAAAATGGAAATCTGCAGTACAATGAACTAACCGAATTATTGGCTTTTGACACCCGTTTTGTAACCTGGGATACTGCCAATGTCATTGAAAGAAATCTTGTGCTTACCCGGCCGGAAGTGACACCCAGGTACCTGGGACACAAGGCAGTTACCTATGGCTTGCTGGGCATCAAACTCCATACCACTCCAAAGGAGGTTCCTTCTTACAGGCTTGAACCCCCACCTGAATTCAATTACCCGGAATTGAAAGGTGACAGCCTTTTGATTTGGTACAGGTATCAAAACCCGCCAGATACCTTACAATGGGTAATGGGTAGGGATACCCTATATTTTGCCATACCTGACACCTCAGCAATTCCGTTGAAACTTGGTCAGTTTGCCCGATTTTCTTCATTTGGTTCACTACCGGCTGATACGCTTATTGTGGAATATACACAGCCCCTGGCCAGTATTGACGTCAGCCGGATAAGTCTGAAGGATAGCACAGGTCTTGTGCCTTTTACGGCAACTGTCACTACTCCGCTAAAATGTGGTATTTTTGCAAAAATGTCATCTAAAAAGAAATATCAACTTGAAATATTGCCCGGGGCGATCCGGGATGTATATGGAAATACAAATGACACCCTGGTTATAGATTTTACTACCTACGACATAGAAAAACTTTCGACATTGTCCACCAGAATTGAAGGGCTTGATTCAACCAAACAATACCTGATCAGGCTAATGAAGGGCAATGTGGTTTTCGAAAGCCGTGTGGTCAGTTTCCTCGCAACGACTACTGTGGAATTTAAAAAATTGAAATCAGACGAATACTCCCTGGCCATCATCGAAGATGAAAACCGCAATGGTTTAAAAGATGAAGCCAGCTATTGGCAGGGAAGACAGGCAGAGAAAATCCGCACCTTTAAACTGGAAAAAGTCAGGGAAAGCTGGAGCCTTGAAACAACTGTTCAATATAATGAAACGACAAATCCCATCAATTCCGCAATCAGATGATATTAAGTGCTAAAAACCTGCAAAAAAGATACGGCGTTCGGCAAGTGGTGGACGATGTGAGCATCAATGTGAGTCAGGGTGAGATTGTGGGCTTGCTGGGGCCAAATGGTGCCGGTAAAACCACAACTTTTTATATGGTGGTGGGCTTTGTGTCACCAAATTTTGGTCACGTATATCTCGATGAGGAAGACATTACCGATCTTCCCATGTACAAACGCGCACAAAAGGGCATAGGCTATTTGCCCCAGGAAGCTTCAGTTTTCAGGAAACTCAGTGTGGAAGACAACATCAAAGCCATCCTCGAAATGATGCCCCTGTCAAAGGAAGAACAACAAGAAAGACTTGAGTCCCTGATTGCTGAGTTTCACCTTGAAAAAGTAAGGCGAAACGTGGGAGATTCATTATCGGGAGGGGAGCGCCGGCGTACAGAAATTGCACGTGCCCTTGCGTCATCTCCAAGATTTATACTGCTGGATGAGCCTTTTGCGGGCATTGATCCCATTGCCGTCGAGGATATTCAATCCATAGTAGCCAGGCTAAAGACAAAAAACATAGGCATCCTCATTACCGATCACAATGTACAGGAGACTTTGTCGATTACAGAACGTGCCTATCTTATGTTTGAAGGAAAGATCCTCAGGGCCGGTACCGCAGAAGAACTGGCAGAAGATGAAATTGTGCGCAAGGTCTATCTGGGTCAGAATTTTGTACTTCGCAAAAAACAAGTACCCATTGAACCATAAGATTTTTCGCATATTGGTTGTTTTTATGATGTCAGTCATCCTTTTTTCATGTCAAAAAAAGGAGAGAACCGATTTTACAGTGGAAGAAAAAGTGCTGTATGATAGTCTAAGGGTGATTGCTTTCAGGGACATCAGAAACAATACAGAAGGCATTTGTGCGTCAGTGAAAGATTCCTTATTTACCGTATATGCGGATTCGATTTTTGAATTAAGAATGGCAGAAGTGAATCAGCTTTTTGAAGAATGAAGAAACAGGTTTTCCTATATACTTTAGTCCTGTTTTTGGCAGGAATGCTGACCCTGGTTTCATTTCAGTTGCCAGACAGCATTTTGCAAAAGGATATTCCTTTGCTGGTCCGGCAAAAACTGGATGAAGAAGTGCGTAAATATTATGCCGACCGTATGCTTATTTGCCGTTATGAAGCGCTGCAAAGAGCTGAGGACTACGTAGATTCTGTAATTGTAAATCGCATTAATCTCAACATCCTCAATGGGCTTAATTTTCCTGTGAGACCACCGAGACCGGATTCTCCTGCATCGATCTTTCTGGATGACACCACTAAAATCGGGCCCTTTATTTTTAAGTGACAACCGTTTGGATTTGGCACTAAAATTTAGAGGTCAAAGTTGATACAATGGTCTCAATATTATAGCTTTAACATTCACAGAACCCATATTTAAAGCACATCCCATTAAATTTGCCCCTTGATGGTTGGCGGAACCAAAGAAATGGGCTGTCTATATCGTATTTTAGGCGATAAATGACTACTTTTGTGCCGTCTTTAAACTAATCCATATTCAAAATCAATAATTTAACGCTAATGCAGTCGTTTAAAAAAATCATCAACCTTACGGGTATAGCCGTTTTTGTGGCGTCATTCATTGTATATTTTATGTCCGCTGAGCGCACAGGCAGCCTTTGGGATTGTGGAGAATTTATTTTGGGTGCCTACAAACTTCAAGTAGTTCACCCACCTGGAGCAGGCTTGTTTGTTTTGATTGGCAGGATGTTTACCTGGGTCGCAGACATGGTTTCAGATAATCAGAGTGATATAGCTTTTTCTGTAAACCTGATGTCTTCACTGTGCAGTGCCCTGGCTGCCATGTTTATTGGCTGGGTCACCATGCTTATGGCCAAAGTTGCCTGGGTAGGCAGATCGGATGAACCCACTCCGGCTATGAATCTGGCCCTGGCTTTTGCAGGCCTGGCAGCGGGTTTGTCCAGTGCCTTCATTACCTCGGTTTGGTTTTCTGCCGTTGAGGGTGAAGTATATGCCATGTCAACTTTTTTCACGGCACTTACAGTATGGGCAGCCGTGAAGTGGTATCACCTTCCGGAATCACCCGACTCAGACAGGTGGCTTATATTTAGTTTGTTCGTGGCCGGGTTATCCATTGGGGTGCACTTGTTGAGCCTCCTGGCTTTTCCTGCGATTGCAATGCTTTACTATTATAAAAAATACGAAAATAAATCCATTGTGGGTCTGGGCATAAGTATCCTTATTGGTGGTCTGGGCATAGCTTTTATCCAGAAGCTTGTCATTGTCGGTATTCCCAGCTTGTGGCAATCAATGGAACTGTTCACGGTAAACAGCCTTGGACTTCCATTTCATTCAGGTCTTGTACCCGCTCTTTTAATTGTAGCCGGACTTTGTTGGTTAGTGCTGAGGACTGCGCAGCGAAGAGGCAGCCAGCTCCTCCAAAACCTGGGTATCGCCGCCACATTGATCATTATATCCTACAGCACCATCGGCGTAGTGGTTATAAGGGCGAATGCAGATACTCCCGTCAATATGAATACGCCTTCGGATGCCATGCGACTGATTCCCTACCTCAACAGAGAGCAATATGGTGAAAGACCCTTACTTAAGGGACCTCATTATCTTGCGCAACCTTCCAATGTGGAACGTTCGCCTCGTTATGGCAGGGTTGGCAATGAGTACAAGATCGTAGATGAAAAATTTGATTACGTATGGAAAAACTCTGATAAAATCCTTTTCCCGAGAATCGGCCATCAGGATAAAGCTGATTTGCACCAGCAATATAAAGAGTACCTCACAGGCAGGGGAGAAGGAAAACCTGATTTTGCTTACAACATTTCCTATTTCAGGCACTACCAGTTGAGGTACATGTACTGGAGATATTTTATGTGGAATTTTACCGGAAGGCAAAATTCAGATCAGGGTACCGGCCCATGGAATAAAAAAGACGGTAACTGGATCAGCGGCATCGACGCTTTTGATGATGCCAGGACATACGAAGATGATTTAGCACCGGACACCATTCAGGAAAACCCGTCTAAAAACCACTATTATTTTATTCCATTGTTGCTTGGTTTATTGGGTATGGTTTTCCATTTTAATAAATCGAGAAAAGACTTTCTTGCCCTGCTCATGTTGTTTTTTACAACAGGCATAGGCATCATCATTTATTCCAATCAGCCACCCATTGAGCCTAGAGAGCGCGATTATGTACTCGTAGGAAGTTTCATTACATTTTGTATCTGGATAGGTTTCGGGGTTTTAGCTTTGTTTGACATATTGTCAAAGAACATTAAGTTGCCTTCTTTGCCATCGGCAGCCATTGCCGGCGTCATCGGCCTTGCGTCTCCATTCCTGTTACTTACCCAAAACTTTGACGACCATGACAGAAGTCATCATTATGCCTCCAGGGATTATGCCGCCAATTTTTTGAATTCACTGGAAAAAGATGCCATCATTTTTACCTATGGGGATAACGACACTTATCCTTTATGGTATGCACAGGAAGTTGAAAATATCCGGAGAGACGTTCGGGTGGTCAATTTATCACTTATTCAGGTAGATTGGTATATCAACAAACTCAGAAAAAAAGTCAACGAAAGTGCACCCATAAAAATGACCATTCCGCAGGATAGTTACGACGGCAAAAACCTCAACCAGGTTTTCTTTGGCGAAACAACAAACCCGCAGAGGGTTAATCTAATGGACATATTGAAGACCCTGGCCATAGAAACCAAAAAGGCAGATGGGTATCCATCACTGTCTTTCAAAAACTACTATATCCCGGTGAAAGCCACACAGGGATTGTTTGAGCTTGATTCATTGGCGGTACTTGATTCTATTCCTGTAAACATTCCTGAAGCTAGCAGGTATCTTACCAAAGATGATATCGCCATACTTGACCTCATTGCTTCCAACATCAATGAAAGACCGGTGTATTTTTCCGTGACATGTAAAAATGACAAGTTACAAGGCCTGAATGACTTCATGCAACTCGAAGGACTGGGGCTGAGAATAATACCAGCTTACAATCGTTCTGACAGGGCGTTTTCTATTTATGGCAGTGGCAGGGTCGCAACCGATAAATTGTACAAACATGTCATAGAGGATTGGAAATGGGGGAATTTCGATAAGATAAAAACACACATCGACAAATCATACCTTGCGGAAATCCAGGCAATGAAGTTGGCCATGTTGAGAGGTGCCTATGCCTTTGTTGCCAAAAGGGACAGTACAAAGGCTGCTGATCTGGCCAACAAATATTTTGAAGTTTTCCCACATATGAATTTCCCTTATGATGCAGGTATTGTGCCATTTTTAAATGTACTGATTAATGCAGGTGACTTTGAAAGCGCTAAAAAACACATTGCGATTCTGGCTGAGGAGACAAAACAATTTGGTGACTTTTACCAGACCCTGGATGCCGACGACATCATGTCATTTAGTCAGGATATTGACTTGTCTGCACAGGCAGCTGGAGACGTAAAAGAACTGTCAACCAAGGTACAGGACCCGGCTTTTGAAAAGGAAATGCGCGACAAAATCGGTGACCTTGATACGAAATTAAATGGTATGTATCAACGATTGAGGGGGGAGCAATAAAATGGAAAAAATGAAAATAGCCATAGGCTGCGATCATGCCGGATTTGAGTACAAGGAAAAGCTTAAAAAGTTCTTACAAAAGCACGGCATGGAGGTTATTGATTTAGGCACTTACGGCGATGCATCGGTTGATTATCCGGATTTTGCCCATCCGGTAGCCTTAGAGGTAGAAGAGAGGGGTGCTATTTTTGGGATTCTCATTTGTGGCAGTGGAAATGGGGTAGCCATTGCAGCCAACAAACATCAGGGCATACGGGCAGCTTTATGCTGGAGGACAGAACTTGCCAGGTTGGCCAGGGCCCATAATGATGCCAATGTACTTTGTATCCCGGCGCGTTTTGTGTCATATGGCCTGGCTAAGAAAATGACAGAAACTTTTCTAAAAGAGAAGTTTGAAAATGGCAGGCATCAGAACCGTGTGAATAAGATATCATGTTAAAATAAAAATTGTAATTGTAAAATTAAAATGTCAAAAAAAATATCATTAATTATGGCAATGGCTATCCAGATTGGATGGCTCAATGCACAATTCAACTCAGGTGTAACCATGCCTGATAAAACGAAAGCCGTAGTTGCCGACGATAAAGATCCGGCTTATTTGTTTGCAAAAACCATCAATGCTGAAGACCTGAAAAAACACCTTACCAAGCTGGCCTCAGATGAGTTTGAAGGAAGAGAAACAGGTCAACCAGGTAATGTGAAAGCTGCAAGTTATATTGCTAAGGAATTTGACGCTTATTTATTGGATGCGCTGCCAGGAGCAGACCTTTTCATGCACTCTGTTTCGTTTACTTTTTCATCGTGGGACGACACCGATATCTATGTAAATGGCATTCGCTTTCGCCACCTTTGGGACTATATTTCATTTCCTTCGCGAAATAAAGATCTTCCTTTGCTGGAGTCAAAGGATGTATTGTTTCTGGGTTACGGCATCGACGATGCAAAATATACCGATTATAAAGGCAAGCCTAAGGATTTTAAAGGCAAGACCATTGTCATAAATACCGGTGAGCCAATGAAAGCCGACAGTACTTATTGGATCAGTGGAACGAAGGAAAAGTCAACCTGGTCGTCCATGGATAAAAAGCTTGCCACGGCCAGGGAAAAGGGAGTGGCCATGGTGCTTATTATTGAAGAAGACATTAAAAAATCACTTGCCGAAAACCGGAATTTGCTGATGGGCCCTTCTGTGCAACTGGGAGACAAATCAGCAGAAGAAATCAAATATCCCAATCATTGTTTCATTTCCACCACGGTAGCTAAGGAACTTTTTGGGAAGGAAGCCGAGAAAATTGTAAAAGTTCGTTCCGATATTACAAAAAAAGGCAAATTCAAACCGGTTAAACTCAAGTCACAATTACAGGTAAATCAAAAGAAAAAGGTACTTGTGATTAAAAGTCAGAATGTGCTGGGTATGGTTAAAGGAAAATCAAAGGCAGATGAAGTAGTCATTGTTTCCGCACACTATGATCACCTGGGCAAACGCGGCGATCAAATTTTCTATGGGGCAAATGATAATGCATCGGGAACAAGCACCATTCTTGAACTGGCACAGGCTTTTGCCATGGCGAGGGCCGGTGGGTATAAGCCGGAAAGGTCAGTGGTGTTTATGCTGGCCACGGGTGAGGAAAAAGGATTGTTGGGCTCAGAGTATTATGTAAACAACCCCCTGATGCCATTGGAAAAAACAGTAGCTAATGTCAATGTGGATATGGTTGGCAGAATAGATGATAAGCATATAAATGACCCGGATTACATCTATGTGATTGGCAGCGACAGGCTTTCAACCGATCTCCATAAACTCAATGAAGATGTCAATCAAAAGTACAGCCAGCTCACCCTGGATTATACGTACAACAGTGAATCCGATCCCAATAGATACTACTATCGTTCGGATCACTACAACTTTGCTGAGAAAGGCATTCCTGCCATTTTTTATTTCAATGGTGTGCATGCAGATTACCACCAGCCGACAGATACGGCCGATAAAATAGACTATGAAAAAATGGCAAATGTGGGCAAACTCATTTTTCATACCATCTGGGAAATTGCCAATAGGCCTGATCGGTTGAAAGTGGATGTATTACCAATGAAATAGGGCTATGAAATTCAGGGGCTTTGCAATCATTTACTTTATTCTGGCCGGTGCCGACCTTTGGGCAATGCACACGTATCCAGGGTTAAGAATGATTACAAAGCCCCTGATCATATCTTCATTACTTATTTATTACATCATGGAAGCTGGAAATTACCAGCGGCCTGCCATACTGATGGCACTCATCTTTGCTTTGACGGGAGATGTATTTTTGCTTTTCGACAGCGTCTTGTTCTTTCAGATTGGTCTGGCATCCTTTCTGTTGATGCAATTGATTTATGCATTTTATTTCAAACGCAGGGTCACAGGATTGGTGGGCCCAAGACTGTTCTTGTCTGTGGCTGTAGTGTTAATAGCCATAATCTTTAATGTGCTTTTTAGGGATGAATTTGGGAACCTGGCTATTCCGGTAATGTTATATACGGCGGCCATAACCTTTATGGTGGTGATGGCCATTCATCAAAAGATCTCAAACCTGATTTTATATGGTGCCTTACTTTTTATGCTGTCTGACTTGTGTCTTGCTTATCAAAAATTTATTTCGCAACAGGCATCATTGGACCAATTGGTCATGATCAGCTATGTATTGGCACAATACCTGATCATAGAGGGTGTGCTTGCGGAGGTCCCCCCGTCAAAAGCCACTTAAGCTAAATTTAGCGTATTTTACAAGGCAATGGTTTTAAGTCCAAGGCGGCTTTCTTCTGCAGCAAATCCCATTCTGTGGCTATCCATGGATGCTTCGAGCGTGGAAGTGAGCAGGGCCTCATCATGTGCATCAACGGCGCGCAGAAAATCGCGCATCAATCCCCAGTCACCACCGCCATGGCCGGAAGCAGTTGAATGCTCTTTGGTGAGCCATTCGGTGACCTTGTCAGTGCTGAAATCTGCAATGGTAAGCAGGTCTTCGTCACCCACCAGACAGCCCATTGAGCCCATGATCCGAGTTCGGCGGCCGTGGTAATTGGTAAATGCTTCCATATTAAAGCCGGCCGTAATGCCTCCTTCAAACTGCATGGCTACTACCTGGTGGTCAGCCACGTCGTTGTCTGAATGATATACACATCTGCCGTATGGACCTGTTTTCAAAAGTTCGAGGATGGCGTCACCTTTTTTATCTTCATCCTGTGGTAAATCCATGGCATAGGTGTATCTCCGGCCTCTATGATAGATTTTCAGTGCAGAATATGGACAGCTTCCTTCTATGGCACAACCATCGGTACATCGCGCCGTGCTTCCTTCCGGCGCATTCGACGATTTGAACCATTTTAAATTACCAAAAGAACTGATGTGGGTACATTTTTTATCTATCCACCACCTCAACATATCGAGGTCATGGCAGGATTTCGCCAGGATAATGGGGTTGGTATCTTCGGATCTTCGCCAATTGCCCCGCACAAAGGAATGGGCCATATGTTCCCTTTCAACAGGCTCAAAATGCTGGATGCTTACCAGTTCACCCAATACCCCGCTTTGCAGTACTTCTTTTATTTTACGATAATAAGGGGCATAACGCAACACATGACAAACCGCCACGATGGCTTTTTTCTTTTTTTGAAGTTGCAGGATGTCATTGCACTCTTTCCAGGTTTGGGCAATGGGTTTTTCCAACAACAGGTTATAACCCATTTCAAGGGCCGCCATCGCAGGACCATAGTGTAGGTTGTCTGGTGTGGTAACAATGATAAAATCTGCAAATTTGGGGCGTTTAAAAATGTCTTCCCAGGTGAGAAATTGATTTTCAAGGGTGATCTGGTGTTTGTCGGCATACCGTTGTCTGCGCAGCTCAATGGGTTCTGCTACGCCTATGATGTCAAGTTCTTCCGGAAAATTTGCGGCATAATTGCCATATACATTTCCGCGATTTCCGGCACCACAAGTAATGGCTGTGATCTTTCTGGAGAGGGTGCGGTCCGAAAAACCAAGGGACGAAGGCACATATTCAAACCTTGAGAGGTCAATGCCTGTCAGGCTTATGCCAAGGCTACCGGCGCTAAGGGATCTGAGGATATCTCGTCTGGTCCATTCCATGCTGATTTCATTTTAGATTTAACAATATTACCAATATCTATTGGAATTTTATCTTTTTTTTTACTTTCGCAGGCAGACATCAAACAATATCGCTACACATGAAATTATTGGAAGGAAAAAACGCATTGATCACCGGGGGTTCCAGGGGTATAGGGGAGGCCATTGTAAGGGCATTTGCCATGCAGGGCGCCAATGTAGCATTTACGTACCTAAGCAGCGAGGAGAGGGCCAGGGGCATTGAGTCTGAAATGGCTGATTACGGCGTGAAATCAAAAGCCTATAGATCTGATGCGGCTGATTTTGGACAGTCTGAAAAGTTGGCAGAGGAAGTAATCAGAGATTTTGGTTCCATTGATATCCTGATCAATAATGCGGGCATAACGAGAGATACACTAATGTTGCGGATGAGTGAAGAACAGTGGGACGAAGTCATCAGGGTCAACCTTAAGTCTGTTTTTAACCTCTCCAAACATGTGCTGAAGATCATGTTAAAGCAAAAGTCTGGTTCCATCATCAACATTGGCTCCGTTGTAGGTGTGTTTGGCAATGCGGGACAGGCAAATTATTCGGCCTCCAAGGCCGGTATTATTGGTTTTTCCAAGTCCATTGCCAAAGAAGTAGGTTCAAGGGGTATACGGTGCAATGTACTGACTCCGGGTTTTATCGAGACAGACATGACACATGCGCTCACGGATGACCAAAGGAAAGCATACGAAGCGAATATTCCCCTGAAAAGGTTGGGCAAAGGAGACGATGTTGCCAATGCCTGTGTGTTTTTGGGAAGTGACCTCAGCACCTACGTGACGGGCCAGGTATTAAGTGTCTGTGGAGGGCTGCTTGATTAAGTTTATGAGATCTTCGAATCCAAATTACAGCAACTGTCTTTAAAAAAAAGGGACCGTCCGCCGACAGTCCCTCATCCAATCAAATCTGGAACTTTTACAGTTCCAAGTAAAACCTACACCAAAAGTGCAGACTTCTACTACTAGATTTACGCTATAAGCGATGGGAATAAAATTTACTAACTATATCCATTGATACCAATTGGATCTAAAATGCTGCCTTCGAATTGTAGAAAAATGTAAAATTTTTGTTTGCGCTCTAAAACTTCAAAGACCTGAACTTGTTTATTGTATGGTGAAAATGTAAAATTATCTAAATTTATTTTGTTTAGAATCTGTCTAAATAGCGCAGCGACCTATAAGATTATGTGCCAATACATATCTATGACTAACCCGTTTTTTATATTTGCAGTCAATTCAAAACTCTTTAAAATTAAATTTCTTGAGAAATTATAAATTCAGGGCATTGATCGTCACTTCATTGATGTTCAATTCGTTTTTAGTTTTTGGTCAGGGCACCATTACACCAGATTGGGTTATTTACTCCATACTTGGTGTACTCATCCTTACGGGGTTGAGCGCACTGGTGGGATTAACGGCTAAAATGATTGATCTGGAAGGCAGTAAACATGGTCTTATGGCTAAAAATGAAGGCGGCCTTTTGGAAGGATTACTTTCGACCTTTACCGGAGAGAAAAAGGACTCTTTCCACCATAAGCTGAGACAGGGTTTTGACATCAAACTCAATGGTGAAGCAGTAAGTAATATGATCCACGCCAGGCCCACATCCACGGTATCCATGAAGCCACTTACCTACATTGGCATTTCTCCCATACCTAAAGTTGAAGTTCAGATTGGCGATACGGTCAAAGCCGGAGATGCTGTATTTTATGACAAAAAAGACCAGAAATCCATTACACTGCTCCTGTCAGTGGTGAAGTACTGGAGATAAGAAGGGGTGAAAAGCGATCAATAAGTGACATCATCATTCTTGCAGACAAAGTCCAGGTATATAAAAAATTCAATGTGCCTTCTGCAGATGTTTCCAGGGAAGACCTGGTAAAATTTCTCTGCGAAACCGGTGCCTGGACACTGATCAATGAAAGACCATTTGATATTGTGCCAGATATTGAAAGTAAACCGGAAAATATCTTTATTTCAACCTTTGACACAGCACCGCTGGCTCCCAACAACAATTTGATTGTTCAGGGCAATGAGGCTGCTTTTCAGACTGGTATTGATGTATTGAGCCGACTAACTGAAGGTAAGGTGTTTTTAGGTTTAGATGGTAACAAAGGCGCTAAACTTTCATCTGCCTTTACCCAGGCAACCAATGCCGTAAGGCACTATTTTTCAGGCAGTCATCCAGCTGGTAATGTAGGAGTACAAATTCACCACATTGCCCCAATCAAGCCGGGCAAAAAGGTTTGGACGATTTCAGTTCAGCATACCATAGCCCTGGGTAAACTTATGCTTACGGGGGAGATGCATCGTACGGTCACAGTTGCCATTACGGGCAATGAAATTTTACATCCTCATTATGTAAGTACTTACGCCGGGGCAAGTGTCAAAGAAATACTTGAAGGAAATACAAGTGATGCCAAACTACGGATTATTTCAGGTGATGTTTTGTCAGGCAAGCAGGTGATGGCCGACGGATATTTGAATCCAAATGACGATCAAATCACGGTAATTTCAGAAGGGGACCATTATGAATTATTTGGTTGGTTGTTACCTTTAAGTCCAAGGCCATCCGTTTCGGGAACCTTCCCAAATGCGCTTTTTCCCAATATGAAATTTGATGCCAACACCAATACACATGGTGAAAAGCGGGCTTTTGTAGTAACAGGCCAGTATGAAGAAGTTTTACCAATGGATATTTATCCGCAACATCTGTTTAAGTCCATAATCTTCAGAGACGTAGAGCAGATGGAAGGCTTGGGCATTAATGAATTGTCAGAAGAGGACGTAGCCCTCTGTGAATTTGTATGTACTTCAAAACAACCCTTGCAACAATTGCTCAGGGAAGGACTGGATTACATGAGGACAGAAGCATAAATTAACGAAAGAACCATATACAGACACCAATGGGATTATTGGATTTTATTAAAAAAATTGAACCGGACAAGAAAAAGAGTCCGCTGTTGCACACAGCCTATGATGCGTTTTTGACGTTTGCATATGCTCCAAACACTGTGACAAAAGGAGGGGTACACATCAGAGATGGTATGGACCTCAAAAGACTCATGGTTCATGTTGTACTTGCCATGCAGCTTTGTTATTTATTTGGCAGCTATAACATAGGCCATCAACATTTTGTGGCTGCAGGACAATATCTTGGTTTCATGGATGGATTTCATCTGAAACTGGCTCACGGCCTCATCGTCATGTTGCCCTTGTTTGTGGTAACACACGTCGTAGGTCTGGGTATAGAGTTTATGTTTGCTGCCAAAAAAGGGCATGCAGTAGAAGAAGGATTTCTGGTTTCAGGGGCGCTTATTCCGCTCATCATGCCACCGGATATCCCACTGTGGATTGTGTCTATTTCAGTAGCATTTGCGGTAATCTTCGGGAAAGAAGCTTTTGGCGGAACAGGCATGAACATTTGGAATATTGCATTGCTTTCCAGGGTTTTTGTGTTTTTCGCCTATCCCACGGAAATATCAGGAGATACCTGCTGGATCTCTGGTTATGAAACACTGGCTGCCGGTGATTCTGCCCAATATGGCTGGTGGCACACTTCGTTCTTTAATTCTATTTTTGCCCATTTTGACTGGCCTTTGTTTGATTCCGCCAAAACAGTGGTAGTAGATGGATTTAGTGGGGCAACTCCGTTAGCTCTGGGATACCAGGGAGGCATGGAGGCCATCACCGCCCACTATTCCATGAGTCAGATTTTTTGGGGAGCGATACCGGGTTCAATTGGAGAAACCAATAAAGCATTTATCATTTTCGGTGCCCTGTTCCTCATCCTTACAAGAGTTGCCAGCTGGAGAATTATGTTTTCCATGGTACTTGGTGCTTCTGTCATGGGCATGATATTCAATGCATGGGACTTTACTTTATTTATGAATGTTCCATGGTATGATCACCTCATCCTCGTATCTTTCCTGTTTGCCATGGCGTTTATGGCTACAGACCCGGTCACCGCCTCGGGTACAAATACGGGAAAATGGATTTACGGATTTTTTATTGGAGTCGTCGGTATGGTTGTAAGGGTGATGAACCCTGCGTATCCGGAAGGCTGGATGCTGGCCATTTTATTTATGAATTCATTTGCTCCGCTCATTGATTACTTTATTGTTCAATCCAACATTAAAAAAAGAATAAGCCGTGTTCAGTAACAAATACATCCTGGTTTATACCCTCGTAATGGCACTGATTTCATCTGTGTCTCTGGCCTTTGTGGTCAATGGTTTAAAACCTATGCACGATCAAAATGAAGCTGTGTTCAAGAAAAAGGACATTTTAGGTTCAATTAAGGATCAGATTGGTGTTGACCCTTCAAGTCTTTCTCCTGATGAGGTAAACAAGCTCTTTTCTGAAAAAGTGGAAAAAGTGGTCATTGATGCCAAAGGTAAAAAAGTGGAAGGAGCAGATGCAGAAGGCATCGACCTTGCTGCAGAAGAAAAAAAACCAGAACAAGACAGAAAATATCCTCTTTTTATTTACAAAGGTGATAAGGGAAATATTTACCTGATGTCTGTAAGGGGCAACGGCCTTTGGGACAAAATTTGGGGATATATTGCCCTGAAAGACGATCTGAATACCATTGTAGGTGCTGCATTTGGTCATACGGCCGAAACACCTGGTCTGGGTGCGGAGATCAAGGACAATGCAAATTTCCCAAAATCTTTTCAAGGCAAAAAGATTTTTGAAGAAAGTAATTACGTGTCCGTAAAGGTGGTCAAAGGTGGTGCAAAAAACCCGGAACATGAGGTTGATGCCATTTCAGGTGCTACCATTACCTCTGTGGGCGTTTCCAACATGCTTAATAAGGGTATCAGTGTATATCTTCCCTATCTTGAATCGATTAAAAATAAATCATAATTAACCAATAATTAATTGAATTATGGCTGAAGTTGTAGTAGCCCCTATTGAAGTCAAACCCAGTGAACCGTGGTTTGGCAAGAATGAAAAAAAGTTAATCAATGATCCTCTGCACATTGATAACCCGATAACAGTTCAGGTATTGGGCGTGTGTTCTGCACTTGCAGTCACCACCATGGTAAAACCTGCATTGATCATGGGTATATCAGTGGCATTGGTTACAGGGTTTTCCAATTTGGTGATCTCATTGATTAGAAACGGCATTCCTAAACAAATCAGGATGATTGTCCAATTGGTCGTCATCGCTGTCCTGGTTACCATTGTAGAGCAGGTGTTGAAAGCATTTTCTTTTGATGTGTGGAAACAGTTGTCCGTATTCATTGGTCTTATCATTACCAACTGTATCGTTATGGGTCGATTGGAAGCGTTTGCTATGGCCAATAAGCCCTGGCCATCATTTTTGGATGGCATCGGCAATGGACTGGGTTACGCATGGATACTGGTTGCCATAGCAGCCATTCGCGAGTTTTTTGGCAGGGGAGCAATCCTGGGGTATAAAATTCTAGGTCCTTCGTCCGAGTTTTTAATCAACACAAAATCCAGTTCCTTGCTAAGTTGGTACCAGCCAAATGGTTTAATGGTATTGCCGGCTTCTGCCATGCTTCTCATTACCATCATCATTTGGATTCAACGTTCAAAAGAAGCTAAGTTGGTAGACATTTCCTAATTGGTATTTTATCAAATTAAAAATTAACCTAAAATATGGATCTTCTCAATATATTTATCAAGTCGGCCTTCATTGAAAATATGATACTGGCCTATTTCATTGGTATGTGTTCTTTCCTGGCTGTATCCAAAAGCGTTAAAACGGCAATTGGTCTGGGTGCTGCCGTTATTTTTGTACTGGCTATCACCGTACCTATAAACTGGGCCATCAGTGAACTAATTTTAGGCCCGAATGGCATATTCAAAACGGACCTCACTTTTTTGCGGTTCATTTTGTTCATTGCGAGCATAGCCGCAACCGTTCAGCTTGTGGAAATGGCTGTTGAAAAATATTCGCCATCCTTATATAATGCTTTGGGTATATTTCTGCCGCTAATTACTGTGAATTGTGCCATTTTAGGCGCTGCCTTATTCATGGTGGCAAGGGAATATACATTTACCGAGTCTGTCGTTTATGGGGTTGGTTCAGGTTTTGGGTGGCTTATTGCCATCGTCCTTATGGCCGCCATTCGCGAAAAAATGAGATATAGCCAGGTGCCGGCGCCACTTAGAGGTTTGGGAATGGCTTTTTTACTCACCGCTTTTCTTGGAATCGGATTTATGAGTCTAATGGGTATAAATCCAGCCACCTATTTTGCAAATCATTAATTACAAGAAGATTAAACTATGATACTACTTATAGATCTTATGTTTGTACTATGGGCCATCATTGCCTTTTCGGTTATTTTACTGATATTGGCTTTTGGACTGATTTATGCGCAGAAAAAACTGGTTGCCCAGGGTGATGTAAAAATCATCATCAATGGGGACGAATCTAAACCCCTTATGGTGAAGCCGGGCAGCAGCCTGCTCAGCACACTATCCGCTGAAAAAATATTTTTACCCTCAGCATGCGGGGGTGGTGGCACTTGTGCCATGTGTGAGTGTCACGTGTATGAAGGGGGCGGGGATGTACTTCCCACAGAGATGAATCACCTCAGCAGAAAAGAGGCTGCTGAAGGAAAACGTCTTGCCTGCCAGGTTAAGGTAAGGCAGAATATGAAAATTCATGTGCCGGAAGAGGTGTTTGGTATTAAAAAATGGGAATGCGAGGTCATATCCAATTACAATGTCGCATCCTTTATCAAAGAATTTGTGGTGAAACTGCCGGAAGGAGAAGCCTTAGAATTTGAGTCAGGTGGATATATCCAGATCGATGTACCAGTGGTGACCGTTGATTTCAAAAATATCGACATCACGGCCCACCCAAGTTATCACGATGATCCCAAAAAATTTCAATCCGAATGGGATAAGTTTAAATTGTGGGATCTTAAAATGGTCAATGAGGAGGAGCAGTTCAGGGCTTATTCGATGGCCAACCACCCTGCTGAAGGAAATATAGTAAAGCTTAACATCCGTATTGCCACACCTCCTTTTGACAACGCTAACAAAACCTGGATGAATGTCAATCCCGGAGTATGTTCTTCCTATATCTTTAACCTGAAACCAGGCGACAAGTGCGTAGTTTCAGGACCTTATGGAGAGTTTTTCATCAAACCCAGTAAAAGAGAGATGTTGTATATCGGCGGTGGTGCTGGTATGGCTCCATTGAGATCCCATTTGTTCCACCTTTTCCAAACCCTGAAAAACCGGGATAGAAAAGTATCCTATTGGTATGGTGGACGTACAAAGAGAGAGCTATTTTATATTGAAGAGTTCCGACAAATAGAACGCGAGTTTCCAAACTTCAAGTTTTATGTTGCACTTGATAATCCGCTCGAAGAAGATAACTGGCAGGTAAAAGAAAATTTGGATGCTCCGGGCGATGGGTTTAAAGGCTTTATCATGCCTGTACTGTATGAGCAATACCTTAAAAACCATCCGGAACCGGAAGAAATAGAATATTATTTCTGCGGTCCTCCAATGATGAATCAATCGGTGATCAAAACCCTGGATTCACTGGGAGTACCACAAGAAAATATCGCCTTCGATGATTTTGGAGGATAAGACAAAGGCCGGATTTATTCCGGCTTTTTTTTTGCGCACATGTTTATCCAGGATCTTTATTGAACAAAGGTCCTAGGATTGTGTTTTGAAAACATCAATAAGCGACCAAATGAAAACATGGACATTCTCCGTACTTACTTATTTATTATTGTCATCGACAACATCCTGGACACAGGTAATGGGCGTTGTAGAAGGCAAGGTAATCGATGTAAATACGGGTAGTCCGCTGATCGGCGTTTCCATTGCGATTGAAAATAATCTTTTGGGTACGGTTTCAGACATTGACGGATATTACCGGCTTGAACTGCCTGTAGGTAGTTACAACATCATGGTGTCTTATCTGGGCTATGAAGCGCAGATGCGATTCAACCAGGTAGTGACCTCGGGCAATTATCTCCAATTGAATTTTGCCCTTACCGAAAATACCTTTGAACTCGAAGAGGTAACCATCACAGCCAATACCGATAAAATAGCTGCGGCCGGAGACATCGTCACCCCACTATCTGTGCAACGGCTGTCTTCGGAAGAGATTAAGAGTAATCCCGGCGGAAATTTCGATATTTCCCGCGTTGTGCAGGCGCTTCCTGGTGTGGGTGGCACAGCCGGAAGTGTAGGTGGCTTTCGCAACGACATCATAATTCGGGGAGGTGGTCCCAACGAAAACGTTTATTACCTCGATGGCATTGAGATTCCGGTCATAAATCACTTTTCTACCCAGGGAAGTGCCGGTGGACCAACAGGCATTCTCAATGTTTCCTTTATTGAAGACGTAAAACTCAGTTCTTCTGCTTTTAATGCGCGTTATGACAATGCCCTCGCCTCGGTTTTTGAATTTGAACAAAGAAAAGGCAATACCAATGGGCTTCAGGGAAATTTCAGATTAAGTGCCACAGAAGCGGCGATTACCTTTGATGGCCCCATAGGTAAAAATCTTTCTTACATTGTTTCAGCTCGCCGTTCTTACCTGCAACTGCTTTTCGAAGCACTAGACCTTCCCATAAGGCCTAATTACTGGGATTTCCAATATAAGGTAGCCTGGCAGGCATCCAAAAAAACAAGTGTTTCATTTATAGGGGTAGGAGCCATTGATGAATTTTCCTTTAAACCTGCCAAAGATGCAACGGCTGAAAATGTTTACATACTCAATTCAAATCCCCTGATTAATCAATGGAATTATACGGTGGGCGCAAATGTCAAACACCTCATCCATAATGGTTTTGTGAGTGTAGCCCTGAGCAGAAATGATTACCAAAACAAACTGGATAAGTTTGAAAACAATGAAACCAAAGTTGAAGCGGAACGCAACCTGAAAGCTGTAAGCAATGAAACAGAAAATAAACTTCGAATTGTCGTCGACAAATATGAAGGTGGCTGGAAGTATGCATACGGACTCATGGCCCAACAGGTGCGGTTCACCAATGATTTTTATAATCGTCTAAGGAAAAAACTGACGGATAATGACGGAAACGTCATTCAGGAAGAAGTGGCCTTTAATTTTGAAACTGACCTGTCATTCCTAAAGTATGGTTTTTTTGGTCAGGTTTCCAGGTCAATACTAAGAGATAAACTAAGTTTTTCCTTTGGGCTGAGGTCAGACATGAATTCTTATACGGATGAGGGTCAGAATCCATTGAAAACCCTGTCGCCACGGTTAAGCCTTTCCTACCGTGCCTCCAATCAATGGAAGTTGAATGCATCTGTGGGCAGGTATTATAAACTTCCCATTTATACCGTGCTCGGCTTCCGCGACAATGCCGGAATGCTCGTGAATAAGGACAATACATACATTTCTTCTACCCATTATGTGGCGGGCATTGAATGGCTTCCGAAAGATGATTTCAGATTTACGGTGGAGGGATTTTTCAAAAATATAATAATTATCCGGTCTCGCAATTGACCGGTATTTCGCTGGCCAACCAGGGGGGGAGTTTGGGGCAATTGGTAATGAAAATGTCAATTCTACCGGTGTGGGAGAAACCTATGGCATTGAGGCCTATGCGCAGCAAAAACTCACAGGCTCTGTCTTTGCCGTAATATCCTATACCTATGTGCGCAGTCGTTTTGCCGGAATAAACAACATACTCATTCCTTCTGCCTGGGACAACCGCAATTTGATTTCACTTATTTTAGGTAAAAAATTTAAACTGGGCTGGGAGTTGGGTCTTAAATACCGGTATGCCGGAGGGGCACCCTATACCCCGTTCGACGAAACAGCTTCCCGGCAAAATTATCTGTCACTGGGTTCCGGTATTCTTGATTATTCCCGGTTAAATACCGTAAGACTGAAGGCGTCCAATCAACTGGATATTCGGGTGGATAAAAAGTGGAATTTCCGAAAGTGGACAGTTGACCTGTTCATTGATGTTCAAAATTTGCTGGTCACTCAAAACCCGGCATATCCGCAATATACATTCCAACGACTGGCAGACAACTCGGATTTTGAAACCACAGATGGTAATGTCGTTGCGCAAAACGGATCAAATGCCATCCCTTTTATTTTGGCCAATGACGATTCCATTGCCACGCCAAGTATTGGGTTGATCATTGAGTTCTAATCAACATTAAATCGATCGGTTCTTTTTTAAAGCCTACTTTGCAAACCAATCTATGCCATCCGGGTAGGAGAAGTACCATTTGTCTTTTCCAAGTCTCGCCTGGATTACCTTTCCAATGGCTACTCCTGCGGGCACGCCAAGGTTGAATTGTTCGGGTAACTCCAGTGTCTGGATTTTCATGCCCGTTTTAGTTTTGCAAAGCACTTTTATACCATCAAATTGGAAATCCATCACATGGGGCGCCATGATTCTGGAGGTCATTTGCCCAAAATTGTCGAACACAATAAATCCTTCTTTGCCATCGCCAACGATCAGCTTATTTCCTCTTTCCACCATTTTTGTGGGTATAAAACCAGAGAAACCCAGGTCATTGAATACATTGGTCTCTGCAATCACCTTTAGATCTCCATCGATTTTGACAATTTTCTGAAGCTGAGGGTCGTATAGCCAGATATTCTGGTCATTGGATATACACATGGGTCCACTTCCTGAATAACGCCCCTCGGCCTGCAGGCTGATATTGTTGATTTCTGCAAGGGTGTTGTCGACATAACGGATGATGCTGTGGTCCTGGTAAAATAAAGCAGTTCTTAATGGGTTGGACACATCGATGGATGAAATGGAACCATAGCGGTTATCGGCAAAAACAAATTTCTTTTTTCCGTGCTCATCATACAGTACAAGGTTGTTTGCCTGATCGACCACCCAGATGTTGCCCAACTTGTCCACTTCAAACAGTCGCACGGGAATGGATATCATCCTCGTTTGCTGGAGGTGGGATTTGGAAGTTTGACGGAAGGGTGTGTCCTTCGTTGGCCACAAGCTGGAAGGGAGTATTAGCAGGGCTGCCAATTGCCAAAAACCTAACTGATGCAGCATGGTGATTTCTTTTTAGTTTATGTAAATTATTTGCCGGTGGATTGGGAGAGGTCATCCTCAAAATATTGAAGTTTTGGCCCATTTTCATCAATGCGCAGGTAGGAGTTGAAATGCAGCCAATCACCCAGATAAAAGAGGTCAGCCAGGTGAGGGCTTAGGGTATATACCATTGGAAAGTGTCTGTGTCCGAAGACAAAATAGCGGCAATCTTCGTGGTCTTTCAAATACGACCGGGCAAATTGAACCAGCCACTCTTTTTCCGGTTCATCGATGGCACTTAATTGATAAGAACCTAGTCTTCCTTTTCTGCTGATCCACTTCATGAGTCGCAAACCAAAATTGGGATGTAGCCAATGGAAAAGAAACTGGCAGGTGGAGTTGGAAAAAATCATCTTAATTATTTTGTAGCTATGGTCACCCGGCCCCAATCCGTCTCCATGGGCAATGAAATACTTTTCACCAAAAAAGTGGGTCACCATTGGTTCTTTATGAAGGCGAATCCCGAATTCTTCCTGAAAGTAGGAGAACATCCACATGTCATGATTTCCTGTAAAAAGGTGGATTTCCGCGCCATTGTCAGCCATATTCGCCAGTTTACCCAGCAAACGCGTACAGCCCTTTGGAATGGTTTCGTTGTATTCAAACCAATAATCAAATACATCTCCAACCAGGTATAAGGCTTCACAGTCATTTTCAATCTGGTGTAACCACGCCACAATGCGTTTTTCCCGTTCCCGCGAAGAGCTGGGCAGGTCCAGGCCCAGATGGAAGTCAGAAGCCAGGTATATCTTATTTTTACTCAATGGTACCTTTGCGGTTTTAGGACTGTTTAGGATTTACCCACGCTGTTTAAACGGGCGACGACTGCCTGAACGGCTTTTTGTTGCATTTCTATCTCTTTGCGTTTGGCTTCCTGGTCTTTTACGTTGGTTTCGATATTTTTTTCAGCTTCAATGATCTTCATCTTGTATTTTTCAATGTCGCTGTGATAATCTTTATTTTTATTTTCCAGCTTGCTGAGGTCTTTGTTTTGGTCCTTTAATATCTTTTCTTCTTTTTCCAATTCCAGGGAAATCACCTTTTTGCGGGCGGAAACCCAAAAATCCCATAGAAAGGTCTCCACACCCTTGCTCTGTGTAGCGTGCTCACTGCCATTGGCAAAGGCACCTCCAAGGTCAACCCATAAATAGATGGTTGAAAGATCCTTCCCTTCTTCCAGCCTGGCATACAGGGTCATGGGGGTACTGCCATTGATCAGGGAAACAATGACTTTTTCACTTACAAATTCCTTCGCCTTTTTGTTGTATGATGGTTTGCCAAATTCTTTTATATAAGCTTTCCAGGCGTCTTCCAAGAGGTCTTTGTCTGCACCTTCTACTTCCACATAATAGGCAGGCTGGGGACCCAAACTCATGGTTGCTTTTTGTTGCTGAATTTTTTGGGAAAATGCCGTGCTGCAAACAGCCAGAGCAAAAACAAGGATTAGATTTTTCATGTGTGTAACTATTTTTACTTATTGTCAAATTCTTACAAATATACAGCATCCGCAAGGATGACGACCTATACTAAGACGTAAAATTGGAGATGAAGTAACGAAAAAGAACACGTTTTAAACATCAGCAAAGGTCTTCATTTATGGCGCGCATGTCAAAAAAGCCGTAAATTTGAAGCCAAATACCAGCTTCAAACATTGGGGCTGACTTACATTTTATTACTTTCTGGAATAAAAACCACAATATGAGTGCAGCATTGAAACAGGCCAAACAGACTCTGGACCGCAAGGGCTTTCTGGATTTGGAAATAGACCCTACCCTTGACCTGGTAAAGGAAATTCAGAAATTAAAGAAGGAAAAAAAGGCCATCATTCTGGCCCACTATTATCAGGAATCTGAAATCCAGGATCTGGCGGACTATATTGGAGACAGCCTTGGTCTTTCCCAAAAAGCGGCGGCCACAGATGCAGAAATGATTGTTTTTGCGGGGGTACACTTCATGGCAGAAACAGCAAAGATGCTCAGCCCTCATAAAAAGGTAGTGTTGCCAGATCTCAAAGCCGGTTGTTCATTAGCAGATTCTTGTCCGGCTCCATTATTTAAAAAATTTAAAGAAAGGTATCCGGATCATGTTGTGGTAAGTTATATCAATTGTACAGCTGAGCTAAAAACGCTGACGGACATCTGCTGTACTTCATCCAACGCCGTAGCCATCATAGAAAGCATTCCAAAAGATAAGGGCATCATCTTTGCACCAGACAAAAACCTGGGGGCCTATCTGATCAAAAAAACAGGCAGGGACATGGTGTTATGGAATGGTGCGTGTATGGTTCATGAGATATTTTCTCAGGAAAAAATTACCAAACTCATGGAAAGGCATCCCTCGGCTAAGTTTATTGCCCATCCGGAATGTGAAGCCCACATCCTTGAACAAGCCGATTTTATAGGTTCAACAAGCCAACTGTTGAAATTTACGCGGGAAAATTCAGCTGCGGAATTTATTGTGGCGACAGAATCCGGTATTCTGCACCAAATGCAGCTCGCATCTCCTCAAAAGACTTTTATACCGGCACCTCCCAACAATACGTGTGCATGTAATGACTGTCCGCACATGAAACGCAACACCCTGGAAAAACTTTATTTGTCTATGAAATACGAATTACCCGAGATCGTCCTCGAAGAGCGGGTCATTCGGGAAGGCAGAGCCTGTATCGACAAGATGCTCGAGATAAGTGAGAAAGCCGGATTTAAAGCCTGATGAAGTTTATGGGTTGGATCGCATTTAGAAAACTACGCTGGCCAGCCTACGTCATTGCACTATATGCTTTTATTGGCGTGTTCAATTCTTTGATAGCCAATCACCACCCATTAATGGCTTCTTCGAATGAAGGGGTGACCTTTCCCGCTTTCCGGGATTTTGCGTCAGATCTGGGCCTTATAAGAAATAACCGGATGGAACAACGAACTGCCTTTGATTGGGCCCTGTATCCACCCATCCGGTATGCGGCCAATTACATCGACATACCCAACGCGGGTTTTAAAAGTCCCGGGGATTGTACTCCGGGTTCCGGCCATTTTTTTGGGACCGACCAATTGGGCCGGGATATTGGTGCGGGTATGGTTAGAGGTTGTTATACCTCCTTGCGCATCGGTATTTTTGGCACCTTATTGAGCGGTATTTTGGGCTTGTTTATTGGCATTTGTATGGGATACTTTGAAGATAAAGGCCTTTCCATGAATGTCTTGCAAAGCATAATGCTGATATCTTCCCTTTTTCTTGGTGTATTCTATCTCTTTTTTCCACTGATTTCCGATAGATTTCTCAATGTCCTTTTAGTGTTGGTTTTTTTGGGTGTCGCATTCTTAACCCTCTGCAATTTGTCAATTGCCGGCTGGAAAAAATTTCAGTTTCCACTGGATTCGATGGTGATGAGGCTGATTGAGTTGAGAAGGTCGGTGCCCAGCCTGATTTTTGTGTTGATTTTATTCCCATTGTTCAGCAGACCGGATATAAACAATGTGATCCTCATCATCACCCTGCTGGGTTGGACTGGTTTTGCCCGTCACGCCAGGGCCGAGACACTATCAGTCAAACAGCGGGACTTCGTACAAGGGTCCAGAATCATGGGGGCGAAATTTTTTTACATCGCCATCCGGCATATTTTGCCCAATATTGGGCATACCATCCTGATCCTGGCTGCCATGAATTTTGCTTCGAACATTTTGTTGGAATCCACCCTGTCCTTTTTGGGCATGGGTTTACCTCCGGAAGAAGTGAGTTGGGGGAGTCAGCTTAGCGATGCGCGAAAAAATTATTTTGCCTGGTGGAGTGTATTGTTTCCAGGGATGACATTGTTTATTCTGGTTTACACTATAAACAGGCTTGCCGATAATTTTATGGAAAGCACATAAAGTGGTAAGGAATTGCCCTTTTATTGATAGATTATTGAGATTTTTGGTAAAATTTTAACCGTTGACCTTAAAAAAACTTGCCGGAGAAACAGCCATTTATGGAATGAGTCACATCCTTCCCAGGATTCTCAACTTTCTGGTAATGACCGTTTACCTCACCTACCGCTTTAAGAATCCGGCTGACTTTGGCATCTTTTCAGAATTGTACTCCTATGCCACCATCATCCTTTCTTTTATGGTATTTAGGATGGATACAGCCTATTTCAGGTATGCTACAAGGTCGGAAGAAGAAAAGGTGGCCTGGTATATGAAACCACCTTTGCTGTCATGATGGTGATTTCGCTGCTCATTACCGCCATCATGATACTCTTCAGTCACACCATTGCGGATTTTCTGGGTTTCTCCGATTCGGCGCACTATGTTACCTGGTTTGCCTGGATCCTGGCGCTGGATGCCTTCACCACCCTGGTGTATGCGCGCTTCAGACTGGAAAGCAAGCCTTATAGATTTTTAATATACAGGGTAGCCAATGTGTTATTTACCATTTTCTTCGTTTTGTTTTTTTTGGAATTTTTGCCAAGGGTGATGCCGGGTGTGCAGGCAGAGATCAACGCTTACACCGGGATATTCAACGACCTGGATTATGTCTTCCTATCTAATTTGCTGGCCAGCTTGTTGGTTTTTTTGGCCATGATTCCGGAAATGCTGAAAATGAAGATGGCCATCAACAAGACACTGCTTACCAAAGTCCTTAAATATTCGTGGCCATTGGTCATCATCATCGTAGCCGGAAATATCAACCAAAACATTGCCGTGCCCCTGCAGCAGTTTTTAATAGAAGGAGATGTGGAAACCCGTAAGGCCATAAGCGGTATATACAGTGCCGGAGCAAAACTGGCCATTCTGCTAAACTTGTTCACCACAGCTTTCAACTATGCTGCAGAACCTTTTTTCTTTAATCAGGCGGCCAAAGACAAACAATATGAAATGAATGGTGTCATTGCCAAAGCCTTCACCATTTTTTCGGCTTTGGTTATCCTGGGTACTTATTTTTATATCGACCTCGTCCTGCTTCTGATTGGATCCAGTTACCGGGGTGGGGTCGTGGTCGTCCCGGTACTGCTGCTGTCATATTTATTTTTGGGCCTGTATTACAATGTGTCCATATGGTATAAACTCGCAGATAAAACCATTTACGGGGCATACATTGCCGTTGGTGGGGTAGTGGTCACCCTTGTGACGAGCATCATCCTCATTCCAATTTCCGGAATGATGGGTTCTGCCTGGGCTTCCCTTGCCTGCTTCCTGTTTATGGCTGTAAGCGGCTACCTTCAGGGACAGCGCTACTTTCCCATTGCTTATCCCATAAGGGATATTATCAAATATTGTCTCATCACGGCCTTGTTGCTGGCTGCTTCCTGGCTGGTGCGTATGCAAGTCGAAAATTTGACCTTCAGGCTGATGATCAATTCACTTATTTTGGTGGGATTTACGGCTTATATTCTTATATTTGAGAGGGCTTTCATTGGCCGCTATATAAAAAAATATTAGGCACCATAAGCGAAAAGTAATGAAATATATAGTCAACGAACATCTTGAATTTAAAGGCAATAACCTGGAAAAGGGAACAATTGTACACACAGAAGGTAATAACATCAGACTATTGTACAAGCAAAAATTGTATGATGTCAAGGTTTTGTCAATGAATGAAGAAGAAAAGACCTGCATCATGAAGGTCAACGGCTACCGGAGGAAGGTAAGAAGGTCTGAAAAAATTGATGACCTCATCGCAAGACTGGGATTTAATGTGCCACCCAAACATGAGCTCAAGGAGGTGCTTGCACCCATGCCGGGTCTGGTAAAGGAAGTGTATGTCAAAGCCGGAGACACCGTAACTACGGGAGACAATTTGTTTGTACTTGAAGCCATGAAAATGGAAAACATCATTAAGGCTGCCGGCGATGGGGTCGTATCTGCTGTCCTTGTTAAAAAAGGAGACAAAGTTGAAAAATCCGGCCGTTTGGCTAAATTATAAACACAATGTAATGAAACACCAATTTTTGATTTTTACCACTTTCCTGTTGTTTCACATGGCAGGTTGTGAAAATAACCAGAAAAAAGAAATTCAACAATTGCACAATTCAGTAATGGCTGTTCACGATGGAGTAATGCCCAAAATGGATGACATCCATGATGCCAGAAAAAAACTCAAAGCAAGCATGGATACCGGTGATTCCATAAAAGTATTTATGCTGCTCAAACAGCTCGACGACGCAGATGAAGCCATGATGGTCTGGATGGAGGATTTCAATTCTTCTTTTGAAAGCATGCCCATTCAGGAACAAAGGAAATACCTGGATGGTGAAATGTTAAAAATAAACAGAGTGCGCGAGCTTATGCTCAATGCCATCGACAGCGCGAATCAACATATTAAAAGAGACAAGCTGCATGAGACCCGTTAATTTGATGTTGTTTACCATGCTGGTATTCATCTCCTGTAAATCCGGGGAAGATAAAGCCCCACTTCCGTTTTTGGGAAATAAAGCCCTGGTCAATGGGGTGGAAACACCTCACAAAATCAGACCATTTAATTACCTTAATCAGGACAGCATGGTGACAAACAATGACAGCCTTGCCGATTACGTGTACATCGCCGATTTCTTTTTTACCAGCTGTCCATCGATATGTCCTCGTGTCATGAAACAAATGTTACGACTGCATGATGAATTTAAAAATGAACCAGGCGTAAAACTGGTTTCCTTTACGCTGGATCCAAAAAGGGATAATGTAGCTAAGCTTGCACTTTATGCCTCTAACCTCGACGTAAAATCAGATAAATGGCTTTTTCTTACCGGCGACAAGGATTTTACCCTTGACCTGGCAGATGATTATTTTGTGGCTGCATTGGAAGATCCTACTGCCCCGGGTGGTTTTGACCACAGCGGAAAAATTATTTTGGTTGACAAAAAAGGACATGTACGTTCCTTCTGCGAAGGTACGGAACCGGAAACCATCCCGCCATTTATCAAAGATGTGCGTACCTTGCTGAATGAGTATAAAAAATAGTATCCTTCTTTCCTTTTGTTTTTTTAGCGTAACCTGCGGCAGTACATTTACACAGGGTGAGCGGATATATACTTCCCTCTGCGCCAACTGTCATATGGACGACGGCAGCGGACTCAACAAACTTATACCGGCACTGAAAGGAAGTAAATACCTGGCAGGCAAAAATAACGACATCGTTTGCATCATCCGCAATGGATTCAACAGTGACAGTCTTGGCCTTACCATGAAGAGCATGCCCGCTCATCAAAAGATGACCAATGTAGAAATGACCAACCTGGTGAACTACCTGCAGGACGAATTTGGCGCAAGGGATGAATTTGGCGCAAGGGATGAAATGAACATGGATGAAATAGAAATCGCCAGCACCCGCTGCAAAAAATAAAGAATTATCAATCAAAGGCAATTTAGTGGATAGGTCTGTGTATATCTACGTTATTTTAATTTCCATTTGTAAAGGCACTTCATTTTTTTTGCTTACTGATTGCGAAGAAGTAAAACGCAAAAAGGCTGCCCCCGGGGAGGGAGGCAGCCGAAAATGAGTTTTGGTTATTACATCTATCTGTGGATAGACATAAGCAATTGTTACTTGAGGCCGATCATCACTTTTGTAGCAGCATAGTCACCGCTTTCGATTTGGTAGTACATCACTCCGCTGTATTCAAAGGATGACATATTTACGGTAAAGGCATTTAGTCCTTTCAGACAGTTTCTGCTTTCCCTGAGTATTTGTCTTCCAGTGACGTCAAAGACTGTAAGTACCGCTTCCTGAGCCTGGGGAAGGTAGAAGCTTATGGTAGTCATGTCTTTGAAAGGATTCGGTTCATTCTGATACACTTCAAACGTGGTTGGAGTATCTTTAACCAACTTTCTGAAAACCAGCTGAAGATCTGTCTCTTCCAGGCTTTCACCTGCATACATCGTTGCCTTGAGCGCATTGTCGTTTATGTACATCATATCTGAAATCGATCCATTACTGGTTGCCGTTACATCTATAGTCAGCATGCTTGCCATCGTTTTATCATCGGCGCTGTTCCAGCTGATAAGTACAGTGCCATCTTTGGTGATGTGGTAAAACTCATCAGAAACCACTTCATCAAATTCGATGCTGTTTACACTAAGGCCTTCCGTATGCAAGGCAAACTGCACTGCGCGCATATTGAGGTCACGCAATGGTATCTGTATTTGATAGTTGTTCCCTTTGATTACCTCCATGTCATCTGCAACGAGGTTGACCTTTGCCCCGGACCTGGTTTCTGTTCCAAGTTGGTTTAGGTTCGCTACAGCATTTTTATTGACATCTCCAATCTTGATTCCTTTAAAATCCTGGTTGGATATGGGTTGATCCAATTGATTTACATCAATGGTTTCATCCAATGGCCATGGATTGAGTTGGTTGGTAATTGGTGTGTGTACATCGATAAATTTCCAGCTTTGATTGCCTGAAAAATTAGGAAGTATACCCAGGATTACCTTTCTCAGTTCGACAAGATCCGTAGCAGATATCTTTCTGTCGGCATTGATGTCTGCTGCTATAATGTTCTCAGCATTGTCAAACTTGCTGATGCCAAGAATGTGTCTTTGGATCATCACCAGGTCAAGTGTACTTACCCCATTCAGCGGATCATCATTTTTGGATGCGCTGATGGTATAGTCAAGGTACATCGGATTATACGGAAACATGTATGCCCCTGAGTTGTCTGATTTGATTGTCTTGGTAATGGTATTCGATGCACCATTCAATTGTATTGCAGCCTGGTTTATACCGGCATCAATAAATCTCAGGGTACCTGAAATAGGTGCCGACAATGTGCCTCCACATGCTCCCTGGTTGTCAAGTAGCGTGAGGGTGACGTTGCAATAGTCAAAATTTAACTTCTCATCCCAAACTGTCATTTCAACGTCTGCTTGCGGTAAGTCGTCGCAGTTAAAGATTTTGGATGAGCTCTTTGAGGCTGGCACCCATCGCTGGGCATCACCTGCATTGAATTCTGCAACTGTCGCATTTTCACCTTTTCCTTTAAAGTAATGTTCCACATTCAATTTAGTAAGGACAGGATGCGCCTGGGCAAATGTAAACAACAAGTCTCTGGATTTGGTACAATTGTCAAAACTTCCTTTGTCAAAATCTCTGGCCCACAATTCAACAGTTCCATTGATCATAAGGGCTGTACTCAGGCTGATGCAGTAAGGTGTGGGTTTCTTTTTGTCCACTACCATAAACGTACTGCTGCATGAAGTGAGATTTCCACAACCATCACTTACCTTCCACTGAATTTTATGATTGCTCATACTTCCTGAGATGTCTTCCGGAATCACGATGGATACCTCTTGACCAGAAGACGTTGGAGATAGATACCTGTCAGGAATACCATTTAGGTTGCTGTCAGTGGTAAATGAAAGATCTGAGGGCGAGATGAAACTGGTATATTCATAATCGGTGTTGCCGTCGCCCCAAAGGTCAACCAGCACAATCCACTTTAACCACTTGCTCGCACAGTCGCCATTATCGTCAGCTACATTTGTAAGAATAAGTGATTTGAGTTCACATTTGTTGCCGTCCCCATCGGCATCTGCATTGTCATTTACTTCAAACATCTGATCCTGGCAAGTGAGTACCGGTGCCGAATCATCCAATACCTTGATCACCTGGGTACCGGTCCAAATACCACCAGATTGTGGGTTATTTGGCTCATACGTGCACCAGTCTATGACCGTAAATTTATTGAGAATTTTCATGCATGCTCCTTCTTCTACAAAGAAGGTATCACTTTGCAGCGAATAGCCGAGCAGGTTACAAGCACCTCCGCTATAAATTGGTTTTGGTTCATTAGGCAGGTTCTTACAATCTGTAGTGATGTCTTTAGGAAATATAACGGTAACTGTTGCCGGAGGTGTGGGTTTCACATAGATGCTCTGGTAACAGAAAATCTGTGGGTGACCTTTTACCCACCACTTCCTTCTGACTGTGCCTGAGCCGCAGCTGTTGAGGCTGGCATTGTCGCTGTATTCGACTTCTCCGGTTCCGCAAGTATAAAATGAATATGCTTTACCGGTAACATCCAGATTTTTGTAATCCTGATCGCATTCCAGGGTAATGTCTTTGGGACATACCAGCGTTGGAGCCAGCTTATCTTCTACCCTTACATATGACCACGTTTCATTGTAATTGTCTCCGGCACTGCCATAAACATTATTCATGTCACCGTCGTCCCATACCCTGAGCCAAACTTTGACGATACCAAAAGGTACTCCGTTTTCAAGTCCGGTAAGGTCGGCACAGCAGAACTTAATGAAGGCTCCATTGTCGGGGTCATAGTCATTGCTGTTTGGATCAGAAGAACCATCAAATGAGTGTCCGTCGGCATTGTATGTAGCATTGCCTTTTACGTTGCATTTGTCTTCATCTCTTCTCAATTCAAGTTTTACACCGGTACAACCATCATGTGAACCGTTGTCGATGCTGGCAGCGTAAATCTTCGCAGTACCTTTTCCGTCACCTGAGTTGGTGAGAGACACGACAATAAATTCTTTAGAGATGGCCACAGGCGATGTGAGATCCCTTACAGAAACCGTAATTGTATCAATGCCTACGTTGTCGCAGCAATCGGTGGCTTTATAGTAAAACTGATGATCTCCCTTTGGCACATTAAGGGCAAGCCAACTGTTGCTGGCCTGGTGAAAAACAATCTGCTGTCCCGGTTGTCCTTCAATTCTATAAGAGACGATGGAGGAGCAATTGTCATGCAGTATTTGTGGATCAGGAAAAGTAACATTGGCAGTACATCCCCATGGGTCTGTAGATACGGTAATGTCTTTGGCGACTACCGTCGGTGCCTGATTGTCTGTGGCTTTGATGATTTGCACAAAGTTGACGCTGGTTCCTTCACACCAGTCCAATACGGTCCATGTTCTTATTACTTTTTTGCTGTCGGAACAAAGTGGGCCACAAGCCAGCAATTCACTGTCGGTCTTTGCCGCAGCCAGGTTGCATGGTCCGTCACTTCCTATAACTACACCATTGATGGTTGGCCATGCGTAAGTGCGCGCGACTGCATCTCCAAGGGTGGGTTTTAAGAAATTGTAAATGTCTTGTGGACTGGTCTTTGCGCCACAAGTCAGCTGCACGATATTTACAGGGGGTGTTACATCAGCAAGTGTAACGGGATCCAGATAAAAATACGAAACACAAGGAGGGGAGGCATTCCCGTAGTTGTCCTTGTAAATATAGGTACGCTTAAAAATTGTACCCTGACATCCGTTGTCTATGATTTTGTCTGTCACATTTATGGTGTAAGAACCACAGTTTTCATCGACTACAGGTAAGGGGACGTTTACGGTGCCTTTTTTGATTCCGTCTTCATCGCTGCATAAGAAGTGACAATCAGGATCATCGTTGCCCTCAGCACAAGGACATTCTAAAATGGCCGGAGGCAACTTGTCTTCTACAGAGATATTGCCCCAGCAGCTGTTTCCATTGTTCGTGTTGGTTACGGTAACAGAGTGATAACCGGGTTTGGTTACGACGGTTCCTATTACATTGGAGATCTTTACAGAGAACTGACTCCAGGGAATGTTATAGGTGCCCTCCAGAATCATGTCTGGAGTAATTTCGGCCTGACAATCTGCATCCAATGATACCTGAACCAGGTCATTACATGCAATTGCGCCGTTGGTTTGAGCATAGCCAAATAGGCTTGAAAATAGTAGAAATGTGAATGCAATCGGTTTGGGATACCGCGACACAGTCCTACCAAAGGAAAATTGTGATAATTTTTCCATGGTAATAAGTTTTGGTTATTAAAAAAGAGTTAATAGCCAGCACACCATGTGCTGCGTTCAGCATTAAGAAGGGAAATAATTAAGCGATTAGAATGCAAATATACTGGGAGAGGTCTGATAATAAAAAATTTTCAGGTGGGTAATTTTTGAATTTTTATTTTACTAATAATTTTATTATTTAATATGTCCGTTTTTTTAAATTGACTGAAGAAGCCTGTAAATGCTTGTGTGTAGGCGTATTGGACGGCGTGTATTTGATGATAAATTTCAGGCGTAATCGCATAAATATATTTTTAAGCAGAAGGCCATAGTTTATGTTTTTGAGTTCAAAAACATACCTAAATGGGGTTTAACTGTTATTTTGGTTCCTTACGTTTCCATTTCTTATGCTTCAGTGCCGAAACCGAATACAGGAATAACTTTTACTACCTTCGGTGGTCTTTCAGAAAAACTTCCATCCTGTCAAAAGCCATTTCCAGGAGGTTAATATCGGCCAGAAATACCAATCGAAAATGGTGGTTGTCTGTGTGGTTAAAGCCGCTGCCATGAACCAGAAGAACATGCTTTTCGATGAGGAACTTCAAAACAAAGTCTTCATCATCCGCAAAATCATATAAAGATAGATCGATGGAAGGGAAAAGATAAAGGGCCCCTTCCGTCTGGGTGCATTGTATGCCTGGTATGGCACGCATACGTTCAAAGGCGTAATCTTTTTGTATGGCAAGCCTGCCATCAGGTGCGACCAGATCGTGGATGCTTTGGTAACCACCCAGGGCTGTCTGGATGCCATTTTGAGCCAGCACATTGGCGCATAAGCGCATAGATGCCAGCAAAGTAAGCCCTTCAATGTACGATTTGACTTCCCGGGTAGCGCCGCTCAGGATAAGCCAGCCTGCCCTAAAACCGGCAGCCCTGAAGTTTTTCGACAAACCTCCATAGGTGAGATAGAGTGTTTCCTTTCCCAGGCTCGCCATGGGTACATGTTGACGACCGTCATACAGGATTTTATCGTAAATCTCATCGGTACATACCATAAGTTTGTGTTTTTCTGCAATGGAACTGATGCCTTCAAGAATTTCCTTTTTGTAAACAGCACCGGTAGGATTATTCGGATTAATGACCACAATGGCTTTGGTGCGCGGGCTCACTTTTTGCGATATGTCTTCAAGGTCTGCTTGCCAGCCCCGGCTTTAATCACAGCGGTAGTGCACCGGAGATCCACCAGCCAGTCGCACTGCGGAGGTCCATCGAGGATAATCGGGTGAAGGGATGAGTACTTCATCGCCCACATTCAGCAGTGCCTGCATGGTCATCATGATAAGTTCACTTACGCCATTGCCTATGAAAATATGTTCCATTTGGGTGTCCGGCATGCTCTGGTGCTGCGCATAATGCATGACAGCCTTTCTGGCCGGAAAAATGCCCAGGTGATGAAAATAACCTTGTGCCCGGCGAATATTGGCGATGATGTCCTGTCTGATTTCCTCGGGCGCATTGAAACCAAAGGGAGCCGGATTGCCGATATTGAGGTTGATGATGTCAATGCCTGCTGCCTGCATTTCCTGTGCTGTGTCAAATACCGGGCCGCGGATGGCATATTTGAGGTTTTCCAGTCGTACACTCTTCAAAAAGACATCATGTAACGTTTTTACATAGATCGTTATTTCATCAGTTTTTGTCATTGGAAAAAGCCGGATTTTCAACCTATTTTAACTGAAGAATTTTACCCTGAATTTTATACTTCCGACCATTGGATGAAGAAATCTTGGTATATTTACCATCCTTAATCAAACAATCAAATTTTTATGACGGACATCGAAATCGCCCGACAAATTAAGCTCAGACATATAAACGATATTGCAGCCCAGTTAAACATTCCAGTGGAACTGCTTATGCATTTTGGAAAATACAAAGCCAAATTACCACTGCACTTAATCGACGAAGAAAAAGTAAAAAAAAGTAATCTGGTATTGGTAACCGCTATGTCTCCCACACCGGCTGGAGAGGGTAAAACGACGGTTAGTATTGGCTTATCCCAGGGCTTAAACAGAATTGGAAAAAAAACATGTGTGGTCCTTCGAGAACCATCCCTTGGTCCTGTATTTGGTATCAAAGGAGGGGCAACCGGCGGGGGTTATTCGCAGGTATTGCCGATGGAAGATATCAACCTCCATTTTACGGGAGATATACATGCCGTTGAAAGGGCGCATAACCTCCTTGCGGCCCTCATCGACAATAACCTTCAAAGCAAGAAACGCTCATTGAACCTCGATCCCAGGCAAATTTATTTCAAGCGCGTGATGGATATGAATGACCGGTCACTTCGCAAGATTGTGATTGGCATGGGTGGCACAGGAAATGGCATACCCAGAGAAACCGGTTTTGACATTACCGTAGCTTCAGAAGTTATGGCCATCTTATGTCTATCCAAAAGCATCAAAGATCTGAAGGAGAGGCTCGGCAATATTTTTGTGGGTTATACCATGGACCAGCAGCCCATTTATGCGCGGGACCTAAAAGCACAGGGTGCCATGGCCACTCTGCTGAAAGATGCCATACTGCCTAATCTGGTGCAAACGCTTGAGGGATATCCAGCCATTATCCATGGGGGCCCATTCGCCAATATTGCCCAGGGTACCAATACGGTAATTGCGACAAAGACCGGACTTTCGCTGGCAGATTGGGTGGTGACCGAAGCAGGTTTTGGATCAGATTTGGGTGCAGAGAAGTTTATGGACATTAAGTGTCAAAGTGCCGGATTGGCGCCTAAAGTTATCGTCATCGTGGCCACCATACGGGCTATTAAATACCACGGTGGTTGTGACATCAAAGACATCAAGGAAGAAAATCTGAGCGCGTTGGAAAAGGGTTTTGTGAACCTGGAAAAACACATAGAAAATGCATCGCTTTACGGACTTCCCGCAGTGGTGGCTATCAATAAGTTTGCCACCGATACAGAAGCAGAATTAAATTATGTAGAATCAAGGTGTGCATCCATTGGCGCAGAAGCTTGTGTAGCCAATGTGTGGGGCGAGGGTGGAGCAGGAGCAGAAAAGCTGGCCACCCTTGTCGCTGAAACGGTAGAAAACAGTTCACATGTCTTCAAACCACTGTATCCATGGTCGATGCCGATGAAAGGAAAAATAGAGACCATAGCCACAAAAGTATATGGGGCAGCAAAAGTAGAATACGGTGCACAGGCACAGTTGCAATTGCGCAGGATATCAAAACTGGGTCTGGATGGTGCAGCTGTATGCATCGCCAAGACGCAAAAATCACTTTCGGATAATCCCGACATCATCGGAAGGCCTTCGGGTTTTACCATCCATGTGCGCGACATTGAAATTGCTGCGGGAGCTAACTTTGTGGTGCCTATTACCGGGGATATGATGCGAATGCCGGGCTTGCCGGATGTGCCATCCTCAGAAGCCATCGACATTGATGATGAAGGTAATATTTCCGGCTTATTTTAAATGTCAGGGTGTTGGAATACAAAATATTTCTTGCAGGTCTAAGGTGACCTCGGGAAACAGGAAAGGGCTTATTGCTTCACCTTCTAAGAAGATGCCGGCACGTTGATATTTTCCCTGAACAAGCAAGAATGCTTCTAAGAATTTTTCTTCCGGCATAATAATCCAGTATTCTTTTACACCTGACTCTTCGTACACACTGTATTTGTCCATAAGACCTTTTTTGGTTGTAAGCGGCGACAAAATTTCGATGATCCAATCAGGTGCACCAAAACAGCCTTGTTCTTCTATAAGGGACGGATCACAAATAACGCAAAGGTCTGGTTGTACAACAGTATTTGATTTTTCCCGATGTTTATTTTCTATAGGTAGTATTACATCCAAAGGAGCAATAAATATCTGGCATTTATTATGCTTGAAAAATCGGGCCAATTCAATAAATAGATTTCCGGCAATGCGCTGGTGAGTTACACCGTGGTGCCGGACTCATTCTGAAAATATTTCCCCGGATAAGTTCCACCATATTTTCAAGATCGAACTGTAGATAGTCTGCATAGGTATAAGAAATGCCGAAGTCAGAAGCCGGGTCTTCGAGCTGTGAGGTGTATTGAGTTTTTTGTTTCGGGTCGTACATAATACATTCCATTCATAAAATGCAAAAATACCGGTTTTCAATAGTTAAGTCAAGTGGCACGTTCAACTTTGAAAAGGCAGGTGCTTGTTGCCCTTCAAATATTTCTTAAATTCAGTTAAGCTATTAAACCACCCAAATCTAATCCAAGGAGTATAATATTTTATTAAATACTAATAGTTCCAAAGAAAATATTAAGAATATTGATGTAATAGGCAGGCAACGAAATTTTCAATAAAATCTGGACTTTTGGCAAAATTTTATTATATTTGTAATCCCAGTATCATTTTCTATATGCCTACAGGTCAGGTCATTAATTCGGTAGAACTCTCCGAGGTCAGAAAGGCCTTTGATACCCTTATGGTCAGCATGAAGCCCAAGCTGAATGAGGAGGATGCTCCTAATCTGGAGAAGGCTTATCAAATGGCAGTAGAAGCACATAAATTTCAAAGAAGAAAAACGGGAGAGCCTTATATTTTTCACCCCATAGAGGTAGCACGGATTTGTTTTGAAGAAATTGGCCTTGGACCTACTGCGGTCATCTGCGCACTGCTACACGATGTAGTAGAAGATACAGACCTGAACCTGGAAGACATCAAAACAACTTTTGGGGAAAAGATTGCCGCCATTGTGGATGGCCTTACCAAATTGGATGGCAGCTACAATGATACGGAAAGCCCTCAGGCTGAAAATTTCAAAAAGGTATTGAGCACCCTGGTGCTGGACGTGAGGGTCGTACTCATTAAAATGGCAGACAGGTTGCACAATCTTCGCACCATTCACGGGCAGCCCATTCATAAGCAACTGAAGATCGCGGCGGAGACCAATTACATTTATGTACCACTTGCCCACAGATTGGGCTTATATAAATTAAAGACTGAATTTCAGGACATCACCCTGCGAATTTCTGAGCCTGAAGTTTATAATGAAATCCAAAAAAAGCTCGAACAATCACAGGCTGACCGCAGTAAATATATCAACGAGTTTATAGATCCGCTCAAACACGGGCTGGAGGAGTTGGAGATCAAATACCGGGTGACGGGAAGACCAAAGGCCATTTCAAGTATTTTTGAAAAGATCAAACAAAAGGGGGTCGAGTTTGAAGAAATCTACGACTTGTTTGCCGTGAGGATCATCATCGATGTGCCTGACAATAAAGAAAAAAGTACTTGCTGGCAAGTGTATTCAGTCATTACGGATGTGTATAAGCCGATACCCGAGAGGCTCAAAGATTGGGTAACCACGCCAAAGAGCAATGGTTACGAGTCACTGCACACAACAGTCATTGGTCCCAAAGGGAGGTTTGTGGAAGTTCAGATCAGGTCGGAGCGCATGGACGAAATTGCAGAAAAAGGATTTGCCGCACACTGGAAGTACAAGGGGGTGAAATCCCAGGAAAGCGTGTACGATTCCTGGCTTGACAATGTGCGCGACATCCTGGACACCCAACATACAAATGCACTTGAGTTTCTCAATGATTTCAAAACCAACCTGTTTAGCGAGGAGGTATATGTTTTTACCCCAAAAGGCGATATGCGTATTCTGCCCATGGGGGCAACCGCCCTTGATTTTGCTTTTGACATACATACCGAACTTGGTTACCGGGCTACAGCCATCAAAGTGAACAACAAGTTGGTTCCGATGGGGTATAAGCTTAATAACGGTGACCAGATCCAGATCACTACCAATAAAAACCAAAAGCCTACCGAGGAATGGTTAAAGATGGTAGTTACCGGAAAAGCCAAAAGTAAGATACGCTCCAGCATGAAAGAGGAGATGAAGAAACGGGGAGAACTCGGCAAGGAGGCCCTGGAGCGGAAGCTCAAGAATATGAAAATTGATTTCGAAGATAACGTTGATTTCCTGGTTAAGCAGTACGGCTACAAGACAAGGGTTGATTTTTATGTTGCCATTGCAGAAGATAACATCAAGTTATCCGATATGAAGGACTTCGAAGTCGAGAATGGCAAGCTTATCCTGTTAAAATCAGATGAAGTCCCGGAAGCGGGAAGAGCGCCGGAAGAGGTCAAAAGACCCAGGA
Organism: Saprospiraceae bacterium; assembly: GCA_016715465.1. GTDB lineage: Bacteria > Bacteroidota > Bacteroidia > Chitinophagales > Saprospiraceae > JADKBO01. The sequence goes on from JADKAA010000024.1 coordinate 521,192, forward strand.
GGCCTGTGGTAAACAAATCTAAAATTCTGGTCAACGGTGAGTCAGGCGATCTTTATGAATTTTCATTTGCCAACTGTTGTAATCCCGTGCCCGGAGATGAAATATTTGGATATACGACCTCAACCCAACAAATGAAAATTCATCGAACCAATTGTCCAAATGCCACCCATCTTTTGGCCAATTACGGTTACCGGGTTTTAAAGGTGGAATGGGACGACAACAAAGATGAAAATTTTGTGGCAGACCTGAAGATCACGGGTGTAGATAGCGGTGTTGGTGTTATTCAGAAACTCACCAATCTTATTTCCAATGAACTGGCTCTGAATATGCGCGCCATATCCATTCAGGGTAATGAAGGCTATTTTGAAGGAAAAATCAGCATTTTTGTAGCCAATAAAGACCAGCTCAATATAGCTATGAGGAGTATTAAACAACTGGAAGGTATTTCTATGGTGGAGCGTATGGAATCAACTAAAAAAACGAATTGAACCAATGGAAACACTAGCAGCCAAGATCGATGACATCATTGCGGAAGTAAAGCAGATATTTACCAGTTACCTTGAGAAAAATGATTTTCGCAAGACCCCGGAGAGGTATGCCATCCTGGAAGAAATATATCGAAGAAACGATCATTTCGATGCTGAGGCGCTCTTCATTCACATGAAGAATCAAAATTACAGGGTAAGCCGGGCTACCGTGTATAATACTCTGGAATTGTTGGTTTCCTGTGATCTCGTCATCAAACATCAGTTTGGTAAAAATTTTGCGCAGTATGAAAAATCTTATGGATTTCGACAGCATGACCACATGATCTGTGTGGATTGTGGTAAAGTAGTAGAGTTTTGTGACCCAAGGATTCAGCAGATTAAAAATATGATGGGGGGTATTTTGGAATTCAACGTGACACACCATGCCCTGAATTTATATGGAAAGTGTCTGAAAGTTGACTGTGCAGACAGACAGCTGCCTCGAAAGTAGTGTCATGCAGTCAATTGTAAAAGGGTTAATTACTGATTTTAAGAAGCAGGCCAATCCTGAAATGGCTGCCCCGATGAAGTCTTACATGAAAAATAAATTCCCCTTTTTTGGCATAAAAGCGGTACCGCGCAGGGCTATTACTGCAGTCTGGATTCCGGAATTTAAAAAAATTGATAAAGAAGAAAGACAGGAAGTGATTGAACAACTATGGCAACAGCCCCAGCGTGAATGTCATTATGCAGCCTTGGATTTGGCGGGTAAGATAATAAAACAGACTGACCTTAGTTGGCTGTCATTCTGGGAGGACAAGATTATACGCAATTCCTGGTGGGATACGGTTGATTTTATTGCTCCATCGCTCATAGGACCTTTACTTATTGGAGAGAGAGGGCTGCAAGAGGAATATGCCTGGAAATGGATGGAATCGAGGGATTTATGGTTAAAAAGGGCGGCCATCGTATTTCAGCTTAAATATAAGGAACAGACAAACGAAACGCTGTTGTATGAGATTATTCTGGCGAACGCCGACAGCCGGGAGTTTTTCATCCGCAAGGGATGCGGCTGGGCGCTCAGGGAATATGGAAAAAGCCGCCCACTAAGTGTTTCTTCATTTATTCATGATAACCAGGAGGTTCTTTCCAATCTCACCATTAAAGAAGGGCTGCGAAGGCTTTCCAAATGATGGGTATCATTCAGGAAGTCGTGTACCTGAACTTATGTTAATTTCTGACCAGCGTAGGGTAAACGCAGGCAAAAGGGGGTATTTTGTTACATTTATACCTCAATAAATTTTTTAATATATTAATAAAGGCGAAATTCGCAACCACAAATGAGAGAGGTAGCATTTTCATATCTGAAGGAACTGAATGATATACAACGACTGGCCGTAACCACGCTCGATGGACCCGTCATGGTCATTGCCGGACCCGGGTCAGGAAAGACCAGGGTGCTTACCTATCGCATTGCGCACATGCTTAACTCGGGCATCAACCCGGGAAATATACTCGCGCTTACTTTTACCAATAAGGCGGCAAAAGAGATGAAACACCGTATTGAGCACGTCGCCGGGCAGGGGGCCAACAGGGTATGGGCGGGAACTTTTCACTCACTTTTTGCCAGAATTCTCCGTACAGAAGCACACCGTCTTGGGTTTCCAAATGATTTTACCATCTACGATACGGACGATACCAAAAGTGTGATCGAGGAAATCATCAAAACGATGAACCTTGATAAAAAGGTATATGTTGCCGGACAAGTGAGGTCCAGAATATCTTCGGCAAAAAGTAACCTCATCACTCCCAAAGCCTATTCTGCCAATGAAGACCTGATGGCTATGGACAGGATGAATCGAAGGCCCCTCATTTATCAGATATATGAAAAGTATGTAGCCAAGTGTCAGAAGTCAGGCGCAATGGATTTTGACGATTTACTTTTACAAATGTTTAAATTGTTATACCAGAACCCTGATGGGGTAAGGGAAAAATATCAACAACAGTTCAGATATGTAATGGTGGATGAGTTTCAGGACACCAATTACCTTCAATATGAAATATTGAAAATGTTGTGTTACTATGAAGGCAGCCCCAGAAACATTTGTATTGTGGGCGACGATGCCCAAAGTATTTATTCTTTCAGGGGTGCCACCATTGAGAACATACTTCAGTTTGAGCACGATTTTAAGGATGTAAAGACCTTTAAACTGGAGCAGAACTATCGCTCAACCAGTTACATTGTCAATGCAGCAAATGATGTCATAAAATTCAATTCAAAACAAATACAAAAAAAGATATGGACAGATAAAGCGGATGGTCCAAAGATCAAGATCATTAAGTCCATGTCCGAAACTGAGGAAGGTAAACGGGTAGCCGACACCATCGTTGAGCAAAAAAACCGGCACAACCTCGCCAATAAAGATATTGCCATACTCTATCGCACCAATGGCCAATCCAGAATATTTGAAGAAGCCTTGCGGCGATATAATCTTACGTATCGCATATATGGGGGTCTTTCTTTTTATCAGCGAAAAGAAATCAAAGACATCATCGCGTATATGCGCCTCACGGTCAATGAAAAGGACGACGAAGCATTAAAAAGGGTAATTAATTACCCGCGCAGGGGTATAGGCGATTCGACTGTCGATGGCATCATGCAGATTGCCAACGACAACGACATGAGCATGTGGGAAGTAATCAGTAAAATAGAATTCAATCCAAGGGCCAGAAAAAGCATTGGTGAATTTGTATCGCTGATTGAAAGGTTCAGGAATTATTCGTCTTCAAATGACGCTTATCAGACCGCATTATATATAGCCAAACATTCCGGCATCGTTGATCTATTTAAGGCCGAAGGTACCCTGGAAGCGGAAGGAAGGCTGGAGAATATTACCTCCTTATTGGATGGTATTCAGGAATTTACAGAAGACGATGAACTTTTGATCAATGAAGAGTTTTCTGCCGATAAATCAATGTCACGGTTTCTGCAAAGCATTTCTCTGATGACGGATGCGGATGATGAAAAAGGAGAGACCGACGCCATAACCCTCATGTCTGTGCATGCAGCGAAAGGTCTGGAATTTAAATCGGTTTTTGTCACCGGCCTGGAAGAGAATCTTTTTCCCAGCTATCAATCTCTTTCTACTCCGGAGCAAATTGACGAGGAACGAAGGTTGTTTTATGTGGCCATTACCCGCGCAGAAACCTATCTCACGCTCACTTTTGCCAATAGCCGGTACCAATTTGGTCAAATGAGGTTTAATGACCAAAGTCGTTTTCTGGAAGAAATTTCATCTGAGAATATAGACGCTATTTCATCCATCACCCGCGAAGAATCAAAACCGGCTTTCGGAGAACCTAAATTGTTGGGTAATTTCAAAAAAGCGATAGCGGCTCCGCCCAAGGTGGACGCTGCAAATTTTAAACCCAGTTCACTGGATAAGATCAAAAAGGGTCAGAAAGTGCTTCACCTTAAATTCGGAGAGGGAGAAGTATTGGCTGTGGATGAACGGATGGTTGCTACCATATTTTTTTCCCAGGCTACCGACATGAAAGAAAAGAGGATTGTACTGCAATTCGCTAAGCTACAGGTGATAAGCGAATAGTTTGATTTTTTTATATTATATTTATAATATTAATTATCAGTATATTATAAATTTAAATAAAAAAATATATATAAGTGTAGCAACAACATATTAAAGAAAACTTATATATTTGCCTTAGATAAAAATGTGCCCTCTTAAAGGGTAAATACGTATTTGATAATTACCTGACCTGAGATCTGATAATGAATTAAAATTAATTCATTAATAAGGTCCAAAATGAAAAAAGCTTACTTAGCAATCCGTGTATGGAAAGGCATTCTACCCATTCTTGTCTTTATCTCATCCAATTTTTTAATTTCACAAACTAAGGCTCAATGTGTGGCGCAACCAGGCATCATCGAAGGTTTTGTCTATCAGGATAACAATAACAACGGCAAAAGAGAGCTTGGCGAATCAACCATTGCCAATGTGCTGGTCTCCGTTTATAATATTTCCGGTGAACTGGTGGCGTATCAATCTACCGATGCTTCCGGAAATTACAGTTTTGGAAATCTAACGGATAACAAGCCCTATCGTTTGGGATTTGAATATTTACCCAAATACACGAATGCATTTATGGGTGCTGACAACGGTACCAATGTACAGTTGGTGAAGGCACCTGCATGTAATGCTTCATTGGGTCTTGTGAGTACTTATTTTGAATGTGGTGCAAACCCCAATCTGTTTACAACCTGTTTCGTGCAGGGAGCCACCAATGGCGCCAATGCCTCCATGGAGACCATTGTTAGCCTTGAATATGATTTCAATGGCAACAGTACCGTAAGCAAATTTGCCATGCATGGCGAAACAGGCCCGGTTTGGGGTCTTGCATGGAAGAGCATTACAGGTGATCTTTTTTCGTCATCTTTTATCAAACAATATTCCGGGTTAACCCCGCATGGGCATGGTGCTATTTTCAGAACCAAAGTGAATGGCAATGAAGCTACATCTACAACCCTGTTTACTAAAATGTCAGACCTGGGTGTGGACGTGGGTGTGCTTCCGGTAAACGACCCAGAGAATTGTGCCTACGGATCACAGGTTGGAAAATACGGACTTGGAGCGATGGTCATCAGTCCGGCTGAGGATTATTTGTATGTGGTCAACCTTTACAATAAATCAATCGTAAAGTTACCCACAAAAAATCCGACGTCTGCCAATACTACCGAATTTTCAATACCCAATCCGGGATGTTCTGCAGGAGACTATGCCCCTTTTGCATTAAAATACTATAATGATAAATTGTACATAGGAGTCACCTGTACCGAAGAAACGAACCAGTCAGCATTAAACAGTGCTGCAGTGGTTTACGAAATGGATCTTCAGACAAACACATTTACGAATATTTTTTCAACAAACTACCTGAAAGGGTATTGGCATAATGAGCCATATAATGATTTTGCAACTCAGCACTGGTTTACAGATATCGACTTTACAGATGACGGAAATATGATCATTGCTTTCACAGACAGGATTGGCCATAAATATTGCAATTCGCCATCCAACCGACTGGATCATCAGTTTCCAGACATCTTAATGGTTTGGAATAACAACGGCACGTGGACGCTTGAATCGAATGGTCAGGCAGGATCACTTTCAGGATCGGGGATTGGCAATGCCCAGGGCCCTGATGGCGGAGAATTTTTTGGTTTGGATCACTGGATTACCCAACCGGCTTATCACCCGGAAATTGCATTAGGCAGTATTTATGTGCTGCCAGGTACCGGATCTGTGGTTACTACCGCTTATGATCCGGGTGTCAATTCGTATTCCGGCGGTGTGCAGAGGTACAGTACCACTGACGGTAGTAAACTGGGAGCCAAAGAACTTTACATAAGACAAACCACAGAATTATTTGGTAAGGCAACCGGTTTCGGTGAAATCATCGGCAGGTGTGGCTTGCCCAAAATTCAGGTCGGAAACCTGGTATGGTTTGATGGAAATAAGAATGGACTTCAGGATGCCGGTGAGCAGGTAGCAGCAGGTATTCCCATTAGTTTGCTGGATACCCAGTGCCAGGAAGTCAGAACAACCACCACTGATGCAGGCGGACAGTATGTATTTTCAGATCTTAATCCAGGTGAGCAGTATTACCTTGCCTTGCCTGGTTCTTTGCTGGACCTGAATTATCAGTTGATTACCATTCAGGGTAAAAATTATATTTTCAGTCCGGGAATTTCCAACAATGCAGCCATAGACAATAACGCTGTATTTAACCTGAATGGTTGTGGTTATGCCATCATCCCTGTAAATTACGAGAAAACAAATCATAACCTTGATATAGGTCTTATCGAAGCAAACGGCTTTGATCTTGCCTTGAAGAATGAAATTATATCCAATGGATTTCCGAAGTATAACGAACTGGTTGATTTTAGAATGACCATTTACAACCAGGGAGGGGTGCCAGCTCAAAATATTGAGATCACCAATTATATTCCCGCCGGTTTTAGTTTCAATGCGGCGGATAATCCAGCATGGTCTTTGGAAAATGGCGTGGCTAAAACTACCCTTAATGGCATTTTATTGCCGGGTTCCAGCACAACGACTATAATTAGATTAAGAATCATTTCAGGCGACTTAAACAAAATTGTGGATGTAGCTGAAATTTCCAGAGCTACCGATCACCTGGGCACCCTTCAGACAGATATAGACTCTTCCCCTGATGCCATTTCCGGCAACGATGTGGGTGGCGATGTAAATACAAGCACAGATAACAAGATAGATGACGATGGTACCATCGATGAAGATGATGAAGATCCTGCCATTCCAAGCATATTGGATCTTGCACTCAAACAAGTAGTAAATGACAACTGTTTTACAGGAGGCGACTGTTTTAATATTGTAGCCACTGTTTACAACCAGGGCAATGTTGCAGTTTCTTCATTTAATGTAGCTAACTATTTCCATCCCCTTCTCTCATATGACAGTGGAGTCAATGGCGGCTGGAAAAAAGATGGTGAAATTTTTAATTATTCAGGTGGCAATCTGAATCCGGGTGAAAGTATAAACATTCCGCTTTCGGTTTGCGTCAAAGAAGGAGTATTGGAGGAAGGTATAGTTGAATATGCTGAAATTTCAGAAATAAAGGTAAACGGTTCAACTACCACTGGTGATTTTGATTCCAATCCAGATAAAAACCCGGACAATGATGCCGGTGGCAAACATTCTACAGCTCAGGACAATTATATTTTTGGTACTATGGATGTGGAAGAAGATGACCACGATCCAGTGTATCTGGGAGTTCAATATGTTGACCTTGCACTCATCCTTACTACAGAGGAGCGCAAAATTAGTGAAGGAGAGACGGTTTGTTTTGATATAAACATTTACAACCAGGGATCTCAAACTATTTCAGCAGCTAATATAGTGGATTATATTCCAGCAGGCTTGAAGTTATCGTCAGAGTCGTGGAATTTGATCGAAAACAATATTGCATCGAAAACCATTCAATTTGAAAATGGGCTGGAAAGCGGTGCCATCCATACTGAAAAGATCTGTTTTGAGGTAGGGGACATTACTGGTATCTATTACATTGAAAACTATGCCGAAATCAGTTCCGTCACGGACATTTGCGGAAATGATGTCTCCGCAAAAGATATAGATTCTAAAGCGGATCACAACAAAAACAATGACAACGGGGGCCATCCTCAAACTGAAACCGATAATATCATTAATGGTTTACCTTCAGTAGATGAAGACGACCATGACCCAGCTGTACTGATTAATTACGACGTCATTGTTTCTTCTTGTGAATGCCTTGATAATGCCTCTAATGGTATTAATGGGCAATATGAACAGACTGTAACTGTTCGCGGACCCAAAGGCATGACATGGTATATCGACCAGGTAGCCAATCTTTACAGTGATTCCAGCCTTGACCCACCTGCAGCACCTACACCATTTATGACAGGGCCTGCAGGATACGTCCTTACTGAAGTTCCTTATAATGTCAACATAAGTGATTATGTTTTGAGTGGAATTTATACAGATGGACAGCAGTGGACATTGGTTCTGAAAAGTTCACTGGATGATTATGAAGCGATTAAAGGAGGAGGATGCAGCTATGATCCTGTGGCCATAACGGGTACAGCATCTCTATGCACCAACGCCATTCAGGTATATTCAGCACCATATTCTGTATATGGCTATCATGTTTCCTTATCGGGCGGTGGAACCATCATTTCAGCTCCACTTGACAGCAGTAATGTTACCGTTCAGTGGGGAGCAATTCCAGGCGTTTATAGCTTGAACTTTGATCACAAGAGTCCGTTTTCATGTGATGAACCTGGCATTTTAAACGTAGCCATTGGAAATCCGGATCTCTCTATGGCGTGTAAATCACAGATTCAGGTTTCTCTGGATGCAGATTGTCACCTAGAAATTACACCTGCAATGCTGGTTGCCGGAGATCTTACACCGGGAGCACCTTATGTGGTAATGCTTCTGGATGATAAAGGAAATTTGTTGCCAGGAAATGTGCTTACCTCAGATCAGGCAGGAAAGACTGTCATTGGCAAAATGATTGAAGGATGCAGTGGCAACTCTTGCTGGAGCACTTTAAAAATTGAAGATAAAACGCCTCCTCTTATGCAATGTGCGCCACTTGTGGAAGTTTCATGTTATAAAGCTGATCAGTATCCAGGGCCAATCACTACAGATAACTGTGGTGGTGAGGTAACCATCTATACGCTGGATTCACTGGCTACACCTTTATACTGCAATCAATACAATAAGTACATAGACAAAACATACCAGGCAGTTGATAAATGGGGAAATAAATCCACGCTGTGCAAACAAAGAATTGCGGTAAAAAGGATAGTCATGAACCAAATTGTTTTCCCTGAAAACTTGAAAATGTCCAATGCACTTACATGCAATGATTATGAAATTGACGAATATGGTTTTCCTGATCCTTCTGAAACAGGTGTACCTACCATTGAAGGGTGGCCAATATTTCCCAATTTTTCTAATGAATGCAATATTGGCGTAACCTATACAGATAGAGACTTTGGTTACATTGGTTGCGTGCGCAAAATTATGCGAATCTGGACCGTGTACGAGGGTTATTGCACCGAAGGTGTTATACTTCGAGATACACAGACACTTATTATTGCAGATACTGAAGCACCGACATTTAAGTGTCCTTCAGATTTAACTTTTTCTGCGGGATATGGGCAATGTGAGGCCTACGTTACATTTCCTGGAATCACCAATATAACTGATGACTGCTCCAGCGTTTTCAGTGTTGACATCAGATATCCGGGAGGATATTTAAACAATACAAATGGCGGAAGCGCATTCTTGCCGGCTGGAAAACATAAAGTGACCTATATCGTTTACGATGAGTGCCATCAGAAGGATTCTTGTTCGATCATCGTAACCGTGGTTGATAAAACGCCTCCGGTAGTAGTCTGTGATCAGAATACGATAGTAGGTTTGAATTCCTTAGGTAAGGCATACGTGTATGCCAGCACCATAGATGAAGGCAGTTATGATGCCTGTGGAATTGATTCCATAAAAATACGCAGGATGGATGCAGGAGCACCTTGTTTTGATAACTTTGGATTCAGGGATATTGCGCAGTTCTGCTGCGAAGATGTAGGACCTACTAATGCAGTCATGGTTGAAGTGAGGGTTTGGGATGTTAATGGCAATGCCAACAGCTGCATGGTGACGGTTACGGTTCAGGATAAAACGGCACCAACCATTTTCTGTCCTCCTAGTGTCTCGATTTCATGTGAAACTGACTACAACATAAATGACCTTGACGCCTACGGCGTGGCTACTGCCCAGGATGCCTGTGGCGTGGATATCATTGAAACTCCATACGACAGCATAGATCAATGCAGGCGGGGTTACATAAAAAGGGTTTTTACGGCAAGTGATGGAAATGGCACTTCCGTATGTTCGTCATATGTGTACTTAATAAGGCCTACCACTGCGCCTTCCATTGGATGGCCTGAGAATTACTCAACAACCAATGGATGCTCTCCTTCTGATTTAAGTCCTGAAAATTTGCCCGCCAAATTTGCCAAACCGGGATTTGTCAAAGGAGTTTGCGATATGGTATCTGCCAGTCACGACGATCAGTATTTCCCCTTTGACGATGGACAGGGATCCTGTTATAAAATCGTTAGGACCTGGACGGTCATTGACTGGTGTAGAATGAATGAGCCGGGCTATCTCCCTGCCACACATCAGCAGCTGATAAAGGTAAGCAATACAGAAGCTCCCACAATGGAAGTAGATTCAGATGATGAAGCCTGTACGGTTGATACAAGTTGTGTTTTTGGATACATTGAACTGCATGCTGAAGGAGATGATGATTGTACTCCGTTAAATTCATTGTACTGGTCATATGAAATAGATTTTAATTACGATGGTAGTTTCGAAGCCGATATAGAAGATCATGGCAAGGATTTTGAGATTGATGCCAGTGGTCTCTATGAAATTGGGAAACACAGGATACTATTCACTTTTGAGGACAGATGTGGAAACCAAACCTCACAGTTTCACGATTTTGAAATTAAAAACTGCAAAGCACCATCCGCCAGTTGCAAGTACGGCACCTCCATAAGCCTCGGCAATATGGTCATCAATGGAGAAAACATGAAGATGGCATGTATCACGGCCAGATCACTGAATGCATCAAGTTCACACCCATGTAATGCGGGCATCACTTTTGCATTTTCAAACAATGTTGAGGATACCATAAAGTGTTTTGACTGTACGGATTTGGCGGATACGGTAAAATTTGATCTATATGTAATTGATGAATTCGGTTTTTATTCCACCTGTGAAACATTTGTCATTGTTCAAAATAGTGACAACCTTAGCATTGACATAAACAGTACAAGCGAAGAAATATGCACGGGCTCATCCACTACTTTGTCTGTTTCTGGTATTTCAGGAAACTATCAATGGAGTACAGGAGCAACAACCTCTTCGATTACCGTTTCTCCGACGACCACGACCACGTATTCAGTCTCTGTGACTTCAGCAGACGGGTGTACCTTATCTGCTTCTGAGGAGGTTGTTGTTTTGTCAAATCCTAGTTCATCCATTAGTGTTACCGGGGGTAGTACTATTTGTTTGGGAAAAGCAGCAACACTTACAGCGACCGGCGGTATTTCATATCTATGGAATACGGGTGCAACAACTTCTGCCATTACCGTAAGTCCGGCTACGACCACAAGTTATAATGTAACAGTAACCGCAGCAAATGGATGCACTGGCACAGCAAGCGTTACTATAACAGTTAATGGTTTGCCAAATGCGGCCATATCTGCCGTTAATCCCATATGTGCTGGGCAGATGGCGACCTTAACAGCCTCTGGTGGTGTAACATATCTCTGGAGTAATAATGCGACCACAGCTACCATTACGGTTACTCCTGCAACAACAACTACCTTCACGGTTACAGTAACCAATGCTCAACAATGTACCGCAACAGCTTCCAGGACTGTAACTGTAAATACATTACCTACGGTTTCAATTAATAACGTAAGTCCAATTTGTGTCGGGCAGTCTGCTACTTTGACTGCAACTGGAAATGGAAGTTATATTTGGAGTACAGGGGCGACCACCGCATCTATAATGGTGGTACCGGCTGCTACTACAACATATACGGTGACGGTGACCTCTACTGCAGGCTGTACAGCAACAGCTTCAAGAACAGTAACTGTAAATCCATTACCTCCAGCTGCCATTGGCAGTGTGGCAGCCATTTGTGCAGGAGCAACCGCTTCTCTGACCGCAACAGGAGGTGGTAGTTACCTTTGGTCAACAGGAGCAACAACAGCAACGATAAATGTAACGCCTGGCAGCACTACAAGTTATACCGTTACGGTGACTTCAGCTGCTCAATGCTCAGCGACAGCAACAGCGACTGTAACTGTCAATCCGCTTCCTGTTGCCGCAATAACCGGTCCAAATGCCATTTGTACTGGTCAAAATGCAACGCTTGCTGCTTCAGGTGGAACAAGTTTCCTATGGAATACAGTACCGGCGCAAACCACAGCATCCATTATGGTTAATCCGACAAGTACAACCACTTATGTAGTTACTGTGACAAATGCAAACGGATGTACAGATACTGAAAGTAAAGTATTGACTGTAAATTCATTGCCAGTAGCTAACATTTCAGGCGATCTCAACATCTGTCTGGGCGAATCAACCACACTGGAGGCAGGAGGCGGCACAAGCTTTAGTTGGAATACTGCACCTCCACAAACTACGGCAGTCATCACAGTCTCTCCAACGACTACCACAGCATATACCGTAACGGTTACAAATGCAAATGGATGTACAGATACTGAGTCTGCAACGGTCATAGTGACATTAAATAATGTGCCTATTGCCAATTGCCAAAATGCAACGGTTTATCTCAATGCACAGGGCGAAATAGTGCTAAATCCGCAACAAGTGAACAATGGAAGTGCACCAGGATGTGACAATCTGCCATTGACTTTCAGTGTGACGCCTAATCAGTTTTTCTGTAATGACATCAACTTATCACCCATTACCGTTACACTTACGGTGTCGTCATCCAATGGCACATCTGCCACATGTACGGCTCAGGTTACGGTACTGGATACGTTTCCTCCGGTTATTACATGTCCTGCAAACGCCACATTCAATTGTGCAACATTTAACGGACTTGGTGGCCTGCCCGGAGCAACGGCAACAGACAACTGTCCTCCTGCAACAGTGACAGTACAGGTAATCAATGCTACAAATTCATGTAACATAGGAACCATAACCAGAACCTATACTGCGGAGGACGCATCTGGCAATGAGTCAGAGTGTACACAGGTAATAACCATTACCGGACCATTGGATCCTCTAACAATAGCCGATATTGTATTCCCTGCAGACATCACTTTGAATGCCTGCACCAGTATTGATCCATCGGTGACTGGAAATGTGGTTGTTAATTCCGCCAATGCCTCTTGCACCAATACTTCAATATCACATATAGATGTAAATTTAAATCCAAATACACCATGCAATTACACTATTCAAAGGACATGGACGGTCATAGATTCATGTATCTTAAATACAAACACAGGAGCCGGTATATTTACGGATGTGCAGTTGATTTTAGTAAATGACAATCAGCCACCGGTAATTACGGGTTATGCCGACATCACCATCACTTCTGATACTTGTCCTGTGCAGGTGAATTATGCCATGGGAGGGGTTTCTATCACCGACTGCTCGCAGTTTACGGTCACAAATAACTCTCCATTTGCAAGTAACAACAACTCAGGTAACCCTTCTGGATTATATGATGAAGGCATCCATCAAATCATTGTGACTGCAATGGATGCCTGTGGTAATATGAGCAAAGATACTTTCTTTATTACCGTGATTGTTACCGGAAATGGAACTGTAGTTTGCCATAAAATTGTAAGGAACATAACCGACAATGAGTGGGTAGATGTAGAAGCTGAAGAATTTGTAACGGTAACCGGCACATGCAACCAGGATACCTTTATTTTCACATATTCAGATGATGACATTACAGATACCATTAATAGATATTTCTGTGATGACATAGGTGATATTGTGACCATCATTTATTTCTGGGAGAATGGAGTATTGTTTGATTCCTGTAGGACACTATTGACCATTCAGGATCCTCCTCCGGGTTTCTGTACCGGAAATATTTTCAGGGTTAAGGGTGCCGTGGTTACAGAAAATCAGGTACCGGTCAAAGATGTATGGGTTAATTTATCCGGAATGCCGGCTGTATTGACCGACAAGGATGGCAGGTATGTGTTTGGTGACATGCAGGCTCAAGGGGATTATATGCTCAAACCTATAAAAGAGGATGGAGTGACCGAAGGGCTAAGCACGCTAGACCTCATCATAATCCAACGTCACATACTAGGGGTCGCAAAACTTAATTCGCCATATAAGATGATAGCAGCAGATGTGAACAACGATGATAAGATTTCTGCTTCTGACCTTGTGGAATTGAGAAAAGTAATACTTGGCATCAGCGACAGATTTAAAAACAATACCAGCTGGAAGATGATCGACGGCAGGTACAGCTTCCCCGATCCTTCGAATCCATTCAGCGATGAATATCCATTGTATTTTGAAATGATCAGCCCTAAGGGTAACAGAATATCTGACTTTGTCGGTGTAAAAATCGGAGATGTAAACAACACCTATACGGCGAATGCCCAGACCATATCTGCCACAAGGTCAGAGACTTCATTGATCATAAATGATAATTTTGTCACTGCAGGTAAAGAATTTACAACCAAGATCGGAATCATTTCGACAATCCATGCAGATGGGTTACAACTGGAATTTGATGTAAGCGGTTTGACTGACATAGAATTGCACACTGATCTTTTCGCAAAGGATGAGTTATATTATCATGTACATGATGGTAAGTTACTGGTAGTCATAACTCCTGAAAAAGCTGTAGCGCTGGGTGCCATGGATTTCATATATCTTACTGCCAGGTCATATCAGGATGGATTGTTGTCAACCATGGTACATATGACTGATGATTTCATGCAGAATGAAATATATGAAAATCTGGTAGCAAGACGCTTATCCGTCAAATGGAACGATGAAGCCATAGGGTCATTCCTGGTTAAACAAAATACACCAAACCCATGGTCAGATAAAACCTCTATCATTTGTGCCGCACCATCTGAAGGGCTTGTTACCCTGAAAATTAAGGATGTTACCGGAGCTATTGTATTTACAAATGAATATGCAGTAGTAAAGGGTGACAATGAACTTGAAATCAGAAGCGAATCCTTCCAGGGACAAACGGGTGTATTCTTGTATGAATTAAGTTTTGGTAACGAAACTGCTCTTGGAAAAATGATCAGAATCAAATAAAATAAATCATGGCAGGGTGTAATAGCCCTGCCCAAATTAAACCAGCCTCTGGTAATAGGAAAACCTTTAATGAAGAAATTAAAAATTGGAGATCCAATTTTAAGCAAAGGATAAATTTTATTACTCAGCATTTTTTAATCACCTAGTGAAACATTTAAACAAATGAGACATTCATTTTCAATCTTTCAAACTGGCATCAGCAAAACAGCAAGTGTTTTTGACTCGATTTTGTCATTGCGGTTTTTTACATCATCAGCCCGGATTGGGATGGCCATGATGCTATTTGCCATTATGGCTCCTGTTCAACCTGTATTTTCTCAATGCAATGTTGTTGCGTATTCCAGTGCAGAAACAGCAGGAAATCAGCCCTACACTCAGCGCCTGGGCATGTCCTTTACCGTAAACAGTCCGGTTGTCATTTCCGATCTTGGTGCTTTTGATAGTGATGGAGATGGTTTGCTGTCGACCATCCAGGTAGGTATAATCCGCTCTGATGGAGCGGTCATGGCTGGACCAATATCTTTGTCTGGTGCCGGTGATCCACTCGTCAATGGCCATAGGATGTATGCCATTACGCCTTTTATTTTATCACCAGGCTCTTATGTCATTGTGGCTGTTGGTTATGGAAGTAGTGAAATGAATGGAAATACAAATCTCGGTGACCTCCCTGTCACTACAAATAATGGGGGAGGGTTACTTACCTTTGATGGTGCTTCATACGGTGGCGCAGGTTTTGGTTTGCCAACGACAGCGGAGGCTTCGCCTACAACCAGTTATCATGCCGGAACTTTCAGGTATTCCAATCTGCCGGCGTGTCCTGCCAATGTGGTGGTTACCACCAGCACGGGTGCAAATACCGATCAACTTGGTGGCGATTGTGTGGCCTTGGTCCGGGGCATTAATGTAGAAAATTTGTTTGCAAATTGTCCAAATACAACCATTTCGTATGAAATTTCAGGAGCCACCAATACCAGTGGTAACGGCGACGCTTCCGGTACTTATTTTTATACCGGCGTCAGCACCGTGACTTATATTTTTACAGATAAAAGTGTTCCGGCAAATACGGCATCCTGTAGTTTTACGGTGACCGTTGAAGACGATGAATCACCCGAAATCCGTTGTCCTAAAAATGTGACCATTGATACTGATCCCGGTTTATGCACTGGAAATTACACATATGATGTCACTTTTGATGATAACTGTTACGGAGTGGATGCCAATGGCTTTGAAGAAGAATTTGCACCTGCATTCTGGAACCTTTCAAATAGCAATGGAGGAGATGGTACTATAAATACAACGGGAGCACCAATCGATGTGATTCTGACTGGTTCAAATAATGGTGGTTCCAATAATACGGATTACTGCATTTCCATACCTGGAGTTTATAGTGGCATGATGACTTTTGATTGGAATTACAAAACATTTGACGACCCTTTTTACGATCGATTTGGATATACCGTTGATGGTGTATTTACCCAATTATCTAATAATGTCGGAGGAACTCCTCAATCTGGAAGTGTAAGCATCATGCTCAATCCAGGCCAACAGTTCTGTTTCAGAATTTATTCAGTTGATGGAATCTTAGGAGCCGCTGTCACCATAGCTATGCAATTTACCTATATGGAAGATATAAATCCTGACCTTGCACAAGATTCCGGCTTACCTTCAGGAAGTAATTTCCCCAAAGGGACAACCACAAATGAATTTACAGTGACAGACAACAATGACAATGCGGCCACCTGTAGTTTTACGGTGACAGTAGTGGATAACGAAAACCCTAAAATCAAGTGCCCTGCAGATATTGAAGTTGAACTTGATCCTTTGGAGTGTGAAGTCGAAGTTTTGTTTAGTGCAAATGCCACCGACAATTGTCCCGGAGTCACATGGGAAGTAAGCTCTTCTCTAGAGTCAGGAGACTTTTTTCCGATAGGAGAAAATATAGTGGTATATCAGGCAACCGATGCCGAGGGAAACTCAGCGACTTGTTCTTTTGAAGTTACCATTGTCGATTATTTCAACTCATCGCTGGGCTGCATCAATAGGAATGTTTCATTGGATCAAAATTGTCAGGCGATCGTAGATCCCTTTATGGTACTTACCGGATATTTAGACATAAATGGAGATACCCTGCTGGGTTGTCTGGATTCCTTTAAGGTCAACATTAAAAATCCTCTCGGTGTAAATATAGGAAACTCAGTGGATGGGGATTATTTGGGCAAAACCCTGGATTACACTATTTCTAATCCTTCACATGGTTTTTATTGTTGGGGTACCATCAAAATTGAAGATAAATTAAGACCCTTTGTGGTTTGCGAAAATGATACTATTTCTTGTGTGGAACCTCGTTCCAATATCAAGAAGCCAAAATTGGTTGATAATTGTGACGGAGGTCAATTGATCACACTCTACGATTTTGAAGATACCTTGCAGTGTAATCTAAAGTTTTTGAGTAAAATTACCAGGATATATACCGCAAAGGACAAATATGGCAACCAGGGGGATACTTGTACACAAATTATCTTTGTAGAAAGGACTGACCTGAGTAACATTAAGTTTCCAGACCACTTTACTGGATCTAAGGCATTGGAATGCAATAAATTTGCAGATGATGCTAATGGACGACCACTGGTAAGTGTAACAGGGGTACCAAAATTAAAAAATATAAATATTTACCCTTTTAATCAGTCGTTTATCTGCAATGGATTTGTAACCTATACTGACAATGAGACATTTACTACGTCTTGTAAAAGGATTATAAACAGGACATGGGAAGTAGGAGAATGGTGGTGCGATAAAACTATGATACAAACTTGGGTACAAGTAATAGAAATAAAGGATAAGGAAGCGCCTGTAATAACAAACCTTGCCGACATGACCATCAGCACAGGTTCAAATAGTTGTTCAGCGACATTTAATCTTCCAAAAGCCAATGTTACAGACAATTGCAATACATGGTCTGTAAACATAAGCACAGGATACGACACACTAAAGACCAACGGAGGTGTGACCACACTTCCGGTAGGTAAGCATGCCGTTACTTATTACGCCACAGATCTTTGTTCTAATCTGGGTATAAAAACCATATCGGTCACTGTAGAAGACAGAGCTGAACCCATTGCCATTTGCGAGGCACGAGCTGTGGTTAGTCTTAAGGAAGATGGCACGGCATGGCTGTACAGCGAATCTGTTGACGATGGCAGTTTTGATGAATGCGGCCCTGTATATCTTAAAATCAGAAGGGTTAACTCGGAGTGTGACACAATGTCTTTAAATTGGAGTGACGCAGTAGGATTTTGCTGTGAAGATGCCGGAGAAAAAAACATCATGGTAGAACTGCAGGTTACGGATCAGGGAGGAAGGACAAACAGGTGTATGATGCTTGTGGAGGTTCAGGATAAGCGGGTACCTACCCTGACCTCTGCATATACTGTCACCGTCAACTGTTCTACCACATTTGATACTACTGATCTGGGAGCCGTTTTTGGTTACCCTGTAATTTCAGGTGGAGGTTGTGCAGACCTTGATGATGTAACGGAGACTTTTAACGATTTATTGAATGATTGCCGCATCGGTAATTTGCACAGAAAATTCATCCTCGAGCACAATGGAAATGCAGTGGACAGCTGTTCACATACCATTACCTTTGCGCCGGAAAGGCCATTTAATGCCAATATGATTGATTGGCCAAATGATACATCATTTGTCAATTCGCTTTGCACACCGTTTGATTTGGACCCGGAAAACCTACCCGAGGGATATGGCATGCCTCAATTAATTGAAGAAGGTGTTTGCGACCTTGTGGCATTCAGTTATGATCAGGATGTATATTCATTTACCAGCAACAATGCATGTTATAAAATTGTTAGGCACTGGACTGTGATTGATTGGTGCTATTATGTGAATGGAAAACTTTGGCAGGATACTTTTGACCAGGTAATTGTCATTATGAATACCGAAGGTCCTAGAATTACCAGTCCTACCACAAGAAGAGAGGTATGCAGTTACAATGCAGATTGTACACCGGCATCCATTAAACTTACCGCTGCAGCCGACGATAAGTGTACACCACAAAGCGAATTGAAGTGGAGGTGGACCATCACATTTGAGGATGGTAAAAAGAAAAACGGTACAGGCAATGATGCATCGGGTATTTATCCATTTGGAAATCACCGTATAGATTTTGAAGTAGAAGATAAGTGTGGCAATATTTCCTATACGGGTTACTTGTTTGATGTCAAAAGTTGCAAACCACCAACAGCTTACTGTAAGCATGGCTTGAGCACCAGCCTGGTGGGAATGGATACAAATGGCGATAACCAACTTGATGCTGAAATGTCTATGGTAACCCCTGAAATGTTTGACAACGGTAGTGAACAAGGTTGTGGAAATTCAATAGTACTCAGTTTTTCTGAAGATGTTGAAGATGACACCCTTTGGCTTGACTGCAGTAATCTTAGCGCGCCTAAGGAAGTAAAGCTCTGGGTGACGGATGAAAATGATAATCAAAATCATTGCACCACCTACATCATTGTTAAAGACAGCAATAATGTTAACATTTGTCCTCCGGGCATCATTGAATCCAATGTAAATGGCCGTATTCACACGTCTGACAACAAGGGCATCAGTGATGTAAGCGTGAAGTTGGTATCTGCAGAAGAAAGAATTGACATTACAGAAGGTGCCGGTGAATATAGTTTTGGTTTATTGCCAAAAGGCGTTCAATATCTTGTGAAACCTGAGAAAAGTGACAACCCTTTAAATGGAGTGAGTACACTGGACCTGGTATTGATACAGCGCCATATCCTGGGCATCAGTAAACTGGATGATCCACTTAAATTGATTGCCGCAGACATCAACCAGGATGGCAAGGTCACCGCATCCGATTTAGTCATCCTGAGAAAACTTATATTGGGTGTAGAAAATCAGCTGCCAAATGACCAAAGTTGGAAATTTGTATGGGATGGCCATCAATGGGCAGATCCAACTAACCCATGGGCTACACCAATCACAGAGTCGTATGACATCAGCTTTTTGTTGGAAGACATGGAGATTAATTTTACAGGAATAAAACTTGGTGATCTTAATGGCAATGTGGTTGCCAATGTATATGGTAACATAACTGAAAACAGAAGTTCAAAAGTGTTTTCAATGACGTATGCAGACCATGAAGTAAGATCGGGAGAGAATATCAGGATACCTATTATTGCAGCCACGTTCAATTCCATCCATGGACTTCAGGCGACCTTAACATTCGATGGAATGATTGTTAAATCAATTGAGGGCGTTACATTAGAAGGTCTTTCTGAGGAAAATATTTACAGGAAGTCAGATGATTCTATAAATATCAGCTGGGTTTCAAAAGGGGCAGCAAATATTAAGGCAGGTGACGTTTTAATGTATGTGGATGCAGAAGTAACTGGTGATGGTCAGTTAAGTAAGATGATTACAATGGACTACGCCGGTTTATCTGCTCAGGCCTACTTGGGTGTGGAATTTGAAATTGCTGACCTAGAAATCAGGTCAAAAGAGAAAAATGACATTTACCAGGAGTTTGATTTGGGAATGGCTAAGCCTAACCCTTGGAATGAATCCTCTTTCATTGCGGTAATTCTTCCAAAAGATGGCATCATTAGCCTTTCAGTGCAGGATAATGCAGGTAAATTGGTACATGCTCGGGACCTAGTACTTACAGCAGGAAAACATCAGATAGAGTTAAACAGGACAACGATCGGAAGCACGGGTAGTTTCATTTATTCAGTTACCTATGAAGGAGAAACCAAATACGGCAAAATGATCATTATAGATTAAGAAATATTCGATTGAGGTCTCTATTAAAAAAAGAGCCGGCAGAAGTGCCGGCTCTTTTTATTATAATTCAGGTCGAAGCCTGAAATTTTAAAATGCATACCTGTAAGCCGAATTCTGTCCACCGGCATTTGGCCGGATGTCCTGTCATTTATCTAAGCTGCCTACCCCTCCCGGCGTACCGTTGCCGGTAACTTGAGCGAGTCACTCTTTCCGCAATAGCGGGCCGGAATATACATGGCATTTCAACCCACAAGGTTTTTCCATCCCTTCAGTTACCTGCATGGATCGTAGGCTCTTACCCTGCGATTTCACCCTTACCCTACCCAATAGGGTGTGGCGGTATAGTTTTCTGTGACACTTTCTGTACTGCAGCCTTTGCTGCAGCCCCACCCGTTAGGTGGTGTGGTGCTCTACGTTGTCCGGACTTTCCTCCATTCCTTGCGTAAGGAACAGCGACAGGCCGGTATGCGTTGCAAAGGTAAACTTTTTTCATACCTTTGGGTAAAAAGCAGTGGCAGAACTAGACCATATACGGATCAACTTCAACTCAGAGCAACTTATTCTATTGAATATTTGCCTTGGATTTTTGATGTTTGGCATAGCTCTTGAAATGACAATTTCTGATTTTAGGGCATTACTTAAAAATAGGAAGAGCACAGCCACTGGTTTATTTAGCCAAATGATATTATTGCCGGCGTTGACTATGTTTCTGATTTATATACTTAAGCCATCGCCATCATTGGCTGCTGGTATGTTGCTGGTAGCTGCGTGTCCGGGTGGAAATGTTTCCAATTATGCGGTTCATCTTAGCAAAGCCAATGCGCCACTTTCCGTATTGTTGACCTCAATTTCGACGTTGGTGGCGGCACTTACTACACCTGCTGTTTTTTCAATTGGGGCTCAATTTATTGATCCAACGAATGCTGGTGCGATAGGCTTTGAAATTAATTTCACTTCGATGTTTTTTTCTATAGTGCAGCTAATTCTCTTTCCATTGGTTTTGGGAATGCTTACGCGATATTATTTTCCAATACTAGTCCAAAAAGTGATACCAGGCGTGAAAAAGTTGAGTCTGATTATATTTATAGCCTTTATTTTATTTGCTGTTGTCGGGAATCTGGAAAACATACGAATGCACATCCACCATGTTTTTTACCTGGTAGTTATTCATAATACGTTGGCCCTTGCTTTGGGCTATAATTTTTCAAGGATGATGGGTCGGCCTTTAGAGGATGCCAGGGCAATTTCGATAGAAACAGGGATTCAGAATTCCGGACTTGCCCTAATTTTAGTATTTAATTTTTTTAAGGGGAATGGTGGTATGGCCATGATTGCGGCGTGGTGGAGTATTTGGCATCTAATATCTTCATTTTTTTTGGCTATATATTGGAGGCGCAAAAATTGAAGAAAAGCATGCAAAGAGGATTAAAAGTGATGAAGGGATCTTGAGTGAATTTTGGCGGGTCATTGAAACGGCTGAGGACTGCAGTTGTGTATAAGCGAGAAAAAAAATAATACCTATGTCTCACCGCAGTCAGACAAGTGTCAGACACTTTTCAGAAACGTATCAGACATGTGTCAGATAGCGGTCAAGTTGGTATCAGAAAATATCAAAAAGTTACAAAAAGTTACAAAAAGATATCAGTCAAGTATCAGACTGGAGTATGATTGGAGTCGGACGCGAATCAGACAAGTGTCAGACAAGTGTCAGACAAGTGTCAGACAAGTGTCAGACAAGTGTCAGACAAGTGTCAGACAAGTGTCAGACAAGTGTCAGACGATTTTACAACTTGATATATAACCAATGTCAATCACGCTATTATTTGCAAAAGTGTGTATAACTATCCTCGTACTATTTAGCTAAGAAGTGAGGATCGGCAATTGTTCTTATTCTCGTCTTTGGTTTACACCAGGCATCATTATTAGATTCATCTGCTAAATGGCTATAAATATGTCATTTACCGGGGTATCAGCTGATATTCATAGTAAATAAGCGCAGAACATGTCAGATTTGTGTCAAACCTGGCAGTATATTCAGTCTGCCGTTTCGTTCATGGAATGATGAATAAATCCATTCTTCAGGTTTCTGAACCCTGCCCATCAGGCAGGGAATTTCTTCTACATACGTTGAATAGGTATTTAACCAGTCTTGACCGATGTCCTTGCAAGGCGTAGCCTTGGCTTTTTGTGTAAACAAACTTCCCACTTTCTTTTGTCTTTTGTTTATTTGCTGTGCGTATTTGCTTTGCATCAAGCGCACACCATTTGAAATGGCAGACATTTGTAAAGAGCCCACGATCATTGGCTCTGCCCCGGATCTGTTTGGCGCAATTTGGAAAACATAACTTTCAGGAAGAAGACACCAGGCATAGACATGGCAATATTGCATTACATACATTTTGAAATAATACAGAAATAAAAGATAATTTTCATGACAATGAAAGAGGGCTGCATTGTTGTTTCCTGTATTGTGTAGGAAGTAAACTTGATTGGTGTGTATTTTCATGCGCATTATTTTTTCCAAAGTAACGGCATGTAAATTTCGATATCCGGATTTAATCAGTTATAATCGTATATAAACGTTTATAAGCATTTATTCGCTATGATGATTAGTTGAAAACTCCCAAATAATTGACAATTGAATGGAAAATCATAAGGGGGAAAATCACATTTTATATGACACCGTTACCACAAAACTCCTTCCGTCTGAACTCCACACTCCCTGACCTGGATATCCCGCAGGCCTTTTTGTGAAATAACTTTTATCCAGCATATTATTGCAACCAATTTTAACCTGAAAGTTTTGATTCAAACGATATAATATATTGAGGTCCCAGACTCCATAGGACGGCACAGGTCCTTTAGCGCCATTTGAACTTGGTATTTCTGTATTTACTGCATCTGAAAAACTCTTTCCCACATAACTAAATTGAAATATAGATGAAAATTTGCGGTATCCCGCCTGAAATGCAGACCTGCTTATCCACATAGGTACGGTCTCCAGTTTATTGCCTTTAAGTGAGGTATTTTCCGCACCATTCCGGATCGTCCCATTGAGGTACACTCCATCAAAATAGGATGAGGCAGTAAAAATAGAAAGTCTTGTCTGCTCATCTGAATATAACAAAGCTTCCAGATACAGTTCTGCACCCCGTGTGCGACTGTCACCAATATTTGTTTTCCACACATAAACGCCCTGATGCACATCTTCCTGAATGAGGCTTCCTATTCGATTATTGTAGCGTATCTCAAAAAAAGTAAGGTCATAGGTCCAAATTGTACCAAACTTTCCTTTAAATCCAAGTTCTGTATTGTAACCAAACGCATCTTTTAATGATGGGTCAGTCTTTTCCAGAATAGTGGCCGGTATGATGTCTGCAAAAACTACAGGCCTGTAGGCTTGAGACCAACCCCCGTAAATTTTGTGGGCTTTCCCAATTTGATATTCACTGCTTATGCCGGCCAGCCAATAACGATGTTGAATAGTTAAGGGCACTTTTTCGTTTGGCAGATAAGCAATTCTACCCGTCATTTTACTTTGTCCCTGTTCGGTACGCAACCCTAAAGTCATGTGAAATTTCTTACTGATTTTAAAAAGATTTTCAGCAAAGATGGCTACGTTTTGTGTCTTAAAGTGAATGTCTCTTCCAAAGCCAGACTCGGAAATAGCCAGGTCATAATCGGTTCCAGTGCTTCCTTTGCCCTGCTGACGGCGGTGTAAATCATTATGGGTATATCGAATTCCGCCAACCAGGGTCGCATTTACCGAACCGAGGGCATAATCCTGAAGTACCCTCATTTCAGAGGCATAGGACTTGAAACCATCGATGTCGACCTGTCTTGGTTTGTATCGAAGAGTTAGGGAATCGACTAAATCCTCAACATCTGCAAATCCGACAAATTGAACAGAGGACCTTGATCCAAGGACAGCGGATGAAATCCAATTTACCCGGGTGTTTTTACTCATTTTCCAATCAAGTGTAATGGACGGCACGTAAATGTCAGGGCTGAAATAATTTCTGGTTCTGCTTGACTGTCGTGCATTTTCTCCAAATTGTTTATCGGTCAAAGGTCCGGGTATTTGGTAAAGGTACGTGCTGCGTCCCATCTCAGCCCGCGCGGTCAATGAGGGGGTAAAGGCATATTGGAGACTGGCAAACTGAGACTCGGAATCTGAAAGGGAATTGTTTCTGTATCCTGAAGATTTTCGGCTTTGATAATATCCGCAATAGGTCATTTTGCCGGCCTTGCCTCCTACTGAATTAAAACTACTCAGTAAACCGAAAGAACCTGCAGTGTTGATAGATTCTATGGTGATCGCTTTTGTGGTATCCGGAGCTTTGGTTATGTAATTAATCATACCTCCAAACTGGGAACCATATAGCAGTGAAGATGTCCCCCTTAGTACTTCAATGCGATGGATGGCTTCCATGGGTGGGCTGTAATGGCTGGCAGGATAGCCATAAATGTCAGAGTTTGTCATGATGCCATTTTGCCGGATATTGTATTCCCAGCTTCGATGCGGATCCAGTCCCCGTGTAGCAACGTTTATTTGGTTGCCTGAGCCATCCATATCGTAAATAAAGGATCCCGGTATTTTGGCAAAGAGTTGCCTGCCCGTTTTTTCTGCCGCATTAAAAGGTAAATCCTGAACGAGGATTACTTCATTTTTTTTTCCACTTGTAATATAGGTTTGATGAATAGCGTCAAGGTGTTTTAATTCCTGACCTGGAAATCTGTATGAGGTGATGGTAATTTGGTCAATTTCAATATTTCTGAGTGAATCAGGTTTTTGGCCGAAAAGTGCCGGGCCTTGTAAAAGCACAAATACCAACCATAAAATGGGTTTCTGTTTAATTGTGGTCATTTTATAAAATACATTTTGTGAAATCCAGATAGCGTAGTCACAAAATTAACCCCTTAAGCAACGTCAATGCTAATACGCATATTGATTCTAATCACTTTTTAATTTTATTGGGTCAGTTTTTAGTTGACTTTGGTTCTGTATCATAATGGTTCCAACTGTCGCCATTCCGGCCATTTATCCCGCGAAGATGAACCAAACAGGGATTATTTTGTACTTATCAGTCGTTTGGTAGGGTGATTTTTACATGGGTACCTCAGGAAAAAAACAAAGTCAAAAGTTTGATTTCCAGTAAATTTTTTTATATCTTTGCGAGGAATGAATGTTTACGAAGGGAACAAAAGTTCCCTTTTTTATTTAAATTCAGGTATTAATTTTGGATACTAGCGATATTAGACAAATAACTGAACAGTTTTTTCTCGATAATGCGATGGAAAATTGTTTTTGGGTTGATTTGAGGGTCCAGGGAAAAAAAGTGGAAGTTTTCATTGATAGGGATGGTGGAATTTCATTTGATGTTTGCCACAAGGTTTCCCGGCATCTGGAGTCAATTTTTGATGTGGACCTTAGATATGGTGAAGATTACATATTGGAGGTTTCATCGCCCGGGGTAGGGAGTCCACTGCGTCTTTCCCGGCAGTATGCCAACAACATTGGTCGCAACATATCAGTGAAAACGGCAGAAGGCAAAATCGAAGGAAAACTCACCGCGGCAGATGACGAGGCCTGTACGGTGGAGACAGAAACTACGGTAAAGACGGAAGGAAAAAAGAAAAAGGAAATTGTAAACCACAGGATTAACTATGTGGATATTGTTGAAGCAAAAATTAAAATAAGCTTTTAATCATGAATTTGGTTGAATCTTTCTCAGAATTTAAAGCCGGAAAAAACATTGACCGGCCTACCATGGTCAGGGTATTGGAAGACGTGTTCAGAACCCTGATCAAGAAAAAATATGGTTCAGACGACAATTTTGATGTAATCGTAAATACACAGAACGGTGACCTTGAAATGTGGCGAATCCGATCCATCGTTCCCGATGGCGAGGTTACCGATGAAATGGGCCAGATTTCTGCTACGGATGCGAAAGCGATCGATGCTGACTATGATGTAGGTGATGAATGTTACGAACAACTTACCCTGGAGGAATTTGGAAGGCGATCCATTATGGCCGCCAGACAGACACTGATATCCAGAATCATGGATCTTGAAAAAGACGAAGTATATAAGAAGTACGTTGAAAGACTTGGTGAAATTGTGGTTGGCGAAGTGAGCCAGATCATGAAAAAGGAAGTCCTTATTCTCGATGATGCCACTGGTAATGAACTGGTTCTTCCCAGGACAGACATGATCAAAGGAGACTTTTTCCGCAAAGGAGATATGATCCGTGCCGTCATCAAAAAAGTGGAAATGCGCAACAATGTGCCACACATCATCATTTCAAGGACAGATAACCTTTTCCTCGAGAAGTTGCTTGAGCAGGAAGTACCGGAAATTGAAGACGGGCTCATTACAGTTAAGCGCATTGTGCGATTACCTGGTGAAAGGGCTAAAGTTGCGGTTGAATCCTATGATGATCGGATTGACCCGGTTGGCGCATGTGTAGGCATGAAAGGAAGCAGGATTCACGGTATCGTGAGGGAGCTGAAAAACGAAAACATTGACATCATCAACTATACGACAAATACGGCGCTCTATATCCAGCGGGCACTGACACCTGCTAAAATTTCATCGATTACTTTCGATGACAAGAATCGCAGAGCATCTGTATTTTTGAAGCCTGATCAGGTTTCCCTTGCCATTGGTAAAGGAGGTTCAAATATTAAATTGGCAGGCAAACTGGTTGATTATGAAATTGATGTTTACCGGGACAGCGATGAAGCAGAAATTGATGACGTGGATCTGGAAGAATTTGCCGATGAAATCGATGAGTGGATCATCACTGAACTCAAAGGTATTGGCTGTGACACAGCCCGAAGTGTACTTAACCTTAGTAAAGAGGAACT
Source organism: Saprospiraceae bacterium (assembly GCA_016715465.1). Lineage (GTDB taxonomy): Bacteria > Bacteroidota > Bacteroidia > Chitinophagales > Saprospiraceae > JADKBO01. The sequence continues at coordinate 548,793 of JADKAA010000024.1, forward strand.
GTTGAGAAGGACAGATCTTGAGGAAGAGACCATAGACGAGGTATTGAAAATACTTGCCTCAGAATTTGAAGATTAATAAAAGCCTTATATCACTAATACCATTAAATGGGAGGAAATCTTTTTAAAATAGCAAAGGAATTCAACGTCGCAACGACTACCATCGTCGACTTTCTGATATCCAAGGGCTTTTCAATCGAAAATAAGCCAAATGCAAAGGTATCAGACGAGATGTATGAGTCCCTTGCAAAGGAATTTAAGGGATCGGCAGATATTAAAGAGAAGGCCGACCAAATCCAAATTGGCACCAGCTTTAAAAAAGCTGAGGAAAAACCAATATTTAAACCTCTGGTTAAGCCTTTGGAAAAAGAAGTGGTTAAAGTGGCGGAAAAACCCAAAGAAGAAGTTAAAGTAGTTGCTCCCCCGGTTGAAGAAGAGGTAGTTGAGGCTAAAACTGAGGCACCTAAATTGAAAATTTTGGGAAAGATTGACCTCACTCCTAAACCTAAAAAACAAGCCACTAAACCAGAAGCAGAACCAAAATCTGATGACAAAACTGCACCTGCTGCCGAACCAGAGGAAACAGTTGCGGAAATAACCGTGCCCATTGAAGCCCCTCAGACCAAAGAAAACGAACCCGCAGAAATTGATGAGTACAGGGCCACAACACCTCAGCTTGCGGGATTAAAAATTCTCGGAAAAATTGATACCGATAAGTTTTCTTCCGGTCCAAAAGGTAAGAAAGACAAACCTGCCGAAGTTAAAAAGGGTGGACTGGCTGTGAAGAAGACTAGAGATAAGGCACCGGCAGCAGGAGGTCCCGCTTCAGATGCTGGCCTTACAGATGCTGCAAAGAGGAAGCGCAAGCGCAAAAAAATTACCGCTGAGTCTTTCAAAGAGACTCCCGGACAAAAGGGAAAGTCAGACGGCAATGAAGTCAAGGAGGTTTCCAAAAAGGAAATCGATGAAAAAATCAAAGCGACCCTTGCCCGTCTGAACGTAACTGGTAAGAATAAACGCCAGAAAATACGCCGGGACAACCGGGAAGTTAAACGAGAAAAGGCGGAACAACTCAATGTAAGTGACACTGATCAAAAACTGAAACTGACTGAGTTTGTATCCGTTTCAGAATTGGCAAGCCTTATGGATGTGCCGGTGACTGAAGTGATCACCACCTGTATGAATCTGGGGGTTATCGTTTCTATCAACCAGCGACTTGATGCTGAGGTTATTGAACTTGTAGCCAATGAATTCGGTCACGAAATCGAATTTACCACAGCTGAGTCCATCGTAGAAGAGGATAAAGAAGAGATGGATGATCCACAGGACCTCGAGCCACGGGCACCAATAGTGACCGTAATGGGACACGTCGATCATGGAAAGACTTCACTACTCGATTACATCAGATCGGCAAGCGTAGCCAGCGGTGAAGCGGGTGGTATCACTCAACACATCGGCGCATACGAAGTAGTGGTTAATGGCAAAAAGATTACCTTCCTGGATACACCAGGTCACGAAGCCTTTACCGCCATGAGGGCACGGGGCGCAAAAATAACCGACGTTGCCATCATTCTGGTTGCAGCCGACGACCACATCATGCCCCAAACCAAGGAAGCCATAAGTCATGCCATGGCTGCAGGTGTACCCATCATTTTTGCCATCAACAAGATCGATAAAGACGGAGCCGACCCCGAACGGATAAAACAGGAATTGGCTTCCATGAATTTCCTGGTTGAAGACTGGGGAGGAACTTACCAATCTCAGGATATTTCAGCTAAGAAGGGAATCAATGTTGACCTTTTATGTGAAAAGATCCTGCTCCAGGCTGAAATGTTGGAACTCAAAGCCAATCCAAAGAGGACAGCTACAGGCGCAGTGATTGAAGCCTCATTGGACAAGGGTCGTGGCTATGTAACCAAGGTGCTCATTCAAAATGGTACGCTCAATATTGGTGACCCCATCGTTGCCGGTGCATATAGTGGCAAGGTAAAAGCGATGTTTAATGAAAAAGGTAAAAAATTAAAATCTGCCGGGCCTTCGTCTCCAGTGCTTATCCTGGGTCTAAGTGGTGCACCACAGGCCGGTGAGAAATTTAAGGAAACCGAGTCTGAACAGGACGCCAGGCAAATTGCCGGAAAGCGTTCTCAGATAGAAAGAGAGCAGTCAAACAGGGCTTCCAAACGAATCTCTTTGGATGAGATTGGAAGAAGGTTGGCCCTTGGAACCTTTAAAGAATTGAACCTCATCGTAAAAGGTGACGTGGATGGTTCCATTGAAGCGCTTACCGACTCCCTCATCAAGTTGTCCGTTGAAACCATTCAGGTGAATGTTATCCATAAGGCGGTTGGTCAAATTTCTGAGTCGGATGTACTTCTGGCCTCGGCTTCTGATGCCATCATTATAGGCTTCCAGGTTAGGCCATCTTCCAATGCAAGGTCTTTGGCAGAAAAAGAAGGAGTGCAGATCAAAACTTACTCCATCATTTACGAGGCCATCGATGAGGTTAAAGCAGCCATGGAAGGTTTGCTTGAACCCACTAAGGAAGAAAAAATTGTGGCACAGGTCCAGGTTCGTGGGGTTTACAAAATCAGTAAGCTGGGCACCATTGCGGGTTGCTATGTGATGGAAGGTAAAATATCCAGGAATAGCCATGTTCGACTCATCAGGGATGGCATCGTTGTCTTCCCAACCAAAGAAGGAGCGCAAGGTGAAATAGATTCATTGAAGCGATTCAAAGATGACGCCAAGGAAGTAAAAGCAGGACTTGAGTGCGGTATTTCACTTAAAAACTGCAATGACATTCAGGTGGGTGATACCATAGAAGCTTTTGAAATCATAGAGATCAAGCAAAAACTGAAATAATTTTTGAAGGACAAGCATCTTCAGCGATTAAAAGCTTTGCTGGATGATCAATATGAAATCCACCATCAAAAGTCTTTTATTGAACTGGATCCCATATCCATTCCTCACCGGTTTGTCAAAAGGCAGGATATAGAAATTTCAGCTTTCTGGACTGCTACTATTTCCTGGGGAAATCGCAAATCTATCATTCAAAGTGCAAATGCCCTGTTGGACATTATGGGGAATGAACCATACCGTTTTGTAATGGGGCACACTGAAAATGACCTCAAATCCCTTCAGAAATGGGGACACAGGACATTCCAGGGAATTGATGCCCTGGGTTTCGTCGCATATCTTAAAAAACATTACCAACATTTTGATTCACTTGAAGACGCTTTCCTGGAAAATGGTAAGTTCATTTCGGTGAAATCTTCGATTACCAGTTTTGGTGGAAATATGTTTTCTGAAATGGATATCATGGCAGCACGCACCCGAAAGCATGTATCAGACCCTGCACGGGGTTCGGCCTGCAAACGTTTGAATATGTTTCTCAGATGGATGGTTAGAAGTGGTGAAAAAGGAGTCGATTTTGGACTTTGGACCCGATTACCAGTTGCCGGCCTCATGTTGCCACTGGATGTTCATGTTGAAAGGGTAGCCAGAAATTTGGGTATGATCGAAAGAAAGCAGCGTGACTGGTTGACCGTGGAAGAACTGACCTACTGCTGCCGGCTGATGGATCCTCAGGACCCGGTAAAATATGATTACGCCTTGTTTGGAATGGGCGTAAAAAAAATCAGCCCTGACATACTTTAACGTCAAGGCTGATTCTAAACTTAAAAGCACAATATTATATCTTCAGTAAAAACTTTCAAAGAAATAACCCACAACTACTTTAAGGATGTGGGTTATTAAAAACTTACACTTACAGCACAATATATTAATAGTACAATATATTAATTCTCAAACAATTAACTCAATAGGCCAATAAAAATGGCCCTATGGTTTAGATTCCTCCTGGATCTTCATCGCCCACCCAATCCTGCACCATTTGGTGACGTTGTTGTTGTGACATGTTGAAAAATTCTGTAGAAGAATTGATCAGTCCCAAAGACATCAAAATACCAATTATAAACGCTACCATAATTTCTGATTTAATTGTGTTATAAAATCTATTACAAAATTACTGCCAGAAATACGTGAAAAAAATGACAGTTTGTAACGAAAATTAACACCGAAATATGGCGATAAAAATGCTACTAATCACCTCAATATCTTCATAATGAGGTGATTATAGCATTCAAATATGAAATAGTATTTTAAGCTTTCTGCTATCCTAAGGGATTACTTAAGCTAAAACATAAAAAATTATTTTTCCAACATCAATTAGTAAAAAGTTTATTAGGTTTTCATAGCAGGTAAACGTTGTTATTTTTCACATGACAAAATTAACTCATCGCATCTTGAAAAAAAATCCCAATTTTACAGTTTATAACGGGCATGATATTTGATTATTTTTCAAGGGTACAGTACCTAAAAATTTGAAAAACAAATGAATATGTTACTTAGATATTGAATTTGTTTTCACCGTTACCCTATACCAACTTAGATATTTGCAGATGAAAACATTGAATGCCCTCCTTCATTTTGTGGTCCAGAACACTCAAAAAAAGGATCTTAACTACTTAAAATTGAGCCTTACCGAAGAAGAGCGTGTTTTAATGGAGGGAATCCTTGAACACAATTACCAGACCGATTTGCAGGCATCCAATGATTTGTTTGGCATTAAATCTAATACCATCAAGTATCAGCGCATAAAAAAGAAACTGAATGACAGGCTGTACGATGCCGTCTTGTTTATTACCCCGTCATTGCAAGGTTCGCCTAAATTTCTGGATGAACTGATCGAATTGAATAAAGTAGGATCAACCCTAAATGTCCTTAACTATTTTATGAGAAGGGACTTAAGCCTTCCCCTCATCGAACAACACTTCAATAAAGCATATAAGTACTTTATGCATAATGAGGTTTTACTTATGGCCAATACCATGCGGCTATACTTTGGCATCACAGAACCCAATAACGCCAAATATAAATACTACAACAAAATATATGAAGAAGCCATCTATCACCTTCATTGGGAACTTAAGGCTAATTATTACTATGAAATGATCAACACCCGGTTTGGCCGGAATAAAAAGGTGGACAAAGATGCAATCATCAGCGACGTCATTGGCTTTCTCGAAGAATTGTCACCCCATGAAGGGAAAGTGAGGTCACAGAAATTTCACCGCGATTTTTATAATTTAAAAATGGTTTTCCACCATGTGCAGAACCAATACCATGAGGTAGTTGAAGTTTGTAATGACCTGCTCGATTACCTGGATACCCTTGAATTTACCTCACTGGCGGTGCGACGTTATGCCATCCGGCAGAAAGCGGAACACCTTATCCTGCTGAATTTATACGATGAGGCCCTGGTAGAAATGAATAAGATCATCAAACTTGAATCCGAAGGAACTACTTCCTGGCTCAACAGCATCAAGATCATCATCCTTATTGAAATCAATCAAAATAAATACAAGGAAGCCCACGATACCTACCAGAAACTTGTTGCTCACAAGTCTTATCGAAACACAAAAAGTACATTTAAGCGCTCACTTGAGCTCATCAACGTATATTTTTACCTGTTTAAATTGATGGAGGTTATTCCCAATGACCTTAAGGACAACAAATCTGAAGTAAAAAGGTACCTTGCTGATTATCCGGAATTCGGCAAGGATAAGGGAGCCATGAATATACCCGTCATTATCGCCCAATTGCTGGAGGCCATTATTCTTAAAAGGGAAAGTGATGTACTGGACAGAATGGAAGCACTCAAAAAATATTCCAGCAGGTACATCACTAAAAACAAAGGCGTAAGAAGCAATTGTTTCATTAACATGTTATTGGAAATTGTACGCAACAATTACCATGTCGTTGCCATTGAACGGCATGCGAGAAAATACTTTACCAAACTCGTCGCCAATCCAAAAATTTCCACCGAAGAAGCTGCTGAGGTAGAGTTTATTCCCTACGAACATCTTTGGGACATTATATTGAACTTCCTCAAAAAAAGGAGAAGCATTGAAGTATCCAAAAGATAGAAAGTCCTAGAGCTCGCCGGATAACCAGGCTGCCAGCCTGTCAAAAAACAGTCCGGTGTGATAGCCATCCATAAGGGCATGGTGCGCAAATACCGAAACAGGCAGCAGCGCGACTTCACCCTGCCAAATGAGTTTTCCCACTGAAATTTTGGGAATGCACCCCGCATGCGGGGTGGAATAGGCATGACTTATCGAGGTAAAAGCCACCCAGGGAATAGAAGAAAAATGAATCACATCTGCCCTGTTGGCTCCTTCTCCGAGACAAAGACCGGTTGCGAGCTTAACCCGCTGAATTTCAGGAAGGGCATTATTTTGGAATGCCTGAAAATCCTTAAAATATTCCAGAAATGAAAAGCCAAAGGTATTGTCTGCTCTCCCAATGGTTGGTGAGGCGTGGATGACATCATATACCGCCACTTTTCCTTCCTCGATGCGATAGCGAAAGTTGTCTATGCTGTTGGCAGCCAAAAGACATTTATGAAGGTAATATAGGAAAAACGACTGTCCGCTGGCCTTACATCGCCGATATGCCGCAGTGCATTCTACATTGGCCGTCAATCCAAAAAAGGGCTGATCCATTTGATTGAAAAAGGCGAAATGCTCTTTGCGATTCCAGTCACTCAGGTTTAAGTAAATTTTTGACATAATTGATTATAGTAAATTTAATAGGTCGCTCAAACGGCCGACCTGGTGAAAGTTTTCATGGCATATACCTGTATCAATGGCTTCATATACCCAGGTAGTATGATAGGGGATATGGATGCCGTGGCCTCCTATATTCAACACCGGACGTATGTCGGATTTCAGGGAATTTCCTACCATTAAAAACTGGCCAGCTGGTATGTCCAGGTGCTTAATCAGTTTTTGATAATCAGACTCAGCCTTTTCAGTCATGATTTCAATATGATGAAAATACGGCATCAGGCCCGACTTTTTTAATTTTCTTTCCTGGTCCAACAGGTCTCCTTTGGTGGCGACCACCAGTTTGTACTTTCCGGAAAGTTCTCTAAGCACTTCTTCTGCATCCGGCAATAAGGTTACCGGTTTATCCAGCATTTCTTTCCCCAGTATAATAATGTCATCAATTACTTTTGAAGGTAAAGTGTAGTCTGAAATCTGAATGGCTGTTTCGACCATCGAAAGCATGAAAGCTTTAATTCCATACCCATAGATGGCTATATTATCTATTTCTGTTTTTAACAGTGCGCGGTGTGCTGAATGTACCGGAAGGTAATTTTCCAGCATGGCACCAAATTTTTCTTCGACTTCCCGAAAAAATATTTCATTGTCCCAAAGGGTGTCATCTGCATCAAAAGCTAAGATGTGCAGCTCTTTTCTTTTCTTTTCCATGACACAAATTTAATTACGAAAAGTTGCTGACCATAACTATCCCCATTTTATATTGTCACGCATGAGTTTATAAGGACGGTGTCACCTACAATTCCGGGTGCCGGTCCGCTTACCCCGGAACCCATTTTATACGTTCGGGGTGTCGTAAGGTAATTTTCATATCTTTGTCTGCATATGGATCAAGGCAATACAATCAGATTGTCCAGCTGGATCCAGCTGGTAGTACTGGGGATTATCTGGGGAAGTTCTTTTATATTGATCAAAAAGGCACTCACCGGCCTCACTCCAGTGCAATTGGCCTCACTGCGAATCGGAATTGCCTGCCTGGCATTTTCACCCTTCATCATCATCAATCGACGAAAAGTGGACTGGGAAAATTGGCACAAATATCTGTTTGTGGGTCTTACCACGACGGGCATTCCTTCTTTCTGTTTTGCTTTTGCCCAAACCCATGTGGGCAGTGGCACAGCCGGCATTCTGAATTCACTGACGCCCATTTTTACACTAATCATTAGTGTTCTTTTCTTTCACGCCCGATTTGAATGGGGTAAACTCATTGGTGTGTGTATAGGTTTCCTTGGTGCGGGGCTCCTGGTCTACAATTCCGGGGCTGATTCCGGAAGCAGTAACATCTGGTACACTTTACTGATCTTTTTGGCAACCCTTTGTTATGGTTTCAATGCCAACGCAGTTAAAAATTTCTTTCCTTCAACGAGTTCGGTCATGGTTTCAGCGGTAGCCTTTATGCTGGTTGGTTTCCCGGCTTTGGTATATCTTGTGGTAAGTGGTGATTTGTTTTCACTGGTGACAAACCCAGTTGTTTATCCGGCATTGATGTGGGGTGACTTCTCTCCCTCTTGTGCACGGTTATGGCCAATGTAATATTTTACCGGCTCATCCAGCAAACCAATGCGGGCTTTGGCAGTGCGGTTACTTTTCTTATTCCCATGGTCGCATCCCTTTGGGCATTATTTGATGGGGAAGAATTTACAATTTTCCATTTGGGGGCCATGGTCTGTATTTTGCTGGCCCTCATAATCATACGCAGACAATAAACCCTAGTGTTCCAAAAGGGAAAAAATCTCATCTATGGCATCAAACGACTTGATGCCCGGCTTGTCTTCAGATCCTGCTTTTAACAGGATGCCACCGTTTTCCATTCCGGATATGAAATCAAGCCACGCCAGGTCGATGAAGGGCGTGTCAATGAAGATCAGTTTTTCCCGGGCAACGGCCAATAAGTTTGTTCTTATAGCAGGACTAAGCTCTGCAAGGTTTTGAAATACTTTCAACACCGCCATATCACTTTTGATCAGAGGCAAACTTTGCAAATCTGCCAATTCAATCGCAGGCAATGGATGGGTTGTATCTGGAAATGGCCAAAGCACATAGTCAAAGGGCATCTGCCCAATAAGTTTTGTGGCATCTGCACTGTTTGCAGGATAAGCAAATTCGGCCACCATCTTTGGTCCTTCAATCCATTCCAGAATGGCAGCTACGCTCAGTTTAGTGGCTTCGGTGATTTCAAAGCCGGCAAAGTCAACTTCCATGGCTGCAAAATATCGTGCCACTGTAAGGTCAATGATGCCCGAAGCATATATTTTTATCTTCATATGGTTGCAAAGATAAACACAATTTGATTTTGTCGCCCTTAACTTTTTAAACAACATCAGTGTCGCAACAAGTAACCGGTTAACGCCGAAATGGGCCAATGTAACTGCATTCAGGTTTATGGGAGATAGCTTTCCAGGTCATTGGTCAATGACCCCGGAAAATAATTACGCATAGATTGGAACATAGCTCAGAAAAAAGTGAGAATTTTACCCCACAAAACAAAAAGCAGTGGCAAAAACCTTAAAGTATTTGGTAAAAGACTCAGATGTACACGGCAAAGGCGTCTTTGCAGCGAAGGACATCAAAAAAGGCAAAAAGATCATTGAATACACAGGCAATGTCATTACCTGGGAGGAAGCGAATAGAAGGTTTGTGGATAGGGATGGTCATTCATTTACCATGTTTTTTGGCATTGACGATCAAATGGTGATCGACGGAGCTGACGGGGGCAATGAAGCCAGATTTATCAACCACAGCTGCAAGCCCAATTGCGAAGCTAAAAATAAAAATGGCAGGATATTTATCTACGCCAAAAAGAATATCAAAGAAGGTAAAGAACTTTTTTACGATTATTTGCTGGAAATCGAAGGCAAAATCACCAAAAAGCTTTTAAAGAAATATGCCTGTTTTTGTGGAAATACCAAATGCAGAGGCACGCAACTCGACTTAAAAAAGTAAAGAAATACCGCCTACTTTCTTGGCCTTCGACTGGCACCTATGGTTTCCAAAACCCCCTGCATTTTGTCATTGGGCACCGTAATGGATAAGACATATTGCTTGATCAGCAATTTATCATCTTCCAAAGCCAGCCAGCCGGAGCCACGGCAAGGGCCCATCCAGGTATCCAGAACCTCATCAAACCACACCATAGACCTTGCCGAATCGTAATGAAGATTTCTCGAAATTTTTTCAAAGTCCCACGCTTTTCCTTTCGCAAAATAGGGGGCTGCAAATTTTAAAAATTCAGCTTTACCCCATACCTCAAAGCTATCGGTGCCAATAAATACGGCATCTTTGGCCATAAGTGAAAAATAGGCGGCACTATCCGCACGGCTGGCTGCACCATGCCATTCATCCAAAATCTTTCCTGCATCCGACAAGCTCTTGCCCCTGCAGTTGAGCTGACTTCGTGTATCGTCGATGCCTGTAATTTTCCAGCCGTCTTCCGAATTTAGAAAATGAAACACATTGACACCGCAATGACTAAAGATACCCTTGTAGTAAAAGTCATAATCCATGCTCACCGTCGCTGCGCCGGGCCTTAAGTCTTCCCGGATGTTATAAATCTGCTCATCCAAATCTCCGGGTTGGACATTTCCCAAAGAACCTATAAATTCTTCATAGATAGAGCAGCTTATATTCTGGCTTTCTCTTTTTGTTTTGAAGTACAGAGAGTCGCTCCAGGTATGGCCAAGAGCTTGAGTTTTTGGGCATCTGCTTCATACATGGCGTCAAAAAACTGATCCACAACCTGTGCTGGGGTTTGAGCCCACAATGCCCCAATCGGCATAAGTAAGAGTAAAACAGCACCTGAAACTTTCATCTGGATAGAATTTACCGCTAAGGTATGGCATATGTTTGGTTTTTTTTCAGACTGAAACAACCTGCTTGTCGATGCAAAGGGGCTTTTTATCTAAGATTTTCATCCACCCTGCAACGTTGGCGCATCTTTGAGCGTCTTTGGATACAATTAAACCACTTTCATGAAACACTTGTTTACTTTATTATTTGCCTTGCTTTCTCTTTGTTTGTCTGCCCAATCCATATCCGGTCGTGTAGTCGGCAATGATGGAAAATTCATAGAATTTGCCACGGTTACCTTGCATCAGCTGAGTGACAGCCTCCTGGTCAAAGGAGAAATTACCGGTGAGAATGGAAATTTCACGTTGGAAATGGCTGAAGCGGGGAATTATTACATGGAGTGTGCCTATATAGGATATGAGACTTACAGAAGCAAACCCATAAATTTAAACGGGAGTGAAAATTACGATGCCGGAAAAATTACACTTTCTGCGGCTGCCCAGGTCATTGATGAAGTGACCATTAAAGCAAAAAAACCCCTCATCGAAATTCAGGCAGATAAAACCGTACTAAACACGGATGCCTCTATCTCTGCAGTTGGATCCAATGGCCTTGACCTATTGCGCAAAGCGCCGGGGGTGACGGTAGATAACAATGAAAATATCCAATTGAAAGGTAAAAATGGTGTTGCCATCTACATTGACGGTAAACCGAGTTACCTCAATCCAACAGAACTTGCCGGTTTACTCAAGGGAATGACTGCTGCAGACATTGAAGCCATTGAAATCATTACAAACCCTTCTGCCAAATATGATGCCCAGGGCAATGCTGGAATCATAAACCTCCGTCTCAGGAAAAACAAAAATTTTGGTACCAATGGCAGTCTGAATGTCAGCGCCGGCTATGGCAAATACCATAAATCCAACATGGGCCTCAATCTGAATAACAGGAATCAAAAGGTAAACACTTTTGGCAGTATCGGTTTGGGCAACAACAAGAGTTATAACGAACTCAATCTTTACCGGGAGCAGGAAGGAGGTGTGTTTGATCAAAAGCAATCTCAGGTTAACCTCAACAAACCGATTAATACCAAGTTAGGTATTGATTATTATGCCAGTTCAAAACATACCTTCGGCTTCCTGATCAATGCCAACACCCAATATGGTGACAACACCTTCATAAGCACAAGTGAAACCCGCATTTCATCGCTTTCCAACCCGGACAAAGTAGATTCAATACTCAGGGCCGGCAATAACATCACCAAAACATCATTAAATGCCAATGCAAACCTGAATTATCGGTTTACAGATACCCTGGGAAACGAAGTGTCCATTGACCTGGATAGAGGCATGTATTCTTCTGACGCTACCAGCATGCAGCCCAACAGGTATTTCAGCGGTGAAACCGGTCAGGTCACTACCCGTCGCGATTTTACCAATGAAACCCCGTCCTCCATTCACATAACGACAGCAAAACTGGACTACACTAAAAATTTTAAAAAATCAGGCCTTCGACTGGGTGCCGGGGGCAAATATGCCCGCGTGAAAACAGACAACACCTTTTCATTCTTTAATCTGATCGATGGCAGTCAGGTAAAGGATATCTACCAATCCAATAGCTTCAGTTACACAGAAGAAGTAAGTGCTTTGTACCTCAATCTGGCAGGTGGCAAGGGTAAATTCAACTACCAGGCTGGCATCAGAATGGAAAATACCCATTCCATTGGTGACCTTACCAGGGATACCAGTTTGGAAATGCGACCCCAGGATTATGTGGACAGGAATTATACCGACTTTTTCCCAAGTGCCGCATTGACCTATAATGCCAGCCAGAGTCACACATTTAACCTTACATACAGCAGAAGAATCGACAGACCCAATTATGAAGACCTCAATCCTTTTGAATGGAGATTGGATGAACTTACTTTTAGAAAGGGTAACCCCTTCCTGAAACCACAATACAATAACAATATTGAGCTTTCCTATACTTTGAAACAAACTGCTACCTTTGGTATATCTTACAGCAATTCAAAAGATGTAGTTACCGATATTGTGGAAAGTGATCCGCTTGAACCCAATAAATCTTTTATCAACTACAGAAACCTTGCCAGCCAGGAACAGTTTGCTTTCACCTTTAATTCCCCTCTGCCCATAAAGGAATGGTGGAACGGCTATCTTTCTGCTACAGTTTACAAATCGTACTATAAGGCAAGATTTCCGGAGTATAACTTTGATGTGGCTACACCAATTGCCACCAACATTTATATGGAAAACAATTTTACCCTTCCCAATGATTATACCTTTGAGGTTTCCGGATGGTTCAATTCTGCCTCCATTTGGGGAGGCTCCTGGCTGACTGAACCCCAGGGTAGTCTGGACCTTGGCCTCAAAAAAATGATACTCAATGGCAAGGGCAGTCTGAAGATCGGTGTCACCGACATCTTACACACAGCGCCATGGTCATCCTACAGCGATGCCATTCCGGGCTTAAAAATCAGAGGAAGTGGTCTTTGGGAAAGTCAGCGGGTAAATGTAAACTTCAACTATAGATTTGGCAGTTCTGATGTCAAATCGGCCAGAAGGAGATCAACAGGCCTTGAGGATGAAAACAAAAGGATCAAAAGCTGATCAAAATAAGGTTTAACCGTCCTGCTTTTAACCTATAGGTTAGAGGCGGGATTTTTTTATTTTTGCACACTTAATTAATTTTCATGATGTACAGACAACTGGTATTTTTATTTTTGCTTGCCTCTTCTGCTTTGTTTTCACAAGGGGTACCCAACAATCCGGGTTCAAATCACGGCAATTTGTTTGAGCAGTTGGGAACCATGCTTCCCACACCCAATGAATACAGGACAGCAAGTGGAGCTCCCGGTCCCGCATATTGGCAACAAAAGGTTGATTACCAGATCAAATGTACACTTGACGAAAACAAACTTAAACTTACCGGTAGTGAAACCATTACTTATTACAATAATTCCCCGGATGTCCTCACCTATTTGTGGTTACAGCTGGATGAAAACCAGCATAGTACGGTCGATAATGCCAACTATCAGGATGCTGATAATTTACCAAAGAGGGCCACAGACCGTTTTATGGATGCCGTAGAATCTGCAAAGGAGGACAACGGATATGGGGTTAAAATTAACAGACTGACAGATGCCAAAGGCAAAAAACTCAATTATGTCATCAACAAGACCATGATGAAGGTGGATCTGCCAATGCCATTGAAACCAGGTCAGAAATTTGTATTCCAAATTGACTGGAATTATAAATTGGTGGACAGAATGAATTTCTATGATTTCAGTGATGCCAGAGGAGGCTATGAATATTTTCCAGAAGATGGCAATTATATCTTTACGGTAGCCCAGTGGTATCCAAGGCTGTGTATGTATAATGATGCAACAGGCTGGCAAAATCACCAGTTTACGGGCAGGGGCGAATTTACAGTTTGTTTTGGTGACTTCAGGGTGGAGATGACTGTACCTGACGACCATATGGTAGGTGCTACCGGCGAATGCCACAATTACGACAAAGTACTCACTAAGGTGCAAAGAGAGAGATACCAACTGTCCACAACGAGTAAAAGCCCGGTTCAGATCATCACACTTCCAGAGGTGCTGGAAAAATCAAAAACCCAATCCACAAAGCAAAAAACCTGGATTTTTGAGGCCAAAAATGTGAGGGATTTCGCGTGGACGGCTTCAAGGAGATTTGTCTGGGATGCCATGCCTGTGCAGATAGAAGGCAGAAAAGTCATGTGTATGAGTTTTTATACCAAAGAGGCTTACCCTATTTATAGTCAGTTCTCAACAAAGGCGGTGGCACATACAATCAAGACATATTCTGACTTTTCCATTCCTTATCCATACCCCGTAGCTCAAAGTGTAGAGGCAGCCAATGGCATGGAGTATCCTATGATATGTTTCAATCCGGGAAGGGCAGAGGACGATGGCACCTATTCAGAGGGGTCCAAGAATGCTGCAATCCTGGTCATCATCCATGAGGTAGGCCACAATTTTTTTCCGATGATCATCAACAGCGACGAAAGACAATGGACATGGATGGACGAGGGCTTAAATTCATACCTGCAATATTTGACACAGGAATTGTGGGATGATAAGTTTCCATCAAATGAGGGCCCGGCCTATGCGATCGTGGATTATATGAAAAGTCCCAAAGACGAGCTGGAGCCGATTATGACCAATTCAGAAAATATAGTACAATTTGGTGCCAATGCTTACAGTAAAGTAGCTACAGGACTCAACATATTGAGGGAATCCATCGTCGGCAGAAAACTTTTTGATGAAGCTTTCAGAGAGTATGCCAGGAGATGGGCATTCAAACATCCAAGCCCGGCAGATTTTTTCCGCACCATCGAAGATGCGACGGGAGAAGATCTCGATTGGTTCTGGAGGGGCTGGTTTTACAGCACGGTGGCCTGTGACATTTCCATTGATACCATCAAACATGCCATACCCGATGTCGCAGCCATTCCCAAAATGTTGAACGATACTATACGTATGGTTAAGGTCTCAAAGCCGGCTGTGAATGAATTCGAAGACATATCTAAGGTCAGAAACAGGGAGGATAAAAAATTGTTTTTGAGACCGATCGAGATACTACACTCAGGGATTTTTACTGGAAATATGATCGTGGTGTTGAAGCATATGACACCTCCAAATATCCGTCTGTCGTCAGGGCCTTTAGCGAACCATTGGACTCCTCAGGCAGAGAAAAGTACAAAGACAAACACTTGTATGAAATTACGTTTTCCAATAAGGGTGGACTGGCCATGCCAATCATTGTTGAATGGACTTTTAAAGATGGCACTAAAGAGATAGAGCGATTACCAGTGCAGATATGGCGCAAAAATGAAAAACAGATTACCAAAACTTTCCTGAAAAACAAAGAAGTTGTTTCAGTCCAGCTGGATCCTTTAAAGGAAACTGCCGATATAGATGAAAGCAACAATCTTTGGGGAAAGGAAATGCCTCCCAGCCGTTTTGACCTCTTCAAATCTAAAAGGGATGTGCCGCAGGGCAGCCGGATTAATCCAATGCAGGCTGCCAAAAAGAAAGTGACTGGAGTATAATTAATTAAAAATGAGCTATTTGTAAAGTTCAGTGGACCAGTTCTATTCAAAAGGCAGTAATTTTTATAAATACTTACAATAAAATATTCGTATTTATTTTAGTTAGCACATATAATATATTGTAAAATACTTATTATGCAACCTAAAATATTTATAATGGTAGTTTGCCATATCGGAAAAAAACTTAAATAGCAATTTTTATTTATATATATAAAATTTTGATGAGCTATTAATAATATAATATCAATATATGTAATATATTTGCACAAATTAACATCGGAATACATAAAATTCTGATAATTCCAACCTTCCTGTTTTTCTCCGTCCTGGGGGTGTAATAGTGACTTTCATTAAAATTTAATGAGATGGAATTCATTATTATTGTTTTAAATATATACTTATTTGTTTGTGTCAGCACTTGCTTTATGCATTTTGCTCGCTTAATTTCTGTTTCATTTGAAACAATAGTATTTTTTGCCATTCCAGTAAAAGCTTCACTGCATTCAATTAATTTATTTGCCGATATAAAGAGCTGTGATTTACATTACCAGCTTTCCTTTTTTTTAAAAAATTCATTCTACTTTTTTGACTTTGAATTTATCGAATCAAATGACAGTGCTAAGATTTTGTATCATTTTTCACCTTGCAAATAAAATCT
Source organism: Saprospiraceae bacterium (assembly GCA_016715465.1). Taxonomy (GTDB): domain Bacteria; phylum Bacteroidota; class Bacteroidia; order Chitinophagales; family Saprospiraceae; genus JADKBO01. Next base: position 565,014 of record JADKAA010000024.1, read on the forward strand.
AAATAATAAGAAAACTCAGTTCACAATGATTCTAAAAAATTTCAACTCCCAGCACTTTAAAGGATGGTCAAACTTTCCCTTATCGACAGTAACTACTGTTTTGATTTTTCTTATAACCTTTCTGTTTTCAGCCGCAGCACAAACAAAATATGGTGAAGGCTCTGAGTCAGGCATCATCAGATTCAAAAAATCCACCATGGTTAGTGTAGAAAAGCTAATTGTATTTGGCGACAAGCTTGGCATAGGTGAACTGCCTGAGGGTGCAACATGGTCGATAACTACCAGCGAGGGAGATACACTTACAGGCAATGGAAATTCCCTGAACGACTACATTTTTTCAATTCCTGGAGCATATAAAATATACATTGATGAAAATCAGGTGTACCTGCCTGGTTCATGTTCCCACAAACAATTTCCGGATATAATTGACCTCACCGTCAGTGATGTAAAGATGACCTTCCATCTGGATGAAGTGAGTTTTTCAGGAGAAATACATAAGGGTGTTCAATGCCAGTCCCTTAGCGTTACGGTGCCTGTGACGGTTGAACCGTACGACAATGAAACTTCACTTGATTTTCCTTTCGAAATTGTAGCTACTGCCGGAGTAGGCACCACTGTTGTAGGTACGCTGCATCCGGGTACAGTAGTATATAGAGGAAAACAGAACCTTATCTACAATCTCAGTGGTACGGTCGACGCGGAAAGTTATATCATGTTTGATTTTATGGACATCAACGGGCAGGTGCAATCCTACTCAATGACTTCACCAATAAAATAATCCACACACAATAAACAACAATCAGTATGAAAAATCAGTTGACACATAAAAATAAGTTCTATCGCAGTCTGCGGTTTTTGTGTTTTATCACAGTGATGATGATGGGGGGATTACAGTCTTCAAAAGCCCAGTGTGGGTTTGGTCCTGGGGAAGGATGTTCTAATACTGACTATACCAATGCCTTTTCTACTTCTACAACAGACAGAAATACCATTGAGTATGACAACTTTGTTTTGTCATTTCACTCAACCATTGTGAGAACAGATGCGGGTACTTTCAAGTTTTTGGGTGAATACATGGCCAATCATGGTTCTACCAACCAACTTTCACCGGTTGAAGTAAATAGTGCAAATTATCCAAACCTCACTGGTACTCCATTAAAAGCAACGCTGGGAAGTAATTTCTTCCAGAACGTTCAGGGCATAATGCTTACTTCTACAGGTATTTTTGCCTGGGGAGATGAAGGTATAGTGGTGGCAAACTCCCTGACAACAAGCACTACTTTCGATGATTTTGCCGTAAATGGACAAGCAGATGGACTACCAGCCGGCATCAATTCTGAGGATGTAAAAATGATTACAGCAACTTATCAGACCCTGGCCATTGTAACCTGTTCCGGCAGTGTATATGTCTTATCACAACAGGCAGACTTACGTGGCAATGGTGCAACAGGAAATTCTACCACATGGTATCAGGTCACTACTTCAGCTTCCGGAAACCCTGCTTTGTCAGGCATTGTAGCCTGCAGGGTATCCAATGGAGTAGCCATGGCACTTGGATCTGACGGATCGATTTGGACTTGGGGTACCCGAACATACCTGGGAAACGGAACTGCAATAGCTGCGCGAAACAGGGCCACTCAAATGACCCTGCCAGCTTACAATTCTGGAGCTTCGGCTAAAATGATTTCTCTGACGGCACCTCAAAATCCGGCCCTTCCTTCATATTATATATTGGCAACTGACAATAACTTATATGCCATGGGTGAAAATACTCTTAGGCAACTTGGTGACTGGACTACGACCGACCGAACATCCTGGGTACAGCCACGATATACCAGCTCCGCCGGGCCCGTAATGAATGATATACAGTGGATAGCTGCCAATGAAAACGATAGCGGTCCATCAACTTATGGAGCTATCAATGTGTTAACCACAGGAAGTCAGGTGTACAACTGGGGTGAAAATAACACCTCCTTATTGGGTCGAACAGGAGATCCTGTAAATCCGGGAACGCCGGCGGGTATAGCACCTACCGATGTGATCATAGCATTGGAAACAGGAGGCCATACATCGATGTATGTGAAACAATGCGAATTAAATTTTGGATACGTAGGACATAGGATCAATGGATCGATGGGAAATGGCAGTGCTGGCTCAGCTACCGAAACATCAGTAACATACGCCACAGCAGAAGTAGCCATATGTGCAGCCGATGCAACCCCGGTTATTGAATTATCTGTCTTCGGATCTGGATCCGGCGGAGCCTATTGCACTACTCAATCTGCAACAGTAACTGCCACCCCAAGTGGAGGAACTTTGAGTGTACAGTCCGGTCCAGGCACCCTTTTAGGAAACGTTCTGACATTTACCGGTCCAGGCCAGGTAATACTAAAATATGCCCTGTCACCTCCATGTGGAGGTATCAGTGAAGTTTTTGACACTATTACCTCCGTAGTTTGTGTCAAAGCGGTTACAGAAAGTGGCACAGTAATCAGTGCCATTGGTGGCACAGCTTTATCCAATATAGCCTCCAACGATACCATCAATGGAGTATCAGCTACCTTGGGTGGTGGGGGTAATGCGACAGTCGCCCAAAGTGGAAGCTGGCCGAGTGGAATTTCTTTAAATACTACCACAGGAGCCGTAACAGTAACTCCAGGCACAGCAGCAGGCAGTTACCCGGTTACCTATCAGCTATGCGATAAATTGGTGCCACCCAATTGTGTTACCATGGTGGATACCGTGCATGTCCTTGCTACAGTTTCAACTTTAACAGTAGTAAAAACACAAACTAGTGGTCCAAATCCGGTCACGACGGCTGGACAGGTATTGGGATATACCATTGTCCTGACCAACACCGGTAATATTCCACAGACTGGCGTTACCACAACAGACGTTCTCCCCAATGGATCCAATGGTACACTTTCCGGCCCAACTGAAAGTATCAGTGTCAATGGCATCCTCAATGTGGGTGAAACATGGACTTATACCATATCCTATGTCATAACCCAGTCGGACATAGATGCAGGTGGAAATCTGGTGAATACCGTTTCTGTAGTCACTACTGAGGTTCCTGGTCCTACCACAGACAATGAAACGACACCGATAGATCAGAACCCATCGTTGACAGTAAGTAAGACACAGACCAGTGGACCAAACCCGGTCACGGCAGCAGGTCAGGTGATTGGTTATACAATCGTGGTAACGAACACAGGCAACCAGACGTTGACGAATGCAGGTATTACAGATATCTTACCGGATGGATCAACAGGCACGATGAGTGGGCCGGTAGAAAGTCTGAGCAGCAACGGTGAGATCAATGTAGGAGAAACATGGACCTATACAATCAACTATACAGTGACACAATCCGATATCGATGCAGGAGCCAACCTGGTGAACAATGTATCGGTAATAACCGATGAAGTGCCAGGTCCGACAACAGACAATGAAACGACGCCGATAGATCAGAACCCATCGTTGATGGTGGTAAAATCCCAGACCAGCGGACCAAACCCGGTCACGGCAGCAGGTCAGGTGATTGGTTATACAATCGTGGTAACGAACACAGGCAACCAGACGTTGACGAATGCAGGTATTACAGATATCTTACCGGATGGATCAACAGGCACGTTGAGTGGGCCGGTAGAAAGTCTGAGCAACAACGGTGAGATCAATGTAGGAGAAACATGGACCTATACAATCAACTATACAGTGACACAATCCGATATCGATGCAGGAGCCAACCTGGTGAACAATGTATCGGTAATAACCGATGAAGTGCCAGGTCCGACAACAGACACTGAAACGACACCGATAGATCAGAACCCATCGTTGACAGTAAGTAAGACACAGACCAGTGGACCAAACCCGGTCACGGCAGCAGGTCAGGTGATTGGTTATACAATCGTGGTAACGAACACAGGCAACCAGACGTTGACGAATGCAGGTATTACAGATATCTTACCGGATGGATCAACAGGCACGATGAGTGGACCGGTAGAAAGTCTGAGCAGCAATGGCGAGATCAACGTAGGAGAGACGTGGACCTATACAATCAACTATACAGTGACACAATCCGATATCGATGCAGGAGCCAACCTGGTGAACAATGTATCGGTAACAACCGATGAAGTGCCAGGTCCGACAACAGACAATGAAACGACACTGGTGGATCAGAACCCATCGTTGACGGTAAGTAAGACACAGACCAGCGGACCAAGCCCTGTCACGGCAGCAGGTCAGGTGATTGGTTATACAATCGTGGTAACGAACACAGGCAACCAGACGTTGACGAATGCAGGTATTACAGATATCTTACCGGATGGATCAACAGGTACGTTGAGTGGGCCGGTAGAGAGTCTGAGCAGCAATGGCGAGATCAATGTAGGAGAGACGTGGACCTATACAATCAACTATACAGTGACACAATCCGATATCGATGCAGGAGCCAACCTGGTGAACAATGTATCGGTAATAACCGATGAAGTGCCAGGTCCGACCACAGACAATGAAACGACACTGGTGGATCAGAACCCATCGTTGACGGTAAGTAAGACACAGACCAGTGGACCAAACCCGGTCACGGCAGCAGGTCAGGTGATTGGTTATACAATCGTGGTAACGAACACAGGCAACCAGACGTTGACGAATGCAGGTATTACAGATATCTTACCGGATGGATCAACAGGCACGATGAGTGGACCGGTAGAAAGTCTGAGCAGCAATGGCGAGATTAATGTAGGAGAGACGTGGACCTATACAATCAACTATACAGTGACACAATCCGATATCGATGCAGGAGCCAACCTGGTGAACAATGTATCGGTAACAACCGATGAAGTGCCAGGTCCGACAACAGACACTGAAACGACACCGATAGATCAGAACCCATCGTTGACGGTAAGTAAGACCCAGACCAGCGGACCAAGCCCGGTCACAGCAGCAGGTCAGGTGATTGGTTATACGATCGTGGTAACGAACACAGGCAACCAGACGTTGACGAATGCAGGTATTACAGATATCTTACCGGATGGATCAACAGGCACGATGAGTGGGCCGGTAGAAAGTCTGAGCAACAATGGCGAGATCAATGTAGGAGAAACATGGACCTATACAATCAACTATACAGTGACACAATCCGATATCGATGTTGGTACTAATCTGGTGAACAATGTATCGGTAACAACCGATGAAGTGCCAGGCCCAACAACAGACACTGAAACGACACCGATAGATCAGAACCCATCGTTGACAGTAAGTAAGACACAGACCAGTGGACCAAACCCGGTATCAGGTGCCGGTCAGGTGATTGGTTATTCAATCGTGGTAACGAACACAGGCAACCAGACGCTGACCAATGTATCAGCGACAGATATCTTACCGGATGGATCAACAGGCACGTTGAGTGGACCAGTAGAAAGTCTGAGCAGCAACGGCGAGATCAATGTAGGAGAAACATGGACCTATACAATCAACTATACAGTGACACAATCTGATATCGATGCAGGAGCCAACCTGGTGAACAATGTATCGGTAATAACCGATGAAGTGCCAGGTCCGACAACAGACACTGAAACGACACCGATAGATCAGAACCCATCGTTGACAGTAAGTAAGACCCAGACCAGCGGACCAAGCCCGGTAACAGCAGCAGGTCAGGTGATTGGTTATACGATCGTGGTAACGAACACAGGCAACCAGACGTTGACGAATGCAGGTATTACAGATATCTTACCGGATGGATCAACAGGCACGATGAGTGGGCCGGTAGAAAGTCTGAGCAACAACGGTGAGATCAATGTAGGAGAAACATGGACCTATACAATCAACTATACAGTGACACAATCCGATATCGATGCAGGAGCCAACCTGGTGAACAATGTATCGGTAATAACCGATGAAGTGCCAGGTCCGACAACAGCTAACGAAACGACGCCGATAGATCAGAACCCATCGTTGACAGTAAGTAAGACACAGACCAGTGGACCAAACCCGGTCACGGCAGCAGGTCAGGTGATTGGTTATACAATCGTGGTAACGAACACAGGCAACCAGACGTTGACGAATGCAGGTATTACAGATATCTTACCGGATGGATCAACAGGCACGTTGAGTGGGCCGGTAGAAAGTCTGAGCAGCAATGGCGAGATCAACGTAGGAGAGACGTGGACCTATACAATCAACTATACAGTGACACAATCCGATATAGATGCAGGAGCCAACCTGGTGAACAATGTATCGGTAATAACCGATGAAGTGCCAGGTCCGACAACAGACAATGAAACGACACTGGTGGATCAGAACCCATCGTTGACAGTAAGTAAGATACAGACCAGCGGACCAAACCCGGTAACAGCAGCAGGTCAGGTGATTGGTTATACAATCGTGGTAACGAACACAGGCAACCAGACGTTGACGAATGCAGGTATTACAGATATCTTACCGGATGGATCAACAGGCACGTTGAGTGGACCGGTAGAGAGTCTGAGCAACAATGGCGAGATCAACGTAGGAGAGACGTGGACCTATACAATCAACTATACAGTGACACAATCCGATATCGATGCAGGAGCCAACCTGGTGAACAATGTATCGGTAACAACCGATGAAGTGCCAGGTCCGACAACAGACAATGAAACGACACTGGTGGATCAGAACCCGTCATTGATAGTAATTAAAACGCAGACCAGCGGACCAAATCCGGTCACAGCAGCAGGTCAGGTGATTGGTTATACAATCGTGGTAACAAACACAGGCAACCAGACGTTGACGAATGCAGGTATTACAGATATCTTACCGGACGGATCAACAGGTACGTTGAGTGGGCCGGTAGAAAGTCTGAGCAGCAACGGTGAGATCAATGTAGGAGAGACGTGGACCTATACGATCAACTATACAGTGACACAATCCGATATCGATGCAGGATCCAACCTGGTGAACAATGTATCGGTAACAACCGATGAAGTACCAGGCCCAATATTAGATGATGCATCTACGCCCATTGGACAATCAGTGGCGTTGACAGTAAGTAAGACACAGACCAGCGGACCAAACCCGGTAACAGGTGCAGGTCAGGTGATTGGTTATACGATCGTGGTAACGAACACAGGCAATCAGACGCTGACCAATGTATCAGCGACAGATATCTTACCGGATGGATCAACAGGCACGATGAGTGGACCGGTAGAAAGTCTGAGCAGCAATGGCGAGATCAATGTAGGAGAAACATGGACCTATACAATCAACTATACAGTGACACAATCCGATATCGATGCAGGAGCCAACCTGGTGAACAATGTATCGGTAATAACCGATGAAGTGCCAGGCCCAACAACAGACAATGAAACGACACTGGTGGATCAGAACCCATCGTTGACGGTAAGTAAGACACAGACCAGTGGACCAAACCCGGTATCAGGTGCAGGTCAGGTGATTGGTTATACAATCGTGGTAACGAACACAGGCAACCAGACGTTGACGAATGCAGGTATTACAGATATCTTACCGGATGGATCAACAGGCACGATGAGTGGACCGGTAGAAAGTCTGAGCAACAACGGTGAGATCAATGTAGGAGAAACATGGACCTATACAATCAACTATACAGTGACACAATCCGATATCGATGCAGGAGCCAACCTGGTGAACAATGTATCGGTAACAACCGATGAAGTGCCAGGCCCGACAACAGACAATGAAACGACACTGGTGGATCAGAACCCATCGTTGACAGTAAGTAAGACACAGACCAGCGGACCAAATCCGGTCACAGCAGCCGGTCAGGTGATTGGTTATACGATCGTGGTAACGAACACAGGCAACCAGACGTTGACGAATGCAGGTATTACAGATATCTTACCGGATGGATCAACAGGCACGATGAGTGGGCCGGTAGAAAGTCTGAGCAGCAATGGCGAGATCAATGTAGGAGAGACGTGGACCTATACAATCAACTATACAGTGACACAATCCGATATCGATGCAGGAGCCAACCTGGTGAACAATGTATCGGCAACAACCGATGAAGTGCCAGGCCCAACAACAGACACTGAAACGACACCGATAGATCAGAACCCATCGTTGACAGTAAGTAAGACACAGACCAGTGGACCAAACCCGGTATCAGGTGCCGGTCAGGTGATTGGTTATACAATCGGGTAAGACACCTGGTTATACAATCGTGGTAACGAACACAGGCAACCAGACGCTGACCAATGTATCAGCGACAGATATCTTACCGGATGGATCAACAGGCACGTTGAGTGGACCAGTAGAGAGTCTGAGCAACAACGGTGAGATCAATGTAGGAGAAACATGGACCTATACAATCAACTATACAGTGACACAATCCGATATCGATGCAGGAGCCAACCTGGTGAACAATGTATCGGTAATAACCGATGAAGTGCCAGGTCCGACAACAGACACTGAAACGACACCGGTGGATCAGAACCCATCGTTGACGGTAAGTAAGACCCAGACCAGCGGACCAAATCCGGTCACAGCAGCAGGTCAGGTGATTGGTTATACAATCGTGGTAACGAACACAGGCAACCAGACGCTGACCAATGTATCAGCGACAGATATCTTGCCGGATGGATCAACAGGCACGTTGAGTGGACCAGTAGAGAGTCTGAGCAACAACGGTGAGATCAACGTAGGAGAGACGTGGACCTATACAATCAACTATACAGTGACACAATCCGATATAGATGCAGGAGCCAACCTGGTGAACAATGTATCGGTAATAACCGATGAAGTGCCAGGCCCAACAACAGACACTGAAACGACACCGATAGATCAGAACCCATCGTTGACAGTAAGTAAGACCCAGACCAGCGGACCAAATCCGGTCACAGCAGCAGGTCAGGTGATTGGTTATACGATCGTGGTAACGAACACAGGCAACCAGACGTTGACGAATGCAGGTATTACAGATATCTTACCGGATGGATCAACAGGCACGTTGAGTGGACCAGTAGAAAGTCTGAGCAGCAATGGCGAGATCAACGTAGGAGAGACGTGGACCTATACAATCAACTATACAGTGACACAATCCGATATCGATGCAGGAGCCAACCTGGTGAACAATGTATCGGTAATAACCGATGAAGTGCCAGGCCCAACAACAGACAATGAAACGACACTGGTGGATCAGAACCCATCGTTGACAGTAAGTAAGACACAGACCAGTGGACCAAACCCGGTATCAGGTGCCGGTCAGGTGATTGGTTATACAATCGTGGTAACGAACACAGGCAACCAGACGTTGACGAATGCAGGTATTACAGATATCTTACCGGATGGATCAACAGGCACGATGAGTGGGCCGGTAGAAAGTCTGAGCAGCAATGGCGAGATCAACGTAGGAGAGACGTGGACCTATACAATCAACTATACAGTGACACAATCCGATATAGATGCAGGAGCCAACCTGGTGAACAATGTATCGGTAATAACCGATGAAGTGCCAGGTCCGACAACAGACAATGAAACGACACTGGTGGATCAGAACCCATCGTTGACAGTAAGTAAGACACAGACCAGCGGACCAAATCCGGTCACAGCAGCAGGTCAGGTGATTGGTTATACAATCGTGGTAACGAACACAGGCAACCAGACGTTGACGAATGCAGGTATTACAGATATCTTACCGGATGGATCAACAGGCACGATGAGTGGACCGGTAGAGAGTCTGAGCAGCAATGGCGAGATCAATGTAGGAGAGACGTGGACCTATACAATCAACTATACAGTGACACAATCCGATATCGATGCAGGCTTCAACCTGGTAAACAACGTATCGGTAATAACCGATGAAGTGCCAGGTCCGACATCAGCTAACGCCACGACGCCGATAGATCAGAACCCATCGTTGATGGTGGTAAAATCCCAGACCAGCGGACCAAACCCGGTCACGGCAGCAGGTCAGGTGATTGGTTATACAATCGTGGTAACGAACACAGGCAATCAGACGCTGACCAATGTATCAGCGACAGATATCTTACCGGATGGATCAACAGGCACGATGAGTGGACCGGTAGAGAGTCTGAGCAGCAACGGCGAGATCAATGTAGGAGAGACATGGACCTATACAATCAACTATACAGTGACACAATCCGATATAGATGCAGGAGCCAACCTGGTGAACAATGTATCGGTAACAACCGATGAAGTGCCAGGTCCGACAACAGACAATGAAACGACACTGGTGGATCAGAACCCATCGTTGATGGTGGTAAAATCCCAGACCAGCGGACCAAGCCCGGTCACAGCAGCAGGTCAGGTGATTGGTTATACAATCGTGGTAACGAACACAGGCAACCAGACGTTGACGAATGCAGGTATTACAGATATCTTACCGGATGGATCAACAGGCACGATGAGTGGGCCGGTAGAAAGTCTGAGCAGCAATGGCGAGATCAATGTAGGAGAGACGTGGACCTATACAATCAACTATACAGTGACACAATCCGATATAGATGCAGGAGCCAACCTGGTGAACAATGTATCGGTAATAACCGATGAAGTGCCAGGTCCGACAACAGACAATGAAACGACACTGGTGGATCAGAACCCATCGTTGACAGTAAGTAAGACACAGACCAGCGGACCAAATCCGGTCACAGCAGCAGGTCAGGTGATTGGTTATACAATCGTGGTAACGAACACAGGCAACCAGACGCTGACCAATGTATCAGCGACAGATATCTTGCCGGATGGATCAACAGGCACGTTGAGTGGACCAGTAGAGAGTCTGAGCAACAATGGCGAGATCAACGTAGGAGAGACGTGGACCTATACAATCAACTATACAGTGACACAATCCGATATAGATGCAGGAGCCAACCTGGTGAACAATGTATCGGTAACAACCGATGAAGTGCCAGGCCCAACAACAGACAATGAAACGACACCGTTGGATCAGAATCCGTCATTGACAGTAATTAAAACGCAGACCAGTGGACCAAACCCGGTAACAGGTGCAGGTCAGGTGATTGGTTATACAATCGTAGTGACCAACACAGGCAATCAGACGTTGACGAATGTTTCAACGACTGATATTTTACCGAATGGAGCGAATGGTACGTTGAGTGGGCCGGTAGAGAGTCTAAGCAGCAATGGCGAGATCAATGTAGGAGAAACGTGGACCTATACGATCAGTTATATGGTAACACAATCCAACATAGATGCAGGCTTCAACCTGGTAAACAACGTATCTGTAGTTACTACAGAAGTGCCAGGTCCGACATCAGCCAACGCCACGACACCGATAGATCAAAACCCGTCGTTGATGGTGGTAAAATCCCAAACCAGTGGACCAAACCCTGTTACAGCAGCAGGTCAGGTGCTTGGTTATACAATCGTGGTAACGAACACAGGCAACCAGACGTTGACCAATGCAAGCATCACAGATATCTTACCGGATGGATCAACAGGTACGTTGAGCGGGCCGGTAGAAAGTCTGAGCAGCAACGGTGAGATCAACGTAGGAGAGACATGGACCTATATAATCAATTATGTGGTGACACAATCCGATATAGATGCAGGTACTAACCTGGTAAACAATGTAACCGTGGTAACAACAGAAGTACCAGGCCCGACAACGGATGATGCCACTACCCCAGTAGATCAGAACCCATCATTTACAATCTTGAAAACGCAGACAGGAGGACCAGCAATAGTAAGTAATGCAGGAGACATTATTGATTACACTATTATTTTGACTAACACAGGTAACCAAACGTTGACCAATGTATCCATTACAGACACAATGCCTGATGGAACGATTGATGCATTAATTACGGGCGGAGTTATAAATGCAGGTGAGATGTGGGTGTACAATACAAGTTATACGGTTACACAGGCAGATATAGATTCAGGATTAGACTTGATAAACATAGTAGTCGCGATGACTAATGAGGTTCCAGGAGCTTTGAAGGATACAGAAAATACACCAGTGGACCAGAATCCATCGTTGACGGTAAGTAAGACACAAACCAGCGGACCAAGCCCTGTCACGGCGGCAGGTCAGGTGCTTGGTTATACGATCGTGGTGACGAATACGGGTAACCAGACGTTGACAAATGTTTCAGCGACGGATATCTTACCGGACGGATCAACGGGCACAATGAGTGGACCGATCGAGAGTCTGAGCAGCAATGGAGAGATCAATGTAGGAGAGACGTGGACATATACAATCAATTATACGGTTACACAGGCAGATATAGATGCAGGGGCATATCTGGTTAACACCGTGTCGATTGTTACGGATGAAGTACCGGGCCCAACAACAGATGATGCGACAACGTCAGTAGGACAGGCTCCGGCCATGGTGGTTGAAAAGACACAGACTGGAGGACCAAATCCGGTAACGTCTGCAAGTCAGGTGATTGATTATACGATAATAATTACAAATATAGGCAATGCAACGTTGACAAATATAAACACCAGCGATTTAATGCCGGATGGTACCATAGGAAGTTTAACTGGCCCTATTGAAAGTGGAGCCATGGATGGAGAAATTTCTGTTGGAGAATCCTGGACATATATAATAAGTTATACGGTAACTCAGTCAGATATCGATGCTGGCATATCATTAGTAAATACCATATCGGCCAATAGTAGTGAAACTCCATTGCCAGTCTCGGATTTTGTCAGTACCCCGATAGATCAGAACCCATCGTTGACGGTAAGTAAGACACAGACCAGCGGACCAAGCCCTGTCACGGCAGCAGGTCAGGTGATTGGTTATACGATCGTGGTAACGAACACAGGCAACCAGACGTTGACGAATGCAGGTATTACAGATATCTTACCGGATGGATCAACAGGCACGATGAGTGGGCCGGTAGAAAGTCTGAGCAGCAATGGCGAGATCAACGTAGGAGAAACATGGACCTATACAATCAACTATACAGTGACACAATCCGATATCGATGCAGGAGCCAACCTGGTGAACAATGTATCGGTAATAACCGATGAAGTGCCAGGTCCGACAACAGACAATGAAACGACACTGGTGGATCAGAATCCGTCATTGACAGTAATTAAAACGCAGACAAGTGGACCAAACCCGGTAACAGGTGCAGGTCAGGTGATTGGTTATACGATCGTGGTAACGAACACAGGCAATCAGACGCTGACCAATGTATCAACGACTGATATTTTACCAAATGGAGCAAATGGCACGTTGAGTGGGCCGGTTGAGAGTCTGAGCAGCAATGGCGAGATCAATGTAGGAGAAACATGGACCTATACAATCAACTATACAGTGACACAATCCGATATAGATGCAGGCTTCAACCTGGTAAACAACGTATCGGTAATGACCGATGAAGTGCCAGGTCCGACATCAGCCAACGCCACGACGCCGATAGATCAGAACCCATCGTTGATGGTGGTAAAATCCCAGACAAGCGGACCCAACCCGGTAACAGGTGCGGGTCAGGTGATTGGTTATACGATCGTGGTAACGAACACAGGCAATCAGACGCTGACCAACGTATCAGCGACAGATATCTTGCCGGATGGATCAACAGGCACGATGAGTGGACCAGTAGAGAGTCTGAGCAGCAATGGCGAGATCAATGTAGGAGAAACATGGACCTATACAATCAACTATACAGTGACACAATCCGATATAGATGCAGGCTTCAACCTGGTAAACAACGTATCGGTAACAACCGATGAAGTGCCAGGTCCGACAACAGACAATGAAACGACACTGGTAGATCAGAACCCATCGTTGATGGTGGTAAAATCCCAGACCAGCGGACCAAATCCGGTCACGGCAGCAGGTCAGGTGATTGGTTATACGATCGTGGTAACGAACACAGGCAATCAGACGCTGACCAATGTATCAGCGACAGATATCTTGCCGGATGGATCAACAGGCACGATGAGTGGACCGGTAGAAAGTCTGAGCAGCAATGGCGAGATCAACGTAGGAGAGACGTGGACCCATACAATCAACTATACAGTGACACAATCCGATATCGATGCAGGAGCCAACCTGGTGAACAATGTATCGGTAACAACCGATGAAGTGCCAGGTCCGACAACAGACAATGAAACGACACTGGTGGATCAGAACCCATCGTTGACAGTAAGTAAGATACAGACCAGCGGACCAAACCCGGTAACAGCAGCAGGTCAGGTGATTGGTTATACGATCGTGGTAACGAACACAGGCAATCAAACGTTGACGAATGCAGGTATTACAGATATCTTACCGGATGGATCAACAGGTACGTTGAGTGGGCCGGTAGAGAGTCTGAGCAGCAATGGCGAGATCAATGTAGGAGAGACGTGGACCTATACAATCAACTATACAGTGACACAATCCGATATCGATGCAGGAGCCAACCTGGTGAACAATGTATCAGTAATGACGACAGAAGTACCAGGTCCAACAACAGACTCCGCTGCTACACCGATAAATCAAAGTCCTTCTTTGGTCGTTGATAAATCACAGTCAGGAGGCCCAAATCCTGTTGTAAACGCAGGAGAAACCATAGATTATACAATTATAGTTACTAATAGTGGAAATCAAACATTAACCAATTTGATTGCCAGTGATTTGATGCCGGACGGATCTATTGGAATTTTGAATGGACCGTTTGAAAGTCTTAGTATAAACGGTGAACTTAACGTGGGAGAAGTTTGGACATATAGCATAAGCTATACAGTTAGTCAATCAGATATTGATGATGGGACCCCATTGGTGAACTTAGTTTCTGTAGTTACAAACGAAGTTCCTGGACCTATCATGGATGACGCGACAACTTTTGTAGGACAGAATGCTTCGCTTTCAGTCTTGAAAACTCAGATTGCCGGTCCTAACCCTGTAATAGCATCAGGACAACAAATTGATTATCTCATCCAGGTTACCAATACAGGAAATGTTAGTCTAAACAATGCAATGATTTCCGATGTATTACCCGATGGAAGTGTAGGCGCGCTTTTGGGACCCATTGAAAGTTCATCTACTAATGGAGTCATTGACATAGGTGAAACATGGACATATACCATAAGCTATATGGTCAGTCAGTCAGACATAGACTTTGGTACAGACCTTGTAAATACTGTTTCTGTGACTACCAATGAGGTTCCGGGTCCAACATCAGATGATGCAATTACTCCTATACTTCAGAATCCTTCTATTATTATACTGAAAACAGGTGCAATTGTAGATAATATACCTATTGGGCATAGTGCAGGAGATGAGATCACGTATCAGTTTTCTGTTACCAACACAGGAAATGTTACTTTGACAAATGTAATCGTAAATGACCTTTTGGTTTCTGTTACAGGCAGTCCAATTGACACCTTATTGCCTGGTGAAACAAATAATACAACTTTCACTGCGTCTTATCTGATTACGCAGACAGATATTGATAATGGAAGTTTCATCAATCAGGCTTTTGTCACAGGCACACCCCCTATTGGTCCAGATGTGACAGATGATGATACAGATGATCAAAATTTCATTCAATCACCTTCCATCGAACTTGTAAAGACCGGCGTATTCTCTGATCTGCCACCTACAGGATACAATCCTGGTGACCAGATAAATTATACTTTCTGGATTTCCAATACAGGGAATGTATCCTTATCCAATATAAACCTCATCGATCTATCTGTGACAATTTTAGGAGGACCTCTGGGAGGTCTGATACCTGGCGAAGTGGATAGCACTACCTTTAGTGCTGTTTATACCATCACACAGCAGGATATAGACAATGGTTCATTTACCAATACTGCTCAGGTGTCCGGAACTGCTCCAGACAATACCGTAGTTGTTGATGAAGATGATGATGTACAACCCATGATTCAGATGCCATCATTGACAGTGATGAAAAATCAAACGGGAGGACCGAGCCCGGTTACAGCGGCTGGAGATTTAATCATGTATGAAATTGAAATTACCAACACTGGAAACGTGACCATTAATAATGTTGCTGCAGAAGATCAACTTCCTGACGGCACGACTTTCTTCCTGAGCATGCCAACGGAGAGTTTAGTTAACGATGGAAATTTAAATGTGGGTGAAACGTGGACATATTCAACCAGTTACATCGCAACACAGAATGATATCGACATAGGAAATGTGTTGATAAATGTTGTTTCAGTGTCAAGTACAGAAGTCCCTGGGCCAACCGTCGATGATGCACATACATCAGTATCTCAAAATCCATCTTTCACTGTCGTTAAATCACAGGTTGGAGGACCTAATCCGGTATCAAATGCAGGAGAGATCATTGATTATCAGATTAATATAATCAACACTGGTAACTCAACATTAACAAATGTATTGGTCAGCGATATTTTGCCGGACTTGTCTGCAGGCACATTGAGTGGGCCTTTTGAGTCTGTTAGTGCCAATGCGGAACTTAATGTTGGAGAAACATGGACATACACGATAAGTTATGCAGTAGTTCAGGCTGACATTGATGCAGGAAATGATTTGGTGAATACCGTTTATGTTTCAACACAGGAAGTTCCAGGACCAATTTCAGATGATGCCGTAACTTCAGTATCTCAGAATCCTTCACTGGTAGTATTAAAAGACCAAACAGGAGGACCAGCCATAATAACTACAGCCGGTCAATTGATTGATTATACGATTCAAATAATCAATACAGGCAATCAGACTTTGACAAGTGTAAATGTTTCAGATATTTTGCCCAGTGGCCTATTGGGTATATTAAGCGGTCCATTTGAAAATGTGTTGAGTGATGGAAAAATAAATATTGGTGAAACATGGACCTATTTGTTGACCTATGAAGTATTACAAAGTGATATAGATTCAGGAAACAATGTGGTGAATACAGTGTATGTAACAACGCAGGAAATCCCTGGCCCAATTTCAGATGATGCAGCTACTGCAGTGCAACAGACATCAGCTATTGATCTCCAGAAAACGGGTGTTTATGTGGATCTACCTCCAATGGGTTACAATGCTGGAGATGAAATTAACTATGAATTTGTTGTAACCAATACGGGCAATGTTACCCTGATCAATGTATATATACTTGACTTCCTGGTAACAGTTATTGGAGGACCATTAGATAGTTTGTTGCCAGGACAGTCAAATATAGCAACATTCACAGCTACATATAAAGTTACTCAAAACGATATTGACAATGGAAATTTCTCTAATCAGGCATTTGTGTTCGGCACACCACCGCAAGGCCCTGAAATATCAGATGACGATGTGGATGATCAATCTTTTACTCAGAATCCATCTATTGCATTGCTGAAAACAGGATCATACATGGACTTGCCTCCTCTTGGAAGCAGTGCAGGTGACGTGATCAATTATCAGTTTAAAGTTACTAATACTGGAAATGTTACTTTGTCAGACATCAGTCTTATTGACCCGTTGGTAATTGTTACTGGAGGCCCACTTTCTTCTTTGGCGCCCGGCGAAACAGACAGCACAACATTTATTGCTGGTTATATTGTAACACAAAACGATATTGACAGTGGCTATTTCACAAATACAGCTTATGCGGAAGGTACAGCCCCTGATAATTCTATCGTCATTGATGACGATGGCGATACACAAAATTTCATAAAAATTCCTGCAATTACGGTAAGCAAATCTCAAACAGGAGGAGCAAATCCAGTAACAACAGCAGGAGATGAGATAGAATATACCATTGAAGTAATCAATACAGGAAACATTACCATTCACAATGTCGTCGCAGTTGATATTCAACCTGATGGAAGTTTTGGGGCGCTAAACGGCCCATTTGAAAGTTTGACCTCAAATGGTGTATTGAATGTTGGTGAAACCTGGATTTATACCATTATATATCCGGTTACTCAAAATGATATTGACCTTGAAGCAGACCTGGTGAACACGGTTTCTGTGTATTCACTTGAAGTTCCTGGTCCGACAACGGATGATGCCACTACTCCATTAGCAACTAGTCCGGCTGTGACGGTAACAAAAATTCAGACAGGTGGCCCAAGTCCGGTAACGGCATCGGGTCAGGTGATAGAATATACGATAGTGGTATCAAACACGGGTAACCAGAGCCTTACCAACGTGTTGGTGAGTGACCTGATGCCGGATGGCAGCAACGGCATGTTGAATGGACCAGTAGAAAGCATAAGCAGTAATGACTCGTTGAATGTAGGCGAGACATGGACCCATACGATAAGTTATGTGGTAACGCAATCAGACATTGATGCGGGCCTGGCATTGGTGAACAGGGCGGTCGTGACCACAGATGAGACCCCGGATCCGACACCTGATGAGGAGACCACCCCTGTGGATCAGAATCCATCCCTGACCATCGTTAAGACGCAGACAGGCGGCCCAAGTCCGGTAACGGCATCGGGTCAGATGATAGAATATACGATAGTGGTGTCAAACACGGGTAACCAGAGCCTTACCAACGTATTGGTGAGTGACCTGATGCCGGATGGCAGCAACGGCATGTTGAATGGACCAGTAGAAAGCATAAGCAGTAATGACTCGTTGAATGTAGGCGAGACATGGACCTATACGATAAGTTATGTGGTAACGCAATCAGACATTGATGCTGGCCTGGCATTGGTGAACAGGGCAGTCGTGACCACAGATGAGACCCCGGATCCGACACCTGATGAGGAGACCACCCCTGTGGATCAGAATCCATCCCTGACCATCGTTAAGACGCAGACAGGCGGCCCAAGTCCGGTAACGGCAGCGGGTCAGGTGATAGAATATACGATAGTTGTGTCAAACACGGGTAACCAGAGCCTTACCAACGTGTTGGTGAGTGACCTGATGCCGGATGGCAGCAACGGCATGTTGAATGGACCAGTAGAAAGCATAAGCAGTAATGACTCATTGAATGTAGGCGAGACATGGACCTATACGATAAGTTATGTGGTAACGCAATCAGACATTGATGCTGGCCTGGCATTGGTGAACAGGGCGGTCGTGACCACAGATGAGACCCCGGATCCGACACCTGATGAGGAGACCACCCCTGTGGATCAGAATCCATCCCTGACCATCGTTAAGACGCAGACAGGCGGCCCAAGTCCGGTAACGGCATCGGGTCAGGTGCTAGAATATACGATAGTGGTGTCAAACACGGGTAACCAGAGCCTTACCAACGTATTGGTGAGTGACCTGATGCCGGATGGCAGCAACGGCATGTTGAATGGACCAGTAGAAAGCATAAGCAGTAATGACTCATTGAATGTAGGCGAGACATGGACCTATACGATCAGTTATGAGGTAACACAGGATGACATCGATGTGGGACTTCCATTGGTGAACAATGTAAGTGTAACCACCACGGAAACGCCAGATCCTACGCCGGATGACGAAACTACACCTGTAGATCAGAATCCATCGATGACGGTTGCGAAGACACAGACAGGCGGCCCAAGTCCGGTAACGGCTGCAGGTCAGGTTATTGAATATTCAATCCAGATTTTGAATACGGGTAATCAAACCTTGACGAACATTGTAATTGACGATATTATGCCTGATGGTTCCATAGGTTTGTTGTCAGGACCATTTGAAAGTAATCTTGCGGATGGTGTAATTAATATAAACGAATTTTGGACTTACACCACTAGTTATACCATAACGCAATCAGACATTGATGCCGGCCTTCCGTTGGTGAACAACGTAATTGTGACCACCGCCGAAACCCCGGATCCTACACCTGATGACGAAACTACACCGGTAGAACAGAACCCATCGTTGACAGTAGTTAAGACACAGATTGGTGGCCCAAGTCCGGTAACGGCAGCGGGTCAGGTGCTAGAATATGCGATAGTGGTGTCCAATACGGGTAACCAGAGCCTTACCAACGTATTGGTGAGTGACCTGATGCCGGATGGCAGCAACGGTATGTTGAATGGACCAGTAGAAAGCATAAGCAGTAATGACTCGTTGAATGTAGGCGAGACATGGACCTATACGATAAGTTATGTGGTAACGCAATCAGACATTGATGCGGGCCTGGCATTGGTGAACAGGGCGGTCGTGACCACAGATGAGACCCCGGATCCGACAACGGATGATGCCACAACTCCATTGGCAACTAGTCCGGCTGTGACGGTAACAAAAATTCAGACAGGTGGCCCAAGCCCGGTAACGGCAGCGGGTCAGGTGATAGAATATACGATAGTGGTGTCAAACACGGGTAACCAGAGCCTTACCAACGTATTGGTGAGTGACCTGATGCCGGATGGCAGCAACGGCATGTTGAATGGACCAGTAGAAAGCATAAGCAGTAATGACTCATTGAATGTAGGCGAGACATGGACCTATACGATAAGTTATGTGGTAACGCAATCAGACATTGATGCGGGCCTGGCATTGGTGAACAGGGCGGTCGTGACCACAGATGAGACCCCGGATCCGACACCGGATGAAGAGACCACCCCTGTAGATCAGAATCCATCCCTGACCATCGTTAAGACGCAGACAGGTGGCCCAAGTCCGGTAACGGCATCGGGTCAGATGATAGAATATACGATAGTGGTGTCAAACACGGGTAACCAGAGCCTTACCAACGTATTGGTGAGTGACCTGATGCCGGATGGCAGCAACGGCATGTTGAATGGACCAGTAGAAAGCATAAGCAGTAATGACTCGTTGAATGTAGGCGAGACATGGACCTATACGATAAGTTATGTGGTAACGCAATCCGACATTGATGCTGGCCTGGCATTGGTGAACAGGGCAGTCGTGACCACAGATGAGACCCCGGATCCGACACCTGATGAGGAGACCACCCCTGTGGATCAGAATCCATCCCTGACCATCGTTAAGACGCAGACAGGTGGCCCAAGTCCGGTAACGGCATCGGGTCAGGTGATAGAATATACGATAGTGGTATCAAACACGGGTAACCAGAGCCTTACCAACGTGTTGGTGAGTGACCTGATGCCGGATGGCAGCAACGGCATGTTGAATGGACCAGTAGAAAGCATAAGCAGTAATGACTCGTTGAATGTAGGCGAGACATGGACCTATACGATAAGTTATGTGGTAACGCAATCAGACATTGATGCGGGCCTGGCATTGGTGAACAGGGCGGTCGTGACCACAGATGAGACCCCGGATCCGACACCTGATGAGGAGACCACCCCTGTGGATCAGAATCCATCCCTGACCATCGTTAAGACGCAGACAGGCGGCCCAAGTCCGGTAACGGCATCGGGTCAGGTGCTAGAATATACGATAGTGGTGTCAAACACGGGTAACCAGAGCCTTACCAACGTATTGGTGAGTGACCTGATGCCGGATGGCAGCAACGGCATGTTGAATGGACCAGTAGAAAGCATAAGCAGTAATGACTCATTGAATGTAGGCGAGACATGGACCTATACGATAAGTTATGTGGTAACGCAATCAGACATTGATGCTGGCCTGGCATTGGTGAACAGGGCGGTTGTGACCACAGATGAGACCCCGGATCCGACACCGGATGAGGAGACTACGCCTGTGGATCAGAATCCATCGATGACGGTAGCGAAGACACAAATAGGTGGCCCAAGTCCGGTAACGGCAGCAGGTCAGGTGATTGACTATACGATCGTATTGACCAATACAGGCAACCAGACGCTGACCAATGTCAATACAGTAGATTTGATGCCGGATGGCAGCGCAGGAATGTTAGGTCTGCCAATAGAAAGTTTGAGTGCAAATGACTCATTGAATGTCGGTGAGATATGGACCTATACGATCAGTTATGTTGTTACACAGGAGGACATCGATTCAGGAGCAGACCTGGTGAACAACGCAGTAGTGACCACCACAGAGACACCGGATCCGACACCGGATGACGAGACCACTCCAGTAGATCAGCAACCATCGATGACGGTAGTGAAGACACAGACCAGCGGACCAAGTCCGGTAACGGCGGCGGGCCAGGTGATCGGTTATACGATCGTACTGACCAACACCGGCAACCAGACGTTGACGAATGTAAATACAATGGATGAGATGCCGGATGGCAGCGTGGGTGTGTTAGGCCTGCCAATAGAAAGTTTGAGTTCAAATGACTCATTGAATGTGGGCGAGACATGGACTTACACGATTAGTTATGTGGTGACACAGGGCGACATCGATGCTGGCCTTCCAATGGTGAACAACGTAGTAGTGACCACCACAGAGACACCGGATCCGACACCGGATGATGAAACCACGCCCGTAGATCAGCAACCATCGATGACGGTAGTGAAGACACAGACAAGCGGACCAAGTCCGGTAACGGCGGCGGGCCAGGTGATCGGTTATACGATCGTATTGACCAACACAGGCAACCAGACGTTGACCAATGTAAATACAGTAGATGAGATGCCGGATGGCAGCGAGGGAATGTTAGGCTTGCCAATAGAAAGTTTAAGTGCGAATGACTCATTAAATGTAGGTGAGACATGGACATACACGATCAGTTATGTGGTGACACAAGATGACACCGATTCAGGAGGAGACTTGGTGAACAAGGTTAGTGTAACCACAACAGAGACTCCAAATCCGACAATGGATGACGAAACTACTTGGGTAAATTCGTTTGCTGCAATCTCCATTGTGAAGGGTAGTTCATTAGATCTGGGCCCAGATGGGCAGTCCTCGCCAGGTGACCTCATTACGTTTACTTACCAGGTAACCAACCTTGGAAACCAATCACTCACCAATGTGGTAGTTGATGAAAACTCGTCACATTTCACAGGAACGGGAATACTGCCATTTCCTGCCTTTATAAGTGCTTCCATGGGTAGTGCTGAAGGATCACTGAAGCCTGGAGAAACAGCAACATATAGTGCATTATATGCCATTACTCAATTGGATATAAATAGCGGTGAAGTCGTCAACCAGGCGACCACTGAATGTTATACACCAAATGGCGGAACACTTACCGACTATTCTGACAGCAGCAATCCGATGGATCCAAATGAGACAGGTACGCCTTCAGATCCTGGTGGAAACGATCCTACCACTACCATTATTCCGCCATCGCCTCCGATCGCAAATGACGACCAGGATTTGGATAATGTACCGGGATCAGATGTTACCATCTATATCTTAGGAAATGACTTCTCCTTTACGACAGCTCCTGCAACCTTCTCCAATAGCTCAGTGGTATTGATCGATCCGGCAACGGGAATGCCTACACTTACACCTAATGTAGTGACGATAGCAGGCCAGGGTGTGTACACCTATGATCCATTGACCGGTAATCTGACATTTAACCCTAATCCTGGATTTACGACAGATCCAACACCAATAGATTATGTATTGACGGAAATAGCCACAGGTTTGAGTGATGATGCAGAGGTGACCATCACCTACCAGGAGAAACCGCCAATAGCGAACGACGATCAGGATCTGGACAATGTACCGGGCACCGATGTGACGATTAACATCCTGGCAAACGATTTCATTTCAGATGGCAATCCAGCCACGGTAGCCAATACCTCAGTGGTATTGATTGATCCGGCTACAGGTATGCCAACGCTCATACCAAATATGGTGACCATACCTAACCAGGGTGTTTATTCTTATGATCCGTTGACTGGCGACCTGACGTTTAATCCTAATCCTGGATTTACAACAGATCCTACTCCAATAGATTATGTATTGACGGAATCATTGACCGGCTTGAGCGACGATGCTACGGTGACCATTACTTACCTGGAAATCCCGCCTGTAGCGAACGACGATCAGGATCAGGACAATGTGCCGGGTACCGATGTGACGATTAACATTCTGGCAAACGATTTCATTTCAGATGGCAATCCTGTCACGGTAGTCAATACTTCAGTGGTATTGATTGATCCGGCTACAGGTATGCCAACGCTCACACCAAATATGGTGACCATACCGGGTCAGGGTGTTTACACATATGATCCATTGACAGGAAATCTTACGTTCAATCCGAATACCGGATTTACAACAGATCCAACTCCGGTTAATTACATACTGACAGAAACCTTGACTGGCTTGACAGACCCTGCGACAGTGACCATCACTTACCTGGAAACACCACCGGTTGCCAATAATGATCAGGACTTGGACAATGTGCCTGGCACTGATGTGACCCTGAACATCTTGTTGAATGACCAGATCTCCGATGGCAGTCCGGCTACTGTATCCAATACATCAGTATTATTGATCGATCCTTCAACAGGAATGCCCACACTGACGCCAAATGTGGTGACCATACCGGGTCAGGGTGTTTACACATATGATCCTATGACAGGTAACCTTACGTTTAATCCTAATACCGGGTTTACGACAGATCCTACTCCAATAAATTATGTATTGACGGAAACCTTGACCGGCTTGAACGATGCTGCAACGATAACCATAACTTACCTGGAGATACCACCGGTTGCCAACAACGACGAGGACCTGGACAATTATCCTGGAAACAATGTGACCATATCTATATTGAGCAATGACCAGATCTCCGATGGCAGTGCGGTAACAATTGGCAATACAACAGTGGTGTTAATCAATCCTGCAACTGGTATGCCAACCGCTACCCCAAATATGGTTGCCATTCCAGGTCAGGGAGTTTACACGTATACTCCTGCTACGGGCAGCCTTACTTTTGCACCTAATGTTGGATTTGTTGAAGATCCTACGCCGATCAATTACATTTTAACAGAAACAGCCACAGGCTTGAGTGATCCTGCAACAGTGACCATCACGTATTTGGATATTGTACATTCGATAGGAAGTTATGTTTGGGAAGACCTTAATGGAGATGGTATTTATCAGGCCAATGAACCGGGAATTCCTGATGTTCAGGTTGAATTGTATGATCCAATGGGTAACTTAATTGCTACTACCTATACCGATCCTACTGGACACTTTATTTTCCGTGACATTCCTGCCGGTGATTATTATTTTAGGTTCCTGCCATCTCCGGAATATTTATTTACTTTCCCGGATTTAGGTAATAACAACAACATCGACAGCGACGTGACTGGTGCTTTTGGCTTTGGTACCACACCTGTATCGACCTTCAATACAGGCGAGATAGACCTTACCTGGTTTGCAGGATTGTACAAGTGTATCATGATTGGCCACAAAGTATTCTATGATGTAGATAAAGATGATATACTTGATGCAATCGAGAATGGCATCAATGGCCTCAAGGTAAATATTTGGAGGGTAAATGGAAATATGAAATCTATCTGGGAATCTACTTACACTGGCCACCAGCCAGGCACAGGTTCTACGGATGGTTACTTTAAGTTCTGTGTCCCTCCGGGCAATTATTACATCGAGGTTATAATGCCACCTATCGGCCTGGTTCAGGCAAGGGCCAATATTGGTACCAATGAAAATGTTGACAGCGATCTTACCAATGCCAATGGCCAGGCAACGACAGCGACATTCACTGTATTGTCAGGTCAAATGAAAACCGACATAGGTGCCGGCTTTTACCCAATGGCCACTGCAGGTAACCTGGTGTGGATCGACGAAAACAACGACGGTCTGCAGCAGTCCTCAGAACCACGTGTGGCAAACATTCTTGTGGAAGCATTTGATTCACTGAATCAGAAAGTAGGGGAAGACCTCACCGATACCAATGGGGAGTATCTCATCGATTACCTTGGAAAGTCTAGCTATTATTTGAAATTTAGCCCACCATCCGGATATGGATACACTGTAGTCAACTACCAGGAAGATGCCGCAAACAGTGATGTAGACCATACCAACGGTCTCAACACAACACGTGTCTTTGAAATGTGGCCTGGCTCCAATTATATCAACATCGATGCCGGTCTGGCCTTTGGTGCCCTGCCGGTAAGATGGCTGGATGTAAGTGCTGTAAATAAAGGCTATGTCAACCAGATCGACTGGTCAACATCTTCTGAGTTGAATAGTGAGAAGTTCATTGTGGAACGAAGGTTTGAGGATGAAACTGAGTTTATACCTGTGGCAGAAGTCAAAGCAGCCGGGCAGTCATCTGAAGTTCGAACTTATCAGGCCTTTGATGAAGAAATTCAGAGAAGTGGCGTTTATTACTACAGAATTATGGAGCTTGACCTGGATGGAAGTAAGTCCTACAGTAAGGTGGTCGCCGTCAATGTGACCAGGGAAGAAAACATGGTAAGCCTGTATCCAAACCCTGCCAAAGACTTTAGTACCTTATCTGTGGAATTGAAAGGCAGAGACGATGCTTCAGTCGAAATTTATAGTGTGGACGGACACCACATTAGGTCAGCCGTACTCAAAGCGGATGGCAGGAACGGTGTCAGTCAAAAGTACAAAATTCAGGGCCTTCCTCCGGGTGTGTATATGATCCACATTGTTCAAAATGAATTCAAGGATGTCAAAAAGTTGATCCTTTCAGAATAATATTTGTCGTTATTTTTTAATACAGGAGCTTATCATGATTTGGTAAGCTCCTGTTTTTATTTTGCCTTTATTACAGGCTATGATTTTATGAATGACCAATTTACCAAGCCCTGTTTTCAATTTGTTTCATTATGAAAATAAAAAAGCGATCATTACTGATTTTTTATACTGATGTCATTCCACTTTAATTCATGGAAAGCCATTTCAATTATTTTTGCCCGTTTATCCGGGCTATTTGTAAATTTGAGTTCTTGATAAACCAATATGCCAAAAACCTTCGCTCAAAAAATAATTGATTACACCGAACACCTGCACTTTGAAGGTGTTTTACCGGAAAGTGTGAAGTTATTAAACCCGGTGCGCGAGTCTGAATTGGTGCGCGACATCAGTCGTTTGTTTTATCAAAAATTTTATAACGACATGCAGCCACGAACCCTTATCCTTGGCATTAATCCGGGCAGGCTGGGTGCAGGGGCAACCGGTATTCCCTTTACCGATACCCACAGACTCTCCGCCTTTTGCGGCATACCCGTTACAGGCATTAAAACCCATGAACCTTCATCGGTATTTGTGTATGACCTCATCATGGCCATGGGAGGTCCGCAGTACTTTTATGACCACTTCATTATCCATTCGGTATGTCCGCTTGGATTCACCAAAAATGGAGTCAACTACAATTATTACGACGATAAGGAGCTTCAGCATACCATGATGAACTTCATCACAGACCACCTGGAAAATATGTTCTCCATGGGTTGTAAAAGGGACCTCTTTTTCTGCCTTGGTACAGGTAAAAATTACCAGTTCCTTATGAAGCTGAACATGGAGAAAAAATATTTTAATGAAATCATTCCCCTGGAGCACCCAAGGTACATTATGCAATATAAACGTAAGTCTAAACAACAATACATTGACCAATTTTGCCTGCTCCTTTTCAAAGCAATTAAATGATGGTGAGTCCTGCTTCTTTAAGGGCATGTATAAGTTCAGACCAACTTTCCTCTTCCCATTCTTCGCCCATCATGTCTTTGTACGAATCGACAAATGAGACATAGCTGATACCGCTGCTCATTTTTACATCGGCTTTATTCAACCATTCATCGATCCATGCCGCTTCTGCCTCATACAATTCCATACACAATTCACCTTGTGGTTTATAAAAGATGAGTTCACAAAGTCCATCTATAGCATCAGCTATGACTGGTACCTTTCCCAAAAAATACACCATGGCGTTGGGCCTGATGTTTGAATTTTCCTGGTTTAGGTATTTATTTATAAGGTTAGATGCATGGCTGGTCTTAGGTACTTTTTGTTCAAACCAATTTTGTAGTGGCAGTTCAAATCCTGCACCATTCATGTAATTATACAGCGAGGCCCGCAATCCTTCTGTAAAATCGTCATGGTTAGTCCCTTCGGCATCTTCAAAAAAATAATCGTTTTCAGCGAAACCCTTAAATTCAGGTCCGGTATGCACCACATCGTACGATTCTGGATGAAGACCCACAGGACTATGGGCAGTCATGGCAAAACGATGCCAAAATCCGGACTGCAGTACACCTTCTTTAAACAGTTGTCGTACCACTTCCAGCGAGTCTATCGTTTCTTCTGCTGTCTGGGTTGGAAAGCCGTACATGAGGTAGGCATGTACCATGATGCCCGCATTTCGGAATGCAGAAGCAACACGACTCACCTGGGCTACCGTGACCCCTTTTTTCATTTTTTCCAAGAGCCGGTCGGATGCTACTTCAAGTCCTCCGGTTACCGCAATGCACCCTGACGCTTTAAGCAACCTGCAAAGATCAGGAGTAAACGTTTTTTCAAAACGAATGTTCGTCCACCAGCTGATTTTGATGTCGCGTCTGATAATTTCCAGCGCGAGCTCGCCCATTAGGGCTGGCGGTGCGGCTTCATCGACAAAGTGGAAGCCACTTTGTCCTGTCTGATTCATAATCTCACTGATGCGATCACACAACATGGCTGCTGAAATGGGCTCATACCGCGAAATGTAGTCGAGAGAGATGTCGCAAAAAGAACACTTGCCCCAATAACAGCCGTGAGCCAGCGTGAGTTTATTCCATCGTCCGTCACTCCAAAGACGGTGCATCGGATTGGCCAATTCCAGCACGGATACATATTTGTCCAAATACAAGTCACTGTAATCCGGAGTGCCGGTTTCGCGCTGGGCTATATCTTTTTCGTTTGCCCCATTCATGTGGCAAACGGTGCCATTGTGCATCACAAAAGTTCTCTTCAATTGATCCTGTTCGCGATGGCCCGACATATAATCCAAAACGGCAGCCAGCGGCGCTTCCCCGTCATCGGTACATATAAAATCTATATACTTAAAAACGCGCTCATCCTGGATTCGCCGCAACTCAGTATTGACAAAACCTCCACCCATAGCAACCTTGGCCCCTGGAGTATATTGTTTGATCCAGTCTGCTGCGAAAAAAGCACCCAATACGTTGCCGGGAAATGGCACACTGATGGCCACAAGGTCGGGCTGAAAACCATCAACATGATTTTTTAAAACATCCCTGGTAAGTGTACCAATCCAGGATGGTGCCGTCTCTAATGCCTGCAGCAAGGGATCAAAGCTGCTGGCCGTTCTCGCCAATGATTCTGCATAGCGGCTGAATCCAAAATGTTCATCCACCCACCGGCTTATAAAATCCCCCAGGTCTTCAAGGTATAGTGTAGCAAGGTGTTTAGCCAGATCCATGATGCCCATTTCACCAAACTTCAATTCGAGATCGAGGAGGTGGTCAAATCGCGCTGCTTCAGGTAGATAATTTCGTTGACAAATCTGGTAGGCGAGGGTAGGGTTGTGGCCACACAAAAAGGAAATAACCGGGTCAATGGTTTGCATGTAATGCGCTCGCAGGGCATATATCCTTTGACTGTTGGCATCCATTACCGGGTACAGGTCAACTGTTTTTTCAAACATCGTTTTTATGCCCTCCGCATTGAATATACAGTGAAACACTTCAATGCCCAGATCTGCCTGTCTGGTTTCAATACCCAGGGTATTAAGATAGCCCTTGAGGTACATGGTAGCCGGATACGGTGTATTGAGCTGCGTAAACGGAGGGGTGATCAGCAGTACCCTGAGAGGGCCCTCTTTTTTGTGGGACATGGATGTGTTTGCTTTTAGCGTATTTTTTGCAGGAGCAACTTATTCCCGCCTGCATTGGTGATGAGGAGATTGCCGTTTTCGATATAATAGGTGCCGAGTTCAACCGTTTGTTCCTGGCCTCCTGCATTGGTAAACACGTAAATCATTTTACCTTCGGTATAATACCAAACATTGGGCACAGCACCCGATCCACCATCATTGCCCGAATTGCCAGAATAATAGGAACCGCTGATCGACGAGCCACCACCCTGATCGCTCATGGTACCATCGGCATTGAATGACAGATAACTTACAGTGCCTCCACTCATGGCGTCGGCTCCATATCCTGAACTATAAAAACTCTCGTTTTTCCACGTGCCGATTAGGGCGGAATCGATTTGTTTTTTATTTAAAAAATCCGGCTTATTTCCAGTCTGACTCGTCCCGGCGCCTTGTGATGTGGTCGCGCCACTGTGTTGAAACATGACGATAAATGCATCCTGCCGGTATCCTCCGAGATCCAGGTCAAAATCCATTTCCATGCCCTCTGCATTCAGATAGCCGGTAAGAAAAAAAGTAATGCCATAGGTACCATCGACTGCTTTTCCATCGAGCCTTTCATTGGCTACCGTGGCTTCGATCTGATAGGTCTGTCCGCTGTCTTTCATTTGCCCGGTTACCCTCTTATCGCTTTGTTCAAGGGTCATGACAATGTTGTCCCCATTCAGGGTTCCGGCATAAGTGCCGGTAAACTGCGCCCAAATAGCATGATGACAGACAAGCGTCAAAATCAGTAAGGTCAGGTGTTTCATGGATGTACGTGATTTTCAACAAATATAGATATTTCCTTTTAATCTGCATTTTGTACGCCTCCATCGCCAAAATTACCCACAACACATTAACTTTGTCACATGGCACCACTTCACCCCATTGGCATCTTTGACTCCGGCTACGGCGGACTCACCGTTTTTAAGGAAATCGAGCGATTTTTACCAGGCTACGATTACATTTACCTGGGAGACAATGCGCGGGTTCCATACGGTAATCGCAGTTTTGAGACGGTGCATGAATTTACATGGCAATGTGTGCGTATGCTTTTTGACATGGGCTGCCCTCTGGTCATTCTGGCCTGCAATACCGCCTCTGCCAAGGCCCTGCGCACCATCCAGCAAAGGGACCTGCCCGGCTATGACGCGCAAAAAAGGGTGCTCGGTGTCATCAGACCTACCTCGGAGATTATTGGTCAGTATACCGAATCGAGGCACGTCGGCATCTTCGCCACACGCGGTACGGTGGTGTCTGAATCCTATGTCATCGAGATCGAAAAGTTCTTTCCCGACATCAAAGTACACCAGGTAGCCTGCCCCATGTGGGTGCCCCTCATCGAAAACAACGAGCACCTCAACAACGGAGCCGACTATTTTGTTAAAAAATATATCGATGAACTCCTCTCCTTGTCTCCCGACATCGATGCCATCATCCTGGCGTGTACCCATTATCCTTTATTGCTCGACAAGATCAGGGACTACCTGCCCAATCACATCCGGGTCATCGTCCAGGGGGAGATCGTTGCCGGCAGTCTTCAGGATTACCTGCAGCGCCACCCGGAAATGAACGCGCGACTTACGGATACCGGCACGAGAAAGTTTTATACTACCGACGATCCGGTCGATTTTGATGCCAAGGCAGGTTTATTTCTGGGGCACAGCATTGTGTCAGGGCATGCAGATTTGGGATAAAACTTCGGCATGGTTCTGCAGCTTTATAAGGTGAATTGAATGGTCAAACTTCTATTACTTTTTTAATTCCATCGTTTATTCCATAAATAAAAAAAAGGGCCCCACTTTCGCAGAACCCTTATATGTTTTATAAAATGTGATTGTTATTATAATACCTGGTCCAGTGGTGTGTATTTCAGTCCGAACGCTTCTGCAACGGCTTTATACACTATTTTACCGCCCACCACATTGAGTCCCAGTTTCAATTCCTGGTTGTCCTCACATGCTTTTTTCCAGCCTTTGTTTGCCAATTGTAAGGCATAAGGCAATGTGGCATTGGTTAGGGCATTCGTAGAGGTATAAGGTACAGCACCCGGCATATTGGCCACGCAGTAGTGCAACACACCATCCACCACATAAACGGGATCGTCGTGTGTAGTTGGGGTACATGTTTCAATACATCCTCCCTGGTCAACGGCTACATCAACGATGACGGTGCCCGGTCTCATTTCCTTGAGCATGTCCCTGGTAATGAGGTTGGGTGCCTTGGCTCCCGGAATCAATACGGCACCTACGATGAGATCGTGGTCTTTGATCAGCTTGCGAATGGTATATTCGTTGCTCATCATGGTGGTGACATTGGCAGGCATTACATCAGCCAGGTAACGCAACCTCTTCAGACTTACATCGAGGATGGTCACTTTAGCGCCCAGACCGGCAGCCATCTTGGCAGCTTGTGTGCCCACGATGCCTCCACCCAGGATCAATACCTTGGCCGGCTCCACACCCGGCACTCCGCCGAGCAGGATACCTCGTCCACCCATTGGTTTTTCCAAATATTTTGCGCCTTCCTGAATGGCCATCCTTCCGGCTACCTCACTCATGGGAATAAGCAAAGGCAGGGATCGGTCTGGTGATTCTACGGTCTCATAGGCCAGGCATACGGCACCGCTCTTAATCATCGCTTTGGTCAGTGGCTCGTAAGAAGCAAAGTGAAAGTACGTAAAAAGCAACTGGTCCTTTCGGATGAGTTTGTATTCTTTGGCAATCGGTTCCTTCACCTTGATGATCATTTCTGCTTTGGCATAAACATCTTCGATTTTTGGAAGAATTTTTGCACCGGCTCTTTTGTACTCTATGTCTTCAAAACCACTGCCCTCACCGGCAGTTGATTGCACAAATACAGTATGTCCGTGTTTGATAAATTCCATCACCCCGGCCGGAGTTAGTGCGACCCGGTTTTCGCTTTGTTTTATTTCTTTGGGAACACCAATGATCATTTGATTTAGGTTATTTTTGTTAAGAATGCCCAAAAATAGGAAATATTTTAATCTTGTAAATAAAAAATCACAATGTATTAAATATCAATATTTTGCAATCACTTCACGCTCTTTGGGAATCGTACGGAAATCCGGCGTTTTTCTTGAATTCAGAAATCAAATTTATATCGGATGTATTTGATTTTTCTTCCTTCTTCCAGGTGTTTATTTTCATAATAAGTTTTGAAATTTAGCACCTCATTTTCCAAAGGGCCCGCATAGATGTCCTGGTGGTGGTATTCGATCTTACCGCGATTCCAGCTATTGAAGGACTCCAGACTGAATTCGTACAATACTTCATCATCGGTTTTCAAGTGAATATGACCACCGGGTTTTAAAAATTCGGTGTACTTGTTCAGAAACCGGTGGTGGGTAAGCCTGTTCCTCTCTTTGAGCAGAAACGGGTCGGGAAAGGTGATCCAAATGGCATCTACCTCTGCCGGTGCAAAAAACAATTCAAGTTGCTCGATGCGCGTGCGCAGAAAACCGGCATTTACCAGTCCGGCATCCAGGGCTTTTTTGGCACCTTTCCAGATGCGGGCCCCTTTGACATCGACACCAAGGTAGTTGTTCCCGGGGTCGTGGGCTGCCAGTGCCAGGGTGTATTCGCCTCGTCCACAAGCCAGTTCCAGGATCAAACCATGGTCATTGCCAAAAAAATCACGGGACCAGTTGCCTTTGAAGTCCACCTCCTCATTGGCGCCCCGCACCAGCATGGGCTTGAGGTAGTCAAAATTCTGAACCACATTGTCAAAGGACAACATTTCCGAAAACTTGCGTAATTTATTTTTCCTGCCCACCGCTTAAATTTGGCGACAAAGCTATAAAAATCACCCATTCCCACCTAAATCCCGTATATATATTCCACATCTCCCTGTCAGGCGGGCTTTGATAAATATGCAATACCAAAATTTTCAAAAGCCTAAACCTTTAGCTATGTTTAATGTTTAATATATTTAACAAAAAAGATAAACAAAATTGAAAAATAACTACCTCATCATCGGCGCGTCTTCCGGCATTGGTAAGTCTCTTGCAGGTGAGTTAAGCCACCAACATTCCGTTTTTGGTACGTATAATCACCATCCGGTGTCCAATGGTGATGCCACGTATTTTTATTATAATGCCCTCGAAGACCTAGATGTATCCCTACTTCCCGATGTGCTTCACGGCTTTACCTACTGCCCCGGCACCATCAACCTCAAACCCTTTGCCCGTTTCACCGAACAAATGTTCATCGACGACTACCGCGTACAGGTCACCGGAGCCATCAAATGCCTCCAGGCGGTATTACCCAGGTTGAAACAGGCAGAGCAAGCCTCGGTTGTCTTTTTTTCAACCGTCGCCGTGCAAACCGGCTTCCCTTTTCACTCCCTGGTATCGGCATCCAAAGGAGCCATCGAAGGCCTCACCAAAGCCCTCGCAGCTGAACTTTCCCCAAAGATCAGGGTCAACTGCATAGCTCCTTCCCTTACCCACACCGCCCTGGCCGGAAACATGTTGGATTCAGAAGAAAAGATAGCCGCCAACGCGAACCGCCACCCCCTCAAAAAAATAGGACAACCAGAAGACATCGCCAAACTCGCAGCATTCTTACTCTCCGCTGATTCTTCGTGGATCACCGGTCAAATTTTGCACATCGATGGCGGCATCTCCACTCTAAAATCATAAACCCCGATGAAAGGATTCCTTGATTCTCCCACAAATGATCCAATAGCTTGCTTGATTGATAATTACCATGCTGTGCGCAGGGGTGTCCAGTTCATGCCAACCTATTCGGTAGGTAAACCTAAATTGAGCCAGTGGCTCAATTTTTTTGGCACTCATCACGATTCCCCCGATTCCCAGGTCCTTTCGATTCACCGATTTCCACGATTCACCGACCTGTCTAACTGGCGCTAGCCAGGTAGATTTCCACGATTCACCGATTTACCGATTTACCGATTTACCGATTTACCGATTTCCAAGATTCACCGATTCACCGATTCACCGATTCACCGATTTCCAAGATTCACCAAAAATTAACCCATGTCCATCTACCAACTAAAAACCCAGCAAAAAATTCCCGCCAGCCTTGATGAGGTTTGGGACTTCATTTCTTCTCCCCAAAACCTGAAGAAGATCACTCCGTCTTACATGGGCTTTGAGATTACGAATGGCCCCATTCCTGACAAAATGTATCCGGGTATGATCATCGCTTACAAGGTAAGTCCGGTACTTGGCATTCCCATGGAATGGGTTACCGAGATCACCCATGTAAAGGACAGGACCTATTTTGTCGATGAACAAAGGGTAGGTCCCTACAGCATATGGCACCATCAGCACCACCTCACTGAGATTGACGGGGGCGTACTGATGGATGACATCGTGAGCTACCTTCCTCCTTTTGGACCATTTGGAAAGATTGCCAATTCCCTTTTCATTGCCAGTCAACTAAAGGTTATCTTTGACTACCGGTTCGAGGCCGTGGAAAAAATATTTGGAAAATTTCCTTAGTCCATAATCATTAAAAGAAAGCCATGAAAACGACCAACCGCAATTACCTGTTACTCGCAGCCTGTATCGCTGTTCCTATGTTGTTGGGTTTTACCGCCGGCATGGTTACGGCTCAAAACATCCCCGGCTGGTATGCCGGCATCAACAAGCCGTGGTTCAATCCACCCAGCTGGATCTTTGGTCCGGTGTGGACTACGCTGTATGTCATGATGGGTATTGCTTCATGGCGTGTACTCAGCACCATTGCTTCCCCCGACAGAAACAAAGCCATGTGGTTGTACGGCGTTCAATTATTACTCAATTTCCTGTGGTCCTTTTCTTTTTTTTACTTTCAAAGACCCGACCTCGCGCTGCTAAACATCATCGTCCTAAAGATCGCCATCCTGTTTACGATTTTTGCCTTTGCCCGTATCGATAAAGTGGCCGCATGGCTGATGGTACCTTATATTTGCTGGGTGAGTTTTGCCATGATCCTCAATTTTTACATCTACATCCTGAATCCATAAGTCTTCGGTAAATATGCCTGCAAAATCCTCGAACAAACCCAGAAAAAGCGACCTGCCCACCAAAATATGTCCGGCATGTAATCGCCCGTTCTCCTGGCGCAAGAAATGGGAGAAAAACTGGGAAGCCGTAAAGTATTGCAGTGACGCCTGCCGAAGTAAAAAACCTTCGGCAGAACCGGTATGAATCGGATAATCTGCCTGGATATTTATGTAGTTAATGACATTCAATGGATTTGAAACATTTTCCCTTGGCAAGAGTGGCATTCAGTTTTTCCTCCTTCGCCCGTTAAGAGGGGTACCCCCTCCTCCTCACCAAGTTGGGGTACAGCTGAGTCGGGATTTATAAATTTCACTTACCAGGCTACTGCCAGTTAAAAATATTTTGAATATTTCGAAAATATTGACCACCTTCTAAACTGTCGCCAGAAAGAATAGACATGTCAGCGATTTTCCTACATTTTGTGCATTAAAAAACCCGCATTTAGAATCCAATTCTCTGGGGCTGTATAAACACCTGCTTCGTTATATTTAACCGGATTACCTTCAAGATTAGATCACCAAACCATTACACCACTTTAAAACGAATTCCTCTTGAGCTGTCTTAATCCCTTTCTCGATTGAAAATTACCATGCTGTGCGCAGTAGCGCCCAGTTCATGCCTAAATTGAGCCACCGGCTCAATTTTTTACGGCATTCATCACGATTTACCGATTTCCGCGATTCACCGATTCACCGATTTTCACGATTTCCGCGATTCCCCCGATTCACCAGATCACCAATCACTCCTCCCCCTTCTCCAACTCTTCGTTGAAAAATCGCGCAAATCCTTCGATCGTCATACTGCCCAGATCACCTTGTCCTTGTCTCCTTACTGAAATGGTATTTTGCTCCACTTCCTTGTCGCCCACAATGAGCATGAAAGGGATGCGCTTCAATTCTGTATCCCGGATCTTTTTGCCAATGGATTCATTGCGGTCGTCGATGAGGCCGCGGATGTCGAATCGTGCGAGTTCCACCTTGATGCCTTCGGCATATTCATTGAACCTTTCAGATACCGGTAAGATCATAAACTGGTCCGGTGTGAGCCACAGTGGGAATTTACCGGCCGTATGTTCGATGAGGATGGAAATAAACCGCTCCATAGAGCCAAAAGGTGCGCGGTGGATCATCACCGGCCTGTGTGCCTTGTTGTCAGAACCGATGTACTCCAGCTTGAATCTTTCGGGAAGGTTGTAGTCCACCTGGATAGTTCCCAGTTGCCATGACCTGCCCAGGGCATCCTTGATCATGAAGTCGAGTTTTGGACCATAGAATGCTGCTTCGCCGTAGGCAGTAGTGGTCTCGAGGTCCACATCCTTGGTGGCATCGATGATGGCATGCTCAGCTGCATTCCAGTTTTCATCGCTGCCGATGTATTTGTCGGGATTATTTGGATCCCGCAGGGATATCTGCGCCGTAAAGTTCTTAAAGCCCATCTTTTTGATGACCTGGGTAGTGAGTTCCAGCACATTGAGGAATTCACCCTTCACCTGATCCTGGGTACAGAAGATGTGTGCATCATCCTGGGTAAATCCCCGCACCCTGGATAAGCCGTGCAATTCTCCGGTTTGTTCATAGCGGTAAACGGTACCAAATTCTCCGATGCGCAAAGGCAGTTCTTTATACGACCTGGGCTTGTGGCCAAAGATCTCGCAGTGGTGGGGACAGTTCATCGGTTTCAATAAAAATTCCTCACCTTCTCTGGGTGTCTTGATGGGCTGAAAACTGTCGGCACCGTACTTGGCATAGTGACCCGAAGTTTCGTACAGCAACTTATGGCCGATGTGAGGAGTTACCACCATCTGGTAGCCCCGTTTTTCCTGCTCGCCCCTCAGGTAGTTTTGCAGCCTTTCCCTCAACTGCGTGCCTTTGGGCAGCCAGATGGGCAGACCGGAACCCACCTTTTCGGAAAACATAAACAACTCCAGTTCGGCACCCAACTTTCGGTGGTCGCGTTTCTTTGCTTCTTCGAGCAACTCGAGATATTCAGTGAGTTCTTTTTGTTTAGGAAAGGTCACTGCATAGATGCGAGTCATCATCTTGCGCTTTTCGTCGCCCCTCCAGTATGCCCCGGCAAAATTCATGATCTTGGCCGCCTTGATGGGTGAGGTGTCGCTGATGTGCGGACCCTTGCACAAGTCGGTGAAATTGCCCTGCTGATAAAAGGTAATCGTACCGTCCTCGAGTTCGTTGATGAGTTCGAGCTTATAAGGGTCATTTTTTTCGGTAAAATAGGCCAGTGCCTCGGCCTTGGACACAGACCTGCGGGCATAAGCCGACTTATTCCGGGCCAGTTCCAGCATTTTTTCTTCGATCTTCGGCATATCTGCCGGTGTAAGTGTCATGTCACCCGTATCCACGTCATAGTAAAAACCAGTTTCTATGGGGGGGCCAATGCCAAATTTCACATTGGGGTACAGGGCTTCCAGCGTCTCAGCCAGCAGGTGCGCCGAACTGTGCCAAAAAGTTTGTTTGCCTTCCCGGTCGTTCCAGGTAAACAACCGCACCACCGCATCGTTGGCAATAGCCCTCGTGGCATCTACCACTTCGCCGTTCACACTGGCACTCAGCACATTCCTCGCCAATCCCTCACTGATCGAAAGGGCGATGTCCATGGGTGTTACACCTGCTTCATATTGTCGGATACTACCGTCCGGCAATGTAATATTGATCATTTGATATATTTCTGTTTAATTGAATGGCAAAAATACCCCCTTTTTCCCGAAAATTGAAATTTATCCGTCAACCGAGCTTCTGGTAACCGGTAACCGGTCACCGAGCATCCGGCAACGGGGCAATCTACCTGGCTAACGCCAGTTAGACAGGCCGGTCACCGCACACCGTGTCTTGTATAGGTTTGGTAGTCTCCACTTTCGGATGTCAATAGCTTTTTTTGGTAAGAATCAAGCGCCGTTGGCGTGACATAATTGTAGCCATCGGTGAAGCCGGTGGCGGGTAGAGAAGTACAAACAAGTTTTGGCGGCATTTTTGAAAGATGTGCAACATCCATAAAAAAAGATGACAAAACCCATAACCACGTTCATTGCAAGGGATTGGCAGCATCCACTCACAATTAGAGAATTGTTGTTGTTACTGGCAGATGGGCACAGCTTGCATTTTTGGTAAAAATCCAAACGCCGAAGGCGTGACATAATTGTAGCCATCGGTGAAGCCGGTGGCGGGTAGAGAAGTACAAACAAGTTTTGGCGGCATTTTTGAAAGATGTGCAACATCCATCAAAAATGATGACAAAACCCATAACCACGTTCATTGCAAGGGATTGGCAGCATCCACTCACAATTAGAGAATTGTTGTTGTTACTGGCAGATGGGCACAGCTTGCATTTTTGGTAAAAATCCAAACGCCGAAGGCGTGACATAATTGTAGCCATCGGTGAAGCCGGTGGCGGGTAGAGAAGTACAAACAAGTTTTGGCGGCATTTTTGAAAGATGTGCAACATCCATCAAAAATGATGACAAAACCCATAACTCCGATGCGCCGACGCCCGGATACCAAGAAAAAGTTATCTTTGTAGCCTTAATATGGAGACAACAAAACTAGATCCTTACGCCGCCCTGCGGTATGCCGATTTCAGGTTTTTTCTGGGCACTCAGTTTACTTATACAGTAGCTGTGCTCATCCAGGAAGTGGTCTTGGGTTATTATCTGTACGAAGTAACGGGAGACCCGCTGGCCCTGGGCCTCATTGGATTGTTTGAAGCGATCCCTTACCTGGCCCTGGCTCTTTTTGGAGGGCACGCGGCAGATTTGTTCGATAAAAAAAACATCGCAAGGATCAGTATTTTAGCCATGATCACCATCTCATCCCTGCTCATGTATGGTTTACACCTGTACAAAGGCAGTGATGAGGGCAGATATATCATTTATGCCGCCGTCTTTTTAATTGGAGTCGCCAGGGGTTTTCTGGGGCCTGCCTGGTCGAGCATCAAAGCCTTCCTGGTTGACCAGCAGCACTATTCCAATGCCGCGAGCTGGGCATCCCAGTTCTGGCAGGGCGGCATGATCACCGGTCCCGCCGTTGCCGGGTTTTTATACGCCTACCTGGGTCTGGAATACACCCTGTTTGTGGTCATTGGACTTTTTGTATTGTCCTTTCTTTCTGCCAGCATGATCAAGGCAAAATCCCATGTAGAAAAAACTTCGCCCGTCAACCTTTGGCAAAGCCTGAGAGAGGGTTATCACTTTGTCACCGGGTCGCGCATTCTCATCTATGCCATCGCCCTCGACATGTTTTCTGTGCTCTTTGGGGGCGTCATCGCCATCCTGCCTGTCTTCGCCAAAGACATCCTGCAAGTGGGCCCCGAAGGACTGGGCATCCTGCGTGCAGCACCCGGCATTGGTGCCGTCCTTACAATGTTTGGCACGGCCTTTTATCCGCCCACGCGAAAAGCGTGGAGAAACATGCTGCTCGCTGTGTTGGGCTTTGGTCTGGCCACCCTGGTCTTTGCCCTCTCTAAAAACTTTTATTTATCCATTGCCGCACTTTTCTTCACCGGCGCCTTCGACAGCATCA
The DNA here is from genome assembly GCA_016715465.1 of Saprospiraceae bacterium. Lineage (GTDB taxonomy): Bacteria > Bacteroidota > Bacteroidia > Chitinophagales > Saprospiraceae > JADKBO01. The sequence goes on from JADKAA010000024.1 coordinate 605,081, forward strand.
GCGTTGTGGTTCGTCAGACCATCCTCCAGGTATTGCCACCGGATGAAATGCGTGGTCGCGTCAATTCCATCAATGGCATCTTCGTGAGCTGCTCCAACGAACTCGGCGCATTCGAATCGGGCGTCGCCGCAAAACTGCTGGGCACCGTACCTTCCGTGATCTTCGGCGCTTCCATGACCATTGTGAGCATCGGCATCATCTACTATAAGACCCGGGATTTACTTGGGGTGAATTTGCTGGACAGAAAGAGATAACCCGTTTTTATAAAACCCATATTGACCTGGTGACGGGTTTCGGGTAATCTCAAACCAAAAACCGTAATCGGTTACCAAAACAAAGAGGGCATTTCCCGCAGAATTCGCAGAAAGATTGTCGATCTATTGGCAATGGATATTAAAATTAAAATAGTCTGTCTTGTAGGTTATGTCAATCGCGCAGAAAACGCTGAAGAATTATTTTATTCCTCAGCGCATTCAGCGAACCTGTCTAACTGGCGCAGCCAGGTAGATGAGACATTTTAAGTTTGTTGGGTAAATTACATTATCAGGGAAATGTATTGAAGATGGAATTTCTTCTGCGAATTCCGCGAGAAATAAACCCCAGGCCTTCAGGTATTTATCATGCTATGAAGTGAGATATGGGATACAGGTAATCATACAGGGTGCCTGTATAAGGAGGATTTTTCCCGCAGATAACGCTGAAACATAACCCACTTACTTGCAAGGGTTTTTAAACAATTGTATAGTATACTCATTTGGCAAAGCCACTTTCGCAGATCCTATCTACCAGCGTAGCCGGGTAGAAGTCGCTGAAGAAATATTATTCATGCTCAGCGTTGTCAGCGAACCTGTCTAACTGGCGCAGCCAGGTAGATTGGGCAAATTGAGTTAGGTGAGTAAATTTTATTTTTATAGAAATATACTGATGATGGAAACTCTTCAGCGTATTCCGCAGGAAACAAAGCTAGGTCTTATGGAATATCTAAAAATATGGGGTGAACCATACAATAAAGGCAACCATACAGTTGTCTAAATCGCGCTGCCAGGTAGATACCCTAAGATTTCAACACGTTTCCATGCTATGCGCAGTGGCGCATAGTTCGCGCCTAAATTAAGCCACTGGCTTAATTTTTTACGGCACTCATCCCGATTCCCATGATTCACCGATTCACCGATTCACCGATTCACCGACCTGTCTAACTGGCGTTAGCCAGGTAGATTCTTCCGATTCTCTCGATTCACCGATTCACCGGTTCACCGATTTCCCGATTTCCCGAATTACCCCTAAAACCCCGAAACCCCCACCGCCTGCTCCAACACTTCATACATGGTGGATACATAGGTGAATTTTACATCTTTGATGAACTCGGCATTGATCTGCTCTACGTGCCTTTGGTTTTCCTTACACAACATCACTTCCTTGATGCCCGACCTTTTGGCGGCGAGGATCTTTTCCTTGATGCCGCCTACGGGCAAGACTTTACCGCGGAGCGTGATCTCACCGGTCATGGCGAGGTGCGGTTTTACCGGTTTATTCTTTAGGGCACTGACGATGGCTGACAACATCGTGATGCCGGCGCTGGGTCCGTCCTTAGGGATGGCACCTTCCGGAATGTGGATGTGGATGTCTGTCTTTTCAAACAGGTCTGCATCGATGTCCAGACTTGCAGCGTGGGCTTTGATGAAACTAAGAGCCGTTGTTGCCGACTCTTTCATTACATCACCCAGATTGCCCGTGAGGGTGAGTTTGCCTTTGCCTTTGGAGGTAGATGCTTCAATGTAAAGAATGTCACCTCCAACTTTGGTCCAGGCCAAGCCTACGGCTACTCCCGGGAGTGATTCTACGGTATATTTTTCGCCCAGAAAGCGAATCGGCCCGAGGATTTTTTCCACCGTGTCGATGTCCGGTTTTTTGTTATATTTTTCGTTGGATGCCTTTTTGACGGCAATGTGTCGCATGACACTGCCGATCGTTCGCTCCAGGTTTCGCACCCCTGATTCGCGGGTGTAGTCCTGGATGATTTTTTCCAGTACGGCATCTTCGAGCACTACGTCCTTGGCCTCCAGTCCGTTTTCCTTTTTCTGCTTCGGTACCAGGTGTTTCTTGGCGATCTCTATTTTTTCTTCGGTGCTGTATCCGGACAATTCTATGACCTCCATCCGGTCGAGCAGGGCGGGTTGAATGGAATTAAGGCTGTTGGCAGTGGCAATAAAGAGTACTTTGGAAAGGTCGTAATCCACTTCCAGGTAGTTGTCGTAAAATGCCGAATTTTGCTCCGGGTCCAACGCCTCCAGCAATGCCGATGACGGGTCTCCCCGGTGGTCGGTGCCCAACTTGTCGATCTCATCCAGAATGAAAACAGGGTTGCCGCTGCCACATTTCTTTAATGCTTTGATGATCCTGCCCGGCATGGCGCCTATGTACGTCTTGCGATGACCGCGGATCTCACTCTCATCGTGTAGTCCGCCCAGCGACATGCGCAGGAAATTTCTTTTCAGGGCCTTGGCTATAGATCGTCCCAGACTGGTTTTACCCACGCCCGGCGGGCCCACCAGGCAAAGGATCGGCGCCTTCATGTCCTTCCTCAGTTTCAGTACCGCCAAATGTTCCAGGATGCGATCCTTGATGTCTTCAAGTCCGTAATGGTCGTCATCCAGCACCTTTTTTACATTGGGCAGGTTGAAGTTGTCTTTGGTATATACCGACCAGGGCAGGTCGAGCAGGGTTTCGAGGTAATTGAGCGTCACCGAATATTCAGCGATCTGCGGATTAATGCGGCGGGCCTTTTGTATTTCCTTGGCAAAGTGGTCGGCAATGTCCTTGGGCCATTTTTTATCTCTGGCCCTTCTTTCCAACTCGGTGAGTTCGATGTCCTGCGGAGATCCACCCAATTCTTCCTGAATGGTGCGCAGTTGCTGGTTGAGGTAATAGTCGCGCTGTTGTTTATCGATGTCCACCCGCACTTTGGACTCGATCTGGTCTTTGATTTCCAGCATCTGTAATTCCTGATTCAGGTATTCCAGGATCTTCCTGCCTTTTTCCTTGAGGTTTCCAATTTCCAGTAACTCTTGTTTTACGGTGGAATTTACATTGAGGTTCGATGCGATAAAGTTGAAGAGGTAAGCCGGGCTCTTGATGTTTTGGAGCATCATCATTGCCTCATTGGGTATATTGGGTGACAGTTCGATAATCTTTTTCGATAGTTCTGTGATCGACGCATGCATGGCTTGAAACTCCATGTCGTCTTCCGGCACAGCTTCTTCCAGGAAATAAGCTTTTACTTCAAAATAGGGGTCGTATTTGGTGAAATCCTCAATGAATATTTTTTTCCTGCCCTGCAATATGGCGGTAGTGCTGCCGTCCGGCATTTTCAACACCTTCATGAGCTTGGCTACCACGCCGATCTTATACAAATCGGCGGGTTGGGGTTCTTCGACGGTAAAATCGCGCTGTGTTACCACGGCAATGTTCTTGGTTCCTTTGTCCGACTTTTTCAAGGCCAGGAGTGACTTATCCCTTCCAATGGTGATCGGAATGACTACCCCCGGGAACAGCACCGTGTTTTTCAGCGCGATGAGGGGTAAATTATCTTCATATACTTCATTAAGACTTTTTTCCTCATCCTCCAGGGTGAGCATGGGCAAAAACTCTCCGGCATTTTCTCTGTGATTCACTTTTGGTCTTTTTTATTAAACTACTTAGGCACAGGAGTGGCTCAATATTCATACCAAGCCGTTTTTTCTGACTTTTTATGCAATTTAGGGTTATCAATGCGACAAAAAGTCAGAAACATGTGCTGAATTGCTTTGGTAAGAGCTGCTCTGTCTTTCTGTAAATTGTAACTTTCGCCATACACTTTCCAATGCGAAGCGTCCTTTTAAAATTGTCATAATTTGAGAAAAGACATTGGATATCTGGCAGCGTACTTGATGCTACATTGCATTGTGATTGTCCGGTTTTAACATAAGCCCAATTAAAATCTATTTTATTAGATAAACATAGCTAGAAATGGAAAATATATGAAGTATTAACGAATTAATATGCTTAAATTGTGAAAAAATCAGTATATTTGAAAGATTGTTTTACCTGGTGGTGGAAACTAAGATTGATCCAGAGCAAAACAAAAATTATTCTCTAACAGCTAAACTATCTATCATGACAAGGAATTTAATTTCATTTTTTACCAAGGGGGGGGTATAATATATGGTATTATTTAATTAAACTTCATTTCATTTTCGATAAGGTAAATTTTAAACTCTGCCCGACACTACCAAGTAGAATTTCTAAAATTGTTTTACTGATCATTTTTACCACTTCAAATAATACAAACATCGCGAATGCTCAACAACAAACTATTAAGGTCATAGATTTTGGAATATCTTATGACCAATTTTTTGCCGATAAATGGGGAAATCAGACTTTGATTAAAATTGGTGAGCTACAAGATGCATTAACCCAATTTTATGATACACAAGGTATTTACATAAATTTTGTGGGTACAGTTAGATTTAATATAGGATATACTACAAACAGTTATTCAATAAGAAGTCAAGCAGCGAGTGCGTGGGAAACTGTGTGTTTTGAGCGAGATATGGTTCATCACTTAACAGCCATACAAAATCTTGGAAGAGGTGAATCTTCCGGTGAGAATGTTTGTGAAGTAAATTATTATGATGAAATAAATGGTGTTTCTTTTTCAAATCATGAGGATTCAAATGTGGATTGGATTTCAACATTGCATGAGGTTGGTCATGATTTAGGATTTGGTCACGTTGACGAGAGTTTATTTTCAGCTCAGAACGGTAATTATTTAATGTGCGAACAAGGTCCTCCTAATTCCAACAATTCATCAATTTTGCTTACCCAGTTGCAAATAGACAGATTGACCACAGGCATAAACCCACAATCTGAACCTTGTGTATTTGAAAATGCAAATACTGATTGTAAATTTTGCGATGTAAAAGCCACATATACAATTGATAAAGATTTCGTAAAGCTCGGGTGCAATGGGGATAACATCAGATTGGTAAATATAGATGTAAAAAATGATTGTCACCTCCAGCGAACTGTTACGGCAACTATTTCATATTATCCCAGTCATGCAATTCCATTATCGATCCCAACACTATTCACAGGGCCCAATGTGATAATTGAAAATATTAATGGCTATGAATTAGAAAAGCATACATATTCCTATTCCTATTCAGGTATATTAGTGGAAGATGAAGAAGAATGTTATGATTTTAAATTTCAAATTGTAAATGGAGTTTTATATTCAGATAATTCCTATGGAACCAAAATAGCATGCGAAACTATGGTTTCTGAATCACCCACAAATTTTGATTTAGGAGAAAGTTTTAATTTGAGGTACAAGAAGTTAGTAGATATGTCAGCATATGCCATTGCAAAAGTTGAAGATATAAACAGCGTATGTCAGTGTTTGCAGTTGGACCCTCCGGGTGATAGTTTTTGTAAAAATGGTAGGCCCATTAAAGTCGATTTTGGGGGAATATTTGAAGTAGATCGACAAATTCGATTTTGCGAAGCATGTGAATTGACTTTCAAAGAAAATTCAGAAATATTAGTTAAACAGGGAGGTTTATTGGAATTAAATGGTACACAACTCTATTCCTGTGACAACAAACTATGGAAAGGAATAACGGTTGAATCTGGTGGACAATTAATTATTGATGAAGGCACCATAGTAATGGATGCACTGTATGGAATAAATATAAAACCTGGTGCAATTGTTCATATTAGGAATTCATTCCTCAACGATAATTACATCGGAATTAATTTGAATAATGGTTCAAAATTGGATGTTTTAGAGAACACTACCATTCAAACATTAAATGGTGTAAAACCGACGACGCATATTGGTTCTGAATATTGGTCACAAAATACCTATTGTGGAGTTTTTGTTAATCCAGGTTCTTTCCTTAAATTAGGGCAAGATTCGAATGGGAATTCTTCTTCAAATACTTTTAAAAATATTAATTTAGGTATTTATGCGCAGGGATCAACGGTAATATGCGGCAATGCCAATTTTGAGGGTATTCACAGAAGGCTTCCCTGGGTCGGTCAAATGGGAAGTGCAATATATTTAATAAACTCACTTTATAATTATATTTGGCAAAATACCATTATTGATTCTGAAGATGGTTTACGTGCTTACAAAAGTGCGTTACTATGTGATAATAATACCATTGATGTTACAAATGTTGGAATAAGTTCGTATATCAATGAAGGAAAATATACGTTTATAAACAACAACAGAATATCTTCCAGGTATATTTGCATTGATGGATTTTACATTGGCAAAGCCAATATCACCAATAATTTTTTAGAGGGTGGAAATGAAAGAAATGACTATCCATCATCGGGTATCAATGTAAGGCATTTGGTTCAATCTGAAATTTCTGGAAACACTGTGAACTTCGCCCACACCCAGGACAAACAAATTGCAATTGCCTTAACAACTGGAACCAGGAATACCATTACGGATAACTTTATAACAAGTGATCAGAATGCTGGCAACTACCACATAGGGTTTGCTTTCCTGGGAGGATATAACAACCAACTAAACTGCAACATTAGCTACGATTACCTCAATGGTATTTTCCTTGACAATAGCACGGGAAATGAAATTTCCTGCAATTCCATCGCCTCTGATTTGGAAGACATCAGGGTGGACAGGAATTCCATTATTCAAATGATGAAAGGAAATAGTATGAGCTCCGACAATGTAAATCTGATCCTTTCCAATCCCATAGGTGTTCAACCCCACCATGGAAATAAGTGGTATAATATAGCTGTCTTAGGAGCTGATGCTACAATACTTTCAGGAACTGAAGTGCAAGAGTCAAGATTTAGTTATGATAAACTAAAGTCTGATACTCAGAATAAAAAATGGTATCCAAGTGATGGAAACAGCAACGTAAATAGCGACCCCGCCAATCTTTTCTTTGATCAAACAGAAACAACACAAACATATGAATGTAATTCGTGTATAGAAGGTGATTTTTTTCAATGGTTCAATTCCAGTCCAAGTCCTACCTCGCTATGCCAATGGCTTACGACCTTTAACGTGAGGATAAGTCCCAAAAGAGTGCTTTGGTGGAAAAATTACATATACCGATTAGTAAAGAAATCCGGGATACCCTACAATCAGTTAAGCCTATGTCTAAAAGACCTGATTGATGAGATAGAAAATTCCAAGCAGCTCCATGTGGAAACGATAAGGAATAGGATCGAACAACTATCCTTTGCCTATAATACTCCTACCATCAATGTCAAATATGAAGAGATCAATGATGTGATTGAAAGTGCCAGAGGCAATAATGAGCTAATAAATCTAACTGTCTTACAGGCTAAACTTAGTGAACTACAGGCATTGATTGATGCGGAATTTACCAATTTGTCTGCTTTAAAATCCGACATTTTAATTTCATTGTTGCTTATAGACAATGACACCGCATACGAAGAAGAGCATATGCTGTACACTGTATTTTCTGACTATGTCTTTAACGATGTGTTGCCTCAAGATAAAACTACCATTGAGTACTATGCTTCTAATTGCAGTGAGGAGTATGCTGAAAATGTTTATCTGGCTAAGGGACTTTTATCTATTTCAGATAAGATTGATCCTATCTCAATATCCTGTGAAGAAGCCAATGAGAGAAGTAGGAATGGAGGTAACGATGACCGCGATAATATAGTTGTTACCCCAACAGTATCCAACGGTACATTTATTATTTACCTACCTGAAGAAAAACAATTCGATTTGCAGTTGTATAATTCAGTTGGAATTATGGTAAATAGGATCAAGGTAATCTCTGGAAATTATAATTTGGATATTTCGAATTATATAAGTGGTATATACATATTAGCTTTGAAAGATCTGGTTAATGGTAAAGTTACAACAGAAAAAGTTGTCAAATTATGATTCAACTAAAGATTAACATGTCTGTGATTATGGCAGTCATGTTTTTTTAATTCAAGACATATATAGTCAGGATAAACAGGATTATACCTGGTTATTTAATAATAGATCATCAGGCTTTGGTGGTTATTATGTAAATTCAACATTTATATTTAGTGAAGGTAGTTATGTTACGTATCATGATACGGTAAATTATAATTTGAGCGACAATAATGCAAGTGTATCTAATCTAAATGGCCAACTACTTTTTTATACTAATGGGTGTAAGGTTGTCCAAGCTAATCATCAGTTAATGGAAAATGGCGATAGTATTAATTTTGGTAAGTTTATTATAGATTTTTGGGCTAATTGTGAATATGGTTATATTGGATGGCAAGACATTATTATTCTAAATGATCCACTTAATGTGAATGGATATTACATACTTCATAAAACAAGGGATTATATACCTAATCCTTATAAATCATATACAGATGCATTAAAATACACTTATGTAGATATGAGTTTTAACAATGGTAATGGAAGTGTCTTGAAAAAAAATATAGTAATTTATGAAGAAAACGACTTATGTTCTTCTTACTTAACTGCCATTAATCACGCAAATATTAAAGACTGGTGGCTGATCCAAATGAGGGAAAACAGCAATGCATACCTCAAATTCTTGATCGATGAAAATGGACCAATGCTTGTGGATTCTCAGAACATAGGCAATAAAACAACCAGAAATACTTCCGCTGGTGGTTTCGCCAAGTTTAGCCCTGATGGCAAGAAGTGGGCATGGTACACTTATGAAAATGGCTTGCACCTATTTGATTTTGACAGATCATCGGGAGAATTAAGCAAGCATAGGATAAAACCAATTGAATTTGGAAAAAGAAAAGTTTTTACAGGTTTGGAGTTTTCACCAAACAGTCGATTCATTTATATATCCGCTTATGATACTTTACTTCAAGTAGATACCTGGGCAGAAAACTTAGATTATGAAGTTATTGACACCTATGATAATGGTGAGCAGGGGTTTGCAAATTTCCATGGTATGAACCTTGCACCGGATTGCAAAATTTATATGACAAGTTCAAACAGCACTGCGACTTTGAGCAGAATAAATTTTCCAAACAAAAAGGGTAAAGCCTGCGATTTCAGGCAACATGAAGTACCTCTCTTTGCGACCAACGGCATTGGCATTCCAAATTTTCCCCGCCTACGGGTAGATGAAGTAGACATTTGTGATAGCACAGAGTTGTACACAGCTGCATTTGATATTCAGTCCAGCAGCTTATTTTTTAAAATATACCCCAATCCTGTCTATGATATTGCCAGTCTGGAAATCGCAAGGCCTGGTTCGCTTTATCTCTATGATCTAAAAGGTACTCAGGTGTTAATTCAAGCCGTAAAGCAGGGCGACAACTATTTGGATATGCAAGGATTGAAGGCAGGGGTATATTTGATAAAATTTGTCGATATGGATGGAAGATGGTTAACCCAAAAAATCATTAAGACAGCTTATAATGATTAGTTAATTTGGAAAAAATTAATAAACCCAATTTATTATTTTACCAATTGGTTCTACTTTTAAAAATATTCGACTTATTTATACATAACCCATTCATATACAGTATAAAGCAATCAATAGTCCCTGAATTCCTGGCTTTAAGTTTTTTCAGGTACGGTATGCAGAAACTAAAAAACACACTGGCAATCAAAATACACTCCTTATCTTTGGAAAACAATATGCTTTAATGCCGGATAGCTTCAAGTTCATAGCCTGCTTATTGATAATTTCCCTTTATACCCTCTTCCCGGTAATGGCCCAGCAATGGAACCAAAGTTCCCTTACTGCCGTGAATCCCTATCGCGAGTACGCCGCGTATGCCGGCTTTGACAAAAGCATTTCCATTGCCGCTGCCTTGCGCAATCAATGGGTAAGCCTGCCGGGCAGTCCTTCTTTTTTTTATACGGGTATGCATTTGCCCTTGTATTTGTACAATGTGGGAACAGGTATTGACTTGCAGGGTGCAAGTGATGGGGTGTTGAAATTCCGAATGGCGAGGGTCTCAGCAGGTAAAGCCCTGGGTGTTGCCGGGGGGACATTGTCCCTGGCAGGAAGGGTAGGACTCACCCAAATTACCATTGATGGCAATGCCATTAGAACGCCAGAAGGAGATTACACGGATGGGGTCATCGATCACCAGGACGCGGCTTTATCTAATTCGTCCTATGCAGGTACCGGTTTATATTGGGAAGGCAGTGTTTTTTTCGAAATGAAAGATGGCAGGCCGGACTTTCCCTTTCTGACTGGCCGGCGCACGATGTGGACATTCAAAATTCGGTTTTTGGTTTGAATACACAGCTCAGTGCATTTTTTCAGTGGCAATATGATTTTTCACAAAACATTCAGTTTCAACCCAATCTTGTCATGCGCACCGACTTTGTGTCCACTCAAACCGAAATTAATGCGCTGATGAGAATAAATGGCAACATTTTTGGAGGAGTGATGCTGCGGGGATACAGTTCTTCGTCTCTGGATGCTTTGGGTTTCAGCATTGGCCATAAAATAAACAGGAGATATGCGGTGTTTTATAATTATGATGCAGGTATTTCGGCGTTGAAAAGGTCAAATGAAGGTAGTCATGAACTTATACTAAAGGTTAATTTTTACAACCTGCCGGCAACAGGAATTCCACCGAAGATTATTTATAATCCTCGATTCCTGGAGTAGGGCTGATTGGACATAACTTTTATTTTGGGGAAAACAGGTATTGCGCAATTAATTCACTTTATGATTTTATTGCATATTTACCCCCTTTGAGGACAAGACATAGCAACAGGTAATAGTCATAATTTTATTTGGGCAGGTCACAATATTTACCGGAAGATATCCGTTGTAACATTTGCTAAAGACCTTAAGTAATCCTAAATTTTTACATTTTCAGAATTTATTTTTTGAAAATAGAATTTCAGCATTATCTTTACGCCTTGAATTTTATAAAGGGGTTTATAAATTAAAATTGTAGGTAGAAAAATGAAAAAAACCATTTTTTCAGCACTAAGCTTTTTTGCGTTGATCTTAATATTGGGATCTTGTGGTTCTACGGAATCCGGTCAATTGGTTGGCGTTGCCAACAGGCCAAAATGGTCAAGTCCCAACCCATACGGAATGGTTTACGTTCCTTCAGGTCAGGTGCACATTGGGCAGGGTGATCAGGATGTATTTTCCACATTCACCCAGCGGCCAAAGTCCATCTCCCTCCAGGGTTTTTTCATGGACGATACTGAAATCACCAACAACGAGTACAGGCAGTTTGTGTTCTGGGTCAGGGACTCCATCGCGCATACCATCATGGGTGACCTCATCCAGGATGACAATGGCAATGAGTCTATTGATTGGGAGATGGAACTGGATTATGCTGATCCAACACTCGACGAGATGTATTATCAGGGAGATATGGCCTTTTCCGGTAAAAGGGAAATGGATCCAAAAAAACTGAAGTACAAATATGAGTGGTTTGATTGGCAGGGAGCTGCGTCCAGGGGTACAGAGCGCAAGTCTCACATCAAAAAAGAAGAAATTGAAATTTATCCCGACACCATGTGTTGGATCAGGGATTTTTCATATAGCTATAACGAGCCATTTACCAGAAATTATTTCTGGCACCCGGCTTTCGACGACTATCCGGTTGTAGGCGTAAACTGGCACCAGGCTACAGCATTCTGTGATTGGAGAACCAGGTTGTATGACAAATACAAAGCTGAAGACGAAGTCAATACTGAGATTTACCGTTTGCCTTCAGAAGCAGAATGGGAATACGCCAGCAGGGGAGGCCATGACCTCGCACCCTACCCTTGGGGAGGTTACTACGTAAGAAATGCAAAAGGTTGTCTTTTAGCAAACTTCAAACCGGGCAGGGGCAATTATCCTGAGGATGGTGGTCTGTACACAGTGAAAGCTGATGCTTACTTCCCCAATGATTACGGACTTTATAACATGTCGGGCAACGTTGCCGAGTGGACCAGCTCTGCTTTTGTAGAGAATGCATACACCCTGGAGCACGATTTGAACTCTGACTACAGATACAATGCCACATCTACAGACCCTGAGGCATTGAAAAGAAAGGTTTTGAGAGGTGGTTCCTGGAAAGACATCTCTTATTACCTGCAGACAGGTACAAGGAACTGGGAGTTCCAGGACACAGCCAAGTCTTACATCGGTTTCAGGACCGTACTAACCTACCTTGGCAGGTCTATCAATGATTTTTAATTTTCTCTCGTGTTGAGAAGTTTTATTCCGTGATTTTATCATTGCGGGATTTGCTTCTATACTTAGAAATAATATTTACTAACAACTAAATTTAATCTAAAAATGAGCTTATTTAAGTCACCTTCTTTTAAGTACACTAAAAATTTGTTGATTGGATTGGGTGCCTCAGTGGTTATGATTGGTGCCTTGGGTAAAATCAACAGCGAACCATGGGGTGGTCCAGCCATCACAGCCGGTCTGGTTGTAGAAGCATTCCTTTTTGCCATGCTTGGTATCCTCGGCCCTGAAAAAGATTACTACTGGGAAAAATTATATCCAGGACTTGACCAATACGGTTCACACATCGCGCCACTTACCGCCGGTGAAGTAAAAGGTGCTCCCAGGGCATTGGATGGTGAATTAGTAGAGAACAAATTGGGAGGAATGTTAAGCGAACTTCAGAATATGTCTAAGAGTCTTGGCTCTTTGAAGGCATTACAGGAAGTTGACTTTTCAGAAACCAGCCAGCAATTGAAGACCATGCATAACTTTTATACTAAGATGAGTGATGCCATGAAAAACCTCAATGACACAGTGGAAGACACTAAGGTTTACAAAGACCAAATGGTTTCTTTGAACAAAAACCTGTCTTCACTCAATTCAGTTTACGGCAATGTATTGAATGCATTCGTTGTAAAGCAGTAATTAAGGGTTCTTCATCCAATCATTCATTATTAACTTATAAATAAAAGAATAAAATGTCAATTCCAAAGGAACCCAGACAGCTGATGATCAACGTGATGTATCTGGTGCTTACCGCCCTGTTGGCATTGAACGTCTCTGCCGAGATATTCAACGCGTTTGCCATGGTAGACAAGGGGTTAAAAGCAGCCAATACAGCGCTTGACACAGCGAATGAAGCCCTTCCCCAGGCGATTAAAGATGGGGCAAAGAAAAAAGATGAACTGAAAACCTATGCAGACAGGGTTGACCAGGTCAGGTCTATATCCAAAGAAAATACACTTTTCATTCAGGGCATCATGGAGAAGCTCATCGATGAAGGAGGTAATAGAAATGGTAAACTTGATGAAGGTGACTATGTAGATGCTTACGGAATCACAGAGCCAAGGGGTAAGAGAAACTACGACGCCACTACCAGGGTTTTGGTAGAGGAAGGCGTGGGTATGAAACTCAGGCAAAACATGATCGATGTAAAGACAAAATTGCTGGCACTGGTGGACGAAAAAGACAGGGCTGCTTTTAAACTGCCTATTGAAATCGATGACGAAACCTGGCAGAAGTCTGCAAACAAAAAGAAAAACTGGGCGGATTTTACCTTTGGCCACATGCCAATTGGTGCTACCGAACCAATTTTCTCTAAGTTTGTAAATGATACTAAAGCTTCTGAAGCGGCAGTGCTTAACGACATTGCCGGTAAGGTAGGTTTGTCAAAAGACGATGTGGTTTTGGACAAATGCAGAGTGGTTGCTGCTCCTAAAAAATCTTACATCCTCAAAGGAGAGACTTATGAGGCTGATGTATTCCTCAGCGCTGCTGCAGGTGCCGGTACCAACACAGGTATTTCGGTTTCTGTAAACGGAGCCAGACTGGCTACCGATAAAGATGGTGTGGCAAAGTACACTGCTTCAGGCAGTTCTTTGGGTAAAAAGACTTACACAGCTTCTGTATCAGTGACCAACCCAATTACAGGAAAAACTGAATCTTACAAGTCAGAATTTGAATACGAAGTAGGTGAAAAATCAGCTACGGTTTCTGCTACGAAGATGAATGTATTTTATATTGGGGTGGACAACCCGGTTGAAATCGCCGTTGCAGGGGTAAGTTCAAACCAGATTCAGGTAAATATGACCGGAGGTAATATCACCAGAGCGGCGGATGGTACCTACAATGTGCGAGTAACTACGCCAGGTCAGGCAAAAATTACGGTTTCTGCTCCGGGCATGAATTACAGCAAAGACTTCAGGGTTAAAAGGATTCCGGATCCCGTTCCCGTTCTTGGTAAAAACAGAGGTGGTAAAATCGGAGATGGTGAATTTAAAGCATATCCCGGCGTATTTCCACTTTTGGAGAACTTTGATTTTGAAGCGAAATGCGACATCACTGATTATCTTTTAATCAGGGCACCTAAGCGTCAGGATCCTGAATTTTCTCCAAACCAGGGTGGAAGATACAACGCCAAATCAGAGTCATTGGTCAATAAGGCAGCTCCGGGTGACAACTATTTGTTCCAGGACATCAAGTGCAAGTGTCCGGGTGACCCTGCACCTAGGGCCATTGGATCAATGGTATTTACTATTAAATAATTTTATTATTTTAATCGAAATGAACAGCAATTTCAAATTTTTCTTCACACTGCTTGCTTCAGTTGTTTACTTTTCTGGCCTTATGGCTCAGAATGCAGAAAGAATCATCACCGAGTCCAGCGCTCCGGCGGAAGACATCTATATTGATGACATTGTAAACAAACGACTGATTAACGAGGCAAAGCTAATGTCATACGAACCCGTAAGGGAAGCAGACATTGCCTGGGAAAAAAGGGTTTGGCGACTCGTGGAAACCCGCGAAAAAATGAATTTGCCCTGGAGGGCAGAAGAAGCTCCTTTCTTTAATATCCTCAAGGACATGATTCAGAATGGTGACATCACCGTTTTTGAAGATGAGAAGTTCAAGGATGCCCTTACCTACACAGATGTGGAGAAAAAGTTGTACGATGTAGATACCATCACCACTTTCGATTATGATACCTACGAAGAGAAGGTCCAGGTAGTGAAAAACACCAAGGACTGGAGAAACATTTACCGCTTCAGGGTAAAGGAAATCTGGTTCTTTGACGAAGAAGCTTCTATGCTGAAAAGCAGAATCATTGGCATCGCGCCACTGTACGAAGAAACAGTAGAAGGTTTGGACAGACCACTGGAATATCCGTTATTCTGGGTTTACTATCCTGAAGCAAGAAACTTCCTTTCCAAGCACAGGGTAATCAGCGACAACAACGATGTGGCGCCAATGACCTGGGCAGACTTACTCGACAACAGGTATTTTACAAGCATTATTTATAAGAAGTCCAATGTACTCGATTATAAAGTGGAGCAATACTTTGACGACAAAGACCCCATGTTTGGGTTTGACAGACTGATGGAATCTGAAAAGATCAAGCAGGAACTGTTCAACTTTGAACATGACCTTTGGGAGTATTGATTTTTAAACTTCCCTATAAGACAAAAAGCCCTGCCATTATTGGCGGGGTTTTTTTTTACACGGTCAGGGTCAACCCGTCGTGTGCCGCAAAAACACCCGATGGCAAAAGTTTGGTCCATTCTGCCACAGGGCCCATGCTGTGACTCATGTGGATAAGATAGGTGTTTTTAGCCCCGATTAAAGAAGCGGCAGCCAGTGTTTCATTCAAACTAAAGTGCGCGTGATGGGGGTGAAATTGCAAAGCACTGATCACCAGCACATCGAGGTCATTCAATTGAATGGCTGTTTCCTGGGGAATAAAGGACACATCCGTGATATAAGCCATACGTCCAATCCGAAATCCCAGGATTGGCAGGTCACTGTGTATGATTTGCAGAGGCTGGATTACCACATTTCTGATGGCAAACGATTGCAATGGGTCAATGATGTGTGCTTCTACTTTGGGTGAACCAGGGTAATGATTTTGTCCGAATATATAGTTATACCGCACTTTCAGGTCTTTCATTACCCGGTCCAGGCCATAGGCAGGAATGCTTTTTTGCTGCAAAAAATTAATGGGTCTCACATCATCGAGTCCGGCGGTATGGTCGTTGTGTTCGTGGGTAAACAGGATGGCGTCAAGGTCAAAGATGTGATTGCTGATCAGTTGCTGCCTCAAATCGGGGCCGGTATCAATCAGGATTCTTAAGCCCTCAAATTCTACATAGGCCGATGTCCTGAGCCGTTTGTCCCTGGCATCTTCTGAGGAACAGGTAGCACAGGTGCAGCCTAAAACAGGAATGCCCTGGGATGTGCCTGTGCCTAAGAATTTTATGATCAAGTTTCAATGAGTTCTTTCAGCAGCGTTTCCTGATCGCGCGCTATGTGTTTAAAAAAAACCTGCGATTTTTCTGAAAGTAGCGTCTCGTCAATGGCTATGGTGCTCAGGATATCGAGAAGGATATTTATCCTGCCTTCGATGTCATAAAACTTATTGACCACTACGATTTTTTTGAGCTCTACCACACAGTAACCGGAATTAAAATTTCCTTTTTCATACCTTACGGTATATTGTTGATCTTTAAAGATTTGTTCTAACTTTTCCAGATTTGATTTCGAATATTTCAAGACTATGCGCTTTTTAAAGATATCAATTACAAATATATAATTTTTTTTAATCTGAAAGACATCGAATATGCTTTATGTAGCCACAAAGAGATAATTTTGTAGTCGTTAATTATTGCGTATTTTTGTGAAATAATAATTCATATTTTTTCATTCTATAATCGAATCTTCTGTTTAATAGCCAATTTCTGCATACCACAAGCTTTTGTATCTTTTGAAAAAAAACCCATATAATCGCTGAGGTTGTTCATTTGTTTATACTATCGTTACAGGCATAACGCATTAAATCTTTAATTAAATTGTCCTAAAACATTCAATTATGAAATTCGGAACCAAAGTCATCCATGCAGGCATTCATCCAGATCCGGATACGGGTGCCATAATGACACCCATTTATCAAACTTCAACCTATGTGCAGGATGGACTGGGCATACATAAAGGATATGAGTACGCGAGGACCCAGAATCCCACCAGACACGTTTTGGAAAAAAACCTGGCTGCCCTGGAAAATGGGGTGGATGCCATTTGTTTTGGCAGTGGTCTGGCCGCCATGGATGCCGCATTAAAGCTCCTGGTACCAGGAGACGAAGTCATTTCTACCAATGACCTGTACGGAGGTTCATACCGACAAATGACAAAGGTGTTTGCCAAGTACGGCATCATTTTTCATTTCGTGGACATGCAGGACCCACAAAACATTGCCGCAAAACTCAACGACAAGACCAAAATGCTCTGGATTGAAACACCCACCAATCCGATGCTCAACATTGTGGACATCAAAGCATGCACAGATATTGTCAAGGGCAGGGGCGTCATCACCGTAGTGGACAATACTTTTGCGTCTCCTTATCTCCAAAATCCCATCAGCCTGGGTGCAGACATTGTATTGCACAGTGCTACCAAGTATCTGGGAGGTCATTCTGATGTCATTCACGGTGCATTGATTGTGGACAGCAGGGATCTGGCAGATAAGTTGCATTTCATCCAAAATGCTTCGGGTGCGGTACCAGGCCCACAGGATTGTTTTCTGGTACTGAGGGGCATCAAGACATTGCACATCAGGGTACAACGCGCATGTGAAAATGCAGCGCAAATCGCCGATTACCTGGCAGCCCATCCAAAAGTTTCCAAAGTGTATTTTCCCGGTTTTCAGAATCACCCCAACCATGAAGTAGCGAAAAAACAAATGAAGTTGTTCGGTGCCATGATCTCATTCGATCTTTTTGACGACAGTGAAGCAGCAGCCAAAAGGGTCCTGGAAGGCACCCATTATTTTTCGCTGGCAGAATCTTTGGGTGGGGTAGAGTCGCTTATCGGGCATCCTGCCTCTATGACCCATGCATCTATTCCAAGAGAGGAAAGAATGAAAGTAGGACTTACCGATTCACTCATAAGGTTGAGTGTGGGCATTGAAGATGTGGAAGACCTGATCCAGGATCTCGACCAGGCCTTGGCTAAAGTGTAGATTTTATGCCTTTATGGAGATGTTTTACTTTCTGGTTTCGTTATAAGCTTGGAGCGGTTTGTGTAATGTTTGCAAAAATGGTCTCCTTCACTAAAATACTTGAAACATGAAATGGAATAACATGGCCGTTTTTCTGATGGTCTGCTTTACCTTATCCTGTCACAAGGACAACAAGGATTGTGTGGAGCGCATCGACCCCGATTGTGTCTGCACCCTGGAATACGATCCGGTTTGTGGCTGCAATGATGTGACCTACTCCAATGCCTGCCATGCCGAATGTGCCAACATCAAAGAATACAACCCCGGCGAATGCCCGGGTACCGTAAAAACCACCATTTTTGGCAACTGGAATTTCATCGGCTACCTCAGCGAGGATGCCATCGACCTGGATCTGCCCATAAAGAAGCATACTTACGAGATCTACATTGAGTTTTCCGATGAAAAGAATTTTTTTAACCAATACAAATTTTCCGGAAAAGCACCCGTAAACACCTACGGAGGCCTGTATTCGTATGTATCTCCTGTGATCATCATCAGCAACCTGGTCTCCACTGAAATTGCAGGTAGTCCAGCTGCCATGGCCTATGAGTCCAAATATTATCAGGCGCTGAATGCTGCGGAAAGCTTTGAATACTTCAAGGAGGTGCTGCTTATTACTACTGGTTTTAATGCCGGCAAAGACCGTATGGTATTTGTGAAAAGGTCATAGGAAGGGCATAAAATTCATGCGATTGTTGTTTATTTTGTCGGAAAATACTACTTTTGCAACTCCTTAAGCGAAAAGGAAAATTGGCGCGGTAGCTCAGCTGGTTAGAGCGTGCGATTCATAATCGCAAGGTCGGGAGTTCAAGCCTCCCCCACGCTACACAGAGTCCTGTTGTTCATTCAGCAGGACTTTTTTTTATTTACCCTTGGAAAACATCTTCACCACCTTATCT
This sequence comes from Saprospiraceae bacterium, assembly GCA_016715465.1. Lineage (GTDB taxonomy): Bacteria > Bacteroidota > Bacteroidia > Chitinophagales > Saprospiraceae > JADKBO01. Next base: position 623,986 of record JADKAA010000024.1, read on the forward strand.
CCGGCAGCAGTAATGATGGACATCACATACTTACCCCTTACCAGGTTGCTGATGTCCACTACATTGCCGGGATTTAATACCTCGGCTACCACATGGCCGGTCGCGTTGATGATGCTGATGGATGATACTGGCTCATTGACCACAATTTCATTTTTATAAGGCAATTTTTTTACATCTGGTTCTGGTTTGAGGCTGGACACAAACGTGGAATGGTCGTCATTGCAAAAATCAAAGTCCCAGGCCAGCGAGTTCCAGGTATGCCACAACAGCAGAGAGGTGTTGGTACCCGGAATGGGCCACACGCTGGTTTCAGGTCCGGCATAGGTGATGAACCGATTGACCTCATTGGCAGTCATCAGCCCTTTTTCAGTTGAGGCGATATGGTGCAGCGGCTTGGTTGCACCCAGGCTTTTATATTCTTCATTTACCCGGTCAATGGTACTTTCAAGCAGCAGCAGGTGTTCATTTCCCCAGTTTTCAACATAGGTCTGTGGCATAAAACCATCCACATACTGATTGATGGAAGAGATCGGAAAATAATGGGCCCTGGGATTTGCCCAGGTAGTGCAGTACAACTGGAAATTTTCATCGATCACATCATCTGCAATCGCCCTTGATTTTGCCGCATCAAAAGCTCTGAATAGTTTACTGGCAGCAACCGGTTTGCGGTCAAACTGCGCTTCCACATCTACTACATACCCTTTATATCCCGATTTTGCCGATTTGTACAACGCTTCTGCCTGTAATCTTTCATTGTTTGGGTAATTGTAGGACCAGGCCCATGCTTCAATGCCACGCGCTTCAAAAATGGCCGGTATCTTCTCGTCCACCAGTTCGGTCCATTTTACAGTATCCACTCTGCCATTGGCAACTTTCACGTAAATTCTTTTGATGCCCAGACTGGACAAGGTATCAGCCAGGGATTCATAATCTTTGAATTTTGTAAGCTCCAGGTACCATAACCACGCACCCAGCTTATTGCAGGACTGGTCCTGGCCATAGGCAGTGCTACTAAATAGTTTTAAAAAAAATGCTGCAAGCACTACATATTTCAACTTAATTATTCTCTCCATGTAACCTGATGATTCTAATTTTTTCAATCCTGGTATCACTTACGGTTTCCAGTATATATTTATTGTGACCAATGATGATTTCTGCTCCTTCCTCCGGAATACTCTCTTCCGATTTGACGATCAGGCCCGAAAGGGTCTGGTAATCTCCTTCAGGAAGGTGAAGGCCGGGATATTTTTCATTTAGATAATCTACTTCATGCCGGCCGGCAAACAGATATTCGTCATCGCTGATTACCTCTTCGACCATGCCTTCTTCATCGTGTTCATCGTCAATTTCTCCAAAAATTTCTTCCAGGATGTCTTCCAGGGTAATAAGTCCGGCAATTCCTCCATATTCATCCACCACACAGGCAATGTTGAATCTTTCTTTGATAAATCGCTGTAAAAGGACTTTTACCCCCATGGCATCCGGCACAAACTGAATGGGGGAAATGATCTTCTCTATTTTTTCAGGATTCCTAAGCAACTTCTGATGGTGGATATAACCTGTGACATTCTCAATGTCATCATCCACTACAATCATCCTGGAAATTTTATAGGTCCGGAACATACGGATGACTTCATCTATCGTATCCGTCTTGTACACATATATGATCTCATTGCGTGGAATCATACAATCCCGCACTTTGAACTGCCCAAGATTTAAGGCGTTGGTGAGGATCTCTTTATCGATGTCTTCGGATTCAGAAATATTTTCATTGATGTATTCCTCCAGGTCAAGCCGGGAAAAAACGGCCTCTGTCTCTACGCCCTGCATCCGGAATATCTTTTTTATAAAGAAATTAGACAATTTGGAGAGCAGCCAGGTAGGTACAAAAAGCAGCCACATAAAAAACCGGATGATAAAAGCAGCCCGGTAGAGATATTCATTGGAATAAAGCTGAGAAAAAGTTTTGGGCAGGAATTCACCAAAAATCAGCACCACCAGGGTAATCACCAGCGTAACGGAAAGCAACAGCGCCAGACTTCCCGCATTTAAATATTGCAAAAGGATGGGTTCAATCAGCTGTGACATAAAAATCGTAATCAATACAAGCACGATGTTGTTGCCCACAAGCATGGAAGAGAGAAATTCTCGTGGATTTTCGTAAAAACCGGCAATGATCTTTCCCTTTATATGCCCCTTGTTTTTCATTACCTCAATACCCAGCTTGTTTGCCGACACAAAAGCAATCTCTGACCCTGAGAAAAAGGCCGAAAGCAATAACATAAGTAAGCTGAGTAATATTAGGGTAACCACTACATTAAAATTCTCGCAAATGTAGTAAAAATCATTATTCTATACGGCATCTGTTCTGAATCTCGGCTTAAATTCCCTGAATACGCAGGACATTTCTTTTATTAATTCCGGATGGTGTTCGATGGCATTGCCCACCACAATGATATCAGCACCCCATTTCAGGTTTTCCTCTACTTTTTCAGGAGTCTTTATTCCGCCACCTACAATGAGTGGAATGTTTGTGGCTGAGGATACCGCTTCGATCATGGCCCCTGAAACCGGCCTTTCCGCGCCACTTCCCGCATCGAGGTACAACATTTTTAAGCCGAGCATCTCACCTGCCATGGCCGTACACAAGGCTATGTCTTCTTTGTTGTGTGGAATGGGTGTGGTATTGCTCATATATTGCACCGTCGTCTGGATGCCCCCATCCACCAGCATATATCCTGTTGAAATGATTTCAAGCGGACTTACCTTCAGAAATGGGGCAGTGATTACGTGTTTGCCGATCAGGAGTTCTGCATTTCTGCCGGATATCAGCGAAAGAAATAAAAGGGCGTCGGCCCGGTAACTAAGCTGAAAACTGTTGCCCGGAAACAAGACCATGGGAATTTTGCATTGTTCGCGGATAGACTTGAGCACACCGTCCAGCATGTCGTTGACTACCAGGCTGCCCCCAATAAAAAAATAATCCACTTCAGATTCCATTGCCAGTGAAATTACCCGCTCCAGGCCCCGGAGTCTGAGTTTGTCGGGGTCGATCAACACCACAAACTTTTTATCTCCGTCTTTCCTGGCATCTGTCCATTGCTGATAAATGCCGTGCATCCGCTAAAGTATTGTTGGAACAAAGATACCCATTAATATCTTTTATGCCTCCGGCCAGTCATTTTTTGAATAATATCAAACTATTTTAGCTCAAAACAGCATTAAAATATACATAATATATTTATAACCAGTAAATTATAATAAATTATATTTTATAATATTAAAAATACCTAAAAAAGTATATCTGTTGGGTATTTTCTGGCAAGGTATATGCATAAGTATGTTTGTTCAGATTATTAAGGATTTTACTTAAGCAATTGTTACTTGAGACCGGTCAAAGGGGAAAAACGACCGGTCTCTTTTTTTTCTGCCTTTTTCCACGTTCCCATCTGGTCCGGGTATTATAATTTCTGCTCTTTTACAAATTGGATTTATTTTCTTATTTTCGTATGGATAAGAGATTTAATCCATTTCAAAAATCCTCACTTCAGATCTCTGCCTATGTTACACCAGATTCATCCCAATAAAGTAAGACAAATATTATTTGTCGCGGTACTCATTCTGTTAGGTCTTGTCATTGCGGCGGAAATGTTATTTATGCTGGGCGCTTTCCTGGGAGCAATTACCCTGTATGTGCTGATGCGCAACCTCATGATCCGGTTGGTTGTGGATTATAAATGGAATAGAACCCTGGCAGCCCTGTTTCTAATTGGTATTTCCTTTATCTTATTGGTAATTCCGGTTGCCTGGCTTACCTCTGTGGTCGTGGACAGGATCTCTCCGGTCATTCAGAATCCCGATAGCATCACCAAAACCTTTGAACAAATAAATACCTACCTCGTCAAAAAAGTCAACCTCGACATCCTCAATGCTAAAAATATTGCTATACTGAATGAAAAACTGATAGGCATTGCCCAGGATACCCTTGGTGGTACCATTTCCATACTCGCCAATCTGGTGGTCATGTATTTCCTGTTGTTTTTTATGTTGACCGGTACCAATGACATCGAATTGTGGTTGCGCAAAAATGTACCCTTAAAACACAGCAACGTGAGCATTGTCATTAAGGAGGTAAAACAAACCATATACAGCAATGCGGTGGGCATACCCATTGTGGCCGTTGTTCAGGGACTGGCAGGCCTTGTAGGATATTTTATTTTTGGCATTAAGGAATTCCTGTTAATGGGCGTGCTCACAGGCATCTGTTCTGTCATTCCTGTGGTTGGATCTATGATGATTTATTTGCCTCTCGCCATCTTTGAATTGTCGATGGGTCGCACCTGGCCTGGAATCATGACGGCCATGTGGGGATTTATCGTGGTTGGCTCTGTGGATAACATTGCCCGGTTTATGCTACAAAAGAAAATGAGTGACATTCACCCCCTCATCACTATATTTGGCGTCATCATTGGTGTCAATCTCTTTGGCTTTCTGGGCGTCATTTTTGGACCATTGATGCTTTCCATATTCATCCTGCTGATGAAGGTTTATATTGATGAATTTGGTCGGGCCGGGGTAGAGCGGCCTTAATTGCCTGCTGAAGACGAACCACTTTGTTCGCACTTAAACAATTGTTCCCTTAACTGTTGAATTTCTTCATCTTTTTTCGAAATGGTCCTGATCAGTTCTTCATCCGTGTCACTGCTTTGGGAGACATTGTTTTTCATGTCTTGCACCTTTTGCTTGATTTCTGTGATGAATTGTTTGGGAGACTCTCCTTTTACCGCAGTTATACCCAGATAAGCAAGTGGTATGAAAATGAGCATAAACAGCATAAATTTGGCGAAACCGGTTATTTTGTATTTCTGTCTTGACATTGAATAACTTATTTATAATTACCTAACGCATTCAATGGGTCTGGTGGTTTCAGATGTCGTCGATGAAAAAAGGAGTTTAATCCGATTTTTTAACAAATCAGCCTTTAAATTTGCCGATGGCGAAAAGCAAGGCATCGGTTAACCGGCTTGAAGTGCCAAATATATGGTTGAATGGTGTCAGAGTTCCCCCAAAGGATTTAAAAAACGCAGCGATGCCTTTTATCGAACTTCCTTCGAAATCAAAATTTTTTCCTTTTGCCAGGCTGGAAATGATGGAAACATAAAGTACATAGGGCATAGCCCCGCGTACGGCGTCCTTTCGCCTGCCGGAAAGGAGGTTGTACACCATTAGGCTGTCTTCCACCGTCAGAATTCCTGCCTGGGCTACACCATTATTGTCTTTTGCCAGGCGTATGACTGCCGACACTCCCTGTGCCGTATTAATCCGGTTTACAAATTCTCTTGAAAAAGGTACACGCAAACCCTGCTGACCAAAACTATCGGTGATCAATTCGTAAAGTGCATCCACATCTTTTTCTTCGGTCAGTGTAAGCCTGGAAGATGCATATTGAATGTGATTATTCAATTTTGTACCCAGGCTGCTTTCAAACAAGGAGGTAGTCTGTCCCAAAATTCTATACGTGTATCGACTTTGCTGAAGATAGCCCATCCATTTCCAGGGTAACCAATCCACAACCCCAGGATGAAAACAAAGACTTGTGTAAAAGACACGGGGAAGTGATGCCGTAAGGGCTTTGGCATAGGTTCTGAAATTCTCCTCGCTGGTTGGCTCCGACATCCAAATGCCGAGGTAAGGCGTAAGCTGAGGCATCACCAGCGCCCCTAATCCATATTTTTTGCGGAGGTGAAATGGAAATATGGCCCTTATGTTACCTCCTTCTTCAACCATCCGCACGCCCCATTCTCCTTTAATGCACACGGCATCAAGCCATTGTGGCATATAAAATACTGGAAGCCGGTCCATGTGCTGGCTACAGTATGTTTTGTACCTTTCCTTGTCGTCGAGGATAACCATGCTGCAAATATGGGGCTTTATTTTCTTCGATTCCTGCCTGATGCGTGAATCTTTATATTGGTTATAAAAAAAATGCAACTATTGATATCTTGCGTCGTTATTACAGCGGATCAGTGGCCAGTGACCTTGGGAGGCCGTTAATTTCATGTTTTGCGTCGCGCTCTGTCCTAAATAGACAATGAATAAAGTATGTCAGTGAAAGGAAAAATATTGCTTGCCTTCGTGGTATTGTCCTTATTGGGGTCAGCTTTCCTCAGCTGGCGTATTTATTGGGGTCAGCGGGAATTAGACCGGCATGCCCTGGCTTTTGCAGAACTCAATAAGATCAATTATGGCCTGTTTAATATGCAGGCCTGGAAGTTAAAGGCATTTGAAATCTTTAGCGGACACATAACGGAGTTCAATATCTCACCCAGTGCATACCAGGAAGCAGAAGCAGAATTGCGCAAATACCTTTATTCCATTTATGAAGAACACATTGCTACCGGGAAACTTTTTGCCAGGGTTTTCGAGGATGCAGAAAAAAATAGCAAGGTCAACAAAATGCTGCTTAAACTATTTAAAGACAATTTGCAGACCCAGCTCCAGGAACTTAACATAAAGGGGCATATACCTGAAATGGCGGTTCAATTGGCCGCAGAACTCAAAAACAACGAACCCAGGTTTCGTCAGATCATGCAAAATGAACTGGTAAGGCTCATGCAGTATAAAGACAAATATGTATATGTGGATCCCAGGTTGGATCAGTTCAAAGCATTGGGATGTGAAGACCTGGATTGCGCCAAGGCAAAGTTGAACAATAGCATTGATGAAAAACGGGCGGAAACGAATAAACACGCCACCTGGCTCATGGCTATACTGCTTCTGGCTTTTGTATTGCTGGCCATTGGATATAAATCGATTGGTTTACGATCAACGATAGGGTTGTTGACCCTCTTTTCTGTGTTGCTGCTGCTATTGGGCATTTCTCTACCCATGATCGTCATCGATGCGCGCCTCAATTCTTTTGTATTCAACTTGTATGAACAAGATGTTTCCTTCGGCGAACAGGTGGTATTTTATCAAAGCAAGTCAATCCTCGACGTGACCCGCACCCTGATTGAAAGCAGGGGATTCGACCTCAAAATCGTGGGCTTTTTGATTTTATGTTTTTCGGTCATTTTTCCTTTTATCAAACTGGTCTTGAGTGGTTTGTTTTTACAATACCAACTGCTGCGTAACAGCGCTGTGGTGAGAAATATGATTTTTTATTTGGGCAAGTGGAGTATGGCAGACGTGTTTGTGGTCGCCCTTTTTATGGCCTACATTGGTTTTTACGGTCTCTTTGATGCACAATTAAGCAGCCTTGAACAAAACAAAGGTGGCTTTGCTGTTGAAACTGTCAATTATACCCATCTGGCTCCGGGGGCTTTATTTTTTACAACCTATTGTATCTTGTCTATCGTATTGGGCATCATCATCAACAAGTGGCATCTTGCCGCCAACAGTATGGCGGAAAAACTTGTCATTTGATGGCATACATTGCCGCCAGCGCGAATGTATTTTTTCCGGAAGGTAAACCAACTTCTCCATAATCCAATCGATGGCTGTAATTCAATTTTAAGTGCAGCCGGCCCGATATCTTCCACCAAAATCCTGCATCCCAGGTAAACTGATTTTTATTTACATTCTGACGGACAAGGGCAGTGAAGTAATCCTTATTTTCATTGGTGGTGTTCGTTTGCTCTACATCTTTGCTGGCAGCGCTGAATTCATGCCAGTTTATCTGTGATAGCCTGTGGTAGCCCAAACCTGCGTATGGAAGAATGCCATAGCCAAGGTTGTACCGTAAAGAAAGTGGAAGGGTCCACTGATTTACATTGACTACGCTTTCGCTGCCTAAAGGCAATACGGCGTTTACCGCGCCTAAGAATGCCTGGCTGTTGGCAGTGGTTGTTTTGCGTTGATGCCAAAGCCCCAGCGCGATGTCCAGCTTACCCGTTAAAGTCAGTGTTACATCGCTGCCAACCATCCAACCCCTGTTTGAAGGATTGGTTTCCATACTGATTCCAAGTCCTCCATATACATATAACTTATTTGTCTTCATTGGGGGAGCGACATTGGTCATTGGCAATGCGCAGTAAATTAACTCCCTTTCAAAAACAAGGTACGGCGACAGAACTGTTAATATCCAAGGATAAATGATGCTTTCTCTGGGAGATGAACTGTTTTCCTCACCGGCCATAGACAAGACGGCATCGGCTTCTTTTGCTGCCTGTTCAAAGGCACTTATGGTTTCTTTTGAAGCAACCATCATGTGTTCTTTCATGAGATATTGCTCATTTCCTTTGCCTGACATGTATGACCTTATATTTGTTGGTGTTTTAGATTCATCCAACGCTACCTCAACATCCGATCGAATTGCTGGTCCGGGTGCATTAGTTACCTGATTGGGAGCCGTTGAGATGGTGGTAGAACTGGTTATTGAACCAATCGTTGTGGGCGCCGTGCTTCCGGACTTGCTTAAGCCGTCAGATGAAGCCACCAGGGCTTGATCCAGGGTAAAGGACCGGGGGGCCTCTTTTTCCACGGGTGATATAAATGCATACCAACACAATGCGGTCACAGCAGCCGCAGAAAACAGCCAGAAAAATAAAACCCGGCGTTTTTTCTTATTTTCGGGCATTTCGCGATCCAGCATGATACGCATCTGCGCCCATGCCTTGTCTTCGAGCACCTTATTTGATTTTTTGATGTGAAACATACTCGTTTTCTTTTAATTTAATGGATGCTTTCAGCAATTGGCGGGCATGTGACAAATGCCATTTAGATGTGCCTTCACTCATACTCGTTTTGTCTGCAATCTCCTTGTGTGTATATCCTTCAATGGCATAAAGAACAAAAACTTCTTTGGTTGCCGGCGGGAGTTTGTCCACTTCCTTTAACAGGTCTTCTTCGTATAAATTGGAAGGTCCTGTTTCGCTGGCGGCAATGTCGTGATCTTCAAAAACCATAAACCGCACATACTTGTTATTTTTTCGCACAAAATCAATCATCGTATTATAGATGATTCTGCGAATCCAACCCTCCAGGCTGCCTTTGAATTCATAGCGTTCCAGGTTGAGGAAGACCTTTAAAAATCCAAGATTGAGTACTTCCATGGCCTTGTCTTCATCCTGCATGTATCTGATGGTCATAGCCCACATGGCAGGAAAATACGTTCTGTAAAATACTTCCTGTGCCCTGCGGTCGTTTTGTGCGCAGGCTTTTACCAGTTCTTCCTCGTTATATGACTGTTTTTTAAAGATCATAAAGTATAAGTCAGTCCAAAGCTAAATCGTTTGTGCGTAATTCGGTCAGATCCATGGTTATCAATATTCCAAATGGTATTCCAGTTTTTAGTTTTCTGTACCAGTTGAAATCCCACTATGGCCGACAGATGGTTTCCCAAGCGGTGGCCATAAGCCACGCTGTAATATTGTCCGCCATCGATGTCATATATCTGCCGGTTCCAGTCCTGAACCTTTTTGTTGCCGGTGAACGAATACCCTGCACCTGCTGAAATGAAACTACGGGCAGCCGGACTGAAGATCACTTCGCCAAACAAGGGATAATTGATCACCTCATCAATGGCTTCCGGTGTGTAAATTTCTGCTCCCACACCTCCTCCAACAGCCAGCCGGTGGTTCACCTGGTAGTACAAACCCACTTTAAGGGATGAACCCAGGCTGATTTCGCTCCAGGCAGATCTTCCAGGCAGGACACTCAGAGTAGATTGTAAGATCAAACCTTTTTCTTTCAAACGAATGGGTTTGTGATCATATTCGCTGCCTTCGCAATCCTGCGTTATTTTTTTGACCTTATCGATACCAAGGCTGCACTCATTCCCGCTGTCGAGTCTTAGTACCACTCCCTTCGTTTCATCATATGAAACGAGGGTTCCGCTAAGTTTGCTGCCATCTTTCAGGTGTACGAAGTCACGGCAGGGTTTTAAGGAATCACCGACCTGGGCTGAAAGCTGCGACGTAGTCATTATAAGGGCCAGTAGCCATAAATTAAATCGTTTCATTGTACCGCGATTTTGGAAAGTAAGACAGGATGTGCAGGGTCCAGGGTGTTATACTGGTAAAAGCCGTCGTCGCCAATGATCAGCGCCAGTTCATTGCCCAGTGCGATCACATCGTTGACTTTGATCTGGTTTAAATGGGAAAGTAATTTGAGGTTTCGCGGATTGGTGCGGTCGTAGATCTTAAATCCGTCGTCGCACAGGTAGAGGTGTTTTTCGGTAAGCGAAAGCCCAAGCGGGTAGGCCATTGGGTAACTTTGGACCACAATGGGGCTTGTCGGATTGGCAATGTCAAGGATGTCGAGTTCGTTTACAATTCCTCCGCAGGTGGTGCCATTGTGGATGGTCACAAAGGCCATGCCGTCATCGCATACCACAGGATCGCAGCCGGTAGCATGTGAGAATGATGACCTGAATGCAGGACGGGCGGCATCACTGGCATCATAGATGAAAACACCGTTTTGCGAGCCGATAAAAAGGTTGTCTTTGTAAGGAAAGATGGTTTCGATGTTCCAACCCACTGCTACCGACTGTTGCGGTACCGGGCAATCAGAACCTGCGATGGTAAAAGGCTGAAGGGCATTGTTGGTCACGGCATAGAGGTGGTCTGATTTCAGGCAAAACCGGGTGAAAGAACCGGCAATTCCCTGATTGCCATTCACCACGGCAGGATTGAAACTGGTGGCGCCTCCCAGGCTTTGTGCAAAATCGCGTTTAACCCAAACGGCATCATCTTCAAAGTAGTAATTTCCCGTGTTGACACTGTAACAGTCTGACTCCTCCTGTACCTCTGTGTATAGGTATTCTACCAGGTAACCTTTGCCTTGCACAAAGCCAAAGCCTGGAAAAACGTCATTGCGTCTGCACACCAATGTGGGTTGAAGGAAATGGGTGATGTCAAAGGTGACCATATCGATGTATTGATCGAGGAACATTTTTCCATCCGATATGGCGATGTCATTATTGCCTTCAAAGGCCCAGAATGCTAGGTTAACCGGACTTTCAGGATTGATGTTGTCAATGACATGGATGCCCTTGTCTTTTTCACCGATCAACAGGTAATGGTCGTAATAATATATTTTTCCCGGAACTTCCAGTGCACGGGGTGCCATCACCAGGAGGTCGGTGCGGATCTCATCAGAGGTTTTATACACGGGATCATACCTGAGGTAGGTCTGTGATGTTTTACAACTGTCTTTTACGCAGGATGAAAGGAAAAGTGTGATTAGAGCCAGCAGTAACAGATTAAGGAGTTTCGATGATTTCATGTGTGTATTTTTATGTACACCCCTTAGACGCACCAAGGCCCCTCAATGGTTGGGTTGGAGATCAAATTATGCCGGTAAATATGCATGACACTCCGGAAATGGAGCAAATTCAGGCTCAGTTTTCATCAAAAATATAAAAGCAGGGTTTAGTCCAGGCCAAAAATATTTTCAAAGAAGGTACTAAAACCAAGTCTTATGCCCTGGTCTTTGTATGTGCCGTTGGCAAAGCTCCAGAAATAGTCGATCCGCATTACATCAATGACGCCTATTTTGATGCCTTCTATACCTATTCCTGGTTCAATGTACTTAAGGTCTGAGCGGATGAGCCCGGCGCAGCTCACTATGCCGGTAATGCCCAGCTTATTGACCAGAGGGATTTTGTCAAAGATGAAGCCATCAAAATGATGTTCCATCCAGCCGGCGACATATGCATTCTGGGAAGAAAACGCGTACTCAGTTTGCAGCTTGAATGTCTGCAAATACGGTGAACGGAATCCACCCACAAGGTCATTGCCCTTGAAATGAAAGTAATCGGCAAACTGAAGTTTGGGCTTGCCCAGGAAGGTTCCCCCTTCTACGCTGTACAATAAGTAGCCAAAAATACGCAAGGCAATGTGGTTGTCAATGAGCGTGAACTTTAACCGGGTAAAATCTGCATCACCCGATTTCAGGGCAATGGCTTTTTCATAGGTAAGATATAGTGTAGGCCAACCTCCGCTCATCCTTACCTTATACCCCGGATAGGTCTGGTATTTCTGGCCTGCTGTCCATTTAAGTGTGATGCTGTGTTTGAATATACGGTCGGAAAAATTGAAGTCCGAATCTGGCAGATTCTGCGGATTATTTGGGGCATAAGACCAGGATTTCCGGAACCAACTGAAATTTGTCCTATTGTCAAGGTCTCGCCGGTGGGCAAAGGAAATATTGGCACCAGCAGAAAAACCATTGAACAATTCCATGCCCCAGCTACCTTCGATAAATTTTTTTTCAAAAAGTCTGGCGACGTTGTATTTATAGGTGAGACTGTAAAAAGTGTTACCCAAAGGGGAGATCAATCCTGCTTCATTGTATTGATAGTAGTCCTTACCAAATTTAAGTCTTATGGAAGCCTGGTTTTTGATGTCATAATTCCACCTGCTGTCAAGGTGCCATTTTGTAGATTTATCCACGAAGCCGTACCTCACTTCTCCTTTTATATTATACACATTATACCCATCTGCATTGGATTTCCTGGTAAATGGTCTAAGTGAAAAATTGGTGCCTTCCACGGCATTGAATTGAAAGGTGGACAATGGAGCCGTGATACCGTAGCTTCTTTTTTTTGACGATTGGGTTGCGGTGTACCCAAATAAAATATCACCCCATTTAAATTTATTGTTTGCCCTGTCCACAGAATCCATGTATGTGGGTGAAGAAATCACCCTGGCGATGGAATCTTTTCTTACATAATCCCTGGCCTCTTCAATCGTTAATGGAATCGGACGGTTTTCAGACCAAAAGGTAGAATCATTTTTTATGGCATCGTCTTTTACCTTAAAAACTTCGCTTCCAAAATGTTTTTTCTCAAAAACAGGATTCAGGTCGTAGTTTTTAAAGATGTAATTAAAATTTCCCCTGGATTTAAATGAAAAGATGCTTACCTGAAATTCAATGTGCTGCGTGATCAGGGGCCAGTATTTTCCCCCGGCCACCGGTACAAATACCTGGCGTATGTGTATGGTATCCAGTACAGGATTTTTTATGGCTGTGCCGGTAATACTCAAATCCAGTTTATTCAGGTTAAATAAGCTGTCATTGATGTGGATGAAACCACTGAAACATGGCCGGAAACCGGAATTTGGTTTCACTTTAATTTTGTACACCAGATTTCCCAGTTCATCTTCATATTGATCATAAAGATAAAATCGGTAAAACTGAAAAGCATTGTCAGCCAATGGACTTACCAATTCGCGAAAAAGGTGAATGTTTTCTCTGTAAAAGTTAAAATTGGCATAACTGAATTGATTGACACTAATGCCCCTGTCTTCTCCACTCACCTTGGAAGAAACAAGTTCTTCTTTGTATTTACCCGTAGGATCAAAACTGACCGCCGATATGGATTCCGAAAAATACAAGATACCCTGTCTGGCTGAGTCGAGAATGCCATCCATGGATCCCAGTTTCTGGCCCATAAAACTGTGCGGGGCATCTACAATTTTCATCAAGGCCTTGATATACAATTCTGCTTTGTAGGCCGGAAAGTTCTGATAAAAAAAACTCCTGCGGGCAATGGCCTTTCGCATGATTTCCACGGCAGGATCCTCACCTGCCAAAATTTCAATTTCACTCATCTTGAATTCCTCAGGCACCATTGTGATGATGAGTTCGGTCTGGTAGGGCATCGATATTTTTTTGGAAACAGATCTGTATCCCAGGAATTGAAATGCAACGGTATGTTCACCAGGACTAAGCTCCAGCTCAAAATATCCTTCTTCATTGGTAAGGGTGCCATTGCTGGTACCCAAATCGTACACAGAAGCAAAGGCCAATGAAAAACCTTGCTCGTCGGTGACTCTGCCTTTAAGTTTGCTTTGTGCCTGAATTGAGAAAAAATTGGCACTGGTAATATATAAACAATAGATAGTAATAAGTATACGCATATACAAATATAATCATATTAGAGTAAAATACTGTTGTGTTTGACCTCTAAAGATACCCGTTCAATGATGCGGCTTTTCTTTCACCTCAAATTAACGGCATTTTTGAAAAACAATGGTGATATTTGCGAAAAAAGAGGATCAAATGAGTTTAGAACTGGGAGGTCTTATCAGCAAGGCCAGTGCATATAAAAATGTAGTTGCCAATACTTTAAAATACCGTGAGTTATGGCACAGCGGACTGAAGCCATTGGTGGTATCTACTTTTGAGGAAATCATCTTAAAAACGGAGATCAGGGCCGAGGTAAAGATTCAGGATAAGATCGAAAATCTGGAAGCCATAGTACTTGATCTGGGAAAGTCCAGCAGTGGCATCAGCGAGAACATAGACGACTCAGGTGTAAAAAGAACCATGATCAAAAGCAATGGTTCCCTCATCTATCAGCAATTGTTCAACGGCAAAATCATGGTCATGATCATGAGTCCTCACATTGAAGGGTACGGCGAACCAAAATCACCAAGAATGCTGGAAATACTGCGTCCGGATGAATTGAAGGTACCATTTATCCTTCGTCATGTGGAAACCCTTTTTAAAGAAATTACGGAGTGGGAGGATTATGACGACGAGGAACCCAGCAAGACAGCCATCGGCTTTCAACCCATAGGTTACAACAGGACAGATGAAATTTAGTCCGGATACAAAAACACTGTTGTTTTTTCATGGTATCTTCAGCCTCCTGGAAGGTGGATTTCTGCTGCTCATGCCTGTATGGCTGGCCGGGCCGTCGCCCAACAATGAAATATATGGCCTGATCCGGACAATGGCCATCATGGCCTTTGCCGTGGGAGGCTCCGGCTTTGTGTTGTATAAAGTGTTTGTTTATGTGGACACTTTCCGCAAGCTGATGTTGTTTTTTATGGCCTATCACCTCGTTATGGGTTTGCACCTCCATCAGCTCGCATCGTCTTCCAGCCTCTCGACCTCCTGGGTTTCGTGGTTGCATTTTGTAATGACTTTTGTTTTTTTGTGGGTTTATTTTAATAAAAAAAATAGATTTGAAGCCGATAACCTCTCCGAAGAATGACCAGGGTACTTAAAATATTGTTCATGCTGCTGCTGCTGGCCCTGGCCATATACTGGCGGTTTTTTTATGACATAGAAGTAAGCACCGGTAAGCTGAGAATTTTAAATACCTTGCTCAGTGTTTTCATCATGCTGCTTTTGTTTCGTATCATCATAGACCTCATTGCGTTGTGGTATAAGATTGATCGCAAACACGGTTCCGGCAGACTGCGTGACAACCTGATCGTAGGGTTGTCCAATTTATTTAGTATTTTTTCAGGTATTGCCATCAGCCTGGGCATGTTGTCCGTCTTTGGCCTCAATCCCACTGAAGTTTTTACTTCGCTGAGCATCGTCGCCGCCGCACTGGCCATCATTTCGAAAGATTTTATTGCGGAGATAATCGTAGGTCTTTTCAACGGATTTTCCACCAAGATAGAATTGGACGATTATATAAAGGTGGGTGATCAAAAGGGAAAAATAATAGACATTGGCCTTCAGAAAGTAACCCTCATGAACGATGACGATGACATAATCTACATTCCCAACCTGAGATTTTATTATGCCGATATCATTAATTATACCAAGCGCGACATCAGGAGAATGAATGTGGAATTTCATGTGGATCCCAGGTATCTTGAAAAATTGAGTATGCTTGAAAAATCACTTTCGGATACGTTAAAAGAATTTGAAGATTTTCTGGATATGGACACCCATGAACTGAAAGTGGTAAATATCCAGCGGGAAAGTGTGGAATTAAAATTTCAATACACTTTAAAATCTGTGTCCAGGGATATACAGCGTCAAATCCGGAAAAAAATCATGAAAAAAGTGCTGGAGAGCATCACGGATAATAAACCGGTGGTTTAGTGACACTTAAAATAATCAAAGGGTTCGAGACAAGCCAGACATCTGTACAATGACTTGCATGCCGTACTTCCAAATAAAGACACCATTTCGGTGTTGGCTGAATCACACAATGGGCAGTGAATTACTTTTGCGCCGCCCCTGAGGAAAGAAATGTCTGAAGTTTTTTCAACAGGTGGTGCAATGCCGTATGCTTTTAGTTTTCTTTTACCTTCTTCCGTAAGCCAGTCTGTTGTCCAGGGTGGCGACAGTACGTATGTTATGTCAATTTTAGTGAATCCTGCCGACTTCAGTGCTTCTCCAATATAAGCCTTTATCATATCCGTGGCAGGACAGCCGCTATAGGTCGGCGTAATTTCGATTTGTGCAGTTCCATCGGGTGCCAGCGTGGCTTTTCTAACAATGCCCAGATCCATTATGCTAAGCACAGGAATTTCAGGGTCAGCTACCGTCTCCAGGATGGAGGCCAGGAAGGGGTCAATTTGGGTCAAATGCATTTTTCGCATTTACCTGTCATGGTAATATTCTGGCCGGTTACCACAAAATTACCCGGAATTTGTATTTCGGGAATTTCAACATTTTCTACACAAAAAGTGAGGTGACAATTTAAACACTGAAAATGTATGTGTGCATGATGTTCATGGTGCTGCTGCTCTATACATTTGGCTTCGCATAAGGCATATTTGGTGTTGCCATCCAGATCTGTAATGCGATGTATGAGTCCTTTTTCTTCAAAAGCCTTTAATGTGCGGTAAAGGGTGATGCGATCCAGATCGTTGAACTGAATTTCAATTTCGGCATTGCCAAGGGCATGGGTAGCTTCAGAAAATATTTCCATAATCCTCAGTCTTACCGGCGTAGCCTTTAGGTTGGCTTTTTTTAAGTATGTATTTGAATTTGACATGAACTATATGGCTACAATGCAAAATTAAAGAAAAGGTTTGAAAGAAAGGGTCAATTTCACACCTTCCGGGCATTCCCATCAACATATTCAGGAAACCTGACTGATAATTTGATAAAATGAAACAAACTTTTGGAAAAGACTGCAATCGCAAATCCCTGCTTCAAATATAATAAAGCAGCCAAAGTGTTCAATGTTTGTTTCTTTGAGACATCATGACCAGCATTGCACCGGAAACAAGGTCCACAAACACATGTATGACCACTACAAGTAATAGTGATCCCGACAAAATGTATATGCCTCCAAATAAAAGGGAGATGGCTGTAATTTTAAGTACTGCAAACCAACCCTGGTACAAATGACTGACGGCAAAAATCGCTGACGGCAATATCAGGGCAATGGCAGTGGCATAAATACTGCCTGAAAACAATTCACGGACATAGTTGACCATAAATCCTCTGAATATTACTTCTTCACAGGTACCTGCAGCCAGGGCAAGGATGACAAAGTGGCGGTAATCATCCCAGGAGGTAGGCATTATATGGCCCATTTCCGTGATGTTGTCGGGAGACTTTTTGGCTTGGAAATAGGAAAAAAGTGTATCCGCTGCATAAATGGCGATGATAATGCCACAAAGCACAATGACCATGGTATCCATCACAGGCAGGATAAAGCCCAATGTATCAAATGACCTGTAGGTTACATTCCACAAAGTGAGCACCATGAGGGCTCCAATGAAAAGCATGAGACTATTGGAGTAATAAATGTGTTTCTTTGGGGGAAGGCCATTCCTGTAGTTTTCTTCATCCTCCTCCTTTGGTCTTTCAGACAGGAAAGCCATCGCTGGAAAAACAATGCCGATGATGAAAAAGAACAAATGATCAAACCAAGTGACATTCATACCTGCTGTAAACTAAATTGAGGTGCAAAGAAAGCCAGATTTTGTGGTTTTTTAGCTACAATGTTCATTTTATTGCTTTATGCTGCTCCGCGAAACAACTTTTACCTTTGCAATGAAGAAGATACTGGTTAAAAACAAACTGGCCAGCACAAGTACTGCGTATCGCATGTTTCCTGTCATTTGATAAACAACGCCGAAGAGCAGCGTTCCCCCTACTATTGACAGTTTGTACAAAACATCATACAAACTAAAATAAGAAGTAACATCTGTTTCAGCATTTTCTTTCAATAACAACTTGGAGTACGTAGCGCGAGACAAAGCCTGGATACCACCCAGTACAAGCCCTACCAGGGCAGCAGTAAGGTAAAACATCATTTTAGATTGCGTAAAATAGGCAAGTACGCAGATAAATATCCAAATGACAATCTGTATGATGAGGGTATTTCTATTGCCCATAAATCCTGAAAGTCGGGCAAAAAACATAGCCCCTGCTATGGCGATCAACTGGATGATCAGTACTACAAGGATAAGTTCGCCAGTCTCCATGTGCAACTCCTGTTCTGCAAAGATGGTGGCCAGATAAATGACCGTCTGCACGCCGGCACTGTAGAGGAAAAAGCCAATGAGGAAACGCATGACATCGCTGCGATGGATGGCATCCTTGAAGACTTTTCGGATTTCGGTATAACCACTGCTGATAAAACCCTTTCGAATCGAAGTCCGGTTGTCTTTGGGTAAATTTTTAAACGTGATCTGGGCAAATCCTATCCACCATAAGCCTACCAGTAAAAACCCTATTCTGGAAGGGAGATAAGCATCTTCTATGTCAAACCATTCCGGCTTTTGAATCATGAACAAAATGAATATCAACAACAAGACACTGCCGATATAGCCATAGGAATACCCCTTGGCACTTACCCGGTCATATTGGTCCTCGGTGGCAATAATGGGAAGGTAAGAATCGTAAAATACCAGACTGCCGGCAAAGCCAATGGTAGCCAAAATAAAGGCTGTGGTGCCAAGCCACCAAAGATCGGCAGCACCATTAAAAAAATAAAGGGCCATGCAGTTTAATGAACCAATCAGGGTAAATGTCTTCAAAAAAAACATGCGCCTGCCGCTGATGTCCGCAATGCCTGACAGGATAGGTGAAAGGGCGGCAATGATGATGTACGAAAAAGACACGGAAAAGGAATATAAAGCTGCATTGCTGAATGAAAAACCAAATAAATCTATAACCGGGGGCGTAGCTTTGACAAAATAAGTGGGAAAAATGGCTGTTGAGATCACAAGAGAATAAGCCGAATTTGCCCAATCAAATATTGCCCATGATCGCAATACCTTTTTGTTGTTTTTTTCCATTATGCTTTTTGCTTATAATAATTTGGACAAACCTAAGCATATTTTCAGTAAATAACTAACTGCGAACTTTGATTTGGTTTACTAATGTTCCCTGAAATTGAACCCGATGTCCTAAAAAGGCGTTGATTTAGTTTAAAACCAAGTAAATGAAATTCAATGATATCATAGACTCAGATGTTCCCGTTTTACTGGACTTTTATGCCGATTGGTGTGGACCCTGTAAACAACTTACCCCCATTATTCAGGAAGTTAAAAATGAGATGGGCGGTGAGGTTAAGATTGTAAAGATTGATGTTGACCGCAATGAGTCTCTGGCCCAAAAACTTCAGGTGATGAGCATACCCACCGTAGCCATCTACCGGAATGGCAAAATGCAATGGCGGGCTGCGGGGGTGCAGTCAAAGAAAGTGCTCATTTCAAAGATCAAAGAGATTGCCGCCTTATGATGAGGGACATCGCCGCCATGCGCGAACAATACGCCAATGAACCTTTGGATATAAAGGACGTTGAAACTGATCCTTTCAGGGAGTTCCACAAATGGTTTGATGAAGCCTGCAATGCAGAAGTAAGGGAGCCTAATGCCATGACACTGGCCACCGTGGACGCAGACGGTTTGCCCGACGCCAGGGTAGTTTTGCTCAAAGAACTTGACGACAAAGGCTTTGTATTTTATACCAACAGGACAAGTACAAAGGGGCACCAGATCGACCTAAAACCGTTTGGTTGTCTGGTTTTTTCCTGGCTAGAACTGGGACGACAGGTGCGAATCCGGGGACCCATCGAAAAAAGCCCCGAAGACAAAGCGGAGTCATACTTTCAAAGCCGGCCGCGCGACAGCCAGATTGGAGCCTGGTCTTCACCGCAAAGCAAGGTGATTCAGGACAGAGAAAGCCTGGAAATTATGGTAGAAGAAACATCTGCCCTCTTTGAAGGCAAAGAGGTCCTGCCCAAACCACCTTATTGGGGTGGTTATCTGTTGGTCCCAGAGGAAATAGAATTTTGGCAGGGCCGGCGAAGCAGGCTTCACGACAGGATTAAGTATCGCAGGGAAGATGGCATATGGCAGCGATTCAGACTGGCACCATAGTCTCCTCGAAAGACTCCCCATTTCAGGTAAAATCCGTCGCCATTTGAAAGTGCGCCAACAGGCATTTATCTGATTGGACATGATGTAAAGGGCTAAAAAAGCCAGGTTGGTAGATTTGTGGCCTTCAAGCCCTGAATGGCCGGGATTTTTTTCAGGAATTGCCTTATCTTCGGTCCTCAATACTTTGGATCAATGACTTACGAAAATTTTACCGTCAGTGCCCAGGATGCCATTTTAAAAGGGCAACGACTGGCTGCAAGTCTTAACCAGGAAGAGGTGCAAACCGCCCACCTGCTTATTGGCATTATGGATGCAGATGAACCCATCGTTCCGGAACTTTTTAAGGTGTTAAACATCAACATGCCCCTGTTGAAGCGGGAGTTATACAATTACGTTGAAAAGCAGCCACGGGTAAAAAATGTAGAAAAACAAAAACTAAGCCCCGAAGCCAATGCCATGCTTTCCAAATCCAAAAGAATGCTGGCCGATTTTGGCGATCAGTACATCACACCTGAGCTTATGGTCCTTGGACTGGTTGACGGCAATGATGCACCTGCCGTCCTGCTTAAAGGACTTGGGTGTGATGTCGAAAATGTAAAAAAAGCCATCACCGAGGTTCGGCATGGTAAAAAAGTGACCGATCAGGCCAATGCAGTTCCCTTACAAAACCTCAACAAGTTTGCCATCAACCTCAATGCCAAAGCGCTGAATGGTTCTTTAGACAAAATCATTGGCAGGGACGAGGAGATCAGGAGGATCATTCACATCCTTTCGCGGAGGAATAAAAACAACCCAATCCTGGTGGGAGATCCGGGCGTAGGTAAGTCTGCCATCGTAGAGGGTATTGCCTGGCGCATCGTAAACAAAGATGTTCCGGAAATCCTATTGACCAAACAATTGTATGCTCTGGACCTTCCGGCCATCATCGCCGGCGCCAAATACAAGGGTGAATTTGAAGAGCGACTCAAATTTATCCTGGACGATGTAAAGTCAAGTAATGGTGAAATTATCCTGTTTATTGAAGACATCCATACCCTGGTAGGAGCAGGCGGCGGCAACGGAGCCATGGATGCCGCTGGCATCATCAAACCCGCTTTATCTCGCGGCGAACTATATTGCATTGGAACAACTACACCGGAGGAATATCAAAAATATTTTGAGTCAGATAAAACACTGGCCAGTAAATTTCAGAACGTCGAAGTAGATGAGCCAACGGTAGAAGAGACCCTTTCCATCTTGCGTGGCGCCCAGGAAAAATTTGAACAATTCCATAAAATTGGCATAAAAGACGACGCCCTCAAAGCTGCTGCTGAATTATCAGCGCGTTACGTAACGGACCGAAAACTGCCGGACAAAGCCCTTGACCTTATTGATGAGGCAGCTTCCAAACTCCGTTTGGAATTGGATTCTATGCCTGATGACATCGACGAGGTCAAAAGGAAGGTACAGCAGCTCGAGATTGAAAAAGAATTGCTGAGAAAGGAAGGTGATAACCGTAAAGTCGTTGACATCGAAGCCAGGATCACTCAGGGCAAAGCCGATTTTGCGGAAATGACAAAACGCTGGGAAAACGAGCGCTCCCTGGCCAATGAAATTCAGCAGTGCAAAAAACAAATCGATGAGTTTAATACAAAACTTGAAGTGTTGTTGAATCAGGGAGATAATGAACAATATGCAGCCCTGCAAGCCGGTGCCTATGCGGAAGTCAAACAAAAACTCATCGATGCGGAACAAAAGCTGGCTTCAATACCGGAAGAAGAACTTTTTACTTCCGGTGAAGTCGGAGCCGACGATGTGGCAGAAGTAATCTCCCGCTGGACAGGTGTTCCCGTAAATAAAATGATGAAAAATGACAAAGACCGATTGTTGTCTCTCGAAGCCGAGATCGGCAAGCGTCTGATAGGCCAAAAGGAAGCGGTAGCCGCTGTAAGCGATGCAGTAAGAAGAAGCAGGGCAGGCCTGCAGGATCCCAATAAACCCATTGGTTCATTCATTTTTCTGGGACCCACGGGTGTCGGTAAAACTGAACTTGCCAAAGCCCTGGCTGAAGTCTTATTTGACGATGAAAATGCAATTACCCGGATTGACATGAGCGAGTACCAGGAAAAACATGCCGTATCCAGACTTGTGGGTGCGCCACCGGGTTATGTCGGATATGACGAAGGAGGACAACTTACCGAAGCGGTCCGCAGAAGGCCATATACCATTATTTTGCTCGATGAGATAGAAAAAGCCCATCCGGATACATTCAACATCCTGCTTCAATTGCTGGATGACGGCAGATTAACAGACAATAAAGGGAGGGTCGCAAATTTTCGGAATACCATCGTCATTATGACATCCAACATGGGTTCGGATCTCATCCTGGAAAATTTTGAAGACCTCGAAGCCCTGGGCGAAGCCCATAAAGCCGACATCATTGAAACCACTAAAGAAGAAGTTTTGGATGTGTTGAAAGATAACCTCAGGCCAGAGTTTCTGAATCGCATCGACGAAAAAATAGTATTTACCCCGCTGAGCAGGGAAGAGGTGAAAAAGATTGCGGCCCTTATGCTCAAAAAAGTAATTAAAAATATAGGGCTACAGGGCATTATTCTTCAATTTACAGATAGTGCGATGAACCTCATCGTTGACATGGGCTATGATCCTGCGTTTGGAGCAAGGCCATTAAAGAGGGTCATCGACAAGGAACTGGTCAATCACCTTGCCAGAGCCGTCCTCTCTGCCTCTTTTAAAGAGGGGGATAGCATTTTTGTGGGTACCGACAAAATGGGATTTACGTTTTCGGGCACCGCTCCGACTACAGAAGAAATGCCTCCTAAAGTGCAAGCGAAAACACCTCCAAAATCTGACAAAGTAAAAGATGTGGAAAAAGCGGCGAAGGACCTTCAGCAGGCAGTGGAAGAGGTGAAAAAAGATAAGCAAAAAACCTGATGGCTGCGATATGCTGTTAATGTCCACATATGAGCCGGATCCCCGGGAAACCATCTGCATTCAGAATCTGGTTCATGATCAGGTTAGCTACCTGGTCATGGATTCGCGAAACATCCTGTATCCCGCTCAAACCATTTTTATTGCCATCCGGGGAAACCTGCACGATGGCCATGACTTTGTACCAATGGCATACGCCCAGGGGGTGCGGAATTTTCTTGTCAGCCATAAAAGTGCGGTGGGTGACCTGACCGACATCAATTATATTCTCACCCATGATCCCGTTAATACTTTGCAAAAAATGGCTGCTGGTCACCGTGCTTTTTTTCCCGGACTCAGGGTCATTGGTATCACCGGTAGTAATGGCAAAACCATTGTAAAAGAGTGGTTATCCGTAATGCTTTCCAAAAAATTCAGGGTCATTAAAACGCCGCTGAGTTACAATTCTCAGATTGGCGTTCCGCTCTCTGTCTGGCAGATCAACGACGAACATGAAGTGGGTGTTTTCGAAGCCGGCATCTCCACCATAGGGGAAATGGAAAAACTTGAATCCATCATTAAACCTGAAATTGGCATTTTAACAAACCTGGGCGATGCGCATGATTCGGGCTTTCGCAGCATCGACGAAAAGATCAGGGAGAAGTTATTGCTCTTTAAAAATGCAGAGGTCCTTATCTACAATGGCGACACTGATTTTGTGGCTGGGCATGTGAAAACATGTGGTTATGGCTTTAAAAAATTGTCCTGGGGGCGGGGTAGTGATAATGCCTTTCGCATTCTCAAAGATGAAGTAAATGGCAGAGAGCATAAACTGCAGCTTTTAGCAGATGGCGTTAAATTGGATGTCTCATTTACCATAGGAAAACACCTGTTTTTTGAAAACCTCATGCACTGCCTGGTAACTGCGGTGTATATGGGTCTGCCTCTTGCATCCATTGAATCCGCTTTGTCTTCCTTTGACAATCCTGAGATGCGGCTTAAACTTTCAGAGGGAAGAAATGGCTGTGTAGTCGTGGACGACTCATATACCAATGACCGCCAGGCTTTATCTGTTGCCCTCGATTTTATGCATAAACATGCAGGTCACAGGCGTAAAATAGTGGTACTGTCGGAAATGGAACATAACAATGAGGCAGCTACAGGAGAAGTGCGCCGACTGCTCCAGCGATTTAGTCCGGATGCGGTATTTTGGGTTGGGCCGGGCTGGCAGCAACAGCCGGATGCGTTTTCATCCTCTTCTTTTACCCACACAGAAGACTTGCTCGAACATTTCAAAAGGGAAGAACCTGAAGACGCCATCATTCTCATCAAAGGGGCACGCCGATTCAGGTTTGAAAGGGTTTATGAGTGGCTGGTTCGACAAAGCCATTCAGTCTCCCTGGACATTGACCTGGGTGCCATTGCACAAAACCTTAGTGCCTTTGGATCCTTACTCAACAATGAAACGCAGCTTATGCCAATCATCAAGGCAAGTGCCTATGGTGCCGGCAGTGAAGAAATAGCCAAATTATTACAGTATAAGGGTGTCTATGCACTGGGTGTTGCTTTTGCCGATGAAGGTGCCCAACTTCGCAAAGCGGGTATTACCATACCCATTGTGGTGTTGAATGCAGATCCGGAAAGTTTTCAGACAATTTTTGATTACAACCTGGATCTCGAAATATATAGCCTTAGTCACCTGGATCAATTTTTTGATTTTCGCAATGGCCTCCTTAAAAAGTTGCGCATCCACCTCAAGCTCGACACGGGTATGAGCAGACTTGGATTCCGGGAGGAAGACATGGCGTCACTAACAACCAGGCTTAGATTGCATAAGCCCGATGTGGGCAGTATTTTCACCCACCTCAGCTCGACCAAAGATTCGGGGGATGATGATTTTTCCCACTTGCAGGTAAGTCGCTTTCAGGAAAGATTTGAAACCATCACCAACGAGTTGGGTTATAGGCCGCGAAGGCATGTACTCAATTCATCTGGTATCATTCGTTTTCCTTCCTATCATTTTGAGTTGGTTCGGTTGGGTATCGGTTTATATGGCATTGACAGCACCGGACTGCTGACCGACCGGCTGGAAAAAGTACACACACTGAAAGCAAGAATCATCCAGATTAAGAAACTGAAGCCGGGTGATTTCATTGGTTACAATCGTCGTCATGCGGTGAAGTCAGATACCACCATCGGCGTGCTCAACATAGGTTATGCAGATGGCTTCATTCGCAAATGCGGCAATGGGAGATTTCATGTACTTGTCAATGGAAAATTCGCTCCGGTAGTAGGCAATGTTTGCATGGACCTGAGCATGATTGACATTACAGGGATGGATTATATCAGGGAAGGCGATGAGGTCGTCTTATTTGGCAAGCATCACCCCATAGAAACCATGGCAGAGGCATGTGAAACCATTCCCTATGAAATCCTCTGTCGCATTGCTCCACGCATCAAAAGGAATTATTTACAATGAGATTTAAAAGCGATATAACGGAGCTATCGTTAATTTTCTCTGTCAAAGTATTTAGCGCCGGCAACCATGTCTGATTCCCACAACAAAGGTATCTTGCTTTCCGTCCTGGCCGCTTTGTTATGGAGTACAGGAGGACTGTTTGTAAAACTCCTGCCCCAGGATGCTTTTACCATTCTCTTTTACCGCAGTGCTTACACGACAATATTTTTTCTGCTTTATTTTGGTAAAAATGTTTTTAAAATTAACCGGAAGAGCGTCACTACTGCATTTTTTTATGCCCCTTTACTTTTGTGTTTTGTGAGTGCAACGAAAATGACTACAGCAGCAAACGCCATTTTTCTGCAATCGACGGGAGTAGCCTATGTACTCCTGCTTGAACCGATTTTCCTCAAGACCAAATTGAAACGAATCGACATCATAACAGTGGTACTATCCTTCTGTGGTATGGCACTTTTTCTCATTGAGGGTTTTGAAATAGACGCCACCAATCCCGGTATATATATAGCTATGTTATCCGGTCTTGCACTTGCCGGTATTTTGTTGAGCCAGAAGCGCAATACATTTGAATATCAGACAGGAGGTATATTTCTGGGAAATATTTTTGTGATGGTCATTACTATTCCATGGTTTTTGGACAATCCGCTGCCTACGATGGAAGAAAATGCCATGCTCATGTTTTTGGGATTTATCCAGCTTGGTCTGGGTTTTATTCTTTTTACGTATGGACAAAAATATATCTCCGCCATCGAAGGAGCCATGATTTCATTGTTGGAACCACTGTTCAACCCCATTTGGGTGATGGTGGGTTATGGAGAAATCCCTACTTTATTACCGGTAATCGGAGGCATCATCATCATCAGTGCCCTGGTCTTCCGACTATTCTGGCTGCGCAAGTATGCAGTTAGCTCCAGCGGTATTTGAGTTTTACGGCTCAAAAAAAACCTGGTTATTTTTTACGGCTTGGTTTGTAGTTTGCCACCTCCATCAGTTTTTGCGCGTCGCGGAAAGTAGCAAGTTTTTCAAGGGTATATTGGGGGCTTTGCTGCATAAATGACTCCACCATTCGATAGCCGATGTAATTGGCTGTTTGACCTGGTGCCTCGCGCGGCATGCCGGGTGATTCAGGTGAAGGGTTGATGTATTTGTTTATTTTATTGAAATTGGTCTCGTACACCATATTCTGGTCCAACAGAAATGACCATATTTCCATTTCGTTGCTTTGCACCCATTCCAATTGGTTTTTACTGTATTCAAACAAGATGCTATCCGCTGTCTCTGGCATAAATTTTTTAAGGAAATAGAGCTTTTTTCCGTTATGCACCATCTGGTCGAGCAGCCTTGCTCCTGGTGGCTCCCCAAGCAGGTCTTCCACGAGGAGGTCCACCGTTTTTTTAACCAGATATTCTTTGTCAAAAGTACGGGTGAGATAGGCAGAAAAATTGGGGTTGGCAGGGTCTATGCTTTTATAGGGATACGAAGATCCCAAAAACATATCCAGGCCAATGCCAATGCCATTTTTGTTTCCATCCTGAAAAATAAATCGCTGGTAGCCATATTCAGAAATGAAGGTGTACACATTGGGCTCCTCAAACTGAGGATAATGATATTTAATATATTTTACGGCCAGGGTAAGTTCATCCTGGTATGATTTGAGTTCACCCATTATCACTTGCGTGGTATCGTATAGTTTTTTTATGTCCCTGTCGCTTACAAATGATTTTAAGGCAACATCATAAGCAGCAGAATCCGGTGTAAGGGGAAGGATGTGTTTGAAATATAAATCACAAAATGCCGGATATTTATTTCGCAAGGCAGTGAGCTCAGCATTCCACTGGTTTGTATCTCCATCAAAAAGTTCAACGTCAAAACGAATAAGGTTTACATTTGCATTGATCGACGAAACGTCAGGTAAGTCTGTTTTTTCACTGCAGGAAAAAAGACCAAAACAAATGGCCAGGGTAATGCCGTATAAGGAAAAAAGATGTTTTTTAAATGCCATATAGATCAATTTTTGAAAGGTAATTTATAATACTTTTTCAGGATGTTTTCGCCAAGCTTATTTTGCGGATCATAATCTTTGTCCGGATATCCTTCGTGACCCATGCCGTCGGGAAACCATTTCCATAAAAATCCACCGGCAAAAAATCTTTGGTGCCAAACCGATTTAAAAAGGGCATCCAGGGCATTGGCCTGAGCGGCCTGATTGGCAGGCAGCTTTAGTATGGTGGACTCAAGTTCCCATGTTTTCCAGGCACATCTGTCGGTGCAAAGATATCCGAATTCTGTGAACAGTATTTGCCTGTCATGCTTATGGGCAAAATGGCTAAGGTCCTGAATAATATTTTTCCAGGCCTTATCAAGTGTATTTTTGCAGGGTGTTTTTTCGGCTGTCAGCGGGAAGTACGCATTGATGCCGATATAATCGAGTGCATCCCAAAAAGGAACCTGGTCATAATCGTCCCAGTTGGCAGCGTAAACAATTTTGCCCCTGTATGAATTTCTGATGTCGTTGATCAAACCTCTCCAGAATTTTTCACGCATCACAGCCAGCTTCAACTCAGTACCAATGCAAAACATGGAAGCGTCCTTTTCAATGGCTACCTGAAGCACCGACATGATATAGGTTTTATAGGAAACTTCCCATTGTGTCCATGCCATATCCGAAGAAAAATCCATGGCGCCGGTCCAACTTCCAGGTATGTACAATTGGGGTTTCACCATCACGGCCATACAATTGTCAGTGGCCAGTGCTATGCATGTGCCCAATCCTTTGCGACCTTCACCCCACCATTGATGTCCAAGATCATACCGAATTTCCGTTTCACCCTTTCGTTGAAAGGCATAGGGCACAAGTGCAACCCAATCTGCGTGGGTTGCAGAAGCCCTCTGAAATGCTGATGCCCCGATCGGCCGCGGTGGAGCCACAATGGTAAGTCCGTTAATTTTCTGGGCATAGAGGGCGGAATGCGCCATTAATAAAATAAAAATCGGTGTGAAACAACTTTCGAATTTCCAGGTCTTAAAATTCATGACTTTTAAAATATTATGCATGTAAGATTTCAACCTGTGAATGATTTAAAAAAAATTAAATGAGGGGTAAGTCCCGGCTTACTCAGTTGTTGATGTCGACCGAGTTTGAACTTATCACCCCAATGACCCTGTCATATCGATTTCCAAATTCACGCAGGTAAACAATGGTCTTGTAGTCATTTTCTGTATCCTGCCAACTGCCTTCCGTGGCGCTAAAGTCTATTTTTTGTTTTTCGGTGGCAGTGGCAAACATATAGTCATAGTAGCCCTGCTTTAACAATGCTTCGCCAATGTAGAGACCACGCCTTTCGTCATAGCGCATCTTGAAATTTGGATGCAGCTGATAATCTGAAAAGGCACCAAAGATATAAACATCCTCATGCAGCTTTGGGGAAACTAAGGTGAATATGACGTTACAGTAATCGGCACGCAGGTCTTTTTCTCTTCCGCGCCATTCATTGTCCAGGGCATCAAAATAGGCAAAGTTATTTCTAAAATCTACCAGTTTATTTTTTTGAGTGATGTTGTTGTCAAAAATTGCCCTTGAAAAATAATCGGCATTGTCTATGTAAAAATTGCCGTTGAAGTCAAAGTTAAAGGAATACACCGTGTTGTCTTTCAACTGCCCGGGTTGCAACAAAACCTCTGAGCCATCGATGAAATAGTCTATAGACTTCACACCCCAACCCCGGCCAATGAGGGTGCGGGTATCAAAGAAGCGAAACTCATTCGTTCCTGGAAAACTGAGCAGCCCAAATTGATCATAAGTGAAAACGCCATCCTTGTAAATCCTGGATGGCAGATTATTAAGGCTGTTTGTCCATATGCCATTTTGCACTACAGATATATATACGTCCCTTTGAGGATTTTGTAGCCTTATGTCTTTTACCAGAAAAGATAAATTGAGTTGTTGCCTGAATCTTATGTCTTCCGTAGTAGTAGGCCTTACCCAGCGGGAATCTGGTACCACCGCATTTTCAGCTACAATAAAGCGACGCGTAAACAACGGCTTGTTATCGTTGTTTCTGTCAAATACATGTAGTATGTAATTTCCGGAAATCCTCACCCGGGTATCCCTGTTGGGAATGGAGAACCAGTAATGGACAAAATTTTGTTTGGTGCCAATGGACAGCTGCCAGTCGCGGATTCTCTCTTCGGCAAAACCATCTACAAATTCGATTTCATTGATGGGGGATTCTTCCCAGTCTTTGTTGCAATGGTACAGACGATAATAAAATTCGTTGTCTTCCTCTTCACTCAGATCGTCAAACTGAATGACCATTTTATCGGTGCTGTTGAGCCTGAGTACCGGCACAGCGCTGATGATGCCATTCACAAGGCATTGAACCGATTTAATCTGGGAACTGTAAACCCAGTTTTCAAACTTCATTTCATCCTGGGCTTGTGCGCCGGCCGCATATAAAATTAAACCTATAAGGGTACTTATCAGTCTGTGAACCATTCGAAATTGCGTTATCTTAAATAATGACGTAAAAATTAAAAAAAAAGGGCATATAAACGGTAAATAAACGCAGTTTTATATTCAAGTGTTTCACTTCCAAGGGTAATTAAACGTGCGTGGAACTTTATTTTTACCTTATTTGTTTCAACAAATAAGGTAATCTTATTGATGAAACGCAAAGAATTCATTCAGATGGCATCCGTTCTACCCCTGGCTTTTGGTTTAACCAGTCTGCACAAGTGGTACTCAGATGTTCCCACAGCAGAGGAAAGCCCCCTAATGCCCGTATTGTTTATTGGGCACGGATCGCCCATGAATGGCATTGAAGACAATCCCATTTCAAAATCATGGAAAAACCTGGGCGAAACCATACCGCAGCCAGGAATGGTTTTGGTCGTTTCGGCGCATTGGTTAACGAAGGGCAGCCATGTAACTGCCATGGAAAAACCCAGAACGATCTATGATTTTGGTGGATTCCCGGATG
The DNA here is from genome assembly GCA_016715465.1 of Saprospiraceae bacterium. Classification (GTDB taxonomy): domain Bacteria; phylum Bacteroidota; class Bacteroidia; order Chitinophagales; family Saprospiraceae; genus JADKBO01. Next base: position 654,394 of record JADKAA010000024.1, read on the forward strand.
AATTGTACCAGGTGAAATATCCGGCTCCAGGCAGTCCCAAAATGGCTGATGAAGTAAAAAATGCCATAACCACTACCCCTGTCGGACTGGATCACGAATGGGGACTCGACCACGGCACCTGGACCATCGTAAGACATATGTATCCCAATGCTGACATACCCGTACTACAGCTGAGTATTGATTACGGCAGAGACGCAACGTATCATTTCCGGCTTGCGGCTGAATTGGGTGCATTGAGAAAGAGGGGTGTGCTGATCATTGGCAGTGGCAATGCGGTCCATAATCTTTCGAAAATTGCCTTTGGCTCAAAGCCGGATTTTGGCTATGACTGGGCCATCCAGGCCAATGAAGAAATGAAGTCATTTATCCTGGACGGCAATTATAAAGAAATGCTCACATACCAAAATAAAGGCAGCCACTGGCAACTAGCCATTCCGAGTCCTGATCATTATTATCCCCTGATGTACACATTGGGATTGACAAAACCAGGCGAAAAAGTGGAGGTATTTAATGACACGCCGACATTGGGATCGATTGCGATGACATCCTATAAATTTGGATAGAGCATGTTGATTTTCTGTCTTGTTTAAATAGGATGTGGAATTAAAGTCATCCATTTCAATGAAGATATTTTGATTGTAATAAAAAAGCCATTGGCATTATACCAATGGCTTCTTTTATTCTTAGACTGTTGAGTGCATTTAAAAAGCATAACTCAGCCCGATCGTAGAATAGGATTGGGTTACCCCTTTCACAGGCCATGTTTCAAAGTCTGCTTTTCTAAGTCCATAGCTTATGCCTACCCCAATGCCCTTCCAAAGGTTAAAGCCCAGTGTATTGAGCCAGGTATATTCAAAAAGGCCAGGTTGGCCAACTTCTGCTGCACCATAAGGCATAAATGTGGTCAGGGTGGAGGACCAGGAAATGCCCCCTTTAAATTTACGGGTATAGTCTGCCCTGATTTTGGCGCCAAGTTGGGAGGTGGTCTCTACCCCTGCGGCATCAGAAAAAGCAAAGTGGTAGTTAAGCGGGTGCACCACGATCACCAGATTGGTAATGGGTGTAAGGGTAGCACCCACACCGAGATCGAGAATGCCCGGATTGTTGAGATTAAACATAGAAGAACTGTATTCACCCAGTCCGGAAATGGCAACCCAGTTGTTGAGTTTGTAACCATAGAGCGAAGCCAATCGGAGTACATCCGTAGATCTGCGGAATTTGGTGTCATCGGTATCGATGTCTTCATCGTCAAATTTCAGATAACCCAGGTTCAGCACACCTGAATTGTTCCAGAAATACCGGTTGGTATTTTTATTGGCAAAAACATTGAGGTTTCCCGAAAATGAGGCGGAAGTTGAATTTTTTATGGAGTTGGTTTGCCAGTTATTGGATTGATTAAAATTGAAACCCAGACCACCAAATACACCCCTATTCCATCCCGATAAAACGACAATCTTGGATTGAAGGCCGGCAATTTCAGCTTTGATGGCATCCGCTTCTGCCTGCTTTGCCGCTGCCATTCCTTCTTTTTCAGCTTTCATGGAGTTAAGTTCATCGAGGGTTTGACCAAAACTGAAATAGCCGGTAAGACCCAATATCAGTACTAAAAATTGTTTTTTCATGTAAGTATGTTTAATTGATTCAATAATTTATGGTTATTCAAAGGATCTGATAGTAATTGCTTGTATGTTGAACTGGAATAAAGTTACCAGGCAATCAAATATAAAATTAAAAATTAAATTGGATGTTTCATGGTGCCTCATAATTCAGGTTATTGCGATGATGAACTTCTTTTAAAATGGGAACATGGTGGTTAAATGGATTACCATTATTATACGTGTGCAAAGATAAATATTTGACCATTCAGGATGCCATTTTTATACCGGCAAATACAGCGATAAGGCAACTTAAAAAGGATAGGGTGGCGTAAAATAGTGCAGAAGGATAAGCTCCTTTTTGAATCATAAATACCACTTCCAGGCTAAAGGTGGAAAAAGTACTGAATCCGCCGCAAAAACCGGTGAGTAGCCACAACCTGCCCTCAGTGTAAAAGCCGGATTTGGGCAGATACCCTATCAGCAACCCTGCAATGAGGCAGCTGATGAAGTTGCTGAGCAAAGTGTGATAGGGCAGGGTAGCAGTGTTGTGTTTTTCAAATCCGACGCCTATGGCATAACGCGCCACGGAACCAAGTCCTCCACCCACAAAAACGTATATCAGTCCCGGCCACATGTCAGGAATTTACTGCCTTTTTGCGCGAGGAAAAACGGCTCAGAAAAAAGGAAAGGGAAACCGCTATGATGAACAGAGTGATGAGGAGGTAGAGGTTACCAATATGCTGCAGTGAAAATGCCAGCAGGATAAAAAGTATGTTAACCACGATGAGGATGCCCGTAGCCTGCATGTGGGTAAGTCCTATGTCGATCAATATGTGGTGGATATGACTTCTGTCCGGAAAAAAAGGCGATTTTTTTCTAAGTAACCTGAGGGTAAAAACGCGTAGGGTATCAAAAAGTGGCAGAATCAATGTGGCAATGGCCAGTGAGGGGGCCGCATCAAATTTGTAAGGAGAATTGATCAGGTCTTTATGCAATTCTATAAAAAGAATGGCAAGAATGCTGCACACCAAACCCAGGAGCAGTGCGCCGGTATCCCCCATAAAAATTTTAGCCGGGGTAATATTGAATTTCAAAAAAGCAACGATGGATCCTGAAAGTGCAAAGGCTACGATGGCAATTTCAAGACGCTGGATCTGGAAAAACCAGGTACCCAGCACCAGAGATATGAGCAGCGCAATGCTTCCAGAAAGGCCGTTGATGCCATCGATGAGATTGAATGCATTGATGATGACGATGATGGTGAATATGCTCAAAAGCACGCTGGCCGGCATGTTGAGCTCATAGATGCCAAAAATTCCATATAAGCTGGTGATTTTGATATTGGCTTTAAACACCAGAATGGCTGCAGCCAGCATTTCACCTGCCAGTTTTTTAGTGGGAGAGATCGGGTCGATGTCATCCCTGGCTCCAATGAGGAAAATGATGATAAAGGCGCACAGTATATACTGGAGGTCGCCGAAATAGTTGAATGGGGTCCACATGATGATGGAAAAAAGCATACCTGCAAAGATGGCTATACCCCCCAGGGAAGGCGTTCTCACATGGTGGCTTCTGCGGTCTCCGGGTTCGTCCACCAGGTTCTTTTTTTCAGCCAGATGTATAATGGAAGGTATGGCCAGATAGGTAAGTGAAAACGACGTAATAAATGCAAGAATGATGATAGCCATGCCACAAAGTTGACAAAATTGACGTGATTTTCAAAAAATATTTGCGTCACAGAAACCCAATGGTACCATTGCTTACGATCTATTAAGTTGTAATTGAGTAGCTTAAACATGTAATACTTTTAACATATAGGGGTAAAGGGCCAGTCTCGGTGCAGGAATTTATCCTTTCGCCCATATATTTACGCAGTTTGGCCCTGGCGGAATCACGGCACATGTTGAAATACCAATGTTTTTTGTACTTTTGCACAGCTTTTTAAAGCGAAAATGGAAGCATTGAACAACCATATTGACCCTACTAAACTGCCCCGGCATATTGCCATCATCATGGATGGCAACGGTCGATGGGCAAAAACACACGGAAAACCCCGTGTATTTGGCCATAAAAATGGGGTCACTGCAGTCCGCGAAGTCACTGAAATCTGCGCAGAATTAGGCATTGAATATCTTACCCTATATGCTTTTTCAACCGAAAATTGGAGTCGTCCGCCCTCTGAAGTGGGTGCCCTGATGTCACTTCTGGTGGAGGCTGTACGGAATGAATTGAAAACACTGAATAAAAACAACATCCGGCTTCAGGCCATTGGCGACCTGGACAAACTGCCGGCTTCGAGCAGAAAAGCACTATTGGAAGGCATTGAAGCCACACGCAACAATACCCGAATGACGCTCGTACTTGCCCTCAATTACAGCTCTCGCTGGGAAATTGTACAAGCCTGCCGTCAGATTGGCCAGCAAATTAAAGAGGGTCACCTCAATCCTGAAGAAGTCGATGAACAACTTTTTAGCCGGTTTTTATCCACCAAAGACATTCCCGACCCGGAGCTGCTCATTCGCACGAGTGGTGAGCAGCGCATATCCAATTACCTGCTGTGGCAGATTGCCTATGCAGAATTATACTTTACCGAAGTTTTCTGGCCGGATTTCAAAAAAGAAAACCTGATAGAAGCCATCCTGGATTACCAGAGAAGGGAGCGCAGGTTTGGTAAGACCAGTGAACAATTGGTAACCGACGTGAAATTTTAAACAATCCTTAAGATTAATGACAACAGCAACATACCATAAACGATCGTTTTTTTTACAACTTCACCAAATTGAATCATTGATGCCCAAGGGATTGTTTTATTACCTGTTTGCGCTGTCTTTTATTTTACCGATTTTCTCGAATGCCCAGACCGAGGGCATGGAAATCCTTACCTATGGCGAACGCAAAGAATACGAAATCGGAGGCATTACCATCAATGGTGCGGTAAACAGAGACCGCAATGCCATAAAATCAATAGCCGGTTTCAGGGAAGGCGACAAAATCACTATTCCGGGTGTGGAAATACCGCGGGCGATCAAAGCCCTGATGAAACTCAAGTTGTTTGAAAACGTCCTCATCCTTCAAGACAGTGTGGTCAATGAAAAAATTGTTTTCTTAACCATCAACATCATTGACAAACCCATTCTTTCCAGGTACTTTTTCTCGGGCATTAAAAAAAGTCAGCAGGACGACCTCAACGACATCGTTAAAAACATCATTTCCAAAGAGGGCATCGTTACGGATGATCAAAAAGAACTGGCAAAACTCAAAGTGGTTGAGTTTTATGTAGAAAAGGGCAAACTCGATGCGCAGGTTGATGTCATTGAAACAAAAGACAGTGCAAGGCCCAATACCATCATCCTTGAATTTGCGGTAAAACCCAATGACAGGATAAAAATTGAAGACATCGTCTTTGAAGGAAACAATAAGGTTTCTGACAGGAAACTGCGCAAGAAGCTCAAAAAGACCAAGCGCAAGGGAACCCTGCTGAAGAAAACCAAATTTGTCGAGGATGATTATGAAGAAGACAAAAAAAACCTGATTAGTTTTTATAACAATCAGGGATTTAAAAATGCCCGTATCATGTCTGATTCTATGTACAGGGAAAAAGATGGTGACCTGATCATCAAACTCAAGATTGAAGAAGGCAATCAGTTTCACTTCAGAAACATTACCTGGAAAGGCAACAGCCTATATACCGCGGAACAATTAAACAATGTACTGGGCATAGGAAAAGGCGATGTGTACAATCCGGAACTTCTGGAAAACCGGCTAAAGTTCAGCCAGGATGGCAGGGATATTTCTTCTTATTACCTGGATGATGGTTACCTCGGTTTTAACGTGGATCCGGTTGAGATTGCCATCGAAAATGACTCCGTGGATCTGGAAATGCGCATCTTTGAAGGCCCTCAATTCACGATCGAAAATGTCATCATCAAGGGCAACGACCGCACCAACGAAGATATCGTGCGCAGGGAACTCCGTACCAGACCAGGCCAAAAATTCAGCCGGTCGGACATTATCCGTTCGCAAAGGGAAATCATCAACCTGGGTTATTTTAATCCGGAGGCCCTGGACATCCAAACCCCCGTAAACCAGTCCCGCGGAACGGTTGACATTCAATATTCAGTAGAAGAGCGCCCTTCCGACCAGTTGGAACTTTCCGCCGGATATGGTGGCTTTAGCGGACTTATTGGTACACTGGGTGTCACTTTTAACAACTTTTCCATCGCGAATTTTAAAGACAGGTCAACCTGGTCTCCTCTTCCACAAGGAGATGGCCAAAAACTTTCTGTTCGGGTGCAATCCAATAGCCGTTTTTTCAAATCGTATAATTTCTCCTTTACGGAGCCTTGGCTGGGTGGTAAAAAACCCAATTCTTTTACCATTGGTGCGGTGAGTTCCATATTTGACAACTCTTCTCTGGGATATGGTAAGCTAAACATTACCCGTTTCTTTGCCGGCATCGGCACACAACTCAAGTGGCCGGATGATTTCTTTTCATCCAGCACAACTTTGAACATAGAAACCATTGGGCTTGAGCGATACTTCAATTCTTCCTTTTTCGTTGGTAATTCGAGCATTTCGGATGGTAACTTTAAAAACTTTTCAATCAAACACACCCTGTCCAGGAGTTCAATAAACGACCCCTTGTTCCCGAGGAGTGGAAGTCGTATATCTTTGTCGGTTCAGGCTACATTGCCGTATTCATTGTTCCGGAAAACGCCTGTATATAATCCAACACCAGCCGACATTGAAAAAATCGTACAGGACCTGATCGAAGAAAACGGCCCTGCCGTGCCACCCACCGACAGCGAAATCGCCACGAAGGTTGAAGGGGTGAAAAATGCCAAAAGATACGAATGGCTGGAATACCATAAATGGTTATTTACTTCTGAATGGTATTTCAACATCGTCGATAAACTGGTCTTTACGGCAAATGCCAAATTTGGTATCCTTGGATACTATGATAAAGTCCTGAAAGCTCCACCAGTGGAAAGATTTGAAATTGGCGGCGATGGTTTATCCAACCAAAACAGCAGCCAGCTTACCGGAAGGAGCATTTTAGCCTTAAGGGGATATGAAACTACTGACCTTCCAAACAATGTGGAAGGAGGTACCATCTTCAATAAGTTCACCCTGGAACTCAGATATCCGGTATCTCTCAATCCAAATTCGACTATTTACCTTACCACCTTCCTCCAAGGTGGAAACTCCTGGACGCGATTCAGGGATTACAATCCTTTTGATGTAAAACGATCAGCGGGTATGGGCTTGAGGGTTTTCCTTCCCATGTTTGGTTTGCTTGGATTTGATTACGGCTTTGGCTTTGACAAAAACCTCGATCCCGGATCAACCTGGAAGGATTACGGTAAATTCAGTGTCATCATCGGTTTTGAACCGGAATAATTGTTAAAATCTTGTTATTTACCCTTGTAAAAAATTATTACAAATAAAATCATCGTCTAATCACTAAAATCAATAAACAAAAAGTAAAATGAAGAAAGTTTTAATCTTGCTGGTATTTTCCGGGATCTCGGTTTTTACCTATGCACAAAAATTTGGCTATGTCAATTCACAGGAATTGTTGGTGAGCATGACGGAAGTGAAGGCAGCAGACACCGAATTGGAAACATATCAGAAACAACTTATGGCCGTTGGTCAGGGCAAAGTAGCTGAGTTTGAAACAGAGTACAAAAAGTATGCGGAGGATGCCCAAAAAGGAATTCTTTCCCAAGTACAGGTGCAGGCAAAAGAAAGTGAACTGGCTCAAAAGCAGGAAGAAATTCAGAAATACGAGTACGAAGTTCAATCCAAACTGTCAGCCAAACGGGAGGAATTATACAAACCCATCCTCGATAAAGTAAAGATGGTCATCGAGACTTATGGCAAGGAAAATGGATATACCATGATTTTTGATTCAAGTGCAGGCACCATTCTGCATGCTGTGGAGAGTGATAACCTCATCACTCCCTTGAAGGCGAAGCTTGGTGTTCAGTAAAAACATAACTTTGGTTAAAATAAAAGAGGCTGTTCTTAGAAAGAAGACAGCCTCTTTTATTTATTTAAAATCAAATTTCCTGTTGTTGGGGTAATAACGGCTGCTTAACACCCCCTCAGAGTAAGCGTTAATCAATGCCACCGGCACCTAAATCACCGCTTGGTTCGATGTGTATTCAGCTTTATTCTTTATAAAAAATCCATTTTCCAAGTTCTTTCAGGCTGACCTTTTTGCCATACATGAGAATGCCTACACGGTAAATTCTTCCGGCAAGCCACGTAAAAAAGATGACACCGGCAAAGAGAAACACAATCGAAAGGGCAATTTGCCAGCCGGGTGGCTCAAACGGCAGTCGTGCGGGCATAATGATTGGAGAAAAAAGCGGAAAAAGTGAGCCAAAAACAGCCAGTGGGCCATTGGGGTTGTTGAACACTGCCGGTATCATGGCCATGGCCAGGATGACCGGAATGGTCAGGGGCATCATGAGTTGTTGGCTTTCACCGAGGTCATCACCTACGGCAGAACCCACTGCGGCAAACAGGGAGGAATAAATGAAATAGCCACCCAGAAAAAAAGACGACAAAGACCGGGAGGATGAGTGACCAGTTCATGGCACTCAGTTCGCGCAAAAAGACTTGAATTACCTCTGGATTTTCCTGCTGCATTTTCTGCAGGGTTTCTGCTGTTTTTGCCACTTCTGCACTCCCGCCAGTCAAGCCTGCGGGTTGACCAAAAGCCAGGCTAGCGACGAAGATGATCACCGGCATGAGCACCACCCAAATGGCAAGCTGGGTAAGCCCTACCAGTCCCACACCCACAATTTTGCCGAGCATCAATTGAAACGGTTTTACGGAAGAAATCATGACCTCCACGATGCGGTTTATCTTTTCTTCCATGACACTGCGCATGACCATGCTTCCAAATATGAAGATGACCAGGTACATCATGAAGCCCATGCCGTAACTGAGTCCCGTGGCTATGGCGCTTGAAAATTTGCTTGATTTATCGCCGACCACATCGCCATCCTTTTCGTTTAACATCGCGTTTTCCAGCTTGATGTTGATTTCCAGTTTTTTGATGGCTTCCTTGTCCAGTGAAGAGTGTTCCAACTTGTAGGTCGCAAATATTTTTTCCATTGTTTTTTCGATCTTCTCTATTTGAAGCAGGCTGAGTTTTTCCTTACTATAATAGTTGATCTGGTGGGTAGTCTGTGTGGAATCTGTGTAGGGAGGGATGTGGATCATCATGTCATAGCCTTGTTGCGTGTAATCCTTTTTGAGGCTGTCAAGTGGCATAGCAAGGAGGGAAAAGGCAAATTCACGACTTGTAAGGTCAGCGGGTTTAAGGATACCCGACTCATCCCGGACAGCTACTTTTTTGCTCGATTCTGATCCTTTGGCGGCAAAAAATCCGGCTACAAAAATGATAAGTCCGATGCCGATGGGTGTAAGTAAAGTAACCAGTAAAAAACTTTTTTTCAATACCCTGGATAAGTATTCTCTCTTGATGATGAGCCAGGTTTTCTGCAGATACAAATTATTCATGGGCATGGTTTGATTCGGTTTTGACAAGTTTGATAAAAATTTCATTCAGTCCGGGCAGCACTTCATGGAAGGATTGGATTTTAATGCCTTTGTCCAAAAGATAGCCCAGCAATTGGTTGGAATGGTGGCCTTCACCTACTTTGAAGGTGCGTGAAAATCCTTGCTCTTCCACACTTTCAAAACCGGGGATTAGGTCCCAGTTTTGGGCGGGTACATCCGTGGTAAGGGTAAATATATTTTCCTTAAACTGCGTGCGCACCGAAGAGACACTGTCATTCAAAAGGATGTTACCTTTATTGATAAGTACGATGTCATCGCATATTTCTTCTACCTGTTCCATCCGGTGTGTGGAAAAAACTATGCTTACTCCTTCTTTGTGCAATTGATAAATTTCATCTTTGAGTAAGTCTGCATTGACCGGATCGAGTCCGGTGAAGGGTTCGTCGAGAATGAGCAATTTTGGCTTGTGCGCCACGGTGGCTACAAACTGGACTTTTTGCTGCATACCTTTAGAGAGTTCTTCTATTTTTTTATTCCACCAGCCGGCCATTTGGAGTCTGTCGAACCACATCTTTATGGAAGCCTTCGCTTCATCATGGCTTAGTCCTTTTAGCTGTGCCAGGTACATCAACTGATCGGCTACCTTCATCTTTTTATACAGCCCCCGCTCTTCGGGCATATAGCCAATGTCTCTTGGATGATGAATGCTTAGCAGTTCATTGTCCAGATAAACGGCACCCTGATCGGCTTTGGTGATGTTGGTAATGATGCGGATCAGCGTGGTCTTTCCCGCTCCGTTTGGGCCAAGCAGGCCAAATATTGTTCCCTTTTTTACAGAAAAGCTCACTGAATCCAGGGCAACATGGGAATGGTAAGCTTTGCGTACATTTTCAATCGTGAGGATGTCCATTCAGTTTTTTTTCAAAGTTAAAAAAAATAGGACTTCTTTGGTGCCACTTTTCGATATTCATCTGTTATGAGACCACTAAAACCTGTTTTTCAAAGACAATAGCCCAAATTGTTTTCATCTCGACGGTATGGCCATGCCATGTATGCACAAATATAATAACCTATGGAGTTGTATGGATTTGAGTAAAGCATTGCCTGAGGCCATCTTCACTATAACATTCTGCCAGTTTTAAGCCGGAAGGCAAGGTAATCCAACGATCCCAGGAAATGTGATGTACCTTTGTATTATCCGCCGATCTGAGTACACAGGAAATGGGCATGAATGTGTCGCTTAGGGTCCAATGCTGGACGTATCCGTTATGAATGGCATCATCAGCCAGCGTCAACTTCATTTGGATGTTGCCTTTAGAGGGAATAAACGCTTTTGTGGTGGAAGCTTCAAATGAGATTAAGTAACCAAACAGCCTGAATCGATCGGCATGCCATTGTTTTCTTATTTGGTCAACTTCTTCTGCCGTAAAGGGTCTGGAGGACGCCATCAGATCATCAGGAGATTTTATTTCCGTATAAAGCAAAATATAGGAGGAGTCCATTTCTATGCGGAGGGTTTGGTTGGTTTTGTACCAATGATAATGCCAGCCCTGGGGTGAAGTAAAATGGATGGTGTCGGTCTGCTGCCATGCCTTCAAGTTTAAATTTTGCAACAGGCCTGCAGTTATTTCATCCTCAGTTTTGGCAGGAATGCTTTGCTCTGATCGATACGACAGAACCATAATGGTCATCACGCCAAGGGCTATGAACAGGGAAATGAACATCAGGGCTTTTCGGAATAGTTTATTCAAGTAAACATGTATTATTATAAATTAACCCTTTATGGCAGCAAAAGTTTCGAAAAAAAAAGATCCCTCCTTCGTGCGAAGAGAGGGATCAATCAAAACAAAACGAAAAACCAACTTTATCGTGAAGACGCCAATGACGTCTGTATTGTTACAGTCCTTTTCTCAGTGTGGTGGGCAGGGAAATCTCCTTGCCACCTCTGTTCACCTGGATATCCAGGGTGTCGCCTCTTTTGGCAAACTTCATGGTGTTGGCAATGTCATCAAAGCCGGTTACCAGTTTACCATTTATCTTTACGATGACATCACCGGGAAGAATGCCAGCATACTTGGCTGGACTTTTGGTATCCAATTCATCAACGTAAAAACCTTTTCTTACCCTAAGATCGAGTTCTTTGACCAGGTCGCCATCTACATCAAAACCACCAATGCCCAGGTTCATTCTTTCTATGTTTCCACCCGATTCAATGATGGATGTTACAATGGTTTTCACAAGGTTGGAGGGAATGGCAAACGAATAGCCTGCAAATACGCCTGTGGGTGTGGCAATGGCAGTATTGATGCCTACCAATTCGCCATTGCTTGTGACCAATGCACCTCCGCTGTTGCCTGGATTGATGGCTGCATCTGTCTGGATAAATTCTTCAATCGATTTTTCATCTTCTATCAGGTCGAGGTCGCGCCCTTTTGCGCTTACGATGCCAGCAGTAACGGTAGAAGTGAGATAGTCAAAAGGATTGCCCACCGCAAGCACCCATTCGCCTACCTTCAAATTGTCAGAATTGGATAAAGGAAGGCTGGTAAGATTGGACGCTTCTATTTTGATTACGGCCAGGTCTGTCAGTGGATCTGTACCCACTTTTTTAGCCACATATTTTTTGCCATCAGCGGTGGTGACGGTAATCTTGTCTGCAAATCCCACCACATGGTTGTTGGTAATGATGTATCCATCCTTGCTGAAAATTACGCCTGAACCTGAGCCTTGTTGTTTTCGGTAAAAGTTTCGGTTAAAAATGTCGGCACCAAAAAAATCCTCTATGTCAAGAGAAAAAGGATTGCGCCTTTTCCGGCTGTTTTCCAGTGCCTGGGCATCGCTTTCTTCTGCCAGGATATGGACCACTCCTGAAGTGGCAACCTTTGCCGCGTGCACAAAATCAGGCCCTACTACCGGAACGGATGATGACGAGGATAATGCAGTTGCAGTTGCCTCCATTTGGAAATCCGGACCGATTATTTTTTTATCACCGGTCCATTGAATCAGACCGAAAGCCATAATTCCCCCTGTAAGGCCAGCCAATACATAAGAAAAAAATTGCTTCACGATACTTCTAGTTAGTTTTAGTGTTAAACGGCGATAAAATGAACTTGGTTTACACAAACTACCTTTTAACACAATGTTAACAGTGGATAGAGACGAATAATATTTTGAATTATTTTTAGCAGTAAAACAAAAAACTGTTGCCTGACAAAGTATTTTAATAATCCGGATATTTTGTCTTTTAAGTAACTCAAATCATCGACTGATTAATGGATAAAAGGCCTAAATTTGTAGAAATTAATAAAAATCATGGAAGGCATAGATAACAGGGAACTTGACGATTTTATTCAGGCGGCATTGGCAGAAGACGTAGGATCAGGAGACCACACCTCGATCGCCTGTATTCCGGCAGATTCGATTAAGACGGCAAAGTTGTACGTAAAGGATGACGGGGTGATAGCGGGTATTGCCTTTGCCAGAAGGGTGTTTAAATTATTCGATCCCGAATGTCACTTTAACCAGTTATTGCCCGACGGTGCCGATGTCAAATATGGAGACATCGCTTTTGAAGTGGAAGCCAATACCAGGGTCTTGCTGAAAGCAGAAAGGTTGATTTTAAACACCATGCAGCGTCTCAGTGGCATCGCCACCATCAGCTCCCGGTTTGCCCTGGAGGTAGAAGACCTGCCCGTGACCATTCTGGACACCAGAAAAACTACACCCCTCATGAGGTTTCTGGAGAAGTGGGCCGTACGCATTGGTGGCTGCAGCAACTATCGGGATGGATTGTACGACTGGATCATGATCAAGGATAACCACATTGATGGATGCGGCAGCATAACGAGGGCAATCGATCAGGTGCACAGTTATATGAAAGCACAGGATATGGACTTGCACATCACGGTGGAGGTGCGCAACCTGGTAGAATTGCATGAGGTACTGCAACGCGGAGAGGTAAGCCGCATCATGCTCGACAATTTTGAAATTCCCATCATGCGCGAAGCGGTGGCTACGATTGCCAGGCGTTTTGAGGTGGAGGCTTCCGGGGGGGTTAACCTGAAAACAGTGCGGAAAATTGCTGAAACCGGGGTGGACTACATATCGGTGGGCGCCCTTACCCATTCAGCAGGAAGCTTGGATCTCAGCCTTAAAATTCAAAGATAGGGGTATGATTTTATACAATCCCAAAGAATGGTGGCGCCTTATTTTTGCCTTCCATGAAAGCGACACCTTCCGCAAGATTTTACCGGGCATCTTTGGGGTGGCCATTTATACCGGGGTGGTCGCCTATCTCGAAAATGATGTATTTCATGTTGGCTTCAAAAACAGTACTGCCATTCATTCACTGGTAGGCTTTGTCCTTTCTCTTTTGCTCGTTTTCAGGACCAATACTGCTTACGATCGATGGTGGGACGGGCGCAAACTGTGGGGCACGGTGCTCAATGACAGCAGAAACCTGGCCATGAAACTCAGCGGCATGCTCGAATCAAAGGAGGATAAACGATTGTTTCAGATACTCATTTCCAACTATGCCATTGCACTTCGCGATCACCTGAGGGGGAGCAGAAATCCAAATAATCTTCAGGATATTTCAACATATGACCTGGACCATTACGAGCGGTCAGATCATTTGCCAAACTGCATCACCAAGGCGCTTTATAAAGAAACCGGACGACTTTTCTCAGAGGGGAAGATCAATGGGGAACAACTGCTTTTTCTAAATGAACAGCTCCAGTCACTGGTCAATACCACAGGCGCCTGCGAAAGAATTAAGAACACGCCAATACCTTATTCGTATAACATCTTTCTAAAAAAAGTAATTTTCATTTACGTCTTTTCCATGCCCATCGGTTTTGTGCGGGAGTTTGGATATTGGGCTATGCCCATTGTGGCGGGTTTGTTTTATATCTTTGTGAGCATCGAACTTATTGCCGAAGAAATTGAAGACCCCTTTGGCACCGATTCCAATGACCTTCCCATTGACCAGATATGTACCAACATAGGAAAAAATCTGGATGAGATACTGGATTAACATTTTGCTTTGGATTAGCACCTTAAATCAAGTGACATGCCTGTAACCAACAATGACATACTCAAGAAACTCAGAATCGCCTTACAGTTGAAGGATACTGACATCCTCGAAATCCTCGATCTGGTCGGTTTTTCTATGACCAAAGGGGCATTGAATGATCTTTTCAGAAATGAAGATCACCCCAGCTATGTGGAAGCGGGTGACCAGGTATTGCGCAATTTTCTCAACGGACTCATCATTTACAAGCGAGGCCCGGCTCCCGACGCCCCACCTAAAAAGGAACAGGATCAGAAAAACACCCGACTCGATAAAAATTTTTTCCATCCGGTCCAACGGAAAAGAAATTTGCGAAATAAGGACGAATGAAAAATTAAATTGCTGTTTATCACAGAATATTTTTTTCTGTTTTTTTGTTTAAATACAAAATTATGGCTAGGAATTATCCAAAAGGCCTTCTTTTAACCATAAATCGATCGGTTTAGAGTCCTGAGTCTCACTGTTTGTGTTACAACTTTATTAGGTCAGCTAAACGGGTAAATACCGAAGACCCGGCCATGGTCTAAATCCGATTCGCAACAAAAAGCCGAAATTTTTGTATTTTTGTGACTATGCATTTTTTATATCCTGGTATTTTATGGGGCTTGCTTTCGATTGCCATTCCGGTGATCATCCATCTATTCTATTTCAGAAGGTTTAAGAAGGTTTATTTTACCAATGTAAAATTCCTGAAGGAAATCAAGGAAGAAACTTCTTCGAGGAATAAGCTAAAAAACCTCCTGATTCTGGCAATGCGTTGCCTGGCACTGGCAGCACTGGTCTTTGCTTTTGCCCAGCCATTTATTCCCACTACCGCTGAAATAAAAACAGGGACAAAATCGGTGAGCATCTTTGTGGACAATTCGTTCAGCATGCGCGCCGAAAAATCCAACATCCCCCTGCTGGACCTGGCCAAAGAGCGGGCAGCCCGGCTGGTCAATGCCTATGGTGAAGATACCCGGTTTCAAATCATCACCAATGACCTTGAAGGCAGGCATCAGCGCCTTGTCTCAGGGGAAGAAGCACTTTCACTCATCGATGAAATTACGGCGAGTCCATCATCTCAACCGCTGAAGAAAATCATCAACCGCCAAAAGCAGGTGCTCAAGGGCGACCACATGATTATTTTCCTCATTTCTGATTTTCAAAAGTCGGTCACCGACATAGGAAGTTGGCAGGACTCCCTGGTTGAGCTTAATTTATTGCCGGTGCAACATTCCATCCAAAAAAATGTAAGTATCGACAGTGTTTGGTTTGCAGCCCCAGTTCCGATTTTGGGTCAGTCCAACCAATTGGTGGTCAAATATACCAATCACTCCGACGATGTCGCAGAAGAAATAAAGGCGGCCATCTGGAAGGATGGGATGGAGAAGCCAGCAGGCAATATCAATATCAATCCGCGAAGCAGTACCCTTGACACCATTCCCCTTAACATTCTCAAAGCAGGCATTCACGAAGCAGAATTGAGAATCGTTGACTATCCGGTGCAGTTCGATGACCGGCTGTTTCTTAGTTTTAATGTGAAAGAAAAAGTAAAGGTTCTTTCCATCAATCAGGGGCAACCGGACCGATATCTCCAGGCAATGTTCGGAGGCATTGATTATTTCAAGTTTGACAATCAGGACCTGGGTCAGATCAAATTTCAGCAGTTCAGGGATTACGACCTTATCCTGCTCAACGACCTGAGGACAATTACCACAGGCCTTGCCAATGAGTTGCAGAAATATCTTGAATCTGGTGGGAAGGTATTGTTGCTGCCTGCCAAAGACGCAGACATCCAGGCTTACAATGCCATGCTCTTGCAATGCAAAACAAGGAGAATCGATAAGTGGGATAATAAGCCAAGAGAAGTGGCCCTCATCAATACGGCCGATTTCGTATTTTCAGATGTATATACCAGCGTAGGGCCTAACCTCAAGCTGCCCGCCACGAAAGCAGGGTATCTGTTTTCGCCCGCACTGGTGGGCTCAGGCCTATCTTTGCTCACGTACCGCGACGGACAAACCTTTTTGTTTAAGAATGGCGTAGGGGAAGGGCAACTTTTTGTTTGTGCTGCACCGCTTTCAACGAACTACAACAATCTGGTAACTCAGGCAGAAGTATTTGTGCCCATGTTGTATAAAATGGCATTATCCCGGTCAAAACCAGGCCGGCTTTCCTACTTTATTGGAAAAGACAACCTGATAGAAGCTGAAAACAAAAAGACCAATGGAGAAACGGTTTACAAACTCAAAGGCAAAACCGAGTTTATTCCCGGACAAAACAGTTTCGGCAAAAAAGTAATCCTGGACATTAAAAATCAAATCCTGAACGATGGTTATTATGACCTGGTTCTTCAGGATAGCATTCAGGATCGGTTTGCCTTCAATTATGACCGCGGGGAATCCAACCTGGATCTTTACGATACGGACGAACTGGAAGAAATGGTAAAAAATGATGCGGTGCACATACTCAATTACGAAGGACAGGAAGGTATCCAGGAATTTGTGGGCGAAAAAGACAGGGGCATCGTTTTATGGAAGTGGTTTATTTTTGCGGCTTTGATGTTTTTGCTGGCGGAAATATTAATCATTAGGTATGTCAAAAATTGAGGTTAAATTTGTAGGGTGAAGTGTCTGATTAAAAAAGTAAAGGTGATCGACCCTCCGTCAAAGTATCACGGCAGGGTGGTTGACATACTGGTGGTCAATTCCAGGATAGAGGACATCCGTGCTTCAATAACGGCACCGTCTAATGTGCGCATAATTACAGGAACAGACTTGCACTGCAGTATTTCCTGGTTTGATATCGGCACACAAATCGGGGAACCGGGGCTGGAACACAGGGAAAACATCGAATCGGTGGCCATGGCTGCGAGAGCGGGTGGCTACGGTTCACTGGCACCCTTTCCCAATACGCGTCCGGTCATTCAGACCAAGGCAGATGTAGATTTTATAAAAAACAAGGCAAGTCGAAATCACCTGGACATTTATCCGGTGGCTGCGCTCAGTGAAAATGCGGAAGGTAAAGAAATTACAGAAATGTTTGACCTTCACCATGCCGGGGCAGTGGCATTTGGCGATGGTTTGAAACCGGTTCAGCACGCAGGGGTGATTACCAGGGCCCTTGAATATGTAAAACCATTCGACGGCCTGATCATCCACCATCCTTCTGAAAAAAGTTTGAGCCAGGATGCACAGTTGCATGAAGGGGAAATGAGTACTATGCTGGGCATGAAAGGCAATCCTTACATCGCTGAGAGCATCATGCTGAAGCGCGATCTCGACCTCCTTGCTTACAGCCAGTCAAAACTTTGCATTTACGGAGTTTCATCAGCCGAAAGCGTGCGCATTATAAAAGAAGGTAAAAAGACACACAGCGACCGGTTGAGTTGCATTGTGCCTTATCTCAATTTGATATTTACGGATAAGGACCTGGTTGATTTTGACACCAACCTCAAATTGACACCCCCGCTAAGAAGGAAAACAGACCTTCAGGAGTTGGTCAGGGGACTAAAAGATGGCACCATAGATGCCATTGCCAGCAACCATTATCCCATTGAGGAAGAGGGTAAAAAGCTCGAGTTTCCTTACGCCGGTTATGGGGCTTCAGGCATTGAGACGTGTTTTGCGGCGTGCAATACCTATGTATCGCAACTCGACCTTGAGACGCTTGTTTATAAGCTGAGTTATGGCCCACGGGAAATCCTGAAACTTCATTCAGGCGGCATCCAGGCAGGAGAACCGGCCAGGTTAACCATCTTTGATCCTTCTGCGACCTGGAAGTTTGAATCCAGTTTGTCGAAATCAAAGAACAATCCATTTTTAGGCAGGGAACTGCGCGGCAGGATTTTGGAAGTGATCAATTGAGGCATATGCATATCATCAGAAAGTGTACAAAAGAGGATTTACAGGATATTTATAACCTGGTAAAAGCATTGGCAGTTTTTGAAAAGGAACCCGATGCCGTAAAGGCTCAACCGGAAGAGTACCACAAAGCTTATGACCAAAAACTCATAGATGCCATAGTAGCAGAATTTGAGGGACAAATCATCGGCATGGTTTTTTATTATCCTGTATTTTCATCCTGGAATGGCAGGACGATGTACCTGGAAGATTTTATTGTAAAAGATGAATACCGCAACCGGGGTATTGGCCAGGAACTATTTGACGCATTTATTAGCGAAGCGCGAGCCCAGCAGTGCAGGCAGGTCAAATGGCAGGTGTTGGACTGGAATGAAGAAGCTATCCGGTTTTATAAGCGAAATGGGGCTTCCATTGAGAAAAACTGGTGGAATGGCAGAATGAAACTGAAATTAGATTAAATGATTAAGTTTATCCTTATTGCGGTGTTGTTGGCCTATGTGTTCAGGCGGGTACTTTTTGTGCCATTGAATGAACCCAAAACTAAAAAACAAGCTGAAAAACCAAAGGAAGAGAAGCCCAGGGGATTTACCAATAAGGTGGGTGATTATACCGACTATGAAGAAATCAAATAAGGATTTTGCTGACATAAAGGTGATATATGACGACGCCGATGTATTGGTAGTCTCAAAGCCGGGTGGTATGGCTGTCCAGGCTGAAGGTGAAGACATGCTCTCTTATTTTGCCAGGAAGAAAAACTGGGAACTAAATCCGGTTACCCGCCTGGATCAGCCGGTAAGTGGGCTGGTACTTTTGGCCCGCACCGCTAAAGCCACGGCATTTTTGTCGAGGCAGCTTACAGAGGGGAAAATTAAAAAAAGATATCTCGCGGTGGTGGAAGGTCGGTTTGAAAATCAAGCCCAAACCATTAGCTGCAACCTGATAAAAAAAGGCAATAAGGCCATGGTAAGTGGGTCCGGGAAAAATGCCACCATGCATGTTTTCAGGGTAGATCTTATGGACAGATATTCGCTGTTGGAACTGGAATGCGATACAGGCAGATTTCATCAAATAAGGGCTCAGCTCAGCCACATTGGTTTTCCCATACGGGGCGATGTGAAATACGGAGCGCGGAGGGCTGACAAAGAAGGCGGCATTTATCTCCACTGCTGGAAAATGTCCCTGCAAGCCAGGGATGGAAGCAGTCTGGAACTGGAATGTGCACCGCCACCGGAGAAAACGCTGTTTTACACCGTAAGGGCAGCAGATTTTTCGACCATTCCCTAAGTTTTGCCGATAAGTGGGGCATGACTCAGGAAACATTGTACCCTGAATCTGCGTTAAATAAAGATTAAAGTTGGCTTTTAAAAAGTCATTACACCATAACTTTACGATTTAGAAGAAGAATTATTTAGCAAGAATGAAAAAGGTGATTGCCGTACTGTTGGTTTCTGTCAATTTGCTCCAGGGGCAAACGAAGATCGCCATTGCCAATAAGTCTTTTGAAGATATTCCCAGGATGGGTGGTGGTATGAACCTGCCAATCGCCGGTTGGTATGATTGCGGTGCCATGCGTTTTCCGGGGGAATCAGCTCCGGATATCCATCCGGGTAACTTTTGGAACAATACTACTTTGCCTTCGCAGGGTAATACCTATCTGGGCATGGTGGTGAGAGACAATGAATCCTGGGAAGGCATTGCCCAAAGATTGGTCGCACCCATGAAGGCGGGCAAGTGTTATAAATTTACCATCGACCTGGCAAAAAGCAGCACCTACCTCAGTCTTTCCCAGGTAACAAAAAAAAGTACGAATTACGTCACCCCTGCCGTATTCAGGATATGGGGAGGAAATGGAATGTGCGGCGAAAAAGAACTGCTTGGGGAATCGGCTGCCGTCAACCATACCGATTGGCGCACTTATCAGTTTAAAGTGAAACCCACCTCTGAACATAAATACGTCCTCATCGAGGCGTTTTACAAGACGCCGAATTTTCTACCTTATTGCGGGCATATTCTGGTGGACAACCTCAGTGACTTCGACGAAATGGATTGTGAAGAGGTGTTGCCACCCGTCCTTACCAAACAAGCGCTGGCAAAGCTTGAAACCAAAGAAGCACTTCCCCCGCACAAAAAAACCAGGGTAGAACAATCCAAGGAAAAATCAAAACCACAGGATTCAACAGTGGCTGCTGCCAAACCCAAGATCCTGGAAGAACTGGACATCAAAAAGATTAAAAAAGGCACGACCATTGAAATAAAAAACCTTTATTTCAAAGCAGATACTTCTACCATTGACAGAAGTTCCTACGAAGTCCTCGATGAAATCTATGGCTTTTTAAAAAACCATAATGGGGTAAAACTTGAGATTGGTGGACATACCAATGGCATACCCAGCCACGAATACTGTGATAAATTGTCCACAGCCCGTGCTAAAGCAGTCTATGATTATCTTATGTCCAAGGGCATTGATCCATCTCGTCTAACCTATAAAGGTTACGGCAAGCGCAGGAAGATAGCCTCTGATTCGACGGTGGAAGGCAGGACCAAAAACCAGCGGGTTGAGGTGAAAGTCATGAGCCTTTCCTGACATCCATAGGCTTTAAATTCTGTCAGAATTAAAATTCTACCTTGCTGATTTCAATGATGCCATCAGAAGCAAAGCAGGTATTGTCCTGCAGTTGGTAATCGATACTCACCTGGTAAGGAAAATCGTTTTTGGCAATCGGGTCTAATGCGTCGGGGTATTTATATGCCTGGTAGGTTTTTCCATCATTTGTCTTTATCAGAAGTCCCCCACAACAGGCGCATAACCTTAAATCCGCACCCATCACAATGGCATTGTAGCTTGTATCTTCATGGCAGCAGCTATAAAACATAAGCATCAATCCGAAATAGGCCAGACTTTGTCTCAGGTATCTCATGCCAATTTTTATTATTTAAACGATTGGAATTATGTAAGCGTTGGGTTTATGGTAAAGAATCTGGTCACCAGGGTGGCCAGCGCAATCCCTAAAAGGGCCGCGCAGAAGCCATAAATGGTAGGGTCAATGGTGGTTTTGATGATAAATTTGGTGACTGCCCAGGTAAGGGTCCCACAAAACATTGCTG
This sequence comes from Saprospiraceae bacterium, assembly GCA_016715465.1. Classification (GTDB taxonomy): domain Bacteria; phylum Bacteroidota; class Bacteroidia; order Chitinophagales; family Saprospiraceae; genus JADKBO01. The sequence goes on from JADKAA010000024.1 coordinate 675,549, forward strand.
AGAAGGCACCTAAACGGTTGGTATAATTTAAAAACAAAGCGGCCGTATAAGGCACTAGAATGGATACCACACCAAAGGCACTGGATTCACCAACCAGGTCAAAAATTTTCTCGCTTCCATGGGCAACAAACACGGCAATGATCCCAACCACAACAATGGAAATGCGCGTTAACTTTAACAAAGTCTGATCCGACAGATTCTTGAAAAAAAGTGGTTTCAGCACGTTCTCAGACAACAGGCTTGCAGGCGCCAGAACTGCACCACTGCACGTACTCAAAATGGCGCTCACTACAGAACCAAAAAAAAGAATTTTTACAAACATGGGCATTTTTGTGAGTACTACCGCTGGCAGGGTCATTTGCATATTGGCCTCATTGGTATCCGGATGAGTCAGCTTTACAGCCATGATGATGTAAAGAGGTAACAAAGAAATCACCCCATAAAGTATCGCCCCAATAAGTGTGGAAAGGTGTGCGGCATGTTCACTTCTGGCCGAATTGACCCGTTGAAAAACATCCTGGGAAACTATGCTGCCAAGGCCAAGTGCCATCCATGCTGCTAACCAGTTGATCCACTCGGTGGTGGTGTTTTCAGGAAAGAATCGCCAATGTCCGGGAGGTATGGTGTTGATGACTGTTTTGACATCACCCACTTCTCTGGTAAGATACCACGCAATGACTGCCAGGCCGAGGATGATCATCAGGCTTTGAAAAAAATCGGTCAGCGATACTGCCAGCATGCCTCCCAGCATGGTATAAGTCAATATCAACATTAATGAAAACAACATGCAAATGAACAAAGGGAAAGAGGTAAGGAGGTTCAAAATGAGGCCAAGGGCCAACAATTGAGCCGCAATGTATCCCAAAAAGCTGATGACCATGAGACCGGATGCTATCATGGCAACCTTGGGGCCATAGTTCCTGTAAAATAGGTCACCTATGGTGAGGGCATTGAGCCTGAACATTTTTCTGGCATAAAAAAAACCGACCAGCAAAAGGCATAAGACCCCACCCAATGGGTCTTCTATGATACCTGAAAGTCCATGTTGTGCAAATTCAGTGCTTGCCCCAAAGAGGGTTTCTGAGCCAAACCACAAGGCAAACAGGGCAAAGGCATTTACCACCGGGTGCAGGTTGCGCCCGGCATTGATGAAGTCTGCACCACCTGTGATGCGGGTGTGGGCATAAAAACCAATGAGTATGGTAATGATGAGGTAAAGGCCTATAAACAATGTCAGCATCAGAACAGGTTTAAATAGCCAAAATGGACTTTTGTATTGGCAAATCCCGGCAGCCCTGAAAATTCATTGCCTGCTGCAATCGAAAAGTTAAAAATACCGGCTTTGGTGCTGAAGTTGAGGCCAAGGCCAATGCCCGCGGCGGTTTTCCAGGTTGTTGATTTTTCATTTACCACTTTAATTCTTCCCACATCGACAAAGGGAAAAGACAGATATGAATTTCTATCGAGGATAATTTTAAATTCTGAACTCATTACGGCATAGCCATTGGATAGGATGGAAAGTTCATTGAAGCCCCTCATCAATCGGGTTCCCCCTATGCGAAAACTTTCATTTTCAAGTACAAAATTCTTTTGCAAAATAAACGCAGCATTGAGTTGAAACCTGAAGGCTGCCCAGTTTTGTAAGGGTAAAAATAGGGATGCAACCGCCCTGGAGGTGAATTGCAGCCGGCCTTCCCGCAAAGAGTCGTAAGCGGATGAAAAATCGGTTTCACCGTTTTTAATGGCGGTTACCTGTGGATTCACTGCCACCTTTCTGAAACCCGCATTTATTGACAATTCAATTTCATGACCACGCCGGGGATTAAAGCGATAGTCCAGCTTGCGATTAAAAAAACTCAATGCAAAACCATTGTAATTGAAATCAAGCTGAGCAGGTAAAGAGTTATTCCCTTTTAATACATTGGTATCTACTTCAATCAACCGGCTGGTTTTTCGATTCCAATGAAGTCGTATGGAACGGTTGCCGTTTATCAAATACTGGATGCCAAATATACTGTTGGCATCGATGCTGATGTTTCGGTTTCGGTTGAGGTCAAAGGCCCCATCCAGACCAAACCGGGTGGAAAGGAAATACGGGTAACTTGCCGCGAGAAACAATTGCTGGTCTTCCAGCGAGAGTCGTTTGATCCTTAGGCTGATGGATTCGCCCGCCGAAAGACGGTTTACCAGGTCAGCGGACAGTTCGCCATTGACTGAAACACCTTTTTTGTCACCCTGACCCGGCACAAGGCCCAGGATAAAATCAAATCTGCTGGCCGGCTTCGGGCGTAAAAATAAATGTACCGAAGCTTTTTCACCGGTAAACCGCACAAAGGGCAGAGAGTCTGTCGCTGCAAAATTGAGGTCCGAAAGCAGGCGTACCAGGTTGTTGACCTTATTTTGATTATAGGGATCACCTTGCAGAATGTCGAGGTAATGCTGCAGGAAAGTAGGAGAGATGGCCAGGCTGCCATGGAGTGTAATGGTGTCAAAAGTAATGTATTGGCCTTTTTCGATGTGTAATTTACTCATGATGGAATCGCCCCCGGTGATTAAATTGTGTATTTCGGCGCGGGCAAATGGGTAACCATTGTTGAGGTAGGCTTTTAGCCAGTCATCGGCGAGCCTGCGGAAAAAAATGGAGTCCGGAAACTGCAAGGCAATTGGCCTGTCGTATTTGAGGTCCTCAACGGATGATTCAGGCAAAACAACAGCCAGTTTGTACTGCTTCCCGGTAAATATCCATAGGTGGCAGTTGTCAGATTTAAATGAAATGGAGTCTATGTTACAGAAGGCAAAACCTTTGTTACGTTGATCTGTAACATACTTCAATGCAGCGTTGGAGATGAAGAGGGAATCAAAAGTTTTATTCCCTTCCAATGAAGCTATGCGGATTGATCTATCATACTCATCAACCGCCGAAACATAGTATCTTTGCTGTGCGTTTGCGACAAGCAGACAGTTAAAAAAACACACAATCCAAAGATGATACCGGAAATTATTCATTCAATTTATGGCGTTTGAGTTCGCGCATGGGAGGCATCTATATCCATATACCCTTTTGCAAACAGGCATGCTATTATTGCAATTTTCATTTTTCTACCAATCTGGGCAATACCGCAGCCATGTCTGCGGCCCTATGCAAAGATATCATTTTGAGGCAAAATTACCTTTTACAACGCGAAGTGGGGTCGATATATTTCGGAGGAGGAACGCCTTCAGTTTTGTCTATTCCGGAATTGTCTGCCATTATGGACACCCTCCGGACAACTTTTGTAATTCTCCCTGGGGCAGAAATAACACTCGAGTGCAATCCGGATGACATCTCGGCAGACTTTCTTACTGCATTAAAATCGTTGGGCATCAATCGTCTATCACTGGGTGTACAGTCTTTTTTTGAAGAAGACCTGAAATATATGCACCGGGCGCACAATGCAGCGGATGCAATCGAAAGTATTCAAACTATCCGCGCATGTGGTTTTGAAAATTTCACCATTGACCTCATTTACGGCAGTGAGACAACCAGTGATGCCATGTGGGCAAAAAATGTAGAAATGGTAAGGGAACTCAATATACCGCACGTTTCGGCCTATTGTATGACCATTGAGGAGAAAACGGTATTTGGGACCTGGCTTAAACAAAACAAAATTAAACCTGTGGACGAGGAAAAATCGACAAGGCAGTATGCCTACCTGATGGATGCCATGGAAGAAGCCGGATACCACCATTATGAAATCTCCAATTTCAGCAAGCCGGGTTTAGAGGCGGTACACAACAGCAACTACTGGCGGGGAGTACCGTATCTGGGCATCGGACCTTCTGCCCATTCATACAATGGCAAACAACGGAGTTGGGTGCAGTCCAACAATGCCCATTACCTTAAGGCCATTGATGAAGGCTTTGTGCCCATCGAATCGGAACAACTTTCAGATACCGATCAATACAATGAATATGTAATGACGCGGTTGCGCACATCGTGGGGCATCGATATGGCGTACCTTCGTTCAGTTTTTGGGGAAGCAGCGGCGGCACATTTTGAGGAGCAAAGCCGAAGTGAAAACATAGCACCTTTTCTGGACAGGGAGGGGAGTGTTTGGACGTTAAACCGCCAGGGAAAGTTTCTGGCAGATCGCATCGCAGCGTCTTTTTTTCAGTAAGATCATCATGTCAGGGCGAACTTTGGTTTTCCGGCATGGTAGCTTGCTGATGACCATATCTCATTTCCATTCCCGCCTTTCCCTGAATGCCTCCGGTATCGATCCACAATACCTTATCTGTGGGTTTGAAATAGCCTCGCTTTCCCAAATTATAGAGACCATATAAAACTTTGCCATTATAAACCGGATCAACCGGCAAATGGGTCCGGGATTCAAATTCTGCTAAAAATTGCAGGTACGTGGGGTTCACTTTGGCATATCCACCAAGCGACCATTCATCGGTAAAATAAAAATTATAATTTGTTATGCCCGACAAGTCGCTAATCACAGCTGCTAAAAAATCGCCTTTAAGTGCGGAGAATACCATCAATTGAGCGGTGATATGGTGCCGACTAAGCCCCATCAGCAGACCGGCGGCAGTGTATCCTGTGCCGGCTGCCACGGCGATGTGTGTAACGTCTGCCACCTGCTGTTCCATTTCACTGGCAATTTCAATCACCCCCGGCAAAGCATGGATATTACTGCCGCCTTCGGGGATTAAAAAATAATTTGGATACTGCGTTATGATGTCAGCAATGCTACTGTCCATTTCTTTTTGACGATAAGCCTCTCTGCTGACAAAATGCAGTTTCATCCCTTTTTCCCTGAGGTAGGCCAGGGTGGGATTTGATGGGTCGTCTTTCCCCTGAGAATCGCTACCGCCGATATATTATAAAGCTCACTGACGCCAGCGAGGGCATGCAGGTGGTTGCTGAATACGCCGCCGAAAGAGATGATGCCGTGGTAACCGGTTTGTTCAAGTTCCTGCAGATTGTATTTTAATTTTCTGTACTTATTGCCTGAAATGACCGGGTGGATGAGGTCTTCTCTTTTCACAAAAAGGGGAAAGCCAAAGTGGTGGTTTTGAACTTCCTGAATGGGTGAAGGAAGCTTAAACATCTGCTGCTGATACTTTGTCATAAGGAAGCCTGATGAGGTACGATACTCCTTCCTGTTCGCGGCTGTTCACCGAGATTGAACCTTTAAGATATTTCACCCTGGAGTTGATGTTTTCAAGACCCATGCCTTTCTTTTTCACTGTGGTTTCCGGATTGATGCCCTTGCCATCGTCTTCATACTCAATGACAAGCTCCTCTCCTTCTCTGGTCATCTGGAGCAGGATCTCACTGGCTCCGGCATGTTTTATGGTATTGGTGATCAATTCCTGGATGATGCGGTAGATGCTCAGCGCAGTCATCTCATCGATTTTATCTTCGAGGTTGTAGTATTGAAAAAATATCTCAGGATAGGTATCTGAATCAAAGCGGTTGATCAAATCTTTGATGGCAGATACCAGGCCAAGGTCTTTTAATGCCCCGGGTTGGAGATTGCGCGAAATGTTACGCACTTCCTCCACTGCGGTGTCAAGAAGATTGGTAGCCTTGTCATACTGCTCGAGATTTACATTGCCATTTAACTTTGATTTCACATTGTCAAACTGCAATTTAACGGTGCTGAGCAGACCTCCGAGGGAATCGTGCAGGTCAACGGCAATGCGCTCTCTTTCTCTTTCCTGCCCGACTATCATCGACTGCATCGAGGAAATTTTGATGTTGTCTTCAAGTTCTCTGATCTTTTGCTGATCGATTTCATGTTGCTGTTCGTTCATGATTTTTTCGGCTTTGATCTTTTGAGAATAAAACCGGATGATAAAGTACAAGGCCACCAACAGCAGGAAAAAGCCGGCGGCCACAAAATACAGGGCACTGCGGGTAAGTAAAATTTTCTGCAACACAGACCGGTTTTCGATTTCCAATAGCCGGATGTCTTTGGTTTTTTCGTCGGCCTGGTGTTTAATGGACAGATCATTGATCGCCTTAATGCGGTCGTAATTGAGGATGCTGTCGTTGAGTTGGTGCAGTTTTATGGCATAAGCATAGGCACTGGTGTTGTCGTTGCGCGCGGCGGAAACCGTGGCCAGGGATTGATAGGTGTCTTTGCGGTCTTCATCGTAAGGCAGATACCCCCCGATGCTGAGTGCGCTTTGAAGGTACTTCAACGATTTGGTGTAGTCCTTTTTCAGGAGATTTGCATGGCCTATATAATAAAGACTCCGGGCCATCCGCACTTTGTCTTTTTTGCCGATGACAGTTTAAAAGAATGAGCCGCGGTATAAAGGGCGCTGTCGATTTCATTTAGCTGAAAATAATTGTCAATCTTGGCAAAATTGAGGTCAATGATGAGGATGCTGTCCATAAACCTGCTGTTGAGACGGATCGATTTTTTAAGGGCTGCGAGGGACTTTTCCATATCCCCCGAGCTTTTATATGCCAGGCTTAGTTCGTGATAAATGAAGGCCGCTGTTTTTTCGTCTTTTTGAGCCAGGTAGTATTTGATGAGCTCTTCATAAATGCTGATGGATTCGGTGGTAAAGCCGGAGCGGACATAACGGCGGGCGATGATCCGGTTTATTTTATTGGATTGCGCTATGTTTTTTTCGAGGTCATAATATTGTTTGGCGCGAGTGAAATAATCAAAAGCTACTTCGGTGCGCTTATTTACTTCTTCTTCGTACAAAGCCAATTTGAAATACACATCGGCGAGCTGTGCATAATTTTTAGTCTCCCTGGCAATACGCAGGTCTTTAACCAATTGACTAAATTCCGCACTAGTGACCTGATCTTGCTGAGCACTGGCAGTCACAAAGAAGAACAGATACATGAAGAAAATGAAAAGCCGCATGGTGTTGATGGATAAATGAACTACAGAGTAAACGTGTATTTTATTCAGATTTGATTTATCACAGGGTAAATATATCAAGAAAATTGGATTACATGCCTGAATTGGAGAATATTCCGGGATCGAATTGGGTCCAAACTAAGACCGATTTGTTTATGCAGGCCTGTAAATCGGGGTTAATAAAAAATTAAAAGTCGCTTAAAAAAAGAATGCCTCCAACTTTTTGAAGGCAATTTCTTAATGCAATAGTCAATCCCAATGAGTATTTATTTTCGGGTGAAAAATGCAGGATGTATTCTCCACCCACGGTTTTTATTTCTTTCCTTTCAGGTGAACGGGATAAAGACAATAAAGAGTCAGAGAGCATCATGAGGGGTGATCTAAACTCCCCAACTCTTTTATTATTGTCTCATACTGTTAACCGATAAAAAATTGGAGCCACACTGGGTGCTCCTTTCACACAACAAAAAATGAATATTACTCAAAAATAGATTCAAAGAACAGATACCAGATAAAGAAAAATGATGCACATAAGCATCAGGTAGTCTTTTTTTTCTGATGACCTGGCAACTTCAGCCAGGATTTTGTGGTTATAGGATAACATAGGGTGTGATTTTTGTTTTATTAAGTATTGCATTGATTTGTTAAGGCAAAGTTGAACATTTACGCAGAACTGCACATCCATGAAAAACCCCATTTTTAATTTTAGGGGGAAACCCTGGTTTTTCTACCTTTATTTGATTTAATTTTGTTTGAAACAAGCGCAGGGCAAATTCCCGTCTTAGACCATCATAAAACAATGTCAACCATGATACAAGTATTAATAGCCGACGACCATACGATGTTTGTGGACGGTATTGAGTCCATTCTCCTGGTGGAAGATGGCATTCATGTGGCCGGACGTTGTTACGACGGTGCCTCCGTCATTGAATTTGTAAAGTCCAATAAGGTGGACATTGTCCTGCTGGACGTAAACCTGCCGGATATGTCGGGTATTGAGGTTTGCAAACAATTGGCCGCCAGTCATCCCGAGGTGAAGGTTTTGGCCATCTCGATGTACAATGAAGAAAGTTATGTGTCGGAGACCCTCAATCATGGTGCCAGGGGTTATATCCTCAAGAATACAGGGCGTGACGAATTGCTGAAAGCCATCAGGACGGTCTATTCCGGGGCAACGTATTTCAGCAAAGACGTGACGGAGACCATTATGAAAGGGCTGATGAACCGGAGGAAATCATCTACAAAGTCAACGGTGGACATGCCAAAGATTTCCAGAAGGGAAAAAGAAGTCCTAAAGTTGATTGCTGAGGAATTTACCACCCAGGAAATTGCGGATAAACTTTTCATCAGCCTTAAGACAGTAGAGTCTCACCGCAGCAACCTGCTCGCGAAACTCAATGCCCGCAACAGTGCTGGTCTCGTGCGTATTTCTCTGGAAAACCATCTCCTCGACTAAATTACCTGAACCAATTGGCCGGTGAAGCAGATAGTGGTATATTTGCTCCATACATCATTTACCATCAAAACATGAAACAATATCTCGATCTGGTCGGCCACATCCTGGAGCAGGGTGTTGAAAAATCTGACAGAACCGGTACGGGCACGATCAGTGTTTTTGGTTACCAGATGAGGTTCAACCTCGAAGATGGGTTTCCCATGCTCACCACCAAAAAACTGCACCTCAAGAGCATCATCTATGAGTTGCTGTGGTTCCTCAATGGCGACACCAATATCGGCTACCTGAATGCCAATGGCGTGAAGATATGGGATGAATGGGCCGATGAGTTTGGTAACCTGGGTCCGGTGTATGGCAAACAGTGGAGAAGTTGGCAAGGGGCCGATGGTAAAGTCACCGACCAGATCAGGCAGGTGGTGCAGACCTTAAAAACCAACCCGGATTCGAGAAGGATGATCGTGAATGCCTGGAATGTGGGCGAACTGTCCGAGATGGCCCTCACACCTTGTCATGCGCTGTTTCAGTTTTATGTAGCCAACGGCAAACTATCCTGTCAGTTGTATCAGCGGTCGGCCGATGTTTTTCTGGGTGTGCCATTTAACATCGCCTCTTATGCCCTGCTTACGCTGATGATGGCCCAGGTATGCGGTCTAAATCCCGGCGAGTTTATCCATACCTTTGGAGATGCCCACCTTTATTTGAATCACTTAGAACAGGCCAGGCTGCAGCTCAGCCGCGAACCCAGAAAATTAGCCACCATGAAGCTCAATGCTGGTGTCACTGAAATAGACGGTTTCAAATTTGAAGACTTTGAATTGCATGGCTATGATCCGCATCCGCACATCAAAGCAGCTGTGAGTGTGTAATTCAGAATTTCTTGCAACGGTTTGATCTAATCCATAAAAACCAAAAAGCCCGACAGGATACCTGCCGGGCTTTTTTATAGTTTGCACTGGATCGTGGCTTACATGTGTTTGATGATCTCATCGCCAAACTCTGAACACTTCACCCTCGTGGCTCCTTCCATGAGCCGCTCGAAGTCGTAGGTTACGCGCTTGCTCATGATGGCTCCATTGAGGCCTTTGATGATAAGGTCTGCGGCTTCCGTCCAGCCCATGTAACGGAACATCATTTCACCGGAAAGTACTACGGAACCCGGATTCACCTGGTCTTTGTCGGCGTACTTTGGTGCAGTACCATGGGTAGCTTCAAAGATGGCGTGGCCGGTTACGTAGTTGATGTTGGCACCAGGCGCAATGCCGATGCCACCTACCTGAGCCGCAAGGGCATCAGAAAGGTAGTCGCCGTTAAGATTCAGCGTGGCGATCACGTCGAAATCCTCAGGCCTGGTCAATACCTGCTGGAGCGCAATATCGGCAATGGCATCCTTGATCAATACTTTGCCGGAAGCCAGGGCAGCTTTTTGTTCCTCATTGGCCGCTTCTTCGCCTTTTTCTTTTTTTGTTTTTTCCCAGGTGGACCAGGTATATACCTTGTCACCAAATTCTTTTTCGGCAATGGCATAAGCCCAGTCGCGGAATCCACCCTCGGTAAATTTCATGATGTTGCCCTTGTGGACGATGGTCACAGATTTGCGCTGGTTGATTAGGGCATACTGAATGGCCGATCGCATGAGCCTTTCGGTACCCGTCCTGGATACCGGCTTGATGCCGATGCCTACTTCTACCTTATCACCGCCTTCGAGGCCGGCAGCCTGGTTCCAGCCGGCTACCGCTTTGGAGGTGCCAAAGCGGATTTTATTGAAAAATTTGGGATAGTTGGCCTGAATGAAGTCGAGCACCTTGGTGCCATCTTCGCTGCCACCGACAAATTCGATGCCCGCATAGATGTCTTCGGTATTCTCCCTGAAGATGACCATGTCCACTTTTTCAGGATGTTTAACAGGAGAAGGAACACCCGTAAAATATTGCACCGGACGCAGACATACATACAGGTCGAGCATTTGACGGAGGGCTACGTTGAGGGAAGTGATGCCGCCGCCTATGGGAGTGGTCAGTGGGCCTTTGATGGAAACCAGGTATTTTCGGATCTCGTCCAGTGTTTCGTCGGGAAGCCAGTTGTTAAATTTATTGAAAGCCTTTTCGCCGGCATAAACTTCTTTCCAGTGAATTTTTCTTTCTCCGCCATAGGCCTTTTCAACCGCCGCATCCATTACGCGCACGGAAGCATTCCAAATGTCTCTGCCGGTGCCATCGCCCTCAATAAAAGGGATAACGGGGTCATTGGGTACGGTCAGTTTGCCATTGCTGATTGTAATTGCTGTTCCACTCATCGTTGTATTCAATTTTTGTGCAAATGTATGAAATTGAAAGGAAACGAGCGTCCCGTCAGGTCCACTTATTCCATGATATCGCTCAACTTTTTATACATTTTAGCACCAATTGCATACAATCAGGTGATGGGATGGCGGTGTTGCCTAAATGAACTGGCAAAAATCCGTCCGAAACCGTAGTTTTATCTTTTTACAGGCGCTTGCGGTGTGGTCATTACAGAAATAGACTGCTTTAAACCGAAAGGTGTTAAATTTATGACTTAATTCAATTCAAGAATCGCTAAGGCGTATGACTTCTTCTTCATTTTTAGATGCTGACATCGAATTTCTCAAGGGTGTAGGTCCCCGGAGAGGTGAAGTTTTGCGGCAGGATCTGGGGGTGAAAACGCCAAGAGACCTGCTCTACCTTTATCCTTTCCGCTACATCGACAAGACCAATTTTCAGAGTACACGCGATGTGAGGGCCGATGGCGATGTGGTATTGCTCAAAGGCAAGATCATTTCCATCGAAAAAATTAAGGGAAAGGCTTATAAGTCCAGACTGACCGCCCTGCTCAAAGATGGCGAAGGTTTTATCGAACTCGTTTGGTTCCAGGGGGTAAAATTCATCGAATCGATGTTGCAGGAAGGCAAAGAGTACATCGTTTACGGCAGGGTGAATGTGTACGGCGGTAAAAAGAGCCTAGCTCATCCCGAACTCGAAGAGTTTACCACCGATGTAGAATTTCATAAGGCCCTGGATCCGGTATATCCGAGTTCCGAAAAGCTGGATGGTCTCGGACTGGACAGTAAAGGCAGGAGGCGGCTGCTCAAGGCCATATTTGAAAAGGTAACGCCGGAGGATGTACCGGAAAATTTGCCGGATTACCTGCGTGACCAATTGAAATTCCCCAATCGCTACCAGACTTTACAATGGATTCATTTTCCAAAGGATGAACACCAAAAGACCATAGCCCAGAATCGATTGAAGTTTGAAGAATTTTTTTTCCTCCAGCTTCAACTGATTCACAAAAGGGCAGGCAGAAAACAACTGTTAAAGGGAGCTAAGTTTGAAACCATCGGGGAAAAATTCAATCGCTTTTACAAGGAAAAATTGCCCTTTGAGCTCACACAGGCGCAGAAAAGGGTGTTAAAGGAGATCCGGGCTGATTTGGGCGCGGGTTTCCAGATGAACCGCCTGCTCCAGGGAGATGTGGGCAGCGGCAAGACCATCGTGGCACTGATGACGATGCTGATGGCCATCGACAATGGTTACCAGGCAAGTCTCATGGCGCCTACCGAGATCCTGGCGACACAGCATTTTGAATCCATCAGTGCCATGGTCGAAGGACTGGGCATCCGTGTGGCTTATTTGTCTGGTTCGGTCAAAGGAAAAAAAAGAAAAGACACCCTGGCTTTGCTGGCCGATGGACACATCGACATTCTGATCGGTACGCATGCCCTCATAGAAGAGAAAGTGGTCTTTCACAGGATGGGCTTGTCGATCATTGACGAACAGCACCGGTTTGGGGTAGCACAGCGCGCAAGTCTCTGGCGGAAAAGTGACCAGGTGGCGCCGCACATCCTGGTGATGACAGCGACTCCGATACCCCGCACACTGGCGCTTACCATGTATGGAGACCTCGATGTATCGATCATCGACGAATTGCCTGTCGGCAGGAAGGAGATTAAAACCATTCACAAATACGAAACGGCCCGACCCCAGGTCATCGCCTTTATGCACGCCGAAATTGCAAAAGGCAGGCAGATATACGTGGTGTTTCCATTGATCGAAGAGTCCGAAAATTTTGACCTGAAGGACCTGATGGCCGGTTATGAAATGTTGCTTCAGTATTTTCCCCAACCCGACTATCAGATATCTGTAGTACATGGCCGGATGAAACCGGCGGACAAGGATTTTGAAATGAAACGGTTTGTAGAAAAAAAGGCCCAGCTTATGGTGGCCACCACCGTGATAGAGGTAGGCGTGAATGTGCCCAATGCTTCCGTGATGGTTATTGAAAATGCAGAACGATTTGGTTTATCTCAACTGCACCAGCTCCGGGGCAGGGTAGGCCGGGGCGCCGATCAGTCATATTGTATTTTGATGAGTGGCAATAAACTTTCTGCCGACGCCAGAAAACGAATCGGGACCATGGTAAAAACCACCAATGGCTTTGAGATTGCTGCTGTGGACATGGAATTGCGCGGTCCGGGAGAAATGGATGGCACACGCCAGAGCGGGGTAAATCAGTTTAAACTGCTCAATCTTTCCAAAGATATACCGGTAATCGACGCGGCCCGCAAATGGGCAGAATTGGTGCTCGAAGAAGACCCTGAGCTCAGCCTGCCGAAAAATGTGCGGTTATACAATTACCTCCGTTTCATCAGTCGTACGGATGGCGACTGGCGAAGAATTTCCTAATTCTAAAATTTTTAGTCTGTCAAGGGTAGAAATCTATTATTCTGGCAAAATACGCTGAAAAACAATGCATTGCCAAAATGATAATAATACTGCCTAATTCGCAATATATCCTTAATTATTGAAATTAGAAAACAATTAATTTCGTCGAAATACTTGATTTAAACAATTTAATTTTTTTAGCTTTGGAGTTTTAATAACCAAATCAAACAAACCTTTATGAAGAGACTATTAACCTTGCCGCGTCTGGTGATGTTTTCTATGATGTGGGTAACCATGGCCGCAACGGCTCAGGTATCCTTTACCATCAAGGGAGCTGTAACCGACGGCAACAATGAGGCTGTGATCGGGGCCAACGTGGTGTTACAGAATACAGCTGTAGGCACAATTACCGACATCGACGGCATGTATGAACTTTCTGGCAGTCTCGCCGAAGGCACCATACCCTTGCCATTAGTTATGTAGGTTTTGAAACCTATGAGCAGGATATTACCATCGACAGCCGCAACACCATGATTACCGCAGATGCCCAATTGGTTGAAGACGCCCTTAAACTCGACGAGGTCGTAGTTACAGGTTCTTCTCTTGCGAGTAAGCGTCGCGAACTGGGCAATGCCATATCTACGGTAAGCGGCGATGACCTATCCAGGGGCGGGACGTCCAATGCATTGACGGCACTGCAGGGCAGGGTAGCCGGTGCGAGGATAACTCAGACATCGGGCGATCCGGCGGGTGCCATCAACATCAACCTCAGGGGCATCAATTCCATTTCCGGTGGTTCGGATCCACTGTACATCATTGACGGTGTCATTGCCAGCAACAGCAGTACCGCGGTATCTCAAACGGGATTGCCTGCCGGTGAAGCCAACCTGGGTACGCCAAGGATGGCAGACCTGAATCCCAATGACATCGAATCCATCAATACCATCAATGGTGCCGCAGCCGCAGCCATCTATGGTTCCAGGGCTGCCAATGGTGTGGTGCTGATCACTACCAAACGCGGAAAAGCAGGTAAGCCCGTCATTTCCATAGGTGCCAGCGTCAACATGAATCAACTCCGTAAAAAAGTATATATCTCGACCTACGGCAAACAATTTGGTTTCGCTGACCTTAGGTTGGGCAATATCTTTGCCGTAAGTGCCGCACAAAAAGCCGCCAACCCTTCTGTGACCACCCAGGAAATTATCCGGGACGGTGCAAAATTTGATCTGGCTACCAACCTGGTGGATGTTACCCGGTACGATTACCAGGACAATATATTTCAGACCGCTTATGGATCTGACAATTACATCAATGTGAGGGGTGGGTCTGAAAAGACAAGGTACTTTGCCAGCGTATCCTATATGCAAAATGGTGGTATTATCAAAAACACCAATTTCAAGCGACTGGGACTAAGGCTCAACCTCGATCAGGAACTTACTTCCTGGGCATCCCTTTCTCTCGGCCTCAACGCCATCAACAGCCATGCAAGAGAATTGCCAAACGGCAATGTATTCTACAGCCCGATCAACGGCATCAACATCACCAATAACATTTGGGACGCAACTGCCAGAGACGCCAATGGCAATTTGAAAGCGGTAGAACCTACCCGGATCAATCCATTGTCCGCGGTAGAGACCTTTGATTTCAATCAAAATGTCAACAGGGCCATCAGCAATGTTAAACTCAGCCTCTTCCCGATTGAGGGCTTAAAGGTGGATATGGTTGGTGGCATCGATGCCTTCTCACAACTGGGCAGTCAGTACATACCGGTATATCCGTATGCCAATGTAAACGTCCTGTATTATGCCAATGGCTATGCTTCCACGGCGACCAATAATTCAGTGCAATACAATACCGACTTCAACGCATCTTATGAAAAAGATTTTGGCGCCATTTCATCCAGCACGGTTGCGGGTTACAGCTACCAGAATGCACGGGTAGATTACCTGGTGTCATTTGGCGAAGGCATTGCCCCGGGCATTACCTCAGTTAACGGTTCTGCAAATAGGCAGACCGGATATTCAAAAGCCAGGTATTGGATCGACGGCTACTTTCTCCAGCAAACCTTTGGCTGGAACGACAAGTTGTTTGCCACTGTTGCCGGCAGGATCGATAACTCTTCTATCTTCAGCAAGAGTCAGCGCAACCAGCAATACACCAAGGCCAGCCTGAGTTTTGTGCCATCGGACTTTGACTTTTACAAAAACAGCGGCATTGCCAATGTGATGAACTCTGTGAAAGTGAGGGCTTCCTACGGCGAAGCCGGTGGTGTGGCCGCACTGGGTCCTTATGACAGGTTCAACCTCATCAGCTCGGTGAATTATTTGGGTAAGAACACTTATGTGCCCAGCGCGCAAATAGCTTTTGAAAATCTGGCTCCTGAGCGTACCCGTGAAGTGGAAGGTGGTCTTGACCTGAGTTTCTTTAAAAACAAACTCACCCTTGGCCTTACGGTATATTCTCAGCGCGTGTTTGACCTCATTGTCAATAAGGTGCTTGCGGCGTCAGAAGGAGGAACTTCCGGACTCGACAATGTGGGAGAGATGTCAAACAAGGGCTTTGAATTGTCGCTCAATTATAATGCAGTAAAAACCAAAGATTTTGACTGGAACATTTATGGGGTGTACAGCAAGAATAAAAACATTGTTGAAAAACTGGGATCACCACGGGTCGCCATCACCAACGTCGCTGGTGCACCTGTTTACCTGATCGAAGGAAAACCAGCAGGAGTTTTCTTCGGCACCTACTTTGCTGCTAATGCAGATGGCAGTCATATCCTCAATCAGTATGGCCTGGAACAAACCGAAAAGGGCACACAGAAGGCTTATGTGGCCGGTTCTGAAATTCCCGCAGGAAGTTATGTGGAAGGAGGAACCCTTTATTCGCCACAAAGAGGCACAGATGGGCTGCCAACGGGCAGTGCTTTGAGTAAGATCATTGGCGATCCCAATCCGGACTTTACCATGTCTTTGGGTACCAACCTTACCTATAAAAAACTGAGCTTTGGCTTTTTACTGGATGGTGTCTATGGTGTAGATGTTTTTAATGCAGACCGCAGGACCAGACAGGGCGTAGGCATCGGCGATATATCTGAGCAGGAGATTAAAGGCGAATTGCCAAGGGGATATATACACTCCATTTACCCTGTTGAAGCGTGGAGGATTGAAGACGGATCTTTCACCAAATTGAGGGAAATATCTTTGGGCTATGCTTTACCGAATGACCTGATCAAAGGTGTTTCCGATATCTCGGTCACCCTTACCGGCAGAAACCTGATCTCAATTGACAGTTACGACGGTTACGATCCCGAAACCAATGCAGGAGGTGTTTCCGACAGGCTGAGGGGCATTGACTTTGGTAACGTGCCCATACCAAGGACCATGCAGTTTTCACTAAAAGCCACCTTCTGATTATTAACTTGAAACAATTACAACATGCAATTTAAAAACATAAAATATAGCTTTTTCGTCCTGGTAGCGGCCCTGCTGTTGGCATCCTGCGCTAAAGACGAATACCTCAACCCCAGCCAGGCATCTGAAGAGTCCGTGGTCAAAGACATCAACGGCCTCATCGCCCTGGCCAACGGGCTACAGCAAAAGTACACGGTCAGCCGTGTATCTCCGGTTTATTCATACATCACGGCCAGTGGACTTTCAGCCGGCGAATTATTGGTGCTCAATGCCGGAAATACCGATGAGGTCAACCTTCAGGCGGGTCAGGCCAACCTGATCAGCAACAATGCCGTGATCAGCAGGCTTTGGGAACAAAGCCACCTGCTCAAGGCCAACGCCAACATCATCCTCGACAATTTGTCCAATGTAGGTGACGAACCTACCCGCAATGCCCTCACGTGTTATGCCAACCTGTATAAGGGACTTGCCCTGGTTCAGTTGGGTACTTTTTGGGAACAGGCACCTATCGGCATAGGTAAAGCCGCCACTTTTTCACCGAGGAAAGATGTACTCACCGAAGCCGTAAAACTGTTTGAAGCAGGAAGTGCGGCCGCAGCAACAGCGAAATTCGATGCCAAATTTCAAACGGGCATCGACTTTGTTTCTGCCTTCAATGCCATGACCGCAAGGACGTACCTGATGTTGGGTGAATACGACAAAGCTGCTGCCGCAGCTGCCAAGGTGGACCTTACTAAAAAATCTGAATTTCCATATGACGACGTCGCCAGGAACCCCATTTTTGAAGTGCATTACAGCAACGTCAATGTATGCGAACCCGTAGATGCCAACCTCGGTCTGGCCGGTGCACTGGCCCCCGACGAAGCAGACGGCAGGGTTTTGTTTTATCTCAAGTCAAAGACTTTTGGCAACACGACCAATGAAGGCAAAGGCTTCTTCACCAAATTTAGCGATAAAATTCCCCTGTATTTGCCGGGAGAGATTATGCTGATCAAAGCGGAATGTGCAGCGCGCAAAAGTGACCTCAACACCGCGGTGACGGAGCTCAACAACGTACTCACCAAGACCACCGATATTTTTGGTGTGAATGCAGGTTTGCCGGCGTACACTGGAGCAAATACCCAGGATGCCATTCTGTTGGAAATCTACAGAAACAGATGCATTGAACTGTTCAACTCCGGTCTGAAATTTGAAGATAGTCGCAGGTTCAATCGCCCCGGCCCTAAAGATGCAGGATCAGAGCGCAGCAGAAACTGGTATCCGTATCCATTGTCAGAGAAAGACAACAACCCAAACACTCCGGAAAACCCGGAAATTTAATAAGATTCAAAACCTTTTGATTTTTTAGGGGGGCAATTTTTTGTCCCCCTTTTTTTTTGAATCAAATTGATGGTTGGATCAAATTCAATTTGTCTGCCGCCTTTATGAGTGTTTCGTCAGTTTTGGCAAAACAAAACCGGATCAACTTACTGTCATGCCCATCCGAATAAAGCCTCGAAACCGGAATGGCCGCCACGCCGTGCGTTTTGATCAACCGTTCACAAAATGCAAAGTCATCTTCAACGGAAATGGCCGAGTAGTCGAACAGTTGGAAGTAGGAACCCTTACAGGGCAGTGGCTTGAATGCCGAGATTTTGGTTGCTTCCAGGAAAAGGTCCCTCTTTTGTTGAAAGAACAGATTTAATTCCAGGTAATCCCTTGATCGCTGCATGTACAGGGCAATGGCTTTTTGGAGCGGATGTGCCACAGAAAAAATTACATTCTGGTGTACCTTTCTGAGTTCAGTAGTAAGTGCTTTGGGGGCAATACAATAACCTACCCTCCATCCCGTAATGTGATAGGTTTTGCCGAAAGAATAAACGGAGAAAGTTCGTTCCCTCAATTCCTGATATTTCAATGGGCTCTCATGTATTTCCCCGTCAAAGACCATGTGTTCATATACCTCGTCACTTAAGATCAGTATGTCGGTGTTCTTTACCAGTTCGATCAGTTGCAACATATCCTCTTTCCGGAGGATAGAAGCAGTGGGATTATTGGGCGTACTGATGCAGATCATTCTGGTCTTATGCGTGATCAGTAAAGCTACTTCTTGCCAGTTGATTTTAAATTCCGGGGGTTTCATTTTATAAACCACGGTTTTGCCCCCCACCAAATCAATGGCGGGCCGAAGGCAATCGTAACACGGTTCCATAAGGATGACTTCATCTCCGGGCCAGACAAAGGCCCCAATGGCATCAAAGATCATTTCGGTTGCCCCCACACCAATGGTGACTTCTGTATCCGGATCAACATCCACCCCATGGCAGGTCAGCACTTTTTCGGCTATGGCTTCCCGCAGCATGGGCATACCGGCCATGGGCGCATATTGATTGACCGATGGCAGACTTTTGTCCCGTAAACAAAGACCGACCAAATCCTGCAGTTCCTCAGCCGGTTCAAAGTTTGGAAAGCCCTGCGAAAGGTTCACCGCATGGTACTCATTGGCCAGGCCGGTCATGTAAGAAAAATGTGGAGGTAACGTAGGGCAGTTTTGACTTGAACGGCATAGATGCTGAATTTTATTCAGCAAAGTACTACTTAGCCTCGCCAATACCATTTAAAAATGAATATGAAGCCCATGCTGCACTTTAAAAATTGTGGCAGGATGGGGTGCAACCAATTTCATAAAACGGGTTATTTGAACATCGTATAAAATTGGGATAATTGGCCCTTATTATTTTTTTACCACAACGGATTTATGATCGATACCGGATCAGTTTTTAATGACCTTGTTTACAAAGTGCTCTCCCCTACCATCTTCTACCCTCACCAGATACATGCCGGTATTAAGGCCAGATACATCGACAGTACCGGTGTCTGTATGCCTGGAGATCAATTTGCCCTGAAGGTCCAAAATTTGTATCTCCGCTGCCTGTTCACCGTTGGTGAGCACCAGTTGATTTGCAGAAATACTTACGCGGTTATGGTGGAAAGATGATTCAGCTGTTTCTTTTGTGGAAGTGGTGAGCCGCATGATTTGACTCAGTTTATTCCACAGGGCCACATCGAAGACAATGGGCACGGGATTGTCGTCTTCCGTTGCTTTATCTCCCATCCTTGTGATCACCAGTTTTTCATCGGGCAGGATGTACAGTTTTTGGTCATTTTTTCCCAGGGCTGCAAACATAATGGCAGGTGCCGTGGGTATGAGGTTTCCATAAAAAACCAGTTGGGAGCCAGGCAGCATAAACCTCGACTGTCCATTGAGCCACCAAAGATAGCCGTACGAAGGGTTGAGTTGCTGGGAGGGTTTTGACATGGCATCGAGGTAAGCCGCATTGTCGAGCACGGTCACACCGTCCCACTTGCCTTTTGACAACACGAATAGGCCGTAGCGGGCCATGTTTCGGGCTGTGCTGTAAAAGACATTGTTGTAGCCTGACTTCAAAAACAGACCGGTCATGCCGATCTTGTCTCCCAGCCTGTTTTTAAAATAGGTATTGAGGTTTTGACCGGTAGCTCCCTCGATGATGCCATCGATGATGGTATAGGGCGCATTGTGGTAAGACCAACGGCTTCCGGGCGTGTACTTACACACCAGGCACTCCGGATCGGTACATTCAAAACTTACCCCATCGTCTAGTCCGGTGGTCATGGTGATGTGATTTCTCACCGTAATGGCCGCTTCTCCGGCCGGCGTGCAGCTGGACCAGCCGTTACCCAGGTATTGGGCACTGGGCGCAATCAGGTCAAGTTGGCCATCTGCTTCTGCGCAAGCCACGAGCCCACTGGTCAGCGACTTGCCTGCACTCGCCCAGTACCATGGCTTCTCTACCGAATGGTCATTGAAATAATACTCGAGAACGATCTTGCCATTTTTGAGTACCATAAAAGACTTGGTGTGGTGTTCCTCTAGGAAGACGCGAAGATCGGCCAACAAAGTAGTGTCCCAGCCCAGGCTCGCCGCATCGGTGGTTTGCCATTCTCCAAATTTGGGCGGATAGTACAGACCCTGTGCCATGGATAAATGGGCGCTAAAAAACAAGGCCGAATACAGTAGGTGGATCTTCTTCATATTTTGTATTTGAGATTAGACTGGTCAAAGGTGCGAAAGTTTAGTGGGAAATGGGGTCGGGGGCAGGGATCAGGGGTCAGGGGCAGGGATCAGGGGGCACAGGGATCAGGGGTCAGGGATCAGGGGTCAGGGATCAGGGGTCAGGGGTCAGGGGTCAGGGATCAGGGATCAGGGATCAGGGGGCAGGGATCAGGGATCAGGGGGCAGGGGTCAGGGGGCAGGGGTCAGGGGTCAGGGGTCAGGGGTCAGGGGTCAGGGTCAGGGGTCAGGGGTCAGGGGGCAGGGATCAGGGGCAGGGATCAGGGGGCAGGGATCAGGGGGCAGGGGTCAGGGGGCAGGGATCAGGGATCAGGGATCAGGGGGATCAGGGGGCAGGGGGCAATCTATCTGGCTGCGCCAGTCAGGTTGGTAAAACATAGTAAGTCTGGCTAGGTTTGTGGTGTCATATACTATAGAATAACCAATACATAGACTTTGCGGCGACCAAACATTATTTTGAATAATGAGGATAAAACCTAAAACTTATTGCTATTTATTTGGTGAATAATTTAAAATTTAGGGATATATGTTGAAAGTTGTTTGTTGGTTGGATTTTCTGGATTCTATATTTAAATTTGAGAGCTATTAAAGTACTGGGATTGGAATCGAGGTTGTATTTGGTATTGTCCCATATCAGGATTACTAACTGGACTGACTTTTTGCAAAACCAAAAAAGTGCCGTTTTTGCAACGCTTTATGTGAATTTTACAACCAATATTTATTTAAACTCATGCCATTTTTCAACGCTGCCTTATTCGAGTCCAAGCCGGAATTACTGAGAGGTAATCTCCAGATTATCGCTTGTGCGGGTTCGGGTAAGACGGAATTTGTTTCGGAGAGAATTGCGTACTTGTTGTACAAAAAGGTGGCGAGACCGGAGCAGATAGTGGCTTTTACTTTTACCGAGAAGGCTGCAGAAGAATTGAAGTTTAGGGTTCGTTCCAAAATCCAGGAATTACTTGGCAAGCAGCCAGACATTGGCGACATGTATATTGGCACCATCCATGCCTTTGCATTTAAAATATTACAAGATTTCATCCCAAAATACAGGGCATACGATATGCTCGATGAGGTGGGAAGACTGGCCTTCCTTTCATCTATTAAAAGAGATTTGGATTTTGAGCAGTTGGGCGACTCATTGAGTAAACGGTATAAAAAACCGTTTGGAAAGAATATGCAAAACTGGGTGTACCATACTTTTATCAAGGATGTTGACTTATTTCGGGAAGAAGGATTGACCGAAGGTGCCACACTTTCTGACAGTTTTAGAAATGCGTATAAAGTTTATTCGCAAAAACTCGAAGAGAAACGTTTTCTTGACTTTTCAAGTATTCTTCGCATTGCCGTTGACACTTTGGAAAATGAACCTTCTGTCAGGAAAAAACTCCAGAACCAGTATTCTTTTTTTACGGTTGACGAATATCAGGATGTGAATCCGATTCAGGAAATACTCATCCAACTCATATCAGGCAAACAGAATGTCTGCGTGGTGGGGGATGATGATCAGTCCATCTATCAGTTTCGTGGCGCCGATGTGCAAAACATCATCACTTTTCAAAACAGGTATCCAAAAGCAGCCATTCACCAGTTGGACATCAATCGGAGAAGCCATGATGGTATTGTAAAAACAGGCGATGAATTGATTAAACGTAATAACCCACGCCGACTGCCAAAATCCATCAAAGACAAAGGCGTAACCTCTGAAGCGGGCGATTTGTACAAGGTACTTTTTGAAAGACAGGAAGAAGAAATTGAATGGATTGTTTTAAAAGTAAAAGCTCTTGTAGGAAAAGAATATTTAGATGGCACCCATGTGCGCAAACTAAAATATTCTGACTTTGCCTTTCTGTTTCGTTCCATAAGAAATGAAGCTGCTCCATACATCAATGCCTTAAGAGCAGCCGATATTCCGGTGGTTTACGCAGGCACAGGCGGCTTGTTTGATACTCCGGAAGTGGGGTCAATTTTAAAGATATTTTCGTTTATTTCTGAATGTGACCGGGATGTGGACTATGACGATGCCTTCCTACAAGACATCCACGACAACCTGCCTGCCGATTTTTCAATTACGTTTAAAAAACTAAAGGCTGCTTTGTGTGCCATTCAGGAAGACACGAAAGCTCAAAAGCGACTCTCCTTACAAGGCCTGTATGCCCATGTGCTTTCACTACTTGGCATATCTGATGAAAGTTTTCACGAGGCAGAAGACGATGTTTTGCTCTTCAACCTTGGCCGGTTAAGTCAGGCCATTGCTGATTACGAGGGTTCGAGAGAATACCTCACTTTCAACAGCCTCAAAGATTTTATCTGGTTCATTCGCCTGCATGCGGAGAATGCCTACGACAGCGGAAAAACCGATGCCATGGCGGGCTTGATTGATGCTGTGCAGATCCTTACCATGCACGGGACCAAAGGTCTTGGTTTCCCGGTGGTTTTTATGCCAAGTCACTTCAGGAGAAACCGCGAACCGGATTTTGGAGCTACCCTTTTGGATATTACCAAATTCGATAGCGACCGTTTTCTGAACCATGTGGAAGACGAAAGAAGAATTTATTATGTGGGCATTACGCGTGCCAAAAAATTTCTCTTTGTCACCAGTGCCATTTTGAAAGTGGGTGGTAAGAACAGGGCTTCCAGAAGTAGCTTTTTCGACGAAATTCCATCCACGCACTTTATCACAAAAGAAGTAGCAGACCCAACTAAAAGGAAGCCCTGCAAAATTGAGGGCGTCTCCGAAGAAGCGCGCTTTCCTACCAGCTACAGCGAACTGGCTTACTACCTGAACTGCGGCTACGATTACAAAATGCGTTTTATTTATGGCTTCAATCCCGAGCTGGTCCCGGCGCTTGGCTTCGGTAAGCAGGTGCACAATGTGATTAACCTTTTACACAAGGATTACGAAGACACGGGTAAAATTCCGGGCAAAACCAAAATTGCAAAAATTATTGAAGAACATTTCTATTTGCGTTACGCTTCAGATGCGGTCACCGAACGCTTAAAGGTAGGCGCCATGAAAAGCCTGGCCAAATATGTGCAGATGTGGGAGAAAGATTTTTCCCTTTCTGTAAAAACGGAACGGCCCTTTGAACTTGAATTTGACAATGCCCTGATTGCCGGCAGCATCGATATGATCAAGCGTCAAGATGGAAACGAAACGGTGTTGGAAGTCATTGATTTCAAAACCGGGAAACCCGATAACGACCTGATGCACCGGTATGAATTACAGGTGCAACTCTATACCATTGCCGCACAGGAAGCCCTGGGCATCAATACCCAAAAGGCACTCATTCATTTTATTGATACCGATAAAAACGAACGCCTTGCGGTACAAACATCTCCGGCAGCCTTGGAAACGGCAAAGGAAGAACTGAGCTTTGCCCTGGAGGGCATTACCAAAGCGACTTTTCGACGGGATGCCAGGCAGGATAAAATTTGTAAATCGTGTGACTGGTGCACCATGTGCCCCAAACGCAAAGGATATAGGGCATGACGGCAGAACAACACAAAGGACATCGGGAAAGATTGCGTGAGCGCTTTGAGAAAGGTGGCTTCGGCGGCTTTCACGACTATGAAGTGCTGGAAATGCTGCTCACCTTCATTTTCAGGCAAGGCGATGTAAAACCCCTGGCTAAAGAATTAATAAAAACCTTCGGCTCGTTCTCCAAAGTGCTGGATGCTCCGGTGGAGGAATTGCAAAACGTAAGTGGCATGGGAAAGGTATCTGCCCTTAGCCTGCATGCTTTCCGTGAGGTGTTGGCCTATTACTTCCAAAACCATGCTACCACCGACAAAGCGCAAATCACCAAAATGAGTGCCCTGATAGAAATGCTGCGGGCAAGCATTGGGCATAAACAAAACGAAATTTTGTTTGCCATTTTCCTAAATGCCAAAAACGAAGTGCTGGCCACTAAGGAACTGGGCGAAGGCACCCTATCGCAAGCCTCTGCCTTTCCACGCAAGATTGTGGAAGAAGCATTGAAACAAAAAGCCACTTCCCTCATTTTGGCGCACAATCATCCCGGCGGTATTGCCGAGCCCAGCGAGCATGATGAAAGCATTACCGCCGAAATACAAAAGGCATTGGCATTGGTAGAGATATCTTTGCAAGACCACATCATATTGGCAAATGACGAATACTATTCGTTTAAAAGAAATAACCTGATATGAGTAAATCGAATAAAATAATGGTTAAAGGAAGTGAGATTACCATTATTAAAGTTGGCAATGAAAACTATATTTCTATTACGGATATGCTTAAAGCAAAGGATGGCGATTTTTTTATTTCCGACTGGCTTAGGAATAGAAATACGGTTGAATTTTTAGGAATCTGGGAAAGTGTTTACAACCCGGATTTTAATTATGGCGAATTCGCCATAATTAAAAGTCATGCCGGCTTAAACAATTACAAAATAAGTGTGAAGGATTGGGTGGAAAAAACAAATGCCATTGGTTTAAAAGCTACCGCTGGGAGATATGGTGGAACATACGCCCATGCAGATATCGCTTTTGAATTTGGTATGTGGATCAGCGCTGAATTTAAGATATATCTTGTCAAAGAATTTCAGCGCCTCAAAGCCGAAGAAAACGACCGTCTGAAACTAAACTGGAACCTGCAGCGCACCCTTGCCAGGGTAAATTACCACATACATACCGATGCCATCAAAGAAAACCTGATTCCCAGGGAAGTCACCAAAAAACAGGCTACTTTTGTATATGCCAATGAAGCCGATTTGCTGAATATGGCCCTCTTTGGCAAAACCGCTGCCGATTGGCGCACTGAAAACCCAAAGGCTGAAGGAAACATGCGGGATTACGCTACACTGGAGCAACTGGTGGTGCTTACGAATCTGGAAAGCCTCAATGCCGTGCTTATTTCACAAGGTTTGAAAGCATCTGAACGACTTTTACAACTCAACAAAATCGCCATACAACAATTGAAAACCCTTTTGAATAATCAAACCATAAAGAAACTGAAATAATATGTCCGATAACAACGAACAAGAACTCCCCCTGGGCCTGTACTGGAAGGGCAAACGCACCACGGTGGACCGCATCGTGTTGCCTTTCCTAAGCCTGGAAGTGGTGGAAACCATCAACGAAAGCCGGGCTAACCATGAAAAGGAAAAAGGAACCATGTTCCGGCAAGACCACATCATATTGGCAGATGACGAATACTATTCGTTTAAAAGAAATAACCTGATATGAATCAATTACAAGGCTTTTTAATTATGGCGAAACCGACTCAATTAAAAATAGCGTATGGCAAAAACTAAAATCATACACGTTCAGGGCAGAGAAATTTCGCTGATTTCAGACAAAGTGAATGACTACATTTCACTCACCGATATGGCCCGCTACCGGGATGCGGAGAGAACGAACTATATCATCCAAAACTGGATGCGAACCAGAGGTGCCATTGAATTTTGTGGGCTTTGGGAGCAACTTTATAATCCTGATTTTAAAAGCATCGAATTCGATGCCTTTAAAAATGAGTCGGGGTCAAACAGTTTTGCCCTTACCCCACAAAAGTGGATTGATGCTACCAATGCAAAAGGCATCATTTCGAAGTCGGGAAGATATGGAGGTACCTTTGCCCATCGTGATATTGCGTTTGAATTTGCTACCTGGATAAGTGCCGAATTCAAATTCTATTTCATCAAAGAGTTTCAGCGCCTCAAAGCCGAAGAAAACGACCGTCTGAAACTAAACTGGAACCTGCAGCGCACCCTTGCCAGGGTAAATTACCACATACATACCGATGCCATCAAAGAAAACCTGATTCCCAGGGAAGTCACCAAAAAACAGGCTACTTTTGTATTTGCCAATGAAGCCGATTTGCTGAATATGGCCCTCTTTGGCAAAACCGCTGCCGATTGGCGCACTGAAAACCCAAAGGCTGAAGGAAACATGCGGGATTACGCTACACTGGAGCAACTGGTGGTGCTTACCAATCTGGAAAGCCTCAATGCCGTGTGGATACCCCAAGGTCTAAGCCAGGGAGACAGACTACTGCAACTCAACAAAATCGCCATACAGCAATTGAAAACCCTTTTGAATAATCAAACCATAAAGAAATTGAAATAATATGACCGATACCCACGAACAAGAACTCCCCTTAGGCCTTTACTGGAAGGGCAAACGCACCACAGTGGACCGCATCGTGCTGCCCTTTCAAAGCCTGGAAGTGGTAGAAACCATCAACGAAAGCCGGGCCACCCGCGAAAAGGAAAAGGGTACCATGTTTCGACAAGACCCCAATGCCATGGATGTGGAATGGCGAAATAAACTCATTTGGGGAGATAACAAGTATGTGATGAGTGCCTTACTCGAGCAATTTGCAGGGAAAATTGACCTGATTTATATTGACCCACCTTTTGCTACTGGGGCTAATTTTAGTACTACCGTTGAAATTGGAGAAAAAGAAATAGAAGTAACCAAAGAGGCTTCCGCTATCGAAGAGTTGGCTTATAGAGATACATGGGGTAAAGGTTTGGATAGCTTTTTGCAGATGATTTTTGAACGTATAGTTTTATGTAGAGAATTGTTGAGTGAAAAGGGTTCATTCTTTTTGCATGTAGATTGGAGAACAAGTGCGTATGTGAAATTGGTTTTAGATGAAATTTTTGGTGTAAAATATTTTAAAAATGAAATTATATGGCACTACTATAACATAGCTCCTAGCAGTAAAAGAATATTTGCAAAGAATCATGATACTATTTTTTGGTATACTAAATCTGATAATAAGCACTCTTTTGACGATTCTTTTTTAAGAATGCCTTACGAAGAAGGAAGTCAGTATGCAAAAAAGGGTTGGTCAAAGGACTCAGAATACAAACCAAGAGAAGATGGAAAATTAATGGATGATGTCTGGAGAATACCAACCATAAATAACATGTCGCATGAAAGAGTTGGGTACCCAACTCAAAAACCTGAATCATTAATCGATAGAATAATCAGAGGCTGCTCTCAAGAAGGGGATCTTGTTGCCGATTTCTTTTGTGGGAGTGGAACATTGGCAGCAGCAGCGGAAAAATCAAATAGAAGATGGATAACTTCTGATATAGGGCGCTATGCCATTCATACAACTCGTAAACGTTTATTAGAGATTGAAGGGTGCAAACCCTTTGAGATATTAAATATAGGCAAATACGAAAGGCAGTACTGGCAGACCATCAGTTTTGGCAACAAAACCCCCGAACAAAGTATGGCCGAGTACCTTGCCTTTGTGCTGAAACTCTACAAAGCAGAAGCCCTGCCGGGCAGTCCTTATATACACGGCAAAAAAGGCAACAAACTGGTGCACATTGGCGGGGTGGATGCCCCGGTAACGTTTGGTGATATCCAACATGCTTTGGAAGATACCCGCAGAATGAAACAGAAAGAACTGGTGGTATTGGGCTGGGAATGGGAAATGGGCCTGCACGATGTGGTGGAGCAGGAGGCAGAGAAGGCAGGCATCAAACTACACCTGCTGAGCATACCCCGGGAAGCCATGGACAAGCGGGCCGTAGATGCCGGAGACATTCAGTTTTTCGAACTGGCGTATCTGGAAACTGAAGTGAAAAAATCGGCACACGGTTACCAGATCAAACTCACCGATTTTGTAATTCCCAATCTGGATTTGATTCCGGCAGAGGTGAAAAAGCTCATCAAAAAATGGAGTGATTACATAGACTACTGGAGTGTGGATTGGGCTTACAAAGACGACACCTTCCACAACCAATGGCAAAGCTACCGCACCAAAAAGACCGTAGCCTGGAACTCATCACTGACCCGCACCCATACCCTAAAAAAGGCGATTACAAGGTGATGGTGAAGGTGATTGACATATTTGGGAATGATACTACGCATATTATTGACATACAAATGAGGTAAATATTGTTTGTGATCAATTAAAACACAAGAATATAATGCATCCAAAACAACTTTTACTATACAAAACTGGAGTTAAAAATATTGAGGTTAGCATAACCTTCAGGGATGGCACATTCTGGCTTACTCAAAAAACGATGGCTGAGTTATTTCAGGTTCAGGTACCGGCAATTAGCAAACATTTAAAGCACATTTTTGAAACCAGCGAATTGGATGAAAAGTCAGTTATTTCCATTTTGGAAACAACTGCAAAAGATGGCAAGGCTTATAACACCATATTTTATCGTCTTGAGGCTGTAATTGCAGTAGGATATAGGGTGAATTCTGCTCAAGCAACTCAATTTCGAAAATGGGCAACCCAAACGCTTAATGAGTTCATTATTAAGGGGTTCATTTTAGACGATGAGCGACTCAAACAAGGAAAACATTTTGCACAGGATTATTTTGATGAATTATTGGAACGTATTCGTGAGATTAGAACCAGTGAACGCAGGTTCTATCAGAAAATCACGGATTTGTATGCACTAAGTACAGATTATGACAGAGAAAGTCAGAAAACCAAAGATTTTTTTGTTACGGTTCAAAATAAACTGCATTGGGCAATTACCGGAAAAACTGCTGCTGAAATTATCTATGACGAAGCTGATGCAACAAAATTATATATGGGGTTGAAAACATGGAAAGCAGCACCGGATGGAAAAATATTAAAAAGTGATGTAATTATTGCAAAAAACTACTTATCTCATCAGCATATAAGCGAACTAAATAGAATAGTTTCAGCTTATCTTGATTTGGCCGAAAATAATGCACAAAGGGGAATAGCCTTTTCAATGCAACAATGGTCAAAATTTTTGAACGGTTTTCTTGAATTGTCAAACTATCCGATATTACGGGACAAAGGAAAAATTAGTATGGAAGAAGCTAAAATATAGGCAAGTTTTGAATATGATAAATTTAGAATAATTCAAGATATTCAATACGAGAGCGATTTTGACAAAATAGTGAAGAAAATTGAAAATAATTACCCAATGCAAAAATAGAATATGGGAAAAAGTAAAAAAGCATCCACAGTAGGAGAGCAAAAGGTTGTCATTCCTTTGGAGCAAGCCATTCCGGAGATTGAAGGACGAAAGTCATGGGAAAGCCCCGAGTCGCATCTCGAAAAAGACGGCAAAGGAGGTTACAAACTCGTGAATACCCGAAGGCCCAGCAAAACCCTGTTGGCGAACAACATCCGCAAAGAAGTGGATGCGTGGCGCAAGTCAGAGTACAAAATCCCCAAAGGCATTTCACAAACTTCACGCACCCTGCTCAACCATTGGTTTGGGCAGGACCATATGGTGAATGGGGAGGTATTTCATTTTCGCTTTGCCCAGCGGGAAGCCATAGAATCCACCATTTATTTGTATGAGGTAAAGGGAATTCGGGACAATGCACTGTTGGCAGAAAAATACATGGATGCCATGGCTTACGGTAATGACATGTTCAAAAACCGAAAAGAAGTAGTTGAGAATGCAAAGTCAAAACGCATCTTAACCAGAGTTGTACCTGAAACCGGTTTGCTCTCCAATCAGGATTTACCCCCGGAAGGGTTGACCCGTTATTGTGCCAAGGCCGCCACGGGTTCGGGCAAGACCGATGTGATGGCTTTTTTGGCGGTGTGGTCCTACTTTCATAAAAAGTTCGAAGACCATTCCGATTTAAGCCAGACCATTTTGGTCATTGCACCAAACGTGATTGTGTATGAACGACTGAAATCTGATTTTGAAAACGGAACTATATTTTATCATTTCCCATTTGTGCCCGATGAATGGAAATACGACTGGAACATGAGCTTCATCATGCGCGAAGACCAGGTAAAGACCAGCACGGATGGCACCTTTTATTTGACCAACATACATCAGATCTATGAATCAAAGGCAAACACCGAAGAAGATTTAGGTCCCATCGGAAATATGCTTGGGCAAAAGCCAAAGAAAGATTCACAGGCATCCTGGCTTGAAAGTTTATACGACCGCATTATGCGCCATGAAGATTTGATGGTGATCAATGATGAAGCCCACCATGTGCACGATGAAGAATTGGCCTGGTACAAAAGCATTCTTTCTTTTCACGAAAATTTACTGAAACGGAAAAAGAAAGGACTATCACTGCTCTTCGATTTGACGGCAACACCCAAGGACCAAAACGGTACTTTCTTTCCCTGGATCATCAGTGACTATCCCCTGGCACAAGCCATTGAAGACAAGATAGTAAAAACTCCGTTGATTGTTCATCAAAGCGACAAGACCAGTCCGGACAACAGGCAAATCACCAATGCGTACAACGCATATAATGAGTGGATTCAGATCGCCTTAAAACGCTATCAGGAACACTATGACTGTTATCACAAAAATCTCGGTCAGAAACCGGTACTTTTTATCATGGCAGAAGACACCAAACAAGCAAACCAGATTGCAGAAGGCATTCAGGGCTTGGCAGGTTTCAATAAAAAAGATCAGGTATTGGTGATACACACCAAAAACAATGGCGAACTCACCACCAATCAAAAGGACCTGGAAGAGCTGCGGGAGCAGGCCAGAATGATTGATGATACGAAGAGTCCGGTAAAAGTGGTGGTTTCGGTGCTGATGCTCCGGGAAGGATGGGATGTAAAAAATGTAAGCATCATACTGGGTTTAAGGCCATTTACTTCAAAGGCAAACATACTTCCGGAACAATCCATTGGCAGAGGTTTGCGACTGATGCGGGATTTGGGGCCGGACTACACCCAAATATTAGAAATCATTGGTACTGACAAGTTCGAAGAATTTGTAAAACAATTGGAAACCGAAGGGGTGGGAATAGGGGTAACACAGCGGCCTCCTGCTTTGGGTCAATGGATTGAACCAATAAAAGGAAGAGACCAGTTTGATTTTGAAATTCCGGTACTTTCAGCCTCCTTCACTCGTAAAATGGAAGGCATTAACACCTTTGATCCATCAAATCTGTCAGCGATTGGAATTATTGACGACAAAGGAAATTACAAGGAGTTTAGTGTTACCTTAACCACAGCAAACACGGACAAAAAAGTTGGAACCAAGCAAGTAATTATTGAGGACGATGAATTTGTTTCCATTCAGGAATTGCTTTCTAACCTCACAAACAAAATAATAAAAGAAGGGAAATTCAGTTGCAAATTCAATGACTTATTGAGGATTACCAAACAATATGTAAAGTTCCATGCTTTTGAAAAAGAAGTAGATTTGGAATCTTTGGCTGTTCGAAGAACATTGGCAAATCCGGCTGTGAGCAACAAAATTATGCTTTTAATAGGACAAGCACTTGGGGAGCATATCAAAGTAAAGACGGAAGTAAAAGTTACAAACTATCCAATAAGACTTTTTGAACTAGATGGTTTTATGTGGAGGAGAGACACAATATCACTCAGGAAAACGGTCTTCAATTATACTCCGGTGTACAACGAATTGGAAAAAGGATTTGCAAAATTCTTAGAACAGGCAGAGGACATCACCAAGTTTGCTGCATTGGCTGAAACCTATACAAAATTCAACATACCCTATCTGAACAAAAAAGGTTCGCAAGGCTTGTACTACCCGGACTTTGTGGCAGAACAACAATTGAAAAAAGGTAAATCGATTAATTGGATAATTGAAACCAAAGGATTTGAGGATGAAAACGTTCAATACAAGGATGCCGAAACCGAAAACTGGTGCAGGATTGCTACAAAGAACACTGAAGTAGAGTGGAAATTTTTAAAAGTCCCGGATAAATTTTTCAAAGGATTGAAAGTAATGCCTAAAACTTTTGCCGAATTGAATGAGAAACTGGATACTTATTTCAAAAATTTGCAGCAGGAGAAACTGTTTTAGCGGGCATATTTTGATGTTACAATTGGTAATGCTTGCATCCATTGGGATGGAGATTTTGTTTCCCGCTGAATGCGCAGAAGGAATGCCATCTTCAAGACAGTGCCACAAAAAATGAAAAGTAGGCGCTTGATATAAATGGTCCAATCCACCTGTCTGCGCCAGTTAGACAGGTCGGAAAATGGGGACCAGGGACCAGGGGGGAGGTAACCGGCAACTGATGCGCGACAACTTATTTGGCTTTGGCAGTCAGACTGGTCGGGTGACTGGTGTGCTGTAAGCGGAATCGTTCAATCTACTTGGGTTCGCAAGTCAGACTGGCTGGTGAGCTGAGATTGCGTGAATTGGAAATAAACTTAATGAGGGCCAGGCCATTGTTTAAAATGGGGAATAGGTAATGAACTGTTTTACTGCAGAGTGGCTTTTTAACAAATTTTATTTGGAATATATTGTATAAAATCTTACTCAACCATTTTTTATATGGCTTTTATTTCAATAGCAAACGCAGCTTCCAAAAAACCCGTTTGGGAGAAAAACTTTACCCGTTTTTGGGATAGTTTAGTATTTTTGCTTGCCCCTCTAAAGGGGATTTGGACTTAACTTAATGCAAATTTGTATGGATCGTACCAATGTGAGCAATCCGGAGTACTACCATAAGGTGGTAGATTGTCAGTATGCGTGTCCGGCGCATACGCCTGTTCCGGAATACATCAGGCTGATCGCCGCCGGGAAATATACCGAGGCCTATATGGTCAACTGGGAATCCAATGTGTTTCCGGGGGTGCTGGGTCGTACCTGTGACCGTCCCTGTGAGCCGGCTTGTCGCCGGGGCAGGGTTGAGGAGGAGCCCGTAGCCATTTGCCGCCTCAAGCGCGTAGCGGCTGACCACAAAGGCGAAATTGGGCACCTGATGCCGTCCATTCCCGAAAAGGGCAATGGCAAAAAAGTTGCCCTGATAGGTGGGGGCCCTGCTTCACTTACCGTGGCCCGGGACCTGGCTCCACTGGGCTATGAGATCCACGTTTTTGACGACCAGATCAAAGGTGGCGGCATGATGCGCAGTCAGATTCCATCCTTCCGCTTGCCGGAATCGGTGCTGGATGAAGAAGTACAGCAGATCCTCGACCTGGGCATCGTTTCTCATTTTAATACAAGAATCAACAGCCTGCGAAATTTGATGCAGGATGGGTATGATGCCATTTTTGTGGGCACGGGAGCACCCAAGGGCAAAGACCTGGAAATTCCGGGCAGGCTGGAAGGTGGTAAAAATATCCATATTGGCATCCAGTGGCTGTCCAGCGTGGCCTTTGAACATACCCACCAGATCGGCAAAAAGGTGATCGTACTTGGCGGTGGCAATACCGCCATGGACTGTTGCCGCACGGCGAGGCGATTGGGCGGCGAAGAGGTAAAGGTCATCGTGCGCAGTCCGTTCGCCGACATGAAGGCCTCTCCCTGGGAAAAAGAGGACGCCATGCACGAAGACATTCCCATCATCGATAACCATGTGCCCAAGAGGTTTGTCATGGAAGAGGGCAAGCTCAAAGGCATACTATTTGAAAAAGTGATGGCGGTATATGAGGATGGCAAACGAAAATTAAAACCCACTGGCGAACCGGAGGTTTTGTTTGAGGCCGACGATGTACTCATCGCCATTGGCCAGGAAAATACCTTCCCCTGGATCGAGCGCGACCTGGGTCTGGAATTTGACCAATGGGGCATGCCCATCATCAATGCCAACAATTTTGCGTCCACCCTGCGAGGGGTGTTTTTTGGTGGTGATGCCGCCCTGGGACCCAAAAACATCATTACGGCGGTGGCTCAGGGTCACGAAGCTGCCATTTCCATTGACCTGTATTGCCAGGGCAAGGACGTGAATGACCGGTTGGAGCCGAGGACAAAACTCTCCAGTACGAAGATGGGTATCCATGAATGGAGTTATGACAACCTGGTGGCACCGGATTTGCGGTACGCCGTGCCGCAGGCAGATAAACAAACCACGCTCAAAGACCGCAAAAAGGAGGTGGAACTCGGCTTTGACATCAAGACCGCATTCAAAGAGGCACAGCGTTGTTTCAATTGCGATGTGCAGACGGTGTTTACCGATGAGAAGTGCATCGAGTGCGATGCCTGCATGGACATCTGTCCCACTTCCTGCATCACGTTTACGGCTAATGAAGACGATGAGCAGACACTGCGGATGAAATTGCTGGTGCCGGCCCTTAATCAGGAGCAGGACATCCTGGTTTCCGGCGCACTGAAGACGGGCAGGGTCATGGTGAAAGACGAAGACATGTGCCTGCACTGTGGCCTGTGCGCCGAAAGGTGTCCGACCGCGGCATGGGATATGCAGAAATATTTGTATAATACTGCGAAAGCAGGTCATCATTGTTATATATGAGTGGAGTGAATGATTTTGTAATCCGGTTTGCCAATGTAAATGGCACGGGTTCGGCGAGTGCCAATTTTTTGTTTGCGAAGACCGTATTCAGGATGGGGGTGCCGGTAGTGCCCAAAAATATTTTTCCATCCAACATCCAGGGCTTGTCCACATGGTATGAAGTGCGTGTTTGTGAAAAAGGATACAAGGGCAGGAAAGACGTTATTGATTTTATGGTGTCTGTCAATCCGCAGAGTTTTAAAAATGACATAGCCAGCGTAAGGCCCGGAGGATACTTTATGTATGACAGCACCAAGGTGTTGCATGAAGAATTCATCCGTCCGGACATCACTTACCTGGGCATTCCCCTGATGGAGATCTGCAGCCGTGAATTTACCGATGCCCGTCAAAGGCAGTTGTTTAAAAACATTGTGTACATCGGTGCCCTGGCCAGCCTGCTTCGTCTGGATTTTTCCATCATCGAAGGGTTGTTTGCGGAACAGTTTACAGGAAAAGAAAAGCTGATCGCTCCCAACATCAAGGCATTGTACCTGGGGGCTGATTATGTGTCGGGTCATTTCACCAATTACCCGGATTTTTATGTAGAAAAACGCGACCTGGTAGGCGATCAGATTCTGGTCGATGGCAATACAGCCGCAGGCATCGGGGCGGTTTATGCCGGAGCCTCAGTAGTAGCCTGGTATCCGATCACGCCATCCACTTCGCTCGTGGATGCGTTTGAGGATTATGCCAAAGAGTTGCGTGTGGATGAAGCGACCGGAAAAAATAAATTTGCCATTGTACAGGCCGAAGACGAACTGGCTGCCATCGGCATGGTCATGGGGGCGAGTTGGAATGGTGCGCGGAGTTTTACAGCCACGAGTGGCCCTGGGCTCTCCCTGATGAATGAGCTCCTGGGTCTGGCCTATTTTTCTGAGGTGCCAGTGGTACTGGTCGATGTTCAAAGATCAGGTCCATCGACCGGTATGCCTACCCGTACACAACAATCCGATGTGCTGGAAGCAGCGTATGCTTCACATGGAGATACCAAACACATGCTTTTGTTTCCTTCCAATCCTTCGGAATGTTTTCACTACATGTCCAAAGCTTTTGAACTGGCGGAACATTTGCAGGCGCCTGTCATCGTGATGTCTGACCTTGACCTGGGCATGAATGACCATATGTCAAAACCATTCACCTGGGATGAAAACCACAAATACCAGAGGGGGAAAGTATTATCCGCCGAAGAGCTGGAAGTGGTGAAGGACTGGGGCCGATATAAGGATATAGACGGAGATGGTGTGCCATACCGGACCATACCGGGTGTACATCCGAGCAAGGGTGCTTACTTCACCCGGGGATCTTCACACAATGAGTACGCAAAATATACTGAAGATGCCGATACCTATATCCGCATCATGGAGCGTCTCGTTAAAAAATATGAAACGGCCAAGAACCTGGTACCGGCGCCGGAAATTTCCGGCAACGAGGCTGAATTGGGCATGATTTATTACGGCACTTCCGCGCACGCAGCTGAAGAAGCGTGCGACCTTATGGCGGAAGATGGCCATGTAGTAGATGCCATGTGCATCAAGGCATTCCCATTCAATGACCAGGTGAAAAAATTCATCGACGATCACAAAGTGGTCTTTGTCATTGAACAAAACAGGGATGCCCAGCTGAGGACCCTCCTGATGACCGAACTGGATGCAGACCCGGCCAAAATGGTGAAGGTGTTGCATTACGATGGTACGCCCATCGGGGCCGATTTTATCCAGCGCAGCATGCTGGGCTATTTTCAATTACAGACCCTTTAAATCTACACAGATATGAGTTATAGCAGACCGGGTTTTCACCACCCCAATCTTCCAAAAAATGCATTGGGATACACCGCCAAAGACTATGAAGGCACCTTGTCCACCCTGTGCGCTGGTTGTGGTCACGATTCCATCAGT
Organism: Saprospiraceae bacterium; assembly: GCA_016715465.1. Lineage (GTDB taxonomy): Bacteria > Bacteroidota > Bacteroidia > Chitinophagales > Saprospiraceae > JADKBO01. The sequence continues at coordinate 712,135 of JADKAA010000024.1, forward strand.
GCGGCGATCTCTGAAGCGTGTTTTGAGCTTAACATTGAGCCCCATAAGGTGGCCAAACTTTCGGGCATAGGCTGCTCGTCCAAGACACCGGCCTACTTCCTCAACAATTCACACGGTTTCAACTCTGTGCATGGCAGGATGCCATCCCTGGCTACCGGGGCCAACCTCGCCAATCGCGACCTGATCTACCTCGGTGTATCGGGAGACGGAGATACCGCGTCGATCGGCATGGGTCAGTTTTGCCATGTCATCCGCCGCAACCTCAACATGATCTATATCGTGATGAACAATGGCTGTTACGGTCTTACCAAGGGTCAGGATTCTGCTACCGCAGATAAGGGTTCAGTAGCCAAGGCAGGCAATGTCAATTCATTTGATGGCATCGACCTGTGCAGCCTGGCCATTGAGTTGGGTGCCACGTTTGTCGCGCAGAGTTTCAGTGGTGATAAGTCACAACTCATACCGATCTTAAAGGCAGGCATGAGTCACCAGGGTTTCGCCCTCATCAATGTGATCTCTCCTTGTGTGACTTTCAACAATAACGCGGGCAGTACCAAGTCATACGACTACGTGCGCGAACACAATGAGAGTGTGGGCAAAATCGATTTTGTGCCCCTCGGCACAGAGATCACGACTTCCTATGCGGAAGGAGAAGTGAAAGAAGTAACCCTGCATGATGGCAGCGGTATTTTGTTGCACAAGGTGCGGCAGGACTTTGATCCGGAGGACAAGTTCGATGCCATGCGGGCCATCTATGAAAGCAAGCAAAAAAAACACATCATCACGGGGGTGTTGTATGTGAATAAAAACGGAGTGGAACTCAATACCCTGCTCAATTCTGTGGATACGCCGCTGAACCAACTCACCGAAAAGGAATTGTGTCCGGGCTTACCCGCATTGGAGGAGATTAACCAGAGTTTCAGGTAAGTCGCTTTTACCCAACCATAGTTGGTTTACGTTCGTCTATGCAAGGCAGACGTACCCTATAAGTGAAGACGATGAAGTATGTAATGTTTCTTTTACTGCTCACAGCAGCATCGTGCTGCCATGACAACAATGATGCCTGTATTTTTTCGAGGATCGAAGACTTCAAACAGGACAAGGATGCCATAGGCGTATATTCCTATGAGGTAGATGGAGAGATTCACTTTTGGTTCCACGATGGGGCTACGTTTTACGATGGCAGCGAGTTTATTTACAACGCCGATTGTGAGGAAGTTTGCCGTTTCTGTGGTTTTTGTATTCCACCGGCTTGTCTGACGGCCTATCCCACCAGTACTTCAGGCTGGGAGGTGGTCTGGGAAAAGTAAAAGACCAATAGGTCTGTCGATGTGAGAAACTTGTTACCTTTGCGGGCACACATCGATCCAGATTGGAAGAACAACACTTAAAACGATTTCGACTATATACCTGGGCGGCCTTAGTACTTACCATACCGGCCTTCACCTGGCATTTGGGTCTGACACCCTTTATTGGTGATGAAGCCATCCGGTCGCTGGTGGCACTGGAGATGATGCTTTCCGAAAATTACCTCGTGCCAACCATGCGCGGCGACTTTTATTTTTCGAAACCGCCGCTATACAACTGGATCCTTATTGTCTTTTTTAAGATGAGTGGCCAGGTCAATGAGTGGGTTGCCCGAATTCCGACCGTCATTTTCAGCTTATGTTTTACGTGGATCATCTGGTTTTTCAACCGCCATAAATTTGAAGACAAGAGGCACGCCGTGGTTTTGGCATTTATGTTTTTGACCTGCGGGCGGATGATTTTTTACGATAGCTTCCTGGGCCTCATCGACATCTTTTTTTCCATGGTTACCTACACCATGATCATGGGTGCTTATCATTTTGCCAGCCGGGGTAAATTTGGAAGCATGTACCCTTTTATTTACGCACTGTCTGTGGTCGGCTTTATGCTGAAAGGCCTGCCTACGCTGCACTTTTTGGGCTTTACCCTGTTGATCATCCACGGTCTTTTTGGAAAATGGGAGATGCTCAAAGGGCGTAACCATGTGCTGTCACTGCTGGGCGCCGTTGCGGTCATCGCACTGTACTTTATGGCGTATAGTTATTACCGGGAAGCCACACAAACCATGGATCCCCTGGTGGACCAGGCTACGCGCAGGACCATTTTAAAATATGGCATTTGGGATATGGTCAAACACCTCATCACTTACCCGCTTGAAAACATTTATCATTTTTTCCCATGGACACTTCTTGGACTCTGGCATTAAGAAAAGACATTTTTAGCCTTTTGTTTCAGCACAAATACATTTGGTACCTGGTGTTGAGTTTTGTACTTAATTTTATAGTGTACTGGGTATCTCCGGAAGTGTATCCACGTTATATCCTTATGCTCATTCCGCTCATCTTTTCAGTGTGGATCTACCTGTACGGTTTTGAGATCGGGAAAAACAATCTGAACATGACTGTGATTTCATGGCTTTTTAAATTCATGGTCATTGCTGTTCCGTTGTTGATCCTATCCCAATATAACAATCCCAGGCTGGCTTATGTGGATGACTATGTCTTGAAAATGATTGCATTGGTCGTAGCACTTAGCCTGTGTGCAGTGGTCTATTTCAAAGACCAACCCAATCGTCACATCCTGTTTGTAATTTATCTGTTGGTGGTTCGCCTTGGCTTTGATGTGCTGGTTTTGCCGGTAAGGGCGATGACAGGGGACGACGAATATTACAAAAGGGAAGCGGTGCGCATTGGAAGGAAATACACCGACGTGAAGTTGTATGAAGACACCCAATTGAACCACATCACCACCTTCTACATCACCAACGAGACTCAAAAAATAACGAACCGGTCAAATCAGTTGACAGACGCTGCTTACTTCATAGTGGATTCTTGTTATATGGACAGGTTTGCCCTCATAGACAGCTTCCCAGATGCCAGCTTTTGCGGCACGAGATGGGTGATTAAGGGTGAGAAGTGAGCTGCCCCGAAAAAAAATAATTGATATATATTAAAGTGCTTTTACCTCGGTCACCAGTTTGACCAGTGTATCCTTGGCATCACCAAACAGCATGAAACTTTTTGGACGGTAAAACAATTCGTTGTCGATGCCTGCATAACCTGCCTTCATAGATCGTTTCATGATGATCACATTCTTGGCGTTTTCCACCTCGAGGATGGGCATGCCATAGATGGGTGAAGTAGGATCGGTCTTGGCTGCAGGGTTTACCACGTCGTTGGCACCTACTACCAGCACCACATCGGTGGTGGCGAACTCAGGATTGATGTCATCCATTTCCACCAACTTGTCGTAGCTGACACTGGATTCTGCCAGCAGCACGTTCATGTGTCCGGGCATCCTGCCGGCTACGGGGTGGATGGCATATTTTACTTCTACGCCTTCTTCCTCAAGCAGGGTCTCGAGTTCGTGGCAGGTATGTTGAGCCTGGGCCACAGCCAGTCCGTAACCCGGAACGATGACGACCTTCTTGGCGTATTTCATCAGGATTGCCGTATCCGACTTGGTAATTTCTTTGACAGAACCTGTGACCGCCTGTCCGCCGCCGCTGGCACCTCCGCCGAAATTACCAACGAGTACATTGAGCAGGGAACGGTTCATGGCGTTGCACATGGTTACCGTGAGGATGGTACCGGCAGATCCTACGAGGATACCGCCGATGAGCATAACATAGTTATCGTATAGGAAACCGCCGCAGGCTGCTGCCACACCGGTGAATGAATTGAGCAGGGAGATCACGACTGGCATATCGGCACCGCCGATGGGCAGTACAAACCAGATGCCGTAGATGAGGGATAAAGCGAGGATGCCAAAGAACCACATGGAACCAGTGACATAACCCATGTTGAACATGACAGAAATGACCAGAATGGCTAACATCAGACCGATGTTGACCACCTGTTGTCCTTTGATGCTCACGTCGTTGATCTTTCCTTCCAGTTTGCCATAGGCGATGATGGATCCGGAGAATGAAATGGAACCGATGATGAGTCCGGCGAGGATGATCACCCCTTTGGTGCTCAAAAATGCAGACATGTCGCCACCGGTGGTGTGCATCATGTGGTTGTATTCGATCACGGATATGAGCGCAGCGCAGGCACCACCCATACCATTGAAGAAAGACACCATTTGTGGCATGGCCGTCATTTGCACCCTTTTAGCCATCAACCAGCCTACGACAGTACCGATGATCAGGGCGAGGAAAATCAGGCCCAGGTTGCCCAGGTGATTGCCATTGGAATCGGTGTAGATGAAGATGGTAGCAAAAATGGCGAGTACCATACCGGCAGCCGCGATGAGGTTGCCTTTTCTGGCAGTGTCGGGCTTGCTGAGCATCTTAAGTCCCAGCATAAAGGTGACCGATGCCACGAGGTAGATCAATACGAGTATATGTTCCATTATTTCTTTTTCTTAAACATTTCAAGCATCCTGTCTGTGACGACAAATCCTCCCACCACGTTGAGTGTACCCAGGATCACGGCGATAAAGCCAAAGATGAGGCTGAGTGTACCTTCTGCCTGGCCCATGACGATGATGGCTCCAATGATGACCACGCCGTGGATGGCGTTAGCTCCCGACATCAGCGGAGTGTGCAACACAGACGGCACATGCGAGATGAGTTCGATGCCTACAAATATCATCAGGATAACCATGTAGATCATCTGGATGTTTTCATGAATGAATTCTAAAAATCCCATTTATTTTAATGTATTTCCCTGGTGAACAATGAGGGTTCCTTTGGTTATTTCTTCTTCCATGTCCCATTTGAAACCGTCCTTATCGGAAAGGTGGATGAGCAGGTTTTGAAGATTTTTTGCATAAAGTTCGCTGGCATTGGTCGCGAGCGTGGAGGGTAAGTTGGTAGTGCCCACGATCTTTACTCCGTGTTTCACCACCACTTTGCCGGCTTCGCTCACTTCACAGTTTCCGCCTTGTTCCACTGCCATATCGACAATGACGGCGCCGTATTTCATTTGTTTTACCTGATCTTCGGTGATGAGGATCGGAGCCTTTTTACCCATGACCTGTGCCGTGGTGATGATCAGATCAGCCTGGAAAAGCGACTTGTTTACGGCTTCTTTTTGTTTGGCCAGGTATTCCGCGGTCACTTCCTTGGCATAACCTCCTTCGGTTTTGACGCCATCGTCCTTAACGGTAATGAATTTGGCACCCAGCGATTCTGCCTGTTCTTTGGTTTCCGGCCTTACATCCGTGGCTTCCACCACAGCGCCCAATCTTTTGGCGGTGGCAATGGCCTGGAGTCCCGCAACACCGACCCCAAAGATCAATACTTTGGATGGGGTGATGGTACCTGCTGCCGTCATCATGAGGGGAAATATTTTGGTCATGTGTTCTGCGCCGAGGATTACCGCCTTATAGCCGGCCAGGTTGCCCTGAGAACTGAGTACGTCCATGCTTTGAGCCCTTGAGATACGCGGAATGGCGTCCATCGAAAAGGCACTGACGCCTTTGGCTGCCAGCTTTTGTACGTACTCCGGATTGTTCAGGTGGTACATCAGCGACATACAAATTTTGTCCTGACTGAGCCTGCTTATTTCTTCGTCGGAGAATTGATTGATCTTGGCGAGGACATCGGCACCGGTCACCAACTGTTGGGCCGATGTTTCGATGGTGGCGCCTGCTTCGGTGTAGTCCTTGTCCTGAAAAGCAGACGCTTCTCCGGCTCCGGCTTCCACCATGACCTGGTATCCTTTGGCCACCAATTGTTTGACGATCGTGGGGGTGAGGGCTACCCTTTTTTCACCTTCCCGGCTCTCCTTTAAAACTGCTATTTTCAAGGTTTTCTAATTTAAAATGGCGAATTTACTAATTAAGGCGAATTATATTTAAAAAATGATAATTATTATTACCCGAAACGATATAAACTATCGTTGAATGCGTAATTACATGATATGAATCTTCTCCATTTGTTTTTAAATGTCAAAAAGACTCAAAACGAGCTTATTTTTCGGGGTTACCGCTTTATTGGTCAAATGAACCGGTTCTAAACGGTGGACTGCCACCCGGCTTAAATTCAAAGCCATAGTAACGGTATTGCAGACCAACCTGGTCGGCGCCGGCACGACCACCGGTGCCGTCCGGAAAAACGACCACAAAGGCCAGGGCCTGCAATCGACCATTTTCATAAAAGACCGAGCTGCTGTAATCGAGCACCACGCCCATTTTTTGCAAGTCGACAGAAAATTTTTCCATCTCCGGTTTAGTGGTCTGGTGGGAAACTTTCATCACCACATGGTCTTTTTCAGCAAGGAATACGGAAGGCAGTTCTTTGGGTGAACACGCAGGCAAACAACAAACGAGCAGCAAAACAACAAAGAACGGTTGAGCAAAATAATTCATTTGGGCATTTATTTGTTCCAAAGATAAGCGGAAATGGAGTTCGTAGTATAGGTAGCTTATGCTTGGTTCATCTTTTTCTTTATGTATAAATAGTGTGTTTTTATTTAGCTTATATATGATGATAATCATGCATATTATGTAAAGGTCATTTTTAGGTCAAAACGGCTGATTTTCCGGATATCGGGCAGCCAATGGCGCAAAGACTGTATCTTTGTTTTGAAACAAAATGTCGGAATTTGAAGTATAACACAGCGTTGTGGGTCATGGTATTTTTCCTGGGGCAACTCAGGGGGCAATCGCTGTATTCCAATGATGCCTGCCTTACTGCCTATCCCATTTTACAGGACACGGTCATCGATGGTTATTTTGGTTTCATGGGCCTGGATGAAATACATTGTAATGTGCCGGGGACGAGGGGTATTTGGTACCGAATACATGGGCAGGATGACATCATCTCTGTGGATCTGCAATCCAATTCCTCTCAACTTAAGTTGGCTGTGTTCACCGGAAGTTGCGATACGCTGAATTGTACCATGCAGGAGGATAGAATTTTTTTCAGCAAAGCAGGTTTTACTTATTATGTATTCTTACACGCAGAAAGCCATGAGTTTCCCAACAGTGATTTCACCTTAAAGGTAAACAGGTCGGTTGCACATCCGGCTGATAGGTGCGTTACAGCACCCCGCATGAACTGCGGCGATTCATTGGTGATTCCTTTGCTCACAAAAGAAGTATGGGCCGATGGTGGTGAGAAGTATTTGGCATGGATGGTAATCGAAGGCCAGGGCGATGATATACACCTGTCATGGAATGCAGCTGACCTCCCGGAAAGTGCATTGTTGTTTTTTAACTCAACGGCTTGTGAAGACACTGCCTTTCATAAAATGGAGACAGCCAATGGCAGTTATACTTTTTCTGCAGCTGCACTAAAAGATTATTTGGTGGCCATCGATGTGGGGGCCTCTATGGCCGATACCCTACAGATTAATATTACCTGTAGTCCAAATACCAGCCACAATTTATGTGAGCGTGCAGTGGTGCTTACCTGTGACACCCTTATCCACGATACGATACATCAGGCTTTAATACCGGAAGGTCCAAACGAAGACCAAAGAACACTGTGGTATTCTATTCCGGGAGATGAGCTTCGACACTTGTTTGATTTCTCAAAATCGGCAGACAGCACCCAGATTATTCTGGAGGTGTTTGCAGCAGATACGGCTTTTCAAAATCCCTGTGCACATCTGATTCAGGCACAACCATTGACATCATGGAGTAATGCGGAGAATATGCGTTACCTCAATGTACGGGATGACCTCAAATATTTCATAAGTGTATCTTCCACAGATACACTTCCATATACATTACAACATGATTGTCCTGATGCTGCAGACGTCAATTTTTCCTGTGCAACGGCGGACACCATGCAGGCAGGGGATAGTTTGTTTGTTTATTTTACAGACTTTGCCGGTGGTGATTTTTGTGAAGCGTACAGTGGTACAGGCCAATGGATTCGCTTTGAAGGAAGTGACAGTTTGGTGGTGCTGGAAGTAAAGGATATGCCGCTGCACACTATGCTTCGCTTTTACGAAAACAGTTGTGACAGCCTGGTCTGCCTTCGCGAAGTAAATGAATATTTTGAAGTGGGTGATAAATTATACCTGCGCACCATGCCTGGGGAATCCTACTTCGTCGAAATATTTAATAAGCAGTTTGCAGGGAGTTGGGGGCATTTGTATTTTTCTTTGGCGGATACCCTGGCAGGTAATTATTTCTGTGAAGCCGCCGACACCCTGGTGTGCGGAGCAGCTGTTTATGTGGAAACAAGGTCAAGCCGGGTGGTGGATCTTGTGGATGAACATCAATCCCCGGCTGATGTACGCTGGTATGAATTTGAGGGCACTGGGGATGTGGTTAAAATACATGGTCTGTCTGATGTAACATATACACTGTACACCGGTCAGTGCGACAGTCTAGTGGCCGTCGGGCTGCCATATGGAAAAAATAATTTGCAGGACTATAAATTTCTATCACATTCAGGTACCGGTTATAAATTAAAAGTAGAAGTTGATCCGGCGAATATTACCGGCGATACGCTGAAGATCGGTTGTGAAATTCCCGATGAGAGCAATGCCTGCACCGGGGCAGTGCGGCTGGAGTGTAGCTATGCCTCCGTTTTGATCGAGGATGAGGGAGCATCCATTGACACGCTGGAAAATCTTTGTCTCCATGGTTATGCGGATAAATGGCTCAAACTTACCGGTAATGGTTCGATCATCACCATCCAGTCGCCTTATGCGGCGATTTTTGAGGGTAGTTGTGATTCCCTGATATGTGTGTCTTCCGGTTATGATGATCTTATATTTTTTGCGGCAGACTCCGTGGAATATCTCATTTCCACTTCAGCACTCGGATTATTGGCCTACCAGTTAAAGATAACATGTAGTGAACCTTCGTCAAATGGATATTGTAATGATGCCGTTGCGCTCACTTGTGATTCGATTTATGTCGCTGACTTTTCGGGTAGTGTTATTTTATCTGATGACGATAAGTATCAGGGTGAACTTTGGTACAGTTTTACCGGGGAAGGACAAAACGTTTTGCTGCAGATGCAGACCATGTTGTTATCCCCTGTCCTTGTCGAAGTCTGGAAGGACAGTTGCCAAGGAATGGCAACACTGGTAGAACATTGGTATAATTACAACGACTTAGAAACCTATGGTTTTTTTGCTGATTTGGGTCAGACATACTTCATTCGCCTCAAGACAGACCGCCGGACGCTTCTGTCCTTTGATGTTTCCTGTCGTCCGATGCCTGATGGTTACGACTGTTCCAGGGCAATAGGTTTTGATTGTGCCGATACGCTGGTTTACCGTCCCTCATCCGGAGAGAAATTTGGGACACTGCATGATGCGGTTTGGTATAAAATAAACCTTGAAAATGGCACCGGGGTATTGTCTGCTTCAACCGGCGCATGGCCTGAAGGTCTTAAAGTAACCCTTTTGACCGCACACGGAGCTTGTGATTCTTTCGAAACCGTACTCGATAATTTTTCAGTTACCAGTGATTTTTATTTTAGTCATTCCACGGAACGACCGCTATATCTGATTCTTGGCTTGGATCATCCGGGTGACGCAGGCGATACGGCTTCATTCACAATGCAATGTGGCGCTCTTTCTGGCGCAGCTACATGCGGAGAGGCGATACCGGTGCAATGCGAAGAAACTTATGCCCTGGCGGGTTTACAAACTGAGGGTTCTGATTTTGGACCATGTGCGCCCAATGAATTTGGTCACTGGTTTTCGCTGACAGGAGACAGCAACCTTTGGACGTTTGATTTTAATACCGAAGGCACAACATCATTGATGGGTGTCTGGTACGAAGGTTATGGCGATTGCGACTCACTGGTATGCACTTCAGCCAGACTGGTAGATTTTTCTCAAGATAGTTTTTCTTTTGAAACGGAAGCGGGAAAGACATATTTTCACAAATTCGTATTATGGAATGTTGGAACATCAGCCACACTTAATGTGGGTTGTACTGAATTTTTTCCCAACAAAGATTGTGATCAAGCTGAGGAAGTAAGTTGCGGCGATACGATCCGGGGGAATAACTTCATGGCGCAGTCCGGTTCCGCCAATGGCTGTGACCAGGTTGATGCTGCCCTGTATTACCGCATACTCGGTGACGGCAATTACCTGCGTATAAGTTTGCTCGAGGGCTGGCAACAGGGAGCCATGGTCAATGTCGTAGAAAGGGATTGTAAAACCGGTCGGTGCCTGGTACAAAATGAAACATCAGCCGACAATCGCTCAGTGCTGTTGGACACGCGGGTCGGTGTTGAATATTTCATCCGCATTTCTTCTGCGGCTGACCTTGAATTTGTCTTTGCCCTATCGTGCTTTGAACCCAATGAAAACCAGCGCTGCATAGATGCAACGTATGCCGATTGTGATACAAAATGGAGGTGCGACCTGGAAACACCCGTCGGCTTTCAGGGCAGTCACCCGTGTATCGGACCGGATGGACAAATGCAACATTGGTTTCTCCTTCCAGTGGAAGACTCCCTATACCGGATATCCCTGGTTGAAAATTCGACCCTGCCATTTAAGGTACTGGTGCTGCAGGGAAATTGCAACTTTTATGAATGCATTTATACCTATGAGGCCGGTGATGAAATTATTGTGCGAAGGACAAATGACGACGACCTTTACCTCTGTGTGTATGCCGATGCACAGGCAGAAGGAACCATAGAACTTCAAATGACCTGCCTCGAAGGAATGATAAATGATGCCTGTGTATATGCCACAGAACTGACGTGTAATGACACCTTAAGTGCTGACCTGAGTCTGGCTTTTGAAGGGGGTTCACCCGAGTGTGACTACGGTACAGGTCCGGATGTTTGGTACACTTTTACAGGCGATGGCAGGGGGATTAATTTTTCCCTTACCGGAGTCAGTGACGGATTTTCGGGTTATTTTTCCCTGTATGAAGGCAGTAGTTGCAATACCCTTAGGTGTCAATACCATGATACGATACAAGTGGGGACTCCATGGAGTTATACCTTGCTGACCCAGGAGGGTAAAAATTACCGGTTTTCACTGGCATCCGCGGATGATTTTCAAAGTGGCTCATTGTCAATACAGCGGTATTGTTTTGACAAATTACCGCAGGACTCCTGTGCAGGTGCTTTGGTTTTAAATGCGCCGGGCAGCAATGAAATGCCCCTGGAGTTGACCACGGCCGATGTGGTGGGGCATTGTGGCATCGATGCGGAAAATGGACTATGGTACACCGTAGCAGGCAATGGCAAGGGTTTGAAGTTGAGACCCCAAACAGAAGACACCATCCAGTTCAGCATTTTTGCCGGGTCATGTGATTCGCTTACCTGTTTGTATGCGGGAGAAGCAACGTTGACAAGGCCGTTTGATTTTTTTACCCGGGAAGGAGAAACCTATATCATTCTGGCATATGTCAAAAGGGGTAAGCCCAAAACTTCATTGTCTTTTGAAGCCACTTACTTTCAGGTGACCAACAATGATTTGTGTATCGATGCAGCCGAACTAAATTGCGGGCAGTTCATTTCCCTGCGCAACAGTCAATTTACACCAGATCCTTTTATCGCTTCATCCTGTGATGAAGTGTTTGTCGATAATGTTTGGTATAAGTTTACCGGAGATGGCAACCTGCGCACCTTCAAGTACCTCATTCCGGATGTGGATGGTGTGGTTCAGTTTATGGACGAATGTTTTGACAGCTGCTATTACCGCAGTGAATTTTTTGCGAGCCTCAATACAGAGTTTGCCTTCAGCACCATTGTGGATAAAACTTATGTCATCAGTGTTGGCACGGCTGAGGTGCCGGAGAACAAACGCGTACGGATGGAAGTGGTTTGTGAAGAAGGATACCACCACACCACACGAAAAGACGCACTTCCGCTTTCCTGTCAGCAATACGAACTCGATTTCAATAAAGCGAAAATCAACCTTTCCGGCGAATGTGGAAACAATAATCAGTTCGTGCAACTTTGGTATAAGTTTACAGGAGATGGATCGGTGCTGAAAGTAAAAGGAAAACCAAATCCGGGTGCCTTTTTTAAGGTTGTAGATTTGGAATGCAACACGGTACACGAATTCAGTTTTGCGGGTGAAAGCTTTGTCACCGAAATGGGCAAGTCATATTATTTTGTGGTGAGTTATTTTCCGGGCATCCAGCAGACCAACTAGGTATTTGAGGTGGAATATCGTTGTGGGGTAGGGGTGGATGAGGATGCCGGGCTTTCGAAATCGCTTGTGGTGACTCCTAACCCGGTTTTGAATCATGGAACCATCGAATGGAAGGGGTCATCGATGCAGGGCAAATACACCCTGAGCATCATGGATGCTGCGGGTCGTTTATTGCTTGTAGAAGAAGTGAGGGTGGAAGAAGAAGCGGTCTTATATGTGCTAAAACCGGAATTCCTGCCTGGCAGCGGCTACTATTATGTAAAACTAGCGGGCCAAAATGGCGTTTATTATACCAGCTTTGTTTTGGTAAGATAAAGTAAAAGATGAAAAACACACATTATTTTGATCAGGTTTACGACGTCACGCGTTTGGTGCCCGAGGGCAGGGTTACCACCTATGGAGCCATTGCAGATTACCTGGCCCTGGGTTCGGCACGGATGGTGGGATGGGCATTGAACAACCTCACCAAAGGCAATGACGTGCCGGCGCACCGGGTCATCAACCGCAAAGGGGAGTTGTCCGGAAAATTGCAGTTTCCGTCACCCACGGCGATGCAGGAGCGCCTTGAGGCAGAAGGGGTAAAAGTGGAGGATGACCGGGTAGTAGATTTTGAATCGTTGTTTTGGCATCCCAGCGAAATAGAAAAATGAGCATGGAGGAAACGTACCACTATACCTTAGATGGCATTGATACAGTAGCAGCATTGTTGGCTGCTTATACTTCAAAATACCCGGTCGTATTTTTTTATGGTGGCTTGGGTGCAGGAAAGACCACCCTCATCAAGGAAATTTGCCTGAAGTTGGGCGTCAGTGAGGATACTTCAAGTCCAACCTTTGCCATTGTCAATGAATATGAAGGACAGCAAGGCCCCGTTTATCACCTTGACCTGTACAGATTTAATTCCATCGATGAAGTATTGGAAGCCGGCATTGACGAATACCTTTTTTCTGGTCACATGTGCCTGGTTGAGTGGCCACAGTTGGTGGAGGAAATGATGGCAGGAGAAAATGTGCTTAAAGTACATCTCTTTGTTGAAGAGGAAGGCAGAAAGATATCCATTGAATCCTGAGTTTAGTCCTGGGTTGGATCGCTGGTGGAAACTTCTTCTACATGATTTATATGAATGGCTTAAGAAAACCCTGGAGGCTATTCCTGAAACAAAACTCTCTGATTTAGAGAAATTGCTTCCTGCCAATATGTAGTTGGTCGGACGGATACGCAACAGGTAAGCGAAACCCACCTCCTCTAAAGAAAAGACAAAAAAGAAAAAAAAATCTTTTTCCCGCTGAACTCGCAGAACCAAGGAATCCTTTTAATCCACACACTTAGACTAAAACAGCATCTTACAAAAAAAAACTGTGTATCGCTGAACTCGCTGAACGAAATTTACTCCGCGAGGAAGGCAGGAAGATATCGATTGAATCCTGAGCTTTCTCATGGCTTGGGTCGCAGGAAGAAATTTCATCTACATAATTTATATGAATGGCTTAAGAAAACCCTGGAGGCTATTCCTGAAACAAAACTCTCTGATTTAGAGAAATTGCTTCCTGCCAATATGTAGTTGGTCGGACGGATACGCAACAGGTAAGCGAAACCCACCTCCTCTATAGAAAAGTCTTAAAAAGAAAATCTTTTTTCCCGCTGAACTCGCAGAACCAATGACTCCTTTTAATCCACACACTTAGACTAAAACAGCATCTTGCAAAAACACTTTGTATCGCTGAACTCGCTGAACGAAATTTACTCCGCGAGGAAGGCATGAAGATATCGATTAAATCCTGACCTTACTCCTGGCTTGGGTCGCAGGAAGAAATTTCTTCTACATAATTTATGTGAATGGCTTAAGAAAACCCGGGAGGCTATTCCTGAAACAAAACTCTCTGATTTAGAGGAATTGCTTCAATATGTAGTTGGTCGGACGGATAGGTAAGCGAAACACCTCCTCTATAGAAAAGACTAAAAAAAACTTTTCCCCCCGAACTCGCAGACGACCAGCTATAATCTCACACTTAGACTAAACAGCATCTTACAAAAACACTGTGTATCGCTGAACTCGCTGAACGAAATACGATAACCTGAAAAAATTTTATTTGGTATTGGGGGGGGAATTTTTTTAGGGGGGGGGGTTCAAAAAAAAGTTATTTTCAGTTGTAGATTCAAGTCACAAATGCAACTTTTGAGGTAGACAATAACGAGATAATATTTTTCAAAAGGAAAGAGGGAAGGACCCCCCCCTCTCTTCTGAATGGAATACTTGTCTTATATTGTCCCTCGTCCAAAAGATGTATATATGAGTCATGTAACCTTAGAACAAAGATATGTAATTTCAAGAATGCTGTCAAAGAATAAAAAGTTGGATGAGATTGGAATAGCGATTGGCAAAGACAAATCGGTTGTTAGCAGAGAAATTATGCGTAATTGTGATCAGAGAACCGGGAAATATAAGCCTGAATTAGCGCACAAAAAGTATCAAAGCAGGCTACATAGCAAGCCCAAAAGGGTCAAACTTACAGAACCTGTTAAGGAGTACATTGAAAAGAAAATTGAGGATCAATGGAGCCCAGAACAGATTAGTAACAGGCCTAATTCCGAGGGGCTAGATCTTGTTAGTCCTGAGACGATTTATAAATACATAGCACTTGATAGAAAAAAGGGGGTCAGTTACATACTCACTTAAGAAGAAAGAAGAGGAAGAAAAAGGTGTGCACTTCCAGATAATCGTGGTAAAATTCAGGATACCAAAGGTATAGCTGAAAGGCCTAAAATAGTAGAAGAGTACACAAGAGTAGGAGACCTTGAAGTTGATTTGATTATTGGAGAAAAACACAAGGGTGCATTAATAACCATCAATGACCGTAGGTCTGGCCTTAGTTGGATTAAATTAACCAAGACAAAAGACTCAATGAAGGTGGCCAAAATAATAATCAAAGCCTTGGAACCTTATAAGAAGATGATACACACAATAACATCAGACAACGGTAAGGAATTTGCAAAATTTAAAATGATAGAAGAAAAACTAGAGGTACAGTTTTACTTTGCCGATCCATATTCGAGTTGGCAAAGAGGATCAAATGAAAATTTGAATGGATTGATCAGACAATACTTCCCTAAAAAGACTAATTTTGAATCTTTAACATGGAGTGAAGTAAAATACGTAGAAAAATGTTAAACAACCGACCTAGAAAAAGACTGGGATATAGAACCCCAAATGAGGAATTTATTTTTTTAACAAAGAAAGTTGCATTTGCAGCTTGAATTCAGGAGTTATACTTAGATCCGAATTTTAAAATGAACCGTAAGCATGGCGGACAACGCATACACAGAGTGAAACTCCTTTGCCTCCATAAAACTTAATTCTTTTCAAAAGGAAGATAGGGCAGGGCATTTTTCAGATCGATTTTCTTCTAAACTTACTTGTAACTGGTGACATTGACTAAGGTTGGTTGTTTGCCCCACTTTCAGCTCAAAGCTTCGTTCTCATCTGGTTTTCTATCTGCTTTTCTATTCTACTTCAAATCCATAGGTTCCTGCAAATTCCCAAAAGAATGTGCCAATACCATATGGAGTTTCAAAGTATTTTTTATTTAGTGTTGTCCAATTATCAAAAAAAACCTTTTTGTCAATATGCAAAAGCTCTGGTTCAAATTCTACTAGATGATCATCTCCTTGAATCATAGATACTGGCCGAACGCCAAAAGTTGGACATTTACCTTCAAATGTATATGGTAAGATTTTTTCATCATAAAATTCACCTGTGTATCTATTTATAAAATCCTCAAATTGTAAAATATATCGACCCTTTTTCTTGAGAACGAGTTTCATTTCAAATTTGTATCCGATTTCGTTTTCAATAAAATCGATATAAATAATGTCTGTTCTATCTCCATTATAATCTAGTCTTTGAAAATATATAGAGTCCATAATGTACTCATTTTCTCTAAATCCATTTTGAAAATCGTTTGTATCTTTAAACATCCATAGCTTAACTCCGGCATCAAATGGAAATTTTTGTATTACAAACTTCTGTTTTGTATTATAGTCATACATCAAATTACTAAATGTCGCATCAATGTGAAGGGTATCTCCAAGTTTATATTTTGAATTATTTGGAGTAATAGTTACTGGAATCATAAGTTGATGCTGATTGGTTCTATATTCAATCAAATAAGGACATTCACGTTTAAACTTCTCCTCAGCACTTTCCTTGCAACAAGAATTGAATATAGCAAAGAAACAAATATAAAGTGCATATTTCATTATTCTTATTTTTGGAGAAGAGGCAAGTTATGCTTGTCTCTTCAATTTTAATTAATTGAATACGTCATAAATATCTACAAAAGTGTTGTATGCAGGAAGGGTATTAGGTGTTGATCCTAAGCTCAAAGTACTAAGCCTGTTTCTAAAACTTCTGACACTGTTTACATTTGGATTTAAAGCTCCAAATATCATAGCAGGAGTAAATCCAGATATGTTATCAGGACCTGTTTTAAATGGGGTTAGTGGAGGATTTGGATCAGTCACAATATCTACTAAAGTATCACCCAAATCAAACATTAACCCAGCAGGAATGAATCCAAAACTCCATTCACCTCCTTCTCCTCCTAAACCAGTGGAGCCATACCTAAAACCTGTAAAATTTCCAAGTGCTTCTCCTAATGCTACACGTTCTGGGTCTGATCCAATTGCAAAATTTCCAAAATTTCCATAGGGACCTGTAACACCAGGTTGCAAAGAATTATTTATGATGTGATTTCTATATGGAGTCCAATATGATTCTCCAACTAAAGTATGATGTGAAGCATGTCCACATTCATGGAAATGTGTTCCCTTATATGTAGCTGCACCATCTGTTTGTGAATAATTGTTTGTTATGTCAGGATATAATGGACTTGTTAAAGCTGGGAGTACAGGCCCAATGCCAAATGCTATCAGTAATTGAGGCCATGAACTAAAAATATTACCTTGAAGCATTGGAGCTCCCCCAGTTGAGTTACCAGCATTTAGTAGATAATTAATTCTTGTTCTAGGTGCAGGTATTCCATCACCTCCTGCTCCCATCCTATATTCATTATCAGAATTTATAGTATGAGCACATGCCCAATATCTCCTAGCCAGACTTTCGTTATCAATTGCACCATTTGAATAATGTACATAAATATCATTGTATGGAGGATGCTTAAATCTATCAACATAATCATCCGCAACAACTAATGCTTGCCATACATACCATTTTCTCATGGCTCTCACTTTACAATTGCTATTTTGAAACTGTACCCACATCCAAACATTGTTTGAATAGGATCCATTTAACCTCCAACAGCCATGAATATTTGTAAATGTTATATCCCCACTAAACCAAGTGTCTTTGAGTTTTACCATGACTGTTTTCACAGGCAATGGAGATCCATCAGTATCTACTTGTATACATCCTGCTGGAATGTTAGGATTATTTGGGATGGGACATCCACATTCATTTGTCAACTCTGGAGGATCTGGAAGACTTACCCCAGGAGTACATTCTACCCCCGATCCTACTCCCCAATTTTGTTCAAATTGACTACAGTCTTCTCCTGGGCCTATTTGAACTTTCCATGTTTTTACTGCTTGCCCTTGTTGATATTCAGTACATTCACAATAATCAGGATCTGGGTCTCCATCTGGTCCAGTCGGTGGTGGAAATACATCTAAACATGCAGGCCAATTTGGACTTCCTGGCAGACATGGTGGGTCAATTGGGTCTCCTCCACATGGATATTCGTTACAATCATTCCATCCAAGTTTACAACAAGGATAATTGTCACATCCAGGATGGCAATCATCTTCTACATCATCTCCATCACCACCATTTCCTTCTGTTTCTGTAGGATGGGGTGATGTATCGCCTTCATAAATTTCACCCACTTGATAGAAGGCTTGTTCTGCTACATAGGAATTGATAGGTGGAATAAAAAGGGCACTTATTAATTGATGTGGTACATTTGGTAAAGTTACATTTATTGGTACACTTGCATATCTATAGGTATATGCACTGTCTTGCACCGCTGGATCAACGTAATAGTCTCCAGCTGTTGTAACCTCATACTCCAATGGAAATTCAAATACAGGGGTAAGGGTATTTATCTCCCAATCTTGTAGCTCAGCTAAATGATCTCCCGTTGTAGGTAGAAACTTAATGTATTTATGGGTAACAGGAAGAGCAACTAAATTTGTTCTATAAATGGTATTGAAAGCTAAAGTCATGTTTGTTATTGTATAAGGATTATTTCTTTGTCTTCCTAATACAGTAGCGGTCTCAGTCGTGTTGTCGTTGCTAGGAGTCCTAGTTCTGCTTTGTGTCGGTGTTTGAGTTGATGATTTATCAAGAGTTTTGTTATCAATGTCTTTCGCACAAGAGTAAATAAATATAGCAGCAACTGCAATTGCAAATAATTCAATGAAGTTTCTAAAATATTTCATTTCTAAACATTTAAAGAGTTATAAATTTTTCATTAACTTTCATTTGGCGACATTTCAGATGTCTTAAGAGGCAAAGTTTATTTTAGATTTCCCTGCTGTCATCATAATTCACTTCTTAAGTTATATGAACAGTTTAGAAATGCTACTTACTCACACTGCTTTTTACAAGTAAGATTAGTTTTTTATTTAACTGGATGAGAACGAATGTATAAGTGCAATCCTTTTACGCCTACATAACCTATTATTTTGCCAATTTGAGGGAAAGCAATTTGATTTGACGTAAAAAAACTTTCATCCCCGTTTACTTGTTAATTATCCAAATCTATTATTAAACGATGACAGCCGTTTTATGCGGTTCCAAATCAGAACTCATCCATATTCAATCTCAGCTTGATATTTGTGTCGTCGTTTTTACAAACTCATTTCTTTAACAGCATGGTAAAATTAATCAAGAATAAACAAAATTAATCAAGAACAGTCAAATTTAAACATGGCCAGATGTATTTGGTATTAAATTTGTTAAAACTTACCATTAACTAAATAAAAGCAATATAATATTCTTAATTTAATTATTAAATTAGAATAAGATTTGGCACGAACTGCTAGCGCATTTTAAAAAAACACTGTGTATCGCTGAACTAGCTGAACGAAATTTACTCCGCGAGGAAGGCAGGAAAATTTCGATCAAATCCTGACCTTACTCCTGGCTTGGGTCGCCGGTAGCCTGGGTTTCCGGGGTCGTTTCCGGTGCGGTTTTTTCTTTCTGGTCTGAGGTGAAAAAGCTGCGGTTAAAAATAATGATGGTGAGGACGCCTACCGTGATGGCACTGTCGGCCACATTAAAAACCGGTCTGAAAAATTCAAACCGCTCCCCACCCCAAAAAGGCACCCACTCCGGAAGAATGGTATCGATCATGGGGAAGTACAACATATCTACCACCTTACCCTGCAACATAGGCGCATAGCCGGTACCCCAGGATACAAACTGGGCAAGGCCTCCATGGTAGTGTGATTCCGAAAAGATCATGCCGTAAAAAATGCTGTCGAGGATGTTGCCGATGGCTCCGGCCACAATCAGGCTAAAGCTTAAAAGCAGGGATTTTTTTCATTGGCTTTTAACAGACTGAACAAAATGTAACCGAGGAAACCCGCCATAATGATGCGGAAGATGCTGAGTACATATTTGCCATTGATGCCACCGTAACTGATACCAAAGGCCATGCCCTCATTTTCCACAAACTGAATCTTAGCCCAGTCTAGACCCAGGATGTTGAAGCCACTGCCATATTCGAGGTTGGTCTTGATCCAAATCTTGGACAATTGATCCACGACCAGGATTGCGGCGATGGTAAACAGAATTAGGTTTTTTTTATTCAAGGTAAACAGCTTGTTTGAGGATGAGGACAAAAGTATGGAAAAATAGCATATTAAACCGGGTGAAAAGCTAAAATAGACCTTAACGATAAATCCTTAAAGCGGGTAACAGGGTGCATTTGATAAGGCAAAATGGAAGTTTTTGGGCTGGCAGAAAGCTCCAAATGCCAGAAATACACCCTAAATCGGCTAAATACATGTTTTTATCGAAAAAAAAAGCAATAATCTGTGGTCAAAAGGTTAAAATCCTACTTTAAATTATATTTTTGTGCTGAAAATCAATAAGTTGCAGATTATAAACGACCTTAGTATCAAAATAAACCTTTTTTAATTCACATTGTTTAAACCGAACAATAGTTCAAATGCTGCCTAAATATAAACTTCAAACGATATTATTTTTTGGATTTCTGTTCTCTGCTTATTTTACATTTGGTCAGTCTTTGACAATCGTACAGGGCCAGGTCAAAGATGCCAAGACCAAAGAAAACATGTTGTTTGTCAATGTACAATTTGACCAGACGGCCATCGGCACCACTTCAGATCTGGATGGAAAGTTTTACCTGGAAACCAAAGAGGTGGTATCCAAATTAACCGTGAGTTACATCGGCTACAAAACGAAGCAGGTGACCTTAAAAAGAGGTCAGGTCAATGACGTTACAGTAGAATTGGAAGAAGAAGGAGTGACCATCAACGAAGTGGTGGTAAAAGCACAAAAATATACGAATAAGGGGAATCCGGCCGTTGACCTGATCCGAAAAGTCGTCGAACATAAAGACATCAACCGCAAGGAAGCCCACACGTATTACAGTTACAACAAGCACGAAAAAATGGAATTTTCGCTCAACAATGTAACCGATAAAATGCGTAACAACTTTATCTTCAAGCGGGTAAAATTTATTTTTGAGTATGCCGATACGAATGCAGAAACAGGCATGGTGTATCTTCCCGTATTTTTAAGGGAAAATATTTCAGATGTGTATTACCGCAAGAATCCCAATTCAAAGAAAGAATATGTGAGGGCAGAGCGGATCACCAATGCAGGCGATGTACTCAATTCCATGGGCATTTCCAACATGACTTCCAATATGTATCAGGAAATCGACTTTTATGACAATACCGTCATGTTGCTGACCAATGGTTTCGTGAGTCCTATTTCCCCCATTGCCACGAATATCTATCGATTTTACATTCAGGATACCACCATTGTGAATGGCAAATCACTGATCCACCTGTTTTTTGCCCCGCGTACAAAAACAGACTTTGCCTTTACCGGCAACATGTGGGTGGCGAATGACTCGACCTATGCCCTACATAGAATCGATGCCGGCATTTCAAAAGACATCAACCTCAACTGGGTTAGAGAGCTACACATCACACAGGAATATGACTGGGTTGATAAGTCCGGCAAAGGTCTTGCGACAGATGGCTCTGATCAGCGGGCATTGATGTTGACTAAAGACAACATCATCATTGATTTTGGCATTTCCCAGAAAGACAGTACGCGTTCTGTGCTGGGACGCAAGTCCACTTCTTATCAGCACATAAAGGTCGATGAGCCACTGGAAGATTCATTGTTCAATGTGGCGGGATCAGTTTACCGCGCACCGGACGCTTTAAAAAAACCTGAAGATTTCTGGAGCACGCACAGGCATATTCCACTGACGGAATCCGAGATGGGTGTTTATCAGATGGTGGACAGCCTCAACAACTTCAGGCCATTTAAGCGTTTTGTGAGCATTGCGAGGCTGTTGTTTGAAGGCTATACGCCCATAGGAGGTTTCAATCTGGGGCCGGCCAATACTTTTTACAGTTTCAATCCGATCGAAGGTTTTCGTTTGAGGGTGGGAGGCCGCACCAATATGAAATTCGATGAAAGGTTTATGATGGAAGGATACGGCGCTTATGGTTTTGGGGATAAAAAATTAAAAGGCTACCTGGCCCTGAGGTATAATTTTGGAAGCGCCGAACTGATGCGGTTTCCGTATAACCAATTGAAATTATGGTATGTGGATGACATCAGGATTCCAGGCCAGGAACTCCAGTTTATCCAGGAGGACAATATTTTTCTGTCCATCAAACGAGGGGTAAACAATAAAATGCTTTACACGAAAACGCTGGGTATTGAGTATTTGAAGGAACATGAAAATGGTTTTTCATTTAGTCTTACGGCTAAAAAAGTGCGTCAAAGTCCGGCGGGTGCTTTGCTTTTTGATTATGATTCAATCAATGAACGATTATACAAAAGTGAAGTCAAAAGTGCTGAATTGGGATTGATGCTCCGATATGCCCCCAATGAAAAGTTTTATGAAGGGTCAACTTACCGGACCCCGTTACTCAATAAACACCCCATTTTTGAATTGCGCTATGCCGCGGGTTTAAAAAGCCCCAATGTCGGAGAATATAGTTACCACAGCCTTCAGTTAAAAGTTAAAAAGGTATTTTACATGCCACCTTTCGGATATTCAGAATTGGGTATTGAAGGAGGTCGCATTTTTGGTCAGGTGCCATACACCTTGCTTACTGCACACAGGGCCAACCAAACCTACGCTTATCAGTTGGAATCATACAACCTGATGAACTTTCTTGAATTTGTAAGCGACAAATATGCTTCCATCAACTATCAGCATAATTTCCAGGGTGTATTTTTTGGACGCATGCCTGTGATTAAAAAGTTTAAGTGGCGTGAAGTGATTACGGTTAAAAGTTTGTGGGGTGGGCTCGATGACCAGAACATGCCGGATGTCAGTAACCAGTTGCTTCGCTTTCCGGTAGATGAAAATGGCCGGGTGCTTACCCATTCGCTTGAGCGCAAGCCTTACATTGAAACCAGTGTGGGCATTAGCAATATTTTCAGAGTGCTCAGGATTGACTACGTGCGCAGAATCAACTATACCGACCTTCCCAATGTAAGCAAGTGGGGCATCAGGGCAGGGTGAAATTTGATTTTTAAGATTCCCGATTCAGGTAAGATTTATTGCTGATTTTATTCGACAAAATCAAATTATGATTCTGGTTTTGGTCTGATCAAACGTTTTGACTAAGTTTGCATAAAGTACGCACAGCTATGGGCATCAGACGGTTAATTTGCATCTATTTATTTTATCCATTATTTATACTTCCATGCCATTTGATTGCGCAATGCACCTATCTTGCCTACGACGGTTTTGAAGCGGCTGCAGGAACCCCGTTGCAAGGGCTGTCAGGAGGCACAGGCTGGGCACAGCCCTGGTTTGTGCAGAATGGTAATGTAAATGTGCCCGGCTTTCAAATACAAGGCGCATCCCTTACCTATAGCGACCTGCAAACGATCCATAACAAGGGCATTGGAGGCAGAGACTACCTTGCCCTGGGCAGAAGATTGAATACCGCTGATTCGGGTCCGTTTACCTACCTGGTGGCTGAAAATGAAAATGGCATTGGTACCGAAACCGGCGATACCCTCTGGCTTAGTTTTTTAATCAGGAAGTCCAATGACAACAATGAAGAGGTCTTTGCCGATTTGCACAACAATGATCTTTCGTGGTGTTCCGGCTGTGCTTCTCAGCACCTGGCTGTTGGATATTTTGGACCTACTTATCATGTGTCAGGGCAGCGCCGCTGGCACCTCCGGCTCAATGGAAATTTCTATGACACCGGCATTCAGGCCGCGCACAATACCACCTATCTCATGGTCATGCGACTGGTATTTCAGGTTTCAAATACGGAGGTAGCTCTGTATGTAAATCCTGCAGAACTGGGATTTGAACTACCCGGGTCTCCTACACTCACCCAGCAGACCAATACAGAAAACATCATCCGCAGCCTTGCGCTTTATCTGGGAAACTCTCCCGACAATGGAGCGATCGATGAATTGCGTTTTGCCACATCCTATGCCTGTGTTACTCCGGATGCCGCCGTGCCGGTGAACTTGCCGCCCACTGCCGTTTTCGCACCGTCACAAAGTACAGCCCAGCTGCCTGTGACCATTCAGTTTGACGGTTCAGCGTCAACAGACCCGGAAGGTCAATCCCTTACGTATCAATGGAATTTTGGCGATGGCAGTCCGACCCAGTCTGGGCCGGCAGTGGTGAACCATACTTTTAATGTATTGGGCCAGATCCCTGTGTCCCTTACTGTGAGTGACAACCTGGGCTTGCAGCATACCACTTACCAAACCTTAACCTTGCTGGATGAAAATAATACCTTTCCCTGTCAGACCAGAATTACCCCAATACAATTGGTTTCATGTGGACAGGGCAACGGTCGTTTAGCCGTACATGCGGGCTCGAATACCTTCGTTTTGCGCAACCAGAACAATGTGTCGATGCCGGTTGTCAATGGCAATGAATATCACAACCTGGCAGCTGGACAATACCGGCTTTATGTTTCGGGCAATGGCAATGTGTGTACTGATACCTTTACCGTGTTTATGCAGGTGGACAGCACCACTTGTCCGGGTTGGCAACCGCAACCATGTGCCATGGACATTGGTACCAATCTGAGTGGCTTCAGCGACTGGAGCGTAGAGCGACCGATGAAAAACCTGTTGAAACACATCCGGAATGAGGTGATTGGTTACTCGTCCACCTGTTTTTGCTGGAATTCAAATGTTACTTCCCAGCTGAGTTTTGATGTCAATGGTTATCCGACCCATGCCCCGCAAACTACTTCGGCAGGCACCACCTATATCCGGTATGTCATCTCCGCGGATGGCGGCAATTTCAGAGCAGACAGCAACTATGTCTTGTTGTATGACGGCATAGGTACGCTTGTTTTGTCCGGCAATCTTACGGTAACTCAAAATACCCCGGGCAGGATCGCTTTCCGGGCAAATGACAATGAAAATTTTTCATTGAGCATTACATTTTCTGACGTCATTGACCACGTGCGCAACATCCGCATCGTGAGGCCACAGGATGAAGGGGTAAATCTTCAGGTCAGCCCATTTTACAACGTTTTTCTGGAGAAAATTACTCCGTTTCGCACACTTCGGTTTATGGACTGGGGTTCGACCAATGGCAATGCCAATGTGAGCTGGGCAGGGCGATCCCTGGTCTCGTTTTTCACCCATGCCGGTGACCGGGGCGTGCCCTATGAAGTGATGATCGGTCTGGCCAATGAAACAGGCAAAGATATATGGTTGTGTGTGCCCCATGCTGCGGATTCTGCCTATATCGCACAAATGGCCACCTTGTTTAGGGACAGCCTGAACGAAGACATCATTATTTATCTCGAATACAGCAATGAAGTCTGGAACTGGATTTTTCCACAGGCCCAATACAACGACAACAACAGGCCGGCCAATCTGAACTATGGCAGGGCAATGGCTGAAAAAGCAGGTAAGGTATTTCGCATTTGGCACAATGTATTCGGTCCGGAACGTTGCCGTGTAAGGCGGGTTTTGGGCATCCAGGCCGGCTTCAACGACCTCAATGAACAAATATTGAGTCAGCTGCCCCACGAAGAATGGGACTTTGGATCACCTACCCACTATTTTGGTTTGGACCATGGCAGTAGCGGCAATCCGAGGCTTGACCTGCTGGGTGCGTCTGCTACTGTAGCAGATGTCATGTCCAATGCGCAAAATGCATGGCAGGGATTCAGGCCATCGGTAAAGCGGGATTATAACCTCATCAAGATATTTGGTAAAGAAGTGATAACCTATGAAGGTGGCCAACATTTTGTAGGCAATTCATTTGGCATTCCCTATGCTTATCAGCAAGCGATGTGGGATGCACAAAACGACGTACTCATGTATAATGTGTACAATGCCATGCACGATTCCATTCGCAGCTGGGGCTGTAAGCTGGCTTGCAATTTTAGTCTGGCATCCCCACAGGAGTCTGTGTACGGGTCCTGGGGCGTATTACCCGATATTGACCTGCAGGGACCCTATGCCACCACTGCAAGAAAATACCAGGCTGTGTTGGATAATGCGGCGGCAGTCACTTGTGCAGACAGGAATGTTTGGACCGGGTTACAGGACAACTCATGGGGCAATATATGCAACTGGGATAAATTTAAATTGCCCGGTGCGGAGACGGATGTGGTTATACCCTCACAGACTCCACACTCGCCACAAGTTGATGTCATGGCCGTGGCAAAGACGGTGTTGTTGTGGGTCAATGCCATGCTTTCCATTGAGCCCAATTTTCAGTTGTTGCTGACCGGGCAATAAAAATGTAACTAAAAGCGGAACGTACAGCAAGACATTTGTTCGGTATGACGACGGTCATTGTCATTGTAGCCAGGGCCGTGCACTTTTGTAACATGTACAGGCCTCTTTTAGCCAAGTCATTGTTTATCATATTTACACTGACGCTTTCTCCGGTTCGGGAAATGGTGAAAATTCCATTTGCCATTTTGCATTACTTCGATCACGAATCCAAACTATCGGGTGAATCTTTGATCCGTTTTGTACGGCAGCATTACACAAATCCAATAAAAGACAGTGATTATTTAAAAGACATTCAACTGCCATTTAAAAGCGGCCAGGATAGCGGCACGCAATTTAACCTGATGGTTGTGTCTATTGACATTTTGGGCAACCAAACAGAGGTACCTGCTTCCAGATCAGAGCGTATCGGTTATCTCGTTCAATTGCCGTCGATGAGGGAAAACAACCGCATTTTTCATCCGCCAAAATGATTTGATTTTCAGGTAATTTATTTTTACGGATATATATAATTACCAGGGCTTAATGCATCTATGGCATCCACAGTCTTGTTGTAGCATGCGCCTGTAAATCTATTAGCGACTGTATTAATTTTTTTTACATTTTAAATCTATAGTGATGAATGGAGCACACTGGCATCTGGTTTTAAACCACATGCCCATCATATTTCCCATGGTCGGACTCATAGTATTGATTGTCGCCATCATGGTAAAATCTTCGGTTATGGAAAGAACGGCTTATTTTATTTTTATACTTGGTGCGCTGGCTACCATTCCTGCCTTTCTCACCGGAGAAGGCGCAGAAGAAGTAGCGGAAGGCCTGCCGGGAGTGACCGAAAATCTGATTGGCATCCATGAGGAGATGGCAGAAACTTTTGCAGTATTTTCTTACGCGCTGGGCTTTCTTAGTCTGGTGACTTTGTATTTAAGCTGGAAGTCATCGTCCTTTGCGAACTGGCTGAAGTGGCTTATTGTGCCGCTTTGTGTAGTTACCCTGTATTTTGGGAGGACGACGGGAACTTCCGGTGGAGAAATTCGCCACACAGAGATCAGGAGCGGAGCCCCGGTCACAAGCGGAGGAACGAACCAGGGTGGGTCGGAATCCGAAGATGATTGAGATATATAGAAATCGATAAAGGAAGGGCCGGAGATTTCCGGCCTTTTTTTGAAGTTTCCATTAAATTTAACATGTGGCAGGTCAATTTAAGGGTATTTGAGATAGATTATGAATTTGTGTGATTATTCAAAATAAAATTTGTGTTGGTTTGGATTTTCTAAAACTATGAATAAGTTATATATTTGTTTTTGCTTAATCAATTTACACCATGAAAATCCAGTCGATTTTTTCATTTTTAAGCTTCATCCTTTTCACAATCCTTGCCACAGAAGTAAAAGCACAATGCGCTACGGGACAGTATTATGATGGCTTCACATGTATCGAATGTCCACCGGGTTCCTATTGTCCGGATGGCACCAACAGTTATTTATGTGGGCCGGGTAGCTATCAATCCGATCCCGGACAAAGCAGTTGTGCTTCCTGTCTGCCAGGGTATTTTTCTTCAGACCCAGGTGCTACATCTTGTTTGCCCTGTGATGCAGGATATTATCAAAGTTCTCCCGGTGCATCGTTTTGTCTGAGTTGCCCGGTGGGCACTTTCGCGGATGCTCTCGCGGCAACTTTTTGCAATTTATGTGCTGCGGGTTCATATCAGAATCAGGTAGGTTCAAGCAGCTGCTTTCTCTGTCCTCCTGGAAAATATCAGGACATGGAAGGGAGTGTTGAATGTTTGAATTGTCCAGCCGGTAAATTTATGGATATAGAAGGAGCCATCGAATGTTTTGATTGTCCGGCGGGAAAGTATCAGGATCTCCAAGGAGCTATTGAATGTTTTGATTGCCCTGCCGGCAAGTTTGCCAATGTCCCGGGCAGCGCCATTTGTTTGAATTGTCCGGTGGGTAAGTTCGCCAGCAATCCGGGCAGTGTGGAATGCACCAATTGCCCTGCTGGAAAATACCAGGACCAGGTAGGCAGTGTGGCATGCATAAACTGTGCTCCGGGTAAATATCAAAGTGCTGAAGGTTCGGCATTCTGTTTGAATTGCCCGGTGGGTAAGTTCGCCAGCGATCCAGGCAGTGTGGCATGCACCAATTGCCCTGCGGGAAAGTATCAGGATCTGGAAGGAGCTATTGAGTGTTTTGATTGCCCTGCCGGCAAGTTTGCCAATGTCCCGGGCAGCGCCATTTGTTTGAATTGTCCTGTGGGTAAGTTTGCCAGTGATCCCGGCAGTGTGGCATGCACCAATTGTCCCGCAGGAAAATACCAGGATCAGGTAGGCAGTGTGGCATGTATAAACTGCGCTCCGGGGAAATATCAAAGTGCTGAAGGCTCGGCATTCTGTTTGAATTGCCCGGCGGGGAAGTATATGAATCTGGAAGGGGCCATCGAATGTTTCGATTGTCCTGCGGGAAAGTATCAGGATCTCCAGGGTTCTATTTCCTGTAATGATTGTCCGGTTGGCAAATTCTCCGGAGTGGCCGGCAGCGTGATTTGTCAGGACTGCCCTGCCGGTAAATATGCCAACGCTCCGGCAAGTACGGTATGTTTGAATTGCCCTGTGGGTACTTACCAAAATGGCACTGGGGCAGCCAATTGCATCAATTGTACCGTGGGTACTTACCAAAATACGGAAGGGTCCACAGCATGTATCAATTGTCCTGCCGGTACATACCAGAACATGACCGGCTCCAGTGATTGT
Source organism: Saprospiraceae bacterium (assembly GCA_016715465.1). Lineage (GTDB taxonomy): Bacteria > Bacteroidota > Bacteroidia > Chitinophagales > Saprospiraceae > JADKBO01. Next base: position 740,945 of record JADKAA010000024.1, read on the forward strand.
ATCAACTGCCCGGCTGGATCATACCAGGGGGCAACCGGGGCGGCCATTTGTGTGACGTGTCCTCCCGGAACTACCAGTCCCGAAGCCGCAACTGCTTGTAGCAACTGTGCGATTATGATCGAAATGGATTGTTACGTTGACCTTCAAAGTGCACTCATGTCCGCTGTTCCAGAGGAGACCATTAACATCACCGATGCTTATATCAGCAATGGTGTGATTCAAATACCTCCTGGAGTAACTGTCAATGTATTGCCAGGTGTTTTGTGGACCAGTGATGGCACCATCAACAACCAGGGCACCATCCATTTGGAAGGCAGCATCTTTGTAAGCACGGGTATTCTTAATAACTTACCTGGAGGTATTGTTCAGGGCAGGGGAGCTATTTCAGGTGCTGTAACCAATAATGGAAGCATTCGTCCTGGAAATTGATTTATCCAAAACGCCCCAACCCTTTAATTATCTCTTTTTGGTGCTGCCGGTAAAGTCATGATGTAGTCATACAGCGAAGCAATTTCCACGTCACTGAAAGCTGCTACTGAGGTGAAGGGCATAAACTTATCATTGAGCATTTTGCCTTCCGGCGTTTTACCCGTGCGAAAAACATTGATAAACTGAGCCTGCGTCCATTTGCCCATATTGCCCCCCTTTGAAATGTCAGGTACTATGGGGGAAGCGGGGTCTGGTGACGGCCCACCACCCAGATCTGCCTTATGACACGAAACGCATCCACCTATTCGCGATAAATAACTACCGTATTCTAATGAAGGAGGATCAGCAGGGTGAGGAATATTCTTGGCTTTGTCATGATTTATGATGTCATAGGGGTACATATCGCCAAACAGCCCGGCACCGGCCATTACTTTTGCCAGGTACGTAAAGCTTGGCGGGGCCAGTTGATTTTCTTTGGGCTCAAGAGTTTTGAGGTAGCCAATCAGCGCACCCAGATCCTTGTCACTAAGGTGGGTGTATGACTCAGATGGCATGATCATCAGTGGGTTTCCTTTTGGATTCAGGCAGTGTCTTAATGCCCGAACGTAATCGATGTCGGCGTAGTTTTCAAGGGGACTGCCTTTGGCGCGGGTGAGATTTGGGGCTGCCATCTTTCCAATGGCGGGGTCATCAAAAAAGTATTTTCCGGAAAGGTCGGTGCCATGGCAGGATCTACAGCCCACGGCCAAAACACCTCCACGCTCAAGAGAGGCTGAATCAGAAAGAATCGCAACAGGTACGGGCTTTATTGAATGAACCATAGTTGACTGGGACTCAAACTTCTTGGTGAGGTAAAAAGAAGTGCACAACACCAGAGCCAAAATGCCTAAAAGGGCATAAGCGCTTAATTTAATAATTCTTTTCATGGTTAAAAAATTTGGGTTTTGATTAAGTAATTCCAAACAAAATCAGCTAATGGGTTTGAAGGTTCATTGGCAATCAAAATAACATATCTTTAAGCGTATATAAGCTTATTTAATATAGTATAAAAACAACCTATTAAGGTATAAAAATATGAAATATTTGTTTATGTATATATTATATTTTACTGTAAAAAATAATTTTAATCAACAAATAATTGTGGGTAAAAAAATATTTGTTGGAATAAATGCTGGATTTCAGACAATCTTAGTACAAGGTATCTTCAAAAGATTAATTTTTTCCTAAATAGTAAAATGGAATCCACGGCTGTTTTTAATCAAGCCAAAACATGATGAATATTATTAAGAATTGATCTAAATAAAATTTGAAATTCTGTGAAATGGTCTTATTTTTGAAATTAATTAGAACAAATCTAAATAGATCATTTATGACCAACTTAAAATTCCCTGGTAGGCTATTTTATTTATTATTTTTAAGTATTTTAATATCAAGTGCTTATGCAGGTGCTATCAAGGGTGTCGTCACTGATAATGACAAAATGGAATTGCCGGCGCGCACATTCTTGTGAAAGGCAGCTTACTGGGAAGTGCCACCAATGCGGACGGAGAATTTGAACTCCAGCTTCCGGAAAAAGGCGTTTATTCCCTTTCAATTACTGCCCTTGGATTTCAAAATCAGGAGGTTATTTTACATTACCTGGCAGACCCCCAACCGTCCATCTCCATCATGCTCGTAGAAAACACCATGACCTTCCCTGAAGTGCTTATCCTGGGCAAATCAGACAGACAATTCTCCAAAATCCCTGGATCGGCCTCGTACATTTCTACTGCGGAACTCAAAAATATTAATCCTTTGTCCGGCAATGAAGTCTTGCGCAGAAGTCCCGGAGTCCACGTCAGTGACGAGGAAGGTGCCGGCATGCGCGCCAACATTGGCATCAGGGGCCTTGACCCCGACCGCAGCCGCTCCCTGTTGGTTTTGGAAGATGGGGTGCCGGTAGCGCTTGCCCCTTATGGAGAGCCTGAAATGTATTACACACCACCCATTGACCGAATGTCCGGTGTGGAAATACTCAAAGGATCCGGACAGATTTTATATGGACCCCAGACCATTGGCGGGGTGGTGAATTATCTCACCAAAACACCCCCCGAAACCAGAACGGCCAACCTGCGTGTACAAGGCGGGCAGGGAGGGTATTACAATGTGTTGGGCTCATATGGCAATACCATTGGCCGGACCGGTCTGCGTTTTTCTGTACTCAGGAAAGGCGCTAAAAAATTGGGATTAACTTCTTTTGGCATTACCGATGTGTTGGGTAAAATGAGCATTCAAATGAATCCTTCCACATCTTTTGCATTGAAGTTGGGTTTTTATGACGAAACTTCCAATTCGACTTACCTGGGTCTTACCCAAACGATGTATAACCAGGGTGGTCTGGACTTTGAGCATATGGCTCCGGACGATTTACTCCGGGTAAGGCGTTACCATGTTTCGGGCCATTTTGATCAACGTCTGTCCAAAGCTCTGGCCCTGAAAACTATCGCATTTGCTTATACCACCAGTCGCGACTGGCGACGCCAGGACTTTGTTTCCAATGATGCCAACGATTCCAAACCCTCTAACTGGACAGGTGTGTCCTGGGGCGATGAGGCCATTACCGGGGGCGCAGTCTATATGCGCAATACCACAGGAAACCGCAATCGCCATTTTGAGGTGGCGGGCCTGGAATCGAGTTTAACCCTTTTATTTAAAGCAGCAGGTGTTGAGCACCAGTTGAAGGCGGGTATAAGGTATATGGCAGAAAAGACCGATGAACAGCGCATCAATGGCACAAAATACAATGCGGTTTCGGGGTCATTGACCGAAGATGAAGACCGCAAGGGCAGGGCTTTCAGTGCCTATGTGCAAAACCAGGCTAACCTGCACGAAAGGTTTGCCATCCATGCAGGTGTAAGAATGGAAAACTTTATCTACGAAAGGGATATTTTCAGGAGGACGTTCCGTATTGGCAACCAAAATTTGCTTAGAGATACCCTGTTGGTTTCTGAAAATGCAATTTCGCAATTGATTCCGGGAGCTGGATTTACCTGGAAGTTGGCAAAAAATACCACCTTATTTGGTGGTGTGCATACAGGCTTCGCTCCCCCAAGAACCAAAGACGCCATTTCAGATACCGGGGAGGTGTACGAATTGAATGCAGAAAGGAGTGTGAATGCCGAACTGGGATTTCGATCCGCTGCTCACCCTTCATTGAATGTGGAAATGACCGCATTTTATATGGATTTTTCCAATCAGGTTATTCCCGTTTCAGAATCCAGCGGAGGTACGGGAACGGGACTGGTAAACGGCGGTCAAACCTTACATCAAGGAATAGAGGCGGCCTTTGCGCTTCAACTTTCTACCCTGGCCGGGTGGACAAAAACCGGTCTCAGCATTGATGCCAACGTCACTTGGTCGGATGCCATCTTCACAGGCGACCGGACAAAAGAAGGGGTAAGACTGGCGGGCAACAAGACGCCGTATGCGCCGGAATGGCTTGTCAATTCGGCCATTACCCTGGAGTTGTTCAATGGTTTTGGTGCACGCATTACCGGTAACTATACAGGGCAGCAGTTTGCAGATGAACTCAATACCATCCAGGCTTCGGCTGACGGTAGAAACGGGTTGATTCCTTCATTTTATACGGTAGATGCCAATGCATTTTATAAAATTAAAAATATTGGGACTACGATTCAATTAAGCGTTAAAAACCTCACCGATGAGAGATACATCGCATCGAGGAGGCCACAGGGTATCAGGGTAGGGTTAGCGAGGTTTGTTTCGCTGGGCATTGAAGCCAGTTTCTAGCAGAGAATTTGGATTAGGGTTGAAATTTCCACGGTAAACTATCCTTGTCATTCGCATTGTATGTCTGTAAAGACAATTGGCCTTGTTGCTGTTTATACTTCTGAAAAGTATGCTATATTTACAGTCAAACCATATTTGAGTTATGCACAGATTTTTATTAGTCTTCGGCCTTTGTATTATGGCCTCTTTGGTATCAGCACAGCAGATAACCGAAGTCAAAACCTTTCACTTCGACAGTTCCAATAAAAAAGACACCGTCATTAATTTTCCGGACATGGAAACGGAAAAAATCATCATGCGCTACACCATGCGGTGCAAGGATGGGCTGGTTTCTACCGGAACGGACAGGAACAAGGGCTGCGGCGAGTGGGACTATTCCTGTAATACTTTTGTGACTGACTCAAGCAGGCTGGATTCATTTCTGGCAAAAGCCCCCTCACACATCATCAGCAATTTCAGTGGCAATCTTTTCAACTATGTAAACAATCCCACTTACAGCTATATTCAGTATGAACTGAAGCCAGTGACGATTACAACAACCCAAACTGAAACCAGACAGGTAGTTGGGTCAGGTGAAAATACGCTGGGTCTGGGTGGTTCCGGAAAAAACAATGGACGAATGTTTTTTTTGTATCGCAAAGAAGATATAGGTGCATTTGGAGGAAAAATTACCGGTATAGAGTTTCAGGTAAAATCCGGTAATGGAGAACTCAAGCTTATGAAAGTGCGTATGAAGGAAACTGACCTCACTACAGTTGACAATGAAACCGTCATTGCTTCGGCGGGTCAGGAGGTATTTTTTGACCATGTAAATCTACCCGCTTCGGGAACACTGCACCTTCAATTTCATGATGATTTTGCCTGGAGCGGCAGTAAAAATATCCTGGTAGAAGTCTCCTATGTAGCCGATGAAGCTTTTGCCGCCATTGAGTCGCATAGCGCGCCATTTGCCTCTTCAGCTTTGTCCACCGGTGCAGACCGATACCTCAAAATCGACGGATCAGCAATCCTAAACATACCTGCAAATGAAGCAAATAGTATTACGGAAGAAATAACCATTGCCTTCTGGGTCAGAGGTCGCGCAGACATCCTGCCTGCCAATACTGCCGCCATGGAAGCAACGGATGAAGCAGGTAACCGGCAGATCATGATCCACCTGCCATGGAGCAATGCGAATGTCTTTTGGGATTGCGGCAATAATGGTTCAGGGTATGACCGTATCAATAAATTGGCCACTGCGGCCGAATATGAGGGTAAATGGCAGTATTGGGCATTTACAAAAAATGCCAAAACAGGAACGATGAAAATTTACCTCAACGGCAAATTGTGGCATACAGGTACGGGCATGACAAAACCCATCCACATTACAAAACTTTCTTTTGGGGGTTCACTGAACATGGATTTGTCTTTTCCCGGAGATATGGATGACCTTACCGTCTGGAACAAAGAACTCAGTGAGGCAGAACTTGCTTCCAGGATGAGATCCAGGGTTTCCCCTGCGGATCCGCTCTACGATAACCTGGTTTATCAATACAATTTCAATGAAGAGAATGCCCTTGAAGCTGCAGACGATTCAAAAATATCCACTTCAGGGGTATTCAATGCCATACCTTTTTCAGCAGCTTTTATTGCATCGCAAAAATTTAAACAGTACCAATTTGGCACAGAGAGACCAAAACTGATATTGGTCCGGGGAAATTACAGCCGACAGGTGGGCAGTGAAATCTACCTCGATTCATTTCCAAATCAGGGCAATGTGTTGCGCACATTTTATGTAGAAAACAACAACCTCAAGGAAGGCGATAAAAAAATAATTTGGGCTTCCGGCGAAACCTTTATTTACGATGAAGCCGAAAAGATCCTGGAGAGCATCTTTATCGAAGAAGACAGTACCATCTTCATTGAAGACCTGGAGTACTACAATCGAAGGCCAATGAAATATGAGTTGGTAAGTTTTGTAACCCCATACGGCATCGGCCTCAATTTTGGATTCGGCGGCAAAAGCTGGGATTTTGATGTATCTGATTTTGCGCCAATATTAAAGGGGCGTAAAAGACTTACCATGGAATTTGGTGGGCAGAATCAGGAGGAAATGGATATCCGCTTTTTATATTATCAAGGTACCGCTCCGAGGAAGGTAAAAGACATAAGGCAAGTGTGGCCTGTAAATTCGGTAGGCTATGCGAGCCTGCTCAACAATGGCAGTTTTGAGCAACGCAACATACAGTTTCAGCAAGGCACTGCCAGTGCGAAACTCAGAACCGCCATCACCGGACACGGACAGGAGGGAGAGTTCATTCCCCAAACCCATTACCTCAACGTCAATGGCGGAACCAACGAATGGGCCTGGCAGGTGTGGAAGGAATGTGCTGCCAATCCGGTTTATCCCCAGGGAGGCACCTGGATTTATGACAGAGCGGGCTGGTGCCCCGGCATGCCAACCGATCTCAGGGAATACGACCTTACCTCTTTTGTTAGTGGGAACAACATCACTCTGGACTATGGCGTGAATACGGCACAGGGTGATTCCCGGTATATCATAAATTGTCAGTTGGTAGAATACGAAGCTGCCGCTTTTCAAAATGACGCGGCGGTAGAGCGCATCATCAGTCCCTCTCTTGGTGATGCGTATGCCAGGGTCAATCCGATATGTCTGCAACCGGAAGTTGAGATTAAAAACACCGGATCAGCAACACTGCTGAGTTTAACGATACGATATGGAGTAACCGGAGGACAAATGAAAACATATCAATGGACGGGCAACCTCAAATTTATGGAAAAGGCCCGGGTGACCTTGCCGGTTCTTGATCCCAATCAGTGGCTTGAAGCCGGTGAATTTGTGGTTGAAGTGGTTGATCCCAATGGTCAGGCCGATGCCTATGCCCAAAACAACACAGCCACCTCAAGCTTTAAGAAGGCTCCGAAGTTTAAGTCCGATGTCATCATCCAGATGCGCACCAATGGAGCATCAAATGAAACATCCTGGGTGCTCACCGATGCAGATGGCAATGTGATAAGGCAAAGAAAGGGTGGTTTACAACCCAATACGGAATACACCGACACTTTAAAAAACCTGGGAGGTTGTTATTTTCTGAAGATCAGCGATACCGGTGACGATGGCATCAGTTTTTGGAACAATGCAGATGGCACAGGATTTCTGGGCATCAGGAGTGTTGGAGAAGCTACCCAGCAGTTTCAGGGGGATTTTGGCAAAGAAATCAATTTTCAATTCCTGGCCGGTGACATCATCTCGGACATCACCGAAATAACTGCTGCTGAAGCCATGGTGGTTTATCCCAACCCCAACAACGGCCAAAGCACACTTGAGATCCAGGGCATCAATCAACCTTTGTCGGTTTTACTCACAGATATCTACGGCAAGGTCCTTTTGTCTGAAAAAAGAGAATCAAGGCCACACCACAGCATAAACCTGGATATGGCCGATTACACTTTGGGTATTTATTTTGTACACGTCTTATATGGGACAAACCATAAAACCATGAAGTTAATCAGGATGTAAGCCATCAGTGTATGATGGTGATTGTCCCCGCTTTGTGTACCTTTTTAACAGTGCCGCACACATCGACATCTGCATCAATGGTATAAACGTAAACGCCTGCCGGAAGTGGTGCTGTGCCCAGTTTGCCATCCCAGATAAGGTCGGCATTTTGGTCTGAAAACACCAACAGACCTGCCCGGTTGTAAACCCTGAAATCGTTCACTTTACTGCCTTGAAATTCGGTCTGCTGCAGATCGATGATGGCATTTTCGTTTCCCGTCGCCAGGTTGAGGATATTGGGCAATAAAAATGATGGTTTATCATCAGTGTCCGTTACCTCAAATTTTTCCTCTGTTGATTCACAACCGTTGGAAATGGTTACGTTATAGGTTCCGGATTGAGAGGTTTTTATCGATGCACCCTGTTCACCTGAACTCCACATAAATGACACCTCTTCTTCGGCATAGTTTTCCAGTTGGATGCCCAATTCGGCATAACCTTTAAAGCATGTGATGTTTTCAAATTGTATATTGTACAAAACCTTTTCCCTGACCGGTACATCCAGGGTCTTGTTTTCCTCACAACCTGCGTCGTCTTTGATCTTTATTTGATACGTGCCGTAATACAAACCTGCTATCACACCATCCTGGATTATTACCGGTTGCCCATTTATGGCATAACTAAAGATGCCGGGACTAAACATTTCTATGGCCACCTGACCATCGGGCAGGCCGGGGCAACTGCTTTTTATGTCAAGGGCATAGTCAAACCGCGGGCTGAAACTCAGCTTATAAGTAGTGGTATCGGTACAGCCATTTTCATTGGGACTCAATAAATGAAAAACAGTGTCATTGCTGAATGTTTGTCCGAGCAAAGGTAAAACATTACCGGAGCAAACAATATAAGCACGCGTATCGTGTGCTCCTGCGATACTTGTAATTTCTACACCTGCCTTTACTGTCTCGCAGCCATTGTAAATACTTACTTCATAAAAGCCCGCTTTGTATGCTTTTAAGGACTTTTCCGTAATGGTATTGTTCCACTTTATGGTTACGGCATCCTCCGTATAATTGTGGAGGATCACATCCAGGTCTGCATATCCTTTTTGACAGCCGATGTCCTCTGAAGTTAATTCAAAATTCACCTTCGCTTTGTCCTCAAGTTTTATTTCTTGTTCTGTGCGGCATCCTTTATCATCCACGAGACTGATCAAATAATCTCCTGCCTTGAGTTCATCGATTTTCCCATCGGTTGCATCATTCGCGACGCCATTCAGGTAAACCTGATAATCAGATAAATTGGCTGATATAATTTTCAAACTGCCGTTGGCAAGTTCAGGACATGGCAATTCCCGGATCAATTCAAATACTGCTGCTGTGCCGAATCTTAACTGGTAAATCGTGGAATCGAGACAGCCACCTGCCAGTATTTTTACCTTAACAACGGTTGCGTCAGCATAATAATAGTGACTGCCAAGATAGATGGAATCTCCATGGCAAATATTTTTTTCTTCATACCTGGTAGAAGATATGCAATCAATGCCAATTAACAATGCCACTGAGGTGGTGTCATCGCAGGTGATGATGGTTGCAAGGGTTGAGTCTATAAGTGGCTTGGCGCCTGCGGGCAGTGTGTTGGTATCAAAGTTCACGATATGGGATCCTGCGGGTACATTGCTGAATTGAAATAGCCCATTTGCGGTAGTGGCCGTCCATGTCCCAAGTTGAACGACTGTGCCGGAGCTCAGCGTGTCGGCCGCATCGATGATGCCATTGGTATTGACATCCACATACACGGCTCCATTAACCGTGCCGGTAGCGGGAATGAGGGTAAGGTTCAACAGATCAGAGGTGCTTGTACAGCTGTTTGATCCGATAAGTTCCACCTGATACATGCCACTTTGACTCAATTGGATGTAGGGATCATTTCCGCCCTGAGCTGCCGCAATGTCAACCCCATTGTAAAGCCATTGATATGAAACCACGTTGGTGATGGCCGGGAAGCATAAAGTATCCGGTGCGCAGCGTTCAAAACAACCACTGGGTATGAAACTGATGTCGGGTCCTGCCTTGATCTCAATCACATTGCTTTCACTTTTGCAGCCCTGGCCATCCTTGGCTACGACAAAATAGTTTCCTGAAGAAGCAGAAGAAATTGAAGTTCCGGACTTTCCCGTATTCCACAGGTAGTTAATTCCCGGCAAAGGTGAGGCTACTGAAATTTGATGATTCAACCCTTCGCACAGAATGCCAGGTGTATCCGCTACTATGACCGTTTGGGCAGGAAGGCCATTTACAGTAACCTGAAGGGGGCCAAATGTATTTTTACAACCGGTGGTTACATCGGTGATGGTGACGGTAAAAGCGTATGGACCAGCAGAGAGTCGATTTTGATAGACTGCACTGAAGGCAAGTCCACTGCTGTTTGCATTGTTTTGCCATTGGTAAGACCATGTATTTTTTACCACTGCATCCAGGTAAAGATCTTTGCCTTCACAGAATGTGATGGTTTCTTCAAATGACACAATGGACATTTCTCCTTCGACGACTGTTGACCTTAGGTAGGAGGCAGGTAGCTGGTGAATGGTAAGGGGAGTGCCCGCTGGCGTGAAGTTACAGCCATGGCTATCGGTGACTGTTACGGTATAAATGCCGGTGATGTTTGTTTCGATGGTTTGCGCAGTTGCCCCTGTGGACCATTGCCATTGGGTTCCACCAAAAGGAGCATTTAGGGTAGTCGGTACATTTTCACAAAAGCTGGATCCCAAACTGCTGGTTATGTTTCCGGACAATGTATTGGCAAAGATCCGGATGTCATTTGAAAATTCTGCCGTACAACCAAAGTTGGAAGTAACAGATGCAGTGACCGTGAACAGGCCAGCCGCGGCATATACATGATAAGCAAGTTTGCCTGAGAATGTATTATTTGATCCGCTGGACGGTTCACCAAATGTCCAGTCCGTGCGATAAAGGCCATCGGTTTTATCGAGATAAATTTGAGTAGCCGCATTTTCGCAAACTGCAGTTCCTGAGAGGATGTTGGCAACAGGCTGTGGATGTAACGTAAGTGTTTTTGTGATTTCATCGGTACAATTGCCGTTGGATATGCGCAGGGTAATGGTATAGGATCCTTCGCTGTGGAAGATGTGTGTGGGATCGGCAGCACTACTCGTATTGTCCATACCACTTGCCGGATCACCAAAATTCCAGGTCCAGCTTGTGATGTCTTTCCCAGGGATAAAGGTTGACCTGTCAAAAAACTGAATCTCCTGTTGCTGACATCCCAGGGTGTGTTCAAATGCAGCTGCCAGGTCAATGGCAATTTTTGCCTGTTGAAATTTTTTGCAGGTGCCGCCAGGATTATTGGCATCATCCACTGCCACTGCATAGGTCACATCGTAGTAACCTGCCCTCGAAAAGTCGTGCACAGGGTTGGCGTCGGTGCTGTAGTTGTTCTGGGCATAAATGTCATCAAAATGCCATTGATGAGAATCCATGATGAAGTTGGTGGCTGTGCTGGTGAATTGAAAAGTATTACAATCTGAATTTGTATAAGAGAGGCCAATTGTGCCAAGGGTAGAGATGCAGGGACTGGGGTTTCCGCCAGGATTTCCCGGATCATTGGGATCACAGCGGTCATATACCACCAGGGTGTTGGATGAGTTGGTGCAGCCAAATTCATCGGTGATTTCAACCTTGTATTTTCCGGTGGCTGTCGATTGCCAGGTGGGCGTGGTTGCACCTGTAGCAAGATCATTGTAATACCAGGCATACTTATAGCCATCTTCCGCATCATTGGCAACCAGCAGTGGAAATGAAGGGTTGGGTGAGGAAAGGCAAACCGCGGTTGGCTCCGGGCTGGAAAGGTAGATGTTTGGTTTGGGTAATTGGGTGATGGTAAATGGTTTTTTCTGACTACAACCTTTGGCATCGGTAACACCTGCCAGATACGTACCTGCCGGGAGCACAGCAGTGGGTCCCACAGCGATCTGCTGATCGTTCTCATTGTACCAGATGGTTGAGGCAGCGGGCATGTTGGTGGAAATGAGTGCCGTGGTGCCCTCACATAAAGTGGGCGGAAACGCCACATTGGGGTCGGGAAGCGGATTGACCTGAACCAGTTTATTTACCGTTCCTGCGCAGGTAGTAAGTTGAATGAGGTAACTGCCCTCCTTGCTCCAAGTCAGGCTGGTTTCGGAAGTATCATTTTTCAACCAGGTGGTCCCGTCTTCCGGAATTATTTTCCAATTGTAATTCATGCCTTCGTAATGAGTTGCGCTGATTTCATATTTGTCGTAAATGCATGACTCATCCACGCCGGATATATTGACGTTGGATACTTTTACCGGAGAAACAGCATAGGCATTAGATGGACAAAATGCACCCGAAAGATCGGTTTGGCTTACTTCCAGCTTATATGGACCTTCGCTGTTCCATGTGACTACAATATTTTTTCCATTTTGTTCCGAAATCAGTCCTCCATCGGTAATGCGCCAGTGAAAAGATGCATTGGCCAAATCTGAAATAGCAGCGTAGGCATACGCCGTATTTTTACAAATGGACAGTTCTCCTGTGATTTTGCCGGGGGATTTGGATTTTGGCAGTACCTCTACCCATTGCGATTTTACCGGATGGCAGCGTGAGGCAGAAGTGGTGGTTACTTCAAATCTATCCACGCCTGACGGTACTTCGTAGGTAAGGGAAGAAACATTGGTTGCACTCTTGAGCAGGGTTCCATCTTTGTCGCGGATTACCCACAATTCAACGGAAACCGGAATTTGTTCTTCGTTCACAGTGGTGGCATTGAATATTTCTCCCTGACAAAGTTGAGTATCAGCAACGCGAAGTTCATATCCCGTGCTTAACACCACGGTCATGTCATCCTGACCTTCGCAACGAAGGTAACAGTTGTCATAACTGACTTCGATCCGGCCCTGATCGCCATTACCCCATTCCACAATGATGGTGTGGCTGCCCTGACCAGCGGTGATGGTTCCTCCGATCACGTTCCATTGATATGCCGTTGCATTGTACTTTTGAATGGAATAGCTATGGTAGCTGTTTTTGCAGGCAACTGCATCACCCGTGAGCTCCGCTAAATTGGAAATGATGGGAATTTCAAAGATGGCTTTTTTGGGGCATAGGTCGAAATTACAGGATGACACTTCGAGTTCCACATAACCCGCAGGTCCCTTTCCCCAGTCAATGGAAATGAAGCGATCAGAGACTCCGCCACCATCGGTAATTATGCCATCGCCAATTACTTTCCAATAAAACTGACCACAATCCGCATCCGTTTCATATCGCTGGCTGGTGTATTCACATATAGTGGACTGACAATTGATCACCGGCATGAATTTATCCCTTACGATAATTTCCTTGTTAATGCCCGATTTGCAGCCACAATCCGTGGTCATGGATAAAGAAATCGTATAGGTGCCTGGAACATCGTACGCCACAATTGGTTTAATCTCGGATGAGGTCACCCCGTTTCCAAAATTCCACTCATAGCTTACGCCTGACAGGTTAGTAGGTTCGAAAGGTATGTTCTCGCCCACACAAAACTGATTGCCGGGCATTGTGAAGTCTATTTCCTCCGTTTTAGTCATTTCTACACAATAGCTGGCTTCACCAAAACAGGCACTGCCTTCTGCCTGACTAAAAGCGGATATATAACCAAAGCCCTGGTCTCCCCAGGTAATGTTTACTTTATTGCCATTGGCAGCCCAGTCAGCAGCTCCGGTTACGTTCCATGCAATGGTGGATCCTGGTATAACATTGACGTAATAGGTTTCTGAATAACCCGGACATACCGGCTGGCAGCCCTGGCCGGTGGGTGTTTCAATGCATTGGAGTGAATCGGTGGCTTGGATTTTTATGTCCAGGTTTGGAAAGACGTAAACCAATAGTGAGTCTGAACCCAAGTTACCATTTGGGTCATTATAATTGGCAAATAGCATGTATTGGCCCGGACAACCAAAACAGACATTAAATATGGCTTCATTTCCAAATTGGGTTACCTGGGCACAAGAATTTTGAGGGGAATCTAGGTCGAAGGCCACCAAACTTACTTCGGAAAGCGGAAAATTATTGGCATTAATCACATATGTCTGACATCCCACGCAGGTTTCTCTGGGACCTGAAATTTTTCCGTTACCCTGACCAAAAGTGAAATTGGTCATCAGGATTAGTGTAGTAATGAAGAAAATGCTTCTTTTCATGGGGTCAATTTTTACATCTTGTGTACTATGATAGAGCCATTAAAATGACAATTCGCTTCCTCACTGCTAAAAAAAATAATCCAAGTTGTCCAAAGTTCTCAGCCAAAGCGCAATTGAAATTGCGGAAACGGTCAAAAAATAAGTTTATTTTTGTAAATAAGGCTTCCATTTAAAGCAGGGCAGTCCATCACTGGCAGACATGAGTACAAAGACTTATCACATCCACATTACGGGCAGGGTGCAGGGAGTGGGGTACAGGCCCTTCATCGCCAGGTATGCCCGACACTTAGGTATGGAAGGCAGTGTATCCAATGGCAGCGATGGTGTTCACATTTATTTTCAGGCCAACCATTGGCTTGCTATGTCTTTCCTGGAAGATTTGAATCGACAATGTCCGGCACAGGCAAAAATATTCTCCATAACCATGGAAGAGTCAGCATCCATGGTATTTAATGGGTTTCAGATCGTGGAGTCAAGCCGGCAGAATGCCTGCAGCGTATATTTGAGTCCTGATTTTTCCATCTGTTCATTGTGTGCGCAGGAAGTGCTAGATCCATCGAACAGGAGATTCGATTACGCTTTTACTACCTGTACCCAATGTGGACCCAGATTAAGCATCGTAAACAGGCTTCCATATGACAGGGCAAATACATCTATGCTTCCCTTTGACATGTGTGAGGCATGCGCGCGGGAGTATGAAAATGAAAAAGATCGCAGGTATTACTCACAAACCAACTCCTGTCAGACGTGCGGCATTAAACTATATGCAGAAGATGCAGATGGTCTGGCTTTGCCTGTTGATTATGCTGAATGGGCCGGCTTTCTCGAGGCGGGCAAGATACTTGCCGTTAAAGGTACCGGAGGTTTTCTTTTGCTTTGTGATGCCACCAATGAACGGGCAGTACACAACCTCAGGATCCGCAAGCACAGGCCATCCAAGCCATTGGCACTGATGGTGCATGCACCGGAAGATTTACATCCGGTCGTCCATATAAATGAAACCATACTTTCGGAGTTGACCAGTGCAGCTGCACCGATAGTACTTTGTGACGTCAATCGATCGCCAGATAATCCGGTTAGCATTGATGAGGTAGCTCCAGGTTTTGACCAGCTCGGCGTAATGCTGCCCAATAATCCCTTACTTTTGCTGATCAGTAAATACTTCCGGAAACCGCTGGTTGCCACGAGCGGAAATGTATCAGGCTCACCCATGTTTTACCGGGACGACGAGGCAAAAAAAGGACTGGCCGGCATTTATGATGTTTTCATCGGACACAACAGGGACATCGTCATGTCCATGGATGACAGTGTCGTAAGATTTACCAAAAAGTACGGCCGGCGCATCATACTGCGCAGAAGCAGGGGCCTGGCACCCATGGTGCTGAATCATAGCCTGTCTTCCGACCGACTTATCTTTGCCGCAGGGGCTGACTTGAAAAGCAGCTTTGGACTTATCTGGAAAACCAATGTGTATGTGAGTCAGTTTCTGGGAAACCTCGAATCTTATGATGCCCAACTGGCCTATGCGGCTGCCAGGGATCATTATTTAAAAATGACAGAATTTAAGCCTGCGGTATTTGTCCACGACCTTCACCCAAATTATTTTGTTAAAGAACTCTCTCCACTTGCTGAAGAAAAGCAAGAGTTGAGTGTTCAGCACCACCAGGCGCACTTTTATGCCGCGCTGGCCGAAAACATGCTCTTGAATGCTCATAAAAAAGTATTGGGAGTTATTTGGGATGGGGTTGGTTTTGGCGAGGATGGGCACATCTGGGGGGGAGAGTTTTTTACATACGACAGAAAGCAGATGCAACGTGTTGCCCGGCTTGTCTATTTTCCATATTTGTCAGGCAACAGAATGTCATTACACCCCATGTTGTCTGCGCTCGGGGTACTGGGGCGATGTGCATTGACAGAAAAATTTATCAAACCACATTTCAGCAGTGTGGAATGGAACTATCATCAAACATCGTCCTTCCATACCCCTGTCATGACCTCAAGCATGGGCCGGGTATTTGATGCTGCAGCTGCCATGCTGGGATTCACTGGTCGCCTTCAGTATGAAGGGGAAGCCGCCATGTTTGTTGAAAAGTTGGCAGGTCGCTACTTTAATATCCGTGGTTACGATATGGAGCGCACTTATTTTACTTCATCTGTTGAGGGGAAAAATTTGGACTCGGCGAATGTCTTTTCTGCCATGATGATTGATATGGAAGGAGGTGCCACAATCGAAGAAGCAGCGGCGCGGTTTCATGTAACTTTGGTGAAATGGGTAGAAATGGTGGCCATGGAAGAAGAAATATACAAACTGGTATTCAGCGGTGGCGTATTTCAGAATGCCGTGTTGGTAGATCTTTTGATCCACCATTTGTCTGACAGGTTTAAATTGTATTTTCACGACCAGCTTTCGCCAAATGATGAAAATTTGTCTTTTGGCCAGCTTGTATATGGATCACTTTATCATCAGCCCAAACCTTAGCCATGCGTCCTGTCATATCCGGAAAAAGTACTTCAATATAAGCTGATGCGGGGATGCAAAGAGGTTTTGTTAGAATTTAGCGGTGCCCGCAAAGATGATTGCCTTACAATATTGCCGGACGCAGCCATGGGAAATTTGGTGTTTATATCCCGGAATAGCCATCGCATTGGTAAATAATCGGTAAGCATGCCGTTTGACCTGTGAGATCATGGCAGCAAATGAGTTGAAACATCAAAATAAAAAGTAAGCGGGTTATTTTTTAACTTTGATTTAAAGTACAAACCATGAAGTTCATAAATGAATACAGAGATCCGGCCCTGGTTGAAGTGCTTATGGAAAGACTCCATAAGGAGGTAAGCAAACCATGGAGCATCATGGAGGTATGCGGAGGACAAACCCATAGTCTTGTAAAAAATGGCATTCTCAGAATGCTTCCTGATAAAGTAAGGATGGTTCACGGGCCTGGCTGCCCTGTATGTGTTACGCCGGTGCACCTCATCGATAAAGCAGTTTACCTGGCCTTACATGAGCGCGTAATCCTTTGTTCCTTTGGTGACATGATCAGGGTGCCGGGGTCTCAGATGAGTCTGCTTGAGGCCAAGGCCAGAGGGGCAGACGTTCGCATCTTATACTCTCCATTGGAGGCGGTAAGTGTGGCGAAAGAAAATCCGGATAAAGAAGTTGTTTTTTTTGCCGTGGGCTTCGAAACCACCGCCCCGGCAAATGCCTTGTCCGTCATTCAGGCAAGTCAGGAAGGAGTGTCCAATTATTCCATCCTGGCATCCCACGTATTGGTGCCGCCGGCCATAGAAGCGGTGATGAATGATGATGATTCTCAAATTGATGGCTTCCTTGCTGCCGGACATGTATGCACCATCATGGGCATGGAAGAGTATTACCCATTGGTGGATAAATACAGAATACCCATTGTTGTCACCGGCTTCGAACCTGTAGATTTACTGCAGGGCATTTATATGGTGGTTTCACAATTGGAGAAAGGAGAGGCAAGGCTGGAAAACCAGTATGAACGGGTAGTGAAGAAGGAAGGTAATGTAGATGCAATAGGTGTCATACATCAGGTATTTGAAGTAAGTGACAGAGAGTGGAGGGGTATAGGCGCCATTCCTATGTCAGGCTATATGGTAAGAGAAAATTATTCCGCCTTTGATGCAGATCGCAAGTTTAACATTGACATCAAAAAAGCAAACGAGGACCCAAATTGTATTGCCGGACTGGTGCTGAAAGGCATAAAAAAACCGCAGGAATGTCCTCAGTTTGGTAAATTGTGTACACCTCAAAACCCTCTGGGTGCGCCAATGGTAAGCAGTGAGGGGGCCTGTGCAGCATATTACCATTTTGCCAATACACTGGATAAAAACTTATAATAGAAGCCTATGGATAAAGTTAGTATTAACCAGCTATCCTGCCCGATGCCTGAGCTCGATTTTGAAATAATAACCCTTGGGCATGGCAGCGGAGGATTATTGTCCAATCAACTCCTGGAATCCGGAGTTTTTGATTTGCTTTCCAACGAATACCTGGATCAGCATCACGATGGTGCAACCATTAACCTAACAGGCCGTACGGCGGTGAGCACAGATAGTTTTGTGGTATCTCCCGTTTTTTTTCCCGGGGGCAATATCGGCGACCTGGCAGTAAACGGGACGGTCAACGACATTAACATGTGTGGCGCAAGGGCAAAGTTTCTTACCCTCTCCTTTATCCTGGAGGAGGGACTTACCATGAAAGCTTTCTGGGAAATCCTGGTATCCATTCGAAATACTGCCAATGAAGCGGGAGTAAAAATCATTACAGGGGATACCAAGGTGGTGGAACGAGGCAAAGGAGATCAGATCTTCATCAATACCACTGGCATTGGCGAGGTACATCCGACAGCCCAAATCGGTGTTTCTCAAATTAAAACAGGCGATCAAATCATTGTGAGTGGTCCCTTGGCAACTCATGGTGTGGCCATCCTCAGCGTGCGCCAGGGTCTTGAATTTGAGACAACTATACGAAGTGATACGCGGCATTTCAACCACATTGTGCCTCCACTGATGGAGGCATTTGGCAGCCATATTCATCTGCTCAAAGACCCAACCAGGGGTGGCCTTGCTTCTGTGTTAAACGAGGTTTGCCGTGACAGTAGAAAAGGCATTGACCTTTTACAAACGGCGATCCCCGTTTTAGATGAAGTAAATGGCGCATGCGAGTTGTTGGGTCTTGATCCGCTTTACGTGGCCAATGAAGGTGTCTTTATCATTTTTGCTGACTCGGAGGTAGTGCCGGGCATTCTTGAATATTTAAGACAATGCGAAGGCTGTGAGATGGTCAGTGTAATTGGAGCTGTCACCTCGGATCACGCCGGGCAGGTCGTGATGCAAAGTGCCATTGGTGGCAGGCGGGTCGTCAACATGCTGGTTGGTGAACAGTTGCCCCGTATATGTTAAATAGAATAAAGCCCCGTGATATTTTCGCGGGGCTTTATTTTGCCAGTTGTTACGACTTCAGTTTTTGGTTTATTAGGCCATCCCATTTTTCTATGGCCTGCAACTCGCCGCTTAACTGCACACTGTCATTTCCATTATAAAATTCCAATAGATAATCTGGTCTGCTTTTGTCCTTAAAGGTAAACTTAAGTGCCAGGCTGTCGATGATTTTATTGTTTCCATCGCCCATTTGGATGTTTCTACTGTTATTGATCAGGGTGCAGGTTTGCACTGCCTCAAGGTCAACTTTGTGGTGACTTTCGCGGTCTTTGATTTTTTTATAAAAATACAAGGTATGCAATCCTTTGTCGATGCCAACGGCAAAATCACCCACACACTCCGATTGTGAAATGGTATTGCCCTCAGATTTTGCCATGGCGACAAGTGCATCCACCATTTTTTGTTTTTTAATTTTATTGCTTCTGCCAATTAAAATAAAAGGCAATGTAATGATGGATATGACAATGACTGCCATGATTAATGTTCCAAAATCCATTATTTAAGTTTTTTGATATGATTATTATAGTATTGCTTGTGCTGAGAAAGTTTTCAGCAAAAAAGAGATGTCATCATTGCCTTCATCAGGCAAGAAATGAGGGCTTCGGTATTACCAAAAATAATGGAAAGGAAATATCAAATCAGATTTTCGATATTTGAGTCTTGCATTGGTGGTCCTTACCAGATATTGGGTAAACCGGACCAACATCAGTTGATTAAAAAGCAGGACATAAGCCGGCTGAATTTGGGCTGGGTTTTTGGGTGTAGCCGGGGGTGGATTGTTGTTGTGTTTAAGAGATGTCTCCTTCTCGGTTGAGAGTCCAATCAGGTCAGGCGTATCAATACTGTAAACTTTCGCGTGTGAATTTCTGTGACCGATCTGATGGTTTTGATCAGCATACACATCATGTGAATTGACCGCCAGCCAAAGACCTATGGAAGCAAGAATGACAATAGAGAAAACCCTGGTCAATTTATTCACAACGCAAATATAGAAAAAATGTAAGTGCGATTTTATGCAAAATGCACTCTTTAAACATTGGAAATGGCAATTGGTTGTGACACATTGACATTGGAAATGTGTCTTTTATTACCTATCTAAAAGAAAAAGCACCTCACTTCAGGTGCAGGTACTTTTTCTTTTTAGTCAAAATCAACTACTCGGCCACCACAAATTTTCGCAGCACTACCAACTCATCATTCTGAATTTTAACGGTGTACAATCCGGGTATCAGTCCATTTAACGAAAGACTAATGTCACCCTCTGAGGAGGTGTACATGGCTTCTTTTTTCAGCAAAAGCCCACTAAAACTGTAAACCGAAATTTCATGATAGACGGATTGCCCATCCTCCTGATCCATGACCAGGTGGAGTTCTGCCTTAGCGGGATTGGGGTACATCCTCAGCAGGGCAGTACCCCTGATTCTGATGTCTTTAATCAGTTTTACTTTGCATTGTTTTCCATCCGGGGTGGTGCGGATGATGGTTATACAAATGTCGAACTCCCCTTTGTGCGGAAAGGTATGGGTAATGGGAGCATTGCCATAAGACACCATACTGGTGTTGTTGTGGAAAAAATCCCAAATGATCATGTCGCAGTCGGTAAGCTGGCCTAAGGGTGTCATGGTGACACTAAAGCCGTTTATCACACAGCTGATGCCCAGATTGGCTTCATACTCAAACTTTTCATCACATTTACAATCTTCATTTTGAGTGGCACAATCCGGCAAAATGGCTATGGTTTTAAACTGGCAGCAAGCAGTGGTGATATTGCCCTCTTCATTGTGTAATGTGGTAACGATACACAAGGTGTCACCTGCCTGAGCCGGAGAACCTATTGTAAAGGTAAGTGGTCCGTAACTGCTGCCCGGAGCAACTCCTCCGGTGAAAGTAAACAGGGTGTTGTATGCGATCAATGCAGGATCAATAAGATTCAGTGAGGCACTGAATATGGTGTCGGGTCCGGTGTTGAAAAACATTACGGATAAAATGTAATTCCCATTTTCGTCACAGTCAATGTACAGTTCATCAAAATATCCACATTCATTGGTACAAAGCACGGTAATGGTATCTCTGCACAAAGGGGTGAGGTTGCCACCGTTGCCGATCAACCATTTGATCTCAATGTCATTGAATGGAAATGCTGAGGCAGAAATACAGAATTCCGGAAGGGTAATGGTGTCCAAAGGCAATGGTCCTGTGTTGGAGATAATCGAAAAATTATCCTCGAACAAACCTTCTGTAGTCCATCCGGAGCCAGGCGAATTGTTCAGACTGAAAATAACACTGGTGTCCAGCGCACAGATCTGAAAGCCTACATACAGGCTATCTGCATGGTAATTATTTACGACCAGGGTATAACAGCAAGAGTCTTCCTCACTGATGATGATCTCGTGGACATAAACACTGTCACACGGACCACAGCCGGGGATAAAAATACAATGGGCTGTATCTATAGAACAACAAACTGCATTTGGATTTTCAACCGGATTGTCGTCATGAACGGTGATGGAATAACACAAAGATTGATTCTGAAGATTGGTGCCGGTTACGCCAAAGGTATAGGTGCCACAGGCCCCCGGCGCCAGCGGATTGGCGCTGATGTCCAGAAATCCGGGTACAAAACCAACGCCCGCCGGACTGAGTTCAACCAGGTCAATATATTCAATGTTAAAGGTGTTGTAAGGCGAGTTGCATATGGTCACATTGTACACATAATTGCCTGTTAAAGGGTCACAATAGATGGAGTCATGGTCGATATAAACACAATCGTCAACGGGACACTCAATGATAATGGAGTCGCCGCATAAAACAGCATCATCCGGTCCTTCCCAGTTGAAATAAATAACCATGGGATCTTCTTCGACTTCATACGCGCACAGTTCCATAAAGTTAGTCATGGTGCCAGTGGGCAGGGGATCTCCTGCTACTGCCGCTGCCAGTACTATGCTGGATGCTGTGTTTCCAACCACACTAAGCTGAGTACTCAGGCTTCCCGTACTCAGGTGTATATTGCCACCTGATGTCTGAACGGTGAGAAAGATGAGGGAATCCTGTGTGTTTTCATAGGAAATCCTGTAACAACAATCTTCCAGGGTTGGATCTGAAGGAACGGCAACAATTTCAGTATCGGTTGAGTCACAACAAAAAACCATTTGCAGGATGAGTGTATCTGAAGTGGAGGTGCAGCCAAATGTATTTGTGGCCGTGAGTGAGTAACTTCCGCTCATGTTCACTTCAAGGCATTGCATGGTTTCTCCGGGAATTGGGTTGCCATTAAAGTTCCATTGATAAGACATCATGGCCGGTGGTCCACACAAGGTATCCGGATTACAAGTTTCATAACAGCCGGTTGGCAATTCACAGAAATCGGGAAGCGGATTGATGACAATGGATGCCTGGTCCTTACATCCCGTAAGGGTGTCGGTGGCATAAACGGTATAGGTGCCTGCCTGAATGGCGATGATGGAGGCTCCTGTACTGCCGGTACTCCATACAAAGCCTATGTTTGCTGGAGGGGTTGCTACTGCGTTGAGTAAGGTAGGGCTTCCTTCGCACTGGTTGCCGGAAATGACATTGATGACGACAGATGGAGAGGCAGCTGTGTCGATGACCCACCAATTTGAAATGCCCATGCAGCCATTGGCGTCAGTTATTTTCACATACACACTGTCGTGGAAAACATTGGTACAAACCTGAAGGGTAGGGCCATTGGCAAGCAGAATAGAATCGCCATTTTCATCAAACCATTGGTACATATAATTGTAGCCCAGTGAAGCCGATATGGTGATACAGCCCGTGTCACAGATAACATTAGGGCCACTGATCAAAGCCGGTGGCAGAGGACAGATGGTGGCTTCTACCGAATCGGGAACGGCGGTGCATCCATTGGCGTCAGTAACAGTGACACCATAGGTGCCTGATGCAGTGACATTGATGTTTTGCGTGGTAGCTCCGGTATTCCAAAGGTAGGAACTGGCTGGAGGTGCAGTAAGTATAATGGTATCTCCTGCACACACTTTCAGCGAGGGTGTCCAGGCGATGGTATCCGGCATAAATTCCGGATAAACCAATACAGCAACATTTGCTGTGTCTTTGCAATTGTAAATGTCTGTGGTAATGAGAGAAGTATTGTATGTCCCCCCCATGAGGTAGGTGTGGCTTGGACTCATACCGCCATTGGTACTCATGTCGCCAAAATTATACAGGAAGCTGAGTATGCCCGGTCCGCCGGTATAGGTAAAACCAATGGAATCGCCCACACATGCCGGATTAGGGTTGACCACATAACTTGCGGTTACCGGCCCCAGCACCGTTACGTTAATCATTTTTTGCACCATACAGCCATTGGCATTGGACACAGTAAGGGTGACTGTATAGGTGCCGGGTAATGCATAGGTATGGAGTGGCATGAAGCCGGGCATGGTTGTTGTAAAAGTACTTGCATCTCCAAAATTCCACATCCACTGGTTGATGGCATTCCCCGGCAAAAATGAAGAGAAATCCGTAAATTTTACCTCTCTGCAGTTTGAAGTGATCGCAAAGTCAAAATCTACTGCCAGGGGCACAGAAACGGAAGTACAGATGACCAGCTGACACGCCCCATTACCAGCAACGTTGGGTACGCTGTAGGTAAGGCACACCTGGTAATTTCCGGCGGTGCCGTATTGGTAAACAGGGGTGTAAGGTCCGGGATTTAACACCATACCCGATGGATCTCCAAAACTCCAGGAAAGCGGTGTGATGGTTGCCCCGGTATTGGTATATGAAAAGTTGAGCTGATTACAAAGGGGTACATTGGGTGTCCAGTTGAGCGTCAAAGTGTGGGCAGCAGGTGCACATCCGCCTCCTGGCCCCGCAGGACAAGTGGAGTGGACAACGGTGAGTGCATTGCTTAAGTTCATGCAACCCGTGGTATTATCTGTCACTTTAACCTGGTAGGTAAAGATGCCTACTGTGCTTGCCATGTTGGCGGTATGGACAAAGGTGGCCATGGTGGCACCAAAGACAGGTGACCCGTTGCAGTACCATTGGTACATATAATTGGGGTTAGACAATGCGGTAAGGGTAACCGATGTTCCATTGGTGGGCAGGCAAATAATGAGGCTATTACCCGAGGAAATACTTGCTGTGGGTCCTGGCAGGGCATTGAGGTTATAACTGTCAGTCGATTGACAGCCGTTGTTGTCGGTAGTGGTCACTACATATAAGCCGGCGTTGTAAGCATAGATGGGTGTGCCTGTACCTGAGGGTGACCACATGGCCGAGGCATAGGGTCCGGGACCCGCACTTAGCATCACGCTGTCTCCCGGACAAAGCATACCGATTTGGCTTATGTTAGCCGGAACCGGTGCGTTCAACACAGGGTTCCCCATGTACACCAGACTGTCGTTGCACAGTTTTACGGTACACTTCAATAATACAGGCCCAGGGGTATTGTTCCATTGCACATTAATGGTAGCGGAGCCTTGCCCGGAAACGATGCTGCCGCTCGACGCTGGCATCAGTGACCACGTATAGGTAGCACTGGGATCCTGCACCGGAGCCAGGGTATAAGATTGCTGGGTATTGATGCAATAGCTGGCAGGCAATAAAGACAATGGGCCGCTCAGCGTCTTGACAGTTAAAGGACAATTGATGTAAGTGGACATACAATATGGACTGCTCAGCTCGGTTTGTTTGACAGAAATTTGATAGGGCCCTGTATTGTTCCACGCTACCGATATGGGATTTCCGGTGTAGGAAGAAGGTGATCCTCCTGTCACGATCCAGTCAAACTGTACTGCATTGTTGGAAGATTGAGCAGTATAAAAATAGGTGTCTCCCGGGCAAATTAATTTTTCCCCAGTGATACTATCCGGGGGTGGTATGCTTTTAACCAGGATGGTGAAACAGGTGGTGTCGTTGCAAAAGGCGGTAGGATCGTTGGGGTAAACGCATATTTTATAGGTATTGACCGTCGTAAATGTAGGGGTTATAAATTGATTGCTGATCATGGGAAAACCCGGGTGTGCAGGACTGATGGTCCAGGTATAACCCAATGGCGGTGCAGGCATATCGGTTGAAAAAAAGGCAGGGGTGTTGACACAAACACTGGATGGGGTAGGGAGGAGCGCGTACTTGGGTCTGATGGTTACATTTTTATCAGCAACTCCTTTACAATCTTCTTCATTGTGGCCAGGCAGTCCCTGCAGGAAAGGATTCCAGTAGTCAACATGAATGGATCCTCCGGGACCGTTGCCCCACATGATCAGCACTTCATGGGTACTGTCGCCTGAAACGATCATGCCTCCGGTGACGGTCCAATCGTAGATTGTCCCATTCCATTTCGGAAGCGTATATTTTTCTTTGCTGCCGGCACAAACCGTCATGTCACCTGTAATTTGCGAAACCGATGAAATGATGGGGACCAGCACGGTGACCGGTTTTTCACACCATATGGCCGGCGCACAATTGCTTAGGTCAAGGGTCACATGACCAAACGGACCCGAAGGCCATACCACACAAATGGTATCCGTTCCCTGACCGGTGATGATGTTGATGATGTTGCCATTAGCATCGGTAACGGACCAGGTATAATTGCAATTGGTTGCGTCGGTCCAATACTTCGAAGTGTCACCTTCACAAAGCGTAGAAATCCAATAAATGTTTGGACCGGGAAGTTCATCCACGGTAATCACCATTTGTGCTGTGTCTGTGCAACAGCAAAGCGGATTGCCCATCGGGTCGTAATTGTCTGAAGTCGCATATAAGGTTACGGTGTACATGCCCGGACCATTATAGGTATGGGTAGGATGGGTGGCGGTACTGTTGTTACCGTCTCCAAAATCCCAGTAATAGGATGTGGCACCGGTGCTGGTATTGGTAAATGAAATGGGACTGTTGTCGCAAACACAATTCATTGCAGTGGTAAACGAAGCAATCGGTGCGGGTAAAACTTCTATACAATACATGGCAGTGGTGGTTGTGACACCATTGTTCATGGTAAGGTTGAGGGTGGTAGGCCCAGGGTTGCTCCAGGTTACGGATACCTGGTATTGGGTATTGGACCCACTAATTGTCCCCCCGGGACCCGGAGTCCACAGGTAAGTATTGGCGGGTACATTGTCTACAAAATAAGTGACGGGGGTGTCTTCGCAAACATAATATATCGGTTTGTTGGAGTTTCCTGCGCCGCCTGCAGGTCCAGTACCACTTGGACTGCCCGTGCCGAGGTCAACCAGGGTACAGTTGGGTTTGGGACATTTGATGGTAATAAAGATGGTAGCAAACTGCTGAAGGCCAATTACCCGGTAACGCAAGATGTATTCGCCACAATCGCAATCTGATGCTGAAGTATTATAACTCAACATGCCTTGGGGTGAAAGGGTAAAACAAGGGCTTTGTTCGAGCAGCATCACCGGGCCATGAAAAATGTCGTTGGCGGTGATGTCGAAACTCATGGCTTCTCCTTTATTGAAGCACAGGGTATCGTTGACGAGTTCCTGAGACATTAACGATGACATTGCAAAAAGTAGATACGCGGTAAAAAAAGTCAAATATTTTTTCATCTATGATGGTTTGTCAGATTAGCGAATGGAATCTGTTATTTTTAAAATGAGATGTTGGCAAATGGATTTGTATTGGTATTGAGATTGGCAGCCGTCAATACCGTAGCCAACTTATTAGAGGCCAAAACATTAAATGGAGTCACAATGTTTCCAGAGGCCGTATTTCGTATAACCAACCAGTCGGCACCAGAAATCTCAAAGCCGTTGTTGTTGTCTGTACTGTTGTTGCCATCGAGTTTGCCGCCATTGTATGAAGAATAAAATCCATGGCCGGTATTGCTATCTGCTGTATTATTTACAAGCGTTACATCCTGTCCGGCTTCAAAACCATGTAGTGTGTTGAGTTTTGAAAGATTATCTTGACCAAAACTTGCATTACCAAGATAGAACCCTGAAACTCCATTGTCAGTAGAAACGCATGAATTAATTTTATTGTGGTTGCCGGCTCTGATGCCGTGGTTTATATTTTGGTAGCTGCTTACATTTTTAATGATGCATTCTGAAAGTGTAATGGTGCCGTAGTTTCCATTGCTGTTTGTCAAACAATCATAAACAAGGCAATGGTTACTGCATTCGACTCCAGTATCTGTATTTGATGTGGCGATACATTGTGTAATGGAGCTATTGTTTCCCAAATCAAATCCATCGAGGCTGTTTCCGACAGATAAACATTGATTTACCAGGCAATTTTGTCCACATAAAAGGCCGTCACCTCCATTGTTTTTAAGTATTAAATTAAAAGCCTGAAAGCCATTAATTAGTTCGCCAGATATACCGTCTTCACCCCAGTTGCCTATAAATCCATTGTACACGGTAATATTGGAAACAGATGTATTGACTAAAATCCCTGATGAGAAGTTTCCGGCCTGACCTGAAAGGGAATAGTGATTGAGATCTAAGCCAACATTTCCTGTAGTAATGGTGATACCGGAGAGCCCGGTAAGGTTTTTTGTAAGTATATAGGAGCCTGCCTGGGTTATGGTATAAGGCAAAACATCGATGGGGATTTTATATAGGTTGCCAGAGCCGGGTGTTCCGGATACCAAACCTTCCCATTGGGGAAGGGCCGGTGTTCCGGCATTGTAATAGTAGCCGGGTACATTATTGGTTTGATAGACCAGAAGTCCTGTCGCAGGATTTATAATATTGTCCCTGTTGGTCTTGGGCATTCTTGGGGGAATTATGCCCTTTGTGTCTGAATTAAGGTGAAGGATACTTGAACTATCCGGACTCATGGTATTGATACCAATCTGAGCAATCAAACCGAAAGAGATAACCATGAATATGGTTAATAGAATGTTTTTCATGTTGATAAATTAATAGAGTAAAAAAATTACTTATTTGGCATCAATAAGATTGACTACCTAAGACCTTTCTTCAGTGCTGATCTTTTACTCAATGGGATTACCTGCCAATGCTATTTGGATTTTGGAATCGGGATAATATGATGTCACTCAGACCAAATGAAATAATACACCAGCCAATAAAGTGCAATTGTAAATATACTATAATAATATAACTAAATGCAAATATTCGGGGCATTATTTTGAAAATTAATTAAAAATCAAAACGTTTGATAAGTGATTTTCAAAATGGTAGGTAGATATATCACATTAATTTATGCCATTTTAGGTAAAAATACTAAAAGTGGCGAATGCCTCCTGCCAGAAATATATTCTCTACTTACAAAGCGAGCCCATTTTCAAGTTTAAGAATGGCGTCTTGGAGTATCTTCCGGTTTTCCTCATTGGGTGCCTGTTCAAGTGCCTTTCGGGCATGATCCAGGGCTTTTTCGATTTTTCCAAGTGCCGAAAATCCTCGCATCAGACCCACATGGGTAGGCCACTCGCCTTGGTGTTTGTCAAAATTTGTCTGAAATACCTTCATGGCCTCTTCATGTTTTTTTTCACCAAGCAATTGCCTGCCATAGCCGTGCAGTTCTCTTGCATTTGCCTTTGCCACGGCTGCATCCATAATGATTTTTGATTCTTCTGCCCTTCCCAATTTAGCCAGGATCCCTGCTTTTATGGAACTGGCATTAAAGTGATCTATTCCCCCCAGGTTTGGATCTGTGGTTGATTGTATCCAAACAAGTGCCTGATCCAGGTTTACATTATTTCTCAGACACCAGGCAGCTCCAGCCTGAAGACTGGGGGGGTCAAAACCCATAGCTCCACTCAACTGACTTTGTATGGAATGCAGCGTTGTGTTTAGAAGGTTAACCTGCACAGTAAATGGTATGCGCCATTTTTCCCATTCCAGGGCTAACTCCAGGGTATGGTCATCGACTTCCAAAAATTTAAATTCCAACCGATCCCTACTCTTTGCCAGGTCTTTTTGCTGTCGGGTACTTACCCTGAGTACATCCAGTTCGGCCTTGTAAAAATAACTGCCCCATTCGTCCACATTTTTATTGAATATCAAAAGGCATGAGTCAGCCTCAAGGGCTATAAAAAAAGCATATTTACCGGCTTTGAGTATTTTACCCTGGATGGTGACATCTGTTGAAAAGGAAATCGTTGTACATTCGTTGGCCCCTGCCCTCCAGGGTGATGGTGTGTAAGAGCCAAAACCAAGGGGAGTGAAACCGTACCAGGCTACCTCTGTACCCCAGATTTTGCCTTCCCTTCCCCGTACTGCAGGAGCATTCCACCGAACTTCGATGTCAGTCACTCCAAGCCTCCGTCCGGCCATACATTTTTGGTTGACTCCCCCGTCGGGAAGCCTCAGCAATTGGGCTAAAGCGGTTTCCGGGATCAGCAGTAAACTCAGAAAGAGCACCGCAGAGCAAAAAAATCCTGTATGTCTGATGTTCAATGGCATGGCTGGGTTTGACTGTTTTAAAGTAAACGATGACCAGGCTACATTTGCAGATGATCCTTTCAAGAAAAAAGGAGAATTGGTGTTGAAAAATAATTGGCCGGTTATCGTGGATTGTACGGATGGCCCTATATGCCTTAAAGATGGAAACACCGAATGAAGATGTGAACCATAATTTATTATCGGTGTTTGAGATGGGATAAAAGCAATTGGATGATCTGTGCATTCCTGCAAACGGACTGTGAAAATATGCAGTGTAAAGTTTAAATTCACCCCTCAATATCTGTCATGTATATCAAAAGAAATTACGGTTTTTGGATGACCTTCAACTGGTCAAAACAGCCTTTTTTGTGCGGTCTGGTTTACAGCGCCCTGGTAACGATGCTCTACCTGTATGTGGATAAAACCTTTGGTGTGGAATTGGTTCTTTCCTGGCAGCCTTTGGGTGTGTTTGGTATTGCCGTAGCCTTTTACCTCGGTTTTAAAAACAACAGCAGTTATGACCGAACGTGGGAGGCACGAAAAATATGGGGTGCCATCACCAACAACAGCCGGTCATTTGCTGCGCAATTGATGGCATATATGCAGGGGGCTCAGAAAGAAATATATGTCCGTGAAGTTTTATACCGCCACATTGCCTGGCTTACCGCCCTAAGGTATCAATTGAGACTTGCCAAAGAGTGGGAACATACTGAAGACAGGGTCAAGGGTCTCTATAATCCCACCATTTGCGTAGCTTATTTCACCCAACTCGATAAGGAAATGATAAACTTTATATCAGAAGAAGAATTCCAACACTACAAATCGAAAAGCAACATGGCTACTCAAATTCTGGCCAGGCAGTCTGCAAGGCTTCAGGAGCTTAGAGATGCGGGCTATTTTGAAGATTTCAGACACATGGAATTGCAAAAGATGATCCATGGCTTTTATGAAAATCAGGGACAGTCTGAAAGAATCAAATCCTTTCCATTTCCCAGGCAGTATGCATCGGTGGCCTTGTGGGTGACCACCATTTTCTGTGTCCTTTTGCCATTTGGTATGTTGGAAGTCATTGCCGGAAAACCCTGGTTTAACATGTTGATTTCTATTCCCGTCACAGCGATGATTATCTGGATTTTCTTTTTGATGGAAAAAATTGGTGACTATTCAGAGAACCCGTTTGAAGGTACTTATAACGATGTGCCCATTACTTCCATCGCACGCAACATCGAAATTGATATCCGAGAAATGATCAATGACCGCGAGGTGCCAAAGCCGATAGAACCCATCAATGGTTTTTTGATGTAAGTGTTTGGTGTTTAAAATATTTTGCTCACTGCCGGAGTAAATTAATATTTGGATATTATCTTTAGCCACTTTAATGCTAAATTGAATAACGATTGGCTGGTGACCACAAAACCAATACAAGATGACATTGCAAATAAAAACCCTGGAGGAATATCATAATGCCTATCGGCGAAGCATTGAATCGCCGGAAGCTTTCTGGGCAGAACAGGCGTCCACATTTTACTGGCGTCAGCCCTGGCATACGGTACTTAAAAATGATTTTATTACACCTGACATCCAATGGTTTATGGGCGGAAAGCTCAACATTACTGAAAACTGCCTCGATCGGCATATTGCCGAAAGAGGGGACCAGACCGCCATCCTTTGGGAGGCCAATGACCCGGGCAGCCCTTCTGTCACATACACGTACAGACAATTATTGGCTGCCGTAAATCAATGCGCCAATGCATTAAAAGAAAGGGGGATTGGAAAAGGAGACCGGGTTTGTTTTTATATGCCCATGGTACCTGAAGTGGCCATTGCTATGCTGGCATGTGCAAGAATTGGCGCCATTCACTCCGTAGTTTTTGCCGGCTTTTCAGCCAATGCGCTGGCAGAACTCATCAAAGACTCAGCTTGTCGTATGGTCATCTGCTCGGATTTTAATGCACGGGGATCTAAAAACACTCCGGTCAAATCGGTGGTCGATGAAGCCATCTCGCTCGGCTGCGATTCTGTTGAATCGGTCCTGGTTTTAAAAACGGGTGAAGAAAAAGTGGCTTTCAATCCGGCTTTAGATATTTGGTGGCACGATGCAGTAGCGCATCAACCGGACACCTGCACTGCTGAAATTATGGATGCCGAGGACATGCTCTTTATTTTATATACTTCAGGTTCTACCGGAAAGCCCAAAGGGGTGGTGCATACCTGTGGTGGATATATGGTTTACACCTGTTTCTCATTCCGCAATGTTTTTCAGTATCGCGATGGCGACGTTTTTTGGTGCACGGCAGATGTAGGTTGGATAACCGGTCACTCTTATTCTTTATATGGACCTTTGTTGTCCGGCGCAATTACACTTTTTTTTGAAGGTACACCCACCTTTCCTGACTCAGGCCGTTTTTGGCAGGTAATTGAAAAACATAAGGTTACCCAGTTTTATACAGCCCCAACGGCCATTCGCGCTTTGATGGCGTCCGGACATGATGAACCCGACAAATATGATTTATCATCCCTTAAAGTCATTGGTTCCGTAGGGGAGCCCATCAATGAGGAAGCGTGGCACTGGTATGAAAACAAGGTAGGACGGGGCAAGGCACCCATCGTAGATACATGGTGGCAGACAGAAACCGGAGGCATATTGATCACACCCTTGCCCCACATTACCGATACCAAGCCTTGTTTTGCCTCATATCCACTGCCGGGGGTACAGCCTTGTCTGGTTGACCCTGCCGGAAATGAGATCCACGAAAACGGCATTGAAGGTTTGTTGTGTCTAAAATTTCCCTGGCCATCCATATTAAGAACAACCTATGGAGACCATGAACGATGTCGGTTAAATTATTTCGCGGCCTTTGAAGGCAAATATTTCACGGGTGATGGTTGTCGCCGTGACGAAGACGGCCGATATCGCATCATTGGCAGGGTGGACGACGTCATCAATGTTTCCGGCCACCGCATCGGCACGGCAGAGGTCGAAAATGCCATCAACCAGCATTCGGTGGTGGTCGAGTCGGCAGTGGTAGGTTATCCCCACGACATTAAAGGGCAGGGCATCTACGCCTATGTCATCACCCAGCATCCGGTCACCGATGAAGAACATTTCCGAAATGAAGTGTTGATGGTGGTTACCAAGGAGATCGGTGCCATCGCCAAACCCGACAAGATCCAAATCGTAAGCGGACTACCAAAGACCAGGTCTGGTAAGATCATGCGCCGAATCCTCAGAAAGATAGCCTGTGGGGAGTCCGATGGTTTGGGAGATATTTCCACCCTACTCAACCCGGAAATTGTCGATGAATTAAAGTCGGGTGTTTTGGTTTAACATATATAAATTTTTGAGTACCCGGCGGGAAGAGGGCAACTTGCCTGCAATTGCTCAAATAAAAAAATGGCGCTCTTTTACTTTGGAGCGGCATTTTTTATTTTGCTCTATCCTTATAAATAATTTACAACGTAACTTAAAACTAATCTTTTGGAGCATTCGCCCAGCTTAATTCCTGATACACCTCACAGACAGACCATTGGATCTGCCATAATTGCCTATGTAGGCCCATCCACTGAAAAAATCAAGTGCAAGCGAATTTGTGGCTGCAATGGAACTACTCCAATAGTGGCCCCAGCCACCTGCATTGACGAGGTCTCCACTAAGTCCATTTCGATTTCCTGCTGCGGGTAATTTAAGAGGTGAAGCAAATGCCCCTGCAACAGAATTTGAAATCCAGCTTTCTCGCTCTTGCTGCCATTCTGCAGATGTCGGAAGGCGATACCCATATGGACATGGATTGTTTATTCCATTTATGTCTTGCCACAGGTTATTGTTTTCAGGAGTTCTCCAATCATATGGAGTGTTATCCTCTAAAATGAAATCTCCGTGTCCCGGATTGTCGCCGGTACTATTGATGGTGGTGGTTGATGAGATCCTGCACTGATGGCCATCTGCAAATCGCCCCCATTGGTAAAGATCTCCGTATGAAGCCATATCCACACTGCTTGTGGCCACTTGGGATGCCCCGAGATTTCTATCCATCCAGGTCCTTCCCGTGATGGGGTTTGTGACATCCACCACTTCCGTGGCAAAAGGCGGATCACAGTGAATGGAGCCAAATGGATAAGAATCTTTTAACATGGAAGTGGTTCCTGTTAGTGCTAAATTACCATTCCCCATTATTACCGCTTTGTTGCCGCTGTGATTTCTGATGGTAAGATTTACATTGTTCAATGATAATTCAGCACTTGAACTGAAATTGAAGCCAGACGAAGAATTTAGCAGGTCTAGGATGATTTCCGGATTGTTTGCAGGATTTGATCCGGCAATATAGATGTTTTTATCAATGAATAGAGGTTCTGTGAGCAATGCACGTTCTGTGTTTGGCCCCCAGCTTATATTTCCTCCAGCTTCAACACAGCCAATGGCTGCCCTCAATGTGCCAGGTCCGGCATTATAGGGGGAGGTTATTACCGCATTGGAAGTATTAATACATGTTGATTCATTTTCATAATTCAAAAGGATTTCCGTGTCCGACAAATTCCTGTTAAATATCTTTACTTCATCAATAATATTGCCACCAAAATAAGTGTAAGTCCCTATTTGAGAGCCAATATGTATATCCATACTGGAAGCGAAAAGATCAATATTTGCTGAACCACTGCTGTATAACACAGTTTGTATCATGCCATCTATGTATAATTTTGGTAGGGCTGCACCATCTTCAGCAACCACCGCATAGTGATGCCAATCCAAATCGCCGACACCATCGGTGCCATTCCATCCTCCATTATAGAAGAAATAAAACATGTTGTTGTTTATGTTGTGTAGTCCCATACCATAATTACACGTTCCACCAGTCCAGTCATTGCCTTTTTCTATAATGATGTCAATACCAAATCGGGTTCTTTTTACCCAGGCAGACAGGGTTAATTTGGATGTGATGCTGTTTTGAAGGGCATGAGGAACGGTGAGATAGTCAGAGACGCCATTAAATTGATAAGCACCATTGGTATTGTTAAATCTTCCATTAACAACCGTTGCACCATTGGCAACACCGTGATTTAAAAATATGCTCTCATCATTTACATTTCCATTTAAAGGATAATAGGCAACCATACCGGTTGATTCTGATTGATATAGTTTTGAAACGTCAGCGCCGGTGAGAGTCAGGTTATAAATCCTGATGTCATCCAAACTTCCAATAAGGTGATATTCATTTGGCATACAGGCGCCCACTATGAATTGATTGGTAGTATTTTGAATGTTGAAAGTTTTACTCCCGCTGGATGCCAGGGACCCATCCAGATAATACTTCCATTCGGAAGTAGTTTTATTGTAGGTAAAAACTACGCTGGTCCATTCATTATGTGGAAATGCCGGAGTTGCAACGGTTGCATCGCCCCAGTATGGAGTAGCCTTAAAACTTAAGTCATCCGGAGTATAATTTGCGATGCCCCAGGAGCCGGTATCATCAATGCCACTGTAGTGCTTTGACATTACAAACTGATATAATTGTGGTGATTGTTTTTTGATCCAGAAACTCAGCGAAAAATCCGCAGTCAAATCCAATAAATCATTGTCATTTACAAACATTTTTGTGCTGCCATTGAAATAATAGGCACGATCTGCATTGCCAAATCTATCTGCGGTAAGTATTGCACCGTCATTGGTCAGGTGAATATTGTTACTACTTTCATCATTGGTATTGCCGTTAAATGGGTAGAAGGCCGTCACCGTCTGAGCTGACAACCATTGGTTAAACAGTAAGATAGCGACAATGAAAGAACTTGCTTGTTTCAACATAAACCTTATTTACTTTTCAGAAAATTATGGGTTGTTATCTCAAAAATCAATGACAATTGTCAATAAAATGAGTGATTGAAGCATGATTTGACGCTAATTTGAA
Source organism: Saprospiraceae bacterium (assembly GCA_016715465.1). GTDB lineage: Bacteria > Bacteroidota > Bacteroidia > Chitinophagales > Saprospiraceae > JADKBO01. The sequence continues at coordinate 776,099 of JADKAA010000024.1, forward strand.
TGGGTTTAACGCAAATACCCTGATTTGAGATAGAATTCTATCAAAAAAGTTTACGTTACATGAATAAAGAATAGTGGAGGCAAACAAATCATCGGATCACATTTGCCGGGCCGGGAAAACAGGCTAATGTATTTAATTTTTGCCATTTTTATTTTTTAACCATGCTGCCAAAACGCAGATGATTAAATTGAGCTAACTTGTAGAGGTTTGACAGCAATGAAAATAGGTTTTCAGGGTGGACCCATCTTTGCCGCCAACCAGGCGCACATTTAACTCCACATTCACTGAAGGATGAAATAACTTTTGGGCTAAGCCCCAAAAAAAATACCACCCCGGTCAGGAGTGGTATTTTTTAAGCTTTTGGGATAAATTACTTACTTAAACACCCGCACATAATCCACGATCATGTGTTGAGGGAAAGGGGTAGAACCATCCGGATTTCCCGGGAAGGTGCCACCTACAGCGACGTTAAAAATAAAGAAAAAGTTTTTATTAAAAGGATAGCTTGCATTGCCCAAGGTAGCCGGTGTAACGGTGTAGAACAAAACATCATCCACCAGGAATTCAATTTTATCGGCTACCCATTTCAAAGAAAATACATGGAATTCATCCTGGAAGTTTGCATTTCCCTGCAGATACAACGGAGCACTTTTGTATTGATGACTGCTTGTATTGGCGCCGTAATGTATGGTACCCAGGATCCTGTTTGGCAAATTGCCGGACAACTCCATGATGTCGATTTCTCCGCACGCAGGCCAGGACACTACATCGATGTTGGAACCCAGCATCCAGAGCGCAGGCCAAAGTCCCTGTCCTTTAGGTAGGGCGGCCCTGATGTCGATGCGGCCGTATTTAAAGACTTTTTTACCCTTGGTTACAATGCGGGAGGAAGTATAGTCCTTGTTTGCATATTTTTGTTTTTTTGCGGTAATGACCAGGTGTCCATCCACGATAGAGGTATTGTCCTCCCTGTAGTATTGCAGTTCCTGGTTACCCCAGCCGCAGTTTGGACAACCATCTCCTGTCTCATGTGTCCAGAAAGCAGGATTGAGGCTTTCTCCATTGAACTCATCTGCCCATTCCAGGGTCATGCCCGGGTATTCATTGGGCGTGGTGTATCCACCAGCCGGGATTATAAGTCCTGCGGCATTGTCATCGTCATCCGCTATGGATACGGTCAATATGTCCTTACCCAGGGCAAGATTCTTTGGATTGTAAAAAGTGAGTTGAATGGTTTCTTTTGCTTCCCTCACTTCATCGCCTTTTACCAGGATGGTGACCTTTTTTTCAGCTTCATCCTGCGTAAAAACAAGTGGGCTTTTGGTGATGACCTCGTAATCCAGGCCACCTTCGGCAGTGCCTCCGGAAACCAAAAAGGAGACCACGCCATTGGCTTGTCTGGCCCCACTGAGTTTTAAGGTAACCTCATAAACAGAATCGATGTCGGCTTCCGCAAAAGTGACCTCATCAAATGTCATGGATGGCAAATTATCTACAACGGCAATGCCATCGTCGTCTTCGATGCAACCATAGGTCAGCAAAGCAGAGGCTGCAAAACAAAGTAGCATGGGAAAATATCGGGAACTTAATATCATGTGAAATTTTTTTAATTGTTTTTTAATGTTGGTAAACCCTTACGTAATCTATGAAATATTTTTGTGGAAAGATGCTGTGGTCAATACCCATTTTGCCTCCCCAGTTGCCGCCAACGGCCATGTTCAGGAGTATATGAAACTTCTGGTCGAATGGCCATTCTGAATAGGTCTTATGCTCATTTTTGAAGGTGAGATAGGGCTTTTTATCAAATAAAAAGGTGATCTCATGTTCGGTCCAATCAATGCCATACGTATGAAATTCACTGGACAGGTCATTCACATAAATGCCTTTGTTGATTTGATTGCCTTTGAGGGTGTTGTAACTTTCGGTATGAACCGTGCCGTAAATGGTGTCAGGCAAATAGCCTACAAATTCCATAATGTCGATCTCACCGCTGGCTGGCCAGTTGCCGTATGCCCAGTCCGTAGGAAGCATCCATGCTGCGGGCCAGAGACCCTTACCTGCAGGTAGCTTGGCCCTCACTTCGATGTAGCCATACTTCCAGTCACCCTGATTTTTACTCAGCAACCTCGCGGAAGTAAAGGGCTTCTTACTTTCATCGGTTTTATGCGCCTCAATGATGAGATGTCCGTTTTCTACACGGGCATTGCGGCTGTCTTTGTCTGTATAAAATTGCAATTCATTATTGCCCCAGCCGCAGTTGGATGGGCAGCCGTTTCCGAGGTCATAACTCCATTTTTTTGCATCGGGTAAGCCCGCATAATCAAACTCATCGGACCATACGAGATTTTTACCTGCCGGTACATCCTTTGACGATAAGGAGCGCGTAAAACCTGAAATAAACAATACCGTGGTGGCCATACTCAGCCAGATTAAAATGGCTTTATTGTGTGACATAAGCTTATTTTTTGACAAAAGTGAGTTCAAACCAACCTTCAGCCGCAGGCACTCCGGTTTTATCCCTTAGCCTTGCTCTCACGATGAGTTCGTCTTCTGTAAGTTTGACCACATCCAGGACATTATCGGAATCCCAGGTTCCCATAAATTGATCGTTGGGAATGATGATCTGATCCCGGTTGCTGATGCCAGTGCCTTCTGAAAAGATGAAACTGCTCACCCCAGGATTATAAGCTTCTGCCTTATAACCATCCCACGGATTTACCGATGCACCGTTGTTTTTGTTTTCAAATTGTTGGCCCTCAAACGTAAAACAAAAGCCATCGTCGTACTGGTCGTTTTGGAGTCCATCTGCCAAAGAAGTGAACCATGAATAGTCGTCGTAGGTTGGCCCTACCTTAACAGCGCCTGCACCACGGCTCAGGGTCCAGCATTTACCTGCGGGAAGACAATCGCCGGTGAGCAAGGACAATTTGGGGCTGCACTGCAGGGCAGCATTGCTCTCTACGGTCACTTGTTTTGATACGGAAGTTGTACCACTTCCGTCTGCTTTTGAAACATAAAGGGTTATGGTATAAGTGCCTTTTTTGGCATAAAATACGGTATCAGTGGCCAGTCCGGAAATCGAGGGCGTACCCCCCGGAAAATCCCAGTAGCGCTGGAAGCCGCCACTCGTAAGGTCTTTCACAATGTATTCATTGGTGCTCAGGGCAATCACTTCCATGCTGGCGGCTTCTGATGGCGATGGCAGGTTGAAGTTGTCATCCCTTACCGGCTCACAGGCTGTAAGCAAAACAAGAATGCTGAGAAGGTATATCGATATTTTTTGCATGATGTTGATCTTTTAATTGAATTAATAACCGGGGTTTTGAGTAAGGGCTCCATTGCTTGCCTGAATCTGAGACTGAGGAATTGGGAATAGCTCGTGGGTGCCGGTTCTGAAACCCAAAGGCCCAAGTACCTGCGCAGCCTGACCTGTTCTTACCAGGTCTAAAAAACGATGTGCTTCCAGACCCAATTCTATCCTCCTTTCCCGGTAAATGGCATTCAACAAGGCAGTGCCTGTAAAGCCAATATTGGGAATGTTAACCCTTTTTCTTACAAGGTTAACCGATGCGCGGGCTGAGTTCTCGTCTCCGGCGTGGTATGCAGCTTCCGCATGCATAAGTAAGACATCAGAGTACCTTATCACACGGTCATTGGAGCCGCCATTTGGATTGGGATCTCCAAAAGGTGCATCGTCACTTTTGCTGTTGAAATATTTTTTTGAATAGAATTTGTAGGGAAGACCACGCGTTGCACTTTGCGTGAATACGCCCCTGTCGCCCATTTCTTCTCCTTCTCTGAATACCGTCGAAGCCAGTCGGGGATCTTCAAATCCTTCCTTGAAAAATTCATCCACAAAATCCTGCGTGGGAATGTTGAAACCGTAGCCGGCAAACTGACCCCTTGCCCGCGTAAAGACATTGGTAAAACTGCCTTCGTTGGCATTGTTCTTACCCCAGTTTCCACCAGAAGCATTCATATACTGGATTTCAAATACAGACTCTGAATTGTTTTCTCCATAAGGTGTAAATATGTCTGCATAATCCGGCACCAGTTGGTATTCGCCGGAATTGATGATATCTTCTGCCGTAGTCCTGGCTTGAGCATATTTTTTTCTCCACAGATAGGTCTTCACAAGTAAGGCCTGAGCGGCCCCTTTGGTGATGCGACCCAGATCTGCCTGTTCATATTCGCTGCGTTTCCATAAATCTGCTGAAGCAGCTACCAGGTCCTGTTCGATCAGATTCCATACAGTCTCGGCATCGGTACGGGGCAGGTTGTATTCTGATGGAGCCAATACGTGGTCGGCTAAAGGCACTGCACCAAACATGGTGACCAAGTTGTAAAAATTCCAGGCCCTGATGAATCGCGCTTCTCCCAAAATTCTGGCCTTGAGTTTTTCATTCATTTCTATGGCCGGTACTTTTTCCAGCACTACATTGGCGCGGTAGATGCCTTCGTAGTTGGCTCCCCACTCTGATTCAAGGAGCGTGGTATTGGAACTGCCCCGGAAGGTTTCCAATTGCAGCAGCTCGTTGACATCATTGTCGCCGGACCCGCCTTTCAGTGCGTCGTCGGACATAATGTCACCCCAGAACCAGCGGAAATGGCCGGCAGGAGAAAGCTGAAATTGCAGAGTGGCATAAGCCGCATTCACCGACGCAATGGCATCCTGCTCCGTACGGTAAAAGTTGTCTTCGGTCACGCCAATGATGGGACTCTTTTCAAGGAATTCTTTTTCGCACGAGGGCAGTAAAAAAATGGCGAAAACCAGTATCATTGCTATTCTTTTCATGTTCATCATCTTTAAAAGGTTAAATTGAATCCCGCCATTACCGTGCGGGCGGGTGGATAAAAGCCGCGGTCGATGCCGATTTCCAAACTGCCTCCTATGTTGCCAATCTCGGGATCATAACCGGAATATTTGGTAAATGTCAGCAGGTTTTGGCCGGTAACGTAAACTTTTAAATTGGAAATGCGCGCCTTATTCACCCAGGATTTTGGAAGGATATAGGACAACTGTAGTGTCTTGAGCCTTAAGTAAGAACCGTCTTCTACAAAACGATCGGATACCCTTGCATTTTGATTTGGATCGCTCAGGCTTACCCTTGGTTGTGTGTTGGAGGTGCCGGGACCCGTCCACCTGCCAAGCACGGAGGAAGGCCTGTTTACGTAGGTAAAATCGTATCGAACGGTAGAATTGTAGATGTCATTGCCCTCGCTTCCCTGCAGGAAAAAATTGAGCTCTACACCCTGGTATTTCAATTCACCATTGAAGCCATAGGTAAAATCAGGGGTTGGGTTGCCAATGACGGTGCGGTCTTCCTGGTTGATGATGCCATTGCCATCGAGGTCTTTAAATTTGATGTCACCCGGTGCGGTGAGTTCATTCTGGAAAGCATGCGCTGCTATTTCTTCCTTCGTCTGAAATATGCCATCCGTGACAAAGCCATAAAAAGAAGCTACAGCCAGTCCTACATCGGTAATGGCCGCATTGGCATTTGCCGATTGTACATATCCTGAATACACAGGTTCACCGCCGCGACCAAGACCGGTAACCTCACTTTGTACAAAGGAGATGTTACCGCCAAAAGCATACTGAAGTTCACTGCCGGCATTGCGATAATTGAGGGCAAATTCCCATCCTTTGTTTTGGGCCGTAGCCACATTCTGAATGGGTGGATTCGTTCCGGCTACCAGAGGGATGGGTGCAGCATACAACATGTCGGATGTTTTCTTTACGTAATAATCTGTGGTAAAATTGATCTTACCGTCGTATAATTCCAGATCCAAACCCACATCGGTCTGCGTGCTGGTCTCCCACTTTAAGTCGGGATTTGGAGAGGTAAGTGCCACGCTGCCGTTGGTGATGATTTCTCCCGGTCCGAAGGCATAGTTTTGTCCTTTTTCCACGATGGTGGTAAAACTGTAATCGCCGATGCGGTCATTTCCGTTTTGTCCCCAGCTTGCCCTGAGTTTAAGGGCACTGATGTCTTCCCATTTCCAGAAAGATTCACTGCTGGGTACCCAACCCGCTGAAAAGGAAGGAAAATAACCATAGCGGTTGTTTTTACCAAACCTGGACGATCCGTCTGCCCTCAATGTGGCCGAAAATAGATACCTCTCTGCAAAGGCGTAATTTGATTTGGCGAAGTAGGAGAGCAGGGAAGATTCATTGGCGTATTGGTAGGCACTTTGGGAAGCGATGGGGTCGATGGTGTTGGAAATGTAAGCATCCTTCACGTCATTGGTTGGCAGGTTGGTGTTGCCGCCACCATTGCCGTCGAAACGGTTTTGGATGGCACTGGTTCCGGCGATAAAGGTGAGGTTGTGATCCCTCTTAAAAGTTTTCTGGTAGGTGAGGTAATTTTCCCACTGCCAGTTGCGCCAGTTGTTGTTGCCTACCCCAACGGAGTTGATGAGGTTCTTTTCTGCCGCCGGTGCTTCGCTGATGGATGGAATATTGCTCAGGTCAAATCGCGGATTAAAAAAACGCTGAACGGCAAAAGTGGCATCCAGGCTCATGGCCGACCTGAAAGTGAGGTTTTCCATCACCTTAACATCGGCAAAAACATTGCCCACGATGCGGTTGCTGGTCCAGTTGTTGTGTGTCTGGGCTATGCCATTGACCGGATTGGCAATGTCTGTATCGGCATAGGTGGAGTAAGCAAATGTACCGTCTGCTTTATACACCGGAGTTACCGGATCCATATTGAGGGCCCTGATGATGGGTGAATTGTACTGGCTGTTTTCAGCGAGCCCCTGGCGTTTGAGCCACGTTAAAGCGACGTTGCTTCCGAGGGTCAGCCATTTTTTAGTTTCGTGGGTATTGTTGAACCTTACGGTGGCACGTTTGAAGTTGGCTTTTGGACCTCCCACAATTCCATCCTGTGTAAAGAAGTTGCCGGACAGGGTATAGGCTGATTTTTCACTTCCACCCGAGGCTGTGAGCTGGTGGCTCATGATGGGTGCCGTTTCAAAGATGGCTTCCTGCCAATCGGTGCCGGTACCCAGGGATGCCGGATTGTTAAACTCCGGCAATGGTTTTTTGCCCGCGGCAATGTATGCTTCATTTTGCAGGGTGGCATATTCGGTCGCATTGAGTAAGTCGAGCAACCTTCCGGCGCGCTGGATGCCGTAATAGAAGTCATAACTCAGGATGCCCGCTTTTTCCCGGCTTCCTTTTTTTGTGGTGATAAGTACTACTCCGTTGGCCCCCCTGGAACCATAGATGGCAGAGGATGCTGCATCTTTCAGGATGTTGATGTTTTCGATGTCGTTGGGGTTGAGGAAATCAAGACCATCCACGGCAATGCCATCCACGATGTAGAGTGGGTCGCTGTTGTTGATGGTGCCTATGCCCCGTATTCTTACAGTAAGTGGACTGCCCGGTGATCCGGAAACCTGTGCCACCTGTACACCTGCTGCCCTGCCCTGCAGGGCTTGTTCTACCCTTAAGATAGGTCTTTCTCCCAGGTCTTTGGATTTGATGGTGGCCACGCTGCCACTGATGTCTGATCTTTTTTGGGAACTGTATCCCACAACAACGACCTCATCTAACTGGGATATGTTTTCCTCGAGAATGACGTCGATGGTTTGTTGATTTCCAACGGGTATTTCCTGGGTAATGTAACCCACAAACGAAAATACCAGGATGGCATCCGCATTTGGTACGTTGAGGGTGTAATTTCCATCCAGGTCGGTTACGGTACCCTGATCTGTTCCTTTAATGACTACAGTAACGCCTATGGCTGCTTCCAGCTGGCCGGCAAATGTTACCTTTCCGGTAATATCTTGTGCATAGAGGATACTCCCGGTAAATAACAGGAATAATAATGTGGCAAAACGCATGTTAAAAGATTATGGGTGATTCAATACGGAAAGGAAGAATGGGAAAGGCAATTAAACATTGCCCCTCCCTCTACCTAAAATACTTCTGATTAAAATTTAAACCATTTTTTGGTTTGAGACTTTTCACCGGTGGTGATGGTGATGGTGTATAAACCTGATTTAAGTGCTGAAACATCTACTGACATTACTGATGGTTTGTCCTTAAGGGACAAATGCTGCAATTGTGCTCCAACCACATTCTGGATAGTGAGGTCAGTGGCCGTTCTGGTATTCATCTGAATGTTCAGTTGATTTCCGGATACCGGGTTGCCCAAAATATCAAACAGACCACTAGATATGATCTCCTCATCAGAAGACAATGCACAGGTAGTAGTGGCCGAGCAATTCTCAAAACAAGTTGCATAAATGGTGTCAGCTGCAACCGGTGGCAGGAACCTGTCGTTGTAGTTGTTGGGATCTCCGCAAGGCAGACCTTCCAGAACTTCCTTACAGCTATAGTCGGCGCATGGACCATTGGCAAAAGTAAAGTGAGATTTGAATCCAACTTTTCTTGACACCACTAATTCGTAGTAGTCATTGACAGGCTTCATTTTGTACCTTCCTCCCGGTATTTCAAAATTGCCGCCGCCGGCCAGCCAAACGCCATCTGCATTGGGCACTTCGCTGCCCATGCCCAGCCTGAATGTGATCTTTACTTCCTCTCCGCAGGCATAACAGCTGTTGTAACAGAATTTCTCCTGTTGTCCTTCTGTGGTTACCAGTAATCTCCTGTTGGTAAATTGTCCTGATGGATCGGTAACGGTGCACTCTTCAGTTCCTGCGAAAGCCTCCTGTCCCAGCCAGTTGTCAAGGGTGACCTTATATTCGAAAGCCCCCACAGGAAAATCGATAGATCCTACCCACAGGCCATCGGCGTTTTCGTCGGTGAGTGGATTCGCATCTCCGGACCAGTTATTGAAGTTGCCGCTGATGTACACTTGGTCAAAATTTCCGGAGTAGTTGTTCATGTTTACTTCAAAGTTAACCGTCCTGATCGCTGGTCCGGTGCTACCTTCTACACAGATGTCATCAAAATAAGAGACTACCTCTGTACCAGTACCGGCCGTGCCAAAGTCAAAGAACAATACGATCCTGGTGTAGGTATGGCCGAAAGCAGAGGCAAATGGCGCTTCGATGGATGGCAGATTGGCATCAAAAGTAAGTTCTTCCCACTCATTGACCTTGGTATTGGCTACGGTGGTGAGCCAGTTTTGGCCGCCATCGGGTGAACCTTCCAGTTTGAGGGTCAGGGAGCCGATGTGGTCCATATGTACTTTGATTTTAATCTTTCCATTGTCAATCAGGTTTACCGGGTTTACCGGATTGGGATTTGAAAAAGCTCCGGCCCATACTTCTGCTACAGCAGGTTTAACAAACCTGGCTACATTGGCGCTCTCATTGATGCCGGTTGGGTTCGGATTGGCTACATTGGTATTGAGCGAGCCATCCAGCGGACTTCCAAAATACTGAAAAACCGTGGTGGTAGCTTCTGTTTCATAATCCAGAACCGGATTACAAACTGCTCCGCCAGCATCGGTGACAATGTTGTCAAAGTAGTAAACCTGTTCAGTGCCGGTTCCTGCTGTTCCAAAATCGAAAAATAAAACTACCCTGGCATAAATGTGTCCGGCTGCTGCGGCATTTGGTCCTTCAATGGACGGGAGATTGGCATCGAATTCCAACATTTCCCACTCATTGATTTTAGTATTGGCTACGGTGGTAATCCAGTTTTGACCACCATCGGGTGAACCTTCCAATTTGACGGAAAGTGAACCAATATGGTCCATCCATACCATAACCCTGATTTTTGAACCGGATGTGAGGTCAACCGGAGTGGTGGGGTTAGGGTTTGAAAATGCGCCGGCCCAAACCTCAGCAACGGCAGGTTTTACGAATTTGGCAACCTTATCGCTGGTATTGCCACCGGTTTTGTCAGGATTATCGATGATTTCATTGAGTGAACCATCTAAAGGACTTCCAAAGTATTGGAAGGTGGTACTGGTTTCTGCTGTCTCAAAGTCGAGGATGGTGGTTTGCGCCACCAGCGACAATTGGAGGGCACCTAAGAATAAAAAGGTGTAAAATGTGGCTTTCATAATTTAATGGTTTTAATGAAGATGAAAATCAAGTATTTTGAATTATAAAGTGACAAAGTTAACCTACCTTTATACCGTAACCTTATTTTTGACCACTATTCTATTACCACAGGCTAAAAAACACACTACGGCATCACTACGGCAAAATAAAAATGAATATTGATTATCAATATATTATGTTTTCAGATCCTACTCAAGATATAAAAAGTAAGTACGGCCTGGAACAAATTGTTTGGCGGTTGATGTTTTTCTTGTTTCCTTGTCTGTTTCTCATTCCGGGAATACCAATGGCGCAAAATGGTAGCCATAATCTCGGTACGGCTCCCATCCTGCATTTTCCAAAATCCATCTACACCGGAGGAACACAAACATGGGATATCTGCCAGGATGAAAGGGGCGTGATGTATTTTGCCAACAACGATGGCCTGCTCGAATACGATGGCAGCCGATGGCAGTTGTATAAGGTTTCTAACCAGACAATTGTGCGGTCACTGGCCATTGATACCAGGGGAAGGATCTTTGTGGGTGCGCAAAGCGAACTGGGCTTCTTTTATCCGGATGAACCGGGCGTACTTAAATACCAATCCCTGGTTTCTCTCATTCCCGGCACTCTCCGCAATTTTGAAGATGTTTGGGACATCGTCATCTCAGGAGACAGGGTGTATTTCAGAACCAATAAATTGATTTTGGTTTACCAGGAAGGCAAAGTGGAAATTTTGCTAAACAGCAATGGCTGGCTGGGCATGTATGCTGTGGATAAAGAGGTGTTTGTCCAGGATGAAACTTTTGCACTTTTTCAACTTAAAGGACTAAAAACCTTTGGCATACCATCGATAGCCGCCTTGACGAGTCCGGCTACCGGCATGATGGCCTGGAAGGGGGATACCACCCTGGTGACTACGCTCAAAAGTGGCATCTTTTATCTTAAAGGAGACAAGTCCGGCCCATGGAAGACCGATTTAGGCAATTTGCTTTACCGAAAACGCATCTACAGTGCAGGTCTGTTACAAGACCATCAATTGGCATTGGGTACATCATTAGACGGCTTGCTGGTGATTGATTCAAATAAAAAGCTGCTACACCATTTTAATAAAAAGAAAGGCCTGCAGAATAACAACGTACTCAGCACCTATGTAGATCGGCACAACAATGTATGGCTGGGTCTGGACAACGGCATTGCCTGTATTTTGCTGGAATCTCCTTTCACCTCCATTATACCGGACAGGGAATTGTCCAGTACCGGTTATACCGCCGCGGTGTTTAAGGATCGTTTGTATCTCGGCCTATCAGACGGACTCTACACCGTACCCTGGAAAAAATACTACCGTCCGGGTGACGTCAGTCTTTTTAGAAAGATTGATAATACCGACGGTCAGGTTTGGAATCTTTCCGCATTGGGCGACCACCTCTTACTGGGCCATCATGAGGGAAGTTTTGAAGTAGAAAGGGAAAATGCCACCAGAATTTCCAATACACAGGGCGGGTGGACTTTTATAGAGGTGGATAAAACATCTATGCTGGGCGGGAATTACAGGGGCATACAGTGGTTCAGGCGTCAGGCTAATGGGCACTGGCAGCCGGGCGAAAAATTACCCGGTTTGGATGAATCATGCCGCATCATGGTTAAGGACAATGACGGCACCGTTTGGGTATCTCACCCATACAGGGGTGTCTATAGGATTACTTCACTCAAGCCTGAGACAGGGGCCGGCAGGGTGGAGTTTTATCACGCCAAAAATGGCTTGCCTTCAGACCTCAATAATTATGTGTTCAGTATAGCAGGGAAAGCTGTGTTCGGCACTGAAAAGGGGGTTTGGCGATTTGATAAAGATAAAAAGCGATTCATACCTGCTGCTGATTTCAATGAGGCCATTGGAAACAACCTGCGGGTAAAATGTCTGAAAGAAGACGGGCAGGGAAATATCTGGTATGTAGCAGACAATGAAGTAGGTATGCTGAAAGTGGACGATCTTGGCCTGAAGAAAGAAACCCAAAAAATGGTCTTTCCAGAGTTGGAGCGCAAGCTGGTGGGAGGTTTTGAGTTTATTTATCCTGTCGATGAACACAATGTATTTTTTGGGGCGGAAGAAGGATTTATCCATTATGACCCTTTCAGGGATAAATCAGGCAGCGATAAACTGTACGTATTGCTTACGCGTATTGAAGCCAATGGCAAGGACATTGTATTTGGGGGTTGGTTTAATGAGGACACCGGGCTTACTACGGCACAAGGCAATGCCAAAAAGCCAGCCCTTTCGTACCACCAGAACAACCTTACCTTTTATTTTACGGCACCACGGTTTCGATACAATGGCTTGCTGGAATATCGCACCCGGCTCGACAATTTTGAAGACAGTTGGTCTTCCTGGTCGGTTGAACCCAGAAAACAATACAACAACCTGCATTCGGGCAGATATACCTTCGTGGTTCAGGCCAGGATCAAAGGCGGGCAGCAAAGCGCCGAGGTCAAATATAAATTTTCAATTTTACCACCGTGGTATGCTTCACCTATTGCCCTGGGCTTTTATTTTTTACTATTTGCCGCCTTGATCGTCTTTTTATTAAAACGACAATATGCCCGCTTCGAAGCGGAGAAACAAAAACTGGAGGCACAACACAAAGAAGCGCAGGAACAGCAAATGATACAGGTAGAGCAGACAAAGGCAGCCCTGGTGCAAATGCAAAATGAAAAACTGGCGGCGGACATCGCTTTTAAGAATCAGGAACTGGCATCCGCCACCATGCACCTGGTGCAAAAGGGGGAGGTGTTACTGACCATCCAGAACGCCCTCAATCAGATACTTGAAAAATCGGCCAACGCTGAGGTAAAAAAGGAAGTGCAAGGCTTGATCAACCTCATGAGTTTCGACACAAAGATCGATGAAGACTGGGAGCAGTTTTCACACCACTTCGACCAGGTACACGTCAATTTTTTGGAAAGACTCCGCAAACAATATCCGCAGATTACCGCCAATGACGAAAAATTATGTGCTTATCTCCGGCTGAATCTGAGTACCAAGGAAACGGCTCAGATGATGAACATTTCTGTGCGGGGTGTAGAGGCCAGCCGTTACCGCCTGCGCAAAAAACTCGGACTTTCCAATGAGGTCAACCTTACAGAATTTATGATAAAAATTTAAGGGGCACACTAAAAGACATATTAGTCTTCATCGATAAATTCAGTTGCTTTGGCGCTGCCTACCACATGGGCGTCATAGCCCTTTTCAGAAAGCCATTTGGCAAAACTATCCTGGTAGCCGTGGGTCACAAAGATCCGTTCGGCTCCGGTATCTTTTATGGTTTGATTGAGGGCCAACCAATCGGCGTGGTCAGACAAGACAAAAGCGGCGCCCGGATGATTTTGTCTGAACTTCCTTAAGGCCATCCAGCCCGAAGCGTCTGCTTTTTTTGCGTGTTTTAACTGCAGGCTGAGTTGTCCCGGTTTTGCGGTACCGGGCGCGATGATGAGGGCGTTTGCCAGCTGATCTGCTTTGAGTCTCGGGTCGATTTCTGAGGCAGAAGACAGGTTGATGCCTTGTTTTCTAAGGACTTCGTTGGTTTTATGGATCGAGTTGTGCACGTACACCGGCCCGATATGAGCATGAGCGATCATATGCATGATGCGTTGTGCCTTGCCTAAGGAATAAGCCGACACCATAGAAGGGAGGCCCAGGCTGGCATTATGTTGCCACCAATCCAACATTTGCCCGGCGATGACCTCCTGAGACCGCCAGTTAAATATGGGCAGTCCAAAGGTCGACTCTGTGATAAAGGTATGGCATGCTACCGGTTCAAATGCTTCCGTAAGGCCGTCGTTTTCGCGTTTGTAATCGCCACTTATGACCCATACTTCGCCTTTGTATTCTACCCTGAGTTGCGCACTGCCAATCACATGACCTGCAGGATGAAACGAAAAGGTGACCCCGTTGATGAGAAAAGTTTCGCCATAGTTTACACCGGCTGCCTGAATGTGCCTGCCGAGGCGCAGTTTGAGTAAGGCCAGGGATGCCGTAGTACAGATATAGGATTTGTGTCCGGGGCGGGCGTGGTCGGAGTGGGCGTGGGTGACAATGGCCTTAGGCACAGCGCGGTGCGCATCGATATATACATCGGCCTGTCTGCAATACAAACCATGGTAAGTAAATTCAATCAATTGCATAGATATGCTTACTTTTGCCCTTCATTACGGCCCTTGAAAAAAGAATTTGCTTATAATATTTTTTTCCTGCTGATCATCAATCTGCTGATCAAACCCCTTTACATTTTCGGTATAGAAACAAAGGTACAAAACATCACGGGTCCGGAGGCCTTTGGTTTGTATTTCAGTTTGTTTGGACTGGTCTTTTTGCACCAGTTTATCAATGACCCCGGCATTCAGAATTACAACACCATTTTTGTGGCACAAAACCGCGAAAAATTTGTCCACCACTTTCCACGCTTAATTGGACTCAAGCTGGTGTTGCTTATGTTGCTCACGGGAGTGTCCATTATTTCGGGTTTTGTCCTCGGTCATCGCGGTTATGTATTGCTGTATATAGCAGGTATTTCTGTGACGCTTTTCCTCAGCACGCTATTTGTGTTGTTTCGGTCAATGCTGTCGGGCATGGGCAGTTACCGTACCGATACCTGGTTGTCCGCCATGGATAGATTTTTGCTCATTGGGGTCATTGGCTTCTTTTTTCTGACTGGCCTGGCCTTCGACATTGAAACCTTTATTGTCATCCAGGTGATTTGTTATGTGGTGTGTGTTGGCCTCGCGGCCTATTTTTTATCCAGGTTGGGCGCTATATTCCGACCTGTGTTTGATTGGAATTACAGCGTAAAATTTGTGCTGAGCTGTTTGCCTTATGCCATCATCATTTTACTCACGGGTGTGGTGATGAGGGCGGATGGTGTAATGATCGAGCGGTTGTTGCCCGATGGCAAATACCAGGCGGGTGTGTATAGCGCCGGATACCGGTTTCTGGATGCGGCCAACATGTTTGGTTATATTTTTGGGGCGCTTTTGTTGCCTATGTTTAGTCGCCTGCTCGCTGAAAAAGAAGATACGCAGGAAGTATTTAGTGTGGCCTACCGCATCTTGTTTGTAATGAGCCTTATGTTGGGAGGAACTTTTTATTTTTATGCCGGTGATGTTTTTTTGTTTTTCTATGGAGATGCTTATACTGCAGGTATTCCCACCATGCGGCTGCTCATTTTAGCCGTGATACCCGCAGCCCTCACCAATGTATTTGGTCCGTTGATCCTGGCCTCGAGAAACATTCGTCAATACAATCTTTTGTATCTAAGTGCCGTCGTCATCTATGTAGCGGCCAATCTGATCTGTATTCCGCGGTATGGTAACATCGCCGCCGCCGGGGTCGCCGTATTTACCTGGACCTACATCGTGTTGGGCATGGTGTACATCTGCTCCAAAAAAGGTCTGATCAAAAGTGATGTATCTATCCTGATCAAAAGTGTGGCAACCTTCGCCAGCCTGTATTTGATCTTCTTGTTTTTTGATAAAATAGCCACCCTGAACTGGATGGTAGAATTGGGTATAATTGGCATCACCGTGCTCCTGCTTTTATACCTCAGCAAATACATCGACCTCAAAGAGATTCTAAGGGCCGCCCGAGGCAAAGAATAGCGCCCCTCCCTTATGCCCCAGCGGGGCAGTTATCCTACCCCCTCGCGAAGCCACTCCACCCTCCTTATGCCCCAGCGGGGCAGTTATCCTAACCCCGGAGACATGACCAGGCCATGATGCCCCAGCGGGGCAGTTATCATACCTCTCCCTCGCGAAGCCACTCCACTCCCCTTATGCCCCCGCGGGGCAATTATCCTAACCCCGGAGACAAGACCAAGTCATGCTGCCCCAGCGGGACAGTTATCCTACCTCTCCCTCGCGAAGCCACTCCACCCTCCTTATGCCCCAGCGGGGCAGTTATCCTAACCCCGGAGACATGACCATGCCATGATGCCCCAGCGGGGCAGTTATCATACCACCCCTCGCGAAGCAACCTCCCTCCCCATATGCCCCAGCGGGGCAGTTATCCTAACCCCGGAGACATGACCAGGCCATGATGCCCCAGCGGGGCATCATCACCTCTCCCTCGCGAAGCCACTCCACTCCCCTTATGCCCCGGGGCAATTATCCTAACCCCGGAGACAAGACCAAGTCATGCTGCCCCAGCGGGACAGTTATCCTACCTCTCCCTCGCGAAGCCACTCCACCCTCCTTATGCCCCAGCGGGGCAGTTATCCTAACCCCGGAGACATGACCATGCCATGATGCCCCAGCGGGGCAGTTATCATACCAATGCCACCGCAGTTTATCTGGTATTATATTTATGGTAAGTGGAAAAAAAATCACCCATCCAGCAGTTCATGAAAAACATATTCTTCATTGTATTCAACCTCATATTTTTTCAACAAGGCCAGATATTCATCTTTGAATGATATTTTTTTGTGGTGTTCTTTTTGATTATCGATGTACTTGATTACCCTGTCCACATGGCTTTTGCTATAGCTGAATCCACCATACCCTTCCTGCCACCGGAATTTTGATTTAATAAATTTTTTCTCATTCACAAAGAGAGAACTCTTGCTTTTTACAACAGACATTAAATCCGCCATGGATTGATGTGGTTTCATCGCAATCAAAATGTGGATGTGATCAAAACAGGAATTGATGGCCACCAAAAGGTGGTTGTTTGTTTTGACTACTGAGGTAATGAATTTGTGTAATTCATCCTCCCATTCTGGTTTTATGAGGTTGGACCTGAATTTGACTGCGAATACAAATTGGACGTAAACCTGGGTGTAGGTGTTTGTGGTTGCCATTTTTCATAGATTTGGGTTCGTTTTCAAATGTAATTGGTTTTTGCTAATGATGCAAGAGGTACTTCAAAAATTGATTTTCTACCATAAGATGGAGGAGGATAACAGCCCCGCTGGGGCTTCCAGGGTAGGGTGTTCAGGATGGTTAGGACAGCTGCCCCGCTGGGGCAACGGCAGGAGGCGAACAGCCCCTCTGATTTCTATGGTATAATCTATTATTAGTTCATTATTTTTTAATACATAATTAAATATTTTTTATTGTTGAAAATCAATAGATTATCATTAGTTATGCACACACCTAGATGTTTTATGCAGCAAATGCAAATTGAAAGTCCGCTTTATATTTTTGCTTATTCATCACGCAAGAAAAAACTGTTTTCAATATCTTGTTTCTTAGGCAATTTATTGCTGCCATTTTATTTTTACCTTCTTCAACTTTTTTTGCATAATACCTACCAAAATTATTATTGGATGTCATAATTGAAAGTGCTCCCATGTGCAATAGTGATTTAAGATGTTTATTAGCTTTCTTCGAAACCCGTTGTTTTCCTCTATACATACCTGAAGATCTTTCAAAGGGGACCACTCCACAATAGCTACCCAGCTGTTTTGAATTTTTGAATTTTGTGAAATTTCCTGTAAAGCATATTAGGGCTGCTGCTGTAACCGGGCCTATACCTGGAACACTGACTGCATTTTTATAATTGGTATGCAAACCCTGATCACTTTTAATTATGGTTAATATTTTTGAATCAATATTTTTAATTGCTTCTTCCATATCTTCAAGAAGAGCTTTATTATTATTCTTTAACCACACAAATGTGTTTGTGGGCATGAAATTTTTATAATCTTCTTCTTTTTGAACACACTGAGATCTCAATTTTACCAATGAGGCTCGCTCAGATATTAGGATTTTGAGCTCCTTGAGCTCATTTGAGGATGGCTGAACAATATCTAATTTGTCTCTAAATCTATGTGCATATTCAGCAATTCTTTTTGCATCAATTTCATCAGTTTTATTTCTATCAACCTTCACTACAGCTTTTAATGTTCCTGGGTGAATTAGTGCTACTCTGTGTTGAAGTTCAAATAATATCTCCAAAATATGATTATTATAAATCCCAGTGTACTCAAAAACAAATAATAAGCTCTTACAAAGTTGAGCCTTTTCATAGTCCAAAATCAAAGCATATATCTCTTTGATAAATTTTTTTAAATCAGATTTAGTATTTTTTACAACTCTTGTAAGCAAATACTTTTCGCTGTCGTAAAGACAAAAATCAATTTTTTCTTTACAAATGTCTCCTGCAAGGTAGTAATCTGTCATTTTTAATTAATTTTAAGATGAGATAATATGAGTTGAGTATTTAAGTGAACTCCAATCCCTTACTAATGGGTTTTCCCAAATTTCTATTTGGATTTTACTTAAATGTAAAGAGAGGATTAAATCAGAGGATAGGCTTTTAGCCTAGGGGCAACGTAATTTGCCTCTCTTTACCTCAACTTTTCCACAAAATTAACATTTCCAAACTCCCCCCAGACCCCCCTATTATTATACATTTATATTTTTATAATATATCAGTATTTTTCCATTTGCAAATCTAAAGGGGGCTTCCGTGGTAGGGTGTTCATGATAGGTAGGACAGCTGCCCACTGGGGCAAAGGAGGGATGCTTATAAATATCAAGGCATAGTACAATACCCACTTTGATAAGAAGCAGATGGTTTTAAAGAAAATAAAAAAATTAATTGCCCGGCTGGATGTGCCCCTGATTTACCATCGCTCCGGTGATGTTGCCGGTACCTTTGTAGATGCCGGTATTGACGAATGTAGCGATGTCAATGGTGCTGTTGTTCCAGATGATGCCTGAGCTGTTGTTGTTGATGCCGCCGGTGATATACAGCGTGTCTTCGGGCCATCGCAGGTATTCGCCATTTATGATGTTCAATTGGTCAATGGTGCAGGTAAAGCCATTGGGTCTGATGACCACGGAGTGGTTGTTTACATTGATGACATCATCATTTATATCTTTCAACAGGAGGATCTCTGTGCCGTCCACAGCAGCGGCGGTGATGGCGTCTTGCAGGGTGTTGTATTTTACTCCGCCTATTTCCGCGGCTTTGTCTTCGAGGCTGATGCCGTACACGATGAAAGCAATGCCTTTAAACTGTGGGTTATTGCCGTTTATATCCAATTCGAAGATCTGATTCCAGGAGATGTTATCGAATTGATAGGCATTGCCTGTGGCAATATGGGTGGTACCGAGGGTTCGTGGTGGACTAAAAGGGCCACTTGCCAATGAACCAGCAACCTGATGTTCAATCCAGTAGGTGCCACTCGAAAGAGGTAAAGCAGCCATGGAAACTATGGATTTCATCAATGGCCGCGTTGTATTGGTATATGAGGGAGTCTGGACACGGTAAATGCCGGAGAAATGTGAGCCACCCAACCGGTTGGTGGTCAAATCCCCAAATACGATGGGACCTGAGCCTGGCGCAGCTGCTTTTCGTAATTGCATGCGCAGATTATTGATGGTAGAGGTAGTGGTAGAACCAGTCTGATAATTAAATATGGCGATGGAGTCGATCACCCAAAGCTCACCCGGGGGTACCATAAATTCATCGGCCAGGGCAAAACCTCCTGAAATGTTCACACTTATTCCAATAAATTGTCCGGTGCTGCCACTTACATTGGCACCTCCAGCACCCAGTCCGGGATAATTGATCAATTCGCTTTGGTCATATAAGACGGGACCCGCCATCATGAACCTCTTACCCTCGCTGCCAGATTCTGGTCTTTGCGTCTGAGAATCTACTCTTTTAAGTAGTTGTGAAGTATTGCCGGTAGCATTAGATACACTTATTAGCTCGCCAATGATGGTATAATTTTGTGCCCTTACCTGAAGCCCGGATGACAATAACAAAAGGAAAATAAATAAACGCATATGGCAAGTTGGCACAATAGAAAGTTTAATGAAGGAACATCTTGGATTAGTGGGCAAATTTAGGTTAAACATTTCTCTTTAATGCTATGATGGCTTGCTTTTTAATGGTTTTTCTTTAGTGGTAGTGGGTAATTCAATTTGATTACTCACTAATATATAAAATTTTGTTGTCTAATGCTTTATCTGAATATTTATTGCCAGGAGGGCTTTATTGTGTATTAATTTGGGTGGACCCGGCAATGGTCAGTGAGCCCTGACCCGAAACTGTTTTTTGACTGCTGCCATTGGCGATGTTGAGGTCAACGTTGTTTAAAGTCAGGGTCTTATTTGGGCCGATGACGAAGCCGTGCAATGCCGCATTGAAATCAAGGGAGATTTCGGGTTTGGCAGCCGGCGTTCCCGCAATGGTTACATTTTTTTGAATGGGCAGTTCTGCAGTCAACAGGGTAGTGGTTGTGTTTGGAAAGTCATAGGTTACCGTACCTCCTTCATCAATGCATTCCAAAATATTTCTCAACGTCCCAAATCCACTGTTTTGACTGTTTCTTACCACGGTGCCTTCCACCTCCAGGGTAGCTGTATCTGCCAGCACACAGCCCGTATTGAAAGTTACCGTAACGGAATATTGAATTGTTAAAGATGGGTTTGATTGGAAACTTTGGGTCGTCTGGCCGTAATTCCAAACATACTGCATGGCCGGTTGCTGAACGCTGACAAAAGTGGTGAATTCCGAGCAAATCTGACCGTCATTGAGAACTCCGGAATTTTCAGTGAACAGGATGGTCACCCCGCTGTTAAGCGGGTCTGCATCGTTGCAGTCGTCGTCATTGGTCACATAACCTTCCGGTAGCCCGCAGGACATGATCGAAAACTGGGCATTGCCCAGTCCGTCATCGTCTGCATCCTGATAGTAGGCCGACAATTCACTGGAATCGGCTACCACACAAAAGGTGGCAGTGGTTTCATCCCTCAGGTACAACGGATACAACGGGTCCATGGCCATAAAGCGAAAGTCCATGCTGCCCACAAAATCGGGGTTGATGATTTGTACCGGCATGGTGGTTATGCCTGCTGCCACTGCGGTATCCGGAATCATCGGGACAAAAGGTGCAAATTCGTGTACAATGGGTGCCACGTCATCTCCCAGGATGGCATATGGCTGATACAAAAAGGTGGCGCCCAGGGTCAATACTTTTTTGAGGGCTCCGCTGTAAAATTTAAGCATGATGGTATCTCCTCCGGTGGCATTGCCTGCCACCTGCAAATAATAGAGACCATTGATGCTGTTTTTTATCGCAAGTCCCCTCACTTCGTTTCCGACAAAGGCGGCCAGCACATCATCCTCATGATGAAATTGATATTTTGGGGTGTAGTTCAGCTTCGTAATGACAGACATGGAGGCGCCAAAATTCCCAATCACTTCCCAGGAAGGTTTTGGTTCTGCGGGACTGCTTTCTGCTATTACCGGCACATAGTCGTATTTGATGAATGGCCCTGGATATTGATTTTCGTAGTTATGCAAGGACACCGCTGCAAATTGTCCACCCAGCACGATGCCCTGGCTGGGTATCACGGGCTGCCATAAGGGTGCGGCATACAGGGGAGTGACATGGAATGGGATCGACACTTCCGCGAAAAATTCTGTTTGGGGTACATATCGCTCACCCGGTGCCCTGGTGTAAGCCATCGCAGATTCTTCCGTAGCACGCACAATGAGATGGGTTTGACCAGTAAAGCCTGTAACGCCGCTTACATGTAACACACTGCCCTGAAAACTTACATTCAAATTGGGGTTGGGTGTATAGGTCCAGTCAACCGGATAGCCATCCGGCTGAATGAGATAGGGAAACATGTCAAAGGCTACAAATGGCAAGCCCTGGATTGTCTGCTGTGGAGGAACCGGGAGCAAACCAATGGGTGCATTGTTGTCCGGATAAATGTTGATGACGTATGGTATGTCCAACGTACCTGTAATTTTCTGTGCCTCAAAAATAAAGGGATGCAGTACCTCGTACACCTGATCGGTATCGTGATGGTAAACTTTTATTTTAAGGGTATCAATGGGCTGGTTGGCGTATATCGTGATGAAATGCCTGTATAATCCATTTCCCAAGGAAATCGAATTCCCAAGCCCCTTTATTTGATTTCCCTTAAAAAAGGCGACTACATCACTGGCATGGTCTGAAGCTACGTCACTCAGTTTGATGGTCGCAATAACGTTTGCTGAATATTGATGATTGGAACCATTGGGCGGAGACCAGTTTGGATTTTGTGCGTCAATATCCGTCGATATAAATGCCATCAGCATGGATATAATTCCCCACGATTTCAGTAAAAAGTTCATTTATTTTCCTTTTTAAACATTTACATCAGATATCCGGAACGGTTTTATCCTATCGACAAAACCGTTCCGGCTACCCTGGTTTTTTTCCTTATTTTAAATACAACACTTTGCGGGAAGAAACACCTTCCTCACTTTCGAGGTAGATAAAATAGGCTCCTCCGCTTAGTTCCTGTCTTGGTTTCCATTCCATCACATTGGATCCTGCTTTTAATGCAAATTGTCTTGTGTCCACAACCTTACCAAACAGGTCCCTGATCTTCATCGTCACTTGCTGTGCATTGGCAACTGTATGGTTTATTTGCAATACATTAGAGAATGGATTCGGATAGACAGTTAAGTTTGTCTCACTGTTTACATCTGCAATGCCGGTGGTCTGGTCGAGATGTAATGGTGCAGGTGCATCTGCCTGACCCAAAATGCTGTTGATCCTGAAGTTCACTTTTTCAACCAACTCAAATGTTTTTTGGGTAGCTGCATCGTAGTATTTGAACGAAACCGGTTCCCCGTCCGCATTGGCATAGAGGGTCATAAAGACCATGAAAGAGTTTAAGGCCGGAATGTAAATGGCTTTTCCACTTCCCCTCACTTCATTGTTGACAAAGGCACCAACCTCGTCGCCATCCCGGAGCATATTACTTGCATTTTCAGCGTCAACAACGATGGCAATGACATTCATGGTGTACTCGTACTTTACCGGATCTACCTGCCAGATGTTGAATGGCATTTCTTCCGGTGCCGTTTCTTCTATTACTGTCTTGCCTGTGTACTGTTTTTGTATAAGGTTTCTGGAATCTTCGTTTTTATTGGCCCTGAATGCCAGAGGGTCAGGATAGGTGAGTGTATCCAAAGCAGCCAGCCTGAGCAGGTAGCCATTCGGCGCATTCATGGATTTTAAATTTCCAATCCAGCCAACACCATTGAGGTATTGTGCAAAATGCAACTGGCTCTTAATAATGTCACCATTGGTTGGATTCAATGAAGACAGGGCTTCGTTTACCTGCATACTCTGGGTAGGCAGATAACCGATCCAGTTCCACCCTGCGGTCAGTGGTATGTCTTCCGTTTCCGGGTCGATGTAATTTCCGATGAAAGAAATCGAATCTTCCGAAACGGCATGATACTGGTACATGGTGATGGGCGTTAAGGCCGTCAGGGTACCAATCCAGGATGAAGCCATTTGAGAATAGGCACTAAAGCTGGACTGCCCTTTGATCAATGCACCTTGTGGACTGCTCAGGGAAGACAACGCCGGATTGATGGCATTGGGCGACAAGTCGAGGTTGATGGAGATCCAGTTCCATCCTGTATGGATGAATACCTTCCTCAGTAAAGTACCATTGGTATGCAACACGATGCAAGTGCTGAGCGTGCCCTTGATGTCGTCTGCCAGGAAGGTATAATTCTCCACGGCATACGCATACAGTTTACAATCGGAAGCGTCCCATATCTGAAACTTGATGGTCTCCCCGGTATTCTGGTTGCTATAAACCGTGAGGAAGGCCAGGTACTTGTTGATCGAAGCCTGATATTCGATCTTGGCAAAGCCCCGCAATTCACCATCCACATAAGCGCCAACGATGTCATTTTCATCCGCAGATAAAGTGCCTTCGATATCCAGCTGTACGATGAAGTTCATCGAAAAGTTGTAGTCTGCAGAATTTAAGGCATCGGGATTGAGTACCCATTTTTCAGGACGGCATAAGTTTCTTGTCCTGAGGTTGAGGAATTCGTCGCCACCCATGAAGAATGGATTGTTACCTGTCTGTGTCCGCAGAATGATGGTGTCTTCGATCATGCCCAGTTCAAGCTCGTTGTTGACGGTAAAAAATATTTCCTCAACTTCATTCGCTACAAGGGTACCGCGGTCGGGATACACATGTACCCAATCAGGCAGATTTACAAAGGCAAACGGCACCGGATAACCGCCCCGGTTGTGGATCTTGGCGGAAATGGTCTTGGCTTCGTCCACGTATTTTACCACCTCGATGCTGTCTGTAAGCCAGGCGAGTTCGTTGCGGTCCACGTAAAACTCCCAGTCTGTACCAACCATGTTATTTCCTCTTAAATCCTGGATATTGTGCAACTCAGCCCTCATGATCTTATTTTCAAAAATCTTATTTTGAAAAATTGGATTGATCACAATTTTGTTGCCAACGCAGGATATAGTGGCATAAATAAGCTGACCAGTTTCTGCATTATACAATCCTACATTATTGGGATTTAAACTATCAGCCTGAATCAATTTATTGCAATTGATATCCTGATTGAAGGTAAACGAAATTTCGTCACCTACATGATATACGCCATCTGATGGTTGAGGTACGCCCACCAATTTTGGAGGTTCGCGGTCTATTTTTCCCTTAATGATGTCAGAAAAACCAGGCTTGTCGGAGGCATCTCCGCTACATACAGCCCATGCATGGATCTCATAATTTCCATCTTCGATTTCATCTGTATCCCACATAAATTGGGTAAAGTCAGGCAGTAACAACAGTGTATCCGGATGGTTTGGCACTGATTGGAATCCTGTCCATTTTGGATTGTAAGCTTCATAAATGCCATTGGGTGTAGGTAAGTTGATCCAGGCCCCATTGCCATCCGTTCTGCGATATTGTAATCTGATAAGCTGAAATTCAGGCGAATTTAAATCATATCCCGATACCGTAATTCGGCGTAAAGTTCCCGGCTGCAGTGGATCGTTATTGATGACAACCCAGTTTTGTTCCGGCACATTGATGTTTACCTCACTGCAAGGTCTGATGAAATCCACCCCAAGAGTAAGGGAAGAAAAAAACATTGAATCACTCTGCAATGACAGAGCGAAATCCCTTGCTACTTCACATTCTGAAACCAGCGCCACTTTAAGGTCATTATATTCATAGGCAACAGGTCCCCGCTCCACTGTTAGTGTAATAGGTATTGATGTGCCGAAAGGTACAACGTATTGGATGGTATTGTTATTTAAGGGTTGCCCATTCAATTTAATGATGGCACCGTCCGGATTGCTTCCTGCAATGGCTGTAAACCCATAGGTCCAATCTTCATTGGTGGCACTTTGATTTCCAAGGTTTAGATTGAAAACCGCTGGTTCGTTGGCAGGTACATTTGGGGCTGTAAATTGTGAACCTTCTGCCAATTGCAAATTAGGTGCTTCCCGGTTTGCGGTTCCCGGTTCCCATGGACAAGATGACTGACCAGCCCGTATTCTGAATACAGGTGTTTTGTAAACTGAGTCCATGGCTACATCGACCGTAAAGGCATCACCCGGATCATTGTCTTTAAGTGAATATCCGGTGGTGAGACCCTTTTCCGTGCCATTTTCTGTTTTCCATGTATTGTGCGATTTTACGAGGGCATTGATTTTAAACTTTGCACCTGCATTGTCCCCTGAAAATCCAAACGTTGTACCGATTTTTGAATCGGTATTTACACCATTCTGATCGCTGTTGGATTTGGTTGTGTCTGCAGTTTCAGAATATTCGTATTCTACCCCCGCATCAAAAGAAAGGTTGCGAATCAATTTGGCATCTTTTTTCAGACTATCGTTACGAGCGATGATTGCTTCCCACCGGTCAACGGACTCCAGGTAGTTTGCCCTGTCAGTGGAGTCAACTCCCATGGCATTGGCCAACGAATTGAGGTATCGGGTCACATTATTTATAATGTTAAATTCAGAATAGACAAAAGTGGTTGCAAAATTACCCGGCTCAACTTCTACGATCTGTTTAACATCAACGGTACAGGTATCAAAGGAGACTTTGTCCGCATAGCCGAATACCAGATTTATAGCCTCACCGACATAGAGGTCACCTCCACGTTCACCTCCCACAATCAGTTCTCCGTCACTTGTGGCAATTTTATTGTTAAAACTTACGCATGTCTGAAATGAATTGGAGGACACTTTGCTATAAGTCACTTCAGTTTCAATGTTAATTTGAAAATCCGGATCTACCGTTACGATCTTTCCCAGACCAAATGGTGCCACTACGAATTGAATGGTTGGAGCAATTTCAATGTCAACACTTCCCCCAATACCGGCTTCCACCTCCATGGAAAGTTCAGTGGTCTTGCATACTTTTTCCGTTTTTTCAATAAACGAAGAACTACCGTCTCCCGGAGGATCTCGGAGGATTACTGATGGCATGAAGGGCATCATGGTTGTGAATGTCTGCAGTTTATTTACAGTACCAGTGACAATGGCCTGTTTTACGAGGCTTCCAATCCTTCCGGCGGGAACAGAGGTTGCAATGATCTGTAAAGATTTGATGTATGGAGGCGATGGGTTGGGGTTTCCAACCCGAAACAAGTATTGCAAATTTCCACTACTCAGGGTTGTATCAATTCTGTTATCAGCAAAGCCGTTGATTATCTGAATATCTGCTGTATCCAGATAACAAATTCCATCGTCGAAAGGGGTGGAGATATACGTTTCCTTTACTTTGATTTCAATGGTTACGGTTTCTGCTTTCTCCAACACAATGGTCTCAGGAACACATCCTGGCACAGGGTCCATACCAGCAGTAATTTCTACTTCCGGTGGGGCAAAATAAATGAAATCAATGATGGTATCTGCCTTTGTTAAGTCAACTGTGGAACCACCTTGTACCTGAAAGGCGTTTTTTATTTCCACATTGGAGTGCTCAATAACAGCCACTGTCATTTTTTCCAGTGGTGGCAATGCTAAAAATTCGAATTCTCCTTCCTGATTATCTATTGTGATCGATCTTACCAGACAACCATTTACTGCCCTTACTTCAACTACACATACGGTGCCTTGATTTTGTGCGTCTCCTGCCGGAGCTCTTATTACAGATTTTTTGCAGAGGCCGCCGGCTACCTGACCGGAAACTTTTCTTGTGGTGATGTCATTAAAAATGATGCCGGCTATTGGGCTATTGATGTTTGTGACATCCCAAAATGCGGGAACAAAAGTGTGATTTTCGAACTTGGGTTCCAGGCGTGCTGTAGTGCCCGGATCGAAGTCTATCACAAACTTACCCAGTGAATCTGTAAATATCCTTGGAGTGAATGATGTTCCATTCACTAAGATTTCTACGTTTGGTGCAAAGCAGTCGGTATTTTTATATCGCACATATCCTGACACGGCTACGGTGGACTGATCGGTAAAATCAACCTGATCCACTGAAGTTACACTTGGATTCAAAGTAACTTGCCTGGTTTTAGGCGTGAACAGGTGAGGTTGTTCTTCCTGATTGGGAGAAAATGATGACCAGCCTGCATTGGCCAGGCTGCCAAATTCCATAAAGAGTGAACCAACATTGGATATCCTGGAGCCAGATCCCTCGTCCATTGGGAAATAAACCAGCAAATCATTTTCCTGCATATCTCTTGATGACTGAAAATGACCCATGATCCTTGATGGTGATAAGATGGTGTCATATAACGCAAACTCATCTATCAGACCATTGTAATAATCCGTAAGTGACGAACCAGTGTCATGTACCCCAATCCGCCATGGCGAATTGCTTGTAGCCAGATTGCCCAATGTACCGCTGAAGGTATGGCTGCCAATGGCCACCCCATTTTTATAGACTTGTACAACATTGTTGGTGCTGTCTATGGTAATGGCCAGATGCTGGAAGCCGGCACCTAAATTGCCAAAAGCATGCGTACCTCCGTTCAATGAAATATTCAGTACCTGATTGATGCCGGAAGGAGTCAAAAATACTTTCAGATCATTCGATGTCGATCTTTTGCTTACGATGGTTTGGGGGCCAGTGGCTCCTGAGTTATTGACCCATAATTCAAGGGTAGATTTTTTGGGGAGTGGGAAATTCGGGATGGAAACATTTGAACTTTGACTCCTTGTAAATTTCACGGATTTGTGAAGGTAGAATGCTTTCATTGGCTCAGCCAGGAAGGTGGTACCTGTGCCATAGGAGGCGGATTCTATGCGGTAGTAACCTTCTTCATTGGTTTTTCCTGCTGTTCTTACCGGTGGCCGGTCTGCGTCAAATTCAAGGCCACAGAAAAAGAGTTTATTGCGATTTACTACATCGTATGATTTTTCACCCAGTTCTTCATCCATTTTCCAGTAATACGCCAGGTTGGGGGTTTGTGAAGATGCGGTGCCTTCAATTATTTCAGGCAGATCCAGTTCGTCTAATAAGGTATGGTAGATCCTCACCTCATCCATTTTTCCTCGCCAACCGCCGGAAACACCTGAATTTCCCAGTTTCCAGGATTCTTCAATGGCGCCTTCTCCAATGATGACCACATCGCTGAACGACGCCTGACCGATCAGTTTGCCATTGAGGTACAAACGCAACAAGCCGGTGACGTCTTCAAAACTTAAGGCTATGTGGTTCCACTCGTGTTTAAGGCTGTCGTCAAACATCGCAGTGAGGATGGGCGAGCCCACCGCACTGTTGTACACCTCAATGCCTTCCTGACCGGTGGCACTGCCAATGGCCTTGATGTAAAAGTTCATAAATCCATAACTGATTACAGGAGATTGAGCGGCGGCGCTGTCTGTTTTCATCCAGTAGGTCACCGACCAGTTGTGGTTGGTGGGTAAAAAATTTCCACCGGCATTGGCATAGGCAATGGCTCCATCCGTTTCTCCAAATTTGGCAGCAAAACCCTGCATGGGCATCAGTGTTACCAGGGCATTGGGTACCGGACTGCCACTTGGTGTTCTTATCCAGCCCGTGACCACGCCATTGGGAACCTGAAAACCGAGGGCGTAACTTTCGTTGCCTTCTCCATAGGCATTTAAACCCCTCACAGAATATTGATAAGCAACACCTGCTATGACATTGAAGTCATTGTAGTTTCTGATGTTGGGACCAACAGTTGCCAGGAAGATATCATCCCGGTAAATGTTGAAACCTTCATTGGGTGAGGGACCC
The DNA here is from genome assembly GCA_016715465.1 of Saprospiraceae bacterium. Classification (GTDB taxonomy): domain Bacteria; phylum Bacteroidota; class Bacteroidia; order Chitinophagales; family Saprospiraceae; genus JADKBO01. Next base: position 805,067 of record JADKAA010000024.1, read on the forward strand.
AGGGCATCGATCTCCCAGGAAAGCTGGATGCGATCCAGCAAGTCTCCTTGTGTGGCAGTTACCTTTAAAGCAAAAGGGGGCAATAAGTATCTCCCATAAAAGCCTAAGGTAGAACTATAAGCACTGTTATCGAGGTAACCTATAAAGCTCTGACCCAACGCCATAGCAGTTTTATACTTTTGACTTTTGGATTTGGAGGTGCTGCCGTAGTTGAAGAAAGCTATACCTTCGTAACCACCGGTATCCACCTGCGTAATGGGATTGCAATTATTGCTTTGGGAAAAGGAAGCACTGGAAAGACCCCACATGAACAGGATGAAAATAATATATTTGACTTGCATAATTAAGACAATTAAATTGTGATCAAAAGAGATTAATATCCTTGTCTTATTTTACCCAAATTTCTACATTTCCAATTGCAAATGTTTCATCTGCGATACTACCATTACTATCCAAAGCAGCTCCAAAGAATATCCAAAAGTTATTACTTGATAACTGAGCACTCATTTCAGCATCTATCCAATGATCTGTCCAGCCTCCTTGCGCTGAAAATTCAGAACGGGTCTGATTGCATCGGTATTTAATCTTCCATTGGCATTAAGATAAATTGGTGGATGTGAATACCAGGCTACTTTAAAATTGCTGCCACCGACATCTCCTGAGAAACCTGCAATGGCCATGTCACCAAAGCCATTATCCCATGAGTCTATAATATAATATCTGAATTTTACTTTAACCTGAGAAAATCCGCCTGGAACGGTGAATTGCTTTTTTAATATTTGATTGTTAACAGATGGGGTGATGACGTTACCTGCAAATGTGCCGAAATTTACATTGTTAATTGTACCATTTGCAGAAACTTGATTCCAACCAATCCACTCCCCTGATACAGGGGCATAGGATGCCCAACCATGTGTGCTACCGTCACCAAAGTCATCTACATCAGCCAATCTCCATGCACTAAAACTACCTCCATTGGTGGTAGAATAATTGATGGTACCGTTGTTATATAGATTTACCCCATTAACGCCTACCGACGGAGCTTCAACAGGGTGACTAAAAGTAGTTTTGGCGTCTTTCACTTCCATCTTCTCTGTGCTGTTGACATAAACGGACACTTCTCCATCCGCAGTTGAAAACAGACCACCATCATTGTCTCCACCATTGTGAAAGGTGTATCCGTTTTTATTGGCATTGTTGAGTCCAGGAGCTCCACCACTGGCAATTACACCGTCAGCTACTTTTATCTCATCTGCCAATACCTGGCCGGCACTGGGAAACTGGTTGGAACTACCTCTCAGGGCCAGCGCATAGGGAGCAGAGGTGAGCCGGATGCGGGGTGTCATTTCCTGGGAACCGATCTGCACACCCAATTCATAGTCCTGATCGAAACCCAGGGAAAGGGGTTCAATTTCTCCTAAGACGACACTGTAGATGCCTCCGTTCAATTCAACTGCCGGATTGACCTCATCCCACAAAATACCGGCCGGTGTTCCATCTACTGCATAAATGTTAAACTTGATGCTGTATGTCCCATCTTCCAGTGCCACGCCATTGGATTTTTTCAATATGCCCTGCACACTCAGTGTAGCCTGGGCATGGAGGAAGATGTTCAAGAAAAGCAAGGCGGAAACTGCTAAAATGAATCGCTGAAAGCTCATTTTACCGGAAGTTTGGGTTCTTTGATCAGTAATTGTTAGGCGCATGTTGAAAGAATTTTCTCTTTGAATTATTAAAAAATAAAGGTTTTATACATACAAAGATGAGAATAACAATAGGGCATTCAATCACATTTTAATGTGAGTAAAATTTTGCATTTTAGTATTATCGAAGAATTTTGTCATTTCATTTATGTATTTTTAATCCCTTTTCGTTGTCATTATACAAGCTTTATCCCAACAGAATGAAATACTTGGTACTCATTATGGCCACCTGTCTCTCCGGTTTTATTTATGGCCAGCCACCTTCGTTTTCTTCCCGCGGTCCGGGTGGGGGAGGCGCTTTATTCTCGCTGTCCATCAATCCCGCTGATGTGGATGAGTTTTACGTTTCCTGTGACATGGGGGAACTATTACACACCCCGGACTATGGTAAAAATTACACCCAGGTTCACTCTGCTGAGCTGGTGGCCGGCCACGATTCCAGGGTCTGCTTTACCAATGTTCCGGGTTTGCTGTATTCCATCAATTATGCCAACAACGCCATCGTGCCGGCAAAGAGCCTGGATGGGGGCGTGACCTGGGCGGCCCTGTCCGGCAACCCCGACCCGGGAGAGCAGACCTTCTCCATTCATGCAGATTATGCCAATGCACAGCGGCTCATCATTTCCTATTACGGTCAGATCTACTTCAGCCACAATGGTGGCAGTGTTTTTACGTTGATCCATTCGGCGTCGAATGCCGGGAGTGGGGTAGTGGTGGGTGGCGTATTTTTTGATGGCAACAACATCTACATCGGCACCAATGACGGCCTGTTGTTTTCATCGAATGGAGGTGCCAACTGGTCGAATCTCGGAACCACCGGCATCACCGCCGGGCAGGCCATCTGGTCTTTTGCCGGGGCAAGGCAAAATGGAACGACGCGTTTGTTTTGCCTTACTGCGAATGCCGGTGACATTTATGCCGGCTTGCAGGGCTCAGATTATTATGGCTTTGCCAAAGGAGTGTACGCCATGGACGTAGGCAGCACCAACTGGGTATCAAAAGTGACCACCGGCTTGAATTTGACCACTGATTTTCCCATGTTTGTGGGCATGGCAACAAACAACTTCAGTATCGTGTATCTGGCAGGAAGCAATGACAATCAATATCCTAGCCTCTTCAAGTCTTCGAATGGGGGGGATTCCTGGAGCAATACTTTTATGACCACAGCCAATCAAAACATTGTCACCGGCTGGAGTGGTCAGGGAGGGGACAGAGGCTGGGGCTATGGAGAATGTGCTTTTGGAATTGAAGTTGCACCTTCTGATGCTTCCCGCGTGATCTTTGGCGATTATGGCTTCGTGCATGGCACCATCGACGGCGGTATCACCTGGCAACAGGCTTATACCCATGTGGATGACGATCATGCTGCCGGCAGCAATACGCCCCCATTTCAACCTTACAGCAGTGTTGGTTTAGAGAACACCACCTGTTGGCAGGTCTTTTGGATTGATCAAAATAATATGTGGGCCTGTTATTCGGACATAAGGGGCCTGAGAAGCACAGATAAAGGAGAACAATGGTCTTTCAATTATAGCGGCCACAGCGGCAATTCCAGTTATCGTATGGTAAAGTTACCCAACGGCACCCTGCTGGCGGCTACTTCCAACATCCACGACATCTATCAAAGTACCTATCTCACCGATGCCAGGCTGGACGTCAATGATGGCAACGGAAAAATCCTGTACAGCACCAACAACGGGCAAAGCTGGCAGCTGCTTAAGTTGTTCAGTCACCCTGTATTCTGGCTGGCCATAGACCCAAATAATCCTAACCGCGCTTACGCCAGTGTCATCCATTACCACAGCAACACTGGCATTGGGGGGATATACCGTACAGATGATTTAAATAACCTGAGTGGTTCAACCTGGACCCTCTTGCCCAATCCACCCAGAACGGAAAAACATCCGGCTTCCATCGCGGTGCTGAATGACGGGACGATGGTATGTACCTACTCCGGCAGAAGAAATGCCTCCGGTACTTTCACGGCAAGTTCCGGTGTATTTGTTTACGACCCGGTTGCCAACACCTTTTCGGATAAATCCCACACCGGCATGTATTATTGGACCAAGGACATCGTCATCGATGCCAATGACGTGTTGCAAAACACCTGGTACGCCTGTGTTTTTAGTGGCTGGGGAGGTCCACCCAATGGCCTCGGTGGCCTGTATAAAACCACCAACCGGGGCACCAGCTGGACCAAACTCACCGGTAGCCTCATCGACAGGGTTACCTCCATCACCTTTAACCCGGTGAATGGCAACGAGGTATTTTTGACCACCGAAGGCCAGGGGCTTTGGAAGAGTGCCAACATCAATGCTGCCACTCCCGTTTTTACACAGGTAGAAAGTTATGCTTTTCAACAGCCGGAAAGGGTTTTCTTTAGCCCGTATGACCCCGCTGAAATGTGGGTGAGCAGTTTTGGCAACGGCATGAAAAAAGCCATCCTGCCCTCCGCAAATTGTAAGGTAGTCACCAGTTTTTCAGATGTCGGACAAGGTTCCCTGCCTTATGCCATCGCTTGCGCCGAAGCAGGGGACACCATTTTATTTGCTCCCGCCATGGTCAATGATACCATCGAATTGAAAAACAACATTTATTTCGATAAAGCCCTGACCCTGCTCAATGTCAATGCCCAAAAGGTGCGGATTAAAACCAATTCTTACGCCTTGTTTAACGTGGGTAAATCTTCCACGATAAAATTTCAGCACATCGACCTCATACCCGGCAACACAACCATAAGCATTGTAAACCATGGAAATCTTACGCTAAAAGATGTGGAAACACAACATAATTCACAATCGTCACTGGTGTATAATAAAAAAGGGGCAACGCTTATCCTGGAGGGTGCGGTGGGTATAAAATAGTTCGGTTACCGGAGTGTTTTGATGGATGAACACGCTTTGGATTTAACACTGACCTGGAAATTTTTACTGACTTTAATGGTTACCATTTATGCATGGTGAGTTTCACCTCAAAGCCATCTTTTTGGGTGATCTCAACGGTGGCCTGAATTTTTTCAGCCCTCATGTAAATGTTTTTTAAGCCCATGCCGGTGGAAGGAATGGTAGTTGCCCCTGGGAAGCCATTGTCCTGAATACGCATGATGAAATTCGGACCCTGGTTGCCAATTTCCACCAGCACATTGGTGGCGTGGGAGTGTCTTAAAACGTTAACAATAGATTCATTGAAAATCAGGAACAACTGTTGTCTCACATTGATGGACAGGGTCTTGTCCCTGGGCAGATCGCCCACATTGAGCCGGTAGGAAATATCACCTGAACCCAGCAGGGTAGCCAGTTTTTCATGCATTTTGTCCAGCAGGTCCTGGACGGTATCGCTCCGGCTGTCAATACTCCACACCAGGTCGCGCATCTTGCTCACTACCGTCCTGCTCAAATCCGAAATGACCTGAAATCTTTTCCTTTCCACCGGTTGAGCGCCCGCCTGGAGCAACTCGCTTTGCATGGCCAAACCCGACAACATGGAACCAATTTCGTCGTGCAGGTCGCTGGCAATCTGCGTCCTCATTCGTTCCATGGCCAGTTTTTTATTGAGGTTGTACCGGTATAACAAGTAAAACAACCCGGCAAGGCCGCCAATCCAAAACAGGGTGAACCACCAGGTTTGGTAGAAAAAGGGCAATACCGTGAAAGGAATAGCCAGTTCACCGGAACTTGGATTTCCTTTGCTGTCATAGGCCTTTACCCTTAAGGTATAAGAGCCGTATTTTAAGTTGTAATACCGGATAAAAGGCGTGTTGCCGTGATACGACCACGAGGGCTCCAGTCCATCCAGCCAAACATAGTACTGGCTTTTGTCATTTTTAAAATAATTGGGCAGGGACCAGTTGAATTGAAACCAGCTTTCGCTGGGAGATATTTTATAGGAAGGCAGTTGGCCACAATTCAGGATTTCGTGGTGGGTAAAATGGGTATTTGGGTTGTACTTTGTAAAGCTCGTTAAGACCAAACCGGGATTGGACTTTTGATTAAGGGTTTTTTCTGGGTCAATGATGTTGATGCCATTCAGGCCGCCAAACCAGATCAAACCCCGGTCATCGACCATCGATGAGGTGTAATTGAATTCATTGTGGGTTAGCCCGTCTTCCAGGTAAAAGTTCTGGAAAATATTGGCTTTGGCATCATACCTTGATATGCCATTGTAAGAACTCACCCAGATGTTCTTTTTTTTATCATCTGCGATGGCCGTAATGTTGTCATCGCAAAGCCCTTTTTTGGTATCAAATACCTGTATGACCAATTTATCGTCCGGTCCATATTGAAGTACATTTAACCCACCTCCAAAGGTTCCCACCCAGATCCGGTTTTCAGGACTGACATATATGCAAAGTACATGGTTTTTGCTTAGGGCAGGACTGGAATGTTCATCGAGCACTGTTTTTAACTTACCCTCATTGTTCAGTATAAAAATACCGGAGTTGGTACCAACCCAAATATCCCCACGTTGGTCTTCCACAAAGACTTCTGTGATGATGTTTTCTGCCTGTTTATTGGGAATCAGTATTTTTCGGAATAGATTGGTTTTGGGGTCATACAGGGTAAGTTTGGAAAGATTAAAGCCCATGAGTAAACGCCCATCCTTTAACCTTGCCAGTGGATTGTGGTGTATTTTGGAGGTGACTGCCGACAGGTCAAAAGGAATGTACCGGGCCTTTTCCGTGGCCATGTCTATGCAGATCAGTTTTTCACTCAGGGCCCAAATGACATTTTTCTGGTCGTCGTAACATAAATAGTTGATGCCATCCAATCCTCTGATGTCATTGGGAAAGGGGTAAATGAGCTGACTTTTTTTTTCCAGGCCATTGGTCTTGTATAAACCCGGATTTCCATTTTCACAATAGGCATAGATCGTTTTATCTTTTGTCTGCACGATGCCCCGCATTTCATTGCTCCAGTCCGAGGTGCGGTTGTAGAGCAGGTTGCCAAAAAGTTGTTTGCTGAGTGGCAATTTTATCAGTCCATTGTTGGTGGCGATCCACAGTACATTGAGTTTGTCGACAAAAAGGTGTTGAATGCCTGTAAACTGCAATTGGTTCTGCACCTGCTGACTAAAGTCCAGCAAGGGAGACACCTTGTCGTTCTTGTTGTACATGAACAATTGCGTTTTGGTGGCAAACCAGAGATTCTTTTGTTCATCGGTAACGGCGTGGTACACCGGAGTGGTGAGGTCTTTGGCGATGATGGTTTTGGTTTTGGTCTTTTCATCGTACAACCACACCTCATTTTTGCTTTTGGGAAAGATCAACATTTGTTTGTTGACCGTATCGTGGTGGTATTCGCTGTAGTAGAATTTATGGCCATACCACATAAAAGAGTCCAGGAGTATGCTCTTTATTTTTTGTCCTCCCGGAGAAAATTTGATGAGGCCATCATGCACGTTTGACCACCAAATGTTGCCTTCGCCATCTTCTTTGATGGTGTTTCCATAGTACTTTTCCAGGGGAGATTCTGCCCACGGTACAAATTTATTTTGAGCATATTCACCAAACAATAATTTTTGTCCCTTGATGACTGAGAGGTATAACTTTTGGTTACCTGACTGATAGAAACCTTTCACCAGTCCATCGAAAGGTTTGGGCAATATTATTTCCCTGAAATCATGGTTGCATACATTCAGGGTAAACAACTTGTCATCGGCATGCACCAGCAGCACATCTTTATCCTGCAGGGCTTGCTGGATCTTTAAGACTTTATCGATGGGTACCTTGAAGTGGGCATATTTGCTGTTGTTGTAGGTTTTAAATTCGTAGCCATCATACCGTTCGATGCCTTTTTGGGTCGCGAGCCAGATCAGGCCGCTGTTGTCCTGGGTGATGTAATTCACGTGGCGAAAGCCCAGGCCGTTTTCCGTGGTGATGGCTATCGGTTTGGGCAGAATTTGGGCCCATAGGGCAGCCGTACCCAGCCAAAAGGCGAATGCACAGGATAAAATACCCCTGTTCCATGGCAGGTAAACCGATCTTTGAAGCGCAAACATATAAAGCAACTAGGCAGTAAAAATATATAAAATTTCATTGCCTTTGGCATTAGTTTTCACTCATTTGACCATGGATTGACAGTATCCTGCAGGTTTACCCGGCAGGCAAGGGGCATTGTCAGGAGTTGGGCTGGTCATGCTTTCACATTAAAATGTGATGACAGCAAGTGAAATGCGTGTAATTTTGTGTAAAGAACAATTCAAATGGCAGAAATAAGGTTAGGCATCGTAGAGGATGATACCATCGTAAGGGATAGCCTCAATACTTATTTTTCGCAGATGGAAGACATCCGCATCACCATCTCGGGTTCTTCGTTTGAAGATTTTGTGGAAGCCCTCCAAAAAAGGGAAACTGTGCCACCCACGGTGATGCTGCTGGATATCCAGTTGCCCGGCTTATCCGGCATCGAAGGCATACCCATCCTCAAAAAATACCTGCCCAACGTCAACATCATCATGCTCACTACCTTTGAGGACAATGAAAAGATTTTTTCGGCCTTGTGTGCAGGGGCGGTATCCTACCTTTCCAAACAAAGCACGCTGGCCTCCATTTATGAATGCATCCGGACCGTATCAGGCGGCGGCTCTTATATGTCTCCGGGCATAGCCAGAAAAGTGGTCCAGCACTTTGTGCAAGCCACCAGACAAAACAGCCATGCCCTTTCTGCCCGGCAACGCGAAATTGTAGATGCCATCGTTGACGGCCTGAGTTATAAAATGATCGCCGGTCGCCTCGGCATCAGTCTGGATACGGTGAGGACACACATCATGCAGATCTATAGGGAACTCAACATCCATAGCAAGGGGGAATTGATCAAGTGGGCTTTGGAAAGGTGAGAGGTTGGGGTAATTGTGTCACACCAAAAATAGTTCCTGTTATTTCAAAAACATAGAGGTGGAAGATGTTGCTTTGATGTCTGCCACCAGGGTGAGCGTGTATCGGGCGCGGTACTTTATTGGGTAAGCTTGAGATAAGATTCATTATTGCCAAATTTTATTTGGCAATATTAGTCAATTCTTATTCCGATTTTTAATTTCAATTTCCTTTTTAGGGGGGCAATAAAAATGGATTTTACACTTAAAGTCGGGTCAAGCTCACTCGCAAACACACACTCGTGACCAAGCTCATGTAGAGCTTTCTGGAAGTCAACAAGTCCTGCGAATAAATCTATAAATTTCAATTTACTCATTTCAGGTTCAGTTTCTTTAAATGTCTTTGCACTTCCCGTTCTACTTGGTCAAAGTCGGGCAAGTTTTTTATTTGTTCACTCATAGAGCTTTGCCACCTGCCTTTGTATAGAAGCAATCTTTCAGTTAATTTTTTCGGAAAATCTGTGTGATTTAATTCTTTGCTTTTACACTTTGTTTCTAATTCATTCAAATAAAAATCAACGTCCATTCCGTGTTGCTCCAAAAGATACCAGATGTCATAAAAATCACGGGCTTGCATTCTTTGCATAACTGACCGCATTTTCTCCACTAATACTTCTTCCAATGGATAACACAAAAGTTGGTGTTCTTCCATATCGGTATAGTCAATGAAAACATCTTTCATTACTGGTTCAAAAACAAGTTGTTCGCTTCTCGAAATGTCAATTTTTACTCGTTTGTTATTTCCTTGTCCGCCAAGCGGGCCGATATAGCTTATGTAAAAGTTAATGCCACCATCTTAGTGTTCGCCCCGATAGCTATCGGGGTCAATGATTTCGAGTGGAATATTGGCTTCTTCCCTAATGTAGTCAAAGGTTTCCCTGAACCATTCAAAAATTTGTTCATTAGAAATTTCATTATTGATTAGGGTAAAATCCAAATCTTCTGAAAATCGGTAATCTTCAAAATAAATTTTCTTTAAAACAGTTCCTCCTTTAAACACGATAACTTTTGAAAGTTGTTTATGTTGTGCAATGCCTTTTAATATCCATGAAAGAATATAATCTTTTTCAATCTGCTGGTCACGAACGCCAACAGCTCTAGCTTTTTGCTGTATTTCTCCGGGCTTAATCATGTGTAAATGGCAGATTTAATGGTTTCAGTTTCTAAGTTTTGCTGAATGCTCCACCGGCTGTTGCGTTTGCCAACCTTTGGCAATTCGGTGTCAAGCACTACATAAGAAGCAGTTTTTATTTTATGTAAATCGTCAATAATTCCTGAATTGATGTCGAGTATTTCTAACAAAAATCCTAACCGTTTTATTACAGCTTGAGAATCGAATGTTTTTGCATAATCAAACAGTGTATCGTATTTTATTTTTTCTTTTGAAATATAAATAGCCCTTGCTATTTCCACTATACCACCAGCATAGTCAGGTTTGAATAGGCAGTCTATAAATGTTTTTTCTAAATCAGAACAAAGCACTTTATTGAAACTATCAATCCATATTTTTTTTCCACCGAAAAAATGTTTGTCGTTGTGATAAATGAATTGAAAGGGAATTTTTTTGATTTTTATTTCCGATGGTCGAATTTGTTTTGAAACAACAATTTGTTCCTTCAAAGAAGGTTGTGTGATGAGATTATGAATTTGCAAAGCTGAATAGTAACCAATATAGTATCGGGCATCATTTACCAGGTTTCCCGCTATTAAATGCCAGTCGGGCATAAAATTTTCAGCATTTGCTTCGTATGGTATGGTGTAATAAACTCCGTCTTTCAATCTCATCAGAAGCCCACGCTTTGTCATGTCGCTTAGAAGTTCCCGAAGTGTGCTTTCCTTTGAATCAGGCATTGCGTGTAATGCTTCGCTAAAGTCAAAGCAATACTTGTTCTGTCCATTGAAATAGGATAGAAGTTTGTTTGATTGCGTTGATATATATTTACTTTTCATAGTAATATTGTCAGGATAAACCTGACTACAATGATACGAAAGATAATTTAATGTTTTGTCTTTTTGCTTTGAAAAATTATATTTTATAGTATATTTGTCAGGATAAACCTGATATTATGGATACGAAACATCATTTGTGGCGGTGCGTTGGCTAAAAAGTGGCTCTTTTGGCTTTGCAGAAGGGTTAGTCCTCCCGATAAATATCGGGACTATCGGGATGTCAGGGCAAAACCAAATGTACGGCTGGCTAAAATTGTTTTATATAAGCCCGGTTCTTTATTGGGTAACCTTGAGCTAAAATTCATTTCCACCAAATTTTATTTGGCAGTATTAATCAATTCTTATCCTGGTTTTTTAATTTCAATTTCTTTATAGGGGGCAATTATTTCTGGATTTGGGTGATCAATTAGCGTGCATTATACACTTGGGCGAAGGAATGGACTGTATCATGCGAAATAGCTGCCCGGTGTCGGCGACATCGGTCATTCTCATTTTGCCATCGGGCGCAAGCATTTTCAAACCGTGACAATTCGTCACGGTTTCATTTCCTTCTGCTTTCAGTCGTTGTTTCAACTTACGCCAATAGGCATTCGGATCAATGCTTTCGGTTAAAACAGCCACCACATCAACAATGGAAAAATACCATTTCTCCTGCTCCGCATCCCACAGCGTCCTTACCTTTTTATCTTCAAATATTTTTATTTCGTTTTCCTTCATTGTCTGGACTATGATTTGATTGATATTTTGATAGCCTATGATTTTTTGGTTGGTTTCATTACCCTTTTGAATTGTAAACTCTGGCTTCCGAAATTTATCAGCAGCCCGATTTTCATTCCATAGGCTTCCAAATAATTGATTGCCTGTGCCAAATGCACATCTTCTAATTGTATCACCGCTTTCAACTCCACCATTATTTTACCTTCCACAAAAAAGTCCACTCTTCTTTTTCCAATATTTTCACCCTTATAGAAAATCTCCATTTCATGTTCTCTGCTGAATGCTAACTGCTGCTTGTGCATTTCTATGGCCAAGGCTCTTTGATAAATCACTTCCTGAAATCCATTGCCAAGTATTTTATGCACTTCCATAGCACAGCCAATTATTTTTCCGGTCAATTCGCTTTCGGGATATTTGTCATTTATCATGTTACCTTCAATCATAGTATTCATTTAATCAAAAAAATCATAGTCCAGACAGCAATTCCCCCCTAAACGCCTTTTGGCTCAAACTGCCATACAAATGCTCTAACTCCTGCAAGCTTTGTTGGTATTGGGTTTTGAGCCCTTCTGTTTTTTCTACGATTTGGGCAAATTGGGTTTGGAGTTGGATGGGTGGAATTACAATTTTGACTTTATCAAAATAATCAGTTGGAACTCGTTTTTGTCCCGCACTTCCAGACATATTCTGTTCCGCCTTTTTTCTAAATGAATGTTGCATTGTTAAATGGTAAATCCATTCAGACGTTGAAATACCTTCTATAGGTCGCAGAACATGAAATTCGGTTGTCCCAAAGCCAATTCCATTTTTTAAGTTTTTCATTATTGCCCCTTTGCCATTTTCCATACATGGAGTAATTTTTGCAAATACGACATCATTCTCTCTAAAATATGTAAAGCCATTCCATACATCTTCTAATCTTCTTGTCTGCACTAAATCAACATCTCCTTTCTCCGAAACGAATGCCATTGGAACAAATGAAACCTCACTGTTTCTGTCTAATGAGTTTATTTCTGATTTTTTGGGATTAATAATACAAGCTGTTGAGAGTGGAACCCTTTCACCTTTCAAATTCCCAAACATCTCCAAAAAAGTGCTTTTCAAAAATTCATCCAGCAGCCGGATGCTTTCTTTGCGGTGGGGTATCAGGTTTTCGGCTTTGCTTAAGAGATTGGCGATGTGGAGTTGGTCGGGAAGTGGGGGGTATGGAATTGGTATTTTCTCCAAAACACTCTTGTTTAATTTGCCTCTTGTAGCTCCTTTGATGTATTTATTCAGATTTGCATAGTTCAAGTAATTCTTGATGAATTCAAGACTTGCCTTTCCGTTTTCTGCTAAAACATGAGCATGATTATTTACCCATGTTTTACCCTCATAAATAACAGCACATTGTTGATTTGCTCCCCAACTTCCGCCATCTTCTGCAACACATAAGATTTTCTCATCAAAAATATATTCATCAATATAGCCCACGATATTATTGGCTCCTATGTAAGGATACAACCCTTGTTTGCTTTTTGCTATGCGTTCTTCAGAGTTAAGCGGAATTCGCCTACTGTCAAGGTTCTTCGTAATTGCACCTAGTTTCTCAAGCTTCATCACACTAACTCTTTTAATTCCGCCAATCCCTTTTGAATATCCGCTTCCATGCGTTCCAATTTTTCAAAAATCACCTCCGGTTTTTCATAGCTTACCTCTTCATACACTTCTTCTTTGTAGGTGCTCAGGTTCAGGTCGTAGTTGTTTTCTACAATTTCCTTTTTCGGAACAGAAAAATGTTTCTGTTTTCTGTCTCCCGCAGATACCGCAGATGCTCGCTGACGATATTTTTCAATTATATCGGACAGGTCGCTCTCGGCAATTTTGTTCCGCTTATCGTCCAAGGTGTAACCATCAGCCAACATTTCATAAAACCACACATGGTTGGTTTCTCCACCTTTGGTGAAAATTAAAATGGCTGTGCTTACGCCTGCATAGGGTTTAAATGCTCCGCTGGGCACAGCAATCACGGCTTTCAGTTCTGCTTTTTCAATGATCAGTTTTCGCACCGCTTCAAATGCCTTACCGCTGTTTTGTATCACGCCACTTGGCACAATAACGGCAGCCGTTCCGCCCATTTTCAGCATGTTATAAATGCGTTCTACAAACAGCAGTTCGGTTTTGGTGGTGGGCAGTTTCAGGCCTTCGTTGATGTCGCCTTTGTCAATGTTGCCCGTAAAGGGCGGGTTCGCCATGATGATGTCGAACTGGCTGTCTTCGTTGTAAGTTTTACTTAATGTGTCTTTGTAATCGATTTTTGGTTCGTCAATGCCGTGCATCATCAGGTTCATCAATCCCAAACGCACCATGGTGGTATCAATGTCATAACCCACAAAACTCTGGTCGAGTATGGTTTTTACTTTTTGCGTGAGCACGGCACTGATGGCAGCACGTTCAAAACCGTCTTCGTCTTTGCTCAGTTTGGAAGGGTCTTTTTTTCGCACCAAATCGGTAAGGATGTATTGATACGCCCCCAACAAAAAACCGCCTGTTCCGCAGGCAGGGTCGGCAATGCGCTGTCCCAGTTGCGGAGCCACCAATTCAGCCATGAGTTTAATGATGTGTCGAGGCGTGCGGAACTGTCCGTTTTTACCTGCCGTGGCAATTTCACTCAACAGCATTTCATACACATCACCCTGTATGTCCTGAAAAGCATGTCCGCCCTCGGTGGCATCTTTTTCAATTTCTTTGAAGATGTCTTCTACAATGTTGATGGCCGAAACCAGCAAACTTGCTTTGGGCATAATGAACACGGCATTGGCCATGTGTTTGGTAAATAGACCTTCACCTGATGCTCCGTCCTGAATGGTTTTCAAAAACGGAAACACTTTCATTTGCACATGCATCAGCATTTCGTCTGCGGGCTTGTGTTTGAACACACTCCAACGCAATTCGTTTTTGTCAATGCTCTCGTTGCTTCCCGGAATTTGAAACTTGCCTTTGAAACGGCTGGTGTATTTTTCGCCTGTAAATTCGGCATCCCGTTCCCGCTTGGCCTCCAAATCGTCCAAACGTTTCATGAAAATGAGATAGGTAATTTGCTCAATGGCTGTTAAGGGGTTGGCAATGCCGCCTTCCCAAAAGTTTTGCCAGAGCTTGTCTATAAGCGATTTTAATGGTGCGTTGTTTTGGAGCATCAGTTCTTCTTTATCAATTGTACTTTCAGTGCCTTTCCTTTTGGTGTGAGACGGTATTTTTGGTTCTTACTGCTGGGTTTGGCGGGGATGGTCATTTCAATTAATTGTTGTTCTAAAGCCTCTTTCAGATACAGGATTCTGAAACTTTTTCGGTCTTTTAACCCCAAGTCTGCCTGGACTTCGTCTCTAGTCTTTTCGCCCTCAAATATGCGAACTAACATTTCAACTTGGGGGGTAACTTGGGGGGTAACTTGGGGGGTAACTTGGGGGGTAACTTGGGGGGTGTTTGGCCGGTAAACAATGCTTCTAAAATCTACATCCTGTGAAAATACAGGCTCTTTAAGCCCTGCTGCGGTACACCAATTCACCATGTCGGTAGTTCCCGTACCCATGCGTTCTATATATCCGGCTAAGTAGAGGGGTTCTGCAATCAATGGGTTGGCAGGCACAGAGGTATGCAGTTGTTTAAGCCGCTCCACCGTCCAGCCCATGGGCAGGGCACCCGGGTTCCATATTTCCACCCGGTCTCTGAATACCATTACCTGCACGCTGGCATTGCTGGTATAATCGCGGTGGGCAATGGCATTTACAATGCCCTCTGCTATGACTTCCTTTGGTATTTCATAGGCACCGGGGATGGATAGATGCTCGGCTCTGGTTTCGATGCGGTAATCGAGTTTATTAAGCACAAACTCCAGGGCCTGGTCAGCCAGTTCAAACAGAGTTCCCTTAAATACTTTGTAGGATGGAATGGGTTTTTCTACTACCGTTCCGGCAAAGGAGGCACAGCGAACCTCTGAGTTAATGAAAAACCGTTGTGGATCTTTGGCAAAAAGCAGCAAGCCAGCATGGGTAATTCTACCCGATGTGTAAAGATTGAGGTGGGTAAGTATTTTTTCCATGGACTCGGTTTCTGCCAGCGGGAAACCTCTCCTTGCATTTGTCAGGCGAACAAACGACCGTAGCTTTTCGATATCCAATTCATCCAGGGTGGCTGTGCTATGGAGCGTGGCATCAAAGGGGCCTGTTCGGATGATTTCCTTTTCTTCGAGATAACGTACCAATGATGCATAAACAGTCGCTTTTAACTCTATGATATTGCTAAACTTCTTGCGCACCAACACTTCCTGGGCTTTGGCTATAAGCTGATTTTCTTTTGGGTGTCTTTCGTTTGCAGCATGATTGGTTAAGAATACCAATCGGGTTTTATGGAGGGCGGTGGCATGGTTAAATTCTTTTTCGGTAGGGGAAATACCATCTTTGTTTTCATAGCCATAGTCTTTACCAAAAATGCCCAGGTAAATATCAGACTGTTCTACTTCTTTCAGGTAAAGCGCATCTGCACGTTGGTCAACAGCAGGAAGCAGTTCAAAGAGAAAAGGATCAAAGAATTTACCCAGCAGCGGATCAGCACAGATGTATTCATGCAGGGCTTTGCGCTCGGCAGAAAACTCTGATTGTACACTGCTGATGAATATTTTCCTTTTAGCCATTTATGCTGCTAATACTTGTTCGGTTAAACTTAAAATTTCGTCTATCTCTTTTTGATTGAAAATTCCTCTGATTCCTTCGGGATGAAGCATGGTAAAAGGAGATTCAATCAGGTTTCGTTTGCTCACATCACCTTTTTCCAACACAAAGTTTTTGAGCAAGTCCAAAAATTGAAGTTGCCGGCTGGTGAGGTAACTATGTTTGGCAATAAAATCGTCAAATGCTTTGGTAACGGTTTCAGCAAAAGTTTCTAATTGTTCGATACCTAAAATATGTTTAATAAATTGCACCAATGCCGCTTTTCGGTGGTTGTAAACCTTGCGAAGCAAATCAATGGTAATATGCGGATGCTCATGGTGTAAATCTCCTGCCAATTGTTCGGCTTCATCCGTTGTGATCTCCTGACCTTGTTTCAGTTTTTGTAGAATAGGACTGCTTGAAACCAGTTCGTTGATTTTCTTTTCAACCAATTCCCGGTATTTGGCTACACTCAATGCTTCGTGTTGCGGACCAAACTCCACAAATT
Source organism: Saprospiraceae bacterium (assembly GCA_016715465.1). Classification (GTDB taxonomy): domain Bacteria; phylum Bacteroidota; class Bacteroidia; order Chitinophagales; family Saprospiraceae; genus JADKBO01. The sequence continues at coordinate 821,500 of JADKAA010000024.1, forward strand.
CTTTTTCGGCAACAATGTCCTTAAAGTTGAATTTGGCAGGAGCTAACGGAATAACCGCTTCACGAAATTTCATTAAGGGTGAAAGTTTCTGAATCAGATCTTCAAACTTGTCTTCCATGATGCCTGCCCCACTTCCTGCAGGGCTTGACCAATAATGATTGCTTTGTGCCTGACGAATCAATTCCTGTTCTCTTGCCACTATGTTGATGCTCAGAGGCAGTTCGCCAATTTCTTCAATGATGCTTTCTTTCAGCGTTTCAAATTTTTCTTTTTCACCTGCCAAATGAGCCAATGAAACTTCCACAATGTCTTTTTCAAATCGCATGGCTTTGAAATCCACATCCGAAACCGTGCGTAGCAATGGTTTTACAACGGCTTTCAAAAATTCCATTTTGTCAGAAGTCAGATTGTTCCAAAAGTTTTCATTCTCCAGGCGTTGCAATTCATGTTTGGCTTCCATGATTACAACTGAATTTTTCGGAAGTCCTTCAATTTGTTTTCTGATTTTCTGAACTTCTTTATGTCCAATTTCTGAATTGTTTTGTGTTCGTGCTTCTTCAATTTTTTCTAAGCGCACACCAAACAAACGAACAGGCAAAGGTATTTGCGCCTTTGGTTCTTTTCCTTTCGGGTTGATTTTAAAGTATTCAAAATTGTCCCAGCAATCGAGAATCAGGAAATTGTCTTTTTGAGTGCACCAGGGTTTGATTTTTTCAGGTTCAAGCAAACGAGTTCCTCTGCCTATCATCTGCCAAAACTTGGTGTAGCTGTAAACTGGTTTTGCAAAAACTAAATTAACCAATTCACGCACATCAATTCCTGTGTCAAGCATGTCAACACTAATGGCAATACGAGGCATATCGTTTTGTTTGAATTGCTCAAGCAAACCACCTTTTCCATAAACCCGTGGGTCTTCGCTTACCAACACTTTGGCTAGTTCGCCTCTGTATTCGGGATAAAGTGAATCGAAGATTTCTTCTACTCGTCTCGCATGGGCTTTGCTGATACAAAAGAAAATGGTTTTCCCTGGCAAAACTCCGTTGGCATCTTTGATGGATTCTTCCATGAATTCACGCACAATCAAAGCATTCGTTCCTCTGTTAATTACCTTCTTTTCAATCTCTGTTCCTTCGTAATTGATTTCTTCAATTTCTTTTCCTTCCAACATCAGTTTCTGTTGGTCTTCCAAAGAAATTGTCCGTTTGTTTATTCCTTCATCCTGAAACTTGGTTTTGATTTTCATTACCTGAAAATTGCTCAGGAATGGTGGCAAGTGGTTTACAGCTTCTTCATACGAATATGCAAAAGTAGGAACGCCATCTTCACATTCAAATAACTGAAATGTATTGTGGTCAATTACATCCGTTGGTGTGGCTGTCAAGCCAAGCGTAATGGTATTGAAATAATCAAGAATTTCCTGATAGGTATTGTAAATGCTTCTGTGGCTTTCGTCCACCACAATCAAGTCAAAGAAATGAGGACTTAAACATTTTTCTTCATTGCGAATTACATTCAACATGGTCGGATAAGTGGAAACATAAATTCGTCTATCGGTGGCAATTTCTTTTTCGCCTTGTTTTGGCCATCGTGGTTCGTTGGGTAGATGTTCTTTGAATGCTTCCAATGTTTGGTCACGGAGCGCAATTCTGTCAACCAAGAACAAGACTCTTTCTGCCCAACCTGCTCTCATCAGTGCGTCAACCAAAGCAATACAAGTTCTTGTCTTGCCTGTGCCTGTCGCCATTACCAACAAAAATTTGCGTTTCCGTTTTTCAACGGCTTCCATTACAGCACGAATAGAAGCTATTTGATAATTTCGTCCTGCAATTTTGGTATTGATAAGTTCACCTGCTAACTGTTTTCTTGCTTTGCGGATGTATGCATAGCGTTCGAGGTCGTCACGGGTCGGAAAACCATAGACCTTTTTGGGGGGATAGTTGTCTAAGTCCCAAAAATAGATGTCGTGACCGTTGGTGTAAAAGCAAAAGGGAAGTTCACCACCTTGTATTTGTTTGATGTTGTAGCAATATTGTTTGGCTTGTTCTCGCCCCAGTGCTGCGTCCACAGAAGTCTTTTTAGCTTCAACCACTGCAAGCGGTTTACCATCTTTACCTAATAAAACATAGTCGCTGTATTGATGTCCTGCATAAGGCGTTGGTGCCTCCATTACAAGATTCTTGTCAACTATTATATCAAATTCTTCAACTACTTGAGAACGGTCGCCAACAAGCCAACCTGCCTGTTTTAGGCGGGTATCGATTATTTCTTTCCTTGTATGCTTTTCGTTCTTCAAAGTCTTTAATCAGTTATCAAATTATGGCTTGTAAAAATACGTAAAAATGCTTGTATTTGGCACAAATGTCATTCGGTGTCCCGATAGCTATCGGGAGCAAGATTTGGCTCTTTTGATATTGCGAAGGGTCGATCCTCCCGATAGTAATCGGGACTATCGGGATGTAGGCAAAGCCAAATGTTCGGTTGAATAAAATTGTTTTATAAAAAAGTGCGGTACTTTATTTGATAACATTGAGATAAAATTTATTTATGGCAAATTAAATTTGGCAATATTAATCTATTCTTATCCCATTTTTCTAATTCCAATTTCTCATGATGGGGGTCAATTATACCTGGATTTTAGGGGTCAATTAGTGTGGATTATACAGGGTGGGAAGAAATCTTTTTTACGCATCTTTCTTCTTTTTAGGTTTATCTATGCTCAAAACCGATTTTGCATTGAGTGGACTGACTACTTTTTTACCAGTCTTTGATTATAATTCTTTGAGTGCTACTTTGGCTACATTGCCACCTTGCTGAGCTACTTTTTTACTTTCTTCAAAGTCTTTTGGATTAGTGGCTTGAGAAATATCTTTTGTTGAGGCTTCTGCCAGCATATTCAAAATCAGCTTTGTATTGGTCATATTGTCCCTCAGGTTTTCCTTTTTCAGACCTTTCAGCACTTTGTATTCTTTGGTAGTTTTATTCGCCCAGGCTTTGGTGATGATATCTGTGAGTGTGGCAAACTGAAGACCTTCTTTGAGTCCTCGTTTTTTCCATTCGTCTGTAAGTTCTTTGCGGATCTCAATGCTTTTAAGTCGTTTGTTGATCCAGTTTTCGGAATAACCCAGGTTCATGTATTGTTCCAAAGCCCTGTCAATGCTGAGTTCAGGGTCTTGCATTTCATCAATTCTTTCACTGGCTACCTGTGCCAGCCACAGTTTAAAAGGTTCGGCTTTGGGCGAAGGTATCGATTGAATAAGACGGAAAAGCTGTTCGGTATCAGCTACATCGGTCATGCGCATTTTTCCATCAGGTGCGGGCATTTTCAAACCGTTACAATTTGTAACGGTTTCATTGCCCTCATCCTTTAATCTTTTTTTCATTACCCTCCAATACACCTGAGGATTAGGACTTTCGGTAAGCAAGGCCACCACATCTACTATGGCGAAATACCATTTTTCATTTTCACTATCCCAAAGTGTTCTTATCTGCTTGTCATTGAATATTTTTATTTCAGTTTGTTTACCTCTTGCATTCCTGAATTCAAGCCGCAAATGCAACTTTGGTTAATAATATAAATTCCTCTTTGGGTGTTCTATACCCCAATCTCTTTCTTGGCCTACGGTTAAGTTCTTTTTCTATTCTGTTGATTTCATTTAGGTTCAATTGTTCAAAGTTAGTTTTTTTAGGATAATACTGCCTGACAAGACCATTAAAATTTTCATTTGCTCCTCGCTGCCAGCTTGAATATGGCTCTGCAAAATAGAAGCGTATCTTAAGCGCTTTTTCAATCTTTTTGAAGTGGGCAAATTCTTTCCCATTATCGGATGTAATCGTTTTTATAATTCCTCGATATGGACTTAAGGCTTCTATTATTTTATTAGCCACTAGTTTTGAATATTACAGATTATGCAGGGGGTCAATTATTTTGGATTTGGGGGGTCAATTAGCGTGGATTATACAGAGGTGGAAGATGGTGCTTTGATGTCTGCCTCATGGGGTGAGCGTGGATCAGGCGCGGCACTTTATTGGGTAAGCTTGAGATAAGATTCAATTTATCCAAATTTTATTTGGCGGCATTGATGAATTCTTATTCTGGTTTTTTAATTCCAATTTCTTTATGGGGGGCAATAATTTTTGCATTTGAGGGGGCTATTAGAGTGGATTATACAGGTGGTACACTTTCATGAGATTTAGTGGTACAATTTGTGTGTGATTTTGCAACTGACGCAAAACCGCTGTTACCACCAGTATTTGTTAGTATAATAAACCAAATTCCACATTCTTCATGAGCATCATACTTCATTCTTTGGTCAGTTGTTTTAAACGGCCTTGAAACGACTGGAAATAATTCCTTTTAGTGGTATCATTTAGAAATGAAGCAGCTACCATTTTTTCAACTAAATCTGATTTGGAAATCATCAATGCCATAATTTTCTGCAAAGTCTTTTCGCTGATTTTTGCGTTCTCTGCCAGTTTGGCAAATTGCAAACCGATTTTGCCTTGGGCTGGATTTCCAGGTGATAGGAAATCATCTAATGCAAAGTCTTTATCATCTATATGGATACGACTATTTAGCAAGTCATAAGCCGGGCTCAGTCGAGAATCTCCAAAAGGTGTTTCTATTATTGAGAAATTTTTAAAGTGTGCATCTCCATTTGAAAAAAGATAATTAAAGACAAGTATTTTTAAAAGTTTTGGTGCATCTAACTTATAAGTTGTTAAATATTGTTGCATTAATTCAAATATTTCTAAATAATTCCCGAGATACTTGTAATGTTCTCCATGGGTTTGTGGGGTTCTTTTTGCTAAGGAAGCAAAGTCTTCCTGAGCTAATTTTGAACCATCCTCTTTTACATCAAATCTTTTGGTGATGTATGCAGGTGTACCATCTTTAAAAAATATCAATGCATTTTCTGCAGTCTCTATTCCATAAACCTGACGGGCAATTTGCATGGTTAAATGCTCATTAGCCGGCATTTGATCTGGCTTTTTACCGGCACCTGGAATTGGTTTCAAAATATAAGTGCCTTGTTCATTTTCATTATTAAGCCTTAACTTGTTTTTGTCAAGCAACATAGAAAATTTTTCTTGTACACCTGATATCGACATACGTTTTCGATTATCTTCAAACAGCTGATCAGTTTCCGGGTTGGATGCGGGAGAGTCGTAAGGCAAAACATGATGCACCTTCTTACCCTGAAAAACTCTATTCAATGCTGTTCTGCTATACGTATCAAAACCTTCAGATAATGTACCAGGACAATATTTAATTTCCAGTAAACTCATTAATTTTCCAGTTTAATAATTCTAATGGCACCTATGCTGTCATTTTTTGCAGTAGTTATCAGCAAGCCGAAATAGTCCTCTCTGTCGATTCTATTTAGTTTGCAAACCACTTGCTTATTGGAACCTTCAGGGAGCATGTTGTAAAAAAATGGAAACAGGTATTTAGAATGAAATTCTTTTTCGGTTTTAGGTAAAGTCAGACTGATGCTTTGCCTACCTGTATTGGCTACCCAGTCTTCATGATAACGGAATGAAAACGAACCATCATCGTGTTGGATCAAGATACCCGCTTCTTCATTCTTGAATAATACTTTGGCTTTTCTCATTTGGTATGCGTTACATTTTTAATTCTTAGGCAGACCTCCATGCCCAGCACATCTGATATCTTATGCAATGTCAACAACGTAGGATTTCCTTTTCCGCTTTCAAACTGTTTTAAGGTTCTCAATCCAACGCCTGCTAGTTCTGCCAACCCCTCTTGTGTTACTTGTAGAACTTCCCTACGTTCTTTTATGGTTTTTATTAATTCTTTATAGTGCATTATAAAGCATTATTTCATGCAAATATAATGTTGGTTTTTAAAACTTCAACAAAAAGAGTGGTAAAGTGCACTATTTATTATATGTCTTGGTTTTTCTTAAATAATTACAATAAAAGGTGCATCTTAAAGCACTATTATTTAAGTATGAGCATTTGTCTTTGGTTTTGTAGTATTGGGGGTAACGGCAGGGCTTTGTGACTTGCCATCAAGATAGGGTGACATGTTCATCAAAGCTTGCGTTATGGCTTCGTGATTCTATTTTAAGCTATATTTATTGTTACTGTTCTACCTAATCCCATTTCAACTAATTTGAAGAAGGTTGAAAGTTGGATTTCGCTTTTACCTGTTTCAATTCTTGAAATATAACTCTTCTTTGTTCCTGTCCTTTCAGCTAGCTCTTCTTGAGTTACATTACAACTCTTTCTGGTTTCTTTAAGCATTATGCCCAATCGAAAAGCTAGAGACTCAGCATCATATGTTGTACGACTATCTGTCCCTTTTTTGCCGCGATATTTGTTTAGATGGTCTTCAAATGATTTAAGCTTGTTCATTATCTTTATTTTTAAAATATTCCTTTTTTAACTTAATTGCCAATTCTAATGCATTTTTAGGAGTCTTTTGAGTTTTTTTAACTATGCAATTTGCCAAAACCACTAAGTTGCCTTGATCGAAAAAACTAAAGATTCGTATTTCCTTATTTATTGCGGAAACTCTTATTTCATATAAGCTATCTGTACCTTCCAAGTGTTTTAAGAACTTTTTTGGCACATGCTTTTCATGCTTTAACAAATCCAACACAAAGTCTATCTTATCACGACTCTTTTGATCCTGTTTTTTGTAAAACGTATCAAAATAATCTCCATATGCAAAGATTTTTCGCATCATCATGCAAAGTTAACTACATGGTTAACATTTCGAAGAGATTTTAAGTTTATTTTTTGAAAATTTTCCATAAACTGTTGTCAACGTTACAGGTCAGGTTTTTTACTTTTCATGAGCCAAAACGAGCGCATATACGCAATTTTAAAAATAAGCATTTCAAATTCCAGACTTTTAGCCCGGCATTTTAAAGGCCTGGTATTTTGTGGGACGCTGTTGAGCCTATGAAATTCAATATTTATTGACTTGACGGAAAGCGGCTGACCCTTATGAGAAGGAAGCTTGCCACCTTACATTTATCCTATACCTGTGCTTGTGAAAGCCCCTATCCAATGCCCTCCGTATCATTTTCAGCCGTGGTCAATCCCTTCACCAGGCTAAACAACCATCTGCTGCCAGACCTAAATATCTGATCATCAACAGGATAGGTAGGATGGTGAAACTTTTTACGGATGTTTTTGACGTTTTTAGGTTTGTCCTTTCAACAGGGCGGGCAAAAAAAGGATGGCAGTCCCGGGTCCTTATTTTGGCCGGATGTGAGTGGCCGAAACCGGCAGCCTTCGGGGTGTTTTATTAAACCACGCCAAATTTCAACTGTTTCTCAGTCAGTTATCTTAAATATTTTTGAAAAATAATTCTCAAAACATTTTGTTGGGATAAAAATTGGTTTACCTTTGCAGCCGCTTAAAAAGCCAGATTAGATAACAATAATACTTTATTAAAGTGAATACATTAAGTTACAAAACCGTATCGGCCAAGAAGGAAACCGTTGAAAGAAAATGGTTTGTGGTGGATGCAGAGGGCGAAACCGTTGGAAGGTTGAGCACCAAGATCGCAGCCATTTTGATGGGTAAGACCAAACCATCCTTTACGCCGCACGTAGATACCGGAGACTACGTCATCGTCACCAATGCCGGAAAAGTAAGGTTTACCGGAAACAAGGTTGACCAGAAATATTACCTGTCGTACTCCCTGTATCCGGGCGGACAGAAGAGCGTCATTGCCAAGGATTTGTTGAACAGCAAACCTACCAAGGTATTGGAAAAGGCCGTAAAAGGCATGCTGCCCAAGACCAAACTCGGCAATGCCATGTTTAAAAAACTATTCCTTTACGAAGGCAGCGAGCACCCACATGCCGCGCAGAAGCCTGAAACATTAAAATAATAAGTGAGCATGCAAACAAAGATGATCAATAAAGTAGGTAGAAGAAAGGCTGCAGTAGCCAGAGTTTACCTTTCTGAGGGTAGCGGCAACATTACCATCAACGACAGAAAGCTTGAGGAATACTTCCCCATCGTGAGCATCAGGATGAAAGTGGAAGAACCTATGCTTACCCTGGGTATTGGCAAGGAATTCGACATCAAAGTGACGGTCAATGGCGGTGGTTACAAGGGTCAGGCAGAAGCCATCCGGATGGCGATCTCCAGGGCTTTTGTGGAACTGAAAGAAGACTATAGAAAACCCCTGAAAGAGAAAAAAATGCTCACCAGGGATGCCAGAGAGGTGGAAAGGAAGAAATTCGGTAAACCTAAGGCAAGAAAGAGCTTCCAGTTCTCCAAGCGTTAATCCATATTTTATCAGAATCAGTATAAAGTTAAATATAATGAATAAACCTACATATCAGGACCTATTAGATGCCGGTGTTCATTACGGTCACATGAAAAGAAAGTGGAATCCCAAAATGCTTCCATACATCTTCATGGAGCGCAAGGGCATTCACATCATCGACCTCAACAGAACTTCAGAGTGTCTCGACAAATCCGCATTTGCTGCCAAGCAGATCGTAAAATCGGGCAGGAAGATCCTTTTCGTAGCTACCAAGAAGCAGGCAAAGGACATCGTAGCCGATGCCGCAAAAAGTGTGGGCATGCCTTACGTGACCGAAAGGTGGCTGGGTGGTATGATGACCAACTTTGCGACCATCAGGAGATCGGTAAAGAAAATGCAGAACATCGACCGAATGCTAAACGATGCTACCCTTACTTCCATCACCAAAAAGGAAAGACTTACCCTCGGCAGGGAAAAGGCTAAAATGGAGAAGGAACTTGGTGGTATCGCCAACCTCAACAGGATTCCTTCGGCGTTGTTCATCGTGGACATTCACCACGAACACATCGCGCTGGCTGAGGCCAAGAGATTGGGCATCAAAACCTTCGGTATGGTGGATACCAATTCAGATCCAAACAAGGTGGATTTCCCCATCCCGGCAAATGACGATGCGTCCAAGTCTGTAAAGATCATTGTGACATACATCATCGATGCCATCAGGGAAGGTCTCGAAGAGCGAAGGCTCCAGGGCGTTACGGAAGAAGCTAATTAATTAATTGTATAAATTCTCAGACAAATGAGTGAAGTAATAATTTCAGCAGCGGATGTTAAAAACCTAAGAGAACAGACAGGTGCTGGTATGATGGATTGCAAAAAAGCCCTGGCGGAATCCAACGGTGATTTTGAAAAAGCCATCGAGATCCTGAGGTTACAGGGCCAGAAATTGTCTCTGAAAAGAGCAGACCGGGATGCCAAAGAAGGTGTGGTCATCGCATTGGTTAATGCCGATCAGACCAAAGGCATCGTGGTAAGGGTAAGTTGCGAAACAGACTTCGTGGCCAAAAACGAAGACTTTGTCAACTTTACCAAGAGCATCGCAAAGATCGCCCTCGACAATTTCCCTGCAGATAAAGAAACCATGCTGGTTTTGCCATACGATGGCAACCTCAGCGTTGCGGATAAACTGACCGAACAGGTGGGTGTGATCGGAGAAAAGATCGAATTGGCAGACTATGCCAGGATCGAAGCACCGATGGTTACCTCATACATCCATATGGGCAACAGGGCAGGGGTGATCGTTGGTTTGAACAAAGCCAATGCAGCCTTTACCGATGCCGGCAAGGATGTGGCCATGCAGATTGCAGCCATGAAGCCCATCGCAGTTGATGAAAGTGGCGTATCCAAAGACGTGATCGAAAAAGAAATCGAGATCGGAAAGGAACTGGCCCGTCAGGAAGGCAAAGCCGAAGAAATGCTTGAAAAGATCGCATTGGGCAAACTCAATAAGTTTTACAAAGAGAACACCCTGCTTCCGCAGGCCTTTGTAAAGGACAACAAACTCAGTGTGGCGGACTACCTGAAAAGCTTCGACAAGGAGCTGACGGTAACCGACTTTAAGCACATCAAATTAGGATAAGATTTTAAGGGCGATCAATTTTTTGATCGCCCTTTTTTTTATATTTACGACACATAAGACCGGAATATGTCCCTCAAATACAAAAGAATCCTGCTCAAGCTCAGCGGAGAAGCCCTCATGGGCGACCAGAATTTTGGCATCGACGCAGCGATGCTCAGCCACTATGCCCAGCAGATCAAGCGGGTGAGCGACCTGGGCGTGGAAGTGGCGGTGGTCATTGGGGGAGGAAATATATTTCGCGGGCTCAGTGCCGCTTCTTCGGGTATCGAAAGGGTGCAAGGAGACTACATGGGCATGATGGCCACGGTGATCAATGGCATGGCCATTCAAAGTGCCCTGGAGACGGTGGGACTTTACACCAGGCTGATCTCGGCCCTCGAGATCCGGCAAATCGCAGAACCCTATATTCGGCGCAGGGCCATCAGGCACCTCGAAAAAAAGAGGGTGGTGATCTTTTCAGCCGGCACGGGCAACCCTTATTTTACGACAGACAGCGCCGCTGCCCTCCGGGCCAGTGAGATCAACGCCGACGTCATCCTCAAAGGAACAAAGGTGGACGGCATCTATACCGCCGATCCGCACAAAGACCCCACTGCCGTCAAATATGATTCCATCAGCTTTCAGGAGGTGATCTCCAAAAACCTCAATGTGATGGACATGACGGCCTTTACCATGTGCCAGGAAAACAAGATGCCCATCATCGTGTTTGACATCTACAACGATGACAATCTGGAAAACCTCGTTAAAGGGGAGAATGTGGGGACGATTGTGCGGTGACGGGTATCTGGTATCGGGTGACCGGTGACCGGTAACGGGTTTCTGGTAACGGGTGACCGGTAACCTTTATACGGCTAATGGTTACCCATATTTCATCACATAGCAGAAGAAATGCCTAAATCCCGGGGTTTGTTTCCCGCTGAATACGCTGAAGAAATTCCTGCTTCAATATATTTTCATAAAAATGAAGTTTACTCGGCTAACTTAAATTATCCAGTTCGCTGACAACGCAGAGGTTGGAAAATATGACTTCAGCGGGTTCAGCGAATGTGAAATAGCCAATAGACAGACAATTTTTTTATTAAAACTTATGCTAATGGGTGGAATCTGTTTCCGCGAGTTCAGCGGGAAAACTCTCTTTGTTCAGGCGACCGGATTTGGAATGAGCGTTTGCCCCAGCGGGGCTGTTATCCTGTGGTAAAATAATTCAACGTTTTTGTATTCGGTGAATGGAGCAGACAGGTCTAAGAAAAGTGGTCAGTTAGATATGAGGTGGCCGGATTGGGAAAGAGTTGTAGCCCCAGCGGGGCTGATGTCCTAGCTCAAATCTAGGCAATATATCGATGCCCCAGCGGGGCAGTTATCCTGGCGTTGCCAGGCCTGCCTGTCTACGCTAGTAGACAGGTAGATTTTCGCAGAGATTATTTCCCGCAGATAGCGCAGATTTTCGCAGACTATGATTCTCATTGAAACAAATGGAATAGTTATCTATTCTTTGAGGGACATATAGTTTCTGCGCTGATCTGCGACATCTGCGGGCCAAAAAAAAGCCCATAATATTAAAGACCTATCCAGCCGGCGTTGGTCTATGCCGGGCGATTAGCGCCCGGTTCACTTACTAAAATGAACTGCCGCTCATTTTTTTCTCCTGCGGAGAAACCGTTCGTTCATCGCAGAACGCGCAGAAGAAATTACATCTTTAATTACATTCCCTTGAAAATGGAAATTAACCACCCGTTACAAATGATCCAATCTACCTGTCTGCGCCAGTTAGACAGGTTCGCTGAAAACGCGGAGGATGAAAAATTTTTAAGTGGCCTGGCTACACTGGTAGACAGGTTCGCTGACAACGCAGAGGTTGGAAAATATGACTTCAGCGGGTTCTGCGAATGTGAAATAGCCAATAGAAAGCAATTTTTTTATTAAAACTTATGCTAATGGGTGGAATCTGTTTCCGCGAGTTCAGCGGGAAATAAACCGAGCAACCGGCAACGGAGGTATTCGGGTTACAGAAATTTCTTAATACACTCAGTCGTTACTGTTTCCTCTGATACGCGGATACCCGGCTGCTCCGTTTAATACAACAAACCCAGCATCCAAATCGGCAGGATGCCTGGTGCGCCTAGTTCGGTGCTGTCCCGGATGATGATGGGATTGGGCATGTCTGCCAGTTGGTGAAAGGTCTTACCGGGACCTCCGATTTCCAGGGTATAATGACGGTCCAGCAACAAGTCGCCTTTGGCCGGCGTGGATAGGGTGTTTCTAACCTTGAGGGCATTGACCGCGTACGTTTCCCGCAATGTGCCTTTGTTGTGGTCGACATGGCCAAGGGCATAGACCAGGTTGGTATTTTCGGGCAGGATCTTATCCGGTTTGGTGAGAGCGCTGTCTGACTTTTTACCGGATTTCAGGATGTTGAGTAGCGCAGCACTTTCGAGATAGTCCAGGTAAGCGAGGATGCTGTTTCGGGACATGGCGAGGTCCCTTCCCAGTTTGGAGACATTGGGAACAAATGGACCCAGCCTTGCGGTGAGGGTCAGCAGTCTTTTGACCTGTCTGCTGCTTTCATAATCAATGCGGAAGATGGCGGGCATGTCCACATCGATGACCTGCGCTACCACCTGTAGCAGGCGCTCATGGTAATGGTGGCCGGCTTCTTTATAAAAAGGGTAGGCTCCGTACTTCAGATAGCGCTGAAATTTACGCCCCAGGTCGAGTTGCTCATAATAATTGCGGTAAATGGCTTCGTGGTCTGCCAGCAGGGTTTCAAAGGTAAAAACGGGCAGTTCATGGCCGTATTCAAAGCGAAGGAATTCCCGGAATGACATGGCATGCAGGGTGTACACATCGATGCGTCGGGAAAGGTCGGCACTGCCATGGGAAAGGTTGAGTGCCGAGGATGCCGTCACCAGCAATTGAATATCGGTATAGCTGTCGTAGAGGTTTTTCAATTCTATTGACCAGAGCGGATACTTGTGCACTTCGTCCAACAAAAATACCCGGTACCCCCTGAGGTAGAGTGTTTCTATCACAGCCGATATGCGGTGGTCGGTGAAAAAAGGTGATCCAGGCTGAGGTAGGCACATTGGCTTTGGTCTTTCAGGCTGTGAAGATACTGAAGCAGCAGGGTGGTTTTACCTACACCCCTGCCTCCCTTGACCATAAGCATTCTGGCGCCGAAATTGATGTCGGCATAGAGGTATCGGACAAAGTCATGCTTTGCCGCTTCCACCAGCCGCTCACTGATGCCCAGCAGTTTATTCAGGCCTTCAAGATCCATGTCCTTTCTATTCTTTTGACAAAGGTAAGGTATTTATGTTTGTAATAGACAACAAAAATTAAAAATGTTAATTACAATAAACAAAATAAAAAAATGTTAAACAAAATATTAATTTATATAAACAATTTAAAAATATGATAATTAATAAAATACATATATTATTAAATATAAAGTAAAAATAATACTATTTAAAAATATATAAATAATATTATAAAAATTATTGCGAGAGACAACCTATGATCTTCGCATTTATGCATAAAAGGGGTGTTTAACGGAATGGGAACAGGCCCTATGGAAGTATGAGACTTCCCTAATAAGCTAATTGTTTATATATTAGCAGAATATTTAATATATTTTGAATTGGTCACCATACATTAAGGGCTTTGAAGCGTACCTGCTGATGGAAAAATCGCTTTCCAAAAACTCCATTGAGGCTTACCTCAGGGATGTGGGAAAATTGTACGAGTACCTGCAGATCAAGGGCTTTTCGCTGCAGCCGGAGCAGATTAGGATGTCCCATGTAGAGGCTTTCCTGGCATACCTCTTTGACCTGGGGCTCAATGAAAAGTCATGCGCCCGCATGTTAAGCGGGGTCAAGGCTTTTTATAAATACCTGATGATGGAAGACCTGGTAGCCGATGATCCTACCGAACTCATCATGGGCCTAAGTTGACCAGGTACCTGCCGGATGTGCTGAGTATTGAAGAGACAGAGGCCATCATTGCCTCCATCGACATGAGCGAAGAAACGGGGCAGCGCAACCGGGCCATCCTGGAGACACTTTATGCCTGTGGTCTGCGGGTGAGTGAATTGGTCAACCTGAGGTTGTCGCATTACTTTCCCGACCAGGGCTTTCTCAGGGTCATTGGGAAAAACAACAAAGAACGATTGATACCCATCGGAAGCACAGCGATCAAACACATTGGCTTTTACCTGGATGGGGTCAGGCGGCATTGTCCGGTGATACAGCCAAAAGACGAGGACATTCTCTTTCTCAACCGCAGAGGGGGCAGGCTTAGCCGGGTCATGATTTTTCACATCATCAAAGACCTCACCGCCAAGGCGGGCATCCACAAGTCGGTGAGTCCGCATACCTTCCGGCACAGTTTTGCCACCCACCTGGTGGAAATGGGCGCCGATTTGAGGGCGGTGCAGGAAATGCTGGGACACGAGTCCATCATTACCACAGAAATCTACACCCACGTCAACACCGAATATCTGAGGAAGACCATCATGGACTTTCATCCGATGAATAAAAAATCAGGGTAACAAACTGCGGCAATATTTTACCCATGTAGGTGGTTTGTCCCCCACTGCGTGCGGGACTAGGTGGTTCGTCCCCCACTGCGTGTGGGACTAGATGTTCTGGATGGAGGAGCGAAGTGGAAGATGCAAGCTCCGATTGGAAGGTTAATTATACGGGCTGACTTCGTCTCGCCCTTTTTATAGACCATCCAAAACGCTCATATCCAACGGTTGATCTCGTTAGGTAACTCAAGATACCACCGGAAGTGATTACCATTAGTCATGGCAGATAGTACACGGGTAAAGGTGGTGTTTTGGCCGCGCATTTTTCCAGGATTTTAAAACGCGGTGCACCTTAAATCATTGTTTCGACAGTTTTTATATTTTCTTAATGTTTTATACCCTAATTTTACTTAAAGTTATTTAGATAAATGAGGTTAGTAAAAACCAGGAAATTGCCCATATACAAGCAGTACTTTTTGAGTATTGGGGCGGTCTTGTTGGTTTCGGCGCTGTGTTTTTACTTCAGTGGATATATGGGGTATAAGATGGTGGCTTTATGGCTGTTGATGACCGTTTCCCTGTTGGCCATGATGTTTGAGATCCTGCCGGTGTTGGTTTCCGCGATGCTGAGTGCCCTGATTTGGAATTATTTTTTTATACCACCGCTGTTTACTTTTCACATCGGCGATGCGGAGGATGCACTTATGTTTTTGCTTTATTTTATCATTGCCCTGGTCAATGCTACCCTGACGATAAAAATCCGGCAGGCGGAAAGAAAAGCCAGGGATAAAGAGGAAAAGGAAAAGACCATCCTCCTGTACAATACGTTGTTGAATTCCTTATCCCATGAATTGAAGACACCCATTGCGACCATTCAGGGTTCGGTCGATACCCTGCTTGCAGACCGGGATAAACTCACCACAGAGAATCAACTCGAACTTTTGCATGAGATTGATACCGCAAGTTTAAGGTTAAACCGGCAGGTTGAAAATTTATTAAACATGAGCAGGTTGGAAAGTGGTATGTTGAAACCGAAAGCAGATTGGTGCGACATACAAGAACTAATTCATACCATTACCAACAAGTTCTCATGGGATCAGCATACCCTGAAGATAATTACCGATGAAGACCTGCCGCTTGTTAAAATGGATGCAGGATTAATGGAACAGGTCTTGCACAATATTGTCCACAATGCCATCCAGTATACCCCGCCAACATCCACCATAACCATTGCGGCTAAACATCAGGATGGCCATTTCATCATTAGTGTGTCAGATTCCGGAACAGGGATTCCTGCACAAGATATGAAACAGGTTTTTGATAAATTTTACCGGCTGCCGAATTCAAAGCCTGGTGGCAGCGGTTTGGGGCTGTCCATAGTCAGGGGATTTGTAGAAGCCATGCAAGGCACAGTTACGCTTACTACCCAGCCAAACGGCGGTGCAAATTTCACCATTGATATCCCGGCTGAAGCTTCTTTCATCACCAACCTGAAAAATGAATAAGGCAGAAATTTTAATCATTGATGACGAGCCGCAAATTCGCAAATTGCTTCAGATCAATCTTGAAAGCAATGGCTATAAAGTCTGGCAGGCTGAAAATGGACTGGAAGGCATCACCATGGCGGCAAATCATCCCCCTGAGTTGATCTTGCTTGACATCGGTCTTCCGGATAAGAGCGGGCATGAGGTGTTGAAGGAACTGCGCATGTGGTATGGGAAAGCCATCATCATACTTTCAGTCCTGGACAATGAAGACGATGTAGTACAGGCATTGGACAACGGAGCGACAGATTACCTCACCAAGCCATTCCGGACAGCCGAACTGCTGGCAAGAATACGGGCATCGATCCGCAGAAACGAAACAACCGAACTTCGAAGTAAAGATGAATTTGATGACCTGAGTATTGACTATGCGGCCAGGGTGATTTTAAAAAACAACGAGCCGGTAAAACTTACGGCCACCGAATTTAACCTGTTGGCACTTTTTACGCGCAATGAGGGCAGGGTGCTTACCCACCGGTATCTGCTCAAAGAAATTTGGGGCGTAGGTTACCAGATGGAAACGCAGTATTTAAGAGTGTTTGTGAGTGCGCTCCGCAAGAAAATCGAAGACAATGCCAATCGTCCGAAACACCTGATCACGGAAAGTGGGGTGGGTTATCGCTTTGTTTAAGGCTCTTTATATTTTCTTTATATAAAGGGGTTTGAGTTTGATGTTTTACTGATACATACCTGCCCAACTTTGCGTTCAATAAACCAGGTTGAATGGAAAATCAGAAAAATGGCGTGTCTAAAAAGGTCACGATGGCGTCTTTACTTGTTGCGTTGGGCATCATATATGGTGACATTGGCACAAGTCCTTTATACGTGCTGAAAGCGATTGTGGGTCAAAGGGAGATTGAAGAAACCTTAATTTTTGGAGGTATCTCCTGTATCTTCTGGACCCTGGTCATTCAGACTTCGATCAAATATATTTGGCTTACGTTAAAGGCCGATAACGAAGGGGAAGGGGGCATTTTCTCCTTGTATGCCCTGGTGAGGCGATATGGAGGGTGGCTTACCATTCCCACCATCCTGGGGGCCACCACGCTGCTGGCAGATGGCATCATTACGCCGCCGATATCGGTAGCATCAGCCGTAGAAGGGCTGGCCAATGTGGAGGGCATGGCGCATATTCCCACAGTTCCCATAGTCATTGTCATCCTGTCATTGCTTTTCTTCTTTCAGCGTTTTGGGACGCAAAAGGTAGGTACTGTCTTTGGGCCGGTGATGGTGATCTGGTTTTCCATGTTGTTGATCCTGGGTATGTCACAGATTGTGCATTACCCCTCTGTGATCCAGGCCATCAGCCCGCATTATGCTTATGATTTATTGGTGAAGTACCCGCATGGATTTTGGTTATTGGGGGCTGTATTTTTGGCGACAACCGGCGCAGAAGCGCTGTATTCGGATCTGGGACATTGCGGAAGTAAAAACATCCGGATCACCTGGGGTTTTGTAAAATTATGCCTGTTGGCCAATTACATGGGACAGGCAGCCTGGTTGATGCACCAGGGTGGAGTCACCTTGGACGATAGAAATCCCTTTTATGAAATTATGCCCGAATGGTTTTTGATTCCGGGAATAGCGATAGCTACGGCTGCTACTATTATTGCTTCTCAGGCATTGATCAGCGGAAGTTACACCCTCATCAGTGAGGCCATGAATTTAAATTTCTGGCCGAGGGTATCGGTGCGGCAACCCTCTGAAACCAAGGGACAGATTTATATACCCAGTGTCAACAATATTTTGTGGGCCGGGTGTATCCTCATGATCCTTTATTTTAAATCATCGTCCCATATGGAAGCGGCGTATGGATTCAGCATTACCATTGCCATGATGATGACCACCATCCTGCTTGCCTTCTTTTTGCTCTATAAGTTAAAATGGAATAAGTATTTGGTTTACGGAGTTTTGATGGTATTTTCTGTCGTGGAGATTTCCTTTTTCATAGCGAATGTGGCAAAGATCAAGGAGCGATGGATGTTTTTGTTTTTTGAATTGTTCATCTTCCTGGTGATGTATGTATGGTTTTATGCCCGGAAAATCAACAACCGCTTTACGCGTTTCACCGACCTGGGGAAATACGCCCCGCAAATCAGAGAACTCAGTGAGGACGATGTAATACCAAAATTTGCCACCCATTTGATTTATCTTACCAAGGCCAATCACCGGCATGAGATTGAGGAAAAGATCATCCGTTCTATTTTTGCCAAAAAACCAAAGCGGGCTGATGTGTATTGGTTTGTCCATATCAACCGGACCAACCATCCATATACCCTTACGTACGATGTGACAGAACTGGTTGATGACAAGATCATAAAGATAAATATTCATGTCGGTTTTAGAATTCAACCAAGGACAGAACTTTACTTCAAAAAAATAGTGCAGGATCTGGTGTCCAACAAAGAATTGAATTTGCACATCAGACCGGATGGATCCAGTAAATACAACAATGAGCCGGATTTTAAATTTGTAGTCATTGAAAAGTTTCTCTCCGTTGAAAATGAATTTGTCTTAAGAGAGGGCTTGCTGCTCAATTCGTATTTTTTTCTCAAAAGATTGGGGCAAAGTGATGAGAAGGCATTCGGACTCGATAAAAGTGATGTGGCCATAGAGCAGATACCCTTGGTTTATCAGCCGGTAAATCATATTTCACTCAGCAGAATAAACCATTAAAATGAAGAATTGCAGGTTAAACATCACAATGTTTCTTTTGACACTTTTTATCGGGACCTCATATGGCGGCACTAAGTCGATTGTTGGTAAGGAATTTTCGTCAGTTTCAAGTAGCTCATTTTCTTTGGAATCTAGCGCAGAGGTGACGGACACCATAAGGCCGACCCCTGAACCATTGGACTTTAGTTGGGCAAATGGCAGTGACCGGCGAACCAGGGATATATGGAAGGACATGAAATATTTCAAGCCAAGTATTTTTTTGGATGTGAATTACACCTATTCCTTTCGCCGGCCGATTGACAATACGGTAGTGGGATCAACGGCCCTGGCCAGAAACGATGAAGTGCAACTATCTGCGTTGCATTTTGGAGGGGATCTTACTTATGAAAATGCACGGGCAAGGATCATGACCCAGTTTGGAACCCGGTCAACAGTAGTGCCAAGAAATGACCTCAGTCCATACAGGGGGCAATATCAATTGGCCAATGTCTATCGCTACCTGAGCGAGGCTTATGCCGGGTATCACATCGACAAACTGGGTGGAATAAATATTGATGCCGGTTTGTTTATGTCCTACATTGGACTTAATTCATTTTATCAGGCGGAGAACTGGGAATATCAGGCTTCATTCACTTCTGATAATACACCCTGGTTTTTCAATGGCATCAGGGTACAGTTTTTTCTCAGTGAAAAGTTAAAGATCGAACCCTGGCTGATCAATGGCTGGCAGAGTTATGGCAAATTCAATACGATGCCCGGTATTGGCGGCAACATTACCTGGACACCAAACAGCAATCTCAAATTGTTGACCAACAATTATTATGGTACCGATGTAGCCAATAATCCGGAACGCAACCGGTTTCACAGTGACAACAGCGTGTTATTTAGATACCTGGAAAGGCCGCAATCAGCGGGCTTAAGCCGACTTGCTTTTTCGGTTACGGCTGATCTGGGCTTTGAGAAAGGAGGTGGGGTAAATGGATTTAAAGATGGGGGCATAGAAAAGGGCCCGGCTCAATATTTTGCCAGTATCATGGTTTACCACAGGCTTTGGTTTGCGGAGCATAAATTTGCCTGGACCATTGGGGGAGGTCTCATGCACAATCCTGGAAGGTATTTGGTCCTCGCACCTACAGGAGAAGCGAGTCCTTTGCCCAAGGCGGATGACCCGACGGTGAGTGAGGGGAGGTTTCCCTTTACCGCCAATGCCGGGGATGCTTTTAAGGCCTGGGATTGCTCAACGAACCTGGATTTTATGCCCAATCAAAGTCTTACCTACCGGCTTGAGTTTGTGTACCGGAACGCCAGTGTTCCTTATTTTGCGGGAAGAGGGGGTGTGACTTCTTCCTCCGGATATTCTATTGTGGCTTCGGATGAAAACTGGCGGCCAGACCTGGTGAAAACCGAATCGCGGTTGATCTTTGCGGTGCTTTTCAGAATATGATCAGAAATTTCTTAACGTTATAATCTCGATTATTTCAAAGATTTACTTTGGCTCATAAATAACTGGCTTGGCTACATTTTTAATTCAGGTTAAAAGTCTGGTATCTGATTGTATGTAAATTAAAATTAATATGTAATGTATTTTTAACCAATACTTAACTGTTAAAACAGGTCTTATTGATGATGAAAATTTATTTGAAATAAAATTATATAATGTATAATTAATTTATTACAAAAATTTAATAAAAATTTAAAATAAAGAATAATATACTACTTAAATAAATAATTGTAGAATATAATATTTAATATTGTTGAATATTTTTATCCATTAAGATTGCCTTGGGTATTCATTTTGTTGCTTGTTCTTGATTTATTTTTATTTATCACTTAAATACACTTACATGAAAACACTTTTTAGTTTTATTTGCCTAGTCATCTTTTGCATGGGCACCCCAACCAATTATGCACAGACCGCTGCTGCGCCAAAGCAGGCCACCCGGTTTACGGAGTATTCCTACATGAAGGTCATGCCCGGCAAGGAGGATGAATACATCAAACTTGAAAAAGCCTGGAAGAAGATCCACCTGGCCAAAAAGAAGGCAGGACAGATCGATGACTGGTCGTTCTCCAGGGTCATTAGCCCTTCAGGTTCAAGTGCAGAATATGATTTTGTAACCAGAAACACCTTTTTAGGTGAGGATATGTATGCTGCCGTTTATACGGACAATTATTTTCCGGCCAACTGGCAGTCCATGCTTACTGTCGATGAAATTGACCTGGTGTTGCGCACCGGAGAAATCAGGACCATGGTAAAAAGCGAGACCTTTGTCGTAAGGGATGAAGTCTGGGCCGATGACAGCCGGACAAACGCCAAATTGTTTGTGGTCAATTTTTTTAATGTACCGGAAGGGAAAACCAGCGAAGATCACGCCAAAGTTGAAATGGATATCTGGAAACCTGTACACGCTGCCAGGGTAAAAGCGGGCACCATGAAAGGTTGGAGTTACCTTGAAAAGATGTTGCCATTCGGTAGTTTACAAAGGTATAATTCCATTACCATTGATGGTTATACCGACATGAGGCAATATCTAAATCCGTGGTCAGATGATTACTTTAAAGCTGCACATCCGGGCAAAGATATGGCTGCCATGTTGAAACAAACCAGCGATTCCTGCATCCTGGTGAGGGGTGAGGTCAGGATGATGGTCGACCGGCTTTCCTGGTAAACATCATTGCCATAATAAAACAAGAAAATTGCCTGCGTAGCATCCGTGCTGAGCAGGCAATTTTCTTTGAAAGTACTTTGGATCATTATATCCTGGGCATAGGTTCAAGAATGGCATAAAAAAAGCACTGGATTGGATATTTTTACCTTATTTTTGACTGCATTAATCTTTTGGCAAAGTTTTATTCCAATGCAATAAACCATCGGCTTCTATGAAAAAAAAAATTGATCATTATCAGTTCGTTCATTTATTTCCTTTGCAAAAGCGGAGTCCATTCCGAAATTTCTCTTTTTCGATACACACTGCAGTAAAGATTTACCTGATTTTAATCTGTGTTCCAAATTATGCTATTGCACAACTTTCCGCCATCAATTACATCAGTTGCGGAACTTGTCAGTCGAGGACCATCAGTGCCATTGACATAGATGGTGATGGCGATGAAGATCTGGTACATGACAATTATGGTGTAAGCCGTATCGACTGGGTTGAGAATAAAGGCAGTGGCGTTTTTGGCGCTTCCAGACCGCTGGTCTCTGTAAAAGTTAACCAGTTGTCCTATCTGGTTACCGATTTTGATTTTGACGGCGATGTGGATGTGTTTACCGACCACGACTTTTCCAATGAAATCTATTATCATGAAAATACAGGCAACAACATTTTTGCGGTTGCCAAATTGGTCAGGGAGAATTTTAATGTCAATGGTTTCAGTTTTATGGCAGCAGAAGACTTTAACCGGGACGGTAAAAATGAGCTTTTGGTGAGCTCGTTTGGCGAGAAGGGCTTTCAGAAGTTTCATCAGGACTCATCCGGCAATTTCCAGATGGAATTGCTTTACCCTTCGGTTTCAAAAGGTAGTCACCGCTACAAATTGATCGATTTTGATAAGGATGGCGATATGGATATCGTAGGTGGATCGACACCCATTATATTTTATGAAAATGAGAATGGAAGTTTCACCAAATCCAGGTGGCTGAAATATTTTACAAACAATGAATATGCATCCTCCTTCGATTTGGGTGACATTGACGGGGATGGCGATGTAGATCTGCTTTGCGGTAAATATGGTTTTCACACCCAAATTTGGAAGAACCGGGGTGATATGGTTTTTGATACCCTGATCTACCTTGATAAGCCCAAGAATGTAAATTTTGCCGATGTATTTTTCACCGACATGGACATGGACCATGACCTGGATGTAGTGCTTGATAGCAAGCAAGGAACTGGAAATGCCGAAGAACATGTGCTTTGGTATGAAAATTATGGTAAGGGCCAATTCAGCAAATCCATGACCATTTTCAATTCTGCCATGTTGCCGGATAACATCTTTTTACTGGACATGGACAATGATGGTGACAAAGACCTATTCTCAAAATCCTATACTAAAAAAAATTTCTTTTACCGCAAAAACCTGGCTAAGAGTCCTTTCATCACCGGCCATATTTATAAGGATGACAATGTCAATGGCCTCCTGGATTTCGGAGAAGTGATTTTACCCGATGAAAACCTGATACAGATCTTACCTGCTCCGGTTGCCAGGGAACTCGATCATCCGGACGGTTTTAAGTATTATGTCGATGCCGGAAACTATGCCATCAGGGTGGATACGTCAATTTGCTGGTCACTGACCTCAAGTCCGGCTGTGTATAACCTGAAGATAGATACTACTCCGGTACAGGGCCTTCAATTTGGCTTGAAGCTCAATAAAATCAAAAAGCAGGTTACCTCGCATTTGACAACGGGTGTCCCTCGCTGCGGTTTCACCGTACCGTTTATGATCAACACCCGCAATACAGGCTGTGTGTCCGCTGAAGTAAAGTTCTCCCTTGTGATGGATTCACTGGCCCGCATAACAGAATGGGGTAAGGCACCTGATGTCATTAGCGGCGACACGGCCACCTGGTATCTGGGCGGGCTGGATCAAAGTGAAACAAGGAGTCTGCAGGGAAAGATGACTATCGCCGGTGTTGATTTTATTGGGGATACCATCACCATGCCTGTATTGACCTATCTGATGGATGATTCCGGGTTTTGGGTATTGAAGGATAGCATGTTTTATGTCGCTGTCATCAATTGCAGTTATGATCCGAATGACAAATTATCCTATCCAAACAGAGGAGGTAAAAATTATACGTTAGGTGATGAAGAATTGGTCTATACCATACGCTTTCAGAACACAGGAACTGACACTGCATTTTATGTCGAACTCAGGGATACTTTTGATGCTGACCTGGATATAAACTCCATTCGTCCCATTGGAGCCAGTCATCCATTTACATCAAAACTGAATATTCAGGATCGCGAACTGAGGGTAAAATTCGACCAGATCTTATTGCCAGACAGCAAGACCGATGAGGTCGGAAGTCAGGGTTATTTCGTTTTTGGAGGAATGGCAAAAAAGCGGGCAACATTTCCCAAAGTACAGCTTCGAAATAAGGCACAAATATTTTTTGATTTCAACCCACCCATTCATACCAACACCAGATTAAATACACTGGTTGACAGATTTTCCTGTGTGGAT
The DNA here is from genome assembly GCA_016715465.1 of Saprospiraceae bacterium. Classification (GTDB taxonomy): domain Bacteria; phylum Bacteroidota; class Bacteroidia; order Chitinophagales; family Saprospiraceae; genus JADKBO01. The sequence continues at coordinate 845,322 of JADKAA010000024.1, forward strand.
TCCATTGGTCCCTTGGGAGAAGACATTCTGCCTATGAAATTAAATTATATGCTCAAGCCAATTGTTTGCCATGGAGATGGTAATGGTAAGATCACCATGTGGCCTGGTGGAGGCATTGCACCTTATCGATACCAGGATATATTGTTTTACGATTCTCTGATGATTACAGATTTAAGCCCGGGCTCCTATATCATTCAAGTGAGGGACCATGGGAATTGTAAGCTTACTTCGATGCCCTTGCAAATTGCAGATCCCGATCCGCTCGTCATGGAACTGAAAGTACAGGACACCATATGTCCAAATACTGTGGCAGAATTGGACCTGAGTACCATCTATGGGGGAGTTGGACCCTATACCTTTAAGCTGGATCAAAAAGAAATTGTTGAATATAATCAGAAAATTGCCACAGGTCCACACCATCTGCTGGTCCTAGACCGCAATGGCTGTATTGGGGACACCAGTTTTTTTATCCATGTCAGTGACTCCGTATTCGCATATTTTACCGTTTTACAACCCTCAAAAACAGGCTCAGAGGATGGCAGTATTTACATCGATTCCCTTACCGGAGGAGTAGCTCCTTATGTCATAAAGTGGGATGACGGCAGTGATGCAGAATCCATTACAGGACTCAGTGATGGAAGCTACGGTTGCACCGTTAAGGATGAAAATGGATGTGAATTTTATTTTCAGTTTGAACTTGCAGGGCCATCAGCGACGAATACGATCCCTGAAAGAAATGTTTTTGTTGGACCAAATCCAGTTGTATCCGATGTTGTAATCGGATTTAAGGATAATTCGCGGGGCCCGTTATCGGTATCTTTGTTCAATGTGAACGGCCAGCTGTTGTTAAAGGAGACCGATGTGCATCAGTCCAGTGAAATGGTGTTGCCCATGGAAATTTTTTCCGGGGGTCATGTTTTTGTGCTTCAAATTGTGACCACTCAGCAAATCGTTACTTTTCGGTTGGTCAAGCCCTAGGTATTTATCCCCTGGTGACCGAATACTAGACATATATTCTAAAATGATTATCTTCTGTTATCTTTGTCATTGGCGTCAATGAAAACAAGAATAATTATATAAAATTAAACAGTTATACCGCGATCATCATGCTGCTTATTGGCCGCATGTAATTATGTATTAAAAACAATCAGTATGATGGAAAAAGACCAAATCAAAAAGTGGCTGGCTGAAGGCAAAATCACGGAAGCGCAGGCTGCCATGATGATCGAAGAAAGCGACATGGCCAGGAAGGAGACAAGTAGCAATAAGTTCATTTCAACCATTTCCATCATAGGCTCGGTATTTCTGGGCATTGGGGTCATCTGGGTGGTAGGAGCCAATTGGGATGGCATGCCCGATTTTCTCAAGATCATTACCCTGCTGGGGTCAACCCTTGGTCTACTGTATGCAGGTTATGTGATCGGCTTTCAAAAGGGGACCTTTCCCAGAACCGGACACTCGCTGGTTTTACTGGCAGCCATCTTGTTTGGAGCCAGTATTTACCTTATCGCCCAGATATACAATGTGGAGGCCAATGCTTCTTTTTTGTTGTTTATCTGGTTGATCGGCATAATACCGCTTATTTATGTTTTTCAATCCTCTCTGATCACAGCACTGAGTTGCATCGTTTTTTGCTTCTGGTTTAATTCCCTGCTGATCGAAGACATCGACGACCTGAGCAATGCACAGATCGCATTTGTTTTATTCTTCTACCAAAGTTTCGGCATCATCCTGTTTGGGTTGGGCAGCCTTCACTATTTCCTGAAAGGCTTTGACAAAGTATCGCGCACATTCAGGTTACTGGGCATTTACCTGACCATACCGGTATTGTTTATTTTTACTTTTCGATATGCATTGATGGGCATCGATGAAATCAGCAAAAATGAAGGAGGGAATGCCATGATCAGTGCAGCCATCTATGCCGTGGCTGGCCTTATGTTGTTGATCAACTTCAGGTACAATCCTTCAAGGTCTGCCCATAATAAGTTGGAAAGTGCTACGGCCCTGGTCATCCTTACCTTATTGCTGGTATTTAACCTTACGCTAAATCAGGGTATGACCTATTACCTGTTTTGGGTGATTTTTAATGTAGCATTTGTGGGCCTGCTTGTCATTTTGTTTAGATTGGGTTACAGCAGGATGGACATGAAACTGATCAACATCGCCTCCTTCACCAGTTTCTTTTTCCTGCTCTTCAAGTTTTTTGACATATTTTCAAGCCTGCTTGCCAGTGGCATTACCTGGATCGGTTTTGGTATTTTGTTGTTGGCCGGATCTATTTGGATGGAGAAAAAAAGGAGGGCATTGCGCGATAAGTTTAACCTGGCCCTGGAGGCAAAACAACAGCCACATGACTAAACTGAGGAATGTATTTTTGTTGCTGTTTTTTTGGGGCGTAGTGCTGATTGGCTTTATCATTTACAAAGAACGGGTTTTTCAAACCGGCACCGACATTGTATTGCAGACGGTTCCCGTTGATCCCCGGGACCTGTTCCGAGGTGATTATGTGGAGTTGCAATATGACATAAGCAGGCTGGATCTGGACACCCTGGGCTATTCAGGAGCTCCATTTACCAAGGACGAAACGGTTTACCTTTTGCTGGAAATTGTTAATGACTTCGCCTCCCCGGTAAAAGTATCCAGGGAAAAATTCAAAGACGGTCTTTTCATCCGGGGCACCGTAGAAAGCAGTTATGGCCACATCATCAATGTGGCATATGGCATTGAACATTATTTTGTGGAGGAAGGCAAAGGCAAAGAAATTGAACGGGAACGCGGAAGGATGTCTATCCAAGTTACCGTAGATAAATCAGGCACTGCACTCATTAAAAAATTGCTGCCGGAAGAAAAGCCGAAGTAATGTCCATGATAAGTCTTTTTGTACCGGTAAATTGAGTTTATGAAACCTTTGATCATTCGCCTCGATCCCAAGAAATTTGTTGGCAAAAGCAAAATCATGTCGCTTACCCAAAACATGACGGCTGTACTTTGGAAAGAGTTTATGCCCCTCCGTAAAGAAATTAAGAACGCCCTGGGCACTGAGCTTTATGCTTTGCAACAATATCCGGCATTGTATTTTGAGCACTTTGATCCATCGATGTCATTTCGTAAATGGGCATTGATGGAAGTTTCCGACTTACTGGAAGTGCCTGAGGGCTTGGAGTCGATGACGATCGAGGGTGGCTTGTATGCCGTTTTTGCCTACAAAGGTATGCCCGGCGAAGCTGCCATCTTCGAATACATTTATAATAAATGGCTGCCGGCTTCGGAGTATGCATTGGATGACCGACCCCATTTTGAAGTACTGGGCGAAAAGTATAAAAATGGAGATCCTGAATCTGAAGAAGAGATTTGGATCCCAATCAGGGAAAAATAGGACATACTCATTTTCGTGGCCAATAGGGCATGAAATCAATGCCAATTCAAAATAGCCCTTTTACTTTTTAATGGGCCAAAATCGCCTGACCTTTTGTTGATAGGCACTATACAAGGGATATTTACCTGCACTGATTTCTTCACTGAAGTTGGCGCTGCCCTGGAAGAGCAGGATGAGCAGCAAAGAGCCGGTGATGCTCCAGTTGAGCCAATGTCCGCTGGCCGCAATACTAAATAGGTAAAAACATAACCATATCGCCTGCTCTGCAAAATAATTTGGATGACGGCTATAGGACCAAAGTCCTGTATCTAAGAATCCTTTTTGGTAATTTCCAGAGAGTGGTTTCCCTAATTTGATCATGGAGTGTTTTGCACTTTGAAATCTCCAATGCTGAATATCGGCAAGGGCTTCAAAGGCTATGAAAAAAAGCATCGCACCGGCTATGACATAGTCATAAATTCCCAGGGGGTTACTGGCATGCTGCAATGCCACGATGGTTGGCAAGGTAAACAGCAGGATGAGTGCGTTTTGATAACCGCAAATAAATAACAGGTTGAAAAGGGTCCATTTCCAGGCAGGCTGAAATTCCGGCTTTTGCCGCAGGATGGACCAGCGATAATCTTCTTCACCGGCCCAGAATCGCCATTGATAGGCGCCTTTGAGCGCAAAATTGGCGGTGAGGCGAACACCCCATGCCGTTACCAGCGTAGCCATCACGACGAGCCTGGGGTGGTAATCGCCATGGTCCGCTGCTACCCACGCATAGACGATGGGAAGGATACTCCAAAGTTTATCGACCTGACTGTTGTTTTTGGTGAGTTCCCCTAACGTAAAGGTGAGGATAACGGAACCCAGGGTAAGCCATGCCAGCGTTTTCAGGGCGTCCATTTCTTCAGGTCCCAGTGCTTTGCCATAGTAATAGGTGAGTACGGGCACTACGAGCAGGGTAGCAAGCAAGAGACCGGCGGTGGATAGGATTTTCATATGATTTTAACCGTTGTTTATGCCTTCAAATGTAAAACAAATCAATTTACATTGCTCTGATAGCGGAAGGTTAAAAGTAAAAAGTTAAAAGTAAAAAGTGCATTAGCCTAAAAGATTTAAATCAACCAGGCGGGGCACTTCAATAGAATTTTATTGGATCAGGTGTAAGGAAATACAGTCAAAACCGACTAAGTAGGTAACTTGGGGTCAGATTCAGAATCTTAAAAGTTAAAAATAGGACTGAGTTTGGAATAATGGAGAAAGAAAGGGAATTCGACCCGTCAAAATGGGTAGACAAACATACTGACTATTTATTGTCATTGGCCATGCTCAAGGTTGGCAGGTTGGAAGACGCTGAAGACCTGGTACAGGAAGTGTTCTTGGCCGCTTATCGGAATAAAGGACCAGTACCGCGGGCAGGCTACTGAAAGAACCTGGCTGGCTGCCATCATAGGTCATAAGGTCATGGATTTTTACCGGAGACAAAAACCCGAAAAACCTTTTTCTGCATACCTGGAAGAAAGTCAGCCATCCTTTGACCAGCATTTTTTTGACCAGTCAAATTATGGCCATTGGATTCATAACATTGGTCCCAATTATTTGTCCAATCAGGCAGACAGCCAGGTGCTGAGTACTGAATTTCGTCAGGCACTTGAATTTTGCCTGTCGAAGTTGCCTTCACGACTGAAAGCGGTATTTATGGCAAAGTATTTTGACGAAATAGAAAGTATGGAGATTTGCAGGGAATTTGAGATCAGCGATAAGAATTTTTGGGTAATTATATTCAGGGCCAAGACCATATTCAGGAAATGCCTGGCAAAAAATGAAATGATTTAATCATGAAAGGATATATAAAGCGCATATTAAATAATTGCCGGGAGGTATCTTACCAGTCAATGATGGGAGAGGAGGCCGGCTTGTCTTTGAAAGCGCACGTGGAGATGAAGATTCACCTGACATTTTGTAAATATTGCCGCCATTTTGCCGCCCAATCGAAAATCATTGACAGCAGTTTAAAGTTGTACAAAGCGCAAAGTGAATCCGATCCACCCTATAAGGCGTCTGAAACATTAAAGCAAAAACTCCGCGATCTCATTTCCTGAATTTTATCTCCGGTATCTGTCTGATTTTGATTTTCATAAAAGAGTACTTTCGTCGTGATAAAAAATTGTGACTAACTGGTGTAAGGATTTTACCTTTCGTGCGACTAAACGATAAATATGGGAATTGAAATGAGGTATAGCCTGGTTTTTTACTTTTTGATTTTGGCTTATGGGCAGGGCAACGCACAGCGTCATACTAACCTGAATTTGAAAAACGGCACAGCAGCAGGCGGTTACGATGTAGTGTCCTATTTCACCATAGGCAAGGCGGTTGAAGGAAAGGTTGCCATTGCTGATACTTTTGAAGGAGTCCGGTATTTGTTTTCCTCAGTGTCAAACAGAAAGAGATTTGAAGCGCGACCGGCAGATTTTGTACCGCAATACGGTGGTTGGTGTGCTTATGCCATGGGTGTAAGCGGGGAGAAAGTAGAGGTAGACCCAAAAACATTTAAAATAGCCGATCATAAATTATATCTTTTTTACCATACGTTTTTCAAAAACACCCTGACCCTTTGGAATAAGGATGAAAACAGGCTTCAGGCGCAAGCCATGAAAAACTGGGAACAACTAAATCAAAATTGACATGAATACAAAGACACTACTGAATTGGGCGCTAAAATTGACAGCGGCCGTCATTATGCTTCAGACACTATTTTTCAAATTTACATCTGCTCCGGAATCCATCTATATCTTTTCAACTATGGGCATGGAACCCTGGGGAAGGATCGGCACAGGTGTAGTGGAGTTAATGGCCAGTTTACTTATACTGTATCCCAGAACCACTTTTTTTGGAGCAGCGATGGGACTCGGTACCATGGCCAGAGCTATTCTATCTCACCTGTTAATACTTGGCATCGATGTCCAGGGTGACGGAGGAAAGTTATTTGCATTGGCGCTGATTACAGCGGTTTGCTGCGGCATCCTGTTGATAGGGCATAAAAATCAAGGTCTCGGACTCATCCAAAAATGGTATGGTAAAAACCATTGAACAAACTCTTTCGGGACTCATTCACCTTATTGGTGCGATGGAGCAGCAATTATATGTTGAACCGTGCAGGATGTTGCAGCACGCGAGTATAGGGCAACATGTAAGGCACATCATTGAGGTATTTGAGTGCCTGAGGCATGGATATGAATCAGGTCAGGTTCACTATGATAAAAGGGCAAGGGACCCGGCTCTTGAAAACCAACCATCTCTGGCTTTGGAGCGGCTTGATCATCTCTGCCGGGGACTGGATCTGCCTGACCGTAAATTGCAATATGTGGCAGTTTTTGAGCAGCAAAACAAAATCATTGAAACGACATACCATCGTGAACTGATCTACAACCTTGAGCACTGCATTCACCACCAGGCGCTGATTCGTGTGGCCATTGAAAACATGAGTGATGTTGTTCTACCAGCAGAATTTGGTGTTGCCCCTGCAACAATGGCTTATCGGAAGGGACAAAAATAGACAGAGGACATCATTATACGGATTTTTATTTCAATTACAGTTTGATGTAAGAGATAGGAAATCAGTACATGTTTTTCTATCTGCTCACAAAAGCCAAGGAAATACCGTTGGCAGAACTACATCTCTTACAGCCCTAGTTTCCGCTGGAAGGCTTACCACATTTTCCAAAGGATGTGTTGACTACATTTGGCAAACTGTTCGATAAGACCATCATGGAAAACAGGGGTTATGACCGTCAATCGGGTGAAGCAGAAATAGCGAATTACCGTCTGATACATGAATATCGATTGTAAACACGTATAATATAGAAAAACATGCGCACCAAACTGACATTTAAACAATGCATCAAGGCAGGAGCACTGGCATGTCAGATCTCAGTGTCTTGAAAATTAGAATGTAATTAATATTGGAGCAACTTCAATATTCTGTATCTTGTTAACCATTTCTAACCTGTAATTTGAAAAGATGACCTACAAAGAGATGACTTCGAAATGGTGGTTTCATGGCTTGCGTTGGGGTTTGCTCATGCTCCTTGCGGATAGTTTATTATTTCCCTGGATTTTTCAGGATACATTTCGATGGTCCCGGTTTTTCATTGGCATTCCCATTTGGATGCTGGGAGGGCTGACCCTGGCTTATGCCACAAAAAAAGAAAAAGTGGAAAATGAATAGGGGGGCGTTCAGTTATAGCCTAAATTGAATATTTACTTTTCAGTGGCTTGGTTTAAAGCTTTATGGTGTTACTGCACTTGCGCCTGCGGGAGGTAACCACCATCTTAATAATAAATATCCAAACAATCCTGCCAATAGGGAGGAGATGAGAATGACGATCTTGATGTTATTGATGATGGCATCATCCTGAAAAGCAAGTAGCGTTATGAAGATAGACATGGTAAAACCTATGCCTCCCAGTAAGCCCACTCCTAAAATTGATTTCCAGTTCAGATCGGCTGGAATGTGACTCAGTCCAAGGGCGAAGGCAACAAAGGCCATCGTCAAAATTCCAATGGTTTTTCCAAGGATGAGTCCCAATGCGATGCCAGTGCTGTACGGCTGCGTCCACATACTTTTCATGCCGGCATGGATTATGATGGCGGTATTGGCCATGGCAAAAATGGGCAGGATAAAAAATGCCACCGGTTTATGCAGAAAGTGTTGAAGAATATAGGAAGGAGATTTTGCATCGCCTTTACCAAATGGAAGGGCAAAGGCCAGCAGTATGCCGGTAATCGTTGCATGAATTCCTGATTGTAGCATAAAATACCACATGAAAGCACCTCCAATGATATAAGGTAAAAGCCCATAGAATTTCAGTCGGTTTAAGACGATCAATACACTAAAAATGGACATAGAAAGTGCCAAATTTAAAACATTCAGCGTATCTGAATAAAACAGGGCAATGATGACGATGGCACCAAGGTCGTCGATGACCGCACGGGCAGTTAAAAAGATCTTTAAAGACGTTGGTACCCTGCTTCCCAGCAAGGATAGTATGCCGAGGGCAAAGGCAATGTCAGTAGCCATAGGTATCCCTGCCCCCGATTGGTAGGGCGATCCGGCATTGATAAATAAATATATGCCCGCGGGCACAGCCATGCCCCCAATTGCGGCGAAAGTGGGCAATAAGGCGTCTTTGATGCGGGATAGTTCCCCGAGGTAAATTTCGCGTTCCAATTCCAGTCCAATGAGTAAGAAAAAAATGGTCATCAACCCATCGTTGATCCAGTGAACCAGACTATGTCCTGCAAACTCAAATTCCCACCCTTGAAGATAATAATTACCTACTGAAGAATTGGCTGCAATTAGGGAGATCAGGGTGCAGAGCAGGAGGATTAGTCCTCCAGCCTTTTCGCTCTCAAAAAATGCCTTAAAAAGGCTGGTTTGTTGAATGGGTGGTGACTTCCTGTGCATTTTTTTTATTTTGGATAAGACCCATCATCATCACCAGGGCAGTGAGTATGATGACCTGAATAATCAATGATTTATTTGCGGAGGGAATTTGACTGTTAAGTGGAATAGAAAGGAACAGTAAAATGGTAATTAAGCCGCGGGGTGCAATGTATGCGATGGGATTTAAATTGAGATTAAATATTTTTAGAAAAATCACTCTAAAGACAAAAATGCCTGCGGTAATACCTGCAGCCCAAACCATCGTTTCCCTGTTTAACAATTCGGCCGTTTCTATTAAATAACCGAATAACAGGAAAAATAAAGCTCTGATTAAAAAGGCAAATTCAGCCGTGAGTTCACCAAGTTTACCTACTTCAACATCCAGAATTTCAGGCTTGAGTTTTTGTAAAAATTTAATTTGGGTCAACTCATCAAGATTTTTGAGGAAGAGTCCAAACAATAAAATAAAGATCAGGGCAGGAAGATGATAATATTTAGCCGCTGCATAAATCAGGATGGTCATCAGAATAATGGGCCCATATTTTATGTGGTGGTTGATTTTACTCAAAAGGAAGGCCAGCAAAGCGGTGGCCACGAAAGTTATGAGCAGGATGAGTATAAACTCGAAAAAAAAATTGCTAAAAGAAAATATGTCAATGAATTCATTGAGGGTGATAAAATTAAAAAAGATGACTCCAAAAATATCCGATAAACTACTTTCATATATTATAAATTCCCTGTTGCCTGATACCAGGTTTTGGACACTGGGAATGGCAATGGCACTGCTGATCACCGCAAATGGAATGGCATTTGAAAGTCCGGTCTTTAAATCTACTTCATCATAGTAACAAAATGCAGCGGCAAGGGAGAAACTTATAGCCACCATCGGTAACAAGGCCAACAAGACTGATTTACCCACAAATGGTAATTTACCTTTGTTAAGTTCAAGTTCGAGTGATCCTTCCAGGACGATCATAATAAGTCCTATGGTTCCCAATACCGGAAGAACAGAGGTTAAATCAGGTATTTCAATTTTTAAAAATACAGTAGTTTGTCTTACTGCCCAGCCAAGTAACAAAAGCAGGATGACAGATGGAATCCTTGTTTTAGACGAACTTATATCAAAAGCATATGCCAAGAGAAGCAACACACAAAGGGTAATGATGATGGATATACTCATTGGCAAATTTTTATCGAATAGTTGGATAAAATTTTCTGTATTAACAAATTAGTATAAAAGAATGAAAATATTTAGCGTCAATATTTCTTAAAATACAGGAGTACGATAAATAAAACGAAAGATGCCGTGTTATGTTGTTGACGGGCCTTGTAATATGGGTGCAAAAATGTTCTACTTTGGCAAAATTACACATGATATGATATCAGAGTTACTTATTTTACTAAGACGGCTTTATAAAATTTATCTTCACAATTCCATTTTATAATATAACTACCAGGGGCTAAATTATGCATGTCTATTTTATATAATCCAGGGTGAATATCATGAATATTTGTTTGTACGCTCATACCTTGTATGGTAAATAATTGGATTGAATTTAGGATCCTTTGTTTTTCTGAACGTATAATTACAAAATCTTGTACGGGGTTAGGAAATACATGAACAGTATTGTCATTTGTCACTACTTCAATTCCAGACATTTTGTCTACTGTCCATTCTTCGCTCTGATAGACACAGTCATTTGCATCGAAGATGATGGCATGGTAAATACCAGGTATAGGGATGAGTATGTCTCCAAGGCTGTCTGCCAGAGCCATGCCATTGAGGAACCACTTGTATTGATAGGGTGGTGTTCCTCCGTTCATTTGTGTGCCAATGTAGGCGTAACTTTGGTCTGTAATGGTGAGTTGTAATGAGTCGATGTGTAAATCAAAGGAAGGAGGTGAAGAGACTTCGTAAACTGAAATGAAAAGACAGCCGTTCGCATCGGTGATAGAAAGGTTGTATTGTCCGGCTTCAAGGTTCTCCAGTTCGGCCTCAATACTTAGGTTGCTCCAATGATAATCGAATGGGACTGTACCTCCTTTTACATCAATGGTAATGGAGCCATTGGTTTCATCGGGACAAAGATTCTGTACTATACTTGCCTCTGCCTGGATAGGGTCCGGCGCAGCAAGAGAAAATAACTGTTCTATGGAACAGCCCGAAGCATCGGTAAGCGTAACGGAATAATCGCCTTCACCCAAATGGCTTACATGGGCTGTAGAGTCGCCCTGGATCCAATGATACAAAAATGGACTTTCGCCTCCCGTGACAAACAGTCCAATACTGCCTGTGGTGTCGCCATAACAAAGCGGTTCCGTTATGGTAGCATTGGTAAGAATTTGAGAAGGTTGATGGATGTTAACGGCTTGAATAATTTCACAGCCGGAACCATCGGTTACGGTTACTGAATATGTACCACCATCCAGACCATGCAACATGGCTTCAGTATCGCCGTTTGACCATACGAAGCCATAGGGTTCCAGACCTCCGCTTACCTGAATGGAAGCTGTGCCGTTCTTTTCGCCATAACATGTCACATTGGCTGTTTGCACATCTGAAACCAGGGTACAACCAAAATCATTGCAGCTTTTGGCCTCCACCATGGCGGTCTCTACGCATTGCTCTTCGTCTTTTACCTCAATATAATAGGTAAGACCTCCTTTAACGGCTTCTGTAAGTCCAAGGCCATGCAATTGTAGGTTTCCTACGCCGCCCTGTGCAAATGCCGTAAACAAGACTGCGCCTTTACTAACACATTCCTGCGTCACATCGATGCTCAGTGGTTGCCATGAAGGTTTGTGGTCCAGGACTTCGATGCACATGGCTCCCCGTCCAAATCCAAGTTGGGTGGATTTTGCACCGATTTGCAGGTAATAAATTTGATTGGCTACGAGGTCTTTGAGATGAATGTATCCGTTGCAATGATGGACATCCTTGTCGCAATAAATAGCCTCTAAAGTGGTGCATGCTCCGGCATATACAGAAAGTAAGCATTCAAAATCGACCTTTGCCCTGAGGTAAACTTCCCCGGAGGCAGGAGCCGCAAAGGAAAACCAGACATCGGCGTCAAGGTAAACATCGCAGCTTGGACGAATTCCGGAATAAGCTGCACCTTCATTGGTGGCTGCAGTGCAGCTGTCATTTATAGGAAGGTTTATGGCCGAAATACACTGGTAATTTACAACAGTGGTATCGGTTTGTTTTGTGATTTCGCCACAAAGACTGCCTTCCAGTGTTGAAAAATAAGCCGTAACCTGGATGTAATAGGTTGTTCCCGCAACGGCATTCTCAAGGTCTATATGGTGTCCCGTGAAGTTGCTGATCAATTCGGTAAGTGAGTCACAGTTTCCGGTGTACACGGCAAGGGCATCTGCAAAATTTGCCTGGCTGCGGAATACATAATTTCCTTGGGTCTCCGGCGTGAAACTATACCATACATCGGCGCGTGACCTGTTGTTTTTTGCAGGTAAGGGGCCATTCATGTCAGCCCTCAGGTTGAAGGTTGCCGTGCATGGCTGACCTGCGAAGAGGGGCTTTGCGGTCTGACACAGATCGGTTGGTGGAGCCGCCGGTGCAGGGCTGTTTACATCCAAAGCAATGCAACCTGTGCCTTTTTCCAGGCCAAATTCTGATTTTTGTCCTGAAAGCCTTATAAGGTAACTTGTGCCGGCAACAGCAGTAAAATAGGACGTCTCCCCCTGAAAGCCATACTCGTCGGAGTTGATGGCAGAAGCAAGCACAGCACTTTCACATCCTCCGGTAAAAATTTCTATGCGGTCGTTGAAATTGCTATGTGTTTGAACCCTGCAGGGACCGGACTCTCCGGCGGTATATTGGTAATAAATATACCCTAACCCTTCGGCTCCGGAGTTGAACTCATCTTTATTCAGGGCAGGACCATTGTCGAAAGTAAGACACTTTCCATCTGCAACAAGGTCGATCGCCTTACTGCATTGGTCATTGATGCTACCAATGCCTATGACCTTTATGTTGTCCATGCCTACCCACCAGGCCCAGCCGCCATCGTTGTATTCCCAGATGAGGCGGATTTTTTTATCGCGGTATTCGGACAGGTCGATGGTATCTTTCAGGGCTTCGTTGACCTGCGGACCTCCAAAGTCGGCAGAATACGTTTTTACCGGCTTCCATGTCGAGCCATTATCCACATAGAGTTGAAGGTATTCACTGGGCTCATATATCCTGAAAATGAGGTCGTAGGTGAGTTTATAGCTGGCGAACTCATCTGCTACAAATTCGGGACTGTACAGCCTGATCTTAGACCTGGGAGCCTCCTTGCCGAGAGCGTCGTCATTGAAATAAATGAAACAACTGCCGTCGATGGATTTGCCGTCGGTAAACAAACCTGTTTTCCAGTTGTCCACACCGCTGAGGATTTCAGTTGACCAGTCAGGTGGCAGGGCACATTGATTAAATGATTCCCCCAACAGGATGTCGCCTCCGATGCCACTGCCTGTGATGGATATATTGTCGATGGCTGCCCACCAGCCAAAAACCCCCATGTCGTCGTATTCCAGAATGAGTCTCATACTGTCCGAGGCAATAAAGCTGAGGTCGGCATTTACATTGACAAATTCACTGAATTTTGAACCGGAATAATTTCTGTCCTTGAATTCCCGAATGAGGTATTCTTTTTTCCCGTTGTCAACCAGAATACTGAATGTCTCATTGGCATATCTGCGAAAGTGAACTTGTGCTTTTAAAAGTAGGTCGCTGTAATTGGCACCGCTGAAAGTTTTAGAGATAAACCGAAGTTTAAATGCCGGGGTTTTGTCGCCGGTTTTATCGTCATCGATGACCAGCATACAGCTGCCGTCGATGGTGGAACTGTCGGATTTTGGATTGTTTGGTAAACCCACATACCACACTGCATTCTGATTGCCAGCATTACTTACTGTCCATTGTTCCGACAGGCTACAGGTATTGAAATCCTCTGCAAACAAGAGATCCTGTGTCTTTGCTGATGGGGCAAAAGCAACCAAAATAAGCCATACAAACAGGAGCCTTAACATGGTAAACTAGTTAATTCTATTTGGTAAATTTAATGAAGTATTTCAAAATTTGACCAGATAGAGTTAAAATATCTGTAAAGGGTGTGACAGTGGAACCAAACACTGAATTTGATCTGACTTTCGTCGAGCAGCCAGGCCTGCCTGGCTACGTAAGTAGACAGGTAGATTGTGTGGACCTGTCTACTAGTGTAGCCAGGTAGATTTTCGCAGAGGATGGATGCCACCGCACTGTCTGACTGGCGCAGCCTGGTAGATTACACCAAGATTTTAGCACTTTACCATGCTATGCGCAGGGGCGCATAGTTCGTGCCTAAATTAAGCCACTGGCTTAATTTTTTACGGCACTCATACGGAGATCTGCGAAAGGGGTACGTGTGAAGGATGGATAAATTTTGGTTATCTACGAAGTTGAAAAGTGGGGAACATTTTCTGCGAATTCAGCGGGAAACAAAACCTCTTTGCCAGGTAGATTTTCGCAGAGGATGGATACCACCGCACTGTCTGACTGGCGCAGCCTGGTAGATTACACCAAGATTTTAGCACTTTACCATGCTATGCGCAGGGGCGCATAGTTCGTGCCTAAATTAAGCCACTGGCCTAATGTTTTACGGCACTCATACGGAGATCTGCGAAAGGGGTACGTGTGAAGGATGGATAAATTTTGGTTATCTACGAAGTTGAAAAGTGGGGAACATTTTCTGCGAATTCAGCGGGAAACAAAACCTCTTTGCCAGGTAGATTTTCGCAGAGGATGGATGCCACCGCACTGTCTGACTGGCGCAGCCTGGTAGATTACACCAAGATTTTAGCACTTTACCATGCTATGCGCAGGGGCGCATAGTTCGTGCCTAAATTAAGCCACTGGCTTAATTTTTACGGCACTCATACGGATATCTGCGAAAGGGGTACATATGAAGGATGGATAAATTTTGGTTATCTACGAAGTTGAAAAGTGGGGAACATTTTCTGCGAATTCAGCGGGAAACAAAACCTCTTTGCCAGGTAGATTTTCGCAGAGGATGGATGCCACCGCACTGTCTGACTGGCGCAGCCTGGTAGATTACACCAAGATTTTAGCACTTTACCATGCTATGCGCAGGGGCGCATAGTTCGTGCCTAAATTAAGCCACTGGCTTAATTTTTTACGGCACTCATACGGATATCTGCGAAAGGGGTACATGTGAAGGATGGATAAATTTTGGTTATCTACGAAGTTGAAAAGTGGGGAACATTTTCTGCGAATTCAGCGGGAAACAAAACCTCTTTGCCAGGTAGATTTTCGCAGAATATGGGTTCCTGCAGATTGCTCAGATTTTTGCAGAGGAGGAGTCCCGAAGAATTGGCTTACTGGTGCAACCAGGTTGATTGCGCATAATTCATTCTCCTTCCAGGAGTGGGATTTTTACAGAGAATAGATTCCCAAAGATTCGCCACCAAATGCCTCCTTTGGGACAGGGATATTCACTGAACTGGCCAGCCGTGAAATTTGGAATTACGCCAGGATGACACAATTCATAAAAATATTTTTGGCAGAGGGCCTTATCTTGTTTCTATTCAGGAAAAAACGATAAATTGCACAACAAAGGAATATCGATCAGCCATGGCCAACCTTCAACCTTATGTACCCAATTCAGAAAAACCCTGGGACAAGCAGCGTGTCATCCACTTTTACCGGAGACTGGGCTTTGGCCCAAGACCAGAAGAGATTACTGCCGCACTGGCCACAGATCCGCTGACTTTTATTGAGGGTAAGTTGGATGGTATTAAAAACAAGCCGCTGCCCACACCACCAATATGGGCCAACTATACCGCGGCCAATTACGAAGCCGATCCGGACCTGATCGGGGAACACCGCACGGAATTGTTCAATGCTATTTACGACGAAATGCTGGCTGATGGCCTGAGGAGCAAACTTTTTATGTTTTGGCACAACCATTTTGTGACGGAACTCAATGTGTATAACTGCAATAAATATTTGTGGAATTATTATTATCTGCTGCTCAAACATTGCGTAGGGAATTTTAAAATATTTGTTGAAGAAATGGGCAAGTGTCCTGCCATGCTCGACTATCTCAATGGCAATGACAATGAAGTGGGTAAACCCAATGAAAACTATGCCCGCGAACTCATGGAGTTATTTACCATGGGTGAAAACAATGGCTATACCCAAAACTACGTAGTGGAAGTGGCGCGCGCACTTACAGGCTGGAAGTGTAATCCCTATACCTGCGACAATGTCACTTTTAAGGATACGAAATTTGACAAGACCAATAAGGTCATCTTTGGCAAAACGGGAAACTGGGGTTATAACGAAGTGCACAACCTCATATTTACAGAGCGCAAAGCGCAGGTGGCAGAATACATCTGTGGAAAGTTATATCGCCATTTTGTACAAAAAAACATCGACGCAGAATTTGTAGAGCAGTTGGCTACATTATTTATACAGAGCAACTGGGAATTATTGCCGGTATTGAAGGCTTTATTCAAGAGCGAGCATTTTTACAGCAAAGAATTCATAGGAGCCATCATCAAGAGTCCCCTGGATTGTTTCATCGATTTGTCCCGGTTGTCGGGTGTGGATCCGGCCGGCCTGGGAGAGCGTTATGGTAACTATCGGTATGGGGCAAACAACCTGGGCATGGAAGTCTTCAATCCCATCAATGTGGCAGGATGGCCCGGACATCAGGAATGGATCAATGAAAATACGCTGACCAGAAGGTGGTCCTATTGCCGCGACATTGTCAATACCCTCGTCAATGCAACAAATAGGGAGCAACTGAGGACACTGGCCATAAACCTGGCTGCTCCGGTACAAAATGATCCGGATGCCATCACCAGGGCTTTGTGTCTGCATTTTCTCGGAGCTGAATTGGAGGACGATCTTCATCAAAAAGCCGTGCTGTATTTTAAGGGCGACATACCTCAGAACTATTTTGAAGACGGATCCTGGAACCTCAGCTGGAATGAAGCACCTTTTCAGGTGGGCAATCTGCTTCAATTTTTGGTAAAATTGCCGGAATTTCAATTATCCTAAACCTCGAAGACCATGTGCGACAATCATAAAAATAAAAGGGAAGGAAGGTCCATCGAAGATCAGCAGGCGCATGAAAATGACCACCTGAAGTGGAGGCGAAGGGATTTTCTGCAAACTGCAGGACTGTTTACCGCAGGCATGGCGGCAACCCTGAATGGCGTGCCGGTGTATGCCATGGGTAATGTCTTTCAGATGGCTCCATTGGCAAGCCTGGAGACCGATCGGGTACTGGTCCTCATTCAGCTCAGGGGCGGTAACGATGGACTCAACATGGTGATCGATCGTTTTAATCCGGAGTATTATAAAATCAGGCCCACCATAGCGGTGACCGAAAGTAACCTGTGGGCACTGGATGAAAAAAACGGTATGCCCAACCGGATGATCGACCTGCAGCCGCTCTGGGAAGAGGATAAGATGAAGGTGATCCACAACGTGGGTTACCCGCACCCCAACTACTCCCACTTTCGTTCGTCCGACATTTGGGCCAGTGCATCCGATACGGATGAGTATTTAAATACCGGTTGGATTGGCCGATATATAGACTATGACATGCCGGCTTTCCTGGATGCACAACCTACTGTTCCGCCAGCCATGCAGATCGGAGTGCAGACCGACCTTGTATTTCAGGGTGCGGAAGCCAATCTGGCGCTGGCCATCAGCAGCCCGCAGGAATTTTATAAGTTGGCCGTCAGCGGGCAGTTATACAGCCTGGAAAACCTGGGCATGACACCGAAAGACATAGAATTGTTTTATGTAAGACAGGTGGCCAACAGTGCTTTCCGGTACAGTCAAAGCATCAGCGACGCTTACAACAAAGGCCGCAATGAAGTGAATTACCCGACCAGCAACCTGGCACAACAACTGGCCATTGTTTCCCGCCTCATCAAGGGCAGACTTGGCACCAAAGTGTATATGGTGTACATCGATGGTTTTGATACCCATGCAGAACAAAACAACCGACACCCCAATTTACTCAACAACATGGCCAGTGCCGTGCGTGCCTTTTACGACGATTTGGCCAGGCAGGATATGGATGGCAAAGTTTTGGGTATGACCTTTTCAGAATTTGGCAGGACGATCTATGAAAATGGATCTACCGGAACCGACCATGGCACCAGTGCGCCTATGTTGCTCTTCAGCAAAGGCCTTGGAAAGGATGTGGTCGGGAACGCGCCGGACCTCATCAATACCGATCAATATGGCGATCCGGTGTTCAGCACCGATTTCAGAGACGTTTATGGTACGGTACTCGGAAGTTGGTTTGGTATGCCAAAGGAGGTAACCGACTTTATCATTGGCAAAGAACCGATGATCATACCGGGACTGGTACCGGAAAAGAAACCACCGGTGGGTTCTGAAGAATTTGGAGCCCTGCTGGGCCATCGCATTTCGCCCAGTAAGGCAGATACCGTAGAAATCCGTTATGCCGTCAACCAGGGAGGACCGATGATCATGGAGTTGCTCGACAAGACCGGGCAGGTCATCCGCACTTTTTGGAAGGATGCAGTGGACAAGGGATCTCATACGCTGGAGGTCGATTTGAAACAATATGCCATCAAACCAGGACAGTATAGTTATCGCATGAAAGTGGGCGGAAAAATTTATCAGCGAACTTTTGAATTCTGACACCATAATTGCTGATTTTTGAATGCTGTTTGATGAATTTAAGCAAATGTAAGTTTGATGCGGTAATCTTTTTTCTCTATTTTTTTTATTTTTGAGGGCGGTTTTAGCGCTCAGTACATCTCTCAAGTCCTTATGAATGCAGGTAGAATTTATATTTGACCAGGCCTATTATGTCATCAAAAAATTGGACCTCTCTCAGCTGGGGGTGATGGCTCAATTTTGTGTGGCGTGTTCTTCGTTTTATGAATTGTATGAAGGAAGAAAGGGAGGGGAGACTACTGCACGGGAAGTGTTGGAATCCATACCTGAAGGTCATTCATTGCATCAAAAGCAGGCACTGGGCGTTTTTGATGCAGTCGGCAAATTGGTGGCTATGATAGAGATCGTGAGTGATTATCCTACAAGCCATGAATGGATCATTGCTTTGCTGATGGTGGACCCGGAAGAAAGAAGAAAAGGTCTGGGCAGAAGGTTGCACGAGGAGATCGTGCACCTGGTGCGGAGAAGTGGAGGCACTAAGTTAAGGGCAGGGGTTGTGTTGGAGAATGTTATGGCCATTCAATTCTGGAAGTCGATGGGATATGAAGAAACAGCGCGGAAATGGATGCGCCATGGCAATCAGGACCATATGATCCTGGTGATGAACCGGAGTGTTTAAGTACCGGGCTTATTGGGTTTGAAAAAGATTTCTAATTTAATTAAACGGATATGAAATACAAAAGATCATTTCGGGATATTGTCATTATGAGTCTTTTATTCTTTTTAGGCATCAACGCTATTGGTGGAGGCATTTACGGCTTAATGGGTGCAAAGGACGTTCCTTTGAACTGGTTGGAAAGCAGTCCATTCAAAGATTATTTCATTCCCTCGTTATTCTTACTGGTTGTAGTGGCAGGTTCATGTTTGGGGGCTGGAGTTATGGTTTGGAAGGGGTATGAACATGCGCGGAAGATGACCCTGCTTTGTGGAATATTGCTAATGGGTTGGATCGGTTCACAATTGTCTATAATCGGTTATGTGTCGGTTTTGCAGCCGTCTGTGCTGATTGCTGGTTTGTTGTTAGTGGTGTTGGGAGCTAGGAGGTAAAAATTGACCTCAAAACAAGGTAGTATTTACATTATTTTTCATATTAAAAAAAGTTCAATAAAAAAGTTAAATGGAAATGGCTGTCTTTGTTAATTTGTATGCTTTCAAAGGTAGGTAATAAAGAGAATCGGAATCGATTGGCAAAGAACGATATGCCGGATGTATTGATTTATAAAGGGGCTTTGCATTTTGCTTCTGAAAAGCGAAGGTAGAAAAATGAAAACGGCCGGGTCTGTAAGAATGTAAGCAAATAAATTTTGAAAAAAGGGGCTGAGGTACTTGAAATTACCAGACAAATGTCTTATATTTGTGGACATATGTCAAAAATGAAAAAAACTGAAACAGCTAAAGCGGGTTATTTACTTCATGAAGCTGCCGCCATTTTTATGAGGAGTTCCGGCTCAGGTAAAAAGAGTGGGGGTGGTTCCGGCTTTGATTTTGCCAGATTTTTTGGAGATAAAGTGATGATCATTGAAGCCATTAAGGACGGTATTTCCTTTGATCTCTACGAGCTGCTCTCAACTTACGTGCCCTTGCAGGAGTCAGACTGGGTGCAGATCCTTGGTATTTCCACAAAGACCTTGCAGCGTTACCGGGCTGCCGGAGATCACAAATTCAGCTCCATCCATTCAGAAAAAATCATTGAGATGGCCGAGGTGACCTTTATGGGAAACGAGGTTTTTGGTACTGGGGACAAGTTCCTTCTTTGGCTAAACGCCCCCAATTTTGCTTTGGGAGGTTATAAGCCCAAAGAGTTACTCATTTCTTCCTATGGCAAAGAAATGGTGTTGGGTGAGCTGACCAGGATACACTACGGCATTTTTGTGTAATGGAAGTATTCAGGTTGAGCCGGGCCAGATATGCCGATGGACTTTCAGGACTTGGAGCTGCCCTTAAAGGTGCGCGTTGGAATTCGTCTGGTATTGAAATGGTTTATACGGCGGGCAACAGATCCCTGGCCATGGCTGAGGTGGTGGTGCATTTGTCGCTGGGCATGTTGCCGGATGATTATCTGATGCTCTCCATCGATGTACCGTCTGAGGTGAAAATCAAAAAATTGGCAATGCATAACCTGCCGGTAGATTGGAAAAATTTTCCATTTCCGGCATCAACCCAAAAAATTGGAGACGCCTTTATCCGCGAAAATGAATTTGCCGTGATGCGCGTACCCTCAGTGGTCACTTTGGGAGATTATAATTTTCTCATCAATACCTTACACCCCGATTTTAAAAAAATTAACATAACGGAACGTGTACCATTCCCTTTTGATTCGCGGATAATTTAATGTCTTTCAAAAGTAAATTGACAAAGAAGTGACCAGGGTCTGTACCTGGAAGTATAGGTTTTATTAGAGAGAGCATTGTGTTGAATTAGTCTTTGCGCAAGCTTTTGGGTGTGGCCAATGTAATATTTGTCGTATTCCTGGCTGTACAAGACATAGACGAAGAAATTGGCCGGGGATTGGACATTATTTTTCAAAGCACTAATTTTTCATAAAAAAAGCCCGACATTTCTGTCGGGCTTTTGCGCCCCCTCTAGGACTTGAACCTAGGACCTACGGATTAACAGTCCGGCGCTCTAACCGGCTGAGCTAAGGAGGCTTGCTTTTAAAGCGATGCAAATGTATTATGAAAATGGTATTTATCAAAACATTAGGGTGAAAAAAAATGAAATCGTATTTATATTGCTTTAAATCAGTTTGATAAATATATAATAAAGCATAATGTAAATATTTTATTTGGTTCTTACTTACCATAGAAGCAGGGGAGGGAGTTTACATATTTGAACTCTTCCTCGGTTATGCCATTTCAATTGATTAACTTTGCACTTCTTTTTGTTCCAACAAGTTTTGATAGTATTGGCATTATGAGCGACCAGATAAAACACGAGTGTGGATTGGCAATGATTCGGCTCCTGACCCCACTTGATTACTACAAAGACAAATACGGTACGGCGCTTTATGGCCTAAACAAAATGCAACTCCTGCTGCAGAAACAGCGAAACAGGGGGCAGGACGGAGCAGGCATTGCCACCATCAAATTTGACATTCCACCAGGCAACAGGTATATCTCCAGGCACAGGACAATAGGGCCTTCATACTTAAAGGATCTTTTTGATTCTGTCTATCATAATTTTGCCGATTGTACACCAGAGCAAATGGATGATGCGGCGTGGTTAAAAAAGAATAAACCCTATATGGGTGAGTTGCTCTTGGGCCATTTGCGTTACGGCACCCATGGGGCAAATAACATTGAAACAGTGCATCCTTTTCTTCGGCAGAACAACTGGATTAGCCGCAACCTGGTGTGTGCGGGCAACTTCAACCTCACCAACATAGACGAACTTTTCAACGAACTCCTGTCTTTTGGTCAATATCCAAAAGAAGTGTCAGATACCGTAACGGTTATGGAAAAAATAGGCCATTTCCTGGACGATGAAGTTCAACGAATCTTTGACTGGTACAAACACGAAGGATATGATAACATCGAGATCAACAAATTCATTGAAAAAGAGATCGACATCAAACGAATTCTTACCCGGTCCAGCAGACGTTTTGACGGGGGTTATGTCATTGCCGGGCTCATTGGGCACGGTGATGCTTTTGTACTGAGGGATACTGCGGGTATCAGGCCTGCTTTCTATTACCATGACGATGAGATATGTGTCGTAGCATCGGAGCGACCTGCCCTGCAGACCTGTCTTGATATCAGATATACCCAGGTGAAAGAATTGCAGCCAGGCAACGCGCTGATCATACGAAAGAACGGTGACATCAGTGAAGAAAACATCAAGGAGCCGACGGAGCGAAAGTCATGCACCTTCGAGCGAATTTATTTCTCGAGAGGCACAGACCGCGATATTTATCTGGAACGCAAGATGCTGGGCAGACTGCTGGCTCCCAGGATTCTGGAGGCCGTAAACCACGATTTTAAAAACACCATTTTTTCCTTTATACCCAATACGGCGGAGGTATCCTTTTTTGGTCTGCTCGAAGGACTCGATGAGGAACTCAATAAAGTAAAAGCTGATAAGATCCAGGCACTTGGCCATGATGCAGACCAGGCTGCCATTGGCGAAATTCTGTCCATGAGGGTTCGTTCTGAAAAGCTGGCCATCAAGGATGAAAAGTTGCGCACTTTTATTGCCGACGATGGGGCAAGAAATCAATTGGTGTCACACATTTACGACGTCACCTATGGCATCGTCCATAATGAAGTAGATACCATTGTACTCATCGACGACAGTATTGTAGGGGCACCACGCTTAGAGACAGCATCATCTATATCCTGTCAAAATTAAGACCAAAACGCATCGTCATTGTGTCTTCGGCGCCGCAAATACGATATCCGGATTGTTATGGCATCGATATGAGCCGGATGAGTGAGTTCATCGCCTTTAAGGCAACCATTGAATTGCTTCAGCAAAGTGGCCGGCAAAATCTGATTGATGAGGTGTACAACCTGTGTAAGGAAGAAGAAAAGAAACCACTTGCAGAGATGGTCAATCATGTGAAAAAAATATACGAACCTTTTTCCACGGAAGAAATATCGGCGCGCATTGCCAGCTTGGTGACCGCTGATGGCATTGAGCCACAGGTCGATGTCATCTTCCAATCGGTGGACAGTCTTCATCTGGCTTGCCCCAACGACAAAGGCGATTGGTATTTTACCGGTGATTACCCCACATTGGGTGGGGTGCGTGTGGTGAATCGCGCTTTCATCAATTACATTGAAGATAACCAGGGGAGGTCATATTGACAGACAATGGCATCAATGGCAGCATGGTGGAAGATATTTTTCAAATCCGATAAAACTCACTTCGATCCGATGAAGTACCTCATAGCAGGCCTGGGCAACATAGGTAGTGAATACGAACACACGCGGCACAACATTGGTTTTGATGTCGTGGAATACCTGGCTGCTCAAAACGGCGGTATCTGGAAACACGATACACTCGCCTTTGTTTGTGAAATAAAACACAAGGGACGCACCCTGGTGCTCATCAAACCTACTACCTACATGAACCTTAGCGGTAAGGCAGTAAATCACTGGATGCAGAAACACAAGATTCCCAAAGAAAACATCATGGTCGTGATCGACGACCTCAACCTGGACCTTGGCACGTTGCGAATTCGTGAGAAAGGCAGTGACGGCGGGCATAATGGGCTTAAAAATATTGACGCAGTGACCGGAGGAAATGACTATCCCCGATTAAGGATCGGCATCGGAAATAAGTTTCATAAGAATCAGCAAGTTGACTTTGTTTTGGGCAAATGGAAACCCGATGAAAAGGAAAGGGTAAAACTCATCACCGAAAAAGCTGCCGCAGCCTGTCTCAGTTTTGCAGCCATCGGTATCAAACATACGATGAATGGGTTTAATGGCAATCTTGAATGATCGGGTGGTACGTCCCCCTGCGCGTGACTAGGTGGTTCGCTTCGCCAGGTGTGTTGGTAAGCTGCGCCAGGTGATCTGGTGAGAGATAAGGCTGACTACTTCTAACCTATTATGGATGCTGAGAGGTGCTGCTAAACTCGAAAGCCTGATGCGCGGAATGCCTCTAATCTGTACTTCCAAGTAAAAAAGTAACTATGCCAAAATATAAATATATATGCTCTGCGCAGATAATGATGGCCTTTATTCTAGATGGATTTTAGCGGATTCTGCGCAAGTACTATTTATGAATATAGGTCATATTTAATTTCTCCTAACTTATTCTATCCAGGTGACTTTATTTCTGCGGGTTCTGCGGGAAATATAAACAACATCAGAGTCGGAATTTATAACCTTGTGGTAAAAAAATCTTAGTGCGTACTTTGTGAGAAATCCTTGTAAGCAGGATGAAGCAATCCTTTACCGGCTTTTCACATAATTTTTTTCATACATCGCGATCCAATCTTTTGTGGTCATTTTGGAGGCAAGCTCGCCAATAAGGTCGAAGGGTATTTTATTCATATTTTTGAAACGGATACAACTTTTACCCATGTCGAGTTTCCCTACGCCTGCTTCGGCAAAAGCTTTGGTAAACCAGTCGAGTAGCGTTGGGTCGGCATAAACGCCCATGTGATATACTGCGATGAAATTTTTCTGTGAGGCCAGGCTCATGAAAGGCAGTGGCTGCTTGGGGTCGCAGTGGTAACCGGAAGGATAAAGAGAATGAGGAACCGAATAACCCATCATGCCATAACCCATGCATTCCTGAAATCCTTTAGGTAGGTTTTTTTTAATGATTTTACGCAGCATGGTCATTGCCTCTTTCCTGTCTTCAGGTAATTCGGCCAGATAATCTTCGACGGTGGTGGCTTTGGATTGCAACTTTTGAGTTAGGATTTATGAGTTATGAATTATGAGTTATGAATTAGGAATTGACTTTATTAAGATCAAAGCTACAAATAAAATTTTGTGAGGCAAATTAAGGAAGTCGAAAAATCGGTTTGAGGAAGTTTATAAATAAAAAAAGAGAGTGTTTTTACAAACAACTCTCTCTTTTTGAGGTCTCGAGCGGATTCGAACCGCTGTACGAGGTTTTGCAGACCTCTGCCTAGCCGCTCGGCCACGAGACCAAATTTAATTGGAATACAAAGATATACTTTTTCCTTAAAACAAGAACGGGAAAGGAAAAATAATTAGCAATTTATCTCAAACACACTTTTTGGAATAAAAGTTCAATTATTTATCTATTATAATTGAAATACAATTTAATATATATATAATAAAAATATAATATATTTATTATTTGCTTTGGTGCAAGCGCTAAAAGTCCGAAGTTAAAAATTCAAAGGTGAATCCAATAATTCAGAAATTTCAGGATAATGGATGCAGTGAAATTTCCAAACAGGTTTTAAAGCGAATGGCCGCATGCATCACAATACTCAGCCTCAGTTCGGTGACCCTCCCTGGCACAATTTGGACAGGTGATGGTGTTTTTTGGTTCTTCTTTTTTTCCCGCATGAATGAGGGAAGAAGTTACTATCCCTGTAGGGACCGCGATGATGATGTAACCCATGAGCATAATGATTGAAGCCAGAAATTGACCCAGGGTGGTAATAGGACTGATGTCTCCATATCCCACTGTGGTAATGGTAACTATCGTCCAATATATGCTTCTGGGTATGCTGTCAAATACGGGATTTACCTTGTGCTCGATGAGATAGATAAAGGACCCAAAGACACAGGCGACAATGATGATGGAAAAAGCAAATATCGTGAGTTTTTTTCTGCTTTCGATGATGGCACCGATGATGTAGTTGCCCTGGTCGATGAAACTGTCGAGTTTGAAGATTCTGAATACCCGCATAAGCCGGAGCCCGCGGATGATCATCAGCGAATGCAGGCCAGGATAAATCAGGGTAAGGTAGCTGGGCAGAATGGATAACAAATCTATGATGCCAAAGTAGCTGAATAGGTAATAGCGCGGGCTGTAAACACTGTAAATTCTCAATATGTATTCAAGGGTGAAAAAGATTGTGAAAAACCATTCAAGAAAACGGAATACTTCTCCGTAACGGGCATAATAAGAAGGTACGGTCTCCAGCATCAATACAATGATGCTCAGGAGGATCATCACCAGTAAGACGAGGTCAAACAATCTCCCCTCCGGTGTTTCTGCTTCGAATATGATCTCGTGCAGCTTTTCTCTAAAAGGTGAAAAGCCGGTGGGTTTTTGCTTGAGTTTATGTTTGCCCAGGACGTCTTTCATGTTAAGGATGAATCTTTCAAAGATAAAGAAATTTGTGCCTTTTTTTGCAAAAAGTAGGTGCAAAAATGAGTTTATCCCTGCATGAAGACGCAACACATTTTTAGCCTATACTGAAGGATTGACTTGTGGAAGAGTAAGCATAAAGCTTGTTCCTTTGCCTTCTTCTGTCTCTACTTTCATATCACCTCCATGCGCTTTCATGATGTCATAAGCCAGGGAAAGTCCAAGTCCGGTGCCGGCACCAGAAGGCTTTGTGGTATAAAATGGCTGAAATATTTTGCCCAGTGACTGAGCCGATATCCCCGTTCCATTGTCTTCAACCACGATTTGAATTTTATCACCCCTATTTTGAGTTGAAAGGGTAATGGTTGGCGTAAATTCTGCAGTTGACTTCTTTTTTTCCATGACCGCGTAAAATGCATTGTTGATGAGGTTGAGGATGACCCTTCCTAGGTCCTGTGACACCACATTCAGTTTACCAATGGATTGGTCGTAGTGGGTTTCCATTTTTACATTAAAGTCTTTCTCTTTGGCTTTGAGACCGTGATAAGCAAGGCGAAGACATTCATCGGTGAGTTGGTTGATGTCGGTGGGTTCTTTCTGGCCAGATCCGGTTCTGCTGTGTTGGAGCATGCTTTTAACGATCTCTGAGGCGCGTTTACCGTGGTGGGTGATTTTTTCAAGGTTGGTCTTAAGGTCTGTCACCAGCGCGATGGCGCTGGTAGCGTCCACATTAATGCGGACAACGCTCAATTCTTCCGATAATTCTTCCACCCATTCTGTACTGACTTCGCTGAAGTTATTGACGAAGTTGAGAGGGTTTTGAATCTCGTGGGCGATGCCTGCGGTGAGTTCACCCAACGAGGCCATTTTTTCGGACTGTATCAGTTGGTCCTGGGTAGCTTTGAGGTGGTCGAGTGACAATTTTAACTCTTCAGTTCTTTCATTGACTTGTTGTTCGAGCAGCGTATTTTGATTCGCCAGCATGGTTCTTTTTTCTTCGGTAAGGTGTAAAGAGGCTTGTCGTTTTATCTTTTACATGCTCAAGTGTTTCTCTAAACCAAAGTGATATATAAATCACAAGACTGATGGGAAAAGATAAGTAGATGGCAAAAATCCAGAAATATACCCAGAAATTTCTTTTAAAAATGATTTGAAGTATTACAATGGCTACAAACAAAAGGGTAGCAATTAAGCCAAAGACAATGGACCATCTGGCACCGGATAATTTTCTCCGGGATGTCAGCAAATAATATAAACAGAGGGCCAGGGATACCGAGATGGTAACCACAATGAGCACTTCAGTATTCAAAATATAATCCCAAGTACCAAATGCGATAGCCAATAATGCGTAGTATTTTAAATACCGGTTTGTTTTTCCTTTCAAATACCTTAGCCAGTGTCAAAGGCATAATGGTGGCAACACCGTAGGTACATATTTTGATTACAAAATCAAGTCCTGCAATTACGGAATACGAAAATGAGCTCAGAATTTGTATGAGGCTAATGGTGATGTTGCCGCATAAGCAACTTAACATGATTGCCAATAACAATAAATGCTCTTCTTTACTATTTTGAAAATACAAGAACCAAAATAAAAGGGCTAGTGTCGCAATTACTGCCGAAATAAAGGAGCCTGCCATTAGGAACATCCTTTCTATTCCGAGAAATTTTGAATCTGCCAGCGTAAATAAATTGATGTAAGAAGTAGATTTTAATTTGTTGAAAATGGGATCCTTATAATCTACGATATGCAGGGCAATGAGGTATTCCTTTTGAGGTTCAAGCTGTAGGTGAATGAATTCATTATTAAAATTGTTGTTTTCAGTAAAAGGAAAATCGTTACTGCCTGTGTTGCCAAAAGAGTGAAGTGGTTTGCCATCGATGAATACATCCATTGCAGCCCAGGTTCTTGAAATAAAGCTCAGCGTCTTTATGTCGATATCGCTGCTGAGTTTTATTTTTATCCTCAACCATCCTTCGAGTTTGCCTGTCTCATCCACCATGTTTACCGAAAGATTGCTGGGTCTGGTGTGTCCCAATCTGCAGTATTTAAACCT
The DNA here is from genome assembly GCA_016715465.1 of Saprospiraceae bacterium. GTDB lineage: Bacteria > Bacteroidota > Bacteroidia > Chitinophagales > Saprospiraceae > JADKBO01. The sequence continues at coordinate 873,668 of JADKAA010000024.1, forward strand.
GGATCTGCCCACGATGGATCACTCCCTTTTTTAAAGACCAGCCTTCCATTGAGGAGAGTACGATCTCATGGTTTTCACTAAATAATTTGGGTGTGATAAAGATGGTGGTATCCTGTCCCTCAGGCCAATCGTAACAAGAATAAACCAAAGAATAAAAAGTGGTGATTTGATTCTTTGAGGGAGGAGATATGGTTCTTAATCATAAAGTAAATTGACTTTCTATTAGCCAAGATAATGATTTATTTTGTTGCCATTCACAAAATAGAAATACTAAACGATAAAAACAAGTAATAAATATTGAAAAATTGGAATATGTGCAAAATTATATATGGATTAGGGGATGATTTATAGATTCATTTTTTTATTCAGCAAATTGATTATATCTTGTCATCGGGTTCGACTGATGGGAATTGCAGCATCATGAATGACCAATTCTATGGGTGGATAAACGGATTAAAAATTCAGGTTGATCATATAATTTCGTTGGCTTCGGATTTAATATTTCCGGTAAGCAGTCCATCTAAATTACTGAGGATTTGTATGAAGACAATTATTCTCCGACTGCTTAGACGCTTAAAGGGTATTGCTATTTTAACTCAATTTTTAGCTCTTGGGCCTTGGGTGGATAATTCGTCTTCAGCATTTGTTATGGCCTTCCGAAAACAGTCCAGAAACCATTGAGCCATGCCGTAATATTCAGGTTGCCTTTTTGTGTCTTTTCCAGGATTTCACAATATTCCTTTCTGTCCAGGCGGAGTTGGGTGGACATGCCGTAAAATCGCTGCTTACTTTTGTATGCTCTGGCGAGCATCATTTCTGTCAATGCCCGGGCAACCCCTTCCATTGCCATCGTCCAAAGGGGTGGATGGTCACAAACCAAAGATGGGCAATGGCAGCTTTGATGATCAAATCTATTTGGCCATCATCGTTGTTATACCAGGCCATAAATTTTTGCATTTCATTTGAAATGGTCGATGCAGGGGCGCTTGAAAGTTTACCCTTTCCAGGCCATTGGTTTCTGATACAACCTCCATCGGCCCTTCTACATCTTTTCGCCAATTGGCAACCGTGATTTTATACATGCCGCTCAAACCGAAGGAAACCATCCTGCATGCCAGCCGAACAATCTGTTTTCAGTAATGGGTTGAAAAAAATGTAAAGTGGAATCCAGGACCATGGCCACCATGCCGTCAATACTGCGGGTTATATTTTCTGATTCTGACTGCGCTTTACCAAAGTGATGTGCTATGCGGAACTAACCAGAGGGTATCTGTACTTTCATTTTCGATCTCAGTAGAATTGACTATTTCATGGGTTAAGGTGCTGAGAAAGGCTCTTTGCCTGTGTTCTGGAGTCCAGTTTCTTTATCGTTTTTCATGAGGGTGCCAAGCTGCTGGTGTACTGCTTCCAACGCCGGCAAAATCGCCGGTTGATCAAAAATAAAATGAGGCCATTCCTTGTGCTGATGGATATACATTTAAAATTTAAGCTGGATTATACTGTAAATTAACAACTTATTTGTCATGAAAGTGACCAGATAAGATAGAATAAACAGATAAGCAACCAGTGCGGGGGTAATTTTATAAAATAAAATCAGTCTGTTTTGGGAATTTAAGGCGGGAAGGATAGCCCTTTTTAGGGTTATATGGTTTGTCCAAAGGTCAATAAATTGCGATCGGATCAGTACGGAAAATTCTTTTTGACCCAGGGCTTTGTGGTTAAGTTACCATTTGGATGAATCACCGTGTTGTTTTCCAAGAATGAATGGTATAAGCCGTCGATGTCGTCTGTCCTGAAATATACCTGTCCGTAATTCTCATGTGGATTGAGATCTTTATATTCGAAAAAATGTATTTCGACCCCATCTTTTTTCACCATCAGATAACCATCATAGTCCGCGGTACCAATGTCCTGAAATCCTAATTTTGCGATGTAAAATTCCTTTGTCAATGATTTGTTCCGCATGGGAAGTTTAGGGTGGGTGGTTATGAGCATATGTTAAATTAAATTATAAGTAAAAGTAAGCATTAAATCTATGGCAAACAATATCCTAAGATGATTGAAGATTTGCAACAATTTCACAGAGAAAGGGCTTTATCCCAAAAAAGAGGAACGCAACAGTGCATTCCTCCTAAAACTTAAACTGACAAAGAAGATGTTATCTTACTGGTCATAATTATTTTGAGCCCAATTCCAGACGAAGGAAGAGTAATTCGCTCCAGGTTTTATCCACATACTCACTAGATCTTCCATAAACAAGGTATAAGAATCTTCCCCGTTTACTCCCTCATAAGTTTCTTTGAATGGTTTCCTGAATCCTTCTGCTTTCTCTTTCAGGCCTTGTTTGTATCGTAACGATGGTGTATTGAGCTGATCCTGAAGAATTTGATGCGTATACTGCTACAGTAGAGCCTGAAGCCATCCATGACTTTCTCAGTTTTTTTATCATTTCCCTTACTTTGGGCCGCTATTTTTGGATACAGATGGGTGATGTTGATTTTGTCGGCATGATCTCCCATGGCAACCGTACTTAATGAATCTTCATATACCGCATAACCTGCAGACTGACGATCTGTTAAGTAGGCGCATACATTTTGTTCCAGTCCATGGTGTGTTCTTCTCCCAGGTTGCCTCTGGGACAAATCCTTCCCAGCTGGTTGGTCGCTTCCGTGATGTGAAAAGCACCAAAATCGGGTCCTGACTGGATCTCAAATACCCGCCAGGCTACATCGCCCGTATGGTATTTCTGTGCATGGGCGGCCAATGCTTTTTCAAATTCCATGACCTTGTCAATCTTAGGAAATGCGCGGTGGGTTGATCGACATTCTTTTTGAGCTAAGCTAAAGGAATCATTATGAAGGCCACAATGAGAGCCATGGTGCTTAAGTGAAAATTAAGTTTAATCATAATAAATGGTTTTAAATGGTGCCTACTCTATGAGGTTTTCGGCTTCGCCTGGAGATTCATTAAGATTTAATAGATCAGTAGGGTGCAAGCAAAACTTTTTTCATCAGGTATTGAACTGATGGTTTGAAAAATGATTATAAATAATACATTAAGTATTTTAAAAATGCAATAATTTTAAAAAATTAAAAAGTAATAAGTTAAATAGCTTGTAGAATCACATCATAATGTGATAAAATGTTAATTATTAATTTTAAACAAAATATTGTTGTGTTGTAATACAGACATTGTGACCCAGGTTACACATAGGCAATGTAGGCCATTACCTTTGCAAAAAAATAAAAGCAACATGGACAAGACACTCGTCATAGACGTAAGAACACCCGGAGAATTTCTGGGCGGCCACGTGGCCGGAAGTATAAATATCCCGTTGAATGAAATTCACCTGCGGGTGGATGACATCAAAAACATGGGAAATAAGGAAATTATCCTGTGTTGTGCCAGTGGCAACAGGGTGGGCAGGCGACTGCATTTTTTAAAATCGCAGGCATAGCCTGTGTAAATGGTGGATCCTGGTTTAGCGTAAACGCTTTGGTGTAAACCTTGTGTTTATGCCTTGTTTAGAACCGCAATGCATTGCAGCTCTAAACAGGGCATGGATTTTGAGGATTTACACTACTTTTGCGTCCCTTATGGAAGAATTTCAACTCATATCGGACTGCAGCCATTTAATGGAGGTGGTTTATTTTTACCCTGGAGCCATACATAGCCAGGGTGAAAAGGGCAAACCCGCCTATGGAGAAAATCGGAACTGCCGAGGTCATTAGTAGTTATGGTATTACTGTAAATGGGACGATTCATGAAAAAGCCCTTGCCCTTTGCAAGGAGATACATCCATCTAATCTTGTTGAAAAATATGGGGAAAGCACACTAAAAGTAACTTCGGTGGTACAGCTTTTGAAGACGCCAAGATAAAAATGGTGCTTCAGGAAGGTAGAGGACGTGTCTCTGCCTTCCTCGTGCTTTCAGAAAAGCATAAACTTCCGTTTTATTTTCACATTCAGCGCAAAGTGTATCTCGAAGACATCGGCTGGCTTTTTCACCATTACCCCTGAAACCATTGCTGCGTTTTGAAAAAACGGCTACGGGTACCAATTATTTTTTATACTTATGTCTCGACGACCGGCGAATTGTACCCAGTGAGTATCAATAGAACTCATCGGTGATTTGCCTGCGCGTATCATCCACGAAGGTTTTGTGTATTTGGTAGAGGATGTGAATGGTGCCAAACTGCGTCCGTTTCTGAAACAGGAAAAAATCTTCATTCCCGGGCGCATTACCTTTGAATATTTCAATAAATTCATAAAGATGTTGTTGGTACCACGCAAATTGAAGTGGAGGGTTATGATTTTGAAGAAAAGTCACCCGTACCAGTACCGCTTATACGGTTTGGAGAGTCATTTCATACAGGAGCACCTGAAGTATTGCTAAGCTTTGTGTACGAGAATGCCAGGTTCGTTTATGGTGGCAAGTCTCGGCATAAGGTCATCATCCGGGCGGATGAGGGCAATGCCATAGGGTAACCATTTATCGCAGACAAGAAGAAACTGAAGTTGGATTTTGTAAGGCGCTGCACAATCTGGATATGGGTGAAACGGCAGCCCTTCGATTTGCGGTAGCTGATACTGATGACGATTACACTACCCTTCAGCGTGTTTTGCAAAACATAAAGGTATTAAAGGATAAAGGGTTTACCATTGAATTACCTCGCATTGAGGGAAGACAGGTAAGTGGTGCCGAAGTGATTACGGGTCGGTTTGAGCACGAGCTTAAAACAGATTGGTTTGACCTCAATCTTTATATTTATGTGGGGACCAACAAATATCCTTTGCTTCACTGCTCACGCATATTCGGAACAAACAACGACTTTTCACACTTAGCAATGGCGAGGTTTTCATTATTCCACTGGAATGGATGGAAAAGTACGAGACCCTGGCTCATGGCTGTGGTCAAAGTCAATGGGGTGAAACTTGCCAAGGCACGACACAGTGTATTGGATGATCTTACAGCACAGTGCAGAATCAAAGTTGGAAGAGACAGACTTTGAAGTACCCAACACCATCCAGGCCTTGCTCCGACCTTATCAGATTGAGGAGCGTTGGCTGGCCCACCACCATGCCAATGGCCTTGGTGCCTGTCTGGCCGATGACATGGGACTTGGAAAGACCTTGCAAACGCTGACGTTGTTGTGTTATGTAAAAGCAGGACTCAAAACCGAAGCGATCGATAAAGCAACTCAACTCAGTCTTTTTGATGCCATGCCTGTTCAAAGAACTGCCCTTCAAGCCCTCATCGTGGTGCCTTACTCTCTGGTATTCAACTGGCTGGCCGAAATCCGCAAATTTGCGCCATCGCTCATCGCCTTGAACCATACGGGGGTTGACAGATCGAAGGATTTTAAAATTTTGAAAACGTTCGACATCATCCTCACAAGTTACCAGACCTTATTGCGCGATGAAGTGTTGTTTTCCAAAATTGATTTTCGGTACATTGTACTGGATGAGGCACATTACATTAAAAACAGAGAATCAAAGATTTTTCAGGTAGTGCGATCACTCAGGACCCATTACCGCATTTCGCTCAGTGGCACACCGATTGAAAACTCGCTGTCCGATCTGTGGTCGCAGATGGAATTTATTAATCCGTCGATCCTGCAAAGTTATGCCCATTTTAAAAAGCATTACCAGGATGCCATTGAAAAACAAAGGGACGAAGCCGTCCTGTCGGAGTTGAAAATGCTGGTATCTCCACATCCTCCGTCGCACCAAGGCCGAAGTACTTAAAGATCTTCCTGATCTGGAAGAACAGGTCTTTTCCATCCTCCCGAAGCCCAGCGCAAGCTCATCACAGGCGGAAAAATCGAAGGCCAGAAATGCCTTATTGGAATTGGAACAGGCATCATACCCAACTAAGATCCATCAGTACTCAATCCCTGATGAAACTTCGCCAACTCGCCAATCATCCGCGTCTTGCGGATAAGTCCAGCAAGGTGGAAAGCGGAAAGTACGAAGACATAATCAATACCATGGAGACACTTGTCTTAGCGGGAAACAAAATCCTCGTCTTTTCTTCCTTTGTAAGCCATCTCGATCTTTATAAAACTTTTCTGAATGAAAAGAATTCGCTATGTGTGCCTGACGGGTGATAATTCGCGGGACGAAAGATCCGTGCAGTGCAACAATTCAGCGAGAACAAGGACGGTGCAGGTCTTTCTCATCTCCTTGAAAGCAGGTGGGGTAGGTCTGAACCTCACGGCTGCCAATTATGTGCTGATTCTTGATCCCTGGTGGAATCCCTTCGCTGAGAAACAAGCCATCGCCCGCACACCGTATGGGCCAGGAACAAAAAGTCACCGTCATCCGCTTTGTACGCCGCAGATACCATTGGAAGAAAGATCACTTGCCTGCAAAAAAAATAAACTTTCCCTCGCCACAGAACTGTCATTGAACACATCGTACCGGATTTTGGATGAGGAGATGATGGAGTATTTGTTGAGGGACTAGGGGCTAGGGGCTGGGGCTAGGGGCTAGGGACCAGGGAACAGGGGCCAGGGTTGAGTGTACCCTCATAAAATAGCTTTACAAATTTCATCTTTGTGCTAATGATGAAAAAATAAAATCATATTTTAATAAAATATTCTTAAATGCTCACCAGTCAATATTCAATAATATCTAAAATTCTCTTATTCCTAGCTTTTGGGGTTATGGTATTAAGGGCATTGGACAGAGATATTAGGTTTGATGCACATACTTGCAAGATAGTGGGTTAGATGGTAGAGATGCCATACTTTATTAGATTTCTTACAAAAGACTCTGTAATTATTGGCTCCGCCAAGTCAATGAAATTGCCCTCTATTGCGTCATCCGCGAGATACTTTAATGCTAAAAATTTTGTAAGTATGCCTTATTCTAAACATAGTGATATAATTTCCGTTTCAGATTGTATAGACCTCAGAAATTGAGCAAACTTTGAAGTATAATGTCTTGATATTGAATGACACGTTGCTTTTTGTATCAGACAACAAGGAATCATCCAAAACGCTATCGATACCAGGAATTTAAATTTGTAAGACCTGCAGGAATTTCTGAATCTGAATATTTTATTTCTAATGATACTTTTAAAGTTGTCGAAGAAAATGCCTCAGTACCTGGGTGGTAGAGATAAATTATTTGAATATTTACAGGAAGTAGAGGATATGGCGTTGGATAAAGTGGAGCTTGATGGATCGTGTTTTTCGGCATTTCAATTTATTGTTGAAGAAGATGGCACATGCACTGACTGGAAAGTTGCCCGTACTGACTGTGACGATTTTGCAGATGAAATGGTCAAAATATTTGATGACATGAACCCATGGATTCCTGGAGTACATTTGGGCCAAAAGAGGAAGTAAAGTATACCCTGCCAAGAAGACTAAAATTTAAGAAATAAAATATGGGTATTCCCTGAAAGCTGTTTTCACAGCTATTAATCATGGAAAAAGATGGCATTGAGATCAAATTTTCCAAAGGTAATTCAGACCGTCAGACTTCAATATTTTCCAGCGACCTTTGCAGAAGGCGAGCTATGCAAAGAAACCTACCAGAGATTCGGCGAAAAGCACAGCTGCAAAGATCGACCATACGCCGAGATTCAGGTACTTTGTAAAAAATAAGCCAACGGTACCTGAAAACACCAAAAACAAAGAATATTAATTACCGTAGGGTCTGCGTATCGCCAGCGCCGTTGAGCGACTGCATAAAGTACCATGCCAATGCCGTAAAAAATAAGCCCACCACCTATGATGCGAAGGGCCAGGTGCCAATCTCAATTACTTCCGGATCATTTGAAAAGAAGATGTAATGTGTGTGGCGAGCAGTAAGAAGGTAAGAGAAACGATGGACATAAAAATGGTATTATATTTCATACAAAGCAGTACACTTTGCTCTGCACGGTTGATTTTGCCAGCTCCTGATTTTGTCCTACCAGGGTAGCAGCGGCGTTGCTCAAGCCCCAGGCGGCAGGATGAGAAGAAAACAACATTCCGGATGGCGACCTGGTAAGCAGCGGATGCGGTGGTGCCTCCTGTTTCAACAAGGCGGGTAAGTATAATCCAGCTGCCCAGCTATAATAAATTGAAGGTAGCTGGCCAGGCCAGGTGAATCATGCCCAGGATTACTTTTATCGGGTAAAAAAGTGGCTAGTTAAGCCGGATGAGGCTACCTCCCCTGAAAGGATATTACATTGATAAAGTACACCCAGACCACGGCCTATGCAGGTGGCGATGGCTGCACCTTTAAGTCCAAATCCTGCCCAGTATCCAATGCCGTAAATGAGCAGGGGGTCGAGTACGATGTTGAGTAAGCTGGCAATCCAAAGGCTGCATGGCGATGGTGGCATTACCCGCACCACGAAATATACCGTTATTAAGAAACAGGAGAAACAATGACGCCTGAACTTCCAAACATAATTTTGCAAACGGGTGCCATCTTCAATGACCTGTTCACTGGCCCCCATGAAACCCAGCAGCTGTTTCGCAAAAAACATATCCGGAAGGCTGATAAATATCGTAATGATGAATGCGATCAAAAATGGCCTGGCCTGCCGCAACAGCCGCCTCGCCCGGTGATTTCTCTCCAATCCGGCGTGAAATTACCGCCGTAGCTGCCGTACTGAGGCCTATGGCGATGCTGTAAATGATGGTAATCATGGCTTCAGTATATCCAACCACAGCAATGGCATTCTCACCCAGTCTGCCCACAAAAAAAATGTCCACGATGGCAAAAAGGCTTTCCAGACTCAGTTCCAGGATCAGCGGAATAGACAGTAGGAAAATGGCTTTCCGGATGCTACCTTCCGTATAATCCCGTTCTTCACCGCGAATGGCTTCTTTAAACAGGGAAAGATATTTGCCAGCTTTTCGATAAGGTTAGGGTTTATTGAAGTGTAAAACTAAAAAAAAATGAATGGTGGGGGTTAAAGCCCCGAAAAAAATTAAAGAATATCCTCATCCATTTGATTTGGACTTCTTTCCTAATTACATCTTCATCCAGGCTAACCTGAGGTCAGTTGAAATTGGTATATCTCCTTAATTTCAACTGACTACAGGTTTAAATTGGCAAATTTCAGATAGTCTAACGCACTGATTTCGTGCGTAAAATTAAGGCACTGATGAGTGAAATGGGCAGGCCTACCGGCAGGATTTCGTATAGGTTATCAGACCGTTGAAGATGGGATTTTACTCGATTCCTTAAAGTCATCCATTTGTTTGGCGTAAGCTTCGATTTCAACAGTGCTGGCCTTGTCTGCTTTCATTTTTTTCTAAAGAGTAGGCCAGGTAGTTGTCAAAGAAATCGGGAATTACATTGAAATAACAATACAGCCAGGTAAGCACATACATGGTGGAGGCAATAAGGGTGATATAAAATCAATCATAAAGGCCGTTTAAAAGTAATGTGGCCATTGCCGTAATTTTTTTTTGTGCTGGTGGATGGCGACAAAAACGAGGGAGAAGGCGATGATCATGGAGGCATACCCGTAGATCATGCCGTTTTCGAAATCCTGAAACCTGCCCATTGCGATAAAGCCTGCCATCCAGACCGCGCAGATCAGGCCGGATGCTATACCATAAGTTAAAACCGTTTTTCATAAATAGTATTTTAAAGTGGTGAAGGAATGGGTCAAAATTAATAGCTTAGATGAAGCGTCCTGTCATACTTTGGTACGAACAGGGGAAGATTGAGCAGAAAATCATACTTTGGTAGGAGATTTGTTTGCAAAATTAAGACCCTGATTTATTCAATTTTGCATGAGTATCGGCTTTTAAAGAATGATTTGGAGCTATTTAGCTTTCTCAATGGCCTGGGTTCTGCTTTTTTCATCCATTTTTGCAAGATGGATTGCCACATGGTTTTAACCGTGCTGAGGGAAATAAAAATGGTTTCAGCGATTTCTGGTTGCTTTTTTTCCTCGGCCATCAGATTTTAGAATTTCTAATCCCGTTTGGTGAGGCCCGTTTTTTCTATTTGGGAAACATCGATTTCCCTTGTTTCCACATAGGTTATTCTTTCAACTACCACCTCTTTTACCTTTGGGGTCGCCAGTTTGACGGCTAACCAGATACCAAGCCCTGTAAACATCAGTGCTATTAGACCTATATAGAGTTCGGTTGAGTGATCGTGAATCATAAACCGGAATTCCAGCCATCGCATCAGTAACAGCAATGCTGCCAGCGAAATGCCATAGAGTGCTATGTTGACCAGTGCCGGTGATGGACGGAAGGACATGGTTAAAGTTGTGGGCGCAAAGATAATTATTGATGCCCAAATTGTTTACCGGGAATTGGATTTCATGCCCAAGTAAAGACCGGCAACAAAAGAGAACATTGATTCACACGCCGGTCTTACTCAGTATTTTGGCGCACTGGCTAAAATCAATACTGCACTTCATCCGATATTTTGTAAAGCACTCCGGGCGGTCGATTCCCTTCGCCTGTCATCCAATGGACTTCATTTTCACTTAAAAATCTGTAGTTGTTTCCTTTTTTATCGACAAAGTCCACAGAGCGATTTTCTTTTTGGGTATATTCTACCCACCGGGTGGTACCGGCGAACTTGGCTTTGAGGCCTTCTCTGGTTTCAAGGATGGCCACGATGTATTTTTGTCTTCGGTCTGCCAGCTTCCTTCCACTGCCGATAAGCTTTAACCGGGTTGGTTTGACTATTGTTTGTTTGCCAATTTGTGCTGGAAATTTATTTTCGGGTTGGTTGTTGTCCCATTCGGCCTCTTCGTGGCGTTCATGACTTTTTGGTCATACTTAGGTGACTTTCCCGGAGACTTTTGTAAAACGAATTTTTCGTGACTTTTTTATGAAGATAAACCAATTGTTCGCGATTCTTTACGACGATAAAGTTCCCCCCTTCATCGCGGTAGGTGGCATGACCTATGTAATCAAAGAAACGACTTTCTTTTTTGCCGGGAAGTCCTTTTACAATCAGCACTTCGGCTTTTTCGATAATTCTGATGGGTACGGTCCAAGCCCTTGTGGTACCAATACCCTGTCAGTCTGTCCTGGTGGATAAATGCATGAAGCTGGGTGGAAAAGATCAGCAAAACCAACATTATTACACTTTGTTTCATGTTTTAGTTTGTTAATTTCAGGAGTAGAGCGTTTAAAGGTTATGGAATAGGATTAAGGTTTAGTTAATTAATCTATATTAATAAATGTTGGCTCCATTTGAACCCATAAGCTATATGGCAAGCGGCTTCAAAAGGTTACCTTTGTTGAAAATTTCCAATATGTCTTCATTGCTTATCCACAATATCAAAACCATTTATGGCATCAATGAACATTATGGTGGTATCAAATCCGGTACAGCCATGTCCTAGGTATCCACCCTGGAGGATGGCTTTCTGCTGGCTGAATATGGCCAGATCAAGGCATACGGTGCTATGGTAGACTGTCCGGACCGTGCAGATTTGGTTGTGGATGCTGATGGCGGACATTTACTGCCGGATGGTGTGACAGCCATACCCACCTCGTTTTGCCCAAGCCGGGAAGAAGAATTTGTGTACCGGCTTAAAGGAATGACTTATGGAGAAATTGCAGAGAAAGGAGGGGTATCCTCAATTCTGCCAGAAAGTTGGGTTTAATGGACGAAGAAGAATTGTATGAAGCTTCGGCGACCCAGTTGGAAAAAGCCATTAGATCCAGTACCACTGCCATTGAGATCAAAAGTGGGTAGGCTTACACTGAAAGCGAACTCAAAATGTTGCGCGTCATTCGCCGGTTAAAGAAAGTTATCCGGTCGCCATAAAGGCAACCTTTTTGGGAGCCCACGCCTTCCCTATGGAATACCGAAATGACCGTCAGGGTTATATCCGGTTGATCACAGAGACCATGATTCCACAGATAGTTCACGAAGGTCTTGCCGATTACATCGATGTTTTTTGTGACAAAGGGTTTTTTACTGTGGAAGAAACGGATGAGATTTTGAAAGCGGGAATGAGGTATGGTTTAAAAGCAAAAATTCATGCCAATGAGGTGGCCAATGCAGGTGGGGTTCAGGTCGGCATCGAGAATGGGGCAATATCTGTAGATCATTTGGAGCAAATTGGATCGGAAGAAATTGAAGCCCTGAAAAGTCAAAAACCATACCTACCCCATTCTGCCGTCATGTTCCTATTTCCTCGACATTCCTTATGCCCCTGCCAGGACGATGATCGATGCAGGACTTGGAGTCTGTCTGGCCACAGATTTTAATCCTGGCACATCGCCTTCTGCCAATATACCCCTGTTGCTTTCACTGGCCTGTACCCAGATGAAGATGCTTCCGGAAGAGGCATTCAATGCCATAACGGTCAACGGAGCCTGTGCGATGGAAGTAGAAAATATTTACGGTTCAATTGCCATCGGTAAAATGGCCAGCCTGATCATTACGCAGGAAATACCGTCTTTTGCTTATCTCCCCTATTCTTTTGGAGAGAACCACATCAAACAAGTGATTGTCAAGGAAGCCTATTTATTAAGCTTTACAAAGCTGTGCATGAGGAATTCCGACTATGTACCAATGAAAAAGGTAAATCCCCCTGTGAAGAAAGTCAACTGCGATGGGCATTAATTTGTCCTGTACTGCACACCTGCCGGTACAAACTTCCTGTCCATTCCATCAGAAATGACGTAATAGCACTCCTTTTGCGTTTCCATGTTGAGTTTTACCAGTAATACTTCTTTGGCAGGGCTGTTGAGGATGGTGAGAGCTGACATATAGGTGGCTTTTGGATTACAAATAAGTACCTTTTCTTCTTTTGTGACAATTTAATCTGCCATTAACCTAAAACCTTTTCCTATAAAGGTTATTAAAATACCAAACAGGTATTTCGGACACTAAAGAAAATGGCACAAATCAAAGAACAAGGATTTAAATCTTCAGTTTGAAGTGCAATTAACTAAATCTTTCTCCATATTTCGGCAATCCATGTCACCTTCCAGAATGATGCAGGTCAAGTATATGGTGACCTGTGTTACGTTGCCATAGTCACAAACACTTTAACTTTGTAAAAAAAATAACATTATGGATCAACACATTTATGAAGTAGGACTGATTTGGAAAAGTGACAGGATGGGTGAAATGTCCTCACCGGATCTGGATAAAATGATTGAAGTAGCTACTCCACCTCAGTTCCAGGGAGGAATGGAAGGCATTTGGTCTCCTGAACATTTATTCACCTCTGCCATTTTGAGTTGTTTTTCATGACTACTTTTCTGGCCATTTCTGAAAACTCAAAACTGGAGTTTGAAGCATTCAGTTACAAAGCTTTCGGTAAACTTGAAAAGCCGGAAGGAAATATATGATGACTGAGGTGGTGCTCAAGCCGGTGCTTACGCTCAAGGACGATAAACAACACGACAAGGCCCTACGCATTCTGCAAAAAGCCGAAGAACATTGTCTCATCACCAATAGCGTAAAATCAAAGGTGACGATGGAACCGCAAATTATTGAGCTTGAAATGACAGTAAACAATTAAATATTCTGAATTAGGTCAATACGATTTACAGCATCAACAAGGAACATTTAAATTCCTAAATCCTAAATCCTAAATCCTAAATCCTAAATCCTAATTCCTAATTCAGAACTTATTTCTTCGTGCATTTAAATATAAAAGCTGGAGGCGTGTTTAACAGTACGTATTCTGATGTATAATTCTGAAATATTGTCTTATAAAGGTCTTTCAGGATGCGGCTGTAATTGTATTGAATGAATATGCCACCTTTTTTAAGGTATCTTTTTGCCTCTGATAGGATGGATATACTCAACTCGGTGGGAAGAACCACAAAGGGGATAGAAGATATGACAGAATCAGGTGGGAAATATTTTCCCTGTCCATATAAAGTCCCAGGTTTTCTGCGCTGTCATAGATGGCTATCAGTCTTTTGTCTTTGATGTGAGCCAATTGGTCAAACATACTTTCATTGATTTCAAAAGCCAGAAGTTTTCCCTCCGGGTGGAGTTTGTCCAGGATATATTTTGTAATGACACCGTCGCCACTGCCAAACTCAGCGACAAAGTAGTGCTTTTTTGGATCGAGGTGCCGGGTCATTTTTTTACACAGTTGGGGTGAACTTTGAGTAATCGTGCCCGACTGTTTCCAGTTTCGAATGCTTTCTACTAAAAAGTCAAATTTGGTTAATGACATAGCTTAGGCATGACTGGAATCAATGAGTAAATCAAGGATGCCAATGGCAGCATCTGCGATGACGGTGCCGGGGGCAAAATAGCTGCCACGCCGTGTTCAAATAAATGGGTATAGTCTTGTTCGGGAATGACGCCTCCCGATGACCATGATGTCATCCCTTCCAATGTCCTTTAAAGGCTTGAATGGTTTGTGGTACCAATGTTTTATGACCTGCAGCGAGCGGACTGATGCCCAGGATGTGGACATCGTTTTCAGCGGCTTGCCTTACGGCTTCTTCAGGTGACTGGAATAGCGGACCGATGTCACATCAAAGCCCAGGTCAGCAAAACTGGTGGCAATGATCTTTGCACCGCGATCATGACCATCCTGACCCAGTTTGGCGATCAATATGCGTGGTCTTCTTCCTTCAATGGCCGCAAAACGGTCGGACAATGCATGCAGGCTTTTTGAAATTTTTCGTCCATCTTTATTTCTTTCGAATATACACCGGATATGGTTTGGTGTTGCGCTACATACCTGCCGTAAGCAACCTCCATGGCGTCACTGATTTCACCGAGTGTTGCCCTCGCTTCGGCAACCTCCACTGCCAGTTCCAGCAAGTTGCCCGTGTTGGTGAGGGCCGCATTGGTTATGGCCGGATAAGGGTCCGGCTTTCTCTTTGTTACGGCTTGCTTTAACGGCGTTTAGTTTTTCAATTTGTTTGTTTCTTACTTCTGAATTGTCTAGCTGGAGGATGGGTATTATGTCATCCTTTCCTTCGTTTTGAAATAATTTACCCCGGGGATTTTCCAGCCCTGAATCAATCCGGGCTTGTTTGCAGGCGGCTGCTTCTTCGATGCGCATCTTGGGAATACCTTTGCCAATGGCCTTGGCCATACCGCCGAAGGATTCAATTTCGGCAATGTGTTTTTTTGCTTTTTCGATGAGGTGTTGTGTAAGGTATTCAACCACATTTGAGCCGCCCCAGGGATCAACGGCATTGCATATTCCCGTTTCTTTTTGCAAAAACAGTTGTGTGTCACGGGCAAGTTTAGCTGAGAAATCAGTGGGCAGTGCGATGGCTTCATCCAATGAGTTGGTGTGAAGAGACTGTGTACCTCCAAAAACCGCGGCCAGGGCTTCAATGGCGGTGCGCCCGATGTTGTTGTACACATCCTGTGCCGTAAGGCTGTAACCTGAAGTCTGGCAATGGGTGCGCAGGGCGAGTGTTTTTTCCTTTTTACATCCATGTTCAGTGAGCATTTCAGCCCATAAGAATCTGCCGGCGCGCATCTTGGCGATTTCCATGATAAAGTTCATGCCAATACCCCAAAAGAAGGAAAATCTGCCCGCAAATTCATCGATGTTGAGTCCGGCTTTAATTCCCGTTTTCACATACTCAATTCCGTCGGCAAGGGTGTATGCCAATTCTAAATCGGCGGGTGCCCCCGCTTCATGCATGTGATAGCCGGAAATGGAAATGCTGTTGAACCGTGGCATATGGGCTGCGGTATAGGCGAATATATCGGCAATGATGCGCATACTGGCTTCCGGAGGATAAATATAGGTGTTTCGTACCATGAACTCCTTGAGGATGTCATTCTGGATCGTACCGCTGAGTTGGGCGGGACTTACGCCCTGTTCTTTGGCAGTTGCGATAAAAAAGGCGAGGACGGGAATTACCGCGCCATTCATGGTCATAGAAACAGACATTTCATTGAGAGGAATGCCGTCAAAGAGAACTTTCATGTCCTCCACAGTGTCTATGGCAACACCAGCCATGCCGACATCTCCGCTCACCTGGGGGTGGTCGGAATCATAACCCCGGTGCGTGGCCAGGTCAGAAGGCCACAGAAAGGCCTTTCTGTCCTGCGGCCAGATTTTTGCGGTAAAAAGCGTTACTTTCCTCAGCGGTTGAAAATCCGGCATACTGGCGGATGGTCCAGGACGGATTTTATACATTGATGCATAGGGCCTCTGATAAAAGGAGCGATGCCTGCTGCATGATAGGGGTGCAGGGGTTGTGAAGACCAGGGAATGTTGCCGGGATCGATGCCTTCTGGAAATTCGTGGCTCGCGGGCATGCTATCTACAGTTCTTCCGACTTTCATCATAGGTTAGAATAATGAACCAATTAGTAAACATTAAATTTAAGAATAATTCTCTTGTAAAGAGAAAACAATAGAACTTTTCAACCCTTTGCCATTCGCTTTCTTTGCTTTTTAGAGAAGAGATTTGACTTGCCCCGTTTGCTGCTAATGTTGCCATCATCGTCGATTTTGGCTCCGTATTTCTCTTCCAGACCGCAACCTTCTCCAGTTTTGCAGGACTGGATTGTCGGTAAAAGGAGGAGAAAAAGGCTGAAAACCATATAAACAGGGAGTTTCCGCTTCATGAAATGCAATTTTTTTCAAAAATAAATAAAAAAACGACTTTAGGGGCTAAAATACTGATTTACATACATTTTACATTTTTTTCAATATGTAATTACAGGGTCCAAAAGTGCCAAAAGTCCATATTTTATGGGCAGTTTGAAATATTTTCGCCTTATGGTATTGTATAAGAAAATTATGTAATATACATTTGCACCATAATAACATTACTTAATTTATTAAACCAAGTCACAATGAACAAAGGAGATTTAATCGATGCAGTAGCAGGAGCTGCCGGCATTACCAAAGGACAAGCAGGAGATGCAGTGAATGCTGTATTTGAAGGTATTCAGAAAACCCTGAAGAAAGGAGACAAAGCTCAATTTGTTGGTTTCGGAACATTTTCTGTTTCAAAGAGAGCAGCAAGAGAAGGTAGAAATCCATCTACAGGTAAGACCATCAAGATTGCAGCTAAAAATGTAGTAAAATTCAAAGCAGGTACTGCTTTCACCGGTCTTGTAAACAAGAAAGGAAAGTAATCAGAGCCTTAGCTTTAGATTTTAATGCTTAAAGTAAAAAGGCAAGCTGCGTCTGTAGTTTGCCTTTTTTGTTTTTATTCATTGTGCAATTTTTAAATCAACCATGGACAGAATAAAAGACCTCCAAGCTATTGCCAGTCAGGTAAGGAGAGACATAGTAAGACAGGTGCATGCTTGTCAAAGCGGCCACCCTGGTGGCTCTTTGGGCTGCGCAGATTTTTTGACTGCGCTTTATTTTGAAGTCATGCAACACGACACCGCCTTTCAAATGCGTGGGTCAAATGAAGATGTTTTTTTTCTATCCAACGGCCACATATCTCCGGTTTGGTATAGTGTACTGGCCCGAAGTGGGTATTTTCCCGTTTCGGAACTCGCCACATTCAGGCAGCTCAATACCCGTTTGCAGGGGCATCCCACCACACACGAAGGTTTGCCCGGCATCAGGGTAGCTTCTGGTTCGTTGGGTCAGGGGCTTTCGGTGGCGATAGGAATGGCACTCTCCAAAAAACTGGACCGCGATGATAAGTTGGTCTATGTACTCACTGGTGATGGTGAGTTGCAGGAGGCAGGTTTGGGAAGCGATGATGTTTGCTGCCACCATAAAGTGGACAACCTGGTGGTGACGGTCGATGTCAATGGCAGGCAGATCGATGGAGATACAAATAGTGTACTTTCACTGGGCGACCTTGAAGCCAAGTGGCAGGCCTTTGGCTGGAAGGTCCTGCACATGCAGGGCAACGTAATGTCCAACGTAGTCAACCAGCTGCATGAGGCAAAAAACGCTACGCGTCAGGGGCTACCTGTGGTTATATTGATGAATACAGAAATGGGCTACCCGATAGATTTTATGGTAGGTTCTCACAAATGGCATGGCATTGCTCCCAATGATGAGCAGCTGGCCAGTGCCTTGTCTCAGTTAGCGGAGACTTTGGGCGATTATTGATCAATCATTTAAAAGAAAATTATGTTATCAGCATACGAGAGTAAAGGGAAAAAGGCCACCCGCGATGGCTTTGGAGATGGTTTATACGAAGCCGGTCAAAACAATGCCGATGTAGTGGCCTTGACCGCCGACTTGTTGGGATCTCTGAAGATGAACAAATTTGCAGATGCCTTTCCGGATCGTTTCATTCAGACCGGGATAGCGGAAGCCAATATGATGGGCATTGCGGCGGGACTGGCCACCGGAGGTAAAACCCCATTTACGGGTACCTTTGCAAATTTTTCTACCGGGCGGGTGTACGATCAGATCAGGCAGAGTATTGCCTATTCTCATAAAAATGTAAAAATTTGTGCCTCACACGCGGGGCTTACCCTGGGTGAGGATGGTGCAACCCATCAAATTCTCGAGGACATAGGTCTGATGAAAATGTTGCCGGGTATGACCGTTATCAATCCCTGTGATTACAATCAAACCAAAGCTGCCACAATGGCCATTGCAGCGCATCACGGCCCGGTCTATTTGCGTTTTGGAAGGCCTACCTGGCCCATTTTTATGCCGGAAGGAGAATTTACCATCGGCAAGGGGGTGCTGATGAACGAGGGAACGGATGTTACCATTGTGGCCACAGGCCATTTGGTTTGGACTGCATTGGAAGCTGCCCGTCAGCTGGAAGCAGAAGGCATAAGTGTGCAACTCATCAACATTCATACCATCAAACCACTGGATCACGAAATCATACTGGACAGTGTATCCAAAACCGGTTGTCTTGTATCTTGCGAAGAACACCAGCGAAATGGAGGACTGGGAGACAGCATAGCCCAGCTTTTAGCCAGTAAACAGCCTGCTCCTATGGAATATGTAGCCGTAAATGATAGCTTTGGCGAAAGCGGAGAACCCGAAGCCCTGCTGATCAAGTACGGCCTTGGCAAAGACAACATCATTTCGGCCGCAAAAAAAGTGATGCAACGGGCGTAATTTTTTTCAGCATGGATGGCAGCATTAAGGTTATGTTAATCTTTTTAAAGCACTGCCTGTTTTTTGTAATTTTGCTTTTATGTTGAGAAATTATGCAACGATTTTGTTGGTTCTTCATCTCATGGCATCCACGCCACTGGGTGAATTCATCCGTTTGCCTTTTCTCATTCATCACTGTTTTGTCCATTTTCAGGAAGATGGCAACATGGACTTTGTGGATTTCCTGAAAATGCATTACGCCAGTGGCCACTTAGTGGACGAAGATTTCCACAAAGACATGCAGCTGCCCTTCAAAGCATTTCATGTAACCGTTTATACGGTCGTCGGCAATCTTCATGAATTGGAAGTACTTAAGCCACTCATGATTCAAGCCATAAGCCGCCAATCCAAAACGACAACATTGGATGGTTTTCTTCCATCATCCTTTCATGCGCTCATTTGGCAACCTCCAAGGTTGGTATAATCTGTTTTATTTCTTATTTTAGTGCTCAATGAAATTAGTGGCGGTGAAGCAGGACAAACACTGGTCATGACTAAGCACAAATTGTGCTATTCATATTAGCTGGCAAACTTCATTTTGTACTATGATGAAAATGGGAGGAACTTACTGTTGATTCTCCAGGATTATTATACCACAATACCACAAATATGTTAAATGCGATTATAAATTTTTCCATTAAGAATAAACTCATTATTGGCTTGCTCGTGCTGGCTATGATGGGTTACGGAGCATACCAGGCTACCAGACTTCCGATAGACGCAGTGCCTGATATTACAGACAATCAGGTGCAGGTCATCACGGCTGCACCCTCATTTGGGGCAGTGGATATTGAACGTTTGATAACCTTTCCCATTGAACAGGCCAACAACAACATCAATGGGCTAAAAGAAATCAGAAGCTTTTCGCGGTCTGGACTTTCTCTGGTCACGATTGTATTTGAAGACCATGTAGATATCTATTGGGCGAGGCAGCAGGTTGCAGAACGATTGCAGCAAATCCAGGGGGATATACCGGCAGACATCAAAATGCCGACACTGGGTCCGGTCTCCTCAGGACTCGGTGAAATCTATCAATATGTCATCAAACCCAAACCGGGTTATAAAGATAAATATGATGCTACGGAACTTCGTACGATTCAGGACTGGATCGTACGACGGCAGCTACTGGGGGTCAAGGGTGTAGCGGAGGTCAGTAGTTTTGGGGGAAAACTCAAACAATATGAAGTTGTGGTGAGTCCCGAAAAGCTGCAGGCACACGGACTTTCCATTCATGATGTGTTTGACGCGGTCTCCCGCAACAATCAAAATACGGGAGGTTCCTACATTGAAAAAAACTCAACGGTATTATTCATACGCAGCGAGGGACTGTTAAAGACCATTGCCGATGTAGAGACCATAGCCATAAAAGGCAAGGGTTTCGGTGTGGTGATGCTCAGGGATGTGGCCAGGGTAGTGACCTCCCACGCGACCCGTTATGGTGCCATGTGTTATAATGACGAAGGAGAAGTGGCCGGGGCTGTAGTGATGATGCTCAAAGGTGCCAACAGCAGTGAAGTGATCAAAAGTGTAAAGTCGCGAATAGCCGAGATCCAGGAATCTTTGCCCGATGGTGTAGTCATAGAGGCATTTCTGGATCGCACCAAGATGGTAAACAATGCGATTTCAACGGTGGAAACCAATTTGATGGAAGGCGCATTAATTGTCATTTTTGTACTCGTGTTGTTTTTAGGTAATATGCGGGCCGGCTTGCTGGTAGCATCGGTAATTCCGCTGGCCATGCTTTTTGCCATCATATTGATGAATGCCTTTGGGGTGAGTGGCAACCTGATGAGCCTCGGGGCACTTGATTTCGGTCTCATCGTCGATGGGGCGGTCATCATTGTGGAGGCCGTAATGCACCAGTTGACCCACAGTAAACACTATAAAAATGTAGATCGACTTACCGGCCATCAAATGGACACCGAAGTGAAATTTGCCGCCGGCAAGATGATGAACAGTGCGGTTTTTGGCCAGGTCATTATCCTCATCGTTTATCTGCCCATCTTTGCCCTGGAAGGCATCGAAGGAAAGATGTTTAAGCCCATGGCACAGACAGTGACCTTTGCGCTCATCGGCGCCTTTTTACTTTCGCTCACGTACATACCCATGATGAGTACCCTGGTGCTGAGTAAGAAGATCAATCATACTCCTAATATATCGGACAGGGTAATGGTCAAGCTGGAATTACTTTTTCAGAGATCACTTGAATTTTTTATAAAGATACCCAGGATAGTCATCGCCGGTGTTTTGGTGTTGTTTGCTTCTGCGATTCTGGTGTTGACTCAGATGGGTGGCGAGTTCATCCCGGCGCTGGAAGAGGGAGACTTTGCAGTAGATACGAGGGTGCTCACCGGCAGCAGTATTCAGACAACCATCGAAAGTACACAGGCAGCTGCAGGTGTTCTTTTGGCCAAATTTCCCGAGGTTGAAAAGGTTGTGACCAAAATTGGCAGTGGTGAGGTGCCGACAGATCCCATGCCCATGGAAGCCAGTGACATGATGGTCATTATGAAGGATAAAAAAACATGGACTTCTGCAAAAACATTTGATGAAATGGCCAATAAAATGAGTGAAGCCCTGAGTGAGATTCCGGGAATAACCGCAGGATTTCAATACCCGGTGCAGATGCGTTTTAATGAACTGATGACCGGGGCGCGGCAGGATGTGGTCTGCAAGATATTTGGTGAAGACCTGGATACCCTGGCTGCATATGCGGCAAATTTAGGCAAACTGGTATCCGGGGTACAGGGCGCTCAGAATCTTTATGTTGAGGCTGTCACCGGCGTACCCCAAATCATCATCGATTATGACCGGGAGGCCATCGCCCGAAATCAACTCAATATTGAAGATGTCAACAATATGGTAAACATGGCCTTTGCCGGCAAGGTTGCCGGACTGGTATATGAGGGTGAAAAGCGATTTGCCCTTGCGGTAAGAATTGAAGCATCAAAGCGGGAGGACCTTGAGCATGTGCGTTCATTACTCATTCCCACACCATTGGGAACCCAGCTTCCGCTGTCCCATCTTGCCAGCGTGGATATCAAAAGCGGACCCAATCAGATTCAGCGGGAGGATGCCAAGAGGCGCATCGTAGTGGGTTTCAATGTTAGAGGGCGAGACGTGCAAAGCGTGGTGGGGGAGCTTAAAGGTAAAATTGAATCCCAGATTGACTTCCCTCCCGGGTATTTTGTGACTTATGGCGGTGCGTTTGAAAACCTGAATAAAGCAAAGAGCAGGCTGGCCATTGCAGTGCCTGTATCCTTACTTATGATCTTTGTACTTTTGTTTTTTGCATTTAACTCCATAAAGCAAGGTTTACTTATCTACTCATCCATTCCATTATCTGCCATTGGGGGTATTTATTTTCTCGCGATTAGGGGGATGCCGTTTAGCATCAGTGCGGGTATTGGTTTTATTGCCCTTTTTGGGGTGGCGGTACTCAATGGCATTGTTTTGATTGCAGAATTTAACCGCTTAAAATCTGAGGGCTGGACTGACCTGAGACGCATTGTACTGATGGGCACCAAGGTAAGGCTGAGACCGGTGCTGATGACGGCATTCGTGGCCTCTTTAGGATTTTTACCAATGGCACTCAGCAATGGTGCCGGTGCTGAGGTCCAGCGACCCTTGGCCACTGTAGTCATTGGCGGTTTACTGGTAGCTACCTTTCTTACCCTGATTGTGCTGCCGGTGTTGTATATCCTGTTTGAAAGCAAGGGAGGGGTAGCACCGGATGAAATAGATTTGGATTACCATAAAAATGAAAAAAAATGAAAACATATACAGGTTTGAAAATTTTGATCATCGCTTTTTTTCTGTGGATATGCAGTGTACCTATTTATGCCCAAAAAACCATCGGTCTGGATGAAGCCATAAAAATGGCAACTGAACAAGGTTATGGTTCAAGACTCAGTCAGGAACGAGAAACGATTGCCTTAAAAAGGTCTTCCGGTAATGCCGGTTTGCCTGCTTTGAATGTTACTGCGGAAGCGGGTCAGGTCAACAGTGCCCTTTTTGATTCGAGGGTTAATATTTCTCAGGGCTTTTTTCTACCCTCCTATCATAAGAAGTATAGAAGCTTAACGATGGAGGAATACAATATGGCCACAGGTCAGACAAAGCTTACCCATGCATCGGTGGATAAAAGGCTTTCTCTGTTGTACAGTGAACATGCCCACCTGAAAGCCAAAAAAAGGCTGCTTGAAAATCAGCAAACACTCTATGATGGGGTAGTTCAGCGGTCAGGGGACAGGGTAAAGGCTGGATATACAGACCAGCTGGAGTTTCTGGAAGCTACTGGGCAGCGTGATCATGCCAGGACCATGCTGGAAGAAACGGCTATGGAAATCAGCTGGATTGAAGCTCAGGTGAATCACCTGCTTAATGTCGCGGAGATCCTGGTGCCGGACAGCGATATACGGATGTTTCGCACGTTCATTAAAGATGACAAACCACAAAACCCAACGGCTCATCCGGAATTGATTTTGGCCGATGCAGGGATAAAAATGGCTGTCGCTTCGTCTGCATGGATCAAAGCACAGCAACAACCCCAATTCACTATAGGGGTGAGTAATATGAGCATCAGAGGTACGGGAGCCGATGACAAAGTTTATGGCGCATCATCGCGATTTACCAGTGTACAACTGGGCATAGCCATTCCGGTGTTTACCGGACACCTGAAGGTGAATCAGGAGGTGGGTCGGATGAATGAACAAATGGCCCGCGAAATGAGGGATAGCGTATATTCCACGTTATCATTGCTGGCTAAAAACTGGTATGACCGGTACACAAAAAACCTTGATCTGCTTACCCGATATGAGGCTGAAACCCTGGGATTGGCAAAGTTGCTTGAAGATGCTGCCGAAGCAAAAATAAAGGCGGGTGACATAGAATTTATGAACTACGCTTTGATCATCAGTCAGGCCCTCACCATTAAACTCAACCACCTTGATTTACTCAGAAAAGTAAATGAAAGCGCTGTTGAATATCATTATTGCACTTTAAAAAACTAATCAAATGATCTTTCAGAATAAATTATATAAAATAAATTTTGTCTCCGTCATGCTTTTCACAGGTCTGCTTTGGGGTTGTGGTCAAAAATCTCAACAGGCGGAGGAGACGAATATGGTTGTAGAAGTCCCTACCTCAATTTCGCTCACGCCTGAGCAGTTTAAAAATGCCGGCATAAAATTGGAATCATTGAAACTTGTACCGATGGCCACACATGTAAAACTCAAGGGGCAGATAGAAACTCCACCCCAACAACAGGTGTCTGTGAGCGCTCCCCTGGGCGGTTATGTGCGATCTATTAAATGGCTGCCAGGCATGCGGGTGAGTGCCGGGCAAGTTCTTGCGGTGTTGGAAGACAATGCTTTCATCCAGCTGCAACAGGATTTCCTGCTTGCTTCATCACGTTATTTTTATGCGGAAAAAGAACTAAACAGACAAAAGCAACTCATGGCTTCCTCGGCAACCAGTGAAAGACAGTTGGCTGAAGCCGAGCAGTTGGTGCAGACCAAACGCATCGAAGTAAATGCCCTTAGACAAAAGTTAAAACTGATTCACATCGATGGCGATAAGTTAAAGCCTGAACAGGTGAGTTCCAGAATCAATTTGTATGCTCCGGTAAATGGATACATCGGCGAAGTAAGTGCAAACCTGGGTAAGTATGTGCAACCGTCTGATGAATTGCTTACCCTCATTGCAGATGGGAATGCCATCGCTGTATTAAAAGCGTTTGAAAAGGATGTAGCCTATATCAAAAGCGGTCAGGAAGTTATATTGTACACCAACGACCGTCCGGAAATGAAATACCAAAGTAAAGTCGTGCATGTCGGCAGGCAAATCTCCGGTGAGGGTTATGCCAAAGTCATTTGTTCAATGAACAGCAAGCTGCAGACCATGCTGGCCGGACAATATATATCTGCCGAAGTGATTGCCGGCAATTTTGAAAGATCTTGTGTGCCGGATATTGCTGTAGTGCATTACGAAGGAAAAGATTATGTATATACAGAGAAGAGAGACAGGACATTTGAAATGGTGGAAGTCAAAACCGGCATAAAAGATGATGGAATGTTGGAAATCATAAATGCTCCTTCTCTGGAAGGAAAAAAAGTAGTGACAACTGGCAGTTATACCTTACTGATGGCGATGAAGAATGTCGCAGAATGAGACTGGTCATTGGACATCATAGGAAAGAAGGTTATTTTAGTGTAAAGAATCACCAATGAAAGCTGATTTATCCAGTATACGGACAGAGGTAGATGCCTCATTTTTATATCAGGTCCTCGCGGAGGGAGAGAAGGATGCGCATGTAGCATCCATCTTCAAAGAAATGAGTGAAATCGAATTTGGCCATGCAGAAGCATTTCTGAAGAAGAAAGGATTTGATGTTTCCTTCATGCCCAAACCATCTACACGTGCCCGTGTGCTAAAAGCCATAGGCAGAATATTTGGCAATGACTATATCCTGGGAGTGCTCATGGATACAGAGAAAAGATTGTCGGGAGCCATTTTGAAGCAAAGGCAATCTTTGTCTCAGGATGTGGGTTTGTCTGATACCGCCCACGTTGAAATCCTGCGCAACATCCTGAAGGGCGGGGGTGCAAACGTGAGCGGATCAACGATGGCGCGGTTTGAAAAGCGACACAAGTCGGTTGGGGGCAATGCGCTCAGGGCTGCTGTACTAGGGGGCAATGATGGCCTGGTGTCTAATTTCAGTTTGATCATGGGTGTAGCCGGTGCGTCGAGCGGCCAAAAGGAGGTCTTGTTGGCCGGTATGGCCGGTTTATTGGCAGGTGCCTTATCCATGGCCCTGGGTGAGTGGATTTCTGTAAAAAGCTCACAAGAGTTGTACGAAAACCAGATGGCCCTGGAAATGGAAGAATTGGAAGCCAATCCGGAAGGTGAGCAACGCGAACTTGCCCTGATTTATACTTCAAAAGGCATACCCAGGGCTGATGCGGAGGCCATGGCCAAAAAGGCCATAGAAAATAAAGAGGTTGCCCATAGCATTCTGGTCAGGGAAGAATTGGGCATCAACCCGGAAGACCTGGAGGGATCCGCTATGGAAGCAGCCGTCACTTCTTTTCTGTTGTTTGCCATTGGCGCAATCATTCCGCTGGTACCGTTTTTCTTTAAGGAAGGATTTACTGCCATTTGGATGAGTGCAGTGATTAGCGCGCTAGGTTTGTTTGGTATTGGGGCAGCCATCACCTTGTTTACGGGTAAGAATGGCTGGTATTCCGGTTTTCGACAAGTGGGCTTTGGTTTGGCAGCAGCGGCCATAACCTATGGTATAGGTTCATTGATTGGGGTATCGGTGGGATAACATTTTAGCAGGCGCGAAAAGCCGGTTATTGCTGTTTTAGAAACTGATTTAGGGCATTGTGGTATGCATCGAATGTATTCAGGTTATGGTGATTGCCATTTTGAATTTCCATATAGGTGGGCTTTTTTATATATTTACCCGCGGCCAATAACCTCGCGTGTTCTACAGGGATAAGTCCATCTTTGTCCCCATGGAGTATTAGGGTAGGGCATTGAATTCGACTGAAATTAGCCGCATTGTCAAAGTGGTAGTTGAGAAAATAACGCATAGGAAAGTCCATTGCTTTTTCAGTGACCAATTTATCGAAATTATAATATGGCGTTTCCAGAATGAGACCGGCTACCCGGGCATTACCAGCCAGCCAGGATGCAGTACCAGTGCCCAACGATCGGCCATAGACTACTATACTTTCCCGGCCGAAGTATGTTGCAGCATAATCGTACCACATACGGGCATCCACATAAAATGATTCCTCACTTCGGGGTCCTCTGCTTTTTCCATAACCCCGGTAGTCAATCGCCAGCACCTCGTAATCATAGGAGGTTAGTTTTTCGGCGATTTTACCCCAACGATCAAGACTGCCCATGTTGCCGTGAAAATAGATGATGATGCCCCTTGACTTTTTTTTGTGAAAAAAATGAACCCCATGAAGAGTGGCACCATCAGGGGCATTTAGCCGCACTTCACGGAAGGGTGTGTCAAAATGGAAGATGTGATCCTGGTCGAGCTTTTGAGGCCGGAAGATGGCAATTTCATACATGTCAAAATGCAGCGTCAGGGCAAACAAGGCGATTAGGGCAGAAGCCACGGCGATGGCTTTTTTTCTCATGTTTTCCTTTTTCTTTTGAAATGAAGGCTCGACCTGGTAATGTCAAATTCATGTTTGTGGTCACCTTTCAACACTTCATCCAGTACTTTGTGGTAACTGGGAAAGTTGTGCAGATTGTTGTGTCCACCGCCGATGATGGGATGTAACCTCAACCGGTCAGGATTCACAGAAGAAAGTTTGATGCTGGACGAAAAAGGAATGAGCCGATCGCTGGTACCATGGATTATGTGGATGGGACACTGGACATATTTCAACCATTTATACGTGGGTATGGGAAAACGAATGGCCCATGATATCGGCATGAAGGGCAGATACCTTTTGGCCACATGACTCAGGCTGTAGTATGGTGCGTCGAGGATGAGCATCCGTGGGTGATTGACCGAAGCCAGTTTAGTGGCAAAACCTGAGCCAAGTGAGCGGCCGTAAAGTACGATATATTTTTCCGGAACTTTTTCTTTGATGAGGTCATACACCTGCTGCAGATCCTCCTTGAGTGCCGTGTGGGTGCGTTTTCCTGTACTTTTACCAAATCCCCGGTAATCTACCATCAGCACGTCATAGCCGTTGCGGTTGAAGTCCACTGCAAATTTGCCCCAGCCTTTGATGCTTCTCGAATTGCCCTTCAGGTAAAACACGATGCCCCGTGGCTTTTCTACTTTAAAATGAATGCCGCTTACGCTTACATCTTCTTTCAGGTCAAGAATGTATTCGTCGAAGTTGAGATTTTCATAATTGAAAGCAAAATCCTTGGGGAGTTTTTCGGGTTTGAAAAACAGGAAGTCCTGGAAAAAATAGACCCCCAAACTGATGAGCAGGTAAACGAGGATAATAATGAGTATGATGAGATACCAGGACATGGATTAAAATTAAGTAATTTTATCATACTGTCCGGGAATTTCATACTAAGTGCTAGGTCAGGCTTTCAAAATAGCCCGTCGTTCTGTTTTTTCGCACGTTATTCCAATCGAAGAACTGACCATTCATGACCACATAAATTCCTTTCGGCAAAACCTGTACAAAAGCCAGTGCGCTGCCCAGATTAAAAAAGCCGTCGGAAGAAGTGCCAAATGCATACGGTATCATGGCACCGGTTAGCACAATGGTTTTATCCGCAATGGTATTTGCGAGATAACTTGCCGTTTCCACCATGGTGTCGGTGCCGTGGGTGATGATGATCTTATCCGCTTTGGCATTTTTGCAGGTGTAGGTAATGATTTCCCGGTCAGCATCGGTCATCTCAAGGCTATCTACCATCATGAGGGTTTTTACATCGATGTCCAGCGTACAGCGACCTCGATCAAACATGGAAGGCAGGTGGGTATCCTTAAAATATAGTTCACCGGTAATAAAGTTGTACTCTTTATCAAAGGTGCCGCCGGTAACAAAAACCTGTATTTGATCCATCAAGGGTGCTGATTTGTTTGTGGACTTCAAAAATAAAGGAATTTAAACAAATATCAGATAAGAAATCATAATATCTAAGCTGGATAAAGCAAGCCTACATTACTAAATATTTATATAAATAAGCTGAATACTAAATTAATAGACATTAAGAATAATTTTATGTTACTGCTGAAAAGTTTCGGAGGAAACATTTCACTCAGGACCAATGGATTTTCAGCTAAGAAACCCGTTAAATACGATCTTAGGTCTTTTTCATGCAGGCCAAATTCCAGCGCAATATTTCCTATATTTGCACCATTACTGAAAATAAAAATGATAATATGAAGCTTTCATCCCTGTTTGTGGCCACCCTGTTTGCCGTTTTGATCATTTCATGTAAGGACAAAGATGCAACGCAGCCACTGCCGGCTGCCAGTGAAATTAAAGAGACGAATGGAGCTAAAGTCGTGTTTGTCAACATAGACTCTCTGCTGGAAGGGTACGACCTGTATCAGGAGCAGAAGAAAGCTTTAGAAACTCAGTCCGCCAGTGCCGAAAGGACCATTGCTGCTAAAATAGAAACATTTCAAAAAAAACTAGGCAAATTTCAGCGCGATGTATATGAAACGCAGCAGAGGGCCCAAAATATTCCACCGGTTGAGTTGAAAGCCCTGGAGGAAAAATTTGCCGCCCAGCAAAACAACCTTGCGAATGAAGAGCAGTCACTTATGAAACAAAGGGATGAAGCTGCCCTTGCATTGGACAAGAGACTCAATGAACTACAATTGAAGTTGAAAAACAACATTGATACCTACCTTGCCAAGGTGGCAGCAGAGAAAGGGTATGATTATGTGCTGATCAAGGGCTCAGCAGGCGGCGTGCTTTTTGGTCGCGATGACCTGGACATCACCAAAGCCGCGACAACAGCCATGAATGAGGAACACAGGGCTGCAAAGAAATAGCAAGAGCATGAGGAAAAAAGGTGTTTTGCTTTTTGTTTTTCTAGTATTTCTTGGAAGTGTTAATTTGGTGCAAGCCCAATCAAATAAACTTGAACTCAAACTTTTTTGTTGCCAGATGTGGTATTTAAAAGATTGGAAACTCCCAGGGGCTTTGAGGCAGCCTATGAATTAATGGTAAAGCAGCCCCTTGATCATCAGTCGCCGGAAAAAGGCAGTTTTTACCAACGGGTTTTTCTCACACACCGTGGATTCTCACTACCCACCTTGTTGATCACAGAAGGGTACGACAGGCCTGCCAACCGCATTTATGAGCTTACCGACATGCTGCAGGGCAACCAGGTTCAGGTTGAACACCGTTATTTTGGAAAGAGTATGCCGGATAGTCTCGATTATCAATACCTCACCCTGGAAAATGTAACCGCAGACCTGCATCATATCACTCAACTGCTCAAAACCATTTATCCAACAGACTGGATTTCAACGGGCATCAGCAAGGGTGGGCAAACCACTATTTTTTACCGCTATTTTTATCCGGACGATGTAGATGCTTCTGTCCCCTACGTGGCACCGCTCAATACGTCGCTTGAGGATGAACGAATTTACCAGTTTCTGGATACGGTAGGTACTGAACATTGCCGGGAGAGGATTTTCAGGTTTCAGAAAAAAATGCTGGAGACGCGCGACCAATCCTTACAAAAGCTAAAATGGTACAGCAAGGGAGCAGGATTGACATATACCTACCTGTCCCTTGAACAAGCATTTGAGTACAGTGTGCTTGAGTATGCTTTTTCTTTTTGGCAATGGGGCACATCGTGTGCGGATATGCCGTATGTGGACATGAATCACGACAGCTTGTTGAAGCATCTCATCCGGGTGTCGGACCCAGGTTTTTTTTCTGACAGGGATATGCAAAAATATGCCACTCATTACCATCAGGCGGCCACCCAGATGGGATATTATGGGTATGATATTTCCCCATTTCGAAAACACCTAAAGGCAATAGATACCGCCCACAATCCAAGTGCGATCTTCGTGCCCGGCAAAATGGCGACTGTCTTTGATGCTACTTTATCTCTGAAAACGGCGGAGTGGTTAAAAGAACAAGGTGACCGGTTTATTTACATCAATGGGGCCATGGATACCTGGTCTGCCACCGCAGTAAGGCCTCAGGAGGGCAGAAATGCACTTTGGTATTTTTTGCCGGGTAAAGATCATGCCAAGGCCAGAATCAAGAATCTATCAGGGGAGGAGCAGGCCAGAATCGTAGCCACCTTGCAGCAGTGGTTAAGGGAAATTCCTTAAATTACAGGCATGAAAATTAAATTGGACAAGATATTGGAGGAGGCCCGATCTGTAGGTTCTAAAATTGTTGACAAAGCCGGGGAGTTAGGAGCCAAAGCCATGGACAAATCCATGGATTCCATAGAAAAATGGCTGGATGAATTTCCGTTACTGGAAGCAGGGGGTCTTACCATCAACAGTTTTGCCCTTGTGATGCAGATCAGTCCCAGACTTGAAGTAGAATTGACCGGCATGGCTGCTGAATTTGACGATGACCGATTGAATGCGCTCATCGAGGAGTATAAGGACGAACACACCCTGGTGACGATGGTATTTAAAGCCATTCGGCAAGCTCTGTACATCCAGCGAAAAATTTGTATAGAACTTAAGGAGCCCCTCATCGTAAAACTGAGGTTAGGCATTTCACCGGAGGTAATCGTTCATATAGGTCAGCCCAGGGTACCCTAAGGCCATAATAAAGTGTCAAATGTAAATTATCTTACAAAAATGTTAGGGTTTTCCAACTTTTTACGTTCTAGCAATAGGGTATATGTTTTTCTCATACAAATCTGCCACTACCTATAGGTGATTATGGCCTGGTATTTGTCCTGTTTAAGATGACAAACCGGTACGATGTTGCCTGACTTTCTCTTCAAAGGGGGATGGGCACAAAATTCAATTACATATAAAGCTGCCATGAAGGTTATTATAATTAGTTTCTTAACAATATTTTCTATTACCATGGCTCTTGCACAGTCAGGTGTTACATTATTTGGGGGGGTAACCTATGCCAGGTCACCAGACCTTGCCGTAACACCCACAGGGACCGGACACTACGGCTATGTTACCGGAATGAACATCCGGCTATTTGACGATGGCATGCATTTCCTGTTTTCCGGGGAGTTTGGTAAATTCAATCTGGCAGCCAGCGAAAAACAGTCATTTTTTGCAGACCATAGTCTCACTTTTATCAAGGGCAAGTTCGGTTTGGGATTTGATGTCATTAAACTCAGTAAAAAGTCAAAGTTAAGGACCAAGATACAAGGCAACATCATGTACATCAATGACTTTAAAACGCAGGCTGTCGGGGCATCTACTGTGTTGCGCGAAGGGGGATACAACAGTCTTAATGAAGCCATTGGTGGCATAAGTACGGGAGCCGGGTTTACCTATGGCATCCTTGACATTGACTTCGAATACGAATACGGTATTTACAATATCTACTACGCCAGGCACCTGTCCAGACTCAATTTTATGAGTCTGACCACAGGAATAAGGTTTTAAGGTTTTGGGTTCAAAGTCGGTCTAATTAGTCTGAATTTCTGCGATGTTACCGGCCACTTCAAGTCCACCATTGTGACCGATATCATCCATAATCACCATTTTAGTTTTTCGGTCAATGAGTTGAACCCATAAGGTGGCGGTCATACTTTCCTCGATCCTTCCATGCATAAAGCCATTAATGGGTGCGGCCAAAGCGGTGGCTTCATCTCGTTTAACCATCACTTTAAGGAGGTATTTCGGGTGCATCAGTTCGACCTGCACAAAATCATTGGTAATGTTACATTGTACGAGGCTGGATTGGTTGTAGGTGGTGAATGCGATGAGTTCATTTCCTGTATAGAGGCCGGCAATAAAACCGGTAAATGCATTGCGAACCCAGGGGATTCGGGCTACGGATAATTTGAAGGACATTTTTGGGTTATCAAAGTGGTTGCTTTGCATCCATACATAGGCGGACGGGAAGGATCTGCCCCAGTCCTTTTCAAGATAACCTTTACCCCCGTCCAAAGCGATGTTTTGCTTGTCATAATGAAATGCTCCTGTGATGGTGTGGTCCATGCTCACTATGCCATGATAACATTCCATAAACGGCACGAAAGCAAAGGGGCCCATGATGCCGGGCGAGTACCAGGGTTTTGGCCAGGGCACATTGCCCTGAAATACCAGTTCTCCTTCCAGTTCTATATTGTTTAAGGTCATCCCTTTTTCATGGAAATAACAGTCCCCGACCCAAACTTCAAAGGCGTGGCTGCTGGCCCTGAAACTTGCAGTTTTAAATGTATGATAACTGGAAGTCTTTTTTTTGCCATCCAGGACCTGAATAAAGGCGTGGCCGTTACCCGTCTCATCTATGGCGATGCCTGGAATTACCGCGAAGGCATGCCTTGCATCTGAGGTCACCATTTTAAAATACCAGCCCTCAAAATATCCTTTTTTCACACCCCAGCCCTGGAAGCGCTCCGGATTGAAAAAGGTTCTTAATTTTCTTCCGATCATTACTGTAAAAGTAAACATATTAACTCAGGCCGTCCATAACTTAATTCAAATTCAGATAAATCATAACCGATGGCTGATAAGAAAGCAACTAAGGGCTTACGAATAATTGGCAAAATCCTTAACTTGCCCTCAGTATGTTCAATTTCATTGATAAAAAATACATTTCCCTGTTGCTGGCGATCACGGCGTCGCTGGGATTTTATGGCTTAAACCCTGCCGGAATGGATGAGAACGCAGTCCGAGCTATTTCTGTCGGCATTCTAATGATCATCTTGTGGGTTACAGAAGCCTTACCCATGCCTGTTGTTGCGTTGGTGCCCTTGGTTCTTCACCCATTATTGGGTATTGGCAAGAGTGAAGAAACTGCCGCTGCCTATGCCAATCCTGTCATTTTTTTATTTTTTGGAGGCTTTATGCTGGGTCTGGCCATTGAAAAGTGGAATTTGCACAAACGCATTGCCCTCAACATCATCCACGCTACCGGCACCAGTGGCGACCGCATAATACTTGGTTTTATTCTGGCAACAGGATTATTGAGCATGTGGCTGAGCAATACTGCGACTACCATGATGATGTACCCCATTGCCATGTCTGTCATCAGCGTAATGCAACACCACCATAAAGAAGGCAATATTACCCATTTTGCCATGGCCATTATGTTGTCCATTGCCTATGCTTCCAATTTTGGGGGCATTGCCACCATTATAGGTACTCCCCCTAATGTGGCCTTTGCCGGTTATTATTTTGAAAAATATGGGGTAGAACTCGATTTTTTCCGGTGGATGGTGCTTTGTCTGCCAATCTCATTGCTTTTGCTGGCCTCTCTTTATTTTGTAATTTCAAAATGGTTGTTTCCCAACTTCATCAGGTCGAGCCAGGATACGTATGCGTATGTAGTGGCTGAAAAACAGGGCCTGGGTCCCATGTCTGTTTCTGAGCGCCGGGTGTTGATGGTCTTTATTTGCACGGCCCTCCTTTGGATTTTCCGTTCATTGATCAATGAAGCCCAGGACTTTTTCCGGTTAGACGATACCATTATTGCCATTATGGCGGCCATCACTCTTTTTATCACACCCTCCGAAAAACAAGGTCACGCTTTGCTTGACTGGCAGGACACCTCGAGGATGGCCTGGGGAATTTTATTGCTTTTTGGAGGGGGCATTGCCCTGGCCAACAGCCTGGAAAAAGCAGGTCTCATTCAACAATTGGGCTCCTGGTTGGCCGGGTTTGGGCAAAACACGATGATGCTGGTTTTTTTAGTCATTGTGCTTTCTCTGTTTATCGGTGAACTCATGAGCAATATTGCGCAGGTCATTGTCTTTGCGCCACTGGTATCTTCCATGGCAGATGTACTGCATCTTAATCCTTTGCTGCTGGGCATTCCAATGACATTGGCTGCAAGCTGTGCGGGCATGATGCCGATGGCTACACCGCCCAATGCCATCGTTTTTGCCAGCGGACATATTAAGTTTCGCGACATGGTCAAAACCGGTTTTGTCATGAACTTAATTTCGATCCTGCTCATTCTGGTGTTTTCCTGGCTGGTTTTACCTCTGCTATGGACATAAAGTGCTTTTAAATAAAAGTTATTTTAAGGGTTTGCCACTGATTGCCATTATACAGTGATGCGGATCATGAATACGACTGTCCGGAATGGAGGGCTTGCATACCGCCACTAATGACTTTTCCTTACCTTTGAATCTGAATAAATCGCAACAACTATGACCTTACTGGATGGTAAAAAACTTGCAGAAGAAATCAAATTGGAAATTAAAGCAGAAGTAGATCAGATGTTGGCCAGCGGTAAAAGAGCACCGCACCTGGCTGCTGTACTTGTGGGTCAAAATCCTGCCTCCAAAGCCTATGTTTCCACCAAAATTAAATTTTGTGAAGATGTGGGTTATGGATCTACCCTCATCACCGAAGATGAAAATGTAACCGAAGAAAGACTGTTGTCCATCATTGATGACCTCAACCAAAACGACGCAATTGACGGCTACATCGTGCAGCTCCCATTGCCCAGACACATTGACGAAGAACGCATCAACCTGGCCATACGTCCGGAAAAAGATGTGGATGGCTTCCACCCCATGAATTTTGGAAAAATGGCGCAAGGTATGGAAGCATTTTTACCGGCAACGCCATATGGTATCCTGGAAATGTTGCGCAGGTATCAAATTCCAACCGAAGGCAAGCATTGTGTGGTACTTGGCAGGAGTAACATTGTTGGCGGGCCCATGAGCATTCTCATGAGCCGTAAAGGGTATCCGGGGAATTGCACCGTTACCCTTACCCACAGTAAAACCAGAGACATTGGCGGGGAATTAAGGCGGGCAGACATCATCATAGCGGCCATCGGCATACCCGGTTATGTAAAAGCCGATATGATCAAAGAGGGTGCTGTAGTCATTGATGTGGGCATAAACCGTGTGCAGGATGCCTCTAAGAAATCGGGATTTGGACTTACCGGCGATGTTGATTTTGCACAAATTAAAGACAAGTGCAGTTTTATTTCACCGGTTCCCGGTGGGGTTGGTCCCATGACTGTTACTGCCCTGATGTTAAATACGTTAAAAGCAGCAAAGAAAATTCATTAAATTTGTGCAAAAGCAATCATTTACATTTTTATGAACTCCAGCAGCATCACCTACATCATTGGCCAACTTGGCAACCTGGCAGACCTGCTACATGACCGGTCTTATAGTGAACCGCTGGATGTCCTGTCAGGGTCAACGATTGGCAAACATGTGCGGCACATTCATGATTTTTACAAGGCCATTGCATTTGGACTTGAAGACAAGACCATTGATTACAATTGTCGGGAAAGAAATGAAGCCATAGAACTTGACTTTGAGCTGGCATTGCAGGAAATGAAGTCCCTGGATAAATTTTTTGAGTTTGTTGACATGCATCAACCCATGAAGATTATTCCCTCATTGGGTTACACTCAGGAGGAAGTTGACGTACATAGCAGTATGGGCAGAGAATTGATGTATGCTTTTGACCATGCCATTCACCACCTCGCCCTCATCAGAATTGGCATTGAGTCTGTAAAATCAGCAGAACTGCCAGCCTCATTTGGTCTATCGCCTTCTACCATACTTTATCAACAAAAAAACGGATAATGTCCAACAATTATATGATTTGTCGCATTCATGGTTTTGATGAAGGCCTATTGGCTCTTTTATCAGATGCGGGCTTTGAATCATTTGAAGAAGAAGACAATCTACTTTCCGGTTATATTCCGGCAGCGATCCTGGACAAAACCAGGAAAAAAGAAATTGAAGAAACCATCCGGGGCTTTGGTTTAAAATACGAATGGGAAGCACTTGCTGCTCAAAACTGGAATGCGTTGTGGGAAAGCAATTTTGAACCTGTGGTCGTGGAAGAAATTTGCAGGATCAGGGCTGAATTTCATCCATCAGACCCCTCCGTTCCTTATGAAATTGTCATCCAGCCCAAGATGGCATTCGGCACCGGACATCACCAAACAACCTATATGATGCTCAAAATGATGTCAAAGATACCATTTGTAGATAAGCAGGTTTTCGATTATGGCTGTGGTACGGGTATCCTGGCAATATTTGCTTCCATGTTGGGTGCGTCATCCATTGTGGCCATCGACATCGAAGAAGAAAGTCACCACAACACCCTTGAAAATGCCATAATCAATCAAATCACAAACATAACCGCTCGTCAGTCCACATTGGAAGAGACTGCGGAGCATGGTTTTGACATCGTCCTGGCCAATATAAACAGAAATGTATTGTTACAGTCTGCAGATGGACTGGCAAATATAATTAAACACCATGGCGTACTGCTGGTTTCAGGCATTTTACTAGAAGATGAAGAGGCCATTGTTTCCGCCTTTGGTCACAGCGGCTTTATACCCATCGATGCCACGAAAAGGGACAACTGGGTATGCCTTCAATTTGAGAAGTCGTTTTAAAGAATAAGTCAGGGGGTATGAATCTAATACAAAGCACTATCAAATGGCTGAAACAAAAGGCGCAATTTGACCAGGCAGGTTTTGAAGAAATATGCGTGGTTAATGGCCTGCACATCAATAAACAGGATAACCTGGTCCATCTTCCCTTGCTGCGATCGATTTTTATCCATAGGGAGTATGCCGATTATTTTCCATTTTACCGCGATGCCGTGATTATAGATGTGGGAGCTCATGCCGGTTATTTTTCATTATTTGCCTACCTCAATGCAGGGTCCGGCAGCCGGATCATTGCATTGGAACCCCAAAAAGACAATTACGAATTACTTTTAAAAAATCTTAATACATCGGGTGCAGAAAATGTATTGGGAAAAAAATTGGCTTTAAGCGATTGTAATGGAAGCCTGAATTTGTATTATGGCAATTCAGTAAATCATTCCATTATAGCTTCAAACCCACAACACAATAATATGGAAACCGAGATCGTGGACACCATTGACCTGAAAACCTTGATGCTCGACCATAAACTGGATCGAATTGATTTTTTGAAACTGGATTGTGAGGGGGCGGAATACCGGATACTTTTTTCCCTGCCCAGGGAAATACTTATGAAAATAGATACAATATCCATGGAATTTCATGACCTCAAACAGCTTGGTTTTACGGGATTGGACATGGTTGAATTTTTAAAAAACAATGGTTTCGAAATCGTAAAATTTCATTTCGAATCCAGTCGCCAAAATCTCAACTATGGCAAAATAATTGCCATTCGCAAGTCATAGCCAGGGTGATATAATTGTTGCATAAACCAGGTGTGTGATTTTCAATTTTCACCCCATAAAATGATGCTTTTGTCATCTGAGGCACTGGCCATAAAATTTGAATCACTGAGTGATTTTACTGCATTAACGCTATGGAAATGACCGCCCAAAATGGGACTTAGGGACTGCACCAGTTTGCCGCTTTTTTCCC
The DNA here is from genome assembly GCA_016715465.1 of Saprospiraceae bacterium. Classification (GTDB taxonomy): domain Bacteria; phylum Bacteroidota; class Bacteroidia; order Chitinophagales; family Saprospiraceae; genus JADKBO01. The sequence goes on from JADKAA010000024.1 coordinate 911,634, forward strand.
ATATCCTCAGGTTTTTGTCCCTGCTGGCCGTAACCACAAATTCATCATGGAGGGTTATGTCATTGATGGTGCCCATGTGCGCCACAATCGAAAACGAGCCTTCATCGCCGGATAATGGCCATGCTTTGAGTAAAGCATCTCGACCACCCGAGAATAAGACATCATGGTCAATGCACAAAGCAAAGACACTCATATCGTGGGCATGGATTGACCGAATTAGTGTGCCTTGCCTGGCATCAACCTCATAAATATTTCCATCGCTGGATCCGACGAAGATATGGTCACCCCGGATGGATTTGGAGATACAACGAAGGGATTGATGGGACAATGCAAGCGTATGGATAATGCTTTGTTTATCTATATCCCACCAACATAAAATTCCATCTCCGCCGCCGCTAAGTATGTTTTCTGAAAAGCTGTAAGGCAAAGATGCCCTTGTTGTGTCCATGAACCGCGCTTACTACTTTTTTATGCACGTCGTCTACCCAATAAAGCGTGCCGTTAAGGCCTCCGGTGACAATGAGATTGTCAGATTTTTCAAACAAGCCGCAATAAAGCGGACTGTCGGCATTGGCGACAAGTTTGCCGTCGTGAATCTCTCCGGATTTTGACCACTCCACCACATATCCATCGCCACCAAAAGAAAGGAAGTATTGGGTATCCTTGTCTGCCAGGGCATAGACTGCTGCCCTGTGACCGGTTAGTTTTATGATGGGTTCAAAAGCCAAACGAGGATATTTTTATGCACATTGATGGTCGTGGTATGGTTAAGCACCAGAGAATAAACCCCGCGCGGGAGATTTTGTTAAAAAAAGATTGAAAAACAAGTGCATATCCGATATTCACCCGAACCTTATTGAATGTCTTTTTGTAAGTTTGCGCAAAATTAAGCAAATCTAATTTAGAGAGAATGCCCATCCTGTATGCCAATACGTTGTCCAATGGTACCCGAATAGGAGTATGGCATGCCATAGAGGGGGATGATTTTTTTCTGGATAGCCTTACCCTTTTTCCGCAGGAAATCGAGGAGATTTCCTTATTGAATGCGCGAAAAAAGTCAGAGTGGTTGTGCTCAAGGTACTTATTACATGATTTATCAGGCCATAATGACATGTTGGCGACATTAAAAAACCACTATGGCAAACCATACCTGCCGGATACGCAATGGCAAATATCCCTGAGTCATTCAGGTCCGTATACTGCTGCGGTTTTATCAGAACATGAGACGGGCATAGACATCCAGGTAATGCTTCCCAAGATTGAGCGTATTAAGACCAAGTTTCTATCAGCCAGGGAATTGGCACAATGGGAGACAAGCGGTGACTTGCAGCATTTGCATGTGTACGGGGGCGCAAAAGAGTATTTATTTAAAGCGTATGGAAAAGGACATGTGGACTTTAAGAAAGATCTTTTTGTAGCACCCTTTGAATATGCTTCCGGCACGTGCCTTGGTACTGTTGACAAAACAGATTATTATTCAGAATTTCAGATCGACCATCAGGAGATCAGAGATGCCATGTTGGTTTTTATCTCTGACCAGTTGGTAAAAACCAAACCATTATGAAGGGAATTGGATACACGCTTTTTTGGATGATCGCTTTATTGGGCTTGATTTCCTGTAGGTCAGATAAAAAAGTGGAGGCAGTGCAAACGGAGCCCACTTTACCCCGGGATTTTGAAGTTTTTTATGAAAAATTTCACCTTGACACGGCCTTTCAATTGAGCCACATTGTTTTTCCGCTTGAAGGTATGCCTGCCCGGAAAGATGGAGAAGCGGATCCGGAACCGGATTTCAAATGGCAAAAAGAAGGGTGGATTCTTCATAAACCCTATAGTGACATGGGAGGTACATTTTCAAGAAGTTTTCTCAGCTTTAATGACATTGTAACCGAAGAGATCAGCGACGGTACGGGACAATTTACCATGATGCGACGATTTGCCAAAGTAGGAGGGGATTGGAACCTTATTTATTATAAAGAATTGGGTAGATGACCCACCTCTTTGACCAGGGTTTTTGGAAATCCACGATCTTTTACCGCCAATCGGTATTGTATTACTGGTTGCTTTCTGCGTGGTACCGAAGTTTCACCTGGTACGCGGCCGTAAACCCGGCCATCCCGCATGGTGGCATGCTGGATGAACATAAGTCCGACATTTACCCTTTGCTGCCTGCTGAGTTTTTACCATTAACCAGAAAATACATACACGATGGTCAACACCTGGCTTTCCTGGAGGCTCACGGTTTTGAATTTCCGGTAGTTATAAAACCGGATATTGGTTTGAAAGGCATAGGGGTGGACATCTGTGACGATGTTGCTGACTTAGAACGATACCTTGAAGGCAAGGATAACTGTGCATTCATCATCCAGTCTTATATTGACCGCGCCAAGGAGTTTTCTATTTTGTATTACCGTAATTTAAACGGAAGTAAGGGCATCAGCTCTTTCATAGAAAAAAAATATCCTGTGGTGGTTGGCGATGGCCAGCGGAGCCTTCATCAGTTGATTGACGGACATAATCATTCCTATCTTGATAAGAACAAAGCAAAAGAAGCACATAGAGACAGGGTGCCAACACCGGGTGAAAAAATAGTGATTCACCGCATTGGCAATTATGCAAGGGGTTCAACATTTATTTCTTTACAGCATGAAGCAGATGAAGCGCTTTTACAGGGCATAGATGTTTGTATGCAGGATGTAAGGGACATCGATTTTTGCAGGTTGGATGTGAAAGCAGAAAACATGGAGGCATTGAAACAGGGCAAATATACCATCATCGAGGTCAATGGCGGAAAATCAGAACCCTTACACATATACGATAAAAATACAGGTATCTTTGAAACCTTTGGCATTGTGCACAAACATTGGATGATTTACAAGGGCATAGTAGATTATCACTTAGCGAAGGGATACAGGCTCATGTCCACCGCAGAAGGAGTAAGGGCACTGAGGAATATTAAACGAATCGTTAAAAATAAGGACAAATGATAGTGGTTACCGGAGCATATGGATTTATAGGCAGTTGTCTGTTGGGCAGGTTAAATGAACTTGGTTATGGCACCGATGTCGTGATCGTGGACGATTTTTCCGTCCTTAAAAAGGAAGCCAATTTGCAAGGAAAAAAATATAGACAACGCGTCGAACGAAGTGTTTTCCTGCCCTGGATGGAAATGCACGGACGTGAAGTAGATTTTGTCTTTCACCTGGGTGCCCGCACCGATACCACGGAATTGAGCGATGACATTTTTAATGCTTTGAATCTGGAGTACAGCAAAGCCGTCTGGAAATTATGCGCGGAATACCAGATACCATTGGTATTTGCCTCCAGCGCAGCGACATATGGAGACGGAAGCATGGGATTTTCGGATGACCATACCCTGATCCCCGAACTAAAGCCATTGAATGCTTATGGCTGGAGTAAGCAGCGGTTTGACATTTGGGCTTTGGATCAAAAGCAGGCACCTCCATTGTGGGCGGGTTTGAAATTTTTCAATGTATATGGCCCAAACGAATACCACAAAGGCAGGATGGCTTCAGTGATAATGCACAGTTTTAATAAGATCAGAGATAGCGGTGAAATGAAACTTTTCCGATCGCACAAACCAGGTATCTCCGATGGAATGCAGAGCAGGGACTTTGTTTTTGTAGCTGACATCGTAGAGATTTGTATATTTTTTATGGGCAAGGGATGTTCATTGTCCGGAATTTACAATGCGGGTACAGGCAAAGCCAGGTCATTTCTGGATTTGACGCGTCAGACATTCAGGGCAATGGAGGTGGAAGAAAAAATTTCCTTTATAGATACACCTGAAGACATCAGGGAAACATACCAGTATTTTACGCAGGCGCACATGAAAAAACTGGTAGGCGCAGGATACATTAAATCATTTACATCTCTGGAAGAGGGAGTGGAAACCTATGTCAGGAGATTTCTCCTGGATGGCAGCCATTATTGAAAACCCTCACGTTAAGTCAGTAAACTTCAGTTGAAAAAATGGCGGCATGTTTTACCGGTTAATGCATTATTCTTTTTGGATCTGTTGTGTTAGGAAGTATGTATGATCCAGTACCAGTGTGAGCATGTAATTTTGATTTGAAATGAAGCCGGTGGTCTCCAGTTTATAATGATTTTCTCCCGCAGTCACGTCCTCGAGGCTGCCTTGCTGTATTCTTTTTCCGGCAGAATCCGTAATAAAATAGTCTGCCGGCACCGCTTTTTTCAAAGTAAAAGTTAGGTGGATATCTTCTTTAAAGGGTACCGGATATATGGTCATCTGATGCGGGTTTTGCCCATCAATTTCTGTTACATTTGTTGTCTTTGCTTTATGTAAAATAACTGAATAGACAGTTTGATTAGCCGATGTGACTCCGGTCTGGTTGGAGGAAAATGGATTTTCGATTGGGCTGGTAATTCCACCAACGATATAACCGATAATCATTGAATCTGACGGTAAGTTTGCAAGGTCAATTAATTCATCGTGGAGCAAGGGAATTTGATTTGCCAAAATAAACTCGGCGCTGGCTCCCTTTAATCCCGGCATTTTGGTTTTAAGTGCAAATTCATGAAAGCTGCCATCTGCATGTCTGCTTAGCCTGCTGATGGTCTGGATGAAGGGTACATTGTCGTCCTTGACGAGGATGTCATTTTCATAATAATGTCTGCTCATACCTCCAAAAAACAAGGTGTGATTCTGATTGGTATTTGTGTCGAACATACTCACCTTGGCGCTATGGTAATTGCTTAAGTATTGGTTAAAGTTTGTAAAGGGCTTATATCCACCTGGTTTAATGTCCACAGGGTAGTAATATGGGAGATCTACATCCGGCTGGAAAACTCCTGACGAAATGGTATATAATTTTTGACCATCGGTATCGATACCGGGTATGAGGTTGTAATCCCTTCTTCTGAGGTGAACCGGGTCGGTAAAGGAATCATAAAAAGTTACTTGAGGGGATCCACTGGCATTATTTACATCAAATATTCTTACCTGGTTGGTATAGGTTTGGATGTAGGTGCCGTGTCCCATAGGATTATATCTGCCATCAAAACGATGCCCTCCCACCAGGTAAAATTTGCCTTCCAAAAGACCCAATTGCCCTCCGGCCACAGCAAATAATTCATTTCTGACCTGCTTTATAAAAGGTGCCGGCGATTGTCCCGACTTAATGGCCTGGATGGTTTTGGAAACAATAAGGGTAGTGAGGTAAGGATACGTAATATGGTCGGCTTCCATGGCTGAATACCCATATCCGCCAACGAGGTACAAGGTATCACCCAATTGGTAAAAACTTATGTTTGAGGACTGAAGTTGATCACTATACGAAGCTGGTAATGCAGTCAATGGCATAGACCAACTGGATTTATTTTCTATGTCAACCACCCAGATCTTGTCATTATTTTCACTGGCAGGGAATGAGTTGAAAGGTTGCCGGGCATGCAGGCCATCTGTCCTGCCACCTAAAAGTAACCATTCATTTTCCTTAGTGCCCACAGCAAATGAATGAAGTCCTGGTAAATTTTGGATTGCGATGGGTGACAGTTTTACTTCATAGGTAAATGCATCCTGTGACAACAGGCCTTGCAAAAAAATAATAAAAAGTGCGAAAGCACCCCACCACCTTGGATTTTTCATTTTTGTTTCAAAGGTAACACAGAAAATATGGACGGCGTGTAACACAGGTTACCCGGAAGGGGGAATTTCACTTCAAATGGAAAAAGAAGCGAAAATTACGCCCATATTTTGACTTGCTAACTTCACTCAAAAATATATTTTACTCCAAGTCTGTCAAATACAGATGATTTGCACTGGTTCTGATGAAAGCGATTCGCTGAACTTGTATAAATGAGGATTTCTAATTGCCATTAAGTATAGGTAAAACATCATTTGGTATAGATAAGGAAAACAACATAGCCGATATACATGCCAACCATTAAAGCACCCTGCCAGCGTTCGATTATGTGCTTTCTGCCCACAAAAAGCAGGGCAAACAGAATGATGCTGGCCAGGCAGGCTACCATCACATCAATATCGCTGCCGGCAGTGAATGGCAGTGGTTTGATAAGAGAAGAGACGCCCAGGACAAAAAATACATTGAAGATATTGGAACCCACAACGTTGCCTACCGCTATGTCGGTTTGTTTTTTATAGGCTGCGACGGCTGATGCTGCCAGTTCTGGTAAGGAAGTTCCTAATGCCACAACTGTTAGACCCACGAGTGATTCACTAAGGCCAAGGCTGCCTGCCATATAAACTGCTCCGTCCACAATCCATTTACCACCAACGACCAGCCCCGCGAGTCCAAGAGAGATGAATGATATTAATTTACCAGTGGTCAATTCTTTGACTTCGATGTCAGGTGAATCCATCTCAGTGCTCTTAGATATGCCAAAAGTATAATAAAGGAAGATAACAAAAAAAGCAAGTAACACAATGCCATCGATTCGGGTAAGCGCGGATGCTGAAGCACCATCAATAACAGAGTCACTGGCCATCACATAGAGCATAAGCACTGCCAATAAGCTCATTGGAATTTCTTTCCAAATGGTATTGCTTTTGGTGACGAGAGGATATATGGTTGCCGAAATACCCAGTATACACAATATATTTATAATATTACTACCTACCACGTTTCCTATCGCAATCTCAGTATTGCCGTTGAGACTGGCAAATATGTTGACAATGAGTTCTGGGGTAGAAGTACCAAAAGCCACGATGGTAAGTCCGATCACAATGTTGGGAATATTATACCTGCGTGCCAGGGCAGCTGCACCGTCAACCAGCAAGTCTGCCCCTTTAATCAACAACATAAAGCCAATGACGAATAAGACATAGGTGCTCATAAAAAAAGACTTAGTGAAATTTAAAACCCAAAGGTAATAAACCGCTTGCGGAATCACCGAAGTTTGGTGCATATTGGTTTATTTTTTAATTAAATATTTTATTCACCAATTTTGTGCACCTGGTAGATAATTTATGTTTTAAACCTGGTCAGTAGGCCCGTAATTACAAATGAATAGATTGAGGTAATCGGAAATGACCTTGTTTTCTTTTAGGAAGTCTATATAAGACCATTCGTCCTTATTTACTCTTATTTTTAAGGCCTGGTTAATGGCTGCCTTCAGAGATTTCATTTTTTTGCCTGCGGTTTCTTCACAAAGCAGATACGCCCAGTTTCTGTCTATTTCAGTATTGTCATCCCGATGAGTGGCAAGAGACAAAGAGTCTGAATTTAAATCACCATCCATCTTTTTTTGCCATTTTTTATTTAGCGCTCTCGCTGCAACGGCAAGGTCTCCTGCATCAAAAGCAGGGGTATTTAAGGTATTATCCAGAGATTTAATCATCCTGGAAGACGCTAGTTTCCTCAGTATGGCTGAAGAGGTGCGGTATCCCCGTGTGTGATATAACAGCTTAAATTCTTCCTTTGCCATATTTGCAAGTTCAGCTTGCAGGGGCACAAAGCCGAGTTTGTAATAGGTCCAAAAAGCACCTGACCGGATGCCATCTGAATTGCCTTTGCCAATTTGATAAGGGTCGGCATAAAAGCGTGAAATGCGGAATATATTTTGGTATAAATTCATGATCTGCTGAAATATATACATGGATTCACCTCCACGGAATGGGGGAAAAACATTGATGCCAATCCTGCAACCTTCCAAAAGAACCCAGCCACCACCGTAGGCCACAGGAACTCCGTTTTTAAAAGCCATATAACCCACATAACTGTCGATGGTCTGTCTTATTTCCGGAGCCATACAACATAAAACAACCTGCAATCCCCGGCCCAGGTCAAAAAACCGGCTTTGTTTTACTTCCGCATGGGTAAGTGGGTCTGTTTCCCTGAGATAACAGGCCAATGCCATTCTCGACTGGCCGACAATGATTTCTTTCTGATCAGGACTCAGTATTATTTCACTTATTGTCTTCTGCTGACCTGTGCCAATATCAGCCTGTTTCTTGAATTTTTTATGAATAAATATGCTGTATGGAATTTCACCTTTATTTTCAGTGTGCGGGGAAAAACGAGTAAATACCTGGAGTAAGCTCCAGTAGTGTTCCAGTTCTTTTGTGGTCTTTTCACTCTTTTCGAAAAATTCCAGCATGAGGACCAGGAGGTTCTTTTTTTTACCTTTAAAATCCAGCATCCAGGGCATGGCATCGACCCTTGCAGAGCGCAAATCTTCTGTTAGGGTATCGGGCAACAATTGTAAAAAAACGTCTGCCATCGTCTGACCGGTTTCACCTATGGTTACCAGGCTGACAATATCCGGCCGTGTGGCACTAAGCCACCTTGTAAAGGCATAACTCCATTGACCACTCAGTTGCGATGGATTTATGCCTGAATTTTCCAATCTCTCCAATAAGGGTGTATGGGCATTAAGGTAATCCGCTATATGTTGAAGGCCTTCATGTGCGGCATCAAATATGGCCCGGCTAGCGGGATATGCTTTGTAAAATAAACAAAGGGAATGAAATACTTTGAGCTGTGAAGAAGTGAACCGGCTTTGGATGCCAATGTTCACAAGTGGCTGGTGAATGACTTTAAGATCACCGGCATCGCAACTGGTGCGTTTGGAAAAAAGTATGGTGGCGATATCCTGACTCATATGCGTGTCTTTTACCTGCGTCTTTTACCTTTGTTAAGGCGTAAGCCCAGACGAATAGCACCACTGAAAGCGCTGTGATCCGAACTTATGGTTTGTACAGGCTGGTCGGGTTCGGTCACAAGTGTAAGGTTCTTCCAGTCAAGCCTCGTTGTGCGCTCCACATTTAACATAGGCGTGATTGTAATGAAATCGCTCAGGCCAATGTCTAAGCCGATGCCACCCCTGATGCCAAAGCCAAGCGTATTTCCGGTCAGCGAAAGGGCAGTGGATTCTGCTTTTTGCATAAAATAACGAACTGAAGGCGCAATGTGCACAAAGAACCCTTTATTTAAGGTGGGGCCTTGCTTGGAAAAGGTAGGACAATCGCAATCTTCCTGCAGGTCCAGCAGGTAAACCTGTACGTTGAAATAAAAATTAGCAGAAGAAAGGGCATAATTTATGTCCGTAACTGTGGAGGATGAAAACCGGGTATATGAAAGTTCAGGCAAAAATTCGATTCTTCGTTTTTTCAGCCGGAACCAGTAATCGACTCCAAAGTGCATGTTTCTGTTGAGGAAGTCAGTCCTGCTTACGTCTATTAGCCGATAGGCATGTCCTTCCCAGCCGTCGAAAGAAGAACTGCCATAACCATACCTTATGCCTACCTGGGTGTGGCCAAGAATGGCAGTAAAGATCAGCACACACAACACAGCTTGTTTCATAGGAATGTATTTTTTAAAAAACGAATAATTCTTGGCAGCTGACATAACGAAATCACATTTTGCGCAAAATTATTTTGAATTCAAATTTTAAATGTTTCGTGAAGATATGTTTCACATCTTTTATTTTGGTATGCTGGTCATGGGGTTCTACATTGTAATAAAACAACAACTTTTCAAGCTGGCCTGGATCTGCGAGTTCTTTGGCTTTTAGAAACAGGTAAGTTTTCTTATTCTGAATGATGTCTCCTCCCGGTTGTTTGCCAACCTTTTTTTCATCGCCAAAAGCATCCAGAAGATCGTCCTGAATCTGAAAAGCAATGCCAATGTTTTTACCAAACTCATACAAATGTTTCAGGTCAGATTCACCGCCACCGCCAATAATACCGCCTACTTCCATGGCAGAAGCCAGCAACACGGAGGTTTTGAAGGCTATCATTTTGAGGTAACCGTCAATGGAAACAATGTTTGAGGTTTCAAAATCCATATCCAAACGCTGACCTTCGCACAGCTCCATCGCCATCTTATTGAAGGATTTAAGAATTTTGTGAGCCATGGCTGGTTCATAACCACAAAGGATCTGGTAAGAGTAAATGAGCATGGCATCACCCGATAAGATGGCGGTGTTAAGGTCATACTTTTCGTGGACGGTGGGAAAACCGCGTCTGATGGTGGCTTTGTCCATGATGTCATCGTGCATGAGGGTAAAGTTGTGGAACACCTCCAAGGCATAAGCGGCAGGTAAGGCCTTGTCTGTGTCTTTTTCAAAGAGTTCGCACGACATCAGTACCATCGCAGGTCTAATGCGCTTACCGCCCAGCATGAGGAGGTAGTTGATGGGCTCGTACAGAGAGGCAGGTTCTCCTTTTGGAGCCATCTGCTCAAAATACTGACTAATTTTATCGTTGTAACGACTTGTGATGTCCATACCTTTATTCAACGGTGTATTAAAAGTTATTTCTCTGCGACCAGGCGGCTGATTTCCAGGATCATGTCCACCGCTTTTTGCATGTCCTGAACAGATACCCATTCATGTTTAGAATGAATGGCTTGTTCCCCTGCAAACAAGTTGGGGCAGGGCAGTCCTTTGTGCGACAATACAGCGCCGTCTGTACCCCCCCTGATGGCTCCGGGCTTTGGTGTGACACCGATGTTGGTCACAGCCTGGGTGGCAACCTCCATGACATAGGGATGTTGATCGAGGATATCCCGCATGTTGCGGTATTGTTCCGTGATGGTAATTTTGTAGGAAGAGTGGGGATAGTTTTGCATTGTTTTTCTGCAAATCTTATCGAGAAAGTCTTTTTGTTCGTCCAGTTTGGTGGTGACAAAGTCCCGAAGGATGAGTTCGATTTTTGCACTTTCCAATTTAGCTTCCAGGTTGTTGGGGTGGATGAAACCTTGCATGCCGTCTGTAGATTCCGGGCTGAGGCTGTCTTTTGGAAACTGGGCAATAATGTCTGCTGCGATCTTGATGGCATTTTCCATCTTCCCTTTGGCATAACCCGGATGGGCACTAACGCCGGTTATTTCTATGATGGCCTTGTTGGCAGAAAAGTTTTCAAATTCGAAACCGCCCAGGTCGCCTCCATCCAGGGTAAAGCCATAATCTGCATCCAGCAGGGCCAAATCTACATGGGCTACACCACGGCCGATCTCTTCATCGGTGGTCAGCAACATTTTAACCTCGCCGTGTTTGAGGTCCGGATTGGTAATCATTTGATAAAAGGCATCCACAATAATGGCCACACCGGATTTGTCATCGCTGCCCAGTAAGGTGAGACCACTGGCGGTAATGAGGTCGTGTCCGATTTTGTTTGCCATTGCGGGATATTTTGCAGGGCTGAGCACCTGGGTCGGATCATTGGGCAATACAATGTCTCCACCCTGATAGTCTTCATGTACCAGGGGTTTTACGTCTTTGCCGCTGCAGTCCGGAGCGGTATCGAGGTGTGCACAAAAGAAAATTTTGTCTTTTCCCGGACCCACATTGGAAGGCAATGAGGCATAGATATATCCACTGTCATTGGTCGTAGCTTTGATGCCTATTGACTGGAGTTCTTCCAAGATCAGAGCAGTCAGGTTTTTTTGCTTTTCTGTCGAAGGGGAGGAATTGCTGACAGGATCCGCCTCTGTGTCCACAACTACATATTTTAAAAATCTTTCTTTTACGGTATAGTTCATGTTTTACTTTTTAATCTGATGGTGGTCTTAAGTGCAGACAGATGCCATTCCTGAAACCTTCTAATGCTTCTATTGTTTACAAATCCAAAGAAATGGGCATTTTGGCCCAATGCTAATGGTTATATTTTTAAGCTTTAAAGATAAATTTGAAAATTTCAGGGTAAGTCCTGTCTTTACAGTCAATAAAATCTAAAAATATAACTTTGTACGGAAATTGAGAAATAAAATAACCCTATGCAAACTGTAGTAAACATACCTGAAACTGATAAACAGCGCATTGTGATCATTGGGGCAGGCTTTGCCGGACTCACCCTGGCCAAAAAACTCGTGGACAAGGGCTACCAGGTAGTTGTTTTCGACCGGAATAATTTTCACCAGTTCCAGCCATTGCTTTACCAGGTCGCCATGAGTGGCCTGGAGCCAAGCAGCATTAGTTTTCCATTGAGAAAGATATTCCAGAAAAAAAAGGACATCCACATCCGCATGGCTGAAGTAATTGAGGTCAAGGTGGCGGAAAAATATTTGACTACAAATATAGGGCGATGCAACTTTGACAAGCTGGTCATTGCCACAGGGGCGACCACCAATTTTTATGGAAACGAGCAAATAGCCAAAAATACTTTTAGTCTAAAAAGTACCGGAGAGGCCATGTATTTGCGAAACCAGGTACTCCGGGATTATGAAACCGCACTCATCACCAGGGATTATGAAATAAGGCAAAAATACCTGGATACCGTGGTCGTAGGGGGTGGGGCGACTGGCGTGGAACTGGCCGGTGCCATTGCTGAATTGAAACATTTTATCCTGCCAAAAGACTATGTAGAACTTGACAACAAGGAAGTGGACGTGTACCTTGTACATAGTGGGGAAAGGCTTCTGCCGGGCATGTCTCAAAAATCGGGTGCAGCCGCAGAAGAATTCCTGTTGAAAATGGGGGTAAATGTCATTAAAAATACCACAGTTACCGATGTGACAGAAGACAGTGTTACCCTTTCTGATGGCAGGGTGATCACGACCAAAAAGGTGATTTGGGCTGCTGGTATTACGGGCAACAAACTTGCCGGCCTGGAGCATGCCATTCTGGAAAGAGGCAACAGGTATAAGGTGGATCCATACCATAAACTCGTGGGCTTTGAAGACATATATGCCATTGGAGACATTGCGTCCATGTCGGTACCCGATTACCCGGAGGGCCACCCGCAGGTTGCCCAGACCGCATTGCAACAAGCCCACAACCTCGCGTCCATTCTAATCTCCGGCAAGATGAAACCATTTACCTATAAAGATAAAGGTTCCATGGCCACGATAGGCCGCAACCGGGCGGTAGTGGATTTTAAGCTGGGACATTTTCATGGATTTTTTGCCTGGATCTTGTGGCTGGTGGTTCATCTCATGGCCCTCATCGGCACCAGAAATAAAATCTTTGTTTTCTTAAACTGGGTATGGAACTACATCACGTATGACCAATCCCTCCGACTGATTCTCCGGGCATCGAAAGATGGGAAATGGCCCTCCTAGGAAGGTCAAGCCTTTGGCTTCAAAAGTGCATTTAATTTCCTATAGTCGTAAACCAAACTTTATTGAAACTTCCTGGTTCAGCAAGGGAAGGTTATAAATCTTATTGCCGGTGACCACCTCTTTGTCACCCCCAACAACCAGGCTCAGGCCAGCCCAGGGAGCCACATAAACGCGTTTCCAAAAATAATAATGATAACCCAAACTGCCATTTAAAAGGTAGTTGGTGAATTTGGTTTCTGGTTCAAGGGCATCGGTCTGAATGTGGCTTTTCCAGAAGACAGGACCTCCCCCAATCCACCAACCTTTCCAATCGCTTTGTGAAAAACGGTCCACTACCAGGGCATAGGCTGTGATGTGATGGTTTGTATATCCTTTTTTAGTACTACAGTCTGGTTTATACACATCGGCTGTCAGCATTCGTGCCCTAAATTTTCCTTTTCTAACGCACAATGCTCCAAAGGATCCCCCGGTGGCATATGGTAAAACATCGAGTTCTATGCCAATGTGCCAGTTTGAGGATTTTTGGGCAGTTACCTCGACAACTGTCATTGAAAACACGATCAGTGCAATGAACTTTAAAAACAAATTATGATGATTCATGGATTTGTGATTTCAATCGAATGATCAAATCTACCCTTTGGCATAACGCTGGTTGTTTTGAGAAATGATTTGCACTGCTTCACTTTATGACTTAAATTTCTTCATCTGTAAAAAGGGCATTTCAATGCCACCTATTATGCCTGGAAAAAGTCATCCATTACCTCCATCAGGGTATCCATGTCTTCCCGGGTATTATATACATGGGTAGAAACCCTGATGGCCGTACCCCGTCTGGATACAAAAATCTGTTTTGCTTTTATGCAGGTCATCAGCGCCACGGCATCCACATGTTCAGGCAGCCGAAATCCAAACATGTGATTTGACCTGAACTCATTTTCTTCTACAAGGCATCCTTTACTTGCCAGAAAATCCAACAGCGGGGCAGTGAGGGATTGGCAATGGCCCTGAATGCCTTGTGGGGTCCATTTCAGGATTTGCCTTATGGCTGTTTGTAACATAGGTGCATGGATGAAGCTGCTGAACTCACCCATATTGTAACGACCTGCCCCTGGGGTATAAGCTGTTCGGTAGGCGGTGAGGCTTTGAAAATCTTCGGCTTCGCTTCTGTTCATCCAGCTTTCTTCGATGGGTCTGCCATTGGCAAACCGGGTACTGTAATAGGCCAGACCAATGTTGTAGGGGCCCAACAGCCATTTGTACCCGGCACAAACCAGGGCATCGATGTGGCAGTCGTTCACATTGATGGGCATGGCACCCACCGATTGTGTGCCATCTACAATGAAGCAAGTGTCACATGCCTTGCATCTTTCCCCAATGGCTTTGAGGTCAAAAATACTGCCGTCTGTCCAGTGTACCGATGAGATGAGCACTACTGCGGTTTCGTAATTGATGGCTTCCAGTAAAAGCTGATTCCACTTTCTTGCTCTCTGGCTTTTATCTTCCGGTGGTGAAATTATTTTCAGTGTTTTACCCTGTTCCCTACACCATCGATCGATGGCATAATAACCACTGGGAAATTCTTCCGCTACAACCAGGGCATACTGTCCATTGTTTTTGGGCAGATTGGATGTGGCCGACATCAGTCCATAGGATGCCGATGGCAGGATGGCCACATTTTGTGCGTCCCCGCCGATCAACGTTGCAAAGTCCTGCCGAAGGCTTTCTGCCTGGGTAAAAAAGTCTATGGGGTCGATGATTGCCGGATTTCTTTTTCTCCTCATTCCCTCGATGCCGGCTTCCTCCACAGACAGGAGCAATGGTGACATATAGGCTCCGTTGAGGTAGTGGACATCATCTGGTAATTGGAAAAGGTGCTTTTGGCTTATCATGATTTTGTGGCAATTGCTTTTTTAACTTATGGCTTATTTTGAAGCAGGAAGGTAAGCGGTATGGTTAGTCTTTTTTTCCATGCCCGCTCGGAATGGTCTTCGCCTTCAAATCGCCGGGACATCCAATGAGAAGATGTGTAATCTTTGCGGCGAAAAATGTCATCTACCCTTTTTTGTGTTACCTCATATTGGGCATCCAGGGTTGCCGTGCCGTGATCGAAGTAAAATATATGGCTGCGAGGAGGAGGCAATTTTTCTTCCAGATATTTTACAAATACATTCGGTATCGGATTGGGTCCGGGATCAAAAAAGCCAGGCCAGTGTGTTGAAATACAGGCAGCCCCACCAAAGACATTTGGATATTCACAAAGTGCATACCATGAAACCAGACCACCCATGCTGGAACCAGCAATAAAAGTATGATCGGCATCGGGCAGGGTTGAATAATTTGTGTCCATAAAGGGCTTGACTTCTTCCACTATAAATTTTAGATAGGCATCTGAATAGATCTTTGAGGCAAATAATGGATATCCGGCTCTTTTGCCATTTTCCAATAAGGAATCACGGAAGGCAGGTTCGAGGAATTCAAAAGGTTTTTGGGGGAAGTATTCCGAATGTCGCGCCGCACCGGCATTCCAAATGGCCACTACAATTGTGGGTTGGATGAGTTTGTCATGCAGCAATTGGGAAAGTGTTTCATCCAGTCCCCAATCCTGCCCATTCCATGTCGAGGTTGAATCAAAAAGCATTTGACCATCGTGCATGTATAAGACGGCATATTTTGTTTTTGAATTATAGTCGTCGGGAAGCCAGATATCCACATTGCGTGGGGGGATATGGTTTGATGGAAATTGTAAGTATCTGTCTATCCTTCCTGAATAGACACCGGCAAGAGGGGTAGCGATTTGAGCCAGGCAATCAAAGATGCCGGATAAAACCAGGATTGAGATGTGAAACCCTCTTATCATGGATTATTTGTGCTTGCTGCTTTTGATTTGAAACGCCAGCTAAAGCCTGCAGCTATATAATTCATTGTTTGATTGATGCCCAGGCCATAGGATGCATCCAGTTGAAAGTCGTCATTGAGCAGATAGGTAAGACCGGCATCCACATTCAAAATCCATCCTGACGAAGGACTTGCGGTTCCAAATGGTTCCGCGTAAATGGATAAATTTTCGGCAATGGCTTTATTCAGGGCAATAGAGTAGGTGAAAGATGCGTCACTTCCCGTTGTATATCCAAGATTGTAACCCAGATTATAATCTTGACCCAGGTCATGGGCAACGAGCAGTTTATGAATGGTGGCATATTCATTTCCGGAAATTGATTTTGCCCTGGTAGGGATTACAAGGTGGTGCATGGATGCCATTTTTACAGGAAGATCCTCGCGATTGTACCATTGAATTTTGACGCCGGCTTCCAGGTCGCCAATACCACGAAACTTCAATTTTTCTAAATGACCATAAGTATACAATGAGGCAAGCCGAAGTTCAAATACATTGGACAGACCAATCCTGGCGAGCAGGGTAGGGAGGGTGGTGCTGTTTTCATTTTTCATTTGGGTATTTATCCATCCGGTTTCAAATTGGATAAATCCCTGACCGACCGTTAAAGCACTTTCGGTCTGGTCTGGTCTGTCCGTGCTGAGTTCCTGAGAAATACCCTCGGCGATGGGCATCCACGAAAGGCAAAGGGTTATGATGTTTTTTTGTAAGGTTGACATAGTCGATCGTATGAATTTAAGCTCCAAAATACTGCACCTTTGGCAACAATTACAATAGCCCCGGGATTTATTTTGGAAAAAGGCTCATTTCCAGTCCCAAATCACAATCTGCCATTCCTGACCATCAGGTGCTACATAGGTATGCAGGGTTTCAAACCCGATCCGCCGATGGGCAGCAAGTGACCGGTAATTGTTTGAGGCTATTTCTGTGATGGCAAAATCATAGGTATCAGAAAAACAAGCTTTGTACTTTTCATAGCAGGCATCAAACAAGCCCTGACCGCGATAGGCCTTTGCAATACATACCTGTCCGACCACCATGTAATGATATGTGGATACAGGTTTCTCTTTATACAAGATCCGGTCAAACAAATCAAACATGGGTACAAGCACAGGAATGTCATATCTGGAAGCTTGGGTCATGGCCAAAACGTAACCCACTATTTTATTGCCCTCCCTGGCAATCACATGGCCTGCGTGATCCTGGAGTTTTTGTAAATCCTCGAGCTTGTGCTGCACCGTAACAAAGCCTTCCCGCAGTTTGACTTCCAAGTCCAGGTTGGTTTTTAAGTTTTCCATTTGCAGGGTAAGAATTCCTTCCAGATCGTGGTTTGAGTATGATTGTGTAAATTCAGGCATCTTCGATGTAAAATTAAATTAATATGGGTGAATTAAAATTGCCACCCGAATTAAAAAAATATCTGGTATTGCAAGGTAATGCTGTTTTTTCTATTTCCTGAGACAACGGCGCCCTGTTCAAGAGAATAGGTAGATCTGTTTTCCAGGTCAAGGCTAATTTTCGATTTATGATCCTGAATCAGGTAATTCAGGCCAACATGGTAGGTATTTGTCCATAGTCCCTGTAAGCGATCAAACTTTGCCAATGTAGCAGAAAAGTAGGGCATGAGTTTACCATGACCATGGGTCAATGTGCCTGGCATAAGGTAGCCGGCATGCGCATGGAATACCCGACCCGTGCCAAACATAGGATAGGCATTGCCGTAGGTAGGACCCTGGCCGGTTATACTGTTTGTGTTATTGAGGCTTGAGCTGCTTGCAGGATTCATGAGACCATTGTACCGAAGGTAATTGGTGCCATAGTTGGTGATGAAGAAACCAGAATAAGCTGAAATAGCGCTTCCTCTTTGTTTATCCAAAGGAATGTCCAGGTAGGATTCAAAGGCGATGTGTAGCATTTTTTGGTAAGTGGTATCGGCCTGTCCCTCTTTTTTCCACATGGCATCACCCTGGTAGATGGCTTCGGCCGCTATGTTGAATATTTTTTTCTTTCCCAGTGACGTACCCGCCATATAAGGTGTGAGGTGACTTTCATGCTCAAAAAATTGCCAGATAAGTAATGCTTGCATTTGAA
Organism: Saprospiraceae bacterium; assembly: GCA_016715465.1. Lineage (GTDB taxonomy): Bacteria > Bacteroidota > Bacteroidia > Chitinophagales > Saprospiraceae > JADKBO01. The sequence goes on from JADKAA010000024.1 coordinate 929,625, forward strand.
GTGAGTGCCCCTTTAGGGCAAAAGAGGCGTTTTCATTTAATGGTGCAGGTGCAGTACCAGATGAGTTCACAGGGAATGGGTCACTGACAATTATTCTGTAATCCAGTTGACCCAGCTGTCCCCTGGCATAGACACTGAGTTTTCTGCTGAACAGGTCCGTCTGATCAACCGAGGATTGCGCAAAAACCGGAACATCAAGTGTGGTAATGGTACCGATGCTCGGCTGTGAAAACCGCGATAATCCATTGGCGATGGTGAGTCCGGCTCCGATTTTTAGTTGGTTGGCCTTACTGAGCCGGTATTCGCATATGGCATCGTGGAAAAATGCCGCATTCTTTCGGTTGGCGTTTAAATTGTATTGGGCATTAAAATTGTTTTGTCCAAACTGGAAATACAAAAATACCCGTTCATTGATTTGGCCAAACATCTGAATCCTGGTGCGGCGTAGTCCTATGTCAAAAGTATTATCCTTTTCCCTCCCCTGGACCATGGTCCCTTCATTGCTTTGATTGTAACGGACCCAGGTTTGATTGAGAAAAGTAAGTTGAAAAAAGTGGCTGCCATCTTCATTTAGGTTGAATTTGAAGGCGTCCTTCGGTTTTTCAGTTTGGCCCTTTATTATCATTGGCATAAGGAGGGCAATAAAAAGAAGTACTTGTTTCAACATAAAATATTAATGCATTAAAAATATGACCCAGGTAGAACATAGCGGAAGAGTGACATTGCCTCTTTAAACAGCACTGGGTTTGCCTTACAAAATTAGTAATTTTTAGATATTGCATTTATATATAAAACTTATATAACTGTTAAACAGCTTTTAAAAAATAACCGATGTGAAATTCCAACATCTGTAGGCAAATCAACTTACGCTATGCGTTGTCCGTTTCCGGTATTTCTTTCCGGTGTCAGCAGGGTAACTTCATGATTTGGGCCAACGGCCCCCAACACCAGGCACTCACTCTGCATGTTGGCGATTTGTCTTGCCGGAAAATTTACGACGGCTACAATTTGTTTCCCTATCAGGTCTTCAGGTTGGTATAATTGGGTAAGCTGAGCGGATGATTTTTTCATACCCAATGGCCCAAAATCAATCAGCAGTTTGTAAGCAGGTTTTTTGGCTTCTTTAAATATTTCTGCCTTTACAATCGTACCGGTACGCATTTCTACCTTTATAAAATCATCCCATTGCAGTGGCGGAGGTGGTTGTTGCATGGATTATTGTTTTTTCATTTTACTGGATTTGTTGTCAGGTTGATACTTTTATTTCCTTGACTGCCAAAGACTGGATTGAAATCCATTTTTCAGGATGTGTATGTATTTTAAGCGCGGTATTTATCTCTTTCTATATTGAGAAGATTCAGCAGCATATCAATGTCCTTTTCTGTGGTATCATAATTGGTTATACATGCCCTGATAGACAGCCTGCCGTGCACAGGATAAGTGGATACCCAGGTCTTTCCCGAGGCCACAAGCTGATGTACCATATAAGGGATAAAATCGTCATTTATTTCAAGGAAGTTATCTGTGAAACAAATGACGGGCATGGCTGCCTGATTACAAACAGTCCATCCTGATTTTTTCAATTGCCATCGAAGATAGTCACCCATAGCAATTTGATGGCCGATTACTTCTTCATATCCTTTCCAGCCAAAGAAAAGTAAAGACAAATAAAGTTTAATACCAATGCTCCTTCGCGACCACTGGATGGAATGCGTAAATGGGTCGATGACCGGCTGCTCTGTTGCATCCTTTGGCATGTAGTCCGTGCGTATGCTGAAGGTATGGGATAAGATGGATTTGTGCCGGGTAATAAACATGCTTGTAGCCATAGGTACTGACATCCATTTATGTGCATCAAAGGTAATGGAATCAGCCATTCCAATTCCATCGAGCCAAAGACGAGCGTCAGGATGAAGAATGGCACCACCCCCATAGGCTGCATCCGCATGAAACCATAAATTATATTGGTCTGCTAGTTTATTAAGCGCTATTAAATCATCTACCGCTCCGGTTCCGGTGGTCCCCGCGGTACCAACAACCATAAGGGGAAGTAAGTCTTCCGTTATGTCTTTTTTTAAGGCAATGGACAATTGACCGATGTCGATTTGTTGCCGTTCATTGACAGGAATGCTTCTTACGGCATCATGACCAAGACCGGTAATTCTTGCTGCTTTATGCAAGGAGTGGTGCGCTTCCGCCGAACAATATACCACTGGCATTTGCGGCACACCCCAAAGCCCATTTACAGAAAACCGGGGTAACTTTGCATTGAGGGCACACAACAGGGCAGTGAGATTGGATTCGGCTCCTCCTGATGTAAATACGCCATCTGCCTCCAGTGCATTATAACCAAATTTAACGGCAAATTCCCGGATTAAATAGTTCTCCACCTCCACCGCAAAAGGAGCATGACTCCAGGCGGCCAATTGGGGATTAAAGACCGCAGTGATCAAATCGGAAAGAATGCTCAGGAAATTGGTCCTTGGATTAAATAGTCCAAAGTAAGCTGGGTGCGGTGTGTGAACGGCGAATTGTTCCAATCCTGTAAGTAAGTGGTCCAGTGCTTTTTGATCTTCAAATGGGTGACCAAAGTCAGCAATCTCTGTATAAGTCCGTATGGCATCCCGGGTTAATTCGGGAGTTACCTTTTCATTGGCAGTTGCAGCATAATAATGCTCCAGTCGCTCAATTACAAAGCTGAAAAATTGCTTGCGGGTTTCCGGCGAAAGGTTGAAGTCTGTCATGGCATTGCATAGGTAAATATTTTTTTCTACGCATCCAAGTGCAGGCTATAAAAGAATATTAAATTTTGTATTAGAAGATCATAATAAAGCCGAAAATACCTGTGCAAATACAAATTGGCATGTTGTTCAAACCAGGTATTGCCTTTAAAGTAAAAATCATGGCACCCCTACAGCACTGCCATAGATTTGCCATGATTTTTTGTAGTGTCAATTAATCCCCGGTTTAAGTATTTGTGAAATCTGGGAATACCCGGAAATAACTTAACGCGAAAAGCCGGAATTTTTACTTCTCTAACCTTTTTTGGCAGGCATAGCCGCATTGATGCTGGCCCTGTCCACATACTGGATAACTAGGTCAATTTTGCCATTCGCATCGAAATGCTGGTCGGTATGAATCCACTGGATCATGGTTTTGCCGTTTTTGTACTTTGCTTCCGTTCGGTACCAGCATAGTAGCCAGTCACCCGGAGCCTGATATTCGTTGGCTGGGGTATTTACTTTCACCGGCAACCAAATATCTCCGGTAAAGGAAATGGTTTCGATGACCTCGGTCCTTCTCTTTGTCCAGTAATCCATGATGGCTTGTTTGCCTACCAGACTGTCGCCGTTGTTCCATCGATACATGGCATTGTCGGCAAAGGCCTCCATCCATTTAGCTACATCCCCGGATGACAGTGCATTAAGGCCGGCCTTTCCTATTTCAATGTATTTGGCATCGCCAATTTCTGCCGGAGCCATGGCAGCAGGAGTTTTTTCTTCAGGGGCAGGTTCAGCGGGTTCTGCATTTTTACACGACCATACACATCCCAGTAACAGGGCAAAAGAAATGAATTTCCACATAATTGTAAAGTTTAAAGGGTTATTAAAATAAAATATTGCACTTTATCGAAAAAAAGAATAATCACTTTACAAATGGTCTGTTTATCAAAAGTAAATATTAATTATTACATGAAATATATTTTTTTGACAAAAACTTCATTTTATCCCGGTTTGTGTAGTCTGATGGCGTTTCAAATGGTATTTAGAGCACAGTGAATTTATTACAGACGAAACTTTGCGCATTCATCGGAGCCTTAATATTTGGCTTTAAAAATGGTTCGATATTTAACCAGCCATCCGTGAATTTTCTTTAAGCAGCTCCTTGTGCAGCTCCTTCCAATAAGCAAAGAAAGAAGGATAATAAGTGGTTAGCTTATCAGATATCCAAGCCCGGCTTTCCTCCTGACCGCGGTAATGTGTATTGAAAGGGTGTTCCTTGAAAATTATCTTTCCGGGTTTGTACAATTGCAACAAGGCATCGAATTCACCGACAAACAATTGAAGATCCGGTATATTGTTTCCTAGGGCGAGCGCAAATTGAAGACAGTGTTTGGATATGGGGTATTTTTGGAAAAAAGAAGGTTCCAGCAGTAAAATGCGATTGGCCGTTGTGCCTGCATGCCATTTTGGATCAAGATTATAGTAATTATACAAGAGAGTAGGCTTTGTGGGATCAAGGTGAATATTGGAAGGTGTTGGCAACTCTGTTTTCCCTTCGAAATGGGTCACCTCTTTTAATATTTCGGGTATGGCAGCTGACTGCAAATATTCCACAGGTTTATCCAGATAGGTGTTTTTCTGTGGACTATGCGTGAACTTACTGATGTTTTCCTGGTTTGCGTAGTATTTTTTCGAACTGTTGCTACCTGCCACCCAATGCCAGCTGCATACATTGCTTGCCCAATCCCCATCCAGCAAATGGTAGTACATCCATTGTGCCGGATTTTTCCAATGAGACCTTCCCATGTTACAAGCCAATGAGGCTACATACATACGGCAATGGTTGTGCATATACCCTGTTCGTAAAAAATCCTGAATGGCTTCATCAATGCCATTTATGCCTGTTTTCCCTTCTGCAATGGCGCGGGGCAGGCCATAATTTTCAACGGGGTGCTGCCTTTGTTTGAGGTCCTCATCTAAATTTTTTAATTGTCCCACCCGTTGGAAGTAATCCCGCCAGGCCAATTCTTTAACCAAAACCTCCATATGGCCCAGGGTGTAATTTTTGGAAACCAAATGGAGCAAAACCTGCCGGGTACTGATTACTCCCCTGGATATATATGGCGAAAGATAAGTAACAGCGCCGTCCGTATAGTTTCGTGTTGAGCCGTAGGCTCTTGGATTCACTTCATCCAGACGCTGCAGGATTTGATCTAAAGAGGCAGGAAAATCAATCACCTCCCTTATATTTTATTCATACTTATGGCTTTCTGCCGGGAACATTTGAACCTTGTGATTTCCGGATTCCTTTTATGCAGATATTTTTTGCTGATGCCCGTGGTAACGCGTTTCCTCCACAAAATAAAACTATTGCGTCTTAGTTTTTTCCTCATCAGCGCAATTACTTCTGTCTCGGTCAACTTAAATTGATTGGTAATGGCTTCAAAGGGTGTGCGATCTTCCCACGCCATTTCTATGATTCGATCTATATCTGATTCGGTCATGTTTTTATAATACCTTTTTCTCCTAAAATACGTGTGGTCAGTATATCATCCCTCAGTCCGGTATATTTGAGGACATTAAATAAGTGCAGGATGTGGTCGCCGGTTGTCATGGTATTTTCTTTTTCCAAAAGCAACAGCGCAGCACAATCGCGCAATACATCCATGCCCTGCCATTTTTGTAACAGATTATTTTTATGCAACCAATTGTGTTTATTCAGCTGAAAGCCCGATTTTTTACCGAGGTGTCTTACCAGCGCATGCTGGTCGGCAGCCAGCAATTGCAGGATGGCCAATGAACTGTCCTTCAGAAAATCCAGCGTTTGGGTATTTTCATATATGGCAACGGCATACTTTTTTGGCTGCAAGCTCACGGCAGATACATAGGTGCAAATATTCATATTAACCTGTCCGTTCCGATAGGTAGCCAGGCTGTAAACCGCCAGGACAGGCAAATTCCAGGGTCGTTTCATTTGGACCTAAAAATTAATCCAGAACAAGTCAAATTATATGAGGGCAAGAATCGATGGCACATTTAGATTTTTTTCTTCTATTTACGATATTTAAAAACGCGCGAAACAATTGGGATAAAACGCCTTTCACATGAAACTAACAACGATGGCCAATCCGGGTTCACCCCCGCATCAACTTATTTTTTATCGAATTATAGGCGTACGCCATCTGAGTAACCGTAAATGGCTAATTTTATGGTTAGAGTTGCATGCCTGAAGTGAATGTGGAAATAAGAAAAATGAGTTTTAGGTAACGTTATATTTGCTTTGTTTTTGCAGTAATTTGAGATTTTTGTTCAAATAATACGCGTAAAATCTGAATTTATGAAGGACATCCTGCTCTTACATGGTGCCCTGGGAGATGTTTCCCAACTTTATGAACTTGGGGAACATCTGAACCCATCGTACAAAGTGCATATCCTGGATTTCAGTGGTCATGGTAAAAATGGGTATGACGGGCCGCTGGATATGGAGATTTTAGTACGGGATATAAAAGTCTATCTCGATGGGCACGGCTTACAATCTGTGTATGTTTTTGGTTATAGCATGGGGGGATATGCGGCATTAAAATTCGCTCTTTTGGAACCCGACCGAATTGCAGGCCTGTTTACGTATGGCACCAAATTTAACTGGGAGCGTGAAGCCGCCATGAAAGAAATTAGCATGCTGGATGCCGAGGTGATGGAGCAGAAAATTCCAGCTTTTGCCGAACAACTGAAACTAAGACATATTGGCCGTGGATGGAGGTCACTGCTGGAGGGAACTGCCGGCATTATGCTGGGACTTGCAGATGGAGACGCCCTTACTGATGAAGAAATTTCCTGCATCTCCACACCCGTTTGTATAGGGTGGGGTACGAAGGACAGGATGGTGAGCCTTGAGGAATCTGCCCATGTGGCAGGTGTTTTACCGCTTGGACGATTGCTCGAACTGGAAGCCCAGCCGCATCCTCTGGACAAAGTTGACATAAAAGTGCTGGCCGACATGTTGGAACGATTTCTGGCTAATCCACCGGATATTTATACAGCATAGCGATTGGACATTTTCCAGGTGTTTTGAGTTCGGCCTGCATGGCCATGCAGGAAATGAAGGTATTTTCACTATATTTGCCCATAAGACGTAATCCTTGCATGAACATACAGCAACTCATAAAGCAGAGTAAGTTTGAGTCGCCTCAGCAAATGGCATATATCAACCTCGTATATACCTATTACTATTTTCATGAAAAACACTGTGCCCTGCTCAAACCCCACGGCATATTGCCCCAACATTACAATGTGTTGAAGATTGTAAAAGGCCGTCACCCAAATCCCGTCACTCCATCACACATTCTGGATGTAATGCTGGACAAAAAGAGAGACCTTACCCGTCTCGTGGACAAACTGGTTGATCTCGGCCTGCTCAACAGATCCCAGAGTCCAGAGAACAAACGGTACATCCACATTTCACTTAGCGAGACCGGCCTTGAGCTCACATTAAAGATGGAAGCAGAATTAAAAACGCAATTGGTACACTACTTGGATTCCAATGATTCCATCTTACTCAGCGACTTGCTGGATAGAATGAGGTAATCACATCCTATAGAATACAAGACACACAGATTTTCCATCGTGAAGTACTTCAGACATCTAGGCATATTTTTTACGCATCGGCAAAGTATAGCGGTTGGGTCTGCTTTTATTTTACTGGGTATAATGTTTGGTACCTGGGCTACTTTTATTCCCTATGTCAAAGGTAAATTTTCCCTGGATGATGCGCAGCTGGGTTTAATGTTGCTGGCATTTCCTGTAGGTGCAGCCCTATTCAACCCTATCTCTGCATGGATCATCCGCAAGGTGGGTATGAAAAAAACCACATTTTATGGCATGATTGCGGTGTCTGTGGTCTATACACTGCCATTAAACCTGCCCTCCCCCGCATGGGTAGCCTTTGGCCTCTGTCTAACAGGTATGTCCATAGCCGTGCTGAATGTGGCAATGAATACCTGTACCTCAGTCATTGAACAAAATGAAGGCATCCATACGATGTCCACTTCCCATGGACTTTTCAGTGTGGGCCTGATGTTGGGCAGTTTGGTGGCGAGTGTGAGTTATGGCTTTGGTGTCGATCCATCCAGGCACATGATTTGCGCTGCGGTGATGGGTATTTTGCTGGCTTTGCTGGCGCGTCCGGTTTTAATGTCGATAATGGACCGGCCTGCCCCAACTTCCACGGGGCACCAGCAAAAGGGGCATACTGACAAAAAAGGCATTTGGCGTGGAATAATATTGATGGTTGTTTTGAGTGTTTGCAGCAATTTTACAGAAGGAACCATGGCCGACTGGACAGCGGTTTATATGAAGGAAGTGGTTGGTTCCTCTGCCTATCTTATTGGATGGGGGCTTGCAGGTTATTCCATGTGCATGGCCATAGGCAGGATGATGGGTGACGGCATTGTGCCTTTGTTTGGAGCCCGGAGGGTGTTGGGCATGGGAGCCGCCATGGTATTTGCAGGGATAGGCATTGCCCTCATTTGGCCGGTTACCATAATAAGCATCCTGGGTTTTTCGTTGGTTGGTTTTGGGGTTTCGTTTTCTTCTCCCATCCTGTATGGAAGTTCATCCAGGATTCCGGGCTATAGTGAGGGTAAAGGACTGGCCATTCTCAACTCATTTGGCATGATCGGATTTTTGGTAGGTCCGGTAATCATCGGTTTCATTAGCAGGGCATTTAGCCTGCAGCTCGCATTTTGCATGATCCTGGTTTTGGCTGTCATATGGGGAACCTTAAGCCGCAAGGTGAAGTTATACTAAAAAATCATCAGGTATTGAATGTTAATTTAAAAACCATTGTATTTTATGCTGCGCTGTGCACGGTGAGTGCCCTGATGGGCGTAGTCATTTATGCCGGCATCATCAACCCCATTCAACGGGTCTATTTGGAAGAGTCGAAAAAAGCTGTTCAGGCAGCGGAACACCAATTGTTATTCTCCGGGAACCTGGACCGGTTTTTTCGTTCATCGGCCCCTACTGATTTTATCCTGGCCGCAAAAAATTCACAGCAGGCCGTGGTGTATATCCGTTCGCTTTTTCGAATGAAAGAAGAAGGATTACTGTCAGAATCTTATGGCACAGAGACCGGTTCCGGGGTCATCCTGAGTTCTGACGGATACATTGTGACCAACCACCACGTGGTAAAAGATGCCGAAGAGGTGGATGTTATGCTCAACGATAACCGGGAATACAAAGCGAAGGTTGTTGGGAACGACCCCAATACCGATCTGGCCCTGTTGAAAATCGAAGCAGATAACCTCAGTTTTCTGGTTTTTGGCAATTCAGACAGTTTACAGGTCGGAGAATGGGTCATGGCTATTGGAAATCCGTTCAGGCTACAATCCACGGTTACGGCAGGCATAGTGAGTGCCAAAGGAAGAAACATCAACATTCTTGAAAATCAGGGCATCGAATCATTTATCCAAACCGACGCTGCCGTGAATCCGGGCAACAGTGGCGGGGCCCTGGTAAATACCAAAGGAGAACTCGTAGGCATCAATACCGCCATCATGACCATGAGCGGAAACTATGAAGGATTCTCTTTCGCGGTACCTGCCAACCTGGTAAAAAAAGTAGTAAACGACATACGGCAATATGGTTTTGTACAAAGAGGCTGGCTTGGCGTAGAAATTGAAAACATTGACGATATGCGGGCACGAAAACTCCAAATACCGGAAGTAGCCGGAGTTTATATTGCCCTCGTTACGCGAAATGGTGCTGCCTTTGATGCAGGATTGCAAAGTGGTGATGTCATTACCAGACTAAATGGCATGGAAATTGAAAGCCTGCCGCGTTTTATGGAAACCATTGGCACCTACAAACCCGGAGATAAGGTAAAAATTGATTACATTCGCAATGGCAAAAAGTCTTCTACCACAGCTACTTTGCGCAACCAACTCAACTCTACAGATCTTGTGGCGGTGCGGAAAGACAAGGTACTCATTGACATAGGCTTTGAACTTCGGGATCTGGATTCTTTTGAAAAATCTCGAAATAAAAGTCATGGCATTAAGGTAATAACCGTATACCGAAATTCAGCGGTGGACAATGCCCGTCTGGAACCTGGCTATATCATTACCAGGGCCAATGGTGTGAGTGTGGAGACAGTGGCAGACATTCTTAAAATCATCGAAAGAAAGGGAGAAACACTGGATCTCGTTGGCTTTTACGAAAACTATCCGGGAGAATTTCCCTATAACATTGAATTGAATAAAAAATAAACCCATTTATGGTGAATATCTTTACCCTATTGCCTCGCCTGAATTTGCTTGTGTGTGCCATATTTTGTCTTTGCAGCCTTGCTAATTTATCCGCACAGGAGAAAGTTAACAAATCTTTCATAGTTCAACTGGAAAAAGGCAAGACCATGTCGGGTCACGAGCGATTTGCCTCGCTGCCTGGCGGTTCGTACCGCACAAGACAACTTTGTGACCTGCCTATGAACCTTTGGCTTATCGAAAGTGAAGATGCCAATGTTGAGCTTAGATCAATTTATAAAGGTTTGCGACCCGAAGACCAGGTTACCCTGATCATGGATAATAAAGCCCTTTCGTTGAGAAATACGCCGGATGACAGTTTGTATGGCAAACAATGGCAATATAATAACGATGGGGTAAATAGTGGCGGAGGTGTACCGGGGGCAGATATAAACGCCGAAGCTGCCTGGGATATTGCTACCGGAGGACTTACCCCTGCGGGAGACACCATTGTAGTGGCAATCGTAGATGACGGACTTGACATCGAACATGTGGACATTGCACCCAACTTATGGACAAACCGGTTTGAAATTCCCAATGACAGTATAGACAACGATGGAAACGGTTACATAGATGACATTCACGGTTGGAACTCTGGAAAGGACAACAATGATATCTCTTCAGGTGGTAGCCACGGTACTCCGGTTACGGGCATTATTGGGGCAAAGGGAAACAACCACATTGGGGTTACCGGTGTCAACTGGAATGTACAACTCATGACTATTAGTTACGGCTCCGCCAATGAAGCCAATGCCCTCGCAGCGTATGCCTATGCTTATAAAATGCGCAAGCGCTACAATGATACCAATGGCCTGGAAGGCGCTTTTGTAGTCGCTACCAATTCAAGTTGGGGTATAGACAGGGGCAAAGCAGATGAAGCCCCGCTTTGGTGTGCGATGTATGACTCACTGGGCAGTGTGGGCATCCTTTCTATGGGCGCAACGGCCAATGCAAACCTCAATATTGATGTGGAAGGTGATCTTCCTACCTCATGCAGCAGCGAATACCTTATATCCGTTACCAATCTTGATAAAAATGATACCAAAGTCACCGGTGCAGGCTTTGGTGCAAGAACCATTGACATCGGGGCTTATGGATCTGGGACATATACGGCCGCCGTCAACAACAAATATGCTTCATTCGGAGGTACATCCGGAGCTACACCTCATGTAACAGGTGCAGTAGCACTTCTGTATTCTGTGCCTTGTGCGGATCTGGCCACCTTGTATAAAGCAGATCCGGCGAGGGCTGCTTTACTGGTGAAAGACATCATCCTCAACAACACAACACCCAATGTTTCGATCAGTACTATCACAACGAGTGGAGGTAAACTCAATCTAGGCAAGTCAGCTGCAGCCATGCTCGCCAGATGTGGCGTTTGTGAAGCACCTGCGGCAATTGCCACCGCATTGACCAATTTCAACCAGGCACGTATATCCTGGATTTCTGAAGGAGGAGCCATCAACCTCCGGTATAAAAAGACAAGTGATTTTGAATGGCAAATGGTTCCTGGTATTTCAGAAGATTCAGTAGTCCTTGCCGGCCTGGATTATTGCACACCCTATTTATTTCAGCTTCGATATGAATGTAATGGGGATACCAGCGATTGGTCATCAACCCGTTATTTCGATACAGAAGGTTGCTGTAAAGCACCGAAAGACATCGCCATCGAAGAAATGAATGGAAATATTCAAATAATATCACCCGAAGGTATAGAAACATTGATTGAATACAGGTTACCGGGACTCGATTGGGATTCGATCTTTTTTATGGGTACGCTGGTCCTGGATGAACTCGATTCCTGTCAGCGATATGAAGTGAGATACTCCGCTTATTGTGACATTGCGGGAAGGTATTCAGACCCTTCCCCAATTGGCTTTCTATCTTCTTCCTGTGGCAATTGCACCAGAAACAACTATTGCAGTCCACCGCCACTTGAAAACGATTCAGAGTGGATTGAATCAATAACCTTGAATGGTCAAAGTTTCACCTCCGGTCAGGACAGTAAGGGTTATGGCAGAAACCTTGGTGCATTTATTCCCTTATTTCGTCAGTCGGACAGCCTCTTTATTACCCTCACACCCGGTTTCTCAGGTTCTGCATACAGTGAATTTTTCACCGCTTTTGTCGACTGGAATCAGGATGGAGTACTGGAGGAAACTGAACTAATTGCAAAATCGCCCAAGGCGGATAAAGCGGCATTGTTGGATACGGTTTATGTTCCGGCAGATGCCATTGCAGGATATACCAGGATGCGTGTAGTGATGACATACAGGGAAGTATCTGAAGCTTGTCAAAGTCCGGCAGAGTATGGAGAAGTTGAAGATTATTGCGTGCTGGTGGAAAAATCACTGAGCAGCAATGATGATGAGGTACTCGGCTCCATTACACTTTACCCAAATCCCACAAATGGTAATTTTCAGCTCAGTGGCCTGGCCGAAACCTCTTTTGACGAACTGCGTATATACAATACGTTGGGAATCGAGGTCGATCGTATAGATCTTCCTTTAAAAAACGATCAGGTAACGGTGCAATCTAATCTTCCTGCAGGTGTGTACCATGTGGTACTTTCAGGTAGCAAAGGCAAACATAAAAGCAGACTGGTGGTTATGCAGTAATTGCTTATTGCTGTTGTGTCAGGCCGGCTTAAATTATGGATGGTAAATCATCTGCCTCATCACGACTTACCACCTCCATGATCCCTTTATGCTTTAATTCTTGTGCGCGGTCCAGCAGACTTGCCGCAGTGGTAATCCTTTCCTCACTGAGGAAAATGTCCAGATTATCCAGCTCAATGCCGCTGCCGTCCCTGAATTTGTAGATTAACTCATTCAGGTCTTTCTCAAACTTAATGCTGAGCCTGTCATTCATTTTAAATATGGTAGTTTTTAATGGACCGTGGTCTATTTCACGAATGATCCTCATCTTGTATTATGCTTTTTGTGATGGACTGGTAAATATCCAACAGGTGAGGCTGATCTTTTAATAGGTCCAGGTGCGAAGATATCACGCGCTGGTCTCTTCGTTGAGCCGGTCCCGTTTGTTGAAAATTATATGGCTTTTGCGTGAGTTTTTCCAGGGTAAATCTGAGTAAAGGAAGAAGAATCTCATAGTCAAGTCCCTTTTCTTCCAGGTGGTCTTTCGCTTTTACTACGAGGTGGTTGATAAAGTTATTTGTCATAACCGCAGCCAGGTGAACATTGAGTCTTTGCACGTCTGACATTGGATAGACATGCTCACTAACTGTGGATGCCAGGGTTTGCAGAATATCCAGTGAGCTTTCATCTGACGCAGTCACACAGATGGGAACCTTTGTAAAATTTACTTTTCCGGACCGGGTCATGCTCTGTACAGGATATAAAACCCCATATTTTTCAACGGTTTGTAAGACGTTGGAAGAAACACTTCCGCTGGTGTGCACAAGCATAGCGCGATGACCTTTAAAGCCGGATGACACGTCGGCAATGCTGTCGTCTGATACACATAAGAATACAATTGAGGCATCGACTTCACCTATTTCATTATATACGGTCAGATGGTGCCTGGTTGCCAGTTCATTCGTTGTGGTTTTATTTCGTCCATATATGCCAGATACATGAAAGCCGGCATTTATAAACGCCGGTATGAGTTTTGAGCTCATATTGCCCGAACCCACTATGGCTATGTCCATCTTTTCCTTTCACGATATTGAAAATACCAGCTCACCAGCAGTCCAACCATCATCATGATGGATCCCAGCCAATACAAATTGATGCCCGGGAATATTTTTGCTTCCAGAATAATATAGTCTGTTCTCGGTACATCTTTGGCAATTTCAACCGGGAGAAGCAAATTGCCTCTTTTGTCTTCAGCTACTTTGATTTCAAATTCTCCGGTTGTCGGATCAATGCGGGACAGTCTTATATGAAGACCCGTCTCCGGGATATAATCTTTAATGCTCATTGGGGCATTGCCCCTCAGCACAAAGATTGGCTTCACCAGGTACGCAGTGTCTTTGCTGCCAACTTCTACAAGACCTGAAATGCCTATGTCACCAGGCTCAGCTGAATACCGCAAGGTGTCCGTTTCTTTGTCGAAACCTGTAATACGCAGGGTATAGCCGTTGAAGGCAAATGATTCATCCTTTTTTACCGTAAATGTTTTATAATTCAACTGTTCTTCCGGTGTCAGAAGGCCGTCAATAAGACTTTCCGCGGGCCTGATCTTAATGCCAAAGTTTTCGTGCTTACCCGGATATTTATAAAGGATATTGCCATCCAGACCTATGGCACATAGTCCATCTTCCCGCTTTCCTGTTTTATCCGTAATATGGTATCTGATTTCAAACCCAATATCATGCCGGTGAAGTGCATATTCACTGTGCCGGGGGCGGTAATTGATGCCGTCTATAGTCAGTACAGCCTCATTGAGGGAAACGGTATCACCAGGCAGTAGCTTATAAGCAATGTATTGAAGGCTGTCTTCTATGGCCTTGGCTTGTTCGCTGTCTGATACAGCTGCAGGAAGGCTAACGACGCAGGTAAAGATGTCTTTTCCTGCATAATGTCTGGTATCGGGATTAAAAGCAGCAATCTTTGAAAAATCGTTGGCATATACCGCATTAGGTCTGGTGATAAAGGAGTCAATCACCTTCATCTGGTTTCCCTTCATTTCGATCTGTTTAAAGCTCACATCATAGAATCTGGCTTTGTCGATCAGGGTGTCTCTTTCATAAGTGACAATATAATCTTTAATAAGTAAAGGCTTGGATTTAATCAATTGCACATATTTTTCTTCATCGCCATCTCCTCCAAAAAGTCCCTTAAAAACAAATGGATTGCTCAGGTATGAAAAATTCAGACCGGAGGCAAGAATGCCAACTGCCATGATGCCAAATCCCATGTGTGATATGGCGGAGGCTGTCATCTTTGTATGATTTCTGGCATGACGAATGAGGTATTCTGCATTGGACGAGACTGTAAACCAGGAGGCAAAACCCAGCAAATAAAAATGCCATTGGGGCAAACTTATCCAAAGGCTGGTAAGCCAGGTAAGTATAACGGCTACAAGCATATGAAAACTAAGTCTGGTAATCAGAGGTCGCCATTGAATTTCTGAGATTCGATAAAAAAGCCAAACCGATAAGCCGGACAGCAGACCAGTGAAAACGGCGATCCACAATTGATACTTATTATAGTGTTCAATGGGATCGCGAATTACCTTGCCGATATAGCCTGCATCAAAATATCGCATGATGGCATTGAAAACAGGGAGCGAACTGGCGCTATTGATCAACACGGCGGAAAAGAAAAGGACCAATGAACCCACATACATCCAGAATTCTCTGGAGTAAATGGCCTCTTCTTTTACAGGCACCGGGATTTTTCTGTAACGGTATATCAGCAGCGCAAGGCCAGGTAACAGAAAACTCAGCAGGAAAAAAGTGAGTTGCCATTCTAAGCCCATTTCTGTAAAGGCATGCGCCGATGTATCACCCAGAATGCCACTGCGGGTCAACAATGTGGAATATACAATCATTAAAAATCCGCTCAGATAAAAAATGAAAGTAGATCTTGTGCCGCGCGCGGTGGCTTTTGACATGAGGTTGGTGTGGATACCCGCCACCAGAATAATCCAGGGCACCAATGAAGTATTTTCCACAGGATCCCAGGCCCAGTATCCTCCAAAGGAAAGGGCTTCATAGGCCCAAAGCGAACCCATGATGAGGCTGATGCCCAAAATTGCGGCAGTGAGTAACGCCCAGGGAAGCACCGGTCTGAGCCATTCGGTGTAATTTTTTTGCAACAAGGCAGCGATAGCATAGCCGAAAGGCACGATGGAAAGGGCAAAGGCCGCAAAAATAAAAGGTGGATGAATGGTCATCCAGTAGTTCTGCAACAAGGGATTTAGCCCCCTGCCTTTAATAAGGCTGAGATAGTCAGCATTGCTAAAAATCGGTGCTGCATTGATGTCACGCAAAAGCATCATGGGATTACTTCCCAGTTTAAAATGGTAACCGGCAAAATCAATGTGGATTCCCAGTAGCATGGATATGAGCCAGAGTTCCGCAAAGGCCAACGTGGCCATCACAATGGTATTCCATGCATCGTTGCGATAGATCAGCACAAAGCCAATGACCACATGCCAAAACATCCACAGGATAAAACTACCTTCCTGACCTTCCCAAAAAGCCGACAATATATACTTCAGGGGCAAGTCACCCGAAACGTGGTCAAAGACATAACTGTATTCGTATCGCTGAGTGACCATAGCATACAGCATTAGGATGAGGAGCGAAAGGATGAAAGTTCCGTGCAAGATATAGGAAAGCTTGCCTATGCGGTGCCAGCTCACTTTTTCGCTTTCAGTTTTGGCGTAAAAGGAGACAAAATATGAAACCAGTGATAGAAGGGCTGTAACAAAAGCACCAAAAATATAGGCTTTTGACAAATGACCTATCCATAGTGATTCGCCGATGTAGTTGATTTGTTCCATACCTAAGATCTTTTCCTTAGGTTGATTTCTTCCTCTTTATATTTTGAGGGGCATTTCATTAAAATCTCGTCGGCATAGAATTGATCGTTTTGCATTGAGCCTGTCACGACGATTTGTTCAGATCGTTCAAAATCCTGTGGTTTGGCTTTAGAGAGGACTACCTGCTTTTCGTTGCCTTTATTGTCTTTCATATAAAACTTAAAAATATGGGGGTTGACCTCGGGTAGATAGTCGAGGGCTTTATCTTTGCTGAGTGTGCCTACAACTTTTACCCTGTTGCCCGTTGAAACGGCTTCAGAGAAATTGGAATAGGTGCTCACATCCTTAGAGGCATTCATAAAGATGAAGGCGGCGGCACCAATCATCAATAAGCCCAGTATGGTTATCTTATTCATTGCAATTTTGATATTTAACAAAGTTGACAAAGATAAGTTGAAATCGGTAAATGGTGCAATTTGCAGGTATGAAGGATGGGGATAAAAACAGGGTGGGGGAATTCGTTTTTTTTGATATATATATTTTAAATGTTGATTATTAATTTTTTATACATATAAAATATATTAATACAATTTTGTGCAACTATAGCCGGTGTCTGACAGGTGTCTGACAAGTGTCTGACAAGTGTCTGACCGGGTGTCTGACAGGTGTCTGACCGGGCGTCTGCCAGGTGCTGACCAAAGCAATGAAAAGCACAAAAATTTTGACAACAATTTAATACAGGACATAAAACTACCCGATTCATGTCGGGCAGCACAGAATTGCCCCAAACGTGTAAATAATTCCTTACGATTGGCTAAAAATATATCCTACTTCAGTTTCTATCAGGAAAAATCGAGAGAAATACTAGTCTGCAGACAAAAAATCAAAATCCATTTTTAGCAAAAGGTGAGCAAGTGCATACAAAACTGTAAAACAAGTAGCTCAGGTAAATTGAGTCCGCACCGTTTTGACCCTACCTGCCATGAGACTCTTGTTTTGACAAAGGCCAGTCATCTGTTACGGACGTCTGTATCCAGGTAGTTCCCGATTTTCTAAGCACCTGCACATGGAGACCAAATTCTTGCTCCATTTTTGCTTCAAATGAAGCCACCGTTTCGTCACCGTTTAATTCAAGGTCCCTTTCTATAAAGTCCGGGTTGTACTCCCCGATAGTATAATCTCTGAAGACTTCCTCCGAAATGGGGGAAAGTTCGTTCTTATCGTGTTTGTTTTTATAAAAAGTAAGCCGTAAATGCGGAAACTGTTCGCTAAAAGCCAGTTGAAGGCTCAGTAAGTGGGTATCATAGGTTACTTTCATGTCAAATCTATTTTAAGTTAATCAAGAACCTTAATGTTTTGAACTGTATTCTCCAAGCAGCCACCAGGCTTTTGGTTTTTTGCGAATTTTATAGTTGGCATTTATATAATTTGCAATGTGGTTCATCGCATCATCGATGTCATCGGTAAGTTTGATCAAATGAAGGTCTTTGCTGTCAATGGTTCCTTCATCGATCATTTTTTCAATAAAAATCCATAGGCAGTCATAGTATTCCGTACCCAGAACTACTACCGGAAAATTGTGCAGGATACCCGTTTGGATAAGGGTAAGTGTCTCAAACAATTCATCCAGTGTGCCAAAGCCACCAGGTAAGACCACAAAGGCATGGGAATATTTCATAAGTAATACCTTACGAATAAAAAAATAGGAAAAATCTACGGATGTATGCATGTAAGGATTGGAAGACTGTTCTTTCGGCAACTTTATGGTACAGCCTACCGAGGTTCCTCCGTTTTCAAATGCTCCTTTGTTGGCGGCTTCCATGATGCCAGGCCCGCCCCCCGTCATTACCGTAAATCCCATCTCTGCCACCCGTTTGCCTATTTCATATGCCTGGCTATATCGCGGATCATCACTTTTAATCCGGGCTGACCCAAAAACGGAGATACATGGGCCTACAAAGTGTAAGGTTCTGAATCCCCGGATGAATTGGAACATGGCCTTCCATATAAAAGAAAACTCCTTGCCCCTGCTGCTGGGACCATCCAGAAAATGTTCATCCTCATTAAATCGCAGTCTTTTGACTTCCTGTTTTTTTGGTACACCGGTCATAGGTCAGGTCTAAGTTTCTTTGGCTTTGAAAATCAAGGCAGGCAGTATGGTATTATGTACAGCCTTAATGGAAAAAGAAGGTCTGAAGTAATTGAAAAACAACCCTTCATTGTCCCTTACCATGGCAATCATATGGTATGCACCACCTGCCACCATTTTACTGATTTCTTCAATCGGTTCTTTGGTGAAAACATTTTTTAATTCAAAGGCAAACTGCAGGTCATTGATGGTGTAGTATTTTTTCAAGATTTCCTCGGCCTGTTTATCAATGTTGTCATCCCCATTGGAAAAATGTACAAAGTCTGTTTTTGCCTTTATCTTATTGTTGTAGGCCAAATACCTGTCCAGTGCAGCATCAATGTGGGTGACATCATCAATGACAAACAATACCTTTGAGATCTCTGTATCGGCTTTGGAAGTGCTGTGCACGGCAAGTACAGGGCTTGACGACAATTTGATCACTGTGTTGGAAACAGAGCCCAGGATGCGGTCAAACAAACTCTCTTTATCGTGTGTGCCCATGACAATAAGGTCGTAGTGCGTTGATTTTTCTTTTAAGAGGATGGATGAGGCCGGTGTACCTACAAGAACCTGACTCTCTATGGCATTGTTGTCTAGATTGAATTCCTTCTTCTTTGCCTCTACCACCTGGGAGAGTCTTTCTCTGGCGCCATTGAGCACCATTTCATCAGGTAGAATCATGGGCATTTCAGGAGTAGCAATGATGCCAGAAATGGCATGTAATACTTCAATGCTGCCGCCAAATTTCTGTAAGTGCCAAATGGCATAGTTCAAGGCCATATCAGAGGTCTTGGAAAAATCGAATGGAACCAGAATTTTCATACTTGAAAATTTATTTTGTTAAAAAAAATCTAATTCATACTGTTCATTGACTAAATGCAGCCACCATAAGGTCATAGGGCGTAATGATGCCAACCACCTTGCCCTCATCGTCAACCACAGGTAGTGAACGAAAATAATTTTCCCTGAATATTTCGAAACAATAGACCAGGGAGTCTTCCGGTCTTACTGCCATTACATGTGGAGAACAAATCGAATCCGCATCATTGCTGTTTAAAAGTTTTTCGTTCTTGACCAGACTGGATTTCAGGTTCAGCCGGGTTCCCCAGTCCAGTATCAGATTCAAATCTGATTTGCTGATAATGCCCATCAGAAAACCGCTGTCATCGACCACCGGGATATGGTGAATGGGTTCACTTTCAAACAAGCTCTGCACTTCAAGCAGACTCGTTCGCTGGTGCACGGTCAATGGATTGTGTGTCATCGCATCTTGAACTTTCATGTTTTTTATAGCTGAATCAATAATCATGTTGATGTAATTTCACCTAATAAAAATAGACAATTTTCAGTATGTTTGGTATGACACCAATCATAATTATTCATGATGTGCCAAAAAATCCCACAGGCTTGATTTTATGGTCTGATAAAAGCCAGTAAACCTGCACAGAAAAAATGCCTTGTTTATATCCCAGGCCGAGTTGGGTGAATGGGATGTTTTGCCTGTTCCCATGGCCTTGGGTTGATCCAATACCCAAAGTCAGCATCCAGGATTTCCATGTAAATTCAACTGCTGCTGATTCAACAAAAGTTACTGCTCTATTCGCCTTTTTTACCTCTGCGGTGCCGGACTCAATTTGCCATGAAAGTAAAAGTCTGGGCAACCACCTGTGATTTAGGGTATTCACATTGGGAAAAAGCGGCACAAGTAATAGGTTGGAAGGACATTCCGAGGCATCAAATACAATCACTTCAAAAATACCTGCCGTTAGTCCGCCCAATACTTGTGTTCCCCTGTCAGATTTTCATACACATTATCCCCAACCACGGCTTTAAATGGGTGTAGGCTACCCTTAATGAGGATTTCTATAAAGCCATCTTTGACGATTCACCATTGGGTGGAAGTGTTGAGATGAGTTTAATTTCTGGCGATTTATATGGTTTTATCTCAAAGATATAGCCCTGAGCGCAGTCGATGCCTGCCTTTTTGTCAAAAATCAAAAGTGACCACCGCCCGGGAGTAATGAGTACAAATTCAGATAATGCATGAAACCTCTTCTTTGACGATGTAGTTTTGTACAACACCTGGTCCCAAGATGGTGATGTACAATTCTCCCGAAATTGGAGCCTGAAACCAAAGCTGTATGTCTGGTTTTGAATTCAGTTCATTTCATGCAAAATATAATCCAAGAGATAGGGCTCTTGTACCTCTGGTGCATTGGCTTCAAAAACCTGAAAGCAACCATCACCCGGCCGGGTCACGGTGAGATGGTAAGTTCGGGGCCAACCCTGTAATCAAATTGCCAACGGATCCACTGGACCAGCTAAGCTTTGCTCCATCTTGTGGTAACACTATGGCAGAAATACTGCCTTTATGGCCACCGCAATATGCTCCCTGCACCCCAAACTCAACAGTATATTGGCAGGGTGCATTTAATACTTTAATGACGAGTAACGCTGTGTCCTTCTTACCGCATCCATCTCGTATCACATAGGAAATAGATATTTCTCCAGGGTTGGCATCAATGGGAGCAGTTAAATTAACAATGCCGGAGCTGTTCCACGTAATGTTCAATTCAGGGTGAGCGCTCACGTTGGAAACGGCCTTTGAAGCACCCGTGTCATTTTTCAATACATCCAAACTTAAGGTTTCTACGCCTTGTAAAGTGATGGTATCGTTTGTCGCTTTGATAGGGGAAAGGTTTCTGGTCAATGAAACTTCCAAAGATTGTGCACATCTCAAAGGTAAGCCGGATTTTATTACTTTAAGAGTCCACTTGCCGGTATCCAGGGATATGCCCTTCACCTCCTTTATGTATGATACCAGATTTATTAGATCGCCGTTGTTAAGTGGTGATTAGCTGATTGAGATGTGTGAGTTCCAATTGAAACAGGGAACCAGTTTGTGTATTTAGCGCTATCCACCATTGTGGATCCTGGGTGCAATCGCCGGAAATTGCCTCACTGGTATTGATCAGGACAACTTGGGTTTCACCTAAACTAAGGTAAAGTGTATCCATACACGATGTGCCGATTTCTGTTACCGTAACCTTTTAATCACCCGCAGTGACCCCGGTAAGTTTTCTTCCCACTGAGCCATTACTCCATCGAAAAGTCAGGTTTTTAATTTCATCACCTTCAACCTCAATGACACCGTTGGCCGCACCAGAATCGGCCAAAACCAACGCGCCTTTCAGATTTAGCATGCAGGGCTTTGCCTCAACACCATCTTTCCTGGAAAGTAGCCATGCGGTTGCAGCTGCCGCTGAAGTTCCTCCTGCCATCCATGGCCACCAAAGCGCCCTTTCCTTTGAAAGTTTCTTTGCTTCCTTCCAAGTGAGACAGAGTGAATTCCAAGGGCTTACGGCCAGCTTTTTTTGCGCATTCATTGCAAGGATCCATGTGGTCAACATTAAAAGTATCTGCAATTTGCGGTGCAAAAACATGAAGATGCTTTTTAGTTGGAAAATGTAAACCGGAAACTGCTTTTGCAAAATGCGGAACGACATGAGTCTGATGAACAATATACATCGATTCTAAAATTTATGACCACATCGCTACTTGCTTCAGTAGCCTTAAAATCAAAACTGTGGCCACTGTCGGCGGCAATTGAACTTTTAGTGCCTTCACCGAGGGTGACACCTTGGTATGATGATAGAGTAACCTTATACTTTGGTTTGTCATTTTTACCTTTTTCGGCACTAAGTTTTTCGCATTTGGATTCACCACAATTACATTCCAGGGAAATATCTTTTAGAGAAAGGGTAAACTCTTCCGGTTTTCTCACATCTTTCGGCTTGTCAAAACTTGCATCTGAACTTATGTCAATTTCAGAAGATTTGGAAAAATCATTTTCCATCGTAATGGATCGCTGCAACCCACGATTGCATTCCAGGGTGGCTTTGAATTTTTTACATTCACAAGATTTTTTTAATGAGGAAGAACCTGCGGCTTCTTCATTGTCATCTGCAACGGGTACAGGCTTATTTTCGGATTGTCTGGTATGGGCTGCTTCATGGGCAATGGTTTTTCTATCCTGATTCAGAACAACGCTGTCACCTGTTGTGAAGCCCTGCGCACCCATTGGAGGTGTTTCAATGGTGTCTCTTTTAGGTTGAATGTCTTCCAGCCCGATCCCTGGAATAAATGAATCAGCCTTTGGGCTGGTTTCTTTTTTTGTCATTATTTTTGCCTCTGTTCCGACAAGTTCAAAGGTACTCCAGAAATCGTCTACACCTTTGTGCAGGTTTCCTGCAACGGCATTAGGGACATCTTTTATGCTTATTCCTTTGTTTTTTTCAAACTGGGTAGTCATTTTGTCGCTAAAAACTTCCTTTTTGTATTCATGGCCTGAAACCAGGGAGACAAAAATCCAAAATGTTTGTTGTATAACGGATTCGCGCTCTTTTTCAGGGTTTCCTGAAAACGGGGTGGTGATCAGTTGTTTTGATTTCAGACTATCAAAACGCTGTGCAATGTTTTCAAGGGCACTGAGCAATAGCGGCGCCACTTCTTCTGGATAACGATCCCCATCAATACTATGACCTAGTGGAACATCACTGCCGGGGATCAAAGCAGTTAGTACAGTAGGTCCGGGCAAATTCCGCCAGCCATTTTTAACTTGAGGCGTCCAGCCACCGCCTATTTCATCGATTTCAAGCCAGGAATTGATCGGCGGCATTGATTCACCTTCCGGTACTGGCGGTCTGTATATATCCACGCAATAACCATGCAATGGAATGGTGGTGGTTGCATTTGGATTTACAGTTATCATCGTTTTATATGGAACCACATACGGCTGGTATTTACCGGTGCTGGGAATGTACAATGGGTTAAGTTCTTCCTTTATTACCTCCAAAGTTGGGTTTTCAACACTTAAATTGGCAATGTGTCCGGTGGTATTACCCGTTCCTACAACTTTGACTTTTGCCTTTCCCAGTGCAGGGTTATCTGCAATATGCGAATGTTGTGCGCTTAGCGGCAGTAACAAAGAACAAAGTACCACGCCTAATATATAAGAAATCAATTTCATGACTTAAATTTTGAAAATGATAAATAAAATGTAATATAGCGTGCTTAAAAAACATAAATATAATATAAAATGTTTTAAAAGTCAATAATCTTGAACTGTAATTAGTTGTAAATTGGTTTTAACCAGTTAAAAATAATCTTTGATACTGAAATATGTCGAGATTATAATTCAGGCCTTACCCGATTTGATACCGGTGGTTGTGATGAACAGTATTTGGGGATATTTTTCAATTGCATACACCAGAACGATAAATATTCATCGGGTCATGTTGTAATCTTAAAGATTATCGCTGAAAACTGGTGGTGGTCAATCCGGTATTTTAATGGCTGATAAAACTGGCTTTTAACCATTCATTTTCACAAGATATACCTACAGAAAATTAGAAATATTCGTTGAGGAAATAATTATGCGACATTCAGGAACTATTTTGCTGGATTCGACAGAGTATATTGAATGGGCGATGGCTTCCACCGTCCTTGAGGCTATACGATGCAAAGTAACCGTTGCCGGTTACAAACTAAATGCAGCTACCATGAGGTCGTATGGCGTAATGATGCCAACGACCTTACCCTCATCATCGACCACAGGCAGAGAACGAAAGCAGTTCTCGCGAAATATTTCATAACAATACACCAGAGAATCTTCTGGTCTCACGGCCATGACATGTGGTGAGCAAATGGAGTCAGCATCGTTGCTGCTTAGTAATTTTTCATTTTTGATCTGACTGGATTTCAGGTTCAGGCGGGTACCCCAGTCAAGCAGGAGATTCAAATCTGATTTGCTTATGATGCCCATTAAAAAACCGCTGTCATCAACAACGGGTATATGGTGAATCAATTCACTTTCAAATAAGCCCTGCACGTCAAGAAGGCTGGTACGCTGGTGTACGGTAATCGGATTATGTGTCATCGCATCCAGCACCTTCATATTTTTAATCGAAGTATCGGCGACCATGGTTTTTTTTTATATGTCCCAAGTTAATGGGATCGGCATAAAGTTGCCATGACTGGGATCATAAAAAATAATGACCCAAAGGTTTTCAAAGTGGACGTATTACTTCTGGTAGGTAAGCTCAATCAATGAAATTATTATGAGATCCGCATATTAAAGTCAATCTATTTTCTAATAAAAACAGCTTTTTGAAAATTCTAAACAGTTCTATTTTAGTAAATAATAATTTTATATTTGTTCAAATTTTACTATGTTGATTTTGATTGAACATTAAATTGGACAAAAAAAGTTAACTTCAAGGTAAATTTAGAGAGAAGTATTGGTAATTCGGCCTGGCAACAGGTCATCCAGTTATCAAATTTCAACGTTGTTGAATCAAGGCAAAGGGCAGTTTGTCTGGTATAAAAAGTGTCGGCAATTGACGACACAATAAGTGCATTTTAAAAGAAATGACATTTTATAATTGGTAATTTCAATCACGCTATTTATGACGGGAAGAATTTTAATTTCATGGGTATGTATTTGTTTTTTTTACTTCGCCCACGGCCAAAAAGCCTTCCATATTAAGGGTACCGTAACAGATGTCAATGGAAAAGCCATAGAATTTGCCAATGTGTTGTTGCTTCAGGCTTCGGATTCTTCCTTGGTTAAAGGGGCGCTTTCCGATGAAACCGGCGCGTATTTTCTCGACCCCACCACCACCGGGCGCTTTTTAGTC
Source organism: Saprospiraceae bacterium (assembly GCA_016715465.1). GTDB lineage: Bacteria > Bacteroidota > Bacteroidia > Chitinophagales > Saprospiraceae > JADKBO01. Next base: position 954,931 of record JADKAA010000024.1, read on the forward strand.
CTGGTAAATTTGATTGGATATAACACGGTTTACTCAGAAGCATTTGAACTGCAATCTGATTTTACCTTAGCTTCACTCACCCTTACGGAAGGGGAGACCTTGAATGAGGTGGTCATCATGGAAAAAAAGCCCTTGTTTATGCAAAAGGTAGATCGCATGGTCATCAATGTAGAAAACAGTGTGGTTTCAGCGGGGGGTACTGCCCTTGAAGTACTCGAACGTTCGCCCGGCGTTTTGGTCAACAGGCAAAACAATTCCATTTCGATTGCCGGTAAAGATGGGGTCGTTGTGCTTATCAACGGCAAGACCACCTATGTGCCCGCAAATGCCATTGTGCAAATGCTGCAGGGCATGAGTGCAAGCAGCATATCAGCCATTGAACTTCTGACCACACCACCTTCCAATTATGACGCAGAAGGCAATGCCGGCTTTATCAACATCGTCATGAAAAAACGTATCGATATAGGACTGAATGGTGCGTATGCATTTTCTTTAGGTTATGGTAAAGGATTATTGACCAACAACAATATTGACTTCAACTACCGTAAAGGTAAGATCAACCTTTATGGATCATATTCTTATCGCAACGATGCCAGGGCTCAACAGTTCATCACATCCCGGATGGTAATGAAAACAGATACCCTGGAGTTGGTGATGACCATTTCGGACAGAGAACCCATTCAGCGTAACCACAACTTCAGGGTGGGACTCGATGTAGAAGCAGGACCCGCTACCATTTTAGGTTTTCTGGTGAATGCCTATGACAATAAATGGTCAATGGATGCCCAAAACCACAGCCATACCGATTACAACGATGTACCTTCTTCTTCCGTGATACTCAAAAATCGGGAGGTCAATCTCTGGCAGCATCTGGGCACCAATTTTTCCATCAAACACAATTTCTCCTCCAGGAAAAGCATTTCCTTTGATCTTGATTACCTGTATTATCTCGACGATAATCCCAATGATTATGACAATGAATTTTATGACGGCAATTCAGTATTTATAAGGCAGGCCAATGCCAGGAGTAGAAAAAACACTCCGATTACTACCTGGGTGGGCAAGCTGGATTATGTTACATCCATTGGGGAGAATATCACTTTTGAAACTGGTATAAAAGGAACCACTTCTGCATTCACCAACGATGTTTCGGTAGCCAATCTGACAGATGGCGAATGGCTGACAGACTATACGCTGACCAACAAAAGCATTCTGGATGAAAAAATCATGGGTGCCTATAGCTCCATGGACTGGAAAGTGAATGAAAGCTGGACGGCCAAAGCGGGACTGCGGTATGAATATACCAACTCACAGCTTGAGACCAGCACGCAGGGAAAAGTGGTTGACAGGCAATATGGCATCTTATTCCCAACCTTGTACCTGAATCGCAAAATAAGCGAAACTTTAAACATGAACTGGTCGTACACCAGAAGAATAACCAGACCCACTTTTAATGAGCTGGCGCCATTTGTCATCCTGTTTGATCCCAATACTTTTATATCCGGTAATGCGGCACTCCAGCCTGCCATTACGGACGCGGTAAAATATGACATTGGCTACAAGTCCTACTTTCTATCGTTGCAGTATTCTTACCAGGATTCCACCATTGTGCGGTTCCAGGAAAGGATTGACAAGGCCACCGGCAGGCTGATTTTCGAGTCAGCCAATCTGTCTTTTGCAAAGACCTATTCCGCAACGATTAGTGTGCCAGTTGACATCACAAGTTGGTGGCGCAGCCAAAACAACATAAACCTGGTGTACCAGAAAGTGAAAGCCTTTAGAGAAAATTTACCTGTGGAGCTGGATTTGGGCAATTATTCGATCAACACCTCCCAATTTTTCAATCTCAAAAGGGGATATTCCATTGAACTTACAGGCTCCTACACTAGTCCGGGTATTTTTGGGGTTTCGAGGTTCAAGTCCGTGTATGGAGTCAATGGCGGTATTGAAAAAAGATTTTCAGATCGATTTGGTTCATTGAAATTTAGTGTCAGTGACCTCTTTGATTCGTTTAAATGGAGAGGAAGTACAAACATCGATGGCCAGAATTTTATGACAAATAACACCTTTGATTTCAGCAACCGCACATTCTTGCTCACTTATTCCAGGAATTTTGGAAGAAAAGAAGTGAAATCCGCACGGACAAGGGCTACCGGTGCAGAAGATGAGCGCAAGCGGGTGAATTGACGATAAAAGTGCCATAGATACATTATTAACCATCTGAAATTTAGTACAGTTTCAATTTTTACAAAATCAAAAATGCCCGCATTCAACCCGGATACTGGAAAAACTTGGGCGCCATTCAATAATTTAACTTATTAAATTATCCAATATTGGCTGATTGTTATAGCAGGGTGAATTTCACTCCTTACTTAAGTTATGTGTCAATTCACCCCCTTATTTTCCGGTTTCACTCCGATTGTGTTTTACATCAATCCTTACCCTGCTACTTTTGGGATATTAAATTAAAAATATTTCAGAATGAAACGCAAATTCATAATGTATTGGCTGATGGCTGGTATATTTCTTTTAAATCCCTATGCAGGTCAGTCTCAATTTGACAAGCTCAAAAAGTCGGTTGACAAAGCTTCCAACGCGGTGGCAGGTAACCAAAGTACTTCCTCCAAATCTTCTCAGGTTTCATCCCCGGAAACCAGGGGTGAATTAGCAGAACCCACGTCCGGGAGTCACTATTATATACGCCCGGATGGTAAGGGAAAAGAGGCCAGCAAATCATCTCCTGCAAAAGATATGGCGGCCATCGCCATGCAACTGAAAGCGGGTGATGTCATCCACATCGCCGCAGGTGTCTATACCAGTAAAGCCGATCAAAGCTCTGATGTGTTCGATGTGCCGGTATCAGTCATTGGAGGCTATAGTCCTGATTTTAGTCAGAGAGACCCATGGGGTAAATACAAAACCATATTGAGCGGTAGCAATGACATCAATAAGGCGATGACGACAGAACGACTTGGCATCCTTACAGACAAAGGCTACAAAGAGTGGAATGGAGAAGTTGTGATAGATGGTATAATTGTGGACAATGGTGCCAGAAACTACTACCAGGATGCCGTGTCTCAGGATTTTATCCGAAGGAAAGCCAGTCCGGAAAAAGGGATGAACCCTACACCCAATACCCCGGGTATCAAGATACGCACAGGTAGCGAAACCCGCGTGATCATCCGGAACTGTGTTGTGACCAACACAGCACCTACCCAGGGCGCCATCGATGTGCAGGTTGGAAAAGATGGTGCTGCAAAAATTGAAAATAACCTGATAGTAAATAATACCGGTGAAGGCATTATGTGCAAAAGTAATCACCATGGTAAAACGGGGCTGCCCGCCTACGAAGTGAAAAATAACACCATCTTATTCACTTGGAAATACGATGCAATTTCGAGTTTTGGAGGCAATAGCCTGATGTTTGACAATGCCCTAAGTTTGGTAGCTGAAAACAATGTTTTTGGGTTTAGCGATTTTGGGGGCGTCAACAATATAAAACAATGTAAGACGGTTACCCTGAAGAACAATTTGTTTGTAGGACACAAAAAGTATGACTACCAGGAATTTGGTACAGGACTTAAACTGGATGAAATGGAAGATTATGCCAATTACCTGACCCGCGAATCTTCAAATAACCACTCTCAGGAAATTGCCCTCAACATCAATAAGGAATGGGCAGAAAAATATTTTGGACGAAAGGAAATTTCCAGAGCCGAAGTAGATGCAGCCGCCAAAGTATCCAACAGTGGTGCCAATCAGCTTAGGGCCATGTTTGGTTTACCACTGCAAGCCTCTTATGTGGCAAAGGATGCTGACATTTGGCTACACCGGATGACACTTGATGATGCCATCCGTTTGGGCCTCAATACGTATGGAAATCAACTTGGCTGCTCAAAACCTTAAACTCTGGGAGACTTACTCTTGCTGTTATTTTTAATCAATACAATCTAAATACCAATGGATATGAAATCGCTCTTACTTTTTTGCCTTATAATTTTACCTTCATGGGCATACCTGCAATCATTTCCGAAGGATGCGCAGGTACTGGAAGACGTAAGGAAATATCATGGCAATATTGCTACAGCCCAGTTGCAGGGCGAATGGAAGTTGGAAAAAGAAGTAGGCTATCAGTTTAGCAACCTCGCTAAAAAAGTGGTTGCAGCAACCACTAAATCGGAAAACGGGGTATCAAAGAGTATTCTTGGGTTGGCTATTTACATGCGGGGCGGATCAAATGAGCAGTGGCATTTTTCAAGATTTTTCATTACTTCCACAGAAAGCCACGGGCAGAAATTATTGACAGAGGGTGAGATTATAGATCAAACCCTGGCTATTCTGCGCTCAAATCCCGAAAGAATTTTTGGCAACCTCTCCGATATTGCCTGGGTATATGGGGTCTCATTTCCAAAAGGACTGGAGTATGAAATTTCAAAAAGAGATGGAGACTACATTTACAAGTCGCAACTGGACTTCGAGCGGAAGTTTGTGGAATCAATTCCTTTTGATGGCGGACTTTACCGGTATCAGGCTCCCTTCGAAATCTATGTGCGTGCAGTGGGTAGTCAGCTGAAGGTTGGAGGTTTTTCACTTGGCAATGCAGAACATATCAAAAAAACACCCATGAAAGAAAAAGACTTCAATGTCCTTCCAACCCTTCAAACAAAACCTTTTGATGAATTATCGGGAGATAGTGGGCCAACTGCAGTCACGAATTCAGTGGATGCTGATAAGGATAAGAAGTCCAAACTTCCTAAAGTAAAGGGTCTTTGGTAGGTGCATAGGTCATTCAATTCAAAGGATATCTGTAAGTTTGTATAAAATTACACATGCGTTGCTATTTTATTTTAGGACTGTTCATTTTACCGGTTTCTGTCTCCATAGCCCAGCAACGCACTTCTTTCGCTGACAAGCTGGAAATCTTCCGCGAAAAAATATCAAGGGGAAGTAATGTGGCAGATACTTCTTTATTGAGAAGCGCTCAGCTATTCAGAGATTCGCTCACCTTGCTTGGATACCGGGATATGGAGGCAGAAATGTATGTAGTTACCGGAAGGATGAACCAGCAGCTTGGCAGAATGAGCCAGACAGAGACACACTATAAACAGGCACTGGAATTGGGAAAATCTGTTCACGATAGTCTTTGGGTAGCAGGCATGTGGGACAGGTTGGGCGATTTTTACGGTCTGGAAGAACGCAATTACCTGGCACTTGATTGCCATTTACAGGCACTCAAACTCAGGGAGCGATTTGACAAAACCCGCACGGATATTGCAGACAGCTATCACAGCATTGCCAAAGCATATATTCAACTGGATGAACTCCATGCGGCTGATAAATATCTTAACCTTGCGTTGAAATTGAAAATGGAGTTAAAGGATACCATGCGACTTGGCATCATTACTACCTTACAAGCAGACCTGTACCGGAAGCGGGGTGAGTTTGCAAAAGCGGAGAAGTTGTACCTCAAAGATATTCCCAAAAGAAAAAGTAAGGCCAATTTTGAGGGACTTACCATAAGTTACCTGGGTTTGGCGGAGAACTATGTATCATGGGGTAAGGATGTGGAAGCTGAACGTTACTTCAAGCTGGCGCTAGACGCAGCTAAGACCATCAACCGGCAACGAAACATTGGCCTTATTCTGCTAAAACTGGGTGAATTTTACAATCAAAAAGGACAAAAGCTTAAAGCGCATGAAACTTTTCAGGAAGCCATTACTAAGTGCACCGGTGTTGATTCCAGGATATATCAGATCAATGCTTACCGCAGCCTGTACCAGCTGTCTAAAAAGGAGGGTGACCTCACTAAAGCGCTGGAATACCTGGAACTTTGGTCTTCGCTGAGAGATAGTTCAGCCAGAGAATCGCTAAACATGAAGTTGGACGACCTTAAAGCCTCCTTTGTATTAAAGGACAGGGAACAAAAGATTCTCAAACTGGATGAAGAAAACCGTAAGTCGAGGCAATTTCAAAAAGTATTGCTCGCCGGTATAGGCATCTTATTATTGCTTTCTGCATTTTTAATTTTTTTGTACCATTCGCGCAGCAAAACACTGCAATCGCTGCATCAGGAACAAAAACACACACAGGCACTGCTGTCGGAAAAGTTGGCGCTTGTAGATGATTTGCAAAAAACACGATACCAGTTGGTACACTCAGAAAAGATGGCTTCTATTGGTGTAATGACAGCGGGCATTGCGCACGAACTCAATAATCCGGTAAGTGCTTTCAGCGCTGGTATGGCAGCGCTGAAAATGGATTATAGTGAGTTATATCCACTGATTCAGAAACTGGGGGAAATCGGACTACGACCGGATGATGAGCGCATATTCCAGGAAGCAGCAGATTTGGCTAAAGGAATAAATATACAGGAAATTACGGCCGAACTCGACGCCCTGATAAAATCAATGGAGAATAGTGCGGAAAGGACATCGGTCATCATCCACGGCCTTAAGACTTTTGCCCGTGATACCGGGGAGGATAAAATGCCATACAGCATAGAAGAAGGCATTGATGCTGCCCTTACCCTGCTTCACCATAAAATGAGTACTGACTTGTCCATTGAGAAAAATTATTTAACTGACACCCCTGTGATCTGCCAGCCCAGCAAAATCAATCAGGTCATTCTTAATCTTTTGGATAATGCTGTGTTTGCTGCCGGAGCACATGGTAAAATTACCATACACACATCCATAGCATCCAATAAGTATATTGTCCGCATTCACAATACGGGTCATTCTATTGATGCTGATCACTTACAGAAAATATTTGAACCATTTTTTACCACCAAGGAAGTCGGGCAGGGTACAGGCCTGGGCCTCGCCATCAGTTATGCCATTATAGCACAACATGAGGGAACCATCACTGTGGAGTCAGATCGTGAAAACGGGACAGCATTTACGATAACTTTGCCAATTACTTAATGTCACCAGCACAGCGGTATAAATTTTCCCTGCCTGTATTTCTGGCCATATTGGTTACCTTGATTTCTACAGGATTGCAACTTGGTGCCGGTAAATGGCCGTCTGGTTTGCCCATGATCGAAATTGACCTTTGGCTAAGGTTTCTCAGAACCCTGCTGATGGCCTTTTTCGTTTGGTCGGGATCCTTTGTAGTTACGTTAAAATCGCCCCAAATAAATTTGCGACTAGCATTTTTATTGGCGGTTATTGCGGATTACTTTCTCATCATTCAACACAGGTTAATTCCGGCAATTTGCATTTTTGCCATCATGCAGGTAGTGCTGGTTTTAAGACATATGCCCGGGAAAGTAGAATTCTTGTCACGAAAAAAAGAGGCGCTATATTCCCTGTCTTGCTTTTTATGGTGCTGGTTGCTTTTGGTAGAATATTTATTTCATTCCATTAAAGGGAATATACTGTATGTTCCAGTCCTGATTTACGCAGCACTACTTTTATTTTCCACGACAGTCGCATGGTGGAGTAAATATAATTTCTCGTTTTCATCTCGACAAGGAGGCTATATTTTTTTGGCCATGGTGCTCTTTTTGATTTGTGATGTTACCGTCTTCCTGCCTTATATTTTTCCGGACAACGTGGCTGTACTTTTGCTCAGGGCCTTTACCGGCATGTTTTATACACCGTCTTTAATTCTCCTTGCGCTGTCAGGTTTACCTGATGCGCTGCCTACCCAATCAACATCAAAGGATGTCTCAAAATTCAGGGATCATTAGTCAACCTATTATAGCGGGCCAAATAGGGTATTGACTACACCATTTTCCTGCCTGACTCCATTTTATAAAGTATAATGATGGGAATAAATCAACTTTAGGTAAATTTTCGGATATGGGCATATTACTGGCTTTTATACTTCTTTGTCTGATTTTGTACGCGGTCTTGGTTAGTCAGGGATTGTTTTACCTTACAAGATGGGTGATTATGGATTTGGCAGGTTTTGATGTGTCTCTAAAAACCATTTGGTTGCTGATCAACCTGGCGCTTTGGCTATTGGCTTGTCGATTTATTTATGCATTGCTGCTCGATTCAAGGGGAGGAACGCCTAATACAGAGGGGGTTTGGAAATTCTATCTCGTTCTGAATTCCATACTGTTTTTAATCGTATTTTTGTGGGGATATAAATCGAAATGATGGCCGTAGATGAAAATAAGTTAGCCTATGCCATCCTCTATCTCGACGATGAAGAGGACAACCTGATCGCATTCAAGGCGGTATTCCGGAGATATTTTCAGGTTTATGTGGCCACGGATGCTGCGACTGCGCTCCACATCCTTAAAGAAGCTTCTATAGACCTCATCATCAGTGACCAGCGTATGCCCGGTATAAGCGGCGTAGAATTTTTGGAAACATGTCATGCACAGTATCCGGAGGTTTTGCGCATCATTCTCACGGGTTATAGTGACATGCAGGCAGTGGTAGATGCGATAAACAAGGGCAAGATTTACCATTACGTCACCAAGCCGTGGAAGTTTGATGAACTGAAAGTGATCCTCGATAAGGCATTGGAAAACCTGCAGCTCAAAAGAGACAATAAACATTTAGAGGAGGATAAGGCTGGTCTTCTTCTCCACCTGATGCAATTGGAAAAACAAAGTGCGGAAGCGAGGTTTTTGATGCTTAAAAATCAACTCAACCCGCATTTTCTTTTTAATTGTCTCAACACACTGGCTTCTCTCGTCACCCTGAATCCTGAGCAGGCCTTGCGTTTTACGACCCGATTTGCAAAACTTTACCGCAAGGTGTTGGAATATGGGGAACAGCATTTGATTTCACTGGAAAAGGAATTGCTGCTGGCCGAGTCGTATTTATTTTTACAAAAGATAAGGTTTAATGATCATATTCATATTCAGTATGAAATCAATAATCTGAAGTATGCACTTCCTCCATTTGCCCTGCAACTGCTGATGGAAAACGCCATTAAACACAATGTGGTTTCAGCTGAACAACCACTCGAAATTTCAATAAGGCAAAATGAATCAGACTCGCTCACGGTTACCAATAATTTGCTGCCAAGAGCCTCTACAGAATATTCTACGGGCCTGGGACTGGAAAATTTAAATGAACGCTACAAAATTTTAACAGGTAAAGGGATTGAAATTTCCAATACGAAACAGCATTTTCACGTAACCATACCACTGATTCAGGAAGCATGACAGAGCCGGAAGGACCCATAAAAATTTTGATCATCGAGGATGAGTTGCCGGCACGAACCCATCTTTTGCATTTGTTGAATAAGTTGGATGTACCTTTTACTGTGGCTGACAGGTTGGACAGTGTAAAACAATCTGTAGCCTGGCTGACTAAGTACCAGGCCGATCTCATCTTTATGGATGTCCACCTTTCAGATGGAAATAGTTTGGAGATCATCAAACAAATAAAGTTTGATAGCCCTGTCATTTTTGTGACCGCATACGATGAGTTTGCCATCCAGGCTTTTAAGTCCAACGGAATCGATTATTTGCTTAAGCCGATAGATGAAGATGAACTTCGGGAAGCGATGGCAAAATTTGAGAGGATGCATAAAGGTCAACAGCAATGGAGCATTGATAAAATTTTGGGAGCAGTTCAGCAGAAGCCGGTAGTGTATCAGGAACGATTTCTGGTACATCGTGGAGAGAAAATGATGAGTTTACCAACGGACCAGATAGCTTATTTTGAAGGAGAGGACAGATATGTGTATCTTACAAAACATGATGGTAGTCGCTTTATCATCGACTACCGCTTATCGGATTTGGAGAAAATCCTTGACCCACTTCAATTTTTCAGGGTAAACCGGAGTTTTATTACCCACTTTAAAGCCATTGATTCCATGCTTAATCTTAGCAAAAGCAGAATTAAACTCGAACTGAAGCCAGGTGCAAAACGCGAGGTCATTGTAAGCAGCGAACAAAGCCTGTTGTTTAAACAGTGGCTTAACCAATGATGGCCATGTTGCTTTTTTTTGCTACTTTAATGGTTCGTTTGCAATAATTATTTTACCAGATTATGTACAATAAAATTGGAACCAAAAATAATATTTGAAAGTAATTGGGATTTTGTGCTTTCTCAAAATCACGATGGCAGCTATATGTTTGAAGTCATTTGTGGGACAGTTGGCATTTATAGCATTGATTTTGAGTTAAATGAGGTGGAAATTGAGGCATGGCTGCAGGAAGGAGAAACCGCGTTACGCCATCTTAGTTACCAGGTACGAGATTTCCCGGAGGAGTATATACGGAGAAGGAAATAAAGATTCTTTAGGTTCAGTCCATATCATATTGATATTAAATACTAATAGATATCGAAAGAAAGTTTTTCACTTTCCACCCCATTTATTATAGCTGCCACGTGGTGTTCACCGGTATAATATTCGCGTGTGGTGATTGGCCTGAAGGAAAAGATTTTGAAACAGAGATGGTGCTTTTAGAGCAATAGTTCTTTCGGATATTTTAAATACTTTTCGCGTATTTTGTCCATTTGATTTTAGGAAATACAGGGCAAATTCCAATCTCAGTTTAGTATTTGTTGCTCCGGAATTCAACACTTCAAATTTAAAGGTAAGTGTGCCTGCGGCCGGAATTTTGGAAGCTAGAAGTTGGAAATTCTGTACCGATATTTTTGATGAAGGTGCAGTGCCGAATGTTTTTAGTAAGGTTTTATTTCCAGATTTTAATAAGGTGCGGCTTGCATGTTTGAGGATCTTATCCGTGGTCTCGCCTTTGCCTTGCCATTTCTTCACCCAGTCAATGAGGTATTCCGGATGGTCTTTTGAAATGTCATTGAGGTGATTGGCTACGGATTTTTGAACATAGGGTGACTCGTCCGTCATCAAATTTTCAAGTATTGCCCTGCTGTGTCTGGGGTCTTTGATCATTTCAGGGAGTTGCAACGACCAGGGCAACCTGGGCCTTGATCCTTCTGATGAAAGGCGTCGCACATGGTAGTTTTCATCTTCGGACCAGACCACCATTTGTTTTATCGTGGTTGTGAAATCCCGCCTCAGAAATTCCCGGATGGCAAATTCAGAAGATCCATATCTTGTAAAGAAGTGAAGGGCCTTCATCGAAGTGGCAAAATGTGCTTGTCCATGTTGTCCGACAAAATCGGGAAAGAGTAGATTGGTATAGCCATAGTTTAAGTTTGGTATAAGGGCGGTGAGAATGTCTATGGCATGAGGAAAAGATTTTGGAAGATAGGATTTTAATACGACCGATGTTTTACGCATGCGTGCGTTTAATTCAAGGTGGTCCAGGTCTTTTGCCATTTCTGTTTGGAATGCCTGGGATTTAAATGGTGGGTAAGCCCTGGAGATTTCTGAAGCCAGCAATTTAAAAAAAGCACGGTTGAACATTTCTTTAAGAGGATCCATGCAAAGATTTTTTTTTTGGTAAGAGGGTAAATGGCCTTTTAAAGGAGTTTCACAAAAATAAAGGGAAAGGCGAAATGAAGGTTAAACGCAAGTGGCTTTTATTATATGTTAAAATATAATATACATATAATATTGAAATACAATTAATATGAAATATATAATGCCTGTAGAATCCCATAACATTGGGATGGAATGCAGATTTAGAAACAAGAAAATGTACTGCGAATTAAATTTCTAATTTAAGATAATATTGAATATCGTATTTATTGCAGATTAAAGTATGGTAAAAATTGTATATAATAAAAATATGTATATATTTGATCATTATTAACCATCAAAACACTACACAATGAATTGGACTAAATTAGCCATTACCGGTGTCATTATCGGAATCGTTTACTTTTTCCTTGGCTGGCTCGTTTATGGCATCCTGCTAAAAGATGCCATGACCATGCCAGAGGGAATGCGTGAATTGATTGAATACAAGCCAGAAGAAATGAGCATGGGTTTAATGCTGCTCAGCTGTTTGGTTTGGGGGGTATTTCTGGCCTTTTTTTACATGAAAGCCGGAATCAGCGATTGGAAAGGTGCCGCAATTAACGGTGCCATTATTGCAGCCTTAATGTCACTAAGTATGGGAGCGGGTATGGCAGCGATGTATAAATTTGCCTCCATGGACAATGCATTTACAGACATTGTGGCCAACGCGTTTTGTTCCGCCCTTTCCGGAGCAGCCGGCGGCTGGTACCTGGGCAGAGGCAAAACTGCGTAAGAATTATGAGTTAGGGTTTAGGAGTTAGGAATGTATAATTCAAAATTCCTAACTTCTAATTCCTAACTCCTAACTTCTAATTCCTAATTCAATGCTGTTTAGTTAGTGGCTAAATACTTTTATAGCTGCTATAATACTGCTTTTTGGGCTTTTTTACTCTTGGGTTTATCCGAAATTTTTTAATAATTACCCTTGAAGCCTCAATTAACTTGTCTATAGTATTTAGAAATGCTTCTTTTATTGGCTTAAGCAAAAGATTTACCAAGTAGTCTTTTGTGGCGGAGATCGCATTTGTTCTATTTATCTGTTGATCATACATATTGCCGGTTTTTCAGATTTGAACTCTATTTTTACTTTTTCCGCTATGGGATATGATAATGCTGCACACAATGTCATCATAAAGATCTTTGCATAAAAATCTTGATATATACTACGTGATGTTCTACCTGTAAACTGTTCAATCTCAACTCTTGATTTTAGTAATTTGTATACCTCTTCTACATTCCACCGTAGGTGATAGAGTTCTTTAAATTCTTCATATAGATATAATTCCGATCCAATAATGAAGTGCATAAAATTTCATTATTACCGTTGTCTAACTCTATTTTTAGCAGCCTGCATTTGATTTTTTTACACTATCGTCAAGCTGCAGATCTCTCTTTGTTTGCTTGCTTATTTCTATCTCTACTATGCTATCTTTAGCTTTTGAATCTCTAAAGTCTTTAACACTAAGCCACCAGTCCTCCTTCATTCTAAAGCAGTATGCCACTTCTTTGTGATGAAGTGTAAGCATTAACTTGTGACAAGGATAATATCGATCTGCTAGTACCAAATCACCTTTTCAAATACTTCCTGTGATCTTCCATAACTAGGCAAGTTCACTCTTACTGTTGATATGGTAATATGATTCAGTACGTCGTGTACGATTGGACAAGTTGCCATACATACTTTGCTGTCAGCTTTGGGGCCACCTCATATTCTCCAAATTCCTCTTTGATATCCTTTGACCTGGGGAGCCTGAGTCTCTTCCATCTACTGCAAGTACCCGATGACCATACCATTCATCTACTTCGGTCTCATAGAAACTTTTGACCGCAACTGTGTTCAAACGCTGAAACGCCCACGGGTTTAGTTTAGCTCTAGCCTGGCTTAATGCCTTTTGTTACTTCCCTGATCTGATAATCTCCTCCAATTAACTTCTGGCAAAACCTGTCAATCTCCCCTTTCATAGGATGTCTTTAGCATCATAACTAAGACAACCAATCTATTGATTGTGAAGAATCTATTCCTACTAAATGCCTCTTTTTACCGTCTTTTGAACGGCTTTGAAATTGTTCATCTTCGAACTCATTGGCAATATTTTTAGTAAGTAATAACGGTGATCTTGAATGTAAGTTTTAAGTGATAAAACCCTCTATATTATACATGTAAATATACAACATAGTTTTAATTTATTCTTGAATTTTACCACGTTTTTTTCTTAACTAAACAGCATTGATTCCTAATTCCTAAATCAAGAGTACTTTGGTCACAAGGTTCCACAAAAAACTTTTAGTATATGCCGGAGTGGTGACCATGTCCACGTCAGTGAGCCTTGGGAGATTTTCTACAAAATATTGTTGACTATGTGCAGTTTCAACCAGTGTGCTGCTCAGTGAATGGGCATAAGGGTATTGAGGGTCGATCTCGTTGATCACCTCCGCCATCGTCTGGCACAGGTCTTTGTAGGGTTTAAAGACCTGTTGCTGATTTATTTCCAGAACATCTTTTATAAGGAAGGCCTTGCTGCTTTCAACTATGACAATATGATAGAGGTAATTCCTGTTAAATTCAATCTTACCGGCCATTTCCGGTAATTCATTGGTCAGCATGTCAATAATGGCTTCCAGTTTGACCCTGGGGTCAGAAATACCCTGGATTTTATACATCATCATAAATTCCAGGTACGACCAGTACCAATTGAGGATGTATAAGAGCAAACGGTGTTTATTTTCGAAATACCTGTACACGGTGGCCTCGGTTATATGAATGTCCATTGCCAACTTCTTAAATGTAAATGATTCAAAACCAAGTTTGTAAATCATGTCTATGCCGTGCTTCACGATGAGTCGGCCTGTAGTCGATTGTTCAGGATCCTTTATGTAAATCTTGTCGCTGACTTTAAATGACAATTGAAGCTCCATAACTCGAATTTGACTTCAAATATAATATACTTAGATTATAATAAGTATTACTTACTAAATATTTTATATAATATTTAACAATAAAGTAATACTATATTAATAAATTATAGCACTATCTTTGTGTCATCAAGTATCTTTACAAAAACAAAAGGCCATGCCTCAAACTCCAATCATTTCCTTCAAAAAAGCAGTCTACCGCCTCTTCCGCATCATTCAATTGGATAAAAGGGATGTTTTTGCCGTGTATTTTTTTGCCATTTTTTCGGGTTTGGTCTTTCTTTCGCTTCCCCTTGGCATTCAAACCATCATTGGCTTCGTCATAGCCGGTTCATTTTCCACTTCAATTGTGGTCCTCATCATCCTGGTCATCATGGGTGTAGTGATCAATGGAATGTTGCAGATTCGCCAGTTGGAGCATATAGAAAAAATTGAACAAAAAATATTTGTCAGGTACGCTTTTTCCCTGGCAGACAAACTGCCGAGAGTTGACCTTCAGTCATCAGGCTCCTATCATCTCCCTGAATGGATGAACCGATTTATGGAGGTGCCGGCCCTCCAAAAAAGTCTGCAGAAATTGCTTCTGGACATCCCTTCTGCGGCAGTTCAGGTAATATTTGGCACCTTACTGCTCTCATTTTACCACCCGCTGTTTTTGGGTTTCGGTCTGATACTCATCGGTATTGTCATTTTAATCCTTCGATTTACTGCTTCACAGGGCCTTAAGTCTGCATTGGAGACAAGCAACCACAAATACGCAGTTACTTCCTGGCTTCAGGATCTTTCTGCCAGTATTGCCGCATTTAAACACGCCAAAGATTCAACACTGCCAATGCAGCGCACAGACAAGCTGGTATTTGCCTACCTCAACTCACGCACTAGGCATTTTAAGTTACTCAAGTTTCAATACTGGAGTCTCGTGGCTTTCAAAGTGAGTATAATAGCCATCATGCTTATTCTGGGGGTCATACTCCTGGTGGACCAACAAATCAACATTGGTCAGTTTATTGCTGCAGACATAGTCATCATTGCCATCATCAATTCGGTTGAAAAATTCATTGGAAATTTCGATCAGGTTTATGATGCCATGACCGCCCTGGAAAAACTTGATAAAATGGTCAGTCTTGAGGAGGAGGAAGGCGGAACCCTTTCCGCAATTACACCAGCGAATTTTTCTGTATCCTTATCGGGTGTTGTACCCCAGTTTAATCCCACCTACAGAGGCACTCACGCCATTGACCTTGAACTATCTTCCGGACAATGGGCATTAATAGAACAGGGAGCATATATGGTTGCACCAATTTTCCATTACATCACGGGAAAGCATACCGATTTCAAAGGCCAGGTAATGATAGGGGGACTGCCGGTTTCGGGTTATGACCACGATTTTTTGCGCTCCCACATTGGGGTTTTGGACAATCAGGGAAAGTTGTTCAAGGGAACCATCCTCGAAAACATCATTTGTGACCTGAAACCAAAACAAATGGAAAAATTGCATCAGCTGATTTCTTTATCCGGCTTGCAAACCTATCTTCCTTATTTTGCAAAAGGCCTTGATGCACAAATTGGAATGGATGGACATGATGTCTCACGACCGGTTTTTAAAGCCATTCTGCTTACACGGGCTTTATTCCAGACGAGATCTTTGCTCCTGTTGGAAGAACCATTTGAATACCTGTCAGAGACCCAGATAAAAAAACTGATCCAATACCTGAAAAATCAACCGGATTTGACCGTCATTGCCATTGACAAAAAATTAACTGATGAATGGAAGTCATTTTTTGACCAACAAATTTGTTTACCTTCTACAACTACCTCAAAATAATTGAAGTCATGTCCAAATATCTGTTTGCGCGCATTGAAAAAAATCCGGAAAAAGAAAAGTTCGCCTCATTTGGAAAGGTGTATAAAATACATAGAGAGACCAGCCTGTTCAGATGGACTGGTGGCATTTTGCTGCTTGTATTAATCGCTCTTTTTCTACCATGGACCCAAAACATACGCACCAAAGGTTTTGTCACAACGGCGCGACTCGAGGGCAGGTCACAGCAGATCAATACTATCATTGCCGGAAAAATTTTAAAATGGTACGTCAAAGAAGGGGAAATGATAAAAAAGGGCGATACCCTTTTGCAACTTGGGGAGGTAAAAGTTGAATATTTTGATCCCCAATTGCTCGAACGCACAGGGCTTCAAATGGCAGCCAAAACCAAGGCGGCTCAGCAATACATGGAAAAATCCATGGCAGTAGATCAGCAGCAGGTTGCCCTTTCGATGGCACTGCAAGCCAAGTTGGGTATGTTGGATAATAAGATATTACAGCAGCGTTTAAAGATTGCCAATGACAGTACAGAACTTTTGGCTCTGCGAAATGAACTGAAGGCTTATGTAAGGCAGAATGAAGCCGCCAGCATCATGCTGGACAGTGGAGCCATTTCGCGTGTGGAGTTTGAAAAGCGAACTGTCAATTATCAACTGTCCTTTGCCAAGGTTCAGGTTGCACAGAATAAATATGAACAAAGCAGGCAGGAACTCTCCAATCTTCGCATGGAAAAAAACTACGTAACCCAGGAAATCAATGACAAACTGGCAAAGACAAGAGGCGATAAATCATCTGCACTATCCGAGCTGGCCAATGTTGAAGCCGAAATCCAAAAACTGAAAAATTTATATGCAAACTACGATGCCAGAAACAATTATTATTTTATAACTGCACCTCAGGACGGGCAGATTACCAGGGCAAAGAAAGCAGGCATTGGGGAATTGGTCAAAGAAGGTGAATTTGTGCTGGAAGTGGTGCCGGTGTCAGGGACTAAGGCCGTAGAGATCTTTGTCGAACCGATGGATTTACCTCTTATTCGATTAAACCAGACGGTGCAGTTTGTTTTTGACGGATATCCGGCCATAGTTTTCAGTGGCTGGCCATCACAAAGTTATGGTACCTTCCGGGGTAAGGTCAGTTTCATCGAACAGGCTGCTGGCAACAATGGAAAATTCAGGGTAATGGTAGAAGAAGATCCAACCTACAGAATATGGCCTGCTACGCTAACATTGGGTGCCGGAGCCGTAGCCATCGCTTTGCTCAACGAAGTGCCGGTTTATTATGAACTATGGCGAAATGTGAATGGCTTCCCTCCAAACTTTTACATCAGTAATGAAGATCCCAAAACGAAAAAGTAATCATGCATACAAAGTTATTTTTTTCCAGCTGGCTGATTTCATTTTTATTTGCGGGACCGGTGTGTGCCCAAAATTCCGATTCGCTTTCATTTTCTAAATTTTTGAAAGTGGTTAAAAAATCACATCCTTTGGTCAGTCAGGCGGATTTGCTGATGGATATGGCAGATGCAAAGCTGATGGCCGCCAGGGGTGGTTTTGATCCTTCCATTGATTGGAAGTATCAGTCTAAAGAATATACAGGTACTTCCTATTACGATAAAAATTATGGCAGTGTGCGCATTCCCCTCCACTTTGGGGCTGACATAGAAGCAGGGTATGAAACGGCAAACGGGGCTTACCTGGATCCGGAAATTACACAAGGCACGGTCTCCTATGCAGGTTTACAAATTCCGTTGCTCAAAGGCTTGTTATTTGACCAGCGCAGGGCCGCATTGAAACAGGCCAAAATTGGGAAAACGCAGAATGAACAGGAAAGAAGGCTTGCGCTCAACGATGTAGTATTTGATGCGTCTATCTCCTATTGGCAGTGGGCAGAAAGCGCACAACAGGTTGAGATCATTTTGGAATACTATGAACTGGCATCACGCAGGCAGCAACTTGTCAATACTCTTTTCCGGAATGGCGACAGGTCAGCAGCCGATACCCTGGAAGTTTATGTGCAACTTCAGCAACTCGAGCTTATGCTCAATGAGGCAAGAATGAAAAATTATAACTATAGCGTTTTGCTTGCATCGCATCTTTGGTCGGATACCATGGTGGATTCTTTGCTGGGAAATACATTCAGACCTGTACAGCCTACAGCCAAAGACCTCGTGGCATGGCAAAGTCGTTTGCTCACCGGACAGGCTTTGGAGACGAACCCACTGCTGCGCCTATATCAAACGAAAATTGAAGCGCTTGACGTGGAAAAAAGATACAAATCGCAAGCCCTGTGGCCAACGCTTAATCTTAAAACCCGCCTGCTGAGCAATGACGTGTTTCGTTATTCAGGCCTAGACAGGTTTTACTTCCAGCAAAACTACAACATTGGTATTGAATTCAAAATGCCACTTTTTTTCAGAGAGGGTAGGGGCATGCTTGAATATACCAAATTAAAAATTCGCCAAACGACTTTGGATAGGGATTTTAAGTCCAGGTATCTGGGAAATAAAATATCTGCAGGCGCCAATGAAGTAGTGATGACTGCCGCCCAACTTGAAGTAATCAAATCCGCTTATCAAAACACAGAAAAACTTTACCGGTACGAAGTCGTCCGTTTTGAACAGGGAGAAAGTTCGATCTTCATGGTCAATGGCAGGGAAAACAAAGTGTTGGAAACAAAACTCAAAGAACTGGAACTCACCTATAAACTCATTAAGTCCTGCTTAAAACAATTACACCTAAAAGGAGAAATGGCCGATATCTAGCCCCTAACCCCTAACCCCTAGTCCCTAATTTATAATATAATCCCAACACCAAAAAATCCCTACCCGTTTCATCGTTGATCTTGTAGTCAAACTGGTGCAAATAACCAAGGGTAGCAGACATCGATTCAGAAAGATGCCAGGAGGCCGAAATCATCACCCTGTTCCTTTCGAAGTAAGCTTCTTTATCGGTGAAAAAAGTTCATTTGAAAAGCCTGCACTGGTCGGTATAAATACAGACGTGCTCTTTATGGGATAGCTTAGTCCAACGCGCGATCTGAATCTCTTCTTGAAACCATTGTTTGTAAACCGAAATTCAGCGCGGTATCGGTGTTCAAATTTAAACCTGCCTATTTTTTGCACCAAGGCGATTTGTGGCCAAATGCGAATTTCATCGTTATTCTTTGGAAGCACAAAATCACCGCCTTCCTTATAAGTGTCGTATTTGCCCGCCGCCAATGCCACCTGCATGTCCGGGGTCATCTGAAATTGCACACCGCCTTTAAATTCGTGGTAGTGAAAGTCGTTGTAAAAATGCAGTGACCGAAGTTGCGCCTCTGCAAAGAAGCTCCAGGGACCTTTGGTGGTGTATTTCAGGTTTATAATATTCCAACTGCCAAGTCCGTTTGACTGCGCAAGCGCCTGGATGAATATTGAGCACACAAATAAAATAGAAAAATAGAATCTCGTCATTAATTCTAAATGCGCGATGCTACATAAATGTTTAACCCCCCACATTCCTAAATCCTAAATCCTAAATCCTAAATCCTAAATCCTAAATCCTAAATCCTAAATCCTAAATCCTAATTCAAAAGTTACCACACTTTTCCGTACAACTCATATGCATATTTTTCCAGGCTTTCCCTCACATCCGGGTGTGCGATGCCAATGAGCGCCTTGGCCCTTTGAGCGAGGTTTTTGCCATAGAGATCTGCGATGCCATATTCAGTGGCAATGTAGTGAACGTGTCCCCTGGTTGACACTACACCTGCTCCTTGTTTCAGGAAAGGCACAATTTTACTCATACCTTTGGCGGTCATGGACGTCATGGCGATGATGGGTTTGCCACCTTCTGAGAGAGAAGCTCCCCTCATAAAATCCATCTGTCCGCCGACCCCTGAGTACATGCGCGTGCCAATGCTGTCTGCACATACCTGTCCGGTGAGGTCGATTTCAATGGCAGAATTTATAGCAACCACTTTTTTGTTCTTCCGGATGTTGGCGGTATCATTGACATAGGCGGCGTCTTTCATTCGCAGTATAGGGTTTTCATCCACAAAATCATAAAGTGCTTTGGATCCAAGCATAAACGAGGTCACAATTTTATTTCGGTTGTTTTTTTTATTGGAGCCATTGATCACCCCGCTTTTAACAAGGGGTATGATGCCGTCGGAAAACATCTCGGTATGCACACCCAGGTTTTTATGTCCGGTCATTTGAGATAAGACCGCGTTTGGAATCGCTCCAATACCCATCTGAAGGCATGAACCATCTTCAATAATCTCGGCAATGTATTTTCCAATGCGCGCTTCATCTTCTGAAAGCGCCGGCAGTTTGACGGCATGAATGGCTTCGCTTACCTGCACTGCTTTGTGAATCTTGCTGATATGGATATTGCCATCTCCCTGTGTGCGGGGCATTTGGTCATTGATCTGTGCGATGATATATTTTGCAGTTTCTACCGCAGCCAGCGTAGCTTCCACACTCACGCCCAATGAACAATAGCCATGGCGGTCAGGAGGTGACACATTGATCATCACTACATCGATTGGCAGGATCTTCCTTCTGAATAAATACGGGATCTCACTCAGGAAAATGGGGACATATTGGGCGTTTCCTGTAGAAATGAAAGGCCTTACGTTCTCACCAATGAAAAAATTGTTGACATGAAAACTTTGACAATATGGTTCGTGTACATATTTGGCAGGGCCCTCGGTATGTACATGACAGATTTCCACATCTTTCAGAGATTCATAACGCTCAACAAGGGCATTGACCAGGATGTTGGGGGTCGCAGCAGCCCCGTGCAGATAAACCCGGTGACCGGATTGTACTACTGCTACTGCTTCTTCAGCGCTGACATAATTCATGGTTTTCAATTTTTTAATACGGCAAATATCCGATTTTAATGGATTTACTAACTGATGGAAATCATCGACAGAATAATATTTGTCATTTTATATTATTTTATGGAAATGAACAAATTTATTTATAGTTAAATTTGATTATTTAAAATAAAAAATTTATAAATTCGTCGCTTTAAGTGCTCTTATTTTTACATATTTCGAGTCATGCGCATGTCCCATGCGTTTACTTTTATATTTTATCCCGTAAAAAAGTGTTTATGACATTCCGGCAAACAGAAATTGATCGCGTTGTCCGCGGTTTTCGGGAAAGGTCCCTACCTAAAGCAGAATGGACACACGAGGCACACCTTCTGGTGGCATTTCATTATGTGTCTCTATACGGCAGAGAAAAAGCCTTGTGCCTGATGAGACCCGGCATCATTTTATATAATCATGCCGTTGGAGGGGTTAGCGATGAAAATGGAGGGTACCACGAGACTTTGACTTGTTTCTGGATTAGCATCATTGATAAGTACCTCAAAGAAAATGGCAATGATTCAGCTCCGCATATCGACCAGGTAAATCATTTTTTGTCCTCTCCGCAGGCAGCCAGGGATTGGCCACTGCAATTTTACAGCAAGGCATACCTGATGTCACTGGAAGCAAGATCCATGTGGGTTGCACCAGATATTAAAGGCCTGATGTGACCTCAGTGTCAGTTCCTTTTTTACCAGTGGCCAGTTCATATTGGGCTCTGATTGTAGATAATTGTTTCTTTTTTCGGAATTCGCGGTATCGTTTGCAATACTGCGTATAAAATCTATGCTTACTGAGAAAATTGATTTGAGTTTGCATCCAGTCCAATGCTGTGAAGTCAGGATTCACCATCCTGAGTTCTTTAAATAAGCCCTGGCTGATGCGATCGTAATGAGCGGAACCAATGTATTCCACATCCGCATCCAGGATGATTTTTTCCATCAGATTTTTTGGTTCGGCCCCCCTATCGGTGACTACGATGAGCCTGCAAACTATTTCGATATCCTCAGCAGCGTAACCAAATGAGGCCATATCTTTTCGCGCCATTTCACATCCTATGGCTTCATGCCCTTCGCGACTGACCATAAAGCCTGCATCGTGATATAGGGCTGCCAGTTGCAATAAATGGATATCTTCTTTAGTGGCCCCCTCCTTTAAAGCAATAAAGGCTGCCCTTTTTACCACTAAAATGGTATGGTCTGCATTGTGATAGGTCAAACTCGAGTCGAGGCCGTGCCTTAGTTTCTCGATTTTATGCCGGTAGATGACTTCGAAGTGATGTCTTGGTTTCAATGGTGAACCCTTATTTGTTTGATGATGCCTCCTTTCACTTCTTTGATGCTTTGTACGTAAAAAAAGGCTGTAGGATCCACGGCTGAGGCCGCCTCTTTGATGCGATGGATTTCCAGCCGGGTCACGATGGTCATCACAATATCGCAGTCACTCCTTACATCAAAGCTACCTGGAAGATAACCCCTTTCTCCCTTATAAACAGTAATGGCCTTGCCAAAATCATTGACGATGAGCGATTTTATTTTATCCGATTCCTTTGAAATGATGGACAAGGCGGTATATTCCTCAAATCCATCCACTACATAATCTGAGGCCTTGAGTGCCGTGAAATAGGTAAGAATGGAGTACATGGCGGTCTCTATGCCAAAGTAAAAGGCTGCGCCCAGCATGATGAGGGAATTGATCAGGAGGATGATCTCACTGGTGGTAAAACCACTTTTCCGGTTGGTGTAGTCGGCCACTACTTCCAGGCCGTCGATCACGCCTCCTCCCCTGATGACGAGTCCTATGCCCAGCCCGATGAGAAAGCCACCAAAAACCGCGATCAGGATTTTGTCGCTGGTAACAGTAGGTACCTGAATGACATTCATGAGGATGCCCAGCAGTGCGATGGCAATGAGGGCCTGAACGCCAAAGGTCTTGCCGATCTTTTTATATCCGATGATGACAAAGGGAATGTTCAGCACGATGAGTAATAAACTGATGTCAATGTGAAAGACCTCATGGAGCAAAATGGATATACCGGTAACGCCGCCATCCAGAAAGTGATTGGGAATCATAAAGCCTTTGAGGGCAAATATGGCGCAGAAGATACCGGCGAGGGTATAAAGCATGGAAAAAGGGGAGAAAATGAACTTCCAGTTGATGCCTTGTTGAACACTCTTCATAATTTGTAAATATACTTTGGGTTAATTAATGACAGCATATGCTACCAGTGGGAACTGCTTGTTTTTCAAAGCCAGTTCACCGATTTTGGTACACGAAAAAGACTCCTTGATCAGTTCATAGCAGGATGCAGTAATGAGGATCTGATTGACATCGGCTTGTGCTTGCAGCCTGGCTGCCACATTTACCGTATCGCCAATGACGGTGTAGTCCAGTCTCTTAAGGTTGGAAGATCCAATATTACCCGACACCATCTCACCGCTGTTGATGCCAATGGATACCTGGGGTTTAAACCCGGATTCACCAACAAAGGTGGGTAAGGCGTCTATGGCATTTCTGATGGCCAGAGAAGCTTCAATGGCACGGTCCAAATGGTAAGGACCCTTAAACACAGCCATAATGGCGTCACCTATAAACTTGTCAACAATACCAGTGTGGGTTATGATGGCTTTGACCATCACGTCAAAATATTCATTGAGTAAACTTACAACTTTGTCTGGTTTTTCAGTCTCACTGATTCGGGTAAAACCACAAATGTCAATAAAAGCCACCGTGCCTTCGACAATTTCATTGGCCATCAGGGCGCTTTCAAATTCACGACTGCCCATAAAATTGAGCACATTTTCATCGACGTACATGCGCAGGATATTGTTTTCATGGATCGCTTTCAGGGTATCCTGGATTTGATTTACCTGCTGTATTGTTTTTTCGATGGTGACTTCGAGGTCCTCAAAGTTAACAGGCTTACAGATAAAATCAAAAGCACCCCGGTTCATGGCGCACCGGATGTTGTCCATGTCGCCATAGGCTGAGATCATGACGGTTTTCAATAATGGTGCGCTTTCACCCAACTGTGACAGCAGCGTGAGACCATCCATTTCGGGCATATTGATGTCACTGAGCACAATGGAAATTTCCTTATCCTCTTTTACTTTCTCCAGTGCCTCACGTCCATTGAGGGCAAAGACAAATTCGTATTCCTGTTCCCTGATTTTCTTGCGAAAGCGCTGTTTTATCAGGAGTTCCAGGTCCTGTTCATCATCGGCTACCAAAATTCTTGTCATTGAATCAGTTGATTTAATTTGGTTTTTAAAAGCTTGAAATCAACGGGCTTGGTTAAAAAATCATCTGCACCTAGTTGCATGGCGGTATCATGATTTTCCTTATCTCCGTATGCTGTGATCATCAGAACAATGGGGGGGGGCTTGTGGTATTTTTGCTTGATGTGTGCCAGTAAATCAAGGCCACTCATACCCGGCATGTTGATGTCGGATAGGATCAATACCGCTTCCTGTTCATGTTGGTTAAGATACACCAATGCTTCTTCGCCCGAGAAGGCAAAAACAAACTCCATTTGCTTATCTCCGATCTCTTTTCTAAATCGCTGTTCAAAAAGCACTTTTATATCTTGTTCGTCGTCAACTACTAAAACTTTCATTTGTGTGTCTAAGATTTGATTGGTAAGATAATTATAAATTTGGTACCTTCTCCTTCTTTAGAATCTACTTTTAACTCCCCGTTGTGCCCTTTAGTTACAATATCATAACTCATGCTTAAGCCCAGTCCCGTTCCCTGGCCTGGCGGTTTGGTTGTAAAGAAGGGTTGAAAGATCTTGTCCATTAATTTTTGGGGAATGCCATTTCCATTGTCCTCAACCTTGATCTCAGCCGAGCCATTTATTTTCTTTGTACTGACTGTAACTGTGGGATCATATTTGCCTTCTTCCGATTTATTTTTCTTTTCATTTATGGCATAAAATGAATTTGTAATTAAATTTAATATCACCCGGCCAATGTCCTGTGGGATGATGCTGATGTTGCCAATGGATGGATCAAAATCGGTTTTCATGGCGGCATTAAATGATTTATCCTTTGCCCTTAATCCATGATAGGCCAGGCGTAAAAATTCATCTGCCAAAGCGTTGATGTCTGTTGGTTCTTTTTTGCCACTGCCGCTGCTACTGTGATGGAGCATACCTTTTACAATGGCATCCGCTCTTTTGCCGTGAAATATTATTTTGTTTTCATTATCTATGACATCTTTTGCAATTGCTTTTACTTCTTCATAATTTCCTTTTATAATTTCTTCGTTCATCTCTGTAAGCAATTCTTTATTTACTTCCGAAAAATTATTTACAAAATTTAATGGATTTTGTATTTCGTGGGCAATGCCGGCAGTGAGCTCTCCCAGGCTGGCCATTTTTTCAGACTGGATTAGTTGGGCCTGGGTGGACTTGAGTTCATGAATTGTATTTTGTAGTTGGATTGTTCTCTCATCAACCATCCTTTGCAGTTCATGATTCTTCTCTTTCATTAACTCGATTGCCCACGAGTCGCCTGTCACACCAAGTCCATAGGAACCATGAAAATGTGTACAAATCCATCTTTCTTCTATAAACTCAAAGATGATGCTCAATCGTAACTCATTTTCATGCCTGATCCCTTCAACAGTCATCTTTATATTTACTTCATCCACATAAATAGCTACCTTTTCTCCATTTGAAATCCTGCGATATACTGGCTTAATTTCAAACTGAATATCTAATCCAACAGACTGCTCTTTTTGTATCCTCCAACCTTCATATAATTCATTAAGATTGAATAATTTTTCATCCAAGTTGGCTCCGTACCCCATTATTTCTGGAACAAACAACAAAGAAATATTTTCCAAAGGGTAGTTGTTCTTAATAAGTTCAACAAAGTTGTTGTATTGTTCTTCAAGTTGTTCAGCCATTTGATTTGTCATAAATCTACTGTTAAAATGGTATAAAAATATTTAAAAAACTGGTAATTGAATGATAAATTCAGCACCTTCCCTTTCATTACTTTCCACCTTCAACTCCCCGCCATGTGCCTTTACCAAAACATTATTCGACTGAACAGATGATTTGGAAGAATTTTTGGATTGCATGGGTTTCATATTTATGTTTTACCTTTTTCTTGTCTCAGCCATTCTTTAATTACTAAACCTTATTTCACCACGCCTAAATACTTATCATACCACATCAGTGATTCTTTTACAAAATCTGTTCTCGGCACCAAATGTCCTGCTTCGTAAATAATTATTTTTTTATCATCTTTTGGAGTGCCAAGAAAATTAAACATGGGTTTCTGTGATGTCTCCACCGGAAAGAAAAGGTCATGCTTTCCATTTAGCATTAAAACGGGCTGGGTTACTCTTGGCAAATAGTTCAACTGGTCGGCTTCCGGTAAAGATTTGTTCATCACCATGCCGCCCACATTCAGCACGATGACCTTCAATCTTTTTTCTATGGCCGGCATTATGCCGCCCATATAGCCACCCCAGCTCCAGCCGAGGAAGCCCAGTTTATCTGCTTTTATATCCTTTCTTGTTTCTAAATAGTCAATGCTTCTGCCTATATCTTTTCGCCACATGATCAAATGATCTTTATAAAATACAGTTTCATCGGGAAGATCACTTTTTAATTCATCGTGCCTTTCACAAGTGCCTTTATAAATGGGCCGCATCAGTGCCCTGCCACTTTTTAAAATAAAATCTATGCGGCCGGTGATAGACAAAGGGTCATAATTTTTTAAATAAATATCATTAGAGCCAGGGAAAAAAAGTACGGTTTGATAAGGTGGCTTAAAACCTTTGGGCAGGTAAAGCCAGGCCTGTGCCCGTTCGTTATTGTAACCGGCATCAAAAGTAATTTTTTCTGCAGTCCACGATTCGTTGTCAAGAGTGGCTTCCACTTTTTCATTTAAAGCGCTTTTGTCATACAAAATTGCTGGCGGTAAATTTCAAACGTTTTGGCATCTACGGGTTTTTCTTTTGTATAATCACGGAAAGCCATGGATACCGGTTTCATTAATTGGGCCATAGCTGTATCGCCTGGTAATTCTTTTATACATCGAAAACCATTGCTCACACTTCGGTCCATTGCGGGCTGCAGGTAGCCGTCGTTAAAAGCATAAGTAGGATCGTTCCAGCCTCCTCCTAAAATATAACGCACCCCTTTTTGTTCGTTTTCATTATAGCACCATTCTCTCGCATTGCCCGCTATATCATAAATGCCAAAATAACTGTAGCCTGCATTACTCCCGACAGGTGTTGTATTCTTCCCATTAAAATTGCTGAGTGCTACAATATACTGTGTAAACCCGGTTTGTGCTGCCACACTCCAGTGGAAAACGGTGGGCAATTGTTTTTGTGCATACACCGCATAAGCTGCCGCTTCGTACCAGCTAATGCCGGTTACCGGAAAATTTTCCTGGCCATCAGGATACGTACCCGCTTCCCAGGTGGCTGGTCCAGGCCTTCCTGTTTTATCAATGAACAAAGCCAACGCAGCTTCCAAAGAAATTGCTTTTCCATTTTGATAAATGACATTGTTCCAAAATTTATTATTGCTATAACCACCGGCATCCATAAAACCTTTAAATTCTTTGTTGCTTACTTCATATTTATCCATCAAAAAAGAAGGCACATCTTTTTTGCCACTGCCTTCAAGCCCGACAATTAACATGGGCGTATTTTTCGCCGGCATGCGTACCATATTTGCGGGCAGGCTGCCCACTTTGTCTAAAATAAGATTAAAAGAATCTTTCAAGCTTTTAAAGGAACCAGCTGTGCCTGCATACTCAATTGTTTGATAACCTTTTTTTCTGATTTCCATCCGCAGGTAGGGCCGGGGAAGCCTCACATCTTTAAATGGTGTAGTACCTGCAAACCGCCATTCATTGTTGGGTTTGGTGTAATCTTTCCACCAAAGTTCTGCATCGGCAGGCGCTGTTGTCAAAGATAATTTGGAGGAAACCGCCCGCCATAGTTTTATCAGCACAGAGTCTTTTGGTATATATTTTTCAGCTTCCAACGCCAGGTCAAATGCTTCTATCGGCGGTGAAAAATTATCGTTCACCGATTTTTGAATGGCAGGCAGTAAATCATTTCTTGCATGTTGTTTTTTCATCCATGGATTAATGAAAGCATATGCTGTTGCGAACAATACAGCAACTATAAGTAGCGCCGATAGCAAACGCCTTTTTGCTTTTTTGGCAGAAGTTCTGTCAATAAATATTTCTGCTTTGCCTTCTAAATTTTTATTCAAGGGTACTTGCAGGCCTGCATTGCTGATGGCAAATATTTCTATGGGTTCAGCCACATTTTTTAAAACAAATTTCCCAAGAGATGTGGTTTGAATGTCTTTATGATTTTTGACATCATCCACCACTTTGGCAGAAACAAAAATGCTGCCCGGCACTGCCATTGATTCTAATCTGGAAGCAATGTTAACGCCGTCGCCATACACATCTGTTTCATCAAATACCACGTCTGCCTGGTGAATGCCAATGCGTAACGGCACTATGGGTTCCTGCATCATGAGTAGTTGTGTCGCAATTGCTGCTTGTACGGCCTCTTTGGCACTGCTGAAACTGCATAAAGCACCATCACCACTGAATTTTATTAATCTTCCTCCGTGTAGGGAAAGCTCTTCATCCAATTTGTTTTTAAGTTTGTCTCTCAAGTCCATTGCTATTGCTTCATCCTCTTGCATGATGGCAGTATAGCCTACAATATCGGCAAACATGATCGCGGCGAGCTGGCGGTTTTGACCCATAATATATTCTTTTATGTTGTTAAAATATTCAAAATATTCAAAATATTCAAAATGTTTAAAATGTTCAAAATGTTCAAAATGTTCAAAATGTTCAAAATGTTCAAAATGTTCAAAATGTTCAAAATGTTCAAAATGTTCAAAATGTTCAAAGTATTCAAAGTATTTGTTTACTTAAATTACTTGAAGCGTAATTAGAAATACACTTCCTTTCCCTGTTCTACTTTGAATCCTAAAATCTCTACCGTTTACATTCACTATGTCGTGACTTGTCTGAATCAAGGATTTACAAGGATGAGTGGAGTGCACAGATTTTATGGTCATGATATAGGTATTTGAATCATAAATGTTGAGCCTCCCCGCTCCTTTGTTTCCACCTTCAACTCACCGCCATGCGCCTTTACAATATCATAACTCAATGATAAATCTAAGCCCGTTCCTTTCCCACTGGGTTTGCTGGTAAAGAATGGTTGAAAAATTTTATCGAGTATTTTTTGAGGGATGCCATTGCTGTGCGCGATTTCTCTTTTGTTGTTAATGGAATTCCCCATGTTTAATGCAGCAATGGCCTGGGTAAATCCTTCATTGTATTTGCCGTGACTCGTGTAGATGTGGCCAAGGTTTTTGAGTTGCGCCGTAATGCTGTTTTTTTCGCCAATTTCTTCCCATATTCTCAATGAAGCATACGCAAAGGAAAGGTTCTTTTCATAATAACCCAGCATGCCATAAGCCGCTGAAAGATAATTGTATGCAGTACCTATGCCTTTTTTATCTGCGAGATTTTTTCTAATTTCAAAAACCTTCATGGCTGCATCTATGCCTTCTTCATATCGACTTTCACTGTACATGAGATTGGCCATCCGCATCAGGTCGTCGGACTCTCCTTTATCAAAGCCTATTTGTTTTGCCAATTGTACTGCCTGCTTCGATAAGTTAACGGCCAATTCATCGTTGTTTGCCTCCTTACTTTGATTTATATGAGATATGACCTCTAAAGAATCAGGTGGATTATTGTCCCGGGTTACGGCTTGACCCTGCAGTGCGATCTGAATTTGCATTGGCAGACAAAACATCCATACTAGCAGTACTAAATGCTGGGAATGTTTCAATGGTTGGCGGGTATTTGAATTTGAACTAGAAATGATGCCCTCCCTTTTTCAAGGTATGGAGGTATATGCAGTGTAGCCAGGTTATCTGCCAAAACAGTGTCCCAATGCTTCGCGTTGAGAAGTTGTTTGCCCAACTGCGCCAACTGCGCTCTGCCGACCCTCAGGTACCAATTGCTTAGCATAACAAACCCTACGCCCAAATTACCTATACGCGTAAATAAAAATTGTTGTTCCATAAAGTATTTTATACCGGCATTCACCAAATCAAATCATTAAATGCAGTATCATTAAATCTTAAATTTATGTAATACGGTAGTTATGAAGTTAAATATCTGAATCTGCCGAAAAGGCAAATAAATATATTTTTAAAGATATAGAAAATAAAATTAAATATTATTAGTTGAGGTATTTATTTATATGTATATTAAAATATATTTAAGTATTAGTTGCATTAAATGAATTAGTTATGTATAAAATTGGCAAATGAAATGACATCCAGATCTATGATTTATGATATTTTGAGTTGTTGGCATAGCTTGACAAAATGCCATGTCAATGTCAAGATACTGTGGCATTTAAACTGCTTTTCTGGTTGTTGATTTGGAGGGATATTTTATAGGGCAGGTGCAATAACATTTATGCACGCTAATTATCAAAATTAATTTTACACATGGTAAAGCAGGAGAAGGAAAAACAAAGTAATGTTTGACCTTTGGAGGTTACGAGCAGGAAATAAAATTCAATAGGTAGGTAAAATAGGCGTAATCAGAAAAGGGGCAAAATGAGGACATAGTTTGTTAAATCAGGAAACTATTTGATTTCTTTTTCCAATTGCTTTTCTTTTTCTTTTTCCAATTTTTTAAAATAACCCCTGAAGAGGATATTGTGCTTCAGTGCTTCAAGGTTTTCATTGAGTTTGATGGATGCTTCGTTGAGGTTGTGCAGGGTGGCATCCAAACTATTTACGGAAGTGTCGATCTTTTTCACGAGGGACTTATCATTAGACAGGTAGTTGATGGCGCCATCGCCTTCCTTTGCCCGGGTAACGGTGGCATTGAGATTGGCTACCAGTTTATTCATGTCATTTCCGGTGGTTTCCAGGTTGCTGACTACGCTTTTCAACTGATTGGCGGTAACGCTGTCCCGAAGTAGGCCAATGACATTGTTTTTGTTGTTCAATGAAACAATGAGGTCATCCATATGGCTTATCATTTTAGAGGTACTCGCTGCAGTTTGCCTAAAGTACCTTATACTTTGCTCAAGGTTCAAGGCCATGGTGCTGTCTTTTAACAGGTATGAAATTGTGCCTTCTCCTGAATTAATGGCCCTCGTGATTTTAAGTAAATCTGCCGTAAGCATAGCGGCATTTTCATTGGTGACATTGAGGGTGCTGAGCATGTCTTCGGTGGTGATGCGGCGGTAGGAATGAATGGTATCTTCTGCATTCAAAAGTCCTATTTCTTCGCTTCCGGGGACAATATTGATGATCATATTTCCCACCAGACCGTCCGTGCCCAGCGCTGCTTTTGCATTTTTACGGATGTAGCCAAGCGCATCCTTTTTTATGGTAAGGTCCACCACAATGGTAGAGTCGTTCACCATCCGGATGCCTTTGACGGTACCCACATTAAGGCCACCATAACGCACGTTATTGCCGATCTTCAGTCCATTGATGTTGTTGAAGGTGGCAAAGATCCTGGCATTACTGCCAAACATACTTTGCTGGTTGCCGATCAGGTAAACCCCTAAAATGAAAAGTGACAAACCGGCGATCACGAAGATGGCCAGTTTAATTTTTTGTGCGGTGGTTTTATCTAGTGCCTTCATCTTATTTGAAAAATGCTTTTATTTTGGGATCTTCCATTTCTACCAATTCTTCATAAGTTCCTTCTGCATAATTGATGCCATCTACCAGCAGGATCATCCTGTTGCTGATGGCCCGGGCGCAGTCCACATCGTGCGTAATAATGATCGATGAGGTTTTATATTTTTCCTGAACTGACTTCATAAGTAGAACGATTTCCTTTGATGTGATTGGGTCAAGACCTGTGGTGGGTTCATCGTATAAAATGATTTGCGGTTTAAGTATGAGGGTTCGTGCCAGCGCTATCCTCCTTTTCATCCCCCCTGATAATTCGCTCGGCATCAGGTCAACAGCCCTGGCCAAACCAACACTTTCCAGGGCTTCCATTACCAGCGGGCTTGCATCGTTTATTTCTCCAAATTTTTTTGTATGCCGCCTTAGGGGAAACTCCAGGTTCTCGCGTACCGACATGGAATCGTACAAAGCACTGCCCTGAAAAAGAAAGCCAATTTCTGTCCGGAGTTCATCTAATTCGTCGTGGTCGAGGTCATCTATATTTTTACCCATGATGATCACGGTTCCGCTGTCGTGTTCCTCCAGACCAATCAGGCATTTGATCATGACCGACTTTCCGGACCCCGATTTACCCATAATCACCAGATTTTCTCCTTCGTATAAGTCCAGATTGAAGCCATTGAGTACATAATTATCACCGTAACTCTTTTTAAGGTCTCTGATGGTGATTACGGCATTACTATTTATGGTGTTTTTTTTCATGGCTTACAATTCATAAAACAGGTCGGCGACCAGCACAGCGACAAAGTCAATGACAAAGAGCAGTAAACTGGTGTACACCACTGCAGAATTGGCTGCCAGACCTACGCCTTCGGTTCCTTTGTCGCAATTATAACCTTTGTAACAACCCACTAGGCCGATGGCAAAACCAAAGAAAAACGATTTTATGGTTGATGGAATGACATCTCCGAATTCCAAAGAACTGAAAACTTCACTGAAATACAATTGGAAGGAGACATCACCTTTTATATTTTCAACAAGGTACGATCCGTAAAGGGCAATGGCATCTCCAATGATGACGAGGATGGGCAGCATAAATGTAGTGGCCAGAATACGTGTAATGACCAGGTATTTAAAGGGGTTAGTTCCTGAAACTTCCATCGCGTCTATTTGTTCGGTCACCCGCATGGATCCCAGTTCTGCGCCAATGCCAGAACCGATACGACCTGCACAAATTAGCGCAGTAATGATGGGCCCGATTTCCCGGATGATGGAGATGCCCACCATGGAGGGCATCCAGGCTACTGCTCCAAATTCCTGGAGTGTAGGTCTGGATTGCAGGGTAAAGACCAGGCCGATGATAAATCCCGTAACGCCTACGAGTAACAAAGACCTGTTGCCCATGTTGTAACACTGGCGGAGGAATTCTTTAAACTCAAAAGGCCTTTTAAAAACATCGGTAAAAAACCGGCCGGCAAAATAGGAGATGTCACCCACTTCGGTGAGAAAAACTTGGAGGGAATTGATTGTCTTTTGCGTACCCATATTCCTTTTTCTGAAGTTGGCGCCACCTCTTATGGGTATGCACCTATGTATGTTAACTTAATAGGACAAACTTAGGTTCGTCTAAAAGAATAAAAATCGTTCCAATCCAATATTTTACACAAGATCATATTACAGGGTGACCTTCATTCCGACGAATTAGCCTAAAAGAAAGCAGAAGTCAGGCATTAACCTCGACTCCTGCTACACCGGACACCTCTATGACAAGGTGTTTTCCTTTGATAAAATAATATTTCTTTGTGTTTCAGGGTATGGTTCTGTTTGATTGGGTGAGCTCAAACCGGCCAAACCATAAGCGGCCGGCTTTTGAGGTGAATCTTGTGATATATAGGTTCCAGAGAGGTGTGGTCGGTTATTGACCTTGCGTGACTGTAACTTTGGTTGCTGGTCACAAAGAGTGTATCATCAAATTCTAAGTACCCATCGATTTCATCGAGCAGTTTCACATCTGCAGAACCTGTATTGGAGGTAATGGGTGTTTCTTCGAAGCGTATCAGTTTGGCTGCCGGAAAGGCTTGTTTTAGGGGCAGGGTGATATCAATATGGTCTTTTCCAATAATTACACAGATGCGACTGAGCTTGCTGAACTCTACAGAGGGAGGCACAAGGATGACCGGACATTTGCTGTGACTTGCCACTGTATGGGATACTGAACCTAGCAGGCTGTCAAACAGATTGCTGGCACCATGTGAGCCCATGATGATAAATTCATAGTCATGAGAAACATCTGTGATGACGTCACCCGCAAGACCTTCTTTAAATACAGGGTCAACCGGAGTAATGGTGGTCAGGTCGCCAATAAAATCCTGCTCGGCGTTAAAAGCCGTTTTTTTCAATATCTTTTCTTTTTCTCCTTCAATTTTTTCCGCATCATATGGGTGTTTTAAGATTTCCACGTAGTCGGGGTGATGAACGTGCATGAGCTCAATGGTATAATATTTATTTTTACAAAAAAGCTTGGCAAAATGCAAAGCGGTTGAAGCCGACGAAGAAAAATCGGTTGGAACCAATATTTTCCTCGTCAGCTTGGCACCATAAATTTGGGTGATCCGGTGATATATCTTATTGATACTTTTCTTGAAATCACCCTCCTTGGATATCTCAATGGGTTTGTCTCCATTAATGATCAGTGACGGCACGGAGTCAATATTGTCTGCAATAAATCTTGCAACCTCATTGACCTCTTCAATCTTAGATTCAATATGGTTGAACTCCAAAAAGTCGAGCAAACTTTTTTTGAGGTATTGATAGCCGGATGTCCCGGTGCCGTACAACTTTAGTTCTACCATGGAATTGAAACTATTGTTCGTAGCTATTTACTGCGATGTTGTCATCGGCCAGTTGTTTGATGATGTCGTGGGTGGTAATGATACCCACAATCCTGCCTTCAGCCATTACTGGAAGCGCATGAAACAGGTTCTTTTTAAATACATCCAGGGCCACATTGATCCTGTCGTCGGCGTCAAGTTTACCTAAGCCCTTGATCATGATGGACTTCACCTTGTAATTATTGAGTTTCACATCAATCAGGATGTTGTCAAACGCATCGTCGTTGAAGCCACGTTTGAAAAAAGAAAAGTCAGACTTACTAAGCATGCCTACCAATTCCCCCTCAAAGACCACGGGAATATGGTGAATGTGGTATTTTTCAAAAATCTCCTGGGCTGTTTGTAAGGTGTCCTCAGGCTCAATCGTAATCGGGTTTTTTGTCATAATGGTGGAAACCGGTGCTAATAAATTCATAATAATGGTTATTTTTGATGCAAGATCGAGAAAGTCCTGTGCTCAATAAATGACCGATGTCATTTTTTTAAGTGATTAAAATATTGTTTGTTTTTTATCGATTTTCGTAATTTTATTTCGATTTTTATGATAAATGACGTTGATTTAAGATTATTATTTGAATCTGTGCTGGACACGGCAGTAGATGGTATCATCATCATCGATGCGAAGGGCATAGTAATCAACGTGAATCAAGCAGTAGTCAGGCTTTTTGAATATCAAAAAAGTGAAGTGATCGGTCAGAATGTGCGCATGTTGATGAACAGGGATGATGCATCCAAACACGACCAGTATCTGGAGCGCTATAATCAAACCAAAGAAGCCAGGGTTATTGGCATTGGCAGGCAGGTAATTGCCAGGGCCAAATCGGGAAATCTATTTCCGGTTCAGTTGGCTGTCAGTGAAGTCATGCTCAACGACCGGATCATTTTTACCGGAATCATCCATGACCTCAGCGACATCAGCAAGGCCCTCGATGATCTTGAAGAGCTAAATAGGGAGCTGGACAAAAGGGTTGTTGACCGCACTTACCAGGTAGAAAAGGTTGTCAACCAACTGTTGTCTACCAACAATAAACTAAAAAAAGAAGTAAAGGAAAGAGTAGAAGCAGAACAATTGTTGCGGCAGAAAGAAGAGGAACTTCAAAAGGCGCTTTCATCCGAGAGAGTACTCAATGAACTCAAATCGCGTTTTGTCTCGACAGCCTCCCATGAATTCAGAACTCCTCTGGCTACCATACTTTCTTCTGCCTCCATCATCCTTAAATACACTAAAGAGGAAGAACAGGTCAACCGTGAAAAACATGTATCAAAGATTAAAAATGCCGTAAACCATCTCACGGGCCTGCTCAATGATTTTCTTTCCCTGAGCAGGCTGGAAGAAGGCAGGGTCAACATCATGGAAGAACAGGTGTCCCTGGCATCCGTACTTGAGGAAGTAAGGGAGGATCTTTCCGGTGTAAAAAAACAAAATCAGGAAATTGTCTTTTCCCCTGATTCCTCATTTGAAGTAAATACAGATAAACATATCCTGAAAAATATTTTGTTTAATATTTTGTCCAATGCCATTAAGTATTCGGATACCAATATAGACGCGGTAATTAACCCACAGGAGGAAGGATTTTGCATATCCATTGCCGACA
This sequence comes from Saprospiraceae bacterium, assembly GCA_016715465.1. Lineage (GTDB taxonomy): Bacteria > Bacteroidota > Bacteroidia > Chitinophagales > Saprospiraceae > JADKBO01. The sequence goes on from JADKAA010000024.1 coordinate 991,063, forward strand.
AAGGCATTGGAATCCCCAACGATGACCAACGACATCTGTTCACCCGGTTTTTCAGGGCCACCAATGTGGGCAATGTGCAGGGTACCGGACTAGGTCTCAATATCGTCAAACGTTATTGTGAATTGATTGGTGCTACCATCGATATCCAAAGTGAATACGGAGAAGGAACAACTGTAAACATTATCATACCTAAATATTTTAACCACAAAAGAGATGAAGAAAATTCTGGTCATTGAAGACAACAACGACGTAAGGGAGAACATTGCTGAGATCCTTACGCTTGCCAATTATGAGGTAGAGACCGCTGAGAATGGCAAGGTGGGGCTGGTCAAAGTAAACCAGTTTAAACCAGATCTTATTCTGTGCGACGTCATGATGCCTGAACTGGATGGATACGGAGTACTCAAAATTCTGGCTTCCAACCCTCAGTTTGCAACTGTGCCCTTTATCTTCCTTACTGCAAAAGCCGAAAAAGTGGACTTACGCAAAGGTATGTCTTTGGGTGCCAGTGACTATATCACTAAACCTTTCGACGATGCCGACCTGCTCGAATCCATTCAGGTGAGGTTGCGCAGAAGTGACTTGGTGACCCCCGCGGAGAGCAACCACATGAAATCGCTGGATGCAGTGCCATCCAATTATTTCAATGAAAAGCTCAAGGCATTCTCCCAGGATTTCGAACTTCGGCGTTTCCGAAAAAAAGACATCATCTTTGAAGAAGGCAATAACGCCCGTTACATATACTTCCTCGAGGAAGGCAAAGTGAGGGTCTTTCGCACCAATGAATTTGGTAAGGAACTTACTACCCGCATTGTCAATGGGGCCGAAGTGTTAGGTTTTCTGGATGTGCTTAATAGCAAGCCATATTCAAAATCTGCTCAATCGCTTGAAGAAAGTACCATTCGCATGATTCCGGTCAAAAACTTCATCGACCTGTTTTATACGGATCGCGACTTTTCATTGTCACTCATGAAACACCTGGCGGTTTACGCCGGTATCCTGGAAACAGGACTCGTCCACCAGGCATATAGCAGCGTGCGTCGTAAGGTAGCCAATGCCCTCATACAGTGTTATGAAAAAAATGAAGCCAATCCGGTAATCACCATGATGCGGGACGACCTCGCTTCCATCGCCGGTACGGCCAAAGAAACCGTCATCCGCACCCTTTCCGATTTCAAACATGAAGGCATCATCGACATCGAAGAAACCGACATTTTCATCAGCAATGTAAATGCGCTTATTAATATGCCGCAATAGAATTAGGAATTAGGATTTAGGGACCAGGGGTCAGGGTCCAGGAATGGCAAAGTGATATTTGATAATGGAAAGTTGATAATGGAAAATTGATAATTGAAAATGGATAACTGGAACTTGCATTGACTACAGAAAATAAATTCGGCTACGCCTCTCGGTTCACGCGAGGTTCCTTCATTGTCATTTTTTCACCGACTAATGAAAATATATTAGGATACGCCTCGCGATTAACGCGAGGTTCCTTCACGAAAATGAGCTGCCGCTCATTTTTTTTCTCCTTCGGAGAAATTGTTCAGCCACCCCTAACCCCTTATTTCACATGAAAAAAAAGGAAAAATTAACCGATGCAGAGGCTGTAAATCAATGGCTGGATGCCCGAACGGCAGACGAGCGTGAACTCATCGATGTCATCAGAGCGATCGTCACATCAGTGGACACCTCAATAGCTGAGCGCATCAAATGGAACGCTCCAAGTTACCACATCAATGGTATTGACTTTCTCACTTTTGGGCCTGTAAAAAACGGGGTGGTGCTGTTGGTTTTTCACCACATAGCTATTGTACGTATTTCCTCCACTATATTGACAGGAGATTATAAAGATAGACGGTTGGTGACCTGTGCCGACATGAGCGCACTGTTGTCTATTCAAGATGAACTGCGCAGGGTGGTAAAAGAGGTGGTTGACAAGATTGTTTGAGTTTGTATTTTTGTGGCTTGGTCCACATCTGTTTCTTTGGTTGCTTAAAATAAGATGTTGTAGATTTGGTATTGAAGATTTGTAATTTAACTTCAGACACTAAAACATTTGAATTGAAAGCCTTAACCTTATTGTTTTTTTCTGTGATCCTTACCACCGGATTTACATGCTATAATTGTGAAGAGCAAAGGGCGTTTGAAATGGATTACAGGGTAGCGCTTCCGTATGATAAAACTGTTTACCAGGTTGGAGACACTATAAATCTTTATGATATGTTTCCAGCAGAGTTGACACTCAATGATGGCAAGACATTTGACAACGGCGAAAGTGAATTTGGATATTCCTTTGACATCATCCGGGTGCTACCTGATGAGGTGGAAATTACAAGGGGCATTGACTATTTTCAGGTTATCAACCGCAAAGGGTCTTTTTTAAGAGGTGGTTACAATCAGCAGGATAAAATAAAGGGTTTTATAAAAGCGGAATGTGACCGTAATCAATGTGAAATCGATGTCCACTTTGTGCCACAGATCCCCGGTGTTTTTGGCTTTATGATCAGCAATGGTTTCTTTTTTCAGCAGGGTAATTCTGAATGCGAAAGTCACACTCTCACAGACCTAGGTTTTACTTCAGGAATAAACAACAACTACCGTTTTTGTTATGAAATTGGCACAGAAAGGCTATTTATCGATGATTCACCCACCGGCAGAATTTACATCAATGACCTGGATAAGCGGCAGAATATGTATTTTATTAGGGTGGAGTAGGGGGCATTGTAACATTTCAAAATAGGGTAAAAAAACGTTTTAGGTGATCGGGCAATGGGCGCTGTCATCCTTATTATGACCAGTCGCTGTTCAGCTCACCCTTTAAACCGAAATGCCGAGAAGACTTCTCATTCATTTTTCAACCAAAAGAGAAGGTCATTAAGCATGGCAACATTCATACCATGACCTTCATCGTATTCTTTGTATTTTGGTATAACGTTAAGGGTCCTTAGATAAGCTGAGGCATCCCGGGCATATTGTATATCCAATCTCTTATCATTGGTTCCATGAGCAATAAACACACTTAATGATTGAAGTTCTGTTGGTTTTGTGGCTTTTACGGTGGTTTCATCCAGTAGTCTTCCACTCATTACAGCAATGCCACTAACCAGGTCGGGGCGGGTAAGGCCGATGCTGTAGGACATCATGGCACCCTGACTAAAGCCACAGAGGTAAACCCTCTTTTTGTCAATGGGTATTTTATTGGGCAGGCTCTCTAGAAATCGAATGAGGACCTGGCGGCTCTCTTCAGCCTGCACTTCGTCGATGGTCATTTTTCCGGAAGAAAAATCTACGCCAAACCAGGAATAACTCATGGGGCCCATTTCATAGGGTGCCCTCAGGGATAAAATCAGGAAGTCATCCGGCAGTTGTTCTGCAAATGAAAACAAGTCTGTTTCATCGCTGCCCAAGCCGTGCAATAAAAGCAGGACCGGCGGTTTTTCCACTTTTATTTTAGGCTGTCTCAACAGATAATACAAGGGAAGATTTTGCGCTACCGTTGGAAGGCATGCAGGATTTAAAAATGACAGTAGTAATATTAAAATATGTTTGTGCATGTTTGATCAATATAGTTGAGTTAGGTATTGGCGTAGCTGTGTACCTATTGGTCAGAAAAAAAAACAGGCAGACCTTCAATGTCAAGCAATGTATTTGTCCTTAGCTTGGTGTTACATTTTTGTAAGTTAAAGTTACATAATTTTTGGCTAACGCCGGACGTGTCCTGTCTATAAAGATATATAGTTAATGATAGCAAACTTTTTGGGAACTCAAGTATATGAAAAATTGTATCTTTAATACAAGTTAAGGCGTCGGTGAGTGGATAAAGAAATCAGTGCCTCCTGCGTAACACCAGCAAAGGTTGTGTATTTAACCTGTGTGTTGAAAACCAAGACATATTCAAAAGCCGACTATCAATATGCTAAAATTTGACGTAGTAGAAAGAGAAAACAATTTTATTTTTCCTGAAGGGATATATGCATTATAAATATAATTCACCCATGAAGAAGTATTTAGTTTACGCTGTATTGGTCCTGATGCTTTTTATATCTAAGACTTCTTTAGTATCTGGTCAGACAACTGATCCGATAAAGGTAAAAAATATGATTGCGCGCTACAAAAAAGATGCCCGCGGTCCATACCTCGATATCCGATGGTTTTGCCAGGACGGCAGTATTCGCGCAGCCCGGGATCCATGTCCGGACAAACCGGGCAACCAAAGAGCCAGATACAAAGATGAAGTTACCAGACTGGCCAAAAAGGATCATATTTTTTTTGGTCAAATACTGTCCACGACGCCTTATACCGACTTCTGGGATGCCAATAATGCGAATTCGCGACTCATTCAATACCAGCTGGAACAATTTCTGAGAAACATCGACAATGGATGGATAAACCGGCGTGCCCAATTTTACCGGGGTGCTGTACAATATGAAGATGAAAACAACTGGGGTATTGGCTTTTATGGCTGGCGGCTTGCAGACAGTCTTACGATGGGTTCACGCTATTTTCTGCTGCGTCAAAGTGCCCTTTCGATTCCACATACAGCAGACACCAAAAATGCCCAGGGCGTGCGTGCGCTTTCCAGGGAAATTTCTGACTCGCTAATATCATTTCAGGACCTTAGGATAAAGATCCACAACATGCCCGACGAAGGTGACATTGCCCTGGTAAAGGCATTCCAGCAAAAAAATAAAAATAAAATTCCGGTAAAGCTGAAGCCAAAATTTAAAAAGTTATTGAGTGAAATGGCGCTCATGTACCGGCCGTTTCAGGTAAAGGATTTTGACAAGTATATAAGTAAACTGCCAGGGAATAGCGATGCTGCCAAAATCACTGCGGCATTTGTAGCAACCTATGGCGCTTTGCCCAATGCGGAAGAAAGATGTCAGGCAATCAGCCATACAGCCCTTGAATTGCGGAAGGAAATGCTAAAACCGATGAAAGGTCAGGCCAGGTTAGCGTTGATCGATATCGTCAATAAATTGGAAATGATGCTCAACGTGCAGGTTTCCAAATGGGAGGCAAAAACACTGGGCGCCCTCACGGCTCAAGTGTATTGCCTTTCCGAAGCAGCTGCGGGTTTTGGATTTTTGGAATTGTGGGAGTGGGAGCAACTGAAAGAAAAGTTAACCATAGCCGAAGGTGCTTCCATAAGTTTGAACCAATTACGGAGTTTTCTGGAGAGCAGTTCAAATGTCATCCACTGGGGCACAGCCATGGTTTGGTCTCATTATATGCCTGCCATCAATGTGTACAAGGAGTTTGAGCCACTGGCTGCCGGGTATTTTGATGACCTGGTGCGTTCCTCTGTACTTTTACCCCTGGGTCAGCAGGTAAACCGGCTCTCTAATTTTTTTGCCCAGGAAGCAGGACTTTCCAATGCCGTATTGGATCTGCCGGGTCAATCTGCCGTGCGTGGGCTCAATCCAGGTTATGCAATGGGGGAGTTGGTGGTAGTCAATGAAGCTAAAGATATCATAAGCTTTTCCCAAAACAAAATTTATGCCTTTCATGAAGCCCCTGCCAACCTTAAGCCGGTTGCAGGCATCATTAGTGTAACGGAAGGCAATATGGTTTCCCATGTGCAACTCCTGGCACGAAATCTCGGCATACCCAATGCCGTAATTTCCCATGAAAATCTGGAGGCTATGCGCAAATTCTCCGGTATAGAGGTGTTTTTTGCCGTGTCCAATAAAGGTACGGTAATCCTGAAACCTGCTGCCGAAATGGACGCCTCGGAACGGGACTTGTTCAAACAAAAAAAAGTAAGGGAAGAAAAGATTTCGGTTCCGGTGGAACGCATACAACTGAAACAATCTAATGTCCTCAACTTGCGTGAAGTAAGCGCCGTGCAGTCTGGCGTAATTTGTGGTCCAAAAGCTGCCAATCTGGGCCAGCTTAAGCGGTTGTTTCCCGATCATGTCGTGGGAAGGATTTGTACTTCCATTTGGCGTTTTTCGTGAGCATATGGATCAGTCAATACCAGGCTCAAAGCAGACCTACTGGCAAAAAATGATGGGTATTTTTGACCGGGCCGAAGAAATGCGTGTTCGTGGCATTGGTGAAGCTGACATTGAAATTGCGACCTTACGGGGGCTGGATACCCTTCGTTCCCTAATCAAAACGATGCCTTTCCTGCCGGAATTTCGCCAGGAACTGGAGCAGCAATTCCTTACAATTTTTGACAAACCAATGGGTTCAATACCTGTCTTTATACGGAGCGATACCAATATGGAAGACTTGAAGGATTTTTCCGGGGCCGGCCTGAATTTAACGGTATTCAATGTGCTCAATGCTGAAAAAATATGGGAGGGCATTCGCAATGTATGGGCCTCTCCATATGCAGAGCGCAGCTACAAATGGCGACAGCGCTATCTCTACAATCCGGAAAATGTCTATCCTTCAATTTTGATCATCCCAAGTGTAAATGCGGATAAATCCGGAGTCATCGTCACCAAGGGCATTATCTCCGGCAATGAAGCTGACATTACCGCTGCCTTTAACCGTGGGGTAGGAGGGGCCGTAGATGGCCAGGCCGCAGAAAGTTGGTTACTGAGTGAAAATGGTGATAACCGTTTGACCATGCCGGCCAGGGAATTAAGTTACCTCTCGATTCCGGCAACAGGAGGTAGTTTGCGCTTACAGACCAGCCTGGAAAATCCCATACTTGAGGAAGAGGATATGGCGGCCATTAGGCAACTGACCGCCAGAATTTTGAAAGAACTGCCGGAGACACCCGGTATAAACACCCCAGGTCCATTTGACATGGAACTGGGTTTTAAAGACCACAAAATGTGGTTATTTCAGGTTCGTCCCTTTGTAGAGAACAAGCAGGCGACTGCGTCTGAATATCTGGAAAAAATAAGTCCGGTTTACGATGGCCAAAGGCTGGTGCAACTTGACCAAAAAATATAGACATGACCTGTAAAAATAGCATCCTCACTTTTCTTTTGATTTGCCTGATGGGTAATAAGGCCACTACCTACCCTATTGACGGGTATGCAGATACAAACATCAAACGGCTGCTGTATTTGCAGTTGGTAGCCGATGGAGAATTGAAGGGGCGAAAGCCAATGGCCGGAGCCATGACGTCTATTCGCGATATCAAACTTCAACTGACCGGAGCGACGGGTGACAGTCTTACAGATATACCACAAGCAGATGCCGCTTTTCAAAAAGCCATCTCCGGCTTATTCCCAAGGCTTAATGAAAATTATAGCATTTCAATCATGGACATCACACCGGGAAAACCCATTCGTTATGCGGCCAGGAAAGAAACAGCGGGTTATCAGCCCGGCAGTGTGGGAAAACTTGCGGTACTGGCAGGGTTCTTTACGGAATTGGCAAAAATTTATCCAAATTCTTTTGAATCGAGGCAAAATTTACTTTGCACCAAAAGTGTCCGGGCAGGACGCTGGGTCTTGACCGATGAACATACCGTATCAATTTTTGATACGGAGACCAAAGTATTAAAAAGACGAACGGTGAGGGCTTCAGACATTTTCCTGTTGTATGAATGGCTCGATTATATGATGTCGGTGAGCAACAATGGCGCCGCTGCGGTATGCTGGCGGGAAGCCATTCTGATGCGCGTTTTTGGTGCTGGCTATCCGGCGTTGAAGGACGAAGAAGCGGAGGCTTACTTTCGCAGTACCCCAAAAGCTGAATTGTCGGAAATTGCGATGAATGTAGTAAATGAACCCCTGAGGACACTGGGCATCGGTAAGGATGAATGGCGATTGGGCACTGTTTTTACCAATGGCGGGTCAGCTTATATTCCCGGCAAAGGGGGTAGTATAGGAACCACTATGGGCCTGATGAAATTTTTGGTCCAGTTGGAGCGTGGTTGTATTGTAGATGAAGAAAGCAGCCTCGAGATGAAAAGATTATTTTACATGACCGATCGACGCATCCGGTATGCTGCCTCTCCAACCTTGAAAGATGCTGCCGTATATTTCAAATCAGGCAGTTTATATCAATGCCGGCCTGAAGCGGGATACTACTGTGCTAAATATAAAGGCAATTTTAACAACTACATGAATAGCGTCGCCATCGTCGAACACCCCGACAAAACCATTTACATGGTGGCTCTCATGTCTAATGTACGAAAAAGGAACAGCGCAACAGACCACATGGCCCTAGCTTCTGCCATCGATAAAAAGGTTAGGGAGAAATAAGGCAGCAGGGTATTTGAAATACATTACTCTTTTTGTAAAATCTTTTCTGCAAGGATTTTGACGGTGGGATTATCGTCTGCAGCAGCAAGTTTAAGCAGGACATCAAATTCCGGATCATTAAGGGTATCAATCAGCAAGAGCACCAAAACTTTCAACTTGTCGTCTTCACTTTTCAGGACCGATTTACACGATGCAAATTCGGTAGGCACATCCATATCTAAACTACCCAGCCCGTCATGGGTATTAATCTCTGCAATGACCGATTCCAGAACTGGCAGGACAATTAATTTTGTAACCGGATCCAGAATGTTGTCCAATAATTCTACCGCATTCATACGAATGTTTACATCCTTGTGGTATAGATCTTCATACAAAGGTAGGATGATGGTGGGGGAATACAGTAAAGCCAATTCCAAAAAAATTCTTTTCAGCACATGATCTGATTTAATTTCAAGCGCTCTCGCATATTTATTTCTGGCAGACCAAAGTTCCACATTATCTCCGGTTTGTTTTGCGTGGAGTTTCGCAGAATATAAGTGTGGTTGATTGACTTTATAGGCATCTGCTTCCTGTGTTAGCAAGAGTAACATCCTTGTTTGACTAATCTTGAGGTATGAAAACTTCGACTTGATGGTCAGTAGAGTTTCAAGTGCATTTTGTTTTACAGTATGGTCGTTATTTGGGAAGAAATTAAATAAAAAGTTGACGGCTTGGGGTGTATTCATCCGCTCAGCAAGGCTGGGTAGCTGGATCAAAACTTCATGGGGCAGATTTTGCTGAAGCCGGTATTCATTGAGTACGGGGATGAGTTCTGAGGCTGGAAATCTGGCCAGGGATTTTTGTGCTGCGCGGCGAGTAGTCTTATTGGCCAGGAAATTCAGGATAATTTTCACCAGGTTCAGGTCACCGGTGCTGCCGGCTGCAAGAATGGCTTGTTTAACTACTGCCGGATTTGAATCTTTTAAAAATATTTGCAACAGTGTATTTTTTGATTCCAGGTTTCCGTAGCCAATCGCCCTGGCTGCCAGAATTTTGGATGATTCAATCCACATGACATCCTCGCTTTCTTCTGCCTGTCGAATGAGTTCTAATATATTGTCTTCGAGTTTGAATAATTCCAGTAATTTGGGGTTGTTTCTTGCTTCGGTAGCCAGCCCTACCAGGGCGGCGCCCCTGATGATGGGATCGCTGGCCATCAGATAATCTTCAATAAAACTTAAGCGGTTTTGCCGTGTATGGGCCAACAGGCAGGAAAAGGCACGGGCTCGAACTTCATCCGATACGTCCTTTAATAGCGGTTCTATAATTTCGATAATGGAGTGGTCATTGTAATAATAAAGACACCGCAATGCCGCTTGACGAACTGCGGGTGACTCGTGCTTTAGGAGCGGTATCACGTCAGCCATCAACATGTGATCCTTGTTTTCTTCAATACGGGCGAGCAAAAACAAAATTTGTTTGATGGACCCGGCATTTAAAGTGCGCTTTATACTTTCAGTTACCGCAGCATCTGAGAGGGTTCTATTTTTCCTTAAGTTGGGTGTGCGCGTCAAGTGCAATTTTTCCATAAAAACAATGCTGTATTCATTTCTTGCCCGAACCGCCAAATAAATCCAAATGCAAATCAAAGCCAGGATAATGATACAAACCGCTTTCACGGAAAGGTCTAAGCCATTGATCAAAAAGATGAGGATGATGCCCCCGATGCCGGTGGCGGTAGTATCCACAAAAACATCTATAAACGTCTTTACCCTGTTTTTTATGGCCATAGGTATGGGCATAATCAATAATTCTGTAGCCGCTTTATTTACAGATTGTTTTAGCGATATGTCGAGTAATTTCAAAGTGGTTCCTGCCCACAGCACCGGGGAGTTGAGTACCAGGGAGGCTCCAGCAAAAAGTGCACCTGGCAGCACCAGCAAACTTCTTCCTACCCCAAGCATACGCACCACCCATTGGGTGACCAACAATTGGATGCCAAGGGACACCACGTTGGATGTGGAAACCCAGAATCCAAAAAAGGCGGTCAATTGATCCGGATCTTTGAACCGCTCCGAAGCAATGGCACTAAATTGAAATTCTACCAATTTGGCGACCACCACGCTGAGGCCCATGATGAGGGCAAGGTGGGTGAGAAGCTTTGAATTGCGCACCAGTTGAAAAGGAAATTCTGCCGGGGAAATCTTTTGTTTGCCAAAAAGAGCGGGATTGATTTGAGGGATATAATTTAACCAGATATATTTATTCACCCCCATGGTGATCAATAACAAGGCCGCTGCCACAAATAGCAGGTTTGTACTGTCCAACACGGGGGCAAGCAGTGAAGTAAGATACCCGCCACTGATACCACCTGCAATGGCACCTGCGCCAATAAAACCAAACAGCCGCTTCGCTTCCAGCGAGGTGAAAACAAGATTTCCCATCAGCCAAAACTGGGAGGTAGTGATCAGGCCAAATAAGGCTACCCCAATGTAGAAGACATAACTCATCCAGTCTTCGAAGAGTTGGAATTTTAGCAGGATGCCAAAACTGAGCAAGGCAAACATTGAGAGCAGGTAGGTGCGCGGAATAATCAATTTCAGCGACAGCCGATTTTGCAACCGGGAATAGAGGGTAGTGACCAACAATGCGGTGATGGCAACCAATAAAAAAACCAATGGCAGTTTTTCGATGCCGGCGCGAGATAAAAATTGCGCATTTACGACCGGCTTAATGATCCACAGACACTGAAGTAGCAGAAAAATGTGCAGCTGCATGAGCCATACACGCCGGAATTCACCTACACGGATGTCAAAGATTCGAAGTACATAATCCCTGATCCTTAATGGCACATCCCACATGAGTTTGGGCTATTCTAGGTGGTTGAAACTAAGGCCGTATCGATTTTACGCATTAAATCACGAAGCATCATTTCTCCGTTGGAATCATTGGCAAGCACGACCACGATGTATCGTCTGTCTTTGCTCCATACCAGGGCGGAGTCTGCATGCCAGTTTTGCCAGGATCCCGATTTACGGTACACCTTGGCGTCGGGTGCTACGCGATCCAGCACTGAAACAAACTTATGGTGAAGTTCCGGTTTTGACATCACATTGAGCATGTCTTTTAATCGCTCTTCATTTACCAGCTGACCGAAGGCCAACTTATAATAAAATTTGGATACTTGTTTTACTGTTGCGGCATGGCTGAGGTTTTTCAGTGGATCGCCCTTCCGGCCGCCGCCTGCTTTGCCATAAGGCTTGCCTACCCATAGACCGCCACCGTTTTGCTGGTCGTATAAATTATATTTAGCATCCTGAAGCACGCTGGCAATGTGTTCCACGCCTACGCGCTCGTACATGCGGCTGGCGGCTGCATTGCTGCTCTTGGCGATCATTTGGCGCATATCCTGCTTCACTTCTTTCGTTTCCTTTAACTTGCCACAGGCAATGGCATCTTCACAGGCGAGGAGAATGGCGATTTTTGGTAAGCTGGCCGCATACATCATTTCGTTGCTGTTGATGGCTGCGAAACGGGCATTCATCGGATTGTGCATATCTACGATGCCAATCGAAAGGGCTTTAATTTTAGATAGTTTTACCCATCTTGGATTTGCGTTTACAATATGATCCAACTCAGTTTGCAGGGAAGCGTCATGTAATTCTTCAAAATCCTTTATGGCTGCGGTGGACATTTCAAGTGGCAGGGAACTTTCGGCGTAATTGATGGCCGAATATACATTCTCGGGATTGGATGCAGTTGAAGGATTTCCAATGTTTGCTATGGCTGTATTGGGAGACGTAAGGGTGAAAATCAGAATATTAGGTAATTGACCCAGGAAAAAGACTAAAGACAACGCGGTTATTCTTTTCATGGAAAATTTTTATGTGGTAAAAGTAAGTAAAAAAAGAAGGAATAGGGAGAATCAACCAATCAAAAGGGAAAACCCATTATGAAAGAAATACTTTTCCTATTTGTGGTTTAAATTCTGTGCAAACTTAGTCATCTATTTGACAACTTCTTTCTTTAACGGGCTTTTCTTACCGTTAGTTTCCTATGATAGATGTCAATTTGTTAATTATTGTTAAACGATGTGGTAATGCTAAACGGAAGCCGAACTATGCTTTGAATGTCCGAAATGACCGGTATTTAATGGTATTGTGGAATTTTTCCTTGTAAACGATCGTTATTTCGAAAAATAAATAAGAAATACATTTTTTATCCATGGTGTGGTATGTAGTAAAGAGACAAACATGGAGGGTTTAAAGGCAAATGATATCAAAAAATAAAAAAAATCTTTTTTTGCCACTTTTCTCCAATAATCGCCTCATAGTTTGAGTATATAAAGACTCATTTTTTCAAACGTTCAAATATTTCCTTTAAAACCGGCATTTCTTTATGGACGTAACTTTCACTTTTGATCCGGGTATCAATATAGGCCAAACGTTCACCGGTGATGGGGTGGGAGCTAAGAAAAGCAGGAACGTTTATTTTGCCCTCTTCGGCTTTTAGTCTCGAAAGCAGTCCGGTCATGCCTTTGGGGTCGATCTTGTTGGCAGCCAGTACAGCCAGGCCGTCCATGTCGGCTTCTTTTTCAAATTGACGGGAATAGGATAAAGATTGCAGGCTTCGGATGTTTTCGCCGACGATGGCCATGATGCCATTGACATCACTCAGCAGCGCAGATATAAAAAGGTAACCCGCCAGGTTGCGGCACAGCATTTTCATGGAGTGCCGGTTGTTAACGTGTACTGCCTCGTGACTTAGAAGGCCCGCAAGTTCTTCATAACCACGGAGTTTTTCGAGGATGCCGGTAAACACCACAATGTGTCCGTCGGGCAAGGCAAAGGCATTGACGGTTTCATCTTGTACCACCACAAAGTTGAGGGCTTTGGTGTTGTTGAGTTTCAAATGACTGGCAAAAAGGTTAAGGTCAACTGTTTTTGTGGAGTCAACAGTGCTATATCCTATGTACTCTTCATAAAAGCTGTTGCCAAAGGTATTGTCGTAATCTTCGGGAATTAACACCACAGATTTTTCTCCAACCCAGGGCAGGAAGTAAATGTACACAGCCGCGACCAAAGCCAGCAACGAGCCGGCAATGGCCAGGTGAACGGGCAAACCCAGGTTGAGCATTCTTTGATACCAGGGTAGGTGTCCACGCGATCTCAGGTAGGCATAGAGTGCAGTGATAAAAGCTGCATCATCGATTTTGACAAAAGGAATTGGGGCAGTTCCGATGCGCAGGTGAACCGCCATGCCCAACCGCTCCAGTGATACTTCCCGGGCATGCCAGCTGGATGAGCCGGACAGGGGAAACTCAAAATCGAGTTGCCCTTGTCCCTCCTCAAAGGCAATCTCCATGCGGCGAGGCTCAGAAGAAATGCCATCAAAATAGGTTCCGGAAGTCCTGATCATCAAATGATAAAGTCCATGTCCAAATAATCACTGGCATCTTCGCCGGTGGCGTCGGTATAGTTGTCTTCGGTCTGACTGATTGTATCCAGTTCTATGTCACCATCCAGATAAAGGTTGTCAATGACATAAGACATAGTGCGCATAACCACCCAGGCATAGCCCAGACCAAAAGTAAACATGAGGATGAGCATATTGACAATGGTGAGCGCAAATATACTCCCACCGCTAACCGTGGATGATGCCCTCACTTCCTGATCTCCTTTATGAAAGGAAAGATGGTCAAGGTAAAAATTGATGATGTCTTTTTGCCACCAGAATACGTAGATACCCAACGTAATCATGGTGAGAAAAAAACCTTTCAGGTTTAACATGAAATAGTCAAAGCCATTGGCATTTGATTTGAACCTTATATTGCCAAACCGCACATGACTCATCACGTAATTCCTTAAGTCCACTACAAACCAGGAACCATAGATGCCGATGGTAACAATGGTGAGTAAAATGCCTTTGATAAAGAGTTGTACCAATTCGCTGCGGTCGCCGCGGTAACCAAAGCGGATACCCCTCCATGATGTCCGAGACATGCGGTAACGGTAAGAACCATGAATGGCCAGTGGCATGATGGCAAAGATGCCACCGTATAAAATTATCGCACCGATGAGGGACAAATTCAGATAAAGGAACAGTAAAAAGAAGGCCATCAGTGCAACAAAATACAAGAAGACCCTTATGAAGCCTTTGAACATTTCTTTGCCCGTACCTTCAAAGATAAAAGCGTCGTCATTAAGGACGGTAACACTATAGAGGTAACGCAGTTGATTGGCCTTGGCCCAGGGATAGTATAAGCCAAGGGTGACAGCAGTCAACAGCCAGTTGACGATGATGATGCCAAAGTATTCGCTGCCTTTTCCGTAAAAGCGGAGTTGATACTCCTGAGGACCATTATTGAAATTTTCCATGGATGGTGATTTAGTTTGGTTATTTGAAAGGTTTTGATTTGTTATGGTTTTGACCGCGCATAGTAAAGCGCCTGTCTTCTGTTGCTGTACTGTTTGGGTTATTTTTTGTATGGCATAGGACAGTGTTTTGTGCCTATCAAAGATAACTGGCAAAATTATGCCACTGTGCGACCGTTCAAAAATTGATACCTTATTTTAATTCTCCTGAAGTAATATCGACTTTATTTGGTTTCAACTGGTTTAATATCGTAGTAAAGAAATATTATTTGGTTTCAGAAGTTTTGATGGTGGGGTGGTTGAGGGTGTTGCTAAGGGATTAGGGGCTAGGGGTGAGGGGCCAGAAAGATTGTCCCTGGCCCCTCGTCCCTGCCCCTCGTCCTGCTCCAATCTCTTCAAAAGAAAAGTCCCAAAAATGTATGTTTTTTCCCGCTGAAAGCGCAGAAAGAGTTACCTACTTTAATTCATAAACGTAGGCCAAAATGACATCTTATAATAAGCTCTGTATTTCGCTGAATGCGCTGAACGCAGCTACTTAGTATTCTCTGCGTCTGGTCGAACGGGCGAAGCCATTAGGTTTCTGCGAAAATGACAAATCAAAAAATACCGACTATTTATTTTCTTAAAATTTATGATTATGGATGAAGAAAGTTTCAGCGGTTTCTGCGGGAAATATACTCTTTGCTATGGCAAGTAGCTGTATTGTGGCAAGTTTTATGGAAGTAATTGCACTTGCCATGTCCATTTTTATTTCCACAAACGGTCACCTTACCCCTCGCCCCTCACTTACAGGAATGAATGTGGAATTACCGAAGCTGGTTTATTTATCGGTCGCCATTTCCAGTAAGTAAGACGGGGACAGAGCCATTCAAAGGGACTGAAATTTTAATACATCGACCAGATGGTGGTTTATTTTAAATACCAGCCTACGAGCTTAGTGGTTTCATTCCAATTGTGCTCCCCTGGACTGCCAGGCAACACGTTACGCGGTTCCTTCACGAGAACGTCAAAAATGATATTAATCCAATAGGGAAATATCTCGCCTCTATTTTACGGTTACTACAGTGATTATAGTCTATAAATTCATAATTCGGAGCATGCTGTACCACTGGATTTTCTCGATCCTATTGAAAATTGTTATACCTATTGGTCCAGTTGAATCTAAAAAAATCGCGTCAACGGGACCGAGAAAATGTTTACTTGATGTTAATATTATGGGCCTGCTTCTATTGAGCTCACACTTTTCACCTAAAAATTATACATTGCGTGGTTAGGAATGATGTCCAATTCTTCAAATGAATTAACTTTATCCAACAAAAATACTTAATGGGGTTGGTGAGGTGGGGCGTACTCCCTTTAAACATTAACCCATAAAGGTAGCCATAAATCGGGGTTATTGTTTTAGGAGCCATCTTTCCATTCTGTTTGTTGTCATTATGAATGACAGTCAACCACACTGCAAAGCGAATAAAAATAACTAAATTTTAAAATTTAGCTCTCGTATAATAACTTTTAAATTGTAGGTCATGAAAAACATTTTATTTCCCTTAGGCATCCTCATTTTTATTGCAAACAGCCTCTATGCTCAGCAATGGAGTTTTGATAATAGCTTTGGTAATGCAGGTAAAACGTCATTTAATTTAGCCAAATCGGCAGACTTTCTATTTGATATTGCTGTCACTGACGAAGGTCTAATATATGCTATTGGAGAGATCGATAAGGGAAATTTAATTGGGAATGGGCCAACTAAAGTCCTCCTGCGTTTCAATACTGAAGGCAAGATTGATCAAAATCTGGGAAGTAAAGGTTATATTAAATTAACTAATTTAATTGAAGTTAATGCCATAGAAGTACAACAAGATGGAAAGATATTGATAGCGGGAAAGGAAAGTTCGACCATAGGTTATGTACTCTATAGGTATTTACCAAGTGGAGCACTTGATTATACCTTTGGTTACCTTGGTAAGGCTGTTCATCCCAATTTGGATGGATCTGAATTACATTCCATTATATTAATGGAGGATGGAAAGATATTAGGAGTCGGGCAATCATCTTCCAGTTTATTCTCATCCAGATTTTTAATGGTAAAATTTAATTCAAATGGAACACTTGACAGCAGCTTCGGCGTAGGTGGTGTAGTCAATAACCCCAATGCCCAGGGCATTGCTTATGATATTGCGCTGCAAGAGGATGAAAGAATAGTAGCAGTAGGATACAATAAGAACGGTAAAATGAATGCCATTCGATTCAATGCTAACGGAATCCTGGATACTTCTTTTGGGAATAATGGTGTGATGAATTATGAAGGAGGAGAAGGAAAAGTGGTTTTGGTTCAAGATGATGGTCGGATCATCATAGGTGGTACAACAGGTAGTTTTGATACCAGCGAAACAAGACTTTTCCGCATTATGCCGGATGGGGCATTAGATGAAACCTTCACACCAGGTTCATTGATTTCTTCACTTCAAAATTATCTCGAAGGATTTTACTTTAGAAATGATTATGGATTGATACAATTGGGTGATGGCAGGATAATCCAGTCTTTTTTCAGGGAGATAGATGGAAGAAGTGACATAATTCTGATGATGCACAATGCTGATGGAACCATTTATGAGGGCTTTGGGAACAAAGGGCGGTTAGTAATAGATCTTTCCCGGGTTTTTGAAAGAGGGAGTACTTTGCAAATGGATCAAAATGGGCAGATAATCGTTAGTGGTATTTCGGATATGGATGTCGTACTCCTCAGGTTGGATACGATAGGGCATATAGATACGCAATATGGTGGAAAATTCAATCTCGCAGATGGAGATGAAAATGATGTAGCTATGGCATTGTATCCGGATGGCAAGATATTGGTAAAAGCTACCAATACTGCGGCAGATATTTATGATAGAGATTTAGTGGTATGTTGTTTGGATCAAACAGGAGCTTTGGACTCGACTTTTGGCGGAACCGGAGTTTTGTTGTCAGGGCATAATTCAGATTTGCGGAGAGCCAACGCCATTGCAGTCACTACCGATGGAAAAGCAATATTGGCTGGGCATAATTATAATAATTACCTTGTCGAAGTAACAAAATTGCTCACAAACGGAATGGTCGATTCTTCTTTTGGTGATGAGGGGTATGTGAGGTTTCCATTTATTGATACAATTACATCAAATGCCGTTACTTCGATGATGATACAGAATGACGGGAAAATTTTAATCGGAGGTAGAGGGGGTGATCTGGTCGATTTATTTGCATTAGCGAGGTTGTTGCCTGATGGTAGCTTAGATCTTGAATTTGGAAAAAATGGTGTGGTAACTACAGCATTTTCGGAGGAAGAAGGTACATTGACCTGTTTGGCAATTGATGATCAGGGAAATATTTTTGCCGGCGGTTATCAGGAATTGCCGGGGACTGATGAGCAATTTGCCATTGTCAAATATTTAACTGATGGGAGCCTGGACACCAATTTTGGAACTGATGGAATTGCTACTTTTTTAGTTGAAAAATCATGCTCCATTGAAGACATTTTGATACAGGAGGATGGCAAAATTATGGCTATTGGAAATGTTCAAAATTCAACCGGTAAAAATCTGGTTGGGGCCCTTCGTATTGAGGGGACTGATGGAACACCTGACATTATGTTTGGTGATAATGGTTGGTTGTTTTCAGACTTTGGCATGGAGGAAGGAGGAGCTACTTCCGGTGTATTGCAGCACGATGGCAAGATAATTATGGCCGGATCTGCCGGCAACAATGAAAACTTTTATTTTTCTCTGGGCAGATGGCAAAAGAATGGTGAAATTGACGCCACATTTGGTGTTAATGGCTTCATCACTTTCAATATAGGTTCATCTCAAGGAGGCTGTCAGGACATAGTCATCCAGCCTGACAACAACATATTGGTTGCAGGAGTAACCATTAACAATACAGATATCGGTTCTGATATTGCATTGATCAGAATTCTCAATACACTTGAAGTCGGCATAGTTGATGTCGTCAATCGAGATGAAGTCTTATTGGTTTATCCAAATCCCATAAGTGACCATGTAAACTTCCAATTTGAACTCAATAAATCGGATTACTGTGAAATTGCTTTATACAATATAAATGGTGATCTGATTCAGACATTAGAGAGAAATAGATCCTTCCCTTCAGGAATCAATACAGTAAGTATTTTTCCTGACATTAATTTACCCTCCGGAGGATATTATTTACGATTAAACTGTGGTAATAACCACCGCACTGGAGTGATGGTATTCAAGAATTAGGTCGTTTATCATCATATTCAGAAAAAGAAATAAAGTAAGAAAAGAGGTAAGGTATTGGTCATTCCGAATTAGATTTGTCGATTTTGTGAGACCGCTGTGTTATTCGCCTTCGGCTAAATGGTAATACCTGTCTAAATGGCGCCAGCCAGGTAGATGTTACGCCTTCGGCTAAATATTCAAAATGGTGACAAAATATTGACACAATTTGGTGTGTGATGCAGTAGTATCAGGTTGCAACCTGATACTACTATATCCCATTAATTATTTCACCGTTTTTCTGCGTGTTTTTCAGGGCCTTCCTGGTTATTTTTAAATCCCTGAAATACCCGATGGTGCCAATGTCCACGTACAATCCAATGCTGCCTTTTTTATGATTACCCAGCATTTTATCAACGATGAACGTGGAATACTTCATACCATTGATGAACATTTCGGCAGTTTCACCATTTACCTCTATCCGCATGGTGATCCATTCATCCAGGGCAACGGGAGCGGAACCTTCATATTTTCCCGGAGCAGATTTTCGCAAGGCGTCAAATTTGGCATGGGGGTAGGAAATGTACTGCACGGAGCGATTTCTGAATTGCTGATTGTTGACCCGGCCGACTTTGGGTCTGAGGTAAATTCCTTCGAAGGCTGAGTCGTCTTCCGTTGCCCTGAAATAGACGCCAATG
This sequence comes from Saprospiraceae bacterium, assembly GCA_016715465.1. Classification (GTDB taxonomy): domain Bacteria; phylum Bacteroidota; class Bacteroidia; order Chitinophagales; family Saprospiraceae; genus JADKBO01. The sequence continues at coordinate 1,010,523 of JADKAA010000024.1, forward strand.
AAACCGGCAACACCGGGGTAGGGCGGCGGGTCCTGGATCTGGCTGTACATCTTCACTTCAATAGTGCCGTTTTCAAAATCATCCATACCTGTCAGTTTTGCATAATGGGCTTCGTCAACGGTGGCTTCAATGTTATTGGCATCAAAGGGAATGGCATCTAGGTCACGCTCGATTTTCAGCACTTTTTTGCCCTGGAATTTGATGATTTCACCGGTAACATTGTGCAGTTCGAAAGTTTGTTTTCCCAGTTTTAGTTTTTTCCATGTAGCATTGTCCTGAGCAGTCAGAAGGAAGGAAATTCCCAACACCATAGAATGGGTGGAAAGAAATTTAGAGATATGCATGATCATTTGATTTTTACCTGAATAAATTTAATCACAATTTTGCAATCGCTTCCGTTTTGGTAACTACTTTACCCAATGCTCCATATTCGTGCAGATCGCCAAATACTTCTATTCGGATGGCTTGGTCCAAGCCGCCAATGCGGATGGGGTCAAAGCCGGAGTCAGTGATCAGTTGCTCAATGGTGCCATTGGTTTCCTCATCATCATTGGCATAAAACAAAACAGCTTTTTCTGGGGTTTGGTAGGCCGCTCCTGCAAGAGAGGCTGCCCCAAGTGTTCCAAAGGCCTTGACCAGGTGCGCGTTTTTGGGCAGCGAGTCAGCGTTGATCTCACCTGCAGATTCTTTTTCGCCAATGATTTTTTTAAAACCACCTTTTTCGTCAGGGGCAATTGGGTTGGAAGGGTCAACAATGATTTTACCTTCAAGGTCTGCCTTAAATTCTTTTATAAAACCCGTGATGGCACCAAAGGGAATGGCCAATACCACGATGTCCGCATTTTTGACCGCCGAAGGTATATCTTCAGTTTGTGCTGATTCTCCCCATTGGCTGGAAAGAGATTTCGCTTTTTCCGCATTACGGTCAGCCGCGATAAAGGACCGGTTTGATTTTGAAAGATTCGCAGCTACTGCCTGTCCGATGTTTCCCAGGCCGATCACAGCTACTTTTGGTGTTGTTGTCATTGTTATTATTTTTTAATGAATGATGATGCAAAGATGCATCTGTTAAAAGGCACCGTACAATGAACTACATCAAGAAATAGGGTTGATCCAGATCAAGCCTTTTTGGCCTGCTTGTGGCGCAACCTGCTTAAGAATTCAGGGCTTACGCCTAAAAATGCGGCAATTTGTGTTTGGGGAAGGCGATTGTGGAGATGTGAATAGGTTTGTAAAAAGGATAAATATCTTTCTTCAGCGGTAGAACTGATGTTCTGCAACAATCTCTGCTGCAGGGACACAAAACTATTTTCGATCAACACGCGAAAAATGCGGTCGAATTTCGGACTTTTCAGATATAGGGAGATAAGGTTGTCATAGCTGATTTGTAAAACCATGGTATCTTCAAGGGCATCGATGTTCAAGGCAGAAGCATTTCTTTGGTGAAAGCTGCCAATGTCCATCAACCACAAGTTTTCAGCGCTGAATTGGATGATGTGGGTATTTCCTTTGTCGTCGATTTTATACAACCTTAAACAGCCGCGAACCACAAAATTAAACTGGTTGCATACAACGCCTTCCTGCAACACATATTGTCGTTTACGGTATAATCTCGGCTTAAATAAGTCGGTCACCCATTTTTTCTCTTCGCTGTTTAAGGGAATTAACTTATCAAAGTAGGTAAGCAGGGGATCAATGTTGGTCTGTAATATATCTTCCTTATTCATGTGGTAATGGCATTACGTGAATGGGAAGGTGCTTTTATGAATATGGCTTAAGGAGCTATACATTTATTTTGTGTTTCGGTTTGTTTCGAATTAAACCGATGGTCAAATTTAACAAAAATATGACCTGACTCAAGACCAACAGCAGAAAAACCAGAAAACTGACCATTTCTTCGCCAAAAATTCTATGAAAAAGACTGACCAAAATGATCACCAAAAAGACCGAAATAGTGAAGATCACATGAAACAGGGTCATCCAATTGACCAATGTTTTTTTTCTGATGAGCCAGTAAATGAGACCGATAATAAATAAGAATGTTGAGAAAAAATAGCCAAGATGAATGGTTGCAATGACAAAATAGGTATCGTGATACTGAATGTCGATAATTCCATTATAGCCAATAATGGAAAGACCTAGAATCAGGGGAATGGTCCACCAAAGAGGTTTGTAGGGTTTATCCATAGTTAGATATAATTCATTCAAAATTACACTACCTGCCAAATAAAAGTATGAATTACTAGTATTATAATTTAAAATCGGAATAAGTTATGGTAGCTGTGAGCATTAGGATAAATTTTAATGGTTATCGTGCCTGCCTACCACAAAGTGGTAGGTAAGAGGGTTTTCTAATGATATTGCCTGCCTAACACAAAGTGGTAGGTTATCTGTCTGTTTAGTTGTACCAAAAGGGTGGACGGATTCCAAAATTTAAAATCGCACTATTCTGCGAGATATGGGTAGCGGCGGGTCGCGACCCTCCGCGGGGAATTAGACAAATCAATTTTGGCGGCATTTTTGCCGGCCGCGAGGCGGTTTGCAAAAATGGTGACAAAATACAAACTCACCTTTCCTGAATTGCATTATATTCAGTGTCGGTTACAGGCAACAACCATACGACGGCACCTTTATGTTGATTCATGCCGATGGCGATGTGCGTCATCGCAGTATTGGGCGCTGCGCCATGCCAATGTGGAATATTGGGTTCGCATTTGATCACATCGCCTTTCTGGATTTCTCGGACGGCCTGGCCCAATTCCTGATACCGGCCCTTGCCATTTGTGACCAGTAATACCTGTCCCCCCGGGTGATAATGCCAGTTTGTTCTTGCTCCCGGTTCGAAGGTCACGTTGCCAATGGAAACCTGATTTGCAGTGTCAGCTTTAATCAATGGCTCATGGTATATGGTTCCGGTAAAATTATCATTGCTGGTTTTTTGTCCCATTTCGAAGATGGGTTCATACGGTATTACATCTGCTTTATAGGGCTTTTGGTCTATCACTGATTGCAGGATTTGCCGTGCAATTTCCCCCCTTTTTGTATCTACTTCCTTTTCAATGATGGTCACCAGTTCTGACAATTGATCTTGGGTAAGCCCGTTATGCATGCCTACACCAAAGTGTGAGCGAAGCTGAGGTTCTACACCTTCCATTGACGATAGAGCAGCTATGGTAACCATTTCGCGGGTTTTCCAATCCAGGATATCCCTACCGAAAATTGCACCAAACAAATGTTCTTTCAGATACTGGTCCATCACAGGGGCGAATTCATAGACTCCCCCGCCAATTTTTCTACCTGTGAGTTGTGCCTGATTATCGGTTCCTATTTGCAGCAGGGTTTTATTACTTGGGAAAGGAGAGGATGTCTCGCCTGTCGCATCCTTTATTTCTGCATTTTTTCTTTTTGCCAGCACAGCCATTAGTTCGGTTAGCGCATTAAGACTGCGGGGAAAGCCTGTGTAGGCATACAATTGTATCAACATTTCTTTCTCCTCACCAATGGAAAGCCCTGCATCCAAACCATTATTCAGGGCAGTATGGAGTTTGGGGATGTTTCCTTGTGCTGCATGTGCAGCTATGGCTATAATTTGTTTTTCTTTATTGCTTAATTGATTGCTGGTGTCTGTGTTATTTTGTGCCTTTATGCCAAAAGAAAAACAACTCACCAACAGTGCAAAGCTTGCAAGGTATTTAATGCTGTGCTGCGTCATATTATATTCCATTTTTGTGTAACCTACCATACTTCATTTCTTTTTCTATCACATCCAATCTGTCCTTCTTTGGATCTGGTTTGCCTTTGGCGTTGCCATCCGCTTGAAATTCCATGATTAAATTATTCGTTGAATTGTAAGCTGGCCAATTGGGTAGGCCTTTACCGTTGGGATTACCCGTTTTTGCAAAATTCGACCAATAGTTATGTATGGTTTTGGCTACGGATCTATCCAGCAGGGATGCCACCTTAACTCCCCTGCGTGTATGTAAATTATGGAAGACGTAGGGTATTTCAGATGCATGTGCCGCTCCGTATGGCATCATGGATTTGAGCGAATCCGGAACATAAGAAAATACATAAACATAGGCAGGTGATTTAGTCTTCTGAAATGCCCTGGCCGTAAATCTTGCAGGTTCCGCCCATATCTTATCCGTGTTTACCATGGATAACAGTTCAGCCAAAGATTTATTGTCTTCCGAATCATAGGTCACTTTGGCCTCTTCTTTTAGCTTCCCAAACAATGAAAATAATTCTTCTTTTGTTTTTGCATTTACAAAACCTGCGGGGATTTCTGCACTGTTTGAACCGATGATGATCGGAACTTTTAATTGCCTTCCTCCATGGTAGGTATTCTGGGGAGTTGCCACTACCAGCGTGCCATCAAGAATCGGACCCGGATAAATGCGAGCGCCGTCCCGACCATCTGTTTCTTCACCACCATCCACTATTTCTTCTACAGATAAAGATCTCAGTTTATTAAGTGCATGAACACCGGTTCCCTCAATCTTATGTTTTTTTGCAAAATTTATACCAATGGATTCCGCAGAAACTGGATAAAATGAATCTGCACTGTCTTTTTTTATCGGCCTTCCGGTAAGCACACCATCGCGGCCTCCGGATGATTCAAGAATGGCTTTATGAAATAACCCGTTTGCAGCAGGAATGGTAAGCATTGCATGTACAGAAACGCCTCCTGCCGATTCTCCAAATAGGGTGACATTGGCCGGATCACCGCCAAATGCAGCAATATTGTGCTTCACCCATTTTAATGCAGTAATTTGATCCATAAAGGCATAACTACCTTTAGGCTCTTCAGGATATTCCAGGCTTAAGGCAGGAAATGCAAAGTGACCCAGGCGTCCCAGTCGATAATTAAAGGTAATGAGTATAGTGCCTTGCCTTGCAAAGGAAGAGCCCTCAGATTCAGCATGTGAACCGCTTCCTCCTACAAAGGCACCTCCATGTATCCAAACCATTACGGGTAGTTTTTCATTCTTTTTTGTTCCTGCCGGCCTCCATATATTGAGGCATAAACAGTCTTCAGACGAGCCTTCTGCAATGCTTCCTGATTTTCCTGGCCAGCCAGCCTGGGCACAATTGGCTCCAAATACACTTGTCACTTTTATGTCATTCCAGGGTTTTGCAGGCTGGGGTGGACGCCACCGATATGCGCCTACAGGCGGTGCTGCATAGGGAATTCCTCTAAATACATCAACATCACCTTCTTTTACCCCACGTACCCAGCCCGAAGTGGTTTGAACTTCTGGTTCAGCTGCGATGACCAGATAATTGAGATTCTGCTGTATGACGAAGCACACGCTTAAAACGATGCCGATGAATGAAAAGTTATTTTTCATGGAATGAATTAAATTATCACTGCTATAAAAACTTGTTAAAGAATTCATTCAGCTTAATTAAGGCTTGTGCTACATATTCAGGTACATGATAAGTTTGAATATGGGTTGCTCCTTCAATCAGGAAGAGTTCTTTCACCTTTGTTCCCGTGGCAAGTGAAAATGCAGCCTCTGTCATGTAATAGGAATCTGCTTTGTCACCGGCTATCATCAGTAAAGGTTGGTCTATCATCCGCATGTTTGTGGTTGCATCAAAAGCCACGAGGTCAATAATGCTGCTCATGGTATACCGGCTTGAAGAGTTTGGGTGTGCGTGGGTTTTGTTGTAATATTCGTAACCTTCCCTGTATAACTCAAAAGGCAATTTTGCTACCTGTTCATCAGTCATAGTTGTACCTCCTATATAGGTTATTTCCCCGCCAGCTGCTTCTTTTGCACGGGCATCCGCTGCTTGTTTTAACCGATCTGAAAGGGTTGAAATTTGAGAGCCTATATAGCCATCCCTCCTTACAACACCTGAATTAAACATACTTACGGTGGCAATTGCTTTGAATCTTTTATCCGTCTGTGCTGCCGCCAGTGAATATCCGCCGCCGCCGCATATTCCCAACAAGCCAAGTTCAGTTGCATTCACGCCTTTGAATTGCGAAATAAAATCTGCCATTCCTCTTATGTCTTCAATTCTGTTGGCCGGTTTATCTACATTGCGGGGTAACCCGCCACTGGCTCCCTGGTATGCTGCATCAGCGGCAATGGTGATGTAACCAGATTCTGCCAATCGCTGGGCGTACAAACCGGCAACCTGTTCTTTTACACCTCCATTGGGGTGTGCCACCACAACAGCAGGATAGGATCTTAATGAGTCAAAGTTTGGCGGAAGATACACATTGGCAGCAATGGTTAGGCCATTTAGGTTGTAGGTAACCGGGTGAATGTTCACTTTATTTGGTGCATTCACGGTAATGGCACCCCCATAAACCAGGCCAAACGGATTGCTCACTTTAGATTGGGCTGAAGAAATCCAGCTTGTGGAAATAATTGCTATCATCAACAAAATACTTTTAATAATCATTATCACTTATATATTTTTTAATCTTACTTTTTATTTATTCCGGACAGTAGTACATTAATTGTCCAACCCTTTTTCATTAAGCCATTTCGACAAAAGGTCGGCTATCTCTATGTTATTTAAATCTGAAAAGGGGAAGTGCGTATTGCCTTTAATACCTGCCTCAGGTAAATGCACTACCGTCACATCGCCACCATGCCTGTTCACGCAATCTCGCCATAACCTTGCCATGGCCAAACGCACCCGCCAACCATCCTGTCCGGGAAAGGCTGTTGGTTCATTCGGTATGTAATCTCCATAATAAATTACAATGGGAATTTTGGTAAGCTTTTGGAATTCTTCCTTTGGAATGCCAATGGCTTCCAGTGTACCGCCTGCACTGGGCATGGCAGGTGGCACTTCACCTTCCGGGAAAAGGAAACCACTGCCGGGTTCATAGGAAACAATAGCCTTTACATTTTGATTTTTTATGGCAGTGCGCCAGCCCATACCGCCGGAATGAGAATGCGTAACCAGGATCGCAGATCCAATTTTATCAAATAGGGCCGAAATGGCATCGGCATTTACATTGATGTCAATTGGTCCGACATTGGGAACCATCTGTCTGAAATACTGATTCAAAGTTGCCGAATCACGGGCAAACTGAACACCATTAAAATAGTCCGGCCAAATGCCTATACGAAAGGTGCCAAACCATCCCTGTTCGTCGGGTATCGGTGAAATGGTTCCTTCTACAGTGCTGCGGGATGCATTTCCTCTTCTGGGCTGATCGATCAGGTAAACCGGGAATTTTCTTCGCAAAAAAATGTTTTGAAAACCTTCCCGTCCATCGGGCGTACTTTCCCATGTTTTGGAAAATTGACCGATGCCATGCCACATGACCAATGGTAGTTTTCTTGATTTAATTGGTTTTTGATAAAATATGTAGGCATGGTCGCCATGAAAAGTTTGTCCTGTTGCCGATGGCTTGGCTGGATCAAAAATACCTGGATTGGAAATAACTGTTCCCCCTACTGCAAAACTACCTTGTTCCTGAATTATTATGGGGTCATTGCTACCGGTTGGTCTTGAAGTCCTGCATGAGGAGAAGTGCAAGCCGAATAAAACAGATATAGCCAGTATTGATGTCTTTTGATGTTTAACCATAGCGATATGTATATTTAGTGAGCAAATACTGAAATCTTTTAAGTTATAAGGAAAGTATCCGTTAGTGTACTGATTTATTTAAAAAATAAAACCCATTTTAATTAGTAAGCACGTGGTTCATGGTTGAAACAATTTCTTACGTATGTTAAAAGCAGGTAGGATCAGGATTAATATCAGAATAAAGTTATCAATTAACAAAACAAAATTCGGAATAATATTTTGATCGTTTGGTATATGAATTACGGATAAATCTACCATTTTTACGGATTGTGGAGTTAGAAGTAAATAAATGACACACAAATCATTAATTTTGAAATAAAAATAGTAGTAAAATGGATGCCATACGAAGATTTGAAACCATACATGATTACAATGTTTTTAACAACAATGAAACTTTTCATCCTCTGGTCAGTCTTGTTGACTTATCCAAGGCGGCGCCACGACAGGGTTCCCGCATGTATTTCGGTTTTTACACCATATTTTTAAAGGATGTAAAATGTGGTGATTTGGTATATGGCCGGCATACCTATGATTATCAGGAAGGCACCCTGGTTTTTCTTGCCCCCGGACAGGTAGCGGGTGTGAAGAGTAATGGTGAAACTTATCAACCTAAGGGATATGCCTTGGTGTTTCATCCGGATTTATTGCACGGATCCTCCCTTAGCCGGCGCATTCAGGACTATACGTTTTTTGGGTATCAATCCAATGAAGCACTTCATTTATCAGAACGGGAAAGGAAGATTGTACTCGATTGTTTTGAAAAAATTCAATATGAATCTGAACATGCCATCGACAAGCACAGCAAACAGTTGATCGTGTCCAACATTCAATTGTTTCTTGATTACTGCGTCCGTTTTTACGATCGCCAGTTTATAACCCGGGATAATCCTCATAAAGGCATTTTAGAGCGTTTTGATAATTTATTGAACAATTATTATCTGTCAGACAAGCCACAGACAATCGGCTTACCTTCTGTAGCCTATTGCGCCGGTGAATTGAATTTGTCAGCCAATTATTTTGGGGACCTGGTAAAAAAAGAACTTGGCAAAACAGCCCAGGATTTCATCCAGTCTAAATTGATGGATGTAGCCAAAGAAAAAATATTTGATCATGGTAAATCAGTCAACCAGATTGCCTATGAATTGGGATTTAAATATCCGCAACATTTTACCCGTCTTTTTAAGCAGAGAATGGGCTTGACTCCAAATGAGTACAGAGCACAGAATTAGGGTGCAATGTTTTGACGCTGTTATTCATAACACCTCTATGATGGAACTGATCATTTGAAAGTTAAGTTTTAGTAAACCAACTCGGTAAATGTTAAATACCGCTGTGTAAACGCTGAACAGCGGCTTAGATAAATTTAGTGAAATACATTAGAGATTTGGGGCATCCTGAATCATAATGTGCTGCTTCAAACACACTTTGTTTTAAAGAAAGTGTTTTACCAAGCTTAAACATAAAATATTACTCATTAAGCATTGAATAATTATTAATTGCAGTCGATGCAGACTGTACTGGCGAATGAAGTGTACTAATGTTCAATTTTGTGGGTGTCCCGTACACTGCTAAAGGTCAGGGCCAACATTTTCCAGGTCTTTCCCTGTTTTTGATAAACTTCGGTAACTGTAAATTCAGTGATTACCTCGTTGTCGCGTACAATGGCTGTTAAGGTAAGCCGATTCCAAAGGATTGCGGTGTCATCGACGATTTCTACCGCCACATCGTGGACATCTGCTTTTTTGTACCAGATTCTCCCTGTTTTAATTACATCCAGTTCCTCGCTTTTATTCCAGGTTCCACTCATGTGCACAAATTTTGACTGCTCATGAAAGAGTGAGGCCAACTTATTAACATCTTTATCGGCCATCCACTGCCACTTTTCTTTAGATAGGTTCATTATTTCCTGCTGCGAGGTATGGTTGGTGACCGTTGACGTTTTTTTCTGAGTAGAACAGGACATCAATACCGCCAAAAGAAAAAAATACACTGAGAATAAGGAAGGTTTCATCTCGTTGTTTATTTGGTTAAAAATACGTATTATTTGATGGCCGGTGCCTCCACATCAGAAAAATCAAGTATAAATTTTGGCAAGCGCTCACCTTTAATTTCAATGTTTGCAAGCTCCGCATAGAATTGATTTAATTCTTCATCGGTAAATTTCACAACCTCTGCGCCGTTATTTTCCATCATGTGTGCCATCTGTGTGGTACCGGGTATGGGTACAATCCATGGTTGTTGTGCCAGCAGCCATGCCAGAGATATTTGAGCCGGTGTGGCTTGCTTAAGTATAGCCCAATTTTGGATTAGTTCAAGGAGTGCGAGGTTATTCGTTAAGTTATCAGGAGAGAACCTGGATTCCAGCGCCCGGATGTCGCCCTGAGCAAATCTGGTATTTATGTCAATGGCTCCGGTCAACAATCCGACTCCGAGTGGACTCCAGCAAACAAAGCCGATGCCCAGTTCTTTGCAGAGTGGAAGGATCGTCTTTTCCGGCCCGCGCCATAATAGTGAATATTCGTTTTGAATGGCGGTTACAGGATGAATGGCATGAGCCCTTCTTACAGTTTGCGCGCCGGGTTCTGACAGACCATAGTGCAAAACCTTTCCTTCCTGCATCAGGTCTTTAATGGCACCAACCACCTCTTCAATCGGTACGTTTGGATCCACACGGTGCTGTAATAAGAGATCAATCCGGTCGGTGCGCAGCCGTTGAAGCATTCCTTCCACCACCTCCTTAATATGTTCCGGTTGGCTGTTCAGGCCTGGCAAACGCTGCCCGGTCTTTTGATCTATGTTCCATCCAAACTTGGTTTCAATCACTACTTTATTTCTAAATGGTGCGATGGCTTCGCCCAGGATGCGCTCACATTCAAATGGGCCGTAAGCTTCCGCCGTATCGAAGAAAGTTACCCCACTGTCAAAAGCTTTGCGTATAATGTTCAACATTTCGGGTCTTGAAGGCAGAGTAGTTTGGTAAGTTCGGCTCATATTCTGTACGCCAAGTCCAATGCTGGAAACTTCCAGGCTTCCAAGCTTTCGGCGGCTTAAAGAAGGATTTAATTGCGGTGATTGAGGCATACTGTTTTTATCTAGGTTATTGGCCGCACTTGCAGCCGTAGCGAACATAGAGGCTCCTGCCAGTGCTAACCCTGATTTTAAAATATTTCGACGTTTCATAGTGAAGACATTAGTATTTGTGAGATTGATTATTAAAAGATGGAGTGGTCGTCATAATTGGCCTCTCTGGGTTTGGAAATGTTTCATTAAAGAAGACTGTATTTTTATCATCCATTTAATCTCCTTATTCAATGTTACCTTCTGTAGTAGAATTATTTTATTACAAAGGTGTGCTCATTTCCTCGCTATTTTGGTAGATAGATTACGGATTTATCTACCAATTTAACGGATATTGTAAGCTCTGTCTTTCAACGACTCAATGAATTCTTGGATTTATATAAAAAATACCAGCAGGAATTTATAAGGCTCTTCAAGCAGAAAACCGGTATGTCTCCCAATGAATACAGGAAGTTGAACTGAATACAATAGGTGCTTTATTTGGTTATTCATACTTTTACTGCATAGGACCAAAAGTACTTATTAATCTATATTGAAATCTATTCTCCTGGCTTCCTAAGGGTAGGCTTAATTCACTTCACCACCAATTTATAGGTATATGACATGGTTCCACTGCTCACCTGCACCAAGACGAGCTGCCAGGCTGAATGGTCACATTCCCACTCAAATGTACTAAAGGGTGGGCTTTGGTGGCGACTCAAAATCTTGCCACTGATATCTGAAACCATTATTTCAGCAGAAAAATCGCTGGTATGGAGTGTAAAGCCTCTTTCTGATGGAAGATAGGTCCAAGGCAAAGAAGGGTAGTTGAATTCTTTTACGGCTGATGTATCAGATTTCCGCCTCCAGCCCCGATTTTTGAAATTATGCGCCGCTTTGTTTACATCAATCAGGGGCTTTATATCGGGACAAGGAAGTTGAACACTGTTGACAATCTGTATAGCGGCAATGACCTCGTCTATGGCACCTGGTCTTATTTTTGATGCTCCGGTGGACATCAGCATTCTCAGATCTTGCGGGAGGATGCCTGCACTGCACATAGACCACCCGTTGGGGTCTGAAGGGCTGTTATGAAACACATATTTCGTAGTATCTGTAGATTCGGGATTGAATCCAATGCCACCCTTGGTAATGGGAATCGTAGATGTCCATTTCCCCGTCATCTTGTGGTAGAAGGAAGAGTCGATGCCAACAGGATCACAGGAAAAAGGGTTAGATGGCATGACAGAACAGTTGCTCAGATAAATTGAAGAGGTAAGTCCTGAATTGACCCATACCGGGGGATCAGGCGTAGTATCCACATAATCCAGGCCATCCAGGTAAGAGATTCCCAGGAGAGGCACCTCTTCCTGAAATCCTAATAAGCCATCGCAAAAAGTACCGGGTTGACCATCCACGGCATCTGCATTGTAAAAATAGACCATATCGTGGGCAGCGGTAGTACCGGTGAAATCATCTTTATAACATCCCAGGTCAGCATCGAGCCAAAGAGAAAAATAAAAATCATTGAGGGTCTCTTCGCCTTTGTTAATGATTTTGAACATCTGAAAAGTGGTTTGTTCAAGACTGTCTTGTGTGTGGTAATCAAAGGTGTATTGGTGGAGTTCCATATTCATAGCTTCTCCAGGAGTGAGTTTTTGAATACCCATCGCATCATTAATGATGTTTAAAGCCAGCATATCGGGAAAAGTAGCAAGTACATCTTCTTTCGATAACACAGAAAAATGCCGGGTATAAAAAGCGGGTAAATCACCATCGCAGGGATCGTAGACGCCATCTTCATTGTGATCATAAAACAGCACAATATTGAAATTCTCCGCGGTGGTGCCATGTATTGCAAAAAAGTGTGGATTACCTTCGCCCGGCCAGGCTAAAATTTCATTGGGCAATTGATTACACATATCCGGATTAATGCTGCCATCAGCATTGTAAAGCAGGGCAATGGCATCCAATATATTTTTCCTGGATACGGTAAAAGTTTTGTCCCACTTTTGGCAGTTACCCGGAGGATTAGATATGTGGTGAATGGGACCGGGAACCCAGTCGGAGTTGCTTAAATTGTGTATATATCCGGCACCCGAGAATCGAAACTCTCCATTTTCGGTAATTCCGCCTACCCAGGGGGCAGCCGTGTAAATCAGTGGAATTGTCTGGCCATCTCTCTGGAAATTGTATGCTGCATCTCCTGTATCATTGAATAATAAAGCCCCTGTAGTCGAAATGTTTTGATGGATAGGGCCGGAAGAATAATTGGTATTATAAATACCCATGTCACATGGGTTTTGTGCAAATGGAATCTGAGCAGAAAATAGCAGGAGGTAGAACAGGTGTTTTTTCAAAGTAAGTGATTTTTGAAAATTGAGTAAGCTTGGACTAAATCGGACATTACCTTGCATCAAAGATATAATTCCACCCTCATGATTTCTTACTTCAGCACCATCACCTCACAAAATAATTATCGCACCCATCCACATAGCTGTCCAGGAAAGCCAGTTCGTTTTCACAAAAGGCGATGATGCCGGGTGTGAGGTACATGAGGGGTTGCGTATCGATGCCGTAATATCCGGCATGCAGGTCTTCGATTTTCCAGCTTGACGTTTGGGTCACCACACCGTTTTGACTTACTACGAGGGTGTTGTCTGCTTTAAATTCCAAATATAGACCTTTGAATTCGCTGCCATTGGCTTTTTCTGGGAACCAGAAACAGCGGATGTAGTACCATTTCCATTTGCCGATGAGGTGATTGTGTATGTAGGTGGTGTCGTGCGCGGGTACAAAATTACATTCGGTAAAAATGCCCAGGGTAATGGGTTGATGGGGTATATCCGGTTCATTTTTAACACAGGACAGGACAAAAACCAGACATAAAAAGATCAGAATTTTTGGATACAGGAATTTCATATATTTTTTGTTTTGGTTGGGGTAGAGGCGCGATTAATCGCGCCTCTACCCCAATTTAATCGCGCCTCTACCCCATTTCAACTGATTATTGGTAATATAATTTTGAATGTTTTCAAATGATTGTGCATTGCGAATAATATGGTCATAAAATCGTGATTGCCATTCAAAACCGGTGTGAATTTTGCGCATTTCGAATGAACACCGCCCTTTATACCATCTAATTATTCGCGAAATATTTTCGTGAAACATAGGGTTTTTTGTGCCTGCAAATCCACCAGTGGAGACGCGATTAATCGCGTCTCCACTGGTGGATTCCATTTTATCAATAATCAAAATACCATGAACATGATTCGGCATCACCACAAAATTTCCTAATTTGATAAACGGAAAGTGATTGGAAATTTCTATCCAATATTGTTCGGCAATTATGCCAATGTCATTTAATTGCATGTCACCATCTCCAATTGCACCAAAAAAATGTTCCCTGTTTTTGGTGCAAATGGTAATAAAATACGAACCATTGTTACCATAATCCCAGGTTTGTAAACGGTCAGATGGTATGCGGTATTTATTTTTATATTTATTCATCTATCAACGCATTTTTTTGACACATACCTTTTCTGTTTTGCCGGGTTTGTGCAATTGATAAATTGAAAGACTAATACATGTAAAATATTCATAGGTTGAATTTTTCATTACCGGATATTGATCCCGTTTCTCAGGTTGAAACCGAAAATTAATTATTAAATTTTGTAAAATTCGAAATTTATTGGATTTTTAATAAAAATATAGTATTGATTACATATTTTTCCCATATGAAAATGAAAAATTCAGAACTTTTGGATGAAATATATTTTATTAAATTACCCAAATAGGTATTTCAAACAGTGTAGCAGCTGTTATTTTTGCTCAGGATTGGGATGTATCAAATGATCTTTAAAATTAAATTGTAAATCTCAGTCGGCTTACTTTATTGTCTTTATAAAATTTGTAACATGAAGAATATTAACTTGAAGTTTGCTTTTATTTTTCCTTTATGGCATGCCCTTTTGTTCCTGTGCTGGAGCATTGTATCATTTGCCCAGGGAGGCCCCGGCAAGGTGCGCGTGAACACTTTTGTGGATGGTATCGAACGGGAGTACCTTATCCATATTCCACTGAATTATGATGGTTCCAAGCCGGTGCCTTTGGTATTCATGTTGCACGGTACCAGCGGCGATGCCGACGTATTTTACAATGCGTATGGGTGGAAAGAACTCAGCGAGACGGAGGGCTTCATTCCGGTATTTCCCTCATCCGGGAGGTATAAGATCAACGACAATGGTGAGTTAAAAATGACTACCAAGTGGAATACCACGCCCGACGCTGAATGGACTTTCCAGGCTGGTGAAGAGGGTTATGACGACATAAAATTTTTGCGCAAGATCATTTTGGAAATGAAAGCCAATTACCAGATCGATGAACGCCGCATTTACCTGAATGGCTTTTCAAACGGCGGACAAATGGCGGCGAAGTGTGCAGTGGAAATGAGCGACGTGCTGGCCGCAGTGGCCGAAAATGCCGGGTCTTATGCCATCGATACCGTCTATTTTCCCAAAAGAAAGCTACCCGTTTTATTTCAGGTGGGCAATGTAGATTATGGTCCCGGCAATGAAGGACCGGAAGTTCCTTTGATATACCTCGACACCCTCATCACCACACCGGATTTGCCTTATCTGGGAGGTAAACATTATAGAATTGCAAAAAACCACCAAAGAAATTTTGATCTGCGATCGGATTTTGAAATTGCAGGGGACACGAGTTTTGCGGTGGCAGCGACCTACCAGCCAATGAACCCGGGGCCGGGCACAGGTTATGAATTTAAGTTTATCCTAGTCAAAGGCCTTGCGCACAACTATCCCAATGGCAATAACCATCCGTTTAATGCACCGGTGATCCACTGGAACTGGATGAAACAATACGTATTGGAAGAGGCAGGCAGCGGTGGTCCAACTACCCTTACCACCAATCTGGGACATGGCGGTGGTGAATACGAAGTTGATACAAAGGTCCACATCTGGTCTAAGCAAATAGATGGCAAGGTGTTTACCCATTGGTCGGGGGATACTTCATTCTTGGAATCACCCATCGAATATCATACTGTGGTGACCATGCCAGACAAGGACATCAGCGTGACCGCCAATTATGCGGCTCTTGATCCGGATATGAAACTTTCTTTGTTTAATATTAAAGGTGCCGAACGCACTAAAAAAGTGTTGGCCTATTTTCCAACCCTTTCTAATATGAAAGGTGTAGTTTGGTTTTTTCACGGCACCAACGGCAATGCTGCCAACTTTACCAGCGACATAGAGACCCGACAGTTGATTCACCTGTTGATGACCAGGGGTTATGGCATAGTGGGTTATACCAGCGAAGAGAGTGAGTTTGACCTGGATTTTGATAACGACGGCAATTACAGGTACACTTATGGGCTCGATTCCACTTTGCTTGATTTCGCAAACATAAGGGCCATAAGGGATACCTTCATTCAGATGGGGAAAATATACTCAGGCACGGTTCACATTGCCGCTGGCTATTCTGCGGGAAGTACCTTTTCAGAATTTGTATCAAATGTCTTAAACTGGCGGGCGGCGGTAGGTCATAATTCAAGCGGCAGTGAAGAGCTTTCTCTGATTGGAAATAAACCCTGGTTGCTTTCCATCTCCTTAAAAGACCGCAATCCCGCTGTGGGGCTTGAAGGAAATGCAGCAGCAAGGGTTCACCATATGAATTATCGTGACCGGGGGGTGTGCGCTACCTTGCATGAATATGATGAAGTTCCACTCTTTCCTGAGAGGTTCGACCGGTCTCCATTGATTTCAGAAGCATTGTCAATGGCCATCTACAATGAACTAAAAAACAACAACGCCCTGGATGAAAACAACCATTTTGTCGGCCCTTTCAATGAGATCGAGCTACTGGTGCTCAATGACCCCACTAGATTTCCGGTCATCCTTTCCCTGAGCACTGCCCAACTCTCTGACCTGGAAACCCAGGTCCAGGTAACCAATGCTGAACACAACCTCAAAGCAGATCTCAATGGGTTGACCTTAAATTTTATCGAAGAAATATGTGGCATGACTACGGCTGTGGTGGACATTGATCAAGTTAATAACAACATTGCCATTCAACCAAATCCTGTTTCTGATGTCCTCTACCTTTCGAAGTTTAGTGACTGGCAGGTTTATAATGCACAGGGCCGCTTGATTTCCTCAGGACGGGGTAGTGAGATATCAGTGACCTCGCTTGCTGTCGGACTTTATGTAGTCGCTGCAGGCGAGGATAGACAGTTAGTGGTGGTTGTGCATTAATGCGGGAAATAGTGGGAATCGGTAAATCGGTAAATTGGTAAATCGGTAAATCGGTAAATCGGGGGAATCGGGAGAATCGGGAGAATTGTGGGAATCGGGTAAATCGGTAAATCGGTAAATCGGGGAAATCGGTAAATCGTGGGAATCGGGAAATCGTGGGAATCGGGGAAATCGAGCAATTCGGTAAATCGGTAAATCGGTAAATCGGTAAATTGGGGGAATCGGGAGAATTGCGGGAATCGGGGAAATCGAGCAATTCGGTAAATCGGTAAATCGGTAAATTGGTAAATCGGTAAATCGGTAAATCGGGGGAATCGGGAGAATCGGGAGAATTGTGGGAATCGGGGAAATCGGTAAATCGAGAAAACCGGGAAATCGAGAAAAACGAGAAAACCGGGAAATCGTGGGAATCGGTAAATCGTGGGAATTGGGAAACCGGGAAATTGTGGGAATCGGTAAATTGTGGGAATCGGGAAATCTACCTTGCTAATGCCAGATAAATAGGGAAGTAACAGTTTGCCATGGAACATTTCTTCAATAAATTCCACTGGAATACGCTGAAGCCATCAATTTAAAACTTCACATCACCCAACATGGTTACTTGACCACTATCATTGTTGAGTAGTTTTGCAGGTATGCCGGAACTTAAATTTCGGCAATCTACATTTTTTAAAGTGAGGTTGCCAAAATTGGTGATGACCACTGCATTGGCATGTTCGGAGACAATGCCCAGGTTTTCCAGGGTTATGTCATACCCTGCAAAGGTGTTGAATATAGCTGGGGCTGCCGATCTGATGTACATCTTGCCGGCATTTTCATTGATGAGGTAAATGTTCTTATCAATGATCAGCCCATGTGTGTCCACCTCAATGGTATCCAATGCGATTACAGCACTGAAGGTAATGGTGTCGCCTTCACCGGCGCATGCCAGTGCCTGTTTCAGGGATCCATTGCCATCCGGTAAGGTATTGGTGACCGTTTTGCAGTTTGCAGGATAATTGGTTCCGGATTTATGGATGATGACCTTTTTGCTTTGTGCTCCGTTTTTACTTACCACTAGGGTGTCACTGGCCAAAGAGTCCATGCGAATGAAATGGGTGCTGCGGCGGGATGCCCGGTTAAAGTCAAAATCGAAATTCAGGGAATCTTCAAGCATCAGATCTCTGACTACTCCGTCTGAGAAAATCCCCTGAATGGAAAACTCCATGGAATCATGTTGGTTGAGATAAATGGACCCGGGGGTTGTGAGGATGCTGTCGAATTCAGCGGATGTGCCAAAGTTTAGGGTTACACTGTCCTGATCCAGAATGCTGCCATCCGCATCCAGGCCCAATAGCACCAAGGTGTGCGGACCATAAAGCCGGGTGGGCGTAGGAAACCTCAGGCTGTCACCATTCGCGATTGTAAACATCACAGACAACGAATCCGGGTGGGTAGCCAGTGTTACCAGGATGCTGTCCACCATCGAATACGAATATTGTATGGTGAGGCTGTCTCCGCCATTGGCGCTTGTTCCCGAGTTGGGCGTAATGAACTCCACGTCGGCTGTGATCCGGTCATCAACTTTTTCCCGACCGCGGAAAGGAAGACAGGGCGCATTGAAGGTGTACGATAAACTCACACTTCCATAGGAACTGGAAAAATGGGTACTGGTAATGGGTTCGTTGAGCATCTCATTTACTTTGTCCATAACGGTTGGGTTAGCAACAGCCCCCATGTGCACCTGGTCTGAAATGTCTGAGGTGTATATGCCCAATAACCCTCCCTTCTGACTCTCCCGGGCAACAATGCCATCATGGAAATCGCCATCAAATATATCGTCCAGAAAGACACCTCCGCAGTGTTTAAGCATAAAGCCCATGACAAAGCTTGCCGTTGACATATTTTGGAAAAAACTTATGGCGGGGGGAACTCAATGGATCGGTCACTGTAAGGATGGCATGTACTTTGGCATCGCCAAGTATAGCGGCAGTTCTCACCCCATTGATTTCGGGGTAGCCCACCCGCAGATCGGATACCGCTCCGGCATAGGAGTTCATCCCTGCAGCTGCCAATGCGGATGCGATCACGTTTCCATATTGGGTATTGTCCAGCACAAAATTGGCCATCTGCGAACCGGCATGCGGTGTATTGCATGTGATCACCCGGTTGATGTCCTTGTTTTGGGCATAAAGCGGATTTTTCATATACAAACGTGTCAGAATACCACCCATAGAGTGACAGACAATGTTAACCTTTCCCACCGCAACCATTCTGTCCTGACTTTGTTTGATCACATTAAAAATACCATCGGGAATTACATTGGTGTTGTCTATAAACTGGCGGTCATTCGTACTTTCATAATTGGCACTGTACAGTTGAAAATCCTGATAGTTTCCGCTGCCGGTGAGGTTACTTTTCATAGCGTCAAAAGCGGTCCCGTTACTCCATAAACCATGCACCATCAACACAGGTGGTCGGCGAACACTGATGATCATGGTACCCAGTGTGGCATTTGTACCAACGATCTGCACATAGATGCTTCTAAAATCCAAACCTTCATCCGGACCAATTAGTGGGTGGGTATATTTAAAAAATGTAGTCGATCCGTTTTTACTGACTTTCTCCATTACACCATAAAGCGTAGGCAGAGAATTACCCACCTGTTCAAAATTATCATCGAGCTGTATGAGATCAAAAGGATAATTACTTGCTGCCGGAGGATCACAGGATTCTCTGGTGATTTCTAAAAATGTAGAGGTAGTGCCATCCGCTGCCACCCTAATTTCCGATATAAATTCGGTCGATGAGCAAACCTGTGCGATCAATTCTTTGTTTCCAAATTTTGAATGGTTATTGATTTTGTGAAAATGTTGGATTCTAAAGAACCGGTCATCCAAATTACTGGCACAATTGCAATTTGAATAGGGTAGTTCGTTTTGACTTCCCGCGGAGAATTGAAATAGTAGTAAGGTCAGAAGTAAGGTAATTCTCATAGTAATTAAGTTGAATGTATGACTCTTTCAAATAATTCAATTTACCATAAAATTAAATCATCTTTCCTTTAATTAAAATATTAGGTTCAGATTTTTTATTAAAATCTATGAATTCATAGAGTGGTAATTCAAAAGTTGGAGGATATCCATCTCAAGTTATACACTTTTATTGACCATAAACCATTCTGACTATTGGTGCATTAAAACTTTATTTCATTTTAGCTGGATGATATAGATTATTACCATGTCAAAATGATATTTATCATTGACAATCTTCGTATTAAGGCTTATATTATCAAAAAATATTTTTCATGTGGTATAAGCATTCCTGAATTCAAGCTGCAAATGCAACTTTCTTTGTTAAAAAAATAAATTCCTCATTTGGGGTTCTATATCCCAGTCTTTTTCTAGGTCGGTTGTTTAACATTTTTTCTACGTATTTTACTTCACTCCATGTTAAAGATTCAAAATTAGTCTTTTTAGGGAAGTATTGTCTGATCAATCCATTCAAATTTTCATTTGATCCTCTTTGCCAACTCGAATATGGATCGGCAAAGTAAAACTGTACCTCTAGTTTTTCTTCTATCATTTTAAATTTTGCAAATTCCTTACCGTTGTCTGATGTTATTGTGTGTATCATCTTCTTATAAGGTTCCAAGGCTTTGATTATTATTTTGGCCACCTTCATTGAGTCTTTTGTCTTGGTTAATTTAATCCAACTAAGGCCAGACCTACGGTCATTGATGGTTATTAATGCACCCTTGTGTTTTTCTCCAATAATCAAATCAACTTCAAGGTCTCCTACTCTTGTGTACTCTTCTACTATTTTAGGCCTTTCAGCTATACCTTTGGTATCCTGAATTTTACCACGATTATCTGGAAGTGCACACCTTTTTTTCTTCCTCTTCTTTCTTCTTAAGTGAGTATGTAACTGACCCCCTTTTTTTCTATCAAGTGCTATGTATTTATAAATCGTCTCAGGACTAACAAGATCTAGCCCCTCGGAATTAGGCCTGTTACTAATCTGTTCTGGGCTCCATTGATCCTCAATTTTCTTTTCAATGTACTCCTTAACAGGTTCTGTAAGTTTGACCCTTTTGGGCTTGCTATGTAGCCTGCTTTGATACTTTTTGTGCGCTAATTCAGGCTTATATTTCCCGGTTCTCTGATCACAATTACGCATAATTTCTCTGCTAACAACCGATTTGTCTTTGCCAATCGCTATTCCAATCTCATCCAACTTTTTATTCTTTGACAGCATTCTTGAAATTACATATCTTTGTTCTAAGGTTACATGACTCATATATACATCTTTTGGACGAGGGACAATATAAGACAAGTATTCCATTCAGAAGAGAGGGGGAGCCTTCCCTCTTTCTTTTGAAAAAATATTATCTCGTTATTGTCTACCTCAAAAGTTGCATTTGTGACTTGAATCTACAATTTCTTAAAGATGGTTGTGAGCAAGTTATGGTTGCTCTTTGTGTTTTACCAGGTCACTGACGCAATTGGGGCTTCAAATTCTGACTTGTCAAAACCTTTGGTAAAATCTACAGGCGTGTGGATTTTACAGGAAGCCAGGATGCGTTTTGAGCCTTACGATAAAGGAAGTTGTTATCCTGATAAAATATCGGGAGGGGGTGAGTTTGACCTTGTCATTACACAAAATTTTGTTTGTGATGCGGCTGCAAAATCACCTGCTGAATTTAAAGCAGGATTCAAATGGTCGCGACCCCCCGCAAGGCTTCTACCTGGTGAAGCCGTACCGATTACCCTTTCTGCGGACTATCTTGGCGGTACGCCAGATTTTGGTATCTGTTCCATTTTTACCTATTTCAAAGATTTTAGTCACAAAATGGGTGGCAGCGGAGTGACCGGTTTAATTAATGGTCAGCACCACTATGAATATGACAATAGCAGGGAAAAATTGGTAATTGCCCCATTATTTTCGGTAGAAAACAATAAATTACAGACCCTCGTAGTCAAAATACGGGGTAGTAGTAATTGGTACTGGGAATATGACTACAAGTGGTCAGATTTTGAAAACGACCATCTTCCCGCAGACATTACCATTGATTGGGGTACACGGGGTGATGCCCTCAAAGGCAGCCCGGGCAAACAATTCAATGTCTATTTACCGCCCGGTGGATCGCCCTCATCCAGGCTTTGGGGTACCGACATCTACACGGATGACAGTTCAATCGGAACAGCAGCGGTTCATGCCGGTTTGCTTACTTTTTCGAAAGGAGGACACATTGTGGTAGAGAAAATGGCAGGACAAGCTTATTATGTGGGAAGTACGCGTTTTGGTGTCACCAGTGCAAATTGGGGTGCTTATGGTGCCAGCTTTATTTTAACATCATCAGGGTCTGTAATCAAACCGGATCCGAAAGCCATAGCTGCCGATTGGAACACGCAGGCCAACAACTTCCGGGGCCGCAACGGAGAAAGGTTCACCTATACTTTCCCAGCCGGCGGCACCCTGTCAAGTCGGGTATGGGGCACGGATGTATATACAGATGACAGTTCGATTGGTTCCTGTGCGGTACATGCCGGCCTCATTACGGCAGCGAGTGGAGGTACGGTAACCATCGAGATCAGGACAGGGCAATCCGCATATAAGGGTACTACCCGTAATGGCGTGGGGAGCAAAGATTATGGGGCTTATTCGGGCAGTTTTGTATTTGTCGGAGGAAATGCAGGGGTAATCATCAACCCCGATCCGAAAGTCATAACAGCCGATTGGAACACGCAGGCCGATAACTTCCGGGGTCGGACCGGAGAAAGGTTCACCTATACTTTTCCGGCCGGCGGCACCATCTCCAGCCGTGTCTGGGGCACCGATGTATATACGGATGACAGTTCGATTGGTTCCTGCGCGGTACATGCGGGCCTCATCACGGCAGCGGGCGGAGGTACGGTGACCATCGAGATCAGGGCAGGTCAATCCTCGTACAAGGGCACTTCCCGCAATGGAGTGGTAAGCAAAGACTATGGAGCCTATTCGGGCAGCTTTGTATTTGTCGGAGGAAATGCAGGAGTAATCATCAACCCCGATCCAAAAGTCATAACAGCCGATTGGAACACGCAGGCCGATAACTTCCGGGGTCGGACCGGAGAAAGGTTCACCTATACTTTTCCGGCCGGCGGCACCCTGTCAAGTCGGGTATGGGGCACGGATGTATATACAGATGACAGTTCGATTGGTTCCTGTGCAGTACATGCGGGACTGATCACAGCAGCCCGTGGAGGCATAGTGACCATCGAGATCCGTGCCGGACAATCTGCTTACAAGGGCACTACCCGCAATGGCGTGGGGAGTAAAGACTATGGGGCCTATTCGGGCAGTTTTGTGTTTGTAGGATATTGATTGAATCGTAAATTTTCCTTCAACAGAAAGGTAGAGATCAAATCCTAATTAATTCTGACAAGAATTAGAAAAGCATACTCACGCCATCTAAAAGAAAAACACGACTGGAGAACATAAAAGATTGGCGTTAGCCAGATCTGTTTTTGCGATTTTCCTCTCCCCCCGTATAGGTTTTGTCGTTGCCACTCGCAGGTGCTCGTGGTTCCCTTGCTAAAATGACCTGTCGGCCATTTTTTTGGCTTCGCCAAACCGCTCGGTCATCACGATTCACCGATTCTCACGATTCCCCAAACCCTCACTGCCACCTTTGCAGCATGCCCAATTGAGCGCCGTAACACCGGGCAATGTTTTCCTGTGTAAAAGCAGTCTTTGTATCACCCAGGGCGATGAGTCTTTGGTTGATGAGGATTACCTTGTCGAAATATTGTTCCACCGTAGTGAGGTCGTGGTGGACCACCAATAGCGTCTTTCCTTCAGAGGCCATTTTTTTCATGGCGGAGACAATTCGTTCTTCGGTGGACATGTCCACACCCACGAAGGGCTCATCAAAGAAAAATAGATCGGCTTGCTGGCATAAAGCCCTGGCAATAAAAACCCGTTGTTGCTGTCCTCCAGACAATTGCCCGATTTGCCGGTCGGCGAGTTCAGCGATGCCGAGTTCGACCATAGCTTCTTCTGCGAGTTTCAGGTCATTTTTGTTAAGGCGTTCTAGCAGTCCTTTGTGTGGATATCGGCCCATGAGTACGATGTCTTTGACAGAGGCTGGAAATTCCCAGTCTATGTCATCTTTCTGCGGCACATAAGCAATGCGCTTGCGGGAATGTTTTACCTCAGCACCAAATACTTTAATCTCCCCGGCATTGGGTTCCAACAGACCGAGAATGGCCTTGAACAAAGTGGACTTGCCGGCACCATTGGGCCCAATGAGGCCATAGGTATGACCTGCTTCAACCTGCATATACATGTTTGTAAGGATTCGCTTGTTGCCGTAGGAGACCGACAAACCTTTAACCTCAATGGGCAGTATGTCGTTGTTCATTTTTTCAATTTAAGGATGAGTAAAACCCAGCTGAGCAAAAGGGCAGCAATAAGTATGGCATACATGGACCAGTTGATGCCGGTAGAAAGCGAGATGCCTGTTTTAACCTGACGGCTAAGTGCACCGGCAATCACATCGGCATTGTGCCTCATCATGCCCAGATAACTTTCGCCCTCTGTTCCCGGTTCGCCCACTGAATCGGCATACAGACTGCCTCCAATGATGACATTGTGGTCGTGTGCGATCTGCATGAGCATCTTGGGATTGATGGTGCTTTCGATGAAAATAGCGGGCACTTTTTGTTTGGTCAAGGCTTCAATGACACGCTCCATGTCGCCCGTCTGCGCATCGGCATCGGTGGATACACCCATCATGGCATTAATCTTTAGTCCATACTTATTCCCGAAATAACTGAAGGCGTCGTGGGAAGTAATGAGAATGCGCTGTGCCGGAGGTATCTCAGCCATGCGCCTTTGGATATATTGATGCAATTCCGTGAGTTCTTCTTTATAGACAAAATAATTCTTTTCATAATCCTGAGCGTGTCCAGGGTCCATAGTCACCAGGGCGTCCTTGATGTTTTTGAGGTAAATAAGACCGTTCTCCGCATCCATCCAGGCGTGCGGATCTACCGCATTTTGGTGTTCTGCAGACTTGATAGCCTCGATGCCTTCTGTGATTAGCACCACGCGGGCCTTGGTTCCTGAAGTGTCTATGACTTCATTGATCCAACCTTCAAAGGTAAGTCCGTTGATGAGGATGAGGGATGCACCCGCCAGCAAACGGGCATCGTCGGGTGTGGCCTCATATTTATGAGGGTCTCCTCCAATGGGTACAATGGACTGCACCTCGATGTGGTCGCCACCAATGCGTTTTGACATATCCGCAAATATGGAGGCAGAAGATACCACCAGCGGCTTCTGGCCATAAGCCACCAAACAAATTAGCAAATGCACCAGTGTAAGAAACTTTTTCATATCTTTTTCACCATTAGTGCCTGTGCAACGGGGTAGGAGATGGTACAATGTTCCCTGTTATCTACCTGGATGCGCAGCGAAGCGTCAAAATCGATGCGCTCTTCAATTTTGATGGTGGTACCCGGTTTTACCCGTATCTGATTGAGATAGCGCAAAAAGGCATTGCTATGTTCTTTTACGCCCAGCACCTGTCCGGTTTGTCCGGTGGACAATTCACTCAGCGGCATTTGGTTGCGTATGGTAAACCGCCCTTCGGCATTTGGAATAGGGTCGCCGTGGGGGTCAAATTTAGGGTAATTGAGAAAGGCATCCAGCCTTGAGATGAGTTCCTCAGAATATATATGTTCCAGTTCCTCTGCCAGGTCATGGACGTGCTCCCAGTCAAACCGAAGCTTATCCACCAAAAACACTTCCCAAAGCCTGTGCCGCCGTATGAGGGACGTAGCGATGCGATTTCCCTCTGTTGTGAGGGTCACCCCCCGATACCGCTCATAATGGATCAACTCCTTCTCTGACAGCCTCTTGAGCATATCTGTCACCGAAGCAGGTGTCGTCTCCAGGTGCTTTGCCAGTGAGTTGGTTGAAGCCGATTTTTTCTCCTTTTCAGAGATCTTAAAGATGGCTTTGAGGTAATTTTCCTCTGTAAAAGAGAGCATGGCCTACATTTTTCACAAAAGTATAAAATTAATTTTAGATTAACTTAAAAAATATTTTCATAATGATCATTTTCTGATTTTAGCTGTAAACCTGAGGGGCTGAACTACCCTGGCTATAATCTAACACTTCATAAAACCATATACCCTGACAATTTCCCGCTGAAAACGCAGAAATATGGTTCTTTTAAATCAAAATGTCAAGAAAATTGAATTCACTTCCACTAAGCGGATACGTACGCAGAAATCGCTGATATTTTCTGGCTGCGCAGGTTAAACAGTTCTGTAGATACAAAATTTGGTCTTTATTTCCAGCAGACCATTAGCTTAGCCAGGTAGATTTCAGCGCATCTGGGTATAAATAAAGAAAGTAATTTTCTTCTTCTGGGGAATGGATTGAGAGTAGTATTTACTCTGCGTTTTCAGCGGGAAAAAAGGTCAATACTTTGTTGTAAGCCAATTCAAAGTACAGCTGCATTCCTCTGAGCCATGACCGCACGTTTTGCGCAGCAAAAAAATGACAGACACGTCATTTTAGAAAGGGAACCACGAGCACCGCGAGTGGCAACTATGAATTTCGTTGTGATATTAAAATGTTTTTGAGAACAAATTAGCTAACTTTTAGCATTGCCCTAAGGCGAAGCCGCATTGCCCTAAGCCGCAGGCGTATTGCCCTAAGCCGCAGGCGTATTGCCCTATGCCGTATTGTTAAAAATTTCCCTATCATTGCATCAAAATAAAACATTGTCCTGGATATCTGATATGAATTCACTGGGCGGAAGCGGTAATCCCTTCTTCTTCCTCATCTCTTTTGACAAGACCATGTCATTGGTTTCTCCGATGGCGGACCTGGATCCGTGTATCCGGTTTAAGATCAACGAACACCGGTTTGAAGCCCATGATCACGTGTCACTTCCTTTTTTGGAAAAGTTTGAAAAAGACCCCTTCTCCATCGAGGAATATACCGAAAGGTTCAACCGCGTAAAAGCCAGAATTGAATATGGCGATTCCTATCTGGTGAACCTCACTTTTCCTACACCCATTGACACCAACCTCTCGTTGCGCCATATTTATGGGCTGGCCCAGGCAAAGTACAAGCTGCTGATGCCTGACAACTTTGTGGTTTTTTCGCCGGAGTGTTTTGTGAAGATCGCAGATGGTCATATTTACTCATATCCGATGAAGGGAACCATAGATGCCGGTATTGAAAATGCCGAACAATTGCTCCTGGAAGATGAAAAAGAATTGGCTGAACATTATACGATAGTTGATCTCATCCGCAATGATCTGGGCATGGTGGCTGATCGCATTGAATTGACCAAATTTCGATACTTGGACACAATCAGGGCCAACGATAAAACCCTTTTGCAGACCAGCTCCGAAATCCGGGGGCGCTTGCCATTGGATTATGCCTCACGATTGGGGAATATGCTGGATACACTCTTGCCAGCAGGAAGCATCAGTGGGGCACCAAAGAAGGAAACCCTGGACATCATTAGGGAAGCAGAAAAAGACCCGCGAGGTTTTTATACCGGTGTTTTTGGTTTTTTTGACGGAAAAAATATGGATTCTGCAGTTGCCATACGTTATATTGAAGAAAAAGAAAATCAATTGCTGTACAGGAGTGGAGGAGGTATAACTGCCATGAGCACCGCCGGTCAGGAATACAATGAACTAATTGATAAAATCTATGTCCCAACTGGTAGAAAGCATTTGGATTCGTAATGGGAGGATACACAACATGACCTTTCACCAGGCCAGGTATGCAACTACTTATTTTAATTTATTTGGCAGGTTGGCAAGAACTACCCTCCGTCGCCTGATCGATGCCCGGGCACTCGCATTCGATGATGTAAAATGCAGAATTTTATATGATAAATCAGGAGCCGGAGTTAGTTATGAAAAATATGAACGCAAGCCCATAGAAACCATCAGGGTACTGACCGATGACCAAATCGAATATCCCTATAAATTCTTAGCCCGACCAAACCTGGATGCCCTTTTCCAGCAACGTGGCGACGCCGATGAAATCGCCATCGTAAAAAACGGTTTGTTCACCGATGCCTACTACTACAACCTGGTGTTTGAAAACCGCGACGGACTGTTTACGCCTCGGCTTCCCTTGTTGGAGGGCACCATGCGGCAATCCCTGCTCGAAAAAAAATACATCAGACCCGCAGATATTGCCATTGATCAATTGGGGGAATACGAAAAAATCCACCTCATCAATGCCCTTAATCCCCTCGATTTCCAGGTAATTCCCGTTTCAGGTTTGAAATTGTAAGTAAAAACACTTCTTTTTTTCTGATTTTCAGGGGTTTGGCATCATTTATGTGTCTCTTAGTTATAGAATGACATGGATCATTTTGTTAACGAATTTCAAACATGTAAAAAAAGTATAATATTTAAAATGTTTAATATAAATTTGTAACGAAGTCATAGTTGAATTTTAACCCCCATTAAAACATATCTCATGAGCAAGGTCATCAAAATCGTAGCTGCATTCATATCCAGACTATTTACCAAATCAAAAAAGATCGTTTCCATACCACAGGGTAAGGAATACGAATCCTGGCTGGGCATCTGAAACCTGAAAGCACAAGATCGAAGGGAAATAAGGGTGAGTCCATTGCCCTTGATTTCCTTCAAAAAGCCGGATATGACATCCTGGCAACCAATTGGTCAGCTCATAAAGCCGAGATCGACATCATTGCCAAAATTAATGACCAGCTTGTCTTCGTCGAAGTGAAAACCCGGAGATCGCCATCTTCTCCCGAAACGGCGGTTACCCATCGCAAACAAAAACTCATCGCTTCTACCGCTGCGCAATATATGGAATCCATCAATTATGACTGGAAGATCCGTTTCGACATCATTACCATCATTTACCGATCTAGAGAAGATTTTACCCTGGAACATTTTGTGGATGCATTTTTTCCGGGGCTTGATTGGTGATGCGGTGAATCGTGATAATCGGTAAATCGTGAAAATCTACCTGGCTAACGCCAGTTAGACAGGTCGGGTGAATCGGGTGAATCGGGTGAATCGGAAAAGTCGTGAAAATCTACCTGGCTAGCGCCAACTATATATGTTTGGAATTAACGGTATTTCTGTGGTAATCTTCGGTATCTGCGGGAACCAAAAAAAGTTTTTATTTCCCGCAGATACCGCAGAATTGCGCAGATATTATTTGTAAGTGGGGAGTGAATCTACCGGGCTGCGCAAATTAAATAGGGCGCGAAAAATGAGATGGATTAACAATCCACAATTTTTGAGCGCAATTTATCTATGGCCTTTATGATTTCGTTTCGGTTTTTGGCAACTTTGATGAAGTTGGGCAGTTTTTCTACCATGGTCATTTTAAAGCGGCTGGTGGTTCTTTCCCGGAGTTTGGCGGCCACATAATTTTGGATCTCATTAAGGTGGGGGAGGTTATAGGCCCATAGTATTTCATTCTTTACCGGAATTTGCAGAAACAGAGGCAGACCGAAGACGGCATCGATGATGCCTTCATGGAGGTACTTCAGGATATAGGATTCCCATCGTGCCACTTGATTAGGTGATCCACATGACGTACACTTGATTAATGTTTTTGACTTAGGGCTTTTAAGGTCAGCTATGACATCGGTGATGTGGGACCCACAGTCGCTGCATCTGGCATTGTCTGCAGACTTGAACCTAAGCCGGTTTATGGCGGTTTCCTGAAAATGACAATGTCGGCATCGGAGCCGTCCATTTTTATAATCCATCTTTATTGGAAGACTGACTAAAGCATCTTTTTGACAGCGTGGGCAGCACACCATAAATTCCCCCATAAGATCATAAAGGCGAAGGGGCTCTCCTGTATAGCGGTTGGAATCCATGCCGGTCGCTGGGTTAGTCGAAATTGGTTGTCGCAATATAATCGATTTGCCACTTGCCTTTGTTCTTGCTCAGGTCAATTTCGTAGATCCATTCTCCTGTCATTTCTATCAGGGCTTTATTGCCATGGTGTTCGATTATCCTGAACTTGAGTTTGGGTATGGCATTCCAGATGAGTTCAGGTTCTTGTGTGATTAAGACCAGATCGAAGTCGAAACCTTCAGGCGGTCCCTCATTTTGGGGATTAATTGTAAAGGCCTCTTCTTTTGAGTTAAAATAAGTTTGCCATAATGTTGTGTAGGTATCGGAAATATAACCGCTTGATTTAAGGAAAGCGAGGTATTGTTTGCAACCAGTCGCATTTACAATATAGTTCCCTCCGCCATCTACACCCGTAAGTCCAAAGCTGTTTGCTTTTTTATAGTTTTTTTTATACCAGGTCAGGAAGCCTTTGATGGATGTTACCATCTGACTGGAATCAGAAACTGCAGCCAAAGTTTGCCGTTTATCCAAAGTTTGGGTCTCAGTTGTCCCAGGAATCTGGTCGTGTAATCCAATGGTCAGAAAGATCAGCGAAAAAATAAGGGATATATTCATGGTCTAAAGTTAAGGTATTTATTTTTCAAGTAGTTTGGCAATTAAAAAATAAGTGCCGCTACCAGAGCCCAGCAGGCCCAGCAATAAGCAAGGTATTTCATGCCATCCCAGTATTTCAATTCCACTTCACCGGTCTGATATGATTTTTGGATCATGAATACGCAAAATATAGAGGCCAATGCCAACCATTGTTTCATGAAAATGGGATTGTGATGGTTAGTCCAGGCGGTGAGACCTGAATATAGGTAAAATAGGGTGAGTGTGGCTGTCCCCGCCAAAAGACAATAGTATAAAAGTTTTACGCCAAAGCCCATCTTATTGCCAGTGAATAGGACCATTGAAAAACAAAAATCCAATAAATAACTCGAGGGCCATCACCAGCCAGCATAAGCCCAGGATGCCGCAAGCTGAGAGATATTTAACTTCGGTACCTACTGCCTGATATGCAAAATACATGCCCGTGCAGGCAACGATTCCTGCGAGGGCAAGGATGATTGATTCCGACCCTTTTCCCCCTGCGGTGATCGGGATATACACCGCATTGGCGAAGTGAAACAAAGCTACCAGGATGCTGATGCCAAACATGACGTAAAAGCTAATTTTAGAAATAAATTCCATTTATGAATTAGGATTTATGAATTAGGATTTATGAATTAGGAATTAGGAATTGAGGTCCATGCTGTTATTTAACTTTACTAAGGTGGCATTTAAATACCTGTGCAACCACATTTTGACTTCGAATAGGGGCAAATATGGATTGAAAGGTAGTGGAGGGCAACTTGACTGGTGAATGAGATGTTCAAAATGTTCAAAATTTTCGAAACCTGTCTAACTGGCGTCAGCCAGATGAACGAACGATTTCTCCTTCAGAGAAAAAAATGAGCGGCAGCTCATTTTAGTGAGTAAACTGCGCGCTAACAGCGCAGCATAGTCATATTCGTTTAAGCGGTAGCAACGAGGGGTCCGAATTTAAGTTTTTATATCAGGCATTCACGTAAAAGAGCATAACCGACAGTTGCCATACATATGCTGGAGCGAAGCGGAAGCTGACAGGCTCCGGGCCGAAGGTGAGGAGTTCCGAGTGTGACGAGGGATTCATGCCTACCAGAAGATAGACCGGTTTGCGTTTATATATTGTAAAAAGAAAAGGGTGTACATGCTTGTTGTACACCCTTAATTTTATGACAGCATCAATCTATTTTAGTCGATTTTTATCCATTTGATGACATCGGAGAAGTTATCTCCGGAATGACTTATGAAATACATGCCTGGAGTAAGTGACGCGGTTTCGAACGTAACCACGTTATTTGTTACACCTTCTTGCTTTAGACATACATTTCCCAAGGCATCAATTATGGAAATGGTATTATCGCTTACCTCATCATTTAATTTGAGATAGACGGTTACATAAGAAGATCCTGGATTTGGATAAGCCATTAAAACATTTGCTTTCGATGACCTGGTAAATGCCAATTGCTCCGCCAGTTCTTCCGGAGTGCTTCCTCCGTTATTTGGATAATCATTGATAACGATATATCGGCCACTGCAAGCACTGCTTCCGTAATTGTCGGTAATGACCATGTCAAAATTTCTCACTTTGTTGAAATCTGCCGGACTTACTGGCAGGCAATTTCTTTGAAGAATACCCCTGTCACTGTTGTTATAGATGCCATTTGGTATGGCATCTATACAGGCGCCATTGGTTGTCCAATTGAAGGCAACATTTGTGTTTTTTCGGGCGACTGTTCTGCTCATATTCGGTCCGAAAGAAGAGCCGGCATCCAGCTCCTCAGCAGGTATAAGATAAACGTCTGCGGTACCGGGTCCATTAAAGGTCAAATTTCCTGCATTGGCATACACCGTAACAATGTTGCCGCAAACTGCGACAGGAGCCGGGCAGGCGTTGCAAAAAGTACCACCACAATCCACTCCGGTTTCAGTGCCATTTTGGATGCCATCGCTGCAGGTAATGCAACTGCCGTCATCAAACAGCGCATTTGGATTGTAGTTGTAGGCATCCTGATTGGTGCAACCGCAGTCTTCATCGGCCATTTGGTCGCAATCATTGTCAATGCCATCGCAAAGATCATCCGCTTCAGGATATACAGTTTCGTTCTGATCATCACAGTCCAGGTCATTGTCAGCATACCCGGGGGTCAAACCACAGGCATAGATTGGTTGTGAAGTGGCGCCAAAGCCATCCCCGTCTTCATCCACATATTGAGCAATGTAACTTTTAGCGATTTCAAAAACCGATATAGTTCGGCTTCCTTCTGCTGCAGTGATAAGAAGGGCATTGTTTGTAGGACTTTGCTCCGCGGGGATAAAAAGTAACCCTTCAACAGCCAAATCCTGAGGCATATTGATGTATTGTACCATGGCTGGTGAGGTTGGATTGGTCAGGTCATAAACAACTACGTCTCCTGTTCTTTCGAGACCAAGGAAAGCATAGGTGGTGCCAAATACATTTCCAACAGCTACACCCTCCGGTTCAGGTCCTTTGTTGTCACTTCTGCTGTCAAATCCGGCGGCGGTGCCTTCGGAGTTAAATAAAGTTGGCGTTTTTTGGGCGATCATTTTCTCCAAGGCGTCACCACTGTCATATACTAGACTGCCAGCACCATTCCAAATGGTAAATGACCGGGCTCCCAAAGCGTGCATCTGGTCAAAATCTCCGTCCGCATCGACATCACCCGTTGCTTTAGTCAATTGCAGTCGACCAAGATTGGCGTTGTTTTTAAGGGTAGCCGCATTTGGAAATACCATAGGATCAAGTGCATAGGATAATGAGCCTACCCGGATTTCTTCTGAAAATCCGGTATAATCTCTTGAATCTCCTTCGTTCGCGGTTATGTAATATTGCAGTTCATTTTGTGTGAATGATGCAATGGCATCAGGTTGGTACATGCCCATTAAAGGCCACGTGTTGATGTTGATCTTTCCTATACTTGAAGTAGAATCGCGGTCACTGGCATCCAGACCTGCATTTGCCAGGCTGTGGTCTTTAAGGCCCAGTGGAATTATTTGGGTTATGATGGATGTGGCAAGATCAAGGGTGGCAAAGGCATTGTTTTCCTGCAGGGTAATGACAGCTGTGGTGCCATCTGCAGAAAAAGCGATATACTCCGGTTCAAGATCCTGGGAAACCGTAGCACCAGGTCCATAAATTCTGACACCGGCACTCTTTAGTGTATTTATTTGACCATTAAATGCCTGAAAACCGGCTGTAGTCACCGAAGCATTGTTGATGCCCCCACTGATGTCAATGATGGATACGGAACCTTCTGGGTCAAATGACGTTGCTTGACCATAACTATTGGGTTCTCCTTCATTGGCTGTGAGGACTTTGGTTCCGCCAGGTGTAAAAGTAACCATGTCAGGAAGGTGTCCTACTTTTACATGATGAATGTATGCAGAGGAAGAGGTCTGGAAAAAAGCCACAACTCCGGAATCCTGTGCCCCGGTAGTGGTATTCCTAATGGCAAACGAAGCCGCCAAAATCCCATTTTTTACAGCTACGCTGTTTGGGATGGCTGCAAATCCGGCAGGTGCAGTAAAACCATTTGAAAGAATGCCAATTAGACTCAACTGACCTGAAGCATTCAGATTAAATTCTTCAATAAATTCGCCCGCCACCGCAAACAGCTTACTACTTGTCGCATCATAAGCGGATATCTCAGCGCCATTTACACTTGTAATGGTGCTGGTATGTGTTAAAAAGCTGCAGGTGTTATCTACTATCATTAAATCTGCACTGGAAGGTAACCCTATGGTTAAACCTGAACCAGCATTTATAAGAGTTACGGTTGCCGTTTCCAGACCTTCCGGAATTGCATCGTCGGCAACAATCAGTTTTGCAGTTCCTGCCATCTGGCCGGATAAAATGGTAATGGTGGACTTTGTCAGGTAATAGTCGGAGGCCGTAATTCCAGAACCACTCACCGATATACCAATGGTCTGATTTCCGGAAGCAGGGCCATCTGTGGTAACGGTAATGATTACTTCTGTGGTAAGTTTTTCTTCAGCTGTAGTGGTATTAAGACTGATAGTGGCAGCGGGTAAAGGAGTAAGTAAAGTAACCGGATCACTGCTTACTTTATTTAGGTCTAATGAAATATTTTCACGCAATAACAAGTTAGTCCATGTATCTGCTTGTACGGTATAAATGGCAATTGCCATCAAAATGCCCAAAAGGACTTTTGAAAAGTTCATTCTCATGTTTGCTAATTTTAGATTATATATTGATTTTAACAAACATAAAGCTTGACAGGCGTTAAGGCACTATACAGGAAATCAATTGATGGATTCTTAAAGCAGGCTTAATATTAAAGGTGTAAGTAATGGATTTGCCTTAAAATATGAAACAATTAATTAACCTTTTGACAAAATGCAGTTAATATCAAAAGTGAGTTTAATATCAAGTTGTTTATCATACCCAAAATTACGTATATAAGATTTGAGTACCACTTAATTGGCACGCGATTTCCCCGAGGAATTCACCATGCCGTGTGATGCGCACGCGGTTAGCGTACTTCACCTGGAATTTGACCATGCCGCGTGATGCGCACGCGGTTAGCGTACTTCACCTGGAGTTTGACCATGCCGCGTGATGCGCACGCGGTTAGCGTACTTCACCTGGAGTTTGACCATGCCGCGTGATGCGCACGCGGTTCCTTCTCTAAAATGAGCTGCCGCTCATTTTTCTCTCCTGTGGAGAGACCGTTCAGTCATCTCCTGTGGAGAGACCGTTCAGTCGGTTCCTCAAGAAATCTACCATGCCGCGTGATGCGCACGCGGTTAGCGTACTTCACCTGGAATTTGACCATGCCGCGTGATGCGCACGCGGTTAGCGTACTTCACCTGGAGTTTGACCATGCCGCGTGATGCGCACGCCTTTAGCGCTCTTCATCTGGAATTTGACCATGCCGCGTGATGCGCACGCCTTTAGGTTTGCAATTTAAATAAAATGTAACCTTTTTATACAAATTAAAGATAATCATTATATGTAGTGTAATGGGGGGTCGAGGGGGGTATAAATTTTGCTATAAACTGTTGATAATGTTGATAAGTTGAGATAAGGAGAGGCACTTTAGTTAGCGCGCTAGAAGTTTACATTCTATGAACCGTTTTAATCCTCTCCTTATTCTTAAGGTTTAAGCCAAATAGAAAATTGGGATTTGAAGCCCATTATTAAGGTATTGGTGTTTGCCTTATATCTCAACCATATCATTTTTAACTATAACTTAAAAAAGATATTATGAAGACAAAGTTCATCATTGGTGCAGACATTTCAAAGTCAAAAATTAACTTTTGCTTATTTATTGATTCCAAAAATCATATGGAAAGAGAGGTGGAGAATGACAAGGATTCGTTGAAGAAATTTATTAAAGAAGTATCCTCCCTCAAGAAAAGCTTTGAAAAATCAAATAAATGCTGTGTTGATTTGGTTTTTGCTTGCGAGTTTACAGGGATTTATAATTACATTTTGACAACACTACTGCATAACATGGAAATAGCTACTTATGTCATCCATGCACTAAAAATAAAACAATCTATGGGTATGAGTAGAGAAAAAAATGATAAGATAGATGCCATAATGATCGCAGAATATACATTTAGATTTCATGATAAGCTAAGTCTGTGGAAACCTGATGATGAGACAATCAGCAAGCTCAAGCACCTGGAAACACTTAGATCGAGATATGTTAAAATAAAAAAACAAATTACCCAGTCCGATGACGACAACAATAAATTTATGGAAGCAACTATTAATGAAAAGATAAAAGAGATAAATAATCCTGTTATTGATGAGATCGAAAATGCCATTAATAAAATTGAAACTCAAATGTTAGGCATTATAAAAAAGAACGAAGCGTTGAAAAAGAATTATGAAATACTAAATACAGTGCCAGGTATAGGTCCTTGTGATTGCCAGATCTCTAATTTGTATAACAAATAACTTTACAAAATTTGATTCAGCTAAGCAATTTGGCTGCTATTGCGGAGTAGTGCCATTTAATAAGCAATCTGGTAATTATAAAGGAAAAAGCAAAGTATCAAAACTTGCCAACCAAGACATGAAAAAGATAATACATCTGGGAGCAATGTCCGTTATAAACTCCAAGAATCAATTTGGCAAATATTATGAACGGAAAAAAGCCGAAGGTAAAAACCACATGCTAATTGTCAATAATCTTAGAAATAAGATAATAATTAAAGCCTTTGCATGTGTAACTAAAGGGCAGAAATACAAGGAAGATTATATGTATGTGGCATAGCAAGTTATTATGGGTGGAAAATGAATAAAAAGGTGTGAATAAAGCGATATTTTTCATCGAAACTATATTTAGTTACATATAAAAATAATTAGATAAAGGTTAGGAAAAACCATAGAAAACGGTTCCTTCTCTAAAATGAGCTGCCGCTCATTTTTCTCTCCTGTGGAGAGACCGTTCAGTCATCTCCTGTGGAGAGACCGTTCAGTCGGTTCCTCAAGAAATCTACCATGCCGCGTGATGCGCACGCGGTTAGCGTACTTCACCTGGAGTTTGACCATGCCGCGTGATGCGCACGCGGTTCCTTCTCTAAAATGAGCTGCCGCTCATTTTTCTCTCCTGTGGAGAGACCGTTCAGTCATCCCTAGCCTCTGCTCCCTTATCCCTTATATTCTCTCAAACCGGGCCTGGAAAAAGCGGAGGTATTTGGGTTCATATACCATCTTCATGCCTTTTATCTTTTGCCTGCGATCCAGGACCAGTGCGGTGGATTCTGCAATGACATCCATGTGGGCTTGCGTGTACACCCTTCGAGGGATGGTAAATCTTACCAGTTCGAGTTTCGGCATGTAATTTTCGCCATTGGCTTTACGACCGGCGGAAACGACGCCGCGTTCCATGGTTCTTACACCGGATTCTGCATACACTTCGGCGGCAAGGGTCTGAGCAGGAAATAGTTCTTGAGGGATATGGGGCAGAAATGCTTTGGCATCAACAAAGATGCCATGTCCGCCAATGGGTTTAACTATCGGTATGCCGTAATTAAGCATTTGTTCGCCGAGGTAGAGCACCTGACCAACCCGGGCATGGATGTGGTCGTCGTTTACACTTTCGCCGATGCCAATGGCCATGGCTTCCATATCCCTGCCGGCAAGGCCACCGTAGGTATGGAGACCTTCGTACACCACCACCATGTTGCGGGCTTCTTCGAAAACATCCCAATCATTGACGGCAAGAAAGCCACCGATGTTGACCAGTGCATCTTTCTTGGCACTCATGGTAGCACCATCGGTAAGGTCGCAGATTTCCCGCACAATTTCGGCGATGGTTTTTTTGGCGTAGCCCTTTTCCCTTTGCTGTATAAAATAGGCATTTTCAGCGACTCTGGTCATGTCATGGATGATGCGAATGCCGTGTTTTTTTGTCATGGCCCTTAAAGCTTTCAGGTTAGACATACTGATGGGCTGTCCACCCGCCATGTTGACACTGGTAGCAATGCACACATAGGCAATTTTTTTGGCGCCGTGTTTTTTAATCAGTGATTCCAGTTTGTCGAGGTCAACATTTCCCTTGAATGGAAATTCACTATTTGGATCGTGCGCTTCTTTGACGATGATGTCTTCAAACCGACCTCCCGCCAATTCCTGGTGGAGTCGGGTAGTGGTAAAGTACATGTTGCCGGGAACGATGTCCCCTTTTTTAATCAGGATCTTGGAAAGGATATTCTCCGCACCTCTGCCCTGGTGAGTGGGTACCAGGTATTTATAACCATAAGTACTGCGCACTACTTCTTCAAGATGATAAAAATTGCGACTGCCTGCATAGGCTTCATCTCCCAGCATCATGCCGGCCCACTGCCTGTCACTCATGGCCGATGTGCCGCTGTCGGTAAGCAGGTCGATATACACATCTTCCGATTTAAGCAGAAAAGTATTGTACCCCGCTTCACGGATGGCTTTCTTGCGTTGTGCCTCCGTTTTCATGTGCAATAATTCAACTGTCTTGATGCGGTAGGGTTCTGCCCAGTTTTTTCTAATGACCTGTTTCATGGTTTAATATGGTTTTCATTTTTATATTTTCAGGAAATTTAATGACACCTGAATGCCAGCCTTTCTTCAATGAAGAACGACGCAAAAATACATCAAAGGTTAAACCAAGTTGCAATATGCATGTCACTAATAGATGATTTTCGTCATATGAAGTCAAAGGATAATTATAATAATACCTGCATGACGTGAGGTAACCTTAGTAACCTATTTAGAGCCAAGACCATGTCAAAAAACAAATCGCTGCCGGAAATTTTGGATTTCCAAAAGAGTAAACTTGGATTATATCAGAATCACCAACCTCATAGGGCTGTGCAATTCCATACAATAATCTAAATCTTAAAATATTATTAGAATTTTATAAAAGAAGACTAAAATATCCGATAATAAATAATAATGGATATATTTGTCCTATAATTATACCTCCTATACTTTTGCTCAGTCATTAATTATTAGATCATGAAGATATTCAGGCTATTGTTTTGTATATTAGGCTTGTGTGCCCTAAGGCATGAACTATTGGCTTTTACAACTGTCGATAGTACAGATGCAAAACCAAAGCTTCTGGGTTGGCATGCAGGAATTGTACAACTTTTTTTTGCTACCCACAATGGCCAAACCTCCTACATCAATGAAAGTGATTTTTATACCATAGGCATGCCTATGGGCTTAAGCCTGCGGACTTCGGGTAAATTGGTTTTTGACCTTGAAGTAGTACCTTTTTTCAAACCGCACCTTAATACAGACAAACCCTATGAGACGCACCTTTTATTCCATCCTGGAGTCTTATATCCATTGGGAAATAATTGGACGTTTGGCTTCCGGTTGGCCTGGGAAAATGGGTATAACCAATTTGGATTCACCCCGCTGATCAATAAATCTTTCCCTATTGGCCGGGGAGCCAGTTTTTTTGTCGAGTTGGTGGCCCCGGGCAGATTTGGTCCTGCAAAAGATTCGGGATATACCCAGGTAGGCGGAATTCACATTGGACTTGGATTTTAATCGGATAATATTATAAGCTACCTTTTTACTTAATTATTAAATATTTTGTCATGAAATCGTTGAACAAATTTAATCTGTTTCTTTTTGTGCTGTTTGTTTCTGTTTTTATAATATCCGGTTGTAAGACGGATGACCCGGATGAAAATCAAACGACCTCCAAAGTAGCAGCCGAATATGATGCCACAGTACCATATGCATGGTACGAATTGTTATTGGAAATAGATCGATATTCACCTAATTACCGGCCACCTGCGGCAGCCCGACTGATGGCTTATGTGGGCTTGGCAGCATATGAAACTGCTGTTCCGGGAATGCCTGAATATAAATCATTGAAGAATCAATTTCCTGGCCTGGATTTACCCGAAATTGAAACTGGGAAAGAGTACCACTGGCCTGCTGCGGTGAATGGCGCTTATTCCAAGATGTTCCGTTACTTTTATCCGCATGTCAAAACTTCTGATTTAGCTGCCATTGATGGACAGGAAAGACTCTTTATCGAAGAGTTTAAAGCGGAAACGAGCGATGAAGTGCTTGAAAGGTCTGAAGCTTATGGCAAAGCCGTTGCCGATGCTGTCTATGAATACAGTAAAACCGACGCCTATGGTCATGATGCGTATAAAAATCCACGACCTTTGTCATACATTCCCCCAAAGGTAGGACCCAATGGTGAAAAATTATGGCAACCAACATTTCCAGACTATACACCGGCATTGTTTCCTTACTGGGGAAAAGTAAGACCATTTGCAATGAAAGAAGCAGATCTCAGGGCAAAGCCACCCATTCCATATAGTGAGGATCCCAATTCAAGATTTTTTCAGCAAGCACAGGAAACAAAAATCTGGGGTGATAACCTCAGTTTTGAGGACCGCTGGGTGTCAGAGTTTTGGAGTGACGATTTTTTTGAAGTCACTTTTGAACCGGCAGGGCGCCAAATGGCCCTGGCAAACCAGATGGTATTTGCAGACCGTATAAATTTTGAAAAAGCCATTGAGCTATATGCAAAAATGGGTATGGCTCTTAATGACGTAGCCATTGCAGTATGGGGCAGTAAATACACTTATAATGTCATCAGGCCCATTGAATATATCAGGAGCAACATGGACCCTGACTGGACTACCGCACTAAACAACAACGTTGCAGGCGTAAAAAGTTTGACTCCGGAATTTCCCGCCTATCCATCCGGCCATTCAGGATTTGGAGGTGCAGGATCTGCGGTATTAACTGATATATTTGGTAATAATCGGCAGTTTACAGACAATTGCCACAGGAACAGATATGATTTTATTGGTGTTCCAAGGACATTCCAGTCCTTCATTGATGCGGGTGTAGAAAATGCGTACAGCAGGGTTACTCTAGGTGTGCATTTCCGTATGGATTGCGATGAAGGATTGAGACTTGGCTATCTGGCGGCCAATAAGGTGATCCAATTACCTTGGAAAAAATAACATAAAGTTTCAGACAGCAGGCATCATCCTTAAAGACTTGGGAAAAT
Source organism: Saprospiraceae bacterium (assembly GCA_016715465.1). Lineage (GTDB taxonomy): Bacteria > Bacteroidota > Bacteroidia > Chitinophagales > Saprospiraceae > JADKBO01. The sequence goes on from JADKAA010000024.1 coordinate 1,051,422, forward strand.
GTCATGAATGTATGACCAATTATTGATAAATAATTAGCGTGTATTATGGTTGGGTGTCGGGAGAAGGACCGGCACCCTGCTTTATCCCGATTTCCATAAAACTATTTTATCATCAACTATTATTAACACATGGATAATTCGCAACAATCAACAAAGAGCATCAGTTATTTTATGAATACAAAAAACTGGTGGGCACCCTTAACGTTTATTTTGATTATCAGCCTGGCGGGAGTTGGCTTGATAGGCTTCCAAACTTACATTGATGCACCGCCCATGACTGACTTTGTGGACAGTCAGGGAAAAACCGTGCTTTCCAAAGATGGTCTGCTGAAAGGACAAGAGGTCTTTCATAAATATGCCCTCATGGAATACGGCAGTTTTTTTGGAGACGGAGCACAGCGTGGACCAGATTTTACAGCAGAAGCGCTGCATCAGGTCAATCGGTTTATGAATGACTATCATACCCGTACTTTTACGGAAACCAACGGAAAAGTACCTTCCCAATTTGAAGCAAAACAAATCAATGAGCAGGTCAAACAGGAGTTAAAGCAAAATGGTTATGATAAGTCAAAGGATGTCATTGTACTCAATCCGGCTCAGGTTTATGCTGCCGGGGAATTGGCTGCTTATTACACCAAAATGTTTACCATCGATGCTAAAAATGATGGATTCCCTCCTGTCAATTACCTCACCAATACACAGGAACTCAAAAACCTGAGTGATTTCTTTTTCTGGGGAGCCTGGGTTTGCGTGTCTGAGCGGCCGGGATCTACATACAGCTATACCCATAACTGGCCTTTTGATCCCGACTCTGGAAATACGCCCACATCACCGGTTATTTTATGGAGTGTGCTTGGCCTGCTGGCTTTCGTGCTCATGTGCGGCATTGTATTGTATTTCATCGGTCAATACAACCAACTGCCCAATAAATTTTTTAAGCCCTCAACCAAAGATTTATTTTCAATGGAAAGGGTGCGCGATTTCAGACCTACACAAAGTCAGAAAGCAACTTTTAAATTCTTTTACGTAGCGATTTTATTATTTTTTATTCAGGTATCCAGTGGACTTATTACGATCAATGACTTTGTGGACTGGCTGGGTTACCTGGGCATTCATATTTCGGGTAGCTTTCCAGTGACCATCTCCAGGAGTTGGCACCTCATGCTGTCCTTATACTGGATATCAACCTGCTGGATTGCATCGTCTATCTTTATCCTGCCTATTTTATCTAAAAAAGAAATTCCGGGTCAGCATAAACTAATCAATGTCCTGTTTACCTTGCTCTTTATCCTGGTTGGCGGCTCGCTAGCCGGCATGGTCATGGGACCGCTTGGGTTGCTGGGAGATTGGTGGTATTGGCTGGGACACCAGGGCTGGGAATTTGTGGACTTTGGCAAATTATATCAGGTCTTACTCATGGTGATTTTTGCTCTGTGGGTCGTTGTGGTTTATCGAGGTATAAAACCTGCACTCATTAAAAAAGAACCGTGGAATTTGCCTAACTGGATTTTGTATTCGGTCATTGGCATACCCTTGTTATTCTTATCGGGTTTTGTGGCTAAGCCTGAAACTAACTTTGTCATCGCGGATTTTTGGAGGTGGATGGTAATTCACATGTGGGTAGAAGCATTTTTTGAAGTGTTCATCACCGTCATTGTGAGTTACCTTATGGTACTTATGGGACTGGTGAGCAGGCAAGCTGCCATTCGAGTAGTCTATTTTGCAACCATACTGTTTTTAGGCACCGGCCTGTTGGGCATTTCACACAACTTTTATTGGAATGCCAAACCCGTAGCTACAATGGCCCTTGGCAGTGTCTTTTCAACTTTACAATTTGTACCCTTAATTCTGCTAACCGTTGAAGCTTGGCGATTTAAAAACATGCCCAAAATGGCCATCAACGGCATTGAAAAGAATAGCCTGGGGAACTTTGGTTTCAATGAAGTGTTTCTATTTCTCATTGCAGTCAACTTCTGGAACTTTTTTGGGGCCGGAGTCTTGGGCATCATCATCAATCTGCCCATCATGAATTATTTTGAACATGGTACGTATCTTACAGTGAACCATGCTCATGCAGCCCTGATGGGGGTATATGGCAATATTTCCCTGGCCGCACTCATCTTCGCTTCCAGACTGATGATCAAGGAAGAACAATGGAATAAAAAAGTGGTTACTTTCTCCTTCTGGTCTATTAACGTCGGTTTGATGTTGATGGTTGTGCTTGACTTGTTTCCTGCCGGTTCCATCCAATTCAAGGCTGTAGTTGAGAAAGGATTGTGGTTTGGCAGGTCTTCCGAATTTGTAGATTACGGTATTTTCAAATCTCTCACCTGGTTGCGAGGTATTGGAGCCACCGTGTTCTTTTTTGGGGGTGTCACTCCACTCACCTGGTTTATTGTTTCCCGGCTGAGATCGCTGAAAGCAAGTAGTGCTTCCATTGAGGAGATGGATAAGCAAATGATTTTAACCGAAACCGCAACGGCAGATAAATATGAAGAAGCATTTGATCTGGAGGCAGTAAACTGATTGAATTATTTATCCCCTAAATGTAGATTGTCACTGCTGTTTGCGGTGACAATCTTTTTTTATTAAAGTTTGAGAAAGGTTTGCTCGGAAAGCAGGCCCCGGGTAAGATCCTTCAACGAGGTATTTTCGAAAATGTGCAGCAATTTTTCTTTTACCGGTTTGTACTTGGAATGAAATGGACACGGCTGAACGTCAGAACACTCATTAAGTCCAAGGCTGCATTGGTTGAGTACATTGCCATCAAATGCTTCTACAATTTGAATCAGTTTAATGCTTTCGATGTGATTCACATCCACAAGAAATCCACCTCCGGGACCTTTGATGGACTGAATTATTTCAGACTTCACCAGTTTCTGTAAAATTTTGGAGGTGAATGCTTCGGGAGACTCTATTTTTTCAGCTACATCAATTAAACTTACCCGGTAACCCTTTTGGGTTTGTGCGGCAATGTAAATGGAAGCTCGTATGGCATATTCACAGGTTTTGGAAAACATAGTCTTAATTTTCGGCAAATGTATTCATTTTTTTGATGCTTGCAAACTTGATCCACTGTGCAAATGGCGACCCTTAGGCTGATAAGGCACATGTCACAGTTAGAATGCTTAAATGGTCCTCAGTGGAAAGTAGATTTATTAAACGGGAGGTGACTTTGGTTCGCAATGCCCGAAAAATAGACTGTCCAAGATCATCTGAAAAAATAATGGATAGTTTTATCCGTTTATGGTATTGTCTTTATATTGCAGAAAATTTTAATATGACCACTGTAGTTCAGCCATCAGAATAGGTGACGGCAGTGGACATGTTTCGGTAACCATTTTTTTTCACACTCAATCATATCCTTATGCTTTCATTTAAACTTGACGAAGAATTTATCCGACATTATGCCCATGTAAAACCCGATTTTGGGTTCAATGGCCTCGGGCAGCTCACTTTTTACCGCACCTATTCCCGGCTTAAGGAAAATGGGAAAAATGAAGAATGGTATGAAACCGTGCGCAGGGTGGTGGAAGGCGCATACAGCATTCAGAAAGAGTATATTCTTAATAATGAATTGGGTTGGAGCAATCGCAAGGCACAGAAGTCTGCCCAGGAAATGTACGACCGCATTTTCACCATGAAGTTTTTACCGCCAGGCCGCATGTTATGGGCACTTGGTACGCCCATCATTCACGAGCGCAAAATCGGACAGGCCTTATTCAACTGCGCATTTGTTTCTACAGAGAAACTGGGGCACAGTATTTCAGAATCGATAAAGCCCTTCACCTTTATGATGGATATGAGTATGGTGGGTGTTGGGGTAGGTTTTGACGTCGAGGGGGCAGGCAAACTGGAAATTAATATGCCCGATGAACAAAGTACCGAAGTGTTTTGCATACCAGACACCCGGGAGGGCTGGGTCGCCAGCTTGGAAAAACTGCTGTACAGTTATTTTGCAAAAGGCCACGGTTTTCAACATACCACAAAAATAGAATTTGACTACACCAAGGTGCGAAAGGCTGGTTTGCCCATTAAGGGTTTTGGTGGCATTTCATCCGGGCCGGAGCCATTGGTAAGGCTTCATGATCAGTTGACTGTTTTACTCAATAGACTGGACGGCCGAAACATCACGGTGACTGCGATTGCGGACATCATGAACCTCATTGGTCAATGCGTAGTGGCCGGCAATGTAAGGCGCACTGCACAAATTGCACTCGGTAATGCCGACAACCCTGAATACAGGAGATTGAAAGATTATTACTGGAATCCCGATACCCAATCCTATGAAGGTTCACAAGCCGAACGCGCCATGTGGGGATGGGCGTCCAACAACAGTGTATGTGTGGACAACAATACAGACTTCACCAAACTGGCGCAGCAGACTGCGGTAAATGGAGAACCTGGTTACATCTTTATGGATAACATCAAAGCCTATTCCCGGCTCAGCGATCCGGCCGACTATAAAGACCTCAAGGCCAAAGGGACCAATCCATGCGGCGAACAAAGCCTGGAATCTTACGAATTGTGCTGCCTGATAGAGACCTTTCCCAGCAGGGCAGAATCCCTGGATGATTTCATGCGCACGCTCAAATTTGCTTATTTACTGGGCAAGACAGCAACCCTGGTCAATACCACATGGCACGAATCAAACCGGGTGCAAAAAAGAAACAGAAGGATTGGTACCTCCGTTTCCGGTGTTACCAATTTTCTGAGTAAACACAGCCTCAATACCTTCAGAATCTGGCTGGAAAGTGGTTATAAGGAGATACAGCGTTGGGACGACATTTATTCTGCCTGGCTGTGTGTACCCAAGAGTATAAAAACCACCAGTGTGAAACCCAGCGGTACCGTAAGTCTGTTGGCCGGCGTCAATCCGGGTTGTCATTTCCCTGAACAGGAATATTTTATCCGCAGGGTTAGGATCGCCAAAACTTCCAACCTGTTGCCCCTCATAAAAAAGGCAGGCTTTCCTGTTGAACCCGATGTGGTGGACTCTTCATCCATGGTCATAGAATTTCCCGTCCACGCTGAAGGTCGTACACTTAAAGAAGTAGGGATATGGGAACAGGTAGCCCTCTCAGTCTTTCTGCAGAAATATTGGTCAGACAATCAGGTATCCTGTACCGTGACCTTTAAACCCCATGAAACCGATCAGATCGCCATCATCCTGGATTATTTTAAATATGAGCTCAAGTCAATAAGCTTCCTACCCAAACTAGAATTGGGTGTGTACGCTCAAATGCCTTATGAAGCCGTATCCAGGGCCAAGTTTGACGATATGATCAGTCGCATAACCACCATCGATTTTACGACCTTTGCAGAAGATGCGGTGGCAGAGAAGTTTTGCAACAACGATACCTGTGTGATCTGATGTGGTATAAAGGGAAATGATAGTATGATTTAACGTCGAATTCGGAGGGAAATACGCAACCTTCCATCATTCCCTTCCCGGCATCTTCAGATACAGCTCTTCTACTCTGGCTCTGGCCCAAGCCGTCCTTCTCAGGAAGGTCAGGCTGGATTTGATGGAAGGATCGTTTTTAAAACAGTTGATGTTGATCTTCCTGCTAAGCCTTTCCCAGCCGTAGGTGGCTACCAGTTTTTCCAGCATGACTGCCAGTTTTACACCATGGAGTGGATTGTTTGGTTGGGATCGGGAATGTTGGATATCATCTTCCATAAATAGCTGACGTTTATTTGGACGTTGTGCCTGCAAAGCTAAGGTAAATCTGCCTTTTATTGGCATGGGTGCGCTCCGGCCTTCTAATTTTATCAGGCATGGGGGTCATTGGGACTGTCCAGATTTTTAAACCAATTGGTCAATTGGGTGGCATAACCACTGAACAGATGCTCCTTGCTCTGGCGTCTGTCGATGAGGAATTTGATTAATTTTTTTCAATCAAATGGTGGAAGGGCAAAATGATGGATATGACGATCACCTTGATGGAAAATATCTTCCAGGGTGTGTAATGGGTCACTTCGTGGATGTAATGATCAATTTGGATGATGCTGAACTCGAAAATAAAGATGATGCCGATATAGCCCACTACCCGGATAAACCATATGGGTACATTGAACCTGACTGAAGTCAGCAGTAAGAGGAAGACAGAAAAAATAAATATGGCGATGAGGTTGTATTGTACCTGGTTGTATCTTTCCTGATATGATTCATCCAGTAATTTTTTATTTTCCAGGATTTTTTGTTCGGTTATGATTTGCATTTTATACACGTCCTGGTCCCTGGATATGGCTGATTTGACATTCATGAGGCGGTAATAATTTTTAAGGTGACGGTATGCTTTCTCCGGGATTTGGTGTCTGGCATAAAAGGAATCGGCAGCAAGCGAGGCTTTCAATTCAAATTCCTGGTTCTGGGCCAATTTAGCAAACTGGACCGCTTGTTCAAAGTGTCGACCGGCTTCATCTGTCTTCCCGTTGCGGTCTAGAAACTGGGCGTACTGAAGGTAAAAGTAACTTTTTCTATCGTCCGAATTAGCCTTTTCCACATCCAGCAAAGCGTTTTCGTACATCTCCATTGCCGGATCGATTTGCTTTTTAGATTCAAGGTCAAAAGCGGACAAAAGATAAAATACAAAGGGGGAGTTTGCTTTAATTTGCAATATTTCTTCTGTTTCCAGTGACCTGAAATAATGATTCAGTTCCTTTTTATTGTCTGAATTGATGAGCGTAGTCCGCAAAAAGGCCGTCGCAAAAATATACAGCTTTTGACAGCGATGTGCTTTGGCAAAATCAATAATCTTATGGACTTGTTCGGCATCAAAATTCCTTTCTTCATCGGATGCGGCCATGATGTCCTGGTAGCCTAGCTGGTCATGATAATAATGGATGGTATCCAGCCTGTTTTTCGGTTGCCACAAAGCCAATTCCTTTAATTTATAGGTCAATGCATTTTCATACATGTAGTGATCCTGATAAAATTTACTTATGCCTGCAAGGATGTGTCTTTTGATATCCGACCGCGAAGAGTTGGCTATCTGGCTGTGGGCAGTAAACAGGTTGCTGATGGCAAATTTATAGTTTCCATTCAGGTCATTGGCTTCTCCAAGCGCCAGACTGGCCAGGGATGAGCATTCCGTAATGGCCAGGTTTTGAGCCCTTTCTTGTAGTTTTGATGCCAATTCTAATGATTTTTTACTGTCTGCCTTGCTCAGGTAATACCGAAAGAGGGCATAGTTGAGGTTCCAGTCGGCAATGGGTTCGCCATCTTCGGAAAGTACTTCAAGGGCGTCCGATGCATATTTTTGGGTGTAAGGGGATTGGTCTGACAACTCAGGCAGAAAAAAGAAAATCGTATAAGCAGATTTTAGCGCGGCGTGGTCAGGCTGTACAATGGCTTTTACTATTTTTTTATGGATAATGGAATCTGCGTACTGAAATTGATAGTTAAAGTTGATGTTCTTTAAGACAGCGGGGTAAAAGGTATCTTTGGTGTAGCTGGAATCATAAGAATTGATGCAAAGCTTATCACATTCACGGGCGGGCGATGTCTTAGACTTACATGTCCAAAGGCAAATCAATAAAATTCCAAATAAATGGAGTTTGAAGAAATAATAGTTCATAATAATAACAAATATAGGATAATATATTTTAAATTTGCTTGCAATAAACTATTTTATTTAACTTGTAAATTACAGATGATGAAAATGCTTTTGTACGTTGGAGGAGGCCTATTACTTGTTGGCATAGGCTATTGGTTAGGTTATACACAGTGTGAAAACAATCTGCCAGTTTTGAAATGTGACGACAAGGAAATGTTGGTGCAATTGTGTGCGGATACATCCGGTGTAAATTTTGGTGGCGAGCCTGCAGAGGATGGTAACTTAAGGGAATTATATGTCCAATCCTTTAAGAATGGAGATTCGATCGGTTTTTCCTTAGACAGAAGATTGATCACTGAATTGATCGTTGAAATTGCGTCGAATACCAGTTATGGGGGTTTTCATCTGTTTCCGGGTATGGATGATTCAGGGGATAAGTTTTTGATAAAAATTCCATTGAACAGCGACGGGGTAGAATTGCCCGATGTGGGTGCCAAAATAAAATTGGATCAAACCAACAACTTCCTCGGCCCTTGTCCAAAATGGTGCGGTAATGACAGTCGTACCGTTATTACAAGTCCAACACAGTAATTGACTATTGTGTGAATTGGGGTAGATAAAAGGAAGATAGTCTTTTCCTCCCCCGTCTCCCGCAGAAATTATAAATAATTCCTGCGGTATCCACCCCCTCCGGCGGGGGAGTTTGGCTTTCTCTGAAATAGGAAAAACTCCCCCTCCCGAGGGGGTGGATTCCAAATGTGTGCATTTGGAAGATGTGGGAGGAGAAGGGAAGCCCCCGAAATGACAACTTCCTCAGGCAAAAGGCAATTAAAAACACCTTCCAATTACAACCTGAAGCTAAGCCCGGAGTTCCAACCATTTATCTATTCCAACATAAAACTCCCCTCGGGAGGGGAGGATTCCAAATGTGTGCATTTGGAAGATGTGGGAGGAGAAGGAAGCCCCCTGAAATGACAACTTCCTCAGGCAAAAGGCAATTAAAAACACCTTCCAATTACAACCTGAAGCTAAGCCCGGAGTTCCAACCATTTATCTATTCCAACATAAAACTCCCCCTCCCGATGGGGAGGATTCCAAATGTGTGCATTTGGAAGACGTGGGAGGAGAAGGGAAGCCCCCGAAATGACAACTTCCTCAGGCAAAAGGCAATTAAAAACACCTTTCAATTACAACCTGAAGCTAAGCCCGGAGTTCCAACCATTTATCTATTCCAACATAAAACTCCCCCTCGGGAGGGGGAGGATTCCAAATGTGTGCATTTGGAAGATGTGGGAGGAGAAGGGAAGCCCCCGAAATGACAACTTCCTCAGGCAAAAGGCAATTAAAAACACCTTTCAATTACAACCTGGAGCTAAGCCCGGAGTTCCAACCATTTATCTATTCCAACATAAAACTCCCCCTCGGGAGGGGGAGGATTCCAAATGTGTGCATTTGGAAGACGGGGGAGGAAAGAGGTGAATCCCGGAATGATGACTAACCCAGGTTTTGGAGGGGGCATAGAAGCTATCCAAAAACATGGCAATATATATTTCAAAACGGCAGCTCGAAATCAACTCCAAAGCAAAACTCCCCCTCTTGAGGGGTGGATTCCATTGCAAGCAAATGGAAGACGGCGGAGAAAAGGGCAACCCCCGGCATTACGATTATCCCATTTTGTACATCTTGTAATCCACTCGCCTTTATTTTTCTCTTTCTTGCATATACTCTTCAATGTCATCTCTTAGTAATTCAACAGTATCATAAAAAGCCCTCACCAGATTTTCTTCCCAAATCCGGATCAATTTAATATTGATAGAAGCCAGATAAGCTGATTTGATCTTGTCCTTTTTTTGAACGGCTTCATCCCTGTGACTCTTCCCATCAACTTCGATGGCCAATTGAATTTCTTTGCAATAGAAGTCAACAATAAAATTCCCGATTGCCCTTTGTCTGTTGAAGGTGAGTCCCAGCATTTTTCCTTTTGATAAGGCAAGGGACCAAAGCAATAATTCTCCTTTGGTAAATCTATACCTTAATTTGTAAGCCAGTGGCCTTAACCTGGCATTGTAGTCGTGATACTTCTTCATAGCATGGAGTTATAGTTTCCAATGTATGGGATTTTGATTTTTAAAAGTGTTAAATTTTGTTAAGATGGATTGCCTTGAAGTGGAGGGTCAGTTTTACTCCGGGTTTTCCTCCCCCGTCTCCCGCATGAATTATGCATAATTCATGCGGCATCCACCCCCTCCGGCGGGGGAGTTTGGATTTGTCAAAAGAAAGAAATACTCCCCCTCACGAGGGGGAGGGAAGTCCATGAAGACCAGTTTCAGCTTTGAAGTACTATTCAATAATTCCAATTAAAAGGCAGTACACATTCCAAAAAGTAATATCTCTTTCAATTGGATAACAAAAACTCCCCCTCTCGAGGGGGTGGATTCCAAATGCGTGCATTTGGAAGACGGGGAAGTCCATGAAGACCAGTTTCAGCTTTGAAGTACTATTCAATAATTCCAATTAAAAGGCAGTACACATTCCAAAAAGTAATATCTCTTTCAATTGGATAACAAAAACTCCCCCTCTCGAGGGGGTGGATTCCAAATGCGTGCATTTGGAAGACGGGGAAGTCCATGAAGACCAGTTTCAGCTTTGAAGTACTATTCAATAATTCCAATTAAAAGGCAGTACACATTCCAAAAGTAATATCTCTTTCAATTGGATAACAAAAACTCCCCCTCTCGAGGGGGTGGATTCCAAATGCGTGCATTTGGAAGACGGGGGAGGAATGTGGTAGCCAATTCAGTTTTGATAAATCAAATCTTCTATGAAACAGCTTTGGCTTCAAGCTCCGTGTAATTCATGACCGTGCATACCGATTGAATCCGGACGAGTGGATTTTTTGGATGCAGGCCGGCTTCTACCATGTGTCCAATGGCAGGCGGTGTATTGTATTGAACGCCCTTTGCTGATTTCACCAGGTAGTCTTCCGCATTAAGGAATGACTGGTTGGCTATTTCCCGGAACCATTGGTATGCATTTTCCAGGGTAAGCGAGGGTTCCGCCATCAGTGCGGCCCAGTTGAGTCTCACTTCCTGCAAAGTGGCATAGGCAAGGTACTCGGACATGAGCTTATTTTGAAGCACGAAGGCCATCAAAGCATCTTCATTGCCGGAGAAGCTTTCAATCTTTGCCAGGTTTGTTAATGAAGCCGCAAGATTTTCCTGTGTGCCTCCGTAAGCCATGTACAACTGTTCATAAGTTTGGGTGTAATAAGCACTCTCTTTGTACGCTGCAGCCTGCTTTTGTGCGGCATAAACTTTTGCATGCGCGTGCATGAGCATATTTAGCACAGGCATTGCTTGTTTTGTATATTCCGGCAGACCGATATCCATCCTAGGCGACAGGGCGGTGCCAAAGCCCATGACGGCGGCACAACTGACGATGGCGCCGGCATCGATAAAATCTCCATATGCCTCCACAAAGCAATAGATGATGTCCGCCGATGATTGCGGACCCCAGAGGGTAGCCTGGGTTGGCTTGAGCGGTTTGAAGCCGGTATAGCTGTCCACGGTGCCATTTCTTCTGGCTGCATCATAGGCAAGATATTCCGCTATGTCAAAGGGTTTGATCTGCTTAGGGGTCAGGCCTTCCTTTTTCCAGAGTGGCTCGAAGTCGGTCTCGAGCTCGGCCGTGAAATCTTCTCCGGCCAGGGCAAAATAATTTTTGCAAAAGGTATCATAAAAATCCGCCCCTTCCTTTTCGCCGTACACTTCCATGAACGACTTTTTATTGTGCGGCAGATTGAGGGCCACGGTCGTTACCAGGGTCTTGTGCGCTGCGCAATACGTAAACCAGGTGGAGTCTGTCCTGAGGTAATTTTCTTCCATTATCCAGTCCCTGTAAAACATCAGGCAGGTATTGATGTCCACCATTCTGAACATGGATTTTTTGTAGTCCACCGGAAATTTCACTCCATTGTTGATGAACTTGTCTGTGAGTATGAGATTTTTATTCAGCATGGCCTGATCCACACCTTCCAGGGAAAGCACCATCACATTGCAGGGATAACCAAAGTTGTTAAACACCTCGCCATCCACGCCCCAGCTGCGGTGGTGATACAGGGGGAGAGTTGGAGGTAAGGCCTTGTCCATAATACGAGCCCATATGGGTGATGCCCATCTCCACCTTTTCGGTCTGGGCAAAGCCAGCGATGGAGTTTTTATTGAATTCCGGATGGATGTAATACATCAGGGCAAACAAGGCATCATCGGGCCGGAGTCCCATCCGCTCCCGCAGAAAGGTGTCTATCAGCTGCGATGCCCATACTTCCTTGCCATTTGCAGCCGTAAAGACACCGTATTCACTGATGGGAATCAAATGCATGCCCACACTACCATCTGGCAGTAGATACTGATAATCCTTCACATTAAAGCTGCTTCCATCGGCGAGCTGGATGTCGGTGGATCCAAATTTTTCACGACTTACCTTGTAATTGGCGAGCGCAGCATCGGTCACCTGATAGTCACCGGGATAAACGGAGGAGGTCCTGCTGTGCATGATTGGGCTTCGGTTGATTCTGGTCATAGAAGTTTTGCTTTTTGATCTTAAACAAATCTAATTGAATTATGCGTAGAATCCAGTGTCGTGCATGGAAAAATATGACGGGAAAAAATGGGGCTATTGGTGTTACTGATTTTTTTGTGACTGAAATAAACAGCAGCATGTGCGCACACGGACAAACAGGCCCTATTCCATATCACTAATCACTTAAGCCTTTGCCAATTTGTCGTACAGTTCGTAAAACCGGTCATTGGGTTCAAAGTGGCCCGACCTCAGCTCTTCCCTGATGTCCACCAGAAAATACATCTGAATTTTTTCTCCGTGTTTGATCTCCACCAGGCCACGGTCTTCAAACAGAAAAAACTCCCCGGCCAAATCTTTAAAACTTTGGGATACGTTGATTTTGCCCGGTCTTCCGGCGGTTTCCAGACGGGATGCCAGGTTCACATTGTCACCCCATACATCGTAGGCAAATTTGGATTTACCGATGATGCCGGCTACCATAGGTCCGGTATTGATGCCAATGCGTACATTCCATGCCCCTTCTGTTTCCTGGTTCAGCTGATTGATGTATTCTATGATTTGCATGGCAGACAAGGCCACATCAATGGGGTGGGTATTGTTTTCTGTAGGTACTCCGCCTACCGCCATATAGCCATCTCCAATGGTCTTTAATTTTTCAACCAGATGGTGCTTAAAGATCTCATCGAATTGTGTAAAATACTGGTTGAGGTTAAACACCAGATCCTGAGGACTCATTTTTTCGGTAATCAGCGAAAAATTCACAAAGTCAATAAAAATGACCGAAGCACTTTTGGCTAAAATGGGCAGGGATGTACCACGGACATTGAGTTCATCGATGACTTTTTCGGGCAGGATATTCCTGAGTAAGGAGTCGGACTTTCTTCGTTCCTTTTGGATAATGGAGGTGAAATAATTGATGGAAATAAATATCAGGCCTGATATGAGGATGAAGTTGTTTACATAGGTTAATAGCACAATATCGTGGGGTAGTGGCACCATGCCATCGGAGATGACCGGTTCCAGCAAATAGAGCACGATGGCCGTAATGGCATACAGGATGAACCAAAGTGTCTTCTCCCTGGTCTTCCGGTAGAATATCTGGATGCCGGTCAGGGCTGGAATGCCATAGTAAATGTACTGCACAGAGCCCTCAAATCCTCCCATCACTGAATGATAAATGATCATGTAGAAATAAAAGGAAGTAAAATAGGCATTGCGGAAGAGCCTGAAGTTTCCATGCACCCTGAAAAGCAGGATATTGATCAGGATGACAATGGCAAATACCATTAGCGTGGCTGCTGCCTCTACTCGTTGTATCCTGTAAAACAGCATCGAGAACACAAATAAATTGGAGATCGTAGCCAGAAGCGCAATGGTCATGATGGTCTTTTGGCTTTTGAGCTCGATGGTATCGGATGTCACATGTCCGAGGTTCAATATCGAATCGAATACACTTTTATACCACATGCATACTCATAATGAAGATCGATGCAAGGCAGAAGGTCTTCTTTGGTGCGCTATGTCGATTATGGGACACGGTGTGTATTTCCCGGATTTTGAACTTCGCTGCCATTATCAATCCATGAGGTTGGAAAGGCATTTTTCCAATCTACAGCACAGGCCTCGCGAATGTCGTCTATCAATTGCTTCACCAGGTCAAATTTACCCAATGAGGGCATGGCGTAAATATGAGAATATGTGCGGTCTTCCGCATACAATACGCCCTCTTTTTCAAACGGCACTACGATGCGTTCTGAATCTACGGTGTACTTGTACGTGATGTCTTTGTTTACATTGCGAAACAATACGGCCAGTGACAATTTTGACCTGTGGATCCACAGATCTACCTTTTCATCCGGAAACCGAAGTTGTAATTCCACCTCGAGTTCCCGCAATTTAGTCTCAAATTCCGCGGCTACCCTTTCCGTTTCCAAAGCCCGGTCTATGTTGTCCTGATAACTTTTTCGCGCAAAATATTTCCAAAACAACAAGGGTGAAAACCCATTTCTGGAACCCCCGAGTGTGGTGTCCGGCGAACCGATGTAGCCGGCGGTATCGGGTGGATTTACCTGGTATTTTTTGCGGGTCATATAGATGCCACTGGGCCATGGAGCGCCGATCCATTTGTGCAGGGAACATACCACACTCATCACGGCATCGATGCTAAAATCGAATTCCGGTACTTTTGCATCTTCTATTTTTCCCTGGGTCTTTGCCATCCTTAGGAAAGGCAGATAACTACCTCCCAAAGCACCGTCGATATGCACCCAAAAACTTCTGCGTTTGTCCGTCAGTGTTTGGTCTCCGACTTTATAGTTGACTTCGCGTTCCCATAACCAGGGATATAACTTACCAAGACGGACCAGCATTTCATTGACAGCGGGTACATCGTCATAGGCACCCTTCCACGTGGATCCCTGGTTGAGCACGATAAAGACCGGATATCCTTTATCCAAAAAAAAGCCCACCAGCTTTTCCAGTGCTTCCACCACGATCGTACCGGAGACAGGGTCATCGTGATTCATATTGTGAGAGGGTACTTCTGCGGGCCACACACCATCTTCGGTGATGGGGCACTGATGTGGATAATAGGTATTCCCTTCTTCACAGAAGGTGGTCACATTGCACATATCGACACCTTTCACCACAGAGTAGTGGGTATCTTCTGAAAAAAAGGCAATGGGTTTGTATTTGTTTTTATTTTCCCGGTGATCCAGCGGGTGTAACTTCTGATACCCTTTTTCGAGGGCAAATTTATGTCGCCTGAGTTTGGCATTTGATTTGGCTTCATGGTCGGCATCCATAACCAGCATTCCGCCGGAAAGATATTGGCGACCATTGTACAGGGCATAGATATTGCCCTCTGTAGCACCCATCGACATTACATAACCCCAATACCGGTCTTCTGCCCCGGCATCATTGGACTTGCTGTGCGGCCAGTCGTTTCTCCATAAAGCAGCAAAATAATCCAGCACCGCTCTTTCGATAAACTTTGTATTCAGGGCAAAAATGCCGGTCGTAAAAGGGTCCCCAACATTGTTGGTGTGGATGTCCAGCAACCACGATAATTCTGTGTTGTTTTCCAGGTATTCATTGGTTTGATATCCGGTAAACCGCTTGTGCTGGGTCTCAATGAATTTCCGGAAATCACCCATCGCATCATCGTATTCAGCGTCGGTTAGTCCCTGGGGTGGTATCTCAAATTTTTTATAATCGATGTGTGGGAAGTCACCCTCTACATCTTCAGGAGGTACTGCATCATAAATGGGGATGGGATTTTCGAGCGGCCCGGTCGCTCCCGACCAGGAGGGATTTTGTGTTTCCCAGGGCAGCTGCCTGGGTCCGAAGGGTATTGAGTTTGCCATGATTCTGCGTGTTTTTCTGGTTGAGAGAGCAAGGTAAGGAATAATCTGAAACGAATGTAACCTCGAAAGGGTGAAACAAATATAATTCCGAAGAGGTAAAATATTTACTACCGGAATGAAAATTGTAGCTGATAATCTAAAATTAAAATTGGCTGGTACCTATTCGCAAATATACATACAAGCAGTTTTCCCAGTAAAAGGCAGGAAAAATCTATTGAAAAAAGCATGGCGCGATGAGGCATTTAAATACATCGCAGGAAAATAGATGGTATAGAAAGCAGGAGTGATTTCTATCAACCCATGAACATCGGCAGATTATTATAAAATTCCTACATTTAATTGAAAATTTCTGTGGGACAATGTTAAGATGTGACACTTCAGGTGTATTAATGAGATATGCAGTAACACAATTTGTGATAATAGGCTTTTTGATCGAATGAAAATACCAGATTTTGATAAAATACAAATGAGCCAAAGTGACAATTTGGTCTTGCCAGCATCCATTACAAATACTTTTATATTCAACCCTAAATCTTCTAATCCATAAAAAAATTTCATTTACCATGAAAACATTTCAACTCTGTTTAGTTCTTCTGGTATGCTTACAAAGCGCCAGGGCTGCGGTCCGTACCGTACACAACAATGGCAGTGCTCAATATTTAACCATCCAGGCTGCCATTGATGCAAGCAGCAGTGGCGATACGGTTTATGTGCATGGAAGTATGGTTCAATATGCCGGTTTTGTCATAACCGATAAAAAATTAACCGTTATTGGACCCGGCTGGGCGCCAGACAAACAATTTGGGTTTGTAGCTACTGTTAATAGCGAATCATCAATAAACGGCTTATTAAGCACTGGAAGTGAAATCCATGGCATGGTTTTCTATAATACCATATTTACGGTCAGAAACTCAATACCGGAGGATTTGTCGTTCATCAGAAACTACTTTGAGCAGACATATGTTTATTTTGATACCAATAACAAAACGTATAAGGGAATGGTATTTGAGGGAAATACATGGCAAGATGGGGGGATCAGTGGATCTGTAAACAGCGTTTATCAGAATTTTGTCATTCGAAATAACTATTTTTATAATTTCGCTGGTGCGTCTATAAATAATTTATTTAACAGTGTAAATGTATTGTTTGACCATAACCTGATGTGTGCCGGTTTATTTAATGTAATTCCTTGTTTTGCTAATTGCCAGTTTTTGTTGATTACCAACAACATCTTTGTGAAGAGGGATGCTGCTTCGCAAAACAGCTTCAGCACCTTTAACAACAACATCACTTTTAATGCCGGAAATAATACACCCTGGGCCAGCAATGGCAACACCAATGCAGGAGGAAACATCGAAAATCAGGACCCCATGATGATAGCCCAGACTGCAGTCAATGCAGGCACATATGACCCCTTGCTGGATTTTACCATCCCTTCCGGTCCTGCCAATAACAGTGCCTCGGACGGAAAAGACATGGGCTTGCTGTACGATACCGTAGGTAGCCTCAACTGGAACAATAGCCGTACCAGCCGCTTGCCTTTCATCTACAGCATGAACATTACCACGCCTACCATTCAGGTAAATGGCACTTTGAATGTAGCCATTGAAGCAAGGACCAGCAATTGAGTTTGGTAGCGTATTTCGGAAAACCTTGAATCTTGCCTTGGACTTAATTTTGTGAATGGTTTGCCATTGGCTCATTTGTCTCAATCCCCAATAAATGAAAGCGGTTTTTATCCTTTTTATATGCCTGTTTTATCATCTTTGCTGTTTCGGACAATCATTCAGCAAGATTGAGTATTTCTTTGATGTAGATCCCGGCATTGGCAATGGCACAGCTTTGCCCATAACGATACCGGGCGATACCGTAAGTTTCAACGCTTCCATTCCAACAACGATGCTGACATCAGGATTCCATTTTCTGGGAATGCGCATAATGCATATAAATGGTAAGTGGAGCCTGTACGAGCGCAGAAATTTTTATATTCTGGAAGCACCCGCCGCCAACGTGGCCGACATAAGCGCGGCGGAGTATTTTTTTGATGCCGACCCCGGAGTAGGCAATGGAGTGCAGATAACCATATCTCCTGCTGGTCAGACGGTAAATGCAAGCGTATCCATTCCCCTTAGTTTGCCTGCGGGTTTTCATAATTTATCATTGCGTACCAGAGATTTGAATGGACGCTGGAGCATGTATGAGCGCAGAAATTTTTATATTTTGGAAGCACCCGCCGCCAACGTGGCCGATATAAGCGCGGCGGAGTATTTTTTTGATGCCGACCCCGGAGTAGGCAATGGAGTGCAGATACCCATATCTCCTGCTGGTCAGACGGTAAATGCAAGCGTATCCATTCCCCTTAGTTTGCCTGCGGGCTTTCATAATTTATCTTTGCGCACCAGAGATTTGAGTGGACGCTGGAGCCTGTACGAGCGCAGAAATTTTTTATATTTCGCAAATGGACGAAAATTCTGCTGAAATTGTAAAGCTGAGTACTTTATCGACAGCGATCCGGGCATAGGGCAAGCTGCACCTTTGGTTGTCAGCAATCCTGCCGATACGGTTACGGTATTAGCACAGATTTTGATGCCATGCCTGACTTATGGGCAACACTTCCTCCAGGTCAGGGTGATGGATTCGTTATATCAATGGGGTTTGTACCATGCTGACACGCTGACCATCGTTCCAGGCATAGCTCCACTTTCTGTGCCGCCCGTTGCACCCCAGTTGTTATGCCCGGGTGACTCCATTTTACTTAGTGGTCCTGACCTCGCAGATATGCAATACCAATGGTTTAAAAACGATACGGTCATTTTATCTGCGGTTACGTTCAGCTATTTGGCAAGGACACCGGCTTCCTACAAGCTGAAAATGAAGTGTGGACCAGATTCTATTTTTTCAAATGCTGTAGTCCTGTTACCCGATGTGGATGCACCCATCCTTACCGCCGAAGCCGACCAGGATGTGGTATTAAACGGCAGTTGCACGCTGATCGTGCCGAATGTGGTTGACGGCTCCACCTTTACGGACAATTGCACGGGCACGGTTTTGATACAAAGCCCATTGACCGGCACCTCGCGATCCTTGATGCACAACGATACGGTGCAAGTGTGGGTGACTGCGACAGACCTGGCTGGCAATACAGATGTAGAAATGGTAGTGCTTACGGCAAAAGATGTGAGTGCACCCATCCTTACCGCAGAAGCCGACCAGGATGTAATCCTCAATGGAAGCTGTGCGGTAATGATACCCAACGTGGTCGATGGCTCCACCTATACGGATAATTGCGCAGGCACGGTGTTGGCACAAAGTCCGGTTGCGGGTAGCATGCATGTCTCTTCTCACAATGATACCATTCAGGTGTGGCTGACAGCCACTGATCTTGGTGGCAATACAGCAGTAGAAGTGGTGGTCCTCACCGCGAAAGATATAAGTGCGCCCGTACTCACCGCAGAAGCCGACCAGGATGTGCCATTAAACGGCAGTTGCACGCTGATCGTGCCCAATGTGGTTGACGGTTCCACCTTTACGGACAATTGCACGGGCACGGTGTTGGTACAAAGTCCATTGACCGGTACCTCGCGATCCTTGATGCACAACGATACGGTGCAGGTGTGGGTGACTGCGACAGACCTGGCTGGCAATACCGATGCAGACATGGTAGTGCTTACGGCAAAAGATGTAAGTGCACCAGTACTTACCACAGAAGCCGATCAGGATGTGATATTAAACGGCAGTTGCACGCTGATCGTGCCGAATGTGGTTGACGGCTCCACCTTTACGGACAATTGTGCGGGCACGGTATTGGCACAAAGTCCATTGACCGGCACCTCGCGATCCTTGATGCACAACGACACGGTGCAGGTGTGGGTGACTGCGACAGACCTGGCAGGCAATGTTGATGTAGAAATGGTAGTGCTTACGGCAAAAGATGTAAGTGCGCCAGTGCTTACCGCAGAAGCCAATCAGGATGTGATATTAAACGGCAGTTGCACGCTGATCGTGCCCAACGTGGTCGACGGCTCCACCTTTACGGACAATTGTGCAGGCACGGTGTTGACGCAAAGTCCATTGACCGGCACCTCGCGATCCCTGATGCACAACGACACGGTGCAGGTGTGGGTGACTGCGACAGACCTGGCAGGCAATGCCGATGTAGAAATGGTAGTGCTTACGGCAACAGATGTAAGTGCACCATTGCTCACCGCAGAAGCCGATCAGGATGTGATCCTCAATGGAAGCTGTACGGTAATGATACCCAACGTGGTTGACGGCTCCAACTTTACGGACAATTGTGCGGGCACGGTGTTGGCACAAAGTCCTGCTGCGGGTAGCATGCATGTCTCTTCTCACAATGATACCATTCAGGTGTGGCTGACAGCCACCGATCTTGGTGGCAATACAGCCGTAGAAGTGGTGGTCCTCACCGCGAAAGATATAAGTGCACCATTGCTCACCGCAGAAGCCGACCAGGATGTGCCATTAAACGGCAGTTGCACGCTGATCGTGCCCAATATGGTTGACGGCTCCACCTTCACCGACAATTGCACGGGCACTGTGTTGACGCAAAGCCCATTGACCGGCACCTCGCGGGTTTTGATGCACAACGACACGGTGCAGGTGTGGGTGACTGCGACAGACCTGGCAGGCAATAACGATGTAGAAATGGTAGTGCTTACGGCAAAAGATGTAAGTGCGCCAGTACTCACCGCAGAAACCAATCAGGATGTGCCATTAAACGGCAGTTGCACGCTGATCGTATCCAATGTGGTTGACGGTTCCACCTTTACCGACAATTGTGCGGGCACGGTGTTGACGCAAAGTCCATTGACCGGCACCTCGCGATCCCTGATGCACAACGACACGCTGCAGGTGTGGGTGACTGCGACAGACCTGGCAGGCAATAGCGATGTAGAAATGGTAGTGCTTACGGCAAAAGATGTAAGTGCGCCAGTGCTTACCGCAGAAGCCGATCAGGATGTAATACTCAATGGAAGCTGTGCGGTAATGATACCCAACGTGGTCGATGGCTCCACCTTTACGGATAATTGCGCGGGCACGGTGTTGGCACAAAGTCCTGCTGCGGGTAGCATGCATGTCTCTTCCCACAATGATACCATTCAAGTGTGGCTGACAGCCACCGATCTTGGTGGCAATACAGCCGTAGAAGTGGTGGTCCTGACGGCAAAAGATATAAGTGCACCATTGCTTACCGCAGAAGCCGACCAGGATGTGATCCTCAATGGAAGCTGTGCGGTAATGATACCCAACGTGGTTGACGGCTCCACCTTTACGGACAATTGTGCAGGCACGGTGTTGGCACAAAGTCCATTGACCGGCACCTCGCGATCCCTGATGCACAACGACACGGTGCAGGTATGGGTGACAGCGACAGACCTGGCTGGCAATTCCGCTGTAGAAATGATGGTGCTTACGACAAAGGAGGTAGGTGGGCCAGGGCTTACTGAAGAAGCCGACCAGGATGTGATCCTCAATGGAAGCTGTACGGTAATGATACCCAACGTGGTTGACGGCTCCACCTTTACGGACAATTGTGCGGGCACGGTGTTGACGCAAAGTCCATTGACCGGCACCTCGCGATCCCTGATGCACAACGACACGGTGCAGGTGTGGGTGACTGCGACAGACCTGGCAGGCAATGCCGATGTAGAAATGGTAGTGCTTACGGCAAAAGATGTAATTTTTCCTACCCTTATGGCACCTTCGGATGTACTTGCGGCTGTAAATGTCACGTCTTGTTCAGCTTTAGTTCCGGATTTGGGGACACCTGTTTTTGCGGACGAGTGTTCGCCCATTTTTGTATCATGGACTGCATTGAACGCACAGCCTTCCGTAGGAAGTTTTCCATCCGGTAATGTTATTTTTCCGCTGGGGGTCAACCATGTGGTTTGGAGCGTCACCGATGCAGGTGGAAATGTGACTATTGATTCACAGCAGGTGGTTGTGAATTCAAACTTGATGGCTGTCGGTATGAGTGTATCAAATACAACACTGTGCCTGGGGCAATCGACATTGCTTTCCTTTGAAATTTTCGGCGGCCAGCCACCATATGTCATTGTGTATAACGATGGCAATGTAGCTGTTGAAATTGAAAATTATCTGAGCAATCAGAGCATTTTGGTGACACCAACAGCCAATACAAGCTACACATTTGTCAGTGTCACAGATGCATACGGTTGCACTGTTTTTCCCGTTTCTATGGTTTCAACGGTACTATTGGAAGGGACAGTAGTTAAGTCATCCAATAACAGCGGTTTCAATACACTGAGAAATGTTTTGTACTGTATGGATGAAGGGAGTGTTGTGACCTTTGATGTCGATATTGATACCCTTTATATTTCATCCCCATTGGAGTTTGATAAGCATGTTACCTTGCAGGGTCCGGCTACTTTAGACTTTGATTTTAGTGCATCTGGACTCATGGCTGGTATTTACGGCCTTCAGATATGGCCAAATAAGACTGCTACGTTTATGGATATACAAATAATTGACCGCAACAATCCAAATGCATCGAGCCCTTCACAAAAACAGGTAATAGAAGTCGCAGGCACGCTTAACGTTATCGGAAATACAACCATTTCAAAGCAGTAAATTCATTTGGTGGAAACCGGGGCATAATTTATGTATTGTATTTTTTAATAAGAGAGTCTAATTTCATAAGGCCAACAGACAACAATGCATGCAAGGAATATTGCTATTCCCTTTGCACCGTTTTGTTGCAATTGGATGGCACTTATAGGAGTAAGGCTTTTTTCAGAAAGGTGGTAAAACATTTAACTCCAAAGTTGATATCCCGGTGAAAGCTTGCCCTGTTCAAAGGCAAAAATTAAGTCAGTCCGAAAGGTAATTGAATTTTAATTATTGATTTTACTTTCAACGGACAGTATTTTTCCCCAACAAAAGCTTCATATTTACTATTTTTGCAGGCAATAATTCCACCATCTACATGCGCATTTACTTAAGGATAATTTTTTCTTTACTGTTATTACATTTTGGAACAAGCCGAGCCTTGGCACAGGCATTTCCTGAACCTGTACACATCAGGGAAGACGCACCGGCTTACATGCAGATCCTCAACCGGCCGCTGCAAGAGGTCAATGTTAACGAGGCCATCAATGCCTACGACGTTTATTACCGCACCCATCCCTTTGATAAGAACGAATACACCCAATACTACAAACGTTATGTGAAATGGGCCAGACCTTATATGAAGTCTGATGGCAAATTATACATACCTACACTTGAAGAGGATGCCGAATTTGAGAGGCAAGCCCTAAGTTACCGGAAAAGTACAGACCGCATGGCCAACTGGA
The DNA here is from genome assembly GCA_016715465.1 of Saprospiraceae bacterium. Lineage (GTDB taxonomy): Bacteria > Bacteroidota > Bacteroidia > Chitinophagales > Saprospiraceae > JADKBO01. Next base: position 1,074,264 of record JADKAA010000024.1, read on the forward strand.
CCTTTGCAGGGCCAAACAAGACTTACGATACCAACGGCCTCACCAAAGTGACCTGGCAAACCAACCTCTATAGCATCGACATTGCTGCGTCCAATGCCAATGTACTTTTTGCGGGTGGAGAAGACGGGGGCATGTGGAAAACCACCGATAAAGGGCTCAACTGGACCCTTACCACGCGGGACATCAGTCACGGTGCCTTCAGCAGTATAAAGATCGACCCCACCATCGACCAGGTGGTCTATGCCGGAACTTCGGGAAAACTCATCAAATCGATAAACCAGGGCATCACCTGGGCCACGTCCTATACCGAGTCGGGCCTCACGGTCTATGAGATTTCGGTTTCATCAAACAACCCTTCCATCGTTTTAGCCGCAACCAACAAAGGCGTAATCAGGTCGGTCAACGGCGGGTCATCCTGGACCAAACTTTTTACATCATTCACGTGGACCATAAAACCAAAGGAGGGCAGCGGTACTACTTTTTATGCCATCCGCGATGCGGGCAATTCTTCGGAATTCATCAAATCGACCGACAGCGGGGCTACCTGGACGGCATACAACACGGGCTGGTGGACCCCGGCCGCAGGTGAAGCCATGACCGGCGGCATCATCGCTACCTGTCCGACCAATGCTTCAAAGATCTACGCTTACCTCATTGGCAGTGGCACAAACTTGTACGGATATGCCGGAGTATGGGTAAGCAACGACGACGGGCTTACCTGGACGAATACTAATCCTACGAATTTAATTGGACACAGCCCTACGGCTTACAGCATACCTTCTCATACCAACCTCATGGCCAACAATGGCATTACCGGCTTCAATCAGGGTTTTTACGACATGGCCATCGTCGTGAATCCCCTCAATGAAAACCAGCTCATTGCCGGAGGTACTTCCTGGTTTAAAAGCATCGACGGAGGAGTTACCTGGACGACCCTGGGCGGTTATGTCTCGGGCCTTGCCTGGTCTCACCCCGACATCCAATGGCTTACCGCAAAGGGTTCCGACTTGTGGATCGCATCAGACGGCGGCATCAACTATTCTACCAATTTTGGACAGACTATGGAAACAAGAATGGACGGGGTGTCGGGTTCCAACATGTGGGGCTTTGACTCGGGATGGAATGAAGACATCCTCGTAGGGGGCAGGTACCACAATGGCAACATGGGTTTTCATCAATCTTTTCCTCAGGGTTCGGTCTACCGGCTGGGTGGGGCAGAGTCGGCTACCGGATATGTAAATCCGGGCCCCGAGCGCAAAGTATATCACTCCGACATCGGAGGCAAGATCATCAAACCCGGCTTTGGCAATGGCGTCACCAATTTTGGGGTAGGGGCCTGGCCCAATGAATCCTATGCGTATTATGCCAATAGTGAAATGGTCTTTCATCCCTTTTATTACAATACGGTCTTCCTGGGCAAGGACAATAAGTTGCTGAAAAGCACCGACGGGGGTACTAATTTTGACACCTTATATTTTTTTCCAGGCACAGTTGACAACAAAGTGTACGACATCGAGATCTCGCGCAGCAATCCCCAGGTCATGTATTGTAGTCAATGGGACGGCACCGACGATGCCATTTGGCGCAGTGCCAACGGTGGTCTCAGCTGGGTAAAGGTCACTGCGCTGCCTTTGCCCAATAACAATGACCGGGTTAAATTGGCCCTGAGCAGCACCAATGAAAATATCCTGTGGGTGACCGTATCCTATGGCAGCGATGGCAAAAAAATATACAAAACGGTAGATGGTGGTCAAAGCTGGATTAACCTCACCACTTCCCTGCTCAATGGCATTCGCATCTCCAACATCATGGCCCAGTACGGCACCGATGGGGGCATTTATCTCGGCACCAACGCCGGCGTATTTTATCGAAACAACAGCCATGCCGACTGGCAGCCTTATAGCACCGGACTGCCGGTGAGTACAGAGACCAACCGGCTGAAACCCTTTTACAAAGACGGCAAGATCCGCAATGGCTGCTGGGGGTTTGGGGTATGGGAATCACCCCTTTTTGAGGCTTCGGCCATCGAAGCCCTGCCCATGACGGCGGCAGCGGTTCATCCCTGCAAACGCGATACGGTAAATTTTGATGACCTGTCGGTGGTCAACCATACCGGAGCAAGCTGGTCGTGGACCTTTCCCGGTGCCACCTGGGTGAGCAGCACTACGGTGAGAAATCCCAGGGTACTTTACAGCAATGAAGGAAGCTTCAATGTGTCCATGACCGTAATCAATGGCGCCAACAGCAGCAGCCGAACGGTCACCAACATGGTCACGGTGTCCGATGGTTGTAAACTCGATACGGTTCCCGGCAAGGCCTTGTACTGTTCCGGTTCCAACAAACACGCCATCAATGCTTCCCTCAACCTGCCAGCAACAGACTCTTTCACGGTTACGGCATGGGTAAAGCCCAATGGCATACAAAGTGATTACAGCGCCATCTGGATGAATGAGACCGGCGACGCGGGAGGTTTTAATTTTAAAAATGGCAACAATAGCCTCGCCTACCACTGGCCGGGAGGGCAATGGTGGTGGAACAGCGGACTCATCGTGACACCAAACGTGTGGAACTTTGTGGCGATGGTGGTAAAACCGACAGGCATTACCCTGTATTGCAATGAAAGCATCGCCACCCATAACATAATGCTGACACCCCTCAACATCAACGGCTTCCGGATCGGCAATTACAAAGGCTGGGGCGACCGGAATGTAAACGGCTACATCGACGAAGTGGCGGTTTATAACCGGGTACTAAGTACAGTCGAGATCAGGGATTTGCGCCACCTGGTGAAACACCCGGAAAACGATTTGTCACTCGTGTCGTATTATCAGTTTAATGAAAACACCGGCTATGTCGCTTTTGACAAAGCCAGAAACCACCACTGTACCCTTTACAATGGGGCTTCAAGGATCGTTTCCAGGATACCGGTAGGGGAGGGGGTTTCCGATCGGCTGACCCTAAATAGTGCAGGCCTGAAAAACTTCTCGGATTCCGGCGTTAAAATGTATTTTCCCAATTCCGCAACCTATCCCAACGGTGAGGTAGTGGTCACCCGCATCAATCAACTACCTGATACATTGCCACAGGGACTGGTAAATCCCACATGTTATTGGGTGGCCAACAATTATGGCACCAATGCCGTTTTTACCGCACTCGATTCCATTCGATTCCATGCTCCCGGAAACACCAATTCGGGCTGTGACTCCTATACCTATAAGCTTAAGAAACGGCCCTCAAACAGCGAAGGTCTCACCTGGACAGACCAGGATGAAGCAGATTTGCTTTTCAAACCCGATATAGTTTACAACGCGGGCAACGCCACTACATCCCTTGGGCAAATGATCATACAGCGAATGAATGACTACAACCGCGGCACAGAATACTGTAACGGCGAGGACGACGACTGCGACGGTTTGGTAGATGAAGACGCCTATCTCTATGTCACCAGTACGCAAAACAGTGGTTTGGGGTCGCTGCGCCAGCAACTCACCTGCCTGCAAAATGGAGATACCATCTTTTTTGCACCCAACCTGGATACTATTCGCTTGACAGAGCCGTTGACCCTCGATAAACAAATGTGGTGGTGGGGCAATGGCATCAACAGCACCAGGATCAAAATGGATATGTCGCTACCGGCATTTTCCAATGTGTCCCAAGGGATCTTATTTACTCCACAGGCAAACGCGACCTTGAAGGATCTGGCTTTGATACAGCGCTACAATACCCTGGTGGTCCCTTTCATAAAAAATGCGGGCATCCTGGAATTGAGGTCATGTCATGTGAAGGGTAATGTGGCTACCCGGTTGGTGAATCAGCCGGGAGGGCAATTGAAGACGGAAGGCAGTACGGAGATCCGGTGATGATCAGAAATCTTTTGGAAGGGCAATTGTTGTAGAAGATGGATTTATCCATCTTCCGTGGTCTGATAAATTAGATCAACGCTACCAAACCTTATTCTGAAAAATCCAAATAGACCCACCACAATTTCCCATATATTTGGAAATTGCATTGATTTTCAGCGATTAATATCAAAAATATGACTGCACTTGTCGGGCCGCATTTCCTTTTTTAAATTTATAGTGCTATTAAAGTACTGGTTATGAATAACGTGGACGCAACTTTAAGGGTAGATTTGGTCTTTGCTACAGGTAATGCATTGGAACCGTTTATGAACAGCTAATATGGTTTATTTAGAATTGGCGTAACCGGTTTCATACGGTTAATTTTATTGATTATCAATTTATTAATATATTAATTTGCTTTTGGGTTTAAAGGGGAGTTGCGTGTATATACTCGTTATAAGCAAGCCTAAAAAACGACTGTGCAACCTTCACGCGGACACCAAAACGACCAAACTTTTGACTTCTATACCAACTTTAGGGCGACAAAAACTCGGTTGACAATTTCGCTGTAACTCGACACCGACCATACCAGTTTGCCGACACTAAAGCCAACGCAAGGTTTTAAAAATTTTCCTACCGCACATTTAAAAAAATAATTTTAGCCTGCCCACTTTGGCATATCTGGGGTTTGCCCCCTCACACAACCCGACACACAGGCAAACCCCAAAAGAGCCAATTACCCACCGCACCAAGATGATTTTCGTCACATTTTAAAGTTTTCTCAAAAAAACTTGCAAGTGTAAACAAAATAGACCTATCTTTGTGAGCGAATATTCACTTACTTAAAAAATATAAACAAGATGTACGGTAAAAACAACATCGCAATTGGCTTCCTAACAATGGGGCTTTTTATGGCTTACGGCTTTCTGTTAATTTACCTGCGTGACTTCGCTCCAGGTAAAGAAGAATGGGTAAACTCATACAGCATAGGAAAGCATTTTGAAAGCAGACTGGCTCATGTTCACGGGAACTTGTTCGCCTTTCTAAACATCCTAATTGGTTATTTGCTTCTACATTTCAGAGACAAATTACAAAACGTGAAAGCTATTTCTTGGTTGGCACTTACAGGCTTATTAATGCCAATAGGAATATTAACAGAAGTGTATTTTGGCTTACCTCCTGCTTTAGTATTGATTGGTGCAATTGCAATGACCGCATCTGTAATTTGGTTAGGAGTTGCGTTTTTAAAAATGAAATCTATCACTCAATAATTAATAAACTTAAAATACATAAAATGAAAAATTTAAATTCAATTGGTTTACACCGAGACAAAGCCGAAGAATTGGCAAAAAAATTAAACGAGTTACTCGCAAACTATTCTATATTTTATCAAAACACAAGAGGATTTCACTGGAATATTAAAGGTGAAAAGTTTTTTGAATTGCATTTAAAATTTGAAGAACTCTACAATGATTTGTTGCTAAAAATTGATGAAGTAGCAGAACGCATATTAACATTGGGACACACACCCGAGCATAGCTATTCTCAATACGCTAAAACATCGACCATAAAAGAAAGCAAAAAAGTTTCGGATGGATTGATTGCAGTAGAACAAATTTTGGAAGGATTTAAAACAACTATCGTTATGCAAAGAGAAATTCTGGCATTAGCTTCTGATGCAAATGATGAGGGAACAAACGCTTTAATGAGTGATTATATCCGCTTTCAGGAAAAACAAGTATGGATGTATTCTTCATTTTTAACAAATAGTAAATAATAAGACAATGGAAACAAATAACAAAAACTTAGAAACCTTAATTAAGTTGAGACATTTATCAGAAGGTTTAAATTCAAATTGGGAAGCGTTAAACACGGCAAAAGTTAAAGTAGCTCATTTGCTTGATGAGGCAAACAACATTGTAAAAATGTTTGGAAGTGATTTAGGCAAAAGCAAATTTCAGGAAGATGTAAATTCAATTGCTTCATTGAGAGATAAAATTGAATCTCAATTAGCCTATTTCAAAAATAAGATTGAAAGCCAATCTAGTAGTGATAGTTCGGAGATTTATAAAGATTTTCTGTCGAATACGGAATCCATTTCTTCTTTATTTACAAAAATTGGCAAGTACCCCGATGACTACTTTTCAGAGATGAACAGTGCGGATTGGTTTGGAGTATGGGCTGTCATTCAGTCTAATATCTATACTGTTCAGGGCATCGGTCATTCTGCATTCATTCAGTTGCAGATGTTTGAAAAATTTAACAAACAAGAGATAGACGACCTTACAAAGGAGATTACTAAATACATTCCGAAATCATACCATATTGAAGATGCTATTCAATATAAGCAAGAGTATATGAATGCTTTAGAGCAAATGGAAGAAGAAGCAAATAAAAAGGATAATCTTTGGGATCGTTTTTTAAATTTAATAGCAGGTAATATACCATTCAAGCAAACTCCACAGGAACGTGTAATGATGATGCGATGGGTAAATGGCGAGAAAGGCGAACTTTAAAAAGGCGAACTTATGATGACAACAGAAACAATCTCAGACAGACAACTCGAAATAATCGAAGCGGCAGGAAAAATATTGACCAAATCAGGTATAAGTGGATTGACCATAAAAAACTTGGCTAAGGAAATGAAATTTTCTGAAAGTGCCATTTACAGGCATTTTACAAGCAAGGAAGAAATCATTATTGTCTTACTTGAATATCTTGCTCAAAGTATGGATGAACGCTATACCAATGCAATTTCAAGTGAACAATCGCCCGAAGAAAAATTTACAACGCTGTTTCAAAATCAATTTTCATTTTTTAAAAAGCATCCGCATTTTGTAGTGGCAGTTTTTTCTGACGGATTAATGGAAGAAAGCCAACGCATCAACGAAACCATACTGAAAATAATGGCTGTAAAAATGAAACATTTGATGCCTATTATTTTGGAAGGACAACAAAAGAAGGTATTCACAAATTCAATAATATCCGATGAATTGATACATATCGTGATGGGAACTTTTCGATTGCAAATGTTTAAATGGCGGCTTGCCAATTTTCAATTTGACATAAACAGAAACGGAGATGATATGATACAAGCATTATTAACACTTATAAAATCCAAATGAAAAAGTATATCCTCTATACATCAGCAGTAATTCTAACAGCCTTTGGCTTGCTTACTCTTTTCCTAAGCACATCAGTGATATTTGATTTGTTTGGCATCAGAGCCAAAGAAGGCAATTATGTTCTGTTTGTGGTTTGGTCAAATTTCATCAGTAGCATTCTATATCTTTTTGCAGCTTATGGGTTTGCTAAAAGCAAAAAATGGACGACTACACTCTTAGGAATTTCAACAATTATACTAATCGCTGCATTTATCGGACTTAAAATACACGCTAATTCGGGCGGTATTTATGAAACAAAAACCATCGGTGCAATGATTTTCAGAATTGGGGTAACGCTTGTATTTGCAATCATTGCATTTTTCACTATCAATAAACAATTAAATAAAAATCATAATGAATAAATTAATCTTAACATTTGCCGTTGGTAGCTTATTGCTATACAGTTGTGGCAATTCCACAAACGAAAAATCAAATAATCAAGCTGATGTAATCGAACACAATGAACATTATCACGATGATGAAAGTGAAGCCCTTAAACTCAATAGTGGTGAAAAATGGGTTGTGAATGAAGAAATGAAACCGTTTATCCTTGAAGCAGAAGGAATTTTAAATCAATATATTGAAAGCCAATTCCAAGATTTTCAAACTTTGGCTGCTCAACTCAAAAAAAAAATAATGGGCTAATAAAAAGTTGCACAATGAAAGGTGAAAGTCACGATGAATTGCATAAGTGGTTATACCCACACATTGAATTAATCGAATCTTTGTCAAAGGCAGAATCTACAGAGCAAGCAAACAAGTTTATCACAGATATTCAAGCATCTTTTTCAATATACAATCAATACTTCTAATGAACATAAAAGAATTACACACACAAGAAAAACCAGTTTCAGCAACTTCTCTTTTCAAAAGTGAACTCGGCAACGCAACAGCTATTCAAATTTTGAAAGGCGAGAAATTAAAAGAGCATATCACCAAAACTCCAGCGCTTTTGATTTGTATGGAAGGAGAAGTGATTTTTGAAAATGAAAAAGGAATAAAAGAAACACTATTATCGGGCGACTTTGTAAACATTGAACCAAGGGTAAAACATTGGGTTTTAGGAACAATTGAAAGTCAATTAATACTCATTAAGTAAAAAAATTTTGACCAATGAAGTTAGCGAATATTCACAAACACTATGTTGCTCTATTATTGATAATAGGAGGCTTTCAATCTGCACAAGCACAAACCTGGACTTTACAACAGTGCATTGACACCGCACAGGTCCATAACAAAAACCTGCAGATGAGCAGAAACAATATCGCTATGGGCGAACAAAGAGAAAAAGAAGCCAAAGCCAATTTAATTCCGAAAGTAACTGCCAATGCCGATTACAAGTATTTTGCAAACCTGCCCTACCAACTATTACCTCTAAATGCTTTAAATCCAGCAGCACCCTTGGGACAGTTTAGAGCAGCACAATTTGGCGTTCCACACAACATTAACCCAAACTTACAACTCACAATGCCATTATATACTCCACAAGTTTATGGAGCCATACAAACTACTAAAATTGTTTCGGAATTGACAGACTTGCATTATCAAAAAACCGAAGAACAAATCTATTTTGAAATTTCCAATTTATATTTCAATGCCCAAATCATGCATCATCAATTGGCATTTATTGACAGTAATCTGATTAATGCAGAAAGGCTACTTAAAAATATGCAATTACTCAATGAACAATTGCTTGCCAAAGGAACAGATGTTAGCAAGGTAAAATTGCAAGTATCGCAATTAACCACCCAAAAGGAAACCATCAAAATCAAATACGAGCAGGTACTAAATGCGTTGAAATTTGCTATGGGTATTTCTATTGAACAAAATCTGCAAATTGAACCAAACATTCAATATCAAAACACAAATGAATACACTCCTGCTTCGTATCCTTCCGACCAACCACGTATTTCGTTAAATAGATCGGTTTCATATCTTGCCAAAAATAATACAATGTAGATTCAAGAAGAAAAGGTTAAGGAAAAGATTGTTTTCGGACTCTATATGTTTGAATATGTACGGCAAATAGCCAGTAAACATATAGGCTCAACTCATGAAAAAAAATTTGTTTTATTTAAGAGTGAAACAAGGTTCAAATATCTATAGAATCTTTTTTTGTTATGATGAAGATAAAATTGTGGTAATCATGAACGGCTTTACCAAAAAATCTCAGAAAACACCTTCAAAGGAAATTGAACGGGCAGTTAAAATTAAAAAAGAATATTTTGATGAAAAGGAATAAAAACATTACAACATTTGAAGAACATTTGGCAAGAAGATATGGCCAAATTGGTTCTGAACAAAGGAAAGAATTTGAAGCGAAAGCTAAATCTTTTGTTATAGGTGAGCTTCTAAAAGAAGAACGATTGGAAGCGAATTTAACGCAGGAAGAGTTGGCAGACAAAATTGGTGCTAAAAAGAGCTATATATCAAGAGTTGAAAACGGGAAGTCCGACATTCAGTTATCAACTCTTTTCAGACTCTTTGAATATGGTTTAGGAAAACGAATTAACATTATAATTGAATGAAGCCGGGATAACAATAGCTATGACGATATTCTCCCTATCTGTCGCACATCAAATAGCCCAGCCAATAAACTTTGATAACAAAAAAATGCGGACATCCTGGAATTGAGGTCATGCCATGTGAAGGGCAATGTGGTCAGCCGAATGGTGAATTAAACAGGGGGGCAGTTGAGGACGGAAGGGAGTACAGGGATCCGGTGATGTACTTTCGGTTTGTTTATGGCAAATTGCACAGGAAGATTGAATTATCCCTTTTCTACGATTTATTAAATCAGACCAAGCCCGTCAAATCTTAAGTTGTATGGGGCAAATTTATTTATCAGGTTTACACATTTATTTGGTTAAGGATCTGATTTTCAAATAAAAATGTTAAAATTTGTGATGTGGTAAATAGACCCTCACTACCAAAGCACGTCAGATTTAGACTCGATTATCACCTATAAATCAAGCGGAACTCAACTGGATTTTATTCTATCTTTACCAACATGCTTAAAGGGCCCATTCATATTAATCATTCGCGGATAGGCAGTATAAGAACTTTCAGAGGTCTTTACTTGTGTATCTTCTTACTAACAGTTTGGAATCAACTGCTTAGAGGTCAGGAATATATTTTCCAGGTAGGAGAATATGGCATGGAAAAGGGGCTCTCGGCTGCAGATGTGCAGAGTATCCACCAAGACAGGGAAGGTTTCATGTGGATCGGCACGAATTATGGCCTTAACCGGTTTGATGGTTACCGTTTCAAGTGGTTTACACAAGAAAAAAATGGCTTACAATCCAATGCTGTCAACCACATGCTGGAGGACGATCAAGGATGGCTTTGGTTGATCAATACAGGTTACAGGTCATCCCGGGAGGTAAGGGGCATTGATATATTTAATCCGGTAACGGAAAAGGTGGTCTCTTTCGAGGAGAAATTTAAAACGAACCTCCCTTTTGCTCCTGCAGATATCAACAGTTTTTGTGCCTCAGACGAAGGCCGGCTTGCATTTGTGACCAGGCAAAACAAGCTTTGGATATATACCGCTGCGGGTGGATTTGAAGTGCATGACCTCGGCATATATCCACTCTCCGTGGAGTTGTTCTCCAGGCACAATACCATCTGGTGTCATGCAAGCAAAACGGTTGATAAACTCCGGGACATATTAGTTGAAATTGATTTGAAGGGAAAGGTTGTGAACCGTTTTGAACATGATTTGCCTTTCCAACACAATTTTATTGCTGGGATAGACAAGGGCGACAACCTTTGGTATCTTTCAAGACAATGGGAGAATACTAGGTTTGAAAAAAACCAAAAGGGCAGGATTTTCAAAATTGACCGATTGGGAGTGGAGCATTCTTTATTATTGGAAAATACAGCTTTGCCTGCCGGGGCGGTCAACCTCAATCTGCCATTGATAGGGTATCAATATGGTTTTTGGTTGAACCCTGAAAAAGATAATTTTTGGTTGTACGGTCAGGGCACCTTTCTGGGCTTTCATCCGGCTTCGGGTTGGAGTCAGGAATTGGCAACCACCCACAAAGAATTGGCTCATCCCAACGTAGTATTTTTTGATAAAGCTGGAAAAACATGGGTAGGAACTACTTTCGGTTTATATGTCATAGACCTGAATCCAAACCCTTTTCAGAGCTTAGCTTATGATCCCCAAAAAGAAAACATTAGAGCCTTCAGGGGAATTACCCAGGATAAGCAAAATACTTTATGGGCTTGTATTGACCGGGGGAATGGCTGGCTGGCCCGTTTTAAAACTACTGGTGGGGCTTATAAAACTGAAATTATCGGACCCGAAAAAGCAGCGTGGGGAAGGGGGTACAAGTATGGAATTTTTTCGGATAAAATGAGCAACATTTGGTTTGGTTCGGGACAGGAAAATATCATTACCAGATTTAATCCTGTAAATAACAGCATCCAAAAATTTCCATATCAAATTCCAGACAATAGGCAGGTCAACATCTGGTCATTTTATGAGGATAAAAATGCCAGGATATGGTTTGGCACAGATAACGGTGTAATCGGCTATATCGGTGCCGACAATTCGGTTGCTTTATTGCCAAAAATGGAAAACATCAATGCAAAGGGCGGGTGTATTTATCAATTTTTCGAAGATGCGACTGGTCAGGTTTGGCTTTGCACAGATGATGGGCTTTATCAATTGGACCTGGAAAGAAAATCCGCCATGCCTTATCATCCAAAAGAGTTTGATTTTTTAAAGTCGGGAATCTACTACGCCCATAAAGATGCCGATGGATCATTCTGGCTGGGTTCGAATGGCTTGGGGCTCTTTAAGTGGAACCCCAAATCGGGGGCGTACCGTAGATTTACCAAAGCAGATGGCCTCTCAGACAATACAGTTTATGCCGTTTATGAAGATGATGCCGGCAATCTTTGGCTCCCCACAAATTACGGCATCAATAAGTTCAACAAAAAAACTTACCTGTCAAAAGCCTTCTTAGAGAAAGATGGCGTTTCCGGCCATGAATTCAATCGGATTTCCCATTATCAAGGCAGGGATGGCAAGCTTTATTTTGGGGGTATCAATGGTCTTACAAGTTTCCATCCAAAAGGCATTGCAAAAGAGCACTCAACAGCCAGCCTTCCTTTGGTTATAACCGAATTTCAACAATTTGATGGTGAACAGAATAAATTGGTAGATCGCACTGCCGAACTTAGAATTAACCGGAAAATTACCATTCGGCCCAGCGACCGCTATTTCCGACTGGAATTTGCTTTGCTTGAATATAATAATGTAGAATTTGTTCAATATGCCTACCGCATCGAAGGCACTGATAAGGCATGGACCTTTCAAAAGGAAAACTCATTACAGCTAAGTCGCCTGCCTTATGGTATACATATATTAAGGGTAAAAGGACAAGGTGCTGACGGGCAATGGTCATCCAACGAAGTATCCATTGACATCGAAGTTTTAAAGCCATTTTATTTGCAAATTTGGTTTATTGCCCTTGCCATCCTTTCACTGCTTACCGGGGCATTTCTATTTTTTAAAAGACGTACCCGCCAATTGTTGGTGCGGCAGCAGGAACTAGAAAAAATAGTGGCCGAGCGCACCTTAAAAATTCACGAAGATAAAATTGTCATTGAAAACCAGGCCCAAGAACTCCAGTCCCTCGAAAAACTAAAATCCCGCTTCTTTGCCAATGTGAGCCATGAGCTGCGAACGCCATTATCCCTAATGATAGGGCCGCTGGACAGTATTTTGAAAAAGGAAAGCGGTCGACCAGAGAAGGAGCAGCGTATGCTCAAATTTGTCCGAAACAACAGCAGTTATCTGCTCAGGCTGGTCAATGAAATATTGGATTTGTCAAAATTGGAGACAGGGCAGTTGGAGATAAAAGAGGAAGCTGTGAACTTTCACGATTTTTTACAGCCCATCGTGTCGCAATTCAGCTCCTTCGGTGATAGCGAATCAGTCAAGGTTCAGTATGACTACCAGGCCAACCCGGGCCTGATAATCATGCTGGATGGGAATAAGTTTGAAAAAATTGTCCATAACTTCCTGTCCAATGCCATCAAATTTTCTCCACCGGGTGCAGTTGTAAAATTTAAGGTAGAAGTGATTGAAAATCAATTTCTTGTAAGTGTTACCGACCAGGCCCCGGCATCCACCCTGATGATTTGCCTCATATTTTCGATCGTTTTTACCAGTCCAAACGCCCGGAAGCCACCGCGCAGGGCGGCACGGGCATCGGCCTTTCGCTGGCTGCCGAACTTTCTACGCTGCTTGGCGGTAAGATTTGGGCAGAGAGTCCCGACCCGAAGTCGGGAGATAAAGGCAGCATTTTCTATTTTCGATTTCCAAAAGTAGAAGTGACAGCTTCGGGGGATAAACCTGAGTTTGAGCAGAAAGGTTTCATCGCGACACCCTTACCCTCACCTGGTATGGAGATATCACCAGATTCTATTGCTACCAGGCCCTTTCAGGAAGATAGTGCCTCAAAATCGACCATACTCATCGTCGAGGACAACCCCGAATTGCGTTCTTACATGCAATTGCTTCTGGAGGACGAATACCAGGTAATTACTGCTGAAAACGGAAAGGTCGGCTGGGAGCTTCTGACCGCAAAACCATTTGAACCAATTGCCAATTTATCAACTCCTGACCTCATCATCTCCGATCTTATGATGCCTGTGATGGACGGCTTCAAGTTGCTGGAAAAAATCAAGTCGCACCAGGTTTTGCGGTACCTTCCCGTCATCATGCTCACTGCCCGCGCAGACGTTCGGGTAAAGTTGCGGGCGCTCCGCATTGGTGTAGACGATTACCTGACCAAACCCTTCGTAGAAGAGGAACTTCTGGTCCGCATCAAAAACCTGCTATACAACTACAGTGAACGGGTGAAGGCATTGGCCGAGAATCTCCGCGAAGCGGAAACTTCCCTGCCTGAAAACACCGATCCCGTCTCTTTAGATGCGAATTGGCTGGAACAGGTAGAAGAAGTTTTTTTTAAAATATTGCCCGAGTCTCAATTTAAAATGGACTGGGTGGCTGGTCAAATGAATCTCAGTGAACGTCAGTTTGGCCGTCGCCTGAAACAACACACCGGGCTTACGCCCAACAACTACCTCCGCGAGATGCGCTTGCAATGGGCCAAAGATTACCTCCACGAGGGCAAATACGCATCGGTGAAAGAGGTCGGTTTTGCGGTCGGCTTCTCAGACACAAAATATTTTTCCGGCTTGTTCCAGGGGCGGTTTGGCGTACTGCCTTCGGCCTACCTTTCCTGATTTAAGCCGCTTTTTTCAGTTTTTATGTAATAATATCTGTTTTATCTCCCAAGGACAGGTTTGTCTTTCAATACCAATTTAACGAAACCCAATTAGGCAATCCGCACTTCCGCAAGTCCATCCCAGGCGCAAGACTGGATGGTAAATGTCCCTTTGTTTGCGGTGACGACGATTGGTTTGAAAAATCCACCTGCATGAACTTCCGGACAGCTAAAACATCCACATCCATTGCAATGGCTATGAAGGGTGGAGGTCGGTTTTGCCGTTGGCTTTTCTGACACGAAGTATTTTTTGGGATTGACTCTGGACTGCTATGGCGTACTGTCTTGGATGCCCCTTTTCTGATTTAAAATGCCCGGGTTTCAGGTTTTTGCCTGAAAATGTCTGTTTTACCCCCCCAGATTGTCTGTTTTGTCTCCTATGCACTGGCCTAACTTTGCAGCAGAAATGTGGTGTAACATGCATTTCAAATACATTGTTCCCTTTGTCCATTCACTTTTTAAAATTGAATCAAAATGATAAGCTTATTTAACCACACCTTGCGGTTCCTTGCCCTTCATATCTTTTACCTGGTCTTCATCCTCAGCTTTTTACTGCCGGCAGAATCTTTGCAAGCTCAATGGACTCAACTTGGTTTAGACATAGATGGCATAGCCGAGGATGACAATTCAGGAAGGTCGGTTTCCATCTCTGCTGATGGATCCACGGTGGCCATTGCGGCTCCATTTAATAATGGAGGAGGAATTACCCGAGGTCAAGTGAGGGTATATCAATTTAATGGTACCAATTGGATACAAAAAGGTAATGAAATTAATGGCGAAGCTGATTTTGACGGAGGTGGATACTTTTCAGTTTCCTTATCCGCTGATGGGTCCACGCTGGCCATCGGGGTTGGTTCCAATGAAGGTGGCGGAACAGAAAAAGGTCACGTTAGGGTGTATCAATTCAATAGCGGCACTGGCATGTGGGAACAGAAAGGAAGTGACATCGATGGAGAAGCCAATTATGACGAATCAGGTATTTCGGTTTCCATCTCCGCTGATGGATCCACGGTGGCTATTGGGGCTATTTATAACGCAGGAGGAGGATCTTCCCGAGGTCATGTAAGGGTGTATCAATTCAATGGTACGACCTGGACCCAGCAAGGTGTTGATATCGATGGCGTAGCCAATGATGACCAATCAGGCTTTTCGGTTTCCATCTCCGCTGATGGATCCACAGTGGCCATTGGGGCTCCTAATAATGAGGGTGGAGGAACTTACCGAGGTCATGTAAGGGTGTATCAATTCAATGGCACAAACTGGACCCAGCAAGGCGCTGACATCGATGGAGAAGCCGATAATGACTTTTCAGGCTATTCGGTTTCCATCTCCGCTGATGGATCCACAGTGACCATTGGGGCTCCTTTTAATGATGGCAATGGATCAAATAGTGGTCATGTAAGGGTGTATCAATTCAATGGCACTACCTGGACCCAGCAAGGTGTTGACATCGATGGAGAAGCCGATAATGACTTTTCAGGCTATTCGGTTTCCATCTCCGCTGATGGATCCACTGTGGCCATTGGCGCTTTTTATAACGCAGGAGGAGGAGCTTACCGAGGTCATGTAAGGGTGTATCAATTCAATGGTACGACCTGGACCCAGCAAGGTGTTGACATCGATGGAGAAGCCGATAATGACTTATCAGGCTATTCGGTTACCGTCTCCGCTGATGGATCCACGGTGGCCATTGGGGCTATTAATAACGCAGGAGGAGGATCTTTTCGAGGTCATGTAAGGGTGTATAATTATCTCAGCTCTGCTCCCGAAATCAACCTGCAGGGCAACATTGCCGACATCGCCGACGGCAGCACCACGCCCAGCCTTACAAACCACACCGACTTCGGACTGGCTTTGGTGACGGGCGGTACGGTGACTCGTACGTTCACGATTCAGAACTCCGGTTCTGCCACCCTGACCATTCCTTTGGGCGGTATTACAATAACAGGGACAAACGCAGGCGATTTCACCTTCAACGCTGGCAGCCTGAGCTTACCGGCAGCGATTCCGGCGAGCGGTAGCGCTGCGTTTACCGTGACCTTCGAACCCTCTGCGGTCTGTATGCGTACGGCAGCTGTGAGCATCGCCAACGATGACAGCGATGAACATCCTTATGATTTTGCCATTCAGGGGACAGGCGTTGCATGGACCCAGCATGGTCTTGACATCGATGGTGAAGCCAATGATGACTTTTCAGGCTATTCGGTTTCCATCTCCGCTGATGGATCCACTGTGGCCATTGGGGCTCTTTATAACGCAGGAGGAGGAATTACCCGAGGTCATGTAAGGGTGTATCAATTCAATGGCACCAACTGGACCCAGCAAGGCGCTGACATCGATGGCGAAGCCAATAATGACAATTCAGGTATTTCGGTTTCCATCTCCGCTGATGGATCCACGGTGGCCATTGGGGCTCCTTATAACGCAGGAGGAGGATCTTCCCGAGGTCATGTAAGGGTGTATCAATTCAATGGTACGACTTGGACCCAGCAAGGTGTTGACATCGATGGCGAAGCCGATTATGACAATTCAGGCTGGTCGGTTTCCATCTCCGCTGATGGATCCACAGTGGCCATTGGGGCTCGATCGAATGCTGGCAATGGATCAAGTAGTGGTCATGTAAGGGTGTATCAATTCAATGGTACCACCTGGACCCAGCAAGGTCTTGACATCGATGGCGAAGCCATTTCAGACCTATCAGGATATTCGGTTTCCATCTCCGCTGATGGATCCACAGTGGCCATTGGGGCTACTCTTAATGATGGCAATGGACCAAATAGTGGTCATGTAAGAGTGTATCAATTCAATGGTACCACCTGGACCCAGCAAGGCGCTGACATCGATGGAGAAGCCGATAATGACTTTTCAGGCTGGTCGGTTTCCATCTCTGCTGATGGATCCACAGTGGCCATTGGGGCTCGATCGAATGATGGCAATGGATCAAATAGTGGTCATGTAAGGGTGTATCAATTCAATGGTACCACCTGGACCCAGCAAGGTCTTGACATCGATGGCGAAGCCATTTCAGACCAATCAGGCTTTTCGGTTTCCATCTCCGCTGATGGATTCACAGTGGCCATTGGGGCTCGATCGAATGCTGGCAATGGATCAGGTAGTGGTCATGTAAGGGTGTATGGATGGAATGGTACCACCTGGACCCAGCAAGGTGCTGATATCGACGGAGAAGCCATTTCAGATCAATCAGGCAATTCGATTTCCATCTCCGCTGATGGATCCACAGTGGCCATTGGGGCTCCTTTTAATGATGGCAATGGATCAAATAGTGGTCATGTAAGGGTGTATCAATCATATTGTGGTGGCGACCCTGAAATAAACCTGCAGGGGAACTCAATCGACATCGCCGATGAAGACACTACACCAGGTACTTCAGACGACACCGATTTCGGAAACCAGAGTATATGTGGCGGCACGGTAGTGAAAACATACACCATTCAGAATATAGGGACCTCCAACCTGACCATCAGCGCCATTTCAATAAGTGGCAGTGCAGCGGCAGATTTTACGGTGGGTGTCTTGACCCCTGCCAGCCCCATCCCGGCGAGCGGCTCGGCGACTTTCACGGTAACCTTTGACCCAAGCGCTACTGGCATAAGATCGGCAATTGTCAATATTGACAACGACGACAGTGACGAGCATCCATATAATTTCAGCATCCAGGGTACCGGCATTGCGCCGGATGCAGCCGACAATACGACTTCAAACGCCGCAATCTGCGAGGGCACGGACAAATCGCTGACTGGCACGCCCGCTGGTGGCAGCTGGTCGGTCATGGGCTTGGCAACGGGTACGATCACGGGATCGACCTACAGCACGGGCGACGTGGCAACGGATGAGGACGTCACGATCCGATACACAATAGCAGCCAACGGCTCATGTCCTGCAACGTTCGAAGATGTAACCTTTACCGTAAATACTACAACGGTACATAACACAACTCAAAATACGTTCTTCTGCTCACTGGAAGATGCAGTAGCTGCTGCAAATCCAAACGACATGCTAAAAGCAATTGGTAACCAGACGATTAATAACTTTATGTTGCCAGCTGGTCTCACCTTTATGGTCGAACCTGGAACCACCGTTACCATGACCGGTACTACAGCCACTAACCATGGAGTAGTGAAAAACAATGGTACCATTATCGTTTCCGGCCCATCGGCCCTGCAGAATAACGGAACCTATAAAGGTAACGGCACCTTGTCTGGAATGTTAAACAATAATGGAAGCGTGAGTCCCGGCAATTAATTTTAAAATAATGAACCGCATAAACAAAATCACTACTAAACAGCATGATTTTTAATGGTTAGTATTAGATAATCGATAATTCTCACTTCGGTCTAAGCTGTCCCGATGCTCACCTATTGGATCGGGACAGTTTTATTTGGAACGAACCATCTGATTTTTTTATGAGAAAGCAAGGCCTGAAAATATTATTTTTCCATAACATGTCCATTCCGAAAAGCCTTTACCCCAAAATCACTGTGGTTGTCATCAGTCTGTACAGTCTCAAAAAGCGGACTTTGAATTTGTTGGTTTTCAATCGTTTTCCCATGGCTCTGCAACAACCTTTCGAGTCCGTAGGTTTCGGCAAAAAATGATTGAAAAAAAACAAAACCGCATTGTAAAAAGTTGACCAAATATTCATATTTTACAGATGGGGCAAATAAATTCTGCCACAATGGACAGAATAAATTTGACGACTTATTTACCTAAAAATTAGCATGCGCATGGAGTTCAAGGTATTTTTTTACGACCCGGCAAAACCGGAGGCCATTCAACTCGGCGAAATGAATGAAGCATCGGTCATGGCTGCTTATGAAAGCATCGATTGGGACGATCTTTTTACGCAGCTTAAAAACATAAAAATCGACGAAATATACCATCATCCCTCATTTGAGGTCGTCCATCAAAAATCTAAAACCAGCGTGCTGATCTCGGCAGTGGAAGAGGCAGGGGTGTATGTTTTTAATCTCATCTGGGTACGGCCTAAAAAAGAGAAATATTTTTTCGGACTGTTTGATAAGGAAGTTGATGGTTACTTGACATCGATCAAATCCCGGACAAAAAATGATGCGAAGACTTGCGTCGAGGCATTCTTAAGAAGTGACACAGAAACTTTGGAGTGCCTGATGGGGCAGTGAACAATCAACTTCACCCAACATTATTTTGTTTTCTAAGGATGAAATTCTGGTTTTTAAATTTTTCTACTGTTTATTTATTTCTTTTCAGTGATATGTTTCAATTTGTGAAACGATGCTGACTTGATGCCCCCCTTTTCTTAATTTTAATCCAACGCAAAGATAAGTAAGCTTAAATGTACATTACGGCAGATTCATATATTCCAACAGGTGAAATTGAAATGTTCATCATTAAAAGTATATGGCGACTTTCGGAAGCGGACTTGCACCGCAGGAACGAAATAATACTTCCAAAAGGAACAGTAGAAATTATATTTAACTTCTCTGGAAACACCAATTACATCAACCCATCATTGAATCAATTTATAAAATTACCCTCTGTATTTGTGAACGGCATCAATTTTAAACCATTCGAGTTAATCAAGACAGGGCAACAGGATTTTTTAGGCATACAACTTAGTGCGGTTGGACTCAGGATACTTTTTAATTTGTCATCAAAAGAATTCAACAACAGAGTCTATGATGGAATAAATGTGCATTCCTACCTCGAAACTTTAGCCAATGAATTATACGGTAAAAAATCATTCCCGGAACAGGTAGAATGCATTTTAAAATGGATTAAGCTTAAAATTTCTGGCTCAACTCATCAAAAATATTTTGACAGACTTCAACAATTATTTCATTTTAGAAATCACCCACATCTGACAGTGAAAAAACTGGGTGAATATCTTTGTTTATCAGACCGGCAACTGAGAAGATTTACCACAGATTGGCTGGGTATGAGTTCAGAAGAGTTTATTCTTTATAATAAATATCTTTCGGCGCTGGTTCTTGTACATGACCCGGAAATTTCGCTTACAGAAGTTGGATTGAAAGCAGGCTATTATGACCAATCCCACTTTATTCGGGAATTCAGATCCTATACAGACATGACTCCAAAAGGTTATCGCAATGCTTCCAAAGGCATACCCGGACATATATTCACTTGAATATAATATGGCCGAATTATACAATTATGTTGAATAGTTAGAAGATATTTTTGCTGATATTTTGATGTATTCTATCATAAAATGATTAGCAAAATTATGGAAAACACTGCTAACTTTAGAAATTCAGTAGCCTGGATTACCATTTTGTCCGGCTTCGTTGGCTTCACCAGTTATTTATTGGTAGCGGGTGCCGTCAATTTTAATTTCGATTTTTTTTCATATCCAACATTAATTTTTTCATTACCCAATGTCAATATCGGCATGCTGCGATGGAGTATGATTGCAGATATATTCGGATATTATTTATTATTATTACCGGCATTATTTTATTTACATGGATGGTTACGGGGTAAAACGCCTTGGCGAAATCTGATTACTTTTTGCGGCACAGCATATATTTTGGCAGGGGCGATAGGTGCCTCCATACTTGCCACCACATGGACGTTTTTCCTTTTAAAGTTCCCCACAGCCTCCCCAGACCAACAAGAGACACTTAAATTGTTATTTGAATCTTTCTCACTCATGGTTGGAAATGGTATTTGGAATTTATTTGACACCATAGTCTGCAGTGTCTGGATGTTTGGTATAGGTATCTATATGAGACAAGAGGCTAAATTTTTAGGTTGGTTTACCATGTTCGTTGGTTTTGTAACGTTTTTGGATGGTTTAGGAAATATACTTGAATTGAAAGCGATGGCAGACATCTCTGTAAACCTGTATCTTGTTCTTGCTCCCACCTGGGCAATATTATTGGGTATGGCTATTTTAAAAAATAAGTTTTCATTCTCCGTTAAAATGTAAAAACCATCATGCAGCAACAAAATGAAACCAGCCTTTTAATTGTCATTCTTGCCATTGGGTATATCCTGAATTTTGTCTTGGGCATGTTGGGTTCGTTTTTTCCTCCCAACAGTTACCCTCAGATGACGCTATGGCAAATTGGCGACTCTATGGCCATTATGGGAAGTGTCCTCGCAAGCAGGTATGTGGCAAGCAGAGGGCAAAACATAGCGGCGGCCGGCTTCACCTTGTTTGGCATCGCCTACGGTGTATCTTTTGCATCCAGTGCCATCAATGCCGTAAATGAAGAGAAGATGGCTACCATCATTTTGCCTTTAGTGCCTGCATTATTTCTGATCAGCTTTTGTAAAATATTCCCAACCTGGCTTAGAATTGGCTCACTGCTGGTTTGTGTTCCGTTTTTTTATATGTATGAAAATGTGATTCAGGAAACCTATCATCATGACAACCTGTCCAATGTCCTTGCTTATTTTGGAATTCAGTTGTTGGGCGTATTGTGGACCGTTATTATTTATAAAGATTATATAAAGCAAAGTGCACCATGAGAAAGTTTATAAAAATATCCGCATACCTGTCTGGTTTTATTGTATTGTTGATAGCCTTACTGCTTACGTATGTAAAAACCATGCTGCCGGCTGTGGGAGAGGCACCAAATATGGACATTGAAGCAACTCCCGACCAATTACAACGAGGACAATACCTTGCAAATCATGTAATGCTATGTATTGATTGTCATTCTACCCGGGATTGGACTTTATTTTCAGGGCCCACGATTGCTGGTACCGATGGAAAAGGGGGTGAAGTTTTTGATCAAAAGTTAGGCTTTCCCGGCAAATATGTAGCCCCAAATATTACACCCCATAACCTCCGGAACTGGACGGATGGTGAAATCTTCAGAGCTGTTACTTCGGGAGTATCCAAGGATGGAAGGGCACTGTTTCCAATCATGCCCCACCACCTGTATGGTACGCTTGACAGAAAGGACATTGCGGCGGTTATTGTTTACATCAGGAGTTTAAAATCCATCGAAAACGAAACTGAAAATTCTTCTTCTGATTTCCCTATGAATTTTATCATCAATACCATTCCAAAGCAGCCGGAATTCACTACCATTCCTTCAACATCCGATAAAATTGGATACGGAAAATACATGATTACGGCAGCGGGCTGCATTGATTGTCACACCAAACAGGACAAGGGAAAATTTGTCGGAGAACCATACTCAGGCGGCTTTGAATTCAAATTAAGAGATGGTTCTGTAGTAAGGTCAGCCAATCTTACACCCGATAAATCAACCGGGCTTGGAAGCTGGACAAAGGAAAAGTTTGTCAATCGATTTAAAATGTATGCCGACAGTTCCTACGTACATAAAAAGGTAGTGCCAGGCGAGTTTCAATCCACGATGCCCTGGACGATGTACGCTGCCATGGACAGTGTGGATTTATCGGCCATATTCACTTATCTCCAATCTCTTACACCGGTTGTAAATCATGTTGAAAAATTTACTGCTGCCAGGTAGAAAGTGTTAACTGCACAAGCTGTGAGTACTACTGCGACGGCATGGTCCATGAAGATGACAATATCATGGTCACCGGTACATACCAATGTAGGTTGGGATCTTTGCGACAACAGCGCACTCGCCTTCAAATTGATGACACCATATTTTTTGCACCAAACCTGGATACCTTCTGCCTGACATAGTGCAGGAACTCCGATTCGCAGATTTGGTCGTGGGGCAGGGGCATAAGCACACAGGCCTTTGTGGCTAATTTTTTTCACCACAAGGGTCAAGCATTCCCAGGGCCCTAAGTGGTTTCTTTTTTTTCACTACAAGGGTCACAAGGGACACACCAGGCGCACAAGGAAAGCTGGACTAAATATACCTGGTGTCCTGTGTTCATTCTTAGTAATCATAATGGATATATCCTTGCCGGCATTTTCCAATGAGCCATATGCCATATTGTTTTAATCGCAGTCATACGCTGCCTAGAAGAATCTGGCTTTGATCAAGCAGTGCAAAAACATGGCTGTAGAATTTCTTTAATCTGGAGACTTCTTTGAATATAGGTCAGGTCATGTGAAAGGCAATGTGGCTTAAAGGCTGGTAATGAACCGCTTTGGACCAATGAAGCATTGGATCAGAGTCCTCATTTTGGAACTTCAGGATTTATGGCCATTCCCGGCGGTTACCGCTATGTGGATGGTTCATTCAGCCTTCAAAGTTATGATGTACCTTTCTGGTCGTCAACCCAGTCTGGACCAGGTACTGCCTGGTTTCAATATATTTACTACCTTTTTGTGGACATTAATCCCGGCAATGAGTCAAAGGCCTGGGGTTTGAGTGTGAGATGTGTGAAGGATTGACCCCTAAACCGCCATGTATTTGCCCATTGGAACTTATAATGTACCCCAACTTAAATATATTTGTGTTCAAAACATTCTAATACGCCGAATATGAAATACCAATTGGGAGCCCTGGCCTTGATTTTACTTTCAGCATGCGGTCCAAAAATTATGACATTGTCACTGGATAATAACATTGCCACTCGCGCGCACCTTGCTTATGAACCCTTTGCCTTTATCGAATCAGATACGATTGGCATTAGTCCAAAAAAACACCTTGGACATATTGAAATAAAGGATGGTGGCTTTACTTTGGACTGTGATTATGAAACCATAAAAAAGTTAGCCAAAAAAGAAGCCTTGAAATTGGGCGGAAATTGCCTGGTCATTACGGAACACAAAAAGCCAAACCTTTGGAGCACCTGTCACCAGATTAAAGCAGATGTCTTCACCATTGACAATGCACAAGCATTTGAAAATGAAGTAATCTGGCATGCTGATAGAAAATTGGAAATAGCCGATTTTAAAGGGAGTATTGAACAAAGACCTTTTACGGCCAGCACCGCATCTTCATTCCGGTACCGCCTTGCAAGCCGCGGGGCATTTCCTGACCAGTACACTTTAATTGTAGAAACTTATTTTGATTGTCACTTGTCATATTTTCAACCCAGCCAATTAGATTCTTTTGTTTTGTCACATGAACAGCTTCATTTTGACATTACCGAATTGTATGCGAGAAATTTCATTGAACGGGTAGGAAAAGAATTGCTGAAAATGAAACAATTTTCGGAAAAAGAACCGCAAATTTTGCAGGAAGTTATCCGCGAACTGCAATTGATGCAGGATGCGTATGACACAGATGTGTATGCCGATCGCACCCAACAGAAAAAATGGAATCAGTTGATAGCTGAAGAATTATCCAAAACCGAAAAATTCGCTAAGAAGAAATTGGTCATTGAAAAATAAACCTAGCCCATATTTGCCTGGTATTGTTTTGTTTTAACTGACTGGTGGATTGCCCGCCTGGATCGCCTTTTTCATGGTTTTTTAGATATACAGCCATGTAGGTTTTTTTGTGCTGCAAAATATTTTAGACGATAACTTGTGCAGACTAAATTTTCTATGCCTTCTGGGTGGTTCTGCTCACGGCTGAGTAAGCGGACAGAAATACAGGAAATTACTCCTCCAAAAATACAACTTCATCCTCCCCCTATTCTTAATATCGATCTCTCCCCGGTACTCGCACTTCCATTAGTGATTGACCAATTCATAGGAGGCCTCCGCTGAGGTTGATTCGTCCGGGTTCCGAAATCGATTCCATCCCCGAAGCTACGTTTATGGTTTCGTCCCAGATGCCAAGTGTAAACGTTGTATGCCCACCATTCCAAACAAAATTCGGAATGATACAGATTCAGGCACTACCTTCATCCATTTATTTGGCAACAGAATGGATTTCCAACGATTAATATTAAAAATATGACTAACCTTGTCCGGCAGTATTTCCTTTTTTAAATTTATACTGCCATTATGGTACAGGTTATCACAAAGGTGGATGCAAAGACAGGTCTGGATTTTTGTTGGGGTATCTGTACCAGATTGTACCCGATTATAAACGGCTATCAATGGAAGGCTGTACCCATTTCAAAATCGTTTAAAAATATTTTTCACCGTATTATTGAATTGATTGTCAAATTTTTAATGCATTAAGGGACTTTAGGGTTAATGAGGGAGTTGAGCCTTGATTATAGTTGGGCGTGCAAAAATGATCACAAACATTTAATAAATATTTTTATACATGAACCAATACATCTATAAATCAGCTACAGAATTAGCCAGCCTTATTCGTGACGGTAAGGCAACAAGTGTTGACATTGTGAAAGAACATCTGGACCGAATCAGAAAAATAAACGACAAACTAAATGCACTTATTTCAATTTTTGAGAAAGAAGCGCTGCAGGAAGCTATTTCTTGCGACAATGAGGCAAAAGCAGGTAAATTCCGGGGTCCATTGCATGGAGTTCCCATTACCATTAAAGAACAATTTTGGATAAAAGGGAAAAAAAGTAATACCAATTTTAAAATGCTCAAGCACTTTGTTGCACCTGAAGACGCTGTAATCGTTGACAGAATCAGAAAAAGCGGAGCAATTATTCTGGGGCAGACAAATGTACCTAAAAATTTGTTGGATTATCAGGTGGCGGGTGATTTATACCCTGAAGGAGTGAATCCATACAACCTTGAATACTCTCCGGGAGGCAGTACCGGAGGGGGCGCAGCCGCCCTGGCAGCAGGATTAACACCCTTGGAGTTAGGTGGTGATTTTGGCGGTTCCATTCGTGTACCGGCTAATTTTTGTGGTTTGTATGGTATGAAACCAACCGAAAAAACCATTCCTTTACATGGTAATATGCCCTTGCCTGAAAATGCAAATACTTTTATATTACACATGGTACAAGCGGGACCCTTAGCACGAACCCTTGATGATGTTGAATTGCTTTGGAAAATAATCGTCGGTCCGCATGAGAGTGACAGAAACATACCCGATATAAACTGGCAAAAGGCTACAAATAAAGAACTAAGTGATTATAAATTGGCATGGACTGACAGCTGGCCTGGATTTGAAACCAGTACACCAATAAGCAATGCCATTAAAGCATTGACGGATACGCTTAAGTCTAAAGGCTGCAAAATTGAAAAGAAAATTCCGGACGAAACCCTTCATCGGGATTCATTAAAAACATTTGTAGGTCTTTTTCCCTATATCATTGCCCAGGGTGTCCCCTGGTTCATAAGACCATTAATTAAAATGCAGTTATTCAGCGGATTCTTAAAAGGAATGAAAAAAGAATTTCCATATCTCTTAAAACCACTGAACCGGGGATTCAAAATGAATGCCAACCATTATGGAGAAATGATGCTTCAACGCAGCATGATCACACAGAGGTGGGAAAACTTCTTTAAGGAATACGATTTCCTTATTTGTCCGGTTTCATTTGGTCCTTCCTATAAACGGTGTAAAATTGGCAGTAAACTCAATTACGATGGCAAGGAAATGATATATATCAACTATGTTTGGCCATTTGTTGGTTGCTTTAATGCCTCAGGAAATCCCAGTGTTACAATTCCCCTTGGGCTCGGGGAAGAAGGTTTGCCAATTGGTATTCAGATAGTAGGTAAATATTGGAGCGAGATGGAACTGTTGCATGTTGCAAAAAAAGTAGCTGCATTGACAAGCGGTTTTGTAAAACCCAAGAATTGGGAATGATTATATGGCCGGGCATACTAAATCCTTCAATGGATCTGCCGCGCATCAACACTGCGGCCTACAGTCTTTAGGGTGCCATCACATTGCTGGCCCTGACAGGTATATTATACCCGCTTAAAATGTTGCCATGGCCTTATGTGTATAAAGAATATATAAATGGTCATGGAGAAAGGTGGAAGGATTAAATACAGCAGGATTATACTTTTTTTCAAGTTGATGAACAATATGGAAGGAGTAATTATCGGAGCTATTGTCGCTTTTTTGTCAGGTGTTTTGCCCGGACTTTTTATAATTGCGAGAAAAGATAGCTAGATTCACATCTCAATAAGCAGTTTTGAATGACGATTATTGTAAGGGCAAAAAGAAAATCGCCCCATCACAGCATGCTGCCTAAATTGGCGCTGACATGGACAATGGAGGCTGAGTGCTCCTTATAAACTACTGTGCCGAATGACAGTGGAGTGCTCCCGACAGTGGGGTAGGGACAACTCCACAATCGCCAACTTACTCAGCCTGAAAACTAAGAAAAGGGGAACATCGGGTCAACGACTGACATTTGACAACAGACATAAACGAAGAAAATTTAAGAAGTGGAAAGTAAAAATTCAGACAAGACAAATGGAATGATTGGAAAGGACCTGATCAGGTATTTTATCCTCATTTATTGGACACTATTTTGGTTGCTAAACATAGTTGACAAAATAATTGGTGGAGCACATTTACTCTTTGTAGGTAAAGACAGGTTTGCACAAATTCAACGATTTTTTGACTCTCTTGGACTCGGCGGACCCATCATAGCAAATGTTGCATTGATAATTACAGCAGGTTTAGAAACCTTTGCATTTGTCTTTTTTTGTGGGGCATTGTATCATTTTGTAATGAAAAATATCGACGCTACACGTTCCTGGTTTTTTATGGGCATTGCTTTAACGCTTATTACTTTTACCTATTTTACAGTTGGCGACCAGGTATTTGGCGACCATTTTGAACTTTTGGAACACGGATTATTTTGGTTTATAGCCTTGTTGTCCTGGATTATTTTTATTAGGGCAGATAAAATTCAACTGTTTGATAAATTATTTATTGGTAAAAATCAGATTACTGCTTCCACTACTTTTGCTGTTGTCATAACTGCAATCACTACATTTTCAATTTTTTGGCATAATCACACATCGTTTGTTGAAAGAACTCAGGCGGTAAATGCAGTACGAATAACCGATAACAAATACAAAATTCAGTTTCCATTTCTTGCAGGTAGCAAAGCATTCGAAAACTCTATTTCAAAATTCAAGGCTGACCATCCGGCTGAAAGCATTGTCAACATATTCACAGCACCAACACAATTGCGATTAGGGGAATCTGATGGACTTATTATTTACGTTCAAACAGAGAAAAAATGAAAGAGAAAAAATTAATCCAATATTTAATCCTTATCCATTGGACGTTATTTTCGGTAACCACCGTAATTGACAAAATTGTTCCTGACGTTTATCCACTTTGGGTCGGGGCAGACTTCTATACATTGTTTATAAAATTGTTTGCCTCATTGGGTCTGACTGACCCAATTTTTGCAACGATGGCCTTAGCTGTGATTTCATTTTTAGAAATAATTGCGTTTACATGTTTCACATTTTCCTTATGGAACCTGTTCAATAACAAAGACAATTATGCTGAGCAATGGTTTTATCGTGGCATTTCATTCTCAGTTCTTACTTTCAGTTTATTTTCAATTGGCGATCAGGTGTTTGGTGACCGATTTACATTACTTGAACACACCATATTTTGGATAATACTGATTTTTTCCTGGGTTATTTTCAAGTTCAATTCATTGACAGATGAAAGCGTGTTAAATCTTAAAATGTCCCAAGACTTTAAAATTGGTTTATGGGTTGGTTTAGCATTCACGGTTCTTACCTCATATTCCATCGTGGACTTTGCAACTGACACATACGCCAATAAAACGAAGCCATTGAGTGGAGAGGAAGTAATTGAAGGCATCTATAAGTTTGATTTTCCTTTTTTAGGCGACAAATTCACCATGGAAAACACACTTAAATTATTTGAAGAGAATCACCCTGACCTAAAAGTAAATTACATTTATACTGGACCTGACGAACTAAACTCAAAGAAGAAAACCCATATGTTACTTTATGTATTTACCGAGAAGAGATAAATTTCACCATATGTCATCAAGTGCAAGAAAATGGCGATTCTTTGGTTAAATAAAGTTCATATTTTCTATAAAACTTTCGTTAGGTTGACAGTTTTGTGCTTCGAAATCGTCAACTTTTTGTAGCTGTAAAATGCTGCCTTCACCTTTAATACCCCCCACACAATGATACACCCTACCTGACTTTAACCACAACTTTTCCTTTTGACCGTCCCGTTTCAACGTAAGCCAACGCTTCGTTGGTTTGCTCAAATGAAAACACTTTGTCAATGACAGGTTTAATCACGCCAGCCTCGATGATTTGGGTAAGTTGACCTAATTGTTTGCCTTCTGCCCTCATAAATAAGAAGTTAAAGGCAACATTCATTTTCTTTGCCTGTTTCCTTGTCCCAAAACTCAATAGGTTAATAATAAATTTAAGATACCAGGGCAAAGCAAGGGCTTTGGCAAATGCTGGTGTTGGCGGACCCACTAATGAAATTAATTGACCACCCGGCTTTAAAATGTGCAAAGACTTTTCTATGATTTTTGAATCTTTATTGCTATGTAAAACCAAGTCATACTCCTTCAAGATGGTTTCAAAATCTGTTGTTTTGTAATCAATGATTAAATCCGCACCAAGGCTCCTGACCAATTCAATATTTTTTTCACTGGTGGTAGTGGCTACAAAAGCCCCTAAATGTTTGGCCAACTGTATGGCAAAAGTGCCGACACCACCCGAACCTGCCTGAATAAATACTTTTTGACCTTTTTTTACATTCGCAAGTTCGACCAGGGCCTGCCAGGAAGTTAACCCTACCAAAGGAATTGAAGCCGCTTCTTCCATGGATAGATTTTTGGGTTTTAAGGCAACATCTTTTTCATCAATAGATATGTATTCAGTAAATGTACCCACTCTAAAATCCGATGGACGGGCATATACTTCATCTCCAACTTTGAATTTACTGACTTTTGAACCTATTTTGGTTACAACACCCGCCACATCGTGTCCAAGTACAAAGGGCGGCTTGTATGGTAAAAACAATTTGAATTCACCATTTCTAATCAGAGAATCCAGTGAATTTACCCCTGCCGAATGGATTTGTACCAAAACATCAGTCTCTTTTGTTGTTGGTTCTGCCCAATCAGTTACATGTAATTTTTCTTTTTTGCCGTATTTTTTTACAATGAATGCTTTCATGATTTCTCCTTTTAAGCTTTGTTTAATTGTTTAAGAATTGTTTTTTCTAACGTACCATTAGCAAAGTGTTGTAACGTTATTAGCACAGACAAACCTTTTCCCACCAAATTTCTAAATTTCGGCCTATCTGTTTCAACCACTTTGAGTACTTTTGCGGCAACCATGGCGGGGTCTTCACCTTGTTCGACAATAAAATCTGCGTACTTTTCACTTTTATTCCTTAACGCATTGTAATCTTCAATTCTATGTAAAGTGGTAGAGGAGTTGTCCATAATGTTTGTTTTGAAAGAACCCGGTTCAATCATGGCTACCCTAATATTGAACTCTGACAATTCATAGCGCAATGCTTTGTAGTATCCTTCCAGGGCGTGTTTGGAGGCGGCATAATAAGAAGTGTTAGGAAAAGCAACAAGTCCTGTAATTGAGCCCACCGTAATTATTTTGCCAAATTTTTGTTTCCTGAAATGGGGCAATATTGCATTTGTTACTTTAATGGTTCCCCAAAAGTTTGTTTCAAATTGTTGTCTGCCTAATTCGATGGGTATTTCTTCTGCAATACCAGTAACCAAAAAGCCGGCATTGTTGATAAGAATATCCAACCGGCCTATTTCATTGAAAATTCTTTCAGATAAAGAATTTATGGACTGTTCTGAATCAAGATTCAAGGCAATCATTTTGAAGGGCACTGCCGCCTGCATTTTTTCGGGATTTCGACTGGTACCAATTACATTATACCCACTTTGTTGAAGTTTTGTTGCGATGAGCAGGCCAAAGCCCGAAGAAGCCCCTGTAACCAAAATATTTTTTTTCATTTTTGTAAGTTTAGTTATTAATGTTTAAATTTGCTTTTAAATTGCAAGTGCAAATATATAAATAACTTTTAAAATGCAAGTTAAAATTAAAAAATTATTTAAATTATTTTATGGAAACGGTTAAAAAGAGGTCAGACTGCCCATTAAGTGGCTCACTGGACGTATTTGGCGACAAGTGGTCGTTGCTCATTATCAGAGACTTGATGTTCGGGAATAAGTGTACCTACAACGACTTTTTAAAATCTGAAGAAGGTATAGCCACCAATATATTGGCCACAAGACTTAGAGGACTTGAAGAAAATGGCTTGATAGAAAAATCGGCTCACCCCGACAGTAAAGCAAAAATATTGTACCGGCTGACACAAAAAGGAATGGACTTATTGCCCATTATTATGGAAGTGTACATTTGGGCAGACAAGTATATGACCATTCCTGCGGACATCAAGGCGACGATTAAAGAGGCAAAAAAGGACAAAGACAAATTTGTAAAACAGCTGACAAAGGAACTCAAGGCCAAATGATAAGTAGAAGCTGCAGATAAAAGCACTTTTGAAGTATGTGCGCTTGTCCCGCTTCAGCAGGACAAGCTGTGCTCCGCAGATGGTTTAGAGGTGGTTGAAAGTTTTGAACTCCGCATCAATGCCTAAAGCTATCGGCATGCTGAAATTCACTTCCATCGAAAATCCGTAAACCACAGGCAACTGGTTGCAAAAACTTACCACCAGACAAGCTCACAAGGGATTACGATGCTTTTTTTCTTATGGTAATCAAATCATCCCTGCCAAACCATATTCTGAATAATACAAATTGACCCACCACATTATCCCTTATATTTGGAATTGGCCTTTATTTTCAGTGATTAATATCAAAAGATCGACTGCAGTTGCCCGGCAGCGTTCCCTGCTTTAAATTTGTCCCGCTTTTAAAGTACTGATTTTGAAAAACGTGGACGCAAATAAAAGGCTGGATTTGGGGTAGGGTATTGGTACTGCATTGGATCCGTTTATAAACAGATATAAACGTTTAATTACGAGATGGTGTACCCTTTTGAAAGTCGGGTATGAGCGATTTCATACACTTAAATTGCTTGATTATTAAATTATTAATACATTAAATGGCTTTCTGGTTATTGGGGAGATGCGTATATCCACTCGTTAACAGTAATGGCACAAAACCGGTTCCAAAATAGAAACACGACTGAAAAAACATAAATTTGTAGCATATAGAAATAAATAATGGACAATCGCTTTACGGACATAATTCAGCTTATAAAACAATCTCGGACTAATGCAATTAAAGCCGTAAACACTGAACTTATAAACCTCTATTGGAATATCGGAGAACATATCAGCAGGAAAATTAAGCAATCAGAATGGGGAGACTCTGTGGTAACAGAATTAACCATTTTCATACAGAAACTAGAACCAGAAATAAAAGGCTTCTCCGACAAAAATATTTGGAGAATGAAGCAGTTTTACGAGACTTACAAGGACTTTCCAAAACTCTAAACACTGTTGAGAGAAATTAGTTGGTCGCACAATTTGGCAATATTTTCAAGGTGCAAGACTGTTGAAGAAAGGGAGTTTTATTTGAAACTGGCTAAACAGGAGAACTATAGTTTCAGAGAACTTGAGCGACAAATTTCTGCGAGCCTTTTTGAGCGGACAATAATTGGAAAATCAAAACTCTCGACAGCGTTGAGAGAAAGTGATCACGACCTCACAAATACTTTTAAAGACAGTTATGTATTTGAGTTTCTGAATTTACCTGAGCCACATAGTGAGAGCGACTTGCAGCGTGGACTTGTAAGACAAATGAAAAACTTCATTCTTGAACTCGGCAAGGACTTCTTATTTATAGGAGAAGAGTATAAGCTGCAAGTTGGTAACACTGACTTTTACATTGACTTGTTATTCTACCACCGTGGACTTCAATGCATAGTGGCGTTTGAACTTAAAGCAGACAAGTTTAAACCCGACCACTTGGGACAGCTTAACTTTTATTTAGAAGCTTTGGACAGAGACGCAAGAAAGCAAAATGAAAATCCGAGCATTGGAGTTTTACTCTGCAAGGACAAAGACAGTGAAGTAGTTGAATATGCTTTAAGTAGAAGCCTTTCCCCGACAATGGTTTCAGAATATAAAACGCAACTACCTGACAAGAACCTTTTACAACAAAAATTGCACGAACTATTTGACAATGAAACGGACGAGAAATAAATCCGCCACTGCGCCAAGCTGCAAAACGTTATGTGCAGTCCAAACAGACCGACCAAACTAAAACAAGAAAAGTAAAATATGGACGAAAAATATTTAAGGCCGACCCAGGAAGCAGGACGAAAGTTTGTTATGCGACAAATACAAGGAAGTATGGTTATGCTCAACTTGCTTCGTTTTCGTGACACAGCAGACTATTCAGACAGCCCTGAACTTATGCCGAAAGAACCAATAAGCGGAAAACAAGCATATCAACTGTATATTGAACATACTTTGCCATTCTTGACAAAGTCGGGTGGAGAAATTTTATTTATGGGCGAAGGTGGAGATTTTTTAATTGGACCGACAACTGAACGATGGGACTTTGTATTACTCGTCAAACAAAATAGTGTAAATAGTTTTATCGCTTTTGAATCAGACAAGGATTATATGAAAGGTATTGGACATAGAACAGCCGCATTGTCCGATTCAAGACTCTTACCAATAACCGAAAAAAATGAAATCTAAAAAAGAAGTAAAAGACAGCTATAAAGGAATGAAGTTTCAAATTGGGGTGTTTCAGATAAGAAATACGGTCAATAACAAAATCACAAGTGTCCAAAACGTTTTAAAAGAACAAATAGATACCCGTGTTTACTGGTGTAAACATGTTCAAAATTATCAATTTTATATTTAATCTTAGATATCAGAAAACAGGTATATCATCAGGAGGTTTTTTTGGGTCGATTATTACAGATGATATGCTCCCTATCTGACGCTAATCGCAAACCCAAAAACCCGTACACTTACTCAAACCTCTCGGTAAAGTGCTGAGACCTGTATTTCAATGTGCTGAAGTTAGCCGATCTATCCATCCTAAATTCTTAAGTACGCAGCGTATAAACACCCAATAGGGCAGGGATTTGTAAAATATTTGATAAATAATGATAAAAATATATTGATAAACAATAAATAATTATTATCTTTGCGACATCACTTTAAATTTTAATAAGGATGTCAAAAACAAACCACTTCGTATTTAAAGTCCTGAAAATTGTGGCCTGGGTCATCTTCGTTGGCTTATGTGTGGAAGCCGGAGGTTTGATCGTCAATTTTATATTCAGCCTGTACAAGCCTGAATTTGTCCAGAACTTATATCAAAAGTTGGACTTAAGTGCAATGTATAACCGCAGCAAATGGACTTTTTTCAGCATGTATTCTTTTATTTTGGTCATCTCCATGTTGAAAGCGTACTTATTTTATATAGTCATCATCCTTGTCAGCAAGCTTGATTTGACAAAACCCTTCAACCGTTTTGTTTCAGAAAAAATTATGCTGATGAGTTACCTCACCTTATCCATAGGACTATTGAGTTACCTGGCCCGGCAAACCGCTAAAAATTTGCTGCATCGCGGCTACGAAATCGACCAGCTCAATCCCTTTTGGGTGGACAGTGAGGCCTTTGTTTTGATGGCAGCCATCGTGTATGTCATTGCGACCATTTTCAAAAAGGGACTGGAAATTCAAATGGAAAACGATTTAACCGTTTAAGCATGCCCATCATTGTAAACTTAGACGTAATGATGGCAAAGCGGAAAATGTCGCTGAATGAACTATCCCAAAAAGTCGATCTCACACTTTCCAACCTTTCCATCTTAAAAACGGGAAAAGCGAAAGCCATACGCTTTAGCACGTTAGAAGCCATTTGTAAGGTACTGAATTGTCAACCTGCGGATATTCTGGAATACGTGGAGTAAACGTTTCGTTAATTTCAAAAAATAGCGTGGAATTTGTCATACTTACCCCTCAGTAAAACGTATTTTTACCTTTACACAGCGACAGATGATTTTTTTATACTCCATATCTTTTTTCCTGACGAGCCTTATTTTGGCAAATCCGTGTCATGCATCTGATTCGTGGAGTTTGCAATATGTGACCATCCAGTTGAAAAATGGCCAAAGATTACATGGCTATATTTGCCTTAATGAACAAAGTTTGCGCCAGACAACGGAGCAATGGGGTATCCGAGCAACGGAGCAACGGAGCAACGGGAACAGCTTTCTGGATAGCTTGTTGGTCATTTACCGCATGGGTGATTCATTACAAGTTTATTCCGATCTTTTTTCAGACAAGACGATCCTGGATGGTATCATGCTGTCAAAGCAAAAGCCGGTGAAAGTGCCCATTGAGCAGGTGACTTCCATACGGCGAACCAATGGGCAGTACAATGGCATGAGCGGGAGCTGGAAGGCCATCAATGTGGTCAACGAAAAAGAACTGGAGTTGCTGGCTCAAAAACCGTACTATTTTTACATCAGTGACAGCAAGAATGTTTACCTCACATTATTGAGTTACCACCAGGCCTTCAAAGCATCGAACCTGCAAAAGATCAGCGAACAGCTCGTCGGTCTAGAGGGGCCGCAGTTTGAAGCGGCACGGGAGAACTACCGGTCAAAGAACATCATTGTATTGCGGTTTGACTGATGACTTTGTTGGTCAGAGATCAGCCGTAATTTTGGAATATTCACATCAAGCGCATCATCATGGAAAAAAGAAAATTGGGCAACAGCGGACTGGAAGT
Organism: Saprospiraceae bacterium; assembly: GCA_016715465.1. Classification (GTDB taxonomy): domain Bacteria; phylum Bacteroidota; class Bacteroidia; order Chitinophagales; family Saprospiraceae; genus JADKBO01. The sequence goes on from JADKAA010000024.1 coordinate 1,110,072, forward strand.
ATAGGCCATCGGTCTGGGCTGCATGGGCATGAGCTTTGGCTATGGTCCGCCAGCAGATGACAACGAAATGATTGCCCTGATCAGAAAGGCGGTCGAAGCCGGGGTTACCTTTTTTGATACGGCCGAAGTGTATGGCCCTTTCATCAACGAGGAGTTGGTTGGTAAGGCATTGGCGCCTTTTAAAGGGGAGGTGGTGATTGCCACCAAATTTGGATTTGCTCCCGGCCCGGACGGAGGCCGCTGGAATGAACTTGAAAGTCGTCCCGAACACCTCAGAGCGGTGGCGGAGGCTTCGCTGAAAAGGCTGGGAGTCGAGGCCATCGATTTGTTTTATCAGCACCGGGTTGACCTCAATGTACCCATAGAAGATGTGGCGGGGGCCGTGAAAGACCTCATCCGAGAGGGCAAGGTAAAACACTTTGGTCTATCGGAAGCCGGGGCGCAAACCATCCGCAAGGCCCACGCCGTGCAACCGGTAACGGCTTTGCAAAGTGAGTATTCCCTTTGGACGCGCCAGCCGGAGGAGGACATCCTGCCGACGCTGGAGGAGCTCGGCATCGGCTTTGTGCCATTCAGTCCGCTGGGTAAAGGCTTTCTTACCGGTAAAATGACACAAGACACCAAATTTGACAGTGGCGATTTCAGAAACATCCTGCCCCGGTTTACCCGGGAGGCCATGAAAGCCAACCAGGCCCTGATTGATTTGCTGATAGCAATGGCCAATGAAAAAAATGCAAGCCCTGCACAAATAGCCCTGGCCTGGCTGCTGGCCCAAAAACCATGGATCGTGCCCATACCGGGTACTACGAAACTGCATCGCCTGCTGGAAAACGTCGCAGCCGCAGACCTGGTATTCAGCCCCGAAGAATTGGTGCAGATCGAGACCTCAGCATCGCACATCAAGGTCATGGGTGAACGGTATCCGGAACACATTTTGAAGATGACGGGCAGGTGATGGATAGTCTATGGAATTAAATCAGGACCCCAAGCTTAAATTTCGGATTTAAATCTATTTCTGATTTGGTTAATCCATTTTACTCCCTTTTTTATAGGACTTTTCATAATTAAAGGTGATCGTTTAAGATCAGCGTTTGAGGAATTAGATTATGATGGTTATTTGGACTGAATATTTTTGCAGGATACAAGGCAACAAAGTTCGTGGAAGCATGACCAAAAGCCATGAATTTCACCGTTGTCAATGACAAAAATCATTGCACTATTAAGCTGGATGTAGTATAATTGTTGCAATGAATTTGACTGGGATTTATCGTGCTTAAATAAATAACTTCTAACCAAAAAAGCAAGGTAATTCGAGTCTTTGACTGATTTGTAACTTTTGTTTACTCAAATTAGGATAGAGATAATGAGGACACGAATTCAAAATTATAAAAGATTATTTTTTCGCTTTAAGCATTTTGCTATTCGTAAAATATTGGTAATGTATTGCCTTTTCGGCCTCGTCATACCGGCTTTTTCTCAGGGTGCCGGCAATGCCTTACTATTTCATTCCGGAACCAGAAATATGGTTGAAATACCTGATCACCCTTCGTTGGATCTGGGTTCGGCGTTCACAATTGAAGCCTGGATATATAGAACCGGTGCCGGTAATTGGCAGGGCATTGTATCCAAAAGTAATTACTCCGGTGGCTATACCAATACATCCTATGTCATCAAGCTGCTGAGTACTACAAACGGCATTTCGCTTTGGCTTACTTCCAATGGCGGCGAAAGCGGCAGGTCGGGCACTGACCTGGGAACTGCGCTAACTTTAAATGAGTGGGTTCATTTGGCTGTGACCTATAGTGCCGCCTCTGGTACGCGCATATATTACAATGGGGTGCTGCAAACTTCAGGTCCGCATTGGGGATTTGGTAATCCTGCTTCTCTGTATAATTCCAGTACAGCGTTACGCATTGGTACTGATCATCAGGGAGGCGATGGCTTTCCCGGCCGGATCGACGAAGTGCGCATATGGAATGTCGTTAAATCCGAAGCACAAATCCGTGAAATGATGCACCGCCGACTTACCGGCAGTGAAATGGGTTTATCGGGTTATTGGCGCTTTGATGAAGGTTCCGGTGTTATGACCGCCGATGCCACTGTGAATGCCAATGCTGGCACCCTTATAGGTGTATCCACTACACCTCCGGCCTGGATAACATCAACGGCTCCTTTTGGAGCAGGGGTTAGTTATACGCAAACCGTAAATAGTACAGGTGCTGTTGTTTTTACAGGTACAAATCTTGAAATCAATTTCACCGCAAAATCCGGTTCAGATGTTTTTGTAGTGACCGGTATCAACAATCCACCTGAAGGCACTCAACCCACAGGTGTGGGCAACTTAGAGCCATTGTATTGGGTAGCGCGTAAATATGGAGGTGGCACTTTTACAGCCAACCTTACATTTACTTTAAATGCCTTAGATCCGTTTTATCAAAGCAACCCCTCTTATGTAAAACTTTTCAGCAGGGCAAGTAATGCGGATGGCGCCTGGACCCTGGTGGGTTCGGCTGCCAGTGCGACCGCGACGACGGTAACCTTCAACGGCATCAGTTCATTCAGCCAATTTGCCATTGGATATGACTGTCCCAGCCTGCTTACCTGGTACCAGGATGCAGATGGTGATTTATATGGAAACGCCATGGTCAGTCAGGCTGCCTGTCTTCAACCAACCGGCTATGTGGCAGACGACCAGGATTGTGATGATACAAATGGCATGATCTATCCGGGAGCCCTTGAATTGTGCAATACCCTGGACGATGATTGCGACGGCCAGGTGGATAACCTACTGACCTATACAACTACGCAAGGTGGTTCTTATGTGGACCCGGCCACATGGGGTGGGTGTCCCCCACCAAATCCTATTCCGCCAGGTATGACCGTGAACATTACTTTTGGTTTGTCAAATCCAGCAGGAAGCACCATTGTAAATAATGGCATAATCAATTGCACCGGTATATTTACCAACCAGGGCATATACAAGGGTAAAGGCAGCTTTTAGGTACCTTCATCAATGAGGGCATTGTAAGGCCGGGAAATTAGACCTGGATTGTTTTTAAATAAAAGGCGACGATAATTACAGAATGGTTTTCGACTTTGTTTTTTATGATTCAATTATTTAAAACAACGCAGTATTTTAACTGTAGGCGTGTGGAAGTAGCTACCTATACCGCCATCGGCACTTCCATCAGCAGGATCTCTGCTCCCTGGCTGTCGGCCTGAATGGCTATGTTTTGGGCATCCCAGATGCCGAGTCCGTCGCGTGGGCCCAGGGTCTGACCTTCAATGGTAAAGTTGCCGCTGAGTACGAAGGCATAAACGCCATTTCCCTGTTTTTTCAGGTCGTATGCTTTGGTCAGGCCTTTGTCAAACTGTCCGAGGTGGAACCACGCATCCTGGTGGATCCACACCCCTGCGTCGTCGGCATTGGGTGACAAGATCTGCTGTAGGTTGTTGTGCCGGTCTGCAGCGTTGAGGGTGATCTGATCGTACCTCGGTGTCACGTTGCGTTTGTTGGGGAAGACCTAGATCTGCATAACCTTCATGGTCTTGTCCCTGTTTTTATTGTACTCGCTGTGGGTGATGCCCGTGCCGGCGCTCATCACCTGCACATCGCCATTGCGAATCACCGCTACCGTGCCCATGCTGTCTTTATGCTCGAGGTCGCCCTCCAGGGGTATGCTGATGATCTCCATGTTGTCGTGGGGGTGGGTGCCAAAACCCATGCCTCCCTGCACGGTGTCATCGTTGAGCACGCGCAGTACTCCAAAGTGCATGCGTTCCGGATTGTAATAATTGGCAAAACTAAAAGTGTGGTAACTCTGCAACCAGCCGTGGTTGGCATTGCCCCTGGATTCTGCTTTGTGCAGTATGGTACTTGCCATGATTTTTGAGTTTGTGTTTGGAATGTGATTAAAGCCGATGATGTCGTCCGTCTGCATGGGTTTCAAGGCCGCCAGTTCATCGATGTCGTTCGTCAGGGCTTTCAGTCCCGATGCTCCTGTTACCAGAATGCCCGTGCCTAGAAGTCCCCTTTTGATAAAATCTTTTCTATCCATGGTGGAATATTTTATAAGGCAAAGATAAGAGCAAGTTGGAGTGGAAAACATTAACCTAGATTAATTAATTTAGGAATTTTAGATTTATGATTTAGGAATTGAAGCTATGATAGCAATTCCTAAATCCTAATTCCTAAATCATAATTTCCTGAGCTTGCTCAGGAACTCCGGTGTCACCCCAATATACGCCGCGATCAATTTTTGCGGAAGGGTATTTATAAGGCTGGGGTAGGTGGTGCAAAATTTCTGGTAACGCTGTTTGGCCGTAAGGCTGAGGTTGTCAATCAGGCGGGAGCGGCTGGCTACCAGGGAATTTTCGGTGAGTATGCGGAAGTAGCGTTCCAGTCCGGGGATTTCATCGAAGAGTTGGAGCTGGTTTTTACGGCTGAGGGTCATTATTTCCGTGTCCATCAGGGCATCGATGCTTAGGTGGGCTTCTTTCTCGGAGATGAAGCTGTACATGTCCGTGATCCACCATTCGGCAGGAGCAAACTGCAGGATGTGTTCAAAGCCATTTTCATCTACCGAAAAGGAACGCAGGCAACCGGAAATGACAAACGCCACTTCGTGGGCGATCTGTCCTTCGTGCAGCAGAAATTGTTTTTTCTTTAGCGTGATCTTTTTTAATTTCGAAATGATTTTATCCCCTTCCACTCCGGTGAGCGAAATGTGTTTGCGGATGTTTTGCAGGAGAAGGTCAGTGGACATGGGGCAAAGATAGGGACTGGAAATGAAATACTTTCTATTTTTCACCATGAGGGGCAAGCATTCCAAGTGTCCTTAGTGGTTAATTTTTTTCACCACAAGGGACACTAAGGGATCACAAGGTGCCTTTAGATTTGCAAAGTAAAATATTAATTAATTTAAAATGTATAACCATCATCCATGCCTGGGGGGGTCTGGGGGGGTATGATTTTTGTTGATTATGTGGAAAAGCTGAGGTAAAGAGAGGCAAATTAGACAAAAGTGCTAGATTTTGAAATCTATCTTGTGATTAAATCCTCTCTTTACATTTTAAGTAAAATCCAAATAGAAATTAGGGTAAAACCCATTAGTAAGGTTCTGGAGTTCACTTAAATTCTCAACTCATTAATTAACTGTAAAATTAAAAAAAATGAAAAGAATTTTTGTTGCTGGCGACATTTCCAAAGAGAAAATTGATTTTTGCATCTACGATGGTGAGAGCTTCCTAGCTTCTAAAGTAGTAAAAAATTCAAAATCAGAATTGTCAACCTTTTAAAACAAGTTGACACCATATTTACTGACGGGAAAAAGGAGAATGTGTATAATGAATGTGTTTTTGCATTTGAATACACAGGAGTATATAATAATATAGTTCTTAAATTATTGGAAAAATATAACTTCAAAGTCGCATTATTATACCCAGGTTCTATAAAAGCTGTAGTTAATTTTGATCGAGCAAAAAACGATACTATTGATGCACAAAAGATTGCTGAATTCGCGTATAGATTCTATGATAAATTAAATTTTTATTCTCCTCTTTCAAATGAGATGCAAGAGCTGAAAGCACTAATAACGGAAAGATCAGCTCTTGTTAAAGTAAAAAGTCAGCTCATCAGTAAGAAAGATGATCAAAATAAATTTCTACCATCCAACATATCCATGTTTTTAAAGAAAAACAATGAAAAAATTGAAAAGGAGCTAGATGAAGCTATTAATAATATTGAGGTTAGAATTTTAAAGGTTATCAAGAGCGATGAAAAATTGAAAGAAAATTTTGAAATAGCAATCAGCGTTCCGGGTATTGGCCCTGCAACGGCAGCCGTATTAATTGCATGTACCAATAATTTCAATAGATTTAAAAATGATAAGCAGTTAGGTTGTTATTCTGGAGTAGTACCTTTTCAAAGATCTTCTGGAGCATACAAAGGAAAAACAAAGTGTCACCCAAAGCAAATAAACAGCTTAAAACGCTTTTACATTTAGGTGCAGTATCCGTGCTTAATAGCAAAAATATATTCGGTGAATTCTACAACAGAAAAACAGGTGAAGGAAAAAACAAAATGTCAGTTATCAATAGTGTAAGAAATAAAATATTGAAAACCGTTTTTGCATGTGTAACAAATAAGCAAAAATTTAAGCCTGACTACAAATTTCAATTTGCCGCTTAAATCATGTAATAATGTGGATTATTATTTTAAATAACTCATTTTCAATAGTGTACAAGATTTCATCTACACATTAAAAATAATTGAATAAAGACTTAAATAAACCATAGAAATCACAAGAGAAGCAATGGCAGAATAAACAAAGGAAATATACACTTATATAAAAAAATAATACTGTGAAAATAAAAATAACCATCAAATAATTGGTTAAAATACAAAAATGACGTGTAGCTTACATGGCTGACAGTATATTATGAACGTCAATAGTTTATATATACCATCAATTTTTCATAAAATTTGGGGTGGATTTCAATTCTTTTTTGTTCCTTTATCCTTTTAGCGTTAGTTATTGCATTTTTAAAACAATCATCATAATATGAAATTCACTTTTATTAAATTCTTTTTGGCCTTTGGCATTTTACTATCGGGCCTCAACCTAAGCGCTCAATGTGGAGATGCAGATTTAAATCTTGCCTATTCTGTCAGTTTAATGACACCGGATTCAGGTCAGTCCATCACCTATACCGTTGTGGTCAACAATGCGGGACCTTGCACGGCCAGTGATGTGGATGTCAGGGTCAGCGGCCAGTCTGCTGGTTTTTCTTATGGAATGACAGGTCCCGGTATCCATGTTATTTTATCATCTTACCCGATGATTGACCTTAGATGGGAAGGTATATCTATTTCATCAGGATCTTCAGCTACTTTGACTTATTCAGTAGGTAGTTTATATCCTCCCTTCCCCCCAACCCCTCCGGGTTACACCTCAGTAGCCGAGGTTTTTTCAAGTGTAGAACCGGATCCCGACTCCACCCCCGGCAATGGCAACAATGGGGAAGACGATGCGGCTGCGGTCACCGTAACGGTATTTCACACATCTTGCAGTGCGGGAAATACCTTGCCGGCCCCTCCCAACGTCAGCATTGTCAACAGTACGTGCAGCATGTGTGTACCCGCCAGTGGCAGTATAACAGCCCCTGTGGTTACGCCGCCCTATAATTATTCCCTTCAGTATTCTGTAGATGGCGGTGCTTTTACCAATACCTTACCCGTCTATAATCAGGCAGGGCCTCCACAAATGATACAAACGCGACTAACCTGCAACTCCTGGAACTCTACCAATTATACACCTTCGTCTGCGCCTGTCACCACCGTGCCGGGAACCTGTTCCACACCGGCCTGTACCATTGGTGGAGACCTCAACCCTTGTCCCAATGAAACGGGCATCGTGTATTCAGGTCCCGGAGGCATGGCAGGCTATAGCTGGGGCATTACCGGCGCCGGCACCATCACCAGTTCCACCACAGGTTCTTCGGTAACCGTGACGGCAGGATTGACAGGCATGTACACACTTTCACTGACCGTGACCGACGGCGGAGGTTGTACCTCCAACTGCAATGCCATAGCGAATATTGTCAGTTCATTTACTACCGTAAACAATGGTGCTTACAACGACCCCAACACCTGGGCCTTTATGTGTATGCCTCCCAATCCGCTTCCACCGGGAGCCATGGTATCCATCCAAAGCGCCGTTACTAATCCACCGGGCAATACGCTCGTCAACAATGGCATCATTGATTTGGGTCCGGGCGGTACATTCATCAACTATGGCATCTATACAGGCACTGGTGAACTAATAGGCATCATGGACAATCGAGGCACGATAAAACCGGGGCAATAGGCCTTAGCAGCGCTTTTAGGAAAAGAAATAACAGGAGGCGATTGCCAACTGAATCAATACAAAGGAGCTTCAATTTTATAGTTGAAGCTCTTTTTATTTATAGGAGATCAGGCTTTCATAAGCACGATGCCACGGCCTATGCTGTATCGTTTTACTGTAAATAAGTTCCGATCCAGGGACAAAATAAAATCAGTTATAATACTCATCCATGGCACCCTGCCCGAGCCGGGTTTTATGGTCAAGACACCGTCTCTTGATTCCGCAAGATTCCCCTTATTGCTTTTGATCAGTGCCTGCACCCAGCCGGTCCAGTACATTTCCAGCAAGCCCACCAGATGACCACCCAGGGGCATATCCTCTTTGATGGCAAAGCTTTGTGTTCTCACTTGTGCATAAAATGCATTTGGGTCAATAAGGTAGTCGTGTCCAAATGCAAATGCCCCCTGATGAATCAAAGGCGTAGCCATCTTCAGCCTGCGCGCCATAAAGTTGACCGGATCATAGGTCACCGGAAAATTGAGTGAGGGAAAGGTCATCACACAGCTACCTCCGGGTTTTAGCACACGGTGAATTTCCTTCAGCAGCGCTTCGGGATCGCCCACGTGTTCGATCACTTCCGTGCACACCACTACATCAAAACTGCCATCTGCATAGCCGGTGTGCAGGGCATCACGTACGGCATATTCCAGATTGACGACGTGTTTGTTGATTTCCTTCGCAAGGTTGATGTCGGCTCTGTTGATATCGAGAGCTGTAAGGAGCTTGGTGTACCTTGCCAGTGCTTCGTCGTAATCCCCTTCACCGGTACCCAGGTTCAGCATGTGGTTACAACGTCCATTTGCCGCCAACTTCTGTACCTGCTGCAGGACAAATCGATACCGGTTTCTAAAAGTGGGCAGCAGGTGTTTTAAGCTCATAAGGTTAACCGGTATTTTACTGTAAAGCTAAGGGGTATGATTGAGGTTTTGTAACGTAGTATCATTAAATTTGGAAACCATTGATAATACTCAGTTTGTAAAGTTCCCGCAGAAACCGCAGAACCTAACTCCTCTTGATTAGCATACTTAATTAACAAAATTTTTGCTATAAGAATATACTTGATTTATCGCAGAAACCCCAGAATCTATCTACTTCTGATTAGAAAACTTCATAAACAGTAACTTTACCCTAAAATATATCTGAGTATCCGCAGAAATCTACCTGGCTACGTTAGTAGACAGGCCTGGCTTGGCTATGTAATAAGACAGGTCTGCGAAATCCAAAATCTGCGATGATCCGCGAGCTCTGCGGGAACCAATTTCTGCGGTCATCCCAATTCAAAGCATCACCTGGCCTTCTCAAAATATGCCTTTGCACCCTCCAAATCACCCTGCGCTTTCAGGATCTCTCCTATCATATTAAAGGCGGGTTTGAAGTTGCCATGATAAGTAAGGCACATTTCAGCTTTTTTCAAAGCCCGGGTATATTCTTTTTTCTGGAAATAAATATAGGCTTCGAAATAGTAGGCCATGTAAAAATTTGGATTTTCTTTTATCAGTATATCGTAGGTTTCAATGGCCTTGTCATATTGCTGCCGGCTGAGATATACCCTGCCCATCATGTCCATGGCCACAGGATAATTTTGGTAATACTTCATGGCTTCATTGGCATAATAAAAGCAAGTATCCAGTTGTTCTGGTGAAATATAACAATTGGCCAGCGATGCAAGTACCAGGCAGTTTGTGGAATCCACCTTCAAATATTTTTTAAAATTTTCTGCCGCTTCCATCTTCCTGTTTTGGGTCAGCAGGGTGAAGCCGAAAAAGTCATATTTGGAAGGTCTTTTCACAATGGCACATATGGGTTTCCCATCGACGTCAATGGTATGGATGGTGCCTGCGGGAGGCCAGTAATTATACTTAAGTTGCCAGGGGTGGATGTAGGTATTCACACAAATATAATAATCCCAGTCTATCTCATGCCGGTTGTAAAAGCGGCTATATACCGGTTTAAGGTTGGCTTCGTCTTTCAGGTAATTGGCCAGGTCGGCATGGTTGGATGCAATGACCATTGTTTCAGCAGCCCCATGGTTTTTGCGAAGGTATGATTTCAACCAGGTGCTTGTTGCTTTGGTGCTGTGGTAATAATAATCCATCTCATAGTTGCCATAGGCTTTGCTGACCCCTCCCGCCATTTCATTGAAGTAAATATACACATAGGGATAGTTGACCACGGTATGCCGAATGGGATGGGCCAGACCCAGGGCAATGACCAAAAAAAACATCCATTGTTTTTTAGGAAAGCCTTTCTCAAATGCATCGTACATCCATCCCAACCCCAGCGCACTGAGGATGACCATAGGCGGATATACAAACAGCACATGCCTCCATCCTCCATAGACATTCGAATTTTTGTACATGATATACACCAGTGGAAATAAGATGGCAAAGAGAAGCAAATAGTGGATGAGGTTTTTTCGCCAGCTCTTATTCAAGACCTGCTGCCAAATAAATAGTATAGTGCCCGTAAGGATAAGCAGGGGAGTGGTAATGAGGATGTACCGGATCAAATAGATACGTGGCAGATTTTTTGATTCCACATACAAACCATCAAAAAGCTGGTTGATGCCGATCGATACCTGCTCAAAGCCGGCCAGGGCTTCAAAGGGGTGTTTGATCGGACTCAAGAGGCCAAAAGGCCACAGCAAGATACCGAGGAAGTAACTCACCACCACCACTGCCACAGCGGACATTATTTGACGCTTGTAGGAAAATGTATTTTTAATGCCGCTTCTTGACCAGATGCTTAGCAATAGAAACAAACCGAGATAGCCATACAAAACCACGCCACCCATGCGTATGCTGTTTGTAAATGCCAGAGATAAAGTGAGGTAGATCAGGTTTTTTCTGTCGGGGCTTTCAGGATTTAAAAACCATTTTGCCATAAAATAGAGGGACATGACATACCCCAGGGCGAAGGGAATGTCTTTTGGATTGTTAAAGGAATGCCCCAGCAGTTGAGGGCTGAAAAAGGCCAGTACCATGGCTAAAATGGCTATGGTTTCGTTCTTTAACAGCCGGGTAAACAAACCAATGAAAAGGATGATCAGAGCACCCACCAGGCCATTGAGACCATGGCGGAAGGCATACACATCTTTTATGGATAGGGCATTTACCCAAAATTGACAGAATGTATCAAACGAGGAACCGTAGTACTGCAACTGGTCGGCACCCTGAGGTTTTAATGCAGTCTCGTCCTGGCCCAAACTTTGGTAAAATTTCAGGATGTTATTTCCAATCTTCACCTGGGTGGCTTCGTCACCGGATGATGAGGTGGGAATGGCCATGGCGATCAGGACAATGGTAATCAACCCAATGGTGAGGTTAAACAGGCTGCCTTGTTTCATTTTTTTAGGGTTTCGATGTGGGTATATGTATAGGATGGCTGTTTTTGTACTTCCTTGAGCAATACCTGCATATACTTGGATATCACGGCCAGGATACCAAAAATGCCCGTAAAACTGATGGATAAAAACAACATGGTCGTGGTCCACCCTGCCTGAATTTGTTCTTTAAGCACGATAAAACTGACAATGGCATACAAGCCGACGAGTACAGAAATCAACAAAAAGATCAGCGACAAAATAAGGCTGATTTGTGTACCTATACTTGAATAATAGACCATGATGTTGCCGGCCAGGGCACCTTGCTCAGACAAGGAAAAATCGCGCTGGTATTTTATATTTTTTGTGGCCGAATAGCGTACGGTTTTGGAAGGCAGACCCGATTGAAGGTAGCATAGTTTTCTGTACCGGAAGGTTTCTTTTGACCTTGAAGATACATTGAGCATACGGCGGGAAACTACCCTGAAGGTCTCAGTGGACAGTTCGAGTGGTTTTGAAAAGCGGGTAAGGGTGCGGTAAAAAAGGGACGAAAGAAATGGCTTGGCGGCCTCGGGCGCTGCAGCTACGGCATCATAGCCGCCAATGCATTGTCGATACACATCCCAAATCAGTTCAGGAGGATAATCCATGACAATGGAATCAAACTCAAAAACGAAGTCTCCAAGACTCAGATCCAGGCCCGCGCGCATGGCGTCTTCGATGTTGTGAATCCACGATAAGTGGACAATTTGAACCGTGCCGGCCAGTCCATCCAAATCCTTATCCCTTAAAAATTCACTTAGATTTACATCCGGTGCATTGTGAATGAGGATGTATTCCACATTTTCAAAATGGGAAGATATGATGGCATTGAGCTGACCTAAAAATGATGCAAGGTGTGTATGGTTTTCTTTCACATGGATGACCAGGGAAATAAATTTTTGATCCTTATTTTGATGTGGTTCCATGTATTTCGTTTGTAACAAATTTTAATAAAGTTATAAAAACTTTGCTATGCATCACGTATCTGTTAAATGAGTTCGTCCAGGTCATAAATGGTATTTATTTTTCCGGAGAGTACCGAATAAAAATTGGGAGTGTCGCTGTGTTTTTGAATGACCGTGGGCCGGGCATCATCCATTTCTGCGCCCTGTAATATGGCCTTTACCGCAAACAGGGACGATACATAGGCCAGATCAAAATCGGCTCTGAGGTATTTTTTTACATGCTGGTGCATGGCCGGCCAATGGGTCGTGGGTTTGTTCGGACATTGATTGCAGTTTTGCAACTGGATGGGGCTACAGTTTGTTCCCGGTTGACAATCAAATTCAGGCAAGGTGGTATTGGACGCCTTATGCGGCGTGTAGGCTACGGAGGATAACGCATGGAACTGGCTTTGACCAAAAGGTATGAGCGAAAAAAACGGTCCATCCATGAGGGTAATGCCAACTTCGCGGAGTGTGGGAGAAACCTGACACAGGATGATTTCGCACAATTCATATTTGACATCGAAGGATGGTAAGTCAGCCAATTTAAGTACCTGATTTAGGCTCGCATAACTGGCGTTGAGCACAAAACCTGTGGATATCTTAATTCCGCTTGCCATTTCGATGAGGTAATCGGGATGAGACTTTTGAATGGTGTCAATCCTGCAACCATAAAGGATACGGCAGTTTGTAAATTTACCAAGCTGTTCCAGAAAGTATGACTTCAATTTTAGCGTATCAAAGGAATATTCCATGGTTTCAAACGCGCCATCGCATTTGCCTTCCTGCAGGTAAAGTCCCGGGTCGATTTCCCTGACGGGTAGCTTGAGTGACTGGCAAAATTTATAAAATTGGGCCGAGTTAACCCATGAAAAATGATCAGAGGTTGCGTATATGTTTTTATAGGGAGCGCGGATGCAAAATTCAAAATCATGCACAAAGCGGTCAAAATAGGAGGCAGTCTTGGCGGCTGTAGCCAGGCTTCGGGGATAATGATAACCATTGTGGATCCGGCTTTGATTTACATAACTTGCCCTGGTGAAGGCTTCGTCTTCATATTCCAGCACCACAACACTTTGATTTCTTTTAGCGCATTCCAGCGCAAAATACAAACCGAAAATACCGGCACCAATGATGACCCTATCGGCTACCTCCATGTGCGGTTATTTGGGTAATTTGGCGGAAATGTTGGGTATGGTAATATTGTCATATTAGGCTAAGCCCCAAATTTCAAACTTTTTGGGGTAGTGTTTTTCATAAAGTGGGCTTTTTCTTTGCGCAACCTCAGAATTTCTCTAAAATATTGCCAGCTTAGGGTGGGAATGTTCACCTTTGAAAGGCCATCATCGGTCCAGCTTACTGGGATTTCGGTAAGTCTTTCGTCCAGCCATAGGGCTTTGACGAGCATTTCGGTAGAAAAAAACCAATTGTCAGTCGTGATCCCGGTGTCCAATAGTTTTATGGCCGTTTCCCTGCGAAAAAATTTAAAACCACACATGCCATCGCTGAGGTTCACGCCTAGCAGGGCACGTACCAATTGGTTGAATGCCCTGGATGTCACTTCCCTCAGCGGGGATCGTTTTTTTACAACGGCGCCATGCATCAGCCTTGAGCCATTGACGATGTCGCATTGATTTTCGGCAAGCAGGTGATAGGCCTTTTTCAGGTGGATGAGGTCGGTAGCCAGGTCGAGATCCATATAGCCCACGATGTCTGAAGTAGATTGTTGCCACGATGTTCTTAAGGCCAGGCCAACCCCTCTTTTGGCCACCCTAAGGTATTTGATATTTTTATGTGTCTTTTGAAGTTCCAATCCAATGGCAGCCGTCCGGTCCGTGGACCCATTGTCCGCTAGGATCAGCATAAAGGAATTTGTGATCTCTGCACTAAGGTAAGCGCAGGCTTTAAGCACATTTTGTTCCAGGGTAGCTTCTTCATTTAAAACAGGAATGGTAACTTCCAACATGATCCATTAACAAATTTAGGGCAGCGATTTTGTTATTTCTGCATCTAAAGTATTTAAAATTATTGACTTTATGGCATTCGATTTACGGTAAGGCCTTAGACATATTCCCGGCTTATTTGCTACTTATTTTGCTTAGGTACTGTCGGTTTATGATTGGCAGCTGTTTGCCACTCTTGTTTTGCTGCGAAAAATTTACACCTTTCATTATTTCCGCAAACCAAAATTTGTTGATTTGAAACCACAGCCATAGACCGCACATTGCCATTGGCGTTGAATCCCGAATTTTCCATAGGGGAAAATGAAAGTGTGGCATCCAGTTTCACCATGAATCCTTTGGAGGCATCGTATTTTCCATAGTCATAATCGGTGTCATAAAAGTTCCCGGCTCCTGCAAGATAAGTTTGGCCATCGACTTTTACGGTACCCAGACATTTAACCATGGAAAGTTGTGCTGCAAGCGGAAGTGTATGTTTGGAGTATTCATTTCCCGATTTTTTATAAAGCGTCGAAGAAAAATTATACACATAAAACAATTTGGCCTTTTTAATCTTGTCGCCGAAGATGTCTTCCGGGGTTTTGTTGGCGTATTGACGGTATCTGAGGTATTTTTTTCGAAGGCTGGTCATGTGCGCCTGAATTTCATCCATGCTGTGTATCGGGTAGTTTTTACCTTCCCGGTTGATGCAGTGTATGGCGTCCATTTCTCCATTGTCGTCAAAGTCACCGGAGTAAATGCATGCCGGATTTTCTTCGTTGGCCACCATAAAGCTGTTTTCTCCAAGATTCCCCCCAATGATCTCTTTTATGCCGTCACCCTCCAGATCAACAGCCAGTAACGACTGCCAAAGACCATCTGATTTGTGGATGGCATGTTTGATTGCGAAACTACGTTCAAAGGAAAATATACGGATGGGCTGGTAATCTCCTGCGGTGACGAGGTCTGGTTTTTTATCCCCATCCATGTCGTCCGAGAGTCCGGCTTTCACCATGGTCCCTTTCAATTCTTCTGGTATTAACTTAGACTGATCGCTGAGTGTCCCTTTGTCATTTTGTAAATAGTAACTTTTGTCACCCACAGGATAACTGCCGGGAACGGCTCCACCTCCAATAAATACATCGACGTCCTTGTCTCCATCCCAATCCCCGATCACTACACAAGACGCATTGGTAAAGATGTTGGGAACTGCCTTCAAGTCTCTTTTAAAGCCACCTTTTCCATCATTGCGGTAAAGCCGCACGGCATAGTGGTTGTCTCCTTGTGGCCATTGGTAACCACCTGAAGCCACCAGCAGATCCTGATCGCCATCGGCATCAAAATCGGCAAATGCAGCACCGGTATCTTCGTAGGTTTTGTCGGATTCAAAATCGGCTACTGCCAGTTTTTGCCATTGATTTTCTGGCTTCTCCAAAAACAAGGCTCCTGCTTGTCCGTGAGCACCACCCATATAAATATCGCTTTTACGATCGCCATTCACATCGGCTGTCGCTATGCAGGGGCCATCGGTACTGTTTTTCAAGTGCAATAATGGTTCCCGCTTAAAGTCCACGTATTCATTTTCAACATGTACAAATGGGAAGGTACTTTCTGCAAAATATGCGGGTATTTTTGCATCAGGTATGGTCTTGCTGCCTTTGCCTTTGCGCAGAACTATTTTATTAGCCTGTACAGAGGCATAGGTTTCAGCAGTACGGTCCGGCCAAAACACATCAATGGAGGCTATCTTTTTTTCCTTTGGAAAGCCAAAAGCCAGGCGATAATCCATTGAACTGTAAAAACCGCGCCCAGGTTGGAATATTTTCCTCTGAACGCTGCCATCGTCAAAGCGAATGATGAGTTCAGCACCCACTCCGTGCCGGTTTCCTTTATTTCCTTCCAGTTGAATGCTTACGAAGTAACTCTCCTTTTTTTCACTTATGGTATTTTTCATTAAAAAGGCAGGCTCATTGAAATTGTTGACCACAAGGTCGAGGTCGCCATCGTTGTCGAGGTCGCCATATGCCGATCCATTGGAGAAGGAGGATCTTCCATCAGCCCAGATGTCACTCACTTTGTCAAACTGCATCTTCCCATTGTTGGCGTAAAAGTAGTTGGTCAATTTGAATGGTTTCACAAAGGAGGTCCATGCTTTGCCGAAGGCTTTGTTGTCGTTGGATATTTTCCGGAGTGAGTCCATCTGGTATTTGATGTAATCCAAGTGGATGATGTCTTTTAAATATCCATTGGTAATGAACAGATCCTGATGTCCATTGTGGTCAAAATCTTCTGACAAAGGGGCCCAGCTCCAATCCGTATTGGTAGTGCCCGTATAAAAGCCATAATTACTGAAATGGCCGTCACCATTGTTGATTTGAAAAGTGTTGTACCGGAACTGGTCGTGATATCCCAGTTTGCGGGCCAGTACATGGGAGTCGTAGTTTTTGATGATGCCCAGGGTTACCTTCATCCGTTCGTCTTTTTTTCCGGCATCATGTCATTGACAAACAGGTCGAGCCTGCCATCGTTGTTGGCATCCAGCATGTCGGATCCCATGGAATTGTTGGGTATGTTATGAAAGTATTTATCCGTTTCTTTTTTAAATCGTTTACCTCCCTGATTGATGTACAGGTAATCTGGAGCTGCATAGTCATTGGCTACATAAATATCAGGATATCCATCCCCATTTGCATCAAAAATGGCGGCGCTCAAACCAAAGGCGATGTTGTCCACCCCATAGGCTTTGGTTCTGTCCACATATCTTCCGTCATTGTTGATGTATAATCGATCACTTACGTTCACCCGGAAGGTATCTTCGATGGGAATGATATTGCCCGATGCATCCTGACTCGCGTCCAGGGCGTGTTTTTTTGGCCAGCCGAGGGGGTGGTTGACGAGATACATATCCAGGTCTCCATCGGCATCAAAATCCGCAAAATAGGATTGGGTCGAATAACTTATATCCTGCAAGCCGTATTTAGCTCCCGCTTCTTCAAATTTTAAATTTCCCTTGTTAATATACAAAGCATTGGCCCTGTACGCGGGGTCTCGAAATTGCCCTGACTTGCAGACATAAATATCGAGTAAGCCGTCGTCGTTGATGTCCACCATGGTAACCCCGGTTTTCCATCCTGCGCCACCGTTGACGCCTGTTTCCTGGGTAATGTCTTTAAATTTCATGTTGCCCAGATTCAAATAAAGCCGGTTGGATTCAAAGGTACTTGAAAAATACACATCAGAGAGACCATCGTTGTTGATGTCTCCTATGGCCACACCTCCCCCGTTAAAAGCATATTCATTCATAAATACATAAATGGCCATGGAATCGGGCATGTTGTTTACAAAATTCAGTCCGGAGGTATTGGAATCCAAATATTCAAAGAGTCCTTTTACTTGTGCTGACTTTAGCGGAAGGTTATTCATTCCCGGGCCTGTTTTTTCTGTATTCCATTTGTCACATGACAGGATACTGATCAATAAAAGCGAGGTGACGAGGTAAGTTATTTTAGGCATCATATAAGGTTAAGAACTGCTTAATGGTTGAACAATGAAATGATGAAATTGCCAATTTGTTTTCCATTTTCAAAACCATTGTCAACGCCAAATTTGTAGTGTATGCCGCCATAAAACCTGGAATCAGAGGCTTCCTGACCTGCTGCGTAGAAAGAGTCAAAGGTGCGAGGCTCAAATCCAAAGGGTACTTCTGTGGAATCGGTAAAACTGGTTTGGGGGTAAATGCGCTCCAGAATAGAAGATGCGGTACCAGACACGGTGCTGTGCCCACTGGTATATTCAGGAAAGGGTGGTGTCTGTATCAATGGCTGCCAGGTTTTGTCGACGTATTTGTGAATATAGGTTACCGGACGAACCAGTTGTTCTGTAAATTTCGTAAACCAACATACGATGATGCCGTCATACATGGCCGTTGCCACTGCTGAATAATTACTTACAGCCGAGGCAAAGTTTTCCTTCCTGGAAATGCTGATTTGACGGGTAATGTTGATCCAGTGCGCAGGAGGACTCACTTTGTGTTTGAAGTGCACATTGTGTCCCGCGTCGTTAAACTCATTGGGATTGTCGTCCCAGTAAAGGGCAGTCTTTTTTTCCGCAGCTCCATTTATTTTAGATTGGGAATACACCAGTTTTGCCTGGGTATAAAATTCAGATGTTTTATCAGTGGAGAATATAGGTCTGGGTTTTGGTTTGAATTCGTTCAGGTCTTTGATAAAGATGGGTCTCATATTTTTCCAATTGGGTTCAAGTGCCTGTTCGTAGTTAGGCGGCGTAAGTACCCATGAGCTGTCGGTCGCTTGGATCAAATATTGATCTGCGGCTTTCACTTTGGCATAATTGTCTTTGGATGCCCAGGTATTGAATGATTCAGCTATAGCTTGTCCATATGCCAAACTCTCTTTCCAGACGGCTTCTGATTGACCGGCTGTAATGGCCTGGTCATGGAATTTGACCATGAGGCTGTCAATCATGTATTCACTAAACACCAGTTTTTTAGCCACATCACAAAATGCCGCCATGGAAGCTATGGTATAATCTACTTCAGCGCTGCCATCGGGAATGGTGAAGATTGAGTCTTTTAGGGCTTGATTCATAAATGAACTTCCTTTTTGATGGTTTAAAACTTCATGTGCAACCAGGTTTGGATAGGCAAAAATACGCGTGGCGACGGGCGGATTGAATACATCTTCCATGGTAATCTCTATCAGGGTCTGGTTGGCAAGGTGGACCTGATCTGCATTAAAAGCGGATTTCACTACCGCTTGGTCCTTACATGAAAATTGTGGAATCACAGTCAGTCCAAGCAAGAAGCCAAACAGGATGTGGGTGCTTAACTTTTGGGGTTGTAAAACTATCATTTTGAAAATAGATTTAAAAATGGTTGGCTAAATGTAATACCGATGAAATTGAGAAACAAATAGAAAAAGGTATAGCTTATTAATTATTGATAAACAATTATATAAGTATTATAAATAAATTTAATATTATAAAAAATTCAGAGAATAAACTAAGGGTTCGCCGTGGTTTTTGAAGCCATACATATATTTCCCATGTTACCCATTAGTGACTTTTTCGAAATTTAGCTATAACTTCCTCCGTAGGCAGACCCAGGGCACGGGTCGCATTATATGCTACTAAATACTCATGGTGATTTCGATAACTGTGCAGCATTTCTAGAACCTGTGGATCTTTAAATTGAGTCAGGTAATAAAAGGCATCAATCAACTCATGCCATGTATTCAGCAGCGGAGTGGCTTCCAACACAAGGGTAGTCATCTCAGGGTCCTCATTTATTTGATAGATGGCATGGGCTATGGTTATCCCCATTTTGGGCTTGCAGCCCCTCAATAATTTATATAGAAATGGCAACGCTTTTGTGGATCGCATATGTCCGAGGGCATCAATATGCCATGAGTCGCCTTTATGTAGTTCACCGATCAATTCTTCAGCGGCTGTTTCATGTTCCGCTGTATTCAACCTATCCAATAAATATAAGGGTACCCCGTCTTTCCTATCAGTCCAGGTTGCCGGTCCAAAAAATGCTTTTCGAAATGCTTCAAGATTTGAACTCAATATCTTCTGTTTGTATTCGTTTCTAATTGATTGTTGCAGCAGACATAATTTGTCGATTTATTCATAGGTTATTGTTTCTCCCAAGCCCGCAAAAAGATAGTCTTCTTGATAAAGATCATGAAATATTTTAAATGCCAGATGTCCGGTGCAGTGGGCCGGAGCGACACGCTTCACCATATGCGTGGATTTAAGCACACGGGCAATGTTTATGGTTTGGTCGCGGTCAAAGGGCAAAAGGTGAAATCCACCATAGAGCAGATCGACAATATCGTGGGTAGTATTCAAGGTCTGACTGACGATGTTTTCAACTCCGGTATGGGAGCAGCCTACAATAAGTACCTGTCCCTTTTCTGTTTTCATCGCCAGGGATAATTCAGGCAGATTAATGTTTTTGCAGGACTCTGAATTTTGCTCAAATTGACCGGGCACAAAACTTTTACCGGGATAACAGGAAAAGTATCCCATGAACTTCGAACTTGAAGCAATGATGGTGAGACCGGGAAGAATTTCCCTGGAAGTTTTAACAAATTCAATATTTGCACCCCAAAACCTTCCGGATTGATTGATTGAAAATTTTGTATTTCCTCCATCAAAATATTGCATATATGTGGGCAGTGAATCTTTTACATTTGCCTCCTGGCCGGTGGCATCATAAGGAACGGGAGCTCCCCAAAAAATATCATAGGGAAAATAAATTTTCACATGGGGATTAACCTTCAGTACCTGATCGAGTCCATTGATGTGGTCAAAATGTCCGTGTGAGACGATGACAATGTCCACCGTGCTGAGGTCTAAACCCAGTTTGTCCACATTGTCCTTAAAGATTCCGGCATGGCTGCCGGCATCAAACAGAATGGTCTTGCCTGCATACCGGGTAATACAAGAGAACCCAAAGTCTTTGGTGAGTGTGCTGTCTTTTCCAAAAGCGTCATAAAGATTGGTAATGGTTCCCGCTTTGATTTCATTTTGGATTTGTGAGGTCAATCGTTGTGACAAAAGCAGGACAATCAACAGTGTAAAAGTGAGGTGGCGTGGCTTCATGGCAAGATTTTTTCAGGTTGAAGTTACAATACAGGTGAATAGATGCCAATTAATTGGTCATTTTTCTGTCAGGTATCATTCAAGATGTCGATTTACAGCAAGGGAAATTTTTTCAGCGGCGTCAAACTGATGGTAATTTCTTAGCCTTGATCTTAATATTATTTGACCACCGTAACATCCCCGACTAACACCTCCTCGCTGCCATCTCTGTAGGTAAGGGCAGCTGTCCATACATACACCCCCGGCGCCACCGATGTGCTGTTAAATGTGCCATCCCAGCCCAGGTCGATTTGATCGGGGTCAAAATCAGTTCTGGTGAATATGAGATTACCCCAACGGTCGAAAATGCGAAGGTGGTTAATGGTTTGAATTGAATTGTATCTGGAATATAAAGTGAAGTGGCCATTGCTGCCACCCGGTCTTATGATATTGGGCATGGTGACTCCTTTATCAAATCTTACCCGCACCAGCACCATATCTTGTTCCACGCAGCCATTTTGGTTGGTGATCTGTATGATGTAAGCAGTGGTCACTTCAGGGCTGACTTCAGGGTCGGCACACTGACTGCAGCTCAACTGATAATCAGGTGTCCACTGGATTTCCTTGATGTCATTGCCGTTGGAAATTATGTCGGCATGCAGGGTATGACTGGTGAATAACTGGATCGTGGTATCCTCACCTGCATAAACCGAGAAAGGATACACGTAATCCACCGTAAACTGGGTGTCTGTTTCACAGCCGTTTTTGTCAATGGCTTTCAAAATGTGTTTGCCGGATGACTGGTTAGTGGTTTGCTGTAATTGTATTTTTAGGCCATCAGCATTAAGTTGATAAGGTGCTTCACCGCCCGAAACTTCTTGGATACGCACGGTGGCTATGTCGCCGTAGCACCTCGGTTGTTCAAGTTCAAAGATAAGTTTATCGGGACCCAATTGTTTGGTGACCTCAAAAGTTAAGGTACTTTCACAGCCGTTGGTGGTATTGGTTGTTTTTAACTGGTAACTGCCGGTCAAATTCAAATCCATCGAGCTTGCAGTGCCCAAAGCATTACCGGTCGCATTTAACCATTGAAAATTGTATTCGGGATTGGGATTTATCACGGAAACGGTGACTTTATTGTCATCACAGGGAATAAGGGTTTTGGGGCTTATACTGGCAATGGGAAGCTCAAAATCAGCTGCAATGTGGGCAGAGTCTGTTTGTTCACAACCATACATATTGGTGGCTTTAAGGATGACCCGGGTTTCTTCGTTTACTATGGCAGACGAGGCATAACTTACCTGGCCATTCACCTTCCAGACATAATTGAGTTGCTGATTGGCTTCAATTGTATTGTATAAGGTATCTACCGGATGAAGGCAATTGAGTTTTACCGCATCGATCGACACTTCGGGTTTCTCAAAATGGCCAATTACGGCTATTTGTGAACTGGTATCGCAGCCATTTTTACCTGTAGCTCTTATGGTATATAAGCCAGGTGAATCGATGGCATGACCCGATGTTATGGGTATGAAACCATTGGTGGTTTGAAGAGCATATTTATAACTTTCAATTCCCTGCATCGAAAGTTTAGTTTCAGGGGCATTGCAACTGAGTTCACCAAACAAAATTTCAAATTGGGGTTTGTCGTAATCTTCATTGACATAAATCGAACGCACGCGGGTACAGCCATTCGCAGCAGTCACTTGCAGGGTGTACGTGCCGCTCCTGTCTATCGCCGGCATGAGTGTAGTATCGATTAAGCCCGGTCCTGTCCATTGGTAGCGTACATATCCGGAAGCGGTTACCTCAGGCTTTATGTAAGGGGTTAAGCAGTTCAGTGTGTCGGATATGGTTGCCTGGCAGAAAGGTGAGAGGGTATCAATTTTTATTTCTGCGGTAACGGTGGCTGTGCAACCCTGTGCAGTCGATGCCGTGATGGTGTAATTTCCAGGCTTGTTTGATTGGATGAGGTCGCTGTTGCCAGCTGTTCCTGTGTCAGAAGACCAGTTTATCTGAGAGGGCAGGGTAGTGGATATGGCTATGGATCCAGTGGGATTCAGGCAGGTAATCGTATTGGAAGATGTGAGGATGGCCGGATAATTTTTATCAGAAGGCAAATAATAAGGTAGTGTATTCATACAGCCATTATTTCCCGTCAATACCAGTGTGTATTGCCCTTCTTCACTGAATTCCGGCTGCAATTCATTGTATAACGGCACCTGATGGGTGTCCACCCAGTAAAAGGATAAGGCATTGGTGCTGTCAAGGGTAAAACCCCCTTTGTTGTCTGCACAGTCAATGGTATCTGTAAGTACTATGGCTATAGGGAGTTCATAGTTTGTTCCCACTGAAATGGTGTCTTGCAGTGTGCAGCCATTTGCATCGGTGATTTGAAAAATGTAATCACCGGGCTCATTTACATTGGTTAATCCGGTATAGGCAATGGGTATTCCAGCCAGATACCACGTCACGGCATTTACAGGTTGCGTCAGTACACTGAGGCTTACCGATGTTTGGGTGCAGGTAAGCGTATCTGGTTGGGTTGTGGTGTATTGTATGTCCGGCGGACTCAGTGCCACAAATGCCACGTCAGTGTAGGTACAGGCCTCGCCCTGGTAAAATGTATATCCGTAGTATCCTTCCTGATTAACCATAATTTCAGTTTGACCCGGGGATATGGAAACTATGCCGGGTCCGCTCCAGTGAATGCTGTCATAGGCACTGTTTAGGGTAACTGTTATGGACTGCAGGGTGTCCCGGCAGGTAAGGGGTCCTGATATGGCTACCTGATAAGTGAATGCAGTATTGAGATAAGAAACAAATAGTGAGTCTTTGCCAATACAGCCATGTTCGTTCTCCCCACTTACCACATGCCAGCCTGCCTGGCTGGTGTTCAGGGAATTTCCGGTAGCGGTGCTGCCATCCGGCAAAATCCAGTTAAAGCCATTGACCGTTTCGCTGGCATTGACAAACAGCGAAGTTTCCGGGTCGGCACAGCTGATTTCATCATTGCCTGAAATGTCTAACTCAGGCAGCGTAAGGTACTCATCCACAAAAGTAAATTCAGTCTCTTCACAACCCAGTTCATCGGTTACGGTTACCAGATACAAACCACCGGCTGAAACTTCGATGGCAGGTTGATATGGGTCGGATTCAATCTGACCATTTAACGATGACCATTCATACGTATAATTTCCATTGGCAGGTATGGCCTCAATTTGCAGGAGCGTAACCGGTGAATAACAATCGATCATCCCATTGGATGGTGGCAATAGTTCTAACTCCGATACGGATACCGTAAATTCCAAGGAATCTTTGCACACTGGTCCAAAAAGATGTCATCAATGGCAAAATCATTACCACCGGTGGCAGTATTTTGATTGGTGATGCATATTTCAATCGACGTACTGGATCCGGAATTCCATACTTCATAAAACTCTTGCCAGATGCAGGTGGTGCCGGTGAGGTTGAATGGAGACCCCAGGAGGACACCATCGATGGCAAACTGCAAAATGGCCGGGCTGGTTGGCTCAATGGAGGTGGCAAAGGCCTGAAAGACATAATCTGTATTGGGCATGACGGCGATGGTCTGACACCAAAGTTGCTGAAGGGTGGGTGCGCCATTGAGCATGAGCATATTGCTTCCCCCATGGGGTGTGCAATTGGCGAAGTTGGTATGCATGGCGGAAGAACTTGGGCCCACAAAATAGGTACCTTCACAGCCCAGTAAGCCCCATACCTGGTTTCCACTGGGACAGGTGTAACCGGGATAAGTCAAAGTATAATCACTGGTAAAACCGGTGTTTCCTGATTCAAAATCCCCGTTGTTGATGAGGTTGGTGGTGGAGATGTAATTCGCAGCCAGGGTGTAAGTGGTCGTTTCTGCCACAAAAACCGTAGGCGTGAGATTTACATCATTATAGTAACCGTTTGAACCAGCCCAGTGAAAACCCAGATAGGGCCCTGATATCTCGCCGCTGAGGTTGACAAAATTCTCATCACATAAGGTCACATCTTCGGGCACACTGATGGTAAAACCACAATTTTGGGCATTGACATGCCCCATTGTCGCCAACAAAAGCAGAATCCATAGCGTCCTTAAAGGACTTATCACCATCAGTTTGATCTTAAATCGTAAAAATTCTTAATGTATTAGAGGATAATAATTAAAATCTTAGCATAAGTCATGCAAAGATACTGAAAAAAAATATGAGGGCGAAATGTTATTTGGTAAATGAGGTAAATTACTGAGGCAATTACTTATATTATATATGTAATTGTGTCAAGTACCAAATATTCAGATCATCAAAAATCGTTTTTTTAATCACTTATTCTTTACGCATCAAATTGATGCCTTCCATATGTATTACACCTGGTAACTTATTCACTATTTGGGCATTGGAATTTAAATTGCCGCCGGTAAACATCTCCGTATCTTTTAAGGTAAGTTGTCCTTCATTGGTGACGACATAACCGTTGAAAGTGCCATTGGCTATCAGGTTTAGGTTGTCAAGCAGCATTTTAGCATGGGGTTTGATTTCAAAAAGTTTTGCATCGGCTTGTAATTGCACATATATTTGTTGTGACGGTGCCGCAATGAGGTAAATATTTTTTTCGATCATGATTAAACTTGTCGATAAGACAATCGTATCGCCATTCACAGCCGGGTCAAATCTTATGGTATCATTGCAGGAGGCATTTTCGATGAGATACCTCAGGGAACCGGCACCAGAGTCATTAGCATTGACCACATACTGGGTGACGGGCACAATGTCCGGTCCTGCCGAGCCATTTCCTCCACCCAGACCAAAGTCCGAATACAATTGGTTGCAGTTGGTGACACTTATAGGCACATTCCCATTATTGACGCAAAAAGGAAAAGTGTTCACCGCCGAATAAATGCTTTGAGGACCAAATTGAACCAGATTGGTACCCACATGAATGGTAAATAGGGTATCGTAATTTGTACAGGGGGTGAAATTAGCCGAACTTGATATATTTAAAGTCAGCGTGTAACAGCCATTGGGCAGGTTCAAATTGGTGGGATAAGCGCCGCAGGATACGGGACCGCCCTGGTAAATGATTGTTGTTGTTGTCATCCGCAATGCTAAATGCAATAAATTTGCCTGTATTGGGTGAATTTATTCTCAGCACACCGGCTGTAATGGTATCTGTATTACAAGGTGGATTTTGACTTTTGTAAATAAAATTGTTCAGGGCTTGCGGTGTCAAAACGGTGGTGGCACAGGAATTATTCCATTCATAGGAAAAAGGCCGTTTGATGATTCTTGTCGATGGGATGTCGGTGATGCTTCCTCCCCCTCTTTTGGTAAAACTACCGGCGTTAAAATGGGCTTCATACAGCCCGCATGGGTTATCTGATTTTAGACTCCAGTATCCCGTGGGCGATACATTGGTAATATTGATGTTTTGCTCATTGACAATGGGTACGCAGGTATTTCCGGGATCTGCATTAAAATATTCAGCGGTGACATACGTGGGATGTGTATCTTCAAACAGGAGGGATACCAGGCGATTCTCACTGCCTTTGCCAACAGGCATTGCCCATTTGTTTGCGCCTGTTGGATTATTGAAGAATCTTCTGAAGGGTCCATACACATAGCCCCCTGTCCATGTGCCTACCGCCCCGGTATATTCAACAGGAACATAATGGAAGCTGGCGGAATGTGTGGCACAGAGTAGCCCTGGATTGTTTGCACTACCCAGGGTGAGCAGGGAAGTATCCGCATTGACGATCTTGCCGGTTTTGATCATCAGCTCATTGGCAGCCCGCATGGGAACCATCAATTGGATGCCCTGAGGGTGGGAGTTGTTGCAAAGCAATCTGCCAATGGTGTTTTCCGATTTATTCAAAGGATAAGGGCTTAGTGTGTCCTGCCTGTAAAATCCGGATCCCGAAATGCTTTGCAAGTTTGGATTGGTGGCGAATGTCAACACTTTAAATTGCGAAGCCAGGTTGATTTGTGAACTGGTAATTACCCCATTGTTTATGATATTTCCACTGACATTGAGAATGCCCATAAGTTCACCATTGGGTTCCACCGTCAGGTTGTTGCAAAATATATAATTGACGCCTTGCACAAATCTTCTGGATTGGTACATCCCTCCTTTCGCGATGACGTGTTGAAAAGAGATCACCTTCAAGGAACTGCTTCCCTGAATCAGGTTAAATCCAGGATTAGAAAATACCAAAGTATCATCACCTCCCCCTATTGTCAGTGTCCAATTGACGTTTGTAATGTCTGCATTTCCCTCGTAAATGAATTCAGGTGAGTCGTAGCTGGGATCGAGGATGTCGATAAATCCACCCCCTGTGGCGATGAGATTGCTGGTGCCGAGGTACAATCCTGAGGACTCCTCAGTGACGCCGTCATTGCCATCGATGTTTAAATGGCCTCCATTGGTTATACTCAGACTGCCATAAGATACTCCGGCAGCAACATGACCTATATGGGCCAGGCCATTAACATTGACAACACCACCATTAATACTGAGGTTGCCATCCAGACAATTCAGGTAGGTATTGCTGAACCCGGAAGAACTACCCATGGAGTGATTGCCCAATGTAAGGACGCCGGTGGCCGTAATGGTTAATGTTTTTAAGTGTTTGATTTGTACATCTCCGGTTTGTACGGCACTGGTAACCGATACAAGATGATTGACGGATACCGGCGCATTGTCTGGTGCGTTCGGTGGAGGCACATTGCACAACCAGGTGGATGGCGCCGTCCATAAGCCATCGGCAATGGTATGATGCGTTGTAAAAGCGCTGATTTCAGTACCCTCATTGTAGCCCGCAAAAGGAGTATGGCTGAACGCATTAAGCGTCAATGACGTCACTTCTGCATCAATATCATTTCCATTTGTGGCATTACAGGCTATGTCTAGAACCAGGTAGAAATAGCGTTTGTAATTGACCAAAGAAGTACTGACTATGCTTTGTGATCCATTAAATGTGAGCGTCCCGGTAGGATTTACAAATGTACTTCCAAACTGGACAGGCAATGTTTGACCGGGACCTCCTGTTGCCGAGAATACCGAATTACTTCCCAGTGAGGAACTGGCATTTGAAGCGCCTCCATAATACATTTTTGCAGAAAGAATATCATTGGTATTGGTTGTGCCATTCAGGTTTACCACAATTTGACTCACCGTGGCTGTTCCGGCGGTACCAGATAGGTGAAGGGTAATTCTTTTGATGGGTTTTGCCCAGGTGCCCGCAGGTACGGTAATGGTGTCGTATGTTTCATATTCCGTACTCCACAAAACTTTCGTCGTACCCGGCGAAGTCACGCAAATTTCAAAATTGCCTTCAACCATGCTGT
The DNA here is from genome assembly GCA_016715465.1 of Saprospiraceae bacterium. Lineage (GTDB taxonomy): Bacteria > Bacteroidota > Bacteroidia > Chitinophagales > Saprospiraceae > JADKBO01. The sequence goes on from JADKAA010000024.1 coordinate 1,138,182, forward strand.
TTGCCGGCCTTCTTACCTGAACCAGGTAGGTAAAACCAATGGTTAAGCCGGTTGCCACCAAAACCTCTGGCTGGAGATTGATACTGGTGATGTCGCCACAGGTAATATACGTCGAAGTGCAATTCATGTCACAGGAAGCGCCACTGTTACTTTTTCTATACAGCGTGATGGTGGGATTAAAGCCGGGAGTCGTTGGTGTTACCCTGATGGCGTGCGTAATGGCCAATGCCGTAAACTGATACCAGACATCGGGCGCACTGGCAGACCCACAGCCTGTGGTGTATCCGCTCACCGTGGCGGCAATGGTGGATCCGGGCACCGGAGATACGCATGTGGCTGAAGGTGCAGGGGTGAGGATGACGGGGCTTGCACAATAGTCTTCACTCAAATTTTTTACGCAAAGGCTGAAAGCACCGGGAGACTCATCGTTCTTTCTGACTTTTACACTGATATAGTATTCAGCGCCAGGTGTAAGATTGGTCAGGTTGGTAGTTCCTGAGCTAGAGCAACTAAACGAAGTAGTGCATTGATTGGGGCCAAAAACCTGGACAGAACCGCCGGTAGCGCCATTGATAGGGGTAATGGTTATAGAGCTGGCTGGGGTGGTAGCCGTAAATTTATACCAGACATCCATGCTGACTTGTGAACAACCTCCATTCGGATTGGAAGGGGTGGCATAGGCACAATTGCCTGTAATACTGAGGGTACAGCTACAATCGGTGTTTGGGGTAATTTCAATTGCCTGGGCACATTCATCATTAGCCACGGGAGAAATGATGCATAAATTGAAGGGTCCTTCTGTGGGATATCCGGCGCCTATTTTTACCTTATATCGCTCCCCAATGGTAAAATTGGTGTAAAACAACCGCTGTACGCCTCCATAATAATTGGATCCCATAAATCCCAAAGGGGTGCATGTTTCGTCAAAAATTTCCGTACTCAAGCCATTGGAAGTTACCGGAGGAAGCGGGGTTAAGTATAAGATATGGGTGGTATTTGTTGCCTCAAAAGTGTACCAGCCGTGTTCATATCCCAAACCAACAGTACTTCCGGTAAAAGTAAACTGACAGACCGTGTCTTGATTGACCACAAGGGTATCTGGGTTTTGACAAAGTACATTCACCGGTGGTTCCGAAATGCAGATGACAAAACTTCCATTTCCATTTAAACTGTCATTGCTGTAAACCCTGATTACATAGAGACTATCCGGAGTTAAACCATTCAACAGGTGCGAAACGCCATTCATACAATAAATTGGATTTCCCATGCAAGAATCTTCGAACAATTCAATTTTTGGATTGGTGATGTTTGCGTTTTGCAGGGTGATAAGATGCAAACTGTCGGTGGCAATAAATTTATACCACACATCATCATCCGCAAAAGCGCCGCCACAACCGCCACTTCCTGTGGCGCGGCGTGTACTTCCATTGATGGGATCATTGCACGTAACACCCGTTGTGGTGGTAATCAAGGTGGCATTTTCGCAAAAATCATTGGCTGGCGGCGTGGTTACGTGGATATTGAAGTTGAGGGCATTCCCCACACCGGTAGCATCATAGACCCTCAGGTAAATCGTATCGCCAATGGTGAGATTTTGTAAATCCAATGTTTCATCCTGTCCCGTAGATGCTGCATTTATGCAGCCAAACAAATTTAAAGATGAACAATTAAACCCTGTAAATGCATCCAATGCAACATCCCCTCCGCTGTTCACGTCGATCAATACCCTGTGCCGGGTATGGGTAGGCACAAATTTATACCACAAATCATAGTAGTCTGTTATGGCTGTACAAGTGGAAAGCGGACTTTGCGTAGCCGTAGCACTGGCTATTTCATTGTTGTAGCTGCCTTCCAGAAACTCATCGGGACTGATGATTAAATATTCCGCGTCTGCGCAATCGTCTTCTGTATCTATGGGAGGAGTATGCACGCACATAAACCCATTGCTTAAACCACCGGCATCCCAGCTGTAGATCCTTATGTAGTAGGTAGAATCGGCTTCAAAATCATTTCGGATAATCGAATTGCTGCCGCAGTTATCCGATATTAACATGCACTCGATTTCTGTGCCGTCACAAGCACCTTCCCTTATCTCTACAACCCAGTCTCCTGCAGTACTTTGGGCATTGCTCTGGCGGGAACAATTTCCTGAATCGAATGAAATGATATGAAAACCCTGCAGTGCTACGAACTTATACCATAAGTCATCGTCAGCTTCGCCGCCGCAAGTTCCCGGACCTGTGCCTGAATTGGTGGCAGATGTGGTTTGAATGCCCACACATATTAAGTCATTAAGGACTGGAAGAACTATGGATGCATCTTCACAATCATCGTTTGATGGCGGACTGTAAACGCAAAGGTCAAAGACGGCATCAGATCCGCCAGTTCCGGCCTCGAATATTCTTATATATATGGTATCCCCAATGGAAAGTCCGGAAAGGGTAATTTCTTCAAAAGCATCGCCGCCATTGGCATTTATACAGGTAAGTGAATCCAGTGCCACACAATTGCCATTGTAAAAAGCCATCACTAAATCCGGATTTGTACCTCCGGTAGGATTAACCAAAGCGTAGTGGGTCGTATGGGTCGCCACAAATTTGTACCATACATCATCATCACCATTTCCATTACAGGCATCGGCCAGACCAGAATCCGTTGCATTGAGTGTGGTTCCCGATGTATTGATGAAGTCGCAGTAAAACAGTGAAGAAGGCACAATCATCTGAGCTGCCAGACATTCATCATTGGAGGGAGCCTGAGCCATCATATTTTGATGGAAGACAATGATCAACAGGAGGGCTGTAAAATGCTTAAATGAGAGGGATGTTTTCATATTATTAGGTTTTGCTGGTATTTATTCATACTATTCTGGTTGAGGTGCATGCCATGAATCAGTTCATCATTATTTTATTCATGAACAACGATACAAGGTAAGCCCGTATCCACATTTTTGACTTAACGGCAGCATGGAGTATTTTACATTTAAATTTGTGAATATTCATTTTCAAGTGCTTAGGTTAATTCATATGTTGTTGCGATCCGTTTAAAGCGTTATAAAAAGCAGCCCGTATTTTTGTTCTAGCGTTTCTTATTTGGTATATTTCTTGTATTTATACCAATAAATGTGAAATGGCAATGATGGCCTTAGTGACCAATTTTATATAAAAAAGTAAATATATAGCCCATTTTTGCAAATAATGCATTACAAAGGTGATAAATTTCAATATATTATAAAATAGTACTTTTGTGCTATTATTACACCAGGAATAAAGTAGGTAGTAAAACAGTACGGCAGTTACCACTGGCATGGCAAGTTTTGCATTGAGCATCGGTGGGCAAAGTTGTACTTTGACAATAACTGTAGCTTCGGCTGGTTATCCTGGCGGTACCGTACTTGCAATCCTGCCAATCCTACGGCCGTGGAAGAAGTGACCAACCCAACTACAGGCAGAACCTGGATGGACAGAAACCGGGCTGCCAACCGGGCTGCACTTTTCTGAATTTAAATACATTACAAACTATTTAAGTTGGGGATTTATTTTTTTTGTAATTTCGTTACTTGCAGTTTATACCGGTATTGTGGGCAAAGTGTATGGAATATGACAGCAACGAATAATTCATAAACTACTTATTTATGAGAAAAAGACAAATATTGTGCTTGATGGTCTTGCTTGGGGCAAGTTTAACCGGCTTTTGTCAGGTTGGTATCGGTACGGCTACACCCGCGCCATCTTCTGCTTTGGAGGTGCAAAGCACTGTTAAGGGATTTTTACCCCCTAGAATGACCACTGAGCAAAGAAACATGATTGCCGCACCAGCTTTAGGGCTTACTATTTTTAACACATCCACGAATTGCCTTAACTTTTATGTTGGCGATAAATGGAAGGAAGTTTGCGGTGAAATTGAATTTCCGGAAGGCACAGTGATTTGTTCGGAACCAACTTCAGTTGTTGATGTAGTCAACCCGGTTACAGGAAAAACTTGGATGGATCGCAACTTAGGTGCCTTACAGAAAGCACTAAGCACCACAGATGCCAATGCTTATGGAGATCTTTACCAGTGGGGACGAGGTGCTGATGGACATCAATGTCGATTTTCCTATACCACAACTACATTAAGTGGTACAAACCAACCGGGACACGGCAATTTCATCCTTAGTCCAAATGCTCCATTTGACTGGCGTGACCCCCAAAACACTAATTTATGGCAAGGAGCTAATGGGGTGAATAATCCATGTCCGGGTGGATATCGACTTCCAACTTTAACAGAGCTAAATGATGAACTTTTGAGCTGGGTGCAAGCCCCTATCAGCAGTACCAACAATGCGAATGGTGCATTTGCATCACCGCTTAAATTTACTTTGGCTGGCTTTCGGAACTTCAACGGGACAGTTACAAATACAGGTAGTGGTGGCTATTATTGGAGCAGTACCGTTAATGGTACTAGCACGCATGTTCTCCATTTCAACAGTTCGGGTACCGATGTGAACACCTACAACCGAGGCAATGGCTATTCTGTGCGGTGTATAAAAGATTAGATCAGATTAAAGTATAAAGGGAAAAGTTCAAAGTTGAAAGGTTTGCGATAAATACCCTGTATTTTTTAATCACCCTTTTTGATGACCAATGTCATTACATCCTAAAAGGCCCCAACCTATTTTTGACCGAATAAGCAAGATTGTGGTATATGGCAACAAACAAAGTAGAGGTAAAACTACTGTGCAAACATTGCAGTGATCCCATACCGGGGGCTCCTTTTACGTATAAGGAGGAAGTCTTCTGCTGTATGGGATGTAAGACGGTTTACGAAGTACTCGACCAAAACAACCTTTGCGATTATTATGACCTGGCGGATCAGCCGGGCTTTTCTTTGAGATCCAAAACAAAGGAACAGTATGAATACCTGGACGAGCAAATCATCATTGACCGTCTGGTTTCTCCGATCTCACCTTCACTGGCTCTGGTCATCCTTACCCTGCCTCAAATTCACTGTTCTTCCTGTGTATGGCTGCTTGAAAAGCTATATAAATTTCACGAGGGCATTTTTTCTTCAAAGGTTGATTTTATGCGTAAGGAAGTGGAGATTCGTTACAACCCCTCCTCCGTAAGTCTCAGGCGCATTGTAGAAACCCTGGATATGCTGGGTTACAAACCACAAATAGACATAGAACAAAAACAAGATCGCAGCCACGATGAAAAGCTCAAGATTAAAATCGGCGTGGCCGGCTTTTCTTTTGGAAACATCATGTTGTTTAGTTTTCCCGAATACCTGGGTCTTGAAGATGCTTATTTCAAGTTATGGTTCGGCTACCTCAATCTGGCCCTGAGTTTGCCGGTTGTCTTTTATGCGGGCAGCGACTATCTGGTGCAAGCCTGGTATAGTCTGAAATTCAAGACTTACAACATCAATATTCCGCTTGCACTGGGCATTGTAGTTATGTTACTTACCAGTATTTACCAGGTAACCACAGGAACAGGAGCCGGTTATATAGACAGCCTTTCAGGACTGGTGTTCTTTTTACTGATAGGCAAGTGGTACCAGCAGCGCAGTTACCATTACCTCTCCTTTGAGCGGGACTACCGTTCCTATTTCCCCATTTCCACCACCCGTTTCCAAAATGGCCAAATGGCAGAGGTGAGCATTGAAAATATAAACGAGGGCGACGAATTGCTCATTAAAAACAACCAGATAATCCCGGTAGACGGCATCCTGGTTTCTGACAATACCAGTATTGATTATAGTTTTGTCACGGGTGAGGAAAATGCCATCGTAGTGCTGCAGGGTGAAAAAATATTTGCCGGAGGCAAACTCAGGGATCGAAGCATGACCATGGTTGCCTCCCGAAAAGTAAAGAACAGTTACCTGGTGAGTTTGTGGAACGATGCGGCATTTCACCGGAACGAAGATGTGTACCAGACACTCACCGATCGGCTCAGCCGGTACTTTACCCTGGCCATTTTGTTGGTTGCCCTGGCAGGATTTGTGCACTGGGTGCCTGCTTCATTTGACAAAGCCATAAAAGCTTTTACCTCGGTCTTGATTGTAGCCTGCCCTTGTGCCATAGCCCTCACCGGTCCATTTTTATATGGCAATATGCTTAGGCTTTTGTCCAGAAGAGGCATCTTTTTGCGCAACAGTCAGGTCATAGACAAAGCCGCGGGCATTCGACACCTGGTTTTTGATAAAACAGGCACCGTCACCACCCAGCTGGAAAAGGAGCTTTATTACCATGGCAAGGTATTTACAGATGAAGAACGGCGTATGGTGCACGCCCTGGCTTTTCAGTCGGTGCATCCGCTGAGTATGGCCATTGAAAAGACATTGAGGGATTCCATTATAGAAGAAGTAAGTAATTTTTATGAGGTGGACGGCAAAGGGGTTTCGTGTATTTGCCGGGGTCATCTCGTAAAGATGGGTTCTGCTGCTTTTTTGGGTTTGCCCTTGGACACCAGTCAGGAAACCCGGGTGCAGATTGCCATAGACAACAAGGTATTGGGTTATTTTGTATTTAGAAACCAGTACCGTGATGGATTTGCCAAAGTAGTGACAGACCTGAGGTCATCGGGTATGGGTGTCAGCCTGTTATCCGGCGACAATGACAAAGAAAGACAGCGCCTGGAAATTTTACTGGGCAGTGAGGTGGAAATGAGGTTCAACCACGATCCCCACCAAAAAATGCACTACATCCAAAGCTTACAACAAAAAAACAAGGTTGCCATGGTTGGGGACGGGCTCAATGACTCAGGTGCCTTGAAACAAAGCGATTTGGGCATTGTGGTCACCGAGGGAACCAATAACTTTACTCCCGCCAGTGACATCATCTTTAAGGCCGAACAATTTTCTGACCTGGCATCGTTTTTCCAGCTGAGCCGGAATGCCCACCTGCTCATAGGTGGCGCCTATCTCATTGCGGTCTTATATAATGTCATAGGCCTGAATTACGCCATCCGGGCGGAACTTTCCCCTGTGGTCGCTGCCATCCTCATGCCGCTAAGTTCACTTACCATCGTAGGATATACGGTACTGAGCTCAGGTATCTTAGTAAGGAGGATGCTTGGTGGGATGACCAAAATCATCAAAAATTGATTACGATCAACTTTTTACATGACGGGTGTCATAAATCTCAAAAAGGACGAATGGTAGTTTTACGCCATATTAAAAGGGATAAATGAAGATTATTTTTTTACTAATTGGCTTAAGCCTCTTGTTGGCCATAGGATTTCTGATATCCTTTCTATGGGCAGTTAAGTCAGGACAGTATAAAGATGATTACACACCTTCGATGCGCATCCTGCATGATGAAAAAAAATCCACTAATAAAAAACAAAACTAAAGCATATGACTTTACCGGAAAGATTTTATTATGACAATAAAATTGTAAAACAGTTTGCCTACGCGACGGCCATTTGGGGCATAGTGGGTATGACGGTAGGATTGTGGGTAGCATTGCAGCTGGCATTTCCTTCATTGAATTTTTCCATCGCAGAACTGACGTACGGAAGACTCAGGCCATTGCATACCAATGCGGTCATTTTTGCTTTTGTGGGAAATGGGATTTACATGGGTGTTTATTACTCCCTCCAGCGATTGGTAAAAGCCAGAATGTTCTCAGACCTGCTTTCTAAGATTCATTTCTGGGGCTGGCAGCTCATCATTGTTGCGGCTGCACTTTCCCTTCCATTGGGATTTACCTCCGGTAAAGAGTATGCCGAACTCGAATGGCCCATCGACATTGCCATCACACTGGTTTGGGTGGTCTTTGGCATCAACATGTTTGGTACAATCATCAAACGAAGAGAACGCCACCTCTATGTAGCCATCTGGTTTTATATTGCTACCTGGGTGACCATTGCCATGTTGCATATTGTCAACAGCATGGAACTTCCGGTAAATCTGTTTAAATCTTACTCTGCTTTTGCAGGTGTTCAGGATGCCTTGGTTCAGTGGTGGTACGGGCATAATGCAGTAGCATTTTTCCTGACAACACCCTACCTGGGTCTGATGTACTACTTCCTGCCCAAGGCAGCGAATAGGCCGGTTTTCTCTTACAGGCTTTCCATCATTCACTTTTGGGCGTTGATTTTCATTTATATCTGGGCGGGGCCTCACCACCTTTTATATACGGCACTTCCCGACTGGGCCCAGTCACTGGGCATGGTATTTTCCCTTATGCTGATTGCACCATCCTGGGGCGGTATGCTCAACGGTCTGCTTACCCTCAGGGGAGCTTGGGATAAAGTAAGGGAAGACCCCGTGCTTAAATTTATGGTTGCCGCTGTGACTGCCTATGGTATGTCCACTTTTGAAGGCCCGATGCTTTCCATCAAGAGTGTCAATGCCATCAGCCACTATACCGATTGGACCGTAGCCCACGTGCACATTGGCACTCTGGGTTGGAACGGTATGCTTACTTTTGGTGTGTTGTACTGGTTGATTCCTGTGCTGTTCCGGACAAAAATTTATTCTGTAAAACTGGCCAACTGGCATTTCTGGATTGGCACCCTGGGCATCATTTTCTACGCCGTGCCCTTGTACTGGGCAGGATGGACACAGTCCCTGATGTGGAAAGAATTCACCCCGGATGGCTTCCTGAGGTATGGCAACTTCCTGGAAACCGTAACCCAGCTATTCCCAATGTACTTAACGAGGGCAATTGGAGGAAGTATTTACCTCATTGGCGTCTTTATCATGGTTTACAATCTTTATAAGACGGTCAAACAGGGCGATTTTGAAGCCAACGAAGCGGCAGAAGCACCACCCATGGAACCATTGGTAGTACACAAAGGAGAACACTGGCACCGTTGGATTGAGCGCAAGCCCGTTCAAATGCTTGTCTTGTCACTGGTAGCCGTAGCAATAGGAGGTTTGATCGAAATTTTACCAATGGCCATGATCGACTCCAATGTACCTAAAATCTCTTCTGTACAGCCTTATACACCTTTGGAACTTGAAGGACGAGACATATACATAAGGGAAGGATGTTACAATTGCCACTCCCAAATGGTAAGGCCGTTCAGGGATGAAACAGAAAGATATGGCGAATACTCAAAATCTGGTGAATTTATATACGATCACCCATTTCAGTGGGGATCCAAACGCACCGGTCCAGACATTCACAGGGTAGGTGGCAAATATCCGGATAGCTGGCACTTTAACCACATGATAGAACCGGTATCCATTAGTCCGGGTTCCATCATGCCACCTTATCCATGGCTGGCAAAAGACGATTTGGATACCAAATATACCGGAGCCAAAATATCTGTAATGCGTACTTTGGGTGTGCCATATCCATCAGGTTATGAAAAAATCGCCGTGGAAGATCTTAAAAAACAGGCCAAGCTGATCGCTGCCAGCCTGAAAAAAGACAACATAGATGTACAAGGTATGGAGAACAAAGAAATGATAGCCATGATTGCTTATTTGCAGCGATTAGGTACAGACATAAAATTGAAAAAATAATCTTTTAAGACTGAAAATTAGCATCATGTTTAAGCATCTGTTATCAACATCGGCCGGAGAAATCAACTGGATGGCATTGTTTGCCTTAGTGACGTTTTTCATCATCTTTTCTGTGGTATTATTCCAGGTTTTCTTTGCAAAAAAGGAACATGTAAATTACATGTCGAAGCTGCCTTTGGGAGATGATCACATTCAAAATTCAAAACAATAAAACCATGATTAACAAATATAACACCACCATAGGGATTTTATTTTTTGGTGTCCTTACCATGCATGGGCAGGATGCTTCAACACCAGCGCCGTCAGCCGCTGGAGGCGGAGGCATGTTATCCTGGGCATTCAACAACATTTTTTTAGTGTTGACTGCCTTAATTGTGATCCTTGCTCTGGCCACATTGTACCGGGTAATGGACATGTTGATGGACCTCCAAAGGGTTAGATTCATCCAGGAGCATGGTGTAGAGGCAGCCAAAGAAGCCAATATGTTACTCAGGGAACCATTATGGAGACGTGTTTACAGAGCCTTGACCAAGGTGACCCCCATCGAGCGGGAACAAGACATTGACCTGGGGCATAATTATGACGGCATCAGGGAACTGGACAACAGCCTTCCCCCCTGGTGGGTTTGGATGTTCTATGTCACCATCCTGTTTTCTGGCGTTTACCTGTGGTGGTACCACTGGTCTTCCAACGGAGCAGATCAGATTAAAGAGTACGAGGTGGCCATGGAAGAAGGCCAGAAAGTTAAAGACGCTTACCTTGCCAAGATGGCCGATGCCATCAATGAAAATAATGTGACCAGCCTATCGGCAGCAGCTGACCTCGATGCTGGAAAAGAAGTGTTTAAAACTTACTGCGTTGCCTGTCACCTCGAAACTGGCGGTGGAAGTGTAGGACCAAACCTCACAGATGACTACTGGATCCATGGGGGGGGGGTAAAAAATATTTTCAAGACCATAAAATACGGTGTGCCTGAAAAGGGCATGATATCATGGAAAGATCAGCTGAGGCCTTCTGAGATACAAAAAGTAAGCAGTTATATCCTTACATTGTATGGAACAAAACCTGCAGGGGGCAAAGAACCACAAGGTGCCATTTGGAAGGAGGGTGATGCTGCAAGTCCGGGTGCTGCTGCAGATCCGGCAGCAACGCCAGTGAATAATAATACGACAAAGTAAATAAACATCAAACATAAGTTAATTGGTTTTTCATTGTGTAACCCTGGTTTCACGCTGTTTGAAGCTTATTCATTAACTTTAATTTCGCTAGTGACCGAACTTTTGAATCGGAGGGCATAGGGATTAACTAAATGGCACCACTTTAGATGACAACTGAGAGAGAGACAGCTGAAGATTTTATTTATGCAACAGAGGAATTCAGAGATTCTATTGCCACGGTTACGAAAGAGGGAAAACGCATTTGGATTTACCCTAAGAAGCCTTCAGGTCGATTTTTCAACTACAGAAAATTAGTCAGTTACATCCTTATCATTTTACTGGTCGGGATGCCGTTTATCAAAGTAAATGGTATTCCTTTCATGATGTTCAATGTGCTTGAAAGGAAATTTGTACTATTTAGCATCGTTTTTCATCCACAGGATTTCCATTTGTTTTTATTTACCATGCTTACCTTATTGGTATTTATCATTTTGTTTACAGTGATTTATGGGCGAATTTTCTGTGGATGGATCTGCCCACAGACCATTTTTATGGAAATGGTTTACCGCCGGATTGAATATTTTATTGAAGGAGACTGGAATGCCCAACGCAAGCTCAATGAATCGCCATGGGATGCCGGGAAGATGATTAAAAAGGCCGCCAAACATTTTATCTTTTTTGGAATAGCCGTCCTTATATCCAATGTTTTTTTGAGTTATATAATAGGATATGACGCGGTTTTCAAGATTGCTTCTGAACCCATAGCCATGCATTTGGGTGGCTTCATTGCGCTTATCGTTTTTTCCTATTTGTTTTACGGTGTTTTCGCTTTTATGCGGGAGCAGGTCTGTACCACCATTTGTCCTTATGGCCGCCTTCAGGGCGTCATGCTCGATAAAAATTCAGTGGTCATCAGTTATGACTGGAAAAGAGGAGAACCGAGGGGAAAAATCAAAAAGGGACTCAATACAGAAGGACAACAAAATTCACCTATACTTGGTGACTGTGTGGATTGTGGTCTTTGTATTAAAGTTTGTCCAACGGGTATCGATATCCGCAATGGGACACAGCTCGAATGTGTCAACTGCACCGCCTGTATCGATGCATGCGATGAAGTAATGCTCAAAACCCATCGCCCCGCCGGGTTGATTCGATATGACAGTCATAATGGCATTGCAACTGGTGTGAGGAATATTTTTACAGCCAGGACAATTGCTTATTCGGTCGTACTTGTGGCACTTGTTTCCATTAACTTTGTACTTTTGGGTAATAGGGCTGCCGTGGAAGCCATAATCCTCCATACACCGGGCACTTTATTTCAGAAATCTGAGGATGACATAATCAGTAACCTCTACAACTATGAATTGGTGAATAAAACCGGAGAAATACAACACATTACCCTTTCTACAAGCCACCCGCAAACCACCATTGAGCTTGTCGGCCGGCAGGAGCTCATCATTCCCAAGGATTCCACACTTTCCGGCTCACTCTTCATCCGCATCCCAAACAGCGCATTAAAAGAACGAAAAACAGAACTCCGTATCCTGGTTAAAAGCAATAAGGAAGAAGAAATTACAGAAACTACATTTTTAGGACCATTCAAATAGTATTTATGAAATTTAACTGGGGCCATGGCATAGCCATCTTTTTTACTTTTTTTGTATGCGCCACCATCTTTCAGGTGATAAAGTCGAGGGAATACGACCATACTCTGGTCAAAGAAGACTATTATATTGACGATATCCAATTGGACGAACTGATGGTAAAAAAGGAAAATGCCATTGCCCTGTCAGGTCTAGCCATCTCCCAAAATGACCAGGAAGGTACGGTTACTTTTACCATTCCGCATACCGGCAGGGTGCAGGGAAATGTCCTTTTTTCCAGTCCGGTTGACAAAAGACAAGACCGCGCTTTTCCCATCGTACTCAGTGGAGATCAGATGGCCATCAGCATTCGTGACCTGAGGAAAGGCATGTGGAACATACAGATGGATTGGAAAGATGACGTTAAGTCCTATGTATATGGTGAAAAAATAATCCTCCCATAATATGGCTTTCACACTGCTTATACTTGGACTGGCCGGAAGCCTTCATTGTATGGGTATGTGTGGGCCGCTGTGTTTGATCGCACCGGTAGATAAATCTTCCAGGAATGCCGTCTTATTGGATACCGGCCTGTATCACGCAGGAAGAATTTTTATTTACATGTTGCTTGGTGGCATCATTGGATCCATAGGTCATCTGTTTGCCATAAGTAAAGTTCAGGTGTGGCTTTCTGTGCTTTTGGGTATCTTACTTATGCTGTGGGGTCTTAGTTATTATTTCGGATCATTTCAGCAACGCTTTTTGGATAAGCTGGATGTGAACCGGTATTTCAAAAAGATTTACAATCGATTCCTTCAAAAATCTTCCAGAAAAAACGTCATCCTGCTCGGCATGGCAAACGGCATCCTGCCCTGTGGCCTGGTTTATTCCGCGATGGCCATGGCTTTTATGGATGGGTCGATACCTATGGGCGCTATCTATATGCTGCTCTTTGGTTTGGCCACACTGCCACTTCTGCTTGTTTTTCAACTAGGACTTGGCAGCAGACAGTCTTTTATGTGGTTGAAAAGACAAAATTTAACCCCCGTTCTTTTTGTAATTTCAGGTGTATTTGTCACCTACAAATCCCTGTCCATTCTGGTGCCACGCGATGCCAGTCTGTGGAGCTCCATCGTGGATCCCATCCTGTGCCATTAAAGACGGATCATCAATAAATCAATACACCCGCTGAGCAGCGTCATTTCCTGGAGGTATAATATTCCGTATATTTACGCAATTAATGATTAAATATGAATCAGCATTCAGACACATCTGTAGTTGACCATATCGGCGATTCAACTGCTGCAGCGGGGAAATCCAAAAAATGGCTATGTATTTGTGTGCGCTGTCAATGCAAAAAACAGAAAAACATCCAAGTGACATCGACAAAGAAGTTGCCGAAATTCATGGGGATGTCATAATTCACCAATAGGTTTTCATTTCAATAAATATACATTCTCTGATTGTCAGCAGTAAAAGAACGACAGCGTCTCCTTTACTGCTTTTTTTATTTCTAGTTGCAATTGAGAAGGATACCTTCAAAAAAAAATGATTATGCCGCGCGCAGGTGCTCCCGGTTCCCTTTCTTTTGAATACCACAGGCAATCAAATCTTCCGTTCGGTCAGCTCTATCCTCTGGAAACTGATTTGATCTAGCCGCTCGAAGTAGCTCGCGGTTCCCTCACTTTCAATTGCCACCGGCAATTGAATTTGTCCCGTTGGGACAACCGTTCGGTCACCCTAAAATGAGCGGCAGCTCATTTTTTTTCTCCGAAGGAAAAACCGTTCGGTCCTACACGATTCACCACAAATATTTTGTTGATGGCACTGCCAGAGAGGACCAGCATTAATTTTTGGCCAAAGGAGAAACCGTTCGGTCCTACACGATTCACCACAAATATTTTGTTGATGGCACTGCCAGAGAGGACCAGCATTAATTTTTGGAAGGAATCAGAGCGCCGTCGGTGCTCGATATTGGTAGCCACCGGTGAAGCCGGTGGCGGGTTTAGGAAAACAAAGAAGTTTTGGCGGCATTTTTGATCCCTACATCGGTATGCCGTTGTAGGGAAAACATCCATCAAAAATGATGACAAAACCCTATTCATAGTTAGGGATTTGTCGTATCTACTTGCAATAGCTCGTGGTTGGCAGTTAAAATGAATTGACCATACCGAGTGGAAATCGCATCGTGTCCTGCTAAAATGGCAATGAATACGCCGGGCGGTAAGCGCCCGGTTCCCTTACTAAAATGAGCTGCCGCTCATTTTTTTCTCCAAAGGAGAAACCGTTCGGTCATCCCTACCATATATTTTTCGTCTTCCTATCCGTTACAAAGCGGGAAAATTCGACAAGCACAGGTAAATGATCTGACGGATATTTGGTGTCGTATGAATCGGTAATCGTGCGGTGTTTGCTGATCCGAAGCTGCGCTTTGATGTCATAGAGAAACAGGTAGTCAATCTGTCCATCAGGCTTTTGGTCAAACAGAAACCCATTCCAGGTATCAGGCCCTCCATAGGCTTTTGTCAGGCATTGGCTTCTGCTCTCTGCCAACTCACTGGAAAGTAGTTGAATGCTTTCTTCTTCAGGGCGCGCATTGAAATCGCCCATGACCACAACGGGTACAGCATTTTCTTTATAGAGTTCTTTAGTTTTATTGAGCAGTAGTTTTGAGGATTCCAGCCTTGCGGTAGTGCCTTTGTGGTCAAAATGGGTACTCATGATCCAAATTTTGTCTTTGGAAACTTTGTGTTCAAAAAGGCTATAACTCGCTATCCTGGGTAGTGAGGCATCCCAGCCAATGCTGATGGTTTCCGGGGTAGGGGATAGCCAGATGGTGTTTTCCTTCATCAGTCTAAAAGCCATGGTGTCAAATAAAATACAAGAGTACTCGGCATTTTCATCCAATGTCCTTGGTTTACCTGACACTGCGTAACCTTTAAGGCCTGCCGTAAGATATTCCAATTGAAATTTTTGGGCTTCCTGTAATCCAAAAAAGGAAGGGTGATAGTAGGCCATCAAATCCCTGACATGTTCTTTTCTAATATCCCAGTGGTTGGGGCCGTCATCAACCGAGCCCAGGCGAATATTGTAGGTCATGGCAGAAAATGATTCCTGCCCATGCATTGTACTTGTGAGTAATATAAAGCCAGTTAGAATTATTTCAATTTTCATTTTTATGGTTTGATTATGTTCGAAGAAGATATTTTCAATCAGTTCGCCCAAAATTAATTTTGCCTAAACCTATAGATTGACCATTGACAGAATCGTAACAAAAATAATCAAATTCAGTTCCCCAGAGTCAATTTCTGTTGGGAGAAAACTTTATGCTGACAAGGAGAACCAAAGGATACTTTTCTATAATGGGTAGGTCAATATGTCGTCAAAATAGTTAAATTTGACAATGCAGTCCAAGTGTACGATAGGAAAAAATGTACTAAATAAACTTTGGCCTACAACAGAAAGCAGACAAAAAAAATTATTATTTAACCAAAGTTGCATTTGCAGCTTGAATTGAAGTAAATGAAGACTCCCCATTATTTATTTTTTGTTCTCGTGTGCCTGACATCTTCCATGTCAGCGCAGTCATCGATGAAAGCTAAAATTTATGCAACTGCAAAAGGCACGAGTTACCGTCTTTCTTCCGTTGAAGCCGGCCCATTTGAAAAAGCCATCCAGCCTTTTGAAAATGAACCTGCCATTTTTGTGGACGAAAGTCACAGTTATCAGGAATTTCTCGGCATTGGAGGTGCTTTTACCGATGCAGCTGCTGAGACATTTTACACCTTGTCTGAGGAAAAACAAAAAGAAGTCATAGACCTGTATTTTGATACCGAAAAGGGCATCGGCTACACCCTGGGCAGAACTAACATCAACAGCTGCGATTTTTCATCAGACATGTACACCTATGTAAAAGAAGGTGACAAAACCCTGTCCTCATTTGACATTGCCCATGACAGAAAATATAAAATTCCTTTCATTGAGGCAGCCCTGGAAAAATCCAACAAGCAATTGAAACTGTATGTCTCTCCCTGGAGTCCTCCCGCTTATATGAAAGACAATCGGGATATGTTGAAGGGAGGTAAGTTGTTACCGGAATTCAAAAAAACCTGGGCCGAGTATTTCGTCAAATTCATTAAAGCATACGAATCATCCGGCATACCGGTTTGGGGACTTACCGTGCAAAACGAGCCTATGGCAAAACAGACCTGGGAATCCTGCATTTATACAGCCGAGGAAGAAGCCATGTTCATTCGCGATTATTTGGGACCTGCGCTGCATAAAAATGGTTTGAAAAGCAAAAAACTGATCGCCTGGGATCACAATAGAGATCTGATTTATCACAGGGTCCTTCCCATCCTGGGAGATAAAAAGACGGCCAAATACGTATGGGGTATTGGCTTCCATTGGTATGAGGTTTGGAATGGCGGCCGTCAGTACCAAAATGTGGCCCGGGTAAAGGAGTCCTTTCCCAACACCAACCTGATGCTCACGGAAGCCTGCAATTATCCTTTTGACTGGGAAACTTTCGACCAATGGCACTGGGGAGAACATTATGGTGAAAACATGATCCACGACTTCAACAATGGCGCGGTGGCATGGACAGACTGGAACCTGCTGCTCGATGAGGTGGGTGGCCCCAATCATGTGAAAAATTTCTGTTTTGCCCCCATGCACGCCAGGACAAAGGAAAATTCCATCCACCTGATGAATTCTTATTATTACATCGGTCACTTTTCAAAATTTATCAGACCGGGTGCCAAAAGAATTTCAGTATCTTCCAACAGAGCCCAGCTGCTTTGTACCGCATTTAAAAACAGCAATGGAAGCAGGGTGGTGGTTGCCATGAACAATACAGATGAGCGTTTTCAAACCTGGATTTACAGCGACGGATTCAGGTCAAAGATCGATTTGTGGCCGCATGGTATTGTCACCATATTGCTGGAAAAAAGGTAAATCTTATGGCATGCTAAACCATAAAATTCAATCAATGGTCAATATACATTTTGCTTTGCCCCGCGTAAACCGGAGTCTGGCCTTCTTGTCCAATAAGGTATAAGGTAGCTGCTACTGAGCAAAAATAGGCGGATAAAAAATAACCAACGTAGGGCAGCATAAGTAACAAAAGCGTAACTGCACCTGTTATTATGACCGGAGCTGCATGTTCGATAATGCCCTTCCAGGCTTCTTTGATTTTATATCCCTTGTAATCGTAATACCCATCGAAAAAGAAGTAACCAAGGAAAAACATTTCGATTATTTTTTTGAGAATCGATTCCACACCCTCATTAAAAAATATGCCGCAAAGAATGGATGCACCAATGCCAAAAACAATTTCTCCACCCCAGCTTAATATACCCACTTGTAACAATCTCACCTGCGATTTCAGATAGCTTTTAAAACTTATGGGTTTTTCAACGCCACCCATAACACCTATGGTTCTGCCACAGAAATGGAAAATCAGCATATTCAGCAGAATCAATACCATATACTTAAAACCTCTTGAAAATATACCTTCTTTGTCCACATGATCTTCAGTTGCTGCTAATGTCATGGGTGTTTTAGTAAGGTCGCCTGAAGCGGTGGCTGCGGTATCAGATTTTGTCTGGGCTGTGTCAGCCTGTCCACCTAAATTGATGTCAAAGCTTACATTACCTGAATCAGTAGTAATTTCTGGTAGGTTGGCAAGTTGAGCACTGTCCACCAGAGATGTGATGGCATTCAATGCCGTCTGGGTCATGACCTTTTTGCCCTGGAAGACATGTCTGGATTAAAATAGCGGTAAAACTGAAGTGACAGCAGTAACACAGCGAGGATGGAAACATAACTTACGCAGCCATGGCTGAAGTAACCTTTCCACAAACGATATTTTATGGTAAATGGAACCGTTTGGCTTAAGTTTTGCAGAATTTTTACTGACTTTTGGATGTGTTTGAATACCATGTTTGCCGGCTTATCCCGAACCAAAGTTATAAATTAAGAGCTTTAAAGTTGCGTTTCTGGCTTATGTGTTTAATAAAATGCAGTGTGACCTTTGATAATTTTTAGCTGGAATTAGGTATAATTATTATAAAACTTGATGGCCTTAGCTCATAATTCACATTATTATGTGATAAATTCTTTATAAAATATTGCCATTTATTAGCAACTTTGGAGTTAAAATTCACTCCATGATAAAGTTTTGCCACTTTTGTTTGATTCTTTTTTTGGCCCAGTTTGCAAGCGCCCAAATTTCAATCATTGGAACTGCGACTCCTGCAATGGACTGGACAACCGATTATGTGATGACAGAACAGCCTGCTATGTCGGGTATTTTTCGTATTGACCTCTATCTTAATGCGGGGGAAGTGAAATTCAGAAAGGATGCTTCCTGGACCACCAATTGGGGAGGTACTTCATGGCCGGCAGGTACTGCGGTTCCTTCAGGGGTCAACATTGCAGTGGCGCAAGGCGGCTTTTATTCCATTTCCCTGGATACAACACTGTTGCAATATACCTTTGGTACTGGCAGTGTGGGCATCAACAATTTGGACCCAAAAACAAATCTTGACATTGCAGGATCTTTTAATCACAGGAGTGTGATCCTGCACCCCGATATGTACAATTCTGTGGTAATTCCCCCAAATGTCAGCTTTGTCATTATTTCCGGCCCGGCAACCAGCATTATTTATGGAGCCTTGCCTTTTACGGATGCCGATGGTTATCGACTGGTAATACAAAATACAACTGATTTTCCCGCTTCTTTTCTGGGCACCATGATTAATCAGGGAGAGATTGTGGAATTTATACACAGTGTAAATTCAGGATGGACATCCCTTACCCCAACTTCATTTTCTGGCCCTGCTGATGGCTGGAGCATTTATGGCAATGCCTCTACTTCCCCTCCCGTAAATTTTTTAGGCACTACGGATAACAGTGACCTGAGTTTAAGAACCAACTACTTGCCCAGGGTGACCATAAAAGCAGGAGGCAACATAGGCATTGCTACAGAAAACCCTGACGGAGTAGTACAGGTCAATTCAAAAGCTACATCCACACTGCCTACAATTAATCTGGTGGATTCGACCCTCAACAATGCCGGTGGTCCGTTTATCCAGTTCACCAATCTTGCTGGTAGTCAAAAATTAAAACTCAAAGGTTCAATTGGCACGGCATCTGATGGCAGTGATACCTATTTTGATTTCTTTCGAAACAGCAATACACTGATGAGCCTTCGGGGAGATGGAAATTTGGGTATAGGTACACTGGATCCGACGGTAAAACTTACGGTTGAAAATTCATCGCAGAATATGTTGGCATTACAGAACTCAAATGCGCTGAACACCAATGTAAACAGTACCATCCTGTTTGGCGGATCCAACTATAGAACAGGTTTGATCTCGACGATAGGCACGTCTACCATTGCGGCACGTATGGGCTTTTTTACCGGTTACTCCGTGATAGGGGGCATCTCTTATCTGGGAGAAAGGCTGTCCATCACCAATGCTGGCAAAGTAGGGATTGGCATCACAGACCCGACGGAGCGCCTTGACATCGATGGCAATGTGTGTATTCGCGACAATAATTTTTTTGAACTGGGTAAAGGCCTCACCAAAGAGACAAATGCAGGAAAGATCGGGTATGGTTTGTTCGGCGACCCTACCTCACTGTCGATTGTTGGGGCAGGCACAGCACCAAATAATCGAAAAATAAAATTTTGGGCAGAAGGAGGTGCATATTTCGACGGCGGTGCAAATTTTGTCGGCTTTGTGAAAATGGATAATTCACTGGCTGTGGGTACAGCAGTAGTACCTTCTGGATATAAGGTGGCGGTTGATGGCAAGATCATTGCCGAAGAGATGCGTATTCAAAATTCCACAGCGTGGCCGGATTACGTCTTTGAAAAAGAATACCCGCTGATGCCTTTAGAGGAGCTGGCTAAAGATATTGCCAAAAACAAACACCTGCCCGGCGTGCCATCAGCCGCAGAAATTGAAGACAAAGGCATTATAGTAGGGGAATTGCAAAGTGTACTGTTGAAAAAGATCGAGGAACTTACCTTATACATCATCGAATTGAAGAAAGAAGTGACCGAACTAAAATCAAAGCTTCATGAATAGGAAAAACATAATTTGCATTTTTCTGCTGGTAACTTTTGGTCTTTCTTTTTGTAAGTCTGTTTCAGCTCAAAATCTAAGGTCCAGAATAGCTAAGGAAAATAATTTTCTGAAAATACAGCAGATGGCGGAAGCCTACTACGACAGCATAACGTCGGGGCAACGCAAGTTGGCTCCTGGTGACATGAAGTATAAACACTGGAAAAGAGAGGAAGAATTTTTAAGGAATCACCTCGATGCAAATGGCAATATAGCCAATTATATGGCACTCAACCTGGAAGCAGACGCAGAAGTTAAGAGAAGCGAAAGCCATAGCGACCGCACCACAAATTCGGAATGGAGTTTTAATGGTCCCTCTGAGCATCCAAGCCCACCAACCAGTTATCAGCTAATAGGAAAGGGGAGGGTTGACCGCATCGCCTTTCATCCCACGAATCCCAATGTCATAATGACAGGTACCCCTGGTGGCGGAATTTGGAAAACAATTGACGGAGGATTAAATTGGTACAATGTAAATAACAATCTGCCTTCAATGGGCATCTCAGGTATCGTTTTTGCCAAAAATAACCCAAACATTGTTTACGCCATAACCGGCTGTGGGGATGGAGGTGGTATTGCCCTGAGTGCGGGGGTGTTCAAATCGTTGGATGGAGGTGAGTCCTGGCAAAAAACAACTTCGTTGTCAACATTAGCGTATTCTGGTTTTACAATTATCGTAAATCCCGCGGATGACAACAAAGTATGGGTAGCCACGTCTATCGGAATTTTTAAAACCACCAATGGAGGGAATACATGGACAGTCATCGGAGCAGGTATTCCATTTTATGATGTAAAAAAGAAACCGGGTGTAAACAATATTTATTATGCTGTAAGTAACTTAGCATTTTATGTCATTACAGAAACTGTTTCAGGTTATACCTTTAACCCTACTTTTTACATGGACGAAGGCAGAAAAGGAATTGGCATCACAGAAGCCGCTCCAGAGCGGGTGTACATTTTGTCGGGCCCATCCACAAGCGCTACGACATTTACCGGGTTTTATAAGTCAGAAGCAGGAGGTGCATCCGGAAGTTTTGTACTCCAGGCCACAGCACCCAATGTTTTTGGAGGTGAAGGTGGCGGTGGAGACGATCAAAGTTATTATGATTTTTGTATCGTTGCCAGCCAGTCAAACCCGGACCTGGTTGTTGTAGGAGGATTAATTGTTTGGAAATCATTGGATCAGGGAGTAACCTGGAGTCCAATCACTACTTATGGTGCCAATAATACCTCTCCCTCGTATGTACACCCTGATATTCATGATTTGCAGATCAACCCCCTGAATAATTATTTGTATTGTGCCAATGATGGGGGTTTTTATGCATCAACTGACCTTGGCGCTACCTGGACCAATCTCACAAACTCAATAACCACCACGCAGTTTTACCACATTGCCGGATATGGTCCAAATCCCGATTATTTTGCCGGTGGGACCCAGGACAATGGCATGAAATTCAGGATGGTTGCTTCCACCATTATGGATCATGTTAGTGGTGCGGATGGGTTCGCCGCAGCATTCCATCCCACAGACCCTTCAATTTTTTATGGTAGTACAAATTTCTCTCTTGACAAGTATACCAATAATGGGCAAACCCTCACCCACATTACACCAAAACCTTCCTGGTTTATGAAAGTTGCCGTACATAATACCAATGGCAATATTGTTTTTGGGGGCTCCACGGATTTATACAAATCCGCAGACCAGGGTTCCACCTGGGATACCCTGCCTTTCCCGGCCAATCTGAGCATTGCCATGTGCAAATCTTTGTCTGGCAGGTTGTACACCGCCGGCATCAATTCGATAGACGTTTACAAGATGTATCGACTCGACAATTTAGGCGTGGACAGCGTTCGACTGGACCTAAATCCCGGCTTTCCCACCTCATTCCGGATTACAGATATTGCAGTCCACCCAATCCTTCATGACAAAGTCTATGTTTCCCTGCCGGGTTATGATGAAAATGACAAGGTATTTGTCAGTTCAAATGGTGGAGCAAGCTGGACAAACATCTCTGCTGGTCTGCCCAATGTACCTGTATATTGCGTAACGGTGTCGTCCAATAACGATGTGTATGTGGGTACGGAAATTGGTGTTTTTATCGCCCGAATGCAGGCAGCAGCTGGAGGCCTTTTCGCAATGGCTTACCTGTATGTCCGGTACGAGATATGGTTTTATTTGAGCCAGATAATATATTGAGAATCGGCACTTTTGGCAGGGGGGCATGGCAGTCTCCAACGGCCAATGGCATTTGCGAAACGACCATAAATTATTTACCATCCATCATGGAGGGCTTCCGCTTTTACGAAGCCTCATCTTCCATCACGACCAACAGCATCATCTCAGGAGGTTTCGGCACCAATGTGTATCTAAAGGCAGGTGACTACATCGACCTCACCGATGGCTTTCATGCTAAGGATGAAAATACCGAAGTGAAAATTTACATCGATGCTTGCGGGGCAGGAATACCATTGACAAGTAAGAAGGTAAAAACCGAATAAGGCGTTTGATTTGAGCTAAACTTTGGATGATATATTCCAACAGACCTTGATTTACCCTAAAATCATACATATGAACTATTGAATTATGGGCGCTTAACTTCCTATCTTTGTCCCGTAACAATAGATAATTTAATGAATCAACCGGATATTAAAATCTGCATCGTTGAAGACGATAATGACATCAGAGGACTTACAAAGGAGGTGCTGGAATATTCCGGAAATATCATTTGTACTTATGAATTTTCATCTGCAGAGGATTTTTTAAAACAGGCAAAAGATCTTACTGTTGATATTGTATTAATGGATATTGGGCTTCCAAAGATGACCGGGACAGATTGCGTTAAATTTTGCAATCTCAATAATATGAATCTTGATTTTATCATGTACACGACACACTTTGTGGCGGATGAAGTTTTTGAAGCATTAAGGGCAGGTGCCAAAGGATATATTCTGAAAGGCTGTCCCCCACATCAGTTGATCCAGGATATTATGGAAATGCACAAAGGAGGTTCACCTATGTCACCCCAGATATCCAGACTGGTCACAGAGTCATTCAATCAGTTCTCCGGAAGAATCGACGAACTAAGTAAATTGACCAGGCAGGAAAAGGAAATTTTATCAGATCTGGATAAAGGATTAAACTATAAAGAAATTGCCACTATGAGGTTTATTTCTCCCCATACCGTTAGGGCGCATATCCGCAGTATATATGAAAAGCTTCATGTGCACTCAAAGCTGGAAGCCATAAGGTTATTTCAAAAATCCCTTAACTAAACAATTATCTCTGTATTTATTCCTCCTGTATTCTTTATCCGGATACTTACCATTTTTAAAAGTTCGTTTCAATGATTGATGATATCAGGTTCAGACTAATATTCTTATTTCAGTGCCCAAATTAATTTCGGATATTATTTTTAGTTCACCCCCAACCATATCTGTCCGGTATTTCATGTTTTTAATACCCTTGCCATAGCGAAAAACGTTGGTATCAAAGCCAATTCCATCGTCTTTAATGCTTATCAATTGATTAGCACCTGAGGGCTCAAAAAGTATTTTCAAATTGGCGCAATGGCTATATTTTACGGCATTATTAATTGCTTCTTTGCAAACCAAATGAAGTTCATATTTCTGTTTTGCTGAAAGGTGCAGTTCCGAAAATGATACACCGGATACGTTGAGATTAATATTTTTTGTAGCGCACATAGTTATTGCATATTTTTCTATATCATCATACAGCTTAATGTCTTCATGAATGGTGCTTCCTTCATTTAACATATTTTGAATTTTTTCAGTCATCTCTACAGCAGACTCGTGTATGGCACTAAAAACCGGCTTGGCATCAAAACCCGCTGAAGAAAGTTTTTTTCCGGCCATATAACTTTGTAAATTTATCTTGCTTAATGTGGTGCCAATTTCATCATGAAGTTCTCTAAATATTTCATTTTTTATATTTGCCATCTCTAATTTGGAATTAAGTTCATTGGTAAGGAATTCTTTTTCCTGATCGTACCACCGCCTTAATATGGCCAATTGATAGAAAAATATGTCAGCAAGCATTCCTATTCGAAGGAAAAACAGGGGAAATTCATCCAGTGAAATGACTCTGATGCCTTTATTGTATCTGGAGATCCAAAATACGGTCAAACATATACCTGCAATATTGCATAGTATTCCATAGGAAACCAGTAATTTATATAAGCTCCTACTTTTCCAGTTTTGATACACAATAAATAATCCAATTGGAATACTAATAAGATTTGAAGTGTAAAATATTATAGTCCGTGAAATACCCAATAGAGGAAAGGTAATGAAGCATAAAAATAAAACAGGGAGACTGGCAAAAGAAATATTAAAAAGTAACTTATAGTATTTAGTATTGGTAGGGAATATTTCCTGAATAAATTTAAGATAGAATAAATTTCCGGCTAAAACGAAGAAAATATTAATATTAACATAGATGTCGGTTTCAAAAAATTGTGATTCTGAGATTCTAAAAAAGGTGCCTGGGGCGTTCCAAAAAAAGTAAAATGCGCCAAAAAGTATAAAAAGGCAATAATATATGATTTCTTTCCTCAGGGTTATTAAATATAACATTCCAAAAAAAGCAACCTGGAAAAGTATAATACCCTGGAAATAAAAATATAAATCCTCAATAGTTTGCATATAATTTACTTAGTATTTTCTTTTTATCAAATATTGGGCAGAACGTGAATATTAACATTTCAGTCATGATTGGTTTGGCACTACCATGCGCAAATTCGTGCCTTTATTTTTTTCAGAGCTTATATGCAATTGAGCATTAATCAGCTTAGCTCTGAATTTTATATTGTCCAGACCATTACCCTTTTTGTAATTATTTATATCAAACCCGATTCCATTGTCCTCGACCAATAAAATGACAGCATCCTCATCAAATTCCACCCAAACCGTTAATAGTGAGCAATTACTATATTTAATGGAATTATTCACGGCTTCCTTTATAATCAATGTCAGTTCATTCTTCATATTTGCAGGTACCTTTGACGCAATTTCATTGTCAATATTGGTAGATAAGGTAATATTATGAATCTTACTGATAGGGATAATATAATCGATCAATAAATCGTATAACGCTGTTTCCTTTTTTTCAATTACACCTCGTTCAATTAGGTCTCTTATTTTTTCCAGACTACTTGTAGTGGATTTATGGATTGAAAGCATTGTCGATTTTACATCAAATTGTGGATCACCCATCTTTTGTACTGCCATAAAACTCTGAAGATTTATTTTACTTAAAATCGTTCCTATTTCGTCATGCAGACTTCGGCTTATTTCCCCTATCAATTCTTTTTTTTCCATTTCATGAATTTTCAATTGTGCCGACTTGAGCTGATTCGTCCTTTCTGTCACTCTAAATTCCAGCATCTGGTTTCTCTTATGCATGGTTTTCAATCTCCACTTTATATAAAACCATAAAAGGGCTAATAATGCGAATATGGCGACACATCGGAATATCCAGCTGTTGTACCAGGGTGT
Source organism: Saprospiraceae bacterium (assembly GCA_016715465.1). Lineage (GTDB taxonomy): Bacteria > Bacteroidota > Bacteroidia > Chitinophagales > Saprospiraceae > JADKBO01. The sequence goes on from JADKAA010000024.1 coordinate 1,164,030, forward strand.
CAAAACAGTGATGGAGGCAAGTGTGATCCATTGTGAGCCGGTATCAGTGGTTTTTACCTGTATTTCATATTTTCCGGGTGGTAATTTCTCATAGCTGATTTGGCCTGGATTTTTCAGTTCCGATTCACCCTCACTAAATCCCATAAGTCGGTATTTTATTTTTTCGGGAAAATTTGGAAAATTAATTCTTTGAAGATTTGCACTAATTGAATTTTGGGTGTATGGCAAAACAAACCAATTTCTATCTCTTACATAATATATTGAAGCTGGCTGATCTCCGACTTTAAACTGGGTTAATACCGGAATGTTTTTTAATTTATTCTTTATTTTGTCATGGTTATGTATAACGCATAGTCCGTTGTTGCTGCCAAATAGCAAATCTTTGTTTGACATTACCCCAAACGCCATTGAGTTGAATTCAAGGTCAGTGACCCCTTCAAAAATTCCAAAATGTTCTACCTCATTTGAAGTAGTATGGTAAGAATAAATGCCATTATTACTTGAGCACCAATATTTTTGACTGTCTCTATGGTCGGGAATGGCAGCATATAGATTTTGATTCGGAAGTCCGTCGGCTTCTGTCAGAATTTTATAACTATATTCCCGGGTCTCAATTATCATAAGTCCTTTTGTGGTCGCCAATATGGTTCTGTCATTTTGCTCTTCGACACTATTGACATTTAATTTTATATCATAGCTTTGAGTGGGAATGAACTGGCCTTGTTGATATTTATATATATTAAGTGAATTAAAAAAATTATTTATATAAATAAATCCCTTTGGAGTTATGAAAGCGCTGTAGATGTTACTTTTTGTTTCAATCGGACAGGTAATTGGCAGTAATTTAGCAGCGGAGGTGTTTATATATAAAAATCCACGCCGGGTCGCTATCAAACCCAGGGTGTCATTCAATTCAATCATACTTTGACCATATCGCTTTTTTTTATCTAAACCAACTGGATATTGTAAAGCATTTAATTTATTATTTTTATAAAAATAGACACCTCCGGTCGTTAATATGAAGATGTTACCCGATTTGGTTTCATGAATACTTTGAACGGATTTACCTGCTGATTTTATCCCATATTCGGAAGGTAATATCTTTTTGAGGATTTTGTAATTTTGATTATAAATATAAATGAGTCCTTGAATACTGGCTGCCCAAATTTGGCCATTCGACATTGATTTTAAAGCCACAATATTACCGGATTCTGCTATGCCTGTTGCCTCATTAACCAATAACATGGTGACAAGGTGATTATGAAGACTCACATAACCAACTCCCTTTCCAACGAAGCCCAACCAAAGATTGTCTTGTTTATCCAGGTATAAGGTTATGGGTAACTTTCCGGCGAGACTGTATTTGGAATGGGTAGGTTTTAATTCCCGGATAAGTGAAAGCGTAGTTGAATTTAATATTTTGAGACCATCACCGGTAGTGCCTGCAATTATATAATTATCAAACCAGAGGATAGATTCAACACCTGATTCAATAACTTTAGTTATTTTGCGATGGTCCTTTGGGCTTACAATTATATACCCCTCATCTGAGGCAAGATGAAGATTTCCTGTAGTCTTGTCAACAATAAAATTGTGAATGGTATATTTCTGGAACAAATATTTACAGGTTTCAAAATTAGATTCCTGTTCAGATAAATAATTGTATAAATTTTTGTGGAGCAGGTCAGAGCGGTTGAATCTCAATTTGGCAGTACTGTATATGGTTTCAAGCTGTTTGGCTAAAAGGGATGTGTCTTTTTTAAATTTGTTAAAAGAAAGGTAATATCTGTAAACAACATTATTGATAAGTAGGACCAATTCACTCTCCTTTAGGCCAATTACCCTGGTATTTCCTGTCACTTCATGGTAGAAAGTAAATTTATCAGTATTGTAATCGTAAATATTGAGTCCCTGGTAGGTTCCAATGGCTATTTTGTTTTCATCTATCTGATGAAAATTATTAATTACCTGTCCTTTGATACCATCTTTCTGATTGATATTTTCTTTAAAATTACTAATGTAAAACCCATCATATCGGTTAACACCATCGTAAGTTCCGAACCACATATATCCCTTTGCATCCTGAAAGATAGAGCGGACGTCACTTTGACTTAATCCATTCTCTAAATGCAGGTTTCTAAATTGCCATGACAAATCCTGGGCCATGACAAATGACAAAGCCGAAACCAGGAACAGGAAAATAATAGTTAGTGTCCGTAACAACTGATCAGCATCTGATATTTCATCAACAAATTTAGCAATTCTCAATTTTATTGTGCCATTTAAGGGCAATACCTGTAAAATTAGTTCAAATGAACCATGCCATTTCCTTTATAATACTACAAATGAACGATTGTAGAAGCCGAAAACAGAAGTGATTTTTGTCAAGTCTTTATTTCAATTCAAAAGTAGATGAATAATAGTATATCAGCAGTATGGGTTTTGGGTCTTTTTATCATTATAAGCATTCGTGCACTGCCTAACAGGTGGGGCCTTTTTTTTACAAAGACATGGCCGCAGTACACTTCTATAAGGATTTGATTTAGAAACTGGAATTTATAGGCTTTAAGAAATAAATGAGTGTTGGTATGTGGAATATGCAGGGAAAATTAATTACAGGAAGCAAACGAGGGCAATTTATTCTTAATCATTAAAGGTGTTCATATTTTTATTTGCGATGCTTAAAAAATGGATTTCTACAACTTTTTTATTAATTGGGATGAGTATGCATGTTTGTTTGGCTCAGGATATTTCAGGTTTTAAAAAGCAAAAGCCATTTGCCTGGAACGCAAACATTAATCTTTTCTCTTCTTCCATAGTTTCTGATAAAAATCAGTACAATCCTTTTGCTTACGGTGCAGCACTAAATGGAGCCATTTCACTTTATGGAATTCAAATACCACTTAACTTTACCTACAGAGAGCGACAAGCCAGTTATGCCGCCCCTTTTTCCAGATTTAACATTACTCCTTCATATAAGTGGATTAAACTTTATCTGGGCCATAATCAGGTAGAGTATAACCGATATACATTGTCGGGTGTTCCAATATTTGGTATTGGTTTCGAAATTAACCCGGGTATTTTGCGATTGGGAGTCTTAACTGGTAAGGCCAATGATACAAAATTTATAGTAGATACGCTAAGTTCAAACAGCGGAATTGTAAATCCACATCAAAGGCAATTGACCACTTATAAAGTGGGTATAGGTTCCAAGACAAATTATTTGGATTTTATATTGTTGACAGGAAAGGACACCGATAAAGTGGTTATTGAAGATGATACTTTAGGACTGCCATTACAATCAAATACCAATTTTGGTATTTCAGCTGCCTTTGCCATACTTAGGAATAGAATTTCTGTTTCGGTTAACGGTGCTGCAAGCGGTTATACCAACAATATTAATGGTGAAGCAATTGATAAATCTGATCTGGATAACAACAAATTACTGAGCTTTGCGAATGATAATTTTACCATTAATAAGTCCACTTCGGTAAGATTTGCAGGCGATGGTGCATTAACTTTTCATTTTGGAAATTTTACGGTCGGAGGAAGATATCAAAGAATAGATCCATTTTTTAAATCATTCGGCATCAATTATTTAAGGGGAGATCATGAAAATATTTCTTTTCAAACTTCCGTGACATTATTCAGTGGGGTCTTGGCTGTAAGTGGTTCTTATGGCATTGACAGAAACAATTTGTACAATTTGCGTTTAAGCACTACCAAACAAAATATCTATGACATAAATCTCCAAGTGAATCCACTTTCATGGTTTGGCATTGATGCACAAATATCCAATTTTAATTATAATCAAAATAACACCGCCTTAAATGTAAACGATACTTTGCGATTTGTGCAAATAAATGCCAATCAATCCATTAGCCCTTATCTCAGATTTGGCAACAAGAGGTTGAGTCACACCATTAATCTGAATTTTACGAATCAGACCCTGGACGATATTACCAATCAGGAGGAGGTAGTGACCAACTCAAAAAATCAAAGTGTCAGCCTGGGGTATCAGTTCAGAAATAAAGTCCGGAAATGGAATCTAGGTGTTAATTTATTTCACTTTGGCTATTCCAGCGCTGAAAACTCAACCTCAAGGGCGGGAATCAATATGAATGCGGGTAAGTCATTTTTAAAGGAAAAACTCAGCATTAGATTGCGATCATCTGTCAGTCGAATTTCTGCCAATAGCGATACAAAGGGTTTGCAGGTAAATATTGGACCGACAGTAAGTTATAAAATTGGCAGGGGAAGTTTATTGGTGCAGTTCAACTTCATTACCAGACCCGCTTCATTTTCCTTAAACAGATACAATGAAACAAGAATATATTCTAACTTTTCAATGCCATTAAAATGAATCCATACATAAAATCCTTTCTTACGTTATTCCTTTTGGTGCTGGTTTCAAAGTCGGTGAGTCAGATTGAAATTACCCTTTCCGGGAGACAACCATATCCGGTATTGGCTGAAAATTATATTGAGGATTTTGATGTCATCAGTGCCACCATAAGAAACACAACCAGTCAGGGAATTGGGTTAAAGATGTTTGCAACCATCAATGGACCCTATGGATTAAAAATCGAATCCCGTGACCCTTCCTGCATGGTAGATATTGGTGGCAATATCACCCGTACATTTAGAAGAGGAAATTATAGAGACCTTTGTTTGGAATTTAACATTAGTGATGTCGATTACGGAAGTTTAACCACAGAACAGAAAAATGCCCTCATTTTAGGCGGCTTGCTGCCGGAAGGTAATTATACCTATTGTCTGATAGCTAAGGATGAAAATACCAATGAGATTTTGAACACAAGTTGTCTTGAATTTGAAATTAATTTCCCGGACAGACCTACATTGTTGAGCCCTATTCATCAAAGCACCATTGATGGCACCATTAAACAATTTTTCAATGTAACATGGAGTCACGTCATAACGGACAATGTTTTGCGGTTTTCGACAAAGTATAATGTTAAAATTGTTGATCTTTCACAAAATGGCAATGATTGGCCTTCCATTCAGGACGCCACAATTTTACTTGATGACGCCAATGTGGTTCCATTTTATTTGGAAAATGATGTCACCTCAACCCATCCTGTCCAGATTTACGACTTGCCTTTTTTGAATGGCCGGTTTTATGCTGTAAGGATCACGGCTTACAGTGATGATTTTCCATATCCTCCGGAATCATCACAAAGTAATATTGTAATTTTTAAGTTCATAGAACCTGATTTGGATTGCGGAATTTCCTTTCAATTACAACCTGAATATCCAACTGCTAATTCATGGATGCCATTCAAATCTATAGTACCTTCAATACATTATGATCCTTATTGTGACGAATATGAATATTTTTCTTATGAAACAGAAATCAGGGAAAATGGAATCTTGATCGAGGAGTTTGACAGGTCATTGAACTGGATAAATGGTCCAAAAGAGTTTTTTCAAAGAAAGACAGGAATTGAGGATCCTGAATCATTTTACAGCAGTCGCATTGCAGTGGGGGATTATCAGAATATGCCTGCTCTGATGCATGGCAGGGAATACAGTTTTGTCACCAAAGGTAGAATGGAACATAATAGCGGGAAGAAATTTACCTACAATACGGGCCTGATACAATTTAATTATGGAATGCCTAAAGTGAAACTTACCTATCCGGTCGGTGGACAAGTATTATCCCCCGGAAACGTGAGTTTTACAACCATTCATGACCAGGTTCCTGAATCACCCTTGCCTCCTTTCAAATTGAAGCAAATTATTGGTAAAGAAACTTATGAGTACCCATCCCTGGAAGTAGAAGAAATGGCTGTACTTCAGGTTTCCAAAAGTATTTTGTTTGATACCATTGTGTACGCTGCTCAGAGGCAAATTAATGCCATTGATGACCAGTACGTCTTAAGCGATACCCGTAAATATGATATGCCCCGATTTGTTTCAGATGTCTATTCCGATTTTGAGTTTAACAGGGTATTCGAAGACAACATCACGTATTTTTGGAGACTTGCATGGGCAAAGATACCTTCTTCGATGAATTCACCCATGGCTACTTATACAACTGATGAAAGTCAATTTTATAATATAAGTGACATTGACAGCTTTAAAATCAGCAATTCAGTCTCTGGCCCCGGGACTGGCACCCCAAATCCTGATTTATCGGGAAACAGTGACAATGCCCAGTGTAAATCCATGTGTGAAATACCTCCTGTTACAAACACAACTGATTTTTCCGGCTCACTGTCTGACGAAACTATAAAAGTAGGCCAGTTTAATATGGAAATTCTGGAAATTGAAAAATCCGGAAATACCTATTCTGGTGAAGGATTAATCGAAATACCATTCATACGAAAGGTAAAGTTGAAAACTGTCTTTCAAAACATTAAAGTAAATACAGACAAAACCGTTTATCAAGGCACTGTTGCTGGTAAAGATAGCGGAAACGAGCTAGAAACTTTAAATACATTGCTTTTGGGCCAAAATATGGAATTGCCTTTCGGGTGGGATACCACCATTCAAAACATTCACCTCACACTTGGAATTACCTCGGTTACATTTCAGCCAACCAATGCATTTATGCAATTGACAATGGACATCAACGATGTGTTGTCATTATTACATGAAAGTGACAATTATCCCATCTTGTCTGCTGAAGTTTGCTTTCAACCTGGTGGTTATGAAAGGGATGTGTATCTGTATCATCAAAACAACATCACCCTCGATGAAAACGATTCGGGATATGGTTTTGAATTTAAAGGTGGACAAAGTTTAGCCGATACGACAGGGATGACCTATGTAAAATGGACTTGTAATGGTTTTACGGAATTTCAATTGGGGGGTGCGGTCACCTTTTCTCAAAGCATATTGTTGAAAGACAGTGGAAACATAAGTGATGATAACCCAATAAATCAAAGAGTCAAAGGGCATTTTACCTTTAAGTACAATAAGCTGCACCAGGATTTTATGATCACTGCCAGAATGGAGGATTTTCAATTTGCCAACCATTTGCCGGGATGGGGTTTTGATACAGACACTATATTTATCGATTTTTCTGACCATTCCAACCCACCTAACTTCGAAATACCGGAGGGGTATAATCAAGCCTATTTAAATAACCCGGCTACTGCCAATGCATGGAAAGGGGTATATGTGCCTAAAGCAAAAGTGCTAAGTTCGGAGGGTTTTGCAGTGGAAAATTTTCGGGCAACATTTGGTTATTCAACGATGCTATTTGGAGATGGTATTTACTATTTGAGACACAGGGCATTTAATGTGGTGAATGAAGGAATCATTGGAAGATTAACTGCGACTATAGATACCATTGACGGCGTCATCAGTAACATTGATTTTAGTTATAAAATGAATGGAAGAATTCTAATGCCATTTGCAGAAGAAGGAGCCTTTCTCAAATATTCAGGTTTATATGATGATTTGAGCAATTGGAATTTGTTGGTGAAGGTAGGCAATGATTCTATAGTTACTCCTTTATTTATGAGCCATCTTACTTTGTATGAGAACAGTTTAATATCATATACAAGAGATGCCGCCAACAATAAGCCCATTTTTAAATTCTTATTGAATGGTCACATTTCGGCGGACGATAAGCTAATGAATAATTCATATATTAAAAAACTGAAGTCCGTAAAAATGCTCAGAATTGAATTCCAGGACATGGCCTATGAAACTGGAAAAGGATTTACCAATCAACCCATATTCAGAAAAGCCAGCCCGGCAAAATCCCTCAATGGTTTTCCCATACAAATCGACAGCATAGCTTTGACTACACACCAGGGAAATCCGGGTTTGTACATTAAACCCAAACTCGTGCTTTCCGGGGAAGAGGATGGTTTTTCGGTAGCAGCGGGTCTGATATTTTATTCCGAAATGAGTCTTTCGGGCGCAAAAGACGAGTTTTTCAACCCCAACGCATATCTCTCTGACATCAGCATTGATGTCGCCAGAGCAGGTTGCAGGATCAAAGGAGAAATAAAATTTATAGAAGAAGGGGAAGATAATGGAATTGAAGGTACCGTAGAGGCTACAATGCCCAGTGGCATTGAAGGATATTTTAAAGCTAAATTTGGGAATGTAGGAAGCAACACCGGGTTGCCTTTCAATACGGCCGGCTACTATACCTATTGGTATGTAGATGCCATGCTTTCTTTTGGCAGCAGTGGGGTACCCATTTTTTCCGGAATTAACCTATACGGCCTGGGAGGTGGCTTGTGGCACAATATGAAACAGGATACCCTCCACAATGTGAATGTCTCTAATTTGATGGCTCCCAGTGCTACATCCTCTGGCAATGTTCAGAACAGCGGAATACCTTACAGCCGGCATTTTGGAGGAGGTTATGGCTTTAGGCTGAAAGGTTTGTTTGGCGATCCCGCAAATGGTGAAAAATTCAACATGCTATTGACGGTGGAAGCTACATTTCCTGAGGCAGGAGGGCCTATTGTAAAACTTCGGGGAGATGTCTATCTTATGTCTAAAATGCAATCCATAAATGCCGATGGCATTGTGGAAGAAAATAATAAAGCCTTGTGGGGTTTTGCGGAAATACAGTACAATGGACAAGAGCATTTTATCGATGCAGAAGTAGAAATGCGACTGAGAATCAAAGTAGATGATAAGATTATACTACAAGGTATAGGTCCTGGATCCAGAATGGTACATGCTAAATTTCATGCAAAGACAAAGGATGAAAATTATTGGTATCTCCTGGTTGGAACTCCGGATGAAAGAGGGGGTATTAAGTTAGATGTGAAAGTAAAGAAGGCATCTGCTGCAGGGTATTTGATGTTTGGATATGGAATTCCCGTTGAAATCCCGGAGCCTGATGCCGAGTTTATGTCAATGTTGAATAATAAAAAGGAAAATTATACATCCAACAGTGGTGATCCAAATTCCATCCTGAATAGGGAAATTGAATTGGATGGTTATGGCATCGCTTTTGGCGCCGTGGTGAAAGATTCCTTTAAATTTGATTATCAACCCTTTTATTTGGTGGTGAAAGTAATTCTGGGCTTTGATTTTAACATTACTAAAAATGGTGAACGCAAATGTGTGGAAACGGGAATCACACCGGGTTATGAAGACTGGTATGGTACAGGTCAACTCTATGCCGGTATCAGCGGTGAATTCGGCATCCACGTGGATTTATGGTTTATTGAGGGCGACTATCCGATCTTTTACGGATCTATAGCGGCCCTGATGAGTGGAGGCTTACCCAACCCATCCTGGTTTTATTGCAGGGGTACCATGAATTATCAGGTTTTGGGATTCATTGAAGGCAGCCATTCATTTGAATTGACCATCGGACAAAAATGTACACTTGGCAATGGCAATCCATTTGGTGACGGCGATGTCATTATCGACACAAAACCTAAGGAGGGGGATCAGGATGTGTCGGTGTTTGTTTTACCCACTGTTTCTTATGCATTTCCTATAAATGAAACCCTGGCCTTTTACGACGAAAAAATTAAGAAATATCGCGAATTTAAGCTGTTGATTGACCAGATTAAACTTACAGAAGCCAGCCATAATTATAATCCGGATACAAACTTTGACAATGACAATTACATCAGTTTCCATAAACCCAACCAGTATTTAAAAGCAAGGACAAACCACAAATTAGAGGTCAAAGTCAAAGCAAAAGAAAAGAGAGCAAATGGTTGGGGCTACATAAAGGAGGGAAATACCAATGTGGATTGGGAAGAGAAAAAAACCATTAACTTTAAAACAGGGTCTAAGCCCGATTCCATTGATCCAAAACAACTGGAATTCACTTACCCGCTTCAACAACAAAGATTTTTCTTGAAGGATGAAACCGTCAACAACCTTGGTATCATCAGATTGAATAATGTGGATGAGGCATTATTCTACAAAAAACACCCAGTTACCAATTTGGATTATCATTATGTTGTACTTTTTACGTCTTTGTCAAATGGGGATGCCGTCATAAAGGAGAAAGCCAATACAGATGACAATCGCAACATAACTTTTAAAACAGATCGACTGCAACCGAGCACTGTTTACCGGGTAAATCTAATGAGGGTCAAGGGTTTGTATAGCAATAGCCCATATGCGATGGCAATTCCAAACCTCACCTATGCGACCTATAGTACAACAGCTTTTAATAGAAGAGAGGAGGGCCTTTTCAATTACAACATCTTGCCGGCAAGAATGGTAACCCTGGGCAGTGCAGCTTCAGCAAGTACGGAAAAGTCATTGTTTCAGTTTCATTTCAGAACAAGCCAGTATGACAATCTTGAGGATAAACTGGAAGGGCTAACGTGGAAAGAACCTAAATATGCGGTGACCGATTTTTTGGAAGATATTCATCATGAAGCAATCAATCCGGTTGAGAGTTTCGATGTATTTGAGATGGAAGGCTTTCAGACGAATACCCAGTCTTTAGAGTCAATGACACATAAGGGACTGATCAGGTATGGCACTTATTATTTGCCATCTGGTCAGGAAATTTATGAAGAAACTCCATTTCAATATCTGGGTAACGATGCGGTCATTGTCTCCAATAATCCCATATATTTTGAAGTACCCACGGCAGCAAGAGATTATCATTCAGCATTGTTAAGTCATATACGATCTACTGCATCAACAAGTGCGTATAACTTGTTAAAAATGCAGCTGGATAACATAATACTCAAAGAATTGGACTATAAAATTCGGGTAAATAAGCTGGTTGAACAATATTACAATGCCACATTAGGTCCATTCCAACTGCCTCAATCAAATAATGGAATTGCCATTCAGGGAGTTGGAACCTTTGAAACATCTACCAGTCCCAATTTGCCTCCACAGAAAAAGTTGAGAATCAGCATTAAGTATGGGACGGAATATTTTCTGGTAAAGTTCAATAATTCATCCCATTTGGCTGATTACCTAAGTTATGCAGGCAATTACCTGAGAAATAATAATCAGTCTCTTTATAATCAGATATCATCCTATGTAAACACTCCGTCTGCAGGTACCATTTGGCACTGCCAGGATGCTAAATATGGCATCATATATAGATTTCCTTGGATTGGAGGTATTCAAACGGGATCAAAAATTACCAGGCAATATGCCACACCGGGTCCCTGTGCCCCAAATATTGATTAATTCCGAAAAAAGAGATAGACATGTATAGATATGTATGGATACTTTTAATTGCAGGTTTTGTAAATGTCAGTAGGGCACAGGATAGCATTGCCCGCCTTCAAACCATTGTAAAAGTAGAAACCAATAACATTACTTTAAGGTGGGCACCCAATACCTCCATTGCCTGGCATAAGGGCTTGGAAGCAGGGTATAAGATTGAAAGAGCTGTAAACAAACAAGGTAGCAGTGAAATGAATGACTTTAAAGTACTCAAAGAAAAAGTAATGCCATGGTCCAGGGACAAGTGGCTTCCGGAAAACATTGCTGACTACGATAAATATTGCATCATAGCAGCTGAACTCCTGTATGGAAAATCCAAATATTTGGAAGGAGATAAGTTACTGAAGAGGACGGATGAATTCAAAAATAAATATGTGTATGCCATGATGTCGGCTGACTTTTCTGCACAAGCGGCGGAAGCTCTGGGTTTGAGATTTGTAGATACGGATATTCAACCCAACAATGTATATATTTATAGGATCTCCAGCCTGGCTGCAAATGAAAATTATCCCATTGAATCGTCCACTACCATCGCTTATGCATCTCAACTTACAGCCTTTAATGCTCCGGAAATCTATGAAGTAAAGGCGCTTGACAGAGCCATAAAAATACTATGGCTTAAAGAACAGCCAACGAATTACACGGGCTATTTTATAGAAAAGTCAGAGAATGGCCAGGATTTTATTCCTTTAAACGAAAGTCCATTTATGACCGATGACAACATAGGTAATAAGGAGTATCGTCAATATCATGTATTTGTTGATTCACTGGATAGAAATTACAAGACTTATCACTACAGGATTAAAGGAATAACTCCGTTTGGAGAAGTGGGACCGGTAAGTGAAGTGAAATCCATTTATGGAATAGACCTGACCCCTCCCAGTAAACCTTCAAATGTGACATCATCTCAGTTGGGATCAAACACATTGGAAATATTTTGGGAATTTCCGGACATTGAAAATGGGGAATTAAAGGGTTTTTTAGTAGGGCGTTCTAATCAGGCTTTAGACTCTTTTTCAAATATAACCCAGGTAATTCTTCCTTCTACAGCCAGATCTTATCTGGATGAAAATGCCAATCCTTTAAAGCCTAATTTTTACTTTGTTACGGCCATCGACACGGCAGGCAATTACAATATTTCATTGTCACATTATGCGCACCTCATAGACAGTATTCCACCTCAAATTCCTACAGGCCTCCATGGTTCAATTGACTCTAGCGGTCATGTGACTTTAAGTTGGAATAGAAATCCGGAGTCTGATTTGCTTGGATATAATGTTTTTTTTAGCAATCAGGAGGATCATGTTTTTGCCGCCGTCACCAATAAACCCATATCCCAAAATAGGTATGTCGATACCATCATGGTTCAAACTTTGACCGAGGATATATTTTATAGCATTGTCGCCGTTGACAAAAACCACAATATCTCTTCCTTTTCAAATACACTTAAATTAGTCCTGCCCGATATGGTAGCACCTGCTATTGCCGTTTTTTCGGGGTTTGAAAAAAGCAAGGAATCTGTTACCCTGAATTGGATAAATAGCAAGAGTAGAGATGTCACCAGTCATGTAATATACCGTCGAACTGCAGAACAGTCTTCATGGATTCGTGTTTTCGAATGTAATAATTTACAGCAAAATTCCTGGATGGATACCGGTTTAGCGGCACTTCAGTCTTATCATTATAAAATTCATGCCATTGATGATGCAGGACTGGAAAGCAAAGAGAGTAATGTGATAAAAGTAATTGCAGAAGGTAAAGAAGGTAATGGGAATGAAGTTCAATTGAAGGCCACTGCCATAGACAATAAGTCGATCAAACTTGCCTGGAATACGCTTAGTTATGCCAAAAAATACATTGTGTATAAAAAAAGTAAGTCGGGTAGATATGAAACCCTTGTCGTAACAAAAAATTCAGAATACATAGATAAAGACTTTGACATTAATAATATATACTCAATTCGATATATCCATGAAAATGGAATCCATTCTGAATTTGCTGCTGATACAGCTGTAAAAAGTATTTAATTTTAAAAAAAAGCAAAATGAAGCGTTTACTAATCTTATTGATTTTCTGCATTGGCATACATGATTTTTTAAATTCCCAATGTCTTATCAATTTTGTCGGGGGCTCATATTCATTGGGGCAATGTGGACCCTATGTTATACATGGTGGATTGAATACAGAACAGGCACTTTATGGATCATGTGGCGACTATCAATTTTTACCTCCCAATGTCGGCCCCACTAAAACTACAAGTATTTCCCAGCCAACTTTAAATGCCATTTCTTTATATCCAAATCCTACGTCGCATTCTATAACACTGGATGCCAACAGGAAAGTTACCAGTTATTCCATTTATAATGCTATGGGACAAAGGGTGATTTATAGCTTAAATCCGGGCAATCCGGAAACCATAAATGTTTCAAATCTGCCACCAGGTTTTTATGGCATAAGACTGGTGCTGGATGCGAAAAATATTGTGCTGAGACAATTTATAATACAATCAAATTAAAAGTATAAAAATTTATATCATGAAAAATATCATTTGCTTTTTATTCCTGAGTCTGCCGATTTATCTGTTTGGTCAGAACGGCCTTCCTTATCAGGCTGTTTTAAAAGATGCCCAGGGGGCGCCCATCATCAACACACAAATATTATTGCGTTTCACCATTGAAAACAATGACAATGTAATAAGATATCAGGAAACTCAGTCGCCAACTACAGATCAATTTGGATGGTTTCAGGTAATTATTGGCACTGGAGTGCCCAGTATTGGGGCTTTTGGTAATATTGATTGGAACGAAGCCAATACCTTGATTATGGAGTGTCAGAATAGTGGGCAATTTGAAGTAGTAAGTTCTCAACCAATTTTGGGTTCGCCATTTACTTTCAATGGGGACAATAATCCAGCCAATGACATAACGGTAGGAACACCTGCAGGCGGGGATTTGTCAGCCACTTATCCAAATCCAAAAGTCAAAGCCATCCAGGGTTTTGAGGTTTCCGAAAATACACCCAATGTAGGAGAGGTATTAAAATGGAATGGTAGCCAGTGGTCTCCTGCCATTGACATATCCTCTACCACTGGGGGTGCCAGTGGTGTCAATTCAATTATTTCAGGGCCGGGTATAGAAGTAAACAATGCCGATCCAAAAAACCCCATCATCATAAACAAAGGCGATGTAAGTAATTCTAATGAGCTTCAAACACTTTCCATTAACGGTACAGAACTGAGTATTTCCAGTGGCAACTCCGTAACCTTACCTTCAGGAGATGGCTGGGGCACACAGGTCGTAGGTCATAATGCCACACTGTCAGGAGATGGCACAACAAATAATCCACTGCAGATCGCCCAGCAGGGAGCCACCAATGGCAAAGTACTAAAGTGGAATAATGTTTCCTGGACGCCCATGGATGACCTGGGTTTTGACAATTGGGGTACGCAGGTAGTTCAGAAAGATGCCACTTTATCCGGGGACGGCACTGCTGGCAGTCCATTAATGTTGGCGCCTCAGGGTGCAAGTAATGGACAGGTATTAAAATTTAATGCCACTGCAAATACATGGACACCTTCAAACGACAATGGAGCCGATAACTGGGGAACGCAGGTAGTGCAGAAAGATCTGACATTAACAGGGGATGGCACCACCGGCAGCCCGCTAAAGTTGGCGCCTCAAGGAGCCACCAATGGACAGGTGTTGAAATACAATACCTCCTCAAATACATGGATCCCATCAAATGACAATGGTGCCGACAACTGGGGAACGCAGGTAGTGCAGAAAGATCTGACATTAACAGGGGATGGCACCACCGGCAGCCCGCTAAAGTTGGCGCCTCAAGGAGCCACCAATGGGCAGGTGTTGAAATACAATACCTCCTCAAATACATGGATCCCATCAAATGACAATGGTGCCGACAACTGGGGAACGCAGGTAGTGCAGAAAGATCTGACATTAACTGGGGATGGCACCACCGGCAGCCCGCTAAAGTTGGCGCCTCAAGGAGCCACCAATGGGCAGGTGTTGAAATACAATACCTCCTCAAATACATGGATCCCATCAAATGACAATGGTGCCGACAACTGGGGAACGCAGGTAGTGCAGAAAGATGCTTCTCTCATGGGCGATGGTACAACAGGCAGTCCCTTAAAATTAGCGGCACAAGGCGCAACCGGCGGACAAATTTTGGTATTTAACAGTCAGACAAGCCAATGGACACCTGGATATGATGGTTGGGGAAGTCAAACGGTTTTAACAGATGGCACACTTATGGGGAATGGCACTACCGGCAATCCGTTGAAGATTGCTACCCAGGGAGCAGTAACAGGACAGGTATTGACGTATAATGCATCGGTCAATTCCTGGAAACCAGAGACGCCATCCAGTTCCAAATGGACTCAGTCTGGAAACAATATTTATTTTAATGCCGGCAATGTGGGAATCGGTACTACTGCCCCCACATCAAAATTGGTGGTGGATGGCAGTATTGTACCGGAAACAAACAATACAGGAGACCTGGGTTCGTCCTCTTTACTTTGGGGAAAAACGTACACCTCAGCGTTGCATTTAGGCACGAATATTATCATTGCGACTACGCCAAGCGGGGCAACGATTAATGAAGATTTCAGGCCATCAGATGCGGCTTCCTATAATTTGGGTGGCTCAGCTTTGCGATGGAATAATATTTATTCCCAAAATCCACTAAATACCCCATCAGACATCAGATTAAAAAAGGACATTAAGGTTTTAAAATATGGCTTAAGTGACATTCTAAAATTGGAACCCAAATCGTATTCATTTAAAAATGATGCGCAAAATAAGGTGCATTTTGGTCTCATTGCCCAACATACTAAAAAAATTATTCCAGAAGTAGTACAGGGTGATGAAGAAAAAGAAAATCTGAGTATGGCCTATGAGAGTCTGATACCCGTATTGATAAATGCCATCAAGGAACAACAACAAACGATCGATGATTTACAACTGAAAAATGAGGATTTATATGAAAAAAATGCAAAACAGATTCAAGCCTTTCATGAAATGAAAGCTTCAAATGAGACACTTTTAAAAGAATTTAAGTCATTAAAACAATTGTATTTGTCAAACAAGGCTATCGCTGATAAATAACATATTATCATAAGAAGGTTTGCTGGACCTGGTCAAGTTGGCTTGATTGGCAGATAAAGTCTCGACATTACACCTCAGGAAAAAATTTCGCCTAAATCCGCGTCATTTGCCCGGCTGACGACTGTCAGACAGGTATTGAATGTCTTACTTGAAACTACTCATCTCCAATTCGATGCATGCATCTTCCACTGTGCTTAACATCTGGCAAATCAAACCACTAAGTCCCGCATCGCGTAACGAACCACCTGCCTACCAGGCGCAGCCCGGTAGGCAGGTGGTTAACCCCTCGCACACGGTTCGGTACTCCTCACCTTCGGTTTGGAACTTAGCAGCTTCCGCTTCGCTGCAGCATTCAGAACATTTCCTACCATTTAACTACACTCGACCATGTTGATTTTCCATGCCGGGTCACCATTATATGGTACAGACCACTTGGCAGTGAAGACAAATCAATTTCAATGCGGTTGTCATTGGTATGCTTAAAAAAAAGAGTATTTCCATTATTTGATACCAGACTCACCGTTTTTTCATCCGCATCTTGAAACAGGCAATATACATGTTCCATCGTTGGGTTGGGATAGACAACCATCGTTGAAATTTCTTCTTTGGTGTCTGTCAACCATGGCCTGGCTTCGAATGCGCCAATGGAAGGTGGGTTGTTGTACCAATTACCCTCAATGTCTTCGGTGAGGCTGTTGTATGGTTGACCTGCTCCAATCGCGGGACTCGTTTCGTCCAGCTTGTAAAGTGTGCCAGCCATTAATCCGGGGTCACCTACCAGTTGATTGATTACAGTTCCGGGTAGTGCAGGACCCTGCCAGGATGCATTGATGGCTTTGTACCACAAATTGTTAGAAAAGGTAAATGTTTGAGGTGCCGTATTGGGACCAATGTTCACTTCCGTATTTACTGCCTGATTGACCACAATGATGTTGTTGAAAAAATGATTGTCGCCACAGGGCAGAAAACGAGTGATGTCCACCGTTTCCTGCAAAATGCGCATTACCCATTTGGTGGGGAATAAGATGGTATTATTTGATACACTTACCTCGCGGCATCCCACAAAGGCAATGGGTGCTTCAGAACCCTGAAACACATTGGCGATGACTCTCAGCCGGCTGGCTTCGCTGGTGGCATTCTGGGGTCTGAAAAAGGCCAGCCCGGTGCTTCCGCCAAGATTGATGGCGCGTGCGCCTCCGTTTTCAAACCGGTTGGCGGTGATCAATATATCGGCTGTGCCACCTTTTGCCTGGATGGAATTGCTGCCCTGATTTTTAAAGCTGTTGTTGGCAATGACCCCATTATGACAACCTACCATGTCTATGCCACTGCCGCCTGCAGCTCCATTTAAAAACTGGCATGACCGGATCTCAAAATCGTCCAGCCCGGACAGTTTCAGAAGGTCATTGTTTCCTGTGGCATTTATATCCTGAAATGTACAGTCGATGATGCGAATATGGTGTGCCGGACTCTCAAAACTACCGCCATCGTCGATGTTCATGCCGTTGCCTGTTTGTTTTTCAAACGTCAACCCTTCAATATGCAAATAACTGCAATCCGAAAACTGTATGCTGTTTCCTCCGCCACGAATCACTGTCTTTTTACCGGTTGCCGGTATCAGGTAGATGTATTTTCCGGCACTGCCATTCAGATTGGCGATGGCCATGCCGCCCGTCATGATTTCGTCATGACATACGATGGAATCACCCGGCTTTGCTACCTTCGCCGCATCGGTTATGGTCTTGTAGGCATAAGCCATACCCACAGGTAAGGTGGTTGCCGATAAGGTAAAGTGAAAGATTAGCAGGGTCATTAAAGACAGGACAGTTCTGTTCATTGGCAGCTATTTTAAAATATAAAGTTTGCTTATTCTATTCCCCTTTCTATAGTGCAGGGCCGTATTTTACATCTTCACAAATTTCAAGGATACATCTCCATCGGGTACTTTCAAGGTGATGATATATAAGCCATTGGCCAAACCCGATGCATCCACCTCATTGTAGGTACTGAAACCCCTTTGAAGCAACTTTCCATCGATACTGTAAATTTCATAATGTACCTGAATGTCATCAGTGATGGGCGACGTCAGGGTAATTTTCTGGTCCACCAAGCTTGGACATAAGGCATAATTTACCTTCTTTTCATGGTCAGGGAAAATCGTTTCATCGAGGTAATATCTGAATAACTGGTTTCCATATTCTCTGTCTTGTGCGATGAAATACAGATAGCCTTTGCTGTAAAATTTGTCAAAAGGCACATTGGCAGTGGTCGAACCAGGGAACAGATTCCTGATGTTCTTCGCATCAATGGTCTCTCCATTTCCTTTTTGATGCAGGATATACCTGCCCGTAAAAAGTAGTTTTCCTCCCGTTCCTCCACCCACGTCGAAGCTGGAGGCATAAAACAAACTATCGAGCCGGTAATGAGGGATTATGGTCGAATAATGATCTTTGAGTTGATAGGTTGATAAATGGCCGCGATAGGTCTCACCGCCAATGGCATAAACAAAGGTATCATTTTGGAAAAGGCTATGTCCCACATAGTATTCCCCTTCCGGCAGTGCCGGTAGCGGGTATAATCTTTTTTCGGAAAGGTTAAAAAGATAAGCCGTATCCCTGCCCACTCCTTTGTATAATATATGATTATCTCCAACAGCTATCTGGCGCAGGTTTGGGTGGCTTTTGTATTCTACAGTTTGATGCCCATCATAGCCTATCAGCGTTCTTTGGCCATTGGCAGAGCCAACGAGATAAATGACATCGTGTTGTTCATCAGCGTACATTTTGTTAATGTAGTCAAATTGGTCCACTACAGGGATGAGTCCGGTTTCCCCATGCGATATATATCCTGGTCATTCTCCAATTGCAGGTACCATGAACCATTGAACTTTGTAATGGTGCTTCCAACGCAACATACGATGGGCGCTTTATGGTACACTTCAGGTACATCACTTTTAACCCGCATAAAAAAACTGTCGCGTTTGTATAAAAGAAAGTCTTCCATGACAAACAGAAAGGAATTGTCAGAAAGGTCCAGGGCATTGTATGGTTTGAAAATGCCAAAATATCCAGCGTCTATCTTCTGACTGGTTTGTGTCTTTGGATCAAATAAGGTAAGTTGATTAGGGCCACTACTTCTATTCAGAATAAAAAATTTACCCTTGAAATGAACCAGGTCCTCAATGGTTGGATCCATTGACAAACGGCCAATATATTTATTATTTTTCCCGTCAAATTCATGCACATAAATGAAGGTGTCATCTGTAGTGGTGTATTGCAATTTTTTATGGCGCAGGGTAAAATATTTCGGCACATTTCGGTTCAAAGGTATAGATACCAGTGGTAGATCATTGAGTTTTTGAATACTTCTTCCTTTTACCTGAAACAGGTCATTTGCAAAAAGCACCATGCCTGTACCTACTTTTAACAGCTTTGCCTGACTTGGCAACCCCAGTTGATGGTGGAGAAGGTTTATGGGATCTACTTGTTTTCGCTGGATGTCCACCCGGTGACATGAAGCAGCTTTCTGATGCGTACTCTCCAGCACAATCAGTGGGTCCTGATCTGGCCATCGAAAGGTTCTGAATGAGGTAAGTACAGCTGGATTTATTCCGTTCAGGTCAAAGGCCATGGTGTCCAAAGTGTTGAAATCGATGCGCGTAAATCCTTTGCCATTGTACAGATAATCTACGTCTGCAGCTACATAAGGAATGCGGTCAGAAATCGGATAGGGATTATAGGAAACTTTGTATTTTCTCAACATACCCCGTCGGTAGTCAAACTGAAACATCGAATATCCGGAGTCAAAACAGAGCAGAAAGGTGGGATGAAAAATCGCCTTTGAAGTCATAAAAGCGCTTTGGTATGCCTTCCCTTTGGCTTCGGCCAGGATGCGTTCATTCCTTACATCATAGGATAGAATATGGTAGTCATCGCCTTTTGCGGATAAGACCACCAGCATACTGTCCTGTTGATAAATTTGGTACTCTTCGAAGTTTTTAAAGGCAATACCCGTTATATTTCCGGAGGCCTTTGTCTTTGGATCAAAATACCTGGGCTGACCATCCTCGTACAGGTACCAAAATTTTTCATCCGTATAGTAGAATTGCAGTTGACGGGAAACCTCAGGAACGATGACCTGCGATTCGTTGGTTTCTATGTCGATGACGGTGTACCGGCTTTTTTGAACACCGTTTTTTTGGTAGAAGCTATGAAAAACAAATTGATCCGCATTGCGGCTTACCGGCGTACCATAAGAAGGATTTAGCGCAGATATGCCGTTTTGATAATCCAGGATGTAATAAAGATAATAAGCTTCGGCAGGAGGTTTCAATTTAAGCAGGCAATAGTTCTCACCGTAAAACAATGTATTGGTGTAGGTCTCAAACCCTTCAGGCGTCGGAAAACGGTTCAGTAAACCTGTGGCTAAGTGATAGGTGTAAAAAGAAGTATAGTCCTGAAACAAGAGGTATTCTTTATAAAATCGCAACGAGCCGGAGAAAAATCCAGCCCCAATGAATTCCCGTTCAAATAGCAGGGTTGCAGAATCTGCTGCTACTACCGAAAAAAGTTTTAACCGATCCAGCGGGTATATCGAAACCACATATTTTCGACCGAGGTATTCATGACTTATTTCGTTGAAAGTCATGGTATTGGTGTGTATATCGGTAAGTCTTTCCTGGGCAGGAAGCACGGTGTAAAAGAAAAATAGAACCAGGATGATTGGATATTTTTTCATAGTAGATTTTACAAATACATGTTCCAAAGATAATTTTTTGCCTGGAAATATTTAAATCAGGTCAACTTCAATGTCCGTTTGAGTACCATTTCGTCTAAAGATGATTTTGATTCTTGAAAGTCAGTCGAAAATTAGGTTAATTTTGAAGTGCGAAAATGAAACATCCGGGTCGGCTTGTTCGACACTTCGTTGCAAATAATACATGATCACAAAGGGCATATCTGACCAGGCTGCAGGAGAAATACTCAGGAAGTCAGGATACAACGAATTACCTTCTTCCAAACCAAAATCGGTCTGGATTGTGGCCAAAGAAGTAATTTCTGAACCTATGTTCATGCTGTTGTTGGGCTGTGGTTTTTTATACATGGTGCTGGGCGACTATAAGGAGGGCATTGTCATGATCTCCACGATCTTCATCCTGGTGGGTATTTCTTTTTATCAAAACTTCAGGACGGAAAAGGCACTGGCGGCCTTGCGCAGCCTGGCATCTCCAAGGGTATTGGTGTACAGGGACGGGGTGTTAAAGCGCATCCCGGGCAGGGAGGTGGTCCCCGGAGACGTCATGATGCTCAATGAAGGAGATAGGGTAGCCGCAGATGGGGAGCTGATGGAAAGTGTAAACCTCGAAATCGATGAATCCATGTTGTCGGGAGAATCAGTGACCGTGAGGAAACAAATTGGCAAAGAAATTCTGGTGTACAGCGGCACACTCATCGTCAAAGGCAAAGGAACAGCGCTGGTCATGGCCACAGGTTTACAGGCTAAACTGGGTAAAATCGCAACTTCCCTTAACGAAACCAATGGAGGTGGCACCCATCTTCAAAAGGAAATGACCATTTTGGTTCGCAGGCTGGGCATCGCCGGAGCCATCATTTGTTTGGGCATTGTCGGCATTTATTATGCCGTCAGGGGAAACTTTATCCAATCCCTGCTCAATGGCCTGGCCGCCGCAATGGCCATCATACCTGAAGAATTCCCCGTGGTTTTCACCATCTTTCTGGCATTAGGTGCCTGGAGGCTTTCAAAGGTCAATGTGCTCACCCGGAAACCTTCAGCCATTGAGAACCTTGGCTCAGCTACCGTACTTTGTTCTGACAAGACCGGCACCATTACCCAAAATAAAATGATGGTAGTCATGCTTTACGACGGTGCTTCCACGATTGAAATTGACGCTTCAAAAAAAGCCCCAGGAGATTTTAAAAGCCTGGTAGAATATGCCTATGTTGCCTCCCAGCACGATTCGATCGATCCCATGGAAAAGGCCATCCAGGTCCTGCACACAGCCTCGCATGACGGCATTTATCCTGTACATCCACTGTTGAAAGCATATGAATTGAGCGACGACCTGTTGGCCATGACAAGGTGGGTAAACAATGATGACAATGGCGGACTCATGGGTGCCACCAAAGGAGCTCCTGAAGCCATATTCCAATTGTGTGGCATGTCTGAGGCGGATGCTGCAGTTCACCTGGAAGCTGTAAAAAAAATGGCAGAAGCTGGGTGTCGTGTCATTGGGGTAGCCCGCCCTTCTTAGGAAGGTGCGAATTTGCCGGAGAAGCCAGACTGAGTTTAAGTTCACCTTTTTAGGCCTCTTGGGCCTGGAAGACCCGTTGCGACCCGAAGTGACACTGCGGCCGAAGAATGCAACACCGCCGGCATCCGCGTCATCATGATTACCGGCGATTATCCTGCCACTGCAAAAGCATTGGCGCCAGGATTGGACTTCCAGCTACATCCGTGTTGACTGGAAGTGAAATGGAGGCCATGGACGATGCAGCCCTGGCAGTTTCAATCAAAGACACCCATATTTTTGCCCGTATCATTCCTGAACAAAAACTCAGGTTGGTCAACATCCTCAAGGCCAATGGGGAGGTGGTGGCCATGACGGGTGATGGGGTCAATGATGCGCCCGCCCTCAAAGCAGCCGACATCGGCATTGCCATGGGAAATAAAGGCACTGACGTAGCCCGTGAATCTGCATCACTGGTGTTGCTGGATGACAACTTTGCCTCCATCGTCACCGCCATCCGGCTCGGCCGTAGAATTTATGACAACCTGCAAAAGGCAATGTCTTATATCCTGGCCATCCACATTCCCATCATAGGGCTTACGGTATTGCCAGCCTTCAATCCCACCATGCCCCTGCTGTTATTGCCATTGCACATCATCCTCATGGAACTCATCATCGACCCGGTTTGTTCGGTAGCCTTTGAATTTGAAAAAGACGAACGCGGCATCATGAAGAGGCCCCCTCGCGATCCAAAATCCACCTTCTTTGGCCGTCAGGAGTTTATCAAAAGTGTGGGACAAGGTCTGCTATTGCTGATCATGGTCTCAGGTGTCTATTTTAGTTCTTTCCGTGAAGGGCACACAGACGGGCAGGCCAGGATGATCGCCTTTTTTGCGCTGATCATTGGCAACTTGTTTTTGATTTTCACCAACCTGTCAAAAACCCGCACCATCCTCGATTTGGTTATCAGAGGCAATAAAGAAGTCTTTGTCATCACCGGGGTAGTAGCGGCCTTTGTAGCCATGCTCACGTTGATTCCCGCATTACGCGAACTTATGAGTTTTGAACTGCCCAAATATTTTCACTTCACTACTACCATCGCTGGTTCCCTGATCATCATGTCACTCATGGAATTGATGAAGCTGTGGAAGGGGAGGGGAATACAGAAATAGCCACTAGACTTCCTCTGATAGTGTCCTGAAGCGCTGTTTGAAGTTTGCAACTCTGCCCTAAAAGCGTCATCACTGCCCTGTTGCCTTAATTTCGACAATTCCATCATCCAACGAGCTGTTTGAAGTTTGTAACTTCAAACCCCATATTTACATTTCTGCCCTGTTGCTGTAATTTCGACAAACCCATCTACCTAACGAGCTATTTGAATTTTGCAACTTCAAACCCCTATTAGCATTTCTGCTGACTCCACCTACGATCGTCATCAATGCCCTATTGCCTTAATTTCGACTATTCCATCACCCAACGAGCAGTTTGAATTTTGCAACTTCAAACCCCTATTAGCATTTCTGCTTTTTTAATTCGTATGATAAATACATATTAACCCAGGCACAACACGATTCCCCAAATCCCCAAAACAAGAAAGCCGGCAATAATTTGCCGGCTTTCTCTATTGTGCTATGTAAGTTTCACAAGATTTTAGATGGTTAATCTATACTGCAATTTCGGATGTTTTACAATCCACAGCCGCCTGGTTTTACCTTACCACCGGCAACGTTATTGAAGGCGCCGTTAAACACGCCTTTGCCACTATAGGTTCCGGCGTTATTAAACGTACCTCCTGCATTGACAGTGATGATTCCATTGTTGCAAATTTCACCATTGCTGGTAAAGTTTACCCCATTCAAAACAACCAACACTTTGCCATATTCTACCTCGAAAAATCCAACCCCAGTTCCACTGGTTATATGGATCTCTTCACCTGGTTGACTGGCATCCAGGGCCGCTTGAATATCACAATAAGCAACCATGGTCGTTGTATTGATGATGGCAAAGCCGGAAGGACATGCACAGTTTCCTGTTGGCTGGAAGCCCGGATTAGCACTACCATCTCCACCGGTGCTCAACAAGTCATTGAGCAGAATCATACCAGTTCCGGCTTCAGTAAAGGTAGCTTCAATGGTTGGTATATTCGTAGTTCCATGCCAATTGCAGTCAAGGTTGATATCGGCATTTATCCGGCTGATTAATGTTTTATTGGCAAAGACATGTGAGAGATCGTTTCCTTCGAGTACCACATTGGTAGGCGTAGCATTGATCTTTCCATACTCTCCTATGCGGATTCCATTTTGTGGCCCTGTAATTCTGTTATTCTTAATCATTACATTATTAAGACTGGCCGGAATGGTATTATAACTAGGTGCATCATCTCGTGCTTTTATCGTAATGGCTGCAGCTGCTTCCGGATCCACGGCGGTACCCATTACAGCAGAATTTGTGATGTCACAATCCTGAATGGTAATGTTGCTGTATGCATTGTGTTTTAAGTTGATGTCGATACCATTGTTGTTATTATAACCTGGATCTGTACCATTGTTGTTCATAACAAGCCCGCTCAACGTTGCATTGCTCAACTTTTCAAAATATAAACCTTTTTGAAGGTTATTACTGATCACACTGTTTTGGATGATGATGTTGTCAAATGCAACAGGAGTGGTAGACTGGAATACAACCATCCCTTGAAGGTTGTTGCCTGTAATTGTACTATTTGAAATCAACATGCCATTGACCGCATCTGCTGTTCCTACGCGGATACCCACAGTTCCTGCCATTGGTGATGTGCGCTGAATGGTGGTGTTGGTGATGTCTATGCTGCTGTTGGTACTTGAAATCCGTACACCATATTGGCAGTAGTCCACCAGGTTCATATTGTTGATGGTTGGATTATTTACACCATTTAGTCGGACTGCTTCCTGATAGCCCGTTACATATATATTTTGGACGGTTACATTGGCCGCAGAAATGGAAATTCCTATTCCTCCACATGGAGCGGATGCGGAAAACACCGTGTTTGTTGCAGGATTACTGCCACTTCCTGCACCAGTCAATGTCAATTCTTTGTTTAGGGTGATATTTTCAACAAAGGTGCCTGGACCATTACAGGGTATGTCCATTAACGGTCTGTGCATCATCTATCGCTTCCTGAATACCACAAAATACTTCTGAGGTAGTGGTATTGGTCACATTGGTGCAGGCGATTAGGACTACATCATTGCCGTCTCCTACAGCATAGTTTATGGTGAAATAATAACCACCGACAGATATATTGGTGCCCTGGGCAAACTGACCACTTACGGCATCTGCCAGGTCATTGTCTATAAGGGTAATCATGTCTCCATTTACTGGAGTATAACCCAAAGTAAGGCTGAGGTTTGCACCACCAAGTGTCACGGTGCCGTTGACCACAAACTGATCGTATTGGGTGCATGCCGTAGTGCCGTTGACCTCCATGGCCATCACATCATCACTGTTTAAAATTAGGTTGCCTCCCAAGGTTACACATCCCGGACTAGAACCCGGAGCAAGGGTAAGGGCCTTGGCACTGGCATCGATGCCACTGGTGTAAGACCCTGTTTCAATGTTAATGACATCTCCTACAACTGATGCATTGATGGCAAGGGAAATCGTTTCGTCTGACAGACCAGTGGCCGGTGCAGATACATATAGATTGATCCCGTCAAATCTCACAAGTCCAGATCCACCATTGTCCAATGCATCGTACATCCTGTCGGTTCGTCGGTAACTGTTTACTTGATCAAAGGTTTCACCACTGAGGTTCAGGGCATTTGCACTTAAATTTTCTACATAATAGCCTTCACCGGCCCACGAGTTACCTCCACCTGAGGTAACGGTGCTCCCAGCTACAATCTGCACGTCCGTTGCATTGTCGGTACTACCATCAAAAATATTGCTGGTAAGTAGTGCTTTACCATTGGATTGTACGAGCATACCCCAATTGTTGCCTGTAAGGGTATTGCCGGTCATTTGAACGGGCATTTGGGCACTGAAATCACTGCCTGCTATCCATTGAAAGCCCATGTTGGCACCCTGTACCGTATTGTTGGAATAGGTTACCGTGCTACCTGCAAATGAATGAGAGGTGACCCGGAATGCGCGTTGCAGGTTGAGCGTTGCATCATTTCCGCCCGAAAGGTTTAAAAACTGATTATTGCTGAGCGTTATGTTGCTGTTATGGGCATGTCCATTTTCCCAAATACCCAATATTACCTGTGGATTGGCAGATTGTGCATTGAGCACATTGAGGGTATTGCCACTGATGTTTAGGCCATTATACACATTGCCTCCGCTGGTATTGGATTGCATGGCAACTGAAGATGAATAATTGACACCCGCAGAGATACCGTCACCGGCAATATTGAAGGTGTTGTTGGTGATGTTCTGATTGGTTCCAAAAGAGTAGTGAAGTCCTATGTTTTGATTGACATCGACAGGAGCTACTGTGGTATTTAGGTCGGTAGCCATGTTAAAGATGTTGCCTGTGATGGTGGTGTTATTGAAGGCATCGGACCCCCCAAGTCCATTAAACATACCTATGCTCATGTCAAAACCTGTAAAAGTCATGTTAGATATCGTCCAATTTTGGTTGTCACCTCCATCAAACACAAGTGCTGCTTCCAGGTTCACGGCTGCAAGGTCTCCAGGACCCAGGATGGTAGCAGTTCCCAGCCCAAGCGGCGCTGTGAAGGTGATGCCGTTTCTATTTACAGGAACGAAGATGGAATAATCATCGCCGGTAGCGTTCACCCCATCATTGCCCAATGCCCAGGAAGCGGCCGCATTTGCCTCTGTCCAGTCAAAAGTGCCATTTAGGTTAATCGTAAAAGAATTTGGGTGCAGACTCGATGGCATTTTTTAATGCGTGTATAGTCATTATCGCTTGCTGTGGGTGTCAAAGCCGGACTTACATATAGGTTGTTATTATTAAGCAATACAAGCCCAAGTGGTGCTACATCCATGGTGTGGAATACCTTATCCTCTAGAGCACTCAATTGAGCGAAGCTCATTGCAGACGGCAATTGTAATCCCGCACCCACATCAAAGTTATTGTTGACGGCATCCATGTCAAAAGCCCAATAGTCCATGGTAGTCGGCCAATCTCCGGTGATTGGATAAACCGGAAATGTCGATCCGTTTGTCGATCCGGTTTGCCCATCCAGAGTGATGAAAGAACTGAGACTTGAAGTAAAATCATTTTCATTGCCTGCAGTACCCAGTACAAAACTTCCGTAACTGTCATTGTCGCTGTCGTGATTGACAAATAAAGGTCCCGTGCCCGTGCCGTTAAAATTGTTGTTGAGGAAGCTACCACCTACAGGTACTTGCGTAATAAGGCCTGAATTGCTGCTGATGGATTTGGTATTTATTACTACCGCGTTAGCGGTTGGACTGGCAGTCGAAAAGTATTGCCATCCAGGGGTAATGCTGTTCATGTTTTCTAAAGACACACCCCACTCATATCCATTAAAGTTATTGTTGGTCACGCTGTGTGCAATGCTGTTGTAATTATTTCTTATGCGCAGTACGGCAGTTGACGGTGCACCTACTCCGGTGAAGGTATTGCCCGATAACGTAAACAGACCTGCAGCGGCATTTTGATCCGAAAGTTCAACACCCCCACCATTGAACATATTACCTGTCATGGTAACGGGTCCATTGCCGGCAAACCGGACCAAAAGGTCGTGGTTGATGGTCGTCAGGGTATTGCCTGTCATGGTTCCACCACCTTCATCAAGTGACAAACCAGATCTGAAATAACTGCCAGGTCCGGTTCCATTTACCGTATTGTTGGTAAATACTACATTGTTTACGCCTCCGGTAGCTACCCGAAAATTGGTCGGACCACCATAGTTGACACTTACCGCGTTTCTATCACCATAACTTCCGGCAGGTGTACCGTACGCATCGATGACATTGTCATTAATAGTAATGTTGTCAAGCCCGGTTGCACTGGCTATGATGGCACTCCTCAGTTTGGATAAATCAACATTGTAATGCATGCTTTCTATGGTGACACCATCTGCTAATACACGTAATATAGCAAGGTCGCCAGTGGGGGTACCTGTAAAATTGATCTCAGGTCGAGTCACGCCCACCCCTTTGAGGGTTACGCCTTTGGTCACTAAAACTTGTTCATTATAGGTGCCAGGACTGATTTCCAGGGTATGGCCGTCAAGCGTCTGGGCATCATCAATGGCTGATTGGATGGAGCAGAAGTATTCAACTGTATTTGTATTGGTGACCAAGCCGGATCCCACTCCTAAATTTCGGGTATCTGCACCGTTTCCGGAAAAAGTATTGCCCGAAATGGTATTTCCACAAGTCATGGGGGAGTTGGCCCTGCCGAAATATAGGTCAGCCAGATTGCTCTGGTCTGCATCGCCAGGATAGCCCGATGGGTTTTGTTGTTGAAGAATACCCACTTCACAATTGGTGACGGTATTGCCGGTTACAGTATGATTGGTACCTTCTACGACGATGCCAAATCCTTCGCTTACCGATGACTGCTGGTAACCGTCAATGGTATTGCTTGTGAGTGTCACGCCATTGGGCACATCGGCATTGCCGGCTTGTACACCGCGACGCATGATGGCAATGCCTGCCCGGTCTCTAAGGTCACCGTTTTGGGACACCAGGGTAATCATGTTGCCACTGGCGGTAACGCCACCTGCCGGGTTTTTGATTTCTATGCCGTATCGGCCACCACCGGTTATGGTGTTGTTATTGATGGTGTTTGGACCCACAGAAGGATTAAGTCCCGTAATGCCGAGGGCATTGTCGCCACTTCCAATGTCAAGTGTATTGTTGGAAACATCTACATCAGAAGCATTGCCGTCCTGAAGTTCTATGCCGCAACAATTATTGTTATTGACCATGTTGCCGGTAATGTTGATGTTGGTTTTCATCCCATTCCAGATGACGATGCCCCTGGCACCGGCGCCGTTGCCCACCACCATAGAATTGGTGATGTTTACATTGGTAATGGGACCATTGGCATAAAAGCCGGAGGCTGTTATATTGTTTAGCAGGGCTACGTTGGTCACGGTAAGGTTGTCATTGCCACCTACTCCATAAATGCCTGCATTCGCGTTTCCACTGGCACCGGTAAAGTCCTGTACCGTGAGGTTTTGTATGGTCACGTTTGTAATACCAACGTTTAGTATAATACCGGAGTTGGTTCCAAGGCCCGTGCCATCAATCACATACAGCGTCTTGTCCGCACTTGCCCCCTGAAGGGTGAGTGATTTATCAACAGTAATGGCTTCGTTATAAATTCCACTTCCAACCAATAGGTTATGCCCTGTCAAAGTCTGGGCATCATTGATGGCTGATTGGATTGAGCAAAAATACTCACCTGAATTTGTATTGGTGACCAGACCGAATCCCACCCCAAGATTTCTGGTATCTAAACCGTTTCCAGAAAAAGTATTGCCAGAGATGGTGTTTCCACAAGTTATGGGGGAGTTGGCCCTGCCGAAATATAGGTCAGCCAGATTGCTCTGGTCTGCATCGCCCGGATATCCTGATGGGTTTTGTTGTTGAAGAATACCCACTTCACAATTGGTGACGGTATTGCCGGTTACGGTATGATTGGTACCTTCTACAACGATGCCAAATCCTTCGCTTACCGATGACTGCTGGTAACCGTCAATGGTATTGCCGGTGAGTGTCACGCCATTGGGCACATCGGCATTGCCTGCTTGTACACCGCGACGCATGATGGCAATGCCTGCCCTGTCTCTAAGGTCACCGTTTTGGGACACCAGGGTAATCATGTTGCCACTGGCGGTGACACTTCCTGCCGGGTTTTTAATTTCTATTCCATATCGGCCACCACCGGTTATGGTGTTGTTATTGATGGTATTTGGTCCTACAGAAGGGTTAAGTCCCGTGATGCCCAGGGCATTGTCGCCTGAACCAATGTCAAGTGTATTGTTTGAAATATCCACATCAGATGCATTGCCGTCCTGAAGTTCGATGCCACAACAATTATTGTTATTGACCATGTTGCCGGTAATGTTGATGTTGGTTTTCATCCCATTCCAGATGACGATGCCCCTGGCACCGGCGCCGTTGCCCACCACCATAGAATTGGTGATGTTTACATTGGTAATGGGACCATTGGCATAAAGCCGGAGCTGTTATATTGTTTAGCAGAGCTTACGTTGTCACACGGTAAGGTTGTCATTGCCACCTACTCCATAAATGCCTGCATTCGCGTTTCCACTGGCACCGGTAAAGTCCTGTACTGTGAGGTTTTGTATGGTCACGTTGGTGACTCCATTGCTTATGGAAATGCCGGAGTTGATTCCAAGTCCCGTGCCATCAATCACATACAAGGTTTTGTCAGCACTTGCCCCACGGAGGGTAAGGGATTGGGTAATGGTCACAAACAGGAGGTTTAGGCGTAAAATATGGGTTGTTTTCATTTTGATTCTTTAAAATTTGGTAAAAAATATATATTTTAATGATTTGACATATATAAATATTATCAAATCAAATAGTTACAGATATTTCAAGTATTATATTTCTCCTTTTAAATCTTCTCCTAATGGTATTTTGGGGCAAAATATATACCAACTTAGCGCAATCGTAGCATAATTTTACTTTCAACTTCCCCTGCTGGTGAACCAGTTTCCCGGGTAGAGTTCTTAATATATGAAACCTATTTAAATTAACAGGGCTGCTTGCTTTACATACTTTAAAAACAAGCACATTTCAATAATTATACTTTGTCAAAAATATAACAATTTATTAAAAATATTAAGTGTTAATGGAAAAATAGACAAAACATTCGTTAAATACTGTATAAAATGATTTAAATTTATAAAAGTTATAAATAATATTAGATAAAAATTAAATTTATATACCATTTATTGAATGAAAGTTTGAAAAGCTTTTTTATTGACTTTTTAATGTGATTATTGGATTTTCATAGAGATTATGCAAAAACCTGTTTTAAAAAATATGATTTATTTACATTTGATTCGCACACAATGCAGTTCCGGTCTCTTTTCTGTTTTAAAAAAGAAATCATGTCATGAATATGATTCGCCATTCCGGAAATTAAAATATTGATTTTACGGCAATAGCAGGCTTTAAAACAAAGGCCAATTTTGGGATTTCATGTAAAAAGCACCGTTCCTATTCAAAGTATCGAATTTTTTCCTTTAACATGGTGGTTTGGTATCATAAATCACTTACCCAAAAATCAAACCTATGACTTGCCCCGGACCTAATTTTTTTCATAACGTCAGAGTGGCCCCGTTCAAGTTCAAAATAACTTTATGCAAAAATCAAGAATTAATTTTAATTAATCTTGATGAAAAATCCACTTTTCCTGTATAAATTGGTCATAAATGTTGATGTAAATAACAGATAATTAATTGTATATATTTAATATTATCCCATTAAATTGTCAATTTTATGATTAAAATAATTTGGGTCCCACGTTAGTATAAACAATTAAGCAAAATTGTAAAGCTGCTTCAGAGCCTTCGTGTCTGCAAGCTACATCGTGCCCTTACAACTTCTAAAATTGCGTGGACAGTGCTTGTTTGTAAGATAGGTTGCCATTTTCAGGCGTGCCTCCGCAAATACGTTTATAGCGTGTTCTACAGAGTTGGGTGATAATCTTCTTGTTCATGGATATGCTTTTTAGCTGTTTTATTTATCTTTGAAATACACAATTAAAAATTCGGTAGTTTATCTTGACATGCTCATGGCGATGGATACCCACATATCAACCTTATTCGACCAATATTATTCCCCCCTCTGCAACTACGTTGCCCGGCTGATAAAGGATGAGGTAGCTGCAGAAGATGTGGTCCAGGAACTATTTATATCCCTTTGGCAAAAAGACAACCTTTCAGAAGTGGTCCAGATAGATGCCTACCTCCTTAGGGCAGCCCGCTTCCGGGCCATCGATCACCTCCGCAAGATCAGCAGGACGGCAAAAAAGGAACAACTTTCAGAAGAAATTTTGCACATCCCGGATGTTGTCCACGAGATAGACGAAGAAACGGAGGCCCTCTTCGCCTTCACCATGGCTAAGTTGCCCCCCAAAACCCGGGAGGTTTTTTTGCTCAGTCGCATCGAAGGCTATTCCTATAAAGAAATCGCCGAAAAACAAAACGTCTCCGTAAAAACCATTGAGAACCAAATTTCCAATGCCTTAAAGATTATTCGCCAGGGGATGGCGGTACTTGTTTTTTGGTGAAGCGGGGAATCGGTAAT
The DNA here is from genome assembly GCA_016715465.1 of Saprospiraceae bacterium. Classification (GTDB taxonomy): domain Bacteria; phylum Bacteroidota; class Bacteroidia; order Chitinophagales; family Saprospiraceae; genus JADKBO01. The sequence continues at coordinate 1,196,829 of JADKAA010000024.1, forward strand.
TCGCGAAATCGGGAAACCGGTGAATCGGGAAATCTACCTGGCTAGCGCCAGTTAGACAGGTCGGTGAAACGGGAAACTGTCTAGTCCTAAAATAGCTTGACCAATTTGTTTATTAATATTATGTCCGTGCTGGAAACTATTTTTCCAGGTCTGCGAAAATCAGCGGCATCTGCGGGAAACAAAAGTCCACACTATCTTTCTCCCGCAGATTTACGCAGATAAACCTTTGTGCATTCAGAAATCCGCAATCAAAAATCCGCAATCAATTCCTAACTCCTAAATCAAAAATTCATAATTCATTAGGGGTTTTCCGTCCAAATATTCGACTTATAGGAAATGAAGCCACAGATGATGGATGAAATGAAGCGCATTTATTTAAAAACACTGATGGACACGGCAACAGCTGAAGAGCAGAATTCCTTGTCACCATACCTTAAGGCAAATCCGGAGGCCGAAGGGCAACTGAAAAATTATGCAAAACAGGAGCTTGCCAGGGTCAAAGACTATGATGCTTTTACAGCGAAGCAGGATATGCCTTTTGTTTCATCCGGCGAAAGTAAGGTTCGAAGTATTTTCTCCTGGAAAAAAATGGTTGCTGCAGCGGCCATTTTATTACTCATCCCACTTTCATGGCTTATTTTCAGGCAGTACACCGCAGACGACTGGATCCAGTATGCATAACAGCGGTAAAGGTTTTGGAAACCATAGAACTATCGGACGGTTCGACGGTTCAGTTGCAGGATGGGTCTGTTTTATTCGTGGATGGCAGGTACGGACAAGGTAATAATCGACGATTAAAATTAATGGGTACCGCTTTTTTTTGAAGTCGAAAAGAGATACCGCATCTCCTTTTACCATCGAAACAAAAGAAGCCATGGTAAGGGTACTCTGGCACCAGTTTTAATGTTGTCGCTGACAGCAGTCAGACACGTGTAGGCGTGAAAACCGGCAAGGTGAAAGTATCCAAAACTTCCTGAAACAGGAGGTGGTCCTCATCAAAGGACAAGGCGCCACTTCAAATGCAAATGGAATTAAGAGCTACAAAATGAGTGACATGAACGTGGACGCCTGGTTTACCGGCAACTTTGTGTTCGAGGGGACTGATCTTAATCAGGTAATTCAAAGCCTCAATACCTACTATAACAACCGCTTTGTGCTCGCCGAAGACTACCAAAAAACTTGTAAACTAACGGCCAGTTTCAATAAAGTGCCCATTGAGGAAGTAGTAGAAGTACTTACTTTGTCCTGTAACCTAACCGTGCTAAATGAAAAAGACCGCTACGTGCTGAAATAACAAACCAATTATTTCCAACTACAAACAAAATTTTTAATATCATCAAAATGTTGAAGAAATTCCTATTGGCATCATGTATGCTACTGACCGTCCTATGTTTTGGACAAGGGCAGCAAAATCAAAAAATCAACCTCCAGGTGGACAAGACAACCATTGGAGAAGCACTAAAAATACTGGTAGATGAACATAAGGTGAACCTTGCTTATGATAAATTACTTCCTGAATTGTCAAAACAGAAGTTAAACCTGAAATTTGTGAATGCGCCAATTGAAAGTGTACTTAAGACGCTGCTGAAAAGTTCAGGGCTGAGTTTCAAATTTGTGGGCGGCAATTTTGTCATTTACCAGACAAACCAGGGCACAGGTTCATCAGATGGTCCCGGGGACGGGCATAACGGGGGTTATTTTACAATGTCAGGTTATGTCTATGATGCTTCCAACGGAGAAACCCTCATTGATGCCACGCTGTTGGCAGACAACAGTACCCTGGGTACCAATACCAACGCCTATGGCTACTATGCATTGTCCTTACCAAAAGGGAAACACCGCGTCGAACTTTCTTATCTGGGCTATAAAACCAGCATCTTTGAAATTGATTTGCAGTCAGATGTACTCAAAAGTTTCAGACTCGAACCTTCCGGCACACTCATCGATGAAGTGGTAGTCACCGCAAGTCAGCTTAAGGCGAAAGAAGCCGTAAAAAACACGGAAATGAGCCGTGTAAGTATACCCATGGAAGTGCTTGCCAAAACGCCGGCCTTGTTTGGTGAAAGCGATGTCATCAAAGCCCTTCAGCTTATCCCCGGCATCAAAAGAGGTGGCGAAGGTGGACTTGGTATGTATATCCGGGGAGGCAACAACGACGAAAACCTCATCCTCCTGGATGAAGCTACCGTGTACAATCCCGGACACCTGCTGGGTTTCCTGTCCGTATTCAATTCAGCCTCTCTCAAATCTACCGATGTATATAAAGGGGCATTTCCCTCTGTGTATGGCGGCAGATTGTCGGGAATTCTTGACGTCCGTATGCGTGAGGGCAACGACCAGAAGTTTTCAGTACAGGGAGGTATTGGCAATATCGCATCCAATCTCACCATCGAAGGACCCATCATCAAAGAGAAAATGAGTTTCATTGTTTCCGCCAGGCGCAGCTATCTGGACCAATTGGTTAACCTGGTCATCAAGGGTGGCTTTCCTTATTATTTTTATGACTTTAATGCCAAGATAAATTACAAGATAAATCAGCGCGATCGACTCTACCTGAGCAACTATGTTGGTCGCGATATTCTCAACCTGGGTGGTAGTGGTACAGACAGCCTGGGCCTCGACCTTGGCTTCGGATCTGATCTTGGCAATACTACTACCACCATGCGCTGGAACCACATCTATAAAAATCAAAAGCTGTTTCACAACCTCACAGCCATCTTTTCGCAATTCAGATATAAGATCGAAGGCAACACTTTTGACAACAGCATCCTCATCCGTTCATCCATCGATGACCTTGGTCTCAAGCTGGATTATGATTATACCATCGGACAGGGCATGCAACTCAAATTTGGCGCCCAATCCATCCACCATCAGTTCAGTCCCAATCTTTTTGTATTGCAGGGAGGCTCCGTGGAGGATATTCCTGTAAAGCCGACACTCCGTATTTCAAATTTTGAGAATGGCCTGTACTCCAGTTTTGATAAGGAAGTAAGTCCTTCCTTTCGCTACAATGTCGGCTTAAGATTCACGTCGTCTTTCACAAAAAATGCCAGCTATTTCAACCTGGAACCCCGGGCCAGTCTCCGGTATGCATTTACCGAAGCACATGCTTTCAAGGTGGGCTTTGCGCGAATGAATCAGTATATGCATTTAGTTTCAGGTTTCACCATAGCTTTGCCTACCGACCTTTGGTATCCATCTACCAAATTAGGAAACCAGGGCAAAGCGATCAGGTCAACGCAGGTTATTTTACCTACCTGGGCAGCGGCAATAAAACCATTCAAATTTCTGCCGAGACGTATTATAAATGGATGCGCAATCTCATCGAATACAGGGAAGGCGCAAGATTGATTCTCAACAACGATTACGAAAAAGAATTGGTCAGTGGCAAGGGGCATGCCTACGGCTTCGAATTACTGGCACAAAAAGACAAAGGTCATCTTACCGGCTGGATAGGGTACACCTTATCCTGGTCACACCGCACTTTTGCGGATATAAACAATGGTGAGACTTATTACGCAAAGTATGACAGGCGACATGACGTGGCGGTGGTAATGAACTATCACAATAAAGATAAAGACAGGATTGGCATTTCGGCAGCCTGGGTGTATAGTTCCGGCAGTCCGTTCACGCCCATGGTTGCCAAATACATCCAACCATTACCCAACTACGGCGGCATCGAATTGTTGCCCATCTATTCAGCCAGAAATGCACACCGGCTTAATGGCTCAAGCCGTCTTGACATCGACTTTTTCATCATGGGAAAAAAGCGTAAGAGATTCCAGGGTGAGTTTCACATCGGTGCCTATAATGTGTTGAGTACCGTGCAACCCTCCAGGGTAACGATTACGGTTGATCCGGATACGGGAAAAGAAAAATACCAGGAAAAAGGCATCTTTGGTTTCATCGGCGCCATCGCCTGGAAATTCAAATTTTAATCAAATCAAATAATCAATAATTTTATGAAATACTTTTTTTACATCCTTTTGCTGACCTTGCCATTTGAAGCCTGCATCATTTCTCCACCCGCCATAGATGTGGAGATTCCGGAGCCCGAACAGGAACTTGCTGTATCTACCGTAGGTCTGCCTCCCTCAGTGTTTGCCATGTCTTTTACACGCACTTTTACGGCACTCATTGGCGAAGATACTTTTGATCTTGATGAAGACGACCTGGCTTCTAGAGTGCTCGTTGATTCAGCTGCCATTTTTATCGACTACAATGGTTATACCGTCGAACTGGAAAAAGTTTTTCCGGGGGTTTATGGCGCCATAGATTTGCCATTGATAACCAATACTGTTTACAAGTTAAAGGCTTATGATTATGGCACAGGAAAAGAAATCAATGCTTCCACGACATTACTGCCTAAAGTTAACTTTTGACGCCGTTAAGTCTTTGCCAATCATTGTAGATGATACGACCACTTTTTATTCTTATGAATACAAATTCAGGGACTTACCGGGAGAGGAAAATTACTATCTGGTGACAGCGACCCGGTTGAATTTGGCTAAAGGCGGACTGTCTGAATTGGAAAAATCCCTGCTTAGCATCTTTGGCAACGAATTTCAATTGTATTCAGACAAAGTAACCGGTGATGGGGTTGAAATTTCATACTATCCGAAGTTTCCAGATACCCAGGTTGGAGACACACTGGCAGTAGCCCTTTCTCACATCACCAAAGAACATTTTAACTATTTGTCGGCTTACAAAAAGAACGGCAGTATATTTAACTCACTGCTCTCGGAACCTGTAAGAAAATTCCCGACAAATGTAAAAAATGGCTTTGGCTTTTTCAGTCTGGTACTGCCAGATGTGCGCAACATCATTCTGGAATGATGGGTTTACGCAGTCATATTTAATTGGTTTTAATACGAGGGATCGTACATGTGTGACTTGATGTGACCTTTTACATCATCGGGCCTGTCTGCTTTGGCGAGTCCGGCATCCCACAAATAGATGGAAACCGCCGTAGCAATTTTCAGAGAAATCTCACGCAGACTGGTCATGCGCGGATACAGGGTACCGGCCTCAAGATCTTCTTCCGCTACTTGCTCTGCCAATACCTTAGCGGCAATGAGGAAGACCTTATCTGGCAATATTTTAGCCTGACAGGCGATGGCTCCAAGGCCAAGACCCGGAAATATATAGACATTGTTTCCCTGGCCGGGAACAATAGTTTTACCCTGGTAAACTACTTTGTCAAAAGGACTTCCGCTTACAAAAATGGCCCTGCCATCGCTCCATTCATATGCCTGAGTCGCTGTACATTCTGCATTGGAAGTTGGATTTGACAAAGCAAATATCACAGGTCTTTCGTGATTCGAAGCCATTGCCTCGATTACTTGCCGGGTAAAGGCCCCTCCTGCACCCGATGCACCGATGAGGATGTTGGGTTTTATTTCGGTAATGGCATCGAGGAAATTTAAGGGTGCATGGTCATGAGCATAAGGTAGTTTATGAGCCATTAGGATTTTTCTTCCCTTAGTTACAAGGCCATCCTTGTCCACAATCCACAGCCTTTTCATTGCTTCTTCCCTGGTAAGTCCTTCAAGCTGCAACGCATCCACTATCAAATCGGCAATGCCCGTAGCAGCAGACCCGCCACCTAGGAACATAATGACGGAATCCCTGAATGGGGTGCCGGAAAGACGACAGGAACTCAAAACACCGGCAAGGGCAACCGACGCAGTTCCCTGGATGTCATCATTAAAACACAGGACTTTGTCCCTGTATTTTTGCAACAAGGCATAGGCCATCGGGGTCACAAAATCCTCAAACTGTATCAGCGCTTTTGGCCACTGCTTTTGCACAGCCATTACAAATTCATCAACCATCTCAAAATATGCGTCACCTTCAAGTCTGGGATGAGGGTATCCCAAATACAGCAGATCCTCCCGGAACGGCACATTATTGGTTCCCAGATCAAGCACCACCGGTAAACACTGACTAGGCGGAATCCCTGCGCCGGCAGTGTATAAGGACAGCTTGCCTATGGAAATACCGATACCGTTGACACCTAAGTCGCCAAGACCCAGAATACGACTGCCATCGGTAACTACAATGACACGGATATCCTGTTCAGGCCAGTTTCCCAAGAATTCGATTACTTCACCTTTGTCCTCAGGGGTGACATAAAAACCCTTGTCTATGCGATAGATGTGTGAAAACCGAGTACACACCTCACCTACAGTAGGTGTATAAATGATGGGCAACAACTCTTCCAGGTTATTCATGATCACGTGGTAGTACAATCGCTCATTCCTATCCTGTAAGGCAGATAAAAAGATGTATTTTTCAATATTACTGCCTTTGGTCCTCAGGTTTTCCATAACCCTGCTTTCCTGAACTTCCTGAGAAATGATGGAAGGTGGTAACAAACCTCTTAAACCCATTTCCTGCCTTTCCTCCTTGGAAAAAGCTGTCGATTTACTCAATTTTTTGTCCCTTAGTACAGCTACGCCTTTTATTGTCATAAGCATTTTATATTTGTTGTTCCCCTCAAGAATAACGCAATTTGTTAATTACAAGTGCGATGATAGGCATTCGGTGTCAATCTTCTCATAAGTAAATTACACAAATTAGCATTATGAGGCACCTTTTTGCCTTTGAAATTGAGAAAGGCAAAATTGAACTTTTTTTCGGGTAAATGCATAATTGTTGCTTAAAATGTTTATTTAAAATAATAACATCTTTGCAAATTTTATATGGTTAATTAGGCTTAGTAATGCGGCAAATCCATCTTTTATATCGCTAATATATCAATGATGATGGTCGCATTAAATAGATAACTTCTTTTCATATGCTGACCCTCCTCATGCATTACCAGGACATACGGGTTGACATGATTGTTGTCATATTGAAGGGTGACCCGTATTTGATCGGGGACTTAAGTTTCTTTTATATTTGTTGAGGCAATTGCGATATAATAAAGCAAATAAAACAAGTGGTAATGGGTCATCCGGAAAATATTCCGCTCTGCGCGGATTGTGCTTCCTGCAAGTCAAGAATAAAATCGGTTTTCAGCCAGTTGAATGGCCGGGAACTGGCAAGCCTCAATACCTCAAAATCATGCCAGACATATAAAAAAGGGGAACACATATTTTTAGGGGGCAACTATCCCAAAGGTCTGTATTGCGTTCAAAGTGGTAAAATCAAAGTCACTCAGGAAGGGGCTGATGGTAAGGAGCAAATTCTTCACCTCATAGGAAATGGAAACATCATGGGACACCGCGCCATCCTCAGCGAAGACGTTTTTTCTTGTACTGCTACTGCAATGGAACCCTCCAAGGTCTGTTTCATTCCTAAGCAAACTTTAGATGCATTGATGGAGTCAAATGGACGCCTTACCCTCCGAATAGCCCGACTGCTGGCTGAAGAACTCAAAGAAGCTGAGCTAAAGATCACCCACACCGCGCAACATCCGGTGAAAGACAGATTGGCCAAAAGCATCCTGCAACTACAAGATCAATACGGTACTGTAGCCGGCGCCATCAACGTAAACATCCGCCGCGAAGACCTTGCCAGTCTCGCAGGTACTGCCAGGGAAACGGCTACGCGATTCGAAATGCATGAAAAAAATATCCTCAAAATTGAAGGCCGCAAGATAGCTATTATCGACATGGACAAACTGCAAGCCATGGCAGGAGGTCTATCTTAAAGAATCCAAATTCTATTGACTACATGGTCAAATTTTGTCACCATTTTTGCAAGCCGCTTCGCGCCAGGCAAAAATGTCGCCACAATTGCTTTGTTTTTCCATCCCCGCGGCGGGTCACGCCCCGCCGCTACCCATATCTCGCAGAACAGTGCGATGTCGATTTTGGGCGCAGTCAGCATCTTCCCTCACTAGTGTTCGGGACTGCTCACCTTCGGTTCGGAGCTTGGCCAGCTTGCACTACGCTTCAGCAACTTGAACACCTACCTGGCCAATACCAGTGTGACAGGTCTTGATCACCGATTACCCGACTGTCTAACTGGCGCATCCAGGTAGATTCCACGTTTCCCACGATTTCCCGACCTGTCTAACTGGCGTTAGCCAGGTAGATTCCCCGATTTCCCCACGATTCCCACGATTTCCACGATTCCCACGATTCCCACGATTTCCACGATTCCCACGATTCCCACGATTCCCACGATTTCCACGATTTCCACGATTTCCACGATTTCCACGATTTCCACGATTTCCACGATTTCCACGATTCCGCGATTTCCACGATTTCCACGATTCCCACGATTTCCACGATTTCCCCGATTTCCCCGATTTCCACGATTTCCACGTTTCCCACGATTTCCACGATTCCCACGATTTCCACGATTTCCCCGATTTCCCCGATTTCCACGATTTCCACGATTTCCACGTTTCCCACGATTCCCACGATTCACGATTTCCGATTCCCACGATTCCCACGATTTCCACGATTTTACGATTTCCACGATTTCCCGATTCCCGCGTTCGATTTCTTCCAGTTTGATTTCAGTTTCCGTTCCCGATTCCCCGATTCCCCGATTTCCCATTCACCGCCGATTCACCACCCCATTCACCAATCCCATTCACCAATCCCTGATTCACCAGATCCCCTGATTTCCCGATTCACCATATCACCCCTTCACTAAACCGTGACGGCCATCACATTTTAATAGAAAGCCACCCATTAATTTTGTTGAATAATTGCTGCCATATGAATTCAACCGACCTTGTAACGTCCTTTGAGCGCAAAATCGATGCTGAGGATAAGATCGAACCCAGGGATGCGATGCCGGAGAAATACAGGCTCCACCTGATCAGGCAAATTTCCCAGCACGCACACTCCGAAGTCATTGGCATGCAGCCCGAAGGAAACTGGCTTAGCAGGGCTCCAAGTCTTCGTGCAAAACAAATCCTGCTGGCTAAAATTCAGGATGAAGGCGGACATGGCTTGTACTTATATAGTGCAGCAGAAACCCTGGGCATCTCGAGGGATGAGATGATCCGGCAATTACACGAAGGTAAAGCCAGGTATTCCAATATTTTCAATTACCCAACCCTTACTTGGGCAGATATTGGGGCAATTGGATGGTTGGTCGATGGCGCAGCCATTGTCAATCAGGTTGCCCTTCAACGCACTTCCTATGGACCTTATGCCCGGGCAATGTTCAGAATATGCAAAGAAGAAAGTTTTCACCAGCGCCAGGGTTATGAAATCATGGCTAATATGATGAAAGGTACTGTCGCGCAGCGGGAAATGGCGCAGGATGCCATGAATCGGTGGTGGTGGCCTTCTTTGACGATGTTTGGTCCCCACGATAGTGACTCACCCCATTCAGGTGATGCTTTTCGGTGGAAGATCAAACGTAAAAGTAATGATGAACTCAGACAAAAATTTATAGATAAAACTGTCCAGCAGGCAGAAGTAATCGGACTTACCATTCCCGATGCCCAATTAAAATGGAATGAAGAAAAACAAGGTTATGATCATGGCGAAATCAACTGGGAAGAATTTAAACGCGTAATCAATGGCGATGGACCATGCAACAGACAACGCATCGAACATCATAAAAAATGCCATGAAGAGGGTCGGTGGGTAAGAGAAGCAGCAGAAGCGTATCAAAGAAAAATACAATCGATAAACAATTAAAATATGGCAACAGACACACAGTTGGATCTTTGGGAAGTATTTATTCAGGGCAAGTCGGGAGGGCATCACATGCATGCAGGAAGTGTCCATGCTTCAGATAAAGAAATGGCACTCAAGAATGCCCGGGATCTCTATACACGGCGAAGCGAAGGAGGCAGCATTTGGGTTGTACCCTCATCGGCTATCATTTCATCGGCACCCGATGATGCAGCCATGTTATTTGATCCGGCCAACGATAAAATATACAGACACCCTACTTTTTATGTGATTCCCGAAGGAGCAAAACAGATTTAAGTGATGGGCAGTAAAGAACAACTTTTTAAGTACCTCCTGCGACTGGGAGACAATGCATTGATCCAGGGTCACAGGCTCTCTGAATGGTGCAGCAGGGGTCCTATCCTCGAAGAAGACATTGCTTTGAGCAACCTTGCGCTGGACAATATTGGCAGGGCTCAGGCATTTCTTCAGTATGCGTCCGAAGTAGAAGGAAATGGCCATACCGCAGATGACCTGGCATATCGCAGAAGCGAACGCCAATACCTCAATTTTCTCATCACAGAACTGCCTACGGGCAATTTTGCCTATACTATAACCAAACAACTTTTTATTGCGCAATACGATGTCATTCTATTTGAAGCGCTTTGCAAATCTACGGATACCACCATTGCAGGCATCGCGGCTAAGGCTATAAAAGAAGCAAGATACCATGCCTCCCACGCCAGCGACTGGTGTTTGCGTCTGGGCATGGGCACTGCACTGAGTCATGACTTGCTGCAAAACGAGATCAATGATATTTGGATGTTTACAGGGGAGATGTTTGAAATGACTGAGTTGGATAAGGATTTAGTCCAATTTGGTATATCACCAGACCTTACCATTTTGCAAAACATATGGCTGGACAAGGTAGGTTCCGTACTAATAAAAAGTGGCATCCAATTGCCAGGGCAGGGTTATCAGCAGACCGGCAGCCAGCAAGGCATTCATACAGAACACCTGGGTCACATACTTTCCGAAATGCAATATTTGCAACGCGCTTATCCCGATGCCACATGGTAAGTCAAATCCAATATACCAAGCCACAGGTGCTCCGCATGCTGGTTGATGTAAGAGACCCTGAAATACCTGTCTTATCGATTGAAGAAATAGGTATGCTCCGCGATGTGGTCATTGATGAAAATGGTTGTGAGGTCATCATTACCCCAACCTACACGGCATGTCCTGCAATGGCGATGATTGAAAAAGACATAAAACAAACGCTGGCTGACCAGGGCATTGATGTCGTGAAGGTAACAACTGTGTTTGCTCCGGCATGGTCCACAGACTGGATGAGTGAAGATACCAAAGAAAAGCTCCGGGCTTATGGCATCGCCGCACCCCTTCACTCAACGTGTGATGCGGCAAAAGATAAGTCATCCATAGTGGAATGTCCTCAGTGTTTTTCAACCAAGACTACCTTAATTTCCCAATTTGGCTCTACAGCCTGTAAGGCGCTCTATCGATGTGAAAAATGCCTTGAACCTTTTGATTATTTTAAATGCCATTAATAGTTAATTTGTATGCCCGTATATCATAAGCTTGGACATATTCCCGATAAAGACATGTGGTTTTCAGACAGCCAAATGGTCAGCTATACCAGGAAGAACTGGTCGGTACCCAGGGCTTTGCCGGTATGTCTTCACTGGCCTATCACCTATATCCGCCTACACGCGTAAAGCAAAAAGATAAAGCTTACAGCGTAAAACCGGAGATTGCTTTTGAAAATGGACTTGACGCCATGAGTTTCAAAGGCATGGAATTAAAAGCAGAACCGGATTACCTGGCCAGCAGAAAGACCCTTTTTGTCAATGGCGCCATGCACATCGGTTTGGCTGCACCCATGTCATCCACGTCTTACTTTTACAAGAATGCCGATGCTGATGAATTGATCTTTGTCCACCAGGGCAGCGGCAAACTGCTTACCATGTTTGGTGAACTTGCCTTTCGTTATGGCGATTACATCGTCATTCCCAGAGGTACCGTTTACAAGATTAGTTTCAATGACCCAAACAATCGATTGCTTTTTATTGAGTCATTTGAACCCATATTTACGCCCAGAAGATATCGCAACGATTTTGGACAACTTCTGGAGCATTCTCCTTTTTGCGAGCGCGACATCGTGAGACCCGAAAACCTGCAGACCTTTGATGAGAAAGGTGAGTTCGACATTTTCATCAAGAAAAAAGGCATGATGTTTCCTTATGTCTATGCCAACCACCCGTTCGATGTGGTAGGCTGGGACGGCTTTCATTATCCCTATATTTTTTCCATTTTCAATTTTGAACCCATCACCGGCAGAATCCATATGCCCCCACCCGTTCATCAGACATTTGAAAGTAGAAACTTTGTCATTTGTTCCTTTGTACCTCGCTTATACGACTATCATCCCGAAGCGATACCTGCGCCATATCACCACAGCAACATCGACAGCGACGAATTATTGTACTACGTCGATGGTGACTTTATGAGCAGAAACAACATTGAAAAAGGCCAAATTACCCTCCATCCAGGTGGCATACCGCATGGACCGCACCCTGGAGCAATCGAGCGAAGCATAGGCAAAAAAGAAACTGGAGAACTGGCAGTCATGATCGATCCCTTCCAGCCGGTCATGGTCACCAAAGAAGCACTTAATATAGAAGTTAAAGGGTACTATAAATCCTGGCTGGAAGAAGATAAATAATTAGCAGTGTATTCATGGAAAAGCGAATACAGCACATTTTTATAAATAGTCATGAATTAACCATACCACGATGGCAACAGTAAATTTAACCGGCGTAAAAAATTATGATTATGGCATAGAGAAGATCTTTGACCAGGCGCAAGACTTCTTACCCATCAATGGAACAGACTATGTAGAATTGTATGTAGGAAATGCCAAACAGGCAGCCCATTTTTATAAAACAGCATTTGGTTTTCAGTCTCTCGCATATAGTGGCTTGGAAACAGGAAATCGGGAATTCTGTTCGTATGTTTTGAGCCAGGACAAGATCAGGCTCGTACTCACCACACCCTATAAGGCGGACAGCGAAATTTCTGAGCACATCCGCAAACATGGTGACGGTGTCAAGGTCATTGCCCTTTGGGTAGATGATGCCACCAAAGCCTTTGAAGAAACCGTTGCCAGGGGCGCCACGGTAGTGATGTCGCCCAAAGCTGACAGATGCAGATGGAAACGTGGTGAGATCAGCCATCAAAACCTATGGGGATACCGTCCATATGTTTGTGGAGCGAAATGATTATCACGGCATCTTCTTACCGGGCTTTGAGAAATGGACATCTGAGTATAACCCAATTTCCACCGGACTTAAATTCATCGACCATATGGTGGGTAATGTGGAGTTGGGGAAAATGAACGAGTGGGCAGCATTTTATGCCAATACCATGGGCTTTGCCAACCTCATTACTTTTGATGACAAGGATATTTCTACCAAGTTTACCGCCCTCATGAGCAAGGTAATGACCAATGGAAATGGAAGAATCAAATTTCCCATCAATGAACCCGCCATGGGGGTGAAGAAATCACAAATAGAAGAGTACCTTGATTTTTATGGGGGTGCAGGCTGCCAGCATATCGCAGTGGCCACAGATGACATCGTTTTTACCATTTCAGAGATGAGAAGCAGGGGAGTCGAATTTCTATATGTTCCGGGCACATATTACGATACCGTGGGTGACAGGGTAGGTGAGATCGCAGAAGATCTGGCCATCCTCAAATCACTGGGTATAATGGTCGACAGAGATGAAGATGGATATCTCCTGCAGATATTTACCAAGCCGGTCGAGGATCGCCCCACCTTATTTTTTGAAATCATTCAGCGAAAAGGCGCGAAGTCTTTTGGCAAAGGCAACTTCCAGGCACTCTTTGAAAGCATCGAAGCAGAGCAGGCAAGAAGGGGCACATTGTAAGCATAATCGTGGAAATGTTGCGGCAACAATGGTTGTTGCAACATACTAATTTTTTTTCATAGCCAATGGCGGTTGCCATTGGTTATGAATTTATAGAACTGGGTAAATCAAAATGCAACCCAATTTTTTTAAAGTAGTTTTTTGGATAGTAAAAATATGGCGAAAAAAATAGAACTGATGAGTCCCGCAGGTTCATGGGAAGCCCTTGCATCTGCCATTAAGGCTGGCTGCAATTCGATTTATTTTGGGGTAGAACAGTTGAACATGAGGGCTAAGTCCACCCAGAATTTCACAATGGATGACCTGGCCGGAATTTCAGCCATCACTGCCGAAAATGGTGTCAAATCATACCTCACCCTCAATACCATACTTTACGATCACGACATCATGCTGATGAAATCCATCATTGATGCTCCGAAAAGCAATGGCATCACAGCCATCATTGCTTCTGATCACGCCGCCATGAACTATGCCCGAAAGATTGGTATGCCCTTGCATGTCTCTACCCAGGCCAATGTATCCAATGTGGATACCGTTGAATTTTACGCGGCATTCGCAGATGTGGTTGTGCTGGCCAGGGAATTGAGTCTCATGCAAGTGGCCGACATCAGCCGGGAGATCAAGCGTAGAAACATATCGGGCCCTTCAGGCGAACACATAAAACTGGAGATCTTTGCACATGGCGCCTTGTGCATGGCAGTTTCCGGTAAATGTTACCTCAGCCTGCATAGCCATTTTGCTTCCGCCAACAGAGGAGCCTGCATTCAGAATTGCAGACGCAGTTATTAGTGACCGATAAGGATGAAGGCATTGAATTTGAAGTGGACAACGAATACATCATGTCGGCCAAGGATTTGTGCACCATCAGTTTTATCGACAAAATTTTGGATGCGGGAGTTGAGGTATTGAAAATTGAAGGCAGAGGAAGGTCAGGGGATTATGTCTACACCGTTACCAGGTGCTATCGGGAAGCGATTGATGCGTATTTGGAAGGTACTTACGATGATGAACGCATCAAAGATTGGATGTGGAGGCTTGAATCTGTGTACAATCGCGGTTTTTGGGATGGTTATTATTTGGGTAGAAAAATGGGTGAGTGGTCTGAGGTTTATGGATCAAAAGCAAGTCGTAAAAAAACATACATTGCAAAAGGCCTTAAATATTATGATCAGGCTGCGATTGCTGAATTTAAGTGCGAATCCGGAACACTAAATGTAAGAGATGAAGTCATCATCACCGGACCAACCACAGGATACATCCAGACAATGGTTGAAGAAATTCGGATCGATGATAAGGCAGTAGAAATGGCAGGAAGAGGAGATATATTTACCATCCGTGTCAGTGAAAAGGTTCGCCCCTTCGGATAAACTCTACAAATTGTCTGCATCAGGTTTATGATACAGATCATTCAACAACGGGCAAAATGTATTGGATGCAATGCCGTCGAAATAGCTGCACACCGATGGAGGATATCACGCAGACAGCAAGTACGCGCTGGTTGGTGCCAAAGAAAAAGGTGGGGTTTTATGTGGTAAATGTGGATGACGAAGAACGCGAAGAAGCCATTGCTGCTGCAAGGGTTTGCCCGTCCCGAATCATTCAATGGAAACCGATTACCCTGCGATAATATACTTACTACTCATTCAGGTTTTTAGATTTGAGGAAAAGTCATAAATTTACAGGACAAATGTTCGCCCAAACTATGATGTTGTACTCTTTCTTAGCTTACTTTCTGGCAAAAAAAAAAATCTGATTTAAAGTCCATGTCCATTGTGAAGGCGTATTTACATCCTGCAGGGACATTGGCATTTTTATTTTTGCAAATGGGGATTTTAACCGTTTGTTCGGGTCAACAGGCTTCATTGGTGGTGGATATCAATAAAACTACAACTTCCGGAGTGTTGGGCAATTCAGTCGCCGCCCTTAAAGGTTTATTATACTTTTCCGGAGAAAGCCAAAGTGGCAGTGGACAGGAGTTGTGGCGCACAGATGGTACAGAGCAGGGTACCTATATGGTGAAAGACATAAAGAAAGGCGAAAAATCGTCTATGCCTTCAGGGTTAAAAGCAACTTCCGGTAAATTATTTTTTTTAGCTAAGAATAAGGAAGACAAAGATGTTTTGCATGTAAGTGATGGTACAGAGAAGGGAACAAGAGAATTGGCCGGTTTGATAAAACCTGCTGCTTCTGTCATCATGGATGATGCTTATTTTTACATCAGAACCAGCCCATTTAATAATACGGAACTTTGGAGATTAAATGGAAATGAAGACGAGACATTTTGATTTTCCAAAGTAAACCTGATGCAAGGCCATTTCCGGCATTATACCAGGCAGGTAAATTAATATATTTTATCATACAGCCGAATAGAGACGAAGTTGAATTGTGGCGAACGGACGGAACTAAGGAAGGCACTTTGTTGATTCCGAGCTCACAAAATGAGTTCACAGGATTTGAAGCCGTGGGTGATTTATTTTTTTTGGAAATATGATCCAGAAAGGGGTTATATTTTATGTGCCACCAAAGGCACTCAAGAGTCAACTTTAGAGGTTTATGGTTTTGGTACAGAATCCAAGTGCCATTCAGTCCATTACCCATACTGCTTCGCCTACGCATTATATTTGCAAAATCAGTGTCAATGGTTTAGATAAATTTTATTTTTCTGATGGTAACAAGCGGAGACTATACTCTTTGATTCAGGAGGAAAATTTGCCAGACACCCTTTTATATGACAATGGTAAAATATTTGGTTATCAAAGGGGTATTTTTGTTTCTGAAAATTTCAGTCCTTTTAAGCGAATCTCAGACCCTGGCCTTGATATTCTGGGATTAAATTCGAAATTTTATCCTTTTGAAGGGAAAGTATATTTCAATATGTCTACCTTCAATGAGGGGAACGAGCCGTGGGTTTCAGATGGTACCCCGAAGGGGCTAAAACTTTGTCAGATATGATTCCAGGTAAATTTGGTTCCAATGCCAATCCACTTCTTACTGGATGGTGAATTAGTTTGGGTTGCTGAGGATCGTATGGATCAGAGTTAAAGAAAACTCGATCCCTCGTCAGATTTACAGTTAATGGTGGATGCAAATAAAAATACCAGCAATACTTACATTCACGATTTAAGTTCCTCGAGGACGGACTTTTTTTGAAACGGACGATGGAGTTTTTGGACTGAAATTTATAGCTATCATACAAAAACGAATAAGTTAAATTTAATGGAGCTTGTGCCTGGTTTTACCGGGTCATATCCGGGCTATATTACCAGCTTTAAAAATTACCTCATTTATAATGCATATGACACAGATGGAAGTGTGAAGTTATGGAGTATGGACAGGAATCAGGAAAAGTGACGGATATTTCCTTTCCTGACCCATCATTTACAAGTTTTGTTGGTGGTTATACGTGTGTGGGGATATATTTACTTTATTAGAGCTTATGGATCAGAAGGCGAATTCTTCACGTAAGATGGGACAAAGTGAAGCTTTGAAGACTTGGTTTGTTCAGGCTTAGGTGCTACCCCTCGAAAATTTAGTTTGCATAGATGATGTCCTTTATTTTACCGCAAATGGAGGGAAACTTTATCAGTGCATAGGAAATGCTTTCCCAAAATTTCATCTTGGAAAGATGGATATCCCGGAATTAGTACGAGTTGAATGACTTGCTTATTTTTAAATCAAATGATGGAACAAGGCATAACATGTGGGCATTAATGGGAAGGATAGGGGTAGTGAATTTGACAAACTTATGGAGCCTAGTTTTTATGAGCCTTTCCATCCGATTTCTACATTTTTGATAAAGGTTTTTCTGGCATATAATGAAAATAAAGAAGGGAATTATGGTCAGCTGACGGCACTAAAGCGGGTACTTCCTAAGTCAGAGCATCATTGGTTCCCTGGAAATATTGATGCAATACACATGGTTGCATCTGACAGTCTGATATTCATCCTGCTCTCTGATTTTTCACTGGTTCTAGATCACTATGGCGAAGTGACGGTACTGAGCAGGGAACATTTAACCTGACAACTTATCAAAAATTTGATCTGGGGACCTGGATTTCGCTTGGCACCTGGAAAAATCTTGTTTATTTTCAAGGCAGTGATGATACAAACGGCATTGAGTTATGGGTGTCTGATGGCAGCCTTGAAAATACGGTGATGGTACAGGATATCTGCCCTGGGAGCTGTTCATCTTATCCAGAATCATTTGTTTCCAGGGATTCAAGCCTCTATTTTGTTGCCAATGACCACATATCATGGTTTATGGTGGCAAATAGAGGGGCATTCCCAAACCTGAAACGTATGATACCATCAATGGAAGTAACTTAAGGATACTGCAAAACCCGATAATGGCGCGATCTCTTTCTTTTGAGTATTGAATGTGACAGATGGTCAGTTGAATTTTGATCTATACTCTACTTCCGGATATAACGTCTGGTCAAATACAGCATCATTGGTTCAGGCAGGTGGTGTTTTTGAATGCCAGTTGCCGAATCTTCCACAAGGTTTGTACATTTTGTGCGTAAAGGCATTCATACGAATCTAAAAGCCAAGATAATTATTGGACAATGAATAACATTTGTAATGATGATCCGGCACCAAATTAGCCGGACAAATTTTTCATTTAAACTTTAAATCTAATTCAGAAATCAGATATCAGATATCAGAAATCAGAATTCAGAATTAATTTTAAGATTTCTCCCCCATACTTTTTCAACTTGTGTTCACCTATGCCCGGCACCATGCCCAGCATTTCTTCATCTTTAGGCACCATGCCTGCAATGGCCTCCAGCGTGCTGTCATGCATGATCACATAGGGTGGCAACTTGTTTTCTCTCGCTTTGTGTAATCGCCATGCTTTTAGTTTGGCCAGAAGTTCGCCATCAATGTCCTCCGCCAGGCTAGTCAACATGGCCTTGGCTTTTGGCACTTTTTTCGCTTTTTCATCCTTGGTTGAATAAACCACTTCGGCCAGGTTTACTTTAATGTTTCCCGCAAGCAGTTCTTTGGATAGTGGTGTGGTGCGTAACTTATGAAAATCTGTATAGTCAATACTTACAAGTCCTTGGTTAATCAACTGGGTAATGAAAGCGCGCCATTCCGTGACATATCTATGCCTGCCCACCAAAGGTTTCACCTGATCCCAGCCCTTTTCTTTCAGTTCTTTTTGTTGGCCCGCGAAGTACATCGATGAGTGGACCCATGGTCAACTGTTCCCCGCACCTTACGATGGCGGATATGGCCATTTGAGCCAACTGGGTGCCATCAAAGAAAGCTTTTGGTTGAAGACAATTGTCGCAATGGCCGCAGTTTTCATTGCGGTACTCTCCGAAATAATTGAGGATTAGATTGGTTCGACAATCTGTGGTGTTGGCGCACTCCCACATGCGATCGAGCTTCGCCAATTGCACTTCTTTAAATACCTCGGCGGCTTCACTTTTTTGTACAAATTCCTTTAAAATCTCAAGATCGGCAAAGCTATAAAACAACAGTGCTTCTGCGGGAAGTCCATCTCTCCCGGACCGACCGATTTCCTGATAGTATCCTTCTATGTTTTTAGGCATGTTATAGTGGATAACCAAGCGGATGTTGCTTTTGTCGATGCCCATTCAAAAGCAATTGTCGCGCAAATGACCTCCATCATCGTTGACAAAGGCTTCCTGTACCCTGGTGCGTTCAGCTGCATCCATGCCGGCATGGTAAAACGATGCATTGATATCCTTTGGAAATGACTGTGAGAGTCTCGCAGGATTTCCTGCTTGTACAATATACGATGCCGCTTTTACCTTTATGCCTTTTCAATAGATCTAAAATGGTTTCCATCCTTTTCTGACTGGGCGCAGCAGTTAGTATAAATGTTTCGTTCGAAACTACTGATGATACCCTCGGCTTATTCAGTTTTAACTGCTTACAGATGTCTGACTGCGTGGCAGTGTCAGCAGTCGCGGTGCGCATAAAAAGCAGGTGTGGAAATTGTCCCTCAACTTTGACAGGTTCAGGTAATCAGGACGAAAATCGTTCCCCACATGGATACATAATGTGCCTCGTCTATGGCTATAAAGTCAATTTTAGTCTGGATAAAAAAGTATTGAAATACTCTCCGTTCATTCTTTCCGGAGATATACTGCTTAAGTTTTCCATCAAAGTGCATCATTTTCAATCCTCCGCATCTCATCGGCACCGGCGTGATTATTATAAGCCGCAGCTAGAAATACCAAGTGCATTTAAGGCGTTCACCTGATCTTTCATGAGGGCAATCAAGGGGAGATTACCAGCGTGTGTTCGGTAGCGCCAATGCCGGAATTTGATAACAAACCGACTTTCCTCCACCTGTGGGCATAATCACCAGGCTGTCTTTCCCGTCCATCACATGGTGGATAATGTCCTCCTGCATTGGGCGAAAGGCATCATATCCGAAATGTATTTTCAGCAGTTTGTGATGTAGAAGATAATCGGTGAGTGGTAAATAATTCAGTTTCCGGGCAAAGAACTTGGTGAATAAATCCTAATTCCTAAATCAAAATCCAAATCAAAATCCGAAACTAAATTAAAATTCCTAAATCAAAAATCAAAATTCTAAATCAAAAATTCGAAATCAAAAATCAAAAATAAAAGGGTTTGCCACAGGAATAACCTGGACAAACCCCTTCAGGCCTTTAGAAAGGCTTTGGCTCCTGAACACCTTTGAGTTGTCTCCGATTTTCATGAATTCACTGACAACAATCTCAGTAACCTGGCGGTTTGATCCGCTTTTGTCAGCAAAGTTGCGGTAGCTGATCATGCCCTGAACGGCTACCCGCTTCCTTTCACCAATGACTTGGCCATCAGTTCGGCGTTTTTACCCCAGGCTATTACGTTGTGCCATTGTGTCATCTTCACCTGCTCTCCTTTGTTATTTTATAACTTTCGGTGGTTGCCAGTGAAAACGTGGCCTTTTTGTTACCTGAGTCAAACTCGATGACTTCTACGTCTCTGCCTAAATTACCAATTAGCTGCACAGCGTTTTTAAGTGTGTTCATAGTGTAAAATTTTGTGGGTTAATAATGAAAAACGTGTTGTCGAAAACCGACGGTACAAAGATGCATCATGAATTCGCTGATATTCGTATATTAAACGTGTATAGTCGTTTAATAATGGTTATCATAAAAGATTCCATTTCTGCTTTAGTCCTCGTTGCCCATTTTTATGGGCGTTTTTTCTTTTTCTTTCCCCAATTGGCTGGGTTTGAGCGGATATAGTTTTTGATCGTGGCCCGCCCATTTCATCGACTTTCCTCCTCCTTTCATCGTAATTCCTACCCCATTTTCCTCCAACTACTGTATATTTGCACCTAATCAAACGATTTTCACGTGTTTCTACTTTATTTTCTTGTTATTTCATATATCCTGCTGAGCATCAGCCTCTATTTGTTGTTTCCAAAGGCAGGAGTGGCCGCTGTAAAAGGACTTATTCCCGGGGTGAATTTTTATGAATGGTGCAAAATCATCGGAAAAAAACCAATGGAAGCACTGTGGCTGCTATTTCCAATTGTCAATTTATTCACTTTTACGGCCATGGCCGTTGACCTGAGAGGTCATTTGGCAAGACCTCTTTTGGCACAGTGCAGCTGCGGTAATTTATGCACCTGCCATTTTCGCCTGGATTGCCACCGACAAGAAGTCTGCCTACCTGGGTCCGGTACTCACGCAGGAAGCAGACTTTCACA
Source organism: Saprospiraceae bacterium (assembly GCA_016715465.1). GTDB lineage: Bacteria > Bacteroidota > Bacteroidia > Chitinophagales > Saprospiraceae > JADKBO01. The sequence goes on from JADKAA010000024.1 coordinate 1,218,090, forward strand.
AACAAGTGCTGGAAGCTAGAAAATCAGGTGATACCTATAAACTGGGTAATCTGATGAAACAAAATCCGTACAAAAAATCTGCCATCCGGGAATGGGTGGAATCGATTGTTTTTGCTGTTTTTGCCGCGGCTTTTATCCGGATGTTTCTCATTGAAGCTTATGTGATTCCAACATCTTCTATGGAAGGCAGTCTCAACGTGGGAGATTATCTTTTCGTTTCCAAGGCACATTATGGCATCAGGACGCCAATGACCGTCGCCATGTTTCCACTATTGCACAACACCATTCCGGTATTGGGTACGGAATCTTATTTGAAAAAGCCGAGCCTGAATTATTATCGGCTTCCCGCATTTGAACATATTGAAGCGGGTAAACCCATCGTATTCAACTGGCCGGTTGGAGACTCTATCTACCTCACATCTTCCCGAAGTTATTTCGTAGGTCAGGTGCAGGATGCTATCAGCAGTGGTGATACTGAGTTGGCAAGGAAGGTAGCGGAGAAAGATTTGCGGGTACGACCTGTGGATAAAAAGGATCATTACATCAAACGTTGCGTTGCAGTAGCCGGAGATACCCTGCTCATCAAAGACAGACAAATTTACCTGAATGGCAAGGCAGTTAAAAATCCGGAAAACATACAATTCCGTTACTTCCTAAGGGCAGCTTCCAATTTCAACATCAATCCAAAAAATTCTCTGATTGGGGTATTAGTAAAGAAGACATTGGCAGCTTCGAAGTGATTTACCTGGATTCGATGCAATTCAAAACACTGCAAAGCGCCGCACCCGGAGCCACCCTGGAACTCCTTAAAAATCAGCCTGTGCCTGCCAATGGTTCAAAAGATATGGCTTACAGGATACTCAACGTAGCTGCCATCAATGAATTTGTTCAAACCCTGGAAACAACAGGTTTAAGAAATAAGGTGGGTACCATGTACGTAATGACGCTCAACAGCGATCAAATCGCAAAACTTAAGGCCTATGACAAAGCCATTAGCATTTCTTTTATGGATAATGAGGGAAACAACGAACACCTTTTCCCATTCGATACAAAACATTACAACTGGTCTGTGGACAATTATGGTCCTCTATGGATTCCAAAAGCCGGTGTAACCATCGACATCGACACAACCAATATTGCCATTTATAAGCGCATCATCGGTGTTTATGAAAATAATAAGCTGGAGGTTAAAAATGGGTCGATTTTCATCAATGGACAGGCAGCAAAATCTTACACCTTCAAACAAAACTATTATTGGGCCATGGGAGACAATCGCCACAACTCGGAAGATAGCAGGATGTGGGGCTTTGTACCTGAAGACCATATTGTTGGAAAACCACTTTTTATATGGTTTTCAACCAAAGAAGGATCTATGGCAAAAGGTATAAACTGGAATAGAATCTTTAAGTCGGCCACTGTCGATTAAAGGCATATTTTTTCTTGTATGATTATTGACCTGCGCAATTGTTATGAATTTGGACTGAGGAACATAGCCTATCAGCCCTCAATGCCATTCCGGAATTGTCATTTCAATACCATGTACCCGTATGCCTTGCGCAAAAGTGACCATCCAAACTATCGAAGAGAACGATGGAACACCTTTGACGGTGACTTTTTTCGACCTCGACTTCATTGACAGAGGGGGAAGGAATGTCATTATCTTACTTCATGGACTGGAAGGCAGTTCTTCTTCGCAATATATCCTCGGGGTGGCATCCGCCATTTCCGGCCTCAATGCGGATATCTGTGCTGTAAACCATCGCAGTTGCAGTGGGGAAATTAATGCTACGTTGGGTTTTTATCACAGTGGATTTACTGTGGATCTTATTGTCATTCTGGAAAAGTTGTCTGAAAGATATGAAGGCATGGCTGTGGTTGGATTTAGTCTGGGAGGCAATATGTTGCTCAAATACCTGGGCAGCCACAATGCAATTCCTGCCAATTTTAAAACGGGCATTGCGGTTTCTGTTCCCGTAGACCTTTCCAGTAGTGCAGTTAGACTCAATCATTGGACAAACAGACCCTATGCCATTCAATTCTTAAAAATGCTGCGAAAAAAAGCCATTGAAAAGGCAAAACAATTTCCAGACAACCTCGATCCTTCTGATTATAAGCACATTGATAGCTTATACGAATACGACAATAAAGTCACTGCTCCATTGCATGGCTATGCAGATGCAGAAGATTATTATGCGCAGGCAAGTTCACTTCCCAATTTAGCGGCAATCAAACTTCCTGCGCTGCTGATCAACGCGGACGATGATTCTTTTCTGGCGCCGCCCTGTATGCCTTATGAGGTCGCTGATGGTCATGCGCACTTTCATTTCTTTTCTACCCGATACGGAGGTCATGTGGGCTACGCCCAATTTAAAAACGGGCCCTATTTTACGGACTCATTGATTGTCCAGTGGCTCGAAAAGTATATGTAATTATTGAGCTTATTCCGGTTGAAGGTATTTAAATGGCCTCAGCTTTACTCCTTGCGCAGCCATCCCAATACATCGTAATCGGCAATGGTATAATAATTCAGAAATTTCACCAATTTGAGTTTTTCCCGCGTGAGGGTGCCTATGTTTTGTTGTACAATTTCCACGTGTTCAGGGCCCACATGGGCAATGATGGCCACGTGACCATATGGGTTTCCAGGATAGCTGTCATATACCAACAGGTCTCCGGCTTTCGGGGCATATTCGCGCACATTGCGGTATTGCATCAAACCTCTTCTTTTATTGTACGCTTTATCAGGAAGAGATTTGTCAAAAAAATTGCGGGCATTCCCCCCTGTTTCAGGCATCTTATGATCAAAATGGTAATAGTAGTACCGTTTGACAAACTCCACACACTGATATTTGAGTCCCAGATTATACCCATCTGCCGCCAGGTTACGACCATATGATTTGGCAAAAGATGATCCATTATAATGCACCTTAACGCCATTCAACACATCGATGACATCGCCAATCCTGGGTGAAAAGAAAGAACTACAGGTAAATAGGGTAAGCAGGAGACCACAATTCACCATCCATTTACGAACCCTAAACGTCTTGTTCTTCAATTAGAAATGTTTGTGCAAAATTAATAATTTATTTAAATATCCGTGGCCAAATTGAAGCCGTCGCCGGTTACCGAGCATCCGTTAACCGAGCATCCGGGCAATCTACCTGGCTCACGCCAGTTAGACAGGCCGTACACCGTTTGTCTCAGTAAGGAGTAAATTTCCCGCTGAAATCGCAGAAACAAAGCCCATGCATTTACAACTGAATTAAAAAATTAAAATTGTCTATCTATTTGGCCTGGCCACATTCGCAGGCCTGTCTACCAGCACAGCCAGGCAGACCTGTCTTACTGGCGCAGCCAGGTAGAATGCGCTGAGCGGATATCTCTCATCCTCAGCGTTGTCAGCGAACCTGTCTAACTGGCGCAGCCAGGTAGATTGGACCATTGAAGTTAGTTAGTAAATTTCTTCTAAGGGATATGTATTGAAGATGAACCACTTCTGCGTGTTCAGCGGGAAACAAACCTCGTCTTTTTGTATTCTACTTTTCAGGTGATGTGTTTCGATGTTCCTAATCCCTAACCCCTAGCCCCTAGCCCCTCACCCCTATCCAAAAACATAACACGCTCCCCATTTCCCACTTCAATCTCATTCACCAATTTTCCATGGATGTCAGGCGCCTTCACCAGATCCTTTACATCAAATTTATTTCCAAGGAGTTCCGGGGTGCGGATGACCCTGGCTTCATCCCAGAGTCCGGATTTTACAAAAGCCTGGAGGACGGAAGCACCTCCCTCTACAAGCACACTAAATATACCCGCTTCAAACAAAGAAGAAAGTACCGCTTCAAGATTTCTTACGTCATTGACCATCAGATATTTTACCGGACCATCCTGGCTTTCTTTCATCTCATTGACCAGCATGGACGGTAGGCCGTCATTGAGTAAAATAGAGTGGGGAGGGACTTCAAGATGGGCATCGAGAACCACCCTGATGGATGAATCCCCCGGATAGTGTCGCGTGGTCAGTGACGGATTGTCTGCAATGGCAGTTTTTTTACCTATGAGGATGGCATCGTTTTCCGATCGCCATTTATGTACGAGTATGCCTGCTTCGGATCCCGAAAGTTTAAGCCTTTGTGAACGATGTCCCATAAATCCATCAAAACTGGTGGCCCATTTTAAAATGACATACGGTTTCCTGCGTAAATTGGATATAAACTTCCTTATGAGGTTATCGCACGCTTCTTGCTAAAGACCCCGGACATTACTTCTATTCCCGCTTGTGAAAGGATTTGCATACCCTTGCCCCGCATTCGTTCATCCGGATCTGTACTGCCAATGACTACTTTTTTAATGCCTGAACGTATGATAAGGTCCGTGCAGGGTGGCGTTTTACCATGGACACAACACGGTTCAAGGCTTACATATAAAGTTGATTCGGGTATCAGGTGTTTTTTATCCAATGGCACACTTTCAATGGCCATTACTTCTGCGTGTGGTCCGCCGTATCGCTGGTGCCAGCCTTCACTTATGATGGTGTTGTCATGCACCATTAAAGCCCCAACCATTGGATTTGACCGGGTGTTTTTTCCGGCTTTTAGTGCCAGTTCTACACAACGTCTTATGAATACAACATCTTCCATTTAGGAATGGGGGAGTAACGACTTCAATTTATCGACCACCGCATCTGCCTCTTCTACAGTGTTGAGAAAGGAAAAGGAAAATCTTACCGTTTTACGACTGGAATCATGTCCTATGGCTTGTAACACGTGGCTGTCTTCTTCAATGCCTGCACTACATGCGCTGCCCGATGAAGCTGCAATGCCTTCAATGTCGAGGTTAAACTTGAGCATATCTGCCTGCGGGGATCCGGGAAATGAAACACTGCTGATGTGGTACATAGAGGCTGTGTCGGTTGGGTTGTTGAACCGGATGTCGGTCAACTCAGAAAATAGCCTGCTTTCAAAATGAGATTTTATCTCCTCCACATGTTGCTTTCTGATTTCCATGACATCGGTCGCAACGGCAAGCGCATCAGCCAGCCCGGTGATGCCAGCCACATTTTCTGTACCTGCACGCATGTTCCTTTCCTGGGCACCGCCATAGATGTAGGGCTGAATGATGTTTGCGCCATTCATGTAAAAAAAACCAGATCCCTTGGGACCGTGAAATTTATGGGCAGTGGCTGACATGAAAGAAAGTTTGATGCTTTGCAGGTCAATCTTATATTTTCCCACAACCTGCACCGCATCACAATGCAACAAGGCCTGGTGTTTTTCACACAACCTACTAATTTCTTCCATGTTGTGCATGGTGCCAATCTCATTATTCCCATACATGAGTGAAACCATTGTTTTTTCTGAACTCGTGGCAAGTAGGGTTTCAAGTGCTTCTAAGTCAATTTGGCCGTGATGATCGACATCGAGCATCACCACACTTATGCCGGCAACTTCTTTTTTTATATGCTCAAGGGTGTGCAGGATGCAATGGTGCTCTGTAGGTGCGCTGATGATGCGCCTGACCCCCAAATCGGGAATACATCTTTGCAAAATGGTGTTATTGGCTTCGGTGGCTGAGGAAGTAAAAAATATTTCGCCAATCGAGGCATTTACGATTTTTGCGACCCGCTTGCGTGCATCTTCAATGAGGGACCGGGTTATACGGCCATAGTGGTGGATGGACGAAGGATTGCCGAAGTCATTTACCAAAATGTCGCGCATCTTATCCGCTACCTGTGGCAAAACTGCGGTGGTCGAGGCATTGTCAAAATAGATGCGTCTCACAGCGTATGATTGTCAAACCAGGAATCTACAAGTTTTCGTTCTGCAGCCGCTGAATTGTCGATTGGATAAAATTCATTGGCTTTGCGGTTGTACTCATAGTCATTGCTCCATGTTTTATGGTGCTCACTCAACTGTTCAATCGCATCCATACAGTAGTTTACTTCTTCGTTGGACATGGTCGAGTGGAATGACATCCTTACCCAGCCCAATTTTTCAGAAAGATCGCCCCTGTCTATGCTTGATGTAAATCTTTTAGAGTTTTCATAAGAAATGTGAAACAGGTAGTGCCCATAAGTGCCTGCGCAACTGCAGCCTCCCCTCACCTGAACGCCAAATTTATCGTTGAGCAATTTTACAGCCAGGTTGTAGTGCAGGTCATCAATGATGAAAGAAAATACCGGCAGTCTCTCTTTTTTGGTGATCCGCAAACGCATGAACTTTGGGCATTTTTGAAAGACGGGACCAAATAAGTTGGGTGATTTCATGCTCTCTTGCTTCCATTTTATCAACGCCCATTTTTTCTTTGAGCAAGACACAAAGGGCGATGCGCATGGTTTGTAAAAAACCTGGTGTACCTCCGTCCTCCCTGGCTTCTATTTCTTCGTGATACTTATGTTCTCCCCAGGGATTTGTCCAATCCACTGTGCCACCGCCGGGATGATCGGGTACGCGGTTATTATATAACTTGCTATTAAAGATCAGCACACCATTGCTGCCCGGACCACCCAGAAATTTGTGCGGACTAAAGTAAATGGCATCCAGATGACAACCTTCTTCGGCCGGGTGCATGTCAATTTTAATGTAAGGCGCTGAACAGGCGAAGTCAACAAAACAGAGTCCGCCGTGCCCATGTATAATTTTTGCTATTTCATGGTACGGTGTAAAAATGCCGGTCACATTGGAACAAGAAGTTACTGCAGCAATTTTCAATTTTCTGTGCTGGTATTGTTTGAGTAAACTTTCAAAATGAGTAAGATCGACTTTCCCTTCAGGACAAGCCTGGATGATGGCCACATCGGCGATGGTCTCCAACCAGGATGTTTGATTGGAGTGATGTTCCATGTGGGTGACAAAAACTATGGGTTTCTCCTCTTCTGTGAGAAGTACCCGTCCTGCAAATTTTTCATGGATCTTTAAACCCAGGATTCGTTGAAATTTATTTACTACCCCTGTCATCCCTGAGTTTGAAGCGATTAGGATATCCGCTTCATTGGCATTGACATGTTTTTTGATGATTTCTTTTGATCGTTTGTAAGCAAGGGTCATGGCCGTACCCGTAAAGTTGGTCTCGGTATGGGTATTGGCTACATAGGGTGCAATGCCCTTGGTCATTAATTCCTCAATGGGGCCATACATTCTTCCACTGGCCGTCCAGTCGGCATAGACCACAGGTTTGGTGCCGTCGGGTGTAGTGATTTTACCATCGATGCCGATGATGTTTTTTCTGAATTGCTGAAAATGAATTTCTAATGGTGTCATGTAAAATAAAGGTTAAATGGAAGACTTTACCTTGTCAATGAGCAAACGGGCGGTTTCTTCGTTTTTGGCTTCTGCATATATCCGCACGATGGGTTCTGTATTTGATTGCCTGAAATGAACCCACCCCTCTGCAAAATCTATTTTTAAACCGTCGATGTCATTGAGCTTTTCTGAAGTAAAGGTAGATTTTAATCTTGAAAATACGGCCTTGAGGTCTAGACCCGCAACATCCATTTTATCTTTGATGATGGTGTATTGCGGCAGTGCATTTCTGACTTCGCTGGCTTGCTGATTTCTAATCGCCAGATAACTCAAAAACAAAGCAATTCCAGCCATTGCATCACGACCATAATGAAGTTCGGGTAAGATAACTCCACCGTTGCCCTCACCTCCTATAATGGCATTGGTAACTTTCATGGCGTTTACCACATTTACTTCCCCTACCGCTGCGGCCAAATAACTGCCCCCGTGTTTTTTCGTGACATCAGCCAGGGCACGGGTAGATGACAGGTTGGACACCGTATTCCCTTTTTCCAGCGATAAAATGTGGTCAGCTACGGCAACCAGGGTAAGTTCTTCTCCTAACATACTGCCGTCTTCACACACAAATGCCAGCCTGTCCACATCAGGGTCAACGCTGATGCCCAATGCTGCTCCGTCCGATATCACCGCTTCAGATAGCTGAACCAAATGGGCCGGTAAAGGCTCAGGGTTGTGGGCAAAATTGCCGGAAATTTCTTCATTGATGAGGGTGTATTGCACGCCCAGTGCATCGAGCAAAGGCGGAATAGCCATGGCGCCCGTGGAATTGATACAATCAACCACCACCTTAAAGCCGGAAGTTTTTATGGCATCTACGTTGACAAAACGATTTTTTAAAATGGCATCAATGTGAATGTCGAGTGCGTCATCCGCAGCTTCAAGTTTGCCCATTTCATCTACCTGGGCAAAATCCAGATTCCCGGCTTTTATAGTGCTTAAAATTTCTTCACCAATGGCCGCAGAAATGAATTCACCTTTGCCATCCAGGAATTTTAAGGCATTCCATTCTTTGGGATTGTGACTGGCCGTAAAAATGATGCCGGCGTCGGCTTTGACATACGGTACATACATTTCGACGGTGGGCGTAGTAGAAAAATCGAGGTCCACTACATCTACACCCATGCCGATCAAGGTCTGTATAGCCAGCTGACTGACCATAACCCCAGACATTCTGCCATCTCTGCCAACCACCACTTTGGGTCTTGCCTTGGTTTTTTTCACCCACGTGGCAAAGCCGGCTATACTTTCAACAATGTCTATTGGGGTGAGGTTGTCTCCTTTTTTGCCTCCAATGGTTCCCCTGATTCCTGAAATAGATTTAATCAGACTCAAAACATATATTTTTTGTTTCGCGAAGATAAAGAAAAATGCCAACTACTGGGCTCAAACAAGGCAAAGATGGTTGCAGTTGCCATGTCACTTTATTTTGCAACTCATTGGCTTAAGTAACTTAAGTCACCTGGATTATATAAATCATTGACGACATTTGCCAAAACTATAGGGTCGGTATAGGAACAATTACCGCATTCCATTTAATTATGAAAGAAAGAATCTTTACAGGATGGCATTTTATGCGCCTACTTTACCTCATCATTGGTTTAGCCATTGTGGGTCAGGGCATTGTGGAAAAAGAATGGCTCGGCATTTTCCTCGGCGGTTATTTTACCTCAATGGCTGTTTTTGCCTTTGGCTGTCTGGGAGGCAACTGTGCCGGAGGAAAGTGTAAAGTTTACTACCAAAAAGCTGAAAATGAGTATCTTAAATAATTTTATCCACCCGAATTGCCAAAATTCAAAACAAAATTTATGATAAACTTATTTGACAAAACAGGAAAAATACTGTTTTATGCTTTCTTGTTTGTTGCCTTGCCTTTTGTTTTTTCTTCCTGTCTTGGTGCCCAAAGCAAGGCTGTAAAATTAAGTGCCAGGGAGTTTTCATCTCAATTGGAGAAAACACCAGAAGCCATTCTGCTCGATGTACGCACTCCGGAGGAATTCTCAAAAGGTCACCTCAAGTCAGCTTTGAACTACAATTTCAACGATGCCAAATTTGAAGAACAGGTAGCCGGGCTGGATAGGTCAAAACCGGTTTTTGTCTATTGCCTCAGCGGTGGAAGAAGCAATTCCGCAGCAGGCTTGCTAAGTAAAAAGGGATTTACATCCGTATATGACATGGCGGGTGGCATCATGAAGTGGCGGGCAGCAGGATTGCCAGAGGCAAAAAACAGATCTGCCTTGAATGGCATGAACCTGGATGACTTCAATAAATTGCTGGTTTCGGATAAACTGGTTCTCATTGATTTTTACGCAGACTGGTGCGCTCCATGCAAAAAGATGAAACCATATCTGGAAGAAATATCTAAGGAAAAGGCCACTGAGGTTGTTGTTATACGAATCAATGCCGACGATCATCAACTTCTTTGCAAGGAACTCAAAATAGATGCCCTGCCCGTCCTACAATTGTACAAAGCCGGTAACATGGTCTGGAACCATTCCGGCTTCATCGAAAAAGCCCAGGTTGTAAATCAAATCCAGTCAAAATAATTTTGTAGTTTGTTTTCCGCATACCGGGTATGTAGCGCAGCAAAGTAGATACTGCAGACCTGTCTAACTGGCGTTGCCAGGTAGATTAGCGCAGAAAGCCAAGGTTTAAGATAGCTCTCCCACTAACAAGTTAAAGGCGAGACGAAGTCAGCCTGTAAAATTTATTTCGAACATTTCAATCATTTTCAACATTTTCAACATCTACTTGGCTGACGCCAGTCAGACAGGCCTGAACACCTCGAACATTTTGAATCCCTCGCTCATTGCTCGGGACTTCGCTTCGCTCAGCATTTCGAATCCCTCGCTATTCGCTCGGGATTCCTCACCTGCGGTTCGGAACTTGGCAGCCTCCGTTTCACTTCGGCATTTTGAATCCCGCGCTGATCGCTCGGGACTTCGCTTTGCTCAGCATTTTGAACATTTCGAACACCTAGAACATTTCGAACATCTAGAACATTATATCCCTATCTTTGCATTCTATTGAATGAACAATAGCTGGATATCAATTTATATATTATGAAGATACTTTTATGTGTGTTGTTGGTTGGATCATTGAATTTGGCGGGCTGGGGCCAAGAAAAAGACAGGTCGAAACTGGATGCGTTTATGGATGCCATAGAAGCAAGCGACAAATTTATGGGTAGTGTGGCCCTGTATCAAAAAGGACAACCCATTTATACCCGAAGCATTGGATACCTCGATAAAGAAGCAGGATTGAAAGCCAATGAGCAGACCATGTATCGCATAGGTTCAATTTCCAAGACCTATACCGCTGTGCTTGTTTTTAAGGCCATTGAAGAGGGGAAGATAACTTTACAGACCTCCATTGATGGCTTCTTTCCCTCCTTGAAAAATGCCAGCCGGATAACGGTGGCAAATTTGCTGGCACACCGCAGTGGCATTTTCAATGTGACAAGCAGTGATGATTATATGGACTGGCATACCAGACCTCAGACAGAAACGGATATGCTGGCCATGATGGAAAAGGTTGAAAGTGTCTTCGAACCGGATAGTCGTACCGAATACAGCAATTCAAATTTTATACTGCTGTCCTACATCCTTCAAAAGATATATGGTAAATCATATGGGGATTTACTTACCGAAAAAATCATCAAACCACTGGGCTTAACACGTACCGCTTTTGCCGGCAGGATTGATGTCAAAAAAAATGAATGCCATTCCTATAAATATCTGGGCAGCTGGCAAAAAGAAGAGGAAACCGATCCTTCCATTCCGATGGGAGCAGGTGCCATCATTTCCTCGGCATCAGATGTCAACCGTTTTGCACAGGGACTTCTTTCTGGCAAGTTATTGAAGGCGGCAAGTTTGAACCAGATGCAAACGATCAGGGAAGGCATGGGCATGGGCTTGTTTGAACTCCCATTTTATAAGGCGGTTGGTTATGGCCATACCGGAGGTATAGATGGATTTTCGTCTGTCTTTGCATATTTTGTCAATGACAGCCTGAGTTTTGCCATGACATCAAATGGCACAAATTTCAACAACAACGACATCTCTTTGGCAGCGCTCAACTGGGTTTATGATCTGCCCATTGAAATGCCGGTTTTCAATTCATTCGAAGTAAAAGAGAAAGACCTTGATGCCTACGCTGGAACCTATTCTTCTCCTCAGCTTCCCTTAAAAATCAACATCAGTAAATCGGGAAATTTTCTCATCGCTCAGGCTACCGGACAATCTGCCTTTCCATTGGATGCTACAGCAAAAGATAAATTCAAATACGATAAGGCGGGTATAATCATGGAATTTGTACCTGCAGAAAAAAAATGATCCTCAAACAGGGAGGAGGGGAGTTTACTTTTGTTAAAGATATGTAGCAGGTTATGCAATTCATTGCATGAAGCAATTTCAAATTACCATTTGGATCAGGATACAAGGGAAAAGGCATATAACATTTCCCGGCATATTTGCAGGAACCTTTCCTGATATACCTCATCTTGTTGTGCTGTGCCGTCAGATGTTTTCGGATCTTCATAAGTGGTGGCTACCCTGATGTCAGCGCCGGGTATGAATGGGCAATTTTCATCGGCATCCGCACAGGTCATGATGGCCGCAAAATTTGAAGTTGGATTTCCTTCTGCATGATACACTTTGGAATAACACATGGTAGCGGTCTTTGTGCCAAACCGGACGGTCCAAAAAGGATTTGTGCTGTCTCCGTCGTTTGTGGATATTTCAAAACCAAGGTGTCGCAAGGCAGTTATTGCATTAGGGTGAAAAGTGGTGGCTTCGGTGCCCCCTGAGAAGACATGTACATTGTCGATACAATAATAGGCCGCCGCCATTGCGCCTGCAATCTGCCCAAAGTGACTCCTCCTCGAGTTATGCGTACAGACAAAGACCAGGTTGATCTCCTCATTGGCATCATATTTTGCTTGCAGGTAGGCGGAAAGCCGCTCCAGCAGTAGTTTGCGCTGCGGGTCGATCTGATCAAATTGTTGCTCCAGGTTTTTAACCGTTCTCCTTATTTTTCGGAACATGGCTATGAATTTTGAGAGTAAAATTTTTGCTTAAGATACAATGAAGCCCTTACCAATAGGATCAAAACAGGTACTTCTACCAATGGTCCAATTACGCCGGCGAAAGCTTGTGGTGAATGTATGCCAAAAACGGCAATGGCTACGGCTATGGCCAATTCAAAGTTATTCCCTGTAGCCGTAAATGCGATGGAGGCATTTTTATCGTATGGCAGACCCATCGCCTTATTTATAAAAAAGCTTACAAAAAACATCAGGATAAAATAGATTATCAGAGGAATGGCTACCATCATCACATCCATGGGCAACTCCAGGATTTTATCCCCTTTGAGGCTGAACATTAAAATAATGGTGAAAAGCAAAGCATAGAGGGTAACCGGCGAAATGGCCGGAATAAACGTGCGTTGATACCAGTCCTTTCCTTTCGATTTAATGAGTTGGTATCTGGTCAAAAATCCGGCAATAAATGGAATACCCAGGTAGATAAAAACACTTTCTGCCACATCCCGCATAGGCACAGTGATGTTAAAATTGCCCAGCCCCAACTGGCCCGGCAGGATATTTATGAACAACCAGGCATAAAAGCTATACGTTATCACCTGGAACACGCTATTCAACGCCACCAGCAATGCAGCGTATTCGCGATTGCCACCCGCTAAATCATTCCACACGAGCACCATGGCAATACACCTTGCCAGCCCAATCAAAATCAGACCGGTCATATACCCGGGATAGTCCCTCAAAAACAAGACGGCTAGTCCAAACATAAGCAGTGGTCCAATCAGCCAGTTGAGCAATAGCGAAATGCCCATTGACTTTTTATCGCGGAATGCCCCTGGCAATAAGGAATAGTCGACCTTGGCAAGCGGAGGATACATCATGAGGATCAGCCCTATGGCCAAAGGTACATTGGTGGAACCTATGGAGAGGTCATCAATTAAGGTAGATATTCCGGGAAACAGAGAGCCCAGTAATACCCCTGCTGCCATGGCCAAAAATATCCACAGGGTAAGAAAACGATCCAGAAATTTGAGTTTGGTTTTCATACATTTTATGAAATTTGAATCTTCGATGTTTGCTATTTTTTGGCTTATTTAGCATTGTAATGATGAATCCATTGGTTGCATTGTCATACTATCAATTAATCGCAAGAATACGAATCAATTTTGGTGTCAAAAAAACCCAGGAGCAAACCTTTGGCAAGGCCCCAGTTTTCCCGGTTTATGCAGTACTTCGTTTTGGGGGGATTTATTTCTCCCTGGATCAAACCGGCTTTTTTCAAAACAGTCAGGTGTTGAGAAAGCGTACTTTTAGCGATCGGCAGTTCGTCCGACAGATCTCCATGATAACAGCAGGACTGGTTCGCCAGCATCTCCAGGATGGCTACCCTTGCTGGATTTGCAAGGGCATTCGCAAACATCGATACCATTTCCTGTTTCTTACTGTACTTTGATTTTATGACAGACATGTTTCTTGTATATTATTCGCAAAATTACGAATAAAATAGTGTGCAGACCAAATTATTGGGCTATTAATTCGTTTTCTTGCGGTATTCAATTTTTTAAACAATTCATCTTCATTCCTTCTACACCTTTTATCACAGGCCATGTCAGGCTTCAGTTTAACCAGCGAGCCCCGACATAAGTCATAAATTACCATTATATTAACACAATTATGACAAATTAGTCGTATCTTTGCCACATTACATAACCAGCGTTGGCTTATGCAATGGTCAAAGTAATAAAACTACCTGCCTTTCTGACTCGACGCACAATTAATCACATTTTGACATTTTCTGAATTAAACATCATAATGCCCATACTTGAGGCATTAAAGGAAGAAGGATATTCCACACCAACCCCTATTCAACAAAAAGCCATTCCACCGGTACTCGCCGGAAGAGATCTTTTAGGTTGCGCCCAAACGGGCACCGGTAAGACAGCAGCTTTTGCCATTCCGGTACTCCAATTGCTTTCTGCAAAGAAAACCAATCCATCCAATACAAAAAAAATCAGGACACTTATCCTGACGCCAACCCGCGAACTTGCCCTGCAGATTCACGAAAGTTTTAATGCCTATGGGAGGAAACTTCCGCTAACCCATCAGGTTCTTTTCGGCGGTGTAAACCAACACAGCCAGGTTAACGGCTTAAAGAGAGGCACTGATGTGCTTGTGGCTACCCCAGGTAGATTGCTCGACCTGATGAATCAGGGCTTTGTGCATCTCAATGGACTGGAGATCCTCATCCTCGATGAAGCAGATCGTATGCTCGACATGGGCTTTATCCACGACGTGAAAAAAATCATCGCTGCCGTACCAAAACAAAGACAAACCCTTTTCTTCTCCGCCACCATGCCGGACGAAATCAGGAAATTGGCAAATGGTATTCTTCATGATCCTGTGCACGTCAGTGTGGCTCCGGTATCATCTACGGCCGATACCATTGTTCAACATTTGTACTATGTAGATAAGGATGACAAGCGGGCTTTATTGCTCCACTTATTGAAATCGGCGGATATACAACATACCCTGGTTTTTACCAGAACAAAACACGGTGCCAATAAGGTAGTTAAAGACCTCATGGCCAAAGGCATCAAAGCAGATGCCATCCACGGCAATAAATCCCAGGTAGCCCGTCAGCAGGCCCTGACTAATTTTAAAAATAAATCGCTCAGGGTGCTCGTAGCTACCGACATTGCAGCCAGGGGCATCGATGTGGATGACCTAAAATATGTCATCAATTATGACCTGCCCGAAGTTTCAGAGACTTATGTGCACCGCATTGGCAGGACAGGCAGGGCAGGAAACGCCGGCACCTCGTTCTCATTCTGCGAGCACGATGATACCACTGCATTGCGCGACATCGAACGACTCATCAGCAAACGCATCCCATTGGTGACCGACCATCCATTCCACGTGGAATTTGATGGTCTTTCCAAAAGAATGCCACGCCAGCAGGGGCAACGACCCCCACAACAACGATCAGATGTATCGAGGCAAAAGCCATCGGCACCGGCCAGGGGAAAAAAGAACCCCTTTTCAGGCGGCCGCAAAAGGATCAATCAGGCAGGATAGGAATCAGGATCACCAGCTTCCGTGAGGTAGCAGATCTTTTACCAAAATAACAAACCGAAAAGAGAATTGCTGAAAAGTAATTCTCTTTTTTTATGTTTAGCCAGTACTTTGTCACCATTTTTGCAAGCCGCATTGCGCCCGGCAATAATGTCGCCAAAATGGATTTGTAGTTCAATCCCCGCGGCGGGCCATGACCCACCGCTGCCGATATCTCGCACCTACAGTGCGAAGTCACTTTTAGGCATAGTCAATGATAAGTTTAAACCCATCAAACCATCATACAAAAAATCACAAGAAAATCAGATCACCAGAACCCCGACCTGTCAGATTGGCGCAGCCAGGTAGATTTTCATGATTTCACCCTATAATGTTCAAAAGAAGTTTCTTGATTTAATTTACCATGCTGTGCGCAGTGGCGCCCAGTTCACTCACGAAAATTGAATATGCCGGGTGGTAAGCGCCCAGTTCACTCACGAAAATGAGCTGCCGCTCATTTTTTTCTCCGATGGAGAAAATGTTCGTTCATCCCGATTTCCCGAATTCCGCGATTTCCCGATTTCCACGATTCCGCGATTTTCGCGATTTTCCCGATTCCGCGATTTTCCCGATTTCCCGATTCCGCGATTTCCCGATTCCCCAATTACCAGATCACCTCCTCACCCCCAAACTCTCATAAATGACATCCCCGATTTTCGTGCGAATGTTCATCTCACTTATCTTATTGTTTTTCCGGGTGGTATAGACCCTGTTGGACAGGAAAATGTAAATAAGGTTGTAGGCGGGATCCACCCAGACATAGGTGCCGGTGTAACCACTGTGGCCATAGGAAAGGGGAGAGGCCAGGCTGGGGGCATTGGTACCGCCTGTCAGGTCGGGTTTGTCAAAAGCGATGCCCCGGCGGTTGCCTTCTTTGGGGAACTGGTAGGCGGTGCATTCTTCGATCACCTGCGGACTAAAGTATTGTTTACCGCCATAACTTCCTTTTTGAAGATACATCAGCATGAGTTTTGCCAGGTCATTGGCATTGCCAAAGAGTCCGGCGTGACCCGCCATACCATCGAGGATGGCTGCCCCTTCATCGTGGACGTGGCCAAAGATTTGTGTCCTGCGGAACAGGCTGTCATATTCTGTGGGCATCAGTCGCGGAGGGGAGGTCGATTCCAGGGGATTGAAACAAAGGCTGTTTGCCCCCAGAATGCGGTAGGTTTCATAGAGGTATTGGTCGAAGTCCTTACCGGTGATCTGTTTGACGATGGCGGGGTAGTAGTAGTAATGAAGGTCGCTGTACACATAACCCTGCCCGGTATTGACGAGTGAATTTTTTATGCCATCAAAAAGCATGACGCGGTATTTTTTATGCATCCATAACTTTTCGTGCAACTGGATGTCATGATCTTTGGTCTGGTGGTCATGAAAGGCATTCTTTTTCCAGACGATGCATTCGGCACCCAGGCATTTTTGCCAAAGGTTTGCATTTTCCCGCACTGATGGCAGGTAGAGCAACTCTTTTTTGTTCTTTTTGCCAAACCATCGCCACAGGAAAAAAGGTTTCTTCTCTTTATACTGAAATTCTGCGACGAGGGTGGGCTTGAGTTTGACCGCATGTTTCGCCGTAGCGAGACTGTCCACTGCATAGTGCCAAAACGGTATCCACGCTTTTAAGCCCGCGCGATGGGTGAGCAGGTTGCGGAAGGTAAGTTCCGCTTTGTTGCTGCCCCTCAGTTCGGGTACATACCTGGCCCATGGATCATCCAGCCTGAAATTATCTTCCGACATGAGTTGCATAATGGCCAGGGCGGAAGTAGTAATCTTGGTGACCGAGGCGAGGTCAAATACATCGGTGGTCTGTACAGCATCACTTTCGATCTGATGGCTGGTTTGCAGTTGTACATCTTTGTTTGCCGTCGCATCAAAAAAATCCATGGCATCCGTTTTCTGTCCCGATTCATAGCGTTTGTCCTGAGGACCGTTCAGCCTGGTGTCGCCGTAGGTGTGGCTGCCGTAAGCTTTTTGGTAAATTGTTCTGCCGTCTTTCACTACCTGAACCACCGCTCCCGGAAAGGCGTTTGCTTTGAGTCCTGAGTCAACAATCGAATCAATACGGGCACTCAGTAGATGGCCATCTATTCCTACCTGTTCCGGGCTGCCATAGGCCATCCTGGACAAAGGTGGTTGTTCGATGCCATTGCCGGATCTCAGATCTTCAGCGAGTGTTACGGGTAATTTTCCGGAAAAAGGCAGGGCTCCGAAGATGGCTTGTGCCGCGGCGGCCTCAGCATAGGCCCATTGCTGGTAAGTCGCTACGATGGCCTTGAAACCACCATAGGCAGGCAGATTTGGCAGGGCGTAAATGTTGCCAAAAAGACACAGGATGGCATTGTCGAGTTTTGACAATTGGGTGATGGCGGTGTTATTTTGTTCGTTGACGCTGTATTTGGCAGAAGGTCTTATTTCTTTCAGGTGCAAAGAGACCACTACGAGGTCGTAGCCGCTCAGTTGGATCACCAGGGACTGCACCAGGGAGTCTGAACTTTTTACAGGAATAATAAATTCATCTACGTTGGTGTAACGCGAGCACATCTCCTGAAAGGTGTTTGCCGGAATGCCATCGACAGCAACCACGGCGATGCGGCCATCCAGTTTTTTCACCGGCAGGATATCTCCTTCATTTTTTAAAAGGGTGAGGGTTGCTTCGGCAAAACTCCTGTTGAGCAGATCGGATGTAGTACTGTTGAGATCGGTAACCAGGTTTTTTAATTCGATGGCTTGATAGCTGTCGAGACCCACCCAGGATTTGGCCACTAGTATGCGCCGTACCTTTTCATCCAGGAGGGTACTGCTGATTCTGCCATCGGCAAGGGCAGCCTTGATCGCAGCCACAGCGGTGGGCACATCTTCAAATGTCTCGAGAATGTCATTGCCCGCCAGCAAAGCCTGCACCAGCGATTCGCCGGGTCCGAAATTTTTGATGGCTCCCTTCATGTCCATGGCATCGGTGAACGTAAGGCCTTTAAAACCCATTTGTTGCCGCAGCAACCCGGTTACAATATTTTTAGAAAAGGTGGCTGCCAGTCCCCCCAGCGGCTCGAGCACCGGTACATCGAGATGCGCCGTCATGATGCCTCCCACGCCGGCATCTATGAGTTGCTGGAAGGGGTAAAGTTCCATCGTATGCAGTCGTAGGCTGTCATGGTTGATCACCGGTAAGTCTTTGTGCGAATCCACCTCGGTATCTCCATGCCCGGGAAAGTGCTTTGCCGTAGCCATGACATGGGCGCTTTGTAAGCCCTTCATATAGGCCAGCGCCTTGGAGACCACCGCATCCCTTTTTTCGCCAAACGACCTGAAGTTGATCACCGGATTGTCCATGTTGCTGTTTATGTCCACCACCGGTGCGTAATTGATGTGTACCCCCAGCCGGCGACATTGTCTGCCCACTTCTCTGCCCATCCCCTCGATGAGGTCTTCATGACCGTCCATGGCACCCAGCGTCATGGCATAGGGAAACCGGTCGGTGCTGTCCATGCGCATGGCAGGCCCCATTCAAAGTCTTCTCCGATGAACAACGGCACCCTGGACATGGCTTGCAATTCATTGGTAAGTCTTGCCTGCACCGTAGGTGAGGAAGCAAAAAAAACGAGGCCGCCGATCTTGTAATCGCGGACCCAGCCTTTGAGTTTTTCAACATCATGTGGTTTGCCGGATACGTTGCCCCGGGGCATCAGTAACTGGCCGATCTTTTCATCCAGGGTAAGCGTGGCCATCACCGAATCCACCCATTTTACAGCGTAGCCGGTATAAAATGCAGGCTCCCGCTGCGCATTCCCTGCCAGGGCCAAGCCTATGAATAAAACTAACCAATGATAACGCTGCATATCGAAGCCGGATGTGATGTACGAAGATAGCAAAATTAAGTTATTTTTTGGGTGCGACTGTCAGGTTTCGGAGCATCAGTTCTCGACTTGATTTTAGCCCCCTGATCCCTAACCCCTGATCCCTAACCCCTGATCCCTAGCCCCTGATCCCTAGCCTCTGATCCCTAGCCCCTGATCCCTAACCCCTGATCCCTAACCCCTGATCCCTAACCCCTGATCCCTAACCCCTGATCCCTAGCCCCTGATCCCTAGCCCCTGATCCCTAGCCCCTGATCCCTAACCCCTGATCCCTAACCCCTGATCCCTAACCCCTGATCCCTAGCCCCTAACCCCTAACCCCTAAAAGAAAAGCACCAAAAGAAGATGATATTGGATTAGTGTTTTGGTCGATTTAAAAAATAGCGTTCGGATGTTTGGCTTTTTGAGATCTCTCTAAGGGGGCATTTGCAGTTACCAATGCTTCATAGGATAAGGTAGAGACCACAAAAGTGGAATATTCAAAAAAAACCAATTCCCAAAGGTGCAATTAATTATTTATGCTTTGTGAATGGATTTCCCGGTGCGCCATATCGGTTTCCCGGGTATGCATTTATGTGTATTTTATTTTACGGCCGTCAGCTTTTCGAGGATGTCATTCATCATCTCGATCTGAACTTGCTGGATCTCAAGCATCTCCTGTTGCTGGTGGATGATGAGGTGATCAAGTTTTTCATGCAGCATACGGATCTCCAGTTCGGACTTCAGGTTGATCATGTAGTCTTTTTTTGAACGTTCCCTGTCTTTTTCTTCCTGCCTGTTTTGACTCATCATGATGACGGGTGCCTGTAAGGCTGCGATGCAGGACAGGATGAGGTTGAGCAAAATAAAAGGGTACGGGTCAAAGCCCTGGTCTTTCAAAATGTAGACATTGTAAAATATCCAGACCACCAGGATGGTCATGAATAGGATGATGAATTTCCAGCTGCCGCCAAAGGAAGCCACTTTGTCGGCCAGTCTTTGCCCAATGGAGGTGGGCATGGTTTCATCCTCGATTTCCTTATCTGCCAGGGTTGACCTGTCCGAGAGGGATGACAAAACGGTCTTCTCCATTTTGGACAGTTCACCGATCTGTTTGCTCATCAGGGTTTCAATGTACCGTTTTCGGTAATCATTGAGTTCGATCACAGAGAGCTGGTTCGCAGTTTTGAAGTCGGGGTAGTCCTTCCTGATCAGGGTCAGGATCGATTGTCCAACCGCACTGCCGGTTACCCGGTCTGAAAGTAGATAATTACGGCCGGAGATGTCACTGGTGAAGAATTTTTCTTTTGTGGGCATGAATGGAAATTATAGGGTTGAATGGTGAATAAAGTCAGGATGCTGAGTTTTATGCGGCAAGTGGTGCATGGCGCGTTCTGTGATGGCGGTGATGGAGAGACTGGGATTTACACCCGGATTTGCAGAGATGGCGCTGCCGTCGCACACATACATGTTTTGGTAGTTGAACACCTTATTTTGCGCATCGATGACGCCGGTGGCTGCATCTTTTCCCATGCAGGCCCCTCCGAGTATGTGTGCAGTGGTGGGTATGCCAAATAGTGATTCCGACAAGATGACCATGGGCTTGCCATTAAGGATGGCGGCCATCTGAGCCGCCAATTTAGAAGCCAGGGGATTAAAAGCAGAAGGCCTGGTGCCCGATTCGAGTTTTGAGGATAAAAACCCAAACCGCGATCTCACCATGGTCAATTTTGAATCGATGCTTTCCATGTACAGCATGATCATGGTCCTCTTCGCAAAATCATCGGTAAAAATCACCCTTAAGTTGTCTATTGGGTGCAGAAAAAGATCTTTCAGGATGCCCCAAAACCGGATGCCCATATTTTTTCCGGAGGTCATGGGCGACATGAAAATGCGCCAGAATCCGGACCCTGCTCCGTACTTGGCGGGTTCCAGGTTGCGGTGCTCGTCGATGTGTACGATCGAGCCGATAGCAATGCCTTCGCTTAGATCGGTTTTCCGGTCATAGGTGGTTACCCCGATGAGGCTCTCTGAATTGGTGCGTACGGCCTTGCCCACCATGTCTGACAACTTTGGCAATGAGGTCGCCTTGAGCTTGAGCAGCAAGTTTACCGTTCCCGTGACACCGCCCGAGAAAATGACACCCTTACAGGTGATCTTTTGTGGACTTTTGAAAAAGGAAAAAGAGGATACATGACTGATCTCGTAGCCATTTTCTCCATGTTCTCCGAGGGGCTTGACATCCGTCACTTCCCGTTCTGCCAGGATGGTAGCGCCAAGATTTTGGGCCAGGAAGAGGTAGTTTTTATCGAGGGTATTTTTGGCATTGTAGCGGCAGCCCGTCATACAGGCACCACAAAGGATGCAGCCGGTGCGGCTCGGCCCCTGTCCGTTAAAATAAGGGTCTTCGACGGTCTCGCCCGGCTTGCCGAAGTAAACGGCTACATCTGTTTTTTCATATCGCTCCCTGCCGCCGAGGTTTTCGGCCAGCGTCTGCATCGCTTTGTCCTTTCTACTGGTGTACGGGTGGGTTGCCGCTCCCAGCATGGATTTTGCTGTAGCATAAAAGGGTTTCAATTCCCCTTCCCAATCCGCCAGTCCTTCCCAGTTCCCTGAATTAAAAAAGGCAGACCCCGGCACCGGTAATGTATTGGCATATACCAAAGACCCTCCGCCTACTCCCGTGCCACTGAGCGCCGTCACATGGCGGTAAACGCCAATGCGCAATATGCCTTTTAGGCCAAGTCGCGGAGCCCACAGCCATTTGGACAACTGCCAGTTGGTCTTTGGAAAGGAATCTGCTTTGTTAAACCATTTTCCTTTTTCGATTACCAGCACCTTGTATCCCTTCTCGCTCAAACGCAGTGCCGAGACCGAGCCCCCAAAGCCACTGCCAATGATCACATAATCGTAATCATACCCATTATTTTCAGTACTTGCCGTCATCCTATAAAGTTACGCATCTTTAAATAAATAATGATCAGGTACAGCCAAAAAAAATCCCCTATCGCGGCTGGTAAAACCAGCAACAATAGGGGATAATGATTGTATCGCCTTATTATTATGAAAAGTACCCCGGGCGGGACTTGAACCCGCACGACCGCGATGGTCACAGGATTTTAAGTCCTGCGTGTCTACCAGTTCCACCACCAGGGCCTCAAAATAAAAAGCCCCCAATATTGAGGGCATCTGAGCGGAAAACGAGACTCGAACTCGCGACCCCAACCTTGGCAAGGTTGTGCTCTACCAACTGAGCTACTTCCGCATTTTTTGAAGCTTGAAAGAACGCTTTCGTTCTAAAGAGTTGCAAAGATAACAAATTTGGAAATAATAACCCAAAAAAAATGCCCTATTTTTTTAACCTGTATATCAAATAAATAAGATGTGTAATTTTTTATCAATTTATAATCAATATGTTAGGTAGTAATTAGGCAAATCTATCTCCTTTTTTCCACAAGTCAAACCACCCAATTCTCTTAGTGTTGCATTAAATCAAATTGTACTTTCAATAGCTTAAATTTCAGCGTTTTCCGTTAATTTTTAAAAGCTTATATCAATTCCTAAGTCCTAAATCAGAATTCCTAAATCAGATATCAATTCACATTTGGAAATACACTTTGGTGCTATGGGTCAACTTAAGTTCATAGCTTGGGTGTTCTTCCCGCTGAAACCGCAGAACCCATTCTTATCCAAATACATTCCTGAAGAGAGGAAAATTCCTTTCTAAAAGAACATTCCTATTCACTGAAATCGCTGACATTGGTTTCATTTTGGATTTCAGCGGTTTCTATCAGGCAAGGCCAGTTAGACAGGTCTGCGAAATGGATATCTTTAAAAGTCAAGCTGTTTAATTTTCAGGCCTTCAGTTCATTTAACTTACCACAGATTTTGCGCATTCAGCGGGAACCAATTTGGAGCATGATATATCATAAGGGATTGAAACAATTCACCTGCAGCTTTATTCAATGCCATATCTCCTTATGGATTTATGAAAACATGAATATTAATTACCCAAATTTAGGGCCTATTTTATACACTACATAAATTTAAGGCCAGAAACCCCAATAAATTAAGGAATTATTAGAATTATTTAAAATGTGTTTTTATCTTTGTAGTGTATATAATGAACACTACAATGGCATTTATTCGCAAAATAACTAGAAAAGATTCCACTTACCTTGTTAAAGTAGAAACATACAGGGAAAATGGCAAAGTAAAACAGAGAGTCCTTGAGTACATAGGAAAAGAGGAAAATGGTGTTCCTGTTCAAAAAGTTGACATTGGCAAAGTCGATGTTGTAAATGTCAAGCAATATGCAGATGTTTCAATTTTATTACAGCTAGCTAACCAACTTAATCTTCATGAGATTTTGGCCAGCATTATAAATCCATCCTTTCACTAGTTGTAGGCCATCTTTGTGTAAAGCAAGTGTTAAAAAAATTTCTTCCTGGATTGAAAAATCCTCAATAAAAGAGGAATTAAATCTAGAAGAATTGTAAAATGACATGATATATCGAGCACTTGACTATTTAGAAAAATTGGATTTTAATTTTATTGAAGAAGAAATTTTTGAAGTTTGGAAAAACTTGTGTCCAATTGACACAAATACATATGTACTTGATGTTACAGATACATATTATAATGGAAAACATGACAACACTTCATTGCGAAAAGGCAAAGATGGAAGGGTATCAAAATTGATTCAAATTGGCCTGGCAGTAAGCTTTAATAATGGATTTCCTGTTTTACATAAAACATATAAAGGCAACATATCTAATATTAAAATATTGGAAGATTTGCTTATCACAATAGCCGTAAGGGGCTTGAAATCAATGGTTTTGGATAGAGGATTTTACAGTGAAGCAAATATCGTTGCTATGCAAAATCTAAAAATGGAACTGATTGTAGGTATGAAACAAAGCATTGGCGTCAAGAACAATATTTTATCCCATATAGACAGGGATGTTATTTATACAAAAAGAATTTGGTTGCATTAAAAGAAACAGTTGTATATGCCACAGAGCAAAAATACTTATCAGGTAAACTGATTATAATTTACAACCCAAAATTCGAGGTAATGAAAAAGACAAAATGCTTTTAGATGATGCAACAGACACTGAAGTGAAGTATGTGGGATATTCTCTAATTTTTCATAATACAAAGTTGAAAATCGATGAAGTTGTAAAAAAGTATTTTGACAAAGAAATTGTCGAAAGAAGTTTTAGAACTATGAAAGGAGACGTCATGTTGCATCCAGTAAGATTATGGGTGCCAGAAAGAATTAATGCTCATGTTAAATTGTGCTACCTTTCTATGTGTTTATTGTCGTTAATGAAATATAGATGTGAAAAGCTCAATTTGTCAACAACAGAAATTTTGGCACATTTACAATCTATATATAAGGTCAATTTGCAACATGCCGAAACCAAAGCCAAATATCAAAAAGTTGTAACACAGTCTACAATTCAAAAGAAAATTATTAAAGCGTTAAAATGTAGTGTATAAAATACATGCTAAATTTGGGTAATTAACAAACTTTGTCAAGCTATTTTATGAGGGTACACATAGCCCCTGACCCCTAGCCCCTGACCCCTAGCCCCTGACCCCTAGCCCCTAACCTCTGACCCCTGACCCCTGACCCCTAGCCCCTAACCTCTGACCCCTAGCCCCTAGCCCCTGACCCTAGCCCCTCTATTTCCTCAGTTCCAACACCTTTACCAGAGTTCCTGCCTCAACCGTCGCCGTAAGGTCCATGCCATTGAGCAAACTCAACTCATTCATCTTGTCCTGTCCCATTTTATAGTCTGCCATGATCTGCTGCAGGGTGCCGTTCTTTTTTGCAGTCACGATTTTAATGCGCTGTGGGAGCTTGTTGATTTTTGAAGCATCGGTGAGTTTGTTGAAACTCTTCATGGTGGTCTGGAAGGCGTTGAAATAGCTATTAAAGTCGGCATTGGCCGTCAATCCTACCATCTTGTAGATGTTGTTGTTGTACTGGATGAAATACGCCATCAACTTAAGCGCTTGCCCTTGCTCTCCTGCTGCGGCATCCGGCGTTTGTGTACCGTATAAGGCCAGGGCGGGAAAGCCATTTACATTTACATTGGCCTTGTCTTCCACCACTATTTTATTTCTGCTCACAAAATCTGTCGCTGCGGCGTCCAGGGTTTTGGACGCTTCCAACTCAAGGAACATCAGCGCTTTGCCGTCTTTTGGGGCCATTTGGACCTGACTTGGTGTGTTTAGGGTTTGCCAGTCTTTGGGTACACCAAAGTAAAACAGCAGTTCGGGATGATAAAAGACATTATTTTCAAAGAAGCCCTGTCTCGGATCCTCGCCGTAGATAATGCCATCGATCATCTTCAGGTAACTGTCTCTTCCTGTTTTAAGGCTTGCTTCACTTTGGCCTTTTATTTTCTGGAATTTTGTGGCGGTTTCATTGACTTTTTGAAAGCGATCTCCCGGATCAGGGTGGGTAGATAAAAAGGTTGGAATGGATCCGCCGGACTCCGAACTCATTTTTTGCAGGGTCTTAAAAAAATCTGCCATTTTATGGGCATTGTAGCCTATGTCGGTGGAATACACTACGCCTATTTCATCGGACTCTGACTCATCGCTTCGCCCAAATTTTAGAAACAACAAACCAAGTCCGGTGTTGGCGAGATCGGCAAAACGGGCAAAATCCTGAGAAGCTACCATACCACCAACCAAGGCCACCTGGGCGAGGATTTGTTTGCTGTACTGACTTGCACCGTGACGTGCGGTGATGTGTCCAATCTCATGTCCAAGCACACCGGCAAATTCTGCCTCATTATTGAAGTGGGCCATGATGCCACGGGTAAAGTACACGTAACCACCGGGTACAGCAAAGGCATTGACCACCGGTGAGTCGAGGATTTTAAATTCATAAGGCAGGGTTTTCCTGTGCGAAATGGCAGCCATCTCCTTACCTTTCGTGGTGATGAAAGCTTGAAGCGTAGGGTTTTCATATAAACCATACTCTGCAACTATTGAGGGATCCGCTTCTTTGCCGAGCGCAATCTCTTGCGATTCAGACATGAGCATGAGTTCCTTTTTACCAGTAACCGGATTTTTTGCGCAGGAGGACAGCAGCAGGATAAAGCCGATAAAACATATGATCTTATTCATGTGGGTTATTTTATGTGTAATGCAAATTACACAAATTTTAATGCATTTCAGTCAACAGGATTACGATTATTTGATCCTGGGTTAAAAGCTTACTGTTTTAACATGCCACCAAGACCTTTTTTCAACTTATGGAAGGTCTTGATGCCCTTGGATAATGGTTCAGCGTTGATGTCCAGGTAATTGTCATACAACTTCATATTGCTGAACTGCTGCGGATAGATCATAATTTTGCTGTTGGTAAAGTGTTTTTCCAACTTGGCAGGTATGTTTTCAAGGATACCCATGTGGGAAACAGAACCTTTACGGGCTGAAACCACAATGAGGATGTCTTTATCCTTCACATACCGGGAGACGATCAGAAAGTCTTCCCAGTCAGTAAAATCCTGATGTTGCATGTTTATGGAATAACCCAAATAGCCGTCAAATTTGGTAAGTTCGTCAAAGGTGGTAAGGTTACAAAAACAAACCATTCGCATGCTGAGCTCCTTGGCCAGCATAAAAACCTTATTCACCCATTGCACAAAGCCATTTTCCAGTTCGGCAAGCGGGGCACTACCAGGACAATGCGCGTATAAAACAACAAGGGCTGATTCAATTCGGCGATCATAAGCGACTTGTCGGTATAACTGACGATGGTGTCGATCTTTTCACTCATGAGCTTATCTACCAGATTCTGATGACTGGGCCAGTTCATAAGAATCAGGTTAGCCATTACCTCGCGGGAGGTTCTGGCTATACCACTCCCAATGTTGTGGTCCATGGTACTTACATAATTTACCCTGGTCTCTGAACCAGCTGCCGATTGAATGAGGGATGAAAACCTTCGTTTTTCTTTAAGGATGTTCAGTTCAGCCTCATCGTCAAAAGGTATCACAGATAAGATAGAAATGGGTTGCACCGATTTTTTATTCTTAATCAGGATAGCCAGGTTGAGTAGTTTTGAGATGTCTTCATCCTCATCTGCGGGCAGCAAGATGTGTTCACTCACCAATTCATACTGCACGTCATCGGAAGAGAGTTCGTTTTTGGAGGAAGCGATCAGGGTCTTCGCTGCTTTTTCCGCGGCAAATGAGGCTACAATACATGTAATCAATATGAGGATGATGGTGCCATTGAGGATGTTTTCATCGAGGATGCCCACCTTAAAGCCTACCAGAATGATGGCCAGGGTTGCTGCAGCATGGGCGCTGCTCAGACCAAAGATTAACTGTCGCTGTGCCGCGGAATAATTAAAGATTTTCTGTGTGGCAAAGGCTGCAAGCCACTTGCTCACCAAAGCAACCGCCGTAAGTGTAAAAGCCACGATCCAAGCAGTAGGTCCCGTAAGCAAGACCCGCACATCCACGACCATACCTACGCTGATCAGGAAAATGGGATAAACAATGAATTGCCAATAAACTCAATCCGGTTCATCAGTGCGGAAGAGTGGGGGATCAGCTGATTTAAGGCAAGACCCGCCGCAAATGCACCAATGATGGGTTCCACACCAGCTACTTCCGATAAAAATGCCGCAAAAAATACGATGGACAACACGAAAATATAATGCGAATGGTGTTCACTTTCCAGCCGGTTGAAAAACCACCGGGCAAAAGGAGGAATGAGCAAAAACATGACCAGTCCAAAAATGAGCAGCGATACGCCAAGCCTCACCAGCAGGGTGCTGTTGATGCCGCCTTCTGCATTGCCAATGACGAGCGCCAGGATAATAAGTACCGCCATATCCGTAAGGATGGTGCCCCCAACCGAAACGGCTACCGCCTGGTTTTTGGCAACCCCAAGTTTGCTGATCAAAGGATAAGCGACCAGTGTATGGGTTGCAAACATACTCGCTGTGAGGAAACTGGCATTGACATCGTAGCCCAGTAAATACCGGCAGACCGGATAACCAATGGCAATCGGAATGATGAATGTAAATATCCCAAAATAGATGCTCTTATGCCTGTTCTTTTTAAAATCATTCATGTCGAGTTCCAAACCCGCAATAAACATGATGTAAAGCAAGCCGATGGTGGAAAACAGTTCTACCGCAGAGTTTTTTTCAATGATGTTCAGCGCATTCGGTCCAATAATGACCCCCGATATGATCAACCCAATGATGCTCGGTATATTAATGCGCTTTAAAATCACCGGCGCAAGCAAGATGATGAAAAGGATCAATGAAAATATCAGCACCGGATTGTCCAGTGGCCGCTGAAATTCACGAAAGAGGTGTTCGAAAAAGTACTCCAATTGATAGATTCTATGGAAACAAATGTAACGAATTTATTCATATAAATCCTATCTCGTCTTTTCGATCTATATGGCTCTCTACGCTTCGGTTTCCGGTATCGGGCCTTTCTGCCTGGATGCGGCAATCAGACAGGCCTGCCTGGCTATGCTAATAGACAGGTAGATTTGTGGCTACAACAAAGTTATATTTTGTCACCATGTTTTGCAAGCCGCGTTGCGTCCGGCAAAAATGTCGCCAAAATTGATTTGTTTTTCTATCCCCGCGGCGGGTCGCAACCCGCCACTACCAAGATCTCGCAGAACAGTGCGATTTCGATTTTGTGCTCAGTCAATGGTTAGTTTAAACCTCCCACCACTTTGTGTCAGGCAGGCTAGAACACTTTCAACATCTACGCATGCCTTAAACACCTGGCGGAAGACTACATTTTGTCAACATTTTTGCAAGCCACGTTGCGCCCGGCAAAAGTGTCCTCCAGCATCTCGAACATTCCGAACATCTGCCTGGCAGACGCCAGTCAGACAGGCTTTGAACACCAGATAACCTCACCACCAGATTAATAATCAATTAGCTGTTTTTTGATTGTATTTAACCATGCTCTGCGCAGTGGCGCTCAGTTCATGCCTACCCATTTGGTTAGGTAAACTTAAATTGAGCCACCGGCTCAATTTTTTACGGCATTCATCCCGATTCCCGCGATTCCCCCGATTCCCGCGATTCCCCAGATTCCCGCGATTCCCCAGATTCCCGCGATTTTCACGATTTTCACGATTCCCCAATTCACCAATTCCCCGCAACACCCGCATCCCCAGCCCATACAACTTGTCACAAATTTTGCTTAATTTCGCCCTTCTTTAAAATCAAGGAATGATGACATCTAATGAAATACGACAGGCTTTTTTGGACTTTTTTGAATCCAAGGGCCATAAGATCGTAGCATCTGCACCCATAGTGGTGAAAAATGACCCCACCCTGATGTTCACTAATGCAGGGATGAACCAGTTTAAAGACCTTTTCCTGGGCAATAAAAAAGCAGATTATACCCGAATCGCCAACAGTCAAAAATGCCTCAGGGTTTCCGGTAAACACAATGACCTGGAAGAAGTGGGACGGGATTCCTACCACCACACCATGTTTGAAATGCTGGGCAACTGGTCCATAGGCGACTATTTTAAGGAAGAAGCCATTACCTGGGCCTGGGAACTGCTCACCAAAGTTTATAAACTGGATCCAAACCGCATCTACGCTTCTGTTTTTGGCGGAGATACCGCCGAAGGGCTCGAAGCAGACAACGAGGCGGCAGAGATTTGGAAAAGATACCTGCCCGAAGACCGCATCCTCTACTGCTCGAAGAAAGATAATTTCTGGGAAATGGGCGACACCGGACCTTGCGGTCCCTGCTCGGAAATTCACTACGATATGCGCTCTGCCGAAGAAATGGAATCCATACCCGGCAGGGACAGGGTAAATAACGACGATCCCCGCGTCGTGGAAATATGGAACAACGTATTTATCCAATACAACCGCAAAGCCGATGGCAGCCTGGAAGAACTTCCCGCCAAACACATCGATACCGGTATGGGCTTTGAACGATTGTGCCGTGCCCTTCAGGCCAAAGATTCCAATTATGACACCGATGTCTTTTCGCACAGTATCCAATTTATTTCAGAAAAAACGGGTATAGCCTACACCGGAAAATATGACAATACTTCCATGACAGACATCGCCATGCGCGTGCTGGCCGACCACATCAGGGCCGTGGCTTTTGCCATTGCCGATGGGGAAATGCCGGGCAGTGGTGGCGCCGGATATGTCATCCGAAGGATATTGCGCAGGTCGATCCGGTACAACTACACCTTCCTGAACAGAAAGGAACCCTTCATCTATACCTTGCTGCCCATGATCGCCGAACAGTTCAAAGGCATCTTTCCCGAACTGTACGCCCAGAGAACCTTTGTGGAAAAGGTAATCCACGAAGAAGAAAAATCTTTCCTCAGAACCCTTGAAGGAGGGCTCAAAAGGCTGGAGCACATCTCTCCGTTAAATGGAGTCATCGATGGCCGCGAAGTGTTTGAATTGTACGATACCTATGGCTTTCCAAAAGACCTCACCCGCCTCATCGTGGAAGAAAAAGGACTTACCATTGACGAACCTGCCTTTGATGTGGCACTGGCCGAACAAAAGGCGAGGTCCCGAAAAGATGCAAAACGGGAAACCGGAGATTGGGAAATCATCACCGAAGAACAACAACCGGTTTTTATGGGTTATGATCAACTTTCCCTCGACGGGGCCAGGGCCATCAAGTACCGCACCCTGAAACAGAAGGATGAGACCATCTACCAACTGGTCCTCGACAAGACGCCATTTTATGCGGAAGGTGGAGGACAGGTAGGTGATACAGGTCTGCTCAGCATTGGCGGGGAAATGATCAGGGTCACGGATACCAAAAAAGAAAACGACCTCATCATCCATTTCGTGGACCGCATCCCTGATAACATAGGCGTAGAAGTAAACGCCATCGTAGACGAACACCGTCGAAAGTTGATTCAAAACAACCATAGTGCTACCCACCTGCTCCATGCAGCCCTCAGGCAAGTCCTCGGCAGCCACGTGCAACAAAAAGGATCACTGGTGAAAGACGATTATCTGCGTTTTGACTTTGCGCATTTTCACAAGATGACCGACACAGAAATTGCCATGGTCGAACAAATCGTAAACCGCAAGATCAGGGAAAATATTCCCCTCAAAGAAAACCGCAAATTGCCCATCGAGGAAGCAAAAAAAGCAGGAGCCATGATGCTCTTTGGTGAAAAATACGGGGAAGAAGTGCGCATGGTGACGTTTGACGAGCACTATTCCATTGAATTGTGTGGAGGTTGCCACGTACCTTCTACCGGCGTGATCGGTTCGTTTAAAATCGTATCTGAATCCGCCATCGCCGCCGGAGTGCGCCGTATTGAAGCCGTGACCTCTGAAGCTGCAGAAGAATATGTCAACCATAAAATCAATGATCTGGAGGCCATCCGTTCGATGTTCAAAACAGCCAATGTGGTAAAGAGCATCGCAGACCTGCAGGAAGAAAACAAGGCATTGCGCAAGGAGATTGAAAAGCTCCAGGCGGATAAAGCAGGAGGTCTTCAGCAAAACCTCCTGAACGGCGCCAGAACCATTGACGATGTAAGACTTATTACCAAACATATTACCGACATAGATTCCAAAAGCTGTAAAAACCTGGCCTACAACCTGCTCGGACAATTGCCCTCCGGCGTGGTGGTGTTTGCAATCGAGGAAGGGGATAAGGTGCAACTCATGGTGGCCATTTCGGAATCGCTCACCGAGACTACGACCCTCCATGCCGGGCAGATGGTAAAGACCCTGGCACGGCTTGTGGAAGGCGGAGGAGGCGGGCAGGCTTTTTTTGCAACCGGCGGCGGAAAAAATAAGGCCGGAATTCAGGCTGCCCTGGATGGGGCTGTGAAGTTTGTCCAAGAAATTGCATTAAAATAGGTGGACTTTTTAACCTCTTTGTCCAGTTTGAGCGTTATTTGTACAGAATTTTAAATTACACAAGGCGGCCTTGTATTAACTTTACCGCCATTAAACAGCAATAATGTCTTTTAAACCATATTTTATCCTGTTTCTCGCCCTTTTCGGGGCAATGTCGTGCTCCAATGAATTTGACCTCATTGAAGACAAGATTGAAACCCCAATCGTGTACAGCTTGCTGGACTATGAGGCACCTTACCAATACGTAAGGCTGGAACGCGCTTTTGCATCACCCGATAAATCTGCCCTGGAATTGGCCAAAAATCCCGATTCCCTGTATTACAAAAATGCGGTGGTGAGTCTCATTGTGGTGCGCAACGGCGGTGAACAGACCTTCAACCTCGAAGAAGTAGATGGCAATGACCTGGGATATCCACGTGAAGACGGTGTTTTTGCAACGGCACCCAATAAACTGTACAGGATCAATTCGGCTTTGATGAACCTGGTTCCGGGCTTAAAAGTGAAATTGCGCATTGACCTGGGTGACGGCACTCCGGTAACCGCAGAAACAACCATCATCATAAAACCTGTCTCCAGCTTTCCAAGGTCAGGTACACCAGTTGCTTTCAGTCCCACTTTGCCAGACGTTTTCAGATGGAATCACATCGGAGAATTTGGAGGATCCGTTTTTAACCTGCAGGCAACCATGCATTATACAGAAGTCATCGGTGGCAATGCCACCGAGAAGACACTCACCTGGCCCATTGCCAAAAATTTAGACAAAGTCACCTTTACCACCGGACCGGGAGAGTTTTACAATTTCATTGGCTCTAATATTGAAAAAAATACAACTGTGACCAGGTTCTTCGACGGCTTGGATTATTCCATCATTTCAGGAGATGTCAATCTGTATAACTTTTTACTGGTAGGCCAGGCCAATACCGGCATTACCGGAAGTGGTGAACTGCCCACTTACACCAACCTCAGCAGGGGATTGGGCATCTTTGGCTCCAAAGCTGTGCTCAAACTCGAAGGCTTAGGGTTGGCACCTCCGACCATCAATGAACTGAAAAACAATAAACTGACCAAGGACCTTAATTTTCAGTAATTCTCACCACTTTAAGTATCGAACGGCTTCCGGTCCGGTATTCATAACCAGGTCGATGGCACTTAAGCCAGAGATGAATCCAAACCTGGGTTCAAACACCTGTGCATAGGGTTTATATCCGAGGGTAGAAGTGTCCGGGCAATCAGGCAAATAATCTCCACTATCCGTGATTTGTACAGAAAGCTTAAGCCAGGTTAGCATCAGCATCAGCGACTGTCTGTTTAAATCCCACAAAAAAACAGGTCTGGATTCCAACAGCTTCTCGAGGTCATCGTAATAATGTTCAAAGTAAGCCGACTTGCCATAGGCGGCGCGCAGGGTTGCCGCATGGATGCGGGGCCAGTTTTCCGCGTAAGCGATGCGCACATCCCTAATCGGCATTTGTTCGTTTTTTCCCCGAAGTAAAGGAATGGAGAGAGTGACGATGCCATTGCCGCCGGCAACCCGGTATCGGTTGCGATCTGATCTTTTCTGATAGTGTTCGCAGGCGTCTATGATGCCCCCGCCCGCAGCCAGCAATGTGCTGAAATAAGCGGCATCCGGAAAAGTCAGCGATTTTAAATGAGCATAATTCATACGAGTGGCTATTTGCCCCGCAAAACTACGACATTCCGGTCAATGGACTATTTTGATTTGACGTTTGGTTTGAGTAAATAACGCGGCTATTTTGCGTATATTTGTACAACACAAATTTTGATCACATGTCAAAAGAAAAATTTGCAGCCGAGGTCGCTGCGGCTTATAGTTTTACCGGACCTTCCATCATCCTGGGTGCTCCAAAGTATATGGATGAAGTCCTCACGGAAAACTTTATCCGTATTCCGTTGAAGACACTCAACCGTCACGGACTCATCGCCGGTGCAACGGGAACAGGAAAAACCAAAACACTTCAAATCATCGCTGAACAACTTTCTGCCCAAGGAGTACCAAGCCTGCTGATGGACGTCAAAGGCGACTTAAGCGGCATTGCGGCCATGGGAGTTTCAAATGAAAAAATACAGGAGAGACACCAGAAAATAGGCATCCCATTTATTCCGGATGGCAGTCCGGTGGAATTCCTCAGCCTGAGCCATGATAAGGGACTGCGCTTGCGCGCCACCGTTACCGAATTTGGCCCGGTCTTGTTTTCAAAAATCCTCGATCTCAATGACATTCAAACCGGCGTCGTCACCCTGGTATTTAAATGGTGCGACGACAATCAGTTGCCGCTGATCGATCTCAACGATGTAAAAAAAGTGTTGCAGTTTTTGTCCAATGAGGGCAAGGAACAAATAGAGCAGGAATACGGTACCATATCGAGCACCACGGTAGGTACTATTATGCGCAAAATCGTCGAACTCGAGCAGCAGGGTGCTGAATTGTTTTTTGGCGAACCCTCTTTTGATGTAGATGACCTGGCCAGGTTGGACGAAGACGGCAAAGGCATCATATCCATCCTGCGGGTTACTGACATCCAGGATAAACCCAAGTTGTTTTCCACCTTTATGCTGCAGATTCTGGCTGAAATTTATGCCACCTTCCCGGAAGCAGGTGACCTCGACAGACCCAAACTTTGTCTCTTCATCGATGAAGCCCACCTGGTCTTTAATGAAGCCAGCAAAGCCCTGCTCGATCAAATAGAAACCATCATCAAACTCATCCGGTCAAAAAGCATAGGTGTATTTTTCATCACCCAGAATCCGGCCGATGTGCCCGAAGCAGTGCTGGGTCAGCTGGGTTTAAAAGTACAGCACGCCTTACGCGCCTTTACTGCCAAAGACCGCAAAGCGATCAAGCTGGCCTCAGAAAATTTTCCCATCAGCGAATATTACAAAACCGATGAACTGCTCACCTCGCTCGGTATTGGCGAGGCCATGTGTACGGCTTTGAATGAAAAAGGCATACCCACGCCATTGGTGCATGTGTATCTGCGTGCGCCGCAGTCCCGCATGGATGTGCTCACCGAACCGGAACTCAACCACCTGATGAACAATTCTGCCATTGCGCACAAATATAATCAGACCCTGGACAGGGAGAGTGCCTATGAAATCCTCTCCGGTAAAATCGAGGAAGCACAGCAGGAAACTACGCAGGAAGAACTGCGCAGGCAACAGGAAGACAGCCGGTCTGCGGGAAGGGGCAAAGAAGAAAAATCTACATTCGAAAAAGTGATCACCAGCACGACCACACGACAGATCGGGTCAACCATTGCGCGGGAACTTACCCGGGGTCTGCTCGGTGTGTTGGGCGTAAAAACCTCCACGAGGCGAACCACTACACGCAGAAAGTCACCATTTTCATGGTTTTAAATAAAATAAAGCCCAGGCATTTTGAAGAAGCTCGATAAGTTTATCCTTACAAGCTTTATTGGTCCATACGTTCTGTCGTTTTTTATTGCAGAGTTTGTATTGATTATGCAATTCCTGTGGAAGTACATAGATGACATCCTGGGTAAGGGCTTTTCTATGTTTGACATCATCGAACTGGTACTGTATTACAGCTTTTCCATCATTCCCATGGCCTTGCCGATTTCCATTTTACTATCCTCGGTGATGGTGTACGGGGATATTTCTGAAAAATATGAATTGTCCAGCATGAAGACCGCGGGCATATCCCTGCTCAGGGTAATGAAACCTGCGATTTTCCTCGCCCTTTTCACAGCCTGTTTTTCAGTGGTGGCCTCCAACTACCTCAAACCGGTAGCTACCTTCCAGTTCAAAAAAAGATTTGACCTGATACGCAAACAAAAATCGACGCTGGCCATTGAAGAAGGCATTTTTAATAACGACTTCAGGGACATCATCATCCGCGTGGGCAGGAAGGATAAAAATGACCGCGACGTACACGATGTGCTCATCTACGACCATTCCCAGCCCGATAAGTCACTCCTCAACCTCATCAAGGCTGACTCCGCCGAAATGTATGCCACGGTGGACGGCAATTATTTTGTGATGAACCTCAAGGAGGGTGAACAGTATCAGGAACTAGAAAGAAACAGCAAGGAAAATGGCCGGATTGCGTATCCATTAATACGAACCAGTTTTGAGCGGTGGTCTAAGGTCATCGACATGAGCAATTTTTACCTCAGTGAAAGCGACCTCAACATAAGCCGCAACCGGGAAGACATGCTCAATACTTTTCAATTGCTTCGCCAGATCGACACGCTCAATAAGTCTATGCAGACCTACTGGGAAAAAGCGGCTTTGAATTACAAGGAAATCGATAACCAGACCGGTCTCGACGAAATTGCTTATCAGAATCAACTCCATGCCGAAGAAGCCCGCCTGGCTCGGAAAGCCAAAAGGGAAAAGTTCGAGCCCGTCATCCCCAAAGAAAAACCCCGCGTCATTACCAAGGCTGACCCTGCCATCAGCACCGAAAATGTGTATGCACTGCAAAAAGCCAGAATGAAGTTGCTGCAAAAAAAAATGGACAAAGGCGTGCCAAAAACTGCCCAACAGTCTGTGGAAACATCGTCGACCCCGGCCAAGACTCAGCCCGCCATGAGGGATACCGCAGGATGGTTCAGGAGGGTGCCCAACTATGATCTGTCCAGGGCAAAAGCCTTTTACGAAACCTTTGACAGTGTGACGCTGTCCAATATGATCCTGCGGGCCATCCCCACGGTGACATCCAACATGGATCAGGCCAATGCAGCGTTTCACAATGTGAACCATGCCGATTTCCAAAAGCAGGTTTACGTGCTCCGTTTGGGCCAGCAATACAGCTTTGCCCTGGTTTGTATCTTGTTTCTTTTCATCGGGGCGCCCATGGGATCGATCATCCGCAAAGGAGGATATGGTTACCCCCTCCTGGTAGCCATCCTGTTTTACATGTTGTTCATCATCACCACTATTGTAGGAGAAAAACTGCTCAAAAGTGAAACCATCCCGGGTTGGCTGGGTGCCTGGATGCCCTGCATTATCCTCTTGCCGTTTAGTCTTTATTTTACCTACCAGGCCCTGAATGATGCCCGATTCAGCTGGATCGACCGGGTGGAACAGTTTTTTATCCGCCTTTTCCGGCCACTGGTACAGGGAAAACAACTCAGCAACTAAATTATACCTTTGGTTCCGTGCCTATTGACTATTTGATGAATTTATTTAAATTTGTCAACTACAACACTTATTGTCATTTATGGACCAAATTAAACCAAGATCGTTAGCTAAGGAGAACATCAATACCTGGATTTCGCAGATCAATACGGAATATAAACTCGCAATGTCGGTGGATTGTGTCATTTTTGGATATACCGCAGCTGACCTCTACGTAGCCCTGATACGCTGTAATTTCCCGCCGTACGAAGGAGAACTGTCGTTGGCCGGAGACTTGCTCAAGAGCAATGAAGACCTCGATGAAGCCGCCAACCGGATTTTATGGGAAAGGGTTGGCCTTCGCAATGTGTATGTGGAGCAGGTGCAATGTTTCGGCAAACTGGATCGCCACCCACTGGGCAGGGTTGTCACGGTGGCTTATTACTCCCTCATCAAGATAGATGACTACCTTAAGGTAGTGAGCAATGACTGTCCGCTAATATGGAAAAAAGTGGATGAAGTCGGTCAACTGGCTTTTGACCACAACGAAATTTTTGACCTTTGCCTCGCCAAGCTGAGAAGACAACTCAAAGAACACCCCGTGGGTTTTAGTTTGTTGCCCAAAAAATTTACCCTCAACCAGTTGCAGCAACTGTACGAGGTCATCCTCAACATTTCATTTGACAAACGCAATTTTCGCCGAAAACTCAAGGCCCTGGATGCCATCAAGGATGAAGGCGAAGTGGAAAAAGACGTGAGGCACCGGCCCGCAAAATTGTATTCCTTCGACATCGAAAAATATGAAGCCTCTCCCAAAAGCGGCTTCCTCGTTACCTGATTATCAGGTTAGGGCAAAAAAAAGGGGCAAAAACCCCTTAAGTGTATGTGTAAGTATTACTATGTCTTAGTTTAACTGCGCGTTGATCTTATCCGCCAGTGTTGCCTTGGTGGTAGTACCCACGTGTTTGTCCACTACTTGTCCGTCCTTAAAAATGAGGATGGTAGGAATCGACCTGATGCCGTACTTCATTGAAATTTCGGGATTTTCGTCCACGTTGACTTTTCCTATTTTAACCTTGCCGTCATATTCTTTTGCCAGGTCTTCTACGATGGGACCTATCAATCTGCAAGGTCCACACCATTCTGCCCAAAAATCTACCACAGAAACGCCACCGGCCAGTGCTGTGTCGTTAAAGTTTGCATCTGTGAATTGTAATGCCATTTTGTTTGTATTTAAAATTTACTAATGTTATAAAAAAACAAACATAGATAGATTCTTAAAAGTTGCAATTCCCCGGATTAAAGAATGCAAACAGAATGTTAATTAAATCTTATACTCCGCTGGCGTCTCCTTCCAGAGGTATGTGATCCAACATGATCTTGATCTTGTCCCTGTGTTCGAAGAAGTTTGGCAATTCATTTTCCGGCATGGGTTTCGCGGGTTGGAAGACTTCTCTCAGGTGATTCACTTGGCGGCCATTTTTCCAAAACCTGAAACACACGTGAGGACCGGTGGCAAGGCCTGTGGAACCCACATAACCTATGGTTTGCCCTTGTTTGACCCGGGTGCCCCTGCGGATGCCGCTGGCGTAGCCCTGCATGTGCAGGTACTGGGTCTGATATACTTTGTCGTGGCGCAATTTTACGTAGCGTCCATTGTTGCCGGTGTAGGCTGCTTCTTCGACCACGCCATCTGCGACCGCCCTGATCGGCGTGCCATATGGTGCGGCGTAATCAGTGCCAAGGTGAGGTATAGTGGTGCGTCGGATGGGGTGGAACCTCCTCATATTGAAGCCGGAAGAAATGCGCGTAAATTTCACCGGAGATTTCAGGAAGGTACTTTTTGCAGGTCGCCCCTGGTAATCGTAGTAGCCTTTGTATTCTCCGTTTTCATAATACACGGAATAGTGAGATCCGGCATCGTTTTTATAATAGGCTCCGATGAGTTTTCCCATGCCTATTTCCTGACCATCTACATATTTCTTTTCAAAGACCACCTTAAATTGGTCGCCTTTTTGGGTATGATAAAAGTCAACCGAGGATGCCATGGCATCTTCCATTTTATCGATGATGGCCGGATTCACACCTTGTTCGCTCAGGGTATTCCAAAGACTGGAGTTGATTTCCCCGGAAGCGGTTTCGATGCAGGTTTCAAAAGCCCGTTCGTACAAATTGATGGTGACGCTGTCTCTGAAATCATACACGACATAGTGCAGGGGAGACGGTTCATATACAATGGCGCAGGCGTGGCTGCAGCTGTCGGTCTTCACGATGTGGTATTCCCTTCCCGGTCTGAGTTTCGTCACGCTGAAAATATCAGCCGCTTTTTTCTCGATCATATGGATGACATCGCTGCCGATGCCGTTTTCGGACAGGATCTCGCCCAAAACTTCCCCCTTACTTACGGTGAAGGTGCTCAGGTGGTAGTTTCCGGTGTCGAAGCCAAATATGACCGGATTGTTTTTATCCTGAATGATGATGTCGGGTGTTCCAAAAGTCTGATTTGCAATACTCTCAATTTTCTTATAGCCGGATATGAGCGTCAGCGCGAGCAGGCAGGACATTAATATGTCTACCCTTACAGCTGACTTTTTTTGCTGCATCGTTTTTTAAACACGGTTTCAGTTTTATATTGTAAAAATCCAAACAGTCGCAAAGATAGCCCCCTCAGCCAGGTAATTTTGTTTCCAAATTGTTATTGAAATCTTAAAATCACCCCCTTTGCGGCTGCAAAATAAAATTAATCCCCTACATCAATACCTAATATAATTATTTTTTTTGAAAAATAACAAACAATTCGTTGTCTTTTCTTGGCATTATTGAGTTATACGCATTAGAAAAGCGCTTAATATGAATTTTTTCACCAAATAAGATTTGGTATTCCTGCG
This sequence comes from Saprospiraceae bacterium, assembly GCA_016715465.1. Lineage (GTDB taxonomy): Bacteria > Bacteroidota > Bacteroidia > Chitinophagales > Saprospiraceae > JADKBO01. Next base: position 1,258,247 of record JADKAA010000024.1, read on the forward strand.
CTGTACCTCCAAATGGCGGTCCCTGTTTTTCGAAGACCGAACTGAACAAAAGTCCCACCAGTTTGCCCCCCGGTTTGAGCAGTTGGTGCATTTTTTCTACATAAGCTGGCCGGAGCACCGGGTCCAGCGCACAGAAAAAAGTCTGCTCTATGATGAGGTCATACGCACCGTGCAGTTGGAAAAAATCGCCGTGGATGGTTTTGATGACAGACTGCCCTTCAAACTGGGCCAGTGGTGGTCGGGCTATGTCGCAGACGGTCACCCCGGTAAATCCCGCCGCAACCAGGTAATGGGCTTCGTAGGCATTGCCCGCCCCGGGAATGAGTATGTCGATGGTTTTATCCGGCAACTGGTCAAAATAGTTCGTCAGCGCCGGCGACGCATGACCGATGTCCCAGCCCGTCTCTCCGGCTTCGTAGCGGCTGGTCCAGTATTGTTCATCCAGGGGTGTAGGTTCCATGACTTGCTTTTTATATTTTTACAGTTACTAAAACAGCAGACAAAGATAGTGACTACAATCAATTGCAGGGGCAGCCTGGTGGATTTATCCATGCCCAAGGTGATGGGCATCATCAATGTAAACGACGATTCCTTTTACAGCGGCAGCCGTTTTACCGGCCGGGAAGAGATCCGCAGACGCGCCACACAAATGGCCGAGGAAGGTGCCACCTGGGTGGACCTCGGTGCCATGTCTTCCCGGCCGGGAGCAGAACTCATCGACCCAGCCCTGGAATGGCAGGTGCTGCAACCTGCCTTGGAAGCCGTGCTGGAGGTGCCCGGACTGCTGGTTTCCATCGATACCGTTTGGTCCCTCACCGCAAGCCGCTGCATCGAAGCGGGTGCCCATGTGATCAACGACATCTCCGCCGGCACCATCGACCCTGAAATGATGGACACCGTGGCGGCGTATGCCGATGTGCCTTACATCGCCATGCACATGCGCGGCACACCCAAAACCATGAAGGAACTTACCACCTACGACGACCTCCTGCTCGACCTGCTGAATTATTTTGCCGGTAAGATCCACGAAGCACATAGCGCAGGCATCAAAGACGTCGTCATCGACCCCGGCTTCGGCTTCGCCAAGACTCTGGAGCAAAATTATACCATCCTCAAAAACCTGCGCAAACTCTGCATCTTCGGTGCCCCCGTCCTGGCCGGCCTGTCCCGCAAGTCGATGTTGTACAAACTCACCAGCGGTACGCCAGGCGAAGCCCTCAATGCCACTTCAGTCGCCAATACGATCGCGGTGATGAATGGGGCAGCCATCCTGAGGGTACACGATGTGAAGGAAGCAGTGGAGGTGGTTAAGGTGTGTGGTATGGCAACGCGGTAATGGTCTCAACTTCATCTGACAATTTTCAACTTACTTTTAATGGTCACTGAGTCCACCGAGATAAATTGATGAAACAAAGGCTTAATTTTTATGGCATCGGTATCGGAATCTAAAAATGTATTTTTCTTTTCCATTTCTATCAACCCATAAGGGGCTAAAAATCGTTCAAAAGTCCTGATTGTGTAACATTGATAGGCTGCTCTTTTTTTTGTGAAATATCTGTCTTCAAATTCATCGATCAACATGGGCAGGGCGGTAAAATATTTGTCGCCATAAAAAACAAGTGGTCTTACGGCATCGCCATACCTGGACAAAAGCAACAGTGAATATCCTGCGGCCAATTGTCCGGTGATGTCGGACTCATAGTTGTCAAAATAGGCCCAATTCAAAGCCATACAATGGGTCTTAAAAATAATTTGCAGCAAGTCATTTCTATCCTGGATCGCCTTTTCACCCAAGGCTGAAAGGGAGATATGGCCTTTGATTGATTTTACAAGGCCAGCCACCTGTATCAGGTGGGCACATACATTTACAGCGTAGCTGTCTTCCTGTTTGTTACATTTATATCCATGATCTTCCAAAGGCACATCCTTGATATGGCCTAAGGCGTAGAGTTCTTTTACGATGCTAACCGGCAGGTTGCCCTTAGGGGTCAGCTTGACCCTGCCTTCTGTTTTCACCTTGTTCAACAAGAAGACAACCATATGCAACATGGGTATTTGATTCAATTCCTCTTCGTTCAATTTTTGTAAGCGCACTTTACTTTCGGGACCAAAGACATCCCTTTGGAGGATATGCATCTCATCCGGGGATAGGCCATCAAACTGCTCGAGCCCTTTGCTGTTATGGGCATTCATTTCCTTTGACAGCGCTTTGTTGATGTCTTCCAGGTTGGTAAGCCCCTGCTGTTGGATACGCTTTAAGATTTCATCTAAGTCGATCATATCCCATGTTTTTACAAAGATAATGGAAGTGAAAACAATATCCAGGTCCCATATTGGGAATGGCATAAATTTGGGTGGTAATCATTAAATATTTTTAAACCATGATCATTAGGCTCTTTTGGCTTTATAGTGATTGAAGGTATATTTCGTTTATAATTGGCATGCATCTTTGAAAATGGATACCTAGTTCAACATATTAGACCTAAAGACCTATATTTGATGGTTGAAATGGGGGTATTAAAAAGACCTGTAACCTGAATATGGCCATTTTGAAATGCCTGCTTACATCCATTATCTGCGCAAATGATCGGTAACTTCACGTATATAAACCTTGTCCCATCCAAAGTCATGTTTAACCCCTCATCGTATTATTATCGGTGCTTGATGTGCATTTATTTTACTATGGGCATTGCAGCTCCCATGAGCTTTGCCCAACTTTTTTCCATTGATGCTGATTCTTTCTCATCCTCGCGAATGTCTCTAGCTGAATTTTCCTTTGGTAAAAAGCTCGACAACGACTATGTAGCAGGTCATAAGCGGTATTATGATTTCGGCATATCCATCGATCTCTTTTGTAAAAAGATCAACAACAAGCTACACATTGGCCTCAGTCCCTTTGCCGATATCCACGTCGTTGACAATAAAGGATACGAGAAATTTGGACTCCGGGGCTACTTTGAAATTATTGCTTCTCCAGAAACCAGTTATAAACTTGCCATGGGTCCTGTTATCCACTCGACCAACCTCTCCCGCAATACCAGCGCTGGTATTTCCGTTGACCTCAGTTATTATCCTACGCGTGCCATAGGCATCTTCTCTCGTTTTGACCGGCTTACTACCCGACAACAGCTGCAAAATGCGCACATAGCTGACATTACCCTCGGCATAAAAATCAGACCCAAAGGCTTGATAAGTATACTAGGGTATCTGTTTGGGGTGGGATCTATAGGGTTTAATGGGATATTGAGGAGTCAGTAGAACAATTAAAGTACTTTGATCTTCTAGCTTAAAGGACAAACTCCCTAAAATTCTCCCGGTCAATTACCTTTATGTTGGTATCGTACACTTGTTGGAATTCCTTGTCCAACTTTACTTTTTTAAAGGCAAACCATTTGAATTCAAAGGCGGATATTTTACCCTCCCCATCTTCTACGAAGTCAATTTCCCGCTGTGTGGTAGTACGCCAAAAATGCATATTGACCAAACGCCGATGATACAGGTTGTATTTCATCCGTTCACTGATGATAAAGTTTTCCCATAACTGCCCTACATCATTGCGCATGGGCAGGGGATTGAGGTTTCCTATGATGGCATTGCGAATGCCATTGTCGTAAAAATATATTTTCTGGCTGGTTTTGATTTCATTCCTTAAGTTTCTGCTAAAGGCGGGTAGCTTAAAAATTACATAGGTTTTACAGAGTAATTCGATATAAGTGCTTATGGTGTTTTTATCAGCACCCACCAGTTGGGCCACCTCATTATAACTCACTTCACTCCCAACCTGATAGGCAAGTGCCCTTAAAATCTTATCCAAAAGCTCAGGCTTCTTAATATTGCCCAAAGCCAAAATATCCTTGTACAAATAGCTGGATGTTATGGATTTGAGTATTTCTGCCTGGTCTTCCGTTTGGTTGAGTACTTCAGGGTACATGCCGTAAACCATCCTCAATTCCAATTGCTTTTGTGCCGTTAGTACTCCATGTTTATGTTCAAATTCATGCCAGGAAACGGGCAGTAAGGTAAACTCCCACTTGCGGCCTGTAAGTGCCTCGCTGGTTTGTTGATTGATCTCAAAAGAGGAGGATCCAGTCACTAAAACCTTCACCGTTTTAAGCTTATCATGTAAAAGTTTCAGCGCATTGCCAATGTCCTGTATCTTTTGAGCCTCGTCAATAAACACATACTTATGATTGCCTATTATGCTTATTAATTTTTCTACGCTGACCATTTCAAAATAGGATCTATCGGTCACATCATCCCCATTGATTTCAAGAAACTCCTTTGAGGATAATATGCCCTCAATGAGTGTAGTTTTCCCAACCTGACGTGGCCCGGTTAGAATAATGATTTTATTATCCTTTAACCTCTTTTCGATCAAACCTTTTAAACTACGCAGATACATGCATGGATTTTGGGATAAATTTAGTACTAATTCACCAAATTAGATCATTTTTAGTGACATAATTCACCAAAACAGATCAAATACGGTGAATATATTCACCAAAATACATTTAAATTGGTGAATAGTTTTTTCTATTACCGCTCCTCAAACCCATATCGCACCGCCGCTTCCAATACTTCGAGGTGGATGTCTTTGAGTGTTTTAAATTTGATGCAATACCCGCTCACTTTGGCCTTGCCCAGATCTTTTCCGAAGGTTTGAGCAAGGTAGGTCTTATCCGCGATGCCAAGAATGTAGACCGAGATGCCGGTGGTATTTGCACTGAGTCCAATTTGATAAAAATCCCGGGTTGTTCCATCGGCGTATTTCAGGGTATGCAGGCCATATCCAATGTTGGGATTCGAGACCGTTTTATTCTCGCTGTTTATGCCATCCAGAAACCACAATGTACAGCCGGGTCTCAATTCCAGGATGCGGTGGTGCAGCGTTTCCATGTCCAAACGTTTGGATTCCGGTAAACTGTCCAGGTAGGCTTTGATTTGGTCTGCTATGGTCATCGTTGTGTTTTTGTCAGAACATGCCATTTTCGTTTACCATATCAGTAGGTACGACCTGACCAAAGTCCCAAAGTTCGACAATTTTACCATTTTCAAAACGAAAAATGTGAATTACCGCAATGTCATGGTCTGAATGGGTTTGTCTGACGCGGGAATGCACAGCCACCAAAACTCCATCTTCCAGCGATCTTTGAATTTCAAATTTTTTGTTGGGATTATTTTGGGCATTTTCTTCCATGGCTGTCATCAAAGTATGACCATCTCCTTTGAAGTAGGCATTGTGATGTATGAAATTGTCCCCCACATAAAGGTCGAATGCCTCTCGTGATTGCCCTTTGGCGGCAAGTTGTAAAAAATCCTGAGCTATTTCTTTTTTTGTCATGTGGTTAATTTAAATGCACTTGTTGTATTTGCCAGCGATTGAGCAAATAATATGAGTACCCAAATATCAACTTTATTTATGGCATATGGTAACCCAGCCCCAGTTGAAAGCCAATAGAAACCGGATACTGATTCACTTCATTCAGATTGTTCCAATCTAATAAACTTTTATTAATTTGAAAACCTGAGGTTAAACTAAGTTTTGGGTTGAGAAAATAATGTAATCGGGCACCAATAAATCCATCAGCGGCCCATTGATTTTGGAACAAAATATTGTCTGAGCCACTGTAATCCACAATTGTGCCTTGATAGACCGATCTTCCCTGGTTTTTGACCAGGCTGTTGAAGGCACATCCGAGATATACATCGGTTTGAAACGACCTGAATCGCCAGGATTTACCAAGGCCAAAGGATATTTTAAATAATTTGGTCGTATTGTGATGGATTACTCTACGCTCTGCCTGCACTATCTGTTCAACATCTCCTCGAATTACCTTTTGGCCCCCGGTCAGCAAATTGTTTTGTACCTGAATGATGGTATCCTTGAGGATGACTTTATGGTCATGAATGGTTTGGTTGTATTGCAGCCTGCTCTCCAGCTGCTGGTATTGAAGACCGGCCATTACAAAATAATTTTCTTTGAATCCCCTCATGTAATGACCTTGCAATTGGAGGGAGGTCAGAGGTGCTTCATACCGTTCCCGCTCAGGCCTGTTGCTCCCATAGCCCTCGCTCCAAAAAGTAACACCTCCTTCCTGGAGCAATTGATGCGGAAACCTGCGTGGGTCTTTTCTTTCGAGGTAAGCACTGTTTGTAATCGTCATGTCCAGATTGGGTAGGTCCAGAGAATGAAAACCTGACAAAAATAAATGCAACATGGGAATTTGAGGTAAAGCGTGTTCCATATTTGAAGCTGCCTCCGGCACTAAAACACTTTGTTCATTGGTAATCTGGGTCTGGACTGATGCTATGTCGGCTGTGTTCATTGGGCCTTGAATTGGACCCTTACTTTCAGTTTGCTGAATGGTCGTATTAGAAACCACATCACCCGTTTGCATGCTTTGGTGAGCGGGACCTGGCGTTTTTTTGTTCAACAAAGTGGTGATCGGGTCGTTTTCATTGGTTTGCCGGGCGGCCTTTATCCCTGAACCGGTTGTGCCGGCATAGTTCGATGATGTTTTTTGATTGGGCTTGAGTTTTGGGTTCACGCTATGATGCACAGCTTCTGTTTCATGTATGGAAACCAGCTGTTCATCTTCCCCGGTAACAGGTTTTTTTTCCGTCAGGGGTTTTGCTGAAGCATGCTCTGGTATTGTTATTATAGTCTTTTTAAGCTGATTGTCTGCGTGATTTGTCACTTTCTTCTCCGTCGATCGTGCAATTCCATCGTCATTTGTGGACCTCACTTTTGAATGCATTCTGCAGATGGAAAGAAGACCGATTGCCAGGGCAAAAAACAGGATGAGGAAGAAGCCAATCTTTTTTCTGTCATCTCTTTTCTTTTTAGGGTCAGGTCTGTTTTGCTCCATGGATCTCATCTTTTCAAAAATGCCATTTTTCATGGAATCCCAATCCATTTCGGGAGGAAGCGGATGGTCATTATCTTCCTGCATCATTTTATTGATTTTGTTATTATTAAATTCCACCGACCAATAATTTTAAGTTGTGATTCGAAATATTTTCTCTAAGCCAGTTCTTTGCCCTGTGCAATTGTGATCTGGATGTTTCAGGACTGATGTTCAACATTTCGCTCACCTCCTGATGGCTGTAGTCGTCAATGATCACCAGCATAAAAATTTGTTTATACCCTTCAGGCATTCTTTGTAAATACAGCATAATTTCATCATTTGTCAATGTACTTATTTTATCATTTAAATCTGATTCCATTCTTGTTACTGAGTCCAGTGGAACAATTTTAAAGGAGGAAGCTTGTTTTTGATGGTGCTGAATGCATTGATTGATGGTTAGGCGGCGAAGCCAGAATTTGAATTCGCCCTTATGTTCATCGTAAGATCCAATACTTAAAAAAAGACGGGCAAAAATTTCCTGGATGACATCTTTGTGATCACTTTCATTGGCAATGTATCTGGCCACGATGGTATAAACATATCGAATGCAGGCTTCATACATCTTTTTGAAAGCTTTCTGATCCTGTTTTTTTGTGAATTTATGACAGCTAGCTCTATCACGTAATTTTTTTTAATCATAAGCACTTCAAATGCCAGAAGGCACTTGAAGTGCTTATGGGTGATCTATTATTGGCAATTATTCAGGTATTCACAAACACTGGCGTCAGACGCAAAACTGAGTTGCTGGCCACCGAGATATTTTAGAACAGTCACCGGATAAACCAATTCTATATCGCCGTACGCGTTTGGAGATGAATTCAATTCATCGAGATAGTCTTCTCTGGATTGAATTTGTTTGGTACTGCCATTTATGGTTATGGTAAACGGATAATTAATGAAGTAGGTACAATTGATCCGGGTTCCTGCACCTTCGTTAAAGAAGAATTGAATATGCGCGGGTTTATTTTCGCACGCTTCATCCAGGGTCTTGTAAAATTGGCACACATCCGCATCGTTATCCAATACAATGTCCTTTCCAAATTGGGTTACGGTAATGGGGTACACCAGTTTAGTTTGTAACAGATCAAATGGGGAACCTCCGACAGCCGGCAAATATTCGTCGTCACTGTTAATGGTCACAGGATTACCCTCCACGATCAGGTTCACCGGATAATTGATGGTGTACATATATTTGTTGATGGAAAAGATGTTCAAAGCATTAAAAAACAACAGGACATGTGCATCCTGGCCCATGCAGTCAGAAGGGATAGCTTCACAGGACTGAAGGGCTAACACCAGATCCTCCACGTTTTCGATAATAATCGTTGCGTTATTGACCTCGGCTTCAAATGGATAGACAAAGTCTACCAGCGTATCTGCGAGCATGCTAATTGAATCAATTTCCGATTCAGAGTTAACGGTAATGGTGCTGCCGGAGGCCTGGAGAAATTCAATGGGATAGGAAATACTGACGCAACCCAGGTTAAGTGCATTTGAGACAAGAGATCTGAGTTGGGTGATCAGGGGGTTTACTTCAATGGTATCGGCTACAAATACTGGGTCTTTTGGAATAATTTCATCAATATTTTCTTTTTGGCAAGCCGTAAAGAAAATTGATATGAAAAGAAGAGAAAAACTTATTTTAGATACAATTTTCATTTTTAATGTATTTTTTAATAGTTATAAAATAATTACTTCCCGTACGGTAATGTCAACTATATGTTGAAATGGGAAAAATCGTTGCATCGAATTAAATTATTTTTATTTTTTCTATTAAAAAATCGGGATTAGTTCCAGAGTAAGGGTATAAATGGCAAATAATTACGGGGGGATGAACAGATTTAAACGGGATGACTGATTGGCTGAAATCCCATGTGAATTAGCATTTTATGTGGGCAAAAAAGCGATTAAATAAAACGCACCAATTTGGTTTGGTCCATTAGATCATGTATATCATACCAAGGTTGATTACCTATCGAACACCAACGGTGGGGTAAAGAAAAGTTGTTTGTAATCCCAAAAGGTTCATGTTGCCGTTGCTATAGCATATCAGCTCACCTCACTATGGCATATGTCTTTGCTATAATGCCACCCCTTCGGGGTTACGGATATAAGGGCTTTTGTCTTATTAGGATAATGTCACCCCTTCGGGGTTCGAGAATCTCCTCTTTGTGGAGCGGGTATAATTTATGCCATCCCTTCGGAGTTCAATATAAGGGACGTGGAGCGTTATATAAGTTTCACCCTTCGTAGTTTGAGATTAACCTCCTTGATTAGCGGGCATGATTTTGTGTCCACCCTTCGGGGTTTTCTGTCTGTGGCATGGTCCCAATTACAACCAGGTCAACCCTTCGAGTATCCAGATTAACTTAATTGTTGTGATGAAGAAAAAAAGAAGAGAACGTTCTCACAGGAATCATGCGTTGTGTTCAACAACCAGAAAGCGACACCCCATACAACCCCGAAGGGGTGTCATGATTATATCTCCCCAAAAACAACAATCCCAAAGAACCCCGAAGGGGTGACATTATTGCCCCTGCCCACGGCCAAAATGTCTGCCCAAAGCGATTAATAAAACGCACCTATCTGGTTTGGTCCATTAGATCATGTATATCATTCCAAGGTTGATTACTTATCGAACATCAACGGTGGAGTAAAGAAAAGTTGTTTGTAATCCCAAAAGGTTCATGTTGCCGTTGCTATGGCAAATCAGCTCACCTCACCATGGCATAAGTCGTTGCTATAATGCCACCCCTTCGGGGTTACGGATATAAGGGCTTTTGTCTTATTAGGATAATGTCACCCCTTCGGGGTTCTAGAATCTCCTCTTTGCGGAGCGGGTATGATTTTATGTAACCTCTTTGGGATTCAGGATAGGGGACGTGGAGCGTTATATAAGTTTCACCCCTTCGGGGTTTGAGATTAACCCCCAAAATCCAAAATAATTGCCCCCCCATGGGAGGTTTTTAAATGTAAAAACGGGTTGTAAATTGGTTTACATTGCCAATTAAAATTTGGCGAATAATGAATAAAAAAACAGGGAAATGATCAATTTGTTTAACACCGGAAGGATGCCATGATTGGATATTCCTCCACAAGGTCAGCCCTAAAAACCCCGAAGGGGTGTCATGATTTTATCTCCCCAAAAACAACAATCCCAAAGAACCCCGAGGGGGTGACATTATTGCCCCTGCCAACGGCCAAAATGCCTGCCCAAAGCGATTAAATAAAACGCACCAATTTGGTTTGGTCCTTTAGATCATGTATATCATATATATCATATCAAGGTTGATTACCTATCGAACACCAACCGTGGAGCAAAGAAAAGTGGTTTGTAATCCCAAAAGGTTCATGTTGCCGTTGCTATGGCAAATCAGCTCACCTCACCATGGCATAAGTCGTTGCTATAATGCCACCCCTTCGGGGTTACGGATATAAGGGCTTTTGTCTTATTAGGATAATGTCACCCCTTCGGGGTTCGAGAATCTCCTCTTTGTGGAGCGGGTATAATTTATGCCATCCCTTCGGAGTTCAATATAAGGGACGTGGAGCGTTATATAAGTTTCACCCCTTCGTAGTTTGAGATTAACCTCCTTGATTAGCGGGCATGATTTTGTGTCCACCCTTCGGGGTTTTCTGTCTGTGGCATGGTCCCAATTACAACCAGGTCAACCCTTCGAGTATCCAGATTAACTTAATTGTTGTGATGAAGAAAAAAAGAAGAGAACGTTCTCACAGGAATCATGCGTTGTGTTCAACAACCAGAAAGCGACACCCCATACAACCCCGAAGGGGTGTTATGATTATATCTCTACAAAAACAACAATCCTAAAGAACCCCGAAGGGGTGACATGATTGCCCCTGCCAACGGCCAAAATGTCTGCCCAAAGTGATTAAAAAACACACCGATCTGGTTTGGTGCATTAGATCATGTATATCATTCCAAGGTTGATTACTTATCGAACATCAACGGTGGAGTAAAGAAAAGTGGTTTTTAATCCTAAAAGGTTCATGTTGCCGTTGCTATGGCAAATCAGCTCACCTCACCATGGCATAAGTCGTTGCTATAATGCCACCCCTTCGGGGTTACGGATATAAGGGCTTTTGTCTTATTAGGATAATGTCACCCCCTTCGGGGTTCGAGAATCTCCTCTTTGTGGAGCGGGTATAATTTATGCCATCCCTTCGGAGTTCAATATAAGGGACGTGGAGCGTTATATAAGTTTCACCCCTTCGGAGTTTGAGATTAACCTCCTTAAGGGGGGCAAGGGCGGGTCAATTAAAATGGATTTTACAGTAGAGGTTTGATTTATCAAACCCCTACCGGGGGGTTCTTATTTATTGGTTTCGGATTGATAAAGTAAATCGGTATGCGGTCTTTAAACCAAAGTTTCTATAAGTTTCAATTCTTCATGTATGTTAGCCTGTTCCTCTTCGATGTCAAAGTCGTTTTGGAGGCCAAGCCAAAATTTGGATGATGTTCCAAAATATTTTGCAAGTCTCAAAGCAGTATCAGCTGTTATCCTTCTCCGCCCTTTGATGATTTGGCTTGTTCTCGTTTGTGGTACACCGATGGCCTGAGAAAGTTTGTATGCTGTAATACCCATGGGTTTCAGGAATTCTTCTTCAAGAATTTCACCGGGATGTATGTTCTTTAGTTTACTCATGATAATCAGTTATTTGAAGGTTTTTCGCAATATTATTTTGCCAGGTAAACAGGATTCTCCATTGATCATTGATTCGAATGCTATAAAAGTTGGTTAGTAACCCTTTTTCGTTTGGTTTTACTAAAACCATTACGGCTTCCTGATGTTCATTGCCTCAAATACCCGGTCCATCGCCGTGAGGTCAAATTTTTTATCTTTCAAATAGATATAGTCATCCCGCATGAGGTCTTCGCAAGTGAAGCCGGGCCTAAGTGTCGCCTTGCGATGAGACTGGTAGATCTCCATGGCTTTTTCATCATCGCCGTTGAACAGGTATAGGTGGGCCAGGTTGATGGCCATGTTGTGGTCATCGGGATACAGTGCGGCTCCGCGTTGGTAATAGGCCAGGGAGGTTTTGAAATTTTTAATCTCCAGCAGGTACCAGCCGATCTCGCCAATCAGGGCGGCGGAAAGCTGCAGCGTGTCGGGCTTGCCTATTTTATAAGCTGGCGGATAAGATTTTCCATCTGCGGTGCGGGTGAAACCCACAATGTCTCCCTTTTCGTCTTTGATGAATTCCTTGACGGCCCGGAACTCCAAATTAAAAAAACTGGTAGGCGAGGTAAAGTGCATCCTGGCGTAAGTCCAGGGTGTGAAAAAATGCCATTCATTGTCCTTTTTGCCTACAGCGGCCCAGGTATCGTCATAGCGGTAAATGCCTTCGTAAGTTTGTAAGATGGCATCGTCTACCTCAATGCTCGTCTTTCTTTGCGGCTCGCGGTAAAAATTTTTCCAATCGTAGGCCTTTGCTACGCTGTTGATCACCTCTGAGAGTATCTTGCCATTTTCGCTGTTTAGAAAAATGGCTACACCATAACCCCCGTCTAGGCTGCCGTAAAACTGACCGCAAAAGCCATCATTTCCGGCGCTGTGCTGAAAGTACGAGGCGCCGTCGTGATCTTCTACAAAGGTGCCCATGGCCGCACTGTTGTCGATGTAAGGGGTGAGGTGCATTTTTACCATGTCGGCATTCAGCACCTTGGAGGCCTTGCCCTGATACGCCAACTGCATGTCGATGATGTACTGGCACAGATCGTTGGGTGTCATCCAAAGCCCCGCAGCGGCCTGCTCGGGGTAAACGTGGAATTTGCCATCCAGTGCTACTCCGTCGCTGTTGTAAGCCGTAGCGCATTTGGATCGGATGTCCGCTGCCGGCGGCTGGGCATACGTGCTGTGGACCATGCCGATGGGTTTCAGCACGTTTTCATACATCCATTGTTCGTAAGGCTGCTGCACGATGTCGGTGAGCATCACCTGGGAAATGGACGTACCACCCCCGGAATACTGATATTTCAAACCCGGTTCAAATTCACTGCGCACCGCCGGTGTGAACGAAGGATGAATGCCATCCAGCACCTGCAGCAGGGTAGGGACAGGACCCTTGATTTCGTGACCCGGAAAGCCATGCACGCTCAGTCCCGCGGTGTGGCTCAGCAAATGCGCCAGCGTGATCTTTTTACCATTGGACAGCGAGTCATAAGGAAATTTCCACGACTTCAGGTACGTATTGATGTCCGTTTGTAAGTCCACCCTGCCATCCTGCACCAGCTTCAGCATACCCACCGCATTCAACGACTTGGAAATAGACCCCGGCTCAAACAAAGTCTCCGCCGTCACGGGTCTTTGCTCCGCTTCATCCGCCCAGCCATAACCTTTGGCCCACACGACCTGATGGTCGTGGATGACCGCCAGGCTCAGCCCCTTGATGTTGTACAGGGCCATGCGGTCCAGAATGTTGACCGGCTTTTCGTCATTCAGCAGCACGGGTCCGCAGATGTTGTTTTCCACCTCCTGGATCTTGGCTTGGGTTTCGGGGGAGTAGGTGGTTTGGGCAGTGAGGGGGAAGAAGAGCAGGATGAGGAGAATGGTCAGGTAGCTGTGTTTCATGAAGGTTTTGATTTATTAGGGTTAATTGGATTTTGCATCATATGTCTAGTTGGGAGTAGGATGAATTAACGGTTTGCGTATTGGGAAGGCAGGGTATTCGAAGCACTATCGTGAGGCTAATGTACAAAAGTTTAATAAAAAAGAGCTGAAATTTGCACTTCAGCCCTGCTTTTTAAAATACCTTGGTAGCGGATGCCTTTTTTCTCTTTCTATTATTTCAAATGCATTCTAAAAAAAGTTTCCAATTTATCAAACGGAATAACATCTTTTCTATCATATAAATCCACGTGAACCGCATTGGGAATGATCATTAATTCTTTTGGTTCTGATGCTTGTTTATAAATGTCTTCGCTCATATATCGCGAATGTGCATTTTCACCGGCGATCAATAAAATGGGACTGGGTGAAATTTCATTTAGATGCGCTAAAATCTGACCATTAACCAGGCCAATGGCAGATGTAGTTGCCCAGGTTCCATTGGAATTGATGGAACGGGAATGAAACCCTCGTGGTGTTTTGTAATAGTCAAAATACTCTTTAATGAATTGAGGCTCATTGCCTGTCAGTTTATCTTTATTAGGTTGTGCACCATATTCTGGCTGTCCGTTTTCGGCATCTTCCCAACGTTGTTGTGATAATTGTTCCAACATTTTTGTGCGTTGTTCAACTGTATTGGCATCGTTGTATCCGTTTGACATTACTCTAGGAATATTATACAAACTTGTGGTAGCCACAGCTTTCACTCTTTTATCAACCGCAACAGCATTCAAGGCAAATCCTCCAAAACCACAAATTCCGATGATGCCAATTTTATTTCGATCCACATTTTTTTGCAAGCCTAAAAAATCTACAGCAGCACTAAAATCTTCGGTGTTTATATCAGACGAGGCGATATTCCGCGGTTCGCCACCACTTTCTCCGGTGTACGATGGGTCGAAGGCCACCACCGCAAAACCTCTTTCTGCCATTTGATTGGCATACAAACCAGACGATTGTTCTTTTACAGCACCAAAAGGTCCGCTGATGGCCAAAGCGGGTAATTTTTCGTTTCCTGATTTTTTGGGAAGATATAAATCGCCTGAAAGCGTGATGCCGAAACGGTTTTTGAAAGTAACGGCTGTTCGTGTCACATTGTCGCTTAGTGTGAATGTATAATGCTCAGTTGTTTCCATATTTTTTGAATGCACATTTTTGTCTTGTGTAAATGCTTGTCCGAAAGACATCAGAAATGCCATTGCAATGATTGCTATTTTATTCATCTTGTTATTTATTTGAATTCACAAGTGTCCAAAATAAAGAAAACGGGACATGTTAGTTTTCCCTATATTTAGGGTTCAAAAAAACAATAAACATGTCCCATACAAATATAAGCCTCTTGAGTCAAATTTTGGCATTGGTAAATCGAAATATCTTTGAAAAAACCGTTAAAAATCATGAATCTGATAAACATTCTAAGGGAATAAACACCTGGACTCATTTAGTAAGTATGATTTTCATGCAATTATCAGGATCAGAGTCTATTCGTGATGTTGCAACTGGTATTTTGAGCGCTACAGGCAATCTTAATCATTTAGGCATCAAAAGAGCTCCCTCAAAATCATCCATCAGTTATTTAAATAAGAACAGAGATTCGAAAGTGTTTGAAGACTTGTACTTTAAATTATTGGAGAATAGTAATTCGTCCTTAACCAGTACAAGGATGTATGCCAAAAAAATCAAGAATCAGATTTTCATTATGGATTCAACCATTATTCCGCTTAGCCTTTCCTTATTTGATTGGGCGAAGTTCAGAACAAGTAAAGGGGCGATTAAGCTCCATGCTGTTTTAGACTATGACTCAGGCTTACCAAGCTATGCATGTATTAGTGAGGGGAAAAGCACGATGTAAAGGTTGCAAAAGAGCTAGTATTTCCCAAGGGATCGGTAGTTGTGGCCGATAGGGCATATGTTGACTTTGATTGGTTAAACGAATTGGACAGCACAGGGGTCTTCTTTGTGACTCGTTTAAAATCTAACGCTCATATTGAGATCGTTAAGTCATTTGCAATCAAAAGAGGTAACTGCTTTGTTCTATCCGATGAAGAAGTCAAGCTTACAGGCTTTTACACTTCAAAGAAGTACCCAAAAAATCTGAGGGTTGTAAGTGTTTATGATGAAAGGAATGACCAAGATATTGTACTTCTAACAAATCAAATGTCTTGGACAGCACAAACCGTTTCTGAACTTTATAGATCAAGATGGGCTGTTGAAACTTTTTTTAAGCATTTAAAACAACTATTTAGAGTGAAATCGTTTATTGGAACATCTGAGAATGCAGTTCGCATCCAAATGTGGTGCTCAATGATCGCAATATTATTATTAAAACTGTTAAAGACGAAGGCAAAATTCAAATGGCATTTATCTAACTTGATTACTTTTATTAGAATCAATCTTTTGTTAAAATTGATCTCTGGGAATGGCTAAATCATCCATTAATCGACCCCAAAAAACCTCCTGATGAAATACACCTGTTTTCTGGTATCTAGGATTAATTATAAAATTGATAATTTTGAACATGTTTACACCAGTAAACACGGGCATCTATTTGTTCTTTTAAAACGTTTTGGACACTTGTGATTTGAATTATTGATTACATATTGTTCTTCTGTTACTGCTTCCTTCCATTGCACAATGCCTTTTTCAGTATTTGGAATTATATACAATTGCTGCAAACCCACATCAGCACTCGCTCCATGCCAATGTTTTACATTTGGCGGGCATTTTACGACATCACCTTTTTTAATAATTTCAATTGGTTTTCCTTCAATTTGATGATAGCCAATTCCATCGGTAATAATTAAAATTTGACCAGCAGGATGACTGTGCCAATGGCTTCTCGCCCCGGGTTCGAAATAAACGTTGCCCACTAAAGTGTTGTAAATACTATCTGCATCCACCAGAGCCGTTGGATAGGCATTTCCGGTAAATAAATCGCTGGAACCCTTTTCGCCTTTTGGAAAAATGGTGGTCAATTCTTGTGTGGTTTCTTTCATGGTTGATTTGTTTTGATTGCAAGCCAATATCATTGTTGAAATGATGATGGCAATTGTTATCTTTTTTATTTTCATTTTAATATTTACTAGATTTCTTTAATAATTTTCGCAGGAATTCCACCAACAACGACATTGTCTGATACATTATTAGAAACCACCGAACCAGCCGCTACAACAGCATTTTCCCCAATGGTAACGCCTTGTAAAATGGTGGCATTGGCACCAATCCACGCATTTTTTTTAATGTGGATGGGTTTCGGAATTAGCGATTGTCTTTCTTTTGGATTAAGGGGATGACTTTCGGTGAGCAAACTTACTTTTGGAGCAATCAGCACATTGTCTTCAATGGTAATTCCGCCCAAATCCAAAAACACACAATCGAAGTTGATGAATACGTTTTTACCAATTTTGGTATGCTTACCATAATTGATGTGCAAAGGCGTAAATACCGTTACACTTTCGTGAATTTCTGTCGCGGTAATCTCACTCAATATTGCCCTGATTTGGCTTGGGTTCGATGAATTGTTCATCTTTAGTAGCAGACCTTTTGTGACAAAAGAAGCTTCACGCATTTTGTATGCCTGATCATCGTCTGAATTTATGGTTTCTCCGTTTCGTAATCTTTCAAAAATATCTTGTGTTTCCATCATTTGCAATTGTGATGATGCAAAATTAAATACAAATTATCTTACTTATGTTACAAATAGTACAGCAATAATGTCAAATATCACTTATTTTAGGCGATGAATTAATTTGTGCTAAAATGGAAGCGATGGAAAAGCCAAAAATCATATTGTTAAATGCTTCGGGAAGTGAAGAGTTTCCAAAAGATTTTCAGAAAAATACCATACGCATATTTTTTGTCAGCGGGGAAGTACCCGGTTTGTATTCAACGACCGGCCATTTGCCTGCAAACAAGGCGAATTTATTTTTTGGCTTGCAGATAATAACATTTCTGAACTTAGCTTTTCCAAAAATTTTAGGGCAACCATTTTATTTGTCGATAAACAATTGCTTTCGGATAATTTTCCTAACCTTAATACGGCTACAGATGCCATTCTTCATCACAGGGTAAATCCGATTTTGCATCCTGATAAAATTAATAGGGAGCGGATTTTAAAGAATTTTCAATCGCTTTATTCAAAATCCTTGGAAGCAAATAATCGTTTTTACAATGAAATTTTGAACTTGCAAATGCAACTTTTTATTTTGGAAATGTGGGATATTTTTATGGATCAACTGGAAAGACGCAATCGAACATTGCAAAGCGGCACATTGTACGAACGTTTTGTTCATCTGTTGGAACTCTATTGCATGAAAAACCGGGAAGTGCAATTTTACAGCGATCAACTACACATCACCCCAAAATATCTCAATCAAATCTGCAAAGCCAATACAGGAATCACAGCTTCGCAATGGATACAACGATACGCCAAAGACCGGATTGTTTTACTGCTGGAAAACAAAAGCCTGAATATTTCAGAAATTTCCGATGAAATGGGTTTTTCCAGTCATTCGTTTTTTACGAGGTATGTGAAAAAAGTTTTAGGTGTAAGTCCAAGTGAATATAGAAATCGGGTGAAGTAGGGTTTGATTGATTTGCAGTCTGTTTGGTAAGGTATCATCACTTGCAAAAATGGGTGACTGCCCGCACAGGATATGATCTTAGTATTTCAATATGGAAACATGCTGATCATACCAGAGCGACTATGCCTTTCTCGAAACCTCAAATCTACCTGTCTACTAGCGTAGCCAGGCCGGTAACCGGTAACCGAGTAACCTGCAACCGCACACCGGTAACCGGAAGCCGCACCCCTGACCCCTAGTCCCTCACGTTTTGTTAGAATTACCTCAAGACATGTTTTTCCAGCCAAATAGAAGTTACAGGTTCAACATAGTGTGGATCCGGCATCATCATGTAGATAAAGTTACCATGACTAATGGCCATGTCTTGTCAAATTCCCGAGATTCTAAACGCAAACTAAATAATCTTTTTCAAAAGGATTAAGGTTTAAAATTACATTGGCAATGTAAAGAATTATAGTATTTGGCTGCAAGAAGTACAATCACTTCAAGTTATAGGATAATGACTAAATTACCATACACATCAGATTTACAGCATTTTGTAACATTCAGCACCTTAAATTGAGGCAGAATAATTTGAATTGCTACTTTTGTGCCAGTTTGAATAAAGAAAAATAAGCACAATAATATTTTCTAATCTAATTACCTAATAATGTCACAGATTCCAAAATTTTCGTCTTTCCTACTATCTATAGTTTGCCTATTTGCACTAGTATGTATGGTTACGAATACTGCCTTTGGAGCTACCTACGCTGTCACCAACACCAGTGACAACATAGCCACTTCCGGATCGCTCCGGTGGGCCATAGCGCAAGCCAATGCTAACCCAGGGCCTGATATCATCAATATCACCGCCACAGGTACAGTACTTATGCCTGTGAATGTTCCCATAGCGATTACAGAAGAAGTGACCATCAATGGTAATGCGGGCTACAGTTTAGGTATGGGATCGGGTACAATACTTTCCATAAGTGCCAATATTGTAGTCATAGATGGGCTGAAGTTTGTAGATAATGCCACACCATATAATAACCTATCGGGCATATCGGCAAATAACGCTGACCAAGTGATAATTCGAAATTGTACATTCACAAATTGCAATAGAGGTGTTCAAGTTCAGAATGGTGAGGACATACTCGTGCATAGCAATACTTTTGTGGGTTGCGGACAAAACAATGCATCTATGGAAGCAAATAACATTACAGAAAGCATAATTACCAGCAGAAGCTTAGATTTTTATAATAATACATTCGTAGGCGGTAACAATGGCATCTCTCTTAATAATGTGGAAAATACGACTTTTCATACTTCGGGTACCAGTGGTATTGTATTAAATACGGCCAATGGTCATAAATCACTTGCTGGAACCGTACTTACCATAATAAATATGGATGATCTGGACATCAATGGCCTGGATTTTGGCTACAGTGGATCTGGCAATGTCGCAGGTGTAGCTATTGCTGCAAGTAATTGTGACAACCTTACCTTACAAAACAACACCATTGATAGCAGGCTTGATGGATTTAATATTTCCAACTCGATTACAGCCTTAATCCATAACAATACCTTTACCAGGACACTTAATGGTTTTCCTCAGGAAGCTATAGAAATTGACGGCGGAAGTAATATCACCGTTACCAATAATAGTATGACTAATTTCGGATTAAACTCCGGTAGATACGCCCTTGATATTAATGGAGTTATAGCTGATGTGAATGGGGATAGATTGAATGTCACAGGAAATACGTTTAATGCATGTGGCAATGGAGTTAGTCTTGCGAACATGGCTGATCTGAAAGTACATGAAACATCGATGGCAGATACCGAGATCCTGCTGCCAAATACAGATGGCAGGAAAACATGTATCAGCACACTTTTTAATCTTATAAACTGTGATAATCTGGTATTGGAAGATTTTGACTTTTCTTTTGATAACGGGTCAGGCAATGCCTCAGGTACAGCCATTTTTGCAAGTAATTGTGACAACCTTACCTTACAAAATAACACCATTGATAGCAGACTTGATGGATTTAATATTACCAACTCGATTACAGCCTTAATCCATAACAATACCTTTACCAGGGCACTTAATGGTACTCCTCAGGAAGCCATCGAAATAACTGGCGGAAGTAATATCGCTGTTACCAATAATAGTATGACTAATTACGGATTAAACTCCGGTAGATACACCCTTGATATTAATGGAGTCATAGCTGATGTGAATGGGGATAGATTGAATGTCACAGGAAATACGTTCAATTTTTGTGGCAATGGAGTCAGTCTTGCGAACATGGCTGATCTGAAAGTACATGAAACATCGATGGCAGATACTGAGATCCTGCTGCCTGACACAGATGGCAGAAAAGCATGTAACGGTACACTTTTTAATCTTATAAACTGTGATAATCTGGTATTGGAAGATTTTGACTTTTCTTTTGATAACGGGTCAGGCAATGCCGCAGGTACAGCCATTTCTGCAAGTAATTGTGACAACCTTACCTTGCAAAATAACACCATTGATAGCAGAATTGATGGATATAATATTACCAACTCGATTACAGCCTTAATCCATAACAATACCTTTACCAGGACACTTAATGGTACTCCTCAGGAAGCCATCGAAATAACTGGCGGAAGTAATATCACCGTTACCAATAATAGTATGACTAATTTCGGCTTGAGCTCCGGTAGATACACCCTTGATATTAATGGAGTCATAGCTGATGTGAATGGAGATAGATTGAATGTCACAGGAAATACGTTTAATGCATGTGGCAATGGAGTCAGTCTTGCGAACATGGCTGATCTTAAAGTGCATAAAACATCGATGGCAGATACCGAGATCCTGCTGCCAAACACAGATGGTAGGAAAACATGTAACGGCTCACTTTTTAATCTTATAAGCTGTGATAATCTGGTATTAGAAGATTTTGACTTTTCTTTTGATAACGGGTCAGGCAATTCAGCCGGTACAGCCATCAATGCCAATAGTTGTGATAACTTAGTATTACAAAACAACACCATTGACAGCAGACTTGATGGGTTTAATATTACCAACTCGATTACAGCCTTAATCCATAACAATACCTTTACCAGGACACTAAATGGTATTACTCAGGAAGCCATCGATATAGACGGAGGAAGTAATATCACCGTTACCAATAATAGTATGACTAGCTATGGCTTAGCAAGCGATAGATATGCGCTGGATATTAGTGGTGTGACAGATATAGGAAGTGGAAGACTGGATGTACAGGGCAATACCTTTCTTACTTGTGGTAATGGTGTCCGACTGCAAAATATGGACAATCTTAAAGTACATGCCGCATTATCAGGCACCACGGAAGTCCACTTACCTAACAATGATGGTCGCACAGCTTGTACAGGCACGAATCTAAGAACCACCAATTGTGATAACCAAACACTGGCTGGCTTCGATTTTTCCTATGCTGGTTCAGGTACTGCAGGAACAGGGCTGCACTTAAATTCTGCAGACAATGTGACTCTTACTGATCTTATCATTAATAAAAGAAGTTTGGCCCTGTTTATAGAAAATTCAAATGATGTATCTGTAGATAGCCTGCAAGCCGATACTGGAGGAAGAGCTATATTTACCAGCAATTCTAATGGTACAGAAATTACAAATTCCAGCTTCAGTAATTTTACTCCAGGCGGTAGTCAGGGTGTGGTACACCTCAATAGTGTGGGCACTTCTGCCAATACAGGAGACAGACTTAAGATGGTAGCTAATAATTTCGGTTCAAACACCAATACAGGTATTTACATATCGAATTCAAACAGCTTGATCATCTCTGATGGATCAGTAGCCAATACTCATATTACCCTTGCAGATCAAGACAGTGTGTGGAGGACTGGTAACCCGATTCACCTGTTTAATTCGCCCAACACTTCGGTATCTAAGATCAATATCAAACAAAATGGCAATACACGAACTGGCTCTGGTATCCTCTTTCAGGATAGTGATAATAGTACAGTATCTAATGTCACCGTATCTGGAAGAAATAGCGGTATTTCTTTTAACGAAAGTTTAGGCGGTACCGTAAGTTATTCATTATTGCAGGAAAATAACAATGGCATTTTCGCTAATGGCGTGATTGCTGATCCTTCTTCACTTGCCGTAAGTAATTCAAACTTTATATGTAATACGATAGGTATCAATGGAAATAATAATGCCACCATTAATGCTGCAAATAATTTCTGGGGAGCAGCTGATGGATCTACGACGGATGGGGGTAGTGGAGATACCTACTTTGAATCTACCTTATTAAATAATGAAGGCTTTGTCAACAATACAACCACCTTCTTAACCACAGAAGATGCTGCCAGCCCAATAGGCGGCCAAAAAATATTTAATGAGCTAACTGCTCAATTGACCAATGGTCAGACAGCCACCTCTATGGTGGATAGCACTGACTATGGTACGGTGAATATTGGCTCATCACTCACACGTCAATTCAGAATAGCCAATAATGGCCTGGACACCATGTTCATCACGGGCATAACGAGTTCACATGCCCAATTTACCCTGGATAATATCCCTGCCTTTGTCCTATGCATGGATACACTGGCATTTGATGTGATATATACCCCGACTACCGAGACCACATCTACCAGCACGATTGCCATTGCACAAACCAATTGTTACAATACTGAATTTGAATTTAATGTGGCAGGCCTGGGCTTTCAACCATGCGCTATAGTGATCAATTCTGTTGTAGTGGGTGATGAATCTTGTGCGGATGCCAATGATGGTACACTGACGGTGAATGCTACATGTGTATTATCGTGTAATAGTTCACCGGGTGACATACGCTACTCGATAGATGGCACGAATTTCCTAAACAATGGAGGTCTATTTACAGGCTTAGCCGATGGCACATACACTGTCACCGTTAGAGATGTGAACGATGAGCCATGCACTGCGACATCCACAGGCCATATGGTCGCGGCAGGTTCAGGACCTTGTTGCGACATCGCCATCACCTCAGTCACCCCGACGCATGAGGGCTGTCAAGACGCCAATGATGGTAAGTTGACCGTATCAGCAACATGTAATGTTTGTACCAATGGAGTAGCAGACATCAGATACTCCATAGATGGCTCAACGTTCTTAGACAATGGCGGTCTCTTTACAGGCCTGGCAGATGGCACTTACACTGTTACTGTCAGAGCTGTGAATGATATAGGTTGTACTGATAGCAATGCTGGCAATATCATTAATCCCGGCCAATGGCCAGTATTATATACGCACAATAATGTTTGTTATGAGACATTAGCGGATGCCATTGCAGCTACGGGGGGTACTTCAGGTATAGCTATGATTCATGCCACTGCCATCCCTAATGAAGACAATACCATACCTGCTGGTGTAACAGTACAATTATTATCCGGCATCTGGACCAATCAAATGGTGCTTAAAAATAATGGACTGATCATCATAGATGCCGGTGCACAGTTTATAAATGGCACAGGTGGTACATACAAGGGAAGAGGAGTGTTTAATGGCAACTTCCAAAATAATGGAATGGTAAGGCCAGGAGAATAAAAAAAATATAAGGTAGGCTAAGCGTATTTTCTCAAGGATTGCCTTACCTTAAAATTTTTGCAGCCTGGTCGGTAAACATCCGATGAACCCCAAATTGTCCTATTGGCTGTGGTGCGTAAGTTTGTGTGAAAAAGCGTTATAACCATATTCACAAAAGAATAAATTGAAAGATGGGTATCAGCCTACCATTCGAAATACTGTACGATAAAACCACTGGTATTGGACAAAGACTGGATTATTTAATGAAACGGTAACGTAGAGGTTTGATTTATCAAACCTCTTCTGATAAACATTAAACCCATTATTCTTTCATAAATTTATAACCATTAACCCCTGTTTCAGATTTGATCAAAACCAAATATATCCCACTTTTAAAATTGGAAACATCAATTAGGGTATTTTCTTCTTTCAGGAAACACGAATGTATTTTTTGTCCCGATGTGGAATAAATTTCTGCGGTGGCGTTTGTGTTTTCAACGCGTGTGATGGTCAGTTTATCCGCGACCGGATTTGGAAATAATTTAATGTTGGGGATGTTTGTGAGGGTTGGGGTGTTCAGCGTATTTTCCTGATAGATCCTCACATAATCCACTTCCATGGTGGATTGCACAAAATCCGGCTTTACACTGGGTTCAATGGCGACATTTAAGAGCACGTATTGTTCCGCATCAAATGGCCAGGTGTATTGGTTTTTTTCGGCTGGAGCATAGGATAAATGGTTGATGCCATTGACACTAAAGGTGATGCTTTGTTCAGTCCATTCCATGGCATAGATATGAAATTCGTCTGAAACACCCGCTTTATATTGTTCATTAGCGATATACTCTCCAATGTTTAAATTTCCATTTATGGGATGGTGCACCGCACTAGAGATCACATTTTGGTTCCTGCCCCAATGTTCCATAATGTCAATTTCGCCACAGGCAGGCCAATTGGTGGTGCCATAAGTTGAGGTCCAATAGCCACCCGGTTCCCTGATGTTTTTTCCAAGCATCCATATGGCCGGCCAGGTTCCGTATCCTGTAGGTAATTTTGCGCGAACTTCAACACGTCCATATTTAAAAGCAAATTTCGAGTTTAATCTGGCGGAGGTATATTGTTTTGTAAAGCCCTGACTGGTAAATGCTTCTTTTTTAGCTGTAATGTGTAGAGTTCCATCCGCAAGGTAGGAATTGACTGTCCGGTTGGTATAGTGTTGTAATTCGTTATTGTACCATGACGAACCGGTGGGCAATTTCGTTTGATGAAACCAATTGGCACCATTTACCGCCCCGTTGCCGTCAAATTCGTCGCTCCATACCAACTTGGTTTGGGTAGTGGTCGCTCCGGCATAGAAAAAATCATCGATGTAAGCGGTTACCTGTGATGAATTGTTTTCTCCATTCATTTGAAGTAAAACCCGGCTAAAGTCCCATCTGTCCAATGGATTGGAGGAAGTAGGATCTAAATTTATATAGGCATCCTCAGCAAAATTAAACGTGATGGTTTGCCATTGGTCCAGTAGGATGGGCTTAATGATCTCACATTGGGTGGTCCAGGGTTGAGCAGCGGTACCATTTTAAAGTTTTAAGGATATTTGATTGTTTTGGTTTCCGGTAATCCCACTGGAAGGCACATACACTTTTAAGGAAAACTCGCTGCCTGTCGATAGATTAAAACTAAAGCCGGCATCAAATCCAATATTGGCGTATTGTCCGCCCACATCAGCATATTTCAAAACCCTGGCAGAGGTATTGATCCCTGCCGGATAGGGATTATTGAAATTTATATCCAGGTTGCAATTGTCACCATACCAGGAAGAGATGCTGCTGTTTCCTTCAAAATTGTCTTGCAAGACCTTAGCTTGAGAAAACAGGGTGACGTGAGCAAATAGCATTAAAAGCGAAATGATGGTGCGCATGTTGCTTTGTTTATTTTTTATTCTATATCTCTTAATGTTTGGCATAGTCCGTAACGGTTTGATTGATCAAACCGTTGTTACATCCCTTTTAAAACAAGATAAATAACGGTCAGCAGCCCTACTGTTAAAATGATCCAAAAAACCAATTTTCCTGTCTTGTTTTTTCTAGCGACCAACCGGTTGTTGTAGGTTCCTGTTGTGGTTGCTTCTGTTTTTTCAGGTTTGTCTTTTTGCAAGGGTACATGATTCTGGCCGACAGTTTGAATTGGGGTTTTTTCTGACCAATTTTTCCAGTGTTTGGGATTTTTTAATAGCCCTCGGTTTGATCTATACCTGTTCATCATGTCCCTGGCAAAGCCCGCACCACCTGTCATGTATATCATGGTCTATATGTTATTGTTCTTTATAATTTTTAATCTAGCTAATTTGAGTTTTATTTAAGGCCAACGGTTGGCTTTACGAATGTGCCGCCCTGCGTTGGCTTTTTGGGTGGCATTTTCGTAAAGCCGTTGTTGGCGGGTATTATTTGTGTCAATGGGTAATTCAAATTCTACCATTTATCATTAATGCTGAACATGATGGGTATATATGAGAGGGTTAGATTTCATTTCGGCTCATGCAATGTGCACATCACATGAATCAAAACAGCATTAGCCTGCATATTTATTCAATTGGACGGATATTCAAAAGATTGACCATGCAGTTCTCCATATTGCCAATGGTCAAAACAAAGTTTTGTTTGACTTTTAAACCGTTAGAAAACTCTGCCGGCTTCCAACCAGTCATTTTTGAAATTGCCGTAACCAGCATTTCGTCAATCTTTGTATCTTTTGATGGCATGGTAACTTGAATATCCGCAATATCCCCCTTTTCGGTAATGGTAAATTTAATGGCAGTCAAATCATAACCCGTAAAACTTCCTGGTTTAATATTTACTATGCTATTTTTTTGCAGATATTGAAGCAATTGCTCTTCGCCTTCGCTATAAAAAGCATTTTTATCAGGCAGGATGGTTACTTTGAAATCGTATTGCTTCACTGTATTATTTTTCAATGAATTTTCAGGTAGATACTTTACGCTTACAGCAATATCTCTACTTCGGTCAGCCAATCGTATCAGTTCTTTTTGATCTTGATTCAAGACATCGCTAATACCAGAAGCCTTTGTTTGTGTTCCATTTTTATAGGCTGAAATTTCAACGGAAAAATATTCCCTTACCCAGGAAGAGGGGTACCGTTTGTCCAAATCTGTAAGTGTGTTTATTTTATCCAATTTATTTTCTGGGATCGAATTGAATGGTAGAACTTTGTTTATTTCAAATTTCAGATCATTCTGGGCAAAACTGTTGAAAGCGCATCCGATAGAGAGAAGCACTATGAGTAAAATCTGTTTCTTTTTCATGCCTGAGTTTGTAAAAAACGTTAAGTGAAATAATTTATTCTCAAAATTCAATAATTCAGAGTCTTTAATTGGTATTTTAATTTCTATTATATTCATGTTTTGTTGAATTTATTAATTTATAATTCTAAGTTGCCGCCAACGGGTGTATAAACTCAACGGCCCGGGTATGGCATGTGGACATATGCTCTTAAATTTTTGAAAATCAATCCTCTCATCCGTATCAAACCTTTATAAACGTTTTCAAACGTTTACCCATTACCATAAATACCCGTTTACAAACACTTTTTAAAGATATAATAAGATTCCAGAAATCACATACATTTCTAATTAGGGACTTAGATTTCTTTGCCAAATCCGGTACTTTGAAAAAGTCCTAAGATATAGAAGGTATATCCTACTGTACGAGGTCATTATCCATTTCCATATTTAAATCGGATAAAGGCGGGCGGTGCAGAATTATAGAAAAAAATCATAGATTTTGTTATCTATTTTCAGAATAAGGTTTGGTGGATCCTGGGTATGATATAGCTGTTTGATTTATCAAACAGCTAAAGGTGAATTGTATTTCCAAATTTTGAAACCATGATATACTTATAGGGTGTCAATTGGAACATTGGTCAGGTTGGTTTATTATGGCCTGGTTTTAAAATGCCACGCAAACAGCTTGTCTCAGTGATTGGAAATTTCCCGCTGAAAACGCTGAAACAGAGTCCAACCATTGATAAATGATTTGAAAAATATACTAGTCTTCGTTTTTGACAATGTCACATTCGCTGACCTGTCTACCAGCGTAGCCAGGTAGAAATCGCTGAAAAGAAATTATTAACCGTCAGCGTTGTCAGCGAACCTGTCTAACTGACGCAGCCAGGTAGACAGGACCAATATATTAAGGTAGGTAAATTCTTTTTAAGGGGTAGGTATTTAAGGTGAAATTCTTTGTGCGTATTTTGCGGGAAACAGACGCTGGTCTTTGGGAATTCCTCATCAAATGTAATGAGTTTCGGGTATTAGGTAATAAGTAACCACACATCTAACTGGCTAGTGCCGGTTAGACAGGCCGTACACCGTTTGTTTTAGTGGGTTGGAAATTTCCCGCTGAATACGCTGAAACAAAGTCCATCCAATAATAAATGTTTTGAAAAATTAAATTGTCTTAGTTTTTGGCAATGTCTTACTCGCAGACCTCGCTGAAAGGATTTTTTTCCTACTCAGCCTTTTCAGCGAACTTGTCTAACTGGCGCAGCCAGGTAGATAGGACTATTTAACTATATAGCGGGTTGATGAAACATACCACAACCCATTTCCTGACTATGTTAGTTCTCTTCATCATTAGTTTTACCATGCATGAAACCTTGCACTTTATCGTCAATGAAAAGAAGTATGATTCAATATATTTTTGGATGGTAGCTATAAGTTTGCCCAACTCCCAGGTATATCCTTAAAAAATAGGTATAAACGCCGCGACCTTTTTTGGCGCTTCATGGATATGTTATGAAGTATAACGACAACCTTTCTTTTTATAATTTGACAAACTTCTTTGTTTTAGTGACAACCCGATTACCCAGGTGAATAAAGTAAGAGCCAGGGGGGTAATTTGAGACGTTTAAATTGACATTTTGAATTCGGGAGGAATTACTTTCTACCTTAAGAGCATTTATCACGCCACCCATGCCATCAAAAACCGTTATAATTGTCTGACCTGCAGGTGCGGAAAATTCAATGTTTAGCATGCTACTTGCCGGGTTGGGGGATAGGTTTATTTGAAATTCATTCTCCTGATAAGCCTGATTTGTGGCGCTTGTTTCAATACAACCTGGCTTAAATAATGGCAAAATTTGAACATCAGAATGAATTACACCGGCGACCTCGCTGTCCTTCAAGCCAAGCCAATCTTTAAGGAAAGTACCGTAAATATCCCTGAAATCATACTGCATTGGTACCCCTTCATCATTTCCCACTTGTGTGTCAATCTCAGGATGGTCACCTAAAATTTGATTTTCTATACAAGCGCCGAATAGAAACAGAGGTGCAGCCGTGCCGTGATCGGTTCCTAATGCGGCGTTGGATCGAATCCTTCTGCCGAACTCTGAATACGTCATTCCTATGACTTTTTTACTGACGTTTAATAAATTCAAGTCATCCTGAAATGCACAGATAGCATCCGAAAGTTCCCTAAGGAGGTCACTATGTATGCCGGTCGTTGTGGCTCCATCGACAACCTGGTTGTCGTGTGTGTCAAAACCACCAATTTGCACTACATAAATCTTTGTTTGCAAACCTCCGGAAATCAATCGTGCAATATTTTTTAATTTCCTGGCTAGTTCAGTTTCCAGGGTATTCCATTTTGCAGATAAATTATTTCCGGCGTTTGCGGCAGCACCAATAACCGATGCAAACGCATTGGTCTGGGAAACAGTATCATTGACAAATGACAAAGCATCGCCAAAACAATTTTCGGGAATATCATTTCCAGAACTAACCAAAGCCGTACCGGGATTAAAAGGGTCCAATAATGCTAAACTATAATTGGCATTCATCCCCTGGCATGTTTCCGAGACTATTTTCCCCATGGTCAAAGCAAATGGATGAGGGCATTCGCTGTTTGGATAACCAGCCGGATAGCCAGCATGATTGAGGTCGTAAAATCGTCCAATCCAGCCTGTGCTATCAAATTCTTCTGCACTTGAAGCAGAATTCCAGATATCAGTTGATCTAAAGTGAGAACGATTTTGATTGGGATAGCCGACATTTTGTACTATTCCTAAATTTCCCATCTGCCAAACATCTTTTAATCCTTGCATGCCGGAATGAAAACCATAATCGTTATGGAAATTTATAATGGCGCTTTCCGGTAAAATGATGTTTCCCCGGACAGCTTGTAAATTATCATATTGCCCCGCATGAAAAATGGTAGCTAAGCCATCATTTCCACCTTGTAACTGGACCAAAACCAATATCCTGTCATTGTCTCCATCTAAAAGGGTTGCAAGAGGATTTGGCAATGCGTATAAAGGGAAGCCGCCCAGCGTAAGCGGAATGGATGCCAAAGCCGCCGTTTTAATAAAATCTCTTCGATTAATATTTGTTTCCTTCATATTTACATTATTTGAAATTCAGACATTCTCACCAAGACCGAAAATAAGTTTCTTAGTTTATTTTCGACTGATTTGGCAAGAGCCTGATTTGATGGGTCAGAAAGATAACCCAAGTATTCAACCGTCCATTCAAAATCTGGCAGCCCGGGTATGAGTATATCTTTTAAACTGGTCAATTGTATGGCAGTTATTGGATGGTTGAACATTATTTCTGCCAATTTAGGGATTAGCATATTTGGGTCAGCAGCATCTGAAATGCTTTTCACAACATCTAATACCGGGATAAGTGCCTTAATGTTATAATTGACATCGTTGAAGCTGAAACTTCCTCCTTCCACCATTAGTCTGCAGAATTCGTGGCGTTTGGGAACCAATAAG
Source organism: Saprospiraceae bacterium (assembly GCA_016715465.1). Taxonomy (GTDB): domain Bacteria; phylum Bacteroidota; class Bacteroidia; order Chitinophagales; family Saprospiraceae; genus JADKBO01. Next base: position 1,288,704 of record JADKAA010000024.1, read on the forward strand.
TTATTAATCCACAGTTTGTCAAATTGGGGCTCCTGGTAATATGCTTTCCAACCCGCTACATTTGGATGATAAAATAATGCTTGCTCTAAGTCAGAGCTCATGGCATACAAATGATATGCATGGTCATATTCATCTTCCACTTCCCCTTCTGGCGGATTTATACCTAATCCTCTCGAGGCGGTCATGATTAAGTCGATCGGGCTTTTAATCATACAAGCCGTTGATTCAAAAAAGTGATCCGATGATAAAAGAACCTTCAAGGCGGGAGCAATTTCGTAATCATTGTTTCTCAAAATAGTAGCCAACGGTTCAATAATATGCGATTCTATCTCTGCTGAGATTTCATAATGGACAAACCAACGATATAATTTTCGCATGATAAAACGGGAGCATTCATCTTGTTGAAAGATTACATCAATTAAATCGCTAACTTCCTGTGCGCCGTTTTCAGAAATCACCGCATTGTTGAATCGAAAAGACAATTGTTTATCACCCGGGGTATGTCTATTTTGGGAAAACTGAGCGGTCAGGGTATTGGGATTGGAGATTTGAAGCACTTGCCACCCGGTAAGAACTTTTGCTATGGCTGTGACATCTCCTTCTGTATAGTTTGTATAATCGCCCGGTCCTGCCAATTCGCCTTTTCCAACGGTAAACAATTCTAATAATTCCCTTGAATAATTCTCATTTGGTGCCACATTGGTGTTCTCTGCTCCGCTTAGATACAAAAGCATACCTGTATTTATTGTTATTTCTTTCGTTAACGCTTTAAAATTACCGGTAGAATAAGCACGCAGAAGTTTGTAATACAAATATTCCCTATGTGCAATGGTACCATCAGCAACAACGAAATGATTGTGCCAGAAGAGGGCCAATTTCTCCCTGATTGAGATTTCTGAATAATGCATTTGTAAGATCGTCCAGGAATAAAGTGATTTGCTCCTTGAACGAAGAATTCTGTTTCGGTACATAGGTGGATTGACATTCGGAAAAGGGGCAGCATTTATCCATGTTTCACCATAAATTGCACCGGGATCATTGAGCTGGTTGCTTCCGGTGCCGTCAGGAATTGATTTCAATGGCGGTTCAGGCAAGGGTTGTGATGCAAATAACAAATCAATTGTGTCATCAAGTCCTAAATTTATGGCTGTATTTACCATATGGATGGAAGGTCCAAAAGTGGTTCGCCTCAATAAATGCCTTGCTTTGATTGCGTTCCAGCTTCCCGAATATTTATCTAGGTATGGCATAATTTCATTATTTAGATCTTTTTTTGTGTTTTTCGAAGGTATCTCCGCAACTCCAAATAAAACGAAGTTGCTGTTTATTTGTACTCAAAGAGAAATCAATATCTTTAGCCGTTTAAAACACTTTTACCGTTTTTACATGGTTTGTCCATGCCTGTCATGAAACAGTGGAAGTAACGATCAAAAAAAGCTGTCAATACACGCATACCCTCTTTGTCTTTTTTTTTCCATAACAGGCACTATGATGCCAACCGGAAATAAAGGATTAGCCATTGATATGCACGTGTTTAAATTCTTTATTTAAAAAGGTAATGGCTATGGAATACTAAATTAAAACTAAAAAATTATTGCTAATTATCCCGCATTTAGTAATAAGGTTTGTTGAAAATGCCAGACACCGACCTTAATCCAAATCAAGAAAATATTTATTTTTAATGCACCCAATGGACTGGTTATAGATCTCTTGCCTTTCCTAAAAGACCCATTCCATGCCGTTACACCGACGTAAAGTGATTTCCACATCGAAACCCGAAATCCCCAACCGGATATCTCAAACCCGAAACCGATAACCCGAAACCATACCTCCGACCGTAAGGAAGCCTGCTCCCTCACCCCTGCTCCCTCACCCCTGCTCCCCAGCCCTTAGACAATGACGAGTCGTTTGTAAGCGACACAGGTGTGATTATCAAGGCATAACAGGGCTTTTTCAAACACAGTAAATCCTATTGTAAATTTAATGCACACATTTTTTACCTTATGAATTGCACCTCCTGAAATGTCCGTACCGTAAATGCTGGGTTCCAGGGTAAGTGCTACGTTGAAATTTTCAAATTCCAATTAGCCGTTTGAATAATCGAACTGCTGCCGTGTCATTCAACCTCCAAACCTACCAGCAATTTTGCCAGCTTGTACCGTCGAAAACCCTCAATTTCTTTAAGATGCCATCATAGTACACATCTCCTTCCATCGGATCGTCTGGCGCCTGCGTCCTGGGCTCCAGTCTCAATACATCCTTGATGTGAAGATTGCGTTGAGGTATGATCACATTGATGCCTACATTTCCCGGAGTAGTGTTGGAGTTTACATTTATGGGTAAACTGGCCTGTATTCCTGTCCCATAAGTATTGCTTCCTTTTACCGTGATGTTACCCGATAGGGCAGAGGCAGAATAGTTGACCGTTATACTGTTGGTATTGCTTGAGCCTGAAGCGCCATTGGGAAGGGTCCAAAGATACGTTGTGGCATGGGCAATCGGGGTGGTGGTATAAGTTATATTGTTTTGCCCTTGCATCACATTGGTCAGTCCAGTGATCGTACCCGGGCAACCCGGCACATGATTTTTAAGGGCGCGGTAAATTAAAAAGGTAACGCCATCCATGCCCGCGGGTTCTGAATTGGCAAGCCCGGCAACGGAAACCTGTAAGCAGGTATCGTACATCATTTTGCTCTTATAGCCCCAGGTGCGGCCGCCATGGCCCCAATAAGGATAGCCCTGGGTAGTTTCTCTGCTTAAACCCAGCCCATAGCGATAAGTGGGGTTGGAGGTGGTTACAAAGGTGGTCAGTTGAGTCATGGACGATGGATTGAGCACCTGTCCGCTAAACAGCCCATGATACCATTGCACCATTTCCGCTCCGGTGGAGAAGATGGAACCTGCATACCCTACCGCCGTATTCAAGCCAACGCGTGAGGTATCGTGATAATCTACATTGTTCCACCAGCGGTGGGCCAGTGTGCCATTGATAGGCTCTTCTACATCGACAAAAGTACTGTCCAAATTAAGAGGCATAAGAATGCTGTCGCGAATCAAGGTGGCCAAAGGAATACCACTGGCACTTTCAGCCACCATGGCGGCCAGGACATAATTGGTATTGGAATACCCCCAACTGGTGCCTGCAGGAAATAAAGGCGCACCCACCCATCCTAAAACTTCATTCGACGTGAAGACCCGCGTAGGATTGAGATTGATGGTGTCGAACCATGGAGGTGCAAAAAACGGATCTGAGATGCCACTGGTGTGATTTAACAATTGACGGATGGTGATATTTGGATTGATGTTGGGATTGGTAATGGTAAGATAGTCATCGAGTGGATCCTCCAGGTCAACGATGTTGTTTTCTGCCAGTTTTAGCATCATCGCAGAGACGAACAGTTTGGTATTACTGGCAATGCCAAATCGCATATCATGGGTAATAGGGTGGCCTGCATATGAATTACCGGTCACACCCGTCCACGCCCCATGCCCGGGAACGTAAACGCTGGCAGCCATGCCTTTTATATTCGGGATCTGTGCTACATAGGTTTCTAAGGTGTCCTGCAGCATGTCCGCCAGCAATGGGTTGAATGATTGTGCCTTTACGCCGAAGGTGGCAAAAGTCAGGATGAAAATGGGTAAGTTGTTTTTCATTGGAGGTTTGATTTGACTATAGTACTGCCCTGCAGTTTCTTGTTTTGATTACTATATAGATACAAAAACCGCATAAATGCTGCTCTCCTGGCTTGTTTTTCATAGTGAAAGATGTTTTATCACCATTTTTGAATGATGTTATCCCTACATCGGTATGACCATGTAGGGATCAAAAATGCCGCCAAAACAGTTTTGTCTTTCACAACCCGCCACCGGCTGCACCGGTGGCTACCAAGATTAAGCACCTACGGGGCTCTGATTTTTCCATAAACTGTCAGATGTTGAGCTCCTGCGAGTGGTGACGGCAAAGAATAAGCGGAGCAATCTAACTGGCTAACCACAGTTAGACAGGCTGGTCACCTTTTTCAGTGGGTAGGAAATTTCCTGCTGAAATCGCTGAAACAAAGTCCAAATATTAATAAATGATTTGTAAAATTAAAATTATCTTGCTTTTTGGCTATGGCATATTCGCTGAAAAGAAATTATTAACCTTTAGCGTTGTCAGCTAACCTGTCTAACTGGCGCAGCCAGGTAGATTGGACCATTTAATTAAGCTGGGCAATTTTTTTAAGGGATAAGTATTTAAGAAGTAATATCGCCTGCGTTTTCTGCGGGAAACAGTACCTTGTCTTTTGGTATCCCTCATCAGATGTGGTGTGATTTGGTTAATCGTTAATCAGTCACAGCACACCGATAACCGAGAAATCTACCTGGCTAACGCCAGATAGAAAGGCCGGCAGCTGCCTAAAGATTTGTCTAAGCAGCTCGCAGTTCCCTCCTTTTTGATTGCCACTGGCAATTTAATTGTCCCTTTGAGACAACCGGTCGGTCACCTCTGATTAGAAGGAAGGACAAAACGCATCCGCATTTTCGTATTGGCCGAAGTAGTTTAGGGAGATCTCAAAAGAGCTGAGACCGTTCCGGTCGTTAAAGAGATCTTTGTTGTTGTATTCGTAACTCAGGCCGAGATTGAGGCCTTTGAAATCATACCCGACGATCAGGTATATGGATTCCAAATTTGTTTTGTCGATGTTTCTGGCCATTCTCATGCCAGGTCCGAAATAGAATACCTTGCCTTCTGACTTTGGATTTTTGTACTTAAATAAGGCACTCAGCATGGCCAGTCTATGCTGGTCTTGCGCCATGTACAGTACCCTGGGCTCCAGCACAATATTGGGGGAGGTATGAAAGCCGTAGGATACATGGGCGGTCCATCGGGGATCTAGGAAGGCGGCCACGTCCAGATCTTTGTCAACGAAGTCTTCTTTGCCGAAAAAAGAAATGTTTGGCGCCGTGAAATGAAAAACACTCAGTCCCACATTGAGGTCGTGACCATCACTGGGCGATACGGAGTAATCTATGCCGGCGCTCATGTCCAGGAAACCAATGTTGTTGCCGGGTAAAAGCTCGAGGGTTTGATTGGAATAGGCGTCGATGGCGTTGAATTGGTCGCCGAAGGTGAGGTCTTCGTAATTGAGTGATTTTTGAAAGATTGCGGCCTGATAGCCAATGCCGATGTATTGTTTGGTGCGCTTGTCGAGCAACTTATGGTAACTGCCTGTGAGTGCGATTTGGGTGGTATTGAGGTCAAAACGGCTGATGCGGTCGGAGAAGAACATGATGCCCAATGCCACTACATCCGGATCCCTTTTGCCAATGAGGAACTTGCTTTCGCCGGTCGCCGTAAATGTAGCATATGGTCTGTCCAGTGCCGGCCTCCATTGGTCGCGGTAGTTCATGCCCACTTTGAACAGGCCATTGAAATTTCCTACCAATGCGGGATTAACGTAGGCAGGCACCTGGTAGTATTGGGTAAAACTGGCATCCTGGGCGGAAACCGCAAAAGTGTATAGAACAGCGAGTAAAACAAGGAAATTACCTTTCATTTGGGGCGTTTGAACCAATAAATGAACGCAAATTTACGTATTAATATTGAGACTCCGGTCAGATCCGGTCAATAGGCCGGCTCTGTAATCATGTGCTTTTTGAGGCGGAGGGTAACAGTAAAAGGCACACTTTTTACCATAAAATGTCACATTGTGGTGAAAAAAAACATAAAACATATTAAAAATAATCATAATATGTTTATTTTTGCCTTCAACAACAACAAAAATCGATTAAATATGGGCAGACTTGTGATGAGTATGGTCTTATCGGCCTTTTATATGCTGGCAACTGCGGGCAATCCCAATCCTTATTTTTACAAAGTGACCGCCAAAAGCGGGGATGCCATCTCCACTTTACTTTCCCGGTATGAGTTGGCCTCACAAAATTGCAATGTCGAAAAGTTTTATGAACTCAACAACATGAAAAAAGGGAGTAAGTTGTTTGCAGCCAAGGAATACTTTTTACCCATCAAAATTTTCAGGTACAACGGCAAAAGCATCCGTTCCACTTTAAACATAGACGATGTGAATGAGGCCCTGGACATTCAGGCGTATAATGAAAAGCTGCTCAAAAAAGGGTTGAGAAAGGAATCCTTCAAATCCAGCCGGAAACTATGGGTGCCATACCACAAACTGGAATGCAACGGTACAAAATCAATGGCAAAGACATTCACAAGGAAAGAAAACACCAGTGCCGACAAAAAGACGGTCAATAAGATCAATGAAAAGTTTGAATCATCCGGTGAAAAGACCATCACGGTGAGGGAAGACTTTGCCATAGGCAAGGGAGGGGCAACCAGAAACGAGGGAAAAGCAGAAGAGGCCAAAGAAAAGTCAACGTCTTCGAAAAGGGGGTCAGGTGCCATTGCCGTGCACGACCTCTTCGGAGACAAATATAAAAACGTCAACCTTTTTGATGACCAGTTGAAGGGGCAGGTTTTTTACATCTCCAGCGGCCATGGGGGGCCGGATCCGGGGGCCCAATGTACCGACCTGGCGCACACCCTGTGTGAAGATGAGTACGCCTACGACGTAGCACTCAGGCTGGCGAGGGATCTTACCCAACATGGGGCGACGGTGCATATGATCGTTCAGGATGAAAACGATGGCATCCGCGATGATGCTTTTTTGGACTGCGACTGGGATGAAACCTGCAATGGAAAAGACCTGCCACTTCGTCAACTGGACCGGTTGAAACAAAGGGCAGACCAGATCAATAAGCTGCATAAAAAATACAAAAAGAGGGGGTGAAAAAACAAACGGCCATCATGATTCACGTGGATTCGCGAAACAAGGAACAAAGGCAGGATGTTTTCTTTTACCATTATGGCAACGACAAAGATGCCAGAGACCTAGCTTACAATCTGCAGACCACTTTCGAAGAAAAGTATGAAATTTTCCAAAAGGGCAGGGGATACAAAGGATACGTGGACAACCGCGGCTTGTACATGCTCAGAAAGGTCAATCCTACCGCAGTTTATGTTGAACTGGCCAACATACGCAACAAAAGCGACCACATCCGGCTTATGGAAAGTGCCAATCGACAGGCCCTCGCCAACTGGATGTTTGAAGGACTCACGGGCATAAAATAGGATGAACAAAACCATCCTGTCCATAGGCCTGCTCACCTGTGCCAACGCCTTTATGACCCTGGCGTGGGAAAAACCACCACACCGTTTTCCCTTACCTATAAAGCCCCAGCGGATGAGTGCCGTTATGATTGAGCCAGTGGCTCAATGTAGGCACGAACTATGCGCTCCTGCGCATAGCATGGTAAAGTGCTTGGGAAGAGTCACATCAGGCGGGTTCCCGCCGAACACGCAGAAACATTTCTCTCCAAATGAAAGTGTGGAAAGAACCCAAAAAAGATATCTTTTTCAGATTCGCGATAACGCAGAAACCGCAGACCCCATAAAATAAAATGTCTGCGGATTCAGCGAATTGGTCAATATTTATGAAGCGGAATAGCTCTGTTTGCAAAAAAAATACAATGGTATGGTTTTGCTTCTGCGTTTTCAGCGGGAAACCCACACCACTTTCCCTTGCCCTTTAGCCCCGGCGGGGCTGTTCACCTAGCCAAGAATATTGGAAAATAATACATGCCCCAGCGGGGCAGTTATAAGAGGGAAGGAAGTAGCCACAAAGATTGAGTTCCCGCAGAATCCGCAGAAACATTTCCCTCCTGATGAAAGTGTGGAAAGAAATCAACAAGGTTATCTATTTCAGATTCGTGACAACGCAGAACTCGCAGACCATAATGTAAAGAATTGTCTGCGGCTTCAGCGTATTGCTCAATATTTATGAAGCGGAATAGCTCTGTTTGCAAAAAAAAATACAATGTTATGGTTTTACTTCTGCGTTTTCAGCGGGAAACCTACACCACTTTCCCTTGCCCTTTAGCCCCGGCGGGGCTGTTCACCTAGCCAAGAATATTGGAAAATAATACATGCGCCAGGGGGGCAGTTATAAGAGGGAAGGAAGTAGGCACAAAGATTGAGTTCCCGCAGAATCCGCAGAAACATTTCCCTCCTGATGAAAGTGTGGAAAGAAATCAACAAGGTTATCTATTTCAGATTCGTGACAACGCAGAACTCGCAGACCATAATGTAAAGAATTGTCTGCGGCTTCAGCGTATTGCTCAATATTTATGAAGCGGAATAGCTCTGTTTGCAAAAAAAATACAATGGTATGGTTTTACTTCTGCGTTTTCAGCGGGAAACCCACACCACTTTCCCTTGCCCTTTAGCCCCGGCGGGGCTGTTCACCTAGCCAAGAATATTGGGAAATAATACATGCCCCAGCGGGGCAGTTATAAGAGGGAAGGAAGTAGCCACAAAGATTGAGTTCCCGCAGAATCCGCAGAAACATTTCTCTCCAAATGAAAGTGTGGAAAGAACCCAAAAAAGATATCTTTTTCAGATTCGCGATAACGCAGAAACCGCAGACCCCATAAAATAAAATGTCTGCGGATTCAGCGAATTGGTCAATATTTATGAAGCGGAATAGCTCTGTTTGCAAAAAAAATACAATGGTATGGTTTTACTTCTGCGTTTTCAGCGGGAAACCTACATCACTTTCCCATACCCTTTAGCCCCGGCGGATGAGTGCCGTTATAAATGAGCCAGTGGCTCAATTTAGTTTTACCTAACCGGATGGGTAGGCACGAACTATGCGCTCCTGCGCATAGCATGGTAAACTGCTTGGGAAGAGTCACATCAGGTTAAGTTCCCGAAGAACCCCTAGAAATATTGCCCAATAAAGGAAACGTACGATTCGAAACAACCCAGAAACCGCAGACCTAGCCCCTAGCCCCTAGTCCCTGATGCGCCTCCATCTTAATCGCCATCGGGAACAAAATATTATTTTCTAAATGAATGTGACGGTGCAGGTCTTGTTCAAATTCCTCCAGCATGGCAAAGAGCACTTTGTAGGTCGTACACCCATCGCTTGGTGCGACATATTCATTGGTCAGCTGGCGAATGGCGCGGAAACGGTTGCCTTCTATGTCGTGTTCATGGTGCATCATCGCAATGGGATTTTCTACCGTGCCGAAGGGAGCGGTTATGTGTTCACCATTTTGAGTGGCTTTTACCTGTGCCTGAATGTACGGAAAAAGAATGACCTCTTCCTTGTGCATATGCAGGGTCAATGCATCCAGAGAATCGAGAAACATTTCCCTGATTTTAAAAAGCTCAGGGTGGTTTTGTCCGTGAACCCTGCAAACCTTATCGAGAAAGGGTTTGATTTCATTTGATTTATCCACCACATAGCGGTGGTGAATCTTGAGGATGTAATCGATCAATAAATCTGCAGGCCACGAGGAGAAATCGATGTTGGCATCCGATTTTTGCTCTGAAAGTGTATTTAACTCCTCCAAAAGTCTGGATGAAATCTGAGAATCTTCCTTACAAGCCTGCTCAATCGTGCGTTTGCCATTGCAGCAGAAATCAATTTTATACTTGTTGAAAATGGAAGCGGTGCGGTAATCTTTGGCCACTACTTCGCCGATGATGTTTTCTTGTGCTATGCTCATTTGTTATATTTTTTTATTCATTTAGCTGAGGGCCTGTGAGGATTGATTTTTAAAATAATCTATTTTAAAGCGGAACATTTCCGCCATTTTTTCCGCCCTCCACTTGGCCTCTTCGGCTATTAGTCCCTCAAAATTTTCGTCCACTGTTTGTGTAAATAAGAAAAGCCACCTGTCAAAATGTGGGCCCGCTATCGGCAGTTGTGCGTGAGGCGCAAAAGGACTGCCCTGGTAAGATCGTTCCTCAAGTAAAATGGTCTGCCAAAACCGGTACATTTTGTCCAGGTGGGCAGGCCAACGGTCACTAATGATGCCTTCGAAAATGGGTCCCAGCATTTCATCCTTTCGCACCTTTGCATAAAAGGAATCCACCAGCAATTTGATGTCCTCCAGGGTAATAATTTCCGCTTTATTGCTATCTCTCATCTACATTTTTCATTTTAAAAAAGTGAGTCCGCATTCTACCCCATCCGCAAGTGAAGAAACCGTGGTCTGCTGCACCATTTCCTTCAGCTTATCGCGAATGGCCATGAACTGGTGGTGTACCGGGCATGGACGACTGGCATTACATTGTTTGTGTCCCAAACCACAGCCCTGATACACATTGTCGCCATCAATGGCTTCTACGATGTGACTAAGCTTCATCGTGCGCAGTGCCGATTTTTCGATGGTAAATCCACCCGTCGGACCTTTAAGAGAAGAAATAAGACCTTTTCTCACGAGTTCCTGTAAAATCTTGGCCGTAAAAGCCACAGGGGAATCGATCTCTTTGGAAATCTCTCCGAGGTTGCACCGAAAGCCCAACGCCGATCGCTGCGCAATAAAGAGCACCGCTTTGATGGCATATTCGCAGGATTTCGAAAACATATTTTGTCACTTGGTTGGTGCAAATGTAATACCTTTTTTCAATTTAGGACAATAATGTCCGAAATAAATTCAAATTTTCTTTTTCATTGAGTTGAAATTCCCGCTACCCAACCCTTAAGCCCCAGCGGATGAGTGACGTTAAAAATTGAGCCAGTGGCTCAATTTAGGAACGAACTATGCGCTCCTGCGCATAGCATGCTAAGGTTCTTGGCAAGAGTCACATCAGGCTGATTTCCCGCAGAATCCGCAGAAACATTTGCCAAGAATATTGGGAAATAATACATGCCCCAGCGGGGCAGTTATAAGAGGGAAGGAAGTAGCCACAAAGATTGAGTTCCCGCAGAATCCGCAGAAACATTTCCCTCCTGATGAAAGTGTGGAAAGAAATCAACAAGGATATCTATTTCAGATTTGTGACAACGCAGAACTCGCAGTCCATAATGTAAAGAATTGTCTGCGGCTTCAGCGTATTGCTCAATATTTATGAAGCGGACTAATTCTGTTGGTAAGAAAATGTAATGGTATGGTTTTACTTCTGCGTTTTCAGCGGGAAACCCACACCACTTTCCCTTGCCCTTTAGCCCCGGCGGGGCTGTTCACCTAGCCAAGAATATTGGAAAATAATACATGCCCCAGCGGGGCAGTTATAATAGGGAAGGAAGTAGCCACAAAGATTGAGTTCCCGCAGAATCCGCAGAAACATTTCCCTCCTGATGAAAGTGTGGAAAGAAATCAACAAGGATATCTATTTCAGATTTGTGACAACGCAGAACTCGCAGACCATAATGTAAAGAATTTTCTGCGGCTTCAGCGTATTGCTCAATATTTATGAAGCGGGCTAATTCTGTTGGTAAGAAAATGTAATGGTATGGTTTTACTTCTGCGTTTTCAGCGGGAAACCCACACCACTTTCCCTTGCCCTTAAGCCCCAGCGGATGAGTGCCGTTAAAAATTGAGCCAGTGGCTCAATTTAGGTTTACCTAACTGGATGGGTAGGCACGAACTATGCGCTCCTGCGTATAGCATGGTAAAGTTTTGAAGTATTGCTAAATCTAACTAGCGCTGCCAGGTAGAATATCTGAAACCAATAAAATCATCTCACAGGCTTTTGTCTAGGCCACGCGATTAGCACATAGGATTCCACTCATACTGGAATTTGACAATGCTGCATGGTTAGCACCAGGGGATTTCGTTCCCAATGGGAATTGTCGTTGCCGCGTGGTAAGCACGCGGTTTCCTCACTAAAATCAGCTGCCGCTTATTTTTTTCTCCGAAGGAGAAACCGTTCGGTCATCCCGATTCCCCGATTTGAGACTGTTCAATAAAGTGTGTCTACATATCTTTGTAAAATGAATAAAGAACAAAAAGAAAAGACAGAGAGCTTAGAACTGTATGAAAGGATGAAACAACGGCTATATTCGAAGGAGCCGCTGTTTGGAGATGGTAGTCCGTTTAGTGAGCTTTTGCAGACCATGGTCAATAAGATGTTAGAAGGCGAAGCCGATCATCATATTGATAATGAATTGATTATGGGTAAGAAGAATAAGCGTAACGGATACACGAAAAAGCAAGTAATAACCCAAAGTGGTCCAATTGAAGTACACACACCCAGGGATCGAAATTCAACATTTGAGCCAGAATTAATAGGGAAGCGAGAAAAAGAGCTTCATAGTGGGTTGGACAATCAAATTATAGCCTTATATGCACAAGGAAACTCCGTTGAGGACGTTCGTAGACTAATTCAAAAGATCTATGGGATAGAAATATCTGCTGGAAAGATATCTCAAATAACAGATAATGTGTTACCAGAGATAGAAGCCTGGAAAACAAGGGCTTTGCAATCATTTTACCCAATAGTATATCTTGACGCGATCCATTTTAAGGTTAGACATGAAGGAGTATATAGCACAAGAGCCTTTTATACCGTGTACTCAGTAGACTGGGTAGGCAACAGGGATTTGCTGGGCTTGTACATCAATCAGAGTGAAGGAGCTTACAATTGGGGGTTGGTTTTACAGGACCTAAAAAAGCGTGGTGTTGAAGACATCCTTGTGATTTGTACGGATAATTTGAAGGGTTTTTCCGAGACCATACAAGAGGAGTATCCAAGAGCCATTAAACAGAAATGTATTGTTCACCAAGTAAGAAATTCAATGAAATATGTGGATGATAAAGATGCAAAAAAAGTGGTGGTTGCACTAAGAAAAATATATAGTGCGCCTACTGAACAAGCGGCATTATCGGCCTTCGAGTTGTTCAAACAACAGTGGGGTAAATCATACGGTTACATAGTTGAACAATGGGAGCAGGCATGGGAAGAATTAATGGCTTATATGAACTTTGGATCTCACATTCGTAGGATGATCTACACGACAAATCCAGTGGAAGCACTGCATAGAATAATTAGAAAAATAGTGAAAGGGAAAGCGGCCTGGGTGTCAGAAACTGCATTGCCTAAACAGATATACCTGGCCCTTATGCACAACGAAAAGTCTTGGAAAAGAACAGCTTACAACTGGAAATCTATTCAAAGAGAGATCATGTATTTGTACCCAGAATTAATCAATAAACACATCAGATAAGCCTGGCAGATGAGGGTAAATGAACAGATCATGATGCATCAACTGGTAAACAAAGGTATCCTTTGTTCCAAATCAGTAAAGGCTAAAATGAATGGCTCCTGCGTCGCCAGCCTTGACAGATTCTCCACAAAGAATGGTGGAAGTTTACCAGTTGAAGCATCCGAACTCTATCCCGGCTGTTCGGTAAATTATTTTTTAACCCAGACACACTTTAATGAACTATTCCCCCGATTTCCCGGTTTCCCGGTTTCCCGATTCCCCGATTCACCAATAAACCCCTACCTTTACCCCATGAACTTCCTCCAAAACGACATCATCATCGCCCTGGCCACATCACCCGGTGCAGGAGCCATCGCCGTCATCCGACTGTCGGGCTTGTCCTGCATCGCCCTGGTAAACCGCTTTTTTAGGGGCAAAAACCTCGAGCAATGCCCCAGCCATACCATCCACCTGGGCAAGATCGCAAATGAACACGGCACCATCCTCGACGAAGTCCTGGTCAGTTTGTTTAGAGGTCCAAAGAGTTATACCAAAGAGGATGTGGTGGAAATATCGTGTCATGGCTCCACCTTCATCATCGGACAGATCATCCAGTTGTTTTTGCGCAATGGCGCCCGGGCAGCGGGCAGGGGAGAGTTTACCATGCGGGCCTTCCTCAACGGACAGATGGACCTTACCCAGGCAGAAGCTGTGGCCGACCTCATCGCGTCGGACAGCGAAGCGAGTCACGAACTGGCGATAAAACAAATGAGGGGTGGCTTCTCCGCCGAGATCAAGGCCCTGCGACAGGAACTCATCGACTTCGCCGCCCTGATCGAACTGGAGCTCGACTTTGGTGAAGAAGATGTGGAATTTGCCGACCGCAGCCGGCTGAAAGAGTTGATTTACAAGTTGCAGGGCATAATCAGCAACCTGCTGAAATCCTTTTACCTCGGCAACGTCATGAAACACGGCATCGCCACCGCCATCGTAGGCCGTCCCAATGCAGGCAAGTCCACCCTGCTCAACAGCCTGCTCAACGAAGAACGGGCCATCGTATCGGAAATTCCCGGCACCACGCGCGATACCATCGAAGAGACCATGAACATCAACGGCCTTATCTTCCGCTTCATCGATACCGCCGGCATCCGGCACAGCAATGACGAGATCGAACAAATCGGCGTCAGCCGTTCCATGGAAAAGATTGCCGAGGCCTCGCTGATTTTATTCGTGGCCGACGTCACCCACACCACCTCAGAGCAATTAGCCGACGATGTGCGGCAATACCTGTCCGGCAATGAAAAATATTTCATCCTGCTCAACAAGATGGACCTCAATCCCTACCTCCACCCGGAGGATTATTACGTCGAGGGCCTCATCACCGCAAAAAACACCATCACCACCTCGGCCCTGCACAAGATGAACATCGACTACCTCAAATCCACCCTCTATCAATCCGTGGTCGGCAGCGGTGACATCAAAGACCGCAGCGTAGTGAGCAATGTGCGCCATTACGATGCCCTGCACAAAGCCAACGAAGCCCTGGGTCAGGTCCTGGGAGGCATCGACCGCGGCATCACCAACGATTTTGTAGCCATGGACATCCGTCAGGCCCTGCATTTCCTGGGTCAGATCACCGGTGAGATATCCAGTGAAGATCTGTTGGACTCTATCTTTTCGCGGTTTTGTATCGGAAAGTAGATGGCTTGAAATTATTGAATGAATATTGTAAAATCGATTATATCGAATGATTGTCAGATGAAAAAATTAGCATTTTTAATTGTTATTTGCTTAAATGGAAAAGTTATTAGTCAAAATTGTATTCCATTAGCCATTGTTTTTACCAGCCAAAATCAAGTGGATTCATTTCCGATAAATTATCCGGGCTGTGTTGTAATTGATGGCAGCCTTGGCGTATTGGGAGATGGCATTACAAACCTGAATGGTCTCAATCAGCTTGTAGAAATTGGGGGAAGTGTTCAAATACTTAACGCCAACAACTTAATGGACCTGGGGGGCTTAGATAATCTGATCAAAATTGGAGGCCAATTTATAATAATGGGAGGACGCTTTACAAACTTTAACGGAATAGGTAAATTAAAAGAAATAGGCAGTCACTTTATTGTTTCTGAAAATGACAGCTTACAAAATTTTTCAGGAATAGATAGTTTAAGAAGAATTGAGGGAGATTTTGACTTTAAAGGGGGAAGTAAATTTGTTAATTTTAATGGACTTAGCAAGCTGGATTCTATTATTGGTAAGTTTATATTGCGTGGGAATATCCCAATTTGTACAGGTTTAAGCGCGTTGCGTTTTATAGGAGGAGAATTCAGACTAGGAGGTAATATTGCCAGTTTGATTGGACTTAACTCTTTAAAAAACATTGGTGGTGCATTTATTGTTGTCGAAACGCTGCTTCCTGATTATAGTGGGTTAGATAGTTTACAGAACATTGGCGGTAATTTATTTTCAGTGAATAATACCAATTTGGGGAGTTTTCTTGGATTAAACAGTTTGAGAAGTGTACTTTCTTTATACATAATCGAAAATAATAATATTATTAATTTGTCCGGTCTTGATAGCCTGGATACGATAGATGAAGATATGACAATTACTATTCAAAACGTAAATAGTCCCATTAGTCTTCATCCCTTAGGCAATTTGTCCAATTTCAATGGTTCTATTACTTTACAAGGCAACTTTTCCGATCTTGAAGTATTTGGGGAGTTTGACACATTAAGTAATATTTCAATTTCTGATAACGATATAATTACAAATATTTCCGGTTTTGATAGTCTTAAACATTTAGGAGGCTTAATTATTAGTAATAATCCAATTTTAGTGGCTATTACTGGCTTTGAATCTTTACAAAGTTTAGGTCCACTTGATCTAATGGATAATCAATTTTTAGTTTCTATAGAAGGACTTAATCATCCTGTAATTTATACTGCTCAGTATTTAAGAATAAGTGACAATACAATTTTGGATAATTGCAATATTGAGTTTTTATGCGATATAGTGTGGCAATCCAATGGTCAAATAACTTTAGCCATTCAAGGCAATGGTGTGAATTGTGGGAGTATTTCGAGTATTGCACAGAGTTGTGGAACTGCCCCTGATTCTGACGGAGATGGTGTAAACGACTTTTTAGATAATTGTCCTAACACACAAAATGCGAATCAACTGGACTGTAATAACAATGGCATTGGTGATGCCTGTGAACCCCTGGATTCAGACTGTGATGGCATTATTGATTCTTTGGACAACTGCCCAAACTACCCTAATCCATTTCAAACGGATTTAAATAATAATGGTATAGGCGATGCCTGTGAAGATTTTCCGAAAATTGGCATAAATCAAACAAATCCGAAATCTGAATTCCACATATCAAATGGATCGATTTTTATTGATAACCCGGAGAAAGGGCTAATATTAAAAAATCACCAGGGACAATGTTATACACTTAAAGCGAATGAAAATATCTTACAGGTTGTATATATACCATGTCCTCAATAAATATATTGGTTAAAATTAATTGGTTAAAATTAATTGGTTAAAATTAATTGGTTAAAATTAATTGGTAAATAAGTGCATCTTGTAAATTCAATTGTATTTTTAAAAATTAAATTAAATGATCAAGGTAGGATTATGATAAGAAGTTTTTTTGCGCTGTTTGTGTATTTTCTTTGGACCGGCCTCCAAGCCCAGGTCAGCAACACCGGCCTCATCGACACAGCGTCAAGCATCAAGATCAATGCGCTGTCCATAGGTGGCTACATCGATTTGTATTATGGCCAGTTTACCGGATCTAAATTCAAAAAGCAGGTGCCCTACTTCGTGAGCATGGCCAATGGCAATGAGGTCAATGTAAACCTCGCTTACCTGGATTTGCGGTACAGCACAGAAGACATCCGGGTAAGGCTGGTGCCGGGCTTTGGTACCTACATCAACGCCAATTATGCCAGTGAGACCGGTTCGTTGAAAAACCTAGTGGAGGCCTCGGCCGGTGTATGTTTATCCAAAAAAAGAAACATCTGGCTGGATGCCGGTGTGCTGGGCTCTCCGTACACCAATGAGAGTGCCATCAGCAAGGACCACCTGATGTACACGCGGAGCTTTGCTCCGGAATATGTGCCCTACTACCTCGCAGGAGTGAAGTTGTCTTTACCAATATCATCTAAGTTTACCTCTTATGTGTACCTGCTCAACGGCTGGCAGCAAATAACCGACAACAACCGGAGCAAGGCCTTGGGCACCCAGTTGGAGTATCGCCCCGACGACAAAAACCTGATCAACTGGAATACCTATGTGGGGGATGAATCTTCATGGACCCATCCGGAATTTTCCACCCGTTATTTTACCGACATCTATTGGATCCACAATCCGGATGGCAAGTTTTCGCTGACCACCTCTGCTTACGTTGGCAATCAGATCGCCAGAGACTCTTCGGGGAAAAAAGGCAATCATATGTGGTGGCAGGCTAATGTGATCGGCCGTCTCAGGTTCAATCCAAAATTCTCCCTCTCCGGCCGGGTGGAATATTTTGACGACGAGGATGCCGTACAGATAAGCCCACTTTACGGAGATCAGGGCTTCCGAAGTTCAAGTGCCGGTCTATGTTTTGATTTTAAACTCAGGGACAATGCCCTGCTGAGATTCGAAGGGCGCAGGTTTTTTGCAGCCGATCCCCTTTATATAAACGGAAAAGGATTGCCATCCAGGCAAATGACCTGGGTGATCTCCAATTTTACGGTATGGTTTTAATCAATTCCTAATTCCTAAATCAATGCTGTTTAGTTAAGAAAAAAACGTGGTAAAATTCAAGAATAAATTAAAACTATGTTGTATATTTACATATATAATATAGAGGGTTTTATCACTTAAAACTTACATTCAAGATTATCGTTATTACTTACTAAAAAATATTGCCAATGAGTTCGAAGATGAACAATTTCAAAGCCGTTCAAAAGACGGTAAAAAAGAGGCATTTAGTAGGAATAGATTCTTCACAATCAATAGATTGGTTGTCTTAGTTATGATGCTAAAGACATCCTATGAAAGGGAGATTGACAGGTTTTGCCAGAAGTTAATTGGAGGAGATTATCAGATCAGGGAAGTAACAAAAGGTGCATTAAGCCAGGCTAGAGCTAAACTAAACCCGTGGGCGTTTCAGCGTTTGAACACAGTTGCGGTCAAAAGTTTCTATGAGACCGAAATGTATGATGAATGGTATGGTCATCGGGTACTTGCAGTAGATGGAAGTAGACTCAGGCTCCCCAGGTCAAAGGATATCAAAGAGGAATTTGGAGAATATGAGGTAGGCCCCAAAGCTGACAGCAAAGTATGTATGGCAACTTGTTCAATCGTACACGACGTACTGAATCATATTACCATATCAGCATCAATTGGGCCATGGAGTAAGAGTGAACTTGCCTATGTTATGGAAGATCACATGGAAGTATTTGAAAAAGGTGATTTGGTACTAGCAGATCGATATTATCCTTGTCACAAGTTAATGCTTACACTTCATCACAAAGAAGTGGCATACTGCTTTAGAATGAAGGAGGACTGGTGGCTTAGTGTTAAAGACTTTAGAGATTCAAAAGCTAAAGATAGCATAGTAGAGATAGAAATAAGCAAGCAAACAAAGAGAGATCTGCAGCTTGACGATAGTGTAAAAAAAATCAAATGCAGGCTGCTAAAAATAGAGTTAGACAACGGTAATAATGAAATTTTATGCACTTCATTATTGGATCAGGAATTATATCTATATGAAGAATTTAAAGAACTCTATCACCTACGGTGGAATGTAGAAGAGGTATACAAATTACTAAAATCAAGAGTTGAGATTGAACAGTTTACAGGTAGAACATCACGTAGTATATATCAAGATTTTTATGCAAAGATCTTTATGATGACATTGTGTGCAGCATTATCATATCCCATAGCGGAAAAAGTAAAAATAGAGTTCAAATCTGAAAAAACCGGCAATATGTATGATCAACAGATAAATAGAACAAATGCGATCTCCGCCACAAAAGACTACTTGGTAAATCTTTTGCTTAAGCCAATAAAAGAAGCATTTCTAAATACTATAGACAAGTTAATTGAGGCTTCAAGGGTAATTATTAAAAAATTTCGGATAAACCCAAGAGTAAAAAAGCCCAAAAAGCAGTATTATAGCAGCTATAAAAGTATTTAGCCACTAACTAAACAGCATTGATTCCTAAATCCTAAATCCTAATTCCTAAATCCTAATTCCTAAATCCTAAATCCTAAATCCTAATTCCTAATTTAAAAACGTCTTCGGCTTAGGTCAATACGGCTTTGCCTTAAAGCAATACGCTTTGCTTAGTTCAATACGGCTGACGCCTTATAGCAATGCGGCTACGCCTTATAGCAATGCGGCTACGCCTTAGTGCAATTCGCTTTCTTGTTTCAGGTTTTGGACATCCAATATAAAATAATTCAATTCCTAAATTCTAAATCGAAATTCCTGATTCAATGCACTTTGCTTATAGCAATACGCTGCTCTTATAGCAATTTATTATTTCCTTTGATTTGAAAAATTCAGCAATCAGAAATTAATAAATATTAATGCTATGAATTAGCTTACATACAAAGCTTGAGTGTCTTTCCCGCTGAAACCGCAGAACCAAACCTATCCTAATATATAACAGAAAGAAGAGAATTACCTGTCTAAAAAAAAATACCCCATTCGCTGAAAACGCTTGCATTTTATGTGTTTTGAATTTCGGCGGTTTCTACCTGGCAAGGCCAGTTAGACAGGTCTGCGAAATGGATGTCTTTAAAAGGTAAGCTATTTAATAATCAGGTCATCTATTCATTAGACATGCCACAGATTCTGCGAATTCAGCGGGAACCAAATTGGGGAATGATCTGACCGAATTGCAATAGGAAATACACTGCTTCCTTCTCTTTTCCCTATCGGTTAACTGGCGTTAGCTATGTAGATTCCCGCGATTCACCGGTTACCCGATTTCCCGATTCACCCCCATCACTCCGTCACCCGATACATCATGATCGACGCCTCCAGGTATTGCTCTGCTTCTTCGTAAGGGATTTGTTCTTCGCCGGTGAATGCGGAGACAAAGACCAATTGGACCTGATCAGGGTATTCTTCGTCGTACATAATGGCATAATCCAGCGTGACTTCCGTGCCTTCTATGTCATAAATAAAGGTGATGAAGTTGTATTCAGTTCCTTCGATTTCCTGTGGGCGGGTAAACCAACTTCCACCCTGGTATTCTTCCTGTTCGCCATAGACTTCGACAAAGATATCTTTGTCGAAAGAAGTTATATTTACATTGCCCGTTTCTTTATCATCCCACGCCCAGTGTCCCAGAAACAGGGTATTAAAATCTGTAACAGCTACAGAATTGTAATTCGTTTCGTCAATACCTTCCTCCTTGTAGAACATTTGCAGGATGCCATTTTCATCATATGCAAAGAAGAACTCTCCGTTTTCAAGGTCAAAGTAATAATCCTGCCCCTGAAAATTATAACCTACGGTTACTGCATTATATTTGAGAGTGACGGAGTTTTTGACCCCAACGGACATGACTTTGTATTTGGAGGCTATCCAGGCATCACCTGGTTTATTGATGTCAGTGGAAAAATTTACCTGATTTCCCGTGTAATTGTAGATCGTGATGCTGCCGGTTGCCACCGGAGTTGTATTGGTATTGGTATATCCGCCCGTTTTTCCGGCTGAAGGCATGGAGAAAGCTTTGGCTGTTTGATTTTTTACACCCTGTTGTGCTAATTCGGCACGTTGGTCAGCTGGCATCCGCATAAACATCTGAGATGTTTTTTCTTTGGCATCATTGAAAATTTTATGCCAGTCATTTACCGGTTTTTTAATCAGCCCTTCTTTGAAAAAATGATAAGTGAAAAATCCACCGAATTGATCATTTGACCAGGCTAATTCCCCTTCTGTGGAAGCCGAAAGATGCATCATGCCCTGATAGCCCAAAAATAGATCTCTGTATATCTCATCAAAGGCCCCAGCTTCGATTTGCTGGTTACCTTTACTGATACTTCTTGAAGCACTCAAACCATCAATATCATTGGAACAGGCATCAGTGATCAGCATTTTCAATCGTGCGCTTTTTGCGGACATAATATTTGCTATTTCCTCGCGTCCCAGGTATTTCTCATCCGCGGTTAGCATATAGGTCTTTCCTTTTTCCATCAGGCCATGTCCACTGAAGTAATAAAATACGATGTCATTGGTACCGGATTGTAAAGCTTTCATCGTATTGACGATATTGGCCATGGTTGCCTTGGTCCCCTGCAAAACCGTCTTCTGTACAGTGGCAATTTTCCTTTTCTCGAGAATGTCAAGCACTTGAGATACAGTACCCATGTCAACCCTGAGGCTCTGTGCTATTTTATTGTTTTCCGGGGTAATGTAGTGGTCACATATGACCAATACGGCCTTTATGTTGACCGTGCCGCTTGCACGACTTATTTTCTTCAGATCTAAATTGGCATCCAGCTGGACCGGACCCATATTCAGCCTGCCCAATGGCATAACATCTGCCTTTGACGAAGGGCACACCAGCATCAGGCAAAATAACAACATGGAATTACAGATTTTCATAAGAAAGTATTTGAGAATTGCAAAGTTGTAAAATATTCTGATAGTAAGAATAAAATAGGCAAATCTTTATTGGTTAATTTGATAAAAATGGCTTGAAAAATTTCACACTTTTGCAAAGAGCACAGGGAATGGTCTTACCTGGCCGATGCTTGCGGTCAAAAAATTCATACAAACTTAAAAGGCTATGCCGGAAACTAAAATCCTGAATATATGCATAATATATTTATAATATACTAATATACAATTAAATACGAATATAAAATAGAATTAATATATTAATTCCTAACGGTTATGATGAGCAGAAGATAATTTCCAGCGTCTACCGCCATCCAAGTGATTGGGAGCGCCTGAAACCGTTCGCTACACCCGAAGATTTATTGACCAAAAATGCAAATCGAGCATGATGAACACTTTCAACATTCAAAACATTTTGAATTCTTTGAACATCTCGAACATCTCGAACATCTCGAACATCTCACTTCGTTCGGGATTCCTCACCTTCGGGTCGAAACTTGACAGCCTCCGCTTCGCTGCAGCATTTCGAACATTTTGAATATTTCGAACATCTACATGGCTAATGCCAGTTAGACATGTTTCGAACATCAAAACCGATCACCCAAGCCGCCGCCTTTCAGGAAAAACCACGATTCGAGTCTTTGACTTAGGTGGTGGATGATGCTTATGCTGTTCTTGTCTTTTCGGAATGAGAATCCATCGTCCTGTACAATGTAATTTTCAATGACATTGTGCTGTTGATTGCTGCTTTTCAACCCGTCGGTAAACCAGATGTTTCTTACGGTCACGGTATAGGAATTCCCGTTTTTTTCGATTTCAAAGGTCGCATTTAAAGGCCGCTTCATATCTTCTATGGCCTTGATCCTTTTCCCCATGTAGGACTGCCAGTCCACCGGGTAGGCCAGGATCACACCCATAATCTTATCTTCGGTCATCTGTTTGACCTGGATACCACCTGTAGGGGAATTATGTGCTGTGAGCTCCTTTTCGGCAGAAATAAATGATACAGAGCCTGTGTACACTTTTTGAAAATATACCTTGCCGGCGTTGAGGTAAAAATCGGCCTGCCTGGTCTCATTAAAAACCGGTGCTTTTTTACTGCAGGCAATAAATAGTAGCAGCGCCAAAAATGTTAAGTACGTACGCATCTTTTACCATATTTTATACAAGCCTAATGTAAGTCCAAATCAAGACATTTTATAGAATTGCCATTGCTGTCAGTCATGACCATTGTCATTTGATTTTAAGTGACTTTGTATTACATTACAAGTATTCAAAAAGGTGCAATGATAGCAAATGGCCGTGTTCTTTGGTACATCTTGATCCTCCTTGTTTTAGGTTTTATGTTGGCTTGCAACAGTGATAAAGTTAGCGTTTTACCGGTTCAGACCGATCAGGATCGTCGGACAAATATTGACAGTTTAAATGCCGGTTTGCTAGTGGATTTAGTAATTCCGGATATTTCTCGAGATTCAGTATCGATTGAAAATCCGGATTCATTACCGGAGGAAGATTTGAATGATGATGCAGACAACGCATATGACCGGTTAAAATTTGGCATGACCCTGCAAGAGGTAAATGATTTAAATGAGGCGAAACAAAAACTAGTCAATCATTGTTACCGGTTTTCTTATTCCTTCAATGACAAAGGCGAATTGTATGCGATTTATTTGCGTTCAGATGCAGAAAAGGCCATTTATTACGAGACCCGACTTCAAAGTAAATATTCAAACCTTTGTCGCATCATTTCAGAAAAATATGGAAATAAAGATAATTGTGGCACATTGCCTTCCATATTTGAAGTAATGAACAATAAAACGATGTTCCTGGCAAAATGGCGTCTCGAAAATAAATTAATTCAAGTTGGCATCACGCAGGTGGAGTTAAACGGATATAAAGTGCTTTGCAAGATTTCCAATCCTGTCATGGAGCAGGAAGCAAAGCGACAGAACTATTTGAAAAAAAATAAAAAACGCATTGATGCTTCTGAAAAATTTTAATCTTATTCTACTGCACCTGAAGTGCCAAGAGGTCAGGGCTGGAGATGATTGTAGTCATCAAAAGTATCGACGAAATGGCCTTTCTTTTGTAATGAAGCTTAAATAAATTAAAATGAAATGTATATCAATATTTTTAGCAATTCTGATGTCAATGGCAGGACTCTTTGCACAGCCTGAATATTCCAGAAATTCCCTGACGCTTATGGCCGTTGATTTTAATGAAAAACACAGCGGGGCACTGCTTGCTGAATTCCCTAAATTGCCCCCGCCTGAAAAATTTTACAACAACCCATTGCAAAAGCCTGTGGTTTCAATGATGGGAATAAAAAGACCGGTAGTCGTGGAGATGCCGGAGCTGCTGCAATATATGCCCCAGGAATTTTTGATCAAAATGCTTGAAGAGCAAAAAGTAGCTCAGCAAATTTTAGGCGTCTGGTTCAATCGCCAAAAGGATGGCAGTTTTAACGTCGATGTGCTCAAACAGCGCGGTTTATATAATGCCAATGACAATGATTTCCTGGCTGCCACAGCTTCGAAGAGGGGAGAGTCTACCCTGATGGATATGGGTTTAAAATTGGTAAATCAATCCTATGTACTGGTGTATGATTATTTCGACATCATGACGATGGATGAATATTACGAACTGAAAGCTATACCCGTCAAAAGCAGAACGAGCAACGGATATAAGGTCAAGGCTAAGTCCTACCTGTTCAGATTGGATTTCGGAGAGGAAGTAGCCAGTGAATTTTTCAATAAGTATTGGGTAAGTGCCAGTGATCCGGACAAAGCAAGCAAGGCAGCTGCTTTTGACCGGGCCAACTTCAAATGGATACCGGTGGCAAATCAACGTGTGGAAGCTGAAGTGACCCAGTTTAACCCGGACCAGATTGCGGGGCTGAAAACACAGAAATCCAGGGAAGAATTAATCAAAACACTGCTGCTGGACATCATGGAAAAGGTAACCCCTCAGATGGAGGCCAGAAATGAATCCTTCAGGGTGAAAGCCATGGTAAGTAATGTAAGTCCAATTTCCGCTAAGATTGGGCGAAAAGAAGGCTTGTCTTTTGACCAGCGGTATTTCGTCTATGAAAACAGGGAGAAAAAGGATGGTACGATTAGAAAGAAACGGGTGGCTGTAGTGAAGTCGATGAAAGTGGTTGACAACCGTCAGGTAACCACAGGCAAAAGTAATGCTTCTGAATTTTATAAAATTTTTGGCGGCAAGATAGACAATATGGGGATGTTTATGGAGCAAAATAATGATGCCGGACTTAATCTATTTTTAGGTTATGCGCCCCAAGGAATGGCCGGTTACACCGCAAGAATGGATTACTTCATTTCCAAAATGATGGGAGGTCTTGTACCTGCTGGCAAATCGGGTAAGGCATTGTCATCCATCTTGGTTTATGTGGAAGGTGCTTATGACAGTCGCAAATATCCGGATTTAAAGGAAGATGCGTTTGAATTTACCAGGGTGAGCCTTGGCCTTGGCAAAGACATTTACCTTGTGAGTGGTGTTTTTCTGGAACCCTTTGTGGGTTACGGACTTGAATTTACCGATTGGGAGATTGAGGATGTAAAATTTTCTTTCGAAACAGACTTCGCCGAAATGGGAATGCGACTGGGCATTCACCTGAGTCCGACATTCCAGTTGATGGGTTCATATAAACACAACCTGGTATTTAAAACCAATGTGAAAAATGAGAGCGCCGGAACCAGTGAGACATTTGATTATGATGAATTTTTTGAGGATAGGGTTAAGCCCGGATATACAGCCGGGATCAGACTGATGTTTTAATGATTAAAATTTAATAAATATGAAATCGAGAGTAAATCTAATGTTGGTTATGGCCATTGTCGCCACGTTTTTGTCATGCAAGACCTCCAGGACCAATAAAGAAGCCGTAATGGCAGGATACGTCAGTGGCAATTATGAAGTCGAATGTATGGGTACCGGCATGGATGGCACCCAGTTGGTAAAGGTATGGGGCTTTGGCACCGATCCTGAAAAGGCTGCGTACCAGGCACGAAAAAATGCGGTACACGCCGTAGTATTTAAAGGCATAAACGCCGGCAAACCCGGGTGTATGACTCGGCCACTGGTGACCCAGCCAGGTGCTGAAGAATTGCACAGGGAATTTTTCGGAACTTTCTTTACCGATGGAGGCAGGTACCTCAATTTTGTCTCCATGGCCAATGATGGCACCGTTGACAGGATCAAGATGACGAGTCGCGAATATAAGGTGGGTTCCGTAGTTTCCGTCCGTCACGCTGCTTTGCGCGAGGAGTTGGAAGCTGCAGGCATTATTAAGAAATTGGGACAGGGTTTTTAACCTCACAATTGAATATAAGATGAGAAAATACATGATATGGCTGGTAATGGCAGCAGTGGTCTCCACTGTATATGCCCAGGCAAAGAAACCAACCCTTATGGTGGTACCCAGTGACAATTGGTGCATCAGGAATGGATACACCACTACCTTTGATGAGATGGGCACGTTAAAGACCATTCCGGATTATAAACTTGCTTTGCAGAATGAGACAGATTTGCTCATGACCATTGGCAAGATCAATACCATGATGTCCGACCGGGGTTTCCCATTGGTCAGCATGGAGACCGCCATCAAAAATATGGAGCGGGAAAGTGCCGAAGTGGCCATGATGAGCAGTAAATCAGGGGGCAATCTGGTGGAAAGTCCCATCGATATTTTACAAAGAACGGCCAATGCCGACATCATCATTCAGCTTACCTATGTGATCAATCAGGAGGGGCCGCGGCGTTCCATTACTTTTATGTTGCAGGGCCTGGATGCGTACACCAAGAAGCAAATAGCCGGAGCCCAGGGTACAGGTGAACCTTCCTTTGCCACCCAGACGCCGGTGCTGCTCGAAGAAGCCGTACTGGCCCACATCGACGATTTCAATTCAAGGTTGCAGGTGCATTTTGATGATCTGTTTACGAATGGGCGTGAAGTGGTATTCCAGGCGAGGATATTTGACGGATCTGCGGTGGACCTGGAAGAAGAATATTTTTTTAAGAATGAGAACCTGGAGCTGGGTGAGATCATTGAGAACTGGGTGAGCGAAAACACCATGCAGGGTAGATTCAGCACAAATACCTACACCCAGAATGTCATTCGTTTTGAGCAGGTAAGAATTCCACTGTACGACGATAAGGGAAGGGCCAACGATACCAGAAGATGGCTCAGGGATTTGCGCACACTATTAAGTAAAAGTCCATTCAACCAACAGAGTAAAATCTACACCCGCGGCTTGGGTGAAGTTTGGCTGATCATTGGAGAAAAATAAAACAGGCATCATGAAAACAATTATATATAGCTGTTTTTTGTGTTTTATCAGTGTTGCGATGGGAGCACAAAACACACGACCTTCGGCAAATGACTACGACAGGATCAGCCTGAGTGTTTTCATCCCGGATCAGGTAGAAAACATACCGGCATCAGCCAGGAGTACCCTCATCAACAGGCTCACCCAGGCAGTAACCAAAAAAGGACTCGCAGGAGCAGGGGCAAGTCCCAGATTTCTGCTGACAGCCAACATGGACGTCTTGTCCAAAGACGTTGTAGCCGGCGCTCCCAATAAGCAGGCATATCAATTTGATGTGTCGTTGTTCATAGTGGACTTTGTGGATAAAATTACCGTGAGTTCTACCTCCTTTGAGGTCAAGGGCGCCGGTAACAATGAAGCCAAGGCTTACACCAATGCCATCAGAAGCATCGATTTAAAAAATCCCAAAGTAGATCAGTTCCTGGATGAGGGTAAAATTAAAATCATTGAATACTACAATTCGCGGTGTGGTTTTATTGTGGCCAGGGCAAAGGCTCAGGCTTCACAGCGACTGTATGCAGAAGCCATGTCAACCTTGGCAGGCATACCCGAGGTTTGCAAGGATTGTTATGTACAGGCGATGAAAGAAATTGGCCCCATTTACAAAGAATTTGCCGATTACAATTGCAAAATCCTCATCAGTGCTGCTTCTTCCTGCTGGGCAGCCCGGCCGAATACCGAAGGGGCCCAACTTGCCGGTTCCCTGCTTACTCAGATAGATCCGGGATCCGTCTGTTACGGCGAAGCGCAGCAATTGATCTCCAGGATGGAGCAGAAAGTTTTGAAAGACGAAAACAGAGACTGGAAGTTCATCGAAAAGGTATTTGAAAACGAAGTGATGCTGGAATCATTGCGCATACGGGCATGGAGGGACGTAGGCGTTGCCTGGGGCAAAGGGCAGCAACCTACCTATAACGACATCATCTGGATTTTCAGGTAAATACTTTCAGCGTACCTGATACTAATCTTATTTATTAAATTGTAGTGACCATGAAAACAGCAGCGATCTGCATAGGATTTATATTATTGGCGGGATCAATCACCATGTTGCCGGCACAGGGTAATTACACCGAAATGGGCAAGTATGCCGTGGTGTTGGGCAATGGCTGGGTGCAAACTCAGGACGGGCAACCGGATTATTATGCATTTTCAAAAGGTGCCCTATTGGTTTCATTAAAAAAGGATCCGGCACCCACGTCTGGAAATGGCGGGATAACGCAATACGTGCTGGTCTACACACAGGCACTGAAAGCGGCGAATGAATTTGTAGAATCCAGTAAACCATCAAACCCTGCTTTTCTGCTTGGCCAAACGGCAGCCTACAGACTGACCGTAAAATCTAAAATTTCCGGTAACAAACGCTTTGTCTATTTCATAACCGTCGGCAGACAGGTGTACGAGCTTTCTGTTGCGGATGCCGGAGCAGGATTTGAACCATCCCCTGAGGCCATGGCATTCCTGGAATTGATCTACCTCAGGGATGAACCTGCGAGTAAAACAATGGCCTTGGCCCGTGCTCAAAAGCGAAATATACAGGTAGGAGGACCCGCTCCAACAGATGATAAAGCCGACGATCTGTCTGCAATGAAGAAGGTTAAGGTGTACGATGGAGAAGCTCAGGACAAGGGTGATGGCAATGTTGTCGAAAAGGCAAATGGAGCCACTTTTACCGCACCGGCCTCCTCATTGGCATCGGGAGAAAAGTTGTCCATCCGCCAGGAGGTTGGAGACATCGATTTTTTTGAGGGGTATTTTGAGGAAGAAGGCATGAAAACCCTTACCGACAATTTTAAGATGTTGCGTTTGTACGAGATAGGACCGGAAGGAAAAAAATTTGACAACCCGGGTGAGATTGAAGTAGTCATACCGAAAAACGAACTTCCACAGGGCAGGAGTTATAAAGACATTGTGGCTGTGATGATATCCGGGAATGAAATAGAAATGGTGCCTTTTGAGGTAACTGATGAGGGCATCAAAGTGAAGGTAGAACATTGTTCGTACCTGGCCATACCGATCCTCATCCTTGCTGGTGCTGCGACGGTAATATTTGGTACAGCACTGGCCAACATCAAAAAGGGATCTGACCCGGTGTTCAAGAAAAAATGTGCCGATTGGATCGATATTGACCATGCCCAAAACGAACCCCTGAAAAAGATCATTGATGACCCGGGGAATTTTAAAATAAACGACGATGGCACCTTGTCGCTCGATGTGGGTAAGCCATTAAAGGGCAAAATTATTGGCATGGGCAACCACCTGCTTAAACCCGGTCAGTTTATTGCAAAACCGATAGGCGATTGTGTCAATTATTCCAATTTATTTGGATGCGTCCTCAAAGCAAAAGGCTATCAGGTAAAGGTTGTAGCTGGTAAAGCCGTTTATCCTGACAACACCGGCGGACACCAGTGGTTAGAAGTGATCTACAAAGGAAAACCGCATTACCTGGACACATATGAACCTTCCAAAGCTAAGTTAATACCCCTGGATGAAGCTACTAAAACCTTCCAATTGAAACCCGGCACCATGTGCACGGAGACCGGACCCAAAAGCTACGATAAGAACTGGTTTCGGGGTTTGATCACCGACAAAGATGCCATGCTCAGCCGGTACAAGGCATTAAGAGAGGAACACCGTGTACTCAATGAAGCCTGCGTCGCCGGAAGTGTACCCGCGTGTAACGAACGCCGGGAAGTTTATCTTGAAGCCATGGACCTAAGGAAAAAACTCGAAGCAATGGGCGTTAAAGTAGTGGACTGAGTCTGAATAGAGCCGCAAGCATCGCGGCTCAGCACTACCTGGTTAGTGCCTTTCCAGCATTAAAAAATGGCTAGACGAAGTCAGCCTGTAATATCACCAGATCACCAGATCACCAGATCACCAGATCACCAGATCACCAGATCACCAGATCACCAGATCACCAGATCACCAGATCACCAGATCATCACCCCTTCTTCTCCACCTCTTTCAAACTCTCCATGCGGTTTCTGGCCAGGAATTCATCGATGGTCTCGAAGTGTTCAAGAACACGTTTGTCTTTGAACTCAAAAACTTTCTGTGAAAGGCCTTGAAGAAAATCCCTGTCGTGGGAAACCAGGATGAGGGTGCCGTCAAAGTTGAGCAGGGCTTCCTTCAGTATGTCTTTTGACTTGAGGTCAAGGTGGTTGGTAGGTTCGTCGAGGATTAGCAGGTTGACGGGTTCCAGCAGCAACTTGACCATGGCCAGTCGCGTGCGTTCTCCACCGGAAAGTACACTCACTTTTTTATCGATGTCGTCTCCTGAAAACATGAAGCAACCCAGGATGGTCTTCAACTGGGTGCGCACGTCGCCTTCGGCAACTTCGTCCACAGTTTGGAAGACGGTGAGTTCGGGGTCGAGCAGGGCCGCTTCGTTTTGGGCGAAGTAACCGATCTTTACATTGTGACCGATGGTGCATTTGCCTTCGTATTCGATCTCACCCATGATGGCCTTGATCATGGTGGATTTACCTTCGCCGTTCCGGCCCACAAAACTTACCTTTTCACCCCTTTTAATGGCCATGGAAGCGTCGCGGAAGACCACATGGTCCCCGTAGTTTTTGGACAGGGACTCCACTGTGACCGGATAATCGCCGGAGCGGATAGAGGGCGGGAAACGCAATTTCAGGGCGGAGTTATCCACTTCATCCACTTCGATGAGTTCCATCTTTTCCAGCATGCGCTCCACGGAGTTCACCTGGTTGGTTTTGGAATAGGTACCCTTGAATCGTTCGATGAACAATTTACTGTCCGCAATGGTCTTCTGCTGTTCCTTGTAGGCCTTCAGCTGGTGTACCCGGCGTTCTTCCCGCAGTTGCAGATAGTGACTGTAATTGGCTTTGTAGTCGTAGATCTTACCCATCGTCACTTCGATGGTGCGGTTGGTGATGTTGTCGATAAAGGCCCGGTCGTGGGAGATGACCATAACCGCCTTCGCTTTATT
The DNA here is from genome assembly GCA_016715465.1 of Saprospiraceae bacterium. Classification (GTDB taxonomy): domain Bacteria; phylum Bacteroidota; class Bacteroidia; order Chitinophagales; family Saprospiraceae; genus JADKBO01. The sequence goes on from JADKAA010000024.1 coordinate 1,319,649, forward strand.
GACCAGGAAGTTTTCCAGCCAGATTACCGACTCGATGTCGATGTGGTTGGTAGGCTCATCGAGCAGGATAAGGTCGGGTTCCTTGAGCAGGATCTTCGCCAGTTCGATGCGCATACGCCAGCCACCGCTGAATTCACTGGTTGGGCGGGTAAAGTCCTCGCGTTTGAAACCAAGACCCAACAACGTCTTTTCTACCTCTGCATCGTAGTTCACATCTTCCAGGGCATAGTACTTTTCGCCGAGTTCAGATACCTGTTCGATGAGTTTCATGTATTCATCAGAGTCGTAGTCGGTGCGACTGGACATCTCGTGGTTGAGGCGGTCCATCTCATCGCGCATTTCGAATACATGTCCAAATGCTTTGGCCGTTTCCTCAAAAACCGTACAATTGTCATCCGTGAGCAAGTGCTGCGGCAGGTAGGCAATGACCGCATCTTTTGGTGCCCGCACGTAGCCCTTAGTCGGCTTTTTTACCCCGGCAATAATTTTCATCATGGTGGACTTTCCGGCCCCGTTTTTACCCATGAGTGCGATCTTATCGTTTTCGTTGATCACAAAGGAAATATTGCTAAAAAGCGTACTTCCACTAAATTCTACGGCCAGTCCGTCAACAGAAATCATCTTACCAAATTTTATTGGGGGGCAAAGGTAATGATTTATTGGTTTTTTGCAGCGCGTTTTTTCGCAGAATGGCTGTTCAGAAGGATCGGAGCAACGGAATGACCGAGTGGTTGTCCCGAAGGGAGAACTCAATTGCCGGGGGCAATTGAGAGTGAGGGAACTGTGCGAAACCTCGCACAGCATCGACAAATTTCGATAGGGGCACACCCCTCACCGGGCAACGGAGCATCGGGCAACGGAGCATCGGTGGATATACCTAGTATATGTAAGTCCACCCAATTGTAAAAAAGGTGAGGATAAATCAAAAATCCTTTCTTCGCGATTTGAACATGTAGTCCCGCACAAGCGGTACGTGAACATTAAGGCTCGCGTTAGCGAGACGTACCATTTAGAATCGCGACAGCGAGACGTCACCCTTTAGTCCCGCACCAGCGGGACGTAAGCATTTAGTATCGCGTCAGCGAGACGAAACCATTTAGACTCGCGACAGCGAGACGAAACCATTTAGACTCGCGACAGCGAGACGAAACCATTTAGAATCGCGACAGCGAGACGTCACCATTTAGTCCCGCACCAGCGGGACGTAAGCATTTAGTATCGCGCCAGCGAGACGAAACCATTTAGTCCCGCGCCAGCGAGACGAAACCATTTAGTATCGCGCCAGCGAGACGAAACCATTTAGTCCCGCGCCAGCGAGACAAAACCATTTAGTCCCGCCCTACCGGGACGAAACCATTTGAACACTCTCCCAGTAAAGGGAATTCCCTATCTTTACAAACATTAATCTGAATCTAACAGCCATGATTGCCCAGCATTTTCTTAAACACATGTTCCTCCTTTCAATTTGTACCACCTTTTTGATGGCATGCAAACACGACAACCAACAAGCTGTATCGGTAGCGGAAAAATGGCGGCCGGCTTACCACTTTACGCCGGACAGCATGTGGATGAACGATCCCAATGGCCTGGTGTATGCCGATGGTGTGTATCATTTGTTTTATCAGTATTATCCCGACTCCAATGTGTGGGGACCCATGCATTGGGGGCATGCCACCAGTGAGGATTTGGTGAAATGGGAGCATCAACCAATAGCCCTGTACCCAGATTCATTGGGCTATATATTTTCCGGATCTGCAGTGGTGGATACCGGCAATACCGCTGGGTTTGGCAAAAATGCCATGGTGGCGATATTTACCCACCATAATGATAAGATGGAAAAGGCGGGCAGCAGCGTATTTCAGTACCAGTCGATCGCTTACAGTACCGATGGAGGAAATACTTTTACAAAATATGTGGGCAATCCCGTGGTGAAAAATCCCGGTATCCGCGACTTCCGTGATCCCAAGGTGTTTTGGTATGCACCCGGCAAACACTGGGTCATGGTACTAGCCGCTTATGACCGTACGAAATTTTATACTTCACCCGATTTGAAAACCTGGACCCAAAGCGGCGAATTTGGCAGGCCAGGCGACGACAGACTTTGGGAATGTCCCGATCTGGTGCGCTTGAAAGTGGAAGGCAGCGATGAATACAAATGGGTACTCATCACCAGCATTCAGCAAAGGGCTCCCAATGGCGGCACCGGCACGGCTTATTTTGTAGGTGACTTTGATGGCAAGACTTTTAAGGGAGATGTGAAAAAACAAAAATGGGCCGACTACGGTACCGACAACTATGCCATGGTCACCTGGGCACAAACTCCGGGCGACCGCACCCTGGCCCTGGGTTGGATGAGCAATTGGCTCTATGCCCAGAACGTGCCCACTACCCGTTGGCGAAGCACCATGACAATACCCAGGGAATTATCTCTGGTGAAAGATGGTGATGACCACATCATGGTATCAAGAGCAGCTGCAGAATTAAAGGCTTTGGAAAAAGGAAAAATGGAAGTGAGCAATCAGCCCGGTTTGCTCGCAGAAGATGCTGGTGTACATCAAAGTAAAATTTCAGGAAAGCTAACATCCACTTCCGAAGATGTGGTCTTCAGGTTATCCAATGGCAAAGGCGAGTACCTGGAGTTTGGCTACGAGGGCAAGACACGGCGGTGGTTCATCGACCGTTCAAAAGCAGGAGTGAGTGCTTTTTATAAAGGCTTTGCATCCCGTCACTATGGTCCCGAAATGCCGGCGACGAAAGAACACCCTTATGAAGTGTACCTCGATGCCACGTCCATCGAGTTGTTTGTCGATGGCGGCAAGATGGTCATGACAGATATCTTTTTTTCATCAGAACCATTTACCCGTTTGGAGAGGATAGGGGACGGAGAGGTGGAGTTGGAAGTATTTTACCTAAATAATCAGGATTGAATTTAGTAGTGCCACAGCTTACTTATTCAATCGAAGCATTTCTAAAATAGGTTTCGTGTTTTCATCGAGTTCGACAAAAGATAGTGATCGGTCATGCCTGAATGCGAAGTCATACAGGTCTGCGTGCACCAAATCTGCGTAAATCAGCGAAATCTGCGGGAACAAAATCAGGGAGGTAAATTTCCCGCAGACCTGTCTACGAGGCGCAGCCAGGTAGACTTCGCAGATCACCGACCTGTCTAACTGGCGCTAGCCGGGTAGATTTCCGCGATTCACCGATTCACCGATTCACCGATTCACCGATTCACCGATTCACCAGATACCTAACCCCCACCATGATGAACATCACCCAACTGGCTGACCCCCGGACTCAAACGGAGTGGCAATATGCAGTAACTATGTACATTATAATACAATGACATGAGTAAAGCAATTAAAACCAAAAAGCCACCCAAGTATGTATATTTCTTTGGGGGAGGCAAGGCAGAAGGAAACGAAGCTATGAAAAATCTCCTTGGAGGAAAAGGAGCTAACCTGGCCGAAATGGCGGGACACCCGGACCTGAGGTTGCCTGTTCCACCGGGTTTCACGGTCACCACCGACGTGTGTACGTATTATTACGACCACAATAAAAAATATCCCGCCACGCTGGATGCAGAAGTGAAAACAGCCATCACCAAGATGGAACGCATCATGGGGCGCAAATATGGTGCTGAAAAAAATCCTTTGCTGGTGTCCATTCGAAGTGGCGCCAGAAAATCCATGCCGGGTATGATGGAAACGGTGCTAAATGTAGGACTCAATGAAAAAAACATCCAGGGTCTTATTGATGCATCCGGAGGCAATGAACGTTTTGCTTATGATGCCTACCGCAGACTCATCATGATGTATGCCGATGTGGTCATGGAAAAAGCGGCCGGCAAAGAACCAAAAAATGGCAAGGGCATCCGTAAAGTATTGGATGAACAACTTGAACACCTTAGAAATTCAAAAGGTTATGCAAGTGATGACCAGATCCCTGCAGCAGACCTTAAAAAACTGGTAAAAGAATTTAAAGCCACAGTTAAAAAAGTACTGGGTAATCCTTTCCCTGAAGATCCCATGGAACAAATGTGGGGCAGCATCGGCGCCGTATTTGGCAGTTGGAATGGCAAGCGGGCAGTGGAATACAGAAAAATAGAAAAGATACCTCACGAATGGGGCACCGCCGTCAACGTACAGGCCATGGTCTTTGGCAACATGGGCGACGACAGTGCTACAGGCGTAGCCTTCACCAGGAATCCGGGCAACGGGGAAAACAAATTTTACGGAGAATTCCTCATCAATGCACAGGGAGAAGACGTGGTAGCAGGCATCCGTACCCCGGCACCGGTCAACGAATACTCCACCAACGACCAGAGCAATCACCTTCCTTCTATGGAAAAGGTGATGCCCAAATTGTACAAAGAACTCGATGGTTACCAGAAGAGACTGGAAAAACACTACAAAGACATGCAGGATCTGGAATTTACCGTTGAAAAGGGTAAGTTGTTTATGCTGCAGTGCAGGGTAGGTAAAAGAAATGGCGTAGCTGCTGTTCGCATGGCCACAGAGATGTATGCATCCAGACTCATCGATGCCCATACCGCCATCAGGCGGGTATCCCCCAATCAACTGGTGGAATTATTGTTGCCAATGATCGATCCGGCGGCTGAACTGATCTCTAAACCAATAGCCAAAGGCCTTCCGGCAGGACCAGGTGGTGCGGTAGGCAGGGCAGTGTTCTCATCAGACGATGCCGTTGAATGGGCATTAAAAGGTGAAAAGGTAATCCTGGTGCGTGAAGATACATCACCCGAAGACGTTGACGGTATGCACAAGTCACAAGCCATCCTCACCACCAAAGGAGGAATGACCTCTCACGCGGCACTGGTCGCCAGGGGCTGGGGTAAATGCTGTATCGTGGGTTGCGGAGACATCGAAATCCACCACGAAAGCAAATCCTTTAAAACCAAAGATGGCAAGTTCATCCATGAAGGAGACTGGATCACCCTCAACGGTACCAAAGGACTCGCATTTGAAGGTTCATTGCCTCTCATCGCGACAGACCTCGACAAAAATAAATCTTACAAAGACCTCATGCGCATGGTCGATAAGGTAAAAGTACTCGGCGTGCGAACCAATGCGGACACCCCTAAGGACGCTGCACAGGCAATAGCTTTTGGTGCAGAAGGTATTGGCCTGTTTAGAACTGAACATATGTTTTATGGTGAAGGCAGCGACAGGCCACTCTTCCTCCTGAGAAAGATGATCATGTCCAAGACAGAGTCAGAAAGAAGGGCAGCACTCAACGAGTTATTCACCTTTGTGAAGAAGGACATCAAAGATACCCTCAGTGTCATGGCCGGTTATCCGGTGACCTTCCGTTTGCTCGATCCACCGCTCCATGAATTTGTACCACACGATGCCGAGAAGTTGCAACAACTCAGCAAAGAATTGGGCATCAGCATGAGCATCCTCAAAAGAAGGGTACTTGCGTTGCATGAAAACAATCCAATGCTGGGACACCGCGGTGTTCGACTGGGCATCAGTTACCCCGAGATCACAGAAATGCAGGTAAGGGCTATTCTCGAAGCTACCGCAGAACTCATCAAAGCCAAGAAAAAGGCCATGCCGGAGATCATGATACCGGTTACATGCAGTGCCAATGAACTCGTACACCAGAAAGAGATTGTGGATCGCGTGTATAAAGAAGTGTGTGCCAGGAAAAAGGTTAAAAAAATACCTTATCTGTATGGCACCATGATCGAGATTCCAAGGGCAGCCCTCAAAGCAGCCCACATGGCCGAAGTAGCAGATTTCTTTAGCTTTGGTACCAATGACCTTACCCAGATGAGTTTCGGTTTTAGCCGGGATGACATCGGTGGATTTCTGCCCACCTACCTCGATCAGAAGATACTCAAAGACGACCCATTCCAGACCATCGACCAGGATGGCGTGGGCGAGCTGATCAAATTTGGTACAGAGCGCGGCCGAAGTGTAAAACCAAAACTCAAAGTAGGCATCTGTGGCGAACACGGTGGCGACCCTGAGAGCATTCACTTCTGCGCAAGGATAGGCATGGACTACGTAAGTTGTTCTCCATTCCGTGTGCCGATCGCCAGATTGGCAGCAGCACAGGTGGCACTGGACATGGCTAAATAAGTCTGCCGGTGTCTTGAAATTGCGAGTTAATTAGGTTAATAATAGTTTTTTAAATGGTAAAACACAGCTTTCGGAATGCCGGAGGTTGTGTTTTTTTTATTGGTGAGGGTGATGAATGGTAAATTTTATTTTTGACTTTAAGTTTTTACGGGCTTAAGATTCAGTAAAATACAAGCTTAGGGTGGGGTGTTTCGACCACATATTTTTCAAAAAGTCAGGATATAATGTCAGTCATCCTCTTAAAGTGATAAAATAAAGCGCAAATACAGTTATATATTTCTTAAATAGCATAAAATAATTAAAATAAGATAAGTATATATATCTTAATTATATTAAATTTGCGTTTATAATCCATTTTATATGTCTTTATTGGCTTATTCTGAAGATCAAATTTTAGAACGTCTGCGGTTTGAGAACCCATGGTGGGTGAGTGGACACATCGAAGAATACTACCATTCCATGCAAAGGCGTCTTTATTTTCACCTGTTTATGCCTTTGGTATTAGAAACTGCCGTGAGAAGGGCAGTAGTTTTAATGGGGCCGCGCAGGGTTGGAAAGACGGTGATGATGGTGCATGCTGTTCAGGGCCTATTGGAAAAGGGCATAGAACCTTTAAAAATTGCCTTAATTTCGGTAGAAACGCCGATTTACAACAACATCAGTCTTGAGCAACTCTTTTCGCTGTGTCGCAGGGCCAATAGAATAGATGATCCGAAAAATTGGTTTGTTTTTTTTGATGAAATCCAATACCTGAAGGACTGGGAAGTACACTTAAAGTCCCTGGTGGACAGTTATCCCCAAACTCGATTCATTGTGTCAGGCTCTGCAGCAGCGGCTTTGAGGCTCAAAAGCAATGAAAGCGGTGCAGGTAGGTTTACAGACTTCATGCTTCCTCCATTGACTTTTCACGAATTTTGCATTTAAAAAAGTTGGATCGGCTCATCATGGAATGCAAATGGGACTGGCAGGGTAGCCTTACAAATTTCTATACTACCAATAACATAACCGCACTCAATAATCATTTTGTCGATTACCTTAATTTTGGTGGATACCCTGAAGTGATGTTTTCAGAAAAAATTCAAAGCAATCCGGGACGCTACATCCGCAATGACATCATCGATAAAGTTTTGCTCAGGGATTTACCAGGTCTATATGGTATAAGGGACGTGCAGGAGCTGAACTCGTTATTTACCGCCATTGCATACAATAGCGCAGGGGAGGTAAGTCTGGAAGAGTTAAGTAGAAATTCCGGAGTTCAAAAAAATACAATAAAACGTTACCTTGAATACCTGGAAGCTGCTTTTTTAATCAAGGTAGTTCATAAAATATCGAATAAACCCAAACACTTTCAGCGGGCAACCCAGTTTAAGATTTACCTGACCAATCCATCCCTGAGAAGTGCCCTGTTCACTCCCTTGCAGGCCACAGATCCGTTGATCGGAAATATGGTTGAAACGGCAGTGTATGCACAGTGGATTCATAGGGATCGTTTCATTCCTTATTATGCCCGCTGGCAAAAAGGAGAGGTCGACATGGTAAAGTTGGATGAAAAAAACTTCCGCCCTCAATGGGCGGTGGAAATAAAATGGAGCAATCATTTTTTTGAAAAACCCGGTGATTTAAAATCCCTTATTCAGTTTTTAAAAGACAATGATTTGACTACCGCATTGGTGACCACCATCGACAAAGAAGGTACAAAAGAAATAGCTGGCTTAAAGATCATCTATGTTCCCGCCTCTGTGTATGCTTATACCGTTGGCAGAAATACCATTTTGGAAAAACACAATTGAATTAAGAAAATTCTAAGTTTAATTGCAGGTTTTGTATTTGCAAACTTAGCCTGGCCACTTGGCCTTAAGTAGTTTAACAAAGTTGGTTACATGGTATTAATAAATACATCAAAGGAGGTGGATTATTACTTAAAGCAAGTGTATTGATCTTTTCTTTGCATCTTTTGTTACTTACCCTAAAATCATTCAGGCTGGAATTAAGCTTGCTTGAAAAACAGAAAAGAGATGGAGATAGGAATCGACAGCTTTGCCGCCGCACCCACAAAGTCCGGCATCCCTCATACACAGGCAATGGCTGAATTGCTGGAAAGAATGGAATGGGCCGACCAGGTGGGCCTCGATGTTTTTGGACTGGGGGAACATTACCGCCGGGAGTTTTTGGATTCAGCCTCCTCCATGATCCTGGCCGCTGCTGCTTCGCGCACCAAAAACATCATCCTGACCAGTGCCGTTACCGTGCTCAGCGCCGCCGACCCCGTGCGCGTTTTTCAAAATTTTGCCACCCTGGACCTGATCTCCAATGGCCGGGCCGAGATGGTAGTAGGACGTGGTTCCTTCATCGAATCCTTTCCCTTGTTTGGTTTTAACCTCAACGATTACGACGAACTGTTTTCTGAAAAACTGAACCTGCTCTTAAAGATCCGCGATCAGGAATTTGTGACCTGGTCCGGAAAATTCAGGCCAGCCTTACACCACCAGCCCATTTATCCGCGGCCGGCACAGCAAGTCCTGCCCATATGGCTGGGTGTCGGCGGCACACCGGCTTCTTTTGTGAGAGCAGGTCAACTGGGTCTGCCCCTGATGGTGGCCGTCATTGGCGGCGAGACCCACCGGTTCCGTCCGCTGATCGACTTGTACAGGCAGGCAGGTGTCAAAGCCGGGCACTCGCCCGATCGCTTGAAAGTGGGCTTGCATTCCCTGGGTTTTGTAGCTGAAACCAAGGCAGCAGCCGTTGACGCCTATTATCCCGGTTATGCCGAAATGTTTACCAAAATAGGGGAGGAGCGGGGTTTTGCCCCCGTCACCAGGTCACGATTCGACGCCCAAAACGGTCCGCTGGGCGCCCTGCTGGTTGCAGATCCGCAGGAAGTGGCCGAAAAGATCCTGCGCCACAGTGAAGCCCTGGGCGGCATCGCGAGGTTTACCTTCCAGATGGATGCGGGCCTGTCACATGGTCAACTCATGAAGGCGATCGAATTGATCGGGGCGAATGTTGTACCTCTTGTCAATCAAAATTATCAAAGTCAAAGCTAAAATTTAACCAGGTAAAATATTTTTGTAGAAATAATTTGCGGAACCAAACAGTTGCACATATATTTGCAACCGAATAGTTTCATAAATTACAACACATGACAACACGTAAATTGAAATTGCAGGTGCAAATGTCCATGGATGGCTTCATCGCCGGTCCAAATGGTGAAATGGATTGGCTGACTTTCAATTGGTCAGAAGATTTGAAAAATTACGTCACCGAACTCACTGCTTCGATGGATACCATCTTATTGGGCAAGAACCTGGCCATGGGTTTCATACCACATTGGCAGCAGGTAGCCGCCAGTCCTGAAAACCCGGAACACGATGCGGGTTTGATTTTCACCAATACGCCGAAAGTAGTATTTACTAAAAAGATGGATGAGTCCCCATGGCCCAACACAGTTTTGGCCAAAGGGGATCTGGCCGCAGAAGTAAATGCGATCAAGGCGCAGGATGGCAGGGACATGATGGTCTATGGTGGGGGCAGTTTTGTGTCATCTCTGATCAGGGAGAAACTGATAGACGAGTTGCATTTGTTTGTCAATCCTGCCGTATTGGGCAGCGGCATGCCCATCTTTCAGCAGGTTGGGGAAAAGCAAGCCTACCGGTTGTTGAATGTAAAACCTTGTGCATGTGGCATTGTAGTCCTGACGTATAAAACGTTGTAAGATGCGCAGAGATGTTTTTCAGGCCATTGCCGATCCCACCAGGCGAGCCATTCTGGTGCTCATCGCGGCAAGGGCCATGACGCCCAACGCCATAGCGGAACATTTCGATACCTCGCGCCAGTCCATTTCCAAACATTTGCGTCTGCTCACCGAATGCGAGCTGGTAAGTCAGGAACAGGCGGGTCGCGAAATTTACTACCAACTCAATGCCTCTAAAATGAAAGAGATCGATGTATGGCTGGAACAGTTCCGAAAGATCTGGGAATCCAGATTCAATGCCCTCGATCAGGTATTGTATAACATGAAAAAAAACAAAAAATGAATCGTCATTTGCATTTTGATTTTTCAGTAAACAAGGAAAATAATACCATTTTGGTCAACCGGGAATTTGCGGCTGGCCTCGACCTCGTATGGGCAGCCTGGACAACACCGGACATCCTCGATCAATGGTGGGCGCCTAAACCTTACCGGACCAAAACCAAATCCATGGATTTCAGGGTAGGGGGACGATGGTTGTATGCCATGATCAGTCCGGAAATGAAGTCCACTGGTGTTTGGCGGAGTACCAGCGCATTGAGCCACGGCATAATTTTCCGGACTGGATGCATTTTGTGATGAAGAGGGAAACATCAACCCGGAATTTCCACGATCTCTTTGGTCAAATACCTTCCTGGAAGGTGGGGACACCACCACCGTGCAGGTGATCATAAGTTATGATACGCTCGAAGACCTGGAGAAGATCATCCAGTTGGGCTTTCAAGAAGGATTCAGCATGGCATTGGGCAATCTCGACCAATACCTGGAAGCGCAGCAGCAACGGCGATCTTGATAAATCCGAACTGTTTGCCACCAGGTTACATAATTATTATATAAATAACTAATAGTAAATGTAATATATATTATAGAATAATTTACTTAATTTTTTTTGGATGAATAAACTTAATTTTTCATAAAATATTTGGAATCAATTCCAACAAAAAAGCATAAAAAACGGAATTAATTCCGATAAAAAAGTAATAAAATAGGAATGAATTCCGAAAAAGTGGTAAATTTGATGAAAATTACAACTTGATTTTCCGGTTTTTAGAAAAAATAATCTCAGACAACTTGTTCAAAGGCAAGGTAATTTTGCTTTTGGGGGCCAGACAAACAGGTAAAACCACCTTGTTAAAAAACATTGCGGCAAAGTACGATGATGTAATGTGGCTGAATGGCGATGAGTATGACATTCAAATGCGGTTTAAAAATGCCACTTCGGTTCAACTTCGGGGCCTGATCGGGAATCACAAATTGGTCATCATTGACGAGGCACAGCGTATAGAAAATATTGGGTGGAGTTTAAAGCTGATTCACGATGCCTACCCGGAAATTCAATTGATTGCAACGGGCTCATCTGCCTTTGAATTGAGAAACCAGACCAATGAGCCTTTGACGGGCAGAAAATATGAATATCATTTGTTTCCCTTGTCCTTTGCTGAAATGGCCAACCATCACGGCGAACTGACGGAACTCAGGTATTTTCATACCAGGCTGGTGTACGGCTATTATCCTGAAATTGTTACCCGGACGGGCAATGAAATAGACAGTCTTAAGTTTTTGGCGGATAGTTATCTCTTTAAGGATGTGTTGATGCTGGATAACATAAAGAAACCAGAGAAGCTGATCAGTTTGTTGCGTGCCCTTGCCTTTCAACTGGGTTCTGAAGTTTCATACAATGAAATTGGCAACCTGATCGGACTGGATAGTAAAACCGTAGAAACCTATGTCAATTTGCTGGAAAAATCTTTCGTCATTTTTAAATTGCATGCACTAAGTCGCAACCTGAGAAATGAATTAAAACTGTCCCGGAAGATATATTTTTATGACAATGGCATCCGGAACGCACTGATCTCTAATTTTCAAGCCATCGAAAGCAGGCAGGATGCAGGGGCGCTGTTTGAGAATTTTATGGTATCCGAAAGATTGAAATTCAATCACTATACCCGAAACTTTGTCAACCCATATTTTTGGAGGACAAGGGAGCAACAGGAAATTGACTACATCGAGGATAGGGATGGTCGGCTGGCAGCCTATGAATTTAAATGGAACGAACACAAAAAGGTAAAATTTTCAAAAACCTTTACCCGGGCTTACCCCGATGCCGGTACGGAAGTCATTTCTCCCCAAAATCTGACTTCCTTTTTAATGACGCCGGATGAGTAAAATTATAGGGGCTGAACTTAGTAATGCCGCTGCTGATCATGGAAATATATCTACTTATTATTAACCCAAATGACTTAAGGGTTTCAAGGGGGGGGCTTTAGGAATTTCTGCATTAATGGTTAACTTTGTGCTAAATTAGAGTTACATGAAACATTCCACCCGAATACTTTGCCTGATGGTTTTTTTACTTGGTTTTCTGACACTGGCAAATGCCCAGTGGAAAAACATCAGTGGCCCAAGCAAGGGTTTGGTCTGGAATTACTTTAAGCAGGATGGAAGATTGTTTGCCATTACCAGAAATTCGGTAAGTTATTCGGATAACGAAGGCAAGACCTGGAAGCTCCTGAAGGGCAGCAATAAATTTTCATCGGTCAATGACCTGCAGGTGGATGGTACAGATATTTATTTATCGGTGACCAATGTCAAAACCGGAAACTATCATTATTCGGAATTTTATAAAACTTCAGACCTGGGTGAGTCCAGGACAAAACTTCAGTCTCCGGAATCATTTACATTCGATGTTTTTAATGATACCCTCATTGTATTTAACAATGTATCGGCAAACCGCAGGATGGTCATCAAAACAAAGGACGAGACCAACACCATTTTTGACCAGGCAGTTGGTGACATTACCCACGGCCCGGTTTTGCAGCATGAGGGACACTATTTTTTTGTCTATAACAACAACGTGGTGCGTACCAAAGATTTCATCAACCGGGAAATTGTATTTCAGCAGGACATCAAAGGCTACATCAATCCCCTTGTGCTATATCAGGATAAATTGTTTTTCATCCGTTATTCGCACTCTAAAGCAAAATTGCAGATTTTCAAGTTCAACGGTACCGGTTTTGATCTGTACAGCGAACACTCCGGCATTCTCAATCCCTTTGTGAAGAACCTGTCCTGGGATGAGCGGTATTTTTGTATCAAACAGGAGTCGACGGGATCTGTGTTTATTTCCACAGATACGCTGAGAACATTTTCTGAAAGGAAAACCAGCGATTTTAAAACTTTCTTTCCGCACATGGCGGTCATCGAGGGGCACTTTTACGGCAGCAGGGACAATGGCATATATCGGATGAAGATCACCGAACCAACCGTTCAGGAAAACATTACGCACAATTTCAAAGGATTCCAGTATAATACCTTTACTTTTTCCAATGATGTTTTGTATTCTGATGAAAATCCGGTTTGGGCCTTCGATACATCAGCAGAATTATGGGCTGAAGTTCCGGAATTTAAACACAATGCATTTGCAGTGTCAGGAGATAGTTTGGTTTTTATTTTGAAAAAAACCTATGGAAAACCAGATTCGCTTTTGAAGCAGTACACAACCGGGGTAGTATCCTCTGTGATTGCACCACCCAATGTGTATGAGGGTGCACTGCGTCAGGCAGGAGACTTTCTCATCTATGGCAACTCTGCTGTCAGGTACATTTCCAGGGACGCCGGAAATTCATGGTATGAATACAGGTCAACCAATTGGGACAATTACCTTGAAGTCTCGGGAGAATATGCGGTGAGATCTACAAACCTGGCTTCTTATATTTCAAAGGACCTGGTCAACTGGCAGAAAATCAGTTTATATTTTAATGACGCAGATCTGGCTTCAATAACTCCGGTTGGGGACATTTATCAATTTGATGGATATTACCTGCGTAAACAGGAACAGGGCTCAAATCAAATAAAAAATATCAATGTAATATCCAACGTAGGTGGTATCTCTTATTTGAGTATAATTGAAAATTTCATTTTTATTGCCCATCCTTTTAAAGGTGTATTTTATTCACCCAACGACGGCTTGAATTGGTTTGAATTCAGCGAAGGCCTGGAACAACTCAATTTTACTGATATGGAACTGCATGCAGGAGAGCTCTATTTGGGTACTTCTTGTGTTATATATAAGCGGGCGGTTTCGGATATCACAGCAAAGCTCAAAAGTGGCAGGGTTTTCTACGATGTAAACCAAAATAGTAAACAGGATAATCTGGAGGTGGGCGTACCCCAGATCAAGGTCTTAACGTCATTGGATCAAACCATGGTGAGAAGCGACAGTTTAGGACTTTTCACCACCTATTCCCTGGAAGATGCGGGCAATGAAATCTCCGTCATTCCGCCTGCCAGGGGAAGGGCGACCAACGGTCCTTTGCCGGTTGATACAATGGACAGTAATTACAATCTCGGCCTTTACTTTGATCCGGATGACCGGGACGTGGGCATTAAGTGGCTGCCGGGCAGAACGTTTCGCCCCGGTTTCATTGGCAGCATGAAGCTAATTGTCCAAAATTATAATTTTTTCCGCGAAAAGATTTCGGTCAGCCTATTTAAAGATCAAAGGTTGACGTTGGATTCAGCAACCATTTTGCCTTCATTTATCGGTGATACACTTTTGGTCTGGGATAACATGGAGTTAGCTGAGTTCGGAACCAAAGAGATAGAATTGTTTTTCCGCCTGGACTCCACCACGGCCATTGGAGAACTCCTGATGTTTACGGCGGCCATTACCTTGCTGGACGAAGTTGATGTGGATACCACAAACAATGAATGCAAAGGAATTGCTGTAGTCAGGGGGGCATATGATCCCAATGACAAACTGGTCAACCCCCATTCCGACCTCATAGTAACAAATGGCAGAAATGATGATGTACTCACCTATACCATTCGTTTTCAAAACACCGGCAATTATCCCGCTGAGTTTGTAAGGATCGTGGATACACTCGACGAAAGCCTAGACCTGAAGTCCTTTGAATTTCTTTCTGCATCTCATCCTGCCGGGTGGAGCATCAGTGGGAACAGGGTGCTGACCATTCGTTTTAACAACATCAACCTGGTGGACAGCCTTACCAGCAGCGAGGCTTCGCAGGGCTATTTTTCCTATACCCTCAAACTGAAGGATGAACTGCAAGTCAATGCCGAAGTGCGCAATACCGCAGCCATCTATTTTGACTACAATGAAGCCGTAGTCACCAATACCGTTCAGAACAAACTCACAGCAGCAACCAGGATCGAAGAGGTATCAAATGAAGAAGTCTCTGTTCGCATCTATCCCCAGCCTGCAGGACAATACCTGGTCGTAGAAACAAAGGACATGCCCGTAACCGGCTATGCCATTTATTCCATTTCCGGGGCCCTGCTGCAAACTGCATCTGTAGATACATCGTCAACCACATGTACTGTAAAAACAGATAACTTAGTTCCAGGGACTTATTTGATCAGGGTGAAATATGGGAATAAATCGTCGGTGCTTCCTTTTCAAAAAATCCAGTAAGGTAGATCTTAAAACGAGGTGGAAATAGAAGTGCTGACTGGCAAAATGTAAAGGTTAATATCATTTTTAAATGCCGGCAATAAGAAAAATCATCCACATCGACATGGACGCTTTTTACGCTTCTGTCGAACAGCGGGACAACCCGGACCTGCGGGGCAAACCCATAGCTGTAGGTGGGGGAGAAAAAAGAGGGGTTACCACTACGGCCAGTTATGAGGCCAGGAAATATGGCGTAAAGTCCGCCATGCCGGGCTGGCAGGCTAAAAAACTTTGCCCCGAACTCATCTTTGTGCCACCCAGGTTTGATATATATAAGGCCGTATCCAAACAAATCAGGGAAGTATTCCTCTCCTATACCGATGTAATTGAACCTCTTGCGCTGGACGAAGCGTATCTGGATGTGACCATCAACAAAATGGGCATGGACATCGCCACTGAAATTGCCGGGCGCATCCGGCAGGACATTTTTGAAGCGACACAACTTACCGCATCTGCCGGTGTAAGCTACTGCAAGTTCCTGGCAAAGGTGGCTTCGGGCATTCAGAAGCCCAATGGCCTTACGGTCATCAAACCGCATCAGGCTTTGGATTTTCTGGAGAAATTACCCGTGTTTAAGTTTTATGGTGTGGGCAAGGTCACTGCCTCTAGAATGGAAGCCCAGGGTATCCTGATCGGTAAAGATCTCCTTGGGTGGAGTCGTGTAGACCTGGTTAGTCTTTTTGGAAAGGCGGGTAATTTTTATTTTGACATCGTCCGTGGCATTGATGAAAGGCCGGTTGAAACCCATCGTCCCCGGAAGTCCTATGCCGTAGAACGCACCCTCGATGAAGACCTGGAAGGTATGCAGGCAGTGCTGGATTTCGCTCTTTTATTGGCAGGAAAACTTATGACAGGACTTCAACGCAGCGATTACTTTGGCCGGACGTTAACACTTAAATTGAAAAACAGGGATTTCATCACCCGCACCCGGTCTGTCTCTGCCAAACACCCCATCACCGGACTCGAAGACCTCAATTTTTTCACTGAAAAACTGGTTACAGAAAATGCCGATCTCTGCCAACACATCCGCCTGGTAGGCCTCACCATCTCGAATGCCGAAGAAGTCCCCCCAATTCAGGGAGGACAACTCCGCCTTCCTCTTTAATAATTTATTTTTCAATTTATAAGTAAATCCAGCCCACAGGTTTCAAAAATCATGGATCCTAGCCCTTGACCCCTAGCCCCTAGTCCCTAACCCCTAGTCCCTAGCCCCTAGTCCCTAACCCCTAGTCCCTAACCCCTATCCCCTAACCCCTAATCCCTAACCCCTAACCCCTAACCCCTAACCCCTAATCCCTAACCCCTAGTCCCTAGTCCCTAGTCCCTAACCCCTAGTCCCTAACCCCTAGTCCCTAGTCCCTAACCCCTAGTCCCTAACCCCTAGTCCCTAACCCCTAACCCCTAACCCCTAACCCCTAGTCCCTAACCCCTAGTCCCTAGTCCCTAACCCCTAGTCCCTAGTCCCTAGTCCCTAGTCCCTAGTCCCTAGTCCCTTAATTCCTAACTCCTATGTAACATTAGTTTCCTCCATGTCTTAAATTAAACCGAATTTTGCACTCAAATTTAAATAATGGAGTATCTGGGATATTTTTTTTCTATTCTTATTGGTGTCGCTCTGGGCCTGATTGGAGGTGGTGGCAGCATACTCACGGTACCTGTGCTGGTCTATCTCTTTCGCATTGATCCCGTGTTGGCCACAGCGTATTCATTATTCATTGTGGGCATCACCAGCGCCGTTGGGTCTTATAGTTATTTCACAAAAAAACTGGTTGACATACGAACCGCCATTGTATTTGGTATTCCATCCATCATAGCGGTCTTTCTTACCCGTGCATATATTGTACCTGCCATTCCGGCCGAAGTAATTACGCTGGGCACTTTTATCGTCACCAAGCGTCTGCTTTTGATGGGCCTGTTTGCCATCTTAATGATTGCGGCATCATACAGCATGATACGCAAGTCACCTGTCAAAAAAGAGGAGGAGTCTGGAGAACGCAAGTTTAACTATCCCATGATCCTGCTGGAAGGTGCCATCGTAGGCGTGCTTACCGGTCTTGTAGGCGCAGGGGGAGGTTTTCTCATCATTCCAGCGCTGGTTATTTTGAGCAAGCTGCCCATGAAACAAGCCGTTGGTACTTCGCTGGCCATCATTGCCGCCAAATCCCTTATTGGATTTATAGGAGAAGGTGGGGACACCGTGATTGACTGGACCTTTCTCATGATCATTTCTGCATTTGCCATTTTGGGCATCTTTATTGGCAGTGCCCTGGCCAAAAATATCGACGGGGCCAAACTCAAGCCGGCATTTGGTTGGTTTGTACTGGTTATGGGGGTGTACATTTTAATTTCTGAATTGTTGAAATAAGTCAATTTAATTACTTTCCCAATCAGCTGTTGTTTTATACAAGTCTAAACACATTTTCCCGCACCCATCGTGCAAGTGCTGTCTGAGATGTAATCCCTAGATTATGTGGTTCTTATCTCATTAGGTTTCTTAAGTTGACTTAGATATTTTGATGATTTGCGTTCATCGCAAAAAAATATTACAAAAATAAGCCAACATCACCAAAGTTTAATCATTCGGGGCGGCAATGCCGGAATATCTGTAGCAGCCCAGCTTCTTAAAAAACAGCCAGATATCAATATTGGCATCATTGAACCTTTTGACAAACACTTTTACCAGCCGGCCTGGACCCTGGTTGGTGCCGGTGAATACCTGACAGAACGGACCATCCGGGAACAGGCAGAGGTAATGCCTGACAAAGCAAATTGGATCGTGGATGCGGTAGCTAAATTTGTCCCGGAGGAAAACAAGGTGATATGTGACTGTGGTCGTGAAGTGACCTATGACGCATTGATCGTCTGCCCTGTCATTCAAATCGACTTGGATAAATTATAGGGCTCCAAGAAACGCCGTGTGAAAACAATGTGACCAGCAAATATTCGCTGGCTTGTGCGCCTTATACCTGTTAAGTGATTAAGAATTTTAAGGGTGGCACAGTCATATTTACCAAGCCGGTGTTCCCCCTCAAGTGCGGTGGTGCACCACACAAAATCATGCGCCTGACATGCGATTACTGTGCCAAAAAGACATACGCTATAAATGCGATGTGCATTACCTTTCCGGCGCAGAGCCATCTTTGCCGTCAAGGAATATGCAGCTACTTTTATCAAAGTGATCAAAAAACGCCATATCCACATCCACTTTGGTGTAGATGTCAAAGTAGTTGACGGTGATCTCAAAAAGGTATTTTATGAAGAAATAAGTAAAAATGGCGACCTGGAAATAAAATCAATGTCTTTTGATTTCATACATGCGGTGCCGTCTATGAGCGCCACTGAAGTAATCAAACAAAGTCATCTTCGCGATGCACCCAATCCTTATGTTTATGTGGAAGTAGATAAAAATTCATTGCAGCACATGCGGTTTCCCAATGTATTTGCCCCGGGTGATTGTACCAACGCCCCCCGGCAGTAAAACGGGAGCCGCCATTCGAAAACAGGCTCCTTTGGTTGTGTCCAATGTATTGTTATTTTTGCAAAACAAAGCACTGGCGGCAAAATATGACGGCTATAGTGCTTGTCCCATTCCAACACAGTATGGCAAACTCATGCTTACAGAATTCGATTACAGCAATTCATCCAAAATGAGTTTTCCTTTTGATCAGACAAAGCCAAAAAATCAATGTGGATGCACAAGAAATATGGTCTTCCCTGGATGTATTGGAACAGAATTCTCAGGGGAACAGCTTAAGCAAGCGGGAACCTATTTGCCATTACAATTGTTCATTTCAAAGCCTGATGAATGGTGATGGATATATATGTCATTCGTTTTTTTTAGTGAAAATTTGACCAGTGATATATATGTTTTCTTAATAGCACAAAATCATAATCGGTGAAATGTAACCCAGGTTACGCTTAGATTTTGATTCTGGAATTACATTTGCATTTCAAATCGCCTTCGGGCATAGGTAATACTAATGTTAAAAACAACAAAAACAAATTTTTAAATGCAGATAGAGCAGATTTATACGGGTTGTCTGGCACAAGGTGCCTACTACATTACTTCTAATGGCGAAGCAGCCATCATTGACCCTTTGAGGGAAGTACAACCTTACCTCGACCGGCTAGCAAAAGACGGGGTGACACTCAAATATATTTTTGAGACGCACTTCCATGCAGACTTTGTGAGTGGACACCTTGACCTCAGCCACAAGACCGGAGCACCTATTGTGTATGGTCCTACGGCAAAACCAACTTTTGATTTTATCAGTGCCACAGATGGCCAGGAGTTTAAGGTGGGAGACATCACGATAAAAGTATTGCATACTCCCGGACACACCATGGAGAGCAGTTGTTACCTGCTCATCGACGAAAATGGTAAAAACCATTCCTTGTTTTCAGGGGATACTTTGTTCATAGGAGACGTGGGTAGACCGGACCTGGCACAGAAAGCCGCGTCCATGACCCAGGAGCAATTGGCAGCGACGCTATTTCATTCGCTAAGGGATAAGGTAATGACACTCGAAGATGAAGTGATCGTATATCCGGCGCATGGAGCAGGCAGCGCCTGTGGAAAAAACATGAGCAAAGAAACAGTCTCCACCATTGGTCAGCAAAAGCAACAAAACTATGCCTTGCGCGCCAACATGACTGAAGCAGAATTTGTGAAAGAAGTAACCGATGGTCTCTTGCCTCCACCAGCCTATTTTGGTATGAATGTGGCGATGAATAAATCTGGTTATGAGAGTTTTGACAAAGTCCTTCACGATGGTATGCGCGCATTATCTGTTGCTGAGTTTGAAGTGGCTGCCGAAGAGACCAATGCCCTTATTTTGGATACCCGGGGTAATGGTGAATTTTATAAAGGTTTTATTCCACAAAGTATAAATATCGGACTTACCGGTGACTTTGCCCCATGGGTAGGAGCGCTTATCGCGGATGTAAAACAGCCAATATTGCTGGTCACTGAAGCGGGAAGGGAAGAAGAAGCGGTAACAAGACTCAGCCGGGTTGGCTTTGATCAAATCCTGGGCCACCTGGCTGGAGGGTTTGAAGTCTGGAAAAATGCCGGCAAAGAAGTGGATACCGTAAAACGAATAAGCCCTGAGCAGTTTGCCAAAGAAGTTGTCATTGGAGAAAGTAAGGTCATAGATGTACGCAAAGAAAGCGAATATAAAGCCGAACACATCGATGAAGCATACAACAGGCCATTGGCTTATATCAATGATTGGGTGAAAGACATCCAACCTGGTGAGCACTTTTTTATGCACTGTGCAGGTGGATACCGCAGCATGATTGCGGCCTCTATTCTTCAGGCAAGAGGATATAGAAATTTCACAGAAGTAGAAGGAGGATTTGCCGCCATTGCCAAGACCGAAGTTCCACGCACAGACTTCGTTTGTCAGAGCAAGGTAATGGGGTAAGCGTTCAAATAAGGGGTTATATTTCTGTACGCTAAAGATGGTTTAGAGGTTTTGAATGTTCCGCCCGTCGAATCAGCCAAAGGCTGATAAGATGGGCGGATACTTTTAAGCATCCTCACTTACTTGTTTAAACTGAATTAAATACAGCCTTTCATATTTATTTTTAAATTCATCCAAAAATAAACAAATGGACTACATTGACTACATCAAAAACCCATGGCCATGGTATGTGGCCGGTCCGCTGATAGGACTCACGGTGCCGGCTTTGCTGATCCTTGGCAATAAAACATTTGGAATCAGCTCTTCCCTCAGACATATCTGTGCGATGTGTCTTCCCGCAAAAATTCCTTTTTTCACCTACGACTGGAAAAAAGAAATTTGGAATCTTTTCTTTGTGTTTGGCATCCTCATTGGAGGTATCGTGGCCATTACCATCTTAAAAAATCCGGACCCCATCCTTATCAATCCAGACCTGGCCATAGAGCTGGCAAAGTATGGCGTCAATGACTTTCACGGCCTGGTGCCGGTTCAGCTTTTTTCATGGGAAAGCCTGTTTACCCTGAAAGGACTGATCATGATCGTTGTTGGTGGATTTACCGTAGGCTTCGGTACACGTTATGCCGGAGGATGCACAAGTGGCCACGCCATCATGGGTCTGTCAACCCTCCAATGGCCATCGCTGGTGGCAACCTGCTGTTTTATGGTTGGCGGCTTTATCATGGCCAACCTTATCTTACCCTATGTTTTATCCCTTTAAATCCAAAACATGAGCAACAATATAAATCTTCAGACCAGCGATGAATTTATCGTTGAACAGGAAAGCCACGATTATGAAGTAAGGGCGACAGATTCAGTATGTATCAATGACAGTCACCTCCACCACAAGTGGTACTACAACTTTAAGTATCTGGCTGTCGGTATCATCTTTGGTATAGTCTTCTTGAAAGCAGAGATCATCAGTTGGTTTCGCATCCAGGAAATGTTTCGTCTTCAATCATTTCACATGTATGGTGTCATCGGCAGTGCCGTCATGGTTGGCTTGGTTTCCGTTTTATTGATCAAGAAATTTAAAATAAAAACCATTTACGGTGAGGAAATTGAATTTCACGACAAAACCTTTAACAAAGGCCAGATATACGGTGGACTTCTTTTCGGTCTGGGCTGGGCCATTACAGGTGCTTGTCCGGGACCTTTATTCGCGCAGATTGGCAGCGGTGCCACGGTCATTATTGTCAGTTTATTGAGTGCCATTGCGGGTACCTGGGTATATGGTTATTTAAGGGAAAGACTTCCTCACTAAACCTCAGGGACCGGCATGAACAACATTAAAGGGGTAGGATCAGAGACGGATTTAAAGCTCCAAACCATAAAACGCAGCATGCTCATCATTCAGGTGATGCTTGTCATTTTGGTTATGGCTCCCGGCTATCTTATATTAAATTCATCCTACCTGGCATGGAAAAAAAAGGAGGAAGATCGTAAATCCGTCTTGGGAAAGCTGGAAGAGGAGAAAAAGCGCAAACAGGAAAACGATGCACTTTGGCAAGCACCCGTTATTGATTCAACAACCATGGGTAAAGATGAATATGCCCTGATAAATTATGGAAGGGAACTCATCACCAATACCGCTTTTTACCTTGGACCAAAAGGTAAAGTTGCTGCTTTGACCAATGGTATGAATTGTCAAAATTGCCACCTGGATGCAGGATCAAGACCGTGGGGTAATAATTATGGGGCGGTATATGCTACTTATCCAAAGTACAGGGCCAGAAGTGGGTCTGAAGAGGATATCAATAGACGCATCAATGATTGTATGGAGCGGAGTTTGAACGGCAAAGCCCTGGCGTTAGATAGCAGGGAGATGCAGGCCTTGAAAGCCTACATTGAATTTATCGGCAGCTCAGTACACAAGGGTGAAAAACCACAAGGCAGTGGAATTTATGAACTGCCCTATCCGGAAAAAGCCCTTGATACCCTGATGGGTAAAACTGTTTATACCGAAAAATGCGTGTCATGTCACCAGCTTAATGGCGAAGGAATTAAGGATGCCGGAGGAATTGTATATACATACCCTCCATTGTGGGGCCCGCATTCATACAATGAAGGTGCTGGCTTATTTCGCATAAGCCGGTTTGCCGGGTATGTAATTTTTAACATGCCTCAGGGTGCTACCTTTCTCCATCCTCAACTCACACAGGAGGAAGCCTGGAATGTGGCTGCATATGTAAACAGTCAGCCGCGGCCAAAGCTGGATTTGTCTAAAGACTGGCCGGTGATGAGTGAAAAACCTGTAGATCATCCCTTTGGGCCTTATGCAGACCCATTCCCGGAATCACAGCATAAGTATGGTCCATACCAGCCGATCAAAGATTTTTATAAAAATAAAAAGAAAGGGTGAAAGCCCGTTTGCCTAATGAACTTAAATCAATATTCATGAAACATTTAAAATTGGCACTGGCCCTTGTTGCGTTTTTTATCACTACTGCAGTTTGGAGTCAGGGCGCGAATCACAAAATTGTCTTTCAATTTACCCTGGCTGATTCCATGCAGCAAAAAGCATTCAGTAATCAGCTGAAAAACATCCGCAAGATTTGGCCTGAAGCTCAAATTGAGGTCGTTGCCTACAACCAGGGCATCGACTTTTTATTGACAAAAAGGTCAAGACACCACGACATCATCACTGACTTAAAAAAGAAAGGCGTAACTTTTATGGTTTGTCAGAACACCATGAACCAGCGCAACATCAAAGCAGAGGAATTAATCCCCGAAGCAGCCATCGTGCCTTCTGGAATAGCTGAACTTGTTGAAAAGCAGGAGCAGGGTTGGTCATACATAAAAGGAGGATTTTAACATGGAAAAAGATAACAGAAGAAAGTTTTTACAACAACTGGGCACCCTCAGTCTGGCTGCCGGGGTAGGTATGCCCGCATGGGAAGCAGCTGAAGGTTTTGCCAACCAAGAGTTAAAAGAAGGTAAAGATAAACCTATCAAATTAACCATACTTCAGACCACAGATGTGCATTGCCAGATTCACCCGCATGATGAATTGTTTTGGGAAAATGAAAAGGCGGTATTCCGGAAAACAGGAGGGTATGCCGCCATGTCAGCACATTTGCACAAACTTCGAAAGAATAATCCACATACGTTCTCCATTGATACGGGTGATATGTTTCAGGGCAGTGAATTGAGTGTCAAAACTACAGGGAAAGCTTTTGTGCCTATCCTCAATGCCCTGAATTACGATCTGTATCTCCCCGGAAACTGGGAGGTGATTTATGGAAAACGCGCCATGCAAACCCTGATGGGATCTCTCAATGCCCCCAAGGTTTGCGCAAACATGTACCACGATACTGGCAACGGCGTAAAAGGAGAGCTTATCTTTCCACCCTATTATATTTGGCATGTAGGTGACGTTAAAATCGGATTTTTGGGATATACCGACCCATTGGTCCCACTGCGGCAAAGTCCAAATTACAGCAAGGGCATCGTGTACACCAAACCCGAGGAAAACCTTGCACACTATGTCGATGTGTTGAAAAATCAGGAACAGTGTGTTTTCATTGCCATTGTGGCCCATCTTGGTTTGTCCCAGCAAATAGCGCTGGCAAATATGGAGGAATGTAAGGGTGTCGATTACATCCTGGGTGGAGATACCCACGAGCGCGTGCGTAAACCCATAAAATGCAAATACAGTAAAGTGGTGGAACCGGGAGCTTTTGGATCTTTCATTGGCAAATTGGATTTGACAGTGCAGGACGGTAAGGTTATCTCAGATCACTATGAACTCATCGAAGTGGATCCCACCAAAGTAAAGGAAGATAAAGAAATCTCTCGCTTGCTGGAAACCAATGAAAGCCAGTTTCGCAGTGACATACAAAAAGTGGTAGGTTACAGCAGTGTGCCCCTTTACCGGTACTTTGTGGTTGAAAATACCATCGATACCATGATCCTCGAAGGATTACACTGGAAGTTTCCGGATATCGACATTGTATTGTCAAATGGCTTTCGATTTTGTCCGCCAAGAACTAGCCGCGACGATACAGGCAACATTCCCATTACCCATGGGTATATTTTTGACATGTTGCCTGTGGATAGTCCGGTAAGGACTGCTAAAGTCTCGGGCAGTCAATTGATGGAATGGCTGGAAAAAGAATTGAACAACGTTTTTGCGAAAGATGCATCCAAAAGATTTGGCGGGTGGGTAGTGAAGTTTAAGGGCATGCAGGTGAAGTTTAAGGCTTTTGGGGAAATGGGCAAACGGGTTCAGGAAGTGACCATCAAAGGACAAACTTTGGATACTGCGGCGATGTATTCCGTATTGGCATGCGAACGTGACGGAGACCCTGTCGATGTGCTCTGTCGCATCAAAGGGGTAAAGGATGCAGCCAATACAAAATTTACCCTGCATGACGTCGTCCTGGACTATCTGAAAAACAACTCACCAGTTAATCCGCTGCCCCAGCACAATGCCGTCATTCTGGATGCGCCTGAGACTTTGCTGACTCAGGTTTCGGGAGTGGATTATACTTTCAGGTAAGCAGCCGGCAAACTCCGATTTAACAGCACAGTTAGCGGTATTGGCAGAAACCAGCAAAAGTTTCGTTGCCCTCTTTCTTATTTCTTTAGGAAGAGTAACAATTTTATTAAAATAAAATTAAGACGAGTGAGTAAAACCATCGCATGTAATCTAATATTTTTATTTTTCATAGCAAATGCGGTAATTCTGCATGCACAGCACCAGGACGTGGGCGAAAAGCCCCAAACCTGGAAGTCGGCTAATGCCAAGTCAGCAGGTGATTCAACCCACCTGATTTCGGCCTTTAAAAATGGCAGCATCAGTGGACATTTTAGAAGTTTTTTTATGGCCACAGACAACCGGAACCAATTGTCGGACTATCATGCCCTGGCCATGGGAGGAGGTTTAAAGTACGAAACAGCTTTTTTTCATCATTGGCGATTTGGGTTAAGTGGTTTTTATATGTTTGACATTTTTTCTTCCGACTTAACAGCCTCGGATAGTACAACCAATCAAACCAATCGGTATGAAATAGGATTGTATGACATAACAGAACCGGAGAAGCGAAAAGAGTTGAGCAGGTTGGAAGAGTTTTATTTGCGATACCAGGTCCAAAAGTTTGAAGTGACCATTGGCAAACAATTGCTCAATACGCCGTTCATCAACCTGCAGGATGGGCGAATGAGACCTACCATTTCGGAAGGATTGTGGATTGAAGTCAAGTCGTCCAAAAGGGCAATCATTGAGGGTGGCTATTTGTATGCCATTTCTCCCAGAAGTACAGAGTCTATGTATTCTATTTCAGAATCCATTGGAATCTATCCGTCAGGGGTAAATGTTGATGGGAAGCCTTCTGCCTACAAAGGCAATATTGAGTCGGCCGGTATTTACAATCTGGGCATTACCTATAATGCCAGTAAACAACTAAAAGCTCAGCTTTGGCAGCTTTATGCAGACAATCTTTTTTATTCTGGCCTTGCTCAGCTTGACTATAAATGGCCGGTTGACAAACAATGGTCATTGAACTTTGGTATTCAGGGTATCTATCAGCACAGCGCAGGTGCTGGGGGGAATCCGGACCCGCAAAAAACATATTTCCCCAAGGGGTCCTCTTCTTTTGTGTATGGCACAAAAGTGGGAGTAGCCAAATCCAATGTACAAACCTATTTGGCCTATACCCGCATAACGGAGAGAGGGCGTTACCTCATGCCCAGAGAGTGGGGCAGGGATCCATTCTATACCTTCATGCCCAGGGAAAGAAATGAAGGTTTGGGAGATGTACATGCTGCGGTTTGGAATGTGGCCTGCCAATGGCCTGCTCACAGGATTAAAACCTCCCTGACTTTAGGGTATTTTGACTTACCTGATGTAAAAAACACCTTATTAAATAAATACGGAATGCCTTCATACTGGCAATTTAATGCTGACTTCAGGTATAGTTTTGCGGCTGTATTAAACGGCCTGGAAGGTCAAATCCTTTATCTGTATAAACTTCGGACAGGCCCGGACTATGGACAGGGTAAATATGCTTTCAATAAAGTGGATATGTCCAACCTCAATGTGGTCTTGAATTTCAGGTTTTAAGCGCTAACCGTCATGTAAGTCGGAGTTAGGATGCCCTGGCAATTTCCGGGGTGATTTTTCAGTATCAGCTTTGTTAACCTAAGTGCCATCATTTGGTTTTTGGTCATTACCTGTCCAAATAATTCCCTTTTTCTTTTAATATTAGTTAAAATATTAATATATATAATACATAAATAGTGGTGTTTATATAAATTTTATATTTTTTACTGCCTTTTATATCGAAA
Source organism: Saprospiraceae bacterium (assembly GCA_016715465.1). Taxonomy (GTDB): domain Bacteria; phylum Bacteroidota; class Bacteroidia; order Chitinophagales; family Saprospiraceae; genus JADKBO01. The sequence goes on from JADKAA010000024.1 coordinate 1,346,730, forward strand.
TCTGAGTGAAGTAATTTACCTTTGATAACCATTTGGTTAAACTAAATAGTTAAATGACAACGGTAAAAACAGAGGAACGTATATTACAGGCGGCAGAATCTATTTTCACGCTGAACGGCCTTGAAGGCGCGAGGATGCAGGATATCGCCGATGCAGCCGGCATCAACAAGGCCATGCTGCATTATTATTTCCGCAATAAAGAGACGCTGTTTGACACCGTACTCAATTCCAAAATTGAAAAGGTATTCGGTGCTTTCAGCCACTGGTTTGAGGAGGGGCTCTCCCTTGAAAATCGACTCCGCAATTTTGTTGCCCGGGAAATCACCATCATCTCTGAATTTCCAATCTTACCACTTTTTGTCTTGATGGAGGCCCGAAAACACCCGGATTTGATCAGCCGCAAATTTGGTCTTTTGCCCATTCATGAAATGAGGTCGAAGTTTCAAGCCATGATTGACAGTGAATACGGAGAAGGACGTATGCGTAAAACCTCGATGGAAGAAATGCTCATCAACACGGTATCTCTGTGTATTTATCCGGTCGTAGCGGCTCCAGTCTTTCAGTTTATCCTCAACATCAATGACGAAAACTATCAGGATCTTTTGGAACAAAGGAAGACCCAGGTAGCAGATTTCCTTATTCGCGATCTTCAAATAACTTCCAAAGTATTATAAATGAAAACTAAAAAATTAAGGCTTATTTTCCTTTTGCTTTTTATAATTCCGGGTTTTCTTTCGGTGCTTTCAGCCCAGTATTCGCTGGAGCAGGCCATTGCTGATACGCGAAGGCATTCCCCAATAGCCAACCTGAGTGACTTGCTTCAGACAGATCTGAAACTTTCCAATGAGATACTCAGCCGTCGCTGGTGGCCCCAGATTCAAGTGGCGGGTCAGGCCAGTTACCAGAGCGAAACCTCAGGAATTGACTTGTCATTCCCCGGCATCGAAATTCCCAGGTTGACGAAGGACCAGTACAGAATTCAGGCTGATTTTACACAACCTCTATATGATGGAGGGCTCACCGCTGCCATGAAAAAAGGCAGATACCAGGCCAATATTTTTGAGCAAAACGCTGCCAGTCTCGAGATTGAAGTAGCAGTGGACCAAAGCATCCAGGTGTTTTTTCTCGCTAAAGAACTCAGCATCCGGTTGAAACAGACCGACCTGGCACTCTCTGATATGGATGCGGTCATCCGAAAAGCCGATGCTGCCCTTGCCAATGGGACCATGTTGAGGTCAGAGTGGCGGCATCTTAGTGGAGAACGCTTAAAATTAAATCAACACCGGGCAGAAGTGGCCGCTTCCCTTCAATCAGCACTTGAATCGCTTACCATTCTCACGGGGAAAGAAATTTCCGATGAATCCCTGCTTACTTCCGCATTACCTACGAAGGTGGACTCGGAAACCAATAATGATGCACCGTTTATCAAGCAGTTTGCCATCCAAAAGGAGCTCATATTCAGGAATCATGAAATCGAAGACAAGGCCGTGCTTCCACGCCTTTCTGCTTTTGCGCAAACAGGATATGGAAAACCCGGATTAAATTTTCTCAAAAACGAATTTGATCCATACTATCTGGTGGGTATAAAATTTATGTGGTCACTGTCCACTTTTTACACCCGGGGAAAACAGCGCCAACTCAGGGATGTGGCAGCCTTTAAAATCAATGCCCGGCAGGAAGCCATGGACAACGCCATCAAAATCCGGCACAGCCGTTTCCTGGCGGATTATGAAAGACTGCAATCTGCCTTGCCTGTGGATGAGGAAATCGTGACGCTCAGACGACAAATCCGCGAAACAGCTGAAGTGCAGCTCATCAACGGAACCATCTCCACATCTGAGTTTATCCTCAAAACCAATGATGTCAATGAAGCTGAACTGAGTCGTGAACTGAACAAACTTTACCTCCTGCGCTCTGCTTATCTCATGCAGAATATTCTGGGTTGGTTATGAAAAAATATACATTGTTAAACAAAATAAAAACATTAATTTTCTCATGAGGAGACATACATTTTTTGTAATGATGATTGCCCTGATGGCTGCTTCATGTAACCGCGGAGACAATGGCCGTGATGCCAATGGTACTTTTGAAGCCCGGGAGATAATTGTCTCCTCTGAAGTGATGGGGCGTATCATAAGTTTTAATTCGGAAGAAGGCGAAAAACTGGCAAAAGGTCAGGAAGTTGCTGTGATAGATGGTAGCAACCTCTTGCTGCAAAAAGAACAGCTGGATGCCAGTGTCGCTGCAGTGCGGGAAAAACAAAACGACGCGGGACCCAGGTTGCGGTACTTCAAAAACAAATTCAATCCGCCCGTCGTGAACTTGAAGTCATGGAAGCACAGGCCTCGGTTTTACAGGTTGAGCAAAAACGGATCGCCGCGTTATTTAAGGCTGAAGCTGCAACCCAGCAGCAGAAAGACGATGTGGATGGAAAGGTGACCGTGATGGGAAAACAAATAGAAATCGCAAAAGCCAGGATCGATGTGCTTAATGCCCAGATCCAGTCTGCCAAAGAAGCCGTGCGCATACAAAACAAAGGCATCATTTCGGAAGTTCAGCCCTTGCAAAAAAAAGGGGCACTGCTGGATGACCAGCTCAGCCGCACCAGGGTCGTAAGTCCACTGGCAGGAACCATATTGACAACCTATGTGGATGAAGGCGAACTAGTAAGTCCCGGTAAAGCCATGTTTAAGCTGGCTGACCTTACTGAAATGACCTTACGGGCTTATCTCAATGGCGATCAACTGGCACAAGTGATTTTGGGTCAGCAGGTGACGGTTTACGTGGACAGTGGCGCAAGCGACCAGAAAAGTTATAAAGGCACCATTTCCTGGATTTCCGACAAAGCAGAATTTACGCCCAAAACCATCCAGACAAGAGATGAAAGAAGTAACCTGGTATATGCCATGAAGGTTAAGGTTAAAAATGATGGGGGAATTAAAATCGGAATGTATGGTGAGGTGGATTTGGGCGCTGCTAAAAATAAATCATGATCTCTGTAAACCAGATTTCAAAGGCTTATGGGGCTAAAAAGGAAATACCAGCCCTGACATCAGTGGACTTCGAGGTAAGTAAAGGTGAACTTTTTGGCCTGATCGGACCAGATGGCTCGGGCAAGACCACCCTGTTCAGGATACTCACAACCCTCATCCTCGCCGACAGCGGTACCGCTGCAGTTGCCGGCTTTGATGTGGAAAAGGATATGTTTAAAATTCGCAACATCGTGGGTTATATGCCGGGCAGGTTTTCTTTGTATCAGGATCTGTCTGTGCGTGAAAACCTGGAATTTTATGCCACCATTTTTAATACCACCATCGAAAAAAACTACCACCTGATAAAAGACATCTACGTACAGATTGAACCATTTGCCAATAGAAGGGCGGGCGCTTTATCAGGGGGCATGAAACAAAAACTTGCCCTGTGTTGTGCACTCATTCACAAACCTGAGGTTTTGTTTTTGGATGAACCTACCACAGGAGTAGATGTGGTATCCAGAAAAGAATTCTGGGAAATGCTCAAGAGACTGAAAAGCGAAGGCATTACCATTTTGGTATCCACACCCTACATGGATGAGGCAGAATTGTGCGACCGTATAGCCCTGATTGATAAGGGGAGAATCCTTGAGGTAGCTACGCCCGCGGCATTGGTGAATACCATGGATAGTCCTGTGTGGGCGATTTCGACGGGTAAGGTATATGCGGCGATGCAACTGCTTTCCTCATTTGAAGGCATTGGGGAAGTGTATCCCTTTGGGGAAAGTTTACATGCCGTAGTGGATGCCGGTTTTAAGGATACTGCAGGATTGAAGCTTCGCTTACAAAAAGCGGGCATTGCCGATGCAGAGGTAGCTATTATTTCACCCACCATAGAGGATGTTTTTATGCATAAAATGAAACAGGCCCCGCACGCATGATGACCCATAAATTTTCAATTGTTACGGATAAACTTACCAAACGGTTTGGTGATTTCACAGCCGTAGATGCCATATCCTTTAAGGTAGAAGAAGGGGAAATATTTGGCTTTCTGGGGGCTAACGGCGCCGGAAAAACAACGGCCATGCGTATGCTTACAGGTCTGAGTTTGCCAAGCTCCGGAAAAGCGGTAGTGGCTGGTTACGATGTGGGTACAGATACAGAACAGGTAAAAAAAAGCATAGGTTACATGAGCCAAAAGTTTTCGCTGTATCAGGACCTTACGGTAGGGGAGAACATCGAGTTCTACGGAGGTATTTACGGCCTCCATGGCCGGCAATTGAGGGGTGAAGCGGATGCCATGTTAATGCGGCTCAACCTTACAGATGAAAGGCGTACCCTGGTAAATGCACTGCCATTGGGTTGGAAGCAGAAACTTGCCTTTTCCATTGCCATCATCCACAAGCCCAAAATTGTGTTTCTGGATGAGCCAACAGGCGGTGTAGATCCTGTCACGAGGAGACAATTCTGGACGATGATTTATGAGGCGGCTGAAAGTGGACTCACCATATTTGTAACGACCCATTATATGGACGAAGCCGAATACTGCAACCGCATTGCCATCATGGTAGATGCAAGGATCGAGGCCATGGGTCAACCCGCTGCGCTGAAAAAGCAATTTGATACCCACAGCATGGATGATGTATTTTATAGATTGGCAAGAAAAGCAGCCAGGACAGAAATGTAAACCGTATGACACAATTTAAGGCATTCATTAAGAAGGAATTTTACCACATCATGCGTGATCGCAAAACACTGCTGGTGCTGATTGGTATGCCCATTGTGCAAATCATTCTTTTTGGCTTTGCGCTTACCAATGAAGTGAAGAACACGGTACTCTGTGTGGCGGATCTGGCAAAGGACGACATGTCTCAGGCCCTGGTGGCTGAGGTAAACGCCAGCAAGTACTTTGATGTGAAATATACCATTGACAATGTAGAGGAAGCCGACCGCATGTTAAGGAGTGGTAAAGCAAGAATGGTGTTGGTCATTCCGAAAGGCATTTCCTACGATCTTAGACATGGTCATGTGGCTACCCTACAACTGATCACCGATGGTACCAACCCCAACATGGCCACTACCATCAATACTTATTTAACCAGCATAGTCAGAGATTTCAGGACCCACCATTTTGGGAAACTGGAGCTACCCATGACCATTGTAACCATTCCCAGGATGCTTTACAATCCCCAGCTCAAGGGAGAATACACTTTTGTTCCAGGGGTAATAGCCATGGTGCTCATGATCATATGTGTATTGATGACTTCGGTCTCCATTGTAAAAGAAAAGGAATTGGGCAATATGGAGATGTTGCTCGTTTCACCAACACATCCATTGGTGGTTATCCTGTCAAAAGCAGTGCCCTATTTTATCCTAAGCCTCTTGCTCGTAACAATTATCTTGCTAATGAGTCGCTTTGTGCTTCACATTCCCATCAGGGGTAATATCTTTTTGTTATATGGCGTAAGTGGCTTATTCATCATCGCTGCGTTGGCTCTTGGCCTGGTGATTTCTACTTTTACCAATTCACAACAGGTAGCCATGCTCATTTCTTTAATGGGCATGATGTTGCCTACTATTATGTTTGGTGGCTTTATGTTTCCGATAGAAAATATGCCACTGCCCATGCAGGTCATTTCCAACATAGTACCGGCTAAGTGGTTTTATTACGCCATCAATGACATCATGATTAAAGGACTGGGCATTGAGGCGGTATTAAGGGAGATCCTCATTTTGGCCGGATTTGCCATTCTGTTTATATTCATCAGCCTCCGCAAATTTAACCTCAGACTCGCATGAGAAACATTTATTATTTACTCAGAAAAGAATTCAGGCAAATCTTTAGAGATCCTGCCATATTGAGGATGATCTTCATTATGCCGGCGCTGCAACTTTTGATCCTGCCTTTTGCAGCGGACTATGAGGTGAAAAATATTGAGATCGCCATCGTAGATTATGATCATTCTGATTATTCAATGCAACTTACAAACAAACTCAGTCATTCCGGTTACTTTAAACTCATGGCCAATGCCTCGTCTCACCACGATGCCATGGAAATGGTGTCAAAGGATGAGGTGGATATGTTTATCGAAATACCCAAAAGTTTTGAAAAAGAGCTCGTTCGGGAAGATAAGGCATCACTTTCGTTGGTAATCAATGCCGTAAATGGTACAAAGGGAAATCTGGGAGCTGCCTATGCTATGGCCATTGTAAATGAATTCAACCAGGAAGTGCGTATGGAGTGGATAAAACTGCCCCGCATCAACCCCGAACCTATGATAGAAGTGACTTTTTCCAACTGGTATAATGCCTTGAGTAACTATCAAACTTTTATGGTGCCTGGCATACTGGCGGTGCTGCTCACCATGGTGGGTGGCTTTCTCTCCGCCCTGAACATAGTCAAGGAGAAAGAGATAGGTACCATAGAGCAAATCAACGTGTCCCCAATCAGGAAATACGAGTTTATTCTGGGAAAGTTAATCCCTTTTTGGCTTTTAGGCTTTATCATCCTTACGATAGGACTGGTCATCAGTTTTGTCGTACATGGCATTATACCTGGAGGTAATATTGGATTGCTGTATCTGTTTTCATCAGTTTACCTGCTGGGTATTCTTGGTTTTGGGCTGATGATTTCCAATTTCACTTACACGCAACAACAGGCTATGATGGTGGCTTTCTTTTTTATGCTCATATTTATCCTGCTGAGTGGTCTGTACACCCAGATAGAAAGTATGCCGACTTGGGCCCAGAAGCTGGCTTGGTTAAATCCAGTCACCTATATGGTTGAAGTTATGCGGATGGTCTTACTGAAAGGGGCAGATTTTTGGGATATTTTGCCTCATATTAAGGTTGTAGCCTTCGGCGGACTGATTTTAAATGGCCTGGCGATCTGGAGTTACCGCAAGAGGAATTGACGGGGAGAAAAATAATTGTCAGAGGACTTTATGGCAGGGTATTAATTTTTACGTCTATCTTAGGTGTTTAAATTATTATATTATATTGAAATATAGTTATATAAATATAATTAATAATTATATATATTTAGGATGCAGGCGAACAGGGGTAAAAATAATAATTGTCAAAAGGCATATTATTGTCTTTAAAAATAAGAAAAATAAAAATATTTAAAAAACTATTTTGCAGTAAGTAAAAATGTATTATTTTTGCATCGCTTTTTGCGGCAGGCAGGAAGAACATTTGTATTTTGAGAATTTGAAGGAAAACGTGCTGTAAGAGTGGGCAATGCCAACAACTTATAAGCCAGTGTAGCTCAGTTGGCCAGAGCAGCTGATTTGTAATCAGCTGGTCGGGGGTTCGAATCCCTCCACTGGCTCAAAACTGCTCAATCGAACAGAGGTTTTCCCGAATGCAGACAGTAGGGGGTGCGCCGGAGTAGGAGAGCCGGGCCAGACTGTAAATCTGGTGTCTCTGACTGAGTAGGTTCGAATCCCACCACCCCCACCAACAGCATTTAAACAAGCGGGAGTAGCTCAGTTGGTAGAGCATCAGCCTTCCAAGCTGAGGGTCGCGAGTTCGAGTCTCGTCTCCCGCTCAAAATTGAAAGGAGATTGAAAAATCTAGGCCGATGTAGCTCAGGGGTAGAGCACTTCCATGGTAAGGAAGGGGTCAAGGGTTCAATTCCCTTCATTGGCTCAATGGAATTATATATTCATTAACATAATTTAAATTACTGAAAAATTTCAAGCAATGGCTAAAGGAACATTTGACAGGTCGAAACCACACGTAAACATAGGTACAATCGGACACGTTGACCACGGTAAGACCACCCTCACTGCTGCAATTACGTATGTACTGGCAGAAGCCGGACTTGCAGAGAAAAAAGATTATGACTCAATTGATGCTGCTCCTGAGGAAAAGGAAAGGGGTATCACCATCAACACGGCACACGTGGAGTACCAGACAGTTAAAAGGCACTATGCCCACGTAGATTGTCCGGGTCACGCCGACTATGTGAAAAACATGGTTACAGGTGCTGCCCAGATGGACGGTGCCATTCTGGTGGTAGCGGCAACAGATGGTCCAATGCCTCAGACCAGAGAGCACATCCTTCTCGCAAGACAGGTTGGTGTTCCAAGTATTGTGGTATTTATGAATAAAGTGGATCTCGTTGACGATCCTGAAATGTTGGAACTGGTTGAAATGGAAGTACGTGAACTTCTTGACCAGTATGGCTTCGGAGGTGACGATACTCCAATCATTAAGGGTTCTGCCATTAAGGCTCTTGAAGGAACTCCTGAAGGAAAGCAGGCAATTCATGACCTTATGGATGCAGTGGATAGCCATATTCCTGAACCAACAAGGGAAGTTGACAAACCATTCCTTATGCCAATCGAAGACGTATTTTCTATCACAGGCAGGGGTACAGTTGCGACAGGCAGGATTGAAAGAGGTGTGATCAACGTAGGTGACCCTGTAGAAATCATCGGTATGATGAAACCCGGTGAAAAACCTATGACTTCCACAGTAACCGGAGTAGAAATGTTCAGGAAATTGTTGGATAGGGGTGAAGCCGGTGACAACGCAGGTATCCTGCTCCGTGGTATAGACAAAGAAGCGATCAGAAGGGGTATGGTTATTTGTAAGCCAGGTTCTGTACAACCACACATGAAGTTTAAATGTGAAGTTTACGTTCTTTCTAAGGAAGAAGGTGGAAGACATACCCCATTCTTCAACGGATACCGTCCACAGTTCTATTTCAGAACTACAGACGTAACGGGAGATTGTAAATTACCTGAAAACGTTGAAATGGTAATGCCAGGTGACAACGTTTCCATCGAAGTGACTTTGGTAAGTCCAATCGCAATGGAAAAGGGTCTTCGTTTCGCCATCAGGGAAGGTGGTAGGACCGTAGGTGCCGGTCAGGTGACAGAAATTATGCAATAATTATTGCTAAAAAATATTACCCAAAGAGATTTAAGCACCAGTGATGGTGCTTAATTCTCTTTTTTAGTATATACAATTTTCACATTTCATTTTTTATTAACGTATAATTTATGCAATGTGAGCGGGTTAGGTTGACTTTTTTACGAAAGGTCGGCAATGCTCAAAATCAAAGGGAAGTAGTTCAATTGGTAGAGCAGCGGTCTCCAAAACCGCAAGTTGCAGGTTCGAGTCCTGTCTTCCCTGCACACTCATTTTTGGGTTTTAAATAAAATACAATGGATAACATCAGATTGTACATCAAAGAAAGCATTCACGAGTTGCTCAATAACGTGACCTGGCCTACCTGGGGAGAGTTGATTTCCCATACCAGAATAGTGCTGGTTGCTACCGTAATTTTTGCTTTGGTTACCTTTTTAATGGACACCATAGCTAACCAGGCACTTTCATTAATTTATGGCTTGGGATCATGAGTGAATCTACGGCGAGGTGGTACTCTTTAAGAGTTATCAGCGGGAAAGAAAAGAAGATTAAAGAGAAAATTGATCTGGAAGTTACCAGAAACAATTGGAATGAAATCGTCTTGCAGGTAATTGTGCCCATCGAAAAGGTTTATAAAATGCGTAACGGCAAAAAACAAACCATCGAAAGGAACATTCTGCCTGGTTATATCCTTGTTGAGGCCGTCCCGGAGAAATTTTCAGGTGAAGTTATTACTACCATTTCCGGCCTCACCAATGTCATTCACTTTTTGGGTAAAAACCACCCGATTCCAATGACACAAACCGAAGCCAACAGGATGCTGGGCAAAGCAGATGAATCACAACTTGGCGGTGAAGCCATGTTGGATCCATTCCTGGTGAATGAGACGATAAAAATCACCGACGGTCCATTTAAAGACTTCGTAGGCGATATCAAAGAGGTAAATGAAGAAAAAAAGAAGCTGAAGGTGATCGTAAAGATTTTTGGCAGGGGAACAGAAGTAGAATTGAATTTTGGACAAGTAGAAAAACAGGCTTAACCTTTTTCCGGTTTTTAAATGCTTCCACGGAAGTAAGGTGTAGCCGCTAAATAATTGACAGATACAAAAATTTAAAAATGGCAAAAGAAATAGAAACATTCGTAAAGTTGCAGGTGAAGGGCGGTGCAGCCAATCCCGCGCCTCCGGTAGGTCCTGCGCTGGGTTCAAAGGGTGTCAATATTATGGAATTTTGTAAAAGATTCAATGCCGCTACCCAGGATATTCCTGGAAAGTTGGTTCCTGTACTCATCACTGTGTATAAGGATAAGTCTTTTGATTTCGTCATCAAGACACCTGCAGCCGCAATACAACTGCTGGAAGCAACTAAGCTTAAGTCTGGATCTCCTCAGCCAAACCGAAATAAAGTAGGTACAGTAAGTTGGGAGCAGGTGAAGGCAATTGCCGAAAATAAAATGCCTGACCTCAATGCGTTTACAATTGAGTCAGCCATGAGCATGGTTGCTGGCACCGCCAGGTCAATGGGGCTTACCGTTTCCGGTACGCCTCCCTGGGAAGACAAAAATTGATATTATTTAACCGGTAGGGAGTTTCATCTTCGGGTGGGACGATATTACCTCAAATCTTTTCACAATGGCTAATCTTACTAAAAAAAGGAAAGAAGTCGAAGGCAAGGTAGATAAAAACAAATTCTACGCCCTCGCAGACTCAGTTGCCTTGGTAAAGGAAGTCAATACTACAAAGTTTGATGCGTCGGTAGACCTTCACGTCAAACTGGGTGTTGACCCCAGGAAAGCAGACCAGGCAATCAGGGGAACCGTTACCTTGCCACATGGCACAGGTAAAACCAAGAAGGTACTTGTACTGTGTAACCCTGACAAGGAACAGGAGGCATTAAATGCAGGTGCTGATTTCGCTGGCCTCGATAACTACATTACCCAGATCAAAGGTGGCTGGACCGATGTGGATGTCATCATTGCTACACCGGATGTAATGGCTAAAGTGGGCCAGGTCGGTAGGATCCTCGGTCCGAGGAACCTGATGCCAAACCCCAAAACAGGTACCGTTACCCTCGATGTGGCTTCGGCAGTGGAGGATGTCAAAAAAGGTAAAATTTCTTTCAGGGTGGACAAATATGGAATTATTCACACCACGATCGGAAGGGTATCATTTTCTAAAGACAAGTTGGCCGACAACGCTAAAGAATTGTTGTCAACGCTGGAGAGAATGAAACCAAGTACTGCCAAAGGTATTTACATGAGATCGATCAGTGTGGCTTCTACCATGAGTCCGGGGATCAAAATTGATCCAAAAACCATTCATTAAACCATTAAATTCAATTCACAATGAAGAAAGGAGACAAGGCCTTAATGATAGATGAGCTGAAGGAAAAATTTGCGAACAACCCATTTTTCTACATCACAGACTCTTCTTCACTCACCGTTGCGGCCATAAATAAATTCAGAAGGATTTGCTTTGAAAAAGGCATTGAAGTTCAGGTGGTGAAAAACACCCTTGTAAAAAAGGCCATGGAGCCTACCGCAGAAGAGAAAAACTACGTTGCCATTTATGATGCATTGCATGGCCCTACTACGTTGTTGTTCTGCGAAACGGCAAACTTGCCTGCAAAGGTAATTAAGGAATTTAGGAAATCTAGTGACAGGCCTTTTATTAAGGGAGCTTACATCGATAGTGGCGTTTACTTAGGTGACGACCAAATTGATGCACTGGCGAATCTTAAATCCAAAGAAGAACTTGTGGGTGAAATCATCGGCTTGTTGCAGTCACCTGCCAAAAATGTTATTTCCGCTCTTAAATCAGGCGGCAATACCATCGCAGGGTTGGTAAAGGCTCTTGAAGAAAGGGCAAATTAAAGTTGGCTTCCAAGACAACGCCATAATATTTATTAATTATTATTTAAAATTTAAAACTCATTAAAATGGCTGATTTAAAAGCATTTGCAGAGCAATTGGTAAACCTGACAGTAAAAGAGGTAAATGAACTTGCTCAGATTTTGAAAGACGAATATGGTATCGAACCAGCTGCTGCAGCTGTAGCATTCGCTGCTCCTGCCGGAGGTGGTGAAGCCGCTGCTCCAGTTGAAAAGACCGAATTCGACGTAGTTTTGGCATCTGGTGGTGCTAACAAACTGGCAGTTGTTAAAGAGGTGAAGAACCTGCTCAACCTTGGCTTGAAAGAAGCCAAAGATATGGTTGACGGCGCTCCTTCAACTTTGAAAACGGCTGTTTCAAAAGCTGAGGCAGAACAAATCAAAACTGTCCTTACCGAGGCTGGTGCAACTGTAGAATTGAAGTAATTCTGTATGCGAGACTTAGTTAATCTTAAGTCTTAAAATAAATGGTACGGCTTGGTCTCCTTCAAAAGGAGACTAAGCCTACTGCCGTTTATACTTTTTTGAAATCATTAGAACATTGGCGCTCAGTCGGTGTTAACTTTAAATAAAGTGTTATTAGGATGGCATCAACAAAAAACGGATCAAAAGATAGAATTAACTTCGGAAAAATTAAACTTCCATCTTACTATCCTGACCTGCTGGAAATTCAGTTAAAATCCTTTCAGGAATTTTTTCAGTTGGAAACCACTCCGGAAAATAGAAACAGCGAAGGTCTGTACCGGGTTTTTCAGGAAAATTTTCCCATCACGGATACAAGAAACATTTTCGTTCTCGAATTTCTCGACTATTTCATCGACCCGCCGCGCTACACCATTGACGAGTGTGTGCAAAGGGGACTTACCTACAGCGTGCCGCTTAAGGCAAAGCTTAGACTTTCCTGTAACGATGAGGAGCACGTAGATTTTCAAACCATTGTTCAGGACGTTTTCCTGGGCAACATTCCTTACATGACGCCAAAAGGTACATTCGTGATCAATGGCGCAGAAAGGGTAGTGGTGTCTCAACTCCACAGGTCTCCCGGGGTGTTTTTCAGCCAGACCTTTCACCCAAATGGTACTGCCATCTATTCAGCCAGGGTTATCCCATTTAAGGGAGCCTGGATGGAATTTGCCACCGACATTAACTCTGTCATGTATGCTTACATAGATAGAAAGAAAAAATTCCCGGTTACGACATTGCTTCGTGCAATCGGATTTGACTCTGATAAAGACATCCTCAATATATTTGATCTGGCCGAAGAAATTAAAGTGACCGACAAATCACTGAAAAAGGCCATCGGCAGGAAACTGGCAGCAAGGGTGCTTCGCAAATGGATAGAAGACTTCGTGGACGAAGATACCGGAGAAGTGGTTACCATCGAGCGAAATGAAATCATCCTGGAAAGGGATGTAGTGCTCGATGAAGAAAACATACACCTCATCAGTGACATCGACGCCGACACCATCATCCTTCAAAAAGAAGACCTCGATGTCGATTACAGCATCATCTATAACACCCTGCAAAAAGACCCTTCCAGCTCGGAAGTAGAAGCGGTTACTCAGATTTATCGTCAGCTAAGGGGCACAGATCCCCCAGATGAAGAAACGGCCAGGGGCATTATCGATAAACTTTTCTTCTCCGACAAACGATACAATCTCGGTGAAGTAGGAAGGTATAAGATAAATAAAAAACTAAAACTGGATATCAACATGGAGACCCTGGTATTGACCAAGGAAGACATCATATCCATCGTTAAATTTCTGGTAGCCCTGGTCAATCAAAAAGCGGAACTCGATGATATTGACCACCTGAGCAACAGGAGGGTTCGTACCGTGGGTGAACAACTATACGCACAATTCGGCGTTGGTCTTGCCAGGATGGCTCGTACCATTAGGGAAAGAATGAACGTAAGGGATAATGAAGTGTTTACTCCGGTAGACCTCATAAATGCCCGTACTTTATCATCGGTGATCAACTCATTCTTTGGTACCAGTCAGTTATCTCAGTTCCTGGATCAAACGAATCCACTATCAGAGATTACCCACAAAAGAAGAATATCTGCCCTAGGTCCCGGTGGTCTTTCCAGAGAGCGGGCAGGCTTTGAAGTAAGGGACGTTCACTATTCTCACTACGGTCGTCTTTGTACCATTGAGACACCGGAAGGACCAAATATTGGTTTGATTTCTACCCTTTGCGTTCACGCTAAGGTCAATAAAATGGGCTTTCTCGAGACTCCTTACCGCGTCGTCAAAAAAGGTATGGTAAGTTTGGCCGCTGAAGCCGAATACTTGTCAGCAGAGAGTGAAGATCACATGAAGATCGCACAGGCCAATGCAGCCGTTGACGAAAAAGGCGCTTTCCTGGATGAACGTATCAAAGGAAGAGAGCAGGGTGAATTCCCGATCTTTACTCCTGATGAAATAGATTACATCGACATCGCACCAAACCAGATAGTGGGTGTTTCCGCTTCCCTCATCCCATTCCTTGAGAACGATGATGCCAACAGGGCGCTGATGGGATCTAACATGCAACGTCAGGCAGTGCCATTGATTAAACCCAAGGCTCCAATCGTAGGTACCGGTATAGAAGCAAAGGTGGCGGCAGACTCCAACATGCTCATCAACTCAGAAGGAGATGGCGTTGTGGAATATGTTGACTCTACCAAAATCATCATTAAATATGACCGCACAGAATCAGAAAGACTCGTTTCTTTTGATGACGATGCGGTTACCTATAGCCTTACCAAGTTTACCAGAACAAACCAGGGTACCTGTATTAACCTGAAACCGATCGTAAGAAAAGGAGACAGGGTGAAAAAAGGCAGCTTGCTTTGTGAAGGTTATGCCACCGAAAATGGTGAACTCGCTTTGGGGCAAAACCTCAAAGTGGCCTTCATGCCATGGAAAGGGTACAATTTCGAGGATGCCATCGTACTTTCGGAGCGGGTAGTTAAAGAAGACATATTTACATCCATCCATATTGAAAGTTTTGAGCTCGACATCCGGGATACAAAACTCGGAGAGGAAGAACTCACTTGCGACATTCCAAACGTGAGCGAAGAAGCCACCAAGGATCTCGATGAAAATGGCATCATCCGATTGGGTGCATGGGTTTCGGAAGGGGATATCCTCATTGGAAAAATTACGCCAAAAGGAGAGACAGATCCTACTCCGGAAGAAAAACTCCTCAGAGCCATTTTCGGTGACAAAGCGGGTGATGTCAAAGATGCCTCCCTCAAAACTCCGCCTTCCATCCAGGGAGTGATCATCGACAAACAATTGTTTGCCAGAGCCAAAAAGGATAAGTTTCAAAAAGTACAGGAGAAAGAGCTGCTTACCAAGCTTGACGACGATCATGCGGTGGAAGTCAATAAACTCAAGACACTGCTCATCGACAAACTTATGACCATGCTGGCTTCGAAAGTTTCTGAAGGGGTGTACAGCATCTACAAAGAGGAGCTTATTACCAAGGGAACAAAGTTCAGTCCAAAAGTTCTGAAAGAGATCGACTATACCACTGTCGATTACTCCGGTTGGACAAAGGAAAAGGATATAAATGAACAGGTTGCCAGATTGCTTCACAACTTTAACATCAAGTTGAATGGAGAATTGGGTCGATATAAAAGAGAGAAATACAACATTTCCATCGGAGATGAATTACCTGCTGGTGTATTGAAACTGGCCAAAGTTTACCTGGCTAAAAAGCGAAAGCTTAAGGTAGGTGATAAATTGGCTGGAAGACACGGTAACAAGGGTATTGTTTCCAGGATTGTAAGGGAAGAAGATATGCCTTTCCTGGAAGATGGAACGCCGGTTGACATAGTACTCAATCCACTGGGTGTACCTTCAAGAATGAACCTCGGTCAGATTTTCGAAACCGTATTGGGTTGGGCAGGTAAAAACCTGGGCATGCGATTTGCGACGCCGATCTTTGACGGAGCCAGCATCCACGAGATCGATACTTACGTGCAAAAAGCAGGTCTTCCTTCATTGGGTCAGACATACCTCTATGATGGAGAAACAGGTGACAGGTTCCACCAGCAGGCAACTGTGGGTGTAATCTACATGCTAAAACTTTCGCACATGGTGGATGATAAAATGCACGCCAGGTCAATTGGACCGTACTCTCTGATTACCCAGCAACCTTTGGGTGGTAAGGCGCAGTTTGGTGGGCAGCGATTTGGTGAGATGGAAGTGTGGGCATTGGAAGCATATGGTGCGGCCAATATCCTTAGGGAACTCCTTACCATTAAATCGGATGACATCATCGGAAGGGCAAAAGCGTATGAGGCAATCGTCAAGGGTGAAAACCTCCCGGAACCTAATATTCCGGAGTCATTCAACGTATTCGTTCACGAACTCAGGGGACTTGCCCTTGATATTAAATTTGAATAATCTACAAAAATATACCTGCAAATGGCATTAAAAAAAGTTGCAAAAGTCGGTAAGTCCTTTGATTCCATTACCATCAGTCTTTCATCTCCCGATGAAATCCTGGAAAGGTCAAGGGGAGAGGTACTTAAGCCAGAGACCATCAACTATCGTTCGTACAAACCTGAAAGAGATGGTTTGTTCTGTGAACGTATATTTGGCCCTGTGAAGGATTATGAGTGTTATTGCGGAAAATATAAGCGCATTCGATATAAAGGCATTGTATGCGACCGTTGCGGTGTTGAAGTAACAGAGAAGAAAGTTAGACGTGAACGCATGGGCCACATCAAACTGGTGGTTCCGGTAGTGCACATTTGGTTTTTCAAGTCTCTGCCAAACAAGATCGGTTATTTGTTGGGCACCTCTTCCAAAAACCTGGAGTCCATCATCTACTACGAAAAATTTGTGGTCATCCAGCCGGGTATTAAAGAAGGCGAAGTAAAAAATCTCGACCTGCTATCTGAGGAAGATTACCTGGCCATCGTGGACAGCCTTCCAAAGGAAAACCACATGTTGGATGACAGCGACCCTAATAAGTTCATAGCCAAGATGGGTGCTGAAGCCATCTTTGATTTGCTCATGAGGCTTGACCTCGCCAGCCTGTCTTATAACCTAAGACACCAGGCATCGGTTGAGACTTCACAACAACGTAAATCAGAAGCCTTAAAAAGGCTAAGGGTTGTGGAAGCTTTCAAGGAAGGATTCGAAAGAAATACCAACAAGCCGGAATGGACCATCATCCAGTACCTGCCTGTAATACCTCCTGAATTAAGGCCATTGGTGCCATTGGACGGAGGAAGATTCGCCAGCTCAGATCTGAATGACCTGTATAGAAGGGTCATCATAAGAAACAACCGTCTGAAGCGACTTCTCGAGATCAAAGCGCCTGAAGTAATCCTTCGAAATGAGAAGAGGATGCTCCAGGAAGCTGTAGATTCACTCTTTGACAATTCCAGGAAATCCAATGCCGTTAAAGCGGAGGGTGGAAGGGCATTAAAATCACTCAGTGACATCCTCAAAGGTAAACAAGGTCGATTCAGGCAGAACCTGTTGGGAAAAAGGGTTGACTACTCAGGCCGTTCAGTCATCGTGGTAGGACCAACACTTCACCTGCATGAATGCGGTATTCCCAAGGGCATGGCCGCAGAATTGTTTAAGCCGTTTATCATCAGAAAACTCATCGAAAGGGGAGTAGTAAAAACGGTAAAATCAGCTAAAAAACTGGTAGATAAAAAGGATCCCATCATTTGGGAAATCCTGGAAAATATCCTCAAGGGGCATCCGGTATTGCTCAACAGAGCACCTACACTTCACCGTTTGTCTATTCAGGCATTCCAGCCAAGACTGGTAGAGGGCAAGGCGATTCAGTTGCACCCACTGGTGTGCGGTGCGTTTAACGCAGACTTTGACGGTGACCAGATGGCGGTACACGTACCACTTAGCCATGCTGCAATCCTGGAAGCCCAGGTATTGATGTTGTCATCTCACAACATGCTCAATCCACAGGACGGTTCGCCAGTTACCCTGCCTTCTCAGGACATGGTTCTGGGTCTGTATTACCTTACAAAAGCGAGGAGAGACAAGGTCAAGGGTGCAGGCATGAAGTTTTATTCTGCAGAAGAAGTGCTTATTGCCTTTAATGAAGGCAGTATCGACCTTCATGCGCCGATCCATGTAAAAACAAGGGTTCAAAAAGAAGATGGCAGCCTTGGTACAGGATTAATGGAAACCACCGTAGGAAGGGTAATCTTCAACGAAGCTGTTCCGGAATCAGTACCTTTCATCAATATTCTGATGACCAAGAAAAATCTTAAAAAGGTAATTTCAGACATCATCATTAAGACAGATTTTAATGCCACGGCAAAGTTTTTGGATGAGATAAAGGAACTTGGCTTCTTCTGGTCATTCAAAGGCGGTTTGTCATTTAACCTTGGTGACCTTATTACACCTTCTGTGAAAGAACAAACATTGATCGATGCACAGTTGGAAGTCGATGAAGTTTGGGAGAACTACAATATGGGTCTCATTACACCAAATGAACGATACAACCAGGTCATTGACAAATGGACTTTTGCGGATAACATGATTACAGACAACCTTATGCGGGAACTTTCCCAGCATAAAGGCGGATTCAATTCTGTGTTCATGATGCTTGATTCAGGCGCCAGGGGCAGTAAACAGCAGATCAAGCAGCTTGCCGGTCTGCGGGGACTTATGGCGAAACCAAGAAAGTCTGGAGATACCGGAGGTGCAATCATCGAAAACCCAATCCTTTCTAATTTCCTGGAAGGTTTGTCGGTTTTGGAATACTTTATCTCTACCCACGGTGCGCGTAAGGGTCTGGCCGATACGGCTCTTAAGACGGCCGATGCCGGTTACCTTACCAGGAGGCTTGTGGATGTGGCTCAGGATGTCATCATAACAGAAAGAGACTGCGATACACTTAGGGGTATTGAGACATCTGCTTTGAAGGATAACGAAAGTGTAATTGAAAATCTTTCTTCCAGAATTGTGGGCAGGTACACTCTGCATAATGTATTGGATCCGGTAACCGATGAGATTATCCTGGAACCAGGTGAATTTATCACGGATGAAAAGGCAAAGATCATCGAAGATTCTGGCATAGAAAGTGTGACCATCAGGTCGGTACTGACTTGTGAAACCAAGAGTGGAGTTTGTGCAAAGTGTTATGGTAAAAACCTCGCAAATGGCCGTATAGCCGAAGCAGGTGATGCTGTAGGCATCATTGCAGCTCAAAGTATCGGTGAACCTGGAACACAGCTTACCCTGAGGACATTCCACGTGGGTGGTATCGCTTCGGTTTCCAAAACAGAATCTGAAATCGTATCGAAGTTTGAAGGAAAGATTGAATTTGACAACATAAAGGTAACAGAAGGACAGGACCAGGCCACTGTAGTTTTGTCAAGGTCAGGTGAAATCAGGATCTTAGATGAAGCTACAGGCAAAGTGTTTAATACACACCATATTCCTTACGGTTCTGACCTGAAGGTGAAAAACAACCAAAAGGTTGTCAAAGGTGATGTCATTTGTGAATGGGATCCCTTCAACAACGTAATCATCTCGGAATTTAAAGGTATCGTTCAATTTGAAGGCATCGAAGAAGGTGTTACCTTCAGGGTTGAGCGTGATGACCAGACAGGATATGCCGACAAAGTCATTATTGAATCGAAGAACAAGAAAAAAATTCCGATTATCAAGATTATTTCACCTTCGGGAGAAGAACTTAAGGTTTATTCTCTTCCGGTTGGGGCCTACATTTCCATTGAAGATGGACAAGAGATCAAAGCAGGACAGAAGATGGTGAAAATTCCGCGAAGCCTGGGTAAAATTCAGGATATCACAGGTGGCCTTCCAAGGGTTACCGAATTGTTTGAAGCAAGGAATCCATCAAATCCGGCTACCGTAGCTGAGATTGACGGCATCATTACTTTTGGAAAGATTAAAAGAGGTAACAGGGAGTTATTCATCGATGATGAAAAAACAGGTCAAAGGAGAAAATACCTTGTGGGCTTGTCCAGGCATATGCTTGTTCAGGAGGGCGACTTCGTGAGGGCAGGTAATCCAATCACTGACGGTGCAGTTGCTCCCATGGATATTCTGGACATCAAAGGACCTTTTGCCGTACAGTCTTACCTCGTTAACGGAGTACAGGAAGTTTACCGTTCTCAGGGCATCAACATTAATGATAAACACATTGAAGTCATTGTGCGACAAATGATGAGGGACGTTGAAATCGTTGAACCAGGAGATACCACTTTCCTGGAAGGAGAGGCAGTAACCAGGCATGAATTCCTGGAACAAAATGACTATATTTTTGATAAGAAGGTCATTACCGACAACGGAGATTCCATAAAGTTCCACATAGGTCAAATCATTTCAATCAGACAGTTGAGGGAAGAAAACTCCTTCCTGAAAAGAAATGACAAAAAGACCATCGAAGTCAGGGACGCTCTTGCAGCTACCTCAAGGCCGCTATTACAGGGTATTACCAGGGCTTCATTGGGAACTTATAGCTGGATATCAGCAGCATCTTTCCAGGAAACCACCAAAGTATTGAGTTCTGCGGCCATGAGTGGCAAAACCGATTACTTGAATGGTCTGAAAGAGAACGTGATTGTAGGCAAACTCATCCCTGCAGGTACCGGAACTAAAATCTTCCGGGATATGGGCGTGAGAAATGTCAACGAAGATGAGTCAGAATATGAAGTAGAGACAGAAGTGGCTGAATAGATTTTCAGCCCTAAGTAATACAATTAGCAAATAACCAGCAGGCAGATCTCGATTTGTCTGCTGTTTGTTTTTTTGTGCACCAGTCAATATTAAATCTCTCCAAAATTATTTTGGCATTCGTCTTATGTGTGAATAGTATAATCTCTCAATACATTTAATTGGTCGATAATTGGGTCAATTCGCCACATATTCTTACTTTTTAGTTATTATTGCATTGTAATATTACTTTAACAACTAAAATAAAAATTTATGATTCGGAAGATTTACCAAATTATTCCTTTATTGTTATTCGCAATTTGGAATCTTAATGCCCAGTCTGTTTCTGGAAATGTAACCAGCAAAGACGGTCCGCTGATAGGGGCAAATGTAGTTGCCTCACCAGGAGACTATGGAACCATTACCGACCTTGATGGCAATTATATGCTCGAACTGCCAGCCGGCAATTATCAAATCACGATAAGTTTCCTTGGCTATAAGTCACAGTTTAAGGAAATAATGCTCAGTACCGGGAATAAAGCAAGTTACGATGCAGTGCTTGAGGAAGAAGGCGTTTTATTTCAGGACGTCATTGTAGTTGGTTCCAGAACCGCCCCCCTGCTGTTCTACCACGACATCTTTACCCGTTGATGTGTTGTCTGTCAAGGATCTGCTTTCAACCGGTCAGAATTCTTTTGATAAGGCCTTACAGTATCGCATTCCATCATTCAATACCGTACAGACCCCGGTCAATGACGCAACCTCCCTGCTTGACCCTTATGAGATACGCAACATGGGTCCCAGCAGAACGCTGATCCTCATCAATGGGAAGCGTAAAAACATGAGCTCCCTCCTCTACACACAAACTTCTCCAGGCAGGGGTGAAACTGGAGCCGATATTTCTGCCATACCGGTAGACATGATTAAAAGGATTGAAATCCTCCGGGATGGAGCATCTGCCCAGTACGGTTCAGATGCCATCGCCGGCGTTATGAACATCATCCTTAAAGATGGGGCAGATAATGGGAGTTTTACCGTTAGGACAGGAATAACAACTGAGGGAGATGGCGAATCATTTGGCGTTGCCCTCAATAACAACCTCAATTTGGGTTCATCGTCATTTCTCAACTACACTGTTGATCTTTCCAGAATAGGGCAGGCCAACAGGCCGGGAACCGTTGACCTCGATGCAGAAGCCGATCCCAGCATTGGTTTTGGAGGAGACTACAATGCCGTTAAATCTTTCCTGCAAAGATTTCCCGATGCAGGCAATATCAATGCTTCGCCGGCGACTACCGCAATGAAATTTGCGTTGAATGGCGGTAAAAAAATGGCCGGTGGTGAACTATATGGCAATGCCGCATACATCTTTAAAAAAGTAAACAGCTATGCCAATTACCGAACTCCTTTCTGGAGAACTTTGGATGATTTTCCTTACCTCCTCGACTTTTTTGGGGTGGACAATACTAATGGCCAAAAAGAATATGTGGGTTATGTCCCCACCTTTGACGGTAACCTGGCGGATTACAATGCAACGTTGGGATTTAAAAGCAGTTTTCGAGGCTGGCTCGCTGATGTAAGCTGGACGATTGGTGGAAATGAGCAAACTTATACGGTAAGAAATTCGCATAACAGAAATGGAACTCAAAACCCATCCACTTACCTGGGTGATGTAAATAGCAATGGTGTCATCGATGCCGATGAGATATTGGGTGGAGGCCACCAATACAGAGAAAACAGTCCACTCGTCTTTTACCCCGGAGGAACCAGTTTTTCTCACAATGTGGCCAATATCGACATTACACGCCGCCTTTCAGACAAAGTAGGCATCGCATTTGGTTCTGAATTCAGGACAGAAAACTTCAACATCATCGAAGGAGATCTGGCTTCCTACGAAGATGGCGGCGCAGACTCATTTGCCGGTAATGACCCAAGGAACAGCGGCAAATTCAACAGGTACAACATCGGTGGATATGCCGACCTTGCCCTCGACCTTACCGATGATTTTCTGATCAATGGTACTGCGAGGTATGAAAATTATAGTGACTTTGGCGATGCATTTGTGTATAAAGTCAGTTCGCGGTATAAAATGTCAGATGATAAGGTCACCCTCAGGGCTTCATATTCAACCGGATTCAAGGCACCAACCCTACATCAGATATTCACCCAAAAGGCACAATATAGCTTTGTGCCAGGGCAAGGCATTCAGGTAGGAGGCCTTGTGAGCAATGTATCCAGGGAAGCCAGGTTACTCGGTGTACCCACGCTCAATCCGGAGAAGTCAACCAACTTTACCGTGGGTCTTGGACTCAGACCTTCCAATGATTTTACCATTACCCTGGACTATTACAGCATCAAGGTGACAGACAGAATTTTACTCAGTACCAGAATTCAGCGTACCGATGCAGGTGATACCGAATTGGACAACATCCTCAATGCAAATAATTTGTCGGACCTGAGCTTTTTTGTGAATGGTGTAGATGCGGTAACCTCAGGTCTTGATTTCGTAATGGCTTATCGCGGCTTAAAACTGGGAAGTAAAACCTTAGGCATAAATCTTTCGGGTAATTATACGCTTAAAAATGAAAGGGATGGTGACGTGAAAAATCCAAAATTGGTTTCTGATGCAGGTCAGTCGGTAGTAAACGGAACTCAGGAGGCCCTGTTTTTTACTTCAAGGCCAAAGTACAAAGCGATACTTGGCCTGGATTATGAGGTGGGTGATTTTAATTTTTCGTTGAACAATACCTTGTTTGGTCCCACCCGTTTCGATCAGGATGGCTTGGATTCCGATTTGTACACCGAATTTAAACCAAAGGTGGTTACAGATTTAGGCATCAGTTACGGCATTGACGCCAATAATACCCTGGCCTTAAACATAAATAACCTGCTCAATGTAGTACCTGAATGGGCATTCAAGGCAGACAGTCCGTCCGGTCAGGCTAAGATAGACGCCCCGGGTACCAACGAAGTGGGTGGGGCATTATGGACCAACAGAAATCTCATCACCTTTAATGACCGTTATGCTACGATGACGTATGATGGTTTCCACTTCAGCCAGTTGGGAACCATCGTTAATCTGGCCTGGAGCATGAGATTATAATTTAAAATTTCATACTTGTTAAATGGAGGGGAAGCTTAATCTTCCCCTTTTTATTTAATGGAAAATTGCTCTGGGGTAATGGAGAAGGAAGATGATTACCCATTGAAAGTAATAAAGCGCAATTATCCGGCAAGGTGATAAAATCACGACCTTTGACTACCGTAACACTTCATGGAATCGCGCCAGGTATTTTCCCAGGATATCAAATTCAAGGTTGACAAGGTCTCCTTTTTGAATGGAATTGAAATTGGTATTTTCATACGTGTAAGGAATTATCGCGATTTGAAAAACCGCTGCGTCTTCTTTATTCAGGATGACAGTAAGGCTGGTGCCATTAACGGCAATGCTGCCTTTGTCGACCACCAGGTGGCGGTATGCTTCCGGCAGATGAAAGGTAAATCGCCAGCTACCTGCTTCATCCCGGATATCCAGGCATTCTGTAACGATATCCACGTGGCCTTGAACAAAATGGCCGTCCATCCGGGCATCGGCCCTGATACATCTTTCCAGGTTGATTTGGGTGTCTGGTTGCCAGTTACCGAGGTTCGTTTTATCGAGGGTCTCTTTCACCGCTGTGACCCTATACCATAATGCGTCTGTAGCAATGGAAGTGACGGTAAGACATGTGCCATTGTGGGCAATGGATTGATCTATATATACCTCGGATCCAAAGGGATTGGAAATGGTAAAGTGCACATTACTCCCATCATCGACTCGAGACAATACCTTTGTGGCGAATTCAATAATCCCTGAAAACATTACCTGATGATGTTGATAAAACCTTTTAATACTTTTTCTTTCTTTAATCCTCCCGTTCCCGGGACAAAAACGCTGCAGGTATAATAATAACTTCCAGCAGGAAGTTCATTTCCTTTTATATTTTTTCCATTCCAATTCAAAGCCGGGTTCATCGTTTGGAATACTTTATTGCCCCACTCATTATACACTATAAAATCAACACTGTGAATAAAGTAATTGTTGAGGGGTTTGAAAAATTCATTGTCACCATCGCCGTTTGGCGTAAAGGTATTGGGCAATTCATAGACCGGGCAATTTTCTACACAGACTGTATTACTCGGGTCGCTCTCATTGCCCACCTTGTCCAGGGCCGTCACAAAATAACATCCGGAAATATCATTTGAATCGGGTAAATGATCAAATTCAAGCAGTGCAGAAGTATGGTTGGTCAAAAGTACAGCCTCTTGTTGCCCGGAAGCTTTGAAATACACTTGGTATGCCGCAATGTCTTCAAAATTACTGCAGTTTGATCTCCTTTTCCATGTTAGCAGGTTGGCCAATTTCTGGCTCGTAAGATCGGCTTCGTCACATATCGTCGATACACTTAGTTCCGGAGCACATGGGGCAATGTTGTCCATCGGGCTGGCACAGCTGCGCTGAGAAAAATTGAAAAGAGGATCTTCGATTTTTGGGATGGCATAACTTCCTTCAGATTCGATTCGATAACAATAGTTGAGGGTATTTTCCAGCGGACCGTCGGTAAATATTTTTCCTTCTGTTTGCCCAATTTCTATGTAGGTACCGGTCGCATCATCCCTGAAAATGCGGAAATTTTTATTGCTCCAGGAAGTGGTGTACTCCCAGGAAAGTTTATTACTGCGGTCAGACGGTTGAATGGTTAGGAAAACAGAACCAGAAACAGGAGCATCTTTATAAAACATGTCCAGGTTGTAATATAACTTCAGCTGGTAATCAAATCGTCTTTCCAGAGTATTGATGGCAACGTCTGTGTAGGTCGTATCCAGCCATTGACTGAAGGAAGGCGCAAATTTGGTCGCACCTGGCACAAGCTGGAAGTTGGCACTGTCAGACTCTTTTCGATATAGTTCTGTTTTGTACGGACCCTTGAATTGAATCGTATCGAAGTCACCGGGAATGGGTCTGGTCCATCTGATTTCCATTTCACCAGTATTGGCATCGGTCTTTTGTACATTTACCTTCGTGAACAGCGGAACATCTCTTCGCAACATCAGACATACTTCCGCTGATGGCAGGCTTTCAACTTTTCGGTAAGGATTGCCGGCAGCTGTCTTTAGCGCAAATTCTGCCAGTACCCGGTAACAATAAGTAGTGTTTGGCTTCAAACCTTTGTCCACAAAAAAATAGTGGTTGCCATCATTCAGTTTTGTATTCGCCAATATCCGGCTATATACCCCAGTGAGTGGACCCGGATTACAGGAATCGGGATTAAGGACCGCCGACTGTTCTCTTCTCCATATGGAGAACCCATAAAAATATTCATCCCGGGTCTGGTCGCATGCGTACGGCAGTCCCCACTCAAGCCTCACCTCATCTGCACCTGCGGTTTGGGCGGTAAGTTGATCGGGTGCAGGACCAACCACTTTTATTCGAATGGTTTTCAGGGTCGCCAGTCCAAAGGTATCCCCGAAGGCATTGTCGATGGCTTTCAGTACAATCTGATAATATTCCCCGGAAATATGATTGCAAGTGGTTTTCCATAACAATGCTGCTTCAAATGGAACCGAGGTAAAGTCTTCAGGCGCGATAAGTTGGGCCTTATCGGGTAAGACAAAAGGACCTCCTGTAGCAGTTAGTTTTACTTTCTGTCCGACGTCTTTGTCAGCGACTTTGATGGGTAAGCTGATTTCTGTTCCGGCTACCACACAAAGCTCCTCCAAAGCAGAGATGGATGGGGGTACGGTATTGCAGTTGCGTACAAGAATTTGCATATCACGAATGATGGCATTGATGCGCACTCCGTTTCTCCACTCACTGATACGCATGGCAATGTTGTACTCACCAATTTGAGGCGGAAATTCCCATATAAATTCACCGGTTTGCGGATTTAAGGAGATGAGATTTAGCGAACTGGGAAGTATCTCGTCCGGGTAAAAATAATTGGGAACCTCCTGATTATCTCCGGAAAGTGGAACAATGAGTTCATAAGACAGACTATCTCCGTCAGGGTCATATGCGTTTGGATTATGCACAAATGGTTGCCCAACACAAGCAACGTCAATTGGAGCTTGTAATAAAATCGCACTGCTATTGCTTCCCTGGAACTGAATATCCAGTAAAGTAAAGCGGGTAGCGAGGTAAAACTGAATTTCATCTGACCTGGGATAATTAATGTTCAGGATATTTCCGGAGCGGTTTGGGTCCAGAAAAGATATCGTATAACTGGCCCTTCCCGGATAAGTATGTTCAGCCGTATATTTATTGAGTTTTACATCATTTTCCAACGTTTGCCCCGAGTCATTTGTTCTTTTGACCCATTGTGAAAGGCCATCCCCCCAAAAGACCTCCAGACTATCCCGGTCAGCTGCCACACTGCTTTCTTTGGTATAGGTGGTAATCGTCATCCGGATGGTAAGTGGACCAATTTGCTGATACGTAATTTCTCCCGCCCTGTTGTGCGTTGCCCATACCTTAGAAAAAGAGATCAAAGCCAGTATCAATAAAAGGTGCTTCTTCAAACAGAGTTATTTTATACAAATTTAGCGCATTTGAAGGACAAAGGAAAGGAAGTCAGACACTAAGACCAATGTTTTGTCTTGTATATCACCTTTTAATTTACATTTCAGAAAGACCCCTTTTTAAAGTTATCTTCTAAATTCCTAATTCCTAAATCAAAATTCCTAATTCCTAAATCAAAATTCCTAATTTACAAGCTATATACTAATCAGGCTTACCCGTTTGGTTGTAAGTTTCCTTCCCTGAGAATCGAAAATAGAATACAAATAAGTGCCTCTCTTCAGCTGGGACAAATCTGCAAGAAGTAACCTGCCATCTTTTACAGAAAAATTTCGCGAATAGATCCGCTTGCCAACGAGGTTGTAAACCTCAAGCTTATACTCGTCATATGGATAATTAAAAAGATCGAAAATAACCTGCCCAAAGGAGGGGTTGGGGTGGGCAGTAATGCCATTTTCTGTATAATCCAGTTGTAAAGCATATGGACCTGGTTCCCTACTCTGATAATCTATGCGGTTAATATTGTTGTTTAGGATTTCGTAGGAAAGTAAGACGCCTTTGTAGTTGGCAGATATAAAATCCACTCTTTGGTATCGCTGAAATTTGAGCAGTGTAGCCAGTTCCTGGGGTAAGGCATTGCTGTTGAGTCTTTCGTAAACCTGCCAGGCTTGTCCTGATTTTTTGATACGCGATTTTATGCCTTGACGGATCGACACTTCGTGTTGCTGAACCGGAATGGAATTGTTGTCATAGGAAATAAATCCTTCATTGATTACTGTAGCATTTTCTGCATAAGAGAGTTCAATCAGCATTGAATCAAAACCAGTGGGCACGAAATTGAATACGGATGCAATATCTTCCCTGTCAATTATAATCGTGAGATTGTAATCATTTTCATAGGTACTTCCTTTTCTCCGGTTGGTAACCATCAATCGCCGGGCCGGGCTATAAAGGAACACTTCTTTTCGAGATTTTCTATAGGGTACTTCAAGAACCCTGCCCATCGAATAAAGCCCGCCGTCTTTTACATAAAGGTATTCCTCCTCGTTATTGCTTTTGGCCCAAACCAGGGTGGCTCTAGGAAAATCATCAGCGTGACGTCCTGCTTTTGCTGGTTTAAATTCTTCATTGACCGAATAATAAGTTTTTAAGAAACCAAAATCCCAGAATTGTGGAGATGTAGGCTCTGCCATAAATTTCTCTATTTTTTCCAGGTGAGCACAACGGTAAAAAGCGTCCCCCACTTGAGGTAATGATTGTGTCAGTTGGGCATTGGCCATAAAGCCATTGCAAAAAATAAATGAAATGATGAGGGTTAACTTTTTAATATGGCATTGGTTTAAAATCAGTATTGTTGGACAATACAGTATGCCATGACCTGCTGCATTGCACCTCAAATGAGCAATTCCTGTATTTGTAAAAATTGGGGCCGGTACTATGGGTGTTTTTTGACGTGGTCGAATCATGGCTGCAAAATTAAGGTCTTTCCCCTGGAAGAACTTTTTTTATTTGATTTTTATTTTACCGGATAGAAAGTTAAATAGAGTTGCATTTTAGGGCCCGGCGTTAAAAAATCATCCCATTAGCGGTTTTCTAATGCAAACTTAATGACCTGCAAAGTGCGAATTGTGCCTAAAAAAGCTAATTTTCCTTAGTTTTGTAGGAAATAGCAGCGAATTTGAAGACATACTTCAGGATTTTATCCTACGCAAAACCCTATGGCAGGTTTGTGATTCCCTATTTCTTTTTTACCATCATTAGCGTATTGTTTGGGTTGGTGACATTTTATATGTTGGTTCCCATGCTTGACATTATGTTTAATGACATTCAGACACCCAGCAGTGAACCACCGGCAGGTTTTGCATTTACCAAAGAATATTTCAACGAAATTTCTTCCTATTATTATGGCAGACTGAGTTCCATAAGCGGGCTTGGTATGTTCGGCCCACTTTTTATTGTCTGTGTGGTCATCGTCTCGAGTAACCTGCTCTCAAATGTTTTTAAATATCTTGGGGCAAGGGTACTGAACAAAGCCAGGTTTGAAGTGGTACGCAAAATTAAAAATGCGACTTTCGACAAACTCATGCATATGGAAGTTTCCTTTTTTTCAGATGCCAGAAAAGGGGACTTGCTTTCTCGTTTTTCATTTGACATGGTCAACATTGAATACCTCATTACAGACTCTTTAAAAGGATTTATCAGAGACCCTTTTACCCTGATATTCTATTTGGGTTTTCTTATTTTCATTTCCTGGAAACTCACCCTCATTGCCATGGTCATTCTGCCCTTTGGGGGACTACTGGTTTCTTTAATTACCGGCAAGCTGAAGCGGGCAGCACGACTTATAGATGAATCCAATGGCGAACTTATGAGCATATCCGAGGAGTCATTTACCGGCGTGCGGGTCATCAAATCTTTTACTTCAGAAAGCTTCGTCAGTAGTCGCTTTGGTTTGGTCAATGCCACCAATGCCCGCGCCAGATTCAAACACGACACACGACTTGAATTGTCCGGCAGCATATCAGAAGTGTTTGGCATGCTCATGGTGGCCATAATCTTGTATGTTGGAGGGCGGCATGTATTGCAACAGATTGGCGAACTCAAGGCCTCAGAATTTATTGCCTACCTCGGCCTCTTTTCCCAGGTTATCATACCTGCTAAAAGTCTGGTCCAATGTGTAAATGTGATACAAAAAGGTTTGCTCTCTGCACAAAAGATTTTCGACATCCTTGACCGCAAAGTACTCATTGTGGATGATGCCCGTGCCGTGGATAAAAAGCACCTGGAACACGGCATTCAAATTACGAATCTCAATTTCCGGTATGATGAAAAATATGTACTAAAAAACATCAATCTTTTCATTCCAAAAGGTAAGACGGTAGCCCTGGTTGGCCCGTCAGGAAGTGGCAAAACCACATTGGCAGATCTGGTGTCCCGGTTTTATGATGTACACGAAGGAAGCATTGAATTTGATGGTATAGACATAAAAAAAATCCGGCAGAACAGCCTTAGGGCAATGATCGGCATTGTGGCACAGGAGTCTTTGCTTTTTAATGATACAATCCGCCAAAACATCTTACTGGGTAAAGAAAATATTTCCCCCGCTGAAATTGAAACAGCGGCCCAGGCAGCAAATGCCCATGATTTCATAATAAAGCAAACAAATGGCTACGACACGAGGATCGGAGACAGGGGTAACAAATTGTCCGGCGGCCAAAAACAACGCATAAGCATCGCCAGGGCACTGCTTAAAAATCCCGAAGTTCTCGTGCTGGATGAGGCCACATCGGCTCTCGATGCAGAATCGGAACGTATGGTTCAGGATGCGTTGGAACGACTCATGCACAGCAGGACGTCAATTGTCATTGCCCATCGCCTGAGCACGGTCATGCACGCAGATTTGATTGTTGTACTCAATGAAGGAGAAATAGTAGAACAGGGCAACCATGGAGAACTGCTCGCAAAGAATGGATTTTATAAGAGACTGGTTTCGCTTCAGACAGACCTGGTATGATGACATCCACGGAAATAAATATCACAGCGCCTTCAAGCTGTTCTTTAATCATTACCACATACAATTGGCCATCAGCGCTTAATCTTTGTCTTCAAAGTTGTTTGGCTCAGACCAGAATGCCCGATGAGATTTTGATTGCAGACGACGGCAGTACGAACGAAACCCGCCAAGTCATTGAAAAATTCAGTGCCATTTCCGCTGTCCCAATTTTACATATTTGGCAGGATGACCTGGGGTTTCGGCTGGCCGCCATTCGAAATAAAGCTTTTGCAGCAGCATCAGGTGATTACATCATTCAAATCGATGGCGACCTCATCCTTCACCCTCGTTTTGTGGAGGATCACTTGAATTTAAAGAGAAAAGGATGTTTTGTGAGTGGCAGCAGGGCTTTGATTACAGAAGTTCATACTAAGGAATTGTTGGAGGGTTTGTCTTATACGCTTCTCAATCATTCAAAATTATTGAAACGATTGAACGCCATTCGCTTTCAGACCATCACGCGGATTTTTCTTTTTTTCAAACGACAAAATAACAACCATCAATATGTGCTTGGAGCCAACATGGCATTCTGGAGAAAGGATCTTTACAACGTCAACGGATACAATACCCAGTTTGAAGGTTGGGGTAAAGAGGATAACGAAATAGCCATCCGGTTAAAGAAATATGGCCTGAAATTGATGATCATCAGGAACAGTTGTATTGTATACCATTTGCACCATAAGGCAGCTTCGAGGTCGCTGACAGCAGCCAATGAAACAATGCTCAAACAGGCTTTATCTTCAGACAATTATTATTGTCAGCATGGTATAAAGAGCAGAAACCCTGGCTAAAGCTGGCAATAGGTTGATTCTCTTGCGTTTTCAGGAGCGTGTGCCGATATGCCCGAAATTTTTAATGGAAACTAAATTGTCCTGCAGCTTACTATTCTTAACCCTCAGGTTCCAGTTCAAAGTTGTTGAGAAAACCGGTGTGGAAATTGCCATTTCTAAAATCGGCATTCTTCATCAGTTGAATGTGAAAAGGTACCGTGGTTTTAATGCCTTCAATGATGAACTCGTCGAGTGCCCTTTGCATCTTCGTAATACACTCCTCACGCGTCTGTGCTTTGCAGATAAGTTTGGCAATCATGGAATCGTAATAAGGTGGTACGGTGTAACTGGCATAGACATGGGTGTCTACGCGGACCCCATGTCCTTTTGGTGTGTGAAATGAAGTTACTTTTCCGGGTGATGGCCTGAAGCCATTGTACACATCTTCTGCATTGATCCGGCATTCCATGGCATGCATGGTAGGGTAGTAGTTTTTACCGGATATTTGCACCCCTGCCGCTACCTTTATTTGCTCTTTGATAAGGTCATGGTCGATGACTTCTTCGGTTACCGGATGTTCTACCTGTATTCGTGTATTCATCTCCATAAAATAGAAGTTCCGGTATTTATCAACCAGAAATTCAATGGTACCCACACCTTCATAGTTGATGGCTTTACCTGCTTTAACAGCAGCATCTCCCATCAGTTCCCTTAATTCAGGAGTCATAAACGGAGAAGGACTTTCTTCAACGAGTTTTTGATGTCGTCGTTGAATCGAGCAGTCTCTTTCGGACAGGTGAACCACCGTCCCTTTTTGATCGCCAATGATTTGAAACTCTATATGCCGGGGTTCTTCTATGAATTTTTCCACATAAATACCGTCGTTGCCAAAGGAAGCCTTGGCCTCCTGGCGCGCTTTATTCCAGGCATCTTCAAATTCATCGTCACTCCATACTACCCGCATACCCTTTCCACCGCCACCGGCAGTAGCTTTGAGGATGACGGGATAACCTATTTCACCTGCTATTTTAATGCCTTCTTTTATGTCTTTGAGGAGTCCCCCAGAACCGGGTACAACCGGCACGCCGGCTTTGATCATGGTTTCCTTCGCCGTAATCTTGTCTCCCATCTTGCGGATTTGATCCGGAGTTGGACCAATGAATTTCACTCCATACTGCGCACAAATCTCAGAGAACTTGGCATTTTCAGACAAGAAACCATACCCGGGATGCACAGCATCGGAATTGGTGATTTCTACGGCAGCCATGATTTTTGGAATGTTCAGATAGGAGTCCGCGGATGCAGGAGGTCCAATACAAACCGCTTCATCTGCAAATCGAACGTGAAGACTCTCCTTATCTGCTGTGGAATAAATGGCTACGGTTTTAATGCCCATTTCTTTACACGTTCTTATTACCCGCAGGGCGATTTCACCCCGGTTGGCAATCAGTATTTTATTGAACATATGGATGCTTGTTGGTTAAATGAAGTTTGGTACTATGGTTCTACCAGAAAGAGTACCTGGTCATACTCTACAGGAGAAGCATCTTCGACCATCACTTTGACGATCTTGCCTGAAAACTCACTTTCTATTTCGTTGAAAAGTTTCATGGCTTCAATGATACATACGACACTACCTTTTTGAATGCTGTCGCCTACGGAAACAAAGGCCGGTTTGTCCGGCGCAGAAGACCGGTAAAAAGTACCCACCATGGGACTTTTAACCTCAATCAGATTGCCGGTACCCGCATTTTTATTTGACGGTGATTCCGATTTAAAATCGTCAGAAGTACCTGAATTCGCAGGAGTAGGGGAGCTGACAGCAGGCATGGGTTGAGCCATCATGGGCATTGAGGTGTTTACCACCTGCGCAGCATAGGTCCTTGCACCTTTAATCTTGATTTCATAAGTCTCCGTCTTAAAACTAAACTCACTTAGATTGGACTTATCCATCAGTTTGATCAAGTCCTGTATTTCTTTAAATGTCATACAAAATTGGTTTTACGGTTATTAGATCAGTCCGATAAAGATACAGGTTATAATTAAAATAATCGAATCGGAAGGAATTCTTTTTGATAATCAAAATCAAACAGCACAAGACAAGCATTTCGCCATATATTGTGTGGTAGTTATTTATTTCACTCTTTCCAGGTATTCACCGGTTCGCGTATCGATTTTCAATTTGTCACCAGTATTTATAAAGATGGGCACCTTGATTTCTGCTCCGGTTTCCAGGGTGGCCAACTTGGTAACATTGGTAGCGGTATCCCCCCTTACCCCAGGTTCAGCATAAGTCACTTCCAGTACCACGTTTTGAGCCATCTCAGTTGTCAAAGGCAGGTCCTTCTCTGCATGGAACAGAATTTCGAGTTCAGCACCTTCTTTCAGGAATTCTGGTCTGTCAAGCATTTGCTCTTTTAACTCAACCTGGTCGTAATTCTCATTATCCATAAAATGGTAGCCGTTTTCGTCTTTGTAGAGAAACTGGAATTTCCTTCGCTCAATACGAACATCATCTATTTTATGACCAGATGGAAAAGTATTGTCAATGACCCTTCCGTTGGTCAAAGATTTAAGTTTGGTGCGCACAAATGCGGCCCCTTTACCGGGTTTTACGTGTTGAAATTCGACAATGGTGTAAATGTCATTATTGAAACTGATGCATAAGCCGTTTCTAATGTCTGAAGTTGATGCCATGATTGTTGATGTAATTTTTAAAAACGGGGCAAAAGTAAGTACTCAGGCCCATTATTCCTAATTTCTATTCAGGATTGAACCCTGGCTGCCGTCATAAGCCCATTTTATGTAGATGCTGCCCCAGGTGAAGCCACCTCCAAAAGCCGTTAGCAGGATATCGTCTCCTTTTTTGAGTTGATTTTCATAGTCAGAAAGACATAGAGGCAGGGTTCCCGCGGTGGTGTTGCCATACTTGTAAATATTTACCATGATTTTTTCCATGGGAAAATCCAGCATTTCTGAAACGGAATTGATGATGCGCATATTGGCCTGATGAGGGACTATCCACTCCACGGTATCATTGGTAAGCTGGTTTCGCTCCATCAGTTCCCTTAAAGTAGATGTCATACCCGTAACAGCGGCTTTAAACACAGGCTTGCCTTCCTGATAAGCAAAATGCAGCCTGTTTTTAACTGTTTCCTCTGATGTGGGCATTAAGGATCCGCCGGCTTTGAGGTGCAAAAAGTGCCTTCCTGCCCCGTCGGCTTTCAGAATGCTATCTATTACTCCCAGATTTTCTGTGTTGGGCTCAAGCATTACAGCACCACCACCATCTCCAAAAATGACGCAAGTGGTTCTGTCGGTATAATCGACTATGGAAGACATCATGTCTACACCAACGACTATTACTTTTTTATAAGTGCCGGTTTCTACAAATTTAGCACCGGTGGTTAGAGCATACAGAAAGCCTGAACACGCAGCATTGATGTCGAAGCCAAAGCCGTTTTTGGCCCCCACTTTATCTAGAATGGTATTGGCCGTATCCGGAAACTTCATGTCTGCAGTCACTGTGGCACAGATGAGTAATTCAATTTCTTCGGCCTGGGTATTCGTTTTTTCCAGGAGGCGCTGGACAATTTCTACCCCCATGTCTGAGGTGGCTTTTCCCGGAGTTTTAAGGATATGCCTTTCTTTGATGCCCGTGCGTGAAGTAATCCACTCGTCAGAAGTATCCACCATTTTTGCCAGATCCTCATTGGTAAGCACGTGTTCAGGAACATAACCTGCTACACCCGTGATGGCTGCCCTCAGCTTTGTCATTTCTTTTATGGTTGTCGTGGTGCAAATATAGGATTTATATCTTCATTTATTAAATTGCCTGAATTCCATCAGTGGCGTTATCGTCAACCTCTGCTAAACTTAACAAAATGGATTTGATCTTCAACCCTTTTTGTTTTAAAGCACGGCTTCAAACAAACATAAAACAAATTATATAATAATGATATGTTTAAAGATCATAAAATAAGTATTATATATATTAAGTATATACATATATAATGTAGATATTTATATTTTGGCACTATAATTGTACTACTTGTTAGGGTGTTACATAGTATAATAAAATTCAATATGTAAACATGTCTTTTAATCACATTAAAATTTATTCAGATGAGATTCTGCCTGAGCATAATGTTTTGTTTGTTGCTTGTTTCTTCAGTAGCCGGTTCAGAAACATGGGTTGCCGGAGGTAGCTATGACAAAGCTAAAATTCGCGCCAAAGAAGAAGGCAAAATGTTGTTTCTCGACTTTTATGCCGATTGGTGTACTCCTTGTAAATGGATGGAAGAAACTACTTTCAAAGATGCTGAAGTCTTGTCTTTGTTAAAGCAAAACTTCGTTTCTGTTAAGATCAATATTGACGACTTTGAAGGTTTTGAACTAAAGAGCAAATTTGACATTCGATTTTTGCCTACCATCCTCATTTTTAATTCCGAAGGGGTAATGATCGAGCGACGTGAAGAAACCCTCAGTGCCAAAATGATGAAATCTGTGCTCGCCACACATGTGGGTAAAGCACCAACAACTTCGATTGTACATAAGGTAAATACTGCTCCTTCAAAGGCATTTACGGCACTGCCAAAAGAAGAACCTGCCAAATTAGCAGCTGATATTCCGGAACATAAAACATTCCGTTTACAATTGGCCGTTTTTTCAAAAGAGGAAGGTGCGGTTAAGAAATCAGAAGAACTCAAAGCTAATTTTAAAGAACCTGTTTCCATCATGCCGGTAGAAAAAGAGGGTAAGACCCTTTACAGGGTGCTTATGGGTAACTTTTCAAATCAGGCCGATGCCCGCATTTTTCAGGATAAACTGCAAAAAGAACGCAATCTGGCATCTCTGGTATTTTAATAGTCAACAAAAAGAAAACAAATCAATCATAGGGGTGATTGACCTGCCACTTTCTTTGGAAAGTGGCTTTTTTATTTTAACCCATTGTTACAACAAGCAGCCAACCAAGGTTTTAGAAGTTATGCAATGGTCAGCATGGTCATCTAACTTGAAGTTTATTTACTGTAATTTGAGAGATAGGTCAAAACCATCAGATAGCCTCATAATTATCATATCTGCCGAATTGGGGATTGACTTGCGTCTTTTCACTAAAAAAAAATTGTTAATGACTTTTAAACCCAAATAAAGGATAAAAAATATTGAATGGGCAGCAGCACTTCTCTGCTTAATTTACTCTGAATTAATACCAGCCTTAACAATTTAATTGGCTGATTTTCGTTGAAATCACAATGGGAAAACTACAACCTACAGGCCGATATTCCGAGTGTTAAAAATGGCAATTATCGCTCATATTAGAGGATATTTCCATATTTTTGCGTTTTATTTCGAATACTAAAAAAATAATCCATGAATGTAAGAGTACTGGTATGTATAATGGCGGCCCTTTTTACGTTTGGATCTGCCATCCATGCCCAGGACCAGGATATGAACATCTCTATCAGTTGCAATGATGGCGTCAATGGACAGACCCGTTGTGTGACCTTTACTTCTGAAACAGCGTTGAGTCAACTCAATTCACTACAGTTTGTCATTTCTTATAATCCCTCGGTTTTAAATTTCATCCAGCCTCCGGGTGTTAACCCTACCTGCCTGACCGGCTTGTCAACCTCAGAATTCAACGACAACAACAACGGCAACATTTCTTTCATCTGGACGCAGACCCCGGCCATTGATCTCTTGCCCGGCTGTACGCTTTTTACACTTTGTTTTAATCTGATAGGCAATCCGGGAGACTCCTCAGCGGTAACCATCTCTTTGCTCAATGACATCGAAGCAAACTCAGAGTTTGGAAAAGTAGATCTTAATTTCAATGACTGTGTGCTGCATATTCTTCCGGATGATTTGACCATCATCAGAAAATACTGCAATCCCAGTTCAGCAGGTGCTATGGATGCCAGCATAACTTTTTATGGCATCGGAGGTGTACCCAACTATAATTACACCGTAAGGGAAGGCGTAACTACCATTGCCACAGGAGTCTCCGGTGATAAAGAGGAAGTAACACTCAGCAATCTCAAAGGTGGTAATTACACCATAACCATACAAGACGCTACCGGCAAAATAAGGACCATACCTGTAAACATTCCGGACGTCGGGCAACCTTCCTTTGCTTACGATGTGTACGACCCTTCCTGTTTCTCACTGGCCAATGGAAAGATCAGGCTCAAATCCATAAATGTGCTCAACACGCCGTATCTCATACAATGGTCCAATGGAATTTTCAACCAGGACAGTATAGAGGGTTTGAGAAACGGAAACTATACCGTAAGCATCATTGATGCCAATGGGTGTAAAGCAACCGAAAACATCAACATCTTTGCCGACACCTTAACCATGCAGGTAGAGATTCTGGATTCAGCCAGCTGTAAGGGACTTAAGGATGGCCTCATCAGAATCACTGGTTTGGGGGGTACTCCGTATCCCGGAAATAACTACCAGGTAGCCCTGATAAATAATACGTTTATTGCGGTTAACAATCCCCATACATGGGCCAGCGCTCCAGCTGGCATAGTTCGGCTGCAATTACAGGACAATGCCAAAAATTACCTGGGCAATATGGCTCCCTGTAAAATTGAAAAATATGTTTTTATTCCCTATAAGTATCAGACAAACTTTACGGTAAACCTATTGGAAGATGTAAAATGTTTTGGCGAAGCTACCGGCCGGATCGAAGTAAAAGCCGGTGGGGTAGGAGTAGGCACCAATTTTTCACTGAATGTCTATGATCAGGCTACGGGACAGCCTCATCCCGGGGGTATTAATGGTCCGATGGGCGTGCACCTGAACAATACCCTCGAAGCGGGAAGTTATTGTCTATTTTCCAGATCTAACCTGGGCTGTCTCGACACCTTCTGTTTTGACATCAAACAACCAGCCACCAAATTGGTGGTATCTGCCGTAAAAACGGATCCCTCCTGTATTGGGCAGGGAAGCATAACCATCAACGTTTCCGGCGGGGTACCCGGATACACCTACAAGTGGCAGGATGATGTCACACCTTTACCTTCCCGGGCAAATTTGCCGGAAGGCAATTATATCGTCACAGTCACCGATGCCGCATTGTGTGATACGATATTAAACATTGAACTGAAAAACTCAATCGGAACTGCCAATATCGATGCGGTAGTAGCCAATGCCATAAGTTGTAAGGATGCAAGCGACGGCGAAGTGACCGTCAACCTGAGTTCAAATCCAACTAACGTTTTGTATGCGTGGACAAACAAGGCAAATACCCAAAACTGGAGTACCAAATCGGTTTCCGGATTGCCAACAGGAACCTATTTTGTCACCGTAACCATCGATGGTTGTGTAGCCACCGATACCGTTTTTTTGGCCAACCCTTTAGGCCTGGTAATTTCCGGTTTAGAAATCAAGGCACCGGAATGTCCCAATGGTGGCTTTAAAGGCAGTCTGGGCATTACCCTCTCCGGCGGTTTTCCGCAATATACGTATGAATGGAGGTTGCAGGGAAACGCTGCCATAATTGGCAATAATTCCGTGCTGGCGTCCATTGACCCAGGAACCTACACCATCAGCATGAGGGATCAAAAGCAATGTGCCAAAGATACCACCCTGGTATTGCCGGGCGCGCTTGACTTTACCCTTAATGTGAGCAGCATCATAGCCATTTCCTGTAACGGCGAAAAAGACGGAAAAGCCACAGCGCTCGCTGGTCTTGGACCAGTCAATAATGGAACCTACCGGTTTTTTTGGTCAAGCGGAGAATCAAGTGGTGGA
This sequence comes from Saprospiraceae bacterium, assembly GCA_016715465.1. GTDB lineage: Bacteria > Bacteroidota > Bacteroidia > Chitinophagales > Saprospiraceae > JADKBO01. The sequence goes on from JADKAA010000024.1 coordinate 1,385,776, forward strand.
ATATTTAATCCGCATTCTGCCTTTAACCTTCAGGCGGGCAGAAATTGGGTTTATGTCACCGACTCAAAATGTGTGTCTGATACTGTATTTTTTGACGTGGCAGATAAAAATGCCATCACGGCAATAGCCACCCCATCGGGCATTTGTGCCGGTGCCTGTACAGGCCAGATCGATGTCGTTGTGGCCGGTGGCACAGGAGGCGCCCTTTCCATTAACTGGCCCTCCATACCTTCTGCCGGAGGAAGTGTGTTTAATTTATGTGCCGGTTCTTATCCATTTGTGGTTACAGATGGGAATGGGTGTTCATTCAGCGATACCATAATCATTCAGGCGGTAGATACGTTGACTGTATCGATTGATTCAAGCCTTACCGTGCCTCTTTCGTGTAAAACCAGCATCGGGCAATTGGCATTGAACGTTTCAGGTGGATCACCGGCACCGGGTACTGGTTATGTGTTTAACTGGTTTCCGAATGTTTCAACTTCAGCCCTGGCAACAGATCTCGGGCAGGGTGTTTATGCCATCACGGTGACGGACCAAAACGGATGTTCTGATACGATTTCTTATCAAATGAACAGGCCAAATGCCATCTCGGCAATCATTCCTCCACCAGCATCTCCTGCCTGCTTCGGGGGTACAAGTTGCATTGCGGTTACTTCCGTAACTGGTGGCACTGGTTATAACTACTCCATGCAGATCAACAATGGTCTGCGCATCCCTGTAGATAGCTGTATTCAGCTTTTTGCAGGAACTTACCTGGTGAGTATTTTTGATGCAAGTGGTTGCAAAACAGACACCAGTGTGACTATAATACAACCCGATCAGATTCTGGTAGATTTGGGTGAAGATTTAAATTTGAACCTCGGAGAAGAAACTGGCATCATTAGCCCGCTGATCAATGCTACTTTACCCATCGTTAATTATTTTTGGACAGGGCTTGGTGATTTAATCTGCCTCAATGATCCCTGTAACGAAATTCAAGGTACACCTAAAACTGATCTTTTCATCACCCTTCAGGTCACCGATGAAAATGGCTGTACCGGAAGGGATGAACTCAATATTGCCGTCAAAGATGAACGCAGGGTTTTCCTTCCAAATATTTTTAAAACTTCAGGACAGGATGCAAATCGAAGGTTTGACATTACGACTGGTTTTGGAGTAAGTCTTGTGGAAAGTTTTTATATCTATGATCGATGGGGAAGTGTGGTTTACAGTAATTTTAATTATATCCCCGATGAAACCACCGGCTGGGACGGACTCATCAATGGCAGTCAGGCATTGCCGGGGGTTTATGTTTTTACGGCAACAGTGCGTTTTTTAGATGGTGTCGTCAAAACCTATACTGGAGATGTAAGCCTTATCAAATAGTAGAAATTAACTATAGCATTATATAGCACCGCTAAATCTTTTCTGATTTTGTGCCCTTTGAAATTGAGGGTCAAATGCGGCAGCAATGTTGCGTATAAATGGCAGACCGGCAGGTAAAATCTGCCAGTGGGTTTCGTTTTTCTCCAGGATTTTTTCGCCTATCATTTCTTCCAGCAATTCAGTATCCATAAATTGCATATCATCTACCGGCGATTTCAAATGACACATCAGGTTTTTAATATGTAGCCTGGTCCGCATTTCGCTATCACTTAACCGATGGGCCCTGAGGGTAGGTATTTTTCCATCATTGATCAAGGTAGTGTATTCCTTGAGGGTTTTTACGTTTTGGTGGTATCCGTTTAAGAGTTCAGAGATGGATGAAACCCCAATGCCTATCATGGTATCAGAGGGTAAATCTGTATAACCCATAAAATTGCGGTTCATTCGGTTTTCTTCACGGGCAACGTAGAGTTCATCTGTATGTAACGCGAAGTGGTCCATACCTATTTCGGTGTAACCAAGCGACTCAAGCAAGTCCTTACCATGTTCATAAAGTTGCCTTTTTCTGCACCCTGTGGAAGGTCATCTTCGTTGTAAGCCCGTTGGCTGGGCTTCGTCCATGGCACGTGGGCGTAACTGTAAAAGGCAATGCGTTCTGGTTTTAAAGTGGCTACATGACCCATGGATGTCTCGATGTCGCTTAGCTTTTGGCCGGGTAGGCCATAGATGAGGTCAAAATTGATGGATGTATAGCCTGCATTTCTTGCCAGGGCTACCGTGTCGTAAACCTGTGCAGTGGTTTGAAACCGGTTGATGGTCCTGAGAATATCGGCATTAAAATCCTGAACCCCAATGCTTAGGCGACGGAAACCCAACTCAAACAGAGCGGTGAGATGATCGATCTTTGTCGATGCAGGATGGGCTTCAAAACTATACGATGGGTCAATACCGGTATCAAACCCGGCAAGCATTTTCGACAAAAATTTGGAGAGGTGGTTTGCTGAAAAAAACGTGGGTGTCCCACCTCCCAGGTGCAGTTCTGACACTATCGGTTTTCCATCAAGCAATTGACTGTACAGCTCCCACTCCTTTTGGAGTAATGCCAGATAGGGTTCTTCTACATCGTGGTTTGTGGTGATGTGTTTGTTGCATCCGCAGTATGTGCAAAGGGATTCACAAAAAGGCAAATGGATATAAATTGATAATTTTTGTTGATGTACATCAATGCCCTTTACCAGATCTTGCCAACCGCCAGTCTCCAGATTATCTTTCCAGTTGGTAATGACCGGATAGGAAGTATATCTGGGTACTTCATAATTGTATTTGTTTATCAATTCGGACATCGGTGCTAATTTTGGCAAAAATGCAAATATCGTTAATATAACCGGTTGATGCGAGTCATGACGAAACTTGACAACAGTCACTTCAGGTTGCTATGGCTTGATAAATGGTCAAACTATTATGATGCAAAACCTTATTTTTGTAAAAATTAGTGTATGAAATTTCAATGGAAAGGGGTCTTCCCTGCGCTGACGACCAAGTTTACACCTGAACTCAACCTTGACGATGCCATGTTCCTCCACAACCTGAAGCATCAAACGGAGGCAGGCGTGCATGGCATCATCCTGGGTGGGACACTGGGAGAAGCCAGTGTGCTTAGTGAAGATGAAAAAAAACATCTGGTACAATTGACCGTGTCAGCTTTAAATGGCAGCCTGCCCGTGGTACTTAATATTGCAGAAGGTGCCACCCGTGAAGCCATTGCCAGGGCAGAATCAGCGGGTATTTGGGGAGCCAGTGGTTTGATGGTGTTGCCGCCCATGCGGTACAAAGCGGACGACAATGAGCTGTTTGCTTACTTTTCAGCCATTGCTTCTTCGACCGATCTTCCCATCATGATTTACAACAATCCTGTGGATTATAAAAACGAGGTTAACATCAGGGTGTTCGACCAGTTGCTCAACAAACACGAAAACATCGCAGCTGTCAAAGAATCGACCCGGGATGTCTCAAACGTCACCAGATTAAAAACTGCATTTGGAGACAGACTTTCTGTTTTATGTGGCGTAGATACACTGGCTATGGAGTCATTGGTTTTGGGGGCTGATGGTTGGGTTGCAGGACTGGTTTGTGCATTTCCTCAGGAGACTGTGGCTATTTATCGATTATGCGAAGCTGGAAAATTCAACGAAGCCCGTGAAATTTATCGTTGGTTTTTACCCTTGCTCGAACTCGACATCCATCCTAAACTGGTGCAGTACATCAAACTTGCGGAGACATATTGTGGGCTGGGCAGTGAAGAAGTAAGGCCACCGCGACTGCGCCTTCACGGAGAAGAAAGAGCCCGGGTTGAGGCCATCATCACCAGCGGCATTCAAAACAGACCTAATCTAAAACAATACCTGTGAATAATTACCACACCCTTGATGAAATGGTTACGGCTTCAACAGCCGCCTTTGAGACCATGTCGAAAATACCAGATAAAAACAGAGCCATGTTGTTGCGGGACATGGCCAGTGAGATTGAAGCAATTGGTGACGAACTGCTGGAAATGGCCAGTATAGAAAGCAATCTCCCCGTGGTACGGTTTCAGGGTGAACGAGCCCGTACTTGTGGCCAGTTGCGCATGTTTGCTGACCTCATAGAAGAAGGTTCCTGGCTTGATGTTCAGATCGACACTGCCATTCCCGACAGAATGCCTTTGCCTAAACCTGATCTCAGGTCTTATAAGGTGCCGATTGGCCCCATCCTGGTATTTGGTGCAAGCAATTTTCCTTTGGCCTATTCAACGGCAGGGGGCGACACTGCCTCAGCAATTGCCGCTGGTTGTCCGGTCATTTGCAAAATGCATCCTGCGCATCCGAAAACTTCTTCAATGGTCGCCTCAGCCATCCAAAAGGCATTGGCAAAAAATTTATTTCCTTCGGCTTGTTTCATCCATTTTGAAGCAGCTGACTTTGCAGAGGTTAAGGCATTGGTGCAGCATCCAGGCATTCAGGGCGTCGGATTTACAGGCTCTGTAACGGGAGGAATGTCTATATATGAATATGCCCGTGAAAGACAGCAACCCATTCCGGTTTTCACAGAAATGGGCAGCGTAAATCCGGTCATCTTGCTGCCGCATGGCCTGGCATCTTCGACCGAAGTCTGGGTAGATAACTATGCGGGGGCCATCACGATGGGGGTGGGTCAGTTTTGCACAAACCCGGGGCTGATGTTTGGAATAGAAAGTGGTGTTTTACATGATTTCATGGATTCACTGGCTGACAAAATCAGTAAAGCCAAAGCCCATAAAATGTTGCACGAAGGCATTTATGCCAATTATGAAAAACGCAAAGAAGAAGTGCTGCACAGTAGGGGAGTGATTACCCTTTCCAGGGTTCAAGCCACACGCGATATGAGTGGTAGTCCTACGCTGGCAAAGGTATCTTCCGCGCATTTTAGAGAGAATCCCCGTTTGCATGAAGAGGTATTCGGTCCATTTTCACTGATCGTCGTCTGCACCGGTATAGATGACCTCAGAGACAGTTTAAGCCTCTTGAATGGTCAATTGACATTGACCATCATTGCCGGTGATAACGATGAACAAGAAATTGAGGTTTTGAGATCAGGGTTGGTGAATAAAGCGGGTCGACTCATTTTTAATGGGGTACCAACAGGCGTAGAAGTATGCAATGCCATGGTGCATGGTGGCCCATTCCCGGCAACTACAGATTCCAGATTTACCGCAGTAGGCAACAATGCCATTTATCGCTGGGTACGACCGGTTTCTTTTCAGAACTGGCCCAATAAGCTGTTGCCCCCGGCCCTCCAAAATGAAAATGATGGCAATATATGGAGGAACGTAAATGGAAAACTGACCAAAGAAGCCCTGACATGAATAAGAAGAGGTTTTTCTGCATAGACGCGCATACCTGTGGTAATCCGGTTAGGTTGGTAGCCGGAGGAGGACCAGCATTGAAAGGTGCAACCATTGTCGAAAAGAGATTGGATTTTCTGCAACACCACGACTGGATCAGGAAATCTTTGATGTTTGAACCCAGGGGGCATGACATGATGAGTGGGTCCATTTTGTATCCTCCCGCAGATCCCCAAAACGATGTGGCCGTATTGTTCATCGAAACCAGTGGCTGCCTACCCATGTGCGGACATGGTACAATTGGCACCATGACCATAGCCATTGAGGAAGGACTCGTAGTGCCCAAAACAGCTGGCATTGTAAGGATGGAAACACCGGCAGGACTCATCATGGTCAACTATTTCATGAAAGGTCCAAAGGTGTCAAGCGTCAAATTGACCAATGTGCCCAGCTTTCTTTTTGCGGCTGGCTTGCCAGTGACGTGTCCGGATCTGGGACCATTATTGGTTGATGTATCTTATGGAGGTAATTTTTACGCGATCGTGGATCCGCAGGAAAATTATAGCGACCTAAGCGATTATACTGCAGACCAAATTATAAGATGGAGCAGAGTCTTGCGCGACAACATTAATGACCGGTATGGATTTGAGCATCCTTTAAATCCACAGATAAAAGGTTGCAGCCATGTGATGTGGACCGGTAAACCGGTGGCAGAAGCCTCTCATGGCAGAAATGCGGTCTTTTACGGTGACAAAGCCATCGACCGGTCGCCTTGTGGCACAGGGACTTCAGCGCGTTTGGCTCAGTTGTGCGCTCAGGGTAAATTGGGTGTAGGCGACACTTATATCCATGAAAGCTACATTGGTTCAACCTTTACGGGCATCGTTGAAGAGGTAACACAAGTGGGCGATTATACGGCCATCATCCCTTCGATTGAAGGTTGGGCGAGAATTTATGGGTATAACACCATTTTGGTGGACCCGGATGATGACCCCTATGCCTCAGGCTTTCAAGTAATTTAAAACATCGCACATGGACTTTAAGAGCATCCTCTCCGTCAGCCTTATTCTTTTTTCGGTCATCGATATCATTGGCTCCCTACCTGTCATTATTGACCTTAAAGACAAGGGAAACCGTATTGAATCCGGAAAAGCATCCCTGGTTTCCCTACTTTTAATGGTTGTATTTCTATATGTGGGAGACCAGGTGTTGAAATTATTTGGGGTGGATGTTCAATCCTTTGCTGTAGCGGGGTCCATCATTCTTTTCATCATTAGCTTTGAGATGATCCTGGGCATCACATTATTTAAGGAGGAAAAAAAGGTGAAAAAAGCGACGATTGTGCCAGTTGCTTTTCCACTTGTAGCCGGGGCAGGTACCATGACCACCATCATTTCATTAAAGGCGAAGTTTATAAACCTGGAAATTCTTACGGGCATTGTCATAAATATCATCCTGGTTTACCTGGTACTTCGGAGCAGTGACTACCTCAAGACCAAACTCAGCCCTTCCTTTATCAACGTGTTGCGTAAGATGTTCGGCATTATTTTATTGGCCATTGCTGTCAAGTTGTTCCGCGATAATTTTCACCTGTATACTTCTACCGGTCAACCGTCTGTACATTAAGCAAATCCGCTTATTTGTCTGAGATACCTTTCTTGTCTGGACATAGTCTATTATTCTGTTGGTCATAAAGTATAAAAGACCTTATATTTACGTCAAAATCGTTAAAATGCATAAGTTAACTGTTACCCTGCTTTGTTTAGTGGTTGGATATGTAAGCCCTGTTTTTACACAGGATAAAAAGGTCATGACACATGAAGAGATGTGGGCCATGAAAAGGGTAGGAGCCCCAGCCCTCAGTCCGGATGGAAAGTTTGTGGTATTTTCAGTGGGAGAAGTGACTTACAATGATAAGGAAAATGTGAATGACATTTGGATTGCGGCTACGGATAAATCCACACCGCCTAGAAGGTTGACTGCCAATAAAGCCGGAGAAAGTGCCTACGCCTGGAGTCCCGATGGCAAACACCTCGCCTTTGTAGCAAAAAGGGACGGAGAAGAAGAAAGTCAGATATATTTACTCAATGTGAAAGAAGGGGGAGAGGCACATAAATTCACCAGTGTATTGTCAGGTGCATCAGGCCCTAAATGGTCACCCGATGGGAAAACCATTTTATTTTCAAGTACCGTTTATCCGGGATGTTATGTCGATTCCCTGCAAAAAAAAGCGGTTGAATCAAAAAAGAACCTTAAATATAAAGCAAGGGTTTATGAGAGTTTCCCAATCAGAAACTGGGATAAATGGTTGGATGAAAAACAGGTACACCCTTTTGTGCAGCATATCGACAGTACCCAGGCCAATAACCTTTTTGCAGTGTCAAAAATCAGCGATACACCAGGTTTTAAATTCGCCGGTGCAGATTGGGCAGGAAATGGTGACATCGTGTTGACAGCAACATCAGATGACAATACGGCTGCATTTCAATACCCAACTACCCATCTATACACCCTGAACATTGCCAGCGGAGCCATTAAGATGGTGAGTGATGGAAAGACCGATTTTAGTGGCGCGGCAGTTTCCAAAGACGGCAAATATGTTTTCGGCCTCATTTCCATCAATGACTATTCGATTTATCAAATGAGCAAACTTACCCGTTACGATTGGCCAACGATGAAGAATGCGGTAGACTTTAGTGCATCACTGGACAGGCCGGTCAACAATTTTAAAATTGTGGATAATATGGTCTATGCATCTGTGGAGGACAAAGGCAGGGATCTTTTATACAAGTGGAGCATCCTGTCATCCAAACCTGACCGCGTTACCAAAGGAGAAACCGGGTGTTACTCACAATTTTCCGTTGCAGGCAATACCGTTGTATCTTCTTATGAGACTACAGTTCAACCTGTGGAAGTAGTGAAAATAAATACAGATGGCAGCCATGAATTTATTACTTCATTCAATCAGGAGAGATTGTCAAAGTTGGATCTCAAAGCACCTGAAACCTTTTGGACCAAGACCAGCAGGGGCAAAAATATACGCAGCATGCTGGTTCGGCCGGCAAATTTCGATCCAGGTAAAAAGTACCCACTTTTTGTGCTAATGCACGGGGGGCCGGCGATATCCTACAAAGAGTCATTTGGCTATCGCTGGAATTACCACGTTCTGGCAGGAACAGAATACGTGCTGGTCCTCACAGATTATACAGGAAGCACGGGTTATGGAGAAAAGTTTACCAAGGACATACAATACGACCCATTCAAAGGACCAGCCGAGGAAATCGGTGAAGCAGCAGCCGATGCGGTAAAACGTTTTTCATTTATTGATGGCAGTAACCAGGCAGCAGGAGGTGCGAGTTACGGTGGCCACCTGGCCAACTGGATGCAGGCTTCCACTACCCATTACAAATGCCTGATTTCCCATGCGGGGGCGGTAAATTTTGTTTCTCAATGGGGAACCAGCGATTACATCTATGGCAGGGAAGTGATGAACGGTGGTGCGCCGTGGACAAAAACCAAAACCTGGCAGGAACAAAACCCTTATCTGTATGCAGCCAATTTTAAAACACCAATGTTGTTGACAGTGGGCGAGCTCGATTACCGCGTTCCTATTAATAATACCATCGAAAACTGGCATATTCATCAGAGACTCAAAGTGCCCTCAAAATTGATAGTTTTTCCGGAAGAAAACCACTGGATTCTGAAAGCAGAAAATTCAAAATTTCATTATAAGGAAATCAGAGAATGGCTGGGTAAATATTTGATGAAATAAGCCACAATTGCAGATGCAGTGTAAGCTTTGGTGTCCTATGATGCACCGATTCCGTGCACAAATATCGGTCTTCATTATTGCGATCTCCAATTAGTCATTTATGCATAAGCTTGTAGCAAATGGTCAAAACTATGCTAAAATTTGCTTAATCAGGAAGGAATATCGATCCAGTCAAAATAACATGAACAAGGGGCATCAGGAGTAAAGAAATATGGCATAACAGCAGCAGGCAAAGTGCGGATAAGTTTTGGTCTCAATAAAATTTATTTTTCAGATAGACATCACAACCTAAAATAAACCAAATAATTCGGCATCTACCTGCTGCAGGATTTCGCCGAAATCTTCCTGGTTTTCTTTAAAATCCAGGTCGTCTGCATTGATGATAAGCAGTTTACCTTCTTTATACCCCGATATCCAATCCTCGTAACGCTGATTGAGTCTTTTGAGATATTCCAGACTCATATTGCCCTCATAATCTCTGCCGCGGGTATGAATGTGCGATACCAGTGTGGGTATACTGGCTTTCAGATAGATTAACAGGTCTGGAGCTTCTACCTGTTTGGACATGGCTTCAAACAGATCAAAATAATTGCTGAAATCACGTCCACTCATCAGCCCCATGTCATGCAGGTTGGGTGCAAAGATATGGGCGTCTTCATAAATGGTCCTATCCTGGATTACGGTCTTGTCTCCTTTGCGTATATCGAGGATTTGCCTGTAACGACTATTTAAAAAGTAGATTTGCAGATTGAATGACCAACGGTGCATGTCGTTATAAAAATCACTCAAGTATGGATTGGTATTGGTGTCCTCATAAAGCACATCCCATCTATAGTGTTTGGAAAGCAATTCGGAAAGTGTTGTCTTTCCCGCACCGATGTTCCCGGCAACTGCGATGTGTTTGAGTTTTTGCATAAGTTTTAATGGTAGCCAAAAGGCCGGTTGTAAGCCTTACAAAAATACAAAAAGAATCATATTTATGCCATTTTTTATACCTTTGACGAACTATTCACGCTTATTATCGAATATTTTGCAATGACAGTGGATGATGCATTAATTTTAAAACTTGAAAAACTGGCCAAACTGGAGTTGTCCGCTGAGGAAAGGGAAAGATTGAAGATCGACCTGGAAAAAGTGCTGGGTATGTTTTCGGTTATTGGGGAGGCAGACACCACAGACGTTGAACCCCTGGTATATCTATCAAATGCCGTAAACAGTCTCAGATCTGACATACCGGGTAAGGCAATAGAACTCCATGAACTCTCAGAACAGGTTCCGCTTTTGCTGAAACATATGTTCGCCGTTCCTAAAGTGATTGAATAATCGTACCTGCTATTTCAGGATACAAAAAAAATATTGACCATGTCTTTAATTTCGATACATAACCTTACAAAGACCTACAAGATGGGTGACGAGATCGTTCAGGCGCTGAGGGGCGTGAGTCTTGCGATCGAAAAAAATGAATACGTTGCCCTCATGGGCCCTTCCGGTTCCGGAAAATCAACACTTATGAACCTGCTTGGATGTCTGGATACCCCGACAGAAGGAGAGTACATTCTGAACGAAAATGTGGTAAGTGAAATGTCCGATGCCGAACTCGCTGAAGTGCGAAACAAACTTATTGGTTTTGTATTTCAAACTTTTAACCTGCTTCCCAGGATGTCTGCCCTCGACAATGTCGCTCTGCCTTTGGTTTACTCAGGAATGGGGAAAGAAGCGAGACTTGAAAAAGCAGCTCAGGTATTGGAGGTAGTTGGCCTCGCAGACCGGATGTTACACAAGCCCAATGAACTTTCTGGGGGGCAGCGACAAAGGGTTGCCATAGCCAGGGCACTGGTCAATGATCCTGCCATTATCCTTGCAGATGAACCAACTGGAAATCTTGACACCAAAACATCCATGGAGATTATGTCCATATTTGAAAAGATCCATGCCAATGGGAATACCGTCATTTTGGTTACGCACGAACACGACATCGCTGAATTCGCCCACCGCATCATCAAACTCAGGGACGGCCTTCTTGAATCAGACTTGCTCAACACAAGACACCTTCAGCAGGCTTAATCCATTTGGCACGTTATCTTGTTTCAGATCATGCCCGAAATTATAATATCACTGATTCCCTGCACATTGCGCTTCAGTTGAATTTGGGTCACCATCCGCTCCTTCAGTGATTCCACATGGGATATAATGGCAATGGTCTTATTGCTTTCAGATTGGAGTTTTTCCAGGGTACTGATGACTGTATCGAGCGTGTCCTCATCCAGGGTGCCAAAACCTTCATCGATGAATAGGCAATCCAGTTTGATATTGCGCGATGCCAGATCGCTCAGACTCAAAGCCAAGGCAAGTGACAAGATGAAAGTTTCGCCACCCGACAAGGTTTTTACACTGCGCTCGATGCCACCCAGATACAGATCTTTCACAAAGAGGTTTTGTTCATTCAACACCAGTACATAGCGGTCTGACAACGAATGCAACCTCCGGTTAGCAAGGATGATGATCTGCTCCATCGTGAGCTCTTGCGCATAGTTGGCATAAGATTTACCAGATGCATCACCAAGGAGCTGGTTGAGCAGCTCATATTTTTTAAACTCCTTTTCAAGGACTTCAATCTTTTTAGTGATCGTTGACTTTAAAAGCTCATCCTGCCGGAATCCTTCCAGCTTTTGTAAAATATTACCCTTTAATTCATTGAGATTGTCGCGATGCGTTTCCAATGCGCTAATTTCCTCAACAATGTCCTCATAGCGGGAAAGCCTTAAGTCCTCCTTATCGAGCTTGATACGTGCAGCTTCAATCTCTGCAAGAGCTGCTTTCGTTCGCGTGATTTCATGGATCAATTGCTGATGCCGCTCTTTGTTTTGGACATAAAGTCTTTCCTCCATGAGTGCCGTTCGAGCTGATTCAGGGTCTTCAAAGCCAAGCGGTTTTAAGCGGTGAGACAGCAAGGAAAGACCTTCTCTTAGCTTTTGGCTGACCTTATCCAGCAAGGCGGTATTTTGTGCCATTCCTTGCTGCTGCTCATTTATTTTTCGCAGACATACAGAAATGGCTTGCCTTTGACCTGGTAGGCTTTCTGCAGCATTCGGATGGGTAGTCAATGCAGTGATTTCTTGAAGTATCTTTTGATAATGCTGTTGCAGGGTTGAAATCCTTGCATATTTTTCAAGAAAGGGCTGCAATAAAATATGTTGTTGTTTGGCCGCCCATAATCTCTTATTTTGCTCTATATCTGCCTTGCGTTTTTGTAAAATGTCGTCAGCTTCTTCCTCCGTATTTATGAGAAAAGTGCCGGAGGAAATCGCGGACTGAATTTCTGAAATTTCGACTTTAATTTCTGATTGTCTCAGATATATAGTCTCCAGCTTTGTTTGAAGAGATGTGACTTTGTTACTGATGTTTAAAAAATTGACTTCTGCTTTTTTAAGTTCTTCCTGCGAACGCATCAGGTCAATTTCTACAGTACCCATGGAAAAAACCATATGGTGATCGCAGTAAGGATGACTTGCAGAACCGCATAAAGGACAGGGTTCGCCTGCTTTCAGAGTTGATCGAATTTCATTGAAATCCATTCGCTGGAAAAGTTTTTCTTTTTCAACCATAAGTTTTTCAACCGTAATCCGGAGACGGGTACGAATTTGTTGAATATCTTCAAATTGGATTTTACTGCCCGCAGCTTCAACTTCAAACTGAAACCTTTCCTTTTCGAGTTTAGCTAAGTTATCTTTTGCAGTATTCAATTGCCTCATCTGCTTTTGCCAGTCAATAATGGAACTGATTTCTTGCTGTAACTTCTGGAGGGTTTCCTGTAACTGCGATAAACTTATCTCTCCACAATTGAACATTAGATTTCTGCCTTCTTCCATGATGACATTGATGGCAGATATAGCTGCATTGGGATCAATCTTTTCCTTATACCAGCTTAGGTTTTCACGGGGTACACCCGTAAGCTCCTGATTTATGGACTTGCGGATTCCATCCCCCTCATTGTGCAATCGGGACAACTCCGCATTCAGGACGCCGAGTTTCGACTCAAATTGCACGGAAATTTCTGCATAGTTATGTTCATCGACATCGAGGCCAACTGTGGTGGCCATTTCTTTTAACAGACCCAGCAGTGATTCGCGACTGTCATTCAGATTTAGCTCATAGCGGTTAATTTCATTTTGAAGCCGGTGTACTTCTGCTTGATTCGTTTGATGAATGATCAGGTCAGGCTGCAGATGGATTGCTTTGTCATGTAAGTCGAGTTGTAAGCGCATAGGTTCAAACAGTCTGAGGTCGTTTTCCCGGACTTGCAATTCTTCCTTAAGTTTTTGGTGTCTTTGGTTGTTAACTTCCAGTTGAAGCAAGCGGGTTTTGAGGTCGGTAACTACTTTCAATCTTTCCTTTATTTGATTTAGCGAGGCATCATGACCCAACAAGTCATTATTGAGTAAATCGATTTCATTCGCATCAGCTGTCCTTACCTGTAGTAGTAATTTTTTTTCCTGTTCGACCTGCTGTTTCCAGTAGCTGTATTTTTCGTATGTCTTCTTGCCAATATCACGGTATATGCCTGTACCTGTAATTTTTTCAAGGAGAGCGCTCCTTTCGTCATGGTTAGATTTAAGAAATTGAGCAAATTCACCCTGACTGAGCAGGATAGATTTTACAAATTGGGCATAACTTAACCCGATGATTTGAGCATTCATGGCAGGCACTTCTGACTTCTTCAGGTCTAGAAACCTGTTTTCACCAAGGATGCCAATTTCCATGTGATAATCATTAAGATTATCATTTCGATTTTTTTCAATTGACCATTTTGACCGGTATTGTATCCCATTGCTTTCATATTCTACCACAGCGTATGCTTCTCTGGTATGATGAGTCATGATGGAATTTTGAGTGGCTACCGAAGTTTTGGATATGGTATCCAGCCGGGGAACCTGGTTGTACAAGGCCAGGGTGATGACATCCAGGATGGTAGATTTACCAGCACCTGTTGGCCCTGATATGAGCAATAGGCCGGAATCTCGAAGTGGGGCAGCAGTGAAATCTATGAGGTGTTCACCCTTGAGGCTATGGATGTTTTTGAATCGAAGTGTCAGGATCTTCATGACTGTTCATTGCTTAATATTTCATCTAATACTTCGCGGTAGGTATCGTAAAGTATTGCCAACTGTTCTTCGTTATAAAGCGTACCCCTTAATTTTTTTCAAAGACAATCATGGGGTTCAATTCTCTGAGGTTAGTACCCCAGTCAAGTTGAGCCGCCAGTGCTGCATCGCCACCGGATGAACGAATACGACGTTTGACAATTTTAAGACCTTTTTCTTTATACATTTCCAAGCCATTTTCTATCGGGCTTACCATGGAGATGTCTTCAAATACTTCCACTTCAATAAGCGGTTTGAGTTCGAGGTCATCCTCGATTTTATCAAGTTTAAATTGTACTTCCTTCCAATTGCCCTCTATTTTGAGCAATCTCCTGAATACAGGCAACTGGATCGATTGAATGTCAAGCCCTCCCGCAATTGTTTCCAATAGCACCACGGTTTTCTGATCCTTTCTCTCCGAAAAACTCAAGGCAATGGGCGAACCGCTATATCGTATCTTTCCTTTGGCAAAACGCTGAGGAATGTGTATGTGGCCCAAAGCCATATAATCAAACATGCCTTCAAATCCGGAAGCATCTACACCTGCAGCATTGCCCAACTGGATTTCGCGTTCACTCTCCGAAGTAGTTGATCCCTGCAGATAAAGGTGTCCCATGGCAATAACAGGATATCTTTTTTGATAGGTTTCTTCAATAAAAGTGTGACAGGCAGCATAATGGCCTTTAATGCCCTGCCGCAAGACAGCTGTTCGATCCTCCTGTGTTGCTCCTGTTACCAAATTGCGCAAATCCCTATCTCTTAAATAGGGGACCGCTGCGCAAATGGCCTGGATGTTCCCGGTTTTGTCCTTTATTTCAATAATTTCATCCGTCACTTGATCACTTGCACCCGCTACGATGTGGATGTTTAACAAACTCATTAGCTCACCGGGGGCACTCAGCATGTTTACGGAATCATGGTTACCTCCAGTTATGATTACCCTTACCTGCTGCAAGGCCATAGATTTCAGGAAGTTAAAATAAACCTTTCTGGCTTCATTGGGTGGGTTGGCGTGGTCAAATACATCTCCTGCTATCAGCAATACTTCCACGTTTTTATCCCGGATAAATGCATAAAGCCAATCCAGAAATTGACTATGGTCCTCCTCCAGGCTGTGTTGATGCAATTCTTTACCCAGATGCCAGTCAGCAGTATGCAGGATTTTCAAAATGATGTAAATGATGGTTCAATGGTAAATATAGGATAATATCATACAATGAGGAAATTGGCCCATTGAATCCGTATTTTCAAGTAGTTTTTGTCTGATTTTCCAATTAATATATTATTAATAGATTTAATTCTTTATCACCACAAAATAAAAAATTATATTTGCGCACGAATTATCTAAATCGGTTTTAATGCAAAGTATAGAGCCAACCAAAGCCGTCCTCGTCCTTGCCAATGGCAGTGTTTATCATGGCAAAGCCGCAGGGAAAATAGGTACCGCTACCGGAGAAATTTGTTTCAATACTGGAATGACAGGTTATCAGGAAGTATTTACCGATCCGTCCTATTACGGTCAGATAATGGTTACCACCAACGCACATATAGGCAACTATGGCATCAAACATGTCGAAGACGAATCTGAGAAGATTCAGATAGCGGGACTTGTGTGCAAAAATTTCTCGCAGGATTATTCCCGCATAGGTGCCGACGAAGACATTCAGCATTTTTTCGAAGCACAAAACATCGTTTGCATCTATGGAGTCGATACCCGCGAGATTGTTCGGGAAATCAGAACAGGGGGCGCCATGAATTGCATTATTTCTTCTGAGACGAAAGATGTAGATCAGTTGATGAAACAATTGGCTGAAGTACCCGATATGTCAGGTCTTGAACTATCCTCCAGGGTAACGACCCTCACTACCTATGACCTGGGCGACCCGGATGCACCTATCCGTCTTGCCGTGATGGACTACGGCACCAAGAAAAACATCCTGAGAAATTTTGTACAACGGCAGTGTTTTTGCCGGGTATTTCCTGCTGAAACACCACTCGAAGAAGTGCTTGCTTTCAATCCCGATGCCTTCTTCCTGTCCAACGGACCCGGAGATCCGGCTGCCATGGCTTATGCCATCCATACGGTAAAATTAATGATGAAGACGGGCAAGCCCATTTTTGGCATTTGCCTGGGTCATCAATTGCTGGCATTGGCCAATGACATTCCTACACATAAAATGCATCACGGACACAGGGGCATCAACCACCCTGTGAAAAATCTCGTTACCGGAAAATGTGAGATCACCAGTCAAAACCACGGCTTTGCCATTGATGGACAAAGTATATACAATCATCCCGACATTGAAGTAACCCATATAAACCTCAACGATGAATCCATCGAAGGCTTGAAGGTCAAGAGCCTGCCTGCTTTTTCAGTGCAATACCACCCAGAAGCAGCGCCGGGTCCGCACGATGCGCAGTATTTATTTGACCAGTTTGTGGACCTTATCCTTAAATCTAAAAACAACTAAAATTATGAGCATAATTACCGACATCAGAGCAAGAGAAATCCTGGACTCACGGGGTAATCCTACAGTTGAAGTAGAGGTATTTACAGAAAACGAAGTCATGGGCAGAGCGGCTGTGCCATCCGGTGCCTCAACCGGAAAATATGAAGCCGTTGAACTTAGAGACAATGACAAAAGCCGTTATCTGGGTAAAGGTGTACAAAATGCATGTTACAATGTAGATGAAAAAATAAGAGAAGCCCTTATCGGCGAATCAGTCTTCGATCAGCGTTATATCGACGACATCATGATAGAAATAGATGGCACAGAGAATAAATCAAACCTTGGAGCCAATGCCATCCTCGGTGTATCACTGGCAGTAGCCAAAGCGGCAGCTCTTGAACTGGAGCAGCCATTGTACCGCTACATCGGAGGTGTGAATGCCCATGTCATGCCGGTACCGATGATGAACATCCTCAATGGAGGCAGCCATGCAGACAACAGCATTGACTTCCAGGAATTTATGATCATGCCACTCGGTGCCGACCGTTTCAGCGAGGCACTAAGGATGGGGGTCGAAGTTTTTCACCACCTGAAGAAGGTTTTAAAAGATAAAGGATATTCCACCAATGTGGGTGACGAGGGTGGATTTGCCCCCAACATCAAGTCAAATAAAGAAGCCATTGAGATCGTGCTAAAGTCCATCGAAGCTGCCGGATATCGGCCGGGAGAAGATGTTTTTATCGCCATGGACGCAGCCACCTCAGAATTCTGGATCGAAGAGGAGGGATTATATCATTTCCACAAATCATCAGGTGATAAACTTACAGGCGACGATATGATTGCATATTGGAAAGAATGGTGCGATAATTATCCGATTGTATCCATTGAAGATGGTTTGCATGAAGATGACTGGAATACCTGGGTAAAACTCAATAAAGCAATAGGTGGAAAAGTACAACTGGTGGGTGACGACCTTTTCGTAACCAATACCAAACGATTGCAAAAAGGCATCGATATTGAAGCCGCGAATTCCATTTTGATCAAAGTAAACCAGATTGGATCACTTACCGAGACCATTGAAGCCGTTCAACTGGCCACCAGAAATGGCTTCACTTCCGTAATGAGCCATCGCAGTGGGGAAACCGAAGACACCACCATATCCGACCTGGCAGTAGCATTAAATACAGGCCAAATCAAAACAGGATCGGCAAGCAGAAGTGACAGGATCGCCAAATACAATCAATTGCTCAGGATCGAAGAAGAACTGGGAGATTCCGCTGTATTCCCGGGAAAAGCACTTTTGAATTTATAGTGGATTGATATTGTGTATGCTGCTAACGTACGATAAAATGAAATTGAATACGTCGGGCGATTAGCACCGATTCACGAAAAATGGGTTTGACTACGCTAGGTGATACGCGCCAGTGGCCCACCAAAATGGATTTGTCTACGCCGGGCGGTAAGCGCGAGTGGCCTGCTAAAAAGGAAATGACTACGCTGGGCGGTAAGCGCCCGGTTCCCTTACTAAAATGAGCTGCCGCTCATTTTTTTCTCCTTGGGAGAAATCGTTCGGTCATCACGATTTCCACGATTCACCAATTTCCACGATTCACCGAATTTCCCGATTCCCCGACTTCCCCGATTCCCCGATTCCCCGATTCACCGATTCCCCCGATTCCCCGATTCCCCGATTCCTCGATTCACCATCTTAATTCAAAAATACAAATAACGCATTCAGATAAGATGTAATCTATATTGTCCTAATAATCTATATTTTAAACCTTTTCATCGCCATTTTTCGTTTCCAATTAAAAAAGTTTTAACTTAGCGGAAATTTTAGGTCATGGGCTCAATAATGAAACTACTACAGCAGGTGCTTTACCGCCATTTACACATTCATCCAAGGTTTGTAAATAAGTTTACCCTGGTGAGTTTTGTTTTCCTGGTTTGGGTTGGGTTATTTGATACCCACAGCTTCTGGGAATCTTATCAATTAAGGAGAACCATTTCACGGTTAGAAAGAGAGAAGTTAGATTTAAAAGAGAACATCGAAATCGCCAAGGCTGATAAAAAAGACCTGGAGAACAACAAAGAAAAATTCGCCAGGGAAAAGTATTATATGCACAAGGACGACGAAGAAGTTTTTATCATTGAAAGAACAAAATAACATATGAGCTTACTCGTAAACAAAGATTCGAAGATCATCGTACAAGGCTTTACAGGAAAGGAAGGCAGTTTTCATGCGGAGCAAATGATTGAATACGGCAGTCCTGTCGTTGGGGGTGTAACTCCTGGAAAAGGAGGTACCAAACATCTGGATAAGCCCGTTTTTAATACCG
The DNA here is from genome assembly GCA_016715465.1 of Saprospiraceae bacterium. Lineage (GTDB taxonomy): Bacteria > Bacteroidota > Bacteroidia > Chitinophagales > Saprospiraceae > JADKBO01. The sequence goes on from JADKAA010000024.1 coordinate 1,404,705, forward strand.
TGGAGGAAGCAGTCATCGCCACCGGGGCAGATACTTCCATCATCTTTGTTCCGCCTGCTTTTGCATCGGATGCCATCATGGAGGCAGCTGAAGCCGGAATCAAGGTCGTCATCTGTATAACAGAAGGTATTCCTGTGCAGGATATGGTTAAAGTTAAAGCTTACCTTGAACAATATCCAGTGACCTTGGTAGGTCCTAACTGTCCGGGTGTCATCACACCGGGCGAAGCCAAAGTAGGCATCATGCCAGGTTTTGTTTTTAAGAAGGGCAGAATCGGGGTAGTTTCAAAATCGGGCACACTCACTTACGAGGCAGCCGACCAGATTGTTAAGGCCGGATTGGGAATATCTACAGCCATAGGCATTGGAGGTGACCCCATCATTGGCACACCCACAAGAGAAGCGGTGAAATTACTCATGGAAGATCCCGAAACAGACGGCATCGTACTCATCGGTGAGATCGGCGGTAATTACGAAGCCCTTGCAGCCAAATACATACGGGAAACAGGTAATAAAAAACCCGTTGTAGGTTTCATCGCCGGCCAGACTGCGCCAAAAGGCCGAACAATGGGTCATGCGGGTGCCATCGTTGGCGGCCATGACGACACTGCAGAAGCCAAGATGCGCATCCTCGAAGAAAATGGCATCGTAGTGGTGAATAGCCCCGCAGAAATAGGCGAAACCATGGCCAGGGTGCTGACAGGAAAGTAATTTCAACTTCATTGCGATTTTAATTCACGTACTTTAATTTAGCCGATGAAGACGTGTATTTTGCGACCTCTTAACGGGTATTATACAGTATATGGGTAGAATTGATTGGTGCTATTTGAAGTGCAAAGGTTTGCATAAGCATCTTAATGAGGTTTGCGGTTGCTGGTTTTGCGGTAACCGAGACCAGGTGATTGCTGCCGCCCATCTTTACAACATACCTTTAAAGGCAATCTGCAACTCCAATCCCGTCCACTAAGTGCCGGTCATGTATTGACGTTGTACCATTTTTCCCTGACATTCATTACCCTTACTTTGCCTTGGTAACTAGTGAAATCACCTATTGTTAAGATAAACTATTGTCCTAACGGGGTCTTGACATCATTTGCCAGAGATTGTTGTAGCATATATATGAAAAATTACTGCAACTGATATTTAGTTGCAATTTAAGAAAAAGTAATTAATTTTGTAAAATGAGCAAGAAGGAAAAGTTGGTGGCTAAACTTTTAAATCAAAATTATGCCCTTGATTTTGATGAACTTGAATCCATTCTCTTTGTCTTGGGATACGAAGCACAGAAGTCAGGTAAAACAGTAGGATCAAGAAGAGCATATTACCACCCAGATAAAGAACATATTATAAGAATTCATAAACCTCATCCTTCAAATGAGATTAAAAGATATTTAAGAAATCTGATTATTCAGGAATTAAAAGACAAAGAATTATTATGACAGACAAATTGGTTTATAAAGATTTTATTGGATCTATTCATTTTTCTGCTGATGATGAAATATTCTATGGAAAAATAGAAGGCTTAAGTGATTTGGTAACCTTTGAAGGAGAATCAGTGAAAAAGTTACAAGCTGCATTTAGAGATGCTGTAAACGATTATATCTCTTTATGTAAATTGAACAACAAGGCCCCACTAAAGTCTTTCAAAGGTTCATTTAATGTAAGAATTTCGCCTAAACTACATTCCATCGCATTTAAAAAAGCCCTTCTTGAAGGGAAATCTTTAAATGAATTTGTGGAAGAAGCAATAGTTAAGGCAACCATATAATTCCCAATCTAAAACCGTCATCGGTAACCGTTTTGCAGTTTGTCATTTTCAATAATACACAAAAACAAACACCCCATCCACGCATGAGTGGAATGGGGTGTTTTTAAACAAAGCTGTATCAATTATATTTTAACGACTCGCTGAATAAGTTCTTTAGTTCCCTCAGAATTTATTTTTAATAAATAGGTGCCCGGAGCCTGATCAATTGGAATGGTTACGGTGTTTTTAACCATCATTTTTTTCAGGGTTCTTCCCATTAAATCCAGAAGTTCAGCGGTCACTTCTTCATCGCTGTCTATTTCAACGGTGAGGTCAGTAATTACAGGATTGGGGAACAATTTAACCTCAATGGTTTCCAATATGTTCTCGGTCCGCGTGGGTGGCATCAGGATACCATCAATCACATGGACTACACCATTATCTGCGAGTAAATCAGTAACCAAAACTTTAACGTTGTTTATAAAAACTCCTTCATTGTTTATGGTTACTACGACATCTTTCCCATTGAGGGTGGTGATGAACTGTCCGTTGGACAGTGAACCTGACAAAGCATTAGCACCGACGGCATGGTACAATAAAATTTGGGTCAAGGCACCCTGTGGATCCTGGAGTAAAGCCTCTACAGTTCCTGCCGGGAGGGCTGCAAATGCGGCATCGGTTGGGGCAAAGACGGTAAAAGGACCAGCACCCTGAAGCGGCGCTACGAGGCCGGCGGCAGAAGCAGCAGCAACAAGGGTAGTGTGCACCGGTGAGTTCAGCAACACGTCCACCACCGTTGCAGGAGGAAGCATCACCGCATCGATGACATGGACAACGCCATTGTCAGCAATTACATTTGCTACTGAGACTTTTGCCTGGTTGATGAAAACACCATCGGCATTGATTTTTACTGAAACAGATTTCCCATTGAGGGTGGTGATGAACTGTCCGTTGGTCAAAGAACTTGAAAAGGCAGTATCACCGACGGCATGGTACAATAAAATCTGTGTCAAGGCACCTTGCGGATCCTGGAGTAAAGCCTCCACTGTTCCTGCCGGGAGGGCTGCAAATGCGGCATCGGTGGGAGCAAAGACGGTAAAAGGACCTGCACCCTGAAGTGGTGCTACGAGGCCGGCGGCAGAGGCAGCAGCCACAAGGGTAGTGTGCACCGGTGAGTTCAGCAACACGTCCACCACCGTTGCAGGTGGAAGCATCACCGCATCGATGACATGGACAACGCCATTGTCAGCCAGCACATCGGTTACTGTTACCCTTGCCTGGTTAATGAATACACCATCGGCATTGATTTTTACTGAAACAGATTTCCCATTGAGGGTGGTGATGAACTGTCCATTGGTCAGTGAACCTGACAAAGCATTAGCACCGACGGCATGGTACAATAAAATCTGTGTCAAGGCACCCTGTGGATCCTGGAGTAAAGCTTCTACAGTTCCTGCAGGAAGGGCCGCAAATGCCGCATCGGTTGGAGCAAATAAAGTTAAGGGCCCCGTTCCTTCGAGTTCATCTGCCAGTCCGGCTGTATTTAACGCAATCTCAAGCACATTGTGATCGGCTGAATTTTCAACGATCTCCATAATGGTCTGCGATTTTACGTGATGTAGGCCCAAACAGAGCATTATTAAAAGTAAAATTTTGGTATTCATAATGATGTCATTTAAAAGGTGATTTATAACCTAAGTATGCTAATGGGTAAAAAATGGTTGCTTTTGTTTAACAAAAAATAAATAAAAATTAAACAAAACGTTGATTTTCATGTAGTACTAGGTGTAATTATTTTTCGGGAGTTTGACTGGTTTTCAAAAATGTGAGGGACCATGAGTGAAATTCTAGTCGATTTCATTTAGACAGGCAACTTTATATTCATTAAACGCACACATTCTAAAATGGAAAACGAAGCTGTAAAACACGAGGATAAGTTAATCGCAGAGGCCTTGTCCGGGAGTGAACCTGCTTTTAAAGCATTGTATGAGGCTTATAAAAAGAGCATGTTTCTCATCTGCCTGAGATATGGTTCAGGCAGGGAAGAGGCTGAAGACATGCTGCAGGATGGCTTTATCAGTGTTTTTAAGGACCTTGGCCAATTTCAAAGGCCAAAAGGCTCTTTTTATTCCTGGGCAGGCCGAATTATGGTGAATGCATGTTTACAATCATTGAGAAAAAAGCGATTAAATTTTACAGATATTGACAACGAAGTTTCGATGAAAAAAATGGCTGGGGATTTTGACATTTTATCTCAAATGGAAGCCAAACACATCATCATTGAATTGCAAAAAATGCCGGTGGGTTACCGGACTGTTTTTAATCTATATTACTTAGAGGGTTACAGCCACAAAGAAATTGCGGAAAAATTAGGCATTACAGAAAGCACTTCTAAGACCCAGCTTATGAAATCTAAGCACATGGCCAAAACAATTTTAATTAATGAACTACAGATCACGAGATAAATGAGCACCAACGACATAAATAATTTGAAGACCAGTCGCAATGAAGATATCGTTCTTCCGGATGAATCATGGATGGAACCCTCTGAGGACGTCTGGAAAGGCATTAAGGAGAAAATCCCAATTCGAAAAAAGAAAAACAGATTTCCCTTTTACTTGCTTTTCATCTTTTTGGTAGGGGCCATGTTTGGCCTTTATCAGTTGCGTCAAACGGAACTGATAAAGGCAGAGCCGGTCAGTCAAAAGAAAGATGCTGTGTTACATCACAAAGGCTCAACAGGCAGAAAAGGAGTTTTCACCAACGGTCAAAGTGAAAGCAGGTTTAATGGTTTGGCAGGTGAAACGGATAAAAGGATTGGTAAAAGACGTTTTGTAGAAACACTAAATAAAGTCCAGGGTAATGGGCACCCGGTTAATCAAATAGAGAGTCCTAAAGATCAAAAATTGGCTTATGATAAAGTTACTGGGTTTAGCCCTGCTGACCTTAATGATAATCTTTCAACCTCACAAAATGAATCCGGTATTGGATTACAGACGAAATGGGTTCAGAATGATGGTTTAAGCAAAGTAATTGTAAATGATGGGCAAAACTTGAGTATCATGAATGCCCTTCCTTTATTAAGTTACAGGCAATTAAAAGACGAAAAGGCCTTAGATATGCCTGGGGTAACATTCCTTGTGCCGAAAACATCAGCACCATTGCCAATGTATCTGGGCGTCACAATTTCCGGGGGGCTCATCAAAAGTGCTAAGGAAAATAAGTTGATTGATCCTCTGAGTGAACTGGTGACACGATCGGTTTACGATAATCACCGCACTTTGGGTCTGGAGATGAGTATTCCCATTAATTCAACAATGGCTATAACCCTTAGCCCGTTAATTCGTTTTGACCAGCTTCACACCTCTTATGCTTTAAATGTCCCCTATGATATGAAAACTGAAACCGGCATGGGCATTATAAAGGAAAATCATTTTTCTCATTCCTTACCTACAGACATGGGCAATGTGAAGACTGACCTGGTGGTAACAAGATCATCAGACAGTCCGGTCCAACATAATGAACTCATTTCAATTGACTTCACTTCAAGGCAATCATTCACTAAGCTGGCATTGCCCATTGGCATTTCTTATCATTTTGACCCTTATTATAAGGGTTTTTTAATTAATGCTGCTTTCATACCTGAATTTATTGTGTCTCGGAATCTTTCCGCAGAAACCCTTCACTCGAATCATAGTTTTGTCAACGCCAGCCATGCCAATCTTAAACTGGAAAAACCCATCGGCGACTTTATTTTTGGAGCGCAACTTGGCGTAGGATATCAATGGGTCATTGCAAGGAGAGTGCGATTGCAGACATTCACTTCATTTACCGGATATCTAAATCCTTATGGCAGAAACGAGTTATGGAATGCGGGTGTCTCAGTGAATTATGCCCTTTAAATTCTTTAATCCTTCTTTACCGAAAATACATAACCCAACTCTTCCCTTATGGCATCAGGTAACTGAGGTAATTCTGATCTGGGAATAAGTAGGGTAGATATGTTGTGAAAATCCTTGAAAATGTGATGCCTTTGTGCGGTTTCATTAAGGTATTCGTGACCTGTTGAACCTCCGGTACCCACTTTACGCCCAAGCATCCTCAATACCATTTGGGCATGTCGGTATCTCCATGTGGTAAGCAATTCATCGATATCCACAAGGCAAAGTAAAAAGCGGTATGGGGGCTGCAACAAAGGTTCTTCATTGTACAGGTTGATCATCAACGCTGCAAGCGTGGCTTCATAACTGAGTTTTTGTTTGCCCTCTGCCACCAATTTGGCATGGACATCGGAGTCGAGGATGGATTGAAAATAAGTATCTGTAGAACCCATCATACGAAGTCGCATTTCTTTGTCTTTGTCGGTGAGGTAATCCGAATTCCTGATGGCTTCAGCTTCCTTATTCAACATACGTTCTACGGCGACTTTATAGGAATCCAGGAAATGAAAATCTCCCAGATTTAAAAACGGTATACGCTCGAGCCAGGACTCAACGGCCTTAAATAAATTTAGGTGATTTGATATCTCATCCAGTTCAGCTTTTTGCTCATCTGAGAAAAACGCAGCGTAATGGTGACCTGCATACGTCATCCTTTCGTTTTCGGGTAAGCCCAGCAGGTTTTCAACTTTCCGGAATTGATAACTCTGAAAACCAGAAGCCGGAAAAAGGTAATTGCGAAAATCTAAAAAATCAAGCGGTGTCATACTCTCCATGATCGGTATGTGATCCACAAGCAATTTAAAGATGATGATCACCCGGTTGAGTCGGGCGATGGCAGTCCCTATGTTTTTTTCATCTACCACATCCTTGTTAAACATGTCAATCACCGATTCCAATTCGTGTATTATCTGTTTAAACCAAAGTTCATAACTCTGGTGCACGATGATAAACAACATTTCCTCGTGGGCAGGTGTTTCACCCACCTCGGCCGACCTGGGCCTTTGTGCTTGCAGCAATTGATCGAGTTCCAGGTATTTCTGGTAATGGATGGTTGCGTATTTTTGTTTAGGATCCATCTGTTGATATGATTTGGCTTGGTTAGTCAAAGATAAACAAATAGTAGGATTTATCAAGGTGGCGGAGTTGAAAACTAAATGACTTTGAATAAGACAATAATTTATCGATTTGAAACCTTTTTGGTGAAGATTTTTAAACTATTATATAATTCGGTAATTTTAGCAATTATTGAGACGGTTTTGCTCCATTTGTTTTGAAATAAGCCCCCTTGTTTTTAAGTTTGATAAAAATTTATTTCCGCGACTATGCATTTCAAATTATCCCACCTTTCGATAAACTTTTTGATCCTTCTTATTTCAGGACAGCTCTTGGCACAACCGGTCATTGATGGGACTTTTGACGGAGAAACCTTGTGGGGCGCTCCAGTGGCCATAGCTGATCTAAGTCCTGGCTGGGCCAATGCCAATGCTAAAAAACTCTATGTAGTTCACTCTGGGGCCTATGTGTACTTTGGCGCAGAGGTCACGGCTTCTACTTGGATGAACTGGGCATTTACCTTGCATATTGGGGCAGGGGGAGGAAGTACAGACTCGTGGTCGCGAAGCATCGACTACACCAATGCCAACAAGGTCGAGTATGTGCTCAGGGGTCATTTTAATGGCTATGCCGAATACCATACCTGGAATGGCTCAACTTGGTCAGGGACAGGAAGCGCTGTACCCGCCACAGAATTTGCGGATAACATCACGGGCGATGACCAGAATGGTTGGGTAGAATTGCGCATCTTGAAGTCAGCCCTGGCCAATGCCACCACCGCTGACATACAATTTTACATCACCGGCAACCAAAACGACCATGGGTCCTTTGACGCAGTACCTAATGACGACAACTCAACCTCCTGGAATCAGTCCGCAGCCCGCACACCACTCGACAACCACCAGACTGGCATCATCATCGGTACGGGTCCTGTCGTGACCATCAGTCCTCTGTTGCCCGGCGACAACGAACCAATTACTGTAATTTTTAATGCTGCATCCACCCCTCTGGCAAGTGCCGCAAAAGTATATTTTCACTCAGGCATTACGACGTCAGTTACACAACCAAATGCTTTTCATCGAGTAGTTGGAAACTGGGGTGCCGATGACGGGGTGGGAGAGATGACTGCAACAGGCACAGATATGTGGCAGATAATTATTCCTTCTTGCAGGACTTTTTATGGCCTTGACCCAACCGAAGATGTTTTTGGCCTGAATTTTTTATTCCGCAATGCAGATGGTACAGTGAAGGAAGACAACAACGGAGCCAACTATCACACCGACATTAATCCTGGCAGCTATTTTACCATAAACCAGCCGGCAGCCAATCCTTTCTTTGCTGAGGTAAATGTAGCTTTTACTACACAGGCTACTGCAAACACAGCACCCACTACCTGGACATTGGAAGAGGTTGATCATACTACCAATGCTTTTATTTCCAGCGTTACTTCCCAATCTGGTAATACCGGCTTTACGTATAACCTGACTTTGAACAATACCAGCCTTCGAAAATTTAAATTTTCGGCGCTCTTTGGCTCAACAACGAAATACAAATTTTTTGAAGCCATAGCCCACGCACCTGTGGTCCTGGAATCAAGGCCAATCGGGACTAAGCCAGGCATTAACTACCATTCATCTGACTATACCAAGGCAACTTTAGTCCTGCACGCTCCGGTCTATACCCGCATGTATGGGGGTACTTCAGGACCTCCTACTGCACCATATGCTACAAAAACTACCGCGCCCAAAAGTGTGGTTTATCTTGTGGGTGATTTTAACAATTGGACTCCATCTGAAACATGGAAACTTAAGCGTGACCGGGATGGCTGGGACGGCACCAATGATGCAGACGGAGACGATGACCGGGGTGACTATTGGTGGATCGAATTAAACGGTCTGGTGCCAGGGCAAAATTACGTCTTTCAATACCTGACAGACAATGGTATCATGGTGGCTGACCCTTATGCCAACCAGGTTTCTGACATTGAAGATACAGCAATTCCCGCATCGGTGTATGCTGGCTTACCTGCCTATCCTTCGGCGGCAAGCGACAGGGCAGCTGTACTTCGCACGGGACAGACAGCCTATGCCTGGCAGGCTACCCCTTTTGTCAAACCATCGACCAACAATCTCAATATTTACGAATTGCATTTTAGAGACTTTACAGAGGAAGGCACCTACCTTGGTGCAGTAGAAAAACTGGATTACCTCAAAAGCACTGGTATCAATGCCATCCACGTGATGCCGGTCTCTGAGTTTGAAGGTAATTCAAGCTGGGGCTATAATCCCAACTTTTATTTTGCTGCCGATAAGGCCTATGGTACTTCCAATGACCTTAAATATTTTATCGATGAATGTCATAAACGGAAAATCCAGGTTTTCAACGATCTGGTATTAAATCATGCCTTTAATTCCAATGCAATGGCGAGATTGTATTGGAATGCCTCGACGGGAAAGCCATCAACGGAAAATCCATGGTTCAATGAAAATCACCAGATGATCGCCGAACCCGCCGGCTGGTGGGGTGTGGACTGGAATCATGAAAGTGAGCATACCCGAAGCATGGTAGATCGTATCCTCGATTACTGGTTACAGGAATTTAAATTTGACGGCTTCCGGTTTGATTTTACCAAGGGCTTCGGGCAGACGCCTCAGGATCCTTCAGACCCATGGGCAAGTTCATACGATCAGAGCAGGGTGGACATCCTCAAAAGAATGGTCGACAGTATGTGGGTCCGGAATCCTGGCTCGGTCGCCATCTTCGAACACCTGGCGGTCAATGCAGAGGACAAAGTACTGGCAGACCATGGCATCAGTTTGTGGAGTGGGGTTGGCCACCACAATGACGTTAAATCTTTTGTGCTGGGTTGGAATGGCGACAACCCTAATTTGTATGATTCGGGTATTTATAATGCGCCTGCCCGTAACTTTATTTTTGCCAATTGGATCTCTTATGCCGAAAGTCATGACGAGGAGAGACTGGGCTATGAACTGATGCAGTATTTCAACGGGCAAAAGACCAAAGAAAACATGATCAAAAGGCTAAAGCTGGGCTCCATTTTTAATTCGCTTTTTCCGGGCCCACGAATGCTCTGGCAATTTCAGGAACTGGGCTATGACTACAGCATCAACTTCAATGGACGCACAGGTGAAAAGCCTGTTCGCTGGGACTACTTCGACGATGAGAAAAGAAGGGAACTATATACGCTCATGACCAAATTGTTTACTTTACGCAATAGCTATAGTCTTTATGCCACGACCCCGGATTATGGCAACATAGGCCTGGGTTCAGGCAACATCACCGTTCCGCGCAGGATGAAGTTACACGATGGTATGGGGCACTATGTGATTTCTATTGCCAATCTGGACCCTGAATTACCTCATGATGTGACACCGGGTTACGATGTAGCGGGCACATGGTATCGCTACAACGGAGACCCTGCCGCAGATGGCACTTCATTCAATGTCAGCACCCTGACAGACACATATCCCTTAGTCCCATCGGAATCTTTTATCCTTACCAATTTTCCAATCGATGACTGCAAGCTGGTTTATAAAACATCGGATAGTGGACCGGGCAGCCTGCGCGATGCCATTGCTTGCGCAGGTACAGGAGATACCATCGTTTTTAGCTACGCCATATTAAATGATACAGTGCATCTCACTGCCCCCATTACCATCGACAAAAACCTGGTCATCCTGGCTGAAGGGAATTCCAGTCCGGTCATCAATGGCTACTCCGCTTCCAGGATATTTGACATTGAAACAGGAGTCAATGTTGAGCTCATCAACCTGGATTTCATACCAGGTAGCGCAACCATTGGACGGTGTATATCTAATCAGGGAAACCTTACGATCCAGGACGTAAATATCAACGATCTGAGAAACGACGTTCCTCAAAGTGTATTGTCAAATTCGGGCTTAGGCAATATCATCTGGAAAGGAACAAGCCGTATGGAATAAAATAAAACCATTAACCATTATCAATTAACCATTATCAATTAACCATTATCAATTAACCATTATCAATTAACCATTATCAATTAACCATTAACCATTATCATTGGTCGTTCTAAGGTGTGCTTTGACTAATTTTTTCAGGCCTGCTATTGTGCCGCCATACCAGCGTATCAGCAGCTCATTTTCCTTATAGATGTCATCTTTTTTTCTGATATAAGCACCTGAAATGACATCAGTTTGATAATAGGTGATGGAAATGTCTTTATTATTCACCTCTTCTGTAGTAGCTTTAAAGTCTTGCATTAATTCTTCAGTTACAAATGCGGCAAAAGGAATTTTATTCCCTCTGAATGTAAGGGTAAGAATTACATTGCAACTGCCGCAGCCTGGATCTTCACCTGGTCTGATGTATTTTATATCGGCAATGGTTACCGAATCACGAAACAGCCGATGAACTTTTTTGTCTATGTGAATCATATCAAAGAAACGGGTGTAGTAGTAGTTTTTGAAGCTCTGTGCAAAATACGCGCGATCATTCAGCGGGATTGGATTTATGAGGTTTCCAAATTCAAATGTCAATAGGAGCCCCTCACATTGTAAGGTCCCTTTAATTGTATCGTTTTCAATTATTGGGGTGACCTTATTTCCAGACAGAAATACGGTACAGTCTGGCATGCACCAGTAAAAGCGACCCAGTGTCTCGCATTGACGGGTCTTTAATTCATTTGATGAACTGCAAGCACCTAAGTTTAAAACAAGACATGTAATAAGATACCTACTGTACATTGTCACAGATCATTTTTAACAAACCGTTGAAGTCTATGTCACTAAGGCCTAGTCTTACCACCACAAGGTCTTTCGATGGAATAATGAATACGAGCTGACCCTGGTATCCATCTGCTGCAAACAGGTCATGGGGCGCATCCGGATATGAAATACCTCCCTGGTTCAGCCAAAAGTGTGCACCGTACTTACCTTCTGAACCCGTTGCCGACTGTCTGGTAAAATCTACCCATCCTGCAGGTAAAATGCGCTCACCGTCCCAAATGCCATCGTTTAGATACAAACGACCAAATCGGAGCCAGTCCCTGCCTGTAGCATACAGATAGGAGGAACCAATATAATTACCTGCCTCATCGGTCTCCATGACGCAGTGTTCCATATCCAGCTTGTGAAATAATGAATCAAATGGAAATGAATGATACTCCTTTAAGTGGGTGAATTTTGATCTCAGCAGACCGGAGATAAGGTTGGTCGTGCCGGATGAATAATACCAGTTTTTTTTACCCGGCTTCGCCCGGGCAGATTCAGCAGGCATATCTTCTGCATCGAACAACATGCGGGTGGCTGTGCTGGACTTTGCATAGTTTTCTTCCCATTCCAGCCCGCTCCGCATGTTCAACAGCTCTCTAAGGGTAATCTCCTTTCTACCATCCTCCCATTGGGCAAACAGGTTTTTTTGGTCGAGGTCCAGTTTTTTGTTTTTCACCATGATTCCCGTTAATGCATTGATCACAGACTTTGTCATTGACCAGCCGAGTAATGGCGTTTGCGCATTTATTCCCTTGGCATATGCTTCTAGAATAAGTGTGTCTTTGTGCAAGACCAGCAAAGCACGGGTCTTCTTTGACTTGACCTCCATCTCCTCGTCAAAGGCATAACGAACTATGCTGTCCAGAAATTTTTGATCCGTCCCTGCTGTCAGGCCGCTGGTAAATACATAAGAACTTTTCACCAAATCAGCAGAGGGCGTGAATTTTATATTATAGTCGTCTTTCCCTTTAAGTAAGATGCATCCCAAACCCTTTCGGTAACTGGCAGTTTTCCCGGCGAGGCCAAGTACAGAGCTGTAAACTTCCCCGCTTTCTTCATCGATTGCCACTGAAGCATATCGCAAGAGGCCTGTGCTCAAATCTTCTGCCTCTATCGATGCCAGACCTCTTTGCTGGATAAAGTGACAACTGCAAGCTGTCCGCGCCGCATATCCATTGAGCACCTTTAGTTGTGGGTAAATATAGTAAAGCCCGGATGCAACCGCGATCATAATTAGACCAATCATCCAAACAAGCCAGCGCCTCACTTTTTAGCTTCTTTAATGGTGAGCTTTGTTTTGGTGCTCAACTTTCCGTGAATAATTTTAATTTCATATTTTCCTGCGACAGGATAGTATCTTCCTGTGCCGGTAGGTTTTAAAGTACTTTTTTTACCCTCCGGTTTTTCCAATTTACTGAGGTAGGACTTGGCGGCTTGTGCACTCACCATGGGGGAATATTCATAAGCCGCCATACCCGGTTTCAGGATCAATGTCGAAGTTTGTAATTCCAGGCCGTCCGCTGTTGAAAAAATAACATCGGCCGTACCAGGCATATCACTGTAAAGCGTGAGCTTCACCAATGGGGTGTCCGGATCCGTATAAGCATTGCGCTTTACACCCCAGGATTTATTGTACTTGAGTTCATCAACTTCCATGACATATAAGCCTTCCTTTTTTGCATCCTTAAGCTTTCGCAAAGCTTTTAAATCCATAAGATAAAGTGACCTTCCATGAGTACCTGCAATGAGGTGGCCCTCTCGGCTTTGTATTTTGAGGTCATGAACAGGTACCTGCGGCATACTTGCGTCAAGCCTTTGGTAAGTGCTGCCACCGTCAGGAGAAAAGTAAACGCCATGATCGGTTCCGACATAAATCATGGTGGAATCGGTATCGTCTTCAATGACCACATTGACGGGTTCATCCGGAAGACCATTTGCAAGCGATGTCCAGGTATTTCCATAATCATTACTTACATACACATAGGGTTTAAAATGATCCCAGCGATAGCCATTCAGACTGAGGTAAACCCTGCTTTCCTTGTGTGTCGAGGCCTTGATACTGCTCACCCAAAAATGTTTTGGCAATCCATCCCCAATGTTCTTCCAACTATAGCCGCCATCGAGGGTGCCATATACAGCACCATCATCGCTGCCGGTATAGATAAGCCCGAAACGAAGGGCAGATTCATCCAGGGCAGTGAGGGTGCCGTATGGCACATTGCCCGGCTTTCCGCCGTTGGTGAGGTCACCACTCATTTCCTTGAAATTATCCCCTCTATCCATAGACCTCAACAATTTGTTGGCGCCCATGTATAATATATCCTGATTGTGTGGGGAAAGCAGAATGGGGGTCTGCCAGTTAAACCGGTAAGGCCTTTCTCCCAGTTCATGTTTTGGGGTGATAAATTTTCGTTTTCCGGTACGTTTATCAATCCGGTAGTAATTGCCAAACTGAAAGCCGGTATATACCGTTTGATTGTCGCTCCGGTCAACCTGAACCTGCATGCCGTCACCACCCAATAAAAGCTTATAGGGATATACACCGTTGCTTTGCCACGATGTGCTGTAGTTATAACTGTGTTTGCCCATCCATACACCGTTATCTTGTAAACCGCCATACACATTGTACACATCTTCGTTGTCGGTCTGGATGGAATAAAACTGTCCAACGGCAGGCATGTTGCACTTGATCCAGGTTTTTCCGTCGTCATAGCTGATGTTGAGTCCACCATCATTGCCATTGTATAATGTACCGGCTTGTGTTGGGTGAAGCCACAATGCATGATGATCACCATGCATGTTGTCTCCATCGATGCTCTTCCACATCTTTCCGCCATCATTGGATTTTAGCAAAGGCACACCGAGGATGTAAAGTTCATTTGGATTATCATATCTCGCCCTTACCTGCCCAAAGTAATAACCATAGGTATAATACAAGCCATCGATATATGCTTCGTGGGTCTTGGTCCAGGTCTGCCCGTCATCTGTGCTTGTGTATAATTCTGCCCCCTTGACTTCAGGATTGGTTAAGCTGCTGTTGGCGTCTTCGAGGTATTCTGCCAAAGAACTGATGGAAACCTTTCCTTCTTTAATCATTTTAATTACGTCTTTTGCGCTGTATTTTTCAGGAAAACTGTTGTCTTTCAGGTAGGTGGCAAGGGATTCTTCACTGATCTTTTCAAACGCAGTCATATCCATGGTTTTAAAAGCATCCTTTTTTAATCCTTCTGTCTCCTCCTTTTTAAGTTCCCTGCTTTCCTGGTTATCGACAATGGCAAAAAGATGGGTGAGATCGCCACGCCTGGCAAGTGCCAAGCCGATGCGGCCGGTACCCAAAGATCTCGGAAATCCAGATTCTGGTTTGGCGATGTCGGACCAGGTTATGCCCCCATCACTGGATTTGTAAATCGTGGATGAGGCACCGGATCCTTCAAAGTTCCAGGCCAGTCTGCTCCGGTACCATACCGCACAGTACAGAATCTCAGGATTTGATGGGTCTGCCATCAGGTCCACAGCACCTGTATTTTCTCCCACATACAGCGGTTGCTGCCAACTTGTGCCACCATCTTCACTCAGATAGATGCCGCGTTCGACATTGGATGAATATAGGTGTCCAAGGGCGGCCACAATCACTTTTTTAGGATTAGCAGGATGAATCCATACCCTGGAGATGTGATGGGTCTCGTCCAGGCCAAGGTGTTCCCAGGTTTTGCCCTTATCTGTACTTTTGTACACACCATTTCCCGCATAGGAGGAACGGCTTGAGTTGCACTCTCCGGTACCCACATAAATGGTGTGAGTGGGCCAATGAACCGCAATGTCTCCAATGGTCATCACCGCTTCATGGTCAAAAACGGGTGTAAAACTGGTACCGTTATTTTGGGTGTACCATAAACCCCCGGAAGCATAGGCAATGTAAAATTCCCGACCATTGGCCGGATTGACGTCCAGGTCAGTGATGCGGCCACTCATGATCGTAGGACCAATGTTGGTAAACTTCCAGGCACCTGCCTCTTTTTCCGTCTCTGGTGATGTCCTCCATGCATGAGCCAGCCTTCTTCCATCCGGGGTGGTTGGTTCAACCGGATTCTGTGCACTTAAAGGCATTACCATCAGGATCAGAATCAGGGAATACAGGTTTTTAAATATCGACATATAATATATTTTATAAAAATTTAATATGTAAAAACTTATTTAATATTTATATACAAATTATATTTTAGTATAATATGTTTATTTCACACAAATGCATTCCAAATATAATGAAATGTGTCTGAATGGCTATAGTCCAACACTTAATTGCGTAAGCGTAAACCATACATACCCTGAAAAGCTGAATCTATGCTGCTTTAATTTCCTGACCCTCGTGTGTGTGGTGGCCTGAAATGGATCAACTATTTTGCTTACTTTTGTGTTTCAAATTAATAATACATGTCAAGAGAGGTAAAACTGGGTTTGCTCACTTTCATTACATTGTTTGCAGCCGTTTGGGGATACAGATTCATCAAAGGTCAGAATCTTTTCCAGGCAAGCAGAACTTACCTCTGTTCTTTTTCCGATGTGACAGGATTGGCCATTTCGGGGGACGTTACGGTAAACGGGTATAAAATAGGAACAATCACCGACATCAACATCAGCGAAGCAGATGTACATACCATGGATGTCATTTTTAGGGTCGATGGCAAAATTGACATTCCAAAGAATGCAGAAGCAGTGATGAGGAGCGACGGCATCGTGAGTGGCAAATCCCTTGCAATCGTTTTTGACAAACCTTGCAGTGGTGATGAATGCGCGCCTGCCGGCCACAAATTTAAAAGTCGGACATTGGGCCTGCTTGGCTCTATGGTTGATCCGAAAGAAATAGATGCATTTATGGAAAGCGCTTCAGGTAATGTGAAGGCATTGTTGAATGACCTGGGCAAAGAGGGCAGCAATTCAAAAGTTGACCTCATGGTGCAAAACCTGAATCTAACTATTGCCAGCCTGGCGGCGCTTACTTCCAATATCAATAAATTAGTGGAACAATCGGATAAAAACCTTTCAGATATGCTTGGCAATATGAACCGCATTACTAAGAATCTGGCAGACAATAATGCTCAGATTACTTCATTGCTCCAAAACCTCAATAAAACCTCCGGCCAGATTGCAGAGGCCGACCTCGGCAAAACATTGGGTAAAACCAACACCATGATCGACAACAGCACTGTGACCTTTAAAAAACTGGAAAATACCCTTGATGCAACCACTTCCACAATGAACGACCTCACTAAGTTGCTCACCAAACTCAACGATGGAGGGGGGTCAATGGGGCAATTGCTTAATGATAAAAAATTGTACACCAACCTCGAAGCAACTTCCAAAAATTTATCATTGTTGCTCCAGGATCTAAGGCTAAATCCAAAACGGTATGTAAATGTCTCTCTCATTGGAGGCAAAGAAAAGCCTTACACCAAACCTGAAGAGGATCCTGCCAACAAACCACAAGATTAGATTCTCTCGCCATGTAAATTGACTACACGGAAGTATTGGGGAATGTTGCTGTTTTTTCCTGTTGTTTTATTATTCCCTTGAACCAATTCAGGTATGTTGAGCACATTGTGGCCCATGAATAGTTTTTCATGGTGTACTCCTGAAAGCGTCTTATGGTCTCGATATCTTCCCCGCGGGCCAATCTCATTTTTATAGCGTGCACCCAGGCGGCCTCATTACCCGCAGGCAAGAGGCGTCCGTTTTCCCCATCTATGATGGCGTCGGTAATTCCGTCTGTGGCGGACGCAAATACTTCACAACCCGCAATACATGCTTCAAGCGCCACCAGCCCGAAGCCCTCCATGTCGTTTTCTACCTTCAGATTTGGCATAATAAATATGCCCGACATTTTCATCAGTTGTATGACCTCTGCAAATGGCAGATATCCGGTTTTAATAAATCGAGTCGGTTGTCTCTTCGCCTCTTCCTGCAGCTCCGTTTCATCAGTAGGCAAGCCCAGCATAAGCTCATACATTTGTATCCACCTTTCGGGAAAGAATCGATGTAAAGTCTTTGAAGAATAGCTGGAAGAAGGGCCACAGTGAATAAAAACAACGTCATCACCCAAGAAAGGCAAAACTTTCTTGACAAACCAACTGTATCCTTTCCGGCTTACAGCACGACCCAGACCTATTAGCAACTTTTTTTCAGTGCCAAGCCCATACCTGTCCCGTAATTTTTGTTGCAAATGTTCATCAGGTTTGGAAGAGTAAAGGACATGGTCAACGCCATTTGGTATGACTACAGTTTTCATCGCCAGGATGTCCCGATCAATGGCGGCGGTTTGTGTTGCCCGGCTTACACAAGCAAAGCCATCGATTTTGCTAAACTGGGGCATGATCTTTTTTTTGGTAATAGGGGAGAGGAAATACTACGTCGAGCCCATGTAATGTGGCCACAACAGGGAGCTTGTATTTTTTTTTCAACCACAAACAAAAGTAGGTCATGAGGCCGTCATTGAGGTGGATCAACTTTATGCAGGGGTGCCTTTTAATGAGGTCGTCCACCCTGCGTCGCAAATTAAGAAACCACATCACTCTGGATTCTTTACCATCATAAACCACCTTATGTACTTTTATATGCTGTTGCACCCCGCTGATCAATTCATAAGAAAACTTCTCCATTCCTCCGGTGGCAGGCGGGTACTTATGCGATATGAATAAAATCTCCATTATGGGTTCTTGGCCGGCACAAGGTCGTCTATGAAAATAAAATATTCCGCCACCAGTCTTTCCCAGTCAAGAGTTTGCACGAAAGACAGGGCCTGATGGATGATATCGTTTCTCAGTGCCGCATCTGATATCAGTAATAACATCGCTTCATAAAATGCCGTTGCGTCTTGAGGGGGGCATTTAATGCCGGTTTTGTGCTGGTCAACCAGGTCACTCGGTCCACCCGCATCGGCTGCGACCACAGGCAATCCTGAGGCCATGGCCTCCACTACCACATTGCCATACGTTTCTGTATCAGATGGAAATAAAAAAACATCAGCCGTAGCGTACCATACGCTTAGCGTCTTATGATCCATATTACCCAAAAAGAGAGCATTTGGCATTTTCGATTCCAATGCTTCCATGGCTACACCGTCCCCCGCAATCACAAATTGAAATTTATGGCCAGCGGCTTCATTCAATTGATATATCTTGATGAGGGTAGAAAGGTTTTTTTCCCATACAAGCCGGCTGACAAAAAGCGCAACGGGTTTGTCATTGGCGATTTGTGTTAATAATGTCTTGTCTTTTTTAGAAGGAGAAAACATGGCCAGATTCATACCTCTTGGCCACAGTTTCATTTTATTGCGATCAAATTCATATCCTGCCAACTCTTCTATCAGGGATTGAGATGGCACCAACACCAAATCACAGTTGTTGTAAAACGATTTGTTTCGAGAGATGACAAATGATTTTACCGGATCGATCAGCATTTTTAAACCCTTAAAATAATAGTCGATATAGGAAATAAAATGGGTATGGTAGATGGTTACCACTGGTATGTCATGATCATTGGCATAATCGACAGCATACCTCCCAAGGAATGAAGGTGAAGAAATATGAATAACATCAGGATTGAAAATGAGCATGGCATTGTTCATGTCAAAAAAATCGAGTGCAGGTATGGCAATGCGATAATCTTCATTCTTGGGGATCTCTACGCTGGGTATCTGATAATATTTGAAAGGGAAATTGGCTGCCGGAGGACTGCCACACATAAAAAAGAAGGTGTATTTTTTCGGATCAATGCGGCGAATGATTTGATAAATCGTACGCGACGCACCATCAAAATCTTCATTGAGCATGTCGGCAAAAAAAGCGACTTTTATTTTTTTCATACGGTTTGCTGAAGTAACAGCACGCAAGATAAGAAAATATAGGCACAGGCCATAGTTCAAAAACCTTTAGGTCCAGTCCTGGGTATCAAATCGCCCTTTTTATAACCGGATTTAAACAGCAGCAAAACAGCCAGGTTGATCAATTGCCTGTAAGGCACTTTTACCTCAATCAATAACTGCGCAGGTGGTGGCATGACAACGCAACAAGTCAGCAAAATACGCTGCTGGTTTGTTATAGGTATTATGCAGGGTTTGCCAGTGATATTATATTAATCGATCAAACAGACTTCAAATGGCCATCGTTTTATTCAGTACACCATAGGTAGAGAAAAGGGACTCGATGGTCTCATCCACGTTGTTGAATTCCGGAAGTTTTATGGATTGACCTTGTTCCAGCCAGGTTGCTATCTCAAGATAGAATAAGGGTGAGTCCGCATGTTCCAGGGTACTTACGCCCATCTGACTTAATGCTGCGGCATTACATTTCTGTTCGTAATGATCTCTTATCGGAATGGAGAGTAATTTTTCCCCAAAAACAAAGCCTCACTGGGTGTTTCAAAGCCGCCACCGGTAATCAGTCCATGACAGGAACTCAGACTTTGATTAAATAGTTCGTTCACCACGGGATAAAACAAAATGTTCCCGTCCCTGTAAGGAGTTTTGATGTCTTGCAGAAACCAGTGAAACAATATGTCTTTGTGGTATCGGAAATGTTGCTCAAGGAAGTACGTCTGGTAGTCGGGAAGATAAACCGTAACGTGCCCAAAATCCACTACCTCTGCATCCAGGATTTCTTTTTTAATGACGGGAGGATAAATAAAGTCATCGTACTTTTTGAAGTGAAAGCCGAGGTGGTGACTTGCACAACAATATTCCCTGAAAATATATTCCCCAATGAGGGAGCGTTTGGCTGGTCTGGGGGTATTGGGACTGAGGAAACTTGCCTGATGACCAAGGTGAATGCTGGGTATTTTTTTTAAACGACAACTCAAAGAGGTGATGTAATCAAAATCATTGATTACCAGATCATATTTTTCCACCGGCAAATCACGTGCCTCTCTCCTGGCCCTTAACAAATTATTGGCTGCTCCCATCTTCAGGTAATCCAGGCCACCACACCGGGTGTAATACAGGCTTAGGCCTTTGCTTCGAAATCTGGTCTCTTTGGGGGCCTCAAGACTTGAATTATTGCCACTCAGAAATACATCGACTGTGCCATACCTGGACAAGGCGGGAATTAATTGGTGAGCCCTGCTGATGTGTCCATTTCCAGTGGCTTGAACTGCATAGAATATTTTCACGTAATTACTTTGGTAGCAAAGATGCGTGTTCACTGTTTTATCCACATTAATGGCGTGTCAACAAATTGTAAAATCGAAGGGCGTTTTATTGCCAATTTGTTTAGATTAAATTTACAATACATTGTAATAAATAATAATATGAAAACTTCTGCTTTAAGATAGGGACAGCTGGCGGACGTAGCTTTGCAAGTAAACAATTATACAATCCATGAAGTATGTTTCTCTCATCTTTTTATGTTTAATCCCATTTATATCTACAGAGTTGCCTCTGAAAAATCTTCCCCATAGTGGTAATTTGTGTTTTGATTTCAGATCTGATTATACGATCATGAGCTACAATGTTTGGGGCTTGCCTATTTCGCTTCCTACACATGACCAGGGGAATAGATTTTTGGATATTGCAGATTCGTTGATTTACCGCAATGCCGATGTACTTTGTCTCCAGGAGATTTTTTCTAAAAAATTCAGAGATTTAAATGTAGGAAAATTGGCTGGATTGTACCAATACTATTCAGATTATCATTGCAACAAAACGATCATCCCGGGTTTTGTAAAAGATTGTTATGGCGGCCTGGCTACCTTTTCCAAATACGAAATCCTGGAAGAACAATTTTATGCGTTTCCGGAACTTCCTGAAATGCGTTGGGAAGAAAAAATTGGAGCCAAGGGATTTTTACTTACTAAAATTGAATTTCCGTCAGGTGAAGCGTGGGTGTTGAACACCCATTTGTATTCAGGCCCGGATGCACAGGATGAGACAATAAGAATGGAGCAAATTAAATTTATACATGAGCAGTTGGAGCAATTGCAAACGGACTTGCCCATATTTATGGCGGGAGATTTCAATATTGCGCATCCCGGCTTGGACAACCATAAATTTGATTTTCCAAATACTGCTTATGAATATATTAGTTCAACGATGGGATTTAACGACAGTGTCGAAAAATATGATAAACGGCATCAATATTTTACCATCAATCCAGGTCAGAACAGGTATTGCGATTCTACGGAAGGCAAACAAAAACTGGATTACATCTTTTATAAAAATGGATGCAGGAGGCAGATATCCATCCAAAAAAACTATGTGGATATGAGAGAAAAATCCAGTCGATCGGATCACCTGGCTTTCGCCGCCGTGGTTAAAATAAAGTAGTCTGAATAAAAAAAATCCGGCAGGTTTTTAAGCTACCGGATTTTTTGATTTGTTTTTGCAAGAAAACTCTTTTTATTCCAGTCCCTGTGCCTCGTCTCTGGTTTTGCAGAATTCTGCTGTACATTTTGAAGCGGGTTCTTTGTGGGCTTTATTGTCAGCCGGCTCCCAGCCCAGTGTGGCATATAACACGAAGAAACCCACTACATAAGCCAGAATTACATGCCATCCCTGAAGTATCCAGTTTTTAACGTTGCGCGCTTCCGGAAACTTATTGGTGATGGCTACCCCTGCGGAAGACCCAAACCAAATCATGGATCCCCCGAAGCCGACAGCATAAGCCAGCATACCCCAATCGAAATGCCCTTGTTCCAGACAAAGTTTGGTCAATGGAATATTATCGAAAACTGCAGAAACAAAGCCCAATACAAAGGCAGTGATCCACGATGCATTGGGCAAAGTCTCAACCGGCATGAGAGATGCGGCGGTGACAAGGCACAATAAAAAAATAGTCCCTTTTATGGAGGCAGTTACCTCTTCCCATGGCATTTTTCTGATGAAAGCGCCAATAAATAGGGCTACCCAGACACCAAGGGCGGGCATGTCATAGTAGATATTGGAGAGAATGGCACCAAAAAGAATCATGACCACTATGCCCAGTCTGGTTATGTCTATTTTTACGCCAGGTGTGGCATCTGGTGTGATTCTCTGATACTTGTCCTGTTGTTTGGCGGCAAACCACATGATAATTAACAGAGCTACCACTGCGGCAACATAGGCATGTAATACGTTAAAAGCTGATACCCCGTCAATCCACATCATCGTGGTGGTAGTGTCACCCACAATGCTGCCTGAACCGCCGGCATTACTAGCAGCAACTAAACCTGCAATATATCCGATATGTACCTTGCCATTGAATACCACCAAAGCAATGGTGCCGCCTATCATCGCTGCTGCAATATTGTCCAGAAAAGAGGATAGGATAAACACAAAAACCAGAAGAACCGCAGGTCCTTTCCAGTCATTGGGCAAATAGTTCGGCAAAAGGTCTGGCACCCCGGATTCTTCAAAGATTTTGGCCAGGATGCCAAAACCAAGCAATAGACCCAACAGGTTGACCAGGATACCCCATTCTCCCTGCCGCAGATTTTTATCGGCAAGTTGGGACATCATGGAGTTATCACCTAAAAAATGTTCTGCAAAGGGATAAGCTTCAATGAAAAACAACTTGTATAAAACAATAACAGTTAGTCCCGTAATGGCAACCCAGAATGTCTGGTTGTGAAACAGGGCTACACCCAATAAGGTGAGGGCAAATAAAATAAATTCAATGCGGATGCCGGCTATTGCCGGACCTCCCGACCCACCTTCTGCAAAGGCCAACACCGGGAAAAGTACAACCAGGATGGCAAAAATGACCATTTTTAATGTGTGCTTCATAATTTTTTGGTTTTATTGAAATGCCGCTATTTTGTGCTCATTGTAGGACATTTCAGGTTTAGATTTGATTGAAAGATTTTGTTTCCAAAATAAGGAGATATTAAATTATCTTCCACTTATTGTGATTCTCTTTGTATATGATTCTTGTTATGTCTTGAGCTGTTGCAAATTAGCTTGATTTTAACTTCCAGTGATATATGCGTTGCTGCCTATTTCGATTATCCTGCAAATATGGCTTTCGTATTATATAGGTCAGAATTCTCTGCGCTCTCCTATTTGTTCAAATAGCTGCAGCTGCTAAGGCAAAGACTTTGAGTCCATTTACCAAAAAGAGTGGAATTGAAAAAAATGGACACACAAAAGAAAGTGAATAAGCTGGAAGGAACTTTTGATCCGGCAAGAGATCACTCCCCTGTTTGAGGATTGCATAATGAACATGCCGTCGTACGACTTAAAACTTTGGCCCGTAAAATTATCTTTTAACGCTGTGCTGTTAAGTGTCTTTGCGTTTACATCTTTTTCGAGGATGCCAGATAGGTGCTGGTATCCACCTTCTCGATAGGAAGGAGACCCGTCGTCCAGAGCTCTGATGTCAAATCCACGCCTTTCCACCATGCCTGCGGAACTGGCATAAATGAATACAGCCAAAAAAATGGAAATGTACTGTCTAAACTTAATCACAGTACAAGATTAGATATTTTAAGTGAAACCGTAAAGAAAATATTTCCTGGTAATTCTGACCTCAGTCACTTCCAATAATTCCCAATTCCTAACTCCTAATTTTATGCTTTTTCTTTAAATCTCTTAATCGCTTCGGTAAGTTTTGGTACTACTTCAAAGAGATCACCAAGGACCCCATAGTCCGCAGCTTTAAAGAAAGGTGCTTCAGGATCCTTATTGATTACCACGATGGTCTTGCTGTTGTTGACGCCCGCCAGGTGCTGAATCGCTCCGGAGATGCCGATGGCGATATAGAGATTTGGTCTAATGGCCACTCCCGTTTGTCCTACGTGTTCATGGTGAGGACGCCAGCCGGTATCGGCAACAGGCCGGGAACATGCTGTGGTAGCGCCCAAAGCGGTAGCCAGATCTTCGACAATGCCCCAGTTTTCAGGACCCTTCATGCCACGGCCCGCTGACACAACCTTTTCAGCTTCAGGAAGAGGTACATGACCCGTGTCTGTTTGTCTGTTTACCAGCGTTAACCGTGGAGAGGGGACCGTGATATCCAAAACTTGTGGCGTCACGTCCGTTCCCAATTCCTGCGGTTGTACTGCATTTCCCATGAGGCTAAGGACTTTATTTTCAGTGCTTAGCGCAAAAGTAGCGATGGCCTTGCCGCTGTACACAGACTTAGTCACCGTAAATCCGGCCTGGGTATCCGGCACAGAATTCACCCCGCTTACACTGTCGGCTTTAAGTTTTACAGCCAGCCTCCCAAGTATGGCTTTACCATTGGCCGTGTGACGCACCAATACCGTACTACAGCCCAGTTTGCCGGCTGCTTCTGCGATGACCGTGGCATATACCTGACTGTCAAAAACATCCAGGTTGGCATTTTCTATCGTATATACTTTATCGGCTCCGTACTTTCCAAGTTGGGAGGTATTGTTGCTGCTGCCCAACACAAGTGCATTCACTTCCTGACCAGTTTTTGTGGCCAGCATTTTTGCATAGGAAGTAAGTTCAAAGCTTCCTTTGTTAAGGGTTCCGTTTACGGGTTCAATGGCTATTAAAATTGACATTGTGATAATTTATCTTTTAAATAACTTTTGCTTCTTCGTGGAGTAATTTTACCAGGGCATCCATGTCGTTGGCGTCGATCATTTTCACCCCGGATTTTGCAGGAGGCATCTGATGGAGGGTAACCTCAGATCCCTTAAGGCCGGAGGCGGAGGCCACTACAGTTAGAGGCTTTCGCTTTGACATCATGATGCCCTGCATATTGGGAATGCGCTGCTCAGCCAGGCCTTTAGCCGCTGAAACCACCAAGGGGCCGGAAACACTCACGGTCTCAATGCCCCCTTCGATTTCCCGGCTGAGGGTTTTTACATCACCCTCAACCTCGAGTTTGTTGATGTAAGATATATAAGGTAGGTCTAACATTTCCGCCAACATAGCACCTACTTCTGAACCGTTGTAGTCAATGGTTTCTTTACCGGTAAATATGATATCATATCCCGCCGCATGGGCAGCGATTTCATCGGCAGTCTGAAGCGCATTCGCCGGATTTACATCTACACGGATGGCATCGTCTGCGCCAATGGCCAGTGCTTTGCGAATTACGATTTCATTAGACGCATCTCCCACATTGATGGCCGTTACTGTGCCGCCATGTTTTTCTTTAAGTTCAATGGCCCTTACCAGAGCGTACCACTCATCATAGGGATTCATTATATATTGGATTCCTTCGGCATTAAAATCTTTGCCGCCGTTCGTAAAGGAGATTTTGGAAGTAGTGTCCGGAGTTTTGCTGATGCAAACGAGCAATTTCATGGGTCTGCTTTATGTTTTTTGAAAGTGTTTTAACTATTTGTAATACAAAATTGTTTAATCTTGCAAATTTCTTAATAATATTTGTCAGTTTGAAATTAAATGTAAAAATATTTGGTTTGATTGATAAATTTAACTAATAGTTTATATAATTGTATTTATAACGTATAATTAGATGGAAAACAATAGATTAAATACACTTTTGGCCATGTATGATCCGGCAAGTCCGGACAGCTTCGTCTTGTTTGCCATTGCCAAAGAATACGAATACCTGGGTGACATCCAGACTGCCATCCTCCACTTTGAAAAACTCCGGTCAGCCGATGAAAATTACACCGGCCTGTACTTCCATCTTGCCGATTTATATGCCAAATCCGGTGAAACAACGAAAGCTTTTGAAATTTATGACCAGGGCATAACCATCACCCGCAAACTGGCTGACCACCACGCCCTGTCAGAACTGATGAACGCCAGGCAAAACCTGGAACTTGACGAATGATGTAAGGGTGCTGTTAAATTTTCCAATTTAGCCAGCCACCTTATATTTCTTTTCCAAGTCATAGTCAGTTGTGATCCATATCTAATTAGATGCTTCTCTTTTCGCTTTTGTGGTGACAGCCATCTTAAAAGGTTGTCCTCAAAATTAGGTCTAAAGCCCTATTTCAATAATTTGAGAGAGCCGTACCTATACCTTATGAAAAAGTGAAATAACCCATGCAAGATGCAACTTCATCGTTTATCACCATCACAACCCTAAATCAGACTGCTGAAATCGGGCAAATCTATAAACACAATCATTTGACAGTGTTCTGCATTTGGGATCGAAATCGATACAAGCAAATTAAGGCTGTAGATTTCCTATACATGGAAGCGGATGGAAACTACTCATCAATTTACCTGGCGGACGGCACCAGTATCTATACATCCAAACCACTGAAGTATTGGGTAGAAAAATTAGATGCCATCCAATGGTTAAGAATTCACCAAAGTTTTGCCGTAAATCCAACTAAGATTGAAAAAGTATTGTGGAAGAACAAGCAAATTTTAGTGACTGGAGGAAAACTACTTCAGGCTTCCAGAAGATTGATAAAATTTAACCTTATAAACTTATGAATATGATGGATCAGTATTTAAACCAGGTTGTATGCTATAATTTTTTAAGGTTAAGACTATTAAAATATATTTCAATTATTGTTTTAATATCCTCCTGGCAAAAAGGATTTTGCGACCCTCACCCAAGCCCACCGCCCATGTGGAATGTTTTAAACAGTGGCCTGTTAAGTAATGCTACGGCTACAGGTGCTTTATTTGATGACGTTGGTAATCTTTACGTTTGTGGTAACGGTGGTCTTCCATATCATTTGGCGAAGTGGAATGGTACTGCCTGGTCAGACATTGGTCAGTCCTCCTGGCATTCAGTTTCAACAATGGAGTTTGATGAAAATGGAAATTTATATGCAGCCTGGGGGGAATACGATTATGGAACGTCGCAATGGATTTATGGTATTTCAAAATATGAGGGCACAAGTTGGACCTTATTGGGCATGATTACCGGAAATAACGGTGTTATAGTTAATGACATTCTTTGTCAGCATGACACTATATACATCGGCGGTTATTTTAACAACGTTGGGGGCGTTTCTGCCAACGGCATCGCGAAATATGCAAACAATACGTGGACCAATTTGGGGGCCGGCTTACAAACCGAATCTTATGGGATTACAAATGGAGGTACGGTTCACGCTATGGATACCACATCCACCGGCGCATTGATTATTGGGGGTTACTTCACCTTAGCCAATGGTGTTCCCTGCAGTAACCTGGTACGTTACGAAAACGGTTCATGGAACACTACCTTGTTTGCTGGCCACAACTTGGATATTTATGACATATTGGTAAGCCCTTTAGACACCATTTATATCGCAGGATATAATCAATACCCATCCAGTTTATCACCGGTGAAAAAGTGGTCAGGTACTTCCTGGATCGAGCTGGGTGATTGGTCCCAAAGTACCTATGTTAAAGACCTTGAATTTGATATCTTGGGCAATATGTATTGTGTTGGGTACTTTACAAATGCTGGGGGCACTGCGGCCGATGGAATTGCCAAATGGAATGGTCAATATTGGTATGACACCGGAGCGGGTGTTTTGGGAGGTTACCCGGAAGTTATCACCTCAGATGGGAACGGTAGTTTTGCTATTGGAGGTAGTATGCACAATTATGGCACGGGACTTCACATTGCGGGTATATTTACACCCGACAACAGCCCGATACCACCACCATCCAAATTCCGAACCATTAATGACGGTAACTGGTCAAATCTGGCTGTGTGGGAGCGTTATGACAATACTTCCAATTCCTGGGCGGCAGCTTCAGCAATTCCGGATTTCAAACAAGATTCGATAATCATAGCAGTTGGCGATACCATAAATTGTCAGGGGCAAAATTTGGGAATTGACCAACTTCATGTGTATGGCAGTCTCACCAACGTAAATCAAATGACTGTATTGAATGGCCCCGGAGATGATTTAGTCATTAATGGTAATGTATATACTTCGACCAATAACACCTACAATTTCGCCGCGGGCGCTCATGTGGTGATTAATGGCTTATTTCATGCCAGTGGATATATGAACAACATCAATATTACCATAGGTATAGGGGGCGCCTTATACGTAGGCCCATCTGGCAATTGCCTGAACTACTATCAACTTCCGTGCCCTTGCTCCGGGCTCCTGGATTTTACAGGAACCATTATTAATTATGGAATCATTACGGTTTCAACAGGTGGTCTCTATTGTAACACAAACTATGGTGCTGCTTCCATCATCAATCATGGCGATATTGTGTACACGGATCCGGTTCAGCCTACTCCAGAGCCATGTCCCGCATGTTGCCCCGGCTTCGGTCCTCCGATTTGGAGCGGAGTTAAACTCGACAACCATGGCGACTTCTACCATTTGGGAGAATATGAACTTACTTTACTCGGTGCGCCATACATCAATAGGCCTTCTGGTAGAATATATGCAACCGATGGTGACCTGGTTTTCAGAATTCCTGGGGACACCATAGGTGGAAATTTTTACGTCGCTTCTGGCCGGACTTTGTCAATCACAGATTATACCCAGAACTTTGTATATCCCACCCAGTTTAATGGCAATGGCCACCTTCGTGTCCAACCAGGACAAGGAGTAACCCCACATTTGTTATTTAAAGATTCTGTCACATTTAATGTGCCAACGATATTTGTAGCCAATGGAGGTCTGTTTTACGGCACTATTTTTGGCGGCAATGGCAGCCTTACCATACCTTCCGGTTCTGTTCTTGATCTGATGGGCGTTTCCTGGACAGATTCCACTGACTTATATATAATGCCAGGAGCTACACTGAATTTCCCACCTGCGTCTTTTTTCGCCTGGGGAGGTGTAAGTTTTACCAGTGGTGTAACCATTCATAATCAGGGAGTAATCAATAATACCAATATCGGTTTAGGTAGTGGATTTACCCTAAACAATCATGGTGTATTAAATATGAACAGCAATTATTTTGGAAACACGACTGCTCAGCCCAATTGGGTTGGAAATATCCATAACTTCGGCACTCTAAATTTAGGTGGAGGTGGGGAGTTTCCAATCATCGGCAGCGTTTTTCATCAACATCCTACAGGTAATATACATATTCATCCAAATTCATTCTTGTCAAGGTATGGCAATTCTACCTGGGATGGTGGAACCACCCTCATCGATACCCTTGGAGCCATTAATTTAATTACGGGATCGCACCAACTTTTCAACGAAACTGCATTCAACGGGAAAGGTACGTTAAATTTCAGTAATGGCGTCGCTCAGTTTACCGGCCCATCGACCATAAACTGCAAACATTTAGTTGCAAACAGCGGACCCCAGGTCAACAGCCTTTTGACTTTGGGTAGCTATTGCACAGCCAACTTTATGAACAACCCGGTTACCGGTAGCGGTAAAATTTACAATTATGGCTTCCTTACCGGAAATACAACCATCATGCCGGACTCTGTCGTAAATTTTGGCACTACATCACCTGGTTTAGCCAGTTTTGCTACCTTGGGTATGACACCTCAATTTAAAAACCATGGACGGCTTCTCTTTGAAGTAAACAATACACAAAACGACCTGTTAAATTTTACCTCGACCATCCACATCAATGAGGGACTATTGGAAATAAAAGATACCAAAAACCCTTCCTTCGCCATTGGCGATCAGCGAAATATAATAAACAATATTTACCCAACCAGTGTATTTGATGATTTCATCGGTTGTTTTGATACCATTTTTAATTCGCCTGTAGCTTTGTCCATCAAAAAAGAATTTGAGGACGCCATCGCCTGCGCCGATCCCTATGATACGTTACTTATTCACCATTCGGTAAGTGCTGTGCCGCTGGAAGCACCGTTAATGATCGATAAACCCCTCACCATCATGGATAATAATCCACCCAATGCCCAACTCTTTTTTGATTTTTCATTACCGGGGTTTAATGGCAGTACATATGGCTTTTTACATGACGATAGTCAACTTTTGTCCTTCCAGAATTTGGATTTTGTATCACACAACAGTCCAGCAAATACGCCCATTATCCTCAATGAGGGCATGCTTGAATTAATGAATTTGACCATCAAAGATGCCTCTCAGATTCCTCAAATAAAAAATACAGGAAATGGCACCATAAATTTTTCAGGGACAGTGGTGATAAAACAGGAATAACCCCTATCGATGAAGTAAAAAGTTAAAAGTAGAAAGGTGAAAGTAAAAAGTTCAAAGGTAAAAGTTCAAAGTTGAAAGTAAAAAGTTAAAAGTAAAAAGTGGAAAGGTTAAGGAATGTTTTATTTTAAGCACTTTCTACTTTACAAACTTTCCCCTTTATAAGATGCCGATAGAACTTTTTGAGGATTTATTGCCTCGCAAAAAACAAAAGAAATTTGTATTCAGATATTGAACAAAAAATCATGAAACAAAATATTTTTATTCTATTTATGGTGCTGATAAGTGTTGTAATATCTGCGCAGAATGTAGGCGTTGGTACTAATAGCCCTCCAAGTAAGCTCACTATAGTAGGGCCCTCCAACAGCCCAACTATTCCGGGGAATATTTCTACAGGTGTTTTTAGAATAGGAATAGCTGGTAATGCCGGTATAGATTTTGGTAAACTAGCTGTTTCTCCCTTTTCTGGCTGGATGCAGGTAGGAGAAGGTGGAGTTTTTACTGATCCGCTATCCATACAACCACTTGGTGGAAGAGTAGGAATGGGTACCATTAATCCTCATGCGTCAGCTGCACTGGATGTCACATCCACCACTAGGGGCTTCCTCCCACCAAGGATGACTAAAACACAGAGGGACGCTATCCCAACTCCTCTCGCTGAAGGACTAACCATATACAATACCACATCACGTTGTTTAGAGACATGGGAAGGATCTCAGTGGTACTGACCATGTAATATTCAAGCTGCAAGTTACCCGGGTGGCACAGTATTCTGTGGCGGAACCGTCACTAAGATCATACCCGTATTAAATCCTGTGACAGGTAAAACGTGGATGGACAGGAATCTGGGAG
This sequence comes from Saprospiraceae bacterium, assembly GCA_016715465.1. Lineage (GTDB taxonomy): Bacteria > Bacteroidota > Bacteroidia > Chitinophagales > Saprospiraceae > JADKBO01. The sequence continues at coordinate 1,436,050 of JADKAA010000024.1, forward strand.
CAAGCAGAGTCGCCACCAGCAGCACCGATGCTGATTCGTATGGTGATTTAAACCAGTGGGGAAGAAGAAGTGATGGTCACCAATGCCGAAATTCAACAACAACAACAACATTAAGCAGCACTGACCAACCGGCCCATGGTGACTTTATTTTAGCACCTGGCAGCCCAAGCGATTGGCGCAGCCCACAGAATGGTAATTTATGGCAGGGGATAAATGGCGTAAATAACCCATGTCCCACTGGATACCGCTTGCCCACAGAAACAGAACTAAACAATGAGCGGTTAAGTTGGGTACAACCACCAATAAGCAGCACGAACAACGCAGCGGGTGCCTTTGCATCTCCGTTAAAATTGCCCCTGACAGGCTACCGCAGTCTCACCAATGGTTTGCTCTTCACTGTCGATACCGATGGTAGCTATTGGTGCAGTACGGTGAGTGGCACCGGTGCCACCAGCTTCCGATTCAATAGCGCCGATGCCTACCTGGCCGGCGGCGGTAGGGGGACCGGACGCTCTGTTCGTTGCCTTAAGGATTGATAGTGAGTGGAAAGGTTAAAGTAGAAAGGTGAAAGTAAAAAGTTAAAAGTTGAAAGTAAAAAGGTGAAAGTAAAAAGTAAAAAGTTGAAAGTAAAAAGTTAAAAGTAAAAAGTTGATTGCTCCCCAGCAGAGCCTGCCTCCGCTTGATCTTGCCCAACGAAAATAAATGACTACCTATTTTTATTAAAATAAAGTTATCCACATGGTTTAGGGTTTAGGGTAGAACTTTGTCAAGTTATTTTATGAGGGTACACTGGTCCCTGATCCCTGATCCCTGGCCCCTACACCACATTCACCTCCATCTCCAGCACGACCCCAAACCTATCCTTTACGGCTTGCTGGATTTTTTGGGCAAAGGCAAAAATCTCTTTACCGGTGGCAGCCCCATGGTTTACAATGACCAAAGCCTGTTTTTTATAAGTGCCGGTATTGCCATCCACGATGCCTTTAAATCCGCACTGGTCAATGAGCCAGGCAGCAGCCAGCTTCACCTGTGCACCTGCTGCATAAAACGCAATACCTGGATACAGGGCCTGTAATGGTTCAAATTCTTCTTTACTTATTATAGGATTTTTAAAAAAGCTGCCCGAATTGCCTATCTCGGCTGGGTTGGGCAGTTTGTTTTTGCGAATGCGAATCACAGCCTCTGCAATTACCTCAGACCGGTCTGTACTACTTCCCACCTCCGAAGCTACATCTCCATAGCTCAAAACAGGGTTAGGGATTTTGGAAAGCAGGTAACATACATGGGTAATGAGAAACTTCCCTTTTTCCGCTTGTTTAAAAATGCTGTCCCTGTACCCAAAATTACATTCTTCATTATAAAAGGTTCTGGTGGTGCCCTGCTCCAGGTCTATTGCATTAAGACTGTGAAAACACTTGTTTTGTTCCACTCCATAGGCTCCAATGTTTTGTATAGGGGCTGCGCCGACACTACCAGGTATTAAGGCAAGGTTTTCTAAACCCCATAAATTATGACCTACCGACCACATCACCAGGGAATGCCAGATTTCTCCGGCACCAACTTTAACCAGCAGGGCTTTTTCATCCTCGTCAATGATTTCAATGCCCTTAATTTCATTCTTAAGGATAAAGCCGTCGTAGTCCGACCTGAACAGCACATTGCTGCCACCTCCCAATACCAGGTATTGGCTATCCTGTCTCAATAAAAATTCAAAGATGTCCTGCTCAGAATATAGCCGGATAATCCCTTTACACTGCGCCTGAATGCCAAAGGTGTTGTGAGGTTTTAGGTTGGTCTCCACGATGTTGATTTCTGATTACTTAAAGCGAACTTTCAGGGCTGGTGATCTTTTTCAGCATACGCATGTTGAAATCCCATTGTAGGCCGATAGCCATGGTATTTGCCTTGCTGTCGCCATTCCAGCCGTACCGGGCAAAACCCTGAACGCCGAATCCCGAAATGCCAAAGCCGTAACCCATTTGGGCAAAATAGGTTTTAAACAATTTACGTTTGACTCCCTTTGCCTCAAAATCATCATCCAGGCCGTAAAGCTCAGTTTTTGAATACTGGATTCCGCCACCTACGCTCCAACCCATACGACCTTCCTTATCGAGGGCTGATAAGCCATTAAAGTTGAGCTTCGCCATCAGGGGATAACTTACGGTTCCCAGACCTTTATAATCTTTTACGGCAAGTCCCAAAAAACCAATTACGGCTTGTCCTTCCAGGGATAATGAAAGATTGCGACCTCCAAACCATACCTTTGGACCACCTCCTATATTTAAAATGGCACTGCCCGAAGCAGGGTAGGCAAGGCCGTCCTTTGGGTTGGCATAGCGGTGGTAAATGTCATTGGTCATTGTGAAACCATAACCTACCTGACTATAGGCAGCGGAAAACGAAAATAAAAACATGAATACAAATAATAGCCTCATAATGTTAGTTTGATTACTATCCAAAGACGGATGTAAATTGAAATTTGGTGCAAATAAAATGAATTTTATTTCAAATGATTTAATACTTCTGCATTTACGGAAATTAGCAGCATCCGCACTTCATCTTTTAAAGCCTTCATGCGGCTTAAATTTGTTTCCTCTGAAGTCAGATGCTGATCGAATGCCCTGAAATTATCGTCAATCCGGTTTTTGATACGCAGGGTATAATCATTGAGTGTCGTGGTTACTTCTTCCTCCATTTTCATCCTGCCCTTGGTGACCTCTTCCTTGAATTTGCGAATGATCTTGCTTTTGTTCAGGCCCAGCGTCACTCCTGCAAACAACAAACCAACGGTGGTAAGTATGCCCCCGGTAATGTCGAAAACTGCCCCGTTGACCAGTGCGGTGATCATGACACCCACTACGGCCACACCACCTCCAGCGGCAAGGTTGGGGGTCATTTTGCCGGTTTCTTTTAGTAAAGCTTCATCGTAAAAGTTTTCACTTTTGTTCATGAACTGGCTGAAACTTTGTTGAAGATCCCGGAGCACATTGGCCCTTCGCTCTGCTATATCTGCAAAAATCTCGTCATTGTCTTTTAAAACCGTCCGGTTAGATTTTAATTTGGCGTCCACCAGCTTGCCCATCAGTTGTATGTTGTCAGCCACATCGGTTATACCGGCCTGCAATTTATCCTTTAACTGGGTATGCAACTGCAATTCAAAATCTTTGGACTGTTGATTCAACCAGTCTTTTAGCCCTGACTCCGTGCCAAAGAGGGACGAAAATGAGCGTTTGAGGACGCTTAAAAAGGAAAGTCCTTCTCCAAGTTCTTCAGATTTTTTTGAGGTGATCTTGTCATAACTTCCAATGAGGTTTTCCGTCAGCACGCCTACCTGGTATTTGGTCTTTACTTCCTGATTATCCAGTGTCTCGCGGATGTCATTTCTAAAATCCCGGTCCAGCACAAATTGTTCTTCCCGTACTTGTAATGCCCCTTCTATGGTGTCTGCAATTCTTTGAGCGGTATTTGTGGTATTGGACAATTTGAGGTAAGGTGCTTTACCTCCTGTAATATTCGCCTGGATAAAAGTCCGCAACGCCCTGAAGCCGCTGCCTTCTTTGTCGCCTTCCAGTTCCTGCTTGGCCGATACGGCAAAAACATGCGGATGGCTAATTCCTTTTTTCTGGGCATTTTCGATGACGCCCTGGAAGTTAATCTTGAGGTCTTCCTCTGAAAGCAGATCTTTTTGCTGCAAAACAAAAATCACCTTTCTTCGCCATTCACTGTTGATGAAATCAAAAAAATCCCACGCCGACTGTCGATATGGATTTTTTGATTCAAACACAAAGACGATGAGGTCAGAGTAGGGGATAAATTTTTCGGTAATTTCCTGGTGATGGGCCACAATGGTATTGGTACCCGGCGTATCCACAATGGCAATTTCTTTCAGGATTTCTACAGGCTGGGTAATTTTTTTGATGTAGTCAGTCACAAAAACAGTAGATTCCTCATGACCATATACAATTTGTTGTATGGTATCCGTCATCGGCGCCGGTGCTACCTTACAGATTTCCTTTCCGGTTTCCAGCAGGGCATTGATAAAAGAACTTTTTCCGGCTTTTACTTCCCCCACAATCACAAAAGTGAAGGGAGCCTCAATTTGCAAGTGCAGGTAGCGCACGGTTTCATTCATTTCTTCATTGCGTGCATCTGAGGTAAGTTTTTCAAGCTTGGTAATGGCCAGTGAAAGCTTGCTGCTCAGTTCGACAATTTTTGGATCTATGCTGTTTTTCATTCCTGTTTCATAAAAAGTAAAATTAAGCAAATTACCGCACTAATCAGTGGGAAAATATACATTATTTGCCCGTATTTTGGAGTCGTTGTATCCGTGTTGCTGCCAGCACATCTATATCTCTGACTTCAATGGTATCCTTCTCATACCCCACATCACAAACTTCAATCATGGCCTGTCCCAATGTCGATAGACGGCCGGCACCTCCCGGGAAAACCCATTTTAAAAAAGGATAAATCCAGCTTATGTAAGCATAATAAGGCAGGGTATTCTTCATGCCGGGCGTAGGCTGAAGATAGCCTGGTCTGAAGTTATATACCGATTTAAAACCCAATTTTTTGAGGTCGTTTTCTGTCTTACCTTTGGTCCTGGCCCAGGAAATTCTGCCCTTTTCTGTGGAATCGGTTCCGGTCCCGGAAATATAACAAAACACCATACCCGGATTAAGTTGTTTGAGTATATTGGCAATGTACAAGGTAAGTTCATAAGTTACCTTGTAGTAGATTTCTTCACTTTTACCTACGGATGTGGTGCCCAGGCAAAACAGACAGGCATCTATATTTGAAAGGGATGAAGTCACCTCATCCAAATGCATCAGGTCTGCTACAACAAGTTCTTTTACTTTAGGATGATTCATGCCGCAACTTTTACGGATCAATAGCAGGACATGAATTACATGTGGATCATGGAGACATTCATTCAACACCCCTTCTCCCACCATGCCCGTGGCTCCTGTCAGGATAATATTCATAGATATGCATTTATCATTAGTTCATGAAAGGCAAAGTCATCATTATCTTTCACCCCGGTATCCTACTCAGAATCTCCCTGCATGAAAAGGGTGAATAGGGTAAGGGTACTACTGCTTTGCCCATATTAGTAAATAAAAGTAATGAAAATATACCTCATCGAAAAACTAATCCAAAGAATAGCTCGGACCATTTTAAAGCTCCGGCCATAAATCCTATATTTGTATAAATGAAATTAGCATCCAATAGCCTTATATACAATCTTACCTGGGGCCTGGTCAGTTTGTGGTTATCCATCCTGTTGGCCTGGCCTATGTTTGGCACCTATCTTATTCACCCAAACCGGCACATGTATGCTTTTGGAGGGGATCCGCTTACTTTGTATTACAATGTGTCTTACCACACCTGCTATGGGGCCGGTACCCACCTCACCTCGATGAACTATCCCGAGGGGGAACTGATTTTCCTTACCGACGCACAAGGCAGCTTATCCGTTCTGCTGAGTTTTATCCACCGGCATATAATGGACCTTTGTGATTATACAGTTGGCATCGTCAATGGCCTTGGCATGTTGTCATTCGGGGTTTCTGTGGTTTTGATTTACCTCATTTACCGCGCTTTGGATATAGTGGCCTGGAGGGCAGCTGTTTTTGGAGCGCTAACAGCGGTGATGGCTCCGCAACTTCACAGGCTCATCGGGCATCACGGTCTGTCTTATGTTTTTTTATTGCCCCTAACCCTGCTTTGGTTGATACGCAAGTCCAAAATTCAACGGTTTGAATGGAGAGACCTGGGCTTCGCAGGTTTATTGCTTTTTTTTACCCTCAACAATCCATATGTAGGTTTTGGTGCAGGATTTATGGTAATGCTTACCGCCCTGATATGGTGGTCCATCCATCGCAAAGATGCGTGGAAAACAGCATATGTAGCGATGCTCGGCTTTCTCCCCTTAATATCCACCTTTTTGTATTTTCGTATGGCAGATCACGTCACAGACAGGGTAAAGATGCAGTGGGGTTTTTTTCACTACAAAGCCAAATTGGAGGGCTTGCTTGCTCCTCCGAACTCATTGATAGATAAGTTGTTGGTTAAATACGCCGGAAGGGGGTTTACCATGGATTTTGAATCCATCGCCAATCTTGGGTTTCCGGTGGTGGCTATTCTTTTTGGGTTTTTTGGCGTTTGGTTGTTTAAGCGCCGGCTGTTATCCGGATTTTCTGTGTCTCCGGTGCTTAAAGCGGTGGTGATGGGCAGTTTCATCTTATTTGTGTATGCTTCTGCCGTTTTGTTTATGCCATTTCCGCAGGACTTTGTCGAAAACTGGCTCGGACCAATGCTTATGTTTAAGGCATCCGCCAGGCTGGCGTGGCCGTTTTGGTATGCACTGGTTGCCCTGGCTATGGTGTTGGTGGAACAACTGATAAAAAGAATGAGTTTTTCTGGCTATTTGTACACCCTGGTTTTGATTTTGGTCACCTGGTTTTTAGATTATTCATTGTACCGGCAACCGATGTTTAACAATACGGTTCAACCCAATTTCTTTTCGAAAAATGACAACCAGGAAATGGTCAATTTATTGCGGGACAATAAGATTGAACCTGCTGCCTATCAGGGTATCTTTTTATTGCCTAAGCTGATGAGCTGGACCGATCACTTCATCAGCGAACCAAATTTTTTCAACCAGTTTTTTGGCATGCGCATTTCCAAAGCTACAGGATTACCCATCATTAGTGCCATGTTATCCCGGATGTCCATCGGACAAACTGCAGAACGCATAGAATTCCTTTCAGACCCATTAATTCTGAAATCACTGCACCATTCGTTTCCGGATAAACGGCCAATTTTGGTATTAAGGGGTAAAGGAGACCCGTCGCTTAAATATGGAGAGCAATACCTGGAGGGACTATGCGACACCCTGCTCGAGCATAAAGATTTTACACTTCTTACACTGCCTCTTGAACGCATCAACCAATATGCCTTACTGAAATCCATCGAAAATGGTGAAATAAGTCCTGACTCTAACTTAAGCAGTGACGCTTATTTGCACATGGGCTGGGATGACCAATCCATGGAAAAAAGCTACGGAGGAAAGGGAGCCGCAAAGGCAGCCAAAGGGGAATCCCTGATGGCCCGATTTACCCCTAAAACAGCTGCAGGACTCGGTGTATATCTTTTCGGCCTGGTCTTTTATAGATCCTTCTAAATACGACCTTGGTGACTGGAAAGTGACAGTAGAAGATGCCTCAGGAAATCAAACTGCAGTGTATGAGTTTTACAATAGAAATAGCCACGATGTTCATGACCAATGGGTTAGGGCTGAATTGGAAATTAAAGCCTGTCAGGATTGTACCTACAAATTTTATTTTAACACCAACAGAGAATTGGGTGTGGATGAACTGCTTTTTAGACCTCGCAACAGGTATGTGCTTTCCAGGGAAATCGGCCACGTCATGTATAATGGATTTCGGGTCGATGCCAGATAAATAGTAAGGCCAGGTAAAAGATTTGCAGGTCAGGTTTGGCGTCGTGTTGTATGAAAGGAGAAGATAGACCGTAAGCGCATATAAAGTGTAACCGGCTCAATATGGGTTTGCAACAGGGCAAAAAAAAGCCGGTTGCAACGCAATCCGGCTTTGAAAAAGTTCTTTTTGTCGATTACTTAGTGCCTGCTTTGTCGCCTGCACAAGCTTTGCTGCCTTCTTTTTTGCAACATGACTTGTCGCCATCTTTTTTGCAGCATGCTTTACCATCAGTGATTTTAACGTCTCCTGTGGCTGCATTTCTTTCCATGCCTGCAGAAGCTACCCTGCTGAATTTTTTATCAGCGTTGTTGTATTCAACTTCATTCCAGCTAACGGAACCTGAATGCTCGCAAACAGATTTTTCGTAGTAACTAACTTTGCCTGATTGCTCACAAACCCTTTTTTGGATGTTTTCATTTGAAGCAGCAGCCATTTCAGCTTCTGATTCCATGGAAGCGGCAGCAACTTTGGTGCCATTGATAACCTTGGCATCAGCGCTTGCAGTTTTTTTGGAGGCGCAACATGCTTTATCAGCAGAAGCAGACTTTGTACATTGTGCGTTTGCTGTCAAACCGGCAGCCAGAACGAAAGCAAACAGAAAGAAAATTCTTTTCATTATAAGGTATTTTTAATTTTTAATTGATATACAAATATAACGGAATATAATATTTCAATGGATGAATTTGTTTAACTTTAACCAAAATTTAGGAAAAATGCGCATTTATATACCCATTATTATAATTTTCTTAGGGTTGGCGTGCAGTAAAAAAACAAGCACTCCCTTATCACATGAAGGTGCAAGGCTTGAATTTGGCAATGGTGGCGGTTTTACCGGGACTTTCAGTTCCATTTACCTGCTGGACAATGGCGAAGTTTTCAGCAGGGAAAGCAGGGCCGAAGAGTTTGTTCGACTGGGCAAATTAAGTCGTGACATCACCAAACAGGTTTTTACCAATTACCAAAAGCTGGGCTTGTCTTCAATGAGTCTCGATGAACCTGGCAACAGGTATTACTTTATCTCTTACCTCAAAGAGAATACATCGCATAAAATTCAATGGGGTAATCAGCCATTAGACAATCCAAATCCACAAATATTGCATAAGTTGGTGATGGACCTGGTCAAAAAACTGGAAAGCAAAAACTGATCCCAACAGTAAGTTATATTTATTAGTTCACTTTAAAATTTATTACAGTGAGAAATTTTTTCATAGTGTTATTTATGGCTTTGTTTGTGTTGAACTCAAACGCACAGCTTAAAAAAATCAGATTTTCAGAAGCAAGTAGCCAAACCGGCACACCTGCTTTGCTGGAACCGGTAAAATTTTCCTTAAAAAATGGAGGAGAAAAGGTATCCTTTAATCCTTCCGGACATAAATTCAAACCACTTCTCAAAGGTGCTGCCCATTTTAAGGTATTGGCCAGAAGTGCAGAGGGAACTCCTGTTGCCATTGAAGGCAAGGTGCCGAATGCAGCTTCAGTAAGGCACCTGCCTGTGATCGACCAGGCCTATCTTCATCTCAATGCGTTAAAATCCATCATGTCGATAGAAAATCCGGAATCCCAATTTATTTTGGAAAGAATCGACCAGGATGAGCAGGGGAACCAACACGTTAGATTAAATCAGGTATGGGATGGAATGAAGGTTTATGGTGGAGAGTTAATCCTGCATACCCAAGATGGAAATATAGATTTTGTAAACGGGCGGTATTGGGTTAAGCCACTTTCTTTACCGGTAACAGCAATTGTTAAGGTGCAGGATGCTTATGAAGGGGTGGTAAATGATATGGGAAAACCTGTGACCTCCAATAACCCCGGACTTGACCTTTTGCTTACGGAAAATGCCACGGAACTGATCTATCTCCCCATGAAAGATGGAGAAATTCGACTGGCCCATCACCATACCGTATTCAAAAACGCCATCGAAAGGTGGGAGTATTTTACCGATGCTGTTGATGGGTCCATCTTAAAAAAGTACCCCTCGATTTGTACTTTTCACAACCACAAACATGGTACCAACTGTAGTAATACAATGGCGCATGAGCCACAGGCCGGAGAATCGACAGTAACATCAGTGTTACTCGGCGATGGCCCTACCACTGCTTCAGCCCAGGATTTGTTTAATCTAAACCGCACCATCAACACTTACCAGGTGGGCAACAAGTTTTATCTGATTGATGGGTCCAGACCCATGTTCCACCAAAACTCCAGCATGCCCAACGATCCAATGGGATCCATCTGGACCATTGATGCTTTTAATACCTCACCTCAAAATAATAATTTTACTTATGATCATGTGACCAGCACCAATAATTCCTGGTCAGGTAAAACTTCGGTATCTGCACATTACAACGGAGGCAGGGCATTTGAATATTTTAAAAATGTATTTAACCGCAACTCAATCAATGGAGACGGGGGTAACATCATTTCCTTTATCAATATAGCAGATGAAGATGGAAGTACCCTAGGCAATGCCTTCTGGAATGGCCTGGCCATGTTTTATGGCAACGGAGACGGAGCCTTTCAACCATTGGCCAGGGGCCTGGATGTAGCCGGCCATGAAATGACCCATGGTGTGGTACAGAATAGTGCCAACCTGGAATACGAGGGGGAATCAGGAGCATTAAATGAATCATTCGCCGATGTGTTTGGCGCTATGATAGACAGAGATGACTGGCTTATTGGAGAAGATGTGGTCAAACCAGCAGCTTTTCCTTCCGGAGCCCTCCGCAATTTGCAAGACCCGCATAATGGGGCGGCCTTTGGTAACTTTAATGCAGGATGGCAACCCAAAAAATATACAGAAAGGTTTACAGGGCCTGAGGACAATGGTGGTGTGCATATAAATAGCGGAATTCCCAACCATGCTTTTTTCCTTTTTGCCAGTAATGTAGGTAAAGATAAAGCCGAGAAGGTTTACTACAAAGCCCTCACCAATTACCTCACCAAATCGTCCCAGTTTGTGGACTGTCGTCTTGCCGTGATTCGCGCGGCAAAAGAAGAATTTGGCGATGCAGCAGCCAACTCAGCGGCAGCAGCTTTTGATGCCGTTGAAGTGTTTTCAGGCAGTGGTGGTAATTATGAAGAAAACGTGGAAGTAAATCCAGGTACCGATATGATATTATTTACCTCTGAGGACCTGGAAAAACTCTACATCTATACACCGGATGGACAGGCTGTCGCCGATCCACTAACCAATTCCAACCCCATCAGCAAACCAAGTATTTCGGATGACGGCAGTCTCATTGTATTTGTAGCCGAAGACCAGAAAATACACTACATTCTCATAGATTGGACAGCCGGCCAGGCGGAGGAAGATATTATTCAGGCTTCCGGACTATGGAGGAATGCAGCGATATCTAAAGACGGCACAAAGTTAGCGGCATTGCGCAGTGCAGAAGAAAATGTCATGGTTATTTTTGACCTGATCAGTGGCAGCGGTGCAAATTTTGAGCTTTCCAACCCTACCTTTACCCAAGGAATTTCCACAGCTGACGTCTTGTATGCTGATGTGATGGATTGGGATTTCAGCGGTCAGTATGTTATGTACGATGCCAAGAACAGAATTGAGTCAACAGGAGGTTCATCTATTGAATATTGGGACATAGGTTTCATCAAAGTATGGAACAATGGCAGCAATACATTTGCCCTCCCGGACCAAATCGATAAACTTTTTCCCGCCCTGGAAGAAGGTCTGAGTGTAGCCAATCCAACATTTTCAAAAAACAGTCCTTATATCATTGCCATGGATTATTTTGATGGCTTAGATTACGCCATGCTGGGTGTCAACCTTGAAAAAGCCGAAGTAGGTCTTATTGCCGAATTGGAAGACATTGGCTATCCTTCGTTTTCGAAAGCGGACAATAAAATGATTTATGATAATGTCGGATTTTTCAGTACCGACCTGAACATCATCGACCTTGATGCAACAAAAATACAGGGAAAGACGGGCACAGACTTTACCTGGGCCGAAGGATACAGCTGGGCGGTGTGGTTTAGCAATGGCGTAAGAGATATTACCGCAATCCGGGAAGTTAATCAGGCAAATAGCCGCATTTCTGTGAGCCCCAATCCCGTAGCAGATAAACTTACCGTTTGGTGTCAGGATGTTGCCGGAAATGAGGTGACTTATCAGGTGTCAGATTTGAATGGAAGAAACCTCATGCAGGGTCAACTTGCCCATAGTGGTAAGTTTGAATTGGTTGTGGATCAGCTTAGATCGGGCATCTACTTTATTTCACTTCGCCAGGGCAATGGCAGTGTCACCACAACCAGATTTGTAAAGCTTTAAAATAATAATGTAAAGGAGCATGATGGTTATTATGTGGCCTTCATGCTCCTTTTTTATGGCTTATGTCTATGAAGATATTGGTAATTCGGTTTAGCTCCATCGGAGATATTCTTTTGTGCACACCTGTCATCAGATGCCTCAAAAAACAGCGGAATGCAGAGGTGCATTTTCTTACCGCATCTAAAAATTCAGCATTACTTAGTAACAATCCATATCTGGATCAGATTATTTCCTGTCCCGATGGAATTTCTGCCTGCATCAGCAGGTTGAAAATGGAGCAATATGACCTCGTGGTGGACCTCCATAAAAACCGGAAATCTACCCTGATTGGCTGGTTGCTTAAATCACGTGTGGTGACTTTCGATAAATTGAATTTTAAAAAATGGGTATGGGTTAATTTCAAATTCAACTCCCTGCGAACCAAACACCTGGTGGACAGGTACTTTGACGCTTTATCGGCAATTGGGCTTAAAGATGATGGGGAGGGCCTGGATTATTTTATGAATCCAGCGACAACCAAATTTGCCTTACCTGCAAAATATAATGTACTTGTTTTGGGAGCTGCGCATTTTACCAAACGCATTCCTTCCTCCTTGTGTGCGGCTTGGTTGGATGCTTCATCGCTGCCTGTAGTTTTGTTGGGTGGTGAAGATGTTGCCACGGACGGCAAAAAGTTAGAAGCTAGCCATGCAGGTAAAGTTGTAAATATGACTGGGAAACTGAGTCTGGATCAATCAGCTTTGGTTTTACAAGGAGCTGCATTTATCGTCACCGGAGATACGGGCCTTATGCATATGGCAGCTGCACTCCGGAAACCCATGCGTGTGGTATGGGGCAATACGGCACCGGAATTTGGCATGTTTCCGTACTATGGGTATAACCAATCCATTCGGTTTGAATCCAGTGAGGTCATTGGCCTGTCTTGTCGTCCGTGTTCCAAAATCGGTTTTGGCGCTTGTCCCAAAGGTCATTTTCGCTGCATGAACGATCAGCAGGTGATTCCCTGGTGATTTTATATTATTTTGAGTTTAAGATGATACATTGTACAAAATGCCTTACATTTATACCAGGAGACTGAAATTATCTTTTAATTATAGTACATATTTTGAGAGTTTGTTAGGCAAAAAGTTTATTTCACCAAAAAATTATTGACATGGTATTACTTAGTTTTTCTCAAATTCCATGGTGGGCGCTGTCGGGCTTTGCCTTTATAGGTGGAGTAGCACTGGGTTGGGCTTTATGGTCAAAGTATAAGGTTGCGGGTGGACAATTGGAGCAACAAATAAAGGATATGCAATCCAGAATAGATATGCTGGAAGGACAACTGGCTACAGACAAGACCAAGTTTGCAGATATGGAGGGAGAAATAGCAATAGCAAAAGGCAAGTTACGCGAGGCTGCCGCAGAGACCATGATTTGGAGAGAAAAGGCATCTAAAACTTAATGGCTTTTTAAAGCTGCTTAACCATAGTTCAGCACTTTTTCAATAGGTTGTTCCCAAGTAAAAATGTGAAGTGTTCTATCCAGCCTTTAAAGTGCTGTTTTGTAGATGGTTCCCTCAATTTGATAAAATCGACTTATATTTATTCAAAAACATTGAACTTTTTAACTTCAACAATTGTTACGCAGACATGAATCTTGTGAAAGAAATTTCTGAAAAATTCGGTTTTGGCGTCTGCAATTGGCTAAGTCCCAAAATAGGTATTCACGCCTCCCGTGTCAGGCTCTATTTTATTTACCTGAGCTTTGTCACCTTTGGTTCACCTATTTTTCTTTACCTCATACTCGCTTTCTGGGTAAATGTCCGAAAATATGTAAGGGATTTTTTCTCTTATGCTCAAAACTAATCAAGTCCGGAAAACATATTGAATAAGGTTGGCCCCCATTCTAAAGGCTTTTAACCTTACTTCTTCAGGATCTTTATGGACATCTCTGTCCTCCCATCCATCCCCCAAATCGCTTTCAAAACTATAAAAACAAACCAATCTGCCTTCATAGATAAGTCCATAACCCCGGGGTGCCTTGTCATCGTGTTTGTGTATTTTGGGCAGCCCGCTGTCGAAGTTGAATTTTTGATGATATATGCCGTGATTAAAGGGCAACTCCAAAAACTCCAGTTCAGGAAATACTTTTTTCATGGCCGGTCTGATGTAAGGATCCATACCATAGTTGTCATCGATATGCAGAAAACCACCTGCAATGAGGTAAGTCCGCAGGTTGCTGGCTTCAGCATTGGAAAACACCACATTTCCATGTCCGGTCATATGGACAAAAGGGTAATTATACAATGTGGAACTGCCAACCTCTACCGTTTCAAACTGCGGGTCAAAATTGGTATTCAAGTTCTTATTGCAGAAGAGCGCCAGATTGGTCAAAGACGTTGGATTTGCATACCAATCACCCCCACCGTTATATTTTAACAGGGCTAATTTAAGGCTAGGGGCCCTAAAACTACTCAATATCAGTAATGCAACCAGCCCCAATCCAAATCTAGCAAATGTTCTACTGTTCATACATTTCATTTTGTCTTCTTTAGGCCTAAGCCTTTTACTAATTATTAAATAAAACTCACCTTAGCCCCTAGCCCCTAGCCCCTAGCCCCTAGTCCCTAGCCCCTAGTCCCTAGTCCCTAACCCCTAGCCCCTAGCCCCTAGTCCCTAGTCCCTAGTCCCTAGTCCCTAGCCCCTAGCCCCTAACCCCTAGCCCCTAACCCCTAGCCCCTAACCCCTCTAAGGTTTTTTCAACAACGGATTAGTGAGGTAACTGGTATCCGTAAGGGTGTGCAGAAAAGCGATAAGCGCTTTTTTGTGGAAAGGTGTGAGTCCCAAATCCCGGATAAGCGGATCTTTATTTGGGGAGGTTTTCCCTTTTGAGTTATAGTGATTTAGTACGTCATCTATTGTTTTCAAACTTCCATCATGCATGTAAGGGGCAGTAAGCATAACGTTTCGAAGTGTTGGCGCCCTCATTTTTCCATTGTCTGCCAATTGTTTTGTAAAACCGCCCCTGCCCAGGTCTTTAAAATCATTGAGGCTGGCCGCCTCCTGAAGACCATTATTGAAGTAGTCATCGGCGGTGGCCAAATCCAACTGGTGACAATGGTGGCATTCCGCATCAGGAAGGTCTGAACCTTCAAGATCCGTATATAAGCTGAAGCCAATGAGCTCGAGGTCGTCATACTTGTCCAGGCCCTGTTTTATCCTGTCATATTTACTATTGCCGCTGAGGATGATTCGCTGATATTGTGAAAGGGCTTTGGCCGCCAGTTCTTTGGATATTTCCGATTTGGATTTAATGCCAAATGCTTTTCTGAAGCGGGTGGGATAGTCGGTGTGACTGCGCAACCTTGCTTCTACGTCAGTCCACGTGGTATGCAATTCGATGGGGTCAGTTACCGGCAATAGCGCCTGATCTTCCAATTGCGCTGCCCTGCCATCCCAGAACATGCCATTTTTGGTAAATCCCACATTTACCAGGCTCATGGAACTTCGGCGGCCAGCAATGCCATCAATACCAGTGCTTACCGCTTTTCCATCTGCAAATCCTTTTTGGGGATCGTGGCACGAACTACAAGACATCGTGTTGTCGCCGGATAGGATATTGTCAAAAAAGAGGTGTCTTCCCAGGTTGATACCTTCCTCAGTGAGTGGATTGTCATCGGGCGTGGTTAGTTTGGGAAAGTAAGCAGGTATTTCCGGTAAATATGGTTTTGGATTGTAAGGAATTGTTTCAAGTTCATTTCCTGCTGTAACATCGTCATCTCCACAAGAGGTTGCCAAAATTGTGCATGCAACTGCCAAAATAAATGCAAAAAAACTAAATGGTTTCATACCCGTTAAACGTTTATTTGGTGATTTTGGTTTTATCAAAGTAAATTTAAATGCTTTATGGGTACTGACCAACTTTGCGGCAGCTTATTCATATCAATTGTCAGCCCGATAGTATAAAACCACTCTGTAATCCAAATTCTCTCCCTTTGATTGGGTATTTTAAATGGGGCGGTTGATTATGGATTTAAATATCCTATCGGTAAAAATGCAGGATAATTTTGAAGGAAAAATATCATCAATTGATTATTTTTATGGCACTTTAAATATATTAGTCCAATGCAGTCAACCTATACCGATTATGTGCAGCAAATGCGCAAGATTGCCGATATTACCAATGCCATAGCCGTTCTTTCCTGGGACAATGAAATTTATTTACCAGATGCCGGCGGCCCTTTGAGGGCGCAGCAGATATCCACTTTGGCCGGATTGGTCCACGAAGAATTTACCTCTGCCCCAATGGGCAGAATGTTGAAGAACCTAACCGGACAAAAACTTTCATTTAAGCAATCAAAAAACATTCATTGGACCTACAGAGACTTCCGCCGGGATAAAAAATTTACGGCTGATTTTGTGATGAAAAAATCATTGGTAGTTTCACAATCCTATCATGCGTGGATTGAGGCAAAAAAGAAAAACGATTTTGCAGTGTTTGCCCCCAGCCTGGATAAGTTAATGGGCGTGGTTAGAGAGGAAGCTGGAATTCTCGGATTTAAACACCACCCTTATGATGCCCATATCGACATATATGAGCCGGGGATGAGTGTAAAACGACTGGATGTAATTTTTGAACAGGTAAAATCCAGGTTAATTCCCATCATTCCCGGGGTGAGAAAAATCACAAAAATCAAAGCTCCTTTCCTCACTGCAAAATATCCCAAAGACCTGCAATGGAAATTCGGACTTGCCTTGCTGGAAGGCATGGGGTACAATTTCAAAAAGGGCAGACAGGATATTTCAGCGCACCCATTTACCATTTCATTTGGTACAGATGACGTGAGGGTTACAACCCGCATCGATGAAAAGGATTTTGCCAATATGACCTGGAGTTGCATCCATGAAGGAGGCCACGCACTGTATGAACAGGGACTCGATGGTAAAGAGTATGGGCTGCCATCCGGCAGTGCCGCTTCGCTGGGCATTCACGAATCGCAATCCCGGCTTTGGGAGAATAATGTAGGACGCAGCAAGGAATTTTGGCAGTTTTACCTGCCCGTTTTAAAGAAATTTTTCCCTCAAAATCTTAGGTCCGTGAATCTCGACACATTTTACAAAGCCATCAATATGGTCAAGCCGGGAAAAATTCGCACAGAAGCCGACGAGCTGCATTATCACCTCCATGTGCTTATCAGATATGAGATTGAAAAAATGATTTTTGAATCAAACATAAAAGCGAAAGACCTCAAGGAAATCTGGAACAGTAAGTATAAAGAATACATAGGGGTGGACATTAAAAACGACAAGGAAGGCATTCTACAGGACGTGCACTGGTCTCATGGCAGTTTTGGATATTTTCCCACCTACAGTCTGGGTAGTTTTTACGCTGCCCAATTTCACTATGCCATTCAGAAGGTAGCACCAAATTTGGATGACCATTTCGCAAAAGGGGATTATTCAGACATAAGCAACTGGTTGTCGAAAAACATTTACCGGTATGGAAAAACCTACACTGCCGAAGAATTGTGTAAAAAGGCAACAGGAGAAACGCTGAATTTTGATTATTTTATGAAATATGTCACACAAAAATATGGCCTCATCTAAGCAACCATCCAAAATTTTCTGCCCCCTAGTCCCTGCCCCCTAGTCCCTGCCCCCTAGTCCCTGCCCCCTAGTCCCTGACCCCTAGTCCCTGACCCCTAGTCCCTGACCCCTAGTCCCTGACCCCTAGTCCCTGACCCCTAGTCCCTGGTCCCTAGTCCCTGGTCCCTAGTCCCTGGTCCCTAGTCCCTGACCCCTAACCTAATTCCTAATGGCTTCCACCGGGTCAAGCCCGGATGCCTTAATGGCAGGTATTATGCCCGCGATGATGCCCACTATAATGGAGGAAACCACACCTATGACCATGTTGGTGTAGGAAATCGACATGGTGAATGGGATGACAGAAGAAATAATTTTCAGAATAATGTAAACCAATCCAAGACCAATCATGCCGCCGATGAGGCAAAGTATGACGGATTCAATGAGAAATTCCAGCAGGATGACAAACCTCTTTGCACCAATCGCTTTTTTGATGCCGATGATGTTGGTGCGCTCTTTTACACTTACAAACATAATATTGGCTACTGAAAACATGCCAACTATCAGGGCGAATACACCAATAATGAAGCCTGCTAAATTGATGACACCAAAAATGCTTTCCATTACCTGAGACAACATAGACAATTCATTGATTGAAAAATTGTCATCTTCCCGCGGCGATAGTCTTCTATTAGCCCTGACAATGCCGGTGAGTTCTCCTTTAAAATCCTGCATGTCTGTACCAGGCATGGCTTTGGCACACAACATACGACCTACGGCACTTTCATCGGTTGTATTGACAAATCGTGTGATGTTGGGGTACCCCACCCACAGCACGTCATCAAAATTAATAAAGTTAAACACATTATCTCCTTCACTCTCCAGGACACCCAGCACTTGGTAGCTCTGCCCAAAAAGTTTAACCTCTCTTCCTACGGGATCCACACTGCCAAAAAGAGATTCAGCGACTTTATACCCCAGAATAACCTTGTTTGATGCGGAATGATACTCAGACTGGGATAAGGTCCTTCCCTTCGAAAGGGTGAGGGATTGAATTTCCTGATATTCATAGGTTGAGCCCATAATAAAAGCATTGGAAACGGAATTGGACTTGTATTTTACCACACGTCCACCTGTAAAAATAACAAAGGCCACATGTTTGGTGTTTTTGGATTTCTCTTTTATCCGTTCGTAGTCACCAAAGGAAGGATTGGGACGTTTGGCATATTTCCAGTAATTCTGACCCGGATCTTCATTCCAGGGCATCTTATCAAGGTAGATTACATCGTTACCCAGTTCATTGAAACCTTCTACTATGTTTTGCTGAAGGGAGTCTACGGCTGATTTCACTGCGATGATACAAAAAATGCCAATGGTTATGCCCAGCAGGGAAAGAAATGTCCTCAGCTTATTATTCCAAAGGCTGTCCATGGCCTGGCGCATCGATTCATAAAATATCTTGAGGTAGAAACCCATCCACTAAATTTTTATAAAAATACGGAACCAACACCATACCTGCACTCATATTAGATTAAAAGAGCCTTTTACTCGATTAATGTTATGCCCCAAACTCTGAATTTGAACTTAGACACCATGTAACTATGGGTCATGTATACAACCAAATTGAAAAACAAACCACTGCATCGACGCCTGGGTCATTTCATTACCACCAATTTTTTTCTGATGCTTGTCTTTCCGGAAAAGACTTCCAAAACATAAATGCCATCGGAAAGAGGTTTCAAATCTATCCGGTCAGGGTGGTTGGCAAATTCGTAGATCAGTACTCCATAGGAATTATAGATATTTAATCTGTCTATTTGGAAGTGGCTCTTATTGATAATATTGACCTCATTTTTAGCAGGATTGGGCGATATTTCAATCGCATCGAACAATTCATTACCGCTCGTTCCACTGAATTGATCATTTCGATAGTATTCCAGAAGGAAACCTTCATCTTTTCCTCTGGTAATGAACATATCGAGATCCTGGTCGCCATCAAGGTCTGCCAGGGCAGGGAAAAACAAATTTTCATCAACTTCTGCAAATGGCATTCCAAAAAGAGTGAATGTGGGCTCAAGAAAATGAGATTTTCCATTGGATAGCGGAACGTTTTCGAAATAGGTAAGGGTGCTGCTGTCCCGAAATTCTCCGCCTAGTGCATCAATGTCGCCATCTTGATCCAAATCACCGGTCACGACAAATTGGTCGGACTCGCTAGTTGGATTCAAATTATAAGCCCCATTGAACCATCCCAGGAAATATGGTGTGGACGGTGTGCCAATATTTTTAGCATATAGGATAGTTGGTTTAACGATGAGTCCTGTGTCGGCCCATTCTTTCTGATGTCCCGAAAGCAGAATGTCAAGATCGTCATCTCCATTGAGATCAACAAGTTCGGGCACATAAAAACTGTTACTCATAAAAGGATCCAAATTCAAGGAAATTGAATTAATAATTTGGTAAGTGGGATTCAGAGAGGTGCCGGTATTAAGGTAATACAAAAGATTTTGACTATGGGTTTCGGTTATTTCACAACAAACAATCAGATCTAACTTTTTGTCTTTGTTTATGTCACCGGCAGCGGGTATAAAATAACCTGAGGGCATAGGGAAATCCTGCATGTAAAGAGTTCTAGGTCCAAACATTGGGATTTTATTGGTGCCTATGTTGATTTGTTTTTCAATAAAATACCTGATATTGGTTTCATTTGGTGATTCAACATCATCAATACTTGAAATTCCGCTGTGCAATACATCCAAATCACCATCGTTATCCAAATCAGCAAATAGGAACTTGATCGTATTATTCACATTGTTGCCGCTATTTACCTTTAGGTTAAAAGGTGAATAACTGTGAAAGGAAAAGGATTGGCCAAAAGCAAAAGATATGGACAAGAAAAAAAATATGGTAATTGTCGTTTTCATGGATAGATCGTTGATGGTAACAATTTAACGGTGAATTCCTTGTTTAGATCAGTGGTGGAGAAGATCTGAAATTCTCCTGTATAATCCGCATAGTTTGCTACGTGAACCTTGACCCACACAAAATTTCTGTCATCAGCATACTTATAATCATCTGTGAAGGAAAGTGTAGTAAATCCGGAAGGGTCTGAATTATGAAAATAAGTACCCTTTTTTACTTCTTTTGAAAAACAACCAGCTTCATCTTGACAATCAACCGTGTACCAGGAAGTCACAATAAAAAGGATGGCAGCATTGGCAATGGGTGCATTGGTTGCTTTATCTACCACTTTTAACTTTACGTTGTTGGTTCTTGTAATTACAGATGGGAGGGCCGCGGGACATGGCCACCGGCATTCATCAAAGTCGCAACTTTGGGTTATCAAAAACAAAACCGGGATCGTTAACCAGACTAATATTCTATTTTTAAAAACTCCCTTCATAACCTGTCATTTTATATCAAAGTAGTGGGATTTTTTATATTAAGTCAATGACAGAGGTCATGGTTATACATAAAAAAAAAGCCCCAGAAAAGGGGCTTTTGAATTTGATATTCTTTAAAAAGAGGTTTTCACCCTTTCACCTGATCTACCAGCGACTTAAATGCCGCAGGGTGATTCATGGCGATGTCTGCAAGTGCTTTCCTGTTGAGGCCCACACCCTTTGTAGCCAGGGCATGCATGAACTTTGAGTATGAAAGACCATGCATCCTTGCACCTGCATTTATCCTTGCGATCCATAGCCTTCTAAAAGCCCTCTTTTTGTTCTTTCTGTGCGTGTACATGTAAAGCATGGCTTTCTCTACGGCATTCTTTGCTACCGTGTACACATTTTTTTCTTGCACCAAAGTATCCTTTGGCCAATTTTAGGATTTTTCTCCTCCTGTTGCGCGACGCAACGTTGTTGACTGATCTAGGCATTTTTTGTTTGTTTAGTCCAATACAGGGATCTGAGCGATGCTTTAACCTGTATTCTCGTTAAATAATGATTATTAGTTATCCTACGCCAAGTAGTCTTTTTACCCTGTGTACCTCAACAGCCGTAACTGTAGTGGAACCGGTAAGTCTGGTCTTGGCTTTCTTCGACTTTTTTCTCATCAAGTGAGAGGTGTTGGCCTGGAATCGCTTAACTTTTCCTGAACCAGTAAGCTTAAACCTCTTCTTTGCACTTGAATGGGTTTTCATCTTTGGCATGGTGTACAATTTATTTTTAAGGCTGCAAAGATATACATTTATTACAATTGATGTTATTTTTTTAATAAAAAACGTTCAACTATTCTTAAAAACATTTATTATTTCATCCATACAAGATTAGGCGAATATTCGGAAAAATTCATATTTAAATAACTCAATATCATAATTATACACATGTAATTAAATATTATGTTACGCTACCATACTATCTTTTACTTTCACACCAACAAAGCTTCAAAAAAATCCCTAACCCCTGGTCCCTAACCCCTAACCCCTGGTCCCTAGTCCCTAGTCCCTAGTCCCTAGTCCCTAGTCCCTAGTCCCTAGTCCCTAACCCCTAATCCCTCTTCCATTTCTCCGCCTGGTTGATCAGCGCCCGCATATCCTTTGGGAGAGGGGCTTCAAAGTGCATGGCCTTGCCGGTGGCGGGGTGGTCGAAACTGAGTTTCCAGGAATGAAGTGTGAGTCTGGATATCAATGGTTTTTCTTCATCGCTAAATTTTCCCGCCCTGTATTTTTTGCCTTTGAGTTCGGAGAGGCGGAATTCCGAACGGCGGCCATACACCGGATCTATAAAAAGTGGAATTCCGATATGGACCAGATGGACCCTTATCTGATGCATCCTTCCCGTATGCAGGTGTACTTCGAGGGTGCTAAACAAGCCATAATGTTGCAGACAGGTAAAAGTAGTGAGGGATGGTTTACCTTTTTTGTGCACTTTCATGGTACCGGGTTTGCTTTCTGACAAGGCAAGCGGTTCATCAATTGTACCTTCAGCAGGTGCAGTGCCTTCTACCATCGCAAAATATACCTTTTTCACGTCACGGTGCTCAAATTTTTCGCTCAATTGGCGGTGAGTTTCTGCATCTTTCGCAAACACCAGTAAGCCGCTTGTATCCCGGTCGAGCCGGTGAATGGTATAAATTTCTGTATATTTTTTCCTGAGCAGGCTCTGAAGATGAACTGATTCCTGCTGAAACCGGTCTGCGACGGTGAGCATTCCCGCTGCTTTGTTGACAATGACCAGATGGTCGTCTTCGAATATGATATCTATAAGGGGCAAGGTTTGTGGTTTGATCAAAGTTCTGAGAACAATCTCTTTTTTTCAATGTGGTACTTCCACAGTAGACTTATTTTCTTTTTCCCGGTCAGGTTTTGTCCTCCAATGCCATACTTTTTGCGCATGAGTCTGTATCGCTCTCTTTTTGCCATGGTACCCGGGAAATGCAGATAAACAGACAGGTGGGCCCTGAGTACAGAAAGGGCTTGGTCGGGTCTGCCTTCCACTAAAAACTTCAACGCAGCAATGCCGTCAAGGACGAGTCTTGCCAGAAACACACCGGCTACTTTAGGAGAGTTTTCGTTTTTCAGGATCGTATTCAGGTTGTTCCTGAAATTAAGAAATGTCTTTTTGGGATTTTCATAGTTGAGGGTTCCACCTCCCAGATGATAGACCACCGACTTTGGATATACTATACACTTATAGCCTGCTCTTCGAATACGCCAGCAAAAGTCTATTTCTTCCTGGTGTGCAAAAAAGTGGGGATCAAAGCCACCAAACTTTTGGAAAACGTCGGTGCGGATTACCATGGCAGCCCCACTTGGTCCAAAATACTTCGCAGACATCATCGTATTGTGCCTTATCTTCTTCGATGACATCAAAAACCCGTCCCCTGCAAAAAGGGTAACCAAAGGCATCTATAAAGCCACCGGCTGCACCGGCATATTCGAATTTTTGCTTTTCTTCAAGCGATAATATTTTTGGCTGCACGGCACCAATAGAAGGGTCTTCTTCCATCAGACTAATTATCCCGTCAAGCCAGTTGTCAGTGACTTTGACATCAGAATTTAAAAGTACCGTATATTTGGTTTTGATGGCTTTATTTCCTTTGTTATACCCATCTGCAAAGCCATAGTTTTTACTTAGTTCAACTAACTTTACTTCCGGGAACCACTCCCGAAGAAAGGGGATAGATGCGTCCGACGACTTATTATCCACCACGAGGATATCCGTTTTATAGGATGAACTCTGAAGGACGGAGGGCAAATAAGCTTCGAGAAAATCTTCTCCATTGTAGTTTATGATCGATATCGTTACCAGCGAATCGTTTTGTTTTTGCTTGCTTTCATTTTCCAGTATGTCCCTTACTACGGTCAGGTCATTATCCAGTTGGAGTTTCAATTCATCTAGGCTTTCGTATTTTTTATCGGCCCTAACATAGGAGACAAAATGAAGACCAATGTTTTCCTCGTAAATATTGTCATTGAAATCAAAAATATTGACTTCTATGGCCAGATTTCCATGGTCCTTCACTGTCGGTCTGTGACCAATATACAGCATACCGTCAAATCTCAAATTCCCCAGGGTTATATAACATGCATAAATGCCTGGAGGTGGAATTAGTTTGTTTTTTGATTCAATTGCTATATTAGCAGTGGGATAGCCTATGGTTTTGCCTATGCCGTCTCCTTTTATTACTTTGCCGGCCAGAAAATAATAGTCCCCCAACAATGTGTTTGCGGTATGTAGATCTCCCTGTTGGATGGACTTTCGGATATTGGTCGAGGAAATATCTATTTCATCAATTTCCTGTTTTTCAATCTCAATGAGATTGAAGTGGCCATCCTGGGCATACATTTTTAGCATTTGAAAGTCACCTTGCCGTGCAAGTCCAAATTTATGGTCGTAGCCAACCACCAGATATCTTGCCTTTAAAGACCCAATCAGAAATTTCTCCACATATTCTCTGGCAGCGAGTTGGGCAAACTCCACAGAAAACGGAACGATGATGAGGTTCCTGACACCACCCTGCTTGAATAACTCAATCTTCTCTTCGGTGGTGGATAGGAGCTGAAGGGATTTATCATTGGGAAAAACTACACTCCTGGGATGAGGATGAAAAGTGACAACTACCGCATCACCCTCAATTTCGTCGGCAAGCTGATTGATGCGGTTGATCAGCTTTTTATGAGCCTGGTGAACACCGTCGAATGACCCTATGGTAACCACCGCGTTTTTAAAAACAGGTAAATCTTTTAAATCCCTATATATATTCATGCAATTCTTGTCGAATACGCAAAGATAATGATTATCCACAATGGAACATAAAATAGGCCCAAATGTTGTGTTTTCAGATGTCTTGTAGTCATGGAATCGCTGTTATGTCTAGATTTTATCTCTATTTATCGAAAGTTTCCGCAATTTTAGTCATGCTATTCTTACATTTGAAATAAAAAATAAACTTTGGCAGTCTCGATAGCCGGTAAAGTAGCAGTAACCAAAATGAAAAGGGCCAGCATGGCTTATCATCTTGTATTCTGGCTTTCACTGGCTTTGGTAACTGCGCTGCTTTCCGGAACCGGACAGCCCTTCCTGATACGTTTTGGTCTTGAATTTGCGGTCATCAGCTTTTATGCCATTATCGTTTATTTCAACATCTATTATCTTTTTCCGATCTATCTCAGGCAAAAAAAATTGAGCATGCATCTTTTGTGGCTCATGGCAGCATCTGCTGTGCTTACCCCGCTGCGCACCCTAATATTGGTGTTCATTGCTCCAACAGAAATACTGAAGTATTCATTTATTGAAAACCAATATTTTGTATTCTTGTCAACATTTTTTGTTGCCGCATCTTCTTCCATTTACTCCATCCTTACCGATTGGATGAGTGGACAAAATGAGAAACAGGAACTTGCAAACCAGACGTTGCAGTCGGAGCTTAAATTTCTGAAATCGCAGATTAATCCGCATTTCTTATTTAACACCCTGAATAGCTTATATGCATTAACGCTTAAAAAGTCAGACCTTGCTCCGGAAATTGTTCTCAAACTTTCAGAGATGATGCGCTATATGCTATATGAATGTAATGAAAAGAGTGTGCCACTGGATAAAGAAGTCAATTATATTGCCAATTACCTGGATCTCGAAAAGCTACGTCATGGCAAAAAAATAAACATCCATTTCAATCAGTCGGGCGAAATACGCAACCAGCAAATAGCTCCGCTACTTTTTATACCTTTCATTGAAAACTGTTTTAAACACGGAGTGAGTAATCAGATTGCAGAGGCCTTTGTCAATATCAACCTGGACATAACCAAAGATGAAGTGAAGGTAGTGATCGAAAACAGCAAGCATGCAGTGATGCCAGGGGTACACATGAAAAAGAGTGGTGGAATTGGCCTCGTAAATGTGCGCAGAAGGCTTGAGTTGCTCTATCCAAATGGTTATACGCTGGATATCTCCGACACGCCCACTACTTATAAAGTTACCTTATCTTTAAAACTTAATCTAAACTAAATAGAAATGATAAAAACCATCATTGTAGACGACGAACCTCTGGCCATTGATATCCTGGAAGCATTTGTTTCCAGAATGCCTAATCTTCAGCTTGTGGCAAAGTGCGAAAATGCCTTTGAAGCGAATGAAGTGCTTCAGCAACAAAAAATTGACCTGATGTTCCTGGACATTCAAATGCCTCAACTCAGTGGTGTTGATTTTTTGAAATCGCTGTCCAATCCACCTTGCGTGGTATTCACAACGGCTTACCCCGAATTTGCGGTCGAAGGCTTTGAGTTAAATGCAGTGGACTATCTGGTGAAACCCATTTCCATGGATCGTTTCTTAAAAGCGGTAAATAAAGTTGCTGAAAAGCTGGCCGGTAAAGGAGAAACAGAAGAAGGGGGAGATCAATTTTTCTTTGTAAAGGCAGACAAAAAGCTTGTAAAAATCAATTTTGATGACATTGTTTATATTGAAGGGCTGAAGGACTATGTGATCATAAAAAATGAAACCAACAGGGTCATTACTTTGCAGACCATGAAATCACTTGAAGACAAATTACCTACTCATATTTTCAGACGTATTCACAGGTCTTTCATCGTAAATATGAATAAGATTCAAGCGCTGGACGGCAATGTGGTAGAGGTTATGGAAAAAGGACAGGTTAAACATTTGCCCATCGGAAAGAATTACAGGGATGAACTACTCGAGCTGATTAACGAACGCAAGATTTAATCTTTCCCTTATTTTAAAAGTACAAAATTCCCCATCTTTTGATGGCTTTGCCCTTTGCACGAATAATTTACCCGGTACACATACATGGCGGGCTCACAGGCATTGCCAAGGTATGAGCCGTCCCAACCTTCCAGTTTGTCAACAGATCGAAATAACACAGATCCCCATCTGTCCATGACTTCAAAGCCATTTAGCTCGTCTATGATGAAATTATTACTTATGTTATAGACATCATTTACGCCATCGCCATTGGGTGTAAACGCGCCCGGAAGTAATAGATTGGTGCACTCCAGGCTATCTTCATCCACTACGTAAACAGTGACCTTATTGACCGAAGCACAGCCTTTATCAACCGACGATACCATATAAGTTGTGGTAACATCAGGCGTGGCCACAACGCTTGCATCTGAAACAGAATTTAAGCCCATTGAGGGTTGCCATGAAAAATTTGAAGCACAGCTGTTTCCATATATAAGATTGGCAGAGTTGCCTAAATATATGGTGGTATCATTGCTAATAAGCTTATCCGGATACAGGTAATTCTGAAAAATTTCACGGTCAGAAAGAGCGCGGGAATAGATGGTAAGTTCATCAATTCTACCTTTAAAACGTTCATCTGTAGTTGTAAGACATGGGCTGTTGGCAAAGGTGAGCTTTGCATTTTTTGCAAAAGGTATGTTTTGCGCAGTAATGACCTTGGCAACTTCTATGTTATTGAGATACAGCAGGTAATTAAGTTTTGACTTTACAATGGTGATGCGGTTCCAGCAGTCTGCCGGCATCTTTTCTTTCAGGGCATAATAATTCCCGTTGATGTTGTATAGTTCGAGAATTATTTCATCTGTGCTTACCAAATGTTTAAGGGTTATTAGCGAGTCAAGTCCACAGGCATTTCCTATTGCCATAATGTCGGCCAGCTGATTACCAGTGTTGTCGCTGGACATATAAAAGTCGATGGTAAAATCGTTCTTCATAAAAGAAACCGTGGTGTCTGGCAGAATAAACCCGTCGTCATTTCCATCCAGAAAAATACTCTGATCAATGAGTCCGCATTCGCAACCTGGGTTACCGTTCAAAATGCCATTGCCCAGAGGAGATTGCAAATCACAGTTCTCAAAGCTAAATTTAAATTCCTGGCCCGAAAGCTGAAATGCATTCAGTAAAAGCCAGATATAAAGTGTGTAAAGGGGCAACCTCATGATCCGAATAGCTTACCTAAACCTGGCAACATTTCCTGCATAAGTTTATTGCTTACTTCCTGCTCTGCCTTGGTAATGGAATCAAACAGCCTGCTCATATTTACGGCAAGCAGGTCTTCGAGTCTTTCTTTTTCCACCACATTTAGTAGTTCAACGGGAATGAAGACATTCGTTATCTTTCCGGCGCCATTCGCTTCCAACACAATGCCCTCCATTTCCTGGGTAATGTGGATGTTTTTTAATTCGGCAGCCAGTTTTTCCTGAATCTGCCCTGAGTTTCCCAGAATGTCTTCCAGCATGGTTAATCTATTTAAATTTTATTTTGGCCGGAAATTTCTCATAATTTCCTTACCAATTTTAACGGCCAGCTGCTTTTGTGTAGCTTCATCATGTGATGTATTGAAGGCGAGCAAAAATACATACTGATCTTTTATTTTCCAATGATATTTGCCTGCTTCATAACTGTAACAACCGCCGTCTCCAAGGTCATTAAAAGGTTTAAATTTGATTACTTTTTTGTCGTATGGTACTTGTTCTCCGTCCTCAATTTTACCCTTTATGACTAATTCGGGATAATCCGGGATCTCATCAGGATATGGATTGGTCATAATTTGTAACATAATGCCACCGTTTGGCTTTTTTGGATCTTCAAACCTGAAGAAGCAGGATTTTTCTGAAGGTTGTGGTTTTTTAGATCCACTTTTAATTTCGGGAAGCGCATTCAGGGCAAAAGTAGTTCCCAGATAATTCGCTGTTAACATGGTACATGGGTCTGGTATTGGCAGTAAGCCAGGACCTTTTCCGGTTTTTGTATCATCAGGAATGATGGTTGTATAGGTTTCGCTGGCTCTTTTTTTTCCAAAAAGAATCTTGTCAGCATCAGAATTGGATGAAGTAGTGACAGGGGCAGATTTTGATCCACCAGGTTGCCCGGATCCACTGGTATAAACCGTTCCTGAACCATCAGAACTTATAATATTGTCTTTGGTGTCTCCTGAATTGGTTCCGGAAGAAAAACTTCCAGATCCATTGTCAGTCATACCAGGAGTGGTGCCCGTGGCTGATTGACCAGCGCCATTCTGATTTCCTGTTCCTGAAGTAACTGCCTCATTGGTTGCCTCACCATTGGCTGGCGCATCGTTTTTACAAGCGAAAAGGGAGGCAATAAGAAGGAATAAAAAGAAAGAAAATTTTGACATTTTGCTAATAGTTATTTGCGGGGACAAAGGTAGTTATTTGACTCGTTTTAATGTAATTAAATTGGAAAATTTAACGCATATTTGCGATATAAATTATTAAATGTTAAGGGAATTTAAATTTTTTGTCCTTGTTTTGCTGCTCATCTGCTTTGGGCAGTTACATGCCCAAAGATTTTTTGGCGCGGTGACGCTGGGTATCAATGCATCACAAATTGATGGCGACAATGCCGCGGGTTATCACAAGCCAGGACTAACCGGAGGTATCAAGGTGGATTATCCCGTCAACGAAGCGGTGGATATCTCTACCGAATTGCTGTACAGCAGTCGTGGCAGCAGAAGCAACAGGGATGACATCAGGATCGACCTGGATTACATCGAAATTCCGGTTTTGATTTCATTTCGGGATTGGTACATTGAAAAGGACAAATATGACAAAGTGAGGGTTGATGGTGGAATTTCTTATGGCTACCTTTTCCGCTCCGCTTCAAATGAAAATACTATAGGCCCCTATATTGACCAACTCAAAAAGCACGATGTAAGTCTTATAGTTGGTGCAGGTTATATGTTTTCTGCCAATTGGGGGCTCAGCTTGCGGTACACACGGTCATTGTATAAGATGCTTTCCGGAGAAAATTTTGAACGTGGCGGACTATTGGGGTATTTTGTCACATTGCGAGGAGAATATCATTTTTAATAATCATGTATACGAAAAAAATATTTTTTACCGGTTGTTTGTTTTGTCTGTTTTTTCTTTCTTCCTGTAAACAGGCCGGAGGGAATCAGACAAAGAAGACAGAAGAAAGTACTTTCATTGCGGTTTTGCCTGAAGAAATGAAACAAAAGATGCTTATGGAAGTCGATTATATTGATTATATCTGGCATGATCTTCCGTTCAGTGTGAGTCAGGAGGAAAAGGAAGGCATAAACACCAATATTAAGTTTATCGGACCTGAGTCTGTCAGCCAAATCCCTGCCCATTGCAAATCAATTGGTCGCAAAACGTATAACATAAAGGGCAATACCTATATGACTGCGGATGTTTATTTCTCACCAGGTTGTGCTTTTTATGTGTTTTTAGATGGAGAAAAGCCTATTTATGCCAATAAAATGACTGCTCAGGGTATAAATTTTTATACACAGATCATCAACGCCAATTCAGCAACGAAACAGGAAAAATAGTATCTTCGGGAGATAAAGTTCCATAAGATTCGCCTGTGAGAATAGCTGCGGTTGACCTGGGTTCCAATACCTTTCATTTGCTGATTGTTGAAACAACCGGAAGGGCTCCACTTGTCGAAATTTTCAGAGAACGTGTTTTTGTAGGCCTGGGAGATGGCGGTATTGAGCTGCTTGAGGAAGAGGCCATAGAAAGGGGCTTGCAGGCATGTAGTTCCTTTCGCAAAGCTATGGATTTCTATACAGTAAATAAGGTGCGTGTAACGGGTACGGCAGCATTACGGGTAGCACAAAACAGCCTTGTTTTCCGTGAACGTGCTGAGTCTATTTTAGGGGTTGGAATTGATGTGATTGACGGCATTGAGGAAGCACGACTCATCTTTGAAGGGGTTAAATTATTATCTGCACTCGATGAGCCCGCCCTGCTTGTGGATATTGGTGGAGGAAGCACAGAATTTATCATTGTGCAAAATGGACATCTTAAATGGTCCGGTAGTTATAAGCTGGGTGTAGGGGTGATGCATGCGGCATATCACCTAAATGAGCCCATTGGCCTGGATCAGGAAATGAAATTGAGGGAACACATTAAATTAACACTGTCTCCGTTACAGGAGGCGATCATAAAAATGCCCGTTGATATCCTCATTGGCGCCTCAGGTTCATTTGAAGTACTGGAAAGTATGAGTGGGCAAAGATCAAAAAGAGATGAACTGAATGAAATTAAACCTGATAAGGTTCGAAATATGGTGCAGACGATTATTCATAGTGACCTTAATCAAAGAATATTACTGCCTGGTATGCCCGCACAAAGGGTTAAACTTATTGTGGTAGCGATGATTCTTATCGATGAGATTCTCAATTTTACTGGCAAGGTGCGGATTCAGGTGACTCCATATGCTTTAAAGGAAGGCGTTATTGCTGAATTTGTCAGGAAATGGGAAAATGGCTAAAGATATTTGTTTGCCCAAAACAAGGTCAGGCTTTTTCCCACCTTATTTTTTTGGAAAGATCCAGGGGAATAAGGATGGATTGCCTGTTGGCTATCACTTCAATTCCGTTTTCATCGATCTTTTTAATTTGAAATATCGTTTTAGGCATCAGGCCAAGTTCCCATAAAGCAGATTCAATCTCCTGATGAAGTTGGATCGATGAGATTTTGCCACGGTCTTGGGGTCTCATCCGAAACATGGAGACGGGATCAACATCTGGTTTTGGCGGAATGGGTGAACCATGGGGATCGGTCTGGGGAAAACCAAGTTGCTGGTCTATTTCATCCAGGTCTGCCTGGGTAAGGTGGTGTTCCAATCTTTCAGCATCGTCGTGAATCTGATCTGTCTGCAGTCCCATGTCGCTTACCTGATAAGATTCCCATAGCCTGTGGGCTCTAATAAGTTCTGAAGCTTTATGATTGCCTTTCACTGTGAGTTGACCTTCTGCGGTGACAAGGTTTTGTTTGATTAAATCTTTGATGTTTGACCTTACTGCTTGAATGGATAAATTTAAAGAAGCGGCCATTGTATCATCATTGTGATTTTTTCCTTTATGTGCCAGGAATTTGATGATGTCCTCGCCCACGATTCTTGAACGCTGTTTCTTTTGTCTCCACCATTTAGCAATTAAGCCGCGCTCCGGAGCGGCTATGGCGGTCATAAAAAACAACAGGGTAGAAACTACAACCATGGCCGGCCCGGGGGTTGTATCGATGGCAATGGCGAGCACCAATCCTGCAATGGCCGACATAATGCCCAACAGGGCTGAAATCCAAAGTATGGTTCTTAATTTGTGGGACAGAAGCATGGCGGTAGAAGCAGGCGTAATCAGCATGGCCACTACCAGAATAACCCCGACTGACCGCAAGGCAGCCACAACTGCAAAGGAAAGCATCAACATCAGAAAATAGTGAATTGTCTGGGTAGATATACCCATCGTTTCTGCTATGATGGGTTGAAAAGTGGTGATGAAAAAATAGCGGTAAAAAAGGAGAATGGAAGCAATGGTGTAAGCCATTACAATGGCACTCAGTACAATGTCTTCGTTCGAAATACCAAGCACATTTCCAAACAGAAAGTCTTTGAGGTCGAGATGATTGCCCTGACTGTTGTTTAACCTGGATATGCCCATTACGCCAAGAGAAAACATAGCTGTAAATACAATGCCAATGGCTGCATCGTTTTTTGTCTTAACATTATGCTGGATCCAGGTGATGGCAAGGGCCGTAATGATGCCAGCTACCACCGATCCTGCAAAAAAGCCAAGCGTCGAGTAGCCAACGAGCATAAATGCCACATATATTCCCGGTAAAATTGAGTGAGAGAGTGCATCTCCGATAAGCGAC
The DNA here is from genome assembly GCA_016715465.1 of Saprospiraceae bacterium. Classification (GTDB taxonomy): domain Bacteria; phylum Bacteroidota; class Bacteroidia; order Chitinophagales; family Saprospiraceae; genus JADKBO01. Next base: position 1,468,480 of record JADKAA010000024.1, read on the forward strand.
ATATTACGCAGTACAATAAAACAGCCCAATAAACCGCAACTTGTACCTACCAACATAGAGGTAATCAGAGCCCTGATGGCCCATTCTGTACCTAACGTATGAAGTAAATCGCTCAATGCATAAAATTATTACTCAAAGGTAATACTTTAAGGCCTATCTAAAAAATTAATTTAGACTAATCTAAAAAATAATTCAAAAACTAATAAATTATTTAATTCGATTGAGCAAGTCGTCAATGCGGTACATTTCGTCCAGCGTGTCGTCAATGAACACAAAGAGCTCAGGAATTCGCCTGATTTGATTTTTAATTCGATGGGCAAGGTGTTGTTTTAGCGGATGGAGGTTTTCTTCAATCTTCATCAAGACATCTTCTTTATTCGGTGCCCCATAAACACTTACATAAATTTTAACCTGAGACTGGTCGGGGCTGATGATGGCCTTAGTTACAGAGACAAGGACATCTCCGTATATATATCTGCCTTCCTGCTGAAGGACCAGGCTGAAATTGCGCTTGATCAATTCTCCCAGTTGAAGTTGCCTTTTGGTTTCCATAATGATTGTTTTATATAGCTTATAAATGGATTTTATTCTATTTAAGTTCATTCACTTTTAAAACAGACAATGAAATTGATTTCATAAGGTATTGAAGAAGTTTCCTATCAGGTAAATGCCTTCAATGGTGAGATTTTTTTCCCTTTTATCGAGCAGTAATGTGATGTTGGTCGCGGCCTCCGATAACCCTCCGGTAGCTATAGTCAGGTATGACTCCTCCAGTTCTGCCTGGATTCTGTCAATCAGATGACCAACCAGCCCCTCATAACCAATGAGGATTCCGGCCTGAATGGCCATTGAAGTGCTTTGTCCGATGGCGGAAGACGGCCTTGCCAGGTTTACCAGCGGCAGTTGTGCTGTTTGGGCCGACAGGGAAGCGAAAGCTGTTTTAATGCCGGGTGCTATGGTCACACCCCGGATTCCTTCGCCTGGATGTACAACCGTAAAAGTGAGCGCGGTTCCGAAATCGACTACAATACAAGGCCTTCCGTATAACTTGACCGCAGCATAAGCATTGGCTACCAGGTCGGTACCAATTTCATTGGCATGGGGTACAGGCAGATCGAGCTGTTTCAAGTGAATTGGTCCGATGATCATGGGGGTTAATCCTGTAACCTCACTTATGGCATTTTTTATTTTTTCATTATTATCCGGAACCACCGAAGATACAGTGATGGACTTTATGGCATTGGGTTGAACATCCCATTCCAGTAACAAATTGGAAAAACCGCTTTCATAATATCTTTGGGGTTGGTTGTCTTTGGATTCATAGCGAAAAATATGAGACCATTCTCCGTTTTTTCGGATTGCCAGTACAATGTTGCTGTTTCCAATGTCAATGACCAGATCCATGGTTTGCTTTTGTTTTTTCACTGCAAACCAAGTGCCACAAGGCAATTTTTCTTTTATCCCAGGCAAATTCATTCCCGCACTCTGCAATTTACTTTGTTTTTCATAGTTTTACCCGGAAAAAGAACCATGGTTTTCAGACTGCTGACCGAAGACGAGCTGGTGCCACTTGAAAAGGATTTTGTGCTTTTTTGGCAAGTGAAGGCATTGATGCACAGACATGGCAATGCATTAAATTAGAAGAGCCCAACAAATTGGAGCTTCTTGTTTCCTCATTTTCAGATGGGGTATGGCGTAAGATCTTCTCAAATCAAAAGTATATGCGCCATGAAACGGAAGAATTTATATTTCTTTTTGATTTTCAGGAAAATAGTCGGGAAGTTCTAAGAATATCAAAGCAGACGCCAAATGAAATTGGGCATCAGGTCACTCCGTATCGAAGGGAACGAGCAAGAGAAATGTTTGAAGCAGCAGAAGCTGGAGCCTGCTTTTCTAGCGGGCAAGACTTCAAACAAGCCTGCCTCCTGTGGGCAAGTGGTCAAAAACCATAATGCAGGATTGGGTATAAAAATGTAAAATCATATTTCGATAAAGGTAAAAGAGGTTATCTTTGTGCCTTAAAATTATCATCAGTAAAAAGCCACTACCAAGCCATGCATAAATCAGTAAAAACAGATCAGTATACCCATCACGATTACTTTGCCATTGATGAATTGCTCAGCGATGAACATTTAATGGCCCGGGATGCAGTACAGCAATGGGTGAAAGCCGAAGTTAGTCCAATTATAGAAGATTATGCCCATAAGGCCCAATGTCCGACCCATCTCTTTAAAGGACTGGCTGAAATTGGTGCCTTTGGTCCCAGCCTTCCGGCAGAATACGGAGGAGGAGGTATGGATGAGATTTCATACGGCATCATAATGCAGGAGCTTGAACGAGGGGATTCGGGCATTCGCTCTATGGCTTCAGTCCAGGGCTCTCTGGTCATGTTTCCCATTTATAAATTTGGGTCTGAAGAGCAAAGGAAAAAATACCTTCCTAAGTTGGGAAATGGTGATTTTATAGGCTGTTTTGGACTCACAGAACCTGACTTTGGATCAAACCCCTCCGGTATGGCTACCCATGTGGTCGATGACGGTGACAGCTACATTCTGAATGGATCGAAAATGTGGATCACCAACAGTCCTTTGGCAGATTTGGCCGTGGTTTGGGCAAAAGACCAGGAAGGCGAGATTTTGGGTATGATTGTTGAAAAGGATGCCAAGGGGTTTTCTGCACCTGAAATTCATGGAAAATGGTCGCTGAGGGCATCCATCACCGGAGAATTGGTTTTTGAAGATGTACGTGTACCCAAATCACAGGTTTTGCCCAATGTAAGGGGCATAAAGGGGCCGCTTTCCTGTCTGAGCAAGGCAAGGTATGGTATCGCGTGGGGCGCCATGGGTGCTGCGTTGGACTGTTATGACAGCGCGCTCAGGTATGCTAAAGAACGTATCCAGTTTGACAGACCGATAGGAGGCTTTCAGCTAACGCAAAAAAAACTGGCCGAGATGATTACAGAAATAGCCAAAGCACAGCTCATGTCCTGGAGATTGGGCTCGCTGGCAAACGCCGGAAAAGCAACACCTGCTCAGATTTCCATGGCAAAAAGAAATAATGTCATGATGGCACTTACGGTCGCCAGGGAGGCACGCCAAATCCATGGGGGTATGGGCATCACCAACGAATATCCGATCATGCGCCACATGATGAATCTGGAAACAGTTTTGACCTATGAGGGCACACATGACATACACCTGTTGATCACGGGCATGGATGTCACCGGCTTAAATGCATTTAAATAAGGACAGATACCCAAAATGGTGCTTACAGTTGATACAGAATCAAACTTCTCACTACGGCCATTTAACCTCGATGATGCGGTTACGCTTTCGGGATACGCCAATAATGTCAATGTTGCCAAATTTCTTAACGATGCATTTCCGCACCCATATGCGGAAGAAGATGCCCGTAAATTTATAGACTATGCCATGTCCGGAGATCCAATCCACATCTTCGCCATCGACATTGACGGAGGGGCTTCAGGTGGTATGGGTATCCACCCTCAACAGGACATCATGCGAAAAAATGCGGAATTGGGTTACTGGCTGGCGCAACCTTTCTGGGGACAAGGCATCATTACATCGCTTATTCCACTCATTGTGAAATACGGTTTCGAATACTTTGACATCGACAGGATTTATGCAAGACCGTTTGGCAACAACCCCGCCTCACAAAGGGTATTGGAAAAATGTGGATTTCAACTTGAGGCAAGGATCCAGGGAAATATTTACAAGCAGGGTGAAGTCCTGGATGAACTCATCTATGCCATCAGGCGATAACCAAACTGTATATTGTATTTAAAAACTCAAAGACCCTCCAAAACGTCCGGACAAACCCTGGAGATTGAATGGTTGAAATAAAGACCAGATATTCTGAGTGCAGACAAAAGCCTGGAATGGACCGAGGCTGAGTTCCGCCAATAAACCTACATTGGCATAGGACGATTTTCTGATGTTGTAGTTGAAACCCAGACTAAAGTTATTTCCTAACCGTCTCGAAGCCTGTAAAAACAAACCATAATAGCCAGATCCGCCCAATTGATGCAGTGTCGCAAGTCCACTGTATTTCATGGCATTGCTTTGGTGATAAATACCTGCCTGGTATCTGGAAGAGGTTGACGCATTGTATGATCCCGGAGTTTCCACCAGGTTAAATGCATCATAAATACTGTCCTCAATGGACTCAGTTCCATTGCCGTCAATTACCGATTCAATGTCCACTCCTTTCAGTGTAGTCGTTTGTTGAGAAGTGAGGCTGCTGGCGCCGTCACTCCAGTTTATGGTGCCTAAATTTTGGACGCTGGCAAAAAATCCAGTGGAGGAAGTCAATTGATAATCCACACCCATATCGATTGAAACACCATTATTTTTTGTGAAATAGGTTTCAAATCGATCTATACTTTCCTTTATATCGATGTCTTCAATGGAACCATTATATTTTATAATTCCTGCATTTTTAATTTCAATGTCATTGGCTATCGTGAGTTCGTAGTATTCTGCGCCGGTGGTGAGGTTGATCTTGTTTTTTACGGTGCGCATGTCATACCAACCATTGAGATAATTGAGGCGTGCCCCAATGTTCAAATTGCCAATTTGTGTGGAGAGACCTGCATACCACTTTTGGTATATGGAAACACCTCCGGGCATGCCTAAATCTACCGTTTGTCCTATGTAGTCCACATTGCCATGCGCAGCAATACCGATGAGGGTAGGGTTGAGTGAGGTGTACAATTCATAGTGAATGCCCTGCCCTGCAAATATATTGAATCTTCCAGCCTTAATTCCCAGGTCGATGGTATTAAAGGTGCCATATAAACCCACAGGTATTTTTTCTTTAACATTTGCAGAGAGGGCATCCAGACTTACCGTATTGATGCCATCCGATGAACGGCTGACAAAATCACCGAGTTTTAAGGACCCCGTATTAAAATCTCCGCCCATGGATGCCAGACTCAGCTCAAAAGTATGAGAAGGGATATAGGCGGGATTGATATATCCCTGGTGAATGCTATTGAGGTGCATCATCCAGCTATCCTGAGCAACCAGGGAGAAACTGGCAAATGTCCAAAGCAGGATAGAAGTAATGGTATATTTCAGTTTCATGTTATTTCAGTTTAACGATGGCCGCCAATTTTACATCCAGCCCATAATCTCCAAAAAGCCAAATGGGTTGCTGGCTCTGCGTATTAGTGTCTAAACTTGCGTTAAAAAGGATTTTTTTTGTAGTCTTTATTTTTGAAAAACGGATCTCATCAAAATTGACGACAAAATCCTGTGTGATTTTTTCCGTTGTTTTATCTTTACCATTCAAGGGGGCGCCATTTATTGTGATGATTTCCTGTTCAGTTAGCCTGCTCAGTTCATTACCCGCAGCATCAAGAAAGATCATTTGAATATCCATATCTACCGGAAAAGGATTAGCGGTCCGGATTTTTAGTTCCGCGGCAATGGCTTCTGAATAATCATCAAAACTTACATCAAAGGTGTCAGCGATTGTAAATTGATTGGACTTGATCTTCATGGGCAACTCCACATCTACTTTCACCGCAAAAAATGCATCCGAGGTATAAAAATTTTTTACACCGATATCACCATCGGGATTGGCCAATGCATCAAAATCATAAATTACCTGTACTACTTTTTCCTTAAACAACTCTTCAATGTTGGAGTTTGTACCGTCAAAATGAAAAACGGTATTTTTGACGGATCCCACTTCATTGATGGCGGGATAAGAGAAATCGATGCCTTTGTTTATATACTCACTTTCCACATTAAACAGGTTGTTGCCGATGGTCTTAAGGGTGAGCTGATTGACTTTTGACCTTACCGGAAAACCAAAGGAATTGTCCACGTCAAGTCTGATGGTTGGGTTTTCAATTTCCAATCCGCCGGATTTCCATAAGTCAAAGATGTTAATCTTAATGATGTCTCCTTTAATGTCAAAGGTGTGGTTGCCAAAATATCCGTCCAGATACACAAATTTTAAAACGTCAAATCGCATGGCTGCATAATTGAGTAATATTCGCTCCCCGTTTGGCCGGTAAGCTTCATACTGAAATTTTATTTTATTGGCAACGGGAAAGGCAACCCAGCTGGCCAGTAAGGAAGTCTCAGTGGTAATCTCCCCATCGGCATCATCTGCAAAGTTTAACAGATACTCCTTCTTCCATACCTGGCCATCCTTATTAACAGAAGCGATTTTCATCACCAGCCTGATGGTTTCTTTTTCATTGTATCTGAATTTGAAAAATATATTGGTATTGTCAAAAATACCTTTGTCTAATCGGTAAGAACCATTGACCGGCAGTGGTAGTTCATCCACACTATCCCGGATTTCAAACTCAAATAAACCGGGGACCGGAGGGAAGATTTTATTGGCATTGTCGCGAAGGATTTCACCGCTGTAAAGCGCTGTTACCCGTCCGTCGCCATCCAGTCTGAGGGAGGCGTCACCTTCAGCGCGATCGATCACATCCTGAATACTTAATGATCCATAGGCAAGGGGAAGTGCGATATCTCTGGTCTCCTGTGCCAGCTCAAATTCATCGCCAAAAAAAGAAGAACAGGAGTAAAATAAAAGTAAACAAGCTCCTAAATATAATGATGTAAATCTCAAGGTGTAGATTTTAAGGTAATTCAAAAAATTGATTTTCTCCGGGTATTTCGATTTGATCAAAGCCGCGTTCTTCCAGGTATTTTTTCCAGAGTTTTTGGGTTTCGTATTCACCGTGAACAAGGAACAAGGTTTTGACGTGGCCAAGTTGGTTTTTGATGTGATCAAACATTTCTTTTCTATCCCCATGTGCGGAAAAAGAATCCATGGTCTCAATTTCGGCGCGAATTACCTTCTCTTCCCCAAAAAGCCTGATGGTCGGTTCTCCTGATTTCAATTTACCTCCCGGAGTATTGGGTGAACAATAACCCACTATGAGGATGGTGTTTCTCGGGTCCTCTACATTATTGGCTATGTGGTGCTTTACCCTTCCTGCATTGGCCATGCCTGACGAACTGATGATGATACATGGTTCGTTGGAAGTATTGAGCCTTTTTGATTCTGTCACATCTCTGATGTAAGAGAGCCCTTTGAATCCAAAAGGATTTTCGTCTATGAGCAGGTATTGATTGAGGTCATTGTCAAAACATTCCGGATGGGCTCCAAAAACTTCAGTAGCGTTCACGGCCAGGGGACTGTCAACATAAACCTTGATTTTGGGCAACATGTTTTCATTGGACATTCTATCCAACATGTAGACAATTTCCTGTGTTCTTCCTACACTGAAGGCGGGGATGATGAGTTTCCCTTTTTTTTCAATGCAGGTATACTTTATAATCTCCAGGAATCGCTCAGACTGTTCAGGGTTACTTTCGTGTTCCCGGTCACCGTAAGTGGACTCGCAAATCATATACTCCACGGGAGGCAGGGGTTTTGGATCACGGAGGATTGGCCGGTCTGGCCTGCCTATGTCTGCTGTAAACCCAAACAATCGCTCTTTTCCGTTTTCATTAATTGACAATAATACGCCAGCACTGCCCAGGATGTGGCCGGCATCAATAAATTTGAGTTTAACGTCTTTGTGTATATGCCCCCAATTGTCATAACCAAATGTAGTAAACATGTTCATGACCGGGGTTATGTCTTTTTGGGTATAGAGTGGCTGTCTAATCTTGATCTTTTTACCATCATTCTTATGTCTCTTTTGTGCCCTCTCGTTTGAGTATTCTGCATCCTTTTCCTGAATCATCGCACTGTCGAGCAGCATTATGGCTGAAAGACTTCTGGTCGCATGAGTGGCATATATTTTGCCCTTAAACCCATCTTTAACCAGTTTGGGAACCCTGCCGGTATGATCAATGTGGGCATGTGAGAGAATAAGGATGTCAATCTCCCTTGGGTCAAAATGCCATTTTCCATTTCGTTCAAGGTCTTCTTCAAATTCCCCCTGGAACAAGCCACAATCCAAAAGGATATTTGTGCCATCATTCAATGTGAGCAAATGTGAGCTGCCGGTGACGTGTCTGGCTGCTCCACAAAATTTAATCTTCATAGACTATGATTTTGTGTAAAGATAGGACATAATGTTCATTTGGCGCAACAGGTTTATAAGTCGCATATTAACAATGTTTTATGGCTATTTTTAATCCATAACTCAACCCTGAAAATTGAAATCAGCTACCATATTTTCCTTTTAAGGCCACATAGACTCCATTGGTCCAGCCAAAACCATCCTGGACCGGATATTCACCACCTCCGCCTTCCAGCGACAAATCTTCAACGTTATATTTTTCAAGCATTTTCCCTGTTCTGCTAAAAACAGCGTCATTGAGTGACAGCCATTTTAGGGCGATTTCCTTGGCCTCGGCATAGAACCCATAGCGGCTAAGTCCTTCACAGGTAATCCATTGCAATGGTGCCCAGCCATTTGGGGCGTCCCACTGCTGTCCACAGTGATTGACCGTTGAAACGATGCCCCCTACTTTACATAACTTTTCCATCACCTGTCGGCAAACATGGTAAGCCTGTTCTTCAGTAGCGATGCCAGCGAATAATGGGTAAACACATGCTGCAGATACCACAGCGGTATGGGCCTTAAGCTTGTAATTGTAATCATTGAAACCTTGTTGTGCTTCATTCCACAGCCATTTTTTTATCATAGCCATTCTCCGTTCAGCCAGGGCGTCAAAGCCATCTGCTTCATCTCTTTTTCCCGAATAGACCAATGCACCGGATATGCAACGCTCCAGGGCATACAAAAGACAATTGAGGTCGACCGGAATGATGTCTCCTGTCACAATGGTTGAAAGATTGGTGGAGTCCAAAAGCCACCGTGAGCTAAAATCCCACCCGGATTCACAAGCGGCCCTGATGTGTTGATAAAAAGCCGCTTTGTCATCTGACCCTGAGGCAAGTTCAACGTCGTCTCTGTACATTTCCACCCTGGGTAGAGCATTTGTATCCATATAACGGTTTAAATAATTGCCATCAGACAGGGTAACTGCATGGCTGGGCTCTTGGGTATCCATCCAGAATCGGTATTCCATCACAAGCGAAGGGAGATAAAACTGCCAAATATGCGGCCCTTTAATTTCGGCCAGCAAGGCCAACATAAGCGAAAAAAAGGGAGGTTGTGATCTGCCAAGAAAATAAGTGCGGTTCCCATTGGGAATGTACCCATAGTTTTGGATCATCCAGTCAAAATTGTCGATCATATCCTGGATCAACTGTACTTCGCCATGCACCTTAAGTCCCAGCATGGTAAAATAACTGTCCCAGTAATAAATTTCATTAAATCGACCACCGGGTACAATGTAGGGGTGGGGCAGAGGTATTAAAGATGAACCCTCAATTTTTTGGTCTGGATTTCTTTTGAGAAATGACCACAGTCTTTTGATGTGATCCTCTGCAGAGGTTTTCTGTTCGGTTTTAAAGGATGAGGTGTTGCCTGCCGGTAAGATAAAGTTGTCCAGGATGAATGATTTCAATGGGGTGGTTTGTGTCAACTGCCATGCAGCATAATTTGTCTTGATTTTCTCCGGTGAAGTTTTGGGTATGGCATCTGCCCACACCTTGCCATCGGGAAATAGATGTTGTTTATGGGCTTCTTCAAACAGGTCAGGCAAAACTTCATAGAATGCTTGGTTGCGAAATGGTGTCATGGCAGAGTAATCATGTTCAATGCCTGCAAAGATAAGCGTTGAGAGGCCATTGACTTGAATTTGAGCACGCTATTTTCGAAAAAGGATTATCTTCGATTATTAAATTGCACCGTATGGACAATCATTTGAGATTAAAATTTTCCCTGTATCTGAATTATTTTGTTTTTGCCATTCTGCTGAACAGTGTTGGCATAGTAATCCTTAAATCCATCACGGTATATGGTGTCGATGAACTAAAGGCCAGCACGCTGGAGTTGTACAAAGACCTGCCCATTGCCATAGTTTCATTTGTCATTGCGTCCTTCCTTCCGCGCATTGGTTATATAAAGGCTATGCTTACGGCCTTGTTGCTGGTGACGGTGGCTTGTATAGTCATGTATATGGGTGACACGTTTGCTTCTGCTCGGTTGTTGTTTGCCATTGTGGGGGTGTCATTTGCCCTCATTAAAGTTTCTGTTTACTCCATGATTGGATTGGTGACAAACGATGACAAATCGCACAGTGCCCTGATGAGTTCAATCGAAGGCGTTTTTATGTTTGGCATTGCGTTGGCTTATTTTCTTTTTCCGGCATTTAATAAAACAGGTGAAGCCTCAGCCTGGCTTAATGTTTATTTGCTTTTGGCTGCCCTCAGTGCTGCATCCTTTATTTTTTTGTTTACCACCCGGATGGAAAGTAAAGAAGAAGTGCCAGGTGTGGATTTGCTGGATGACCTCAGGCATATGGGCAGGCTTATGTTAAAAGTGCTGGTCGTTGTTTTTGTAATTAGTGCTTTTCTTTTTGTGATGATCGAACAGGGCATCATGACCTGGCTGCCTACCTTCAATAAAAAAGTGTTACAACTTCCGGAAAATCTGAGTATCATGATGGCCAGCATCTTATCCATTTCACTTGGTATTGGCAGGCTGCTTGCGGGGGCTTTGTCTGGCAAATATGGCTGGCACAAGGTTCTGTTGGCCTGTCTTGCAGGCGCCATGGCCGTTGTTGTTTTTGTGCTGCCCCGGACAGTAGCCATGGGGGCAGTACCTGTCTCTTCTTTGTCTGATTTGCCATGGCTTGCATTTGCTTTTCCGCTGGTAGGTCTTTTCATAGCACCGATTTATCCTTTACTCAATTCGGCGGTGCTGAGTGCCTTGCCCAAAAGTCTGCATAGTCCCATGACTGGACTCATCGTCATTTTCTCAGCGATCGGAGGTACACTGGGTTCCAGACTCATCGGCTACCTATTTCAGTACATTGGGGCCGATAAGGCATTTTATTATACCCTTATACCTATGACGATGCTGCTGCTGTGTGTGCTTGCTTTAAAAAGGCTTGCAACTCCGCGATCTGTAATGGATTAGATTTTATTTTTTAGTCATAATAATTTACAACCTGCCTGAAGAGGTCATCCAGCAGGTCTTCGAGAATATCATCTTTATTGATGTTAGGTTTGTTATATTGCCTGTACTCCGATGGAATGGCTTCTGCATCCCCACTAAGGTGATAGTCAAAAACCTCAACCCATTTAGTGGCTTCAAAAGTATAACCCGTTTCATCACAGTTTATGGTTTCTTTGTCCACATCCGACCTGACCTGCCACAGGAATTCAAAGCGAGTTTTATCAATGTCTACCCTGCCTTTTAATAGCTTATACTTCGGCACCTGAATGGTGTTTCCTTTATCATCTTTGGTGGTGGTAAAACCATCCTGGACTTTTTTCTCAAACTGGCGGGACTCCAGTGAAGTCAGCCTTCTTTCATCCAAATCGCGAAAATTTAATTCAATCAAACAATCGCATTTTTTACAGGAGCCGTCCACATAGAATTTCTTAAAAGTTGGGCTGGATGATGGCAGTCTGCCAAATACTTGTTTTATTTCCCATGACTGGGAAAAATTAAATCCAAGGTCGATGTCAAAATTATATTCCAGGATGGACATGTTGAGCGTGAGATCTACCAATGAATCCAGGTCCGGAAAGTTACCGGTATCATAATCTTCGTACACTTTATGAAAGGCTTCGTAGGATTTTCGGGCAATTTTTTTGTCGCCATTTTTTTTCGTTGAGGCAAGAAATTCTATGCCCAGGTCATAATAATAAGTAGCCATTTCAGCCCTGAGTTGAAGGGCTTGTTTGTCAAACGTAACCTGTTTTTCTTTGTTGTCGGAGTCTAGATAAAGATGTGCTTCAACAAACAGGTCAACCAACTCTTCCATTTCGCGATAAAGCGTTTGCCTTTTTTCAATAGCAACCCTGTTCCTGTTTTCATAACGACTGGTCAACTCGTCATATTTCCTGTCAAAGGATTGGTTAAGCAGGTTTTTATTTTGACCAACATCCTTACCATCTTTAATCTCCTTCAGGCTTTTTTCAATGGCAGCTTTATAATTTCCTTTTTGATACGCTTCCTTTGCTGTCGTACAAGCCAGGATAAAAATCAAAATCGACAGGCATAGGTACTGGATATATTTCATGTTCTGCTTTTAAAACAAATATATCCAATTTTAAGCAAAAACAAATTACTTTTCCTAAGATCCTGACCTGGGGTGTGGCAGATATTTTTTATGCTGTAATTCTTGGGGGAATCAGGTAGTAGAGTACCGGGGTTACCAGCCTGCTCAGCAGGGTACTTGAAATGAGACCGCCAATAAGCACAATGGCCAGCGGACTGATCAGGGGTGATCGTTCAAGAGCCAGGGGTGTCAGGCCGCCGATGGCCGTGAGGGAAGTAAGCAGGATGGGAAGAAATCTGGTTTCTGCCCCGTCCATTACGGCTTCATACAGAGGCATGCCTTTTTCCCTGAGTCCATTGGTATAATCTACCATCAAAATAGAGTTTTTAACTTCAATTCCCGCCAGGGCAATGATGCCTACGGTGGCCACAAACGACATGGTTTCGCCCGTCATATATAGCGCCAGCAGCGCCCCTATGACTCCCATAGGTATCACGCTGAGAACGATCAAAGTTGACTTAAAGGTTCGGAATTCCAGAATCAGGATGGCCAGCAAGCCAAATATAGTAAGGATGATGATGGTGCCAATGCCTCCGAAAGATTCTTCCCTGGATTCTCTTTCTCCGGCTGCCATCAATCGGTAAGATTTTGGAAGGTGAAGTTCGGTTTCCATCTTAGCCAGCAATTCGTTGGTAAGTTTGTCTGTATTATATCCGGTTGCCACGAAGCTGCTTACCAACGCATACCTTTCTTTATTGTAATGTCTGATCACCGGTGCCGATGGTTTCAGGGATATTTTAGCTACATTTTTGAGAGGTACCAGCGCACCACTGAATGAGGTGATGTTTATCCGGTCAAAATTTTCAATTGGATCATCCTGACTTTTTTGTATGGAAATTTTAATGTCATTTTCATCTCCATCCCCTGATCGCAAGGTACCCAGATCAAGACCTGCAATGGCCATTCTCACGGTTTTGGCGATCTCTGCCCCGGTAAGTCCATACAAACCTGCCTTTTCTTTGTCAATTTCTATGCTAAGGTCTGCTCGCTCATACCGAAGGTCATTTTTCACATAGAGCGTACCTTCCATACTTTTGAAGATGGTTTCTGCCTTGTTGGCCAATTGCTCCAGGGTATCGAGGTTAGGACCCAGGATTCGCATTTCAATGGGCGCACTGATGGGTGTTCCCTGTTGAAAACGACGAACCTGGATTCTCGCTCCTGCATAGGAAGAAAGTTCGCGTCTCAGCGTATCTTCCAATGCGACGATTTGAGGTACGGTAGCATGTTCATCCAGAAAGACAACCATTTGACCTATGTTGTCTGCATTTTGTTTTTGAAATTCGTTGTAGTAGATTCTTGGATTGCCTTTGCCTACATTGCTGCTTACGGTGGTCACTTCATTCTTACTAAGGATAGATCTTTCAATTTTGCGCACTACTTTGTCGGTATGCAGCAAGGTGGATCCGGGTTCGGTATCTACTTCTACCAGAAGGATGGGTTTTTCAGAGGCGGGGAATAAGCTGAAGCCAATGACAGGCACCAGCAAGAGTGATACGCCAAATACAAAGGCTGCCGAAACAAGTGTTTTTACAGGGTGTTGAATACACCATTTCAAAAATTGCTGATAAGGGGAGTTGACGTATTTCTTAAATCCTCTGAAGAATATATTTCCATCAGCATGGGAGTCATTTTCATGTGCTTTGAGCATGATGCTGGATAGAAAGGGAATAATGGTGACAGAAACGATTAGGGAAGAAAATACGGTGACCATGACAGCCATTGGCAGGGACCGGATAAAATCACCGGAACCTTCCGGGAGGTTGGCCAGTGGCAGGAACGATAGTAAAAGGGTTGCAGTACAACCCAGGATGGCCACAATGATATGGTTGGTGGCAGAAACGGCTGCCTGCCTGGCGCTGATGCCTCCCCGCATGTACCGCTCAATGTTTTCAACAACCACGATCGAGTCATCCACAAGCAAACCCAATGCGATCACCATGCCCACAATGCTGAGTTGGTTTAACGTATAACCCAGCGTATCCAGCATAAAGAGGCCGATGCTGAGTGAGAGGGGAATGGATATCATTACGATGAGCGATGCCCTTGTGCCAAGCGGAAGCAAGGTTAGCAGTACCAGGAAAATGGCAATGGCAAAATCCTTACCCAAGCCAGATAATCTGTTTCTAACCCCATTTTCCTGATCAAACGCCTGTTCCATTTTTACGTCTGCCGGCAGGCTTTTTTCAAAGGAAACCAATACTTTGTCCAATTGAGATTTTAGGTTGATGATGTTGCGCTTGTCTTTCATAGCCGTGATGACCCACACCGCCCGTTTACCATTTTGTCTTACAATGTGTTCGGTTTCTTCATCGGCTTCGTAAATATTAGCTACATCTTTCAGCTTGGTTATCCTGCCTTCCGGGGTACTTTTTACCACCATGTTGGCTATTTCCTCTACGGTCCTAAATTCTGAAGATGTTTTAATGTTGTATTTTCTTTTTCCCAAATCGATATCACCTCCGGGAATATTGAGGTTGTTGGCCTGCAGCAAGCCCAATACCTGGTTAAGGCCAATTTGTAATGTGGATAATTTATCCAGATCCAGGTCAACTTTAATGGCTTGTTCCGGGATGCCCTGTACCTCTACCCACTTTACATCTTTAAGGCGTTCAATTTCTTTTTCCAGACGCTCAGCCTCGACTTTCAAAGTGCGGAAGTTTGCAGTTTCTGATACCAGCGCCGTTTGCAGGATGGCCACGTCGCTGCTGGCTGCCCGCTTTACATCCAGGGTGACAATACCCTCCGGCAAATCCCCCCGTATTTTGTTGATTTCCCGGATGACATCATTGTTTTTTGTTTCTACATTCACCTCATAGTTGAATTCCACCAACATGACCAGTAAACCGTCGTTTATGGTGCTTGTGATTTTTTTAATGTCACCGAGCTGGTATAATTCTTCTTCTATGGGTTCGGCTACCAATTGCTCCATGTCAGCAGGCGTAGTTCCCGGATAGACAGCCACAATCGAAAATATGGGAGCACCAAAAGGAGGGTCTTCTGCCCGGGGCATATTCATCAGGGAGTTAATCCCCAGAAGAAGCATGGCTATAAATATAACCAGGGTAAACTGGTAGTTCTTTACAAAAAACTGTACAAATCGCATGGCACTGGTTTAGGTTAGGATTTAATTTTTACAGCGTCTCCATCTTCAAGGTACATGGCCCCGGTTGTTATTACCTCATCACCGGCGTTTAATCCTGAGAGTACTTCGATCTCATTGCCTTTGATGGCCCCGGTAATGATTTTTGTTTTCACAGCTTTCCCGGTTTTAAAAAGAAAAACAAATGAATTATTTCCATTTGATCTGGTCAGTGCTTCAATGGGGATGGTCATAATGCCGGTTTTTTTTTCAGGGTATAATGTTGCCTTGCCCAGCAAGCCGGCAGCCAGATTGGGCACTTTGTCAGTAAACCGCAATTTCACATCGATCTGACTGGTAGCATTTCCAGCTACCATGGCTTTTTCCGATACAATGGCGTGGTAGCGCTCTGTCGGGTTTGCATCAAGGGTAATGTGTGCCTTATCGCCTACTTTTATTCTTGACCAGTCGCGGTCAATCAACCCTGTACGTACCTTCCAGTCTTTATCATGGTTGCCAAGGATCACATAAACTGGCATGCCCGGTCCGGTTACTTCGCCTTCATGAAGGATTTGTTTGATTACCCTGCCACTTATTGGAGACCGGGCTTCACTGTATTGCCTGTTGAATTTAACGATGTCCAGCGACTTTCTGGCCATTTCCAGGGCAGTGGCAGCGTTCTGAATTTGCTCCAGCGTGGCCACACTATCGGCATAGAGATTTTTTACCCTGGCCAGGTCCCTTTCGGCTTTGGCATTGCCTTCTTCTGCCTGTCTTACCTGGGCGTCAATCTCTGATAAATTGAGTTTGGCCAGCAGCTGCCCTTTTTTTACATAGTCTCCTTCTTCCACCAGGGTATGGGCAATTACGCCACCGGTCTTGAAAGATGGTTTTGCTTCTGCAGCATTGATTACAACAGCCAGGGTATTTATCTCGGCAATGTCATTGCCAGTGGTGGGCTTTGCCGTAAATACAAGGGTAGTCTCCAGGTCTGGCTTGGTTTTAGCTGTATTTTTGCTTCCGTCGTTACAGGATATAATAGCCAGCAGTGACAGGAAAGGATATATGATTTTTTTCATTAATGGAAGGTTGTGATTCGTTGATTAATTTATTCAATAGATAAGATGGCTTTGCTGTAAATGAGTTCTGCCCACTTGATCCAGGCATTTGACTTTGCCACCTGATATTGGAGTTGGGTTTGGGTAAGTAAACCCTGGGCATCCAGCAGTTCCAGGTAATTGGCACTCCCCACTTTGTATCTGGTAAACACATCTTTATAATTTCTCTCTGCAGCGCTGATTCTTGGCATGAAAGTTTTTGCCTGGGCAATTGCCGATGTAAGGTTTTGCTCAGCGATGGCAGATTGCAGGTCAATTTGCCTTTTCACTTGTTCCTGTAACCATCCTTGAGAGGTGGCCGCGGCTTTTGCCTGATCCTTGCGGTAGCTATGCCTTTTATGGTCGTAAAGATTCATTTCGAAATTTAGTGCAAGCAATGCATAAGGTTGCAGCCCAAAATTAAAGTCCTGTGATCCGGCGTTGAGGGCCGCACCAATTTTAGGCTTGTAGAAATTGTTTTCTCTTTCTATGCCTAAGCCTGTCATTTGGTTGGCAATATCCAATTGCAGGACTTCTTCCCGGAATGTGGTTCCTGTTATCGACTCTGCAGGGAGTGCTGGAAAGGGGAGGAGCTACTGAAGTTAAGTGTATCGCCCGTAAGAAAGACCATATAGGCATCTGCATTTTTTTCTGGTGCATGGTTTCAATGGCTGATGCACGGATGGTAGCGATCTGGCTTTCTATGCGCTGAACAGCTGAAGGCAATGCGAGTCCATTGTTTAACAGACTTTGGGTAGCGCGACGTGCTTCGGCCAGGACTTTGTCGGCCTCTTCATAAATGGCCATGGCCTGATAGGCGCTTTCACCCTGAAAGTAGGTAACCATGACCTCCCGCGCCAGGTATCTTTTATAGGCTTTTATTTCCAGTAACTTCAGGTCAGACTCCAGCGATTTCATGCGCCGGTTCAATGCCAGGTCAGGATGATAAATGGCTTGTTGTACACTTAACTTTGCGTCGTAAAAATTATTGGGTAAAAAGGTGATGTTTTGATTTTCCAACAAATTGAACTGATTGCTGTTGGTGAGGTCATTTAGAGTATTATAAACTGGATTTAAGAGATCTCCGACCGGAAAATTGATGGTGCGGCCACCTGCGGCCAAAGTGTATTGGGTGTTAAAAACCACAGAAGGTCCGTACATGGCTTTGGCTTCTTTCATGGCAGCAACCGTATTTGCGAGCTGAAAATCCTTGGCTTTAAGCTCCGCACTGACCGTCCAGGCTTTAGTTATTAGCGGCATGAGGTCCTGAGCGCTTACATGGTTTACGACAAGTATGAATAGATAGGGTATAAGGTACTTTTTCATAAATGGCAAATATTGAGCATTTAAACAATGTAATTAAAGAGTGATAGCATGCTATTCTCTAATGTTTTATCAAGCAGGTCACATTCTTTGCCTTGTTCGCAATTGGCATCCACAATGGTAAGTCTTAGCGTGTTGGCAAGGCATACGAGCCCATGGACAGTACTCCACAGTTGCAAGGCCAGGATGCGGGCATCCAGTGTGGTTAATTTGTTCTCCGAAATGGCTTCAGAACAGGTGGACACGAGGTATTCAAAGATGGCTATGCCGGGTCCCCATTCTGATTTACACCGCTCAATGTGGTTCATTGGACTAACAGCATTAAACATCAACTCGTACCAGTCCTGGTTTTCTACACCAAATCTGATATACGCTTTTCCAATCAGGAAAATCCGCTTTGTAGGAGATGACTCATGGTAAATATCTTCCATGGAAGTCGCCATAAGTTCAAATCCTTTCTGCATCATCTGATACAGTATTTCGTCTTTATCCTGAAAATAGAGATAGATTGTAGCCGGACTGTATTCAATTTCAGCGGCGATTTTTCTGATCGACAATTTATTCTGGCCTTCCCGGATAATGATTTCCCTGGCTTTCATAAGAATGAGTTCCCTCAGTTCATTTTTCTCCCTTTCTTTTCTTTCTGCTAAACCCATAATGTTTTATTAATACTGCAAAAATAATAAACAGTGTTTATTTTGTCAACATCGTTAATTGTATATTTTTTATTATAATACTTAGTTGCTTGTAAATGTTATTATTATATGTAATTCAAATAAATACAACTACAATGTAGGGTAAAACTTTGGCTCATGACCGGAACATCTATGTCAAACGGGCACTATTTTAAACATGCCTTGTCTCGCATTCTTATGGTAAATCGGGTACTGTTTTATGGGATGAGAGCCATTTCTTTACCCTTGAACCTGATTATACAGTTGAGTGATATGAGAAGGGTATTGAAGGCCATTTTGGTAAATCCAATTTTGGATAACAGATTTTTAATACACCCGGAGGTTAAGGCTTCCCTCTACCGATATGGATCACAAACCACAAGACAATTTTATTTCTTTGATGTAAACCGTAAGTTGATCAAGGCTTTCCTTGATGCAATTGAAATGGTCGGGCGGATGCCGGGATTACCAGTATCATTGGCAGTGCCTGCGGGGTGATGGTGGTTTTCTTCTTCAGTGCGATTTCAAAACTTTAAGCGGACGGTTGTGTTTGTTATAAAAAATAAATTCAAAATGTTTAAAAAACTGGGCAGTCTATTATGGGCAGCCATCCTGTTTCCGGCCTGCTTTCATTCCGGATCGAAATTTCGCCCGCAAGGATTGCCTAAACACAATATGGGATTTCACACACTGACATTTGAAACAATTGAGGGTGAGCAGCTCACCTTTGAGCAATTTAAAGGTAAAAAAGTGGTGGTAGTCAACACGGCTTCTTCCTGCGGATATACTGATCAGTATGCAGATTTGCAGGCTTTTTATGCCAAATACGGTGAAAAGGTGATGGTAATCGGTTTTCCTTCCAACCAATTTTTGTGGCAGGAACGGGGGGGAAATGAAGAAATTGTTACATTTTGCAAACTAAACTTTGGTGTGAGTTTCCCTCTTTTTACCAAAAGTGAAGTTAAAGGAAGTCACAAAAATCCCGTTTATGAATGGTTGACCGATAAGAAAAAAAATGGTTGGAATAATCAGGAGCCATCCTGGAATTTCTGCAAATACGTAATTGACGAGGATGGGACGCTACTCGCTTTCTTTCCCAGTAAAATCCTGCCTACAGATGCTGAATTTCTGCGTGTTATGGACTTAAAACCTTAAAAGTTGGTTATTGAGACCTGAATTCTCAAATGCGGTCGATGAACCTTGTCCTATGATAAAGATGAGTTTTCTCAAATCAAATTGGTAAAAATTCATTAACTTGCTGTAGAATAAATCACTATGGAAGAAGGGGAAAAAATCCAGGGTAAAAAGCGATACAAGATTAAAGATCTGAAAGTATATAATTCCACAGAATACATTTCAGAAAACAAGAAGCGGTATCGTATGGTTTTTGATAAAAACGAGTTGAGTTATGTCTACGCGGAATTGTCATTCTATAACAAATCATTTGATTTAGAAAATTGGGACGCTGAGCTTGAACTTAAGTGTTTTGAAAAAATGGCCAAAGAGGCCAAGCCGGTTTGTGACCTGGTTTTCACTAAGAAAATAAGTAAATATGATGCCCTTGTTTATATCCGGGAAGGGTGGGGCAGCAAGAAAGAGGGGCAGTTTTGGAAAGCGGGTGTTTATTATTGGGAAGCATATTTAGATGGAGACTTTGTTGGGAATAAATTTTTTTACATCGAGGATACCGGACAGAAGAAGTTTGATGCAGCCCATTATCTAAAGGTAAAATCAGCTCGGTTATTTGAAGGACAGTATGACGACATTGACCAACAAAGCAAATTAAGTTATACTACTTTTGATGCTGACGAGACGCGTTATGTTTTTCTGGACCTTGGTTTTGAGAATAACCTCAATCAGGTTTTATGGAATTGTGAGGTATTTGTTCGCTTTTTTAATGAAGCCGGCGACCTGAAATCCACCATATCCAAGCTAAGGCCTGTGCGGAAGAGTGAGTCCGATTTTTCCATGATTTTTGGATTTGGCTCCAACACCAAGGGCAATTGGCTACCAGGCAGGTATCGCGCCGAGATCGTCTTCATGAATAAGTTGCTTGCCATTGTGGTATTTAATGTGGACGCAGAATTTATTGAGGGACCCACTGGTTTGATGATACCGGTTGGTGATGCTGCCAATCTGGTAAAAGTGGAGCTTGATGACGGACTCAGCTTTGATGACCACATGGCCAGTCTTGATGCCATGATTGGATTGACAGAAATAAAGAAAAGAATCAGGGAACATGCTCAATATCTTCAATTTCTCAAATTGAGGCAATCTCATGGATTCAAAGAAAATGAGCCTTCTGCCTTGTATCTTGTATTTACTGGCAATCCGGGAACAGGAAAAACCACCATCGCCAAAATGATGGGTCAGTTGTATAAAAAAATGGGTCTTCTTTCCAAAGGACATGTCATGCAGGTTGACCGGTCTGACCTTGTTGGTGAATATATCGGCCAGACCGCGCCAAAAGTAAAGGATGCCATTGAAAAGGCCAGGGGGGGGATTCTGTTCATTGATGAAGCATACGCGTTGGCCAGATCAGCTGACGACAGCAAGGATTTTGGTCGCGAGGTTATTGAAATGCTAGTCAAGGAAATGTCGAATGGTCCCGGTGACCTGTCTGTAATTGTGGCAGGGTATCCAAAGGAAATGAAAATTTTTATTGACTCAAATCCCGGACTCAAATCCAGGTTTAAGTATTATTTTGATTTTCCCGACTATCTGCCTCAGGAATTGATGCGCATTGCTGAATATACCTGCAGGGAAAAGGAATTGACATTGTCGGATGGCGCACGGACCCGTTTGGAAGAAATTATCGTTGAGTCTTACAGAAACCGAAACCTCAGTTTTGGTAATGCGCGTTTTGTAAATGACCTCATTGAAAAAGCCAAAATAAACCTTGGTTTGCGCATCATGCACAAGGTCAAGACAAAAAAAGCTGCCAGAAGTGAATTGATGACCATTACCGAGCGCGATGTAGCTTCCTTGGTTCAGGATAAAACTGCCGTACTTCCTGCCATACCCATTGACCATGAACTGCTGCAACGCGCCATGGCAGAACTGGATAATCTGCTCGGTATGGATCAGGTGAAAAAACAAATCAAAGAAACAGTTGAAGTTGTAAAGTATTATCGCGAAAGCGGCCGCAATGTATTGGCTTCGTTTTATCTCCACACCATTTTTGTGGGTAATCCTGGAACGGGTAAGACCACAGTTGCCCGGATTCTTACCAAGATTTACAAAGCATTGGGTATCCTGGAACGGGGCCATATTGTAGAGACAGACAGACAAGGTCTGGTTGCTGGTTTTGTGGGACAAACCGCCATTAAAACTACCGAACGGATAAATGAAGCCATTGGTGGCGTATTGTTTATTGATGAAGCCTATGCCTTAAGTAACTTTAACGGATTGCAGGGAGATTATGGCAATGAGGCTATACAGACTCTTCTTAAAAAAATGGAAGATGAAAGGGGAAAATTCTATGTATTTGCGGCAGGATATCCTGAAAATATGGAAGTGTTTCTCAAGGCCAATCCTGGTTTAAGTTCACGCTTCGATAAAATCCTTCGATTTGAAGACTATACTGATTTACAGCTCAATGACATCGCCCTAAAGATGCTTAAAGATGAGGGATATACCCTGGTCCCGAAAGCGAAGGAGATGATGCTTAATTATTGTAAGGATATTTATCAAAAACGAGATAAATTTTTTGGCAATGCGCGCACCATACGTAAATTTACCGGAGAGATCATCCGGCAGCAGAATTTGCGCGTGTCCGCTTTACCGCTGGAGTCACGCACACCCAGGATATTGTCCTTGATTACCACGGAAGACCTTAATGTGATTTTACCACAACAGGATGAAGTCATTTACAAGAGAAGGGGGATAAGCTTTTGAATTAGGAATTAGGAATTAAGAATTAGGCAGGCTTCTATTTTAACCTTTCAGTTTTGCTTCCACCTTTTCCTTTAAAACCTGCGGGTTTACCGCCTGACTGGCTTTCATTTTGACCTGTCCCATAAAGAAACCCAATAGTCCGGTTTTTCCTTTTCTGTATTCAGTTACCTTATCCGTGTTTTGCAGCAGCACATCTTGTATAATTTGATCCAGGAAGTCTTGATTTTCGACCATCAGATTAAGTCTGCGGGCATGGTCCGTTGGTGTTTTTGATGGGTCTGCCAATACTTCTGCGAGCAGGGTGGCATAGGCATCGGATTTGTTTATTTTATCATCTGTATAGAGACCCGTAAATTCTATGAGGGTATTGACATTTAAAAGATGTGATACTTCAACCTTTTGTTCTTCTGCAAGCGGAATGAGTTTGTTGACCAACAGGTTTGCCAATTCTCTGGGTTCAATAGAAGTAGTATCCAGTACATTCAGGAAGTAGTTTGCTATGGCTTTGGACGAGCCAATTTTTCCGGATTCCTGATCTGTAATGCCCCTTGAAATAAGTTCAGCCTTAAGGGTATGGGGCAACCAATCAATGGAAGCCCGGATGGCTGAAATTTCATCCTCAGATATCTCGAATGGGCACAGGTCGGGTTCAGGAAAATAGCGATAATCATTTTCAGTTTCTTTTCTGCGCATAGGTCGTGTTTCGCCGCTGGTACTGTCAAATAGCATTGTAGTTCTTTCAATTTTCACTCCTTCCACGATGGCTTTAAGTTGCCGCTCTGCCTCAAATTGGATGGCCTGTTTGGCAAATCTGCGACTGTTTACATTTTTAATCTCACACCTTTCTCCATATACAGCACTGCCTTTTGGCCGGATGGAAACATTGCAATCGCAGCGGATGGAACCTTCCTCCATATTGCCGTCTGAGATATCCAAATACTGAATCCATTGCTGCAGGGAAGTGAGAAAGTCGAAAACTTCCTGCCCTGAGCGAAAATCTGGTTCGGTCACCAGTTCAATCAATGGGGTGCCAGCGCGGTTATAGTCTATAAGGCTGTAATGGGCATCCATGTCATGTGAAGACTTGCCTGCATCTTCTTCCATATGCAGGTGGTGAATTCGGATGTGCTTTTGTTCGCCTTCACTGATGAAGGAAAATTGGCCTCCAACACCGATGGGGTATTTATCCTGGGTAACCTGGTAACCCTTAGGAAGGTCGGGGTAGAAATAATTCTTCCGATCAAAGCGTGTGTTCCGGTTTATCTTGGCATCCAGTGCCAATGACAGTTTGATGGCCTTTTCAATGTGTGTTTTGTTTGCCCTGGGCAATGTGCCGGGCAAGGCAAGTGTGATGGGTGAGATGTGGGTGTTTGGATTTAGGTTGAACGAATTGACATCGCTGCTAAATGCTTTTGAGGCACTATTTAGCTGGATGTGAACTTCCAATCCCACTACAATCTCAAAAGGTGTTTCCTTCATATTTTAAAATAAGAAGACGCTGATTAAAAATATAAGAATTCCAAATAAGGCAATGAACAGAAAATACCCAAAGCCATAGAAAATATACTTGACCAGTGTTTTAACCCAGCCTTGTCGATAATATGATTTAAAAGAAAGAAGCCCATAAAAAATGACGATGAAGCAAACAACCCCTAAAATGTAGCCATTATCTGCAATGAAAGGAGAAATAAGTTCTGCTAAAAACAGGGGAATAAGCAGAATAAAAGCAAAGGAATGAATGTTCATGAGCAGGCAGGCATGTTCAACAAAATATATATCGTGTCTTATGTATAGTAATTTCATCAGGGCAGCTGAAAGGAAAACGGTAAGGATGATGCTCCAGGCCATGTTGCCAATGATGAATTTAATACCAGCCAGTCTATTGGTATCGTATTTGATAAACTGAACTATTTTCATTTGGTCCAGTTTTTGGTTCACCTTGTATTTTTGAAATAGTGTAGAAGGCTCCATCTCGTACGCATCTTTCATCGTGATGCCATAGGACCTTAGACCATCATCATCGATCAACCTGCCAAGGCCGCCATAGGTGTTTCCGGGAAAGGTGTCCTGATCAAGGTAGAGTTTTTGGGCAAACAAATGACTGCGAATGCTGTCAATCTCATTGCAGTGTTCTTCTGTGAGGTATTGGGTGGAGAGTTTGTCATATTGCTCAAGAAGGCGTGCCTTTTCCACATAACTCAGCGTGGAATTTGTGTTGATGTTGTTTCCCAGGTTAATGACAAATAGCAATAGAGTGAAGTGCAGGAACATGGTCACCAAAAATAGCCGGATTGGGGTGAAATAGGACTTTCTGTGTCCGGCCACATAATTTTTAGTGAGCAGGGAAGGTACAGGGATCGCTTTGATGGTTCTTACCAGGTTGGTATCCAGGTTTAAAATGTCGTGGGTAAAATCATGGAGCAGCTGTTTGAGGGTAAGTACGGTATCTTTTGACTTTTGTCCGCATTTTGGACAGAAGTCTTTTCCATTGATAAGTTTTTCGCCACAATTGAGGCACTTATTCTTTTCCATATATGCTTTTTATCCCTAATGGCATATACAAAGATATACAATGTAGTTGGTTGTTTAAATGAAATTACCCACTTCTGCAGGGGCTGAGCCTTTCATATAGAAAATTGGTATAATGTTTGCCAAGTAATAGATGTACTTGATATGGAACATAAATAAATTGTATAAATGATTCATAATCAAGTATAAATAAAATTAAAATTATTCATTTAAAATGACAGCATCACTTTACACCATCGATTTTCACCAGGTTCAAGGGAATTTGGCTAAAAAAAATGAGGTAGATGCAAAATTTTATAATGAGGAGATCGGAATCCAAAAATTGATTAAATAAATTAACATGAAGAACAGCTTATTTACAAATGGTTTGAGAAAAGCGGTGAACCTGGCCTTCCTGGCTTTGTTCATTTTTGCATTTTCGGGAATAAACCTTAATGGCCAGAGCCCATGTGACAATGACATAAATGATCCAATTTTTTCAAATTGTGGTCCAAGGTCAGTTACATTGGATGAAGGGATTTGTACTTCAAAACTTTTACCTGCGCTTTCGGCTACAGATAACTGCCCGAGCTTAGACGATAGTTTTACTCACAATGAAGACGAAGATATCTCAGAAGGTTTTGGATGTCTGATTGGTGATGCATCCTTTTATCAGGTGTTTACACCGGCGAACCTGCCAAGGTTTACAACGATGACAATGACGTCAATCGAGTTGGGTGTTTTCGAAGCAGTCAACAATCCCAATGTGGTGGTAAGAATCTACCTTACCGATGGAGGTCTTAATCCGGCTACCTGGACACAAATAGGCGGAGGGTCATTGATCATTCCGGCCACAAACGGCACACCGGTATCTATTCCTGTTTCTTCAGCAGACATTTTGCCTTCGCAAACCTTTGCCATAGAAGTGACCGCACCGACCTCAGCGGTTTATGGCGCGGTTGTCGCTGTCAACAATGGCGGTCAAATAGCCCCCACCTATTATCGTTCTTCAGCTTGTGGTATAAATGCCTTAACGGATTTAGAAACCATTTTGGGTAATGGATATGGGATGGCCATGGTGGCGAATGTGGCACTGGATGGGGTTTATATTACGCAGGCTTTAAATAACCCATATCCGGTTGATCACGACTTTACTGAAGGCGTTTATAACCTTTCTTACATTGCAACGGATGCTTCAGGAAATTCATCTTCCTGTAATTTCACCTTTACAGTTAATGGTGCAATTGGCGTAGTAAGTTCAATTGCCTGTAATGACCTGGTTCAAATCTCATTGGATACTATTTGTGAGGCCATTGTGGAACCGGATCAGATTTTAGAGGGCGGTCCTTATGGTTGTTTTGATGATTATGAAGTAATTATTTACAATAAACTGAATCAACCCATTGGAAATGGGCTAACCTCTTCCTATATAGGTCAAACCTTAAAGGTGAGTGTTTTTGATGCCAACGGCAATTCGTGCTGGGGAATCCTTAAAGTGGAAGATAAAAACCCTGCCCCTTTAAATTGCGCACCCATTTACACTACTTGTATTGGGGATCTTAGTCCTGGAAGTCCATTGCCACAGACCATTACCGTTCAGGCAATCCTTAATGGAGC
Source organism: Saprospiraceae bacterium (assembly GCA_016715465.1). Classification (GTDB taxonomy): domain Bacteria; phylum Bacteroidota; class Bacteroidia; order Chitinophagales; family Saprospiraceae; genus JADKBO01. The sequence continues at coordinate 1,494,827 of JADKAA010000024.1, forward strand.
AACCATTCCCAACAACAATAAATATGCCCGGGAATTCTTTGTGAATGTTTATGGTCTTGGAAATGCCATAATTACAGATTTGGATGTGATGGTGGATATTGAGCATCAGAATGTGCATGATTTACAGGTGACGATTACTTCACCCCAGGGATTGACTAGAAAATTATTTGGCGGTGTGGCCGATAACTGTGCATATGATGACATCAGGGTTTCACTTGACGACGAAGCAGCCAACGGGTATGCAGCTTTACAAAGTACCTGTGCGGCAGCTACACCTGCCGTTGCGGGAAATTTCAAACCAGAGCAGGGCCTCAATGTGTATGACAACCAAAGTCCGATTGGACAATGGAAAATAACCGTAATAGACAGCACCACTGCAGATGGAGGTCAGGTGAATGAACTGGCCATCGTATTCAAGCAAAGTGGAGGAACTATTTCATTCCCAACACCTAATCCTGTTACCTTTGTTGAGCAGGGACCGGGGTACTATACCGTTTGGGGCATCGATCCCTGCGGACCTGCAACCATGGGCTATACCGATGAGATCAGAGAATCTGACTGTTCAAGTTTATACAGCAAGGTAATTGCAAGGACCTGGTCTGCAACAGACGCTTCTGGCAATGTATCACCTTCCTGTACTCAATATATTTACGTGTATAGAAATGGACTGGCCTCATTGAGGTTTCCACCAAATTACGATGGCATTGATCAACCAGCCCTGTCTTGCCTCGTATGGGGTGACCAGGTGCCAGGTCCCGAAGTTACGGGAAGTCCAACTGGTGACTTCTGTGACAACGTGCAGATTTTCCCTTATGAAGATACACGAATCGATGTATGTCCGAAGTCATATAAAATCATCAGAAAGTGGAAACTACTGGAATGGTGTAACAGCCAGGTAATCGAACATACCCAAATTATCAAAGTAATTGATGACCAGGGACCAAAAATGGAATGTCCTGCTGATGTGACCATTTCTACAGATGCACTCGATTGCAACAGGGATTATACACCGGAAAAGCCGGTTGTTACTGTGGAATGTTCCGGTGTACTAACATACGATTTGTATTACTATTCACCAGATGCAAGTGGTCAGTTGCCACAAGGAGCTGTATTCATTAAAGACAATGTAGTCAATGGCACCATTCTTGATTTGCCAGCCGGTATCAATTACCTGATGTGGAGGGTTTGGGACCAATGCGGTAATTTTTCAGAATGCATTTACAAAGTTACAGTTAGGGATGAAGTTCCTCCTGTTGCAGTATGCGATCAGTTTACCAAAGTATCTGTAGGATCAAATGGCATCGGAAAAGTAGCAGCTTTCACTTTTGACGACATCAGCAATGACAATTGTGAAATTGTGAATTACACCGCCAGGAAAATGACCAATAAATGTGCGCTGGGTACTACTTCAACTTTCAGAGATACGATTGTATTTTGCTGCGAAGAAGTAGGTACCTCAATTATGGTTGAATTCAGGGTTACCGACAAAGCAGGGAATAGAAATACCTGTATGGTAGAGGTTAAGGTAGAAGATAAATTACCTCCTTACATTACTAAATGCCCTGCAGACATCACCCTGGATTGTCAGGCGGATTATAAAAACCTCAGCATTACGGGAGAACCTATTTATATTGATAACTGTAAAATAAACAGCGTCGGTTTTGCAGACAGCGGCTTGCCAGATCAATGCGGTGAAGGTATAATCAGGAGAACATGGACGGTCAAGGATGCCCAGGGGCTTAGTGCTTCATGCGAACAAAGAATAACCCTTATTGACAAAGATCCATTTGATAAAAACGACATCATTTGGCCGCTAGATTACGAGGCTACGACCTGCCATTCAGACCTAAACCCTGAAAACCTGCCATTGTTATATGCATACCCACGGGTGACCGATGATGATTGTAGCCTTACCTCAATCACTTATAAGGACCAGCATTTCACTTTTGTGGATGGTGCATGTGAGAAGATCCTAAGGACATGGACCGTAATTGATTGGTGTACCTATGTTGAAAATACGGGCATTGGTATATATACAGATCTGCAGGTTATTAAACTGGCAAATAAAATAAATCCTGCTTTTAGTTCATGCAGAGACTCGATAGTAAATATTTTTGACGACTGCAAAGGACCAGTTACCATAGCGGCTTCGGCCTACGATGACTGTACTCCTGTTGAGCAAATCAAATACTCGTACAGAATCGACCTGAATGACGATGGAATCGAAGATTTTGGACTTGCAGGTACCACGCAAAGTTTTACCCATACCTTGCCAATCGGAAAGCACAGGGTGTACTGGACGGCGGAAGATAAGTGCAGCAACAAAACATTCTGCAATTATCTGCTTACCGTTCGTGATGGCAAAAAACCAACACCTTACTGTCTATCAAGCATAACCACTGTGGTAATGCCATCTTCTGGCATCATAACCATCTGGGCAAACGACTTTGACCATGGTAGTTTTGACAATTGTACACCGAAAGAAAAGCTTAAGTTTTCATTTAGTACCAACGTCAACAATACCAGTAAATCTTTTACCTGCAAGGATATCCCTGATGGCATTGAGTCGGAGATTCCTGTAGAAATGTGGGTTACAGATGAGGCAGGCAACCAGGATTATTGTACAGTTTCCATTATTATCCAGGACAACACAGGGGATGTATGTCCGGATGACATCGGATCCAGGGTAGTTCTGGGTGGAAGAATTAAAACAGAACAAAATAAATCCCTCAATGGTGCTGTAGTGACCTTATGGGAACAAAATACCAAAGTAGATGATTACCTCACTACAGATGCGGGCAATTTTGTCCTTGAAGATGTACTTAAGAACAGAAACTATTCACTATCGGTAGATAAAAATACCGATGCATTAAACGGACTGTCCACTCTGGATATCGTGTTGATTCAGCGACATATCTTAGGTGTTTCAAGGCTGGATTCTCCTTATAAAGTAATCGCGTCTGACATCAACAACGATGGAAAAGTTTTGGCATCTGACCTGGTAGCATTGAGGAAACTTATATTGGGTTTAAGCGTGAATATGCCTTCCGGACAAAAGTCATGGAGGTTTATCAACGCAACTTCACCTTTTGCCAATGCATCTAATCCATTCCCATTTGAGGAGCGGATTGCTTTGGACAATTTATCATCAAGCCTGTACAACCTTGATTTTTATGGTGTGAAAATCGGAGACGTCAATGCTTCCAGTGGATTGAATGTTGGAGAAATCGTTGCGGAGCCAAGGAGCAGTGAGGCGCTTGCGCTGGAATATGAAACCGTTGAAACCACTGAAGGAACCAAGGTGCGCTTTTATGCAGCAGCAAGTGCTACGCTTTATGGATTTCAAATGTCTTTGAGCGATATGGGAAATGTAAGGGGCATGGAAGCAGGTATGCTAAAAACAGGAGATGAGCATTATGCCCATAGTGACAGGGGTTTTGCCATGTCATGGAATGATGATGCCGGAGTAAACATCAACAAAGGTGACCTATTGTTTAGTATCCTTACAGATAAGACAATCGAAGGCGTTGAATTTGCCGGAATTATAAAGGAAGAAGCTTATTTGTCTGTCAACGAAGTTTCTGAGATTGCACTTTCCAGGCGAAATCAAATGACGTCCACATCACCTTTTGAAGTATTTCAGAATGAACCAAACCCATTCTCACAGCAGACACGGATTGGATTCAGGTTGCCGGAAGCAGCAAAAGTGAATTTGAAGATATACGACCAAAGTGGAAAGATTTTATTTATGCAACAGCATGAATTTGAAAAAGGATTAAACCACTTTACCGTCAATAATTCCGACTTGCAGGCTTCGGGAATTATGTACTACGAAGTAAGCAGCAATCAATTCAAAGCAACACGAAAAATGATTGGATTGAAATAAGTGAATTTTTGGATTATTCAGTTCGAAGCCGGGTCATGTAATGATCCGGCTTTTTTTTTATTGGCCAGGGAGATATAAAGCTAACATTAGTCATATTGTTCGTATTATCAATGGTAAACAAATTAAGGTTAATTATATTTGTTTATTCCGTTTGATTAGATATATATTTGCCCTTATGCTTAATACCAATACAGCCAATGTTTAAAAATTTTACCGCTTTGATCGTTTCCGTAATTGGGGGCTTATTGGTGCTCCTGGTAGGCATGATGGTTTATACAAGCCTTTATCCATACCCTATGGACCTCGATGTTAAAAACAAGGATTCGATGGCTTCATTTCTTAGTGACTTACCTAATAAAGCATATGCCATTAAAATATTAATCAATACCATAGCTGTTTTTTGTGCATCCCTGTTGGCCACGTTGATATCCAGGTCAAAAATTTATTTTGGGCTTTTGGGCCTTGCTTTGTTTATGGGCTTTTTGGTGTACAGAGACATCCGGTTTGACTATCCCTCGCTGTATTTTATCATCGGCTTAACCATTGCCAGTGTTGGCGGTATGGCTGGATTGAGGATCGGTCTTAAAAAATACTGATTCAATCCAAAAGCGCATATACCCTTTAAGGTAATCACCGGAGCAGGGTGTAGTTTTTATATTCACCAATTCTCCAGCCCGTGAGTCTTTCAATGGCGTATTTCAACCTTTCCTTGAGCCTTCTGTTCTTGATGTGGATGTCAAAAGTAAAGTTCCAGTCCTGTTTCGCAATGCGGGGCAACATGACTGCAGGATGGCTTTCCTTAAATAGGGTAAGGCTGTCAATTTTTCCGTAATCAAATAAGTCTTGTACAATGGCGTTTTTCACCAGCCACTCATCTGAATGCCAGTACCTGTTTGAGTTGTTGACCTTTTCCTTCATACGAGCAGGGTGTTTTACATAACCATAGTGGTAAACACAGGCATTGATCTGCCTGACCCTCAGTTTTTCGTCGTTATTTTTTCTAAAACCCTGGGCATCTCGGTATGAATAGAAGTTTTTATCATTTCGGATGATGCGCACTTCTTTGCGGTACCAGCGGGAGGAATCGGCCACATATTGGTAGTTGCCATAAAAGTGAAGGTAATTGAGGAGTAAACCATCAAGTCGGTCATCGCTGTGGTGCAATTCAATTTTTGACTTTATTTCACTGAGGTATTTTTCATGGATGACTTCATCGCCCTGGATGTAAATGCACCACTCAAAATAATCGGGAATTGCGTGAAAAGCTTTATTGGTTTCCTCTGCAAGCACTGCCCCTCCTGCTCGCAGTTCGTCATTCCATTGGGTGTCCACGATGACAATTTTATCAGAAAACCCGGAGATATAAGATCGGGTATCATCTTCTGAAGCGCCTACAGCCACATAGACTTTTTCGCAAAGTGGGAGAATGGATTGAATGGCCTCCTTTACCGGAAAGTCATACTTCAGGGCATTCCTGATAAAGGTAAATCCACAAATCCTGGCCATGGCTCAAAATTAGACAATATAATCCAGAACAGAAAGTTGAACCTTGTGTTAAGAAAGGAGTCAATCATTAGTTTTTACGCCATAAAATGAATTAACTTTGACCCATGATAAACGATGTATTGCCGGTAGTTTCGGTAGAAAATACCCCTGAATTGTCTGACTTGAAAAGGATCTTCAATGGTTTGAAGAACTATTTTGACAGCGGAAATACCCTTGACATTCAGCAGAGAAAAGTGTTGCTTAAAGCGCTTTACACCGAAATTGAAAAGAGAAGTGATGAATTGTGTGCCGCTGCGTTTACTGATTTTCATAAGCCAAAATCAGAAATGTTGCTCACGGAAATTTACACGGTGCTGGCTGAAATCAAATATACCGTTGCGCACATTGACCGTTGGTCAAAACCGGAAAGGGCAAGCACCAACTTGCTGCTCATGCCAGCTAACAGTAAAATTTACTACAGTCCAAAAGGGGTGGTGCTTGCGATTTCCACCTGGAACTATCCATTCTACCTAAGCATGATGCCTCTCATTTGTGCCATTGCTGCAGGAAATACGGTCATGCTCAAACCTGCCCATGAAACTCCCGAGGTGGCAAAATTTATTCACTCTGTTGTGTCTGCCGTTTTTCCAACTGAATATGTTTCTGTGGTATTGGGACCTGGCAAAACCTTAGGACCCATTTTACTTGATAATTTTGTTTTCAATCACATTTTCTTTACCGGATCGCAGTCAGTGGGTAAATGGGTTATGCTCAAAGCAGCGGAAAACCTCACGCCTCTAACCCTGGAACTTGGCGGAAAGAGTCCGGCCATCGTCGATAAAGACTACGATGTGGATTATGCTGCCAAAAAAATAGTATGGGGTAAGTTTATCAATTGCGGGCAAACCTGCGTAAGTGCCGATTATGCCCTGGTGCATGAATCCCAATATGCAGCCTTCATCGAGGCTTGTAAAAAGTATATTGGTTTATTCTGGGGCAAAGATGTATTTCAGTCTGACGAATATGCCCATATCATCAGCCCGCACCGGTTTGACAGGTTGCTGGAGCTGATGCAGGGGCTGGATGTTTTGCATGGTGGCCGCCACGATGCGGCAAAACTGTGCATAGAACCTACCTTGGCTGCGGTGCCAGATCTGAATCACCCCATCATGAAGGAAGAGATCTTTGGACCTATTCTACCGGTGATCCCGTTTAAAACGGAAGGTGACATACTCTCCTTGGTAAGGCGCAACCGGTATCCACTATCCTTGTATATTTTCTCAAAGCAAAAGGCCTTAAAGGACTTTATACTTCAGCGAATTGAATTTGGCGGAGGATGCCTCAACAATACCGTGTACCACCTGGGCAACCCAAACCTGCCCTTTGGCGGGGTGGGCAACAGTGGTTTTGGCAATTACCATGGCAAACACGGATTTATGGTCTTTTCCAATATAAAACCCGTCTTGAATACTGCAAAATGGTTTGACATCTCCCTGCTTTACCAACCCTATACCCAGCTAAAACATAAGATCATCAAGTGGTTCTTTATGCGATAATTGAATTTATATTGTTGATATTCAGTTAATTAACATGATTTTGAACTTAAATTTCAGGGCAAAGTGAAATTATTCCATTTCACATAAGTCTAAAATTTGAATAACATTATCTAAAACTTTCCAAACCGCAAACAAAATTAGGACTTCGAACAATAGGGGTAACGGTTTGTTGGTGAAATTATATTTTGTAATTTGTAATAATAATGTCAATAAACAAAATTATCTTTGCACACTTTTTTATAACTCTGTATTATGCAACAAATTAGAAACATTGCCATTATTGCGCACGTTGACCACGGAAAGACCACGTTGGTAGACAAGATTATTCATGAGTGTCACGCCAGTGATGACCGAAAAGATACGGGTGAATTGATTTTGGACAACAACGACCTTGAAAGGGAGCGGGGCATTACCATTGTTTCGAAAAACGTGTCTGTAGAATTTCAGGGTGTAAAGATCAACATCATTGATACACCGGGTCACTCCGACTTTGGAGGTGAAGTGGAAAGGGTATTGAGAATGGCTGACGGTGTTTTATTGCTCGTGGATGCCTTTGAAGGTCCCATGCCACAAACCAGATTTGTACTCAACAAAGCCATTGAGCTGGGTTTGAAACCCATTGTTGTGGTCAATAAAGTGGACAAGGAAAACTGCAAGCCCGAGGATGTCCAGGGCGACGTATTTGATCTGATGTTCAACCTGGGGGCCACTGAGGATCAGCTCAATTTTGTGACCTTATTTGGTTCTTCAAAGTTGGGTTGGATGAGTTTTGACCACAATCAGCGGACCACCAACATTCAGCCATTGCTTACGGCCATCATCGATAACATACCGGAAGCTCCCTATTATCCTGGAACCGTTCAGATGCAGATCACTTCACTTGATTACAATGCTTTCCAGGGCAGGATCGCCATTGGAAGGGTATTCAGGGGAGAATTGGTGGAAAACAAGGACTACATCATTTTCAGGAAAGATGGATCACAAAAGAAAGTCAGGATCAAGGAACTGGCTGTTTTTGAAGGCCTTGGCAGAAGAAAGATCTCGGAGGTAAGGGCTGGAGACATCTGTGCCGTGGTGGGTTTGGATGACTTTGACATTGGAGATACCATTGCGGATCTTGAAAATCCGGAAGCACTTACGAGGATTGCCGTCGATGAACCTACCATGAGTATGTTGTTCACCATCAACACCTCTCCGTTTTTCGGAAAGGAGGGCAAGTTTGTGACATCGCGACACCTTCGGGACAGGTTGTACAAGGAATTGGAAAAAAACCTGGCACTTCGTGTAGTGGATGGTGCTACAGAAGATAAATTTGAAGTGTATGGCAGGGGCGTACTCCACTTATCGGTGCTTATTGAAACCATGAGGAGGGAAGGTTACGAATTGCAGGTGGGCAAACCACAGGTGATTTTCAAGGAAATTGACGGCCAAAAGTGTGAGCCTGTTGAGATCCTGGTCATCGATGTGCCGGAAGAATATGCCGGCAAGGCCATAGAATTGGTGACCATGCGTAAAGGCCTGCTTCAGGTGATGGAGCCCAAGGGAGATGTGCAACACCTGGAATTTTCCATTCCGGCCAGGGGCATCATCGGCTTGCGAAATTTGATTTTAACATCCACGGCAGGTGAAGCGGTAATGACCCACCGTTACAAATCATATGAGCCTTATAAAGGGGAGATAAACGGCAGGAACAAGGGATCGCTGGTTTCCATGGAACAGGGACAGGCCCTGGCCTTTGCCATCGACAGACTTCAGGACAGGGGCAAGTTTTTTATCGATCCGCAAGAGGCCGTGTATGTGGGTCAGGTGATCGGTGAGCACAGCCGGGAAAACGACCTCGACGTCAATGTCATCAAAGGTAAAAAGCTGACCAACATGCGGGCATCGGGCTCAGATGATTCGGTAAAGATTACCCCAAAAACGGTTTTTTCCCTGGAAGAAGCTATGGAGTATATCAAAGAAGACGAGTACCTGGAAGTAACACCTCTCAATTTGAGGATGAGAAAAATCAGATAATCTGACTGCTCAAATTAGTAACATTTAAGTCGGTCTAATCGTTATAAATTAAAGGCCTTGCCTGCGGCAAAGCCTTTATCATTATGTAACATAAAAACCTATTTAAAGTGAAAAGAACTCTGTTCGCCCTCGCGGTAATTACCCTATCTTTCGCAGCCAGTGCGCAAAAATCAGTTAAACCAGGCTTCATAGCCATCAGTCCTGTACATTTTTTCAGAAATACATTCGTCGCTTCTTTTGAAACCGGAATTGGAAAAGACAAAACCCTGGTCTTTATGCCGGGTGTAGTGCTTAAAGACAGTGAAAACGAAGACCTGAAGGGATTTGTAGGCGAAATACATTTCAGGTATTACCTTTTACATCCCAGCTTTGAGGGCATGGATACCAAGCACGGCGGAGCAAGACTTCAGCCCTATGTAGGCCCTTATTACCAATATACCAACTTAACCAAAACCTATCCTGGCTACAAATACGATCCGGTGACCGGCAATTCGACAAAAAAAGAATTTGAAAGAAATACCACGGCGCATGCAGGTGGGGTAAGTGTGGGTTGCAGGGCTCTGCTCACCAGGAATTTGTTCCTTGACCTAAACGTAGGCGGCGGTTTCCGTTTCGCCAATGTCGATGACACCATTTTTGACGAACCTCAGGGAGAGTATCCTTATTACGAGGATTATAACATCTTTGATTATGAATACACCGGCATTGCGCCAAAGGTTGGATTTACAATTGGGATAAGGATTTATTAGTGTAATCTCGGAGTTATAGATTATTTGCTCAATTGTTTAATGGGTAAATTTATTATTTAATAGAAGGCAGATTAAAAAAATATTATATTTATATTTGCAATTGAAATTATGAAAAGCAATTATGAGTAGATTAGAGTTATCAAAAATTATAAACTGTCTTTTTGTTCTTAATTATAGGAATTTTTTATTAACTATATTTTTTTTAATTCACTACTCAATTGAAATTATAAGTCAAAATTCAATTTTCACATATAGGTCTATAATTGCACCAGTCAGTGAAGAAAAGCAAAGAATAATCAATTATATATACTCAATTCCAAATACATCTGAAAAATACTTTATAACAATTGAATCTGATAGTATTGCTGAAAGTGGTTTAGTTTCTTTATATTTACCTGAGTTGCAAAGCGAGATATTTCAATTTTCCGTAATTGATATTTTTAATACAGACGATTCTAACTTTATGTTAGCTGCCACTGGGCCTAATGGTAATTTTACACTCTTCAATTATGAAGGATTTATTGGGGATCAATTGAAGTAAACGGAAATTCATATAGATATTATCCATATGATACAGGTGAAGCAATATTATTCAAATTAAGTGCTTTAACAGACAGTCTAATTGTCAATAATAAGGAGTGTGGTTTAGTTAATGTAGAAAGTACCAGCCATACAATTAATGAAAGTAGAAACACTCTGGACTGCAACGGAAATTGTGGCAGCGGCACAATAGATGTAATATCTGTAATCCATGGCACTGCTCAGAATTGGCTAAATGAAAATTTTGGACAATGGTACGGCTGGTACTTATATTATGAATTTCATAATATAAATACAGCCTTTGCGTTTTCAGGAATTACAAATAAATATATTCATGCTAAATGGGTATCCGATATAACTCCTCCCTTTGTTCCATCATCAAATCAAAGCATAACGTTAGATAGAGATCACTTAACTAGCAGCGCGTTATATCAGAATTTAAGAGATGTAAATCAAGCAGATATTTTAGGATTAATCGTTGGAAATATATATCCAAATCATTCTGGTATTGCAAACTCAATTGATCCTAATTTTGATAATAAAATGATTATAGCAGAAGTGCCATTTATAAGTTATGGTGACTTTGTTTTTGCCCATGAAATTGCTCATCATATTGGTGCAATTCACCACAATGATATCATATCTTGTCCTAGAGGATTTATAATTCCGGGATTGTCACCTCCGAATAAAACTATAATGGTAGCTGGATTTGCTGCTGGAGATAGGCTTCAAGTGTTTTCAAATCTTACAAATCCGGTAGTTGGTGGGCCAGGTACCGCCTTTGTTGCTGGCACAGATCTCAATAACGTAGCAGGAGTAATAAATAATTATTTTTGTGAGGTATCGGCAATTAATAATGGTAATTTTTCAATAAATTTCAGTAATAATAAAGCATGTGTTAATAGGCCAATTAATTTTAATGCCCAGATTGAAGATGGGTTTTTATATTGTTTTGGACCATATACATATACTTGGTCATATTCAAAATCAATTAATGGCTTTTATGCAATTTTTGGGGGCAATAGCTCTTATGCAACATTGCCTTTTGCGCCTTATTGTCCAGGGTTTTATGTAAGATTAAAAGTGGTAACCAGTGACGGATGTGAAAAAATTAAAACTAAATTTATAAAGTGTGAAAATTGCATACCAACTCCACCAAGATTTGAAAAATATAGCCAAGTTGAAATTGACAAAACCTTGATAAAAGATGAAAATGTTTTTTTAAAAAGTGAATTACATTTTAATAGTATTAAAGTAATTAATATCCAGGGAAACATAGAGTCGAATTTTCGCAATATAGTTGATAATTACATTGAGCTTCCAAATTCATATTTTACGAATGGAATTAATATATTGTTTATACTTTTATCAGATGGCAAGTATGAACTCATTAAAATATATAAGAGTCAATAGAATGCTATGTATAGGCTTTTAATTTTTATGATTTTGGTCTGTATTTCATGTGACAAAATTCAGGATAGCGAAACTGGAATTTACTGGTATGATACGACCAAACCCACAGCTACAGCCACCCGAAATATGCCTGGATATAAATCATTAAAGTGGGGAGCAAATGCATTTTTATTTGAAAGCAATTTTATTAAGAACCAATTTGTATTGCATTTCTCAAATTTTGATAATGAGCAGAATCAATTTTTCAGAGAAAGTATCGCAATGGGTGTTTTCCCCTTAAAAGAAGGTTTATATTTATTAAATAATATGGCTAATCTGGATTGTAGTTATGACAGGTTGCAAGAAGATGGGGATGTTGCAGACAGATTATGGTATATGAATAAGTCATATACTAATTATTTGAAAATTGAAAAAATTGATTTGAAACAGAATTTAGTGGAAGGTAGTTTTGATCTTTACTTTGAGGATTTGCAACCTGCTGTGTATCCAACTACTATGAATTTGCCAAAAAATGTCAATTTTTTGAATGGACATTTTATAGTACCTATCTTATAATTTTTTTTAATGAAATGTATTTTTGCCACCCTGTATTTTTTGTTCATTAATCTTGCTTTATTAAAGGGACAGGAACTTTATAAGTTTTTGAATTTTGCTTTTCAGAAAGAAAATGATGTTGAGATAGGGCAGGCTAATTATCTTGCACAATTTGGATATGGAATTGGTGCTTCAGATAGCATTGTCTTTAAGGAATTACAAGTTAATTTGGGATACATCAATTTGGCAGGAGCCAGAAAAAACTTAACAGCCAGCCTTGACTTTGTTCTGAAAAAATCTATTTTAGAGGTGAGAGAATTTCACCCTTCATAGCTGTACATACGGGCTTTGGTTATGGAAGGGACTTTCCTTATCGATATGCTACCATTCAAGGACTAATTGCACTTGAATGTGGTGCTCATTTCAAATTATCTGAAAATTATTTTGTCGCAGCCCGGTTTGGACAAGCAGGACTTATGTTTAGTTATCTCAATAAGCATATTCCCTCGTCCAAGTTTGGATTTGCGTTCAATGACAGGGATTTTTTCCCAGTTCAAGTTAGTATTGGTAAAAAGTTTGGAAATAGGTAATTTGATTATTTAGAATTAAACCATTTTTGATTCAAAAAAGCTTTCAATTGATACAACCATTTAGATATCATTTCCGTTAATTCTTTATTATTCACAATTTATAATTAACTAACAATGGCTTTTACACTTCCCCAACTCGGATTTGACTACAATGCCCTGGAACCGCAGATCGATGCCAGGACCATGGAAATCCACCACACCAAGCACCACAATGCCTATGTGACCAATCTCAACAAAGCAATTGAGGGAACGGCACTTGAAGGCAAAACCATAGAAGAACTTATGGCCGGCCTCGACATGGGCAACATGCCGGTAAGAAACAACGGTGGCGGACATTACAACCACAGCTTATTCTGGGAGATTCTAAACCCAACCAACAAAGGATACCTTACCGGTCCTTTGAGGACAGCGATCGAAACTTCCTTTGGTTCCAAAGAGCAGTTTGAAAAGGACTTTGCAGCTGCAGCGACCACCCGGTTTGGTTCAGGCTGGGCATGGCTGTGCGCCCATAAGGGCGGTAAGGTAGAAATTTGTTCTACACCCAACCAGGACAATCCATTGATGCCGGGCACAGGTTGCGGAGGTACACCCATTCTTGGTATTGATGTGTGGGAACATGCGTATTACCTGAACTATCAAAACAGGCGACCCGACTATATCCAGGCCTTTATGGATCTGATCAACTGGAATGTAGTGGAAGCCAGGTACAATGCGGCTATTTAATGCACTGGTCATACTCTTTTTAAGTTTCCAGCTCGTATTTGCGCAGCGTGAAAGCCACATAAAAGTGTATGACGAATTTGATGCCTTTGCCAGGGAAATACTGAATGCACCATCGGACTCATTGACGGTAATTAATTTCTGGGCCACATGGTGCAAGCCCTGCGTGAAGGAACTTCCTTATTTTCAAAAATTACACCTCAGCCATCCCGAAATCAGGGTAATCATGGTGAGTTTGGATAAAAAGTCCGACGCGGATGGCAGATTGACTGATTTTCTGGTAAAACATGGATATACGTTCTCCACGCTCCTTTTGGCAGACAGCCGGGCGACCGAATGGATTGACAAAGTAAATCCGGAGTGGTCAGGGGCTATACCGGCAACCCTGGTAAAGCGCAGGGATGGCTTTGATTTTTATGAACAGGATTTTGAATCCTACGAACAACTTTCCCATACACTGGGCTTATGACAATTGATTTTTTTAACTTAAAACAATAACAATATGCAATTGACTCTGTTGATTAGCCTGCTGATGACCTTTTTTACCGGAACTTCAACCGGTGGGTACAAGCCCGGTGATGTGGCCGTGGATTTCAAATTAAAAAATGTGGATGGTAAAATGGTTTCCCTGTCGGATTTTAAATCTGCGAAAGGGTATATCGTCATTTTCACCTGCAATCACTGTCCTTATGCCAAAATGTATGAAGACAGGATTATTGCACTCCAGGACAAGTACGGTAAGGCCGGTTTTCCGGTCATTGCGATAAATCCGAATGACCCTGCAGCAGAACCCGATGATAGTTTTGACATGATGAAAAAGAGGGCTAAGGAAAAAGGATTTAAGTTTCCATACCTATTTGACGATGGCCAGAAAATATTTCCGGTCTATGGTGCTACTCGTACACCCCATGTTTTTTTACTCGATAAAAACAGGGTAGTGAAGTACATTGGTGCCATTGACGACAATCCACAGGATGCGGCTGCTGTGAAATCCAAATACCTCGAGGATGCCATCTCTGCAATTCAGCAGGGAAAAGACATCATTCCCAACGTCACCAAGGCCTTGGGATGTTCGATCAAAGTAAAGAAGGCTTAAAAGCCTTTATTTGACCTTTTGCTTGACATAAAATGAAGGTTTAAGGCAGTATATGGCCTTCTTATGGAATGGGGGCTTCAATTCTGGCCGGCTTTTTGTAAATTTAAAATGACCACTTCCGGTAACTCCACTCCAAAGCGGGTGGCAAGCCAGGAGGCGGTCATTTTTCTTTATGTCCTGTTAACTAGTAAAATGTCAATTATTTTACGATATTTGAACCACGCATTCTTTGGATAAATGAGTATGACTGGCGACAAAATCAATCTGGAGCTTATCCTGCAAACAAACCCTGAAAAGGGCTTTGAGTATATCTACGAACACCACTATGACATTTTGTGTAAGGCATCTTATCGCCTGCTGCTGGACAGGGATGCAGCTGAAGATGTGGTTCAGGAGGTCTTGTTGGAATTTTGGAACAAACGCGAACAAATCCAGATCAATACTTCGATCGTCGCATATCTTAAAAGATCGGTGTACAACAGGTCCATCAATTATATAAAATCGAAATCCAGGTTTACCGATGACGAAAATGTGCTGCTTACCTATGAGGATGAAGAGGATTCCGTGGAAGAGGAGATTTTTGGCAACGAAATGCAGCAAAAATTGGACAAAGTGATGGAAAATTTGCCTGAAAAATGCAAATATGCCTTTGCTTTGAGCAGATTTGAGCATAAAACCTATAATGAAATCGCTGAAATCATGGATATTTCAGTCAAAACAGTGGAAAATCAGATATCAAAAGCCCTGAAAATCCTGCGTAACTCATTGTTAGTCAAGTCATAAATATTTATGATGAAAAAAAGTAATATAATACTTAGGGTATCGACCTGGTTTACTTGTCAAGAGTATAGCCAGGTAAAATATATACAGATATGAGTAGAGAAGAGATTAGTCTATTGGTGCATAAGAAGTTGACAGGTCAGTTGAGTGATGCAGAAAAGCAAGAGCTGGATGCTACCCTTAGTAAAAGCGAGGGTTATGGACAACTGTCCCGCGAAATTGAAGCGGTATGGTCCAGGACCGGTGCGTTGGGAGATGACCTTGCTTTTGATGGTAAGGCAGCCTTTCAAAAATTCAAAAATAAAATTGGATCGGAAGGGAGTAATGCTCAAACGGCACCCTTAACGATATTAAGCGCAAAGAGGAACAATAGCCGTATGGTGTTTCTGAGATATGCTGCAGCAGCGGCTGCGGTTTTTGTGACCGCGTTCTTTGCCATTCAGTTTTTCAGTGGGGCAAACCTGACCACTGTTAGCACAGGCTCACAAAGTATGGTTGCCATGTTACCGGATGGAAGCCGGATTTCACTGGCTGCAAATTCGGAAATCAGTTATGATAAGTCGAAGTTTACCCAGGGACGCGAAATTAGCCTTAGGGGTACTGCTGTATTTGAAGTAGAAAAAACAGGACAAAGTTTCAGCGTACACACCGATAAGCTGCATGTAGCTGTGATGGGTACCACTTTTATGGTGTCTGACAGCAAAGCGGGACAGCAGGTAAAGGTTATGGAAGGTAAGGTGGCCGTCAACACAAAAAATAAAACCTCACTAATCCTGCAAGGCAGGGAGGGGGCCAATCTTCAAAATGGTCAATTGACCAGGATGGAAGAAGTTACTTTCAACGACATGGCCTGGACAGAACCAGAAATGGTCTATAACAATGAACCCGTTTCAAGGGTCATTTCAGACATAGAAGCCAAGTTTGGTGTAAAAATTTCACTAAAATCCGTCCAGAACCTGGATAAATGCACATTTACTTCCGGCAGTCTGAAAAACAACAGGTTGGAAGAAGTGCTCAGTTTGCTTGAAGCGACCTATGCCACTAAGGTTGTCAGGAAGAGCGACAAAGAATACACCATCGGTTCACTCAACTGTTCCTGATTCCTGTAAAATCGGCATGAAATTTGTGTTGAGATATTCAAATGTCTCAACACTTGAAGAAAATATTTAATATATTATTAATTATTTTTGTTTGTTCTGACCTTATTTTGGCACAAAATGGGGTAGAGGCCGCAGTGGTTTCCTATCGCTGTGTCAACAAACCCTTACCCCTGGTGTTGCGCGAGCTTAGCAAAGCAAGCGGAGTCAACATTGTCTTTTCCGAATCCAAGATCAAATCCAAAAAAAACAGTAACCATAGGGGCCAGCAACGAGCGGCTCCTCGACGTGCTTCAGGTTATTTGTAAACCATACCGGCTCACCACGGAGGTTATTGGCAATGCCATAGCCATTGTTAGTGAAAAGTATGATGAACTCGACAGCGAATACATCATTTCCGGTTACATCAAAGATGGCAGGGATGGCGAAGTCCTGCCCTATACGGCGGTTTATCTGGCCGACAGGACTGCAGGGGTTTTTAGCAATGAAAAGGGGTTTTATTCCTTTAAGTTGAGGCGGGGAAATTATCAGATTATCTATGCTTATGTGGGTTACCAGGAAGATACCCTCCAGCTTTTTTTGAGGAAGGATACGACCATCGTCTGCAAGCTGAAGACAGAGAATCAATTGGCAGAAATTGTCATTGAAGAAAATCTTACACGCACTACGGAGCGATATGGAGAGACCTTTTACAGCAAGGACAGGATATCTACTGCCATGATGTTTGCCGGTGAGGCAGATGTCATCCGAACCATTAACAGCACTGCGGGTGTTTCTACGGCATCAGATGGTTTTGGTGGCATGAGTGTAAGGGGTGGAAATTATGATCAGAACCTTATCTTGTATGATGGGGTGCCGGTACAGAATACGGGGCATGCCTTTGGCCTTATATCCATCTTCAACAGCAGCATCATACAGGATGCACGACTGATCAAAGGCGGCTTTCCTGCCCGTTATGGCGGACGGCTTTCATCCATCCTGGATATCAAGACGCGGGATGGAAATAATAAGGCTTTCAAGGGGGAAGTTTCGCTGAGTACCATTGCTTCCCGGGTTTTGCTGGAGGGGCCAATCAGCAAGGATAAAGCCAGTTTCTTGCTTTCCTACCGCAGGACATTTGCAGATCCCTGGATCAAGGAGCTATCACAGTACATCATTCAGACAGGTGATGCCAAGGGTGAAACCTCTTATTACTTTGACGACATCAATGGAAAGGTTTCATTTGCACTCAATCCCAAACACCAGCTGAGTTTTTCTTATTACAAAGGCAGAGATGCTTTGAAAAACAGTGTGAGTTCAAAAAAAATGTCCTCCAACATCGAATACGACTACAACAGCATCAACGATCAGGGATGGGGAAACAGACTTGCGTCTATTCATCTAAACTCGCAATTGGGCAAGAACATGTATTCCAAGTTAATTGCCTATACGAGCAAATGGGAGAATGACGCGTATAACTTCAGACGGTTTGCGGTGGACAGCAGTTCCACCATTGAAGATATCTATACTGCCGATTATAAATTGTCCAATTTGTCCAACACCGGAGTGCGCTGGGATATAGATGTCCAGTTTAGTAAAGGAAACATCATGCGATTTGGGGCCGGCTTTATACAAAACCAATACAGCCCTATGTTTAATCTTTTGTCAAATGTTAACAATGGTGCCATTTATCCGGAGGTGATCGATAAGGAAGAGATTAAGTCAAGAACCAATGGCGCATCGTACCAGACTGAGGAGATTCTTGCCTATGTGGAAGATGAATTTGATGCGGGATCCAATGTGGTGTTGAATGTGGGTTTACACAGTTCGGTGTACTTGTTCAATGGTTCGAGATATGCTTCCCTTCAACCTCGTTTTTCGATGAACATCAACGGTGAAGCCTCGTGGTTCAATTTTTCGTCTTCAATGCTCAGGCAGTATCACCAGGCTTTGTCAGACAATGGCCTTGGTTTTCCAAGCGATCAGTGGGTAAGTGCTTCGAAATGGATCAAGCCGGCGGATGCGATCAACACCAGCACTACTTTTGGCTTTCTGTTGTCAAAAAATGTTTCATGGAGTTTTGGCGGCTAGTTCAAATACATGGATAACATCATCAGTCTCGGAGAAGGAGAAGTACTCAGCCTCGAAGATGGCGATAACTGGCAAAAAAGGATACCCAGGGGAACCGGCAAAAGTTATGGTGCCGAAACCACGTTTAACCTCACCGGAAAAACCATCAATTTTGAATTCAATGCCACTTATGGAAATGCTACAAGACAGTTTGAAGACCTAAACAATGGCAAGCCATACCTGTATAAATATGACCGAACTTTTATGACCAATACTGCCTTGTCTTTGAAGTTGGGAGGTAAGTCAGAAATGAATGTCTTTTTTACCTATCAGAAAGGAAGCAGTACGAGTATTCCTACCGGGGGCATCTTTGAAAGAGAGGAAAATGGACAAAAATACCTGTATCCTGTCTTTGAAGGTAAGAATAATTTTCGCTTTCCGGACTTTATACGGCTGGATGCAGGCTTTACCTTTGTGGGTACTAATAAAATAGGCGCTCACAAAATATTTATTGGTATATATAACATTTTGAATAGAAAAAACCCTGTTTATCTCGATATATCAAGGAATAATTTTAATCTGAATGTGTATGAAGTGAGTAAAGTGAGTATTTTCCCGGTTTTACCATCTATTTCTTATACGCTAATAATTGGCAAATGATTGCTAAAAGTGAAAATATTACCCCAATTGCGTTGGCACTGTGTAAAAAAAAAGTCATATTTGTGAGCTATATCGGAATGTACTGTAAGTTTACCATATCACTTTTATGCCTGTCCATGCTCTGGTCATGTTCTGAACCGTTGCAATTGGATTACAGCGATGACGCCGAGTTGTTGCTGGAGTGCGAACTTTCCACCTCCAGAAGAATAGAAGCGAGGCTGATGAGCCTTGGAAATTTTAACGACATCACTTCAGGTGAATACATTGAAGATGCCATCATAGATTTAGGTACAAACACCGACCTTGCCTTGAGATTTCAGTACGACAGCAGGAACAAAGTGTATTTCATACCCGTGGAATCACATATGGTCAATCCGGCTTACATTTACACGATCAAGGCATATCGGTTTAAGAATGATCCCCATGCTTTGGAAGCAGTCACAACCATTCCATCGGGTCATAAAATTGTGGTTACTTCCAAACCGGTAGTTAAAGATGTTTTGAATGCCAAATCAGGCACACGCAAAGAGATAAATTTAAAGCTGGCCCTTCCCGATGTAGAGAAAAAGAATGGCTTTTTTCGGTTAAAGGCTTATCGCAAATTATTTGAAAAGCAAAATGTCAATGGCAATATAGTCTATGTACACAAGGGAGCTGTTGAACCCCGGGAATTTGGTGGCAATGATCAGGAACCGCTGGCATTCCATTTATCTGCTGTCGATGGTGATATTCTGTTTGATGTAAATCGCGTAGATAAGCGAAATTTTGACCTTAGGTTTTACACGTTGGGTAAGGTGGAAGAAGGAGATCATTTTGAAGCAATATATTATGTGTTGGAAGGACTTTCTGAAGCTACCTACCGTTATAATGTTTCTAAAAGTAAACAAATCAACGCCGAAGTCTTCGGCAATTCAGATCCGGTGATCAGTTACAAAAACATGATCAATGGCTACGGCTTCCTTGGAGGGTCGTCGGCGGTTCGGGATTCTATTTTATTTCAATAAACTTTACGTAAATAATGTTGCTTAGATGACATGGCCTAATTTGGCGTGTTATCTGTTTATTGGGCCATGCCAATGAGAAAGATGGCCGGTCGTTTGTGGTAAGATGCCATTTCCGTTTTTTTCCAGCCGGAGATAGATTTGATTTCGATGTGTTGCTGAAGGCTGCTGAGGTCACAGGCGATGGCCAGCAACGTGTTTGGAGCTAGTGTGGCAAATAACGACTCAATCATAAAATGATTCCGGTATGGCGTTTCCATAAAAATTTGGGTATAACCCGTTTTTAGGGCCGTTTGCTCCAGGGTCTTTAACCTCGGCAAAAGGGTTTCTTTTTTGTTGGGTAAATAGCCATGAAAAGTAAATTGCTGACCATTGAAGCCTGAAGCAATCAGAGCCATGAGGATGGAACTGGGGCCACTGAGCGGCACCACCTGGATGTGGTGTTTGTGGGCATAGGTTACCACCGTGGCACCGGGGTCTGCGATACATGGGTTGCCTGCCTCCGACATAAGACCGATGTTGTGTCCGCCAAAGATGGGTTTCATCATGAGTGCCACATCGGATTCCGGTGTAAGTTCCTCTACAACCAGGGCTTGTAATTCAACGGATGGACATAGTTGTTTGATGAATTTACGGGCTGTCTTGGGTCGTTCTGCGATGTAAAATTTGGTGTTACCAATGACCTTCACGACCTCTGCGCCAACGCTCTCAGGATTGTCATCGGATATGGGAACAGGAATGAGGTAAAGGATGCCCTTGACTTGGTACATGACTACTTGATGAAAAAGGGATTAAAATAAAAAACCGCAAAGTCATTTCTATAAAAATTGACTTTGCGGTTGTATCCATGATTTATTTCCTTAAGGCCGCATAGTTGGCAAAAAAATGTGGGATGGTTTCTATGCCTTTGTAATAGTTGAACAGACCGTAATGTTCATTGGGTGAATGGATGACGTCTGAATCTAGTCCGAAACCCATGAGTACGGTTTTCACTTTTAATACCTTTTCGAAAAGGGCTACAATGGGAATACTTCCACCACTTCTCACCGGAATGGCTTCTTTTCCAAAGGTGGCTTTCATGGCCATGGCTGCAGCTTTGTATTCCGGTGTATTGGTAGGTGTCACGGCAGCTTCACCTCCATGATGGGGCCTTACCTTAACGGTTACAGACTTGGGTGCGATGCTTTGGAAATGTTTGGTGAAAAGTTTGGTCATCTTGTCGCTTTTTTGATTGGGCACCAAACGCATGCTGATCTTGGCAAAAGCCTTTGAAGGCAAAACCGTCTTTGCCCCTTCTCCGATGTAGCCACCCCACATGCCGTTGACCTCCAGGGTAGGACGGATGGAGGTTTGTTCGATGACGGTGTATCCTTTTTCGCCCCTGGTATCCCTGATGCCGAGGTCCTTCTGATAAGCGGTGAGGCTGAATGGCGCTTTGTTCATGGCCGCCCTTTCTGTCTTGCTCACGATCTCTACATCGTCGTAAAAGCCGGGTATGGTGATTTTGCCGTTTTTGTCTTTCATCGAGGCAATCATTTCACTGAGCACCTGGAGTGGGTTGGCTACAGCGCCACCATAGACTCCGGAATGCAGGTCTCTGTTGGCACCGGTCACTTCCACTTCGAGGTAACTCAGGCCTCTTAGTCCTACACAGATCGATGGTGTTTTGTTTGAAATGATGGAAGTGTCCGAAATCAGGATGACGTCACAGGCGAGCATCTTTTTATTGGCTTCGCAAAAATCGCCCAGGTGTTTAGACCCGATTTCTTCTTCGCCTTCAATCATAAACTTGACATTACAAGGCAATTCTTTCGTGGCGACCATGGCTTCAAATGCCTTGACGTGCATATAAAACTGGCCTTTGTCATCGCAAGAACCTCTGGCGAAAATGGCGCCTTGCGGATGAATCTTCGTTTTTTTGATCACCGGCTCAAAGGGTGGACTTTCCCATAATTCCAGGGGATCCGGTGGTTGCACATCGTAATGCCCATAGACGAGAACGGTAGGTTTGGATTTATCGATGATGTGTTCACCGTACACGACCGGATGCCCCGGAGTTGGGAATACTTTCACGGTCTTACAACCTGCTTTCTTTAAAGATGCGGCCACAAAGTCGGCTGTTTTTTTACAGTCGCCATTGTATTTTGGGTCGGCACTGATCGATGGAATGCGCAACATCTCCATCAATTCACTTACATACCGGTCTTTGTTTTCTGAAATATATTTTTGAACATTTTGCATGGTAATACAATGTTAAAGTTTAATAATTTTTGTTAGCAAATATAAGGAATTGCATGGTCAAAAACAAGCTATTCCTTTATGCCAACCAGGTCAAAAATAAAGGCATATTCCATTGCTGTTTCTCTGAATCTTTTGAATCGGCCGGAGGCACCACCATGGCCCGTATCCATGTTACAATACATCAGCAAAGGATTTTTATCGGTCTTTAGGGTGCGAAGTTTTGCCACCCATTTGGCCGGCTCCCAGTATTGCACCTGACTGTCCCAATAGCCGGTGGTAACCAGCATGGAGGGATAAGACTGCGCAGTGACATTGTCGTAAGGAGAGTATGACTTCATGTAGTCGTAGTAGGCCTTGTCGTTGGGATTGCCCCATTCGTCGTATTCACCGGTGGTCAGCGGAATGCTTTCATCGAGCATAGTGGTGACCACATCCACAAAAGGTACCTGGGCAATGATGCCCTTGAACAGGTCTGGGCGCATATTGGCGACTGCACCCATGAGCAAACCTCCGGCACTTCCTCCCTGGGCGAAGAGTTTATTGGCTGCTGTATATTTTTGAGCTACGAGGTATTCGGCACAGGTTATGTAATCCGTAAAAGTGTTCTTCTTATTGAAAAACTTGCCTTCTTCATACCAATACCTGCCCATTTCTTCTCCACCGCGAATGTGGGCCATGGCAAAGGCAAAGCCGCGATCAAGCAGGGACAGCCTTACCGAACTGAAATACGGATCCATGCTGCTGCCATAGGAACCATACGCATATAGAAGGAGCGGCGCTTTTCCATCTTTGTTAAATCCTTTTTTATAAACCAACGAAACCGGAATTTCTCTGCCGTCTGTGGCCTTCACAAAAAACCGCTCGGAGGTATAATCATCGGCATTAAATTTCCCAACCACCTCTTGTTGCTTCAGCGTGGTCAAGGTTTTTGTTTCCATTTGGTAGTCGTAGGTAGTGTTGGGTGTGGTCATGGATGTAAACCCTACGCGCAGCAGGTCGGTGTCAAAATCCGGGTTGATGCCCACCTGAGCCGTGTATGCTTCCTGTTTGAAATCGATGTAATGGTCTTTGCCCTGCCAGGGCATGATCCTTAGTTTGGTGATACCCCTGACCCTTTCTGAAAGTACAAAATACTTTTTGAAGATGGTCATACCTTCGACCAGTACATCGTCTCTGTGGGCCACAAAATCTGTCCAATTGTCAAGGCTGGTCTTACCCAGTGGGCAGGTCATGATCTTGAAGTTTTTGGCATCGTCTTTATTGGTTCGGATGTACCACTTGTCCTCAAAGTGTTCGATGCTGTGTTCCAGTTTCTTTTGCCTGGGTTGAAAGACGGTGAAACCAACATCCGGTTTGCCGGCATCAATGTAGCGGTATTCCTGAGCGAGGGTGGCATAAGAACAGATGACGATGTATTTTTCGGATTTGGTTTTAAAGATGTAGGTGCTGAAGGTCTCATCGGTTTCGTGGAAAACGACTTTGTCTTTGCCTATGGGCGCACCCAGGGTGTGTTTCATGATTTTATAGGAGCGCAGCGCTTCGTCTTTGACCTCATAAAATACGGTTTTATTGTCGCTGGCCCACACTACACCGCCATTGGTGTTGGGTATTTCATCGGGCAGGAAAGATCCGGTGGTGAGATTCTTGAAGCGGATGGTATATTGCCGGCGGCTTACCAGGTCTTCGCCGAAGGCCAGGATGCGGTTGTCCGGGCTTACGTCAAAGCCGGTAGCGGCGTAATACTTCTGATTGGCTGCCCGTTCATTTTCATCGACCATAATTTCTTCTGCTGCGTCGAGGTTGCCTTTTTTCCGGGCATGGATGGCGTAGTCTTTGCCTTCTTCAAAGCGATTGATGTAGAAGTAACCGTGGTATTTATAAGGCACCGACATGTCTGTCTGTTTGATGCGGCCCACAATCTCGTTGTACAGTTTTTCCTGAAAACCTGTGGTGTGGCTCATCACCTGTTCCCTGTATTTGTTTTCTGCTTCGAGGTAGGCGACCACATCCTTGGTTTGATCGTCCGGTGTTGCAGCATTTTTCTGGTCGTCGGTCAGTTTCATCCAGTAGTAAGGGTCGTTGCGTTTGTCGCCGTGTTTTTCCAGGGTGTAAGGTTTAGGTGTTGCCACAGGTGCGGCAATGGAATCGGCTTTTGCCATCATTTCGCTGATGGGTCCGTTGTTCATTTCAGTCATATTTTTAGGATTGTTGCATGCCAATAGAACGCAAAATGCGATAAAAATGGGGATTCGTGCCATTGGTTAATTATTTGAGCGAAGATAAGGAAAATGGGGGAGAAATGGAAGGGGGTAGCTGCGGCAGAGGGCGCAAGAGCCGCATGCAATGCGGCTGTACGGCAGATATAGGATGTGGAATGACGGCAAACATTGATTTTGTATCCTGATTGACCGTAAATTATAGAGGTATTTAAAAATAGGTGCATTATGAAAAGGTGGTCGTATTTATTGATTTTTATGTTGTCTGCATATCTACTTGGCGCTCAGATGGAGTGGGAGGTGGCTGAAATGAGGGAAGGTAAATTTAATGTAGGTGCAACCTCAGCAGGTATTAAATTATATATCGCAGGGGGAAGCAGTTATGCTTCTCCAAAGGGGGATTTAATTATCCACGATGATGTTGAGGTGTTTGATCTTGTCACCAGGGAATGGGTTTATTATAAACTCTCCAAACCCAGAACACAGATCAATGCGGTCAGTTTGGGGCGTTATGTGGTTTTTGCAGGCGGCTATACTCAGCCTGCGGCTTTAAGGATTCCTTCAGACGTACTTGATATATTTGATACCCTAAGCAAGAAATGGTTTGTATCGAAATTGTCTGAACCAAAGTTTAATATGGCATCAGCTGTTCATGGAAATGATGTTTATTTTGCCGGGGGATTTAATGAAATGGGGTTGACTGACAGGGTGGAAATTTTAGATGTCAGTACACAGAAAATTAAAGTAGAACTGCTTTCAAGTCCAACCGCAGGGTTGGCTGCCTTGGTTTCGGGCGATTCCATTTACTTTGCAGGAGGCATTCAGTGGCCAGAAAAAGATGAAAGTTTTGCCAGAAAAACGATAGATATTTATAATGCCAGAACAGGCACATGGAGTAAAGATTCACTTACCTTACCCAGGGCATATATTGCAGGTGTAAATACAGGAAGTAAACTAATATTTGCAGGTGGTGTCAGCGGTTATTCAAATATTTCAAGGATTGATTATTATGATAAAAGTATAAAGCAGTGGAGGATTGATTCATTAACTTACCCAAATGCGTTTACATCGCCCAGTGTGGCCATGCATTGTGGCAATGCGTATTTCATAGGTGGCGACTGTCCGAATATCAGTAATTACCTCGTTGGCATATTATGTGATAATCCAACCATCTATATCTACAATGAAAATACCGGTATTTGGGGAAGAGATACCTTACCATATGGGTTAAAGGGACATTGCGTTTTGAATGTGGGTGAAAATCTTGTGATTGCAGGTGGCCTCAGCAGATATTGGGGGCCAGTCATCGTGCATAAGGAAATCCTGATAAAGTCCTGCAGCCCAACCTCAGTAATATATGTTTCCGCTGATGAGGAAAATCCTCAAGTTTTTCCTAATCCTTTTACGGATGAGATTCAGGTAAGTATGCCGGATTTTATACATCAAAGTGTTATTGATTACAAGTTGGTTGACATAAACGGCATCATCAGGAAGAGGGGATTTGTGATGGAATCAACATCGGTCATTGATGTCAGGGATTTGGCACCGGGGTATTACATTCTGGAAATGCGAGGAGAGGGATATCGAAGGAGTGTTTCTTTGGTGAAGGAGTTGTGGTAGGGGCCGCATGAGCCGAAATGACACTGTGCAGAGCCGCAATGCACTGTGCAGAGCCGCAATGCATTGCGGCTCTGCACAGTGATATATGGGATTATTGGCTCTCATGGTCGCGGCTTTTGGCCTTGACCACGGGATTGATGTTGATGGGCTCTTCTTTCAGGTCGGGGTTTGGTTTTTTTTCCATCATTTTCAGGAGGTCGGGTTGACCGGCGTTGACCCAGGCGGTGTACCAGGCACTGCCGATGGACTGGATGGCTTGTCCCATGCGGTCTTCGACCATGCCTTTCATGGAGTCGTGGTAGGCTTTCGCGTATTCCTTGCATTGGATGCGCACCGTTTTTCCCAGGCGTTCGTCGTAACAAAACTGGCGGTCTGAGGGAAAGAGGGTGCTCAGGTATTTTTCTCCTTCGAGTACAGCCGGCAGGTTTATGTGGCTTTCTAAAACGATGTCCCAGAAATAGGATTCGGGATGTTTGATATAGGTGGCCTTGCCCACAAAAAAATCATAAGACTCATCGGCAAAGAGTTCGGGGAGGCGGGATTCCCAGAAAGCGTGGATGCCCACCTGATCGGTGAGTTGGCCATTGTAGTTTTTGGTGGTGTGCAGCGGTACATGGGCGTCGCCAATGTAGTGGCCGATCTCTGCGGAAAATCGCAACACCTTGTCCACATCGCCGGCAGCGAAGGCAGCGGTGAGTTTTTCCATGGCCTTGGGCAGGTAGTAGGGCAGGATGCCGTGTTGGGAAAAGGTGTCTTCAAAGTGAAATTTTTCCGCTGCAATGTTTAGTCCGAAATACCGGTTGAAGCTGTCTTGTGGAAGGCTCCATTCGTCTTCATAATACTGGGGTAAAATGAAGTGCTGGTAAAACCGGCGATATTGTTTTGAGGCGACAACATATTTTTGATCGCCGGTGTAAAAAAAGGTCGAATCTTTTGCCTGATATAATCGAAGGGGAAGTGTATCTCCGGATGCCGGCACATACCGGATTACGGTGTGTTTTACGAGCACGTCGGTCCAGTTTCTGGGCAAAGAGTCGAATGGATAACTGCCCCATTGGTCGAGGTCAATATAATGTCTTACGGCTTCATGTACGGTGGCGTACCTGCGTTTGTCGGGATCGACGGCGTGTTCTTCGATGTAGTCGATGTATTTTTTATACAGGGGCAGCATGGCTTCCGGCAGCGTAAAAACGGCCATGCGGTTGATCTTTCGGTGGCCGAAAAACCCCCATTCCGGTATTAAAAAAGCAGTAAGCAGGAGACTGCCGATCGCCAAAATGCCCAGGAGAAAAATATTCCTTTTCATGAGACGGGTACACATTTAATGTTCAAGGTAGTTGAGGTCTTTGTGGAAAGTCTCTTCAATGTTGAGGGCAGCGGTGATGGATATGATGAAAACAATTACGCCGGTAATCATGGCTGCATGGAGGAATGAGTAACTGCCTTGCAGGTAGGTGAACAGGATGGTGATGAGGGGCAGGGCGCCCCGCACCATATTGGGCACGGTGGTTGCGGCGGTAGCCCTCAGGTTGGTGCCGAAGCTCTCTGCGGCAATGGTCACAAAGATGGCCCAGAACCCTGTGCTGAAACCCAGTGCCGCGCAAACCAAGTACATGGACTGGCTACTGGAGCCGTCCAGATTAAAATAGGCGATGAAGGACAAGACTGAAAAACCATAAAAGATATACAGCGATTTTTTCCGGCTTTTAAGATACTGACTGAGCAGGCCTATACTAATGTCGCCTATGGCAATGGCGGCATACGCGAGCATGATAGCTTTATCAGATTGTACCTTGCCCAAAACACCCATGTTTGCGGCAAACTTGTTGCTGAGGTTGACCAGGATGCCGATGACGTACCAGGTGGGCAGGCCAATGAGGATGCACAGCAGGTATTTTTTAAAGCGGTAGGCCGAATTGAAAAACATCAGAAAGTTGCCTTTTTGTACATCGAGCTCTTTCATGGTATGAAACATGCCGCTTTCGAGAACACCCACGCGCAGCATGAGTAGCAAAAGGCCCAGTCCGCCACCGAGGAAGTAACAGGTGCGCCAGTCGAGTTCTTTGGAAATAAAATAGGCCACCACACAGCCTGTCAGTCCTACGCCGGCAACCAGGCTGGTGCCAATGCCTCTTTTTTCTTTGGAAAGCAGTTCACTCACCAGGGTGATGCCGGCACCCAGTTCGCCGGCCAGGCCGATGCCGGTGAAGAAACGCAGCCAATTGTATTGTTCGACCGTATCCACAAAACCATTGGCGATGTTGCCGATGCTATAAATGAGGATGGATCCAAACAGCACCTTCATGCGGCCGATGCGGTCGCCAAGTACACCCCACAGGATGCCGCCCAGCATGAGGCCGAGCATCTGGTAATTTAGGATGCTGAGTTTATAGTGGTTGATGACGTCGCCGGTGACGCCAAGATCGGTAAGCGACTTTTCACCCACCAGGGTAAAGAGCAACAGGTCGTAGATGTCTACAAAGTAGCCAAGAGCGCCTACCAGAACCGGCAGAGACAGGATGCCTACGTGTTTTTGCTCATTCATGCCTATGCTTTAGCTTATTTTTGATCAGCTTGTAAAATACCGGCAGGGTAGTGACAAAGACGATGAGCAGTACGATGACTTCCAGGTGCAACGTAAGGTCAAACTGGTAGCGGTTGAGGAAAAACTTGTGCAGGTAGTGTCCGGACCCGAGCATTGACAATGACCAGGCAAAACAACCCGTGACGTTGTACCACATGAATTTTTTGTAGTCCATTTTTACGATGCCGGCCACAATGGGCGCAAATGTCCGTACAAACGGTACAAATCGCGCGACGATGATGGTAAAGCCGCCGTTTTCTTCGTAAAAGTCGCTGGCTTGTCTAAGGTATTTTTGTTTGAAAAAAAAGCTGTCCTTGCGGTTATACAGGGCAGGTCCGCTTTTTTCTCCAAACCAGTAGCCCACAATATTGCCCGCGATGCCACAGATGGTAACGAGAAAAACGATCATGATCAGGTTGAGGAAGTCGTTGTTCCAATCGTACAACCAGGCTGCGAGTTTATTGCTGTAAATGCCTGCCACAAAAAGTAAGGAATCGCCGGGCAGGAAAAAACCTGCAAAGAGACCGGTTTCGGCAAAAACGACGAACAGTAGCAGGAAGAGGCCACCATTGTTGATGTACCACTGCGGCTGCAGCAGGTCGGTCCAGTGAAGAGACATCAATACAAATTTATTCCACATAAACATTATTCGTTTTCGTAGGCCAGGGCCTTTTCGTCATCAAATTCTCCTTCCCACCGGGCAATCACACAGGATGC
The DNA here is from genome assembly GCA_016715465.1 of Saprospiraceae bacterium. Classification (GTDB taxonomy): domain Bacteria; phylum Bacteroidota; class Bacteroidia; order Chitinophagales; family Saprospiraceae; genus JADKBO01. Next base: position 1,524,377 of record JADKAA010000024.1, read on the forward strand.
CAGGGTATTGCCTACAACATTGACCGAAGTGCGCGCCATGTCCATGAGCTCGTCGATGCCGTAAATGGCCATGATGGGCCAAAGAGGCAGTTGGAAGGTAGTTGCGGTGGCAATGAGGATGACCAGGGAAGCCCTGGGCACAGCAGCAACACCCTTGCTGGTGAGCATAAGCGACAGACCGACAAACAGTTGTTCGCCAAAGCCCCAGTCATAGCCGGCCGCCTGGGCGACAAAGACGGATGCCAGTGACAGGTAGAGGGTGGTGCCATCCAGGTTAAAAGTATATCCCGTAGGAATGACAAAGGATACGATCTGCCGCGGGACGCCAAACCGTTCCATATTTTCGAGGGCCTTGGGCAGGGCAGAGTCAGAACTGGTGGTGGCAAAGGCAATGGAGACAGGCTCCCTGATGGCCTTGATGAAATTCCGGATGGGTATGCGGATATACAGGGCTATGGGCAATAAAACCAAAAATATGAAGACGATGAGTGCTATGTAAAGCGTACACAACAGCAGAAAAAGATTTTTAAGGATGTCTATGCCGAGGTGACCTACAGTGACGGCGATGGCAGCTCCCACGCCAAAGGGCGCAAAATACATGATGATGTTGGTAAACTTAAACATGGTTTCAGCCATGCTTTCCGTAAACTCAAGCATGGGTCTCTTCTTGGTTTCAGACAGCAGGGCCAGGGCGATGCCGAAGATGACCGAAAACACAACGATGGGCAGTACATTGCCGTCGTAGATGGACTTGATGATGTTTTCCGGAAAAATGTCGATGATGTGGTCCTGCCAGGTCTTAATCTTGGTTTCCGGCAATTCCTTTAGTAAAGCTTCGGGTACTTTAATGCCCACCCCTGCTTTGGTGAGGTTGATGAAAAAAAGACCGATGACGAGGGCGAGGGTAGTGACGATCTCAAAGTAAAGGATGGATTTCCAACCCATGCGTCCCACTTGTTTGAGGTTGGCATGGCCGGCGATGCCGACGACCAGGGTCGCAAAAAGCAGAGGTGCCACGATGGTCTTGACCATGCGCAGGAAAATCTTGCTCAGGAACTGCAGATTTTGGGAAAAGGCCGGAAAGTCGATGCCGATAGCGATGCCGATGACCATGGCCACCAGGATCCAGGTGGTGAGGTTTCTTTTGTTGAAGGCATAAATGCTGAGTACGCCTGTAAAAAACCAGCGGGAGGCCATAAGCACGGCGGGTTCGATGCCGGTGCCGTATTCATCCAGGACATGGAGCAGGGCCGTAACGGTAAGCAGGAGCAGTGATAGCAGGGTCCAGCGGTCTTTTGACATATAATGGCTTTAAATTGAACCCCAAAACTAATGATTTAGGTGGAAATGGCAGGTTATCGGGAGGAATATTTTGGATGGCAATAACGAAACACGATTCAGGGGCGTTGACCCATCTGGAATAGTTGCTGAAACATCAGCAATATGCATTTGAAATGTTGAAGACAATCATTGCAGTCCAAACAGAGGAGGATTGGGAACAAACCATCACTACCAAAGAATTTGGAACAAAAACCAAAGCGGAAGCCATAGGGCGGATTATTTCGCATACAGCGAATCATGCAGGACAGTTATCTTTGACCTTAAAATATGGTAGCATGTAAATTTCAATATGACCGTACATGATCATTCACATACACCGGATATCCAGACCTTAAACAAGGCTTTTATCCTGGGCATAGTGCTCAATTCCTTGTTTGTCATCGTTGAGGCTGCCAGTGGCTTTTATCTCAATTCTATGGCATTGCTTTCCGATGCCGGCCATAACCTGGGTGATGTGGCCAGCTTGCTGCTGGCCATGCTTGCCTACAGGCTGGCCAAAATGAAGCCCACATCAACGTTTACGTATGGGTATCGAAAATCAACTATTTTGGTTTCATTGATCAATGCTGTGGTCTTATTCATAGCGGTGGGCGGCATTATGTGGGAGAGCATGCAACGCATTCAAAATCCTGAGATCATAAATGGCAAATACATGGTGTGGGTTGCCAGTGCAGGTATAGTCATCAATACCATGACGGCCTTACTTTTTTTTAAAGGAAAGGATGGGGATTTGAACATAAAGGGAGCTTACCTTCATATGGCCGCGGATGCCCTGGTTTCTTTGGGGGTAGTAATAGCAGGGGTGGTGATCATTTTCACCGGATGGTATTGGCTGGATGGGGTAAGCGGAATGTTAATAGCGGTGGTTATTTTATGGGGCACCATCGGTTTACTAAAAGACAGTTTAAATTTGTCGATGGATGCAGTTCCCAAAGGAATCACACTGGCTGAGATTGACAAACAATTGAAAGGGGTGGCAGGCGTGACCGGCATTCACCATGTCCATGTTTGGGCCATCAGTACTACCTACAATGCATTGACGGCACATGTGGTGGTTCCGGATGAGACTACGATGGACGAGCTGGTTACCATCAAGCAGGAGATCCGCCACCGGCTCTCCCACATGAACATTGCCCACAGCACGCTGGAATTTGAGCGGGGAGGTGAGGTTTGTGGGGATGATGTGTAAGGATGTTTTCTTTAAGTTGCATGTTGCATTTTTTCTTATGGCCATCAGTCAGGCCAATGATCAACTAACTAAGGTTTAAAAGTATGTAAATTGGGGTGCTGAATAGTGTGTACACTACCGGTAAGAAAGGCATGCACCAGACAAATGCTCTTTATTTTATGTTTAATAATCAAAAATCGCCTTAGGCTGATATTTTTTGACTTAATTTCGTTAAATCTGTCTCAGCTTTTGCTGTATGTGAATTACAGGTAGTTATTCGAAGTTGACCTACTATAAAGCAATGAAAATTTTATTGAGCCTTGGAATAGTGGTTGTCTTACATTTCAATTTGAATAGTCAGAATAAATATGATTATACCTGGATTTGTGGATATGATTATTTAGATTCAATAAGTGGTTCGGAATCTACTTTAATTAATTTCAGTGATGATAAAATCAGTGTAAAATATCAAAATACGATTCAGAAATATGCTCTAGGATCAAGTGTTGCAGTGATTAGCGATAAGAATGATGGTAAGCTTTTGTTTTATTCAAATGGATGTGCAATTCTTGACTCTACTCATAATATAATGGAAAATGGGGATAGCCTTAATTTTGGATTATATTGGGAAAATTATTGCAAAGGAGATGAATTTTTATATTACCCTATTTCAATTGCCGCAATGGTTTTGCCAAATAATTATATAAAAGACGAGTATTATTTAATTCATCAAGAAATTAGTGATATCCCTGTAAAGAACTATACTTTAAATTACTCAAAAATCATTTTTTCAAATGAATATCCAAGAGGAGTTGTTCAAGAAAAAAATTCAAAAATTGTAGCTGATCATTTAACTCCTGGCTTCGTTACGGCAATTAAGTCTTCTAATGGAAGGGATTGGTGGTTGGTTCATTTATTAGCAGAGAGTAATAAATTTATTAAATTTTTAGTAGATAGTACCGGAGTTCATTTCGTCGAATATCAGAGTTTTGGTGACAGCATAAAGAAGCAACATGCTCAAGCACAATTTAGTCCAGATGGCAAATTGTTTGCTTGGTATAATCAAGAAGTTGGATTAAATTTATATGATTTTAATAGGCATACTGGTGAGTTAACTAATTATCGCAAATTAGAAATTGAGCAGAAAGATATTCGGGGGGGGCTTTGCTTTTCTCCCAACAGCAGGTATTTATATCTTTTTAATATTACCAGCGTTTATCAGATTGATTTATTGAAACAAAACTTATATGATGGGATAATAAAGGTTGGCGAGTATTCAAGCGAAACATCCGAATCGAGCAGGCAAACCTTTCTTTATGGGATGCTTGCACCTGATTGTAAAATTTACATTACTTCAACCTTTGGTTCAAATTATTTTTCTGCTATTGACTACCCTGATGAAAAGGGAGAAGAATGTGGATTCAATATTTTTGGCTTACAATTGGCATATTATAATTTTATTGCCGCAATTCCAAACTTTCCTCATTTCCGTGTTGACGACTCTTACCCATGTGATAGGAATGTGAGTTATTATTTTGGAATACCAGAAGTCCATAAGTTGCTTGTTTACCCAAATCCTAGTTCTGCTTGGATTGACATCCACATACCCGCAAAAGGTATGTTGTCTATTTATGATTTAAATGGGAGAATTGTGTGCAAACAATTTTATATTAATTCGCAAGATTTAATATTTGACGTGAGTGCCTATGCCCCCGGTAAGTATGTACTGATTTTTGAGGAGCGGCACAGGGTGTATAAAGGGGAGTTTATTAAGGGGTAGTCTGAATTGTTTTATAATTACATGGCCACGCAATCCAAAATATTTATAAGAATGATTTAGTAGTAAATTTGATTGCAAGTTCTACGTATGAAAGAGGCCCCATCACAAGAACCGGGATATAGAAAGCCGTATTATGAGATTCCTTTTTTTATTAATGTCAAATCACACCCCTGGCCTAAGAGATAAATAACAGATTAGATGCGGATTTTATTTGGATTTAAAAATTTTGCCAAAATTAATGATTTAGGTCGAGCGGCAGGATTTGATGGTCATATTTATTTAAATAAGACAGCATTCAAAAGTATATCTATAGTTGCTGCATATACTCCAATGTCTAATTTGTATTTTACGATTTGCCTTTATTGGATAAATTGGGCGAATAGACCATTTCTTGAGATTTAAATTTTTAATTGTAGGCTTTTTGAGTAATATTGTGCCTTGATTAGGACAATTTACATAGGTTTTAATTGCATTATGTGTTAAATAGTTATCAATATTTATAAAAATGCTTTATATTTCGAGATAGTTGACACCCTGCAATCAAAAAACTTAAATCATATGAAAATTAATCTCAGAAGGAGTTCGATAATTTCGAACTTTCAAAGTGCAAAGCATTTAAAAAGACAATATAAAGTTTCGTTAAAGATTATATTGATTGGATTGGTCTGTTTAAATTCTAATCCTTTCACTTTGTTTGCGCAATCAGTTTGTGGAAATGAATTACCATCGAACTATAATATGGTAGAAGATTGTAATTATCCATCTTCAGATGTAAGTTTGATAGTTCCAGTCTATTTTCACGAAGTGTATTCTGAGGTGACAGCCAATTCTACTCTAACTCCTGAAGGATTGCAAATATTACTTGACAAAGTGAATCAGGAATTTAATGGATATGGCTTTAACATAAATTTTGTATTGGCAAAGTTTGATGAAAAAGGTTATTGTTTTTCCGGATTAAAGCGGCATAACTATGATACTGGAAGTATATATCATGAAATTTCTGGTTCTCAAATTGCAGATATTTATCCAAATCAACAAGAAAGGGATTTCGTTTTAAATCACTATTTAAATGTTTGGGTACCTGTTTTTTTATATTCAGGAACTCCGGCTATGTATAATTCAATCGGAGGTGTTGGGGTTTTTCCAAGTGAAATAATGGCATTTCCGGCGGGATTAAATGGCAATAACTTCTTTATTAAACGTGATGAATTCAATTTTGGGTCATTTTGCCATGAGATGGGGCATAATTTAGGATTGTTTCATGTTTTTGAAGGAGGAGGGTGTAGTGCATTAAATGATTGCGATCATGGTGACCGAATAATATCAATACCATCTTGCCAAAAATTGAATATTGGAAATATTGAAGATTGTGATGGACATAAAGTTTGTAACGGGAGTGTGGATTATCCGGTTGAAAACTTCATGACATATGCAGATCCATGCAGATCTGATTTTAATGAGGAGCAATATAAGAGAATGGCTAAGTACATAGACTATTTTCAACCCCTAGCTTCGACAACAAATCTGGCAATTGTTCTGGCGGGTAGTTCAAGCGCTGCCCTAACCAATCCCTTTACTTTCACACAGAGTTATAGTAATCAAAGGTTTGAAACTTCTGCAAATTCAATAGTTTATATAGATGGAAATATAGAGTTTAATACCTGTGATATCTTTTTAGGTCCTTCCTCAGAATTGATTGTCAAGTCAGGAAGCGCACTTACTCTAACAAACTCTAGATTATCTTCACTTGAATGCTCTGTTCTACTTTGGCAAGGAATCACAGTCGAAGAAGGAGCGGAGTTAATACTTAAAGATAATACCCTTATTGAAAATGCCTATGAAGGTATTCACGCCAAAGCAACAAGTTCATTAAGTCTGGAAAATTCACTTATCAGAGATTGCTTTACCGGAATCAGACTAAATGATAAAGCTACACCTCCGAACTTACCGCTTTCTTTGGATATAGATATTTTAAAATTTAGTGGGATTCAAATTATAGGAAGCCTTAGTTTACTGGATCACATTGAACATTCAACCAGTGAAGGTAGTTTTGCAGGCATTCAAATTGACGATGTTACATTGGTTCCTGTAGTTCCTGCAAGTGGTAATATCAATTCTATTGAGGGATTTAAATATGGAATATTATCAAAAGGTTCTGCATTGTTGATTGCTAATATGGATTTGATGAAAAATGGATGGGGAATCAAGTCATCATCTTATTTTAAACAGTATTATCCAATAATTTTGATGGACATTGACATATTTGATTGTACCAATGGCGTTGATCTTGATCAGGCTAATATTTTTATTGACCATATTAATTTTGGGTCAAATGAAATTGGCCTAAAATTAAATCGCTGTTATGGAAGTGAAGTAATTAATTGTAACCAACAATTGCTGAGAATTCCTAATGTAGGTTTTAAAATTTTAAATAGTTCACATATCACTTTTGACAATGATGATATTTTCGGAGAGCAAGACAATATCTTCTCAAACTGTCATAATTTAGAAGTGATAAATGGCAATATTGAACCATTGACATTAAATGCAGTAAGACGATCTAGTTTCCGGGAAAACACTTTTACCCATAATGATGATGGACGCAAAAATATTATCATGGGGGGTGATGATAATCAATTTGAGTGTAACTACTTTAGCAGTTATGTTGGTGATGCAATGATCAATGATAATTCGCCGGATAACATGTACAGATGCAATGAATTTGAAGGCTACGCAGCGGGTATGGTTTTTGAGGGAAATTCAATGGGTACAGATTTTGAAGCTAATGCTTTTAATTCTTCAAATATAGGCTTATATCTCAAGGGAAGTGATGTTATTATTGGAATACAAACTGATAAAGGAAATTTGTATTCTGGAGTTTATAATGAAATAGGAGCTTTAAATGACAATCAGCAATATGATAACAGTCTCTTTATAAATAATGATCAGACTTTATATAATCCTGCGCATACACCACCAGAATGGTTTGACAATACAAGCAATTTTGCACAGGCAGTATGTGGATCAAATTGTATAAATGGTCCAGGTGATAATTTAATTTCTTGGGTTGGAGAGCAGTACTCAAAGTGCCTTGATTCATTGTTTTATGGAACAAAATTTAATAGTCTATCTACCAAAGGTAAATGGAATTTACTTTTTATTTTGTATCGAAAGCATTATTTAAGGGATACCACACTGTTAAACAATAGAGAGTGTCTTAAATCAATAATCAGGTATTTTGGAAATTCCAGTTTGCATAAAGCAGTCCTTGCTTATGATGTACTGATAAGTCCTCAACCTGTATCAGATCAGTATTTAAGGGGTGTTGTTATCGATTTGGTGGATGGATATAATAGGGATGAAATTAATTCCCTTGACATTGATATTTTTAAAGAGATAGCGGCTACTTTTTTGGCGGATAATAAATACAACTTAGATTCATATTTCCAAATTGTGGATTCTTTTGGAAATAACTTTACTCCATTTTTAAGTGAAGAGGATCCGATATTAAAGGTTGGAGTAGTGTTCCCAATACTTTATAAATATCTAAATGAAGAACCCATTTCATCTTCTGAAATTTCTGAATTGATATCCACTGCCGAATCTTGTGCAAGGGACGTGGGACCTTCTAAATACTATGCCATTTCTATTTTACATTCACTTGATATTGAATTTCAAAATACCAATTGCATTATAGATAGTAATCCAAGGAAATCAAAAAAGGAATATCTTTTACCTGTGCCAGCATTAAAGTTTCAATTAATGGATATAGGGGGAAGAACGATTTTAAACTCCATTGAAGAATTAGATATTTCAACTCTTCAAATCCCCTTTGGTCTATATATTTTATCAACAAGATATGAAGATGGTACTGTTAAAGGTAAAGTGGTGGTAAAACTATGAAGCCGTGGATTGTAATACTATTAAGTTTGTGTTTCTTGCTAAGTGTAAGAGGACAGAATAAATATGATTATACTTGGATTGCTGGTACAGATAATAGCAATGTTTCTCTCGGCACTGAGGCCACTCTAATTGACTTTGGGGTAGTGCCTCCTGTATTGACTTATCAGGGCACCTCTTCGCCCCAATCATTGCTTGCATTGGGAGAAATATGTGATCGGAATACAGGAAGACTCATGTTTTATTCCAATGGCTGTGTGGTTTTTGACAGCACGCACCACATCATGGCCAATGGTGATAGCATCAATTTTGGATCTTTTTGGAAATCTTATTGTGTAGGTGATAAATATCTTTATTATCCGAATGTATTTAGTGTAATAGCATTGCCAGATTTAAATTTTGAGGATCAGTATTATTTATTGCATCAAGTTGAATCATATTTAGTTGATAAAATAGTTAATCAGCCATTGATGTATAGTAAAATATTTTTTGAAGAATCAAATCCGAGAGGAAAAGTTTTAGAGAAGAATGTTCCTTTTTACAACCAAAATACTACTTCGGGTTTTTTCACTGCCATGAAACACGCCAATAAAAAGGATTGGTGGATTATGCATCTGGAAGCACGAAGCAATAAATACCTCAAGTTTTTATTGGACAGCACAGGTATTCATTTGGACCATAGCCAGGTCATTGGAGACAGCATCAGGGGGCACCACGCACAATCGCAGTTTAGTCCTGATGGGAAAAAGTACGCCTGGTTCAACAAAGAGACGGGTCTTCATTTGTTTGATTTTGATAGGACCACAGGAGTGCTGAGTAATTACCGAAGTTTGACCATTGAAGCACAGCCTTCCATCGGGGGCTTGTGTTTTTCGCCCAATAGCCGGTTTTTATATGTCTTTGATATAACCAATGCCTATCAAGTTGATCTCTCAGTTCCGGATTTGAAAGATGGCTACGTAAAGATCGGCAGTTACAATCCCGGTTCTGAAAGTAGTCCGTACAAAGACCTAATGTTTGGCATGCTGGGTCCCAATTGTAAGATCTATATTTCGTCGAAACTGGGCTCATCGCATTTTAGTACGATTGAATCTCCGGATGAAAAAGGAGCCGCCTGTAATTTTCAAGCCCTGGGTTTAAAACTCATCTACAGTTCCGGAGGAGGAGGGGTCCCCAATCTACCGCACTACCGGGTAGACGATCCCTATCCCTGCGACCGCACCCTGGGCAATGTCTGGAACCTGCCAGAAATTGAAGAGATGTTGATCTCACCCAATCCCGTGTCAGATCAAATCGTCATCAAAACCAAGGCAAAAGGACTTTTGTCTGTTTACGACATGTCCGGAAGGTCATGTTATCAACGTTTGGAGGAAGGTGAAAAAGAGGTTGAGATAGACGTGAGTGCCTATGCCCCCGGTAAGTATGTACTGATCTTTGAGGAGCGGCACAGGGTGTATAAAGGGGAGTTTATTAAGGGGTAGTCAAAAGCATCCTTTCCTTTCATTTTTGGGCGTTCTATATGCGTTATGCACACCATGTAAAAGCATTGCTTATTATTTACAAAACATTCAATTCGATTCCATGGATGTGACAATTTTGCGATCGTCTAATATTTAATGATTTAAAATAATAAGACAAAATATAATAAATTTTAGAATTAAATTTTGAATTCGAATTGAATTATTGCTCATACCAAATATAATTTCAAATATTAATCACCCTTACCAAACTTGCCTACTTTCTTATCTTTGTAAAAAAAAACCTTATGACCAAAGCTCTGCACCAACACTCATTTGCTTGTCTGATTTTCCTTTTACTATTTACGGCTTCCTGTAGTAAAAAAATGGCCCCCGCGGCTCCTACACCGCCTTCGGTGCCTACCGCGGATTCGGCTCCGGCACCTAAAAAAGATGAAAAGAAGAAGGATGAAAAAGTTAAACCCTACAAGGACATCATCACGGCGGAAGCGGTGAGCGATAGTGGCTTTTTCATTTCACATAAGGTAAAAGAAAACTGGTACTTTGAATTGCCTGCGGATGTAATTGACAAGGAGATCCTCATTACTTCCAGGATATCGGGTTTTGTGAAAAACCTCAATTTCGGGGGAGCCGGCGTAGAATCCCGCCCCCAACAGGTAATCCGCTGGCAGAAAAAGGACGACCAGATCCTGCTGCGTTCGGTTTCCTTTAACTCGGTGGCCAGTGAGGAAGATCCGATCTACCTTTCTGTAAAGAACAACAACTTTGAACCCATCATCATGGTGTTTGACATCAAAGCGTACAATGAGGCAAAGACGGCTTATGTCATCGACATCGCCCCATTGTTTACCACCGATGTGGATATGATCGGCGCCATGGATCCCGACGAGCGCAAGACCTTTGGCATCAAGTCGCTGGACTCCAAACGCAGCTTTGTAAACAACATCAGATCGTTTCCACAAAATGTGGAAGTGAGGCACGTACTCACCTACACCGGGTCTTCATTACCGGACAATCAGATCACCGGCACCTTGTCAGTAGAGATGAATCAATCCTTTATCCTGTTGCCTGCCGAGCCGATGACACCGCGTTTGTTTGATGCCAGGGTGGGTTTCTTTTCGGTGAATCAGACCAACTACAGCCTCGATGCCCAAAAAGCGGCGAATCAGCGCTTCATTACGCGCTGGAGGCTGGAACCTAAAGATGAGGACCGCGCTAAATATTTTAAAGGGGAATTGGTAGAACCCAAAAAGCCCATCGTGTATTACATCGATCCGGCTACGCCTGAAAAGTGGAGGCCTTACCTGAAACAAGGGGTGAATGACTGGCAGAAGGCCTTTGAAAAAGCGGGCTTTAAAAATGCCATCATGGCCAAGGATGCACCTACCAAAGAAGAAGATCCGGATTGGAGTCCGGAAGACGTGCGATATTCGGTAATCCGTTACGTGAGTACCGACATCCAGAACGCCATGGGTCCGCACGTGCACGATCCCCGCACCGGTGAGATCCTGGAGTCGGACATCATCTGGTACCACAATGTAATGAACCTGTTGCGCAACTGGTTTTTCATCCAGACCGCAGCGATCAATCCCGATGCCAGATCGCCCAAGTTTAAGGACGAGGTCATGGGCAGGTTGATCCGGTTTGTTGCCGCCCACGAAGTGGGACATACCCTGGGTCTGCCGCACAACATGGGATCGAGTGTTGCCTATCCTGTGGATTCATTGCGTTCGCCAAGTTTCACCCAGCGCATGGGTACCGCACCTTCCATCATGGACTATGCCCGTTTCAACTACGTGGCGCAGCCGCAGGACGGCAAGGTGGGACTGATGCCGGATATCGGGCCTTACGACGACTGGAGCATTTATTTTGGGTATCGCCTCATCGATGGCGTGAAAGAACCTACCGAAGAAAGGGTCGCCATCAACAATTGGATCAAAGAAAAAGCCGGCAATCCGATCTATCGTTTTGGTCGCCAGCGGGGCATGCCTACCGATCCCACGGCGCAGACCGAGGACCTGGGTGACAACAGCATGAAAGCCTCTGCCCTGGGCATTGAAAACCTCAAAAGGATCGTGCCCAACCTCATCCAATGGTCGGGAGAAGCCACCAAGGATTATACGGAACTCAATGAATTGTACAACAATGTCGTGGGACAATACAGGCGCTACCTGGGTCACGTGACTGCCAATGTGGGCGGCGTATATGAATATTACAAAACCTTCGATCAGGGGGAGGCTATTTATAAGCCCGTTGAAAAAGCAAAACAAAAGGAAGCCATCACCTTTTTGAACAATCAGCTATTTGATACGCCAACCTGGTTGATCGACCAGCAGATCCTCGGCAGGATCGAAGAAACGGGTATGGCAGAACGCATCCGAAACATGCAGGATCAGACCCTGGCTATGCTCATCAATCCCGAAAGGATGAAGCGCATGATCGAGAACAATGCACTCAATGGCAGCAATGCCTACGCCATTTCAGACATGCTGGACGACCTGGTGGCAGGCATATACAAAGAAGTTGGCGCCAACAGCACGATCGATCTTTACCGCAGGAACCTGCAGCGTACGTTTGTGGAAGCCCTGCAGCGCATGCTGGAGATCCCGGAAAATTCCGTTGAAAATACCGACATCAAAGCACTGGCCAGGGGCACCCTGAAGGACCTGAGGTCGAGGTTTGAAAAAGCCGGATCGAGGGATAAATTGACAAGGTATCACCTGGATGACCTGGTGGCTAGGATCGATAAGATTTTGGACGACAGGAAATAATTTTTGAATTAGGAATTAGGATTTTTGAATTAGGAATTAAAAGGTGTAATTTCCTGTTTTCTTACGTATAGTGTCAAATGTTATTAACTGCGTTTATTGGTGGGATAAACCTTGTTGAGCAAGGATACGGTTCTGCTGGTGAACGCAGTTAAAATTTGGGATTGACTGATTTATGTTTTTTTAATGAGAACTCAAAAATGGAGTGCATGGAGTCGTGAATGGGTTCCCATCGAAAAGTCACCGTTCTGTGTAATGCCTTATCAATTATTTTTAAGATGATTTTTTCTTATAAATTTGACCATGCGATTATTGCTGATGTTTTTTTTATTTATGGTCCTGGTGCGAACGGGGCTTGCTCAGGAGACCATTTCTTCGTCAATTGATGTGAATGGCGTGAAGCGCACTTTTCGGCTTTACATACCCAAAGGATATGCCCAGAAAAGTAGCTTGCCGCTCGTGTTTAATTTTCATGGAACGGGTTCTAATGGTTCGCAGCAGCAGCTTTATAGTCAGCAGGATTTGGTGGCGGATACGGCGGTTTTTTTGGTGTGTTATCCCGATGCCAATGGTTTTGCTTTTGATCTGGCGGGGACGGGTGATGTGGTGTTTACTTCCAAACTTATTGATTTGCTGGTGGCGCAATATAAGGCGGACGCGTGCAGGGTATATGCAACCGGTCTGAGCAATGGCGGTTTTTTTTCACAAAAGTTGGCTTGTGAAATACCTGAAAAGATAGCGGCCATCGCTTCGGTGGCGGGTACCCTTACACTGGCTCAGTTGGCTGACTGTAATGAGGGGCCAGCCAGGCCGGTGCTGCACATCCACGGCACCGCCGACAACATTGTAAATTTTAATGGTGCTGCCACAGGCTTCCTCTCCTATGTAGGGGTGTATGCCATGATGTCCTATTTACATGAGAGGAATCAGTGCAGCGGTGATTCAACGATAACAAGATTACCTGATAAAGACATCAATGATGGTGCCACCGTGGACCTGATTAGTTATGGGGGCTGCGAAGCGCCTACCCAACTATTGCGGGTGAATGGGGGCGGGCATACCTGGCCGGGAGCAGTCATCAATATCGGGGTTACCACAAAGGATATATCTGCGTCTGAAGAAAGCTGGTTGTTTTTTAAAACTAAATCGCTGCCGGGTTGCATTTCGTCATTGGTTGATAGCAACATCAAGAGAAGTTTGGATATAGGTTATGTACTGGATGGGGTGGTCATTGAAACACCTGAAACTGTAAGCGGGCAATTGTTAATTTATGACATAACGGGCAAGTTGCTTGTGCATCAAAAGGTCGTTGGGAATCGTTTTGGGCTCAGCTGGGCTCAGCTTGGCAAAGGCTTGATGCTTGTGGAGCTGCTTGGGGCCGATGGCATTCGGAGGTCTGCGCGATTTGTTTCGTGGTAAACAAGGTTTTACTGGCTATGATTGATTATCTGCGTTGGTCAGCGATCTTTACCTTGGCTGCCCGGGATTGGAAGGTTTGAGGGAATTGTCGTATTTTGTTGCCCGCTGACCTGTCTAACTGCCGTAGCCAGGTAGATTTGCGCGGAAGTTTTTTTTACATCTTCTGTGATAAATCTTCCTCACCAGGCATTGGGCATTTTGTACACAAAGGCATTGATGTGCATGCCGGTGCCTACCGAACCAAAGAACAGCAGGTTCCCGGGGTTGATGCGGTGGACGCCCTGTTGGACTTTAATATTATTTAACCATAAAATAGTTACACATGAAAATTGGAATTTTGGGAAGTGGAGATGTGGGCAGGGTATTGGCTTCTGCTTTTTTGAAGGAAGGACATGATGTCATGATCGGAACCAGAGAGATTGGTAAAGAAAAACTGGTACAATGGAAATCAGAAAATGCCGAAGGGATGACGGGTAGTTTTGAAGAAGCGGCCAACTTTGGCGAAACCCTGGTGTTGGCCACTGTAGGCAGTGGTGCTTTATCTGCACTTGGACTCGCGGGAAAGGACCACCTATCGGGAAAAGTGATCATCGACGCCACCAATCCCATCGTACAAGCAGACAACGGCTTTCCACAGGCAGATCATGGGGTGCTCCGTTACTTCACCACATCCAATGAATCACTTATGGAGCAATTGCAGCATGCTTTTCCCGATGCGAGGTTTGTCAAGGCATTCAACAGTGTGGGCAATGCATTTATGTACAAGCCGTCATTCCCTGAGGGACGACCTACGATGTTTATCTGTGGAAATGATGCATTGGCCAAGGAAACAGTCAGCGGCATTCTGGGTGCCTTTGGATGGGATGCAGAAGATATGGGCATGGCAGAAAGTGCACGGCCGATCGAAGCCTTATGTCAGCTTTGGTGTGCACCAGGCTTTTTAAGGAATCAGTGGACGCATGCGTTTAAGCTTTATAAAATTAAGTGACTCGGGATTCTAATAATTGCTGATGCATTTTGATGTATTGAAGGTGTAGATTTTTTGAATGATGGATATAGCAAGGTGTTTACTTATATGGTCTATATAACTTATAATGCGTCTTTGAAAAAGATAATATTTATTTTAGAACTCAGAGCTTTATTACCAAGCCATGGTGTACATATAAAAGTTGATTAGCAAAAGGTAGCTGGCACCACATTGGAATTGAATATTTTTTGTGAAGTGCATCATCCAGTCAAATTGCAGAGACATATAATTGTAATGCTGATTTATTCCAGAACTTACATAGGTATCTCGAATTCCAAGATTGATGTTTGATTCGCCTAGTGAAATTGATTTTCCTAAAAAGAAAGACACAAAACTACCTTGCCTTAATTCTTGGTTTCCGTTTATAAGTCTATAAGTGGATACAGTTCCCAGACCTCCGCTTAAAGCAATATTATTTTCGATTATAGAAAGATTTAAAAAAGTGGCGGAGGTATTTTTAAAATTACTGACATCGTTGCCCTTTTCAGCAGATCCCGGAATTTTTACAGGTATCCATGTAGCTGGTGAATACGACAGTTGTGGTTTTTCGGAATTTAATAAAGTTTGAAATTCTATGGTAAGGGTATTGGATTTACAGCCCACATTATCTATAGCCACAATATTGTACAGTCCGACAGAAAAACCCTTTAGGGTATTTAACCCTGGAAACCGATTAGGAAAAAGGAGTGAATTCGCAAATATCGTAATGGGAGCAGCACCTTCTGATATTTCCAGAATTACAACACCATTATTGGAAGAAGGAGTAGATGGTGGAATAATTTGTACTAAAGAGATAGATAAGGAACTAAAGGGTTCCAATTCGTAGGTATAGGTTTGAGCACAGCCAGGTCCTGCACCCTGGTCATTGATGGTGATTGTCCAGTTGCCAGGATACAAATCTATGTACTCACTTATAAAAACATCACCTTCAATAATTTGAAAGGCACTTTGTGAATTTAAGCCGTTGACAACTATGTTTAAAATTCCGGATATGGGTGCCTGGAGGTTCAATAAAATTTCTGGAGGATTTTGACAGGTTCCTTGTGTAATTTGTGCATTGGTGACATAGAGTAATTGTTCTTCAGGTACAAATATTTCAAAACTTTGTGAGCAACTTAAAGTGGGATTGTAAAGCGTAAGTGTGTAATCCCCGGTAGAGACATTTATAAGTTTTAAACCCTCAGTGCCATTGCTCCACGTAAACTGTAGATTTCCTTCGTTTGGAAATATAGTAGCTACCACTTCTCCATTGCTTGCTCCGCAGAAAGCAGGTGTAACCATAAATGTTGCCTGGTAATTACATTCTTCTGAGGATACTGTGAAAACCAATGATGCGGTGCTAATTTGCGCACAAGTATCAGTCACTTCATACAAATATTTTATTTGACCCGTTATGTTTGGTTTTGTAGTGAAGGTGAAAGATCCGTCCTTGTCAATGGTCAATGTTCCATTTTCATTGTTAGAATAGGAGACAACATTTAAACCTACACCAAGGTCATTGGTAAGTACGTTCCCGGTATATAATTCGCCGCTTTTAATTTCGTACTTATCATCGTTTGCCTGTATCAGGAGATTCTCAATGGGTATCTCGGTTTCAATAGAATCTCTGCAGATAGAAGGTAAAGAAGCATCGAAAATGACAACTTTGTACGGGCCAGTGATGGGTTCAGGATAACCGGTATTTTGAATAAGATTAACTATGTCGATATTTTCATTTGAAGAACTAAACTGAAAGCTTCCTGATGACCCGGTCACCAGCAAGGTAAGCGTATTGGAAGAAAGTCTATTGACATTGACGATAAATTTACCTGATTTATAACAATTACCGGGTTCTACGGCCACATTAGTTATTATTTTTTGAAATTTCTCCATCAAAGTGACTGAGTAATATGCGTGGCAATTTTTTGTCATATGCGTTAAAGTTACTGAATATTGGCCTGCTGGAAGATTAGATATATTATAATCAGTCATACCATTGTTCCACTGATAGTTATACGTCAATACATCAAACCCGGTTAAAAGTATGCTTCCATCATGACTACCGCAATGTGGAGAAAATATCTCTGATGTTATCGTAATATTGCAGTCTGTGCCTTTGGCCGAAATAGTAAGTAGTATGCGACCATTCTGGGCGCATTGGTCCTGTATGAAGAACTCAAATGTGTAGGTTGTAAATTCGTCTTTTACCGGAACATTTATTTCATAGGACCCATCTTTGGCCCACGTTATCAAGGCAGAGGTGGCTGAATTCAAGCTGATTACCTTACAGCCCAGGCAGGAGGAAGCGGAGAATATATTTCCATTTAATTTATCCCCGGATTGTGCCGAAATACTAATGTCTTGTATATTAAGGTTTGGTAATATTACACTCACAGAGATAATGGCTGATGAGGTGGCGCCATTCTTGTCTTTTATGGTGTAAGTTAGGGTCGTCTGACTGTTAAATAAGTTGGAAAAAACTAATTTATTATTTTGAATACTTACCGAAGCTGAGCCTGTTCCTGTAACAGATTGAACTGAAAGAAACTCACCAAGGTCATTTGCTAATGGATCAAAAGTAAGCGTCTCTCCACACTGTAATTGTACCTCATCATCAATAGCCTGCGGAGGAGTTTCCACGATGTCTTTATGGTCGAATATAAAGTAAAGACCTGTACCTGCTCCAATAATTCCAGGAATCCACCATGGGAATTTCGATTTTGAGTGCAATATTTTAGCTTCATTAGAAGTCAGGTTGAGTTTATTCCATAGGTTGATTATTGCAGTTGAATCAATATTTTGATTTTGTGCGATGGAATCGGTACTCCAATCGTAATATTCCGGATAGCTGTATAAGGGATAACTTAATTCAGGAAATCCACAATCCAGATTGTATTTTATGGACGACGATATAATGTACTGATAACTTACAAAAGGGTTAACATCAAAATCAGTAAATGAACCCGAATTGTAAGGAAGATCTATTATTTTTTGAGTCTGGCTGATATTTTCCGTTCTTATTATTCTGGTTCCTGATAAAAGTGACTTTTCATAATCAGAAAGTTGTGTACTATTTTGGTTCCAGGATAGGATAGGGTAAAGCGAATTATCATTGGATTCCATATCTTTTCTATTTAGTGCAATATGCGGGAGGTAGATTGTATTGCTTTGCAAAATATGGAAGCCATGATAGCCAGGCGCATGCCAGTATGTTTTGACCAGGCCGTCGAAGTCATTTTTTTCAAAGACATAACTACCTTCCTCAGTATTGGCTGAGGCTGAAAAAAAGTCCTCATAGATATTCCATGTACCTTTTACCGGGTAAACTCGATTTGTTTTTTCCAGCCAAAGGGTGCCTTCCAATTGGTTGGAAGTGTGATAAAATCCTAGTTCTCCCAATCTTAAACCTTCCTCATCGTAAAGTGAATAATGATATAAAGATGCCTGGTTGTAATTTATTTGGTTTGCCGATATGAAATGATAACCATGCGGGTCAAAATCGATGATCAATTTAAGCGACTTATTGGCATAGTTCATAGTAGTCGAGATGTTTGGATTTATTTGCTGATTTAAAGCAGGGACTACTTCATTATTGTGAACCTTTAGCATACTGTATCCGAGGGCATCGATTAAGAAACATAGCTGACCTATTTTTTCACCAGGTAAAATAGATTTCATATTCTGTGACAGTGTTTCGGTGATTTTTTTCTCATTATTTATCTTGCCATCGTATTTGCCTTTGTCATTTTTATTAAGTTCAATTATATCTTCACCTTTAGAGCTATTTTTTACTTTAAACTTAGCCTCACTGCAGTCTTCCTTACAACTTATGGATGAAATGGGTTGGACAGGTACCCCCTGCATATTAATTTCATAACCAACAATGACACACTCTTTTGTTTTTTCATCGATCACCTTATAAAATTCGATCCAATATGCATAAGATTTACTTTTTTCATCCAAACCAATGCCAACTCTTTTCACTGGCTTATCTGGAATTTTAATTCCTGGATCATTGCCAACTGGTGACACAATTTCTTCCGCTGTACTGGATTTTGAATTTGCTTCTGCCGACTTAAATGCTTCATGCAATATGAGTTCAGCGACAGGCGCAACTGTAAAAAGATCTTTTATGTCCGCTATTGATTTTTTGAGTTCTTCAATCTTCTTATTTAATTCTTCGATTTTTTTGCCTATTTCTTCGATCTTTGGTTTTATTTCTTCTATTTTGTTTCCAAGGCCATCTGTAATATCCTTGATCTTGCCTTTGGCAGTGTCATTTACTTTTTTATCCGTGGGTGAAGTAGTGATTTTGTCAGCCTTTAATTTTTCATTAATTTCTTTCGATTTGTCATTCCTAGCCTTTTCATTTTGTTTTATGGCGTCGTTTATCGCCTCATTTTTTTCTTAAATTCATCTTTAATACTGTCTGTTTTGGTTTTTAATTCTTTGCTTAAATCACTTATCTTATCCGTCTTTTCCTTTGAACTAAGTTTCTTGTCTTTTTTTATTTCATCTGCTGCTTTATTGGCGTCTGCTGTTGCATCCTTAAGATCTTTTGTTTTTGTTTTTCCAAGTTCGACTTGATCCTTTTTAAGCTGATCATATTCGTCCTTTAATTTATTAATATTATCAATATCATTGGAAATACCCTTGTATTTTTCCAACTTTTCCTCGTTTGTTTTTTTCTCCTTTTCCAACTCTTTGAGACTGTCCTTATTTTTTTGTAATTCTGCATTTAATGCATCAATTTGTTTTTGGATTTCAGCGCGCTTTGCGGCATTTTCCGCATTATTTGCCTCGGCTTGTTTTTTAAGTTCTTCCGCTTTGTTTTTAATTTGTTCCATGACGTTTGGGTCGCCGATAATTTTGTAATAGTCTTTGAGGAATTCGACCATAAAGAAATAATATTGGGCCGATGCGTCAGCAGGCTTCGAAAAATAGCTTTTTTCATTCCATTTAGATGAAGAAAGGCCTATACGCAGTAGATTTTTGTTTTGCAAATTCTCCAGGACGCCGTTGGTCATTGCTGATGCATAACAATGGTTATCGACCAACTTAACATACTTTTTGCATTTATCAATGATGGCAGCAACCTCAGCAGCGGTAATGAAATCACTATTTTGTGTTTTGTTTGTGTTATCTACCCACATGCCGCCATCAGTATTTTTTTTTGGTGCTCCATTGATTCCATCTCCTCCCATACCGTGACCAATGAAAAAAAGTATCACATTTTGACATTCTTGTTTGCACAATGCCGTTTCAAATTCTTTAAGCAATTCAGCTTTATTTTTATAAAGTGTTGGTTTCATCTTACTCTTATTGGTTTTGGAAGGTGCCAATCTGGTTACTTTGGCACCACCTGGAAGTTTTGACATTGCTGTCTCGACTACATCTGCGGTATTGGATGCAAAGGATTCATTACCATCTTCATAACCCTGAATTATGATAACGCATTCCTGTGCGTAAAATATTTGACAGTGTATTGTGAATATAAATATTGGAATTAGGGTGTGAATTATTTTCCTTAATAATTTATTTTGCTTTGCTTTTATACTTGTAAATTGAGCTTCCATGATGACAGTTTTGTGAAAAATGAATCTAAAATACAATTACTAATCTTGGCTTACTATTTTCAAAACATTCAGGAGATTTTGAGTTTAAATTTGATCGGTATTTTGGAACATCGGCAGTGTTAAAATGCAAAGTAAATCTGGAATACAAATCTTTCTATCCTAAACCAATAGAATATACAAGTGAGATAGTTCATCATTGTCCATACCTGAAAGAATGTGTCCTCCATACCATCCAGGCACTTTTAAAAATTTATATTCCATCAGGGGTTTAAGAACTCCTGACTTTTCCAGCTCCCCGTTATACGCTCTTGCTCTTGAACTCTAATTTCTTCTTTGAAAAGTGGTCGCTTTTGACCATCTTGCTAATGAGACAAATAACTAAATATGCGCGAAGGACTGTTGTATTTTAGAGCGGAAAGAAGAAATTTGAACTAAATTGTGTTTAAAATATAGGACGCTGCATTTAATTGCAAACAATATAATATATGTAGCAGATATATTTGTTTTAGTCCAGAGCATAACAAATATAATTACGTATGGTGTTAGACAAAGTTAGGTTAAAATCTTTGATTTATATAAAATAAGTGAAAATATTTCTATTTCCTTCTTGCAGATTTGAGAAGAGGTAAATTCTCAGAGTGTAATTATAAAAAAATGAATAGGTTTCTGTGATAATTTTTCAACAAAGTTGCCTGAAAGTATTTTGGCTTTTACTTGTAAGGTTTGTAGTTTGTGGATGATGTCAATTTTCAAAATATTCACAATCCGTATATATTGCTAGTTCTGATGGGATCAAATAATGTTGATTTAATTTTCATTTTAACGTTAGCATCCACCGGAAATGCTGTTGAGGATATGCAGATAATAGGTAAAAAGGTTTAAGAATGCTTCTATGAGAATGTTCAATTTACGAACGATCAACCTATCCAACCGGGCTGTTTTTGTGTACAAATTGGGAAAATAAGCTGTTGACAGATGGTTGATTTATCTCTGAAGGATTTGTGATGAACATCACACAACTCCTGAGACTAAATTACAATTTTAATTTACTATTGCATTTAGATTATGCATTGGGCATTTTGTACACAAAGGCATTGATGTGCATGCCTGCGCCTACTGACGCAAAAAGTAAAAGGTCGCCTGGATTGATGCGGTGTTCGTCCAGTTTGTGTTGCAGGATGAGGTCCAGCAAAGTGGGCAAGGTGGCGACTGACGAATTTCCCAGCCATGAAATGGACATGGGCATGATGTAGTCGGGAATTGGTTGCCCTTCATAAAGGGAATACAATCTTTCCAGGATGGCTTCATCCATTTTGGCATTAGCCTGATGGATGAGGATTTTTTTGACATCTCCAATGGGCACTTGGCATTTTTCCAGGCAGGCCTTCATGGCGGTGGGCACGGTTTCCAGGGCATATTGGTACAATTTCCTGCCGCTCATTTTCAGATAAATTTCACTTTTTTCATCATCATCGGGACGGTAGGATTTTCCCATATGAAGCAACGAAGCGTGGGTGTAGGTGTCTGACCTCGTAATGTGTCCCAGGATGCCAAGAGGTGTATCACTTTCTATGCCCTGAAGTACAACGGCTCCCGCTCCATCTGCATAAAGCATGCTGTCCCGGTCATGGGGATCTGAAACGCGGGATAGGACGTCGGCTCCAATGACCAGGATATTTTTCACATCTCCTGATTTTAGAAAATAATCAGCCTGGATGACGGCTTGCAGCCAACCCGGACAGCCAAAGGGCAGGTCATAGGCCACACAAAATGGGTTTTTTATTTTTAATATTTGCTTTACCCGTGCCGCCAGACAAGGCACCAGATCGGTTCGTTTGTTGTTCGCAGCCACGTCCCCGAAGTTGTGGGCTACGATGATGTAGTCAAGTAACTCGCGGTCAATACCAGCGTTTTCCAGAGCAGCTTCTCCGGCCATGGCAGCAATGTCGGAGGTTAAAAGGTCATCTGTGACGTACCTACGTTCTGCAATGGTGGTTATTTCGAGAAACTTGTCGACGATTTCTTTACCCGACTTGTTTATCCTGGTACCATTGGCTTCGTAGAAGGTATGGGATGCAAAGTCCTCATTGGAGACAACACGGGTGGGTATATAACTTCCTGTGCCGATGATGGTGCTGTATGTTGGTTTTGTCAATGTCAAAAATATTTAAAGGGGAAAAACAAGCTTGGTGGTTCACAAAGATACAAAGCAAAATGAAATTGTGCCTGGTTACATTCATACACTATGTCGTTACAAATCAAATTATGTTACACTACAAAGTTAGGTTAATTATAGTCAGCCTGTTATGATATATATCACAAAGTCTTACGACTTATAAAGAGTGTATTTATGACTTAAGTTTCAGGTAATCAAATAAATAGATTGTATTTATTTACAGATTTCAAAATGACCGGAAGGTATGGGAATGATGGATGGCCTCATTTTTAAAAGAAATAGTTACTTTATCAATTAAACCAAATTATAAAATTCAAGTTCAGACGGGTATGAATTGTTCAATTTGGGTAAATTGGACAGTTTTGAGTACTTACATAGCTGTATTTTATTTTAAGACAAGATATATAGGGCTTTAACCTTATTTTTTTTAGCGGGTGATCTTATTACTTTTGTATAAATTGCCGACATGATCAGGGTTTCCATTGTTGAGAATGATGAGTTTTTGTTAAATACTTTGGGTTTGGTCATTGGAGATGAGCCGGACATGGACGTGGTGGGTTTATTTAACCATGGGGAGGATGCAATTAAGTCCTTACCAAACCTTGTTCCAAACATTGTATTGATGGATTTGGATCTGGGGGCCAATCGCATGAATGGAATAGAATGCATTGACCAACTAAGACATTCGATACCTATGGTTCAAATCATGGTATTGACCATATACGAAGACCACGATAAAGTTTTTAAAGCACTTTCTGTAGGCGCGCTCGGCTATTTGTTAAAATCATCAGGAAAGGAAAAAATCATTGAAGCCATCAGGGAGATGAATGAAGGTGGATCACCCATTACTCCTGTCATTGCCCGAAAAATTGCCGAATCTTTCAATAAGCAAAATACCGGTGATATTGTCAACCCCCATGCAGATAAACTTTCGGATCGTGAGAAAGAAGTGCTGGCATTGATCTCCAAGGGAAAGGTGGAAAAGGAGGTAGCCGCAGATCTTTTTATCAGCATTAAGACGGTGAAGGCGCACATTGCAAACATTTACGCCAAACTACAGGTACATTCGAGGGTCGAAGCCTTAAATAAATACTACAGCCGTTAGGTAGAAAAACGGAGGATAACGGCTGTGCCATCGTTCCCGGATGTTATTATTGCTTGCCCACCGATGTCTTTCATTCTGTATTCCATATTTTTCAAACCACTGCCTGCAGTCATTATATTTTCGGCATCAAAGCCTGATCCATTGTCTCTGAGGGTCAACTCCAGTTCATTCTCAGATCGATGAAAGGTGATGGTGATTATGGATGCATTGGCGTGTTTTATCGTATTGTTGGTGGCTTCCTTCAGCGTGAGGTACACATTTTTAGTTTGTTCCGGGCGCAAAATGATGTCATTATTTTTATCAATTTCATCGATGTGTAAAACCATGTTTTTGAGTTCAATCTTCTCCTTAAATGCTTTTTTCAGGAAAAGCAGAATGGAGGAAACTGAGGAAGCTTCGCCTTCATTGGACCAGATGATTTCTTTGATTTTTTGGTTGAGGTCGGCGCTGGTTTGCACGATCCTGTCAATCTCGGAGGATATTTCAGGATATTTGACAGACAGTGATTTTTTAAGATAATCCGAATACAGGTGGATGGCCGACATGCCGGAGCCGAGGTCGTCGTGCATATCGCGGGCGATCCGTTTCCTTTCCATGCTGATGGCCAGTTTTTTTTCAATGTCAACCCGTTGTTTTTCCATCAGGAAGCGGGTTCTTAGGTTAAATAAATACCAGATCAATGAAACAGATACGCCCAAAATTAATAAACGGAACCACAGTGTCTGATACCAGGGTGGCAGAATGGTGAGTATGAGAGGGTGTTTCATCTCATGATAGGAGTACCCACTGTCGGTGCTGGCTTTGACGCGGAGAGTGTAAGTCCCTGGAGGGATTCGGGTGTAAGTGGCCAGGTTTGAAGTGCCATTGTCTATCCAGGATTTATCGAATCCCTCCAGTTTATATTGGTATGCTGTTTTATCCGGATTCTTTGAATCTCGATTGCCAAATTCGAAGGTAAGGTGGTCCTGGTCAAATGCAAGGGTTAAAAATTTTGTCAATTCCGGATAAAGGGATAGCATATTTCCCTTTTTGATTTCAATCGATTTATTGAGCAGCTTTATGTCAGAAATAAATGGGTGGCTGTAATTTTTTGCCGGCGTAAGCAAAGTGTCAGGATGAAATATACAATATCCGGCTTTTGTGCCTAAGATTATTTCACCTGAAGATAGCAGTGCGGAACCTTCAAAGGTTAAATCATTGGAAGGAAGTCCGTCTTCCTGCTTAAATGTTCTAAAGGTTTTGGAGCCTGATAGCATTACCGAAACACCGTCTGAAGTTGGGCACCAAATGTTATCTTTTTTGTCTGCCACGATATGATATACATTATTCGAAGAAAGTCCATCCAAAGATGAATAACAACTCATGTGCTCGTCAACGGGGTCAAAGTGAATAATGCCTGATCCATATGCAGAAAGCCATAGTTTACCTTTGCTGTCTTCACAAATACCAGAGATGGTGGCTTGACATAATTTGCCATTATCAGGGTTGTACTGCTCAAAAGAAAATGGTTCTTTCTCATTGGGTTTGTATTTAACCATACCTTTATCAAAGAACGTAATCCATATTTCCTTATTCCTGGCTTCAAATATAGAGTTGATCGCATATCCGGATATTTTGTTTTTAGGAATGACAGTTAATCTTCCCTCCCTATCTATTGTATATAGGCCCTTGTCATAGGTGCCAAACCATAAATTTCCTGCATGATCTTTCAAAACTGACCGATGATTCACACTGGCCAATGAAGGGTAAAACGGTGGAGAAAACTCTTTTTCCACTTGAAATCTATCCCCTTTTTTATGGAATAAAAGGGTACCCCTGTCAAGTGTGGGTGCATAAAACGACTTTTGATCTGCCTTATGAATTGCAGCGGCGGGACTATGGGTATAAATTATTTCATTTGCGTTTTTTATATTTTTAGGAGTATAGATGTAGAATCCTTCTTTAAAGGTCAGAAAGATACTGTCGGCTGAAAATTCTTTAATGGGCATGGCCCATGCGTAAGGATTTAGTCCGTTTGGGGTGGTTATGGTTTTGATTTTCATTACTGAATTGTCCACAGTGAAGATGCCTTCAAAGGAGGCTATGTAGATCAAATTGTTTTTGACTTCTGTTATATCTCTTATCGATTTTTTGAGTGGTTTTTGATCGGCCGACTTTACAGATTTTACCACATTTGGACCGATGTCCCATACAAATAAGCCCTGATCTTCAGTGCCGAGCCATAGCTTGTTTTGTTTATCCAGGAACAAGCAAGTTATGTTCAAACGACGCAATTGCTGAGGTATGACCCATTGCGGGTCACTTGAAATGAGGCCATTTGCCGTCGAGAAGAACAGTTTGTCCTGAATATAGACCACCTGGATCGCTGCATCGGGAATGTTACTTGAATGCGGCGTAAGCAATTTATTTTTGTATTTGAAGGCGTGGTTTTTTCCATCACTTCTCAGGTAAACAAAACTGTCTTTGGTTATGCCAGTCAACTTGCAATAAGGCAAGTCTATGAAATACGAACTTTGACCTGATAAGTCATAGTGAAATACACCTAGTCCACCGGTAAATAAGAGGACTTCTTTACCCAATATGGTGACAGTAGAGCTTGCTCCATTTTTATTTGTATTAAATCTCAACCTGGAAATCGATCCATCATTTATATCTATCTTATTGATGATGTTGCTTTTGCCCCACGTTGCCAGATACAATTTTTGCTTGTATTCCAGAATGTCATAAATAAAATTGTGGTGAATAGAGTTTGTATCTGCCGGATTATAGGCGTAAGTAATGATCCTGTTGCCATCATACCGGTTCAGGCCTTTGGATGAGGAGAACCAAATCGCTCCATGGCTGTCTTCCATGATGCTGAAACAAACCCCAATCTCATTTATGTTTTTTCCTGAGAGTGGTTTGTAATTCAATTCCTGGGCTTTAATCAAAACAGTCGAATATGTTAAAATCAAAAAAAGGGGTAAGCTTAAATTCTTGAAAAAGTTTATTTGAAGTGGCTGTAAATAAAGGGATAGGACTTCGGCATATTTTATAAAGTAAGTAATTAGGTGTTTTTTTATTGATCCAGTATAATGAAGTAGGTTGTGTGATTTCATTTTTCTGTAATTGTGGGGTAAATATATTTAATGGCAGAACAAAACCAAAAATACAAAATATGAAATAAGTGACCTGTAAAATATTAAAATTAGGGCTTAAGCCCTATTGCGCTTCTGTAGATGAATTTATAGCTTTGTTTTCATAATATGCGAGCCTGAAGAAAAAGCCAGAAATGATTAAAATGGTTGTCTGGCCTCAGTCTTCTGAACAAATCGCATAATATTATTTTTTGTCAAAATGCATTTTGACTTGAGTTTTATGAAGGAGGCCCTGCAATCATGCAAGGTAAAATCTGATTTAAATAGATTTGGTCTTAATCAAGAGGAAGTCCGCTGATCCAAAAACCTGAATCGAGATATTGTCATTTTTAATTCAAAATATTTTACTTATGAATGCAAATTATAGAAAAAAATCGTGGAGGCTAAAAGAATTACTCATGCTGACCTGGGTTTTTATCCTGTTTGGATCAACCACGCAGGGCCAGATTTATTCCAGCCAATCCGGAGATTGGTCGGTGCCTTCAACCTGGGTTGGGGGCATGACGCCAAGTAGCAGCGACAAGGTAATTATTCAAGCCGGTCATAACGTTACCTTATACGCGGCCATAAGTCTTGACGATAGCCTCAAGGTCAACGGCACATTAACCCTGCCTGGAAGTATAACCGGTACCGGCCATAAATTGATTTTGCCTGGTGGCAATTTCATCTTACAAGGCGGAGGTTTGTATGGCTCAGGGGAGTGGATTATTCTTGCCGGTGCATTGATGGATATCCAGAGCGGCGGATCAATAGGCAGCACATCCATCCTGCGCAATCACGGTACCATCAACTTGAACGGCGGAGACATCAATCCGACATATCCTTATAGTTGTTATTATGGGGCACCACCACCGGCATTATTATATAATGAAACAAGTGGTACGCTAAACATTCAGGCAGCAACGGACATCAATCTTGGATACACACAGATCCATAATTATGGTGTTGTGAATAAACTGAATGCCAATACCCTTACCTTATCGGCTGCCTGTGCAGGAAGTCCATTCTACAATTATCCAGGGGCAACTTTTAACCTAAGTTTTGGACAATTGGTGTTGTACAGTGGAGGGTCATTGCAGGGCATTGTCAATATTGGTGGTATCCTAACGATAAATTCCGCCATCGATTTGGGCGGTCAGGTTTCTCTCACAGGGTCATTGTATAATAATGGAACCATAACTTCATTGGCAGGTCTAGTGATCAGCGGTAATGGTTATTTTAACAATACCGGTTTACTCAATTTAATTTCAGATGTTTCATTTCCGTTCGACATTGAAAATACTGGAACCATCGGCGGGTCAGGCATTAAAACGTATTTATCGGGCATTGAAGTCAATATGAATGCAGGGCATTAAGTGGCAACGAACACGTATTTGCAAGCGGTTCAACACTTAATGTAAATGCAGTGTGTGGAATTTCCAGTTCGACGATTGTCAGAAACTACGGCACATTTAACTGGTATAGCGGAGACATCAATCCAACAGGTCCATATAGTTGTTATTATGGGGCACCACCACCGGCATTTTTATACATTGAAGCAGGTGGTACACTTAACATTCAGGCAGTTACGGACATCAATCTTGGATACACACAGATCCATAATTATGGTGTTGTGAATAAACCGAATGCCAATACCCTTACCTTATCGGCTGCCTGTGCAGGAAGTCCATTCTACAATTATCCAGGGGCAACTTTTAACCTAAGTTTTGGACAATTGGTGTTGTACAGTGGAGGGTCATTGCAGGGCATTGTCAATATTGGTGGTATCCTAACGATAAATTCCGCCATCGATTTGGGCGGTCAGGTTTCTCTCACAGGGTCATTGTATAATAATGGAACCATAACTTCATTGGCAGGTCTAGTGATCAGCGGTAATGGTTATTTTAACAATACCGGTTTACTCAATTTAATTTCAGATGTTTCATTCCCGTTCGACATTGAAAATACTGGAACCATCGGCGGGTCAGGCATTAAAACGTATTTATCGGGCATTGAAGTCAATATGAATGCAGGGGCATTAAGTGGCAACGAACACGTATTTGCAAGCGGTTCAACACTTAATGTAAATGCAGTGTGTGGAATTTCCAGTTCGACGATTGTCAGAAACTACGGCACATTTAACTGGTATAGCGGAGACATCAATCCAACAGGTCCTTATAGTTGTTATTATGGGGCACCACCACCGGCATTTTTATACATTGAAGCAGGTGGTACACTTAACATTCAGGCAGTTACGGACATCAATCTTGGATACACACAGATCCATAATTATGGTGTTGTGAATAAACCGAATGCCAATACCCTTACCTTATCGGCTGCCTGTGCAGGAAGTCCATTCTACAATTATCCAGGGGCAACTTTTAACCTAAGTTTTGGACAATTGGTGTTGTACAGTGGAGGGTCATTGCAGGGCATTGTCAATATTGGTGGTATCCTAACGATAAATTCCGCCATCGATTTGGGCGGTCAGGTTTCTCTCACAGGGTCATTGTATAATAATGGAACCATAACTTCATTGGCAGGTCTAGTGATCAGCGGTAATGGTTATTTTAACAATACCGGTTTACTCAATTTAATTTCAGATGTTTCATTCCCGTTCGACATTGAAAATACTGGAACCATCGGCGGGTCAGGCATTAAAACGTATTTATCGGGCATTGAAGTCAATATGAATGCAGGGGCATTAAGTGGCAACGAACACGTATTTGCAAGCGGTTCAACACTTAATGTAAATGCAGTGTGTGGAATTTCCGGTTCGACGATTGTCAGAAACCACGGCACATTTAACTGGAACGGTGGTGACATCAACCCAACAGGTCCTTATAGCTGTTATTACGGTTCCGGACCTGCTGCCGTCCTGATTAACGAAATGGCTGGTGTAATGAATGTCAACATTAATTCAGATGTACTATTGGGATATACCGCTGTAACAAATCACGGCACCATTCATTTAAATACAGAATTTATTTGGGACTTTACTTCTCCAGGCGGCTGTGTGCCAAGTTCATTTAATAATTCCACCACAGGGATGATTAGCGGGACAGGCGGCATGAAATTTACGGCAAGTTACACTTTTGAAAATGGAGGTTCCTTACAGCCTGGTGACTCACCCGGCAGGATCACTTTCCACAATAACTTAGACTTTGGCGGTTCGAATTATGATTGTGAAATAAATGGCAGTAACCCTGTAAGTGGTTATGATGTATTAAAAACGACGGGTAATGCGTCCATTGGAAATACTGTGCTGAATATCGACTGGAACAATTACATTCCTTTGCAGGGTGAGCAATTCCATGTACTGAGCTGTGGAAGCAGGACGGGACAATTCGCAGGTGAAAATATACCTGCGATTTCCGGAAAAATATTCAATGTGGTTTATGGCGATACCAGTGTTTATATAACCGTTACAGATGTGGTCACCTACTACCTTGACGGCGATGGTGATCAGTATGGCCTCGCGAGTGTATCTATGCAGTCAGCTATGCCCATTCCGGGTTATGTTACCCAGGCTGGAGACTGCAATGATACTGACCCTTCAATCCATCCGAATACTACTGAAATTTGTGATGGTTTGGATAACAACTGTGATAACCTGGTTGATGAAGGGGTACTCACTACATTTTTTGGCGATGCAGATGGAGACGGATATGGTGATCCATTCACAAGCGTTCAGGCTTGTACACTCCCTATGTCCTTTGTCAATAATGACGACGACTGTGATGATGAAAATGCAGAGATTCATCCCCAGGCTGTCGAAGTTTGTGATGGACTGGACAATGATTGTGACGGCGAAATTGATGAAGGCGTGCTTACCCTGTATTTTGCCGATGCGGATGGAGATGGGTATGGCAACGCACAAATTAGCATGGAGGCTTGTTCTGCAACCGGAGGATATGTTGCCAATGACGACGATTGCAATGACGGCGAGGTCGGTATTCATCCCGGGGCGATGGAAGTATGTGACGGTTTGGACAATAACTGCGATGGCAATATCGATGAAGGTGCTACCACTACGTTTTTGCCGATGCCGACGGTGACGGTTTCGGAAACTCCGGAATCAGTACTTCAGCGTGTGCGGCACCTTCAGGCTATGTTGAAAATGATGATGATTGTGATGATGACAATCCGGATGTGAATCCACAGGCGCTGGAACTTTGTGATGGCATAGACAACAATTGCGACCAAATAATTGACGATGTATTATTGATCACTTTTTACTTTGATGCGGATGGTGATGGTTATGGCAATAACTCCATCTTCAGCGACACTTGCGCTGCTCCAGAAGGCTACGTGACCAATGACGCGGATTGCGATGATGGCAATCAGGACATACATCCCGGTGCAAATGAAGTCTGCGACCTTATTGACAATGACTGTGATGGTTTGACAGATGAAGGGCTAGCCCTGAATGTATATTTTGCAGACAATGACAACGATGGCTTTGGAAATGCAAACATTTTCACGATGGCATGCACCCCGCCTCCCGGTTATGTAACCAACCAACTGGATTGTAACGATGCAATGGTTTCAATTTTTCCTGGTGCCGTAGAAGTATGCAATGGTCTGGATGATGATTGTGATGGCCAGGTAGATGAAAATCTATCCTGCCCTCAGCCGGTGGCTATCTGTGGTAATATTATAGATATATATACAGGTTCGCTGCAGCAGGTATATTCAGGTCCAAATGGTTCGAAAGTGTTTCTTGTGCCTGCTGAAATGCTGGATGCAGGATCTACTAGTGCGGCACCAGGCACATTGGTAAGACAAGTCAAAAGAAGATCAACTTCTGTGAATCTGAATTGGACGACAGATGGTGCCTGTATAGACAATATACCAAATTCATATTTCAATAACAATGACAAAGGATATACATGGAGGAATTGTCTGCCTGTATCGCATCAGGATTACAATGTCACACGCAGTTATGACTTGATGATTTCCGATCTGTATGGTGTTTCCCAATGCAATGGCAGATATCGTCTTATTCCTGATCCTGTGCCTAACGCGGCGATTTCCATTGGAACAGAACAAGACTTAATGGATACAAGGACCTTGGAAAAGGGTAGTGTTCGCATTTATCCCAATCCGGCTTCCAATGTACTGTATGTTGAAAATTCTGATGTCCAATGTATCAATTGCAGTTTTGAGCTCAGAGATGCGTTGGGCAGATTATTATACAGCAATGCAGGAAACGCAAGGTCGATGGAAGAATTGGATGTCTCAGTTTATAACAGTGGCATCTATACGATAACATATTACCAGAACAATGAAGTTAGCGTATTCAAATGGATTAAATTGTAAGATCCATAACCATGTGACATATTTTTTTTGTGAAGGCTTTTATTTATTTTAAAAGTTTGAGTTCAACAGAAGTATGCTTATTTAACAATGGACTGATTACCCTCGTGGTTTTTCAGTCCATTGTTTTATTTGGAGCATTGATGAATTCTGGTTTGCTTTTATCCGTATGCTTGAAATATTTTGAAGTAAATTGAGTTGCATAATGAAGTATCATGGCAAGAATTCATACAGGAGCTGATGATCCGAGAGATTAAGCTGAGAGTAAATTGAGGCATTGCCCGTAAAATCTAGTTTGGCTGTGTTTAAGACAATTAGAGACTCACATGATCAATTTAAGCACCTTCTTCCCTATATTTGTGATTAAAATTACCTTTATATGAGTGTACCCATGAGTGAAGGAAGTCAAGATGCCTCAACTGCATTAAAGTATCAATTGAAAAGTTTTGAGAAGATTCCCATCAAATTATGGATTAATCCTGAAGAAGGAGCCATCCATATTGCAAGGTATATAGCCTTGTGTATCAGGCAGAAGCAGCAGGACAATGAAAATATTGTACTGGGACTTGCCACAGGATCTTCGCCCATCAAGGTGTACAATGAGCTGGTGAGGATGCATAGGGAAGAAGGTTTGTCATTTGCCAACGTCATCACATTTAATCTGGATGAATATTATCCCATGAAAGCTGATGCCAATCAGTCATATGTCAAATTTATGCATGAATATCTATTCAGTCACATTGACATTAATCCGGCAAATATCCACATTCCAAATGGCGATTTACCCATAGAGCAGGTGGAACAGTTTTGCCTGGATTACGAAAAAAAAATAACCATGGTGGGTGGCATAGACATCCAGATTTTGGGTATAGGACGAACGGGTCATATTGGTTTTAATGAACCGGGTTCCTGGCTTTCTTCCCGGACCAGGCTGGTAAAACTCGATCATATTACCCGGGTGGATGCCACCAAAGATTTTGGCAAAGAAGAAAATGTACCATACCGGGCCATAACCATGGGCATACAGACGATCATGAAGGCCAAACAAATCTTCATCATGGCCTGGGGTCCACATAAAGCAGGCATTGTAAGAGACGCCATCGAGGGAGAGATCACGGAAATGATTCCCGCGACCTTCCTGCAGGGACACACCAATGTGAAATTTTACCTGGACCCTGCTGCTTCCACTGAACTTACCAAAGTGAAGACTCCATGGTTGGCAGGCATTTGTAATTGGGATGACAAACTCGTAGCGAAAGCTGTGATCTGGCTGTCTCTTAAATTGGAAAAACCAATACTTAAACTTCAGGACGAAGACTATATCAACAATGGTCTTTCGGAACTCATTGCAGAATACAATTCTGCCTATAGTCTCAACATACGGATCTTCAATAAACTGCAGCATACGATTACGGGTTGGCCGGGAGGCAAGCCCAATGCAAATGATGCCAACCGACCTGAGCGTGCCACACCGTCAATTAAGCGCGTCATCATTTTCAGCCCCCACCCCGACGACGATGTAATTTCCATGGGAGGTACTTTCCTCAGACTGGTGGAACAAGGGCATGAAGTACATGTAGCTTACCAGGTATCCGGCAACATTGCGGTTCATGATGTAGATGCCTGGCGATATGCCCAATTTATGGCAGATTATGCCAAGACAATGGGCATTGAAAATAAGGAATTGGAGCAAACCATCCAAAAGGTCACAAAGTTTATGGACCATAAAGACCAAAATGACGTGGACATCAAAGAATTGCGATTACTTAAAGGGTGTATACGCAGGGAGGAAGCCCGAAGCGCTGCTCAGTTTTGTGGTCTTTCTGAAGATCGCATTCATTTTTTGGATATGCCATTTTATGAAACCGGAGGGGTTAGAAAAAATAAACTCACTGGCAAAGACATTCAAATTATTGTCGATCTGCTCAATGAGGTTCAACCCCACCAGGTGTATGCCGCAGGAGACCTTGCAGATCCGCATGGTACACACCGCGTATGTCTGGATGCCGTATTTCAGGCATTTGAAAATACGAAAGATAAAAAATGGCGGAATGATTGTTACCTATGGTTATACCGGGGGGCATGGCACGAGTGGCCAATCGATGAGATCGAAATGGCGGTACCCATAAGCCCGGATGAATTGCTCAGAAAGCGAAGGGCCATTTTCATGCATCAATCGCAAAAAGACCATCCCGTTTTTCCGGGTAATGACAAACGCGAGTTCTGGCAGCGGGCGGAGGACCGCAACCGGGAAACAGCTCATGCCTACAATGTACTTGGTCTGGCCGAATATGAAGCCATGGAGGCATTTGTGCGGTGGAAGTTCGTTTAGCCCTAACGTATTTACTTTATCACCAAAAATTTGCCCAAGGGTTTTATTCCCCGGTCATAATGAAGAACTACAGCGTATAAGCCGGGTGGCCAGTTGGTGGTGTCGAAGGTCAATTGCTGGTTGTCGCCAATTTCCCGGAAGTCAACACTGGCTCCCGATGCATTAAAAATCTGAAGCCAGCTATTTTTTGAGGGCATATTTGAAAAGTCAATCGAAATAAGATGAGAGGTAGGGTTGGGAAATAACACAGCCCTGACCTCAGCTACCGTGTTTTCATCTGAGGTGGAGATGCCTATGCGGCAAGGTTCCTGACTTGCACCATTGACGAGGGCGTCCGACAGGCAGTGCAGGTAACACTCGAGGTTGGTATATCCCTGCACACCATACAGAAGCTGTGACAAGTTGGTTTCGTTGTGGTCCTGCAAGGCAGGATTCAGACCCTGTCTTTCTTCCCAATAGTCGGGCATACCATCGCTGTCGCTATCCACCGGAGGCATGGCAGCGTTGACAATGCTGAATGGATCACGGTAATGGTCTACATCAATGGCAGACGGATCGAAATTTCCACCAACTACATTTTGCATCAGTCTGTCATCCATGGCATCGCGTGGAAATGCCCCTGCATTAGATACCATATAATTTCTCAAGTCACCAGTATTATGATGGGTTATGGCAGGAAAGTTAAAAGCCTGGGTAGGACGGGTGGCACTTCCGGTCTCCGTATTGGGGTGGTTGAGGTCAAAATCATTACAGCAATAAAAAAGATCAAAATCTTCATATTGAGGATAAAGGTTGAGTCTGTTTCCTTCGAAGTAAAGGGCATTGTTCGCCTGGTGCAGCAGATCGGCATGAAACATGGCATTGGAATAATTGGTCTGTGCATAGCTGTAATTATTTACGGCATTCATATGCAGGTAGAAAAAGGAGTTATTACCGGTGATGCCTTCGTACCACAATTCAATGCGTGGGTCCCAGAATAGGTTGTTTGACAATTCCATATGAATGGTTTTGCCCCCGCAATAAGGTGATTCGCAGCTGATTTCCGGCATCCTGCCGCCAATTCTGTTCCATAGGTTATGGTGGATTGACAAACTGTCCAGCCTGCTCTGGGGCGACGAATAATTGATGAGCATGCCACCCAGGTAACTATGTGAGCCAAGCGTTTCTGCCAGCAGGCAGTTTTGAATCGTCAAGGCAGATGACCTGGAAATGTCAACGGCTTCATCATTGGCATGGGCGAAGGAGCAATGGTCGATGATGGCATTGTGCACACCTCCCAGGGTAATGCCATCACCCCCAATCCATTGTGTCGCAGGATAATAGGTCAGGTCTCCTATTCGGGATCGCAGGTGGCGGAGGATAAAGTTTGTGGAAGAAACATTTTCATCATGATAAGACTGGAAACCCCTGACAATAATTCCATTGGGAGAGGTCTGACCTGCAAGGGTAAAATCTCCGTGTCCGGGTGGAACTTCGATGGTTGCCGGAATGGTGCCACTGACCTTGAACAGGATGTATCTTTTACCACTTTCGTTAAAGGCAGCCTGAAGAGAACCAGGTCCATCGACATTCAAGTTGGTCACATATATCACTTTTCCGCCCCGTCCTCCTGTGGCAAAAGCACCAAAACCTTCAGCTCCCGGAAAGGCGGGGAGCTGGGCATTGACCTCATAGCTGAGACAAAAAACAAGTAGCAAAAAGACAAAATAAAATTTGGATTGCATTAATTTCAATATTTTAGACGCAAATTTTATTGTTTTTAAGCTTTAAGAGTATGAATTAAACGCCAAATGATCGTGAAATTGCGTCAATTTTTATTATTTTTTAATATTTTATGCATTTGGCTTCCTATAAAAGGGCAACAATGCAGTAAAATTCA
Organism: Saprospiraceae bacterium; assembly: GCA_016715465.1. Lineage (GTDB taxonomy): Bacteria > Bacteroidota > Bacteroidia > Chitinophagales > Saprospiraceae > JADKBO01. The sequence goes on from JADKAA010000024.1 coordinate 1,560,740, forward strand.
TTTTGCTACGACTCATGTTCAAGTGGATGGCAATCTTGAGGAATGGACGCCTGACATTCGATTCGCAGATCGGGGTGAGCCAAAGTACAGGAATCGTGCTTTGGCAGGCTTGTGTTGGGACAAAGAAAACTTATACATCGCATTTGAGGTAAGAGATGCCCGGCTTTGCGTCAATGAAAGGGGCATGGACAATCCAAAATTATATTTCAGCGATGGGGTGGAGATGTACATTGATACCAAACACGACAGTAAAGGCAGGTTGGATCTCAATGACTACCAGTTTCTGATCTCTATAGGAAATGACATGACGGTTTTTAAGGGAGACAGGGCGATGCAGATGAATGGAGATCGGGTGCCCAAGGACTATGAAGCAAGCAATCTCATCCTTCCTCATGATGTCATCTGCTCAGGTACGATAAACGAGGCGGGAGATGTGGACAAGGGTTATACCATTGAAATCGCTATACCCTGGAATTCCATTGGCCTTGTGCCCTTGGAAGGAACAAAATTGAAACTCGACCTTTGTATAAACGATGTGGATACCATCAGCCAGATTAGGTTCTGGCCGGATTCACTTCATCCTTCAAGTCTCAATTACTATAACCTTGATGGGGAGGGGGATTTTGGATTTCCCCAAAAGTGGCGGTCGTTTGAACTTGAAGGAAGTGAAGGATTTTCTTTTTCATTATCCAGGTTTTTACACACATTGCCGATGGGATTTTGGATTGGGATGACGCTGTTGGTCGCCGGCCTCTTGTTTTTTGTTTATTATCAATACACCAAAATCTTGTTTTACCGGAATTTTCCTGCAAAAAAATCGATCACAGAAAGTATTAAAGCTGTGGAAGCGAATGCAACGGAAATGGTGGATGCAACTTTTTTGGCTACCGTGAGAAATCACGTCCATGCTGATAAGGAAATTTCTGTGGCAGAACTTGCAAAATCGATGAACCGAAGTGTGAGGCAGCTCCAGCGGGATTTCAAAGATGCCACCACACTCACGCCACATCAGCTTATAACTACCATAAAACTGGAAGAAGCTGCAATCCTGCTGATGGAATCAGAGCTTACTGCCGCTGAAGTTGCCCTGCGCTGCGGCTTCTCAGAACCCTCTTATTTTGGCAGCGTATTTAAAAAGTATTTTGGGGTAAGCCCGCTCGAATATCGCCGATTGAAAAGGAGGCAGGATGCTTCGGGTGCTGCCATCTGATCAAAATGGTGCTTGATGTGGCCACATAGTCTTTGATGAGCCAGTCCAGGTTTGCTTTATGTCCTTCCAGTGTAATAATGGCCCTGGCCAGATCGGTATCGCTAAGGTTTTTCCACACTTCCATAATCTGTTATTTGAGTAAGGTCCAGAGTTCCTGGATGCTTTCGTCTTCCTGGTATTGGTAGTTTATCATCGAAACCAAAGCCTTCTGTACATGGGACTTAAAGTGGTAAGAACGGGTCGCAGCAGGTATCTCGGTGAAGCGTATGAGGTTGTAGCGTGCTGAATCAACCAGGTGACCCAGGATCTCTTTTTTTGACCAGCTACCCGGTCTGCTTCGTTCAGCCCTGACGGTTGGATGCCACGAAAGGAAGGTGTATTTCATCTCAACAATAAGGCTGGATAGATAGTCTGCTATGGTTTGGAGCGAAGTGTGGTGATCAAAAGAGGAATAGGTAACCATCGGTCAATTGTTTCCGGCAAATAATATCATAATGTTAGCCAGTAATTGAGTTTAAGCACCACAAACCGGCTTTTGTGGGCAAAATCATTTTCGATGGCATAGTTGTCGGTATAAACTAAAAAGACATCACTCATCGGTGCAAAGCGATATTGCAGGCGGCTGTTGATGTTGAAATTATCTGCCTGTGTATTGTATTGAAAAAATGTGGTCCAGAATATTTTAGTAGAAAAGTTGATTTCGCTCCTGATCGTGCCCAGGGTTATTTTTTTGTCTTCATAGGGCGACGGGAAACGGATGTCGTTGTGTTCTACACCCACCTTCAGGCTGACCCATGGCTGAACCCGGTAAATGACGTTAGCGCGGTAGGTATGTTTAAACCCATTGTAAAACTGGCCATATACGCCAAAGAGTTCGAACTGCCATAACTTTCTGTTGTCGCTGTTGTACTGGACGTTAAATTCTGTCATATTGTAATCTCCATTAGGCAGGTAGGGAGTGGTGATGCCAAACGGGTAAATAAGTCTCACAAAATTGTTGTTGAGTCTGAACCTCAGGGCACTGGTATTTTTAAAAAAGAGAAAATGTCTCAACCGGCTGTACCACTCGTTAAGGCCGGTTCCATCGGAATTGACCCAAACAAAATTTTCGAGGCCAGACCAATGGTAGTTTACGGTCGCGGAATTGGAGGGATAAATGTAGTAGTTGAGCATAGATCCCACGTTTGTATATCCTATGCGCACAATGGAAGCCGTTTCCGGGTCGTAATTTTCAATCCGGCTATTGAAGCCCATGTCGGTATAATAATTTTTTCCTATGCGCTGAGCTTCTATGTAGCCCCTGAAGTTTTGTCCGTTATAGGCTATACCTCCATAAAGCTGGCCATTTTCCGAGTTGTATTTTTCCGGCTTAAAGGAGTGCAGGTAACCCATACTCGCTACAAATTGGCCGTTACTGGTGGTGAACTGCATGTCTCCACCGACATTGCGGCCAAAATCATTTTCGATCTGACCCTCTCCTGTCCAGCCCTGCCGGTTCAGAAAAATGCCACGGAAACTGGAACGGTCGAGGAAACGCTGTTGAAAAGAAACACCGGTAAAGTTATTTCCCGGGCTAAGTTCCTGACTGCGCGTCTGCATATTGAAGGCACCGATGCGCAAACTTTCACTGAGGTTGCCGGTAATGCGCGCACCATATAAGATGGGTTTTGGGCTGCCGGCAGCGGATAGTCCAATTGTCCTGGAGTAAAATGCCTGATCAGCACCCAAGCCGTAGTTGTTGAAAATGTCGTTGTTTTCAATAAAGAACTGCCTTCTTTCCGGAAAAAAAATATTGAAGCGTGTGAGGTTGGTTACCTGTGCATCTACCTCTACCTGTGAAAAATCGGAGTAGGTGGTAAGGTCGAGATTAAGAGATGGCGTAAGGGCTATTTTGGCATCACCACCCGATTGAATTTTGCTATCGTTGGCGCTATTGACCTCATCATTTCTGATTGATACATATGGGATCAGGGAAATATTACCCCCTAATTTTTTTGGAGCCTGAGGCCATTTAAGGGTGCCATAAAAACCGATGTCTGCAAGGTCAAACTGACGCGGTATAGGAGCCCAGGAACTCCTTTCATTATGGCCTGGGTCAACACGGCAAAAATTTACCCTCCAATCGGTGTTTGATTCATTGTAGCGAATACTTTTAAGGGGAATTTTCATTTCCACAATCCAGTGGTCAGGATATCTTTCAACTGCAGAATACCAGCGGTTGTCCCAGGTGAAATCAACATTTCCCGGGAATATGATCACTTCCGACTGGGCACCCATGGCATTTACGCCAACGCCGAACCCATTGGATTTTTTCCCAATAGGATCGATCAAAACGGCGAATTCATCGCTGTCTCCAAAATTATCCCTTTTCAGGGTTTGAATTACATAAGTCGGTTCATCATAACAAATGGCAAGTACGTATAGGTTACTTTCATCAAACAGCATTTTTACTTCGGTTCGATTGAACGGTGGTGCATTGTCTATTGGGCTGTTCAAGGTAAAGGGCTCGCAAACAAAAGCATCTTGCCAGGCTGAATCCTCCGCTGATCCGTCAAGCCGGATCTGAGAAGTGAGCCGGCTTAGTATATACACAAAAGACGAGTCATTTGTTTGTTGTGCAGCCAGGGGCAGACCATTTGCCAGCAATACAAAAAGCAAAATTGCTGTATGCCGAATTACGTAAATAGAAATGAAGGAAGGAGTATGACCATTTTTTTGCTGGGTAATTGTCATCTTTCAAATTGATTAAAGCAGCGAAGTTAAATAAATAATGACCGGTTGACAAGTTCCTTTTAAGATAATTGAAATTGTGGCTGTGAAATATTGGTAGTAATTATTGGTTGACCATTGAAAAAAAATTAATCAATGGTCAGTGTTGCAGACTAACTCATTAATGGTTACTTTTATTCGCCGGTTCATCAAAATCACCGGTCAATCGGAATATGAAATGGTATCATTATTTTTTCTTTTCTGTCAATGGCATCGCTGCCCTATGGTTGCTTTACCATGCGGCCATGCACCTTTTTGTATATTTTGCCAATAGATCTCTGGGTCATGCCGAGTCATTCCGCGTACCCGGCTTGTACCTGTTTGGTGGCATCGCTTTTACTGCTTTGGCAGTTGGTGGCTGGTACCTGTCTAAAAACCCCGCTTATGGAAAAATTGGTCTTGGGCTGTTGATGCTGCCTGCAATCATTGTGGCACTCTACGGACTATGGGCAGTGTTTCTGTTGATCTCATCCGGAGGGAAATGGAATTGATGGTTAGGTGATCTGGTTTTCAAAATGCTGAGCGAAGCGAAAGCTGCAAGTTCCGAGCCGAAGGTTAGGAATCCCGCTCATCGCGAGAGATTCAATTTGCTAAACGTCCAATGCTACCATGATTTAAATATTTTATAAATAAAAGTCCTTGCTTTATGAGAATACTTAAATGATTAGTAATGCCCTTGCTCTGCGTATATCAGCGAAATCAGCGGGAGCTAATATGGGAATGTTTTGTCTTGCAGACCTGTCTACAAGCGTAGACAGGTAGATTTCGAAGATAATCGCAGATGCTACTTTAAAAAAATTGTCACTTCGATAACAAGAATTGACGCGAGAAAATAATTTCGAAAAGCAGAGAAACAGAGGTAATCCAGCTATGAAGGGCTATCATTTGATTTTATAGAAAGCAATATAATTATCTGTGATCTCATAGCGGCAATCTGAAGTGGTCTGATCCCTCAGGGTAGTGGTTGCTAAAAATTCCAGGACAACAGCTCTTTCCTCTAATGTGAAACCGGTATTAATTACCCAGTCTGATGCTGGCGGAATATCAATGTAAAATAAACAAGGTAAAATGCCCATTTCGGAATGAAAAGTAATTTGTCGGTCTCCTTCTGAATAAGTGATTTTTGAAGACCTGCCACTGTCTCTATACACCAGTTTCCGGTTAAACTTATCGGCCATTTTTTTCAGAACTTTTTCTCTCAGGATCATGTCTTCATCGGGCATGAGGTTGCCAAAGCCATCGCGGTATTGAATAGAGTTCGAAGGTGTATCTGCATCGCCGGCAATATTAATGGGCTTTCCCGGTTCCGGTACATCAATACCCCTTTCAAATTTTTCAAAAAATATTTCATGGCTCGTGCCGGTTGACTTGGTGATGCGGTACTTGTACTTTCCCGGTGCAATGGGCAAGGTATAAAGAATGAGCTGAATGCTTCCGTTCAGGATTTGCGAAATGTTTGTCTGCCAGAGCAGTGCACCATTGTCGAAATCAAACAGGCTGATTTCGTTGTACAGGTCCCCATTGTCGGGAAGCCAGATGATCAACTGCTGGCTTTCGGAATAATGGACATATTTCAGGAATTTAAAGGTAAGTTCTGGATCGGGTGTTGTTTTGTCATTATATGCCTGATGGTTGGCAATAGAGGTTATGTTTATTTTCCCAAAATAACTTTCTTCGGCTTCCATGTGTATTTATTGGATCATTTTGATTGAGGACTACAGAATGTTACCATTTAAGGATGAAATAATGCTTTATATTGTATGGTTCTGGTCCAAATCATTTCGGGAGAAGGCATTGATGAAAGCGCAGCACCTTCTGCAACATACGAAGCCGCGCAGTGCGCCACGATGGTGGCTTCAGCGATGTCTCCGCTTTGTGAAAAAGCCATGAGGTACGTGGCAGCGAAAACATCTCCTGCTCCGGTCGCATCTTTTTCCTGCACCGGAAAGGCGGGAGAATGGGAGATGCCGTAGTGATGATAAACCGTTGCTCCTTCAGATCCGCGTGTGAGTACAATGTGTCCAACAAAAGGGAGCAAATCGGCAATTACTTCTTCCCGTCCTTCAATATCCTCGAGGCTTAAAAAAACGATGTCAATGCCTTGCAATTCTTTCCAGTCGAAGTCTTGCAGGTAAATTTTTCCGTCTGCCTGCCAGTGCCGGAAACAACCCTGAATGGAGGCGCCTGTAAGGCCGGCTTTCAGTTCGGGTAATACGTTGAAATCAATTTCATTGGCTATGGCTCCCAAATGCACAATATCGCCCCCCATTAATTCCCGGGGAAAATACTTTGCCTCCATCATGGAAGCCCTTGCTCTGATATATTGACTCCGTCCGGAAGAGAAGTAGATGTTTTCAAATTCAGTTGTCTCGGCTGCCGGTAAAACATACTGATGGATGCCCCGCCGGTCAAATAGTTCATTGAATAAAAAATCCTCACCTGCTGAGGTCCAGATGGAAGTTTGGTAGCCATGCGCAGCAGCTAAGACCGAGGCATAGGTCACTGTGCCTCCGGGTACAAAGCCGGAAGGTGTTTTATCATGACAGACATGACCGATGCAGATGTATTTTTTAGTCAAAACCGCCATTTAAAGGTGTCCAAGAAAAATATATACCAGGATTGTACAGGTAATAAGGAAAGCTGCCAGCCATGGCGTATGTTTCCAGGGCACTATGGCTACGAATCCTTTGTCTTCAATGGTGAAGCGTTTTTGATTGGGGTGAAAATATGAAACCAGGTGCATAAGCAGTACATTGAGGACAAATTCGAGTCCCCAGATGTGCACAAAATGCAAATCAGCTCTTATGACATACTGCATAACCACGTAGAAGAACAATCCAAAAATAAGTCCGGCTTTGGCACCTGTGGCACTCACCCGGGGAAATAACAAGGCTGCAAGCAGGACAGAAGCCATGGGTATAAAGAAGATGCCATTGAGTTGCTGTAATAATTGATACAAGCCAGCCGGGGCATTTACCACAAATGGGGCTACAGCGATGGAACAAATAGCCAGTAAAATCGATGTGGTTTTACCCATCCTCACAACATCCTGGTCACTTGCATGCTTGCGCAGGTATTTTTTATATATGCCCAGGCTATAGAGTGTTGCTGCACTGTTGAGCCCACTGTTGAATGTGCTGAGCACAGCTCCGGCCACCACGGCAATAAAAAAACCTGTCATCCATGTGGGCACTGTTTTTTTGATCAGTTCGGGATATACCTGATCGGGTTGATCGTAGTATTGTTCTCCAAAGTAATAAAAACAAATGATGCCGGGAAGTACGATGATCAGGGGCATCAGTAATTTGAGGATGCCGGTATAGAGTAGTCCTTTTTGTGCTTCCTGAAGACTGGTTGCACCCAGGACCCGCTGGATGATGGACTGGTGCATGGCCCAGAAGTAGATCTGGTTGATGATCATGCCGGTAAATAAGACACTGAATGGAAGGATCGAATCTCTGGCACCAGCACCAATGGAAGGCTCACTGCTGATGACGTTGAACTTATGCGGAGCGTGGTGCCAGACAGTGACGAGTCCCTGCCAGACATCGCCTTTTCCAATGGCACTGAGGGCAAGCATGGGCACGGCGAGTCCGGCAATGAGCAGGCCAATTCCATACAGTGAATCGGTGAGTGCCACCATCTTGAGTCCACCAATGATGGCATAAATGGCCCCGATGATGCCAACGACCACCACTGTTAGCCAAAGTCCCTCTGGTTTTGTAATGTTTAAATTGGCAGATACTTCAAACAAGCTCTCAATGTTGATGGCCCCGGTGTACAATACTATGGGAAGCAGCGTAAAGGTGAATGAAATGATGAGCAGTCCATCCACCATGGATCGGATTGCACCATCAAATCTTTGTTCAAGTAATTCAGGAATGGTGGTTATGCCCAGTTTGAGGTATCTTGGTGCAAAAAATAATGCGGCAATCACCAGTGCTATGGCAGAAGTAACTTCCCAGGTGATGATGATCGCTCCATTCCGGTAGGAAGAGCCATTCATTCCCACCAGGTGTTCCGTTGAAATATTGGTCATGATCAATGAGCCTGCTATGATGGGTCCCGTAAGGCTCCGGCCTCCCAAAAAATAACCTTCTCCGCTTGAGGTATTGTCATGTTTTAGTCTTTTTGCCGCAATCCATGAAACCAAAGCTGTAAAACCAATAAAACTAAGCCAGGTAAACAACATACCATACATTTAATTTATTAAACATTCGACCCCTATTGAACTTGCAAGGGGCTAAATGGACTTTACGGGTCCAAGGTAAGGAATTTCCTGAAACAGCATTTGAAGCAAATCAAATATTTGAATTGCAGCGCTTCTTAAGGTGGGAAAAGGCGCATCAAATTAAACTATACAGGTAAGCCCGCGACAAATTCGGGTGTGCTGTGAAAAGCCATTGACTATTTGGGCGAATCGCTTATGATGATGCCATCATTCATGGTGATGATGCGATGAGTGTGACTTGCAAAAGACTTATCGTGCGTGACAATGAGCAGAGTTTGATTGTACTTTTCACAGAGTGAATTGAATATGTCATAAACAATTTGGCTGTTTTTATTATCGAGGTTACCGGTAGGTTCATCGCCCATTATGATGAGCGGGTCATTAATCAGCGCCCTCGCAATAGCCACGCGTTGTTTTTCTCCACCGGAAAGTTGATTGGCTTTTTTGAATGCCTTATCCCGGATGCCAAGGTTTTCCAGGTGCAACATTGCATTTTGTTCAATCTTTACGGGGGAAAGTTTTCCCAACTTGAGGGCGGGCAACATCACATTTTTCAGCACTGTAAACTCATTTAGCAGGTAGTGAAACTGGAAAACAAAACCGATTTTTTCATTCCTGATTGTTGCCAGCTCCTCCTCAGATTTGAGATGGGTTGAGACACCATTGATGGATAGATCTCCTTCAAATTCGGTATCCATGGTTGATAAAATATACAGCAAGGTAGATTTACCACAACCCGACTTTCCCGTAATGGAGACGAATTCACCTTTATTGATACTGAAATTGATGTCGTGCAGTACCTTGACCTTTACAGGGTCTTCAAAATATTTGTGAATGTGACTGGCTTGTAATACGATTTCTCCCATTTTATTTGCCGCGGATGATGATGACCGGGTCGATGCTGCTTGCTTTCCTTGACGGGAAATAGCCTGCTAAGAAAGTAGTGATTAGGGCAAAAGTAAGCCCAGTTACATAATATTTCAAATCATAATTGACCGGATAGGTAGTGATGGTGGGCAAGGCCTGGGTCTCGAAAGGAAGCTTGTCTATTAACCGGGAAAAGATCAAACCAAAAAGCAAGCCCAGTAATCCTCCTGCCAAACCAATGCTGAGTGCAATGCTCAGGAAAATGCTCCTTACATCTTTGCCTGAAAACCCTGTGGCCTTAAGTATGGCAATGCTATCCATTTTTTCATAGATCATCATGTTGAGGATGTTATAAATACCAAATCCAGCGACAATGAGCAGGGTAATTCCTACCGCATAGGATATGATGTTTCGGACAAAACTGCCCGTTTCAAATTGAGCATTGGCCGACTGGATGTCTTCGGCATCTGTTCCGTATATCGTATGAAATTCCTTTGCCATCATGGGGGCCAGGCTCATGTCATGCAGTTTGATCTGGATGTCAGAAACATGATTGTTTGGTTTACCCAGTAGTTTTTGAACGGTTTGAATGGAAGTAAAACTCTGAACCTTGTCATAGTCGGCGATACCCGATTGAAAGAAAGCGACGACCTTGAGAGATAACCTTTCACCCCCTGCGGTGGTAAGTTGCACCATATCGCCGGGGACTACCAAAAGTTTTTCTGCAAGACCTTTGCCCAGAATGATGCTGTTTGGCACAAATTGCAAGTCTATGGCTTTGCCGGAATTTACATAATCTCCGAAAGAAAATAATTCACTTTCTGCCCGGGCTTCGATGCCATTTACCATCCCTGTAATGTCAATGGTCCCTGATCTGAAGAGTACCTGGGCGTTCAAACGCGGACAAATGCCTTTGATCCGGTTATCTCGATTTAAAACCTTCATTATGGCGGCACTGTTGTCAATTTCCATTCTTGAATTTGATGCTTTTACCGAGTTGATGAAGGCGTAGATGCGATCATTATTGGTTGTTTTGTGGATGGGCTGTATTTCCGTGGGTTTGATATCATTGTAGAGGCGAATGTGTGGCGTCCTGTTGAGTACCAAGCCGTCCAGCATGTCGTTTAACCCGTTCATAAAACCAAGTAAGGATATGAACATAGTTATACTGAAGGTGACGCCTATGGCTGCAACCAGCGTTTGTTGCCATCTGGCCATCATCATGGATCGGGATATGTCAAGGATGAGCCGAAAGTTCATTTCGTTGTTTTTAGAATGACATCCCCGGCTTTCAGCCCTTTGATGATTTCCACTTTTTCATAATCTTTTAGTCCTGTCCATACGCGGACCAAAGATTCTTTTTCCATCATCACAAAACTGTCTCTGATGAGGTAAGACCTGGGAATGGTGAGCACTTGTTCTTTTTCTGCATAGACTATGTTTGCCTCAAGTGTAAGGTTGGGAAACAGAGGTGATGGTGGATTTTCAAAGATTGCCTCCAGTTCAAAGGTTCGGTTTTTTTCATTCATAATGGGATATATTCTACTTACCCTTCCGATATAAACAGAGTCGGGGTAACTGTCCATTGAGAGGTACACTTTTTGGCCGGTTTTGATTTTCACGATGTCTTTTTCGTCCACCTGGAGTTCGGCAATAAAGGCATTGGCTTTTCCGATGATGGCCATACTTTGTTGGGTGGAAACCATTTCACCTTCTTCTGCGGTGATTCGGTATATTGTTCCATTTATCCTGGATTTAAGGATGAAATCAGCCGTCTGGCTTTTACTTATTTCCAGCAATTTGCTGGATTGTGCGGCGGTAAAGTCAAGTTGTTTTTTTAAATCGCGATACCGGTTCCGGGCGATGCGGTAACTATTGGCTGACGCAACATAAGCCATTTCTCTTTGTTCCAGATCCAGTGCCGAACCAATGCCTTCGGCCCAAAGTTCCTGCTGTCGTTTATATAAAAGTGAGTCACTGTTCATCTTCCTTTTAGCCAGGTCGATGGTCGCTTCCTGTTCGGCGAGCCGGTCTCCACGCGTATTCCGGGAGGCGTATTCTGCAGCAAGTTGTGCGTTTTCTTCCTGTAAACTGGAAGCCAAATGTTTGATGATGAATAGGGGTTGTCCCACTTTGACAAGTTCTCCTTCATGGGCGAGGGTTTTCTGTAAGATGCCGGGGTTGTTGGCAAAAACTTCATATTGATTTTCCGATATGATGTGTCCCGACGCATAAATGGCAGCGGTGATGGGCTCAAGTCGGACAATGTACATTTCCTTTGAATCTCTGCATCCATTCACAAATGGGGTTAATAAGATCAAAATGAAAACAAACGAAGGAAATTTTATTAATCTCATTAAAAGCTGGTTAATTTACCTGATTAAAAAGACACTTAATATTAGGGTATAAATTGATAAAATATAGAGAAAAGATCATTGATCAATGTCACTCCACCATAAGAAACCCATCATTAGTTCCTGTTTTTCAAATTTACAAAACATTTGACAGCATTGGAAATAAATTGCATTCTATTCCGTACCGCACTGTTTGATTTTGGAAAAAATAAAAAAAGCTGCCTTAAGAATAAAGCAGCTTATATGAAATACTTTTAAAATCGAATAATAAAAGTCTGTTGAAAGTACTTAAAAGAAGACTTTAATTATGGTCTTAACAGAACTATTCACTTTTATTTTTGCGCTTAAACATCATGTCGGCCATATCTTCTTCCTGGAGGTCTATCAATCTGGTGATATTAAAACCAACAAGAAATGACCCATCTGAGAAATCATTTTGATTAAAGACGTTATTGTACTGCGGAACCATCCACCTGTAATTACCGACAAACACCTGAAACGCATGCAACGGAGTCGCTATTTCAACGCCAATGCTCAAATTGGGATTTGGATTATTGGTTTTGTGTTTGGTAATGGGCTGATCGTAGTTCCCTATAAACGCAAATGCATCGGATATTTTGTACCTGCCCAGGATGCTGAAAGCCAGGTGGTCGTTTTTCATTTTACCCTGAATCTGTCCTTCGGTATCAAAATACCCTTCTACACTATTAAAGTGCGAGAGGGATAATGAACCCTGAATGGAAAGATCCCGGCTCACTTTTTTTGCAATCATAAGCTGGTGAAAGTAGCTGTAACGGTCAGTTTTATTCACAAAATTTTCCTTTCCTCTGGTATCCGCTGCCATATTGCCAAAGTAGGTAAGGCTGATTGGAGCAGTTTTATCACCGTGTTCTTTAAGAATGGCATATTTAAGGTTTACATCCCATATGAGCCTGTCTTTGGAAAAGCCAAAACCGAGCATAAGATTATTTATTGGTGTATAGCCCAAACCCAAACGAATATTTGAGGGTGCGTACATTCCAAAGAAATCGCTATATCCGTTATTCACTGTACCAAAGCGGTGCAAAATGTCGAATTCCAGTGTATTCTTCAATGGCACATACACCGTTTGATTGTCAATAAGCCATATGCTTTCAAATGTGTTGCCCACACGTTGCAGCCCTCTGCTTTTAATTGCGATGGTTTGTACTTCATCCTGTTGATCCTGTGCAATAGCTGTGTAGGTCACCGAGGAAAGAAACAAAACAACAAGCAGAGATGTTAAGATTTTATTTGAAAAAGATATTGGTTTCATAATTCTTGTTTTAATTGTTAAGAGCTCCTTGTTTTATCCACGCCAATACCTTTGCATTGTATGCTGCATTTGGACCTGTAAGCGGCATTGGAAGATTTTTTGAACCTTTCATCCAAAGGTAAAGCTCACTGTTTGCCGGATCTGCAGCATTGATGTAATTGCCATTTGTCAGGGCACTATAAGCTTTATCAGCTCTAAGGTCTGGAGAAACTGAACCGCTGTGACAACCAGTAGTGCTGCAACTTTGATTGAAGATGGGAATAATGTCATTGGAAAAGGAAATATCCCCAACATCTTCAGATTCTTCAATTAATACGGTTTCATCATAATAACATGAAGACATCGACAAGCTCAATAATAGGATAACAAGAGACTTAAAAAATAATCCTGGTGTTTTCATCTTTTTAATTTTTTGTGGTTAAAATCTATTTAAATCGCAGGACTATTTTTTGAATTTCAGCAATAAATTTGTCTTGATGGCATGGGCCAGTGCAGCGTTTTCAAATAAACCTATGCCGAAATACTGGTCAGAAAGGTCTGCAAAGTTAATGTCAACTTTGTCTGCATCTCCGGTATTTAGTTTTCTTTGAAGTTCCAGGATATAACCTGAGCCGGTATGTGTCCATTTTGCGGTAATGTCTCCTTCATTTCCCTGCACTTTACTGTTTACAATACTTGGAATCCCTTTTGCGCCGCTTCTTGAACCTGCCCTTTGAAAATCGACGTCTGTATTTGGATCTATGGTTCCTCCATCATAGGACAAGATGCCATTTGCATCCACTGCAGTTATCAATTTGGCAGTACCTCCTGAAACTTGATCCTGTGTTATCCAATAGTAATATTTTTGGCCGGGAATTACATATTTGGGTACACTTACCGCCGTGGTGGTTCCGGTAATGTTCAATGATTGTTTATTATCACCGTATCCTGTACCTGCTACTTTTGGATCACTCTTACGTCCATTTGGTGTAGCATTGTCCTGATATTGGTCGTCAAAAGTGCCAAATGCTCCTTCTCTGACAAGTTTCCAGTGCCACATGTCAATTCTTTCATCCGGACCATTGGTGTAATGCCTTGAATATCCAGATGCTGCATCAAGACCCGTGTGACAAGATTTGTAACAAGTGGCAGTACTCCATCCCGCAACAGAATTATTCACATTCCACAAGAAAGCGAACTTGTCTTCATAAAAGGCTTCCCTGATTAATTTGCCGTCACTGTTAAATGTGGGGTACCTGTTTTCTTGTTTCCATTTCTTTTCAGCAGGTTCAAAATACCAGGTTTCCCTATCTAGTGAGTGGGTGTTGTCATCCCATTCCAATAGCATATAAATGTTTTCATTGTCAAACATTGATTTCAGGGAAACATTGTAGGATTTGCCGCCATAACCATAAAAGTTGGCAGGTACTTTATCTGGTCCCAACTGATCCGGTACAACAACCCTTGTTTTAAGCGGTGTAACATCATCCCATTTGGACTCAATGACACCGTCTATTGAAGGAGGAGATGTGGTAAACTCTGAAACCAGCTCAGTTTCGCTATAATTTAAGCCGCCAGGCACATATTCGTCAAGGACCTGATCCTCATTTGTACAACCACTTAAATCAAACAGCATTTTGCCGCATACCAATAATGCCAGCAGGAAAAATTTTTTTTGATTACGTCTCATTTTATTGAAGTTTTGTTAAGAATATCTAAAATTAGCTCCTTATTTCACTTTAAATTTATTATGGCGATGCCCTTTAGCAATGATTTACATCATTGGATTTGAGTTTGCTTAATTGTAATAACAGAAAATCAATTCAACCTGGCCAGGCAGTCTGTCGGGCTGCGGGCAAATGGACAAGACTCATTAACTGTGCACCTGACGATTTTGTGGTCGTATTTCGCTGGCTGCTGATGGAAACTAGACCTTTGAAGTGTTTGAGATGACGGTTTTAGTACCAAGGGGAACATCGTATAAATGGCATTTATATTTTAAGGACTAATTTGTTGAACCCGAGGCCTGGATCAGGTCCATTAAATAGAAGATGATCGGGCTCGCTATCGGATCAGAAGTTTTCGAGGCAAATAGTATGGTAAATCCAATTAAAGTATAGTCTGCCAATCAATTTGACGAATAAAAAAAGGCTTTATTATATTAGCACATCATTATCGTTGGACAAAACCGGTGGACAAGTATGAGCGCTGTGCAGGCAAAATTTAAAAATCATTACCCGGAATGATCAGATACCCATAGCCAAAAAGAGCAATGAAAAGTGCTGCTAATAAAGCAACATTTTGATGTTTTGGAATCATGGCTTCTTCCAGTTAAATTCACATATAATAAATTGCTTATTAATTTATTAAACAATTAAAATAAAATAATATGACACATAAACGTGATGGCCATTTTGCCCATTTGGTCTGATTTTGGACAAATTACCACTAGAAACCGCGATTAATTTGGATATTTTTCAGGGTTTACCTTGAATCTTATAAAAAAGTGTGCTTTTTCTTTAAAATGGCAAATTAAATTTGTATTTTTGGGAGTTGCATCGTGCAATACAATCAATAACCAAGTTACGAATGATGATTTTCAACCAACCTCAATTGGCATTTGGCCTGGCCATTCCCACTATAAGCCTTCGAAAAGTAACTATTAATTCCGTATTTTTTCTCGCAATCTTTGCATTGGTTTCTATATCGGCCAAAGCACAGGTGTTGTTTTATGAGGATTTTGACGGCATTCCGGGACCTACTGCCGGTGGTGCGGGCACCTATACATTTGCTCCGGGTTTTTTGCTTAGAAACGTGGATAATCGCACGCCAAACGTTTCGGTTTCTTATGTAAATGACGCTTGGGAGAGACGCGAGGATTTTGCCAACAATGTGGCAGATTCGTGCGCCTTCAGTACATCATGGTACACTCCTGAAGGTGCTGCCAATGATTTCATGTGGACACCGGTCATAGGCCCACTTCCTGCCAATTGTATGCTTTCCTGGAATGCACTGGTGTATGATCCTGCCTTTCCGGATGGGTATGAGGTAAGAATAATGACCGATGTTCCCACTGGAGGAACTGGCGTTATAGGAAATCAAATTAGCAATTCAACTGTACTTTATTCGACAACAAGTGAAACTCCCTCCTGGACAACACGGTTTGTAAACCTCAATGCCTACACCGGACAATCTGTATATATCGGCTTTAGAAACAACAGCGATAATCAATTCTTACTGCTTATCGACGACATAAAGGTTGAGGTTAGTTATTTGCATGACGTAGTGATGCAATCCTTTAAAACTACTTCAGAATACACCCGGTTGCCTTTAGCCCTTTCTCCTTCATTGCCATTTAGTGGGGTCATTAAAAATGAAGGACTCAATGCCATAACCAATGTAGTGCTAACAGCCAAAGCCTATGACAGCACCAACGCACTGGTTTTTACGGGAACTTCACCTGCTTTGGCCAGTCTGGCCAGCGGAAGCAGTTCAAATTTCAATGTGAGTACCTCATTTTCTCCTGTTGCTGCTGGTGATTATATCATAAAATATATTGCATCCATGGCTGAATCCGGAGGAAATGTGACAAATGACACTCTTACTGAAACCATTACCATCACGCCTACGACCCATGCGAGAGACAATGGAACACCTACAGGTTCATTGGGCATTGGAACAGGGGTTGAAGGATATCTTGGCAATGCCTATGGTATTACGAATACCGCTGAGGTTAAATCTGTTTCCATATTTTTTACAGGACAGGAAGCTGGAGAAAAGTATGGGGTAGCCATTTTTAGAATTCAAAATAAAGTACCCACTACAAAGATTTATCAAACGCCTATGCTTGTCTTACCGGCAGCCGTAAATGGTGCCTGGGTAGATGTAGACCTCTTCCCGGCGGTGCCCTTATTGTTTTTGCCCGGGGATACGTTGTTGGCTGTAGCGGTTGAATACGATTCAACACTTACCATTGGAAATACTGCGGCGAAATTTACACCTGAGGCCATGTGGACGTTTTTTAACGGTTCCGGAGGCTGGCAAACTTTAGAAAATTTTGGTCCCAGTTTTGCCAAACCTTTAATGATAAGGGTCAATTATGGCAATGTTACCCCGTACTTAACCTCTACCACTCCAACAAATCAGACGATTTGTTCCGGTAGTATTGCCGTAATCAATTCCACCTCTAATCTTCCAACCACAGACATCACATGGACAAGGGACCAGACGGTAAATGTCACGGGCTTGCCTGCGAATGGCTCAGGGTCCGTAAATGGACCCCTCATAAATAATACGGCTGCTGACATTACCGTGATGTTTATTTTCACGCCTTCCATTGGCGGTATGTCCGGCATTCCCGACACGGCTTTCGTTATTGTAAAACCATTGCCATCGTTTTCCGGGGTAACGGTGACGCAGCCGGTATTGCCGATGGTAAAGGGTACCATCACCGTAAATGCCACAGGCAGTTCTGCGTTAAGTTATCAATTGAACGGCGGCACGTCACAAGCCAGTAATGTTTTTAGTAACCTGATGGCGGGTGATTACAATGTTTCTGTTTCCTATGTGGGGAATCCATCTTGTCCTGTATCGTATGCTTCCAATCCGGTAACGATCAATAGTCTGCCTGCCCGCGTTTCAAAAATTTTAGCAGGAGCCTCACCATTTCAGGACTCCATGTGGGTCATCAACCTGGAAAACTATACCATTATAAATAGGTTAGGCCCCTCTCTGACAGGCTTTACCATTACCGGATTAAATGGTTTGGCCACACATCCGGTGACCGGACAAAATTATGCGATACTTAAACTTTCCGGAGTTTCCGGCAGGGTGCTGGCCAAGATCGATATCCTTACCGGGGTATGTACTTCTGTGGGCAACCTGGGAGATAACTTTTCTTCCATCACATTCAGATCTGATGGCCAGATGTTTGGCGTTACGGGTGATGGTGCGACGGTACCTGAAACCTTGTACCTGATAGATCATACCAATGCAAGTAAAACATTAGCCCGTGCACTTGGAAATGGTGCTGATGGTGAGGTTATCTTATATGTGCCGGAAAGTGATGCATTTTACCACTGGAGTGGTGGCACGGTTATATTTGAAAAGATCGACGCACAACCTCCTTATACCATTACCAATATTCCAATAAGTGGAAATCCGGTTGGAGAAACCTTTGGATCCTTTTACCTGGGCAGCGGAGAAATCATTGTCAGCAATATTTCCTCTCAACTTAAATTATGGGATACAACAGGTGTTGTAAACCCGGGCATTTTAATGAATTGCCCGGACGACCTGCGGGGTCTGGTAGGCAAATGTTGCCTTAGCTCTATCGAAGTGGTGGGGGCCAACATTATTTGCGGAAATGATGGAGTCAATTTGCAGACCAACGGTGGAATCGGTAATTATCAGTGGTTTCTCAATGGCACAGATATTGGCGGGGCCACATCCTCTTCTTTCATTGCATTTACTCCGGGTAATTACAATGCTGTGTTTACCGACAGCTGCGGAATCAGGGACAGTGTGGCCCTGGGCATTTTGGTTACTCAATTACCAGGTGCTACCGCGAATGCAGGCAGTGACACCTTAGTTTGTGCATCTACAGAAATGATTCCGATCCACGGAGCATATGGTGGCACAGCTACATCAGCCACATGGTCAACCAGTGGGACGGGTACATTTTCTCCAAATGCAGCCACATCAAATGCCAGGTATATCAGAAGTTTGGCTGATACAACTGCGGGTAGTGTAACCCTATTCCTTACCACCAATGATCCTCCCGGCGATTGTGGTCCTGCAGTGGATACAGTGGTGATTACTTTTGATCCTGCTTCCATCATCAACGCAGGTCCTGACCAAACCATTTGCGCTACAGACACCATATTTTTACACGCCACATTAAGTGGATTAGCCACCAGCATGGTATGGCAGAAAAATGTAGCTTTTGGTACTTTTGTTGGCCCGGATACTTCGCCTAATGCCAAGTTTTTGCTCAATGCCAATGGTATGACACAAACCAGCATCAGTTTTGGTGCCATGTCCAATGACCCGGGAGGCAATGTTTGCCAGGGAGGGTTAGACACCGTGGTATATTTCATCAATCCCAAAGCGACAGTCAATGCAGGGGCAGACGTAACAATTTGTGCATCTCAGACCACGCTTCAGCTCAATGGAAATTTTGGAGGGGCTGCCAGCACGGCTGCCTGGTCAACATCAGGCACCGGCACATTTACACCCAATGCCTCGACGCTGAATGCACAGTATGTATTCAGTGCTGCAGATACCACGGCCAATGCCGTTAATCTGATTTTAACTACCGATGATCCCACCGGACTTTGTGGACCTGCGAAGGATACACTTGCAGTACGCATAGATCCGGAATCCATCATTAACGCAGGGCCGGATCAAACCGTTTGCGCTACAGACACCATATTTTTGCACGCCACGTTAAGTGGAGTAGCCACCAGTATGGTATGGCAGAAAAATGCAGCTTTCGGAAATTTTGTTGGGTCGGATACCTCACCCGATGCCAAGTTTGTGCTGAATGCCACTGGTATGGCACTACCAAGTATCAGTTTTGGTGCCATGTCCAATGATCCGGGAGCCAATGTATGTCAGGGAGGTGTAGATACCGTGGTGATTTTTATCGACCATGCGCCTACGGTGAATGCAGGCGCAGATGTGACCATCTGTTCCTCAACCCCAAGTGTTACTTTGAATGGTAGCATAGGAGGCACAGCTTCATCAGCGACCTGGTCTGGTGGTACCGGAGGATTTGTGCCAAGCCCCAATACGCTAAGTGCTACCTACCAATTGTCTCCAACGGATATTACCAATGGTCAGGCTAAATTATATCTTACGACCAACAATCCTGCCGGGCAATGTGGACCGGCGGTCGATTCAATGGTCATTACCATTCAAAGAGCTGCTACCGTCAATGCGGGACCGGATCAAATGATTTGTTCAAACAGTCCGGTTATAACACTTGCAGGCAGTATCGGAGGTTCAGCTTCTTCTGCGAACTGGGGAGTCAATCCACCCAATGGTGTCTACAGTCCTTCGAACACAAATTTAAATGCAACCTATACGCCAACACCCGCAGAAGTGACTTCTGGCTTGATTGCATTTACCCTTACCACCAATGATCCGGCAGGCGTTTGTCCTGCCGTAAATGATCAGATCGTGGTGAGAATCAATCCGGTGCCAAATGCGGTAGCTGCTCCATCAAGTCAGGTCTCCTGTTCAGGATCTCCCATTACCACCATTGCCTTTTCAGGAAATGTTACAGGCACTGTATATTCATGGACCAGAAACAATCCAGGCGTTACTGGCATCGCCTCATCAGGCACAGGCAACATTTCAGGTACGCTGGTAAGTACCAGTTTGGTTCCAGAAGTGGTGACCTTTACCATAACCCCAAGTTATACCAATGCGGGCTTTACCTGCACGGGAACAGCCATTACCGCCACAGTGACGGTAAATCCAAAGCCAACCCTCAATGCAGTGGGCAACCAATTGGTTTGTGCCAATACCTCCACCCAGGCGGTATCCTTTACCGGAGCACCACCAGCTGCATTTTTCACGTGGACCAATAACAATACTTCGATTGGCCTTGGTGCGTCAGGAACAGGAAACATTCCGGCCTTTACTGCCATCAATAATACAGGTGTAAATCAGATAGCCACCATTACGGTAACACCCAACTTCACCAGTGGCAATATTACTTGCCAGGGCGATGTGCGCGCCTTTACCATTACGGTATTCCCCGGCCTGGTCATCACACCATTTAATGATGTAGAGGTGTGTGAAGATGCAGCTGTAATTTTGGGTGTCAATTTGGTTCAAATGGGTGTACCACCCTATACGTATGTGTGGACCGGACCCAATGGATTTATGTCCTCGGCAGCAAGCCCGGTCATCAGTCCTTCCATCTGGAATGTACATACGGGTGCTTATAATGTAAGGGTCACAGATTCCAACGGCTGCAGTGGCACTGCGACCATGGATGTAATTGTAAATCCTACACCGGCATTTACGTTACAGCCTGTAGATCTATATGTATGTGATGGGGCATCAGGTACTGTTACCAGCGCAGCGACGGTGGCGAACGGCAGTCCGATTTCCTATACACTACAATTACAAGCCGGACAGAACTGGCAGAACATAGCTACTAATGCCATAGGTCTCTTTACCCTGAATAATCTGGACATTTCAATGAATGGCAATGTGTATAGGGTAGTGGCTCTTGCAGATCACAACCCGATGCCAGACTGTGAAAGGAGTTCGGAGCTTTTCTCTTTGTTTGTGCATGTTGATCAGGGCCTTGCCTGCAATGACATGATCAATTATTCCATGGACTACAGCTGCAGTGGATTGATCACCGCTGACATGATCATGGAAGGAGATTTTATCAATGAATTTTATGTAGTAACCCTGGTGGACGAATACGGAGTACCGGTTCCAAATCCGGTACCCCACGAATTTATAGGCAGGATACTTACGGCCACCGTGTTGGACATCTGTGACGGCAATAGCTGTTCCGGCCGCATCAGGGTAGAAGACAAACTTCCCCCTGTGATAGAATGCCAGGCGCCGTTGTGTGACCTGTTGGGCTTGAATGGAGAGTGGAGTACAGCGGATGCGAACTTTTCACCGGGTCAATGCTGGGCGTTTGATGTTTTTGCACCGAACCAGGCATATTGTATGACGTAATTCCGTTTACGGTTGCGGTAGGGGGCAATTATACGTTTGTGATGGACGATTCGCCATTGTTTGATGGCATCGCCGGTATCTACAGCGGCAGCTTTGATCCTAACGATCCGTGTACCAATCTGGTAGGAGGAGACGACGACTTACCTGGCATATTTGAGAGTGAGCCTTCATTTACGGTAAACCTGACCCCGGGCACATATTACCTGGTGAGCAGCACGTGGGGAGCGGGTCAGATGGGCGCGTACTCGTGGACGTTCACAGGTCCTGCGGCATTGCAGACACCATGTGTTTACCGGTGTTACGATGTATCGGCGCTGCTGTCGGGAGCGATAAGCGTACCGGCACCGTTGATCGAGGAATGTTCGCCGTACACGGTACAGAAAAATATACAATTGGTGGGAGACGAATGTGCGGATCAAATTCTGGAAATTACCTACCTGGTGACCGATGCCTTTGGGTATTCAGCGACGTGTGTGCAGGAAATAGCCATAGAAAATCTGGAGATCAGTGACATTGTCTTGCCACCGGGACTGGTGGAGATGAACTATTGCGGATCTGGGGTAACGCCGGGCGACGTAGTGGCGTATTTTGATGTAGATTCCAGAGGAGGAGCGGGCATTGGTGCCTTCCAGGACGACTGGACGGAAGCAGATGGATCACCGGCAGGCGTAGAAGAACTGAATGAGGGCAATGCGTATGGGTATCCGCACTATTACGCGGTAGGCCGGGATGGTAAGTTACACGCTCAAAAGATAGACAATAATGTATGTACGATCTATGCGAGTTACACCGACCAGGTGATCGCAGCCTGCGGAGCAGGGTGTCCGGGCAACAGCAAGGTGATCCGGACGTGGACCTTACTGGACTGGTGCAAGGTAGAGACAAAAACCTACACTCAGCTGATCAAAGCGGTAGATACCAAGGCACCGACATTCATCGTAAAAGATGTAACGGTAAGTGTAAATCCATGGGGTTGTGTGGCAAACTTTGCGGCACCAATGCCATGGGAATTACAGGACAACTGTGATGCAACACCGGAATGGTGGTTGAAGGCCCTGCAGGGGTAGTGATTACACCTGATGGAAACGGCGGTTACAATGTAACAGGGGCTCCAAAGGGTCCACATAAATTTATCTACAAGGCGATAGACTGTTGTGGCAACATCAGCACGGCGATAGCAAATGTAACGGTAATCGACAGAAGCGCACCGGTAGCGGTAGCGAAGCAGAATATCGTAATCAGCCTTACAGGCTCAGGCACCGGATCAGACGGAGCAGCGAAGTTGTATGCATGGATGGTTGACAATGGCAGTTACGACCACTGTAGTGGAGTGAAGTTGGAAATCAGAAGGCCAGCAGATGCACAAGGTGCTGAAGCACCGAGCTGTGGCAATATAGGCATAGATGACCACAACAACAACAGCACATTCAATAATGATGCAAGCTCATCACCACAGCAGAAGTGGGCACATCCTCATGACAATGCAGACGATACGGACAACGGAGAATATGTAAAATTCTGTTGTGACGATTTAGATGGTACGATCAGCGCAGTACATCAGGTAATCCTGAGGGTGTGGGACAATGGCAACATGAATGCAACGATAGGTGACAACCTGATCATTGATGGCATGCAGGACAATTACAATGAGACATGGGCAGACATCAGGGTAGAGAACAAATTACCACCGGTAATAGTATGTCCGGATGATGTAACCATCACTTGTGATATGGAGTTGAACCTGAGCACCTCATGGAAAAGTGTAGAAGGCGTAAACCTGACAATGACAGGCGGACCAGCGATAGCATACGACCTGTGTAACGGAGTAGAAGTAGAATACAAGGACACGCCAAGCTGGACGAATACATGTGAGAATGTAGGAAAGATCAGAAGGGAGTTCAGAGCCATCAAAGGAGAAGGCGCAACAGCAGTAACGGTAAACTGTTACCAGACTATTACGGTATCGGCATTGCCAAGCACCTTTAAGGTAACACCACCGTCACCAGCAGTATTGGATGCAGAATGTGACTTTACAGCAGATGATATAGATCCAAAAGACAAGCCAAAAGTAGAAGGCGGCCCATGTGATGTAATAGGCGAGAACATCCACATCGATACATTCCTGTTTGAAGACGGGGTATGTAAGAAGTGGAAAGTGACATACACATACATCAACTGGTGTACAGGAGCAGTGAAAGGAGATAAGGGCGAATATGTTAAGTACTACAAGTACAAGGATGAGATCAAGCCAGAATTGACATGTAGGGATACGATGTTTGCAGCGAATCCAAACCCTGCGAATCCAAGCGGCTTCTGTGAGGGCACGGTAAGCTTGACAGCGACAGCAACGGATACAAGTGGCTGTACAGCAAAAGGCTGGTTGAAGTGGCAGGTATTTGTGGATCTGTGGGGCAACGGCACAACAGACCTAGAATTCTCAAGTTTCTTACCGACCAACGATAACAACTTAGGAAACGATACAAACGGAAACGGCATACGAGATGCATACGTGAAGCCAACAGGAAGCGGAGACAAAGTGGTAATTCCATCGTTTGTATTGGATGCAGAGATGACGGCGCACAAAGTACAGTGGAAAGTAACGGATGGATGTGGCAACGTAACAGACTGTTACAGCACGTTCATGGTAGTTGACAAGAAAGCACCGACCCCATACTGCGTAAGCCTGAGTTCAGCAGTGATGCAGAATGGCCAGGTAGAATTGTGGGCAATCGACTTCAACAAAGGTTCTTTCGACAACTGTACACCTCAAAATGCATTATTGTACACATTCAACGGAGAACACCCTGTATTGTCAAAATTGGCAGTAGAGCACTACTTCACAGGAGCAGGACAGGAATCTACGGCAGCTGCCTATGGATTGGGAAATGCACAGAGATGGGTACCAAACTACAGGTCATCAGCGATGATCTTCAATTGCGACGATGTAGAAGCATCACCGATCACCTTGAATATGAGTGTATGGGATAACAAGTTGAACACAGACTTCTGTTCAATAACACTGACATTGATTGACAACCAGGGAGGTTGTGAGGTAGGGCCAAGGATGGCGATTGCAGGAAAAATACAGAATGAGAAGGGCAAGGGTGTCAACAATGTGGTGGTACACCTTACGAGCCAGCAATTGGGTATGGATAAGGTGCGGATGTCGGATACAGGCGGAGGCTATGAATTTGGCAACCTGCCGGTGATGGTGGACTACCATGTGAAAGGCACGAAGCGGGATGACTGGATGAATGGGATTAGCACGTTGGATTTAATCTTGATGCAAAGACATATCCTTGGTGTTGCTGAGTTCGATAATGCTTACAATATGGTGGCCGCAGATGTGAACAATGACAGCAAGGTGTTGGCAAGTGACCTGGTGGTCTTGCGCAAGTTGATCCTGGGTGTAATTGCAGAATTGCCGAACAATGACAGCTGGAGGTTCCTGGATATGAAGACACCGATGAGCAATCCGGAATCACCATGGCCATTAGATGAAGAGATCACCATAAGTGGCATAGATCATGACATGATGGAAGAGCACTTTATGGGTGTGAAAGTGGGAGATATAAACAAAGATGCAACGGTTGCCAATGAAATCAATGCCCTATCCAGATATGCACAAAGCCTACAGTTTTTTGCAGAGGAAGCAGAAGTAAGACAGGGTGAGGAAATAAACATAGACATAAAAGCTTCCAATTTTAATGAAATCTTTGGTTATCAATTTACCACGGCCCTTTCGGGGTTGGAATTGGTGTATGTGAAATCAGGTGCCATCGCCTTGGATGAAAGCAATTATGGTATTCATTCAGATCATAAATTCACCATGAGCTGGGCGAGTGATATAGCAGTATCGGTAACACAGGGAGAAGTTTTATTTACCCTGGTTTGCAAACCGACCAGAGCGGGACGATTGAGTGAAATGATAAAGCTTAACTCAGAAATAACCAGGGCAGAATCCTATGGGGGCATTGATTTGACACCATATGGATTGGAATTAAATTTCAGAATTACAGGAGAAGAGAACCTTCCATTTGTTTTGTATCAAAACGAACCCAATCCATTCAAGACGGCGACGGTAGTGAACTTCCAGAGTCCGGTAAGCGGCTTGGCGACTTTAAAGATCGTGGATGTGACTGGAAAAATGGTTTACTGTAAAAATGTGAAGGCAGAAAGGGGAATGAACCGGATAGAGCTTTCCAAAAATGAATTGCCAACCAATGGTTTATTGTATTATACCCTGGAAATGGAAGGATTTACAGCAACGAAGGCCATGGTGGTGATAGAGTAGGGAACAGCCATTTGCTGCATACGTAATGTGATAAATATTAAATTTGTACAATTACAAAGTCAGGGTATTATGCTTTATTCGAGGAACTCTCGCATGAAGATAACATTCATGTTGGAAAAAATTTAAATGCCTCCACATCCTTAGCTGATGATCATAAACACTATACAACTCTCCTTCATAGTTGAATTTGGATCATTTAGGATAACTTATGGTGATATGTAGTTCACTTTTTCCCATTGAATCTGTTGGATGTTCCAGAAATTTGATTTCTGAGACATCCCATGGCAATCCCAATTCTAATACTGCCGCAAATATTTCTTTTTGTTTCATAAGGTTATTATTACGAAAAATAGCCCTTACCCACTATATTTGCCCAAGAACCTCAATAAAATACAAAAGGCAGTATCAGCAACGATTACTGCCTTTTTTTACAGTTGAATGGAGAGGGCCACATTAAAATGTAAGCCGGCCTGCGGGTATAAAAAGTTTTCGGTGATCCAATCGTTGTACCGGTAGGTATAAGTGTAGCCGCCACTACTGTATTTCGCATTAAAGACATTGTTGACCTGCAGGGAAAGTGCCGTTTGTTTGGCAAAGCCCAGCTTGGGTCGGTAACTTACCCTGAACATGCTGGTTGTATAAGCCGGCAAACTTCGTTGGTCGTTTTGGGTATTGTCGAGGTATTGCCTTCCAATGTAACGCGAGGTGAACTCTGCCGTGATATTTTTGCCTGCATCCCAGGCCAGGGTGCCGGTAACGATGAGATTGGGTGAAAAGGCGATGTCGGTATGCTGGTGGTTTATGGTCACTATCTCCTGTCCCTGCGTATAGTCGTATAAAACTTCGTCAAAGGCCCTGATCTTATTTTGGCTCAGGGTCGTATTGGCCAGCAGGCGAAAACCTTTACCCAGTTGCAGGCCACCCATAAACTCAAGCCCCATGCGGAAACTGTCTTCGACGTTCTTGCGCAACGGACTGCCCACGTCGTTGAGGGCACCGGTGGGGATGAGCTGGTTGTGGTATTTCATATAGTACACATTACCTTCCAGCGTCCAGTTCTTCTTTTTGAGTTCATAACCCAGCTCCCAATCGGTGAGGTACTCAGACTCCGCTACAAAGCCCACCTCATTGTCGGTAAAGTCGCTGCGGTCGGGTTCTCGTTGCGCAACTGCGTAAGAGAACAATAATTTGGCATCCGGATTCAACAGGTAGTTGAGTGAAAATTTGGGATTAAAAAAGTGGTAATTTTTATTGAAGTCAATGGTGCGGAAATTGTTGTCGGTTCCCAGAGATCTATACTGCACCTGACGGTATTGAAGGTCGCCGCTCAGCAATAGGTGGGCCATGATCTTACTTTCGTAGCGAAGGTAAACGTTGGCATCATTTTTATCTGCATCGCTCTGGTAGTAGTTGCCTCTTGGCCTGAATTCTGGTGCTGCGGGCACCTTGAGCACATTGCCAAAATGGTCGCCCACGTATTTATTCAGGCCACCTCCGATCGACCAGGTGTTGTTGGGGCCGGCCTGGTATTCGGCTTTGAAGACCGTGCCATAAAATTGATTGTCGAGCCAGCGCCTGCGCACCAGGTCGGCTGTGGTTAAGGTGTCGTCATTGACCGCTACCGCAGGTAAGCCATAGGCATTGAGGTCTTCGCTGTACTGATATTGTTCGAAATACCCTTTGCCGGTGGTGAGGTGCAAGGCCCCTTTCAATTTCCACTTTTTGCCGATGGCCTTGGCATAATGCAGCTGCACATGGGTTTGGGTATAGTTGTCCACCTGGTCTTCATACAGGTAGGCATTGTATCTTCGGTCTGAGGTAAAGAGGTTCAGCGAATCGGCGTAACCGAGATACAGGCTGTATTGGTTGTTTTGGTAGTGTTTCAGCAGGGCGTTGCGATCGCCGCTCAGTAAGGCTTCCGGCACGCCATTCCAGGCCTGGTAGGTTTCCTCTGATCCCGAGAAGGCGATGAGCCGGAGTGAAGAGGTGCTGCCCACCCTGGCGCCTTCAATGTACCAGGATTTGAGATCGGCCCTGGCCCGGTCGATGTATCCGGCCGAACTGATGGTGGAGTAACGCGCGTCCACGTTGTACTTGTTGTTGAGCAGGCCTGAATTGAGTTTTACCGTAAGCTTGCGGGTATTGAAACTGCCTATGGAAAAATCAGCGCCAACAGACGGGTTGACGTCCAGGCCAAAGGTGTTGATGGAAACGGTGCCGCCATAAGCCCCGGCGCCATTGGTCGAAGGGCCGACACCCCTTTGAATGTGGATGTTTTCGGTAGAAGAGGCGAGGTCGGGCAGGTCGACCCAGAATACGCCCTGTGATTCGGCGTCGTTGAGTGGGATGTCGTTGATGGTCACGTTGATCCGGGATTGTTCCACGCCCCTGATGCGCATGGACGTATAACCCACACCTGCACCGGCATCGGTTGAGGTGGTGACCGAAGGTTGCCATTGCAGCAGCACCGGTACGTCCTGACCAAAATTCTGATCCCGGAGTTCTTCAGCTTTTACTTCCCGGGATGCCGGAAAGGCGGACAGTTTATTGACGTTGGACCGGATCTCCACCTCGTCTAGCTGATAAATGTTGCCCCGCATCACCAGATCGAGTTTTTGGTTTTTAGCGAGCCCAATGAGCTGTGAAACGGTCTCGTAACCCAGGTAGGAACTACTTACCTTATAACTGCCCGGTGCCAGTCCGTCGATGAGGTAAAATCCCTGGCGATCGGCAGCCACGGCCTTGACCGGCTGATCGATGAAGACCACGGCACCTTCGAGTTTTTCCCCCTTTTCGTTGGTCACATACCCTGACAGGGTAAGCTGCGCTTGTGCAGAAAGAAAAAAGAAAAATAAACCAAAAAGCGTTATGACCTTCCTCATGGATAAGTTGTTTTTGTGTGAAACAAAGCCCGGAGTGTTGGTGTGAAAAGACCCTTAGAACGAGAGGAGGATGGCTCCCTTGCCGGCATTACCCGGCCAGGTTCAATGGGTATGATCTCAGCCCCTAACGGGAGGCACCCCAGATGTTGGGGCGAAGATAGGGGTTTTTGATGTTCGAAATGGGAAAATGTTCAAGATGTTGGAAAATGTTCAAGATGTTGGAAAATGTTCAAGATGTTGGAAAATGTTCAAGATGTTGGACATGTTGAGCGAAGCGGTAGCTGCTAAGTTCCGAACCGAAGGTGAGGAATCCCGAACATCGAGAGGGATTAAAAACCTGTCTAACTGGCGTTAGCCATGTAGATGGGAAAATGTTGGAAATGTTCAAGATGTTGGAAATGTTCTAAAACGGATAATTTTGAGGTAAAACCCAATTGTCAATGAATTTCAACAGTTAATTGAATTTTGATATCCCTTGAACTTTCCAATTTCTTGAAAATAAAAAAGGGAGAATCTTTGCAAATTCTCCCTTTGGGTGGCTAATGGGATTCGAACCCACGACCAATGGTACCACAAACCACTACTCTAACCGACTGAGCTATAGCCACCATGCTAAAAGCGTGGCAAAATTACGGACTTTAATTCATAAAACAGTGAAAATTTTAAAAAAATTCCCCTGCTTTGGTTTTCGTGCCTCGCCTTCAACCAGATAGATCATTATATGCCATACGGCAGGTGAGGATAATTTTTAACTTCGAATTTACAGGATTTCAATTTCATTACTCTTTCGTATCTTTGCCGTCATTATGGATGCGCCCAGGCTTATTATAAACAAAGAGCGGTTTTTACTGACCATTGACCGGCTGTGTCATGAACTCATTGAAAATTATGGGAATTTTGAGGATACCTGCCTCATCGGCATCCAGGACCGGGGGGCTATTCTGTCGGACTTTATCATGGAGCGGCTCAAAAAACTCAACAAAAAGGTGGTGCCCAGATACGGTAAACTCGACATTACCTTTTACCGCGACGATTACCGCCACCGGGAAAAACCGCTGAAGGCTTCCAGCACCACCATGGATTTTCTTGTGGAAGGAAAAAGGGTCATCCTGGTTGATGATGTGCTTTATTCGGGTCGTACCGTACACGCGGCCATGACGGCCATTCAGGATTTTGGCCGGGCAGATCAGATCGCATTTTTGTGCCTGGTGGACCGCCGGTTCAATCGCCATTTTCCCATTCGGTCCGATTATACGGGCATTGTAGTGGATACGGTTGACCAGACCTATGTCAAGGTAGAATGGGAGCACATACATGGGCAAAGCCAGATATTATTGCTTAACGATAAAAGCCTCACGGTATGAGTCAGGGTTCACAGCTGAGTACCAAACACCTGCTGGGTATCAAATACATCACCCGCGAGGATATTTTCACCATTTTTAAGGCCGCGACCGATTTCAAAGAAGTCATTAACCGGCCCATCAAAAAGGTGCCCTCGTTGCGGGATGTGACCATCGTCAACCTGTTTTTTGAAAACTCCACCCGTACCCGTATATCGTTTGAGCTGGCTGAGCGCAGGCTTACGGCAGACGTGCTCAATTTTACGGCATCCTCTTCTTCGGTATCGAAAGGGGAGACCCTGCTCGATACGGTCAACAACATCCTGGCCATGAAGGTGGACATGGTGGTCATGCGCCACCCTGCTCCCGGAGCCCATGTGTTTCTGGCCAACCACATCGATGCCAACATTATCAACGCGGGAGATGGTACGCATGAGCATCCCACACAAGCCTTGCTCGACGCCTTTTCGATGATGGAAGTGATAGGCAACCTCGAAGGAAAGAACATCCTCATTGTCGGCGATATCCTGCACAGCAGAGTGGCACTGTCCAATATACTTTGTTTGAAGAAACTCGGCGCCAACGTCACCGTCTGTGGCCCTCCCACACTCATACCCAAACACATTGAATCACTCGGTGTGCGGGTAGAATACAACATCCTGGAAGCACTGAAATGGTGCGACGTGGCCAATGTGTTGCGCATCCAACTGGAGAGGCAGGACATCAAGTACATACCGTCCTTAAGGGAGTATGCCATGTATTACGGAGTGACCAGGGATTTGCTCGACAAGGTGCAAAAACCGATCGTCATCATGCACCCGGGGCCCATCAACAGGGGGGTGGAGATCAGCAGTGATGCCGCAGATTCCGAACATTCCATCATCCTGGACCAGGTAGAAAATGGTGTAGCCATCCGCATGGCAGTGCTTTACCTGCTTGCCGGCAAAAAATAAGGAGTGTTAAAATATTATTAAAATTATTCATACAAAGGAAAGCAGGGAAACATTTTTGTCTAATTTTGAGTCTCATTTTTACGTAAAATTATGAAAGTGTATAAAAACGTATTGTCCGTATTATTCTGTTTTATTTTTTCTCTTTTCGCTTATCAGCCACTTAGGGCTCAGGAAGCCTACCACATCAATTTCAAGATCGATGACTATGCCAACGACACGTTGATCATTGGCTTTTACTATGGAGAAAAACAATTGGTGAAAGACACCGTGTACGCTACCAAAAAAGGAGAGTTTACATTCAAGGGAACTGAAAAGTTGGATGACGGGATGTACATCGCTTTGATGAAACCCGAAAATACCTTTGTTCAATTTATCGTATTTGGTGAAGACAATAAATTTGATATAAAATTCAACAAGGCTGAAACCGCAAAGCTCAGTTTTAAAAACTCTCCGGAGAACAAACGGTTTTATGACTACATGGACTACATCAAAGAAAAGCGGGATATGGCAACGCCCATGCGGGACAGCCTTACCAAGCTGAAAGAAAAAGGCAAGGACGATCCATCGCTGCAATCCAAACTCGACAAAATTGACGTCGAAGTTAAAGCCTACCAGGAAAAGTTTATAAAAGATTATAATGGCAGTTATACAGCCAACCTTATTGAATCAAATTTTGATGTGGTGGTGCCTGAATATGAAGGCCCAGAAGAAGAAGTACAACTCAAGCGCTACCGCTATTACAAGCAACACTACTTTGATTATATGGATTGGAATTTTCCGGCTTTGATCAGAACGCCCTACGTGCATCAAAAGATTGACTATTACGTCAAAAAACTCACTGTACAGAGTCCGGACAGCCTCATTATTTCCGTCAGGGATGTTCTCAAAAAACTGGAAAACAACCCAGATGCGGAAAAATATTATCTGTCTCATTTTCTAAATGAATTTGCCAATTCCAAGATCATAGGCATGGACAAAGTCTTTGTCTATCTGGCAGATAATTATTACGCAAAAGGTAAAGCCACCTGGGTAAAAGAGGAAAATCTCAAAAAGATCCTCGACAGTGCCAACGACTTGAGAAACATCCTTATTGGCGAGATATTTCCCAATATTACCACTTTCAAAGAAGACAATACTGCTGTGGTACTTCACAACGTCAAATCAAAATATACCCTGCTTGTATTCTGGGCTCCGGATTGCGGACACTGTAAAAAATCCATGCCGGATATCCTTAAATATGCCGAGGAATTTAAGAGCCAGGGCTTGACCACCATTACGGTTTGCACCAAAGGTGGTGACAAAGCCAATACCTGCTGGGAAGGCGTGAAGGAAAAACAAATGGAAGCGCTGATCAATACAGGAGATCAATATCAGCGTTATCGCCAGCTCGTTCATTTTCAGACCACACCCAAGATGTTCATTCTCGATGAGAAGAAAGAAATTCTTTTCAAAGACCTGCCCGCCGAGGAAATAGGCAATGTGATGAAGGAGATCATTAAGATGGACGCGGAGAAAGGGAAAAAGTCGTAGGGCAATACGGCTTGTTCAATACGCCTTCGGCTTACGGCAATACGCTTTGCTTAGTTCAATACGCTTTGCTTAGTTCAATACGCTTCGCTTAGTTCAATACGCTTCGCTTAGAGCAAAGCGCCTTCGGCTTAGAGCAAAGCGCCTTCGGCTTAGAGCAAAGCGCATTCGGCTTAGACCAATGCTAAAAGTTAGCTTTTTTCACAAGAACATTTTAATATTCACAACGAAATTCGTTGTTGCCACTCGCGGTGCTCGTGGTTCCCTTACTAAAATGACTTGTCTGTCATTTTTTTGTTGTGCAAACCGTGCGGTCATGCCTCATGGCAATATCAATTCGATTTGTGGGTTATATCTGTCTTACTGCCAATCAATTCTATGAAGCAACCCTAGTCCCTAGCCCCTCATCCCTCACCCCTATCAAATACTTGTTCTTCTTCCCGTTTTCCAAGAGCAGGTATTTGCCGTGGAGCAGGTCTGCTGCAGTCACCTGGTGTTCTATGTTTTCTACCTTGTGTTTGTTGATGCTAACCGCTTTGTTTTGAATGGCCTTGCGGGCCTCACTTTTGGAAGACAGGATGCCGGTATGGTCGGTCATGAGGTCGATGATGCCCACGCTATCGGAAAGTGTAGATGCCGCTACTTCCTTGTGGGTAATTTCTTCTTTGACCATGTCCAGTTGGGCGGAGGAGAAGTTGCGAAGGGCTTCGGGGGTATCATAGGATTTGCCGAAGAGGAGTTCGCTGACCTGTTGAACGGACTGAAGGTCTTCTGCACTGTGGACCCTTGCGGTGAGTTCTTCTGCCAGGATTTGTTTGAGTGCGCGTGGGTTTTCTTCGTGTTGCTCTTCGAGGTTTGTTACTTCCTGCCTTGATTTTAACGTAAAATAACGCATGAATTTGGAGATGTCAGCATCGTCAGCATTGATCCAGAATTGGTAAAATTTATAGGGCGAGGTACGGCTTGGGTCGAGCCATAGGTTGCCTTCTTCACTTTTACCAAATTTTTTGCCATCGGCTTTGGTGAGCAGAGGTGTGGTGACTGCAAAGGCCTTTCCATCTTCGAGGTGGCGGCGAATGAATTCGGTGCCGGAAGTGATGTTGCCCCACTGGTCGCTGCCTCCCATCTGGATGCGACAACCATACTGTTTGTAGAGGCATAAAAAGTCATATGCCTGGAGTAGCTGGTAACTGAATTCGGTGAATGACAAGCCAGTTTCAAGCCTGTTTTTCACGCTGTCTTTGGACATCATGTAGTTTACCGTAAGGGTCTTGCCCACATCGCGGAGAAAGTCCAGGACCTTCATGTTTTGATAGAAATCCAGATTATTGACCACAATGGCCTTATTGGGCCCGTCAAAATCCAGAAACTTTTTCACCTGTTCCAATTGGAAACGGAGATTGTTGTCGAGTTCGTCCTCGGATTTGAGTTCCCTTTCCTTGTCTTTGCCGGAGGGGTCGCCGATACGACCCGTGGCTCCTCCCATAAGTACGATGGGCTGGTGACCGCTGAGTTGGAAGAGTTTCAGCAGCTGAATCTGCACAAAGTTGCCAATGGTCATGGATGGGGCAGTAGGGTCAAAGCCGATATAGCCCACCACGGCACCGGAATTGAGAAAGTCATCGGCACCGGGTGTCATGTCGTGGAGCATGCCCCTCCATTTTAATTCTTCCAAAAAGTTCATACAGTTAAAATTTGCGCAAATTTATACTTTTTATCGGTGGGCTTAAAACGGAATTATATCCCTACGGCGAAGCCGATTAGAAGGAAGTGCGGAAAGAGGCCATTTCTTCATTGTATTTTTTAAACCAGGTTACCTGCCTTTTGGCATAGTTTCGGCTGTGTTGCTTTATTTTATCCACGGCATCATCCAGGGTACATTGACCCTCAAAATGGTCAAATAATTCCTGATAGCCTACTGTTTCGAGGGCTTTTAATCCACGATGTGGAAACAGCGACCTGGCTTCCTCCAATAGCCCGGCAGCTATCATGCGATCTACGCGATCATCGATGCGGGCATACAAGATTTCCCGGGGAAGGTCGATGTAGTGGTAACGTATGGCAAAGGGCCGTTCTTTCCGTTCTCCTTTTTTAAAGGCAGAAAATGGTTTGCCGGTCGAACGAATGACTGATAGGGCGCGCAAGACCCTGCGGGCATTATTCAGGTCGATTGAATCAAAAGTCAACTTGTCTTTCTGTTGAAGTTCAAGACATAAAGGCGCTAAGCCTTTTTCTGACAATTCTTCGGCCAGGGCAGCGTTGACCGATTCGTCTATGGCCGGAAAAAAATCGAGTCCGTGGGTGATGGCTTTGAGGTAGAAGCCCGTTCCTCCGGCCATAACGGCGGAATCACCGTTTTGGAAATATTGTTCCAGTGCCCGGATGGCCTCCTGTTCAAAGGTGCCGGCATCGTAAAGTTCGTGAATGGATGTGTGGCCGATGAAATGATGGTGTACGCCAAGCATTTCTGCTTCTGTGGGTTTGGCAACTCCAATATTGAGTTCGCGGTAAATCTGGCGGCTGTCGGCGGAGAAGACTTCTGCCTGGTGTTCCAAGGCTACATCTACGGCTAGGGCAGATTTTCCGGAAGCAGTGGGTCCCGCAATTATGATTAATTCTTTACTTTTATGCAAAATTTGAGGTTTAACCCTGTTTGGAGCCCTAAGCCGGCCTTGACCCAGGGCTTTGAAAAGGCAAATTTAATTTGCCATTACGACAAAATACATGATTTACAGACTATTATTCTATTTTGCCAACCTGATTATCCGAATTTACTATCGAAAGATCCACACTTTCGGTCTGGAAGACATACCCAGGGATAAACCATTGCTGATTGTGTCCAACCACCCAAGTGGTTTTATCGAACCCATCCTCATGGCTTGTTTGTTTCCCATTGATCTCCATTTTTTGGTAAGGGGAGATCTCTTTGAAAAAAAAATATTGCGATTTCTACTCGTGTCCACCAATCAGGTTCCTATTTATCGTTTTCGGGATGGATTCGCCGGATTGAGAAATAATCAAAAGACCATTGCCAAAACGATTGAAGTACTTAAGCAAAACAAGGCCATCATTATATTTGCGGAGGGCAGCACCAATGCGGATATTTTTCTCAGGCCATTCCAAAAAGGCATGGCGCGTATGGCATTCCAATCCATGGATGGCAGTCCCGACCTGGATTTGCACATCCTCCCGGTTGGGGTGACTTTTAGTGCTTCCACCCGTCCAGGCACCGAGGTTATACTCCGTGCGGGAAAGGCATTTCCGGTCAGGGAGTTTTACACAGCCGATCCAAGAATGTCCAAAGATAAGATGGAGGAATTAAATTTATACACCAGGGACAGAGTATTGGAGCAGATGATCCACCTGCCCGACAGGGCACAGGAGGCTTCTTTCCGGCAGGCATGGCTCATGTACAATAAACCCAGCCACACCGGTTTTTTGCCCCGGATTGTAAAGGATGGCGCTTTGTTTTCTTATCTGAAGGAGGTTGAGGCTAGGATAAACAATACAACCACCGCGTCACTAAGCACTCCAGACCCCATGCGGGTTTCCCCTGCGCTGGGCTTCAGGCAAACAAACTGGCACTGGCTAATGCTGCCGTTCGCCATTCTGGGCTTTGTGTTGTGGTTTATACCTGTATTTGCAGGGTTTTATCTGGCAAATGCTAAAGTAAAACAACGGGAGTTCAAGGCATCGGTTCAGGCTAGTGCCTCGGGGGGATTTACGGCCATTTACATCGCGGTTTGTTTGCTTACGTCGCTATTTATCTGGCCTGTCGGCAAGGTACTCCCGGGTTTTGTGGTGGCTGTTTTTATGGGCATTTCTACCCTGTACTTTTGGGAAAAACAACAATTGGCAAAAGCAGCTTAATAGTTCAGAGGATTTGACCAATAGATTAATCTATCCTGTCATTAAGGAGATAATTTTAGTAGTTTATACAATTGAGGGCATTACAGAGACGTTATTTTTAACTAATAATACAAACACCTATGAAAAGATTGCTGATATTTTCCTTTTTGTGGACAGCGCTGAGTTGCGGCAATGAGGTAGAAACAATTCAAGCCGATAGTCAAATTATGGGCAAGTGGATTCAAAGGTCAAGTACGCTGGTTGAAGCAAAATTGGAACGAACTTCCCGGTTTGACACGTTTGATAAGGGCTTTACCTTTTTTGAGGACGGCACCTTCATTGAACGAAGTGATGGGGGCATATGCATTGGTGAAAATTGCATTATGGAAGATTATTATGGCACCATGGAATGGCTGGATGCCGATATGATCAGGCTCCGTGTGACCAATTTTAGGGGTCCATCTGATTTGACCTATACTTTTCAGATCACACCAGTCCAGCAATTGATATTGTTGCGGAAATAATAATCCATTCCTAAACGCTGTAGCAGCAGGTTTTTCTGGTTTGAAAATATAACATGTCCTGTAAACCGTAGTAGTTTAAATCATACCAATTTTATATTTTGTATGATGATATTTTATTATATCTTTGAATGGTGTTAGATCTCTAAGACCAAAGGATAATAAATGGTTTGAGCTATGTGGAGAAAATTAAATGGTGAGCCACTGAAAGAGGGCATTGAATCCGAAACAGAATATGCCATACAACGGGAAATGGCTTTAGGACATCGGTTAAAAGTTTGTATTGGTTCGGATTCTCAGGTGAGGGGCCAGACCATCGAATTTGCCACCGTGATAGTTTTCCTCAGGGAAGGAAAAGGCGGGTTTATGTTTATTCAAAATGAATCCTTTCGTGGCGCGATGTCGCTAAAAGAGCGGATGATCACAGAGGTTTCCAAGTCTGTAACCACGGCGTACCAGTTATGCAATTTATTGGATCAATATCATGTAGAATTGGAAGTACATGCCGACATAAATACGGACCCGAGTTTTAAATCCAATGTGGCCTTGCGCGAAGCCATGGGGTATATCATGGGTATGGGTTACACCTTCAAGGCAAAACCAGAAGCATTTGCCTCCAGTTCGTGCGCAGACAAGGTGATCAACTAGACGGATATTTTGACCCTTATTCCTGCTTTTTGTGTATTTTTGTGACAATTCGTAGCAGGAGATGAAATATACATGTACATTTTTATTTTTCTTTTTGACCCTTATTGGCTTAAGTGGTCAAAAACAGGTAGTTTGCAAAAGTGGTCAGGTCATCGAGGTAGATGGGGCCAGTAATTTTCTTGCTTCAAATTTGGAATCACTTTTGGCCAAACAAACTACGTTGACCCCGGAGATAATGCTCAAATATAAGTCACTGCTGGAAAAAGAAAAACGCAACAGGTTGGAATTACTGAAGCTGGAAAGGCTGGTGGCCATACTACAATACGATTTGGAAAGAGCAGAAAAAGACAAAAGGGATTTCTACAAAGTGAAAATGCAGACTGCGCGTAAGGATATAAAAGAATGCAATAAACAGTATGAAGAACTCAGCAGAAATATTAAGGATTGTTTGACCGGGAAAAAAGAAAAATCTACGGAGATATCAGTTCCGGCGGAGCCTGTCACAGATAGCCTGATAGCGGTAACCGCAAAAGATCCAGTGCGGGAATTGCCTGAAAAAGTCGAAGATGCTACAAAGCAAAATCAGAAAACTACCGAAGTACCAAAGGACTTATCTGAGGAAATGCGCGAGGTTGCAGCAAAACAAAAGAAAGATGATGGTTTTTGTGCCGTAATGTTTAAAGGAAGAGACCCAAATACCGGGAAAAAGCAAGTGGTACTTTATCCATCCACTTTGTTCACTTTTACACCGGAAAAGATGAAGAACTATTTTAAAACCCGCGACTTTATGACACTAAGCCTGGGTTTGGAAAAACTGGATGGGGCTTTTATATTTAATGTAGAGGTAAATTTCAATTCCCGGGATGTAATGAGAAGTTACGGGGTAATTCATAAATCCGATTTTTTAAGACTGGAGTTTATTTCCGGGAAAAGGGTGTTCTTCAAAGTGGTTGACGTTTCAGAACCCTACCTGGAAAAAGAAACCGGGAACACCATCTATGAAGTAAAATATACCCTCAACAATAAGCAGGATACCGGGCTGCTCAGAAATGAATACCTCAACAGTTTGGGCATAATGTGGTCATCCGGATTTGAGTCGTATCCGGTGTATGACGTCGATTTTTTTCACAGGCAAATTAAGTGCCTGAATCATGATTAACCAGAAGACAAAGTTGGGTTTGCACCTACCTACCGACCCCAGGTGGGTAAATCTGGCTGAAATGGATCTGGAAGAAATACTTACCGACCATGCCTATTGTGAGTTGAAGGCAGCTACTGCCTGTATTTCACTCATACAGCAATTTCCCGACCGTGAGGAGATGGTGAAAAAGGTTTCGCCCGTCGTTACGGAAGAGTGGGGGCATTTCCGTATGGTGATCAGGGAATTGGAAAAAAGAAACCTGAAACTCGGCTGGCAGCGCAAGGATGCCTATGTAGCAGCGTTATTGAAAATGAAAAAATCCGGCAACAGAAACACCCTGCTGGTGGAAAGTCTGCTGGTATGTGCCCTCATAGAAGCCCGAAGTTGTGAGCGATTCAGACTCTTGTCACTACACATTTCAGAAGAGAGCCTTAGGAGTTTTTACCACGACTTCATGGTGGCGGAGGCGAACCATTACAAGATGTTTTTGGAACTAGCCATCCTGTACGGAGGAGAAAAAGAAGTGTGGAATCGATGGCAGGAATACCTGGATTATGAGGCCGGGGTAATTGCAGAACTCGGCCCCGAAAGAGGAAAAATGCATTAATAGTATTTATTTCTCGTTAGTTTTTCACAAGCTTTAAGATTTTCATATATTTAAAAATATATCTATATGTAAAAGATAACCAATAGTTTAACAATAATTATTGGCTTTTTTTTTGGGTAACATTTCCGTTAAAATTTGGGTCTATATCATTGTCAGAACTAATGGTGGTCATATGACCTAAGTCATAAGGTCCCTAATCTTGTATTGTAATTCAATTAACAAAATAAAATTAGGTTTTATGAAAGCGATTATGATTAAATCCCAGGTTTTTCTGCTGCTGTTTGCGCTTGCTCAATTCGGAAATGCTCAGGATAAATATGCTACTAAGGCTGCAGCGGTGTCTGTTTCAGGGACATCAACCATGCATGATTGGGAAATGAAGGCTGCCAACGGAGATTGCAGTATGGTGGTATTGATGAATGATGCCGGCCAGATTACGGATGTCCAGTCTATGAATTTCAGCATTGGTGCGAAAGCATTAAAGAGCGGAAAAGACGGCATGGACAAAAATGCATACAAAACCCTGAAGGCAGATAAAAATCCAAACATAACTGCGGTATTAAAGAGTGCGGATGTGACCACCAAAGATCATGTGACCTATACGGTCAATGCAAAGATTAACCTTACCATTGCCGGTAAGACGCTGGAAACACCACTTGTAGCTACACTGAAACCCAATAAATCTGGCGGTATTGCAGTGATTGCGGAGAAAAAGATGGGAATGAAAGAGTACGATATGAATCCACCATCATTTATGTTGGGTGCGGTAAAAACTGGTAACGATGTCGTATTGAAATTCAATTTCACAGCCAATAAATAACAAACTTCAATCAATTTATATTTGTAAACTTTAAAACAATACTTTATGAAATCGATAGTAAAAATTTTCACCCTGGCTTTGGTAGTCCTTATGATAGCCAAAACAACCGCTCAAAAAATTCAATACACCAGAGCTTATGACCAGACTGGTATTAATGTATTTGAAGCCCCTAAAGCTGAGACAATGGCTTATGAAGGCTTTAAACTTCACATTGGAGGTAGCTTCAGGCAGGGCTATCAGATGTTGAGCCATGAAAATGTGGATACATCAAAAGCTAAAAAATTGGCATTGTATGCTCTTGGCAATGGTTTTAACCTTGCAGCAGCCAATCTTAACTTCGATGTCCAGTTGGGCGACGGTATTCGCGTATTCCTGGAAAACTATATGGCTGCCAGGCACCATAACGAATTTTGGGTAAAAGGCGGATACATTCAAATCGACAGATTGCCTATGTTTGGCAATCCATCTTGGTTTGAAAAATATGTAAGGGTGAAAATAGGCCACATGGAAGTGAACTATGGTGACAATCACTTTAGAAGATCTGATGGTGGTAACGCAGTATTTAACCCATTTGTTGAAAACAACGTAATGGACCAGTTTACCACAGAAATTGGTGGTGAGGTGTACTTATATCCAACCGAAGGATTTATGTTAATGTTGGGCTTGACCAACGGTTTGATCAGAAACAACATCAGAGACTACTCCCTGAGTCCAGTAATAGGCACAGCTAAGGCTGACTCCATCACGGCTAAAAGTCCAAGTATTTTATTGAAAGCAGCGTATGACAAAAAAGTCAATGATGACTTAAGGTTTAGACTTAGTGCATCTATGTACAACAACCAATCATCACCAAGCATCACTTTATATAGTGGTGACAGAACGGGTTCTGGATACTTTGGAGTTGTGGAAGCAGCAGCATGGGCAAACAGTACTCCAGACTTTACCAGTGGCAGGTTTAACCCAGGTTATTCCAATTCATTGAGGGCCATTTGTATCAACCCATTCATCAAGTTCAAAGGACTTGAATTGTTTGGAACATATGAAACAGCTCTTGGTAAAACTGTAAATGAGAAACCAGACTCATATGATGGTACTGACAGGAAAACAACACAGTTAGCTGGAGAACTTGTTTACCGTTTTCTTGCCAACGAACAATTGTTCATTGGTGCCAGATATAACTCAGTAACAAGCAGACTGAATGGTTATACCAGCGATGTGGATATTACCAGGACTGCTATTGCAGCGGGATGGTTCCCAACCAAAAACTTATTGCTGAAAGGCGAATACGTTACACAAAAGTATGAAGGTTTCAGGGGTACAGACATCAGGAACGGAGCTAAATTCAATGGTATTACCATTGAGGCTATTGTCGGGTTCTAAAAAAATTGAAACCATCTGGTAGTTTCAGGTAAATAAATATTAAGGAGTTGAGCTGTATGATTCAACTCCTTTTTTTAATGCAAAAGTAAACACCATGAGCTCCATCCATGCCTTTATCCTACCTATCCTTCTGATGATGGGCCTTTCCGGCGGCCACGAGCGGGAAACCTGGTTGCTGCAGAGTCATAGCAGACTCAAGGTTGATGGAAAAACCAACATCAACAGTTTTGAGTGCGCGATACCATCGTACGGCAGACGGGACACACTTTATGTGGACCAAACGGCCGGCAGTGGCAATGAGGTTAAGACAAATGGAGAATTGGCTATTCAGGTAAGGCGCTTTGATTGTCATCATAAGGTAATGACCAAGGATCTTCAAAAAACGCTGAAAGCGGATGACTATCCCTATATGAAAATCAGTTTTCTAAGTTTTTCAAAGGGATTCACTACTTTTGACAGGAAAAGCCATCTGTCCGGTACCGCTGATATTACTTTGGCAGGGGTTACCAAACGAATGGACATCACATTTGTAATTGATCCACACCATAAAGATGGTGTTGAACTGGTAGGTACCAAGCTGATACTGTTTTCAGATTTTAAGCTGAAACCACCAAGTAAGTTGGGAGGCGCCATTAAAGTAAAGAATGAATTAATTGTAGAATTTGTATTATTTCTTCAAAAAGTTTCTTAATCATTTCTTTCATCAATAAAAATTTGCAAAATGGAAAACAATCCTACTTCCAATCAACCGGTACCTTCACCGTTTTCAGGCATTCTCAAAAAGGGCATCATTGCCGGTATTGCTGTATTTCTTGCCAGTTACGGCGGGCT
This sequence comes from Saprospiraceae bacterium, assembly GCA_016715465.1. Lineage (GTDB taxonomy): Bacteria > Bacteroidota > Bacteroidia > Chitinophagales > Saprospiraceae > JADKBO01. The sequence continues at coordinate 1,602,949 of JADKAA010000024.1, forward strand.
TTATGCAGCCATTTCCCTTAAACCGGATCTTTTTATAGACTACATCAACCCCATTTTCAATTCTGATGGCAGTAGGGACATGTTTTTCTATGTACATCCATTTATCTTATGTTTTGCCCTCGCCATACTTTGGAACCGCTTTAGACGATTTCTTCCAGGCGGAGTATTGGTCAAAGGGCTTGAGTTTGGCGCCATGTACGCCCTTGTAGCGCTTATTCCCGTAATGTGGATTACGTATAGTGCCATCGATGTGACCATGGTAATGGTCTTTACCTGGTTGCTTTATGGTTTTGTTCAGGCATCGCTTGTGGGTATCATTTTTGCCTGGCTTGATGAAAACTAAATTTTATGCCAATTAGAAGGGATAACTTAAATAACCATTTAAAAAAAAACTAGATTACCATTGACCTCTTCCTTTGCAGGAGGAGGTCTTCTGTTTTAAGATAAACGGGGATACACCATAGCCCAACGCGTAAGCGATGAATTAATTTACGATATCAAGGATCTGGCTGAGTTCACGGATCTCATAGGTTACAGGTAAAGATGTTTCATTGACCAGGCCCTTTGGATTGTACCAGCAGGCATCTATGCCGGCATTGTGGGCCCCGGCCATGTCTGCTTTAAGGCTATCCCCGATGATGAGAATTTCTGCAGGCTCTGAAAGTCGTAAGGTATTCATCACATGGTCGAAAAATCCTTTGTCCGGTTTGGAATATCCAATTTCTTCCGATATAAAAATATGTTTAAAAGAAGACCTGATTCCAAGCTTTTGTATCCTGGCGTGCTGGACTTCGGCAATGCCATTGGTAATAAGGGATAGGCTGCATTTTACCGATAATTGGTTAAGAAGGTCTGTTGCCTGGGGCAGGAGCGTGCTCTGCAGGATCAATTGCTTTAAATAAAAGGCTGAAGCTTCCTGTGGATTTGCCCTTGTCGTTATGCGGGCCAGCTTATAAAACAAATCAAATCTTTTAAACTTTAAGGTTTCAATGGAAATGTAGCCTTGCTCAAATTCCTCCCACACCATCATATTGGCGTCCTTATAGTAATGGTAAAGTTCAGGCTCGCTTTTACCGGTTTTGTCAAGAAATTCTTTGTAAAATTGGTGGAATGCGGCGTGCGAAGCAGATGAAAAGTCAAATAACGTATCGTCCGCATCAAAAAGCAGGTACTTATACAACGACATTATTTGGGTAACCTCATGACGTGGATCAATCGTTTTACACTGTAGCGGCCGGCCCCATTGGCCATGAGCAGCAACAGGCCACCGCAGACCGCAAGGTTGCGCATAAAGTACAACGCATTGAGCCTTTGCAGGGGTTGAGGGTCATTCCAAAATGAATAAACGATGAGCGTGAAAGGCAGCCAGTAAGACAAAAGCAATAAAGCCCCGATATTGGCATAATAACCAATAAGTACCATGATGGCACCTACGACTAAAAAGACAATGACGATGTATAACAACAGATCCGGTTTCCAGGTGATGCCATATTCGGCCATGGTGCGTTTGGTGTTGTTGAAAAATAGCGTGGTATCCAGGGCTTCATAAACAAAGATCAACGCAATACAAATTCTGCCCAATAAGTCAGTAATGTCTTTCATCAAACAGTAACTTAAATTTAACGCAAAGTTAAGCTTCCTGACCCACACTAAACGGACCTGCCGGATAAAAAACTTGGAATGAGAAACTTATTCGCCCAAAAGTTTGCGATGTAAAATACATTAAAGTATTATTTAATATGTAAATTAAAGCATAACAGATATTTAAAATATATGTAGCTTGTATTTGTTCCATAGGTGATAATTATTGAAGTGGCAAGGACAGAGCACACCTAAGATATAAAAATATTCTAACCTCACTTAACAGCGACCGACTTGCGCCATGATGGGTAGCCAAAACATTGAATTGACCTGGCAGTGCTAGCCAATTAACATAAGCCCGTCAGGCGCATTATACATTTAAAAATAAAAATATGAAAAAAATACATATTAAATTATTTTATAATATGTATTAATATATCTTTGTTTCCGTAATTGCTAATTACGTTTTTTGTTTTTGAGATCCTTTAGAAACCATACGTCTTAAAAACCAGTGAAGAGAGGTCATCCTAAAAACCGATTATCCTTTTGGGATTGGTCTCGCATACTTTGAAAGAGTAACACTTCAGTGGTGATGTATGGTTTTTTTTATTTTACCAGGCCCGAATAATTTTTCCGGAAACTTCATTTTTAGCCGTTGTCAGTCGATACAAGTACATACCGCTCCCCAATGTAGTCATGTGCGGATAAAGACTTATGGTGTGGCGACCCTCATTCAGATATTGGTACGAAATTGTGTGGATTTGCTGACCTGTAATGGCAAAGAGTTCAAACTTCAATGGTCCTGGCCTTGAAAGGGTAAATTCAATGTCGATCTGACCATCGCTGCCGTACAATACTTTGTGACTGACATCTTGTTGAGTGGGCAGTACCGGCAGACCAGTTGAGGAGCAATCGAATCCCAGACCATCCAAACGGTCGTAACTTTCACCCAGAATGGCGTCGGTGTCTTGCGGAGCAACGCACAACCACGATTCCAACAAACTGGCATACACAGAACGAAAGTCTGTGGTGGATTTTAAATTGCCATTGGCATCCAGGTTGTCGAGATCCGGCAGCGAACCCAGTCTGCCATTTCCTTCCAGCACCGTACCAAACATAAGTACAGGTGCCGCTGTGCCATGGTCAGTACCGCCTGCATTTTCAGCCACTCTTCTTCCAAATTCACTAAACGACACAGCCAGTACATCTTTGTCCACATCACCCGCTTTCAGGTCTGCATAAAATTCAGATATGGCGGCCGAAAGTTGCTGCATCAGCAAAGGGTGCGCTGTATTTTGGTTCTCATGGGTATCGAAGCCATCCAGGGAGACCATATATAACCGGGTACCCAATTTTCCCTTGATCAGTCGCGCCACGATGGCCAATTGTCTGCTCAATTCATTGTTTGAATAGGCTACGCTATTGGTTGAATCATTGAAGGCATCGCTGATGATCGGAGCATATTTATAGGTAATGTTGAGGATAGACCTCAAAAACCCAATTTGATCGCCATAATAGCATGCATCAGGCAGGTTGTTGGTATCATAGTAAAAACCTCTTTCTGCAATTTCAATGAGTTTATCCGGGGAATTAAAATTTACTGCCAGGTCGATGCGATCTGCATTTTGATAAGCGATATTGCTGCCACTGCTGATTTTGATTGCACCAGGAATCTGGGGAAGATTTTCAAGATAGTCCGGTTGTCTCTGCAACATAAACCGGGCGAGCCAGCCTGACTTATCTGCATCGGTTTCGATACCGGTATTGGCTGAATTCCAAATGTCTGATGAAGTGAAATGCGAGAGATTATGGTTTGAGTATCCTACATTGCAAACCACTTTCATGGCGCCATTTTGCCACATTGGCAACAATTTGGTCATCGTTTTGGGTATTGCCAAATCATTGTTCAGGGCAATGAGCTCATTTTGGGAAATGTGTATGGTGGGTCTGGCACTTTTATAAGTGCCATAGTTATAAAGGGGAACAATGGTATTCAAGCCATCGTTGCCTCCTTTCAGTCTGATTAAAACCAGAATTCTGGACTCCGCTCCACCGGGCGGCGATAGTAAGGGTGATGCCATGGCGTTAATGGGCAATCCTCCCAGAACCAGACCCATGCCTCCGGTAAGTCCAAGCGTTTGGAGGAAGTCCCGTCTGCTCCAGCTTTTATGCGCCTCCGGGTTTGAGCAGGATGAAAATGAAGTCAGCAATGGATGAGAAAGTTTTTTCATGGGACTATTATTTTAACTGAAATTCAGGCTGAGTTGAAATGTATTGAATGAGCAAGAACACCTGCAGGGGGGCATATTCCCAGATCAGATTCCACTGCTGGGTGGTAAAATAGTTTTCCGGTACCTCTGCCTTGAACACCCTGAGTGCCTCATCGTAGTCGCGCTGAGTCTGAAACCCATTGGGTAAGAGGTAATCAATGATGGCATTGCAGACGACGGTCGGATCTGTTTCTGCGGCATCACTAAGGCTGATGGCCAAATCCCGCAACTGGTCAAGCTGATTGCCCTGAACTTGATAGTAGTATAACATGATGTTCGTAATGCCTTCCCACCTGAAGGGCAGGGTACTGGAAGTAATCCATGCGCGATTGCCTTTCCACCCTGCCACGTCAGTAGGGTTGAAAATGCGTTGGTCAAACTCATCTGCACCATAAACGATGTATTGCATCAGCAGGTCATCGTGGGGAAAGTCCATTTCATTGAGGAAGCTGATAAAATATTCCAAATGACCTGGGATAACCGTACCTATGGTGGTGTCATCAAAAAAGTGGGTGGATGAAAACATGGCTGACATCACAGGAGCTATTTCAAAATTATTTTGTCTGAATATGGCCGCCAGTTGTGAAACCACTTCTTCGTCCACATCCGGATTGACAAAATGCGCGTAGAGCTTTCTGCAAATATGGGTACTCACCTGGACAGGCCTCTCCGCAAAAATGAGGTCAATCAATTCATGATAACCGAAATTACCTGTTTTGCCGAAAATGGTTTTTTGTCCATTGTCCCAAAAAATGGGAATAAAGGTAACGGTGCCACAGAGGTTGTTAAGGTCAATACCATTCCATCCTGAAACTGCTTTCGCTGCATTGACAATGTCCTGCTGTGTATATCCATTATCCACGCCCAGGGTAAATAGCTCGAGTAATTCCCGGGCAAAGTTTTCATTGGGCTGAAACCGGGTATTTTGTATGCCATCCAGATAAACCAGCATGGCGGGCGTGAGACCCATTTCCCTAACAAAGGTTTTAAAATTACCCAACGCATGTTTTTGAAGCAAACTGTGGTATTCATACATCCAGGAAGGGCAAATGTATTTTTCCAATTTTGTGACAAAATGGTTGTGCCAAAACAAAGACATTCGGTCCCTCAGTCCACTGGTGCGCATACCCTTGACCCATACAGCCGACCATTCGAGGATTTGCTGTACAATCTGGGCATTTCTTTCCTGCTCTATGGGACTATAATCCGTAATGGTCCACTTTGCCCAGACCGGCATGGGTGGTAAGGGCAGGGTACGGGCTTGTTCCACGAGACTTGATGCCAGTTGTACAGGGTCCTGTTGTATGGCTTGTTGGATGGTCTCGTAATCTGCACCAAATTGAATTCTACGATACAAGTGCATTGCTTTTCTAAAATCCCAGGCATTCGAAGTCGCAGGCACAAAGGCACTAAGATCCGGAACTGCGCAATTGATGTTTGGCATGTCAATATATTTCGGTAATCAAATGATAACGAACGCTGTAGTTTTCCTGGTAACCTGTCTTTGGGGTAACGGCTAAAATAATCAGAAAACACTGTAATAAAACCTATCAGGCTTTGGAATAATGGTTTAATATAAATCGATATTAATGATAGTTTGTTACTTAACGGGCAAATATTTTTTTACCATATGATCGGTCTGCCGGTTTATAGTTAAGGGTCAACAATGTCAATGGCTTCTGCAGGCAAAGCAGTCATGCTACAAAATTTCAACATCAGTTGCACCACGGTAACCACATCTTTCTGACAATAGGTGACAATGCGATTCAGGTCGTTTTGTTCCCAATAGGTGATGCCTACCATGCTGCCATCGATGTCATCCTTGGGTGATTCAATGTCCAGGGTTGCCGCGAGCAATTCGAGGGAGGTATAGTTTTTTATATCGCCAAAACGCCACAGTTCAAGGGTGTCGATGAACTGTTCCGTTTGCCAGGGTTTTTTACCGGCCACATCCATGATTTTTGGCAGGGGAAGTCCGTGTTTCACCATTCGTCTGCATAGGAAAGGGACGTCAAATTCCTTGATATTGTGACCACAGAGGAAGGACGAAGTGGCATCCGGATAAAATGTGCTTAGTAAGGCTGCAAAATCCTGGAGCAGTTTTTTTTCATTGTGTCCTGCAAAACTTTTAAGGCGCAGTTTTCCATCATCGGTAAGAAAACCTGCAGAAATGCATACAACCTTTGAAAACTCTGAATAAATGCCCGCCCTGCGCACATAACTGTTTGCAACGGCTTCCGGGACTTCGGTATTCAGATTTTTGTCTGCAGAAATGGCTTTTTTAAGCCACAACTTCTTAAACTGATCGTTGAGTTCCGAATAGTCCTTATGGGCTGAAACCGTCTCAATGTCAAGGAAAAGGGTATTTTTTAAATTCTTTGCCGGGTAAATCATATCTATAGGGGTTTATACGGATCTAAAATAGTAGATTTCATTGAATTTTCTGTATTTATTTGATGTTTGCATATTATTATTTGATCTTTGTACCGTTATTGAATAAAAATTATCATGGAAATGAACACGTATAATAAATCAAAACAAAACTTTACCGCATGGGCAATTGTAGCGATAATAGGCTTGTTGGGATTGAATGCTTACCAATGGTTTATGAACAGCCAGCTGAAATCGCAGCACACTACGCAGCAAACCAATTTGCTGGAACTTGAAAAAGCACAAGCTGAACTGGATCAGGATTACCAGGACGCGCTCGAGCGGTTGGAAGAGTTGAGGGGAGATAACAAAGAAGCCAATGACCTTATTGACGCTCAAAAAAGAGAACTGGAGACTTCAAAGGCAAAAATAGCTGAAATGATCTGGACCAAGCGTGAACTGGGTAAGGCAAAAGATGAACTTGCTAAGTTAAACGCTCAGGTGACGGATTATGTAGCCCAGATTACGGCACTTACAAATGAAAACAGCAAGCTGGCCGGCGAAAACACGCAGTTGAGTACGGCAAATCAATCACTTTCTGCAACATTGGAAATGGAAAAGAAGGAAAAGGAGGAAATTGCGCAGGCAAGGGCTATTCTGGCTTCTGACCGTGAAAAACTTTCCAAAAGCAATGAAGCTTTATCTTCCAAAGTTGACATGGCCAATGCCATTAAAATCAACTATATGGAAGTTAAAGGTTTTGAGGTAAAGGACGACGGTAAGCTCAAGGATAAATCAAAGGCCAAAGACATTGAAATGTTGAGAATTTGTTTTACCACTGAGACCAACATGGTGACTTCATCTGGTCAGAAAAAGTTTTATGTCAGGGTAATCAATCCGCAGGGAGAGACCGTAGCCCAGGAAGACAAAGGATCAGGTGTGCTCACCAATAAACTCAACAATACACAGATCCGGTACACCACATCTGGCGATATTGAGTACGACAATAAAGATACCAATGCCTGCATAGACTGGACACTTAGTGAAAAACTTTCAAAAGGTGTCTATGACTGCGAGTTATATAACAACGGTTTTTTGGTAGGAAAAGGAAAGTTTACACTCAAATAATAAAATATTTTAAGGCATAGTTACAATGGCCGGGCAGTTTGGTTTGCCCGGCCATTTGTTTTTAACCTCAATTCATGGATTCTTTATGCGGCAAGGAAATAGGTAGGGAATCTGCCTTTTATCCCCGGCAGGTAAACTGTGGTTTAAATGAGGAGGCAGGTTGCTCGAAATTTTTGTTATAACTTAAGGTAATTTGTCTGTGTTTATATCGAATAGGTGGATGAAACAGCAGAAAATGTTGGATTGACTCTCTGAAAATACACTTAGAATATTAGAACTTTATGACTTATATTTGCATTTATTTAATACATGAATAAAGTAGCACTAGATATTGTAGCCATTAGTCATTCAGTGTCACAGTCTCACAATTACGCAGTAATATTGGGAGAAGTCGATGGAAGCCGCAGATTACCCATTGTCATTGGAGGCTTTGAAGCCCAGGGTATTGCCATAGCGGTAGAAAAGATGACTCCCAACAGGCCGTTGACTCATGATTTGTTCAAGGCAACGTTGGACAATTTCGATATTGCCATACGGGAAGTAGTGATTAATGACTTGTTGGATGGAATTTTTTATGCACAACTCATTTGTGATCAGAACGGAGATATTTCTGTAATTGATTCCAGGACTTCCGATGCCATTGCCATGGCAGTAAGGTTTAATTGCCCTATTTATACCTATGATTTTATTCTTGATCAGGCAGGCGTTGAAATGGAGGCTGAAAAAGGAGAAGATCTGAGTACCACCCGTACCATACATAAGCAAGGCATTTCAGGTCTATCCCTGGCGGAATTGGAGAGCCAGCTTGCCAAGGCCATTGAGATGGAAGACTATGAGACTGCTGCAAAACTTAGGGATGAAATATCCAACAGAAAAAGCAATTAAGCGCTCCTTAAGACTTAACACGTCCATAAATCTTTCTTTTACCAAAGTAGAGAATCCCGAATTTTAAGGTTCACATTTGACGCAGGGGTTTATAAGCTACAGCTTTAATTTCTATCAACAGATTGGGGTGGGGCAGTTGATGCACCGCCACTGTTGTTCTTGTGGGTCCTGTATGATCAAAATATTCGCTGTACGTCTCATTGTATCCTTGAAAGTCCTTCATGTCCACGAGGAAGGTAGAGATGTCAACAAGGTCTTCCAAGCCGGCATCCATGGCTTTCAGCAAGGAGCCGATGTTTTCAATTACGGCCTTTGTTTGTTTGCGTATGTCCAATACCCAGCTGCCATCTGCTTCTTGAATTGCCCCTTCATGACTGTTGTCTGGCCTTCGACTGCTGGTACCTGAAATGTAAATAAAATCCCCTACGCGTTTCACATGGGGATAATTTCCCAGAGGGGTGGCCTTTCCTTCGACTACTTTATGCTCAATGGACATATGATGTTTCGTTTGCAAGTTGCATTAGCTGGGTGTACATTTCATCCAGGTTCAATGATGGAGTACCTCCTTTACACCAGGACAGGAGCATTTCATCCTGGGCGCGGCCCTGTGCCATGGCCCTGGCATAAGGCACATCTGCCCTGAATGTAACCAGTGAATATTTGGAGTAATAATCCGGGTAGGTGTACTCAAGTTGCATTTCTATTTTTCGTTTCATGATAAAGTCAGCGTCATCCACCCTGTCTCTCATTTCGTAAAAATTATCGATGGCCAGGTCTGCAATGGCGTTGGTATTTTCAGCTCTGCTTTTTTGAAATTTATTAAAGATTACTTCCCAGTTGCCTGCGTTTTCATCCAGCAATTCATTAAAAACACGTACATCTTCGAAGGAGGCATTCATGCCCTGACCGTAAAACGGTACAATGGCGTGGGCGGCATCTCCCATGAGTAAGGCCTTGCCATAGGCCTGCCAGGGAAAACATTTGACAGTACCCAGGTTGCCGGTTGGGTTGTTGAAAAACTCATCCACGTAATCGGGCATAAAGGCAATGAGTTCCGGATAAAATTGCTGAAAGAATTCCTCTACCCGTTCACGGGTAGTGAGTTGATTGAAGCCCCATTCCCCCTCATATGGGTGAAACATGGTCACTGTAAAACTTCCATCCAAATTTGGCAGGGCAATGATCATAAAACTGCCTCTTGGCCAGATGTGTAGGGCGTGTTTTTCAAGCTTGAAGCCACCTTTGTCACTTGGATTTATGCTTAATTCTTTGTACCCATGACTGAGAAAGTGCTGCGAATAGTTGAATAACAAGTCTGCAGTCTTTTCCATCATACTTTTACGCAGTGCAGAGCCGGAGCCATCGGTGCCAATGATGATGTCGGCTTTTGTTTCAATAGCCATGCCGGTCTTTTCGTGCTTAAAATGTGCCACCCCCTTTTCCAGCACCACGTGGGTGCAAGTGTGGTTGAAATGCATCTTAAGGTTTGGAAATGTCTCAGCTTTATTTAACAGGCTAATGTTGAGACCACCCCTGGAAACAGAGTTGATTGCTTCGCCCTTTCTGCCACTGTAAGATTGAAAAAAAGCTTCTTGTGCAAGCGGATGTACCATTCTGCCCGGCATAGGTATACACTGACCCATGATTTCCTGCCTGATGCCCGCCAGGTCCAGGCCGAGCATACCCCGTGGTGAAAGTGCGAGGTTAATAGATCTGCCGGCAGACATTGACACTTTGCGCATGTCATCTCTTTTTTCATAGACAACCACGTCATACCCTCGTTGTGCCATAGTGATGGCGAGCAGGGTGCCACTTAGTCCGGCTCCAATGATGGCAATTTTTTCATTATTCATTTTGTAACAATGATTTTAAAATTTGTACAAATTCATAGACATCCATAAAAGAATTGTAGAGCGGCACAGCAGCTATACGGATGACATCCGGCTCGCGCCAATCGGCAATGACGCCATTTTCCCCGAGGGCATTGAAAAGGGACTTGTCCGCATTCTCGACACGTATGCTGAGCTGGGCACCCCTTTCTTCGGGATTGGCAGGTGTAATGATCGAAATTCTTTCATCTCCGATTCCGCCGATGAGTTTTTCAAGAAAGGCGGTAAGTTTTATAGACTTTTCCCTTAGGGTATAAATTCCGGCCCTATCCATAACCTCAACGGCTGCTTTGATTGCGGCCAGGGATAAAATGGGTGGGTTGCTAAGTTGCCATGCTTCCACACCATAGATGGGGTCGAAGTCATCCCGCATGCCAAAGCGTGTTTCCTTGTTATGACCCCACCAACCCTCAAAGCGCGGGATGTTTTTTGAACCCGCATGTCTTTCATGCACAAAGCAGGCGCCGACGCTGCCAGGTCCTCCATTTAAATACTTGTATGTACACCACACCGCAAAGTCAACTCCGCTATGGTGCAGCTCAAGGGGTACATTTCCTGCACCATGCGCACAGTCGAAACCTACAAAGCACCCTTTGGCATGAGATATGGAAGTTATGTGGCCCATGTTAAAAAACTGACCCGTATAATAGTTGGTATTTCCAATCATCACAAGGGCAATTTCGTGCCCCCTTTCGTCAATTATGGCATCGATGTCTTCCTGGCGTATGCACACTTCGCCAGGTCTTGCCTTAAGTTCAATGCAGGCATCAGCCGGGTCATAGCCATGATACCGGATTTGGGATGCTACTGCATAACGGTCAGATGGAAATGCATCGTGTTCTATGAGAATCTTATACCGACTTTGACTGGGTCTGTAAAAGGAAACCATCATCAAATGGAGGTTTACAGAAAGTGAATTCATGACGACCACTTCCGTTTCTTTGGCACCAGCAATGCGAGCCATTGCAGCGGTAAGATACTCATGGTACGGCATCCATGGGTTTTTGGCATGAAAGTGACCTTCTACACCGAACCTTGCCCAGTCGTCGAGTTCCTGCACCAGAGCAGCCCTGGTTGACCTGGGTTGAAGTCCCAGTGAATTTCCGCAAAAATATAGACTGGGTTTTCCATTGGTATGAACGGGAAAAAGAAATTCATCCCGGAATGATTTCAGCTTGTCGGTTTCATCCATTCGCCGGGCAAAGGAAAAATCTGTTTCTGTATGTTCAATCATGATGTAAAAACTTATGAGATTTACCCAGCCACCTCAACACATTGGAATGCCACACCTGGTCCACTTCCTGCGGACTCAGGATGCCGGATGACATGGCCTGGTCTAACAATTTTCCGGGATAACAACCCGGTACGGTATCCATTTCCCCCAAGGGATAAGGATCGTCGATGCCTGCAATCAGCTGACCCACGCCCTGACGTTTGATGAGCAATTCCAGCGACAGTACATCGTGAAACAATGAGTCCACAAAAACATTTTCATTTTTGATGTTCATTGCGGGATGCACAGCGCCCTTAAACAAATCGGGACGCCCTTCATACCCCTGTATCCTGCGACCGATGTTTACCTGTCCAAACTGATTGCCGTGGGCAAAACAGGTGCGGATCTGAGGAAATCGATGTGGATGATCCAATAGAGTGAAAAAATGATAGGTATCGGCTGTAAGTGCACACATCCACACCAGATGAAAACGCCAGAATTTATCTTCCAGGGCAATGATGCCGGGACCATCATAGGGATGGATTTCAACGGCTAAAGCATGTGAGTTTGCCAGTTCAAAAATTGGATCACACCAGGGGTCTGCCACGGTTTTCCACTGTTGATTTTCATCCAAAAAGTGCGTTGGCAGACAAAGCAGGTTCAAACCCAGGCTCGTCACACAGCGGTCTATTTCATTCAGTGCATCATCGATATATCGGGGTTGAACCACAAACCCGCCGGTAAATTTTTGTGGGTAACGCTCTTGTACGCTGGCATTGAAATCGTTTTGAAAACGAAGTACATCCCTGGTAAGTTGTCGCGCATAACCATTGCAATACAATTGGGAAAGATTGAGTACCACACAATGGTCGATGTGGTTATTTTCCATCCAGACCATTTTTTCATCGAGGAAGAAACTCAAATCAGTGATCGGTCTCGCCCAGTTTTTCTGGCGCATAAACTTGCGATCCGCATCTACCCAGAAAATCTCTTTATCGGACATGAACCGGGGAATCTCTTCAGGGTAGGGCAATACGTGAGAATGTCCGTTGATGCGCATTGGTTGGTCTTTCGTAATCGATTATCGTATTATTCTGCGTTGAGTGTTACTGGTTGTTCCATTACAGTACCGCAGGACTTGCAGGTGCGCAGATCGTCATTTGTATAGAATTTTTTAAAGATGACAGGCAAGTCATTTTCGATGTTGTCCAGCATAAAATTTTCACGGTATAGTTCTTTGTGGCAGTTTTCACAAAACCATGCCAGGCCGTCTTCCATGTCGGCAGATCGGGGCATCTCAATGACGAGTCCGACGGTGTTGGGTCCCCTTTGAGGAGAATGTGGAACATTGGCAGGCAACAGGTAGATGTCACCTTCATTGATGTCAACCCTTTTGATGACCCCTTCATCTATAACCTTGAGGTGAACATTTCCTTCTACCTGATAAAAGAATTCAGGTGTCTGATTTAAGTGGAAATCTTTTCTGGCATTGGGACCACCTACTACCATCACGATGTATTCGCCATCGGCCCAAACGCACTTATTTCCTACTGGTGGTTTAAGCATATGCCTGTTTTCATCGATCCAGGCCTTAAAATTGAATTTTGGTAATAATTTGGACATGTAGATTCATTTTGGCTTAAAAATAATAAAATCCCCGGTCTATCTGACTTGTATCAGTATTGAATGCATACATTTTTTGGTTCGGTGAAAAAACGGAGAGCTTCCAGTCCACCCTCTCTGCCTACACCGCTGTTTTTCATGCCACCAAACGGTGTCCTAAGGTCCCTCATTAGCCAGGTATTGATCCAGACAATGCCGGTTTGAATGGACTTCGCCATGCGGTGCGTTCTCGATGCATTTTCGGTCCAAAGACTGCACGCCAGGCCATAATAACTGTCATTGGCCATGGCAAGTACCTCTTCTTCGGATTCAAAAGCGGTGATGGTCACCACCGGTCCGAATATCTCATCCTGATTGGTGGTGCAGTGCTGCGGTAAACCTTCGATGATCGTAGGCGAAATATACCAGCCATCTTCATGGCCGGCAGGAAATACAGGCTTACCTCCGCAAAGTATGGTGCCTCCCTCCCGTTTAGCAGTTTCTATGTGCCGGAGTATTTTTTCATAATGGGCCTGAGAAACAATGGCTCCGGTCTGGGTGTCCGCCTCCAGGGGTGGACCAGCTTTCATGTTTTGTGCCGCTGCGACAAAATCCTGCTTGAATCGGTCATACACCGATCGCTGGACATAAATGCGGGAGCCACACAGGCATATCTGGCCCTGGTTGATAAACGACGACCTGACCACCGTTTTCAACATCTTTTCATAGTTGCAGTCGTCAAAAATGATTACAGGGTTTTTGCCCCCCATTTCCAGGGAAAGTTTCTTGAACATGGGGGCCGCAATGGAGGCAATTTCCCTGCCTACCCGGGTACTGCCTGTAAAGGAAAGGGCTTTGATGTCAGGGTGGCGGGACATGGCTTCACCTACTTTATGGCCTTGTCCATGTAGGATATTGAGTACACCGGGCGGAAGGCCGACTTTCATACAAATTTCGCTAAAGATAGAAGCTGTCAAAGGAGTCACTTCAGAAGGTTTGGCGATGACCGTATTTCCTGCAGCAATGGCCGGCGCAATTTTCCAGGTAAAGAGATACAGCGGTAAGTTCCAGGGCGAGATACAGCCAACTACGCCAATGGGGCTGCGCAAGGTGTAGTTGATGGCAGACAAGCCTGTAGTTTCATGCGATTCGGAGGAAAACTGGGTAATGGCGTTGGCAAAAAAACGAATGTTGGCTGCAGCTCTGGGTATGTCCATTTGTTTTGAAAGCCACAGCGGTTTACCATTATCGAGGGTTTCCGCGTAAGCTAGTTCCTCAAACCGGTCATCAATGCCGTCGGCTATTTTCATCAGTATGCGGCTTCGTTCCTCTACTGCCGTATTTGACCAGGATGGAAACGCGTCTTGCGCCGATTTGACTGCCAGATCGACATCTGCTGCAGATGAATTGGGTGCATGGGTGTACACTTTGCCGTTGGATGGATTAAAAACCTCCAGTTGCCCGCCATCGAGGGAAGGCTGTAGCATGCCACCCAGGTAATTGAGAATGTGTATATTCAATTCCAAAATAGGGGTTATTTTTAGTATGGTAAACTGACTATTTCTACTGCCGAAGATAGCAAAAATATGGAGATTTGAAAGCAGGGATTTGTTTTAAGAAGATGGATGTTTTTTATAGTAATTATTTTAGTTTTGGGGGTATAATCCTTAGGCCATCCAATTCCTTGTAAATGCCTCAGATGGACTTAATTTTGAATCACAAACGGAGCAAATTGGTGTAAATTAATATTGATTCGAAATTTAGTTTGGTGGGCTACTAGCTATTTATTAATTTTCCAAATATTATTACTTTGATATCAATGAAAGTATAATTTATTATGGATAATAATATTTTAAATGTAGATTTTCAAGAAACAATCAAAATGAAAGGTAAAGTATGTCTTTACATCGCAACCAGCATAGATGGCTACATCGCTGCTCCCGGGGATGACCTTGGTTTTTTGTCCAGCGTGGCGAAAGAAGGGGAGGACTATGGTTACGCAGCTTTTGTATCCCGGGTCGACGCTGTGGTCATTGGTCGCAAAACATATGATTGGGTCTTGAAGCATGCAGCCTACCCTCATACCGGCGTGGATAGTTATGTGGTGACCAGGACGCCGAGAGAAACATCCGGCAGGATCACTTTTTACACGGGGGACCTCGCAGAACTCGTTACCTCACTAAAAGAAAAACATAGCAGGTACATTTATTGCGATGGCGGGGCAGCATTGGTCAATGCCTTGCTAAAACTTGACCTGATCGATGAAATGATCTTATCCACCATTCCGGTTATGCTGGGAGCCGGCATCAAATTGTTCAGTGATGGCCGGCCCGTGCAAAAATGGGAGGTTGCATCGGTCACACCCTACGATACCGGTCTGGTGAAGGTGCATTACCTGCGTGAAGACCGAATGTCAACTTAGTAAGTGGATCATGGTGATAATGTGGTCATCAGGATGAACTGTGCGCTGTCACTTTTTGACCATACTTATGCAAGATGTAAATTGAGCATACTTCCGCAGGTATTTGATCATTAAGCTTTTAAGATGATCAAATAAAAAGTCAACATTTATGTCGATATGAAGAAATTAAAATCAGTGCAAATTACCATGTGAAACTCACTTTTAAATGGTAAATTTATGGAGGCGTTTATTGCAGGTTAAGTTTTATCCTCTTTCGCCAATTGCGAACATTCACCACTAAATAGTGCAATAGGCACAATTGTATAGTTAAAATAAATTACCATGTTTCGTTACCTTATTTTTTTGTCATTTTTAGTAGCAGGATGTAAGTCCAATAAAATTGTTAATACCATCACATCGCCGAATAAGCAGGTGAGCCTGAATGTAAATGTCGATGCGGAAGGCAAACCTTATTACGAAGTAAGTTTTGACGGACAGCCGGCCATCAACCGGTCTTACTTAGGGCTTGTTTTCAGGGAGATGGATATGACAAAGGGTTTTGAGGTCGTTAATGCCGTTCAAAGCAGCTATGATGACACCTGGGAACCTGTGCTTGGTGAAGTGGCCCGAATCAGAGAACATTACAATCAACTGACGGTATCGCTGAAAAATAAGGAGGGTCGAACGATGGATGTGTTCTTCCGGGTTTTTGAAGATGGCCTGGGTTTCCGGTACCAGATACCTCACCAGCAGGGCCTGGATACGGTGACCACTGAGGATGAAATATCGGAATTTGCCATGACCGGTGACCACAAGACCTGGTGGATACCGGGCGATTATGACAGCAATGAACACGTGTATTCCACCACAGCCATTAGCAAGATCGATGCATTTGCCTACAATGCGCCGGATTATGAAAAGAAGATCTATACCCAGCACATCGTTTTGCCCAATGCTGTGCAGACCCCGCTGGCCATGAAGGCCCAGAATGGCGTTCATTTCTGCCTGCACGAAGCGGCGCTGAAGGATTTTCCGGCCCTGCACCTGCGGGTGATCAGACCCAATACTTTCAAGGCTTCCCTGATCCCTTCCAAAGACTCCACTATAAAATCGGTCAACACCCTGCCGCTTTTGACGCCCTGGAGGTCCATCAACATATCGAAGGACGCAGCGGGTTTGCTTACTTCAAAACTGATCCTTAACCTGAATGACCCATGTGCCATCAAAGAAACCAATTGGATCAAACCGCAGAAATATGTTGGCATCTGGTGGGAGATGCACATAGGTAAATCAACCTGGGAATACGGTGTTCGTCAGGCATCCAACCAATCCATCATCAAACCGCATGGCAGGCACGGAGCTACGACTGAAAATACCAAAAGGTACATCGACTTTGCCGCAGCGCATGGTTTTGACGGGGTTTTGGTAGAAGGATGGAACCAGGGCTGGGAGGATTGGTTTGGCAAATGGCAAGACTCTGTTTTTAGTTTTACTTCGCCATATCCCGATTACGACCTAGATTATTTGGCCAAGTATGCCAGAGAAAAAGGAACAAGGCTCATTATGCACCACGAGACCTCATCTGCTGTAACAAATTACGAAAGCCAGATGAAAGCAGCTTTTGATGTCATGAATACACACGATGTCACTACCGTCAAAACCGGATACGTAGGCAAGATCATTCCTAAAGGCGAATGGCACGACGGCCAATGGATGGTCAACCACTACCTGAGGGTTGCCACATCGGCTGCAGACCACAAAATCATGGTAAACATGCACGAGTCGCACAGGCCAGCCGGCATGAACCGCACGTATCCAAACTGGCTTTCCTGTGAAGCTTCCCGCGGCATGGAATTTAATGCCTGGAGTGCGGGCAATCCACCGGAGCACGAGACCATCCTTCCCTTCACCCGCATCATGGGTGGTGGTTTTGATTATACCCCGGGCATCTTCGAGACAAGGATGAACGTTTACAACAAAGACAAAAAGGAAATCGTACACACAACGGTGGCGAAACAACTGGCTTTGTACGTGACCCTGTATAGTCCACTGATCATGGCTGCCGATCTGCCGGAAAATTACAGCAAGCGGCTCGACATTTTTCAATTCATCAAGGATGTTCCCGCAGACTGGCAGGATACGCGCATCCTGAATGCCAAAATAGGAGATTACCTTACCGTTGCCCGAAAAGATAAAAGATCGGAAAACTGGTTCCTGGGCAGCATTACCGATGAAAATGCCAGGCAGTACGATGTCACCCTTGATTTCCTGGATGAGGGTTTCACTTACGATGCGACCGTGTACGAGGATGGCGAGGGTGCGCACTGGCAAAACAATCCGTATCCGGTACGGATCAGAAAGGTTGTGGTGAAAAAAGGTGACCAACTCCCTTTGAGGCTGGCTGACGGCGGAGGTGTAGCCGTTTCCATCATGAAAAGGAAATAACAGCCGGCTTTACCTGTTTTACTGGATCAGCAACTGGCATTGGGGTTGGGGTAATTGTCGCTTTGGTCTTCAAAGGACTCTTCCAGGCATACAAAGTCTTTTTCCACCAATAAGAACAGTTCTTCTCCCGTTTCCAGTTTCTCGATGTGCCTGTACCCTACCACTTCATTGCTGGTCCAGTTTTGGGATAGACCGGTGTTCATGAGTACAGTAATGGTATTGTCGCGGTAATTGGCAGAAAGCAGATCAACGGCATCTGCTGCTTTCAGGGCATAAGTAAGTTTTTGATTGCCGATAGAAGTATGCTCTTCAAAGTATCCCTCATTCGACAGGGTTTCCACTTCTGTTTTCGTGAGTCTCAGTCTGATGGAATTTCCCTTGATTCTTAGTTTCATGGTATAATGTGTTTGCAGGTTATGAATGTTGAATTCGTTGCGGGTGGCTGTAAACGTTGCAGCTGGTCTGTTTTAAAAATCCTATTAGGGTTATGCCCGTTGCTTCTGCCGTTTCGACCGCCAGGCTGCTGGGCGCTCCCACCGCACAAACGATGGGAAAACCGGTCATGGCAGCCTTCTGGATCAGTTCAAAACTGGCCCTGCCACTTAACAGGAGTATGTATTGACCGATGTCGTGCAATTTATTGGACTGCAACAAACAGCCACTTATTTTGTCCATGGCATTGTGCCTGCCTACATCTTCAGTATGCATGATAAGGGTGCCAACCTGATCAAAGCAGGCAGCGGCATGAAGGCCTCCGGTGGCATTAAATACCATTTGTGCTTCCCTGAGTTTTGAAGGCAGATCAGACAATATGGAAATAGGTATGGGTTGACCATGGGTACTTACCTGGCCCATACAATAACTTTGTACGGCTTCAATACTGGCTTTGCCACAGATACCACAGCTGCTGGTGGCATAAAAATTTCTTTCCATGTCAGAAAGGTCAGGCAGATAACCGGGCTTTAGTGACACGGTAATAATGTTGGGGTTAAGTTCTCCTTTGTGATAAGTGGTAAAGCTTACTTTTAACACATCAGAAATTTGGGAAATCACTCCTTCGTTTTTGAGAAAGCCAAGGGCAAGCCATTCATCATGGCCCGGCGTTCGCATGGTCACAGATATGCTCTTTCTGATGCGGTTTTCTATGGGACCATACACCAGTCGTATTTCCAGGGGTTCTTCCACAGCCAGCATATCCTCCATAACTGACATGTTGTGGTCTTTAAACTTCCGAAGCCGAATATTTTTTGTTCCATTCATTTCATCAGGTTTTTTATACTTTGGAAGGTGGCCGGCTCATCTGAACTCAGCAAAGCATCTTGAACATTTATGGTCAGTTTTTTCGTTTGAATGGTTTGTAAAAACGACCGCATCGATCTGTATCCCGCTGCATAATAGGCTTCAAGTAAAGGGGCACATCTTGCGTGATAAATAGCAACCAGCGGTTCTGATATACCACTATTTTCATTATGGTAACAAACCGCATCGACCTCCACTTCAAAGTGCACCATAAGATTTATAATATCTGAAAAGCGTAAAAGGGGATAATCACAACCGCAGACCAGCAGGTGTTTCCCCGGCATAAACCTGAAAGCTGCCAGAATGCCGGCCATTGGGCCCTGATCGACCTCTACATCGGCAATCCAAGAGTAGCTTTCATTGTAAGAAGAAACATCTGTTTGTCCTGCTGACAGGATTACCTGTGAAGAAACGCGTTGAAGCAATTCACCAACCCTTTGGTATTGTGGTTTTCCAGGCAAATACTCCAATAAAGCCTTTGATGTGCCCATTCTCTGACTTTTTCCGCCGCATAAAATGACACCTGCAAGATTTTTCCAAAGTTGCAGGTGGCTTACGTATATAATGGGAGAATCTTTAAGGTTATATTTTTGGATTACAGCATCCAATAGTTTATCCCTGACTACAAGTATGAGGGCTAAATCCTTTGGGTGATTTTTATGGTAAGTAATGAAATCACCCAAAGCGGGTTCCAACCCTTCACCGCGAATTTCCAGCGGACCAATCTCGTCCACAACAAACCATCCGGAGTCAGCGGCTATGCCACTTGATATAATTTCTTTTGCGCGCTCAAAAACGGATGCAAAGAATATAAATTTTCCGATCTGTATGGTGGGTTCGATGGTAAATTCATCTGTTTGAAAAGTATGTTGAATTTTGGATTGCAGTTCTATAAGCAGCCTTTTTCCATTCAGATCAGGGCAAACAAATCCTGTCTGCTTCCATTGATTATTGAGGAAGGAACTCAAAGCTGTGGTTTTACCTGACCTCACTTTGCCCGTAAGGATAATGAGGTTAGAGGCGGTTTTCATGGGTATATATGGATTCAGCCAAAAGAGCAAGCATCAAATATTTGTACACCTGAATGCCCGAATAATGGGCTTTGGCCCACGCCATTTTTTTCTTAAAACCAATACGAAATGCTGGCATGCCTGCCACAATTGAGTTTATCTGTGCATCCGTTTCACGGGCATGAGGAAACAGGACAGGTAACAACCGTTTGATGAATGGGCCCAGGACATAAGTAAGTCCAAATGTCACCAGAATTACCCGGATGAGCAGCAAGGGCAAATTGATCCGGGATTCAGCGGGCAAAACAAAATTTAACGCAAGGGTTGTTGAGGTAAGCAAAACAAAACCGGCAATCCAGGGCAGACTTTTTCGGAATGGGGCGTTTTTTCCCACAATCGAAGGATCATCTATATCCTGAGGTAAAGTAATGGTTTCCAATTCAGCTGGAATTCGGGGTATCCATCGACCAAGGAGTAAGCCAGCTCCAAGGTGAAGCAGGGTATAAAAACCAAAGGCAAAAGTGACCAATGAAACCTGGATGTCAAAGTGAAGGGCTTGAATAAGACTTTGTGCCGCTTTATCCAAAGCAGACCAAAAGGCTAAGCCATAAATCAGCAGGGACAAGAGGATTTTTTGCAGCGCGGCTTCCAGCATACAGAGGATAGAAAAGAGCATTACCCTTTCAGCAAACCGGCTAAGTGCGTTCAAAATGAACATACCAATGATTCCCTGAAAGGCAACGGCCACATAGGCTTGCCAGGGAGAATGCGGACTGGCGATGAGTTTCACAGCCAAAACTATAGAAAGGGCACGGATAATTTCATTTTTATTGCCCTGTGAATACCAGGCAATAAGTGAAATGCATACAATGGCCACCCCGCCCACAAAAATTCCGGTAAAAGGCAGCCTTGCCGCATGCATGATGCCGCCGATGCCACATTCTGCCAATGCCCATAAGGCAATCAACCCATTTATGTTGGTAGGTTTCAAGCTCATCTTTGCAAAGATAGCAATAAATTGACCTTGGCTAACCGCTTAATCTGAACATTAAAAAATGTAAAAAGGAAAGGAAATTGAATTCATAATATATTGAAAACATGCTTTTTATCATAAAAATGGCGTATCTTTAGGACATGGAGACTAAAAATGCGATTACTGCTTTTTACAATGCTTTCGCCAGGAAAGATTTTAAAACCATGCAAGCCTTGTATGCCGATGACGCCAGGTTTGAAGATCCGGTTTTTAGGCAATTGGATGCCAAAGAAGTAAGGGCTATGTGGGAAATGTTAATTTTGCGAGGCAAGGATTTGTCCATAGAATTCGTAGATGTGTTGGAGGCTGGTGAAAAGGGCAGCGCCGTTTGGAAAGCCACTTATTCCTTTTCGGGTACCGGACGAAGGGTAGTAAACCTTATCCATGCCAGGTTTATCATCAGAAATGGTAAAATTGTAGAACATACCGATCAGTTTGGTTTTTATCAATGGTCTCGTCAGGCAGTGGGCCTGGTAGGATTGCTTTTGGGTTGGACTTCATTTTTTCATAGAAAAGTGGCAACCAAAGCAAAAAGATCACTGGTGCAATTTATGGCAAGTAAGGAAAATAATCCTTAATCTGAAATTAGTGCTGATTTAACATTTTTAATGGTCTGTAGCAACCCGGATTTTAGATCATCATCCATTATGCCAAATTCAGCAGAGAAGTGGTCATTGAAGGATGGAAGGGAATAAGTAGCGATGACATTTCCGCCATTAATTGGAAATCTTTTACTTGCAATATCCAGCACTGAAACGCCACCCCTGGCTCCTGTGGATGTGGCCATCAGAATCATCTTTTTATCTCCCCATGCTTTTCTACCCTTAATCCTGGATATCCAGTCAAACGTATTTTTAAATGCCGCGGAATATGCGCCATTATGTTCTGCGAGCGATATCAGGATAAGGTCACAGTGATCTATTTTTTCTGCCAGAGCGAGGGCAGAGGCAGGAATGCCATCCTTCTTTTCCCTATCGACATTGAAAATGGCCATTTCATAATCATTGAGGTCAATGAAGTCAATTTCAAAATTGTCAAAATAAGACAGTACATAACTTACCAATTGTTTATTTATGGAGAGACTGCTGGTTGAACCGGCAAAGGCAAGAATTCTGGGCATGAGTAAAATTTAAGTTTAATGGGTTGAAATGTGCATGGGTACATCCATAATGAGCAGGGTAGAACCTGCATGGGCCTTGATGGAAACCTCATGGGTATCCCAAACACCTAAGGCATCCCTGTCGAGCAACGTATGATTGTCCGCGTCTACCCGGCCTTTGATGACAAAGATATAGGCACCATTTCCTTCCTTTTTCACATCATACTTTATATCGGTGTTCTCTTCGAATCGACCCAGGTAAAACCAGGCATCCTGATGAATCCAGGCTACATCACCGTCAGGATCCGGAGATAAAATTTGAATGAGTTTATTAACATCTTTCATATCTGGCAAGAGGTGCTGTGCATACCGGGGTGTAACATTTTCCTTGTTTGGGAATATCCAGATTTGTAAAGTTTTTACTACATCTTTATTGGAATTGTTGAACTCACTGTGTTGAACTCCGGTACCAGCACTCATGACCTGAATTTCGCCATGCTGGATTACAGAGGCATTGCCCATGCTGTCCTCATGCGCCAAAGCCCCCTCAAGTGGAATGGTGATGATTTCCATATTGTTATGCGGATGCATGCCAAACCCTTTACCTGCAGCTATGACGTCGTCGTTTAATACCCTAATGGCTCCAAAGTGAATTTTGTGGGCATCGTAATAATTCGCGAAACTGAAGCTGTGTCTGGCATCCAGCCAGCCGTGATTGGCATGGCCGCGGGCTGATGCTTTGTGTATTACATATTTAGATTCTTGGCTGAGATCTTTGGACATTTCAGGTGAAATTTAAAAAGGTGAAGAGAATCGGTCAGTTATAAATAGTTTGTTTGGCCTTATCGCCCTCAATATTAAATGCAAAATCATGGAGAATGTTTACTTTTATCGCGGCAAAAATAAAAAGAGTCATGCGGCATAAACACCCAACAAATATCGATGTCAGTAATCAATAGAAGTAGTTTGCTGAACCAGGCAGATGCGGTGACATACGTATCTGTTTTTATGGGCATATTCTTTTTTGGCCTGGTGTATTTATCGTCGTCGCATATCTTTTTCTGGGATACAGTGCAACTGGCCGCGAAACATGCGACTTTCTTTTATGATCAGGGTTTTGGAACCATTATACTGCCTGCTGAATTTGACAGTGGTCACCTGCCTGGTTTTGGTCTTTACCTTGCCCTGGTTTGGAAAATATTTGGAAAAACGCTCGGTGTTAGCCATTTTGCCATGCTCCCGATCCTCTGGTGGCTGGTGTGGCAGGTTAAGAAAACAGTTGTGATTTTTATACCAAAATCATGGAGGGCTTTGGCCCTTTTATTGATATTGTCTGATCCGACCCTTATGGCACAATCTTCGCTTGTATCTCCGGATTTGGTTTTGATGGCAGCCTTCTTTACCGCCATTGTTTCATTTAAGGAGAAAACGGTTTTTAGCTTTGTCGTTGCAATCATTGTTTTGGTAATCACGAGCAACCGCGGCTTTATGATAACCTTAGCTATTTTCATGGCTAATGCATTAGCCTCATGGCTGGAAGCAGATAGAGGTGACAAGATGAAAGCTATTTGGGAAATGGCTAAGCCTTTTATTCCTGGCTTTTTTATTTTTATGGCCTATCAATTTTATCATTTTCAGGCAAGTGGTTGGGTGGGGTACCATGACCAATCGCCCTGGGCTGCTTCTTTTCAGTCGGTAGATTTGGTTGGATTTTTAAGGAATTTAATATTGCTGATTTGGCGGATGCTGGATTTTGGCAGGATAGCCATCTGGGTGGTAATTTTCGCATTGGCCATTTTGCAATTCAGACTTTGGAAATCCGATGAAAAAGTAAAACTGCTGGTCATACTTTGGTTGTTTTTATTGGCTATGCTTGCCCCGTCATTTTTAGGGTATGTGGGTTTGTCCGGTCATAGGTATTTACTGCCACTCTACCTGTTGGCAGCGATCTTGTGCGCGCGCTTAACCGCTGTTTCGGACAATACAAACAGAGTAAAAGCCATTATATTTATTTTGATGATGTGCAGCTTATGGACAGGCCATTTATGGAGGTATCCTGAAGGTGTGGCCCAGGGCTGGGATGCCAGCCTTGCCCACTGGCCCTACTATCGGCTGCGTTTGGAAATGAACACCTTTATGCATGAGAAGGAGATCAGCATCACAGAGGTGGGGTCTGCCTTTCCAAATCTGGCTGAATGGCGCTACCTCGATTTGTCGGATTCTAAAATTAAGCACGCTGCCAGGAACTTACCCCACACAAAATATTTTCTGTATTCCAATATGTATAATGAAATAACGCCAACGGATGCCAATATATTGAACAGCCAATATCGGGATATCAAATCCATCAAAAATGCCGGTATCAGGATGGTGTTGTATCAGCGGAAATAGTATTTCATCGCATGCCAAAGACATCTGTGCCAATGATGGCAGAAGATTGTTTTTGAAGTTAATTTCTCTGGGGTAATAAATAGAAAAGGTTGCCTTTCAGGAAGGCAACCTTTTGAATCAATGGTCTATGCTTTAATTTCAGTATCAAATAAACAACATGTGGGTCCCAATGCCTGCTCCTTGTTTGTAAAAGTCACCAACGGTAATGATGTCATTAATTTCATCGTACATGTCTTCCTTTTCATAATGAAACATATCCATGGCCAACTTGCATGCCCAGAGTTTTACCCCCGATGCTACCATAATGTCCAGAAATTCGTGCACATCCGGCATGTCTATTTTTTCCATTTCTTTTTTCATCATCATGGTCGCCAGACTTTCCATGCCCGGAAGACCACCCAACATGGTTGGCATGTGCATGGCCGGATTTCCAACGGTTGCGATGTGAAGGTGTTCCAGTTTTTTCTTATGTATCGCTTCCAGTCCAAAAAAGGTAAAGAAAATTTCTGCTTCTATGCCTTCCATTCTTGCTCCATTGGCAAGTACAAAGGCAGCGTAAACATTCTCTAATGTGGCTTTAGAAAGGATAATCATCATTTTTTTGATTTCGCCATTATATTCACTCATGGTATTTAAATTTAATTTATTTTTATTGGTAAGGTATTGTTTTTTAAATGCAACTTGCTGGTTTTGGAATTCCGGCTATTTTGGTGGATGTTTTCAAAGGTCCCTGTGGAAACAATGCGTAAAACTCTTTGATGTCAAGTACATCGCTCTTTCCAATCTTTCTAATGCTGAGTGCTACGTTATTTTTGTGCTCATTTTGCAAGTAAGCTATCACTTCCCAGTGTCGCGGGGTCATAATGATGTGGTTTTCCAAAGCGATGGCTTCACCTACTTCTTTTGTCCATTGACTAAAGTTGGTCAGATATCCTTCATTGTTGACACTGATCATTTTTCCTGCTATTTCTTTTTCCATTTTGATGTTTTTTATGCGTAAATTAATTGAAATTTTTTCCTGCTTCTTCCATATGGCTGGAGACAAACGGAATGTGCGTGCCTTTTAGGAGCATGTTCCAGTATATCCATCTGAATGCGAGTTTTCCCATATGGTTTATCCTGCTTTCCTTCATCAGTCTTAAAGGGCCTATACCAGGGAAAGGAAAAGTTCCTTCGACAGGTTCATGCGTGTAGTTGAAGTCGATGAGCAAGGCTTTGCCATCTCCTGTTTCAACAAAACAATTGGCATGTCCGTCAAACTCCTCTGCCAGTGGTTCGCCCTTAATATAGTGCTTAATGTTTTGTGTAAGAATTTCCGCTTCAAAGTGTGCCACTGAACCCGCTTTTGATGCAGGAATATTGGATGCATCTCCCAAAACAAAGATGTTTTCATATTCCAGAGACTGAAGGGTAGCTTTATGGGTTGGGACAAAATTGAGGTCATCACCCATGCCTGATCTTGCCAGTAATTCATCTCCTTTGTTGGTTGGAACCGTCACCAGCAGGTCAAAAGCTACTTCTCTTCCCCCATAATCCACGATGACTTTTTTATCATTGTCAACAGATTCAATGGCGAAGTCGGCTTCAATTTTAATGTGTTTTTCATCCAGTAAATGGTCGAGTGCTGCGGTAGCCTTTGGTTTCGTAAACGCACCACTCAATGGAGTCACGAAGCTTATTTCAACTTTGTCCCGCATGTTTTTATGTTTAAAGAAAGAGTCGGCCAAAAAGGCAAATTCCAATGGTGCCACCGGGCATTTAATGGGCATTTCGGTGATGTGGACCAGCAACTTTCCACCCTGCCATTCCCTTAATTTGTTTCGCAGGGCAAGTGCCCCCTCAAATGTGTAAAAATCAAACACACTTTTTTGCCATTCCGATCCTTTCATGCCTGCAATTTCTTCCGGTGCTATTTTTGCACCGGTAGCAATGATGAGGATGTCATAGTTTAAAATGCGACCATCGGCCATTATTACTTCATTTGTCTTTGGGCTGATGACATCAATCGAACCTTTTATTAATTCTACGCCGTTTGGGATAAACTCCTCAATGCGTTTGATGATATCCTCAGGAGCATAAATTTCAAAAGGCAGAAAAAGATAACCCGGCTGGTAATGATGCTCTTCATTTTCATCAATTATTTGTATTTGCCATTCTTTTGCATCTAATTCGTGGCTTAAATGGTTGGCCATCATGGTTCCGGCAGTGCCTGCACCCAGTATTAAAATTTTTTTCATTGATTTGCATTATTGTTAGGTCAAAATTACAAGCTTTGCATTTTAACTCCGACGATGGTGATCATGCTTCTTCATGAGATGTAGCTCATTTTTTGGTAACACAGGTTACATTATGGCTATTTAAAGGTAATTGATTGAAAATGAGAATTTAATTAAGATGTGAATATTAAATTCAACCTAAAATCTGAGGTGGGAGGGTTAGCATGCTGATGGTTGCGCCCATTTTAATAAAGGCATGCTGATTCAACCAATCCTAAAGCGGTGAGATGGTAACTTATTCGCAATAGCTTTACTTTTCCTTTGGTTGTAAGGTTTGGAATGCAATCATATATTTTTGGATTTACGGGGGTTGAATGTTTGGCAAGATTCCATTTATTTCCAACTTGTGAATATATTTACCCCGAAAAAATGCGATATGATACATGTTTCGATAAAAATAGCGGCACCACTAGACAGCGTTTGGGCAAAATATACAGATCCTTGGCACATCCTTCACTGGAATGCAGCCATAGATAGCTGGCATTCCACTTATGCGGAAAATGACCTGCGGGAAGGAGGGAAGTTTCTAACTCGAATGGAAGCAAAAGATCAAAGCATGGGTTTTGATTTTTCAGGGACTTACACAGTGGTAATGGCTCTTGAAAAATTGGCCTATATCCTCGATGATGGCCGAAGTGTCAGCGTGCTGTTTTCTGAGGAGAATGGCCTCACTGAAATCTACACATCTTTTGATGTAGAAACGGTAAATAGTGAAGAAATACAGCGATCTGGATGGCAGGCCATTCTGGATAATTTTGGCCGCTACGTATTAAAATCTGCGAATGTAGAGCAGATGCATTTTGAAACCCTCATTGATTCAAGTCCTGCACTGGTATATAAGATGATGCTGGAGGATACCCATTACCGTGCCTGGACTTCTGTTTTTAACCCTACCTCCTGTTTTAGAGGAAATTGGGAAAAGGGCAGTATGATGCGGTTCATGGGTATAGATCAGGATGGAAATACCGGAGGCATGGTAAGCAGAATAAAAGAAAATTTACCGGGAAAATTCCTCAGTATTGAGCATCTGGGTGTATTGAAAGGAGATGTCGAGATCATGGAAGGACCGGAAGTGGCAAGCTGGGCCGGAGGATTGGAAAACTATACTTTTCAGGAGGATGGCAACTCCTGCATGCTTAAAATTGATATGGACGCTGATCCAGAATTCAAATCCTACTTTGAGGAATCATGGCCAAAAGCGCTTTCCATATTCAAAGACATTTGCGAAAGATAATTCTTTTTGGGTTTTCAATTAAGGGGAGTAATTTGTATTGTAGGCATCCCTCTCTACTTTGTCTTAATTCTGCTGACATCATTTCATTTGATGACTCAGGTCATGCCTTACTTGCCTAATTCCAAACTAATTGCAGAGAGAATCATAAGGGCATTAGTTACTTCAGGATTAACAGAGGAAGATTCATGAAATTCAAAATTAATGTTTGCGGCCCTTTTGAATTTGGGAATTAAGTTATTCACTGTGGTATGATGATCTTTATGAAAAAGCCGGTTAATCAAGTGTTGATTCATTAGATAGTAAGCAGAAGATAACACATAATGCCAGAAGGTTTTCCTGATAGGAGATTTAGTTAATTGATTCAGGCTTACAAATTGCGATTAGCTCCGGCCGCATGTGAAGTATGGACCGGAGCTTTTTTAAAGGGTTTATAGTAAAGATCCAACCAGGCTTTGGAAAAAAATAAATAGAGAAATTTCAATCACCATGCACCCTGATTTATGTCATTTATTGGTTTTTTATGATCTAAATCATATTGAAAAAGGCATCAATAGGACTTTCTTTGTACTCAAAATAAAAATTTATGAATATGAGAAAAACAGTTTATTACATCGTATTGCCTTTAATGGCCATTTTTGCGGCTTCATGCGGCAATAAGACTACTCAGGAAGGATCTTCCGAATCCACAGAAGCACCGCAAAGTATGGTAAAGGACGCTTCTGACTATGATCCTTCAAGGGGTGAAGGTAAATATACAGCGGAAAACGTAATCCTGGGTGCAACCCTGGATGGGGCAATGGCTGAAGCAGGTAGTAAGATTCAAGGGGTTAAATGTTCTTCATGTCACAAATTGACAGATGAAAAATTGGTAGGACCGGGTTGGAAAGGCGTTACCGAAAGAAGAAAGCCAGAGTGGATTTTGAATTTCATCACAAATCCAGATCCAATGATTGACAAAGATCCCGAGGTTCAGGCTCAATTGGAATTATGTCTTGTGAGAATGCCAAATCAGAATCTTCAGGACCAGGAAGCCAGATCAGTGCTTGAGTTTATGCGAAAAAATGATGGTGTCAAATAACAGATTCAAACCTTCTAATTAAATAAATAAAATAACATGAGATCAAGAATTATTATGTCAATGAGTTTTGTATGCTTGTTGGCAATGCTTTATTCCTGCAAGCCTAAAAATGCAGGTACCGCTGTAAGTGGAGACGCTGCAGCAAAGACGTATGTCGCACCAGGTAAATATGATGAATTTTATAATTTTGTCAGCGGAGGATTCAGTGGACAGATGAGTGCCTATGGCCTGCCTAGTGGAAGATTACTTCGTGTAATTCCCGTATTTTCGGTGGATCCTGAAAAGGGATGGGGTTATTCAGAAGAGACAAAGCCTATGCTGATGACTTCCCACGGCTTTGTGCCATGGGATGACCTTCACCACCCTGAAATGTCACAAACCAATGGTGAAGTGGATGGCAGGTGGGTTTTTGGCAATGCCAATAATACCCCTCGTGTAGCCAGAATCGACCTCACTACCTTCCGTACGGCGGAAATCATTGAGCTGCCAAATTCCGGTGGTAATCACTCTTCTCCGTTCATCACCGAGAATACAGAATACGTCGTTGCAGGTACCCGATTTTCAGTGCCTGCCGACAATTCCAACGGAGATGTGCCCATCAATTCTTATAAGGAGAATTTTAAGGGACACCTGAGTTTTATTTCAGTAGATAAAACCAGCGGAGCCATGGATGTAGCTTTCCAGATACAATGCCCGGGTGTCAATTTTGACTTGAGCCATGCCGGTAAAGGAAAGTCTCATGGTTGGTTCTTTTTCTCTTGTTACAACACCGAGCAGGCAAATTCCTTGCTTGAAGTCAATGCCTCTCAGAAAGACAAGGATTTCATCATGGCTGTAAACTGGAAAAAGGCAGAAGAATACATTAAAGCAGGAAAAGCGAGAAAAGTACCCGCAAGATACGCGCACAATGTGTATGATGAAAAAACACATACCGCAAAGCACGAAATCAGGAAAGAGGTATTAATTCTGGATGCCAAGGAATTGAAAGACCTGTGTTATATGATACCATGTCCTAAATCACCACACGGCTGTGACGTAGATCCAACAGGTGAGTATATTGTTGGCAGTGGAAAGCTTGCTGCACTTATTCCTGTATTTTCTTTTGACAAATTGCAGAAAGCCATTGCTGATAAAAGTTTTGATGGCGAATATGATGGTATTCCCGTTGTTAAATATGAATCTGCATTGTACGGTGAAGTAAAGAAACCAGGCCTGGGTCCTTTGCATACAGAATTTGACGCCAACGGAAATGCCTACACTTCATTTTTTGTTTCTTCAGAAATTGTGAAGTGGAACATCAAAGACCTTAAGGTGCTGGACAGAGTGCCTACCTATTACTCCGTAGGTCACTTATGTGTGCCAGGTGGTGATTCCAAGAAGCCATTTGGAAAATACCTTATCGCCTACAACAAAATTACGAAAGACAGATATCTGCCTACCGGTCCGGAATTGGCTCAAAGTGCCCAGCTTTTTGACATAAGCGGTGATAAGATGCAGCTCATTCTCGATTTCCCAACCATTGGTGAACCACACTATGCTCAGGCTGCCCCAGCTGCCTTAATCAATAACAATAATCAAGTTAAAATTTTTAAGATCGATGAAAATGCACACCCTTATGTGGCAAAAGGGGAAGGAGAGTCAAAGGTAGTAAGAGATGGAAATAAAGTTCATGTTTATATGACTGCCGTGAGATCACACTTCTCACCTGACAACATTGAGGGTATTCGTATGGGAGACGAAGTTTACTTCCATGTGACCAACCTCGAGCAAGACTGGGACGTTCCCCACGGCTTTGGAGTAAAGGGAGCAAACAATGCTGAATTGTTGATTATGCCTGGTGAAACCACTACCCTTAAATGGTCTCCTGACAGGGTAGGTATGTTCCCTATGTATTGTACTGACTTCTGTAGCGCGCTGCACCAGGAAATGCAGGGCTACGTCAGGGTTTCACCTGCTGGCAGCAAAGTGCCACTTTCTTTTACCCTTGGGGGTAATAGCACACAGCCTGCCAAATAAAGGCGTGCTCGGAGAAATAAACTGCAATGAGAATTTTTTCATTGTTGGTTTTGGTAAACGTTATATTTGAATAAGGGAAAGTTGAAAGACTTCCTGAATGAGCAAAGAACTATTTTTCACATAATTCATGAAAAGGGGAGTGCCATCGGCACTCCCCTTATTCAAAAAATATAGACCATGAATAATCAGGTTTCCAATTTGTCCCGGTATCTTTTAATCGGGGCTGCATTTTCTTTGGTAATTTCCATTTTTACACCGATATGGAGGATAGACCTTGACGCACCACAGTACCCTGAAGGACTTCGGTTGCTTATTTATGCCAACAAATTGGGGGGAGATGTTGAGATTGTCAATGGACTTAATCACTACATTGGTATGAAAACCCTTCATAGTGAAGATTTTATCGAATTTACCCTACTTCCTTACCTCATTGGGTTTTTCGCTGCGGCATCATTTTTTGTGGCATTTAAACGGAGTAAAAAATTGTTGTATGCCTTGTTGGTTTTGTTTTTAGTTTTTGGCATAGTTTCAATGATTGATTTTTGGAGGTGGGAATACGACTATGGACACAACCTCGATCCCAATGCAGCCATTGTTGTTCCGGGTATGGCTTATCAGCCACCTCTTATTGGATTTAAACAGCTGCTCAATTTTGGGGCATATTCAATTCCTGATATTGGAGGTTGGTTATTTATTCTTGCAGGATTGTTGATGTTAGCAGCTTCCTACATTGAATTTAAGGGAGGTAAAAAGATATCTCAGACAGTTATCAATTTGTCATTTCCTCTGGGTCTGCTTTTTTTGGCATCCTGTGGCCAGCCTGGGCCAGAACCCATTAATGTCAACAAAGACGTTTGTCAACACTGTAAAATGAACATTTCAGATACCCGTTTTGCTGCCGAACTCATTACGCCAAAAGGACGGATTTATAAATTTGACGACATTTTGTGCATGGCCGCTTTTGATAATAATCAGCCGGAAAAGGGCGGAATAATGTACATATGTGATTATGGAAATCCAGGCACCCTGGTTTCTATTGATTCTGTTAGTTTCTTAAAAGGCGAAGCGATCCAAAGTCCCATGAGGGGCAATGTGGCTGCATTCGCCTCCGACGAAGACATGAATGAATACAACATTGCCTGGCAGGCAAAACCCATCGGAAAAGCCGAATTATTTGTAGCTTTGTCTAAATGAGGTATTCGTTTTTTTGGTTTTTAGTGCTGTTTTGCTTTCATGTTCATGCGGACACGCTCCAGGTCGGACGGGGAAAGAAATATTCAAGCATTAAATCAGCCCTTGAAGTAGCGCATAATGGGGATACTGTGATGGTATTTCCAGGGGATTACCGGGAAGGAAATATCATCATTAAAAAAGCCATCGTGCTTACAGGTATAAACAGACCTTTGCTTGACGGACTTAAAAAAAGTGAAGTCCTTTCCATAAAATCGGATTCGGTGACGGTAAAGGGATTTCGGGTAGTGCGCTCCAACTTTTCAACGCTGGAGGATCCCGCAGCCATTAAAGTGTATGATTCCAATTATGTCGTAATCGAAGACAATATCCTGGAAGATAATTTTTTCGGCATATACATACAATACGGCAGGCACTGTGCCATTAAAAACAATGTGATAAAGGCATATGGCAAGGATGAACAAATGATCGGGAATGGTATCCATTGCTGGAAAAGTGACAGCCTGCTGATCATTGGCAATAATGTCAGTGGGCACCGCGATGGCATCTACTTTGAATTCGTAACAAACTCACTCATTTGGAGGAATGTTTCACACTTTAACATTCGTTACGGACTTCATTTTATGTTTTCCAATAATGATGCGTATATTTCCAATGTATTCAAAAACAACGGGTCAGGAGTTGCAGTGATGTTTACCAAACATGTAAGGATGTTCAACAACCATTTTATGGAAAATTGGGGGGATGCATCCTATGGTTTATTGCTCAAGGAAATTTCGGATTGCCATATTCTGGGCAACAAATTCACCAAGAATACAGCTGCCATTTATCTGGAAGGGGTAAGCAGGGCTGAGATTTCCAGGTGTACTTTTGAGGAAAATGGCTGGGGAATGCAAATTCAGGCAAGTTGCATGGACAACCATATCTTTGACAACGATTTTATCCGCAATACCTTTGATGTAAGTACCAATGGAGATTTGGTACTCAATAGTTTTTATGAGAATTATTGGGATAAATATGAAGGCTACGACCTCAATAAGGACAAAACCGGTGATATACCTTATCATCCGCTCAGCCTGTTTAGCATGATAGCAGAAAGCAATGCATCTGCTATGCTTATGTATCGCAGCTTTGTGGTCATGCTTATGGACAGGACCGAAAAAATTATGCCCAGCATTACGCCTGATAATTTTGTGGACAATCAGCCCCGAATGAAACGTGTTAATTTATGATTGAAATTTCAGGACTTCAGAAATCATTTGGAAAGTTACAGGTATTGCATGACATCAACCTGGAGCTCAAATCATCCAGCTGTATTGCCCTTATTGGTCCTAATGGCTGTGGCAAGACTACGCTGATTAAATCCATCCTGGGCATGGTTATCCCTCAGAATGGTGACATTAAAATTTCGGGAAAATCCATTATTTACCAGCACAAGTATCGGGAATTAATAGGCTATATGCCCCAAATAGGCCGATATCCTGGCAACCTCAGCATTGGACAACTCATTAAGATGGTTCGTGACTTACGTCCGGCAAGGAATGAATATGATGAAGAACTCATAGACGCATTCCGGCTTTCCGACATCATTGATAAAAAAATGTCAACCCTTTCAGGGGGCACAACCCAGAAGGTGAGTGCGGTGCTGGCCTTTCTTTTTGATCCTCCCATACTCATCCTGGATGAACCCACCGCCGGTCTGGATCCGGTTTCTTCCGAAGCACTGAAAGTTAAAATAAGCAAAGAGGTTGAGAAGGGAAAACTGGTGGTGATCACCAGCCATATCCTCAGTGAATTGGATGATCTGGTAACCAGCATTATATTTATGAACGAAGGAAGGATTGCCTTCAACAAAACAGTTTCCGAGTTGCTTCAAGATACGCAGGAAGAAAAGATATCCAGGGCTATTGTAACCATTTTAACCAATCAGCAACAGGTATGAACAGGATTATAAAATATGTCTTATTGGACATCATTAAAAATCGATTGGTCCTGGGATATGCCTTAATTCTGGCGTTGGTATCCTGGAGCCTTTTTAATCTGGAAGACAACAGCGCCAAAGGGGTCTTGTCGCTTACCAATATTGTTCTACTGATTGTGCCGCTTGTATCTATTATTTTTTCTACCATTTACATTTACAATGCCTCGGAGTTTATTGAGCTTTTGGTCAGCCAGCCGTTAAAACGCCCTCAAATTTGGATGGGTTTTTTTGCGGGTCTTACCCTTGCACTCATGCTGGCATTTTTAATTGGTGTGGGTTTGCCTCTTTTAATCTATGCAGACGGAGGTATCGCTCTTATTTTGTTGATTACCGGCCTCATCATTACAGGTATATTTGTGGCTTTGGCCATGCTGGTAGCAGTGTTGGCACGGGATAAGGCAAGGGGAATAGGACTTTCCATCATGGTATGGCTGTTTTTTGCCCTTATTTTTGATGGGCTTATGTTGTTGCTTTTATTCCAGTTTTCAGATTATCCCATAGAAAAGACCATGATAGGACTTACTTCGCTAAGTCCTATCGACCTGGCCCGGATTTTAATCCTGCTCCGACTGGATGTTTCCGCGCTGATGGGCTTTACCGGTGCTTTATTTAAAGAGTTTTTCGGTTCGGAAACAGGAGAATGGGTTGCCCTCATGTTAATGGTTTTATGGATTTTGATCCCATTTTGGATTTCACTCAATCGGTTCAAGGTCAAGGATCTTTAATCCAAGCCACTAAAGACCACCATTGCATTCTACAAAAGAAAAAGCCTTCCTTCAGAAAGAAGGAAGGCCTCCATACATTAATTGGGATAAGTATTATTTTGCTGGCGGTAAAAGTACGTCATTGATCACATGGATCATGCCGTTGGAAGTTGGAATGGATGCCACTACCTCGAATCCATTGACAGTAAATTTACCATCTTTTTTGCCAATGGTTACGAAGCCTCCATTTACCTGTTCCAGTTTTTGTCCATCGGAAAGGTATTCAGCTTTCAGCGCCCCTACGTAAGTGTGATATTCCAGTATATCGACAAGCGCAGCTTTTTTTTCAGGTTTCAAAAGACCCTCTACCGTGCCTGCAGGCAATTTTTCAAATGCCGCATTGGTAGGCGCAAAAACAGTGAATGGGCCGGCATTGCTCAAAGCATCTACAAGACCACCAGCTTGTACTGCGGCCACCAGGGTGGTATGGTCCTTACTCTGTGAAGCCACCTGAACGATGTTTGGATTTGATACATCGTCCTTGACGCCTGACTGGCCAGTAAGTTGAGTGGCATCAGATGGGGCAGTACTACCCCCGGCCGCTGATGGGGCATTATTACAAGACCATGAGGCCATCGCAAGGAAAAAGAATAAAATGATTTGTTTCATCTTAGGATTTTTAGTTTTGAATGAAGGAAATAATTGACATAACACCGCACACATGCATTATGTCTGTGTATTATGTTTGGTAAAATTAAAAATCCACTATAACTATCGATATGCGTATAGTCATAAAATGAGTAGGGTCATTCAACTGAATGATGCACATTGGTAAGTAGCTATTTTGTATCTGTTCTGGAGAACAAAAGCATGAACATGCCCAGGGCCATACCGATTGAAATAGCTAAAAGCATGCTGTTTACATAAGGAACCACGATGTAATCAAAAGAAGCTATGCCCTGGATGGCCAGCAGCAGTTCATTTAAGAAGATGCCAGTCAATAAAACAACCATGCCTCTTCTGGTAAATGTTGTGCTTTTAGCCCATTCATGGGCAAAAATCATAACTAGTAAAAATACTGTTGTGCCTGCAAGCAGAATAAGATGTAAATACGCGATGACTACCGGTCTGAACCCGAAAGCAAGCTGGCTTATCTGAGGAATGACCGAAAAGAGTTGTAATAAAAATTTAATCAGGAAAGCTGTTGCCGAAAATAGCAAAGCATATTTAACGTAAGGTTTCATACGGTCTGTAAATACGGAACGATTGGCCCATAATGATTTGATTATCAAAACGATGGCATAACTTTGCCCAAGGGCAGCTGCGACCACAAACAAGTAGATCCATAATGGTAATTTTAACCATAAAATTGATAAGCCGTAGGCTGGAATGGCACTCAAGGTTAATGTCCAATAAATCTTATTGTCTTGAATCGCATTTGGAAAAAGACCCTGAAGAAATAAGGTGAGTATGCCGATACAGCCACATAGAAACCAGCCATTGTATTGAAAATGTAAGAAAAAATAGACCGAGGCAAGATAGGTGTACTGATCCAAGTGTTTACTTATCATCATCCATGCCAGGACAAATGTGCCAATCGAAGAGACCGCATTCCAAATCAGGGCAGCCATGAACCACTTTTTTGCAGGGTGATCGATGCCCATTTTTTTTGTATCCCGATAAAATAAATAGGTTGCAACGTAACTAAGCAATACCGTCAGGGTGGAAAAGGTAATGGATGTGGCATTGTAACCACCTATGGCAAATGAAGCCAGCATACCAAGGGCAAATAGCCACTGGGTAATTATGATAGAGCGATAATTTTTATCATTTAGAAGGCCATTGCTGGTCAGAAAATGCCTGATAAACAAATAGATTACCAAACTTACCCAGCCGGCAAAAGCAAAATGTGAATGCGCATGTTGCAGATTTTTTTGATTGAAATAGGGAAAATCAAACCCTATCTTATAGCGCATAAGGCAGCCGAATAAACCGACAATAAACAGATTGAGTAAAGCAACAAAGGCCATGTTGCTGGAAAAATTGGATTTTTGGCTGTTTAATTTGATTTCCATATTGGCTGTATTTTCAATAAAATAGTTTTCTATTTCTGATTTCAATTTTGTTATCACCTTCCATTTTTTTAAGGGTGCGGATTACGGTCTCTACCCTTAAGCCGGTAAAGTCTGCGATCTCTTGTCTGGTGAGCGTGATTAATATTTTTTTATCGAGGTCGATGTTTGTTTTTTTCTTAAAGTTTTGTAGAAAGTTTAAAATTCTGAATTCCGGCTGTTGGCCGGTCAGCATTTTGTTGGACCAGGTTTTTTCATAAACCCTTTCGGCAAGTATCAAAACAAAATTTTTATAAAATATGGGGTTATCTTCCACTAACTTGAAGAATGGGCCGCGTGGCACCTTGATCACCACTGATTCTGTCACCGCTATGGCAGAGGATGGGTAATTTACATTTAAAAACAGCGGAGGTTCGCCGAAACTCTGACCTTCAGAAAAAAGACCATGGGTATAAATTTTACCATCTTCATTTTGACTTATCATTTTGACACAACCTGATAATATTTGGTAGTAATACCGCGGAGTACTGCTTTCCTTAAAAAGGCAATCCCCTTTTGGATGCAACTTTATCGTGCCTCCGTTTTGAATAAGAAGGTCTTTATCCAAGCCATAAGAAGCCATAACTATTTTTTTTCCAAGCTAAATTAATCTTTTCAAAGTATATTTCGGTTTCAGGATTAAAATTCTCACCATCTCGAAACCATGATAAAAAAAAGGTCAGTTGACCAGACCTTTCAGCTTAATCACCTCCTGTTCCAATAACCTGATCCGCTCCTGACCGTCGGCCAGTTTCTTCCGTTCCTTTTCAATGACATCTGATGGAGCACCTGCCACAAAACGTTCATTGGTTAATTTTTTCAGGATGCCATCCACAAAATTTAGCTGATGGACCAACTCCTTTTGCTTTTCTTCCAATTCTTTTGCGGCATCAATCTCAATTTGCAATTCGACGAAATACTTTTCTGCGTCCACTATGAAATTGACGCCCTGAATGTCTTCTAAATCAGTAATCTCAAATGAAAATAAACCGGCCATTTTGGTGACCAATGGAGAATAACCTCCAATTTTTTCAAAGGCAGAAACAATTTGACTGCTTTTGGCATACAGAGGTAATGCTTCCTTGGATTTTAACCCGTTTTTAGCCCTTACTTCCCGAATGGCTGTGATCAGGGTCTTTGCATGCTCTATGGCAGCGAGCATTATTTCATCACCTTTGCCTCCTTTTGGGTAAGGAGAAAGCATACAGTCACCCTTTTGTGAATTTGTCTTGAGCTGGTGCCAGATTTCTTCGGTAATAAATGGCATAAAGGGATGTAAAAGCGAACATATGTCTGTGAAGATCGATATGGTTTTGGTATAACATTGTTCAGAAATTGGCTCTCCCTGCCCGGGTTTTACCATCTCCAAATACCATGAACAAAAGTCATCCCAAATAAAACTATAAATAGACATTAATGCATCTGACAATCTATATTGCTGAAAATCCTCATTTACCTTCAAAGCAATGACAGACAATTTTTCATCCATCCAGTTATAGGCAAGTTGATCTAGAGGCGTTGGCTCAATAGAGGGGTCGGGTGTCCAACCAAGGATAAGCCTCATGGCATTCCACAATTTGTTGCAAAAATTTCTGCCTTGTTCTACAAGTTTTTCATCAAACAAAAGATCACCACCAGCAGGGGAGCAGGAAAGCATGCCAAAACGAACGCCATCGGCTCCATAATCCTCGATGAGTTTGAGGGCGTCGGGCGAATTGCCTAACTGTTTGCTCATTTTTCGCCTCTGTTTGTCCCTCACCATGCCGGTAAAGTAAACATCGTGAAAAGGTTTTTCCCCAGTCCATTCAAAGCCAGCCATTGCCATGCGGGCTACCCATAAAAAAATGATGTCCCAACCGGTAACCAGTACGCTTGTTGGGTAGTAATAATTAAGCTCTTCTTTCGAATTAAAGCCATCAAAAACACTGATGGGCCAAAGCCAGCTTGAAAACCATGTATCGAGGACATCTTCGTCCTGACTTAAATCCGCTTCGGTCAACGCCAAATTTCCGGAGATTTTTTTTGCTTCTTCCAGAGCCTCGGCTATATTTTCTGCTACAAAGGTAAATTCCCCGTAATACCAGGCAGGTACCCTGTGCCCCCACCAAAGCTGCCTTGAAATACACCAGTCCCTGATGTTTTCCATCCAATGCCGGTAGAGGTTTTTTTGATTCTTTGGAAAAAATTCAATTTCATCACTTTCCACAGCGTCCAACGCAGGACCTGCGAGGGCTTTCATGTCCACATACCATTGGAGTGACAGTCTGGGTTCAACGACGGCGTTAGTGCGTTCTGACCTGCCGACGTTGTTCTTATAGTCTTCAATTTTGACAATATATCCTGCCGCATCCAGATCTGCAGCGAATTTTTTTCTAACCACAAACCGATCATCGCCCGGATAAATTCCGGCTGCACTGCTCATCGTGCCATCATCATTGAAAACATCCACAGTTTCCAGCT
Organism: Saprospiraceae bacterium; assembly: GCA_016715465.1. Lineage (GTDB taxonomy): Bacteria > Bacteroidota > Bacteroidia > Chitinophagales > Saprospiraceae > JADKBO01. The sequence continues at coordinate 1,642,616 of JADKAA010000024.1, forward strand.
GATGTTTTACCCCAAGGTCAAAATCATTGACATCATGAGCGGGAGTAACCTTTAGTGCGCCTGTTCCAAAATCCATCGTTACGTACTCATCCACAATGATGGGTACTGCTCTGCCGATGAGGGGTACAATGGCTCTTTTTCCATGAAAAGCATGATACCTGGGATCGTCGGGATGAACAGCGACGGCTGTGTCTCCGGGTATGGTCTCCGGTCGGGTAGTAGCTATGGTGATATATTCTTCTGTGCCCTCAATTTGATATTTCACATGAAATAGTCTGGAATTTTCCATTCCATAAATTACTTCTTCATTGGACAAAACGGTGCGGGCTTCCGGATCCCAGTTGACCATACGTTTCTTTCGGTATAATTTGCCCCTACGGTGCAGATCGACAAACACTTTATAGACGGCATCCGACCTGATTTCATCCATGGTAAAGGCGGTTCTGTCCCAATCACAGGAGGCGCCCAGTTTTTGGAGCTGCTGTAAGATGATGCCACCGTATTCCTCTTTCCATTCCCATGCATATTTCAAGAATTCATCCCGGCTGAGGTCAGCCTTTTTGATGCCCCGCTCCCTCAGCATACGCACTACCTTAGCTTCGGTGGCAATGGAGGCATGGTCAGTGCCCGGAACCCAGCATGCATTTTTTCCTTCCTGCCTTGCCTTGCGGATAAGTACATCCTGGATGGTATTGTTGAGCATATGACCCATGTGAAGCACGCCTGTAACATTGGGTGGCGGTATCACCACACTATATGGTTCGCGCCCATCCGGGGTGGATTTAAAGTATTGCATGGACATCCAGTACGAATACCATTTTTCTTCTACTTCTAACGGATTGTATCGTGCTGAAATTTCACTCATCTTTGTTTCTTTAGGATATGGATGTCTGGAAACATCAACCGATGTTAACCAATTGACGGTCGCCAGAAAATTCTGTCTTATATTTTATCAAAATATTTAAAACTCTGCCCTGCTTTAATGCTGAGCAGGGTTTCGTAAATCAGCTTGATCACATGGGTGATGTCATCCTTATGTGCCATTTCCACTGTGGTATGCATATAGCGCAAGGGTAATGATATCAATACGGAAGGTATACCGCCACCAGTATAAGCAAAAGCATCGGTGTCTGTCCCTGTACTTCTGCTGGATGCAGATAACTGTACAGGAATTTTTTTCTGTTCAGCTACATCTCGTACCTGACGAAGCAATTTATTGTGCACTGCAGGCGCAAAGGTTAATACAGGTCCTTTGCCACATGCCAGGTCACCTTCTTTTTGGTAGTTACCAATGGCGTATTTGTATCGTGACATACATCGGTAATTATGGCGATATCTGGCATGATTGTATTTGCGATCATTTCTGCGCCTTTGAGTCCAATCTCTTCCTGGACGGAATTTACAATGTACAAAGTGAAAGGCAGCTTCTTTTTCTGTTCTTTAAGCAGTCTGGCTACCTCTGCAATGCAGAACCCACCAATACGGTTGTCCAATGCCCTGCCAGTATAATATGTATTGTTGATCATGGTCAGTCCATCGTCGTAGGTAATCACACATCCGGGATGGATGCCCATGGCTTCCACATCCTTCTTATCGTTTGCACCTACATCGATAAAAATGTTATCCATGTTAGGCGTAATTTCTGCTTCTTTCCCATTTCGGGTATGGATGGCCGGCCACCCAAAAACGCCTTTTACCGGTCCTTTTTCAGTGTGAATGGTCACACGCATCGAAGGTGCAATGAGGTGATCACTGCCTCCATTGCGAATCACACTGATGTATCCCTTATCTGAGATGTAGTTTACAAACCAGGAAATTTCATCGGCATGTCCTTCAATGACCACTTTATATTTTTTGCCTGGATTGATCACGGCATAGGCTGTGCCGTAATTGTCCAAATGCCATTCGTCGATATAAGGCTTTAAATACCTCAACCACAATTTTTGCCCCTCGCTTTCAAAACCGGTAGGAGAGGTATTATTGAGGTATTCATAGAGGAAAGTCTCTGATTTTTTATTAAAAAAGGTCATTTTTCTTCAAAATTTGTGCAAATATCGCATATTTTCTACTAATAATCCAGTGTTGTGGTTTCATTCCCGGCTTGCGAAATGAAGATCAAACCATCTTTCCGGATTGTGGCTCCATTTTTCCAATACCTCAATGGCTGCCAGGTCTATGTAAGCCTGCTGCGCGGCTATATTGATAAGTTCCCCATAATGGGTAATTGATTTGTAGGCTATGCCTGCCCGGGAAAAAATTTTGCCTCGACAATTCAAAGCCATAATCAAAAATAGCCACAACGCCGGCTACTTCCTTACCTTCTTCCCTTAGTACGTCGACCACCTGGATGGAACTGCCGCCAGTGGAAATGAGATCTTCCACAACCAATATGTGGTTGTAGGGGGTAAGGTCGCCTTCAATCCTGTTTTTTCTTCCATGCCCTTTTGCTTCCGCTCTCACATAGGCAAAGGGCAGCTCTAGAAGGTCAGCCAACAGAGCGCCATGGGCTAAGCCGGCAGTAGCCACACCCGCAATGGAATCAATGGGCCCGAATGATGCGGCGAGTTCTGCCAGTCCTTTTTTAACAAGTGTTCTTACTTCAGGGTGTGATAGGGTGATTCTGTTGTCACAATATATGGGAGACCTCATCCCGGAAGCCCAGGTAAATGGGTTTTGAGGACTAAGTTTAATTGCGTTAATTTGCAATAGCTTTTCACATAAGAGGCTGCTGTAATTCATAATCAGTTAACAATAAATGAATAATACGCAAAGTTACAAAATTTACATCAATGAAGTACGGGTCACCCTACTTTCTTCCTCCCAATTAATAGGGTTGCCTGATCGCAAGGATGTCCTTATTTCAGCCTATACGGGTAAGGTGAAACACCTGCTCAACTACATCGATATGTGTGAAAAATCGCCTAAGATTTCTGAGTTATATATTCATTATGGAGATTTTCAGGAGTTACTTAAAGACTTTAATTCACTGTTTACGGTCAATGAGGCCGCCGGTGGCTTTGTAGAAAATGACCAGGGTAAATTTTTATTCATTTTCCGACGTGGTTTTTGGGATCTGCCCAAGGGGAAGATTGAAAAGAAGGAGACAAAAAAGGAAGCAGCCATCCGGGAAGTAATAGAAGAAACAGGTATAAACGAAGTTGAGATTATTAAAAAACTATGCATAACCCATCATACCTTCCGAAACAGACTGGGTACCCGCATCATCAAGAAGTCACATTGGTATCACATGAAAACAAAAAATCAAGTACTTGTGCCTCAGTCGTCTGAAGACATTGAAAAGGCAATTTGGTCAGAAATACCTGATTTTATTAAACATTACAAGCCCATTTACGGCAACATCCGGGATGTAATTCATGCCTTTGAACAAGAAGGTACCGCAGAAGATTAACATTTATTTAAGTGACAGCCGTTTAAACCCATACTGATTTCCGGCATCCAATCGTTGTATTTTTTCATATCAAACATTCCACACATGAAAACACATCATTTATTATTTGCACTGGTGCTCAATGCCACCGTCCTTATGGCTCAGGAACAGCCTGTTTCGGGTGTAGATTCCACGGGTGTGCCCGGCGACAATTTCAGTCTGCAGGGAGCCCTTCAATTATTCAAAGAATCGGAGTCTCCTGAAAAATTTGAGGAGAAACTCAATAAGGAATCTCAACATGTAAATAACCTGGACCTAAATGGTGATGGAGATATCGATTATATCCGGGTCATCGATCATGTAGAAGGAGATGTCCACGCCTTTGTTTTACAGGCCATAATTTCTGAAGACGAGGCACAGGATGTTGCCACCATCCAGCTGGAAAAAACAGGAAAGGAGCATGCTATGCTTCAAATCATTGGAGAAGAAGACCTGTTTGGAGAAGAAGTCATCGTTGAACCCCTGGAAGAAAGTGCAGAATCTCCGGGTTATGAACCAGTGCCTGATCATAGAGGACCATCCGCAAGTTTTGAAGCAGAAGCAGGTGTTGTGGTAAATGTGTGGTTATGGCCATCCGTAAGATTTGTATATGCCTCGGTGTACAGGCCATGGGTAAGCCCTTTCCGTTGGAGGGTATATCCAACGTGGTGGAAGCCATGGAGGCCACTGGGCTGGCATGTTTTCCATCCTTTTCATGTGAGACATCACCGGCATTTTGCCGTGGTTCACACGCACCGGACGGTTAGAGCCCATGCAGTTTACAGACCGCACCACCGCAGTTCTGTGACGGTTACGAAGCGTCATTCTGCCTCCATTGGTAATTATAAGGTCACCAAAACAAAACGCACCACTACAGGACCACGTGGTAATACCGTAACCAAAAAAACTACGACGGTGAAAAAGAATGGAAACGTTAAAGCCAAAAAAACAAAGGTTAACCGGCGCAAAAATTAAACCTTTCTAAGCAGGCCATAGATCATTCAGTGGCCTGTTTTATTTTACGCCAATCTTCGACCACAACCTCCACATCACAAAGCCGATGGCCAAAGATCCGGCGATAAAGGAGCCTGCAAATGGAAGGTTGCCGTATATCAGGTAGCCGAAGCCAAATAATAAACCATAAATGACAAAACAGCCCAATAACATCATCAGGATTTCAGTGGATAGTTTTCCCTGGTACACATCCTCTTTGCTTATGGAACCATCAGCGATTCCGGATTGAATTACGGGAGTCCATCCGGCTTTATAGGGTTTTATTTTTTGATAAAAACTATTGAGAACACCGGCATCCGTCGGTTTACTCATCAGGGCGGTAATGATCCATGCCAGGTTGGTGACTACCACACTGACCAGTAATTTTTGGTAGAAAGGCATGGCGTCTGCAAAATCCGAGGTCAAAACCAGGGCAACTATAAATGAAACCACCATGGCCACTATTTCGCAGGTTGCATTTATTCTCCACCAAAACCATCGCAGGATAAAAAGTAGTCCGGTTCCTGCACCGATTTGCAGGATGATGTCAAAACTTTGTTTGGCATTTTCCATGAGCAGGGCGGCCCCCGCTCCCAGAATCATCAAAATAAAAGTAGAAACCTGACCAACCCTTACCAGCTCTTTTTCACCGGCCAACGGCTTATAAAACCGATGGTATAAATCGTTTACAATATAGGAACTTCCCCAATTAAGGTGGGTACTCAGGGTACTCATAAGCGCGGCAATGAGGGCGGCAATGACCATACCAAGCAAGCCAGAAGGTAGATAAGACAGCATAGCCGGAAAGGCAAGGTCATCTCGTACAAATTGAGGATTCAGGTTGGGAAATTTTACGGCGATGTCCGAAACCTGCGGAAAAACAACGATGGAAGCCAACGCGATAAGAATCCATGGCCATGGCCTGAGGGGCATAATGGGCAAGGTTAAAACAGCATGGTAGCCATCACGGCATTTTTTCATCTTTGGCTGAAAGCATACGTTGGGCTACATACCCGCCGCCTCCCGGTTCAGCACCCGGATACCAGGTACTCCACCACTGCACAGCGATGGGAATGATAAACAGGGAATACATCATATCCCTGTTGTTAAAATCAGGTAAAAAATTCATCTTTTCCTGCACGGCGGGATTGCTTAGCAACTTCGAGAGTCCGCCAATTTCTGGCATTTGCACAATATAAATACATGCCCATACCATGCCGATCATGGCTACCACAAACTGAAAAAAGTCTGTATATAATACACCGCGCAATCCGCCAAAGGAAGCATACAGCACGGTAATCGCGGATATGATAATCACAGTTTCCACAGCACCCATGCCAAGCAAAATTCCGGCAATTTTAATGCCCGCCAACATCACCGTACCCATAATGAGTACGTTAAAAATTACGCCGAGGTAAAAGGCTCTGAAACCGCGGAGAAACCGGGCCTCCTTTCCACTGTATCTCAGTTCGTAAAATTCAAGGTCTGTGGTGATCTCTGACCTGCGCCAAAGTTTGGCGTAAACAAAGACGGTAAGCATGCCTGTGAGTAGAAAGGCCCACCACACCCAGTTGCCGGCTACTCCATTTGTCCGTACAATATCCGTTACAAGGTTAGGAGTGTCCGCTGAGAATGTAGTCGCTACCATGGATATACCCAATAACCACCAGGGCATACTTCTGCCAGAGAGAAAAAACTCCGCACTGCTGCTAGCCGATTTTTTAATGGCGGATAATCCAATGATGAGGGTTACAGTAAAAAAAAGTGCTATGATGATCCAGTCGATTGACGTTAAGTGCATATGGTTTGTTTTTAAGGGTGTTGTCTCGTTGTTTGTCTCCGAATTGTCTTTTCTAATTCACAAATATTTCATCCACAAAAAGCCAGGCAGGGTTGCCCTCACCCGGTTGTCCGGCCGGAATAAGTCCTGCATTATTTGCCACAAGACGTATATATCTGGTTTTTGTTTTTGCGGTAGGTATAAGAAAATCCAGCACTTTGGACTGTGTCGGCCTTACTGTAAATGCCGGCATTTCATTGTAGTTTTTACCATCCTGGGAAAAATAAAGGGATACCTGGCCTGGTAGGTAAATCCACTGCTCCGGCGAATGGTAGAATCGCATGGAGACTTCATCCACATAGGTGATGGCTCCGAGGTCAATTTCTGCCTCCAGGTTTTTACCCTCAAAACCAATCCACTCTTCGGTGTAGTTTGTATTGGCACCAGACACGCCATTGATCAGTGATCCGGGGCCATCTGCGCTGTATTTTTTAGCCGGCATGTGACCCAAATTTATTTTTTTACCGGCTGCCTGATGCATTCGAAAAACCAGTGTATCCCGCTTTCCTGCAGACATGCCGCCACGTTGAACGGATGCCAGGAGGGTGTCGGATTTTTGGATCACTATTGGTTTATCGTAGGTAAATGTTTTTCCTCCCAAAACACATTGGATAGGCAGGGTAGAACCATTTGTTTTAACAGCAACAAGAACACCATTACCGGAACCAGAATGGATACTTATGTTCAAGTCTGCCGTTTTATCGGCAAAAGGCAGTCCCATTCTTTTCCACCACTCAAAATGGGTATTTAATCTTTGCAGAAAATGATCGTAGTTTTTAACTTTTGGATCACTCCATGCAACTTCTGCCAGGGCTTGCATTCGAGGCAAAACCATATACAACACTTTTTCCGGAGTATCCATGTATTCCGTCCACACATTGCCCTGGGTACCCAAAATGTATCGGTGAGCTTCCTCTTCGAGTCCCTCAGGCACCGGCTCATAGCCATAGACCTTTGATAAAGGTAAAAAGCCGCCTATGGCAAGGGGTTCATTTGCATGCCGGGATTGGTAATAGTCAAAATAACAATAATCCGTCGGCGTCATGATGACATCGTGCTTTTGTCTGGCAGCAGCGATGCCACCTTCTACACCACGCCATGACATCACAGTTGCATTTGGCGCCAGTCCCCCTTCCAGGATTTCATCCCAGCCTATAATGTATCGCCCTTTGCTATTGAGATATTTTTCAATTCTTTGAATGAAATAACTCTGAAGTTCGTGTTCATCTTTCAGGTTTACTTTTTTTATTAAATCCTGACAGAATTTGCTTTCCTTCCACCTTGTCTTTGGGCACTCGTCACCACCAATATGAATATAAGGGGATGGAAACAGGGCCATCACTTCATCGAGTACATCCTGAAGAAACGTAAAGGTTTTTTCTGAGGGACAATACACTTCATCAAATACGCCCCAATAGGTGGCTACCTCTGCGGCTTTACCGGTGCAGCCCAGTTCAGGATATGCTGCAATGGCTGCCTGCGCGTGACCGGGGAGTTCTATTTCCGGAATGATGGTAATGCCCCTGGCCATTGCATATTTTACGACCTCTTTGATTTCTTCCTGCGTATAATATCCTCCATACGGCTTGCCATCAAACTGCCGCGGTGTGGTATTATTGTGTCCAATGACGGTTTCTTTTCTGTATGCTGCTGTCGATTGTAATTTTGGGTACTTTTTTATTTCAATTCTCCATCCCTGATCCTCTGTAAGGTGCCAGTGAAAAGTATTAAAACGGTACATAGATAACAGATCGATATATTGTTTGACAAAGCTCACCGGGAAAAAATGTCTGCCTACATCCAGGTGCATACCCCGGTATGAAAACCTGGGTTGATCTTTGATGGTAAGACAGGGTATCTTGTCCCTGGAATTTTGGGTTTCTCTAAGCTGACGTAAGGTTTGTAAGGCGTAAATGGCTCCTCTTTGATGGGCAGACCGAATTTCAATGCCTTTGGAAGTGACAAGTAAATGATATGCTTCAGCTGCCAGCGCTGTGTCTCGAGTCACTTGAATGGGTGCGGATCCCGGCAGGTCAGTGGGTAATCCCTCAAATATTTCTTCAAATAAGGGCTTGAGATCTTCAAACTGGGGGGCAAGTGACAGTGAGACCGATGATAGGGACAGGGAGTCTTTTGACAAGGTAAGTTCAGCAGGGTATGGAATGACCATTGCCTGATTTGTTGATGTCTCGCCCGTTTCACATGAAGATAAAAAGATGGTCGTAAACGCACCAGTAATGCAGAGAAACGATAATATTATATTTTGTTTCATTCCCTCAAAGTGTTTTTAATAATTGCCTTTTCAATAAATTGAACAAATGTGGTTATTGATCCAGCTTAAAATGCAATGATAATAAATTTGTAGTTGCGATGATGAATGTCTGTCGTTTTTCAGTGGTCATTTGGCACAATTGTTTATTTATACATAACTTGCGATTTTATAGCACCTGAGGTTTTATAAAGTAAATCTTTATAATACAAGAGGTTAGATAAGATTTTTCAGGTAATCAACATATGGCAAAATTATTTATACATTTTAATTATATATTCCATACACTATATGGCAAGCTTTTGCGTTCAAAAAATAGACAAACCAAAACCAAACTTATGCAATTCTGGAGAACCGGTGCATTGGGATTTTTCTTTATTACTTCCTGTACTTTTACCGATAAAGATAGTTTTGCTCCGGCTTACCTCATAATGTCTGATCCATCTCTAACCGTGAGACAGGACGAAGGCGCTCCGGTGAATGGTATTAAAGACGCCTGGGTTATTGTCGATGGTCAGCTGCTGGGGGTTTTTCCAATACCGGCCAAGGTTCCCATCATTCCTACCGGCAAATCCATGACCATCCAGGTCAACGCAGGTGTAAAAGAAAATGCAGATAAAAACACTTCTGTTGAATATCCTTTTTATGTGCCGGTTAAAAAAAACATCGACGTCGAATCAGGTGAGCGCTATAACATAGATATGGCTTACGAATATAAAGAAGAAACTTATTTAGATTTTACAGAAGGTTTCGAATCCTCCTTTCACCTTTTAACAAAGGACATAGACGGTGACATTGAGACCAGAATTTCCCTTACCGATGAAGATCAGGCTTACGGTTTTAAATCCGGTGTCATCAGGCTTGACAAAGATCACAATGAGGTGGAACTTACCACAGAGAACTTTTACAGCAACGTCAATAACCTTGGAGGCAATGTTTACCTTGAATTTGATTACAAGTCTGAAGAGGTATTGTATGTGGGTACTGAAGTCAATACGCCATCTTCCGAAATAAGTGAGTACAAGGTGTTGCTTACGCCAACGCCAGAGTGGAAAAGAGCGTATATAAATTTTACGCAGGAAATATCCAGGCCGGCGGTTCAGACCTATCGTGTTTTATTTAGGGCTTTTTATGAGGTCAAGTCAAAAGATTTGACAACCATATATTTAGATAACATCAAACTGGTACACTTCTAAGTATGGCAAAAAATACAGCTACTGGTCTGATCATCTATAAAGTTTTCGATATTTTTTCGGCCTTGATTGCCTGGGCTGTTTTTTTTATCATACGAAAACAAGCAGAGTGGCCTGGTATTACCCTCAGTAAAATCCTGAGTGATGACAAATTGATACTTGGACTGCTGCTGATTCCCGGCTTCTGGTTTTTGCTGTATAACCTCTTAGATAAATATAGAGATATCTATCGATACAGTCGTCTGAATGTCCTAAAACGAACACTGGTTACTTCGCTCATCGGTTCACTCATCCTCTTCTTTGCCGTCCTGTCTGATGACGTTACCACTTCTCAGAATGGGTATTTTTACTCCTTTATTAAATTATTTTTTATTCATTTCTCCTGCACCGCTCTCTTCAGAATGGCATTGCTTACCTGGGCCAGCAAAAGATTGAAAAGGGGCATGGTGAGTTATAATACCCTGATCATTGGCGGTGATAAAAATGCCGTGGATTTGTATGAAGAGATCACCTCGAGACCTTTTAGTCTTGGCCATAAATTTGTGGGCTTTATTGATTCCAATGGCAACTCCAGAAATCACCTCGAAAAATATTTGCCTAAAAAAGGCAAGATAGGCAACCTGGCAGAAGTAATCGAAAAAGAAGGCATTGAAGAGGTTATCGTAGCTGTGGAAACATCTGAACATAATAAGATCAAGCAGGTTTTTGATACTTTATTTGATTACAGCGACCTCCTGCTCATTAAGATTATCCCGGATATGTATGACATCATGCTGGGCAGTGTAAAAATGAACCATGTATATGGGGCTGTCCTCATCGAAATTGAACAGGACCTTATGCCTCAGTGGGAGCGTGTCATCAAAAGGGTAATGGATATAACCATTAGTATCATTGCACTTTTAATTTTATTGCCTTTCATCATGTACATCGTCCTCAAAATCAAACTGGGATCTGCAGGGCCTATATTTTACAGGCAGGAAAGGGTTGGGCTCCATGGAAAAAAATTTGACATCCTCAAGTTCAGATCCATGTTTACCGATGCCGAAAATGCAGGACCCCAGCTATCGCACGAAAATGACAACAGGGTAACCCCCTGGGGAAGAATTATGAGAAAATACAGGCTGGATGAAATCCCTCAGTTCATCAATGTGCTGAAAGGAGAGATGTCTTTGGTGGGTCCAAGACCTGAGCGGCAATTTTACATCAACCAAATTATGAAAGGGGCCCCGCATTATATGCATTTGCTGAAGGTCAGGCCAGGCATTACTTCCTGGGGTCAGGTCAAATACGGATATGCATCCAACCTTCCTCAGATGATCCAAAGGCTTAAATTTGATATTCTATATATCGAAAACATGAGCCTTTCCCTCGATTTTAAAATCATGGTTTACACCTTGCTGGTCCTTTTGCAAGGCAGGGGTAAATGAGATATTTGAATTCCATTTTGTCAAACAAGCTTACTCTTCTCTGCGCAGTTTTTTTCGATTTCTATCGAGAATAACCTCGAATATTTCCGGATATTTAAGGTAATAATTACATTTAGTCATTATTTTATTTCTTAACCTCTTATAACAATCAGATTATGAACACTTATGTATTGATGTTTCTCACCGCCCTGGTGCCTTTGCTCATTGGCTTTATGTATTACCACCCAAAGACATTAGCCAATGTTTGGATGCGGGAAGCTGGACTCGACGAAGAAAAACTAAAAGGAGGAAATATGGGCAGGATATTTGGCCTTACCTATTTGTTCAGTTTTATGTTGGCTTTTTTTCTGCAAAGCCTGGTTATTCATCAGTTCCATTTGAATTCCATCATCATGGCAGAACCTGGTTTTGGCGATGCCACTTCTGCCGCAATGATGGATGTAAAAGCATTTATGGATAAATATGGGGACAACTATCGCACCTTCGGTCATGGTGCCTTACACGGCTTTATTACATCCATTTTTTTCGTCCTGCCTGTCATTGGTATAAATGCCCTTTTTGAGCGCAGGTCATGGAAATACATCGCTATTCATTGGGGTTTTTGGGCAATTTCATTGCTTTTAATGGGAGGCATTATCTGCGCCAATACACAATTGACATAAAGTAAAAAAGGGCAATGGAGTCATTGTCCCCGTTGCCCTTTTCAAAGATTCAGTTTATTCTTCCTTCGCTTTTTTTACCATTTCTTTGACATCTTCCAGCAATTTTCTGGCGTCATATATGATGCCATCTTTTATGGTGTAGTCAATGCCTCCAGCCATTACTTCTTCATTTTTATCATTGATTTTAATGGTGCCTGTGCCAAACAGATATTTAAGGTTTGAGAGCGGATTTTCCTTTATAAGGATAATGTCCGCACGTTTGTTGGGCTCGATGCTGCCCAGCCAGGAATCCGCACCGAGGGCTTCCGCTCCTTTCAGGGTGGCTGCCCTGATGACTTCAAGAGGATGAAAACCTGCCTCCCGCAGCAATTCCAATTCACGGATATAACCAAAACCATAAAGTTGATAGATAAAGCCGGAGTCAGAACCGGCGGTAACCCGACCACCCTTGTTTTTGTATTCATTGACAAATTGCATCCATAGTTGATAGTTTTGTCGCCATTGAATTTCCTGTTCTGTCCCCCAGTCAAACCAATAAGATCCATGCGATATGCGGCTGGGCGCATAAAATTTCCACAAAGAGGGTAGGGTAAATTCCTTGTGCCAGTCGGCATTTCTGGCCCTCATGAGATCCCGGTTGGCCTCATAAATGTTAAAGGTGGGGTCCAGGGTAAAATCTACTTTGAGCAATGCATCCATGACGAAATTCCATCGATCACTTCCGGGGCCTGCTGCCTGTTTCCATAATTTGCCGGCTTCTTCAAAGCGGTTTTGTTCATTGTTATAATTGTAGTCTGCCGGATAATCCTGGATGGTTCGGTCATCAAACAATGCTTCAGGCAATCCGTACCAGTGTTCCATGCTGGTGAGTCCGGCATCGGCAGAAGCAAGTACATTCATCCTGGCTACTTCCAGCTGGGCATGATGGCACGCAGATCGCAGGCCTAACTTCTTATTTTCTTTTAAAGCCGAAGCGAAGATTTTTGGGGGAGCACCAAAAAATTTGATACCGTCGGCGCCTTTGGATGCATTTTCTTTTACCCACGATATTGCCTCTTCTTCCGTGTTAATTGTTTTTTCCCAACCCTGACCAAAGGTCGTATAACAAAACAGTCTTGGCGCGGTTATCTCATTTTTATCACTTCTTTTTTTATGTTGCAGATTCCAGTCGAGCCCATTGCCACTTCCAGGGTCTCTGACCGTTGTGATGCCATGAGCCAGCCATAATTTAAATACATATTCTGAGGGGGTACCCTGGGATTTGCCGCCAATGTGACCGTGCATATCCACAAAACCCGGCAGGGCATAAAAACCACTGCAATCCATGACCTCGTCTCCTTCCATCACCGGCGGTCTGGACTTTTCACTGACCGGAACCCCCGGATAGCCTACACTGCTCACTTCTTTGATGGTATGGCCTTCAATTACAATATCGACAGGGCCTACCGGTGGAGCGCCGGTGCTGTTGATCAAGGTGACGCCCCTGAGTATTAATCTTTTAAATGGGCCTTTTCCCTCTGATCTTGCAGGGGCGTCCGTTACCTGGGCAGAAAGGTTCACCAGTGAAAATGCCAGAAGCCCGCTCATCAGTATATTCCGGACTCTAAATTTTTGGAAAATCAAATACCTCATAAAGTATAATTGGATTGAAAAATAAAGATAAACCACATTCCCGGATATGACGCTTATTTTCGTTCGAAAACCAAAGTTCAGCGTTTTATTTAGTACATTTGTGGCCCTAAACTACTAACCATTAATTAAATGAAAGCAAAGATATTTATAGCTGGATCCGGTGGTATCGGACAGGCGGTAGGTTTGATTATTTCTGAATTTAACATTTTTCAGGCCGATATCATTTTTGGAGACATTTCTCAGCATGCCATCGATGACGCAATCCATTTTGTAAAGGAAGGCACCGCCCATAATGTGCACATATCTGGTCTGCTCATGGATAAAGGAGGTAACTATGCAAATATGGAACCCGTGCTTGACGAATGTGATGTGCTGCTAGATTGTCTGCCTGGAAGTCTGGCCCCTAAAATGGCCGCGCTTGCCAAAAAGTGCACATGCCACTACGCCAACCTCACCGAATACGTTTCCGAAACCAATCAGATAAAGAAAATTGCCGATGAGGCAGATACGGCCTTTGTGCTGCAGACAGGGCTTGCACCGGGTTTTATCAACATTCTTGCCTGCAAACTGTACGAACAGTTTCAGGAAAAATATGGAAATGACATGCTCGAAGAGATGTCCATGAAGGTCGGTGCTCTGCCCCAAAATGCCGGATTTCCGCACTTTTATGCATTTACCTGGAGCCCAATTGGCGTGGCCACGGAGTACTTAAAAAACGCTGTCATTGTCGACAACTATAAACAGGTAGAAGTTGCAGCCCTGAGTGATACCGAAGCGCTGATCATCAATGGCGATACTTTTGAGGACAACTACACCTCAGGAGGTGCAGCCAATTTGCCGGAAGCATTTTCAGGTAAGATCAAAAAACTGCATTATAAAACCCTCAGACAACCCGGACATTACCAATGGGTAAAACGACAGTTGGAAACCATTCCGGAAGGCCTGGATAAAATTGCCACCCTCGAAAAAATCATGTTGGATAACATTCCTTCACTGGAAAACGACATGGTGGTCATTTATGCATCCGTCGAAGGCTTTGATAAGGGAGGACGGCGAAGGAAAATTGAAAAAGCCTACAAAATACTTCCGGTCATTGTGGGTAACCGCCCACTCAGAGCCATTCAGACAACTACAGCTGCACCCATGTGCGAAATGGCCTACATGATGCTGAATAAAAAGTGGAAAGGAATGTTGCAGCAGAGTGAAATTCCTACGTCGGAGTTCCTCAACGGCCCGTTCGTTTCGAGAATTTACGGAAGTTTTGAGGACTACAGGTGAATTGGCCGTTGGGGGTGATTTCCAAGTCGGCAAATGACTATATTTTGGCAGCTCTTATAATCCTGGAATCCTTCCGCGACTTGTAATTTTGGGCGAAACTATTTCTTAATAGATTAGCATTAATCCTGTTCCTGGCTGAATAAAAATTCAGCCACACATACAAACCAGCAAGCTTAGCAATGAAAGCCATCGTACTCAAAAAATATGGACAGGCATCAAGTGCCTTTGAATTTATGGACAGGGAAATGCCAGTTCCCGGGGATCATGAGGTATTGATAAAGGTAAGCCATTCAGGAATTAATTTTGCAGACATCATGGCCAGAAACGGTATGTATGATGATGCCCCCAAACCCCCCAGTGTCATTGGCTATGATGTTGCGGGAGAGATCGTCTCAACCGGTAAGCAGGTGGCCGACTTACCCCAGGGTTCAAAGGTTTTGGCCTTGACCCGATTTGGGGGCTATGCTGAATATGTAGTGGCAAGCAACCTCGCTGTGGCAAAGATCCCGGAAGGGTACGATCCGGCTGCTGCAACGGCTCTCGCAACCCAGGGATGTACTGCCTACCATTGCGCCATCGAAATGGCAAATCTGCACGCAGGTGATGTGGTACTCGTCCAGGCTGCCGCCGGTGGAGTAGGGAGTATGCTGGTGCAATTGGCTAAACACAAAGGCTGTTTTGTATATGGCACCGCTTCTGCTTCGAAACAGGATTTCATCCGGTCACTTGGCGTGGACCATGCCATTGATTATACCAGTCAGGATTTTGAAAAAGTGATTAGTGAGGGAGCGCACAAAGGGGTCGATGTGGTTTTCGACAGCCTGGGAGGACAGGCCTATAAAAAGGCTTTTCATTTGTTGAAACCTTGCGGAAAAATGGTCTGCTTTGGCGCTGCAGAACAAATGGAAGCGGTAAAAAACAAACTTAAGCTCATCAAACTGGCATACGGCTTTGGCTTGTTTTCTCCCATTTCTCTCTTAATGCAGTCGAGATCTGTCATGATGGTCAATATGCTGAGGATTGCCGACTTGAAGCCCACCTTATTTAAAAGTCACCTTTTAAATGTCATATCCATGGCTGAGCTCGGGGTGGTAAAACCATTTGTAAGCAAGGTGTTTCCGGTTGAAGAAGTGGCAGCTGCCCACGATTTTATAGAATCCCGCCAATCTACCGGTAAAGTAGTCTTGCGTTGGACAGTATAAGTTTGGTTATTTGAAGCCTTCCTTGATTTGCCGGGTAGTGTCATAAATTTCGGCTATATGTCTGGAGAATGTCTTGATGAGCTATAAAATGTCAATTCTGCAATACAGTTGGCCCATTTAGACCCAATTTGAATATATTTGATACGAAATTGCGATCTTATGACCGGCCTGAAAAGGGTATGTACGTTGTGGATTTGGATATTGGCTTCTCTTGCGGCCGCGGCACAGGTAGATACGTGCAGCTGTGTTAAAAAGGAGACCACCACGGTTTGTCATCTGTCTGTTCAGGAATACTGTTACGGTCTTGACGGTTGTCAGCATTCTTTGGATGGTGATTTTATGCGAAATTCCCTTGCCCTGAAGCTCAGAAACCTGAATAACTTTGGGGAGACCGGGGTTTCCGAATGTGCCATGAACCTCAAAAAACTAACAAAGATCAAATCCGTTACCGACATCACAGACGCCGGGTGTGACATCTTTTTTACTGGAAGTTTTGCAGTAGATACTTTCCTGTTGACAGTAAACTCAGATAAGACCTCAGTACCCGATCCCGTCCTAAATGCGATTCGTTCTTGGTCGATGCTTTGCGACCGAAACCTTGTCATAGTATCCCAGGCTGAAGCCAAGCCTTGGGGTTATACCATTCGCGACGAAAATGTCAACCCCAATCAGGCCATTACCGATCCTTCGAAGTTTTCAATTTTCAACGGAGTATTTGGCAGTCTTTCCGAGTTTCAGCAGGGAGGCACTTACCAGGGGGTGATCGTTGCCCAGCCCGCCACCGGAGTGGAGATCCTTTCGCAGGACGCCAATGGAAGACCAACCGTGGCGTTCGATGTGGCTACACGCGATCTTATTTTGGGTGATATTGGTATCCTTTGTAATCCTGCAGGCTTTTTATCTCAGGGCAATCAAATCAAAACAACCAATGACAACGACAAACTTGCAGGTAATCTCTTTGCATTGGGTTGCCAGATAGGGCAAGGCAATAAATACACTGAAGAAACCTATTATAAATGCAGGGGCGAGGCACTTACCCTCCCAAATGGTCAGGTTGTGATCAGTGAAGCCATATTTGTCGATTCTTTTATAACCAGCAAGGGCTGTGACTCATTTCATTTTGCAAAAGTGATCGATTATGAAGAGGCCAATTTATTCATAGCCGAGAACAGGTGCACCGGAGATTCTTTCAGGATAATGGCTGGAAATATCTTATTTGATGAGTCATATCCGGAAGGCACTGTAAGACTAATCGACAGACATGGTTGCGATTCCATTATTCATGTTAATTTAAATTATTTTGCCAATACAAGTTTTCAATTCACGGATACGGTATGCAAATATTCGGGTTTCAGCTACTTTGTGGGTGAAGATACTTATTCCGAAGTCAGGCCTGCGGGCACTACCGTAATCAGAAACATGAATGGATGCGATTCTACAGTCACCGTGTCCATACATTTCCTTTCACCGGATACAACACTAATAAAGACTACACTTTGCGCCAATGATTCGCTGGCTTATGAAGATAAGTTTTTATCGCCCGGCAAAATATACAATTACAGGTACAAATCGCTTAACCCATGTGATTCCATAGTATTCATCGACTTGTCCGCATTTCCGTTGCCCAAAGTGAATGTCGATACCATAGTTGAAATTGATCAATATAAACCATATCTGTTTCAAAATCAGATTCCTGATGATGTGTCTGTAAGTTGGACTTACCTTTCTGGCCTTAGTTGCACTTCCTGCCCCAATCCTCTATATAAACCGGGTGATTATCCCGCCTTTTTTGAAATGGAAGTTCAGGATGTATTTGGCTGCGCATTTCCTTATTCAATCAGGGCGGCGTATGCTTGTGACGCTATCATGCCCAATGTGTTTTTTGCAGGCAACCAGGGCATCAATGGTAATTTTTCATGGGCTTCACCATGTCCGGTTTCCGATTTTCAGATTTCAATCTACGATCGGTGGGGCAATCTATTATTTGTGTCCAATGATGTGGAAGGTGTTTGGTCCGGTGACAATGCTGTTCCGGGAGTTTATACCTACTACATGAAGTATACAGACGGGCAGGGTCCTGTTACGAAAACCGGAGATGTTACGCTCATAAAATAAGGTTAGCTATTGCTTTTTCAGTATTACCGTTTCCTCTATGCTCAGAGCACCACCTGAATTTTGTATGGGTACTCCAATAGATAAGGGGGACTGACTGATTATACCTCCCCGCAGATTCAGCTCTCCGCTGGTTTTATAAATGACCGGTCTGCTGGATGGATTTACCTTGAAAATATTTGGGTGAACCATATTGATGACAGCTCCGTTGGAAATGACAATTACTTCATCATTGTGCATGGATATAATATATATTGGCTGATTTAATTCGTTTTAAAGGTCATGTTTTTATCCAGGGTCAATGTTGAACTGGTAAGGGTAATGGTGTCGTTTAAGATATCTTCTATGATAGAAATCGTATCTCCAATGTTGGCACAGCCAATGGCATTGCGCAGCGAGCCTTGTCCGGAATCACCTAAAACATAGACCGTTTGGCATGGTAGTAATACGGTGGGTGTTTTTACGTTTGCACTGCTGTTGTATTGTGGAGTATTGGTTTGTGTTGCCACATTCCAGACACTTCTTTGTGTATTGGTTAGCAAAATATCATCAATAAACCAGCCCTGTCCGCCATCTGCAAGATCTGAATACATCTGGAAACGAATGTACACTGTCTTGTTATCAAAAGAAGAGAGATCAATCGTAGTGCGTATGTAGTTTTGGACACTGCCGGAAAAAGCAGTTTGACTCGAAATATTATTCAGATAGCCATTGTACCAGTTTTCGGTCATATAGGGACCGAGATTCTGCCAGGTGTTTTGGCCATCCACGCTTATATACACCCTGCCTCCATCCCAGTTGCTCTCTGTGTTGAATTTATGCCAAAATTGTAATTTTGAGCCTTTTGATAAGCGTTCAGGAATAGCCATCGTTAAATTGGCCACGGAAGGAGATGGGTGATCCGGCACAAACCAGGAGAAACTGCCACCATTTGGATTTGTTGAACTTCTGGTCCATCCCTGCAATAGGGTGTTGTTTATGACAGACTGGAATTTTCCTGACATGATTTCCACATCCTCGTAAAAACTATCAGCCTGCACATTTTGGTTCTGGGCAATTTTTGATGTAATGCGGTATAAAACAGAATCAACGGGGGCCAGGTTAATGGAGGGATACACTACCTCTTGTCCATTGATCACTGCACCATTGCTCGCCGATACCGGGATGAGCAGATCGTCAAGGGTGTCTTTTATAATAATGCCGGTAATGGTCGAATTATGCAGGTTTTTTAGTTTAATGTCATAATGGATGGTATCACCTGGCGCCAAATAAAAAGAAGAGGGTGTATTGGTAAACACCAGTCTGTTGCAATCAACAGGCACATCAAATGCCTCTGTTCCATCACTTACAGAGTGCGATGAACCCTGTATCGCACCCAAACCCAGTCCCCTTTTTGCAAATGCCTGCCAGATCAGACACTTGTTTGCTCCACCATATAAAACCTGATCTGCCAATAAAATGGCGTCTCTGCCATCAACAAAACCCGGGGTGCACGGCTGGAGTTTTAAGGCCTCAATCACAAGTGCCATGGCCATGTTGTTGCCTCCATTGCCATGATAGAGATCGGGGTCGAAACCATACTGATCGATCAAGGCCCAGGTGACCTCCCACAACATGCTACACCATACGCTGCCCACCCCATGAGGGATAGATGATGTTTTGATATAATCATAGGTTTGGGGATTCGTGGACAATTGGGTAGAATATCGGTAAGGTCTGATGCCATTGGCACTTGTATCCTGTGTCGTAACATAAGTGCCAATTCCTCTGCCCAACGACCCTGTGTGGCCTGCCTTCATGGTGAGCATAAGTCCAAACCAGTCGCTCCATCCTTCTCCCATTTGTTCCTGGTTGGAAAGACAACTGGAATTGGCAGCTCCACCCGTGAGACGGGTTGAAATGCCGTGACCATATTCATGACTGATGATGACATTGTCAAAACTGCCGTCCAATTCAGGACCTTTTAAGGTCACGTTTATTCCGGCAGCAAGATTCGCTTTAAGTATATTGCATGCGCTTAAGCTGATCATGACACTTGGAATGGTAACACTTGATCCATTTGCCCCTGCAGTCATGGCAAACGGATCACCACTCACGTTGTTGCATACAAGCACCGCAATAGCCCCTGCATTCTGCGCATTCATACATTTTGTAAGAAAATCACAGCTTCCCCGGTCAACCAGGGCAATTTTACCTGTGACTTCAGCCGCATTTATCAACGCATTGCAGGCATAGGTTGGGTCAGCGCTGCCATCATCGACGAGTACCAGCTGCTCAGTTACCGTATAGTTCGTTGGTCCAAATTGAGCCCGGGCAGCCTTATACGTACCTTTTATGGCAGCGGGACTATTGACCAGAATGCTGTTCCAGAGGTACATTTGCATCCTGGGTTTTTGGCCATCTGGTGGTGTACCAAAATTGGCATTATTGGTACCAGACCCATCAAGACCATCTGCCAACACGAAATCTTCGCCTGTACCTCCTCGTCCGTAATTGTTTTTCTGAAAATTACCGGATGCCTCGTCAAAGCCGTATTGATACCACACATCGTGTAAGACATTGTTCCAAGAGAATAAGTTTGTCAGGGATGCATTTTGATTGGCCGAAGGGCCGTGGTTAAATTCAGAGGGAAGTTAAATTCCAAATTGCTGCCTCCTTCAGCAAAAGCGCCAATGGTAGTTTCATTGTTTCCTGCAATGTCTTCTTTTGCCTCGACGTTGTTGCCACTGGTTTTGGTAAATTCCGGGCCGGGTAAACCATTGGTGTCGTGCCAGCCATATGGGGAGGCCAGGCTATCAGAGGGGTCCGTCACAGCTATTCTGTTGCCATGAATTGGACTTTCAACGCCGGTTGGGAAAACAGTATACCCGTTGGTAAGTAAAGTTGGTACACATTGTTCATGTGCATTTTGGTGGTGTGGAATATGGGCATGGTCAAATTGGCAGGAACTCACCCAGTTTATTTTTTCCAAAGTTTCACCTGTGGTAGCATCAATTCTCCAGTCCCACCATGCCTCTCCTGTGTTTAGAAAGATTTGCCAGGCAGGGATCAGGATTTTATTTCGCATAAACCATACCTCTTCCATAACGATGGTATCACTGCCCAATTCGTTTGCCAGTATAGTCAATCTGGATGGATAGGATGAAGAGTCAATCTCTATAGAATTTAATGTCACACCCAATTCACTACCAATGAGTCTGATGACTGCACGGGCATCGGCAAATTGAATATTGGCAGCTGATTTTAAAACCTGGGCATTGGCTATAAAATTATGGTGCATCGCAATAAGTTCCCCGTCTTGAGAGACATGTACGCTGCCATGAAGATTACAAATGTCCCTGCCTTCCATTTGCTGCGTAAGGTAGGTATGCAACACACCGGAAATACGGCTAAGGTGTTGGTGGGTGACCCTATACTCGGGTGCTTGTCCGGAAAAAGCCGTATCAAGGAATGGCCTAAATGTAGTTTCCGTTTGGCCAAATGCAAAGGCTGAACAAAATACATTCAAGACAAATAAACACCTCTTAATCATGCTGTAAAATTAACCTTATGCGCTAAAAGTTGACACAATAATCTATATCTCTTGCATAAAATTGTTGATTTTGTCTGGTATAGGCTAAATTTCATTCATTAAAGAAAGCTTAAAGGGATACTTGTGCAGGAGCTTTGAAAATTTTGGTAAAAAGCAGCGCCAAAAATACGACACTCACGCAACCCACTGCATTAAGCCATAAATACCCCATAATGTCCAGGCTAAAAATAACAATGACCATACATTCAGTGATAACTGCTGCTGGAAAAATATGTCTGGCTTTAATGTGTGGTAAATAAAAGCCGGATAGAAAGATTCCCAGTATGGTTCCGTAAAAAACAGAACCGACAATGTTGACAAACTGTATCAGATTTTCAAACAGGCTGCTGATGTTGGCAAATCCTATGGCAATCACCCCCCACATGATGGTGAACCATCGGCTAAGTCGCACGTAATGAAGGTCTGAAGCATCTTTGGCAAAGTTCCGTTTATAAATGTCAATGGTGGTGCAGGTCGCCAGCGCGCTGAGTTCTGAAGACGAAGACGACATGGCCGCGCAAAATATAACAGCCAGTAGCAGACCCACAATGCCCTTTGGCAAGTAACTCAGAATGAAATAAATGAAGACATAATCTTTGTCATTGTCTTCCGCATCAGGGTTTGAAGCTTTAATGTGTGATTTGACATTGGCCCTGATTTCTCTTTCTGTGTTGTTGAGCTGGGTTACCTCAGCTTTGTGATCCTCCATGACTTCCGGAGAAAGCAATAGCGCTTTCCTCACTTGAAATATTGAATCGTACCGGGTCTCTAAGTTTTTAATGGCGATGCCTTCTTTACCCTCTTTGGCTTTCTCAAGGGCAGGCGTATTGAAAAAGACAGGTGCTGGCTGAAATAGGAAAAACACATAGACCATGATGCCGCACAAAAGGATGAAAAATTGCATCGGTATTTTGAGTAGGCCGTTGAATACAAGTCCCAGCCTGCTTTCTTTTACATTGTTGCCGGATATATATCGCTGGACCTGACTCTGGTCTGTTCCAAAATACGCGAGCGCCAGAAACATACCTCCTGTGATGCCGGACCAAAAAGTATACCGGCTCTCCACATTAAATGAAAAATCCACAATATCCATTTTTCCACTCAGTCCCGCAATCTCCAGGGCATTTCCGAAGTGGATTTGATCCGGCAACATATTCAGGGCAATGACAAATGAGGCCACCATGCCGGCAAAAATGACAAACATCTGTTGTTTCTGCGTGATCGACACCGCTTTTGTACCACCGGAGACTGTATATAGAATAACCATGCTTCCGGTTAGTACATTGAGCAGGGTAAGGTTCCACCCCAATATGGTCGATAATATGATGGATGGTGCATAAATGGTAATGCCGGCACCCAGTCCGCGCTGTATCAGAAACAGTATAGCCGTGAACATACGCGTGCGGTTGTCAAACCTGTTTTCGAGATATTCGTACGCGGTTAATATCTTTTGATTGTGAAAGATGGGAATGAAGGTGGCACAGATGATGACCATGGCAATGGGCAATCCAAAATAAAACTGTACAAAGCCCATACCATCGTGGAATGCCTGCCCTGGTGTGCTCATAAAGGTGATCGCACTGGCTTGAGTGGCCATTACGGATAAGCCTATGGTCCACCATTTGATGTGCTCTCGACCTTTTAGAAATTCATCGACGGAATACACATTTTTACGGGAAACATACATGCCATATGCAGAGATGAAAAGCAATGTTGCTCCCAATACCGTCCAATCAAGCCAGTGTATGTTCATGGTCTGTATGCGTTCATAATCCACAAAAAGATCAGCAGGTAAATGATGTTAACTATCAGCAGGAATACATACACCTTGGTCCATTTATCTTTCATCAGGGCCTGTTTTCATTACCGAGCGATACCATATTGGCAAACAACCTGAAAGCTCCGGCCACCCCTGATGGCAATTGTCTGAACCAACTGTAACCCGTGTAGATAAAATTGCCATCTCCGTGTTTTGCAATGAGTAAGCCTCCATCCCTGGCATCTTCTCCCGGGTCGTTGCAGGATCGGACAGCTGTATAGGCTGCATCCCATTCACTGGCAAAGTATAAGCCGCGCTCCTGAACCCAGCCTTCAAAATCCTTATCCGTTATCTTGTTGGGGCTATTGAGTACTTCGTGGTCCGGTGCAAGGAAACGGACAGGTGCCGATTCCACGGTAACCCTCTCTCTGCCTATTTTTATGGGGAAGGGTCCCAGATTGTTGCCAACAACCAATCTATTATTTGTATTGTATTGCACAATGAGGTTTCCTCCCTGACTTACATAGTCCATAAGTGTTTTTTGTTTGAATTTTAATTCTTCATTCACATTGTATGCTCTCACACCGAGTATAATCGCATCGTAGCCATTGAGATTCTCTGTTGTTATATTTTGAACTTCCAGGTCAGTAACCTTAAAGCCAATTTGCCTCAAACTTGTGGCAACTTCATCTCCGGCTCCGGCTATGTAAGCGAGGTTGTTTCCACCTTTTTTAAGGTCAACTTTAGCCAACTTACATTCGGCAGGTTGAGTGACCAACTGCATAAGGATGTGGTCATATTTTATTTCAATGAGCTGTTGTGTGTATTCTTTTCCATTGGCAAAAGCAACAGGCGTAACAACCAGCTCCGCAGCCGCATTGGGAGCGGTAATTTCAAAAGTAAAATCCTGGGTAGCATTTTTTTCAGGGATGTCAAAATCGTAAGAGGCAGGATTGACTTTCCAGCCTCCACTAACAGGTAAACGAACGGTACCTTTCTGACCTGGGGCACCGGCTTTAACCCGCACTGTAACCTTTCGGGGACTATCATCCCCAAAAACATAAACTTTTTCTGCAAAGCCTACAAACACTTCAGGTGTAACCTCGAAAGGTCTGTACGTCTCTCCGTCCTCCGGACTGTTGAACTTATAGGAGACATTCCGGCTGAAAATAATTTCTTTTCCTTCAATTTCCAACACAAAGTCTACCCCTGTTTGTTTTGGTGTTTCCGGAAGTCCAATCCAGGCTGGATTGTCAACTTTATACATGCCCATGGATCCTTTTTCGTTTAGCCAATAAGCGTTGGTGTACCAGGCATCTTTGGGTAGGGTGAGGCTATAGGTCTGAAGATAGGTTTCATTGTCATTGAGACGGTGCATCACCATGGTGTCTTTACCGGAAGGATGCAGCCGGATTGCTTTTAATACCACATTTCCAGCAAGGCGCTTCACTACCTCCATGTCGATCTTTATGGTTTCACCGGGCACTGCGGTGTGTGCAGAAGCGATGGCATCCATGTACAAACCAAGGCATTGTGTAATGATGGCTGTTATTTCTTTCGATTTTCTTTCCCGCCAAAACTCATCTTCCAGTTGCGCTATCAAATGATAGGCTTCCATGAGCGCAGGCACAGACAATTGCGGATTGCGAAAGTTAAAATCCTCTTGTACTTTATCGAGTATGGTTTTGATTTTTTCACCCCCTTTCACCCGTGTCCAGGTGGTGTTGATGCCTTCAAAGATATTTTGACGATCTACTGGTTTGTCTCCTTTCAATAATTCGAGGTATTCTGATTGTAAACCCCTGGTTCCCGTATTGCCAAAACCCTGGCACTTGTGGTTACTCCTGGAGAGTGCAGCGATTTCGGTATTCGATTTTCCCAGCAGAGGATAGAAGCCACCGACATCCAAACTCAGCAGGTGACTTTTGTCAGCCTTGTTAAATGCCTCCTGACTTCCAAAGAAAAACCAGGAAATGTTAAAAAAGAGCCTTGATGCCTGCCATGGTGCCACATAAGTAAGTTGATTTTTGTAAGCCTCTGCGCTGGCTGCCTTTTCATACAATTCAAAGGAAAGCATGGCAGACGCAGTATGATGCCCGTGTGTACTTCCGCTGGTACGATGGTCAAAGCGGTTGATGATGACATCGGGTCTGGTTTTTCTGATCGCCCACACCACATCGTGTTTTACCTGTTCGTTGTCCCATATCGAAATGGTTTCTTCTGCATTCTTTGAAAAGCCAAAGTCATTGGCACGGCTAAACATCTGGTGACCTCCATCTACCTTGCGGGCTTGCAGCAACTCCTGGGTGCGAATCACCCCAAGCAATTCTTCTATTTCCGGCCCTATGAGGTTTTGCCCCCCATCTCCTCTTGTCAGAGAAAGGTAAGTAGTGTGGGCATTTACTTCATTCACGAGGTAAGAGATTAACCTTGTATTTTCATCATCGGGATGAGCTGCTACGTATAGGGCATTACCTAAAAAATTGAGGCGTTCTATAGATTTATATATTTCACCGGATGTCGGTTTCAAAGGCTGCTGGGCCATCATTTTACCTGAAACAGTGAGCCAGATTAAAATTGCAGTAATCACACTTAACCATTTGGTTTCAGTAAGGTGCCGCATAAAATAAATTTTAGCCATATTTAAAAATAATTTCATATTTGCAATGATAGGAAATCCCATCCAGTTTTTCACCAATGACTTCACTATTTCTGATATAGACAATGGGAAAGCCCGGATTGTTTTGTACAAAGCACCATAAAGAATAAAGAATTTGGTACTGCTCATTTATTTCTGCTAACTCACCGGTGCATCCAATTTCACCATTAACGATTGACAGACCGGCTTATATGCTCAGAAGGTATTTTTCTATGATGGCTGCATAATATTTGTGTTCCAGCTCCAATACCCTGGCAGCCAGTCCGGAGGGGGCATCATCTTTAAATACCGGGCATATTGCCTGAAACAACTGACGACCTTTATCATATTGTGCATTTACGAGATGGATGGTAAGACCGCTTTGAGTCACTCCTGCCTCTAAAACGGCTTCATGCACATGAATTCCATACATACCTTTGCCTCCAAACAAGGGCAACAGGGCAGGGTGTATATTAAGAATATGCTCAGGAAAAGCATGGATCAACTCAACCGGAATCTTTTTAAGGTAGCCGGCAAGAATTAAGGTGTTTACCCGATACTGTGACAGTTGTTGTAAAAAGCCGGGTGTACCTAACTCATGAGGAGAAACTACAAGGGAGGGTATTCCAGCGTTAAGTGCGATGTTCAATACGCCCGCATCCGGCCGGTTGGAAACCACCAATTTAACCTCTATGGTTGCGTGGGATTTAAAGTATTCAATGATTTTGGCTGCATTAGATCCGCCGCCGGAGGCAAATATTGCAAGCTGGTATTTTTTCAGGCTCATTTGAGCGCATCATATCTGTTGGCCAGAGACAATGAGGTGAGGGTCATGAGTGACCTGAGTTTTGCCTTCTGACCGGCATCGGCGGCTTTAAAAATTTCCACAAGTTCGTTGTGCTTGGCATCACCAAATGTCTGCAGAAAGTAACTATTGGGATAAGCCTGATGCAGGTCCTCGATGATACCCAGACTGCTCAGCATCACGGCCCTGCTTTTTTCAGCATCCTGCCACATGTTGTCGAGTGCCAGCCTGTGATACTCATAAATCACCTGCCTAAATGGCCTCAGTTTGGGGCTAAGAATGTTTTCAATGAGAAAGTATTTGCTGCGACCATTGACCCCTGCGTTTGACCATCCCGCATCATCTCGTTTCAGGCCATTGGGCAGGTTGTCAAATATATCCCTCGCGTACTGGAAATAATCTTCACCCCCGTATAAACTGAAACTGTCGTAATCAAAACCTAAAATCAAATAAGCGTAATATGAAAGAATTGAACTAAGGTTGTCGAAATATGCCCTGTACCCGCTTTGAATGGGTTGCCCAGGCAGGTAAGTGAAGTTTACGCTTTTATCCTGAAAGTTTAACAAGGATGTCTTGTAGTCTGTATTGAAAACAGGCCGGCTGGTCTGAACACTGACCTCTGCCAGAAATGATGTATTCGACAATTCCTCATTGATGGTTATTTGAATACTGCCTTCTATTTTTTCCACTTCAGTATATTCGTGATCGGTCCACTTGGTTTTATTGAAAAAATCCTTAATGTCATTTTCCAAATTCCGGTAAATGGATGGATCTGCTTTTATGTTGACATTGACAGGAATGATGACTTTTACCTGCATATTGAGTTCCTGGGCACTGACCCCCAAGGTGTGGCCAATGATAAAAAGCAGGATAAGGATATGATTTCTACGCATTTTTTAATAACGATATAATTTCATTAATAATGTCTTTGGCCACTTCTTGTTTTAATTTCAGGTCAAATTTTTTTCTAAATCCTGATTTTGAAAGGAGGGTGATTTTGTTGGTATCATGACCAAAACCGGCACCGGCATCCCTTAGTGAATTGAGTACAATGAGATCCAGGTTTTTTTTCTCCATCTTTTTAAGGGCATTGCCAACTTCATCATAGGTCTCAAGGGCGAAACCTACCAATAGTTGACCTGACTTCTTACTTGCGCCCAGCGTACCTGCAATGTCAATGGTTCTTTCGAGCTCGAGCTGTAAACCATCATCAGATTTTTTTATCTTTTCCGATGAAACCGTTTTGGGCTTGTAGTCTGCTACAGCCGCTGCCCATATGGCTATGTCACTTTCGTGAAAGTGTTTCAGACTGGCTTTATACATGTCATCTGAGGATACTACCCGCAAGGTAGTTATGCCGGCTGGAACTTCCACGCTAATCGGACCCGTGATCAGTGTCACTGTTGCCCCTCTTTCCAGGGCAGCTTCTGCAAGGGCAATGCCCATCTTTCCGCTGCTGTGGTTACCCAGAAACCGCACCGGATCCAAATGTTCATAAGTGGGGCCTCCCGTGACAAGCACTTTTTTGCCTTTTAAATCCATTGCAGAGTTAAAATGATGATCCAGGATGGTGAGTATATCCTCAGGTTCTGCCATCCTTCCATCGCCAACCAGGCCGCTGGCCAGTTCACCATAACCCACGGGGATCACGGTGTTACCAAAGTGTTTTAGTGTCCGGATATTTTGTTGGGTGGATGGGTGGTGCCACATGTCCAAATCCATGGCAGGAGCCAAAAAGCACGGACATTTGGCAGAAAGATAAGTAGCCGTGAGCATATTATCTGCGAGTCCGTTTGCCATTTTACCCAGACTGTTGGCCGTGAGTGGAGCCACCAGCATGACATCGGCCCACATACCCATTTCCACATGATTTGTCCAACCTTCCTCAGTGTATATGTCCGAATACACTTTATTTTTTGTGAGGGTGGCCAAGGTAAGGGGACTGATAAAAACTTTGGCAGATTCAGTCATGATACATCGGACCTTGTAACCCGCTTTAATTAATAAACGTGCCAGTATAGCAGATTTGTAAGCTGCAATACTTCCTGTAATGCCAAGAAGAACCTTTTTTGCAGGGGCTGCAGCCATGGCAGAAAGGATTAAGCGTTCTCCTCGTCCCTGTACTTAATAGCCAACTCCCCGTTGAGGTACTCCTCTGTGGCTATAATGGCAGGATTTGGTAACCGCTCATAGAATTTCGAAATTTCGATTTGTTCTTTGTTTTCGTGGATTTCCTCGATGGTGTCTGAGGTCACTGAAAACTCTTCAAGTTTGGTGTGCAATTCTCTTTTCAGTCTGTTGCTGATCTGATTGGCCCTCTTTGATATGGCTACCAATGCTTCAAACATGTTACCGGTTGGTTTTACCAACTCTTTGATGTTTCTGGCTTTTACGTTTGGATCGATGTTTTGCACCTTGTTCTTGATATCTGTCATGCTCTAATTTTTTTAATGTTTAAAATACTTTTTTCATAAATGTCCTTTACTTCTTTGGATATTTTCCTGTCTTTGAATTTATCCATATATTTTTTACAGTAGGCGATGGTCTCATTGAAACGTTCTTCCTGCTTTTCCTCCACGCTGTTTTCCGCCAGCTCGAAGCTCGATTTGATCAGCAAATATTTAGCTTCAGCTTCAAAAGCAGAACCGGGATAATCCTTAAGCAAAATTTCAAAAGACCGCACAGCCGACTGGTACTGTCCGAGCCGGTAATACAACAAACCTTGCTGATGGGCTTTTCTTTCCATCTTTTTGCGCATTTCATCTATGAGTTTATTGCACTCCGGAATGCGCTTGCTGTCCGGATATTTGGTTACAAATGCCTGAAGGGCTTCTACCGACTTTTGAGAATAGGACTGATCCAATTTAAAATTGGGAGACAACCTGTAATGCGAATAAGCCGACATAAAATCTGCTTCTTCCTTTTTCTTGCTGTTGTAAAAAGTAGTGGAAAAATTGTTGAAATAGTGTGAAGCCGTGATGTATTCTGCTGTGTGGTAATATGTGTAAGCGATATTGAAAAAAATATCTTCTGCTTCCTCCTTGCCTCTGAAAAACTGCACGGCCAGTTCATACAAAGTCTGTGCAGATACATAATCTTCATCTTTAAAATACGCATTCGCCTTCTTTAAAATCAATTGCGGGTCATTGCTGGTACGCACCTTTTCAAACTCCGTTGTACAGGAAGAAATTAACAGTGCGGCTAAAACCATGGAAAACAGATATTTGACGCTCGTATACTTCACTCAATCTTTTTTAAATAAGTATGCAAAATTAGTAATAAAAGAGGATAACGCCAAATTTTATATTATGCTGCCCTGTAAATCAGTCATTTAGTGTTATTTGTTTACTAAATATCTATTGGTAATCGCTAATATTTCACCTCAAATCATTAAAGTGCTGCGTTAATCCTAACCCTACACCCGGCCTGTCTGAATGGTTCAGCCTGGTAGCCACACCGCACATCTACCTGGCTAACGCCAGTTAGACAGGCCGGTTACCGGTAACCGCACACCTATTTCGCCCCGTTTTTTACCCAACATGTAAGTTCTTCGATTATCTCAACAGACAATTTATCACTACCCTGGGGCATCGGCGTGCAATCATGGTAGATGGCACATAAGGCATTTCCACTTACAAATTCTTTCTTTGCCCCCGTATAACTGTCTAGTATAATTCCATTAGAAGCGGTGCCAGCATCATGACAACCTGCAAAGGCACACGATCCGTCCAAAATAACCTTTACACGATTATCATAAGTGTTTTGATCTGCATCTATATCCGTACAATCCACTATATCGGTATATCCTTGTTCTTTATCTCCACATGCTAGCAAGACAATGCCCAGAAGGCAGAAAATGAAAAACTTATTCAGCATAATCACATTTTTCCTCAAAATTAAAATTTGTTTTAGATTATACTTGTTTCAACAAACATATTATTATATTTACTTTTTACATTATCCAATCATGTCTGCAAGCCGACGTTATCCCTGATTTCTGATCCCTGATCCCTGACCCCTGACCCCTGGCCCCTGATCCCTGGCCCCTCGTCCCTGACCCCTCGTCCCTGACCCCTCGCCCCTGACCCTGGCCCCTGACCCCTCACCCCTGACTCCTCCCCCCTTACTCCTCACCCCTGGCCCCTGACCCCTGGCCCCTGATCCCTGACCCCTCGTCCCTGACCCCTCACCCCTGGCCCCTCACCCCTGACCCCTGACCCCTGGCCCCTGGCCCCTGATCCCTGACCCCTCGTCCCTGACCCCTCACCCCTGGCCCCTCACCCCTGACCCCTGACCCCTGACCCCTGGCCCCTGATCCCTGGCCCCTGATCCCTGGCCCCTGATCCCTGGCCCCTGAAATCACCGCTCCATACTGCTGCTTTCGATCACCGGACCAAAAAACAGTGCATTGGCAAAAACCCGGAATCCACCCCACCAATAACCCCGGAACAACACATTGTCACTGAAACATATGATACTGCCCTTTCCAAGACTATGTACGGTTGCCGCTGCACTACCCTGTACACGAGTATCAAAATTGCGGGGTGCATAACCCGAAAGTACCGGCGAGTTTGCCGCATAACGCAATGGAGTGGCAAATTCATTTTCGGTCAGTTTGTATATGGCATCGCCCTGTTTGAAAAGGGGAAGTTGGTTATCCCCAAGGCCAAAACACAAAGGGTGACTCAAATCGGCAATACTATTAAAAATGGCGCCACCTATAACCCTGGAACCCAGAATGTCATCTGCCTGACCATATGGGCGCTGCCTTGTTTTATCCTCTCCCTTGCTCTTGTCTGCTTCGGCGAGATTGATTTTGGCCCAGGATTTGGATTTTATCAGGTCAATGGCTTTTGACATGGCGATGACCCGGCCACCCTGTCGAATCCAGTCTTCAATCTTTTTCCCTGTGTTTTCATTGAGGTCATTGTAATTTCCTTCGACAAGGATCATAGTTGTATACCGGTTGAGGTCTGCCTGGGTAAGGTCTTTTTTGTCAATCATGGTTATCGGCAACTGAAGCCGGGTATCCATATAATGCCACAATTCGCCGGCATCATATGGGGATACGCCCTGCCCAATGATTGTAAACACAGAAGGTTTTTCCAAACCAGGTACATCGGGATGTCCGACTGAAAGTCCCTCGCCGGCCATACCTCCAACAATACCCGTAGCAACGACCTGAAATTGAGTTGAAAGGGCACAAATCTTTTCTTTTAATTCAGTGCGGCTGTATTTTTGTCCCTGAATGGGAATTACCAAAGATCCGGCTCCCAGATGTACACTCCCCCTTTTACTCGACACATGTAAGCCTTGCGTCGTCGTTCTTACCATAATCCCATCATCCAAAAGGCCATATAAAAATGCAGGAGCAAATGCTTGTTGCCATTCCACTACAAAGGCGTAGTCATCATCTTTACATACACAACTTTTATCCCCTTCAGGTACATTCGTCAGTGCTTTTTGCCCTGCGATGTGCAACTCGGTAGTGAATTTATCGAGTTCATCGTACTGCAGGTCAAATGCCAGGGGCAGGGTCCATGTCGATACGTCGTAAAATATGCTGTCCTTAAAATGGCGCACCTTCTCAAACAGGGTCTTTACCAGCCTGCCCTGCTTTTGTGCTATAGGTATGATGTAGCTGCCGGCCTGAGGATAGGAATTGTTTTTCAGGCTCAGCATTTTTTTGATGGGGTAGATCTCGATCTTGTGACGGAGCATCACATCGATCATCTGTGAAAGTTTAACAGCATCAGCGTCATAGATCACGTAACCTTGTACTGCTTCCTTTTGATTGTCTATGGCCCAATCGGTGTAAAAACTTTTTTTATACTCCAGTAATTCAGTTCTCAAACTGACACAAGCGCGTTGCGTTGACAAGGAAGTTACCACCTGATTGCGTATGGTAAATGGAAACGACAACAAACCGTTTTTACTTTCCTGCAAATGTCCCCTTGAACTGGCCTGTTCAAATAAAATGCCCACACCGCCATGGATATCGGGATAGGTGGAACCTTTTCCGTAATAAAAGTCGTCAAAACTTTCTTTGGTGTAGTATAGTGAACCGATGGAGTCTAATGCCGATGCGTGAAATGCCGCAATGGATTCAGTGAGTTCCTGGTTCTTTACCGGAGTGTTGGGATTGGTTCGGGAAGGAACTCCCGGTTGAAAAAAGAAAGTAGAATTGGTGCCCATTTCGTGATGGTCGGTAAGCACATTGGGCTTCCAGTCATGATAGTTTTTTACCCGGGCTTTTGACTCCGGATGGGTGAGCAATAGCCAGTCCCTGTTGAGGTCAAACCAGTAATGGTTGGTGCGACCTCCCGGCCACATTTCGTTGTATTCCCGGGTCATCGGGTCTGTGATCAGGTTTTTTCCCCGGTGACTATTGGCCCAGGTGGCAAAACGCGTGACGCCGTCCGGATTGTAGCATGGGTCAAGCAGGATGAAGCAGTTGCTTAGGGTAGCTGTCACTTCTCCACTTTGTCCGGCAGCCAGGTAATAGGCCACCAGCATGGAAGCATTGACGCCGCTGGGCTCATTGCCGTGGATGCTGTAACCCTGATATAAAACGACCGGCAGCCCTGAAAGGTCGACCTTATTTGCCTTATCCGCTTCCGTAAGTTCCTGATGTGCCCGCTGGATTTCACCTTTTCTTTTCAGGTTTTCCGGAGTACTGATGTACAGGTTGATCAGCGGCCGGTTCTCATGGGTGCGTCCAATTTCCGCATATTCTACCCGGTCTGATTCCTGTGCAAGAAGTTTCATGTAATCAACCAACCGGTCATGACTCACATGCCATTCCCCAACCTGGTGTCCCAGAAATTTTTCAGGCGTGGTGATGGCCGCATCATACGCGATGTCCGGCAGGAAGTAGGTAATTGGTTTTTTAAGGTATTATTGTTCAGTTGCCCCATCAGCGGCAAGATCAAAAGCCCAAAAAGAAAAACAAGGATAGGTCTCATGTGGCATGGTTTGAAAGCAAAAATAGAAAAAGATAGTGAATTAACCCCTAGTTCATGGTCCCAAGCTTATTAGTTTGTAGATGCCGCTCACGGGGCTCGCGGTTCCCTCTCTTTTAATTGCCGCAGGCAATTGAATTGTCCCTGCGGGACAACCCTTCGGTCATCCCTAACCCCTGAATTGCAGATGCCGCTCGCGTGGCTCGCGGTTCCCTCTCTTTTAATTGCCGCAGGCAATTGAATTGTCCCTGCGGGACAACCGTTCGGTCATCCCTGGCCCCTGAATTGTAGATGCCGCTCGCGTGGCTCGCGGTTCCCTCTCTTTAATTGCCGCAGGCAATTGAATTGCCCTGCGGGACAACCGTTCGGTCATCCCTAACCCCTGAATTGCAGATGCCGCTCGCGTGGCTCGCGGTTCCCTCTCTTTTAATTGCCGCAGGCAATTGAATTGTCCCTGCGGGACAACCGTTCGGTCATCCCTAACCCCTGAATTGTAGATGCCGCTCGCGTGGCTCGCGGTTCCCTCACTTTTAATTGCCGCAGGCAATTGAATTGTCCCTGCGGGACAACCGTTCGGTCATCCTTAACCCCTAGCCCCTAGCCCCTAATCCCTTGTAATGCTATCCGCCGGTATTTTCTTTTCCGTATCCCAAAAGGCAGAAACATTCACGATATTCCATCCCTGTGAATCCTTTTCCATGATGCGGGTCTCCCGACTTATTCTGTAAAACTTACCATCCGCATCTGCATTGTACTGTTTCCACATCAGGTAGGCAGCATGGTCGTTGAAAAATTTCACCACGGGCTTTTCTCTTTTTACATCGGGATGAATAATTTTTTTACCATTTTGATAGTACTTTTCAATCCAGGCTTTTCCCTGAGCATTGATCTTGTCCCATCCCACCGCTGCGTCAGCGGAGCCGTCGGAATTGTTCCAGGCTTGCAGGGCATAGGGACTGTGGCTCCAGTGTTTTGCCCATGCCTCATATTTGCCATCAAAGAAGTTTTTGGTTTCTCCTTCGATGGTATTCATGATGGCCGCAGTTTCTGTTGCTTCATCAAATTTAGTGATTTGCATTTTCTGTGCAGGTGGCTCAGAGGGAGCATTACAACTGAAAGTAAATAGCAATGTCAAAAAAGATAAGGAATAAAAAAAATTCATAATAAAAGTTTATGGAAAGTATTATGAAGTAAATGTAAGAATTACATTTGAATCCAGTAAAACTGCTTTTTGAAACTCTCCAAAATTGGACGGAGGTGTCTCGTTTTTCTTTATCTTCATCATCATTTGCCGAAATGATTTAATTTGTTAAAAATAGTATTTCTGCGGCCTTAGCATTATAAATATAACGTGCTTGTCATATGTGTTCCTTGCATTTTAGCACCCTAACACCAGATCACCGCAACACCTGCCACTTCATGTTAGGCAGGCCAAATCACTCATCCCTAAACTGTCTGACAGGCTCAGCCAGGTTGATTCCAATCTGAAAAACGCTTCAATATTATTTTAGTGGAAATTTAAAACTTAATCCCTCTTTTTACCATTTCCGCAGCTAACTTTTCTTAAATTTTCCTGCACTTACTCTGTTTTTGAAGCTCGAGGTGCCACTTCACCCTTTCTTTAAAACCAGGATTTTTTGGCATTTTGTGATGCTCATGCCATGCTTTGTTAATTTTCATGATAGTTTTCATTTAAGGGTAAGTAAATATGCCAGGGTGACACTAAGTACAGGAATCGCTAGGTAACTAAGTCAGATTTCCCTTTCCTGTCTAACTGTTGTTAGTCTGGTATATTGCTCGGTGTCCGGGTGCTCGGTTGCCGGTAGTCTGACCTGTCTAACTGGCGTTAGCCAGGTAGATTTCCCTACATCATTTAAACCCAAACATCAAAGGAAACAAAAATACCACCATCGCAGCCCAGATCATGTAAACAGGCACATACGCTGCAATGGTTCTTTCCACTTTTTCTATTTCTTCCTTGCCATTCAGAGACCTGATAAGTCTATAAGTAACCAATAAAAGATGGACCAAAATCAGGATGTTGCTTCCCAGCACGGCAAAACGGTTTGGAGTCAGACCCCACTCAGAAATCCTGA
This sequence comes from Saprospiraceae bacterium, assembly GCA_016715465.1. Taxonomy (GTDB): domain Bacteria; phylum Bacteroidota; class Bacteroidia; order Chitinophagales; family Saprospiraceae; genus JADKBO01. The sequence continues at coordinate 1,678,482 of JADKAA010000024.1, forward strand.
ATAAAATGGCTGAGAGCGCAATGCCGTTTATCGCGATGGTCACCACTGAAAGCGCTGTCAACATGATCTTTTCTATCTTACTTCCCGGGTTTTTCACGAGTTCTGAAGTGGAAAACAGGATGATGGCCATTACAGCAATGAGCAACACATTGAAAATCAGTAGAAACTCCCGGTTGTTATAGGGGTCTTTGCCGGTAATGATTACCGCGGTGAGATACGACACGAGTATCACGAGCACCATAGGGGTAAAGATCCGCGCAATGACGGGGGAGATTTTGTTGACCAATTGTGGGTTGGTAAGTACCAAATATACCGCTAAAATGGGAATGGCCGGAATGCCCCAAACCGCCAGGTAATTTTCAAAGGCATAGGCCAGGTCTATTTCTATGAGATTGAAGAGGCCGAAGGTGATCGATGTCATGACAACCCCTGCCATCAGCAGGATTGCCATCATGACCGCAAGATCGCCATTGAACCTCAGGAAATCGAAGCGCAGGGACATGTTGTCAAACTTAGCTCCTATAAATGATATGCCAACCACCGACCATAATAGCATTGGCAGGTGAATGCTGGCCAGGATGAGTGTGTCGCTATTTGTGCTTTTTGGAAGCAGGTTGATGTAGACTGCAGCTATAATGAATACGGTCATTACCATCAGCCATTTCACCATGGAGAGGCCATTTTTCCAGCAAAAATAGGAAGCTATGATCGGAAAGACGATAAAGCCAACGTTCCGCTGGTAAAACAGATCAGGCTCCTGACCGGTGAAGCCCGGTATTTTGGCAATGAAACCGGCGACAACAATGGCCAAAGCTACAAGCAGCCATTCTTTCCGGATTTCTCCGTTTTGCCCGCTTTTCACCGGATTCAATCTGGCGTGCCACACGCGGGCAACGGCATCCTGTTTGATGTTTTCATAAGCAAGGTTGAAAGCTTGCCTGAACAATGATTTTTGTTCCTGGTATAAACTTTCCAGTCTTTGGGCATCACCCAGATTGTTTACAATTTCTTCCTGCATGGTGGCCAGGCTGGAGGTGGGGACTGTTTTTTTTTCTTTCATTTGATAATAATTGTAAAGTACTTTGCAAAACAAAGTAAAAAGGTAAAAAAATTAGTTTGACAACCGTATCAGTTTTTCCAATGCATCCAGGTGTGCATTAAAGGCATTTTTCCCAGCTTTCGACGCGCTATAGGTGGTATTTGGTTTTTTCCCAACAAATTGTTTTTTGACATTGATGTACTTGAGTTTTTCCAGGGCGCTCAGGTGACTGGCCAGATTGCCATCCGTGACCTGCAACTGTTCCTTGAGCGCATTGAAGTCTGCTGCTTCATTGACCAAAAGAATGGACATGATGCCCAGCCTCATGCGGCTTTCAAATGCTTTATTCAGGTCTGTGATAAAATTTTTCACTTTTCGTATTTGTAGTACATGGCAACGCCGTAAAAAATGTGAAGCAGGCCAAAGCCAAATGCCCAGAACAGCAGTCCATATTCGGGATAGACGGAGCAAATAAGGCCTGTGACGATCTGGGCCATACCCAAAAACCGCACATCCTCCAGGGTGTATTTACCGGCGTTCAGCAGCGCCATGCCGTAAAAGAGCAGGGATGACGGAGCAATGAAAGCCAGTTCGCCGTGGTAGAGCAGGATGGCACAAAAGAGGGCACCGGTCACCAGCGGAATGGCGAGGTTCACCGTCAGCCTTTTTGCCGGAGCATCCCAGATGGTATGACCATCCTTTTGCGCTTTTTGCCTCGTAAGCACCAGGGCAGAGAAAAGGGATATCAGAAACACGACCACCAGATCTGCCAGCAGGAAGGTATAAAAGCCCTGGTTTGGACTGCCATCCGGCAGCTGAGCCAAACGATAATAGGCAGGTTCGGTAAGGGAAAGCCCCAGGTACAGGTAGGCAACAGCCACACCCCCGATCGCCGTGATCCCTGCGATCACTCCGGTGAGCCCACTCAGGGAAAGAAACCGGGACGATCGTTCCATCAGGGAGCGTATTTCTTTCAGTGTTTCCAGTTGTTCTTGCGGTGATTCCATTTATTTAGTTTAAAAGTACTTTGAAACGCAAAGTTAGCGAAAATTTCAAATCCGCAAAATATTTGTTTTAATTTTTTAGAAGACATTGTTATGGCTGCCATGAAAACACTGTGGGAAATATCCTTCAGGAATACCGGGAAGATGGCATCACCAGTCTGGCCAATTGCGTTTCCTGCCACACGAGCAGCGATGAAGGTGAAGGGGGTAGGGGCGATAATGACGATTAAAAAAGGGAAACCCTTTTTTAAGAATTTCCCTTTTGGCTAACTTAGCTATTTTTCAATCATCTATTTCGTAAGCTCGAACGTATAGTTCACGATTTTAAGGATTTGTGAATTGGTTTTTTTATCCTTGTTTTTAAGGTAAATGTCCACATCCACCGAAGTTTCATGCATGTCTTTTTCTTTGCTGTCGAAGATTACATTGACTACCCCTTTTTCTCCCACTTTGATTGGCTTGCGTGTCCAATCAAGGGTGGTACAGTCGCATCCGGAAACGATCTCGATCTCGATGGTCTCTGTTCCCGTATTGGTAAATACATAGTCAAAGGTTTTTTTATCTCCTTTTTTCATCTTGCCCAGGGCTATGGTCTCTTTGTCAAAGGTCATTTGCACTGCAGGCTTGGCCTTGGCTGGTGTGGTGGCCTTTTGTGCAAAAACGGCCGTGAAGGTGAAAAGCATTAAAATGGAAAATGTAATTTTTTTCAGTGGTTGCATTTTTACTTAGTATTGATTATTCAGTAAGACAAATTTCGTGCGAAAATGTTACAATGCCACAAATATTCTCCATTAAGGAAGTGTTAAAGTTTTAAGTAGTTATAAAACAATTAATTACATATATAAAATATATATAACGATTAAGGTCGGAAGATTGGTAATCCCAACGGTTACCGGTTCGGGTAACCGGTTATATTTCTGGGTAGAGCCAGTTAGACAGGTAGATTGTCTTAGCGGGTAGTATATTTTCCCGCAGAAATCGCTGAAACATAAGCCACCTGTGTGCATGGACATAAAACAATTACATTGTCTGTCTTATATGAAATTTGACCATCGCAGAAATCTACCTGGCCACGCAAGGCAGATAGGCCGCAGAAGAGATGTATTTCACCTTCAGCGTTTTCAGCGAACTTGAAAATTTATGTTAGGTGAATAAAATTCCTTTTTAGGAAAATATATTGAAGCAGGAATTTCTTCAGCGCATTCAGCGGGAAACAAACCTAGGTCTTTGTGGTAATTCTTCTGATAGGTGGTGAAAAATAGGTAATCGGTCACCGCATCCAATAAGGCCATATCAAGAGGGCTTTTCCCGCAGAAATCGCTGATACATAATCCACCTATTTGCATGGGCTTAAAACAATTACATTGTCTGTCTTATATGAAATTTGACCATCGCAGAAATCTAACTGGCCACGCAAGGCAGATAGGCCGCAGAAGAGATGTATTTCACCTTCAGCGTTTTCAGCGAACTTGAAAATTTATGTTAGGTGAATAAATTTACTTTTTAGGAAAATATATTGAAGCAGGAATTTCTTCAGCGCATTCAGCGGGAAACAAACCTAGGTCTTTGTGGTAATTCTTCTGATAGGTGGTGAAAAATAGGTAATCGGTCACCGCACCCCAATAGGCTATGTCAAGAGGGCTTTCCCCGCAGAAATCGCTGAAACATAAGCCACCTGTGTGCATGGACATAAAACAATTACATTGTCTGTCTTATATGAAATTTGACAATCGCAGAAATCTACCTGGCCACGCAAGGCAGACAGGCCGCAGAAGAGATGTATTTTACCTTCAGCGTTTTCAGCGAACATGACAAGTTAAGTTAGGTGAATAAAATTCCTTTTTAGGAAAATATATTGAAGCAGGAATTTCTTCAGCGCATTCAGCGGGAAACAAACCTAGGTCTTTGTGGTAATTCTTCTGATAGGTGGTGAAAAATAGGTAATCGGTCACCGCACCCCATAAGGCCATATCAAGAGGGCTTTTCCCGCAGAAATCGCTGATACATAATCCACCTATTTGCATGGGCTTAAAACAATTACATTGTCTGTCTTATATGAAATTTGACCATCGCAGAAATCTAACTGGCCACGCAAGGCAGATAGGCCGCAGAAGAGATGTATTTCACCTTCAGCGTTTTCAGCGAACTTGAAAATTTATGTTAGGTGAATAAATTTACTTTTTAGGAAAATATATTGAAGCAGGAATTTCTTCAGCGCATTCAGCGGGAAACAAACCTAGGTCTTTGTGGTAATTCTTCTGATAGGTGGTGAAAAATAGGTAATCGGTCACTGCACCCCATAAGGCTATGTCAAGAGGGCTTTTCCCGCAGAAATCGCTGAAACATAAGCTACCTGTGTGCATGGACATAAAACAATTACATTGTCTGTCTTATATGAAATTTGACCATCGCAGAAATCTACCTGGCCACGCAAGGCAGATAGGCCGCAGAAGAGATGTATTTCACCTTCAGCGTTTTCAGCGAACTTGAAAATTTATGTTAGGTGAATAAAATTCCTTTTTAGGAAAATATATTGAAGCAGGAATTTCTTCAGCGCATTCAGCGGGAAACAAACCTAGGTCTTTTGTGGTAATTCTTCTGATAGGTGGTGAAAAATAGGTAATCGGTCACTGCACCCCCTATAAGGCCATGTCAAGAGGGCTTTTCCCGCAGAAATCGCTGAAACATAAGCTACCTGTGTGCATGGACATAAAAAAATTACATTGTCTGTCTTATATGAAATTTGACCATCGCAGAAATCTACCTGGCCACGCAAGGCAGATAGGCCGCAGAAGAGATGTATTTCACCTTCAGCGTTTTCAGCGAACTTGAAAATTTATGTTAGGTGAATAAAATTCCTTTTTAGGAAAATATATTGAAGCAGGAATTTCTTCAGCGCATTCAGCGGGAAACAAACTCTGGCCTTTGTGATATATTTTCTGATATGTGGGGAAATATAGGTAACTGGCACCGCACACCGGTTAAGATTGGGAAAAAACTTCTTTTCACGGCAATGTATAAACAATTATTATGGTAAATACGGATGATGGTAGTGTGGAATGATTTGCCTCATGATAACAGCCCCTCTGATTTCTATGGTATAATCTATTATTAGTTCATTATTTTTTAATACATAATTAAATATTTTTTATTGTTGAAAATCAATAGATTATCATTAGTTATGCACACACCTAGATGTTTTATGCAGCAAATGCAAATTGAAAGTCCGCTTTATATTTTGCTTATTCATCACGCAAGAAAAAACTGTTTTCAATATCTTGTTTCTTAGGCAATTTATTGCTGCCATTTTATTTTTACCTTCTTCAACTTTTTTGCATAATACCTACCAAAATTATTATTGGATGTCATAATTGAAAGTGCTCCCATGTGCAATAGTGATTTAAGCTGTTTATTAGCTTTCTTCGAAACCCGTTGTTTTCCTCTATACATACCTGAAGATCTTTCAAAGGGGACCACTCCACAATAGCTACCCAGCTGTTTTGAATTTTTGAATTTTGTGAAATTTCCTGTAAAGCATATTAGGGCTGCTGCTGTAACCGGGCCTATACCTGGAACACTGACTGCATTTTTATAATTGGTATGCAAACCCTGATCACTTTTAATTATGGTTAATATTTTTGAATCAATATTTTTAATTGCTTCTTCCATATCTTCAAGAAGAGCTTTATTATTATTCTTTAACCACACAAATGTGTTTGTGGGCATGAAATTTTTATAATCTTCTTCTTTTTGAACACACTGAGATCTCAATTTTACCAATGAGGCTCGCTCAGATATTAGGATTTTGAGCTCCTTGAGCTCATTTGAGGATGGCTGAACAATATCTAATTTGTCTCTAAATCTATGTGCATATTCAGCAATTCTTTTGCATCAATTTCATCAGTTTTATTTCTATCAACCTTCACTACAGCTTTTAATGTTCCTGGGTGAATTAGTGCTACTCTGTGTTGAAGTTCAAATAATATCTCCAAAATATGATTATTATAAATCCCAGTGTACTCAAAAACAAATAATAAGCTCTTACAAAGTTGAGCCTTTTCATAGTCCAAAATCAAAGCATCTATCTCTTTGATAAATTTTTTAAATCAGATTTAGTATTTTTTACAACTCTTGTAAGCAAATACTTTTCGCTGTCGTAAAGACAAAAATCAATTTTTTCTTTACAAATGTCTCCTGCAAGGTAGTAATCTGTCATTTTTAATTAATTTTAAGATGAGATAATATGAGTTGAGTATTTAAGTGAACTCCAATCCCTTACTAATGGGTTTTTCCCAAATTTCTATTTGGATTTTACTTAAATGTAAAGAGAGGATTAAATCAGAGGATAGGCTTTTAGCCTAGGGGCAACGTAATTTGCCTCTCTTTACCTCAACTTTTCCACAAAATTAACATTTCCAAACTCCCCCCAGACCCCCCTATTATTATACATTTATATTTTTATAATATATCAGTATTTTTCCATTTGCAAATCTAAAGGGGGCGTCAATTTATTGCCTGAATACGAGCTATTCCATCAGCCACTCTGGGGCAAGTGCATTTTTCCAATAGAGTCATCGCCCCCCTCACCCCTGTTCCCTGTTCCCTGTTCCCTGTTCCCTGTTCCCTGTTCCCTGTTCCCTAGTCCCTAGTCCCTAGTCCCTAGTCCCTTACCCCTACTAATGACCACCATCACCCACCCACCTCTGAACCATGACACCGCACACGACGTTAACCTATTAATAAAAACATCAATCATGCATAAACCCCTCTTACTAATCTGTTTTGTCTTGTCCGGAATTTTGGCGCAGGCTCAGGATGTGGCACCATTTACTTTGCCAGCACTGCCTTACGCCTATGAAAGGCTCGAACCCTTCATCGATGCCCAAACCATGGAGATCCACCACAGCAAACACCATCAGGCCTATGTCAATAACCTCAACAAGGCACTGGCTGGCACCACTTATGAAAAATTGGCTTTGAACGACATCATGCTCCGTGCAGAAAAAGCAGGAAATGCCATCCGCAACAACGCAGGCGGGCATTACAACCACAGTCTGTTCTGGAAAATTTTGGGAACAGGTTCTAACTTTAATGCTTCTTCCGAAGTAGGTAAGGCCATCACCGCTACTTTTGGCAGTGTAGATAGCCTTAAGAAACTGATGAACAAAGAAGCCATCGGCCGCTTCGGTTCAGGCTGGGCATGGCTTTATGTGAGCACTGACAAAAAACTGGCGGTTTGTTCATCTCCCAACCAGGACAATCCCATCATGGACGCTTCACCAAATCGCGGGCTGCCCATTTTAGGAATCGATGTTTGGGAACATGCCTACTACCTCAAGTATCAAAATAAGCGTCCCGACTACCTCGCATCCATTTGGAGTGTGATCAACTGGGGTCAGGTCAATGAATACTACAAACAAGCACTCAGTGATCCTTTCTTAAAAGACATTGAAAAGGATACCTGGACCGAACTCAAAGACTTTCACAAGGTGATGGCCGCAACCTTTCACGCGGCAGAAGAGGGCGATTTTGGTCCCATCAGAAAGCGCGCCAATGAAATGTGGATGAAAGCCAAAGCGATGCAGACCGGAAAGATTCCGGCTTCATTTGACCATGCCGATATCCGCAAAGCCATCAGCGACCTTGAAAAAGGGGCCGCCGAACTCAATAAAATGGTAAACAAAAAGAAAAAGGATGCCGACCTCAATAAAAAACTGACCGCCCTGCACGACGTATTTCATACGATCCAGGGACTGTGTAGTCATTGATCGAAGGGTTAAAATTTCCATTCCAATGAAAATAAACAAGGCCGTTTTTTACTAAATCCCGGCCTTGTTCTATTTTATAAACCCAGGTCTTTCTTCATTTTCTCCAATGCCCTGGCACGATGAGAAATTAGATTCTTCTCGGCAGTCGTCATAGTAGCCTGCGTTTGGTGATGGGTTTCAGGTATAAATACAGGATCATATCCAAAACCACCATTGCCCTCCGGTTTCAGTGCGATTTTACCGTCCAATCTTCCTTCATAGTATCGGACCATGCCATGATCGTCGATCAAACAGATGACGGCCGCAAAGTGAGCGGCTCGATGCGTTTGATTACCCAGCTGTTCAAGTAACAGGGTATTATTTGCGGTATCGTCCCGGTCGGGTCCTGCAAACCGTGCGGAATATATACCAGGGGCACCATCAAGGGCATCTACAAATAGTCCGGAATCTTCTGCAAGTACTGCTTTTCCGGTTTTTTGATAAATGGCGTGCGCTTTGATCCAGGCGTTTTCCCGCAGGGTGGAACCATGCTCTTCAATTTCATCTGCAAATCCAACTTCTTCCATGCTGCGGATTATAATGCCTAAGGGCGCAAACAAGTCACGGAATTCAGTGAGTTTACCCTTATTTTTAGAGGCAATGATGAGGTCTTGCATCACTTTGTCGCTAAGCCGTACATCAATTGAAGTGATTTCCATAAGGCTGCCTTTTTAAGCTGGTCGGTTAGCAGGGCTGAAGGGGCATAGGTGAACAACAGACGGCTGCCTTCCAGAAAATACACCTTATGGGCTTTGGCGGTAAGGTTTAGATGTAAATCTTCAGGTGCGACTCCCATGATGAGGGTATAGGAAAATGAAGACATCATTCTGCCCAGCATGATACCTTCTGCCGGCACAACCATTAGGGTAAAGTCTGTTTCGGCGCTGAGCTTCAAGGCCGCAGTGATCGCTTTGATGAATCCAAGATGGGCTTCTGTGTTTTCGACAGCAGGCAAAATGATCAGTGTTTCACCTTTTGGGGCCCAATCTGTAGAGGAAATTTTAGGTATTTTAAAATATAAATCTGCCATAACTCAAAGAAACAATCTATGGTAAAAGTCGATTATAAGTAATAAAATTTTGAAATAATTATTTTAAAAATATAAAATTTAAATTTTACCTTTGCGGGGTCGATTCTGCAAAAGATAGTTTTTTTTGATTTCGACAAAGTTAATTAAATCCTCAAACTCATCAGGCATGTATCAGGAGATAAAAATTACCAGGTCCTCAAATTCCAGAATCGATACGCTTGATTTCAACCACATTCCTTTCGGAAAAGTCTTTACTGACCACATGTTTGTCATGGATTACCGCGATGGCGAATGGGTAAACCCGGAAATTGTTCCTTTTGGTATGATTCCTACCCATCCCGGAAACCTGGCCTGGCACTATGGCCAAGCCATTTTCGAAGGCATGAAAGCTACCTTGTCAAAAGCAGGCAGACCACTTCTGTTCCGTCCTGAACTCCATTCAGTGCGTTTTAATGACTCGGCAAGGAGAATGTGCATGCCCGAAGTTCCGGAAGCCATCTTCATTGATGCCTTGAAAAAACTCATCGGTCTTGATGTGGCCTGGATACCTCCTCAGGAAGGCAGTGCATTGTACATCAGGCCCATGATGTATGCTACTGACGAATCTATTGGTGTAAGACAGTCTGATACCTATAAGTTTATCATCATGTTGTTGCCCGTAGGTCCTTATTATGACCATGCGGTCAAACTTAAAGCAGATGAATTTTACGTGCGCGCGGTGCAGGGTGGAGTGGGTGAGGCCAAGACGGCAGGAAATTATGCAGCTTCTTTGTTGCCCGCAAAAATGGCCCGTGCCGAAGGATATGACCAGGTGATGTGGCTAGATGCCATCCACCATAAGTTTGTTCAGGAAGTGGGCACCATGAACATCTTTTTTGTCATTGGCGATGATGTGGTAACGCCCGCTACCGACGGGGCCATCCTTAAAGGCATTACCAGATCCAGTGTCATACAAGTGCTTTCGGACAAAGGGTACAATGTTGTGGAAAGACCGGTAAACATTGATGAACTGCTGCTTGCCTACCAAAACGGAGACCTGAAAGAGGTTTTTGGCACAGGTACCGCGGCTGTAGTGAGTCCTGTGTGTCTCATTGGATATAAAGACCAAAAGATTGAACTCGATACCGATAAATTTGTCATTGCACCCATGATCAAGGACTTGATCAACAAGGTGCGCATCCAGGAAATGGAAGACAAGTTCAATTGGCTGGTTACAGTAGAGTGATTATCGGCTTTTTTCCCTACTTAATCGAATTTATCCCAACATAAAGAACGAAAGTTCCCATCTTTGGCTTCTTAACTTAGATAACCATTATAACATGAGTGAGCCAATTAAAAAAAACAGAAACGACGAAGCTTCTTCCGTCATTAAAAATCACATGATGTGGTCGATGGGCGCCGGCCTTATTCCCGTGCCTATGGTTGACTGGTTTGCCGTCAGTGCCATCCAGTTGGACATGATCAGACAGCTGGCCAAACTATACGACGTAGATTTCAAACAAACAGAAGGCAAGGCCAAAATTACCGCTTTGACGGGTACGGGCATCGCCAGACTGGGTGCCAGGGCCGTAAAATTCATACCCGGCGTAGGATCCGTTTTGGGAGGTTTGACCATGGCAGTTTTGTCCGGAGCCACCAGTTATGCCCTGGGAGAAGCCTTTAAAAAGCACTTTGAAACCGGAGGCACACTTCTGGATTTTGATGCTTCCAGACTTAAGAAATATTACGACGAAAAATTTGAGAAAGGAAAGGAAATCGCCAAGGACCTTCAGAAAGAAAATGAATCGGTTAAATCCAAGGCCGACATTTCTTCTATGTTGGACCATTTGAAGGAGCTGGCCGATATGAAAGAGAAAGGGTTACTGACCGAGGCAGAATTTGACAGCCTTAAAAAGAAAATGTTAGGGGCGTAAGGTATGAATGAACGCGAACGGCTGATCCTGATCTTACTGGCTGCCCTCAACTTTACCCACATCCTTGATTTTATGATCATGATGCCTTTGGGTAATTATCTGATGCCTTTCTTTGGATTAAACGCTTCGCAATTCACCACCCTGGTCAGTGTGTATGCCTTTGGTGCCGGCATTTCCAGCTTTATCGCTGCTTTTGCCGTAAATCACTTTGACCGTAAAAAGGTACTCGTTGGCGCCTATGCCGGATTTTTACTGGGTACGCTGGCCTGTGGACTGGCGACAAGTTATGCCTTGCTTCTGACAGCCAGGACCATTGCTGGGCTCTTTGGCGGTCTTATTGGGGCTCAGGTGATTTCCATTGTTGCCGACCTCATTTCCTATGAGCGGCGGGGGAAGGCAATGGGCATGGTCATGGCGGCTTTTTCCGTAGCATCTACCCTTGGCGTCCCTTTTGCTCTATACCTGGCCAACGCCATCTCCTGGCACGCACCGTTTATCCTGGTTGCCGCAGTAGGCTCCTTCATCCTGCCTATGCTGATCAAATACATACCCAAAATGGACAGCCACATCGTCCAGGAGGATACCACATCCGCTTTTCATGTATTTTCATCCGTTATCCAGGATAAAAAGCAAATGGCCGCACTGCTCTTTTCGGGACTCATGTTTATGGGGCATTTTCTCATCATACCTTTCATCAACCCATTTCTCGAGCTCAACATGGGCTTCCACCGTCAGGTAACGCCATTGGTTTACCTTTGTGGGGGCATTAGTTCCTTCTTTGCCGCCAACATCATTGGCAGCCTCAGCGACAAGTATGGCAAATGGAATACCTACGTGGTTTGCCTTTTCCTAAGCCTTCCTTTGGTAGTATTCATTACCCATATGCCCCAAATCCATATGGCCTTTGTGTTGTTTGTTTTTGCCCTCTGGTTTACCATTGCGACCGGAAGGGGCGTTTCGGCGCAAGCCATGATCAGCAACGTGGTAGATCCACGCTACCGCGGCAGCTTTCAAAGTTTTAACAGCTTTATGCAGCAGGTGGGCACCGGGGCAGCGTCCGTAATAGCAGGTCTCATTGTGGTGAGGACCTCATCCGGAAAATTGGATCATTACAGAGATTTAGGGTTTTTTAGTATTTTTATATTGCTATTAACCCTTTTGGCAGGATATTTTGCATTCAAAAAGCCTGTTCCTGCTCCCTAAAACAGGAATTTTTTTAAATTCCGGGTTTAAAAATCATAAAATATAGCGATAACTGTATCTTTAGGGTTTAAAATAAATAACCAAATAATGAACGATTTCCTGCACAGTGATCTACCTGAACCCCATATTCAGCGAACCCGTGAAATCATTAAAAAGTATCCGCAAATAAAGACCCTGATGGGTCGGAATCCAACCACTTTTGTTTACATCGTGGGCATAGTGGGCTTACAAATTTCCATTGCCATTTTTTCATCAAATCTTGCGTGGTATTGGGTATTGGCCATCGCCTATGGTGTGGGTGCCTTTGCCAATCACGCCTTATTTACCCTCATCCACGAATGTGCCCATAATATGGTATTCAAAAACAGGGTAGCCAACCTTTGGGCAGGCATCCTTTGCGATTTGCCCAATGGCTTTCCAAGTTCTGTGCAATTCAGAAAATACCACCTGAAACACCACGCTTTTCAGGGACACTATGACATTGACGCCGACCTGCCCAGTGTATGGGAAGCAAAATTGATCGGCAATTCTTTTTTGGGTAAAGCGGTATGGTTGCTATTTTTTCCATTGTTTCAACTTACCCGCCCGCCCAGGCTCAAGGAAGTAGAATTTAACAGTTTGTGGATGTGGATCGACCTTATAGTGGTCATAGCTTTTGACATCCTGATGATTTACTTTTTTGGTTTTAACGCCATACTTTACCTGATGGCTTCTTTCTTTTTTTCCGTGGGGCTTCACCCTTTGGGAGGAAGATGGATCCAGGAGCATTACCTGGTGGCTTCGCCGCAGGAAACCTACAGCTATTACGGCCCGCTCAATAAACTGGCTTTCAATGTAGGCTACCACAATGAACATCATGATTTCAGTTACATTCCATGGAACAACCTGCCAAAGATCAAAGCCATGGCCCCTGAATTTTACAGCAACCTGGTGTCGCATACCTCTTGGTCAGCCCTGGTTTGGAAGTTTCTCACAGACCCGGAAATGTCATTATTTTCCCGAACAATACGTGAGAATAAGGGGGGCATCGAAGTGAGTAAAGAATCTGAAAAAGATTTTTTTGAAGGCATAAAAATCAAAGAAACCCAGACCGTCGGCTAAGACAGTAAAAGTTCCTGCAAAGCAGGCCATATTTCGGGCCAATACCTGTCAATTTAATTTTAAAATTGACTATTGTATTTGCCTATTCTTAATTGGTAAATGCGAAGATCATGATTCAAACTTCTATTCAGGAGGGTGTAGCCCTCATCACCATCCAAAGACCCGAGGCACTCAATGCCATCAACCGCGATGTCATGGATGGACTTGGTGCATTTTTCAGGGAACATCAATACGATCCTTCGCTGAAAGGGGTGATCATCACCGGTTCTGGTCAAAAGGCTTTCGCCGCCGGGGCTGACATCAAAGAATTTGCCTCCCTAACAGAGGAAGAAGGGGCTGCCTTATCAAAAAAAGGACAAGATGTGTACTTCCTCATCGAGCGTTTTCATGTGCCGGTCATTGCGGCGGTAAATGGCTTTGCCCTCGGTGGCGGCTGTGAATTGGCCATGGCCTGCCATATGCGCATTGCCGGAGCGAGGGCAAAATTTGGTCAACCGGAAGTCAACCTGGGGCTGATCCCGGGTTATGGGGGTACCCAAAGACTGGCTCAGTATATTGGCAAATCCAAAGCCATAGAACTCTTGCTGACTGCAGATATGATCGATGCAAACGAGGCACATCGGCTTGGGCTGGTTAATCATGTGGTGGAAGAAGGGAAAGAAGTAGAGACCGCTATGGGCATCATTCAGAAAATTGGCGCCAAAGGCCCAATCGCGGTCAAATACATTTTGCAATGTGTCAACGACCAGTACAATGGAGAAAAAGACGGTTATGCCTCTGAATACAGCTTGTTTGGCAAGTGTCTGGTGACCGACGATGCGCGCGAAGGCGCCGCTGCTTTTGTCGAAAAAAGGAAGGCCGAATTTAAAGGAAAATAACATGAAAAATTCCTGGATACTCATTACGGGTGTTTCTACCGGCATAGGTCACGCCCTGGCAGCTCATTATCTTGGTAAAGGGCATAGGGTCATAGGCACTGTCAGAAAAATGCAGGATGCTACCGATCTGGATGCCCTGGATGGTTTTTATAAAATATTATACGACGTCAGCGATGCAGGAACACTGCCCCGGTTTAAGGCAGAAGTGGAGACATTGGTGGGCACAAGTGGTTTGTTTGCCCTGATAAACAATGCAGGTATTGCCATTGCCGGACCTATGGAGTGCCTGCCCGATGGTGAATTTGAATACCTGATGAACGTCAATGTGCTCAGCGTACGGCGGATTACCAATGCCTTTTTGCCGATGATGGGAGAGGGGAGCAGGATTGTAAACATGAGTTCAGTTTCCGGCCTCTTCAATTCTCCATATACCGGGGCATATTGCATTTCCAAGCACGCACTGGAAAGCATGACCGATGTGTATCGCAGGGAACTCATGGCCTTTGGCATTCGCGTCATCGCCATTGAACCAGGACCCATTGCTACGAAAATATGGGGTAAGAGCAAAGGCACACTGAATCGGTTTTTAGATACGAGGTATGGAGCTACTTTAAAAAATGCCGATCGCATCATAGAAAATGCAGAAAGAACCGCTTTTCCGGTGGAAGAAATAGTCAGGGTTTGTGAAAAAGCACTCTTTGATCCGGATCCTGCTACCAGGTACCTCATTCACCGGAAAAAATTACTTTTCCGTCTGGTCTCCGGCTGGCTTCCGGATAAGCTGGTAGATAGACTGGTGGCAAAGACCATGAAGGGGGGTAAAAAACACAGAATGGTTTAAGGGCAAAAAAATGCGGTTTTACATGGGCTACTCTGACGTGTTCAACTGGTAATATGCATCTATAGTAAAAAAAAGCCTTCCATATGTAAATTGTCCTGTCTGAAAGTAACGGTGGTTAAGAGCAATTAAAAATAACTTCGATTTTTGGTTTCAGTTTTCATATCGCAACTGTATTGATATGTAAAAAACAGTAAGACAAAAAGTTATAAAATATATTAACCTTGTTAATCCCATTTGCGGCATCTTAAAAAAATAATCACCCTGTTAGGTGATATTTTTCGAAGTAAAATTTTTATATTTGATATTTAATCCCTAAAAATCGACATGGTTTTGGCTTTTGTCGGCTGATTATTTTACACGCCTGGCATAAGTTTCCGTTCTCAAATTAAGAAGGCATAAAAATATACGGTTTTGCTTATGTAAGACCGGTTGATTTATTTATACTTATTTAAAACTTACAATCTACACATGATGAAAAGTCAACGTTTTTTTTACTGCACTTTTTTTACCTTTTTGCTGTCTGTTATGGGGTCTGCGCAGGTTTCTGTGACTGTGACGGGCAGTGGTAATACAACGCCAAACCTAATGGCGAGTTACGCATCTTTAAATGACGCTTTGACGGATCTCAATGCAATTTCTGCCATGAGTGGTCCGGTGGAGCTTAGTTGTGCATCGGGATCTGAAACTGCACCATCAACTACAGGTTTTACGTTGGGAAGCGCTTCGCTGAATCCCCTATTAAGTTCAACCAATACCATCACCATTATCGGTACTGGGGTAGTTACATTAAATGCAACTGTTGGGATTACAACACCTGTCTCCGTTGGTCCGGATGGTATTTTTAAAATCGTAGGTGCAGATTGGGTTACCATATCAAACATTACCTTCACAGATGGTAACGTTACCAATCCTGCCACCATGGAGTATGGGCTTGCCTTATTTAAATTGGGAGAGGGTGACGGTGCACAAAACAATACAATTCAGAATTGCACCTTTAATATGCAACGTATAAATTTTGCCACCGGTATCGCACCCATGGTAGAAGGATCAGTGGGAATATTGATGATCAATTCCACAGCCACTTTCGCAACGACCCCTTTGACACCAGTATCTGCTGCCGGTACCAATAGCTACAATAAATTTTACGGAAATACCACGAATGGTGGTAATTACGGCATTGTCTTAAGTGGTTATGCGGCTCCTACCCCTTTCACCCTGGGCGACACCAATAACGATATAGGTGGCTCGAGCCCCGCCACGGGAAATTCAATTTTGAATTACGGAGGCGGTGTGGCTGCTAATAATGCATCTGCGGGCATCCGTGCAAATAATCAATGGGGTTTGAATATTGCTTACAATACGGTTGTTAATAACAATGGAGGTGGTGCCGATCACCCCAGCACTTTACGGGGCATTTATGCACAGGCGGGCACCAGTGCCAATGCGACGATTAATTTTAACACCGTCACGATTAAAGGTGCGGGTACAACCAGCCAACTAACAGGTATTGACGTGGGCATTGGATCGACGGCTGCTTCCAATACGGTGACTGTGGAAAACAATACCGTTCAGAATTGTACCTATGCCACAGCAACTTCAGGTACTTTCAGGGCCATTGCGGTTTCTTCAAATCCAACTACCTTAAATGTAAGCTCCAATACAGTAAGCGCTAACACCATGGCGGGTACAGGGCAGTTTGATGGCATCGTGATGTCAAGCACACCAGCGACCTTAAATTGTAACTTCAACACCGTTGACGGTAATATGAAGACAGGCACGGGTACATTCCATGGAATTTACTCAAGTGGTTCATCCACTTCACTTACTGCCATTTTCCAGGGAAATACAATAACCAACAACCAGATTCAGGCATCGAGTGGAACTTTGTATTGTATGAGGGGTGCTACCTCTTTATATACAGTAAGAGACAACAACATTAACACCAATAGCATTCCGGCTACATCATTGACTTCCTCTAGCTTCATTTATGGTTATTACAACATTGGTTCACCAACCAGCGAAAATATTTTTAACAATGACATCTATGATTTAAGCATTGGCGGATCGGGAACAAGCACATCCTCTGTGATTTATGGCATCACTATTAGTACTTCATCTTCATCGGTCAAAAATATATATAATAACAGAATCAGAAATTTACAATATTTAAACTCTTCGACGGGTTCGGCAACCATCATTGGTATAAACCAGTCATTGGCTTTAACAGCCAATATATATGCAAATAAAATTTATGACCTTATTGCCACAAACGGGGCATCATCATTGGTAAGAGGAATCCAGATTAGCAGTGGCACCACCCTGAATGTGTACAATAACCTGATTGGAAATTTACAGGCGTCGGCTTCTACTTCTGGTGATGCACTTAGAGGCATAAACATCACAAGTTCCACGGCATCTTCAAATCTGAACATATCCTATAACACCATTTACCTCTATGGCACATCCAGCGGTACCAATTTTGGTAGTCAGGGCATCTTTCATACATTCAATACGACAGGAACAACAGCAACGCTGAATATGCGCAACAACATCATTTCAAATTTATCCACATCGACCGGTACAGGTCTTACAGTAGCATTTAGAAGGTCGGCTGCAACCAATTTAAATAACTATGGCACGGTGTCCAACAACAATTTATTTTATGCAGGCGCACCTTCAGCTACAAATCTCATTTATTATGATGGTACCAATAGCGATCAGACCATTGCAGCTTTCAAATCCAGGGTGACGCCCCGTGAATCTGCATCGGTTTCTGAGTTGCCGGACTTTATTTCAACGACAGGTGCTGACGCTGACTTTTTGCACATCAATACCGGAACCTCTTCACAAATTGAAAGCGGAGGCATTGCCATAGCAGGTATTACCGATGACGTGGATGGAGATATAAGAAATGCTACTTCTCCGGATATCGGTGCGGATGAATTTGATGGCATGGGTGTTGACCTCACTCCTCCGCTTATTTCTTATGGTTTATTAGCGCACACTTCCTGCATTGAAAATAAGACCTTGTCGGGTGTCATAATTACCGATGCCAGCAACATTAATCTTACCGCAGGCACACGACCCAGGATGTATTTTAAGAAAACTAACCAGGCAAATACATACAATGACAATACGAATGCAACAAATGGCTGGAAATATGTTGAAGCTTCAGGAATGGGAAATTCTCCTTTTAGCTTCACTACAGATTTCTCGCTCTTGTTTGGAGGCAGTGGTGTAGCTGTTGGGGATACCATTCAATACTTTGTTGTTGCCCAGGATTTGGCAGCTACGCCTAATGTGGGTATCAATGCCGGTACTTTTGCGAGCTTGCCATCAGATGTAAATTTGACTGGTGCTCAATTTCCAATTGGAGGCACCCTTAACAAGTTTATATTTATTCCTGCAGGCTTATCAGGGTTTAAGACAGTCGGAGCAGCAGGTGATTATCCTACACTTACCGGTGCAGGTGGATTATTTGAAGCCATCAACAATGCCGGAATGTCCGCAGCCATCACAGTTGATATTGTGGATGCGACCATCAATGAAACGGGGGCTATAGCCTTAAATAACATCATTTATACGGGTTGCATTGTCAGTCAATATCCACTTACCATAAAACCTCAGACCACAGCGACTCTGACAGGTTCTGTCTCCAGTGGCGCCCTGATTAAACTCAATGGCGCAGATAATGTGACCATTGATGGCAGCAACAGCGGCGGTACGGATAGAAGTTTGACGATTACCAATACCGCTACATCTGCACCCACCGCAGTTTCCATGGTAAGCCTTGGTGCAGGCGCCGGAGCAAATAATAATACCTTAAAAAATTGTAACATCAGCACAGGTATTGCCACTTCAATTGGTTATGGTATTTCTGTAGGAGGTAATACTCCAGGTACAGGTGGCGACGATAACGACAATACCACTATCCAGAATAATTCCATTTCATTGGCCCCTGTAGGTATCTATGCAATTGGCACGATGACGGGCACAAATGAGAATCTGAATATAGTGGCAAATGAAATAACTTACAATGGAACCCTGGCAAGCCTTGGCATCCGGGTAGGATATGCATCTAACAGTCTGGTGAGTCAAAATACAGTCAGTGAACAAACGACTGCAACACAGGCGCCAACAGGAATTTCGCTGGAAACAGGCTTTATCAATTCATCTGTGACTAAAAACAATATCACCAAGGCATTAACTACTTCTACCTCAGGATATGGTGGTCGAGGCATCACAGTGGGTACGGGAACTGCGTCAAGTAACCTCACCATTGCAAATAACTTTATTAGTGGTGTGAATGGTTCAAACTGGACCACATTTGGCAATTCATCAGCAATGGGCATTGGCATTGGGATGGTAGGAAACAGTTCCACCATCACAACTGTAGCCGGCGGTATCAACATTTATCACAACTCGGTCAACATGTATGGTAATTATGTAGGAACTTCTACTGGTGCAAATAAAATCACAGCAGCTTTGTATGTAGGTTCTGGAGCCACATCATTGGATATACGAAACAATATTTTTGTAAATTCATTGAACAATCCAAATGCGGTTGCAACGGCATACGCCATTTACTCAGCTGCCGCCAATACTGCATTTACGGCCATTGACTTTAATGACTATTATGTATCAGGCGCGCAGGGCGTGTTAGGTTATATTGGTTCAAACAGGACCGACCTGGCAGGCATCATAGCTGGTTTTGGACAAAACGTTTCTTCGGTCAGTGCAGATCCATTATTTGTATCCGATTCAGATCTTCACATTAGTACGAGCCAGATATCAATGTTAGACAATATTGGCACTCCAATTGCGGCGGTGACGACAGACATAGATAATGACCCCCGAAATGTCTCTACGCCGGATTTGGGTGGTGATGAATTTACAGTTCCGGTTTGTTCAGGTATTCCTGATCCAGGCAATACTTTGGCATCATCCATAACCGTGTGTGTAGGGAGTAGTGTAAATTTGTCTTTGCAGAATTCAATTGTAGGATTAGGTGTCAGCTACCAATGGTATGACTCTAATGGGCAAATATCAGGGGCAACCAACCCTACGTTTACAACACCCGCGTTTGTCGTAAGTGAAACCTATTATTGTGAAGTTACCTGTTCATATTCAGGTGAAACAGGGTCCTCAAATCCTGTGGCGATTTCTGTTGTTGCGCCTCCAAATGGAGGTATAGCCACCGGTCCGGCTACCGGCTTTACCAATACCAATCTGTTATTTGAGACCACAGGTTCAAATGGCAATTTACAGTGGCAATCAGCAACTTCTCTGGCTGGTACCTATACCAATATTTCAGGTGCCACCACTGCTTCAAACAACATCCAGTTTGTCGGAGGAGGTACATTCTTTGTGAAAGTGAAGGCTTCCATTGACGGTTGTCCGGATGCATTTTCAAACATAATTTCCACATTAATTACATTGGCAAATGACAATGTGTGCAATGCATTACCTTTGAGCCTGGGTGGAAATGGTCCTTTTTCAAATGTAGGCGCTACCGGTGAAACTGATGAAGTAGTACCTCCTGGTACAACTTGCAGAAGTCAAACCACCTGGTGTAACAATACAGGTGCTATAAATTCTGTTTGGTTTTCATTTACGCCTGCTGTTTCCGGTAAATATGACTTCACCCTCAATTTAACGACATTTGACAGTCAGTTTGCTTTGTATGCAGCAGATGAATGCAGCCCTTTCACAGGTTTTACGCTATTGGCGGCTAACGATGACAATACAGTACCGGGAACAGGAGTATGGTCTCAGCTCAATCCTGTATGTTTGACAGAGGGTGTTACCTATTACCTCCTTGTTGATGGATACAACGCTAATACAGCATCCGGGTGGGGCATACAGATTACAAAATCACCCAATGTTGGCCCATCCATCTCTGCCTGCCCATCCAATTTCACAGTTTGTGGTACCAACGTAGCCTTCTTTACCCCACCTACCGGCTCTGATGATTGCGGTAGTGTCGATATTTCCAGCAATTATGCACCGGGAGATGAATTCCCGTCGGGTTTGACTACTGTCACTTATGTGGCTACCGATGCAGAAGGTGCAACAGCTTCCTGTTCTTTCGAAGTAAAAGTAAGTCCGGAAATGGAATTCAACGCCATCGCCAATCAACCGGTTTGTGCAACTTATACAGGTAGCGTTGACTTGGAATTGGCAGGAGGTATCGCTCCTTATACATACAATGGAGGCAATCCTCCAACGACCAACCTTAGCCCTGGGGCATATACCTACTTCGTGACCGATGATTATGGCTGCACTGCAGAGGCAACTGCCTATATTGAAGCACCGGCCAATCCTTGTATTCCTCCTGTCATTGTCTGCGGCAACATCATCAATGTGTATGCCAATCCAGGTAACCTTATTTTCAATGGTCCGGGCACCGCTGATGTTTACCTCATACCGGCTGTCGAATTGGATGGAGGTACTGTTTCCCTGCTGCCTGGCACACTCACAAGACAAGTGAAGCGTACACTCACCAACGTAGCCTTTAACTGGACAACCAATGGTGCCTGCGTAGATGCCACTCCAAACGGAGTGTACAACAACAACGACAAAGGTATAGTGTATAAAAACTGCCTTCCGGTGACCCCAGCTGATTTCAATGTGGTGAGAAATTTTGACATGAGCGCCACCGATTTCTTTGGTACTTCTACCTGCAGTGGCCGCTACAGGGTCATTTTTGGCTACCCTCCGGGAGGTACTCAGACAGTAAATAGCGAAGAAACCGAAGCATATACCAGGACCCTCGACGAAGAAACCGACTTCCAGGTCTTCCCGAATCCTGGCACCAACCAGGTATTCATTTCCACTACAATGAAGGAAGGTGAAGTATATTCATTGTCTATCCTCGATGCCTTCGGCAAAGAAGTAAAACGTTTCGATCAGATCGAAAATGGATTTATGTCCATCGAAACCACCGACCTCGTGCCTGGTGCCTACACCATGATGCTGAGAGGTGGCGAAACCATCAAAACCCTCAAGTGGTTGAAAATGGAATAAGGATTAAATAGAATTTAATGATAATGAAGGGCTGTTCGATATCGAATGGCCCTTTTTTTTATTCACTTATAACTGCGGTTTCTGCGCTAGGCGTTTATTTTTTGTTGGTAAATTTCCATCTGATGAAAATGTATTACAGATGGATTGTCTTCTGCGTTTTCTGCGGGAACCAAACCCCGGTCTTTTGGTATTTCTTAAACTATGTGGTGAGCTATAGGTTTCCGGAATGACTCACAGATTGCCTGAATAAAGAGGACTTTTCCCGCTGAATGCGCAGAATCAATGTCCATCTATTTACAATGGATTTAAAAAATTAAATAGTCAATCAGTTAGGCAATGGCACTTTCGCTAAAGTCGCTGAAGAAATATTTTGCATCCTCAGCATTGTAAACGAATTGGGCAAATTATGCTAATTAAGTAAACTTTATTTTTAGAGAAATGGTATTTCCCCGAATCACCGATTCCCCCGAATCCCCGATTTACCATATTCCCTCTATAACTAAAGTTATATTGTTTTGGCAACTTTCCTGTACTAATTTTGAACCATATAAATTTAAAACACAATACAATGAAAACCACAATTGCAAGATTTCTCTCCCTAATGATTATGATGTCACTGACAATGGTAATCTTTGGAAATGGGCTGCCGGAAAAGTTGGAAGCTGTTGCCAAAGAAAAAAGTGGAATTTTTAAAGTAACCGCTTGTCCAACAGGAAATATTACCTTTACCAGTCAGGCCCAGATTGATGCCTTTCCTGGTAATTTCCCAGGGTGCACTACCATTTCAGGGAATGTCTCTGTGGACGGTGCAGGCATAAATAATATAAACGGATTAGCAGGATTGACCAATATTACGGGCATGCTGGAGATAAAGAACAGTGGAATCTCCGATATTAACCCTTTATCAAGTCTCACCTATGTGGGAGGCCCTTTGAGGTTGAGGTCCAATGCATCTTTAGCCAATATTAATGGCCTTTCAAATCTAACGTATGTAGGTGGTGAATTGGAACTCTGGTTTCTGCCCCTGCTTACCAATGTTAACCCTCTATCTAACCTTACCTACATTGGATTTCATGTAGGTATATTAAGTAACATTGCTTTAAACAGCCTTCAAGGCTTACAAAATGTAACCCATGTCAATGGAACCCTTTTGATACAGCAAAACAATGCACTCACCAGTCTGGATGGTTTACAGAATATGGTTGGTTTTTTGAATGTAAACATCAACACAAATCCGAATTTGTCTTCGTGCTCAGTAGAAAGCATTTGTGACTATCTCCAAATTCCCGCTAATGCGGCTACCGTATTTTGGAACTCTGGTAATTGTGCTACCCGTGCTGCAATCGAGGCAAGTTGTCCAACTTGTCCGGTTGGAAATGTAACTTTAAGCACACAAGCACAGATCGATGCATTCCCAATTGCTTACCCTGGGTGTACAAAAATTACAGGTGACCTGAGAATAGAATCTTCTATGGTAAATAACCTTGCACCTCTGTCTCAACTTACACGTGTAACCGGTCATGTGTACATCGAACACACGCCACTCACCAGTCTGAATGGCCTTCACAATATCACCAATATTGGAGGTCGCCTCAACTTTTTCGACAACCCATTTCTTACAAGCCTCAACGGACTGTCGAGTTTGACCAGTATTGGAGCCAATCTGCAACTTTGGCTTCTCGGCTCACTCACCTCTTTGTCGGGCTTGAGTAACCTTACCTCCGTGGGTACCGATATTGCCGTGGGTCATTGCAATCAGTTGACCAACCTCAATGGCCTTCACAATGTCACCTCATCCAATAATATTTGGATCGAGTTAAATACTGCACTAACTAGCCTGAATGGGCTTCACAACCTCGGACCAATTTTGTCGCTGACCATCAAAAACAACCCATTGCTCAGTGAATGTGAGGTCCTGCCCATCTGCAATTTTGTGGGAAATTACACCAAGACTGTCACCATCTTTGGAAACGCGCCCAATTGCAATTCAAGAACTGCTGTGGCGGCGCAGTGTGCTTCCATACCTACCTGTCCGCCGGGTGATGTAGAACTTGCCAACCAGGATCAGGTGGTCGCTTTCGGAGAGATTTATCCGGACTGCCATGTGATCAATGGCAAATTGAAAATGTATGGCAGTGTGACCAGCTTGCTTCCATTAGCTCAAATCAATCAGGTAAACAGCTGGCTCGACATTCGTGTGCCCGGCCTGACCTCTCTCCAGGGCCTTGAAGGCATTACCACAGTAGGGGTACACCTTAATATTTTCAGTTGTTCCAATTTACCAAATTTGAATGGACTCAATAACATCACTTCAATTGGCGGAGAACTCAGCGTTTGGGCGTCGGGAAATCTCACATCCATGTCAGCATTGAGCAACGTAACCCATATTGGCGGGTTGATCCAGATCGGATTTAACAACCAGCTGCCAAATCTGAATGGACTTCAAAATGTGACCTCAACGGTTGGCGCTTTGATAAGAAACAACCCTGTTTTGAACAACATCGATGGTATAGTTAATATAAACCTTACTTCGCTGGATATTCAAAACAATCCGATATTAAGCAGCTGTTCGATAAACAATGTTTGTAGTTATCTTGGTGTAGTAAACAGACCTGCTACAATTTCAAATAATGGAGCATCATGCATTAATCGAAATACGGTTGCTATTAATTGTGGCTTTCCTCCCGTCTATTTGGATGCAGATAGGGATGGTTTCGGATCAAACACAATTTATGGCTATGCAAATTCACTTTTAATTGGATTATCTTTTAACAACCTGGATTGTGTTGATAATCGTAACTTCATTAACCCCGGAAATAATTCAAACGGTATCCAGGACATTAGAGAAGTAAATCTCGATTGTGGAGGCATGGTCTGTAAACCGTGCACCGGAGGATATTGCTCAAGTTACTCAGGTACAACGGTGGACGAATGGATTCAGTCCGTTTCCCTTTCAAATGGATTCATCAACAACAGCGGTAAAAATGGAGGATATGCAAACTACACCGATCAGGAAATCGAATTGGTGGGAAACAGCAGCTATTCTATTACCCTTCAACCAGGATACCTCAGCACACTTTGGGTAGAAGCATGGAAGGTCTGGATTGACTTTAACCACGACATGATTTTTGATGATGCTACAGAAGTGGTTTTTGCATCAACTGGTTTGAATAGTCAAATGGGTACCATCAATATTCCGCATACGGCCATGTTGGGTGCCACCAGAATGAGGGTGTCCATGAATTGGGAAAATTATGTGGGACCATGCAGCAACCCTACATACGGAGAAGTAGAAGACTATACAGTAGTCATTACGGACATTCTCGGCTGCAATGACCCCAATGCGCACAACTTCGAATCCTGGGCCACCCTGAACAACGGTAGTTGCCTTACCTGCAATGATGGTATTCTGAATGGAGATGAAATTGCAATCGATTGTGGTGGGTCAAAATGTGGGCCCTGTCCTCCACCTTCAGCAGCTTGTGGTAACATCATCGACGTGTACGCCAATGCCGGAAACCTTGCATTTAATGGTCCAGGTACCGCCGATGTTTACCTGATTAGTGCCGCACAACTTGATGGGGGAACTCAATCAAATGACCCCAATGGGTTTACTGCCCAGGTGCGCAGAAAATCAACCAACGTGGCGTTCAACTGGACCAATCAGGGAGCTTGCATCGATGCCACGCCCAATGGCATTTACAACAACAATGACAAAGGCCTGGTATATCGCAATTGCCTCCCTGTAACCCCGGCTGATTTCAACTTGGTCAGAAATTTTGAAATGACAGTGACCGATCAATTTGGTAGCTCTTTTTGCTCCGGCCGCTACAAAGTTATCTTTGGCTACCCTCCGGGAGGCACTAATCCAGAAAATAGCGAAGAAACCGAAGCATATACCAGGACCCTCGACGAAGAAACCGACTTCCAGGTATTCCCGAATCCTGGCACCAACCAGGTTTTCATTGCGACTACAATGAAGGAAAGTGAAGTATATTCATTGTCTATCCTCGATGCCTTCGGCAAAGAAGTAAAACGTATCGATCAGATCGACAATGGATTTATGTCCATCGAAACCACCGACCTCGTGCCTGGTGCCTACACCATGATGCTGAGAGGTGGTGAAACCATCAAAACACTTAAGTGGTTGAAAATGGAATAGGTTTTTAATTGTAGCAATTCGATTTTATCAAAATGGATAGAAGAATGATTCATAAAATGAATTTTTCGATTTAATCAAATTGATACCAATGATAAGAAAGGGCTGTCCAATTTCGGACGGCCCTTTCTTATTACTCTCTCATAACTGCGGTTTCTGCGCAAGGCGTTTATTTTTTTTTGGTAAATTTCCATCTGATGAAAATATATTACAGATGGATTTTCTTATGCGTTTTCTGCGGGAACCAAAAACCTGTATTTTGGTATTTCTCAAATTATGACGTGAGGTATAGCTTCCCGAACCACTCACCAATTTCCTAAATAATAAAGATTTTTCCCGCTGAAATCGCAGAAACAAAACCCATCCAATTCCAACTGATATGAAAAATTTAAATTGTCTATTTATTTGGTTATGTCAAATTTGGAGAAGTCGCTGAAGGGGGTGTTTTTCATCCTCCGCGTTGTCAGCGAATTACGCAAATTCTGCCAGGGTACTAAACTTTATTTTCAGGGAAATGCTATTGAAAAGGTAGCACTTCTGCGTTTTCTGCGGGAAACAAAATCTCCAATCTTTCATCTCGCAAACCTGTCTAACTGTCGCAAAAAGGTATATAACGCAAATAATCAGTGATTTAGGAATAATGTGATGTAAATCATATACATATATGCTATTTATTCATTTTTAGCCCTAATTTTTCCACTAAATTTCACTATTTTTGTCATTTATTGTCAACAAATGTATTTTTGGAGTGATTTTGGTTGTTTTTCAAAGTAAATGTCTCAATGATATTTAAAACAATGAAATAGGAGTTATTTGAAATGCAACAAATTAATTTTCTTAACCACTTTCGAAATATGCGAATCAAGGAACTTTTGCAAAAATTGAACGTCCAATCTTAACATATACCATACCTTAATTATAAGCTTATAAATTTCATAATCATGAAACATTTTTTTTGTATTGTATTTTTATTGCTGACCATAAACAGTTTCAGTCAGTCGATTTTTACAAATCCTATTTCGGGTACAAATCCTAATACCAGTAATCCTTATACAACTGGACAAGTTGTTGCAACAAATATTGCTGTTTCCGGTATAGGAAGAGGTAGTGGCATAAGTGGACAAAATGCAAGTGACAGATACAATGCAGATCAATGGAATTTGGCAGCCTTGGATGCCAACGATTATTTTTATTTTACAGTTACACCCAACGCTGGCTATTCGATTAATCTTGCAAGTTTTGTTTATACAAGCCAGGCATCGGGCTCAGGTCCAGTGAATGTGGCCCTCAGGTCAAGTATCGACAATTATGCAAATAACATTGGCAGTGCAACTGTTTCAGGAACAACCATTACATTGTCAGCATCCCAATATCAGAATATCTCTACGGCTGTTACTTTTCGATTGTATGCGTGGGGAGGGTCAAACGTAAATGGCACTTTTAGTGTAAACAGTTTTACTTTTAATGGCACTGTTGAAAATTGCACCAATACAGGAAATACATCTTCTTCAGGTATTTTTGAATCGTATGCTGTTGTAGGTGGAACCTATTATGACCTTCAAAACAATACAGGTAACCCCGACTTTCAGGGATATGATCTTGGATCATTTAATCAGGGAGGAACTTTGACGTTCTCGGGCGGTGAAATAAAGACATATAAAAATTCTGGAGATAACTTTTGTGGTGGCCGTATTTGGTACTCAGTATATCCTGCTGCTGGCTCTCCCTCTACTTTCAATTTTGTCGCTTTGGCATTTAACGCTAATTTACCTAACCCGGGTGATCAGAAATGGGTTAATACATCAAACCCAACCAATGTCCTGACAGCGCTGGCGCCCGGCAATTATAAGTTAGCCGTTTATGTGGATGCTTCAGGAAATTTAAATGGCGGTGCAAGCTGTGGATGTACACTTTTTAAGTTGCAAAATAATGCCAATAATTATTGGATAGCTGATTTTTCAGTTTGTACGCCTCCGTCAATTTCAGGTGCGCCCTTGACATCTCAGAATGTTTGTAAAGATGCCACACCAACCAACCTTGAAGTAACAGCCTCTGGTAGTGGGCTCACCTACCAATGGCACAGTAATGGTTCTAATTCAAACATGGGTGGGTCACCTGTAAATATGGCTACCAGCAATACCTATACTCCTCCAACAGATGTTGCAGGACAATTCTTTTATTATTGTGTGGTGACGGGTACTTGCGGCACAGCCACTTCTATGCCGGCTACTGTAAATGTTAATGCACTTCCTATTGCCGTCATCATGGGTACCCTTAGTTTTTGCCCAGGCAACAGCACAACCCTTACAGCAAGTGGCGGGGATACTTATCTCTGGGACGACATGACCACCAATGCCATGCGTGTTGTAAATGCAGCATCTACATTTACAGTACAAGTCACTGACCTGAATGGCTGCACAGATACCGAGAGTGTTACCACATTGATATATACATCGCCCACAGCGGTCATATCCGGTGACCTGAGCATTTGTGCCGGCAGCAGCAATATTCTTACGGCAAGTGGGGGAGATACATATTTATGGGAAGATATGACCACCAATGCCATGCGCTCCGTGAACACGGCATCTACATTTACCGTTCAGGTGACAGACATTAATGGCTGCACAGATACAGAAAGTGTTACCACATCAATCAACGCTTTGCCTGTAGCCGTCATTTCAGGTGACCTGAGTATTTGCAGTGGCAGCAGTAATATCCTTACGGCAAGTGGAGGAGATACTTATTTATGGGACGATATGAGCACGAATGCCATGCGCTCTGTAAATACAGCAGCGATATTTACCGTTCAAGTGACAGACGGAAATGGTTGTACCGATTCCGAGAGTGTCACGACCACCATTGATGCGTCACCCATGGCATCCATCTCAGGAGTGCTTAGTTTTTGCCCAGGCAACAGCACAACCCTTACAGCAAGTGGCGGGGATACTTATCTCTGGGACGACATGACCACCAATGCCATGCGTGTTGTAAATGCAGCATCTACATTTACAGTACAAGTCACTGACCTGAATGGCTGCACAGATACCGAGAGTGTTACCACATTGATATATACATCGCCCACAGCGGTTATATCCGGTGACTTGACCATTTGTGCCGGCAGTAGCAATATTCTTACGGCAAGTGGGGGAGATACTTACCTGTGGGACAACATGAGTACCAATGCCATGCGCTCCGTGAACACGGCATCTACATTTACCGTTCAGGTGACAGACATTAATGGCTGCACAGATACAGAAAGTGTTACCACATCAATCAACGCTTTGCCTATAGCCGTCATTTCAGGTGACCTGAGTATTTGCAGTGGCAGCAGTAATATCCTTACGGCAAGTGGAGGAGATACTTATTTATGGGACGATATGAGCACGAATGCCATGCGCTCTGTAAATACAGCAGCGATATTTACCGTTCAAGTGACAGACGGAAATGGTTGTACCGATTCCGAGAGTGTCACGACCACCATTGATGCGTCACCCATGGCATCCATCTCAGGAGTGCTTAGTTTTTGCCCAGGCAACAGCACAACCCTTACAGCAAGTGGCGGGGATACTTATCTCTGGGACGACATGACCACCAATGCCATGCGTGTTATAAATGCAGCATCTACATTTACAGTACAAGTCACTGACCTGAATGGCTGCACAGATACCGAGAGTGTTACCACATTGATATATACATCGCCCACAGCGGTTATATCCGGTGACTTGACCATTTGTGCAGGCAGTAGCAATATTCTTACGGCAAGTGGGGGAGATACTTACCTGTGGGACAACATGAGTACCAATGCCATGCGCTCCGTGAATACGGCATCTACATTTACCGTTCAGGTGACGGACATAAATGGCTGTACCGATTCCGAAAGTGTAATAACAACCATCGATGCTTTGCCAATAGCCTCAATCAGCGGCACACTTGATTTTTGTGACGGCAGCAGCACCCTTTTAACGGCAGATGGAGGAATTAGCTTTCTATGGGAAAATATGAGTACGAATGCCATGCGCAGCGTTAACACAGCATCTGTCTTTACAGTGCAGGTCACTGACATCAATGGCTGTACCGATACAGAAAGTGTGATCACAACCATTAACTCTCTACCTGTCGTGGATGCAGGTACATACGGACCGGTATGCGTGGATGCAGCAGATATAATTTTGGGTGGCACACCCCTGGGTGGAAGCTGGATGGGATTTGGCACCACTGGAAATAATTTTGATCCTTCAGTGGGAACACAAACATTATTTTATAGCTACACAGATGGAAATTTATGCACCAACAGCGATATGGTCACCATTACTGTAAATAATCTTCCTACGGCCCTGATTTCGCAAACTACTGGCTGTGGTGGTGGTAGCATTGACTTGTTGGCTGCCGGTGGCACATCTTTTTTGTGGGAAGACAATTCTACCAATCCATTGAGGACAGTAACCATGTCGGGAACTTATTCGGTAACAGTAACAGATGCCAATGGTTGCTCTGATACAGAAAGCATCAGTGCCAATACAGGTTCTTCTCCCATCGTAATCAACAACGGTGGCTGTTTTACTACAGTAGCAGCTGCCCTCGCCGCCGCCGTGAGCGGAGACATCATTGACATTTTCGCCGGAACCTATTCAGAATCATTCATTGTTCCGGAAGGGGTCACCTTAAGGATAAATGCCGGAACAGCTGTCTTTAATGCGGGAGGAACCGTTTGTAATAATGGCATCATAGAACTTAATGGGGGCAGTTTTCAGAATGCCGGTGTTTATTCGGGCACAGGCAACTTTTTTGGGGCATTTATAAATTCAGTAGGTGGCAGTGTCAGACCTGGCGGGTGTTGAAAAAAAAGTAAATATGAACTTTCAGGAAATTCTGATGAGAAGTAGGGAAACTAAATTGGATAAACGTTTATGATGTTAGATTCTTTATCTACCTAAAATTAAAAAATATTTTAAAAATTGATTCCTTGGCATACCTTAAAGAAGGATTTAACAAAAGAGTGCAAAATTTAAATATTGAGTGATTGAACTTTTAATTGTGTAAAATGAAACTCTGGCATATGCTTTGCTGTGAATCTTAAGTTATAGCTTGACTAACGCACAGGATGTCAGGAACTGGAGATTGTTGAAATCGGTGGAAAGTATCGATTTTGGCTTAAAAAGAGCCTAAATTAGGATGATTTTGGCCTCAAAATGACCCATTCAAGGGCAATAGATGGAAAAAATATTTATTTTTTAATAGCTTGTAAACCAGTAATTTGATTAAATTTTTCAATAATGTTTAACAATTAATTTTCATTTTACATGAAAATGTAAGAAAAAATACATTTATTTGTGAGATTAAACAATCCGGGAAATCTGACAACAAATCAAATCCATTTGGTATCGATTTGTTGTTTTGGGTTATATAAAAACTGAGAAAATAGAACATGACGAACCACTATCCAAGACTGAACTCCGAATCAGAAAAATCCTGCCCTTTCTTTATACAGAGAATTGCATTTAAGTTTTCCTGCAACAAACATTTGTTGTTTGGAATATTTTCATGTAATCAAAGTGAAATTCAGTTTAACTTATCAATTAATTAATTTCCGAACCAATGACAGCGAATATCAACATAAGACATAGTCGAAATATAATGATAAAAACCATTCACAATTCAAACAATCTCATTATGGAAAAAGGTTTACTTTTTAATCTCAGAGAAAAGTTGCTTTTAAGCTTTTTATTAATTGGCTTCTCTCTCTTTAACGCCATTGATGTCAATGCAGCGTGCCCCGGATCATATAATTCCCTTACGTTTGGCACGTACACAGGTATGGGCGATGTGGACATCGAGATCGGAGGTGTCATGACAAACCATGATACCATCATTGTTACCGGTAATGCAAACATCACTGGAGATACTCTCAACCTGAGTATCTGTAACACATTTTCTCCGGTCAACGGAACTACGGTTACCTTTTGGAATACCGGTGGTACCCTGACGGGAACATTTTTTGATGTGAACATCACGGGTAATGGGTCAAACCTTTCCAATTGGATTGTGAGATATGATTGGCCAAATCTTGGTGACATTTCTGCCTATTATTGCGGCGTGTCTGTGGCCATCGCGCCAATTACCGGTTTGGAATTGTGCGTGGGTACGCAATTTGGTTTCATCGCCAATAAAACACCGGGAGCAACGGTAGTTACAAATTACACCTGGACTACAGATAATGCAATGTCCGTGTTCAGTGATAATAATTCTCCGGCTGCCTCTAGTATTGACTTTACACCTGGAACCGCCACCCCTTTTGCTTCTGCCGATACCTTGATCGTGGCCATGACCACAGACCAGGGTTGTGTGGTTTATGATACCGTTGAAATCCAGGTTAATCCGGACATTCTTGTGGATGTAACCTTAAATCCTTCGGGATCTGTTCCAAGTGAAATGTGTGAAAATGGAAGTTTAAATTTGAAGGGTACAGGATCAGGTGGTAATTCATCACTCAATTATTCATGGGACGTATATGTAAATAACATTGCCGGTTTCGCCGCCAATTTCTTTACCAACCCCGTGAGCCTGAATAACAATACGGGAATGACCACCACCACGTTCTCAATTCCTCCGGGAACCATCTCTGGAATCACTACCATAGAAATCGTTTTGAATGTGGATGATGCCACTACCTGCGAGTCTGCAGATACAGTGACCATCACCGTAGTGCCAGAACCGGATATTGCGCTGGTTACAGGCCCAACTTCACCGGTTTGTTCAGGAGTTCCTGACAACGTTAGTTTTACCGTTTCAAATCCAAACGGCAACGGTGATACTTTCTACTGGACAGCTAGTTATGGTCTTGCATCAGGCAATGGTTCCGGTTGTACTTCAGGTACAACCATCTTGGATACGGTCACAAATCTTACCAATGCTCCTATTGTAGTAACATATACAGTTTGGGCTTCAACAACCATCAATGGTGATGATTGCGGTGATGGATGTTTGTCAACCACACCCATCTCAGTCCTTGTAACCATCCTTCCTGAACCGGTTGTTGCAAGCGCTACGACAACGGTGTGCAGCGATGAAATGGTTGGATTAAATTTTGGCGACGATGTAGATGGGCCAGCTGTCGTAAGCTATAATATTGTAAACATTGATGACAATGGCTTAAGTGGTGCAATTACCAATGCCACAACAGGTGCGGGTCAGGCAGCCAATGCCATTTTTAATGATACCTGGACGAATACCACATCTGGTGATGTTGATGTTACTTATTATGTGGTTACAACTGACGGTACTTGTCTGGGTGATACATTTACAATAACAGTAACGGTTAATCCGGAGCCGGTAGGTGTAAATGATACCGATGAAACCTGCAGTGATGTAGCTTTGGCTTATGATCTTCAAGATAATGTGGATAATCTTGGAAATGCAGTTAGTAGCACATTCAGTTGGGTAGCCACTCCAAATCCAAATGTGACTGGTGAAAGCACCGTAGCAGTCTTAACAAATACAATAAACGATGTTTTGACAAATGTGACAGGATCACCCGAAGTTGTCATTTATACGGTAACACCAACAAGTAACCCAGAGAGTTGTTTGGGAAGTTCATTTACAGTTACGGTTACGGTAAATCCAGAACCAGTAGGTTTGAATGATACCGATGAAACCTGCAGCGGCGTTGCATTGGCTTATGATCTCCAGAACAATGTAGATGTCTTGGGTAATGGTGTAGTAAGCACTTTCAGTTGGGTAGCTACTCCAAATCCAAATGTGACAGGTGAAAGTCTAATAGCACAAAGTGGTGATATCGATGATGTTTTAATTAATACAACGGGTTCACCGGAAGTTGTCATTTACACTGTTATTCCTGCTAGTACCTCAGAGGGCTGTGTGGGAAGTTCATTTACAATTACAGTTACGGTAAATCCTGAACCTGTTGGTCTGAATGATACAGAGGTGACATGCAGCGATGTAGCTTTGACTTATGATCTTCAAAATAATGTAAATACATTGGGTAATGGCGTTACAAGCACATTCAGTTGGGTAGCAGCGGATAATCCAAATGTAACAGGTGAAAGTTTAACACCGGTTCTTACGGGTACGATCACAGATTTGTTGAATAATGTGACAAGTAATCCGGAAATTGTGGTTTACACCGTAACCCCAACCAGTTCTCCGGAAAATTGTGAAGGTGCTCCTTTCACCATCACCGTAACCGTTAATCCAGAACCGGTTGTGGCTCCTCAGAATGAAGAAGTATGTAGCGACGAAACCTTTAACTTCCTCATAGACGATGATGTTGACGGTCCATCTGCTACCACCTATAATATTACAAACATAAATATGAACGGCTTGACCCCAAGTGGAGCAAGTGTCACCCAGGCCATAATTGGAACTGACAATATTGGTCTTCAGACATTTAGTGGTCCCTTGGGAAGAGAATTCACGGTAACCGTCCCCGTAACCATTTCTCAATTGGGTGCTTTTGACAGCAATCAGGATGGTTTCAACCTGCCCATTACCGTGGGTATCATCAGAACTGACAATGTACCATTTGCAGGACCAGAAGTCTTTACCGGTTCTTTAGATCCATTTGGATCAGATGGTAAACACAGAATGCGCAACATAGCACCAGTCATTTTACCTCCTGGGGTTTACCGAATTGTGGCCGCTGGCTATGGCGCAGGGGAACCGAATGGAAATGAAAACAGTGGAAACGCAGCTACTACAACAAGTCCAATAGGTGGTTTGACCTATGGTGGTTCTTTTTATAGCGTAGGCGCTTATGGTTTACCTCTGGTTCCAGATGCAGGTACTACTTATCATGCGGGAACATTTGGTGTTGCTACGCCAATTACTACAGGCAATGGTTTCTCATCATATGCTTTATTTACACACGCTTATACCAACGTTACACCAAATCCGGTGGATGTAGTTTATACAGTTGTACCGGTAAGTGCTTTGGGATGCGAAGGTGATCCTTTCACCGTTACAGTTACGGTAAATCCGGAACCGGTTGTTCTTGATCAAACAGCAACCATTTGCAGCGATGTTGCGATTGCAGTTACTTTAGGTGATGATCCTGACGGTCCGTCTGCAGTTACTTATGACATTACTTCCATTGATAACGGAGGACTGGTGAAAGTACAACACCACAAACCGGTTTTGCCAATTCAGTAATAGGATGATGCTTGGACGAATACCATCAGGGTCAGATCAAACGATAGTTATATACTGTAACGCCTACGAGCGTGGATGGTTGTGCTGGTGATACGTTCACCGTGACAGTTACCATCAATTCCAGAACCTGAGGGTTAATGATTCAAATGTACGGCTTGTAGTGATGTGGCCTTAAACGTATGACCTCAGGCAAATGATGGATGATTTAGGAACTGGCTACTTAGTAATTTTACTGGTTGCAACTGCAAATTCAAATGTAACCGGCCAAAGCAGTTAGCCTCAGTCAAGGGTGATCTTATGCCAACTCTTGTGAATGTGACCAATGTGGATCAATGAAACACCACCGTAACTCCACAGCGAAGCAAATAACTGTGAAGGAGCTGAATTTACAAACGGTTACTGTTCAAGAACCACAAGGATTCAACGATGTAGCTGAAACTTGCACCGATGTGGCTTGAATCAGACTTGCAAGCGAATGTAGATGACATAAGTAATGGTTTAGGTGATGATATTGACAGCCCGGTGATTTCACCTGGATTCTATTGTATGATAATACCAATGTTCCAGGTGAAGTTTGACTCCAGCAACTGGTATAACATTCAACATATGGAAATTGTGAATGACGATGACCAATAAGACCAATCGACGTATATACTTTACAAAACCATACCAGTGTTGCAATGGCTGCAAGGCAATACATTCACAGTAACACTAACCATCAACCCGGAACCACAAGTTAACGCCCAGAAGAAACTTGTTTGCAATGACGGCCTATGACTTAACACTTGGAAACGATGTAGATGGACTCACTATGGTGGAAATGGCGTGCTAAGTAATTTTACCTGGAAAGCCTTAGATAAATCCAAATGTTACCGGTTAAAGCACAACGTCTCAATTCAGGAAATTGCGGATGATGCAGACAATATTGTGAATGTACCGACATGATGAAATAGTAATATATACAGTGGCACCGGTAAGTGCGCTTACAGTTGTGAAGGAAATACCTTTACCATCACAGTTACCATTCATCCTGAGCCAGTAGTTCTCAACCAAACCGTTGGTCCACTTTGTTCGGACATTGAGTTTGGCGTTAACTACAATGGTGATCCGGGCATCAGCCCGCTTACCTATAACCTGATCTCCATCAGCAATCCAGGTGGTTTGACACCAAGGGATTCAGTAGAAACTGCAGGAACAACAGGCATGACAGCCGATGACCTTGCCGACGATGCATGGACAAATATTACCAATGCCAACCAAACCTTGATATATACCGTTGAACCGGTTTCACCTGACGGTTGTGAAGGTGCACCATTTTACGGTTACCATTACCGTTCGTCCGGAACCGGTTGTCAACGACATCGTTGCAGATCCAGCTTGTTCCAGAGTAAACATTGGTGCAACCAGCACTTTGCCAGCAGCAGGTTTAAACATTGCCGTTGGAACTTACCGTTGGGCAAGTCTATCAATCCCTGCGCCACTTGCAGCTACAGGATCAGCTGAGAGTGTAATTGCAGTTGGTTTAGCAGGTATTAATTCATCAAATACAGCCAATTATCCATTTGACCTGGCAAATACCGGGATTTTCGCAGGTGGACGCAGAGCCATCATCAATAATGACGATTTCTCAAATTATACATCTTTTATAGATACTGTTACTTATAGCATTATTCCTATTGGTGCAGCTCCTGGTTTCTGCGTAGGTGATACATTTACCGTTAAAGCTGAAATTAACCCAGAACCAGTTGGCCCGGTCACTCCGGTTTCAGAAACCACATGTTCAGGGGTTACCTTCTCTTATGACTTAAATGAATATTTGACAAACATTGGTAACTATCCGGATCCTTCCGACGATGACCTGGAAGATGTAACATTCAACTGGGAAATTACAGCCATGTCTCCACTGCCTTTCGCAGTTGGTGCAGCCATTGGTGATGTGGGTTCAGGTTTATTCCTTACGGACAATGTAACCAACATCGTGAACTACCCATTGACTGTAACGTATGAAGTAACTCCAACTTCTTATCTGGGATGTGATGGCGACCCATTCTTAGTAAATGTGGTTGTCAATAATAATCCTGATGTAAATATGAATCCGAATGGTGACCTTACACTATGTCAGGGTGAAGAAAGGACTTTACTTGGTATTGTGCTTCCGGCTGGTTCTTATAACTACAGTTGGACAATAACAAGCGCAATGCCTGGCAATGCCTCACTTTTAAATGCAAATTCATTGTCACCGGTGCTTACAGCTCAAACAGACAATACCAATAGCATTACTGTTCAGTTCAAAGTAACGGATGCAACAACAGGCTGCAGCGACAGTGTAAATACTACATTTACCATCCTGCCGCTGCCAACTTTTGCAGCTGGTGAACCATCGGATCTTGAGGCTTGCGCTTCAGTATTAAATGGCCTTCAGGGTACATTTAACCTGAACAGCAGTTCGCCAACTACAGTAGGTACCATTACTTACCATGTTTCTGAATCAGATGCATTGGCTGGCATTGGTGCCATTCCAAATACAGCCACTTACAATGGAACAAATGGACAGGAAGTATGGGTAAGATTGACAGGTGCAAATGGTTGTTATACCATTGAAAGCATCATCTTAACCGTTAATCCGCTTCCAACAGTAACCATTGCGGGTGACCTGGAAATTTGTGTGGGTGAGTCCACCACGCTTACAGCTGCCGGTGGTGACACCTATCTTTGGAGCAATACGGATGCAACGGCTGCCACTACCGTTAGTCCGGTACTGACTACTTTATATACCGTGACTGTAACCAGTGCTGACGGTTGTACCAACACGGCTTCAGTGACAGTAGTAGTTCATCCATTGCCAACAGCAACGATATCAGCTTCTGATAATTTGATTTGTGTAGGTGAATCTACAACCCTTACAGCGGGTGGAGGATCTACATATCTATGGTCAACAGCCGCTGTAACTGCGGCAATAACCGTAAGCCCTGTAGCAAATACATTATATACCGTTACCGTTACCGATGTGTACGGTTGCACCAATACGGCTTCAATGACCATTAACGTAAGTCCGGCAATGACCTGGGCTTCCGTTACTTCAACTTCAACATCTTGTTTTGGAGGCGACGATGGTACCGTTTCAGCGACAGCAACTGGTGGAACACCAGTGATCACTATGCTTGGGAAGATGGCGACGGAAATCCAGTGGGTACAACCAATTTGGAAGCCGGAACCTACCACGTAACCGCAACTGATGCTGCAGGATGTACGATCGAATCTCTTGTGGTGGTTTCAGAACCATCAGAATTGACCATCACAGGCCTTATCATTACCGACGTGAATTGCAATGGTGGTAACGATGGTTCTGCATTTGGTCTGGTATCAGGAGGTACACCAAAAGTTGAAGGATATATCATAACCGTTCAGGGTTCAGGTGCCCCAGAAACCACAACTGACTTTGGATTCAATTTCAGCGACCTTGTGGCTGATGGATATGAGTTAACTATTGAAGATTCTTTAGGATGTACCATCACCACGACCTTCACGATCAACGAACCTACCGCAATTCTGGTTACAGCTACCGCTACTGATGCTCCTTGTTTCGGTGGTAACGGCGAAATAACTGGAAATGCATCTGGTGGAACTCCGGGATATACTTACTTTATTGACTATCCAAATGACGGACAGGCTTCACCGGTGTTCAGCGCACCAGAAGGAACTTACACCCTGGTTGTTGAGGATACCAACGATTGTACTGCATCCACTTCAGTGACTGTGGGAGAACCTGCAGAATTAGACCTTAGCACTACTCAAACCAATGAAACATGTGCAGGTGAGGAAGATGGTTCTATTACAGTAGATGCAACTGGAGGAACTCCGGGTTATACTTACGAGTGGAGCGATGGACAAACTACAGCTATAGCTACCGGATTAGCTGCCGGAATGTACACAGTGACTGTTACAGATAATAATGGATGTACTACTACCATCAGTGCTACATTGACCAATAATCCATTACCAACCTTTGCAACAGGAGAACCATTTGATCTTGAAGCTTGTGCAACCGTACAAAATGGCTTACAGGGATCATTTGATTTGACAGATGCCATTGTATCCACTTTGGGAACCATTACTTACCACGTATCTCAATCAGATGCAACGGATGGAATTGGTGCAATAGGCAATACAACAACCTATACAGGAAACGACGGACAGGAAGTTTGGGTTAGGGTAGTAGATGGCAACGGCTGTTTTGCAGTTGGAAACCTGATACTGACCGTAAATCCACTTCCGGTAGCTTCAATAGCTGGTGATCTTGAAATTTGTAATGGAGAATCAACCACGCTTACCGCATCAGGAGGTACAGGATATGCCTGGAGTTCAGGTGACAACACCGCAGTTACAACCGTGAGCCCTGTTGTAACAACGGCTTATACCGTCACCGTTACTGATGCCAATGGCTGCCAAAGCACGGCAACCGTAACCGTCGTTGTCAATCAATTACCTGTGGCTACCATAGCTGCTACTGATATGGTAATATGTTTGGGTGAAAACACAACCCTGACAGCAAGTGGCGGTTCAACCTACGCATGGTCAACTTTGGAAAATACAGCGAGCATTACTGTAAGTCCTGTTGTTAATACGACTTATACAGTGACAGTTACAGACATCGAAGGCTGTCAGTCTTCAGCTTCTAAACTGATTTCCATTAGCCCTGCCATGACTTGGGATGTAGCAGAAGCTACTGACGCGAGTTGTTACGGTGGAAATGATGGTTCAGTGTCCGCTACAGTATTGGGAGGAACAGCTCCTGTTACCTTCGCATGGGAAGACGGAGACGGAAACCCTGTAGGTACTACAAACCTGGAAGCCGGTACTTACCATGTAACAGCCACAGACAACGAAGGCTGCTCAATTGATACCTTACTGGTTGTAGGTCAGCCTACCCAGATAGAAATATTTAATCTCCTTCTTACAAATGTAATATGTAATGGAGATACTACAGGATCCGCTTTTGCAACCATCATCGGTGGTACGCCATCAATGAATACAGGATACACGGTTACCATTCAGGGTTCTGGTGCTCCTCAGGTACAAAATGACTTTGGATTCTATTTTGCCAACTTACCTGCAGATGGATATGAGGTCACAGTGGAAGATTCACTGGGCTGCACCATCACTGCGGTATTTACAATTACAGAACCAACCCCACTTGTGGTGACAGGCACTACCGATGATGCACTTTGTGCTGGTGGTTTGGGTACCATTACGGCATTTGCATCTGGTGGAACTACAGGGTACTTGTTCTTTATTGACTTCCCTAACGATCCACAAGCTTCACCTGTATTCAATGCAGTGGCTGGCACTTACAACCTCGTTGTAGAAGATTCACACTCTTGCAGGGATACCGTGGAAGTAATCGTAGGTGAGCCTGCAGCATTGGCATTAACAACTTCAACTACAAATGAAACTTGTGAAGATGCAAATGATGGTACAGCTACAGTAGCAGTAGGCGGAGGTACTCCGGGATATACCTACGTATGGAGTAATGGCCAGACTACGGCCATTGCAACCGGACTCGGTGAAGGCTCTTATACCGTGACTGTAACAGACATAAATGGATGCTCAGCTACCGCAACAGTTGCAGTGGCACTGACAGGTCCCATCCGCTCCTACAGTGGTACAGCTGGGTTGCTCCAACCATTACCGACAATTGTTTGGTAATCGAATTGGCTGTCGACCTTGATGGCGCTACCAATGAAGGTTATGCAAATGGGGTTCAACAGGCAAACTTCGCTCCTGGCACCTACAATATAGTTTACACACATGTAGGTCCGGATACAGTATCGTGCGAATTTACAGTTACTGTGATCGACACCATTGACCCTGTAATCGTTTGTCCTGCAATTGTGGAAGTTGCTTGTATTGAAGACGTACCTACGCCTCATACCAACTTTGTACCTTTCATTTCAGAAGGTGGTATTTTGGATGACAACTGTACAGTTAACTTATCTACACTGGTATGGATTTCTGATACAGGACTTCCTGTTACTGAATGTGTAAACAGAGATACCATCACCAGAGTGTACAGTGTTTCTGACATTTATGGCAATTCAAATACTTGCGAACAGACCATCATCGTTTACGATGACATCGATCCGACATTTGTTTCTTTTGCTCCTGATACCCTGATTAACTGCGATGCAGATTCAACAGTAGCTGCTTTAGGTACTCCTGTTGCAGAAGACAACTGCGTTTCAGGTCTTGAATCACTTACACATTCAAATGTATCCACACAGGGCATCGACCCAACCTTATGTTCTTACTACAGTTATGTGGTTACAAGGACCTGGGTAGCAACCGATGTTTGTGGAAATTCAGTAGCAGTAAATCAGATCATCACTGTTCAGGATACAACCGATCCTACCGCTCTATGTTTGGATATATCTGTAAATCTTGACCCAACTGGTAATGTGAGCATTGTGGCCGCTGATGTCAATAACAACAGCACAGACAACTGCATGGCACCAAGCCTGCTTAACCTGACTGCAACACCGCTTGACTTTACTTGTGATGAAGTTGGACCAAACAATGTGGTATTAACGGTAACAGATGCTTGCGGAAATGCTTCTACTTGTGTGGCTGTTGTAACTGTAGTTGATACAGTGCCACCGGTTGCCATTTGTGAAACTGCCATCTATGTTTACCTTGATGACGATGGCTTGGCCACAATAGATACCACTGACATAAACAACGGCAGCTGGGACAACTGTGCCATCGATACCATGACCTTAAGTGTGTCAGCGTTCGATTGCAGCGATGTAGGTCCTGCCATCCCGGTAACCTTGACTGTTTACGATGTATATGGCAATTCTGCTTTCTGTGTTACTTTGGTTACCGTTCTCGATACCATCGATCCGGTGGCCGTTTGTCAGGACATCGATTTATACCTTGATGAAAATGGCCTTGCAACAGTTGACGCTGAAGATCTGGATGGTGGAAGCACCGATGCATGTGGAGGTCTTACCTTCGAAGCAAATCCTGAAGACTTTACATGTGCCAATGTAGGACCTAATACCGTTGTACTTACGGTGACCGATGTTAATTTGAATTCAGCTACTTGTACCGCAATTGTTACCGTAATTGATACCATCGATCCTGTGGCTGTTTGTCAAAATATTGACCTATATCTTGATGCAACAGGCAATGCTACAGTGGATGCTGAAGACCTGGATGGTGGAAGCACCGATGCATGTGGAGGTCTTACTTTCGAAGCAAATCCTGAAGACTTTACTTGTGCCAATGTAGGACCTAATACCGTTGTACTTACGGTGACCGATGTTAATTTGAATTCAGCTACTTGTACCGCAATTGTTACAGTGATTGATACCATTGATCCTGTGGCAGTATGTCAGGACACCACTATTTACCTGGATGTTCTGGGTAATGCCAGTGTCATTGCTGCTCAACTTGATGGAGGAAGCACTGATGCTTGCGGTGGCTTGACTTTCAGCGCATCACAGACATCATTTGGTTGTGCCGATGTGGGTCCGAATGTGGTTGAAGTTACGGTTACCGATGTAAACTTGAACTCATCTACTTGTAACGCAATAGTAACAGTGCTCGACACCATAGATCCGGTTGCAGTTTGTCAAAACATCAACCTGTATCTTGATGCAAACGGTGAAGCTACCGTTGATGCAGAAGATCTGGATGGAGGAAGCACCGATGCTTGTGCCGGATTTACTTACAGTGCAAACCCTGCAGACTTTGACTGTAGTGATGTAGGTCCAAATACAGTAATTCTTACGGTTACGGATATAAATAACAACTCGGCTACTTGTACAGCAATAGTAACTGTAATTGATACCATTGACCCAATTGCAATCTGTCAGGATGTGGATGTATATCTGGATGTAGATGGCGAAGGTAGCACCACTGCTGCCCTGGTTAACGACGGAAGCAGCGATGCTTGTGGAATCGACACCATGTATCTTGACATCTACGACTTCACTTGTTCAGATGTTTCTGAGACGAATACAGTAATACTTACCGTTGTGGATGTAAATGGCAACAGTGCCACTTGCTCAGCAATTGTTACGGTAATCGATACCATCGATCCGGTAGCCATCTGTATGGATACAACCATCTATCTGGATGTAAACGGTCTGGCTTCTGTGACAGCCCCACAATTGGATGGTGGCAGTTCAGATGCTTGCGGAGGACTTACTTTTGCAGCCAGCCAGACAGCATTTGATTGTGATGACATTGGTGCCAACAACATAACCGTTACGGTAACGGATGTCAACCTCAACTCATCT
Organism: Saprospiraceae bacterium; assembly: GCA_016715465.1. GTDB lineage: Bacteria > Bacteroidota > Bacteroidia > Chitinophagales > Saprospiraceae > JADKBO01. Next base: position 1,721,951 of record JADKAA010000024.1, read on the forward strand.
ACTTGTGTAGCGGTGGTGACCGTGTTGGATACTTTAAATCCAGTATTCAGTCAGTGTTTCGGTCCTGATACCTTAGATTCAGATCCAAATGGTTGTTATGCGGATTAACAGGTAGTTCTTGATACCATCTTTGACAACTGTACGGCTCCATCAGCAATTACTGTCAGTGTGAAAGGTAGGGTAGTTGTCAACAATGGCACCATCCCAATGACCATTTCACCACTTGGCGCAGGTGGATATACCATAACAGCTACCTTCGGCATGCCTGTAGGTAACAACAGGGTAACTGTTTACGCTACAGATGGTGAGGGTAATATCGACTCATGTGTTTGGAACGTTCAGGTGAATGACATCTGGGCACCAATCATCCAGAATTGTCCAAGCGACATTACAGTGAATGTGAATCCTGCTACTTGTGTAGGTCAGGGCTTCTGGCCAACCCCAACTGCATCTGACAACTGTTCAGGGGTAAGTCTTTCAACCCAGAACAACAACCAATACTTCCTGGGTTATAACTTCCCACTCGGAGTAACTGAGGTAATTTATACAGCTACAGATGGCAGCGGCAACACAACTACTTGTGCATTCAATGTAAATGTAGTCGGAACATGTACACCTCCTGCACCGGATCTTTCTCCGGAACATACAACCGGTAGTACAAGTTATGTACCTGGTCAGAGTAAAAATATTGTTTTGAGGATTAGGAATTTAAGTGTAAATCCAACAACGGCACCAGTAACTTTCTATGTGGCGAAGATGGATCCAAGTTTTATGATTTCTGTAAATCCAACTGCTACAAGCACTACCGTTGGAGTAAATACATTCGCAATCATGAATAGCGATTGGGTTATCACAGAGCAAGCTACTAGATGGAGGTTTGTATCTAAACCTGGGGTAGTAATATCTGGGAATACTACAAATTTTGTTGGAATTACGCTTACGGCCACCGGTACTCAAGGAGCAAATTCAGGACTTAATACTACCATATTATTTGGAACTGGTGGTGGTGAAACCCCTACCACAAATAATATGAAAATATCAACTTTGTCAATCAATTAAAATAAAACACAATGAAAAGGATTTTAATTTTCATAATCGCTTTTACTTCTTTATTCTCTTAAACTAGATTCCCAAATTGATTTTAGAGTAACTAATGCTAGTTTTTCTCCAGTATCAATACCTGTGGGTAGTACTTCAAATTATTTACATATGTTACTATACAGGATTTAAGTGGTGGTCCGGCAACTATGGGAATCGGATGTTTGGAAATAATTATGTCATTCCCAGCATCAGTAGCATATTCACCAAATGGAGGTGCTGCAGGTGTTGTTGCCTCTGGTTTTGGTACAAGTTTCTCTTGGGTATACGATCCAGGTGATAATGCATTGTACGGGTATAATAACGTTGTTTTACAAGATGGAGACGGAGGTTTGATTACGGTTCAGGTAATAGGAAATTCCGTTATTTCAAATGGGCAAACAGTAAGCCAAGCAACTGACTTTTTAAATTGTGCACCTCAAAATGATGGGTCAAATGATAATTTCCCTTCTAATTTAACGGTTACAACTCCACTTCCAGTGAAACTTTCCAATTTCAAGACACGAACTTCTAATTGTGATGGTATTTTATTGAGCTGGAATACTGAAACTGAGATAAATAGCAAAGGTTTTTCAATTGAAAGATCTGAAGATGGTGGAAAGTTTGAAGCCATAGGTTTTGTGAAAAGTGCCATAAATTCTGAAATTAACCAGGATTATGCCTTTAAGGATGAACAAATAACATCCAACGGTACCTATTATTATAGGTTGGTTTCAGTAGATTTGGATGGCACCTTTAAAATTTCAGAAACTGTAGCACATGAGTACAACTGTTATGATGTCACCGACTTCTCGATCTATCCGAATCCTACTTCTGACAAGTTAAACGTTAATTTTAACGGTGTAAAGGGTCAGCAGTTAACTTTGGATTTATTGGATGCCGATGGCAAACTGGTTAGAAAAATCAATGTCGACACTTCAACTTCACAGGAACTTTCTGTAAAGGATCTTCCACAAGGATTTTATTCACTCCAATTCAACATTGGTGAGCAAACCATCAACAGAAGGTTTATCAAAGTGGAATAATTTGATTTAATTGATTGAACAAATAATAAAGGCTCCTGGAGAAATCCGGAGCCTTTTTTTATTAATTTTTCTTTCTGAGGTTTAATTTGTCACCATTGCCGGGTGACTTTTTCTACAGGCGTTATATATCTTTTTTTATTTCGCGACAAATGGCCAAAGCTGCATCCTGAAGTCTTTCTTCCGCGTGCTGAATGGCAACTGATTCTTCAGCACCATGGCGGGCCAGGGAATATACTTTACAATGCTTAATTGTATCCGGATGATTATTGATACCGGTGATCACAATGCAGTCAATGCCTGCACCTGTACATTTTTCGATGATGCGACCGGTAAGTTTACCCTGAAAGCTCTGTTCGTCAAATTTCCCTTCCCCTGTAATGACCAAATTGGCAGTAGTAAGATGATCCTGGAGGTGAGTCAGTTCAAATATCAGGTCTGTGGCTGGTATGATATTCGCATTTAGGAGTCCGTATAAACTGGCAGCTACCCCACCTCCGGCACCTCCTCCCGGTATTTCGAAAATGTCCCTGTCTGTTTTCTCCCGAATAAATGTAGCGTAATGTTTAAGGCCATTATCAAGCAGTATTAGATCACCCTCCGTTGCTCCTTTTTGAGGACCGTAAACAGCAGCAGCCCCGGATTCTCCACAAATTTTATTGGTTACATCCACACATAAAGTAAAAGCTACCTGAGCGAATACCTCAGGCATCTCACAATCCCAATGAGCGATAAGTGGTAAGGATGCGGCTATGGATGGGAGTCCATAACCCTGGACATCATAATATTTATAGCCAAGTGCAGCCGCAATGCCTATGCGACCATCCACCGTAGCCGTACCCCCGGCAAAAAGGATGATTTGTTTATGACCTCGTTGTATGGCATCAGTAACCAGAAGCCCGGTACCAAGACTTCCAGAATGCATGATGTCGCGTCCAGCTTGTGGAATCAGGGTCAATCCACTTGCCGCAGCCATTTCTATGTATGCCGTCTTTCCATCAGTAAGATAACTGGCCTTTATGGGTTTGTATAGGGCATTTAGGGTATTTACCTGCATCCACTGATGCATGGTTAAAAAAGGAGCAAGGCAATCCAATGTACCTTCTCCACCATCTGCCAAGGGTAAAAGGGTTATTAAGGCATCGGGTAGTTCTGTTTTCATAACCCCTCCTACGATTTCACAAAAGATTTGGGCAGATAAACTTCCTTTAAAACTATCCGGGCATACCAAAATATGCATATAAATGATTTTGGTTACAAGGTAGACTAATCTGTATATTTTATGCGGGTGGCCAGTAAAAATTACCTTAATTTTAGGCCATAAACAGACCACAATGTTGAAAACAATAAATAAAGTCCTCGTAGCCAACAGGGGAGAGATAGCTTGCAGGGTGATGCGCACCCTGAAAAAAATGGGCATCACATCGGTTGCAGTCTATAGCGAAGCCGACATCACAGCCCCCTTTTGTAGCCTTGGCTGATGAAGCGATTTGTATTGGTCCACCACCTTCCAATCAATCTTACCTTGTCCAGCAAAACATCCTGGAAGCGGCAAAAATAACGGGAGCTGATGCCATTCATCCCGGCTATGGTTTCTTAAGTGAAAACCCTTCTTTTGCCAGATTACTGGAGGAAAACGGCATCATCCTCATCGGTCCTTCTGCTTTGAGTATGGAAATTATGGGGGACAAACTTTCCGCCAAAGATGCGGTTAAAAAGTTTGACATTCCATTGGTACCGGGCACTGACTATTCACTCAGCGATGTCCACGAATGCGAGCGAATCGCCGGTGAAATTGGTTATCCGGTTTTAATTAAAGCATCTGCCGGGGGCGGAGGTAAGGGCATGCGTCTGGTCACGGCCAAAGAAGAAATGAAAGATCAATTGCAGATGGCCATGAGTGAAGCACTTTCTTCCTTTGGTGATTCTTCGGTATTTATTGAAAAATATGTGGAGGAACCCCGGCACATCGAATTTCAAATCATGGCCGACCAACACGGCAATGTGGTTCACCTCTTTGAACGGGAATGCAGCATCCAGCGCAGACACCAAAAGGTTGTGGAAGAAGCCCCAAGCAGTGTACTCGATGAACAACTAAGGCAAAAGATGGGACAAGCTGCCGTAAATGTGGCCAAAGCTTGTAATTACATAGGTGCCGGAACGGTTGAATTTTTAGTCGATAAACACCTCAAGTTTTATTTTCTCGAAATGAACACCAGACTTCAGGTTGAGCATCCGGTTACGGAAATGATTACCGGCATCGATCTGGTTGAACAACAAATCAGGGTAGCCAGGGGAGAATTGCTTTCCTTTACCCAACAGGACCTGGCCATTAAAGGACACGCCATTGAACTCAGGGTGTATGCGGAAGATCCATTCAACAACTTTTTACCAAGCATCAATGCCCTGGAAAAGTATCGTCCCCCCATGGGCGAGGGTATCAGGGTGGATGACGGCTTTAGGGAAGGAATGGACATTCCCATGTATTATGATCCGATGATCTCAAAACTTACTGTTTTTGGCATGACCAGAAATGCGGCCATTCAAAAAATGAAACAAGCCATTCATCAATATGAAATTGAAGGCATAGAAACCACGCTTGACTTTGGCAACTTTGTTATGAATCACCCTGCTTTTGTGTCCGGCAAATTTGATACTTCTTTTGTCCCACGGTACTTTTCAAAGGAAGCCTATCACGAGCAATTAAAACCAGAGGCTGAAGCGATGGCTGTAATGGCCGATTTGTTGCACCATTCGTGATGTAAAAAGGTAATGCAATTCAAGGGTCTAACTTTTCCGGAATAGGGTAGTAAGTAAAACGCTTATAGCCTTAATTGTCATTTTCCTTTTTATAGGCAAATGAACGGTTGGTGATCAGGCCTTCTACCTTCCAGATCTCTTTAATCTCTTCAGCAGGTAACAACTTTGGCTCGTACATCACATTGTCTGATATGAGCTCTATGGCTTTATGACTTTTTATTTTATTGACCACCCTTTTTAGTAGAAGACTGTGTTCTGTGACCACCACATAGATCATGTAATCACGCAAGGCCTGGGTCAGATAAATGGCAGGTATGGGTGAGCAAATCACCCTGTCGCCGTGATGATACGACGGAAACATGCTGTCACCTTCCACTTCAAAACACCGGTACTCATCGTCATGAAAATGGGGTCCCGGTATGGTGAATTTTTCCAGATCCGCTTCAAATATGGGATTGTTTATCTGATCTCCATAACCCGCCTGTACCCGGACAGGTACGTAAGAAATATTGGTTTTCCGGACTCCTTCATCCCTTTTTATAAACTTAGGCATGTCTCCCATCAACAGGAAAGAAGGGTTGACATGAAACATTTCACAAATGCGTGAAGCTACCTCCAGGGTAACATTTCTTTTGCCTTTTAAGATCTCGTTAAGTGATTGTTTGTGGGTATCCAGGGCCACAGCCAGCTGGCTTTTTGACTTTATAACTCCTTGGTTGTCAAGCGAATTGACAATTTCTATGAATCTCTTGGTAATGTTGACGATTTCCATCTAAACACAGGGAGTTGGTTGCAAATACAAATATATACATATTTATTTTAATATGATTATACATTAATATTATTTGTTATTTGAATTTCCCTTTTTTACCCTTGATCTGACGCCCTATATAGAGGCCATCATTGAGACGATCTCAAAAAATTAATCTATTGTGTGTGGTCAATATGCTGGAATTCATGTCAGTATCTGAATGCCTTCACGGCATTCACAAAGGTCTTAACCTTTCTAAGTTCCGTATCCGGATACACACCGTGACCGAGATTGGCAACGTAATTTCTCCCAAATGACTGACACATGGCTTTGGCTTTGGCTTCAATGTCTTCATCGCTGGCATACAACACACAGGGATCCAGATTTCCCTGGAGAACCTTCCCGGTGCCGGTGATGGACCTGGCAAAGCTTGCGTCTATATTCCAATCAATGCCCAGCCCGGTGCTGCCAATGTCAGACAAATCCCGGAGGCTAAACCAGGCCCCTTTCGGGAACAGGATGACAGGTACCTGTGTTTCCAGGGCCTCGCTGATTTGTTGCATATAGGGAATACAAAAAGTCCGGTAACTTTCCTGATCCAATACACCAGCCCAGGAATCAAAGATCTGAACGAGATTGACACCCGCTTCCACTTTCAGCTGAAGGTAGGCGATAACGGTGTCCGTGATTTTTTGAAGCAGTAAATGCGTCCATTCCGGGTTGGGTGTACATCATTTTTTTTGCCTTCGAAAAGGTTTTACTTCCCCGGCCCTCTACCATATAACAGAATAAGGTAAATGGAGCTCCGGCAAAACCAATAAGGGGGACTCTTTCATTTAAATTTTTAACCGTCTCACCGATGCCGTCATATACATACCCTAGTTCTGTGGCTGCATCCATACCGGAGCTGAGTTTTTCAATATCCCCCTTGGACTGAATGGTCTCCGGGAAAAATGGCCCTTTGCTTTCAATCATTTCATAGGGCAAGCCCATGGCCTCCGGAATCACCAGGATGTCGGAAAACAAAATGGCTGCATCCACTCCCAATTCATCAACAGGTTGAATGGTGACCTCAGCAACCAGTGCCGGATTTTTTACAAGTTCAATAAAGCCGGGAAGTCTTTCTCTAACCGCCCGGTACTGAGGCAGAATACGGCCGGCTTGTCTCATCAGCCATATCGGGTGGTCTATCCACATGCTCGTGACGTAGCACCCGCAGTAAAAGATCGTTTTGAATTTTCATTCCCTTTGATTTTGCCGCAAATATACTCGAATTTGCCAAAGTCAGGAACGCCGTCTATGTAGCTGCCTGATTTATCAGGTTAATATGCCCCTTCTCCCCAACTCTATCACCCGCAGGTTGTTGATCTTATCGCCATCGATGGAAAACCGGAGCACGGTGCGGATGAGGTGAAAGCCGTGATGACCATAAGATCCTGGATTCATGTGCAGATGTGAAAGCCGTTTATCCGGCATCACCTTACAAATGTGGGAATGTCCGCAAATAAATATTTGAGGCTGTTCTGTCTGGATGAGTTTGACAATGGAACCGGGATATCTTCCCGGGTAGCCGAGGTTCTATGGAATGAATGTCTCCAATGTCACCGGCATGCCAGATTTCATCCACTTCCCCGGCATGTTGCAACACATCGGCACCTACATAAGAATGGTTATCAGAAAGCAGCAAAATATCCTTCATACCAGCCTAGATGCTTAAAACTACCTTGCCAAATTGAGCTGACGTCTGTAACCTGGAAAACGCTTTTTCGAACTGTGCAAGGGGAAATACAGAATCCACCATAGGCCTGATGCCATGAAGCCTGACAAAGTCCAGCATTTCCGCAAAATCGCGATCCGATCCCATCGATGTGCCATACATGGTGATTTGTTTCCAAAACATTTGTTGTGGGTTTAATCCGTTGATTTTTCCTTGCGAACCCCCGTAAAAAGCAATTCTGGCACCAAAATTACAGAGTTTGATGAGTCCGGCCATTTGTTCCCCGGCGGCACTGTCGATGATGACATCAAAACCTCCGGCTTCATGTTGCAACACATCCATATAGCCTTCCATATGATAATTGACCCCAAAATGAAAGCCTGCATCCAGCCCTTTCTGCAGTTTTTCATCACTACCTGTTGTGAAGTAAACCAATGCCCCGGCGGCCTTTGCCATGAGGGCAGCCATTAAGGCAACACCCCCTCCAAGTCCTGTGATGAGTACTTTTTCACCTGTATTCAGCTTACATTTTTTCATCAGTGCCCGATAAGCGGTAACCCCGGCCACAGGCAATGCAGCAGCTTCTTCCATAGACAGATGCTCCGGAATTTTATAGACATACTTTGGATCAATGTGTATGAATTCTGCAAACGTGCCATGATCCGGCACACCCAATACCCGGAAATTTTTATCCTGATAAGCCTCTTTTTCACCCCAGTTAATCCCGGGATTTATCACCACCCGCTCACCGGCTAACAACCCGGCACCATCCGCACCCATGACGGTGTTGGGCACCAGTCCAGGATAAAGTCCCTTGGTAATCCAGATGTCCCGGTGATTTAATGCCGCTGCTTTTATCCCTACCGTCACTTGTCCTGCATTTGAAGGCAGTTCAATGTCAGCTATCTTTGGAAGTTCGTTTATTTCCCGGAATAAAATGGCCCTCATGGCTTGCAATTTTTAAAACTCCTTTGAATGTGATTTTTTTTCCTTACCTATGTTCGTTGATCCATAAGGTCTTGGATTTTCCGGTGAATTGCTGAGATACGTCCTGTATCGTGACCACAACAAGCCCGTGTATTTCTTTTGGAATCACAAATTCTTCCTCCATTTTGACACTTCTGGAAATCAGCAATTTACCATCTGTAGCGCTTATGGATATTATAGCTGCTTCTCCACAACACAACAGTCGGAGAGCTCCGGTTATGGAATCATAACTGAACTGGTGCGCTTCAACCTCATCCTTAGTGGATGACGTCAGCCCTTCGCGTAGCCATCGAAAACCTGCCATTGGCATGGCATTGGAATTGAAATCAAAAAAAGTCGCATGCTCCTGGTGTGATCCTTTGCCCCATTGTGTATTGCATCCGGTACTTACCCAGGCTGGCTCCCAGTAAAGCACACCGAGTCCCCCTGAGGACATTACGGTCTGGGTAAGATCGTGTAACCAGCGGTATTGTGCATCAGGACTGGCAGGAGCATAATTGGGGTGAACCTCACTGATGATATTCCCGGCCTGATCGTTTGAAGCGGTGGTCCAGATGTATCCGGTTTCAAAAATCATTACTTCTTTTCCATATTTTTGCTTTAAGGTCTTTATGGCGTTTCCTGCTTCTGCAATGGTTAAGGGTTTGTGCCAGGCCCAATAATATGACAAACCTATGACATCAAAATCGGTGATGCCATTTTTAAAAAAGTCGGCTGCCAGCCACAGTGATTCCTTAGGATCAGCCAAATGAACTGCGGTGATGATTTCTTTCTGTGTATGTGTTTCCACATCCTGTACAGCCTTCAAACCTGCGTTAAAAAGTATGGCATTTCTGGGCCATTCGAGGGTCCATTTGGCATTGTCTTCTTCAGACAGTAAAATGCCGCGATTGGTTTCGTTTCCAATTTGAACCATTTCGGGCAATAAGTCTTCCGCTTCGAGCCCCATCAGGGTGTTGTACACGTAATTGTATAGAGAGTCTTTAAGTACAGATGTATTGTTCACTATGGGTGCCCATGCTGCCGGAACCAATTGTTTGGAAGGATCGGCCCAGTTGTCGGAAAGGTGAAAGTCCAGCAAGACGCGCATGCCTTGTTGCTTGGCCCGTTTTATACTTTTTTTGACGTCCTTGAGGTCGCTGTATAAATTACCCTTATTTAGACTTTTATACCAGACAGGATTATGCCATAACCGAGACGCACCAGATTGCATCCCTGGTCTGCAAACAAAGCATAAGGATCTGTAGCCTTTCCCCCGGCTTTAAATACAGCGCCGCAGTCTTCCATTTCATTGACATAAGATAAATCTGCGCCCCTGTAAAAAACCTGTGATATTCCTGTCTGCAGGCATAATGCTACTAAACAAATAACCTTATACATTTTCTATGCATTTGCTCATCCAAAGATACGTATTTAAGCCTTATCTTTGGGGGAAAAAGATGGCGATTGTACTTCCTGTTTCCGACGTTTTTCCAATTTTTGGGAAAACCAATTTATTAGCTCCAAATGCCACCGTCACAGGCAACGTGCGCACCGGTGATGACTGTAGCTTTTGGTTCAATTCCGTGGTGAGGGGTGATGTCAATGCCATTGTGATGGGCGACCGGGTGAATGTGCAGGACGGCGCCATCATCCATTGCACTTACGAAAAATTCAGTACAACGATTGGCAATAATGTCTCTATAGGGCACCGTGCCATTGTTCATGGGTGTACGATACACGACAATGTACTGATTGGCATGGGTGCCATCATCATGGATGGAGCGGTCATCGGAAGCAACACCATCATCGCAGCAGGCGCACTGGTCCTGGAAAATACGGTGGTAGAGAGTGGGGTAGTGTTTGGTGGTCTGCCGGGTAAAGTCCTCAAAAATATACCAGCCGACCTCGTTGAAGGTGAGATCAACAGAATAGCCAGAAACTATACCATGTATGCTTCCTGGTATGGCGACAACTTTGAAGTGATGGGCTAAGTTGTTACACCGGTGTCAATGGAAATTCCGGTTTAAGCCTCTGGTTCTTTATTGGTGCGCATGCCCAATACGGTGTAAAGCGGGCAAAAACTCACCAGGCTGGTCAATAAAAATACAATGGCCAGGACACCTAGTACTATGGCCACGGTACCGGAAATAACATTGGTAAAATATAAAACGGCGACCAGGGCAGCTAATGCGATGCGAATATATCGATCAGTGTTTCCCATGTTTGGTTTCATGATGTTTTGTTTTTATTGATTAAAGAAAATGAAGCGGTGTTAACATGGATGGATTTTGGCAAATATTTCCCAAGTGCCCCGGCTAAATTACAAAATTATTGAATATAAAAGGATGTCTTCCGGCCACTTTAATTTTCAACTTGTCCCTAATTCACCCTCCGTATTTAAAATTTTGTTTTGTGGCTTATATTTTAAATATGATATTTGACCTCGGTTTGGAAATTCAAATGGCATTATAACAGGATCTAAATTTTTATGGCACTTCTGAATGCCTGCATTTTGTTTCTTGAAAAATATTTAAACACGATTTATGATGATTCGAAACACAATATCTTTGGCTTTGCTCGCAGCACTCCTGGCATGCGGAAATGGAGACAATGCTGCGAAAATGGCATCGGCACCATCTGCTCCTGCTGTTGATGGGGCAAAAATATTCAAGGTGAGTTGTGCCATCTGCCATGGCAATGACGGGAAATTGGGACTCAATGGCAGTAAAGACCTTAGCGTAAGTGTGCTTTCTCTGGAAGATAGAATAGCCCTCATAACTACCGGAAAAGGACTTATGCCGGCGCAGGGCTCGATTTTGAAATCAGATGAAATTAAAGCAGTAGCTGAGTACACACTTACTTTAAAAAAATAACAATATCTAAATAACTTGTTTTGATCAAACTGGTCATAATTGACGAATTTCCTGCCTATACACAAACCATCGCCGATACGCTATTATCATCAGGGAGATATGCAGTTTCTATCCTGTCTTCAAAGCTGAGTTCGGAGACTGAAAGTGCAGACATGCTTTTATTATTGGATATTGTCGAACTTGAAGCCAGGCTGAGCGGCGTGGATGTGGTGCTTTATGTGCCAAATCCATTGATGGAAAAGCCCAAATTGGAAGACCTGGTAATGGACTTTATGCCCGGACTATCCAACTTACTCAATACGTGTATTTTTTGTGGGGTAAAACATTTTGTTCTTCTTAGTCAAATCGCATCATACGGCTTCAGCGACAGACCCTTAACCATATCAGAATCATCGCTTGGCACAGAAGGCACAAAAACGCCTCCAATTGAGAAATTGTGGCACCTGGCCGAAGAGGAGGTTTATAGAGCCGCTGAGGAGGGGCTGATAATTCATGTTTTAGCAGGCGGAATACCAAAACCAACACCAACGGCTATTTCCCCTGCATTTTTAGAACGTGAGTGGTTGTATTTCACGACGGCAAATGCAATAGCTGATGCAGTCTTAACCGTAATTCGAAATAGACCAGAAGTGAAAAAACTCATCGTTTCAGAAGAAGCTGTCCACCAGGAAATCAATAGTATAAATCACAGAAGTTGGCAATTCTGGAAATCAGCATCAAAAAAATCTGTCAACAGAATAAAACTGGATAAAAGCCTTTCCGACCGAATTTTACAATCCCTGTAGCCAAATTATTTTTATTGGTTTATGACAAAAGGTATTGATATACTCCTTCGTTTTTCGGTTTCCGTGACTTTCAGAAAATATTGCCCTCCAACCAACATTTGGGTATTAAATGAAAACTCATTTTTCCCGGCTTTGGCATCTTGGTTCAATAGTGATTTTATAAATCGGCCTTGTACATCGTGCACATCAAATTTAAGTCTTGAAGCTGAATTTAATTCGAAAGTAAGTGTAAACCTTGAATCTACTACCGGGTTGGGGTAGAAATTGGCGGTATTAAACCACTCCGGACCCTTTACAGATGTAGAACCCACCAGGATATAATCTTCCTTATTTACGGTATTTTCTCCGGCTGCATTAAAGGTCGTCAGCGACACATCGTAATATCCGGCTTCCGGAAAAACAACTACCGGATTTTGAGTAGTAAAAGTGTCGGCATCCTGACCTGCAATGACCCAGATCCATCGATCAGGGGAGTTGGCAGATAAGTCGGTAAACTTGACACTGTCCCCTTCGATTATTTCTGTTTTATCCGCGGAGAACGCGGTCACAGGAGCAAGGATTCTGGCATCGACCTTTATATATTTCTGCTTCACCTCAACGTCTTCACCGGCGGCATTTTTTGAAATAAGTACGATGTTGTATTGCCCTTTTTTGGGATAACTTACTTTTGGATTTTGTTCTTCAGATTTAGCGGGAAGTCCTCCGGTTAAGGTCCATTTCCAACGATCAGGATTGTTGGTGGATAAGTCAGTTAGCTGTATGGTATCCCCTTCATAAATTTGAGTCTTGTCTGCTGAAAACTGTGCCAGAGGAGCAATGATGCGGGGTACCACATGGATGAATTTGTCTTTTTCTATCCTCACCGTATCACCGGTTGGTGACAGCGCACTTAGGGAGACGCGGTAACTTCCCAGTGAATCAAACCGCACCCGTCCTGTGCTGTCAAAATCAGCCAACAATTCTGCGCCCTCAATCGACCATTGTATGTCAGTAAGGCTGTCGGTACCAAATGTGTAGACGGCTATGGTGTCGCCTGGATTTATCACTGTTTTTGAAGCAAAAAAATCATTATAACCACTATCCTCCAAAAGCAGTTGGCCTATCCATGTTCCATACCGGGTCCTGCCAAAGCAGCCGCCCGCCCATGTTTCGGGCACATCGTTAAAAAAGCGACGCGCCACACAGGAATAATCACCCCAACGCTCTGATTCTCCATCCGGGTCAAAATTTATAAAAGTGTCTCCTTTTCGGATGAGTACGGGTTCTGAATAAGTAAAACTGTTGTCAGTTCCTTCTACAATGACAGCAGCCTGCTCCGGAAAAATATCCTGTGATGACCTGAGGTATTGAATCAATATGCGGCTGTCGGTCGGAGAATCTCCTATGGGGGCCAGTGAAGGATAACTCACGTGCATATTCTGCTCATTGTAAATGGAAGTGAACAATTTGTTTTTGGCCAGGTCATATCGTCCGTAATAGAAAGATCCCCGGTTGCTGGCTTTAATCTTCATTACAAAATGGATGACTTGATTAAGTTCAACGGCATATTGAATTCTGCAATCACCGGTTTGCAAAGTATTGGTAGTGCCCTTTTGCGGCACTGAAGGGGCAACTTCGTAATTTTTTCCCGCCAAAGCATTGACCACTTCAAATTTTGGATTACTTCCCAATGCACCCGTTGTCCTGCATAAAACAGTCAAATTGCTATTACCTCTTGGATCATTGGTCAGAAACAGCATTCCCCCATCCCTGTTTTCTTTCCAGCCCATGGAAACCGGGATTATATTGAACAGCGACTGGCCTGAAACAGGATCTTTCATCTTGGTGTAACTTTTAAAATCAAGGGTCTCTCCTGCGTACCCTTTTTGTTTATCCACCTGGAAAACAGATGAATACCGAAACTGATTTTCATCGGTAAACATATTGCCGGTGATGTATAGGTCCTGATTGGTGATGGCGATATTGGGGTAATCAAACCAAACGCCCTCATCCAGGATGTCCCCCTGCAGTTTATAAAAATTCCATCCAAGGCCCGGATCTTCCGTTTCGGAAAATGCAATACAGACGTTGGATACATCGGATTTGGAGCCGCTAAGAGCTACGATGATGAATCGCTCTGAGGTGACGTCGAAAATCACCCTCGGGTCATAATAGGTTGCGCCCAACCCCAGATCAATAAAAAAATCTCCCAGGGGTTGGCTGAAATAGGTGCCGCCATCGGCTTTGGCAAAAAATAAACTGGAGTTTATGGAGGAAATGATAAAACCATGGGTGGACACGGCAAGGGTATTATCAGGGGGAGCAAAGCCATTATACTTATTTCCTTCAAAATTGATGTTCAATACCGGACTTAGCGCCTGCGATCTTTCTACCTTGACGTCACCATGAGAGTCCCTCAATAGTTTCAGCGCATTGAGTTCTGCATCCGATATCATGCTCTTATTGGCCGAAGGGGCAAAAGATTTTAAATGTACGTCCCACTGGCTCTGATTTTGGGTAAGAAATGACTGATGAGCCGCTCTTTCTACCCTGAAAATTGGTGTGCCCTCATTGGATGGTTTATCCTGTGCATATGCCGTGGTAAGTATTAAAAGAAATGCGGAAAAAATGCCAATTGATTTCATGATGATTTGTCTCTGTTAAGTGTGTCAAAGATATACAATTACCAACATGGAAAATGGTTCATGGCGGACATTCAAATATTTTTGCGATTTTAGGTTGAAAATTATTGTTGTTGACCTGCCACAAAGGCTTTGGATACAGCTAACTCTGACTTAAGGTGTATATTTTTTGAGACAGTTTATTACCTTTGGACAGGATTAGGTTTTTTGCTCATCCAAAAATGGGCACGAAGACCATAATCCGGCCTTTTTATCAACCAAAATTCGCCCTGTTGAAACTTACCATTGGCATATCGCCTTGTCCGAATGACACCTTTATCTTTGATGCCATATATAACCGGCGCATTGACACCCGTGACCTTGAATTTGAATTTGTCATGGAAGATGTTGAGTATCTCAACCGTGCCGCCTTTGAAGGCAGGTTGGACATCACCAAGCTGAGTTATTATGCATTTACGCAACTCACACCCATGTATCAGATGATGCAGAGTGGGGGAGCCCTCGGCCGGAACTGTGGCCCTTTACTGGTGAGTAATCGTTCAGACTTTAAACCCGATGAAAACTCCAGGATCGCCATCCCGGGAAAGAACACTACGGCCAACTTCCTGCTTTCATTGGCCTATCCAAAACTCAATCATAAGGAAGAAGTAATTTTTTCCAGTATTGAAGAACAGGTAGCTTCGGGTGCATTTGATGCCGGTCTCATCATCCATGAGAGCAGATTTACCTATCGGGATAAAGGCTTGCATTTGGTGACCGACCTGGGGGTATTTTGGGAACAAAGAACCGGAACCCCCATTCCCCTTGGAGGCATAGTCATCAAAAGAAGTTTGGATGAGCAGGTTAAGCAGGCTGTAAATCAGGTCATCCGGGAAAGTGTCCAATTTGCGTTTGACCATCCAAAAGTCAGCCATGAAT
>JADKAA010000025.1 GCA_016715465.1 Saprospiraceae bacterium
TTCCGTACCTTCGCCACCTCGAAAAAATGAGGTAAAACGTACATGAAGAATATCCGCAATTTTTGCATTATCGCCCATATTGATCACGGTAAATCCACCCTGGCTGACCGGTTATTACAAAGCACCGGTACCATCAGCGACAGGGATATGATGGACCAGGTGCTGGATGATATGGACCTGGAAAGGGAAAAGGGCATTACTATTAAAAGTCATGCTATCCAGATCAACTATAAGCATACCGACGGGCAGGAGTATATCCTGAACCTGATCGATACTCCCGGCCACGTTGACTTCAGTTATGAAGTGAGCCGGGCACTGGCTGCCTGCGAAGGCTGCCTGCTGTTAGTCGATGCTACACAAGGCATTCAGGCACAGACTATCAGTAACTTATATCTTGCAATTGAAAATAATCTTGAGATTATTCCTGTGGTCAATAAGATCGATATGGCAGGAGCCATGATTGAAGAAGTGGAAGACCAGATCATTGAACTCATTGGGTGTAAAAGGGAAGATATTCTGCATGCCAGCGGCCGTACCGGACTGGGTGTGGAGGCTATCCTGGATGCTATTGTAAACAGGATTCCTGCGCCCACCGGTAAACCGGATGCACCATTGCAGGCGTTGATTTTTGACAGTATGTTTAATCCCTTTCGTGGCATTATTGTTTATTTCCGGGTAAGAAATGGTTCGATAAAGAAAGGGGATAAAGTAAAATTTGTTTCCACCGACCAGGAATATGATGCGGATGAAGTGGGTATCCTGAAACTGAAGATGACGGAAAAAAAGGAATTAAAATGCGGCGATGTGGGTTACCTGATTACCGGCATCAAGAATGCGAAAGAAGTAAAAGTGGGGGATACGATTACCCTGGCGGCCAATCCTACACAGGAGATCATACAGGGCTTTGAAGAAGTGAAGCCAATGGTATTTGCAGGTATTTTCCCGGTGAATACGGATGACTTTGAAGAGTTGCGGGATTGTATGGATAAGTTGCAATTGAATGATGCATCGCTGACCTATGAACTGGAGACATCGCAAGCCCTTGGTTTTGGTTTCCGTTGCGGCTTTCTTGGGTTGTTGCACATGGAGATCATCCAGGAAAGATTAGAGAGAGAATTTAACCAAACGGTGATCACAACCGTTCCCAACGTAAGTTTTATCGCTTATACAACTAAGGGAGAGAAAGTGATCGTTAATAATCCAACCGAATTCCCTGACCCGGTAAAAACGGATCATATTGATGAGCCCTTTATCAGGGCACAGATCATTAGTAAGCCGGAGTATATCGGAAACATCATGACGCTTTGTTTGGGTAAGCGGGCATACTGATGAACCAAAGCTACCTGACGACAACAAAGGTGGAACTGATCTTTGAAATGCCATTGACGGAAATAGTTTTTGACTTTTACGATAAGCTGAAGTCACAAACGAGGGGTTATGCATCGTTTGATTATCATCCGATAGGTTACCGGGAAGCGGATATTGTACGAATGGATATTTTATTGAACAATGATAAAGTAGATGCATTGAGTGCATTGATTCACCGCAGCCGGGCACAGGAGTTTGGGCGAAAACTCTGTGAGAAGCTGAAAGAATTATTGCCAAGACAGCAATTCCAGATTGCCATACAGGCGGCCATTGGTGCTAAAGTGGTAGCAAGAGAGAATATCTCTGCTATGCGGAAGGATGTAACCGCCAAATGTTATGGTGGCGATATCAGCCGGAAGCGTAAATTGTTGGAAAAGCAGAAAGAAGGTAAGAAGCGGATGCGCCAGATAGGAAATGTGGAAGTGCCGCAGGAGGCTTTTTTAGCGGTGTTGAAGCTGGATGATTAATCCAGCAATTGTTCCGCTATGTTGATCGCTTTGTTTAAGTAATAACCTACAGCCATATTCCGGCGGATCCCTTTCATATTTTCCTGAAAGTTCCTGTATTCATTTTCGGTTATTCCTTCCAGTCTTTGTTTCAAATCATATAAAGATGAAACCGCGATACCGATTTGTTGTTGCTGTACCCACCCTGCCATCGCACTTTCGTTCCATACGATCGGAGGCAAACCAGCCATGATATATAAAGCTAATTTGTGTGGTGTGTTGATGCGCAGGTAATCACCAGCATCTAAGCCTGCTTGAATACTAGTTCCGTCCCATACCAAGCCATAGCTTCCATCTTTAGCTATTACTGGTGGCAGCGTCCTCGGTCTTTTTTCCCTTTGTAGTGAATATTGGGCGCAGTTGACGCCGGAGGAGACTCTCCATATATGAAATTCTAAGGATGGAATATTGTGGAGCTGGCTGATGAAAGACGCTTTTTCAAGGTTGCCCGCAAATATTATCGGGCCCTTTGGTGATGGCTGATCGACGGGCTCTGGGACCCCGAGGTAATCATACATTTTCAGTTCGATTACATTCTTGTTGGCAGTTTCCCTTTCAATCAGCTCTTTCATCAACCGGTTTTGTGCAATGATTATATTGAATTGTTTCAGTTGCCTGAATTCTTTTTTGAGCAATTTTTTATCCTTGTCCCGGATACCTTCAAAGTCGTGAACATAGGCTATCGTTTTTATTCCATTTTTATTTAGTAAAGAAAAAAAATAACGATTTACTCTTGAACGGACAGGGAAATGAAAAAATACACAAGCCGGGGTCATCAATTTATTGATTGACATTTTGCGTACTTTTTGATAAGCCAAAATGCGGCTCAGCAAATTTGAAGAAGCAGGGAACGTTTCCAATTTCTCATATCCCGATTTTAACAGGACAGTTTCTATGTCTTCCCGCAAAACACCTGCTGTGTATCTTGCTCCCGGGTAAAGCTCAGTTACGAAGTAGCGTTTTATATCAGTTGCCTTTAACAATTGATTTAAATTTTTTTGCGAAATGAATAATACCATTTCCTGCGGGGTGTCAGGTAATTCTGTAGGAACAGAAGTTCTTTTGCCGCAGATGCCTTTAACGGCTGCCGGTTCATTATAATGGTCTTGTAAACATTTATTCGTTCATCAATTATTTTTACAGGTGAGAAATAATCTATCAACCGTTGTTTTGTGTCTCCTGTTATTCCTTTTATCCAGTTTGTCAGCATCGGTTCATTCGAAAGGATTGAGGCGAGTGAGTTTGCATCATTAGCCGGGATGATCTTTGTGTTCGGATCGTCTACAAAAAGATAAGCAGCACCGGTTTTTCTGTAAGGATCAGCGGTTTTTGCGAATAGGCTGCTTCAAGTGCAAAATAATTGAAAGTTTCCCAGAGAGAGGGTATGATACAAACGCTGGCGTTGCGGATAGCTTTAATTACTTCGGTATGTTTTTTTTCCGGTATCCATATAAAATTCTTCTTCCAAATGTCTGCATAGTTTTTAGCCAGGTAAGTGGATACCAAAGTTCCTCCGGCGCACTATAAGTGTCTCCGCCAATCCAATATATATTCCAATCTTTATTTTTTTTGGAGATGATCCGTGTGGCTTCTGCCATGATTGCAGGTCCTTTAGTGAATTGCAGACCACTGATAACCAGGTTTGATTTTGAATCATTACTGTTATCCTCAACAACAGCAGATGGTGTTGTCCAGGGTGCCCTCGAAAAATAGACTTGTCTCCCGGTTAGCGTACAAAGATCTTCAGCATTTAGGGGACTATGGTGAGAATTCCATCGGCATGCAAATAAGCAAACAATTCCATCTGCTCAATTATAGCTGAATGATCATCCTTTATTGAACTGTTATATCTCTTTAGCTGGAGAAAAGAAGAATGACCTGCAATCGCAACGGGAGGAAGATCATTGCTAAGGAGCAACGCACCAGCGCCACCATAATCAGCAGCTTCAATAATATCAATACTCATTGTTCTATGGTTCTTTAACAGCCACTCTTTCATCGCCATACCCATCGCCAACCATCCCGGAGCCCCATAACTACCCGGCCTGAAATACGCTTTGAATTTTGTAAATAATGTTGGTAGGATGCTTTTAAAATCACAGTAGTAAGATCACCTTGAGTTCTTGTTTCATTTTCATCAGTAAGTCCGGCTGTTTCATCAAAAGTCAATAAGATCACTTTATGTCCCATTGTCAGAAGATTGGAACATAAGTAGCTATTATATGCTGGTATACCGCCGACCTGCTGGCCTATCGAAAAACTGGTAATACAAACCGTCATAATTTTATTTTCCTGAGTTGAACTGCACCGATATCCATGCCATCATAAAAACAATAGTACCCATTTTTTTTCAGCAATTGTATGGATTCTCTTTTACTAATAGGGTCTAGGTTAATATATTCGAACCTGATGATTAACGGCCTGATCTTTGTAAAATCGATCTGTTTGATCACTTCAGCGTCAAAACCTTCTGTATCCGTTTGCAGGTAATCAGGTAAAAGTTCCGGAACATATTCTTCCAGCATTTTCATTAAAGGGCCTGCACTTGATATTTCCCCTGTAATTAAAGATGATGAGATGCCTGACTTTTTATAATGTTCAGGGTCAAGGGATGCAATACCCGAAGCCCAGTCGGGTAAGTCCTTTAATTTTTCTGGAATGACCTTGTAAATTGTTACTTCATTCTTTGAAGGATGGACAGCCTTTTTTACTAATTTAACCCTGGTAAATATGTCAAAATTCGATAGCAGCTTTTCAAATGAATCGGCCACCGGTTCAAAAGCGATTCCCAGGCAATCCCTTTTCTTTAAATAATCGAATAGAAAATCGTGGCTGACCCCGTCATTTGCGCCAACTAATATAAACCGGAAAACAGTTCCTTCAGGAAAGTTTTTATTCAGAACAGATTTGATTGTAAAAACCTTTTCCTTATCCCGGTAAAGTTTCCGTAGTGCAATCTTTGATAGATTTGATATGCGGGATAAAATATTCATGAAGTAAAGTCGATGGCGGGAATAACAATTTTATTCCATTCGGGACTCATCGTTTTCCCAGAAGTATAAACATCATTCAGCTCAATAGTAAATTCAAAAGCATCGTACAGGCATTCATATAAATAAATATTATCTCCCAGGTAAAGGTCGACCCGGTAAGTACCCGGTGCAAAAATGTTCAGGCCGGGGATAACGATGCTGGCCTGCGCTTTTTCTCCTGTTACGAGGGAAATTTTTTGCCGATATGTTTATTATTCAGTCCAATAACAGGGGTTGTGATCCTGATCCTTGATAACAATGCCAATCTCAGGATCGATCAATGGTTGGCGTAAAAAGTAGTCCATGTTGATCCTCATAGTGGCACCAGGTATGAATTCTCGCTGATCGTATCGTTTACATACATGGTCGCTTTCAGCAGTCCTTCATTCTTAAGCGTCTTATTGGTATGTTGTGAAAGATCAAATTCTCCATAGCCTATCTTGCTCACAGCACTGAGAAAGGAACGGGTATACGAATTGGCTGCTTCATCCACCGCACCCTGGAAACTAATTGCACCGTTATCCAGCACAATTGCCCTTGTACAAAGCTGCTTGACGAGCGACATATTGTGGCTCACAAAAACGATGGTGCGTCCTTCCTTCTTACTGACATCTTCCATCTTGCCCAAACATTTCTTCTGAAACTCCATATCACCCACTGCCAGTACCTCATCTATCAGTAATATTTCTGGTTCAAGATGAGCCGCAACTGAAAACGCCAGTCTGAGCTGCATACCACTGCTGTAATGTTTAAGCGGTGAATCAATAAATTTTTCTACACCACTAAAATCAATAATGGCATCCAATTGTTTAGTGATCTCTGCTTTTTTTAAGCCAAGTATGGAACCATTCAGGTAAATGTTCTCTCTTCCGGTTAATTCAGGATGGAAACCTGTTCCTACTTCCAGTAAACTTCCCACTCTTCCACGAATAATGGCATCGCCGGTAGTAGGGGGAGTGATGCGGCTGATGATCTTTAATAAAGTGCTTTTCCAGCCCCGTTTCGCCCAATGATACCAATCCTTTCACCGGGCATTATATCAAGATTGATATCTTTTAATGCCCAGAATTTGTCAACTTTCTTTTTACCGGGGCTAAAGCTCTTTTTATTGATTGAGTAATAACATCCCTCAATGCTACATAAGGTTGTGTGTCTGTCAGCTTATATTCTTTGCCCAGGTTCCGTATTTCAATAGCAGGTTTCATTATGCTAAATCTGCAAAGTATGCTTCTGTTTTTCTGAAATAGTATAAACCAACGAAAAAAATGATAACCGTACTGGTAAGCCCAATTGATATTGTTGTTGAATCAATGGGATGATTTGATAAGGTAGCCCTGAATAATTCAATAGCAGCATTTACGGGGTTAATAGCTAATAAATATTTCAGCCAGGTTTGTTGCACAGAATAAAGCGGGTAAATAACCTGTGATGAAAAGAACAATACCTGCAGTAAAAAGGGAATAGTGTACCTGAAATCCCGGTACTTCACATTTAATGCAGTGAGAAATGTCCCGGCACCGAAACCAGCTATGAGTATAATCAATATACCAGCTGCAAAATAGAATACTGAATACCAGTGCAGGGGTTGTTTGTAGATAAAACAAAAAATAAAAAAAACAAATAACCCCATTAAAAAATCAAATAAAGCAACCAGTACTGATGAGCCAGGTATGATCAATCTTGGAAAATAGATTTTCCTGATGATATTGGCATTCTGTATCATGCTTTCTCCGGCATGTGAGACAGAGGAGCTAAAGAGATTCCATAAGATCAGCCCGGATAAAACAAAAATAGGATAGGCTGTAGTGCCGGTATCGATTTTCCAGGTTTTTGAGAAAAGTAAAGTGAAAAGTGCCATCATGCCCAGTGGCTGCAAGAGTGCCCAAAGAATACCGAGATAGGTTTGTTTGTATTTTACTTTGATATCCCGCCAGGTGAAGAAGTAAAACAACTCCCGGTACTGCCAAAGTTCTTTTAAACCAAGAGATAAACCTTTAGGTGGCTGAATATGGGTGATGAACTTCTCCATGAGTTGTAAAGATACCCATTGGAGACTGAAACGTAAAGACTTAACCGAACAGTTTAGTTATCGTAATTAAGTGGAATTCTGTTGCCTTCTTTTGCTTTGTTTTTATCCGTTTTTTCCTGCAGTTTTTGTTCGTTCTTATTTCCTTTCGGATCCATCAGCGGATCGCCAACCGGCGCCTGTCCGTCTTCCAGTTTTAGCGTAAAGACTTTGTCAATATGCATCCATTTGCCATTCTCCCACTTAAATCCTTCCTGGTCACCATCGGGTACATAGGTCCAGGCAAGTTCTGGCTGATCCGATTCAGAAATCAAATGATCCACCAGTATCATTCCAAGATCTTCAATATAATTTACCAGCACCCTGGCACCTTTTTTAAATTCAAGGCCTAACCTGTACTTGGGCGGTTTGGGAACCGAATCTTTTTCAAAAGAGAAAAGGACCCCCCAAAGACCGGTTCATTTTTTCATTAAAACTTAGTACTTCAATCCACTTCATACTGCTTTGTGCACTAGTATTATCAAATCCGAAAAGCGTATAATAGTTTTTCCCTTTGTGTTGGGTTTTGATGATATTATAATAAATAGATCCAATCCAGTTTTGCCTGCTGCGTACAGAATCCTGGGGCTTGTCCGTAAACTCAGATACGTCTCTCAGGGGTAAAAGTTTCAGCGAACCATCGGTAGTACGGAATTGTATTGCTCCCTTTTGCCGGGAGTAATAGTCATCGAAATTGATATTCCAGGTGATGATCCGAAAACTGGTATCAGGAGCATATAATTTAGAAACACCCAGTACTGAATCAAAAGGGTAGTAAAATGAATTTTTAACCTGCAGGGCTCTTACCAATACTTTAGTAAATGCACTGTCAGCAATCATCCTGTCTTCCGGAAGGCTGTCGGTGTTCAGGTATTCTGAATATTCACTCAGTGTATCTTCTTTTGCCCTGAGCTTTTCAGATCGGCCTGGGTAATTTTTTTGTGACAGGGCAACCTGCGAAAAGGATAGCAGCCAAAGAAGAAGGAAAGCTGTTTGAATCAGTAATTTCTTTACCAGGATGGTTTTTGTCATAGTCATGCTAAGTTACAGCTTAATACAGATGCCGATAACGCTAAAAGGGTTGTAAAATTTATGAAGACTTATAAAGCTTTGGCAAAATCAGGGAGGGAATCAAACCGCAGGTCAATATCAGGGGTGGGGGGGGAAAGGAACATCGGGATTGGTAGTGGCCAGAAAACAGAATAAATGCCGGCATTTTTGCCAAATAGCATATCGCTGGGGTTTATTACCAATTATAAGAGACCTTGAAAGGTCAACTGAATCAAAATAATTTTTAGCATGGAAAGCCATACCCGGGTTAGGCTTCCTGTCGGGGTGTTTATTATCGGTACTGGTACAATAGTATATTTTATCTATCCTTCCACCGGCGGTTTCTATCGCATCCTGCATATTCTGGTGAAACGTTCTCAGGTCATGTTCTGTCATCAATTGTTTGCCCACTCCTGCTGGTTGCTCACGATGATGATTTTTCCAAATTTACCTGCCAGTTTTTGAAATGCTTTTTCAACACCTCATAAAACCGAAATTCTTCCCAGTTGAGAATATAATCTTCTTTCTTTTCATGATTGATCACACCATCCTGGTCAATAAATAGCGTCCAGCTTTTATCAATAGTTGATAAGTCAAGTGGGGGCGACTGAGCTCTGATTGTGCACGGTTGTAATCTTCCGGTATGCCGATATCAATAAAATAAGTATCCTGGACTAATCCATAAATACGCCGTACCGGGCAAAATTTTTCCAGGTAATGCTTTTCAAACGAAAACTTAGCCGGAAATTCTTCATCCAGGAATTTGTCCTTATTCAGCAGGTAAACACCCCTGCTTATATTACCCGACCTCATAAAAACTGTTTTTCTTTAAAGCTATTTACCAATTGTTCCTCATCGAGCTCCACAACACCATAGCGGTCGAACCTGTTCATCGGTTTCAGTAACAGGGTACATTCTGCTTTATTATGATTATGGAACATCGCTGCTTTATGCAGATCAACTTTATAAAGGGTGTCCCCATTTGTAACAACAATATTCTTTTCAGCTGCTTTTGTACAGGCCAATAGTATTGCTCCGCCTGTTCCCAGGGGTTGGTCCTCAATAACACATTGGTAGCTGAGTGTTGGAAATTGAGTTGATAAATAATCTTCGATCAGCTCATGTTTGTAACCCAATGAGAAGATAAATTTTTCTACTCCCTGGCTTCTCAGGTAATTGATAACATGAAAAAGGAATGGTCGTCCGGCAACAGGTGCCATGCATTTCGGAAGATCAGGTACAGATTCCTTAATCTGGTTCCTAAACCACCAGCCAATATTATTGCCTCTTTGATCATGCAGGATTTTATAAGTCTCTTTTAGTGGAAGATTTAGAGGGGTGCAAAGTATTTTTCTTCGACCAGCTGACAAATGATATGCCCGATAGTAATATGACTTTCCTGAATTCTTGGTGTATCAGCGGATGGGACATTTATCAGATAATCGCTGATGGCTTTCATCTGTCCGCCGGTAATACCGGTGAAGGCGACAGTTATGATCCCTTTATCCTTTGCTACTTCAAATGCTTTAATGATGTTACCGGAATTCCCTGACGTAGAAAGCCCGATCAATACATCACCCGTTTCACCAATACCGTCTATCATTCGTGAATATACCACATCATACCCATAGTCATTGGCAACAGCCGTTAAATACGAAGTGTTACAATGCAACGCTTCAGCAGGCAACGCTTTCGTCAGTATAAAACGCCCCGAAAATTCTGCGGCGAGGTGCTGGGCATCAGCAGCACTTCCCCCCGTTACCGCAGAAATACACCCGGTCCCCATTTTTGAATGCATTGGTAACTACTCTCTACAACTCTTTCAATCGTTGCAATGAGCTCATTATTCTGCAGTATTTGCTGCTTTGTTTTTATTGACGCTTCAATTATGCTTTTAATCTTTTCCATAATTCCTAATTAACGAATTTACCAATACCGGCCAGCTATATAGTCCAAGTATTCAATCCATGTTCTGTAAACTGGTAGTTCCTGACCTGCCCCCAATGTTCTCCAAACTTTTAATCACTTTGTATTTTGTATTGATGGGGCAATAAAGATCATGAATCCACCACTGCCTGCACCGGATATCTTTCATCCGGTGGCGCCAGCTTTTTTGCCGTTTCGTATATTCTTCCATCCAAGGATTGCTTATCCCTTCTGCCATTTGTCGTTTTTGCAGAAAGTCATAATCGAGTATTTCACCAACTTCATTCCAGCCAAATGCCCTTTCAGCATTTCCTCTTTCATCATCCTGGCCTGCTCCTTCAGATGATGCATGGCTTCAAAGGATTTTTCTTTATTATCTGTAACGTTCTTGCTTTGTTTCCTGATGATCTCTGCCGATTCACGACTGGTGGAAGTGTAGTATATTACCAGGTTATTTTCCAGTTCAAACAGATGTTGCGGCTTTACCCGCAACGGGTTAACGATCACTTTGTCATCTGCATAGAATTCCATAAAATTTACACTACCGAAAGTGGCCGCATACTGGACTTGGCTGCCACCAGCCAGGTTCAGGTCCCTCTTTCAATTTCATAGGCATAATGCGCCATATCATATTCCCCAACGGAAGCCTGAGCATTTCTGCAAAGCCCCGATGATTGCTACTGCTAGAGTGGACGATGTCTCTATTCCTGAACCAGCAGGTGCATCCACATAGGTTGATAAACGAAAGTTCTGTTCTTTATCCCAAAATCTTTTGGATACGATTGTATTAATACCTTTTAACAGGTCAAGTGTGCCTGTGACAGGTAATTCTTTTGATCCAGTCAAATTCTTGTATCTCATTCCTGTCAATAGCTTCAAGTATGATCCTTATTCACGCTATCGGTTCAATAGTGGCGTTGGATAAAGAGAAAGAGTGGCATTTAAAATAGCTCCGCCATACAGGTCACTGTATGGCTTACATCCGTGCCGCCACCGGCTAATCCAATCCTTAAAGGGGCTTTACTTCTGTATATCATTTGCTAACTGAGAAATATTGTACCGGCCATTGTGGCCCAGCTATATTTTTGTTTCTCATTGCGAAGATGCGGAATAAAATAATTTTCACCTAATTGGTAGAAGTTCAGGATACCCTCTGCAATCGCTGCGGGATTTGGTTCTACGACCAAACCAACTTTCTTATCAGGAACCAGTGAGGGTAATCCCCCTACGTTGGTGACGACCATTGGTTTTTCGAAATGATAGGCGAGGGGGGTTACACCGCTTTGCGTGGCATTACGATAAGGTTGTATCACTGCATCGGCTGCGCAGAGATAATATTTACTTCACTGTCAGGAATAAAATCTGTTTTTAAAATCAGCCGATCTTTTATACCCAATCTTTCAATCTGCTCCTGGTATTGTTTTGCATCCTCATAAAATTCCCCGCCACCAGCAGCCTTATTCCCGAATTCTTTATTCTCTCATTTGCCGCTGCTTCAAGCAGTAAATCCAGTCCTTTGTATTTGCGGATAAAACCAAAGAACAGAATTATTTTTTCATTTTCCGGAAGGCCGAGGTGTTTTCTTGCGTCAGCTTTTGAAATAATAGCTCCAAAATTATCGTACAATGGATGTGATACTAACTGAGCAGGTTTTGTCTTTCAAATATTCTTAAATCACTCATCACTTTTCGCTCATGGTGATAAATGCATCACAGCTTTTCAGGAAATATTTTGTGAAAGGCTTATCACCAAACCTTTTTCGTGAGGTATCACATTATCTGCAATGCAAATGATCTTTGTGTGCCTGTTTTTTTAACTCGTCCTGAGAATTGTTCCCAGGGCGGGTCCCATAAAGGGAAGCCAGAAACGAACAATGACCAGGTCTGGTCTTTCTTTTAAGTTTATTACCAACACGGATCCAGTTGAATGGATTAACAGAGTTTATTGCTGCAGTGTATAGTAATACCTTCCGGGGCCGGTTCATCACTGTATTGGGTTTTGCCCGGAAACAAGAAGGAGGGATATTGTAATGAAAAGGAATAAATAGAACAATCAAACCCCTGGTTATTGAATTCTTTTGCCAGCCGCTGGTTGAATGTAGCCAATCCACCCGCAACGGATGGCCAGAATCTATGATGACCACTTCCTTGTCATACAACCCGGTTTTGGTTTCATTACAAGATAGGTATTGCGTAGGAGGAATTCCTGGAGATCAGTTCGCCAATAAACCCGCAAGAAATAACTGCATACCTATAATGAGCGAAGTGAGTGCTAAATAAAACCCGGGCCTGTTGGTGAGTGCAAAACTGCTGTCTATAAATTTTGATACAATAAGATAAATGGAAATGCCCAGGCCCAACCAGGAAGAACAAAGAACCCCATAATCCAAAAAATGCATCGGTCGTTTGGAAAATTTGCCAACGAATGTGATGGAGAGAGTAAATCCAGAAACCGTTTACAAATCTTCTCCAGCCAAATTTTGACACGCCGTATTTCCTGGCCTTGTGCTCTACTACTTTTTCACCAACCTTCCTTCTTGAACCCGGCCCATTTAGCCAGTACCGGAATGTACCGGTGCATTTCACCGTATACTTCAATGCCTTTCACAACTTGGTTCTTATACGCCTTCAGTCCGCAATTAAAGTCGTGTAGCTTAATGCCCGATTTCTGCGGGTACAGCGTTGAAAACTTAGAAGGATATTTTTGGAGTGCATTATCGTAACGTTTTTCTTCCATCCGCTTACCATATCGTAGCCATCCTCTATAATCATTCTTCTCAGCCTCAGGGAATTTCATCCGGGCTGTCCTGGTAGGTCAGCATCCATTGTAATGACCACATCAACACTGGCTGCCCGGAAAGCTTCATTTAACCCGGCAGATTTGCCGTAGTTACGTTGAAACTTGATCCCTTTGATACCCGCATTTTGGGTCTCAGGTTTTCAATGACTTCCCATGAATTAACACTGCTGCCGTCATCTACAAAAATGACCTCATAACGTAATGATTCTCCTTCATTACTTTTTTCTATCCATGCTGTTAATTCCGGCAGTGATTCTGCTTCATCTATAAGTGGTATGACGATGGATAGGTCCATGGTTAGTGTCTTCTTCTTGTTAATAGAACCGAAGCGACTGCTGTAACAGCTGCGCCAAGTATCAAATATCCGGAAAATTGAAGCGGATATATATCTTACCGGGTATTGTTTTTCACCCTTGCAACAGGTCTTCAATTTCGGTTGGAGTTTATCGTTCAGCTTAACCAGTTGTTCCCGTTGATAAGCGGCTTCCTGGGAGCAAACTCCGGGTGCAGTTGTATGAACACTGCCGTAAATGCCACCATAATAAGTGTGACTACAATAAAACATTTAAATCCCTGGCTAAAAGTTCAGCAAATTTTCCGGTGAAGGCAGCAGATCGCCGGAAACTCAGCCAAGGTCCAGATGATACCTGCTCCGTAAACGATAAAAATCAGGTACTGTAACCGCGGATCAGCTGCTTCTTTTGCGTCAATAACCAGTGCAACCGCTATCATTAATACAGCAGTAATTAATCCTTTGATAGCAGGTGAAAGCCTTAACTGCATGAATAATGATTTAGCTAATGATATTTTATCACCGTTGATGATACCAGCCACTTTACCGGTCAGTTCCCTGCCGATAAAAGGAGAGTTGGATGATTTTGATTTAATATTTTCTGGCAATACAGTCCATTTTACTGCCGGACTGAACAAAGTAAGTGTTGCAGGATTTCCTTCTTTAATGGAGGCCTGGTTTAAGCCGAATAAGATGATAAGGAGTGACGGAACAACTCACCGCCGTTCCGCTTTCTTTCCCTCTTTTAATGTACTCCAGCGATTTTTAGTGCTTACCCCCCGGTGAAATGTAACCTTGATTCCCAGCGTAACAGGCCAGTTTGATATCCCTAGCTACAATCAATTCTTCTGCCATAACTGGTTTGCCGGGTAAACCCGGTTGATGGAGACAATCCCCTCATTCATTAATCCATGTGGATTAATGCTTTTTATCGTCAGGTAATTGTATCAGGATACCGTCGAAGGCTTTTACATATTATGATAACTTTTACTAAAAGTCCGGCAGACTGCACACAATTTATGCCGTCAGAAAAGGCGGCGGCACCGCTGGACTTCATATCGTGTTTCTGCCAGCTCTTTTCCTTCGGTGTTTTTAGTGATGGCACCTATTGGATGAATGTTGACCGGAAAGGATCTGCTTTTATGTTATGTATTCAACACCAGCCTTATTATGGATGGTGGGATTAGTATTCGGGATCACCATCCACATCTGTGTAGGGCCTGCCCCGCAGCAGCAGCACCTATCTCCAGGAGTTTCCTTGAATTTCATAGCCAGGATCCGCAAAATTGGCAAACACATCAACCCATCCGGGAGAGACATGAAGCCCCTCTATCGCAATTTCTTTATCTGCTTTATCTGGTAAAGCAATACCTATTTAAAATGATTCCATTATCAATTAAAATATCTGCTGATTGTCCGTTAAAAGGAGAGGAGGGATCAACAATTTTGACAAGCTGAATGAGTAGCTTCATTAAGGGGCGAAGATAAAGCTTGTATTCGGTTCAGAAAAAGGTAAAAGCCTGTGAGAACAGGCTTTAAATTTAATCGGGATGACTGGATTGGAAGCGGCGACCCTACGTCCCGAACGTAGTGCGCTACCGGGCTGCGCTTCATCCCGAAATGATCAGCCGGTAAGCAAAATTAAAAAGACCCCTGAAATAATCAGGAGTCTTTAAAAATGTCAGGACGGCTAGATTCGAAACTAGCGACCCCTTGCACCCCGTACAAGTGCGCTACCAGGCTGCCTTACGTCCCGAACAAACCGGGCTGCAAATGTAAAGCTAATTAGCTAATCAGCGAAACGAAACTGCCTTGTCTTTATAGAGAAAACCCGGTAAGGTTTTTTAAAATTCATTAGTAAGGTGGTAAAATTATGCTTACTTTGTAACACAAAGTACTTTTTATTAATTTTTAAACAGGTTTTGAAAAATTTAAAGAGAAATATTTATGGATAGAAAATCAAATGTTACGAATATCATCAGCTGGTTATTCGGAATAGTCGTTGTTGCCATCGGCCTGGTAAATTTGTTTAAGGGAAACGACACGGGTTTTGGAGTGTTCCTGCGCCTTCTTTCTTTGGTTTTACTTTCTTCCGGTAAATGCCATACTCCGGAAACTGACAGGTTTTATCAATCCCTAAATTGGGAATAGTAAAAATCGTTTTGGGCATTTTCATTCTCTGGAGTTTCGTTAAGGGGTGGGTAGGGTGTTTACTAAGATAGAATTGATGATGAATAGTTTCCGGGATTGACCTTTATTACTAAGGCTCTACCCAAAGGGCATTAAGTTTTTACACTGAGGACAAAAGCGTTTTTCAAATTGATGCTTTGATAAATTATAGAAGTTGAAGCTTCCTCAGTATTCTTAGTGATGTCAATTCACTCTGTGTACTCTGTGGTTGATCACTCACACACTTTTCTAAAGACAAACCACACCACAAAGGGCACTAAGTTTTTACACAGCATTCACAGCCCCGGGTTTAGCATTTTATACTTCCTGTTCCTCAAGTAGAAGCCTGTACAGGTTTAATTTTATAAGCAAGCAAACCCAGGAAAACTAAATTTAAACCCATAACGAACCACGGAATCCCCTTGCGGCATAATATGACGACTCTGCACCGTTGTGATAGGTGAAGACTGTGGCATAACGACGGTCACAAGGAGGAACCGCCGAGTTTGCGCGTATGTTGTCCGGTGTTTTTATCCGGCTGGAGGGTTTTTAGATCAAATTCGCCGAACTGTTGCAGGGCCCGGTATTCCTCTTCGGATAATAGTTCAATGCCCATCTCCGCTGCCATGCCCATGGCGCTGTGTTTAGGTTTGTTTTCTTTTCAGGATGCCAGCGCTGCGGCATCAAAAACAAATACTTCTGCGGCCAGCAGGACTTTCTGCTGAACAATCATAAAAAATACTCACTGATTTTTATTCCCGGTAACTATCGGACCTACATCCGGTTCGCCACCGGATGTTTTCCATTCTGCAGTGACCACAGTTTTTCGGGTTGGCCTCCAACTTTGATTGTACTTTGGACCGTTCTATGCCTTTGTGGCGATCTGTTTTTCTCAAAACGGTTTTTAAGGTACTGAGCGGTTCTGGGATTGAGCTGCTGATAATTTCTTTTAGTACTCATACTTCAATAGAGAATTCGGTTGATTGGTTGAAATAAAATTACTTTATTTCCTGCTCCTGTTAATAAAGAAACAGGAGAGAAGAAAAAGTAGACCCCAACTTGCCGGTTGAAAACCCCGTAAATAAACAGCGTTTGTTTGGTTTCTTCACCGCTGTATCACTGGCTGGTTTTTCTTTTTATTGAAAAGCGTATTGATCGTATTCCTGATGGTCTGCTCTGACTTCTTTTTTAGAACTATCAGCCGGGTTGGTTTTACTGAATCACTTGTTGCCTGACATCCTGTCCAGTGCTTCTTTTTTTCCAAATCATTTTAACACCTGGTTCTTAACACCGGTAAGACTGTCCTTAATGGTTTGTTTCGCTTTATCTAATTTTGCTTTTGCAAAATCAACCGCCAGCTGCTGCATTTCTTTGACAGCATCTCCTGCCACCTCTTTCAGTTCGGTTCTTAAAATCGGATTAGCAAGAGTGCCACCCGTTTTGAAACTGAGATCAGCCATTTCTCCCAGTTTTACCGGGATGCCTTTATTTACAGCCATGTCACCAGGTTATTGAGTATATTATTTCCTTCATTGCCCAGGTATTTCCTCAACACTTTCATCCCCACTACGTAGTCGATAGACTGGTCAAACCGCCATACCACCGATCAGCATTTCAATATCTTTTACTTTCACACTGAAGGGCTTCACCAGCACTTTGCCTTTGGCAAACTCAATATAGTTTTCCATCTTTATCGAGATCGATTTCAATTCATCGATCTGAAGTGTGCTGGCAATTTTTTCCAGCCGGGCAAATTTTTCAATATTCCTTCTATCAGTAAAAGATTTCCCGCACCATTCAGTATTTAACGAGGTCAGGCATCATATTGCCATCCGGGTTTCCGTTCATGGTCAGCTGCGAATTAAGCTTGCCTAACAGGAATTGTCCTACAGGCATCAGCTTCTGAATCGTGATGAAGGAGAAGAATGCTTTTGAACATCAATATTTTTAACCTCGTAGGTCATTGAAATGGCAGGATCCTTCTTATTGTTTTGGTGGAATAGGAACCGTCAAATACTATGGTGCCGTCAAGAGCTTCTGTTTTTACATTTTGGAGTTT
This sequence comes from Saprospiraceae bacterium, assembly GCA_016715465.1. GTDB lineage: Bacteria > Bacteroidota > Bacteroidia > Chitinophagales > Saprospiraceae > JADKBO01. The sequence goes on from JADKAA010000025.1 coordinate 17,267, forward strand.
CACCGTCTCATCTTTCAACAATAAGGTTCGGTGATATTATTATAATCAACTTTATCATATTTTACCTTCCCCCTTTGGCATTGATGGTAAGGTTCATTTATTAGCCCGGAACGGCAAACGGATCGGCTGATGCAGCGGCACTGGTTGTTGTTGTCGTGGTATCTGTTCCCATCCAGTCATTCAGGTTCATTTTATCGGCAGTTATATTCAGCGTTCCCGCCAGCGGCTGATTAACTGCATAGCATAGCCAACCAGGTTATTGAATGACCGTTGGCCGAGAAAATTTGTATTAAGGTAATTACCAGCAAGATTGTTCAGTGTTATATTTTTTGTTGGAAGCTGAGTGCTGAATTCGTTACCTCAATCCCGTTGGATAATCCTTCGATACATAGTTTGAGGTTATTCAATCGGCTGTACCGTTGATATTCAGTCTTATCATACTCTTTTTATCTATCGCTGTTTATTACCACTGAAACCAAGATCAGCATTCAAGATACCACTGATGCTGGTTCCCGGATCAAGCGGTACAAACTGTTTGATATGATCTAATGTAAATCTTCCTTTAGCTGCACCAGTAAAATCAACAGAAGACATCGGGTGGCGTAGTTGCAAATTAAAATCAGGGTCTTTACCCACTTCAATATGCCCACGGCAGTTATATCCACAGATGTATTGTCGGCAATGCCACCGCTATTTTCTACCTGCACTTTCATATTTCCATTTTCAGGGGTTGCAGGAATACAGCAGAAGAATAGAACAGGTTTTTAGCCATCGAAGGAAACCAC
>JADKAA010000026.1 GCA_016715465.1 Saprospiraceae bacterium
TTTTACCGTTGGCGGCATTGGCCTTTATTATCCCGGGCCATTACTGCAGCGAAAGGATTAGAACCCGATATTGAACAACCTTCAAAATTACATGGCAGTGATTTTGAATGTTCTTTCGGCACTCACCGGTATGGTTGATTTCTGGGCAACATTATCATTGAACATCCGGATTTTACAAGGGTATGCCAAAATCACAAAAAGCACAGATCAAGGGCTGGCAATTGGTCTTCCGCCATCAATGACACTTTTTGCTTTCATTGGTGTTGTGGTTACGTCTGCAACTCCTATTGTGTACGGCAGCACTATCTGGGATCCGGTACCTCAACTGGCCGGTAAATTTGATAATAAACCACTGGTAAGTTTTGCCATGCTGGCGGTGATCATCTCCACGCTGGCGAACAAGTGCTGCCAATATCGTCAGCCCTGCCAATGATTTTGCTAACCTGGCACCAAAGAAAATAAATTTTAAGACTGGTGGTTATATCACCGGTAATATCGGTATCCTGATCTTCCCCTGGAAATAGTTGCCGATCCCAGTGGTTATATTTTTACCTGGCTGGTGGGCTATTCAAGTTTGCTGGGCCCGGTCGGAGGAATCCTGATTACTGATTATTATTTTTTATACGCAAACAACAACTGGCGGTAGATGAATTGTACAGTTCAAAGGACGTTATCATTTCAGTAACGGCTTCAATTGATCAGCGATCATTGCATTACTCGCCGGTATATTCACCCAATATCCCCGGTTTTTGGTCACGATCAAAGTAATAGCAGCTGATGCAGTACCATATTGGATCAGCGTCTCGATAATTATGCCTGGTTTGTTGGCTTTTTAGTCAGTGGTTTTATATATTTGGTTATTGATGAAGAAAATGAAGAATTCAGAATTATAAGTTATGAATCCTTTACAGAAATTCATAATTCTTAATTCATAACTCAAATTGAACTATATGTCAGTATTAATTAAGAACGGAAGGATCGTTACAGCAACCGATGATTATGTTGCTGAGATTTTCATTGAAGGCGGAAACCGTAGAAAGCCATCGGGAAAAATTTAGCCGTAAAAGCAGAAAAAGGAAAATAGATGCAGCTGGCTTAGGTGGTTTTCGGGTGGTATCGATCCCCTGCACCTGGATATGCCGTTCATGGGAACCTTCTCTTCAGATAATTATGAAACAGGGACAAGGGCGGCGTTGTTCGGCGGCACCACGATGGTGATCGATTTATTTTACAAAAACAGGGAAACTCCCTTCGTTCTGCGTTGGAAGAATGGAAAGGCCGGAGTGATAATATTTGTGTGGGGATTACGGTGTCCACATGGCGGTCACTGATTTCAATGACGATACAAAAAGAAATACGGAAATGATAGAGAAAGAAGGCATCACTTTCAAAACATTTATGGCGTATAAAGGGCCTTAATGATCGACGACCGGCAGATGATCGGCCTGATGCAGGAAGAAGAAACACTGGCGGCCTGATCAATGTACATGCGACCAATGGTGATATGATCGACTTCCTCATTGCAAACACCGGGCTGAAGGCAAACTCTCCCCGCTGTATCATTATTTATCCCAGCCCGAAGTAACTGAAGCAGAAGCCGGACGGTTTGCAGATATGGCGAACTGCACAGGCTGTCCCGGTTATATTGTTCACCTGACCTGCGAAGGAGCATTGAATGCTGTAAGAAAATGCCACCAGAAGAAATCAAAAAGTATTTGTAGAAACCTGTATCCAGTATTTGATTCTCGATGCCAGTTTATATGAACAGAATTTTGAAGGCGCTAAAATGGGTCATGAGTCCGCCGTTGAGAGAGAAAAAGACCAGGCTACTTTATGGGCAGGAATTAATCAAGGCCTTGTGCAGGTGGTGGCCACTGACCACTGCCCTTTCAAAATGGGAACAGAAACTGATGGGTAAAGATGATTTTTCAAAAATTCCCAATGGCCACCCGGCCATTGAAAACCGGATGGAATTATTATACAGCGAAGGAGTACACAAAGGAAAGATCACTTTGAACAAATATGTGGAAGTGGCATGTACCAACCCAGCAAAAATATTTGGCATGTTTCCTCGTAAAGGGAACGATCGCTGTAGGTAGCGATGCAGACATCGTCATCTTTGACCCGAATGAAAACATATACTCTCCGCCAAAACTCATCACATGAATGTTGATTACAGCGGTTATGAGGACTGGGAAGTTATCGGCAAAGTAAAGACTGTGATTTAAGAGGACAAATAGCTATTGAAAACAATGAATGTAAATTGAATAAAGGTTATAGTAAATTTATAAAACGAAATAAAGTCTTACAAAATATTTAGTTAGGCTTAAAATGTAAAACTGCTATTTCCCAGTGGCGGCGAAATTAAAAAGTGTTGAAAAAGTATTTGAATAAATTACTGGAATAAGCAAAAAGAAAAGGGGAAACTTAATTAAAACTAAATCATCTCAATTTTTAATCATGAATAAAACGTTTTCTCTCCATAACATTAATGTTATTTGCAGGCTTTGCAAAGCTACAAACATTTCGCATTCAAATTTCCTGAATTAAAACAGGAAATACTGGATGGAAGGCTGCTCTTATTGATTTCCTCTAACAACAGCAAAGAACCCAGGTTTCAAATAAGTGATGCCACCAATACGCAAATGGTATTTGGCAAGGATATAGAAAACTGGCAAAGCGGAACCTCTCAATTGATCAGTGAAGATGCATTTGGATACCCCTTAGAGCGGATAAGCAATATTCCTGCCGGCGAATATTATGTACAGGCTTTGATGCATAAGCATGAAACGTCCAAATTAAAAACCGGCCATACCGTAAAACTGCCCATGGACAGAGGAGAGGGTCAGCACTGGAATGAGGCACCGGGAAATATATATTCTACACCAGTAAAAATTCATATTGACCCAAAAGCATCCAACGAAATATCCATTACCCTCAATAAAATTATTCCTCCCATCAAGGAGCCTGATGATACGAACACATCAAGCATATAAAAATTCAAAGCAAGTTGCTCACCGAATTTTGGGGAAGGCCTATGTACATTGGTGCACATGTACTTTTACCAGAAGGTTTCGACAGTCATCCAACTACAAAATATCCGTTGGCTGTTTTTCATGGGCATTTTCCTGCAGACTTTGGAGGCTTTCGTACCACCACCCGATCCGAATTTAAAGCCTGATACCAATGACCGTTTTAAAATTACCGGGTATAACAAAATTCAACAGCAAGAAGAATACGATTTTTATAAACAATGGACAGGTCCTGATTTTCCAAGAGTGATTGCTGTTGAAATACAGCATGCTAATCCGTACTACGATGATTCGTATGCAGTCAACTCTGCTAACTTAGGTCCTTACGGCGATGCGATAACCTATGAACTCATACCCGAAATAGAAAAACGTTTTCGAGGTATTGGACAAGGCTGGGCAAGATTTCTGTATGGCGGATCTACTGGCGGATGGGAAGCACTGGCCGTTCAAGTATTTTATCCGGATGAATACAATGGTAGTTATGCGGCTTGCCCTGATCCAATCGACTTTCATCATTACGTTACAGTTGATATTTATAATGATAAGAATGCCTATTATGTAAAAAGTGATTTTAAAAACTTACACCGTCCCGGTCATAGAAATTACTTGGGGCATGTAAGTGCAACTATCAGAGAAATGAATCATCGGGAATTGGCGCTGGGAACACGAAGCAGAAGTGGTGATCAGTTTGATATATGGGAAGCTGTCTTCTCTCCTATGGATACGGATGGTTATCCCAAACGTATTTATGATAAGTATACCGGTGCCATTGATACAGCCGTTGCCAGGTATTGGCGGGATAACTATGACCTGACACATATCATTAAGCGAGACTGGCAAAAGCTTGGAGACAAGCTAAAAGGAAAATTCATATTTACGTTGGCGATATGGATAATTATTATCTGAATAATGCAGTTTATACTGCTGAAGACATGTTAAAAAATTGAGCAATCCGTCGTGCAATTGTGAGGTAACCTATGGCGACCGGGCAGAACATTGCTGGAACGGAGATCCTACACAACCAAATTATATCTCCCGCCTTCGCTATAACCAAATGTTTATAAAAAAATGGGCAGAAGAATAAAAACAAGATCACCAAAAAATGCCGATCTTAAGTCATGGAGATATTAGCAAAACTATGAGGGTAACATTTCCTTCAGCATAAATCTTAACAATCAAACTCATCTCAGATATGCCAAGAATTATTAAATCAGGATTAATCCAAATGAGTCTTCCAAAAACAGAAGGCGAAGGAACAATTGCAGAAATTAAAGAAGCGATGGTGCAGAAACATATTCCCCTGATCGAGGAAGCCGGGGAAAAAGGAGTACAGATATTGTGCTTCCAGGAAATATTCAATACCCCTACTTCTGCCCCGGCCAGGATAAAGCCTGGTATGAAAGTGCAGAAACGGTTCCCGGCCCCACTATTGAACGGATGCAGGAATATGCGAAGAAGTATAACATGGTGATGATCGTGCCGGTGTATGAAAAGAACAGGCCGGTGTATTGTATAATACTGCTGCTGTTATTGATGCCGATGGAACGTATTTGGGGAAAATACCGCAAGAATCATATTCCGCATACAAGTGGTTTCTGGGAAAAGTTTTCTTTAAACCGGGCAACCTTGGTTATCCTGTTTTCCAGACGAAGTATGCAAAAGTGGGTGTGCATCTGTTACGACCGTCACTTTCCGGAAGGTGCAAGGGCATTAGGCTTGAATGGTGCAGAAATAGTTTATAATCCGTCTGCAACGGTTGCGGGTCTATCGCAGTATTTATGGAAACTGGAGCAACCTGCACATGCAGCCGCCAATGGTTATTTTATGGGTTGCATCAATCGTGTCGGTACAGAAAAACCCTGGAACCTCGGTAAGTTTTATGGCAGCAGTTATTTTGTTGATCCAAGAGGACAAATATTTGCGCAGGCATCAGAAGACAATGATGAATTACTGATCGCAGATTTTGATTTGGATATGATCGAACAGGTAAAGGTCTACATGGCAATTCTTCAGGGACAGAAGACCGGAGACGTACGGAAAGCTTACCGAATTATGATGAATGTTGTATGATAAATGCTAAATGGTTTTTCATTCAACATTCAAAATTTAACATTCAACATAATGATAAAGCACAACAGATTATCGAGTGAGCAATATGCTGAAAATTTCAGCGACATTCACCCGCCGTATGAAAGTATAACGGCTGCCAAAGTGGATGCCAATCGTTGTTTGTTTTGTTATGATGCTCCCTGCATGAAGAGCTGCCCTACCAGTATAGATGTGCCCAAATTCATCAAACAGATCGCTACAGAAAATATAAAAGGTTCGGCCAAAACCATTTTCTCTTCCAATATAATGGGGGCTGGTTGTTCTAAGGTTTGCCCTGTTGAAAAACTATGTGAAGGCGCCTGTGTATATAATCTACTGGAAGAAGAACCGATTCCTATTGCCAGATTGCAGCGCTACAGTAGAGAAATGGCGATGAAAGAAAACTGGCAATTATTTCAACGCAAAAATTCAACGGGCAAAAGGTGGCCATTGTTGGTGCAGGCCCTGCAGGCTTAAGCTGTGCCCATGTATTATCAAGAGAAGGAATTGATGTAACGATCTATGAAAAAAGAAAGTAAAGGCGGCGGGCTGATGACCTATGGCATTGCTGCCTATAAAGTAACCCGCAGTTCTGCGAAGATGAAGTAAACTATATCACTTCTATCGGTGGCATTGAAATAAAATACAACCAGGAACTGGGAAAGGATATTACTTTATCACAACTAAAAAGAATATGATGCTGTTTACCTCGGCATCGGTGTGGGTGTGGCCAGGCAATTAGAAATTCCGGGAGAGAAACTGGAAGGTGTTGTTGATGCAATTGAATTTATTTATGATATCCGGAGCAAAGGTTATGCATCCGTTCCCGTTGGCGATAAGGTAGCCGTGATCGGCATGGGCATGACAGCCATTGATGCCGCCACCCAGGCCAAACGTCTCGGTGCAAAAGAAGTAACGATGCTATATCGCCGCACCGAAGCTGAAATGCCCTGTACCAAACATGAACTGGATATTGCCATGCTGGATGGCTGTGAAGTGATCTGGCTGGCAGCGCCGCAAAAAATAAAAGGCAGTGCAGGAAAAGTAAAACAACTCGTTTGCAGTAAAATGAAACTCGGCGAACCCGATTCCTCCGGCCGCCGCTCCCCTGTTGATACGGGAGAAACATTCACTCTCGATGTGGATATGGTCATCAAAGCAGCGGGACAAGTTCCGTTTGAAAAACTGGTTGGGAGATTAAAATTCAAAATTCAAAAGGAAAAATATCTATCGACAATAATTATTCGACGAATATAAAGGTGTCTTCGCAGGCGGAGATGCAGTGAATGGTGGTAAGGAAGTGGTGGATGCCGTGCAGGCAGGAAAGATGGTGCTGAAGCGATTGTAAAATATTTAGGGCTTGCGTAGGTTTCACGCAAAGATGCCAGGGACAAAGGCGCAAAGGGTTTCCTGGCGGCTTGGGTTTTACTCTTTGTGGCGTAGCGTGAAATAAAAGGCTTAAAAGATTAGTTGCAATTTAAACATGACAGAAAATGAAATTGCAAAGCTGGTAGTTGACTTATGTTTTAAAATTCATACACAGTATGGGCCGGGGCTTTTTGAATCAGTTTATGAAGAAATATTTTGTTATGAATGGGACAAGAAAAATATACCATTTTTCCGTCAGCATCCGATTCCATTGGTACATGAGGAAATAAAAATGGATGCAGGATTCAGGGCAGATGTGATGATAGGGAACAAAGTCATTATCGAATTAAAGTCAATAGAAGCATTAGCGCCGGTTCATTATAAACAAGTACAAACATATTTGAAACTGACAGGATGTAAATTAGGTTTATTGGTAAATTTCAATGTAGCTCTTATCAAAGATGGAATTCATAGAATCGTAAACAAGTTATAGTGATTTCACGCAAAGACGCTAAGAAACCAGGGTGTCAGAATTTTCTTTGTTTCTTGGTTTTAAACTTAGCGGCTTTGCGTGAAAAATCTTTGTGAAAAAACAACAACATGGCAGACATCTCATCAACCTTCCTCGGCATCCGCTCTCCCAACCCTTACTGGCTGGCCAGTGCGCCGCCGACGGATAAAAAATACAATGTGCTCCGGGCTTTTGAAGCCGGCTGGGGCGGTGTGGTCTGGAAAACACTGGGCTCGCAGGTCAAGAATGTATCGTCAAGATATTCCGCTGTTGATTTTGGCGGGCAGCGGGTGATGGGCTTTAATAATATTGAACTCATCAGCGACCGGCCGCTGGAGATCAATTTAAAGAGATTGCCGAATGCGTCCGCTTATTCCCCGACCAGGCCATGATCGTTTCGCTGATGGCGGACAACGATAAAAAAGCTGGCATGAACTAATAAAGAAAGTGGAAGACACCGGTGCCCATGGACTGGAGCTCAACTTCCGGTTGCCCCCATGGTATGACGGAAAGAGGCATGGGTGCTGCCGTGGGACAAGACCCCGAGATCGCCTGCATGGTGGTGGAATGGGTGATGGAAGCCGCTACCCTTCCCGTGATCACCAAGCTTACGCCCAATGTACACTCCGTGGTACCAACAGGACGTTCGGTGGTAAAAGCCGGCACCAATGGCCTGTCATTAATCAACACGATACAATCGGTGACCGGTATTGATTTGGATACCCTGGTGCCCAATCCCTATGTGGCGGGCAAGTCTGTGTTTGGTGGTTATTGCGGCCCGGCCGTAAAACCCATTGCCTTAAAAATGCTCACGACCATTGCACAGGATGAGCTGACAAAAAAAGTACCCATCAGCGGCATTGGTGGCATCAGTACCTGGAAAGATGCGGTGGAGTTTATGCTGCTCGGTGCATCTAACGTACAGGTATGCACGGCGGCCATGAAACATGGCTTCCGCATTATTGAAGATCTGTGTGAAGGTCTGAACAACTGGATGGACGAAAAGGGCTTTGCAACCCTTGATGATTTTATCGGCAAGTCGGTGCCCGCCATTACGCATTGGGAAGACCTGGATATCAACTACCACCACATCGCAAAGATCAACCAGGACAAATGTATTCACTGCGGGCTGTGCTATATTGCCTGCGAGGATACCTCACATCAATCCATTAACCTCGCTTATGGAAAACCTTACAATACTTACACCATAAAAGATTCAGCATGTGTGGGCTGCAATCTCTGCCAATTAGTTTGCCCGGTGGATGATTGCATTACGATGGAGGAGCACCGGGTGGCGCCTGAGTATGTGAATTGGGTGGAGTGGCAGAAAAGAGGGTTGCCGTTGAATGATCATTAGAAAGATTATGTACCGAGCTGCAGTGCTACTATCAACTTCTGTTGCGTCGCACTTTTCAGGGTTCGGTAATTCTACTCAACACCTTTTACATCTCAATACTCAATAAAAATATGGCTGAACAGAATTTTATAAAGGTTTCAATAAAAATTCCAGAAATATCAAAAAATGGTTTTCAGGCAGGCTTTTCTAAAAGAAACAAATAGTATTAAAATAGAATTTGAATTAATCGGAATCAGAAATGATTTTTTAACCCTATAGAATGTATCTATACAAAATCGAATACAGGAGAAAAATTTTCGTTAGTTGGCTGCTTTCCGATTTATAGAGCAAGTAATATTTATACATATTCTGTAAATGAGGTGCATTTCAACGATTGGATAAATGTCAATTCTCAGCCTTAGTCTGTGAAAGCGATTTTGAAATTTCATATTTAGGTTCATGGTTTTTACCCTTAACAAGTTCTGTATACCAAAAGGAAAGTGATATATGGAAATCAATAAATATCGGTAATTCAGTTTCAGCGACTTTCCCAATTAGCAAGAATATGTCGCTTGTGATTTACAATTCTGCAAAAACAGAGTACTCTGGAAGAAAAATAACTATTGAAACCACGGCCTATTTTAAGATAAAAATAAAAAAACCACTTCCTAAATATTTGCTATATAAACACAGTACTTCTTTTATTAACCTTTTTTCATTGTTTATATCTTCGAAAGTGTTTGTACATAAAATGGAATTCACAAATGCGAAAGGCAATTCATATGAGGTTCTAACTAATTTTTTCGAAAAACCCCAATCTTTTGAAGGAAGCGAAATCCAGATTTCATTTAAAGAAATAGAATCAAGCTTCTTAAATATTCTACGAAACTATTTTTCAAATCAAGAGAAATTTGATAGAATCATAAAATTTATCAGAGAGCTAAGCTTTAATAATGTAGTACAGAGTTTCTTAACCCTATGTAGATGTCTAGAGATATATCATAAAGATTTCATTGAGCCTAATTACTCAAACGACATTGCTAAAACTTTATTTAGGGAGTTGTCTATAAACGGGGTCAAGCTAAAAAAAGGCAAACCCTGGGTTCAAATAATACGATACTATCATTTGTATAAGTTAATAATGCCACATCAGATAAAACTGCTGTATTGTAATAGCGAATATGACTTTATTGAAAAACTCAAGAACACAAGAAATTATTACACACATCCAGATGACATAACGGAAGGTATTTGGTCATTCGATGAAATAAAAAGAATCAATTTTCAACTTAAGATTTGGATTAAGGGGTTGATTCTAAAAGAACTTGATTTAAAAGAAGATCTAATAAAACAAGTACTAAAAAAAGAATCAAAGAGCTACTTATTTTTGGATTCGCAATCAAACAAGTACTCAATATTTTACGAAGCTCCAACAAAAAACAAAACCTCGTAACTAGATTCGCAAGCTTGTACCACTTAATATCCAATCCAATAAAAACATTCAACCCCTATCCAAAATCTCCCACTTATCCCCGCATATCAGCGTCTGCCTGTCCCCCGCAGGCGGGGGCCGGATCGCCAAACAGGTTGTATTACCAAACCGGGGTGGAAGAAATCCGGCACCAGCGTTAGCTCCACCCCTGTTCGGAGACTCACTGCAATCCTAACACTTCCCCCGCCTGCGGGGGACAGCGGAGAGCCTGCACCTCGTACACATTACTCCCTTGAAGCAATCTTCTTCTCTATCCACTCTTCCAGGTAACTATGCACCCATTGTATATTCGTCAGCACTTCATGATTAGTAAACCGCAGCACGGTAAACCCGGCTTCTTCCAACGCCTTCTGTCTTTGCTCATCATTCTTCCTTACATCCTCCAATTCATGAATACTTCCATCCACTTCAACAATCAACATTAATTCTTTACACATAAAATCGGCAATATAGTTCAGTACCGGCCGCTGCCGCCTGAAGCCATAACCTTTCATCTTTCCTGCTCGCAAAACATACTTCCACAAACAAGCTTCTGCTTTGGTCATTTCTTTCCGCAGACGGTTGGCGTTTGGTTGCAGGTTCTTATTATAAAAATGATTGCTGTATCCTTCGGTCATCTGTTGAAATTACAAAAGAAAATGGATTAACTTTCTCTACAAAAAATTGAACCATGCGAAAAATAATTTCCTTCATGCACCTGTCGCTTGACGGTTTTGTAGCAGGGCCCAACGGAGAAATGAACTGGATCAAAGTGGATGATGAAATCTTTGATCATGTGGGCAAGCGGATAAGCCAGGGCGACACGGCCTTATATGGTCGGGTAACTTACGAGATGATGGAAGGCTACTGGCCCACCGCAGCCAACAAACCGAATGCCAGCAAACACGACGTTGAACATTCAGCATGGTACAGCAAAGTGCACAAATTGGTTTTATCAAAAACAATGAAAGGAGCGGATTTACCTAACACTACAATTATCAGCGACAACCTTTCGGACAGCATCAATGAAATAAGACAACAGGAAGGTCCGGACATCTTGCTTTTTGGCAGCCCGACAGCCACACATTCATTGATGAAACTGAACTTAATTAACGGCTACTGGCTATTTGTTAACCCCATCATTCTCGGGCAAGGCATCCCTTTGTTTGCAGATAGCAAAGAAAAAATAAAACTCAACCTGCTGTCTACCCGGCCATTTACCTGCGGGGTAACTGAACTGAATTACACAGTGTACAGACAATAACAAGTAACCAAAAAACAATCAACCATTTAGCAGGCTCGTGGGTATGCCTCTGCTCTCTCTGTGCAAAACTTTGTGCCCTCTGTGGTAATCCTTCGACAAGCTCCCACGACATTCGTCAGGG
>JADKAA010000027.1 GCA_016715465.1 Saprospiraceae bacterium
AAGGTCATTTTCTTAACTCAAATGTTTAGAAAGGTGTTTTGCCATATCAAACATAGATACCTGGCTTTTACCACCGAAAACAACTTTCAGTTTGGCATCCGCATTGATCATACGTTTGTTGGTCTTGTCCTGCAGCTTATTCGCCTTAATGTAAACCCACTATCTTTTTCACTGCTTCTGTACGGGGCAATGCTTTTGTTCCGACTACGGCACCTAATGCTGCACTTGGGTAAGCGCTTTCATAAATGCTGCGTTTGGCTTACGGGCAGGTTTCTTTTTAGCAACTTTTTTCTTAGCTGCTTTTACTGCTTTTTAGCTACCTGCCTTTAGCCACTTTCTTGCAGCTTTTTAGCTGCTTTTTTCTTTGTTGCCATGTTTTTAGATTTAGAATTTTAATGGGTATTCAGTTATACCGGTATCAAATATAGATTATTTCTACTCTCGGTGTAACTATGAAAAAAAAATCTGGCCTTATTTTTTGGTTGTTTATCCACAGTTGTACTGTATACAGGTAGAATACAGGGAAGAGAACTTGCTGTTTTTATTCATAGGCAGTTCCTAAATTGTGTTATAAAAGATCATTTTTTGTTCATCAATATTCATAGCCATCAGCCACCTGCTGCACAGGAATGGTGCATTCAAAACCTGTACAATGACTTTGATAAGGCAGATTTACGGGGGAACTATTCCATTGGCATACATCCCTGGCATTTAGATGCTGCGAATTGGCCGCAGCAAATAGAAGCATTGGGGATTATGCCGTCACCCCATGTGCTGGCCATTGGGGAATGTGGGTTGGACAAGGTTTGCACAACCAGTTTTTCACTGCAGCAGCAAGTGTTTTCGGCCCAGGTACAATCTGCCAACGAGATAGGTAAACCAATGATTATTCATTGTGTTCGGGCATGGGAAGAAGTGCTGCATTTGTTGAAACAACAACGAAACAGGGTGCCGGTTATCTTTCATGGATTTAATAAAAACAGGGCGATTGCGCAACGAATCATCAATGAGGGGTACTATGTATCATTTGGTAAATCATTGGAAAAAATGGCGATACGGAGGTGCTGGCGGCCTTACCGCCGGATAAAATTTTCCGGAAACGGATGATGCCGGAGTAACAATAGAGAGTATTTACCATTGGGCTGCTGAGGCTTTTTCAATTGAAATCAATTCGCTTCTTTGCAAATTCAAAAAATGCAGCTACTGTTTTTGGCGCTGCTCTTGTTCAACTATGACGACTGATACTTCCTGGCTTTCCAGGACACATTTACTGATAGGAGAAAAAGCACTGCGCAAACTTACCCAATCACATGTAATGGTAGTGGGCCTGGGTGGTGTGGGCTCTTATGCTGCTGAATTCATTGCCCGTAGTGGCATTGGTAAGATGACCATTATTGATGGCGATGTAGTGGACCCCAGCAACCGTAACCGGCAGTTACCGGCATTGGCCACCAATCACGGTCAATCAAAAGCGATGATAATGGCCGAGCGGTTACAGGCTATCAATCCTGAAATTGAACTGCATGTCATCAAAGAATTTATCAATCCCGGAATGGTGATGGAGCATCTTACTTCTAAACCCTGCTATATCATTGATGCCATTGACAGTATAACCCCTAAAATCACCTTTATCAAAATGGCGTATGAAAGTGGTTTGCCTTTAGTCAGTAGTATGGGTGCAGGAGCTAAAGTGGATCCTACTAAACTGCAGGTGGTTGATATTTCAAAAACATATAACTGTCCTTTTGCACAGCAAATCAGGAAACAGCTTAAGAAAAATAATATCCGAAAGGGTATAAAAGTGGTTTTTTCACCGGAAGAGCCCATTAAAGAAAGCCTGATGTTAACTGATGGTAAGAACTTCAAAAAATCTGCATACGGCACCATTTCTTATTTGCCTGCAGTATTCGGTGCTGTGGCCGCTTCGGTGGTGATCAGGGATTTAATTAAAAAATGAAAGGAATCAATTCAGCGATCTTTCTTTTTGGAAAATAAAAAAATGATCAGGGTGATGATGACCAGGCTGAGCGAACCATATACCACATAACTGAAAGGCATGGAGAAAGATTGTATATGAAAGTAAACTTTTCCGTTTTTACAGCAATAAACCTCCCATCAAAAAATGATACTGCTGGCCATATCCATTCGCATGCCAGGTGAACCAGTCACATACCAAAAGGATAGGTTTCCGGCATCTGTTGCCCGTCAGGTTCTATGTGCAAAGGGTGTAAAGCCCTTGATTCATCAAAGAAGATAAATGCATCATAACGTAACGGCATGATGCTGGGTACATAGTTACCATATTCCCGTTGAGGATTATAGACAACTCCAATGGCACGATGACCAATTTCTTTTTTATCCAACACATCTTTCACCTCTTTATTCATCAGCATCAGCCGGTCTGTGGCCCCTGCATTATGCATAATGTATTCCCAGCTATTGGCTATGGCCGGTGGAACAACCATCTTACGCATCACATCATTCCAGTGACGACCGGCTATTACAGATCCTTTGTAAGATCCAAAGCCTACGGCAAATACTCCATCATGATAATGCATTTCATTCACCAGTTGTCCCACATTTACCATACCATCCAGTCGCATATCAGTAGCCCTGGCATCACCAATATGAGTATTATGTTCCCATACAATGGCTTTGGCATGTATACCATGAAAATCCATCAGCTTGTTTAAAGTATCAACCATGTGATGATCCCGGATATTCCAGCTATAGGGTCCGCCTTTCATCATCGCCCGATAGTATTTCTCTGCATTTACTGCAATCATAGCATTGCGTTCTACATTCAGCACGGCTTCGGGATCAGTATTGTATTGCTGCATTTTATTCCGGACCTCCAGCAGCAGGTCCACCACTTCTGCTTCACAGGATGCCGGCACCCACGAATGGGCTGTTGCCCTTGCATAAGATTGTCCCTCTTCCTCAATATAAGGTTCGAAGCAATGCCAGGCCTGCATAGCCACTTCTTTTGCTTGCTTGTCTGTTTTATCCAGGTAATTGATAATGGCTTCCAGGCTCTCCCACAAACTGTAAACATCCAACCCATAGAAGCCAACCCGTTTGTTTACCGGCTGTGCTGCGTTATGCTTTCGCATCCATTCAGTCAGTGCCACTATTTCCCAATTGGCCCACATCCAGGTAGGCCAGCGGTTGAATGCAGACAGAACGTCTTTGGCACTGCTGCCTGCATCAGTATAACCTTTTACATACCGGTTTACCCGGTAACAGTCCGGCCAGTCACCTTCTACGGCAATAAAAGAGAATCCTTTTTCCAGTATCAGCCGCCTGCTGATCACTGACCGCCAGGTATAATATTCATGTGTGCCGTGGGACGCTTCACCCAGTAACACATATTTCGCATCCCCGATGGCATCCATCAACTTATCAAGATCCTTTGTATTGTTAAGATCAATGGAATGATCATGGATGAATCTTGTAAGGTCTATACTTTCACCCTTATCTTCTTTTAAATAGGTGATACGCATATAATTCAATTTAATAATTCAAGTAACAATAATTCACTCCCTGAACCTATGATAAGGTTCATTCATTTATATGAGTGAACTCACCGAAAACGGCGATGATGCCTATGTAAATTCACAACATGAAATAAAGTGCAGGTATATGTTTATAGCCTGCTTTTTGTAAGTGAATGATTGATATTTTTTTATCAGGCGGTAGAAGTGTATAAAGATGAAAAAGAGATTCGGGAAGATGTGTTTATTCCGGTAGGTTCTGTCACGGTTGAAGGGCATCTGGGTTTGCCTGATAAAGCGGATAGTATTGTTATCTTTTCTCATGGTAGCGGCAGCAGCCGTTTTAGTCCCCGCAATAAGTATGTAGCTGATGTTTTAAATGAGCAAAATATTGCCACGCTGTTAGTTGATCTGCTCACATCGAAGGAAGATTTGAATTATGCTTCACGGTTCGATATTAACCTGCTTACCCAGCGGTTGGTGGGTGTTTCCAAATGGGTAGCAGAGCAACCGGTTTTTAAAAATTTTCAAATAGGTTACTTCGGGGCCAGTACGGGTGCTGCCAGTGCATTAAGAGCTGCGGCTACACTGGAAGAGAGAGTTAAAGCAGTTGTGTCAAGAGGTGGCCGGCCGGACCTGGCCATGCAGGTACTGCCATTTGTAAAAGCTCCCACTTTGTTAATTATTGGTTCATTGGATGACCAGGTGATTGAATTGAACCAGGAAGCATATGACCAGTTACGATGCAAAAAAGAAATGATGATTGTAGAAGGCGCTTCTCATTTGTTTGAGGAACCCGGCAAGCTGCAGGAGGTGGCCGTATTAGCTGCGGATTGGTTTAAAAAATACCTGGTGAATACTGATTCTTATCTTGATAAAGCCGGTATTGTGCTTAAAAATTAAGCTATATGTATTTCAACGACCGATATGATGCCGCCATGCAACTAGCTCCGCTTCTGGAGAAGTATAAAAATGAAAAAGGTGTTATCCTGGCTGTGCCGAGAGGTGGAGTACCAATTGGTTATTACCTGGCCAAATACCTTGACTTTCCGTTGGATCTGCTGATGACCAAAAAATTAGGACATCCCGGTAATGAAGAATTTGCCATTGGTGCAGTAAGCCTTGAAGGAAGTATTATAGAGGGAAACCACGGGTGTACCGGAACAATATATCAGGGAGGAAACCCGGCGTATCAGGGAGCAGCTGAAAGAACGGTACATAAAATTCATGGGTAATAAAGAGCCAGTTGATATAAAGGGAAAAATAATCATTGTGGTGGATGATGGTGTGGCAACGGGACGAACTATACTATCGACAATAAAAATCCTTCGCAATAAAGAACCCCGAAAGATTGTGGTGGCTGTCCCGGTTGCATCTGAAGAAGCCGCGGATAGAATTAGAGAAGTGGTGGATGATTTTATCTGCCTGCATACACCTTATCCATTTTATGGTGTGGGCAGGTTTTATGCCGATTTTACACAGGTGGAAGATGAAGATGTCCTGCTGTTGTTGAATGAATTAAACACCAGGGGAAAAGTGGCATAGTCATAGTTGCTGTTAGGGCAAAGCCTTATTTTCGGTTGTTGGTTAATCTCCCAGGTTTACAACAACTCAATTATATTATTTGTGAACAGCCCCAAACACCAATTGAGCTATTATGTCATCAATGGTATTACCCTGTACAGAATTGTTACAGCTCCTCTTTTATTACTTCTCCTCTTTAGTGGTCATTATGATTTATTCAAATGGTTGCTTGGAATTAGTTTTTTCACTGATTTAATTGATGGTTACCTGGCGAGAAAATTCAACGTAACCAGTATAATGGGCACAAAGCTGGATTCTATCGGGGATGATTTAACTGTTGCCGTTGCAGTGATCGGTTTATTTGTCATTTTCCGGACTTTATCAGGCAGGAGAAATGGGTGTTTATCATTCTCCTTGTTTTTTTTCTGCTTCAGACTGTCTCTGCTTTTATCCGGTATGGCAGAATGACTAATTTTCATACCTGGCTGGCCAAGACAGCAGCTTTGCTGCAGGGTGTATTCCTGCAGTTGACTTTCTTTATGGGTAAACCATTTTTGCCTTTGTTTTATACAGCCGTCACCATTACACTACTGGAACTGGCAGAAGAAATCATATTGGTTTATATTTTACCAGTATGGGAGGCGAATATAAAAGGATTGTATTGGGTATTGAAGAGAAAAAACCGGCGGGCACAAAGTAACAGGCCGGCTGCTTACAGTCGCGGGTGACATTTATTTGGTGAATCAATGAGTATAATCATTATTTATGATGGCATAAACCGCAATCTTGCATGCTGAACTGATAAGTTACAAGCACTAACCTTTTCCAATATCTGCAAAATATCCCCATACCGGGTTCAGCGATGATGAAACAGCTTTCAATAATTCCGGAATCAATTAACTTACAAGTAAATCCCTTGCTATATGTCGAAACGTAATAAAACCTTTATGGTTAAAGCAAATGAGTTTGTTTTCTCTTTTGACCAGGAGGAGATCGATAAGGCAGACTTTATAAAAAAAATCCAGCGGAATTTAATCTTATTAAAGACAACCGCTCCGTAAATGCCAAACTACTGGAATCAGATATTGCCGGTAAAAATTTAAAGATCGAAGTGGATGGAGAAACTTTCGAACTGGTAATAAAAGATGAACTGGACCAGCGGCTGGACAGTATGGGATTCAGCAGTACTTCCACCAAACATATCAAAGAAATAAAAGCTCCTATGCCCGGCCTGGTGCTGGAGGTGGCTGTGAAAGAGGGCCAGGAAGTAAAAGAAGGTGAAAGGATACTGATTCTGGAAGCTATGAAGATGGAGAACAGTATCATGATACATACTACTGCAATAATCAAAAGAATAGCTGTAACACCTGGACAGGCGGTGGACAAGGGGCAGGTGCTGGTAGAGCTGGAATAATTCAACAATCAAAATCAATCAGATGAAAAAAATATTAGTTGCCAACCGGGGAGAAATTGCGTTGCGTATCATGCGGACCATCCGGAAGATGGGAATAAAATCAGTAGCGGTATACTCTGATGCAGACCGTCATTCTCCCCATGTGTTATTTGCTGATGAAGCTGTTTGTTTGGGTCCGGCTCCGTCCAGTCAATCCTACCTGAATGGAGATAAGATCATTGCATTCTGTAAAGAACTTGGTGTGGATGGAATTCACCCGGGCTATGGTTTCCTGAGTGAGAATGCAGAGTTTGCACAGAAAGTAACTGATGCCGGCATTGAATTTATTGGACCTACGCCTGAAGCAATGCGAATCATGGGTTCAAAGCTGGCCGCAAAGGAAAGTGTAAAAAAATATAATATCCCGATGGTACCCGGTATTGACAGGGCCATTGACGATGTGAACCTGGCAATTGAAATAGCAGACAAAATTGGTTACCCGGTATTGATAAAAGCTTCTGCAGGTGGTGGTGGTAAGGGAATGCGGATCGTTGAGAAAGCTGATGATATGCAGGAACAAATGGAAAGGGCTATCAGCGAAGCAAAATCTTCTTTTGGGGATGGCTCAGTATTCCTGGAAAAATATGTTACCTCACCCCGGCATATAGAAGTGCAGGTGGTGGCAGACAAATATGGTAATGTAATTCATGGCCTGGAGAGGGAATGTAGTATCCAGCGGCGTCACCAGAAAGTAATTGAGGAAACACCTTCTGCTATTGTTACCCCGGAAATGCGGGAAAAAATCGGTGATGCGGCAGTGATGGTGGCTAAATCCTGCAACTATGTTAGCACCGGTACGGTAGAATTCCTGGTGGATGATAAACTGAATTTTTATTTTTTGGAAATGAATACCCGCCTGCAGGTGGAACACCCGGTTTCTGAAATGATCATCGGGCTTGATCTGGTAGAGCAACAGATCAGGATAGCAAGAGGTGAAAAATTAGGTATTACCCAGGATGACATCAAACCCAACGGCCATGCTATTGAACTCAGGGTCTATGCGGAAGATCCGCTTAATAACTTTCTGCCTTCCATCGGCACCTTAACGAAATATGAAAAACCAACCGGTGAAGGGATACGGGTAGATGATGGGTATGAGGAAGGAATGACGATACCGATTTATTATGATCCCATGATCGCCAAACTGGTAGTGCATGGCAAAACAAGAACAGAAGCGATTCAGAAAATGTTACAGGCTATTAAGGAGTATAAGATCGAAGGTGTCGCTACCACCTTACCTTTTGGTACGTTTGTTTTTGAGCATGATGCATTCTTCTCCGGGAAATTTGACACTCACTTTGTAAAGAATTACTATACACCTGAAAAAATAAAAGCAAAACAAAAAGCGAATGCAGAGATTGCTGCCATTGTTGCGATAAAATACTGGCAGGAAAGAAAGAGAATGCTTATTCCTGTAGAACATAAATCCACCAGTTGGAAACGTCGTTTGGCACATTGATTCATTAATTGAACAGAAACCTTATTTCATTCAAAAAAATAATACATGAAACCGAAAGTTGAAATATTAAGAGAGAAGATAGAAGAAGGAAAATTGGGAGGAGGAGTAAAAAGAATAGAAGCGCAGCATAAGAAAGGAAAACTGACTGCCAGGGAAAGGGTAGAGCTACTGATGGACCCGGGATCTTTTGAAGAGATCGGGGCATTGGTCACACACCGGACTAAAGATTTCGGCATGGAAAACCAGAAGTATTATGGGGATGGTGTCATCACTGGTTTTGGAACCGTCAACGGAAGGTTAGTGTATGTCTTTGCACAGGACTTTACGGTATTTGGAGGAGCCTTGTCTGAAACTCATGCTGAAAAAATTTGCCGCATTATGGATATGGCTATGAAATCAGGTGCGCCGTTGGTTGGATTGAATGACTCAGGCGGTGCAAGGATACAGGAAGGTGTCCGGTCATTAGGCGGGTACGCAGATATTTTTTACAGGAATGTACAGGCATCAGGTGTGATCCCGCAAATTTCAGCCATCATGGGGCCCTGTGCCGGTGGCGCTGTTTATTCACCTGCTATGACTGATTTTACTATCATGGTGGAGAACACCAGTTATATGTTTGTAACGGGACCCAATGTAGTGAAGACGGTAACGAATGAAGAAGTAAGCTCAGAAGAACTGGGTGGCGCCTCCACTCACTCTACCAAATCAGGTGTTACACATCTCACTGCGGTGAATGATATGGACTGCATCACACAGGTAAAAAAATTGCTGAGCTATATGCCGCAAAACTGTGAAGATGTGGTGATGAAACAGTCGTACACATTGGGAGATGAAACAAGGGAAGTGCTGGAAACGATAGTACCCGCCAGTGCCAGCCAGCCCTATGATATAAGGTCAGTAATTGAGGGAATATGTGATACAGATTCTTTCTTCGAAGTTCATAAAGAGTATGCGGATAATATTGTGGTGGGATTTGCTCGGTTGGCCGGAAGAAGTTTGGGTATTGTAGCCAATCAGCCGATGAGCCTCGCCGGGGTATTGGATATTGCTAGTTCCAAAAAGGGTGCAAGATTTACTAGGTTCTGTGATTGCTTCAATATTCCTTTATTGGTATTGGTGGATGTGCCGGGCTTTTTACCGGGTACCGACCAGGAATGGAATGGGATCATCACAAACGGTGCAAAATTGTTATATGCACTGAGTGAGGCTACGGTGCCCCGTTGTACTGTTATTACCCGTAAAGCATACGGAGGTGCTTATGACGTGATGAACTCCAAACATATTGGTGCCGATATGAATTATGCATGGCCGTCAGCAGAAATTGCAGTGATGGGAGCAAAGGGAGCCAGTGAGATCATTTTCAAAAATGAAATTGCGGCCGCAGAAGATCCTGCAAAAAAATTGCTGGAGAAAGAAGCGGAGTATGCGGAATTATTTGCCAATCCCTACACTGCAGCTGAAAGAGGATTTATAGATGAAGTGATCGAACCAAGAGAAACAAGGAAAAAACTGATCAAAGCATTTGCGATGCTGGAGAATAAAGTAGCAAAGCGGCCGAGAAAGAAGCATGGAAATATACCGTTATAAAAAAGGGCTCAGATTAATTCTTTGTTAACAGCTCCCAGGAAACACAGGCCGATAAGCAGCGATGGTAAACCGTATACCAACGCCATTCTGGTATCTCCGTTACTAAGAAAATAAACGGCCATCAGCACTGCACCTGCCATCAGCAACCGGCCGCCCCACAGCGGCTGGAACCAGGCAATGATAAAGCCGGCAATTGTAAGCAGGGTGAAAGGAAGGAAATGTAGCAATTCTTTACCCATACCATTCATGATATCAGGTAAACCTTCCCCAATAAAGAAACTAAGAAAAAGGCCGTAACCAGTATGCCACCGATACGGCCTGTCCACAAAAGTAATTTGTGCTGTTGCATACAATTTCTTTAAACAGTTTGACTCACTGCATCTATTCACATTGCTTTCAGTACAGGTTGCTCTTTCAGGTTAACCAGTACATGTTGCTTTACTAAATCCGTTGCGATCATTTGCCCGTACTCATGCCCGAGGCTTTCGGAAGATGAAGGGTCGAAGGATTGGCTCTGTGCAGAGTAGACCAGGTCATTCGTTGCCAGGTCGTACAGGTTAGTTTCCCAGAAGTACTTGGTATCTTCTGTATAGTAACCTTCTGAATAGATCCTGCCATAGATAGTTCTTGAATAGCCCCAGAAACGGTTGTAATAAATAGTATACGGAGTGTACTGCACCCGACCCGGAACATAATATCTCTCCCGTGTTTTATCCAGCAGCACTACGGTAAGTACTGCATCTACACCAGAGTTGCGCAGTTTGCTGATCGCCTGTTCTTCATTCATATTCTCAAAGGTCTTGGGATTGTATTCATCACAGGAGCAGGTCGCATCATAACCGAGGTCCTTCAGATCAGCTACCAGGTGTTGTTCCATTTTTTCTCTCAGTGTTCTGTCTGCATCCCGGATAAGACCCAATACGACAATCCTGTTATACTTTTTAGGCTGTATATTTTCTGCTTTCCATGAACTGGTGATGCGGGAAGAAGGTCCGCAACCAACCAGCAGGAATAAAAAACACTACAGCCATGGTTAATAGCTGTTTCATATAGATTGTTTTACTCCTTGTAAGTTACTGCTGCCTGGTGTCTGTTGTTACTGATAGCTGTCACGGGTTGTATTGATAGCTGTCAATGGCAATAAAAAACCCGGCAAAAATTGCCAGGTTTTTTTGCTCCCCTGTTGGACTTGAACCAACGACCCTCTTACATGATAATCAAAGAGTTATAAAAATGAAAAGAGTTATGTCCACCAATAGGACACCTTATGCTATATTATTAAAGAGGTTCACCCAAAGCTAATAGGGATAAAATACCCCTCAAAACTGGCTTTTCTGCCACCTCCTTTCTCTTTCACCAATGTAGAAATTTTGCTTTTTAAAAGGACAGGATATATCAATTGATTTTTTTCCTCAAAGACATACCCCATCCTCCGTTGTTGCTACGCTACACCTCCGGGAGTTGTCTATGAGGTGGGGGTCTTTTCCATTCATCTATCAAAGTTTTGAGATTGGCAATTGTATTGACAAAATACTATCTAAAAGCGAATAGACAATTTTAATATTATCAAAAACATACTGAGCATTTTCTTCACAGCTCTTTTTGTGTATGCTCCAAGTTATACTTGTTTCAGACTGCTTTTCAGCATAGGTGCTATCTTCTTTCAGTTTAGGTAGCTTGATTGTGGTTTCTTTAAATATTGTGTATCTATTTTCAAAAAGTTCTCTTACCCTAAGAAGAGCTGACGGTTTAAAGTAAAATGGGAATGAAGGAAATGAAAAAATAAGAATCAGTTCAAAAGTTCTTAACTGATTATCATTCTCTCTTTTCTTTACAACTATTCGAGACCACCATTCTTTGTCGTTTTTGCTACGTCCACCACCATTCTCACTGCTAAATTTGTATTGAGAAGGAAGATTTGAAATAACTTTTTTCACGACTTCATTAAGTGAATAGTTGTATCGGCTATCATTCCACATTTGTAGGGTTGGTTATTTTTACTTTATGTCCTGAAGACTTACTTGTACTGTTGGTCCTAATCCCAAAACTTTATCTTCTGCACTCTTAATAAGGTTGCCATCTACATAAATGTTTATCTTAACCCAAACCTTTGCAGCTTTCATTTTTCTTGCTGTTTCTCCACCTACTGTAGAAACCTGAATGTTTTGATTTTTGTTTGTAGTGGTGAAAGTGTAAACCCAAGATTCGCTGGCAGTAGCTCCAGCATTTTTTTCTTCTTTATCAAAGTAATTAACCAAGATTTTTTCACCCTTCTTTGTTAATACTTCATATTTAATTAAATACTCCTTTTTAGCTGTGCCGGATTGCGAATAGGTAGAATATGAAAATAGTGATACGAGAAATAATAGAATAATTGGTTTCATGGTGATTTATTTCCCCCAAAATAATACTCTTTTTTAGAAATTGGGATTATAATCCCAACATATTTTTATTGTTCTGCTTTCACTTTGAAATGTGAAGGGTAAAAAGAAAATAAAACATTTTCGGAAAGACGAGCAGTTAAAAATTATTGGTGAAAACATCAGGAAATTTCGCAGGGCTAAGAAACTTTCTCAAAATGAATTAGCCTTTCGCTGTAACGATAAAGACTGGTCTCAAATTAGCCGAATGGAAAGAGGGCTGGTTAATTTTTCAATTTCCTATCTTCTATTAGTTGCCGAAGTTTTGGAAGTGCCTCCAAAAGAACTACTACCATAATAAATACAACACTTCATTTTCCCATATAGAAGAACTAACGATTGAAAATTTAGTTTCGTGTTTTTCTCCCATGTGGATTTTTTTTACTCAATACTTTTAGTACCTGGCTTTTTGATATACCATCCCCATAGACAAAATTTTCATTTCATCTTAGAGGCTAATTTACATCAACCCGTTAACTTTTAATTTCGTTCTCTGCTGTACGTCAAATGATGTTAATCACTTTTACACCCACACGAAGCTAAAACCCCTGTTGATTCAGGACACCTTTACCCATTGTGTATTGCTTCGTCCAGTGAACTTATATAAAAAAGCTATTTTCGGAATTATCGGGGACTCCTCTTTCGCTATGAATGTCTCTTATTTCAAGACTGCAAAATACTACCCGACTTCTATGCCAAAAGTTCCAAGGTCTTTAAATTGTTCTCTTGTGGCTGTAAATGCTTTGAGGAATTTACAAAGCACTATTCCTATTTGTTATTTGTAGAAGTGAGTACAAATTTACTTCAAGGATTAATACAAAGCATCAATTTTAGAAAATAAAAATTAATCAATTTAGTGATAAAAAGATTTTTTAATCAGAATAGTGATTTTCCTTATAAGTCAATACTGGTAAGGGTTTCAACAGACTGTATGCCTACATAATTTTTCAAATAAAATTTGGAAGTAACAATCAAGTACTGAAAAGAAAAGTCATCTTTTCAAGATGACCTTTCTTGTGTTTCATTGTAGTATTTCCTTTAATCGCTGCATATCTTCTGATAGCTTTAAATCAGTAACCACCGCATAGATTTGAGTAACCTTTGTACTGCTATGTCCTAATACCTTCGAAATAGTTTCTAATCCTATTCCATTGGCAAGAGCTATGGTAGTGGCAAAAGTTCTTCTTCCCACATGGCTGGTAAGATTCTTGTTTATCTCACATAGTTCAGCAATCTCATGCAGATAACTGTTGAATTTTTGAATACAGAAACATGGTAAAAGTTTATCGCTTTCATTATCCCTGTACTTTTCAATAATTCTTAAAGCCTGTGGTAAAAGAGGGATTGCACTCCGGGTATCAGTTTTCTTCCTCCTGATTGAAATCCATTGATTGCTGTCTATTCCTTTTGAAATATCACCTTTAGTCAGTTTTGCCATATCACAAAAAGCTAATCCCGTATAACATTGAAATAGGAAAATATCTTTTGCAATTTGCAATCTTTGCAGTTTAAAAGATTTGGCCTCTATTGCCATTAATTCAGACTTTGACAAATAAACCCTATCCACTTCCTTGTAACTGGCTTTATAACCCTGAAAGGGGTTAGATTCAATCCAGTTATTTGAAACAGCTACATTGAGTATTTTCTTCAAATTCTTGCAATACTTGGTAGTTGTATTATGATCGTTTTTATGGACTGATTTCAGGTAGTAATCAAATTCTGATATAAACCTATGGTTAAGTTCTTTCAGCCTAAAATCTGGCTTCTTATAGTGGTCTAAGAGGAAACTTTCAAGCCTTCTGGCTGTGATGTCATACTTCTCATAAGTAGAGAAAGCAAAATCAATTCCTATCCGGGATTTAAAGTTCTCATTGTGGTACTTCACCAGTTGTAACAAAGTAATTGTTTGTTCATCTTTCCCCAAAAATCTGTCTGCTAACCTGTCCAAAGAAATATCCTCATTTAAAACCATATCCCTAAAAATGGACATGATTTTGGCTTTGGTTTCATCAATGTACTGGTTAATCTGATTGGCTTCTTGGGTCTTAATTTTTACTCTGTATCTGGTTTTATCCCACTTGGATGGCTCTAAACTAAAGCCTGTACTAAACTCTTTACGTTGCTGATTATAGCTTATCCGAAGCATTAAAGGAGCTACCCCTTTTTTGTTTATCCTGCTGCTTTTAAGCCAAAACAGGATGCTGACATTGTTTGCCATTTGGTAGGTTTTAAAAATGTCCACCTATTCAGAGGTGGGTTAAACAATTGGGTTAATTGTTTCATTTCTATAACCTTTGACAATCTGTATTTTGAGCCTAAAAAGTGTACACCTGCTTCTTTAAGACTGTACACCAATCGGCCACCTTTGGCGTGCTTTATGCTATTAGCATTTTGCAGGTAAGAAAACAAAAAAGCCCTTAGAATTTGACTTCTAAAGGCTTTCCGCTCCCCCTGTTGGACTTGAACCAACGACCCTCTGATTAACAGTCAGAACTACCATCACTACATGTTTTCTCTTGCCTATTCTTTATTTCATAACTATATGATATTCAATATTTATTTTTCTCTTATTTTCCTTTATTACTACATTATTTAGCAATTATTAGTATCTTTGAGGTCACATTTGAGGTCACATTGAACCCGATGTAGTAATTATGGAACAGGAAAAAGTAACCGTCAGTTTCTTTCTCGATGCCAGTCGCCCCAATTCAGAAGGCAAGTGTTTAATCAAACTCAATATCTACCAGCGGCCTATCAAAAAGCGGTATGCTACAAAGTACCATGCCACCCAGGAGGAATGGAAAAAGATCAATGCCTCTAACCTGCGGGATGAAGACCTCAAGAAGATCAAGAAAGGCCTTCATGATATTTCCTCCAAAGCGGAAAAGGTGATTGCCAAGCTGGTACCCTTTTCATTTGTTGCATTTGAAGAAGCCTTTTTCAATAAGGAAGCTGCCAAACACAGCACTACCCTTAAATACTGGTTTGATAAATACATTGAACACTTGAAACACACAGGGCAAATAGGCACTGCTATTTCTTACAACACTACGCTGAACTCCATCAATGATTTCCGGAAAAACCTCAGCCTGCATGATATTACACCGGCGCTGCTGAACGATTACGAAAATCACCTGCTTAAAAATGGCAAGTCCATCAGCACAGTAGGCATTTACATGCGCCAGCTTCGGGCCATCATTAACCAGGCTATTGATGCCAATGTGATTTCATCCGATAAGTACCCGTTCAAAAAGTACCAGAGTCCCGCCGGGCGCAATATCAAAAAAGCGTTGAGTGAGGCTGACCTGAACAAGCTGCTTGCTTATAAACCCACCACAGCAGATAAGCAAAAGGCAATTGATTTTTGGCTGTTTTCTTACCTGTGTAATGGAATGAACTTCGCTGACATTATCGAACTCAAACCCGATAACATCAGCGGCAACTTTTTGCATTTCATCAGGGCAAAAACCAAACGCACCAAGAAGAAAGACCTTCGCCCTATTCGTGTAGGTCTTAATGCCAGGGCTCTTGAAATTATCAGTCGTCAGAAAAACACAGACCCTGCCAATCCATATTTATTCCCCATATTGGAAGAAGGATTAACGCCATTAACGGTGAAACACCGCTGCCAGCGTTTTATCAAATGGGTAAACAACAAGATGGAAAGCATCCGCAAGGAATTGGAAATTGAACAAAAGATAGGAACTTATTCAGCCCGTCACTCTTTCTCCACTGTATTGAAGCGCAAAGGTGTTTCCACTGAGTTCATCAAAGAATCACTGGGGCACAGTTCCTTGGTTACCACCGAAAATTATTTAGATAGCTTTACAGATGATGTGAAGCTGCAATATGCAAACCTGTTAACCCAACTATGATAAAATTCACAATCCTCAACAGCATTCTTAATGGCGACCTAATTCCCTGGCTAAACGCTAACGAACAGGTTGTCGGTAAAATTGATCCATGCTATTTAAAAGCGACTGCCTCAGTGCCGGTTAACGATACAGAGTTGCATGAGCAGGTAGCAACATTAGTTCAACCCTTTCCGATTTTATCAGACTATTTAAAGACGCATACCCCGGCATATCCATCAAAACTAATTCCATCATTTTATTCCATTAGGCTTCCACAGCATACAGATACTTTTACTGCATATTACTATTTGACTTTCCGGCAGGAAACGCTTCGATTGTTCAATCTCATCATCAACAAATACAGTGAAATGGATGATGAAATGAAATCGTTCCTGGTGAATGAAAATCTAAAAGAATTAAAATATCTGGCTTTATCTCTCACGGAAAAAATGAATGAAAGAGGATTTACCCAAACTCCCAATCCTCACTCAGAGCCTGTTCTATATGCATTATATGTAGCACGATATTTTGTGATACATCTGTTCTTTGAACTACAGGAATTATTTGCCGATGTTGTGAAGTCGCCAGTAATTCCAAAAGCTTTCTTTCAAACCTTTTTAAAAGAATTGTACAATGAAGACTATTTGAATCCCGCCTGGGCATTCTATGAGTTCAGATTAATGTTTTACATTGATAACAATCTCTTTTCATATGAATCAGTCAGGAAAATATTTGATCAGCTAAAAGCAGAAAAAAGCCTGGAACAAAAAGAACAGGTAGTGGCTAAATATGAAAATGCAATCTACCTGCATTTACTTGGCCATAATCCGGCCGAAATTCAAAACCTGTTAAATAATACGTTAGTATCTGAGCTATTCAATCATCAAAAGACGACTATTCAAAACAGGTTAAACAGCCTTTCACTTGGGTTGGATAGGCTTGATCTTGTTAATGATGAATTGAACAAATTGTATTATACAGACACAACCACAAAAAATCATCATTCAGTCCCTTCACTGCTTTACCATTGGTTAACAACACAGGCAACCGTCTACACCAATGCTGCCAGTAATGTTTTTACAGCCGTTGCAGCGAAAGAATCAGGCACAGAACCCAAAGTAATTATACAGAAAATTAATGTCGAGGAACAAAAAGCTACGGCATACCGGCATCTTGCTTTCTTTCAGGGCGTAAATGCGCAGAACGAAAAAATAATGACCGCAGACCAGTTTCAAAAACTTATTACAGCAGTTAATTCTCTGATTGAATTTAACCTTGTACCTGCAATAGAGAAACCTTTACCACAAATTAACCTGCCTACAAACTACATCCGCTACACATTTTATTTATTGCACAAAAGCCTTTATACTTCTAAAGCAATCCGTGATACCTGGATCAATTTCCTGCATGATATGTTTGCTCAGTTTGGTAACGCAGAAAGAAAGACAACAAAAACAAAATTCTCTGAAAAGCCCCCTCTTTACGATACTGACTTACAACAGTTTAAAAAGTAATTATGGTAAAGTAATATTACCGCTGTTTCACCTTTCCCTTACTTGCTCTTTTTGTTTTCGAGTCCTGACAAAACAGGATTCCGAAAACAATGAATACAGATAATTTAATCCTCGACAAGCTCACCGAAATTGCTAACAAGCTGGATGAGCAAAACCTGTTACAAAAAGCAACCCTCAATTTCAACGAGGCTTGTAAGTACCTTGACGTAAGCCCCTCCCACCTCTACAAGCTTACCAGTACAAAACAAATTCCCCATTTCTGCCCCCAGGGTAAAAAACTCTACTTCAAAAGAGAAGAACTCGATGCCTGGCTGCAGCGCAACCGCCAGAGCGCCGATGAAAGTACCGATGCTGCCGACCTCGTTATGCGCAGCCGCAGAAGCTAACCCTTTGTTTAACATTTTAAAGAACTGTAGAATGGCATCAGTAACACTATTTAAACATTTCAGTACACCGGTTGAGGATGTTTCTTTGATCATTCTTTCCAATTGGCTGGCATCTGACAAATACAAAAAGCAGGTAGAAGAAATTCGGGACATGTTTGCACAGGGCAAAAAAGAAGAAGCCCAGGCATTGAAGCAGCAGCTACCTGCCTTTACTCCATCCGCAACCTTTAAGGAAAAGCGGTTGCTGCCGAATATGGAGCAATACAGCGGCTTCGTACATCTGGACTTTGATAAACTGCAACCACAGCAACTGGAAGCAGCTTTTAAAACCGTCAGCGAGCTACCCTTCACATTTCTATGCTTTAGAAGCCCCAGCGGTATTGGGCTCAAAGTGTTTGTGGAAGTAACCACCGGCCCTGAACACCACGAAACCGCTTACCGGCAGGTAAAAGAGTACTATGAAAAGGCAACCGGCCTAAAGGCCGATGAAAAATGTAAAGACATCACAAGACTTTGCTTTGTGAGTCACGACCCGGATCTGTACAAGAATATTAGCAACCAAAAGTTTCAGATAATGGATGTGCCGTTATCTGTGTCAACATCTGGTATATCAGTAACAAAGCCCACTATACAGGATAATCCTGAGCAGGATAACTATCTGTTCAGGTTCCAGCAACAAATAACATTCACCAATCAAAAAATGGAATACACAAATGGAAACCGTAACAATTATATGTATCTGCTGGCATCAAATTGCAACCGTGCCGGTATTCCCGAGCAGGACACTTTGGTGCTATGTCTGCAACAGTTTGACCTTTCTGAAAAGGAAATAAGAGCTTCCGTCCGCAGTGCCTTTATGCACCACAAACAGGAACATGCAAAGTTTGCAAACGCAGCAAACTTGCAAATACCGGAACAGCAGGAAACAGAAGATTACCTCAAAAACACCCCTTCCATTACTGAAGAATTGTATAACCACATGCCCGACCTGTTACAGGAAGGCGCAAGAGCCTTTACCGATGCCAGGGAAAGGGATGTGTTTCTTACCGGGGCCTTAGCCATCCTCAGCGGATGCCTGCCCGGTGTAAAAGGAGTATATGCAGGTAATGAAGTATTTCCTAACCTCTTTTCATTCGCCATAGCACCCGCCGCCAGCGGCAAGGGAGCCTTGAAGTTTGCCAAGATGATGGCCGATGAATACCACAGCATGGTACTGCGTTCAAGCAAAGAATCAGAACAGCAGTACAACCAGCAGGTGGCAGAACATAAACAGAAAATGTTTGGCAAAAAGAATCAAACTGCACCACCTGAAGAACCACCGGCAAAACCTCCCTTTCGGGTAGTATATATTCCGGCCAATACCAGCTATGCCAAAATCCTTTGGCACATGGAGCAGAATGAGGGCACCGGCATTATTTGTGAAACCGAAGCCGACACATTGGGCAATGTGTTCAAACAGGAATGGGGCTCTTATTCTGATATGCTCCGCAAATCCTTCCACCACGTAAGATTGGCCAGCTCTCGTAAAGGCAATAATGAGTTTACCGAAGTAAACACACCCAGCCTGTCCATTGCTTTATCCGGTACACCCAACCAGGTTACTGGATTAATCGCTTCATCTGAAGATGGCCTTTTCAGCCGCTTTATGTTCTATGCCTTCAAAGTAGAGCAGCAATGGAAAGATGTTTCACCCAATGCACACAGCATTAACCTGACAGAGCATTTCAAAAACTTATCCTACCGGGTGTACAGAATGGTTTTATTCCTTCAAAAGGAAGAAACAACCATAACGCTAACATCAGAGCAGTGGCAGCAGCTTAACCAAACCTGCGAAGCTTGGTTACAGGAAGTAACGATGTTCACCGCCGAAGAAGCCGCCAGTATCGTAAAACGGCTGGGCCTTATCTTGTTTCGCATGGCCATGCTTTTTACAACTCTTCGCAAATTTGAAATGAGCCACCAAAATAATAACTACAATACTGGCTCATTCGATGCCACCACTGGAGAAATTTATGAATATCGGCATCAAAACGGTGAATCTGCTACAAAACTTGAATGTACCAACGAGGATTTCAGCACCGCCCTTCAACTGGCAGGCATTTATCTCCAGCACAGCCTGCTCATGTTCAATAACCTCCCCAAGCAATCCGAATCCACCCATTTCAAAGCCGGAGGCAACAAACGTCAATTCTTTGAAGCCCTGCCGCAGGAGTTCACCCGACACCAGGCCGTGGATCTGGGCAAAACCTTTGACCTGGCAACCCGTACGGTTGACGACCTGCTCCGCAACGGTTTGGGCAAACTGCTTGACAAGCCCAAACCTGGTCTCTACCGTAAGTTGTAACCTTACACCCACTTTGCAAAGTTTGCAATGTTTGCAAACTTTGCAGCCTTTGCAATTTCGTCGCTCATGCCCTCAAAACCGTCCTTTGTATGTCAGGCTGAATTCTTGCATTTCTCTTTTTTTATCAGGTTATTTCCTGCCTTTCTTTTTTCATCTTCCCATAAGTAATAATACCTTCTTATTATTGTTTATGTTTGCCAATATTTGACAAGTCAACAAATAAATGATGGATAGCCAATTTGGGGAGAAAATACGGGCACTCAGAGAAAAACAAAATCTGTATTTACGACAGGTAGCCCCATTGCTCGAAATGGATACAGCCCAACTGAGCAAAATCGAAAAAGGTACCCGGCAACTCAAAAGAGAGCAAATACCCATTATAGCAAATATTCTGAAAACCGATGCTGATGAATTACTCACTCTTTGGTTAGCCGACCAGCTTTATGCTGTGGTAAAAGGTGAGAAATTGGCAAATCAAGCCATACAGGTAACAGAGAAGAAATTAAACCTTAGAAAAAGTAGAAATGACTAACAAGAATCTTAAACCCGGCATAATCGTTAACATGCGAAACCGTTTATGGAGGATAGATGAATTTGATGGTATTGAGGTAGTGGCTACTCCTATTACAGGCGATTCAAATGACCAAAGGGTATTTTTAGCAGATGTAGAAAATATAAAGGAGGAAAGATTTGAAAAAATAAACGCTGAACTACCTGGTGATTTATCAGCACAGCGTTTGTTATTGAGAGCATACCAGTTTGATTTGATACACGGTTCTGCTCCCTTTCTTAGTTTGCATCGCTCTTCCGTAGTGCCATACAATTACCAAATGGTGCCGCTGGTACTGGCTCTTGAAAAACCCAATACGAGAATGTTAATTGGCGATGATGTGGGTTTGGGTAAGACAGTAGAAGCAGGACTTATTATTTCGGAATTAATACAAAGAGGTAAAATAAAAAGAGTAGTCTTCCTTACACCTGCCAACCTAAAACAACAGTGGAAAGAAGCACTCGATTATTTCTTCCACATTAAGGCAACAATTATTGATTCATTTTCCCGGAAAGAGTTTGAAAAAGAATTACCTGCTGGTGCAAATCCCTGGCAATATTTTCAATTTGTGATTGCATCCGTGGATTATGCAAAGTCTCCCGACATAAAACAGCAAATACAGGAACAACCCTGGGATTTACTATTGGTGGATGAAATACATTTATGTGCAAGACCCCATAGCAATGTAAAGGCAAGCAAGCAACAAAAGCGTTATGAGTTGGTAAAAGACCTCAGCAAAAAAATTGAAAATGTCTTGTTTTTAACAGCTACTCCGCACAATGGCTATTCCGATTCATTTGCCAGTATTCTGGAAATGATTAACCCTGAAATTGTTCGGTATAGTGGAAACGGATCTATCACATTCGACAAGTCAAATGCTCGTTACAATGTTATTCAGCGTAACCGGAAGAAACTAGAAGCCTGGTACGAAAAACAAGGAAAAAAATCTCCCTTCCCACAACGGGATCAAAAAGAAGTTATCATTGATCCAAAGCCAAACGGAAAACTCATTCAATTACTGGATGCTGTTGAACGCTATGGTGATTTCATTCTAAAATCAGCGAAAGAAAAAGACTCTAAGAAAGTACGAAACATAGCCAATTGGGTAGCCATCCATTTGCAAAAGAGAGCCATCAGTTCGCCTTATGCAGTTTTGAAATCATTGGAGAACAGGATTTCCACCATTGAAAATAAAGTTGACAACCTGAGCGAAAGCGAAGAAGAAACCCTCGAAAACTATGTGTATGATTTGTTTTCTGATGATGAACGTATATCAGAGGAAATGGCTTCACTCCGTCTGGACTTTGAAGCATTAAGCCAGGATGAAATTACAGAACTGAAACGCATTATTGAGTTCGGTGAAACACTGACTCCAAAGGATGATGAAAAATTACAGAAACTTAAAAATGATATACTGCCGGAGTTAATTGCCAAAGACCCGAAAGTTATCCTGTTTACCAAGTACAAAGACACTTTAGATTACCTGGAAAAGAATCTCAAAACAAAAGACTTTGAAATTTTTGTGATGCATGGCGATATGAGCCTGAATGCCAGAACAGAAATCTTTGGAAAATTTGACCGTGCCAAAAAAGCTATTCTTATTGCAACGGATGTAATTTCTGAAGGGTTGAACCTGCAACGCCTTGCCTCTAATGTGGTACATTATGAATTACCCTGGAATCCAAATCGCTTAGAACAACGAAATGGCCGTGTGGACAGGATTGGTCAAAAAAGAGACATCGTTAATATCCGGACATTGGTAGTTGACAAATCAATGGATAAAGAAATATTGGATTTGTTGCTGGAAAAACAAAGAACTATTGAAATGGACCGTGACTATTCGGCCGCTTATTTTGGCGATGAGGAGTCGTTAAAGAGTATTGTCCTTGAAGCCTCTGCCAAAAAGAAGAGCAAAAAGAAAGCTGTTGACCCCAACATGCCAGACCTGTTTTCTGCTGCTGGTTTGGAAGAAACTAAAAAAGCGGTACGCCAGGCATTTAGTTCCCCGGAGGAGGACAGAAAACGTAAGAAGAAAATCGAGGAAGAATCATTCTATAGCAGCCTGGATATTGAGTTGCCTGAAATTGATAAAAGAATTGAAGAAACCAAACGTATCGTTGGTTCACAGGAAGAAGTTTTGTCCTTTGTAAAGTCAGCATTAGCCCGGTTTAATTCAGCACTGATTGATAAAGGCTCTGGTTTTTATGAAATAAGTATCAACGATCCAAAGCTGATCCTGCAACGATTTGGCAATACCATTAAGAAAGTAACCTTCGACCCCGAATTGGCATTGACTCATCCGGACGCTGTCATCTTGGATGCCGGGCATCCTTTCATTCGTAAAATGATTGAACTGGTTAAGGCAGCATTTTTTACCAATAAAGGTTTATATGGCCGTAACGCCTATTTCTTCTCTGCTGAAGCGGAAGCCGTAACATGGCAATATAATTTCCTTGTTCGTTTTACAGTTGGATTAAAAGAAAAAAGGGTAATTGAGGAGTTGATCACCATTAATGTGGATAGCTATTCAGAAAAAGCTATTCCAAATAAGAGTTTTACGGCAGCTCAAACCACCCGGAATTGATCCCAATCCGATTTAACAGAACAAATAAATGAAGCACTGGCCTTCAAAGGGCTGGATAAACTGGTGCAAGAAAAAATAAAGGAACGCAGGTTTAAACTGATTGAGGAAAGGCAGGAGTTGTACAATAAAATTTTGATAGAAAGTAAAGATGCAAAACAACCAGCCTGGTTAAATGACATTATTCATATAGAGGAAGCGGGACATGATTTGTTAACCCTAACTATTATTCAACCGCTTTAATTATACAACAGCATGGCATTAAGTTTTATAAAATCAAGCGGCAATATTATTACAGAAGACTTTTGTATGGCGCTGGCCAGCGAAACAAAGGCCGACTATGTAAAAGATAAAAGCTTCGGCACGGACATGAAAAAAGTAGATGAAGTAATAGCATCAACTTTTGAAAAACTCCGGGAACGATGGGAAGAAAACAGGCTTAATATTATTGATAATAAATTCGACAATTCAGAACTAAGAAACAAATGGATTATACCCTTCCTCAAATCATTGGGGTATGCACCAAAACATATCGGCTCTGTTAGCAGTAAATCGGACATTGAATACCATATACCCTATAAGGGCTGGGATAGTGAGTATGCACCGGTAGTTCACATGGTAAACTCCGCACAGGATTTTGACACTAAGGACAAGCACAGCATTGCCCACAGTAAAAAAAGCCCACAGGATTATCTGCAACAGTTTCTCAACACCACCCACCACCAATGGGCCATTTTAATCAATGGAAAAAAAGTACGGCTGTTGCGTGATTTCTACCATTCTATTACCAAAGGTTTTCTGGAATTTGACCTGGAAAGCATTTTTGAAACAGCCAATACAGAGCAGTTCCGGGTGTTGTTTAGAATTTTACATCGTTCAAGAATAGAGAATCAATACCAGGGTGAGCAGGTAACAGAATACGATGAAGAAGGAAACCCCATTGAAGTAGAAGACAATTGTTTACTGGAAAGCTTTCATAAAAAATCAAAAGAAACAGGTGTAAAGGTTGGCAACAAACTGCGTGACCAGGTAATTGAAGCCATCGAAAAGCTGGGCAATGGTTTTGCAGAAAATCTTAATCCCGATGAATTTCAAAATGGGAAAGTAAAAGGTTTTTACGGCGAAATCCTGAACATCATCTATCGCCTGCTCTTCCTCATGTTTGCCGAGCAGAAAGGCTGGTTGCCTGTCCGCAACAGTATTTATGCCCGAACCTACAGCTTAAATGCGTTAAGAGAAATGGCGGAGAAAGGCAATTACAGCCACGATGAAGAACATGATTTATGGGAAGGCTTAAAAATCACTTTCAAATTGGTAGCCAATGGCTATGAATTTAATAACGGGGATAAAATAAATGCTTTTGGCGGTCAATTATTTTCCGACAAGAAAATTGCTGTCATTAAAGACCTATCGCTAAAAAATAAGTTTTTACTGGATGCCATTTACCGCCTCAGTTATTTTAAGCTGGACAACCTGAGCAACCGCATCAATTACGCTAACCTGGCTATTGATGAATTGGGCTCGGTGTATGAAAGCTTGCTCGACTATGAACCCAAACTGGCAAAGGAAAACTTTACGCTGGGTAAACGGGAAATTAAGAGAGGAGAATTTTACTTAGACGACAGGGGAACCGACCGTAAAACCACCGGCTCTTATTACACCGATAGCCGGCTGGTGGCACAGTTGATCGAATCTGCCTTAGTGCCGGTAATAGAGAATGCGCTAAAAGATAAAACTACACAGGCTGAAAAAGAAGAAGCACTACTCAACTTAAAGGTAGCCGATATTGCCTGCGGCAGTGGGGCCTTTATTTGTGCGGCGCTGGAAAAGCTGGGTGAAACACTTGCCTTAATACGCATGGGCGACGAAGAACGCCCCACCGAAGACCAGCTAAGGGAAGCCAAACGGGATATACTGTTGCATTGCATTTACGGTGTGGATTTAAACCCCATGGCTTTGGAACTGGCAAAATTCTCTTTATGGATTACCGCCTCCCTGCCTGATATGCCGCTGACCTTTTTAGACCACAAACTGAAATGCGGTAACTCCCTCATTGGAGCTACGCCGGAATTAATTAAGAAAGGAATACCGGAAGAAGCCTATAAACCTGTTGGTAATGATAACCCTGCTATTTGCACGGAACTGAAAAGGAAAATAAGAAAGCAACTCGAAAACCTGAATAAGGTAAATGAACCCCAGGCTCAATACGGCTTACAATTTAAACGCAATGAAACCGATGAATTATTGAGACTGCGGGAAGCCTTGAACAACCGTAAACAGGAACAGGTAAGCGATGTGGATTTAGCAGAAGAAGAATACCTGCAATTAGAAAAAATGGAACGCCGGTTTAAAGACTGGCTGATGGCTGATGTATGGACTGCTGCTTTTTTTATAAAGAAAACAGAGACTGATTTATTGTTATATCCTACGAATGCTACACTGGAGCAATTACGGGAAAATGAAAAAGTGAATGAAACGCTGATTGAACGGGTTTTGAAAACTGCCGACCAACACAATTTTTTTCATTTTCATTTGGAATTTCCAGAGGTTTTTAACAAAGGAGGATTTGATTGTCTTTTGGGAAATCCTCCATGGGAAAAAGTGCAGCCCGAAGAAGTTAAATTTTTTAAGGGGAAAGATGACAATATTTCTGTATCAAAAGGTGAGATAAGAAAAAAACTAATTGAAGCTTTAAAACAAGAAAATAAGCTCCTTTTCTATGAGTGGGAAAAGTATAAAACTGAAATAGAGCTCTTTTCGAAATTTATAAAGGGTTCAAATGAATATGAAAGTGTTAAGAAAGGAAATCTTAATACTTACGGAATTTTTACGGTAAAGGGTATTAACATTACAAACAGTAATGCTACATGGGGCTTAATTGTACAATCAGGATTTGCAACCGATGATACTTACAAGACATTATTCACAAGATGCATTGATGAAAACCTAATTGTAAGTTTATTTGACTATGAGAATAAGAACGAATTATTTGATGCCGAACGTAATCTACGGTTTGTTCTAGTCACTTTTTCGAAGTGCAAATCTGATAGAAAGATTAAAATAAAATTTGGTTTACGGCAGCCGGAGGAAATTCTTCGAAATGATTACTATTTTCTTGAGACAACTGATTTTAAGTTGTTTAATCCTAACACAAATAATTGCCCTGCATTTAATTCACAAAAAGATGTTGAAATTACCCGGCGCTTATATAATAGCAATGTGACGATCATAAATGAAACCGATGATGTTGAGATTAGTAATGAATTTCAAATTGATCTTTATTGTGAGGCTTTTAATATGACACGGGCGAGCCATTTATTTAAACAATTTGAAACCCTACAAGAGGAAGGCTACCAATTATCCAAGAACCAATTTCATTATTCTGACAATATTTATTTGCCTTTATATGAGTCAAAACTTATTTACTTATTGAATTCACGATATGGCTCATTTAAAAACGTTCCTAGAGAAGTTAGATTTAACACAAAAGCTCAACCTATATACTCCACTACAGAAGAACTTAAAAAAACTGATTTTTCTATATTTCCGAGATATTGGGTTAATCAATCAGAAGTAGATAAGGTTTTCGGGAAATGGACTAATAAAAAATGGTTCTATGGATTTAGAAACATTTGTAGAGGCTTAACAGATTACCGCACTGCTATTTTTTCTGTTATACCTTATTCTGCGGTAGGTAATTCAATTACATTGATTTTTCCTCGGGAAAATGATTACTCAAATTTTTATCTTTTCATTGCAAATTCAGTATCACTTCCGTTTGACTACATAGTTCGGCAAAAATTGGGCGGGTCAAATTTAAACTTCTTTGTATTTAAGCAACTGGCAATAGTTCCGCTTGTAAAATATACACAACGAGTGAAGGATTTAATTCGAAAAAGTATTGTTGAGATTGTTTGTGATAATGAAGATTTACAGCAATTCGGTGAAGAGTATTTTGAAGAAGTCAGGCTTTCTAATTACTCCGATATAAATCGGTTCAATCTGTTTTGTTCGCTAGATGCCATCTATGCCCACCTTTACGGCTTGGAGAAGGAGGAAATGGATTATATCCTGGAAACCTTCCCTATCGTAAAGCGTAAGGATATAGATAAATACGGCAGTTACCGCACTAAAGAAACCATTTTAAGGCTTTATGATGAGTTTGCCTGGGTAAGGGAGGAGATGAAGGAAGTCGCCAATAAGTGATTTTATCACTTAAAAAGCTAAAAAATCCCATATAATTTGTATTTTTTCTCATTTTATTCTATTTTGCGTGAAAATATCACGCAATGCTCATAAGATTCCTCGTCAAGAACCTGTTTTCCTTTAAGGAGCTCACAGAGTTTAACATGCTTCCCGGCAGGTTTAACCGTATGCCTTACCATGTGTATGAGGCCGATGGCATTTCGCTGCTTAAACTTAATGCCATGTATGGGGCCAACGGGGCGGGCAAAAGCAATCTTATTAAGGCATTGGCTTTATTGGGCCAGTTTGTAGAAACCGGTAATCTTCCTATTGAGCTTTTGATTGAAACC
Source organism: Saprospiraceae bacterium (assembly GCA_016715465.1). Taxonomy (GTDB): domain Bacteria; phylum Bacteroidota; class Bacteroidia; order Chitinophagales; family Saprospiraceae; genus JADKBO01. The sequence goes on from JADKAA010000027.1 coordinate 27,702, forward strand.
TTCAAGTTCGATAAAGAAAGCCGCAAAAAGGATGTGTACCTCGGTGTGGAATTTATCAAAGATGAAGTTCCTTTTTATTATGGCATTACCGTTAACCAGGGCATTATTGTAGAAGAGGAACTGCAATTCAGTGGCGTCGGTAAAAAAGAAGACTACATATTGTTTACCAGAACTGACAAGCCCGATGATAAAGAGCTTCAATTGACCTTTTGTAAAGAGGTAATGGAAGACAAAGAAGCATCTGTTTTCCCTTTCTTTTTAAAAAATGAAATATTGGAAAGAAACAAGCCTGTATTGTTTCACATGGCCAGCCGCAAGAATAAGGTCTTCGATAATTTCAAAAAAGCCTTGCAGTGGTTCACACATGATTTAGTTCCAGTAATGCCCAATGCAAGGCCAACGGGTTTAACCATACACCTGGAAGAGGATGCTGGTTTTTATCAATTTGCATCACAGGTAATGCAGTCGTTCAATACGGGTATTAAAAGCATAAATGTGGATACCATTCCCATTGAAGATTTTTTTGGAGAGGATGATAAGCAGCAAGCAGAACGCATAACCGCAGAGTTAAAGGCAAATCCCGATAAAATAAGGCCATTCTTAACCGCACATGAAGAAATATTGTTTGTGTTACGGCAAAACAAAGTGGTGGCAAAGCGGCTGTATTTTTTGCATGATACAGATGGTGGCGAAGCAAAATTTACTGCTGCTGAAGAATCAGATGGCACAAGGCGCTTGCTGGATTATTTACCTGCCTTTTATGCAGCCATCAAATCAAAACGGGTGTACCTGGTAGATGAAATAGAAAGAAGCATTCATCCGCTGTTGATTAAAGAACTCATCAATAAATTTTCGCATGATGAAAAAACGCATGGGCAATTAATATTCTCCACCCACGAATCAAACTTATTGGATCAAGATATTTTCCGGCCCGATGAAATCTGGTTTGCCGAGAAGAATAAAGAAGGTGCTACGGAAATATATGCATTAAGTGAGTTTAAAGAACACCACACCATTGACATCAGAAAGGCTACCTGAATGGTCGCTATGGAGGCATCCCTTTTTAGGGAATTTAAAGACTTAAACTGGGAGAAATATGCCGAAGCCAACTAAGTTCACCTACGAAAAGAAAGCACCCTTCAGGGATGCCTTTCTTTTTATTATTGTTTGCGAAGGCACCAACCGGGAGCCTGACTACTTCCGTTTTTTTGATGGCATGTCGTCCAGAGTAAAGGTAGTTCCGCTGCAAAGTGTTGGTGGCAGTGCCCCCAATCAATTGGTTGGAGTGGCCTTAGCTGCTGAACAGGAATTATCAGTAGACCCTGCGGTTGATAGGTTGTGGTTTGTAATTGATACCGACAGATGGCGTAATCATTTACATACCATCAGGCAGCAGTGTGCTCAACATCCTAATTGGCAGGTTGCACAAAGCAATCCCTGTTTTGAAGTATGGCTTTATTTCCATGCAAAGGCACAGCTGCCAGTATTGGCCAATATTGGGCAATGCAACAACTGGAAGCCTCACCTGCCAACTGTTATTCAGGGCGGGTTTAACCCGGATTTTCATCCTATTGCCATTGAAACGGCCACGGTAAATGCCAAGGCAGCTTACCAGGCAACGGGTTATTTTCCAGATGCCGGCAGCACCCAGCTTTGGGAATTAGGGGAGGAATTGATTCCATTGATTAAAAAGGAGTTGGATGTTTTAAAACATAGGTTTCCGGCACCTGTGGTGATTGGATAGCTTATTGACCTTAGATCACCTTATTTAGGACACTTGTCTTTTCTTAGACATATTTAAGCAAACTATTGATATTGAGGCTGTTATTTTTTCATGTAAGTTAGACAGAAACCTATATTTTGTCAATAATTCGTATTTTAATAGCATAATGTACAATATTCGTATTTTAATACGATATTTTTGAATTATCTACTTTTTAGCGATAAATTGTATAATTCGCCAAAAAGAACTATATCTTTAATGTATGATAGTTCTGGGTGCCGTTATTACAGCCGATATTGTTAACTCAACAGCCATGGGCAGCAAAGCTGCCGGAGAGCTTCGTTCCATTCTGGAGCAGCTGATCAATGCCAACCAAGCAAAATTCCTTTCTTTTTACCGGGGCGACAGTTTCCAAAGCTACCTGGTGGACCCTTACCCGGCTTACAAGCTGGCCCTCCGCCTTCGTACAGCTGCCCGGATTTTCGAAAATCAGCTTCCGGACATAAAGACCGACCTTAAAATTTCTATTGGCATCGGCAGCATCGAAACACCGGTAACACAGATAAAAACAGCACAGGGGGAAGCATTTCTGCTATCGGGCAGGGGACTGGATGAACTGGAGAAAACGGGACGCAGGTTAATTATCCGCTGCGGGGATGAAAAGGTAAACACAACACTGGAAACCATCAGCCTGTTTACCGACTACCTCTTTGACGCCTTAACTTATAAACAGGCGGAAGTGTTGCAGCATTTGCTGAACAACCGCACTCAAATAGAAACAGCTAAAGTGTTGGATAAATCCCAGTCAACTGTAAACAGGCATGTACAGTCGCTTGGGTGGAAACAGATGGAGGAGTTGCTGAGGCTGTATAACCAAAGCATACAACAAACCACCCCCATAAATGGATAATGCAATCATTTGGCTCATCCGGCTGCTGGCCGCACATTTAGTTACCGACTTTGTACTGCAACCCACCAGCTGGGTAGAGGCAAGAAGAACAGCCCACCATAAGGCAAAACAATTTTGGTATCACATTTTACTTACTGCACTGGTAGCCGGATGGTTCACCTGTTTCGACACCTGGTGGGTGCCGCTGGTAATACTTGTCAGTCATGGCCTCATTGACTGGTGGAAGAGTTATCGGGAAAACAACGTATTGTATTTTGCCATTGACCAGCTGCTCCACTTGCTGGTGATATTTATTATATGGTGGGTCAAATTTCCTGAAGTTATATCCCTGAAACAGGTGTTCCAGGCTTGTATGGTTGATGAAAAAATATGGGTGGTGGGTATTGCATTGGTATTCCTCACAAGCCCTGTCGGTATTCTTATCGGTATGATTACAAAATCATTCAGAGACCAGATACCAAACCATAATGAACAAAGTTTGGAAAATGCAGGTGCGTGGATAGGTATTTTGGAAAGGCTGATCATTTTCTTTTTGGTATTGATTAGTCAATACGAAGCCATCGGCTTATTGGTAGCAGCAAAATCTATCATTCGTTTAAAAGAAGGTGAGCAAAAAATGAGTGAATATGTATTGGTAGGTACGCTTATCAGTATATCCGTAGCCCTGCTTACAGGCTATATTGTTTCAAAGTCTATTTAGTTATTATGGATCCATTCAAGATATACCAGGAGGTAAAAGATCAGTATTATTCTTTTATCAAAACCTTCCAGGTTTTTAAGAATAAAGAAATTGAGGCCTTTGTTGCAAACGCCGTGGCCAACAGGCAAATGCTGTGGCAGGAACCTATTATCCAGATTACTAAGCGCTTTAAAAGCGGGTTGACTATAAAGGAACTGATTGCCAAAAAATTGTTGCATCCGGCAACAGAATCCATTTTTAAAATTGATCCCTATTCACATCAGGAAAAAGCAGTAGACATAACCTGCGGTAAAGAACAAAACCTGGTTGTAACCACCGGAACAGGTTCGGGTAAATCGTTGACTTTTGAATTACCGGTAGTAAATTATTGCTTGCATGCAAAGGATAAAGGACTGACGGGCATCAAAGCCATTGTTATTTACCCCATGAATGCGTTGGCAAACTCTCAATACCAGGAACTGGCTAATAAACTGGAAGGTACTGGGTTAAAGATTGGCCTTTATACAGGCGATACAGAGGAAGAGGGAGGAGCTGCTTTAACGGCGTATAAAAAAATATTTGGTGACGATGCAGTTCCGAAAGACTCAGAAATTATAGACCGCCAGCAATTAAGAAGAACGCCACCTGATATTTTGATCACCAACTATGTTCAGTTGGAGTTAATGTTGACAAGAATACAGGACAACAGCTTGTTTAGTGAAGGAAAGAAAGAAAACCTGCGTTTCCTGGTATTGGATGAAATACATACTTATAGCGGTAAGCAGGGAGCAGATGTAGCTTTTCTCATTCGGCGATTAAAGCAGAAGACTAATACAAAAGGTAAATTGTTATGCATTGGCACTTCTGCTACCATGGTAAGCGATAAAGCTGATGGCAAGTCAAGTGAAGCCGTTTCCGGCTTTGCTTCGAGATTATTTGGAGAAGAATTTCTTCCCGAAAATGTTGTCACAGAAGAAGAAGACAAATCAGTTTGGTTTGATGGAAAACGACTTAGCGATAGGATAACAATTACGGAAGAGGAGTTGAACGCTTTTGACTTACAAAACACACAAACCGCCTTGCCCTTATTTAAGGCAATAATGGGCTTTGAGTATAACGGTGAGTTAAGCAGAAGAGGACTGGGGGAATCATTAAAAGATTCGCTGTTGTTATCATTTCTCGAACGGTCTTTGAAGGAAGTAAAGGATTTAGGAACCCTTATCCAGGAATATCAGCAGGGTTATCGTAGTAATGAAACAAAAGATAAATGCCGGATAGAAATTCATGCAGGGCTATTACTCGGTATGGCAGGCACCGTAATATCAGGAATGGGAAGAGAAGTGCCAAGGTTTGTACCCAAAGTTCATGCATTTTACAATCAGGGCTCAGAACTGAAAGGTTGTTTGATAGATGGATGTGGCTACCTGAGTGATACCGGGGAAACTACCTGCCCTAAATGCGAAGAAGAAGGGAGGCCAGAGGCAACCTTATATCCTTTGCACTTTTGCAGAACCTGTGGCCAGGAGTATTACGGAATGACTTATGATAAAGACAACGGTAAAACAACACCCTGGAGTTTTAACGATGATAAATCCAAAGGGATTGCCGGGTACTATTCCAAAGAACATAAAGAAACATCAACCGACCTTCCTGAAAATTGGCTTACTCCCAAGAAACGAGAATTAAAGAGCCAGTATAAAGATAGAAAACCATTATTAGGCAAATTGGATTCTACAGAAAACAGGTTTACACCTTATTTTGAAGACGAAGAAGAGCGGGGAACATTGGTTCCGCAACCATTACCCTATTGTTTAAATTGCCGTACTTATCATTCAGGCGCATCAACGGAATATTCAAAGCTCTTCCAGCTCAATTCAGTAGGCAGGGCAACCGGTACAGACGTTATTGTAAGTGCTTCATTAAATGCCTCACCCAAGTTAGAAAGAAAAGTAATTGGGTTTACCGATAACCGGCAGGATGCCGCATTTCAGGCTGGGCATATGGATCACTGGTATAACCAGATATATTTCCGCAGGGCATTGTATAACATCTTAAAGGATCAGCAGGATTACATTCCGGTTAATGAACTTCCCAAGTTGCTATATCCGCTAATCATTCATGACGAGTCTAATATCCCATTTGTCCAGAGAAGAATTTTCAAAAATAAATTTCTGGAATACCTTGAAACATACCTGTATGTAGAAATACGGGGAACCAAACGATTCATATCAATTAACCTGGAGGATGTTGGCTTATTAGAAGTCGGATATGAACAATTGGCGGAAGCCATCAACCAGCCTGAAATTGAAAAATTTGACTTCTTAAAGCACATATCAAAGCCATTGTTGCATGACTATGTCAAAGGTTTTCTTGAAATATTCCGGAGAGAAATGGCTATCGGTCATTCTAACTTAATTGACAGGGCAACTTTCAAACAGCAAACAATTAATGTTATTCAAAACTATGCTCCCGAAAAGCGAATATTTGAAGCGGTAGAGGATACAAATGTGGGGGTATTTACAAATGCTGATAAAGACACATTTAGATTTAGTGATTTCACCTTCCATGCGTTGGATAATTCAAGGGCATTAACTACATGGATAAAAAAGTGCTTTGAGCTTGAGCACTCACAACAAATTGTTTCCTTAATTCAGGAAACAATTTCCTTCCTGAAGCAGATTGGATATATCACCTTACAACGGTTTAAGGGACATGACATATACTACCTTGACCCGGTAATGATTTTAGTGAAAGCTCCTAAACAGGAATTTAAAAAAGAGTGTAAAAAATGCGGTTCAAAATACAATTGGAATGAAGTAAACTACTGTCTTAAATCAACTTGTAAAGGAACACTGGAAGAAGCAAAGCTGGAAGAGAATTATTACTACCATCAATACACCTTGCCTTTTGATGGTTCAGAGAATATTGTTTCGGAAGATCACTCAGGTCAGGTGGATGGCCAAACGAGAAAGGAAAGAGAAAACAAGTTTAAGAAAACTCCCCCGAGATTCAATTTCTGGTAGCTACTCCTACAATGGAGTTAGGCATTGACATTGGTACGCTTTCTTCCGTGTATTTGAGGAATGTTCCTCCAAGTCCAAGCAATTATGCTCAAAGAGCTGGTAGGGCTGGTCGTAGTGGCCAGGGCTCAATTGTGCAAACTTTTTGTGGTAGCGGTCCGGGAAGAGGAGCACATGATCAATACTATTACAGGCGTCCAGTTGAAATTGTATCAGGTAAAATTGCAGTACCAAGATTTAATCTCTCCAATGCCTCCTTATTTTCTGCACATATTAACTCTTTGGTTTTACAGGTTATATCAGAAAAAATCTGGGCACGGCCATCAGAGTTTATTGATTTCAGCGACTTTAATGAATTGCCTGTTATCAACAGTTATCTTGAATCATTGCTAAAGGCAGTTCAGGATAATAAGACGAAGATTTTGCAGAACATAAAAGAAGCTTTTGGAAAGGAAATAGAGGATTCTGAAAGACAAATAACATGGAATGAGGTGGAGGAACAGATTGGGGAGTTTGTTTACAGATTTGACAGGGCTTTTGATAAAATGAGAAGTGATTACCGGGAATCACTAAAAGAAATTCTCGAAATCAATAAAATGAAAATTGATGATAAAGCCCATGACTTTGTGCTTTCAAGCCGGAGAGAAGCATTAGAAAAAAGGAATGAAAATATTAAAAATGGCAAGGAAGAATTTTATGTGTACAGGTATTTGAGCCAGGTGGGTTTCTTACCAAATTATGCATTTCCTCAAAAGGTCACTTCCATTAAATTCCTCCACCAAAAGGAAGAGGAAGAGTTGGTACGAGACCAGAATATTGCTATCAGGGAGTTTGCTCCTCATAATACACTTTATTTTGGTGGGTTGAAATATGCGGTACAGTATGTAAGTAAAGAAACCGACCCAAATAATGTTATTAGTACGGCAGTTTGTCCGGACTGTGAGCATATAGAATTACTCTCCAATTCGAGTCCGTTTCCCACTAATTGTCCTAACTGTGGTACAGTTTGGGAATCAAACAGACCCTTCGCTGCATTGAAATTTCCAAGAATGAGAGGAGAAAGAAGAACGAGGATTACCGCCGATGAAGAGGAGAGACTGAAAGGTGGATATAAGATTATAAACAGCTATAAGCCTACTTCCAAAGCAGTTGTCAAAGAGATAAAGATGAATGGGAAACCCATCTGTAAACTGGCATTTGAAAGGAGTGCTCAGATGCGTCATTTAAATATGGGGCAGATGGCAGATTATTCCGAACAACGCATTGGATTCAATCTTGATCCGGTAAATTTCAAATGGGTGCAGTTTTCCAAACTGGATGAACACTGCAAAGAGAAGAATCTGAGCAAAGGCCAGATGCGAACAAATGTCTCGCTGCTTACGGAGTCAAAGAATGATGTTATTGTCCTGCAATTAACAGAGTCCTTTGTTGGTAATGAAGAAATATTTGCCAAAACCCTTTTAAACGCTTTTATACAAAGCCTTTGCACCGTATTGAATCTGGATGATGATGAGATCAATGGTTTATACCAGCCCATTCTGGGGCAAAATGGAAAGATGATTATTTATGAGACTTCAGAAGGGGGAACTGGAACGCTGTCTGCAATTGCAAATGATATTCATTTATTGAAGAGAATAAGCAATAAGGCATTAGAATTACTGCATTTTGATGCTCAGGGTAATGATGTTGAAGGAGCTTGTTTGAAATCCTGTTATTCCTGTATTTGCAATTTCTATAACCAGAGAGACCATAGATTATTTGATAGGAGTACCGTAAAAGATTTCCTGCTTCAGCTCACTGTTACAGATGATATGTCCTCTACTATTGACGACAATGTTCAATTCGATACGTTTATGCAACATGAACTTTCTACACTGGAGAAAAAAGTTCTGGTTGTGATGAAAGAGATAAAAATTAGAATGCCTGAAGAACTGCATAAAATTATCTTTAAAGACGATGACCCCATTGCTGAAGCGGACTTGTTTTACAACCCCAAAATATGTGTATTTATTGATGGCCCTGATCATGATAAAGAACATATAAAGCTGGATGATGAAAGAAAAAGGACAAAGTTGAAGAAATTGGGGTATAAAGTAGTGGTGATTCATCATGCCAACATACAAAAGGGAATTGAACTATTACAAGCATCTATCATAAACTAAATTTGTATTAATTGTAAATAAATTTGGGAAAACAATAATTTTTGCAAACCCTTCAACTCAATATCATCCCCTTCGCCCCACCGGCCACAACCAAAACCTTTGCGTTTTACAAAGAGTGGTTCCAGGGTGCGTATGCGGTATATATCAGTGAAGAGCTGTTGCCGGTAGTGCAGCATTTTCACAAACCCGACCCTGCAAAAGCAGAAACACATTGGTTGTACAGCGATTTTCTGCCGCTTCGGGATGGAGGCATAGAGTTGGAGATCGACCTAACGGTACACTTGCAGTTTGCGGAACATTATTACCGCTTTTTAATCAGTAATCACTTCCGGGATATCGCACCCATCATGCGGCGCAATTTTACGCAGGAAGTAGAATTGTGGATGTTCGATACCACACTCAAAGGCAAAGAGTACAACCAATACTACAAGTTTACATTGGCAGTGCAGCACAGCATTCATAAAACACCTGAATTGATTATATCCTATGACGGCAATTCAAGAGTACTTAAAAAGAGTATGGCAGAATTGCCGGGCTTAGACACCCTGATTTATCGCTGGATGAATTACAAAGGGCTGCTTTACCATTGGGGCGAATCTTTTCCTGACGAAGCATTACGCAACCAGCATGAAGTATTTCCTGTAATCAGCAACGAATTAGGAACAGAACTTGAAATCATTTTTCCAAAGTCAGATAGGGATAACCGATACCCAACCTTTTTCAAACTCATTACCGGTTTTTATACCAAGTACCTGAACAATGATGATTTCAGGAAAGTGATTCCCCTCTCACCAGATGGCTTTTTAATAAGGAACGAAGGCGAGTTTCATCGCATTGATTCCAATGCCAGTTTACTGGAATACGGAAATAAAGGAACCGGAATCGATCCGCACAACGACATAAAGGAGTATGGTCCATATAAAACAATTGAGCATCCACATAACGTAAAATTGTTTTTTGTCTATCAAAAATCTGATGCAGCCATAGTAAAGAATTTAAAAGACTGCTTCGATAATGGCTTCAAAAATGCACAGTCATTAAATGAATATGTAAAACTTCCTTATACCTATAAAGATGAATGGAGTATTGCATTTGATAGCCTGAATGATGCTGTTAAAACCTGCTATCATGCTTTAGAAAACAGGCAAAAGGAACATAATGTAAGGTATCTGGTAATTTACCTTAGCCCGGTTTCAAAAGATGATGCTACGCAGGAGGAAAAAAGAATTTATATCCGGTTAAAGGAAATGTTCTTGTTCTATGGCTACCATTCACAGGTGGTATTCAAAGGCAAGGTCAGCCGGGCGGATTTCAATTTCGCACTGCCAAACATACAAATAGCCATGCTGGCTAAGCTCGGAGGTGTTCCCTGGCGGCTTAACCGGGAACCTGCAAAGGAGCTCATCGTTGGTATTGGGGCTTCCAAAGTCCGTTTCGCCAAAAGCAAAATGCTGGGCTCTGCCTTTTGTTTTGACAACGATGGAAAGTTCCGGCATTTCGATTGCTTCCCTGCTGATAATACACAAGCCCTTTCAGTTTCCATCCGGCTCGCCCTGCTTGATTTCAGAAAGAAAAATCCGGAAGCCAAACGGCTGGTTATTCACTTTTATAAGCTCATGAGCAAAAAGGAACTGAAACCGGTGCTGGATATGCTCTACGACCTCAAAGTGGATATACCGGTCATTATTTTAACCATCAACAAAACAGTATCAAAAAACATATTAGCCTTTGATATAGCCGCCCCGGACACTATGATGCCCTTAACCGGCACCTATGTTCAGATAGCGGAAAGGCAGTATTTGCTGTACAACAACATCCGTTACACAGAAAACTCTTTTGTCAAGAAAACGAAATACCAGTTCCCGGTAAAAATTAAGATGACCTCAACCCAACTTGAATTGTTGGATGACCCGGCGCTGGTCGATTTACTGATTGACCAGGTATATCAATTTAGTCGTATGTACTGGAAATCTGTTGCCCAGCAGAACCTGCCGGTAACCATCCTGTACCCCCAGATGGTGGCCGAGATATTCCCCTTCTTCAAAACCCCGGTTCTTTCGGATTTTGGGAAGGAGACGTTGTGGTTTTTGTAGGGATAACTTCGGATAACTGGGTTAATAATAGTTTTGACAAAGTAAAAATAAAGGACATAGTGTTTATTTCAGGAAATAACATAACCTTCTCTTATCAATCTGATAAGCAAGTACTTAATAGTATTGGTTTTTCACTGGATAAGGCCGACACTTTAGCTATTGTTGGTCCCTCTGGGTGCGGAAAATCCACATTATTACGCATTCTCTCAGGATTGTTATCAAGTTCTTCAGGAAATCATTTGACTGGTGACGTGGTAATAGACAGCCTTACTTCAAACGAGTATAGGGAAACAGGTAAACTGGCTTTTATGTTTCAGGATGCTACACTTCTGCCTCACCTTTCCGTAAGGCAAAATATAGGACTGCCATTGAAAATAAAAGGCATTGATGAAAACGGAAAAGTCGAAAGCCTGATTAAGGCAGTTGGTTTGGAAGATGCTGCTGATTATTTGCCCAAACAATTATCAGGTGGTATGAGAACAAGGGTGGCTTTGGCAAGGGCTTTTGTAACAGAGCCTGAACTGTTATTACTGGATGAACCATTTTCAGCTTTGGACATTGCTTGGAAAAGCAAACTGTACATAGAACTTGAAGAACTCAGAGAACTATATAATACTACCGTAATTATGGTTACTCATGATGTACAGGAAGCCATTTTGCTTTCCGATAAAATAATTGTACTAAACCGATTTGGACAAATACAACCTCCGGAACATCCTGTTGTGTCCACAATGTCTCATTCAGAACGAGTAAATAACATTAGTGGATTTCTGCAACAGGAGCACTACCAAAAACTATTTGTCTCAATTCAGGACATTATCTTAAAAGATGGTAAAAGATTCAACATATCAAAAAAAGAAGCGCTGCATCTTATTGATAATATCATCCGGATAGCAGGAGACGAAAGAAACGAAAAGTCTTTATCTAAAAACGAATTGGATGCAATAAGAGATTTTTCAAATGATGTTGAAATAAACGCAAAACTGTTAACTGCCTTTGCTAAAGCGGAAACAGACTACCTCAAATACCAGCTTATTTGGGATATTCTTGAATTTGACGCACTGCCTGGGTCAGTACATGATGAAATATTTGCTTACTATTTTAAAAATATTGAAACTTTCTCCGAATACTCAAGACAATGGTATGCTCTGCATGACGATGAAAGATTTTTTAATATTCTTAAAGGAAGAATTGAAAGCAATAAAGGATATAACTCAAAAAAGAAATGGATTTATTTGTGTGACTTGTATGCAGTAAAGAAATTACCTGAATTAAGTTCCTTTCTTGAAGATGTAATTGAAGCCAAAATAGAACAGTTAAATTATCCATTTGCTAAAGAGGTCGCAAAACAGGTTAAAGCAAAAATTAAAGAATGAAGAATAAGATACTTTACATACTGCTTGGTGTCCTGTTGTTGGTTGCATGGCAATATTTTGGAAGCACCAGCCAAACGGTGAGGCTGTTGCTTTCTTCTCCATCGTTAGTAGCAAACTATTTTGGAGAGAATTATACTGCACTGTTACAGGCATTGCAAGCTACTTTTATTGAAGCTGTTGCTGGTTTATTGATAGCAATTATTTTCAGTTTTGGAACCATGATACTTTGTTTTCATTTTCCGAAGTTGATGGATTTTGTATTACCCATTATGATAACATCACAGGTAATACCATTGATTGTGTTAGCACCTTTTTTTATTATTCTTTTTGGCATTGGCCTGAGTTCTAAAGTTGCGATGGCGGCCCTAATGTGTTTCTTTCCAATCTTTGTAAATTTTGCTCAGGGTTACAAGGCTATCAACCAAAACATCCATGAACTTATGCACATTTACAATGCGGGTACATGGACAAGAATACGACAAGTGTATTTCCCTCTTTCTATGCCCAGCATAATGGCAGGTTTGAAAATAAGTGCAACGCTGGCAGTGATTGGGGCAATTGTGGCGGAGTTTAACGGAGCAAAAGTTGGGTTAGGAAAAAACTTATACTTAGCTGCAAAACGATTGGAACCTGATATGATGATGAGTTCTTTGTTGCTTTCGGCATTACTTGGCGGTGTGGTCTATCTCTGTATAAGTATCATAGAAAATAAATTAGGTAAATGGTACAAGGCGTAAATACATATTGGACAAAAGAAGCTGGTGATTTTCATAAAATTGATAATGTAGAAAGGGATATTCTATTGCCTTATGTGGCTCAGATAATTAATGATTTAAATCCGAAAAAACTACTTGATTATGGTTGCGGCAGTGGTTATTTGGCTTGGCTGATTAAAAGGAATACTGAAATTTCATTGTACGACATTAATCCTCAGGTAATAGATGAATATCAACAATGGAATATCACTAACGTTGTGATTCCCGTAAAAGACAAAAGCCAGATAAGGGACAATTATTACGATGTAGTAGTGCAGACATCTGTATTAATGTGTGTTCCTGTAATTGAGGGAATAAGAGAGATTTTTAAAGACAATTATACGGCATTGAAGTCAGGCGGGAGCCTCGTAGTTGTCATTACACACCCTTGTTTTCTGCAATATCATTTCGGGCACTATTATACATCTCTCAATCAAGACAACTTTAATTACTTGGAGAACACAACGAAGTATCAGGTGTATATGAAACAGCCTGATAAAAACCCTATTGTATTCACTGACTATAACTGGAACTTATCAACTATAATAAATGAAATTATCAAGGCAGGATTTTCACTAACTAAAATGGTTGAGCATCCTGATTTAAAATCAAAATATTTTGAACCTAATAACCTTGTATCGCCTTGGTTATTTTTAATCGCTAAGAAGTAAATGAGTTTTAAAGACACATATTGGAGCACAGAGGAAGTAGAACGGCTGTATAAAGCGGAAAATCCCGAACAGGCTATAATACAACCTATCATAGCCAAACAGGTTGTGGAGTTGAACCCTGCACATATACTTGATTATGGCTGCGGTGATGCTTATATGGCTAAAATTTTACCAGACAACATCAACATTGATTTATACGACAGAAACCAACAATCTTTAGAAAAGTATTTCAAACACTTAATAAGCCAAACTGTAAAAGATTGTATGATGAAAGTGATTTTCAAAATGATTTTTACGACTGCATAGTTTTAAGTTTTGTATTGTGTGTGTGGATAGTTTGGAAGACCAATACAGAATTTTAAGAAAACTTAAAACCGCTTTAAAAAAATCTTCGGGAAGGTTGATTATTACCAATTCTCATCCTTGCTTCTTACAGTATGAGTTTACCGCTTTTAAAACAAATCTAAGTCCTGAAAATTTCAATTATTTCAATAACGGAATTCCGTATGAAGTTTCTATAAAACAACCCAACGGAAACCCTGATGTAACCTTTACAGATTACCAATGGCAATTATCCGTTTGGATAAATATGGCTATTGAGTGTGGCTTTGCATTGCAGGAAATGATAGAAGTTACCGACCAACCTTACAAAGATTTAAATGAAAACAAATTATATCCACCATTTTTAATACTAAAATTCAAATGATATGAAACGACTGATCATACTTCTTCCGTTCATTTTAGCTCTTCTGGTTGGTTGCGACAACCACAGGCGAGGAGATATTCAAAAAGTAAATCTTCGCCAGGAATGGTTTGCCAATGCGAGTTATTTGGGGGAAGTGGTCGCCATTAATGAAACAGATTCGTTGAACGGATTGGATATTAACCTAATTGAAGGGGCCGACGATGTTGACCCGATTAAAATGGTGATTTCGGGTAATGATAAATTTGGTGTATGTGGGGCCGACAGGGTTTTTACTGCAAATGAAAACGGGGCTGATTTGGTCGTGATTGGTGTAGTGAACTATATAAACCCAACAGTCTTTATAGCTAAGGAAAATTTAAATGTTCGTATGCCTAAAGATTTTGAAGGTAAAAAGGTTGGTGTATTTACTGGTAATAATACCGAAATGATATACCGTACATTGGTGAGAAAGGCAGGCTTGAACAAAAACAAAATAACAGAAGTGGAAGCACCTTTTGATTTGGGTTCTTTCATAGCAGGTGCTTATGATATAAGACCAGCTTACATTTTTGATGAAACAGTTTCTTTAGATAAAGAAGGAATCAAATACACAGTTGTAAAACCACAGGATTACGGAGTTTCATTTATTGGAACTGTATATTTTACTAAACGAAGTACAATTGAGAAAGAACCTGACCTGGTACAGGAATTTATTAATTCAATAGCACAAGGTTGGAAGATCGCATTGAATAATCCTGAAAAAGCACTCAGCTACTTAGCAGCCTACAATAAGACCATTGACATAAACAGGGAAAGGGCGTCATTTAAAGCAGGGATTGATTATTTCAGGGGTGAAAATGGCAAAGTGCTGACATCTGACATTCAGAAATGGAAACAAATGGGTAGCGACTTAAAAGATTTAGGTGTTATCAAAGCCTTTGATGCGGATAAGTTTATTAATAGCACTTTTATTAATAAATATCACGACAAAAATTAGTTATGACCCAAGAAGACGAACAAATACTGAAGCAGATTAATAGTATCTGGCGAAAAACGGATGCTTTTTTGGTAAACCATGACAATAGTTTGCTGTTGTTTGATTTTACAACTGTATCGCATTTTGAAAATAGTGATGAGAAAAGAATCAAATCCATCTATCAGTACAAAATAAGAAATTACAAGAATTTATTATTAGAATATTTTGAGGAATATGGATACTCGATTCCCCAAAATGCTTCTGGCAATAAGCCATCTATTTATAATGTAAAAGAGTATTCCGAACCTCTTGTATTAAGTGCTCCGATTCCTGATATCTATCCTGAAACTGTAAATCAAAAGAAAGAAGTGCCACTAGATACCTGGGAGGCCTTTGTCGAGAATAAAAAGATTGCAGGGGCCTCATGGATATTATTCAAGGATTTTTATAGTAATGAAGAAACAAAAGAACGCATAGAAGTTGGAGTATATATTCTTTTGCACAAACCTGTTGCATTATGGGATGAAGATAAATCTCAACAAGAGGATGAAATTAACAAGTTTATACACTTTGAAGTTATACAATTTTTATATGACAATAGTATCGCTTATATGTCAAAACAGTATGTGAAGGAAAAGTTCGAAAAAAAACAACTCAATCGTGAAAAGATGCTTTATGTTGGCATGGGGCACTACATAAAAAATAGTACGCTTGGATTAGAAGCACACGAAAATGAAATTATACAGTATTTGAAATCGCTAACAAATACAGATACTAAAATTCTTGTAACCGCTCAATTACAGAAGCTTATTTATAGTTTAATCCGGCTTTATCTTCAAATACGGCAGATTGCAGGTTCGGGTGTTATTGACGTAAAGGTTATACAAACAAAAGTTCAGGTTAATTTGTATAATTTAATTAATCTAATTTACCTCCATATCATTATTACAAGGGGAAAATTTTATATATCCTTGGATAACCCCAATAATCTTGATTCTATAAAAAACATAGTTACACATCAAAATGAAATAATCGGAAAACTGACTGAGTTATTGCAAAATCAAACGTTTGAGCAAGCGGATATTGATGCTGTCTTATCAAAAAATGATGAGATTGATTCATTTCATTCGTTAGCAAAAAGCGGATACGAAATACTCATAAAAATTGACCCGATCTTGAAAATGAAAGTAGAGTTAAACAGCATTCAATTCAAATATTTATATACAGTATTTGCAGAAATATTCGATAACTGTTTTAGTAACAAACATTCTCCGGGTTCAAGAACTGCATATTTGTATTTTGGAAATGATTATCAGGATTACAATACAATTACAGTCAGTTCCAGGGATTCTTCCATAGATATGGATAATTTATTCAAATTTGAAGATAGTGAATTATGTAGCGATTGTGCTTCAACAGGAAACGGAGTTAAGATTGTACAATCTGCATTGGACAACGAATATTTGAAATCTAAGTTATTGATTCCAAAGGACTCTAAATCTAAATCATTCACAATGTCCAATGGGGGAGAAATAAGTGTATTTGAGTATCGAGTTAAACTGAACAAAAATCTTTTTATATGAAGCGCTTTGAAATCGCAATTATAGATGACCAGGGCCTTGATACCGGGTTTGGCAGATTCTTGGCATTGTTGTATAAGAATCAATACTTGTCATCTAATGATTTTGCATTGGTGCAAAAAAAAGATTATACAGATGGATTGGGAAAAAATATGATACAAAACTCAATTGCTTTTCAGATATACACCCATAATTACGGTAATCAGGGTTTTAAAAAATGTTTTTGTGAAGCATTTAGTGACTTTGATAGTAGAAAAGATCAATTTGATATTTATATTTTTGACCTCAATTTTATTGAGCAGGACAATAACTCATTTTATCCGTTACATTCCAAAAATCAATGCGACACAAGTAAGAAATTTAAGAAAGGATTGACCTTAGATAAGGTGAATGACTCAGACAAATCAACCTTAATTGCGGGGCTTGAATTTTATCATTGTTTAAAGCCCTCATTTAAGCCTAAAATAATTTATTCGGCAGCACAAGAAACGGCAGTACTTCGTAGCTCAGTCAAACTGTTTAATTCAAGGCTCTACGATACATTTATAGTAGATGTTACCGCCCCGGCAGAAGTAAGAAATGATAGCAATGACCCTTTCGAGAATATGGGAGATGTGTCAAGGACATTTGATGCTATAGATATCTACTTTCAATCCCGTCAAATAGCCATTATCAACAGCCAATTATTAGACAAAGTACAATTGTTAAGCAAAATTGTTAAAGAGTGGAATGGAAAAGTGGAAAATGCAGATGAACCTTTAATACCTGATAACGGAACCGACTCTAATCCTGCAAATTGTTGGAGTTTAAGAACGTTGTTTCCAAAGCAGGTAAACAGGATTGAGTTGGGGATTGATGTGGAGGAGAATACAACTAAAATATTGGAAACGATAGGCAACTTGAATTTCCCTTCTATTTACAAATTCTTAGTTCATGACCATGGAAATTTAAACGGTATGGAATATGAAAATGTAAAAAATGAACCAATCGTTATAAATAGATTTCCTGCAATACTTGATTTGGAGTTTAATACTACCGAAAAAGTAACATATGAAAAATTTAGTGAGATTGTCCCTAATCAATCAGCCTATAGTCATAAGACTATAAGAAGGAAGATTTATGATATTAATTTTGATGTTCAGAATCAAACAGTTTACAAAGAGTCAAACGGAACTCTTGAGGAAAAAAAACCTCTAGAATTGTTACTGGATTAACCGAAGATGGTCGGATTAGTCAAGCAGTTCGGAAAATGGCTGAGTATGGTTTCTATCTCGGAGATTTAAAGCTTATCTACTTAATAATTGATTCTAACTCAAAATATAATTTTAGTGATACCTATAAAGAGGCTAAGAAAACGAATGGCGAAGAGCTGCCAAAGCCCAAACTAACAATTTCCTATTTCTCTCAAGAGGTAATAGTAAATATTAGTTACGATTCTGATAATGAATATTACACGCAATCTAATTTGCATATTAATCCTATTTATGAAGGAATTAAAAAGTTATTGCAAAACAGACAAGATTGGAAGATAATCGACCAATTAGGCCCCACCCAAATATTTAAAATCCTGGCGTACCGCTATAACACAGAATTCGAAGTTAGAGTAGGGAAATTATCTTTTTCTGCTGGTCGTTTCGGGATTACTGATATTCAAACTAATGATGATGGAGACAAAACTTATTTTCAATTCAAATTACCGACTCTAATAAAATCTTAAAAGGAGAATAATATGAATTACATAGTAATTGACTCAGTCGACACTCGGGCAAATAAATTAATTCAAAGATTAAATAATACTGCTGTAAAATGGCAATATATTGATTTTCTGTCTGAGAATGACAAACCTGATAATAATACGCTGTATTTGATTCATCACAGTGATGGGTATGTAGGAGAATTTGCCATGAAAATAAATTCATTGGAAAATGCTTTTGTGCTATTTTATTCAGGAGGCGGGCTTTCAGCAGATGAACTGAAAGCACAAGGAGATAAGATATTTTTTTATGCTGGCGGATTAAATTCTGGTGTAGATGAAAAAGCTATAAATATAATAAATGAAATTGTTTCAGTCATAAGCAAAGAAGACAACGTAACAAAAGTCATTGTACAAATAAAGAAAGTGCTTGGTTTTGATGAGCAACTCGAAAAATTACTTGAACCCTTCGCAACAGCAAATCCATTTAAAACGGAAAGCTCAAATGGAGAAAACTTAAAACAAGCCAAAGAAGCATTGAACAAATACATTAATAGCAAGGCATTATGAATAAGGTATTTATATCAAATACAAAAGTTCAGAATACTGAAACAGATATTGTTTTCTGTCCAACCAATCGCCTTAGCGAGAAGTTGGAAGCTGTTGATACATCTGGCAAAACTGTATATGTTATAGATGTTCATTGTGTTTTTACAAATAATAAAAAGCAACTAAAATTACAAGACCAGGGCGGTGTAACAATCTACCGCCAATTACTGCAAAAATTCGATGGTAATCAGGATAAACTAAAAGTAGTTTTCTACTCACCAATCTCTCAGGAGGATTTAGTAAAACTAAAGCCCGAAAACTATGTGCTAAGTTTGTTACCGTTGGTGGAATGTAAATATGAAGAAGGCCAGTTTGAAAGTGAGCTTGCCAGAATTATTTCTGACAATAAATTTCCGCTGTTTAATAACGCTTCAGAGAATTTGTTAAGTGGATGGGCGTTATTTAGAGCAGACAATAACAGAAAGGAAAATGACTTTGTCGAAACACAATACAAACATAAAACCCCCACAGATAAGCCAAGGGTAATAACTTTTATAGACGATGAAATCAATGAGTGGAGAGAAACCTATTCCAAAATATTTGAGCAAGGGAAAAATATAAGATTGATAATGTACCAAAAAGAGAAACATCCATTTTGGGAATTTAGTGAGGAAAAAATTGACAATCTTAAAAATCATGTGATGCAGTCGGCTCTGATTGTTTCAGATTTCTATTTGCAGGAAAATCATGCTCCAAATACATGGTTGAGCAATAAGCAACTTGAAGATAAAAGCGGTTTTAAATTATTTAATGCAATTAAAGGTGGCGGCTACAAAGATGGTATTCATAAAGGTGTTCCATATATTATGTACACATCAAGCAATAAAATCCAGTATTATCAGTATTTGGATGCACATGGCATTGATAATTGGTTGGTAAAAGATGTTCGACCTAATGCTACTGCTTTTGAAAAGAAAGATGGCTTTTATACATTTAAAAAGGTTATTGAGGAGTTTACTCATCAGGAAAGCTCTCACTTGTATGCCATACTCAAGTTGTATTGGGAACGGATACAAAAGCTGGAGGCTCGAATTAAGGAAATGGATTATGATAGGATTTCAAACTGGTGGTATTCTCTATCGGGGCAAAATGAAGAAGATAGGGAGGAAATTCAAGTGAAATCTAGCTGGGAAAAGTGTAAAAAAGCAAGTAGTGAAAATGTTGATGAAGTTATCGGATTGCTAAAAGATTCATGGATGGCTATTCGTGCAAACATGAACCGGGAAACTGTTTTTGCCGAAAGTGTAGGAAGCATGGATAGGCATTTTACCGCAGCATCAGTATGTTCAAATTTAGGTAAGCTATTTGAGTTTTTCAATTTCACTCAAGGCATGAAATTGAATACTTACTTTAAGTTCCTCTTTTGCATAAGAAACATTGGAAGCCATTATAAGCAATATAAAAGCATAGAATTGGAGGATGCACTAATTTATTTTGACTGTTGGCTAACTGTCTTAGAAAAGAAGGAAGTGAGAGTATTTGAAGCTTTCAAGCCCCTATTAAATGTAGAAGAGTTTATCTTTCAAGGGAAAACGCTCAATACCAGTGATACCTTTGTATATGCACTATTGTATGGGTACATTCAATTTATAAATGGGTTTCATCTAAAAGAAAGCAGCCTGGCAAATGTCCTGATTAAGAAAAGGGTATCAGAAATACTATTTAATGCAGATAAAAAAATACTTGCTGCTGAATTAGAAACGGATTTCTTTGGAGAATTTGGAAATAAAATATTTTTAAAAAAGCATAGAAACAACAGAACTAATTCGCCAAATGCCAATAGAATTGTGAGCAACTGGAAGTCTGGCGGAACTAACTATGGAATAATTATCGAACAAGATGGAAGAATGTACATTACAAATAATGCCTAAAATATATTACCATATCTGTAACCCTTCCACACCTGAGCAACCAGGTATTAAAAACGTATATTCTTTAAAGGATTTACAAAAGGTGAAAGAGGATGCCACTACTGTTTACCTGATTAATGCTCATTTGAATTGGGAGGGAAGAAGATTGAGTGGTAATTACGGGTTTGATATTTCCAATGAATTGAGAGCAAAGTTAAAATCCAAAGCCCCTTTTATTTTTTATAGCCCAATACAAGTAAAATACTTTGAGCAAGAGAGTAAAAATGACATTAGGTATAAAATTCTTTTTGGTAGCGGGTCAGCATTTATAAATTTTCCGTTTACATACCAGGAGCTGAGGGATATTTCTGAAAAATTAAAGCCATTAAGTAATGCAGGCTTGCATGACGTAGTTACCATGTTATGTAATGTAAAAGGATTGATAATTGACAAGCTCAATCATAATTTAAAATGGGGAGTTGATAGCGAAAAAATAATTGCTCAAATCAAGCCCTACCTTTCCATTGAACAGCAAAGAACAATTGATTTTGATGTCTTTTCAAATGCTCTCAGCAAAGCATCAGGGAAACAAGATTTTGATGCTGTAGTACAAAACTGGGTAGAGGTATGTACTTCACGTCTCACAGAGGATGTACAGAACTATTCATATACTACTAACTTCCCGTACAAAGTATTATTGGTTGATGATGTTCAGGAGTATTTGGACAAAGCAAAGCAGTATTTGTCAAGCGACTTTGATATTCTTACGACCAAGTCTTGTGAAGAGGCTATACAAATATTAGCTAAAGATGGTGATAATAAAATTCTGGCAGTAATTGCCGATTGGCGCTTATATGATACTACAAATCCGGATTATTGGCAAGCTATGCAGGGTTATGAAGTGCTTGCTTTTGCAGCTAGGAATGGTATACGCAGTTTAATAGCCCTGACATCCCAGTCTGAATATATTGTACATAGACTGCGGGAACTCCTTGGTATTTGGTTTTCTTTGTATAAGAAACAACACTTAGAGAAGCAGGAGCAATGGCAGTTATTTTCTAATATGCTTGCCGATGCCTGCCTGCGTACAAATGAAGCTATACTTAACAGGCCAACTGCAACAAACTGGACATCTAATAGAAGAAAGGACATCGTTAGTGAATTTTCTCCAAAAGAGATTTATGCAATTTTTAGGAGTAATGGAAAACTGTCCGAAATAGAAGATAAAGCAGATATTATCTGGCAGTCCTATTTAGATAAACATCAAATTCGCTACCGGCTAAACGAGTTAAGCACTACTTATATTACGTTTGATACAACGGAAGAAATGCTGGTTCAACGAAGAATTTTCCTTGGCTTGTATCATAGCGAATTTTCAATAGACGACATTTGCTGTGAAATGTCAAAGGACCCTAAAAAAGGACCCGGTAAAAACGACATAACCCAATTGAAAAGTAAACTCTGCATTAAGAACGAAGATTTAACCGGCGGTAAGATTTTAATTGAAGAAACAGCCTGGCTCAAAAATGGGGTTTAACCGAATAGCTCTCAGATAAGCAAAGAAAAGTGATTTTCACTCAATAGAGTTTGCCGGTTTGTAAGGGTTCATTACTTTTACACCAGTTCTTAGAAATACTTCATGTCAATTTGATTTGTGATGAAGCTTTGACCAATGTCAAAGTAAATGCTTGTAAAATTTCATCATTTAATCAACTGATTATGACAAAGTATTTCTGGACAATTATCTTAAACCCAGGCAAAGCTGATTACGATATCAGCCACCACTGGCCTGGGAAAATCAATAAACAACACCACCTTCTGGGGTGTGTTGTTATCATCTATGTCTTATTGGTTGCCGTTTCAGGCAAAAGCATTGTTTACTACCACACAAGTTTATTAGCCATCGTTTTTGCGGCGGACATTTTTTTTCCTTTCAGGGCAGCTTTAGCCAATTTCTTTCCTGCTACTTTTTTATGGAGTTGTTTGTTTCAGGTAAAGGATTATTCCTTCTCAACACAAATAATATTCACACATTTTCACCTCTAAAAAGTCATTGATATGCGAACCTTTTTAACCATGTTTCTTATACTCTGCATAGTAGCCCTGATTATCGCAGTGATTTACGATTACCTGACACCTAGCGGCGCTGCCGTTGGCGGCGTGGCACTTAGGCTTGTTTTGTTTGAACTGAGAAGAATCCTGGTAGTCATTGCGGTTGTGTTGGTAATTGCATTTTTCTTGAAATACGGCGGCGACATTCAGAAGGCAAAAGCCATAATTGAAGATGCAAGAGGGTTGGTTAATTCAGGGGTTAAATATTTAGAAGTATATAAATAAACATTATGAAATCTATTAAAACATTTTTGTTCCGCCTGGCCGGTGTTGATTACGCTGTAATCAGACTTCTATCAGCGAAAACTAAATTTCGCTATGTGGCCATTGCATTCTCAACGCTTATCCCGTCAGCCTTCGCCTTCATTGGCGGGTTCGACATCGCCAAAAACTTCAATGCCGGCTTGGGCATTTCTGTACTTGTTGGCATCTTTTGGATGCTGGTAATCGCCGGGTTTGACTTTATTATCATCAATTATGGTAAGGCCTCCGGTTTTTTAAGAACCATACGAATAGCAGCCGGTGTAAGCAATGTTCTTATTACCACAATTTTCCTTTTCACTTTCCTTAACCATAGCAGCATTAATAACAAAATTAATGGTGCTAATGCAAAAGAGGTTACGGCCTGCGATTCGACTTACCTCGTCCAAAAGGAAACCCGGTATGCCGAAGTAACCAGCAAAAGGCAGCAAAAGGATTTGTACCACCAAAACAATTGCGCCCCCGAAGCAGCAAGGATAAAACCTGGCCCGCTATACGCCGAGAAACATTCTTACTGTATTGCCCAGGATTCAGTGATAAGAAATGAGGAAGCTAAGATTGATAGCGCCGAAATGCTGTACCGGGACGCATACCTTGTACAGAAAAATGAAATTTTAAACAGGACAAGCAACGATCCATTTTATAAGGCTGATGTGCTGTTTAGCCTGATATTGGGTAGTTTTTCAAAATTCTTCCTTGCACTCATTTTTCTGATAGCACTTATTACCCTGGAATTACTACCGCTTTATTTAAAATTCAATATTGATCCTAAAACTGACGGGGCACAAATAGCGGAGGAGAATCACGACCAGATGTGCAATAATGCAGCTGACCAAAAAATAAAAGACATGGTCGAACATTCAGATAAAATGGATAGTCTGAAAAAGAAAAAGGAGGAGAGGGAAGCCCTAATGAAATGGGCTAATGAAGAACTTTTGAATACCCATAAAAGGGCTCCGCTTTTTTACCGCCTAAAAGAGTATAAAAGAATTTACAGGGAAAACGGCCTGTATGAAGCTGCTGACGAGATTAATAAAATCCAGAATGCAATTACCAATAATGATGAGGAGGTAGAAAAACTGCTGAATCAGGCTATTAATAAAAGGAATAAAAATTAGGTTATGAAAAAACTGTTTACAAAACTATCCAGCTTTTTTAAAAGAAAAGGGTATCAGCCTGATCAGGCGGATATGCCCGTTTTTGACGAGTCCTCAACCAGCGAAGAAGCGCAGCCATCAGAAGCAAACGCCCCTGTTCAGGAATTTAACCTTGTCGAAGAACTGAAAAAAGCCAAAGCTGAAATAGCGGAGGTGAACAAGGCATTCAAAGAAGAACCATACCATCAGGCATAATGAAAAGAAAATTATACATACTTACTGCGCTGGCCTTAGCCACCATTCTTTTTGGCTCATACAGCTTGTACAACATGGTGCTGCAATGCCGCACCCCGTATTATATTGAATGTGCAGGCAAGAAATTAGACAGCACTACAGTTATTGCCATAAGCAATAGTAAGTCGGCCGGGGCCGATACTTTAAATTTCAATTTTGAGCAATCAAAAGTGATTATGCCAACAACACTGGCACATCTGCATTTTAATAATACAAAAGGACAATTTGAATTGAAGAACAATGCCCAGCATATTCAATGCCGCCAAAACAGTGCCGGAGAACTATTTTTTACCTTTTTGCCATACGCTGACTGATAACTGGCGGCAGAAAGGAATATATTTTGGCAGTGATGCCCCCATTGATGAAAGTATTCTTTCAACCCGTGGCCTGAAGTGGAATACGGCCGCCGGGGACAGAAATACCAGGGTAAGCCTTCAACTCTTTAAAAATGCAGGAAACACTTTCATTCGCTTTAATGTCGATGGTATAAATTGCAAGTACCTAATTAAAAAGAAAGATAAAAATGTCTTTGATATTTTTATTAATCAGCCGGTTATTTCCGAAAATGCCTTTGTCTTCAAGTTTGATAACACCAGCTTAGACACGGGGAAATACTCCTTTGAAATTACCGCATCCACATTCAAAGCAAATAGCACCCTGAAAGACGAAGCAGGGAATATCATATCCCAAACCAGCGGTTCGGATTTTTATGTAATGGCCGGAAATTACTTATTCCACATTACGCCAAAATATTCATTCAAATTCTTCATCTTTTATCTTGGGTTCTTTATCATCTTGCTAGCATTCCAGTTTTATTTCATTCTTACTGCGGCAAAGGCTGTCAACTCAATAATATTCTCCCTGTCCTCTGTCAGGATATTGATTAACTGTATCATTTTTTTGGCTACCCCATTATTTTTAACTGCATACTACCTGGGGGCAAACAGGATATGGTACCTCGTACTAATCCTTTTTCTGAATGCTTCATATTTCACTCCTAAAACAATTTTACATAATCTCAACTTAAAGGCACAAGCAAAATGGGTCCTCTATGTATTATGTGCTATCATCATTGCCGCAACAGTTCTTATAAAACCATTTACGGTGAATGAGAACCTGTTTGGGCGAATTCCTGTTCTTCATGTACAAAAGTTCCTGCTGTTAATGCTTGTTTTGGTAACACAAAGAAGATTGTTCCATAAAATCAAATACGGCAATTGGTATCGGATAATAATAGTATTGGCATACTCATTTTTACTTAGCATTTTGACATCCGATATTGGCTCTGTTTTATATGCCGGACTTGCCTTGTTGATCGTTGAGTTAATCCGAAAGACTCTCAGCATAAAAAAAGCAGTAATAGGCGCAGGGCTATTTGTAGCAACAGTAGTCATTGCTTATAATATTTCACCCGGTAGCGTTTGTAAATATAAAGGCTATAGGCTGCTTGCACCTTACACAAACCCGGCAAGCGATAAGCTAATTGAAGCAGAAGAAAGGGACAGGGAAACATACGCCGCACTCACTCTCAACTTAAAGAGTTTGTTTTATGAAAATACCCCCCGGTTTAATGAAGTATCTATTCCTGCCAACATGAGAACGACCATACACACAGACTATGCAATGATGGGGGGCTACACGTTAGGCGGCTTTAACTTTCTGCTGTTATTTGTGCTGGTTCTGTTTTACCTGGTTAAGGAATTATTTTTACTCCTGTTTTTTACTATCCGAAAGATCAGGGTTAATAAAACAGTTACTTATTCATTACCTAATTCAAGCGAAGCGGAACTTTTAAGGATTTTCCTGGCCTTCTCGATAGTACAATTTTGTTACCCTTTATTCAGCAACCTCTTACTCCTGCCTGTTACTGGCCAGTCTTTGCCAGGGCTGAGCATAAGTAACATTGAAATAATTTTCCTGATACTGCTTTTGGTCCCTGTCGGCAGTATATTTTCCAATGCCAAATACTATTCAAACGCCACGCCATCAAATTATTTATATGGCGATGCTGTAAAAAGCCTGAATTTTGGAATGTTTCTCCTCGCTTTACTATTTATCATAGGGATAACCATTAAAGCTGTTGCTTTATACCGGACAGATAATATAATACAATGGACTAAGCAGGTATCTGATAAAGGTATTACACCGGAAACAAACATTCCCATAGCAGCAAATAAACAGGGCTTAATTAGCTATGCCAAAACAATAATTGGGGATGAAAAAATTTATAACGTATCAGCAGAAAAAAACCAATTTTAAAGGAACTGTCAGGCCTGTATTATTCAAATAAACCATATTCGCAAACAGTTTTTGAATCAAAAACATTTGAACAAAGTATAACCCGGTTACTGCGGCAAACAACCGTTGATTCTGCCTTTACTGTAAATAAGAAAGTCATATCCGGGACCTACGAACCTTTCGGCAAAGTATATGCTGTTTCCCAAAAAGTTAATGACAAACCAAGTATCTCTGTTACCAATTCTTATTATGCTTCAATACCTGCAAATGCTGAAACTATACAGGGGGATCTGACAGCCGAAATTACCAGGGCATTGGAACAGCATTTGACAAAAATTGGAGTTGCCTCAAATATCGGCTCTGTATGGATAACCGACTATAACACAGGTAATATAATTGCCAACAGTAGCTGCCCGGTAAATGCAGAAATCAATACCGCAGTAGTCCATTATCTCACGGGCAGTGTAAAGAAAATGCTATTGGCCTATACAGCTTTGAAAATAAACCCGGCTATAAATGACACCAGATATTATAGTACTAAATTTAACCGGGACATTTCTTTTACTGAATTTATCAAGTGGAGCGATAATGACTATGCGGCAAACCTGCTCAGTTATTTATTGCAAACAAATGGGGAAGAATTAGGTAAAATTCTACAAGCCGATTTTGACCTGCCGCTTTATAGTGTTACAGACGATAGTTACTTTGACTTGCTGCCAACTGAAAGAGATTTTGCAAAAAAATTAGACAGGAACAACGTCATCTACCGGTTGGCTGTCGGGCAAGAGAAACCCTATAAGTTTTCTCAGGTAATGCAATGGTATAACCGTTTTGCATCCGGTAAAAAAGTGAATTTAAAATACAGCTTCGAAGACAGAAAGGCAGATAATATTTCAATGAATGCCGATGATTTAAAGTATCTGCAAAACTGCTTTAACAGTGTTCTATATGGCACAGCTGCCAAAGTAAGGCAACCGCTTATTAATAATGGCATAGATATTCATAATTTATTCTGCAAAACCGGGACCGCTGAAAGCCAGAATGGAAAAGGAAACTCTTCAAGCAGCTTTATCATTTGCAGCCAAAAATATTGTATCGGGATTCAGCTTAAAGGCCGGATTCCGGAGAGTAAAGAAAACTACTCTGCGAAGGATCTATTTATTCAGTTGATTCCAATATTTAAAAAATATGCCATCCTTTAAACAATAAGCATAAAAAAAATTCCACGTTACCCATCGCCAACGAACTATTAAGCTGCACCAATCCATTTGAAAAAATAAAATACACATGCAAGATAGCTCCGGGAAAACGGGGCATCCAAAAGCTTACGGCATAAAGCAGTATTGCAT
Organism: Saprospiraceae bacterium; assembly: GCA_016715465.1. Taxonomy (GTDB): domain Bacteria; phylum Bacteroidota; class Bacteroidia; order Chitinophagales; family Saprospiraceae; genus JADKBO01. The sequence goes on from JADKAA010000027.1 coordinate 55,835, forward strand.
ATCCTCATCGATATATCCTGCACAAGCCATATCAAGTAGCTCAACTAAACCAATCCACGCATTTATTCCGTTTCCTTTTGGAGTGCAAAGACACCCGTTTCCCTTCGCTGACAATAGCATATTATTTTATTTTTTCATTTTAAATGTATTGCTATGTCAGTTCTTGTTCAGCGTTGGCTTGTTGGCAGCATCTGGGTTAGCTGCTGGTTCGTTTCTCCCAGTGTGTTTGTTTTTTCATCACAGTTAGGCCATTCATTTACTTCGTCATGTGAGCCTCCTTGGTAGGGGGCTTTCTTTTTGATTTTATACATTGGATAAGAAACTGAAATGATTCCGTACTGCCTACAGGCCACCTTCTTCATTTCGTTCGTTTGCTCCGTTCCCTCCGCTGCACTCACTCATTCAGTCGGTAGCCTTCCGGCATTCAACATCCTGCTCCGATTGCCCAAACGGCAACATCCCGGAGCCACACACAAATCCAGACCGGGTAGCTGGCAGCCATCGCTTCTTTTCAGATTGATTGATTCCCAATTCCACGATATAATCAATGGGTCATTTATAGTAAAATTTTCGTAACATCCTGTTCCTCAATTAACAAATCATGTTTATATTGTAAGAGATTTTATCGGTAAAATGAGTCATTGAGGCTGAATGTATTGGAAAAGCGTAAGCCAGCAGATTCTGCCGGTTACCATCAAATACCCCGAAATGGTGGCCGAGATATTCCCTTACTTCACCCACGATAAACTACCCGACCACGGCAAGGAGAGCCTGTGGTTTTTGTAAAAACAACAATACACTATGGCAGAATTTACAAGGAAACCACAGACAGGAAATATTTTTGAAGGAACTTCTGATGAAGAAATTGAAGTGTTTCTAAAAATCAAGGAGGATTTTGGTGCCCGTTATGATCGTAATGAAAATAATGAGTTCAAATTTTTAAAGGCTATAGAAATTATTCAATCAAGACCTCATATTTGTTATTTTCAGAAGCAAAAGGAATTTACCAATACTAATAAGGTCACTGGCAAAATATTTACAGAATCCAATCATAAAATTATTATACCTCTTGAAAGAGACAAATCATTTGAGATAATTGTTTCTTTAAGGGAGGACAGGATAAATACGTTTACTCAATTGTACTCTTATAGAATAGTAAAATTTAAAGAAGCAACATTTACTAATGAGCCTAAAAATCCTATAAGAAGAAATTGCACCTTTCGAATAATTCCATTAGAAGATAAGAATGGTTCAGGTTCAGAAAGATTCAAAGAACTTTATTCTCTGGTGGAGGCAAGCGTAATCCCTGTAGTTGACATCAACAAAGAAAAAGACAAGCAAATTTGGCACAACTACGTTTTGGCCATGAAAAAGTTGGTGAAGCAAAAGGAACAGGTATGGAAAATTCAAAAAATTAGCCATCCTTATTCTGAAATACAAGGAAAAGATGAAGAACGAGCCAATTATATTGATGTTTACATCAATGAGAAAGAACTGATTGATCAGCTAATAGATGACATTGAAGGCCTTTTTAATCCTGATGAATTAGAAGATTATGGAGTTAGTGATGAAAAGGCATTTATTGAATTTAAAAATTATCGGGAGTTAAGCCAGGGGGAATTAAACCAACTAAAGGAATTAGGTGAAGAATTATTCTATGAACTTTCTGCTACATCCCCTATCCATTATATTTCCGGTGAGATACAATTCAAATACACTGATAATGCGTCAAAAGATGAAATATACACTGCAATAAAAGCAAAGCTGAGTGCTGACTACCAACTCGATACTGAAATCAACAAGGACGGACACATTAATCTGAGTGATAATGATATACCACATTTGCAAAAAAATACTTGCAGATAATTACAACAACTTAATATCCCTACACAAGGATAATCTTGTTCAGCTAAAAGTAGAGTTTAGTTCCGGTAAAGATTTAGTACTGCTGAAAGATAAAGTCAAAGGTATTCTTGATGCGGATGGATTAACAAGAAGCACAGTTTCTATTTCACAGGATAAGAAGCATATTATTGTCGAAGCAGAAGTGTTTATCCATCCTAAAAAGTTCAGTAATGAAAATTTGGAATTTGTTTACACTATTTCACGTTTTTCACCAAGTAAATACATTCAATTTAAAGAGATTGAAGGGTTGGAGATTGTAGGTAACTCATATCAGATAAAGAGTGAGAATAGAGAGGAGTATGATGTAGCCTTCAATGCTCTAAGGCAGAATTTTCCGGGTCTTTATTTTCATAGAAAACCTTCTCAATATTACTTTAAAAAAGGTAACAGGGTTGATGTTCAAGTTCTACGGAACTTCAAAACAACAACAGACTTGCAGGGAAAATCCGAATTTGTTTTTGCCAATTCAATATTAAATGTGCTTGCTGAGAATGCTGAGGATTATAACGGACAAATAAAAAGGATAAAAGAGGCGTTTCCTGAAGCAACTCTGCAAGTCAAACCTTTTAAGCCCACCTACCAAATACAATTTAGAACTGATGTAGGATCAAAAAGACAGGATTTTATTAATAAGTTTAAAAACGAAATAAGAAATGCAGTAAGTGGAAAGGCGGAATTTGATGTTATAAAAAATCAAACAAAGGTGCTTTTTTCTTACAACTTTAATTCTGATGAGGAAAGAGATAGATTCAAACAGGCTGTTTCTGAAGCATGTACTCCTAATCTGGATATAGTTTCCTTTTCATTCGAGAGTGAGCTGGGAAGAACAATTTATGAGCTGCATAAAAATGAAACTCTTGAAATTGAAAAAGAACGGGAAGTTGCTGGTAATATCAGGTCTGCTACATTTATTTATTTAACTCCAGAAGAAAAAAAACAACTTGGTTATGAAATTGAGTTAAAGGGCGATGAGGCCTATTTCAGAGGAGGTATTCAAATAGGGAAATTGATAAGAAAAGAAAGAGATCGACTAAAGTTTCGCATTACAGATGAATTTGATGAAAGAATTAATGCAAGAGAAGAAGACCGGATAGATTTAACTGAAATAAAGCAAGGCTATATCAAACCGATTTTCCCGGGGAATTAACAAACATTGGCAGGATGATAAGGGCAATGAAAAAGTTACTGAACCTGGTGGCCGTGTAGGGTATCCTGTGAACAGAAACCTTTCCAATTTCTTGTTTGATCCGAATGAGGCAAGGCAATCAGCAACTGATATTGAAGTAGAAAAATTAAAAGTAATTGCTGATTTAAATGAGCCATTATTAAAGGAGCAACAAAAACAGCTTGAAGCAGTTGCAAAGACACTAATTGCAAAAGACTTGGCATTAATACAAGGTCCTCCCGGCACTGGTAAAACAACTGTAATTGCTGAGATTATCTGGCAAACACTGCTCCGTGAACCACAGGCTAAATTGCTGATCACTTCTCAAACCAACCTTGCGGTTGATAATGCACTGGAAAGGATTAAAGGAAAGAAATTAGTTCGCCCAATACGCATTGGTAACATTGATAAGTTCGAGGACGAAGGAAAAGTTTATTCAAGTGACAGGATTAAGAAATGGCTACAAGCAAAAACAAATTCTAATGAAGAAGGACTGTATGCAGAAAATGCAGTTTGCCAATGGATAGAAAATGTTCAGGCAAAATGCAGCACAGAAGAGAAGTATGCCAAAGCGGTTGAAAAATGGAAAACCGGCTTATATGAGAAAGATATACTGATTAAGACAACTTTCGCAAATGCTTATTACAAGTATGTAAATGTATTTGCCGCTACATGTAGTGAGTGTGGTAGCAAAAATTTTAGTGAAACCTATCAAACTACTTTTCAGAGAAACTCCGAAAGCCCAGTAGAACCTGAATTTGATTTGGTAATTATGGATGAGGCAAGTAAGGCCACACCTCCTGAATTGGTTTTGCCACTTACTTTAGGCAAAAAGGTAGTTATTATAGGTGACCATAAGCAGTTGCCACCAATGATTGATGAAAGGGATTTTGAAGAAGCGTTGGAAGCAGTAGGTGCAAAGAAACTAATTGAAGATTGGACGAGTTCGGACTATAAAATCTCTCAGTTCGAAAATTATTTAAAAAATGCTCCAAAGAATTTTGTTGCCAGTCTTGATACGCAGTTTCGGATGCATGAACAGATAATGAACTGTATTTCTCAATTCTATACGGACCAAGAGGAACTGGAGCACGGTTTAATATGTGGAATCAAAAATGAAATGAATATTGATGATTTCAATGTAAAAGCAAGTAGGTGGCATGGTATAGATATTAAGCCATTTGTCTCTAAAAAAGATCATGCAATCTGGTTAAATGTAGATGGCCCAGAAATACAGGAAGGAGAACATCTATATTCCAATGATAGGGAAGTTGATGCTATCTACAACGTTTTGAAATTGCTTTCCTCAGACGAATCGTTTAAGGAATATCAACAATTTATGAAAACTCAACGAGAAGAGAATCAAGAGATTGGTGTAATTACGTTTTATGGGCCACAAAAGAACAAAATTGGCCGGAAGTTATATCCACATTTACAGCCAAAAGATTGGAAGGAATTTGAAAAGCATAAATATGAGAATGAATTTGGGATACCATTCCGGATTAATACAGTTGATAAGTTTCAGGGTATGGAGAAGAACATAATAATTATTTCAACAGTTAGGAGCCATAAACAAATAAAGATTGATTCAAAAGGCAAGAGTATCAATAGGACAAATCATAAATTAGGTTTTGCAAAAGAACATCCTCGTATAAATGTTGGTTTTTCAAGAGCCTGACGAAGATCCTAATGAATCATTCTCAGATGAGATTGTTGAGGTAATTGAAAATAATTTCCCGGCATTCATAGCTGAAAAAAGTAAAGATTATCAAAAGCAATCTCCGAAATCCAATAAAACAAAGAAAGAAGAAGTCCCTGTATCTGATCAGGTCCCGTTAGAATTAAGAATCATTGAAGCAGGTAGCAAGGAGAAAAAACTAATTGAAAGAATTATTGGTTTCACCGAGTTTGATTGGAATTTCACTGTTGCTAAATATAGAGGGGAATGCTCCCAGCCTGTTGAGTTCAACTTATTTGATGAAGTGCTTTGCGACTTATTGTTGACAGAGCAAATGTCTGCAAGTAAAATTGGTGATGTACTCGGTCTGGATATTCAAAAAGACCCAGCCGAGAAAGAGATTTTACTAAAAGCAATACAGGATTTGAAGGATGATAAAATGCTTGAAGGAGATGAAAGCATTATGTGGCTTTCTGCTACCGGAATAGATTACGCTAAAAATGGCGTTAAATTCTCAACCTTTACAAGAAACTTTGAATTGTATTTTGATTTAGTTGGTAGTACAGCAGCAATGTGAAAAGTGTTTTTAGCAAGCTAAAGAGTGAGAAGACACAATCTCAGGTTTCAAATCTCCCTGACAGTTTGCAGGAAATTAGACGGTTGGCTGAGCACCAGGCACAAGAAATTCACTACCCCGAAAAGAATTACCTATTGCAATCCGCAGAGTTTATTTCTGCTGATAGTTACAAAGCTAAAGTTTGGGTTATATTATTGGAAAATTTTAGAGAGAATACATTGAGGGCATTAGTTTATGACGAAAAGCAAAACATTGTCATTGATTCATTGTCAGAAGCATTGGACAAGCAAGAGCATATAAAAATGGAATTGCTTGAAAAATTGGTGAAGGTTGATGATGCTATTGAATTTACTGAAGAAGAAAAAGAAAACCGACCAGATTCAAATTGAATCCTGAATTGATTCAAAAGCAGATTGAGATTGATGAAGCAATCAAGACACAGGATGTAGGTAAGATCAAAGAAATTCAGAAAGAGGTTGATGCCATAAAGCGGCATTTCAATTCACTTGAATTTGAAGTGGAACTGAAACGGTTGTTCGATGATACTGCAAAATGACCTTTGGATAATTAGCCCTTGGATTAAGAATGCAACTTTCAAGCGTATTCCTTTCTTTGAAAAGTACCTGAAAAAGGAGGCAGAATATTTATTGCCTATTCAGAACCCGGAAGAACCTGGGCAGGTAATGGCTTATGATGAACCACTAAACAAGCTCTTGGATTTAGAAAAAGGTATCAGAATTTTACCCGCATCAACTACCGGCTTTCCATTACAAGAATGTATGGTTGCGAAAGAATATGAAGTAATTTGTACTATACCGGCAGTTACAATATTCTATCATTCTTTGTTAGTCAGGGCTTGCAAAAGGTTAGGCAGGAGAAAATGACACGTATGGATTGGAATGAAGAAGTTCAGGAGGAATTTGCTGATGTAATAAGGCAGTTCGGATTAAAGTATGCCAATAAAGCTATTGAGGATTTCAATACACTTTGCCAAAATCCACCGGAAATAATTGACAGGTCATATCTGCAAAAACTGAAGACAGTAGATTACAGCAAATTGAAACCTTTCATCAATCAGGCATAGAGCAGTTTGATACTGCTTATGATGCACTCGAAGATAACAAGTTGGAGAATCTGAATTACTATAGGAAAAGTACTTTGAGGGTAAGATTGCTGATTATCGAAAACAGGCTGAAGAACTTTCAAAGCAATCCATTTCACCGGATAGGAAGAAAAGTTTAGTGAGCGAATTTGAGAATTTAAGGGATGAGTTTATGGATTTCCTTGAAATACAAATGACTGGTGCAAAAGAAGTAGTAGAAATGATTGCAGGGTTAAGAACGTTCAATTTTTCAGCACAACAAAGAAATAATCCCAAAAGAAGATAACTATGTCATGTTTTGAAACATCCACTTTTGCCAAAAATCCTGATGTAATGAATCAGGAAGTTCTTGTTCAGGCTTGTACTAAGCTGGGTTGAAATTTTGCAAAGACTGCCAATGAACTTACCATATTTCAGTTAAATGCAAATGAGAATTTGCGTGGTGAATATGCAATGAAGATTGTCGGTAATAAAGTTACTTACAACACATATTACTTAAAGAATGCAAGGAGCAAGGTTAATGAGTTGCAGTCGGTTTTCTATGAATTGAATGTAAAAGTATGCAGAGGAATCCATTATCAGGGAGTTCAAGAAACAAGGCTGGTCTTTTTTAAGAGTAACGACAAGTTCAAAGCAAATGTTGAAGAGAAGGTCAGCTTCTATGTGGTGGGAAGCAAATTACAGGAGGAATCGGAAAAGGTTGCTCAAATCAAATTTACGATTCTAAAGGACGATCTCTAAAAACGGACAGTGATTATATTCCGAGAGATATTATGAATTAGCAGATAAAGCTATGTTTGAATTGGAAAGTATCACGGGTTCAAAGAGAGATAATAGCAAGGAAATACCTTTGAAATACAAACACAAAACATTTTGTGAGAAAAAAAAAACAATATCATTAAAACAAGAAATAAATGGCACAAATAACCAAAAAAGCAATGCTGACCATTACGGCTAAATACAGGATATGCTTAAAGCATATTACCCTGTTTTATAACTTGACAACTTTTGAATACGACCGTACAAAGCAAAAGCTGATAGGTATTGCCAAAAATCTGAATAAAACCTCCAGTTCTATGAATGGAATTGTGTTGATGGCTTAGGTCAAAGAGATTTGAATGATGGTAGCATCACATTCCTTGGAGAATATTGAAGAACCCGAACAACTTTTAAAACATATCGCCTCCCAGACAGAAAAGATGATGCTGAAATATATGTGCTGGAAGATTTTCACGACTTTATTTCAGAAAGGAATATTAAAATACAACCAAGACAGTTGGCGGAGAAATTACGGTTTTACCGCAAGCATATCATTATCGTTCATCCGTGCTTAGTTTACCCATCGAATTGGAGAAGTATATCGCCAGTTCTTGAATTGCCTTTTACCCCGCAGGGTTGATTTGGAGAGCGTTTGAATAGGTTGTGAAAAATGCTATCACCGAAGTTGATAATGACCTAAAAGAAGTTGATTGATTCCTGCTTTAGGTATGACAGTTATGGAAGCAGATTTAGCGTATTGCCTTGCAGCCGAAAGATAAGATGGGAATAAATTCTCCAAGGACAGTAGTCTTGAAAAGAGCAATCATTAAGAAGAGTGGTTTGCTTCGATTACTTTCAGGTAAATGAAAGTTTGAAGAATGTAGGTGGAATGGAAATCTTAAAAGATTGGTTGGAAAACGCAAACAGGCATTTGACTTTAAAGCACAGACCTGGGGATTGGCTGAACCGAAAGGTTCATTGCTTTTAGGAGTTCCCTGGATGCGGTAAAAGTTTGACAGCGAAATGTATTGCCTCACTATGGAATATGCCATTGCTGAGACTGACATCGGAAAGTTTTTGAAGGCACAGTCGGCAGCAGTGAAAGCAACATCCGTAGAGCAATTATTGCAACAGCAGAAGCAGTGGCCTCATGTGTACTTTGGATTGATGAATTGAGAAAGGGCTTTCAGGGAGTTCAAAGCAGTGGCTCAACAGATGGCGGTACTACATCAAGAATATTTTCTACAATACTTCAGTATGGATGCAGGGAAAAGTTCAGCTTTGTGCTAGGTAGTTGCCACTGCAAATGACATTTCAATGCTTCCCCCTGAACTACTACGTAAAGGCAGGTTTGATGAAATCTTCTTTGTTGACCTTCCTTCAGAAGCGGATAGAAAAAGTATCTTCTCCATTCACCTGGCAAATGCTTTGCAAGGTACTAGTCAGAATCCGAAGACTTCGGCCTCGACAAATTGGCAAAAGAATCAAAGGGCTTTAATGGTGCAGAAATCGAAGAGTGTGTTAAAGAAGCAATTTACAGCCTATACCGAAAATCGTAATGAACCAAGATTGCAAATAATCCAATCTGCTTAATGCTATCAAAGACACCGTTCCACTTTCAAAGACAATGAAAGATCAGATTGAGTTTCTTCGCAAATGGGCAAAAAGCAGGCAAAACAGGTGGTGGCATTAACAACGAAGATTTTGCAGGGTGTGATGAAGTTCCATTGACAAAAGTAGAGAAGGAATTGAACCGCAGCTTTGATTAATATCTATAATCACAAATAGAGCCATTAAATACAGTATTTTTAAAATGCTTGTTCATGGCATTAATGATTCCTTACAAAACCATTCGATACCTACAGAAGAAGGGGAATTGGCTGTTTTTCTGCATTAGAATCAAGGTTACATTTATTTTGTGACTTTTCTGGTTTTTGTGTACCGAGTGATTGAAACATAGGAGCCCTAATAAATTATAACTTCAAATTAATTATGTATTTCATCACAGAACAAGACCCTAACTATTCGATAAAAGGTTCCCGTGATTCATTGGGATTTCAGGTAGTTTACAGGCGGCTGGCAGAAAGCTTCCATGTACCACATCTTTCAACAGTATCAGGAAGTATTAAAGATTTTCAAATTTTGTGCTTATTTATGTTAAAAAGTGAATTAAAATTGAAGACAAACAGTTTGAACCTTTCTTTGCGTTTTGAACAGATGATGGCGTACACCCGGTATAAAAGCTATCCAAAAGAAGGATTTAACGGAGTAGATAAAGTGAGAAAGTTGATGTCGGGTAACCCCGGCATCTGTGAGAATTTCATCAGCAATAGCTGACCAGCTATTATCAAATCATCAAAAAGCATACGGTATATGGTAAATACAACAGCCCATTTACAGAAATGGAGCTAATAGAAATGCTTCTGAATATTCAAATGTCTTTTTTCCTAAAGTTTTGTGAAATAATGATGCATTTCTTCGCCAGGCCACTTTACTGAGTAAAAAAGAGATGCTCAACCTGCATATATTGAATCCGATAAAATGGATGCAATGGTCGGATTTTTTTGCAAAAGTTGGGTATCGAGAAGAGGCTATTTATTGAAAAGCTTTGGATGATACTTGTGTGGCAAAGAATTATTGAATCAGATTGATAATAACCCTGATTTAAGAGACCTTAGTTTTTACGAACTCATTCAGGCATTAACTGATGCAAGTAGTAACTCAAACTTTAAAGCTATACTGGGCTATATTGCAAATACAGAAAGTAATCTGCCCCTTGAACAGAATATTTAGGA
>JADKAA010000028.1 GCA_016715465.1 Saprospiraceae bacterium
ATTGGGCACATTGCTAACTCTTGGAATTACATAATAAATACGTGCCCAACATTGCCAAGATGCCCAACCCCCAAAGCTGGCGTTTGTGTGTACAGGTCGTAATCTTCCAAAACTCAACCAACTGTAATGGTCAACATCTGGAGCAACAAATTTGATCCCTACATATTCACCAACCGTAGTTCCAAACAACAACCAAAAAGTGGCACAACCTAAATACCACAGAATGATTAGTTAAATCAGGTTCTATATAAGGTCTTGCCTGACTTTTTTTTTTTGCTCAATAAATCGCAACGAACTTGCTTCCGCTCACATTATCAATCAAACCTTTTTCATCTATAGGTGTCGTATCGCCAGCTAATTCATTATTAGAAAGAGAATATTCAAGTTCCTTTTCGTTGCTCTAATTTTTGAACTTCTTCCGGCACTCAGAGCCTTTCCAAGTATTCATTAAATTTTTCGAGTTCTTTTTTTCTTCAAGAAATTCTTTAAAACATTCTTGGCTTTTATGATTACTAATATCGAAGCAACAATTACTGGTATGGCAATTAGCAATAGTGTTATGATGATGCCCGATTCGCTGAATATATTTTTTGTTTCCATTTCTTATTTGTATTGGATAAATTTGTCCACTATCTATTCAAATTTTTTACCGTTTCAAAAAGGTCAATCCTTTTCATAATCCATTGCTAAAGTTTTTACGGTAGTAGTCTCAGCATTTTCTTAAGTTCATCTCGTATCACTTTTAAATTGATTGTGCACAGGGCAAGGTTTATCAGCGTTACATTTTTTAAACCCAAGCCACAACCATTATCTAGTATCACCATCAATTGCATAAACAATTGAACTTAGTTTTACCTTTTCCAATTCACTTTGTCCATTGAAAACCACCTGTCGGTCCTTTGTCAGAATTGATAATGTTGCTTTTCGACAATCGTTGCAAAATCTTGGAAGTATAAGCTGAAGGCGATTCAATCGCTTCCGCTACATCCTTTAAGCTCACTTTTCTGTCAACCAAGGATTGTTCTGCAATGAAAATTGAAGCCCTAATACCGTATTCACAAGCTTTTGAAAACATTTTTTACTTTTTATCGGTGCAAAGATAACTATTTTTTTGAATAGTGGATATATTTGTCCAATATATTTTGGAGAGCGTTGGGAAATTGGCTCTTTTGCAAAACTTGGGGAGTGCGTAGGCTTGTGCGGTTTTGCAAATGTGCCAATGTGCGGCTGGCTAAAATTATTTTTTAAAATGTGCGGTGGGAAAATTTTTAAAACAATCGGGTCGGTCGGTGTGTCGCCAAAGTCAGTCCGTAAGTTTTTGTCAAGCTACAGCGAAATTGTCTGCCGAGTTTTGGTCGTCTGTTGGTGGTCGTGTCGGTCGTCCTACGCTTGCTGGTAACGTTTCTGTGGCTTGTGCAGTGGCGGATTCAAAGGTACTTTGATTCCAGTTACCACCAAAGATGAATGAAGAAAAATAAGATTGAAAAGATACTCAGCCGCCATTGCGCAATTGCCACATGTTATAAGCCGTATTTATTCCATCCACTTATTTTAATTAATACTCAATTTTAAATTCAAGGTCTTTGTCTATATGAAGAGAATCCTTACAGTACTCAAATTGATTTTCATTAAATGGCCCGTGTAAAAATTTCCTAAACACTTTTACATCTTGGTCTTTAAGTTTTCTGCAATCTTGAATATAATATTCATTATTATCATTCTGAATTATTATGAAAGACTTATCCCATCCAATTTTACGAATATAGCAACAGTATCCAGACCCAATTCTAAACTCACCCATTTCAACAGTTCCTAAACAAACTTTGTCTGTGCTATACGTGTCACTATAAAGCCAAAAAAAATCATTAACTGAGTGCTCGTATGTATCTGCTCCAATAAAACAAGAAGAGAAAAATATAATTCCAAGAACTAGTATTCCTATTGGGAGTTTCATGATATGGCTTATAACGGTTCTGTGGCTTGCGCAGTGGCGAATTCAAAGTTAATCCGATTAGATTAAGAATCAAAAGTCGATGAAAGAAAAGAAGAAAGAAAAGTTATTTCGCCGCCATTGCGCAATTGCCACATGTTATAGGTAGCTGCGACCACAAAGTGAGAAAGCGATTTCATTGTCCGAGTAAACTTGCATTTAGTTTGCGTAGCGATTGTTGATTGATCTTAGTCAGCTCAACGAAGACGTGAGTCATGCATTGTCGATGATTGAAAGTAATATGATGCCGTCAGTTTAGTTCCGAGTTAGCTTGCGAAAACATACACAAAGATTATCGGATTCTGCTTGTCCGAAAATGGTTGCGCAACGATCGTTGATAAAAGCGTTTCAGAAGTCTTGATGAAGTTTGTGTTACTGTCGAAATAAAAGGCTGAATCCGCTTGTCTATTTTTATGCGTGCAGAATGTTCTTGAGTAGCACGGAGCAGTTACCTATAACGGTTGTGTGCAGGCGACGTTGCGGCTTTAAAGGTATGTATTAATCAACTTACACAAAATGTAATTGGGAGAAAAATTTTGCGGCGTGTACAATTGCCGCAATGTTGTTTTTGCACTGTGTTAGCGCATGTTGCAAACGAAATCTTAAGCGCAAAGCATCAGCACAAAGTTTTTCCGGATTCTGGTTACGCAGCGACTGTTCAATAAAGTTATTTTGCTGGCGAAGTCGTGAGACCTGCACTAAGATCATCGAAGGTAATATGATGCTCCACGTTTAGTACCGAGTTGTGGTTGCGCAACATTTCACACAGTAACAGAGTCTGCTTAGCGGAAGTAGTTGCGAAGCGGTGGTCAAGGAATCTACGAAGCGGTTGCGCAACACTACACAAAGTTCCGGTGTCTGCATGATGGAAGTGCTTGCATAAAGTGTAACTTTTGTTAGATGACGAAATCGTCAATGCAATAAGCGCTAACGGTTGAGCGCAGGCGATCGTTGCGGCTTTAAAAGTAATACACTTTCAACTTAGTAGAATTATAATGATGAGAATAATTTCGCGGCGAGTACAATTGCCGCAATGTTGCTTGCGCTGTGTTAGGGCGTTGTTTTATACATACAGTTTGTCCAGCAATTTCAAATTTTCGTTTTTGTCTGCCGAAGCATTTTTGAAAATGTCTTTTAAGATAAAGTTGTCGATGTCTGCTTGAAAGTTGTCTTGAAGGAACTTTGTCAAATTTATTGTCTGTCCGTTTTTATATTCGGTCAGCAAAAACGAAATCGCATTGCGACAGTCTTCGTAACTTAAAAGTTGTAAAGCGCTTTCGACGTTGTCGTCACGTTTTGTTTTAAGCATAGAAATAAATCTTTTTAAAACAGGTGTAGTCAAGTATTTGTTTATGTAGTCCTCGTACATTGCAAACTCACCTACAATTCCGTCGACTAACAGGTCTTCTTGCCCTTTGCCAATTTCCCAGCAGATTTGATTGTCTGCCCAATCATTTATTTCGATTGCTGTCAAGTGTCCGCTCATAAAACTCTCGAGAATATGAATGAGCCCTTGTCTTGTCGCGGAGGAATTTGGAAGCTCGAACAACTCGTTGCAATTAAACGCTCCAAGATTTACATGTGTCAGGAGTTTATTTGGCAGTTCAATGGAGTCGGAAATATGTCTAAACTCAGGTGTTTTGTCAATGTCTGTTTTTAGTTCGTGAATTGTCTTTGTACCCTGAAGATAGTCCTGAACGTGTCGAATTGCTATGTCTTTGAGGTCTCTCATAAAATGCCCCCTAACGGTCGAGCGCAGGCGATCGTTGCGGCTTTAAAAGTAATACACTTTCAACTTAGTAGAATTATAATGATGAGAATAATTTAGAGGCGAGTACAATTGCCGCAATGTTGCTTGCGCTGTGTTATAGGTAGCTGCGACCACAAAGTGAGTCTGCACATTTATTGTCCGAGTAATCTTTCACATAGTTTGCGTAGCGATTGTTGATTGATCTTTGTCCGCTCGTCGATGACTTGAGTCATGCATTGTTGAAGATTGAAAGTAATATGATGCCGTCGGTTTAGTTCCGAGTTAGTTTGAGAAAACATACACAAAGATTATCGGATTCTGCTTGTCAGAAAATGGTTGCGCAGCGATTGCTGATTAAAGCGTTTCAGAAGTCTTGATGAAGTTTGTGTTACTGTCGAAATATAGAACTTAATCCGCTTGTCATTTGTCTGCGTATAGTTTGTCGAGTAGCACGGAGCAGTTACCTATAACGGTTCTGTGGCTTGCGCAGTGGCGAATTCAAAGTTACTCAGATTAGATTAAGAATCAAAAGCCGATGAAAGAAAAGAAGAAAGAAAAGTTACTTCGCCGCCATTGCGCAATTGCCACATGTTATAGGTAGCTGCGACCACAAAGTGAGAAAGCGATTTCATTGTCCGAGTAAACTTGCATTTAGTTTGCGTAGCGATTGTTGATTGATCTTAATCCGCTCGACGAAGACGTGAGTCATGCATTGTCGATGATTGAAAGTAATATGATGCCGTCGGTTTAGTTCCGAGTTAGTTTGCGAAAACATACACAAAGTATGTCGGATTCTGCTTGTCCGAAAATGCTTGAGAAGCGATTGATGATAAAAGCGTTTCAGAAGTCTTGATGAAGTTTGTGTTACTGTCGAAATAAAAAAGCTTAATCCGCTTGTCCATCTTTTTGCGTCTAGATGATCTTGAGTAGCACGGAGCAGTTACCTATAACGGTTGGCGGTTGGCGTCAGTGCCGGAGTTAAAGGAACGAAAATAATCGGTGTGTATAAAATTTATGAGGACTAAAATTTTGCGGCGATACGAATGCCGGCATTGCGCCATTACCGCGTGTTAGGGGAAGTAGGCTAAATGTCTAGTAGATAAAATTTTTATAAGCCAATGTCTAAGCATTTAGTTTACGAAGCCCAAACGCTGAATAAAGAATCATTGCTTAATTGCAAGACCCTTGATAAAATTTATTCCGCTAAATTATTCGCCAGTCAGGTTAAGCGAAATGGTTACGAAGCGCAAACGATGAATGAAGAATCTTTGCTTAATTGCAAGACCCTTGATAAAACTTATTCCGCTAAATAGTCTGTCAGTCAGGTTAAGCGAAATGGTTACGAAGCGCAAACGATGAATGAAGAATCTTTGCTTAATTGCAAGACCCTTGATAAAACTTATTCCGCTAAATAGTCTGTCAGTCAGGTTAAGCGAAATGGTTACGAAGCGCAAACGACGAATAAAGAATTTCTGCTTAATTGCAAGACCCTTGATAAAACTTATTCAGCTAAATAGTCTGCCAGTCATTTTAAGCGCAAACATTTACGAAGCCCGCCTATTTCCCCTAACGGTTGTGCGCAGGCGATCGTTGCGGCTTTAAAAGTAATACACAATCAACTTAGTAGAAAAGTAATTGCCAGAATAATTTTGAGGTGAGCACAATTGCCGCAATGTTGCTTGCGCTGTGTTAACGCACGTTGCATCTAGAATCTTAAGCACAAAAGGTCTGCACAATAATTGTCCGAGTAATGGTTACGAAGCCCATACGCTGAATAAAGAATCATTGCTTAATTGCAAGACCCATGCAAAACTTATTCCGCTTAATAGTCTGCCAGTCATTTATGCGCAAACATTACGCAGCCAATTTCGAGTTATATTTAAGCACAAAGCTTACGAAGCGCAAACGCTAAATAAAGAATCTCTGCTTAATTGCAAGACCCTTGACAAAACTTATTTCGCTTAATAGTCTGCCAGTCATTTTATGCGCAAAGTTTACGAAGCCTTAGCGTGTCTGCATAACGGAAGTGGTTGCGTAATAATTAGTTTTGTTAGATGGAAAATCGTCATTGCAATGAGCGTTAACGGTTGGCGGTTGGCGTCAGTGCCGGAGTTAAAGGAACGAAAATAATCGGTGTGTAAAAAATTTATGAGGACTAAAATTTTGCGGTGATACGAATGCCGGCATTGCGCCATTACCGCGTGTTAGGCAGCGGAATTGCTTTCTTCAAAATGTCGTCAGTGCGCTAGCCCCCAAGCAAACCTCTTAATATCTGATTTATGTAGCTTGTTTATATTTTTCACGTTTACAAGTCACAGGTTGCTCGAAGGTGCTATCGGCGTGTTGGTAATTTGCAGATTATAAGCTTGTCAATATTCCTGAGAGATGAGTTAAGCGCTTAACGGATGTGCGCAGGCGATCGTTGCGGCTTTAAAAGTAATACACAATCAACTTAGTAGAAAAGTAATTGCCAGAATAATTTTGAGGTGAGCACAATTGCCGCAATGTTGCTTGCGCTGTGTTAACGCACGTTGCATCTAGAATCTTAAGCACAAAAGGTCTGCACAATAATTGTCCGAGTAATGGTTACGAAGCACATACGCTGAATAAAGAATCATTGCTTAATTGCAAGACCCTTGATAAAACTTATTCCGCTTAATAGTCTGCCAGTCATTTATGCGCAAACATTACGCAGCCAATTTCGAGTTATATTTAAGCACAAAGCTTACGAAGCGCAAACGCTAAATAAAGAATCTCTGCTTAATTGCAAGACCCTTGACAAAACTTATTTCGCTTAATAGTCTGCCAGTCATTTTATGCGCAAAGTTTACGAAGCATTAGCGTGTCTGCATAACGGAAGTGGTTGCGTAATAATTAGTTTTGTTAGATGGAAAATCGTCATTGCAATGAGCGTTAACGGTTGAGCGCAGGCGATCGTTGCGGCTTTAAAAGTAATACACTTTCAACTTAGTAGAAATGTAATGCCAGAATAATTTTGAGGTGAGCACAATTGCCGCAATGTTGCTTGCGCTGTGTTAACGCACGTTGCATCTAGAATCTTAAGCACTAAAGGTCTGCACAAAAATTGTCCGAGTAATGGTTACGAAGCCCAAACGCTGAATAAAGAATCATTGCTTAATTGCAAGACCCATGCAAAAACTTATTCCGCTTAATAGTCTGCCAGTCATTTAATGCGCAAACCAATAGCAGCCAATTTCAAGTTATATTTAAGCCCAAGCTTACGAAGCGCAAACGCTAAATAAAGAATCTTTGCTTAATTGCAAGACCCTTGACAAAACTTATTTCGCTTAATAGTCTGCCAGTCATTTTATGCGCAAAGTTTACGAAGCCTTAGCGTGTCTGCATAACGGAAGTGGTTGCGTAAAAATTAGTTTTGTTAGATGGAAGATCGTCATTGCAATGAGCGTTAACGGATGTGCGCAGGCGATCGTTGCGGCTTTAAAAGTAATACACATTCAACTTAGTAGAAAAGTAATTGCCAGAATAATTTTGAGGTGAGCACAATTGCCGCAATGTTGCTTGCGCTGTGTTAACGCACGTTGCATCTAGAATCTTAAGCACAAAAGGTCTGCACAAAAATTGTCCGAGTAATGGTTACGAAGCCCAGACGCTGAATAAAGAATCTTTGCTTAATTGCAAGACCCTTGACAAAACTTATTCCGCTTAATAGTCTGCCAGTCATTTATGCGCAAACATTACGCAGCCAATTTCGAGTTCTATTTAAGCACAAAGCTTACGAAGCGCAAACGCTAAATAAAGAATCTCTGCTTAATTGCAAGACCCTTGACAAAACTTATTTCGCTTAATAGTCTGCCAGTCATTTTATGCGCAAAGTTTACGAAGCCTTAGCGTGTCTGCATAACGGAAGTGGTTGCGTAATAATTAGTTTTGTTAGATG
>JADKAA010000029.1 GCA_016715465.1 Saprospiraceae bacterium
AATGATTTCGTCAATGCCCACACAATTGGGCGTATAAATGATGTCTTTAGGAAGGAAGCCCGCTCTTAAACCTAACCTTACTTCCTGGATGGAAACGGTGTCAAGCCCTGCTCCCAGTGATTTAATATATTTTAATATGGAAATATTGGTCAGTGCCTTACAGGCATAATTTACCTTAAACCGGCTGACACTAAAGGCATCAACCATCTTTTTATACTTTTTGCGAATGGTATCTGCCTCATATACATATAATGGTGCACCATAAAGGTTGACCAATTCCAGGGGATCAACACCGCCTTCCAACAGATATCTTCCGTTTTGTAATTCCATTTTTGATTTTTACGTGGTAAAACCGTGCAAAGATAGGATTATAGCAGGTTTTTTGCGAAAATCGACAATGTGAATTCAATTTAGTGGTTGCTGATAGTCGGGATAACATGTTTTGGATAGTTCTAATTGGGATTGTTGGAGAATTTAATTTTTTTTTTTTAACAGGTAATCAATGATATATGAAATTTACTGACATTATTAAGTGAAAAATTTCGATTGGGGTATTGACAAATGCTTTTAATCATCGTAATATTGCAATAAAGTAATAAAGCAATGGGCATTACGAAATCGGAAATCTTTACAGAAAAGCAAAATCTGCTTGCCACATACTTTAAAGTATTGGCACATCCCGCAAGAATCGCCATTTTGCAATTACTTATGGAAAAAAGTGACTGTGTCTGTGGCGGGCTCTCGGACAGCATCGGACTGGCTCAACCTACCATCTCCCAACACCTTAAAGAATTAAAGTCAATAGGCCTTATCCAGGGCAACATCGCGGGAACCAGTGTTTGTTACTGCATAAATCAGGAAAAACTTAAAGAAATCACTTGGCTGTTCACAAGTTTTCTTTCAAATGCCGGTGAGGCCGATACCGAACCTATTTACCCTTTGATATAAAATTAAATTGTTAAAAATTTTAAACCAAATACATATGCAAACATCACAAGATCTTAAAAAATTGGTCAGGGATAAATATGCTGAAATTGCCGTGCAGGATAAGTCCCAAAATTTGACATCATGTTGTGGGGCAGGGGGCTGCAGCACAGAAGTATACAACATCATGACAGATGATTACGAAGCGGTCGAAGGATATCAACCCGAAGGGGATTTGGGCCTCGGTTGCGGGCTACCCACAAAATTTGCAAATATAAAACCAGGGGATACGGTCATTGATCTGGGTTCCGGCGCAGGAAATGATTGTTTCATTGCCCGCCATGAAACAGGGCCGGAGGGGAAAGTGATAGGCATCGACTTTACAGAACCCATGGTAGAAAAAGCAAGAGTCAATGCAGAAAAACTTGGCTTCAACAACGTAGAATTCCGCTTTGGCGATATCGAGCAAATGCCGGTTGCCAATGACAGTTGCCAATGTGGTAGTGAGCAACTGTGTGCTTAACCTTGTACCCGATAAAGAAAAGGTGATGTCCGAAATATTTCGTGTACTTAAACCAAAAGGACATTTTAGCATATCAGACATCGTTCTGGAGGGGGAATTGCCTGAAGCCATAACCAAAGCCGCTGAAATGTATGCAGGTTGTGTTTCCGGAGCCGTTCAAAAGTCAGCTTATTTAGGTTTTATTGAAAAACAGGGCTTTGTGAATGTTTCCGTCCAAAAAGAAAAACAAATCATGGTGCCGGATGATATTTTAAGCGCCTATTTAACTGAAGAGGAACTCACTGAGTTTAAAAATTCGGGTACCGGTATCTACAGCATCACCGTATATGGGGAAAAGCCGGATGGGAATAAAGCCTGTTGTGGCCCTGGTTGTTGCTAACAGATAAGTTTTTATCAGCTATATGTTTACTGTCCTCCATTATTAAATAACCGGAGGACAGTTGATTTTTAGTACTTTGGGTGTTTAATATGGATATCTTCTTATGGCCGTATTTGAAAAGTTGTCCGCTAATTTGATTCACTTACTGATAGTTTTTACATTTTCGTAAGGAAGATGGTCAATAACTTTAAACCTATTACTTCCGTTATATTTTAAAAAATCAGATTTATAATGGAACACGATCATTTGCTTTACTTGTTTCTTGCCCATTAACGGCTTTGCGCAGGATTTTCTAGACGGTAGTTTCACTTTTTCAAAAAAGAAGGCTGCTTATCTGACACTTACGGATGGAAAGGAAATAACTGGTTTTTTAGATGACATTGACCGGAAAAAAGGTTTAATTAAAAAAATTGTACTGAAAGATTCAACCGGTAAAAAAATGGAATTTCTTCCGGAACAATTGCAGTACATGTACCTGGCTCCGACAGGCTGGGACAAATTTACAAGGTCAATGGAAAAAGTAAATGACTTTAGTGAATGGGACAGAGACCAGACCATCAACAAAGCGTATATTAAGGACGGTTATGTGCGCTTTGAAAAGGCAGAAGTCATCATTAAAAAAGACACCTTAAACCTGCTCATGCAATTGGTCAATCCCGGTTACGCCTCTAAAATAAGGGTATATTTTGATCCCAATGCAGCTGAAACATCTTCAATGGCCATAGGAGGCATGACCGTCTCAGGTGGCGATGCAAAATCCTATTATGTCAAGAGAATGGGCGACACAGCTTATAAGCTTGAAAAAGAATTATAAAAAGCAAGTAGCTTATCTTTACGGGGATTGTCCTGTCTTTGCTGCATCAAAAGGAAAGGACTGGAATTGGTCTGAATTTTCTCAGGACTTATTTAAATATACAAAAGAATGCGTGGTTGAATAATCCGCAAAATCAAATATCTTAAACTATGGATGCATTGTTTCACCTGGATTATTGGTTGTTCAACCTGGTCAATCAGGAGTGGAGCAATGCATTTTTTGATATAGCTTTAAAATGGATGCGAAACGAATGGATTTGGTTTCCACTTTACTTATTCATCATTGCATTTTTTATATTTAACTTTAAGAAAAACGCCTATTGGCTCATCCTGTTCAGTTTCATTACTTTTGGAACATCGGATTTCCTCAGCAGTCAACTCATTAAAAAAGTGTCAAAAGGGATAGGCCGTGCCGGAACGAAAATGTAAAAGATGTAAATGTGCTGGTTCGGTGTGGCAGTGGATATAGTTTCACTTCTTCACATGCCACCAATCATTTTGCCATTGCTACTTTCTTATCATTTAGCCTGGGTACTTTTTTGCGCAAGGTTCGCACACCACTTTTTACCTGGGCTGGTGTAATATCTTTGGCTCAGGTTTATGTTGGCGTGCATTTCCCCCTGGATGTTTTATGCGGTGGCTTGCTTGGTTTCTCAGTCGGTCTCTTTTGGGCCTGGGTTTTTATGCGCTATTATGGGCATATCCTTCACAATCGCCATCATTTCCCTACCACAGCAGCAGGTCTTTAAACTGAAATTCCACCCTTCTTTCAATCAGTTAGGTCAATTTTCAGGGAATTAAATGTGAATGTTACCGACAAATAGCAGGATCTTTTCGTAAATTAATATACATTCACTCGGTACTTCCATGTAAATTTACCTTATGAAAATACTCCTGGCATTTCTTTTAGGATTTTTTGTGTCGTCCAATATATGGGCAGCGTGTAAGGAACCTTTTCTGCCATCTTTTTCTGAAAGGACTACGACTTCAATTAAAATTTCCTGGAAAGACAACAATAATCCCATCCTGGGATATCAACTTGCCCATGGGGTAAAAGGCACCAACATTGCCAATGCAGTGAAATCTGGGATCAATCTCGAAAAGTTCAGGTCAGTTAGCGGACTAACCTCCGGGGCCACGTATTCTTTTTGGATCAGGTCGATATGTGCGACCAACGACACAAGCAAGTGGGAGGGACCATTTGCCTTTACTACGGTCATAGCCAATCCTTCGCGCTGTGAAATGGCCATTGACCTTAAGGACAATAACTGCGACAATGGTACGGAAGATGCCTTTCTCATTGACGTTAGCCTGCCTCCTTCGGCAATGCCCTGGATTCTCCAGTCAGTGTCGATCATAGTGGGACATACATGGCCGGCAGATTTGCGCATTTCACTCGAAAACCCTGTGGGAACCTCAATCATTCTTTCAAACAGAAATGGAACGGTGGATGATAACTACGGCTTGGTAAAGAATCGTGCACTCAACCATGTGTGTTTACAAGCGACGCCTGTTTGAGCGTGATGGAAGGAAAGCCCCTTTTGCCGGCAGTTATAAACCAGAGGAATCGCTGGAAAGATTAAATACCACTGCCAATCCTTCCGGCTTGTGGAAAATCAAGTTTTGCGATGGAGCAATCAACGACAAAGGCATACTCAAATTTGTAGAATTAAAATTTGCCCCGCTGCCGTGTAAAGTGGTAGAGGACTTTTACGTAAGCCGAGTCACCGCATCATCCATTGAAGTGGTCTGGACACAACCTGAGAATTGCGTAAATATGCAGATTAACTATCAGAAAAAAGGCCAGCCATTGACAGCTAAAACGGCCTTTGTGAATTGTGGTTTGGGAAGACATACCATCCAGGGACTTGAGAAAGAATCTGAATACGAATTTTATCTGATCTCTTCATGCTCAGCATCTTCCGCTTCCGCCCCCACATGTACCCGCAGTGTAATAACAGCCTGCGCCACTGCTTCCCTCATTGAAACATTTGATCAGCAGTCTTTATGTCAGACAACCTGTAGCGAGCTGTGCGACATCACCGGCCACTTTTTCAACAGTACTGCCGATCTCACGGATTGGGTTGTCAATACAGGCAATACACCTACGGATTTTACTGGTCCTTCATCTGGCATAAATGGAGGGGGAAATTATATTTATTTGGAAAGTAATCCGGCCTTGTGCGCGGGTTTGTTGAATGGAGTATTGCAAAGCCGCTGTATGAGGGCGGGTGCATTTACTACCAATTGCGACCTGGACTTTTTCTACCACATGTATGGCAAAGACATTGGCAGCCTTCAGGTCTTAATATCTACTGATGACTCCAACAATTGGGTTCCTGTTTTTTCAACTTCCGGAAATAAAGGCAATGAATGGAAAAGACATACCGCTTCATTAAATCTGACAGAAGGTCAAAAATTTTTGCTTGCTTTCAGCGGTAGGACCTCAGAAGGCAGTGAAGGTGACATCGCCATAGACCAAATTACCATCTCAAATGCCAACGCTGTTGAAGAGTCGAAATTTTATGCCGATAATGATGGTGATGGTTATGGCATTTCGGAAAACAGCATTACAAGCTGTTCTTCTATCGCACCGCAAGGATATGCTCCAGTTGGTGGCGATTGTGACGATGACAATAATCTAATCCACCCGGGTGCCATTGATGTGCCTTGCAACCTCATTGACGAAAACTGTGACGGAGTATTATCCCTTACAGATGTTTTAAATCCGATGTCAATTATTTCCATAATCGTCAAAGATGAACAGTGCAATGGAAGTAAGGATGGTAGTATTTCTATTGAAGTTGCAGGAGGGACTCCTCCATTTAATTTTGCCTGGCTTCATGGAGACACCGGCATGATGGCCGATAGTCTTAACAGTGGCTTTTACAAATGCAAAATTACAGATTTCAATGGCTGTGGTATTGAGACTGGTTTTATTGAAGTAAAAACAGTGTCCAATTTTCAAATGGTTGTTGAATCAGTGATGAAGCCAACCTGTCCCGGTGTGAACAATGGAAGTATATCAGTCAATCACAACGGGGCTTTTGCCCCCTTTAAATACAAATGGAGCAATGGGGACACAACGCGCTTTCTTTCTAATATTGGGGTAGGAATTTATACGTTGACGATTACCGATGTGTTGGGTTGCAGTCAACATTCTGCTTCGATCGAATTGACATCATTGTCTAGTCTTCAGGCAGTGGCGACCTTTATCAAACAACCACTCTGTCCGGGCAATGCCACCGGCATTCTTGAAGTAAATGTGGTAAATGGCAACCCACCTTACAAATACCTGTGGCCGGACGGATTTACGGGCAACAGGAAAACCCAATTGGGAGAAGGAATTTATAAAATCACCATTACCGATGCCATCCAATGTACTACCATTTTTAATGGTGTGATTGATGCTCCGGACGAATTGGAGCTTAAACTGGTAAACATTGAAGATGTTCGATGCTTTGGCACGCGCACGGGGCAAATAAAAACCAAAGTTACCGGAGGTACACAACCTTATAGTTATGCATGGAGTGATAACGGTTCTCCGGTTCAATCCAGAAACAATATGGTGTCGGGCACGTATCACGTAACGGTTTACGATGACAACGGATGTAGTGTTTCGTTGCACGATATTGAAATAAAACAGCCTCCGAAAATAGAATATACCATTGACAGCCTCTTTCAATCTACTTGTCTGTTAAAAGACGACGGCAGTATTTATACATCGGTTACGGGAGGCGTTCCACCTTACACTTATTTTTGGACCGGTACTGATCAGCATAATGACGATGCCATAAATTTACTGCCCAAAGCCTATGCAATGACTGCCGTCGATGCCAACAATTGTAAACTAACCACAGAAGCCATTCGCATTCTCTCCGATAACAGGTCATATCCCATAAAATTAAAGGTAACCAAAGCAAATGTTTGCCCGGACCTGAATGAAGGTGAGATCATTGCAGAATGTTTGGAAGCAAAATTGCCCCTTGATTTCAATTGGAGTAGCGGCACACAACACATTGTCAATGCTGATGCTGATACCATTAATAAATTGGCAGCTGGCATATACAGCGTTACCATTACGGATGCAGACGGCTGTGTCAGTACTTCTACCATGGTTACCATTAATGCCATCAAACCGTTTAACCCCGGTATTGAAGTGAGCAATAATTTATGCAATTCGGATAAAAACGGTTTAATTTCTGTGGAAATGGAAGGCGCCAGTCCACCCTTTACCATTTCCTGGTTAGATGGAAATACAGATTTCAGCTATGATTCATTGTCTAATGGAAATTATTCCTTTAAGCTTATTGATAAAAATGGATGTTTATTTATTTCACCGCAAATTCAGATAAGCTCGGTTTCAGATATGCGCATTTTACTTGACGTAGCTGACTCGTCTCCGGGCCAGTCCAATGGAGGCATCTTTGTCAGTGTAAATGGCGGCCTTGGGAATTATGATATACAATGGGCGGATCCTGGTATTTCTGGTTTTAGTGTTGAAAACCTCCCTCCGGGTAACTATAAGTTTTCCGTAGTGGACGAACTGGGTTGCAGGCTGGATACCATGGCCACAGTAAATCTTTTAAATCACACCAATCAGGAATATGAAGATTATGCCTTTCTTTTTCCCAATCCGGTTGGACAGGTGTTGACCTATGTAGATCAAACGAAGGATCTTCAACAAATGCGTTTCACTTTTGTAAATACAGAAGGGAAAGCGTGCGAGCCCACAATAATAAACTGGGATACACATTCCATTTCCTGGAATATGGAAGATATTTCAGCTGGCGTTTACTTCATTTCGGTAAATGAAAAGTCAGCCATCCGGTGGATGAAATTCATTAAATTGTAACCATTTTATGAGGGCCTGCTTGGTCTGACTTCTATTTTACTTGGCAGTGTCCTTGGATTCATTTTAAGCAAATCCACCACAAGCTGCCCAAGGTCCTCTGGTTGTATTTTCCAGGCATCCTGCGCAGAAGGTTCATGCTGATTAAAATGAGTAGCCACGGAACCCGGCATGATGGTGGACACCTTTATGTCATACTTTCTGAGATCCAGCATCGCAGCCTGTGTAAATCCTACCAGTCCAAATTTACTGGCATTATAAGCTGAGGCTTTTTCAAAAAAATTGGTACCTGCAAGACTTGCAATGGTGATGTAATACCCTTTGGTCTCTTTGAGGTCCTCCATACAAGCCTTAAGTGTAAAAAACGCTCCTGTAAGATTTGTGTCGATGGTCTCCTTCCACTGGCCCACGCTCAGTTCATCTACAGGTGCAAAATAACCAACCCCTGCATTGGCTATCACGGTATGAATCTTGCCCCAATTCTGGTTGACAATGCCTACAGCTTCCTGCAATTCATCCAGCTTGGATGCATCGCCGCTAAGCCCAATGACTTTGCCAGGATATTCGGCATTTAATATGCTCACTGCTTCTTTTACGCGGTCTTCATTTCTACCTGTGAAAGCGACTTTCATTCCAAAGTCTAAAAGTGCTTTGGCAATACCGAAGCCAATACCCCTGGAGCCGCCTGTGATGAATGCAATTCTTTCTGACATAGGTTTATTTTATGATCGTTAATTTATCGCCAATGATCAGGTTACGGCCCTCTATCTTAACATACCAGTTGCCTGTGGTTATGGATGAAGCATCGAGATGCACATAGTTGATCCCCTGTGTAAAAAATTCTGCCTCACGGATGAAGCGTACAAATTTGCCACTGGCATCATGCAAAGAAATATTCAATACCAGCGCTTCTGGTAAATTAAAGGAAACATTGACCAACTCACCGGTCGCCGGATTGGGTGATATGTTTAATCCAGGCTTAGCTGGATTAATATGAACAGGATCTTTCGTGCCGGTAGTTTCATCAAACACAATATTTTCATCACCGGGTTTATAGGGAATATGAAGCAATGGAAGGTAATACATCTCATCGCTGGTCTTTTCTCCCCAGAATACAAGCTTGGGCGGATTGTTGGGGTTTAACGGGTTGTTTGTGGTGTTGTCATATTCTGCTTCAGCCACAACAGTTGAACCCTTGGGGGCAACAATCAACCGGGTAAAGTAATAACCCCCTTGCCAGTTAAAATCCCAATCGTCAATTTTTATCAAATTTTCCTTACTTCCATCCGGCCTTTCCAGCCATACTTTCCACCTTTTGCCCAGCAGGTGCATGTGCGGAAAAACACTCAGAAATGAAACATCCTTTGTCGTTTTCCAACGTCCGGTAAAGGTTTTCTTTTGGTTTGCAGGTATGAAGAAGCTTCCAAATCCTCCCGGCAGTTCATTGGGAAGCATGATTTTATCGGTTACATATCGGTCTATTTGTTCATCGTCATCGGCAAAGAAAATATTTACAGTGCTGCTGTCGTATTCCGTTACCGGAGTGGGGGCATAGTGCATTTGAATGACCAGGTCTGCATTTTTGTTCATTTTTTGACCAATACTTTCCGGATATCGAATGGGTTTTTGTCCGGGCACATAGCCTGGATATTGCTCATACAAAAGCACAGAATTTACATCAAACCCCGAGGTATTTCCCGGAAAACCATATTCAGGCGTTTGCGCATCGTAACCCCTCGCTTTTCCGGTTGTGTCCTGAAAAAACAGTGCGTGGTGTACTATTCTTTTATTACCCGGCCTTAGCTCTATGGCTTTAATTCTTTTATTTTCGGTAAGGCCGGTAGGCAATACGAAGTAGCGGTATTCGTCAGCACTATTGCCTTTATGCTCGTGTTTGGTTGCAAATCGAAGCACCAGGTCGGGGACACCAAGGGTACTTCCTTCCGGATAATCAGGAAATGAAGGCTCTTCCGCTGCATTGCCATAGGGCATTCCATTGTCTACCCAGTCGGAAATCGCCTTAATTTGTTCATCACTCAGAAAATTTTCTTCCAGAAAATGCTGATAACTGGGATCTGCTTTCCATGGTGGCATATATTTAATACCAGTAACAAATTTTATGGTTTCGCCATAGGAACGAACCTCCTCATAGTTGGTCAGGCTAAAAGGGCCTATTTCTCCGGGTCGGTGACAATTGGCACACTTGTTATATACGATGGACGCAATGTCCTTTGTAAAGCTTACCTGGGCAGTAACCAAAAAATTGAAACCCAATAGTAAAATGGGTAGCAGGGCTTTTTTCATGTACGTAGTCATTGATTTTCTGATAAATTGATATAACATCCTATGGCTGTTGTTTGTTTTGGTTCACAGTTTAGCCCATTACTCAGGCAAATGAGCATGGCTTCAAGATCATTTTGACTGGGTATTGTTTTTTTTCTGCCAACCCGGACATAACCGTCATCGATTCTGCCTTTATAATACACAAAACCTGTTTTTTCATTTACAATCACAACCTCGGGTGTTACTTTGACATCCCATTTTTTACAAAGGTTTTTATAATGATCGGTTTTGTAAGGCAAAGCTAAACCATATTTATCCATGAAATCGCGAATGCCTTTTCCTTTTGACCTTTGGTTTGGAAATATCAGGTGAAAGTCAGCGTGTTGCCCATAATTTTCGTGCAGGGTTTGAATGAGTGGGGTGTAGGATTGACAAATTACACAGTCTTCCAACATGAAAAAATACACACCCAGGCTGTCACTGGCTTTAGCTCCCCAGGAAAGCATAAAAAAGAAGCCAAAATGCATAAAAAGTATAAAAGATGAAATTTTAGTCATTGTCATTAGACCAAATATAAGCTGAATAGTTTAATGATCATGCACTAATACTGAATTTGGGTATCCGTATGGTAAAACAAAAAGCCTAAAACATCGGTGGCCTCCTTAATTTGTTTGTCGGTAGGCTTTCCGGCTCCATGCCCGGCACTGACCTCAATGCGGATCAGTACGGGTTTATCTCCTTGCTGCGCAGCCTGAAGAGCGGCCGCAAATTTAAAACTGTGTGCAGGTACCACCCGGTCGTCATGGTCTGCTGTGGTAATGAGGGTGGCAGGGTAAGCCGTATGTCTTATATTATGGAGGGGTGAATAACTGAGCAGATGCCTAAACAAATAAGGGTCATCGCTTTTGCCATAATCTGCTGCCCACGCCCATCCGATGGTAAACAAATGATACCTCAGCATGTCAAATACACCCACTGCCGGTAACGCAACTGCAAATAATTCCGGCCGTTGTGTCATGCATGCACCCACAAGCAGTCCACCGTTTGATCCGCCCTGAATGGCAAGTTTTGAGGCCTGGGTGTATCGCTGCTCAATAAGGTACTCTGCTGCTGCTATGAAATCATCAAAGACATTTTGTTTCTTATCCAGTATGCCTGCCTTATGCCATGCTTTGCCAAACTCACCTCCTCCGCGTATATTGGCAACCGCATAAATCCCACCATTTTCCAGCAAGGGTAACCGGGATATGCTGAACGAAGGTGTAACCGAAATGTCAAATCCTCCATAGCCATATAAGAGGGTAACATGATTGCCGTCTTTTAGGGCATCGCGTTTCATCGTAATAAACATAGGGACGAGTGTACCATCTTTACTGGCGAACCATTCTTGTCTGGTTTCATAGCCACTGGTATCAAAATCCAACTTTGACGCACGGAACAAATCATACGTCAGTTCTTTGGCATTCAGGGCATAAATGGTGTTGGGCTGCGTAAACGATGTGAAGGTAAAAAAAGCCTGATCCTCCTCCTGCTTACCTGAAATTCCTGCCAATGTACCAATGCCGGGCATTACTATGTCCTGAATATATTTCCCTTCAATGGTAAATACGCTTAGCTTTGAACATGCATTATGCATATAAGTAACAAATAGTTTTCCACCTGTGATGGAAACGCCGGTAAGGGTATCCTCTAGCTGAGGTATCCACTCCTTCCAGTACTGCCTTTCAGGCTTGTGAACATCAATGGCCATGACCTTATACCTGGGTGCATCTTCATTGCATAGAAATAGAAGAATTCCTTCTCCAATATGCCCAATCAGGGAATAGTCATGTTCAAAATTATTTACCACAGCGACGATGACATCATAGCCCCGGTCCAGGTCAACCAGGCTCAATGTATTTCCGCTGCTGGATTGGGAAGTGCCAATGAATAGATATTTTTCATCCTCAGTGACGACTGCATGAACATTTTGTTGCGCAAACTGCTCATCCGTGTAGATCAATTGATCATCCTCCTGTCTTTTACCAAGTTGATGGTAATACAGGGCATGAAATTCATTTGATTGAGAAAAGGCTGTTTCTTCAGCTGGTGAAGGATATCTGGAATAAAAAAATCCGTCTCCATGCCATGCAATACCCGAAAATTTTAGCCATTCCAACCTGTCTTCCAATAAGTCACCGGTTGTCATATCCATGACAAAAGCAGAACTCCAGTCTGACCCCGCCCTGTTGATCAAATAAGCCATATACCGTCCGTCCTTTGAAAAACCTAGGCCCCCCAGCGAAACCGTCCCATCATTTGAAAGGGTATTAGGGTCCAGGACCACACTGCCTTCAATGGCTGTATCTGAAGTTTTGTATAGGACACTCTGGTTTTGTAAGCCATCGTTTTTGAAATAATAATAAGTATTCCCCTCCTTGAATGGGCTTGAATACTTCTCATAATTCCAAAGATTTTCCAACCGCTCTTGCAGCGCTTTTCTGAATGGAATCTGGTCCAGATGGGCAAAGGTTACCTCATTCTGGGCACGAACCCATGATTCGGTTTCTGCGCTCCGGTCATCTTCAAGCCACCGGTATGGATCACTGAGTTGGGTGCCGTGATAATTGTCCATCACATGGTCCATTCGGCTTTGAGGGTATTTAAATACAGACATATGTTTACATTTTCAAATGGTATTCTATTGGATTTGAATTAAGCAATATACGAAGGTGAACAACAGGAGGTAACCCGAATGTTTCTTCAGGTATCTATGTACTTGGGGTTTGAGCGCCAGGCATTGAAATAAATCAACTACAGTCCCCGACGTTTGATTTCCTGATGAATAAATGATAGCTCCCGACCCATCTCACCCGTAATGGATGTGTTTTCTTCGGCCCTTCTTATAAGATAGGGTAGCACTTCTTTTACCGGTCCGTACACTACATATTTAGCTACATTATAACCTGCCTTGGCAAGATTGAACGTGATGAAATCACTCATACCCTGAAGCTGACAGAAGTTGAGGTGAGGATGTGCTTTATCCAGTTTTTTGTCATGAATCAATTGTGCCAGATGCATATTACTTTCCATATTATGGGAAGCACAGCAGACGGATACGGTTTCATAATGCTCAACGCAAAACGTAAGTGCTGCATTAAAGTCTCTGTCTGTATCATTTTTATTAGTATGAATTAAGCAGGGATAGCCATGTTCTTCGGCTCTTTCTCTTTCTTTTTCCATGTAAGCGCCCCTTACCAGTTTTGCCCCCATGTAAAATGATTTTTGGCGCGAGGTCTCATAATCTTTTTTCAGATCTGCCAATTTATCCTTCCGGTATAGTTGGTAGGTATTGTAAACGATCACCCTTTCCTTATTGTAATATTCCATCATTTCCATGGCCAGCGCATCAATAGGGTCCTGAAGGCAAATCTCCTCTGCATCGATGAAAACGCCCACTCCATGTTCCCTGGCCTTTTCGCAAATGGTGTCTATCCGCTTTACCAGGGCTTCGTATTTTGACTGCTGTGCTGCGTTCAGGGTTTCCTTTCGTTGCATGGCCTCCAATACCTCATTGTCTGCCAGGCCTGTAATTTTTGTGCTGATTACGGGAACAGAATTATTGCTGGCCGCCATTTCAATGGCTTTGATATTTTGCATCATGACAGCGTCAAATTCCTCCTCGGTACTTTTTGCCTCTGCCCCATAATCCAGGACCGTCAGCGTATGGTATTTATGAAGCTTGTCTATGGCTTTCTGACAATCCAAAAGTGTCTCACCACCACAGAATTGTTCATAAATGGTTTCCTTGATGAGGTATTCTGAAAAAGGAACCCGGAATTTTACAGACAACATGCTCAATGCACTACCTATCTTAACCAGGCTGGGATTATTCATTGCCCGGAACAATCGTTCTATTTTTTTTAATTCTGAATTCGTTTTATTTGAAAAGGCAATTTCCGTATTTCCAAAGTCCGGCAATTCTTTAGGTGATGGTTCTTCCATGGATTGTTTTATATTTTTCTATTCCATATTTTCCAGGATTCTTCGGCTTGCAATACCAGCATTTCATAGCCATTCTGGATATGGGCACCTTGTTTGGCACCCAATGTCAAAAATAAGGTTTTTTCGGGATTATAGACTACATCAAATAAAAAATGTTCGTCATGGATACCCTCATAGGGGATTTCTGGTTTTTCATCGGTATGTGGAAACATACCTAGTGATGTGGCATTGATAATCAATCGGTTATTGGAAATGTCGGATTCAGTTAACTGTTGATACGATTTTCCCCGTAGCTTGCGGCTTATGACTTCATAATTTATGTTTAACATTGTTAAGGCATATCCAATGGCCTTAGATGCCCCGCCATCTCCGAGGACCAGTGCAGATGGTCTTTCATCGCCCAACAATGATTTTAAACTCAGTAAAAATCCAAGCCAATCTGTATTATACCCGGTATAACCGGAACCTTCTCTGGAAATACAATTCACAGCACCAATTTCCAAAGCCGCCGGGTCCATTTTATCTAAATAGGGAATCACCGCCTCCTTGTATGGAAGGGTGACATTCAACCCATCAATTTGATCCTCAAACAGTTTGTTGATTTCTACAATATGCGCCAATTCATAGGCTTCATATCGGGCATCCGATATGCCTTCTTTCCTAAATTTAGCATCAAAATAAGCAGGTGAAAAACTATGCACGAGCGATTTTCCAATCAATCCAAAACGGCGTTTTTTCATTTAACTGCAATGCAGCTGATTTCAATGTTTACATACTTAGGTAGGGTGGCAACCTGGACCAATTCCCTGGCAGGAGCATTATCTTCTTTAAAATACTGTGCATAAACGGCATTGATTCTGCTGAACATGTCCATATCCATTACAAAAACCGAACACTTGACTACATCTTCAAAGGTCATTTCCGCTTCCTTAAGTATGGCACCCAGGTTTTTCAGTACCTGATGGGTTTCTGTTTCAATATCGTCTGTGACGATGACTCCGGTTTCCGGAACAATCGCAATCTGTCCTGAAACATAAAGCGTATTGCCTGCTTTAATGGCCTGATTGTATGGTCCAACGGGTGCCGGTGCATTTTTACTGTTGATGATGACTTTCATGGTGTTTTTTACTTTTACCTTGCAAATATGAACCATATTTGCGAAAATTAATAATATTCTGAATGGAGCTTCCAGATGAATTTGTCAAAAATATTAAAAGTGAATTTCCCGATGAGGCTGATGTTTTACTGGATGCCATTGCACTTACATCCAGTCCCGTAAGCATCCGGTATAATCGGGCTAAGTATAAATTTGCTCCTAATGAAAAATCAGCCGTTGCCTGGTGCCCTCATGGACAATATCTGGACAACAGACCCTCCTTTACCTTGGATCCTGCTTTCCATGCGGGTGAATTTTACGTACAGGAAGCCTCCTCAATGATACTGTGGCATGTGTTGTCTCAATTGTCAATGCCAGATGATCCCGTAATACTGGATTTATGTGCAGCTCCTGGAGGTAAATCTACCCTTGTCCTCGACTTCCTGGCAGGAAGTGGCCTGCTGGTATGCAATGAGACCATAAAGTCAAGAGTAAAGATGCTCGAGGAAAACGTAATCAAATGGGGTTATACAAATGTAGCTGTTACCAATGATGATCCGGCTGCTTTTACTTCATTGCATGGTGTATTTGACCTGGTTCTCATCGATGCTCCCTGTTCTGGAGAAGGCATGTTCCGCAAAGATCCCGAATCTGTAAAGGAATGGTCACCGGAAAACGTGGAAATGTGCAGCCTTCGCCAACAGCGAATTGTGGAACAGGTACTGCCTGCACTAAAGGAAAACGGCTTCATAATTTATTCAACCTGTACATATAACCATACCGAAAACCTGAATAATGTGGCCCTGATGGCCCAAAAACATCAGTTGTCTTCAGTGGATATAAACATGGCGGATGACTGGAATATACTTCGGCTTGAAAAAGACGGCATGCTCGGCTTTCAACTTTTGCCACACAAACAGCAAGGTGAAGGTTTCTTTTTTTCAGTTCTTAAAAAAAATACTAATAACCAACCACCAGTACGCCCCGAAAAATTTAAATGGAAAGGACTTAAACACCTTACAAACAACGAAGCAGCTCACATAAAACCATGGATTGATCCCAATAGTGGTCTTGAGCTAATGGTCCATGAGAATGGTGCAGTTTATGCCTTTCCTTCCCAAATTGCGATTTGGCTGCCACTATTTATGCAGTCATTGCACGTGAGGTATTCCGGACTGAAGGCAGGTTCATTGAATAAGTCTGTTTTTATTCCGGACCATGCATTGGCCTTATCTTTATCGCATCACCCCCAAATTTCCATCTTTGAGGTGGATAAAAATACAGCACTTGCCTTCCTCAATAAAACTTTGCAATCACTTGATAAGGCTCCCAAGTCCTGGTTACTGATTACTTACCATGGACTTACCCTGGGATGGGTCAAAAACCTTGGTAACCGCATTAATAACTATTTCCCCACAGAGCTAAGGATTCGTATGAAAATAGATCTGCCTGACTGACCACTACCTCTTTGTGACCGTAATCATAGCGGGTATTGACCCAACTCATATCCTAACTAGTACTTCCTGAGGAACTTTACCCATGATACTGCTTGATTTGGAAGCATATGGGTTTTTACTTCAAAACGGAATATTTTATTTGTGAAGGAGGAATATATTGAACTAATACGGCACGCAACTTCGCTCATTGAAAAAGCGAAAGCAGAGAGCAACCGGGCCGAAGAAGATGCCGTGGCTCAGCAGATTGAAGCTTATGCATTGGCTGCCATTAAATATTTATTTAAGGCATTTCTTATTCAAAATGGATTCGAACCCAAAGATGGACTATCGCTAAATGCTTATTATAGTGATTGCCTTTTGATTGACGACCGGTTTCAAAGTGTAAATCCCGATGACATTAGTGCGATTGAGTTAGCAAAAACCAATTTGGTCTATACAAGTATAGGGGAGGCGAACAAAACATTAGAATTAGCCACCCATATACAGGCGGTGGTTACCTCCGAATCTCCCTTTCACTGACATACTTTTATGATAAAGGGTATTAACCATAATAAAATCTATACATGACACATCGACACCATGACCTTACCCTCCATCCCGATCTCACTTCGCATGCAGAAGGTACTGGCCCAAAAAGAAACAGGAAACCGGTATATACCGATTTTTTACCCCCTTGTAATCATGCTTGTCCTGCAGGAGAAAACATACAGGCATGGCTGTCATTCGTGCAAAACAGTGAGTATGAAATGGCATGGCGGAAACTCACGGAGGACAATCCTTTGCCGGCCATTCATGGACGTGTATGTTATCACCCCTGTGAGTCGGGATGTAACAGATCGTTTGTCGACAATCCGGTGAGCATTCACGCCATAGAAAGATATTTGGGTGACCAGGCGATAGAAAATGGCTGGCAATTCACAAAAGAGGTTGCTGACTCAGGTAAAAGAATTATGGTCATTGGAGCTGGTCCCAGCGGCTTATCGGCAGCGTACCATCTGAGAAGATTGGGACACGAAGTCGAAATCTTCGAAGCAGGTCCTCTGCCGGGGGGCATGATGCATTTTGGCATTCCTGCCTATCGACTGCCAAGAAATATTTTAATGTCAGAAATTCAAAGAATTGAAAACTTTGGCGTTAAGATTCACTTAAACCACAAGATAAGCAATGTGGAGCTGGAAAAACAAAATGGAAATTTTGATGCGGTTTTTGTAGCGGTAGGTGCCCATATTGGTAAAAAAGCAGAAATACCAGCGAGGGATGCAGCACAAATTTTGGATGCCGTAGGATTTATGCGGGATGTCGAGCTGGGGAACGCCCCAAAACTGGGCCGAAGGGTAGTTGTGTATGGTGGAGGAAATACCGCCATGGATGCAGCCAGAATGGCGAAAAGACTAGGCGCTGAAGAAGCAATGATTATTTACCGCAGAGACAGGGAACATATGCCTGCCCATGATTTCGAAGCCGATGAGGCATTGGGAGAAGGCGTAAAAATTCATTGGTTGCGCACCATCAAACACATCGACCAAAATGCTTTTACGGTCGAGGTTATGAAAATTGTCGAAGGAAAACCTGTGCCTACAGGGGAATATGAAACCATAGAAGCGGACGATCTGATTTTGGCTCTGGGTCAGGATACAGATACCTCCTTTTTAAAAAATATAAATGGTTTGCAATTTAAGGAAGATGGCACCGTCATGGTTGCACCGGATATGATGACAGGCTGCCCCGGTATCTTTGCCGGTGGAGATATGGTGCCGGGAGAACGAAGTGTAACCATCGCAGTAGGTCATGGTAAAAAAGCAGCCAGATTCATCAACGCCTACCTCATCAATAAGCCTTATTCAGTTCCGGAAAAACACCCGATTGTGGGTTTTGAGTTTTTAAATGTATGGTATCAGACAGAAGCACCTGCGCAGGCACAAAGCCATCTTCCTTTGCAGGAAGCAGGTAAAGACTTTTCAGAAATTGTAGCCGGATATAACGAAGAGCAGGCAGTTTATGAAGCAGGCAGGTGTTTTTCCTGTGGAAATTGTTTTGAATGTGATGGCTGTTATGGCGCATGTCCTGAAGGGGCCATCATCAAACTGGGACCAGGTAAACGTTACTTGTTTAATTACGATTTATGTACCGGTTGTGCAGTATGTGCCGAGCAATGCCCATGCCATGCCATAGACATGCATGCAGAATAAAATTTCTGTGTGGTTTTCAACTTTAAAATCAATCTTCAATGATGAATAAAAAATTTAAGGCAGCAACCCTCGATGGAAATGAAGCTTGCGCTTACATTGCCTACAGGGTAAATGAAGTTTGCGCAATTTATCCCATCACTCCTTCTTCTGCCATGGCAGAATTTGCAGATGAATGGTCTGCCAAAGGATATAAAAACATCTGGGGAAATATTCCCGATATCATAGAAATGCAAAGTGAGGGTGGAGCAGCAGGTACAGTACATGGTTCCCTTCAGGTAGGTTCTCTTACGACTACTTTTACGGCATCACAGGGCTTGATGCTGATGCTTCCCAATATGTATAAAATAGCGGGTGAACTTACTTCCGCGGTCATCCATGTCGCGGCAAGGTCGCTGGCCACTCAGGCATTGTCCATTTTTGGGGATCATCAGGATGTCATGGCGGCCAGAACAACGGGTTTTGCCATCATGAGCTCTTCCAATGTTCAGGAAGCCCATGATATGGCCCTTATTGCCCAGGCAGCCACCCTGAAAGCCAGGCTGCCTTTTATCCATTTTTTTGATGGATTCAGGACCTCACACGAGGTAAATAAAATCGATATCATCCCGGATGAAATCATCAGGGATATGATTGATGAAAACCTGGTCATCGCGCAAAGAAACAGGGCGCTGAATCCGGATAACCCATTTATTAGAGGTACCGCGCAAAATCCGGATGTGTACTTCCAGGGCAGAGAAGCCTCCAATCCGGTTTATCAGCAGTGTCCCGATATAGTGGAACAAGTAATGCATCAATTTTATAATCTGACCCACCGAAAGTATAAACCATTTGAATACACGGGGGTTCCGGATCCGGAACACATCATCGTAATCATGGGATCCGGTGTGGAAACAGCCATAGAAACTTCAGCAGCCTTAAATGCTCAGGGCGCAAAAACAGGGGTAATCCTCGTAAGATTGTTCAGACCTTTTTCTGCAGCCCATTTACTGAAGGTAATTCCGCAAGGGGTAAAATCCATTGCAGTCCTCGACAGAACCAAGGAATCGGGGGCCATCGGTGAACCACTATACACGGATATAATATCAGCTTTCATGGAGGCTTATGGCAAAGGTGAACTTGATGCGTTGCCGCGCATTATCGGAGGCAGATATGGCCTTTCATCCAAAGAGTTTACACCGGCAATGGTCAAAGCCATTTATGACAATTTGCGCCAGGAAAAACCATTAAACCATTTCACGGTAGGTATCAATGATGATGTCACCTACAAAAGTCTGGAGTACGACCCCTCATACACTATCGATGAACCAGGCTGGACGCAAGCCTTGTTTTTTGGGCTTGGTGCGGATGGAACCGTGGGAGCCAATAAAAATAGTATAAAAATTATCGGAGAAAATACAGACTTGTTCGCACAGGGTTACTTTGTGTATGACTCCAAAAAATCAGGTGCCAGAACGGTATCGCACCTCAGGTTTGGACCCAAACCCATCAGAGCGCCATACCTCGTAGGTCACGCAGATTTTGTGGCTTGCCATCAGTTCAATTTTGTGCACAAAGTTGACATGCTCGGTTCCGCCAGAAATGGCGCCACTTTTTTATTAAACACCACTTACCCGGCCAATGAAGTTTGGTCAAACCTTCCTTTGCAGGTTCAGCAGCACATCGTTGACAAAAAAATGAAATTTTATGTCATCGATGCCAATCAGGTTGCACACGACACCGGTATGGCCGGCAGGATAAATACCATCATGCAAACCTGTTTCTTCGCCATCTCAGGGGTTTTACCCAGAGAAGAAGCCATAAACCAGATTAAAAAAGCCATTGAGAAAACATACTTTAAGAAGGGTAAGGCCGTAATCGATCAGAACTTCAAAGCTGTGGACCAGACACTGGAAAATCTGTTTGAAGTGACAGAGTTTCCTGCCATGAACATCGGCCAGGTGCCTGACCCGGTAGTCTCAGATTTAGCACCGGATTTTGTAAAAGATGTCTTATCCCTTATGATGGAAGGGAAAGGTGATGAAGTTCCCGTGAGTGCCATGCCTATTGACGGCACCTACCCATCAGGCACCACAAAATGGGAGAAAAGACAAATTTCTGAAATGATTGCTGCGTGGGATCCGGTAACCTGCATTCAATGCGGAAATTGTAGCTTTGTGTGTCCTCACGCCGTCATCAGGGCCAAGTTTTACCATTCTAATACTTTGTTTGAGGCACCGGATGGTTTTAAATCGGCCCCCATCAACGCAAAGGGATTTCCGGAGACAAAATACACTTTACAGGTTTATGCAGAGGACTGCACCGGTTGCAATCTATGTGTCGAAGTTTGTCCGGTGACCAATCCCAGTGACAGGAGTAGAAAAGCCATCAACCTTGAGCCACTCCAACCTGTCTTGTCCCGCGAAAGGCAAAACATTACATTTTTTGAAAAGATACCGTACAATGAACGGTCCAGGGTAAATTATTCTATGGTGCATGGAGCACAATTCCTGGAACCCTTGTTTGAGTTTTCTGGTGCTTGTGCAGGTTGTGGCGAGACCCCATACATCAAGTTGCTTACCCAGTTGTACGGCGAACGATTGTTGGTAGCCAATGCTACAGGATGTTCTTCCATTTATGGCGGCAATTTACCCACCACACCTTGGTCATGTAATTCATACAACAGGGGACCGGCCTGGTCAAATTCACTTTTTGAAGACAATGCAGAGTTTGGTCTGGGTATGCGGATTTCAGCAGACAAACAACTGTCAAATGCCAGAGACCTATTAATGGATTTGACTGATGAGCTGGGACATGATTTTGTAGCCTCAATACTTGATGCAGCGCAAGTACTCGAATCTGAAATAGCAGAACAGCGCAGACGCGTGCACCGTTTGAAAGAGTTGCTTTTGGAATCCACCAACCCAAAAGCGTTGAGCCTGTTGTCGCTTGCCGATCACCTGGTGAAAAGAAGTGTATGGATTGTTGGAGGAGACGGCTGGGCTTATGACATTGGCTCAGGTGGCCTTGATCATGCTTTGGCCAGTGGACGAAACATCAACGTCCTTGTGCTCGATACAGAAGTGTATTCCAATACGGGAGGTCAAATGTCAAAAGCAACCCCGACAGCAGCCACTGCAAAATTTGCCGCTGCAGGCAAAAGGGTCGGTAAAAAGGATTTAGCACTTCAGGTAATTTCCTATGGCAATGTCTATGTGGCTCAGGTGGCCATGGGAGCCAATCCGCAGCAAACCTTACTGGCCATGAGAGAAGCCGAAGCTTATGATGGTCCTTCGATCATCCTTGCTTACAGCCACTGTATTGCCCACGGCATAGATATGCAGAAAGGAATGGAACAACAGGCCAATGCGGTCGCCAGTGGTTATTGGCCATTGATTCGCTACAATCCTGTACTGAGAAAAAACAATCGAAACCCATTTGTGTTGGATTCGCCCAGACCGGTAATTTCGCTAAAAGACTATGCATATCAGGAATTGAGGTATAAAGTGCTTTCACTCACCAACCCGGAAGAGGCTGGCCGCCTGATAGAACTGGCTCAGGAAATCGTGGACCTTCGTTGGAAAACATATGAGCAAATGGCCATGTCTGCCGCAGATTCTTTTCAACCCATCTTTTAAATAATGTTTCATGAACTTAACGACTAAATACCTGGGATTAAAATTGAACTCACCACTGGTGGTTTCTGCCTGCACACTTTCTGAGGATCTGGACAACATTATGCTCATGGAGGACAATGGGGCGGGCGCTGTGGTCATGTTTTCGGTATTCGAGGAACAAATCAGAAAGGAAGAAAAAAAGCTGGCTTCCATCCTCAATGCCACCACAAATACATTTGCCGAGGCATCTGATTTTTTCCCTGATCTGGATGACTATCATGTAGCTACCGAACAATATCTGGACATCATTCGCAGGGCAAAAGAGCGGGTAAAAATGCCAATCATTGGAAGTCTCAATGGAATCACGCCTGAAGGTTGGATCGAATATGCCAAACAACTTGAACAAGCCGGGGTCGATGCCCTCGAGATCAATGTATTTTATATTCCGGCCGATATCCGCATCTCTGGAGCAGAAGTGGAGTCTCGATACCTGGATATCATCCGCCTGGTCAAACAAACAGTATCCGTGCCGGTTGCCGTTAAACTCAGTCCTTATTTTAGCGCCCTGGGTCGATTGTCTGTTCAAATGGAAGAAGCAGGTGCCAATGGTTTGGTGCTTTTTAATCGATTTTACCAGCCGGACTTCGACATCAGGTCTTTAAAACTCATGCACAACCTGAATTACAGCGATGCCTCTGAAATTAGACTTCCGTTACTTTGGATAGCCATACTCTCAGGCCAGCTTCGTCTCTCATTGGCTGCCACAACCGGTGTGCACAGTGCCGAAGAAGCCATCAAATACCTTCTTGCAGGAGCCGACGTTGCGATGACAGCTTCTGCCCTGTATAAAAAAGGAATTTCTTACCTGAGTACGATTAGACAGGAACTTGAAATTTGGATGGATGATATGGGATTTAGATCCCTGGATACTTTCAGAGGCGCCATGAACCAATTCAACATCGATGACCCTACCGCTTACGAAAGGGCCAACTACATACGCATCCTGGAAGGCAATAAAGTGGTGAGGTCCAATCCGTAATTCCCTGCATTCGATTGCAGGCATAAAAGTGACATCAAGCTTAGAATGGTGCTTAGCCTAATCCGGTAAGACTTCTGCGACGGTAAATATACTGCCAACAACCAGGATTAAGTCCTCCGGCCCGGCACTTTTGCGGGCTGCTGCGAGTGCCCTGGCCACACTGGTGTAAGCTTTGCCATGTAAGCCGTAAGTTTGTGCCTTGTTCCCTGAGTTCTGTCGCCTCCATACCCCTGGGTATCTTTGCTTTTGCGAAATAATAGGTCGCAAAAACAGGGAACAAGGGGAATATCAGATCAAGTTTCTTGTCCTTGACTACTCCGGTAATGATATGCAGTTTTTCATAGCCCAGGCCTTTATTGTTTTCAAAAACATACTTCAAACCACCCTCATTGTGCGCGCTGTCAGCCAAAATCATGGGATCTTTCCCTAAAAACTGCCACCGGCCAATATAGGCGACTTCCTGCTCAAACAACTCAAAGTCACGCGTGATTTTATGCATGTCTATTTCGAAGTACTTTCCGGCTTTTGACAAGGCGGCAAATGCAGTAACCATGTTCCTGGTATGGTAGGGTGCAGTCAATCCGGTGGTTAATTTGAAATTTTGACCTTTATAATCTGTTAGCACAAGGGTGTGTTGCCATGGAAGCCCAACCTGATGATGGACTTGCCATAAAGTTTCTGCATACGTTAATTCCGACTGCATCTCACGGGCTTTGTTCTCAAATACAGCTTCAACTTCCGGCTGCCGTTCACCGATGACTACCGGCACACCCTTTTTGATGATGCCTGCTTTTTCAGATGCAATGGCATCAAGAGTGTCGCCAAGCATGTCCATATGGTCAAAGGAAATATTGGTAATCACCGACAACAACGGGTGGATGACATTGGTGGAGTCGAGTCTTCCACCCAGCCCAACTTCGATCACAGCCGCATCCACCTTTTCTCTTGCAAAATAGTCAAAGGCCAGGGCCACAGTGATTTCGAAAAAAGAGGGAGCTATTTCCAAAATGGCCTCATAATGATCGTTGACAAATTTCGATACGGCGGTCTTTCGCATGGGGTTGCCATTGATTTTTATCCGCTCTCTGAAATCCCGGTAATGCGGAGAAGTGTACAGTCCGACCTTGAGTCCCTGTCTTTGAAGTCCAAAGGCTATAAGGTGGCTCACCGTGCCTTTTCCATTGGTTCCGGCTACATGAATCATCTTGAGTTTATCCTGTGGATTTCCTAAAAGTTCAACTAAGCGCCGGATGTTAGTCAGGTCTTTTTTAAAAGCACTGCTGCCAATTCGCTGGTACATAGGCAGTCTTTCAAATAAAAACTCCAATGCAGAACCATAATTGAACCGCGTTTTCATTCGCCGGGTTTCTTTGGCGTTGGTGATAGATAAGGCGGCGCTTTATGGTCAAATTTGAGGAATAAGCCACAAGTCTTTTTCAGACCTGTACTCAATGGCAATGGGTACAACGGGTATGCCATTCCTGGCAGCTTCCATGAAACTGCCCACTTTAAAAGGAAGGGTCTTGCTTTGGATGCCTACTGTTCCTTCTGGATATACAAGCACATTATAGCCTTTTTTAATGGTCTGCACCATCAAATCCCTTACTTCATTTCTCGATTTGCTGTCATCGCGTTTTACATAGAGGACACCCGTAAGTTCTGCTCCTTTATTGATTACCGGGTAGGAAGCTACTTCTGCCTTCGCAATCACATAGGCATCGAGATAACGGCATAAGATTACAGGATCTGCAAAGGAGCGGTGATTACTTACATACAATGCCGGTTCCTGGATAGGGCCTCCGGAAACTTCAACATGAATGTTGAGGATGGGATGCCCAAAATAAGTAAGCCAGGTCTTTCTCAAGGCAAACGCTCGCTCTGGGCTGTGCTTTCGCCACAACATGGTTACAGCATAAGATATCATGATGAATATCATGGACAGCCCAATTAATAAGCCCCTGAAAAAGGAAAGTATGCGCAGCAGGTATTCCAGGTTATATTTGATTTTCTTTCTTCATCTGGGGAAAAAACAAGACATCCTGAATCGAATTCTGATTGGTCATGATCATGGCCAACCGGTCCATGCCAATACCTAGACCCGCTGTAGGAGGCATGCCATATTCAAGCGCCCTCAGGAAATCTTCATCGAGCATCATGGCTTCTTCATCTCCTCTCTTGCCAAGTTCCAATTGCGCCTCAAATCTTTCGCGCTGATCTATAGGATCATTCAGCTCCGAAAAGGCGTTGCATATTTCCTTCGCATTGCATATGGCTTCAAATCGCTCTACCAGCCCTGGTTTTGATTTATGCTTTTTGGCTAATGGTGACATCTCCACCGGGTAGTCTGTAATAAAGGTCGGTTGAATGAGTTTTGGTTCTACATGTTCTCCAAAGATTTCATCAATAAGTTTTGCCTTGCCCATGGTGTTGTCCGTGCGTACCTTTAGCATTTTTGCCGCCTCGCGCAATGCTGCTTCATCCATATCGGTAATGTCGATGCCGGTATATTCTTTTATGGCTTCAAACATGGTATATCTTTTCCAGGGTCGTTTGAAGTCAATGATATTATCACCTACACTGATTTTGGTTTCTCCATGCAGATCAATCGCTACTTTTTCCACCATTTCCTCTACAAGATTCATCATCCATTCATAATCCTTGCATAAACGCCATCGTATCCACCC
The DNA here is from genome assembly GCA_016715465.1 of Saprospiraceae bacterium. Classification (GTDB taxonomy): domain Bacteria; phylum Bacteroidota; class Bacteroidia; order Chitinophagales; family Saprospiraceae; genus JADKBO01. Next base: position 25,817 of record JADKAA010000029.1, read on the forward strand.
ACAATTAATCTTTTTAAATACAATTCGTTGGCAATGCGCATGTAGAGCGTCATATCCAGCGTATTGTGGTGTGTTTTAAATGGCCTTGCTGCCGCACCCCCATAGAGGGGCTGAAGGATCGGGGTCTCCACTTCCAGATAACCTCGTTCATTTAAGTATTTACGAATGCTGTTGTACATCTGCGTACGTTGTCTGAAAACCTTTCTCACTTGGGGGTTTACCACCATGTCAACATATCGCATGCGGTACCTTTGCTCTGCATCCGTAAATGCATCATAGGTATTGCCATCATCATCAGTTTTTACCACGGGTAAAGGACGCAATGCCTTGGAAAGTAATTTAAATTCAGTGACATGTATCGTCAATTCGCCGGTTTGTGTATAAAATGCATATCCCTTTATACCTATAAAATCGCCAAGGTCGAGTAATTTCTTGAACACCTCGTTGTACATCGCTTTGTCTTCACCAGGACAAATCTCATCCCGGTTTACATAAAACTGAATTCTGCCCGTGCCATCCATTAACTCAGCAAAACTCGCTTTACCCATGATGCGCTGGGACATCATTCGGCCAGCCAGGTTTACCTGCTGATAACTAGTGTCACCTGCTTTAAAATTGGCTTTAATTTCTTCCGCCGTGGCATTTACTTCAAATGTATCACTGGGATAGGCGTCAATGCCCATTAAAGCCAGTTTTTTTAAATTCTCCCGTCTGTTTATTTCCTGTTCACTTAACTGATGCATCCAATTTATTGTTTGAGCTGCAAAGTTAAACATGTAGGGTATATTATCCTTACCCAGTGCCGTTTTTAGATGGAAATATATCCTTCACCCTGGTAAGTTTACTTAGTTTAGTCCGCGATTTAAAGGATTTGATTTCAAATATAATAAAATAAAAAATTGTATATCAATTTTATATAATTTATGTTTTTGTGTTATATGATTAATGTGTATGCATAGGACACTTTATATAAAAATCCGCTGGAGCCTGTCAAATCTCTTTGCCCAGCAAACCATTGCAGATCACCTGCCCGGTTGTCTGTCTAACCCTGTTTTTGATTATGAGGAATGCGATGGCACCCCAGGAACTTTTGCCGTTGTAGGCAATCAGATTGTCGTCAATGATGTTGTAGGTAATGCTTGCTGTGGTGGTTCTCCTGGAGGTAATAGCAATTCCAGTTTTACCTATGAAGCCATCGACATCAGCAGTTTTATGAATGTGAGCATTTCTTTCGATTATTCTGCTGCAAATACAACCTACGAAAATAATTCGCCCGCAACCCCCCTTACTGTCTGTGCCAATATGAACCCTCCGGACAACAGTCACGATCAAATTGTTTTCCAATATTCACTCAATGGTGGCCCTTTTGTCAACAGTTTATATGTACGAGGAACCACTGAAGCCGATTTTACGGGCACCTGGAATGCGGGTCCATTAAATGGTAATTCACTGGTTATTAGAGTAATAGCTGCCAATAAAGCCGATGAAGAAATTTTCTATTTTGAAAATCTGATCGTGCGGGGTTTTCCAAAGCCCCTGAGTGCAGGCCCTGATGTGGCTACCTGTGGTACCAACCCGGTGGCATTAAATGGCACTGGAACCGGCTCCTGGTCAGGTGGCAGCGGAGTCTTTTCAAACCCGAATAATGCATTGACCAATTACACGCCAACACCCGGGGAATTGAATTCTTTGGTTGTCGTTACTTTTACTGGAAAACCCGCTACTTTGGGTTGTGAAGCGACCTATCCAGCACCTTTTGATCAGGCCAATGTAGTAGTCAATTCTGGTCCAATGGGAGCCATCATCGGCGGTGCAGAACTTTGTCAGGGGGAATGTTCTACCGTTGACATTGATATTTCCGGGGGAGCTGAACCATTTACCTTAAACATGTCATTGCAAATTGGCTCATTCCCTCCTTTTAACTTTCCTGCAGCGGGTTTTACTTACATGGATGAATTTACGATCTGTTACACGAACAGTACTTTCCCCATTCCACAATACAATGCCGGCAATCAGACCCTAAGCCTGCCGGCAAGTGCGGCTGGGTTTACCGCATCCCTTACCCTAATTTCCATCACAGATAATTCCGGCTGTCCTGGCACAGTGACCAGCATACCGCTTGTCTTTGAATTCTTTCCGCAGCCTGAAGCAAATCCCGCTTCTTTGGAAGCATGTGATGAAGGTGGAGGCATGGCCACATTTGACCTGAATCAGGCCTCACCCACCATCCTTGGCCCCGAATCTGGCATAGTGAGATTCTTTTCTGATATTTCACTGACCAATGAAGAATTTAGCCCTTACTTTGGTCCTTCAGGCACCTTGTATGCGGTCATCGAATCAACCGATGGCTGTCTGTCTGATCCGGTGGAATTGGATTTAATAGTGAAACCACCAGGGGATGTGGGCAACGTCATGCTCTCCTGCAATAATGCCCCCAATTGTACCATTTGTGACAACGACGGTGTGCCCGGAGAAATAGTTGACATTTCCATATCACTTCCTGGCAGTGGAAGTTATGAAGTGAATATTGATTATTTAATGAACAGTACCACTTTCAATATAGTCCAAACGGTGGTGGGTCCCTTTGCAACCATATCTGTAAATATCTCGGGAAATGCCATTTTTACGTTGTCTTCGGTCACTAAAATTGGCGAATGTCCGGACATAACAGGCCTTGGCCCAAACATAACTGTGCAATACCTTATCGCTCCGGATGTTTTACCTTCGGCGGCCATAACATCTTGTGACCCTATTGTGCTTCCTCCCATTCAGGTAATTAACCCAGGACCAACTACAGGATATTTTTCGAGTCCCAATGGAATGGGTACAGCCTATAGTCCGGGTGACATCATTACGGTCTCAACCATTTTATTTATGTACAGCGGCACACCTGCTTGTTTTGATCAGGAGGCCATTTCCATTGAAATCGGTGGACTTACCACATACGATGAACCGGCAGACACCTCGCTATGCGGCATCCTGATCCTACCTCAGATTTCCGGCAACAATGTAAGCAGTCAGACTGCGTATTACACTGGACCGAATGGGGGAGGAAGTGCTTTTGCGGTTGGTGACACCATCAGCACAAGTACCCTGCTTTTTATCTACGACGCCAATAACCCCAATTGCCAAACCAATCAGCCACAATTTCAGGTGTCGATTACACCGCCGCCTCAAATCAAATTGGATTCTGCGGTTTACGCCTGCTCGTCTTACGCCCTGCCAGCGATAACAGGTACAAATCTTAACGGAAACCAGGCCTATTACAATAACCCCCAGTCTATGGGTATGCCCGATACCGTTGGGTTTCAGGTTACAAAAACCGCTGCATTTTATCTGTTTGCCGGACTTCCGGGTTGCAGCGATAATGACACCCTCATCGTCAATGTTTTTCAACCGGTACAATACGATACCCTACCATCCGTATCTGCATGTAATTCATACACCCTCACCAATATCACCGGGGTTAACGTGGGTCCCAATGCTGCCTATTATACGGGTTTGAATGGAGAAGGAACAATCTATATGCCTGGTGATGCCATAACCATCCCCACCACGTTTTACATTTACGATACCACAATCAGATGTCAGGTGAACCAGCCATTCTTTTCGGTCACAGTTGCCCCGGGCCCTCAATTGGATGCCATTTCGGATACAGCTGTTTGTAGTCAATATATACTTCCCCCGCTTACAGGTAATTTTCTTAGTGCTTCAGTTGCTTATTTTACGGGAAATAACGGCACAGGTACCATGTATTTACCAGGGGATATAATTTTTGGCAGCCTGGATTTGTATGCTTTTGATCAGGGCATCAATTGTGCTACCCAGCAGGCATTCAATGTAGAAGTTCAGGCAAAACCAAATGCCGGAATGGCATCCGCACTTTCATCCTGCTTGGCACCAAATTCTTCCATTAACCTGTTTAACTTGCTTACTGGCAATTATGACTTAAATGGCACATGGCAGGAGTCTGGCACCAATTATTTTAACCTTTCTGACCCTTCCAATGTATTAGTGGGTCAGAATATTCCCAATGGCACCTATAATTTTCAGTACAGGGTAAATTCTTCGGCATGCGGGCCTGCCATTTCTTTTCCTTCCCTTACTTTTGCCACTGCACCAGAGGCAGGTAAAGACAGTGTGATTTCAGTATGTAAAGGCAGCAATGAGGTCTTAAATCTTTTTACCCTGCTGTCTGGCAATTCTACTTCATCCGGTAATTGGACTGCTTCTGTGCCTTTTTCAGACCCGGTCAATCTTATGGCCGGACAATTGCCAATCGGCAGCCATTCATTTTCATTTGAAGTGACAGCTGCGGCTGGGCAAAACCTAATGTGCAGAGATACGGCCTTATTCACCATAAATGTGGTTGCGGGTTTTACTGCAGGTCAGGATGTTTCATTAAACCTTTGCGGGGGTGAATCTGCTGATTTATCCAATTATTTGTCCGGGGAGTCCTCGGTGGGTATATTCACGGACAGGCAAAATACTGGGAAGCTCGCCGGGTCATTATTCAATACCACAGGACTTAATCCGGCTCCCTACAACTTTTACCATATCATCCCAGCCAGCGCAGGCTGTGCTGCGGATACAAGTGTCATTATCGTGACAGTAGCTGCCAGACCCAATGCAGGAAACGATATAAATAAAGCGTACTGCGAACTTAATAGCTTAAAGCTGGATACCCTGGTGCAAACACAACCCGGTTCAACTTTTGTATTTTCCGGAGCAGGAGCAACATTGGTAAATAATCTGTTCACTCCTTCCATCGTAGGGTCCTATTCAGTATTTTACAAAGTGGGCAATGGGCAGGTATGTCCTGCCGATACAGCAACATTATTTCTAAACTTCCAGTCAAGGCCGCTCGCTTCACTTTCCAGTGGCCTTACCTGGTGCGATGGTGCCGACATCACCATCTCACTCCAGGGTGACCTTGGGGTAGAGTACTTTGTCATCCTGCAAAACCAGACACAATTCTCGGCAGGAAATTTAGGTAATTTCATTTGGAGTCAAAAGATCAAACTAGTCAACAATACGGCACTTTTGGTTGTTGGGCCTGGCCTGGTAACTGCAGGTAATAAATACCATTTTACCCTGGTCAATATGGAAAGAAATGGATGTCAATATGTGCTAAACGCGGGGGAAGTTTCTGGGGCTTTTACCGTAAATACGACACCAATTACTTTGGTAAACAAGGACTTGTGCCGCGGTGACTCACTGATCATTGGAAATATCATTTTCGACGAATTTCATATTTCCGATACCCTCAAGTTTTCAACGCAGACGAGTTGTGACTCGCTTGTTTCTGTTAAAATTTCACTATTGGAAAAATCTGCTTTTAATTACAGCTTCTCAAGTTGTGATCCGGGTTATTTTTACGAAGTACAGGGTCAACGTTTTGACAAAAACAATCCACAAGGCTCCGTCCTCCTTGCCATGGCAAATGCCGCCGGGTGCGATAGTACGGTCAATGTAGCCCTTTCATTTAATATACCAGTAACTGCAATGACCGCTGAAAATGCTCTCTGCCTGGAGGCTTCTGGAAATATTTCAATTTCTGCTTCTACACTGTCAACACCCGCTTCAATCTTAATCAACGGGGTAAACACATGGCAGGCTTCCAATTGGCCTTTCGATTTTACCATAGCGCCTGGTATCTATTCAGTGACCATCCGAGATCAATACAATTGCGAGACTTCTCAAACCATTTCAGTAAATGTAGATCCGGCGCCCTATCTTGCTATAATTGAGTCTCCAGGTGCAGGAGGCGAAATCCAACTTACCATTCAGTCTGATGTCAGTCTTCAAAATATACAATGGCATCCAGCCAATTTGGTGTCATGTAGCAATTGTGAGCGCACAACGGTACTGGGACCAGGCCTTTATGCGGTTGGTTTTGAATACGCACCAGGGTGTCGGGATTCATTGGCTTATCAGGTAGTCTCAGCTGTGGTAAAGGAAATTTATTTTCCCAATGTCATCAGAGAAGGCATACCGGGAAATAATATCTTCTTTCCTGTAAAATCCGATAGCTATCAGGCTGATGCTTTGAGTATGTCGGTTTATGATCGTTGGGGCAACCGGGTGTTCCATCGCGAAAACTTTGAAATGGGAAAACCGGAATTTGGCTGGGACGGAACTTTTAATGGTAAAACTTTGAACCCGGGGGTTTATGTATTCACCCTTATTGCCAGGCAACCGGATGGGCAGACATCAAACTACACCGGAAGCATTACACTGGTCCGTTGATTTCAACTTAAAATAGCCTACATCCCGAAAATAAAGCCATTTATCTGTCAAAGTTGATTTTAAGCCGATTTTTTTATAAAAATGCCTAAAACCATTTAATTTTACCAAAACGTCAATCGAATGGATATGTTGAAAAAATTGAAATCCCTGTTTGTGGTAGATGAAGGCGGCAATCCCGATACACCACAGGACGAGATACAGAATCAATCTGCCAGGCCATCGGTGCCAGATCTGGAGAAAAGTTCACCTGTCCAGGAAACAGGAAAAGCACCTGATTCTAAGTTTATTGACATCTTAATGAAAGCCATTGAAGAAAATAACCTCGAAGGCTTTGATTATCTTGAATTTAAAAGCAGCCTTCAATCCCTTGCCAAGATGAACATGGATGACATGACAAGGTATCAGTCAGCCCTGGTCATGGCCAAAACGTTAGGTGCTACGCCGGATAAGATCCTGCAAAGTGCCAATCATTATCTCTCCATCCTCAAAAATGAAAGCGATAAATTCCAGCAGGCTGTGGAAGCACAAAAAGTCAGACTTAATCAGGATCAGGAAGTTGGTCTAAAATCCCTGCAGACTTCCATCGCTCAAAAAGAAAAGCAAATAGAAATACTCACCCGCGAAATCGAATCAGAAAAACAAAAGTTAAGTAAAATGCAGGTGGATATTCAGGCTGGCGCGGCAAAGATATCGGATACATCATCCAGATTCAGCCAGGCATACACCCTCGTAAAAAAGCAAATCGCTGACGATATTCAGAATATCACATCTTATGCTCCAAAGGCTTAATTTTAGGATATTGCCATTCTTTTTTCTTATTTTTGTAAAAGATATTTTAAAACTTAAATGTCAGAGATAAAACCCAAATCTTTTTGGAATAAACCCGAGGGCGTAACAGGCATGGTGTTTGTGGCTGCAGCTGTGCTTGGACTCGTGTATATATCAACAACTATGGTCACTTCGATGTTGGCGCTCATGACATCCACAGCAGGTTTATTGGCAACTCTTATGATTTTGGGAACCGTAATCTTTTTAGCGTTAGATGGAAAGTCTAGGGCTCTCTTTTCCTATATGTTTAAATCAGCAATGAGATGGATTACCGGCTTATTCATCAAAATCGATCCGATTTCCATACTTAAAGGATATGTCGATGAATTAAAGTCAAACCTTAAGTCTATGCGCAAACAGATTTACAAATTGCGGGGCCAAAAGCACAAGCTTAAGGAGATGATCCTTAATAATCAAAAAGAAATAGAAGACCATCTGACTCAGGCCAATCAGGCTAAAAAAAGTAATGAAGAAGCACAGATGATTCTTCGCAGCAGAAAGGCGGGCAGGTTACAACAATCCAACATCAAATTGGATGAATTGTATAAAAAAATGGAAGTACTCGACAGGGTACTGAATAAAATGTATCAGAATTCTGCCATCCTGGCCGAAGACATTGAGGATCAGGTTACCGTGAAAGAGACGGAAAGAAAAGCCATCCTGGCAGGGCATAGCGCCATGAAATCAGCAATGAGTGTAATAAGGGGTGACAACGATAAAAAAGCCATGTTCGATGCAGCGCTCGAAGCCATTGCGGATGATGTGGGCAATAAGGTCGGAGAAATGGAACAATTTATGAGCCTTTCAGAAAACTTTATGCAGAGCATCGACCTTCAAAATGGCATCTTTGAGGAAGAAGGATTAAAAATGTTGGAAAAATGGGAAAAAGAAGGCATCTCCATTTTACTGGGTAATGACAAACAAAAAATCATTGACCAAACCAATATGCAGGAAGAAGTATTACACCTGGATAACCAACCCATCAGGGAACCTGAAAAACTGGGCAGGTCAAACCAATACGATATATTTTTCGAATAACATGTGTTAAACTTTAAAAAATTATGGCAACCAGACTCACCGGATTCTCAAAACTAATCATCACGCTGTTAATCCTGACAGCTATTTTTTTTGGGGTAAAATATTTTCTCGACAATACGGATACGGGAAAAAAGATCAAACAGGAATCTCAAAAAACAGCCCAGGATAAAAGTGAAAATGGCTCCACATCTTCAGATGGGGCAAACAGGGATCCCAATACCTTGCGGGTTCAGTTGGTTACCTGGGGAGGTTATGCGCCTGGTTTGTATTTCAATGAAGGGGCTGCGGCAAACAGCAACAGCAGGTACTTTAAGGATTACGGATTTAAGGTTGACTTTAAACTCGAAAATGATCTGCTCAATGCGATGAATGCCTGGATTGCTGGTGAATATGATGTGCTGGTGCAAACAGCAGATGCATTTCCGCTATACACAGCACCTAAAGATGTCAATCAATATGGGCCGAAGGCCTTTATGCAGGTTGACTGGTCCAGGGGCGGTGATGCCGTCATTGTCAAAAGAAATATAAATACAGCCAACGACCTTAAAGGCAAAAAGATAGCCGTTGCAGTGCCTTCTCCGGCGCAAACGTTACTCAATTCAACCCTTGAAGCGGCGGGCTTAAAATACAGTGATGTAGAGGTAATAAAGACCTCAGATAACCTCAAGGCCGCTGAAATGTTTCGCACCAAAGATGTAGATGCTGCTGTGGTTTGGAGTCCGGATGACGTGATTGCCACCAGGGATGTTCCGGTTTCAAAAATCCTCGTAACTACCCGTGAACAGTCGCATATCATTGCCGATATTTTCTTTGCCAAAGAAGAGTTGCTAAACTCCAAAAAAGAAATGATACAGGGCTTCTATGAAGGTTGGATGAAAGGGGTTGCAGAACTAAAGGTGCCGTCCAACCAGAGCAAAGCTGCCCGTTACCTGGCAGAACTCAATGGCATTCCTGTTGAAGATGCCAAAGGCATGATGCAGAATGTCTATTGGACAAATCATGGAGATAACCTCAATTTCTTTGGTTTGAATTCAGGGTATAAAGGCCAGAAGGGGCAGGATCTTTACGAAAAAATGGCCAAAAAATTTGTGGAGACCAAAGATGCAGAAACCATTGCCCCGGCTTGGAGGTCAGTAATCAATACCACCGCCATTCAGGCTGCCAATGAAACTTTGACAGGCGGTTCTTTTGGCGCGGAAACGCCAAAAGTGTTCACAAAATCAAATGACGATAAAACGGTGGCTCCGATTTCATCCAAGCCTATATCTATCAATTTTGAGAGTGGTCAGTTTAGGTTATCTGAAAACGCCAAAACCATCATTGACCTTCAGTTCGCAGAAGTAGCCAGGATTTTTGGTAACACCAAGGTGCGTATTGAAGGCAATACCGACATTGTAGGGTCTAAAGCTTCTAACCAGACGCTTTCTCAGAAAAGAGCACAATCCGTAGCAGATTATCTCAAAACTGAATACGGCATGGATCCAAACAAATTTGTCATTGTTGGAAATGGTTCAGGTAAACCTGTGCCGGGTTGCGAAACCAATAGCTCCGCCGATTGTAAAGCCAAAAACAGAAGAACAGAGTTTCAGCTAATACCGGACTAAGATGAAATCATCGTGGTTGTTTGAGCTCAGGGGTGAAATAAAGTCCAGATATTTTATTTTGTTATTGGTATCTGGCTTGCTGTTCATTCTATTGGTATGGCTTGTCCTTACAAGCGGTGAAACGCCACTCGTTCCTTCCGGCATCCTTCCACACCCATTAAAGGTGGTAATGGCTTACGCCGATTTATGGAATAACAATGAATTGCTGCGCAACATTACCACCTCTTATGCATTAAATTTGGGCGGGTATGTAAAAGCCTTGTTATGGTCGTTGCCCCTGGGTTTTCTGGTGGGTCTTATTCCGTTATTCAGAGGTAGTTTTCAACATATAGTAAATGCGCTTAGGTACTTACCGCTTACAGCTGTTACCAGTCTCTTTATAGTATGGTTTGGTATTTATACCGAAATGAAAATGAATTTTTTGGCGTTCGGTATTTTTCTTTACCTGCTTCCCACCATCATTCAGAGAATAGACGAAGTGGAGGATGTTTACCTTACGACCGTTTATACCCTTGGTGCTTCAAAATGGCAAACTTTCAGGACGGTTTATTTTCCGGCGGTATTGGCCAAACTTTCGGATGACATAAGGGTGCTGACCGCCATCAGTTGGACATACATTATTGTCATTGAAAACATCGGGTCAGAAGGTGGTTTGGGTTTTTTATTACACGGACCCTCAGCACGACAGGGCAGAGTGGACAAAATGTTCGCCTTACTAATTCTCATCATGATTATTGGGGTGGTCCAGGACAGGGTCTTTCTGTATCTGGATAAAAAGTTTTTCCCTCATAAATACCAACTCAAGGACAAAAACAAGGCTGAACACAAACAAGCTACCCTGTTTCACCAGATTTTAGACTTTATCATCATGGTCAGCGGTTATATTTTGCTTGGATTTTATCTATTCCTTGCATCCAATGAGGTGTTTGGTTTCATTGAAAACTTTTCCCCATTGTCCTATTTCTTTGGAGACAGGTTGTGGGTGATTCATTTCTTTTTCGTGATGGTTTTAGTTTTCCTGGGATACAATTTTTATAAAAAATTGACAAACAAATGATCAAGTTTAACGACCGGCCGGATCAACATAACATCATTCAATTGTCTGGCATCGGACAAAGTTATGACGGGGGTCGTAACTGGATTATAAAAGGACTGGATTTTATAGTGGAAGACAAACCTGGACAGGGACAATTTGTCATTATTCTGGGTATGTCCGGCTGTGGAAAATCTACACTACTTAGATATATTGCCGGTCTGCAAAAGCCTACCGAAGGTCTTGTTTATGTCAATGAGAAACTGGTCGATGAAAAATCCAGAATCAGCATGGTCTTTCAGCAATATTCATCTCTTCCCTGGATGACCGTCCTCGAAAATGTGGCACTATCCTTACAATTTAAAGGGGTTGAAAAAAAAGAAAGAGAAGAAAAAGCCATGGAAATGATAAAGCTGGTGGGACTTGATGGCCACCAGGATAAATACGCCATGTATCCGACTTTATCAGGCGGGCAACTTCAAAGGGTGGCCATAGCGAGAAGTCTGCTCGCAAACCCGACGATCCTGCTCATGGATGAGCCTTTTGGGGCGCTTGACGTCAAAACAAGGATGCAAATGCAAGACCTGCTCACGCTACTTTGGGAGAAATTTCATTCAACCATCATTTTTGTCACCCATGACCTAAGTGAGGCCGTTTACCTTGGGGATGACATCTACATTATGAAAAGTGCACCATCCCTGATTGCATCCCACATCAATGTGGATCTTCCATTGAAAAGAAACAGAGACACCAAAAGAAATCCACATTATACAGAATTGGTGCATTTCGTGGAAGATGAAATGCTCAAGGTTTCTGATTTAAAATAGTGGGATATTACAATTTAAGTTGTTTAATACAACTTGATAGTTAGAATTTTATGTGGTGAAATGTAAAATTTGATACAAAAAATATACATCCATAAATAATTTGTATTATATTTGCTTCGCTAGTGAAAATTGGCGGGAATTAGATCCTGCTAATAAGAAAAAGGCACCGTCCTGGTGTAGCACAATATATTTAAAACTTACAAGCACCTAGATATTAGGAGGGACTGGATGAAAATCTAGTCCTTTTTTCTTTATACCCTTCCTTTCCCTACTTTTAAGGTTTATGACAGTTATAATGCTTAATAATTATGTATGTGTAAGATTATCAATGGATTAAATTTGGGTTTCTCATTCATTGTCCTTCCTTTAACATAGTTTTTCCAGTTACTTACTGCGCTAATAATGGGGGAGCATAAGGTTTGGCTTAATTTTTGTATTATAAAAAATTGTAATATGTTAAATGCTAAAAAAAGACATAATACAATTGGTAAAAAAATATAATATATCGTTTGTTTCTCACTTGACTGATTTACCTCTCCTGGTATGCAAGCTTTGTGTGCTTTTAATAATGTTTTTCAAACCATTTCAGCCCAGACAAACCCCGCCATTACGGTTTATGCCGGTGAAAATACCATCATATGCAATTCTGATACGCTTATGCTCAATGACCTGTCTGCATCGATTTCAGGGCTTGTAAATGACGGTTATTGGTTTACAACGGGAGATGGTTATTTTTTGCCATCTGGGGACGATAATTGCCAATTTTCCCTGGGTACCGCCTATTTGCCGGGTCCGGCTGACATCCAGTCCGGTGGATTTGATCTGCTTTTGGTTTCCTTTGATCCGGATGGTTTTGGTCCAATGGTTCAGGTGACTGACCTGGTACATATCACCCTGATGGGCAACATTGCCATAGCCTGTAACAGTAATCTCAACATTGCCTTGGGTCCAGATTGCACCCAAACGGTTTATCCAAACATGCTGGCCACAAGTTTGCAAAACCCCACAGAATTTTATACCCTGGAAATAAGAGACGCTTCTTACCATAAAATACCCGGTAATGTGCTGAATGGGGACCACATTGGTCAAGTGCTGGAATATACCGTCGGACATAAGTGTGGAACGAACACTTGCTGGGGCAATATAAGGGTTCAGGATAAGTTGCCTCCTTCCCTTCAGTGCAGCAATAAAACAGTTTGGTGCGGTGCTTATACCCAGGCAGACAGCCTGGGTCTTCCCATTCCTGCATATGCCAAAGCAATAAAGACTGCAATGGCATCTTACAGGGTTGCCAATTGGGATGCTTGCGGTCCGGCTACACTATCTTACACCGACAACTATCTTCCTTTGTTATGCGAAACAGGCATTCAGGGTAGAATTACACGCACATGGTCGGCCACCGACTCTTTTGGGAATTTTTCATCCTGTGCCCAGGTGATTACTATAAAAAACCGCTCCCTTAGTCAGGTGGTTTTGCCACCAAACTACGATGGAATTACCAAACCAGCCTTTGAGTGTGATAGTATTTGGCCAGCCACGGCCGAAGGATATCCTGCTCCGGATACCACGGGCATGCCTGATGTTTCTGGATGTTCCAATATGGAAACCACATACCAGGATACGAAAATCTCCGCCTGTGGCGCTTCCTATAAACTGATAAGAAAGTGGACCATCATCAATTGGTGTGGCTCCCTGTTGAAAGAACACATTCAATTGATTAAAGTCATTGACTCAAAGCCTCCCTTATTTGAGTGCGTGAAAGACACCCTTATCCCTGCTTCACCTTATTCCTGTGCAACGGCATTATATACCCTGCCTTCCCCAAAAATAGTCTCGGATTGTTCGGAGGTTGGCTATGATATTTACCTGCGGGATTATTCAACCAACCTCGACTTTACGTCATATATCAACGAAATAGATACCGGTGGCTATGCCATTGAAAATCTACCACTTGGACAATATCTGGCCGAATATATTATCTGGGACGTATGTGGCAATAAAGATACCTGCCATGCAGTATTTACAGTAGCAGATAAATCTGCGCCCATTGCCATATGTGATCAGTTCACCAAGGTCTCCCTCGGGCAGGATGGTACGGCCCGGTTGTTTGCCGGCACATTGGATGATGGCAGCATTGATAATTGTGCCATTACAGATTTTAAAGTCGCTAAGATGACCGATATCTGTTCTAATCAACCCCTCTTGTTTACAAATTATGTCGATTTCTGCTGTGCAGAAAGCAATACCAGTATTATGGTGGCATTGAAAGTGACAGACGTGGCTGGTAATGCGAACTCTTGCATGGTGGAGGTTCTGGTTCAGGATAAACTCTCCCCAGTCATCTATTGTCCAACAAACCTCACCATCTCTTGTCGCAATCCATACGATCCAGCCGATCTAAGTAGTTTTGGCCGGGTGGCATCTTCCCAGTCAGGTGTTTCACCCATCATCATTTTTGATGACTACAACAGCGGCATTGCAGGGTATGATGGATATTTCAATGACAATTGCACGGGTTTGGTTTCAGTATCCATCATAGACAGCACACGGTGCAGCCAGGGGAAGTTATTTCAGGTCTTCGTGGTTACAGATGCCCAGGGCAATTCATCCTCCTGCACTCAACAAATAACAATTTTAGATCCGGATCCTTTTGATATATCCAATATTGTTTTCCCTCCCAACATCGACCTGGATGGATGCAGGGCTGAGATCGCAAATCCCGACATCACCGGCCGGCCTGCATTTACTAACACTTCATGTGCCAATGTAGCAGCCACCAAAGAAGACCAGGTATTCACATTTACGGATGGCGCTTGTGTAAAAATAATCCGAAAATGGACGGTTATAGACTGGTGTCAATTTGATGCAACAACTGGTGAGGGTATCTGGACGAGACTACAGGTGATTAAATTAAGCAACCAGATAAAGCCCGTTATACATACCATATGTAAGGATACTAGTTTGTGTGTATTCAACGACAATTGCGGATCTGGTCAATTCACCTGGCAACCATTCGTTTCAGATGACTGTGCGCCAGACTCCCTGCTAATATACCATTGGAAGATTGACCTCTACAATGATGGTCAGCACGATGTTGAAGGCACAACTAAAAAAGTAATCGCACAATTGCCATTGGGTAAACATAACTTGGTTTATATAGTCAGAGATCAATGTGGCAATGAGACTACTTGTTCCTTTTTCGTAACTGCAGTGGATTGCAAAAAACCTACCCCATATTGTATTGGAAGTTTGACTTCGGTCATAATGCCTTCGACAGGAAACCTGAGCATCCATGCAAAATCTTTTAACCTTGACAGCTACGACAATTGTACACCAGCCAGCCAGTTGGTTTTTTCATTTTCCAATTCAAAGACTGATTCTATTAGAATCTTTACTTGTGCAGACATAACTAATGGCATCAACGATACGATTAACTTGAATATGTGGGTAACTGATCTTGACGGAAACCAGGAGTATTGTCAGGTAGATTTTATTTTATCAGACAACAATGATGCTTGCGCAGATGTTGTGAATACGGCATCGATAGCTGGCAATATTTATAAACCCGACCTTAGTGGTGCCGTGACAGGGGTAGAAATTCTGGTGGAAGATCAATTACAGGCATATACCGCTATTGCCTTAACCGATGCCAGTGGCAAATATAACATTTCAGGTTTACCGTCTGGTTTGTCTTATGTGGTCAAACCTTCCAAAAATGATTCCATCAGTGAAGGGCTTTCTACGCTGGATGTAGTGCTTACACAACGACATATCCTTGGAGTAACACGGTTTACAGATCCCACGAAAATCATTGCAGCCGATCTTGATGGCAATAAGAAAATAAGCGTTTCAGACCTGGTCATCCTGAGGAAAATTATTCTCGGCGCCACCAATCAGCTGCCCAATGAAAGAGATTGTTACACATTTGTAGATAAGAAACATGAGTTTGCCAACAACAATCTGCCATTCGATTATCCGGACTATATTTATTTGCCATCATTGGTTCAGGGTTTTTCTAAAGCAAACGACTTCATAGCCATAAAATTGGGGGATGTCAATCATTCCTTGCAACTGGGAAATGAGCTAGCTACACCCCGGACCATATCTGAGCCTGAACTTTTTGTGAAAACAGAGGGGAAAATAACTGCTTTTTATTCGGCAGCAGCAATGGAGATGTCGGGTTTCCAACTGGCAATTCCTATGACTTGTACCGATGGCATGCACTTATCCGTCAATCAAAAATTTGAAGGTGACTGGGATTATGTCTTTACGGACAATGTGCTTAACCTCATAGGTTATCCTCAAAAGGTAACCAATTTGGAGAAGAATGAAATGTTGTTTTCTGTCAGTTGTGAACCTGAAAAAAGCCATTCTAAAGAGACCAGGTTGCAGAGTGAATACTATGACACCAACCTGACTACGCGGGCATTTCGATGGGCATTTTCTCCCGAAATTGAAACCACGAATGTATTGACCACAAATCTTGTGTTAAAGCAAATTGGCAGTGATATCCAGATTTGGAATGACTCAGAAACTTATTTGCCCGGCACCTTTTTAAATTGGTGGGATGTTTCAGGGAGAAAGATTTCTTCGCTACCAACAGGCCCAATCAGACCCGGTAGTAATGTTTTTCACATTCCTTTTCGTACCAGCCCGGAATTGATGATTGCCTCATTTATTTCAGGAGGAAGAATGAACACACTGAAGGTTATATCCCAGTAAAAATCTTTTTGTTAATCAATTATATATGATTACAATAAATATATATAAATTATTCAATTTTACCAGATAAAATGATGTTATCTTAGATAAGAAAATATTAAATCATGGGAATGTTGAGTTCATTAAAGAGATTATTGTTTGCTTCTGAATCAGTAGTGAAATCTGCTGCTGAGAAAACAGGTGAGTATGTGAAAGAAACCGTTTCAGAGGTTGTGCATAAAGTACAACTTTCAGACGAAGAATCGGTAGTTCCAAAAACAGAGCGCACAGCAGGCCTCAAAGATTCTATCTTGGAGAAGGCAGAGCATGGACTCGATAAGGCCCTTGACTTTGCTGATGAATTGGTGGATAAAACAAAAGTAGCTGCCAGTGAATTGGGAGAAAAAGTTGACCAGGGTATGGAGCAATTGGCTCAAAATGAAAATGTAAAAAAAGCGATGGAATTTACAGAAAAAGTAGGAGATAAAGTCCTTACCACCGGGGAGGAGTTTGTCGACAAAGCCAAATCCTTTACGGAAAAGGTGGGTGCCAGGGTAATGGAAGAAGGAGGTGATCTGGCTGAAAAAGCGAAATCCCTGTCTGAGTCCATAGGAGAAAAAGTGTTAGCGGCCAAAGACCAGATGGTGGAAAAGGCAAAGGAGGCTGCTCATAACCTGGAAGAAAAGTTTGAGGAACTAAAAGAGAAAGCGGTTCAGGCCGAAGCCGAAGAGGCAGCCAAACCTAAAAAAGAATTTGCAGATACGACATTGGATGCCAGCAAACCACTGCTTGACGATAAAGATGATTTTTTCTCAAAGGCTTCTAAATATGCCGAAGGTAAATATGACGCATTTTCCGAGACATCAGCTGAAGTTAAGCCAGAAACACCAAAAGACGTACCCCCGGTAGAATTGCCAGGTGAAGATGCGGAAAGTCATCAATAGTCCATCCCTGTGGATGATGTTTACGAGTTTGTCTTTGAAAGGTAATTGCCTTGCACAGGCATTTTTTTATAGACAGCGATATCTTTATTTAAGCCACAGGCAGCGAAAAGGGATAAACATGAGTCTAATAACTAAATCGGTGAAATTGTAATGTCGCCTTTGATGCCGGATAGTCCAAATTTAATTCAACTAATCCAAGCTTCTATCAATGGGGATAGCAAATCTCAGGAAAGGTTATTTCACAGCTATGCGGGTAAAATGATGACACTTTGCAGGCGTTATGCGCGCTCCGAAGCAGAAGCAGAAGATTTTTTGCAGGAAGGATTCATCAGGGTGTTTACCTACCTCCAAAGTTTCGAAAGTTCAGGCTCTTTTGATGCCTGGGTAAGAAAAGTATTTGTCAATACTGCTTTGAAACAAATTGGTAAAAAACAACCCTATTTCGAAGATATTGCTGAGGAGAGCTTTCACAGAACGTCCGATGATGTAGATGCAGTTTCGAAACTCTCTGAATCAGAAATTCTAGCCTTGCTGGATGAATTGCCCATCGGTTACAAAACGGTATTTAATCTTTTTGTCATTGAAGGCTACAGCCACAGAGAAATAGGAGAGCTATTGGAAATTGAAGAAAGTACTTCCCGTTCGCAATTGGTTAAAGCAAGGAAATTACTACAAGATAAAATTCTCCCGGCCTGTGGTTTTTTGTTTCGTTTCTGTTGATGGCAGCCATAGGCTTACTTTTTATGGTCACCAGACAGGGAACAAATTCAGTGGCCAGGATTGACTTTCCTGTTCAGAACGAGGCAGGTCACTTAAATTTGGCTGAAGTTGAGTCAAACAATTCAAATACTATAAATGAATTTTCTAGGCTTAATGCCGCACAAGCCAAAGAAAACCCTAAATCGCTGGCCATTCAAAATTTGAGCTATAAGATAGCAGAAGTCCGGGGTGTCCAAACAAGTTCTCCAAAGGAGAGCAACCTTAAGTATGGCACATCCCAACCAGCAATGCCAAAGGATGTGTTTATACCTCTTTCAAAAGCAGGGGCTTCGATGCCCGGTTTTCCCCAAGTTTCAAACGAAGAAAATACATCCGATTTTGAAGTCTTGCCAAGGGCTGCAACCTTCCAGTCTCCCATTAAATCTGATTTTTACCATGTGTTTGGAACCGATCAAAGTGATGTCATCGAGGACATCAACCTTACCATGAAAAAGCATTCGGTGATGAAATGTCCTACCTTTGTGCGAAAAGAAAATGTCAGCTGGGTAGAAGTATATTTTTCAAATGATTATGCAGTTCGTTCACTGAAACCCAAAAATGCCGAAGCACAGGCCTATGCCGATGCCAGGGAAAAAACTGAAAAACCGTACTTGTCATATTCTGCGGGTATTCGACTTGGTATGGGTTGGAATAATGGGGTCGCATTAAAGTCCGGTGTAAACTATTCCAGGATCAATGAAAAATTTACCTATACCGATCCTAATTCCATGCAAATAAAGACCATTACCATCATCAAGTACATTTACGATGATCAGTTTAACATCATTGATTCGGTCAAGACAACTGAAAATGTTTCCATTCCCGGTGCCAACACCGTGACAAATTACAACCATATATCTTTAATCGACATTCCGGTTTTGTTTCAATATACCATGCCGGGAAAGAAAAGGTTGTCCTACAGCGCAAGCATAGGCCCGTTTATTAATGTGGGCATTTCACAATCTGGAAAAATCCTGAACAAAGAGGGAAACAGTTTGATCAGTCTCGATAATGCCGATTTGATTAAAAGAAATATTGGATTGAGTTTTTATGGTTCTTTTGCCATCAATTACCAGCTTACCCGTAACATACAAATTGCATTTGAACCTAATTTTCGATATATACCTGCTTCTCTTACCAATTTGAGTTATCCTCTGGAGCAAAAGTATTTCCTTGCAAATGTCGCTGCTGCCTTCAAATATAAAATCTAGTATGAACCGATTAAATATGATCAGATTTTCCTGGCTTTTTGTGATCTTCTTTTTTTCATCCTGTTTGAAAAATTCAGAAGAGTTTACCCCCTATACAGATAAGGGAGATGTCGAGTTTCTTTTAGAAAAATTAAAGAATAATCAGCACACAGCCCTTATTGACCCCAGTATTGAAAATACGCTGGTGACCTCAAACAACGAAGTGTTGATTGTTCCAGCTAATGTCCTGATGTATGAGGATGGCAGAGAGGTGTCTGGCAGTGTAATCCTCAGTTACAGCATTCATACAAAGAGAGGAGCAGATCTTGCCTATAACAGGGATACAAAGTCCGGAGAAACTGACCTTCAGGCCTTGTTTGACGTAAACCTTAATTTTTCGCAAGGCAGTGCCAAAGTGTTCATTAATCCGTCTAAATCAGGCGTAATATTTTATATACCGTATTCTTTCGGCAATGATAACGCCATCGCAAGATTATATAGCTGGCATAATAACGACTGGCAATATGACACTGAAGGCGAAACTTCAGGTAAATTGTCCAGTGAAAGTTGGAAGATTGACTGGGAAAATGGTACAATTTTTGGATTAGGATATAAAGTCGAATTGAAAAGGGTAGGGTCTTCGTTGGTAGCTTTGCCCTTTATTGCAGGGAATACCATTAAATTATGTGTGGAATTGCCGGAAAATTATTCGCCAAAAAACACAGTGGTTTTTGCAGTAATGCCGGATGAAAAGTTAACCAGAAAATTAGCTTTTTCAAATGGAAGTTTCTGTTCTGGTAAATTAGGGAACGGCTCTTTGTTAAAAATTGTTACACTTTCAGAGCAGGAGGGAAAATACTACCTGGCTGAAGGAACTTATCGTTCTTCTGGTAACTTAAACATAACCATGGTGCCTAAGCCCAAAACAATCGAAGAAATACTGGAAGTACTAAATGGAATTTAACATAGCGCGCATAAAGTTTTTCAGTTTGAAAATTATTTTTATGTTTGCACACGCTGACAACGATATAACGAAAAGATAAACTGTATTTTTATTTGTAAATGGGAGCCGCCTGTCTGAAATTAACGAATTTTAGGCAGGCTTTTTTGTTCCATATGAAAAATAATCAGCTTCCATAAATTTAACAGCTTCAGATTGTTGTTGCCATTAAGCAATTGTTTATATAAGTACTTTTCAAATTGACTTTCCACACTTCCGACCAGTATAATCTGAAGAAGACCTTGCACCTGTCGCCAATATCTGATAAGCCGTGTTTCCCCGATTTTTGCCGATTGATGTAAATATGAAAGGTTTTTCAGGCTGTCTTTCGTTTTTTCTAAAAATATTTTATTGTCGTCCAAACCTGTATGTAGTACCGGGTTTGGCAAGTGAAAAATGGCAAAACCATTAATTTTGAGCGAATTGGCGAAGACCAGGTCTTCATACCCGTATCCCCTTATTTTCTCGTCAAATGAAATTTTCCCCATAATGTCGGCCCGAATGAGAAAATTATTTGTCTTAAATGTCTCCCATGGGCGTGCTGACCTTATTTCTGCTCCTGGTGCTTCCAGTTGATGACCATATGTCCAATGTAGCATAAAAGACTTGGCTGGTTTTTCAGAGCTGTAAACTGTGCCACCATAAAAAACACCTGCATTGGGATTTTGCCGGATGGCATTTAGGTAATTTTGGATAAACTGCCCTGAAATCACCACGCCATCGTTATCCAGATAAAGCAGCCACGAATGGTGAGCCATGAGTGCCAGTCTGTTCCTTATCTTTGATCTGCCGGTGTTTTCCTGCAATTCTTCATATACCACATGTTCCCTTTCCTTCAAGGCTTGATTTATATTCCTTATTTGGCTTTCAGAATGGTCGTCGAGACATATGACTTCATATTCCACCGCTAATTTGTCGCATTGCCTGCACAGTTCTTCCACTAGCGTCAGCACAGGATGATTATATACCGGAATGAGAATGGAAAGCATAATTAATATTCTTGTCCAAAAGTATCAATTCCACTTCAAAACATCCGGGCAACGGCGATTTATTTGCTTTTTTAAATAATAAAACAGCGTAAATAATTTATATACAAGCAATTATAGTATTGTTCATCTATGTATTTTTTTTAAATATATTCTCCCTTTGTTCATGGATTTTCCATCTTATTTTCTTATTTTTGTTCCACTTTATTACAAGCAAGATTATAGCATAAATGTCAGAAAATCAAAAAATTATACCCATAAACATCGAGGATGAGATGAAGACCGCCTACATAGATTATTCTATGTCGGTCATCGTAGCCAGGGCACTGCCTGATGTAAGGGATGGACTGAAGCCCGTGCATCGCAGGGTTTTGTATGGGATGTCTGAATTGGGCGTTGCCTTCAATAAAGCCCATAAAAAGTCAGCCAGGATTGTGGGTGAGGTTTTAGGTAAGTACCACCCGCATGGGGATAGTTCTGTGTACGATACCATGGTGAGAATGGCCCAGCCCTGGTCGCTTAGATATAAATTGGTAGATGGGCAGGGAAACTTTGGGTCCATGGATGGTGATAGTCCGGCCGCCATGCGATATATAGAAGCGCGTCTTGAGTGCATTTCTGATGAAATTTTAGGTGATCTGGACAAGGACACAGTCGATTTTGTAAACAATTTTGACGATTCCCTTCAGGAGCCGTCCATAATGCCGGCTAAAATTCCCAATCTTATCATCAATGGGGCTTCGGGAATTGCAGTTGGTATGGCCACCAATATGTTGCCGCATAACCTTTCTGAAGTCATTGACGGCATCCTTGCCACCCTTCATAATCCCGAAATTACCATTGATGAAATAATCGAGTTCATTAAAGCACCGGATTTCCCTACAGGGGGTATTATTTTTGGAATGACGGGTGTTAAAGAAGCATTTCATACGGGAAGAGGTCGAGTTGTGGTCAGGGCAAAGCACATATTGAAACAGACCATTCCGGCAGGGAAACCATCATCATATCTGAAATACCCTATCAGGTGAACAAAGCTTCCCTGGTTGAAAAAATTGCTGAATTGATGGTAGAGGATAAAATTACCGGAATCAGCACCATAAGGGACGAATCAGATAGAAATGGTCTTCGGGTTGTCATTGAGATCAAAAAAGACGCCATGGGATCAGTAGTGCTTTCCAAGCTCTATAAATATACCCCCCTTCAGTCTTCTTATGGGGTTAATAACATTGCCCTGGTAAATGGCCGTCCTCGAATGCTTAATATCCGTCAGCTTATAGACGAATTCATTAAGTTTAGAATTGAAGTCGTTGTCAGGAGAACCCGCTATGAACTGAGAAAGGCAGAAGAAAGGGCCCACATCCTCGAAGGCTTGCTTATCGCATTGGCGCATATCGACGAGGTCATTGCCATAATAAGGGGATCCGAAACCGTAGATATAGCCAGAGAAAGGCTTATTGCCTCGTTTGTGCTGTCCGAAATTCAGGCGAAAGCCATCCTGGAAATGAGGTTGCAACGCCTTGTAAGCCTGGAAGTGGACAAAATTCAACATGAATACGATGAACTCCTGAAGATTATTGAACACTATAAGGCAGTCCTCGATAGCGAGGTGATGCAAAAAGAAATTGTGGCCACCGAATTAAGTGACATCAAAGCCAGATACGGTGATGCCCGCAGAACGGAGATTAATTATTCTGACGATGAAATCAGCATAGAAGACCTGATACCTAACGAGCAAGTGGTTATTACCATTTCTCATGGCGGATATATCAAACGTACCAGAATGATTGAATATAAGCAGCAAAGCAGGGGAGGTCGGGGTTCACGAGGCAGTAAGACTAAGGACGAGGACTTTGTGGAGCATTTGCTAATTGGCTACAATCACAACCATATGTTGGTCTTCACCGAATTGGGAAGGTGTTTTTGGCTAAGGGTTTTTGACATCCCTGAAGCAACCAAAACTTCTCTGGGCAAAGCCATACAAAACATCATCCAGATCCCATCTGGTGATAAGATCCGGGCTTACATCCTCATCGAAAGTTTGGATGATGAAAATTTCCTGAATAGCCATTGTTTGTTTTTCTGTACCAAAAAAGGCATCATAAAAAAAACAGTACTGGAGGCATTCTCGAGACCAAGGGCTTCTGGCATTATGGCTATCACCATCAACGAGGGAGACCAGTTACTTGAGGTGCGACTTACCAGTGGTAGTGATGAAATCCTGTTGGCAAACAGAAATGGAAGGGCCATCAGGTTCTCTGAAAAGGATGTCAGGGAAATGGGTAGAACCGCTGCGGGTGTTGGAGGCATGAAACTGGATGACGATGCTGACGACCAGGTTGTAGGCATGATTACCGTTAATCCGGAAGATCCTTCAACGACCATTTTTGTGGCATCTGAAAAAGGAAACGGCAAACGCTCCCATCTGGAAGATTACAGGGTAACCAAACGAAAGGGCAAAGGGGTGAAAACGCTACAGGTCACCGAAAAAACAGGTAGAATTGTAGCCATCAAGGCAGTTCATGAAGATGATGACCTGATGATATCTACTTCTGAGGGAATTATGATCAGAATGGCAATTGGAGATATCAGGGTCTCAGGTCGTGCCACACAGGGGGTAAAGATCATCAGATTGGATGAAAATGACAGCATCGCCGACATTGCAGTGGTTAAAAACACTGAAGAAGAAATTATTGAAAATCAAACAGTTATAGCGGATATTGAAGGTGTTGTTCCTGAAAATTCCGGAGTAATTGGAGATATAGAAGATTTTGCTTCAGAGGAAGAGTGATAGATTTTTATAAAAATATTAACTTATATTTTAACATTTTGATAATGAACGGGCTAAATTTGCGCCGTCTTAAGAATAGTTACTTTTAACAAATAACAATAAACATTATCCTTAAAATGAAACAACTGCTTTTAACTGTGTTTGCAGCTTTTTTTATCCTTTCAGTCTCTCAGGCTCAGGATGCAAAAAAAATGCTGAAAAATGCTTCCAAAGATCTCGCTAAATATTATCAGGATCCCATAAACAATATCGGAAAACTCGATGAGGCCCTGGCTGCCGTAAATACGGCATTCAATGACGATATGGTGAAGGCCGATCCGGAATCCTGGATAGTTAGGGGAGAAATTTATAACTCAATTGGCAATGCAGAAACCAATCAGTTGCTGCTCAATCCCGCCTATGTGGTGAAAACTCCAAATGCGGGCATGGAAGCCGTTACCGCTTATAAAAAAGCCATTGAACTGGCAGTTAAAAAAGGTCAAACAAAAGATGCCGTGAATGGCTTAAGTGAATCAGAAGCATTATTGAGCAATTCAGGCATCAGTGCTTTCCAGGCATCTGACTATATGACTGCATTTAACAATTTTAATACCTACCTTGATGTTTCTAAACTGATCAGAGACAATGGCGGAAAGTCAAGGCTGGATGACCCTGTTTTAAAAGCCGATATCCAGTATTACAATGTTGTATCAGGATATTACGGCAAAGCCGACGATCAGGTAATGATTCCATTGCTTATGGAAATGTACGCTGCAGGAACCGACAAGTCTTTGGTCTATGAAGCGCTCTTCAACATCAAATCTAAATCTGATGAAACAGGTGCCATGAGGATTCTGGAAGAGGGCAGAGTTAAATTCCCGGATGAATCTGGACTACTTTTTGCCGAAATTAACTTTTACCTCCAAAAAGGTCAGTTAGATGTGCTTACAGACAAACTGAAAATAGCCATCGCCAAAGAACCGGATAACGTTTCAGTATATACTACCTTAGGCAACGTGTACGATCAATTGGTGACCAAAGAAAGGGAAGCAGGCAATCTGGCTAAATCCGGTGAATATTTTGGCCTTGCGTATGATTATTACAATCAGGCATTGGCAAAAGATCCTAAGAATTTTGATGCAACCTACAGCATTGGCGCACTTTATTACAACAAAGCTGCAGCCATGACGGCAGAGTTGAATAAATTGTCCAACGACTTCTCAGCTGCCGGCACAAAAAAATACAATACCATAAAAGGGGAAATGGACGGTATTTTCATGCAGGCTTTGCCATTCTTTGAAAAAGCCGAGGAGTTGGATCCAACAGACTTAAACACCATGATCGCCTTAAAGGAAATTTCACAGTGTGTCTTACGAGTCAGGCAACTTATTTCTTCCATTGCAGACTCATTGCCGGACTTCCTCCTAAATCACGGCTTACCATATATCCGGCCCTTATACCCGTGCGGGAAAATGTATAACCAAAGCCAAAACCAAAACTACTCCGCTGCAGGTCCACTCCTGCCCTGATTTCAATGTGCGACAAAGGTTTATAAATGAAGCCTGTTTTTGGAGAAAGTGCCCTGTCTTCAATTTTTTCAAATTCTACTACAATACTCACTTTTTTAGAAGGGGAATAGGATAATCCAGCAATTAGCCTTGCCGGTTTTTCATATTGTTCCAATAACAAAGCCTTAATGGGCTGGTATAGTTGACATGAAATGCTGAGCTCTGAATTTACCTGACTTGCCATTCCCAGGTCAACTCCCAATAAATTGGCATTGCCGTAACCGGGAATAGACAACCTGTGGGCATTAAACCGAAAGCCGGCCTGAAAATTCTGCGCGAGAGGACGCGCATAACTTATGCCTAAATTCGTTTCCGCAAATTCAGGGATACCATAACGGTGAATGCTCAGGCCAAAATGACTTTTACCCATACGCGCCACCATCCCCAAACTCGGGTTGATAAAATCAGAGAGCCCAAATCTTTGTTCCGCACTAATGTCCAGTCCAAAGGACACGGCAGATTGAACCATTTGAGCAGGATTGTGATAAACAGCATCCAATCCTTCAAGCATTATCGAGTTATAGGCCAAAGCGTTTATACTGGCTCCTCCCGGATAATAGGCAGCTGTTTGCCCGAAAAGACTTAGCGGAAATAGAAATAACAATATGGGGCAAAGTATTTTCATAAGGGATCCTTCTTAATTTTTTCTTTTTCTTTGATTTAAATGACGGATAAAGCCTTTTCCAGATTTTCAATTAGAAAATCAGCCTCCTCAAGTCCTGCATATAACCTCACCAGCTGAAAAGGTAAAGGTGGGTCGTCCTGCCCGGGAATGTCATAAAATGCAAGAGTAGGCATCTTAAGTGATTCGTATCCACCCCAGGATACAGCCAGCATAAACTTATCAAGGGCATTTACAAAGTCATTTACTTTTGCTTTTGAAGTGGTGTTGAGTTCTATGGTCAAAAGACCACCTGCTCCGGTCATTTGTTTTTTGGCCAATTCAAGCTGTGGGTTTGTGGCATGGAAAGGGTAGTAAATGCGCGAAACTTTTGGGTGCCCTGTTAAATGAGATACGATGGCTGCTCCGGTTTGTTCACTCCTTTGCACCCTTAATGGCAATGTCCTTAAACCCCGTATCGCCAGAAAAGCATCATGCGGAGAGACATTTAAACCCAGGGTCATAAATTCTGATTGAAATATCTTACGGATCATGGAGGAAGAACCACAAATTATTCCCATGACTACATCGCTGTGGCCGTTGAGGTATTTGGTGGCCGTATGGACAACCAGATCAATTCCATGCAGGGCAGGATTTTGAAAAAGTGGCGAACAATGACTATTGTCAATGACTGTTACGATTTGATTTTCTTTTGCCAGTATGGCACAGGCCTCCAGATCCTGCATTTCAAAGGTAAGGCTGTTGGGGCTTTCAAGCATGAGCACCCTGGTATTTGGTTTTATGGCAGCCCTGATGTTTTCAGTATCGCGTGCATTTACAAAATCATACGTGACACCAAACCGGCTCAAGAATTTCGAAATGAGTTTGCCCGTCCAGGAATATGGTTTTTGAACACAGATGACATGATCGCCTGACGAAACATTGGCTATCACAGCGGCAGCTATGGCGGTTGCTCCGCTACTTACCACTAACGCATCCTCTGTTTTTTCCAGTGCAGCCATTTTCTTGCGCAAAATCTCTGCTGTGGGATTATTTCCACGCGTATATACATGGTGGTTAAGCTCGTCAGACATCTTGGCTTTTAGGTCTTCGATGTCCTTAAACATAAAATTACTGGATTGAATGATGGGTGGGGCGATGGCATTGAAGTAAGCCTCCCTTTCTTCTCCCAAATGATACAGGATGTCGCTAATATTCATTACGGTACTTATTGGCCAAAGGTACAAAATAATGAAATTGGCAGGCTGAAAAGTCAGTTTGCCTCCTGAAAGGAAAAGCAGGCCTATCCCATATTATTTTGCCCGAAATGCCTCAATATCCAAAGTTACCGTGAGCTTACCGCATTGTTCCTTTGGTGCTTTTGGATCCGGCTGATACTTATATCCTTTGGCCGCAATCAACGTCTTTTTTAGGATGTTTCTATCCCGGATGGTGGTTTCTGCATTGATGATTTCAGTAAAGGTTACCGTGCCCATGCGGTTTATACATGTTTTAAGAACCACTTTGCCACTGGTGGTCATTGGAAGCTTGCTTGTATTCCGGTAAATCACCTTTCTTTTGAAAATGCCATTGCCACTGCCATCGTATTCCCCGGTTCCGTCACTGCTGTTTCCCACACCTGAGGTAGCATCAGGACCACTGTCACTGCCTTTGCCGCTGCCGGTATTTGATTTGCCGGCCCCACTTCCATCGGTATTGGACTGGGGCTTGGTGCTGGTTCCGGTAGGACTTCCTACCGTTCCTGAACCAGAACGGGTGGGGGTTGTGGTCGGAGTGGTTGTTGGCTTGGTGGTTTCAGTTTTTGGCTTGGGTACAGGTACCTCTTCCTTTGTAGGCTTTTCTATTTCAATGGGACTTTCATCAATTTTTACAGGAGATTCTTCCACTGTAGTTTTAGTAACCACGGGAGGAGTCGGATTTGACGGAATGGGTACTGCTTCCGGAACTTTTTCTTCTACCGGCGTTTCTTCCACGGGCTTAGGGTCGCTAACCTCAGCCTTTTGTTCTTCCAGGTTTTTGGGTCTGGATTCGCCAACGTCTGCATGTGCATAGGTACTCAATGAGCTTTCTTCAAAATCAAAATCAACCATGACCCTGTATGGTTTATCCGGATCAGGGTCTTTGACTTCAACCTGAAAATAGTATAAAAAACAAATCAACAGCAAGAGCAAATGGATAACAATGGTGATAACCCTCCCTTTACTTTGGTTTTGTTTCTCTACAGCATGTACATACATAACAATGATTTTTAAGCAATGACGTATTGTAAAACGAATAACTTCCTAAATTAATATTAAAATTTACAACAACAATGCCGATTTCGGGCAAAATTAGGCAAAATCACATATATATTAAAGAAAATAATAATGTTTGGCTTTAGCTTTCAGGCCAACTAATGTATTTGTATTAGCCCCGCTTTTAAATGCAGTGAATACCGGTCACCATACGAATGAAAAATTTCTTTTGCATATGACTTGCCTTAGTATCAAATAGTTGAATATCAATCCAATAAAAGATAATTTCTTCTGTGGATTACAGTAGCGTTGCAAATTTCAGACTTTGAAAAGATCGCTTTGTGCCAGCTTTAGGTGGCGTCAAAAGTTTTTGGATTATGGTCATCGTGCAATTCGATCTTTTTACTGGTTAGTACCAGATAAAAGAAGTAAACTGTAAATCCAATTACAGTGACCTGAGCCAAAATAAAAACGATTAGGGCAGTAGAATTCATGTTAAATTGATTTTGTAGCGATTAACCTTTTATGTGCTACATGCACATAATAAGATATAAAAACAAACAGTAAAATCAGGGTGGCCCTGGCAACCCAACCCCAGAAATCGGTCTGGGACGATATGTTGGTGATGATGTCTGGAACACTCCAAAGAAATACTGCCAGGAGAAACATTGGCGTTACGTATTGAATGATTGGTTTAAAGATGTTTGGCACTTTAATGTCGGCACCCCTTACAATTTCAGCCCATCCTTTCTCCATGCCAAAAATCCACGCAAAAATTATTACTTCGGCCAGGGCAAATACCACAAGTGAAACGGTGCCTGCCCAATAGTCGTATTCATTAAATCCATTTGGTGACATTACACAAGGAATTCCGAGGATGAGTACGCAAGCACCAAAAGCCAACGCCGATTTATTGTGACCCCATTTAAAATTATCTTTCAAAAAGCCCATCATAGGCGTGCCCATGGCAAGGGATGATGTGATACCGGCGAAAAACAAAAGGCCAAACCACATAAAGCCAGCAGCTTTGGAAAGAAATTCACCCCATTGTGCAAAGAGGTAGGGTAGGGTTACAAAACCCATCGCAAAACCTCCCAATTCTTTCACTTTGTCTATGCCGAGGTAACCAACCGCTATGGGGATCACAATGGCACTTCCAAGTACAACCTCCACAAATTCATTCATCCAGCCTGCACTCATGGCGTTCAATGCCACATCTTCATTTTCTTTCATATACGATGCATAACATTGAATGGTCCCCATTCCAACAGAAAGTGTGAAGAAAATCTGCCCGGCCGCTGCCATCCAGACTTTAGGACTCCAGATGGATGAGAAGTCAGGCGTCCATAAAAAGTTAATGCCTACCATGCCGTCATTAATGGCTCCATTTACGCCGGCAGTTGTAGTGTAGCCTTTATAGGCAAGGAAAATACCAAAAAGGATAAGTAACGGCATACCAATTTTGGCAGCCAATTCAACTCCGCCACTTAGTCCTCTTGATAGGATATAGGTATTTAAAGCCAGACAAAGCAACCAGAAAATGATGGGTTCTGATGTCCCCAGTGCGATGTAATTGTTGAAAAATGTCTGAACCCCTGCCTGATCCATGGAATTAAAATCTCCAAGTACGGAGTGCCAGGCCCAGGAGAGTGTCCAGGATTCCAGGTAACAATAATAGGCAGCCACTGCAATGTTGGTAAATATTCCAAATACACCAAAATATTTCCACATCTTTTGTTTGCCACCCATGGCATTCAATATAAAAGGAGTGCTGTGTTGACCGAATTTTCCGCCATACCTGCCCATACTCCATTCAATAAATAACAATGGAATACCCATGAGTAGAAAGCATACTAAATATGGAATTATAAACGCCCCACCGCCATTTTGAATAGCTTGTGCCGGGAATCTCAGGAAGTTACCCAAACCTACAGCATTACCCGCCATTGCCAGTATAAGTCCAATCCTCGATCCCCAGTTCTCTTTTCCTGCAGACATAAATAGTGTTTTAAATGGTAAAATATTGCACGCGATACAGACGAGCCGGGTAGGGCAGCCTTAATCCGATTGCTTTTCAAAGATAGATTAAATTTCACAACCACCAAATTTTGGTAAAAAATCTGAAAATTACTGTCTGTTTCTGGATTTGATGAGCAGGTTTGTCGCATAAATGGTGCAGGTAAGTAATTCAATTTCATCTACCTGATTATGATCTTCTTCCATAAGTTGCGGGCTTTCAACTTCAAAGTCATAACAGAATTTTCTCCAACGCCAGACAGGCTTTATGGTCCATATTTCCTGAGTTTGGTAATCCATTAAAAGAAACTTAAAGCGGAAATACGATTTTACGGACAGAATGAAGTGTTTGGTGAGGTCATGTCTGTTTTTCAATCGGATGTTAACCTCATGTTTCCAGTTATAATGGATATCGCCAATGTCCCGTTTGTTTTTAAACAGGTCAAATTTCGTCTGCCAAACATTGGAAGCACTGATTTCATAGTAGTCTTCCCGCAGGTTAAATGCAGCAGTTGAGGAAAAAAGCCCTTCATACTTTACATTACAAAGTTCTTTTTTAGGTGACAATTGGAACAGGGTGAAAAACCTTCTTTGTGAATCTACCAGATACTTCATTGCCGCTATAAAGCCAGAATTTCAACCATTTTCAGCAAATCGGTATTCAGTGGCTTTACCTTGGATATGGCATCTTCAAAGGGAGTATGGTGAATTTTGTCGTTTATCACACCAAGGGCAACACCCGACTTTCCGGCAAGCAGCGATTCCACTGCGTGATAACCCAATCGACTCGCGAGAACCCTGTCAAAACAGGATGGCGATCCCCCTCTTTGGAGGTGGCCAATAATGGTAACCTTGGTGTCAAATTCCGGGGCTATTTCCCTTACCTTGTTAGCCAGGGTTACTGCGTCACCGCTTTTATTGCCTTCTGCGACAATGACAAGGTTAAACAATTTTTGACGTCTGGCCGATCGCTGGAGGTTCAAAATGAACGCCTCAATGTCTGTTTCCGATTCCGGTAAAAAAACACTGCCGGCACCGCTGCCGATACCTGTGTGAAGGGCAATATACCCGGAATGTCGACCCATAACTTCGATAAAAAATAACCGGTCATGCGAATCTGCCGTATCGCGTATTTTGTCCACCGCCTCAATGGCCGTATTTACTGCTGTATCAAAGCCAATGGTGTAATCAGTGCCATATATATCATTGTCAATGGTGCCCGGTAACCCAATCATGGGCATATTAAATTCCTGTCCAAATTTCAGGGCTCCAGTGTACGTTCCATTTCCACCAATGGCAATACAGCCGTCGATGTCATGGGCCAATAAAGTCTCGTATGCCTTTTTACGTCCTTCATACTCCATAAACTCTGCACTGCGAGCTGTTTTCAAAATAGTGCCTCCCCGCTGCATAATATTGGCAACGTCCTTTTTTTCAAGTCGGGTGATATTGCCATTGATCATGCCTTCGTATCCAGCTATGACCCCATAAACGTGCAAGTCAT
The DNA here is from genome assembly GCA_016715465.1 of Saprospiraceae bacterium. Taxonomy (GTDB): domain Bacteria; phylum Bacteroidota; class Bacteroidia; order Chitinophagales; family Saprospiraceae; genus JADKBO01. The sequence continues at coordinate 57,687 of JADKAA010000029.1, forward strand.
GGTAAATGGCTGTTCTTGTCACTGCCCGAATGGCAGCATTCATGCCAGGCGAATCACCCCCACTGGAAAAAATGGCCAATCGCTTAATCTTTGTATGCATTTTCTTCTCTTGATTTATGATATAAAACTAGTTTTTCAATGGGTTTTGTAATTATTCCTGCAATTTGTATGCCTTCTTGTAATAAACAAGCCCTGAGTTCTGCTTCAAAGGCATGGGCTACAGATCCCGCAAAATATAGGTCAAACATACGGAAATCAGGGTATTTGACAATCCTTGTGTTTATAAATTCACCAAAAACCCTAAATAAAATGTTGGTTTTCAATGATGTACTGCATTTGTGCAGGAAGGGTGTGAATGATGCCAGGTAGGCAGAAACAGCGTCTTTGGCATAGAGGTTTTCTATGACAATGGCCCGGTTAACCTGGAAAATTTCTTCAAACAATTGGTGATCTTCTCTGGCCATTTCCCCATAGAAGTATGCCCGGATTAACTCCTTGCCAATGTGATTGCCACTGCCCTCATCGCTAAGAAGGTAGCCCAAAGAGGGAATTTGGTTAATAATTTCCACGCCGTCATATACACATGAATTGCTGCCCGTGCCCAGAATACCAATGATGGCCGGCCTGTCACCAGCACATGCCCTTGCTGCTGCCATCATGTCACTTTGCACTTCTAAGCTGGTGTTCGGCCGGATCAGGCCTGCTAAGAGGCTATAAACTTTTGTTTCGCTGTGTGGAAAGGCTCCGGCTGCATAAAAATAAATGGATTTAGCTCGGGAAATACAAGATTGCAGACCTTCAGAAAATTGTTGATTTAGTCCCGCTCCTGTTGAAGGGTTGATCCCCGGAGAGATGAAATGCAATTGTTCCTGGCCATCTGTGTAAATCCAGTCTGCTTTCGTACTGCCACTATCCACCACAAGCATTCCCATATCTTCAGATACTTTCCAGGTATTCATTGACATTGTGGAGAATGCGACTTTCAATTTGCTCCTGATCGGCAGGTATAAATTTTTCTCCCGTAATTAGTCTGTATAATTCTATGTACCTTTCAGATACTTCCTGCACAAATTCATCGGGCATCTCGGGCATTGTTTCCCCCTCACGGCCCTGGAAACCACGGTCCATAAGCCACTCTCTGACAAACTCCTTGGAAAGCTGTCTTTGTGGTTCTCCCCGTTTTTGATGTTCTTCGTAACCCTCCAGATAATAATATCTCGAACTATCGGGGGTGTGAATTTCATCGATGAGTTTGAGATCTCCCTCATGAATGCCAAATTCATATTTGGTGTCCACCAGGATAAGCCCCCGCTCATGAGCCATCTGCTGACCTGTTTCAAATAAACTTAATGCGTACCCACACATTTGTTTCCAAACTTCTTGGGACACGATTTTTCTTGTAAGAATTTCTTCTGCCGAAATGTCCTCATCATGTCCTGCATCTGCTTTGGTGGTGGGTGTAATTATGGGTTCAGGCAATTTGTCATTGGCACTTAATCCTTCCGGAAGTTCGATTCCGCATAAAACCCTGCCTCCACGCTGGTATGTCCTCCAGGCATGACCGGCAAGATACCCCCTGACTACCATTTCAATTTTCACAGGTTCACACTTCAATCCAATGCTTACGTTCGGATCTGGTGACCCCAACAGCCAGTTTGGCACATTGCTGCGCGTGGCATTGAGAAAGTGAAGCGCTATCTGATTCAATACTTGCCCTTTGAACGGAATCGGCCTGGGTAGGATATGGTCAAATGCGGATATGCGGTCAGAAACAACCATGGCTACGAAATCATCAAAGTAATAAACATCCCTTACCTTTCCATGATAGACGGCTTTCTGTCCTTTAAAATTGAATGTTGATCTGTGAAGTGTCATGTTGTATTTAAATAGTTGCCAAACTTGGCTGCTAAGATAATAAACAGTAAGCATCTGGCTTTGATTAGACAGCAGTGATTAAATATTATTTTCCAAAGATATTTGATCACCAGGCCACTTCCTAAGGATAAATGGATTTGCGATTATGCCCGTTTTGGCACAAACTTTTACCTACTATGCTTGTTTATATGTCGATTTTTGATAATTTTGTTAAGATTATAATAAGTGGTATGAGCGTTTTAGATTCGGTTAGGGTGTTAATTTATAGGGTTCATGAAAAGGGACTCGAAGTTTTTCTCATCAACAATGAAATGGAAAACGATCCCGAAGTTTGGAATTTACCGGAAGGATTTTATGGTCAAATTTCAAACAACCTCAAAACCGTTGGTAAAAACCTCATTGACCTTGAGCCCACCAATGGGGCAGATGGACTTAGGGTAAAAACCCTGGCCATAGAAGGCGATTGGCATGATATTCCATCCATCAGAGGCATCCTTAAGCACGACATGAAACTGGCAAAAAAAATACTGAGGGAAAGGTTGCCAGGTTCAGAAAAGGGGGCTTATTTTGCTGTAAAAGAGTGCTTCAAGAAAGTTCTCCCCCACGAATACGAGGCTATAAAAGAGCTTAAAGAAATTATAGCCGACAGAAATGCGGTAAAGAATATCTGATACCGGCCGGTACCAGTGCCTTTGAAAAACTAATCTAATAAACACACAGGATTGTATGTACAAAGGGATTAAATGTCTGGTGATTATACCTACATACAATGAAATTGAAAACATTGAGGACATCATTCTGGCAGTATTGTCACAGAATCATTCCTTTGAAGTCCTGGTGGTAGACGACAATAGTCCTGATGGTACCGCTGCTAAAGCAAAAGAAATAGGCCTTTCACATCCGGGAAGATTGCACCTCCTCGAAAGGCCGGGAAAGCTGGGCCTGGGTACGGCTTATATTGCAGGTTTCAGATTTGGACTTGACCATGATTATGACTACATCTTCGAAATGGATGCAGATTTTTCCCACAATCCTTCAGATCTTTCCAGATTATTGGAAGCTTGTCAGGCAGACGGTGCTGATTTTTCCATTGGTTCACGATATGTAAAGGGAGGAGGAATTTCTAACTGGCCTAAAGACAGGCTGTTTCTGAGTTATGCTGCCTCCATTTATGTGCGAACCATTACCTGGATGCCCATTAAAGATCCTACCGCCGGTTTTATTTGTTATCACCGCCGGGTGCTTAGTGGAATTGACCTCAACAAAATTAAGTTTACGGGGTATGCCTTTCAAATAGAAATGAAATATGCAGCCTATCTTGCGGGCTTCAAATGGAAAGAAGTGCCCATTGTGTTCAGCGATAGGGTGAAAGGGGCCTCTAAAATGAGTACCAACATTGTATCGGAGGCTATAAAAGGAGTGCTAGGACTTAAAATTAAAGCAGTTAAAGGTTACTATACCAGAAAGTAATTACTTATATCCACTAAGCTTACTGTTAATCATCAGATGAAAAAAATATACACTCTAAACTCTTGCGATACGTGCCGAAAAATGATAAAAGAGGTTGCACCAGGCGACGATGTAACTATGATTGACATCAAACAAGAGGGCATATTGGCCAAAGACCTGGATGCAGCAGCCAAAAAATTGGGATCTTACGAGGCATTGTTCAGCAAAAAAGCGGTAAAATACAGGACCATGGGTCTTAATCAGAAAGTACTTTCAGAGAAAGAGATGCGAGAACTTATCTTGTCTGAATACACTTTTCTCAAAAGACCGCTGATTATCATAGGTCGTACTTTTATATCCGGCGCTACAAAAGAATCGATCGGGTTGGCGAAAGAAGCTATCCATGGGTCGTAAGGACATACAGGAAAGATTAATGTCCATCCAGGATGACATCTGTATGGGGCTGGAGGCATTGGATGCCTCTGCGCGCTTCAGAGAAGATGGGTGGGAACGACCCGGAGGCGGCGGTGGCCGAACGCGGATTCTTGAAGGTAAATACATTGAAAAAGGCGGCGTTAATTTTTCGGCCGTCCATGGTACTCTTACCCCGGAAGCCTCCAAATCATTGAACATCGAAGCAACCGATTTCTTCGCAACGGGAGTTTCCATTGTGCTGCATCCACAAAAACCCTTTTGTCCCCATCATCCACATGAACATCCGCTATTTTGAGGCCGGTAATCAATGGTGGTTCGGTGGAGGGATCGATGTAAGTCCGCATTATATAAATATTCAGGAAGCCACTGATTTTCATTTAAAGCTAAAGTCGGTTTGCGATAACTATAATGAAGGCTTTTATGTAAAATATAAAAAATGGGCGGATGAATATTTTTATCTGAAACACAGGAAGGAAAGCCGGGGCATTGGGGGGATATTTTTTGACAGGCTTACAAGTCCTGAGATCGATAGGAATTCAGGCCTCTCTTTCATTTCGGATATTGGCATGACTTTTTTACCTGCATATAAGGATTTATATATACCCAACTACCTGAGGGATTTTAATTCCGACCATAAGGAGTGGCAATTACTAAGGCGTGGCAGATATGTGGAATTCAACCTGGTCTGGGACAGAGGCACCCGGTTTGGTTTGGAAACAGATGGAAGGACAGAATCAATCCTGATGAGTTTGCCAAGAGATGCCCGTTGGATATACAATTACACGCCAGTACCCGGATCTAGGGAAGCCGAAACTGTGGCTTTGTTGAAAAAGGACATAAGCTGGATTTCTCAAAATTCGGCGACTTGAGCAGTGAACAAAGGTCATTGAATGTAGATACCTCGGTAAAAGGCATCATCATGCTTACCCTGCCCATCAGTCTGGCCAGGTTGGTACCTGAACTTAACTTCCTTTTTAATGCCATTTTCCTGGGTCATCTGGGTACTAAAGAATTGGCTTATGCAGCCCTGACCGGGGTTTATTATCTCATTTTTGCGGCCATGGGTTATGGCTTAAGCAATGCCATTCTTTCCCTGATTTCCAGACAAGCCGGAGAAAATTCAAGGGAGGGCATTATAAATACACTCAGACATGGTTATCTGGTGGCAGCTGTTTTGGCCTTGCTTGCATTTGGATTGACCTTCTTTGGATTTGAATCTATCTTACAGATTGCGGGGGTTTCCCGTCCGGATGCTACAGCTGTCAAATCATTCCTTGACATCCGCATCTTTGGCTTAATATTTTTATATGGATATCAATTGTCCAATTCCTACCTCATTTGCATTCAGGAGACCAGGTGGCTTTTGTTTGCATCTGTGATAGAATCGGTAGCCAATATTGTCTTTGATTATTGGTTTATTTTTGGCGGTTTTGGCATACAGGCCATGGGTTTTAATGGCGCGGCTTATGCATCTGTCTTATCTGAAATCATAGGCTTTGCGGCGGTCTCTTTTGTCATCGTCTATAAAAAATTCAGTCTGAAATACGATATTCCTGAAACTTGGAAATTTCGGTTTTCACTCATGAAAAAGGTTTTTTATCAGTCAAGTCCGCTCATGGCTCAATATGCCATCAGCATCATTGCCTGGTGGATATTTTATGTCATGATTAACCGCAATTACTCTTATGAGGGCCAGGCCGCGTCGCAGGCGATGAGAAATCTTTTTGGCATAAGTGGTGTGTTTTCATGGGCATTTGGAGCCACTACAAACACCGTATTGAGCAACATTCTGGGACAGGGTAAAAAGCATGAATTTCATGCAACCTTACTGCGCATCATGAAAATCAGTTGCTTTGGCATGCTGGTTTTTATCCTGGTCATCAACCTCGTACCCCAATGGATATTCAATATTTATGGGCAAAAGGAATCATTTAATTTTGTAGGTACATCCATACTTAGGGTAGTGACAAGTGCCATGTTAATGCTCACTATTGGGGTATTGTGGCTGAATGCGGTTGTGGCTACCGGAAATACCCGTTATGTTTTTTATACAGAATTCGTGAGTATAATGGCATACCTGATTTATGTTTACTTCGCGGTTGAAGTTTACCACGCAAGCATCGCTACAGCATGGATGAGTGAATGGATTTACTGGTCGGTAATGTTTGTGCTATCCTATGGGTACATAAGGCGATGGCTTACCTATCCAAATGTACCTTAATATGAATCCGGAGGGATGGCACATCGGACAATACCTTGTTTGTGACAAAAAGCATAAAGCTGAATGAAAAAAGTTGACATTTCATAAATATATTTTGAAAGTATCAAGATTAGAAAATAATTCCGGCAGCCAGTAATGATGGTCTTTTGTTAAAATAATGCTAAATTTCGCAAAACAATTAAACCATAGTCGAAAATACCTGTCAATAAGCAAATTTAAAATCAAAAATCATGAAATCAACTACTTTTCTTACAATTTTGGTGACAATATCAGTCATTTTGTCGTCTGCATTCACCACACCACCCAGATGGGTGCTCATTGGTCAGAAAGAAGCGAATTTTGGACCAGACCGGGATGTGCTCAAAGTAACGGGCAACGATATATTTAAAGCCATAAAAATTAAGGTAGTCGATGCCGGGCTCGATATGATGGACATGGACATTTATTTTGAGAATGGTGAAAAAATGAATGTATCCATTAAAAAGAATTTTAGTCAGGGTGAAGAAAGCCGTGTCATAGATTTACCGGGCAATAGAAGAAGGATTGATCGCATTAGTTTCTTGTATGACACCAAAGGCGTATTTAAAGGGAAAGCCAATGTGTTGGTTTATGGAAAAAAATAGACCATAAAAAAAGCACCTCACTTGAGGTGCTTTTTTTATGTGGAGAATACCGGGCTCGAACCGGTGACCTCTACGCTGCCAGCGTAGCGCTCTAGCCAACTGAGCTAATTCCCCCCTGATTTGGCGTTGGCAAATATACGGCTAATTTTTTATTTTACAAATGTATCACCTCATCATAAGCAGCGGCGGTCGCCTCCATGATGGCTTCGCTCATGGTAGGATGTGGGTGAACGGCTTTTAAAATTTCATGCCCCGTTGTCTCCAGTTTTTTGGCGACAACTATTTCCGCAATCATTTCAGTGACATTCATGCCAATCATATGTGCACCCAATAATTCTCCATATTTTGCATCATAAATGACCTTCACAAAACCTTCTTTTGCACCGGCAGCACTTGCTTTGCCAGAGGCAGAAAAAGGAAATTTGCCTACCTTGATTTCATGACCTGCTTCTTTGGCGGCAGCTTCTGTAAGTCCTACACTGGCTACTTCAGGCGCACAATAGGTACATGAAGGAATATTGCCGTAATCCAGTGGCTCAGCATGCAGTCCGGCAATTTTTTCTACACAGGTAATTCCTTCTGCACTTGCCACGTGGGCCAAAGCCTGGGTTGGAATAACGTCACCAATGGCATAGATGCCCGGCACATTGGTTCTGTAAAATGCATCTACTTTTAACATGCCCCTGTCGGTTTCCACACCCAGTAGTTCCAGTCCAATATTTTCAGTATTCGGGCTTACACCTGCTGAGCTCAACACAATGTCACACTCTATGACTTCTTCCTTACCGTCTTTGCGGCTTTTTGTGGTCACTTTGCATTTTTCACCTGAGGTATCCACCTTTTCCACAGAGGTATTGGCCATTACCTTAATGCCACTTTTTTGGAATACTTTGCCCAGTTCTTTCGAAACTTCAATGTCTTCTCTCGGTAGAAGCCCCTGTTCCAGGAACTCAACCAATATGACCTCTGTACCAATGGAATGATAGAAATAGGCAAATTCTACACCGATGGCACCTGCGCCTACCACTACCATTTTGGTAGGCTGCGTTGGCAATGACATGGCCTCCCTGTAACCAATGATTTTTTTACCATCAATTGGCAGGTTAGGCAGCTGTTTTGCCCTGCTTCCGGTAGCGATGATAATATGCTCGGCATTGAATTCCGCTTTTTTGCCTTCTGCATCAGTTACTACTACTTTCTTTCCTCTGGCAAGGGTTGCTGTACCCATGATGACCGTAATTTTATTTTTCTTCATCAGAAAATTAACTCCTTTACTCATACCGTCTGCCACCCCTCTGCTACGCTTGATAATTCCGGTAAAATCGGGCTTTGGATTACCTGCTATGATGCCGTAATCTTCTGCATGATTAATGTAATTAAATACCTGAGCACTTTTTAGTAAAGCCTTGGTAGGGATACAACCCCAATTAAGACAGATACCACCGAGTGATTCTCTCTCGATTACCGCTACTTTTTTTCCCAGTTGGGCTGCCCTGATCGCTGCCACATAACCTCCCGGTCCACTGCCAATTACAATGATGTCAAAATTCATATTTTCATTTTTTCTACTGGTCGCAAAAATACTCATTTCTTTTCAAAGAAAACACAGGCCTGCCACAAATACAGGATTTGACCTTGATGACCATTGGCAGGGATTATTTGGGCCATATCAAATGGTTTGTTTGGTCAATTAAAGCAATTCAATTCGCAGAATTGGAATATCTTTGTGGCTCAATGAGAAAGATATTATGAAGGAAAGAATCATCATTCTTGATTTTGGATCACAATATACACAGTTGATTGCCAGGAGATTGAGAGAGTTAAATGTGTATTGTGAAATCTTTCCGTACAACAAACTCCCCCAAGACTTTTTAGCTGCCAAAGCCATAATTTTATCCGGGAGTCCGTTTTCAGTATTGGATGCCAACGCTTTATATACTGATTTATCTCAGTTCGCCGGCAAAATACCTGTGCTTGGCATTTGTTATGGTGCGCAACTCACTGCACACCAATTTGGAGGTAAAGTTTCAAAAACCCTTCAACGAGAATATGGTAAAGCTACGTTAAGTCTGGGGGCGGTGAAAGATCCTTTGTTTGCTGACATTTTGCCATCCTCCCAGGTATGGATGTCCCACGGAGATTCAATTGAACAACTGCCCGGCACATTCGAATCGATAGCCACCACAGCTGACATTCCGGTGGCCGCATTCCGTTCGAAACCGGGAATTTGGCAACATCCCTATTATTGCCTTCAGTTTCATCCGGAGGTTACCCATAGTGATCAAGGCAAGGATATCCTCCGAAATTTTGTAGTCAATATTGCCGGCTGCGCTTGCGATTGGACACCGGCGGCATTCATTGAGGAGAAAATCCATGAAATCATAAACATGGTTGGCAATGATCGGGTACTGATGGGTTTATCCGGAGGTGTAGATTCTACAGTGGCAGCAACCTTGATACATAAAGCCATAGGAAGCAACCTCACTTGTGTTTTCCTCGACAACGGCCTGCTGAGAAAAGGTGAGTTTGATGCAGTAATGCACTCTTATAGAAATATGGGCTTCAACATTGTGGGTGTGGACGCCTCAAACGCATTTTTAGATGAATTGCAGGGGATTTCTGACCCTGAATTAAAGAGGAAAGCCATTGGGAGAGTTTTTATAGAAGTTTTTCAGAAGGAGGCTGCTAAGTTCGAAGGAATCAGGTGGTTGGGTCAGGGTACCATCTACCCGGATGTAATAGAATCAGTATCTGTCCACGGACCATCGGTAACCATCAAATCCCACCATAACGTGGGTGGTTTGCCTGACACACTGCATTTAAAGTTATTGGAACCCATTCGAATGTTATTCAAAGATGAAGTACGCAGGGTTGGCCTGGCCTTGGGAATCGACCAGGATCTTATAGGGCGACACCCTTTTCCAGGCCCTGGTTTAGCCATACGCGTTTTGGGTGAAATCACCCGTGAAAAAATCAGGTTGTGCCAGGATGCCGATGCCATTTTCATAGCAAACCTGAAAAAACACAATCTTTATAATGTCGTTTGGCAAGCAGGAGCTATTCTCCTCCCGGTTCAGTCGGTAGGAGTTATGGGGGATGAGCGCACATACGAATTTACGGTAGCCTTACGTTGTGTTAACTCAGTAGATGGCATGACCGCCACCTGGTCGGATTTGCCGTATGACTTTTTAAATACCGTTTCGAGTGAAATTATCAATAATGTTAAAGGAATCAATAGGGTGGTATATGACATCAGCACTAAACCGCCGGCTACCATTGAGTGGGAATAGCCTTCTGGTCGGCTGGATATTTATGTTGTTTTTTTCCTGCAGCCCTTCAAAGCGGGTGTCAGTTGATGTTCCACATCCACCAAAAGAAGAACAGAAAGAAATACCTGACAAATCACAGGATCCGCCTAAAGTGATAGACGCTGAAAAGCCAAAAACGAATATTGAAAAAGAGAAGCCAGAAGTGGCCGAAAAACAGCCCGATAATATCCCTGACACGAATAAAAGGAATAAATCAACCTACTACATCGCTATGGTCTTGCCATTTTCTGAAACAGAAGGAGATATGCGCTTCCTGCAATATTATGGAGGTGCTAAAATAGCGGCGCAGGAACTCGAGTTTGAAGGCATAAACCTTATGGTCCATGTGTATGATGCCAACGAAACTGATGTGGTAAATAAGATTAACACCGATAGTTTGGCTGTTATATTTGGTCCAAATGATGAGGCAGTACTCAAGCAAATCATTGAGCTGGGAACCAAAGATAATGTACCCGTGGTTTCACCATTTTTCAGCTTATCAAGTATCGAAAATAATCCTCAATTTGTACAATTAAAACCTTCATTGAAGGCTCATTTTAGTGCTATTGTCAATCACGTTTCTGCAAATTTTAATCCCAACGCGGTGGTTTTAGTCGGGAGAAATACCAAGGCAGACAAATCGTGGTTTAGTTATATTCAATCCATAGCAAAACTCAATTATCAAAGCGGAAACGAAAAACCATTCTCGGAGTTTTTCATTCCGGATGATTCATTGGCCAACGGCAGCAATGTCTTTGGTGACCTTTTGCATCATCACCATAAGTCGGTCTTTATATTCCCAAATTATTCTTACAAAGATGAATTATATCTGTATGACGCCATGCGCAGGCTAAATGCAGAAAAGGGTGAGCAGCAAATCCGGGTGTATGGTATGCCCATTTTAAAAGATTCCGAAAAAATGAGTTTTGATTTTTTCACTAACCTCCACATTACAGTGCCGGCATCCAGATATGTAGAAGCGGAAAGGGACGAAGTAAAGTACTTTGATCGGAAGTTTTTCGACAATTTTGGTGCCCTGCCGGACATGGATGCCTATGAAGGTTTTGACCACCTGCTGTTTCTTGGAAGGTACATTAGCAGATATGGAAAGACATTTACAGAGAAGCTGGGCGATGAAGCAGAACCATACTTACAGACTAGATTCCTTGTACAACCAGTCAAATCAGACGGATCTGGAAATGAAGTGGATTATTACGAAAACAGGCATCTTGATATCCTCGAATTTGATGGACAAAAGTTTGTCAGGATCAATTGAATTGCTATGTTGTCTAAAGAAAGAATCGACAGGCTTACATTGGCCATAAGTAAAAGGCAATGGGATCTTACGGTAGTTCTTGAAAATGTACATGACCCGCACAATTTGGGAGCGGTACTTCGCAGTTGTGAGGCCATTGGGATTACTGAGATTTTTGTCATCTATACCGAAGAAACACCTAACGCTACACGTTATGTAGGGCGAAATGCATCAAGCGGTGTTTCCAAATGGATCAAGACTCATTTTTTTTATGACCTCGACGCATGTATGCGAAGTGTAAAAAGTTCGTATGGCAAGGTCTTTACTACCCATCTGGGTGAAGGGGCAAAATCACTTTATGAATTGGATCTGACAGTGCCCGCTGCTTTGATGTTTGGGAATGAAAAGTTTGGCTTAAGCAAAGAAGCGCTCTCTTATGCGGACCATAACTTTGTGATCCCAATCCAAGGCATGGCTGAAAGCCTTAATGTATCAGTAGCATGTTCGGTTTCTGTATTCGAAGCCATGCGGCAAAGACAGAAGGCTGGAATGTATGACAGGGTGTTTGATGAACAAGATCCGCTGATGGCACATGCCTGGCAGGATTATCTGGAAAAAGCAAGGCCTAGAATTTATGAGAAAGATGCGAGGCTTTTGAATGAAAAGATAAATGAAGTCAGGTCAAATAAAAAAGCCGGTCAGTAAGACCGGCTTTTATTGATTTTGTAACTTATGCCTTAGCACTAGTTCTTTTTAATTCTTTCAATGATGCCACCATTGTCGATGACCACTTCAGCGTCTGCATACCCCCTGTTTATGGCCTGGATGCGTGCCTGATCTGCTTCATTATAGTTGGTGAAACCTCCCAGGATAAAGATGGTCCAGGCCCCCTTAGTCCATTGTTCCAGGCGACCAAGATCCTTCACTTTTTTGCTGTCAAACCAGATTGGGTCTTCAAAACTACCTAACCTTACCTTGTATTCCCTCTCAATGGAAGGAGGAAGGGGTTTGGTATATTCAAAGTTGTCTGTAATAAGTTTTTGATCTTGTTTTTTATTTTGGTTTGAAGTCACTGTCTTTTCAGACGAGCCTGCCCTGACATCACTTTGCGACAACATCAATTCAAGATCTGAGGTGGAAAGCTCCTGCTCCACAATGAAAGCATCCTTAAAACCGGAATTTCTCACTTTTGCGAGTAATGCATCTGTTTCACCCCGCTCCAGGAAGTAGCCTAACCTTACTTTAGTGGCACTATTTATTTTTACTTTATAAATGTTTCCGAATTTAGTCAGGGGTTTAAACATGGTCACATCACTATTGTTGGAGGCCATTGAGGCAAGTTGAATAAAGAATACGCGCGGTTTGTCTTTAAGAATAACCTCTCCCATAGAAACCCTTCTTGCACCGGTGAGTACCGCATCGATATTGTCTACTGACTTTTGGGTGTAACTGGCCTCATTCAATGCATAGGCGGGTGGGGGAGTCTCTTCCGTAATTTCATCTAACACAATGACATCAGGCATGGCTGGCTCGTTGATGATTTCTACAGTATAATTGTGTTCGGACAATGGCGATCTGTAAATGTCTTCCATGCCCTTTCCTCCTGCGCGATCAGAGGTGAAATACATCACCAGATTCTTGACATAGGGAAAATAATCGTTGCCTGAAGAATTTATACCATATCCCCCATGGTGCACATTTAAAAATCCGCCGCCTGTGTTTTGGGCAGAAAAGATATCGTATCCACCCAAACCTTCATGACTGTCACTGGCAAACCAAAGCAGTCCATCTGAATAGAAGGGCGTAATTTCATTTCCATCGGTATTGACCTCATCACCAAGATTTTCCGGGCTGCTCCATGTCGTACCATCATATATACTGCGGTAAATGTCCATACCACCAAATCCACCAGGTCTGTTTGACGCAAAGTACAAAGCAGTGCCATCATGCGTAAAACAAGGGCTGAAATTTGCCAAGTCCCTGGCATTGTGTTCAAATGGAGATACTTGGATTAGATTATAGCCATTGTACTCTCCCAGATAAATGGTGGTTTCCATCATCCTATCCAATACAGTGCCACCATCGATATTTGAAACGGAGTATGCCACCAAATGGTTATCGGTCAGTGAGATAGCCTCTGCATTAATCTGATTGGTTTTACCTTCCATAAAAATAGCCGCCGCCGTGCCATTTTGAAGTGTTTTGCACAAATAACTGGATTTGCAGGATTCAAGACTTTTGCGTGTGTCATCCATCATAAATGGGGCTTTACTGCTGTTGAAAACGACCAGTTGGTCATATACCAGCGCTCCGTACTCAGACTCAGTAGTATTGAGATCCAGGTTTAAAGCCTTTTTTGTGTCTTCTGTCCTGATCAATTCCTTGGCAAATACGCAGCTTTGGATTTGCTTTTGTGCTATTTCTTTTTTACCGGCGCCACATTTATTGAATTTGGCAATGGCATCATCATATTTGCCATTCATCTTCAATGCGATGCCGTAATCATAGTAAACCTGATCGTCGCAAAGTTTCATGCTCTCCATCATACTGTAGGTTGCACAAGCCAGGTCGATTTTACCCAGCTTCATCTGCACTTCGGCCAACAAGGCGAAACTTTTTGCATCGCTGGGTTGCTTACTCAGATGTTGGTTAAGTGAAGCTAGGGCCTCTGTGTAGAGTCCCTTGGCGATTTGGCCTTTGATGGCAACCAAATTGTCCTGTGACCAGGATACAGAAATAATTCCGTTTAAAATAGCCAATACGCATATCAGCCTTAGTTTCTTATTCATGAGACACTTAGTTTAGAAAAATAAACATTAAACAATACAAATATATGGTAATTATTTATAATGTGTACTTTATATATTATTAATAATTTAAATATTACTTGATATTTTTATTTGTTAATTTATTTATAATTCAAAATCAGGCTTCTACGTATGAATTTTGTTTTCATGCATACTTTATTGCCCAATTATTAAGAAGACTTTCTCGATGCTATGGATTAATTATTTTAATTTTGTCTCCCTGTAACTAGCCCTTCATTTTGGATTCATCATTTTTCATAGCAAAAAAATTAGCCTTTTCAGGAGATAAATCCTTTACCCGGGTAATCGTATCCATTGCCATTGCAGGTCTGGCCATTAGTACTGCCGTGATGATATTGAGCAGTGCCATCATTACCGGTTTCAAAAAAGAAATCAATGCTAAAATATTTGGTTTTTGGGGGCATATTCACGTTTCAGATTCAGGCATAACCCGCAATTTTGAGCTTAGGCCCATAGATATTTCTCAGCCATATTTTCAAAAACTTATGGTTTTAGGCCAGGTAGAATATTTTGAGCCTGTGCGAATTTTTGGCTTTCCTCTGGAAAACTACCAGCGTCAACGATTTACAAAAGGGGGAGTGAAGACCGTAAATCCTTACATAATCATGCCATGTTTGCTGGAAACTAAGAAAGACATGATGGCCGGTTTATTTAAAGGCGTCGGCAAAAATTACGATTGGTCTGCCATGCAAAGGTTTATGACAGAAGGCAGGGGTCTGGGCGTTGAGGCACCGGCAAATGGCATCGTCATAAGCAGGATCATTGCCCGTAAACTCAAGATAAATTCCGGGGATAAGATCATTGTGTCCTTTGTAAAGGAGCAGGTTAAGTTGCGAAGGGTGCTTGAAGTTACAGGAATTTACAACACCGGTCTGGAGGAATACGATGAAAGGTTTATCCTGGGTGATGCCAATTTACTCCAGGAAATTCTAAATTGGCTGCCCACAGAATATAGTGGCATCGAAATATTTGCGAACCACTTTGCTGATGCCCAGGTACTCAATGACTACATTTACACCCAAATTCTGCCGTCAAATATATACAGCGAAACCATCAGTGAAAAATTCCCGAATATTTTTGAATGGTTAAAACTCCAGGATATCAATGAACGTATTATTCTTCAGCTCATGGGTATTGTAGCCATCATTAATCTGGTTACGGTGTTGCTTATTCTAATCCTGGAACGAACCCGTATGGTGGGCATTATGAAATCTTTGGGGGCTGATAATTGGATGGTAAGGCGTATATTTTTGTACCATGCTTCATATATTCTTATTTGGGGACTGGTCATTGGAAATCTCCTCGGTTTGGGCATTGCCTGGGTGCAAAAATCAACTGGCATTATCAAACTGGATGAAAACAATTATTACCTGGACGTGGCACCCATTCACATTGACTGGATGCAAATCGGCATCATCAATATGTTGGCATTCCTGGCCTGTGTGCTCACCTTGATTATTCCTTCACTGGTGATTAAAAAAATTACGCCGGTGTCGGCCCTTCGTTTTGATTGATGAATAAATGGAATGCCATAAAACAATCAATGTCCATGCTTCCCATGCGATGGCGTCGTATTGCAAGGCATTTCAGTCATCCATTTAAACCACATGGCGATCACTTAGTACCTAATGGAATTTCGGATTGGATCTTTGACCTTTTGAGTTACCTCCTGGATGCCTTTTGCATTCCTGACCTATACCTGATAGCCAACCTGTTATTTAAACCAGGCATAAGGGGACTCAATGACTATGAGAAGGCCCTGGTAAGGAAAGTTTACGGAAATGCCGTAGATATTTCCGGCGTTTTAATTGATCCAAAGGCAGGTTTTATCAGTAAGCGATTTGGGTTTGCTTATGTCATTTCCAACCTGATCAATTACTGGGGCGTATTGAGAGAAGATATCCTCATTCATGAAATAATGCATGTGTATCAATACCAAAAATTCGGTCTGGTTTACGCTTATCGCGCGATCAAAGCACAACATTCAAAAGAGGCATACGATTATGGTGGGTTTATTGGCCTGGAAAAGGCTATGTCAGAAGGCAAAACCTTGTTTGATTTCAATTTTGAACAGCAGGCTACCATTTTGGAACATTATTTTGTGTTCTCGAGCCGGCATGATTCATGGGAAAATGAAAAAATTATTGCCCTTTACCGCCATTTTAGGAATTATGTACTTATAAATCCCGGTTTTAGGTAAAGCTTCCAAATAAACAAAAATCATTTGAAATAATACATTACTATTATTCTAAAATCGTTAAATTTGTATCAACTTTTCAAAATTATATTCTTAACAAAAACAATTCATTCAATATGGGAAAGAAGAAAGTAGCCATCAATGGTTTTGGCAGAATAGGCAGATTGGTTTACAGGCAGATATACAATATGGAAGGGATTGATGTCGTAGCCATCAATGACCTTACAGACGCACAGACCCTTGCCCACTTACTTAAATATGATACGGCCCAGGGAAGATTCAATGAAAAAGTAGAAGCGGCTGAAAATGCAATCGTTGTAAATGGGGATAAAATCAATATTTACGCTCAAAAAGATCCTTCTCTGATTCCATGGGCTGATCACGATGTTGATGTGGTGCTTGAATGTACCGGTTTTTTTACCGCAGAAGAAAAGGCTGCGCTCCATCTGAAAGCAGGTGCCAGAAAGGTGGTAATCTCGGCGCCGGCAACGGGTAATCTCAAGACCATTGTTTTTAATGTGAATCACGAAATCCTGGATGGTACAGAGACCATAATCAGTTGTGCTTCCTGCACCACCAATTGTCTGGCCCCTATGGCCCAGGTACTAAATGATAAATTCGGAATTGTGAACGGAATGATGACGACTGTTCATGCATACACCAATGACCAGAATACCCAGGATGCACCCCATGCCAAAGGTGACCTGCGCAGAGCAAGGGCTGCGGCGCAAAATATTGTGCCCAATAGTACAGGAGCAGCCAAAGCGATTGGTTTGGTCCTCCCTGAATTAAAAGGAAAACTGGATGGTTCAGCCCAAAGGGTACCTACATTGACCGGCTCACTGACTGAACTTACTTGCATTTTAGCTAAATCTACATCAATGGCAGAAATCAACGAAGCGATGAAAGCAGCCTCCAATGAAAGTTTTGGATATACCGAAGATCCGATTGTCAGCAGTGATGTTATCGGCAGTACCTTTGGATCTTTGTTCGATGCTACTCAAACCAAAGTACAGGTGGTGGGCGATTCCCAGATGGTAAGAACGGTAGCATGGTATGACAATGAAATGTCTTATGTATCCCAATTGGTGAGGACACTTTCTTACTTCGCTGATCTTAATAAATAATTTACATCACAAGGACTGATCCGTTTCAAAGAGGAAACGCAAAACATGAAACACATAAATTTTGACAATAAAAAGGTATTAATCCGGGTAGATTTCAATGTGCCACTTGACGATCAGTTGCACGTGACCGACAGCACCAGGATTGAGAAAGCGATACCTACACTGAAATATATTTTGGAGCAAGGTGGAACCCTCATCGTCTGCACCCATTTGGGAAGACCAAAGCCGAGTACAGATAATGCCAAATATTCCACCATGCACCTCAAAGATACATTTTCAGCACTTTTGAGAAAGGAGGTCAAATTTGTCAATGACTGTGTGGGTGATGTGGTTTCATCGGCCGTGGCAGCGCTTAAAAAAGGCGATGTCCTTTTGCTGGAAAACACACGATTTTACAAGGAGGAAACAGAGGGTGAGCCGGAATTTTCAAAACAACTGGCCAGCCTTGCGGACATTTATATCAATGATGCTTTCGGAACCGCGCACCGTGCCCATGCTTCTACCACCACCGTTGCCAATTATTTCGACAAATACCATAAAGGATTTGGATTTTTAATGGATGCAGAGGTAAGTAATGGATTAAAGGTGCTTCACGATGCAGAATCGCCTTTCACCGCCATTGTAGGTGGTGCCAAGGTTTCGGATAAAATTCAATTGCTGGAAAACCTCATCGCAAAAGCTGACAATATCCTCATTGGTGGAGGGATGGCCTACACATTCATTAAGTCAACCGGCGGTGAGATCGGGAAATCGCTTTGTGAAAACGAATTTCTCGAGCTTGCAAAAGAAATACTTGCCAAAGCGGGGGACAAAGGCTGTAAAATATATTTGCCGGAAGATTCTGTGTCAGCCAGTGTTTTTGGGGCGGATGCGGAAACTAAAGTAGTGCCAAGTAACACCATATCTCCTGAATGGATGGGTCTTGACATTGGACCTCTGGCGGTCGATGCATTTTCAAAAGTAATTATGGCGTCCAAAACCATTATTTGGAATGGACCAATGGGCGTTTTTGAATTTGAAAAATTCTCCAACGGTACATTTGCCATAGCCCATGCGGTGGCAGCAGCCACAAAAAATGGGGCATTTTCACTTATTGGAGGAGGGGATAGTGTTTCAGCCATAAATAAGGCTGGTTTGGAAGATAGTGTGAGTTTTGTATCCACTGGTGGTGGTGCCATGTTGGAAATGCTGGAAGGAAAGATTCTGCCAGGGGTTGCAGCTATTCAGGAATAAGACTAAATCCGGATTAGGTTTGAATCACACCGGTATTAAATTTTTCAATTGGGGCATGATCTGCCATGGCTATTGAAAGTGACAAGAACTCCCTGGTTTGTCTTGGATCGATAATGGCATCCACCCAAAGTCTTGATGCGGCGTAAAAGGGTGTTGTCTGCGTTTCGTAGCGGGCTTTAATTTCTTCGTAGAGTTTTATCTCTGCTTCGGGATCAGGAGCTGAACCTTTTGACTTGAGGGCACCTACCTGAATTTGTGTCAGTACTTTTGCAGCCTGGGCACCACCCATTACTGCTATTTTCGCCGTTGGCCACGCCACAATGAGCCTGGGGTCATAGGCTTTTCCACACATGGCATAATTTCCGGCGCCGTAAGAGTTGCCAATGACTATTGAAAACTTGGGAACCGTACTGTTGGCTACCGCATTCACCATTTTTGCACCATCTTTAATGATACCTCCGTGCTCAGATTTTTTGCCAACCATAAAACCGGTAACATCATGAAGGAAGATAAGCGGAATTTGCTTCTGATTACAATTTAATATAAACCGGGTCGCCTTATCCGCAGAGTCACTGTAAATAACCCCCCTACCTGCATTTCGCCCTTTCCATTTTTAGTAACCAGTCTTTGGTTGGCCACAATGCCTGCTGCCCACCCATCAATGCGCACATACGCACAATAAATGGTTTTGCCGTAATCTTCTTTGTATTCAGTTACGGAATCTGCATCAGCAATACATTCCACGATTTCCCGGACGTCGTACGGTTTGTTTTGCGCCGAAGGATAAATTCCTGTAATGTGTTTAATGTCTGTTACTGGTGATTTGGCCTTAATCCGGTCAATGCCGGATTTTGGGCCATGACCAATTTTGCTGACAATGTCCCGGATTTTATCGAGACAGCTTTTATCGTCTTTCATGCGGTAGTCAGTGACGCCACTGATTTCACAGTGGGTTCTGGCGCCACCTAATGTTTCCTGATCCACATCTTCGCCTATGGCTGCTTTGACGAGATAGGGACCTGCCAGGAATATGGATCCTGTACCTTCAACAATAAGGGCTTCATCCGACATGATAGGCAGGTAGGCTCCTCCGGCTACACAGCTGCCCATAACCGCGGCAATCTGCACGATGCCCTGGCTACTCATTACAGCGTTGTTCCGGAAAATGCGTCCAAAGTGTTCTTTGTCAGGGAAAATCTCATCTTGCATCGGGAGATAGACACCGGCGCTGTCTACCAGATATATGATCGGAATACGGTTTTCCATAGCAATTTCCTGTGCGCGCAGGTTTTTTTTACCCGCCATGGGAAACCATGCTCCCGCTTTAACCGTAGCATCGTTTGCCACAATCATGCAAATCCTTCCATGAATGTATCCAAGCCCGCAGACCACGCCTGCGGCAGGACACCCTCCTTCCTCCTGGTACATTTCAAAGGCAGCAAAAGCACCAATTTCAAAAAAGGAACTCTCCTTATCAATTAAATATTGAATGCGTTCTCTTGCGGTAAGTTTTCCGGCCTCATGCTGTTTCGTTATCCGCTGTTTTCCACCCCCCTCATAGATCTTTGCCAGCTTATGATTGACTTGAGCCACCAACTGACCCATGTAATCCTCATTTTTGTTGAAATCAAATTCTTGTGACATCTATCTTAAAATCTGTGTTGCGTCTGTATTATGCTTACTTGTTTTTTCGCATGCACTCTTTCAAGATATTCTTATGATTTAGGACGTAGGCATTGTCTTTTGCCTCATTAGCAAGCTTCAATCCGTATGTGGAGTCAGAAATGGCCTGATCGCAATCGCCAAGTTTTACAGCAATCTTCGCCCGTACATAATACGCCCAGTATTCTTTATTTTTTTCAACCAATCTGTTTGCCCACTCATACGCCTTATTAAGATCCTTACCGTTTTCATAGTAATAATTGGCTGCATCATAATAGGTGTCAGCGGTCACTTCTGCAGCACTTGTTTTTTCCGCTATTTCCTTCATAATCTGGGCTTCCGGATTATGACTTATTTTAAATTTCACCTCAGTCATTTCCCAGGTCATTCTGATCAAAGCAGAATTTCTGTCAAAACCTGTGATCTCAAAACTGAAATATTCTTCAGGTTCCGCCAATGAACCGGATTTAACCTCAAATCTCAAAAGGTCATCTTCAGGCTTATAGTTGTAAACGCCCCACTCATTTGGTTTTTTCGTGAGAATGATGGTCCAGGTAGATACCCCTGGAATGGTAACCAGTCCATAGGTACCGGCTGGCACGCTCTTTCCTTCAAAGTCCATAGGTTCAGATATGGTAATGTTTGGAATTTTGTTGGCTCCTGTCCTCCAGACTGTATTAAACGGGACCAATGGTCCGCCAATCATCTGCCTGCCCTTTAGCGCAGGTCGGCTGTATTCCAGCGTAACTTTCGATAAGCCCACAACCTGACTAATTGTGGCAGAAGGACTGGCTGCCGGTGTATTAATCTGTCCAAAGGCAGGAATAAAGCCGAAGGCACATATACAAAGTATCCAAGTGGTTATTTTATTCATCTTTTTTTTGCCAAATATACATATTAATCCTAAAATGAATCACCATGTCGGATCGACAATGGACCATAGTACACTAAACTTTGGCCTATTTTGCAGCAAATTCTCTGAAAAATAGCCTTACCTTTGCATTCTCACCAAAATATTTTTTATGGTAAATGTTAGTTCTGAGATTGGCAGACTAAAAAAAGTGATCGTTCACAGACCTGACCGGGGTATATCCAGGATAACACCCAAAAGAGCGACAGAATTGCTTTTTGATGACATTGTATATGTGCCTCAGATGATGGACGAACACGACACTTTTACAGATGTGTTGGACGAATTTGTAGGGCAGGAAAATGTACACGAGGCAGAGAAACTCATCTTTGAGTCTTTGAATGCCAGCGCAGCCATGAGGGAAGAACTAATAAATAAGGCAGTGCATTACGAGGAATTACCCAGTACTGATGCTGCTGCCCTGAAAGCCATGGAAAACGACATACTGACCCAGGTTTTGGTTACCGGCTACCTCCAGGAAGACGACCACATCTATTTTGACCCAATTCCAAACTTCATCTTTACCAGAGATATCGCCGTTTCAGTGAATGATCATGTAATCATCACCAAAGCAGCAAAAACAGCTCGGTTCCGGGAAAATCTGCTTACCAGGTTTATTTTTGCTGCCCATCCCTTGTTTGCTGAAACAAATACACAGGGTAAAGTGATCAATTTGAATGACCTTAATGCCTTCCCACCCTCCCGAATGGGTCAGTCTGTGAGTATGGAAGGAGGTGATGTCATGATTTTAAATGAGGGCTGCCTGCTGATTGGCTGCAGTGAGCGTACAACAGAACATGCCATTCATTCCCTCAAGGAAGTTTTGTTTGACAAGGGTGTTATCGAAAATGTGGTTCAGATCAATATACCCGACGACCGGTCCTATATGCATATAGATACCCTGTTTACCCGCATCAATACCAATGACATGGTTTGCTTCAAACCCATTGTTTTTGATGGCAACAGCAGCAACGTGCAGGTTTACAGGAAGGATGGCTCATCAGCAGGATATGACAGTGTAAAGAATTTCATCTGGTCAGAAATTAATCCTGACATGAATTTTATTTTGCCGGAAATGGGGTTTCTCCATACCAGGAAAGAGAGCAATGGACAGATGGTTGCAATCTGGTCACTGTAAAACCAGGCGTTGCCATTACCTACGATCGCAACCCACGCACAGAAGTGGCTTTTAAAAATGCAGGATATAATGTCATCACGGCTTATGATTTCCTGGAGAAGGTGGAAGACGGAGCGATCAATATCCATCAACTGGAGCGAACGATCATCACCATTCCGAGCAACGAGTTGTCCAGAGCCAGGGGAGGTTCTCATTGCATGACCTGTCCGATTTTGCGCGATCCGGTATGATGTAACTGAGCGGTTTATAACATTTTATTTCTAAAGCGAAACTTATCTGGCAAAGGTAACGTTATCTGATTTGTACAATGGGGTTGACTGGTATCGACAGGGAATGACACTTGTACGTAAGCATGTCGGAGCACGATTGTTCACTCCGCAATAAATGACGATCAAACCATAATTGGCGAATCTAACTTCGCATTGGCTGCGTAATCAAGGATTACTAAGCCTTTAAGCTTCCTGCTTGACGCCTGATATACAGTTGGCAGCTTTCAAATTTTCAGGATAGGAATTCCAAATGCCTCTATGGAAGACCAAAACAACAGGGGATCGGCAATCACAACGCTGTCAGGATGCTGAGTGTGCGCTTAAAAACTGAGTTCTGACTAAACATGTAGAAAGCTTACGATTGCTTCATCTGGACGGGAGTTCGAATCTCCCCAGCTCCACAAACTTAAAACCATTTTCGGATGGTTTTTTTGTTTAAAAAAATTCCTTAAATGCTAAATATTTGATAATCAACATCAACGGGCATTAAAATATCCTACCAATTCAGGATTTATTGTGTCGTAAATAGGGGATTGCCTCCATTCAATTGTCAGGTAATAAACACACACACAATCACAATATATTAATACCAAAATGTTAACAACTTCCCACTATTTAACTGAGTTCCAGAGTTTGAAGTTCTTTGACACCTTGAGTGACGAAGAAAAAATGACACTGATGGCGAATTCACGGGTCATTTCGGACCATTCGCGGTCGAATCTGATCTATGACAAAAATACCCCCTGCAACTACATTTATTTTGTAGTAGAGGGTTCTGTGAAGGTCTCAACCTTTGAAGAGGACAAGGAACACATATCCATCATCCTCCATAAAGGAAATATTTTTGGAGAATGCTGTCTATATGGTCAGGAAATGACCCAGTTTAGCGCACATACGATTGAGGAAAGGACAAGGATTATTTCAATCAACGTTGAGTGCTTTAAAATCCTCATGAAACACAACTTTGAATTTAACCTCAAAGTAATTGAAATGATCGGGGAAAAAATAAAGAAGAGCGAAGAGCGACTTCACAATTTTGCCACAAAGGATGCACGACAAAGGATTGTGGAGTTTCTTAAGGAAAACGTAGAAAACAACGGCAGAAGGGTAGGTCTTGAAATGTTGATTAAACATGGTCTTACCCAGCAGGATATTGCCAACTTTACCGGCACTTCCAGACAAACCGTTACTACGGTATTAAATGACCTCAAAAGTAAAAATAAAATACACCTGAGGCGAAAGAGCATCCTTATAAGGGATCTCACCGCGCTGGTTTAAAGAGTTTTTTCATCATTAGTTTATAAGTTTATTAAAAAAAAAGATGTGCCTAAAGAGTCACATCTTTTTCTTTTTTGATGGAATAGTTTAGGAATAAAAAATTATCCCACCCGAGGAACACATATTATAAACTAACTATTTGATTTTTTTCTCCCCTAGCGCCTGGGGTAATAATTGCTACTCCATTTCTACTTCTTCCAGCAGCATGAGCGCTTTTTCCACATCATAATTCATGACAACCAATTTGATCTTTTGGTTGCTCAGGGTGCCCGGGTCAATTAGCACTTCCTCATCGTTCTGCAACATGGCAGCGATTCCATTTTCATTTAACCTGGCCAAAATCAGATTGGCCTCAAATGAATCTGTAAATGTTTTTATCACAGTAGTTTCCATTTCTATATTTTTTGAAATAAATATAAAAAAAACAGTAATATTTGTCCATGCTTAAAATCATTTATTGAAGTGACATGGATCAGTATCGCATAGTTTCATGTGATTTATATGACCAGCTGTCAAATGCAGCGGTCATGAAACAGCCTGTAAGGCTTTTATTGATAAATGACGTTGAAATGTTTGGAAAAATAGATGATATCTTTACGAAAGAAAAGCAGGAATTCTGTGTTATCGACCATAAAGTGATAAGGTTGGATAAAATCCTGGCTATTTCAATTCTTCAAAAATGACATTACATATGACCTTAATCCGGAACGTAGTTTCTGTAATTATTTTGGGGCTCACCGTATCGGTGAAGCTATTTTCAATTGGAACCACGGTTCGCGTTTTTAATTTGGGTGACGCAAAAGTTTCCCTTCAAATATATACGGCAGACAATAATCACAATCAATATGTGTTTGTCCATGTCCACGAAAATGAAAAGGCATCCCTGGAAGCTGGTTTCAAAATGTTACAAAAATATGGAGGCAAACTGCTTACGTTGAAACATTCCACAGGGGATTTACCAAACCGCAACATTACATTTAATTATAAAGGCAAAAAATACGAGATTGATCCCAATCGGATTTTTTCCACCAATAAACTCATCCTGATTAAAACACTCAATACCGACGAAAAAAATGAACTTTACATAGCAGAAGCAGCAGATCAGGTAGAGTCTATGGCCAAAGCCATTTGGGAAGAAATCAGCAATGCTCCCTGCATCGTGGCCTTGCACAACAATAAGAATTTTCCCGAAGACTGTCACCTGAAGTTCCTCTTTGGTGCAAAACTGGTTGAAGAATCTTACAACATCACTTCTTATGTTCAAAAAAGCGGAGTTATGACGGAAACAACCCGATCTGCTGCGGATATTTACATCAATCCTGCCATCAACAACAGCGAATTTTTTATTGTCACCCTGGCCAGTGATTTTAAACAAATTGCAGAACGACGGTTCAATGTTGTATTACAACACAATCAACCAGTTGACGATGGTTCCCTGTCTGTTTTATCCCAGCAAAAAAGTATGCGGTATATCAATGCAGAAGCAAAACATGAAAATGTACATATTCAATTTGAAATGTTGGAAATTTTACATGACATCATAACAGGTAGCTAAAGATCAACGGGATGGATAATCTGGCAGTTGATTAAGGTATGTGATCGTTTCCCCTGAAATCAGGCAACAAAGATGATGGCTGCCATTGGTAATCAGGAGGTATGGAGCTTTAAGTTTTTGATTATATATGGCGGTTTGAATGACCGCTCTTTCTGTGATTTCAATGGAATAAGACTTACATTCTACCAGCATCCAGGGGGCCCCCTTGCGGTCAAAGATCAACATGTCAAATCTGCGGGTCTGATCTTGCACAAATACTCCTTTTTCTATGGCAATACCTGACGAGGGATAGTTCATAACCTTGCGCAGGTGGATGGCCAATAGCTGCCGTACCAGCTCTTCGGGTTGTAGCACCAATTTCTTTTTGCGCAGTGGGTCAAATACCATCTTACGACCTCCTGCTACTGAAATGGTAAGTTCATGCTGGTGGCCAAGCAAATCAAACTGTAGTAAGGATAATTTTGATTTTGAGGTCATTGCAAAATGACATTATTAAGCATCCGGGCAATCTCATTGCGCTCTTTTTGCATCTGTATTAAAACCCGTAACTCAATTTTTTTCTCATCCTCATCCATTCCCTGATCAGATTCTAGGTTTTTCTGAGTTTGTTCTATGATTCTGGCAATCTTGCGCAACTTAAATCGCATGATGGCCTGATAGGCATCGCGTTGGAAGTTTTCTTCGGGTTGTTTTTGGGTTTGAAGAAAAATATTCTTTTCTTCCCACTTGGCCAGGGTATATGGCGAAGACATGAAATCAACCGCCAATATGCTAATTTCAGCATCCGGATGATTCACAAAGTCATTTGGTTTTACAATATGTTTTTCGGACATTACCTTCATAGCATATTTGAAAATGGCTGCATAGGTTTTATTTTCAAAACTTTCAAGACTGTCTTCAATATTACTTATTAGATATTCTCCAATGGTGATTTCATTATCGTGTGCATAGGGCTTGTCGCCCCCGCATATAAGGATGCGCACCAAATCCCGTTCCTGATATTCGTCACCACTCAATCGCACCTGGGTGCTTACCATGGATACAATACCCGGTTCATGGCCTTCTGATGATGTGATGTGGTCAGGCAAGGCATCTTTGCCCGCGCGAATCCGGTCCCTGTTTTCCTGAATTCTCCGGGCTTTTTGATTATGCTGCATTACCTTTGAGACTTCAGCCACAAGTATCTGTTCGTCCATTTTCATCAGGTTGCTGCACAGGTTGATGTAGGTGTACCTTTTCATATGGTCTGCCACCTTCGCTATCGACTGGATAATTTCTTTGAAAACTTCAACCCGTTTGATCGGGTCATTGCCGGCAAACTGAAGCAGGTAGTCTGCTTTGAAAAGTATAAAGTCTTTCTCATTTTCCTTGAGGAAAGATTTAAATTTTTCTGTGCCCGACTTTTTAAAAAAGGAATCTGGGTCTTCCCGGTCAGGAAGCAAAACCAATCTGATGTTCATATCCTCTTCAAGGATGATGTCAAGCCCCCTAAGCGCAGCATTGATGCCCGCCGGATCTCCATCGTATATGAGTTTGATGTTTTGGGTAAACCGGCGAATCAGTTTCACCTGTTCTTTATTCAGGGCTGTGCCCGAAGAGGCAACCACATTTTGAATTCCTCCCTGGTGCAGTGTAATCACGTCTGTATATCCCTCCACCAGAATGCATTCATCCTCTTTCCTGATAGATGCCTTCGCATGGTAGAGTCCATAAAGCACCTTATGCTTTACATAAATTTCACTCTCCGGTGAATTGATGTACTTTGGCTGGTTTTTGTCCTGGCTCATGATTCTGCCTGCCATTGCTACTACCTTTCCACTGAGGTTGTGAATGCTGAACATTACCCTCGACCTGAAAAAATCGGCATCATTTTTTGTGGTAAGCCCCAGTAATTTCAGGTGCTCCGGTTTGTACTGCTTTTGAAGGGCTTTTCTTGTGAAGTCATCTTTTCCACCGCCCGCATAGCCAAGTCCAAAGGATTTAATCGTGGATTCAAGGTAACCCCGCTCCTTAAAATAAGATAAACCGATGGACTTTCCTTCATCGGTATTGAACAACTGATCCTCATAATACTGCCTGGCAAAATCATTGAGAATATAAAGGGAGTCCGATAATTGTCTGGCTTCCACATCTTCCTGACTGATGGATCTTTCTTCCAGTTCAATCTTGTACTTGTTGGCCAGATATCGAATCGCTTCTGTATAGCTCATGGATTCATGTTCCATGATAAAATTGAGTGCTGTTCCCCCTTTACCACAGCCAAAACACTTATAAATCCCCTTTGCGGGTGAAACCGCAAACGAAGGTGTTTTTTCATCATGAAAAGGACAAAGTCCGGTAAAATTGGAGCCCCTGCGTTTCAAATTGACAAAGTCATCCACAACCTCTTCGATGCGGGCCGTAGATATTACTTCTTCAATGGACTTTGGTGAAATCATTTGGCAAATATATTTGATTTTTAGGCATCTGGATAGCCCGGCCTTGAAATTAGGACTTTACTTTCTGTTTCCGGCTAGCCTTGATTTTACCTTTCGACTTAGAGTATTGCACCCGTAAAGTCAGAATTGAGTAAATCAAGAACAAAAGGGTGTCATAATCCGCTGAAGTACCCAAATTTGCCTGAAAATTCCATTTATTTGTACTTAAATCGCAGCATTTATGAAAAAAACCAATATCGGGGCATGAAAATAGGTTTTTTAACATGCTCAAAATTACCCTCGCTTTCACCGTCCGATCAGGAATTGATGGCCTGTTTTGTAAGAAATGGCTATGCGGCCAAGGCGTTGATTTGGGATGATTCCTCTGTGGACTGGAGGGCCTTTGATGCCCTTATCTTCAGAAATACCTGGGATTATTTTGAAAAAGAATCGGCATTTATGGCATTTCTGGATCATTTGGATACGCTTGGTGTCACTTGTTTTAATCCAACCCATTTGGTAAGGCAGAATATCCACAAGTTTTACCTCAAGGAGTTTGAGCGTAATGGAATAAAGGTTGTGCCTGGCATTTATCTAAACCAGACGTCATCATTCAATCTAGGTGACATTTTGCCTGATGCCTGGCAATACTTTGTGGTAAAGCCGGCATTCTCAGCCGGTGCCTACCAGACAAGTCTCTTCCATAGATCGGAAATTCAGGCCGCCAATGACCAATATCGTCCAATTGCCGCTGAAAAAGAACTCATTATCCAGGTTTTTTTACCCGAAATCCAAAGCGAAGGAGAATGGTCTTTCATTTTTATCGGAGGTGTTTTTTCACATTGTGTAAGGAAAGTACCTGCTGTAAATGATTTCAGGGTTCAATCCCATCTTGGAGGACAGTATCTGGCAGAGACGCCAATGCCATCGCAATTGCAACAAGCACAAAAAGTAATGACCTTATTATCAGAAACCTGTTTATATGCAAGGGTTGATGGAGTTTTCATCGAGGGTACATTTTTCCTGATGGAACTGGAATTGATTGAACCTGATTTATATTTTGAGTTTAATACTTCAGCTTACCAGGCTTTTGTGGACGCATTTTCCAAAAGCATTTGAAAGATATGCCCTACCAAAACAGCACTTCGGTGGCACCTCCCTGGTTGGTGACAAATTTCCACTTTACTTCTCTGTAACCGTCGAGCATTTGATGCACCATTTGACGAAGTATGCCTTCTCCTTTGCCATGTATGATGAGAATTCGTACCTGTTTTCTGGTAATGGCAGTTTCAATATGATTTCTGCAGGCTTCGAGCTGTAAGTCAATTTTTGATGCCAGAGGTGAAGTGCGCATGTTATTCGGTAGTTTTTCAAGATGCAAATCTATCTCAGGCGAAAAGGGTAAACTGATCTGAGGAGCTTTTTTTATGGGTTTCAGTTCTTTTTCCCAAAAATGAGGGAGTTCCTCCGAACCTTTATCTTCTACTATTTCCAGATTTTGCGCCTCTGTCAGTAAAATATTTCCGTCAAATGAAATCCTGGCTCGGCCGTCCTGTGACTTTCCTGCAAATACACCCTCACGCCCACTTTTGACAAGCCTTACCTTCTCGCCAATCCAAAGCTCGTCAATATTCAGATGAGGTGAAGCCAATTTTTCAGATTTAGATTAATTTTGATGCAAATATAGGGTCTATATGGTAATTGCAGAAAATGAAATCATCAAATTGCGCACCTGGCAGCATGACGACGCAGCGTTGTTGTATAACCTGAATGCCGATCCTGATGTTTTGCAATACACAGGAGACGAAGCTTTCGCAAGTATAGAGGATGCAAGGACATTTGTAGCTAACTACCGCGATTTTGAGCGGTTTGGCTGCGGACGATGGATTATTGAGTACAAAAATTCAGGTGAACTTCCGGGCTGGTGTGGCCTAAAATATCACCATGATTTGAAATCTTATGACCTTGGATTCCGCCTAATGAAAAAATATTGGAATCAGGGCCTTGCGACCGAGGCTTCCAGACTGGCAATGGATTATGGGGCGAATACCCTGGGTATTGTTGCACTAACTGCCAAAGCCATGATTGAAAATGTAGCTTCCATCAGGGTATTAATGAAACTTGGTTTTCGGGCCAGGCACTGTTCATGGGAACATGGCCATGAGTGGCAGCACTTCCTTAAAAACATTTCATGATTTTTAGGGTTTATGAGGTATGAAAAAAATTGTGGTAGGAGTAGGGGGCAGCAGTGGAGCCATTTATGCCAAACGGCTTTTTGATAAGCTCGCCCTGATGGATGATTTGCAGGTTGCTGCCGTTTTTTCATCCAATGCATTAATCAATTGGGAATTAGAATTGGGTGTGTTTGACAAAGTCGGTTTTCCATTTCCAATTTTTGACGCCAAAGACTTTTTTGCCCCTTTTGCTTCAGGATCTGCTCAATATGAAACCATGGTGGTTTGTCCATGTTCTGTGGGTTTACTGGCAAGACTGGCCAGCGGTACCGCAGAGGATCTTATAGGCAGGGCAGCAGACGTTATGCTCAAAGAGCGGCGTAAACTGATAATCGTGCCAAGAGAAACTCCGTTAAACCTTATCCATTTGCGCAATATGGTTCAACTCACAGAAGCCGGCGCGATTATTTGCCCCGCAATGCCTTCCTTTTATAGTAAACCTCAGACCATTAACGATGTTGTGGACACAGTGGTTGACCGAATTATAGATCTTATGCAACTTTCTCAAAACACCTATCGCTGGGGCAATGGAACAGACAGACCGTTATGAACTTTTGCTCCAGGCCATCGAGTTTGAGAGAAAACATGAAGAGGAGTTTTTTAAGCAGGCACAATCCAGTAAATCGCTGAAGGAACGCACGGCTCTTGGTTTTGCCTGGAGTCCCGTGAAGTTTATTTCTCAGGATCAGGCAATAGGAGATTTTGTGGAAATCGAACTTGAAAAGATAGCTACAGTAGATATACCCCACAAATTTCGAGAAGGGGTAGGGGTAATGCTGGTGTTTACAAGGAAGAGTGAAACAGCGACCATATACGGTACCGTGGCCTTTATCCGAAAAAGTAAAATGAAGGTTTTATGCCAGGGTGAAGCCGTAGATGAACTTGAACTTTCAATGGGCAGCCTGTCGGCCGTTGAACTCATTTACGATGAGAAGCCGTATCAGGTCATGAGGCAGAGTCTCAGCAAGGTAATGGCGGCAAAAGCAGGTCAGGTGAAATTTTTTAGAGAAGGAATACGGTCACTGGATTCCTTTGCTGCCAATCAGGGACAACGCTTGTTTTTCGACCATGAAACGCTTAATGAAGTTCAAAAACTGGCATTAAGATCCAGTGTTTCTGCTTCCCACTTTGCTATCATCCACGGGCCTCCGGGTACCGGCAAAACTACAACAATCATTGCCTTGCTTAAAGAGCTGGTGGCATCCCGACAAAAAGTCCTTGTGTGTACCTCCTCCAATAATGCGGCCGATCTGCTTGCCCGACTGGCCGATCGATCAGGCTTGCGTACGCTCAGGCTGGGCAACATCTCCAGGATCGGGGATGACATAAGCCATCTGTGCCTGGATGCACAAGTAAGGTCCTTCAAGGACTGGTCATTAATCAGAAAGACAAGGATTCAGGCTGAAGAAAAGAGAAAGCAGGCTACCCGCTTTAAAAGGTCTTTTGGTTCTGAAGAAAGATTGGAAAGAAAAGAACTTTATACTGAGGTGAGAGAACTTTTGAGTTATGCCAGACAATTGGAAACTGAGATCACATCAGGTATTTTACAGAGTACCCAAATTGTGGTCACCACCTTAATTTCATCCGCTTCAGATATACTCAATGCCATAAATTTTGACACTTTAATTATTGATGAGGCCAGTCAGGCCTCAGAGCCTGAATGCTGGACTGCCATGCTTAGGGCAAATAAGATCGTGTTGGTCGGCGATCACAAACAATTGCCTCCAACGGTCAAAAGCAAACAGGCAATTAACCTGGGCCTGGATAAAACCATCCTGGATAGAATGGCTGAAGTTTGTAGCCATGCCACCATGCTCAGGGTCCAGTACCGGATGAACAATGCCATCCTTGGATTTCCAAATCATCAGTTTTATAAGGGTAATCTAATGGCTGCAGAAACAGTGGCTGTCCGGATGCTGGAAAATGATGAATCTCCTTTATTGTTTATTGATACAGCCGGCACAGGTTTTGAAGAAGTCAGGAATGAACAGTCGGCTTCTTTGTGTAATCCGGGAGAATATAATGTCATCAGACAGCATATGATAAAACATGCTGATTTGATTTCTCAACAAGCAGTGGGCATCATTGCTCCATATGCCGAACAGGTGAGATTTATCAGCGCCAATATCCGGGAAGATGACACATTTGCCAACTGGCAGATTGAAGTAGATACAATTGACGGTTTTCAGGGTCAGGAGAAGGATGTCATATATATCAGCCTGGTGCGTTCAAACGATGTGTTCGAAATTGGCTTCCTGGAGGACGTGCGTCGACTGAATGTGGCACTTACCAGAGCCAAATTTAAACTGGTAGTCGTTGGGGATAGTGCAACCATCGGTAAAAATAATGTTTACGCGGCCATGATGGATTATATGGAAAAACATGGTGTATTACAATCTGCCTGGGAATACATTTATCAGTAGGGGGGGATGTGAAAAGAAAAGCCTATTATTTGTTTGACTTGCTTACAACATAGGTGCCATCAAAAAATTCTATTTCAATTTCCGGATCATCGGATAGTTGATTCTTTCGGGTAATATATCCTTCCTTCCCTTTTATAAGGGTGAATCCTCGTTTTAAGATGTGGGAAGGGTGGCTCATCATCAATACAGCTTCAAAGTTTGCCAGGGCGTGTTTTTGGGTCTTTAGCCTGAATTCACTGGAAGAAAGGACGGCGTTCCAATTTTGGCTAATCTCCAGCCTGGCATTTCTTACTATTTCACCCGGCCTGGACGTCAGGTGCATAAAACTGGCTTCAAGCAATAAAGTGGCTTCTTTGATTTTTTGTTGACACAATCTGTTGGCCTGTGTGCTCATTTCTTCGACCATGCTTTCGAAATGGAGAGAACGCTCAACGATGAAATCTGCCACTGCGGTTGGCGTTTTCAATGACAAGTGCGCCACCAGGTCCGCAATGGAAAGGTCAATTTCATGGCCTATTCCGGTGACAACAGGTATTTTAAAGGTAGCAATGGCATACCCAATATTGAAATTGTCAAAATATGCCAGGTCAAGTTTCGACCCGCCACCTCGAATGATGACCACCAGATCAAAATCTTTCGCATTTTCGGATATCATTTGCAAGGCCGCAACGATTTCTTTTTCAGTATTTGCACCCTGCAGGGCAGACGTAAAAAGAGTATGGCGATAAGCATAGCCGTATTTGTTTTCCTCCAGATGGGCTACAAAATCTTTATAACCGGCGGCGTTCTCCGATGATATAACGGCAATATGTTGTACAACCAATGGCATTGAAAGTCCTATATTGTCTTCCGCCTTACCGGATTGTTTAAGCCTTTCCAGAATTTTTTGTCTGGATAATTCCATCTGACCGAGGGTATAGGTGGGGTCAATGTCCTCAATGATGAGTTTAAGCCCGTATTTTTCTGAAAATTCAAGCGAAACTTTGATTTTTACCTGAACCCCATCTTTGAGAAGGGAGGGTAATAAATCACCAAGTTTGGATTTTAGGAACAGGAAATTTTTATACCACAAGGCGGCGGAACTTTGAGCAATCACTTCATGGTTTTCATCCTGCTGAACCAATTCCAGGTAATAATTTCCCCTGGAATTTTTGACTTGGGCTATCTCACAGGAAATCCATATTGGCTCAGGAAAGTTGAGTGCAATTACCCTCTTGAGGTATTCGTTGAGATTATATAGGGTATATGTTTCCATGAAAAAAGACAGGGGCGTAATTATACACCCCTGCGTTTAATTTATAATCTAATTTGCCATCAGGCAATCATCTTTTTAACCAGGTCAGCCGCTTCCTGAAGTTGTATGGCGGAGTGTACTTCCAGGCCGCTTTCATCGATTAGTTTTTTGGCAAGATCGGCATTGGTACCCTGTAATCTCACTATAATGGGCACTTTAATGTTTCCCATATTCCTATAGGCATCTACAACACCCTGAGCTACCCGGTCACACCGTACAATTCCTCCAAAAATATTAATGAGGATAGCCTTGACTTCAGGGTCTTTCAGGATGATCCGAAAAGCCTGTTCAACCCGTGCTGCATCGGCAGTACCTCCCACATCCAGAAAGTTGGCAGGTGATCCTCCGGAAAGTTTGATGATGTCCATGGTAGCCATTGCGAGGCCGGCCCCATTAACCATACAACCTACATTTCCATCCAGGTTGACGAAATTAAGGCCAAAACTTTTGGCTTCAACTTCAGTGGGGTCTTCTTCATCAAGGTCTCTCATCGCGGCCAAATCCGGATGTCGGTAAAGTGCATTGTCGTCGAGACTTACTTTGCAATCTACAGCCAGGATACGGTCATCTGCAGTTTTCAGACATGGATTAACCTCAAAAAGAGTGGCATCGCTTTGAACGAAGGCATTATACAGGTTGGTAATAAAGCTGATCATTTCTTTCACGGCCTTTCCCTGTAGTCCCAGATTATAGGCAACTTTGCGCGCTTCAAAGGCCTGGATACCTACCAGAGGGTCAATATATTCTTTGTGCACAAGGTGTGGTGTCTTTTCCGCCACCTCTTCAATATTCATTCCACCCTCAGTACTGTAAATGATTACATTTCGCTTCTTTTCCCTGTCCATGAGAATGGACACATAGTATTCTTTACAGGCATTAAAGTCAGGTGCATAAGAGTCTTCTGCGATCAAAACCTGTCTGACCAGTTTTCCCTGACCTTCCATTCCTCCGGGTGTTTGAGGTGTTTTGAGCATCATACCCAAAATATTACCTGCATGAAGTTTTAGTTCATCCATGTTTTTCGCGAGTTTCACGCCACCACCTTTTCCTCGGCCTCCTGCATGAATCTGTGCTTTTACAACCGCAAATTCTGTCCCTGTTTCTGCTTTTAAAGTTTCAAATGCCTGTACGGCTTCATCCACGGTTCGGGCTATTTTGCCGCGCTGGATGGTAACTCCGAATTTCGATAGCAATTCCTTCCCCTGGTATTCATGTAAATTCATATTGTTTTGATATATTTTTAATTTTTATTGAATAGAAAGCATGTTGGTGAGAATGCCTTCACTGTTTGAAAGACTTACCGCATAAACACCTGTGGTAATTCCTGCAGTATTGAGACTGATATTATTTTCACCTGCCTGAACGCTTTGCAATGTAGAATATAACCTCCTGCCGTTAAGGTCAGTGATGTCAATTTTATATGCTTCACTTGTTTTGGACATAATCTTTAACATGGGGCGATTACCGTTGCGGACAGGATTTGGAAACAAAGAAATGGACTCAATTTCTTTAATTTCGTCGGTGGCCGTCTGAATGTTACCCGTTCTGAAATTGACTTGTGGACTTGTAGTACCCGTATAACCATCATGGAAAGCCCTTACGGACCAAACATATAACTTGTTAGGCAAGAGGGTAGTCACTTCTTTGAAATTTTCCGTAAGGAAGAAATAATGATATTCATTTGAATTTACAATTTCAAGGAGGTAATAACTGGCATCCTGGTTCTCCCACTCAAAATAGACATTATTGTAGACTTCTTCTTTTGAGCCGACAGTAGGAGTCACCAATACGCTGGTTTCTGACAGGGTATCTGTCACCGGAATGTAAGAAGATCGGATATAGGCACGAAGTGAATTATTGTAATTGGTCCTCATGCGCGTCTCCTGATTGTCTGTAAACTGGTAGGATGCGCACTGAGAAAAATAACTCATTTGGTTGTCTTTCATCGGTATGATGGTGTCGAGATTTTTATCCAGGATAATTTTGCCAAAAACGCAGTTGGTTTGGGTAATGCCAAAGTTGTAGTCTGGTGGGGTGTCACAAAGTAGGTCCGCAGCTACGTTGCAATTACTTCTGTCAACTTTCTCCACCTGAATATTGGTGCCGGGAATGATATTGATTACACAGGGGTTGCCATGTTCATCCTCATCATAGGGGCTGGCTTCCCAACCATAAAAAGTATGTCGAAGATTAAAGAAGTGGCCGAGTTCGTGACTCAAAGTATTCGTGGCATTTGCAGCTTCACCAGCCATCAATACCACAAAATCGTTGGACGGACTGTAGTATCCAAGAACGATGCCTATGCCTGCTGAACTTTCACCAATGGTATTCACCACAAAAACATTTACGGCATTGGGATCTTTTTTGGTATTGAGAAAGTCTTCATTTTCCCGGGGTGTATTGTACGCAGGGGTGCTGTTGATGTGATTGAAATTGTAATTGTCTTTAAGATAAAAGACAAAGTTGTGTTTTGCATAATCCGCATTGAGTTTATCTAGCTGATTGAGGATGGACGAATTTTTAACACGCCCTTTTCCATTGTTGTCACCTACCAGGTGAAATTTGATTGGAATATAAATTTTATCCCCCCTGTTGGTAATGTATGAATGGTCTTCACCGGCTTTCGCAAACATTTCTGTCATTTGCGCCTGCTCTTTTATACTCATACCACAAATTTTCCTTTGAGACCAAAGCGGCATAACCGCCAACATTATCAATATGGCTAAATTCAGTTGTTTAATCATTGGATTTATCAATTTTAGAAAATTTCACAAATATACAGTTTAAGTTAGCTTTCGACATAGAATTGGGCGGACAAAAGGGCCTTGCATCGAAATGCCAATTTTGTCGGTCTGGTTAAAAAATGAAACTAATAGTTTGTAAATCAATATATTAGATGTATTAATTCAAAGTAGGGGCGTTTTGGATTTTGCGTGTCCTTATAGTCGTTTTGTTCAAATCAGTTGCTCCGGATGTATCATATTTCTTAAAAGTAAACCAATTGTGGTTTAGATTAGTTCCTGCCGATCAAACACATTGCAGCTCCAGGACATATTTTTCAGGATTGAGTTTACACTTTGAAAAAGAAAGCAAATTAACTGCACTTACCCGCCACAATTTTTCGTAGATTTGTCTAAATTTTAAACTAACAAAGAAAATAAGATTTCATGAGCAAAGTTACCGTTATTGGAGCAGGAAATGTAGGAGCAACTGTGGCCGATGTGCTGGCCCACAAAGATTTTATAAATGAAATTGTACTGGTAGACATCAGAGGCGATTTTGCGAAAGGCAAAGCCCTGGACATCTGGCAACAGGCACCTATTGGCAATTACAGTACCCGGATAAAAGGCACCGACAATTATAGGGATACCAAGGGTTCCGATGTGGTGGTCATTACTGCAGGCATACCGCGAAAACCTGGCATGAGCAGGGACGACCTCATTTCAACGAATGCAGGTATCGTGGTAAGCTGTGTCAAGAATATTTTAAAATACAGTAAAAATCCCATCATCATCGTGGTATCAAACCCACTGGATGTGATGACCCATGCCGCATGGAAAGCTTCGGGTCTGGACGCAAGCAGGGTATTTGGGATGGCTGGCGTACTGGATACAGCAAGATACCGGGCATTTTTGGCAGAAGCACTCGATACTTCTCCTAAAGAAATTCAGGCCATACTTATGGGGGGACATGGGGATACCATGGTGCCACTGCCAAGATACACTACGGTTTCCGGCATTCCGGTAACGGAACTCATCGACAAAGATCAGCTTAATGCCATTGTGGAAAGAACTAAATCCGGCGGGGGAGAATTGGTTCAACTTATGGGAACCTCTGCATGGTATGCTCCGGGAGCAGCAGCTGCTCAAATGGTGGAAGCCATCCTTAAGGATGAGAACAGGATATTTCCGGTTTGTGCAAAACTATCAGGCCAGTATGGCATCAAAAATCTCTACCTTGGCGCTCCCGTAAAACTGGGTAGAAATGGAATCTCTGAAATAATTGAGCTGAAGTTAAATGCATCCGAAAAGAAATTGCTGGTTAATTCGGCAAAAGCAGTTGAAGAGGTTATCAATGTATTTGAAAAAATGAAATTGGCTTAAACCTTTCCACCTAACCTCCGTTTAAAAAAAAACGTGTTTATATGCCACTGGCTGAAACGATGAAAATAATGAAGACATCAGATGGTTCTGATGTCTTCACTCTTTCCCAGCAAAAACTTATTTTTCTGGTTTTTCTGAGGCACTTTGGCTGTGTTTTTTGCCGTGAATCGCTGCTTGACCTTTCCAAAAAGAGGAATTTGTTTTCCCAAAATGGTCTTGTGCCAGTATTTGTGCACATGACAGATGAGCCAACGGCTGAATCCTATTTTCAGCAGTACCAACTTGGTGGTGTTACCCACGTGGCTGACCCTGAATGTAAATTTTATCTTTCCTTTGGTCTGGTCAAAGGGAGGTTCAATCAGTTATTTGGTTTAAAATCATTGTCAAGGGGTTTTGAAATAGCAGCTACCAAAGGAATTTTTCCAACTGTAACTATGATTGGCGATGGATATCAAATGCCAGGCATCTTTTTGATTAAAAATGGAAAAGTTCTGGATAGTTATATCCACGCTCATGCCTGGGATAAACCAGATTATGACAATCTCATCCGCTGCTGTGCTTTGTGAGCAGAAAAGCGATGGGCCCATTGAAGCCCTTTATCCTATCATATAATCATCAATCCAAAAATCATGGATTCAAATAAGTTTAAAGCACACCCATGGCATGGCATTTCGCCGGGTGACGATATTCCCCGGAGAGTCACCGCTTTCATTGAAATTATTCCCACGGATACTGTAAAGTACGAGATAGATAAACTCAGTGGGTATCTCAAAATTGACAGACCACAAAAATATAGCAATGTAGTACCGGCACTTTATGGTTTTGTGCCGCGAACATATTGCGGGCCAGCCATTGCATCGCTTTGCATGGAACTAACAGGTCTTTCCCATGTTGAAGGAGATGGAGATCCTTTGGATATCCTTGTGCTCACAGAACGCGCAATCCCCCGAGGTGATATCCTGGTGGAGGCAATTCCCATAGGAGGATTTAGAATGGTTGATAAAAATGAGGCCGATGATAAGATAATTGCAGTGCTAAAAGATGATCAGCTTTATGGTGGGTTTACAGAACTCAATCAGTTGCCGGTGGGCATCGTCAACAGGTTACGTCACTACTTTATGACCTATAAACAATTGCCGGGCGAAGCTGAAAAAGTAAATATTGCAGGAGTTTATGGAAGGGAGGAAGCATACCGCGCAATAAATGCCAGCGTACAGGATTATATGACATATTTCAGCTAACTCTGGGTTAACCATTTAAAAAAGGGTGATTTAGCTGACTTAAATTGAAATTTCAGCTTTAAAAAGTAGCTTTGCCCATCAATCTAAACATTATGCCCTGCTTGTCGTTTAATTCAACATGTTTCAACTTTGTATGAATGATAATCCTGGCGCTTTTGCAGTTTCAGGCAAATACCTTTTTAGGTTTTACTCCTCAATAAGAGCTGTTGAAGATACCTGGTCATCAAATGCCCCATCAGATGAATATTGGCAAGTGCAATACCATTTGGCTTTAGAGTCATCGCTTCCCGAGGGATTAAAACCGGTTTATGTCACGGTGTGGCATAAGGACGATTGTCTAGGGCTTCTTTATTTTCAGCATAAAAAAATTGATTTATCCAGTGCGGTGCGGAATGCGGATCCGGCTTCAGGTATGAGGCAGGTCTTACAAAAACTGATGTTGAAAAAACTCAACATGCAAACATTGGTCCTCGGCAACATGCTGCTGACAGGCAAGTATGGTATCCATTTTAAACATGAAGTAGCATTGCAGGAAAGATTTTCAGTGGCCCAGCAGGCCATAGATGCCTTGTGTATCCAATTGAAAAAAGACGGAGTGAAAATTGGCCCTGTCCTGCTTAAAGATTTTCAGAAGGATCACCGATGCCCGAATGAATGTCTTGACAATTATACAGAGTTTTGTGTGCAGCCTAATATGGTCTTTGAACTCAAAGGGGAGTGGAAAACCATGGAGGATTACGTTGAGGCCCTAAAATCAAAGGCGCGTATCCGGTATCGAAGGGCCAAGAACATGATGGAGGATATCAAATTGAAAAATCTTGAAGTGGAAGACCTTGAATCGCTTCAGGATGAAATGTATGCCCAATACAGGAATATCGCAGAAAATGCGGGGTTCAACTTATTTTACCTTAAACCTGATTATTTCATCAATCTTAAGAAGTTTTTAGGATCCAGAATGCGGATTATGGGGTATTTTAATTCAGATGGAAAACTATATGGTTTTTTTACGGTACTGAAAAACTATGATCACCTGGATGCGCACTTTCTGGGATACGACGTCAAAGCAAACCGGGATCACCAAATTTACCTGAATATGTTATTTGAAATGACTTCGGAAGGGATTTCACTGGGTGTCAGGAATCTGAACATGTCCCGCACCGCCGTAGAAATAAAAAGTTCGGTCGGTGCCCGTGCTACGCCTGTATATTGTTATTTAAAACACAGAAATAAGATATA
The DNA here is from genome assembly GCA_016715465.1 of Saprospiraceae bacterium. Lineage (GTDB taxonomy): Bacteria > Bacteroidota > Bacteroidia > Chitinophagales > Saprospiraceae > JADKBO01. The sequence goes on from JADKAA010000029.1 coordinate 97,998, forward strand.
CAATAAGCTGGTGCCTCATGTGGTGAGCACCCTGTATAAAGACAAGGAATGGCAGGAAAGGAGTCCTTTTAAATAAGGATTTATTATGATTCTCAAAAAAATATTAACTAAACTGTAACTAACCCCGGGTGTATTTCGTTTGTATTTTTACAACGTGATTTGTATTAAAGTAAATCTTTGACCCAAATGAAATCAATCAAAACACAATATGCTTTTTTTTCAGTAATTGCGATTCTCAGTTTAGCTTCATTTTTTTATCTCCAATTTGGATTCAATAAAGATGAAAATTCTGCTTTTAAAGCAGGTCTTAGAGAAAAATCTGAAAAAATATTTGTCGATTCAGAAAAAAAAATTGACCGGGTTCCAGTGTTGAAAATCATAATTAGCAATATAATAAACGTGATTATTATAAAGTAAAATTATAATACACAACGTTTCAATATTTTACGTAAAATATTGAATTTCAATTTACTGCTTACATTCCTACCTACTTTACACTTTCCCTTAAAGCCTTCATTTAATTCAATTTATTATTTCAACTGTCTGTTGATCAGTGAAATAATTCGAGTACCTGCTCAGCGACCGGTAAAAAAAAAGTTAAAAAAATGGTACGGATATTGAATATATATAATACTTTTGCAGTGTAGTTTACATATAAGTTAAAATTTTATATTGTAAATTCAAATCATAAATGGGTTTGAACAGTGGCTGTGAAGCATATTATTAATTTAAAATAATTGAATGAAGAAAATAGGTATCTTATTTGGAATGGAAAGTACTTTTCCGCAGGCTTTTGTCGATAGAATCAATGAAAAAAAAGTTTCCGGAATCGTAGCAGAGCCAGTTCAGATAGATATGGTTCAGCAGGGCGCTCCCAATGAGTATGCCGTAATTGTTGACCGTATTTCGCAAGATGTTCCTTTTTATAGGTCATATTTGAAAAATGCAGCCATTTCTGGCACTGCGGTAATCAATAATCCTTTTTGGTGGAGTGCAGATGAAAAGTTCTTCAATAATGCACTTGCTGTGCATATCGGTGTTCCGGTTCCCAAAACCGTCATCCTTCCTTCAAAGGAAAGGCCTGATGATACCACCGAAAAATCCTTTCGAAACCTTAAGTTCCCAATGGATTGGGAGAAAATCTTTGACTATATCGGGTTCCCGGCCTATATGAAACCTCACGCCGGAGGAGGGTGGAAAAGCGTATATAAAGTAACTGATCCGCAGGATATGTGGGATAAACATGCTGAAACCGGCCAATTGGTGATGATGTTGCAGGAAGAAATTGTTTTTGATACGTACTTCCGGTGTTATTACTTAGATGGCGACAGGGTACATATCATGCAATATGAGCCAAGGAATCCGCATCACTTGCGGTATGTGAAAGGGGGAGCACCTGTAGAAACGAAACTTCTTGATACCATAAAGAAATATGTCATCAAGTTAAATCATGCCCTGGGGTATGATCTTAATACAGTTGAATTTGCTGTCCGGGATGGCATTCCTTATGCCATTGATTTTTGCAACGGGGCACCGGACGCAGAAGCCAGTTCTGTTGGACAGGACAATTTTGACTGGATCGTAGAAAATTCTGCCTTAATGGCAATCGATAGAGCTAAGTTGCATCAGGATGGTCAAATAAACCTTACCTGGGGTAGCTTTATTAGTAACATTTTTCAATCATCATCTATTAAAAATTCATTTCAAATGAAAAAAACTGAAGCAAAGAAGACTGCTACCAAGGCAGCCGCTACTAAAAAAGTAGCTACTACCAAGAAGGCTGCACCAGCCAAGAAAGCTGCACCAGCTACAAAAGCTGCACCAGCCAAGAAAGCTGCACCAGCCAAGAAAGCTGCACCAGCTAAAAAGGCTGCTACAAAAAAAGTAGCACCAGCAAAGAAAGCTGCACCAGCTAAAAAAGCTGCACCAGCTAAAAAGGCTGCACCAGCTAAAAAGGCTGCTACAAAAAAAGTAGCACCAGCAAAGAAAGCTGCACCAGCTAAAAAGGCTGCTACAAAAAAAGTAGCACCAGCTAAAAAGGCTGCCGCAACCAAAAAAGTTGCTCCTGCAAAGAAAGCAGCACCAGCTAAGAAAGCTGCACCTAAAAAGTAGTCTTATCTTAGACCAAAAAGAAGCTTTGTTGGATATTCGACCTTGTCGGTATCCAACATTGTTTTTTTTACGAGGAATTTTCCTAATTTTGCGACACAATGAAACTGAGACTTGCCATTTTAGATATGAATGCCGGATTGCCGAATCAAGGCATGAGGTGCATTCGTGATATTGTCGCAAACTATAAAGACCTGCTCCAGGCAGATATCTTTGACATTAGGGTTGATAAAATTGTTCCGGGACTCGAATATGACCTGTACATCAGCAGCGGTGGTCCCGGGGACCCCATGGAAGGAGATGGTGTGTGGGACACCCAATATTACCAGCTCATTCAGGATATATGGGACTACAATAAATATACTACAGATTCAAAAAAGTATATTTTTTTTATTTGCCACTCTTTTCAAATGGCCTGTCATCATTTTGGACTGGGCAAAATCTCAAAACGAAAGTCAGCTTCATTTGGCATTCAGCCAGTGCACAAAACAAAAGCTGGCTTTACCGATCTAATATTTGAAAATCTTCCGGATCCATTTCATGTGGTAGAATCAAGGGATTGGCAAATTATTCAACCTAACCTGCATATATTTAAAGATAAGGGAGCTGAAATACTCGCTCTGGAAAAAATAAGAACGCATGTAGAGTATGAAAGAGCCATTATGGCAGTAAGGTTTTCAGAAGAAATGGTAGGTACTCAATTTCACCCGGAAGCTGACCCTCATGGCATGCTGGTTCATTTTTCAAAAGAAGAAAATCGCGATAAAGTGATCAATAATTATGGAGTAGCTAAGTACGACTCTATGATGGCGCAATTGGAAGAGGAAGACAAAATCTTACTTACGCACCGCACCATTTTACCCAATTTCATTGAAAATGCCATAAAAGTTTTAAATTCACATGCATTTAGCATCGTGTAGTTATGATACCAAAATACAGAGACTGGTTTAACAACCAATTCACCCCTGCCTCCCATGAGGCTTTTCTACAAAAAGTGCATCAGGCTTTCAACCATGTACCTCCATTCAGAATTGCAGAAACTCCATTTTTTATTCCAGACATACTTAAAAACAGACTGCTGGAGGCTTGTAATGAAATCAATCACGTCATCTGCAGTCCAAATTTTAAAGACATCACACAGGGGGCATTGTCTGATCCAAACCTTATCGTTCCAGGAGAAGACACGCATACTACTTTTTTACAAATGGATTTTGGCATTTGCCTTGATGAAAATGGCCAGCCAATGCCACGACTTATAGAAATTCAGGGCTTCCCTTCCGTTTATTTTTTTCAGGAATTTATTTCGAGAATATATCGGGCACATTATGGTATTCCTCCTGAATTGAGTTCTTTTTTTGATCCAGCCATGGATGAGGATGCTTACAAAGCCTTAATGCAGAAAGTGATTGTTGGTGATTCAAATCCCGAAAATGTAGTGATGTTGGAAATTGAACCGGAAAAACAGACAACATATATCGATTTTATTTGCACCGCGGCCAGACTTGCAATTAAAGTCCTTTGCATTACCAAAGTAATTAAAAAGGGACGTCTCCTGTTTTATGAAAATGAAGAGGGTAACCTCGTTCCCATTCACAGGATTTATAACCGGGTCATATTTGATGAGCTGGATCAAAGACCTGATCTTCATCTTAATTTTAATTTCACGGATGACCTCGATGTATATTGGGTAGGGCACCCAAACTGGTTTTTTAGAATCAGCAAATACACCATGCCTTTATTGTCAGGTCAGTATGTGCCCAAATGTTATTATCTTTCTGACCTGGTTTCTTACCCGGAAAACCTGCATGATTTTGTACTTAAGCCACTATTTTCTTTCGCGGGTGCTGGTGTTGAGCTGAATGTTACAAAAGAACTTCTGGATGGCATTGAGCATAGAGGGAATTATCTTTTGCAGGAAAAGGTTGAATATGCACCCGTATTAAAGTCACCAAATGAGCCCGTAAAATGCGAAATTCGTATGTTAATGCTGTGGAGTGAAGATATGGAAAAGCCTAAAATAGTGAACAACCTGGTCCGCCTGAGTAAAGGGGCCATGATAGGCGTAAAATACAATAAAGACAAAGACTGGGTTGGTGGCAGCGTAGGATTTTTTGAACACTAAAAATATAAAACAGCCGAACAATTTGTCCGGCTGTTTTATGCTTTAGTTGCCAATAAATATCAAGTGAGATTTGTTATATCCATAAGCTTGGATATGCACGACTACCAATTGTGAAACCTGGCTTTGGTAAACCGGTTGGGTCGTTCCGGATTTCAAAGTCGATTGTGTAAGTAATTTTCCATCCAGTGCATATATGCGCACCCTGGACTCTTGTCCATCATTCGGTGTGGAGATAATTACTTCGCGAAGATTGCTAAATACTTTATATATGGGATAACGCTCCTCATCGGAAGCCCCGACGCAGTCGACGGAATTGACCACCATTGCAGCCCTGCAAAATTCATTCTCAGCGTCGATCACGCGAATTTGGTAGGTAACATCAGCTCTCGGGTCATAAACTGGTGAGAGAATAGGCAGCTGAATGAGTGCATACTTGCCCAGTCGAGTACCATTAATGAATATGGCAAAAGAATCTGAATATGTGTTGGCAGCATCAAAATGAATATTGAATTTGAAGGAAGTCTCTGTGCAGTCTACGGCATCTGCCGACAAGGCGGAAATCTGACAGTTATTACAGTTTAGATAGTATTCCCTTGCAGTGGCACAGGTATTCTCCTCCAGGTCAATGAATTTGAAATTTGCTTTTCCTTCCAGCCTTGGAGCAATGTTGACCAATACAGGGATGTGTCCGTAGGTGAATATACCCAGATCAGTACCATCCAAATAAAGTTTGTATTGGCCTGGCCTGTTACTGATTACAGCGGCTTTTAATCCGATGATTTTTCCTTCAAAACAGATGGATTCCAGGGACACAGGACTAACCTCACAGCCATTTTCACAGCATTTATTAAATTCTTTTTCAATCACAGTCCGGCAGTCCTCATAGAGGGCATCCTTAATGACTACTCTGATGCCGTGACAAGCTTTAGGTATAGGTCCCAGGGTGTAAACCGCCTGTCCGTAAAGAAGTGGACCAAAAACCTTGTCATTAATGGTTACATAGAATTTATCTGAGTGCTGACCGTCAGCTTTGAATTTCAAAAAGACCTTAAATGTTTGGTCTGCCGAGCACTCTGACAATTCCATAGATATACCGCTAAAGGCACAGGGGCCGGTATTTGTGCAGTGGTAAGTGAACTCAGAACCTCTTCCACAGCCTTCTTTTTTCAGAGCGACTACCTTAACTGCATATGACTTGCCTTCCACAAAAGGATAATTCACCACCAGTGGGCTGGTTCCCTTTTTGTATTTTCCGGTCAATACGCCATTGATAAACACAGCAACGCTGTCCTCAGGCACACCCGAAGTAGAAAAATTCAGAAGGATACCAGCTGCAGCGGCCGAACAATTTGACTTGATTTCCAGGACGCCAATTTCGCAGGCTTCCCCTTCACAGCATTTATTAAATTCTTTTTCAATCACAGTCAGGCAGTCCTCATTGACGGCATCTTTGATGACAACCCTAATGCCGTGATATGCCTTAGATATGGGACCCAGTGGGTAAACCGTCTGTCCGTAAAGTAATGGTCCAAATATCTTGTCATTAATGGTTACGTAGAATTTCTCCGAATGCTGGCCTTCAGCTTTGAATTTCAAAAAGACCTTAAATGTCTGGTCAGCCGAGCACTCCGACAATTCCAGAGATATAGCGCTGAAGGTGCAGGGGCCGGTATTGGCGCAGTGGTAAGTGAACTCAGCACCCCTTCCACAGCCTTCTTTTTTCAGAGCGACTACCTTCACCGCATATGACTTGCCTTCCACAAAAGGATAATTCACCACCAGTGGACCGGTTCCCTTTTTGTATTTTCCGGTCAATACGCCATTGATAAACACAGCAACGCTGTCTTCAGGCACGCCCGCAGTGGAAAAATTCAGAAGGATACCAGCTGCAGCGGCCGAACATTTTGGCTTGATTTCCAGGACGCCAATTTCGCAGAATTCCCCGTCACAGCATTTATTAAATTCTTTTTCAATCACATTCCTGCAGTCCTCATTGACGGCATCTTTGATGACAACCCTTATACCGTGACACGCCTTAGGTATGGGCCCCAGCGCGTAAACCGCCTGTCCATAAAGTAATGGTCCAAATATCTTGTCATTGATGGTTACGTAGAATTTATCCGAATGTTGACCTTCTGCTTTGAATTTCAGAAAGACTTTAAATGTCTGGTCTGCTGAGCACTCTGACAATTCCAAAGATATACCACTGAAGGCACAGGGTCCGGTATTGGCGCATTGATAAGTAAACTCAGTACCGCTGCCACAGCCTTCTTTTTTCAGAGCGACTACCTTCACCGCATATGACTTGCCTTCCACAAAAGGATAATTCACCACCAGTGGCTCGGTTCCCTTTTTGTATTTTCCGGTCAATACGCCATTGATAAACACAGCTACGCTATCTTCAGGCACGCCCGAGGACGCAAAACCGATAGAAATAGAGGATACGTTGCTGTTACAATTGGCTTTAACCTCAAGTGGCCCCATTTCACATTCCGTGCAACACAACTTAACATCCCCCGCCAGATTCGTTTTACATTGTGGATATAGGTTATCCACAATCACAAATTCGTACTTTTTAAGACAATCCGGCATTATAGGCCCCAGGTAATAGTATTCCAGGCCATACTGAAAATCTCCGTACACTTGCCCATTACCCCGGACGGTGAAGCCGTTGACTCCGGGGTTTGTGCTTTTGAATCTGAATTTTACATATATCTTACCTGATACATTACAAGGTATGATCTGGTAGGTGGCCTCGGACAAGTTGCAAGCAATACATTCCTCCACACCCGGTGCATTGAATTGACCAAAACAGGAAGAATTCTCGCTATCGGTAATGAGGTAATTGGTTTCTGCTGGAGAGAAAGGCAATGGCCCCAAAACTAGAGGTAATTGTGTATAAGCGAATTTGCCACTCAGGGGCGGAGGTCCTGCAACCAAAAAGCTATCTGAATTTTGACCGTGGTCAAAATTAAATCTTAAGTAATATTTTTCCAATTCGTTTGAGCATTCCACAATTTGCTCTCTGCCATTGGAAACAAAACATTCGCATGGGTTTAAGATATATACGGTATCGCAGCAAAAAGGGTGATCATTTTCACACACCACTATGGTGTCGACCTGACGCTGGCTGGCTGGAATGGCAATGTTTTGAACCGGCAAGTCGGCATACTTATGAAATGATTTGAAAGTACCATTTACAAAAAGGTCAAAACCCAGATTTCCGGTGCCTTCTTGAAGTAAATCAAAACCTATTTTATAAATTTCATTCTCAATGCAGCCGGTTTTCTTAAAATTGATGACTTCGACTCCACAATCATTTTGACAACAAACCTTGCCCAGCTCCGCAACGGCAAAACAATCGGGCTTGGCAATGTCTTTAACCACAAACTCATAGGAAGTTGTACAGTTTCCAGGGAGCCCATCGATAATGACAGGTAAGTCGGCGTAGGCAAATGTGCCATGATTTAAGCCATTACCCTGAATTTTAAAGCCCTGTTCGCCGGGATTTATAGCGACAAAATTGATCTTAACGGAAAAATTGCCGTTGGCATTACATTCCAATTTTTCTACGGTAAGGTTGTCGATGCTGCAAATTACCTGTGCATCCAATGACATTAATTGGAAAACGATGCCTAAAATCAATAAAATTCTTGCCGTCATGATGTAATAGTTTATATAAAGATATAATGTTTTGTCAAAATGCTGCCAGAGGGACAAAATTTAATTTTTCATTATGTAATTTATTGAATTTCAGCTTATATTTGTTTTAATTAATCAGGTTAAACCTTAAAATTTTAGATATGAAATTTTTGCTAAAATGTACATTTTTGCTCTTTTGTAGCTTTACATCCTCCGAACTAACGGCCAGTATGATTTGCCCTCCCGATAAGTATATCAGGTGCGATGATGACCTCCATGATCTTAATCTTACAGGAAGGCCAACCCTTTTTGGAAGTCACCAATATCTAACTCCGGTTTATGAAGATCAATATTATACCAACGCCTGTAATGTGGGCAGGGTGCTTAGAAAATGGTATCTGGATTTGAATCACAACTATCAGGCCGATACATATGAGCCTACCTGTCATCAAAATATATACATCAGCGAAAACAACTACGGGACCATCATCGTCAAATTTCCTAAAGACATAGTCGTAAATTGTCTTGATCAGATTCCGTATACAGGGCCTGAAATTACATCAAGGCCCTGTGATTTGATGGGAGTTAGTTACAGAGATGAAGTATATAATCTGCTTGGCAGTGCAGAAGACGGGTGTAAAAAAATACTTAGAAAATTTACCGTAATCAATTGGTGTGATTACACGCCAAACAATCCATTTGGCGGCAGTGTGTGGTACGGCACGCAGGTAATCAAAGTCATCGACAAAGTTAAACCAGTCATTACCAAATGTGAAGACTTAACTTTTGGATTCAACAATGGTTGTAAATCTGTCGTAACCCTTACCAATAAAGCAACAGACGATGGTGCTTGTGGATCTACCCATTTGTCCTGGATTGTAGAAGTAGATGTATGGGGAGATGGAAAAACGGACTATGTTTACTCCAACACCGGTGTAGGTCAATTTTACCTTCCCCTGATTCCTGTCAACGATGAGGTGAAAGTAACATTGCCTGTTGGCCTAACTTATGGTAAGCATAAAGTAATTTGGAGGGCAAAAGATGCCTGTGGTAATATTTCTTCCTGCGCAACCAATTTCACAACCCGGGATACAAAACCCCCGACACCATATTGTGTGCAGTTTGTAAGTGTCGCCATAGATGGAAAAGATGGTTCTAAGCTGAGAGTTCCTGCCTCTATGTTCAACCTCGGAGCATCAGACAATTGTAGTGCGCAGCATCATTTGCGATTTTCCTTTTCGCCAAATGTAGCGGATTCAGTCCGGTATTATGATTGTACAAACGCCGGTTTTCAATACCTGACCGTGTACGCAACAGACATTATGGGCAACCAGGACTTTTGTGCGGTATTTATGATCGTGTATGACAACGGCAGTTGTTCGAATACCCTTTCTGCAGGTGGCAGGGTTGCAAGCCCACAGGGTAAAATGGTAAAATTGGGCGACATGATTATGCAGGGAAACAAAGGCAATTTTAATGTGTATGAAAAAATAGAAGATGGCAGGTTCGACTTCAATAATGTGGCCATTTATAATGACATGCAGTTTATCCCTTCCCGCACCGGAATTGAAGCCGGGCAGGTAGATCTGGTGGATTATGTGATGTTTAAAAACTACCTGATGGGCACAGATACATTGACGCCACTCGGCTATCTTGCAGCCGACATCAATGACGACAAAAAGGTAAATGCACGGGATTTTATCCTGATCAAAGATTTTTTGTTAAAAAATAAAACCAGTTTTGGCCCGGAGGATTGGAGATTTTTTCCCAGTTATATTGACCTTAGAAAAGTGTCTCTTAGCACGTATTCACCGGTTTATGACACGCGTAAATTTAATGGTTTCATAGATTTTACTGCGATTGCCAAAGGTGACCTGAGTGAAACCCTGCCAACTGATGATGCGTTCACCCGTAGTGATGATCCGGTAAAGCTATCCTTAGCCAATGCAATTACCATGGATGGAAAGGAATACATACCGGTCAATGTTGAGCACGAAATAGTGATTTCAGGGTTAAAACTAGTTATCGATAAAGCCATCGAGCCATTCTTTATCGGTGAAAATTTTGAAAGTATCGTATTGGAAAATGGGGCCACCAATATTTTGCTGGTGCAGAATACCCATTTTAAAAAAGGCGAAACGATGTTTTATCTCCCATATGCCGATTTGAAAGGTATGAATATGGAAGGAACAGTCATTGAAGAAGGAAGTTTCGACAAAAGATCTGTCAAATTTTCACCTTTAGCAGGGCATAATTCATCGCTGGCTTTTCCCAATCCATTTGGTCGGCAAATTACCATCGAAGCAGCACTAGGTTCTTACGTGGAGATATACAGCGTGGAAGGCAAGATTATTCACACCTTTAACATGATTTCAACCAGCCAGTTAGTGAACACTGATGACTGGAAATCCGGAGTTTACTTTGTAACCGTGGAAAATCATGGCAACAGGGAAATTCATAAAATGATGAAGTTTTAGGCTAAAAGGCATTGGCCATTTCTATCCTGGATTAATTTGTCCTTACTGAACGAAAGGGTGGAAATGTCTGTTCTTATATTACAGATTTAATTAATTTATTCCAAGAGTTTTATACAATGCAGGATTTTTGCCACTTACATTGCCATACCCAATATTCTTTATTGGACGGAGCTTCAGACATTGACCTGCTCATGGCAAAAGCAGTCGCAGACGGGCAGCAGGCCATTGCACTGACTGACCACGGCAATATGTTTGGCGCTTTCAAATTTGTAAAGGCAGCTAAAAAGAAAGGCATAAAACCCATTATCGGATGCGAATTTTACATTGTCGAAAACAGGTGGATTAAGTCTTTTGAGAAATCAAAGGGGCTGAAAGACGAGCGGTTTCACCAATTGTTGCTCGCAAAAAATGAAAAAGGATATCGCAACTTATCTAAACTCTGTTCCTTGGGATATACAGAGGGCATGTATGGAAAATTTCCGCGAATCGACAAAGAACTGATAGCACAGTACCACGAAGGCCTCATTGCCACTTCCTGTTGTATTGGGGCTGAAATTCCACAGGCCATTGCATCCGGAAACAATGAAAAAGCAGAAAAACTATTAAAGTGGTGGCTGGATCTGTTTGGGGAGGATTTTTACATTGAGTTGCAAAGGCATAGAGGCATAGACCATATCGATGGCTCATTAATGAGTCAGGAAGATGTAAATCAGGTACTACTTATCTTTGCTAAAAAATACAACGTCAAAACCATCGTTACGAATGATGTTCATTACGTCGAGGAAGAAGATGCGATGCCTCATGATGTATTGCTGTGTGTGAACACAGGTTCGCTGATGAGTGATGCCAACAGGTTTAAATTTCCAAGTTCAGATTTTTACCTCAAAACCAAAGAGGAGATAAACCATTTGTTTGGCGATGTGCCGAATGCCATCGAAAATACAATGGAGATCGCATCCAAGGTAGATTTACTGCAGTTGACTAGAGATATTTTGCTGCCTGCTTTTCCGTTACCTCCAGAATTTCAGACACAGGATGCCTACCTCAGGCACCTTACGTATGAAGGAGCCAGAAGGAAATATGGTCACATTACCAGAGAATTGGAAGACAGGCTCAACTTTGAGTTGGATACCATCATCAAAAGCGGGTATCCCGGGTATTTCCTTATTGTGCAGGATTTCACGACCAGTGCGCGGCAAATGGGGGTCAGGCTCTGCGGTGGCGTATTGTCTTGGCATCACCAACATTGACCCAATCAAATACGACTTGCTGTTTGAGCGTTTTCTCAATCCGGAGCGGATTTCCATGCCAGATATTGATATAGATTTTGATGATGAAGGCCGCGATAAGGTCATCAATTATGTGATTGAAAAATATGGACGAAATCAGGTGGCCCAGATCATCACTTACGGCACCATGGCTGCACGCAGTTCCCTGCGCGATACGGGAAGGGTGATGAACGTTCCCCTTGATGTAGTAGACCGTGTAACCAAATCATTTCCTGTTCATTTGTCAGCTACCCTGGATGCTGTATTGGCTGAACAGGATGTGGCAGAAAGTCTAAAAAACGATCTTAATAAAGAAGACCTCGAAAGGGCTTATAAATTTAGGGAACTTTCAACAGAAGATTCTGAAATCGGCCATATGATACGCACCGCAAAAAAACTGGAAGGTTCAGTGCGGTCAACAGGTGTGCATGCCTGTGGGGTCATCATTACCCCTGAAGACATTAGCAACATCATCCCAATTGCCACAGCAAAAGATTCAGACCTCGTAGTTTCTCAATTTGACAATAGCGCGGCAGAAGAGGCAGGTTTGCTCAAAATGGACTTTTTGGGCCTGAAAACCCTAACCATCATTAAGGATGCAATCTCGCTTATTAAAGAAAATCATGGCATCGACATCGATATTGAAACCATTGACCTGGAAGACAAAGAGACCTACAAACTCTTCCACCGTGGGGATACCGTTGGTATTTTTCAGTATGAATCTGTGGGTATGCAAAAGCACCTTAAAGAACTTAAGCCCAATAAGTTAGAAGATCTCATTGCCATGAATGCGCTGTATCGGCCCGGCCCTATTCAATACATCCCCAAATACATCGAGCGAAAGCATGGCAGGGAAAAGATTACCTATGACCTTCCGGAAATGGAAAGTTACCTCAAGGAAACGTATGGCATTACGGTGTACCAGGAACAAGTCATGTTACTTTCACAGAAACTAGCCAATTTCACCAAAGGTGAAGCCGATCTTTGAGAAAAGCCATGGGTAAAAAAATAGAAAACTCATTGACGAAACTTTCCCAAAATTTCTAAAAGGTTGCAAAGAAAATGGTCATCCTGACGCGGTGATTGAAAAAATATGGAAGGACTGGGAAGCTTTTGCATTATATGCCTTCAACAAAAGCCACTCAACTTGTTACGCTTTTCTGGCATTTCAGACGGCGTATCTCAAAACCCACTACGAAAAGGAGTTTATGACTTCGGTCCTGAACCACAACAAAGGCGATCTCAAGTCACTTAACTTTTTTATCTCTGAGGCAAAACGAATGGGTATAAAAGTTTTAGGGCCAGACATCAATGAGAGTCACCTTAACTTTTCGATTGCCAATAATGAATACATCCGGTTTGGACTGTCGGCGCTAAAAGGGGTAGGAGAGGGTCCAGTGGAGGAATTGATCAATGAACGTAAGAAAGGACCTTACAAGGACATTTATGATCTTATGCGAAGGGTCAATCTAAGGTCAGTTAATAAAAAATTTCTTGACAGCCTTGCTATGGGTGGTGCACTTGATTCTTTTATGTCTATCAAACGCGCACAGTATTTTATGCCCTCAGGTGGCTTTGAAACCTTTGTTGAACACCTGCTTCGATACGGCAACAATTACCAATCTCAAAAGGAAGGTGCGCAGGCATCTCTTTTTGGAGAGATGCACCAGGAGATGATCGGAGAACCCCAAATTCCCGAAGGGGAAGAATGGAACCAGCTGGTCAAATTGGAGAAGGAAAAGGAAATTACGGGTTTTTACCTCAGTGGGCATCCTTTGGACCAATATGCGTTGGAATTTTCGACTTTCATCAATGCAAGATTGGAGGACATAGAAGATCTCATTGACAGACCCATGAAAATTGGTGGCTTTGTGGCAGATGTGCAGGTAATGCAAAGTAAACGCGGCACCAATTATGCGCGGTTTACACTGCAGGATTATTCCGGTACGTATGAATTTACCTTGTTCAATGAGCAGTATGAGTCTTTTAAACACCTGCTGGTAAAGGCCAACGTGTTATATATAGATGGCATTTACAGCAAACAGTTTAATGGAGACCGTATGTTCTTCCGCATCAAGGATATGAAATTGTTAGACACCATTGGAAAATTATTTACAAAATCCATTACCCTGAGGATTCCTCTTGAAGACATTGATGAACATCTGGTTCATGAACTGGATCAGTTGGTCGCCAAGAACAAAGGGGATCACAGGCTAAAGATTATAGTAGTGGATGATGAAGAGCAGATTGAAGAACTGGAATTATCTGCGGGTAGCAAAAAGGTAAATGCTTCCTACGATTTTGTGGATGGTATTACGGCATTGAAAATTTCGTACAGGTTGAATTAACATTTCCAAAGGAGGATTTTAATTCCTATTGTAACCAGAAATAATAAAAAAAAAGCCCACTTTTGAGAAGCGGGCTTTTTTATTGATCAAACCGGATGAATTACATCATTCCGCCCATTCCACCTCCTGGCATTGCCGGTGGGTGTCCTGCATTCTCTTCTTTTTTATCTGATATGACACATTCTGTAGTCAGCACCATGCTGGCAATAGAACCTGCATTACTTACCGCAATCCTGGTTACCTTGGTTGGGTCAATGACACCAGCCTTTTTCAGGTCTTCGTAAATATTGGTTCTGGCATTGAAACCCTTGGCTCCTTTTGATTTGTAAACTTCCTGGAATACCACTGAACCGTCAACACCTGCATTTTCTGCAATGATGCGCAAAGGAGATTCCAAAGCTTTTTTGACGATTTGAATACCCATGTCTTCATCTTCGTTGAGTCCTTTTACTTTGTCAACAGCATACATGGCCTTAACCAGTGCCACACCACCACCGCTTACGATGCCTTCTTCTACGGCAGCTCTGGTCGCATGTAATGCATCGTCAACCCTGTCTTTCTTTTCTTTCATTTCCACCTCAGTAGCAGCACCTACATAAAGTACAGCTACTCCGCCGGCCAACTTAGCCAACCTTTCCTGAAGTTTTTCCCGGTCATAATCGGAGGTAGTGGTTTCAATCTGTGCCTTGATCTGGTTAATCCTGGCTTCGATGTCTTTCTTCTTACCTTTTCCGTTAACAACGGTAGTATTGTCCTTATCAACAGTGATTTTTTCTGCCTGTCCCAGGTCAGAAAGTTGAACGTTCTCAAGCTTATAACCTTTTTCGTCTGAAATTACAGTACCTCCGGTCAATACAGCAATATCTTCAAGCATTGCTTTACGCCTGTCACCAAAACCTGGTGCTTTAACGGCAACTACCTTTAGGCCTGCCCTCAACCTGTTGACTACCAACACGCCTAACGCCTGGCTGTCTACATCTTCTGCTATGATAAGCAAAGGCCTTCCTGACTGTGCTGATTTTTCAAGCACAGGAACAATTTCCTGAACGTTTGAGATTTTTTTGTCGTGAATCAGAATCAGCGGGCTTTCATACTCAGTAGTCATGTTCTCTGTATTCGTAATGAAATACGGAGACAAATAACCCCTGTCAAACTGCATACCTACTACTTCGTCCACATACGTATCGGTACCTTTGGCTTCTTCCACGGTAATGACACCATCTTTGGTTACCCTTTTCATGGCGTCGGCAATCAAGGTGCCTATTTCTTCATCGTTATTCGCTGAAATAGCAGCCACTTGCTGGATTTTCTTGAAGTCATTGCCAATTACCTCACTTTGTTTTTTCAGGTCTGTGATGACTGCATCTACTGCTTTATCAATGCCTCTTTTTAAGTCCATAGGGTTGGCTCCGGCCGCTACATATTTCATACCCGCTGTTACCATTGCCTGAGCGAGTACAGTAGCTGTTGTGGTTCCGTCTCCGGCAGCATCTGCCGTTTTTGATGCCACTTCTTTAACCATTTGTGCGCCCATATTCTCTACCGCATTCTCAAGCTCAATTTCTTTAGCTACGGTAACGCCGTCTTTGGTAATGGTGGGTGCTCCAAAACTTTTTTGAATTACTACGTTTCTTCCCTTAGGTCCCAGGGTTACTTTTACGGCATTTGCCAAAGCATCAATGCCTTTTTTTAAACTTGCTCTTGCCTCGGAATTAAAACTAATGTCTTTAGCCATGATATCTAATCTATTTTATGGTTTGTTTAATGAAATTTTCAAAATGATTATAGGATAACCAGAATGTCGTCCTCTCGCATAATCAGGTAATCTTCGCCTTTATGGCTGATTTCCTGCCGGCATATTTGCCGTATAACACGGTATCGCTTTTTTAACGGTCATCTTATGACCTTCTTTTCCGGGTCCTACGGATATTACAGTACCTCTTTGTGGTTTTTCCTTTGCATTGTCTGGTATTATAATGCCACCAGTAGTCTTTTCTTCAGCCGGTGCCGGTTTAATTACAACTCTGTCGTTGATAGGCTTCATTGTGTGATCTTTTTATTGTTTTAAAATATTAATTAATGAAATTTAGAATTTAACAGCATGAAATGTGCCATTTGATTTTTTCTGCCATTATATCAGAATAAAAATTGGAAAATGGAAATTTTAGTACAAAATGGCAAACAGGGCTTGCCAATTTGTCATTAAGGGTGCAGATAGCAGTTGTCCTCTATAACAAGTACCGAATTATTTAGTATTGTGGCTCCCTGACTTCCAGTTCCCATATGTGCATCATAGAAATGCACCTGATTTAGACTTAGGGTTCCATTATTAACAAGTATCCTTCCATTTCCCAAGGCATTATTGCCGGCATGAAATTTTATATGCTTGATAGTCAATGTATTATTTTCCTGAACCAAAATGGCAGGACCGGAATTAGGTGCTTTAATATTAATAACCTTATTAAAAGGGCGCGTGAGATGGATATTTTTGTTTATAAACAAAGGACTCAGCAATTGAACACTTTTTTCTGTAAGGCTGTCTTCAAATAAAATGGTGCTGTTATTTTCGGCACAAAAAATGGCTTTTCTAAGGCTGCCGTTACCGGCATCATGCACATTGCTTACATTTTCCTTTGCCATGATCTCAGGTAGATTACCCTGATATCGCTGCAATGTATTTCCAATGGTAAATCCATTTGAAAAATCACCACCACCCATGCCAGGTGCTGCAGGTCCTGGATCAATATTATTTTTAAACAACCTTACACCGGATCGGCATGAAAGTGGAGGGAGGTCGATTTGCAGACTAAACAGCCTCACCGTATCTAATGTGTTTAAATTGTTGTATTGAGATGATGGTGTGATAGACGGAGTAAGCCCATAAAAATCAGAAAACGGTTGGGATGCAGGATGTGAAACACTATTCGATAGTGTCCAAACAGCAGGTGTTGTGCCATTATATCCCTGGTTGTTTTGCAAAGGCATATGCAATTGGGCAATGGAAACGGTACTTCCTGTTGGTACAATTACCGTATATTGGGCCGAAAGTTGGGTTCGATGCTGAAAAGATATTGCTGAACCCTCTTTTATGATGATGAAACAATCGAAGAACGATGTCGCTTTATTAAATCGTATTTGATAGTCCACTTTAGTCACCTGAGCTTCAGCCAAATAAGCTGGACACATCAAAACCATTACAACGGTTAAAAGTCGCAATTTGAAACGAAGGGGACCTATATTACTTGAAGCCAATTGTTAATTACTTTAATTGCTATGCCTAAATGAGTTATTTTTAGCCATGTTTCTAGCGTTCAGACTCTTTAAAGACAAATTATGCCACAACTTACCCTTAATTTCATAAGGAATTGTTTGATCTTTGCAGGTATTGTTGCCGGACATTGGGGTTATGCCCAGGTTTTGCGGACATCCCTGCCTATAGTGCGTATTGAAACCCAGATGGCCTCCATACCAGACCAATATAAAATTTCAGGGACAATGCAGATTATTGATGGCGGAGTTGGCGGATACCATACAGATTTGGATGCCCCCAATGTGTACAATGGAAAGATAGGCATTGAGATAAGGGGCTCCAGCTCGCAAATGTTCCCTAAAAAGGCCTATTCCGTTGAAACCAGAGATGCCGAAGGCAACGACCTTAATTTTCCTCTATTTGGATGGCCTGAAGAATCCGATTGGGTACTTTTTCCATCGTACCATGAAAAAAGTTTAATGCACAATGTACTGGCCATGGAGTTATATCGTAAAATGGGACTTTATGCCAGTCGTACGAAATATGTTGAAGTTATACTCAATGGTGCTTATCAGGGTGTTTATGTTTTCATGGAGAAGATAAAAAGGGCAAAAGGCAGGGTAGATATTGCTAAGTTGGAAATGACTGAAAATACGGGCGATGACCTCACTGGCGGATACATCATAAAAATTGACAAACAAACGGGATCAAATGCAGGAGGGTGGGTATCCGAATTTCAGAGCAATACCATTCCACCCAGATCCATTTATTTTCAATATGAATATCCCGATGAAATTACACCGGCCCAGCAAATTTACATCCGCTCTTATTTGAACCAATTTGAAACCGCGCTAAAGGGACCTGATTTTGAGGATGAGGTTTCCGGGTATAAAAAATACATCGATGTGCAAAGCTTTGTCAACTTTTTTATTTTAAATGAGGTATCCAGAAACATTGATGGCTACCGGCTTTCGACGTATTTATATAAAGACAAAGAAAGTAAAGGTTCAAAGCTTACCATAGGACCACCCTGGGATTTTGACATTACCTTTGGAAATGCAGATTATTGCGGGGGAAGTCGTTATGACTTGTTTGCATACAAGTTCAATGAGATATGTCCTCAGGATCAATATCAGCTGCCTTTCTGGTGGGATAGGCTGTTACAGGATACAAGCTTTGTTTCCACCTTAAGGGAAACCTATTTCTGGGAGCGCAAGTCCGGGGTACTCAGCGAACAGGCTATATATCAAACCATTGATTCTTTAAAAAATTTACTTGCGGAACCTCAAAGCAGGAATTTTGCAAAATGGCCGATTTTAGGACAACACATCTTGCCCAATCCTTATCCCATACCCACCAGTTGGATAGGTGAAGTACAGGAACTTAAGACATGGATAAGCAACCGCTTATACTGGCTTGATAACAATTTGCCCAAAGTCAAAGAGAAAGAAGCCGTTCGGCCGGTGGCTGAAATTTCGGCCTTTCCCAATCCTGCAGTTGGACAGTTTACCCTGGATATCAAGACGCCGTACCCTAATAAGTTGTACTATAAAATTTATGACAGTCAGGGGTCTTTACGCGTTCAGAGCAGCCTTTGGCTGCCCTCAACGATTCAGCAACTTGAATCGGGGGACCTTATGCCTGGCCGGGAGTTCTCTAGAGGTGTATATATCCTTGATTTGCAGATGGGCAGCTTATCAAAGGTCATCAAAATGGTGATTTTGTAATAAAAGCCCAAATTTTCCGGAATGTAGAATTTCATTTCCAATCCTGGATTTAAAGGACAGAATATGTCAAAATATTTATATTTTTGCACCGCGGCCTCGTAGTTCAACTGGATAGAATATCAGATTTCGGCTCTGAGGGTTGAGGGTTCGAATCCTTCCGAGGTCACATTTATTTTCCCATTCCGGGTTGAAGTTTATTTGATGAATTCAGGTGTCATCCTTTTATCCGTCCTTCTTCAAACATCAATTTTAATATTTACATGACTAAATCTCGTTACAAGGCCCTTGTATGTGCGGAGTGTGAGACTTCTTTTGACACAAACCAGTTACAATCATTTTGCCCCAATTGTAAACAACCACTGGTGGCCATATATGATCTCCGCAATCCTCCCTTGAAATTCACAGATTTTTCCTGGAGTCGCGATTCCATGTGGTACTATAGGGAATTTTTACCGATACTTGATGAAAAAAACATCATAACGCTGGGTGAAGGATTGACAAAAATTATTTCCCTCTCCAAAATATCGAAGCGACTGGATTTAAAACATGAATTTTTCATGAAAGATGAAGGTACCAATCCGACAGGTTCATTTAAGGCCAGAGGTATGTCAGCAGCCATCAGCAAAGCCAGGGAACTTGGCGTATGGCACTGTTGTACACCTACGGCCGGAAATGCGGGCAGTGCGCTTGCTGCCTACTGTGCCAAAGCGGACATGCAATCCAGTATTTTTATGCCTCAACTTACTCCGGAGATGTTCAGGTTTGACTGCGAACTCATGGGAGCAAGGGTGGTAAAAGTGGATGGAAGTATTCGCGACGCAGGGCTGGAAATGCAGAAGCAAAATTTGGAAATGAAGGCATGGGACGTATCAACTATGAAAGAACCATTCAGGCTGGAAGGTAAAAAGACCATGGGATATGAAATTGCAGCGCAATTTAATTACCAACTACCAGACTATATTTTTTATCCTACGGGAGGAGGCACCGGCTTAATAGGTATATGGAAAGCCTTTGAAGAAATGCAGGAAATGGGCTGGTTGGATGAAATTTCAACACGGATGGTGGCCGTGCAAATGACTGGCTGTGCTCCGGTTGTTGAGGCTTTTGAAGCCAGGGCCGATGTATCAAAAGGGGTGGAAGACCCGGCTCCAACTGCTGCCAATGGACTGAGGGTGCCCAAAGCATTTGGAGATAAAATGATACTGAAAGCAATTTACAAAAGCAAAGGATTTGCCATAAGTGTGCAGGAAAATGAAATGTTGGCTGCTTTAAATAGGACAGCCAGGGAAGAAGGTTTGTTCCTTTCTCCTGAAGGCGCAGCATTAATTGCAGCGGTAGAAAAATGTCTGTCTAATGGGGTTATAGAAAAAGAAAGCCGTATCCTGATCATCAACACAGGTACCGGATATAAATATGCCGAAAACTTATGGTGAGGTAATAATATAGACAATGCCAGGTGTCTAAAAGAAAAAAGCAAACCCTGTTGGATTTGCTTTTTCTTGTTGATCATTGGTCTTCAGTCTAGGCTTCTTTTAAGAGCCTGTTTCCAAATACAACCAAAATCATGAGGGTGATTCCAAATATGATCATAGGGATAAATTTTAGGAAAGGTAAACTGTTTTTGCCTGTCTGTCAATATGATCCCATAATTATTTGAAAATATTAACATTTCAAAATTTGACATATATTTTATGTTACTATGCATTAATTTCACAATATTAACATATTATATAATATTTTGGGTTGTAATATGCCAATTTTGAGTCAGAAAGAAAATTGAATTTTTTGAGATTACATAAAACAATTATGCCGTTTAATATCTTTACTAGTGTAACATATTATTAACTCTAAATCAAAAAATTCATGACAAAGCCACGATTACATTTCGTTGTTATTCTTTTATTTGCCGTTACTTCCGTTTGGGCACAGATTACAACTCCTGCAGCAAGCCCTCTTTCTAAACTGGAGCAAAAAGTAGGATTGACCGATATCAAGATTGAATACTCAAGGCCAAGTGCCAAAGGACGAAAGATTTTTGGTGCCGATGGTTTGGTTTCTTATGGCAGTCTTTGGCGCACCGGAGCCAACAACATTACCAAAATTACTTTCAGTGATGACGTTTCCATTGAAGGTCAGCCAGTGAAAAAAGGAGATTATGGATTACTTGTAAAACCCAATTCAGATAATTGGACTGTAAATTTTTATAAATATGACGGTGGCAACTGGTCTTCCTATGTGGATAAAGTTCCAGATGTTTCTGCTGTGGTTAAGCCTAAAGCCAATGGAATGAATTTGGAAACGTTTACCATTGACATCAATAACATCGAAACTTCAAAAGCAACCTTGAACCTGATGTGGGAGAAAACAGTTGTTCCTGTTCAGGTTAGCGTAGAAGTAGATAAGCAGGTGATGGCCAATATAGAAAAAGTGATGGCAGGTCCTAGTGTGAATGATTATTACAATGCCGCTTCTTACTATCATGAATCTGGCAGGGATCTTGAACAAGCGCTTGAGTGGGTGAGGAAAGCGACCAAAGTATCCAGTCCAAAGTTCTGGCAGGTAAGGAAAGAGGCCCTGATTTTGGCGGATCTTGGAAAATATAATGAAGCCATAGAAGCAGCCAAAATGTCAAAAGAACTGGCTGCAGCTGCAGACAATCAGGAGTATGTCAAAATGAATGAGGTATCCATCGCTGAATGGATGAAAAAATAGTTTGAGTTCGAAAATCAGGAGACTTATAAAGCCACAGCCTTGGGTTGTGGCTTTTTTTATGTCGGTAAATCTGCAACCTGCTAAAAGCTCATTCTCAGTTGTGTTTTTATTTCTGACCTTGAACTACCCGGGATTTCATCGTTGGATCCGGAACTGATTACATCAAGATCCGAGTATCGTGTGGTGGCATATCTCAACTCCCAAGTGAGTAGCCGGTTGATTTTATACCTGCCGTTGATGTAAAACCTGCGCCCTGTATTTGAGTAAAAAGGTACTGCAAATTCGTATAGAATATCATTTTCATAGGCATAAATGCGCGTATCAAAGCCATCGCTGTCAAACAAGGCATATCTTACATTGAAAGAATAAGGTTTAGCCAGGGGTTTATAGATTACATCCTGGTAAATCAGGTAGCCATTGATGGGTCTGTCTTCTTTTTGGAACCAACAAAATTCTGCCCGGGTTCTAAACTCCAACTCTTTATTTAATTTGTGGCTCATATGCAGTCGAAGACGTTGTTGACTTGTTGTAACTACTCCATCTATTTTTTCTCCGCCGAGTGAAGTATTTATATTCTTTTGTTCATAACGGTATTGCAGATAAATATTAAATTTTCGTTTTATGGTATAATCTGCCCGGACAAGAATTTCTCTCCCGGCTGATGGTGCATCCACCCTGTATCTCAGCCATGGATGTTTCCAGAAATCCACATAAGAGCTTATTTTCCATTTTGAAGAGGGTCTTACTTCCATGCCCGTATAAAAACCGCTTTCATTGATTGGCTGACTTGCCTCTCCAAATGCATTGGCCTCAATCACCTGGTATGAAGGTTCAAATTTGCGGAAACTCATACTAATGTCTACCTTTTTATCCAAAGCCATCAGGAGCGAATGGATCATGGCTTTTGATTCGTTATTGGAAACAGCCAATTCTCCAAATGCAGTTATATTTCGCCAGTAAACGCTGTAATCTAAACCCGAATTATAAAGGGCTTTACCCCTGAAGGCATAAAGATTATACACTTCATCTCCTCTGCTATAGGGTTTGGAAAATTCGTATCCGAGGTGATGGACACCAAGTTGCAATGCGCCTTTGGTATACTTCAATCTTCCACCATAATTTTGCTGGCTGAGTGCATTTCTGTGGGCAATTTCACTGGTTGTTCGATGATACCCCGATCTGAGTAATGAACTCACTGTTTCAAAACCATCCTCTGCAAGGGTATCTGTTTGTATGTTGCCGTCAATCTTTTTCATTGAATAAAATAAACTCAACTCAGTATTCGGATTTAGTTTTGAAGTAAGAGCCAAGCCGCGGAAGTAATTGGCTTCATTCACAGAACTATAAGGTTTTATGACATTGCCGCTTCTTTTTATATTCATCACAAAGGCAGTTTTGCCCGCTCCAAAATCATTGTGCAGGATAAGTCCCTGTCCCATACTTACCGTATAGTCGCCTAAAATTACATGACTCAGCCACCGGTTTATATTTTTTATGCTTACAAAAGCTGAATAGAAATCAAATCCCTTTCTTCCATTTTTAAAAGCTAATGACTCTCCCGGATCTTTTTCAGCCGTAAAGCCCATCCTGAAGTTGTTGTTTGATTCCATACGATAACGTATAAAATAGTGATTGGCATCACCAAGATATGCCGGAGATTCTCCCTGAGTTGACTGAAATCCTTTTCGTTCCTGTAACACCCGTTTGTATTTAAAAAATAATACCTGTTGCGCCTCATTCATCACCGATTTTAAAGAAAACTGCTTATTATGTTTCTGCGCAAGGGTGAGGTAGTATCTCAATACCCTGATCAGCGTCATGTCAAGGACATCAATATTTTGCAATTCCTCGACTGCAAGAAACTGACCATAGGTTTCTCTGTGCACTATTATCTGCTTTCGCTGTGTAGGTGATAGAAAAAATAAATTGGATAACTCTTCTTCAGATACCTTATTGATGTCAAACGGATTTTTGCGAATTCCTTCCAGCATTTCCAATTGTGTGGTATAATCAAAGTCGCTGGCATCATTTTCTTCAGCAAATTGTTCGATAAGCCTTTCAAGATACGCATCCAGAGAGTCCACTTGTGATACAGCCAGGAGTGGAAACAATACCAATAACAATACAATCAATGTTTGTGATGCGCGCCGGAAAACGGATATGTATTTTCTTGAAGCGATGGCCGTGAAGGTTATGTGTTTTTAAAAGTCGCAGCTAATTTAGGGGAAGTTATTAGATTTTACCACATAAACCACGGAATTGTCTCTTTCTAAACTTTAGATATTGTTGGATATGGATGCTCTGCTTACCATGTTCTTATGAGCGTGTACAATTTTGCCATGGGCAGTCCCATTATATTTGAAAAAGTACCTTTAATCCATTCGACCTTGCAAAGGCCTATCCAGTCCTGAATGCCATAGGAACCAGCCTTGTCAAATGGCTTAAACTGTTGAATATAGTACAAAATTTCTTCTTCATCGATTTCCGCAAATTTGATTTCTGACATTTCGGTAAAGGAGAATTCTTTATCTTTTCCCATCAGACAAACCCCCGTATATACCCTGTGTATCCTTCCACTCAGGACTTGGAGGGTTTCAAAGGCATGGGCTGGTGATTCCGGTTTACCAAACACCTGGCCATCGAGGACCACGATGCTGTCTGCCGTTACGACCAATTCATTTCCTGTAACTTTGCCATGAAAAGGTATCATTTTTTTCTTGGCAATGTACTCCGCTATCTGATGTTCTTCCAGGTCAGTGGGGTAGTCTTCATCAATTTCAAGGATTTTGACTTCAACAACAAATCCTGCATCTTCGAGTATTTGTTTTCTGCGCGGTGATTTGGAGGCCAAAATGATTTTAATGTGTTGAAATGGATTCATAATGGTAAACTTATAAGAATAAGGTATAGAAGGCCAAGCATCATGATGAATTTCAACAGCATGCTGTCTTTATGATAGTCCGTTGTTGTGCGGGATTTGTACAGCTGTGCCAAAAATTTGAAAATGGGGCCAATGATAAAAAGAGTGCTAAAACAATGAAGATGAAATGAATGCGGAAATGTAAATTGAAAAGTAATGTCCATAAAGACAAGCACTAGGGCAAGAACAGCACACAGGTGCTTGCTCATGGGAACTCCATATCTGATCGGGAAAGAGCCTGATTTTAAAATCTGATCCCCTTCTATGTCCTGAATATCCTTTACTATTTCTCTGACAAGATTTATAAGAAAGGAAAACAGTGAAAAAGCAAGCAGCAAATGCAAAATACTTTGATAGCTACCTTCTGCAAAACTGGATCTTTCAGCGATAATTATAATTAGAGTTACAAATGAGGTCATAAAACTCACCAGAATGTTGCCAATGAAGCCCATTTTTTTGGCACCATAAGCATACCAGAACATCAACAATACCGCACCCGGGTAGAGGGGAAGGAGATGAATATTGGAGGTTTTAATCGCGATATACACCGAGAGGATTAAACCTGAACTCACGAGATTTACATAGTATAGCCACGCTGCTTGTTTACTAAGTGAAATTCCGACCCATGTCTTTTGAGGCCTATTTATCAGGTCAGCCTTTTGGTCAAATATGTCATTAACAATGTACCCCGAAGCTGCAAGAAGCACAGTGGTGAGGGATAGCAAGCCGGCTAATAAGTAGTTGAGCGCTGGTTGTGCTATGTTATTATAAATGACAAAGGCGAAGATTATGGCCTGGGTAGCCACTATAATCAACAGGTTTAAAGGCCTGATTATTTGGATTCTGGCAATTCTGCCTGATATTTGGGACCCCATATAGGTCACGCTTTTGAAAGCAACCAGGCAGTCAGCAGACGGATGCCGTAACCTGTTGCGGTCCTGGATTTAATAAAATCCGATTCTGTGAAACATACTCCGGCTATATCCAGATGAACCCAGGCCTTGTGTTCATGGGTGAAAAATTCCAGGAATTTTGCTGCAGTAGTTGCTCCGGCAACAGGCACTGAGCTTAGGTTTTTAATGTCCGCAATGTCACTGTTCATGTATGGTTTATATTCATCCCACAGTGGCAGACGCCAAACTTTTTCGCCGGATGCCAGACCACTTTGATAAATTTCATTGGCCAATTTTTCATTGTCTGTAAACATACCTGCAGCAAAGTAGCCCAGTGTAGCCACACAGCTGCCTGTCAGCGTCGCAAGATCAATGAGGTAATCCGGCGCATAATTTTTTACCATGTAGGATAAACCATCTGCCAATACCAACCTGCCCTCTGCATCAGTATCAATGACTTCGATGTGCTTTCCACTGTAACTTGAAATTACGTCACCTGGTCTGTATGCTTTGCCTCCAATGGCGTTTTCTGCCGCGGGTACTATGCCAATGATGTGAAATGGCAATTGGAGCTGAGCTGCTGCTTCCATAATACCGATTACGGCAGCGGCCCCTGCCATATCGCTTTTCATGTAATGCATATTGTTTGATGGTTTCAGGGAAATACCCCCGGTGTCAAAGGTTATTCCTTTTCCAATGAAGCCAATTTTTTTTGTTTTGGAATTGACATTTGATGGTTTATACTCCATAATGATGAAAGAAGGAGGGTGTGCACTTCCTTTTCCCACCTCATATGAGGCTGAAAGTTTGTTGGTTTTTAATGCTTCTCCTTCCAGGATACGCACCTTAAATCCATTTTCTTTGCCCGATTTTTTAGCATAATCAGCGAGGTAATGCGGTGTCTTGATGTTGGGAGGCAGATTGACAAGGTCCATGGCGTTGTGACACGCCGCCGCAATGGCCTGAACTTTTAGAAAATTTATCCTGAGTGTTGTTTGGTTGGTGTAAACTGAAAATACACGAAGTGTAATCGAGTGGGTTTCAGCTTTAAAATGATTTAAAATGTACATGGCAAGATGAACGCCCATAACTGCCTGTTCAAAAGCATCAAGGGGCAACTCACTGGCTTCGAGAACTGCCTGTCCCTTTAGTTTTGTCGCATGCGTAGCGGCTTTTTTTATGGCTTGCGTAATGTTTTCGCTCTTTTTACGGCTACCAAGACCAGCAATAATGAGCTTCTTTCCATTTACCGGATTGAGCAGTGTATATACTTCATTGTAGTCCGCCTTGAAATCTTCAATAACAGAAAATCCCGTGTGCGCAAGAAGCCATCCTTTTTTCAAATCCTCCTGATAACAGGGTAATATCACGTGACAGTCAGCGGGATTTTTATGAATGAGGTTGATTTTGTGCATTTTGTCAGTTAATTGGTGTATAACCAGGTTAAGGCTTTTGGAAATTCCTGACCCCAGTAATACTCCTGGTGAGTACCTATTGGGTTATGGCTTTCCATGATGTCTAGCATACTGTGTGCATTTTTTCGGCTTTTGAGGATTGAACCAAGAAAGTCCATAGCTGGCTTTAGTGAGTGACTTTCCTGTCCTCCGGAATATAAATATATTTTTGTGTCACCCTTTGGGCTGAACAACGCGGCGTGATTGAAGACCTGTTCAGAGATCCAAATACTTGGGCTAAAAATCATCATATTGCCAAAGACCTCACTGTAATGAAAGCCTGCGTATAAACTGATGAGGCCTCCCATCGAACTCCCCCCAATTCCAGTATATTCCCTCTCGGTTTTCACCCTGAAATTGCGGTCAACATACGGTTTAAGGTCTTCCATCATAAACTGAATGTATAATTCACCTTTCTTTTCTGTAAATTTCGGACTATCATAGGGCAAGTATTCTGCGATTCGTTCTTTGCCACCATGGTCAATGGCAATGACAATGACTTCAATGCCCTGCTCTGCCAGCAAAGTAAGCTTTTTATCTACACCCCAATTTCCGAATGGCGCCTGCTCATCAAATAAATTTTGGCCATCGTGCAGGTAAAGTACCGGATAATGTTTATTGGAATATTCGTAATCGTGGGGAAGGATGGCAGCCACTCTTCTCCGGCTGTTTAAGTGGGGGATTACATAGTCCTCGTCAATAACTTTGATTATTGGCTTCCTGAGAGTGATGGAGTTCATAGAACAAAGATAAAACCTAGCTTTGACATTATTGTCAATTGTGCCCTAATGCCTTATCATTAATTCCCCGTCATGTTCCGGAAAACAGGATGGATTAGTAACTGAGATTTTATGTGTTTAGGAGTTAATTGTAAGAAAAACAGCTAATTAAGTAGGATTAATAAAGCGGAGGACAAATATTATGACTTACTTAACAGGGGGAATTGTTTCTAATGAGTAGATTTGCATGTTAAAATTTTAAAATATGACAATATCCACACTTGTACTCAATATTGGCATTGTAGCCGCCATCTTTACGGCAATAGTAGGCTTGCTGCTCAAGCGGCAAAAATCTTATTTGATGACCTTTTTACAGTCTTTCTGTGGCATACTTTTTATTTTTTCAGGCTGGGTAAAAGCCATAGACCCCATGGGTACTGCCTTTAAAATGGAACAGTATTTTGGAGAATTTGAAGCCACCTTTTCACAAACGATGTTTTCCTTCCTGAGTCCTGTTTTTCCGGCTTTGGCAAGTGTTTCTATTTTGTTTTCAGTAACAATGATTGTTTTTGAGATCGTCCTGGGCATCATGTTATTGTTGGGTTACAAGCCAAAGTTGTCTGCCTGGTTGTTTTTTGGATTGGTCGCTTTTTTTACCGTCCTCACCGGTTTTACCTTTTTGACCGGATATGTGCCAGCCGGCATCAATTTTTTTGATTTTGGCCATTGGGGGGCATACAAGGCTTCCAATATGAAAGTCACGGATTGTGGTTGTTTTGGTGATTTTATCAAACTGGAACCTCGTATTTCTTTTTTCAAAGATATTGCCTTGTTATTGCCATCCATGTATTTTTTATTGAGGTACAAAACCATGCATGAATTGATTTCGATGCGTAAAAGTGGCATCATTGTGGGTGTCTCTACCGTGCTGCTTATTGCGTATTGTTTGTATAATTTTGTGCTGGATGAACCTCATATAGATTTCAGACCATTTAAAAATGGGGCTGACATTGCGGCTCAAAGGGTAATGGAAGAAAAGGCACAGGCGGAAGTGCAGGTAAAGGCATTTGCCATCAAAGATTTAGCTTCCGGAAATATCCTTGAAGTTCCTTACGCACAATATATGGCGGACGTTGAAAAATATGCCGACAAGACTAAATGGGAGGTGGTAGATCAAATCAAAACCACTCCATCCCTGCCCATTACCAAAATTTCTGAATTTGAAATTACGGATTTTGATGGCGTAGATTTTACAGACATGTTTTTAAGCAATCCCAAGAACCATTTCATGGTCATTTCTCCAAAAGTAAAATTTTCAACGGCATCAAAGCAGGTCATGGTTCAGGATTCAATATTTGCTATGGATACAGTGGGCTTGTCTAAAGATAACCAACCCATCGTGGAAAAGAAATTTTTGAAAGCCATTAATAAAGAAATGAGTAAAACCGACTTTATATGGCCGGCATCCTTCGTTTCCGATCTTGTTTCAATGCGTGAAGTATTGGACAAGGCCAAAGCTGCAGGGTCTGATGTCTCGGTGGTAGTCGGGGGTATTTCTGCTGACGCTGCAAAAGATCTTGCTGAAGAAACGGGTATATCTGCAACCTATCTTACGGCTGACGATATTTTATTGAAGACCATCATCAGGTCCAATCCTGGCTTGGTATTGTGGAAAAATGGAAAGTTGGTTCAAAAATGGCACAAAAAGAAACTGCCACCATTTGATGAAATTTCTGTGAAATACCTCAAATAAAATACGTTAAAATTAAACCAGGTATGGAACGAATCAGTGTGTTTGACATTTTTAAAATTGGCATAGGCCCCTCAAGTTCACATACGATGGGACCGTGGAGGGCTGCACTGATGTTTTTGGATTTACTGGAATCTGAAGGTCTTACCGGAAAAATTTCCGGGTTAGATGTTTGGCTTTATGGGTCATTGGCTAAAACGGGAAAAGGACACGGTACAGATATGGCGGTCATCCTGGGGCTTTCGGGAAAAGATCCTGAAACAGTGCCGGTTGAGGATGTAGGTGAAATTTTTAACAGCGTGGTCTCAGATCATTGGATATTGCTTGGCGGCAGGAAAAAGCTTTCTTTTGATCCCGAGCTCAACATCCATTTTTTGTACGATCAAATGCTGCCTTTTCATGCCAACGCTTTAACCTTTGTAGCCAGTCATGACGATGGGCATCCTGTTGCCAAAACATATTATTCGGTTGGAGGAGGTTTTGTAGTACAGGAGGGCCAACCTGACCATGGCGAGTCGAGGAATATGCCTTATCCCATAGACAACGGTGAAGACCTCAGGCAGTGGTGCGAAAAACTCAACCTCAGCGTATCCGGGGTGGTTTTTGAAAACGAAAAAGCGCTCAGATCTGAGGCCTCTATTGTCGGCGGTTTGCAGAAATTATGGCAGGTTATGGAAGCCTGTATATTTGCATCGTGCCATAAAGAAGGCATTTTACCGGGAGGCTTAAGTGTCCAGCGCCGGGCAGCCGGAATGGCGAAAAAGTTATTGGGTCCCGATGATCACTATGAGGATGTAAAAACCTGGATGAATTGTATCCGTACCAAACCGCAGACCTTCAGCTCTACACTCAAATGGCTCAGTTGTTTCGCGCTGGCAGTCAATGAAGAAAATGCCGCTTATGGCAGAATTGTAACAGCTCCCACCAATGGGGCCGCAGGTGTGATTCCGGCAGTATTGATGTACCATTTATTATTTTCCCCCGAAGCTAAGCAGGAAGATGTGGTCACTTTTTGCTAACCGCGGGAGAAATAGGTAGTTTATTCAAAAAAGGTGCCACCATATCTGCAGCCATGGGTGGCTGTCAGGCTGAAATAGGTGTTTCTTCCGCTATGGCTGCGGCAGCGCTGACAGAATGTCTGGGAGGTAGTTATGAACAAGTATTGATGGCTGCAGAAATTGCCATGGAACATCATTTGGGCATGACCTGTGATCCGATTGGTGGCTTAGTACAAATACCCTGTATTGAGCGAAATACGATGGGCGCCATAAAGGCGGTGACAGCGTCACAGATTGCCCTGGATTCTGACCCTTCCAAGGCAAAAGTTACCCTGGATGCTGTCATTAAGACCATGAAAGATACCGCTGACGATATGCACCACAAATACAAGGAAACATCCGATGGAGGCCTGGCCATGCATATTCCGGTTAAGGTGGTTGAATGTTAATCGGTTAGTTGCACCGGATTCAGTTTGAAATTATCCCCATTTGTGTCAAAATTATTTTTTTAAAATTTGTGTATAAATTTCATTAAAATTTGTAATTTTGCACTCTCTAAAGTGAGAACAGGAAGAATGGCAGAGTTGGTTTATTGCACCGGTCTTGAAAACCGGCGTACCTGAGAGGGTACCTGGGGTTCGAATCCCTATTCTTCCGCAAAAGCACCAGTTAACTGGTGCTTTTTTTTTGCACGTAGGATTTCAGACCCCAATTTTGTGTTACCTTAGTGGTGCGTGATAAAATACAGCTAGTAAAGTGTTCAAAAACCTCTCAATACGTCAGCTCACCTATTTTGTAATTGCCTGCATCAGTGTGCTGTACCTGGTTTTTATTGGCATTCATTATCTCCTTTCCAGATATTTCCCTTCTCCGTGGCTACAGTTGCTCTTTATGTTTATTGGCCTTGGCATCAACATCTATATTGTGAAGAGTGTACTTGAGCGCTTTGTATTTCGTAAAATCAAAGTTATTTATAAGATCATAAGAGATTCAAAACTAACCAAAAAGGAAAAAGAATCGGTAGATATCGGTTCAGCAACATTTGAATCGGTAACGGAGGATGTGATTGAATGGACGCGAGATACCCAACAAGAAATTGAGGCGCTCAAAAGCCTTGAAGAATATCGCAAGTCTTATGTGGGTAATATTTCCCATGAATTGAAAACGCCTATTTTTTCTATCCAGGGCTATCTGCACACATTGCTGGATGGAGGTCTGGAGGATGAGCGTGTGAATAGAAACTATCTGATGAAAGCCAGCACCAATGCTGACAGACTCCAAAATATTGTAGAAGATATGGAGACCATCAGCAAACTCGAATCCAGTGCAGTCTCACTCGAATTTAGAAAATTTGACATCAAAGCGCTTACACGAGAAATATTTGACGATCTCGACAAAATGGCTGCAGAGAAAAATATTAAACTGCAGTTCAAAGAGAGTGCCTCACCCAATACTACGGTCAATGCAGACCGCGAGTGCATTAGACAGGTCATGACCAACCTGGTGGTCAATGCCATAAAATACGGCAAAGAAGGAGGAGGAGTTAAGGTCAGCTTTTATGATCTTGAATCTCAGATTTTGATAGAAGTCTCAGACAACGGGGTTGGGGTAGAAGAGAGGCACTTAAAGCATCTTTTCGACCGTTTTTATCGTGTGGACTCAAGTCGGTCCAGAAAAATTGGAGGATCTGGTCTTGGACTCAGCATTGTAAAGCACATTGTAGAAGCTCATCACCAAACCATCAATGTCAGAAGTACAGTGGGACTTGGAAGCACCTTTGGATTTACCCTGGAAAAAGGGTAGTGAAGTGCTTTTTCCCTATTGGTAAACTTAGCCTTTCAATGGCAGGAGCTCAGAGCTGCAAAAAAAATGTGGAAGATATAACACCTTCCACATTTAGATAATTTTACTCAAACATTAAGCGATGTTTGGTTTAGAGGAAATTTACATATCCTCTTCTTCATCGGCCTCTTCATAAGGTTCTTCAAAGTCACTGTTTTCGTCCTCAGAGATATCAAGATCTTCTTCAAAAGTTTCTTCTGGCCCTTCGGTGAAGCTATCCAGGTCTTTCAGGATTTCATCGAGTTCATCATCTTCATCATCAATTTTTTTGGTGCTTTTCGAAGCTGAGCCTGGTTTCTTAATTACTTTGGTGATGATGACCGGCTTTTTAGGCTCGCTTACCTTTTTCTTCTTGGCATCCTCCTCTTCTTCTTCAGAGTCCAAATCTCTCTTGTTGGCCGCAGCCTGAGTAGCCGCAATCACAGCAGCAGCCTGTTCACCATGTTGTTTTGCCAGGACAGATTTTGTGGTTGTTGGCACCGCAATAAGACGTTTCTTGTCAATTAGTTCGCCTGTCACTACACAAATGCCATAGGTTTTGTTTCTTATACGCACCAGGGCATTCTGAAGATCTGAAATAAAAGTCCGCTGGCGGGTTGCCATAGAGTTAAGCATTTCTACTTCAGATTGTGAGGAAGAGAAATCCGTAAGGTCTTTTGTGAAATCACCACTGGTGTTTTCTGTGATTTCTTTGATCTGTTCGATTAGATTTTCATACTGAAAGCGGGCTTTCTCCAGTTTATCTTCGATGATGGCTTTAAATTCTTCGAGCTCAGTATCTGGATATCTGTAAACTATTGTTTGTACCGGTAATGATGGGGGTTCTGGTTGCATATTTCTCTTTTCCTTTAAATATTCAATTTTTGCTTGTTTGTCAACTGAATTTTCCAGTTTTTCAATTTGGGCTTTATCAATGGTCGGCATAGCTTTGACCTGTTTTTTTACAGGAACAGGTTTAGCTGCTGGCTGATTCTTTTTAAGAGATTCTGGCTTAGTAACAGTTGCAGACTTAGGTGCCGGTGTGCGCTTAGCCTTTTCGACAACTTGTTTTTGAGCGGCAGGTTTAGCGCTTTGAGGGGCGGCAACTTCTGGTTTATGAGCTGTTTTTTTTGCTACAGGTGCCGGTGCCTGTTTGACCGGTTTTTTAACCGGAGGGGGAATAACGGGTTTTGCTTTTCCTTCCGCAGCCTTAACAGGTGCCGGCTTTGTGATTTTTGACACAACTTTAGCTGCCGGTTTCGCAGGTGTTTTTACGACAGGTTTAGTGTGAGTTGTCTTACCGGAACCCGTTTTGACAGGTGCCTTTTTAGCCGGAACAGCTTTAGCCACTGGCTTTGGACTTGGCTTTGCCGACTTTGATGCAACGGGCTTGGCTTTAATTGGCGTTGGCTTCGGCAAAACTTTACCTTTGGGTGCTGCTTTTCTGGCAGGGAGAGGTGCCGGTTTCGCTGCAGCTTTCTTAGCCACAGGTTTGGAAGCGGGTTTCAGGGTCACTTTTTTAGCTGGAGCCTTTGCTGCAGGTTTTACCGGTTTTGCAGGTACTGCTTTTTGGCAGGCACTTTAGCTGCTACTTTCTTAGCCACTGGCTTAGAAACTGGTTTAGCCGCCACCTTTTTTGCCGGAGCTTTTGCAGAGGGTTTAGCAGGTGCAGGATTTTTAGCCACTGTTTTCTTTGACACAGGTTTATTCCCAACCGTCTTTTTTGCCGGTTTTGCTTTAGCAACAACTTTTTTGGCCACAACAGATTTGCCTTTTTCAATTTTCTTGGTTGCCATTCTGTTTAATTTTTTCTAGTGTAATGAATTCAAAATGCAAATGTAATTGGAATTGAATTAAATATCATTTTTTTTTAATGTATAATTTTTCCGGTTCAAATATAGCCCATTTTGAATGATTTAATGATCATTTGGGTACCAAAACAAAGTTTGATAAAAGTTTCTGTCTTGCTTAAAATGCTGCCAAAAAAGATTAATGAGGGTAAAGCGTGGTGGAACATCCTTCAATAAATAAGTCTAATCACTTTGTTTACAAATGAGCAGTTGGTCACTGTAAGGGAGATGACTTCGGATTTAATAATTGTATGCGGAAAAATATGGAATGGACAAAAAAGGAGCGACCCAAAAAAAATGTAGCACGGCATTTGAAGGCTTTGTCAAGCCAGCTTAAGCACAGCTACATAAATCAGGTTAAAATATAATTTGCCAGGCTTTTGTGGGTCGGCTCCATCTGTTGGTTTAGCAGTATAATATTATGTCCAATAATTGTACCAATTTTGAATTCACATTCAGGGGATTCCATTTTAAATTAAATATAATTGTCAAATTTCCTTAAAAGGGAAAATATCTTAGCTTTGGCACTAAATTTAAACTTATGGCTGACGGAAATAAACTGCATCTCACCTTTTCACAGATCATCAACATGAATGTTGGGTTTCTTGGCATCCAATATAGTTTTGGGTTACAGCAGAATTCCATGACTCCTTTATATACATTTTTAAATGCAGACTCTGATCAACTTCCCTTATTAAACCTGGCAGGTCCTATGACTGGTTTGATAATCCAACCCATTATAGGCGCGTTGAGCGATCGCACCTGGTCACCGAAGTGGGGTAGGCGCAAGCCTTATTTTTTGGCAGGAGCAATCACGTGCAGTGTAGCTTTATTATTTATGCCATTTAGCACCAGCTTGTGGATGGCGGCAGGATTATTATGGATCCTTGATGCAGGAAATAATACAGCCATGGAACCCTATCGCGCTTTTGTGGCGGATAAATTGCCCCCTGAGCAATTTCCGTTGGGCTTTCAAACACAATCCTTTTTCACAGGACTGGGTATCACTCTGGCTGCGATATCACCCACCATTTTTGTGACACTGATTGGCAGTGGTAAATCCGCATCGGGGATTCCGCATTGGGTTTACGGTTCTTTTCTGGTTGGCAGTGTCATATCCATTACTTCCGTTCTTTGGTCTGTTTCAAAAACCCCTGAAAACACGCCATCAGCAGAAGAAATAGATGAACTCAGGAACAGTAAGTTAAACATCTTGTCACCATTCAGGGATATTGCAAGTGCTATAACCTCCATGCCATCCACCCTGTGGCAATTGGCGCTGGTATATTTATT
Source organism: Saprospiraceae bacterium (assembly GCA_016715465.1). Lineage (GTDB taxonomy): Bacteria > Bacteroidota > Bacteroidia > Chitinophagales > Saprospiraceae > JADKBO01. Next base: position 133,351 of record JADKAA010000029.1, read on the forward strand.
TCAATGGTATGCCATGTTTATCTATTGGCAATATATTTCACTTAGTGTAGCCAAAAGTGTTTGGAATGCTTCTATCGGGAGGGAGGGTAGCTACGACGAAGCAGCTCGCTGGACAAGCCTTGCCAATGGTTTTTACAACATTGTTACTTTTCTCACAGCCTTTGGTCTTGTATTTATGGCACGCAAATATTCTGCAAAATTGGTGCATATGGCTTGCCTGACGCTCGCTGCCCTGGCCATGTTTTATATTCCCATGGTATCCAATAAATATATGCTATTTCTCCCAATGATAAATATAGGCATTGCATGGGCAAGCATGATGGGTATCCCTTATATCATGGTAGCTTCGAGCATTCCTCCAGCTAAAAACGGCATTTACATGGGTATTGTGAATATGATGATCGTTATCCCCATGTTTATTGAGTCACTTACTTTCGGTACCATATTTAAATCTTATTTGTCAGGTGATCCGGGCAATGCCATAAGAATGGCAGGAGTATTATTAATTTTGGCTGCACTGGCTACTTCCCTAATGAAAGTAAAGGGTAGGGGTAATGACCTGCCTGCCGTAATGGGCAAAGGTCATTGATCATTCTGAACATTTGCTTCCAGTTTCTTCCAGGCTGGTGGAAGACAATTGAGAATGTCTTTCGAAGTCATACCGTTTTTACCAAACTGCTGAGCGGCCAGATCACCGGCAATGCCGTGTATATAAACGGCCCCCAGCTTTTGCCATACCGGGATTACCAGTATGATTAAAATACAATGTGCCATCGGGAGCACTTATACTGGTATTGGCGGTTTTTAGTACAATGTATATGCCCAACTGTCTGGATTTATCTATTTGCTTTTGAATGCGCGCTTTATGGTTGTCGTGGGTGCCAAATAAACGGTCAAATTCCCCGGGATGTGGTGTGAGAATGGATCCTGACGGAATTTCATGTATTAGCTTTTCAGTGGCGATGATGTTTAAAGCGTCCGCATCAAAGACCATTGGACTGATTACCTGCCTGCATAAATTTAAAATCCTGTTTTTTACAACCATGGTAGTGCCAAGTCCGCAGCCAAGCCCAATACCGCTGTATCTGGAAAGCTTTAAGTTCGCAACATTATTTAGGGTCATTGCTTCGGGGACTGCTATCTGAATGATGTCATTTATGTATTCAGGCACACACAATGAGACAAGGCCCACACCTGATTTTAAACAGGCCTGTGCAGAAAGTATGCCTGCCCCGGCCATTCCTTTGCCCCCTGCCATCAATAAAGCATGGCCATAATTTCCTTTGTGCGAAAACACTTCCCGGGGGACTAAAAGTGGAAGAATGCTATTTCTGTCTATGAGTTGGAAGGTAGATTCTTCGCCATATTCATTGGCCAAACCAATGTCAATTACCTGCACTTTGCCGCAAAATTGTTGATTGTCTTCCAGAAAAAAGGGTAGTTTAAGTCGTTGAACCGTCAAGGTCACAGCTGCCTTCACACAAAATTCCGGCAACATTAAATCAGCGCCCATACCGGATGGAACATCAATAGACACCACCGTTAATCCGCAATTGTTTATATGATGCACTAAATCCCTGGACAGACCTGAAAGTGGTTTATTTATGCCAATCCCAAAGAGCGCATCAATGATTGTCCCTTCCTCGGGCATAATAAGTTCTTCAATACGGGAAACCGGATGGAATTGAATGTTTGTGGCATACGCCATTTTATCTCGCATGGACAGGTATTCAGGAGAATAAACTGAGCCGGTGAGACATTCATACACATGCACGTCAAAAAAGGCATCCCTGAGTTTACGGGCCACTACCAAACCATCACCCCCATTGTTTCCCATTCCACAAAATACATGCACGGGACCGCCATCTGGTTTTATAAAGGTCATAATGGCTTCAGAAATTTTACTGCCGGCGCGTTCCATTAGCTCCAAAGAAGAAATTCCATGCTTATCCATCGTATATTTGTCCCACGCCCTGAATTGGGCAGCATTGTATAGGTACATAGTGAATGGCTTTATGAAAGGCAATATAGTGATTTTATGGAATTGAATACTTTTTTTGACAAGCTGAAAGTAGTCGAATTGGCAGGGGTACTTGCAGGTCCTCTTGTAGGAAGCTTTTTGGCCGAATTGGGTGCAGAAGTATTAAAAATTGAAAACCCCAAAACAGGAGGCGATGTCACCCGCACCTGGAAATTGCCGGAAGAAAATCCACTTGCTGACTGCAGTGCCTACTATCATGCAGCTAATTTCGGTAAAAAAGTGCTTATGCTTGACCTTAGTGGCGGTCAGGACCGAAATGTATTATTTCAATATATTGAACAGGCAGATGTAGTGATTTCAAATTTCCAGAAAGCTACTGCTGAAAAATTATCCATTGATGAATTGGCCATCAGGACAGTGAATGCATCCATAATCATCATTCAGTTAAATGCATTTGATTATGATGACCCTCGGCCAGGATATGATTTGGTGATGCAGGCGGAATCAGGATTTCTATCTATGAGTGGGGAAGGCACTTCGTATGCAAAAATGCCGGTGGCCATGGTGGATGTCATTGCCGCCCACCAAATGAAGGAAGCACTGTTGCTGGCCATCATACATAAGATGAGAACTGGCAGAGGCAGCACCGTTCATGTTTCATTGTATAAGGCAGCCATTTCTGCCCTGGTAAACCAGGCAACCAATTACCTGATGGAGGGGCATCTGCCTCAGCGTATTGGTACCAGGCATCCTAACATTGCACCCTATGGAGAAATTTTGGTGTCATCAGACAAGGTGCCGTTGATGCTGGCGGTTGGATCGGATGCGCAATTTGCCAGATTATTGTCGATTTTCAATACCCCGGTTTCTTTGCATCCGGAATGGTCCTCCAATGCTGGCAGATTGACTGAGCGATTAAAACTTTCCAACTTTCTATCGGCACATGCGCTGAATTTTACAGCGGAATTTCTTGAAGTAAATTTACTCAACAATGGAGTACCCTTTGCCCGAATTAAAGACCTTTCAGATGTGTTTCAAGAGCCAAACAGCCAATCTATGGTAATGAAAAACAACATAGCCGGACAGGAAAATGGCTTTTACATCAGTAACATCGCATTTTCTCCTGCTTAAATTCTATAGTTCCGGCCAGTGATAACCATTCAGGAATTCACTAATACTCATGACGCGTTTTCCTTCAGGCTTTAGTTCCAATATGGATATATATCCTCCTGTGCATGCAATTTGAAGCATTTTTTTTCTGTCTGAATCTACATAGCCAGGCTCAAATCTGTGGGTTGAACTTATTGCTTTTGCCTTTATGACTTTGATTTCCTGGTCATGTAATTCAAACCATGCCAGCGGGTGAGGGCTGAGTCCTCTTACGAAATTGGAAAGGGCTTCCGGCGACTTACTAAAATCCATTTCGCAGCTTTCATGGAAAATTTTAGGGGCATGGCTTGCGTGTGCGTCATCTTGCACCCTTGGTTCGGCTGTTCCATCCTCCACCATGGAAATTGTTTTTAAAACCAGTTCAGCACCCATCACCATCAGCCTTTGATAGACGATTCCGAAATCATCCTCTTCTTCGATGGTGGTTTTGCTTTGTAACAAAATTTGCCCGGTATCAATTTCATGCTGAAGCCGAAAGGTAGTCACTCCAGTCTCTGTCTCGCCATTGATAATAGCCCAGTTGATGGGGGCGGCCCCCCTGTATTTTGGAAGGAGTGAACCGTGAAGATTTATAGTGCCATACCTTGGCATAGACCAAACAATTTGGGGTAGCATACGAAAAGCAACCACTACCTGAATGTCCGCATTCAGGGACTTAAGTATGTACAGAAATGATTTTGATTTTAGATTTGGGGGCTGTAAAATGGGTAGGCCGACTGAAAGGGCATATTTTTTGACTGCCGATTCCAATAATTGTTTTCCCCCTCTTCCCCCGAGTTTATCGGTGGCTGTGACTACACCCACAATGGAATAACCATGTTCATAAAGCATGCGCAAACTTGGCACAGCAAATTCCGGGCTTCCCATAAAGACAATTTTCAGGCTGGATTTGGCACTCATTGCGTTATAAAATTAATCCTGAAATAGATAAAGATTATCCAGGGTTGTATCGAAATACAATTTCATAGATAGATAGGCATTGGCTCTGTCTGGACGTAAAGCAAAATTGTCAATATTAATGCTTCCCACATTTACCCTTAGTTTCATCTTATATTTCTTATTCATATTCATTACCTGTTCATCAATTTGACTTTGCAGGTTTGCCATATTATCATTTAGTGAAAATTGAAGCATTTTGTCCAATTCACTTTTAATTTTTCCGCGCAACAACCAACCGGCAGCGGAATGAAGCACATTTCCACTTTTTACTGAGACATTAATGTCCCGGGCAAACAACTGGGAACGGTATTTGTCAAATGATGGAATGCCCATAATCGAAAGGGTGCCATTGAACGAACCCTTAACATTGGTGGTAATTTGAAGTTTTCCGTCGTGCTTGTGCACCACTACGTCTATTATCTCAATCTTTTTATCCCCTTCTGAAAACGTTTTTCCTTTGAAATTTTTTCGGGCAACACTGGTAAGGTGGTCATATTCCAACTCCATCAATAACCTTACGGTAGAACTATCCCTGATGTTATCATTCCATGAAAAATAGGGCAAACTGGGCTTAAATGCCTCTTCTTTGGGTTTCATGGAAGTGATATTCATTTTGGTTTTCATGGAAATCTTACCTTCCACATAATATTTTGTATTAACGGCAGGACTCAAATAGGCCGAATCTGCAGTCATTTGCATCCAACCTCCAAACACACTATCCAATTGATAGGGCAACAGAGTGTATTTTGCTACCTCTCCTATGATTTCTCTCATATTATATTGTTCGTGTATGGAGGAATCGATGTTGTTTTCCAGGTCAACCCTGGTTTTTCTAATGACCAAATTGGCTATTGTTTCTATTGGAAGGTTGATTACACCCAGGCCAATGCTCGGTCTTTTTGTCCATTTATGGTCTGTCAGCATTGTTTTGGTGGTAAGTGACCAATCTTTGCTTATATCCATAGTGGTTATAAAACTCATTTCCAGGGTTCCTGTGGCTTTAAGGTCCTTGATGAATGTTTTTTTTATTACTTCCACATCCATAGGCAATGTAACAAGGACAGATTTTCCCTGAAACTCAATAAGTACGTTACCATTTCTTTTAAGTTTCATGGATACATCATAATCAGGAAATACCAAATCGTCCGCCATTAAATTGTCCATTACAAAATTGAAAGTATCTGTCAGGCTTTTCTTTTCAATACGGTAGTTGATGTTGAGGTAAGAATACATGTCAGGTGGCACAAAATAGTCAACTTTTGAGGCCATTGAGGTGCTTTTTTTACTGCAGCCGGAAGCAAATAGCAATAAGAAAAATGAAAAAATGAGCCAACAATTGAATTGTCGCGGGTTACTGAAAAATTTCGAAAATCGCATTATCTTTAACTGAGGATATTAGATGTAAAGGTACAGAAAATGCGTTATTTTTTTCATATGTCTTTTATGGGTAGCCGATACAATGGCTGGCAAAGACAAAAAAATGCACCTTCATCTGTGCAACAATATGTGGAAGCTGCCATAAGCAGGGTTACAGGCTTACCTGTAACTGTAATGGGCTGCGGCAGAACAGATGCAGGTGTACACGCCTTACAGTTCTATGTCCATGCCGATTTTTTGGATGTTTCATTGCCCGATATTCAGAAAATAAACTACGCCCTGCCTTCAGATATAGCCATTCATTCCATCATTCCTGTGCATGACAGGGCACATTCGCGATATGATGCCATTGAGAGAAAGTATGAATATTTTATGCATTTTGAAAAAGATGCACTATTGTCGGATCTTACAGCTTATTATCCAAGGGTAACCGTAAATCACAACCTTGCTTCAGAAGCCTGCAGGGCAATTGTCAAGAGCACTGATTTTCGCAATTTCTGCACAACGCCGGACAGACACAATACTACCATTTGTGTAGTTAATTCCTGCGAATTTAAGCTCCATAAGGACGGTAGTAGGGCAGTCTTTTCCATTTCGGCCAACAGATTTTTGAAGTCTATGGTTCGAATTTTAGTCTGGGAAGTGCTGGAGGTGTCTATGCAAAGAAGTACATTAGATGAGTTTGTGGAAAAACTTAATGGAAAAGTTAAATATCCCGTAAGGAAAAAGGCTCATCCTCAAGGACTTTATCTGTCAGAAGTAATTTATCCGTATCTGAGGTTGCCTGTTAAGTCTGAACTATTGGAAATGATGAAACTTTAGCTCATCATGCCAAAGCTGCATTTTTATTTCATAAGATGCAAATTTATCAGGCTGATTTCCTTGTTGTTTTGAAATAGCGGGGATGGACAAAAAGTAAACCAAAGGATTCACAGTCTTCTTTTGTGTTTTTATTATGGTGGGCGCCATGAGCCCTTAAAACAGCTCTGCTGTAAGGATTGTCCAGTTGCTTAAACCAGTTAAATCTTCTATGAATATACACATCATGTATAAGGAAGTAAATTATACCGTAAATCAAAATACCCAATCCCACATAAATGAGCAAATGGTAAGACTCAAATAACGATCCTATGATGAAACTGGTAGCACTCGGTACTGCGAAAACCACAAAAAACAAATCGTTTTTTTCAAAAAAACCTTCTTTTTCAAAGTGGGGTTTGTGATGGTCTTCATGCCAGTTCCAGCCAAATCCATGCATGATAAATCTATGAGCCAGCCAAGCTACCGCCTCCATGGCTAAAACTGCTGCCAACACTACACTTATTTTTATCAACATCTTCGTACTTTTTTATGTAAATGTTTTTACCAGAAAAAGGTTCATTTTAATTTTTTGATTTACTGAAAAGCAATGGAAAAAAGAAAATGACCAGCGTAAGTCCAGAAAATCCCCAGTCTGCTTCATGACTTGCCAAAAATTTGCTAAAATAAGCTTCTGGAAAAATATGCTCTATTACAGATAAACACAGTTTCAAACCCAGAATTCCGATCACAATAAACGCACTGGTTTCAAGAAAAGGGTATTTTTTAATCAGGGTCACAAAGCCCTGAGCGACAAAACGCATGGCCAGAATGCCGAGAAAAACACCTGTCCAGATCAATATGATGTTGTCGGAAAATGCCACCGCAGCAAATACATTGTCGATGGAAAATGTGAGGTCCATTAATTCTATAGACACAATGGTAGCCCAGAAAGGCCCTACCAGGCCAATGGTTTTACGATACCACCAGCTATTTTCAGGCTCAATAAGGTCGTCTTTATGGGTTTTTGTTTGCTCTCCTTTCCACCACTTCCAAACGAGATAGAGCAGATAAAGGCCACCAAGGGGTTTGAGCCACCAAAAACCAATGAGATATGTTGCAAAAAGCAGACATAAACCCCGAAAGAAATAAGCCCCGAGGATGCCGTATCGCAGGGCTTTGCCTCTTTGATTTTCAGGTAAGCCCATGACCATACTGGCTAAGACAGCAGCATTGTCAATGGCAAGTAAACTCTCAATCAAAATCAGATTGAGTACTACCAGTAATGATTCCAGGGGTTTATCACTGATCTCACGTATAAGGGCCTCCACTATTTTTGCACTTTGAATGACTCTTTCAAATTGACAGTAGCATTAAACACGGGATGCTCCAGGGTAAATTCATCGTCAGCTGTATAGTATCCTTTGCGTAAAAACTGAAAAGCCTGGCCTGGTTTAGCCTTGGATAAACTGCTTTCTAAGCGTGCTTTTCTATTTATAACCAGGGAATTCGGGTTGATAAAATCAAGTACATCCTTGTCATCATGACCTGCCGGGGTGGGGTCGGTAAAAAGCTTGTCATATTCTCGGATCTCAGCTTCAATGGCATCTGCCGCATTGACCCAATGTAGTGTGCCTTTCACTTTTAATCCACTGGTATCATTGCCGCTTTTGCTGTCAGGGTGATAACTGCAAATCAGTTCGGTAACCTCGCCACTCTCGTCCTTAATTATTTCTTCGCAACTGATGATGTAGGCATTCTTTAGCCTGACATTTCCACCTGGGTATAACCTGAAATAGTTTTTGGGAGGATTTTCCATAAAATCATCCCGCTCAATAAACAAATGGCGTGAAAAACTCATTGTTCTTTCACCTCTTGTAGCATCTTCCGGATTGTTTTCTGCCGTAAGGTATTCGGTTTTGTTTTCTTCATAATTTCGCAATGTGATTCGAATGGGATCCATAACTACCATGGCCCGGTCAGAAGTTTTATTCAGCTCATCTCTCACACAGGATTCCAGCAATTCTATTTCAATGAGGTTATCCCGCTTCGCTACTCCGACTTTTTCACAGAATTCCCTGAGTGCGGCAGCGGGATACCCTCGCCTGCGCATACCGGCTATGGTAGGCATTCTGGGATCATCCCATCCGGTTACTATACCTTCTTCCACCAATTTCAGCAATTTTCTTTTGCTGGTAATGAGATAGGTAACATTCATTCGGGCAAATTCAATCTGTCTCGAAGGAAAAATGCCCAACTTTTCAATAAACCAGTCATACAGCGGCCTGTGGTGGGTAAATTCCAGCGAACAAAGGGAATGGGTGATTCCTTCAATGCTGTCGCTTTGACCGTGGGCAAAATCGTACATGGGATAGATGCACCACTGATCGCCTGTGCGGTGATGATGGTCGTGTTTAATGCGGTAAATGACAGGGTCCCTCATATGCATATTGGGAGATGTCATATCCACTTTGGCTCTCAGTACCCTTGTGCCATCCGGAAATGCTCCGGCTTTCATTTTTCTAAAGAGATCAAGGTTTTCATCCACAGGGCGATTCCGGTATGGACTTTCAATGCCAGCTTCCATAGGCGTCTTTTTCATCTCTGCAATTTGCTCTGCTGTGCTGTCATCTATATATGCATGACCATCCAGAATAAGTTTCTCGGCGTAGTGATATAATTTGTCAAAATAATCAGAAGCATAAAGCGCATCTCCGTTCCAGGTATAACCCAACCATTGAATGTCGCGTTTTATTCCTTCTACATATTCGGTTTCTTCCGTCGTTGGATTGGTGTCGTCAAAACGCAGATTGGTGCTGCCACCATATTTTTTGGCCAGTTCAAAGTTGATGGTAATGGCTTTGACGTGCCCAATATGCAGATACCCGTTGGGTTCCGGAGGAAACCTTGTATGTATGTGCCCATTATGTTTTCCTTCTTGAAGATCCTCTTCAATGATCTCTTCAATAAAATTTAAATGTTCTTTATTATCTGACATTGTTATATGCTTCTTTCTCTTAAATTACATTCGGTCTGGCATATCGATGCCCAGTAGATCCATCGCTCTTTCAAGCACATCGCCGGTGCAGGCACAAAGTTGCAGTCTGAAGTTTTTTTCTTCAGCCGTTTCCGCACCAAGAATCCGTACCTCATGATAAAATCGGTGAAAATCTTTGGCCAGGGCATAACAATAGTTGGCAATGGTCGAAGGATCATATTGCCTACCTGCCTCTGCCACAACATCCGGGAAGGATATCAGCAGTCTAAGTAATTCTTTTTCAGGCTGTTCAATTTTATTCGGCCCACCTTCTGTCTCACTCAGTTTGCCATCACTTTTTCGAAAAATAGATTGAATTCTGACAAATGCATTCTGGATGTAAGGACCGGTTTGTCCCTGCATGTCCAGAGATTCCTGAGGATTGAATGTCATTCGTTTTCTCGGTTGCACCTTTAGAATGAAAAATTTTAAGGCCGCAAATCCAATTTTGTCAAAGATATCTTGTTGTTGGGAGACGGTTAATTCTGCTAATTCTCCTCGTTCTGCGGATCCGGCTGACGCTTCAGATATAACCTCTTGTATGAGATCATCAGCGTCCACAACGGTGCCCTCCCTTGATTTCATTTTTCCGGTAGTAAGATCAACCATGCCATAATTCAGATGGTACAGGCCTCCTGCATAGGGTTCACCCAATCGTTTGAGCATTTCAAAAAGCACTTTAAAATGATAATCCTGTTCATCAGCAACCGTATAGATCATGCGGCTGACACCGAAATCTTTATAGCGTATCATTGCAGTGCCTATATCCTGGGTAATGTACACAGAGGTTCCGTCTGAACGAAGTACAATTTTTCTGTCCATACCGGCATCAGTAAGGTCTATCCATACACTCCCATCGGCCTCTTTTTCAAAAACTCCTTTTTTGAGCCCCAATTCAACCGTTTCTTTTCCTAAAAGATAGGTTTGTGATTCATAGTAATTTTTATCAAAGGAGACCTTTAGTTTATCATATGTAGCCCCAAAACCTTCATAGACCCAATCGTTCATTTTGTTCCAAAGGCTAATGGTTTCGGCATCCCCCTTTTCCCATTTTTGAAGCATTTCCCTGGCTTCCTTACCCAATTCACTATAATCATTAAAGTAAGTATTTTTGAAGTCTTTAAAAAATTCAGGGATATTGTTTTCCTGGATGTTTTTTTCTGCAAGCAACATTTTTGCGAGCTCACTTTCCTGCCAAACTTTATATTCTTCCTGGAATTTGTTTTCAAAAAGCACATAAAAATCACCCACAAAATGGTCACCTTTTTTGCCCAATGTGGCAGGCGTTTCTCCTTTACCAAATTTTAACCACGCAAGCATGCTTTTGCAAATGGCTATCCCACGGTCGTTGACCACCTGCGTCCTGATTACCTGATGTCCATTGGCTTCAAGTATTCTGGATACCGACCAACCAAGTAATATGTTTCGGATGTGCCCCAAATGCAGGGGTTTGTTTGTATTTGGAGAAGCATATTCAATAAGATACTTTTCTCCGGTGCTTTTAAGGAAGCCATAATTTGAAGTATTTTTTATTGTCGATAAACTCTTTGTCCAAAAAGTATGGCTCATTTCGAGGTTCAAAAACCCCTTGATGACATTATATCCAATTACATCAGTAAAGTTTATCACCAGATAATTACCAAGCTTTTCGCCCATCGTCTCCGGACCCTCACCTGTTTTCTTTGTGAATGAAAATAGTACAATGGTAAAGTCTCCGGTAAACTCTTTTTTGGTAGGGTTAATCAGCACCTCTTCAGAAGAGGTTTCCAACTGGTAAACCTCCTTCATACCAGCCTGAAAGGCGGTAAGCAATTGTATTAATATGCGCATGAAAAACTACTGGTTGTTCATAAAAAAAGTAAAAATCGTGGTTCCATAATTTCTTTCCTCTGTATATTGAGGTAAGTGTTTGAAACTATGGTCAGGATTATGCTCGAGTACAAAGATACCATTTTTTGCTAAAATCTGACGCTCAAATATTTTGGCGGGTATGGTATTCAGGGTTTTAAGGGGGTAAGGAGGCCCCGCAAAAATGTAGTCAAAACTTCTTTTGGTTTCCCTGATAAAATCAAAGACATCGCGGCGAAAAATATGGATTGACTCTTCTATGCCTAATTCAGCGGAGATTTTTTTTACGAAGTCTACAGCCGGTGTAAAATTATCAACGTATGTAGCATCTTCGCAGCCTCTGGATATAAATTCATAACAATGGCTGCCCGTGCCGCCAAAAAGGTCCAGCATTGTGCAGTTTTCAAAATCCAGTCGGTTTTGAAGAATGTTAAACAAGCCTTCTTTGGCAACGTCTGTCGTTGGCCTGGTTGGCCAGTTTTTGGCCGGGGGATAAATCTTCTACCTTTAAAAATGCCGCTGATGATGCGCATTACAGGCTTATGTTGATATAATGATCAAAAAAGGCGTGACTTCCAATTTCGTGCTGGGCAGTCTTAAATTGATATGTGTTGGCAAATCCAAAAGGGTTCAGGTATCTGAAGAGCAGCTTGTAAAGATTTGAATTTTCTTCGACGAGACCAGATAATGCTACAGGGGGCTGGGTCTCTGCTGGGATGAAATTTTTAGTAACAGCTTGGGCGTAATAAATTACATCTTCTGCGTTTTGGATATCAAATTCATTATAAAATTTAAAACCTGATTTTCCACAAAGGCAGAAGCTTGCCGTTGAATTTCCCAGATGAATATGGCAAATATCCCTGGTATCAAAAACATAATGATGCTGAATGGCGGTAGAAAAATGCTTGAGGTTAACACCTTGAAGATAGACTGTCTCACTGTCATAACAAGTGACTATGTCTTCTCCGCTCATTTTATCCCTGTATGGCAATCTGGCAAGTGGACCCTGTAATTCCGCCAAAGGGATGTGTGTGAAATAACGGCTTTTTGACAGGGTATGCAAACTGGCCCCCTCAGGTTTAACTTTTGATATAAACTCATCGAGTAAATGATAGGGTTTCGTTCCGGTCTTCAGCAGTACATTGCCTTTTCCAAATAGGCCATAAACAAAACTGTCCGCCTCATAGATGACAGACAGTTTCTCAATTTGTTCTTTTTCGTAAGATGAAGTAAATCCCAGGTTGATCATTCCCAGTTTCCATTCAGACTCGGAGCCGTAAGATCTCCAAATTTCAACATTTTTTCAGGGTCAAAATATTTGTCATATTTTTTATACTTAGGGTCGCCAAAGGGGCCCATAAAGACTTTCCACTTTGTGCCAACTTGTACAACGGGAACTTTAGTGCTCTGATAATCAATCGTATCTGCAGCAATTTCGAACTTTTGTCCATTGGTAAATGGTACCAAAGCCAAAGAGTCCAAATTGATGCCCATTGCCTGGATAGAATCGTAAGCCGGGGAATATGAAGTTGTTCTGATGAATTTATCCTCATTAGTAGGGTCAGCCGGATCACTTTCAATTTTTTCAAAAGGAATTTTACCCTCTTTCAATACGCTGGTCAGTTCTTCAAAATTACCTGCAAATGTACCTTTTATCGACCGGTAAATTTCCTGAGATACTTTTATCTGCTTCAATCTGGCAATCACTACATCAACGCGCCGGCCTTTTTCTTCCTGAAAGGCTATAGGTTCCCTAATGGATGAATAAATCATATATATAAGGAGGAAAATCAAAGCAGTTAAAACCAGGTTAATGAAGACTTTCATAAAAAAATATTTTCGTTAGTTGTTAAAATTCAATATTTTAATTTGTTTGGCGCTAATTTTTTATCAAATTCTCTTTTAATAATTGGAATTGAGCTCCAAATAAACTAGATGTAAAATTAGAAATTCTTGGTGTATGGCAAAATTAAAGTTTTATTTGCATAAAAAAAATAGTGACCATTCTTTCCATTGAAAGTTCTTGTGATGATACCGGAGCCTCCGTGATTGAAAACGGAGTCATTAAAAGCAATGTAGTGGCGAGCCAGAAAATCCACGAGTTATACGGTGGCGTGGTTCCTGAGGTGGCATCTCGGCAGCACCATCTCGATATAGTTCCGGTTGTAGTCGCTGCCATGGACAAGGCTGGAAAGAAAATGTCAGATTTAGGGGCGATTGGCTTTACCAAAGGTCCCGGTTTGCTTGGCAGTCTTTTAGTAGGAGTTAGTTTTGCCAAAGGTCTGGCCCTTTCTCTAAAACTGCCTCTCATTGAGGTTCATCATATGCATGCCCATATCTTGGCACATTTTATAGAGGAACCAAAGCCTGAGTTTCCTTTCATTTGCCTGACAGTTTCAGGCGGTCACACCCAAATTGTATTGGTGAAATCTTATCTTGAAATGATGGTTTTGGGCCAGACCATTGATGATGCAGCTGGAGAGGCATTTGATAAAACTGGAAAAATGTTTGGCCTGAAATACCCTGCCGGGCCTGAAATTGACAATCGTGCTTTACGCGGTGAAGCCAAATTTGAGTTTGCACAGCCTGTATTGCCTGGCTTGGATTTTAGCTTCAGTGGCTTTAAAACCTCTGTTCTTTACTTTCTGCAAAAAGAAATGGCAAAAGACCCCGGTTTTACTAATGCCAATTTGAATGACCTTTGTGCTTCGGTTCAGAAAACCATTATTATGATTTTGATGAAAAAATTAAAAAAAGCGGTAACCGAGACCAGAATAAAAAGGGTGGCAATAGCCGGGGGTGTAGCGGCAAACTCAGGCTTGAGGGCGGCACTTGAAGAAATGAAAACCCAAGATCATTGGGATGTTTTTATCCCTTCCCTCCAGTTTTGTACAGATAATGCAGGTATGATTGCGTTGGTAGCATGGGTCAAATATCAGAGTGGAGATTTTGCCGATCTTTCAGTAAGCCCTGATCCAAGGATGCCTTTCCCATCCTTAAATTCATAAACTTATTTCCTGCCTAAACGTTAAATCGCAAAGATAAACTGGTATGAAAATCCCCATAGATATAAAGTCAGGCAACACCATAACCACCAGAGATGAAGACTATTCGCTGGTAGTCGGCATTGACCTGGGGACAACCAATAGCCTGATTGCCATTGTGGGACCGGATGGACAACCACAAACCATAAAAGATCAAATAGGGGATGCCATTGTGCCTTCAATAATCCATTTTTTTGAAAATGGAAGTTTTGTAGTAGGAGAGAAGGCTAGGGCTTATCTCACAGAGGACCCGGAAAATACCATTTATTCTGTAAAGCGTTTGCTAGGCAAATCATATGCCGATATTTCCTTAACCAACATTAAACTTGGTTATGAGATTATTGACAACCAGGATGATTATTCATTGGTCAAGGTAAGGGTGGGAAATAAGTTTTATTCACCCGTAGAACTAAGTGCCTACATCCTTAAATCTCTTGTTTCAAGAGCCGAACAGGTATTGGGTATGAAAGTAAGTAAATCTGTCATCACAGTTCCGGCTTATTTTAATGATGCACAACGTCAGGCCACCCGGGATGCTGGAAAACTGGCTGGATTAGATGTACTCCGCATTGTCAACGAGCCTACCGCAGCCAGTCTTGCTTATGGTCTGGGCATTAACAAGGACTCTTGTGAGACCATTGCAGTATATGACTTGGGAGGGGGAACTTTTGACATCTCAATACTTACCATTGAAAATGGTGTCTTTGAAGTTCGGTCAACCAATGGGGATACCTTCCTCGGCGGTGACGACATAGATCAATTGATCTTACAATACTGGTTAAATCAATTAAATCAGGAAGGTCCAGCGCATGAATCACCTGTTTCCCCTGCTGCTTTGCGTTTAAGGGCCGAAGAAGCCAAGAAACACCTGACTTATAACCATTCTTTCAATTGTGAATGGAATGGCAGACAGCTTTCACTTTCAAAGGATGAACTCAATAAACTCATTGAGCCTTTGATTGAGAGGACTTTAAATCACTGTAAACAAGCTTTAAAAGACGCTTCGCTACATACCAAAGACATTTCTCAAATAGTCATGGTAGGGGGTTCCACCCGTATTCCCGCTATCTCGGAGCGGGTAAGTGCTTTTTTTGGGAAGGAAGTACACAATGAAGTTGACCCTGACCAGGTAGTGGCTCTCGGAGCTGCCATACAGGCGGATATTCTTTCCGGAAGACGCAAAGATATGTTGTTGTTGGATGTAACCCCACTTTCTCTGGGTATTGAGACGCTTGGAGGCCTCATGGACACCATTATTCCCCGTAACACCAAGGTTCCGGCCAGGGTGGGCAGAAATTATACTACATCCGTGGATGGTCAAAAAAATCTGGCCATCAACGTGTACCAGGGTGAACGGGATTTGGTCAAATTCAACAGGAAGCTGGGCTCTTTTATCTTGGCAGACATGCCTTCGATGGCTGCAGGTATTCCTAAAATTGAAGTATTATTTACACTGGATGCAGATGGAATACTTACAGTTAGGGCCAAGGAACTGAGGTCCGAAAAAGCGATGGAGGTAGTCATCAAATCGGCTTACGGCATTGGGGATGAGGAAATGGCTCATTTACTTTTAGAATCCATAGCCAATGCAGAAAGTGATATGAAAATAAAGGCACTTCAGGAAGCAGTCAACGAGGCTCAATCCATAATCTTGTCCGTTGACAAATTTATCCAAATTAACAAATCCATTCTGTCAGAAGAAGAAAAAACGAAAATGATTGCATTGACAGATGAGGTCAGAAAGAGTATGAAGTCAGAAAATAAGCATGAAATCATGGCAACCATAGAAACACTCAATGCCTATTCAAACCCACTTGCCCACAGAGCCATGGATGAAGCAGTTTTATCTGCATTAAAGGGTAAAGCCGTATAAAGAGGTTATTGTTCCTTTAAAATAGACCTGCTGATAACCAGTTTTTGTATTTCACTGGTTCCTTCACCAATGGTGCAAAGTTTGGAGTCACGATAGTACTTTTCAACTGGAAAATCCTTGGTATATCCATATCCTCCAAAAATTTGAACCGCTTCATTGGAGGCATACACACAAACTTCAGAAGCGTAATATTTGGCCATTGCTCCCGCCTCAGTTACTTTTTTTCCATTGTTTTTCAAATCTGCAGCCTGCCGGGTAAGCAATTCAGCCGCCTGAATTCTGGTGGCCATATCCGCCAGTTTAAAGGAAATAGCCTGAAAATTGGCGATGGGTTGTCCAAATTGTTCCCTTTCTTTGGCATATTTTACAGACGCTTCATAAGCACCTTTGGCAATGCCCAGTGACAGAGCGGCAATGCTGATTCTGCCTCCATCTAGCACTTTCATGGCCTGGATAAAACCATCACCTACCTGACCAAGCACCTGGCTTTCATGAACACGGCAATCTTCAAATATGATTTCAGCCGTCTCAGAGGCCCGCATACCGAGTTTATTTTCTTTTTTTCCTGCCCTGAAACCTGGCGTTCCACGCTCCACAATGAATGCGGTTATCCCTCTGGAATCAAGTAATTCCCCAGTTCTTGCAAGGACTACAGCAACATCTCCGGATTTCCCGTGGGTAATCCAGTTTTTAGACCCATTCAATACATAGTGGTCTCCATCTTTGATGGCCACACACTTCATACGCATTGCATCACTGCCGGTATTTGCTTCCGTAAGACCCCAGGCGCCAATAAATTCGCCGGAGGCGAGTAGAGGGAGGTATTTGGATTTTTGGACCTCATTTCCAAACGCCATTATGTGGCCGGTACATAAACTGTTATGCGCGGCAACAGATAACCCAATTGAGCCACACACCTTGCCAATCTCTGTCAATATGGTAATATATTCCTGGTAACCTAAACCTGATCCGCCATATTCATGGGGCACAAGCACACCCAAAAATCCAAGTTTGCCAAGTTCTTTCATTACATCTACCGGAAAATGCTGGGCCTCATCCCATTCCATTACCTTGGGCAATATGTGTTTTTGTGCAAACTCCCTTGCAGAAGCTTCTATCATACCCAGGTTTTCAATGCTTTCAAACATTATTGTTGATTTTAGACTGTTAACAGTACGCAAAGAAAAGGGTTTTCAGAAATATTTCCAATTAATTAAATTGTGCGTTTCCTGACCTGAATTCTTAAGCTTTAACACTACTTTAAGGAGGAAATAGATTATCTTTACGTTACTAATGTGCATCATCAATTAAGCTGAATGGAATCCACTGAGGTTCAAAATACTGGAAAAAAAAGAAAACTTTTTAAGCGGTTCGCAGCTGTCCTTTTGATCGCCATTTTGATGCCGGTTTTTCTTACCTTTTTATTGCATATTCCTCCAATTCAAAATTGGGCAGTGGGGAAACTGACAACCTACCTTTCAACTAAAATGGAAGCCGACGTAGGGCTTAAAAATGTTAATTTTAGCATATTTAAGGGTGTTTCTATGGATAACTTTTACATTGGTGAGGTTGAAGGGGATACCATTTTTTTTGCTGAGTCACTGGATGTCAGTCTTTCCCGGAATCTTTTTTCACTGTGGAATAATACCATAAACGTAAAATCCGTTTCGCTCGTCAGCCCCCGCATTTATCTGGATGTGGATGAGTCGGATGGAAAGATTAATCTGCTTAAATTACTGGAAAAGTTAGGAAGTGGTAAAAACGACGGTTCCGGATCCCCACTGGTATTCAATTTAAGAGAATTTTATATAGAAAAGTTGAATTTTTCTATGATGGATGAAAACAGACAGGTTTCCTACTTAGCAAGACTTAAGCAAGGCAAGATTAATTTTGAAAAATTTGACCTTAAAAACAACACCTTCCTGATAGCGGAGGTCAACTTCATTCAACCTGAATTTCAAATGTTGAATTTTACCACTGAGCAGGAAGTTGAAATGAAAGAAGCCTATGACACCTCCGGTTCAAATCCACTGTGTCTTTCAGTTCGGAAATTTTCTGTTTTGGATGGCTTGCTGAATCTCGACCACCGTATGTTTTCTACCAATAAGGAGTTATATACTTTTGATCCCAACCATATTGCCTATAACCACATAAATATTGATATCTCAAACCTTTGGTTTGGCGGGTTGGATGATATTTATGCAGAGGTAAAGAATGTGAGTATGGACAGCCCCTCAGGTTTTAGTTTGAAGCACCTTGAAATACCCATATTTGTGATGAACAACGAGATGTTGTCCATGGAAAAATTTAATATTCGTACGGCTGATTCTGATTTTGGCCAAAGCATAGTACTAAAATATAATGGGATTGAATCTTTTTCAGATTTTGAAAATAAAGTATTTATTGACGCAGTTTTCAACCATGGTGTTATAGGCCTTAAGGAGCTTGGATATTTTATACCGGCTTTCACCAAAACTGTTGCTTATAAAAAGTATCAAAACAGAGATTTGAGACTGGATGGTACCTTTAAAGGCAGGGTTAACAATCTCAGAGGCTCCGGCCTAAACGTACGACTTGAGGATCAGCTCACTTTTGTCGGGGACTTTGGCGTTCGCAATATAACCAGACCTGATGAAGCTTTGGTGAATCTTCGGGTCAGGCAATTAAAAACGAATATTGAATTTATAAGGGATATTATTCCGGGGTTTAACCCGCCTGCCACTTTCTATAAATTGGCCAACATTGATTTTACAGGTAATTTTGATGGCTATTTGAATGATTTTGTCGCTTTTGGCACACTAAAGTCGGATGTGGGTATGGCGGATTTGGACTTGAGGCTTGATGTAAAGAATGGCAATGAAAAGGCCAAATACAGCGGCAACCTTATCCTAAAGGATTTCAATATTGGAACGTGGAGCGAAAATGCCAATCTTGGTTTAGTGAGTTTAAACGCCAGGATAAGAGATGGTGAGAGTCTTGTTTTTCGTAATGCCAAAGCAGATTTGGACGGAGCCATCAACCTGCTACAGTTCAAAGGATACGATTATACGAATATTAAAATTAATGGTAAAATTTCTCCAAGTGAGTTTATAGGAAGTTTAATCTCTTCTGATCCCAATATTGACCTCACTTTTGATGGCAGTGTTATATTTTCGGGCGAACAGCCTAAATATAATTTCAGCAGTAGAATTGACAATCTTAATCTTTTAAAGCTGAACTTAAGTAAAGACATCAAAGCATTTTCCGGGGATATTGTATTTCAGGGAGTAGGAAATAACATAAACAATCTCATTGGTAAACTCAATGGACAGGATTTTCTCATCGTGAAAAATGACAGTACCTATAGCATAAAATCAATAGACCTTTCATCTACCTACATAGATAATGAAGGAAATAAGAAATTGCAGTTAAAAACGGAAATGGCCGATATTTTTATAGAAGGTAAATACAATCTCCTGACCATAGTGAATGATCTAAAACAGATGGTAAAGGCCAATTTTCCATACCACGTTAGAAACTGGAATCCCGGAAATATCGAAGTTTCCAATGACCAGGTCTTTAAATTTGACATTGAACTTGCCAGGGCAGTTGATTTATTGCGCCTAGCAGGTTTAGATAGCGTAGCAATCACATCTTTTAAAGGCAAGGGTAACGTAGATTCAAAAAATATGGAATTCAATATAGTTTCATCTCTGCCTACACTCTGGCTTAAGGACCTTGGCTTTTTTAATCTCCAGGTCTTATTCAACAACAAAGCAAGATCGGGTGATTTGCTCATCCATTTGGACAGTGCCTTTGTGAGCGGAAGAAAATTAAATGCTGTGGATATGCAGTATATAATGAAAGGAGATGAAATAAACTTTGATATAAATGCTTCCAGCATTATTGACTCTGTGCAGAATTTCCAGTTCCGTGGCTTGGTTGTACCTCATCCCAAAGGATATACGATATCCATTTTAAACAATGACATTAAATTATTTGGAAAGAGATGGAAGGTGAGTAATGAGTCAAAGGTATCGATTGGCGAAAGGTTTATTGACATCGAAAATCTACTCATTACGGATGGAAACAGGCAAATCGACCTAGTGGATATAAACAATAAAGGGATAAGCATAAAAGCCACAAAAATTGACCTGGCCTCTATTAACCCGCTTATTCATTACGACAAAATACTGTTGGGTGGAGAGCTCAACAGCACCTTGCGCGTCGATGACATTTTTAGTTCATCGCCCAGCTTGTCAGGTAATCTTAATATTCCCGCTTTCACATTGAATAATGATGATTACGGCGAATTAAGTATTGATATATCGAAAGCTGAAAACAAGCCCATTGAGGCATTGCTTTCGCTGAGCAAACCTGCCGATGGTCTGGCCTTGAAATTAAGTGGAAATTACAATTTAGAGACTAAGGATGTGACCGCCGAAGTGAAGGGCAGAAAGGTTTCTCTCAAATTTCTGGAATACATCCTGAAGGCAGGTATATCCAATGTAAAAGGGTACGCCAATGTGGATGCTAAAATTTCGGGTAAATCAAATGCGATCATCATTGATGGCGATGCCACGGCTTACAAAGGTGAAGTAAAGATAAATTATCTGGGGGAAACATACTATTTTGATGATCAATCCTTTAAAATTACGCATAAAACCATTGACCTTACAGGTGCCAGACTTACAGATTCGGAAGGAAGCCCTGGAATCATTACAGGCCGATTAAACCATACCATTTTTAAAGATTTTTATCTGGATGTTAGTATATATGCCCAGAATGTCATCGCCATCAACACTTCTAAATTTGACAATCCCATATATTATGGCATCGGCAGGGGAGAGGTAAATGTGGATTTTTCTGGTTCTGTCAATACACCCAAAATGATCATAAACGCGGTGACTAAGCCGGGCACCAGGATAAACATGCCCATCAAAGAAACAAGGTCCACAGCTGACAGAAGTTTTATTACTTTTATTGACAAAGAAGGCTTTTATCGCGCTACAAAAGACAGCACCAATGTCGCGGATGATGTCAAATTGGAAGGTATTTCCATTGATATGAACCTCACCATGACTGAAGAAGCTGTGGTAAATATGATTTTTGACGAGTTTAAAAATGACATCATCACAGGTGTGGGTAAAGGCAATTTGAGAATATCCATGTCAAACAGAGGAGAGTTTGATATGTTTGGCACCTATACCATTACCAGTGGTGAATATCTGTTTACAGCACTCAACATTGTCAATAAACCTTTTAAAGTCAGGGAGGGTGGCACCATTCGCTGGACCGGAGACCCTGTAAACGCCTCGCTCAATATTGAAGCTGATTATTCCGTAAGGACACCACTCACCTCATTTCTTACGGAATATCTCGTGACAGATCAACTGAAGAATGCAGCTGCCGTCTCAACACCGGTAAATCTCAAACTGATCCTTGGCAATACTTTGTTTAGTCCCACCGTCAAATTTGATTTTGAATTCCCGGCGTTGACAGGCGAATTGAAGAGTTATACCGACAGTAAAATCAGGTTACTTCGCAATAATGAAGCTGACTACAACTCTCAAGTCTTCGGTTTGATCGTATTTAACTCTTTCATCCCCTCCAATGCCATTTCTGATGTGGTCACCAACAACAACTTTATCCAAAGTGCAGGTATCAGTACACTCAGTGAATTTGTCAGCAGCCAGCTATCTATGTTTGTTACAGGCATTGTCAATGAAGCACTGGAGGACAATGGCCTTATCTCAGGTATTGATTTTGATATTGATTTGCGAAACAATACCTCATTTCAAAGTGTAACCGGCAACAGCTCTCTGTTACCTACTGAGATTGAGGTCAGATTGAAAAACAGGTTCCGCTTTCTGGATGAGAGATTGTCTATCAATGTGGGTGGAAATTATGTGCGGCAAAATTCGCTCATCAATCTCAATAATTACATCGTGCCGGAGTTTTTTATTGAATATGCACTGACCAAAGACAGGCAACTCAATCTTAAACTCTACGGCAAATATGATCTTGATGAAATCAGTCTTTCCAATCGCAGACAGAAATTCGGCTTAGGTTTGAGGTTTAAAAATGAATTTGGTTCTATGGTTGAAACGAAAACCAAATTGTCCGATGGCTTCAAAAAATTATTGGAAGATCAGAAGAAATAACCATTGCTGCATCTGGTATTATTGGAAATTTAGTTTTCTATGGTATCATGGTAATCTTGTATGACAACCCTCCCATTCTCTTGCTTTGAAACCCTGATGAAGTTATGCAGGCGGTCATGCTCGAGGTAAAGATAGGTGTTGCCTTCAGTAGCCTTTTCATAAAGCACTTCCTTTTCCTTTAATGTAATGAGTGGCTGGACATCATAAGCCATGATGTAAGGCATACCTACGTGGTAACTTGAGGGAAGCAGATCTGCACAAAATATTACCTTTGAACCATTGTCCAGGGTAATATTGGGAATCATCATCGCGCCGGTATGACCATATACAAAATCCAGGGTAATGCTCTCTGAAAAACGAATTCCCTCCTGTACGTCGATGAGATGCAGAATGCCAAGGTCAATGAAAGGATGAATATTTTCTTTTAAAAATGATGCGCGTTCTCTTTCATTTGGCTGGGTTGCCCAACGGTAATGAAAATCATTTGTCCAAACTTTGGCATTTGGAAATGTAGGCACTATTTTACCAGAGGCATCGTACCGGAGGGCACCTCCGGCATGGTCAAAATGTAAATGAGTAAGAAGGACATCGGTAATGTCGTTGACAGTTACCTCCCCATCACTGAGTGTCGTTTCAAAATCAATTAGATGCTCAGGTCTGAAGTGGCCCCTGAACTTCTCGTCTTGTTTAAACCCGATGCCCGTGTCTATGATGATGTTGCGGTCACCATCCTGAACAAGCAAACATCGCATTGCCCAGGTACACATATTGGCTTCATCAGGAGGATTGAGTTTGGACCACATTGATTTGGGTACCACACCAAACATAGCTCCCCCGTCCAATTTGAAATAACCTGAATTTATAGGGGTAATGGAAGCCATTCTTTATGCCTGACTCAGGAGGCCATTTTTTTCCATTTGGTAATATTCCCTAAAAGTAATCATTCGCTCATTTTGCTCATCCCAAAGTTTGTGCGTAGCCAGTTTTAAACTCTGTATAAAAGATATCTCTGTGGTATATTTGTTAATCCATGGAATGGCATCCACACTCTTTTTCAGATTGTAATTGGGTATTGCAGGATTGAGGTGGTGTATGTGATGTATGGCAATATTTCCTGTAAACCAGTTGAATATACCCGGCAACTTATAATAACTGCTTCCTTTAACGGCGGCATATATAAATTCCCACCTTTGCCTCCAGTGTTTATAACCATATTCATGTTGATGCTGGATGTAGAAAAACCAAATGGCAATGATCGCAAAAAGACCTAGAGTGGTAAAGTGTACAAATAAAACTTTTTTCCAATCCAACAAAATACATAATAAAGCGACACCACCGATGAGCGCTATGTTATTGATCGTCAGATTCCACTTGAGTTTTTTAAACTCCGGTAATTTGACCAGCAAAAGTCTGTTGTGAATAAGAATGTAATAAATCGGAACCAAACCAAACAATACAACTGGCGACCTGTAAACCCTATACCAAAACCGCTTAAAACGGCTTAAGGCAGCATATTCTGTCACGGTCAGGGTATCCAAGTCTCCAATATCCCTCACTTCCAGCATACCATTATGGTTGTGATGAAAATGGTGGGATTTAGCCCAATAACTGTATGGAATGGCACTGAATAGGCTGCAAATGTATCCTACCGTGTTTCGCATATGCCTTGATTTTACAAAGGAATTATGTCCACAGTCATGTTGAATGATAAAGATCCTGACTAAAAAAAATGCATTTAAAACAGCAAGACCAAAGACAGCAGTTTTGCTTACATCCCATAAGTTGTACATGGCCACCCAAAGTAAAATAAAAGGGCCAAATGAATTAAGAAGTTGAATAAATGCTTTTTTGTAGCTGGGGTTTTGGTATTGTTTGAGTGTCTTTAGTGCGAGGGTGATCTTATCTCTGAATTCCTGTTTTTCCGTATCCATTTTTTGGT
Source organism: Saprospiraceae bacterium (assembly GCA_016715465.1). Taxonomy (GTDB): domain Bacteria; phylum Bacteroidota; class Bacteroidia; order Chitinophagales; family Saprospiraceae; genus JADKBO01. The sequence goes on from JADKAA010000029.1 coordinate 157,500, forward strand.
TGATCATATTATTGGCGAAATTAAGAAAAAAAAAGGTAATGACCCAAATGAAATCTGTTAGAGTCGAAGACTATTTCAACGTCAAATCAGCCATTTTGCATATTACCCTCGTATATTTACCCTTAAAGTTCACCCCTTGTTTTTGAAATTGGCAAATGATTGACCTGACACACTACATTTCATGCTTCTTTAATCAGAATTTAGGTTTCTATAGTCTTTACTTCTGGATTTTTTGAGTTCCGAAATTCTTCGTTTAGCGCCAAGACGCTTCATTTTAGCTTTTTTACCGGGTTTGGTTTTTATTCTTATTTTGTCTGGAATTAAAGCACCAGTTAAAATCGTTTCAAACTTCTGAATACATATTTTCTTGTTTTTAAACTGACTTCTGTGTCTTTGAGCGCTGATTATCAACCATTCATCAGCAGAGAGGTGACCGTGTAATTTGGAAATAATTCGTTGTATTTGTTCCTGACTCAGCAGTTGGGAACGAACGACATTAAAACGCAATTCAACCCGACTTTCCGTCTTATTTACATGTTGCCCTCCCGGACCTGAACTTCTGCTCGTTTGAAATAGAAATTCCGAACTGAGATCGGGTAGGGCAAACAATTCCATTATGCAGCTTTAAGGGGTATTTCCTTCAAAACCGCCTGGAGTAGAGCCCAAAATTTCCTTAAGGAAGAAATGCTGGCCCTTTCATCAGGACTATGTGCTCCTTTAATGGTTGGGCCAAAAGAAATCATTTCCATGTGTGGATAATTTCTCCCTAAAATTCCACATTCTAGTCCTGCATGACAAGAGACTACCCTGGGATAACTACCATTTAACTTAAGGTACACATCTTTTACCAACCCAAGAATTTGAGAATTTAGGTCAGGTGTCCATCCTGGATAGGCGCCAGAAAATTCACAGTCGAAACCAGCCAATTCAAATACGGATTTAAGTCCGTTGGCTACGTCGTTTTTTGAACTTTCAACAGATGACCGGGTGAGGCATAATATACTTGCCTTTCCACCTGCTACCTCGACCCTGGCTATATTATTCGATGCTTCTACTAAGTCTTCCATGCCGGGACTCATGCGGTAAACACCATTGTGCGCTGCATAGATTGCTTTAATTACCTGAATTTCATGCAAAGGATCCATGGCTGTTGATGGAGCTTCGATTTCATCCAGCATTATAGAAAGGTCCGGTTCCAAATTTTTATATTCGGCCATGATCTCCGCTTTTATTTTATTGAAAAGCATGGTGAAAGCCGGCAGGGTGTCTGGGTGTAAGCTCAGCGCCGAGACACTCTCCCGTGGTATTGCATTTCTTAACCCGCCTCCGGTAATGGAACGAACCATAGCTCCGGTACCGGTACAAAGATGATATAGCATCCGGTTCATGAGTTTATTTGCATTGCCCAATCCTTTGTGGATGTCCATACCCGAATGGCCACCCGCCAAACCCTTTATTTTTATTTCCCTGCCAATATTAATTGCCGGACATACTACCTCTGTATAGGACCTTCTGGCTGTAACATCGAGACCTCCGGCACACCCGATGTCAATTTCATCGTCGTCTTCTGTATCCAGATTTAAAAGGATCTCGCCATTCAGCCAGCCGCCTTCAAGTCCAAGAGCACCTGTCATTCCCGTTTCTTCGTCAATGGTAAATAAGGCTTCCAGCGCAGGGTGTGTTATTTCTTTAGAGGCCAGAATGGCCATGATGCTGGCTACTCCCAGACCATTGTCAGCCCCGAGGGTTGTTCCCCTTGCTTTTACCCAGTCGCCGTCTACATACATGTCAATACCATCCTGATCGAAATTAAAAACGGTATCGGTATTTTTTTGATGCACCATATCCAGATGCGCCTGTAAAACAATGGGTTTCCTATTTTCCATGCCTAATGTGGCATCCTTGGTAATCAAAACGTTGCCAACCCCATCGATCTTGTGGCTTAGGCCATTTTTACCAGCAAAATCAATCATAAAAGCCCTAACCCGATCTTCGCTTTTAGATGCCCTGGGAACGCCATTAAGATCTGCAAAATGTTTCCAAACTTCAATGGGCTCTATATCTTTTATCGATGTCATGAGTGTCAATTTCTTACAAAATTATAAAATTGGACTTCAATCTCCTACTTTTGCCGTAAATACGAGAAAATGGAATCTATAACCCGCTCTTCCATCAACATTGAAGTGGAACTTGACCCCAAAAAACACCCTAAAACTATTTTTTGGCGCGCTTCCGATAACCCTTCGAATGCTAACCAGACAGAATGTAAGGCTTTTTTGTTGTCCTTGTTTGATGCCAATAGTCTGGATACGTTAAAGATAGACCTTTGGACCGATAAGATGCAGGTAAGTGAAATGGACAGATTTATGTTTCAAACCCTTAAGGCATTGGCGGATACTTATTTTAAAGCTACTAACAATGTCCAATTGGCAAATGCCATGCAGGGTTTTGCAACTTATTTTGGTGAAGAGACGCAGATTATCCCGAAATCAGATGTAGAATCAATGAAATAGAAGTTCATTAAATGTCATGAGGATATTTAAAAAGAAAATCTGCTAATCCCAGATTGCTAATTGTGCTCTTCGATCACTTCAACTTCCGTCTCAATGTGTGAGAACATCGTCAGCAGATCATCGAGTTTTTGTTTCAGATCCTTGCGATTGACGATGAAGTCAAGAAAACCTTTTTCCAGTAAAAACTCTGAGGTTTGAAAATCCTCTGGTAGGTCTCTTTTTATGGTTTCTTTGATTACCCTAGGGCCAGCAAATCCAATCAGCGCACCGGGTTCGGCCATGTTAAGGTCTCCCAACATGGCAAATGAAGCGGTAACACCACCGGTAGTTGGGTCGGTCATCAACGAAAAATACGGAATCCTGTTTTTAGCCAATAAGGTTAGTTTAGCAGAAGTTTTTGCCATTTGCATCAATGAAAATGCAGATTCCATCATCCTTGCACCTCCAGACTTTGAAATAATGAGCAGTGGAGTTTTGTTTTCCAGGCAATAGTCAATCGCCCTTGAAATTTTCTCGCCTACCACAGAACCCATAGAACCGCCAATAAAAGTGAAGTCCATAGCGCAAATCGTAAGTCCTTTCTTGTTTATCTTTCCGGAAGCTACAGAGATCGCATCACTGACATCGGATTTCAGATAGATGGTATCCAGTCGATCCTGGTATGATTTTAAGTCTACAAATTGTAAAATATCGCGTGAAATTATATCATCAAAAAGCCTTGTATATTTCCCGTCAAAAATGATATTGAAATATTTTTCTGAGCCAATTCGCACATGATGGTCACATTTTGGACACAGATATAGATTTTCAGCCAACTCTTTATGCGTAGTTAATTCAGTGCACTTTTCACATTTATGCCACAAGCCATCTGGCGCTTCTTTTTTTGCCTTCGTGGCAGTCTGTATTCCGTCTTTTAATCGCTTAAACCAACTCATTTAAATTTCATTTATGTTGTGCTGTTAACGCAAAATAATTACTAAAATATTCGACATCTACTTCCAAAATATTTGGTAAATATCTCCATTTAAAGATTAAATGGTGAGACATCCATGAGCTTATCCTGCAAATGTATGGAAATATTTTTAATTTTTTGGCAGCGATTAAATTATTTGGCAACATTTGCATATATATTTGAATATCAAGTATATATTAGCTTTTTTTGCCCGGCGACCTAATGTTATGAATATTTTAACGGGTGAGACTTTATCATCTGAAGTCCGCAGATGAATGCTGCCATTAACTGCAATTTATCTTCATTATCGAATTAAAATTAATTAATCCCTTCTGCTAATCCAGAGGAAACAGATTGGTAGAATACCAATTTATAAGACAACACAGGGGTAAGTTATATTAATTGCCCAGATAGTTTTTCAATAACTTACTTTTACTGGTGGATCGAAGTTTATTTATGGCTTTGTCTTTGATCTGTCTTACCCTTTCCCGGGTAAGTCCAAATTTATCGCCAATGTCTTCGAGTGACATAGGGTGTTCTATGCCAATACCAAAGTATAATTTGATGACGTCATATTGGCGGTCTGTTAGTGTCGAAAGAGATCTTTCAATTTCAGTACGCAGGGATTCGACGTATTCTAATCCGGCATCTGTGTCTGGAGAACTATTGTTCTCGAGGACATCAAGCAACGAATTGTCTTCACCTTCTGCGAAAGGGGCATCCATAGAAACGTGTCTCGCAGCAACGCCAAGTGTAGTTTCTACTTCTTCGGAAGGTATTTCAAGCAGTTCTGCAAGCTCTTCAGCAGTAGGTTCTCTCTCAAACTCCTGCTCTAATTCTGAAAACGCCCTGTTAATTTTATTGAGGGACCCAACTTTATTTAACGGTAATCGCACAATCCTCGACTGTTCAGCCAAAGCTTGCAGAATCGACTGTCTGATCCACCAAACAGCATAAGAGATAAATTTAAAACCCCTGGTTTCATCAAATCGTTGAGCCGCTTTGATCAGACCCAGGTTTCCTTCATTAATAAGGTCAGACAGAGACAGACCCTGATTTTGATATTGTTTGGCAACAGAAACCACAAACCTGAGGTTTGCTTTTGTCAACCTTTCTAAAGCCTCCTGATCACCTTCTTTGATCTTCTTTGCTAAATCTACTTCCTCTTCCGGAGTAAGGAGATCGACTTTGCCAATTTCCTGAAGATATTTTTCCAGTGACTGGCTCTCCCTATTCGTGATCGACTTAGTGATTTTTAATTGCCTCATTAACTATTTTTATTGAGAATATGATTAAAAAGGCCGCAAAAGTAAGGTTTTTAAATCAATTCCTTACAAATAAAACAAACTTTGTTGCTTGATTTAAAAGAGCGACGTGCGTATGGAACAATAATTTTTCAATAAAAAAAGTTCAAAATAAGATAAAATAATAAAAAATATTTTTTACTTAGCCGCTAGGAAACCCTAAAGAGGCATTTTTATGCAATTATATCAGAAAACTTCAAATGAAAAGAGTAAAATTAGACCTTGAATTTATTTTTAAAGCATCCCCGACCCTGCTTTATCAATTTATAACCACCCCTGCATGTCTGGTCAGGTGGTTTTGCGACGGGGTCGAAATAAATGAAGATTTATATTCTTTCAGCTGGAATGGAAGTTATGAAGATGCTGAAATGGTGGATGACATCGAAGATGAACGCGTAAGATTCAAATGGCTTGATGCCGATCATGTGAATGAATATTTCGAATTTAGAATGTATAAGTCGGATGTCACCCTGGAAACTATTCTTGAGGTCACTGATTTTTGTGACCTGGGAGATGAAAAATCCTCCAGGGATCTTTGGACTCAGCAGATAACAGCCCTAAGACAAGAATGCGGTGGCTGACCAATCTGAACATTTCCGACTTGCTTTGGTTTATTTCGTGACAATTCCCCAATAACTATGGCTTCTGACCTGGATCGTATCAGACAGTTTATTGCTCCTGAACTGAAACATTACGATGTTCATTTCAAAGAAGCCATGAAAAGCAGTGTGCCGCTGCTCGATAAAATCACCCATTACATCATAAAGAGTAAGGGGAAACAGATTAGACCAATGTTTGTTTTCCTGAGTGCCCGTATTTTTGGAGAATCCAATCCAGATAGTTATACTGCGGCTTCTTTGGTCGAATTGCTCCACACAGCAACCCTGGTTCACGATGACGTAGTTGACGAATCATTTCAAAGAAGGGGTTTTTTTTCCATAAGTGCCCTTTGGAAAAATAAAGTAGCCGTTCTAGTTGGTGACTACCTCTTTTCACAGGGCATGCATATTGCCCTAGATACCGGTCAGTACAAAATGCTTCATATTGTCTCAAAGGCTGTAAAAGCAATGGCTGAAGGTGAATTATTGCAATTGGAGAAGGCGCGAAGACTCGACATCAAGGAAGAAATCTATTTTGACATCATTAGAAAGAAAACTGCTTCACTAATTGCGGCATCGTGCAGTTTGGGAGCTTCATCCACCGCAAAAAATGACGAAGCCATTGAATTAATGCGGAACATTGGTGAAAATATTGGCATGTGTTTTCAGATAAAGGATGATCTCTTCGATTACGGTGACAGCGATGTGGGTAAACCTCTTGGTATTGACATTGCAGAAAAAAAAATGACCTTGCCCTTAATTTATGCCCTGAACAACACCTCCTACTTCAATAAAAGAAAGATCATCTACATGATTAAAAACCAGAGTAAAGATGAATCAAAAGTCAGGGAGGTGATCGATTTCGTGAAAGCTTCAGAGGGTATTGCCTTTACCATCGAAAAAATGAATGAATTTAAATCAACCGCATTAAGGCAAATTCAACAACTTCCCCAAAACGAGGCAACCCAACACCTGATTTCATTGGTGGAATACGTCATTGCTCGGGAGAAATGATGTAAATCCTTATCTAATCCGGCATGCTGTGTGTTGTAATGATTTTAAATGGTAACATCTATTACAAATTCTGGCATCCCTCTGTGGCAACTTTGCCGTAAAATTAACAAAATGACAACGGAACAAATAAATTTTATACCTCGCCTCGGGGCTATAGCACCAGATTTTGAGGCAGTTACGACGACAGGTAGGATGAATTTTGGTGAATTTGTCAAAGGCAAATGGGCGTTGCTGTTTTCACATCCCGCTGATTTTACGACGGTTTGCACCACCGAGATGAGTGGTTTTACAAAAAGAAAACCAGACTTTAGTGCATTGGACACCTTGTTAGTTGGCCTAAGCATTGACAGCATTCACTCTCACCTGGCTTGGGGCAATAACATCAGGGAATAAATGGGGGTTTTCCTTTCTTTTCCCATCATTGCTGACATCGATATGAAAGTGAGTAAGCTGTATGGAATGTTACAGCCCAATTAAAGCGAGACCGCAGCAGTAAGGGCAGTATTTTTTATTGACCCAAACAGGAAAATAAGACTCATCATATATTACCCGCTCAATGTAGGCAGAAACATGGATGAAATTATATGGGCTTTAGAAGCATTGCAATTTGCCGACAAACACAAAGTAGCAATGCCGCTAAATTGTAAAAAGGGTGATAAAGTTATTATTCCGCCCCCAAGAACACTGGAAGCAATGGATGAACGCATTGCCGATACCAGTGTCGAAAAAATTGATATTATCATAAAGTATTCGTGGACGTAGCCCTTTTCCGAATTTTTATTCGGATCTTAAAAGGGTACTTTAAAGGAAGATATTCTAAACTTCCGATTTGGCCTGAATTAAGATTGTCAGGTTCAAATGAGCAAGCATTAAGCCCTTTGTTGTTAATTTCAGCAAAGGACTTTTTTAAATATGCTTTACGATAGACCTTATTTTAGGGTTTATGGGGTATAATTTTGACGCTATAAATTTCGTTATTTAGCTGAAATTAACTATTTTGTTCACCTTCCGTTATCTATGTAGATTAAGGTCGATTGACTTTTAAACACTTTCATTATGAGAATCATGTATATCCTTGCTTCTGCTATGTTGCTTAGTTTTAGTATCCAGGAACCTTTCAATTTTGAGAAAGCGTGGGAGGAAGTAGAAAAATCCATAGAAGAAGGTCTGTCGCAAGAGGCAATGAATAAATCTGTGGAGATTTACAATGCCGCCGTTCAGGAGGGGTTGTGGTTACACAGGGTAAGGGCTGTCATCGTTATTTCTGCCCTGAAGCAACAATATGGAGAGGAAGCCATAAACGACATACTAACCAATATCGTAAATGAGACCGAACTCGCCCCGGCTCCTTTCAAAAATCTGCTCCTTAGTCACCACGCCTACTTAATCAACGCCTATTTTCAGGAAAATAGATATGAAATTGCGAATCGTACTGAAATGACTGTTCGTGGTGACATACAGACTATGACTACTTCCCAATTTGCTGATACCATTGCCACTTTATATTGGAAATCACTGGAAGGTGGTGATATCCTCAATGCTCCGGTTGAAGAATATAAAGGCTTACTAACGGATTTTAACCCTGCCGGTGCAGACAGAATGCCAACATTATACCATATCCTTGCTGACAGGTCACTGTATCATTTTGCCAGTGAACCTTTAATGCGGGAAACCAGTGGATTGGGTGATGAAAACATTTGGTTTTTCCCTGTAAATGGCTTTGTGGAAAATGAAGATTTTACCCTGGATGGCCAAGGAACTTATAGCAAGGTTTTTGAAGTTTTTAGAAAGATTATAGGACAAAGTAAACTTTCAGGATTGGTGACTGCGGAAGCCTATTTTAACCTAAAAAGGTTGTCTTATGCCCATTTGGTCTCAATCCAGCCGCTCAAAGATTCTCTGTTTATGACAGCTCTGGAAGAAGCTGCAAGACATTACAGGCAAAATGAAATGGCAGCTGAATATTATGAAAATATAGCCAACAGATTGCTCCAGAGTGAAAGAATTGACAGGTATGTAATGGCTATTGAGTGGTGCAACAAGGCAATCAAAGAATATCCTTATTCTCAAGCTGCCTTCAGATGCGCACAAATGTTAACTCAGATAATCAGAAAGGAACTGAACATACAATCTGAAGAGGCATTTTACAGCAAAGAAAAAATACGCTATAAAATTATTGCGAGAAACATTGACCATGTGTATATTAAAGTAATCTCACAACCCTCCTATTTTAAGACCAGCTTAGATACTGGAGTTGAGGGCTTGTATGATGCATTGCGCAAAGAAAAGGAAATGGCTGGGTGGCATCATCCCATCGCTGACCCGGGCAATCATAATGAAGTGCAATCTTCTTTTGATCATAAGGGATTTTCAAAGGGCAGTTATCTTTTACTCTGCTCAAATAGAAAAGACTTTAGCGGTGTCTTACAGGTGATACCCTTTCAGGTAACAAACTTGTCTTACGTAACTTTTGTAAATGCCAATGAGAGACAAATCCTGGTGGTTGACCGTAAAAATGGTAAACCAGTCCATAAAGCTTTGGTAGCCTTTTATAGCAACGACTACGATTACGCAAACAGAAAATACAATCGCATCTTACTGACAAGTAAAACCACAGATCGCAATGGAAAGGTCATAGCTCCTTTTGACCAGCAAAATTACGTATTGGTTGTTAAACACAAAAAGGACATATTTGATTCGGGCAGGCAACACTATTCATATCGCAATGAGCCACAAACGCAGGATGTGAGCAGGGTAGAGTTATATACAGACAGGGCCATTTACCGGCCAGGTCAGGTTGTTTATGTTAAAGCTTTGTACCTCAATTATCGCAAAGGCAAATACCCTGCGGTTGTTGAGCAAAGGGACATCGATTTAACCCTCAATGATGCCAATGGACAGGAAGTAGCCAAAATTAAGCTTACAACCAATGAATTTGGAAGCGCATCAGGTAGTTTTACCCTGCCTTTTGGCCGGCTTACCGGAAATTTTTATATCAATTCCACTTATGGAGCAAAAAGCATTAGGGTAGAAGAATACAAAAGACCTAAGTTTGAAGTGAAGCTGGATAGTTTACAGAAAAGTTTTGCCTTGGGCGAGAAAGTTACTTTGACTGGCTATGCCATGGGCTTTGCCGGAAATGCCATCAATGATGCGAAACTTAATTATAAGGTTTACCGTCGGGCTTTAATTCCATATTGTTTCCGGTGGTATCCTGAATATTTTGATGTCAATGAGTATGCCATTAAAGACGGTGAATTGGAAACAGACAAAAATGGAAAATTTGAGATATCATTTACTGCTGAACCCGGACGGGAAATAGGAGTCAAACCCATTTATATATTTTCGGTCGATATCACTGTAATCTCCGGTGATGGCGAAACACAAACAACCGAATATAATTTACCGCTTTCTGCAAGATCGGGATTTTTAGAATCTAACCTGCCAACCCAGTTTGATAAATCAATTCCTGCGAAATTGAGGGTTAGCCTGAAAAATGCTTCAGGCATAGACATAGCTGGAAAAGTAAAGGTAAAAGTGATGAAACTAAAAGAGCCCTTAAAACTTGAACCCGCTCCTTATTGGAATATGCCAAAGCAGGCAGGCAACAAATGGTCCAATACGTCCAATAGAGATTTCAGCGAGTGGCACGATGATGTTACTGTTTGGTCTGAGGATTTGGAAAGTGGGGGGGACACTGAACTTTCATTTTTACAAGCTGGAGTGTACAGGGTCGTCATAAATTCAGAAAATGCAGATTCACTATCTGAATATTTGGAAGTAACAGATTTCGATCATCAAAAATTGCCAGGCTCCAGATTTGTTTTTCATCAACTGGATAAAACCATTTATCGGCCGGGAGATATAGTGACATTTAAACTTGGGGCTGCGATGGCAGATCAAACGGTTTACATGGTGCTCATAAGGGGGGAAGAAATACTTAGACAGGAATGGATAAAACTCAATCGGTTTGGAAAAATTGAATATTCAATAACTGAGGCCGATAATGGTGGATTGAAATTTATATATTTTTATGTTACCGGTAACCGTTATTACCAGGAGGAGGCCCTCATCGACGTGCCGTGGGAGGATAAACAATTGAAAATAGAACTGGAAAGTTTCAGGGATATAACACTGCCCGGAAGCCAGGAAGAGTATAAAGTTAAAGTTTCGGGCCTTCACAAGGAAACATTTCAAGCAGAGGTTTTGGCCACCATGTATGACGCATCACTGGACCAGTTTGAGGCCAATAGGTGGAACACATCATTTTATTATACTAATTATCCTTATCTCAGTTTTGAGCATGTTTCATTTTCGATGGCTTATGGTTTGTATCTTCATGGGGACGACGAACCTTCACCGGTTGAACCTTCCGCAGACCAACCCATTATACCCTCATTATGGCTTGGTCCTTTTGATTTTTCCGCACCTTTTACACCAGGAGCAAATGTTTATGACCGGATCTACAAAACTGCTGCCATGGCAGATGGTGTGATTATGGAAGCAGCAGAGTCCAGTGCACCACCTCCACCAATACCTGCCAGCGAACCGCAGGAAAATGCCAAATCTACCCAAAGTACCGAGGTCATACAACCGCGCAAAAATCTCAATGAGACGGTTTTCTTTTTTCCATCTCTTCTCACTGATGAGAAGGGCAACCTGGTGCTATCTTTTAAAATGAATGAAGCACTCACAAGGTGGAGACTGATGTTGATGGCTCATAATAAAGAAATGGCCACCGGATATCTTGAAAAATACCTTACCACGTCAAAGGAAATCATGATTATTTCAAATAGTCCGAGATTTGTCAGAGAGGGAGATGAACTCGTATTTTCTGCGGCCGTTTCCAACCTGAGTAAGGAATCGAAGTCCATTATGGTAGGTATGTCTGTACGAAATGAATTAAATGATCAACCACTTAATGAGATCATAAAATCAGTGCAGGATACAGTGATCGAACTCCTTCCCGGCATGACAAAACCTGTTTTTTGGAAATTGAAAATAGAGGAGGGAGGACCGGAAATTCTCCAATATACAGTGAATGCATCATCAGGTAATGTTTCCGATGCTGAGCGTAATACGTTACAGGTATTGAGTAATAAAATTTTGATTAAAGAATCAATGCCCATCTATGTAAATGCTTCTTCTGAAAAGTCATACACCATGAGTTCGCTTGCTCAGGCAAATTTTTTGCTGGATAAACCCCATCTTTATGCCATCGAGATGACAAGTCATCCTCTCTGGTATGCCATTCAGGCCATGCCTTATGTGGTCGATCAGGACAATGAAAGTCCTATTCAGCTGGCCATGCGGTATTACACGCATAGTCTTGCCCGGTTTATATTGCAAAAATATCCTCAGATTGAAACAGTATTTAATATTTGGCGAAAGTCCGACCCATCCACATTTTTGAGCCAGTTGGAAAAGAATCCGGACTTAAAAACCGCCATCCTCGAAGAAACACCTTGGGTAATGGATGCCATAAGTGAGTCAACCTCAAAAGCCAATGTCATTCGACTTTTTGACAGCAGCACCCTGGGCAATGAGATCAGACAGGACCTGGGCCAGCTATTTAGTCGACGATTGGATAATGGTTCATATTCCTGGTACGCCGGCGGCCGGTTTGATTATTATACAACGCGATATGTGGCAGAACAACTGGGAAGGATACTGAAAGAAAATATGGATGCTGAGGCAATGCAAGGCATTCAACCTACTGTACATTTTTTGGACACCTATTTCAAAGATCAATACCTTAAATTGCTGGATAATTTTTCGCGAAATAAAACCAACCAGGAGGACTATTTCTCCGGTGTGGATGTAATTCAGCATTTGTATGTAAGGTCATTGTTTCCATTTATGAAAATAGAAGCTGATCAGGAAATTGCGTATGCATATTATTATAAACAAGCCTTAAAGTATAGAACCAAATACGATATTTATACACAGGCATTATTAGGCATATATGATTTTAAGAGTAAGGGTTCAGCCTGGAAATCAATCTTTTCATCACTTGTCCAGCTTTCCAAATATTCAGAGGAAATGGGAAGGTACTGGAATGCGGGAACCGGTTTCAAATGGAATGAACTTCCTATTGAACGCCACGCAGCTTTGATGGAGTTCTTTTTCGAGACAGGTGCGGATCAAGCCATGCTCGACGAGCTGAAGATATGGTTGATAAAGAATAAACAGACCCACAGTTGGAATACAGCAAAATCCACCATTTATGCGATAAATGCGCTAATGCAACAAAAAGGGCCAAAACAGATCAACCTGGTGGATGCGCAGGATGTGATTGTAAAGGCAGGCAATGAAAGATTACCCTTGGAAAAATCAGTCCAGGCGGGTACCAGCTATTTCATTCAGACATGGAATGAGGCAGAGGTAAATAAGTCAATGGCAAATATAAACCTTGAAAATAAAGGAAACAGCATTGCCTATGGAGCTGCCTACTATCAGTATTTTAAAGCATTGGACAAGGTCGAAGCATACCACACAATGGAGTTAAAGATGGATAAAAAGTTATTTAAAGAATCGATGAAAGAGGGAAGGACTACTTTGGTCGAAGTGAGTGAAAGCACTGTGTTGCGCCCTGGGGATGTACTGGTCTCAAGGCTAATCATACAATCAGACAGGGACCTTGAATATGTACATGTAAAGGACAACAGAGGCAGTGGAATGGTACCATTCCAATCTCTGAGCGGATATCGGTGGTTAGGGCCTTTTGGGTTTTATGAAAGCATCAGAGATCAGGCCACCCACTATTTTATAGATCAGCTGCCCAGAGGTATTCATGTTTTTGAATCGCGGCAGCGGGTTGTGCATAAAGGCAACTATTCTGGCACACTTGCTACCATACAATGTCTTTATGCGCCGGAATTTGGAAGCCATACAAGTGGTACACGGCTAGTTGTCAGATAAGTATATAATAAAATAATTTTAAAAGGTGGTCTCTTAGGATAAAAAATATAGGTTTATTTGACCGAATAGTCGTAAGTTTGCACCTTCCTTAATGAATCTAATGACGCCATTTAAGCACGATACCGTTACACCATACAAGACTGAAGAAACAAAGAAGAATCAGGTCAAAAACATGTTTGATGGCATTGCTTCCCGGTATGATTTTTTGAATCACTTTTTATCCTTGGGAACAGACATTTTATGGAGAAAGATTGCACTGGGTAAAATTAAAACTTATCGCAATAAGCTCATACTTGATGTTGCCACCGGAACCGGTGATTTGGCTATAGAAGCAGCAGCTATGTTTAAACCGGAACATTTAGTGGCTGTCGATATCGCTGAAAAAATGCTTGAAATCGGCAGAGAAAAAATCAAAAAATCTGGGTTGGAAGGTGTCATAAGCTTTCAGGAAGGCGATTCAGAGCACCTCAGTTTTGATGCCAACCATTTTGATACTGTAATGTCCTCCTTTGGCGTGCGGAATTTCGAAAATCTGGAATTGGGTCTTAGCGAAATGTACAGGGTGCTTAAACCAGGAGGAGTACTTATGGTACTTGAGTTTTCAAAACCAAGGGTTTTCCCAATTAAGCAGCTTTATAATTTTTATTTTAAAAATATCCTGCCCTTCATTGGCAAAATGATATCAAGAGATTCCAAAGCATATGGCTATTTATATGAGTCGTCAAGCTCATTTCCCTGTTTTGAGGAATTTACTGCTCTATTGGAGAAAATAGGATTTCATAATTCCCGTTATTATGCTTTAAGCTTTGGAATATGTTCAATTTATATAGCAGAAAAGTAGTCGTTCATATATTGCTTTTTACATTCTTCACTGGGTTTTTATACGGGCAGGTGAGGTCTCGTGACAACTATAATTATCTTGATTTTCAGGGTAAATCCTACTATTTTGGTATGGCCTTTGGAACTAATATTTCCGGATATAAGATAAATCAGTCAAAATTTTTTATTGGAAATGACAGCATTCAAATAGCAGAGGGTAAACGTAAAGGCGGATTCAATATCCACATGATCGCAAACTTGAAAATGGGGGAGTATTTTGATTTTAGATTTCTGCCCGGTTTTGCGTTCTCCTATCGATCTTTTGTATTTAATAACCTTGTAGAAAAACAGGTTGAATCTGTGTTTTTTGAATTACCATTCAGTCTTCGCTACAAATCACAACCTTACAAAGACAAAAGAATGTTTGTCACAGGTGGGCTAAAATACAATTACGACATCGCAAGTAGTTCCAAGTCAAGGCAGGCGGATACGTTAATTCAAATTTCACCGCACGACTTTCAATGGGAAGTAGGCGTGGGTATGCAGTTCTTTTATCCGTTTTTTATCTTTTCTCCTGAAATAAAATATTCGAGAGGGTTGGGAAACATCCTTATCTATAATAAAAACCTGAATGAGTCAAAGGTGCTTGAAAATGTCACTTCCCAAATTTTCACTTTAACCTTTAATTTTGAAGGTTAGTCCTTTAGGGAGAGTACTTCTTTCATGCCGAATACTCCTTTTTTACCTTGAATCCATTCTGCAGCCAGGATGGCACCGGTAGCAAACCCTTCCCTGTTGTGGGCTTCATGCCTGATACTTATGGTGTCGATCGCAGATTCATACTGGATGACATGGGTACCAGGGGCTGGATCCTTTCTTTCCGAAATGATGGCCAGCACGTCGGGGTCATTATGCAAACTATTGACCCAGCCGGACAAGTCTGTCCTTTTGGCAATTATGCCCTGAGCAAGCGTAATGGCAGTACCGCTGGGGGAATCAAGTTTTGCAGTATGGTGAATTTCCAATATGGAGGGTGTATATTCCTTTTGATTTTTCATGAGTTCAGTCAGGTATTCATTAAGCATAAAAAACAGGTTCACACCCACACTGAAGTTGGAAGCGTACACCAGAGCTCCGCTTTTTTGCCTGGTTTGTTCAAACACGAATGCTTCATCAGCATGCCATGCAGTAGTACCGCATATTACCGGAATACCTTGTGAAATACAACTTAAGATGTTGCCTGCCGCAGAAGAAGGCCTGGTAACCTCGATGGCGACCTCAGCTCCTGAATTTTTTATGGATAAAATATCGTCGGCATTGGCTGAAGCTACAATGGATACGATTTCATGACCCCGGCCAAGTGCCACTTTTTCAATGGTCTTACCCATTTTTCCATATCCTATCAACGCTATTTTCATGACATCAAAGGTGGAGTCTTTCTTTCCTGGCCAATAATATTTCTTCTGTTTCCCTTCGATCAGGATCTGGTACACAACAGTCAACAGGACAAACCGCCGCGCACTGAGGTTCTTCATGAAAACCTACACATTCAGTACATTTATCGGGAACAATAAAATAAAAATCATCGCTGATGGGTTTCTGTTTTGCTTCTACACCAACTTCTCTCCCATCTTCAAGGACAAAATTCCCGGTAACTTTACTCCCATCTTTAATCGCCCATTCAACACCACCTTCATAAATGGCATTATTGGGACACTCAGGTTCACAAGCACCGCAATTGATGCATTCATCCGTAATTATTATGGCCATATTTGCTTAAATTCAATGCAATTATTAACAAAATTATATTCTAAAGGGTTTAATATTGAGGACATTTAACCATATTTAAAATTAAATCTAATAAAAATATGTAATTTATATTTTCATTTTTGGAATTATTTTCACTGATCACGCCTTATTGGAAAGGGACTGGATGAGCGATAGAAGAATATACAAAAGTATGGTAACTGGTGCAGCCAATTTATTGTCCACCAATAGTAAGGAAATCAAAATCAGTAATAGAAATAGCTGAAGTTTATTTTGACGCATGCCTTTATTAAAACCCTTCAATGAAAACATCCGAACCGTACTCAACATCATCGCGCTGAAAAATACGGGTATCAGACAGTACAAGTAAGGATTTTCAAGGATTGATACTATGAGGTTACTTTCATATTTTACCCCAAGGAAAAGGCCAATCATAAACATGGCGGTGGCCGGCGTAGGAAGCCCTGAAAAATATGGCGACGGCGGTAATAAATTAAATTTTGCCAATCGCACAGCACTGCCCAATACAAGAATTACAGGAGGAATCATTGCCCATATACCTTCAATTGGTCTCAAAAGATAATACAAATACGCCGGGGCAACCCCAAAACTGGTGAGATCCGCCAGTGAGTCGAGTTCCCTGCCCAACTCGCTTTGGGCATTTAGTTTTCTGGCTGCAAAACCATCCAGCAGGTCAAAAACCAGTGAGAAAAGCAGAAAAATCGAACTTTGGTAATAATCTGCTGTAATGATGGCTAAAAAACCACAAGCCAGATTCATAAGGGTAATTAAACTGGGAATATAACTTCGCTTCCGAATTCTTTTTTTTGGTTCCATCAGAATACACTCATAATTTTATGAAAGAATACAGCAAATAAGGATGGTTTCATGGCTATGGTGAATAAAAATCCGGCCACTGCACCAAAAAAGTGAGCATCATGGTCGATATTATCACCCATTTTATTGCTTGCCCAACTTGAATATACGAGGTATAAAATGCCAAAAATAACCGCTGGAATTGGAACAATAAAAAACAGTCCCAGCATGGCAGTAGGCTCGAAAACAATGAAAGAGAATACAATGGCCGATGTTGCTCCTGATGCGCCTACAGCCCGGTAAGCCGGATTATGTTTGTGTTTGGCATAGGTAGGCATGTTGGCAAGTACCACCATAAACAGATAAAAGACCATAAAAATGACCCGGCCTGCGAGACCACCATGAACTTCCATGAAATACATTTCAACCATTCTCCCAAACTCGTACATTACATACATATTGATGAATAAGTGGAAGAAGTCGGCGTGTACAAAACCGCCGGTAAGCCATCTGTATTTTTCATTGTGCTCACATTCTGCCACCGGGTAATGTGCCAGTCTGTTAAACAGTGACCTGTTGTTGAGGGCCAACCATGAAATTAATGAAGTGGCCACTACCAGGAGTATTGTTATGCTTACCATCAAACGGATTATTCTGTGGTAAAGGTAATCAATGATTGGCGCATCAACCTCATCTATCTCACAATATTAAAGTCAACGTCGGGCGCATTGGGAATGCTCATGAGAATATCGATGGCCTTAATTACGTCGAAATTTTCATAAATTACCTTATATAATAAATTTGTAATTGGCAGAGGAATCTGATGATATTTAGCCAAAAAATAAATGATTTTCAGTGTCCGTACCCCTTCAACGACCTCAGGGGAACTTTTTATAATATCCTCTGTACTTTCTCCTTTGGCAAATCGGTAACCGAATGCGAAATTTCTGCTTTTTTCGCTCGTAGAAGTTGCTATAAGGTCACCCAAGCCGGCCGCTCCAAAAAATGCCTGCCCGGACAGCCCCATCGAAGTACCATATTCTATCATTTCAGACAAGCCTCTGGTGATGAGCAAGGCTTCCATGTTTTTTCCAAGTCCCAGCCCGTTTACTATGCCGGAAGCCAATGCTATTATGTTTTTATACGATCCGGAAATTTCGGCACCTTTCAGGTCATAACTTCCAAAAACAGTAAACCGCTTACTGGTGAGCAACGCCTTTCCGGTCTTGATCACTTCATCAAATTCTGAAGCAATAACGGAGGCGGCAGGCAGATTGTTGAGAATTTCTCTGGCCAGATTTGGTCCGGCCATGCAGCCAATTCTTAAAACTGTGGATTCCTGTGCTATGACTTCCGACATGGTACATACCTGTCTGATGTCAAAATGTCCCTGTTCAAGATCCGTGTCTTTAATCAGGCTGGTGTCAAGTCCTTTGGTGCCATGAATGATAATGTGAAAAGGCCTGAGATAGTTGCTCATTGCCTGAACCGTTGTGCGCATTGCACCTGATGGAACTACCAGAAATATGACATCACAACTTCTGCAAATAAATTTTAAATCATTGGCTGCCGTAATTTTTTTTGATAAATGATATCCCAGATGGGTATGTTTATTGTTGATATGAGTGACCAGTTCTGCTTTTCGCGAAAACAGAAGTACATCTACATTTTCAGAAAGCAGTTGTGCTACTGTAATGCCAAAACTGCCGGCTCCTATGACACCTACTGGTTTCACGTTTTACTTTTTGCCCTTTGCTTTTTCTTCATTATTTTTTTGTTGTTGCTTCATGGCTTCTTCCAACCTGCTTTGAAATCCTCCTTTTTTCTTGGGTTTACCTTTTTGAATGTCCAGTTCCTTCCTGATCTTCTCCTCGTCAAAGACAAACTTTTTGGTCACCACTGTTTGAATGATGTTGATCAGGTTACTGAAAAACATGTAACATGTAAGTCCTGAAGCGTAACTGTTGAAGAAACCCAAAAACATTAGTGGCATAAAATACTGTACATACTTCATGGCAGGATTGGCCGACATATCAACATCCTTGGTGCTGTAGTAGGTATATACGAGCGTGGAGATTGCCCACAATATGGTAAACAGACTGAGGTGTGCCCCCATAAATGGTATTTCGAAAGGCAAGTGTATGAATGCATCAAATGAAGACAGGTCCGGGGCCCAAAGAAAACTTTCCTGCCGGAAAGTGATAGACGCTGGAAAATAGCGATACAGTGCTATCCAGATGGGCATTTGAAGTAACATAGGCAGGCAACCCGCCAGAGGACTAACCCCAAATTCCTGATAAACCTTCATGGATTCCATCTGCTGCTTTTGTGTATCATCCTTATGTTTATCCTTGATTTTGGATAATTCAGGTTTGAGTGCAGCCATCTTTGCCTGGCTATGCAGCATTTTATACAATAGGGGATACAACAACATTTTGATCAGAAATATGACCAGAATAATTACAAGCCCTTTACTGGAAATATACGTGCTTAACCAATCGAAAAACGGTCTGATCACCCATCGATTGATGGATCCGAAAATACTGGACCCATATGGGATAATTTCCTCCAGGCCGATGTTATATGATTTAAGGGTATTAAATTCATTCGGACCAATAAACCATTGCATTTCATGACTTCCGTTTACTAGTGGAATTTTGATACTGGACTTTAATTTCTTTAAATCGTCGTTTGTTTGATAGTCAATCATTTCAGTGGTAAGATCAGCATCTGCAAAACCACCTGATTTACTGATTAAAGAACTGTTGAAGAATTGATTGGTGTGGGCTAACCATTGAACTTTTTTTCCACTTAGGTTTTCATTGTCATCTGAAGTACAGCTGCAGTAATCAGCGTTGTCTTCGGTGGCTTCCCGGAAATAAACCGTACTGTTTTGCTGCTCATAGCGGTATCCTTTTTCAATTTTGTCAATAAAATTGATCCAGTTTAACTGCACTTCACTGCCCAAGCCTGTTCCACCAATTACATAGTCCATGGCATAACCCGTTTTTGCCAGGGTGTAACTTTGGGTGATCTTTCGGATACTGTCTATTTGAAGCGTGAAAACAACCGAATTTCCATTTACAGAAGGTGAATACCTGCTTTCAGCAGTTGAAATGGTTTTGCCATTGAGGGGAAGCTGTAGGTCATACACATTCTTTTTATCTTCAAGCAACAATAAGTCGGATTTGGTGGTAACACCTTTATGCTCGGCAATTTTAACATATTCTTTGAGCCTGGCAGACACAATCTTTCCACCTGTAGTTGAAAAAGTGACTTCCAAAACATCATTAGACAAAGTAACAAATGAATCTTTGTTTATCGCAGTTGAATTTGCAAAGGTATCTGTCGCTGCAGTATTCGCTTTGGTCGTTTGCTGCGTAGTACTTTGTGAAGCCGTAACCCGCTTTTTTTCAATCAGTCCGATAGAATCTCTTTCCATTTGTTGTTTGGCGAGTTCTTCTTTTGATGGCGAGCTGACAATATTAAAAACCAGCAGGGTTGCAAATATCAAAATGAACCCTATGATATGATTTCTTTCCATTAATAACTCTTGATTTTAATAAGCTCGCAAATCTACGATTTTATAGCCTTTTAAAATCGCTATTTTAGACTAATTGTGTCTTAAACCGGATCAGGAAACCAATGTAACTCATAATGTTTTGATAAATAATATATTACATATTTATAAAACCGAATTTCCGGAAAGAAATGAGTGAAAATTTCTCTATGGAGTAAACTTAACTGCCTGCTTCGATGTTGGTTAAATTTGACCTTTAAAATAAATTAGATAAAAGGATGAAATACGGCGTTTCAGGCAACGACGATAAAAATAACAACCGACTAACCCATTATCTCAGAAACCTGGGTTTGGCCGGATTTCTTTTTTTCTAATAAAAGGGCTTGTCTGGTTAGTCGTGATTTGGGGTTTTGGAAAAGCTTGCTGATATTTTATGACTTAATGCACCTCACTTTCAAAATTCGGTTAAGATCCATCTCCGTAATTTCCAATTTGAAACCCTGGTATTCTACCACATCATTGGTTGAGGGTACTTCTTCCAATAAGTGAAAAAACAATCCTCCGAGCGTATTAAAATCACCTTCTGTAGGGTGAATTTCTCTGAGGTTGAAATATTTACAGAACTCAAAAAAACTATATTGCCCATCTATTTCCCATACGCCATTGCTAATTTCTGTAACCCCATATTCTTCGTGGTGGATTTCGGTAAAATCCCCCAGAAGACCGTCCAGTAAGTCATCCATGGTGATAAAACCGGAGGTAGCGCCATACTCGTCTACGACGATGGCGTAATGGATGCGTTCGTTCCTGAATTTTTCTAACACTTTGTATGCCGTGCTGTTTTCTGCAACCAAAATAGGCTGTTTGGTAATAGAAGTCAGGTTTAATTGTCCTGAATTCTGCTGCAGGTAAAGATCTTTTAATAGGATAATACCCGATAAATGGTCAAGGTCGCCGCTGCACACGGGATAGGCTGAGTGAACTTCTGCGCGGATTTTCTCTACTATATCGGCCTGTTCATCGTCGATATCCAGCCAAACAATGTCGGATCTGTGTGTCATGATGGAATTTACCGTGCGGTCGCCCATCTCAAATACCCTTTCTACAATATCCTGCTCGATTTCCTGTATTTCTCCGCCCTCGGTACTTTCCTGGATCATAGATTTGATCTCCTCTTCCGTAACTTTGCTTTCAAAATTGGGTTTAATATTCAATAACTTCAGCAAAATATCATTTGTATGTGATAACATCCATACGAAAGGTCCTGCCATTATAGAGAGCAGCTTCATGGGTCTGGCCATATTTATGGCTATCCTTTCCGGATAGGTTAGGCCAATCCTTTTTGGTAAAAGCTCACCAATCACTATGGAAATGTAGGTGACAATCACTACGACTATGACAACAGCGATGGTATTGGCATATGGTTTTAGGAAGGCAATTTCAGAAAGAATGGTTTCGAGGCCTTCGGTAAATGTTTGACCGCTATATATGCCCAACAAAATTCCAATGATGGTTATGCCAATCTGTACTGTGGAAAGCAGTTTAGTTGGGTTTTGAGACATTTCCAAAGCAAGTTTTGCCTGCTCATTCCCTTTCTTTATTTCACCTTCCAGTTTAAATTTCCTGGATGAAACCAGCGACATTTCCGCAAGGGAAAATAGACCATTGATCAAAATAAGGATGAGCAAGACCAACACCTCCATACAGTAATTTTGACCCAAAGATACAGCATAATGAGGTCATAATACAGCCGAATTTAAGGAATGGAATGACTTAAGCAGGGTAGTGATGAACGTTAAAATTCAAACTTATAGCCTACTCCTTTGAGCGTCGAAATGTAGGCATCCCCTATTTTTTCCCTGATTTTACGGATGTGTACATCCAGGGTCCTGTCTCCGACGATAATGTCATCGCCCCAAATTTTTTTCATGATCTCGTCGCGCTTAAATACTTTGCCTGGCTTAGTCGCAAGCAGGGCAAGAAGTTCAAACTCTTTTTTAGCCATTGATATTTCTTTGCCATCCACCGTGACCATAAATGTTTCATGGTTGATAGACAGCGTGCCAAAAGTTTGGATGTTACCGTTGTCTTCGTTTAGGCTAAGGTCTTTATGCCTCCTGAGCATAGCCCTGATCCGGCTAAGCAGCACATTGGGTTTAATGGGCTTCGAAACAAAATCATCGCCACCACCATCCAAAGCACTGATCTGTGTAAAGGACTCATTTCTGGCAGTGAGAAAACAAATGAGGCAATTTACCAGAGCCGGAATTTTGCGAATTTGTTCACAAGCTTCAATTCCGTCCATGTTAGGCATCATCACATCCATTACGATGAGGTGTGGTTGATGTTTTTTTGCCATTTCGATGGCCATGTTTCCATCTAATGCCTGAGATACCTCATAGCCCGCCTTTTCGAGGTTATATTGAAGAAACTCCAATATATCTTCTTCGTCGTCAACAATTAATATTCTGATGGGTTTAGACATACGCAGTGCTAAAGTTTCACAAAAATAATGAAGTATCCACCTTATTTACTTTATTGTATATTAATTAATTATTAAGTTTCCTACCTCATTTACCTGCCTGTGGGCCGGATAAACTTCTGGCGGACATTTGATTGATACTGTCAAGTACTTCGCGCTGCAATTCTGCATTGAATTCAAGATCCTTGTTCAATTTCTCAGTCCATTCTTTCAATTGCTCAGGTGAAATACCGTGAACTTTACAAATTTCTGTTAAATATAGTTGTTTCAAACTGTCTTTGTTGGTGGCTGGGTTTAGTTCTATGGCAGAACCTGCAATATAAATATCGGTCAATATGCCCCTTAGTTTTTCTCTGGGTAAAGATTTTAGATTGTCGGAACTTTCTATTTTACAGCCTAAAAGAAACCAGATTAATGTGCAAAGCGTCAAAAAGAGTCTCAAGATCTTACATTTTGGGGTATAAAAAATCAACGAGTTTAAGCTGCGACATGTCCAGATTCTCCCAGTTATCGGTATCGGCATCGATCACCAATGTACCGCATGTGGGTACATTGTCAATGTTTGCGTCACATATGACATTGGCAAAATAGGTAATGCCAGGATTATGACATACCACCATGACAGAAGAAATAGCGCCATCCAGATGTACAATTCCATTGATGATTTCATCGATATCGGCGTGATAAAGACTTGGATCATGCAACAGCTGAGATAATGGAAATGCGGTATTAAAATAGGCAGCGGTCTCACTTGATCGCTTGGCAGGACTAGATAATATCAAATCAGGTGGAACATATTTTGACTTAAGCAATTCTGCCATTCTTGGGGCATCCTGTCTGCCTCTTTGGTTTAGTGGTCTGTCAAAATCGGCAACTTGTGCATTTCCCCAATCGGATTTTGCGTGCCTTACAATGTATAAGCGTTTCATGTCAAATGGTGAAAAGGGTAGTTAATGGCTTATGCAATCATCCTGATCTGATGTTCCCTGTTTCTATTTTATTTCCTTACGGTGAATGCAAAAGCACTTGAACATGACAAATATACCATATCCCCTGAAAAGTTTGTTTGGTTTATCAATATTTGCTACCTGTTTACCTTATATTTAAGCCAAAAGTAGTATTTTATGATCTCTGTTAGGAAATGAAACAAGCCTACACAGGTGGATTTATAACACCAATGTCTTGAATGGGTTGTATCTTTACCAGTTGATTCCTTAAAAATTGCGAATTCATTGAATAGAAAAGAAAAAGCCGATTTAGCCAATATTGAATTGATGTTTCCTTCCGAGCTTTTTCTGAAAGGAGAAGAGTTGCATGAGGCATCAGGTGTATTGGAATGCATTAAATTAGAAAAAAACCTTTACACCTTTATCATTCAGGATGGTAAGCGTTATGAAGTGGAATGGCTGAAACCGCTTACGAGACAGCAGCGCGCTAGTTGTGAGTGTAGTTTTTTTAAAGCTGAAAAAATATGTAAACACGCCATAGCCGCCCTCATCGCCTATAAGCAGCTGATTACGGAGGAATTGGAGAGTACCCAGGTCGAGCGACGGCAAAGTACACTCAGTATCTCAAACATCCTCAACCATGTATCAAAGGAGGAACTTAAAAATTTTCTCAAAACCTATGCACAAACCGATCGAAGACTGGCTACAGCCCTTAAGGTGCATTTCGCAAGAAGGGTTGATTTGCAGGATAATGAAAAGAAGTACAAATCCATACTCGATGCCGTAATACGACCTGTTACCAGCGGAAATGATAAATTTAAGGCATCTGAAGTAAAATCATTGTCTCAAATAGCTAATGAGTTTTTTGATCAGGCAGAAGATGCGCTCGCTCTCGGAGAACATAGTGAAGCTTTTATCCTGACTAAAACGGCACTCACCAAGTTGTGTTACACCTATCATCATGGCCATTATCATGAAACCAAACTGGAAACCGACATTCTGAGGGCTCATGAGATATTATATCAATTAAGTGGATGGGCCAAAAGCCAGGAACTCGTGGTAGCCATAAGGCATTTTTTGGCAGAAATAGCACACTTTTCATATTATCCTTATTTGTCTCTGCGACACAATGCGCTCATGATGTTGCTAAAACAACAAGCTGTGCCGGAAGATGCCATCCACATTGCAGAAACACAACTTAAAAGAAAACGGGATTCTGAAGTTCAAATTGTAGTATTGCTTTCAATGATTATGCTTATTGGAGAATCCCAACAGCAGGATCATGACATTGATCACAGGTACTTCACTTATCTGGAAAAAGTCGCCTCGTTGTTGGTAAGCAATGGCTATTACAAAACTGCAGCCAATATGTGCCATAAATACCGGACAGTAAGCAAGGACATGCCCCTTTGGCATTTGAAGGCTTTGGCAATGCTGGAGAAAAAGGAACTCATCGCAGAAGCAGTTTCCTATTTTGTAGCTGGAAAAGACCTGCGCATCATAGAGCTGCTTAAGCCACTCCATTCTGAAAGGAGTTTCACCAATTCAGAAAAAAAGTTACCGCTTCCGGACTGGCAAAGTCTGCAGACCCTTTCTTCTATGCACAATATCTTTACCGTTCCGGTCAAATTGAAGATTTACTGAAGTGGCAGCAAAAACATAAGGATTTCAGAATGATGATGGATACTGATGAATACATGTATCCTTTATATCCCGCTGAGATTACCGACTTGTATGAGGAAATGACCGAATCCTTTCTTACCAAACACATTGGCAAGAATTCCTATGTATTTATGGATGAACTCTTCGCCCACCTCAACCAAATTAAAGCGGTTCGCATTGTGAACAAGCTTGGAATGATGATCGAGATGAAGTTTCCTCACAGAAGCAGACTTGAAGATCACCTAAAATAAAAGGCTATAAAAAGAAAAACCCCGGAAAGCATCTTCCCGGGGTTGGTGCCCAAGACTGGACTCGAACCAGCACACCCTTACGGACGCTGCGCCCTGAACACAGTGCGTCTACCAATTTCGCCACTTGGGCATTGAAGAACGGCAAAATTATAAAAAAATCTGATAATTTTTCCTTCCTAAATCTTATTAATAATTCTTTTTCCTGAATTATATGGATCGTTTTTTACATCGATCTGGTAAAATTGGGAATAGGGTTTCCGGGCGAGGGTAATTTCCCTTTTTCTGCCTGGCCCCGGATGGGCTTCAATCTGAAAGCCAACTTCCTTCAGTGTTCTTTTAAAGGCTCCTTGGGCACAATAAGTTACCAAAATACCTCCCGGTACCAGCATTTCATACATTTTTTGCATCATCTCCTTTTTCCATAATTCTGGTTGAATTTGTGGAGCAAAAGCATCATAATATATCAGCTCGGCATTTTCAAATGCTGAAACATCCTCAATGCGTCCTAGAATTTTTTTAAAGTCAAATTCCGGACTTAGATTTTTCCACTTTTCAGGCGATAAATTATGCATCTCTTTCCAGGCCTTATTTAACGCAGCACTCAGAAATTGATCGTATCCCAAAGACATCACTACCTCAATGGTAAAGGAAAGGCTTCTATCCCGGTATACTGTACGGGAATCTTATACTTGTCAGCCTCTCTAAAAGTAAGGATAGCGTTGAGTCCGGTGCCAAAGCCCATTTCAAAGATGCGGATTAGAGAAAGCTCTTTTTCTTTTAGGGTGTTAAAGCCAAGATTGATAAATATGGCCTCACTCTCCTCAAGTGCTCCATGAGTGGAATGGTAACTCGCTTCAAATGCTCCCGAATAAATGGTATTTATGCCATCGCCCGTGGTTAACACCTTCCAACTGTCTATTCCCATGTCTTTAAATGAGGTATCCTTCACAGGGTTACATAGGTTACACCTTCTCCACCCAGCTTTTCCTCAGGGTGCCAATAGGATTTAATATCTTTATATTCCCTGAATTTTTCCTGCACCTTTCTTTTAAGTACCCCATTGCCAATACCATGAATAATCCTGAGCTCATGGGCATTATTTATAATGGCTTTCTCCAGAAATTCTTCCAGGAATGCCATCGCTTCCTCTACCCGATACCCCCTGAGATCAAGTTTACTTTCAAAATTACCATACCCGGAAACGGAAGAGGTATTTACCGATCTTTCAGCATTGATTTCCAATGGCTTTGAAGAAGGAATAAGATCTCTAACGGCCACTTTGATTTTAAAGTAACCCAGCTCCAATTCGGCAACTTCCTTGTCAATACTCAACACAAGTCCAATGCTGGTGCCGTTTCGTACCTGGGCGTATCCACCCACTTCGATAGCCTTTTGTGTTTTTTTGGTATGGTGGTGCATCTCCGTTTTAATGGTAGAAACTTCCTCTGTGATCTGCTGGCTTTTTTAGTTTCTGTTCATCCAGTTTTTTTCTGGCCCCCTCAATGTCATTAATATTTTTAAAATCTTTTACCATTTTTTGCAACTCCTTTTGCATGGTGGAACTTTGGTAAAGTGCTACCTCTTTTTGTTCGAGCTTAAGTTTTTTCCTCCGGAATTCCAATTCACCATGAAGCTGATCATACGTTTTCATTAGCCGGTCTAACCTTTCTTCCTTCTCGAGTACAAGGGTCATTTTTTTCTCGAATTCCTGTCTTTCTGCCTGTAGATTGACAAGCATTTCCTCCATACTCTGTTCATGCTTTCCCGCTCTCTTTTTGGCGTAGTCCAACACATCTTCCGGCAGTCCGGTCTTTTCAGCGATCTCGAATGCAAACGAACTACCTGGCTTCCCAACCATCAGCTGATAAGTGGGTAGTAGCCCTTTTTTGTCAAACTCCATGCTGCCATTAAGAAAACCGTGGTTTTTAAAGGCAAAATATTTAAGGTTGGAATAATGGGTGGTCACCGCACCAAAACACTTGAGACCCTGTAATTTTTTAAGGACAGCTTCTGCAATACCTCCTCCAATTTTAGGATCGGTGCCTGAGCCAAATTCATCAATCAGGATTAAAGTTTTTTCATCGGCATGATCTATTATCGCTTTCATATTGGTAAGATGTGAACTATAGGTACTCAGATCATCATCGATACTTTGCTGATCACCAATGTCCACAAAAAATTGGTGAAAAATACCCATTCTGCTATTTTCATCTGCTGAAATCAGCATTCCACTTTGTACCATCAGGTGAAGAAGTCCTATTGTTTTTAAAGCCACAGATTTTCCACCGGCATTGGGACCACTCAATATGAGAAATCGATTTACTTTTGAAAGTTCCAGATCAAAGGCCACCGTTTCCCTGCCAGCTTCGTTTTGTCTGAGGTAAAGCAAAGGGTTCCGGGCTTCTTTAAAGTAAAAACCGGCTTTCGTTGACACAGCAGGTCGTCCGGCTCCGATTCGAATGGCGAATCTTGCTTTGGCTCTAATTACATCAAAATAAACAACCTGTCTATACGCTTCCTCTATTTCTGCTCCAAATGGCCTGAGCAAATTACACAAATCCCGCACGATCTTATATATCTCAGACCGCCTTTCTGCATAAAGATTCTGAACTTCATTATTGAGGGCCAAAGTCTTTTCAGGCTCAATAAAGACAGTCTTACCCGTTGCTGACTCATCATGGATAATACCGGCAATCTTTCTTTTGTATTCAGCGGCTGCCATGAGCACAGAACGGCTGTTTCTTATGGTCTCGAATCCTTCGGTGAGGTATCCTTTTTCTTTATATAATTGAACTTCCTGCCTGAAGACCTTTTCCGTCTCTCTTTCTTTGTTTTGAATTGCCTTGCTTATTTTGGAAAGCTGCTCTGATGCATTTGGCCTAATGTTGCCCTCAGTATCAAAAATCCGCTCTATTTCCTTAACCAGTGCCGGATTAATTTGTATGGCTAATGCAAGTTTAGATAGATTGGGTGCCAATTTCTGAATACCATAATCCTGAAAATGATGGTTTATCTGAGTAGCTATGCTGAGTACTTTTTGTATCCGCTGAATGGATTCAACTTCAAGTACGTAACCTTCCTTAGACAAAAGAAAAAGATCATTTTGGATTTCTTCATATGCGGATGAGGGAATTATACTCGCTCTTTCAATACACTTTTTATACTCATCGACCTCATCCAGCAAGCGATCAACAACCTCTTTTTCTGTTTGAATTTGGATGACCGAAAAAAATAATTTTCCACCCGCTCCCTGGCATTCCTCACTGACAAGTTGCAGTATCCTGCTAAATTCCAGCTTTTCAAATATATCTTTTGGGTATAACAACATCAGGTTAGGCAATTATAATTCTAGTTTTAATGTATCCAGAGCGCATTTGGTTCAATTCGACGGTAAATTCTTTTTTGATTTCCACATATCCGAAAGGTCAAATTGAATGTCAAATTTTCGAAACGAGATATAAAGAAAAATAATACCACATAGGTAAAACGTTCCAGTCATTAGCCATACATTTGGCTTTATAAGTGAAAAAACAGCATCGGTTTGTAAGACGCTTCCTTCATATTTCAGCAATACGGCTCCAAAAAAATTGGTTGCCGTATGCAAACCCATACTTAGTTCAAGTCCATCATCTGCTAAAGCCAGAAATGCAAACAATAAGCCAGCACCCAAATAATAAAATTGCATGGGTATCCAGCCAAATTTCTCTACCTCAGGATTCATGGTATGTACAAGTGAAAACAGCAGCGTACTAACGATCACTGCAATTATCGGGAGTTTTGTAAAATGATAAATTCCTTGAAGTAAATAGCCCCTGAAAAACAATTCTTCAAAACAAGACTGCAGCGGAATAAATACAAGGCAAATGACTAAAAGTATAATAAATGCTTCTCCGTTGAAATGAAAAATATAGTTTCCGGGATTTAACAGGTAAAATACCAATTCGGCAACCAGGCTAAACAGGAGCCATAGACCAAAAGCAAAGAAAAACCTCGCTTTGTCAAATGGCCTCCTGCTTGTGGTAATATCTCCTAACTTTTTACCATGTAATCTTAATGCGACATATAAGCCTAGGCTTGCCCCGACAAACATAAGTAACATAAGAAAAAATCCTCCGTTGTTACTGATATGCAGCAGTTCAAAGTTGTTTGTATTTATAAACTCATTGACCACCGCTGTGTCCAGGTTATATTTTTTTATCATCTGGCCCTGAACCAGGATCAGGGGTAGTTGTCCCAAAATATATCCTGCAATAACCAGGACAATGCCAGCCAGGTATTCCCAAACAGAATTTTGTCCGCGCGAACCTTGTTGAAGGAATGACATACCGGTTTTCATGGCACGGTGATTGTACCTTTATAAACTTCAGTGGCTGGTCCTTCCAGAATAATGTCTGAATATATACCATCCATACATTTGAAATGCACCAATAATTTGCCGCCTTTTGTTTGAATGGTTATAGGGCTGTTGATTCCCAATTCGATATGCGCTGCCAGGGCTGCAGCGGTTACCCCGGTACCACAACTTAGTGTCTCGTCTTCAACTCCTCGCTCATAGGTGGCCACTTCAAGGTATTTCCCACCCCAAAATGCTACGTTTACATTAATTCCGTCCTGGATAAAACGCTCGCTATACCTGACCTTTTTTCCAAATGATACAATTTCGTCAAGTTCCTCCTTGCTGTGATGTAAATTTCACAAAATGGGGTGAGCCAGTATTTAAGACAAAACTACCGGCTTCATCCGGAAAACCTGTAATACATTCTGCATTTCCAATCTTACCACATCATCTTCTATATTGGCGTGATGATTGCCATCAATGGCCTCAAAACGACAGGTTTTATCACAAATCCCCAATTTATAGGCCAACATCGTTATGCATCTGCCACCATTGCCACACATAGTGCTCTGGTTTCCGTCGGCATTATAATATAGCATTTTAAAAGCACTTGTTTCTGATTTCAGAATAATCATCAATCCATCGGCGCCAATTCCAAATTTTCTATCGCACAACTGTGAAATGGTTAATTGATTCAAATCTGGCAGGTTTTGAGATATGCCATCAAAAATGACAAAATCATTTCCTGTACCCTGGTATTTGTAAAAACTAAATTGCATAGTCAATAAATGAACTCCAGACAAAAATACGCTTGTTTGTCCATATTTCCAGATTGAACGTTTACTGTGCAGTTAAAACGAACATCAAATTAAATTTATTTTTAATATATATTATTAGAACTTCTTATATTTGCCCCGATAATAATCCACTGTTACGTATCGTTTAGGTGGAAGGACTTTAAAATTAAAAGTGTAGATATATGTTTAATTTGGGATTCTTTTTATTTCAGGATGCAGTGGCCACTGGTACAGAAACCGTAGCCGCCGAACAAAACCTGATTGACCTGATTTTGTTGGGTGGTCCATTGGGAGTTGCCAATGTGATGATCAACGTGGTTTTATCTGTAGTTGCGGTCTACATTTTTGTGGAGCGTTGGTTGACAATTACCCAGGCTGGGAAGATAGATTCTAATTTCATAAACAACATAAGATCCTCCGTATCGTCAAATAATGTGGAAGGGGCTAAAAATCTTTGTAAATCCACAGATACTCCGGTGGCCAGAATGGTTGAAAAAGGCCTGATGCGCATAGGGAAACCACTCAAAGACATCGATGCAGCCGTAGAAAATGTGGGCAATCTCGAAGTTTTTAAGCTGGAGAAAAATCTATCCACACTCGCAAGTATTTCAGGAGCTGCGCCTATGATTGGTTTCCTGGGTACCGTAACGGGAATGATTCAATCGTTCTATAAAATGGCTAGTGAACAAAATGTAACTCCCGACGTACTCGCAGGTGGTATTTATCAGGCATTGATCACCACCGCTTTTGGACTTATCATCGGTATTTTTGCGTTTGTTACCTACAACATTTTGGTGGCCAAAGTGGAAAAAGTTATCTTTCTTATGGAGAGTACCACCCTGGAATTTATGGACCTCCTTCAGGAACCCACAAAATAAATTGATTCATGCTGAGTAAAAAAAGGAACAAGGTTCAGGCAGAATTTAATATGTCATCGCTGACTGACATTATATTTCTGTTGCTGATCTTTTTCATGTTGACCTCTTCTATGGTTCAAATAAATGTTCCTTTACCAAAGTCTGACAGTACAACCGTTGCTCCCACAGACCTTGCAGTAATGATCAAACTGGATGAAAGTGTAAGTTTGAATGGTAAAGCAACATCTTGGGACGTCATCGAAAAAGAAATAGCCAGCTTTGTGCGTTATTCAAAAAACAAAGAAAACGCAACCATATCCATCATAGCAGAATCAGGGGTTACTTATGATAAGATGCACACCATTATGAAAATAGCCAGCGGCTTGAAATTAAGAGCCATTTTAGCTACTCAACCACACAAAGGACATGGGAATTAAACGCAATTCAAAGTTAAAAGTAGATTTCAATATGTCCTCATTGACGGACATTATTTTTCTGTTGTTAATTTTCTTTATGTTAACTTCCAGTATGGTAATTCCCAATGCGCTCAACCTTCAACTGCCGGGAAGAAAAAGTTCTATACCAACGCCCAAAAGTACACCTACCAGGGTCACAATTACCTCCGGAAATGATTTTACGTACAATGGGGAAGGGGTATCATTGGTAGATTTGGAACGCAGATTAAAATCGCTAAAAAAGGCAAAAGGTAAAAATGCTACTTTAAATATTGCCCCTTCAGGAATGGCTTCAAATGAGGCTGTTGTTGCCGTAATGGATATTGCCTACCGTTATGAAATAAGAGCCGTACTAAGCGATCCGCAATAATTAAATAACCAATATTACTCACATACTTTTTCATTTTTGTCTTAAAAAAAGTAACATCGTGGGTTATTCTGACGAAGAAAATAATAACAATTCAATTGGTCTGATCATTAGTGGTTTGGGGCATATAGCCATTTTATTCCTCTTCATGTTTCTTACATTTTCGCATCTGGAGCCACCTCCGGGTATGAAAGCCATTCTGGTCGAATTTCAAGCGGAAGACTTGAATGTTTCGCCATCCAGCAAAGTGGAATCAGCTCCGCCGGCTAAATCAAAAACTGAAACGCCAGCTACGTCAGCAAGCAGATCCGTTTATTCGATCAAAGAAAAATCACCTGTTGTGTCAAAAACAACTGTTGATATTGAACCCGTCAAAGCCGTTCCGAATATTGGAAAATCAACAGTGGAAGAAAATGAAGCCAGGTTGGCTGATAAAAAGCAAAAATTTGGTAGTTTATTTGGTAAGGGTTCAGCGTCGACAGATAAACCCAGTGAGGGGGAAAGCAGTGCCCTGGATGGAATAAGCAAAGGCCGCGGTACCATAGGAGGCGGTCTTTCTGGCAGAGGGGTAGTTGAGGTACCCACCATAAGTGAATCGTCTCAAAAAGTTGGTATCATTGTCATAAAAGTCTGTGCAGACAGATCAGGAAAGGTAATCAGCGCCCGATATACTCAAAAGGGATCAACATCAAGTGACGCTCAACTCGTGCGCATTGCAGAAAAAGGGGCTTCCAGATATTTGTTTTCAAAGGGAGATTTAGACAGTCAGTGTGGTACCATCACCTTCGACTTCAAATTAAACTGAAATTTTTCGCTTACCTGACAAGATTTTATTTTTTGTCTTTTTCCTGTTCATTTTTTACATTTGTTTAAAATTAATGCCATGCTTAATATTTTGTGCGTATCCAGGTATTTTAAGGGTTCTGATTTTCTCAGGGCCATTCAGGAAGAGGGACACAATGCATATTTAGTTACTTCATCCAAGCTTGAAAATGAACCCTGGCCATGGGAGTGTATCTCAGAAAAATATTACATGGTAGAAGATGAAGAAGGAAATTGGAATATGCCTGACTTGATCAATGGACTGGCCTATACCATGCGATCCCTTAAGTTTGACATCATGGTGTCACTTGACGATTTTGACGTTGAGATAACGGCTCACCTTCGAGAATATTTCAGGGTTGCTGGAATGGGGGAGACAACTGCCCGTTATTTTAGAGATAAGTTAGCAATGAGAATTAAGGCCAAAGACTCCAATATTCCAGTTCCGGATTTTACCGCTTTGTTCCACGATGCTGACATCAGGGTATTTACAGAGCATATACCGGCACCATGGTTATTAAAGCCGAGAGGACAGGCTTCAGCGACAGGAATTACCAAATTGTACAGCGCAGATGAATTGTGGACAAAACTTGAGGAGTTGGGTGATAAGAGACATGCCTATCTGGTTGAAAAATTTGCACCTGGTGACGTGTATCACGTAGATGCTCTTACTTATAACGGCAAGGTAATTTTCGCTAAATCAAGTCAATATCTGAGTACACCATTTGAAGTTGCACATGGAGGCGGGATCTTTAGATCGGTTTCACTTTCAGTCAATAGTTGGGAAGACCAAAACCTTAAGCTACTCAATGAACAGATAATGAAGTCATTTGGTATGGTTTTTAGTGCTTCTCATACCGAGTTTATCAAAGGGGCAGACGGAAAATACTTTTTCCTGGAGACTTCGTCCAGGGTAGGAGGGGCGCATTTGTCAGACATGGTTGAGGCTGCCACAGGTCTTAATCTATGGACAGAATGGGCTAAAATCGAAATTGCAGCTCACACGGGTAAGAAATACAAAATGCCAAAGGTACAAGATAACTATGCAGGTATTATTGTTTCACTAAGTAAATTTGAACACCCTGATATGTCTTCGTTTTCGGATCCGGAAGTCGCATGGAAAATTCAAAAAAAGCATCATGTGGGATTGATCGTAAAATCACCTGATCATCAACGTGTTATTGACCTACTCGATGACTATGCAGTGAGAATAAAAAATGATTTTCACGCCAGCCTTCCTGCCCCGGACAGACCTTCTAACTGAGCATTGCAGGACCATTTTATGTATAATTTTAAGGTTTAATGTAAACATAAATTTATCCTAACATGCAGATAACATACCTCACCTACATTTGCAGTATAAAATTATCATCCATATGGACAAAAAGATCTTGTTTTCGATTTTTATAGCTTTGTTAATCCTAATGCCTTTGAGTATGCTTACTCTTCTTATAAAAAGGTAAAATCAGAAATTGCCTTTTTATTCAACGTATTCATGT
Organism: Saprospiraceae bacterium; assembly: GCA_016715465.1. Lineage (GTDB taxonomy): Bacteria > Bacteroidota > Bacteroidia > Chitinophagales > Saprospiraceae > JADKBO01. The sequence continues at coordinate 192,200 of JADKAA010000029.1, forward strand.
TTTACGACCAGGGCAAATAATCCTTCTTCCAGTTCCAAATAGCCCTGTTCATAGCAAAAAATAATAGATTTTACCTGCGCGGGTCTTGAACTCATTGGTGTGGTAAGAAAACTTAAATCCTTCTTCGATCAACTGGCTTTTATTTACCTTGGCTTTACCCCTGGTATTGAGTTGCGCCAGAATACGTCGATTTTTTCTTAATATTGTATTGATGTTTGTCATAAATCTGGAAGAATCCTTGTTCAAGGAGTTGTGATATGCAGTTCTGCAATCATCCGCACAAAATCGTTTGTCAGATCTTCCTTTGATGACATCATGGCAATGCAAACAAAGCCTTTGTTTTGATTTTTCCATAACAGTAATTTTCGGGTTAATATTTGCTAAACGTTTATGTCCGATTTTTGTTTTAAAAGATTAAATATATTTTGTTGACTTCAGATTAATCCATTTATTGATTGGATATTATTTGAATAATCGATACATATAGCATTGATTTTCAATAGTATTTTTTTATCTATATATTTTAATTTGTAACAAATATGTTATATTTTTGCAGACCAATACGAAACTAGAATATGGGAAGAGCATTTGAATACCGAAGGGCTGCAAAAGAGAAGAGATGGGCAAATATGTCTAGGATTTTTCCAAAGATCTCAAGAACCATCACTGTAGCGGCCAAAGAAGGGGGATCAGATCCGGATATGAATTCTAAACTGAGGCTTGCCATCAATATGGCCAAAGCCAATAATATGCCAAAAGACAACATCGAAGCGGCCATAAAACGTGCAGAAGGAAAAGATGGTGCTGACTATGTAGAAATTAGCTATGAAGGAAAAGGACCACATGGCGTGTTGGTATTTGTAGAGTGTGCCACAGACAATACAACCAGAACAGTAGCCAATGTAAAATCATATTTCAATAAAGCCAACGGACAAGTAGTTCCTTCCGGTTCACTGGAGTTTTTATTCAATAGAAAAACAGTCATTGAATTTGAAAAACCTTCCGGTTTAAATATGGATGAATTGGAATTTGAATTGATAGACAGCGGTTTACAGGAATTTGATATCGACGGCAACACTGTATATGCCTATGGTGACTACACAAATTTTGGAACCCTGGTAAAGGCGTTTGAAGAAAAGGGCATAGCGGTCATAAGTGCTCAACTTGAAAGAATAGCAACCTCACCGCTTGAATTTTCGGACGAGCAATTGGTTGACATACAAAAATTGTTGGATAAATTGGAAGACGACGAAGACGTTCAAAATGTGTTTACAAATATAGCCTGATCTTCCTGCCATTAACACACGAGATTGATTCCCGGATGTTTGTGACGACCCTCCAAAATCTTGTCGAGGGCCAAAAATCCAAATACGCAGCTAATGCCGATTAGAATAAAATGACTATAATCGGTAAAAATTGTCGCAATGTAATTATTCCCATCGCTGCTAACCGAAGAATTATGGGTGAAAAGGGCATATGACACTGACCCCAAAACAAATAGCATAGGCAGGATAAAGTCTTTGTATTGTTCTGATACAGACTTTGGCTGCATTAAATTAAGCAAGAGCTTTTGTCTGAATGCACCATCCGTCTCTATGCGCATATTTCCAAAAAAAACAGCATCCACCTGGTTAATTTGGGCAATTTCTTGCATCCACTCAGGATTGGACTCAACCTGTAACTTCTCTTCAGGACTGCATTTATTTTCTAAATATTTAATTATCAGATCTTCCATGGTACAATATTAATAAGAATCAAAATATTTTTCAACATGTTTGGCCATTTCCTTTCTAGCCCTAAAAAGTTTAATCTTAATATTACTTTCACTATATCCTGTCGCTTCTATGATTTCCTTTACACTCATTTCATTGAGGTAAAACAGCGAAACCAAAAGGGCATCATCTTCATCCAGGTGGGAAAGCAGCTTATTTAGGTTTTTTTGCATTTCCTCTTTTTCATAGTTTTCTTCGGCGCGCGACCCAGACGCAAATGAAGAAAGAACTGATTCATCTGCGTCCAGCATTTGTTTCCTTTGATAATCAATGGCAGTGCGGTAAGCGATGGTAAACATCCAGGATTTGAAGGACGATCCTGTTTTAAAGTCCCCAATCTTAGCCATGATCTTCATACAAGCATCCTGACAGGCTTCTTCTGCAATCTGCTTCTGCTTTAAAACACGGTAACATATCGAATACAAATATGAAGAATAACCCTGTACAAAGTTTTGTACAGCTTTACCTTCTTTCAACAGCAGGCCATTAATTAAGCTTTCCTCATGGAACACCATAACTGTTTTACGCAGTGAAATATTAAAAGGTTACAAATATTATTCGCTTTGATGCTATAACACACAAAAGGTACAAAATCTCTGGCCAAGGGCACATTATCTTGTCCAATCCGATATTCTGGCATATCCTCCAACGAAGTCTCTGGCCTCAGGATATTTTGGTGCAATGACCACTTTTCCAGCTTTGTCCAGATACCCATAACCGGTTTCTGATATAAATCTAATCCTTGCTCCCCTGCAATCCCATATGATGGGTAAAAACGGAGGAACAACCACAATTCCATCGCTGTTGAGATAACCCCAGTTTTCATCCTGTGAAAAGCCGGCTATGCCCTCATGAAATATGAATGCCTGGTCAAATTTTATGGAGCTTACGGAAGCACCGGAGAAATCAATAAACCGACTGTTTTTCCCAATTTTTTCTATCCACTTTCCTTCACCACCATTAGAAATTATGCCTTTACCACGGTAGGAGACTTTGCCATCTTTTCCAAGGATAAAATACTCATTCTTCCTTTTGACAAAGGTGTGGCCGCCACAAAACTCTCCTGCACCATCAAAAGGCCCAATCAACTGGACCAATCCCTTTTCATCCAGAAAAAAATATTGATTTGACTTTTTAACCTTTATCAAACCATCAGACACCGGGTAGATTCTTTGAAATTGGGGTTGCAACAGCCAATTACCCTTTGAGTCTATTACACCATAATTATCTCCAAGAGCTGCAATAAACCGGTCATCAGACAGCGGTTTTAAGTGGGTAAATTGCGCTGACGTTGAAATCTTACCCCTTTGATCCAGTAACCCATAAAATTCGTTGCGTTTAAATATGGCAAAATTATTTACGAAGCTTGAACATTCATTTCCAGGACAATCAAATTCCTTTTCTCCGGTAGAATTGATGTAATAAAATCTTTTATCAAAATTTTGAACCAGCGCCTTTCCGCTATTAAAATCAAAGGCATTCAGATACTTAAACCCAATGATCACTTTGCCCATGGTATCGATGTAGCCCCATTTGCCTTTTAAGTTGGCAACAGCAAAGCCATTCTTAAAATCCCTTACATCATCATAGGCAGGTGGGATTAAAACGCGACCTGAAGTATCAATAAACCCCCACAACAAATCAGGTGACACATAATCTTCCAACCATTGTTTTTCTGCCTCACCGCCATTCCCAGCTTTGGTATCTTTAATTAATTTATCTTCTTTACATCCAAAAATCGAAATTGTCAGGCCCAGCAATAAAAATAAGTTGATTTTGGAAATGATTTGAGCCATTATACGTTACTTTAGTAGGTAAATATTTTACATTGCAATAATAAAGATTCTATGCTCAACAAAACTCTTTTCTGGTTAATATTTTTAGTAGTCCTAAGTAATCTTTCAGCTCAAAGCGGATGGGTCTCCCATCAATCCGAGAAGGGTAATTTTTTAATTAAATTCCCGTCTGAACCCCAAATTCGGACTAAACAATTGAATACAACAATGGGCATGCTGCTTACTGAAAGTATCAGCTATGCACCGGAAGTTAAAAGTGCCAACTTTCTATACTCCGTAAATGCAGTTTATTATCCAAAGCAAACTTTTAATCGGGATAGCCTTGAATTGATAAAGGTGATGTTCGATGAAACCCTTGCAGCACTTTCGGATAATCTTAATTGTAAAATAGTATATAGCCACGACATCAGTATAAAAGAGCCCTTCATCAGGGTATTTCGACTTGAAGATAAATTAAGCGGCCAGGCGGTAAAAGGCCAGTTGCATCTTGTAGAAGATATTCTGATAACCCTCACTGCATTCACTAAAGTAGAGTCCAGTCTTAATGATGACATTGATCATTTTATCTCTTCTTTCCAATGGGTTGAATAAGCTTTTGTATGAAGAAAAAGTGGTTTATAATTTCAAGTTTATTTCTCTTTACCTGGCTGGTCAATAACCTGATATCCGCAGAAACGATGGACGTCGTTTTTCGCCGGCAATTCTTTCAATATGTTCGCTTGCTGTATGAAAAGACGTTGTGGTTTCTGCCTTTTCCGTTTATATACCTGGTCATGATTACATCAATGTGCGTATTGTTTTTCGTCTTGAAGTTTATCTGTATGGAAAGAAAGAACAAGCCTGTCATTGAATTGCTCCAGCCTTTGGCTTTTTATATCGCAGTTTTGTATTTTCTTTTTTATGGACTCTGGGGTTTTAATTACAGGGCATTGGGACTTACCTCGAAGTTGGCATTGAAGGACGTAACATTGGATACAATGGACGTCATCCGGGAGCTGGGTTTTGTAAATGATCAACTTGAATTAATCAGGAATGAAATATGGAAAGATACTTCTGCCATTCCATTTGTTAAACGACCGAATGACATTGCACATATAATCAGGGCATCGATGCAGGAGGTTATGTTTGATTGGGGACTTCAGTCAAATCGAAAATTTCACATCAGGGCATTGTATCCTAAAGGAAGCCTGTTGATGTTCTCTACTGCGGGCATTTATATTCCATATGCCCTTGAAGGCCATTATGATCCAGGCCTGTTTCATCTTCACTCAGGTTTCGTCATAGCCCATGAAATGGGACATGGTTATGGAATTACCAGTGAAGCAGAATGCAATTTCATTGCCCTCCTTACTTGTTTAAACGCGGAAGATAAATACCTTCAGTATTCAGGTTTACTCACATACTGGAGATACCTAATGCACGATCTAAGAGACAAAGCACCCTTTTCCTTTTACCGGCTTGCCTTTCATCGGCCTTTAGGCCTTAGAAATGACCTCAAGGCCCTTTATGCCGCGCTGGACCAATATCCGGAAGTTATGCCCGCAGTAAGGGATTTGATTTATGATAGCTATTTAAAAGCCAACGGCATTCCTGAAGGCCTGCAAAGTTACAACCGAATCCTTGAACTTATGCAATCCTGGAAAAAGTCAGGATGGAATCAGGATATTAAAAAACGGTTATACCGTGAATAAATTTTCATCATTCATTGTTCGTAACCCATGAAGTTAAATTTCTCTGGAAAAGTGAATCCTTAGCGTGTCTTCCAGTTTATCCATCATCGCCTCCGTTATATCTCTATGGAATACAAACCTGACTGCATGTTTTCCAAATGGCGCCGCTGTGATTTCATGTTGTTGTAGTTTTTGCAAAAATTCAGCGGACGTCATTTTCGAATCAAGGGTAAAAATGATAATGTTGGTTCTCACCGGTAAGACAGACTCTACGTACAAACATTTAGTTAAAAGTTGGCCTATCCTCTTCGCACGGTTGTTATCCTCTTTCAATTGGGGTATATGATGATCCAGAGCATAAATACCTGCTGCAGCAAGAATCCCGGCTTGTCGCATTCCTCCTCCCATAACTTTCCTAACCCGTCGCGCATTTGTAATAAATGTTTTTTCACCAATAAGCACACTTCCTACTGGTGTACCCAATCCTTTGGACAAACAAATGGATATACTGTCAAACAATGAGCCTACTTCCATTGTGCTTTCATGGGTCTCCACAAGGACATTAAAAAGTCTTGCGCCATCAAGATGAAGTTTGAGGCCGTTTTTGGATGCAACTTCCGTTATGGGTTTGATTTCTTCCAGGGTATAATAGTTACCTCCTCCTTTGTTAGTCGAATTTTCAAGTACCACCAATTTACTTCGAGGAAGCCAGTCGGCAATGGGTTTTATGGCTTCTTCAATCTGCACAGCATCAATCTTTCCATATAAGCCGGGGAGCGGAGATACGGAGATGCCGCTGTGGAAGGCGTAACCACCTACTTCATATTGATAGATGTGAGAGTAATGATCACAGATGACTTCATCCAATGGCTGGGTATGAACTTTTATGGCAATTTGATTAGACATGGTGCCGGACGGACAAAACAATGCAGCCTCCTTTCCAAACATTGCGGCCATTTTATCCTGAAGTGCATTTACGGTGGGATCCTCGCCAAATACATCATCACCTACTTCTGCCTCCATCATAAAGGCTAACATCTCTGAAGTAGGTTTGGTAACGGTATCACTGATCAGATTGACCCTGAGTTCATTCATGTTATAACTTTAGGTCTGCAAATTTAAATAAATATCGCCATTAAAAGCGTTGGAAGAACCGGTCAATTTAATCAAAACCTGAGGGTCCTGCCATAATAATCTGTGATCGCTGCCTGAATAGATGCATCGCCTGCAAATGCGCTTTCAAATTCAGTTTTAAATGCTTGCCAGTCTTTCAACTTGAAATAGAACATATACTTATATGTAAAGTGGGATTGCTGATTCTGTTGCTTTACCAAAGTGACCTTTGCATTGTCCCCAACCTCAAAAAGACCATAATTGCCTTGCGGGAAAGAAAATTCCTGCACCTCATGGGTTTGCAGGATGCTTTTCATCTTTGCGAGGTCATTTATATGGTTTGCTTCGACGATGCCCCAGCACGTTCCTGGTTGAATACGTTTAATACAAGTATTGGGAATGACCAAACCATTGTGTTCATTCATGGTAAGGCAATAACCATCTGCAGTGACTTTAATTCTTCCCGTACTTTTGAGCGAGTTTTTAATATCAATGACTATGCCTATTTCCGACTCAGGTATTGCTAATGATTTGAATGTCATAGGTTTGTGTGTTCCTTGTGCACATAGGCCTGTAACTTCAACCCCTATAATATCCAACTGAAAGCGTGATTGGTTCGCTTTGCTTACTACTTTTAATTCTGCATTTTTACATGAGACTGAATCGACGGTGGAAATAATAAATTCGGCAAATGGACCAGTAGGACCAACGACTTGTGACAAATGTACTTCCAACTCTGCAACCACATTAATTACGTTTTCCTGAGGTAAATCTTTGGTACATGCCACAAACAAAATACCGATCAAACTAAATTTCAGCAAGTTTTTGTGCATCTTTTACAGGACTTAAGCCATATGTTTAAACGAGTCACAAAGCAAAATTGCTGTCATGGGTTCTTAGTTATCACTTTTTACAAAATTTAGCGATACAGAGTTTAAACAATACCGTAGACCTGTGGGAGGGGGGCCGTCATCAAAAACATGACCTAAATGGCCTCCGCACCTGGCACACATTACTTCTGTTCTTGGATATCCAATTTTATGGTCGGTTTCTTTTTTTATCATCAATTCATCGTCAGGCCTGAAAAAACTTGGCCAACCAGTACCAGAATCATATTTGGCGCTGCTTAGAAACAGGACCTGACCGCAAGCTGCACATGTATAGAGCCCTTCTTGCTTATTGTCCCATAAATCACCGGAAAATGCACGTTCAGTACCTTTATTCCGGATTACATAAAATTCCTCTGCACTAAGTGTTTTTTTCCATTCTTCCTCTGTTTTCGTTACCAACTCAATATTGTCTCCTCTTTTATTGACAATGAAATCTTTTGAAGCAGGAACTGTTTCTATTCTGGGCGTTATGGAGGTTTCTTTATTTTGCCTGGGACTTTTGCAACTTATGTGACAAAAGCAAATCATGGTGATCAAAATAAGTATCGGATATTTCATCTTATTTGTTTTATAGGTAAAAATACTTAAATTAAAACGGTGCAGCCGGGTTGACTGTTTAAATTAATTATACAATTCTTTACATTAGCGACCTCTAATGTTACTTTAATGTATATTTGTTGTGATTAATTGCAGGTCATGACAGAATATGCTAACGTACTAAGTATTACCATTCCCATCTTTCTTTTCTTAATGTTTTTGGAATGGATGTGGAGTATTTTCCGCGGCAAAAAAGTGATGTTTGCATTTGATACCATTTCCAGTGTCAGTTCCGGAATCAGCAATGTAATCAAGGACATTCTCGGCCTTGCGGTTATCATTGTCAGCTACAGATGGATGTTCGATAACCTGGCTCTTGGAAGTTTCAAATCAACCGGTTTGCTTTATTTTATTGCTTTTGTAGTGCTTGATTTTGCCGGTTACTGGTCCCACAGATTTGAGCATACCATCAACATTTTCTGGAACAGGCATATTATTCACCACAGTAGTGAAGAATTTAACCTGGCTTGTGCATTGAGGCAAAATATTTCTGTGTTTTTTGCATTGTTTACTTTTTTACTTTTACCTGCCGCCATTTTAGGTGTGCCACCGGAAATTATAGGAATTGTAGCCCCACTTCACCTATTTGCTCAATTTTGGTACCACACCCGGCTAATTGACAAAATGGGCTTTTTGGAAAAGATTATAGTCACCCCTTCACATCACAGGGTGCATCATGCCATAAATGATATTTATCTGGATAAAAATTACGGCCAGATTTTTATCATATGGGACAAGATGTTTGGCACTTTTCAGGAAGAGCTGGATAATGTGAAACCTGTTTATGGCGTCAAACGACCAGTGAGAACATGGAATCCGGTACTGATTAACTTTCAACATCTATGGCTAATGGTAAAGGATGCATGGTATGCAAAGCATTGGGTGGACAAGGCGCGCATTTGGTTTATGCCTACTGGATGGCGTCCTGAGGATGTTTCGAAGAAAATGCCCTTATACACCGTAGATGATCCGTATAATCTCGAAAAATACAATACCGGCTTATCTGCTTTATCGGTTTCCTGGTCTTGGGTTCAACTGGCGGCTACGCTGGGATTTTTATTGCATTTTATGGGTGGGGTGGGCACATATGCCGTCGATGAATTGTTGGTTTATGGTGTTTTTTTAATTACGGGTATTTACGGCTATACATCATTTATGGACGGGAACAGGCAATTTTTGATTACCGGAATATTGCAGGCTTCATTGGTTGCACACAGGATGTCACTTTTTGATACATGGTTTGGTTTGCCACATTCCCTTATGCTTGGCTTCATAGGGACCACAATGATAATTTTTTCTTTCTTGTGGTATAGAGAAAAAGAGACTAAAAAAGTGTCAGTGTAAGGGAAAAGCTATCGAAGCGATCTGTATATAGGGCTGTGTAGGTTTATAGTAAAACGTACTGAGATCATCACTGATGTCAAAATCCAACAAATGCCTGTCCACATAGGCATCAAATACGGTTACCAGGTGACCCACAATCAGATACACTAAAGCATACTCTTTGTTGGTTCTGGCTTGTGACCTGAAATTTCTTGCACTGGCTTCCGGCACTTCAGGATCAGGAATTGGAGTGGGCAAATTGTAGTTATTTACAATTTGATCGTATTTATTGAAATTTCTATTTTGCTGAATGAGGTTCCAGGTAAAATACCCATCTACACCCAGGGCCAATGGAACTTTCCACCATTTGCGATTATACACCTGACCTCCTGCAGGTATAAGCAGTGAATACAGTGCCGCTTTTCCAGGATTACCCCGAAAAATGGTTTTGAAGGTATTGCGCTTGGGAATATTTTCAGAAACAGTGTCTATTGAATTCGCCACATTGGTCACAGGCCCCAATTCCTGGGTATACAAATCCTGTCCAGCCAAAATCAACCAGAAAATAACCAGACTTTTTTTATATTGTCCTGCAAAATATCAATTGTCATCAATTTCCCGGAGCAAGTCATAAATGTTGTTAAATTCCTTGTCATTGTTGAAATTGATAACGATTTTCCCCTGCCCTTTGTCATTTCTCATTATTTCTACCCTTGTGCCAAGGAGAGATGATATCTCCCTTTTAAGTCTTTCCAGTTCCGAGGATGACCCCGAATCTTTAGTCGCGGGTTTTGATTTTTTAGTTTGACCTACTGCAAACTCCTTGGCATATGCTTCCATTTGTCTGACAGACATCTCTTCAGATACCGCTTTTTTAAACAAAAAGAGCTGCTTTTCAATATCCTGAATGCCGGCGAGTACCCTGGCATGTGCCATGGAAATACCCCCAGATTTGATTGCGGACTGAATTTCTGGAGGCAACTTGAGCAAACGGAGGTAATTTGTAACTGTACTTCTGTTTTTACCAACCCTTTCTGAAAGGGTTTCATGGGTCAACGCGCATTCATCAATCAGTCGCTGATAGGAAATAGCGACCTCCACAGCGTTGAGATCGGTTCTCTGTATATTTTCAATCAGCGCCATTTCCAGCATTTCCTGATCATTGGCAACCCTGATATACGCAGGAACCTGATTTAATCCCGCCATTTTAGATGCCCGTAATCTTCTTTCACCTGATATCAATTGATATTGGTCTCCCCCAAGGCTTCGGACAGTGATGGGTTGGATCAGGCCATGTACCTTGATGGATTTGGCAAGCTCCATGAGTTCCTCCGTATCAAACTCAACCCTGGGTTGATAAGGATTTACCTCAATGGCATCCACCCTGATCATGGCAATACTATTGGTTAACTCTTTTACAAGTTGCGTCTTATCTTCGGGGTTTGTGGTTTGTTCTATGTTGGATAACAGAGCCCTAAGGCCTTTTCCCAATTCCTTTTTTTTACTCATCGGTTTCTGTCAAGTTGAATGTTAGGTTATGCGCATCGTTGTTGATTTGTAAAAATTCGATCGCAAGATTCAGAAAATTAATTGCCCCTTTACTTGTGGCATCATAAATAATAATGGGCTGACCCAATGAGGGGGCCTCTCCAATTTTACTGTTCCTGTGTATAATTGTTTTGAATACACGGTCCGTGATGATATCTTTTACCTGTTCTACCACCAAATTGGCCATTCTGAGTCGCTTGTCATACATGGAAAGCACTATGCCTTCTATTTCAAGGCCTGGATTCAAACTATTCTTGACAATGGTCACTGTTTCTTTTAGTTTTCCAAAACCTTCCAGGGAGAAGAATTCGCATTGAACCGGAATTATGACTGTATCCGCAGCTGTCAGGGCATTTACCGTAATCAAACCGAGTGAGGGAAGACAATCAATAAAGATATAATCATACTTATCTTTGATCTTTTCGATAAGGGCTTTCATTTGATATTCGCGTCTGTCCTTTCCAACCAATTCGATTTCGGCACCTACCAGGTGTATCGAGGATGGCAAGATGGAAAGATTTGGCGTTGAGGTCTCCAGGATGGCCAAAGCAGGGTCTTCTCCCTCCACAAGACAGTCATAGGTGTCAGCTTGAATATCCGCTGGTTTAATACCAACACCAGAAGTCGCATTGCTTTGTGGATCGGCATCAATAAGCAACACTTTTCTGTCCAATGCAGCCAATGATGCAGCAAGGTTAATAGCTGTGGTTGTTTTTCCCACACCGCCTTTTTGATTGGCTATCGCGATAATTTTTCCCATGTCAATTGATGTCAATGTGATGCCCTACAGGCAATAATATTAATTCTTTTTCCGCCGCGTTGAATTTTTCCGTTGCGGCATTTTTATCGATTTGGATGGGCTCAAACGTATCATAATGGCAGCCAATAATCGTATCACAACCTATAAAATCAGCAGCCATTACAGCGTCCGAGACATCCATGGTAAAATGGCCTCCAATTGGTAAGATAGCCATCTTAGGTTGTCCATATGACAACGGAATAATTTTCATATCCCATGTCAGGGCAGTATCTCCGGCAAAATAAAGAAGTACATTTTCAGATTCAATAATGAATCCTGCCGCTGATCCTCCGTATTTACCATCTGGCAGTACGCTTGAATGAACGGCATTAACCATCCTCAATTTGCCAAAACCAAAGTTAACAGCACCCCCAATATTCATTCCAAGCCCTGAGTAACCCTTATTTTCAAACCATGCTGTAATTTCGAAATTCGCAATGAGGGTAACCCCTTCTCGCTTGAGAAATAACTCCGCGTCTGCCAAATGATCAACATGGCCATGGGAAACAAGTACATAATCGCAGGTTATGTCCTCAATAGCAATGTCAGCAGCCAGTTTATTGCCCTTAATATAAGGATCCGTTACCAGGGATATACCATTGGTAAGGATGTGAAAACAAGAATGGCCCAAGTAAGTGATGGTCAAATTATATGGTTTAAACTGGGCTGCAAATTTACGAAAATATCAGCGATAAAATCCAATTACTATACCTGGCCTAAATCAGGTAAAATATTTAAATTTAATTATTTGATTAACAATATATTATTTCGATTTTTTGCATTCGAAATATATGTGTTTCAAACACACCTGGATTTAATATATGTACTTGTCTGGAACGTGGCAACTTATCAAAATTAGCCGGAAATGAACAAATGGAGGTTACCAGCGTTTCATTCGCAAGTTAAATTGAATATGATTTTACTCATCAACGGTACGAATAGACCAGGCAATCAAACGATAAGGATAACTGCCTTCTGCAGAGATTACTTACGCAAAATTCAGGACGAAGAAGTGATTTTGCTGGATCTGGCAGAACTTGAGGATAACGTTTTACATAACAATATGTATAAATCATCTGGTCAGTCCTTACAATTGATGGAATGGCAGGAAAAATATCTGATTCCAAGCTCAAGATGGCTAATTATATCTCCTGAATACAATGGAAGTTTTCCTGGTATTTTGAAACTATTTATAGATGCCCTGTCTGTAAGAAATTTGAAAGAGACATTCCATAACAAGTATGCGGGTTTAATAGGGGTAGCTGACGGTAGAGCTGGTAATTTCAGAGGACTGGAACACCTTACTGGTATATTAAATTACCTGAAAATGACAATTTACCACAACAAACTACCAATTTCTTCATTAAAAACGGTTCTCTCTGGTGATCAACTGGAAAAAAATACGCAATCGGCACTTGAAGCATATCTTGTCGATTTTATCAAATGGAATAATGTGGGAACAGTTGAAAATTGTGCTGACTTCTTGTACAGGGGACTTAACGGCTAGATCCGCGCTTTTATAAAACTAGAAGGTCTATACAGAACAACATTCCAAAAATAATGCTTGCTATGCCGTTTGTGGTGAAAAAAGCTAAGTTCACACGGGATAGATCGTTCTCTTTTACAAGACTGTGTTGAAAAGCTAGCATTGCGAGAAAAATCATTATACCCAGATAGGAGAGGAAGCCAAGCTCACTAAAAAATTGATGGGCATAATAGATAGTAAATACTAAAAGGCTACCTGAAATTAAATGAAGTGCCCTGGAAATTAAAAGTGATTTTTTTCTTCCAAAGTATGCCGGGATGGAAAAAAGTCCATTTGAACGGTCGAATTCTTCATCCTGCAGGGCATAAATGACATCAAAGCCGGCAACCCATGATAGCACGGCAAAACCCAATAATATGGGCAGCACATGAAAATACGCGGTTACGGCCAAGAAGGCACCCACAGGCGCAAGGGAAAGCCCGAGTCCCAGGATAAGGTGACACAGGAAGGTAAAGCGTTTTGTCAGACTATATCCTACGATGACGAGCAGGGCAACAGGACTAAGGTAAAAACATATGGGATTGATTAAATACGTAAACGTCACAAAGAACAAAGCATTTAACAAAACAAAAACTATTACTTTATTGGCGCTTAATATCCCGCTGGGTATTTCCCGGACAGCCGTTCGATTGTTTTTTCCATCTATGTCCCGGTCTATATAACGGTTGAATGCCATAGCTGTATTTCTGGCTGTGACCATACAGCCAATAACCAGAGCTAATTTGAACCATGATAATTGGTCACCGAGCATTTGGGTTCCCATAAAAAACCCTGTGAGTGCAAACGGCATAGCAAAAACAGTATGACTGAATTTCACCAGATTTAAGTATTCTTTCATGGCAAGTTGCTAAAAAGAAAAAGCCTGTATAGATAATCCATACAGGCTTTAGCTCTTGATTTACACTAATTATTTAGTTTCTTTGTCTTTCTTTACAATACCTTTAATGGTAAGGTAAGTCTGAACAGGGTCTGTATTGGCAGTAATGGTAACCCTCTTGGATTGATTGCTTCCTTCTTCTGTACCTTTATTTTTGGAGTCAAATTCAACTTTGATTTCTCCGGACTTTCCTGGAGCGATAGGCTCCCTTGGCCAATCAGGAACGGTACATCCGCAGCTTCCCTTGGCATCGCTGATGATTAAAGGCTGTTTACCAGTGTTCTTAAACTTATAGCTGTGCCTTACTTTCTCTCCATCTTTAACTGTTCCGTAGTCGTATGTTGTTTCTGAAAACTCAATGGTTGTAATTGGGCCTGTTGGAACCGGATTTGCAGTTTTACCGTCAGCAGCTGGCGTCGCAGCAGCAGGATCAAGCGTTGCAGTTGGATTTGAAGCATCCATTGGAGCAGCTGTCTCTGGCATAGCAGTGGTCGTCGTTTCAGTAACCGCAGGTGTCTCAGAAGCATCAGCCGTAGCTTCCTTATTGTCCTTGCACGCCACAAATGCCAACAAAGAGGCAAAAAATAAAATTGAACTGAATTTTTTCATTTCTAGATTATAATTTTTAATTGAATGAATTAATAAATTGGCTACAAAATTATATCCAAATTCACCCTGATGCAATTATATAAAAATGTTTAACATGTTATTAACAAGCATCGCTCCATTTTGATTAGAACTCATTGTTTTACTGTGGATTATATCTAATGTTTTTCCCATCCTTTACCCAGTTTGCAAACATTGATGCATTCATGGTATTGAGGCAGTTTGAGGCTGAAAGTCCTCCCTTACGTGCAGTCTCGACACCAAACCTGACAAAGTCGATTTGGGCTATACTATGTGCGTCCGGATTGATGGCAATCAAAACCCCTTTATCCAATGCGTAAGGTATCCATTCCCAATCAATGTCCATCCGCAATGGATTGGCATTGAGTTCAATGGCAACCTGGTTAGCGGCACAAGCATCAATAACTTTTTGATGATCAATGGGATATCCACTTCTGCCCAGTAATAATCTGCCTGTGGGGTGACCGAGAATGCGTGTAAATGGATTTTCAATGGCGGTGATCAGTCTTGAGGTCGCTTTCGCCAAATCCATTTTAAGATTAGAATGAATACTGGCAATGATCACTTCAAATTTAACCAATATTTCGTCCCGGTAATCCAGCCTTCCATCGTAAAGAATATCCGATTCAATGCCTTTGAAAATTCGGAAATCCGGGTTGGCCGTGTTATAGGCTTCTATTTCATCCCACTGCCTCAAAAGCTTTTCCTCATCAAGTCCACCGGCATAAAATGCGGAAACACTATGGTCAGATATGACCATATATTTAAACCCTTTTTCCGCGGCGGCATTGGCCATTTCCCCGAGTGAATGTAATCCATCGCTATATGTACTGTGATTATGGATCAACCCTAAAATGTCCTGGACTTCTATGAGGCGCGGCAGATTACCGGTCTTTTCCAGCTCAATGGTATGACTGCTTTCACGAAATTCAGGTTCGATGTAGCCAAGGCCGCAACTTTTAAAAATGGACACTTCATCCTCATAATGCAAGTCTCTGTTCCATTGTAATTTGGACAAAAAGGATTCAGAGGCAGATTTCGAAAAAAGTTCTGATGTAAATGATTCGTTTTCAACCTGATAAATTGAAACTGGAATGCCATGCCATTCTACCGGTTCCTTTTCATTTTCATCAGAGGGCAAAAGTGCCTTTATTGTTTCAATGGACGCCGTAGTCAATATTTCTATGCCGCTTACCACAGGCATCTTGCGGCGAATATCCCCGCAGATGGCTATTTTCTCGTGGGTAATTGCCTCCTGAAGTGCTGAAAGCAATGATAAGGCATGAGGAAGCGCAACTGCATAATGATATTTGCCACTACTGCTCATAAAAAAGGTAATCTTTTCTTTAATGTCCTGCTGGGTTTTGGCACCAAAACCTTTTGCACTGATCAACCTGTTCTCTTCACATGCCAAAAGTAGATCAGCTATGTCTTCAATACCGAGTTCCTTCCATATTATCTTTACTTTTTTAGGCCCAAGTCCCCTTACTTTTAGCATATGTATAATACCAGAAGGCGTAATGGAAAGGTAATGGTCAAGCACCTCTAAACGTCCTTTTTCTTTGAATTCAATGATTTTGTCTGCAGCCGCTTTTCCAATGCCCGGAATGGACCGGATCTCAGATTCTGAACTTTCAGTTAAATTTTTAGCATATTTTCTAATTGCCAGGTAGGTATTTGCATAAGATTTTACCTTAAATTCATTTTCATCGTGAAGATCCATTAAGTCACCCAGGAGTTTAAAGGTCACGGCAAAATCTTTATTTGTCATCAATTAACTTTTTTTAGTTTTGAAATATCATTGTATGGGTTAATTATTACCTTTGGGCACTACAATTATACTGTTTGTTTCTAAAATTAAATCAATCAATTAAAAAATGAGGAAAAATTTACTAGTTATTTTATTTTGTTCCCTTTTCTCTGCTGCTTTCGCACAGATTAAATACAGTCAGGACTTTGAGAATGGCTTTGGGGATATGGTGCTTATTGACGTGGATAAAAAAGCACCGCATGCCCAAGTCGCTTCTTATACAGCCGCATGGAACATAAGGACTTCAGATGGTAGCAAATGGGCTGTGAGCAATTCATGGTATGATCCGGCAGGTAAAGCTGATGACTGGATGATTACACCTGTAATCACTGATATAACTGCCAATACAGTATTGACCTGGCGTGCTTTTTCTGCGGATGCGCAGTATAAGGACAGTTATGAGGTAAGGGTTTCCGCAACCGGAGGCACCACTCCTGCAGATTTTAACAAAGTTTTGTTCACAAAGGCTGGAGAAAATGGGGATCCTATTGAAAGAAGTCTGAGCTTGAAGGATTATGCCGGACAACAAGTCAGACTAGCCTTCCGAAATATCTCAAATGACAAATTTTTGCTGTTCATTGATGACATTCAGGTTTTTGATGCTGTACAAAGAGATGCATCTTTAACCGACGCAACGGTTAAAAAATATGTACTCAAAGGTAATGAGGCTATAATTAGCTATTCATTTAAAAATTATGGGCTTTCGACCATCAATTCAATTGATATTGAATGGACTGATGGAGTGGAAAGTCATGTAGATGAGCGAACAGGAATTAATGTTAAGTTTTTTGAGACCTATTACGGTCAATTTAAAACCAAAGTAGCCGTTGATGAGCCTGAGCAGATTAACATTAAGGCCAGGGTATTAAAAATAAATGGTTTGGTAGATTCTGTTGCAGTTAATAATGAGCGTAGCCTTGTTATTCATGGACTAGACAAAGACATACCTCAAAAAATGGTCGTAGAAGAAGGCACTGGTACCTGGTGTGGTTGGTGTCCAAGGGGTGCTGTCAATATGGCTAAAATGAGAGACACCTATTCTGATGAATTCATAGGCATTGCGGTTCACAATGAGGACCCAATGATGTCCGATGAATATAATGCAGGCATTACTTCAATCCCAGGTTTCAGTGGTTTTCCTTCAGTAGTTATCAACAGGGCCAGTGTACAAGATCCAGGTGACCTTGAAGACATCTTATTGAATACCGTTAGAAATGAAACCGGTCCGGCTGCTATTGAAGTTAATTCAAGTATTACAGACCGAACCATCACTGTAGAAGCCAATATAGATTTCAATACCCAATTCATCAACGAAGACCTGCGATTGATTGCGGTTTTGGTAGAAGATTCTGTGGTTGGTACTGGTTCTGGTTACGATCAGGTAAATTTTTATGCAAATGTTGCAGCTGGTATAATGGGAGGATACGAAAGTCTTCCAAACCCGGTTCCTGCATCTCAAATGGTGTACAACGAAGTGGGAAGAGAATTACTTTTTGGCTTCGATGGTCGGGCCAATGCGTTTGGAACCGAAATAAATTCGGGCGATTTTGCGGACCTTTCTTTTGATTTTGATGTTTCTCCTTCCTATGACATCAATAATCTTTTTGTGGTGGTGATGATTGCCGATGGAGAAGGGAATATACTGGCTGCAGATCATTCTGAAAGCAGAACAGTAGGCTCTAACGAAGTGTCCAACAAGTTTACAGGAGTTAAATTGTCTCCAAATCCTTCGCAGGGAGGAATGAGCTACCTTACCGTTTCTTTGACAGAGAGTCAGCCGGTAAGTATTAGTGTGGTTAATCAATTAGGCCAGATGGTAGCCTCAAGAGACTATGGAATCTTATCAGGAGAAATGGTACTCCCAATTTCTACGATGGAATTTGGCAAAGGTCTATACTTTGTAAACCTTAACGCAGGTAACAAACTTCACGTTTCAAAATTGATGGTTGATTAATTCCAACCCTTATAAATTTAAAGAGAGCCGGATTTTATCTGGCTCTCTTTTTTATACCCTATATTCAAGTACTATTCAATGTTTTAGTCAAGGGCTTTCACCCAAAATCATCATATAAATAAATGAATACATGAGAATAGCCCTTATAAAAACCCCCAACTCTTGTTATATTAGCGTCAAATTTTTAGGATGAAAACCAGAAGAATATTGATAACCGGCGCCAATGGTCAATTGGGCAGGGTATTGGCAGAAGAGCTTCGACAGAAATATGGCAGAGACGCTGTTTTGGTGACGGACATTCAGAAAATAAGTGATGACCAGGCACCTTTTGAGTTTCTGGATATTCTTAATACGGTGAGGTTGAAAGAACTGGTTGGTGACTACCACATAACCGAAATATACCACCTTGCAGCAATTTTGTCAGCAGGTGGGGAATTTAATCCGCTTAAAACCTGGAACATAAATTTAAATGGCTTGATCAGTATTCTCGAGCTGGCAAATGAATTTTCACTTGACAGGGTCTTTTTCCCCAGCACCATTGCCGTTTTTGGTAAAACTACCCCAAGAATGAATACACCACAGGACGTACCTTTATTACCCACAACAGTCTATGGCATCAGCAAAACAAGTGGCGAGTTGCTCTGTAATTATTACCACAAAAGGTATAATGTCGATGTGAGATCCCTCCGTTATCCGGGCATAATAAGTTATCAGTCTATTCCCGCTGGTGGTACTACCGACTATGCCGTGGAAATATTTCATGCGGCTGTTAAAGGTGAAAAGTATGTTTGTTTCCTTAAAGAAGATACCCGCCTGCCAATGATGTATATTGATGATGCGATAAGGGGGACCATTGAACTGATGGAAGCCGATGCGTCAAAATTGGGTATAAGATATGGATACAACCTTGCTGCAATGAGTTTTACACCAGGTGAACTATATGAGGCAATTCGAACCTATTATCCAAACTTCGAAATAGTGTACGAACCCGATTTCAGACAGCAAATCGCAGAGTCCTGGACAGAGAGCATTGACGATTCAGAGGCTCGCAAGGATTGGTCATGGCAAGAAAAATTTGACTTGAATGCTATGGTAGAAGTTATGATTACCGAGTTAAGAAAATATTATCAAAATTCAGCACAATAATTATAAATGGAATTCTATACTCAGATTCAAAAGGAACTTGAAAAAATTAACGAAGCCGGACTTTTTAAAAGAGAACGGATAATAACAACACCCCAATCGGCAGAAATTAAGACTACGACAGGTGATATGGTATTAAACTTTTGTGCCAACAATTACCTTGGACTAAGTTCTCATCCTGAAGTAATTAAAGCTGCCAAAGATACCATTGATACCCATGGCTTTGGTATGTCATCTGTAAGGTTTATTTGTGGAACGCAGGATATCCATAAGGAGTTGGAAGCTAAAATTGCGGCATTTGTAGGTCAGGAAGACGCCATACTTTATGCTGCCGCTTTTGATGCGAATGGGGGAGTGTTTGAACCCTTGCTTGGCGAAGAGGATGCCATTGTTTCAGATCAGTTGAATCATGCCTCAATCATTGATGGCATTAGGTTGTGTAAGGCTAAAAGGTACCGGTACGGCAACAATGATATGAATGACCTTGAAGTACAGCTCCAAAAAGCCAAAGCCGAAGGAGCACGAAATATACTCATTAGCACGGATGGAGTATTTTCAATGGATGGGCATATCGCCCAACTGGACAAAGTAGTGGCGCTGGCCAGACAGTACGATACCCTTGTCATGGTGGATGATTGTCACGCTACCGGCTTTGTGGGAAAGACAGGCAGGGGATCTGCTGAATTCAACAATGTGTTCGGCGAAGTTGACATCATAACCGGCACTTTTGGAAAGGCACTGGGTGGTGCATCGGGTGGTTTCACGGCAGCTCGAAAAGAAGTAGTGGAACTCTTACGGCAGCGTTCAAGGCCTTACCTGTTTTCCAATACACTGGCTCCAAGTATTGTTGGCGCTTCTATAAGGGTATTAGACATCTTGTCTGAAAGTACGTATTTGAGGGACAAACTCGAAACCAATACCCTCTATTTCAGATCCGGGATGAAGGCATTGGGTCTTGACATCATTGACGGCGTGCACCCGATCGTGCCAGTAATGCTTTATGATGCTAAACTTGCCCAGCGATTTTCTGAAGAACTGTTACTTGAGGGAATATATGTAATCGGATTCTTTTTTCCCGTCGTGCCAAAAGACAAGGCAAGAATACGCGTACAGGTTTCTGCCGGACACGAAAAACATCATCTGGACCAAGCCATAGAAGCCTTTGGAAAAGTTGGAAAAAAATTGGGAGTTATCTCTTAATAAAACAAACATGAAATATCATTTGATCATTTTATTATTTTTCACGATGGCATGTAATGAGGGAGAATTAAGTAGCGACAAGACCGTTAAACGACCAGATTATGCCATTGTGATTCATGGAGGTGCTGGCACCATTACGCGTGAAGGGATGACTCCGGCAATGGAAGCTGAATATCTCGCTGCTTTGGATTTGGCATTGACAACAGGAGAAGAAATACTGAAAGAAGGCAAGCCTGCAATAATGGCGGTTGAAGCGGCTATACGTGTAATGGAAGATTCACCTCTTTTTAATGCCGGAAAGGGAGCTGTATTTACGCACGAGGGTAAAAATGAGCTGGACGCATCCATAATGGATGGTGCTTCAGGTAAAGCGGGTGCTGTAGGAGGACTTACCATCATAAAAAATCCTATTTCTGCGGCCATTGCGGTAATGAATCAATCAGAACATGTTATGATGGTTGGAAAAGGGGCTGAAGATTTTTGCAGGGTAATGGGCATTGAGTTGGTAGATCCAACCTACTTTTTCACCGATAGAAGATGGAAAGCACTCCAGCAAGCCATTCTCGAAGACAGTACAGGTGTGCTTTCAGAGACCGATCCCCAGGAAAAGAAACGGGGTACTGTAGGCTGCGTAGCCATGGATAAAGATGGCAACATTGTCGCCGGTACTTCCACTGGGGGCATGACCAATAAAAAGTTTGGCAGAATCGGAGATTCACCCATCATTGGTGCAGGTACTTATGCAGATAATAAATCCTGTGGTGTTTCCTGTACCGGACACGGTGAACACTTTATTCGAAATACCGTGGCAAGAGATGTCGCAGCCATGATGGAATATGGGGGTAAGTCCTGTCAGGAAGCGTCTGCTTACCTGATCCATCAAAAACTTATGGAAAAAGGAGGAGAAGGCGGTTTGATTGCCATTGACAAACGCGGAAATGTAGTGATGGAGTTTAATTCAGAAGGGATGTACAGGGGTTTTGCCGTACCGGGCCAGCGAATGATTAAGATTTACAAAGATTAATGGCTAAACTTCGAAGAAATCACCATCAGCAGAGCGGATCAGGATTTCACATCTTCAGGCTCATCATCATTGTAGTTTTTCTTGGAATGACCTTGTTCGGAGCATTCTTTTATTTCAAAAACGCAAATCCCAATCCTCATGGAAATGCTGATGCAACTTTAAACAGAAGTTCACAAACCAACGAGGAGAACTTTTTACCGGATATAAACGGTGAAATGATTCGCCATAAATATTTTACGCTTTCTTATATGGAACCCTTCGAACAAGCTGAATGGGTTTGTTATCGCCTGACCAAAGCGCAATTGCAACAACCCAATGTCCCCCGAACCGACTGGTTTGAAAAAGACCCGCTTGTTACAACAGGTTCAGCAAGTCATGCGGATTATAAAGGAAGTGGTTTTACCCGGGGCCATTTGGTCCCGGCAGGAGATATGGCCTTTGACAAAGAAGCCATGTACGAGAGTTTTTATATGTCAAATATGTCACCCCAATTAAAAAATTTCAACAATGGGGTCTGGCGAGAACTCGAAGAACAAGTAAGAGACTGGGTTTATCAAAACAAGGAGTTAATAATCATATCTGGCCCCGTATTTAGTTCAAAGCCAAAATACTTAAGAAAAAATAAAATTGGCATTCCGGATTCTTTTTATAAAGTACTTCTGGATGTTACTAACCCTGAAATTAAGGGAATTGCATTTCTCATTCCCCATCAGGTAAGCGATCAGCCACTCGAATCTTTTATGGTGACCATCGATAGCGTAGAAATGACTACAGGTATTGACTTTTTTGCAAAATATAACCCTGATCATATTGAATCCATCGAAGCAGTTGTGGATAAATCCCGCTGGCCGGTTTCTGCAGCCAGATATCGTTTAAGGATTACTGAATGGAATAAGCAATAATTTTTTGCTTCGCAATTAAAATTTTATGGGGCCGGATTAGGAATACCCTTATGTATGTCATCAATCGCTTGCAACAGTGCATCATCAAGCACAATTTCTACACTACCTATGTTTTCTTTAAGCTGTTCCATATCTGTGGCTCCAATAATGGTGCTTGTTACAAATGTCCTGCTTTGAACGAATGCGAGAGCCATTTGTGCCGGACTGAGTCCTGCCTGTTCAGCCAGTTCAATGTATTTTGCAGCTGCCTCCCTTGCCTGCAAACCATTGTACCGGGATAACCTTGAAAATTGATTTATCCTGCTCGTTGGTTTGTCCTTGCCCTTGTAGTATTTTCCCGATAATAATCCAAATGCCATGGGAGAATAAGCAAGGAGGGATATTTTTTCTCTTAAAGTTATTTCTGAAAGTCCAATCTCAAAGGTTCTGTTAAGCAGATTATATGGGTTTTGAATAGAGGCAGGCCTATCAAATCCCTGAGTCCTGCTTATCTCAAAGCTGCGCATCACGCCCCATGGGGTTTCATTGGATAAACCCCAATACCTTACTTTTCCTGCTTGATTGAATTCATTCATGGTTTGAATACATGCTTCAAAATTGTCTTGCCATTCTGCATCATGGCTTGTATACCCAAGCACACCGAAACAATTGGTTTTTCGCTCAGGCCAGTGCAACTGATAGATGTCGATATAATCCGTATTTAATCTTTTGAGACTGCCCTCTAAGGCTTCCTTTAGCCTGCCGGGATTAAATCCAAGATCCGCACTGATGTAATTAAAAAGTGGAGATGGTCCGGTAACTTTGGTACCCAGAATGAGTTCTTGACGATTTTTTTTATTTTCTTTAATCCAGCTCCCAATATAGCGCTCTGTTGATCCCTGCGTCTCAGCCCTTCCAGGCACAGAATACATTTCTGCCGTATCCACAAAATTTATGCCTTGGCTCAAAGCATAATCAATTTGTTCGTGGGCTATAACTTCTGATGTTTGTTCACCAAAGGTCATGGTGCCAAGGCAGATTTTACTTACGGTAATATCTGTATCACCCAATTTTTTATAAATCATACTTGCTAAAATATCTGGTAAAAATCCCTGGTTAGCGAAATAAATTGCTGTGTGTAGGATTGCAGATCCTCATCCATAATTAGGAGTTCTTCATGTTTCACATTTTCTTTCCTTTTCTGCAATAAAATTAGCAGTCTCTCTACGGGTTTATCTGAGTGATGCCTTACTTCCGTCAATTTCGACAGATGCAGCTTACTTCTTTCAGCAAGTTCTATGAACCGAAGCCCCTCTATATAAGGGAGGATAAGGGCAAAGTTTCCCTCAGGGTGGAGTAGGGTATTAACAGCGATTAAAAGGTCACCATGTGGAAGTTTTATGGTGTGCCTTACATTGGCTTTGTTTTCATTCGCAGAAAAAGTACCCCCGGTAAAAAATGGAGGATTGCTTATGATGAGGTCAAACTGTTTTTTATTGTTTTTTGCATAATCCTGAATGGATCTCTGAATAATTTCAACCCTGTCAGCAAACTTGGAGTTGCTTACATTTTCCATGGCTTCAAGGCTGGAACTTTCGTCAATTTCTATTCCTGTGATCTTTGCCGAAGGTTCCTTTTGAGCCATCATCAGGGCAATTACGCCCGTTCCTGTGCCTATATCCAATACATTTGAGGCTCCCGAAGGATCTGCCCATGCTCCAAGTAAGACCCCATCGGTGTTGACCTTCATCGTACAGTTATCCTGCTTGATGACAAACTGTTTAAATTTGAAAGTATTGGAAGACTTTGATGAAATCACAATTTTATACCATTTTTAATAAACGTCCTTTATTTCCTGAACCAAACAAAGTTATAAAAATATCCTTGTTGCCTGCCCCTCCACAGATTTGATTTGTTTTACGTTTAGCCAAAGAAAAAGGAAACCATACCCTGGAATCTTTATTACAACCAAGGCAAATCGAATGTAATGTTGTCCACACGGCTGAACTTAGTCCTTTAATAAAACGAGAACTACTTTCAAAGTGAAGAAATAGAGTCAGGAACTTATTCAGAAAACTTACTTTATCCTATTTAACATCATTTAGGTTCCTAAGGTTCAACTGGTACCCGGGAGTTGCCCCCGACGTGAATTCTGAAACTATGGCTGTAACAGTTTTGGCACCGGATGGTACCGCAGTACCCGCAAAACTTGCATCGGTTCTGGTATAGAGATCGATCTGTCCTGTGTTGTCTGTTGCCTTGAGTGTACCTCCCATGGTTGTACCACCGCTAAGTGTCACCTCATTGATACTGACCAATGTGGATTCAAGCGCTTCAAAATCTGCCTTTAGTTGTGCAATGGTTACGGTTTTCGGTGTTGGTAGACTACCTTCTCCAACTACAGTTATATTACTTACAGGCACATTATTCAATTGTAGCAATTTATTGAATTCAGAAAGTTCAACGCCCGTAGTAATAATTTTTAGCTCTTTCCCCAGGGCATAAGTGTTGTCTGCGGTAAGTCTTATGACAATACCCGCATTACCATCTTGTAAAACCAGGTTTTTGGCCGTAATATTTTTGCTGCTGACATCTGAAATGACAACTCCTTGAATATAGCCTTCAGGAGCCGTAGTCTTCACGCCCTGATATAAAGCCCTAAGTGCCTGAACGGTCATTCTGGTTTCTCCACCGCCGCCGCCCGGCGTTCCTCCCGTTACGTCGGTGGTATTTCTCATAATAAGTTGTGGAGTCACTGTGCTCGCAGGAGTAAATTCAGACACTATAGCAGTGATGTTTATCTTTCCGGTAGGAATCGAACTGTTCGCAAAAGTAGCTGCACTGCCTGTGCGCAGAATCATGGTTCCTGTGGCATCCTGTACAGTTACGTTGCCATTGTATATAGTTGCTCCTTTTGCTTCTGCATCTTTTACCGTCACCAAAGTGGATTCCAGTAAATTCAGATTATCCGCCACATATTTTAAGGTCACTTCTTTTGGTGTAGGTAAAGTACCTGTGCCAATTAGGGTGGCATAAGCATTTGGCACATTATTTAGCTGTAACAAACCGTTATACTCCGAAACCTCCACATCGGTGGCTACAATTTTTACTTCCTGCCCAAGCTGAAATGAGTGGGCAGCAGTAAACCTTACTACAATGCCGTGCTGTCCTTCTTGTACTACGATATTGCGACTGTCAATGTTTTTATATCTCAGGTCAGAAATTACCACGCCTTGAATAAACGATTTAGGGGCAGAAGTTGTCGCGCCTTTATAAACCGCTTTCATTTGTTCAATGGAAATCCTGGGTTCATCACCAGCTGTACTTCCACATCGCGGTTCAGTCATATTTACATCTTCCAAATCGCGAATCATCAATTGTTTGTCATTTCCAAAAATGCTGTATATGGCTACAATAGAACCCTTACCCGAAGGTACTGTCGTGCCGGCAAAATCTGCATACCCACTTGACCTGAGTAAGATTTCCTGATTACTGCATGTTGTCAATGTCCTGTTTACAGTACTTTGAGTTACTGCATCCGCATAGGTCTCACCCTGATTGGCAAATTCTATACCATTGATCTTGATGAGCGTGTTGAACTTTAAGGTCATTCAATTGATTGATGGTTACTTCTACCGGAGCTACCGTAATTCCTGAAACCCCGGGTAAAATAATATCCCTGAAAATAGCAGCCGGTATGGAGGCCATGCGTTTTCTATTGTTTTCAACATAGGGTCCATATCCCATTTGAGGAAGTCCGTTATAATCACTTATCCAAAGGTCTTTTACATGGATAAAAACCCTCCTGCCTACAGGGTAAACATTGAATAATTCTACCTCATCAATGAGCAAGGAAACTCCATACTCACTATTTTCATCTTCAACCACGATGGTTTTGTAAAAATTACCACTTTCGTCATCCGCAACCACAACAGCCTGGATATATTTGTCAAGTCCGATTTTTACATAATCGCCATCGATTCGCAAATCCATCACTTCCTCCAGGCTGATGATTTGATCTGCTTTAATATCCAGGATCCGTAAACACAGAAGGCGGTTCATCAAAATCACTTTTGACACATGCCATTATGCATAAGCATAAAACTGAAAGTTGAAAAAATCTGATTGCTGATTTCATTTTATATAAAGTTTCTTAAAATCTTAAGTAAAGGTTTAGCGAATAATTTCTTCCATACGCGTACCAGTATTTGGTCGGGAATTTATTTACATCTTTAGTGGCGAAGTCATAGCGACTTTGCTCGAAGCCGTTAGAGGCGAATTCTTTATTATCCAAAACATTGCCAACGCTCAGCGTTCCCCCAACAATGTATTTGCTAAAGATACGCTTTGAATATCCTGCCAATAAATCTACTGTATATTGGGCATCCAGTTTTTCCTGACCAATAATCTCATAAAATTGGGCGGGATTTTCCTCTTTATTGACCAGATCTACAGCTTGTGCCGTTCTTCTGTCAAAGTTTATATCCACATAGTTGTCGTTAAAATAATTGACGTTGGCACTTACAAACCAGAAATTCGGAGAATTATAATTAAACCCAAGCGTTCCTGCTGTTTGAGGAACTCCAGGTACACGGTAGTTTTTTAGGTAAATCACTTTATCCTGATCTATGACCTTACTGCTATTATCTTGTGTAATCGTGGCAACTGGCCTGTTGGTATAAACATATTGACCGAGTGCCAGGGCAGCTTCTATTGAAAATGTAGTAGATATCTTGGTATTCAGACCCAATTCCATCCCTGTGTGTCTTTTGCTGATATCTGAGGTAACATAGTTGACAAATGTCCGAAGCTCATCATGGTAATAAGACAGGTTTTCAATCTGGTCGTTAAATTGAGTATTATACACACTTAATCTTCCGGATAAACCTGAAAACCTGAAGATATATCCTGCTTCAGCGGCGGTAATCTTTTCTGTGGTGAGTCCGCTCACAACTTCATCCCTGATCCTGGGAGACAGGAAAGCAAACCTTGAAAAAGGTGCCCTGGTGCGATATGATATAGATCCATACACATAGTTTCTTCCATTAATTTTATAAGTGTCTCCTGCTTTAAAGGCATAATTCAAAAAGGAATTGGTGCTTGATTTACCGAATGATGAATCAGGAAACCTGCCATTTTTCATAAAACCCTCCCTGTAAAAACTGGCATAATCTGATTTCACAGACAAAAACACATCATTATTGTCCCCTGAATTGACAAGTTGTGCCCATACACCATAATTTTGGGTGTTGAGGGTAAAATCATATCCAAAAATATCTCCTTCCTTCACCAACCGGTTTGGCCTGTTAATGTCATTTTGCAGCGCGGTGAGGTTGCCCGGAAAATCCCTCAATGCGAAATCGTCATAATCCTGGTAAAAGTCTCCTCCCAGCAGGTCATCAATTACTTTAAAATTGTGGTTTTTTTCATGCAATAAGGTGGCACCGACGGTTAAGGTAGTACTCATGGTTAGGTTGGTATTCAACACCGTGTTGATGCTCAGTTTGTTGACGTCAAATCGTTGTTCTTCAACGATGTAGGCAGAAGACCGGCCAGTTATTGAATTTCCGGGAATTCCGTTAGCGTCCTGTATGGTTACAACACGGTTATAATTCGCATCATACATGGCGCTCCAATCCAATTGCCTGTTTGATTCATCGCCTTGCAAATAACTTGTGACGGCCGCTTTACCTTCTTCTGAAAGTTGGTACGATGGCAACTTTTTATAATAATCGGGTCTTGGGTCTGATGCCAGGTACCAATCCAGTCTTGTGTTGCCGTATTTTCCAAACTGATAACCAATACTGGTCATGAGTCTGGTTTTTTTCGAAATTGCCCAGTCATGTCTCAATATGGCAATCGGTTGATGAATCCTGTCTTCCCTGCTGTTGCGCACCTCACCATTTTGATACCCCCAGTTAGGATTATAAAAGTTTGTGCCTGCAAGACCATACATTTCCTGCACAACCGCTGATGTTTTACCCCTTCTTAAAGGAGCTCCAATGGCCATGAAACTCAACGTATGGCTCTGATTGATTTTTC
Organism: Saprospiraceae bacterium; assembly: GCA_016715465.1. Taxonomy (GTDB): domain Bacteria; phylum Bacteroidota; class Bacteroidia; order Chitinophagales; family Saprospiraceae; genus JADKBO01. The sequence continues at coordinate 220,812 of JADKAA010000029.1, forward strand.
GGTCCAGCGCGAAATAATAGCCATAACTATCATAGTGCGTACCTTTTACGTAGCCCGTTTGTCCCCACCTTTTTGACAAGGAAAAACTATAAGCCCAGCCATTTTTTTTCATTCCTGAGGAGTGTGTAAGCATAAGCCGGTGGGTATAACTTCTATTGGCGATTGAGTAGACCGCGCGGGTCTGAACCCTTTGAACAGAAGCCCTCATGTCTAGAAATGTTGCCCCGCCAACACCTCCAAAGGCAAAATCATTGCTTCTCAATGAAAGCACATTTGTCTGGGACCTGGTAACATCATTCAAACCGCCCCAGCTGTTCCAGAAAACTCTTCCATCATCCAGGTCGTTGGCCGGCATGCCGTTGAAATAAAGTTCTGTCTCTTCATTGTTGTAACCCCGTGCCCTGAATCTCCCATTGCTCAGATTAAAGGCCGCTGCCTCATCAAAAGGATCCCTGCTTGAGGTTAGTAAACTGGAAACTGAAGCATTGTCATCGTCATCAATGAGTTGCAAATCATCAACGGTAACAATGGCTATGTCGCTGGAGTTACCGGTTTTCTGACTTTCAAGGACATTGATGTCCCCAAGGTTTATTTCATCTGATTTTAACTCAAATTTTAAGGGAGTAAATATTACAGCGGCATCTGCTGAAACCAATTCGTGGCTTCCTTTTGGAAGGTTAAAAAACCGGAATACACCGCTTGCATTGGTTGTGACCTGGTGATCTGTACCTGTAATTTTTAACACTATGCCAGGTAAGGGGCTTTTATCCTCTCCGGTAATTCTCCCCCGGACCACCTGACCCAAACTTATGAAAAATTGAAAACAAAGTAGTGTGGTAACTATTAAACTAGTTTTCCGTCTTGACATTTGGTTGATTTAAATTAGTGCACAAAGTTAATATTTTAAATATATAACCTTGGTTCTGGAGATTAAAATTTGGAACTCCATCAAATTAATTATCAAATAAATATGCGCTAATGTTAATTTAGCCAAAAATTATAAAGTTTTGATCAAATATTTAGCAGTTTTATTAGGATTGATTTGGTGTCAAGTGCTTAACGCACAGGACAATTACCGTATGATTGCCATTGGATTTTACAATCTTGAAAACCTTTTTGATACCGTCAATGACACTCTGATCAACGACGAAGATTTTTTACCCGCAGGTAAAAATGCCTGGACAGATGAAAAATATGCGGAAAAACTTACAAACATGGCTTACGTAATTTCTCAAATTGCGACAGAGCACACCAAAGCTGGGCTTTCCGTTTTCGGTGTTTCAGAAATTGAAAACAGAAAGGTTTTGGAAGATCTGGCCAATCAAGATGCACTTAAATCCAGGAATTATCAAATCGTACATTTCGATTCTCCCGACCGCAGGGGGGTGGATGTGGCATTACTTTACAATCCATTGCATTTCCATCCTGTAGCATCAACTAGCATACCTTTATTGGTATATGAAAACGGGGAAAGGGAATTTACCCGGGATATACTCATGGTTAAAGGCCTGCTGGATGGCGATACGGTTACTTTTTTAGTAAATCACTGGCCTTCAAGACGCGGAGGAGAAGAAGTTTCCGCTTACAAAAGGAATAAAGGGGCAAAAATGTGCAGGGACATTACAGACTCTCTTTATGCAGCAAACCCAAATCATAGAGTGGTGATCATGGGTGACCTCAATGATGATCCTACCAGCCCAAGTATCAAAGGATTTTTACGCGCAAAATTTAAGGTAAGTGATATCGAGGATGGAGATATCTTTAATCCTATGTGGGACTACTATCATAGGGGTATTGGTTCCAATGCATTTAGAGACTCCTGGAGTCTTTTTGACCAGCTGATGTTCAATTCACCCTGGTTGAAAAAAACCAGACAGGTTATACCTACCACAAAGCATTTGTTTTTAATAAGAAATTCCTTATTCAAAATTTTGGCCAATACAAGGGATATCCTTTCCGGACTTATAGTGGTGAGAACTATCAAGGCGGATACAGTGACCATTTTCCGGTTTACGCACTTCTTATCAAGAAAGTTGAAATTCGTCCCTGACCTTTCCTAAGGCACATTACAGTTTTAAAATTAATATTACTGGATTTTCCGGGCTGTCTGCCTGCGAAGTAAACTTTAGATGCTGTTTACAGTGGCGATTGGGGATATTTGGATATAGAAAAGAATTACAAACTTGCGTAAAATAAAAAATGGCCTCCCCCAGAGGCCATTTTTCGAATTATAATCCCATGAACATATCCAAAAAATCTTGTCATGTAGCCATCTTGCTCAAGGATGGGTTAATATTATTACGCAAAACTCAATACATTTAAAAAAACACTGCTGTTGGAGGCGAAGGATTTTGGAAGATTACTCCCAACAGCAATGCTTATAATCCCATGAACATATTTGAAATAAATTCCCTGATTCTTTAATCAAGCTTTTATAATAAATTTCATGATACAATATTCCGATGTTTTTCCCGCCCTGTCAAATTCATTTTTTTGATGTTGTAATATATAATTATATATAATACATAAAACATTGATAGATATCACATATCACTGATAATCAGGTATATATTTTTATATTTATTTCTCCAATGTTGCAAATAATCGCAATAAAAATCAGAAATCACCATATGCTGGGTGAAATTAAAAATTGAACGGCTGGAAATAATTAATTAAAATTTTAGGAATAATTAACAAACAGGACGAGATTTATCTCAAACTCAGCTTATTTTTTATCATTAAGTGATTCAAATAACACGGATCCAACGATCGCTGCCGTTTCAGTTCTCAATATGGTTTGACCCAATGATACCGCCTGGTATCCCAATGATAAGGCAGCAGAGACTTCATCCTCCGTGAAATCTCCTTCCGGACCTATCAATATTACTTTTTTTAAGTCCTTTTCCATCCGGTTAATCAAATGCATATCCCGAACGGTACAGCTGGCAATGAATTTTTGTTCAAAATTACCGGCAATCCTTAAAGCCTCCTGGTAAGATTTTTCATATTGAATTGTTGGCAAATGACAATGCTTTGCCTGTTTCATGGCAGATATTGCCGTTTTTTGAAGGCGGTTCAGGTTAAGGGCTGACCTTTCAGTGCGCCTGGTTTCAAACAATAAAATCCATAAAATTCCTATTTCCACTGCTTTTTCAACAAACAACTCCATTCTGTCCATTGATTTGGTCAGCGCCATGGCTATGCCATTGCCAATACCCGGCTGTGGCACCTGTTCAATTTCCCTGACTTCAAACTTTAATCTGGATTTTTCCACATTTATGATTGTACAGTGACAAAGTTTTCCCATGCCGTTGGTCACAAATATGTCATCTCCGGTCTTAAACCTGAGTACATGGGTGCAATGGTGATGCTCCTCGTCGGTAAGCCAACCCTGGGTTTCTGTAATTTCGCCTGAATAAAAAACAAACAATTGAAAATCTTAAAGAATGAATAAATTACTTACTTTTGCGCACCACAATAAGAACAAAGCCGTTACAGATTGTATTTAATGGCAAATATATACATATATAAGATTTTTAAATGAGCATCACCCAAATATTAAGTATAGCAGGTCAACTGATTTTGAGTTTATCCATTCTCGTTGTGTTGCATGAATGTGGACATTTTTTTCCGGCAAAATGGTTTAAAACCAGGGTAGAAAAGTTTTACCTCTTTTTCGATCCATGGTTTAGCCTTGTGAAATATAAAAAAGGTGATACGGAGTACGGACTCGGATGGATACCTTTTGGCGGATATGTCAAAATCTCCGGCATGGTGGATGAAAGCATGGACATAGAACAACTCAAACAACCGCCACAACCCTGGGAGTTCAGGTCCAAACCAGCCTGGCAGCGTCTAATCATCATGATTGGAGGCGTAGTGGTCAATTTCATTCTTGGCTTTTTTATTTTTGCCATGATTTTGTTCACTTGGGGCAGAACTTATTACAAAAATGCCGACATTAAGTATGGTATCGCAGTTGACTCTCTTGGCAACAGTTTGGGACTGAGGGATGGGGATAAGATAATTGCTGTAGGTGGCCTAGCCATGGAGAAATTCTCCTCCGGCTTTATGGTAAAACAGATCGTTTTGCAAAACGCAAATGTGATTCGGGTGGAAAGAAACGGCCAGGAACAAGACCTTCAGATACCAGGAGACCTCGCTCTAAAACTGACAGGCAAAGAATATAAAAACAAGGAAATATTTTCTTTTAGATATCCTCAACGCATTGACGCAGTTAAAAAAGGCAGCATTGGCGAAAAGTCAGGTCTTAAAGTCGGTGATAAGGTAATTTCCATAAACGATAACCCGAATGTTTTTTATGCCCATGAATTTGCCAATGAGATTCGAAAACATTCAAAAGAAAATGTCAGTCTGAAGGTCCTTCGCGGCCAGGATACACTTAATCTCACAGCGCAACTTGATTCTACTTCCACGCTTGGGGTTGGTCTTACCAATCCTGACGCATTTCTCACGGCTTCCAAAGAAAAATATTCATTTTTTCAAGCCTTACCTGAAGGCGTAAAAGAAGGAACCGGGTTTTTGTCAGACCAGATAAGTGCATTTGGACAGATGTTTAAAGGTAAGATCAAAGCCCAGGACAATTTAGGCAGTATTTTTTCTGTAGCCACTTTGTTTGATCCTTCCTGGAGTTGGGAAAAATTCTGGCGCATCACCGCTATGTTGAGTGTGATCCTTGCTTTTTTCAACATACTTCCGATACCTGCACTTGATGGAGGCTATGTACTCTTCCTTCTTATTGAAGCCATAACAGGCAAAAAATTCAGCGACAAGTTTATGGAAATCGTTACTACTGCTGGATTTCTGATTCTCATTACTTTAATGCTCCTGGCTATTGGTCTGGATATCAACAGATTTTTCAGATAAGGTATGAACTACTTCGAGTTTTTTGATTTAGAGGAATCGCTGTCAGTGAATAGATCAAAGCTAAAAAGTGTATTCATTGAGAAAAGCAGGCTTTACCATCCGGACTTGCAACAAGGTGTGGAATCGGACGGAGACACACTGGAATTGTCTGCACTGACCAATAAGGCATTTCTGACCCTCAATGATGAATTGTCCGCATTCAAATATCTCCTGTCTTTATATGTAATGGATACCACAAGTAGCGCGCATATGCTCAGCGCTTCATTCCTCAGTGAAATGATGGAGTTAAATGAAGAGGCGATGGAGGCAAGATTAAATTCCGACTCACAGGCCATAGAGCAAATGACCAGGTTACTCGATGAAAAGCAGGCCTTTATGCGATCACAGCTTAATTCCGTAGTTCAAGGATACCATTACCTGCTGCCTTTGAAAGAGAAAACCATACTTTTAAAGGAAATTCAATCATACTGTATTCACGTCAACTACTTGAAAAGATTAAAAGAAAATCTTTTAGGCTTTACCGAATTATAAGATGTAGCTGACTCTGACATATCGCCCCAAACTCGTCAATTTTATCAGTTCAATATGTCAACTTTACACTAAGTATCCTTATTATTGCATTGAAAATGAAATCAGATGATCCGAGGATGTATTTTTGACCTTGATGGGGTCATTGTTGACACAGCAAAATATCATTATTTAGCATGGAAAAGAATGGCCTCCCTCTTAGGGGTAGCCTTTACTGAAGAGGACAATGAACACCTCAAAGGAGTAAGCAGAATGCAATCTCTTCAATATATTCTCAATAAAGGCGGAATAAAATGCTCTGACGAGGACAAGCAAAAGTATGCTAAAGCCAAAAATGAATGGTATGTCGATTATATCAGTACGATCGATGAAACTGAAATTCTTCCTGGTGCACAGGAACTGCTCATCGACCTTAAGAAAAACAATGTGGGCATAGCACTGGGTAGCGCCAGTAAAAATGCAAAACCCCTGCTTAAAAACATTCACTTAATCGATTTTTTTGATTTCATCTCTGACGGAAACAGTACAGAAAAATCGAAACCAGATCCTGATGTTTTTCTCATTGCAGCCAAAGGTCTAAATCTACAGCCTGCATATTGCATAGTTTTTGAAGATTCCGTCAAAGGTATAGAAGCTGCTTTAAAGGGAGGGTTCAGGTCAATGGGTATTGGAGATAAAAATGTCTTGAACGGGGCTGAACACACCATGCCCGGACTCTCCGGCCTGAGCTGGGAGGTATTAGAAAAATTATATTAAAACCAACTATAATTCTATTTACAAATGAAAGACTACATCATAGCCGATGAATGGAGGATCATAGAAAATGACTTCCATGCTGAATACAATGAAATTTCTGAGAGTTTGTTTTCCATAGGAAATGGACACATGGGGCAGAGGGCAAACTTTGAAGAAAGTTTTTCCGGTAAATCATTGCAGGGTAGTTATGTGGGTGGTGTTTACTATCCGGACAAAACAAAAGTAGGGTGGTGGAAAAATGGTTATCCGGAATACTTTGCCAAAGTATTAAATTCAGTCAATTGGATAGGTCTGGAGATTTTTATCAATGGAGAAGAACTCGATCTGGCAAAAGTAAAGTCTATACACTCTTTTTCCAGGGAATTGGACATGATGAATGGCATTCTAAGGAGAAGTTTTCAATGCACCTTACAAAATGACTGTGAAATAAAAGTAGAAGCCAGACGCTTTGTTAGCATGGATCAGGAGGAACTCGGTATATTGACCTATACCATTTATGCCCTTAATTTTACAGGCGAATTGAAGGTTAAATCCTTTCTGGATGCGGATATTGCCAATAAAGATTCAAACTACGACGAGAAATTTTGGGAAGAAGTTTCCCAGGATTCAGATGGCCGGGACATGTTTGTTGTTACAGTGACAAAAAGACAGAATTCTATGTCTCAGCACTTTGTCATACCATGATCGAACAAACTGGGAACTATACACACAATGCCAGCGAAACAGGAACTGCACAAAAATATGCAAGCCAAACCTTCATCACAGCCATTTCGCAGGCGGCACCTGTAACCATTGAAAAATATGTAGTCATAGCTTCATCACTAAATCACGGGGAAGCGGAATTGTTAAAATACAGCCAAAGTTTACTCAACAGTGCAGTCTTTAAAGGAATAGAAGTATTGGAGAATGCCCACGCCTTAAAATGGCATCAGGTGTGGCAGGATTGTGACATCATCATAGAAGGAGACACTGCAGCCCAGCAAGGTATAAGATTTAATATTTTTCAACTTTATGCTACCTACAACGGCAGAGATTCCAGGTTGAACATTGGCCCAAAGGGGTTTACCGGAGAAAAATACGGTGGAAGCACATATTGGGATACAGAGGCCTATTGTTTGCCCTTTTATATGGCCACCTCAGACATTACCATTGCCAAAAATCTTTTGGTTTACAGATATAATCAATTGGACAAAGCCATTGAAAATGCCAAAAACCTTGGGTTTACCAATGGTGCTGCCTTATATCCTATGGTTACTATGAACGGGGAAGAATGTCACAATGAATGGGAAATTACCTTTGAAGAAATTCACCGGAATGGTGCCATTGCCTATGCCATATATGACTATGAAAAATATACAGGGGATACCACCTATTGCGATGACAAGGGAATTGAAGTCTTGATTGGCATAGCGCGGTTTTGGGCACAACGCGTAAATTTTTCTACTCATAAAAAGCAATATGTAATGCTTGGGGTAACTGGCCCCAATGAATATGAAAACAATGTCAACAATAATTGGTACACAAGTTATATCGCTGTCTGGTGTCTGCGATTTACTTCAGACAAAATTGCCCATTTAAAATCAAACAATGCTTCCAGGTGGAATGAAGTTTCCAAAAAAGTTAACTTCACGGAAAGCGAATTGACCAAATGGAGTGATATTATTGACTTGATGTTCTTCCCGGAAGACAAGGAACTGGGTATCTTTTTGCAACAGGATGGATATTTAGACAAGGAACAAATTTTGGTGAATGACCTCCCCGCTTCGGACCGGCCATTAAATCAAAAATGGTCATGGGACAGGATACTTAGATCTTGTTTTATCAAACAGGCTGATGTACTTCAGGGCTTATATTTTTTCGAAGAAGATTTTGATTTGGATACCCACAAAAGAAATTTTGACTTTTATGAACCTCGCACTGTGCATGAGTCTTCTCTTTCACCATGTGTTCATTCCATCCTTGCTGCCAAAATAGGCGATAGGGAAAAATCTTATGAGATGTACTTACGAACATCACGGTTGGATCTCAATGACTACAACAACGACACCGAAGACGGTTTGCACATCACCAGCATGGCCGGAACCTGGCTGTCTGTGGTAAAGGGTTTTGGTGGTTTGCGGGTGCACGATGGAATGTTGCACTTTACGCCATATTTGCCGGGTCATTTTACTGCTCTTGACTTTAGAGTCAAATTCAGAAAGGCCATTGTTTCCTGTCGCATTACCCAGTCTGGCATATATATCACAAATGAATCCAATGAAAAAATGATTTTCACCATTTACGGTAAGCAGCACGAAATAGAAGCAAATGGTCGGTTGGAAACCAGCTATCAATCATGAATTGGGAGTGGCTATTAATTGCACTTGTGGCATTGTCTGCCTCCATGCTTACCTTTTTTTCAGGATTCGGACTCGGCACAATCCTTTCGGCCTGCCTGTTCATCTTTTTTGAGGTGCCCATAGCCATTGCCATCACAGGCATTGTGCACTTAAGCAATAATCTTTTCAAATTGATCCTGACTTCAAAATCCATAAATTGGAATCTGGTGAAATGGTTTGGTATTCCTGCCATCTTAGGGGCAATTGGAGGTGCCTATTTCTTACATATGATTTCCGGCGATGATCCCTTACATGTATATAAGATCGGCGAAACAATCCATCATATATCCGTTCTCAAGATCACTATGGCACTGGTAATGGTCATTTTTGTATTTTGGGACTGGCTACCCGGACTTAAGCGAATCAAATTCGAAGGCATAGGCAGTTCAATTGGAGGATTAATTACTGGATTTTTTGGTGGACTCTCCGGACATCAGGGGGCGCTTCGCTCCGCATTTTTAGTAAAAGGCCAACTCGACAAAAACGCCTATATTGCTACCGGGGTAATGATAGCCTGCTTGGTTGACATTGGAAGGATACCGGTTTACTTTTCGCAGATAAATACCGGTGTATTGCAGGAACAATGGAAAATCATAGTATTGGCGACCCTTTCAGCTTTCATTGGAACTATGCTGGGAAATAAAATGATCACAAAAATAACCATCCGGCAAATACAAAATCTGGTAGCCTGTTTATTACTAACTGTTGCCATGCTCCTGGGCTCAGGCATTTTATAAAACCTAATATCATGACATGAAAAAACTAATATTTTTTATACTTGCAGTTTCAATTTTTTCCACTTGTAAGGATACATCAAAAGACAAAGATATGCATACAATTCAAGATGAGTTTACTTTGCCGGAATGGGCAAAATCTGCAGTGATCTATGAAGTAAATATCCGGCAATATACCCCCGAAGGTACCCTCAATGCATTTTCAGATCACATACCACGACTCAAAGCGCTGGGTGTAGATATTCTATGGCTTATGCCCGTATTTCCAATCAGCGAAACCAAACGAAAAGGTAGTTTGGGAAGCTATTACGCTGTATCGGATTTCAGAACCGTAAATCCGGAATTTGGAACTCTGGAAGATTTAAAAAATCTGATTGATAAGATCCATGCTTATAATATGAAAGTCATTTTGGACTGGGTACCCAATCATACGGGCTGGGACCATACCTGGATAAAGACCCACCCGGAATTTTATACGAAAGGACCTGATGGCAATATAACAGACCCCATCGATCCCGTGACAGGCAAATCGCACGGCTGGTCAGACGTGGCAGACCTCAATTACGACAATCCGGAAATGCGAAAAGCCATGATTGGAGACCTTGTACATTGGGTAAAAAATTATAACATTGATGGTTATCGAATGGATATAGCATTTGGAGTGCCTTTGGACTTTTGGAAAACATGTGCAGATACCCTGATGAAAACCAGAAATGATCTCTTTTTGCTTGCGGAGGCCGAAATACCAGATCAATTAAATGAAAAAACCTTTCACGCCTGTTATGGCTGGTCATTCTTTCACACCATGAACGCCATTGCCCGGGGTGAGAAAAATGTGAGCCATATTCGGGAATGGATTGAGAATGAAAGAAGCAGATACCACCGTGGATCCATAATGCATTTTATTACCAACCATGACGAAAATTCATGGAATGGAACTGAATTTGAAAGAATGGGTAGTGGGTATAAGGCATTTGCCATCCTGGCTATGACCATGGACGGCATTCCACTTATTTATTCTGGTCAGGAGGAACCCTTGACAAAGAGGTTGGCTTTTTTTGAAAAAGACAGCATTAGCTTTCGTACCCTTTCCAACATGGATTTTTATGCGACCCTGACAGCTTTAAAACACCAGGAGGAGGCAGTATGGAATGAACCGTATGGTGCTCCATTACAGTTTATCGGAGATTCAGATCATATAGCAGCATATAAACGGGAAAAAAACAACAGTAAAGTCGTCATTATGGTCAACCTTTCAGACCAAAAGAGGTCAGTTGTACTGAACGAAGATGTCAACCAGATGCTGGATATTTACAGAAGGGTAGATGTCAGCCTCAGGAAAGGGGAGTCCATTGAAATGCAACCGTGGGAATCCTGGGTAATGATTAAGAAATAGTATATTTGTTTACAGTCAATTAACTACCATGGAAAAACCACATTTAAGTAAGGCGGAAATATGGAATATGAGTGTTGGGTTTATGGGCATCCAATTTGGGTTTGCCCTTCAAAACTCTAATGCCAGCAGGATTCTTCAAAGTTTTGGTGCCGATGTGCATCAGTTGTCCTGGTTTTGGATTGTGGCCCCTTTGACGGGAATGATCATTCAACCCATCATCGGATATTACAGTGACAAGTCATGGACCCGTCTTGGCAGAAGAAAGCCATTTTTCCTGGCAGGCGCCCTGGCTGCGGGCATTGGTTTAATACTCATGCCAAACGCTGGTCTGTTTGCTGCGATTTTACCTGCGCTATGGGTTGGTGCAGGTATGCTCATGATAATGGATGCTTCTTTCAATGTTGCCATGGAACCATTCCGGGCTTTGGTAGGAGATAAATTGCCTTCTGCACAGAGAACAGATGGGTTCGCAGCCCAAACGGTCTTGATAGGCATTGGTGCAGTAGTGGGATCATGGTTGCCCTATGTCCTGGCAGAATGGGTTGGTATTAGTAAAGTCGCCGCCGACAATGGAATACCGGATAACCTTATCTATTCATTTGTCATTGGTGCCATTGTCCTTATTACCACCATCTTGTGGACCATTTTTAAAACAAAAGAATATAGCCCTGAAGAAATAAAAAACTTTTCCGATACCGAAGAGGAAGAACATACAGGCCGAATTTTTATAGTTCAGTTATTTAAAGACATATGGCAAATGCCCAAAACCATGAAACAATTGGCCTGGGTGCAATTTTTTTCCTGGTTTGCACTTTTTGGAATGTGGGTTTATGCAACACCTGCTGTGGCTCAGCATATTTATGGACTAGCCAAAGATGACACCCACTCCACGGCATACAATGATGCAGGAAACTGGGTAGGAATTATCTTTGGCGTGTATAACCTGGTTTCTGCGATTTATGCCTTCTTTCTGCTTCCGAAATTGGCTTCGAAGTTTGGTAGAAAAAACACACATATGATTTCATTGGTTGCCGGGGGTTTTGGACTCATATCATTTTATTTTGCGCCTGATAAAAACTTCCTGATACTTTCTATGGTAGGTGTGGGTATGGCATGGGCGAGTATTCTTGCAATGCCTTATGCCATTCTTGCTGGCTCACTTCCGGCAAGGAAAATGGGGGTCTATATGGGGATTTTTAATTTGTTTATTACTATCCCACAGATCATTAATGCCATCATTGGAGGTCCTATGGTCAAGTATATGTATGGAGACCACGCCGTCATTACGCTGGTAGTTTCAGGATGTTGTTTCTTCCTGGCGGCACTGGCAACCTTATTCGTAGAAGACAAAGATGAAGTCGTAATTCAGAAAATTTAGCAGCAGACTATTTTCGCAAATTACAGACCGTTAGAGCTTTTGAAGTAATAGTGTAACCCCTTAAGCTATGCTGATGGACCAGTAATGATGTTGCCTCATGTTCTTATTTCATATTGTGTGAGATGAACCTGCGAACATGCTTTTTCATGGACTCTGCATTCAAAATAAACTGGTCAATTTTTTTACTTAATTGCGCTGTATTGGTTTTAAGTTGCTCATCGCTGGCCTGACCAATATTTTTTTCTTGCAACAGAATTTCAAATTTCAGTTCTTCAATTCGGTTCTTTTTCTTCAGTAAGATACCTCGGTATTCATAGATATGTTCCATTACAGACGGCAAATCCGGATGTGCTTCTATGGTTTTATACAACTCCTTTTGTAAAATGGATATTTCATCCTCATAAAAATCAAGCTTCTTTTTCCATTCTACATGATTTTGATGGATGTTCAACCATAAATTGCCATCTGCCATTTTTGTCATTTTGCACTAAATTAAAATATTTAAGACATTGTTTGTTTGATATATGTCATAAAGCTTCATGACTTAAATGTTTCAACAGTGTATCCAAGCTATTTGGATTTACCAATATTTTACCGATAAGTTGTTTATTTTTGTTTTGACTGTACAAGGACAACTTATTATGCTGACCCACTTATTTTTATTAATTTATATTAATTTTTACCAATTTGCTCAAACCAAAAACAATTTGGACGCGGTTAGGTATGATGACTATTGTGGCAACAAATATGAACAGAACGTAATTACCGACACAGTTAGAGTCAATATAAAAATGAAGAATTATTTCAAGTATATAGACAACCTGGCAAAGAAATACAGTGATTCTCTTCATTTTGATCTTACAGAATATGAATTGGTAAATTACAACCCTGATCTGATCGACTCACTTGCTGCCACAGACTATTACTCACTTACATCGAGGGGAATTATTGATGTAAATCAAAGAGAAAGGGTCATATTGCCAGCAGGCACAATTCTATTTATCCCGGGTAAACCTGAAGCAATAACCGTGAGGAACAACCTGTCCCGAAATAGGATCATTATAAATATCCCCGAGTATAAAATGCGGATTTTTAATGATAATCTACTGATATACAGCACTTCAGTTCGAGTAGGTCGAAATGAATCCAAATACCTGCCTTCCATAAATAAATATTCAGATTTACGGACCAGAACCGGAAAAGGAGTAGTTTACAGAACAGAACAGAATCCTACCTGGATTAACTCCGTAGAAGGTAAAAAATATACCGAAACGCGAAGGGATGACAATTTCGTAACCAAAATGCCAATTAGCCCTTCCCTCATATTAAAAATGCATGGCATCATCTCAGGGCAACTGATACATGCTACCACAAACCTGGAGACGCTTGAAAAGGCTTATTCCAATGGTTCTGTGGGAACCCGTGAAAGTGATATGTGGTATATCTATTATTATGCACCACCCGGCACAAGGGTTGACATTCTGTATGACCTTAATGTACCAGATTTAGAGGGAAATCCACTCAATGACATATACAATCAGGCAAATCACAGGATAAACTAAAGTGATTTTAAAGTTTTGTGTAAATTTTTATGCATGTATATGAAAATTTATACGTATCTTTGCTACAATTATTTAACAAGGTAATTTTTGTTTAGTACAAGTTTGTTTTTTTCAACAGTTTTGCTACGCATTGGTTATCACAAATTTTTTTTTTAAAACATGAATATTTTCGTAGCAAAAATGTCATTTGACACTTCTCAGGAGCAACTGAGGTCACTTTTTGAATCTTACGGCGCTGTAGATTCTGTAAAAATCGTGTACGACAAAGAAACCGGCCGTTCTAAAGGTTATGGGTTTGTAGAAATGGCAGAAGAATCTGATGGTTTGGAAGCCATTAAAGAATTAAATGAAACCGAGCTCGATGGTCGAACCATAGTAGTGAAGAAAGCAGAGGCAAGACCACAAGGTGGTGAGCGCAGAGGCGGCGGCGGTTACGGCGGCGGAGGAGGAGGAAACAGGTCCAGCTACGGCAACAGCAAGCCAAGAAGGTATTAATATCCTTTTTAATCGGATAAAAAAATCAGAGAGGAAAGCTTGCTTTCCTCTTTTTTTTTTTGCATTTTAAATCCAAATTAATTTTGTTGCAATCATCCGTTGGACTGTCCGCTGAGTGTTAAATCTTGGCACTAATAAACAATTCTAAACATGAGCACTCCATCCCAGGGCCCTTTACTTTATCAAAATCCCCCTGAACCTATCCTTTCCTTGGCAGATGCTGAGTTGGCACCCGTCCTTAAATTGGATGTGGATGCCCGGGTTGCCATCCTGCTGCATAGAAAAATTTACCGTTCAATAGCTGAGCTGGCGACAGAGGAATTGAAATTGGCAGGGTTAAGAATTAACCCAAAAAACAACATTTCATTTAGAGAAAGCTATTTTTTCAGAATTACCCTGCTTGACATAAATACAAGCAAGGAGTCCAATATTAAAGGACTTCCAGAAACCGGCAGATTTTGTCGTGTGTCCTGGAACTATGATTATACCAAAGCGGCCTTACTAAACATCCAGGATGATGGGGTAGAGGGTTGGGTGATAGATGTGGTCAACAAGGTGGCCCACCTTATTACGGATAGAAATGTAAATGGCAACATTGGAACCGCATTCATGTGGCTCAAGGACGATAGTTTACTTTTTAGCATTGTACCAGCGAGTAGACCCCAATATATAACCAGACAGGAAGAGCTACCCATTGGCCCAATAACAGCACAAAATGATGGTAAGGCCATTGAAACAAGGACATTCCAGGATTTGCTCAAAGATGAGTTGGATGCCCGAAATTTCGAATTGGCTGCTACCAGTGAGATATGGAAATTTGAGCCCAATGGAAACAAAATATGCTGGAAGGCAGCTGCTTTACACGATGGTATGGCTTTATCTCCTGACGGGAACCTTATTATGTTGTCCGAAATTAACCGGCCCTTTTCTTTTTTTGTACAATACGATAGATTTCCATATACCACCCTAATTTATGGCTTGGATGGAAATGCCATCTGCAAGGCTGCAGAAAATCCTCTTCTTGAGTATCTTCCACAAGGTTTCATGGCAGTTCAATCCGGCAGAAGACAGCTAAGATGGCGGTCAGATCATGCCGCTACTTTTGTTTGGGTAGAAGCACTGGATGGAGGCGATCCTGAACAGGAAGCAGAATTTAGAGATGCCGTTTACCAACTTTGCTATCCATTTGATGAAGCCCCCCGCTTGTTGGTTAAAACAAGAGATCGGTTTTCCGGCCTATTTTTTGGCAATGAGTCCCTGGCAATAGTCTTTGAACGCTGGTGGAGTACTCGTACTCAGCGAACCATATTCTTCAATCCCGAAAGTCCTGATACTGTTCGTATTTTCAATGAACGAAACTTCCAGGATAAGTATAGTGATCCTGGAAACTTTATTACCCGTAAAAATATTTTTGGCTGGAATACCCTGCATATAGAAGAGAATGGGGATATGTTTTTGCATGGGGATGGATGGACACACGAAGGTCGATTTCCATTCATCGATAAATACAATTTGCTTTCTGGCAAGAGTGAGCGCGTTTACCAATCATCCTTGGAAAATAAACAGGAGGATATTTCTGTGGTCATCGACATTAAGGAAGGCAAATTGTTGACCCTTATACAATCGCCATTTGAGTATCCAAATTTTTATATCAGAAATTTCATTAAAGGTGAGCTCAATTTGGTGAGACATTTTGAGAATCCTTTTAAAGCAATGGAAGGTGTGAAGAAGCAGGTAATCAGTTACCACAGACACGATGGCGTTGAACTGAGTGCCACTCTATACTTACCTGCATTATCCCTGGAAAAAGGAGCCAGGTGGCCTCTGATCATGTGGGCTTATCCCACAGAATTTAAAGATAAAGCTACTGCGGCACAAAAGAGTGCCAATGACCTGGACTTTATTTATCCTTTTTGGGGTTCGCCTTTGTACTGGGTAACCAGAGGATATGCGGTTCTGGATGATGTTTCATTTCCCGTTATTGGTGAAGGAAAAAGCCAGCCAAATGAAAGTTTCATTAACCAAATGGTTGCCAATGCGGAGGCTGCCATAAGTAAGATGGCTTCACTGGGAAATATAGACACAGACAGGATTGGCATTGGCGGACATTCGTATGGGGCCTTTATGGTTTCCATTTTGCTGACTCATACACGCCTGTTTTCAGCAGGCATTGCGAGGAGTGGAGCGTATAACCGTACCCTCACACCCTTTGGGTTTCAAAGTGAAGAACGAAATTACTGGCAGGCAAAAGAAGTTTATCGGGCGATGGATCCATTTTCTGAGGCAGATAAAATGAAAACACCTCTCTTACTTATCCATGGGCAGGATGACAACAATGCCGGAACTTACACCATGCAGACAGAAAGATATTATGCCGCATTAAAAGCCTTAGGTGCTACAGTGCGCATGGTGCTGTTGCCGCTTGAAAGTCATTCCTATTCAGCAAGAGAGTCAATCATGCACGTTTTGTGGGAACAGGATCAGTGGTTTGAAAGATTTGTAAAAAATGGGGAAAAGTCCATCCATTGAATTACCGCAGCTAATCGTATTCCTATTTTGCAGCCAAACTAACCAGGCTTTTTTAAAGCATACCTGCAATACAGGCTGTCAAAAAGCTGGCTATCGTACCGCCAATAAGTGCTTTTATTCCGAGTTTGGTAAGCAATACTCTTTTTTCAGGAGCCAATGCACCAATACCTCCAATCTGGATGCCTATGGATGCGAAATTGGCAAATCCACATAAGGCATAGGTGGCAATGAGAATGGATTTAGGTTGTAGATTCACGCCCTCAACCCTGAAGTCATTGAGTTCTTTATAGGCATAAAACTCATTAAGCACCGTTTTCTGACCAAGGAGCTGTCCAATATTAAGTATATCCTCATAGGGAGTGCCCAATATCCATGCCACAGGGGCAAAAATCATACCCAGTAAATAGGTAAAGTTAAACCCTTCATATGCCCCGTTCGTAGAGGTACGAACCATTTCATTCAATCCGCTCCAACTTCCCACGGCTTTCATTAAAAAAGCATTGGCAAAGGCAATAAGCGCTGTAAATGCCAGCAGCATAACACCCACGTTTACGGCCAGTTTTAATCCATCCGTGGTGCCTTTTGAAATGGCATCTAACAAATTTTCAGACTCATCTTTAGCAAGGTACATAGATGCATTCAATTCCTTTTCTTCCTCGGGTAAAAGCATTTTCGCACATACAATGGCCGCAGGCGCAGAAAGCAGCGAAGCGGTAAGCAGGTGTTTGGCAAAATACTGCCGCATCACCGGATCTTCGCCACCAAGAAATCCCACATACGCAGCAAATACCCCACCGGCAATGGTAGCCATGCCCCCAACCATCAGGCATAATAACTCTGACTTAGTCATATTCTTGATGTAAGGCTTAATGATTAGCGGAGCTTCTGTCTGACCGATAAAAATGTTGGCAGCAGCAGCAAGGCTTTCAGGTCCGGATAACCGCATGGTTCTGGCCATAACCCAGGCTATGGCATAAACCACCTTCTGAAGAATGCCAAAGTAATATAAAATGGAAGATAGGGCACTGAAAAATACGATGGTGGGAAGCACCTGAAAAGCGAAGATATAACCGAAACCCTGCACATTGCTGACCAGGCTTCCAAACATAAATTCAGCTCCTGATTTTGAAAACTCCATCGTCTTTTGAAACATATCGGCAAGAAAATCAAAGAAGCTGCTGACTAATGGGATTTTCAGGATCAGTAATGCCAGAATAAATTGCATGCTAATTCCGATAACAACGAGTCTCCAGGGTATCGCCTTGCGGTTTGAGCTAAACAAATAGCAAAAAAATAACAACACTACAAGTCCAAAAACGCCCCTTAAAATATCGTTCAACTGATCCATTTTTTAAGCTATCTTTACGATTGAAAAGTAAAAATTCACAAATTTTACGAAGAATTCTAATTATTCATGAAAAAAACCATAATAATAGGTATTTCAGGTGGCAGTGGTTCCGGTAAGACTTCATTCATCAGATCGCTTCGCGCCAGTTTTCCTGAAAGTGCCTTATGCATCATATCGCAGGATGACTATTATAAACCCAGAGAGCAACAACAACAGGATGAAAACGGAATTAAGAATTTTGATCTTCCTGAATCTATAGACCTTGAGGCCTTTTTAATTGACATTCGAAACCTTAAAAATGGCGAAGTTATCCACCGGAAAGAATACAATTTTAACAATGAATTAGCGGCTCCGAAGATAGTCTCATTTAAGCCGGCACCCGTACTGGTCATCGAAGGATTATTTGTATTCCACGTGAAAGAAATTTTTGAAATGCTGGACCTAAGCATCATCATCAATGCCAAACCCAGTGACAAAATTATACGTCGCATATTAAGAGACCAGCAGGAGAGAAATTATCCTCTTGAAGATGTCTTGTACCGATACAAGCACCATGTGATGCCTTCTTTTGAAAGATATATTGAACCGCACATGGACAATGTCGATCTCATCATCAACAACAATGTTTCCTATGAGAAGGGCAGCATCGTCATTGGTTCGTTCATTCGTTCTGTACTCAATCAGCACTCCTGATGTCCCGGCGCAGCAGAGACCGATCCAGAAAGCGTAAGATAGAAAAAGTGGGCTTACCTCCCGGCTCTTCTATCTATGTAGGCGAAGACAGAGAAGAAAGCCTTTCCATAGAAATCACCTCTTATAACCTGGAGCACATATCTATAAAAAGTAAGGCAACGCTTTCAGATCTTGACAACCTTGATCCCTCCATGTATCATTGGGTACAGGTGATTGGCATTCATGAAGTGGATACACTTCATAAAGTATGCAGTCATTTTAATATTCATCCCCTCACGGAAGAAGATATCCTCAATACACTTTCCAGGCCAAAATGTGAAATATTTGATGATTACTTGTTTTCCGGGCTTAAGATGGTTAAAAACGAAAAACCTGATGTCATCGTAGAGGAGGAACAGATCAGCATTATACTTAAAGCCAATATTACCCTTTCGTTCCAGGAACTAAAGAGTAATTTTTTCGAACCTATAAGAGAACGCCTCCACAACCCGGTATCCCGGGCAAGACGAAAAAAGGCAGACTACCTCTTCTTTTCGCTGCATGACGTGATTGTGGACAATTACATAAGCATGATTGATGAAGTGGATGAAGTCAATACCAAAATAGAAACTGAAATTCTACATTCCAGGTCCGAAGAAATCCTCGCAAGATTACAGGCCCTGAAGTCTGATTTATTGTATCTCAAAAGGCTGATTTTTCCAGTGCGGGAGTCTGTCGTTAAGATCTTGCGGTCCGACAGCCCTCATATTGATGCGGAAAACCTTAAATATTTTAACGACCTCTATGACCATTTGGTGTATGTAACAGAAGGTATTGATACACAAAGGGAAATGGTGGTGAACCACAGGGAACTCTACATGTCGATTATGAGCAATCGCATGAACAGCGTCATGCAGGTCCTCACCATAGTCACAACTATTTTTATTCCACTTACATTTATTGCCGGAATTTATGGCATGAATTTCAGACATATGCCTGAATTGGAGTGGAGAAATGGTTACTTCATGGTTCTGGGGGTAATGTTTGTGCTTGCCGTTTTGATGATGTTTTATTTTAAAAGAAAAAGATGGATTTAACCTGGAATTCTTCCGGTAATCTTTCTTACTTTTAACAATAAACCAGGAACAATTTAAAATAATATTTGTTTCAAATAATTAACAATGATGTTTTAAGAATATTATTTCGATTATACACTTTATATGGCAACTGTAATTTTTAATTTTGAAGATAAATTCACACCGCAGAAAACGGTGGAAAATGTGTCTTCAGGGTATTCCATTTTGGAAGTGACAGAGGACAATGATGTCCATCTAAACCACAATTGTGGTGGAGTTTGCGCTTGCTCAACCTGTCATGTGTATGTGCTGAAAGGCGAAAATCAACTCGAAGAAATATCCGATAAAGAGGAAGACTTTATAGACCGGGCCACCAATCCAAAACTTAATTCCCGCCTGGCTTGCCAATGCATCATACTAAGTGATGATGCCACGGTTGAAGTGGTAATTCCAGACCAGTCGAGGATAATTGGACACGAACACGACTAATCACGATAAATTTTAACAATGGGTTTCGAAGACATTGAAAATCTGCCTATATCCTGGCATGATTATGAGGATATTGCGATAAAATTGTACGAAAAATTTGGAGACGATTTTGATGAATCCAGAATTTATAGAATTCGTTTTACAGATCTCATAGATTGGGTCATGTCCATCTCCAACTTTACCGGATCAAAAGAGGAGTGCAATGAAGGACACTTAGAACAGATTCAAGCCAAATGGGTATATGAGTGGAGAGACAACCAATAACAGTTATCAAAATCTTTTTGACAGGTTTAATTCGGTCAACAGCTTTGTATTTGATGTTGACGGTGTTTTTACAAATGGAGATGTCCTGGTCATGGAAAATGGGGAAATGCTCAGGGTCATGAGCACCCGGGACGGTCAGGCTGTGCGGTATGCCATTGAAGCTGGATACCATGTAGCCGTGATCACCAAAGGGGCTTCCGAAGGAGTGCGCCTGCGCTTTGAATACCTCGGAGTCCCTGACATTTATGATAAGCTGAAGGAAAAAACAGAAGCATTTACCCACTTTCAAAACAAATACAATCTTGACCGTAAAGAGATCCTGTTCATGGGCGATGATATCCCGGATCTTCCATTATTTAAATTGGCTGGCATTGCCGCTTGCCCATCCGACGCAGTAAACGACGTAATTGCCCAGGCAGAATATGTGTCACCATTCAAAGGTGGGGCGGGATGCGTAAGAGATATCATTGAAAAAATTATGCGCTTACAAGGTAAGTGGCCGGTTTAAATAATGGTAAGCGAGGCTTGCTAAATTAATCCACTGATACACTATCTTTTTCCCAAAGTATGAAGTAAATTTTGCATATTTTTCATACGAATATGGACGGAAATCATTTTCAGATACCCTGGACGGATTAAGATCAAAAATCCTTCACGCATAATTGTATTCATTCTGGATATAAGGAGGGCAATGTCGTGCTCGTTGACAGTTACCTCAGTTTTGGCTATCTTTGCATCAAAATAAAGTAGTCATTGAAAGGAATTCAAATCATTTACGAAGATAATCATCTAATAGCGGTCAATAAAAAGGCTGGCATGTTGGTTCATGCCGATGAAACAGGGGATGACACCCTTGAGGAGGCAGTTAAAGCCTATATAAAAGTCAGGTACCAAAAACCCGGCGATGTCTGGCTTGGCGTATTACATCGACTAGACAGGCCTGTATCAGGTGTTACTATATTTGCCAGGACCAGTAAATCAGCGGAAAGGATGAGCAAACTTTTTCAGGAAAAGGCAATTACCAAAATCTATTATGCCATATCCGACAGGCGTCCAGAACCATTAAGTGGCATTTTGGAACACTACCTCTTAAAGGAAGAAACAGGGAATAAAGTACGAGCCAGAACCTCAGAATTTCCAGGGAGCAAATTGGCCATTACCCATTATGATTTGGCTGGCGAGATTGACGGAAGGGTGTTGATCAGACTGGAACTTAAAACAGGAAGACCACATCAGGCCAGGGTCCAATTGAGTAAACTTGGATGTCCAATCATCGGAGACATGAAATATGGAAGCAAGGTTTTGCTTGATGGCAAGTCAATAGGATTGCATTGCAGGGAAATGAGTTTTATACATCCTGTGACAAAAGAACCCATAAAAATAGAAGCTGATTTTCCGGAAAACCATACCTGGCGGATATTTAGCCAAATGATTGACTAAAACTAAATCATGGAAGATACAGCCCTGGAAATAAAGAATTCAATTGGAAAGATTGCTGCTCTGGAAGCTGCAAAAAACACCATGAATTGCTGACCACTTCCATGGTAGGACTCAGACTGGAACTGGAAGAACTTACGCTGCAGCAATCCAAAGAATTAGACGATATCGAACATCTTGAAAAAATGAACGTATCCTCGGTTCTGCAGACAATTTTAGGCAGAAAAGAAGATCAGCTCGATAAGGAACGTCAGGAATATCTGGCAGTAGCCATGAAAATTAAGGAAATTAAAAAAACCATTGAACTCACAGAATATGAGGCGCGTATCCTGGAAGAAAAAGTACAAAACCAGGTTCAGCTGAAACAACAACTTGACATCCTTAAACAAAAGCGGGAGGTCGAAATTTTAACGGTTGATGATCAGGCCAGACCAGCCCTGCAGAACACCATTCAAAAAATTGACGATTGTTCCAGGACAATTGCTGAACTGAATGAAGCGTATTTGGCAGGTCATCAGGCTCTTCTGGCAGTTGAGCAGGTGCAGGCTTATTTACAGGAAGCAGTAAAATGGGGAGAATGGGATATGTATGGAGGCAATAGGGGAAATGACTATAGAAAACATGACGCCATAGATCAGGCTACCAATGCTACCTATATGGCGAACCAGAAACTCATGGTTTTTAAGAAAGAATTAATAGATGTAGGTTTGAATGAGGAGGAAATCCACCTGGAAATCGCAAAATTTTCCCGTTTTTCAGACATATTTTTTGACAACCTGGTCACCGATTGGATTGCTCAAAAGAAAATAAAAAGCGTTATTGCGGCGGTTACCGGCGAAAAAGAAAAAATTGGGAACCTTATGCAACACGTAACCACTACTTTATCAAAAGTAAAAGCCGATAAAGTTGAGCTTGAGGTATTAAAAGACTCAATTATTGTGGGTAGCTAAAATTTCATTATTCGTCGTTTTCGGTGTCATAACCCTCAAAATCGAGCTTTCCACCCCACATCCGCATTTGATCAAGAGCCCAATCTGTTCTTCGTTGCACATACGGACCGGGTCTTGCAGCATTGTACCTTCTTGGACTTGGCAGGATGACTGCCAATCTGGCTGCTTCAGATTTTTTTAATTTTGATGCATCTTTTCCAAAGTAATGAATAGATGCAGCCTGGGCTCCATATAGTCCTTCCCCCATTTCAGCCACATTTAAATACACTTCCATGATGCGTTCCTTATCCCAAAAAGTCTCTATTAAAAGCGTAAAATAGACTTCAAGGCCTTTGCGTAGATAATTTCTGCCTGTCCAGAGGAAAACATTTTTTGCAGTCTGTTGACTGATCGTACTGCCACCTCGTAGTTTTTTGCCACGCTGGTTGGATCTAATGGCTTTTTTCATGGCTTCGATGTTAAAACCAAAATGATTCAAATATTCCTGGTCTTCACAAACGACCACTGCAAGCTGGAGGTTGGGAGAGATATTTTCCAGTGGTTCCCAGTCTTTAACCAATTTTAAGGGCTTGCCATTAATCAGTTGCTGGCCACATCTTATGATCATCAGGGGGGTAAATGGAATAGGAACCCACCTGAAAATTATGGTGGAAATGACACTGGCAAAAATAAAACCCAGTACCCCAAGGTATAACCATTTCCATGCTTTTTTGACCAGATATCGCCAACGTTGTTTTTCCATCTCGCTAAATTAGCAAATAATCATTACCTCAAATAATACCTTCCTGCTTCCATAAACATCTTCATTGCCTGCCACTTATTTTTATCCATGAAATAGGATATGTTATCCGTATAATAGGATTTTATATCCGGTATATGGGTGTATGGCGTGAGATCAAGGTCAGGAATGTGATCTATTCCCAGTTTGAGAATTTCATTCAATTGGGATATTGTATGTTCATCCACACTCGAGTTTGAGACAAAAACGGCAAAAACAAAGGGCAAACCCGTAAATTCTTTCCATGCGTGGCTAAGATCCAGTGAATAGGTAAAATGATTTTCAAGTTCAAAGACTTTGTCGCCAATGGCCAGTACAGCTCCCTTTTCCTTCTCCTGGTGAAATTTTTCCGGTATACCATTTTGAATATATATTTTCCGCTTCATCTTTTCCCGAAGAATAATTTGGGAAAGCAATACAGAAGTTCGCGAGTCAACATCCAGATATAACACCTCTGCCTCCTCCAATGGATAATGGGAGTATAATTTCACTGTTCGCACATAATCGTTGCATCCAATACAAAAATCTGTGACAATGTTGTAATTCTCCAGTTGGAACAATGATCCTACCGGCATCAGTGCCAATTCACTTTTTCCCTGAATAAAATCTGCAGCGCAATCAGCAGGCGTGCGATTTTTTACTTCAAACGCATGATCTGGCTTGCACTTAAAACCTTCAAGGAAGGGCAGGGTATTGAGGTAAGAAACCAAAGACAGTGCAATCTTCTTAGTTGCCATGTAGGAATTTTAGTTAATTTTGCACAAAATAAACATTTCTGGACCGGAAATGATTATACATTAAGAGTAAAACTGTCAGTGGTAATGAATGGAGGATGGAAATTCCAGGGACAAAAGTTGGTTTACAGCGCTATAAATCCCTTAATCAATAGCTTGATCAAATTGGGGGTAACACCTAATTTTATAACATTCATGGGGTTGATATTCAACATTTTGGCCAGTATCATTTTCATTGCAGGTGTAGAAAAAGGAAGTAGGGGAGACCATCGATATATTGGTTGGGCATGTGCCACAATCCTGTTGGGAGGACTTATGGACATGATCGATGGAAGGCTGGCAAGGGTTGGAAAACAGGAAAGTCGCTATGGTGCCATGTTTGATTCAGTACTTGACAGGTATAGTGAAATGATTATGTTTTTGGGTATTTGTTATTATTTAATAGGGTATAGTTATTTTCTAAGTTCACTTTTTGCATTCATTGGCATGATTGGTTCCATCATGGTTAGTTATACCAGGGCGAGAGCAGAAGGACTTGGTTTAAAAATGGGAGACGTTGGTTTTATGCAAAGACCAGAACGCATCTTATTGGTAGGTATTTCAGGCGTAACCTGTGGGGTAACCTCTCATTTTATTGGTTCGGAGTACAAAATCCTTGTAGATTGGCTACCATTTCCGTTATTTGAAACAATTACTATTTTTACATTTCCTATTTTTATCCTGGCTGTTTTTGCTAACATGACTGCCATCAGCCGATTGTTAGCTGCGAGGCAAATGCTTCAAAACCCTTAACATATAATGGCATGAATAAAACATTCTACCAATCATTTCTGGACAAGACTTATGAACCACAAGGACTACCCTCTGATTATCCCGTGCCAGATAAAGAGGGATTGTTGTTCTATATTCAACGAAATCAAAATTACAATACCGTTGTGTATGAGGTAAATAAAACAGAGTTGGGAGACTGGAATATGAATGACCCCATGAAAGTTTACTGGATAAAATACAATCAATTGCAGGAGGAATGTGAGTTAAATTACATTCAAAACAAGTTGGCGTATGGGTATAATTCCCAGATAATCAATAACGATTTGATTGAGTTTTCCTTTGTTAGTTATAAAAAGCAATTTTTTATTCAAAAGGTTGGGCAAAATGATTTCCGGGTTATTACAGACCTTTCCGGTTCCTATGCCTATTTAAATAACATGTACGTATATGCCGAAGAGTTTGGAGTCTTTCCTGAGGTGAAGTTTGTCGAATTATTTGGCATGCGCATCGATTCAATGGGACCATGTTATGAAAAAATCATTCCTTAGTGTTTTTAATTACCCGTGATAGTAGAGATTTTTAATAAACAGGAAGATTCCAGAAAGTTATCGGATTTGAAAATTCTGATTGGATTTTCAGTTTTTTACTTGATTTGGTGCACACTTTTCATTACTGCGAGAATTGACCATGCTTATTTTTATGTCATGCTGCTCATGTTTTTTCTGGTGCATAAAAAATCCAGAAATTTTGTCCTTGGTTTTTCATTTTTTGCGCTATTCTGGATAATTTATGACGGACTAAGGATTCTACCCAACTATCTGGTAAATGATGTGCACATCCTGCAACCATACCTCATCGAAAAAGCATGGTTCGGCATACAACATGGCAGTGAGCTGCTCACCCCCAATGAATACTTCAGACTGCACTCGAGCAAGGGACTGGATATTGCGTCCGCAATCTTTTATCTGACCTGGGTACCCATCCCTTTATTATTGGCAATTATATTGTTTTTCAGGAACACCCAGGCACTGCTGATGTTCACATCTTGTTACCTGTTTACCAACATATTAGGTTTTGTCATCTATTACAGTTATCCCGCTGCGCCCCCTTGGTATTTCGATACCTATGGTAATCATCTTCGACTGGATGTGATGGCAAATGCCGCCGGCCTGGTCAATTTCGATCGAATTATCGGATTTCCCCTGTTTCAGAATTTATATACCAAAAACTCGAATGTCTTTGCCGCTGTACCCTCGCTTCATGCTGCATATCCTGTCGTAACCTGGTATTTTTCAAAGAAATATGCACCAAAATGGCTCACGGTTTTGGTTTTTATTGATATTTTGGGTATTTGGTTTTCTGCCGTATATACTTTTCACCATTACATCATAGATGTACTGCTGGGAGGTGCAGTAGCGCTTACAGCCATACTAATATACGAAAATATACTCCTAAAAACAAAATTCTCAAATTTCATTACTAAATTTGCCTCCTTTATAGAAAGATAAAATGTTAACATATGAATTTACTTAGACAAAAAATGAAGGCCTATGACATTCCACAGAAAATAATGGACATGGGGCTTTATCCATACTTCCGAATGATTGAATCTGAGCAGGATACTGTGGTCAGAATCAATGGGAAAGAAGTGATGATGTTTGGTTCAAATTCATATCTTGGACTCACAAATCACCCAAAACTTAAGGAGGCGGCTAAAGCAGCAGTTGATAAATATGGTTCAGGTTGTGCGGGTTCCCGTTTTCTCAATGGTACACTGGATTTACATATAGAACTTGAGGAGGCGCTTGCTGAATTTGTCGGTAAGGAAGGTGCTTTGGTATTTAGTACAGGATTTCAGGTAAATCTCGGGGTAATTTCTTCCATTCCCGGCAGACATGATTATATCATCCTTGATGATCTGGACCATGCTTGTATTCTTGATGGAGCAAGATTATCATTTGCCAAAACGCTTAAATATGAGCATAACAACATGGAGGATCTGGAGCGCATCTTATCCAGAACCGATGCTGATAAAATAAAACTGATCGCCATTGATGGCGTTTTCAGTATGGAAGGAGACATAGCCAAGTTGCCTCAAATTGTGGAGCTTGCTGAAAAGTACAATGCAAACATCATGGTGGATGATGCCCATGGCTTGGGTGTTTTAGGTCCATTGGGAAGAGGTACTGCAGCTCACTTTGGACTTACCGATAAAGTTGACCTTATTATGGGTACTTTTTCAGAATCTCTGGCTACCATTGGAGGTTTTATTGCAGCTGATCTCGATACCATTAATTATCTGAAGCATAACGCAAGGTCTCTGATATTTAGTGCCAGTATTGCACCGGCAAATGCGGCAGCAGTGCTTGCTGCCCTGGAAGTAATTAAGGAAGAGCCGGAAAGAATTACCAGGCTTTGGGACAATACCCATTATGCTATGAAGTTAATTAAAGAAGCGGGATTCGATACTGGTCACACAGAAACTCCAATCATACCTATTTACATACGGGATGATTTCAAAACATTCCAATTGACAAAAATGCTTCAGGATCAGGGAGTTTTTGTAAATCCTGTGGTATCTCCCGCTGTAGCAAGTACCAGCTCTCTCATCAGATTTTCGCTGATGGCTACACACACATTTGAACAAATTGAGGAGGCAATAGATAAGCTGGCCACTATTAGTAAAAAACTCGATATTCTCCAAACCAATAAGGTGAACGCATGAGTATAGAGATCAGAAAGGTCGAAACGGACAAGGAAAAAAAACAATTCATTGATTTTCCTCACGATCTTTATAAAACTGATCCAAATTATGTACCCGAAATTTACCTTGCGGTTTCAGAATTAATCAGCGAGAAAAAAAATCCATTTTTCAAACACTCCAAAGCATCTCTTTATCTGGCTTACAAGGATGACAAAATTGTTGGGCGAGTAGCTGCAATAATAAACAACAATTACAACAAATTTCACACTTGTAATGTGGGTTTTTTTGGATTGTTTGATGTCATCGACGACCAGGAAGTTGCCAATTCATTACTTGATGCCGCTATGGCCTACGGAAAAGCAAATGGGGTGGACAGGGTCCTTGGCCCTACCAATTTTACCACCAATGATACGGCAGGTCTGCTGGTAGAAGGCTTCGATTCTCCTCCCGTGGTTCAAATGACGTACAATTATGCTTATTACCAGCGATTGATAGAGCATTATGGCTTTACGAAAGACATGGATATGTATGCATTCTGGATACCCACTAAAACAGCCAATGAAAAGTCTCTTTTACTGTCAGAAAGATTAAAGGAAAGGCTTAATTCCAGAGGCATAACTTTTAGAAACCTCAACATGAAGAAATTCAAAACTGAGGTGGACAAGGTAAGAAACATTTACCGTGCAGCATGGGAGAAAAACTGGGGCTTTGTGCCCCCTACTGATGAAGAGTTTGATTTTCTTGCGGAGGGATTAAAAATGATTCTCGATGAAAGGTACGCCTACATCGCAGAAGAAAATGGGGAGATGATAGGTTTTGCAGTGGGCTTGCCTGACGTCAATGAAATTATGATTAATGTAAAAAAAGGAAGACTGTTTCCTTTTGGAATATTCAAATTGCTTTTTGGGAAGAAAAAAGTAAAAAAAGTGCGTATTGTCCTTCTTGGTGTGAAAGAGGAATACCGAAAAATTGGGATTGAAGCCATCTTTTATGCCAATTTAATTCGAGCAGCACAAAATAATAATCTACTTGGTGGTGAGGCCTCCTGGATCCTGGAATCCAATCAAATGATGGTTCAGGGAGCAGAAAATCTCAATGGAAAAAAATATAAAACCTACCGCATTTACACAAAAAATGTGGCCGGCTAAGCCCTTAAAAAATACCCTTTGAAACGATTGCTGATTACCGGAGCTACAGGCTTTATTGGTGGATTTTTGGCCGAAGAAGCTATCAGGAAAGGCTTTCACGTAATTGCCTCTGTTAGAAAAAAAAGTGACCTCAGCTATATTAAACATTTGCAGTTAGAATACGTCGAATTGGACCTGTCTTCTAGTGCCTCAATGGTATCCATATTAAATGAGGTTAAACCAGACTACATCATTCACAATGCAGGATTGACCAAAGCGGCCTCACAAGCTGAATATGATGTGGTAAATGCTGATTATACCAATAACCTTGCCCTGGCCTCCATGCAAGCTGAAAAAATTCCGGCAAAGTTTCTCTATATGAGTAGTTTGGCTTCTTATGGACCGGCTGATTTTCAATCCGATGACACTGTAATGGAACACCACACCCCTCATCCAGTTACCATGTACGGTCGAAGCAAATTAAAGGCGGAAAACATGCTGAAATCAATTCCGGGTTTAAACTACCTCATATTTAGACCCACTGCGGTATACGGTCCAAGAGAAAAGGATCTTTTTACCGTTTTTAAGATGGTGGATAAGGGAATTGCAGTGCACACAGGAAAAGGGGATCAAAAATTGACTTTTATTTATGTTTTTGATTTGATTGAATTAATGTTAAGGTCTTTGGAAAATAATGCAGTAGCAAAATCTTATTTTGTGACAGATGGAAAAGTTTATAATACAAAAGATTTAAACCGCATCATTGGTGAAAATTTAGGCAAAAAAACTGTCAAAATTGGCTTACCTTTGACCATCATCTCCATAGTAGGACTTGTTTCCGAGTGGATTGGGAAATTGAGCGGTAAAATTCCAAGTTTAAACAGGGATAAACTCAATGAAATTAAGGCCTCAAACTGGCAATGCAATGCCGAACCCTTATTTGAAGATACGGCGTACAGGCCTCAGGTAACATTGGAGGATGGCTTATCGCGAACCGTAAAATGGTATCGTGCAAATAAATGGATATAAAAATAGTTATACATGACAAAAGAATCTGGTAAAACGAAAGTTGAAAAACCAAAAGGTAAATTGGGTATTTTATTACCCGGTTTGGGGGCAGTTGCCACAACTACTATTGCGGGTGTAATCGCTGTAAATAAAGGCATATCGAAACCCGTAGGGTCCCTTACCCAAATTGGAAGAATGAGGGTTGGAAAAAGAACCGTTAAAAACAACCCGCTCATCAGTGAAGTTGTTCCTATTCATCCATTAAAGGATGTAGTGTTTGGTGGTTGGGATATTTATGAAGACAATGTATATGAGTCCGCAATCAATGCCGCGGTTCTCGACAAAACACTTCTGGATAAAATCAAAGGGCAGTTGGTGAAGATTAAGCCAATGAAAGCGGTATTTGATCCAGAATATGTAAAAAGGCTTGATGGCAAATTTATAAAAAAGGGCAAAACCAAAATGGATCTTGCCAAAGCCATCATGAAGGACATTGAAACTTTTAAAAAAGAAAATAAGTGCGACAGGGTTGTGATGGTTTGGTGCGGGTCAACTGAGATTTATATCCAGGAGTCAGCGGTGCATCAATCTCTTGCGGCTTTGGAAAAAGGAATGAAGGAAAATCACAAAGACGTTCCTCCATCCATGTTGTATGCCTATGCAGCCATAAAGATGGGCGTTCCTTATGCCAACGGAGCTCCAAATTTATCTTGCGATATTCCGGAGCTTGTAGAGTTGGCATAAATTACAAAGACACCAATAGCCGGTAAAGATTTTAAAACGGGTCAAACCTTAATGAAAACTGTCATTGCCCCAGGACTTAAAGCGAGAGCCTTAGGCGTAGATGGTTGGTTTTCTACCAACATACTTGGCAACAGGGATGGAGCGGTTCTGGATGATCCGGATAACTTTAAAACAAAAGAGGTTTCCAAACTCAGTGTGCTGGAAGATATTTTTGAACCTGAATCACAGCCTGAACTTTACAAGGACATGTACCACAAAGTGCGTATCAATTATTATCCACCGAGGGGAGATAATAAAGAAAGCTGGGATAACATCGATATCAGAGGTTGGCTGGATTATCCAATGCAGATTAAAGTTAATTTTTTATGCAGAGACTCTATTCTTGCAGCTCCAATTGTGCTAGATCTCGCTTTGTTTCTTGATCTTGCCAAGCGGGCGGGGATGTTTGGAATACAGGAATGGCTTTCATTTTATCTTAAATCGCCACAGGCTCCACAGGGACTACATCCCATCCACGATATATTTAAGCAATTAAATAAGCTGGAGAATACGCTGCGGTTTATGGCTGGTGAAGAACTCATAACCAATCTTGGACTGGATTACAACGACAAATAAGATCGAACCAAATTTAAAAGGAGGGTAAGTCCCTCCTTTTTTTGTTTATGTCAGAAACTAAGTCTATATACAAATGGCTGGCAACTTTTGGTGGAGTCGGTTATATGCCTAAAGCGCCGGGTACCTTTGGTGCGTTGGCAGCTTTACTACTGGTTTGGTTGCTTTCATTTTTTGTGACCGGGTATAATAATCAGCAGATTTTATTGTGGTTTCTGATTTTATCATCCTATGTGTTAGGTATCATCAGTGTGCGTAAGTTAATGGATGCATGGGGTGACGATCCTTCAAAAGTGGTCATTGATGAAGCCTGTGGCCTTTGGATTTCATTGCTTTTCCTCCCGTTTACTGCACTGAATTTCATCCTGGCATTTATCTTATTTAGATTTTTCGACATCTTAAAACCGCTGGGCATAAGGAAGCTGGACAATATGAAAGTTCTAAAAGCCCATGGGGTAATGCTGGACGATGTACTGGCTGGTGTTTACAGTTGTTTTGTGATTCATCTAATTCATTATTTGATATGATAAGAGAGGAAACAATAAGATCAGCAGAGCATAAGAGTCGTCATACCATTGGCTTTAAAAAGAGTTTCTTGCGTTCACTATTTACCTCGTTAACCGCAACCATAGTTGACTTTTTAGTTTCTGTAATTTGTGCTGAGTTTCTATTTATTTATTATGTGACTGCCACAACGATTGGAGGACTCTTTGGTGCAACAACCAGTTTTTTCCTGGGTAGGGTTTGGGTATTCAAGAAAAAAAATGGGAAATTAAGAAATCAATTGATTCGCTTTCTTTTCACCAATACATTCAGTATCTTTTTAAATACTTCCGGTGTGTTTTTTATCGTAGAAACCTTCGATCTATCCTTTGTATGGTCCAGGGTTTGGGTAGCTTCCTTTGTGGGTTTTTTCTTCAATTTTCTGATGAACAGATATTTTGTTTTCAGGTCATGAGTAAAAAACTGGTCGTCATTGCAAATCCATTTTCCGGAACCAGCACAAAGTCAAAGCTGGAAAAGATACTTCATGAATTAAATGGCGGATACTTCGACCTCGAAGTAAAATATACCGAGTACGCGGGTCATGCCAAAATATTGGCTGCTGATGCCATCCTGGAAGGGGCAGAAATTATTGCCGCTGCCGGAGGCGACGGTACAGTAAATGAAGTAGCATCACAGGTGTCTGGTACTGAAGCAACGCTTGGCATTTTACCAGGAGGAAGTGGCAACGGTTTTGCCATGCATCTTGGATTAGGTCGAGACGCCATAAAAGCCTTTGATATGCTCAAGAAAGGCAAAACCAGCAAGGTAGACAGCTGCTGGGTAAATGATGTTTTTTTCATTAATGTATCGGGACTTGGATTTGATGCCAGGGTTGCTTATCTCACTAAACACAATAAAAAAAAGAGGCTTCACTCAATACCTTTTTACCACGCTGAGAGAAGCAAGAAATTTTTCTTCCCTTCCGCTCAGGATTGAAACGGCTGACCAAATTTTGGAAGGAAACTACGCTGCGGCGATTGTAGCCAATGCTTCTATGTATGGTTATAATTTTACCATTGCACCAACGGCAGCGTTGGATGACGGACTTTTTGATGTCATCCTGCTTAAAGAAGCCCCGGTATATAAATATTTTCTAGCTTCTTACCGCATGCTTAACAAATCAATTCACAAAAGTTCTCTCGCTACAGTCTTCAAGACTTCCGCATTAAAAATTACCTGTCAGCGACACGATTATTACCATGTGGATGGTGAGGGGTTCGAAATGAAAGAACCATTGTCCTATTCCATTAAAAGAAAAAACATTAAAGTCATAACGGCTTCATAAAACGCATGGTATAATTAATCATGGGCCTTTAAACTCAGGAAAAAAGCTGCAATTGCGTAGCGTGTTTTTGATTATAAAGGGCTGTATTTAGACTTATGGCAGGACCGTCAAGCATATATAACCTCTTGGCCATATGGAACTGTTGATGAATGATGTCCGCAATTTTACCAGAGCCAGTCATCCTTTCTTTATATTTGACACTACCCAGTTCCCCCTGGTGCATGTTTCTTATTTTATTTAAAACTTTTTCTTTGCGCTCCGAAAAGTGGGTATCAAGCCAATTGCTGAAAATTTGTGCCACATCTCCATTAAGTCTGACAACAATATGACTCAATCGTCTGGCACCTGCTTCAGCTACCTTTTTGGCCAGGGGAAGGATATCTGTGTCATTCAGACCCGGAATGATGGGTGCCGCCAGGACGGTGACTGGAATGCCCGCACCCGATAGTAACCTTATGGTTTCCAATCTCTTGCCTGTACTGCTGGTGCGGGGTTCCATCACCCTTCTCAAATCATCATCTAAGGTATTCATGCTGATCGCTACGGAGATCAGGTTATGTTTGTTCAATTCTTTCAACAAATCCAGGTCCCTGAGTATAAGGGCATTTTTAGTGACAATGCCAACAGGATGTTTGTATTTCAAAAATACTTCCAATAGTTTTCGGGTGATGCCTAGTTCCTTTTCGACGGGTTGATAACAATCTGTATTACCAGAAAGCATAACAGGACTTGCCTTCCAACTTTTGCGCTGGAGCAGTTTTTCAAGCAAGTCAGGTGCATTTTTTTTCACCAGTACTACGGATTCAAATTCAAGTCCTGCACTGTACCCCCAGTAAACATGAGTAGTCCGTGCATAACAATATACACAGCCATGTTCGCAACCCTGGTAGGGATTGAGAGAATATTCCATCCCTACATCAGGGCTCTCCACTTTGTTTACGATCGATTTGGGATGTGTTTCCACGAACTTAGTTTTAATAGGTGTTGCATCCTCCTCATCCATGAATAACCAAGGCGCGGCATCCCTGATTTCATTGGCATATGGATTTGGTGTATTGATTTGTGCGCCTCGTCCTCTGACAGCCTGGTGAACTATGGGTAAATCAAATCTCATACTACTAATATCTTGTCAATTATATGACAAATATATGGTCATTCTGAAATATTACGCATAATTTTGGCTAAATTTTTTTACATCTATATATTTATAATACATTATATATTGTTATTAAATTACTTATGCAATTATCTTTTATGGGTATTTCTTTAATTAATAACCAAAAACAGTAAAATCTATCTACAATCTGGTCTGAGTAAAGCGATGTGAGAAGGCTTCTCTATTGGCGAGCAACCAACATTAAGGCTAATTTGCTACATTCGCACATAATTTATCCTGATGAAAATTGATTGGAAAAAAGGTCCTGGTTACAAACAGATAACAAAACTGGAAATGCCCGAATTCGAGGTGGTCGCTTTGGACAATGGAATTAAAACCATTCTGGTCAATCAAGGCAGTCAGGATATATTCAGGGCGGATGTCGTGTACAAAGGGGCGCGACTGCTGGAACACAAAAAGATAGCCTCAAAGTTTACATCCAGCCTGATGCGAGAAGGCACTGAAAAGTACACTTCAGCAGTTTTGGCTGAAACAATAGATTTTTTTGGAGCCACATTGCGCACAGGATCTAATCTGGACTATACTTATTTCACCTTATCTGGTATCACGCGCCACTTTCATAGCCTGCTGCCTTACCTCGCTGAAGTTATTTATCATCCAATTTTTCCCGAAACAGAGATTGAGAAATATAAAAAAACCAACATTCAGAAATTGTTGCTGGATATGTCCAAAAATGAATTACTCAATTACCGGATATTTACAGAAAACCTTTACGGCGTAGACCATCCTTATGGCTATAATACGGATGCCCCGTTCATTCAGGACATCACGCGGGAAGACCTGGTGTATCATCACAAAACAGCTTATTGTACCAACAATTGTTTTATTATGCTGGGAGGAAAATTGTCCACCCCGTTTATTGATACCCTTAACCAGACATTGGGGCAATTGAGTTTTCCCGGGGCTATTCCGGAAATGCCCGCCATTGAAATAAAAGACGGACACAGACGCATTATGGCTGGAAGCAAAAATGAACATCAGGCATCCATAAAAATTGGCAGAAGGTTGTTTAACCGGCACCATCCTGATTTTGCGGGCTTCTATGTACTCAACACCATTCTTGGAGGTTATTTTGGTTCCCGGTTAATGACATCCGTTCGGGAAGATTTAGGTCTTACCTACAACATCTATTCTGTAATGGATCAATTGATTTTC
This sequence comes from Saprospiraceae bacterium, assembly GCA_016715465.1. Classification (GTDB taxonomy): domain Bacteria; phylum Bacteroidota; class Bacteroidia; order Chitinophagales; family Saprospiraceae; genus JADKBO01. The sequence continues at coordinate 256,332 of JADKAA010000029.1, forward strand.
GATGGGTATTTTTATATCGAAACTGAAGTTGCCCTGGACAAAGTCGAAGAAACAATTGCTGAAATATACAATCAAATGCAACTTTTATGTGTAGAAAAGGTAAGTCCGGACGAACTGCAAATGGTCAAGAATTATCTGATGGGCAACTTTCTAAATCTCATTGATGGGCCGCTAAGTACCCTTTCATTTCTACGATCGCTTGAAATGGACAACGCTACAATCCGGGACTTCGGAGAGTTTATTCAACAAATTCTGGAACTTACGCCAGAAATCCTTTTGGCCCTTGCCCAACAATATTTCAACAAAAAAGATATGCTGGAAGTGATCGTTGGCGGGGGATTTGAGAACAATAAGTGAACCCTGCTGTTTTAACTAAAACAATCCAAACTTTATGTACCATTCTTTAAGGGATGCGGTAAATGACCTTGACCGGACAGGCCAACTTCTTAGAATAAAGGTAGAAATCGATGGCGATCTGGAAGCTGCGGAAATTCATCGAAGGGTCTTTGACGCGAAAGGTCCCGCGCTGCTTTTTGAGCGCATAAAGTCTAGTCCGTTCCAGGCTGTGTCCAATATTTATGGTACTTTCGAACGCACTCATTTTCTTTTTAGAAAGACGCTTCCATTGGTGCAAAAATTAATGGAACTGAAAGGCGACCCGACCAGGGCTATAAAACTTCCATTCAGATATGCGACGTCTCTTCCACATGCATGGAAAGCATTACCCCGTAAATCATTTTTCAGACCTCCGGTTACCTATGGACAGACCTCAATATCAAAATTGCCATTGATTAAATCATGGCCAATGGATGGTGGTGCATTTGTCACAGCTCCTCAGGTGTTTACACTGCCTCCGGGTACTAGTAGCGTCATGAAGAGCAATATTGGCATGTATCGTATTCAATTAAATGGGAATGAATACCTTAAGGACGAGGAGGTAGGATTACACTACCAACTGCACAGGGGTATTGGCATACACCATCGCCAATTCAATGAAAGCGATGAGCCTTTCCGATGCAGTATATTTGTGGGTGGTCCTCCGGCGCACGCCTTTGCTGCCATTATGCCCATGCCTGAAACCATTACAGAAATGACCATGGCGGGCCTGCTTGCCGGCAGGCGGTTTCGGTATTTTAAGGATGAAAACGGCCATATACTTTCTTCAGATGCGGATTTTGTAATTACAGGTGTAATTGATAAAAAACATAAAAAACCGGAAGGTCCATTTGGGGATCATCTTGGCTATTATAGCCTCATTCATGATTTTCCGGTTATGAAAATTGACAGGGTATATCACCGGCAGGATGCCCTCTGGCATTTTACTGTAGTGGGCAGGCCACCGCAGGAAGACAGCAGTTTTGGTTATTTGATTCACGAATTGGTAAAAGACCTCACCCAACAGGAGTTTCCTGGTGTTTTGTCTATCAACGCTGTGGATGCAGCTGGCGTACACCCCTTGCTTCTGGCAACCGCCCAGGACCGCTATATGCCATTTAGGGAAAAGGTGCCGGAAGAAATTCTTACCATCGCCAACAGAATTCTCGGAAGCGGTCAGACCTCGCTGGCTAAATACCTCATCATTGCCGCCGACGATGAACATACCGGTGTTCATGCCGGAGATATTGAGCCATTTTTTCATTTCGTGCTGTCACGCATTGACTGGAGAAGGGATCTGCATTTTCAAACGAAAACCACCATTGACACCTTAGACTATTCCGGCACAGGATGGAATTCGGGCTCCAAAGTCATTATGGCCTGCCGGGGTCCCGTATTGCGCACATTGGGCACGAACTTACCAGCCGAAATTGATCAAATAAAAGCCACTGCTGTGAAAGTCTTAACGCCTGGCATTTTGGCAATTCAAATCAGGCCATGGACAACTTATGAAAATGCAAGACAAGAAATAACAGACCTTACCCAAAGTTTAACTGGCGTTTCACTGGAGCAATTTCCTTTAATCGTGCTGTGCGACGATGCTGCATTTTTAGCTCAATCGTTCCACAATTTCCTTTGGGTAACCTTTACAAGATCCAATCCGGCCACCGATATTTATGGAGTAGGAGAATTCACCATGGACAAACACTGGGGATGTAAAGGTCCATTATTGATTGACGCCCGCATCAAACAACACCATGCCCCGGACTTGCTGCCAGATGCAAAAACCGTCGCCAGGGTTGATGCACTTTGTGCCAAAGGCGGCCCTCTTTATGGCCATGTGTAGTTTTTAATCTAATTTGATGGAGATTCTTCATCCAACCTGTTCCGGATGGCCAACAGCCTTTCTTTGATGTCAAGCAGTTTTTCTTTGATCTCTTTTTGCTGATCCTTTGCTTCATCGGCAAACAAAGTACCTTTGGAAGCCAGCTCTTTTCTTGCACCATCGATGGTAAATCCCCTTTCTTTGAGCAGGTGATGAATTTGTCTGACCATATCGATATCAGAGGCCGTATATCTTCTTTCTCCGCCACTCAGTTTGGATGGGCTAAGCTGCTTGAATTCCTTTTCCCAATGTCTTAATACACTGGTGTTCAAGCCAAACATATCGCATACTTCTCTGATGGAATAATATCTCCTGATGATCTGATCCATGAACGGAATGATTTAATTCCAATTCAAAAGTAAAAATTTATGGCCAACATTTCAAATGTGATTGAAAAGCATTTATCAGATAGGAAAACCCGGAAATTGTAGCTACCCGAATATCTGTCTGGCTGTACGAAAGGTATTGGCGTGCGCATTGATGATGTCACTAAGTCGGTGTGAATATCCTCCGCCCATCGTTACTGCAATCGGGATCTCATATTTTTGGGCCGTCATAAAAACAAGCTCATCCCGTACTTTACATCCTTCCATTGACAGGTTTATCCTTCCCAGTTTGTCTGTCTTTAACACATCAACCCCACTTTGATAAAAAATGAGATCCGGATCTGTCTTTTCGACCAGTTGATTTAATGCGCCTTTTAGGATGTTTAAATACAACTTATCCTCTGTATGATCAGGCAAGCCAATATCCAAATCTGATTTTTCTTTTCGCAATGGGTAACTTTTGTCACCGTGCATACTAAAAGTAAAAACAGCATCATATCCTGAAAATATTGCTGCTGTGCCATTACCCTGGTGGACATCAAGGTCAATTACCAACACTTTCTTTACCAGATTTTCTATAAGAAGGGCATTTGCTGCCAATGCGATATCATTGAAGATGCAAAATCCCTCACCATGATCTTCGAAAGCATGGTGGGTACCCCCTGCAATATTAAGTGCTATCCCATATTGAAGTGCGTATTTAGCGCAATCATAGGTGCCTTTGGCTATGTGTCTGCCCCTCTCGACCAACAAAGGGTCATTGGAAATCCAATTTTTCTGATTTCCTTAGGTGATAAAATCTGGTGGTTCAACTTATCCAGATATAAGGCTGAATGCGTAAGTCCTATAGATTCAAATGACATGGCTTCGGGTGTGAAAAAATCAGCTTCATGATAGCTGCCTTCATAGAGCAACTGAGATTTAAGCAGGCCGTATTTCTCCATCGGAAACCGGTGTCCCTCCGGTAAGGGATATTCGTAGATGGGATGATAAGCAACCCTGATCATGACCATCTTTTCATAAAATCATAGTACGCCACGATTCGGGGATCTACCATGATGTCTCTGGGTCTGATGGCTTGCGTTAGATAAATGCCGGCCAATTTTCGGCACCTGGACAATGCGACATAAGTCTGCCCGGATTCAAAGGCACCTTGTCCCATATCAATAATCACTTTATTAAAAGTTTTACCCTGGCTTTTATGAATCGTTATGGCCCAGGCAAGTCTGATCGGAAACTGGGTGAAAGTACCAATTACATCTGACACAATTTTACCCACTTGTTGCTGGTCGGATCGGTACCTTATGTTTTCCCACGACTGCCTGCCCACTGTAATCGTTTTTTCTTGTCCTCCATCGCCCTCGATGTCAACCATAAGTTCATCATGATCGATATGCCTTATCTTTCCAATGGTGCCATTTACAAATTGTTTTTGCAGGTCATTTTTGACGAACATTACCTGGGCACCAGTTTTTAGACTAAGGTTAAATTCAGTGGGATAGAGCTGAGGATTAAATTCGCCTTCTGTCCTGGCGGAAAACGATACAGACGGCTTATCTATTTTTTCAAGTTCAGCTTTGTTTATGCCGTCTGCCGTAGCATTTCTCGCGCATAAATGAATAAGAAAAGTGTTATCCTCACCGGGGGAAGTACACCTCATGTTGAGTTCTTCGAGATCATCCTCATCAAAACTACTTTGCCTGATGTTGTCCAATAGCCTTATGAAATGTCGTTCATCCTGCCTGAAAACCTGGTGTAACTCAATCATCTTTAACGAAGCCTTGCCGATAATCGCCTGGGCAGAAAAAAAATACTGGCTCTCATAGTGTTCACGAAAATACTGTTTTTCAAAATCACTTGAAATTACAGGAGGCAATTGAAACAAATCACCAAAAAAAATCATCTGTACCCCTCCAAAGGGTTCATCTATGCTTCTGTTGAACCGAAGGAAATAATCAATATTGTCCAGCATATCAGCTCTGACCATGGACACTTCATCAATGATGATACAGTCTATGTTGCAGAATAATTTCCAGTCTTTTCTACGGTTAATTTCTGACCTGTCAAGCATGCGGGGAGGGAAGCCAAAAAAGGAATGGATGGTTTGTCCCCTCACATTCAGGGCTGCAATACCGGTAGGAGCAAGAACCGCTATTCTTTTTTTGGAAGTATTGCGGAATAATTGGAGCAGGGTAGATTTGCCTGTACCCGCACGTCCGGTTATGAAATAATGATCCCCGGTGTACTCAAGCAAATTAAGTACCTCTATGTACTCGTGATTTAAAGTCAGGGGATTATTTCCAATGAGATTCATGGGGCAGGTAAATTAGCATTCATTTCTCGTGGAAATAAAAATAATAGTCATTGATATCGTTGCTGCAATTCTAAATAATGTAATTAAAAAAAGCATCCCAAAGATCCCTGTTCGATTCAGCAGCTGCCAATGCCTCTTATATTAAACTTTTCAATTCTGGTCAATCAAGATGAACTTCCATTTCTTCTACACCCAGGATTTTTACGGTAATATTTTCCTTGAGTGTTGTTGCGAGGGATAAACCCACGTAGTCCACCTGAATTGGAAAGTGTTTATGTTTACGGTCCACCAGCACAGCTACTTCAATTTTATGAGGCAAGGTTTCCATCAGGGGGCGGAATGCATAAAATATGGTCCTTCCGGTATTGGCTACATCATCTACTATGATGACTACCTTGGAACGAACATCTTCAAGCGTAGGTATGAATTCAATGGGAAAGTCAAGTGGATTGGCAGGATTAAGCTTTATCCTTCGGGTTGTAATGCTCGTCTGAATTACTTTTTTAAGACTTCTTTCCAGCAACTTGGCAAAGCCATAACCGTTATTATTGATACCGGCCAGGATAATCTCATCGTATTGAAAATTGTTCTCCGCAATCTGAAATGCCAGACGCTGAATTTTTTGTTTAACTGCCTTATCGTCTAAGATTCTCATGGACTTTCACAAATTTATAAAGCCTGAATAATATCATATTGTGTTACAATATGCATTGACCCCATATTGTCTTGCACCAGTACAGCAGGATTGTTCTTCGAGATATATTTATTGAGTTCCTTTACCGGCATATCCAGAGATACCAATGGGAACGGGGCATCGGTAATCTCAGATGCTTGGGTATCAATGTTTTTTAAAGGGTTATTTAAAATATGCTCAAGAATTTTAGACTCCGTTATCGAACCCACCATTTCATTTCCGCGGCTCACAGGAAGTTGTGATATGTCATTTGCCTTCATCAGCTTGAGAATGTCTTTGAGTTTATCATCACTATCCACCGTAATGAAATCTTTCGAAATCTTTTTGCTTAACACATCCCGGACTTTGAGTTCAACGTCAAGAAAGCCACGTTCCCTCATCCAGTCGTCATTAAATATTTTTCCAATGTACCTGCTGCCATGATCATGAAATATGATCACTACCACATCATCTTTGGTAAAGTGGTTTGACAGTTGATGAAATCCTGCCATGGCACTGCCGGCACTGTAACCCAGAAGAATACCTTCTTCCCGTGCCAGCCTCCGTGCGGCAAGAGCCGCATCTTTATCGCTTACTTTTTCGAAATAATCAATTAGACTGAAATCTACATTCTTTGGCAAAATATCTTCACCTATGCCTTCTGTGATATATGGATAAATTTCCTTTTCATCAAAGATCCCGGTTTCCTTATATTTTTTGAAAACACTGCCATAGGTATCAATGCCCCATATCTTGATGGCCGGATTTTGCTCTTTCAGATATTTGGCTGTCCCGGAGACGGTTCCTCCTGTGCCGACACCTACAATGAGGTGGGTAATTTTTCCATCCGTTTGTTTCCATATTTCAGGACCCGTAGATTCATAATGTGCCTGAGTGTTTGAGGGATTGTCATATTGATTACACCAAAAACTGTTTGGGATTTCTTTACTTAGTTTTTCTGCTACCGAGTAATATGACCTTGGATCCGTGGGTTCCACATTGGTTGGACAGACGATGACATCAGCTCCTAATGCCTTGAGCAGGTCAATTTTTTCCTTACTTTGTTTGTCACTGGTAGTAAAAATACACTTATAGCCTTTGACGCAGGAAGCAATAGCCAAACCCATACCTGTATTGCCTGAAGTACATTCAATGATTGTACCGCCGGGTTTGATTTTACCAGCCTTTTCGGCATCTTCAATCATCTTTACCGCCATTCTGTCCTTAATTGAATTACCGGGATTGAAAGTTTCAATCTTACCCAATACAAGGGCGGGGTGATTGTCAATTACCTTATTCAATTTCACCATCGGGGTATTGCCAATGGTTTCCAATATATTATTTCTAAAATCCATGTTAATAATTATGATACAAAGATAGAATAATGAAAACTCCTCTGCAAGAAAAACAAAATTTGGAGCGCATGGTTTATAAGTGAAGGTGTCACCACCCTCTTTTCAATTATTTGGCTTCGGCATGGATCTTCCTTTTGAAAAATTGTCCCATTACCTTATTCAGGTGAACAGATACTCCGAAATACAGGGCTCCATTTTCTAAATATTTTTTTCGTTTTTCCAAAGTCAATAATAGATTGGTGTAAAATATTACGCCTTTAGTGCCAAAAAAAAACCTTCCTCCTCCCTGGGGAATGATAATAGGGGCCTGATGAATGAAGGAAACAATACCTGTATCCGTAAGAGCGGACTTAATGTGAAAAGACCGATAATCTATTGATATGCCTTTAACATATACTTCATAACCAAAACTTGAGGTCTTCCTGTACCAGCCTCCCTGTAAAAAACCATGATGGTACTTGGTTAAAAATACAAAGTCCTTTGTAGCTGCGAAATGATCTATTTGTCCTGCCTGTCCAAGTCCAAAACCGGTAGAAATGTAGATCAGCGACCTGGAATTTTCAGTCTCTTTATCTTTTCAAATGGGTAGCCGTAAGCTGCAGCAAGCAGTAGTTGTTGATTAACGGGATTAGACAGGACATAAGATGCCGAGAAGACACCATTTTTTATGGCTTCGTAACTGACTGAAAATTGTCCATTGTCTTCTTTGGGTAGAAATTTGAAAGAGGGGGAAATGACCCAACTTCCGGGTTCACCCGTAAAATCTATTTTATAGTCAGCCAACCGGTACAAAAAGGGTTGAGTAAATCCGCTTTGGACAAGTACCAGGAGGAAATATATCACCATGTGTCTTTTCACCTGCTTTCTAAATTCTGTAATTCCAGACTGAGATTTCAACTGCGCTTCAACAAAAGTCCGATAAAATCTTTAAAAAGCGTCAACATAATAATTATAAAATCAAATTAGATCTTTTACACGCAGGGCATAAATAGACTTGGCACCTAAATAATTGATATTATGTCTGTTAGCACAATAAAATACATAACAGTATTTGGGATTTTGACCAGCCAGACTTAATTAATTCACTATGCCTGTAATCTTAAGTAGAAGGAATAATTAGATGTTTAATAAATATATAATTTTTATTTATTAAATTTGAAACAAATTATAAGCCGTTAACGTTAAATAATATATACCTAAACAAAATTATATTCTGTAATGTTTATAGCTATTTTTGCTTCCCTTGTATCTGTGGTAAATCCCCTTGGAGCGGTACCATTATTTTTGGCATTAAGTAAAGACTATACCGAAAAGGAAAGAAACCACACTGCCCTGCAGACGAGTGTCTATTTTACGCTCATTCTTTTGGCTTTTTTCCTTGCCGGCAGCTTGATTTTAGGTTTTTTTGGCATAAATGTGAACGCCATGAGGGCAGCTGGCGGTTTAATCATCCTGGCTTCAGGGTACAGCCTGCTTAGTGGAAAATTTGAACAACATAAGGCTGTTGACCAGAAAGTAAAACAGGAGGCAATGCATAAAAGTGACATTTCCTTCTCTCCAATGGCCATGCCAATGCTATCGGGGCCTGGATCGATCTCATTGCTGATAGGCTATTATACTACTTATGCTGATTGGTGGTTGAGGGCCGGCATTATGGGTGTCATTGTATTTAGTGGCTTTACCGTGTACCTTACATTGAGGTCTTCTCCTTTGCTGAGCAAATTCCTGGGGGAAGGAGGACTGAAAGCCGTGTCCAGAATCATGGGATTTATCGTCATGTCCATTGGTGTGCAATACATCATCAATGGAGGTGTCGCCCTTTTTAGAAATGCTATGCTTTAAGAAATTCAGTCCAGCAGGAAACTTTCATCAAAACCAAATGGTAATAGTTGTGACCCATTTTCAGAAATGTACACATCCCCGTCTTCGGTTCTGAAGTACAGGGCTATAGAGTGTTTATTGCGTCTTTCATATTCATGTATGACCTGTCGACAAGCGCCGCATGGAAAAACTGGCCTGTTTAATCCTTTTTTAGTGCCCCTTGCTGTGATCGCCAGTGCTTTTATACGCACACCCGGGTCTGAAATTGTAGCATGGTATAATGCAACACGTTCTCCGCACATGCATAAGGGATAGGATGCATTTTCCTGATTGCATCCTCCGTGAATGTTTCCATTTTCCATCAATACTGCTGCACCAACGAAAAAATGAGAGTAGGGGGCATAAGCCATATCCATTTGCCTGACAGCCTCAGCCAACATGCTTTTTTCATGAGGATCCAACTCACTTTCGTGAATTTTGGCGAGCTCGGCAGAAAATGCAATCTTTTCCATCTCTTATACTGTTTTACTTTAATACCACAATGCTGTGACTATCAAAGCAAAAATTGAACCAAAACCCAAAATACGGGAATAAAAAAAGCCCACTTACGTGAGCTATAAAGAGTACCGAAGGCGGGACTCGAACCCGCACACTATTGCTAGCACTGGATTTTGAGTCCAGCGTGTCTACCAATTCCACCACTTCGGCAATTTAAATTGGAAGTGCAAAAGTAAATATTTAAATTGTTTTTATCAGATTTTTGGCCGTGTAAATAAAAAAAAAGACCCGCTGTAAAAGCAGGTCTAATATTCAGTTAATTATCAGTGATTTAAAACATGATAAACTTAGATCTTGCTCCACACTGGGCTCTGCCAAAATAACCAATTCCCCAATTCAATTCAAAGACTAGTCCTGCAAAATATGGATTGGTTGTTTCTCTTCCGGCAAGACCTGCAGGAATAGGGTGGTTGTTTACATCTGTTTTCACGATATCGGTAAAACCATATTCAAACCTCAAACCCAGGATGCCGCTAAAACTACCATCATTTCCCATAATATTGGCACCAAAACCCAACACTCCTGCAAAGTTGGTATTGTTGAACGATTCCTTCACATCTGCACGCTGATTACCGGTAATCTTATCCATTTTCTGAAGTAAAGATACTTTTGGACCCAATTCAAAGTAGCCCAGATTTTTGGCATTTCTGTACAACGCGTATATATCCGCGGCCTTCCATTCATAGGAATAACCTGATTCTCCTGTATTGGTCACTTCTATATCCTGTCTGCTCTTATTGTAAAATGCTTCAAGTGAAAGACCATTATACTGCCAATTGATACCTAGCTTACCCCCATATCCAAAACCTGAAGTAAGGCCAAGCTCATGATTGTAGCCCGTGGCATTCTCTACCGCTTTGCTATAAAATCCAGAGGCCCCGTATTGTGCCTTCAAACCTGCATCAAACCATACGATTTGCTTTTGTGCATGAAGTTGGATGGCCATGAACGCAAGCAAAATGAATAATAATTTCCTCATGTTATTTAGTTGTTATTTTGTTGTGATGCAAATATATGTCAACTTTTTGTAACCTATGGTTTCTATTTCAGGAATTTAAGAAAGGATACCGATAATCCGCTGGCGGTACAAAGGTTTCTTTGATGGTGCGCGGTGAAAGCCACCTGTAAAGATTTAGGACAGAACCTGCTTTATCATTGGTACCGGAAGCCCTGGCGCCACCGAATGGTTGCTGACCTACCACCGCACCTGTAGGCTTATCGTTAATGTAGAAATTACCTGCTGCATTTCTTAAGGCCGTTATGGCCTCAATGGTTGCATACCGGTCATTGGAAAATATACTGCCGGTAAGGGCATATGGCGATGTCTGATCCAACAAACTGAGGGTTTCGGAGTATTTTTTGTCCTCATACACAAAAATGGTAAGCACAGGACCAAACAACTCTTCACACATGGTTACATAATTGGCATCTGTAGTTAGGATTACTGTCGGCTCAATGAAAAATCCTTTTTTCTTGCTATGCTTTCCTCCCACAATTATTTTTGCGCTTTTATCTATTTTGGCCCTTTCAATGAAACCGGTGATCTTGTCATATGCCTTTTCGTCAATGACCGCATTTATAAAATTACCAAAGTCTTCCGGACTTCCCATTTTGAAAGACTTAACGTCTTCGACCAGATGTTTTTCTACTTTTTTCCATAAAGACGAAGGAATGTATGCCCTTGAGGCCGCACTGCACTTTTGTCCCTGAAATTCAAAAGCACCTCTGGCAAGGGCAGTGGCTACCTGACGGGCATCGGCACTTGAGTGAACCATCACAAAGTCCTTACCCCCAGTCTCCCCAACTATCCTGGGGTAGCCTTTGTATTTCGAAATGTTGTTTCCTATTTGCTGCCACAATTTTTGAAAGACGCCTGTGCTTCCTGTAAAATGAATGCCTGCAAAATCCGGATGATTAAATATTACACTTCCCGCAGTTGGTCCATCCACATAAACCAGGTTGATCACCCCGGCAGGAAGTCCTGCTTCCATCAGAATTTCCATGATGAGTTGCGCTGAATATATTTGTGTCTCCGCGGGTTTCCATACTACCGTATTGCCCATTAATGCGGGAGCTCCGGGCAGGTTTCCGGCAATGGAGGTGAAATTAAACGGTGTAAGTGCAAATACAAAACCTTCCAGGGGTCTATACTCCAGCCTGTTCCATATACCAGCTGCACTTTCTGGCTGTATGGCATATATTTCAGTCATGTATTGCACATTAAACCTGAAAAAGTCTGCCAGCTCACACACACAGTCAATCTCTGCCTGATAGACATTCTTAGACTGTCCCATCATCGTGGCTGCATTCATTCTCGCTCTATACGGTCCGGCAATCAAATCCGCCGCCCTCAGAAATATTGAAGCCCGATCCTGCCAGGGCATTTCAGCCCAATGCACCCGTGCCTTCAGTGCTTCATTAATGGCCAATTCTACGTGTGATTTATCGCCTGCATAATAATGCGCTATTACTCTTGCTCGGTCATGCGGGGCATGAATATTTACCTTTTTCTTTGACTTTACCCTCTGCCCTCCAATATACATTGGAATATCGGCGACCCTGGTTTTGAGATGTTTATAAGCATCCTGCACCTCTTTTCTTTCTTTTGATCCCGGCGCATATTGCAAAACAGGTTCGTTTTTAGCTATCGGTACTTTAAATATTGCATTTGACATGTATGGTAGTTTTTGATTAGGCTTAAAACATTTTCATTGGTAAAATTGTCAATTCGTAATGGTCACTGCATTTTTCCCCGCTTAACAAGATAAGTCTGTAAAACCTGATTAAAGCCCTCATTGATATCTGTTTCCACAAACTCAATTTTGTACTGCAGGCATTTCATTTTTAATTGATCCGTGTATGCCTTTACCTTGCTTGTATAAAAGGACTTAATCTCATTGCTTTGAAGTTTTACCTTGTCTCCGCTCTCAAGGTCAATAAATTCATAAGGCCTGTTTTCAAATTCAAATTCAAGTTCATGAGCTTTATCGGTAACGTGAAAAACTATGACCTCATGCTTGGCATATTTGAGGTGTTGCAGGGCAGAAAACAGCTGATCCATATCCTCTCCGTTATCAAACATATCACTAAAAATAATGACCATTGACCGTTTGTGAATGGCATCTGCAATTTGATGAAGGGCATCGGCTGCGGCAGTGGTTTTCTGCTCTTGTTCATCGCTGATTAACCTCTCGAGGTAGGTAAGCAGCAACTGATAATGGGTAGTCGATGATTTACACCCCGTGTGCGCTATAAGCTGATGATCAAACATGCTTAACCCAAAAGAATCGCGCTGTTTTTTGAGCAGGTTCATGATGCAGGCGGCCGCTACGGCAGAAAACTGCAATTTATTGAGCTTGCCTTTTACCTCAGGGTAATACATTGAAGAAGAAGTATCCATGATGATCTGACATCGCAAATTTGTCTCTTCTTCATATTTTTTAATGAACATTTTATCACTGCGGGCATAAACTTTCCAGTCTATATCCTTCGTGGCCTCTCCTGGATTGTATAATCTATGTTCTGCAAATTCAACAGAAAAGCCGTGAAAGGGACTCTTGTGCAGTCCGATGATAAAGCCCTCTACTACCTGCTTTGCAAGTAACTCCAGGTTTTCAAGCTGTTTAACATCAAACTGTTCAAAAAATTTCATCCCGACTTATTTCACTGCAAATTAACAAAAATAAATTCATAAAAGGCGGGCATTCACCATATCCAACCACAGAAATTAAACGGAAAAGCCATGAAATTTGTTCTGTTGAATTTTCATCAATGACGATTTTTAATTACCATAACCAGGGCAACACAACCTCATTTTACAGGCTTATCAACCTATATTTTGATAAACCTTTGACGGCTTACCTGACTTTCGAATCGTATTTCTATAAAATAGGATCCGGGAGGAAGCTGAGCACCCAATAATTCTCCGTGGCGGGCATGTATCTCCTGAACCAGTTTACCTTGTCCGTCCATGATCAGGACTTCTATTTCTGATCCATCAGTCCCAATGGTCCTGAAACCTGCATTGGATAGGGTAGGATAGATTTTACAAAAATCAACCTGATCTTCCTCTACTGCATTTACGTCCTCCTTAAAGCCAATTTTATTCAAAGCGACAGATATCTCCGGGTTTGACATAAATAATTTCCATAAAAGTCCTGTTCGGTGGTTTTGGATCATGCCCACAATGGGTCCCTGATCTATGGCCAAATAAGACGTGGCATACCAGTTTTTAGACGGATTAAAGGCATCGAAAAAGCCATTTTTGCCCCACAACTTATAGCCTTCCACGAAGTAGAAGTAGCGAAGTGCATCCATACTTTCCTTTGGTGTATATGGCATCGAAGAGAGTGCTGCGGTCGGACTAATGGTGCCATTGTCACGACCTGCTCCCGGCTCATGTGCCAAATAACCACCCGGATCATCACTTGCTGTCAGACCCCAACATTCAGAGGAATAGCTTTTGTGCTTCAATGGGTTGGCCACACAATATGCCCTGTTTATCAGGGTGTGATTGGTATTTTGGGTGAAATAGTTGCAAAACTCGTCTTTGAGGTTTCGCGCATCAAAACCAAGATGGGAATAGTGGGCAAAGAACAATGGTCCGCCATATGCGGGACCGACAGGAAGTTTAATACCGTAATAATTTAGTCCATTTCGATAACTTCCTCCAGCCCAACCTGTCTTCCAGTAAACGGAAGGTACCGGATGTGACGGAGAGGCTATTGCCAATAGATATACCATCATAGCCTCATTATGCCCCCTTATTTGGTGATTAATTTTCCATTCATGCTGCGGAGACCAGTGCCAATATAGCACACCCCCATTGTTTTTCGAATAAAAATCCCACTCCACTGCTTCCCAAAGTCCCGTAACGACCTTTCTCAGGGCTTTTTCGGAAGCATCATCGCCATCAAAAAATGCCCTTGCACATAACAAACCTTCCATTAAAAAAGCAGTTTCTACAAGATCTCCACCATTATCATACGTACTGAATGGAAAAACATCACCGTTTTTCCCGTTTATCCAGTGTGGAAAAACACCATGAAATTTATCAGCAAACTGTAGAAAACTCACAATTTTTAATAACCGGTCCAATCCTTCTTTTCTGGTAATATATTCATTTTCAACGGCGGACAATATAGCCATGATGCCAAAACCAGTGCCCCCGGTGGTAACAATATCTCCGCTGGTGTTTCTTTCCCTTGCCATGCCGGAAATAGGATGGGCGTCCTCCCAGAAATAGCGAAATGTTTGTCTCTGTACCATATCCATTAACTCTTCGTCACTCATTTCCAATTCGAAAATCTGAATGGTGTCCGAATAAGCCAGGGGTTGATTGAGCCCATTTAATGCTTCCACATAGATGCGGTAATTTTCAAGGGTCGCCGCATCTGTAAAAACCAACTGAAATTGATTTGGCGTTTTGGTGACTTCCACAAAAGGGCCGGTGGAACTGGCTTTCCATATTCTGAAAAATTCCACGTTTGATTGACTGAAATTCCATGAAATTTCACTGTGTCGTTGATATCCCTGGTAAGACAGTTTAAATGAGGCTTGTGAAAACCCAGACTCTATGGCAAGAACCATAAAGCTGCAAATCCATAATTTTAAGCTGAATTTCATCTACCAACTTCTGTTTTGAATGAGCACGCCATCTGCCAGGTCAATTTCTGTCTGTGGCAGTGGAAATAGTTCGTGTTTACCATCTATAAAATTTTTCCCGTGGGTTCGCATTACTTCTCCAGCCATTCCCCACCGCAAAAGGTCAAACCATCTATGTTGTTCCATGGCGAGTTCGACTCTTCTCTCTTTCCTGATTTTATCCCTCAACGTGTTCTGATCTGCAACGGCAATGTCGGGTAAGATAAAATTATTAGTCCCCCTGGCTCTCTTCCTGACGATATTAACCAATGAAACAGCGGCAGAAGCATTACCCGTTTCATTATGAGCCTCAGCAGCCAGTAAAAGTATATCTGCGTATCGCAGCAACCTTAGGTTGCCCGGACCATTATCCTGAAGGCCGGCATGTTTTGGAACCCAGGCCTTCTGATTGTATCTTTCATTCAGGATGTCCGGATTATCCTCAACCTTTGTTGATCCATCAGGCAGGACCTCCCCAACATAGATCACTGTAGCCTGCCTTCTGGGGTCACCTGGTTCATAGGATGCGACCAGATTATCGCTGGGACGGTTAAAGCCCCAGCCGAGGTTTGGAATGCCCCTAACCCCTTGCACCATATTATAAGGCGAGGCACCCGGTCCGGCCACAGCTCCCTGCAATGCCACCGCTGAAATCTCAAAAATACTTTCAACATTCTGTTCGCCCTTACCTGTAAAAATATCTGCATAGGAAGGTATTAATCCATACTCATTGCTCTGAATGATGTTTTCACATTCTAGTACTGCTTTTGCGTATTCGTGCCTGGCCATATACACTTTAGCTAAAATTCCTCTGGCAGCACCCTTGGTTACCCTGCCCAGGTCTTCTCCCCTATATTTAGATTTTTCAGGCAATGCAGCAATGGCATCCATCAAATCCTTTTCTATGAATGCATATACTTCACTCAGTGGCTTTCTCTCTTGGGTGAAATAGGCATTTTCCTCAAGAATAGTGCTGATAAGCGGTATTTCGCCAAACCACTGTGCGAGCCTGAAATAACAAAAGCCCCTGAGAAACTTCGCTTCTCCGATCAACCTTGTCTTTAAGCCTTCATCCATATCGATGCCTGGCACGTTTTCAATGGCCAAATTTGCACGGAAGATTGCCTGGTAATGCCCCTTCCACATGGAAGAATACATACTGTTTGTGGCATCTGATTGAAAATCATCCACATCCGCCAGATATTGGGCATCATTGGGTGTGCTGCCTTTATCCGCATCATCGCTGATGATGTCCGTCGCACCCAGATAAGGCAAACCTGTAAAATCCCATGACCGGAAGATGTTATAGATGGCATTTACCGATTGTACCGCATGATCTTCATTTTCAAAAAAGGTGTCATAAGTGAGCTGCCCTTTAGGTTTCCTGTCTAAAAAATCTTGTGAACAGGCACTTAGGAAAAATACAAACAACAGCAAACTGAATTTTACTTTAATAGGATTGTTCTTTGTCATGGTCTTAAAATTTTAGGTCAATTCCTAATTGGGTTGATTTGGCGATGGGATAATTTCCAAAATCTATGCCCACCTCAAATGGGTTGCCAGAATTGGCGAATTCAGGAGAATATCCGGAAAAGCTTTGTTTCGTCCATAAATTATTGCCTCCAAGATAAACACGAAACGATTGTAACCTCATTTTGTTGCAAATTGTCTGTAGCAAAGTATAACCTATACTTACATTTCGCAACCTGAAGAATGAGCCGTCCTGTAAAAAACGGTCACTCACACGGTAGTTGTGACCACCGTTGGTGACCCGCGGTTCTGTCGTGCTTGGATTATCTACCGTCCAGGCTTCAGCCACATTTTTTTCCCAGTTGTAAACTCCAAACCTGAAGGTTTCTTTGGCATTGTACACTTTATTTCCATGTACACCCAGAAAATCAATGGCCAGGTCAAAACCTTTGTAATCACAACCGGCAGAGAAGCCATAGGTGAGGGTAGGAATTGGACTACCCAGGAAAACCCTGTCGTCCCCATCTATGATTCCATTATTATCGGTATCCGCAAATCTCAAATCACCTGGTTTTTCACCTCCGATATTTGGTGAACCGGCGATTTCTTCCTCATTCTGGAAGATGCCTTCCACTTTATACCCGTAGAACGACCCAATAGGAAGTCCAACTTCGGTATGCGTTGCTGGTTCGCCTTGCAAGAATGCAGCAAAAATTTCATTCTTTCCCTGTGCCAGTTTTGTAACTTCATTCTTTACCGGAGAAATGTTTGCTCCAAAGGAATATCCAAAATCTCCAGCCTTATTGTACCTTAAGCCAATGTCCCAGCCTGTATTCAATACCTCCGCAGTATTCACCACTGGATTGGTTTGAGAGCCGATGTAATCCGGAATTGGCACCGCGGATATGATGTCGTAGGTCAAACGGTTATACCAGTCAATTTCAAAACTTAATTTACCATCAAAAAAGGATCCATCCAGTCCAATATCTGCCTGCCTTGAGGTTTCCCAATGTAAGTTGGGATTGCTCAGTGATAACAAAGTAGCACCCTGACTAAGGCTCTCCGATGAGCCAAAAACAGCATATAGCCCGCTACTTACCACTCCCGCAGAAGGATAGGTGCTTGCAGAAGCCTGATTGCCCAAAATACCATAACTGAATCGGGCTTTTAAATCCGTAAATATATCGAGGTCGGTTACGAAACCTTCCCTGCCAATGTTCCACCCAAGACTCATCGATGGAAAATATCCGGTTCTGTTGACTTCCGTAAACCTGCTGGATTGATCTCTCCTGAGAGAAGCGGTTACAAAATACCTCGACTTATAGGCATAATTCAACCTGAATAATTGAGAAACCAGGGCCTCATCCACTGTTCTGCCATAATTCATTTGAGTGGTATCATTTCCGGAAGATAAATACAATAGTTCATCAGCTGTACCGGGAAAATTTTCACGGCTACCTCCAATCCACTCGCTGGTTCTTTCTTCAGCAGTGTAACCCGCCAAAACCGTAAGTGAATGATCATTTCCAAAGTCTTTGGTATAGGTAAGTGTCTGCTCCCATATCCAGTTGTTACCGGCACTTTGCCCCACTGACAATCGATCGTATAAATTTCTTTGGGAAGCACTTACTTCGAACTTAGGTTCAAAATACCTCGATTTGTCTCTGGCCCGGTCAAAACCAAAATTTGACCTGAACTTAAAGTTTTTCAACAGGGACGCCTCCATATAAAGGTTGCCAAACAACCGCTCGCCATTGCCATAATTATTGCTTTTATAAAACTGGTCTGCCAATGGATTGGCCAACGCCAAACCAAAGAAAGTGGGATCTGTATAACTACCATCCTCTTTATATGGAGCGAGTACGGATGGCATTCTGTAGGCAGAAGTTACCACATTGGGGCCATTGTGATTCTTTGAAATGGCGTAAGAAATATTGCTTCCAAAACTGAGCCAGCTATTTAACTTTGTTTCAGTATTCAATCTAAATGTTCCGCGCTCAAATGCTGTATTTTTTAATACGCCATCCTGTTTGAAATAATTTGCGCTCAGGTTGTACGTCATTAGGTCTGAACCACCATTTGCACTAAACTGTACATTATAGATTGGTGCTTCGCGAAAGATCTCGTTTTGATAGTTTGTCCCCTGACCAAAAATAGTAGGATCCGGATAATATGTCTGGCCCCGCAGTTGATTATAGGCTTTTGCAAATTCCTGTCCGCTGAGCATAGGGATTTCTTTGGTAATCGTCTGTGTTCCATAATAGGACGCAAAGCCAATTTGACTGGACTTTTTCTGCCGTCCATTTTTCGTCGTGATGATGATCACTCCATTGGCACCTCTTGAACCATAAATGGCTGCAGCAGAAGCATCCTTAAGTACTTCAATGCTTTCTACATCCTGTGGATTTACCAACGATGCATCATAGGTAATCATGCCGTCTATCACATAAAGTGGATTGGCATTGTTCAGTGTGCCTGTACCCCGTATCCTGATTACTGCTCCTGCACCAGGGTTACCTGAGGCCGGAGTCACATGTACACCGGCAATCTTGCCCTGAAGCGCCTGCTCAATATTGGAAGTGGCAACTTTTTCAATTTCTTTGCCTTTTAAACTTGAAATAGAACCCGTCACATCACTTTTTTTCTGTACACCATAACCTACAACCACAACCTGCTCGAGCAACACCCCATCTTCAGCCATCACCACATCCACAATGGCCCTTCCTGACACCTCTACGGTGAGCATGGCATATCCGACGTAACTGACGGTAAGCCTTGCATTGCCACTCGCAAGTACAATCGAAAAGTTACCGTCAAAATCAGTAGTTGTTCCATTCAGGGTACCCGTTTCCTCCAACGTTGCTCCAATCAAAGGACTACCGTCTTTTGCATCGGTTACTCTTCCATTAACCTGAAATTGTGCATAGAGCCCAAAGCTGCCTAAACACATAACACCAACACACATCAAAATTTTATTCATGACCTGAACGCTTGTTAACTTTATAATTTAATTTTGATTTATTTGGTTTGATCAAGCCAGCCTCCATCAAATCCGGCCTTCTTCAACCCATTGACAATATACTTGTTCTTTTTCATAGTCTTCCATATAAGTTCTGTTTCATGGTTTTGAATCTGTAACAGGATCGGCCCCTGGTCAATACCCAGGTAATCCACGCCAAACCATCCATCCGGATGTGCCGATGTCACAAAAGTGGGATTAAATGCATCCTTATAACCATATTTTCCTACCAGTTTACTTTCATAAGTATTCCACATGTTTTGAAGTGCCTCTTCACATGCTTGCGGTAAGAAAGGAAAAGAACCTCCTGCAGCGGTAGGGGCAATAGTGCCATCATCTACTATGTGCATGCTGCTCGCTCCTCTTGCCCGATAATCAAAGAATTCTCTCGTTTTACCATCGATGACCAACTTCCCATTATAAGGTCCGTCGCAAGCTGTTAGCCCCCAACAGTTTTGGCCATATCCTTTAAAAGAACCGGGATTAGAAAGACAATAGGCTTTATTTGTTATGGTAGCTTTTCGGCTATTTTCAAAATAATCAGAATTTTTAGACTTCATATACGGATCCCTGATGCCCCTGAAATCAATCCAGATATGGCTGTACTGATGCCCAAAAAGAGGATCGAACTGAATATGATTTTGCCCCATATAGTTCTGGAAGTGATAGGTTTCACACCATGTGGACCAAGTAGAAGCAGGTATAGGGTGGGAGGGTGACCCAATTGCCATTACCAGTAAAACCATTGCTTCATTGTATCCTCTCCAGTCAGATGAGATAAAACCACTCTCCGGATGCCAGCCCATCGACAATCGATTGTGCTCATTTAGCATCCATTTCCAATCAACGCGAAGATAAAGGCTGTCTGCAAGTGTCCTGATGTGCTCTTCCTTTTCAGAATTTCCATCAAAATAACTTTGAACACTTAAAATACCAGCCATAAGCAGCCCCGTATCGATTGAGGAAAGTTCCACGTTTTTAAAACGGATAGCCTCATCCAAGGTGAGGAAATGATAATAAAATCCATTATATCCTGCTATTCCCTGATTAGCTGAACCCTGTGGACATTGCCATAGAAATTGTAGGGTATTCAATACCCGATCGGCCCCCTGGTCTCGTGAAATATATCCATTTTCTATGCCCACAAGATAGGATGACAAACCAAAACCGGTTGCTGCAATGCTCGAAAAAGTCAACGTAGGATACCGGTCAGGTATCTGATAATTTTGGGTGTGGGCAAGCTCCCAGAAAAAATTAAAGGTTCTTTCTTTTAGGGCTTCCCTCTTATAAGGGGTAAATCGAGATTTGGTTGAATGGCATGAAATAATAAGCCATGACATCAAAAACAGAACGATATACTTCATAACGATGTCTCTGAGAGTAAAGTAAAAAAGCAGAGACCGGTAACCGGTCTCTGCCATTCAATTTGATGTGACTAGTATTTAATGAACTTAGCAATAGCGATTTGCCTGTTCTGAGCATCAAAACTTGCTATCACATAGGTACCTTGCTTAAAGCCGGATACATCTACCAATTGTTCATTGTAACCTGTTGTATTGGATACCATTGCAACCGTTCTGCCTAAGATGTCAGAAATTACAAATTTGCATGCTTTATCCGTATTCTTTAGATACAATATGGATGATACCGGATTTGGCGCAATTTCCAAAGCGCCTATCGCTGAGGCATCGTCTGTGGACACGATGTCACCACAATTTCCACCTTCCAGCTTGATGTCGTCAAAATAATATATAACGTCATTGGCTGGTAACTGGTTGATGTCCCAGATAAGCGTAACCCTTGCATAAAGACCATCATCTACAATTGGCGTCGTAGAAAAATCCCATGTAAGTTCTTGCCACTCATTGGCCTTTGTATTTACAATCGTATTGTCACCTGAACCTGGTGCGCCTTCTTTTAATGGTCTTTCCAGCTTCATGGTAATTGGACCTACCTGAGGAGACAACACTTTCATTTTTATGAGTTTATTGCTTCCAAACTTAATATATGATGCCAGGTCAGTGTACATACCTTGCCATGGTTGCTCACCGCTTGCTTTTTCAACAGCTTTTCCAACTTTCGCTGATTTATTGATTCCATCTGTCTTTGGATTGTCCACCAATTCAAACGCTCCGGATTCTGCAGATGGAAAATATAACCATTTGTCAGATACAAAAGCAGCATCGTCAAAATTCATGATACAACCATCATAAGGTGCGTGGTTAAATTGAAAATTGTCAATATAATAGTCATCTTCGGTTGTAGTAGCTACCCCTCCGTTGAAGAACACACAAACTCTCTGGTGATTATTGCCTGCTTCGCCTGAAAAATCTGCAGAAAGTGTTTGCCAGTCGTTAACTGTTGTAATTTCTGTCCAAATTTCCTTGGCAGGGCTGGTGCCTCCTTCCAATTTCAATAAAACCGGAGCTGTAGTAGTAGACAGGACCTGCAGGTTAAGCTGATTAAACACTTCCAGGTCAAGTCCATCCGGAATCAGGGCGCATAGTGCGGACCATGGCTCATTGGGTTGATCTTTGTACAAACCCACTTTGGTGGAGCTGTTGACCGTCGTTGTTTTTGGATTATTGACAACTGTGATCAGGGCAGAACCCGCACCATATTCATAGTTTCTCTGGCATTCAAAATCATCTATGATGGTAGCGATTCGCTCTGTTCCTTCACATGGATCTACGGTAGCTTCGCCCTGACTCAAATTGTCAAAGTAGTAAACCACGCCTTCTTCGGCAACTCCCGGATTGAAAATAAATCTTAAAGAAGCCCAATCGGAAATGCCCTGGTGGGCAGTAAAGTCAAAGGACAATTCCTCCCAATTGCCTGCATTTTTAATTTCCCGCTCAACTTCTTTGTTTCCGTCAGAAACGCTTTCCAATTGCATGGTAACACTTTGGGTGCCTACAGGAGCCCAAACCTGCACATTATACTGCGGTTTTACACTGATGTCAATAACGCCAGGGGCAACTGCCGCCAATGTTGAAAATGCAGAAGCTCCTTTGGCATACTTTCCAACCTTAGCGGAGATATTTGGCGCTACAGCACTTGGATTATCTACCACGGAAAATACACCGTGAGTCACCGTATTTTGCTCTAATGGCTCCCATGGGAGACTTGCTCCGTTTTCAAAGTTTTCAAGATCCGTTGATGATTTTTCACCCCAGGAGATGTCATCTATATAATACACATCACCAACCTGGGCATCCATGCCGGCATTGAAAAATATGACCAACTTCTTGTGACTGGCAATCGCCTGATTACTGAAGTCAATTTCATACTCTATCCATTGGTTGACGTCCGTAACATTTGCCCAGATTTCTTTGACCGGAGATGCTCCTCCTTCCAATTTGAAAAGAATTGGCACTGCCCTGGGGGACCACACCTTTATTTTTAACTGGTTATTGACGGTCAGGTCAATAGGGTTCTGATTGTCAAAAAGCAGTGCTGCCCACTGTTCAGTTAAATTATCAGCATATCTTCCCACTTTGGACGAATTGTTAACCGCATTAGGAGCCGGATTGGTTACTACGGTGAGGCTATCCCATCCATTAACATAAGTGGAATTTCTATTACATTCAAAATCATCAACTACCTTGGGATCCGGGGTTACATTTTCGCATACTCCTTTGGGAACAGCAGTTATGTTGTCAAAGTAATAGGTATCCACACTGGTTTCAACTCCCGGATCAAAGAATATAATTGCTTTGGTCAGGTGTGTGTACTCTTTCGCGGCTGAGAAATCAAAGGTATATTCCTGCCATTGACCTGTCAGTCCGATGTTAGCAAATTTTTCAATTGCAGGTCCACCCGGGCCTTCCAATTTGAATAGGATTTGTGTGGGTGCACTGGCATTAACCTGCAATTTTACCTGGTTGTTTATGCTGAAATCAAAAGGGTTGGTTCCCCTGTCTGCCAATAAGAGACTATAAGAGTGCATACCAGACTTGAAATATTTACCGCACTGGGCACTGCTGTTTACTTTATTGGGTGAAGGATTGGCAACAGGTGCTTCCAGGGTACCATCCAATCCAAGCCAGCCCATTTCATTGCCGGTCTCAAATGTTTCATATACATCCCTCGCTTCAACGCCACGGATGTCATCAAAATAGAAATCAGCAGCCTGCGGCGTTGTAAATGGATTAACTGCCAGCAAAATCTTTGTCAATGTAGTAAAGGAAGCTCCGCCTGACAGGTCAAAGGTATAATCAACCCAAACGTTGGCCACCGTTACATCTACAAATTTTTCAACCGCTTTTCCGCCGCCTTCGAATTTCAGTAAAATTCGGGTAGGGGCAATGGGCGACCATAGCTTCATTTTCAATAAATTGTTTACGGAAAGATCTGCGGGTGCTGGCAGGTCGGTAAGCAAAAAACAAAAATCGCTCTGGTCATTGTTACTCAGCTTGCCTACATGGTCGCTGTCATTTACAGCATCTTTGGCCGGATTAGCAACGGCGCCTCCATACGTTGCACCATTGACAGCAGCCCAAGGTAACTTGGCAGTGCCTGTATCAAAATCTTCATAAACCTGAGCCTGAAGTCTGAACAGGCCAAAAGCCATCAGCATTAATAAGGTAAAATTTCTCATCATAGAAGTATTTTAGTTTGGTTATAAATGAATTTCTTTTGTTACCATAACCACACTCAAAGTCCCCAATTTAACTATTATGGGCTTTTGGCAATACTTCCTTTTTAAGGTTGGGCACTCTTTCCGGGAAAAAGTCAAACCTTTCTTTAATAGGAGTTTTGTGGCTAGAACTAAATAAATTTGCTTTTAAAACAACTTATCAAAGCAAAATTAGGAAATCATTTGCAATTTGACATTTAATTTACTACGCCAATAATACGCCAAATTGTTTTTTTTACCTAAATCAGCCTCAAATCTGGGTTTTCAATGAAAAACTTGATATTTAATCAAAACCTATAAAAAATTCCGTAAGATTAACATCCGGGCTCAACCCGAGCTTTGACCTTAACCTGTAACGTTTGTTTTCAAGGCCCCTGATTGAGATATTAAACAGTGGAGCTATTTCTTTTGTAGCGAGATTCATCTTTAAATAAGCCGCCAGTTTAAGATCCTGCGGACTCAGGTTAGGATATTTTCCCAGTAATTTTTTAAAAAACACTTCATGAATATCATTAAAATTGGATTCAAACAGTTTATTGTCGTTTTCCGAAGAAATATTTTCGTTGATTTGTCGCAACATTTTTTGAAACTCTTTGATATTCAATACTTCATCTCCTTTTCGAATGTCAATAAGTTCTTGTTTTATTTCCAACAATAATTCATTTTTTTTGATCAGTTGCACGGTTGTATTTACCAATTCCTGGCTTTTAAGCATATTTTCCTCTTTTAACTTTTCATTATCGAGGGCAATCTTATGTTCCCTTAACTTCCTTTCCGTTTCCACCTCCAGCTTTAACCTGCTACTTTTCAGCTCCTTATGATAATTAACTTTTACAGCGTACCCGAGGAAAAAAAATAAGAGCAGATAAAATGCCTTCATCCATCTTGAACTATACCACGGCGGACGCACTTGCCAGGTTACTGATGCTTTTTTACCTGAGTTTGACTCTATCCATAATTGGTAATACCCGTCGACCAGGTTATAGGCGGCAAAGGTCCCACCTGGCTGCCAATTGCTCCGTATGGTGTCTGGCCCTATCAGTATAAACTTATATGCCAGCTCCTGGTCATAAACAGCTTCATGAAAATAAAGCGTAAATGTTCTGTTTTCATAAGGTAAAACGATATTGTTTTCCTCAAATGCCAATTTATGCCCATTTTCCAGTAGTACATAGTCGATTCTGATGGGCGCTTGTGGCCTGATCCGGTTAAAAATTGCAGGCGTATGATTTACCAATACATACCCATCCTCCTGAATGAGCATGGTACTATGGTCTTGCAACTGGCAAATGCTGTTGTATTCTTTACTGAGGGTCAAAGGCAGCATAATTTTGTTTTCCCTGGCTTCAATGAGCAAACTGTCTGAATAAAGTTTACAAAGGAGATCCATTCCTATTTTACGGTATCTGCTGCCCTTATTACCCGTAAAAACAAACCGATCCTCATTTTTAAGGTACAAAAAAAGACTATCAGCGGTATATGCATAAGTTGATTTACCCACCAGGCTGATCTCAATTTTACGGACATTGGACAGGCCTTTTTCTGCCCCATATTCAATGATATTAACCACAGAGTCCAGGCCAGCGTCCAGTTCAATTTTGCGTAAATTACCAGAAGGGCCTGCGATCCAATAATGAATGGAATCGACGGGCTCAATACGTTCAATAGCCTCCTCAATACCCTTTATTTTATGGCTGAATTGCCAATCCTTTATTTTTTTAAATACAATCAGTCCATTATAAGTAGCCTGAATAAGTACATCTTCCCGGTGGGGAAATTTTACGGTATGCCAACCTCCCGTGCCACCATACAAGCGGGTAATTTGTTCTTTTGTGATCAGGTGTGTACCTGTGTTGTGTGCACACACCAATATATCCCCCAAATCCAACAAATGCCAAACCTGTCCCTGAATACTTTCAACGGGTTCATAAACTCCAGCTGAACCATTTTTACCCAAATTAAAATTTCGATACCGGTATAGGCCCTGGTTGGTGCCCAGGTATTTGGTTTCTCCTAAAATAGCTGAGGTATAAATAGTACCCAATTTGCCTTGGTTATCCCTGAAGTAGGAAAGGTTTGAATCCAAAACAGTATATGATATTCCCTTATCCAGTCCAAGCCATAAACCCCCATCCATATCGCTGCATAGGGATAAAACGGTATTATTCAGGAGTCCGTTTGATGTGTTGAATTGTATAACTTCAGCCGTTTTAACATTGTAGGTCACCAAACCATAACGTATGGTTGCAAAACATAAGAGATCAGGACTGATTTTTATCGCTTTATTTACCTGTGCATAAGTAAGCAATTTATTAACAGTTTTGCCCCAGGTTTTCAAGCCACGACCCGTGAGTTCAAAAACCCCCATGTCATTTGTAGAAATGAGCAAAGAATCACTTCCGACAGACAAGATAGAAGTAATGGTTGACCCTGCTAACAACTCTGTGCCTTTGACCAGACTGAAACCTCCTTCAAAATATTCGAACAACCCCGCATCGATTACAGGCAGATATAGTTTTTCACCTGCCTGTTGCAAAAACATAATCGTACCGGGAATATCAATGCGCTTTACTTTCTGGCCATCATATACCAATAACAATCCAAAGGATTGGAAATAAATGCGCCCTTTAAAAGCTACGATGTTCCATACCTCTTCCTTCCCAAAGGCCGGCAGACCAATTAGGGGGACCAAACTGGTGTAAACCATGGATTTATCTTTACCGGTAGTCCAATATCCAAACTCTCCATATGAGCCTGTATACACCCTGTTGCCTATGGCTAAAACAGAACGCACATTTTTACCACCTCCCAACTGGAATGTTTGCCAATTGCTGCCATCAAATCTAAGTAAGCCCGCTCCGTTGCCAAAATACATTATTCTTCCTGTATCCTGAGTTATGCTCCAGTTTTGTCTTGCAGCCTTATAGATAGAGGGAGAAAAATTCTTTAAGTAGGGCACTTCCTGACCAATCAAAGAAAGTGAGGTAAGCACTAAGGCAAACAGCAGTAAGACCTTTGATGTCCACGAAAATTTCATCAATCAGGGATTGTGGTATTTTTCTCCCCTTATAATGGTAAAAGCCCTATAGAGTTGTTCCAGCAGAAACAACCTGATCATTTGATGCGAAAAGGTCATCGATGACATCGAAAAAATTTTATCTGATCTTTCCCTTAGCTGGTCGTCCACACCAAAAGCCCCACCGATGATAAACACCAATCTTTTAATACTTGATACCTGCTGCTTCTCAATGAATCTACTCAGCGTAACTGAATCCATTTGATCTCCCCGTTCATCCAGCAAAACCACATAATCATCCTTCTGTATTTGGGATAAAAATCCTGCTCCTTCCAGTTGCATGAGTGTTGCAGCATTGGCTTGAGGCTTAACATCTTTAAGCTCTACAACTTCCAGGTTGCTGTAATGCTTCAGTCTTTCCAAATATAGTTTAATGCCTTCCCTGAGATAAGATTCATTTGTTTTTCCAATGCTGTAAACAATTACTTTCATAAAAGAAAAAATCTGGCCGCGATTGAAGGTAAAATTACCAGCTCGCAAATGTCTCGTTGAAAATCTTTTCGGTTAGCTGGTTGAATATATCTTTTAACAAAGCATCTTGCACCGACTGAAGATCCTGGTCTCCCGGAAAAGTCCGGAAAAACGAATAACTGCGGGAGTATTTGTCTTTTTCACTGCGGTGATTGGTATAATTTATAAGCACCGTAATTTCCAATTTATTCAGGGCAACTGTGTTGCCTTCTCTCGGCGCTTCTGCTGTAACATCGTACCGCGTAATTTCTCCCGAAAAACTGACGTCAGGATCATCGGCTTTCAGTTTAAGTTTTGATTCATTTCTGATCTTGGTGCGAAGTGCCTCCGAAAACTGAACATCTGCTTCAACAGGGGCATTGAATGCCCTTGTCTCAAAGTTTTCCACAAAGAAAGTATTGATTTCCGGTGGAATGGATATTCCTTTAAAACCGATATAACACCCCGGAATAATCGCCAGGATGACATAATACATTACATATATCCATCCCTTCAAGAAGGGGTTAGAAGAATTTGATCCTTTATGATTCCTGCTTTTAGTCGGGTATGTCATATTGTTTGATCTTGCGGTACAAGGTTCTTTCTGAAATTCCAAGTTCATCTGCTGCGTCCTTTCGCTTTCCACTATACTTTTTCAAAGCTTTTTTAATCATATCCTTTTCCATATCTTCCAGCGATAAGGCTTCATCTACCACTTCAGATTTTTGGTACCTGTCCCGGTGTTGGTCATTGAGGATAATTGGTCGATCCAGATCCTCCCCATCGTCATCGTCTAATGGCCTGGATCCATAAAAAGAGGGGCTTCTTGAAGCTAGATCCTGATTGCTGACCATTTGTGACATGCCCGCCTCAGGTACATTCAGGTTGTTGGTTTTAATTAGATTGAACACCAGACTTTTCAAATCATTCAGGTCTGATTTCATGTCTAATAAAAATTTATATAAAATTTCTCTTTCTGCAAATCCTTCTGTTTCTCTGGTCATGACACCCACAGGAAGATTTCTGGTGATAAGCTGAGGGGCAAGATCAGCTATAATACCCTCTGTTATCATTTTGTCTTCAGATAAAACTGAAAGCTGTTCAACCACGTTTTTTAGTTCCCTCACATTTCCCGGCCATCGATAATGCTCCAGAATATAACGGGCTTTGTCATCGAGCTCCAGGCTGCTGGTACGGTATTTTTCTGCAAAGTCGACTGAAAACTTCCTGAAAAGCAGGTAAACATCATCTGGCCTTTCATGGAGTGCGGGTACTTTTATGGGTACCGTATTCAGTCGATAAAAAAGGTCTTCCCTGAATTTGCCCTTTTTGATTTGTTCCTCAAGTTCAATGTTCGTGGCAGCAATTACCCGCACATCTGTAGTAAGTACTTTCGAGGAACCCACACGCAGAAACTCCCCTGACTCCAGCACCCTCAGCAGATAGGCTTGTGTGTCCAAAGGCATCTCACCAATTTCATCCAGAAAAATAGTGCCTCCACTTACTGTCTCGAAATATCCTTTCCTTTCTCCGGTAGCGCCAGTAAAGGATCCCTTCTCATGGCCAAAAAGTTCTGAATTGATCGTTCCAGGAGGTATGGCGCCACAGTTAATGGCAATAAAACCATTGTGTTTCCGCTTACTTAGTTCGTGAATAATTCTGCTGAATATTTCTTTTCCGACCCCTGATTCCCCCTGGATCATCACAGTCAGGTCCGTAGAGGCAACCCGCACAGCCGTAAAAAGCGCACGATCCAGCGCCGCAGATCTACCTATGATGCCAAATCGCTGTTTGACTGAAATGATATTGAGCTCCTTTGTCATTGTGCTATTTCTCCCAACAGAGTGGCGCTGGTTGCCTTATTAACTTTTACCATGACATAATCTCCAGGCTTGAGTTCTAAACTTAATTTCGGAAATACCACCATTTTGTTTTGGGTGTTTCTGCCTTTCCACTCGTCTGCAGACCTTTTAGAGTCTCCTTCAATTAGCACCTTAAATATTTTTCCTATATCCGCTTTGTTATGTTCAAGCGATAAATGGTTCTGCAGTCTTATGATCTCATTGAGTCTTCTTTTCTTGATTTCCTCATCAATGTCATCGGCATATTTTCTGGCTGCAAGTGTACCAGGCCGCTCAGAATAAGCAAACATGTATGCCATGCTGTACTGTACGAATTCCATCATTAGCAGCGTATCCAGATGTTCTTCCTCTGTTTCTGTGCAAAAACCGGTAATGATATCTGAAGAAATGGCACAATCGGGTATAATTCGCCGAATGGATTCTATTCGTTCCATATACCATTCCCTGTCGTAAGTGCGGTTCATCATCTCCAATATCCGGCTATTGCCGCTTTGGACAGGAAGATGGATGTATTTACATATGTTTTCGTGCCTGGCCATAGCATATAATACCTCGTCCGTAATGTCTTTAGGATGTGAAGTGCTAAATCTAACCCTCAATGCAGGATTAATTTTAGCAACCATGACCAGCAATTGGGCAAAGTTCACCACATCCCCTGAATCCGGCTTTTCCCACTTATAAGAATCGACATTTTGCCCAAGCAATGTAACTTCCCTGTAACCGCGTTCAAACATCTCATTGGCTTCTGCGATTATGGAGAATGCATCCCTGCTCCTTTCTCTGCCTCTGGTAAAAGGCACAACACAAAAAGAACACATATTGTCACACCCGCGCATTATGGAAATAAAGCCCGTAACACCATTGCTGTCCAGTCGCATGGGTGAAATATCCGCATAGGTTTCTTCTCTTGATAAAAATACATTTATGCCTTTTTCTCCATCCTCCGCGGTGGCAATGAGCCCTGGTAAGTCCCTGTAGGCATCCGGACCTACAACAAGATCCACCAACTTTTCTTCTTCGAGAAATTTTGTTTTTAAACGCTCGGCCATACAGCCCAACACCCCAATCAGCAAGTGGGGCTTTTCGTTCTTCAACAAATTAAACTGCCCCAAACGTTTACGCACCGTCTCCTCTGCCTTTTCCCTGATCGAACAAGTATTGATTAAAACCAAATCTGCCATTTCCAGATTTCTCGTAGCTCCATAGCCATAACCAGAAAGTATTGAGGCAACGATTTCAGAATCTGAAAAATTCATCTGACATCCATAACTTTCGATATAAAACATCCGTGTGCCAGGTACCGTTTCAATTCCTTGGTCTCCAAAAGCCTGACCCTGAATTTCTTCTATTATTTCTTTTTTTATCCCAACAAGGGTGGGGTTGTCGTCATACATCTCTATGATTTTTAAGGGACTGCAAATTTAGACTATTTTAGGCAAAAAGTGACATTTTGTCATAGAATTATAAGGGTTCTTGGGGAATTCACCGTTACCCTTAAAAGAAACAAGCTAATTCTGGTGTATTTTACTTATTTCCATTAGATTATTTTGCAGATTTAAATTTTTTAGATACATTTAGGGTGACAACTATTGACAATTGCAATAAAATATCTTAAATTAACACCATTATTTAATTACCAAACTTACTAGACCATGATGAACGAGTTTGTACACACAATTATGACCAAAAATCCGGTCAGTATACCTGTAAAATCGACGCTGAAGGATGTCAAAGACATCTTCGATCAGAATCGGATTCACCATTTACCGGTATTAAACGAAGAAGGTGACCTTGAAGGATTGATTACTACCTATGATTTATGGAAACTCAATCGAAATTTTGAGGATTACGCTTCCATTCCTGTTACGCAGGTCATGAACAGTAAAATTGCGAAAGTGACACCCGATGATAAAGTGGGCACTGCAGCTGAATTGTTCCTTGACAGACGATTTCACGCACTTCCGGTTGTTGAAGGGAAAAAACTGGTTGGCATCGTCACTTCATTCGATGTATTGAGGTATGAATTTCAAAGAGAATATGAAAAGCCAATTTTGTATGAAGACATTCTTGCAAAAAGCTGAAGATCAGTGGTCTGAAATCTTGTTTGTCAAGGCAAGCCTTCAGCGCATGCCTTTGTTAAAAACTTTTTGTTTTACAATTTCAATAGAGGAGAGACTTTGATCGAAAGACACATAATTCAGTTCTCCATTAAGACAGACAAGATAAAAAAGGAGTTCCTGGTGAAAGCCGGGAATTCTTTTTTTTAGAGAATTTTCATCATATGCAATCCAAAATATAATCTCTTCCTGTCTTAAATCTTTTTGCAAAGTAATCTGTTAACTTTGTGAAAAAGAATTTCGCTTAGATTATGTCCAATAACTACCAGCCCCACTTAGAAAATGATAAACGGCTTGCTCAAATTTCTCAAAAGGTATTTAGCAGCAATAGAATTGACAATGAAGAGGCTGTTTACCTTTTTGAGAAGGCCTCTTTACCACTCCTGGGTATCCTGGCCAATTTCGTAAGGGAAGCAAAACATGGGGATTTAACCTATTTTAATCGCAATTTCCACCTGGAACCGACCAATGTGTGCCTGTATACCTGCACTTTTTGCAGTTATTCGCGACTCATAAAAAAAAGATCCGAAGGTTGGGAATACACCCTTGAGGACATGATGGACATCGTTAAATCCTACGATGGCAAACCCGTCACAGAAGTTCATATTGTGGGTGGGGTACTTCCACAGTACGATACTGCCTTCTATCAGGGTTTGTTCAGTGCCATCAAAGCCCATAGACCTGACCTGCATGTTAAGGCGTTAACGCCTGTTGAATACCACTACATGTTCAAAAAAGACAAGATCAGTTATGAAGAGGGCATGAAGTTAATGAAGGAGGCGGGGCTGGATTCATTACCCGGAGGAGGAGCAGAAATTTTCCATCCGGAGATCAGAGATAAGATAGCCGGAGGAAAATGCAGTGGTGACCAATGGTTGCGCATTCATGAAATTTGGCATGAAATGGGAGGCAAATCTAACGCCACCATGCTTTATGGTCATATCGAAACTTATGAACACAGGGTCCACCACCTTGATTTATTAAGACAATTACAGGATAAAACCGGAGGTTTTCAGACTTTCATTCCCCTTAAATTTCGAAACAAAGACAATGAAATGAGCCACCTGACAGAAGTCAATCTGGTTGAGGATCTTAGAAATTATGCCATTTCCAGAATCTATCTCGACAATTTCGACCACATCAAGGCTTACTGGCCAATGATCAGCAGGGAAGTAGCTCAAATGAGCTTGTCATTTGGAGTCGATGACGTTGATGGCACAATTGACGATACAACGAAAATATATACGATGGCCGGTGCGGAAGAACAAAACCCAGCCATGAGTACGGAAGACCTTGTAAACCTGATCAGAAGGGTAGGCCGGAGGCCAATCGAACGAGACACCCTTTACAACACCATTAAAGACTATTCTGAAGAAGTATTTGAGGCTGACATTGCCTTCAAACCATACATAGAACTGCCCGTAATGAATTGATAAGCGTCAAATGTACACCGTTGATCGAATAATGAGCGGATATATAGAATCTTCACCCTAAATTTGAAATAAAAAAAATGTTCGGACAAATAAAAAAAGTCCTTGGTATCGAAGGCGTAAAAATCAATGTGGAAGTAATTCAACCGGTAATTTCTTCTGAAAAATTTTTGAGGGGCTTTATTAAATTAACCACTTTGAGAGAAAGCAGGGTAGAAAAAATATCCCTGAAACTGGTTGAAAAATACTACCGGGGTCGCAGAGAAGACAAGTTGATCAATGAATATAAGGTCGGCGAAATAACCCTTGAAAATGGGGTCGATTTGAAGAAAGACGAAATAGTGGAGATTCCTTTTGAATTGCCTTTTAAAATTTATCAATCACAAATGGATGTCATGCAGGAAGGCAATTTTTTTATTTCCGGACTGGTCAAATTGGCAAAAAAAATAAAAGGGGTCAAATCAGAGTATCACCTTGAAGCGGAAGCTTTTGTGAAAGATACCAAATTAAACCCTCATTGTAAGCAGCAAATATTAATGAATACATAGTATTTTCGCGCTAGAAAATTAAAAAAATGCAAAAACTTTTACTTTATATCATCCCGGCTATTTCATTGTTATCGTCTTGTAAGACGTCAAAAGTACCAGGTGGGTCAAATGAGCCGCCCGTGAGATATAGTCAGGAGGTTCACCTAAAAAATGTGCGTCAACTTACTTTTGGCGGCGATAATGCAGAAGCATATTGGAGTTTTGATGATAAAAAGCTGATCTTTCAGGCAACCAACAAGATCTGGGGAGCTGATTGTGATCAAATATTCATGTTTGACCTTTCCAAATGGGAAAAGGGAAAGACCCCACCCAAAATCTCCACAGGACTTGGCCGAACCACATGTAGTTACTTCATGCCGGACGGCAAATCAATGGTTTATGCGTCCACCCATGAAGGCAACGCCGCTTGTCCGCATAACCCCGAAAGGCGTACCGATGGAAAATATGTTTGGCCAGTTTATGCGGACTTTGATATCTATCATGCGGATCTTCAAGGAAACATAATCAAAAAACTGACCAACCAGCCTGGCTATGACGCAGAGGCGACTGTGTCACCCAAAGGCGATAAAATAGTTTTTACATCCTTGCGAAGCGGTGATATGGAACTTTATACCATGAACCTGGATGGGTCTGGTGTAAAACAAATCACTTCGGGCCTTGGATACGACGGAGGTGCATTTTTCTCTCCCGACGGGTCAAAAATTATTTTCAGGGCATCGCGGCCTAAAAGCCCTGAAGAAGTTAAAGAATATCAGGATCTCTCCTCAAGGAAGGCCTGGTTCAACCTACAAACATGGAGCTTCATATGTGCAATGCCGATGGCACGGGTCTGAAAAAGATAACGGAATTGGGTAATGCGAATTGGGCTCCTTACTTTCACCCTTCTGGCAAAAGGTGATATTTTCTTCTAATCACCGCTCGAAAAGAGGTTTTCCATTCAACCTTTATATGATCAATATTGATGGTTCAGGTCTGGAACAAATCACATTTGATACGGCTTTTGATTCTTTTCCCATGTTTTCATACGATGGTAAAAAGCTGGTTTTTGCCAGCAATAGAAACAACAATGGTACGCGTGATACCAATTTATTTATAGCAGATTGGGTTGATTAAGAATGCATTATAAATAGATGTAAACTGGCACTATTTTGGCTTATCTGTTGGAAATACATTACAAATTCAGAAGTGGCCAGTAAAAAAAAGGCATTAATAAGCGATTTTACCCTATGTAATCTTTCATTGGTTTGTCTGTATGCCAAACCATCGGAAACGTCTCACATGGTCTCACAAATGTTATTTGGTGAGTCAGGCGTTGTCCCTCACAAGGAAAAACAAACAATGGGTAAAAATCAAGACCACTTTCGATGGCGTTGAAGCTTGGGTCGATGTAAGGCAATTGGCTTACATCACTGAGGCTCAGTTTACCCGTTTTAATCAAAAATATGCTGTTGCTTTGGAAGTCTGTCAGGTTTTAATCAACAACGACCTTAGTTTTCCGGTTATGATCGCTTCCACGCTGCCAGAGTACGATGGCATGGTTTTTAAGACTGCAGATACAAAATATGTGTACAATGGCCAGGCAAATCCATTCAACGCAAACACCTTTACCCCGGAGATGATCGAAAAAATTGCCAGGAGGTTTGTCAATGCTCCATTCATACAAGGGGGAAGGTCGGTATTTGGCATTGATCGGGTTGCTTTGGTTCAGTTAATTTATAAATGTGCTGGTTTATCTTTACCCGGAACCCTGCCAGAAATGTATAAATTGGATTGCCAGGCCATTCATTTTGTGGAACTGGCACAACCTGGTGATGTGGTATATTGTGTAAACAAGAATGATGAGCTCGATCATATAGGCATTTTCCTTAGCGATAGCAATATCCTGCACGTTGAAGAAAAAGCACGCATCGATAAACTTGACCACGAAGGTATATATAACAGAGAAGCTAAAAAATATACCCACAGATTGAAATTGATTGCCAGATATATCACTAGATAGAATTCACCTTATCATGTCTGAAAATCTGATCTTTTTCCTTATCGGCGTATTTGTTTGTCTGTTACTCCTCAATGTGTATTTCAGATTGACAGTGCTTAAACATTATCGCTACCTAACCCGGCATCACGTGGAATTCAACGCCAGGTACTTGCTTGATAGGGATAAAATGGAAAAAGAGGTGTTACCCCATTACCCCAGGCATCGGAAAGAAATTGAAGCTTTTGCGAAAAATATCAGGAGAAGTGTCACCCTGGCAGCCATCCTTATCCTGTTGATTGGAGCTGCAGCCATTTTGCTGAAATGGTAAGCCCTTATGAGTGCGAAATCATCTTTAAAGATGAACATCTGGTTGCCATCAATAAACCCTATGGTTATTTTGTGCATAAAAGCAGCCTGGATGCAACCTCTGATAAAATACTTATGAAATTGTTACGAGACCAGTTAGGACAATATGTATATCCTGTTCACAGATTAGACAGAAAAACAACCGGAGTCTTGCTTTTTGCCCTGGACAAAGAAAGTCTGGCTCTGGTAAACCGGGCATTCGAGCAGCGTTCTACCACTAAATTTTACCTTGCCATTTGCAGGGGATTTATGCCCGAAAATGGATCGATCGATCATCCACTGCTACATGAGTCGGGAAAAATCCAGGAAGCAAAAACCTTGTTTACCTGCCTTCAGCATAGGGAAATAAACATTCCTTCTTACAAATTTCAGACTTCACGGTATTCGCTTATTGTGTTTCAGCCGCTGACTGGTCGAATGCACCAGATCAGAAGGCATGCAGCGCATATTTTTCATCCCATTATTGGAGACCGGCCTCATGGATGTAACAAGCAAAATAAATTACTTCTGGAGACTTTTCAGCTATCGCAGATGCTGCTTCATGCCTTTCAACTAAAGTTCGATCACCCATACCACAAAAAAGAACTAACCATTCAGGCAGCTATTCCTGAAGAGTTTATTAGAATCATGGCCCAAATGAATTTTGATCATCCTGACCTGGCTAATTGGACCAATTTGCAAATTGTCGATTAACCAGAATCAGGAATGATGCGCAGCTATTGCGTTACTTGCGATTCAGCCAATAACCAAGCCAGCCACCTACCAAAGCCCAACTGACCAGTGCATCAATAAGGTCTGGCATGCTGTTGGTTTCAAACCAAATGCTATTGGTATACTGAGTGGTTAAATATGAAATAAGACCAACACAAATGGAACTGCTGATAACCGTGGTGAAGTTGGAGTTCTGAAATTTCATTAACAGCCAAATCAACATGGCCACTGCCAGAAGATCGACCACCAGACCGCGAAACATATTCATGCTCATACTCATGTCCATGGAGGAATGATAAGAAATCATGGCCCATGGTTTACCAGCGGCCGCTTCCATCATTTTTTGTTGATCCTCCATACTTGTTCCCGGTGGATAATTGGGAAGAAAGTAGTTTCCGTCAGCCCCGATGTTTTCTCCTAAAAATTGCATAATCTCAGTTTGTTTAGGATTATACTGCTGATTGGAAGCATGTAAATTCAAAAAGGTCCAGGATAAAAACTGCCACATAAAGAGCAAGATGCCTCCTACCAGGCAGGCAATGATGGATTTTGTATTCATAATGGTGTTTTAAAGGTTGATTAATCCTCAAATATAAAATTATATTTCACCACATTGCAATTAAACCTAATTAAAATTTAATTAGAAGCAAAAACGACATCCAAACGAATCGGAAATGAACATTATATTGCTTTTTCCCAAAAATGCCCGCATATCGCCTTAAAACAACAAAAGCAGGGTATTTACCCTGCTTTTGTTGTTTATCTTTTAATTTAAATTAATCGTTTTTCAGCTTAGACAGCAAGCGAAGGAACTCAATATAAAGCCACACCAGCGTAACCATAAGTCCCAAACCACAGAACCACTCCATGTATTTGGGTGCCTGACTTTGTTCTGCTTTTTCAAAATTGTCAAAATCAAGCAGCAGATTTAAAGCGGCAATTCCAATTACCAGTATCGAAAATCCAATGCCAAGCATGCCTCCCTGATGTATATAGGGTATCTCGTATCCAAAAAGCCGGAAGACAAAAGCGATGAGGTAAACCAGTGCCACGGCGCCCGTTGCAATAATAATGCCCGACCGCAATTTATCAGTAACTTTAATTATTCTGTATTTATACAACACCACCATCAGCAATAATGTACCAAAAGTAAGACTTACCGCATTGAGAACAATGCCCTGCGTCTGGGCAGCATAAATGGCAGAAATACTGCCCACAAACAGCCCTTCAAAAGCGGTATACACCGGCGCTGATATCGGAGAGGTGTGCGGTTTAAAACTTGCCACAAGTACGGCGATTAGACCGCCGATTGCTCCTGTAATCATCAATAACATGCTGGGCATAAGATAGCTGATGACGGAAGTTACCATAAGAATTGAAAATAGAACCAGTGTCTTATTAATGGCTCCGTCAATGGTCATGACGCCACCGTCTGCATACCCACCTGCCGTTCTGGACCTCGAAATAGACTCTTCGTTAATGATGGGATTTCTGGATTCAAAAAAAGATTTACCTGCCATATAGTTTTATGTTTAGTATTTAAATGCAAGATAAGGCAAATAAATTTCAATAAAAGGTCCTTTTTTCTAAAAATTAAAAAACAAATATTCATATGGGTTTGATTAACAATAAGTTAACCGCTGTAAAAGTCTAAACATCCAATTTTTGCGTAATATGTTATAAATTATTTACAATATTTCTTTTTCAAATAGTTAATTAATACTACCTTTGCAGTCCAATTTAAACACCATTGTCATGGATTATATTAAATACGTACAAGAAACACTGCTACCGATTAAAAATCATCCGGCTTTCAGGGCTGGAGATGCCATAGCGGTAAACTATAGAATCGTGGAAGGAAACAAGGAGAGGATCCAGGTTTTCAAAGGCGACGTCATCGGCATTTCTGGACAAGGCGCAACTAAGACCTTTATTGTGCGAAAGATGTCCAATGGGGTAGGCGTTGAGAGGATATTTCCGTTCAACTCTCCGGCCATTGTAGATATTGAGCTGCTAAAGAGGGGTAAAGTAAGAAGGGCCAAGCTTTTCTACCTTAGAGAACTCGTGGGTAAAAAATCCAAGATCAAAGAAAGAAGGAGATAATTTATACGCTCTTTACCATAAAAAAAAACCGTTCCGGTAATCACCTGAACGGTTTTTTTATGTCCTTACTTTCGCGCTGCTTACTCGAACAAGCCTTCGTAATCTCCTTTAGCTCCGCTTTTGGTTTCTATTTCAGGTAACTTGAGATCCATCAATTCAGACTCAGAATTGTCCTTTGCATTTCCCATTAGCAGGAGCGTTGACTTTTTCTCGTACTCTTCAAGCATCTTCAGTCCTTGCTCTTCAAAAACACCATTTTGCAGGTCAATGGAATTCATAAAATCTGATGACATTTCCATAAATCTTTCCATCTCGCCTACTTTATTGGCCACATCATCGGCTACATATTCCATGGCCTGATCAAACATGGCCCTCCTGTCGGAGTCTCCTTTAATGATGCTCATTGCACCCCTCATAGCCGAATGGCTTGTTTTAATGGCTTTATATTCCTGTTCTTTAACCTTCACCTGATCTCTGGTATCCTCTAAAAGAACTTCTGAATTGGAGTACATCTTAGACAATACCTTGTAAAGGACGGTCATCTTGCTGTGAAGCGCAAGATATTTTTCATTGCTTTCCTGCAACCTGGCGGCTTTTCTGCTGGAAAGTAACATAGCCTGCTGGTTTCCCTGTTCCTTGGCCTTACGTGCAATCAGTATATTCTGATTGATCTGGGCATTATTCTCTTCAACTATGGTTTTGAGCTTTCGCATCTGACCTTTGAGGCTGCCTATCTGTGCACCCATTTTTTCAGGCTATTTTCAAGGTCTTCAATGTAGTTTTTAAGAATGCCTATCGGATCTATGGTTACAAAGATGCCCGTAATCCATCGCATAATGGACTTGTACATATAACTTACGAGGGCACGCATTTTGGGGTCTAAAACCATATAGATTATTGCGCCCAAAGCCAGAAGTGTAATGACAAGACCCAGCGTATTGCTGGCAAATGCGAGAATTTGAGCACTGTATTTAAATAAAACGAGGCCCAATCCTCCCAGGATTCCCGCTAAGAACAAAGCACCTGCCACACCTTCTGGTCTTTTCCAGAATGATTTGGGCTTAAAAGAACTGTCCATGTTTGATAAATCTGCCATTTTATATATTTTATACAAATTTGATAAAAAAAGTGGTTAAATCATATGCTTAGGTGGTTTTTTGCGGCTTATCTTACAAAAGACCTTCAAAGTGTTTTTTATCCTCCTGCAAACTTTCTGAAAAACATTCGTAAACAGAAAGAAATTCCTTCCGCGTTTTGTCAATTTTATCCTCTGATGAAGCCACTTCGGACTTCGTGGCTTCAATTTGTGCTTTGTATGCTTCAATTTCAGCCATGAGATTTTCAATTTTGGACTGATTTGCAGCAATTTTGCCGTCAAGCACCTGGATTTCTGACTGTGGTGCTTCCACCTGCGCTTCAATCTGCTTCTTTAGGGTATTGATAAACTTATCACGTTCATCATCTACAATGGCCTGATAAGAATTGATGGATTTGATGAGATTTTCCTTGTTCATACCCATGGTAGAAGCGGTCGCATAGGCAGATTTTACTGCGGTGACCTCATCCATATTCATTGCCATAAGATTTTGAATGGATTGTTTGAATTTGATAAAATCCATTCCTGAGTCATGACTGTTTTTGATCGACTGCAAAATGATGTTCACCATTTTTTCATTCAAACCTTCCTTAATGTCAAATAAATTCTTTAGTTCTATGGTCATTTATGTGCTGTTTCCACAAAAATAATGAATAGAGATTCTTATCCGGACAATTTTCGAGCAAGAAAGCAAAATATAAGATAAACGATGCCAAATTATTCATCGTTCGTTGTTTTTAGCCTGCCTATACTAAACAGTAGAATTTACCATTCCGGCGCATAACTTCGCCCAAAACACCGTTTTTATTTAAGACTTTAGTTATATTTGCATCGTTTTTTATAATATATATGTACATGAAATACTGGATTTTAAGTATATTTCTTTTATGGTCTGGCTTCGGGTATGGACAGCTTCCTGAATACGGGTCCCGGGGATGGGGAGATTACATCCACACGGGGGACTTTCTTCAAGAGGGGCTATATGGAGCAAGCCGGACAAGGTTTGAGTCGTTTTCAGCTATATCATCAAAGCCAATGTTTCCCTATGTAAATAGGATACATACAACCGCAGACGTAGATGCCTGTATCTCTGCGCTCAGACAAAACAGTCCTGATGCGGAATCCCAGATGATTAAAAAAATCGCGTATCTGGAAAATCTACCTGAAGTTACACCGGCGGTACTCGAACTTGCCTCGTATTATTATAACGAAGGAAGATACGAAGAGTCCATAGTTTATTATGACAAAATCATCGATCAGGGTTCATTGTCTGAAAGAGAAATGAGTGAGGTGAGTTTCAAAAAAGGATATGCTTACTTTATAAACAAACAGTTTGCTTCGGCAAAGCAGCAGCTTTCAAAAACCCGGGAGCTCAGGGATGAATACTTCTATGGCACAAACTACTATTATGGTATGTGCCAGTATTTTGACAAGGACTTTACAGGAGCTGTTGAAAGTTTCAAGCGAGCCGCCAATTCACCGTTATACACCAATCATATACCATACCTCATTAGCCAGATATATTTTATTCAGGGTGACTTTGACAAACTCATTAGTTATGGAGAGCACAAAATCACTGAAAAAGATGTGGAGAATGTGAAAGAAATAAGGTTACTCCTTGGGCAGGCATACTTTTTAAGGTCGGATTACAAAAGAGCATTGCCACATCTTGAATTTTATGAATCCAAGACGGAAAAACTCAGTGCAGAAGAGTTTTATCAATTGGCTTTTTCTCAATATAAATTGGATGCCTGCGCTAAAGCACGGTCAAATTTTGCCGAGCTGTCAAATCTGGATTCAAAAATGGGGCAACTATCCAATTATTATCTGGCAGACTGTTTTCTCAAACTCGGAGATAAAAATTCAGCAAGGTCAGCTTTCCGGAAAGTTGCATCCATGTCTTATGACATGACCATGAGTGCAGAAGCACAATTCAACTATGGCAAGGTCTCGGCCGAACTTGGTTCTGAAAGAGAAGCCATAAATGCTTTACTTGAAACCAATGAAAAGTCCAGATATTTTGCGGAAAGTCAGGAAATTATTAACGACATTCTCATAAATTCAGGTGACTACCTCAATTCTGTCAAGATCATTGAGTCTTTGCCAATGATCACATCCAGTATTAAGAAAACTTACCAGCTACTTTCCCTTAAACAAGGCATTCAGTACGTTGAGGATGGCAATGGCAGGGATGCTGTAATATTTTTTGACAAGTCTCTTAAATATCCGGGAGAACGCCTGTATGAAGCGCAGGCTTATTACTGGAAAGCCCATCTGGCATATAATGAAGCTGACTACCCAAAAAGCATCAACCTGCTTGAATCCTATTTTGAAAAAGCCAACGGACTGTATGATCTGCCTGAAGAATCAGCCTCTTATATGGCACATTATCTGCAGGGTTATAATTATTTAAAAAGCAAGGAATATAAAAAATCGGAACTTCAGTTTAAAAACTGCGTTGTGGGCATCAACATCAAACGAGAAGAAATGAAGAATGATTATATCCTTCAGCGTGTCCTTCCCGATGCTTTTATCCGTACTGGAGATTGTCTTTTCAAACAAAATCAATACCTCGCTGCCGGCACATTCTACGACCAGGCCATTACCAGGAAACAAGGGGGATATGTGTATGCTTTATTTCAAAAAGGATTAATTGAGGGCCTTTCTGATAATCCTGACGCCAAACTAAGCCTTATGCAGGATATTCTCACAAATCACCCAATCTCAGAATATGCCGACGACGCCTGTCTGCAATTGGGCGAAACGCATCTGGCTCAAATGCAGCCCGAAAAAGCTGCCGTTTATTTTACGGATTTGAGGACAAAATTTGGCGGGAAATCTCCATTCCATAACATTGCGGGCTTGAAACTTGGGCTCATTGCCTACAATAAAGGAAACTATATTTCAGCCTTGTCCCTATATAAGCAAGTAATTCAAAACAATCCGTCTCCTTCCGAACGCAATGCCGCAATGAAGTCGATTGAGGAAATTTACATCGACGAAATGGCTAACTCAAAAGCTTACCTCAA
This sequence comes from Saprospiraceae bacterium, assembly GCA_016715465.1. Lineage (GTDB taxonomy): Bacteria > Bacteroidota > Bacteroidia > Chitinophagales > Saprospiraceae > JADKBO01. The sequence continues at coordinate 299,176 of JADKAA010000029.1, forward strand.
GTACCTGGATTCCATTCCCGGCGATGAAAATGCAAAACTTTCCAGAGACTCACTCTCCTATCATTTGGTGATGAACATTTTCAACAACGCCGATTACAAAAATGCTGTTGAGGGTTTTACGGAATACCTTGCCAACTTTCCCCTGGGTTCTTACAAAAACGATGCCCGTTATTTTCGTGCTGAATCAAACAATGTGCTAAAGGCATACCAGCAGTCCATAAAGGATTATGAAGCCATCATCGCCGATGGAGAGGGCAAATATTATACGCGTTCGATATTTAAATCAGCACTGATTAGCTACAGTTACACTCAAAATTTTGAAAAAGCCCTTAAGTATTACAAAATCAGTGCACAGATATCCAATGACCCCGGAGAATTGTTCCAGTCTGATTTCGGCGCGCTAAAGAGCGCATTCAAACTAGTTATTGATGCAGACATTTTGGCTTTCGGTAACAAAGTTGTAGCAAGTGCCGCCGCAACCCGGGACGAGCGTTCTTCAGCACATTACTATCTTGGTAAGACCTATTTCAGACTTCGCGATCTGCCAAACGCCATAAAATCATTCCAATTTGTCGATCAAAATGGAAACAACAATCAGGCTGCAGAATCCCGCTACCTTTTGGCCGAGGTTTACATGCTGCAAAATGACGTGGCCAAAGCAGAACAACAATGCAATTATGCCAATGAGAAAAATACAAATTATCCATACTGGGTAGCTCGAGGCTTGTTATTACTTTCAGATGTTTACATTCAAAAAGACGACCTTCTGAATGCAAGGGCTGCCATTGAGGCCGTTATAGAAAATTTTAAGGAAGACGCCACCATTTTAAATACAGCCAATGAAAAATTAGCCTTGCTTAAAACCATAGAAATGGAGGCAACCCGTTTAAAGTCCAATTCTGACAAATTTGATTTGCAATCTCCTAATAAAAAGAATTAATTCATGCCATACATAACAAATAAGCATCTGAATATACTGAGTACTTATGTATCGGTTTTTATTATTATCAACATTTTTCTTCCTCGCCTGAGTGGGCAGGACTTACCGGAGGAAAAACAAGAAATAATTAAGACATTTGAAGCGCAGTTGGAGGACGCACAAAAAATAACCATCCTACCCAATATTCTGCCGATAGCATCTATTAAGAAAAAATACACCTATAACATTACCATTCTTCCTTTGGAGATTAAATATCCTGATCCTGTTATTAAGCCACTGGCTACAGATCCTGACCTCGCATTTGAAAAGCATGCATTTTATGCCAGGGGAGGATATGGCAACAAGTCGAATCCGCTTTTCCGCTTAATGTACACCCACACCGATGAACATCAGCTTGACTACCACATTTTCCTGTCGCACGATGGTTTTAATAATAAGGAAATTACCCTTCAAAAAGGCAGCAGGTCTCAGGTCGATGGTGGAATACGATTCAGGCTTAAGGAAAAAATGCAAATCAATACCAATGTAAATGCCAGGTACGATGAGAATCAATTTTATTTCGTACACACAAATGGTCAAGACATTCCATCAGATCCATTGCGCAAACAGCTAAGGTATGCTGTGAATGCTGATTTGTACAATCCGGTTGCTTCGACTGATGCTACAAATTATAAAATTGGCCTCTCTTATTCTGTGTTTTCACTTGGAAATCCCAGAACCACAGAGGGACATGTAAAAACGACCTTAACGCTGGAAAAAAATAGTGGGCCCTGGCAGATAGCCATTCCAGTGCAGTTAAACGGAGTGTTACAATCAGGCATAGATGATTTATACCATGTTAATTTCACGCCAGCCCTTAAATACGGTGGCAAGAAAATTTGGATCAAAGCGGGATCGGCCTTTTATTATGACAGCGATAAATTATCGAGGTTGTGGCCCGATATTACGGTCGACTTTAAATTGGGTGGCTCAGGCCTGCGCATTTTTGTTGCCAGTCAGTTGAAGGTTACCTCCAATAACCTGCACAGATTGACGGAAAATAATCCCTGGATTAACCCCGCTTTTCCTGCTTTGACAAATGCCATTTCCAGGGAAGTCCTTGGAGGTATAAAAGGAGAAGTGACATTTTTGGGCTATGAGCTTAATCTTGGTTACGCAAAAATGGATAATCTCGACAACTATACCCAAATGGAAACCATATGGTCACCTGCATTGAAGCTAAACAATGTCAATGCCGTGTTTCTAAGAGGTAATGCCGATTTTGCGATATCAGACCGAGTGAACATCGGAGGACACCTTATAAAAAACTTCTACAACACCGCTGGAGATATTCCACTTTATGGAGTGCACTCTTTGGAATTACGCGCTAATTCCACCTTTCATTTGTGGAAAAACAAACTTAAACTGATACCCGAACTATTTATTACCGACAGAAGTACAACCCTTCTCACTGATGATTTTGCCGGTAGCATGAAAGAAGTAGTGCTCAATAACAGGGTTGAACTCAATGTAATGCTGGACTGGTGGCTTGGTAAAAAGATGGGTCTGTATGCCCGGGCTAATAACATACTTAATAATAAGTATGAAAAATGGTATGGATATCCGGCAATGGGTATTCATTTTAATGGAGGAGTCCTGCTAAAATGGTAAGATGATCAGGAGGCGTTTCTGAATGGAGCCGTTCTGGCAACCAGCTCAGGAAAGAAAACATTAAATTCCTGGTGGAGAAAATCGTAATTGATTTCAAGGTCTTCAATGGCCTGACTAAAATCGGATGGGAACCTGGCTGCTTCCTGGATCTTTTCAAAAGTAAACATCAAGCCCTCAATGGTGGTGTACTTGATGAGAAAGTTGCCATCAATCATTTTGGCAATTACGGGCTTCACTCTTTCCGGAAAATAGTGGAGGTGACTTCTCAGTATTTCATAACGAAGGTCGGCAAAACCCTGGATGCTTTCTGCCGAATGATCATGCCACGACTGTCCCAGAATATAATCCAGCAGAATATCAGTGACCACCGGCGCATACTTTCTGTGGGATGGCCTGAGAATGGCATTTATCTTTTTGATGGACTCGTGTTCATCCGTGAAATTATCAATTGCCCGATGCAACTCAAATCCGCGTTTATACATTTCACCAAGATGGCTGTATTCGTTCTTTCGGAGGATGTCTGGCAGAAAATTTCCCACAATGAGTTCCTCATTTTTTCCGGAAAGCAGGGTATGTGCCAGATAATTCATTAATTATTTACTTCAACGGCTTCATAAGCGGGATCATTTTTCAGGTCACTGAAGTCAACCGGCGTCAGGGCACTGATACCCATTTCCTGCATATAAACACCATACAATACATCTACTGAAGCCATGGTGGATTTATTGTGGGTGACAATGATAAACTGCGACCTTTCAGAAAATTTTTGGATGATGCGGTTAAATTTCTGAATATTGGCATCATCTAACGGCGCATCGACCTCATCAAAAATACAGAACGGCGCCGGCTTGAGGAGGTACAATGCAAACAATAGCGCAGTTGCTGTAAGTGTTTTTTCTCCACCCGAAAGTTGGCTTAGTGACTTAGGTTTCTTTCCTTTTGGTTTGGCCACAATTTCTATTCCTGAATCCAACGGATTGTCTGGTTCAAGTAAAATAAGGTCACAGTTGTCGTCTTCTGTAAACAAGCTCCTGAAAACATTGATGAAATTGGCCCTGATTTCTTCAAATGCCTGCATAAACTGCGAATTGGCGGTGGATTCAATCTCTTTGAGGGTTTGGAGCAAAGACTCCTTTGCATCCAGGATGTCTTTTCTTTGGGCCGATCTTACGTCATAACGGGCTTTTATCTCTTCATAGGCTTCCATGGCCATTGGGTTAATTTCCCCGTAATTGTTAAGCCGGTGGCGAATCTGCTCCACTTTTTGGGTTAATTCTTCATCTGATACCTCAGCGTCAGTTTCCATATTCAGCACCTCTTCCACACTCACATTGAACTCGATGTAAATTCTATCCCCGATGGCATTGATCTGAAACTTGACCTCCTGATAGGTGTCTTTCAGTTGGTTGATCTCAACCTGGTACTGATTTAATGAACGGGTGAGTATTCTTATTTCTTCTTCCAACCCGCTGATGATGTTTCGCGCCGAATAATAATTTTGCTCGTTGTTATTGAGCTGTGATTGGAAGGCTGACTTTTCCTGATATATCGCGATCAACTCCTGTTCCAGGTTGATCTTTTGATTTTCTGTAACTTTTAACTCCTCGGTATCTGCCTCCTTCCTTGCTGACTCCAGCATGATGCGCTCATTAACTTCCTTCACCCGGGTCCTTTTAAATTCCAGGTCTTTTTGGTGGTTGGAAATGAGATTTTGTTGCCTGATTAGTTCAATATTCGCTTCATTGTATGCTTCTGAAGCTTTATTTAGCTTGTCTGTCAGTTGATCAAGATCGCTGTTATTCGTCCTTATGGATTGTTCTTCCTCTTCAAGGCCTCTTTTTAGGGATATTTTATCCACTTCGTTGGCCCTCAGCAGTTCTTCAAAATTTAGGATTGCTGCCTTATTGCGAACTATTCTTGCCTCTCCGTCACCAAGTTTTTGAACCAGGTTATCAAGACTTACCCTTATCCTGGTTTTTTCCTGTTCCAATTTGTTGAGATCTTTTTGCAAGAGTTCAACTTCCATAGATTTATCGGAAGACTTTAGCATAAGGATTTGTTCCTTTACCTGATCCAACTCTGCATTGAGCTTGAATTTGGATTCGGTAGCTTCTCTAATGACTGCTTCCAGTTTTTCCAGGTTTTTCTTACGTCCTATTTTTTTCCCTTCGAATAATCCTACTGAACCTCCGGAGATACTAATCCTTGTTTTAAGGAAACTTCCGGATTTACTAAGGAAACTCACACCATCGTAATCGCTGTCATAACGGAAATCTTCCAGGCTGCCATCAAAAATATAAGTATCCATTAGTAAATGGTTGAGCAGCGGCTGGTATCTCGCATCCACCTTAACAAAATTTATGGCAGGGGAGGCAAGGGGTATGTTGACAAAATCAAGTTTTTGATACTGCAATTTATTGAGTAGAAAAAAATTGGCTTTTCCTTTCTGCGCGCCGCCCAACATCCTGATGGCTTCGCTTGCTTCCGCTACATCCTGAACTACAAAATAGGTGAGGTAGGGTTCGAGGTATTGTTCAATGACAGATTTATAATCCTCCTGAACATCCAATAAATCAGACAACACAGGTACATCCTTTCTCCAATTGGATGAAAGGTATTTAAGTGACTCAGGAAATCCTTCAAAATTTTCAATCATGCTTTTCAGAAGGTCGTATTCATTTTGCCTGGCATCTAAGGTGCGATTTATCCTGCCCAGGTCTTCGGCAAGTTTATCGCGGTGATGTTCACTCTCTGCAATGAGCTGTTTGCGCTGACTTTCTTTCTCACGAAGTGAAGTCAGTTCCGCTGAAATGAGGGCAAATTTTCCTGTTATTTCCTTAAGTTCACTTTCCAGGATATCCTTCTCCTCTGTGAACGCACGCATTTCTTCACTGGCCCTTGCACTTTCCGACTTTAAGGACTCGATGTTGTTATTCGTAACGGCGATGGTTTTATCTACATCAAAGAGTTGTTTTTGAAGGTTTTGAATTTGCCGGGTTTTCGTCTCGAAATCCTGCCTTGCACTTCCCTGCACCTGTCTTGCACCGTTTAGTGCTTCCTGGCTCTGCTGAAGTCTGGCGAGCAGCTGAGCTTCTGTGGTATGTTCTTTTTCAAGCAGGTCTGTTAAAACCAGGATTTCAGTGTTGAGCCCACTAATCAATTGGATGCTTTCTTCAAGAAGGGCATCTACATTGAAGAGACTTTGTTTTTTAAAACTGATTTTCTGCGCAATGAGGCTTTTATCGTTTTCAAGGTTGCGAAGCTTTGCGACAATGTCATTCAATTCCCTCTGTTGTTGTCCGACACTTAGCTCCTGTTCCAGGTTTTGTTTCTTTTCTGCCTCGAGAATTGCTTCCTTTCCAATGACTTCGGCATTAATCCGGGAGTAGATGTCCTGTTTTTCAGTAATCTCCTGGCCTACTTTTTTGTAGCGTTCCTTCAAGGATTGCATAGACCGCACCCCACTCATGACGGCCACGGCTTTGTACTCCTCCTTGAGTTCAAAATATTTCCTTGTTCTCTTGGCCTGTTTTTCAAGGCTTTTCATGTTACCTTCTATCTCAAAAAGCAGGTCAGATACCCGGTCCAGGTCGGCAGAGGTACTGTTGAGTTTGGAAAGGGTCTCTTTTTTTCTCGATTTATATTTAGAAACACCTGCTGCCTGTTCGAACATGGCGCGCCTGGAATCATCCTTGTCATAGAGCAGGTCATCCACCATGCCCAGAGAAATAATGGCATAAGAATTTGAACCAATCCCCGTATCAATCAGCAGGGATTTGATGTCCTTAAGCCTGCAAACCACTTCATTGAGTCTATATTCGCTATCTCCGCTCCGGTAAAGGGTACGGGAAATGTTAACGGTTTGATATTCTGTAGGAAGCAGGCCTCTGTCATTGTCAAAGACAAGTTCAACTGTTGCAGAGGGGGCTTCCTTTCTGGTCTTGGTTCCATTGAAAATCACATCTGCCATTTGTTCCAGACGGAGTTCCTTACTTTTCTGCTCACCCAACACCCAACGAATGGCATCCACGATATTGGATTTACCACTCCCATTTGGGCCCACAATGCCAATAACGTCTTCATTGAAATGAATGACTGTGTCGTTGGCAAAACTTTTAAAACCCTTTATATGCAGCTGTCTTAATCTCATAGGGCTGCAAATATATGGCCTTAGTGCTTATTACAGAAAATTACCTTTCAAATAATATTCACATTTTTAATGCCTTATGTATTATAGCCGGAATATCCGGCCTCAACTTGACAGAACATCACTTTTAATGACATAAGTCAGAAGTAGCAATAGATATTCCCAAACTTTATTATGTATAACCAACTCTATGCAAAATATAATTTTACAAACTACTATATGCTAATTATCAGTCAGTTATAGTTTAATGATTTTTATAACGTAAAATCAGCTATCAAAAATTGTGAATAAAAAAACAAAATGGCTATTCGAGACTTTGGTGTAAAAAGTCATTCAACGTTGACATTTGCCGTTTGCCTAACCTTTGACCTGCTTGCGAGACCAAATAAAGTGATGCTGCCAGAAAGGCGAGCAAAGGAAAGGCATACAATACAGTCACAGGCCTTCCCAGATAATAATTGCCCGACCCTAAAATAAGTACAAACATCATGGCCAGGCCCAAAAATGAATAAATGAATAAGATGGTCAGCCAGACCGAGGGAGCTGGTCCATACATGCCGCGCAATAAACTATGACCCGCTGTTTCTGAAACTTCCACCGCAATGGAAAGTTGTGGAGACCAAAAATGGCAATCTTTTTCTGGGATATCCAAAATAGCCAAACTACCCACCACTTTCCCCTTACATCGGGCATCGGGCTGAAGTAATGCCTTTTTTAATCTCGACATAATTTCTTCCTGAGAAAATGGTACTTCTTCTTTAAACCGCGGCCTGATGGCTAGATTCAGGTTGTCGGTTGATGTTGAATTCATGGAATTTATCATGATGGGCATTTGACTAAGTCAAAATTAAGGAAATAATGGCTATTTCAGACCAGGTTTATGACTTTGTGCCCCATATAATTTACATTCCTGTCCGAATCGCAATTGAGGATAAGTCAAATAATGATTGGTCTGCTAAAACCTTGGAATATAGGGTTGCGTATAATCGTATTTCAAGAAGTTCAGCGACCCTGATTTTACGCCAATGAAAAAACTATACACCCCGTTATCCGGATACCAGGCAAAATTCATGTTCCAGCAATGTAAATCACGACTAAAACTGAATGAAGGATACACCAGGGCTTTGGCCACAAAATCATAGCTGATGCTTCCGATGTTGAAATTCCAGTTTTTACTCAAGGGAATGCTGCCGGAAATGTACAGTGAATGAGCACCAATGAAGAAGGAATCGCGTCCTGCTGCGGTTTTTTCGGTATTCATGGTGAGGGCATGGCTAAATCTAAGATTGTCAAACAAGGATGCCAGTGATGGCAGAGCCCTTTGTATTTGCTGCTTCTCTTTTTTGACTTCTTCTGCAGCAGTTTCACTGGTCGAATTGCCTTTAAATAGTCCTTTTATTTGAGAAAAGGACAATGACGTGTTCAGGCCTGCATTAAAGCTCACCAGTTGCAATAATTTTTTATTGGTGCTGCGGTCGATTAACTTTTGGTCAATTCGGCGTTTTGTCTTAAAATTAATTTCATAAGGCGTAAATAATGCGTTCAACTGGAGGTTTGTGAGTCCTTTAAGTACATTGGTATTGCCTGAAATTACTACGTCACTCCATTGGAGTGAATCTCTGGCAAAATTGTAATTGCCACTCATAACCAGGTTATTAAAGAGACTCAACTTTTTATCCACGGTATCTTTGCGACTTCTGTATTTTGCTTCAAATACATTGACAATATTATAGCTGATGGACATTTGCTTTTCATTGAGTGACTGAGGAAAAGCACCGGTTTGAAATGGGTTGTAGTACTCTCCGGTATTTTGATCAGGTCTGGAATCGGTATCCACATATTTCCTGTATTTTTTATCCGTATCCGAGCGTAATTAAATGAAACTGACGGTTTCATGATGTGGCGCATACCGCGCAACCAACCTGACTTCCATTGTTTGATGGCGAACAGCTGGGTATTCATAGAAATGGATGTGTTGAATTTGCGAAAAACTTCAAGTCCCCTGGATAATTTTTGATTTACTGACCCATACTTGCTCACCCTGATATCGGTCTGTGGATTTCCTTCGGCGTCAATTCCGGTGACGATGGTATCCAAAACAGGAGTCGGATCAAATGATTTTTCCAGTGTCTTTAGAAAATAGGCCTCATCGTAATTCATGGAAGGCGATAAGTTGAAATATTTGAGCACCCTGGCATTGCTGGAAATGCTTGTGCCATGGCTTAAGCCGGTCTCGATGTTTTCCAGGGTAGCCCTGGTAAATAAAGTGGTGTCTGTGGTTTTTACAAAATTTTTAAGTCCCGCCCGGTAACTCACAGAGACATTTTCATACCATAAAGGATCTCCGCTTGCGTTTTTCCGTTTGAAGGGTTGAATGGTGTTCATATTCAAGCTGGCATCGGGTAGGGTAATGTTGACAATTCGCGTGCGGTTGTCCTGGTTGTGCGAAAAAGCAGCCCGCAGGGAAAATGGAGATTCAGGCCATCGGTAAATAAAGTTGAAATTGGAATAAAGCTTATTGTTGGTTATAGACTGGTAATCATAATTCGTCCGCTGCCTGTTTCTATTCGTTTCAATATTGACAGAACCGCCAATACTGCGATATGGATGTGCTTTGGCATCCTGGTTGTGTGCGATCCGCAGGCCGAATGATTTTTGCGGGTTAGACACCCCTTTTGCATCCTCCAGGATGTTATTGGAATAATTGAGTTCGATGTTTCCGGTGTATTTGTACCGCCTTTTATAATTGGTTTGAACCCTCACGGCATGGCTGCCGCGGGTCCAGATATCGCCGGTGATTCGGGCATCTACATAATCGTTGATCGGGAAATAGTAGCCTACACCCCTGATGCCAAAGCCAAAATTATTGTCGTAGGGAAAGTCACTGGGGAAAATAAGCCCGGAAGATTGCCCCTTTATGAGCGGAAAAAAGCCAAACGGCAAAATAAGGGGAGTTGGTATGCCCGCAATCTCCAACTGGGAAGGCCCCATTACAGCTATCTGATCCGGAATAAACTTCATTTTTCGTGTGCGAATGCCAAAGTGGGGGGAAGGGTGATTACAGGTAGTAATTATCGCATTTTGATTAAAAAACCGGTCTTCATGGTAAATAGAATCGTTTTCTTTGCCTATATATTTGGACTTTTCACCTATCAGATAAAACTCTGATTCTTTTGTGCTAAGAGTTTGCACCAAAGCCTTCTTTGTTTTAAAATTATACTGCATAGAAGAAAAACCTGCCTGGGTTTGCCCATCAACGAAAGAGGGTAACTCTTTAGGCACATACACACTATCTCTTGACCTATAAGCACTTACAACACTGGTATTAAAGTTAAATACAATGTAATCCGCTCTTAATTTGATGGTTTCATAATCTGTGTAGGCAGAACCATACAAATGGACTTCTTTATGAATTATATCAGTTCTGTTTGAATCCACTGCACCATACTTTATGACAGAAGTAATGGCATCGGGGGAGAGTTTATAGGTTTTTGGGATAGAATCCTGGAAAGTGGAATCTGGTATAAGTTTGCTGCTCAGGGTATCGCGCACAATGAGACTGTCCCTGCCTACGTTTTGGGAAATGCCATATTGAAAAAAAATACAACATATTACAATAATTAATATTTTATTAAATACTGATTTCAAATTGTTTATTAATTACATTTAATTGTTATATTTGTTCCGGTAATTCATTATTATGCAAAGGTCTTAAAAAGAATGAAAAAACTCCTTTTTCAAATAACGATTTTTCTGGCGCTTTCGTCAGCAGGTCGTGCAGAATCTCCAACATCGTATTTACCTCATCATAAAGGGCACAGCAAAAAGGTAGTGGTCATTGACGCTGGTCATGGTGGTCATGATCCCGGTGCTGTGGGGAAACACCATAAAGAAAAGGACCTTGCCTTGCAAATGGCTTTAAAACTGGGGGGACTGATAGAACAGAAGTTTCCTTATATAGAAGTCGTTTTTACACGAAATAATGATGTTTTCCTTCCCTTATATCAACGTGTTGGCATTGCCAATAAACTCAAGGCAGATCTTTTCATATCAATTCATTGCAATTATATTACCAATTCCAGAACCAAGGGTACAGAAACATTTGTAATGGGACTGCACCGTGCGGCAGAAAACCTGGCAGTCGCCCAAAGGGAAAACGAGGTCATCCTCATGGAAAATGATTATGAAAACAATTATGAAGGTTACGATCCAAATTCTCCTGTAGGTCATATCGTGCTTTCCTCATTTCAGGACGCCTACCTTGAAAAAAGTCTTGATTTTGCTTCTAAGATTGAAAGAAACCTTGCAAACCGCGGGCTGAGTACTTCAAGAGGAGTTAAACAGGCCGGCTTTGCCGTTTTACGGAGGGCAACCATGCCGAGTGTACTAATCGAGACAGGCTTTATCAGCAATGAAGATGAGGAAAAATGGCTTTCCAGTACGGATGGGCAATATCAGATTTGCGCTTCAATCGCGGTTGCCGTAGAATCATTTTTTGCGGCTGATCGCGTTCAATGGGCAGATACAAATCCTAAAACACCCGAAAGTGTGACATCCCCTCAGGAAGAAAGCGTAACTGTTCCGGCGACCAAATCAAGCTATTCGATACAAATTGCGGCGATGAAGTCCAAAGCAGATCCAAAATTACTTGTCAGCCTGGAGCCCATTGGTAAATTAAATGTATTTTTAGAAAACGGTTATTATAAATATCAATTGGGGGAATACATCACACAGGAAGAGGCTGAAAGTGCCAAAAGAACTTTAAAGGAGCTGGGATATTCTGGTGCTTTTGTGGTGAAAAAATTATAAAAATTTAAAGGATCAGACATGGTAGGATTTGAATTCCGGATATCGACAAGGGCGCTGGAAGACCTTGTGCATAAAGCCCTTATTGAAGGTATCCCTGCACATTCAATGGAGGTCAATTCTTTTGACATTCAATTAAAGGTATTGGGCAGTCCAACGGTGCACGCGGAAGACAAGTGCATTTCGATCAGTTTACCCCTGGGCATTCATTTTGCCAGACAGGCTGGTTTATTTACCGTTCAGGGTCATGGTAAAATTAACGTCCATATTGAATCAAACTATGATGTAAATGCATCATTTGCCCTTTCAACAAGGTCGGCCATAGCAACCCATCATTGGATCGAAAAACCGGTAATTGACTTTGGGTCATTGGATATAACCGTTGAAAAGCTGGTAGATCTCATACTCAAACATTATCATGACATGATCGCCTATGGCATTGACAAAGCTTTAAAGACAAACTTTGACCTCCGGAATGTGGTTTACGAGTTGGTTGAACATGTCAAAAAAGAAATTGGACAATTTTCATTTCATGGCCTCAAACTTTTTATTGAGCCATCAGAATTATTGATAGAGCCCGTCAGAAATGAAGATGGTAAAATGGTATTTAAGGGAGCCCTTAGGGCAGATATAGCTTGTGCCAAAGAAAACCCTTTACCTGCAAATGAACTTTACCTCAGGTGGGTCGAAACCATGCTTAACGACAACATCACTTACGTTCACGTCGATGTAAAAGAAGAAACCATATCTGATATTTTATTGAATTTATAAACACCCAGGAATATGGGGGAGAAATGCTTGTGGCCGATGCATGCACCGTTGACTTCAGTCCGGAAAAACTGAATGTTGCCCTGAAGCTTAAAAGCCCGTTACAAGCTTATGTCACCATGACCGGCGTTCCCAGATACAACGAATTTGAATCACTCTTATACCTCGATAATCTAGATGTGGATCTTAAGGCCACAAACCTTATTTACCGGATTACGGCACCATTATTAAACAAGTTTCTTGAATCCGGTTTCAAGGATAAACTACCTATAGCTGTCGACAAGATGGTAAGTCTGCAGCTTGAAGAAAAGTTGCCTTTGAGCATGCAGTTAAATGGTATGCACCTGAAAGCCGATATAAAACAGATGCAGGTCACTGAGCTGCTTTTTCAAAATGGCGGAGTAACGGCCATAGTTAAGTTGGACGATTTTTTAATTGAAGGCATCATGTATTAAGCCGTTGATACAAGTGTCGCCGGGCTCTTTCGAAGCAACATCCCATAAAAAAGGAAAGCAAGAATGAGCGACAGTAAGGCCGTCAACAGATACAATTTATCGAAGCCAAGCTGTTCTGCAAGGTATAGTCCTGCTACAGGTGCAATGATGTGTGATATGCCGTAAGCTACAGAGTATAAAGCCATATACTGTCCTTGTCTGGTAGGAGATGGTTGGGAAAATACAAAACTCATCATGAATGGCATGGCCATGATTTCGGCCAGGGTAATGAAAAAGGTATATGCTATGGAAAAAGTCAGTGAATCATTTCTTAAAAACAAAATGAAATAGGCCAGAGCCATCATACCACAGCCGACGGCAATAAAAAGATATTTACTTTTAAACTGTTCCATCTTATACACCAATGGCATTTCCATCAAAACCACCAAAAAGCCATTCAAAGCCAAAAGGTAGCCAATCACATCTTCACTGTAGTGAAATGATTTGCTAAAATATACAGGCACACTGGCAAAGAGCTGAAAAAAGCAAGTGCCAAACCCACTTACCAGCAATAAAAACAAGAGGTATCCCCGGTCAAAAAAAGCTGAACTTTCGCGACTGATGGGTTCTGGTTTTTTACTACTGACCCTATCCAGTTGTTTCTTGGGAAGGTACATCAGTACCATTGCCGCTGCTGCTACTGAAGTGATGGCATCTATCAAAAATATCCATTTAAATCCGACACTTACTGCCACGATTCCTCCGAGGGCAGGACCTATACCAAAGCCCAAGTTTATGGCAAGTCTCATTAATGAAAAGGCTCTGGTCCGTGTTTCGTCGGTGGAAAATTTGGCCACTGCTACCGAATTCGCCGGCCTGAAAGTATCTGCAACGAGACTGTAGAAAAAAACCAAGCCCAGGATGGCATAAAAATTAGTGAAAAAAAGCAGGGGCACCAAAAAAAGGCCACTGACTAAAAGAGAATACACCATAACCCCATGTACATTTCTTCTGTCTGTAATCCAGCCACCTGCATAACTGCCAATGATGCTTCCTGTTCCGTAGGCTGCCATAACCAAACCTGCCTGGCCCATCGAATAATGAAGCTCTTTGGTAAGGTACAACGACATGAAAGCAATGACCATCGACCCGGTACGGTTGATAAACATCGAAGCGGCCAGAATCCATACATGGACAGAAATACCACTAAAAGACCTGAGAAAAATGCGATCAATCCTCAATGCCCGGGGTTTAGCCTTTTTTTACAAAATTCAATATGGTATTTTCAATTATAATGCAGCAGTCCTCCAATTGATCCTCCGTGATGACCAACGGCGGGGCAAATCGTATGATGTTGCCGTGAGTCGGTTTTGCAAGCAGGCCATTTTCTTTTAAGGCAACACATATGTCCCAGGCGGTATGGCTATTTTCGTCGTCATTAATGACAATGGCATTGAGCAAACCCTTACCCCTCACGAGAGATACGAGGCTTGACTTTGCTGCCAGTTGTTGCATTCGCTCCCGGAAAATAATGCCCAGTTCGTTTGCCTTTTCTGCCAATTGTTCATCCAGCACAACCTGAAGTGCTTCTGAGGCTACCACACAGGCAAGGGGATTGCCACCAAAGGTAGAACCATGTTCTCCCGGTTTGATGCACATCATGACCTCATCATCTGCAAGGACGGCACTTACGGGTATCGTGCCTCCACTTAAGGCTTTACCCAGCACAAGAATGTCAGCCCTGCTTTCGTACTTATTTTCACAAGGACCTTCACAAACGCAATTGCCACATGTGGCAAGCAACTTTCCTGTCCTGGCTATACCAGTCTGCACTTCATCGGCAATGAATAATACGTTGTGTTGGGTGCAAAGCCTTCTGACATTTAATAGGTAATCATCTGCCGGCACATAAACTCCCGCTTCGCCCTGTATGGGTTCAAGGATAACTCCGGCTACATTTTTATTTTTAAGTGTTTTTTCCAGCGTCGCAATATCATCGTAAGGAATAATTTCATAACCTGGCATATAAGGTCCAAAATCTTTTGTGGCATGGGGGTCAACAGAAGCAGAGATGACAGCCAGGGTACGGCCATGAAAATTTCCGGATGCGAAGACGATTATCGCTTCTCCCTGCGGAATACCTTTTTTGATGTAAGCCCATTTGCGGCATAGTTTCAAGGCCGTTTCCACGGCCTCTACTCCGGTATTCATGGGTAATACTTTGTCGTAACCAAAATAAGAGGTTATGTATTTTCATATACACCCAGCTGGTCATTGTAAAATGCCCGTGATGTAAGTGTAAGTTTCTGAGCCTGTTCCATTAAAGCAGCCGTGATTCTTGGATGACAATGACCCTGGTTTACTGCTGAATACGAAGAAAGAAAATCAAAATATTGTTTACCTTCCACATCCCAAACAAGGGCACCGTCGCCACGAGAGATAACCACCGGAATTGGGTGGTAATTATGGGCACCATACTTATCTTCCAATTGTATGAAATCTGCCGTTGTGCGTTTATCTTCTTTAATCATCATCATTTTTATACAAAGATAAGTCGCAAAGCTTGGATAAAATAGCTCATTACACGCCACTGGTGATCAATTCCTTAGGATTGGGTCTTCAATTTCGGGACAAAATTGACTTTTTTATTTACTTTTGCCTTCAAACATATAAATATGCCAACATCACTATTGTCTGGAAAAAGGGTATTATATTCGGAGCACTAGATGAAAAATCCATAGCCTGGAAAGTTGCAGAAAGGGCTGTTGAAGAAGGTGCAACCATCGTGCTAACCAATGCGCCCGTTGCTCTCAGAATGGGAACCATCAATGAGCTGGCCGAAAAATGCAAGGCTCAGGTAATTGGGGCTGATGCCACTGAAGTTGCTGACCTGGAGAACTTGTTGGCAAAGTCCCAGGAAATTTTCGGTGGGAAAATTGACTTTATGCTGCACAGCATTGGCATGAGCCTCAATGTGCGCAAAAAGAAGGATTATACAGACCTCAACTACGAATGGATGCAAAAAACACTGGATATCTCGGCGATATCTTTTCATAAATTAATGCAATCGGCTATGAACCTGGACGCTATGTCTGAATGGGGTAGTATCGTTGCCTTGACTTATATCGCTGCACAAAGAACTTTTCCAGATTATAATGAGATGGCTGAGGCAAAGGCATTATTGGAGAGTTTCGGAAGGTCATTTGGTTATCATTGGGCCAAAAAGGCAAAAGTGAGGGTCAATACGGTTTCTCAATCTCCAACCATAACCACTGCAGGTTCCGGAGTCAAAGGATTTAGTGACTTTTATGGTTATGCCGACAAAATGTCTCCTCTGGGAAATGCAGATGCTCTTTCCTGCGCAGATTATTGTCTTACTTTATTTTCGGACTACACAAGAATGGTAACCATGCAAAATCTTTTCCATGACGGAGGATTTAGCTCCATGGGCATGGCCCCTGAATTGCTTGATGAATAGCACATTAAGCATTGCATTATCTTATATCCGTTTTTAATATGGAAATATTTTATATATAACCCATATTAATTTGTCATTCTGGCATTTTTTTCTAATTTTGTGACATAATCCAAATTGAGCATAGTTGAAATTGGCATGTTTACGCCAAAGTCAATTCCCCCTGATTTCAGACCAAGTCTGATAAATTTTCGAGAAAACTACATTGAGTATTTACTTAATAACCAAAAGTATAAGTATGAAGCATACCAAATATGTATTCAACGAAAGAACGCTTCAATTTGAAAAACACACATCATCCCGAAAACAAATTCTCCTTAAATTCTCCGGAATCGGGCTTGCCATAGTATTTACCTCCGTCTCACTTTTTTTATTGGGAATGAAATTATTTCCTTCACCCAATGAAAAAGCGCTGTATTCTGAAGTAGAAATGCTGAAGTCTCAAATTAAATCTATGGATCAGGATTTTGATAAACTGGCGGATAACCTCTCCACACTTCATGAAAAAGACAATCAGGTTCACCGGTTGATTTTTGGCGTAAATCCTATTTCAGATGGAGTTTGGAATGGCGGTACCGGTGGTCATGATAAGTATGCCTACCTCAATTCTTATTCTTCATCTGGAGATTACCTTAAAGCTCAGTTGACCAAGTTAGATAAGCTCAAGACAAAATTTAATATTCAGCAAAAGTCTTTGGATTCGCTGTATACCATAGCACTCAAAAGAGAAAAAAGGCTTTCTTCGGTTCCTTCCATAAAACCAGTTCAGGCAGATAAACTTAAAAAAGACCTGGAATACCTCTCTGGTTTTGGCATAAGACTGCATCCCCTGCATAAGGTCCGTAAGTTCCATAAAGGCATAGACTTCACGGCACCTTCAGGTACAGCCATTCAGGCGACAGGAGACGGCAAAGTAGTTAAAGTAGAAAGGGGAGGAAGAGGATATGGAAATTGTGTTACCATTGACCATGGCTTTGGATTCCAAACCCTATATGGCCATATGCTCAAAATTACCGTTAAAGAAGGTCAGCGGGTTAAAAAAGGTCAATCGATTGGCCTCGTGGGCTCAACTGGTACAAGTACAGCCCCACATCTTCATTATGAAGTCCATATAAATGGATCGGCAGTAAATCCCATCAACTATGTACTCGATGGACTTACTCCCATGGAATACAAAGATCTTGTGATTAAATCGGCACAAGAAAACCAAAGCTGGGATTAAACGGAATTAACACCTGATGGCTATTATTCCTTGTCCTTTGATTTGACAGAAGGAGCAGTAACAGACAACTCGCTAAACGGTATCACATTCCCTGTTTTGAAATTACCAACCGGTTGGAGAAGGGACTTTTGGTTCGCGACTAAATCAGCGTCCTGGTACGAATTTGAGGCTTACAGAATTAACGCAATGTCTGACATTTTTTGTCGTTAATCTTTCCCCTGTAAAAACATGGCCAAGATGTCCATTACACCTGCTGCAAACAATTTCTGTTCGTCTGCCATCCGCATCTGGAATTCTTTTAACTGCACCGGGGATCTCATCATCAAATGCAGGCCAGCCACATCCAGAATCAAATTTGTGACTTGAGTTATACAATGGCGCATTACATTGTCTGCAGATATATTGACCATTGGCAAAATGTTTATCATATTCTCCGGTAAAAGGCCGTTCTGTTCCCTTACTCTTAATCACATAAGATTCTTCCGGGGTAAGATCATTGAATTGTGATGGATCCTGTTTTAGTAAATGACTAAAGGCTTTTCTTGCTTTGCTGACTTTAGGTCCCACGACGAATGCGCAATATGTCTGGCCGGGATTTTTGGCAAAATACTGCTGATGGTAATCCTCGGCGGGGTAAAATTCCGGAGAGGGCAGCACATCGGTTATAACAGAACCATCATAAAGAGGCTTTGCATCTTCCAAAATTGACCTTTCAATGTCTAATTTATCCTTTTCATTCTTGTAAAAGACTACCGATCTGTATTGGCTTCCTATGTCATTACCCTGTCTGTTAAGTGTGGTAGGATCGTGGATGGTCCAGAAAACCAAAAGAATTTCTTTTAGCGAAATTAGCTGTGGATTATAAGAAACTGCAACTACTTCAGCATGTCCGGTCGTACCTTCACATACTGATTTATAGTCCGGGTTTTTTACAGTGCCACCCATATATCCGCTTATGGCACTTTCAACACCATTAATTTGATTGTAAACTGCCTCCAGGCACCAAAAACAGCCACCTCCCAGGTAAATGACATTCATGATTTTAAATTTATGGAATTAAAAAGGGTTTGAAATGATGGTCAATATTTGAATAAAAATTTCTGACCTCACAACCACAGGTAAACAAGCTTGGCATTACTATTGTTTATTTCCGGGCTAAACGGATTGTCGCATTGTGTGCAGATGCACCCAAATCAATATATCCAATAATCAAATATGAAAAAAACCTCTTTACACCTGGAGCCAACACCCAAATGTTTGCAATTCAGATTGCAACATACAGCATATTTAGATAAGTCGGATGTGACATCCGATGCCTAAAAAATTAAAAGGCATTCCTGAAAAACAAAGTATAACATTGTGAGAAGAATAACGGTCACAATAAGACTGATGACAAGAAATTTCTTCTCTTGAGCCTTTGCCTCGGCATTCTGCGCAGATTTTTTGATTTTCGTCATTATTGGGAATATTTTACTTGGTCACAAGATAAATAAAATTTCACAATTCTCCAAAAGCAAAATTAACATCAATGATACGCTGCAAGCTTTAAGTCCCTGTTTACGGCGATTGCCGCGTTAAGTTCAAAACCGGCAAGCAGAATAAATGCGTTGATTTTCAACCACAACAATACAACCAGCAAGGCTCCAATAGAACCGTAAAGTTGATTATATTGACCAAAGCTATTGACAAAATAGGCAAACAGCAATGAGCTCAATAATGACAATGTGCTGGCCACAATACTACCTGGATTTATAAAGGGCAGGTTTTTTCGAAGAGAAGGTCCAAAATAATAAATAGTATTGATGCCCAAATAAAGAATGACAAAGGCAGACAGCCAGCGCATAATCCTGTACAAAACCAGGGTTACCAAATCGTTGTGAACCACATTGCTTACCAGACCAAAAATATTTTCTCCCATGATTAATAAGGTAATCGACAAGACAAGCAAAATGCCCAATAAAATGGTGAGCAATAAGGCAATGGCTCTTTTGTACCACCATTTCCTGTTGCGAAAACTGATCTTATATGTCTTATCAAAACCCTGCATCAGGGTAAGCATACCATCGGATGAAAAATAAAAGGCAAGAATAAAACCAAGAGAAAGCAAGCCTTCTCTTTTGATATTGGTAATGTCCCTGATTATAACCATTAAATAATCATGGGCATTTTTAGGCAGGAATTTTTCTGTTGAGGTGGATATGGTATTCGTATAATCATTAGTGAATGGCAAGTATGGTAAGAGGGTAAATAAAAAAATTATGAAAGGAAATATAGAAACAAACAAACTAAATGCGATGGAATTTGACCTTGTCGTAATATTATCTTTTTTACTCTCTTCGTAAATAAATTTACCCACTCTATACAATGGAATACCTTGTGAACCAGGCATGTGGTATTTTTTTGACCATTCCACAAGCTGTTTAACCCTTCGGTGCTGGTGCCAATGGGCGGCATAGTGTTTAACTTTATGAATCAAAATAAGGTTTGAATTTAGATAAAATAATATCAGGAACAGAAACCCTGCGATTCGTTTTCATGTCCACAAAAAAAAGTTTCACCTCTCCTTTATGGGTAAGTTGGCCTGCTTCATTAATGATTTCATGGTAAAAGTGAATCAATTTACCTGGTAAATCCTCAAGTTTTGTCCTTATGGTAATCAATTCATCATATTTGACCGGCAATAAAAAGCGGGACTCAACCGAAATAACAGGCATCATTATGCCCATTTTTTCTTCCATTTCCCGATAAGTGATACCCTCTGAGCGAATGGCTTCAGAACGGCCAATTTCATACAAAAGGGCATAATTGCCGTAGTATAGGTAACCCATTTGGTCGGTTTCTCCATATCTAATCCTCTTAACAAAATCATGTGTAAACACAGCATAAACTTTAACCTGGCAAAGTTAACGAAAATAGTGGTCAATCAAAAAGTAAATAGGATCAAAAACAGCAGGAGATGAAGCCGGAATGAACGATTTTCCGGTTGTTCAGGTACCTCTAAACTGTGACCCCTGCACCATTAATACTTAACCAATCTCACCATCTTTGACTCTCCCGTAGAAAGGCTTAACCTGGCAATATACATTCCCGAAGGCCAGTCAAAACTGTTAATGGTATTGTCACTTTGTTCATTTATTATTGAAGAGGTAATGATGCGCCCGTTAAAGTCATAAAACACTACCTTTACCGGCAATAGTTTGCTCTCTACTTTAAGGAAGGAACCAAATGGATTCGGCATAAAAAAGGACATTAATTCATCCTCACTTTTTACGCCAGAAGTAAAGCTCACTGGAATGGAATCGCGATAGGCAATGCAATCATTGGTATCAATTACCTGAAAGAAATAAAGCCCGGGAAGAAGGTTTCTGGCATCCTGAACGGTTGACACCAGGGAATCCGCCGCATCTCTCCATTCGTAAATATATGATGTTGTCCCTCCCGTAACCGACACATCAATTTCACCATCCGGAATATTTGGGCCGCTGGCATTGACAACAGAATCTAGGACGACAACAAGCAAAGCCGGCTGAGTCACCACCACATCGTCAATGGTGAAAGTACAACCCGCAGCATCTGTAATGACATAATTATAAGTCCCCGCTTCCAGTGCTGAAGTCGGATTATTTACCATATATGGGGCCAGGCCATTGGTAATATCCAGGGAAACAGCACCGTCATTTTCTCCAAAACAGGAAACCGGCATAACTTCGTAATTGACTGCCAGTGCGCAATCGCCAGTCTGCACATTAAACTGAAATGACCTTGAACAACCCACTTCATCTGTAATGGTAAGCAAATAAAGTCCTGGTGCAAGGCTGTCGATGAATGAGGTCGTGTCGCCCGTTGACCAAAGGTATTTATATGGGCTTATGCCACCGATAGTTTGACAATAAATGCTGCCATTGGCAAGACCAGGGGTTGTCTCATTGTTAAGGGAATCATTGGCGATTATTTCAGTTGGTGAGGTTAGGGTAAAGGTATCCGATTCAACACAGCCATTTATATCAGAGATGGTCGCAGCAAAAGTACCAGCCAGGATATTATTTAGCGTGTTTCCAGTGAATCCACCTGCCCAATTTGTAGTAAGTGTTCCTGTCCCACCTGATGGAAAAATGGAAATTATGCCGGTGGCAAGTCCAAAACAGGCAGGATTCACCATTTCAAAGGAATCAATGACAATGCCACTGGGTTCAACGATTAAATAACTTTTTAATGTGGTGCAGCCATTTGCATCGCTGACAGTGAGGACGTAAGGTCCGGCAGCCAGGTTTTCGACAGCTGCCGCATTTACCCCATTGCTCCACGCATACTGCACTGCACCGGTTCCTCCATTAAATTCAGTTTGAATGGCCCCATTGGTCAGTCCAAAGCATGTAATCTGTTGTATGTTTTCGGTTACCGCCTGAAGGGCTTGCGGTTGGGACAAGGTCACCTGCAATGCGTTTGAAAGACAGCCCTGTGAATTTAAAGCCTGTGCTGTATAAATTCCTGCAGGAAGGTTGATCAAAATGCTACCGGTATCTCCATTGCTCCAGTTTATGGTGTATCCGATGGCATTGGTGGCCGAGATGTCAATACTGCCATTAGAAGCGCCAAAACAACTCGGATTTATAATGGTGTCAGCAGATATGACGGCCGATTGATTGCTGCCAATAACTACCTGGGAAATTGCAGTACACCCGGCATTATCCGTAACGGTAAGTGGATAGGTTCCGCTGGTCACATTACTCAGGGTGGTGCCTGTTTCACCGGTTGACCAATTGACGGTGTAAGGCGATTTACCTCCTGCGATGGTTATAGAGGCACTGCCATTGGCAATTCCCGGACAGCTCGCATTGCTGGATGATGCTGTTGCAACCATAATAGGAGTGGGGTTTGATAACGTTGTTTGTTTGACGGATGTACACCCCTTGTTGTCTGTTACCGTAATTACATGTGTACCCGCCGCCAAGCCTGAGGCTGAATTGGCAGTAGATCCGTTGGACCATAGATAAATGAATGGCGACGTGCCTCCTGCTACCGTCACTGAAAGTACTCCGTTACTACCGCCATTACAACTGATTGGCGCAGTAATATTTATCGTGGGATTGAGTAAATCCGGTTGGGTAATCTGATAGGTTTCGGTGAGGAAACAACCATTGTCATCCGTAACGGAGGCCGTATAAAATCCTGCAGCCAGGTTGATTATGTCTTCTCCCGTCTGACCATTGGACCAGGTAGTTTCAAGTGAACCGGTACCCCCGGCAGTAAAAATACCAATAGAACCGGTGGACTGGCCAAAACAATTTACATTTTGAATAAATGCTGAATTAATCACAATGGTGGCCGTGAAGAAAGAATGACCTGCTTCACCGAAGTACAGTTATTATTGTCAGTCACCGTAACCTCATAAGTTCCACCCGATAAGCCACCTATGCTTGCTCCGGAAAACCCATTTGACCAATCATAGAAAAAGCCACCTACACCACCTGTGGCGTTTACGATAATTGATCCATTGCCCGAATTGAAACAAGTGGGGGATTGCGTATTGATCACATTGACGACAATTAAGCCCGGTTGCGTAATATTTACAGAGGCCGTAGAAGTGGCACCCACATTGTCAGTCACCGTTACCCTTGCAAGACCTGCCGGCAAATTGGAAGCCGTTGCGGTGGTTTCTCCATTATTCCAAGCATAATTATAGTTTGGGCTTCCACCAGATGGTTGTGCGGTGGCAGACCCGTCAAAACCTCCATTACAGCTTACGTTGGTTACATCGGTAAGCGATACAGAAAGTGGAGTTGAACTACCGGACAATGTACCAGATGACTGCGTTATTACAAATCTATCCCCAGAACTTCCGCTGTTGCCATTGGCGATGACTGATCCACCGTAAAATGTAATTAATCCGGAGCCTGAAGCTGGCGCCGTCCAGTCGACAGTCCAGGTCAACATGGTATTTCCAGAAAAGGGCACTGCGGGAGCGTGGCCAAAATATTTCTTTCCTGCAGAAGTCTTAATCGATGAAGCGACCGAAGGATTGGTAAAATTACCCGCATTGGTGTTTGAATTGTTAAGTGCCACTATCTGAAAGCCGGCCCTGTTCGCAGCAAGATTAGGATTGCTTACGGTGACGGTGACATTGTACAATTGACCCGCAGTAATGGTTGCTGGGACACCATCAATGGTAATTTCTCCATCTAAAGCCGGATTGGTTCCCGAGTGGCATTGGGCACACACTCCATCACCCGGTGCACCGGTATATCCCCCATTGCTGGTAGGGTGTGAACTCGAAGAAGCGATGAGTAATAAAACGGCCACAAGGACCAAATAAGGATTTTTTACCAATGAAACCATAAAATACTTTTAATGAAAACGACAAAATGCAAATTTTTCCGAAGCAACTTGCCCTCAAATTTAGAAATTTATATAAATACTTGTTGTAACAAATAAATAAAATTTGTCGGATAATTACAAAAAAGACACTCAGCAGACAAAATGAATTGAATTTCTATCAAAGTAAAAATATAATTCCTTTAAAATACCTTGTAATAAAACAAACAATAAATAGAATAATTTCAAATATGTAGCCAACAATTTATAATTCAATGGCTTTGCTTTGACGAGAAAAAGTTATCTTTGCAGCCCATGAAAAACATCAGAAACTTTTGCGTAATTGCCCACATTGACCACGGAAAGAGTACTTTATCTGACAGGTTACTGGAATACACTGAAACTATTTCAGAACGGGATATGGTACATCAGGCCCTTGACAATATGGATTTGGAGCGTGAGCGTGGGATAACCATAAAAAGTCACGCCATTCAGATGTATTATACCCATACGGATGGACAGCATTATACATTTAACATGATCGATACGCCAGGTCACGTAGATTTTTCTTATGAAGTGTCGAGGTCCATAGCTGCGTGTGAAGGAGCCTTATTATTGGTAGATGCTTCTCAGGGCATTCAGGCGCAGACTATTTCCAATCTATATCTTGCCATAGAACATGACCTGGAGATTATACCTGTGCTCAACAAAGTGGATATGGAATCTGCCATGATTGATGAGGTGTCGGACCAGGTAATTGACCTCATTGGATGCAGAAAAGAAGATATAGAGCTGGCCTCAGGTAAAACGGGGCTGGGTTTGGCAAATATATTCAATGCCATTGTCAACAGGATTCCGCCTCCCAGTGGAGATCCGGAAGCTCCATTACAAGCCCTGATCTTTGATTCCATGTTCAATCCTTTTCGGGGAGTTATAGCCTATTTCAGAATCCTGAATGGTAAGCTTAAAAAAGGGGATAAGGTGCGCTTTGTAAACACGGGCAAAGAATACGAAGCCGAAGAAATAGGCATCCTTCAAATGAGCCAGGTTCCAAAAACCTACCTGGAAGCGGGTAATGTGGGCTACATTATTACCGGCATTAAAGAATCAAAAGAAATTAAGGTAGGTGATACGATTACCACGGTAAGTAATCCATGCTCAGAGGCCATCAAAGGTTTTGAGGATGTCAAACCCATGGTGTTTGCAGGTATTTACCCGATTGAAAACGAAGATTTTGAAGACCTCAGAGACAGCCTGGAAAAGCTTCAGCTCAACGATGCTTCCCTGGTGTTTGAACCGGAGACCTCCATTGCCCTTGGTTTTGGTTTCAGGTGTGGTTTTCTGGGCATGTTACACCTTGAAATAATTCAGGAAAGATTAAGCCGGGAATTTGACCAGGAAGTGATCACTACAGTACCCAACGTATCTTATGTGGCTTATGATAAAAAAGGGGCCAGGATGGTGATTCATACGCCAAATGACCTACCCGATCCCACCTTTCTGGAGAAGGTAGAAGAGCCTTACATTCGGGCGCAGATCATCACAAAGCCTGAATACATTGGAACCATTATGACTCTTTGTATGGAAAAAAGAGGCAATCTTACCAAACAACATTACCTCACACAGGAGAGGGTAGAGCTGTCTTTTGAACTTCCCCTCGCAGAGATCGTATTTGACTTTTACGACCGTTTAAAGTCGGTAAGCAGGGGTTATGCTTCTTTCGATTATTATCCCCTGGACTATCGTGCATCGGACCTGGTGAAGTTGGATATCAGGCTCAATGCTGAACCTGTAGATGCGCTCTCTTCTCTTGTACATAAGACCAAAGCTGAATCACTGGGCCGGAAAATTTGTGAAAAGTTGAAAGAACTCTTGCCACGTCAGCAGTTCATGATTGCCATACAAGCCTCAATTGGCGCAAAAATCATAGCCAGGGAGACCATTTCGGCGCTCAGAAAAGATGTGACAGCCAAATGTTACGGTGGTGACATATCCCGAAAGCGAAAGTTGCTGGAAAAGCAGAAAAAAGGTAAGAAAAAAATGCGCCAAATAGGCAACGTAGAGGTTCCACAAAGGGCATTTTTGGATGTCCTGAAACTCGATTAATTTTCCCGATTGTCCGCATCGATCACAAAACCATTATCAAGTGATTCAGACCTTAAAGTAACTTAATTTTGCACCATAAAAATGATGTGACTTGAATTTTAAAACCGTTTTGTTTTTAGTTTGCGGGTTATGTTTTTCCTTTAGTGTCTTTGCCCAAAAGGCCACCATCAGAGGTTACATATACGATGCCGACAATGGCCAACCCGTCATTTATGCCAACATATATTTACTGGGGACAGATCTGGGTACTACATCAGATGCCAATGGATTTTTCAATATTTCTGATGTGCCTGCCGGTAAGTTTCAGCTCATAGGCAGTTACATTGGATATGATACCCTGAGGTCTGAAGTAACTGTTGTCAAAAGTGAGATTATACAAAGGAGCCTCTACATGAAGTCCAGCGGCATTACCCTGGGAGAAGTGAAAATCTCTGCCAGCAGGGAACGTGCAAAATCCGAGGTCCAGGTATCCAAGATTGTAGTTACGCCCAAGCAGATTAAATCTCTTCCATCCATCGGCGGTGATGCCGACATAGCCCAATATTTGCAGATTTTGCCGGGCATTATTTCTACAGGCGACCAGGGCGGTCAGATTTTTATTCGCGGGGGATCCCCGGTGCAAAATAAGATTTTACTGGATGGACTCAACATCTACAATCCTTTTCACAGTCTCGGGTTTTTCTCTGTTTTTGAAACTGAACTTATCCGCAATGTAGATGTGTTCACCGGTGGTTTTAATGCCGAATATGGAGGCAGGGTGTCAGCCATCATTGATATTAAGACAAGAGAAGGAAATAAATCCAGGCTTAGCGGATATACCTCGATCAGCCCTTTTATGGGTAAAATTCTCATTGAAGCCCCACTCAATAAATTTGAGCAGGGCAAAGGTTCAACCTCCTTTGTCGTCACCGGAAAAAAATCGCTCATTGACCGCACTTCCAAGTCGCTTTACAGCTACGCTGCAGATGTGGATTCGATAGGACTGCCTTTTTCATTCAGCGATTTTTACTCCAAATTTTCCGTAGTGTCCGGTAATGGCAGCAAATTTAACCTATTTGGATTTAATTTTACCGATGGGTACAACAATCCACTGGTTGCCAGCATTGGCTGGGAAAATACAGGTGTTGGTGCAGATTTCACCATGGTGCCCAACAGCAGCGACATCATCATCAAAGGCACCATTGGATATACCAACTATGACCTTGGCATAAAGGACTCAGCAGACAAGCGGTCAAGCAGCATCAGAGAGTTTGGCGCCACAGTTGATTTTACCATATTCAGAAATAAGAGCGAATTCAAATACGGTTTTGACCTTAGGGCGGTAAAAACAGATTTCAATTTTATCAATCCCTATAAAATTCTGCTGAGCCAGGAACAAAATACCACAGAATTTTCAACATACCTTAAATACAGGCAAACAATTGGCCGTGTGGTGATTGAACCATCCGTGCGTCTAATGTATTATGCCTCCCAGGCCCGGTTTTCACCTGAACCAAGGATGGGACTTAAATACAATATCACCGATAACTTCAGGTTTAAAGCGGCAGGAGGCTTTTATTCTCAGAATGTCATGGGAACCTCCAACGAAAGGGATGTGGTCAACCTGTTTTACGGCTTTCTCACCAGTCCTGAATCCAGTGTAAAAGGCCTGGATGGTAAAAATCTGGATAACAAGCTGCAATTGGCCAGACACGCAGTGGGTGGTTTCGAAATAGATGTCAGCGATAATTTGCAACTCAACGTGGAAACCTATATAAAGGATTTTAACCAGTTAATTGTAGTCAATAGAAACAAGGTATCCATCAATGAATCCGACTATGCCGTAGAAACAGGAAAAGCTTATGGGGTTGACTTTTCTGCAAAGTATGAGGAAGTGAGATACAATCTTTTTGCTGCTTACTCTTATGGTTTTGTAAATCGCTTTGACGGTGAACAGACCTATCCTACTGTTTTTGACCGAAGGCACAATCTTAACATGCTTGCGACCTATAATTTTGACAGAAAAGGGGACTTACAGTTCAGCATTCGCTGGAATATGGGATCTGGTTTTCCATTTACCAAAACCCAGGGATTCTACAACCAGCTTTCATTTGTAGATGGAGCCAATACCAATTACCTTCAGGAAAATCCCGATCAGGTGGGCATTATCTATTCGCAATTGCGAAATGGCGGAAGGTTGCCTTATTACCACAGACTCGACCTATCCCTGTCCAAAAAATTTCATTTCTCCAAATACACCCACCTGGAGCTTAATGCAAGTATTACCAATGCCTACGACAGGGAAAATATTTTTTATTTCGACCGCATCAAGTATTCCAGGGTCAACCAATTGCCCGTAATGCCGGCACTTTCGGCCAAATTTGCATTTTAATTTGTTTAAGTCGAATAAAACCCTTACTTTTGCGCCGTTAAAAACCTGAAAAGTGCGTTCATCGCAGTAATCAGGTTTGATTTTCAAATACTTATAAATTTTAACAACATGGCAGTAAAAATCCGCCTGGCTCGAAGAGGCCGTAAAAAAAATCCCTATTATCACATTGTAGTAGCAGATGCACGTTCTCCAAGGGATGGAAAATACATCGAAAACATAGGCAGCTACAACCCGCTCACCGTTCCTGCAACCATCGAACTGGACAGGGAGAAGGCCTATGAGTGGCTTAACAAAGGAGCTGTACCTACAGACACCGTAAATGCTATTCTTAGATTTAAGGGCGTATTACTTAAAAAACACCTTATGAAGGGTGTCAAAAAAGGTGCACTCACTCAAGAACAGGCTGAGATCAAACTTGCAGATTGGATCGAAACCAAGGAAGCAAGAATTCAATCCAGGATTGATAAGACCAAGTCGGAAAAAGAACAACACCATAAATTGGTTTCTGGTGAAATGAAGGCTCCTGTAAAGGTAGCAGCTTCGGAAGAAGATCAGGCTGCATTCAGAGAAGAACCCCAGGTAGAAGTGCCCCAAGTGGAATTGCCTACAGCAGAAGAGCCTAAAGGAGAAGAGCCTAAAGGAGAAGAGCCTAAAGGAGAAGAAACCCAAGGAGAAGGAGAAGAATAAATTTTCTGCCGTAAGGCACTCAGACTTACAAAATTATTATAGAACCTGGTAAAGCCTTAAAATTTTACCAGGTTTTCATTTATACGTTCACAATCAAAAATAAACTGTCACCATGGAAAAACTGCAAGACAACTACCAAGAGGCAATGCGACAAATAGCAGATGCCATTCAAAATTCTGAAACCCTTGCCGCCTACCTGGAAGAGGAAGATGAAACCCTGTACAAGACTTTACAGGAACAATTTGAACCTGCCATCCATGAAGTTTATGAAATAGTAGCCAACGAAAGTCCGCTTCAACTTGAAAATCTGGAAAAAGCATTGCTTGACCCGGTTTATGAAGGCCTGTATCTTCCAAAGATTCTGGGATATGCAGTCTTAAGAGGTCATGTGGACAAGACCATAAGGTATGCAGTACCGCAGAATCATTTCAAGGATATCCTGCTGGCAATCTGCAATTCACCCAATTTTGAACAAATTAAAAAGCGGATCGGTCAAACAACCCAGATAGGGTTTGCACTTAGCAGTGACATTTGGATCACCAACCTGATCGAAAGTATTGAAAATAAAAAGATTAAAGCTTTTCTGGCTTCCCTGAAATCTGATGCCTTAAGGGATACAGACAAACGCAGAGAAGCCTTCAAAGGGTATAAGAACCAGTTTGCACACGCCAACTATCATTCTGCCGAATTTCCAAACAACGCCATTCAAATGGTTTCCGGTTATCAATCTTTAAAGGCCTTTCTATTATTCAGGGCTTTAAGTGCAGAAAACAACGCCAGTCTTTTGCCACACCTCAAAAACTTTATCATCAATAAAGAGCTCAGGGGTCCTAATGAGTTTTTGGATATCCTGCTCATCATAGGACTAATGTTCCCTGTGGAAAATGGTCTCGAAGCAACCTATACGCAGGCTTTCAAAGAATTATACAATGGAAATAGTAAAGTGATTTCAGACTTTTTTATGCTTTACGACGAATTATACAATGACGACTCCGTATCCATCAAACCCCAACACGAGATTCAATTGGCCTCTTTGCTTGCCACCGTGGATTCAGCCGAATTGCAGGCATATTTTAATACCGTAAATGAAGTCCACAACAAGGGTTTCGTGCATCCGGATGCCATTGATGCCGTAAGGGCCTATTATGACGGCCATAAAGGGCTGTCACAGGAGAATGAGTGTGTAAGGGCGGTAATTATGGGTTACATCACTAAATTTCTCGATAACCTGGAACCAGAGCAGTACACCGATTACTTTGAGATCAATAAAATCATCACTGCTTATATTGGCATCTTTTCCAATGAAAAGTTTAACCAGGACATCAAGGAAAGCAGCATGAAGTTTGTAACCAACTGCTTCAGGAAATACACGGACAAAAGGAGTAAGGACTATCAGGACATCAAAAAATTTGTCGCTTCTACTTTCGTGGAATTAGGTTTCCTTACCGATAAACAAGTGGTGGAGATGTTTAAGACAAAGCGCAAACCGGCAGCATCTTAAGTAGTTGGTTTTATATTATTAAGGTTAACTGATAGCATCAATTATTCCTTTAGATCAAAGGCTGCTTTCACTTGCCTCAAAGTGCCATGTCAATTTGATTATATTTTAAATGCCATAAGGTAAATCCCGAACTCTCATTTTACGACGAAATAACATCACTTCCCGCCGTTAATGTGTAGTCAATTCGGTATCAAGTGAATTTTGTCCTGCAGTTGAGATTAGAGATCTTACTCAAACTTCACCTCTTTGATAATTTCCTGATCACCCCTTTTAATGAGTAATTTTGCGGAATCCCCCTGTTTGAAAGCAGCCAGGGCCTTCATGTAACTCATCATGTCGGTCACCTCCATGTCATTCATTTTCAGTACGATATCACCTTTCTGAAGGTCGGCTTTGAAAGCGGGTTTGCCCTCCCTGACCCCATCGATGCGCATGCCTTTGCCGTCGTACAGGTAGTCGGGAATCACCCCAAGGCTTACGGTAAATTTGGGGGCATCTGTAGATTCATCCTTTGTTTTTGTAAAACTAAGTTTGACTGCACGATCAAGTCTTGCGATGATCTTATACACATACGCCGAAATGTCTCGCATGCCCGAAAAGTTGAGCAACTGAATGTCATCGGATGGTTTATGGTAGTCTTCATGCTGGCCGGTAAAAAAAGCCAGTACGGGGATGTCTTGCAGATAAAATGAAGTATGGTCGGAAGGGCCTATGCCGGATTCTGACAATTTCAGCTTGAGTTTGTATTTATTTTCTTCTTCCAGTACGGTTTTAAAAGAAGGTGAAGTCCCAGTACCACTTAAGGCAAGTTGCCTGTCGGCGTTGAGCCTGCCAACCATGTCCATATTGATCATATAGTTCATTTTGGAAACCGGTATGGTGGGGTTATTCACAAAATAATTGGAACCCCAAAGTCCTTTTTCTTCACCTGAAAAGCCAATAAAAAGAAAATTGTTGTGTTTGAGTTTGCTTTTTTTCAAAACACTTGCCAGGTAAACCATCATAGATACTCCGCTGGCATTATCGTCAGCTCCATTATGGATGGCGGGTACACCGGTATAAAGCGATCCTTCCTTTCCATAACCCAGGTGGTCGAAGTGAGCACCAATGACTACCGTGTTTTCTGCCTTATTGTCGAGGTACGCCACGACATTTTTACCCACGATTTCAGGATCTCCGGTTTCAGCAACGGCAGCATGTGGGTTTGATTTCACTTTTCGCCTGAATTCCTGGTAGAAACCATTGGTTCCCATGGGTTTAAGGCCAATATCTTTAAAGCGCTCAACTAAATAGGCAGCAGCCATATTTTCACCTTCCGTGCCCACTTCGCGGCCCTCCATTTCATCTGATGCCAGCAAACCAATATCTATGGTCATTTGCTGCACCGGATCCTCGCCCGGGATGTCTAATGAACGCGAACACGAAACAAAGAGAAGCAAGGCAAGTAAGAAATGAAATACTTTCATGAATTAATGATATTTTATGCCACAAACATAGGGATTTAGACTGACATTATAATTAATGTACATGTGCAACATATTAGACAAAATGTCACTGCAACTGCAATTTTTACAGGGTGAATTAAATTAAAACTGCCAACATAGCATAAAATTGTCGCCTAAATCCAAAAAAATGGCACTGGCATATAGATTGATACGGTTAAAGAAACAAAATCAAACAAAGTAACATGGGAAAAATTATAGGAATTGACCTGGGAACCACCAACTCCTGCGTAGCAGTGATGGAAGGCAATGACCCGGTAGTCATACCCAATGAAGAGGGTAGAAGAACTACGCCTTCTGTAGTAGCATTTCTGGACAATGGAGAACGCAAGGTTGGAGATCCCGCTAAAAGGCAGGCCATAACCAATCCAAAGAGGACGGTAGCATCCATAAAAAGATTTATGGGTAACCGCTTTTCGGAGGTAGGCAAGGAAGCTGGCAGAATGGCATACAAAGTGGAAAAAGGAGACAACGATACCACCAGGGTGGACATAGATGGCAGGCAATATACACCACAGGAAATTTCTGCCATGGTGTTACAAAAAATGAAAAAAACGGCAGAAGACTTTTTAGGTCAACCCGTTACTGAAGCTGTAATTACGGTCCCTGCATATTTTAATGACTCGCAAAGACAAGCGACCAAAGAAGCCGGAGAGGTCGCAGGTTTAAAGGTTTTGAGGATTATCAATGAACCTACGGCTGCTGCCCTGGCTTATGGTTTGGATAAAAAACACCACGACTCAACCATCGCGGTGTATGACCTGGGGGGTGGTACTTTCGACATATCCATTCTGGAACTTGGAGAAGGCGTTTTTGAAGTAAAATCAACCAACGGTGATACACACCTGGGTGGTGACGACTTTGACCAGGTAATCATAGACTGGCTGGCTGAAACATTTAAATCACAGGAAAATATTGACCTGAGAAAAGACCCGATGGCACTTCAAAGGTTAAAAGAAGCCGCAGAAAAGGCAAAAATTGAGTTGTCGTCTTCTGCAGAAACAGAGGTTAACCTTCCTTATGTCACTGCGGTAGATGGGGTGCCAAAGCACCTGGTGGTCAAATTGTCCAGGGCAAAATTTGAGCAACTCGCTGATGAGTTGGTTCAACGCACATTGAAACCTTGTGCCGATGCACTTCGCGATGCCGGACTTGATAAGGGGCAAATCGATGAGGTAATCCTTGTAGGTGGATCAACACGTATCCCCAAAATTCAAGAGGCCGTGGAAGCCTTTTTTGGCAAAAAACCCAATAAATCTGTAAACCCGGATGAAGTGGTGGCTGTGGGTGCAGCGATCCAGGGCGGGGTATTGAGCGGTGATGTCAAAGATGTTTTGTTACTCGACGTTACTCCATTGTCAATGGGAATTGAGGTCATGGGAGGAATGTATGATGTGGTGATTGAAGCAAATTCCACCATACCTACGAAAAAATCAAAAGTGTACAGCACTGCAGCGGACAACCAGCCAAGTGTAGAAATCCACATCTTACAGGGAGAAAGACCCATGGCCAAAGACAACAGAGCCATTGGAAGATTTATCTTAGATGGCATTCCGCCAGCGGCCAGAGGCATACCACAAATCGAGGTCTCCTTTGACATAGATGCAAACGGTATCCTCAGTGTTTCTGCCATGGACAAAGGCACCGGAAAACAGCAAAATATCCGCATTGAGGCTTCAACAGGTCTTTCCAAAGAAGAAATCGAAAAGATGAAAACAGAGGCGGCTGCCAATGCAGAAACCGATAAAGCAGCAAGGGAAAAGGCTGAAGCCATAAACCAGGCCGACAGTCTGATCTTTCAGACCGAAAAACAACTCAGTGAATTTGGCGAAAAGATACCGGCTGAGAAACGCGCTGCCATCGA
The DNA here is from genome assembly GCA_016715465.1 of Saprospiraceae bacterium. Classification (GTDB taxonomy): domain Bacteria; phylum Bacteroidota; class Bacteroidia; order Chitinophagales; family Saprospiraceae; genus JADKBO01. Next base: position 332,961 of record JADKAA010000029.1, read on the forward strand.
CACAGCCCTGGCGCAACTCAAGGAAGCGCATAAAAATCAGGACGTTGACCTGATTAACTCGACGACAAAAGCACTCAACGATGCTTTCATGGCGGCAAGTCAGGACATCTATGCTGCCCAGCAAAATGCCCAGCAGGGTCAGCCGGGTGGTGGAGACAGTGCCGGAACTGCGACGGACGACATCACAGACGTAGAATTTGAGGAAGTTCAGGACAAGAAATAAACGAATTCGAAGATTGCAGGAAGAGGAAGCCTGGCAGTAATGCCGGGTTTTTTTTTTCTATACAGATATATAAAAGTTTTATATTTTAACCAGGGACTTAGTCACCTACTTTTTCACTAGGTTCATGAAGGAGAAATTGTTATAAAACTTTTTACTTATGCTTTGATAAAAAACTATATATATATATTTATATTATGTAATGTGTTATTAATTTGGTGGTAATCTGCCGATTCTTTATATTTGAGTGAATATTCTTTTTTAACCAAACTTACATTCAGTAATGATGAAGAGTCTAACATTCTTTTGCAGCGCTATTATTTCCATATTATTTACTATTTCATTAAGTGCGCAGGTGACCGTTACGGTAACCGGTGCAGGCAATACGACGCCAAATCTTTCGGCAAGTTATGCCTCACTTAATGCTGCCCTTACAGACTTGAATGCCATTAATGCCATGTCAGGACCTGTCGTTTTGACCTGTGCAGCCGGGTCAGAAACTGCTCCTTCTTCGGCTGGATTTACCCTGGGAAGTGCTACCTTAAATCCGTTGCTGAGTGCAACCAATACCATTACACTTACCGCATCTGGAGTTGTGACTTTGAATGCGGCGGTCGGGGTCGCCACACCAACTTCTCCAGTACCGGACGGCATCTTCAAAATTGTTGGAGCGGATTGGGTAACGGTTAATGGCCTTACATTTACGGACGGCAATGCCACAAACCCTGAAGCCATGGAATTTGGACTTGCCTTGTTTAAAATGGATGCAGGTGATGGGGCTCAAAACAATACCATCCAAAACTGTACTTTCAACATGCAGCGTGATAATTTTGCAACCGGGACATCCCCGATGGTAGAAGGATCTGTATGTTTGCTAACCATAAATTCCACGCCTGCAGCTGCAACCACGGTCCTGACACCGTCATCTGCTGCCGGCACAAACAGCAACAATAAATATTATTCTAATACCACCAATGGGGGAAACTATGGCATCGTGCTCAGTGGCTATGCAGCTGCCTCCCCTTTCACCCTGGGTGACACCAATAATGACATCGGGGGTGCCGATATTTCTACCAGTAACATCATTCGCAACTATGGTGGTGGAACGGCATCAACCAATCCGGCTGCAGGGATTCGCGCGAACAACCAATGGGGAATTAACATATCCTATAACGATGTGGACAACAATGACGGAGGCGGTGTTGATCACCCAAGTACCCTGAGGGGCATCTATGGACAAGCGGGCACCAGCGCCAATGCCACGATAAATTTTAATACGGTATCCATAAAAGGTGGAGGTACAACAAGCCAGTTGACTGGAATTGAAGTAGCTATTGGTTCGACGGCCGCCTCAAATACCGTGGACATCAACAACAATACCGTCCAAAACAGTACCTATTCCACGGCTACATCCGGCACCTTTAGGGCCATTGCCATCTCATCAAGCCCTGCAATCTTGAATGTTACCAGCAATTCTATTCTCAACAATACCAGTCCTAGTACTGGGCAATTTGACTGCATTATTTTATCAAGTACACCGGGAACTTATAATTGCAACTATAATACCATTGATGGAAATATAAAAACAGGAACGGGTACATTTCATGGTATCTACTACAGTTCTTCAGGTTCAGCAATGGTGGTCACTTTGAGGGGCAATGCGGTGACAAATAATCAAATTCAAGGCGCCAGTGGTTTACTTTATTGCATGAGGGGCGTGACATCCTTATATACCGTCCGAGAAAATACGATCTCGGCCAACAAAATTCCAAATACATCTGGAACCACCACCAGCAGTATTTATGGCTGGTCAAATGCAGGATCTCCAACTATGGAAGAGATTTTTGAAAATGACATTTTTGATTTGAGCATCGATGGTGCTGGCACAAGTACTTCTTCACTTATTTATGGAATCAACTTAAGCACATCGAGTTCTTCCAATAAAAATATTTATAATAACAGAATACGCAATCTTCAATACATTAACTCTTCTACCGGAGCAGCAACAATTATCGGAATATCTCAATCGTTAGCTTTAAGCGCCAACATTTATTCCAATACAATTTATGATTTATTAGCTACCAATGGAACTGCCTCATTGGTAAGGGGAATTCAAATCAGCAGTGGAACTACGCTCAATGTGTATAACAACCTAATTGGAAATTTGCAAGCGTCTGCATCTGACTCAGGAGATGCATTGCGGGGTATAAATATTACGAGTGCATCAACTAGTTCAAACTTAAACATCTCATACAACACCATTTATCTCAATGGCACATCCAGCGGCACCAATTTTGGCAGCCAGGGCCTCTACCATACATACAGCACTACTGCGACAACTGCTGTTTTGAATATGCGTAACAACATCATTTCAAATCTATCTACTGCCAATGGAACAGGTCTTACCGTTGCTTTCAGAAGGTCTGCATCGACAAACCTTAATAATTACGGCGCGGTTTCCAACAACAACCTTTTCTATGCTGGAACGCCATCAGCCACCAATCTCATATTTACTGACGGAACAAATAATGACCAGACACTTGCAGCTTTCAAAGCACGAGTTACACCCCGTGAAACTGTGTCGATTTCAGAATCACCAAACTTTGTTTCGACAACAGGATCAGATCCCACCTTTCTTCATGTCGATACCGGCATAGGTACTCAAATAGAAAGCGGGGGTATCAATATCGCAGGAATTACCTCCGATTTTGATGGAGATGTCAGAAATGGTGCAACACCTGATATTGGAGCGGATGAATTTTCCAGCATAGGAATTGATCTTAACCCACCGGTTATTTCTTACGCACTACTAAGTAATTCTTCCTGTATAGAAAACAAAAATTTGACACCTGTGAATATAACAGATGCCAGCGGAGTAAATATTGCTGCAGGCACAAGACCACGGATGTATTACAAAAAATCAACAAATGCAAATACGGTAAATGACAATACCAATGCAACGGATGGTTGGAAATATGTAGAAGCATCGGGAATGGGTGACACGCCATTTAGTTTCACTACAGATTTCTCGTTGTTATTGGGTGGCGCAGGCGCAGCTACAGGTGATACCATTCAATATTTTGTAGTGGCACAAGACATTGCCGCCACACCCAATGTAGGCATAAATGCAGGAAGTTTTGCCACCACTCCTGCCAGTGTCGCATTGACAGCGGCCCATTTCCCAATCGGTGGAACTCTCAATAAATTTATTTTTGTGCCTGCCGGTCTTTCCGGTGCTAAAACCATTGGAGCTGCCGGCGACTATCCTACATTGACCGGTGTAGGTGGCCTGTTTGAAGCCATAAATGCAGGTGGCATGTCAGCCGCACTGACAGCGACGATAATTGATGCTTCTGTGACTGAAACCGGAGCGACGGCCTTAAATGGCATCAATTATAATGGATGTGTCGCAGGTCCATATGCTTTAACCATAAAACCATCTGCCACATCTGTTTTAACAGGTAGTGTAGGTGCAGGTGCATTGATCAAACTCAATGGAGCTGATAATGTAACGATTGATGGAAGCAATAGTGGGGGAAATGACAGAAGCTTAACCATTCAAAACACGACAGCTACTACAAGCGGCAATGCGGTAGTTTGGCTTGCCGCACCTGCAATCGGTAATGGCTCGACTGACAATACGGTTAAAAATTGTATTATCGAAGGAAACTCTTCTACAACAAGCCTTATGGGGGTCTATGTGGGTGGAAATACTACCATAAGTACAACGGCTGCCGGTAATGAATCAAACAACAACAATACTTTTCAAAACAACTTGTTTCGCAAGACACAATATGGTTTGGTATTATTTGGGTTTAACGCAAATTCACCCGACCAGAATAACCTTATAGCAAACAACAATTTTGGAACAGCTGTAGCGGGTGAAGGATTTGGGCTTGCGGGTATTTGGGCTGACAGGCAACAAAATCTTCAGGTATCCGGTAACGAAGTGCAAAATGTGACAGGTACATCAACCTCAACCCAATATGGAATCCGGTTATTAGACTTTAAAAATGGATTGGCATTTAATAATAATGTGCATGACTTAAGCTATACAGGAACTTCAACGGGTAAGGTGTATGGCATTGTAGTCATAAGCTCAACCTATACTACGATGGCCAACCCATCAAATGCCACGGTTTATAACAATTTCATCTCCAAATTAAATGCATCCAGTACCAGCGCGGTTTGGAATGTGACCGGCTTATTTGCAGGTGCCGGCTATGGTGATAAATTTTATCATAATACGGTCCATCTCACTGGTCAGGTTGCCAATACTGCCTCAGCAAAAGTCGCAGCCTTTGCAAATGGAGATGGAAACATATCGGCATTTGGAACAAGCATAGATGTCAGAAATAACATATTTAATGTTGAAGGTTCAAATTCGGCTTCCGGTGGCAACTTTTGGGCTTTTTACTCAAGGGCAACTTCACTTGCTGGTTCAACGATCAATTACAATGACTTAAATTGTGTTGGCACAAATGCGACCAATAATACAGGTAGTTTCAACAGTATTAATTATGTAACGCTGGCAGATTGGCAGGCTGCTTCCGGCATGGATGCCAATTCATTTACTGAAACCCCAATATTTACATCTTCCAGTGATTTGCATTTAAATCTTGGAATGACCAGTACAAGGTTAGAATCCGGTGGAACAAATGTGGCTATTGCTACAGATATTGACTTACAGTCAAGACCAGGCCCGGCAGGCTCTGTAAACGGCGGTGCATCAAACCCGGATGTAGGGGCCGATGAATTCGACGGCGTTCCGGCATTGCCTATGATGTATGTATCATCAACTGTAGATCAGGTCAGTGGCAGTGCATATGCAGGTGCTATAAATCAAAGCATAATTCGAATCAAAGTTGTCACTTCAGGACCCTTAACACCTATAAGTGCCACCAGTTTTGACTTAAATGCCAATGGAACCACAGATATTGCTGACATCAATACAGCTAATGCAAAAATATATTACACAGGATCATCTACAGCATTTTCTACGGGGACTTTGTTTGGTTCAGCAATTCCGACCTTTGCTACATTTACAATAACTGGTTCTCAAATATTAAACAATGGGGACAACTATTTCTGGCTCGCCTATGATGTAACCACGGGTGCAGCCTCCAGCAATCTCATAGACGGGGAATGCACCAGTGTAACTGTAGGTTCTGCTTTTATGCCAACAGTTACCGCACCTTCCGGTAATAAACAAATTGTTGGTCCTATGAATGGTACTTATCTGGTTGGAGCGGCAGAAACATTCCCGAATTTCCAAACTTTGACAAATGCCATTGCAGACTTAAACAACAGGGGGGTCTCTGGACCTGTAATAATCGAATTAAAAGATGCACTATATTCATCTGGTGAAACTTTTCCACTTATTCTCAATCAGGTGGCCGGAGCTAGTGGTACCAATACCATCTTATTCAAGCCGGGGACCGGAGTTACGTCACTGATTTCCGGAAGTACATCTTCTGGTGCACTTATAAAATTAAATGGTGCAGACTATGTGGTCATTGATGGAAGTAACAGCGGTGGAACTGATAGAAGTTTAACAATTACAAATACAGCCACTGCAGGATCTACTGTGGTATCCGTTGTCAGCCTTGGTGGGGGGGCCGGAGCAACCAATAACACCATAAAAAATTGCAACCTTAGCACCGGTATTGCAACAACAATAGGGTATGTTATTTCTGTGGGCGGTAATACCCCAGGCACAGGAGGTGATGACAATGACAATACCACACTCCAAAACAATTCAATTTCATTGGCTCCCATAGGGATCTATGCCACAGGCACCGTCGCAGGTACCAATGACAATCTAAATATCATTGGAAATACCATAACTTACAATGGAACCCTGGCCAGCTTAGGCATTCAGGCTGGTCATGCCGTAAACAGCCTGATAAGCCAAAATACAATCGATGAGCAAACAACTGCATCACAGTCACCTACTGGAATTTCGCTTGAAACCGGTTTTATAAACTCATCTGTGACAAAAAACAATGTCACCAAAGCATTAACCACAGCTACAGGAGGCTATGGCGGCAGAGGCATCACAGTGGGTACTGCATCTGCTACCAGTAACCTTACCATTGCCAATAATTTCATTAGCGGAATCAATGGTTCAAACTGGACAGGCTTTAGCAATTCATCATCCATGGGTATAGGCATAGGTATGATCGGCAATAGTTCTACCATTACAACAGTTGCAGGGGGCATCAACATTTATCACAACTCAATTAATTTGTATGGTAATTATCAAGGCACTTCAACAACTGCAAATAAAATTACAGCAGCACTTTATGTGGGAACTGGTGCAACGGCATTGGATGTGCGGAACAATGTCTTTGTAAATTCCATGGTCAATGCAAGCGCTGTAGCTTCGGCTTACGCCATTTACTCTGCTGCTCCCAATACTTCGTTTACTACTATTGATTTCAACGATTATTTTGTTTCAGGTACACAGGGCGTACTGGCATATATAGGATCTAATAGGACTGATCTGGCTGGAATCATTGCCGGATTTGGTCAAAACGCCTCATCGGTTAATGCCGATCCGAAATATGTATCCAATTCCGATCTACACATTAACACTTCACTGGCTACCATTGTGGAAAGTAATGGAACTCCAATTGCAGGTGTGACAACCGATATAGATAATGACGCTCGCAATGTGACAACGCCGGATTTGGGTGCGGATGAAGGAAATTTTATTGAACTTGTCGACAATGACATCCAGACTACCGCATTTATTGATCCAGTGAGTGGTGGAACTAAGCCTGTTGGCTTAGGCTTCACACCAATGGCTTCATTTACCAACCAAGGTATAAATGCACAAACAAATATCCCGGTCAGGTTCAGAATTTTAAACGCCTCTATGGTGGAAATTTACAACCAAACAGGAAGTATTGCTTCTTTAGCCAGTGGGGCTTCATTCACGCACTCATTTCCTTCAGCTACTTTGCCATCAGCTGGAAATTACACCATGTATGCAAGCGCAGAATTGGTCGGTGATCAAACGCCATCCAATGACGAAATCAGTGGTTCGCTGTTTGGTGATGTTCCTTTATGTGGTACTTATGCCGTTGGGGCATCTCAGCCGGTTGGATATCAAAATTTAACCCAGGCTTTTGGTAAAGTAAATACGCTTGGAGTTTCATGTGCCGTGGTATTTGAATTGCAAGCTGATTATAGCAGCGTTGGAGAGACACTGCCACTTACTCTGACCAACATACCAGGAATAAGTGCTGTTAACACATTTACCCTCAAACCCGCATCCGGAGTTACAAGCAACATTTCGGGTAGCATAAATGCCAATGTGATTTTGAAAATATTAAGCGACTATGTAATAATTGATGGTTCAAATAATGGCTCTACCTCGAGAGATTTGAATTTATTAAATACCAGTGTAACTACACCTGGTGTGGTACTCATCGGGTCAATTGGAATGACACCTCGGACCAATGTAACGCTGAAAAACTGTAACATCACAAATGGCATCAATACCTCGACTGCTGTGGGCGTTACAGATGGAACGGTACTTGGAAATGATGGATATTTCAATAATATTACCGTTCAAAACAACCTCATTAAAAAGGCGTACATTGGAATTTACTCCAGGGCAGCTGTTTCAGCAGGAAATGGCATGGGATTAACCATTTCAAACAATGACCTAACCGCTTCTGGTGATGATGCGATAGCATATACTGGCATTTATTTACAAGGAATTGATGGCGGCCTGGTCTCTAATAATTCAGTTGGCAACTTCAACACATCAACCAATGAAGATGATAAGGGAATTTTTCTGGCTACCGGTGTAAAAAATACATCAATCTTAGCGAATAAAATAACAAATATTGGATACACAGGAACATCCGGATATGGAGGGCATGGAATATACGTAGGTACCGGAACTTTAACGGCCAATATATTGGTGGCGAACAATATGATTGCCAATATGTATGGAGATGGCTGGAGTTATACTGGTGTTCCACTGGATAACCCAATAGGAATAGTATTAACCACCACACAAACGGGTATTAGTGTGTTTCACAACTCAATAAATTTGTCAGGAAATACTTTAAATCAAACCGATGCCATGTCCATGGGTATATTCCTTAATACTGGCGGTGAAGCTGATATCAGAAACAACATCATCGTAAACAATCTCGGTTTATCAGGGGCAACCGGTTATGGCAGTGCCGGAATTTATGCTGCAACAAGTAACGCACAATTTACTGACATTAATTACAATGACTATGTTGTAACTGCAACAGGTTCCGGATTAAAGTTTTTAGGCCAAATTGCTGCAGTGGGTTCAGCTACACTCGCCGCATGGCAGACTGCAACTGCAAAGGATGCCAATTCAGTAAACATCAATCCAGTATTTACATCAGCTACAGACCTGCATCTAATACCTGCAAGTAACGGATCATTGAATGACCTGGGTACGCCTATTGCAGGAGTTACCATTGACATCGATGGTGATGCAAGAAGTGGCTCAACACCGGATTTAGGCGCTGATGAGTTCTCAGTTTGTTCTTCCGTAGTTACAAACTCAGGAAACTCAGGAGTTGGAACACTTAGATACATACTAGGCTGCATTGCTGATGGAAGTACCATTACCTATAACCAACCAACGGTCATAACAACAACCCTGACTGACCAATTGATCATAGATAAGAATATCACGATCATGGGATTAAATAGTGGATCACGTCCGGAGATTACGGTTGATTTTAATACACTGGGTATGAATCCAGGTATAATTATTCTGGCAGGTAAAACGGTTGTGCTTAAGGATGTCGATGTAAAGGCGATCAATAATGGAGCCAATAACTCTCTTATTGATAATTTCGGCGTATTAAATGTCACGGGAGCATCCAATATTTCCAAAATATGACCACTTTAGAAATTATTATGAAATGAAATCAGCCAGGATGTTACCCCTAAATGAATTGGTGGATCTACGAAATGAAGTGGAACACCTGTACCGACAGATCGATGACCTGCAGGCTCTGCTTGCCAGGACAGAAGCCGGAATTCGTATTCCTCTGGATAAAGGGGTATTTGTAAACCACCGGGAAAGCAGCCGTTTTGTGCGCATCAATGAAATTCTTATGGTAAAGGCACAAAGCAACTACTCAGTTATTCATTTGATTAACGGGGAAACCATCATGACGTCTAAGACCTTGAAGCACTGGCAGGAGAAGTTGAATGCACCTCAACTTTGGAGGGTACATCAGTCATATCTGATAAATAGTAAGCGGATTACGAGCATAGACCGTTTAGAAAATCGCATCCATTTGGATGACGGTAACTCTGTAACTTATTCAAAAGCTGGTAAAAAATTACTTAAAAACTTTACCGTTTAAATGAATTTCATAAAATAAATGCCTGATGTGAAAGCATTCAGGCATTTATTTTTTTATGCTTATTTAGATCCAGTGAAATAACTTTTATTCAACCAAATAACCCACAAAAGAAGATTATAAATCTATACCTTACAGGTTCCTATTATAATTTTTCATGAAAAATTATTTTTTCATTGTATTGATCTCTTTTTGGGCGTTAGAAACCTCGTCACAAATAGAAGTTGTTTCGGCAGGAACGACACATACGGGTACCTACGCCTCATTAGCAGAAGCATTTGAAGCCATTAATTTAGGTATTCACACCGATTCGGTGATCATTCAGGTGACCTCAAATGTGAATGAAACAGATACTGCAAGGCTCGATGCCAGCGGCACCGGAAGCACAAGCTACCAATACATCTCCATTGAACCTGTAGCAGGTTCGTGGACGGTAAGTGCAAATATAGACGGCCCTCTTGTCGAATTAAACGGCGCAGATCATGTCAATATTAATGGTACAATTTCAACAGGGATCGGACTTTCATTTATCAACAACAATACGGGGCCAAACAGTTGCACCATAAAACTCCACCATGATGCCACAAACAATCTGATACAGAACTGCACCATCCATGGAGCCTCTGTAAATGCTGCTGAGGGTAGTGGGGTTATTTATTTTGGGGAAGGCCAAATAACCGGCAATGATCATAATACGATTGACAACTGCCAAATTTCGTCGGATGGCGTAAATATGCCATTAAATGCTATTTACTCGAAAGGAAGCTCATTCCTTATTGATAATTCAGAAATTACCATTTCCAATAATTTAATATCCAATTTTTTTAATTCCAGCTTTTCATCCTCAGGTTTGAATATCAACAGCCATAACCATCAGTGGAACATTTCAGGAAACAGTTTTTTTCAAACCGGTACCAGGGTAGCTTCTTCAGGAAATCACCACTATGCCATCTTTATTGCCAATAATGGCAATGATTATCATATAGCCAACAATTATATTGGAGGTCAGGCCGCAAACTGCGGTGGTGCCGGTCCCTGGACTTTGTCAGGCTCGGTGGCTAGCAGGTTTGTTGGCATCGGTGTCAGCCTCATTCCTTCTTCTCTAGTGAATATTCATGGCAACACGATAGCAAATTTTAACATCACCACTACCTCCTCGGCCAATACGGCCAATGGCAATTTTTCAGGCATCTGGGTCTCAGAAGGAAATGCCAACATTGGAACGCTATCAGGAAATATCATCGGCTCAGGAACAGGCAATGGTTCTATAACGGTTACATTACAGAACAACAGCGGCGGTACTGCAAATTTGATAGCCTACTCCGGAACCGGCAATGTTAACATAAACAACAATACAGTTGGGTCGATAAATTTATTGGGTGCAAGCTCATCCACTTCCATGGGCATACAAGCCATTTGGATTGGTGGTGGTATTCCAGCTGTCATCGGAAATAGCATAGGCAGCATCACTACTTCAAACAGCATCAATTGTGCAACGGCTGCCACTTCCTCCACTGCCCAGCGGGTATCTGCCATTGTAGTAACAGGAATTATCACCAATGCGGACATAGTCATATCCCAAAATACAATCTCAAACATATTTCAGGCAGGTACTGGTTCGACCCATTACCTGAGGGCCATCTCATTTTCTGGTCAGGGTGTTACAAATGCCAACAATGTTGTTCTGGAACAGAATACCATTAAAAACCTGACCGCAGTCAATGCAAATCCAACTTTGAGCTCTGGAAATTTATCGCTGGTCGGTATTCTATTATTAGGCACTACTTCCCCATTTTCTGTTCCAATAATCAGAGAAAACGTTATTCAAAATCTTTTTGCATCGAATGCCGGATCTGTCCAGACAAATGTTGCAGGTGTGGCAGTATCAAATTGCGCTCCCGGTGGAAATATTTCATCAAATAAGATCCATAACCTTAGATCAGCTTCATCAAGTCCATCGGTCAGCAATCCGCCAACAGTCAGTGGTATCTATCTTAGAGCCATGAATTCAGGAACCGTTTTGATATCCAATAATATGATTAATCTGGGCACTGATCAAAGTAGCAATACACAATTTATGGGTATATGGAACGGATTTACTGCTGCCAATGTCAACATACTGAATAACACCATCAATATTGAGGGAATGGTCTCCGCTGGCGTTTTGCCCACTTTTTGTTTCCTTCGCGGAGACAATTCAGCGGCTTCTGCCATTATTTCGAATGTCAAGCTGAAAAATAATATCTTTAATAATTCCCGTTCCGGAGGTACCGGAAATCATTTTTGTATTGGAAATAATTATGGAAATGTTAGTTCTTCGGGCCTTGGATGGGAGGGGGGAGCCAGCAATTATAATGTACTGAATAGTTTCCAGACTTCAACTATTGGGTATTGGAATGTGGCGTGCAACTTCAACTCATGGAAATTAGCCAGCTCCGGGGATAATTTTTCTGTCCAGGGTGAGCCTGTTAATTTTATAGATCCTTCCCTTGGAAATTTACACCTCGATGCAGGGCTAAATCCTACTCCAATCGAGTCAGGCGGCATTCCCATTCCAGAGGTGGTTATTGACATTGACAACCAGCAAAGACCGGGACCTGCTGCCTCGGTTAATGGCGGAGCAATAAGTCATGATATCGGTGCAGACGAATTTGATGGTGTAAGAAAAGATATATTTGGCCCGATTTTTTGTTTCAGGCCGTTCATCAATACCACTTGCACAGAAAACAGGAATTTGGCTTGTCATATTTCAGACTTAAGTCAAATCAACGTCGCGGCCGGAACAAAGCCCAGGTTGTATTTCAAGTTAAGCAGTCACAATAATACCTTCATCAACAACACAAGTACCTCAAACTGTTGGAAATACGTTGAAGCAAGTAATAGCACTTCACCGTTTACCTTTATTGTCAATTACAGCTTATTATTTGGCGGAGGCGGAGTTTCTCCCGGAAATACCATTCAATACTTCTTTGTCGCTCAGGATTTATTTTCCATACCCAATGTTGGACTCAGCAACGGTGTGTTTAATTCACAGCCAGCTAGTGTAAACCTTACAGCATCGGCTTTCCCAATTACCGGATCCATTAAAAGTTATTCCATTGTAACAGGACTTCCGACCTATATTACGATCGGTGTTGGAGGCAATTACGAAACCCTTACCGGTACGGGAGGCTTATTCGAAGCCATCAATAATAATGGACTGGCAGGAAATACTACGGTCACAATTCAAGATGAAATAGTCATTGAAAACGGCTTAAAAGAGCTCATGAATATGTTAAGCGGCAATTGCACTGCAAGCACCTATTCCCTGACCATAAAACCCGACGCCGGTCTGGAAACTACCCTTACAGGAGCAAACAATTCAGGTCCACTTTTGCGCATTCTAGCCAGTAATGTCACGATTGATGGATCAAATAGTGGAACAAGTTCAAAAAATTTAAAACTTATCAATTCAGCATCATCGGCATTACTTTTTGGTTCAGCGGATACATCCTTCATCAGCAATTCAAAAATTATAAACTGTTTTGTACAAAGCGGACCTTCTTCTTCATCAGGCATAATATTATCTAACGCCGGTACAATAGGTTCTCCGGGATATTTCAGGGATATTATCATTGAAAACAATTCCATAGAAAGTACTTCTGTTGGTATCAATTGTAATGGCTTCAGCGGACAAGGTAAAAGGTTATTAATAAAAGACAACGCAATGAATACTGCCGATACCAACGAAATTCGCAATGTAGGTATTTACTTACAGGGCATTGACAGTTCAACCGTTACCGGTAATCAGCTCGGAAATTTTGAGTCAGTGAATCCTGAAAATGACAGAGCCATCTGGCTGGCCAGTGGTACAAAAAATACAATTGTATCTCAGAATAGCATTTCAGGATTAAATTTTTCGGGCGCAACCCCCAATAATCCAACCGGTATTTATATTAACACCGGCATCTCCAACTCCAATATAGTAGTATCAAATAATCAAATTTCAGGCATCTCGTCGGGCGGAATTACCAATACTTCAAGTGGGCGTCCATCAGGAATTGTGGTGTCGGGATCAACTTCAGGGATAAAAATTTTTGGCAATAAAGTGAGCGATATTACCAATAGCGCTACGGAAGGATACGGTGCTTCAGGAATAGAACTTGGGTCATCGAGCCTTTCTGCAAATATCAGTGTTTACAATAATTTTGTAAGTGATGTTTCCGCTTTTGGGTCACCTGGTGCCAGTGAAAACCATAATGGAAATGGCATGGTAGTCCTGTCAGGAGCGGGCTATCGCATCTATTTTAATACAATCTGTCTTCATCAAAATCAGGGCAGTAATCTTGGAAATCCTTCTGCATTGCTGGTAACTTCTGGAGTCAACATTTCCGGGGCTGCTGACATTAGAAACAACATATTTTCAAACAAACAGACCAATGGAGGTGAGCGGTACGCCATCTACAGTCAGGCGCCTCCAAGTGTTTTCTCACAACTTGATTACAATAATTATTATTCCACAGGTGACAATTTAGGGTTTATAATACTAAAGCGATCTACACTTGCTGACATACGAACTGGCTTTGGTGGGAATCTGAATTCCCAACAAGTTGAGCCCGAATTTATAGCCCCACCTACAGATCTTCATCTAATCCCGGCGAACAGCACCACTTTAAGTGGGGCCGGAATCTCCATTCCTCAGGTGAACACAGATATTGACAACCAGGTGAGAGACAATTATTATCCTGACATTGGAGCCGATGAATTTTATCTTCCATGTTCATCCCTGGTGACTAATAATGCCAATGCCGGAATTGGTACCTTAAGATTCAATATCAGTTGTTTGGAAGAAGGAGATACCATCACTTTTGATCAGCCTTCAATTACTCAAAGTCTACTTACTACACCGCTCAACATTCATAAAAATGTCACCATCAAAGGCCTAAGCTTCCAGTTTAAACCAGAAATTTCAATTGACTTCACTCACATTGGTACAAATACCGGCCTAATTCTTTCGAACGGTAAAACGCTCACTTTAAATGATGTTGATGTTAAAGCTGTCAACAATGGACCTGGAGGCACCCTCATTGAAAACAACGGAACATTAAAGGTTACAGGATCCACAATATTATCAAACCTCTAGTATAGTCCAATTATACATAGCCTTTAATTTATTAGTATCATTGTAGAAAATTAATTGAGCATGCAGACCATTATAAAATCAAAGGGAACATTTTTGTTTATTGTTTTAGCAGGCTTTTTCACGACCAATGCCATAGTAGCAGAGTTCATAGGTGGCAAAATATTTTCACTGGAAGAGACCCTCGGTTTTTCGTCCCTCAACCTCAAACTTTTTGGTCAAGGTGGTCTGGGCTTCAATCTTACGGCAGGTGTGTTGCTTTGGCCTGTGGTGTTTGTGATGACCGACATCATCAATGAATACTATGGGCAGCGTGCTGTCAAATTCCTTTCTTACCTCACTGTCGGACTTATCATTTATGCATTTATCATGGTTTATGCCGCCATCAACGTGGCCCCAAATTCCTGGTGGAATCAGGAGAGTGGTTTGCTGGATGCCAATCCCGCCAACCACCTCAATAACATGGATCTGGCTTACCGCAAAGTAATGGGCCAGGGGCTTTGGATCATTTTTGGTTCTGTCATTGCCTTCCTGGTTGGGCAAATAGCCGACGTAATCATCTTCCATAAGATAAAAAGCATTACCGGAGAGGACAAAATCTGGCTTAGGGCAACAGGAAGCACCCTGATATCGCAATTCATAGACAGCTATGTGGTACTGATCATAGCCTTTTGGATCGGTGCCGACTGGGACATTGTAAGGGTATTGGCCATAGGCACGGTGAATTACATCTATAAGTTTGCCATGGCATTTTTACTCACCCCTGTCATTTACTGGATCCACAACCTGATTGAAAATTACCTGGGTCATGACCTGGCGTCAGAAATGAAAAATCAGGCCATGGCCTGATCGGGAAAAACATCCTTATTTAAAGATGGAATTATTGGCAGCACTGCGACACATTCAATATTGTCATTGAATCACCATTGACAAATAATTAACATAAATATAGTAAAATCAAACACAACTATTCGCCCTTTCGAACGTATTAATAGTATAAACTCCCCCACATGAACATATTTCTTAAAAACGTAAAATCTTTCTTTGTAAGACTTTTCGGGAAGTCGAGGAAGATTGCTCAATTGCCTCAGGGTGAAGAGTACGAAAATTGGTTAGGTGTGTAATTTTACACACCTTTTTTTTTGCCTACCGGAGCCTTTCCATGGACTTCACCAACTTATCGTCCTTTTTGATGAAACGCATAGCCAGAGCAGACAGGACAATAGATAAAGCGGGTAGCGCCGCACCCATCGCAGCCTTCAACTCTGTACTGGTCGATGCCAGGTCCAGCTCAGGTTTGGCTATAAAGAAGGCAGCAAGTGGAAGTGAAATTCCCAAAATCAGCACCAACCCGGAAAGCTGGGATTGCAGTTTCCGGTTTTGATATAAAAATATAGTCAAAATGGCCAAAATGGCCCCCGCAAGGGTAATTCCAAGCAAAACCGGACTGTCCTGAATTTCATATTTTTGGTCGGCAAACAGCGAAGCCAGCGCCTGACTGCTTGTTGCCAGATCGGTCAGAAACTGGCCCAAAAACCCAAGGCCTGAAAACAACAATAACACACTTTGAATTCTCTGGATCATGATAAGGGCGTATTTTAGCTGCAATAATAATAAAAGATCATAAACCATGCAATTTAGTTTCTGGGAAGACAATTACCTGAAGCCGCACGAAGCTTCCATCGTCATCGGTTCCGGCATAGTGGGCCTGAGTACAGCCATTGAATTGCGGCAACGATTTCCGGATAAACCGGTCCTCATTGTGGAGCGGTATTTACCTCCTCAGGGTGCCAGTACTAAAAATGCGGGATTTGCCTGCTTTGGCAGTGTCACAGAGCTTTTAGACGACCTCACCCATATACCCGAAGAAGAGGTCATTGAAATCATTCGCATGCGTTGGCACGGTATAAAGATGCTGGAGGAAAGGCTTAAGTCAAAAGGTATTACCATTACATACCATGGCGGAAAAGAACTTTTTGACAAAGGACAATTTCCATCGCATTCCGCTATCGATCGATGTAACAAGATAATGGAAGCAGCCATTGGCCTGGAAAACTATTTTGTGCATGGCACACAAGATGACTTTCCCACCTTCGAAAAACAATGCATTGAGATGAAAAGCGAAGGGGAACTTGATGCCATGGAAATGTTTTCAGCACTTCACGCCATAGCCGGCGAATTGGGGGTTAAATTCATCTACGGTCATTCTGTTGAAATGATCAATGTGAAGGAAAAATCCATTTCATTTACCGACGGCCTTTCCCTTTCCTACCATCAGTTATTCATTTGCACCAATGGTTTTACGCGAAACCTGTTTCCCAATTACGACATCATACCGGCGAGAAATCAGGTTTGTGTTACAGAAGAATTGACAGGCTTAACATGGAAAGGGGTGTACCATTACGACAAAGGGTATTATTATTTCAGAAGGGTAGGCGATCGAATTCTGCTTGGGGGAGCCCGGAATTTTGATCCTGAGACCGAGGTAACCGACCAATTTGAATTTAATGAAACCATCCGAAAAGAACTCATCCGGTTTTTGCACGAAAGGATACACCCCGGGCAGGAAGCCCAAATTACACATTGGTGGACCGGCATCCTGGGCATGGGGCCTTCTAAATTCCCGATTCTCAAAGAAATAGACCAGTATTGTTACATCGGGGCAAGACTTGGTGGCATGGGGGTGGCCATCGGAAGTTATTTAGGAAAGAAATTGGTAGATTTGTCTATAAATGATAAATAAAGATGAGATTATTCGCAACCAACATATACGAAGCCAGGAGGAAACATCTGGCAGCCAATATTAAATCGGGCCTGATTCTGATCATGGGCAATGGAGAGAGCGCCATGAATTATACCGACAACGTTTACCCCTTTCGCCAGAACAGTAACTTTTTATATTACTTCGGTATAAATGCCCCAGAGTTAAATGCCCTGATTGATGCTGACAGTGGAGAAGCTGTCATTTATGGACACGAGCTCACCATGGACGACATCATCTGGGTCGGAGAAGTGGAAAAACTGAGTGCATTAGCCGCTAAAGTAGGGGTGAGTAAGGTAAAAGATCCCGCCTCTCTGAAAGAGGATATAAATAAGGCATTGACTGCAGGAAGATTGCTGCATTATCTGCCAACCTACCGGATAGAGCATCATGGCGTTTTAAAAGGCCTTGATCCACAGCTTTCGCCCTCCGCCTCCCTCATCACCAGTGTGGTCGCCCAGCGATCCGTCAAGGAAGCAGTGGAAATCGAAGAAATGACCAAAGCCGTGGAAATTACCCGGAACATGCACCTCCAGGCCATGAAAACCACAAAGTCGGGAAAATTTGAGTATGAAGTAGTTGCGGAAATATTGCGACAGTGCAAAAGTGAACACGCCGGTCTTTCCTATGGCATTATTTTCAGTGTCAACGGGCAGGTCTTACACAACCACCACCATGAGAACCTGATGGAAAGTGGAAGAATGATCATCAATGATTCCGGCGCAGAAAATGACATGTGTTACGCTGGCGATATAACCCGAAGTTTCCCTGTGAGTGGCAAGTTTACTGCGAAACAAAAGGACATTTACCAGATCGTTTTAGAAATGGAAAAAACGGGCATAAATATGGTGGAACCTGGCATCCGATACATCGATGTGCATAAAGCGGTAAATAAACTTATGCTTACCCGCTTTAAGGAAATGGGCCTGGTTCAGGGTGACGTCGATGCCATGCTGGAGCAAGGAGTATCCGGTCTTTTTATGCCCCATGGCCTGGGTCACATGATTGGACTTGATGTGCACGACATGGAAGACCTGGGAGAATCCTATGTGGGTTATGAATACGGACAACAGCGGTCTGATAAATTGGGTCTCAAGTCTCTAAGACTGGCCCGGAAATTACAACCAGGTTTTACCCTTACGGTTGAACCTGGTATTTATTTCATTCCTCAACTTATCGAAAAATATAAGTCTGAGGGTAAGTTTGCCGATTTTGTCAACTATGACGCGCTTACCTCCTATTATGACTTCGGGGGCATAAGGGTGGAGGACAATGTATTGATTACTGAAGAAGGCAGACAGGTACTGGGCACCTATATTCCTAAGGAAATAGAAGAAATTGAAGCCATTATGGCTTAGGCCTTGATGAAAATTCCTTTGCGGTATAATGTATAGGACATCAGCCAAATTAAGGAACAAAACAACAATGCTGACAACAAAGACCCCATATAGGGACCAGCCAGCGGACTGAGGACCTGGTTGTAAAATACGGTTGGTAAACCTTCTTCTCCTATCTTTATCATGGAAAGGATACGTATGACCAGGCCTGAAAGGGCATAGGAAGCCAGGGCATTCATACCAAAAACCACAAATGGAAATGACCATTTACTTATTCCCTTTTGATCCAGCACATAAATCATTGCGGCAAACAATATACTGCAGAGTCCGGAGGTAAACATGGCATAAGAACCAGACCAAATGGGCTTATTGATGGGAAAGCCGGTGAAGTTCCATAATACCCCAAGGGAAATCAGGAGGATACCAAATAAAAGGATGTATTGTATTTTCTTTGAATAGCTTTCCAAAGGCATTATCTTTCTTGCCAGGATAAAACCAAACATCACATTGCCAATGGAACCCATGGTACTCAGCAGACCTTCCGGATCGAAAGGGACACCGTAGCCATGGTAGATGTGATTTTCGCCGAGTAAGGCCAGGTCGATAACCCTTACAAGGTTGGTTTCCAGGGTCAGTGGACCGGCATCAACACCGTAAATCAGCAACAGATAATAGGCAATCAAGATAAGTATCGTTAATGGCAAATGCCAGTTTTCCTTTACATAGATGGCAATGCACGCTGAAAAAAAGTAGGCCAGTGAAATGCGTTGCAATACCCCAAAGATTCTGAGCTCATCAAAAGGCTTGTTATAAAAGGGAAACCAATTGAGCAATAAACCCACGCCAAAAATGACAAGGGTCCGTTTCAGGGCTTTTAACAGCAGGTCCTTTTTATCAAATTCCGCGTGACTTTTAAATGATTGTGCCATGCTGAGGCCCACAATAAAGAGGAAAAAAGGAAAGACCAGGTCAGTGGGCGTGCATCCATCCCATGGGGCATGGCGCAATGGCGCATAAACAAATTCCCAGGATCCAGGAGTGTTTACAATGATCATAAAGGCTATGGTCATGCCTCTCAATACATCGATGGAAATCAATCGTTTGTTCTCTCCCATAAAACATTTAATTTATGGGCTAATATACATTTTTTACCACACAAACCGGTGGCGTATAAAGATAATCTAAATTAAAAATTGGGGAGGCGGTTAGTTCCTTATAAACCTATGTACCCCTGTGCTGCCATCCCTTTTTTGTGTGAGTATGAAGTATGCCCCCATCGGCAAATGATTAACCTCGGCCTTATTGTCAGATACTTCGATTGGAAATGTTCTTCCCTGTGCGTCAATCGCCTTGGCCTGTGTAACTTCACCGTTTTTGAAGTTTATATAATCAGAAGCCGGGTTAGGATAAATTTCCTCCCCTTTAAATTCTCCGATCTCATCGTTACCAGATAACTCCAGGTAAGAAAGGAAGAAAAACAAAGTACTGGTTACCGCAGGAGACACACAATCGGTGTGGTTTGCGCTCGATTTTACATCTATGGCCAACACCTGGGTAGAGCCATTTTTTTTCATAGCGGCTTCTGCTACCAGGCTATTCTGATAAGCCACCTGGTCATCCATCAGACAATAAAGCAATCGGGTAGGGATGCCCGGAGCCCAGTCATACACATCATTGTCCCTCAGAGCTACATTTACTATGTGGTTTGTATCTGCGTTGATCGCCTGCAATATAGAATCATGAATCATGAATTTTGGCTTTGCACCGCCGTACTGTGCTTCCAGACTATCGATCATAAGGGCATTCATTTCCCAAAGTGTAATCTCTTCTGCGGCAAATTTCTTGATCATTTTGGCGTAATCGGCTTTAAAAAACCTAAAGACATCATTGCCTGGAAAGATGCCATAAACTTCATTGTAGGAAAGGGCTACATTGGCCAGATAAGCTACGGTGCCATATTCCTGGTCACTTAATAACAAATCCTTCATGCTGGTAGATATACTATACGGGCCCGACATATGAGAAGCGGCTTTTAAAGTAAAACCCTCATCGTCTTGTTCCAGGCGACGATGTAAAGCCATGCTGGCATGACCTCCCTGACTATAGCCCGTAAGAAAAAGGTGTTTGTTTGAATTGTAACCTTTCTGTTCCAGGAACTGAAGGGTGGCCTTCAACATATCCACTGCTGCCCAAGCCTCAGAATCAGCGTGCACATATGGATGAATTCCCGGTTCAATGCCAAGTCCCAGGTAATCCGGAGCTATGGATATAAAACCCAAAGAGGTAAAAATGGAAGGCAGCACATTTTCATAACTGAGATACCCCGGCACTTCATAGCGTTCGCCGGCAGTACCATGTTGATATACCAGCATAGGATATCCCTGGGTCTTAACATCAGGTAAACATACCAGGCCGCTGGCTACGGTTGCCATGCCATCCACATCTTTGGTGGTATAATTTATCCTGTAAAGATCTACATCGTAGCTGGCAAAAAGACCAAATTCTGCAAAAATATAATTTTTTGGATACGACTTAAGAAAAGTAGAGTTGACCAGCGTCTGGGCAAAAAGGGGCTGAATCATCAGGTAAAACATCAACCATAAAAGTGTTCTCATATCTTAATTTTGATTTCGATTAAAGTTCAGTGTTGTAAAAGTAGTATAATTATTGGGACGTGTAGCGATTTCTTAAACCCGCAATCAGCTTTTCAACGACCTGGTTCGTATTACCCCTATTTCGAATGCATAATCCGGCTTTTTCATAAAATGTCCTTCTTTGTCTATAAAGTCGATACAATTCCTTTTTGGTCGAGTGTACTGCCAATGGTCGTTTGGGATCACCCACAATGGTGCTAAAAATGGCATGAAAACTACGCCTGACATAAATTACCTGACCGGCCATCTGCATCGCCTCCAGATTTCCCCCAAAACACGGCATGCCGCCACCGGTACTTATCACCATGGCATTCTTTTGGCCTGTGATTTCGCGCAATAATTTGCTTTCCAATTCCCTGAAGTATGCCTCGCCCCGGGTTGAGAAAATGTCTGCAATCTTTTTGCTTTCTATCTGTTCTATGGCTTCATCGGTATCTAAAAATTTCAAACCGAGGGATTTGGCCAGCAAAAGACCAACGGTCGTTTTACCGCTGCCCATAAAACCGACCAGGAAAATTTTTTCCATGGTCAATTCATTATGGCAGCGTTAACAGCAGGATCAATGCTGGTAAAACCAAGACTACCCGCCGTTTGCAGGTCAGCCCTGGCCTGAGCCTTATTATTCAGTAAGTTATGAATGATGGCTCGCTCGTAATAATAAATGCCTTTTGCAGAGTCCAGTTGAATTGCCCTTTCAATGTCAGGCAGTGCCCCACCAATGTCATTGAGGGTGCGTTTCATCCTTGCCTTTTCATACCAAATGTCACCATTGTAAGGGCGATACTTTTGGTACTCATCGAGGTCTTTAATGGCCTGAAGGGTATATTTCCCATATTCAGCAGAGCCCGCACCATATCTTGCGCCTAAGGCAGAATATAATACAGAACGGTTGAGATATCCGGTCTCGTGGTCCGGCTTCAATTTTAAGCCCGTATTGATGTTGTCTATGGCCGATTCCAACTGACCCAACCGCGCAAAAGTAGCCCCTCTGTTTACCCAGAATTCTCCATCATCGGCTTTGAGCTGGATGGCACGATTGTAATCGCGCAGGGCAAGTAACAAACGTGTGCTGTCTGTTGCCGTGTCAAAATACAGTCTTGCTCTGCTGTTATAGGTTTGCGGATCTTCCTTGAGGTTGATGGCTTTATCATAATCTACCAGCGCAAGGTCGTACATCTTTTGTGATCGGTAATAATTTGCCCTGTTGCCAAATGGCAAGGTAGTTTTGTCATAATATTTTAAAACATGCGTCCAAAGGGTTCCTGAGTTCTCCCAGATTTTCAATTGCCTGGATGTCATTATGGCCATAAGGCCTGTAAGGAGTAATGCCACACCCAAAACAGGATATAAAAACCCTTTCCTTTCAGAGAATTTATCGACCAGGTAGCCGAGGCCAAAGAAAATGCCCAAATAGGCAATGTAGGTAAAACGGTCAGCTATAAAGCCCTGTCCTGCCCCTAATACCTGAAGCAAAAAAACTATGTTGACCGTAAAAAAAGCCAGGCTAAATCCAAAAATAAACCAATTGTTTTGGTACGACTTCCATAATAACCAGATTACCACCGGTACCGCCAAAATCGTGGGATAAAAATACGCCGGCATTTCCGGTGGATAGGGATAAAGGGGCGAGATCTGATAGGGAATGATGGATTTAACCACATAGACCAGGTAACTGTAAGAACCTATAAAAATGCGCTGCCAGAATGGAAATGTACTGTCATTGGTATCCAGCGATCCTTGTTTACTCAAAACATAGATACCCATCAACCCCCACAGGAATGATATGAGGAAAAAAGGCCACTTCTTCAATGCCTTTTTCACATCCAGTTTCTTATCCATCAGAAAATCTACCGCAAGCATGGCCAGTGGCAATGCAACAGCCTGGATCTTGCTCATCAACGAAAGGACAAATAACAACAGGATAGAAATCAATTTCAATGTGTCCGGACCTTGTTTAAACCGGATATACTGATATAATGCAGCCAGAAAAAAAGCACCGTACAAAACATCCTTCCGTTCCGTTACCCAGGCCACAGACTCCACGCGCATGGGGTGTATGGCAAAGAGCAGCGTCATAAAGGCAGCTCCCCAAAGCTTCAGTCCAAGTTTACGCCCTATGAGGTAAACAAAAAAAGTACAAATCAGATGCAGCATCACATTAGTCATATGCCAATCGCCCGGAGATTCCAGGCCATTGTAATTGCCTTTGCCGTAGTATCTTTTTTCCAGGGCAAAGGTCCAAATGCTCAGTGGATTGTAGTTTCCTATGACATCTTCTTTAAAGATCTGTTTGGTATTCTTCCAAAAGTTCTCCTTATTCAGTGAGGTAATAAGCTGATTTTCATAAAAATTCCGGTCATCATCCCAATTTACAAAGCTAAAATCGCGCACTACAGAAAAGGTCAGGTAGGTGGCAATGAGAATGACACCAACCACCGCCCAATCCTGCCATAGGAAAAATGATTTAGTTACTGCTGCTTGCGGCACATGCACCTGATGCACTTGCTTTTGTTTCTGTTTTGACATTGATATCTATTTAATTAAGGAAACAACTGCACTTCTCCTCTGCCAAATCTGCCTTTGAAAAACAGACCCTTCGAAACTGCGTTAATTTACTTTACGGGCTAAAATACAACCATTGGGGCAATTTTTAATCCAGATGCACAAGACATCAAAAAAATTATGCCCATATCTTACATTCCTGCTCCTAGTGGATTATTCAAATTTGTTTCAAAATTTTGTAACCGCAAAGTTTTAGCTTGCGTAATACATGAAAACAATCAATTATGGCATCTGAAATTATAGCAACAATCGGATTTTTCACCACCCTCATGGTACTTGGCACGATTTATCTGAGGAACAGACACAGGGAAAGACTTGCACTGATCCAATATGGAAAAGACAGTAGTATTTTTTCCGGCAAGGACAGAAAGAACAGTACCTTGAAATTTGGACTATTATTCATGAGCGTTGGCGCGGGCCTGCTTATCGGTATTTTTCTTGATTCCGTCTTCAACACGGAACCAGCCTGTACATTTGCCTGCATCTTCATTTTTGGTGGCTTCTCTTTAATCTTCTATCACCAATACCTAAACGGCAGATCTTCCCTGAATATGCCTAAAGAGGAAAATGGCAATGACGATGACCTCATTTAAGTTTGTCTCGAATATCGTGAATATATAAAACTATTTAGCGGATAAACCCAACTCAAGGTCTTCGAGAATGTCATCAATGTGCTCCAGACCGGCAGAAATCCGGATTAGTCCATCGGTTATACCCACAGCTTCGCGCTGAGTTAAAGTGAGTTTACTATGGGTAGAAGATGCCGGATGTGTAATGATCGTCCGTGTATCTCCCAAATTAGGTGAAATGGACATCATTTGGATGTGGTCGATGAGTTTTTTACCCGCTACCATGCCTCCTTTTAGTTCGAAAGCGACAATACCTCCTCCTGCTTTCATTTGTAGTCTGGCTACATCAAATCCGGGATGGCTTTCGAGGAAAGGATAGTTAACGTATTTCACTTCTGTTTTGTCATTTAAGAAAGTAGCGAGCTTTGCGGCATTTTCGCAATGACGATCCATACGCACCGCAAGGGTTTCCAGACTCTTTGAAAGCAACCAGGCGTTAAAAGGTGAAAGTGTGGGGCCTGCATTTCTCATAAATGGTATAAGAGGCGCAATTACCTCATTATTACCCGCGATGACACCCCCCAGGATTCTTCCCTGACCATCAATGTATTTTGTTGCCGAATGAACTACCAGGTCAGCCCCGAAAAGTATAGGATTTTGAAGATAAGGCGTGGCAAAACAATTATCAACCACGTACAAAAGCCCATGGTTTTTGCAAAAACTTCCAAAATTGGCCAGGTCATAAATTTCCAAAGCCGGATTGGATGGCGTTTCCAAATAAACCATTTTGGTATTGGACTTCACGGCCACCTGCCATTGGGTGATTTCTGTTCCCCTGATAAGGTCATATTGAATGCCCCATTTACTGAAAAAGTTCTCAAATAGTTTGATGGTGCTCCCAAATACTGCCTGAGAAAGCAAAATGTGATCACCCTGCTTAAGGTGGCAGGCAAAAACCGTAAAGATGGACGACATACCTGAAGCAGTCGCTAAGGCTGTTTCCGTGCCCTCAAGGGCAGCCATTTTATTTTCAAACTCAGAAACGGAAGGATTGGAATACCGGCTGTAAATATTGGCCTCAATTTCTTCCGAAAACGCCGCACGCATTTCTTCTGATGAATCAAATGTAAAACTTGAGGTTGGAAAAATGGGGGAGGAGTGTTCTTTTTCTCCAGTCTGCTTCATTCTCAGCCTGATGGCCAATGTCTCAAATTTCATGTTTCGTATGGAGTATTAAGTGATTCAAATTTGATGACTTGTTGTGAAATATACATGATGTAATAAATAACTGTCAGTCCCTGATTTCAAAGCTGGTGGTGATGGTGGCCGATTTTTCGAGCATGGAGAGCACGGAACAATACTTGCGGGTACTTAGCTCTATTGCTTTTTCAGCTTTTTCCGGGGCAACATTTCCGATCAGGATAAAATGCAGATGAATACCGGTGAAAACTTTTGGTACCTGATCCTCTGCCCGCTTGCCCTCAATGTGGACCTCAAGGTGTAAAAGCTCCTGTTTCATTTTGGCCAGGATCAGTTCAAGATCAATGCTGGCACAGGAGGCACCTGCCATAAGCACAGATTCCATAGGTCCGACTCCTTCCCGGGTACCCGAAAGTTCAATGTGCTGTCCCCTTGCATTTTCCCCTTCATAATTTTCAGGACTCACCCTTTTCAGTGTAACTTTCATTGTTCTTTTGTCTGCAAAAGTAGGTGATTATCCAACATATTCGTTTATCAACATGAAAATCCGAAAACTGAATATGCTGTTAGTCAATTTAAAGAAGACATATTATCGCAAAATCTTCGTTAATGTATAAAAAAAGACAAATAGGAGCACATCACCGCAAAGTGAATATGAAATGAGCAGTATTTATGCGCCTGCAGATCAAACCCAAATGTAAAAAGACATACATATCGAAAGAAATCTACTGTATAGTCAACTAAAAATCAGAAAAAAGTGTAATATATTTGTAAACTCGAAGCGAGGGGAAAATGGCGCTTTTGCCCATATGGAATGTGGTAATTTTCTTGCGGATAAACGTATTCTTAGCACGGTTTTTGCAACTTATTACCGTACAATTGGAGAATTGTTTTAAAACAACCAAAACGCATCATAAACGTGATTAAATTTCAAATAATGCGAAACCATATACTTAAAATAGTAGTATTACTTACTTTTTATTTCCCTATAGTGGGACAGGATCTGCATTATTCTCAGTTCTACAACTCCCCGATGAACCTCAATCCAGCCTATACAGGGGTATTTAACGGCGAAAAAAGGTTTAATTTGAGTTACAGGAATCAGTGGAAATTTGTCCCTGTATCCTGGACAACCTTTAGTGCCGCATATGACTTTAAACATTATCTGGGTGATGACAGACATTTCCTTGGCTTTGGAGGCAACCTCAATTATGACCGTCAGGGGGACAGCAAATTGTCACTTACAGGGATAAATGCAGGTGCATCCTACACCAGGTCTCTAAACGCGCATAACCTCATCACGGCAGGTGTAATGGTCGGATTTTCCACAAGGGCATTTAATACAAACAACCTGACATGGGACAAACAATGGGATGGAGTGGCTTTTAATCCTTCTGCACCCAGTGGGGAAAATTTTGACTATCAGCGTGTAAATTTACTCGAGACAGCCCTGGGCCTTAATTACAGATGGCAACAAAGCTCAAGAACCAAGTTTGACCTCGGTATTGGTGCTTACCATCTAAATCAACCCGGGACAACCTTTTACAATGCCCCCAACGAATCCCTTCCCATACATTTTACCTTTTCGGCCATTGGGGACGTAAAGGTTATGGATATGCTGGATATACAGTTGAGTGCGCTGCATCAGGTTCAGGAAATGTATAAAGAAACATTGTATGGAGGTTTGCTGAAGATTCATGTCAACCAAAAAAGAGGAAAGGAAACAGAAATCCATGCAGGTCTGGGATACAGAACAGCCGGTTCGACCATTCCCACCTTTGCCATTAAATTCAACGAGTGGTATGCCAGTTTCAGTTATGACCTCGACGCCACCAATTTTAATAAAATTGTCTCTTCCAACAGGGGAGGGCCTGAATTTCACGTACGCTATATCATGAAGACAGTCAGGCCATTGAGAGACAGGAAAATTTGTCCCATTTACTAAACAAGGATTGAATGATCAATATGCAAAAATATATTATTTCGTTAACCATTCTTTTTTCGATTTTTGCCGGCACGATACACGGCCAATCTAAAAAAGCATTTCTGGAAGCTGCTGACAATGCCTTTTCCACAGGCAACTATTATGCTGCCTTGATTTATTATAATGAGGTTTTGGCTTTTGATGAAAAAGATCCGGTCATCATTTTAAAAACCGCCGAATCCGCCAGACTATTTGATTCTTACGCATTGGCCGCACAGCGCTACAGTTATCTTATTGACAGCCTGGAAATCGTATATGATTCTACCAGCCTCTTTTACGCAGGAGAAATGAACCAACGATTGGGAAAATTTGACAAAGCTGTAGAGTATTATGATTTGTATTTATCACAATATGGTAAAGTGGGTGACTACCTTTCCAAGCGGGCGAAAAAAGAAAAAGAATCCAGCACCTGGGCTTCATCAAACAGCAAAGAACCAGATGCTAATATTACCCTTGAACGGCTTACTTCAACCGTAAATTCGGAATACAGTGATTTTAGCGCCATCAAATATGATGACAAATTATACTTTTCTTCGCAGCGATTTCTGGAAAGCAAGCCCCTCTTAAAACCGGCCAGGCTGTTATCCAAGATTATGCTGGATGCAGAGGGCAAAATACAACCTATAGATGCTGATTTTAATAAAAGAGAGTTATCTGTTGCAAATGCATGCTTTAATCCCGACAAGTCAAGAATATATTATACAGTTTGCAATTACATCAATGACCATGATCTTCGTTGTGATTTGCATTGGTCAAAAGTAAATGCAGATGGTAGCTTTGGCGAGGAGCAGGCACTTCCGGCACCCATCAACATGGCCAATTACACCACGACACAACCCGCGTTTACCATCGACCCGGTCACTGGAAATGAAGTGATATATTTTGTTTCTGATCGACCCGGCGGAAAAGGTAAATTAGATATCTGGTTTGCTGTCTATGACAAAAAACTTGGTTTTTCAAACCCTGTTAATCTAAGGGATATCAATTCGGCAGAAAATGACATCAGCCCTTTCTTTCACCAGCAGACTGGCACCTTGTATTTTAGCACAGAGGGTAGGACAGGTTTTGGAGGATATGATATTTTTGCTTCTCCCTTAAACGCTGGCAATTTTGGCATTCCTCATATCATGTCAATGCCCTTAAACAGTTCATACCACGATGTGTATTTTAAATTAAATGACGAAGGAACAGATGCATATTTTTCTTCAAACCGGGAAGGGGCAATGTATGTGGATAACCTTTTGCAATCATGCTGTTATGATGTGTACAAAGCAGATATGGTGCCTTTAGTAATTGACCTCAATGCACTCACCTTTGATAAAAATACTGGCCTTGATCTGAATGGGGCCACTGTAAGACTCATTGATCAGCTTACCGGAAAGCTGGTTTCAGAGATTACATCTGAAAAATCCAATGAGCACAAATTTATGCTCGACAAAGGTGTCTCCTATTTAATCATAGCCCAAAAAGATGGCTACGTTTCTGACACCATAAATTTTAGTACCCACACCATTAAAAAATCTGAGCAAGTGGTCAGGAAGTTATTCCTTTCAACAGATAAAGTAGCCCTGGATGCTTTTACCTTTGATGCAAATACTAAACTTTCCTTATCAGGGGTTAAAGTTACGGTTGAAGACCTCACGGATCCCGAAAACGCATTGCTGGTGAAGGTAAATGAGGAGGGAAATGAATTTACTTTCCAGCTGGAACGTAACAAAACCTACCGCATTTCAGCAACAAGGATTGGATATGGCGGAGTGACCGAAAATATAGACACCCGGGGCATTAGCGGGAAAATATCAAAAAACCTCTACCTTCCAAAAACAGACATCAACAGGTTATTGCCGCTTGCCTTGTATTTTGACAACGACGAACCAGACCCTGACAGTAAGAGCACCGCAACGAACAAAGTATTTGGTGACCTGCTCAGTGACTATATGCACAGAAAGCCTGAATATATGGAAAAATATGGCATGGGCGTAAAAGGAAAAGAAAAGGGAGAATCCATCGACCGGATGGAATCCTTCTTTGAAGGAGATGTAAGGGGAGGTTATGACAGGTTTAGTCTGTTTATGGATGAACTTATTAAGGCACTGGGTGAAGGACAAAAAATTGACATGACGATCAGAGGTTATGCATCTCCCAGATATGATGACAGATATAATTTGGTACTTGGTCAGCGCAGGATCAACAGTGTAAGAAATGACATGATGCGCTATAAAAACGGGGCTCTTGCATCATATCTCATCAACAAAAATCTCATCATTACAGAAATCTCCTATGGAGAAGAATTATCCCCCGTTGATGTGGATGACAATATCAACGATGAAAGGGGTTCCATCTATAGTCTCAAGGCTTCTAAGGAGAGGAAAGTAGAGGTAATCAGCGTAAAACTTAAATAAGCTTAAGGCAATGAATAAATTCATGAAATATAATACCCGTAATATCCAATCACTAAAATACCCAATCTTTGCATTTTTTGGGTTGCTTTGTATTTTAATGCTACCACATAGTGCCAGGGCCACTCACATTGTTGGTGGTGATATGACCTATAAAAAAGTAGCCGATGGCAGATTCCTGATTACCATGAATTTGCGAAGAGATTGTTTTCTTGGAGCGGACAATGCACAATTTGACAGAAATGCCAAGATAAGGATATTCAGGGGTAACGGCACTCTTTTTGCCGAAACTACCATGCCATACATGGATGATGACACGCTAAACAATTACGTGCAGTCCGACTGTGGTTTTGAAGGCACACAGGTCTGTGTGCACGAAACAAGATACCTCAAATTCATTGACCTTCCTTTCAATGAAGGCGGTTATACCATAGCTTACCAGCGTTGTTGCAGGAATGGCTCCATCAATAATATTATAAACCCACTTGAAACCGGAGCTACGTATTCAGTCTTTATACCCAAGGAAGCATTCACCTCTCAAAACAGTTCTCCCTCCTTCAAACAATGGCCGGCAACCTATATTTGCGCCAATGAAAATCTTTCTTTCGACAATAGTGCCATTGATCCCGATGGAGATTCTCTGGTTTATAAGTTTTGTACACCCAAGATAGGATTAACCATTGGTCAACCTGAAGGTTGGCCTTCTTATCCTCCTTATCAGGACTTAATTTGGCAACCCCCCTATAACTTAAACAACCTGATGGGAGGTGATCCGCTAAAGATAGATCCAAGGACTGGATTGATGACAGCAGTGCCAATTTTGGTTGGGCAATATGTCATTGGTGTTTGTGTGGAAGAATATCGCAATGGCAAAAAGCTTGGCGAAATTAGAAGGGATTTTCAATACAATGTCAGGGTGTGTAGCACTCCTCCAACAGCCCTTTTCGACGCGCCATCCAGTGTATGCAATTCCAAAACTGTGGCTTTCACCAACACTTCATTGTCCTCGAACACTTATGAATGGAATTTTAATTATCCTTCAACGGATCTCGCATTCAGATCAATTGACAAAAATCCGGTTTTTAATTTCCCGGCCAATGGCGATTACAAAGTTTACCTTAAAGTCATCAGAGGATCAGACCTTTGTTCGGACACCATCATTAAGAACATCCATATAACCGATGAGCCTTATATCGCAGATTTTGAGTATGACATTAAAGCATGTAATCCAGATGGCACCATTTCTGTGATTCTCACTGACAAGTCAACTACCAATGATGCCGGCGCGATCTCCACATCGTGGAACTGGACTTTGGTTCAAAATGGAATTACACAGACCAACAATACAAATCCTGCCCAGTTTGTCATAAACCCGGGTGATTTCAGCGTAGATTTTTCTGTAATTGCTTCCAATGCTTGTTCAGGTTCCATATCCAGGAACGTGATTTATGATACCAAAATCCTGGAGTCAGATTTTAAGGTCGAACTAAGTGGTTGTGATGAAAACAATGACCTTATAATCAGACTAATCGACCTGAGTCAGTCTTTAAATGACAATTATACCATAACCGAGCATAACTGGAAAGTAGTTATTGGTGTAACTGAAAAATTTTATACCGGTGACAGTGTTGTCATTTCAATACCCAGACAGAATTTTACAGTGATTCTGGATATAAATACAGATAAATTCTGTCGTAACACTACGCAGAAGGAATTTGTCATCAGCGATTTCATACCCTCTGCAGATTTTATCTTTGACTTAAGTGGTTGTGATGTGGCCAATACTGCCATCATCAGACTTACCGAGCAATCCAATGACACCGTGCCTTACAGCAATGTTTCATCTTACAACTGGACCTATAAAAATGCTGCTGCCACTGGTAAAGTTGTGGATATTTTCACAGATCTTAAAGATAGTTTCGATGTTAAACTGAGCCTTACATTTGCTGACAATTGTACCGCTGAAGTGTCCAAAGCAATTAATGTAGACCAACTCAGGCCAAAGGTAGATTACAGCTACATCGCCGTAGAATGTCCCACAGATAATGAAGTAAAACTTCAATTCAATTTCAATGATATAAACACAAAAGGATTGGGTAACGATGGCTTGTCATGGAAAATCGGAAATCTTTCCAACCTGCTCAATTACACGGGAAACATCGTAACGACAACCGTTCCCAAGGACAGCCTCATCTCTGCCACAATCTCTACCACTTTTGAAAATTCATGCCGGGATACCGTTCAAAACCTATTTCTACCGGGCCCTTTCGCTACCTTGGATGTCATTCAAGACAGTCTGGTCCTGTGCCCGGGAGAAACCAAATTTTTGATAGAAAATGGAAACCCTTCATTTGATTATTACTGGTCACCATTGACAGGCCTGGACTTAACTCAACCTGAAAATCCAAAGTTATCAGCGGTTGAGGATATGATATACAGGGTTACGGTTTCAGATGGACTTTGTAACGTAAATGGCTTTGTGGCTGTGGATGTACTGGAGACTATCAGTTTGCTCATAGATGGTGAAGCCTATAGCTGTGATGGCAAGGTATCATTGACCGCCATTGGCGGGGTAGGACAGGGAACTTATGTTTGGTCGAATGATCCTGATTTTACCAATGAAATAGCCACCGGTATTGAGCTCAACACCACTTTTGAATCGCAGACTCAGCAATATTATGTAAAGTTTAAGGGAGAAGTTTGTAGTGCTATTCCGGCAAATATTACAGTCACCAACCAGAAGCCCAGGCTTGATGTTATTGGACCCTATGAATTTTGTATTGGTGATACCATAAAAACCAATAATGTATTTAACCTTGAAGCCAGCCATCAGAACATCATTACCTGGAAAGCTGATCCCCACCTTATTTCCGGGGACAATACGTATAATCCGGTAGTAGGTACCATTGCTTCAAACGATAAAAATTTTACATTATACGTAGAGGTTAGCAACCAATTTGGTTGTAAGCTCGATGATTCACTGGCCTTCAATATAATCGAAAACCCTGTAGTTAGTTTTGACTATACTGTGAAAAGCTGCGATACATTTGAAGTATGTTTCAAGATGAACGGCACCATTTTTGGATTTCCACGCTGGAATTTTGGTGACCCTGCTTCAGGGAACAACAATAATTCGATATTGCCAGAGGTTTGTCACCTCTATACAGGAGCTGGAAGTTATCCTGTGTCCCTTATTAATCTCACTGAAGTATGTCCTTTTAAGGATATCCTGGATACGATTGTGCTGAATTCGTCATTCCCTGTCTTTGAAACGAAAAGAGACGAAGACTGTTTGGATGCAAGCTATTCACTCGATTTACCGGCGGCCGCCATTGGAAGGGAATTTGTGTGGCTGGATGGCAGTGGCAAATTTTTAAGCACAAATGCAAATCCAGTTGTTTCCATAAGTGCGGATACATTTTTCATATTAAATGTCAAAGACGACAATGGTTGCGCCTTTAGTGATACCTTTTTTGTGGATGCCTTTCGTTTTGCCGCCGATATCACGGTGCCGGATACGGTTTGTGCCACCGGCCTGTATCAGATCAATACCTCCATCAATTCAGGAATAAACTTTGAATATATCTGGAGTCCTGCCTCAGGAATTGTGTCTGGCTCAAATACGGGCAATCCAATAGTCGACGTATCCACATCAAAGAATTACCGGGTTGAGATTACCCATCCGGTGCTCGGCTGTAAATTAAATGAAGAGGTTAATTTTAATGTCTTCAACTTTGATTACAAACTTAATCTGCCTGCTGTTTTCTGTTTGAATCAGACCAGTCAGCCATCCATACAAGTACAGGGAAATGCGGCATATTTGTACCAATGGGGGCCACCAAACCTGGTGTTGACAGGTGGCAATACACCAAATCCAAGCCTAAACATAATAGGAGAGGATGAGTTTTTTGTTACTGTAATCCATCCTACACTTTACTGTGTGCTCATGGACAGTTTTACTGTGGATCCAACATCCCTCATTCTCGATGTTGAAGCCCAACCCAACACCGAAGTACCAAAAGGGCAAAGTGTGGAAGTTTCAGTTGTCAACCCTGTCTCCGGATGGACGTATAACTGGTCGAATGGCTTTACAGGTGTAAATCAAATCGTAGTCATCAATGAAGAAACTGTTTTTACGGTAACCGCAACCGACAGTAATGGCTGTACTGGAGATGCTGAGATTCGTATAAAAGTAAGACCTCCACAATGCGCTGATGATGTTTTCCTGCCCAATGCATTTTCGCCCAATGGAGATGACAAAAACGATGTGCTATTGGTTAGAAGCAACTACATCACGGAAATGGAACTGATTGTATATAACCGTTGGGGCCAGGAAGTTTTTTCCAGCAAGGATCAGGCAGTTGGATGGAATGGCACCTTCAATGGGGAAGAACTTTCTCCGGATGTGTATGCCTACTGGTTAAGGGCAAGATGTGCCGATGGTGAAGAAATAATAAAGAAGGGCAATGTATCTCTGTTGAGGTAGGCATTGATGTAAAATATAATTAAATAAAAGAGGGTAGCCCTAGGTTACCCTCTTTTGTTTAATGCCAATAACTTATTGGAACATATATTCCTTTTTAAATTTTTTTACCAATAAGGCATAAAAAATGACCCGGTGTTTGTTCCTGTTTGAAACACCCATTTCAGCAGCTACTTGTGCGATTGCCTCATCCAGGTGTGAACCATCCTCAAGGCCAAGTTTTTTAATAAGGAAATTTTTCTTTACGGTAGCCATTTCCTGTTTGTCTGAAATGGCCACTGTTGCGGCATCAGCAAGATATATGGCCGGGCCAAGACTCTTTGCCACATTTTCAAGCAAAGCATCACTCAGATTAAATCCAAGCTGATCTGCTTCTTCTTTGTACGTCATTAATTTTTCTTCAAACTGATTCATCGTAAAAATTTTTTGGTAATGAATAATCAAACCGGTATTTTAGGATGAATATCCAATATAATACATTTTTACAAAAAAAGCAAGCAGAAATGGGATGATATTAAGTTGTCTCATTTTTACCGGCGCGCATACATGATACAACATCTATATTATTGAGCCTGTATTTGTAAAAAGTTTTGGATCATAATCTTGCCGTATTCAGTCATGATCGATTCCGGATGAAATTGAACCCCGTATAGGGGTAGGTGAGTGTGTTCAATGGCCATAATTTGCCCGTCCTCATCTTCCACAACTACTTGAAAGCACGATACATCGCTGGCTTTTTCAATGGCCCATGAATGATAACGGCCTGCAAAAAAGCGATCGGGAAGTTCATTAAATATTTTGCTTTTATTGCTGGTTCTTATCATCAAAGATCGCATGCCATGAAATACCCGTGGCAGGTTGTATAAACGAGCTCCGAATACCTCGGCAATGGCCTGATGACCCAGACAAACACCGAGCATTGCTTTATTGTGTGCATATTTGCGAATGACCTCTGTAAGGCATCCTGCCTCATCCGGAATGCCTGGCCCGGGTGACAGAATAATGTGTGAGGATTCTGACAGTATCTGGCCCTCGATCTGGTCATTTTTCATAACATACACCCGGGAATCGGTTACTTCTTGAACGAGATGTACCAAATTAAAGGTAAATGAATCGTAATTGTCAATAATAACAATCATATCCTGATTTTCTGGTAGTGTTTTATTATGGCCAATAAAATAAAATTTTTGTCCTGTTTTCAGAAATTTCCTATAAAAATACCATGGGATATTTATCCCGAATCCTCAAAAACAAATTGATAGGGTAGCACAGTGCTCTGACAGAAGTAATATAGACAGATTGGATTTACAAATGGTATTATTTGTAATACATCAACGGCCTACCGGTTAAACTGGCAGGCCGTTGATGTATTTTAAAAATCGCAGCGCTTTATATTACACCTAAGCACTGTAAAGAAAAAAGCCTCCACCAATTCTTATTTAATAACATTTAAATCAATCATTCATCTGATGCAAATTAATAACCAATTGTAGGTATCGCGTATATGATTATTCATATTTTTTATATGATAATACCTAATATTCTGATATTCAATCTATAAATTTAATTGGCTATGTCAAATAAGTTGGCCGTGTTTTGAGTTGCTGGAAATGTTATCCAGGTCCCAAAGGACCCTTGTTTTGAAAGGATGGATCCTATGGGCACATTCCATTTTGGTACATATGCTGCAAGAGAAGGGTAGGCAGCCATCCGTGTGTACAAAGAGCTCTACCGATTCGCCAAATTCGGAGCGAACGACTTTGTCTAAAGCATCAACTTCGGCATGGGATTCATGAACATTGAAATACCAGGGCACGGTCAGGTGGCAGTCAAAATGGAGGGTGCTGCCGTATTTTATGATGCGCATATTGTGCAAATCCACCCAATTTTCTCTGCGCTGGTGGTTAAGGTGCGCAACTACTTTATTTAATAAGTTTTCATCTGCCTCGTCCAAAATTCCGGCAATGGCATCCCTGATTATCTTATAAGAAGTATAGACCAGCATTACGGCAAAGATGGCCGCAATGGCATTATCGAGTATAGGAAGATGGGTCAGGTACATGGTCAACAAGCCGGCAAACAAGGCAAGCGTTGAATAACTGTCTGCCATTAAGTGCTTCCCGGAAGCTACCAGTTGCAGGGAATATTTTTGACTGCCAAGATCCAGGGCATATTTTCCAACCAGATAATTGAGAATGCCCGAAATGAGGATAATGATCATGCCCACATCCAGTTTTTGGACCTCAGCGGGGTGATAAATCCGGGAAATGCTTTCAAAAATGATGATCAACCCGGTAATACCAATAAGCATGCCCTCAAAACTTGCCGATAAAAATTCAATTTTACCGTGTCCATACGGATGGTTTTTGTCCTTGGGTCTACGGGCAAAAGCGAGAGCCATCAGTCCCATAAAGGCCCCAATGATGTTGACAATGCTTTCTGTGGCGTCTGTAAAAATGGCGAGTGAACCGGTAATATACCAGGCCAGTAATTTAAATAGAAACTGTGCTGTGGAAAAAATCAGAATCCAGCGCTGCAATGTGAGAACATCCAAAGTATGATGGTTTATGGTTTGTGGATGTCAAGGTAAGCAAACTCTATATAGCATAGCATAGGGAAAGTTTCAGATGACATGAAATCTGTGCTTTATTATCGTATAATTAATAGTATATTTAAATATACTTTATAAAATCCCTACGCCTTATTTGAATACTTAAATAATTTTTAAAAATATAACAATTGCATATAGTGTACAAACATCTATATACTTGTGAATTTGTCAACGATCTTCCTATACCTATCTAACTCATCTTCCAACTTTTCAATCTGCTCTTTTAACAATCTGTTTTCAGCAGCCGCTGGAAGGGTATCAACCGGAACACCTGCTTTCTTTATGTGTGCCAACGCATCACTTAAAAAATCATGGTTTAGCTCGATACATGTTTCAATCATGTCATAAATGGTACCGTAATGAGGTTTTATAAGGCGATTGGCCAAACCATTTTTTGTGATCTTTAACTTATCTGCAAGTTCCTGGTAGGTCACACCTTTGGATTTGGCCACATCACGGACTTTAGCACCGAAATTCAAAAAGAATTTTACCTGCATATCATCAATAACTTTTCCTTTAGACATTTTTTGGGTGGTTTTTGGGGGCTTAACTTCACTCATTATCAACATTTTAACTTTTCCTACATGCAAATTTAAAGGGTTTTCAAGCTCTTTTTTAATTAATAAGTACCTTATAAAAAAACTTAAACACCTTATTAATTTATTTTTGTCAAAAATAACCAAATACTTTTTGCTATAACCAAAATTCTTTACCCTCTCACAGGGTAATTACATTTTTGAGTGTCATCAATCCTCACCGTTACTGCCTATTTTAATTCTTAACCATCATGGAAAAACACATGAACCTGGGAAATGACGTGATTTCCCAACGGGCCTTACTGGCCCTGGATGATTTCATCCACCTTTACCCGCCGAAAGAATGCACGGATCACATTCTGTCGGCACTGAAGTACATTAACCTACAAAGGGAAGACGAAGTCGAACCAATGCAGTTCCTAACCTGCCTGGCCTCCGTTTTTCATGAAATTGAATACCCTGAGGGAGATCCAGGATTGGATCCAGGGGTAGCGTAGGAGAGTTACACGAAAGCACAATAGAAGGGCCGTTCCGGTAGGGATGGCCTTTTTTAGTTACAAAACTTATAACCTTGTAACCAAATAATGTATTTAACTAAATTATTTTAGCAGTTTTTTGTTTTTATAGTTAAATAAATTTGGAATTTAATCGAAGCCTACTATATTTGTTTTGATTTTTAAAATCGACTAAGTTTTTGAGGATTTATCCTTCTTGCCATTTCGTTATATGAAAATTGACATTGAAACCCTGAATTAGCCTATTTAAAGATCCAGTTTTTATTTAAACTTACACTTTACAGCATATATTTTTTGGATTTTTTACGAATTAAAACGTAAAAGCAAACCTTGGTTGGATACGATAGAATTCACAATCAGGCATTTGTAATACAGCTTTAATATAGCAATTCGTATGTATTAATATGGGAATTAAGCTGTGAACTCATCCCGGGGCATTTATGTCCGAATAGGTGTTTAAGTTATGAATTATACTGTTTTTAAATTTTAACCTCATGAAAAAGATCTTTGGATTTCACTACATTTTAATTTGCCTTATCTTCATCACAGTTGCGGTATCATGCAATGATACCTCTCCAATTGGAAATGATGATCGTATTGCACTAACCGAAGAAAATGACACTTGTACATTTGAAAATATTACCCAGGGACAAATTGACACATTCATTATCGCTGGATATGAATTTGCCATAGCTGCTTTACGTGATTCCCAATATGGTTCCCATTATCAAACACTTTTGGCTATGGATCCAAAAAGAATTACTTTTATGGTTGATACAATGACATTTGATACAACCATCATGCAAGTACCTTATTTCGCTACCATTGCAAATTTAGCAAAAGATAACCAAACATTGCAAAACTGCCTGTCACAGCGTGCCATAGATTTGGGTATGGTAGATTACCTTGAAAGGGAAGTTGGTGGAAATGATTCTAGAAGATGTTCTTTTTGGTATGTAGCAGGTCAAATGACCCTGGCCCTCATTAGTGTTGGGGAAGCTTCAACTGGCTTTGGTTTAATCTTAGGGGTAGTTGGAGCAGCCGGTAGCCTGTATAATATATATTGTTGTTGGCATTGTTAAGTTATAAATTTCGCAAAAAATAAATATTATAAAATGAAAAAAACCTTTTATATCGTTGGATATACTCTTTTAGTGAGTGGGCGATTTTTAATTGAACCATATGCTTTGGCAATTTTGTGCATAAGTACGACAATGCTTATTTATTCAATTTTTGTTCTAAATGCAATTGATGAAAATGTAAAAACTAAAGAAAGAAAAGTAGTGAATGTTGGACTAATCCTATGCTTCGCATCAAATTACTTCATTGTACCATATTTTTATCCCATTGCAGTTTTAGGTATAATAATATCTATCCATGGGATTTCAATTAGATATAAAAGAGTCAAGTCAATCAAAGGACTTTTTGAATATGATTGGTTTGCAATTGGTTAGATTAAATAAGTATAAATACACAGGTAGGTTTAATCTGCATTTAATAAAAGAAAAGGCACCTTTTTGGTGCCTTTTTTTATAAATATCTTGGGACTATCCAGTATTTTGTGTTTAGGTGTCACTACGGCCGTTTATCCACTTTTGTGTAGAGAAAATTTAGAACCTTAGTTCTACCAATTTTTCT
The DNA here is from genome assembly GCA_016715465.1 of Saprospiraceae bacterium. Taxonomy (GTDB): domain Bacteria; phylum Bacteroidota; class Bacteroidia; order Chitinophagales; family Saprospiraceae; genus JADKBO01. Next base: position 372,923 of record JADKAA010000029.1, read on the forward strand.
ACACAAAGGTGGTTAATACGGGGAAATTACCACAAGCTTCATGATTAATTATTGAAAATTAATAAATTTAATCATGGAAAACACATTAGAACATTTATTAGATGCTCTTGTAAAGGAGATCAAAGATCCAAAGGATTTTGAAAAAGTTCAGGATCAATTACTTAAAAGAGGAATCCAGTCGTTGCTCAAAGCAGAAATGGAGGCTCATCTTGGGTATGCACCAGGCTCAAAACCGGTTGGAGATAACATCAGAAACGGGTATTCTGAAAAGACGTTGAGCACCTCCCAAGGTGAGATAACCATTGATATACCCAGAGATAGAATGGGGACATTTGAACCAACAGTTGTGCCAAAACATAAAACAATGATTGGGCAACTTGATCAAACTATTAACCTTTTGTATGCCAAAGGAATGAGTAATTCTGATATCGTTGATTTTCTGAATAAAACATATGGAGTGAGTTACTCAACCTCGCAAATATCTGTGATAACCAATAGATTATTGGAAGATATTAAAGACTGGCAGAGCAGACCGCTGGACTCAAAATATGCCATTACCTGGATAGATGCCATTCATTATAAAATTAGGCATGAAGGAAAAGTAATCACAAAAGCAGCAATGCTAATCATTGGAATAAGTTTGGACGGTATCCAAGATTTGCTTGGAATATATTGTTGAGAATGAGAGCGCAGCGGCGTGGTCACAGATCATGACAGATTTAAGAACCCGAGGAATGCAAGATACCTTATTCATGTGTTCTGATAATCTGCCCGGTCTCCAAAAAGCTGTCGAATCATCTTTTCCTCAATGCGTTCATCAAATTTGCATAGTCCATCAAATAAGAAATACACTAAAGTTTGTTTCCTACAAAGATAGAAAAGCGATAGTGAGTGATGTAAAGGGATTTACCAAGCAGATAACCAAGATATGGCGAAAATAGCCTTCACTAGGTTCAAGGAAATTTGGGGTGGTAAATATAGCAGTGCTGTAAAGTCATGGGCTGAAAATTGGGATGCTCTCACCGCATTCCTGGAATACCCATTGGAAATTAGAAAACTAATTTACACTACGAACATGATAGAAAGCTTTAATTCATCACTTAGAAAATATACGGGCACTAAAAAGGTGTTTCCTCATGACGATGCCGCTATTAAATCTATCTACCTTGCACTGCAGCAAATACGCCCAAAATGGAATAAGGCTCGATTTAATTGGGGGCAAATTTATAATCAGTTGTATATTCACTTTGAAAACAGAATACTAGCTTGAAATGGAGCTGCGGCTATTTTCCGCCAAACACAAAATTATGGATAACCTCCATAAATGTGTTCTAATAAATAACTAAGCGCATCCTAATCTCCATTTGTAGGAAGACCTTCTGTTATTTTTATTTGTTGCCTTACATCTTCAAATTCCTTTAATTGATCTCTTAGATGGGATGGTTCAGAAATTCGTAGTGTATAACAAATGTTTAAAATTGTTAATTCGTCATAAATATCTTCAATAGACACACTACATTTTTGCAATGTAATTGGACAAGAAATTATAACTGTTCTTTCATCACTAAAATCAACTACACAACCTCTATCTTCAACATGTCTAATAAGTTCTGAATATTCCATAAAGCGGTTTTGTTTATAAATTAAATTTTACATTGCACTATATTCCAATATTTCATCATAATCATATTGATTATCCGAAAAATGGTTTAAATAAACACTCAAGTTAGTTACTGCTTTTTGCGCTGCATCGTGAATGGATTTTCCTTGAGCGCAAACAAATGGATACTCCTTAATTATGACTAAGAAAATACCTGTTTTAACATTTTTGATTGGAACGATTTTAATAGTTTTCATGACATGGTTTTTTTTGGTAAATAACGGCAATCCTATTACTATTTGGAATAATTGGAGTCTGACTACAAAGGTATGGCTATTTTAGTATCAATTCAACACACACATTTGTTACTTTGTACCCTTTTTGTGATATACTTAAATGATCAAAATTTTTTTAAGAAATTTTACCCCTTTTTCTAAGTAATTAAGTAAACTGATATAATCAATTTTTTAAATTATTATTAAACAATAGAGTATATACTTTCAAGGTGAAAAAAGTTACTTAAAATGCAACTTAAAATCTTACTTAAAAAAATGGGGTTACTTAAATATTTATACAATCAATTGATAATCTACTAAATAACTTTTACTTTAATTTTACTCAGTTACTTAAAAACGATTATAAATCTTTTATTTTAAAAAAACCACTTGTCCACAACCATTTAAAAATCGGATATTAATAGGGTAGGACTAATTGGGTTTGATGCCGGAATTTGCCAGTGCATAATATTTTGAATAGCGATACTTAAATAATAAAGCTGAAAGATCAGATGAATTCACCATGTGCTGCAATAGCAATTATTATAAATTCTCTTTTCCATCTAGAAACCGTAAAAGAAATTCACTTTGAATAGAATTTGATTTGGAAACTTGATGCGAAAGAAAGATAAGAAAGATATTGATTGCGTCATAAATTGCCTTATTGCAGATTATCCTATAATTAATATTATGTTAAATAGATAATTACATATACAATTCAACTTAACCTATTCTATAACAATTATTTAAATGAGATACTTGACCCAGGTTCTTATTTCACCATCGAAGAATTCAATAACCCGGTAAGCGGGTTGATAATGGTCAACTGCAAATTCAATACTTGAATATCCAATCTGCAGGAAACACGATGGCGTTATAAACACCTGCATGTTGCCCCTGAGTATTGTTCTTGCTGTATGGTAATGGCCGCAAAACACCGGTAAATTAGCCGGATATTGTTTTACAATGCTTTCGAATGCTCGCATTTCCAGGAAAGCATACCGGCTATCCATGTACGGAACACCAGCAGTTACAGGCGGATGATGCATAAAAACCGCATCAACCCCCTTTTCTAGATTAATTTTCAACCAGTTAAGTTGATTTTCACCTAAAGTTCCATCGGCAGAATTCAATAAAACTATCGTATAATTGTCGATAACTACCGTAAAAAAATTCTCTCCGGCATCAGATTCATAGAAGATTTCCCGTATCCACCCTGGATTATCGTGGTTTCCTCCGATGATGTGATAAGGTATGCCTGTCGCATCCATTTCCTTTTTGATCCACCTGTAAACATCTTTGGAGACTTCTGAATGACAAAGATCGCCAGTAAGGATGATGACATCCGGTTTTTCATCCAAACATTTCTTCAGCGTATCCGAAAACTTCTGCGTAGTGTTGATATCGCTAATCAACTCCCCTACTCTATTAATATGAATATCAGTTATTTGTACTATTTTCATTAAAGCACTACCTTACTCTTTCATCATGGCTAAAACAACCTCCGCAACATCTTCTGCAAATGGCTTTGTAAAGTAATCACCATCTGATCCGAATGGTGTTCTGTGTGATTTGGCGCTCAGACATCGGGGTTGTGCATCCAGATACTTGTAACCACCTTGTACGTTGATAACCTCATTAAGCATGAAGGCAGTGGCTCCCCCGGGAAGGTCTTCGTCCACGAAAAGTATCCGGTTGGTTTTTTTCAAACTATTCAAAATGATGCCCTCCAGGTCAAAAGGCATTAAAGTCTGTGCGTCAATTACCTCCACTGAAACATGACATTTCCGTGTAAATTCAAGTGATTTTTGCACTTCCCGCAGGCAGGAGCCATAACTTACCACCGTGATGTCACTGCCTTCAGCCAAAACTTCAGGTCGACCGAGAGGCACGGTAAAGGTTTCAAGATTGGAAGGCATTTTTTCCTTAAGCCTGTAGCCATTGAGGCACTCAACGACAATGGCAGGATCATCTGATTGCAGCAGTGTATTGTACATGCCTGCTGCCTGAACCATATTTCGGGGTACACACAGATACATACCTTTCAATGAATTGAGCAGCAGTCCCATTGGGCTTCCTGCATGCCATATCCCTTCCAGTCTGTGTCCCCTTGAACGGATAATGGCTGGTGCTTTTTGGGTGCCGTTGGACCTGTAACGCAGTGTTGCCAGGTCGTCGGACAAGGGAGACAATGCATAAGTTAAATAATCAAGATATTGAATTTCAGCAATGGGTCTAAATCCCCGCATAGCGGCACCGATGGCCTGACCTACGATGGTCCATTCCCTGATACCCGCGTCGAAAACCCTAAGGGGGCCATATTTATCCTGTAAGCCGGCAAAACCCTGATTTACGTCCCCAATTTTACCCACATCTTCGCCAAAAGCAATGAGGGTCGGATAATTTTCAAGTGCCTGGTCAAAAAAGCGATTGATTACCTGATAGCCATTGACTTCATCCGCATATTCATCATACGCTGCCTTCACTTCCGGCACAGCCAGTGCTTTCCTGGCTGTCTCGCTGTAAAGGTGACTTCCATAACGCGCCACCCCCATAAAATTGTATTTATTTACAAAACTGTCCAGTGCCTCGAAGTTTTTACCGCCGGCCAATAAGGCCAGTCTGAATTTTCTGGCAAGGTGCACTATTTCAGAGAAAAACGGATTAATGATGGCATTGAGTTCTTTTTGAACCGGTTCAGCTTCCTCAACCATACCTGCTGTTTTAGCCGCAAGAACGATATCGGTAAATTCTTTCTGGAGCGTTTTAATGGGTCTTGTATAATTTTGCCAGGCATCATTTTTGCCTTTTCGGGCAAACTCCCGGGCGTCTGAGCTTACTTGTTCCAGTTCTTCCGATGTTAGTATTGCATTGGAAACCATCCAGGATCCCATTTTGGTTATACAATCGTACTCTTTCTCCCATTCAAGCCTTTCCTTACTTTTGTAGCGCTCGTGTGAACCCGATGTGCTGTGGCCTTGTGGTTGTGTGACTTCTTTCACATGGATTAGGGCAGGCTTATGGTTCTTCCTGGCAAGACGGGTTGCGGCCTCAAATACCGCACACAACTCCTGATAATCCCAGGCCTTTGCCGTATATATGTAAATCCCTTCTCCTTCTTCATTGATCAAAAAACCTTCCATGGCTTTTGAAATCGAAGCCTTCACAGTCTGCAGTTCAACGGGCACCGAAATACCATAGCCATCATCCCAAACAGCTACCACCAAAGGTACATTCATAACAGCTGCCGCATTCATTGTCTCCCAAAAGGCTCCCTCCGAAGTGGATGCATCGCCAATGGTACAGAAGCTGACTTCATTTCCTGAATGTGAAAAGATATCTGTAGAGGGAATTTTATGTTGTCTGTACAGCGAAGATGCGAGTGCTATGCCCAATGCCCTTGCCATTTGTCCAGCGGTACAAGATATGTCGCTGCTTGAATTAAATTGCCGGGTCGTATCCATCCAATTACCTTCTCTGTCTATGGTTGGGGTAGCAAAATGACTATTCATTTGCCGTCCACCTGAAAAAGGGTCGTTCTCTACATCAGCATAAAGTTGGGCGAAAAAATCCTGGACCGTGCAAAGACCGAGGGCCATTACCAGCGTCTGATCCCGGTAGTAGCCGGATCGCCAGTCACCTTTCTCAAAGGCTTTGGCCATGGCAATCTGCGCCACTTCCTTACCGTCTCCCACAATTCCAAACTTAGCTTTGCCGGTAAGCACCTCCTTTCTGCCAAGCACACTACATTCTCTACTGACTACGGAAAGCCAGTAATCATAGATTACTTGTTTTTTGAATTGTTGAAACTCTGATTGCGCTGAAATGCTGGGCACGATGTGTGAAAGGTCTCGCTGCATCATGATAATAGGCTGATTTATATGCAAAGATATGAAATATTTAATTCTATTTCACGGTAGATTAAAGGTATCAATCAAAATATAATTTTTATAAAGTGGGATATTGTTAATTTTGATTGTGTTAATTCTGCCTTACTGGCTTCACCCAATATTAACAGCGAAATGGGTTAACTTTATTACCCACCTCTCGTTTAATGTGTATATCTTTGTAAAAAATAATCTGTTTAAAATGAGAAAATTCTTCTTTTTATTTAGTTTCATGTTGGTAGGTCTCATGACTCAAGCGCAAGTGGATGTTAAACCCACCGTTCCTGTCACGGGTACTCCTGAGCAGGCACAAGTTGTACCTACAAAAGCTGTACTAACATTTGCAGACGGCAATTATGACACGGATTGTGATTATGGTACCATTGATTATAATGGTGAGCCGTTGAGAGTAGTTAAGTTTAAGAACACAGGAACCGAACCTCTGATCATCAGAAATGCGAGGGGAAGTTGCGGATGTACTGTACCTAATTGGCCAAAGGAACCAATTCTTCCAGGTGAAGAAGGTCAAATCGAAATCCGATATGCCACCAACAGGGTTGGTAAAATTGACAAAAGAGTAACGGTTACCACCAACGAAGAAAAAGAACACATCATCAGGGTAATTGGTAGCGTAAATGAGCAGCCTAAAAAGGAAACTGAACAGGCAGTGCCACAAAGTGCTCCTAACATTATCAAAGGAGGAAATTAATTATTTAGCGTTAAATAATAAATCCCCGTCGGCAACCCCGATGGGGATTTTCTTTTATGTCCCATGCTGTTGATCTTATCTCCATCCAAAACCATGGTCAATGCCGATGGCGTATCCAAAGGGAAAAAATTTACTTTGCCGCGTTATCAAAAAGAGGCCTCGGTCCTTATTGAAACAGTAAGAAAGTATACCGGAGCTTCCTTGGCTACATTGATGAAAATCAGCGAAAAATTGGCGCTGCATACTACCCATCTGCATGGCCAATTCCAGCTGCCATCTTCAGCATCCGTCCCAGCCTTTTTTGCCTATACCGGGGAAGTTTACAGGGGTTTAGCTGCCTTAAGCATGCCTGACACTCATCTGGCTTATGCACAGAAACATGTGGTAATTCTATCAGGCATGTATGGCGCCTTAAGACCACTTGATTTGATAAAACCCTACAGACTCGAAATCGGCCTGTCCTTAAAAGTAGGAAAGCACAATAATCTGTATGAATTCTGGGGATCAAAAATTGCTGATGCCTTAAAAGCCGAATTAGAAACCCATAAGGATCAGTACATTGTAAATCTTGCATCGGGGGAATATTTCAAGGCTGTGGATAAATTCCTATCCGGTATAAATATAATCCACATAGATTTTTATGAATGGCATCGGGAAAAATGGGTTATCCAGTCTGTTTATGCCAAGAAAGCCAGAGGATTGATGTGTCGCTTTGCCATCGATAACGCACTCAAAAAAACTTCCGACTTACAAAAATTCGAAGCAGAGGGTTATGCCTTTAATACAGAACTTTCTACAAGTGATCACTGGGTTTTTACCCGCAAATTAAAAGCCATAAAAGCCGGCTAGTTTAGCGGAGAATATTGAAAACGAGTTCGGTCAACAACTGCCCATCATCTTTACTTTTATTATAAACTCCTTTCGATTCAAGATCTACTGACCTGATGATCAGCAGAATTTCACGCAACTTATCGAGGGAGTAGTTTCTGGCCACCTGCTTATAATCTTTGACGAAAAAAGACGAAGTCAATCCCAGTTTTTTCTGAAGCACTGCATCACCATCCCCGAGATTTTGGACAGCAATCATGGCTTTTTGGAAATAATTAAACAAATTAATGACGGTGAGTTGAATCGGATTTTCTTTTGGGTTGTTGGCAAAATACCTGGCGATCAGGAATGATTTTGCCCTGTTTTTCTCCCCCAGTGCTTTCTGGAGCTCAAATACATTAAATTCCTTGCTGATTCCAATCTGATCCTGGACCATTTCTATGGTAAGCTTTGAACCCTTAGATACACCTATGGCTAATTTGTCGACTTCATTGGCAATTTTTGACAGATCATTACCCAGATAATCTGCCAGCATTTGGGCTATTTTATCATCCATCGCAATGCCCTTTTGCTTACCATATTGGAGAATCCACGCAGGAAGTTGGTTTTCGTAAAGCTTTTTCGACTCAAAAACCCCATGGTCATTCATTGCCTTTGCAAGCGCAAGTCTTTTGTCAAAAGATTTATGCTTATGCACGAGGACTACCACTGAATGAGGCACCGGTTTTTGGCATAGTCTGCCATATCTTTAAGGGTTTTCATATCCTGAGCCTCCTTAACGATAACCACCCTTTTATCTGACATTAATGGAAACTGCCTCGCTTCATCGATTATGGTCTTATAATCAATATCTTTTCCAAAAAAGATACTTTGGTTGAAAGCACGCGCAGCCTCGGGCAGCAGATTTTCTTCCATCCAGTCAACCAGCCGATCTATGAAATACGGCTCATCTCCGTGTAATAAATATATATTTTGGTGCTTGCCAGCCTTTAATTCAGCCAGGATTTGTTCAAAGTTCACTGAGGCGTTGATTTGTCAGCCATCCCAACCTGAAGTATGTCTCTATCAAACAAATACAGTCCACCTTTGTCGTCTCCAATCATCTCCAGCTTGTCGTTTAACACCCTGGCAAGTCGCTCTTCTTCGATTTGTTCTGCTACATACCATTGCAAAAAATTATGGGTGGCATAGTCGCGTTCCTCCAGGGCGATATCAACCAGGCCATTGATGGATTCTGAAACTTTGATTTCGTGGTGCAGCAATTCCTTAAAAGCGTGACGAATGGAATTAAAAGAAAGATTGGGTTGCTCCAAAGCAGGCACACTCGCGAACCCTCCCCTTTCATTGATAAAATGAATGAGTTTTAGCATATGCATTCTTTCTTCATCGCTGTGCCTGAAAAAAAACTGCGTAACACCATCGAATCCAGGTTGGATTTCAGCCCAGGAACCCATTGCCAAATAAGCCTGGCTGGATTGAGCCTCTATTAAAATCTGACCATTGAGGGCATCCTGCATCCTTTTACTTAACATAATTATGTGGTTTTATTTAATGGCAAAATTAGCAAATAAACACCTAAAACGGCATCAGTGTTTATAAAAATCCACATGAAAGCAAAGAATGGAACTGCCTGTGTCCTCTCCATTATCGCTACATCCTTACAAATTTCTGAGTTCGAATTCTGTTTCCCTGTGCAACCCTTACAAAATATAGACCAGGAAGGATGTCTTGTAACGAAATGCCCATTGTTACAGGCCCTTCGCCGATGGTTCTGCTCGAAACTGATTTAACTACGTACCCTCTCACATCAAAAATATCAACATCCGCCAGCTTACCGTTCGAATCAAATTCAAGATTGACATAGTCCTGGGCAGGGTTTGGACTTAAAGTGAGCTCCAGGGAAGAAACTTCTTCAGTGCCTGTACCAATGGCGCAATCTTTGAGAAACGGAATGTGTTGAAATTCTCTGAACAGTACCTGTTCAATACCTTCCTTGGGTGTTTTAAACCAATCCATGAGCAGGCTTGCATACACAGATCGGAAATCGTATTGCATAGGTACCCCTTCTTCATTGTCAAGCGGGTCACTTATTTGTGGATTCTGACCGTAAATTCCTGCATTAACACAACTTCCAAAAACAAACAATGGCGCCGCTGTACCGTGATCGGTACCAAAGCTATCATTGGCTTTGATTCTTCTTCCAAATTCAGAAAAGGTCATGCCCACCACACGCTGATCAATGCCTAAAGCCACCAGATCGTCCTGAAAGTTTTTAATCGCATCGCCAAGACTTGCCAACAATTCGGCATGGGTTCCTGTGACCGGTTCTCCTCCCACCACCTGATTGGCATGCGTGTCATAACCGCCCTGACTTACCACATAGATTTTGGTTCTGAGACCACCTGAAATCAGATTTGCTACAATTTTAAGTTGGGCGGCCAGGTTGTTATCTTCCGCATAGGTGACCAGATTATTGCCCTTATCAAATGCTTCCAGCACTTGTGAAGAATATGCGTTGGTCTGTCTTACTACATCTTTCAGGTATGATAGTTCTGAGGAAAAGCAACTTCCATCGCTGTTGCCGGGAACTGTTTCATTGAGGCTTTTGATGTCTGCTTCACTGTTAACCGTAAAACTGTAGTTTGAAGCCTGACCCTGGCAAGTCTCAGATACGACGAATCCAAGCGTAATGGCAAATGGATCCGGATTTTCTGCATTGGGGTAGCCATCAGGATAACCCGGATAATTGAGGTCAAAATACCTGCCCAGCCATCCGGTTGTTATATACTGTTCAGAGTCAGAAGCCGTGGTCCAAATATCAGTGGATCTGAAGTGTGACCGGTTTTGATTGGGGTAACCAACACTTTGCACTACAGACATTAATCCATCTTTATATAATTGGTCAAAACCAGCAAGGGATTTATGAAAACCGTTTATCTGGCTTGTTTTTAACACCTCATTTTCCGGCAGCAGGATATTTGCTCTGGCTTTGACCAATGCGTCATATTGATCAAGCGGTATGAAAGTGTTCAAACCATCATTTCCTCCGTTGAGTTGCACGAGCACCAAAACTTTATCGTCATCCGGATTTACAAGCGTGGCAAGGCTGCTTTTGGCAATGGCGGTTACCTCCATTCCCCTCAGCAATACAGGCAGGGTCATCAGGGATCCCGTTTGTATAAATGTTCTTCTTTTCATTTTTATACTATTTAACGTAAGTGAGGAAATGGATTTAGCAAAGCTGATATTCTGGCATCTTCATCATGTAATTGAATAAATTTCTCAATTTACCTTCCACTGACCGTCGAAGATTCAGGTCCGTTGGATTGGCAAGGTGATCTTCATATTCTACAGTCCATTCGTAGTCCGGGAGTCCGGGAATCATGAGTTCTTTTAAGGTGGCCAGCTGATTTTCGCTTAGTGGTTTCGCAAGCAAGACAAGGGCAAGGTCATTGATGAGTGTTTCAATGTCAACAGGATTGGAAAAACCTTTAATCACTGCCAATACATCAATGTCAAGTCTAATTCCCCTGGTATTGAGGTTTGTGGTGGTAAGCGCATCGGTGTATGACTTCCTTAAGGGAAGAGTCACACTGTTGATCCACGTCTGATAAAATAAAGGCTCCTGATAATATGCTTTCCAACCCGCCACACTGGGAATGTCAAAATACCTCATTTGCAGTAAGGCCCCGAATTGAAAAAATGAGTTCCATGTGTTGTATTGTTGTGCCAGATCACCTGTAACTTTTGTACCGGTCTGATTGGTGGCTGAAGCAACAAAGTCAAGTGGGTGTTTGATCATACAACCAAAATCCGAATAAAAATGCGCACTGGAAAACAGGGCCACTAAGGCTGGTTTGAGGTTGTAGCCATTATCGCGAATAATTTGAGCCATTGGCTCAATCACTGTGGTTTCGATATTTGCATCAATCTGATAATATACAAACCAACGGTAAAGCTTTCTGGCAATGAATCGCGACACCTCATCCTGAGTGAATATTATATCGATAAGGGTTTTGTATTCTTCTGCACCTCCATTGTTGATGGTGGCATTATTAAACCTGTGGCTTAACTTTTTTTGCGTAATGTCGTGCTGGTTTGGCCTGAAGGTTGAAGTGACCAAATCCACATTGGGATTTCTAAAACCTACATCGGTCCAACCAGTAAGCACTCTGGCAATGGCAAGGACATCTACTTCAGTATAATGTGTGTAGTCACCGGGACCTGCTATCGGCCCTTTACCAATGGTGAATAGTTCCAGCAATTCTCTCGCAAAGTTTTCATTTGGAGCATTTTTAGTATTCTGGTTGCCATTGAGGTATCGAAGCATTGCCGGATCAATGGTCATCTTTTTGGCAAATTCTTTGAAGTTTCCTAAGGGATCCTGGCGAAAAGTGTCGATATATTTATAGTAATATCGAGCATCATTGATGTCGGAAACTACAAAATGATTGTGCCAGAAAAGCGTCATTTTTTCCCTGACATTCATTTCTTTGGCCATCATTCTACCCATGGTCCAGCCGAAAAGGGATCGATATCGATAGTTGTTCGTATTGTTTACAGGATCGTGACCCTTATTGACCCAGGTTGCGCCAATCGGCACCTTGGGGTCAGACTCAAAATCATAATTAACCGGAGGATCCGCTACCGGACCAAAATTGGTGAGGATATCTATGGACTTATCCATGCCCTGGGCAGTAAATTGAGCGATGTCGTGGTACTCTGCTCCAAAAACCGTTCTGCGCAACAGATGTGCAGAATGCTGTTTTGTCCACGGCCCTGTAAATTTTTCCAGACCCAGTGGTGGCATTACGGCACTTTTGACCGCATTTTTCTGATTTTTAGAACCGGACAACGAATTCAAGAATGACCGTCTTTGCATGGTATAAGGTTTTAAATTCGAAATATATTAAAGGTAAACTTCCAGATATTGACTTTTAAAAAATGGAAAAGTTTAATAAGGTAAAAATAAATTTTTTCTACTGAAACAACAAGCTGCCAATACGAACCATATTGGCTCCTTCTTCTATCGCAATATCATAATCTCCCGACATACCCATTGACAGGATATTAAAAAATTCCATTCCGTTGCCACTGCTTTCAATTAAATCCATATAAATTTTATGCAGTCCTGCAAATTCCGACCTTACCACTTCCCTGTCCGGGGTAAGACTGGCCATACCCATAAGGCCCCTAACCACAATGTGGGGGTATTTACCACTTTGATATATTGTAAGGGCGATTTTTAGTTCAGCTAAAGAAAAACCATACTTACTTTCTTCTTGTGCAATTTTTACCTGTAACAATACATTGACTTTAAGCTTTTGTTTTTCTGCCTCTTCATTTAGCAGGGATAACAATTCAATAGAATCTGCACTGTGGATGAGTTTCACATGGGGAAGTAATTGTTTTACTTTATTTTTCTGAAGATGACCTATTAAATGCCATTCAATGTCAGCGGGCAGGAGTAGCTTTTTTACCAATAATTCCTGCACCCTGTTCTCTCCAAAAATGCGTTGCCCCAAATTATATATTTCCATTATTTGCCCTGCGGTCCTTGTTTTGGAAACAGCCACCAGTGCAGCATCGTGGCTCGATACAAATTTGGAAACCTTTATGTAACCGTCTGAACTCATAGTTTTATAAATTGCAGATGAGTGAATCGACCAATGTTGTCAATAAGTTTTATGTGGTAAACACCAGACCTTAAAACGGTTAACTCTATATGATTGACATCCTTTTTAAGCTTACCTGTCATTACTATGTTTCCTATGACATTGGTAAATGTAAAATCCATGACCTCAGGGGAAACGATGGTCAACAACTCAGATGCCGGGTTGGGATATAATTGCACTGACATCCGGTCATTTTCCGGCTGCTTTACTGACACTACATCAGATCTATACGGTGTATGAAAAAAGGTGAGTCCACCTGCGAAATTACCCAATACGAGATCCAGAAAACCATCATGATCTATATCTGCGATTTCTGTTGTCAACTTGAAGCCATGCCTGATGTGTCCTGCGTTGCTTTCAATCAGTTGTAGTTTTCCTGCTCCTGACGATGGAAGCCACTCGTAAAGGCTTAAACGGCCGTCTTCAAAACCGATGTAACATAAGGTACTTCCTTCCTGTTTAAAAAAAACAGGGCTGTTGTTGAATGTATAAAAATCTGTAACGGTAAATAACGAGCCAAAATTTCTGGTATCAGGTACAGTGGGGAAATCAGGATTTGAAGACGTGCCTCTGTTCATAAACAGATTCAATTCGTTGTTTTGCTCACCCATGAGTAAATCAATGACACCATCGTTGTTGACATCAAACAATTCAGGTTTGGCATCCTGGCCTACAAAAATGTCTTTGTAGGGATAGACATAGGAAAAACTGGCTTCCGCGCCTGGTCCGGCTACATTTGTAAAAAAATACAACTGTCCATTACCTTCCCCAATCATCAAATCCAAATCGCCATCTCCATCCATATCTACAAGATTGGGAGAAAGCGCAGTAGGAAAAGAGGTAAGCGATGACATAGTGAGGTAATCGTCGCTGATGAGTGTAAATTCGGGTATGTTCCGGGTTCCGGTATTTCGGTAGTAAAAGATTCTGCTCTCTTTTTGATTATCGGCCGTATAAATACCATTTGAGCCCACCAGAAGGTCAGGCAATCCATCCCCGGAAATATCTCCAACGGCAGGATCACTCTTGGCACCTACAGATATCATGTTGTCAACCAGGAATGACTTTGAATAAAGTATAAAGTCAGGATCACAGTCTGTGCCTTCATTAAGGTAAAGCCAGATGTGGTTTGTATTCCTGCCACCATCTGTTTCATTTGGGGTAACGATCAAATCCCTTTTACCATCGTTGTTGACATCCAAATAAAAGGAGGCCAGGAAGATGGGAATATCTATGGACGTGTCATACGATGGAAATTGCCCGTCCTGTGCCGTAATCCAGGCATCTGTTTTAGTTCCCCCATTTCGAAGGAAGATCATTTTGTCATTCGCAATGTCACCTATCAGCAAGTCAAGGTCGCCGTCACAATCCTCATCAAACGGCATAACCGTGGATCCTGAATGGCGGGTCCCTCCCGTTCCGGCTTCAACCACCCCATTCTTTCCATAGCCAGGTTTTTATAATAGGTAAGGAAGGATCCATCAATTTCAAAGGCCAGGATATCGGTATCTCCGTCATCATCTACATCAAAAATCCCGGGAATGTCTGTAAGGGCATTGTACAAATTGGTAAACTGGCTTCCCGCTTTAATGGCCAATACGTTATAAAAAGGAGTGTTCATTCTGGAAAATGAAAGTAAGCCACCCTGTCGTTTTCCACGCCAGACTTCAATTCCTGCTATTCCAGGTGTTGTGGGCAGGCAAAAGAGGTCTTCAATGCCATCTTTATTAAAATCATAAAGCATGGCCCAGTTTTTCATCACGGGAAAAATATTTTCATATTCCGGGGCATAGCGGTAAGCGATGCCTTCAGATTCGTCAAGGTTTATAAAACATAAACTTCGACCGGAGGTATGGTCGAAGGCATAAATGTCCTTGATGCCATCTCCATTAAAATCAATGTTTGAAAACCGTGCATTTCTGAGTCCTCCGGTGAGGGCAAGACTCAATTTTTTGCCATTCACATAAAAATCCGGAAAGAAGGGTTGATAATCCTGACCGGTCACACCCGTAATGCTAATTAATATACCGAAAACAATAATACATATATATCTCATTATAAAAGAATTGTATTCAAATATTATACGTCAATGTAAAGTTACCATAAAATTACGGACCTTTTGATGACTTCTTTTAATATCATAGTAAATTAACTAAATTATTCCAATTTTGCCGAAAGAGCCAAAATTAGATACACTAATTTTATTTTAGCCGACACTTTATTGCATTTGATTGGTGATGCCAACCGAGCATAGCGACTCTTAATATTTTTAACTTATATTTGTGGCCATTCTAAAATTAAAATAGTTTTCATGCTTTACCCTTTTACCCTCAGGTCACTAATGATGTCCCTGCTTTTTTCATTCCCAGCATTAATTTCAATTCAAGCCCAGGCTATTGAGAATATGGTTTTACGATCTCATATTGATTTCGGTGAAGCCGGTTCCGGAATTTGGGGACATACCGATGCCAATGGCATTGAATATGCAGTTATTGGAACCAAAACAGCGATTCGCATTTTATCGCTCGAGGATCCATCCAACCCCGTTGAGCGATTGGTCATTCCAGGTGCCAATAATTCGTGGCGTGAAATGAGGACTTGGGGCAATTATATTTATGTGACAACCGAAGGACCGGATGGAGTCACCATCATCGATGCAACCAATGCACCGGCGTCGTTCACTTGGAAACGATGGAAGCCAGCCATTCCCAACACCATTTCTGACACCCTGCGCACTGTGCATAGCATCAATATGGATACACTAGGGTATTTGTATCTAAATGGGCACAATGTAGGTAGTCGCGGAGTGATCATATGTGACCTAAACCAAGATCCGTATAACCCTGAAATCATTGCCAATGTGGGCACCATATATACCCACGATTGTTATGCCAATGAAAAATATTTGTTTACGGCTGATTTAGGCGGCGGCATCGGCATCTATGACCTTACAGACAGGTCAAATCCCAAATTCAAAACCAGATTCATTACCTCTTCTGCCTTTGCCCATAATGCCTGGACCTCACCAGATGGCAAATTGCTCTATACGACCGATGAAAGGTCAGGAGCATATCTTGATGTGTATGATATTTCTGACATTGGCAATATAAAATTTATTAACAAGTACCGAAATGACGACAGCCAATTGGGAAGTGTTATTCCCCACAATACCTATGCAGTCGGTAACTATGCCGTCACCAGTTGGTACACCGATGGCATCCTAATTACGGACATGACACGACCCGACAACATTGTAAAGGTTGGTGAATATGACACCTATCTCACAGACAGCCAACTGCCTGCAAATGCCAATTGGTTTTTTGGTTGCTGGGGCGTATATCCTTACTTTAAATCCGGCACCATCATCGGCAGTGACATCAATGCCGGACTTTGGGTTTTTACGCCTACCTACCAAAGGGCCTGTTATCTGGAAGGCAATGTCAAATTGCAGAACCCTGATGGATCATTTCTTCCACTTTCAGGTGCAACCATCAGCATCCTCTCGGACAAGGTGGCACGCGATCAGTCAGACGCACAAGGAGAATACAAAACTGGTTTCTCAAAAGCCGGCATATACAAGGTGGCATTTGATCATCCTGAATTTCCCAAGGATACCGTTGAAGTAAGTTTAAATCATGGTGAAGTGACCTATCGTGATTTTATTGTCCAGGCTCAATTCCTAACTGGCAATGTGGTGGATGAGCTTGGCAATGCAATCGGCGGTGCAGGTTTATTATTGAAAAATGATGAAACCGGTTCCCATGTATCTGCAACAGCAGATACCAACGGACATTTTTCCTTTTCTGTTTCAACGGCCTCCAATTACCATATCCAGGCAGCGGCCTGGGGTTTTAAAGGTACGGAAGTGCCTGTGAATGGCTTAAATGGGTTAACCATCAAGCTGAAAACCGGATATGAGGATGATTTCTTTGCAGACCTGGGTTGGACAGTTCGTCAGAAAGCTGCTACGGGAAATTGGGAAAGGGTCATTCCCGAAGGAACCCAATTTCAAAATAACTTTGCCAACTGCAATGCCGACGATGTCAACGACATTGGCAACTATGCTTTTGTGACTGGGAATGGCGGTGGCAATGTCAGCGACAATGATGTCGATAACGGTACCACTATTCTGGTAAGTCCTGTTTTCAATTTTTTAAATGCAGACTCGATGACATTGACATTCAGTTACTGGTTTTTTAATGCCGGGGGTAACGTAACACCAAATGATGCCCTTGAAATATGGCTTCATAATGGAGTAGATTCCCTTCGTTTAGACAGCATTACCTTGTCTCTCTCCACATGGAGAAATGCAAACTATACGCTGTCCAATGATGATATCGCCATAACAGAAAAAATGCAACTGGTATTGAAAATGGGTGACACCAGTCCCGGGCACCTGGTAGAGGCGGGTCTGGATAAATTCAGGGCTACTCCCCTCTTCAAGACAACTCAAACAGATGATGCTGCGCAAATTGATTTTACCATGAGGCCAAATCCAACCACGGGAACCCTTACCATAGATGTGTTGACATCCTGCAAAGCAATGATTTACGACTATTTTGGCAGGGTAATTTCTGAATATTCTTTATCAGTTGGCAGCAACGCTATTGATGTTTCCTCAATACCCAGTGGTAGTTACATGGTTAAAACAAACATCAGTAATAAAGCTGGAGCGATTAAGATGGTCAAACTATAAAATACCCCCTGGCAAGGATAAGTTTGTAATGCATTTATTGATTTCAAGTCCGGGATTAATCCTAATTTGTAAATAAAAAAAGGTCATTTGATTTCCAAATGACCTTTTTATATTTATTCCAACTTTCTGGTCTCCTGAAACAATTTAAGTTTCATACCCACCAGGGTAGATTCATATTTTTTCCAGTCCTCATCCAGGAACTTTCTGATACCTGAGATCAGTGCATCCAGCTGAGTATTGGCCATATTGGCCATAGCCCGGGAATTGGAAGTAAATCCCGAACTGGAAGTACCCAGGTAATTACTTGTTCGCGATAAATAGGTTGAAAGCTTGTCATCATCATAAGCTATACCCTTTGTATCTTCGGGTAAGATGATGATAGCCTCAAGACTGTCTATTTTAGACTTCAGTGGCTTGTGTAACTTATCGATTTTTTCCCCAATGCTATCCGGTTGAAGCACTTTTAATGCGTCGACGGACTTCATTTGTTTTCTAAAATCTTTCAATTGCTCAAAAGCTTCAGCGCCACGTTTTTGAACTTTCGAAAACTCAACGATTGAGGCTTGTTTGCGCTGGTATTCTTCTGCAGTAAATTCCAGTCTGGGATCCGGTTTCACTTCGATGGTTGCGCTGTCTTTTGATCCTTTATACGTTATTACTACTTTATAGCTGCCCGGAAGGACAGGAACACCTCCTGGCGGATCTGCATCCTTTTCCAAATCACGACGGCTTGGGCCCCGTATTCCGTCCTGATCCATACTCCAGTTAAATTTTTGGTAGCCACCTTCAATTTTTACTGAAAATCTCCGTAAGGTGTCGCCTGATGCATTGAGGATAAATACTTTTGCTTTTGAATCTTTTGATTTAACCGCTTTTTCTTTTTTGCTTTCTCCTCCTTTACTTTCCACTTTATTTTTATCCATTGGTGGGGTCCAAAGCTGTAAAACAGCCTGGCTCATGTTGTCGTTATCTCCCGTAAAATCTCCCTGTGCAAAAAACCGCACCCCGTCATATGACCTGAATTTACAAGCCCGTGCTGCAGGCGGATCAAACAAGTGTAGGCCAGACTTTAATACCTCCGCATTTTTTGCTATTGCTCTCAAAGGGGTTATATCATCCAGGATCCAAAGCGATCTTCCAAATGTGGCAATGGCCAGGTCCCTTTCACTTTCCTGAATTTTCATATCGCTCACCTGAACTTTTGGAAATCCTTTGTCCCAATGTTGCCAATGTTGCCCCAAATCAAAAGAAACATAAAGTCCTGCATCTGATCCCAGGAATACGAGGTTTGGCACCTCTTTATCCTGAACAATACAAAGTACAAATCCTTTAATCTGGTCATTGTCAACCACCCTCGTCCAGGATTTACCGAAATCAGTAGTATGCCACGCATAGGCGCCATAATCATTTCGCCTGTAGTCGTTGGCAACCACCCAGGCTTCTCCAGTGTCCAAAGCAGAAACCTCAATTTGGGGAATCCATGCACCTTCTGGCAAACCTTTAATCTTGCGACTGAGATTTGCCCAGGTTTTTCCGCCATCCGTGGTGAGTTGTACATTGCCATCATCGGTACCTACCCAAATTATTTGATCGTCCAAAGGGGAAGGTGCTATGCTAATGATGGTTGTATGATTTTCTGCTCCTGTTGCATCCAATGTCAATCCACCCGTAAGGTGCTGCTTTTGTTTGGTAGAATCATTGGTCGTAAGGTCTGGTGACAGGATGGTCCAATTGTCACCACAGTCCAAAGAATGGTGCAGATACTGGCTTCCATAATACACCCCGCAACGCTGGAATGGATCCCTTGCAATGGCTGCATTCCAGTTGAATCTCAATTTTTTACCTTCAGGATGAACGGGTTTAATGAATTTGGTAAAGCCGGTTTCTCTGTCATAATAGCCAAGATTTCCACCCTGCGACATGGCATACCCATATCGGCTATTATGAAGTTCTGGTACGACGTCAAAGCCATCGCCAAAATATAATTCCTGAAAATCGCTGTTCCGGATTCCTCCTGGCTTCAGTGCAGATGAAGGACCTGCCCAGGACCCATTATCCTGCATGCCACCGTACACATTATAGGGAAAGTCATTATCGACATTTATGTGGTAAAACTGTCCTACAGGCAAATTTGCGATGAAAGTCCAACTATTGCCCATGTCTCTTGAGATGGCGGCTCCGCCATCATTCCCATCAATAAGGAAGTATGGGTTATCGGGGTGTACCCAAAGTGCATGATGATCTGGATGAACAGCGTTGCCGTAATCTGCGATGTTGTAAAAAGATTTACCCCCATCATCACTCCGAGTGAGATAAGTAAAAACATTATAAAGTCTGTTTTCATTTTTAGGATCAACATAAATTTCTGCATAATAAAATGGCCTGTTTCCTATGTCTTTTGACTGGATCAGTTTCCACTTCCTGCCCCCGTCTTCACTTTTGTATAATCCATTTTCTTTGGCTTCAATCAATGCATACACGATATTGGGGCTCGAAGGTGCAAAGGCAAGTCCTGTTCTTCCAAGATCACCTTTTGGAAGCCCATCTTCCGGTTTTAATTTTTTCCAGGTTTCACCTGCATCATACGTAATGTATAACCCGGAACCTTCACCACCTGAAGTAAAAAACCATGGTTCCCTATGGTGCTCCCACATGGCAGCTATCATTTTATTGGGATTCGAAGGATCCACAACCAAATCCGCAGCGCCTGTAAGTGAATTGACATAAAGTACTTTTTTCCAGGTCTTTCCGCCATCTGTTGTTTTGAATACACCCCTGTCTTCATTAGGTCCCCAGGGTGATCCCAATGCTGCTGCGAATACCACATCGGCATTATCTCTGTGGATAATGATCCGGTGGATTGTTTTGGTTTGGGTCAAGCCCATGTTTTTCCACGTGCTGCCCCCATCAATACTTTTATATATACCATCCCCAGTATTGAGTGAGTTTCGGGGATTGCCCTCCCCTGTGCCCACCCAAATCTCACTTGGGTTTCTCTGATTAATTTTTACCGAACCGATAGCCAGGGCACCCGCTTCATCAAAAACAGGTTTGAAAGAAATGCCACCGTTTTCACTGAGCCATAAACCTCCGGATGCTGAACCCAGAAATATCCTTTTATCGTCACTCAAGTCAACATCAATGGCGGTGATCCGCCCTGACATGCCGGCCGGGCCAATATTTCTGAATTTATAAGATTTCCACTGATCTAGGTCAAGTACACCCTGACCTTGAAGGTTATTGAAGAAAAGTAAACATAGCAGCGGAATTAGTTTATTGATATGCATGAATTGGTATTTGTCAATGCAAAATACCAAAGTTACATGAATACGGGAAATGATAATTTAAAACTTATTACTTAACTCACAGCAGTAGCCGCATATTGAAGTACCAGTTTTTCTATAGTTTCATCGAGCATTTCATAAACTTCTTTAAACTTTCCATTATAATATGGGTCAGGGACTGGTTTGTTCTTGCCTGGATGCAGAAAATCCATAATCATCTTCACCTTATTTCTTTGTTCCGCTGTAATTGCAATTTGCAGCACATCCTGAAAGTTCTGGGCATCCATTACCAGGATATAATCAAAAGCAGAAAAATCTGAGACTGAAAACTGCCTTGCCTTTTGTTTGGATATGTCTACCCCGTTTCTGCGGGCCTCATCAATGGCCCTGAAGTCCGGAGCTTCGCCGGCATGCCAACCACCTGTGCCTGCAGAATCTACGGTCCAGGATAAGTCGTACTTCTCAATTTTCGACTCCAGAATGCCATGAGCTAAGGGTGAACGACAAATGTTGCCCAGGCATACCATAAGAACTTTCATGGGAAAAATTTTAGATACAACACAAATCTAAGCCAATTTGTTTGGAAAGACAAGATATATTAAAATATTTTGTAGTGTATAAATTCCACATTAACAAAACAATTTAGTTCTAACTTGCTTTTACTGAAACAGGGCTTTCATAAGAGTAAGACAATCAAATTATTAAATACCCTTTATGCATACGGGAAATTGGTTTTCATTTTTTTTACAAAAAACTAATAAAAACGAAAAATAAATATATCTTTGCACTGCTTTTTGAAAAAGGCCCGTTCGTCTAGGGGTTAGGACGCCAGGTTTTCATCCTGGTAGCAGGGGTTCGATTCCCCTACGGGCTGCAAAAAAGAGAGTTGCTATTAGGCAACTCTTTTTTTTTGCCCGTAGGGGAATCGAACAGTTTCATTCTGTGATCTTCCGATCTCAGTTCCTTCGCTACAAAGCCATACTATGGCTTTGTTTTTCAGCTAGCTGAAAACCACTCTGTCATGGGCTGCAAAATCTGGTGTCCTTTGTTTCCCATTCCATTTTTCTCTCACCGAATTTGAGATTTCATGCTGTCATTTGCGCAATTCTGGTTCTCTTGCTCTTTGACCCCATTTGTTCTTTTTGTGTACGCTCAAAAACATGCAGCAATCGGCTAAAAAAAAGAGTTGCTATTTTGCAACTCTTTTTTTTGCCCGTGGGGGAATCGGAAAGTTTGCTCCTGTGAACTTGCGATCACAGTTCCTTCGCTGCAAAACGAGTCGATCTTTCTTTCCAATTAGATTCTTCTCACATAGAATGAGAGATTTCATGCTGTCACTTTCTTTCATTCCTTTTGCTCATAGCCTGACCATAATTCAAATTTCAGGCAAAATGTGCTTCTGGTTTTCTTCTTCTTAATCTTAGAAATAATTGTTTACTTTTCTTATTCGACATAAAACCTGGTAAATGCCATAGTCAGGCAATACCTTATCATCCTTTCGCTGGAGACAAAAAAAGTGTAGAGTCACTCCCACTCAGTATTTGTGTTTACGAATAGGTAATAGTTATTCGAATATTAATTTTTTAACCAATACTCCTTTTTCAAATTCGATTCTGACTATGTAAAGACCATCGTTAAGATTATTGCGATTGACTTCAAACACCGTTGCATTCACATTTGCATGCTGTAGTACCGTTCTTCCAGTCATATCCATTACATAAATATGCTTCATGGGTGTTTCCTTTCTTACCTGGATTCTCACTTTATCAGAAGTTGGATTTGGTGCAAAATTCAGTGTTACGTCATCATCGGATAATTCAACGGTAGATGAAACTACCGATGCCTTGCATGGCAGGTCAAGACCAATACAAGCCCTTGGCGCTAAAAACATCAATATTGAATCAATAAATCTCCTACCCTTTTCGGCCGTCATATCCGGATTTGTTTGGATGGCATAGGCATGGTTTGGATTGGTAGCAGGATCCCAGAAATCCCAAGGGGAATTCTCTAATGGCAAATAACTTCCTACAACCGGGAATAAATTTACATGTCCTCCGGCCTTGCCCTTAATGGCTTGTCCAATGGGGTCTTTGGCTGGATCCAAGGCCAGGAAAGGATCATTTATACCCAATACATCCATTCTTACCTGAACGGCCAAACTGCCCTGAAACCTCACAACCGGAAGTATTCCAAGACCAGGTCCAATGGGTAAACTGAGTAAGTCATCATTGTAAGGATCAAATGGATCATATGGTGTCTGGATACAAACCATAGGCACAGTATTTACATCTAACCATGAGATATCCGCAAGGGCACCACCCATGTTGATGGCCATGGCAAATTTTGAAGAATGATTCACGTGATTGGGAAAACACAAAGTGTCACCTGTTGGAGGTGGACCGGGATTGATGGTTCCATCTGCATTTGGCGGTACAAAGCCATACACTTTTCCTTCGATGTCTCCATTTATGTACAATACTTCTCCACCTGGTAGAGTTATTTTTTCATTGACATATGGTAGTGCATTGGAGCCGATAAATTTACCGGTACCCGCTGTGGTGGTCAATACTTCTGTATAACTGTCCAACGATGCAGTTGCCATGGTAATATAACCACCTGTTCCCTGACCGTAAATCATAATCCTGTTGGTGTCCACACCGTATAGATCGGCATTGGCCTTAAAGTACCTGATGGCCGTACGAGCATCCTGAACGCCCCTGTAGATTGCATTGACGAGGGTATTTGCCCTTACTTCCTGAGATGGTCCAATCGGATTCCACCCCAACCTGTAATCTACACTGGCGGCGACGTAGCCCATCCTGGCGAATTTTTTGACGATGTCCACACATGTGGAATCTTTTCTCGATCCGCTGGCACTTATATTTTGTGGGAAAGGCAGGAAGTTACCTGTATGGAAATAGATAACCAATGGCCTTTTGGACTCAGTATCTCCCTTTGGAGTATAAATATCCGCTGCCAATGGTTGACCTGCCTTACCGGTTTCAATGGTATGGCCCAAAGAGTGGACTTCAATTATCGTAAAGTTTCTACCGTATATGGCGGATGTCACATTTAAATCCGTAAAAACGGGGTTAAGATATCTTTCCTGCGCGCCGAGGCTGTTGGTCAGGAAAAATAAGATTAATGGTAAATATTTCTTCATTTTTAAAGCGTTGAATTATGCTCTAATTCGACTTACACCCAGGTGTATGTCACAGACAAACTATGCCTTTATTATCCTTTCACTGTAGACAAAAAAAAGGGTGGAGTCTCCCCCACCCAATAATTGTGATTACGAATAGGTACTAGTTATTCGAAAATCAGTTTCTTAACTAAATTTCCTTTATCAAATTCCATTCTAACCATGTAGATGCCATGGTTCAAACTGCCTCGATTGATCTCAAATGCAGAAGAATTTACATTCAAATATTGCTGGACTGTTCTTCCTGTAATGTCAGTAACAAAAACATTTTTCAATGGAGTCTCTTTGCTAACCTGAATCCTTACTTTATCGTAAGCAGGGTTTGGTGCTAAGTTGAGGGCAACGTCATCGTCATTTAAATCAACAGTTGAAGAAACAACAGATGCTTTGCAAGGCAGATCCAATCCGATGCAAGCCCTTGGTGCTACAAATGTAAGGATTGAGTCAATAAACCTCCTACCTTTTTCAGCTGTCATATCAGGGTTGGTTTTGATGGCATTTGCATGATTAGGGTTTGATGCAGGATCCCAAAAGTCCCATGGAGAACTATCTAGTGGAATTACACTTCCTACTACCGGGAAAAGATTTATGTGTCCACCTGATTT
This sequence comes from Saprospiraceae bacterium, assembly GCA_016715465.1. Lineage (GTDB taxonomy): Bacteria > Bacteroidota > Bacteroidia > Chitinophagales > Saprospiraceae > JADKBO01. The sequence continues at coordinate 397,684 of JADKAA010000029.1, forward strand.
GCCCTTGATGGCTTGTCCAATTGGATCTTTTACGGGATCGAGTGCTAAAAAAGGATCATTTACTCCCAATTCATCCATTCTTACCTGAACAGCCAAACTGCCCTGAACCCTTACAACCGGAAGCTGACCTCCAGGAATGGGTACATTCAATACTGCATCGTCATATGGTGCAAATGGGTCATAAGGCGCCTGAATACAAACAATTGGCACTGTATTGGCATCCAGCCAGGAAATATCACCTAAAGCCCCCCCCATGTTGATGGCCATGGCAAAATCAGAGCTGTGATTTACATGGTTGGGGAAACACAAAGTATCTCCTGTGGGAGGCGGGCCCGGATTGATGGTACCATCTGCATTTGGTGGTACAAAGCCATATACTTTACCTTCAATATCTCCATTTATATATAATACTCCGCCACCAGGTAGCGGTACTCTTTCAATCACGTAAGGCAAACCGTTTGAACCAATAAATTTACCCGCACCTGCTGTAGTGGTCAGTACTTCTGAGTATTTGTCCAAAGAAGCAGTTGCCAAAGTGATATAACCTCCGGTACCCTGACCAAAGATCATAATTCTGTTGGTATCAACACCATAAAGATCTGCATTTGCTTTGAAGTACCTGATGGCAGTTCTTGCATCCTGAACGCCTCTGTACGCCGCATTGATCAGGGTATTTACCCTACCCTCCTGCGTGGGGGCAATAGGGTTCCATCCCAACCTGTAATCTACGCTGGCTGCAACATAGCCCATTTTGGCAAATTTCGTAACGATGTCAACACATGTTGAATCCTTTCTTGTGCCACTTGCACCTGTGTTTTGCGGAAAAGGCAGGAAGTTACCAGTATGAAAATAGATAACCAGTGGCCTTTTAGTCTCAGTATCTCCTTTTGGGGTATAAATATCTGCTGCCAATGGCTGACCCACCTTACCAGTCTCAATGGTATGCCCAAGTGATGGCACTGCAATTACAGTAAAGTTTCTACCGTAGATCGCTGTAGTCACATCGACACCCGAAAAAACCTGGTTAAGATATCTTTCCTGAGCAGTTATATTAAATGCCAGGAAAAATAAGATTAAGGGTAAAAATTTCTTCATTTTAATGAGTTTTTGTTATGAATAATGTGGTTTATTTGATTTTAAAGTCATATAAAAAGCTAATGTAGGCCATTCTGCCAATCCTCGGTCCACCGTAAGTTTGATTTACCTGCTTGTTAAGTATATTGGATGCTCCAAACTTCAGACTGGAATGAATGCCGGTAAGTGCAAAGTTAAACTGGGCATCCACCAGGGTATAAGCAGGAATTCTACCCGTAAACTGAGGTGATCCTTCAAAGATAAAAGAAGAAACCCATTTGTAGTTTACATTAAAGCCAAATTTTTTAAGCCCCAAAACTTCCATATCTCTTCCGGAAATACCTACGTTGTATTTGTGCTCCGGTGTATTAAATGCCGGAATAATAGGATCATCTACATCCAGTTTGTTGAGTTTATTCCAGGAATAATTGACGGCCAGCATGTAATGTTCCATAAAATAATGGTTAAGTCCTATGGACAAGCCCTGAGTTGTCACTTTATTGGTGGAATTTGCCGCATAGCGATAGGCCTGTAGATTCTTTGGAAATGAGGTAGTATTGTCAAATTCACTCTTGATACCAATGACATAGCCCAAAAAGTCGCTGTATCTGCTGTAATATACACTACCATCAATGTAAGTATTATTAAAGAGCGTGGTGCGGTACCCAAATTCAAAGGATTTAACTTTTTCAGGCCTCACGCCCCTTACATTAAAATACTTCAGCAACTTCCTGTCCAAATCAACCGTAAAATCCCTGAAAGACTCTACTGTGATGAGGCTGTCAACTCCATCGAGGTTGCCTGCTAAAATAGCTGGTCCAACATTGAGGTATAAATACTGGTCAGTAAGCGTTGGGTTCCTTAAAGCTGAAGAAAATGACAGCCTGAAGAAGTTGTTGTCGGAAGGACTATACACAGCTGACAAGGCCGGTGAAACCAGAAAATCAAAATTTTGATTTTTATCAACCCTCACCGTACCATTCAACTTAATTTTGTTATCCACAATCTTTTTTTCGATGCCCGTGTAGATGCCAAATTCGGTATTCGTAATTTTTACACCCGCAGTATCATAAAAGATGGTGCCCTGGGAGTTTGGACGGTAATGTCTGGCACTGCCTCCCACCACAATTGATTCTGCGAAAGTGGGAGAAAATTTGTATTCTCCCTGGGTATGGTAAAGTGCAGACCTGTCAAAAAATTTGGTTCCGGCCTGATCATCAGTACGTTTGTTGGATTTAGTAGAAATGAGCCTGTTGAATTCCGTTTCAAACTCAGGTGTCCCCGGCTTAAAATAGGCCTTGGCCTCTACCCTGCTGATAAAGTTATCGGCATGGGCCCTTGCATCAATATGTGATTGTTCAATAAAGGCCTTATTTTCCTCAAGCCATTTCATGGCAGCGGCGTTGTCAAATGAGGTGGTGATCAAACCTGTTACAGGATCTATGTTAATGGACAATTTCGGATATCCCAGTTCATCCATTTTTGTCCTTACGTTATCCTGCCAGTACTTTACGTAATCACTACCCCAATTCACATTGTCCTTGGCATTTTGAGTCAACAGCAAAGATGTAAAATAGGGGTCATAGCTATCTCCGGCATCTTCCTGTGTGTTGTAAAACCGGAGAAAATACTTATCCCGTTTTCTAAGTTCAAGTTTGTTTTGAAAAAAGGTAATGTTTCGAAGACTAAATCTGTTATCTCCCTGATAAACTGTCGTGCCATTGCCAATGTTGAAGCCATATATGAGTTCTGGTGATTCTTCTTCCAAAGAAGGTTTAAGCCGGTAGTATAGCCCCAGATTACTCTTTAGGTTTTTGCTGTTATAGTTGACCACATCTTTCTCCCTGTAACCAGTTCGGTAGAAAACCCCCAAGCCTGCATATTGAGAGAAGAGTGTATTGTCTGAAAAATCAAGTGTTCTGGAATACTCATCTCCATAAGTGTTAACTTTGTCATAACCTCCCGGATTATCTATACCCTGGTCTGAACCATCCACCGGTTGGTCATTATCTGCCTGCCAGTCATTTGCCCTCATACCGAAGATATTGACCTTGTAGGCAAACACATCTTTTCCCGACTTATTCCTGACTACATTGGCATATCTTAAGGCTCCCTCCAGCAGATTGCGTTCACCTACTTTTACAGAAGCAGAAAGACCTTTGGAATAAAATGGATTTTTGGTTTCCATACTGATAACCCCATTAAAGGCATTGGGGCCATAATATGCAGAGCTGGCCCCTACGACTAAGTCAACCTTTTGAATGTCCAGTTCAGGTGCTCCCAAAAAATTACCCAATGAAAAGTTTAGGCCTGGCGACTGATTATCCACCCCATCAATAATCTGAAGTGACCTTACTGGACTTGTACTGTTGAAGCCCCTGGTGTTAATGATCGTAAACCCAATGCTCGCAGTGGTAAGGTCAACTCCCTTTAAAGAACCCAGGCCACTGTAGAAATCGGTTGAGGCCGTTTGTTTGATTGAAATTGCATCCAAAGATTCCACCGTCAACGGAGCCGCCTTCTGCTTGTCACTTATACGTTGCCCCACTACTTCCACTTCGGCCACTGTAATAGACTGTTCAGACAAATTGATCTTAATACGTTGTCTGGCATCCGTAACAGCCAGCGTATCTGTATTGAACCCTAAATAAGACACGACCAGATTAAATGGCAGTGGTTTATTGGTCTGAATTTCAAAACTGCCATCCCATTCGGTGACGACACCTTCCGTTGTACCCTCAATAATGACATTGGCACCTATGATCGGCTCTCCCGTGGCTTCTTCAAATACTTCTCCCCTGATTTTAATCTGCGCACCAAGCTGCAGAGAAATCAAAACAAAAAGTAGCATCAACCCGTTGAATTTCATATCTTTAGTTTTTCCATTTTGCCGGGCCTTCGTAATTACGATTAGTATCCATACAATGTGAATTTGCCCTTAAGTTCAATAAATGATTTACCCTCTGATAAAAAGTGCTTTTGCAATTGAAGACAATGGCAAAAAACAGTTGTTTGCAAATATAGTATAAGTTTATTATCCGCTACCTTCTACTTGAAATAATTTTACTTAGTTCAGAACTACGCAAAATTTTTACTACCTAATTCGTAATTATTTAAAATATAATTTCTAGTAAATAGATATCAGTGGGTAATTTTAAATACATATGTTTAAATGCCGGTAATCTCAGGATTTTTGGTAATTTCGAACTATAATAAATGCAACACAGCTGCGCTGATATGCCGTTATGCTGACTTAAATCTCATTACCATGACCCTAAAAAGTTTTTTATTCCTGTCTCTGGTGTGGTTCGCGCTGCCATCATGTAAAAATGAACAGAATGTTTTGAGCACTGGAGAAACCTCAAAACAGGAACAGCCTCACGATTATTACAAATTTGAGGGAGTACCCATCGACAAAATGGATAGCCTGCTTATGCAATACAGATTATATGCGCTCGAAACCGACTTAAGCACTCTTACGCCCAATGAACAAAAAATGATTCCTATACTTATAGAAGCTGCTTCTATAGTGGATGAATTATTTTGGATCCAAAGTTATGGCGATAAAAATGCGTTGCTAAAAAACCTCAATGACAAAGAAAAAGCATTTGCGCTTGTCAACTACGGTCCATGGGAAAGACTAAATGGCAATGCGCCTTTGCTTACGGACGCTCAAAAACCATTGGGTGCCAATTTTTATCCTGCGGATATGACGGACAAAGAATTCGAAATGTGGCCCGACACGAACAAATCATCCCAATATACAATGGTTAGAAGGGGTAAAGACGGTAAATTAATGGCTATACCTTATCATGAGTTTTTTGCTGAACCCCTTAAAAGAGCCTCCTTCCTTTTGGAGCAGGCAGCAGCTCTTGCCGATGATGATGGGTTGCAAAAATACCTTCTTCTTAGGTCCAAAGCTTTAATAATAGATGATTTCAGACCCAGCGATATGGCCTGGCTTGATATGAAAAGCAATAAAATTGACCTGGTAATTGGTCCTATAGAAAATTACGAGGACCAACGCTATGGGTTTAAGACATCCTATGAAGCTTATGTATTGATCAAGGATCTGGAATGGAGCAGAAAATTAGAAAAATTTAAAGCTTTTCTTCCCGACTTGCAGCGTGGGTTACCCGTTGGACCGGCTTATAAAACTGAAGCACCCGGAACGGATACCGAACTTAATGCCTATGACGTCATTCAATACAAAGGTGACTGCAATGCAGGAAGCAAAACCATTGCCATCAACCTGCCCAATGATGAAGTGGTTCAACTGGAAAAAGGAACGAGAAGACTGCAACTTAAAAATGTAATGGAACAAAAATTTAAGGAGATATTAGTCCCCATTGCAACAGAATTGCTGGATACGAATCTCATGAAACATGTAAATTTTGGTGCTTTTTTTGAAAACACTATGTTTCACGAAGTAGCACACGGTTTGGGAATAAAAAATACGGTCAATGGCAAGGGTCTCGTAAGGACTGCACTTAAAGAGCACTACGCTGCCATCGAAGAAGGGAAGGCAGACATTTTGGGTTTATATATGATAGATTATCTTGCATCACGTAATGAAATTCAGGGTAGTATGGAAGACTATATCACTACATTTTTTGCATCCATCTTCAGGTCTGTTAGATTTGGTGTCGGCTCAGCCCACGGTAAAGCCAATATGATCCGGTTTAATTACCTTATGGATCAGGGAGCAATTTACAGAAACAGCGATGGCCGCTACGGCATCCATTTCGAAAAATTCCGAAAATCAATGTCATCCATGAGTGCATTGATTCGGACCATTCAAGGGGATGGAAACTACGACAAAGCTGCCGCGCTAATCAGGGACAAAGCAGTCATATCTTCACAGTTGGCTGCAGATTTAGACAAACTCACAAAGAAAAATATCGCTGTAGACCTCGTTTTTAAACAATAAAAAGATGTGGGAAGGATTTACTTCCCATCCCACATCAAATATGCTTTTAAAAAATCATCAATGTTTCCATCCAGCACCGTGTCTGGATTTCTGGTTTCACAACCTGTTCTGTGATCTTTCACACGCCTGTCATCCAGCACATAGGATCTGATTTGAGAACCCCATTCGTTTTTACGCTTGGTTGACTCCAGCTTATCCCGTTCTGCCTGTTGCTTTTCCAACTCAATCTCATAAAGCTTTGACCTCAGCATTTGAAGCGCTTTATCCCGGTTCACATGTTGAGATCTCTCCTGCTGACACTCAATGACAAGGCCTGAAGGCAGGTGCCTTACTCGGACAGCCGTTTCTACTTTGTTAACATTCTGGCCACCGGCCCCGCTCGCCCTGAAAGTATCCCACTCGAGGTCTGACGGACTAATATCAATCTCAATATTTTCTGATACCAATGGATGAACAAAAACAGACGCAAAGGACGTCATCCTTTTGCCCTGAGAGTTATAAGGACTCACTCGCACTAGCCGGTGAACACCATTTTCTCCTTTGAGGAGGCCATATGCGTATTCTCCTGAAATTTCAAGAGAAACCGACTTGATTCCCGCCACATCACCTTGCTGCAAATACAATTCCGATACCTTAAAGTCATTTTTATCTGCCCACATCAGATACATTCTATGGAGCATCTCGGCCCAATCGCAGGCTTCCGTTCCTCCTGCGCCGGCATTGATTTCCAAAATGGCCGAAAAGGTATCTTCAGGTTTATCAAGGGTTGTTCTGAATTCAATATCATCAAATATATCAGTCGCTTTTTTGTACACTTCATCCACCTGACCTTCCGAAGCCTCACCTTCTTTCTGGTATTCAAAAAGGAGTTCCGCTTCATCCACAAGATCAGCCATTTCATTGTACTTAGCCACCCACGACTTGTGTGTTTTCAGTTCCTTTAGCAGCTGTTCTGCCTTTTCACTGTCATTCCACAAGGCGGGATTGGCAGCAAGTTGTTCTTTATCTTCAATCTGGCTTATTCTTTGATCGACGTCAAAGATACCCCCTTATCAAAGCCAGACGCTGCTTTAACTCATTGAGTTGTTCGATGGTCATGTCCTCTTTTTAGTTATTTAATGCCTTGAAATTCGATGTAAAAAACCAATTCTGAATTTGGAGGTATTGGTCCGCTTTGTTGATCGCCATAAGCCAGGTTGCTGGGAATAAACAAAGTAGCTTTGGTACCTGAAGGCAGTAACATAAGTGCCTCATCCCAGCCCGGAATTACATTGCCTTGTCCTACCGGAAACTCTATAGGCATGCCACGCTCAAATGAGCTGTCAAACTTATTTCCATCCAATAAAACACCATAATATTCTACAGAAACTTTCTGTCCTCTATTGGCTTTAGGCCCTGTACCAAGCTCATGAACAACATACTTCAGTCCGGACGGCGTGGTTTGCATTTGTAAATTTTTAGCTTTATAAAGGGCAAGTGTTTCGGTAACCGTTTTTTCAACTGCGGGAATTCTCTCCTTACTCTTGGCAGCTTTTGCCTCCATTTCAATTCGCTTTTCCTCATTGAATGCCGCAAAAGCTGTGCTGTCTTTGATGTCATGTATAGTAAGGGTGAAGGTTAATTCCTTTTTTCCTGCAAGACTGGGATTGCCCTGGGGAATTGAATCTCCTGGTACAAAAATCGTAATGCTATCCCCAACGGATGCCTTGGAAAATACCTCGTAAAATGGGCTAGGTGGTTTAATAGACTGCCAGTCTTTAGGTAATTGCATAAATGGCAGGTTTGCCTTGTCTGCATTGTGCTGAATGGTGTCCCCATCTGCCTTCACAGTGGCTGTATAATAGATATAATCATTTATTGCAGCCGATTTTCCTGAACCCTTCGTATGTACTGTGTACTTATAACCATTGCTGGTCTTGAAGTCACCTGTTCCGTTTTTACATGCTGTAACGAAAAACAGCATGCTTGCCAATAACATAAATTGAAAATAAAATCGCATGGTTATAATGTTTGATGTTTAATGTAATTTGGAAGTACTTTTACAAAACGTGAAATGACATCATCCAGTTTTGCGTAAGCAGAACCTCCGGAGGCGTTTTTGTGTCCGCCTCCGTTAAAATGAAGAGAAGCCATTTGTTGTACGTTGATATCGTCTTTACTTCGCAGTGAAATTTTAATGATGGTGGGTTGTTCGGTAATCAGTGCTGCCAGACTTATATCTTTCATCATCAGGAGGTAGTTGACTATGCCTTCTGTGTCACCACGGGAGATGCCAAACAGGGTATAATCTTCTTTGGTGAGGTAGATATAGGCTGCCTTATATTCGGGTAAAATTACCATCCGGTTTGCCAGGCAGTGACCTAAAAGTTTAAGATTTTTGGGCTCCAGTGAGTTAAAAATGTGATTTTGGATACGGTAGTCGTCTATGCCCATTTCCTTGAGTTCTCCCGCAATCCGGTATGTAAGTCCTCTCGTGCTGTATTTAAATGAACCGGTATCTGTAATAATACCTGTAAGCAAGGCTTCACCAATGCTTTGGTCAATTCGATCGGCCATTCCCATAGATTGGATGAATAAAAAAACCAATTCACTGGTTGAACTCGAGGCGGTGTCCGAAATAACAATGTCAGCTATGGGTTCAGGGTCAATATGGTGGTCTATCAATACTTTGGAAGCGGTCGAAAACATTACGGTCTCCCCCATCTTATCTATCCTGTCCAGCGCATTGAAATCCAATAAAAAAATTACTGAAGACCTCTTAATCACGTCCAGACATTCCTGCGGCTGAAGATCATAGATCATGGGCTGCACCTGCTCATTCACCAGGTATTGAAAAGCAAGAGGATATTCGCTCGGGAAAATTACTTTGACTACATGTTTCCATTTTTGGAGAAAACGGGCAAGACCTATAGAAGATCCCACGGCATCGCCATCCGGGTTGCGGTGTGATAAAATAACAATATCCTGTGGATTGGATAATTTTAATTTTATATTTTGTTGATCTACCATCAATTGGGCAGCGAAATTCTAAAAATTTTGTCAATTATCAAAAAAAAAGTAAAACTAATTCATCCTTAGTGTCCAAATTGTTAATTTTGCGCCTTCTTAATTTTAACTTATATAAAGAAACAAAGACATGTCAGATAACAGGACATTTACCATGATTAAGCCAGACGCAGTGCAGTCAGGTCATATTGGCGCCATTCTCAACCAAATTTGTGAGGCTGGATTCAAAATTGTGGCCATGAAGTACACAAAACTGTCTGCTGATAAAGCTGGTGAATTTTATGCGGTTCACAGTGCCAGGCCATTTTATGGCGAATTGGTCGATTTTATGTCATCGGGGCCGATTGTTGCAGCAATTCTTGAAAAGGATAATGCGGTTCAGGAATTTCGTACCTTGATTGGCGCGACAAATCCTGCGGATGCTGCTCCTGGCACCATTAGGGCCAAGTTTGCCAAAAATATTGGTGAAAATGCCATCCATGGCTCAGACAGCGATGAAAACGCAGCCATAGAAAGTGCATTCCACTTCGCTGGCACAGAAATCTTTAAATAGACCAACTCGTTTCCAAAAGATCCAAAGAAGTAGCTATGTGCTGTAGTCACATAGTTACATCTACATATTTTTCTGCCATTCAAAGAGCTACTGTGAGAAATGGGTAGTTTTTTCATTGCCCTGGTACCCATGGCACCAAATCACATAGCAATGACCTTTACTTCTACACGTTGATTTTTCTGCCTGCCCTCCAGAGAAGTACTGTCGGAAATTGGCTGTCTTTTCCCGTATCCCTTATAACTCAACCTTTGTTGTGTTATTCCTTTTTTATAAAAATACTCGGCTACGGTTTTAGCCCTTTCCGTGCTCAATCTGTCACAATATTCATGTGGAGGAATTGTGTTGGTGTGCCCTCCGATCTCAACTATTACACTCGGATTGTTATTGAGAAAAATGTATAATTCATCAAGCACATCAAAACTTTCCGGAGATATCTCAGTACTGTCGGCTTTAAAAAACAATTCATTAATGCGCAGGGTCTTGCCAACGGTTATGGTCTTCATATCCAGGTCGGGCAGGATTTTATCTCTCGCTATACGAAAAGCAGCCTTTTCAGAACATTTATTTTTATCCTGGATGGTTACCTGATAATCCCCGGCGCCCAATTTGTCTATGAATGATTTTTTACTGCCGTTGCTCCAGGTGTAACTGATCTCGCCCGTGCCTCCTTTGCCCGCTACCTCTAACCTACCTTCCTTGCCATTGAAGGATTTAATCTTTTGAATTTCTAAGACTTCGATTTCAAGTTTGGGGGGATGCTGAACTTCAATGCTACACACTTTTTTATTCTGAGCCTTGTCAGATACTGTTACCGCATAATTCCCTGCACCAATATTTTTGGGATTGCTACCCGACAAAGATTTATTGCTCCATTCATAATCAAATGGCCCTACTCCTCCTGTAGCGATTACTTTTACGACACCGTCTGACTTGCCATTACAGCTGGGTTTTTTTTCTGTAATACACGCAATATTGAGGGCTGTGGATGCATTGTCGCTAAAAATCAGTCTAAATAGCCCTTCGCCGGCAGTACCAATCCAGATGTTGTCATTTTTATCGCAAACCGTTGCACTGCATTTACTACTTATCACCCCGGCATTTTCAGTATAATTTTCTGTGTTATCTTCGTAAGGATCAAATCGAATCAAGGCATCAGAAGCGAAATACAACCTGCCTTTGGAGTCTATGCAAAAGTCGTTAAAAACGCCAGAAGACAGGTCAGCCCCAAATCCGGCATCGAAATACCTGTTGAAATGGTCAATCAACCACATCTCCTGTTTGCCACTTGCCGCATTGGTTGAAATAAACCACAATCCTTCTTTATTCTCATAAAAGTGGGTCACCGCCCTATCCAAATGGTCTACCTGCCAGTTATCTTCCTCAATCCTCACTTCACCGTTTCCTGTACCCAACCAGCATCTTCCTTTGCTGTCGTTGTACACAAAATAGATGACATCCGAACCCAATTTAGAATTTCGGGTATTAAAATGTTCAAATTTTCCAGTGACCATATTTCGAACAAAAAGACCTTTCTGTGTAGCTACGTACAACCTGTTTTGGAAAAACTCAATGCCGGAAATTACGGCATCTGCATCGGGGATCTGAATGGTTGTCTCCGCTTGAAGGTCATGAATTAACTGTTTTTCCGCAGCAAAGACCCCAAACTTATCGTTAAAGCAAACATCGACAACAGACCTTCCTTTTAGCAGAATTTGGGGCGTTTCATCGACGTTGCCAATAATACCTAATCCGTCTGAAGTTGAAACATACACTTTATTATACTTATCAACATCCAAATGTTGAATCGAACTGGTAGATGAAAATTTTTCATGTTGGGATATGATGAGGTTTTCGTTCTGACCGGTCAGTTTTAAGGTGAACAGGATAAATAAAAAGAATTGGGAAATTCTCAAAGTCTAATTTTTTTACGAATTAAACGAAAAATTTGATATTAAGTATCTATTAAAGTACAAAAACGCACTTTGCCCCTAATAAAACGATCAAGTGCGGCTGATAAAATCACATATTTTGATATATGGTTAAAAAGTAATATGTATATATTAATATTTTACACTATTTTGCAAACAAATTTCTTTATATTTTGAATCAGAAGGCTCTAAATATATTTCTGACAGGCTTTATTTTGTTTGGCAGTGTGCTGTCGTATCATTTTTATGAGACTTCGTCTTTTTTTGACAGCAATAAAGAATTCAGGAGAAATCTGGATTTTAATTTCAAAAGGGACTCAATGGCCGTTGTTGCAACCGATTTTCTGGTCAATGCTAAAAAAAAGCAACAAATGGAGAAATCCGGCTTTACTATTGAAATAGTGGCCGGAGATAGTCTTGTTTACTGGAACCAGGAAAAAACGGCAAAGACGCAGGAGGCGGGGATGAGGAAAATGTTTCGCCTGGACAACTTAGTTTACCGGTTTACCCTGGATAAGGATGAGTTCAAACAGAGACGCTCTTCTTTCATTGATTTATTGATGTTTGCTGTATGGCTGCTTGGTTTGACATTTTTTTTCATTGGCTTGTTAACGGTAAGTTCCCTAAGCTCTGCCTGGCCAGATAAGCTTGCCCGGTCCGGTGCAACAATAATTATTTTTTCAGGGGCTTTTATTCTGCTGATTCCCGGTTATTATGCCGCAACCTATATGTTTAAAGATTCTGTTCTGTTTGGGGCATTAGACACCGGAACTTATGGATCATTTACCCTCTGGCAATTTGCGCTCAACTGGATTGCCATTGCTTTTTTAGCTTTGTTTATTCAAACCGGTCCGGTGAGACTTCGCAGAAGTGGCTTAAAACCAGGACTCAGGTATTTTATCGGTTCGCTAACCATCTCTGCGTTGATTTATTTTCTCATTGCTGTTGGAGAATTATTTATTCTCAACGGCAGATTGGAGATAAAGATTGAAGAGGCAATGAATTTTGGCATTACAGAGGTAATTTTATACGTACTTTTAATTTCGCATCTGTTTTTGGTTGTGCTGGTTGCAAGACAATTATTCACGGCCAAAGATATGGTAATCAGGGGCTGGGAAAAAACGATTTATTTTAGCACCGCGGTACTTCTTACTACCCTTATCTTTATTCTGCTGGGCTATGAAACCAATACAGTGGGTCCTGTCCTTTTCCTCATGATTATGTTCTTGTTGCTGGATCTCTATTTTGAATATTTTGAAATCAACATCAGTTTCTTACTAAGCAGTGTCATCGCTTTCAGCGTTTTCCTGACTACCGTAATTTATTCTATTTCCCTCATGAAGACTGAGCGTGAAATAAACAATGGATTTCACTTGTTATACAAGGAATTGGGTCAGGAAAATACGGAAATACTAACGGGAATAAATGACAGTATTGTCAACTCAGAGTTATTTCCATCATTGTCAAATCTGCCCCTGCCCATCAATTTGGATGTGAAAGACCTCAAAGCGTATATCACCAACCAACTATCCCCGAAATCAGATCTAACCATTGATAATATTTATTGCTATGACAAACGGGGCGCAAGTCTGGCTCTTAATCAAATATCCAATAAAGATAAAATAGACAACTTGCTTGCTGAAAGTGAGCTGATCGGCGACCATATATATTATTCACCGATTGAGAAATCTGCCCTGTTGTACTACCATATCGATAATGTAAATGATCCGGCCAACCCTATCTTTATGGCCATACAATTTCTGCTAAAAGAAAAACCATTTCCAGACCTGCCTTATAAAGCCAGCATTGCTGTATATAAAGGTAATCATCTTGTCAAAATAAAAGGTGACATTGAAAACAGCAACTATCCCACCTTGTTAAGTCAGCTCCAATTGAATCAGACATCAAAGAGTATTAAATTTTACAGCCTCAAAAACTACACTTTTGTAAGTCTGGCCCAGCGGAGTTTTATTGCGCGCTATTTACCCTTGCTTACCTTATTTATAGCGCTGGCGGGCATCATGGTATTGATCCTTATTATTCTTAACTCCATATTTCACTTTATCGATGAACGATATCACTTAAGTTTTAACACGCGAAAATCCCTGCGAAGTCGTTTCCAGACAACGATAACCGGGTTGGTTCTCTTTTCCTTTTTACTTATTGGAGGTACCACGGCATTCTACTATCACAGATTGTACAGCATAAAAAACAGTCAGGGGTTTCACAGCTTACTGGCAGTGCTGATCAAAGATATACAAAACAATATTCCTGAAATTGATAATGCATCGGATGACATAAGACTGGAAAAGGTATTCAGAAAACTGGAGAATGTGCATGAATTGCCGTTGGCTTTTTATGATGCGCACGGACTTCGTGTACTGGAATCCGATTCGTATGTTACTGCACCGGAGAGACTACTAAAATCGGTCATTGAAAAAGAAATTGGCGGAAGCGGAAACCTGAAAGTTTTGAGTACCGTATATGCGGAAAATAAAGTCCTGATACCTGTATATGATTCAAACAATTTGGTTTCCGGCTACTTTCTGACAGAAGACATACACGGAGCTCAAAGTTTTTCAGGACTTTATGACTTCCTGAGTACACTCCTCACGATTTGTGTATTCCTATTCCTCACCGCACTGGCTCTGTCGATGATAGTCACCACTCCCATGACCAAATCGCTCCGCAATTTATCCGCCAGACTTAAAGATTTTAAACTTGGAAAAAGCAATGAACATCTTGAATGGAAAAATCCGGATGAAATTGGCGCACTGATTTCAAATTTTAATAAAATGCAGGTGGAATTAAATCATAGTGCTGCCCTACTCAGTCGCACACAGCGCGACCTTGCATGGCGTGAAATGGCAAAACAGGTAGCACACGAGATTAAAAACCCCCTTACTCCAATGAAGCTGAGCATACAACATATGCAAAATGCCTCACAATCCGATCCTGAAAAAATGCAGTTTTTAATCAAAAAAACGGCAGCTACCATCCTGGAACAAATTGAAAATCTCACCCAGATTGCAGATGAATTTTCATCATTTGGCACTCTTCCTAAGGCGTCCAATGACACCATCATTCTGAACGAGGTGGTAGAGCATATCCACGACCTTTTCCGCAAACGCGAAGACATGGATATACAAATGGCAGAACCGATGAATTACATTTATGTATTTGCCGACAAAAACCAGCTGGTGCGCATTCTCAACAACATCGTTAAAAATGCTACTCAATCCATCCCTGAAAATACCAGGGGAAAGATTGAAATCGAACTGAGTCAAAATGATCACTTTGCCATTATCAAGGTAAGTGATAATGGTGTAGGCATACCGGAAGACATGAAAGAAAAGGTATTTACACCCAACTTTACCACAAAAAGTTCAGGAACAGGTCTCGGCCTTGCCATATCTGCCAATATGATCGACAGTATGAATGGCAAGATCTATTTCAATTCACCGAACGAAAAAAATGGCACAGATTTTTTCATTGAACTACCTCTCGTACGAAATATAAGTGGCCTATATTCTGAAAAAATGGTTCCGCTGGAATAAAGTCCATCAAAAAACTCAAAAAAACGTCTATTGAAGGGCAAAAAATCAGAATAAAAGCTGAATTTCTAAAATTATTAATCATTGATTTATTGATATTTAAATATATAAAATATTAAATATATTTTATTTATTTAATTTTATTATATTACATATTGTAATTATTAATAATATGTTTTATCTTTGTAATGTGTAAGTTTTGGTTATTTATTGTAAAAATTATTTTTGCCTGTAAGATGTTACGGGCAAAAATCTTTGTAAAATCAGTTCTTTTTGAATTTAAAAGATATACACTTTGCCATTAGGCACCTATATATGGCACATTAGCTTAATATTTGGCACGCTTTTTGGTTTAGTAAGATTGAGTTTTGGTTATTAAATTGAGTAATGCCCGTTGACTTTGTCACCGGGCTTTTCTTTTTATCCCCTTTCGTGGCTTCTTACATTTTTTTCTATAATTCACCCCTGTAATTCTCAATATACCTCTCTAGTGTTAACTTTGTGGGAAATCGATGACAACCATGAAGATTATATCCTGGGATGTAAACGGACTTCGCGCCACCGTGGGCAGAGGGTTTCACACCCATATTGAGGTCCTTCAACCTGACGTTGTGTGTTTACAGGAGACCAAGGCACAGGATGACCAGGTGGCCGAAGCACTCAAACCCATGAACGGATGGCACATATACAGCAATTCCGCGGAAAAGAAGGGGTATTCAGGTGTAGCTATTTTATCGAAATTGGCGCCAAAAACCATCCAAAAAGGCATCGGTTTGGCAGATCACGACAATGAAGGAAGGGTCATTACTGCCGAGTTTGATGACTTTTTCCTTATTAATGTATATGTTCCAAACAGCGGCGAAGGGCTAAAACGCCTGGATTATCGTTCTGAGTGGGACAAAGCCTTTGGCGCCTATCTTGCCAAATTGAAGAAGAAAAAACCGATTATTGTCACAGGTGACTTTAACGTAGCCCACGAACCTATTGATTTGGCACGCCCAAAAGAAAATTACAATAAGACCTCCGGATACACACAGACAGAAATTGACGGTATGATTTTGCTTTTGGGCACAGGGCTTGTTGATGCCTTCAGACACTTATATCCCGAAAAAATCCAATACACTTTCTGGAGTGTGCGGTTTGGCGCCCGGGCGAAAAATGTAGGATGGCGCATCGATTATTTTCTGGTCGACAAAAGCTAATTTCCAATGTTGTCTCTTCAACAATCCACGATCAACTTATGGGATCGGACCATTGCCCTATTGAATTACTTTTAACCACATAATCCAGTTCTTATGTCAAAGCAAACTGCGTTTATGGAAGCCATACTTGCTGGTATTCCCAATAAATTGCCTAATCTCAGTCCCATTGACCTTACGGTTCCACATGCTCCCAAACGCAATATTTCCATGCTTTCCGGGGACGACATCCGACTTGCCTTAAAAAATGCACTCAGATATTTTCCCGCGGAGTGGCATAGGGAGTTGTCCCTTGAGTTCCTGGATGAGCTCAACCAATTAGGCCGTATTTACATGCTCAGATTTCGTCCTGCCTATGCTATGTATGCCAGACCCGTGGCAGAATACCCCGGCAACTCTATTCAGGCGAAGTCCATAATGCTGATGATTCAAAACAACCTGGATCCAAAAGTGGCCAAATATCCGCACGAGCTCATCACCTATGGTGGAAACGGATCTGTATTTCAAAATTGGGCTCAATACCTGCTCACCATGAAATATCTCTCCGAGATGTCGGATAATCAAACCCTCGTAATGTATTCCGGACACCCGCTTGGTTTGTTTCCTTCTCATCCCGGAGCTCCCAGGGTGGTGGTTACCAATGGTATGATGATTCCCAATTATTCCAAAAAAGAGGACTGGAACCGATTTAATACACTGGGAGTGACTTCCTATGGTCAAATGACGGCCGGCTCTTTTATGTACATTGGGCCTCAAGGTATCGTGCACGGCACCACCATCACCCTGCTCAATGCCGGCAGGCGCACGGATGCCCACAAACCAAATCTCGCAGGAAGGATATTTATTACTTCGGGTCTTGGAGGTATGTCTGGTGCGCAGGCGTTAGCCGGCATCATTACAGGATCAGTATGCGTCATAGCTGAAGTAGATAAGGACGCCATTAAGCAAAGGACTGCGGACGGCTATATATTAAAAGAAAACATTTACACGAATACATCCGCACTTCTTCAGTCAATGAAATGGCATAGGGACAATGGAACAGCCGTAGCCCTGGTTTATCAAGGAAATGTGGTGGATCTTTGGGAGGCGGTGGTCGAGGATGGCATACATATCGACCTGGGCTCAGACCAGACCTCACTGCACAACATCGACGATCTGGGGTACTGTCCGCAGGGCATTTCTTTTGAAGACGCAAAAACCCTGCTCATTGAAGATAAACCTGCCTTGATGGCTATGATTAGGGCGACCCTTGTGCGTCATGTTGCCGCGATAAATACCCTGGTGGACAGGGGTATGTATTTTTGGGACTACGGCAATGCATTTCTGAAAGAAGCTGGTAGCGCCGGAGCAGATGTTTGGCAGGACGATCAAAAACACAGTTACAAATTTCCATCCTATGTGCAGGATATAATGGGTCCGATGTGTTTTGATTATGGCTTTGGACCTTTCAGGTGGGTTTGTACTTCAGGCAGCAAAAGGATTTGGATACCACAGATGCGATAGCACTGGCCGTTATGGAACAGATGTACCTGAGCTGTCCCGACAACATTAAATCTCAACTCAATGACAATATCATCTGGATTAGACATGCCGACGCCAACATTCCGGTGGTTGGTTCAAAATCCAGAATTTTGTATGCTGATGCGGAAGGAAGGATAAAAATTGCATTGGCTTTCAATGAAGCCATCAGGAAGGGTGAACTTTCCGCACCCGTTGTTTTGGGCAGGGACCATCATGATGTATCCGGAACGGATTCCCCATTCCGTGAAACTTCAAATATTTATGATGGATCCAGTTTTACGGCAGACATGGCAGTACAGAATTTCGTGGGAGATTCCTTTAGGGGAGCTACATGGGTTTCACTCCATAATGGAGGGGGTGTTGGCTGGGGAGAAGTAATCAACGGCGGATTTGGCATGCTTATCGACGGTTCGGAGCAAAGTGCCTCTAAAATCCGCTCCATGCTGTTCTGGGATGTCAACAATGGAATAGCCCGTCGAAGTTGGGCCAGAAACACGGAAGCGATGGACGCAATTCAGCGCGCCATGGAACATGAACCTGATTTAAGGGTAACCATGCCGCAATTGGTGGATGAAACCATCCTAAATAGGTTGAAGTTATGATTCTGGATAAAACAAGAATAGTTTATCAGGGTGATATCATGACCTCTTATTTTTATGCGGGTCTGGGAGGCATTTTACTCATATGCTCAGGAATGCTATATGCCTTTACCTTAAGAATTGGATGGTTTTATCTGGCGATGGGTCTTGGTTTGCTGGGATGTTTTGCCCTGGGAAAAGCCTGGTATGTCAGAAGCAAAGGTTCCGCTCGACTTCAATATTTTAATACTTTGACAAGGCTGGAAGGAGACCCGCTCCAAAAGGAAGTAACTTATAATTCACACCGCCTCGAAAAAAAAGCTTCCAATCGCAGAAAATATCTTTATAGCCTGTTGATTGGTTGTTTAATGCTGGTACTGGGTGTTGTCTTTCATGAAAAGGGCCTTGCCATTGGCAGTTTAGTTCCGGTGATCTTATTTGCCGGCATAGAATTCACCATGGGGCTCCTTTCTGAATTCAGGTTGTGGGAATACCAGCGGCAGTTGGAAAAAGCAATAAACTCAAATGAAGAGGTAGAGGTTGAAGATATGTAATGCCCATTGACATTCTTAATCTGAAAATGCTACCCCCACTCCATTACAATTTTATCTCATGTATTCTAATAAATTACTCACCCGGATAAAATGGAATGGCATTTAAAATGGTGAATGGCAATATGGATAAGCTTCCACCAAAAAATGCGATATTCGCACCTGAAAATATCTGAAAGGCATTGATCATTAATATCAAACCACACGAAAGAGAAATATTCCGAACCATAGGAGATACTGCAGCGAAACTGGGTTATCCGGCTTACGTCATCGGAGGCTTTGTCCGGGACCGCTTACTGGCAAGGTCATCCAAAGATATCGATATAGTTTGTATTGGTGATGGTATCAAACTTGCGGAACAGTTATCGTATAAGTTGAGACCCATACCCAGGATTGCGATTTATAAACGTTTTGGCACGGCTATGCTTAAGTTCAAAGATCTTGAAATCGAATTTGTAGGTGCCCGCAAAGAGTCTTATCATTTTGATTCGAGAAAACCTGCAGTTGAAGAGGGTTCCCTGGAAGACGATCAAAATCGACGGGATTTCACCATCAATGCACTGGCCATCAGTTTAAACGAAGAAGATTTTGGTCACATTGTCGACCCGTTCAACGGCCTTATTCATTTGGAGCAAAAATTACTTAAAACACCCCTGGAACCTGGTAAAACCTTTTCAGATGATCCTTTAAGAATGTTGAGGGCCATCCGATTTTCAGCACAACTTGGGTTTTCCATTGATCCGGAGACCTATGCAGCCATTGGCAGAAACCGCAATAGAATTAAGATAATTTCGGCAGAGCGTATTTCTTCTGAATTACAAAAAATATTAGCCTCTCCACAACCATCTGCAGGCTTTATTAAATTGTTTGAGACTGGTCTGCTGTCGATCATTTTCCCTGAACTCTATGCACTCCATGGGGTTGAGATAAAAAATGGGGTGGGTCATAAGGATAATTTCTATCATACCCTGGAAGTAGTAGACAATGTATCCAAAGACACTGACAATATTTGGTTGCGCTGGGCTGCTTTACTGCACGACATTGCGAAACCTCCTACTAAAAAATTTGATGAACAAATAGGATGGACTTTTCATGGACATGAAGTCCTTGGTGCAGTGATGGTTCCCCGCATTTTTAAAATGCTGCGACTTCCATTGGACCATAAAATGAAATATGTTCAAAAATTGGTAAGATTACATCTGCGACCAATAGGGCTCACAAAGGAAGAAATTACCGATTCAGCGGTGAGAAGACTGCTTTTCGAAGCAGGAGAAGACATCGACGATTTAATGTTATTGTGCAAAGCAGATATTACCTCTAAAAATACCGACAAAAAAACAAGATACCGCGAGAATTACGCAAAGTTAAAGTCGAAAATAGAGGAACTGGAAGAAAGAGATAAACTTCGCAACTGGCAACCTCCAATCACAGGAGAAATCATTATGAAAACATTCAACATTGGTCCATCCAAGGAAGTTGGCGTCATCAAAACTGCCATCAGGGAAGCAATCCTGGATGGAATAATCGGCAATAATTTTGAAGAAGCAGAAGCGCTCATGTATGCAGAAGCATCGAAACTGGGCATGAAAAAGAAAGAAGGGTAATCGATTAGTCTTTCACTTTCGCAATGGCGCTCAATTGAATTGGAATGCCGGCCCGTCGTTCTTCAGGATTAATGGTCATGATTTCACCACTAAAAATGACTTTCAAGCCAGCCTTTTTAAATGATAATGGCACTTCGCAAGGCTCATATCGCTGGTTGCCATCCCCATAAATAAAATACTTATCCAGCATAAATTGAATTTCGCCGGGTATGTCTATCACTTTTCTTTCTACCACCCTATTCTTGTAGCACTCCTGTTTCATGCTATTTACACTGTGTGCTGAGGGAAGATTTCTGTGACATGATGCAAACCATAATGGCACGAAAAGAGCCATACTCAATAATCCGTTTCCAAATATCACCTTCAATTCCATGTTGTAAAGATAGTATCAAGCCTAAATTTTCTCTCCAAAATGACTGAAAAGTCTGACAAATTAGCTATATTAAGTTTTCATTTACAATAATTTACACATGACTTAACGCCAAAAGTTAAAGTTTTTTTAAAGGGGGGGGTAAAAGTAACCCATTACTTGTATTTATCGCTTAATCTATATTATTTTTGTATCATTGAATCCTCTTGAAGTTTAATATGTCGATAAGATTAATTGTTGGTTTTTTAATGGTAGTGTCCGCTTTCCATGTCAATGGCCAAAATAAAATTAGGTGGATGACTTGGGAAGACGCGCTAAAAAAGCAGGAGAAAGCGCCGAGGAAACTTTTCATTGATGTTTACACTGAATGGTGCAGCTGGTGCAAAAAAATGGAGGCGAGCACTTTTAACCAGGATCAGGTTGCCAAATATATAAATGAGCACTACTACCCTATCCGATTTGATGCGGAATATAAAAATCCTATTGAATTTAAGAATACTACCTATAGTTATGTCAAAACCTTTAAAGGGGGATACCATGAATTGGCAGCATATATTCTCCAGGGCAAATTGAGTTACCCCTCGATTGTATTTTTGGATGAAGAATTAAATCTGATTCAATCCATTCCAGGTTTTCAGAATAATGAAGATTTTGAAATGATCATTAACTTTTTTGGCGGAGATCATCACAAAACTACTCCGTGGAGGAAATTTACCCGTTCTTATGTCCCATGTGACAAAATGGGGCATCCAGCCGGTTCATCAGGCAAGAATTAAATTTCATCAGGTATTTTTATCAGGCTGGCGAAACCTGTCTATTAGTGTCTGGTTTCTCTCTTCTGCCGCATTTTGACCCGGAACATAAAATTGAGCATCCTTGATCTGATCTGGCAAATATTCCATAGCTACAAAGTTGCCTTTAAAATCATGGGCATATTTATAATTTGTTCCATAACCCAGTTCTTTCATCAATGAGGTAGGTGCATTTCTGAGATGCATAGGTATAGGTACATTGGGATGCTGTCTTACGGTATTCAATGCCGACTCAATGGCCATATACGCTGAATTTGATTTTGGACTGCAGGCCAGATAAAGAGCTGCCTCTGCCATCACAATTCGACTTTCGGGCATGCCTAGCTGATGTACAGACTGGTAACAAGCATTGGCAATCAGCAAGGCATTCGGGTTGGCAAGACCGATATCTTCTGCAGCCAGTACAATCATTCGCCGGCAGATGAATAGCGGATCTTCACCGCCTTCTATCATCCTGGCCATATAGTATAAAGATGCATCCGGGTGTGAGCCTCTCATAGACTTTATAAATGCAGAAATCAGGTCATAATGCATTTCGCCATCTTTGTCATACAAGCTCAGGTTTTGCATAATGATGGAATTGACCTTTTCGTCATCAATGATTAATGTGGAATTGCCATCCAATTGACTGGTGACAATTTCGAGAATATTGTAAAGTTTTCGACCGTCTCCGCCAGAAAGTCTGATCATGGCATCATAAGATGCAATTGATATTTTTTTTTCAGCAAGCAAAGCATCTTTGACCAGTGCGTTATTTACCATTTGAATAAGGTCTTCTTTTGACAAATGCTGGAGCACATATACCTGGCATCTTGACAGCAAAGCCGGAATGACTTCAAACGAAGGATTTTCTGTGGTAGCGCCAATCAGGGTAATCACACCTTTTTCAACTGCCCCTAACAGGCTATCTTGTTGAGACTTAGAAAATCTATGGATTTCATCGATAAAAAGTATGGGAGTTGACTGGGCGAATAGTCCGGAGTTGCCTGCACGTTCAATAGTCTCTCTTACATCTTTTACCCCACTGTTGATGGCAGAAAGCGCATAAAAAGGCCTTTTCAATTCCAGGGATATCACATGTGCAAGTGTCGTCTTACCTACACCCGGTGGTCCCCACAAGATAAAGGAAGGTAAACTCCCTGTTTCCACTACCCTCGATAACACTGCCCCGGGACCTACAAGGTGTGACTGACCTATGTAATCATTAAGGGTGGAAGGTCTCATTCTTTCGGCTAATGGAGCGGACATTGAAGATCGATTATAGTATTTTAAAAGTAGTACGGCGGTTTATCTGGTGTTGGGCTTCTGTGCATAGGTCACAAACGCAGGTATCCGCCAGATAGGCTTCACCGTAGCCCTGGGCAGTCAAACGGCTTGCTTCAATTCCTTTTGCGACCAAATAGTCCACAGCCGACTGAGCTCTTTTTTGCGACAAGATTTCATTATAAGCATTGTCTCCCCTGCAATCGGTGTGTGATCCCAATTCAATCCTAATATCCGGATTTGATTTCAGCATCAGTGACAATGCATCCAATGTCGGTTTTGCATCATCCCGGATATACCACTTATCATACTCGTAATAAATGTTTTCAAGTATAATTTCTTTTCCCCTGAATATCCTGGCCAATTCCATTTCCTTATTGAGTGTGATGCTGGTTTCACCTTCCTCTATGCTCAGCCCGAGTGTACTCAGATCAATTTTATTGACTAAAAACGAATCCTTACCTGCCACAATTTCATAAGTCTTTCCGGCAACGAGATTGGCAAGCACCAGTCCATTCTTATCTGTCTTAAATTGTGTGCGCATGCCTCCGTCCTTTAGCACCACCTGTGCAAACTGAATCGTGGCCTTGCCCGATTTTGGACCGTTGGGGTTATCATTTTTATAAATGGGTGTTACCACCTTTAATGCCAGATAAATATCAAAATTTGAAGGCGTGGTTACTTGCTTTTCTTCAGAAACAACTTCAATTTGCTTTTCTGTATAGATGCGGTACAGGTATAATTCATCTACACCTTTATTACCCCTTGAAGAAGAAAAATATCCTTGTGTCATTGTGGACTTGGGCTTTGGTGCCGTGCGATCCACGACCAATGAAAAATCATCTGCCCCTGAGTTATAGGGATAAGGAAGCAGCACTGGATTTTCCCAACTCCCATCAGATCGAAGCCAGGTCTTGTATAAATCCAGCCCGCCAAAACCATTGTCATTGTCTGATGAAAAATAAAGTGTGTCCCCATCTGCGGCCGGGAAGTGTTCATTATAGGCTGTATTGATGTTTGGTGGAAGTGGAAAAGGATTTGACCAGGTAAGGCCATCCCATTCAGCATACCAAAGGTCATAACCCCCATTACCACCTGGCATTGAGGCTGAAAATACCAATACGCTGTCATTTTCAATCAGACAGGGTTGGCCATAATTGATATTTGGCCTGCATAGGGGAAGCACTTTTGGATCCGCCCAAATGCCATCAATCCTGGAACTAATCATTAGCTTACAATATTCGTGTTTGTCGTCTGATATGGCAAAACAGCGGGTAAATATCATGGTTTGATAATCAGTTGTAAAGGTGGGTGTGCCTTCATTGGCTTCCGTATTGATCACAGAATCAAATCTTTTTACACTTTTACTTTCTTTATCCACCATAAAAAGATCAGAAAACTTATTTCCCGTCCATTTGTAACGGTCGCCACCTGTTGATTCTTCTCTGTCTGAAGTTACTACTAAAAAATCATCGTCATAGGTTACAGCACCATAATCTGAATAATAAGACTCACTCCACATCTTTTCTACCAGGAAAGACTGAGGTATTTGAGACTGGGTTTCTTTCAATACCGTACAAATGGCTATTTGTTTTTTGACTTCCTGCTGGAGAGAAGTGATGTTTCTTAGTGATTCAAAACTGGAGATGGCCAGATCATATTTCATTAAGTTCTTCAAAATAAAGGCCTTTTGCAGTGTGGCATCCACACCGTAGCTGTATTTTTCTGCCAAAGAAAAATACTCCAGCGCCTTGGGGTAATCCAACAAGTGGGTATAACATTGACCAATGACGTAAAATTTTGCAGCTTTGATTTCCGGCCTGGAAGCTGTTTCACCTTCCTTTTTTAACAGGGGTATGGCTACGGCATATTGTTTCATGTCATATGCAGCTTGCCCGTCGCGAATCTTATTGGATGTTTGACAGGAAAAAAAACACAGACCAATCAAAGCCAAACAGAGGGTATAGACAAAGTTCATTTCCAAAACATTGAAGTAAAGTTACATAAAAATCAAATGCCAGGGTACAAAATACAAAGCCCCTGCTCTCGGTTGACAGCAGGGGCTTTAAAGTACACGAAGTACTGTATATTATTTTACTTCCGGCTTTTTATTTCTACCACCGCCCAGGTCAATCATCAAAGGCGTTGCCACAAAAATGGACGAGTAAGTACCAATTACGATACCTACCAGCAAGGCAAATGCAAATCCTTTGATGCTGGCACCGCCAAAAAGGAACAAACCAATTACCACAAACAAGGTGGTCAATGAGGTAAAGGTAGTTCTGGAGAATGTTTTATTAATGGCGTTATTGATAATTTCTCCCTGAGATTTGTGCCCATAAATACCCATGTATTCACGGATACGGTCAAATACGATTACTGTGTCGTTGATAGAGTAACCAATCACAGTTAATATAGCCGCAATAAATGCCTGGTCAATTTCCAGAGAGAATGGCACAATGCCCTTTAACAGGGAAAACATACCAATCGTAATCAATGCATCATGGAAAACAGCAATCACAGCTCCTGCTGAATATTGCCATCTGCTGAACCGGAATAAAATATACAGAAATATGGCCATCAGGGCAAACAAACCGGCATAAACAGAAGATTTCTTGATGTCATCGGCAACGGTGGGTCCCACTTTACTGGAGCTTAACAACTTCATCCCCGGGGCATCGCCTGCCTTGAACTGTTCGTAGGAGATGTCACTTGATACGATTGATTTCAACCCCTCAAAAAGTTTAGAGGTTACTTTTTCTTCCGTTCCCTCTTCGTTTTCATTGATGAGGTAAGAAGTAGTGATGTTAAACGTATTTTCAGTATCCACAATTTTCACCACGGGCGTTGCCTCAAAATTGGCAGTCAATTTGTTTCTGAGGTCATCAGCCGTAACTTTTTGATCAGCTTCAAATTGTACATTGAAGGAGTGGCCACCCTGAAAATCTACTCCGAGGTCAAAGCCTCTGGTAAAGATTGAAATAAGGCCTACCACAATTAAAGTACCGGAAAAAATATAGGCATATTTTCTTTTGCCCACCCAGTCTATGCTGAGTGAAGACAAGGTATCTTTTGTGCCTGCATTCCAAAAAGTAAGATTTCTTTTTCCACCGGCTACATAACCATCAATTAAAAGGTGAGCCAGTAATACCGCCGTTAGCATTGAAGAAAGCACACCGATGGTCAATACAACGCGAAAACCTTTGATCGGACCAATGCCAAAATAAGCCAAAAGGAGTGCAGTGATGATGGTAGTAACGTTGGCATCCACAATGGCAGAATAGGAATGGTTAAAGCCATCTTTAATGGCATCAAGCAGCGATTTGCCTGACCGCAATTCTTCCTTAATCCTTTCATAAATGATCACGTTGGCATCCACCGCCATACCAATAGTCAATACAATACCGGCGATACCCGGCAGCGTTAACACGGTACCAAAAGAGGATAATGCACCCAGTATGAAAATAATATTGGCAAAAAGAGCAAGGATTGAAATAATACCTGCACCCGAATAATAAAGCACCATAAATAACATTACAAGGCCAAATCCTATCAGCAAGGAGTTGAGTGATTTGTCGATGTTGGATTTACCGAGCGATGGTCCTACGTTTGACTCCTGAATGATTTTGGTTTTGGCGGGTAATTTACCCACTTCGAGGATATTTGATAAATCCACGGTTTCCTGAACATTGAAACTACCGCTGATCACCGATGACCCTCCTGTGATGGCTCCGTTGTTTACAGAAGGTGCTGTCACTACTTCGTTATCAAGTGCGATGGCAATTTCCCTCCTCTGTCCTTCAGGATTGCCCTCATAGGCTTTTTGGGTCAATTCAGCCCATTTTTTAGCTCCGATGGCATTCATGATAAGGCTAACCTGGGGCTCA
This sequence comes from Saprospiraceae bacterium, assembly GCA_016715465.1. Taxonomy (GTDB): domain Bacteria; phylum Bacteroidota; class Bacteroidia; order Chitinophagales; family Saprospiraceae; genus JADKBO01. The sequence goes on from JADKAA010000029.1 coordinate 424,514, forward strand.
CCTGTAACCTGATCCTGCGTGGCAGATGCATCAGTCACCACTTCTCCGTCCAATGGTGCTTTATCAGAACCAGGGGTGGTTTTAATGGCATAAAGTTCGTACTGATTAGTCAGCAGTTGGGTATTGAAGTCCTGGTGTGGCTTATAAGACCACATAAATTTAAGATTTTTAGGGAAGAGGGCCTGGATATCCGGGCGGCCAAGCATAGCCATGACCGCATCCTTTTTATTTTTGTCTGCCAAACCAACTACTGTAATGGGCGCTGTGGGTGCTGTTGGATTGTTCATTTTTAGAATAGAAAGCAGTGGACCACCAGTTTTTAGGGCAGAAGTATCCTGCGCCGCAGCAACAGCGGAAGTATCACCGCTGAGCCTGAGGTCGGCTTGCTGTAACCCAGCCTGAATGCCTGCATCAGTGAGTCTGTAAGTCTCCCAAAACTCAAGTTGTGCATTTTTTTGAAGAAATTGCCTTGCCCTTTCAGGATTGTCGATACCCGGCATTTCCACGAGAATAAGGTCACGTGCCTTATCAAGAGAAATATTGGGCTGTACAACACCTAAACGGTCAATCCTTTCTTTCAGCATTTTGAAGGTAAGGTCTACGGTTTGGTCTGCTCTTTCCCTCAGCAAGCGCTCCACTTCATTGTCTGAAGTTTCAAGGTTAATATTACCTCCCAGGCTTTCGCTTTGAGCAAATAATCGCGCCATTGGTTTTCCTCCGGCAATTTTCTTATATTCTGCGACAAAAAGGGAGATAAAGTTTGACTGGTCATTCTCCTGTGCCTTTTTTGCATTGGCAATCGCTTGAACAAACTCTGAATCTTTGCTATTCCTGCCTGCCAGGGCATTGAGCAATTCACTCAGGTCAACTTCCAGGAGGGTACTCATTCCCCCTTTAAGGTCAAGACCTAGATTTAATTGCCTTTGTTTCAAGTCACTGTAGGTATAACCTACTCCAAGAAGTGGCACATTAAAAATCTTTTCGGTGGACATGGAATCCAGGTACTTGGCCCTGGCCATCTTAAACGCCATATCTTTTTCCAGCCCCGATTTTGAAGCAGATGTTGTGGTAGCGTAATCTTCCGCTGCTCTCTCCACCTTACTGGTTGGAAAAAAATAGAATAACTGAATAAGGCATACGATTGACATCAATATCAAAAAAGCCTTTAATAGTCCCTTTCCTTGCATTTTATTACTTTCTTTTTTTAGAAAAACGCTGCAAAGATAAAATTTTAAACCAAATTAGAATAATAAATTTGGCTTATATATATTAAATGAAGGGTTAATTGTTAATTTATTGAAAATGAACATACTTTTTGGAAAAATTAACAAATTTAGGGTAACTGCAAAGTAAGGAAAAAGATTAGGTATGTTATTAAACTTTTAATTTGACAAAAAAAAGAAATAATAAAGTCCTTTGTATTAAAATCATTGCCATCATGTCAAGATAATGTACTATATTGTGATGTAAATTTTTATTAAACTTATTAAAAACAAAGCTTATGGGATTATTTTCATTCTTAAAGAATGCCGGTGCCAAATTGTTTGGGCTGGACGATGAAAAAAGGAAAACGAAGCGGTTTTAGATGCCGCAGCTGCTGAAACAGCTCGCCAAAACAAAATCAACCTGCTTACCTCCATAGTTACCGGATCTGGTATCAATGTAGAGGATTTCAGCCTTAATCTGACTGACGATACAATTACTGTGTATGGAACAACAGAAACGGTTGCAGACAAGGAAAAAGTGGTACTTATGCTTGGAAACACCGAGGGTATTGCGACGGTTGATGATCGTATGTCTGTAAGGGTTCCGGAACCAGAGTCCGATTTCTATGTTGTGAAATCGGGGGATTCGCTATCCAAAATTGCAAAAGAATTTTATGGTGATATGATGAAGTACCCCATCATTTTTGAAGCCAATAAACCTATGCTTACGGACCCTGACCTGATTTATCCGGGACAGACGCTCAGAATTCCAAAATTATAACTGAAAAGGGGGACATGTCCCCTTTTTTGCTTAATTGTCAAATGGTTAATATCTTTGATGGAATTTAATGCGATGTAAAGTAGGTGTAAAGCCTAAAAAACCGTATTAAATTTTTAAGGCAAAACTTTGTACAAATATCTTTTTGTATTATTTTGCAACCGTAACCAATCATATTGTTTCACCAAAAAACTCCAAAGAAACATGAATATTACTTTCGAAGAACTTAGGCAAATTAAACACCAACTTCCAACTGGAAGTGTAAGTAGGATTGCCCATGAACTAAATATTGACGAGCAGACCGTCCGAAATTATTTTGGCGCTTCCAAATATGAAGACGGAAAACCTGTGGGCAATCACATACAGCCAGGGCCTCATGGTGGCATTGTACACATTGAAGACACCACCATTCTTGATTTAGCCAGGCGAATCATTAGAGAAGCGCAGGATAACTAAACTGAAGCCATCACATAAAAAAGGGATTTGCTTATCGCAAATCCCTTTTTTTTACGTTCTTCCAATTTTTATTTAGGATTCAGATTAAACTCTACCCTCCTGTTCAAGGCTCTTCCGTTTTCTGAAGTATTGTCCGAAACAGGTCTTGATTCTCCGTAACCCGCAAATGATAATCTTGACACGCTAATGCCCTGGGTAATGAGGTAATCGTGGCATGCTTTAGCCCTCTTCTCTGAAAGTTCCTGATTGGCAACAGAACTGCCTGTGTTATCTGTGTGACCGGAAATGGCAAGATTGTAGTCAGGATATCTAGAAAGTATGCCCGCAATTTGTTTTAAAATGCCGAAAGATTCCACCTTCAAGGTAGCCTTGCCTGTTTCAAACTGAACCGCCCGCATAGCGATGTCAAGCGTTTTTCTATCCTCCACAGTAATATCCGGACAGCCATTTGAGGCCACCGTACCAGGTGTGTTGGGGCACTTATCTATGCTGTCATCGAGACCATCCCCATCAGTATCAGGACAGCCTTTATATACCTTGAGTCCTGCCACGGTGGGACATCTGTCGTCCGGATCAATGACACCATCTCCGTCGGTATCCGGGCAGCCACCTGAGGCGGCAGGGCCTTTTGCATCAGGACACCTGTCTGTTTTATCCGGAACACCATCATTGTCTTTATCTGATACCGGACATCCTCCATTAGCGGCTACACCGTATATATCCGGACACTTGTCCTCATCATCTGGCACGCCGTCTCCGTCCGTATCTAACATTTTCAGCGGACAACCTTTATTATTGGCAGGACCTGCCATATTTGGGCATTCGTCGTCATTATCAGCCACTCCATCTTCATCTGAATCAGGACAACCTTTCATGTCCTTGGATCCGCGTACATCAGGACAATTGTCCTGAAAATCTGCAATGCCATCTTTATCAGAATCCGGGCAACCATTCAGGAATTCCGGGCCTGCCTGGTCCGGACATAGATCCAGCTTGTCTTCAATGCCATCGCGGTCAGAATCTATTGGATTTTTCTTTTCATCGGTCATTTTTTTATCATCCTTCTTCTCCTTGACTTCCTCAATCTTTTTACTTCATCCTCTTTATTTTCATCAACCTTCATTTTGTCTTCCTCCGGCACTTCATTGTCTGTTGATACGGCCATAGAATCTTTTTTGGCACCCCAGAGATAGATGAAGCCAAGGCCGTATTGTAAATTATTCCTGTTCTCCAGGAAGGAGTATCTGTATTCCGCCTGTAAATTTATGTAGGCATTTTTTGCAGCCTTGAAATTTACGCCTACACCCAACGGTACCTGAACGTTGAAGTCTCCTTCAAATTCCATAACCCCGCCTGCTCCAGCCATCAAATAAGGAACAATATTATTTCCACCGTTGTAAAGATGGTACTGAAATTGTGCATCCAGACTGGCAATCTGCTTGTGTTTATTAAGGTCCGACCTCTTCGTTGCTGTATTATACTCTTCCACCGTTCCAAATTTAAACGGAATTGCCAAACTTAGTCCTCTACTAATTTTTTTCTGAAATCCAAATTCAAAACCATGGTGATAGTCTTTGAAAGATTCCAAACTTCCCCCTTGCTGAGACTGATAATCAAGGAATAAGGTTTTGAACGAAACCCCAGTTGTGTAGTCGGGATTTTGCGCATCTGCAAAAACATAGGATAATAATAGTGCAGTTATGCAAACAAATTTTTTCATCAAATGCCGTTTTAATACTTACAATAATTACATTTTCTACAACGCACAGCGCGGTAGAAAACAGAAACAAATTTAAACATTATTCATTCAAAAAAGTCAACTTTTACAAAAAATATTACGTAATTCGCTAATATATTTAAAAATGATAAGCAGTCCTTTTACTTTAAAAAAAGGAAGATTTGCCCTAAAAACGACTATGTTCCAACTAAATGGCTATTTAGTAAAATAACAGGGAACGCGTTAAAGACACTCTCAGGCTACCCAATATAAAAGATGAAAATACAAATGGCCCGCCATTATTCGATTTACGCCACCAAAGCCAAAGAAGAAAGACTTTTTGGGCGCTTGGACATGGTTAAGGAGAAGCTCAAAACCACTATTCAATTTGATACACTGGATGCGATGATGCTTCAAATTCTTAACGAACATAGTCATTGCAGAGGCGTACTTTTCTATATCCATGGCTTTATGGCCGATTATTCCAGTTTTGAAGAAAATACAGGCCAGATCTTGCACCAATATGTTTTTAATCCATTATTTGAACACTATGATCTGATAATTTCATTAAAATGGAACGCCACCCTTGACTACCGCAAATGTATTGATTACGCTTATGAAAAAGGGAAGTATTTTGGAATAGATGTTTTGCAAATAGTATCTGAACTAAAATCAAAAAACCCATCGCTGAAAGTCAGTTTTATCAATCACAGCATGGGGAACTGGGTATTTTGCGGACTAATGAGACAAATATCACTTGCAGGCGATAAGGCAATGAACCTGGACGATATACTCCTTTTTGCTGCTGACATACCCAGTGATGTTTTTGAAAACACCCTTTCAATGCTTCCAGGTATGTCAAAACGAATTTTTATCTTTTACAACCACGAAGACCGCACCCTGAAAGGAGCAAACCTGATCGTACCTTTTAAAAGGCTTGGTATTTACGGGCCGGAACAAACCGACTTAAAATTTTATTTATTGAATTGCACAGAGATAAAGGACAATGAAGGCATTTCCCCCAATTTATTCCTTCACCGATACTACTATTCAAGTCCATCTGTAAGAGCCGGTATTTTAGCCATTCTTTCAGGACAAAAACAAATAAAGCTGGGCCTTAGTACCTATTTGCTGGAATAGTTACCGTCATTATGGCCTTTGGACTACAATGCTCGCTACGGAAACGCCCTTTGAATGCACAATTCTGGCAAAATATATTCCTTGTGCCAAAAGATCAAGTTTTATGATATCTGTATTGACAGAACGCCAAACCTGTTCGCCTGCCATACTGGTCAATATTACTTCTTTAATGCCTGTCAAACCATTTATCAATGCTGCTTCTGTCGCAGGGTTAGGGTAAATGGTGGCTGTCAAGCCATCTGCCTCCGATGTGGATGAAAATGGATCAATATCTGCTGCATACCTGGGCAAAATCTGGTATTCTTCATCATATGGACTCTCAGCGTCAAACTGACCTATTAGACCAGTTAAAGAAAAGGGAGCAGATGGTGCCGGCATGGAAGACAAGTCACAATCATTGTCAATACGAAGAAGGAATGTGCTTACCCCGTCTGTGACATTTACATTAAAGCTGGTGCCATCGCCTTTCCACTCTGCAACATTTACATAATTGAGTAAGGCGCTAATAATTACAAGACTGGATTCATCTGATTCTTCCAGGATACTTACAGACTTAGGAGTTACGGTAGCATTTCCGGTGCTTTTGATTGAAAGTTCATCTGCAACAATCTGTGTGAGTCCATAATACTGATCTATGCTACCTTTAATGGATAGTTCATCTCCCTCGCGGACAGTGTAACCAAGATCTGAAGTGCCATTAAAAACACCGATTCCATTGTTTTGCCCGTCAATAAGGACAAACTGCAATCCTCCGGGTCTCAAATTAATGCCATGAACCGTGCCTGTCAACTCACAGCTCACACCCAGAGAATCAGCAACCCCCTGTTGGTCAACCGTAGAGACCACCGGAATGGAATAGGAAGGATATTGTTTGACGATACCCACTGTTACTGTACCATTCATGCCTGCATGGACATCACATTGATATTGATATAACCCGGCCTTGGTAAATGTAAAATCATACGTCCACGCTGCACTTGAAGCAGATCCATTGCCAAATGACGCAGGGTTTGCGGGAAATACAGTTTGGTTGCCATTGATGTTGTGCGTACCTCCTTTATTGGTCCATCTCACCGTTGTACCTACATCTATGGTAATGTCTTTTGGATTAAAACTAAAATTCATGGCGTCGATGAAAACGGAAGGAATGGCAGTACATGAAATGGCATTGGCTATACCTGGAGAACCTTTGACTTCCTTTCCATTGATAATTTTACCTGTAACATTCCTTGCCGCGATCCAGTTGGCGCCATCGGCATTATTGGTTGTGGGGTCGCATAGAACCAAACTGGCTCCTCCTTCGTCTGCTTCAAGTGGCCAGGGGGCAGCATCATCGTAAATCACCTCATCCAGTACATTGTCCTGGGCATCGGCCAAAACAATGCCTTCACCACTGTTGCTCAAAGCTCCTGAAAACTGCAATGAAGAAATATTAAAAATCAAACGCATGGCTGCCGTATCCTTTGCCACAACCACTACGTTACCTGCTCCAATCGTCATTTCAGGGAAGGTGAATGTGACACCTGCATTGAACTTCATTCCATTTAAGGAAACAGGCGCATTGCCTGCATTAAGAATTTCAATGAACTCCAATGAGTCTTCTCCGGTCTCCGGTGGATTGTACATTATTTCGTTGATGACCAATTGTGCATTGGCAAAAAGTGCAAAGCACAGAAAGGCAATTAGGGAGTAAAGTCTTTTTGACATCTTGGGTTAGTTTGAGGTAAATTTAGTAAAATATTGAGGTAACACCAGAAAATTATGTCAAAAATAACGTTCAGCATCAGCGCCGGGTGACTGAAAATTGAAATCAAACAAAATTCATTCTACAATAGTGTCATCATGTCGGGAACACCAGGGGTTCTTTCAACCGTAAATCCTTCTGCAAAATCAACATTGATTTCCCTTCCATACGCTCTGGCTTTTGCGAAGAGAAATTCGTAAAAAAGTTTTGAAGAAATGGGTGTGTGAGGTCCTTCCCCATCAGGAATATTAAATTGGGAAGCAAAACAAAGGATGGCTTCCATTTTTTTGTCCATGAATGGCGTAATATCCACGCTAAAGTCAGCTTTGATGTTTTTATCCTGTAAATAATTGTAAACAGCTCTGGGCCTCCACGGTGGCAATAAATCGCCTGTTGGTCCATAGAGTTCAATTTTACTTAGCCCGGAATAAAAGCAAGCATCTGACACCAGTTTTGATGCCCTGCTATGATCCGGATGACGATCGTGAATGGCATTCGCAAATACTATAGTCGGTCTGGCAAGACGCAGCTGTGTGGCTACCTTAAGGAGGTTGTCTTTGTTGATTTCAAAGAACCCGTCTGCCATATCCAGGTTTGTGCGAAATTGTGTACCAAGGACCTTACCTGCATTTTCAGCCTCTTCGATCCTAATTTCCGCGGTTCCTCTGGTTCCCAATTCACCCCTGGTGAGGTCACAGATTCCAAAGGTGTAACCCAGGGTTGCATGACGCAACAGACTACCTGAACACCCCAATTCCACATCGTCGGGATGTACTCCAAATGCCAAAATATCTACTTTCATATTACCATCTGATCAATGCACTACCCCAGGTGAACCCGGCTCCAAAAGCAGCCAGACAGACCAAGTCCCCTCTTTTTACCCTACCCTCTTCCCAGGCCTCGCAAAGGGCAATGGGTATTGAGGCCGCAGTGGTATTACCGTACCTTTGAATGTTGTTGTAAACTTTTTCATCGGGAAGGTTCAATTTCTTCTGAACAAAATTACTTATCCTGAGATTTGCCTGATGGGGAATGAACATGTCAATATCCTCAGAGCTTAGACCTGCTTTTGTCAGCGCTTCATGAATGACTTCCGGAAATTTTACCACCGCAGTTTTAAACACCAGTTGACCATTCATATTGGGAAACATGAGACCATCGTCAACCATTTTTTGGGTAACAAAAACATCCCCCGGCACTGAAGGATCGGGAAAGCCAAAGCCCTCCAAACCAGTGTGTTTTCCTCCGTGAGCCCCCGGAGATATCATGGACAGTTCTTCTGCATGGGTGCCATCCGCATGCAAATGGGTTGTAAGCACCCCCTGATCGGGTTCAGTGGTAGGTTGCAAAATTACAGCCCCCGCCCCATCGCCAAAAATGACGGTCACATTTCTTCCCCTGTTGGTAAAATCAAGACCCATAGAATGCATCTCCGCACCAACCAATAACACATTTTTATAAACACCGTTGCGAATAAACTGGTCTGCAATAGATAGGCCGTACACAAAACCACTGCATTGATTTCGTATGTCCAGGCATCCTGCTTCTTTATGCGTTATGCCCAATTCCCTTTGCATGAGAACCCCACTGCCCGGAAAATAATAATCAGGACTCAGCGTGGCGAAAATAATGAAATCCACATCTTCTTTATCTATTCCGGCGCGCTGAATGGCTACTTCTGCAGCCCTGGCCCCCATGGTCGCAGTGGTCTCTTTATGTTTTTTGGCGTATCGCCTTTCCTGAATACCGGTCCTTTCCTGAATCCATTCATCGCTGGTATCCATATATTTCATTAAATCTTCGTTCCGAACTATATTTTCAGGTAAATATTTTCCAATTCCGGCTATTTTTGTTTTGTACATTATTCAGATTTAAAATTCCTGGTAAAACTAATAAAAAATTGCCACTGTGGAGCCATTTAAAACAGGTCAGGGAGACGAACAAAAAGAAAATACCCTCAGAATGCTTATAGCCCTGGCCAAGTCAGATGGCTCAGTGGATGGGCGTGAACTTTTGTACATTTTGGATGTAGGTCATTCCTTTCGCATTGATGCTGAGCGAGTACGGGCACTTCTATACGATGATTCGGGCCCATTTTGTGTTCCGGAAGGCGAAAAAGAGCGTATGACCATTTTGTATCATCTGCTATTTCTCACGCATACCGATGGAAACTTTACGCCTCAGGAAGAGCGCTATATTTATCACTTCGGCTTTAAGCTGGGCTTTAATGAGTCCCTGATCAGGGATATGATCCTCATCATGCGCAAAATGCCGGGAAATCAGGTCGCCTCGGTTGAATTGTTGGCTGCCATTAAAAAATATCTGAACTGATTTATTTTTTACAAAAAAAAAAAGAGACCCACATGAGGTCTCTTCATATCCTTAAATTGGTATGTTATTAATACACCAAATTTACCACCATATCAAATTCGTCGTAGATGGTGTTATCTCCCAGGCTGTCAAAAAACGAACCTGAACCGTATCTTACATCAAAATCTGTTCTGTCAATTTTAATGTTTGCCGTCGCCTTTCCACCAGCTACCATGGCATCAAATTTGATTTCTTTGGTAGTATTTTTGATTGTCAGGTTAGCTACAATTTTATATTCTCCTGCTTTTCCTCTTGATATTACCCTTTTAATGTCCAATTTTGCTTCAGGAAATTTGGCAACACCAAAAAAGTCTTCTGACTTAAGGTGACCTTCTAATTTGGTCTTTCCACTTCCTGACAGATCAGTACAACTAATGCTATTCATGTCCATCACAATACTGCCACCGGTCAAAATTTCACCATTGAAATCAAGGGATCCATTTTTTACGGACACATATCCTTCATGGCTACCCGTTACTTTAAACGCCTTCCAGTTTACTTTGGAAGCGGAAACTTTAACGGGATTATTACCTGCAAAACTAGAGGTTGCGGCCAAAACCATAACCATCACTGATAAGAAAATTTGTTTCATTTTAATGATTTACTTTGTTAATAATGCAGATATAAACCCCATCCGGCCATATTTGTTGTAACAAATATCTTAAATATTTATTAAAATATTAGAAGGCAGGCGTAAACTTATATCCAACCCCTCTGATGGTGTGAAAATAAACTGGATCCCGGGGATTTGGTTCAAAATACTTTCTGAAAGCAAGAACAAAATTATCGATGGTCCGGGTAGAAGGATATACATCGTAGCCCCAGACCTTTTGCAGGATTTGTTTTCGTGTGATTACCTGGCCGCTGTTTTCAGCAAACATTCGCAGCAACAGCATTTCCTTAGGGGTCAGGTGAATAATGCCATTGGCAGTTGACGCTGAATAATCTGAAAACAGTATATGATTTTGTCCAAAATTATAGGCGTCCATCAAAGGTTCCTCCTGGGACAATTGTCTTCTGGTAAGGTTGTTAACCCTTAGCAGGAACTCCTCAAGATCAAAAGGTTTAGACAAATAATCGTCCGCGCCCAGTTTTAAGCCCAACACCCGGTCCTGCACACTATCACGAGCAGATACAATGATAATTCTGGTTTGTGAATCTGTACTTCTGATTTGTTTACAAATTTCAAGACCATCGATATACGGCAACATTAAGTCAAGTACGATAAGCTCATAACCACCCTCACCAATCATTTCCATGGCCTGCTTGCCGTCTATGGCTTCATCCACCTGATAGCCTTCAAGTTCAAGGTTAAATTTCATGAGCTTTCTGATCTGCTCCTCATCTTCAACTACCAGAATGCGCATTTTCATTAAATTTTTGGAAGCTGTACGGTAAATATAGTGCCTGTGGGTGAGTTTTGGGTAACACTTATGTTACCTCTGTGTGTTTCCACCAACCTTTTGACGATAAATAAGCCCAGACCGGTCCCTTTGGAGCTTCTAACTTCTTCACGACCAACCCGATAAAATTTTTCGAAAATCCTTTTCCTTTCGTCAGGAGCAATTCCTATACCTTCATCGGCAACCTGAATCTGCATGCCAGATGAAATGGAAGACAGAGAAACCACCACACGCTTACCCTGGCCATATTTAATGGCATTTTCCATCAAATTGATGACGATGGATTGAATGGCCTGTTTTTCAGCATGAATTATCAATTCCAGAGCAGGATGTCTGTATTCCAGATCCAGTTCAGGAAATGTTGAGGTATAATTACGCACAATTTGACCTATGGTATCGACGAGGTCAATATTGGCCAGAGAAGGATGGTAGTGCTGGTCTATTTTTGCTGCGAGCAGTATGGAAGAAATCAGGTTTTCAAGCCTTCTGCTTTCCTTGAGGGCCATCTGGCTTACTTCAATAATTTTTTCATGGGGTAATACTCTTTTTTTAAGGGTTTCCAGACTAAGAATTATGGATGTCAAAGGTGATTTCAGTTCGTGGGAAACCGATAGCAAAAAATTATTCTGTCGACGGGAGACGGCCAACTCTTTTCGGTAGGATCTGTAGATAAAATAAATTCCCATGATCATAGATATTCCAAAAACCAAACCTTCACCCATGATCATGGCTTCCTGTTTACGGTGGATTTCGTCCAGTCTTTCCATCATCTCCACACCAATGATGTGTTCTTTTTTCAATTGATACAATTGATTGTTTTGGTTTAAAAGCAATATTGACCACCACGAAAGGGCAGCCACCATATATACCATAACCAGAACAGGTAACCACTTCATTACTGAAAGTGACTTTGAAAATCGTTTACTATTTCGTCAATGGCATGAATAAATACATCCAGATCTTGCCGGGTATGGCTGTTGCTTACAAATCCAACTTCATAAGAAGATGGGCCCAGATAGATACCCCGCTGGAGCAATTCATGGTGAATGATCTTAAATTTTTGGCTTGAAGTACTGCTGATTTGATCTGCGGTGAATATTCTTCCTCTGCTAAACTTCAACCAAAAGATACTGCCAAGGTGGATAGCTTCCATATCCACATTTTTAGCTAAAAATATACGATTGAGGGCGGACACCAGGTAAGCAGTTTTCTCATTCAATGATTCGTAAAAACCCGGTACAAGTAATTGTTTTAGTGCTGCTATTCCCGCAGCAAGTGTCACAGGATTACCGCTCAGCGTCCCCGCCTGATAGACTGGACCATCTGGCGCTACCATCGACATAATGTCTGCCCTGCCCCCATATGCACCAACAGGCATTCCACCGCCAATGATTTTGCCAAAAGTAATCAGATCCGGTGCAACGCTATAATATCCGGCTGCGCCTTCAAATCCAACCCTGAATCCAGAAATAACCTCATCAAAAATTAACAATACCCCATATTGGTCGCATAATTTACGCAACCAGGCCAGAAAGTTCTGGTCTTGCCAAAGCAGTCCGTTATTTGCAGGCACCGGCTCGATGATGAGGCAGGCAATTTCCTGATGATGGGACTCCAAAAGGGTGGTAAGCCCATGGAGGTCATTAAGAGAAACGACAATGGTATCCCCTGCCACTGACCGGGTGACACCTGCAGAACTGCTGGTACCAAAAGTGACAAGGCCGCTGCCGGCCTTTACCATAAGCGAATCAACATGACCGTGGTAACAGCCCTCAAACTTGATGATTTTATCTTTACCGGTGAAGCCCCTTGCCAACCTTATGGCCGACATGACCGCTTCTGTTCCTGAGCTGACAAACCTCATTTTTTCAATATACCGATGATTCGACGCAATCAATTCGCCAATCTCAACCCCATATTTGGTAGGTGTTCCAAAACTGGTGCCGTTCCTGACTGCTTTGATAACAGCCTTTTGAATTTCCTCGTTGTTATGTCCTAAAATGAGGGGCCCCCATGAGCCGCAAAAATCAATAAACACATTGCCATCTTCATCCCAAATCCGGCTTCCATTACCCTTTTTTATAAATAATGGAGCTCCGGAAACAGATTTAAATGCCCTGACAGGTGAATTTACCCCTCCCGGAAACAGTTTTTTAGCCCTTTTAAAGAGTTTTTCAGATTTTGTCCTGGGTATATGATTTATAAATTCCATTCTTATCAATTTAAAGCAAAAATAGGCAATTACCTGATTGCAGGGTGTAAAGGGCGAAAACCAAACAATTTTTGGTCGATGCAAGACCTCATGGGATTGCAGTATTTCTGAAAGTCAAACATTTATCACAAATTGGCACAATTATTTCTTTACAAAGCATAAATTTGGGTCTATTACCATATTCATTGAGAAAAAACACTAAAATACTGACAATTAAATACTTATGGAGATAACTATTCAGCAGTACCTCCAATATAAACTTCACAAAGACCGAATTGTTGCCCTCCCAGAACTTGGCAGCCTGAGGCTTGTGCGATTTCCGTCAACCTTTTCCAGTGACAGAACTACCCTTTTCCCGCCTTATTACAAATTGGAATTTGACGGATCAGGCACTATTTCTGCTGAAAGCCACGACAGTAATATGTTGCTTAAACTCACTGAACTCTCGAAAGTAATCCTGAATTCCATCTTATCATCAGGCAAAGCCACACTAGGACAAATCGGCTATTTTGAACAGCAAGCGGGCACGGTATTTTTCCATGCCAACCCAGAATTTGAATCTTCTTTTACAGCCGGACTTGAACCTATCCATGAAATAAGTGAAATTAGCCGTGTTTTTTTCAAGCCGGATGAATCTCCATCCGACATCCTGGAAGTCAAAAAAAAGGCATCCTGGCTATACCGGTGGCTTCCATTAATGGTTGTCATCGTATTGGGGTTTTTACTTTTACTTTGGCCAGCAGCCCAAAAACCGCAGACTTCAAAAGTACTCCAGCCACCTAAAAAAGATGAAGTCATCGTTGACTCTGTTGAACCCATTGAAACTGCCGTTTCCGATACGGCAGTGACCATTGCAGAGGAGATTCCAGTGGGACCAAACGTAACTATGCCATGTGTCATTATAACCGGCTCTTTTAAGAAAGCGAAATACGTTCTTTTGATGACAGAAAGGTTGCAGAAACTTGGCTACGATGTGTACACTGAAGAAACAGACTCAACCACGCGCGTAGGTCTTAAATATGATTGTGGCAGCATGGATCCCGATTCTCTCCTTTCCCTTATCAGGACAAAAGTCGAGAAAAAATCATGGATACTTAAATGACGTTTAGATTAAAGTAATTTTTATTACCTGCCTATTTCTTCTTTCCCAATACTTTCTGAATTTCAAGTATTAGCCCTTTACCTTCCGCACTAAATTTCTTGTAGTCATTGTTTTTATTTGCCAGGACCGCCAGCATAAAGTTGTCCGCAATGATCTCATCCGGATGGATGATATACTGAGTATTGTCTTTTATGGCATTGAAAAATTCCTGATGATTTTCGGATGAGAGTACTGAATTTCCGCCTTTGTCTGCCTCTACAACTCCGGTAGATGTTAATCCATAAAGATCAAATTTCAAATAATTGAAAAAATCATTGTTCCCAGTTTCGTAATGATTTTTGCCAGAAAGGATGATGGGCAGTACCCACTTCCCGTCGGGAAGCAACAAGGCATAATCCAGCTTTGCACCATCGGGATTTGTTAATAGCCGATCTTTCATAAAGGAAGGAAATGAAATCTCAAGGCCATGTTTACGAAAGCCGATGAGTTCATATAACTGTTCGCGAAGACCAGGATTTTGTTCTGAAATTACATGCCAAAGTTCATGGATCATGATGGGAAGTTGTACCTCCCTGGAAGGGTTAATAAAGATGTTTTCGGGAATAAAAATGGTATTTCCCCTGGTGTAATAGACATTCTGACCATAATGCCCGGTTTTAATTTTTACAAGCTGACACTTCACCGGAATTAAATCCGGGTTGAGTTTTCCAATGCTCATGGTGGCTTCATCGAAAACAGACCTCAAAAATGCTTTGTCATTGTCAGAGAATGAAAGTACTTGTGTTTTCAAAAAGTCCTTATAACTTTCCAAATAAGCGGGGCTAACCAGTAAAGTGTTATCCTTCATTTGAATCGCAGCATCGATGGGCGTTAGTTTTTGGAAAAAATTATCTCCGTCGTCTGAGGTAATTTCAATGGTCGCCTTCGTGCTGTCTAAAAATTCAACAGGTCTGGAAGCTGCCGTATAATTTACAGAAGTCGGACGACATGTCCACAAAACAATAATGGCTGACGCTAATATGAAGAAAGCTTTGTCATTCATAAATGAGGTATTTAATACGGATACGATTGAAGGATTCTATGCCGGGGATCCAGCTTTCTCTGATTTCATTTTCAGACTTTTGTTCGATTATTTGTTTGCGCAATGTACTGTTCCCTGCCAGCTTATCAAAAAACAAATTATCGAGGAAAAATTTTTCACCTGCAGCGATAGTGCTCCTATATTCCTTTAAAATAATGCCCAGGTCAATTTTTGAAGCCTGATGAAGTTCTGCAGGCGAACGCAAAGAAAAATCATAACCATGACAAGTGACGCCATTGAGAAAAGGGTCTTTTGCCCCTACATTTGGTGCCGGCGTAAAAACATAATCTGCTTCTATGGCAGGATGACCAATTACCTGGAATTGTTTATCTGTACCCCTTCCAACGCTCCAGGTAGAACCTTCAAAGAAACAAAGACTGGGATACAATAATACAGCTACTTTATTTGGCAGGTTAGGCGATGGAGGCAAAGGTAAATCATACCTCATATTGCGGCTAAATTTTTCGCAGGGAACTACGACCAGTTCACAATTTGGTGCCCTATTTATCCAGCTTTCTCCTTTGATCATTTTGGCATACTCACCAATGGTCATTCCATAAACTACAGGAACTTTATGTATGCCAATAAAGGATTCAAATCCATGCTCCAATATGGGGCCGTCCACATAGTGCGCATGAGGGTTTGGGCGGTCGAGGACGATTACAGGCACAGAAGATTCAGCACAGGCTTCCATAACCAGGTGAAGGGTAGATATATATGTGAAAAAGCGAACCCCCACATCCTGTAAATCAAAAAGAACCACATCAACCCCTTTCAGTTCTTCCGGTGCAGGTTTTTTATGTTTTCCATATAAGGATATAATGGGGATGCCCGTTGCTTTGTCTGTCTCGTTGCCAATTTTTTCACCGGCATCTGCTGTTCCTCTGAAGCCGTGTTCAGGAGCCATAATAGACACGATATTTACCTTTAATCTCAATAAAGTGTCGACCAGATGACTTGAGCCTACCCTACTGGCGTGATTGACCACGCAGGCCACTTTTTTACCTGCCAGCAACGGCAAAAACTTCTTCAGGCGACTGGCACCTACCACAATTTCTGATTGGTCTGAAGCGACCTGTGGAGGATGCGCGACAGGCAGGGCTTTACATGTCGGTAAAGATATTATCCAAAATATAAAAGTAAGTTTATGTAAGTTATACATATGATTATTTTTACAAATATGGTAAAAGATCCTGGTCTTCAATAATATTAGGTGTAAAAATGACGCAGGTGTTCATTGAGAAAAAAAATGAGGTTAAACAATGGAGCCGCCTATTGACATTGAAACATGTATGAAAGTGAAAAAATTACTACCTTTAACAAAATTTAAATCGTTGAAGCATCTTATCACCTTCTTTCAGGCAGGCATTACATTGGCTTTGATACTTTTCCTGAATGGAAAAATAGCCATTCCCGGAAATCCATTACCTCCACTTGCAAATTTTTTTCACCCTCTGAATGGTGTTTGGAATAATACCGTTTCAAATTCCGCGGGTGAAGAAGCCTTAAAAATTGACGGCTTGAACGGGCAAGCAGAAATACTCTATGACGACCGATGGGTGCCCCACATTTTTGCCTCGGGCATCGAAGATGCCTTGTTCCTGCAAGGCTATGTAGAGGCCCAAAACAGACTCTTCCAAATGGACTTTATGACTAGGGCTGCCTCAGGCAGGCTTTCTGAAGTAATGGGTCCTATTACCCTTAAAATAGACCGGCAAAAGAACAGAAGTATGATAGAACTTGCGGCTGATAATGCCATATTGGCGTGGAGTAAACATCCCAAAGAGCTTAAACTTCTGCAACGGTATGTTGACGGCGTTAATGCCTATATAGAGCAATTGAAACCTAAAGATTACCCGGTAGAATATAAACTGCTCGATTTTACTCCTGAGCTGTGGACATTAAAAAAGAGCGCCCTGGTGTACTCATCAATGGCGGATGTGCTTGCGGGCAGATCGGACGACATGGAATCTTCAAACAGTCTGGCCATCCTGGGCCGAACTTTATTTGACCAGATTTATCCTGAAAATGAGGATGGTAATTATCCCGTAATACCGTATGAAAAAAAGTATGATTTCAAAAATCCATCTGCACAGGAAGCCAAAGATTCCATTATTGCCAAACCATTTTATAAGTATTTTTATGAAAACAGACTGAAAGGCATTGGCAGCAATAACTGGGCCGTTGGGCCTGGCAAATCGGTCTCTGGCAACCCGATTTTATGTAATGACCCGCACCTCTCGCTCAGCCTGCCATCCATTTGGATCGAAGAGCACATTTCAACACCTGATTTTAATGCTTATGGAGTATCTTTCCCAGGATTCCGGGCATCATGATAGGATTTAATGACCAAATAGCCTGGGGTGAAACCAATGTAGGCCAGGACGTGGAAGACCTGTTTTTAGTAGAGTGGGCAGACAAAGGCAGGACAAAGTACAAACTTGACGGGCGTGTGGCAGATGCCCGCTTGGAAGTCAGGACCATAAAGGTAAAAAACATGGATGATGTATTGGACACGATACGCTACATTGACAAAGGCGTAGTTAGGATGATGTCTGAAGACGGTAAATCTGATATTGCAGTGAGGTGGTTGCCAGTCGATCCAAAAAAAGAAGCTGAATTTATGACCTTTATTAATGTAATGCAGGCAAAAAATTATGGAGAATTCAAAAAATCAATCGTGGGATTCAATACTCCGGCTCAAAATTTCATCTTTGCATCAGCGAGTGGTGATATAGCGCTGCATGTCAATGGCATATTTCCACTAAGGCAGAAGGAAGACGGAAGATTTGTAGAGTCTGCTTCTTTGACTTCAACCGACTGGTCGGCCATGATACCCCGGGAACAAAATCCATTTATACATAATCCAAATTCTGGCTATGTTACTTCCTCCAACCAAAGGTCAGCCGGAAGCGATTACCCGTATTATTATACCGGCAAATTTGAACACGCCAGGAATAGGGTGATTAATGACAGCTTGTCCACGATAAAAACCTGGAGTGTAGAAACAATGCAGCAACTGCAGACCAATGATTTCAATATTTTTGCCTCAGAAGGCCTACCCGTCATTCTGGAAGTACTTGAACCCAAGTATAAGAATCATGCTATTTATAAAAAATTAAAAAATTGGAATTATTTCTATACCGCTTCAGATGATGCGCCTACGGTTTACGAATTTCTTTTTGATGCTATATATAAGGGCACCTTCGAGGAAATCCTGCAATATGCGGACACCATGGATGTTTTAAAACCAGAAGACTGGCGCTTGATTTCTTTATTGCTAAAGGAAAAGAACTCCGAATTGTTTGATGACATTCGTACAAAAGATAAAGTCGAAACAATGGCTGATGTGGTTACAGCAAGTTTTGAAGCCATTTCGGGCATTGAGTATGCGGAAAAAACAGGTAAGTCCTGGGGTAAAAACAAACCAGTTGACATTATGCACTACACGAGATTGCCTGCCTTTTCTATTAAGGGCCTGGAATGCAACGGAACGCCCGACGCCATCAATGCTGTTGGCGTAGGGTATGGTCCGTCATGGAGGATGGTCGTAGACATGGCCGGTGGAGAAAAAACCAAAGCCTTCGGCGTTTATCCCGGTGGGCAGTCCGGTAATCCTCTAAGTCCTTTTTATAAAAATTTGGTAGAGCACTGGGCTACAAAAAAGTATTATCCCCTTGATCATTCCTCTAACAAAGAGAATATTAAACACATTAAAAAAATCAGGGTAAATTAAAAATACCTAAAATCGTAAAAACTGTATCAATGAGTGACTCCAAATATTTTATGGGCATTACTTTCGCTACCCTGATCTGTACTTTTATCGCACCATGGTGGATGATCCCCTTATCAATTGCCCTAATCAGTCTTTTTTATAAGGGGAGTGCGTTGAAGGCCTCTGCCATGAGCGTTTCTGCGGCCAGCATGATTTGGATGTTAATTGCCGGATTCAAAGATATGATGGCTACGGTAAAGGCATCGACACTTGTGGGTGACATTTTTGGTCACTTGAGCACCGGTTATGTCTTTGCACTCACAGGACTTACGATTGGCATCGTATCCGGTCTTGCTGCTGGGAGTGGGAGCCAATTGAGGCGATATGTTTTCAGCGAATGATTCAATTTATTATTCAGGCCCACTGCACTGATTTACCGTTTTCCTGAACCAAAAGAGGAATATCGTGTTTCCTTTTTCATTTGAATGCAGATATGTCAGTTAAAAAGATCAATTTTGATAAAATAAAGGCTTTTACCAAACGGGATATAACTTACCGCAATACCCCGGAAGTTTTTGAAGCTTTTTATACCTTTTCTCCGAACCTTGAAGGTCTGAAGCATGCCGCAAAAGCAAGGCAGGAATTTCCTGTTGACAGAGATCTGCTCGTCGAAGTACTTACGGAGCAGGCATTGTTAATGCCTTTGACTGAGAAGCAGCAATTTAACCTCACCAAATTGTACGAAATAAGTACATTTACTGTAATTACAGCCCACCAACCCGCCTTATTTACTGGCCCTCTGTATTACATTTATAAAATCATATCAGCCATAAAACTGGCGGACAGATTAAATAAGGAATTGCCAGGTAACCATTTTGTTCCCGTTTTTATTAATGGAAGCGAAGA
The DNA here is from genome assembly GCA_016715465.1 of Saprospiraceae bacterium. GTDB lineage: Bacteria > Bacteroidota > Bacteroidia > Chitinophagales > Saprospiraceae > JADKBO01. The sequence goes on from JADKAA010000029.1 coordinate 444,343, forward strand.
CCATGATTTTGAAGAGGTAAATCACCTTCATCTCTTTGGTAAAAATATAGTGTGGAATCATAAAACCGGTGGTCCAGTCGGGAGATTTGATCTCACCGGCATCCAGGAAGTGATACAGGAGATTAAATCCATTCTCGGGGAAAGTAGCCATGCCCAGGAATTGATGGCCATGCTGGATACGTGCATGGCTGGGTCTGCTTCATATAATGAAGTGGCATATAAGTTTGTAAACCAGCTTTTTGCTGACTTCGGGGTATTAATTTTGAACATGGACCACCCCAAATTGAAATCACGATTTAAGCAGGTTATGCGGACCGAAATTCTTAATCACCCCTCTGTCGAACTCATCAAAGAAAGTCAGGAAAAATGGCATAAGCTGGGTTATGCTTCGCAGGCTCATGCCCGGGAAATCAACCTTTTTTATATGAACAATGGTTTAAGGGAACGGATTGAATTGAATGAGGGCATCTACCGCGTGTACAATACAGCCCTGGTCTTTACAAAGGAGGAGCTGTTGGAAGAACTCGAAATGAACCCTGATCATTTCAGCCCAAATGTGGTTTTAAGACCTCTTTATCAGGAGTATATTTTACCCAACATAGCCTATATTGGGGGAGGAGGCGAACTTGCCTACTGGCTGGAACGAAAGGAACAATTTGCCCATTTTAATATATTTTTCCCTGCCCTTATCAGGAGGGATTCAGTACTCTGGATAGGTCCGCAGCAATTAAAACTATTGGAGAAATTAAAACTAACCCTGGACGAATTGTTACTTGATGAGGAAGCCATTATTCAGATATATCTGGGCAAGACCACTGACTTTGATATATCCTTATCTGACGAGACAACTGCCATAGAAAATATTTTCTCTGGTATAAAGCACAAAGCTGGTCTGGCAGACAAGTCGCTTGAAAGTTATACCGATGCAGAAAAGGCAAAAATCATCAAGGCAATAGAGCAGATAGAATTACGCATCAAAAGAAGTTTGAAAAAAAATGAAGAAACTTCGATAAATCAAATTAGAAATTTAAAACATAAATTGTTTCCTGGCAATGGTCTGCAGGAGCGTCACGATAATTTTATGACGCTATACCTTGCCATGGGACCAAAATTTATAGATCTTCTGATAGAACACCTCAACCCATTGCAGCCTGAATTTACCATTCTGGAATATTGAGATGACGACTATCGAAAAAAAAGAACGGATTAATGTTTTTTGGTTTAGAAGGGATCTTCGATTCGATGACAATAAAGGCCTTTATTATGCGCTAAAGGCAGGTTTGCCGGTTTTAGGTTTGTTTATTTTCGATAAAAACATTCTGGATGGCCTGGCAGCCGATGATGCCAGGATTACATTTATTCATGGTGAGCTGAAAAAGCTAAATATACTGTTGCAAAGCCATGGATCTGCCATGCATGTTGAATACGGTTATCCAACTAATGTATGGCAAAAGCTATTCAAACAATATGATGTAGGCTCCCTCTACATGAATAGGGATCACGAACCTTATGCAAAATCAAGGGATAATGCCGTAGCTGCTTTGGCACGAACGAAGGGAATTAGCTTAGAGACATATTGCGATCACCTTATATTTGAAGGAGATGACGTTTTGAAAGACGACGGCAATCCATACACGGTTTTCACACCCTACAAAAACAAATGGTTGAAGAAGCTGTCAGGCCCGGCACCTAATGAACTACCAACGGCATTTACATCGTTTGATAGTGGCTTTCATTTGAATCAGTTCCGCAAAGTGTCCCATAAGACTGAGATAATTTCACTTGAAGCCATGGGTTTTGTACCCTCAGGACAAGTGTTCCCTCCCAGGGAAATTAAACAAACCATAGTTACTGATTACGATAAAACAAGAGATTTTCCAGCCATAGCCGGCACATCCAGGCTTGGTATCCATTTTCGCTTCGGAACAATAAGTATCCGTAAAAAAGCTTCTAAAGCATTAAAGCTCAATGCTGTTTACCTTAACGAGCTGATATGGCGGGATTTTTATGCCATGATTCTTTATCATTTTCCGCATACCATTTCTGCTTCATTCAGACCGGAGTATGATAGAATAGCCTGGAGGAATGATGTTAAAGAGTTTGAAGCCTGGACTTTGGGTAAAACGGGCTATCCTCTGGTGGATGCCGGAATGAGGGAGCTTAATGAAACCGGCTATATGCATAACAGGGTAAGGATGGTTGTTGCCAGCTTTTTGACCAAACATCTGCTCATTGATTGGAGATGGGGTGAGGCCTATTTTGCTAAAAAGCTACAAGATTTTGAATTAGCCAGCAATGTTGGTGGGTGGCAATGGGCTGCTGGCTGTGGAACCGACGCGGCACCCTACTTCCGGATTTTTAATCCTGAAGCCCAGGCAAAAAAATTTGACCCTGATCAAATATATATTAAAAAATGGGTGCCGGAATTCCAAACATCAGACTATGCCTTGCCCATAATCGATCATAAAATAGCCAGGGAAAGATGCCTGAATACCTATAAATCTGCACTTTCTAAGTAATAAAACCTGATTAACCTATATTTTTGTTAAAACGAAACTTTTTAAGGTCTATTTTTGTCTAATAGAATATACCTCTTTACAGGATTTCAGCCATATGAGACAATTAAAGATCACCAATAAGATCACCTCCAGGGAGAGTGTTGCTCTTGATAAATATCTCTCCGACATTGGAAAAATTGATTTATTAACTTCGGAAGATGAAGCCAATCTGGCCAGAAGAATCAAAGAAGGAGATACAGAGGCCCTTGACACATTGACTAGGTCTAATCTGAGATTTGTCGTTTCAGTGGCCAAACAATACCAAAATCACGGTTTATCCCTCAGTGACCTTATCAATGAAGGCAACGTAGGTTTGATGAAAGCAGCTAAACGGTTTGATGAATCTAAAGGATTCAAGTTTATCTCCTATGCCGTTTGGTGGATCAGACAATCCATAATTCAGGCCATTGTAGAATACTCGCGGATGGTGAGGATTCCCCTGCATAAAATGAATATGTACACAAAGGTAAATGAAGCATTCCTTTCATTCGTGCAGGAGTTTGAGCGTGAGCCGACCATCGAAGAGTTGGCTGAATTATTAAATATGGCACCCCTTGATGTATCTACTGTTCTCGCAGGTGCAGGCAATCACCTCTCTGTAGATGCGCCCCTGACAGATGATGAAGGATCCATTTCCATGTTAGACACGCTGACCCACGGGGATGAAGAGAGTCCGGACCTGAGGTTGATGGAACAATCTTTGAGGGATGAAATTAAGTACGGCATGTCTTCACTTTCACCAAGAGAAATTCAAATTCTGTCTGCCTATTTTGGTATTGATCAACAGAAACCATTAAATCTTGAAGAAATTGGTGACCTATACGCGCTGACCCGGGAGAGAGTGAGGCAGATTAAAGACAGGGCCTTGAGAAGATTGCGTAAAAATCTGATTGCCAACAATCCACATCTTAACAGGAGTTTCTAAAAGTAAAAATTATGGAAAGCCATCAGGGTAGTGTTATATTATCCAAATGTAAAAATTAGATGGAATGTCACTACCTTTGGAAACGATTTTGCCTGTAAAGGTTAACTATTCTTCAACTTTCTGAGCACTGCATGGCCATATTGCTAAAATTATTTAGATTCATTGCATCTGTAAGCAGTACAAAATCAAAATTGTACCAGGAGATTAATGCACTGCGCAAGGCTGCCACATTCATAGCCAATGAATTGGTGCCATTAGAGCATGACGACATTAAAAACTTATCCAATTATCGGTTTCAGGGGAAAAAATCAGGAGGAATAAAACCTGTTTACCTTGGTACAATATTCAGTGAAAATATGGTTGGCTCCATTTCCAAAAAGATAGGTAAACAAGACAACGGTGTGCTTGTCGTATATACCCATCACGATGAATTTGCCTATGTGAAAATTGACCACACCACAGAAATATTTTTGAATGAACAGCCCCTCGGCAAATTATTACCAAATGGTTTATTTTATGACCTTCATTCCAAAGCCGTTGCAAAAATTTCTTCAGTCAGTGGTGAAGGTTTCAAGTCGGTACAAGTAGGCACAAAAACACTATGTGTATTTAACTCCAGCAACAGAAATTCCACAACCGAAAGATTATTCACTTCTGCGCACATTGACCAAAAACAGGACAGAGACATCCTACTGGCATTGACGTTTTATGTAAAACTCTTCCCATAACCACAAATGCTGATTTTTTTTGATAAACCCTGCTAATCAAAGCCTGAGGATACTCCACTGGCATGTCCTTGTTGATGACAATAAGGGCTGAACAAATATAGCGGCTGTCCGGGATAATTTCATTAAAATACGCGACTCCATCCATTACAGGAGTCATCAAATGGACAGACTAAAACGATAACAGAAAGCCTGATGTCAGATTTCATGAAAGCGATGAAACCTACTTTATATTTAATAGACATCCAAAATTTCAGGACGTTTCCAAAGATTGATTGAGGAGATTAAAAATTAGGTTTTTCTCTTCTTTTTTTCCGCGGCAGGAAACAGGATGTTATTCAGTATCAGGCGATATCCCGGGCTATTAGGATGCAAACTCAGGTCAGTTTCCGGATCGTGAACATAATGCCGGTAATCTTCCGGGTCATGGCCTCCATAAAATGTCCATGTACCGTAACCATAGGTGCCATGAAGGTACCTTGCTTCACCGGCTACTTTGGTTTCACCCAAAGTTAGCACATTACTTTTTATAAATTCCTTTCTAAAAGAGGTAGATTGCCCCATGAAACCCTTTATGGTCAGGGTGTGATTCTGGCAAAGCATAGATGGAATTGGATCCCATTTGGCGGAAAAATCAAACAGGTTAAAATAATCGTCCTCTGGCCCCACCCCACGCTCTTTATTGTCGATGTTGGAGTGCTCATATACCATTGGGTTAAGAATTAACTCAAAATCTTTAAACGCAAAGGTTTGTGAATAGTCGAGTTTGGACTGGGCATCAATATCATAGCCATCTCCGTCATAAACTTTGTCGCAAATGTCAAGGCCTGCGGCAGCTAAAGCAATATCATAAGTATCTGTAGCCGAACACATGGCAAACATAAATCCACCACCCTCCACATATTCCCGGATTTTTTTGGCTACTTCAAGTTTTAATTCAGATACTTTGGCAAAGCCCAAACTGGCTGCCTGTTCTTCTGACTTTTGCTGATTGAGTTTATACCAGGGTTGTCCCCCATTGGAAGCATAAAATTTGCCGTACTGCCCTGTAAAATCTTCGTGATGAAGGTGTAACCAATCGTATTGAGCCAACTTTCCTTCCAGTACTGCCCTGTCGTAAACCGTTTCATAGGGAATTTCTGCATAAGTTAGTACCAGGGTTACTGCATCATCCCACGGTTGAATTCTATTACCCTTTTCATTATAATCGGGCGTATAGACTGCAATTTTAGGGGCTTTTTCAAGTTTTATGGCTTCCTGATTTGTCTCCGGATCGGCAATCAGGGTTCTAATGCGAATGAATTCCCCATCGGGAATTACCTCATAGCTGATTCCCCTGATCTTACATTCTTTTTCTATAAGGCTGGTGTGGTTAAATGCAAAACTTCCTCCCCGGTAATTTAGCAACCAATACGCCTCAACACCCTGATTTATAACCCAGTAAGTAACACCGTATGCCTTTAAGTGATTTTTTTGAGACTTATGGTCCATGGGTACCAAAATATACGAAGCCCAAGCCATGCTCATTCCGAAATCCATAGAAGTATAACCGCAATAAACTTTTTCATGTTCATTTTTATTCTTTTAACGAAACTACCATTTAGTTAATGCAAAAATATTGTTAAATGTTTAATTAACTTAATTTTATAAATAATCATTAGATTAATTTTTAATATTTGCACTCTAAAATCTTCCAAGTGATTGAAAGAATAAGTTTTCATTACCCATGGTGGTTTATTATATTCTGCTTGCTGGCAGGAGCCATTTACGCCTATTTGCTTTATCGTAAAGAAAGCAGGTTTACTGACGGTCCAGCCTGGCTAAAACCTGTAATGGCAGCATTAAGGGCAATGGCGATATTTATCATAACCCTATTGTTGCTTTCACCCATTATAAAATCAATAACTGAAGACAAGAAAGAACCTATCGTTATCATAGCCGAAGACAGGTCAACCTCTATAAAATCAGGCACTGCGACAGAAAAACTCGCTGTATATAAAAACAAACTATCAGAAATTGAGGGCAAAATAGGTTCCAAATTTGCCGTTGAAACCTTGTTTTTTGGAGATAAAGTGAGTAATGATTCCTTCACAGGTTTTAGTTCTTCATCCACCAACCTATCGGAGGGCATACAATACATTTATGACAATTATGCCGACCAAAATGTAGGCGCCATTGTCATTACTTCAGATGGTATCTTTAATGAAGGAAGTCATCCTGCTTATACGAATGTAAATTTTAATGCTCCGGTTTATACAGTGGCATTGGGAGATACTTCCATTCGAAAGGATGTGGTTGTCAAGAATGTGCTGTATAACAAGATCGCTTACCTCGGAGATAAGTTCCCCATACAAATTGACCTGGCAGCATATAATTTTAAAGGTTCGTCGGCAAAACTCCGCATCGAAAAATCAGGAGAACAAAGACGTGTCATCACGGAACAAAGCATAAACATAAACGATCCATCTTTTTTTAACAGCAGTGAAATTATGCTGGATGCGGATCAAACCGGTATAGTCCGGTATTCCATATCCGTAATTCCACTTCCGGGTGAAATATCCACGGCAAACAATAAGAGGGATATTTATATAGAAGTGCTCGATGGCCGTCAACAGGTGCTCATCCTCGCAAATGCCCCCCACCCGGATATCTCCGCTTTTCAAAATCTGATCAGCAGCAATAAAAACTACAAAGTTACGACTGCCATTGCCGGGTTTGACAGGCCTAACCTGTCAGCATATGACCTTATCATTTTGCACAACCTTCCTTCTGATGACCACGACCTTTCTGCAGAGCTGACGATCATTAAAAATAAGCAGCTACCCCTATTATTCGTCGCCGGGACCCAAATAAATCAGGTCAGGTTCAACCAAATACAGGAAGTAATTAACATTCGAGGCAATACGCGAACCAATGAAGATGCGGAAGCTGCGCTCAATGCAGATTTCGACCTTTTTACCCTCAGTGAAGACTTGAAATCACAGGTACAAAAATTTCCACCCCTTACTTCATCGTTTGGCACCTATACGCTGGAACCAGGAGCCGAGGCGTTGTTCTACCAAAAGATTAAGAAAATCCCTACCCGGTATCCTTTAATTGCATTTTCTGAAAAATCCGGGGTGAGGACTGGAGTGCTAGCCGGAGAAGGTATTTGGAAATGGAGGATTTCGGAATTTGCCGACTACCAGAATAATGAGCGTGTGGCTGAACTCACCAACAAAATGGTCCAACTTCTCACTGTCAAAGAAGATAAGCGTAAGTTTAAGGTAAATTTATCCAAACAAATTTATAAAGACAATGAAAGCATTGTCTTCGATGCACAACTGTACAACGATGCCTTTGAGATGATAAACGAACCTGATGTTTTTCTGGTAATCAAAAATGAAAAGAGGGCTGAGTTTAAGTATAATTTTTCAAAAACCAATAATTACTATACGCTGGACGCGGGGCAGTTCCCTGAAGGTAATTACAGTTACACTGCAACTACGGTGTACAAAGGCATCCCTCAAACTTACAATGGACGGTTTACGGTTCAGTCCATCCAGTTAGAGGCTTATGAACTGACGGCCAGACATGATGTATTATTTACGTTGTCCCAAAAATTCAATGGCCGGATGTTTCTGGTAGAAAACATGGAAGCACTGGCTGATAGTATTTTACAAAACAAGTCTTTAAAACCAGTAATCTTTCAGACGACCCAGTCAAAGACGCTTATCCATTATAAGTGGTTGTTCTTCGTCATTCTGCTGTTCTTGTCAGCTGAATGGTTTCTCAGAAGGTACTACGGCAGTTACTAGCCCCGGTGGTCATTTTGCTCGAGCCATTATTTCACTTCTGCTCAATGAAAGGGTTCGTCCAGCTTGTCTGCCATTTTTAAAAACAGCTGCCCTGAGTATGACTTCACCGTCTGGCAGCTCGAGGCTTTCTCCGGTATATAGTGGAGACGACATATCAGGGAACGTATTGTCCCATGTAAACCTGATTTGTGCTTCCGGCAGTTCAGATTCAATCGCGCAAAAAATACCGTTGTTTTTCTTTTTTACCCGCACCCAGGGATCAAACAGTGATTTACATATTGATCTTCCTTTCTCATCAAATCTCACCATCTGCCTTTCTACGCGGCTTATAAAATTTGGCCAGCTTTTAGACTCCTGCTTACTCCATAGCGTTTCAGCCAGCGCAAAAGCTCGGGGGTAGGTCATATAAAATGCATGGGATAATGTGGGAATGTGTTCTGTCCATAAATTACCCTGTCCTCCCATAATTAGCGATGAATCTGCACCTTGGGGTATGGGGTCTAACGTATAACTTTTTTTCAATGAAAGATCCGAATAGATTGGGAATTCAAGGCTATGGTCACCCTGGGTATAATCCAAATAGGCATGGGTAGTGGGTGACATTACCACTTTATGGCCCAGCCTGGTTGCTTCAATTCCTCCTTTCATACCCCTCCAACTCATTACAGCTGCACCTTCTGCAAGGCCACCATGCAGGATTTCATCCCAGCCAATCATCTTTTTACCTTTGGATTCAATAATGGAATTTATCTTATTCATGAAATAGGACTGTAAATCAACTCCATCCTTCAGACCTTCCCTTTGCATAAGTTGCCTGCAAGATTCATCTTTAGCCCAGTAACGGTGGTCGCATTCATCACCACCGGCATGTATATAGCTGCCAGGAAAAAGCATTGCCACTTCACCAAAAATTTTATCCAAAACTTCATATACCCTGGAATCAGCCGGATTAAGCATGTTTTCTACCAGCATCTCAAAAGTTCCATTTGGATACCATTCAGAAAACTTAAATCCACAACTCACGTATTTGGGTTCCTTTTTTGTTGAAAGTTCAGGAAAGGCTGCAAGTAATGCCATGCTATGTCCCGGCACGTCAATTTCAGGAACTATGGTAATATGTCGCTCTGCGGCGAAGGCCACCACTTCTTTGATCTCATCCTGGGTATAAAAGCCGCCATATGTAGGTTTTTCATCAGGTAATGGCCAAGGTCGTGTACCAAATTTCCCTGTACGCGGTACCCTCCATGCTCCTTTTTCCGTCAATTGAGGCAATGATTTAATTTCGATACGCCAGCCTTCATCATCGGTAAGGTGCCAGTGAAAAACATTGAATTTGTACCTTGCCATTTGATCAATATAGGCTTTAACTTCTGCCACACTAAAAAAATGCCTGCTTACATCCAGCATCAGACCGCGCCATTGAAACCGGGGAAAATCCTCTATGCGGCAATCCGGTAACTTTACAGACATTCCTTTATGGAATGGAATCATCTGAAGAGCCGTTTGTATGCCTCTGAATATTCCTGCCTCACTGCCAGCTTTAATATTGATCACACTGTTTTGCAATACAAGTTCATATGCTTCTGTAGAAGCCGGCAAAGTCACATTCTTCACCAATGTAAAGTCCACCAGCAAATCCACCACATTTTTGTCTTTATTACTTTCCGTAAGTTTTACCTCATACCCCGCTTCCTGAAGTGCACTCGACAGATATTTTGATTCTTCCTGAAGTTCTGGTGAATTGTTGATGATACAAATTGATTTTCCTAACTGACTTTGGGTTTTGCCATAGCTGATTGAAACAGGCAATGGTATGATGTGATAAGTGGGTTGAGTCCAGGAATGAGCACAAATACCCAGTAAAAAAAATAATCCAAAAAACTGCTTCATATGCTTTAATCTACATTATTTTAAAAATCTTTCTTTATATTTCAAACAAGCTCAGGTAAATCGTCATCGCCCTGGTCAATTTGCTGATTCAGAAAGTTCAGGACTTTTTCTGTATTGCTCTTGCCGATTATTGCTTCAATATCCTTTGGATCCGCTTCCTTTATTCTGGTGATCGAACCAAAACCTGAGAGCAGTTTTTGGGTTGTGACCTCTCCAATTCCCGGAATAGAAGTAAGCTGGCTGGTAAGAAACCCCTTGGATCTGAGGTCTCTGTGAAAGCCCAGTGCAAATCGATGGGCTTCGTTTCTGCAATGTTGAATCAGTTTGAGTGATTCAGATTTTTTATTGATGTACAGAGGAATTGGATCTCCTGGAAAGAAGATTTCTTCCAGTCTTTTGGCAATACCAACCACCACTACCCTATTCAAAATACCCAGTTTTTCCAAACTTTCGACAGCAGAACTCAACTGGCCCTTTCCCCATCAATGATGATCAATTGCGGCAAAGGCTGGCCTTCATCCTGAATCCGCTTATACCGCCTGTACACCACCTCCTGCATGGAGGCAAAATCATTGGGACCATCTACCGTTTTAATTTTAAAATGTCGGTAATCTTTCTTTGATGGTTTTGCGTTTTTAAACACCACGCAACTGGCCACCGGATTTGTCCCCTGTATATTCGAATTGTCAAAGCACTCAATGTGGAGTGGAGCATCAGCCATTCGCAAATCGTCCTTTAAGGTGTTTAAAATTCGTTCCGCGGGTGACTGCTTATTTTTTCGTTCTGATTCCTGTCTGCGCTGCTGGGAGAGGAAGTAATCAAGGTTTTTCTGTGACAATTCAATCAGTTTTCTCTTATCTCCTCTTTGAGGCAGCACTACCTCGACTTCTTTGCCCAACCAAACAGGATAGGTTGTGGCGACTTCAGGAGCAATGCTGTTGTACCTTTCCCGGATGACGGGAATGGCATAATTGAGCACATCCACATCTTCCTCATCCAGCTTTTTTTCGATTTGCAGTGTATCAGTGTAAATTAAAGCACCATCAATAATCTTGAGGTAATTAATATAAGCATTCTTTTCTTCAGATCTGATGGTAAAGACATCAAGGTCCCTGATCGATGAACTTACCACCGTAGATTTAGCCTGGTAATCATCCAGCAGTGCCAGTTTTTCCTTAAATGCATGCGCGAGCTCAAAATTCAGGTCCAGTGCTGCTTCATTCATTTGTTTGTTGATGTAATCTTTTACCTGTACAAAATTACCTTTGAGAATATGCCTTATCTGCTCTATCTTCAAGTTGTAATCGGCCAATGACTCCAATCCTTCGCAGGGTCCCTGACAATTTTTAATGTGATATTCCAGACAAAGTTTAATCCTTCCAGCTCTAATATTGTCATCGCTGAGGTTGTAACTACATGTGCGGAGGGGAAACAATTTTTTAACGACATCGAATATGACTTTAACACGACCTTTGGAAGTGTAAGGTCCAAAATACTGAGAGCCATCCCGAATTACTTTTCTTGTGAAAAACACTCTGGGAAAACGTTCATTTTTTATGACAATATATGAATAGGATTTACCGTCCTTGAGGCTTACATTATACCGGGGCTGATACTTTTTAATAAAGGTATTTTCCATGAGTAGCGCATCATGTTCGGTCTCGACAATGGTAAATTCAATGTACGAGGCATTTTTGGTAAGCACCCTTGTCTTATGCGACATCTGTTTTTTCTCTCCAAAATAATTGGATAGTCTGTTGCGAAGATCTTTGGCTTTACCCACATACAGGATTATATTTCCCTCATCCATAAAACGATATACGCCCGGCAAATGGGGAATGGTATCGACTATATTTCTAAATTCCTCATTAGTCATTGTTCGCTATGACAAATTCCAAACCATGTAAAATATGCTGAGCTGTTTTAGGATTGGTGGCCAGTGCTATGTTGTGCACATCACACAATCGCATGAGCATCTGTACATCCGGTTCATGTGGATGTTTGTCCAGTGGGTCCCGAAAAAAAATGACCACATCAACATCTCCTGTAGCAACCAGGGCTGCAATCTGGGCATCACCTCCTTTTGGGCCACTCAGTAATCTCACAACATTAAATCCTTCCTTTTCGATATGGACTCCCGTAGTACCTGTAGCGTAGATACGCATACGGGAAAGAAGATGCTTATTTCTTAGCACGAAAGAAACCATTTCAGGCTTTTTCCCGTCATGGGCTATCAAGGCAATATTTATCATTATTTTTATATTATTCAATCTATTCCAATAATTTTATGGGTCTGCAAACTCAACTTCCATTGAGGATGATTGAGGCAATATTTTACACTAGCGCTCAGGTTGTAAGCTGCATCCCCATCATCTTTGGGTTGGAGATAAAAATGGCTAAAATTAAGGTCGGCAAATTGTTCAGGTGTATGCTCTGTTTGCGGGAACACCAGTTTGAGTTCATCACCGTGCACTACAACGATTTCTGTATTGGCTTTCGGACTTACACATACCCAATCGATTCCATCCGGAAGAGGAAGGGTTCCATTGGTTTCAATGGCTATTTCAATACCATGATCATGTAAGGTATCCACCAAAGCTTTATCCAATTGCAATGCGGGTTCACCTCCGGTAAAAACCACAAAAACTTTTTTTACATCTGGATAAAGTGAAACGATTTTGTCTCTCAGAGAATCTGCTGTGTAAACCCCTCCATTGACACCATCCACTCCCCTGAAATCTGTGTCACAGAATTTACAAATGGCATCTGCCCTGTCTTCTTCTCTTCCAGACCATAGATTACATCCTGAAAATCTGCAAAAAACAGCAGGTCTGCCGGAATGAAATCCCTCACCCTGCAATGTGTAGTATATTTCCTTTACTTTATAATTTGCTGCCAATCTTTTATATTTTAAGACATTATGGCGGTTACTTCGATTTCTACAACAAGTGCCGGGTCAATAAGACCTGCAGCACCTATCATGGACATGGCTGGCCTGCAGTTACCAATCATTTCTGAATGCGCCCTGGCCACATCCTCCCAATAACCAATGTCAACTACAAAAATCCTTACACGGACAATGTGTTCCGGCAAAGCGCCAGCCTTTTGAAGAGCGTCAAAAATGATTTCATATATCCTTTTGGTCTGGTTGTAGTGGTCGTAAGGCATAAACACTTCTCCGTGCATGATGGATGTGGTTCCAGATACCTCCACCCTATTTTCTATCCGTACCGCCCGGCAATAACCTACAGAATCTTCCCATGGTGCTCCTGAAAATATATTTTGTCGCATTGAATAAAATATTTTGAACGGGCCATTTGCCCGGGTACAAAGCTAACAATTTTTAAAAACTAAGGTTTTGGCCGCCTAATGTAACCCAAAAGCAAGTTGGAAAATGACTTCAGATCAGCTACTGACATGTCTGCAAGTTTGGAGCCAAGGCCATTTGTTTTGCTGCAAAACACGGTAAGCATGCCCGCATTTTGGCCAAACAAGATGTCTGAATCGCTGTCCCCTACCATAATAGATTTATGAAAATCAATTTCCGGAAAATCCGATTTTGCCTGAATCGCCATACCAATGCCCGGCTTCCTGCAATATGAACATTCTCCTTCCAGGTGTGGGCAATAATAAATGGCATTTATATTACCCGCAGCATTTTCTACTTCTTTCAACAAATACTGGTGGATCAAGGACAAACTATGGGCGGTCATTATTCCTTTGCCAATTCCCTGTTGGTTGGTTACCACGATGATTTTGCCAAAAACCATGCTTAATTCATACAGGGCTTCAAGTACTCCGGGAAGTATTTCAAATTCGTTTATCGATTTTACATAATCCGCTTCAATTCTTTGATTTATCACCCCATCGCGATCCAAAAAAAGAGTCCATTGCTGATTAACTGACTCTAGTAGATGTACTTTATCCATAATTACACCGGTTACAAATAATTAACTCTGTAAAAATAGACATAACCTGGCATATCCAGACTACTTAAGTTTGTCAAACATTTAATTTATTAAATTGGTTACGTCACCTTTACACTTATAATTTTTTTATAATATATAATAAAATCCTGGAAGTGCTGCTGTAATCCTGCATACGCGAGCGATTAAAGCCTGTTTAGATACCGTCAATATTTAACCTATTTGTGGACAAAGGACAATTAAATAAAAAGGCAGCGCTTACGTTATTAACTTAAATTCTGTAAATTTACCCAACAACAAAAGATTTTTATCCACATGAGAATTAGAACCAAACTCCGTATAAAGGCAATGCCTGTTTTTATTTTATCGGTATTTTTTCTATTCATTCCAGGCTGTAAAAGGAACACGGCGGTAATCGGAAATGGAGCATTGGGTTGGTCTTCGGACAAGATTGAAAATTATGTAGCAGAGTATAGCCCTTTGCGGATTTCTACCAGAGATCCCATTATCGTGCGTTTTTCAAAATTACCGGAACTGACTCCTTCAGGGACTGACCTGGCTGTTTCGGGGGACATTGCTTCGCTGTCGCCCTCAGCTCCCGGTAAGTTTATCTGGAAAGATGCGCTTACCCTTGCATTCATACCAGAAAGTGGTTTCGAAGCAAACAGTCAATATGTATTGGAACTGTCATTGGATAAAATATATAAAAATGTGCCAAAGGAGGAGGCGCGGGTTTCGCTTGCACTGGCCACGCTGAAACAACAATTGAACTTAACCATGGATGGCTTAAATTATACAACAGGCCCGGATGGAAAGCAGTTACTGCAGGTTCAGGGCCATATATCTGCGCTGGATTTTGCGGAAAATACTGAGGTTGAAAATACACTAAGTGCGCTCCAAAAAGAAAACAATGGCCTCACACTTACATGGGATCACTACAATCCCAGGGAACACGCATTTACCATTGGGGGTATTCAGCGCTATGATGAAGACACCGATTTGGAAGTAACCCTGAATGGTAAAAATCTGGATGACGACTTTAAAGGTAAGAGGATAATACCGGTTATAGAAAAAGGTAAATTCATTTTTGTTTCGGCTAAGGTGGATAATGACGGTACCAAAATGGCACAATTGGTTTTTTCCGATCCGTTGGATAAAAATCAGGATTTAAACGGACTTATAGAAGTACAGGGCTTGCCGGATGGGATAAATTCTGAAATCAACGGCAACATCATCAACCTCTATCTCGAAAATATGGCAGCGGAAGAAGCAATAATTTTGATCCATGCTTCCGTAAAAAATTTTGAAGGTAAATCCCTGGGCAATGAATTTACCAAAGCAATATCTTTTAAACCGCAGTTGCCGGAAGTTAAGGCCCTCAGAAAAGGGGTAATCATACCTGAAACTGAAAACATTTGGTTTCCATTTCAGGCAAAAAACCTGAAAGCAGTAGACATCGAAATTACAAAAATATACCAAAACAACGTGTTGCAGTTTTTACAATACAATGCCATAGATCAGCACTATGACCTTATGCCTGTGGGAAAGAGCATCTATAAAGGCAAAGTGGACCTGACAGAAATTTCTGCTTTGAGCAATAAAGAAAACTGGCAAAAATACACGCTGGACCTAAGTAAAATGATCAATGTTGATAAAGGAGCCATTTACAATGTGCAAATAACTTTTATAAAAGAATATATTGACTCTTATCCCTGTCCCGGAGAAAATGTAAATGAACAGGGAGGGGCATATGGAGAGTCGGATTACTACCATCCGGATGATGATGGCATAAATCCTTGCAAGGATTACTATTATTATTATGATGAACATTATGTCAAAACCAATGTGTTTGCTTCTAATCTTGGACTAATCGCCAAAGGAAGTACCAAGGGAAGCTGGAACATCGTTTGTACCGATATCCTCACTGCAAAAGGTATAGCTGGGACAGAAATAGTTCTGTATGATTTTCAAAAACAAGAAGTTGCGAAAGGAAACACCGATGCCAATGGCATAGTAAAACTTAGCTGTAAAGATGCGCCATCGTTTGTAATGGCAAAAAAGGGCAGCACCTATGGCTACCTCAATCTTCAGGATAATTATGCGAACCCGGTAAACGAATATGATGTAAGTGGTAAAGCACTTGAAACAGGTCTCGACGCATTTATTTACCCTGAACGAGGTGTGTACAGACCAGGAGATACCATGCATGTAAGTGTAATGTTATACAACCATGATGAGACATCACCACTTGCACAAAACTACCCATTAAGACTGATGTTGGAGGATAGCAGGGGTAAAGTGCAGTATGACAAAGTGCTTGCCGAAAACCTGCGACATATATATTATTTCAAAGTTCCAACCCGTGAAGCAGCCCCTACAGGAACATGGAAACTTATGGCAGTTGCCGGTAGTGAGAAATTTTATAAAAACGTAAAAGTTGAAACCGTTAAACCCAATCGTCTTAAAATCAGATATGAAGGTCTGACAGAAAAACTATCTCTGTTCAATTCACCACAGCTGGAATTTAATTCAAGCTGGCTACATGGTGCCTCTGCTGATGGACTCAGGGCTGAAATAGACATCACGTGGTCAGGCAAAGAAGCAGCATTTCCTAAATATAAGTCTTATCAATTCAGTGATCCGGCCCGCACGATTGATCCAATGCCCATCAGGGTTTTTGAAGGGAATCTGGATGCTTCTGGGAAAGCCACATACACACTTAAGGATGAGCCAAATTTGCAGCCACCATCGGCATTAAAAGCGGGCATTAAAACAAGGGTTTATGAAAAATCGGGCAATTTCAGTGAAGATTATGCCAATGTGGATGTCCATAAATATAGTGCTTATACCGGTGTAAAAATACCACAGTCAGAATGGGGAGGAAACTATCTTAAATCTGGTATTCCGCAATCCATAAGTTTGGTTTCTGTCGATACAAAGGGTAAACCACTGTCATCGAGAAAACTGGTGGTTGGCTTATATGAAGCCGAATGGAACTGGTGGTACAACGAATCCAACTATAATATCCTGAAGTTCAATTCCGGCCAGCATATCGGTGCCTTAAAAACCTATAACTTGACGACCAATGCCAAAGGGGAAGCCACATGGACCGAAAAATTTGAAGATTATGGAAACTACATGGTTCGAATTTGTGACGAGGAATCAGGACATTGTACGGGTGACTTTTTTTATACCAGCAAGTGGGGAAATCCACCGAGCAATTCGGATGCTCCGCAACTGATTTCTCTGACCTCAGATAAAGAAGATTATAAGGTAGGTGACCACATAAAATTGCGGATACCCAGCAATGCCAATTCGAGCATCATCATATCAATTGAAAAAGGAAATGAAGTTATTAAATTATTGCACGAAACAGGCAAAGATCGCGAAACGGTAATGGATATTCCTGTCACCCTTGATATGTCGCCAAATATCTTTATCCATGCCACCCTACTGCAACCCTACGGCTCCGGCAATCAAGGTTTGCCTTTGAGGATGTATGGTATTTTGCCCATTAAAATCACTGATCCGGGCAGGACCATTTCTCCTACCATTGCAACCCAATCCGTAATTATTCCGGATGAGGATTTTAAAGTAACTGTGGCAGAGAAACAGGGAAAAGAAATGTCCTATACCCTGGCGGTAGTTGATGAAGGATTGCTTGACCTTACCCGTTTTAAAACACCGGATCCGGTAGGACATTTTTTCGCCAGACTAGCTTTAGGCGTAAATACATGGGACCTCTATAATAAAGTGATGAATCCCAATGGAGAAGAAATTGAAAACCTCTTCAGTGTGGGTGGAGATGCAGAATCGATCAACCTCAATTCGGTCAAAAAAGCAAATAGATTTGCCCCGACAGTAAGATTCATCGGACCATTCCTGCTAAAGCCTTCCCAATCTAACACTCATATTTTAAAAATCAGCAAGTATGTAGGATCTGTCAGAATTATGGTTGTGGCAAGATCAGGAAATTCATTTGGTCACAATGAACTCACACGACCTGTGAAAAAGGACCTTATGGTTCAAAACACACTACCCCGTGTCCTGACACCTGGTGATGAGGTCGATTTTGCTGCGAATGTGTTTTCAATGAGTGGAAAACCCATGAATGTGACTGTAAATCTCCTTACCGACCCCCATTTTAAAGTAGCAGGTAATCCAAAGAATACATTAGATTTTAGAAAAGACGGGGACCTCCTTTCTTACTTCAAAGTGTCGGTGGGCAGCCTGTCCGGGATTGGAAAGATTGGTTCAAAAGTGAGTGCCGGAAATACCGTTTCTCAGGATGAAACGGAAATTGAAATTCGAAATCCAAATCCTGAAAGAACTGAAGTAAAAGAATATAAGATCGAAGCAGGAAAAACGGTTCAGCTCCCGTTGGGCTTATTTGGAATAAAAGGCAGCCACACAGCAGAATTAGAAGTGAGTAACATGCCTCAGTTTAATATTGCGTCACGGCTGGATCACCTAATCCAATATCCTTATGGATGTATTGAGCAAACAACTTCAGCTGCATTTCCACAACTATATCTTGCAGACATTATTCAGCTAAGTCCTCAAAGGCAACAACAAACAAATCAAAATATTACCAGGGCCATACAGCGAATGACTTTATTTCAAACCACTTCCGGTGGTTTTGCATATTGGCCGGGTAACCAGGGAGCCGAAGACTGGGCCACATCCTATGCGGGTCATTTTCTCATTGAGGCAAAAAACAAGTCATTTCATGTATCTGATGCCTTACTCAGTAAATGGTACGCATATCAAAAATCGAGGTCTGCCGCCTATAATGATGCGGATCCAGCTCATTTGCATGCCCAGGCATACCGATTGTATTCCATGGCAAAATATGGCAAACCAGATCTTGGTGCCATGAATCGTATGCGAAACATGAAGGGAATGGACAAAATTTCGATGCACACGCTGGCAGCCGCTTATGCGCTTTCAGGAAAAAAGGATATAGCCAATACATTATTAAAAACTGGTGTTACCCTGCCTGCCCTTTCAGAGAATAGATCCTATTTTGATTATACCTACGGATCAGTCCTTCGAGACAAGGCGATGATGGCTGAGGCCTATATTTCAACATCCAATGTCAGACAGGCACTTGATTTGGTGAATTCTATATCTCAGGATCTCAATACCAATCAATGGTATAATACCCAGGCATTGAGTCACTCCTTACTGGTAGTTCAAAAATTTTACCAAACGGCTGATAAAAAAGGTTTACTGGGAAGCGTCAATTACAATGGCAAGTTATTAGAAAAGATCAACACCAATAAACGAGCTACAATACTGAGTATTCCATTGAATGAATCCTCAAAGTCTCAAGGGCTTCAGCTTACCAACGGCACGCAGGGTCCCGTGTATGTCAAAATCATGGTACGTGGACAGGATGGCATAGAAAAAATCCTTCCTCCAAGATCAAAAAACCTGTCCATAAAAGTAGTGTACACTGATATAAAAGGAAAGACAATCGATGTGAATGACCTTGCCCAGGGTACCACATTTAAAGCAAGAATTACTGTAACCAACCCAGGCACCTATGGCAGCCACCTAAGTCAGTTGGCACTTAATTATATTGTTCCTGCGGGATGGGAAATAACCAATGACCGCTTAAATGGCAATCCGAATGCAAACAGCAATTTGGATTACCAGGATTTCCGGGATGACCGGGTAGTTTCCTTTTTCAGCCTGACAAAAAGTGTCACCATTGACATTTCACTTACGGCTACTTACGGTGGTTCATTTTATCAGCCCCCCGTGAGCTGTGAAGCCATGTATACCAATTTGGTCAATGCTTCCACTGGTTTGGGCAATGTAGTAGTGAGGCGGGCCAGCACCATGGAGAAAGAACTGGTGCAGTAGAGCAGTGCGAAGATGAAATGGAAGATATTATGGTGGATTGTCATCCTGGGTGGAATCTATTGTATTATTAGGTTTCCCAGACCTCTTTTTGATGAACCCCTAAGTACAGCAGTATATGACCGACAGGGCAGATTGCTTGGTGCAAAAATTGCCCGTGACGGGCAGTGGCGCTTTGGAAAAGTTGTTCAACTGCCTTACAAATATCAGACCTGTCTGCTGCATTACGAGGATAAACGCTTTTTCCAGCATATGGGGGTTGACGCCGGGGCAATTGTTGCCTCCATCTCCCACAACCTCAGGTCCCAAAAGTCAAGAAGAGGAGGCAGCACCATTACGATGCAGGTAATGCGAATGTCACTCAACAATCGACGAAGAAACTATCTGTCCAAAATCGAAGAAGCTACATTGTCCGTCTGTCTTGAATTGATTAAAACTAAGCGGGAAATCCTGTCATTATATGCGTCAAATGCCCCATTCGGAGGTAATGTAGTAGGTTTGGATGCCGCCTGCTGGAGGTATTTTGGCAAAAGTCCGGAATTACTCACCTGGGCCGAATCTGCTATGCTCGCCGTCCTTCCAAACAGTCCCAGTCTGATCCACCTGTCCAAAAACAGGTCCCGACTGAAGGAGAAGAGAAACAGGCTTTTAACAAAAATATATGAAGCAGGCCTGATAGATGAAATTACCCTGGCATTGTCGATGGAAGAAGAACTACCAAATGCCCCAATACCTTTGCCCTCAAAATCCCAACATTTCATCCAAAAAATCGCTGACAAGTCACCACAGGGCGGTAAATATGTATCTACCGTCGATCTGACTTTCCAGGAAGCAGGATACGAGACAGCGGCATCCTTTGCTTCACAAAACCAGGTTAACCAAATAGATAATCTGGCCATACTTATTGTAGACAATTCCACAGGTGCAGTGCTTTGCTATATTGGCAATTCACCTATTGGTGAAGCCGGGGTGGCTGTTGACATGATAAGGGCAAAAAGAAGTTCAGGAAGCATACTTAAACCCTTGTTGTATATGGCCATGTTGGATGAAGGACTCTTGTGTCCCAAGTCTCTGGTGCCAGACATTCCTTTGTCCATCAATGGTTATATGCCCGAAAATTTTGACAAAACTTTCAGAGGTGCAGTACCTGCGGACGAAGCACTCAGGCGGTCACTGAATATACCCTTTGTGCTAATGCTTAGAAAATATGGCATTGGCAAAGCCATTCAGAAATTCAAAAAAGCAGGTATAAGCACACTCAACCGAAATGCCGACTACTATGGCTTGTCATTAATCCTGGGAGGTGCTGAAGTAAATCTTTGGGACGTTTGTAAGTCTTACAGTAATATGGCAAAAATCCTATCTCATTATACAACAAATAATGGCAAATACAGTAGTACCCCCGTTCAAAATCTGGAGTGCATTCAAAATGAAATAAAATCTTTAGCCCACTACACTCAGCAAAATCCTGCATTGTTTTCCGCATCTGCCATTTATCAATGTACAGAAGCACTCAAAGACCTAAAAAGACCAGACGATGAAGGATTATGGGAAGAGTTCAGCAGTCAGCGACCGATTGCCTGGAAAACCGGTACCTCCTTCGGTCATAAGGATGCATGGGCCGTCGGATTTGATGAAAAATATACCATTGGTGTGTGGGTTGGAAATGCCACAGGAAAGAGTCGGCATAACCTTACCGGAATCGGTATGGCTGCGCCCATATTATTCGATGTTTACAATAAATTACCCGCTGGATCCTGGTTTGAAGCACCATGGGATGACCTGGTCAAAGTTCAGGTATGTAATCATTCCGGGAACCTGGCCGGGGTAAATTGCACCAATATAAGCGAAGAATATCTCAACTCGTCTGCATCGAAATCATTATCCTGTAATTTACACCAGATGTGTCACCTCAGCTGTGACGGAATATACCAGGTTACCAAAGAATGCGCCACGGGAGGAGAATCAGAAGGTCTTAATTTCTTTGTGCTTCCTCCGGAACAAGCCGCATACTATAAGCAACAGCACCCCGAATACAGGGATATTCCCCCATTCCATCCCGATTGTTTGGACTGGGGCGGAGAAAACGGTCGATTTGAATTCAACTTCATTTATCCGGCTGAAGATACTCGGATATATATGCCCAAAGATGTTTCAGGCAAGCAGCAGGCAGCCGTTTTCAGGGCTAGTCATGTAAATGCAGGAGCCAAACTTTACTGGCACCTCGATCAAAAATACCTGGGTTTTACAGAAGTATATCACACCAAAGAAATCAAAGCCCCGCCCGGTAAACACAGGGTGACTTTAATGGATGGACAAGGAATCCAGGTGACCAGAAATTTTGAGGTGGTAGATAATTGATACCTTCAGTCGCAAAAAATTATATTCGTTTAATGGGATGGAACCGTTATATATTACAACAACCATATTTTTAAGTATTTTTGCAGCCATGTCAAACAATTCAACAGCTAAGGAATCTCTGCGCCAGTTAATTATACCTTATTTTACTGGCATGATCGGGGATATATGTCACCTCAGCATGGTGGTTTCCGGAAATTTAAAACATTGCAAACCATTTTTTTACCGCAGACAGATATGGATGACCTCCTTGTTGTTTGCAGGCCTGATACTGGTTTTTCCTTCCTGTAAAGAACAGGAAAAAAAAGAAGACCTTTTCAAATTTGCAACTACCGGTGATGAAATAATAGATGCCCTTTCACTTGAAATTGAAAAGGATCCACTCAATGCCAACCTAAGATATAAAAGGGCGGAAAGGCTATATTTGCGAAACAAGTATGATGAGTGCATTGAAGACCTGAGGGTAGCCATCACCACTGACTCCATGCAAGCACCATATTATCACCTGCTGGCAGATGCCTTTTTGGATAATAACCTCTCCTCCAGGGCATTACAGACTATGCAAAAGGCTGCAGCTCTATTTCCTACCCGCATACCTACCCTGCTAAAATTATCGGAAGTCCAGCTTATTCTTACACAATATGATGCCTCTATTCTGACCCTAAACGAAATTGTGCGGATCGATGCTCAAAACGCAGAGGCCTACTTTATGCTGGGCACCACCCTCAATGCGATGGGCGAAAAAAAGCGCGCCATCAATGCCTTTCAAACCGCCACAGAACTTGACTCCAAACTTACAGATGCCTGGATTAGTCTTGGCAACCTTTATGCAGAACTAAAAGATAAACAAGCCATCAACTTTTATCAGAATGCAGTAAATATTGACCCCATGAATGCCAATGCCCTGCATGCAATGGCCTACTACCTTCAGAATCAAGGCAAAGAAAATGAAGCCATAAGCTTGTACAGAAAAATAATCAATGCAAATCCGGGGTACACTGCGGCCTATCTAAACAGTGGAATTCTTCTGATGGAAAAAGATTCTTTAGATCAGGCATTGGAACAATTTAATATCATGGTGGGTACAGACCATAAAGATTGGGCCGGTTAACACTATAGGGCCATGATGCAATATGCAAAAGGAAAATTGGAAGAGGCACTTGCTGATTTTCACTCTGCCACGAACCTAAATCCGGATGATAAAAAGGGTCATGAAATGATTCTGATGATCGAGAAAAAATTAAAAAAATAAAGGTAGTCCGGCCACATCCTGCTGGTTTTGATCGTTTTGAATTTGTCAAATTAAAGACCATGTTCCGGAAAATTGTTATCGTTGTTTTCCTTGCCCCCATCTTCTGGCATTGTAGTGCGCAGGATGCCTTTAAACGGAAATTCGATATTGGTGTCAATGTGACCAGCATGCTGGCCAATGTCATTTCGCTGGGAGGAAATGATGATACTCCCAGGTATAATTTATCATTCAGAATTAAAAAAGACAGGTCTGGCTACAGAATCAGCACAAATATCTCTTACAATAAAGACAGTGAAATTGGTACAGACGGAGTTTTCTTGCAGCTGACGGAAGCTGATTACCGGGTAAAACTTGGTTATGAAAAATACCAGGTACTTACCGGCCGATTCATTTTGGCCTATGGCCTGGATGCTATTTGGCAGCGCACTAGTTCATTTTCAGAAGCAGGCAACGGATTTTCCAACGATGAGAAATTTCAAGGAATTGGAGGAGGCCCTGCCTTTAGATTCGAATATAAATTGTCAGACAGGGTAAGTTTGATGACTGAAACTACCTTATATTTCTTGTTAGGCCGGAAAACCGATGAGCTATCATTATCCGGACAGTCGCTAAATAAATCGACCAATGACACGGTTCAACTTTCAACACAGATACCTTCCGTCCTCTTTCTTAATGTACACTTCTGATGCGGATCCTCTTCACAATCATCTTATGGGCGAAATTTCTCAGCATATCCGTGACTTTGCATGGGCAATCTGACAGTTCTGAATATGAAAATTTCTGGGCTAATGGAAAAGAAGTCGGTGTCAATGTCACTCCTCTATTGGGTAAATTTGTTCCTTTCAATCTCACGACACAGTCGCTTCAGGACCAGGTTATAGCTGTAAAAACTAAATGGTATGGTGAAAAACGGGCTTTTATCCTCAATTTTGGCATCGACATAAGTTCAGCCACTGACAACAACCAAATTTTTCTAAGTCTTGGTTATGAAAGGAGGAGGAATATCTCTGACCGTTGGAAATACACCACAGGCTGGGAAGGCATACTCACAACCCTGTCGGGCAATGCTGGTGATGATCCCATTTTGGGTATATCCAAACCATACGGCATTGAATATCATTTTACAGATAATTTTTATCTGTCCACCGAAGCCAGGTTTATTCTGGGCTTTCTTGATGGTCCAACCTTACAGATCAGTTATCCAAATTCCATTTACTTTAACATGCTTCTTGAATAAAATAAGATACCAAATATAATTTTTCTTTAATTTTACCCAACGTATTTAATATTATCTTCGTTTTATCTTTCAAATTAAGTCTTGATGAAAATAAGATCTTTCCTGTATTTGCTTTTCCTGCCTTGTCTGATGCTATTTTCCTGTTCCGATGTAGTGGTCGATGTTACAGACCAGGGAGAGCCGGTTCTGGACGGATCCTACGATTATACGGCCCAAAAACTGCCTTTGGGCTTATCCGCAGCTTCAAATTTTGTGGTGATTGACCCCATAAATGGATTTCCGGTACTCATTGACAATTCTACAGCAGGTGGTGTTTTTACCGGTGGTGGAGGGTTACCTTTTGAAGGCGATTTCAATCTCATTGAAAGATTTGTAAAGGTTACCAATGCTGGCGCCAGCCTGGGACGTGTGCTTTTTTATGACAAAAAGCTTTCATTAAACAACACCGTATCCTGTGCATCCTGCCATCACCAGGATAAAGCATTTTCAGACGGTCTTGCCCTGAGTGGTGGCTTTGAAGGAAGGGTTACTTCCCGAAATAGTATGGCCATCATCAATCCTATAACTCAAAACAATCTCTTTTGGGATTCAAGATCACAATCGATAAAGGATTTGTCACTAAAACCAGTTCAGAACCATATTGAAATGGGCATGGAGGATATTCAATTTCTGGAAGATAAACTGCAGAAAATAAATTATTATGGTGAATTGTTTGAGGCTGCTTACGGTGATTCTGAGATTACAGGTGACCGAATTTCAGATGCATTGTCTCAATTTATAGCCTCAATCACTACCGCAGATTCAAAATTTGACCAGCGCTCCAGAGGGGAGGCCGTCGCTTTCACTGAATTGGAAAACATGGGCATGAATATCTTTTTCAGTTCAAAAGCAAAATGCTCTTCCTGTCATGCCGGAGCCAATTTCAGCGCACCAGACGGTATTTTTGATCCTTATGGTGGAGGTTCTGCCAATGGTGAAGACCTCAGAGGCACAGCCAATATTGGACTGGATCTTATTCCGGAAGATGTGGGCAAAGAAAATGGAAGTTTCAAAATCCCAAGCCTGAGAAACATAACGCTGACTGCCCCATATATGCATGACGGACGATTTAATACACTGGAGGAAGTGCTTAATCACTATACGACTGGCATCAAAGCCAATCCCAATCTAGATCCTAAATTCATGGATGATCAGGGAAGAGTCACAGGCATTAAACTAAGCACACTTGAAAAGAAGGCCATAATTGCGTTTTTGGGCACACTGGAGGACAATACTTACACCCGGGATCCCAAATTCAGCAATCCTTTTCTTAAGTAGGACAGGGTTCACTTATTTCTGTGATTTAGGATATTGAATTTGACCAAACCTTATCTATCCCATTGATATTTAGCCATTAATTTCCAAAATTAAGATGTAAAGGCTGTAACAGTCTCCCCTGATAAATAGCAGGGATAGAAGGAAATTCCATACTTTTGTCGAAAATATAAGATCAGATGAAGTATTTGGTATTTTTTTCCTTTTGGGTCATAACCGTATATGGATGTAAAAAGACACTGGCACCAGTTACCCCAGACAAAATTCCCATCTATAGCTTGAAAGAAGGCTATGAATTTCAACAAGTAGGAATGGACAGTTTCAATACAAATGCCAGATTGTCTTCTATGTCATTGCAGAAAGCAGCCGTTGCTTTCTTACAAAATAAAAATCCTAAAGATGCAGGCGTTTGTCTCAGCACAGCAGCCCACCTTTATGAAGAAAAATTTTCGGACATAGATTCAGCACTCCTTTTATCACGGCAGGCCCTAAACTATGCCCTGGAATCCAATGATACATTAAACACCGGACATAGTTACAGATATTCCGGCTTTCTTACCGGTATGGCAGGAAATTTAGGTGAAGGTCTTTCCTTAATAGAAAAATCCATTCCGTATTACATGATGATGAACGAAAAGGATGGGATAGCTGTAGCAAAATATGACATGGCACGCATTCTGGGTCATAACAAGCAGTATGCACAAAGTAAGGAAAAACTGGAGGAATCTACTTTGCACTTTAAGTCAAGGATTAACCTTCAGCGTATTTTTAATAACAATGTATATGGTCTAAAATTATTCAAGGAAAGTAATAATCCGGCTGAATATGAGCGCGTTAAAACTGAAAATGAATACCTTATTCAGTCTGGTAAAATCAGTCCGGTTTTACAAAAGAAGTATATCGATATGCTGGAACTCACCAAATCAAATTAACCATGGATAAAAAGTACATTTTTGCCCTATCGGTAATTTGTTTAATATTATGGCAGTCATGTCAGCCCAACGCTTCAGAAAAAAGCAAATCATCTTACAGATTTCTCGTAGGTACCTATACTCAAAAGGAGGGCCATGTCAATGGTAAAGCTGAGGGCATATACGATGTAGGCTTAAATATGGAAACCGGTGAGTTAACAACTTTTGGGATTGCAAGTGATTTGGTAAATCCCAGTTTTCTTGCGGTTATGGACTCCCATCATATTTATGCGGTGAATGAGATTGGCCCCAATGCAAAAAATTATCCCGGCAGGGTCAGCCACCTTGTCATAGACAGTCTTGGAAAATATCGTAAATCTCAGGAAGGCAGCACCTTTGGAAATGCGCCGTGCCATATTACCATCCACCAACCTTCAGGCATGTATGCGATATGTAATTATTTAGGTGGCCAGCTTGCCTATGGTTCCATTGGAGACGATGGTTCTTTTAATGATGACATGAAGACTTTGGCTTTCTCGGGAAAAAGTGTAAATCCGAGACAGGAAAGCGCACACTTGCATATGAGCTTGTTTACCAATGATGGAACGAGGTTGCTGGTCTCTGATCTTGGATCAGACATGTTAAGGGTACATTCTGTAAATTTAACCTCCAAAACCATAGACAGCATACCTCTGTTTACTTTCATCTGTAAGGCAGGTGATGGTCCCAGGCACTTTTGTCTTTCTGCAGATGAAACGACCGCTTATATCTTAAATGAGCTTTCCAATACAGTATCACAATGTGATTTCAACAAAGAAAGTGGCAAACTTACAGAAGTTACAAGGAAATCAACCCTCCCGGATTCATTTAGTGGCCCAAATACATCTGCCGATATCCATCTAAGTCCAGACGGGAAATATATGTACACATCGAACAGAGGGCACAATAGTCTGGCTCTATTCAAAATTAAAAACAAAAAAACAATACCGGCAGGCCACTATGAGACAGGAGGTAAAACGCCAAGAAACTATGTAATAACACGGGATGGAAAATACCTGATTGCGGCCAACCAGGACACTGATGAACTGGTGGTTTTTGGTATCGGTAAAGAGGGCAAATTGGAGAAAAAATTCAAACAAACCGTGAAAACCCCGGTTTGTCTCATAGAAATATAATTTCGCATTTATCTACTAAACAGACAGTTATACATTTACATAATTCCACTGTAAAATATTTTCACATTTTCGTAACATTTAAATAGCTTAGGCGTCATTCAATAGTCATGCAAAACGAAAACAATATGTTCAGGCAGGTAGATGCTTTTAAGGATAAGCTATTTAGATATGCCATGAACATGCTAAAAAACGACCTGGATGCTGAAGATGTAATCCAGGAATTACTGATCAGAATTTGGCAAAGGAAAGATCAGTTTGATCAGATTGAAAACAAAGAAGCATGGTGTATGACTGTGACCAGAAATCTGGCCATTGATAAAATCCGGTCCAGGAAAAAGTGCGCAGGACATTTCTGATTATCACTTCTTAGCGGACCGCGGGGCTACGCCTGATGTCATCACTGAAGATAGGGAAAACCTGAAACTGGTCATGGAGGTGCTGAATGCATTGCCAGAGAGCCAAAAGGAGATTATTCACCTGAGAGACGTAGAAGGATACACCTATAAAGAGATTGCAGAACTTACCGGACTGAGTGAGGATCAGGTAAAAGTAAACCTGTTCAGAGCAAGACAAAGATTAAAAGACAAATTAAAAAATTTCAAATATTGACACCCAATGTTTAATACACAGCAAATAGAAGAATTACTGGAGAAATACTGGATGGCAGAGACCACCAATGAAGAAGAAGGACAACTTCGGGCGTATTTTCAATCCTGCGAAATAGATGAAGCACATCAATATGCAGCGTGCTATTTTACCAGAATACCAAAGGCTGACGGAGTAGTGCCTGATTTTACCCTAAACATCATGCAGAAACTAGTTGAAAAATACTTTAAGGCTGAGACGACATTGGAGGAAGAACAACTGCTTGCGACCTATTTTGACCAGGAACAAGTTGCTCCTGACCTAATGCAGTATGCTCCTGTATTCAGGTCGTTTGGCAACCTGAAAAAGATAAGCTATCCACACAGCCTAAGCCTTAGAAAAAATAAAATAAATCAAGATGCAAAGGTTATTTCACACAACTGGCTTAGGGCAGTTGCCGCAGCCATCATCCTGGTGGCAGTGTCTGTCGTTCTATTCAAAATGAATGTGCCGCAAGAAAAACCGGTCATTGCAAAAGCCCGGTATATAGAAATTGAAGATCCGGAAGAAGCATTGGCCTACACCATGCAGGCACTGGCTATGGTGTCCAGGAAATATAAAAAAGGGGAAGCCCAATTGTTACATGGCATGCAAACCATGAATGATGCAAATGTAATCCGGGAATAACCACTGAAAGAAACTAACTAACTAACTTTTAAGATTTAATAAACATTAATCCATTATAAAAAATTATAAAAAATGAGAATTTTTATTGCACTGCTTGCAACTATGTTTTTTACCACCCTATCCTATGGACAAAACAATGCGATAGACAAATTCTTCAGTGCCTATGAGAGCAATGAGAACTTTACGGTTGTTTACGTCAGCCCGAAAATGTTTGAAATGGTCGCAAAAGTCACCGATGATTCAAAAAATGCTGATATTAAAGATTTGATAAAAGATATCAAAGGCCTTAAAATTTTATCTACCAAGAAAGATCCTCAAAAGTATTATACCGAAGCTGCAAAGAAAATACCAATCGGAGAATATGAAGTATTGATGACCGTGAAAGACAAAGGTGACAATGTAAAATTTTTGACCAAAGGCACCGGTGATGTTATAGATGAATTATTACTCCTTGTGGGTGGTGCCGATGACTTTGTCCTCATGAGCTTTGTTGGAAAATTAGACTTGAATAAAATTTCAAAACTTGCCAATAAACTTGACATCGAAGGCTCAGAACACCTGGATAAACTTAAAAATAAGAAATAGGCACAACCTGCTGGAATAAAATTCTATCTAAGCAGAAAAACTGCACTTTTACATTTTTAAAATATGGGTGTGCGCATCATCATCTGCCAGCCATTAAATTCACAATTAATTCTTTGAGGATGAAATCAGTAATCTGGTCTTTAGCACTGTGTTTATTATTCATTATTCCGGTAAACGGCCAAAGAAAAATCAACCGCCTCTTTGACCAAATGAAAGATGATGGTTATACTTTTGCCCTCACCCTGCCAGGCTGGCTTGTCAAAACCGGGCTTAATGCAGCGCACAAACACACACTTGGCGAAGATAAAGACATTTTCCTCGCACTCAAAAAACACATCAGTGGTGTACGCTTACTTGTGGACGAAAAAAGCAATGCCAGAAAAAATGAAATCCTAAAGCAATTTGCAGCAGACCCTGAAAAATCGGGGATGGAACTCTATGCCTCGTTTACTGAAAAAAACAATCTTGTAAAATTGTTTGTGGAAGAAAAAAAAGACAAAATTAAAAATCTTCTTTTCATTGTAAGTGGAGAAAATGACACCGTTTTATTGCACCTCAAGACCGATATCGCATTTAATGAATTCAAAAACTCGAATTTTTCTTTCAACAAAAAAAACCATTAACAAAATGAATCGATTATTACTTACTCTTGTTTGCCTGGTCATGTTGATTCAAACCTCAACAGCTCAGAACTCCATTGAAAGGGTATTGAGAAAATATAAAAATGACGATGGCGTCATCAGTATGAATTTTGCAGGTGATTTGTCCAAATTATTAAAAAATGACTGTGGGGATCTTAAAACAAAAATAGAATCCTGTGAAGTATTAATTTTTGAAGGCAATCAGGGCCTTACAAGCAATGACAAAACAAAACTAAAATCAGCCATCGAGGTGGACAAATACGAGACGCTGATGAATGTAAAGGATAAGAAAGGTAAAATCAATCTACAAGCCATCAGCAGGGATGGTGTGCTTAATAAAGTATTTGAAGAAGTTACTGCAGAAGGCAAAAACATATATATTATATTTTCAGGTAAGCTATATTTTGAAGAATTGAGCCAACTGAACTTAAACTTTGCAGGGGGTGATGTCTTTAAAGATTTTCTGGACTAATCTCACTTTTTACAAACTGCCTTAGGTCTGCCGGAGAATAATTTACAGATTTCAGTACCTTTCCATCTTCTGTGCGATAAACGAGGAATTCTCCATCCCGTTGTACGATATGACTTTCAATTTGCTTATGTTCAAGATAAAAATTTTGGGTAGCCGTAGCCTCATCCAAGGTTTTGCATGTTTTACTCATATTGGATCGCTGAACCTCGTCAAAAAGTTCCTTGAAGATACTCCCCAGTCCCAATTCCAGCACAGCTCCTGATAGTACATACTGTAAGTCCGCCAATGCATCTGCGGCTTCTACAATGTCTTTATTAGCCAGAGCCTCCTTCAGTTCATCCAATTCCTCCTGAAGAAGCGCGATCCTTAGTCTGCATCGATCTTCAGCTGGAATCAGTGGCAGCGGAAGGACTGGCAAATTAAAGGTATCATGAAATTTTGCCACAGAAGTCAATGCCCCAGGTTCCGGAAATATATGGTTATTCATACTTTTGTTTTATCCTGCAAAGATATATTCTTAAGCAATTTTACCCAATAATTTTAAATTTTGGGCTTAAAGAGTTATATTTACTATATGAACAATGAGATAATTATATGAAATATTTATTTGTTTTGATTATATGTCTGACGGGTATTTATGTGACTGGACAGGTAAGATTAGGCGCAGGGACGTCATTGATTTACGAAGAAAAAGCCTTTGGCATGCAAATCAGAGGTGCTTATCAAAGTTCGGACCATGTGTCTTTCTCTGGTGCATTCAGTTATTATTTTAAAAAAGAATCCAATTTTGGCATTGACCTTGATGCCCAATTCCATTTGGTAAGTATCGATAAGGTAAAAATCTCTCCTCTGGCTGGAGCAAACATACGAAGGAGTAATTCAAAACTGGGCACAGGCCTTCAGTTGGGTTTCTTTATAGAAATCTCAGCAGACAATATTGGTTTATATATTGAACCAAAAGCTATTTTGGATGAAAATACGGTAATCGTCCTCTCAGGGGGCTTGTATTTTTGATGTAATATGAACAATTATTTATGGTCATTCCTGCTCCTTCTCACCGCTTGCAAAACCCAAGATGCTTTGAATATTTCACTTATTGACATTCAGGGTCACAGAGGGTGCAGGGGGCTATTGCCCGAAAATACTTCTGAAGGCTTTATCAAAGCCATTAATTTAGGCGTAACTACCCTTGAAATGGATGTGGTTGTAAGTAAGGACAAAAAAGCAGTTGTTTCGCATGAGGCTTATTTTAATCATGAGATCACGACATTACCTGATGGTACTTATCTTTCTCCTGACTCTGAAAAGGAACACAAGCTGTATGAAATGACTCATGCACAAATCATGACCTATGATGTCGGTTTAAAGCCACATCCCCGGTTTCCTCAACAACAAAAATTGAAGGCCATAAAACCTTTATTGACCGACGTAATATCACAATGCGATATTATTAAGCGGGAAGGTATTAAAAATAGGATCCGGTATAATATTGAAATTAAGCGTGAAGAGAGTGGCGATGGTATTTTCCAACCCCATTTAACTGAATTTGTAGAAATTATATGTAATGAAGTGTTGCTCAATGGTATTGAAAAAAGAACAACGATTCAATCCTTTGACCCTGAAATCCTTAATCAGGTAAACCGCATATACCCCAATTTAAAAACAGCCATCCTTGTAGAAAACCAGGATAATCTGGAGGTTAACCTTAGAAAATTGAACCATAGGCCGGCGATCTACAGTCCTGACTATAAACTGGTCAGTCCTGAACTCGTAAAAAAATGTCATCATCTAAAAATGAGAATCATACCGTGGACCGTTAACAATGCAGAGGATGTATCTTACCTGATTAAGTTGGGCGTTGATGGCATCATCTCTGATTATCCGGATATGGTGAAAAGTACACTAGCTGAAATGAAGAACGATAAATCCTAATTTATACCATGGAGCAAATTATACTAAAGAATGGTCGTATCATCAATGAAGGCAACATCATCGAAGGAGACATACTGATTTCGGGTGGCCGAATAAGACAGGTTGGAGGAATCATAAACCAGGCCGGATCTGAAATCAGGGCAGAAGGTAAGTACTTAATACCCGGTATAATTGATGACCAGGTGCATTTCAGAGAACCCGGCTTCACCCATAAGGCAGATATTTTTTCTGAATCAAGGGCTGCGCTGGCAGGGGGAATTACCAGTTATATGGAAATGCCAAATACTTTTCCACCGGCTACTACGGTTGAAAAACTTGAGGAAAAATATACCATTGCTTCACAGAATTCCTGGACAAACTACTCCTTTTTCATGGGTACCACCAATGAAAATTTTGATGAGATCCAAAAAGTGGACTACGCTAAGGTATGCGGAGTTAAAATATTCATGGGCAGTAGCACCGGAGACATGCTGGTGGACAATGAAAGTACCCTGGAAAAAATTTTCAGGCACACTCCTGCCCTGATAGCCACACATTGCGAAGATGAAGCCACCATCAAAAAAAATATGGCGACCTTTTCCCAGCAGTGTGGTGATGCTTTAAATGCTTCACACCACCCACAGATTAGGAGTGTGGAATCATGTCTTCTTTCTTCTTCTCTTGCGGTGGATGTTGCCAGAGCCAATAACACCCGCCTCCATATTTTGCATATTTCTACTCAGGATGAGCTCGCACTTTTTGATGCCCACACTCCATTGGCAGAGAAAAGAATTACAGCTGAAGTCTGTGTACATCATTTGTTTTTTACGGCCGACGATTATGCCAGGTTCGGTAACCAGATCAAATGCAATCCCGCCATCAAAGACAATAGCCACGCACCTTTATTACTAAAAGGCCTGCTAGATGGAAAAATTGACGTAATAGCCACTGACCATGCACCTCATACTTGGGAAGAAAAAATGCAACCCTATACTAAAGCCCCCGCAGGACTGCCATTGGTACAACACAGCCTGAATATCATGATGGATTTTGTTCAGAAAGGGCAGTTAAGTATCGAACAGATGGTGGAAAAAATGTGCCATAATCCGGCGATTTGCTTCCGAATACAGGAAAGAGGATTTTTAAGAGAAGATTATTTTGCGGACATAGTAGTCATAGATCCTGAAAAAGAATGGAAGGTTGAAAAGGATAACATTTTATATAAAGCCGGCTGGTCTCCACTGGATGGGCAAACTTTTAAGGGTAAGGTAGAAAATGTGTTGATAAATGGCCAGCTTGTGTTTAATCAGGGTACTTTTAGCAATTCCGGACATGGAAGACGGCTTACCTTTAATCCACTTTATACAAAATAAGCTTAGCTGATTGTCCTTAAATGCAATAGCTGATCATTAAGGCAAACTTCTTTTCAGGGTTATAAGTATAACCTTCTGCCACCCTATATGGAGCTACACAATAGATCCCGGAACTTCCTTCTACTATGATGGCGTTGGCTTTTTGACGGGCATTGAGTTTTAAATCTGTAAAAAACTTTTTAACAGTTTTTGAATGACCTTCCATACCGGAAGGCATAAATTTATCACCTTGTCTTTTGGATCGAATGACCAAAGGGAAGGGATTTTCATCAAAACTTAGCACCACATCATAGTCTTTGTCTTGAGTTTTCCTGTCGTCCGGATACCAAGAAAAGGAAAGGGTTATTTCATTAAACTCCAATGTTCCGGGGCCCCTTAAAAACATTTCGAAATCGGATGATTTTTCTTTTTCTTGAGGGTTTATAGAAATGAGTGTTCGCTCTTTCCGGGCAATGTATGTGTCATTGGCAACCCACCCGCCGGTATCGGCATCCAGTATATTGTCACATTGGGTTCTGTTAAATCCGAATACCTTTAAAACAAAAAAGAGGAGGACCTTGCTTTCAGGAATTTCCAGAACGGGCTCAAGCGGAATAACCCAGCCATGCCCGTGCGGCAGACAATATTTTCCGGTTTCAATTAAACGATGTAACAAAGCTGATGATTCCGCCATTTGCCTGGCACTGCGCTGAATCTGCCGAACCGCATCTGAATTAAGAACCTGCAATCCGGGTAGCACTGTGTTTCTGATGGCATTTCTCAAGTAAATTGATTTTGAATTGCTCTCATCCTCTCGATAAGGCACGGAAAAAGATCTGGCGTAATCATAAATTTCTGACTTTTCAAACGTAAGCAGTGGCCTGAGGATGTTTTCAGATCTCACTTTTAATCCGGAAAGGCCATTTATTCCCGATGCGCGTAAAAGGTTCATCAAAAAACCTTCCGCATCGTCATTTGCATGATGACCCGTGGCCACAAAATCAAAGTGATGATCATTACACAATTGGTTAAACCAATGGTACCTGAAATTTCTTGCCTGTTGCTGAAAATTACCCTTTGCTTTCAAATCCAGGGGAAAAGTAACCCTATAAAACGGGATATCATGTTCGGTGGCAAAAAGGGTTACCATTTTTTCATCATCGTCACTTGCCTGTGCCCTCATACCATAGTTTACATGGGCAATGCCCACAGAAAATCCGGCTTTCATAAACAAGTCAACAAGTACCATAGAGTCTACCCCACCCGAAACCGCAATCAAAATGCGCTGCTTTTCAGGCGAAATATTTTCTTCTCTCATGAAACTGGCAAATCTGTCTAACATCCCTATCTTTACGCCATAAAATTAATCAATTTACCATGAGACTTTATATGTTAATGTTCTGTTCCCTAATTGTCATGCTTGTTTCTTGCAAAGAAAATGGCCCTACCGATAAAAAAACAGTCGCCAAAACTTCACAGGACACTACCCTCGTTTCTAAAAATACCAAAACGCCCGGGTCTTCTTTAATTGCACAATGGAACGTCCAGGCCAACAATATTTTAAAATTCAGAAAGGATAATAAGCCAAACAATTATGCCATCATTGATGTGGGGGTATGGGAATATGAGGCCGCCTTTAAGGATGGTGCCATGTCCAAACCCGGTGAATATAGCGGTAAGTGGATTGATTTTGACGAACACAACCGGTACGAGTATGGTGAATATGAACGTGTCCTTGGCAAAGGCAGATATCATTATGACAATGATACATATCTATTACTTTTAGTAAACGATGAACCTACGGTAAAACCGGAAGAATATGAGTTAAAATTGGTAAATAACATTATGATCATGATGGGAAATCAAACATACCAAGACAATAACATGCAGGCCAAATTGGTCAAAATTCAGGAACGACCTAAAAAGAAATGATTCTCAGATAACGTGAAGGATAATTTTTAGAGTCCTGACGGCTTACATGTCTAATTTGTCGTTAATTTGGCGGTCCGGACAAATGATTTAGTCAACTTTATTTAGCTTTACCAAAATTTTTAATCTAATGAAAAGGATAATCCTATTTAGTTTGTGGATAGCTCTTGGATTCAATACAGTCGCAGGACAGGTCATGAAATGTGGTGACAGGTTATACAACCTATATCTTGAATCCAAAATTCCTGACTTTCGAGACCGCACTTTCACCCCGGGGAACAAGAAGCAAACCGGTTTGAAATGATCTACAGGATCCCCGTTGTGGTACACATTGTGCATAATGTCAACAGTGAAAATCTTTCCGATGACGTTATCCGCAGTCAGATAGAAGTGCTAAATAAAGACTACCGTCGATTGAATGCCGACGCTACACAAACAAGGGACATATTTAAAGGTGTTGCGGGTGACGCACAAATTGAATTTTACCTGGCAGATACAGATCCAAACGGAGCACCTACGACTGGTATTACGCGGAAAAAGACAGACAAATCTTCATTTATCAATTTCGACATTTTGCTGTTTTTCCAGGCAGCACTGGCTTGTGGAGTCGACTTTACTGACCCAGCCAGCATTGAAGAAAACATGGAATGCCTGGTGGCATTTTTTGAAGAAAACGGGGTAAATTTTGAGGAAATTTTTGCCGGCATTGATGATGTAAAGTATTCCGATAAAGGTGGCACCGATCCATGGAATCAGAAAAAATACCTGAATATCTGGGTGTGCGACCTTGCGGTAGATGTACTCGGACAATCCACCCCTTTTCTTTTAGGATTTGCCTACCCACCTGTGGGGGCTCCCCTGTTTCCGCCTGAAGAATTGCCCGTAGATTATGAGAAAAACGACGGGGTGGTCATCCACTATCAGGCATTTGGTCTAAATAATCCTGCGGTGGGTGAATTGGCCGGACTTAACGACAAGGGCCGGACCTGTACCCATGAAATTGGCCATTATCTGGGCTTGCGGCATATTTGGGGTGACGGAGATTGTACAGTTGACGATGGCATAGCAGATACACCCAATGCCGCAGAAGCATCTCAAACCGATGATGCATCCTTGACATGTAACAGTTTTTTTACCAAAAACACATGTAATGATGCAAGTAATGACCTGCCTGATATGATTGAAAACTATATGGATTATTCAAACGAATCCTGCATGAACATCTTTACCCAGCAACAAATCAATATGATGCGTAGCATGCTGGAAGGACCCAGGGCTGAATTGATAGGACTTCAATCGTCAACTACAGAAACTGATTTTCTGGCTTATAAAGTGTTTCCTAACCCTGCAAGCGAGTCAATAAATATTCTTTCCGCAGATAATCAGGTTTACACCTACGGTTTATACAATGTGCAGGGAAGCCTGTTGCAAAAGGGCAAGGCGAATGGAAAATACCAGATAAATCTAGAGTCATACGTCAATGGCCTTTACCTGCTGCAAATTAACCAGGGAGGAAAAATAGAATCCCACAAAATTTTATTAAAGACCAACTAATGGATTGGAGTATTGTTTGGACCATACTTTACGGTGCCATTTGTGGTTATGCTGCCAGCCGTATTCTTGGAGGTGAAGGTTTTGGGTTCATTGGCAATATTGTAATCGGCATACTGGGCGGGGTGATTGGTCGGTATTTTTTCCAAAAACTCAACATTCACATCCCTCCGGCAGCACTGCAAAATTTTATCGGTTCAGTGACCGGGGCAGTCATATTGATCATTGCGCTTGAATTCTTTAAGTCATTGTGGATGAAACCCTCTTCCGGAAGAAGAAAAAGATGATGCGCAAGAAATTAAATGGCTTAATTAAACGTTTTGCTTATATAAAACAGCAATCCCAACATATGCGCAAACTGGTCATGTTCCTTTTCTTAGCCGTATCCTCAATTTTCTCTGGTATGGGGTGCTTTTCAGAAGACCGGGAATACATTGTACGCAAACTCAATTTAGCCTTTGATGTCCCCGCAGGACTCAATAGCATTGAATCCCATTATTTCAGAATTGATGATGTCTATATGTTTCTGGATGAGACACTGGAAATTAATAAATTAGCAAAAGAAAGTGTCACAGAAATTACCGGCTCAAGTGCCATCCTCACCAGTCGTCAGGGAGGGGTTGATTTTTCCGACATTGATAGAATTTCTGTATTTGCGGTATCACAAACCGATAAGTCTTTACGGAAGGAAATGTTTTACCTCGAAAATATTCCAACCAGAAACCTGAATGAACTTAAACTTCTGACCGGGCTGTCCAATATTTCCAGTCTGATTGTTGAAAATAAACTGGACATTGAAGTTCGCATTCAATTTAGGACTTTTTCAACACAACCTATGCGACTTGATCTTGATTTTGGATATTTGATCTTTAAAAACTGACCATGAGCCATCAAAAACTATACATGGTTGAATTGACGGTGAATCATATTCAGGAAGAAGAATTTTTCAATCTCCTACCGGACCACAGAAATATGGTCCACAACCTTATTTACAAGGACATCATTGTAAACTATACTGTCGCAGAAGACCGAAGTAAAGTATGGTCTATTTTCCGAGCAGAAAATGAAAGTGCCCTAGTCCAATACATCGAGAAATTGCCATTGACCAGGTATATGGACTACACCTACCATGAATTGATGTTCATGGAGTGGGCACCATTCAAAATGAATTTTTCCCTGAATTAATCAGGTTAAAAAGAATGAATAATTTGAATGAATTCTTCTGCGGATAAGGAAGCTCCGCCAACCAGTCCGCCATCTACATCCGACTGAGAGAATAATTCACGCGCATTGGTTGCTTTGACTGACCCCCCATATAAAATGGGAATTTTAGCTGCGGTATCATCGCCAAATTTAATTGCAATTGCTCTTCGAATGGCTTGATGCATTTCCTGCGCTTGTTCTGGTGATGCTGTTTCACCGGTACCTATGGCCCAAATGGGTTCATAAGCTATTACCAGCTTTAAAACCTCTTCTGCGCTGAGTTGAAAAACGGAACCTTCCAGTTGCGCCTCTACAAAGGAATTGTGATTTCCGACCTTTCTGACTTCTATTGGTTCTCCACAACAATAAATAGGCGTCATACCCTCGCCAAGTACAGCTTTGATTTTTTTTAGAATTAAATCTTCCGTTTCCCCAAAATATTGTCTGCGCTCTGAATGGCCTAAAATTACATGCATTACACCTACAGACCTGATCATGGAGGCAGAAATCTCACCGGTAAATGCGCCTGATTTTTCAAAGTAACAATTTTGAGCGGCCACATCTATTCTGTTGTTTTTATGACTTATTTCCTGCACCTCGGCTAAATACAATGATGGAACACCCAGCACTACCTGCACATTATCAGGAAACTGCGTGATGGCTATGGCCTCAGCCAGCTCACAAGCTTCATCGAAAGTTTTGTACATCTTCCAGTTTCCGGCCGCAATTTTTGGTCTCATAAAATTATAATTTGCACAAAGATACGCAATTCGATCTTTTTCCAGCTTTAAGTCAAAGGGCTCGTCATATAAATGCCATACCGGCTATTCAATATAAAATCTCAACATGCATAAAGGCCTAAAATAAGAATATTAGGAAATTTATTTCACCTTACATATGCCTTAAAAACACAAAGGAAAGGGTTAACTTTGCATTTTAGGAATTAGCAGATAATGAACGATTTGTACACACACAGAGATATCAGTTGGCTTGATTTTAATTACAGGGTTCTTCAGGAAGCAAAGGATAAAAATGTACCCCTTTTTGAACGCATCAAGTTTTTGGCCATATATTCCAGCAACCTCGACGAATATTTCAGGGTAAGGGTTGCCAACCACCGAAGCCTGGTGAGGGCGGGTAAAAGTGCTCAAAAAGAACTTGATTATGAGGCGTCTGAAATACTTGAAGCCATTCTGCACATCGTCAATGAACAGCAGCTCGAATTTTCAAGAATCTTTGAACGTGAAATCATTCCTGACCTCAAAAGAAATAATATTTTCATTCTTCGACGCGATAAACTCAGCAAAGACCAAATTCATAATATTGAAAATTACTTCAAAGACTTTATGCTGCCATACGCCCAGCCTGTATTGCTGGTCGGTAATAAAGTAAAACCCTTTTTAAATAACAACGCACTTTATCTGGCACTGCATCTGCGCGATCGGGAAAATCACCAAACCCACTATGCCATTGTGAAAGTTCCTTCGGATCACCTGCCCAGATTTTTGGAATTGCCAAATAAATCTAGAGAAAAACATGAGCTTCTCATCCTTGGTGATGTGGTTAGACATAATATCTCACTGATTTTTCCAGGCTATGACATTCTGGATTCATATTCCATTAAACTTACCAGAGATGCGGAATTATATATAGACGACGAATTTTCCGGCAACCTGCTAGACAAGATTAAAAAATCGCTCAACCAGAGAAACATCGGACAGGCATCCAGATTGGTATATGACCGCACGATGCCCAAACATATGCTTGACTTCCTGATGTCGGTATTTGATCTGTCCAGTTATGACCTGCTGCCAGAGGGTCGCTATCATAACAACGCTGACTTTTTTAAATTCCCTACCTATGAGATGCAACACCTCAAAGATCCGGTTCTGCCGCCACTGCCGGTTCCGCAACTGGAGGAGGCAGATAACATCTTTGACGTCATTGCAAAAAAAGATTATTTTATCCACGTGCCATACCACAGGTATGAAGCCGTGATCAAATTTTTTGAAGATGCAGCTGTCGACCCCAATGTCACCCATATTAAGGTTATTCAGTACCGGGTTGCTAAGGTGAGCAGGATTATGGATGCTCTGCGAAAGGCGGTAGTTAATGGAAAACAAGTTTCCACGTTTATTGAAGTTAAAGCCAGATTTGATGAAGAAACAAATTTGATGTGGGGAGAAAAATTATCGTTGGGTGGTGTGAATGTGTATTACTCGATGCCAGGATACAAGGTTCATTCCAAAATGGCAATTGTACGGCGCATTGAAAAAGGAACTCCGAAAATTTATGCTTATTGCAGTACGGGTAACTTCCATGAAAATACGGCCAAATTGTATTCCGATGTGGGCCTATTTACGGCAGATGTCCGCATTACTTCTGAAGCCACGAGGGTATTTTCTTTTCTTGAAACGAAAAAAAGGCCTGAGAATGAATTTGAACATTTGGGCGTGGGACTTTTTAACCTCAAGGAAAAGTTTGTTTCTCTGGTGAGACAGGAAATACAAAACGCCAGGTTAGGAAAAAAAGCCAGGATGATCCTTAAAATGAATAATCTGGAACAAAA
The DNA here is from genome assembly GCA_016715465.1 of Saprospiraceae bacterium. Taxonomy (GTDB): domain Bacteria; phylum Bacteroidota; class Bacteroidia; order Chitinophagales; family Saprospiraceae; genus JADKBO01. Next base: position 485,764 of record JADKAA010000029.1, read on the forward strand.
AGACATGATCGATTTGCTCTACGAGGCCAATGATGCCGGGGTGGAAACCAACCTCATCATTCGAAGTGTATGTTCCATAGTCACCGGCAAAAAGGGTTTAAGTGAAAATATCCATGCGATTTCCATTGTGGATCGATTTTTAGAACATTCAAGAATCTTCTATTTTTATAACGACGGGCAGGAAGACATTTTCATCTCTTCGGCTGACTGGATGGAACGGAACCTGCATTTCAGGGTAGAGACCCTGATACCCATCTATGACCCAAAAATAAAAGAGATTTTTAAAACTATACTACAGATTCAATTGCATGACAACGTCAAGTCCAGATCACTTGATTTTGAAAAAATAAACACCTATGTTACTTCCAATAACGATCTTGCGGTCAGGTCTCAGATTGAAACTTATTATTATGTCAAAAGAGTGACAGAACAACAAGATGATCCAAATGCAACCAAGCCTGAAAAGGCAGCTGGCAAAGTCATTACCAAAAAAGTAAAAACTAAAAATAGTAAATCCTGATATGTTAAAAGCCATTAGTCCTGTTGACGGAAGGTATGCAGAAAAAACCATTGACCTCCAGCAATACTTCTCAGAGTACGCCCTCATAAGATACAGGGTATTCATCGAAATTGAATACCTTAAGGCACTCGCAGCAACTGGAATTCCACAGCTTGAAAACTTGCGCCTCATTACGGTTGAACTGGATAATATCATATCTCAATTTGGAGATAAGGATGCACTGGCCATTAAAGAAATTGAAAAAACCACGAATCATGATGTCAAGGCTGTAGAATATTTTATCCGGGAATCATTGACAGAGAAAGGACTTTCTTCCTCATTGGAGTTTATTCATTTTGGTCTTACTTCCCAGGATATTAACAATACTGCATTTCCACTTATGATGAAGGAGGCCATGCAACATGTGATGGAACCTGCAATGGCAAAAACCATCGTTGCCATTTCCGAGCTCGCAGATAAATATCCTAACATCCCTATGCTGGCCCACACACACGGCCAGCCAGCCAGCCCAACTTCTTTTAAAAAGGAAATGTACGTTTTCCTGGAAAGGCTCGAAGTCCAAATATCACAGCTCAAAAGCATAGAATATAAAGCCAAATTTGGCGGTGCTACCGGAAATTTTAATGCACATAAACTTACATTTCCCGGAACAGACTGGAAAAAATTCAGCGACAACTTTGTTGCGGGCCTCGGATTGGAACGACAGCAATACACTACACAAATTTCCCACTATGATGGAGAAGCTGCATTATTCCACAACCTCATGCGGATAAATACCATACTTGTGGATTTCTGCAGAGACATCTGGACCTACATTAGCATGGATTATCTCAGTCAGAAAGCAATCGCAAATGAGGTAGGGTCTTCAGCTATGCCTCATAAAGTAAATCCCATTGATTTCGAGAACGCTGAAGGTAACCTATTGTTTGCAAATGCCGTCCTTGGTTTTTTAGCAGATAAGCTACCCGTATCAAGATTACAGCGCGATCTTACAGATAGCACAGTCATGCGCAATGTGGGTGTGCCCATGGCTCATATCCTTATTTCCCTCAAATCCATCGTCAAAGGACTATCCAAACTCAGCCTCAACCAAGTCAAAATCCAAAAAGACCTTGACGCCAATTTTGCCGTAATTGCAGAGGGCATACAAAGTATTCTTCGCAGAGAAGGTGTAGATCATCCGTATGAGTTGCTGAAAAAATTCACCCGCGGCAATGCACACATAACCCAGAATAGTTTTATATCATTCATAGATTCTTTACCAGTAAGTGAGGAAGTGAAAAATGAATTAAAGGTCCTTACCCCATCAACTTACACTGGATACATTTTATAAAAAAAATAGCCTGATTCATAACCAGGCTATTTTCCTTTTTGGAACAAATATTAAGTCCGAAATAGATTCAAATTTTATTTGATCTCAAATTCTTTATCTTCTATTGTACCGTTAATTTCATATTTGGATACTTTCATAACCATTGGAAATGGTGCCTGGCCAATAATTGAAATCTCAAACGGCATCAGAATTCCACTTACATCTCTGTAGTCCTTGAAATCTGTGTTCATAGTTTTAGCCTGCTCACCTTCACCGACAACCGCTGAAGTACGTATCAACAAGCTACTGGCCATGTCATAAAACTGCGTGGTTACCTCACCTTTAGGGTCAGTAACCATGATTTTGTAACATTTTACGCCTTCAACTTCTTCAATGCCCTTCAGCTCCAGTTTATACGCATCAGTAAGATAATCCATCTGGTCAAACATTTTCACCCTGCCTTTCATGTCTTCATAGTCTTCATCACCAGGTGCAGAAACTTTTACCTGGCCCATTTGACTGGTCTGGGCCTTTTGGCCATTGAACTTTTGATCCTGCATGACCATACCATTCATTTCAAGGGCAAAGTGAAATTTATCCGGGTTTTTGTGCCTGGTTAAGATTTTCGCTTCCTGACCCATTAAGGACATTGTTGCATCTGAAGACATCGCATTTACCGCATTGAGTTTATTAACTCCACCAATGGCATCAAGGTAATCTTCAACGACGTCTTTACCGGTCAAACCCGCTGGAAGTGCAAGGTTATCATAATTCAATACTTCGCCATATGCGTCATAGTATTCAATTTTTTTATCCCCATCAAACTTCAATAGCCTTTCTGCTACTTCATCCTTATTTCCAACCACCAGGATGTAAGCATTGGAGGGTTTAATGTATTTTTTAGCCACTCGCTGGACATCAGCCAAAGTCACTTTTTCAAGTCTTGACAAATAGGTATTGTAAAAATCTTTAGGCAGGTTATACCTGTATGTATTTAAGGCAAAACCTGCAATGGTTTGAGGAGACTCCAGGGATCGGGCAAAACTACCCGCCATGCTGTTTTTGGCCAGTTGAAGGTCATTTTCTGAAACGGGTTCGTTGGTAATTCTCTCCATTTCATAAATAAACTCCTGCACGGAAGAATCTGTCACAGAATTTCTTACGCTGGCAAATGCCTTGAAACTGCCAATCAGCTTATCTGAATTTAAACTTGACCTCGCACCATAGGTATAGGCTTTCTTTTCCCTTAGATTTTGCATAAGTCTTCCTGAAAAAATACCCCCACCCAGGATGTTGTTCATCACATTGGCGGCCAATTCGTCAGCTGAGCCTGGTTTAATATCGACTGGATAGGTGACATTGATTACCGATTGCACCGCACCATCCTTATTGGCAAAACAACCCTGGGTTCCTTCGAGCGGCCGGTGTGGCATAAAATGATTTTGGAATTGTACCACTTTGCCACTTCCCAAAATGTTTTTCAGCCTGATTCCTGGCCTCTGCCAGGGTAATATCGCCAACAATAACCAGATAGGCATTGTTTGGTCTGAAATAGCTGTCATAATAAGATTTGCACTTCTCGAGTGTGATGCTATTTACCGTTTTTTCTGTTTGCACCTCACCATAGGGATGATCCTTTCCATAGGTGATGGCAGCTGCTACATTGGATGCAATGCTATTTGCATCCGTTTTGGAAGATGCAAGGGCAGATAATGCTTGAGATTTCATTTTCTCAAACTCCTCCTTTGGAAAAATGGGATTGTATAATACATCTGTCATCAGATCAAGCAGTTTGTTAGAGTGCTTTTTTAGAGATGTGCCAAAAACCCCTGATGGGGAAGAATTAAGACTCGCTCCGATAAAGTCTATCTCCTCGTCCAATTTAGCCTTTGTCCTGTTCTTTGTTCCTTTCGTAAGGAGGTCTCCGGCAAACTGCACATATCCCCCCTGTTCCCCTTCCAAAATCGGATCGTTTGCCAGAGATATCTGGTATGAAACTTTTGGCAGTTTATGATTTTCAACCACAATCACTTTAAGACCGTTGCTGAGATCAAATGAACTGTAATCACCCAGGTTAATGGGTCTGGCAGATGCTGCTCCGGGAGCTGTGCTTCTAAAAGACTCTTTATTCTTTCCGACTACTGCATTGTCCGTGGTTTTCTTGCTGCACTGCGAGAACACAAACAAAGAAGTAAGTATGATGATAATTCTTGTCATTATGTTTGATTTTGAAATTAATTAAGGGGCCACTGATTTGGGCAAATAATGAAGGGTAACCCTGTTATTCTTAGTGAAATAGGTTTTCGCCGCTTTCATGATGTCTTCTTTCGTCACCTTCAGGTACCGATCTAATTCTGTATTGATAAGGTTGGTGTCACCATAATACATTTTATAGTTTGCCAGACTTTCTGCTATACCCGCTACCCTTGAGTTGCCGCTTATAAAATCATTTTCAACCTGATTCTTAAGTTTTTGGTATTCTTCAACGGTAATAAGTTCATTTTGAACCCTGGCCACTTCCGCATCCATAGCCATTTCCAGATCAAGAAGATCCACACCTACTTTAGCGATGCCAAATGCAATCGAGACCCCCGGATCTTCCAATCCCAAAGGAAAATTACCCACAAATAATGCTTTTTGCTGTTCATCAACCAAAGCCCTGTATAAACGGGAAGACTCTCTCCCTGTGACAACAATTGGCCAAGCATGGATACTGCGTAATAGTCTGGTGTGCCTTGTGCCGGTATTCGGTAAGTCTGCACCACTGCAGGTAATTGAATATTGTCGTAAATGGTATCTCTTACTTCTTTGGCCATCGCAGGTTCAGTTATTTTTGGCCGGTAAATGGGCTTCTTACCTTTGGGTATGGTGCCAAAATATTTGGTAACCAGTGCTTTGGCTGACACATAGTCAATGTCACCCGCAATGGAAACAATGGCATTGTCGGGTCTGTAAAAATCCGCATAGAATTGTTTATAGTCTTTTTCCTGGGCAGCATTGAGGTGCTCCATTGACCCAATCACTGGCCAACGGTATGGGTGAACGGTATAAGCCCTTTTCAATGATTGTTCAAGAATAGAACCATATGGCTGATTATCAATACGTTGCCTTCGCTCCTCTTTTACTACTTCACGCTGGGTTTCAACCCCGGCTTGTTCGACTTTGGCATGGAGCATACGCTCAGATTCAAGCCATAAACCCAATTCGAGTTGATTGCTTGGAAGGATTTCAAAGTAAAAAGTCCTGTCATAGGTGGTGTTGGCGTTTAAGGTACCTCCTGCCTTTTCGACAAATTTGTCGTACTGTCCTCTACCTCCAATATTTTCAGATCCTTCAAACAACAAGTGTTCAAAAAAATGGGCAAACCCTGTACGGTCAGGATTTTCATTTTTAGATCCAACATGATACATGACGGAAACTGCAACGATGGGTGTACTGTTGTCCTGGTGCAAAATTACGTGTAGCCCGTTGTCAAGGGTGAATTCCTCAAAGTCAATTTTATTCATTTGAGCATTCAGCATCACCGGCAACAGACTAAGCCAAAAATAAAGCATTTTATTGTTCATTGTCTACTTTTTAGAGTCAGCAAACATAACAAAAAATCTCCAAAATGGGTTGTAAAATCTACCAACCAGGCCTAATTGTCGTCCAAAAGCAGTGAAGTCGCAGAGAAGACAAAACTCGCCCAAATTTCCCTTTGCATTTTAAGGTGGTACAACCTTGTAAACCTTGCATATAGATACCGCAAGGCCTGACTTAAAAACCTGAGAATTGACCAATTGCATAAACTCAAAGCTTCCAACTATTTGGATCCTGGTGCCAATTTAGTGAAAACGAAAACATAAAAGGCATTTGTAACAGCCCATTTTTTATACCAGTTCAAACTGCAATTTAGCAAGATTGCGGTACAAGCCATTTTCAACCTGGGATAGTTCGTTGTGTGATCCCTTTTCTACTATTTTGCCTCCTTCAAGCACATAAATACAATCGGCCTCCCTGATCGTGGCCAACCGGTGTGCGATGATGATGGAGGTCCTGTTTTCCATGAGTTTATTCAAGGCATCCTGGACGATTTTTTCTGATTCAGCGTCAAGGGATGAAGTGGCTTCATCCAGAATCAAAATAGACGGGTTCTTCAGGATGGCCCTGGCAATGGCGATGCGCTGGCGCTGGCCCCCAGACAATTTAATACCCCTCTCTCCTACTACAGTGTCAAAGCCTTCAGGGAATTGTTCAATGAATTCGAGGGAATTGGATTTATCGGCAGCGGCCAGCAGCTCATCATGGGTGGCAGAAGGTTTTCCATAAAGTATATTCTCCCGAATGGTACCTCCGAAAAGTATCACATCCTGAGGCACGATGCCAATTTGATGTCTTAAATAAGACAAATCATAATCCGCAATCGTTTTATCATCAATGGTAATTGTGCCGCTGCTGGCATCATAAAACTTCATCAGCAGTTGCACAATGGTTGACTTTCCACTACCACTTTGCCCCACCAGGGCTATCTTTTCGCCCCTTCTAACCTGAAAGTTAATTCCTTTCAATACAGCCAGGTCAGACCTCGAAGGATATGAAAATGCCACATCTTTAAACACAATGTTTCCCTGAATGATAGGGCGCGTATCTTCCGTCATGCCACTGCCTCCGGTAACGTTTACCTCCCCTTCACTTAACAGTATTTCCCGAATCCGTTCTGTTGCTCCCAGCGCCTGAAGGACAGATGTGTACAGGTTGCCAAAACTGGCAATGGCACCACCCAATATGGCGGTATAAATGATAAATGAGAACAAGTCTCCGGCTTCCATTTCACCACGCTGCACCATCAATGCACCCCTCCACAAAATAAAAAACATGCCCCCAAACAACACAGTTATGATGAAGACAAAAAACAGTCCCCGCACTTTGGCAAATGCAATGGATACACCAACGACGCCATCGACACTCTTCCGGTATCTGAGCGATTCAAACCACTCATTGGCATAGGATTTCACGACCGTAAACGACTGTAAACACTCTTCCACAATGGTATTGGTCTCGGCCAGTTTATCCTGCCGGTTTTTTGATAGTTTTCTGATGTGCCGGCCAAATAAAACCGCAATAATGACAATGACCGGAAAAGTCAACAGCATCAGCAACGAAAGTCCAGGTGTCAGGTAAGCAATAATGGCTATGCCAGATATCAAAACCACCACCTGACGCAACAATTCGGCAAGCGTAATTGAAAAAAGCGTCTGTAATTGCTCAACATCAGTAGTAATCCTGCTGGTGAGTTCACCCACCCTTCTCTCTCTTCAAAAAATTGAATGCGTTGGGTGATGATCTTGTCAAAAAGTTCTTTTCTGAGATCAGCCATACCCTTTTCCGAAACTATGGAAAAAAAGACGGTCCTAAAATAGGAAAGTACCCCCTGCAAAACCAAAATCAACAGAAAAAGCCATCCAAAATCCTCAACAGTTAACCCCAAATGGTAGGTTTCTTTGCCAATGGCAATATTAGCCATTTCTCCAGCTGCACCAGGAAAAACCATAAAAATAAGGCTTCCCAGGATCAGAAAAAACATACCTGCCACAAAGTAATACTTGTAAGGGCCTATATATTTTAAAACAAAAAGTCCGGCTGCCAACTTCTCTTTGCTCAGTTTTTTACTTTCTTCCTTCTGTAAACTCATTATCCTTTATTTCCTTCCAATAAACTACCTAAACCTTCCAAAAGTTTTAGCTCCTCTTCTTCCCAAACATATAGATTGCGGTATTTAATGCAATCATTTTTAAGTTTTTCATAAACCGGTGTATGACTAATAATCAGCCTTGCGAGATTTTGCGGTTCCAGGCCAGACAATAAAACCCCAACAGGATATTCTTCCACAATGGACCTATACTCCGGAAAATCCATGTTGACAGATGGTATGCCGGCCTGCAGGTAGTCAAAGAACTTGTTGGCCAAAGAATATCGATAACTTAAACTCGACCCATCTAGTAAATTGAGACCAAACATGGCACTACGGGTATATGTTTTTAATGCTTCAGGAGATACCGCTCCAAAAAATTTAATGCGGTTTCCCCATTCCAGTTGTTTCACAAAATCCTCCAGGTCTTGCCTGAGGTCACCGTTGCCATAAATGTGCAGGTCAAAGTCTGGTAGATATTTTAAAGCTTCAATGGCACATTCAATGCCCCTACCTTTATTGACAGCACCCTGATAAATCAAAATTTTGGCAGGTAAATCCTGGTTTACTTCTGAAATATCCCTGTGAGGCAAATTTCTAATGGCCAAAAATGGTTTCTTAAAATTTATCCCAAACTGGGATGCAAGGCTTTCGTTTACCGTGATACAGAGATCCATTCCAGAGATAAATGAGCGTTCAATTCCATTCCATATGGCTTTAATTCGCGGGCGACCAATCAATTCAGGCACTTCAGTAAACCACTCATGGCTGTCATAAACCGCTTTTCTTCTGGTAAATATTTTAGCCAGCCCTACTGCTGTGAGGGTATCTGTATCTACTGAATAAAGCACATCAAACCGGCGAAATAATAAAAGAAAGAAAAGCCTCAGATTAAACTCTGCATAAAATAACGGACCATTGTTAAACAAGCAAGATATGCGAATCTCATTGGCAGAACCCCAAAATGTATTCAATTTACCTGAGGGCCTGTGAATGACAGTAACCTCAAATTTTCCCGCCAGGGATTTTGCAATTCGTTGCATACGCTGATCAAATGCAAAATCAGAGGTCATACACAACACCATTTTAGGTTTTTCTGACTGACTCATTGAGGATTTGATTTTTTGAAAATCCTGCCCGAAGGGTCTATTTCAAAGAACCCCTCTTCCACTAAGTCCTCAAGACACCGTTCAATTCTTTTTCGCTTATTATAGGGCCATTGCGAAAGCACTGCTTTTACATTTACGGGTTGGGCGACTTGGGTTAAATAAACCAGGAGGGCCTTTTTGTCACCAAGGGTATAGACATCAGACTGACTGCCAAGACAAATATCACAGCATCCGCACTCCTTTGCATCTTCGCCAAAATATTCCAGCATCACCAACTGCCTGCACCGTTGTGTGATGAAATATTCCTGAATGGCATCCAACCTCAATTTTGTGGATTTTTTAAGATCCAGATAATCACTTTCATTCAGCCGAAAATCTCGATCCGCCGGTCTGTCCAGCAGGAAAATTATTTCCGGCAATTCTGCTGCTTCCACATAATGTATAATTCCTTCTTTGTGGAGGACACGCAGGATAAAATTTATCTTGTTGATGTCCATGTCCAGGCTCTGCGCTATTTTGGTGAGGCTGATGGGTATAAATTCAGTAAAGAGTCCCTCATGCAGTCTCAACAGTTGGGCTAAAACCATCGCCCTTACGTCGTTTTCCTCATAATAAGCCAATAATCCAGCAGGATTTCCGGTAATCATTACTTTAGAGGGCACCTTAAATCCTTCTGAAAAATTAAACCATCCTTGTTTTTCCAACAATTTTAGGACTGCTTTGACTTTATGCTGACTTACCTTATTTTTTTGGCAGAATTCTTCTATGTCAAAATAAAAAGACCTGCCGGCTCCATCATTGACGCCTACTTTCAGGAACTGACATAAGGCAATGTATATTTTTTTAATCTCATCAAGATCAGGAAACGACTGATCAAATAATTTTTGTACCGCCAGCAGGTCGCTGTTATTTACCAATGCTATGGCAAAGGAGCTGTATCCATCCCTTCCCGCCCTTCCTGCTTCCTGATAATAGTCCTCAATTCCTGAAGGTATATCTATGTGAATAACACACCTTACATCCGATTTATCTATACCCATACCAAATGCATTGGTCGCTACCATGACCCGCGCCCGTCCGCTCATCCAAAGTTTCTGGTTGTTGTCTCTAACTTCATAAGGCAGGCCTGCATGATATACCGTGGAGGAAACACTTCTTTCTTTTAACAGTGAGGAAATTTTTGCACAGGCAGCCCTGCTTCTGGTATAAATAATCGTGCTGCCAGACATCTGACCAATGATTCTTAATAGTTCCTGCATTTTGCCTTCTGTTTTGATCACAGAAAAAGAAATGTTACTTCTGGCGAAACTATTTTTGAAAATGGCAGGTTCGCGAAGAAAAAGCTGCAGCCCAATGTCTGCTACAATGGCCTTTGTAGCCGTGGCGGTCAGTGCGATGACAGGGACAGAGGGTTTGAGTTCCCTGAGCACACTCACCTGAAGATAACTTGGCCTGAAATCATGACCCCATTGAGAAACACAGTGAGCCTCATCTACGGCTATGAATGAAATATTGGCCATATAAAACCGTACCTGAAACAACTCTGCGGCAATCCGTTCAGGGGATATATACAAAATCTTCAGGGGTCCATGGACAAAATTATCCAGGATGATGTCTATTTCCCGGGCAGAAAGTCCACTGTGCAGAGCCTTTGCAGGAATTCCTACATTGTCCAATGCTTTGACCTGATCCAGCATGAGCGAAATCAGCGGGGATACTACTACTACCTTACCCGGCACCATCATGGCAGGAACCTGGTAACAAATGGATTTACCCCCACCTGTTGGAAGCAGGGCAATGGTGTCGCGACCTGACAATAAAGAAGAAATAATTTCAGCCTGCGGTGACCTGAAACTGCTATAACCCCAATATTTCTCAAGTATGACCTTCGGACTTATAGTAGTATTATCCAATGATTGGTATTTCTTGGTATTCAACGTGTAAAAATAGGCAAGTCGCATGAATAAACAACAGGAAATGTACACTGAAAACCTGTTTGCCAGGCCAGAGTATATCAATCAGTGAAAAATGAATGGCGTAATTTTAAAACCTGGGGCACGATGATTTGTACATCGACTTGCGTTTTCCAAGGCTATCGCTATCTGTGATATTAAAAACAAGATTGACCATGGCCGTAAAATACCAGTCTTTTACCGAACTGCCTCCTCTTTTAAGACCGGTAGGCCGTTGCAGTGGCTCTGAATTGCCAAAGTATTCCGGAGTACGATCACTCAACTTCGCCGACAACTCACCATTTAATGCCAGTAATTCATTGTAATTGATGTAGTTGGTACTTATATCATCGATATAATCTGTAAATGCTTTTCTGGCGACAACTTCGAACCCAACATCAAAAGATTGACCCGCTTTAATAATGGCACCAGCGCCAAAAGGAACAGAAACTGCATATTTGCTATACTTTTTACCGTAGGCAGCGCTGCCTTGACCTTCGGTACCAAGAGGTTGAAGTTCATACGTATTACCTTGATAATCAGTAGTAGGATTGAAATAAAAGCCCGCCAGACCCGCTGTGATATAAGGACTAAATATCTGCTCTCCCGCAAAAGGATCAAAGCCAAAGATATAATACTCTCCCATCAGAGACAATTCAAACAGGGTTGAACGAAAATTCAGGTTTCTCTCAATCTGCCACTGCTGACTGGAGAAAGCGTCATCTCCTTTGATTTTGCCAAGTAAGGCACCAAACTTGAGCCCTGCTTTGCCGAGATAGTTATATCTTCCAAAGACTTGTATTGCCAAACCTCCATTGTTGTTGAGATTGGCCGAAAATTCCGGTGCATTTAAATCTCCCCAATATACCGATTTACCCAAGCCCAGACCTAGCTGAAGTCCTTGTCCTACAAGTACATAGGACCAGATAGTAAAAGCAGCGATCCAAATCGATTTCATGACAAAGTATTGGTTATAAACTGCAAATATATATATTTTATTTTCAAATAAATTTAATTTTTAATACGTAATACGTTGGAAAAAATTGATTTGACAAAAATTAAGAGTCAGGCTGGCCATATTTAAATGCCGGCAAATGATTTTTAAATAAACATTAACAAGATATAAATCAATCAAATGCGATAAACATTAAGTATTAATGTAATTTATATTATTTTGTTTATCATAACTTTATGATTTAACATTGTTGAATAAACCCTAAATAGACCACCCTCATCAAATATTTAACGCATATTGCCCGTTTTGTTCCTTGTTTGAATTGTTAAAATTTCAAATTAGATTTGCATCCAAATTGAAAATATGAGGTTAATTATTGCTTTTGCTTGCTTTACAATCATTTTGAATACTGCCAGTGCTCAAATGGCCCCAAAAAATTGGTACCATTTAGATGCCACTGAAGGGTACAATGGAACATCTTCCTACAAAACCTTTACCCAGCTCATAAAAGACAAGGTGGGTAAAACTGTAGTCGTGGCCATCATTGACTCAGGCATTGATGTTGAACATGAAGACCTGAAAGCCAATATTTGGAAAAATCCAGGTGAGATTGCCGGGAATGGCATCGACGACGACAAAAATGGTTATGTGGATGACGTTCACGGATGGAATTTCATTGGTGGACCGGGTGGAAAAAATGTAGGACCTGAAACCTATGAAGTAACCAGACTATACAGCAGCATGCGGTATAAGTATGAAAATGCTGATGTTGAAAAACTAAGTAAAGAACAAAAAATGGAATATGAAAAATTCCTTAACTACAAAACAGAAGTAGAGGGCGAGCGAGAGAAAGCAACGGCTCAGCTTCAGCAAATTGCAGCTTTCGAGACCCAGGTAATCAGTGGTATGAACCAAATTGAGTCTGCCATGGGTGAAAATCCAAATAATGTAGAAATTCTTAAAGGAGATGACCCGCTCACATCGCTAAAACTGAATGACAATCCGGATGTATCGATTGCACTGAATGTGGCAAAACAAATCATGAAACAATCTGAAGAGATCACTTCTATCGGTCAATTGAAAGAGGAATTGATTACCGTTTTGGCTGAAGAAAAACAAGGATCGCAGAACAAACTTGATTACGCTTACAATCCGGATTATGATTCAAGAAAATTGATCGTAAAGGACAATTACAATGATTCATCTGAGCGCTTTTATGGCAACAACGATGTGGAAGGACCTGATGCCCTTCACGGTACGCATGTTGCGGGTATTGTTGGCGCTATGGTTGGCAATGAAATAGGAAGTGAAGGTATTGCCAGAAATGTGAAACTCATGTCTGTAAGGGCGGTGCCAGATGGTGACGAAAGAGATAAGGATGTTGCCAATGCCATCATATATGCCGTTGATAATGGGGCATCCATCATCAATATGAGTTTTGGTAAAGCGTATTCCTGGGATAAAAAAGCAGTAGATGAAGCTGTAAAATATGCAGCAGATCAGGATGTACTTCTGGTACATGCTGCAGGAAACTCTGGTCAGGATAATGACGCGACAGACAATTTCCCAAATGATTATCTGGGCAAACACGGCTTTATCTTTAAGAAAAAATGCCACGCAGACAATTGGCTTGAAGTAGGTGCACTTTCTTACAAACCTAGTGAGGATATGGTTGCGGGATTTTCAAATTATGGCAAGCAAAATGTTGATCTTTTCTCCCCTGGTGTGCAAATTTATGCCACAACCCCGGGAGATAAATACCAATATCTGCAAGGCACGAGTATGGCTTCTCCAGCGGCTGCCGGAGTAGCTGCAGTTCTTAGATCATATTACCCTTCTCTCACGGCTAAACAAGTTAAGGAAATCCTTATGAAGTCGGTGGTTCCAATTAATACAGTTGTTAAAAAACCGGGAACCAAAGGTGCGCAAAAAGTAAGTTTCACCGAACTTAGTGCTAGCGGCGGCACCATTAATCTTTACAATGCCTTCCAACTTGCCGCAAAGACAAAGGGGAAAAAGAAAATCAAAGAATTAGCTAACAAGGGAGCATAGTCCTTTCCCAGCATACTGTTTAAAAGGAAAGTCAAATTGGCTTTCCTTTCTTTCATTTTAAAAATAAATTTAAACTCACCTATTGATCCATGAATGATCATCTAATGTCAAAGAATGAAGAAAAGATCACCACACCGATGATCATTATTTCATTTTTAACAGTTGGTTTGGTCTTTTACATTTTTACTTTGTTTTTGAAGTATAATGAAACCCGAGCGGGAAGTATCATCGAGGATCTTGTGCTCAATGCTTTTTCTCCGGTCGAAAATAATTTGCTGATTTTCGCCCTGACCTATGGATTGGTAGCACTGGGTCTTAGTTTTACACTTGTTACCAGAAGTGGCATCCTCACAGCGAATCTTGGTATTTGTTTTTTAATCGCCATGAGAATGTTGACGCTTTATTATTTCCCTTTGGAACCACCAAAGTCGATCATTCCCCTTGAAGATATATTTTTACAAACTACCTTTTACTCCCAACAGACATTATTGAAAGATTTATTTTTTTCGGGCCACACGGCTGCTGTTTTTCTCCTGTTTTTTTTGGTAAGGAACAGAGTTATTAAAAGTATCTTGATTGTTGGGGGAATTATGTTGGGTACCCTTCTATTAAGTCAGCATGTTCATTATACCATTGATGTGGTATTGGCACCTATATTTTCCTGGTTCGCATATCTGGCGGCTGTTTATGCAAAGAATTGGGTTGTAAATTCAGCCATTGAATTTCCTTTCCTAAGGCCGGCAGAGGAGAAAGTAAATATGTAGTCCTTTGCTCTTTTTCAATTCATTTTAAAAATGGGCACAGCCTTACTTTTCATCTTCCTTTTTTCTGGTGATTAACGGTATTTCTTTGACAACCAATTGAATGGTATCCTGCAACCTGTCTTCGAAAAGGGTAAGTTTATTCCTTTTCATCTCCTGGATGGCTTCTTTGGTAAAGTGCCGTATGGTGATCATTTCAAGACCCGTCTCTATGTTCACAGAAAATTCATTCTCCAGTTTCTCCTTAAGTTGCAATAATTTATCCTGGTGATGCTGGACACAAAGTGTAAAAGAAATGGCTGTATTGCGCATCATATTCACTTTTAACCTAAGTTCGGATAGAATGCCAAAAATGTTGCTTATGTGTTGTTCTGCCACAAATGAGAAATCCCTTACGGAAATGCTTACCAGCGCCTGATCTTCTTCTATTACGACGATTGGTGGGTAAAACCCCTCTGCTTCTGAGGAAATTTTAGTTCCCACTGATGAAGGGTTGTCGAACGGTCTGACATAAAGCGGAATATTCTTGTTCTGAAGTGGTTTTATGGTCTTGGGATGGATAACCTTTGCTCCATAATAGGTCATTTCGATTGCCTCTTTATAAGAAAGTTTTTCCATTTTGACTACGTTTTCAAATTTCCGGGGATCACCTGTTAGGACGCCTGGTACATCTTTCCATATATGCATCGCTTCCGCATTGCAGCAATAACTTAAAATGGCAGCAGTGTAATCTGAGCCCTCCCTGCCCAGTGTAGTTGTGTGGTTTTCTGTGGTAGAACCAATAAAACCCTGGGTGACCACTACATCAGAATGCTCCAGTAATGAACGAATCGAAGCATTGACTTTTTCAGAAGTAAGGTTCCATATTACCTTGGCTTCCCGGTGAATCTCATCGGTAAACAGGACTCCCCTGACATCGAGCCAGCTTGCATTTATGCCCCTTGACCGCAAAGTATGGTACAAAATGCGGCTTGAAACCAATTCACCTATAGAGACTATTTGATCGTAAATATAGTCATACTGGTCGTGGGGTTCATCGTCAAGGATCCAGTCGATTTCCACAAAAAGGTCGTTTACATCCTGTTCAATTTCAGTGCCAACCAAGCCCAAGGTTTCAATAATCTCGTAGTGGTTTCTTTTGATGGCGTCTAACTTTTCTAAGGCAGTGCCATCTTTATAAAAATATGATTTAACAACTGTTTCCAGTGCATTGGTGGTTTTGCCTGTGGCAGACACCACTATGGCAAGTTTTTCTCCTTTAAAAAAGGCAATGATTTCTGCCACATTGACAAATCCCGGCGCATTTTTTACTGAGGCTCCCCCAAACTTAAATACATTCATTTCTGCTTTGTTTTCTCTTGATGTGGTAAGCTTGTGCTCGTCTTATTCAGCTTGAATTAAACTGTTTCGATGTTCATTGCTTTCAATAGCCAATTCTATCAACCTGGTGATTAGCTCAGTGTACGGCAGACCTGATGTTTCCCAAAGTTTTGGATACATGCTGATTTGGGTGAAACCTGGTATGGTATTTACCTCATTCACATATAATTTTCCCTCTTCGGTTAAAAACATGTCCACTCTCGTCATGCCTTCGCATTCAAGTAGTCTGTAAGTTTCAACTGCGAGGCTTTTAATCCTGTCTGCAACCTCGGCATCCAGTTTGGCAGGAATATCCAGTACAGCCCCTCCTTCATCTATGTACTTATTTTCAAAGGTATAGAAGGAAGACTTTGGAATAACCTCACCTATAGCCGATGGTTGCGGAACTTCGTTGCCAAGCACGGCACATTCCACTTCTCTGCCTTTTAGTTTTTCTTCCACTACTACCTTGTTGTCATATCTGAAAGCCTTTGCCACAGCTGATTCAAAAGATGATTGATCTTTTACAAAACTCACACCAACTGAAGAGCCCAAATTAGCAGGCTTAATAAATAACTCATTGCCCAGCTTTTTGCAGATGGCTTCATAAGAAAGCGTATCATTATATCCTTTGCGTAAGGTGACAAAATCTGCCACTGCTATGCCTGCATCACGCAATAGTCGTTTGGTAACATCTTTGTCCATCCCTACTGCAGAACCCAAAATGCCACAACCAACGCATGGTAAATTCGCCAGTTTCGCAAAACCCTGTATTGAACCATCTTCCCCATATGTCCCGTGTAAAACAGGAAAAATGACTTCTATCTTTCCCAAGGATTGAAAGCTGCCTTGATTTATCAGCTGATGTTCATTTGTATTCTGCGATAAAATTACCGGCGTGGCACCTACTTCCATTTCTATGAGATTGGGATTGTCTTCATGAATCAACTTCAGTGCTCCTTCATTCAGGTGCCATTTGCCTTTTTTGTCTATTCCAATTAATACAGGTTCAAATTTTCCCCTGTCGAGGGCATCGATGACATTTTTGGCCGAAAGCAGCGAAATATGATGTTCAGTGGACCTTCCCCCAAAAAGAATGGCTACGCGCTTTTTATCTGCTGACATATGCTATTTTTTGCAAATATCACATTTTTCGTTGAAATTGTATTCGATATTGATTGATTTGGCTAGAGGGAAAGGATTTCGCAAGCAGCTTCGAAATCAGAACCTTCATTGGAGGCGATAACGATAGTGCGGTTAGATTTGTTTTGCTCCAGGATGGTTTTGTACCAGGCTTTTGCATCCCTGTCAAAAAATGAAGTGGGTTCATCCAGAAGCAATAATTGAGTCTCGCATATGAAGGCAAAAAGAATATTTACCTTCTGCTGCATGCCGCTGCTAAACTGCTTTACCAATTTATCCCGCGGATCTTTCCACGACAGAATCTCCAACAGCTCTTGGTAAGCATATTCTTTTCTTAATGGTTTAAACTTCCTTAAAAACTGAAAATTTTCTGCCAAAGTAAAATCCTGAATAATGGAGGAATATGGTGCGGCTAGTGATACGTACCGGTAAATTTCATTTCGCTTCAAATCGTTTCCATCTAGCTGGTATTGAATATTGCCCCCGGAAGGACTGAGGTAACCGCTAAGCATTTTTATTAAAGTAGATTTACCTGCGCCATTGGGTCCCGAAACACCGTATATTTCCCCACTCCTGAACTGATGGGAAAAATTATTCACTACTTGCAGGCCGTTATAGGATTTTCTAAGCCGATGAGCCGTTATCTCCATGGCCTTTACCGCTCAACCGGCCTGAACTCTCTGATAATTCCTGTAGGAGAATTGGAAATAAAATCCAAAATTTCAGTTTTATAAATGGAATCCGGAATTGATTTCTGGATGACGTCAATGGCTGCAGAAACATTATACCCCTTTACAAAAAGAATCCTGTAAATGTCACTAATTTTATTGATGTCTTCCTGGCTATACCCCCTGCGCTGCAAACCAGTACTGTTAACGCCAGCATAGGAAAGAGGTTCTCTGGCTGCTTTAACATAAGGCGGAACATTTTTCCGCACAAGGGAACCTCCGCCAATATAAGTATGTGCTCCAATATGCACAAACTGTTGCACAGCGCATGAGCCTCCAATGATGGCAAAATCATCCATTTCCACGTGGCCTGCCATTTGAACCGCATTACTAATAATACAACTATTGCCAATAAAGCAGTCGTGTCCTAAATGAACATAGGCCATAATAAGGGTATTTGAACCCACCACGGTTTTGTTTCTGTCGACTGTGCCTCTGTTGATGGTAACACATTCCCGGATCGAGGTATTGTCGCCAATCTCAACCGTTGAATATTCCCCTTTGAATTTAAGATCCTGTGGAATGCCCGAAATAACTGCTCCCGGATGAATTTTGCAATTCTTACCAATGCGGGCTCCATCCATGATGGTGACATGAGGTCCGATCCAGGTGCCTTCGCCTATTTCCACGTCTCCGGCAATGACCGTAAAACTGCCAACTTCGACGTTATCGGCGATCTTTGCGTTGGTGTCTATTTCACATAACCTGTTAAGTATCTCCATCTCCTAATTTTTCACATTTTACAAATGGTTATTCCTGCCGCTTGACAATTTGTGCGGTAAGTTCACCTTCACTGACTATCCGGTTTCCTACATAAGCAGTTCCCTGCATGTGCACGATTCCCCTCCTTATGGGAGAAAGCAACTCCATCTTCAATAATAGGGTGTCGCCTGGCACTACTTTACTTTTAAATTTCACGTTATCCATTTTAATGAAATAGGTATCCCATAAATGTGGTTCTTCAACGTTTGAAAGTGCCAAAATGCCTCCCGTTTGTGCCAATGCTTCCATTTGCAATACTCCGGGAAAAACAGGATTGCCAGGAAAGTGTCCCTGGAACAATTGTTCATTATAGGTAACGTTTTTTATACCTACAACGTGGCTTGCAGACTTCTCAATTATTTTGTCCACCAAAAGAAAAGGGTATCTGTGGGGCAACATTCTCTTTATGGCCTCAATATCCAACAATGCCGGTTTGTCCGGATCATAGCTTGGTTTTCCCTTCAATTTCTTTTGATCGAGCAGCTTTTTCTTTAATAGCTTTGCAAACTCCGTATTGATTTTATGGCCTGGTTTGACAGCAATGATCTTGCCCAGGATAGGGCGACCTACCAAAGTCAAATCTCCCAACAAATCGAGTAATTTATGCCTGGCAAGCTCATTGGGGAAAATCAATTTGGTGTCGTTCAGCACTTTATCTTCCCCAATTGGTCTGTGAGGCAGATTAAATTTGGTAACCAGTTCGTCCAGTTTGATTTGGGTAAGTCCTGGTTCTGCCAACACAATGGCATTATTGAGATCACCTCCTTTAATGAGTCCGTGCTCAAACAAAAAAGACAACTCATTGGTAAATACAAATGTACGACAGGAAGCGATATCGTGCTCAAAATCCCCATCAATCGAATAAATGGCTGTTTGCTCATCTACCGTACTGTTTGGAAAATCGATGATTACGTTTAATTCGTATTTATCTGATGGGATGGCAATCAACTCTGAGCCTGTCTCTTCATCCTTCAGTACTATGGGCTCATCGATAACGAAATAATCCCTTGACTCTGCGGACTGAATTATGCCCGCCTCTCTGATCGCTTTGACAAAAGGTGCCGCACTTCCATCTAAAATTGGAATTTCAGGACCGTCAACTTCGATGAGTATATTATCGATATTCATGCCCGTCAATGCAGCCATCAGATGTTCGATGGTGGTTATACTTACCTCACCAATCCCGATGGTCGTGCTGCGTTTTGTGGCAACTACGTAATTGGCATCTGCCGGTATGGTTACTTCTGGTTGAAGATCAACGCGCTTGAAACGGATGCCGTGGTTGTGATCAGCCGGGACGAGTTTTACATTAATATTTTTGCCCGTATGAAGGCCAATACCGCTGAGGATAGCTGTATTTTCCAATGATTTCTTACCCATTTCCATTTAATATTTTGTCCAGTTCTTTTTCCAGCTTCTTAATCTTCTCTGCAAGTTCAGGAAGTTTTTTGAAGTAAGCATAAGATTTTAAATAATGCCCATAATCCAGGGCCGGGTAACCATACAGCCTTGTGTTTTCTGCTTTTACAGAAGAGGAAAGTCCCGATTTCGCCTGAATCATGGTGCCATTGGCAATCTCAATGTGCCCGGCCAATCCTACCTGACCACCAATTATGCAATGCCGACCGATCTTGGCACTACCTGCAATGCCTGCCTGAGCGGCAATGACCGTGTCTTCTCCGATTTCAGCATTATGGGCAATTTGAATGAGGTTATCCAATTTTACTCCCTTCCTTATGATGGTGCTGCCAATAGATGCCCTGTCAATTACCGTGTTACTGCCTATTTCGACATCATCCTCTACGATTACATTACCATTTTGCGGAATCTTAAGGTAAGAACCATCTTCAGATTTGCTGAATCCAAAACCATCAGAACCTATTACGGTATTCGCATGTATGATGACGTTATTTCCTATAACACAGTCATGATATATTTTTACCCCTGGATATATCTTTGTTCCACTTCCTATCTTTACTCCTTTGCCCAGATAAACCTGAGCAAAAATAATGGCATCATCTCCAATTTCAACACCATCATAAATGACAGTGAAATGGTCAATGGACACGTTTTTGCCAACTGTCGCTTTATTGCTTACAAAAGCTGTCGTTGCAATCCCTATTGGTAACTGCTCCTGCTGTTCGTAAAGTTGCAAAAGCGTGGATAAAGATTGATAAACGTCATCTACTTTGATTAAGGTGGCACTAATTTCCTTTTCGGGTTTAAATTCTTTAGAAACCACTACTGCAGAAGCTTGGGTGTGGTAAATGAATGCTTCATACTTAGGATTGGCCAAAAATGTAATTGTACCAGCCCCCCCCTCCTCTATCCTGGAAGGACCTGTGATGACAATGTCCGGGTTTCCAATTAATTCGCCCTGAAGTAACTGGCTAATCTGCGAAGTCGTATTCATTTGGAAAGCAAAAATAATATAATAAAAGAGATTTATCAAAAATGTTCACCCAAAGGGCATTGTTTCAAGTACAAAACAAGGCATATTATGGGCCAAAGGCATACATAACTAAAGTCAGTCTCCAAAGTAGGTTCAATTTACCTGCCTAAATGATCCAATTTTAAGCTTTTCCTTATATCCCTTAATCACCGGATTTGCCTTAAATATGCACTCAAATGGTGAAAATTGCTAATTTTGCGCACAATAATCAAGGATGGAGAATACAAAAGTGCGGATTGGGTCCAGGGGAAGTGAACTTGCCTTATGGCAGGCAAATTACCTGCAGAGCCAGTTACTCCAAAAATGCGGACTGGAAGCTGAAATTATCATCATTCAGACCAAAGGAGACAAAATTACAGATCTGAGTTTTGATAAAATCGAAGGCAAAGGTTTTTTCACAAAGGAATTAGAGGATGCTCTGCTGCGGAATGAAATTGATGTGGCTGTGCATTCTATGAAAGACCTGCCAACTTCTTCTCCGGAAGGTTTAAGTCTGGCTGCCGTTTCATACCGGGAAGACGCCCGGGATTGTTTGCTGATTTCAAACGCGGCTTTCAGTCCTATGGAGACTTTGAAAATTAAATCAAATGCAGTTATTGGTACCTCATCAGTAAGAAGAAAAAGTCAACTGTCTTTTCTGAAACCTGATTGCCGCATTGCTGATCTTCGGGGAAATGTACCGACGCGCATCCGGAAACTTAGTGAAGGCAATTACGATGCCATCGTGTTGGCTAAAGCAGGATTGCTCAGATTGGCTTTGGATTTATCACACATTACTATGGTCGATCTTCACCCATCAGAATTTGTACCCGCACCGGCACAGGGAGTTCTAGCTTATCAATGCCGGACTGAGGATCTAGGTTTGAGAAAAAAACTGAGTAAAATCCACAACGCAGAAGTAGCTGAATGCACCAATGTGGAGCGTAAAGTGCTTCAGCTGATGGAAGGAGGCTGTCACATACCCCTTGGCGTATATTGTATAAAAGATGAGCTGGGCAACTTTCATGTGCACGCTTCCTATGCAGCAGACTTATCCAGTCCATTGATCAAGGTACGCAAGTCGCAATCCACTACGCATATGCTGGCCGAATCCATCGTTGAAGAACTTAAAACCCGTTAAGCCATGTATCTGATTTACGACTGTTCTGCCATTGGCAACCCTTCAAGTTATAAGGCACCCTTTAGTGACACCTTTAACTGGCCCCGAATGATACATATATCCTGGATCCTGCTGGATAAGGACTTAAAACCTATGGGAGATTTTGACCGTATTGTAAAGCCTGAAGGATATGTCCTCACAGAAGATATTCAAAAAAAGGCAAAAATCGACCTGGAGGACATTGAAAAAAAAGCAGTACCACTGACAGATATTTTGTTGGCATTTAATGAATCGGTTTCATCTTGTGAATACATTTTCTCCCACAACCTCAACTTTAATGAAAATGTATTGGCTGCAGAATACATTCGCAAAGGCATAGATATTCGCATGTTCAAAAAAGAAAGATTTTGCCTGATGCACGAAGGCACCTATTTTGCCAAGGTTCCTTCCAAATCAGGTGGATACAAATGGCCTACGCTTTCAGAACTGCATGCGGCCTGTTTCAATACTGCCTATACTCCGGCAAATAACGCCAGAGCAGACGTAATTGCCGCCACGCGTTGTTTCATCAAATTGATGAAAGGGAATAAACTGGAGGACCTTTTTGATTAATCATCATCCAAAAAACACTTGAAAATATTCATCACGAGGACACTAAGTCAAGATTCTTTATTGAAAAGCCTGTTGCCACCGGGTCACCAGCTATTTGGTGAAAGTCTGATCAAAATCTCCACCCTGCCACTATTAACTATTCCCCGGAGTGACTGGATCTTCTTCTACAGTAAAACAGGTATTGAGCGTTTTTTTTCTCAACTCCCTGATAATGAGATACATAACATTTCAAGTCGCAAATTTGGTGTAATGGGCAATGGGAGTGATACTTGTCTTATGAAGCACATCCATAAATCAGCAGATTTTATAGCCGGTGGCAATTTGGAGGAGTCAGTTGAAAGGTTTCACCAGGAAACGATTCAACAGGAGGTATTGTTTGTCAAGGCTAAAAATAGCAGATCTACTTTTGAACAGGAAGAAAATGTGTTGCATAAACCACTGGTCATTTATGAAAATAGTCCAAAATCATCGATCTCTCCCATCGAGGCGGATGTGGTCATTTTTACAAGCCCAATGAATGTAAAAGCTTTTTTCTCATCAAATGAACATGATTCAGGTACCACGTATATTGCCATTGGCAGCACTACGGCAGAGGCATTATCTGGCATCGACCCGGAAATAAAGTACATTCGAAGCAAAGGGCACAGTGAGCAGGATTTGGCGGATACCCTTACAGAATTATTTGCGCCCAATTGATTTAATTAAATGGGTACTATTTTAAGTGACTTGCCACTTCGCATAAATTGCTGAATAATGACATTTGCTTCCGGGGTGGAATATCGTGTTTCAATGCACTCTTTCATTTCCTCCACACCCAGATCCGCCTCCGTCTTTGCAATGAATCCATACCCTTTGTATGCTTTGTTCTCTACCAGGACGAGTCCTAATTCTTCCGGATTTCTTCCATCTGTTACCAGAATAAAATCCTGCTCAAACACACGGGTAAGCTGTTGAGCTGCCATTTCAGCCCTTTCATTGTATGCACTCGCTTCTTCCATGTTTCGGCAGGCTCCAAAACACTCTCCCAAGGCAAAATAGACACATCTCTTTTCAGTTTCAAAAGGCAGGCTTAACTTTTCTTCACAAAGTTGGTACTTCTCCCTGTGATGGGCCAACACCGATCGGGCAGCTGCCATACTGGAATGATATGAAAGTATTTTGCCCCTGATCGATTTTCCTGTTTCCTTTTGAATAGAAAAATTAAGATAGCCATCGGTATCTGTAGAGGAACAGATGGTATAATCATAATCCTTTTGCTTTTGAGCCCTGTTTATCTCCGGATTTAAAAGTTTAATTTCTTCACTTTCCAATAGTAATGCAATCAGTTCGGATCCAGTTTCGACAAAGTCCAGGTCATTGACCAGTCTCATCAGTTTTTCTGATTTCGCATTGATTTGACCAAAATGTTGGAGGACCCGGGACCGGATGTTTATACTTTTACCAACATAGATGACCTTACCATATGCATCATAAAAGTAGTAAACTCCGGTAGTTTCGGGTAATTGCCTGATTCGTTCCATCGATATAGCCTCCGGCAGCTTTGTTTCTTTAATTCCCCGCCTGATCAGGGCATCTGAAGCCTCATCCAGATAAGATTTGGCAGCGATCATACAAAATATTTTTGCGGTAGCCAAGGCGTCATCCATTGCCCGGTGCCTGGCACCTACTTCGATGTCAAAATGTCTGATCAGATTACCCAGGCTGTAAGAAGACAAGCCGGGAAAAGTCTTACGACTGAGTTTAACCGTGCAAAGTTGTTTTCTGGAATAAGTAAAACCCAGTCTGTCAAATTCATACTGAATAAAAGAATAGTCAAAATTTACATTGTGCGCCACAAATACCATCCCATCTGTTAGTAAAACGACCTCCTTTGCAATTTCATAAAACTTTGGCGCATCTGCAACCATATCATCCGTTATTCCGGTGATTCTGGTGATTTCGGGCGGTATAGATCTTTCCGGATTGACCAATGAATTAAATTGATTTAAGATCCGGGATCCATCCGTGATCACAATACCTATTTCTGTAATGCGGTCACGTTTGGGCATGCCTCCGGTTGTTTCGATATCGACGATGGCATATCTGCGTTCTGGCTGCTTGCTATTGCTCATGATTTACAAAAAAAAGGATGGTTGGTTTCAGGCACTTTTACTACCACCGCGGCGATCGTATTTGATTTTCATAAACAGGATGCACAATGACATAATCAATGTGGCTGTATTGGCAAAAATGATGGGCCAGGATAACAAGATCAGTCCATAAATTAACCACAGGATCACCCCAGTGGAAAAAAAAGTAAACATGACCAGAGATACATCCCTGGCAGATTTTGTCTGATAAATTTTGTAAACCTGCGGAATAAATGATGACGTAGTGATGACAGCCGCTGAATATCCCAACAGTTCTAAATTCATGGTGCTCTTATTTAACATAATTTGCCAATTCGGCTATGAAATTTGCACAGGCCTGCCGCGCAGCAACTCCATAATCTTCTCCCGATGATGCATACAGGATGTTTCTGCTGCTGTTGATCAGGAGACCTGTTTCACTGTTGGCCCCATTGCGACATATTTCCTGCAAGTCTCCTCCCTGGGCACCCACGCCAGGAACCAAAAAAAAGTGATCAGGTACCATCCTCCTTATATTGGATATAAGGCCTGGATGGGTAGCACCTACCACAAACATCATTTTATCTGCACTACCCCACTTCGCGCAGTTTGATATTACACATTCGTAAAGACGTCCTTTTTCGGTGTTTATCATTTCGAAATCCTGACTTCCCGGATTGGAGGTCAACCCCAAAACGATGACCCACTTGTTTTCGAAAGAAAGAAAAGGTTCGATGGAATCCCTGCCCATATAAGGCGCAACCGTGACTGCGTCAAAATCAAAATGTTCGAAAAATGCTTTTGCATACATAGCAGAGGTATTGCCTATATCCCCTCGCTTTGCATCCGCTATTGTAAAAATGGATTTGGGAATCAAGGCTTTAACCCGCTCTAAGGTCTGCCATCCTTTTGATCCGAGACATTCAAAAAAGGCCAGATTGGGCTTATATGCCACTGCCATGTCTTGGGTCTGTTCGATTATTTCCCTGCAAAACTCATATACAGGATCATCGAAATCCATAAGGTGGACAGGCATTTTTGACATATCCGGATCAAGTCCCACACAAAGGAAACTTTTTTTAGTCCTGATCTGTAAAACGAGTTCCTCTTTGGTCATGGGAATTATTCAAAACTTATCACACCATTTACAGCCTCAACGCCATTGATTTCAGGAACCCTGCTTCTGATGGCTTGTTCTACTCCAGCTTTCATAGTCATGGCCGACATGGAACAAAACTCACAATTGCCCAGCCATTTAATCCGAACAAAATTATCGGCTGTAATTTCTAAAAGCTCTATATTACCCCCGTCAACCGCCAGGTGAGGTCTAATATCCTCCAGGGCGTGATTTACCCGGGCAAACAGTTCTGAATTGGATTCCATCTTAAATGATTAGTTAAACAAAGGTAACAAAAGAATTGACCAACGTTCAGCATTATTGATGAGAATACACCATACTGGAAGCAATACCTCCAGGGCCACTTATGCTGATGATGTAGATTCCATGGGGTATTAAATTCGAATCAATAGTTAACATTTTAGACCCATACTCTGGTACGTCAATGGGGTTACGGTAATATATCTGCCCCAATAAATTGGAAATCATCACCGAATACCCGTTTTCATCTGGTGTAAGATACTCAAGGGTAAGAGTTCCTGCTTCTGACTTCAAAGAAATGATTTTCATTTCGCCTTTTGGGGAAGGAAGCAAGAGGGTGCCTTCACATGGAGCATCCATGAGAGCCAATGAAGCCTCTCCATTGAGGTAGCCTCCAAATCGTGTCTGCTTAATCAATGACTCACTTCGTGTAACACCATTGGCAATGGCATCTTTCACTGCCCTTGCCGCAGCCACCTTGTCTTCTGCAATAAGTGTGGCAAAGGAAGCACAGGGTACCGAAAACAGCAGGGCTATGGTGCCAGCTACCATAGGGGCAGAAGCCGATGTCCCGGAAAACTCCTCCACATATGAATTATTTTTTCCAAGGGTCACCAGATCTTGCCCGGGTGCACCCATCGCTATATATTTTGGGCCAAAACCTGCCCTTAATACTTTTGTTCCTGTCTTGTCTATGTTTGTTGTACTAATGAAAAACTCTGAAGTACAGGTGGAAGGCATATCCCCAATAAGATCCACATTTACCGCCAAATTGTCCGTAGCCCCCACACTAAGAACCCCTTCGTTTCCCAGTAAATCGTACATGGCACACCATTGCTTATAGGGTTCTACATTGCCCCATGCCTCCGCAATGCCACCTGAATAATTTGTTACCAGAATGAATGCACCTTTTTCTCCTTTTGTGCTCAAATAAAGCCTTTTCAGTTTGAGGACATAGGCATAGGCTGATATAATTTCATCCAGATTATTCACCCCATAAATGGGCAACAGCTTTATTTTCCAATTTATACCAGACACACCTTTTGAATTATTTGAAAGGGCACCCATAATGCCTAAAACGCCGGTGCCATGGCTCTCTGAAACGGGTGTGCCATTTTTTAAATCTACGTTGTATCCATAATAATCGTCCACATATCCATTTCCATCATTGTCAATTTTGTCACCAGGTATTTCTCGGGTGTTGATGAAAATGTTATCCTTGAGGTCTTCATGGGTAATATCGACACCATCGTCTAATACGGCTATGACAATTTCTTTTCCATCGTAAGTGGTTCCCCCTGTGGTAACTTCCCAAATTTTAGGAATTTTAGCAAACGCGAGTGCCCATTGGTCAGAAAAATATGTATCGTTGGGTGAATCCCTCAACTGCAGGTATTCATTGTAAACAGCAAATTCAATTCCGGAAATTTTGGAAATTTGATCAAGTTCATCCAGGGTGATATCCCTGGAAAATACAATCTTATATAGTCCAAGATCCTCACTCAATAGCTCAGGGCTCAGTATCTGTGCATCAAGATTTCTTTGATATATTTGAATCTTTTCACTCAAATGGGCTGAGGACAGTCTGCTTTGTATAACCAGCTCATTTTCAATCTTCTGAGCATTTGAAACCCAAACCACAAAAATGGCTAAAACTGTGAGATATTTATTCATCATATTATTCAACATCACAATACATTGACTGTTCAAAATTAACGATAATTTAGGATAAAAACGGAAAAGTCAGTCCAATTGTCTTTTTAGAGAACAGAAGAAAGAATTAATTTTGGTTAGACATTAGGTCTTTTACCCTTTCCAGATCAGCGGCAGTATCTACCCCAATGCTGAAATAATTACTCTTAATGCCGGTGATTGGAAAACCATTTTCTAACCACCTCAGCTGTTCCAGAGACTCTGCAAGCTCCAAATTGGACGGGGACAAAGCCGTAACTGCCAGCAAGCTTTCCCTGTCAAATCCATAAATGCCAACGTGCCTCCAATAGGAAGTGGATGAAATCCATTCTTTATATGCTTTATCGCGGAAGGCAGGAATTACTGACCTGCTGAAATACATAACTCGCTCATTTTTATCCATCACAAGCTTGACATTATTGTAATCAAAAAGTTCACTTTCCTGAGTGAGACTTTCATACAGGGTAGCTATGCCCTTGCCGCCGTTTTCAAAATAATTATATACCGAACCAATTACTTCCGGACTAGCCATCGGCTCATCTCCCTGCATATTGATAAACACAGAGTAATCCGTCAATTTTTTGGCAATTTCGCCCATCCTGTCGGTACCCGACTGATGACTTGCCATTGTCATCATGACTTCTGCACCAAATGATTCACATGCCTGTCTCACCATTTCATCATCTGTGGCAATGACTATCCTTTGGACACCCCTTACCTTTTGAGCCCGCTCATAAACCCATTGCAACATTGGTTTGTCCTGTATGGGCAACAAGACTTTTCCAGGTAATCTGGAAGAAGCGTACCTTGCCGGTATGACTATGCAGGCCTTCACTGCACTATTTTTTAAATTTCATTTCCACCTGGAATCTTGAATCAAGTGCCCCCAGAGATTCGGCTGCGCCTGACGACAAAACGACGTCAATGTCTTCACGGTAAGTTTCCGTTGGTATGCGGCCAATCACTTTGGCTCTGATGGTGCGCCGGAGCATGGGGTTATAGAGTTCAATGATGCTGTTCAATTCGGCTGAATTATGGAGCACATATTTATTCGAATTGGACTTATGCCCGGGATGCCAATAGGCAACTCCTTTTGAATTTACCCAGGCCTCCACTTCTACTATTTCCTTTTCATCAGACAAATCGGCTTCCCTTTCTTCTGCAGCCTTCGATTTATCAATCCTTCCGGCATCACTGACATTACCCTGGTGCTGTACTACTTTGGCGAAGGTAAGTTTCTGATTTGTTTCCATTGATTTTTGATGCTGTTCCTTTTTTAAAATCGCAGGGTCACTGTTGGCATACTTTCCCATTTTAGTTTTTACATCTACAACATCGGAATTATTTTTCCCTTTCAGGGCAAGCCATCCTACCGATACTTCCATGCCAAGTTTCCATTGACACTGATCGAGTTTGTTGCGTTTGCAAAAGTCCTCTGTATCCTCACCAAGATTAACTTTTACCAATCGATAAACGGTATCGCCTTTTTTCACTTTATAGAATACTGGAATAAAATAGGTTTGTTGTTTGTCAACTTTTAAATCACCTGGTAATTTTTTAACCAAAGTATATGGGTCAATCGGAAGCTTCACTGTTTTGCCCGCCTTTAATTGATTTTCATGGCTGTAATGATTGTAGGCAAGAACCTCTTTGGCCGTTTTACCTACTACTCCGGAAATACCATACAGATATTCCCCCGGTTCAAGGGTGTGTTCGAAGTAGGGTGTACCCTTTTCATCAAACTGTAGCAGGATTCTGGAGTCGCTTTTAAACAGTTGTTGTCCCTCCAAGGATGTAAAAGAAAAGAACAACAACCCAAAGAGCAGGGAGACCTTATTCATAAGAACTTAAATTTAAATCACAAATATATTATATTAATTTGTAATATATAATACAATTTGTGAAAAAAAAAAAGATTAGTGGCTATATCTCAAGCATTTGAATAAAAACCATGCTAAAACCCACAGATCAAAACGACTTCCCACATCGTCTCACGTAAGAAACCACACGACCTCAGGAAGTTATTGACATACCTATTCCTCCATCCTGACAATACGGGTGGGCTCAATACTTTGGTTCCTTACATTCACCTGACGAACGAGGTTTTCTGCCACTTTCAGGAAATAAGACCTGCCCGCATGACCATCCACTGAAACGCAGGGTTTTCCGGAATCACTGCCTTCCATAACTGCCTGTACCAGTGGAATTTGGCCGAGAAGAACGGCATTGGCTTTTGCGCAAGGGATTTGCCTCCACCTTGTCCAAACAGAAGATATTTATGGTCAGGCAATTCGGCTGGCGTGAACCAGGCCATATTTTCAACTACACCAAGGATAGGCACATTCACATTGGGAAGTAAAAACATATTCATGGCTTTTACGGCATCAATTACAGCCAATTGTTGCGGGGTGGTCACCATGACCACTCCGGTAACCGGAATTGTCTGCACCAGGGTCAGTTGCACATCACCCGTTCCAGGTGGCAAGTCAATAATCAGATAATCCAAATCAGGCCAAAGGCAATCCTGCAGAAATTGCCTGATGATGCCACCAAGTCGCGGCCCCCTTAATACGATGGCCTGATCTTCTTCTACGATAAAGCCAATAGACATTACCGGCATACCAAAAGCTTCCAATGGTACGATCTTATGTTTTCCATAAAGCATTTCAATTTTTGGCCGCTGCCCCTTTAAACCCAACATGGTAGGAATGGAAGGACCATACACATCCGCATCCAGGATGCCTACCCTGGCGCCCAACTCCCTGAGTGACAAAGCCAGGTTGACTGAAACGGTAGACTTACCTACCCCACCTTTGCCAGATCCCACGGCTATTACATTTTTAACCTGAGGAAGGACACTATTTATCTCCCCGGAAAGGTCAGACTTTAGCTTTAAATGAATATTGACATCAGCCTCTGCATACACTTTCTGGATTTCTTCGATACAGGCAAAATTGAGCTGACTTTTCAGGTGCTGATCATTTCCTGGAAGTAAGATGGAAAAACTCACAGCATTGCCCTGAACCTGCAAATCCTCCACCATTCTGGCCTTAATGATGTCGGTTCCGGACCTTGGATCCTTTATGTTTCTGAGAATGTCTACTATCTTATTATGATCGATCATTTTATAAAAATCTTTTTTGCCATGAAGCCCTTAGGGGCAACAGCCATTGTGTAAGAAAATCCTTTTTAGTACTTACCAGATTGTTAAAAAGAGGGTTTCGTCTGTGATTTTTTGCGCCGAATAAGCCGTACCAAATTCCTGGATAGCAACTGATTTGACCACCTCCTCCTGCAAGTAGAAAAACCTGTCTCTTCCAAAAAAATCTATGCCAAAATCTGCGCCCAGCGATGATACAAAATGCACAGACCTGTCGATGGAACACCCACTTGCCCCAGAAATGCTCTCATCCACAAATAGCGCTAAAAAGTGTTGATGAAAAATATTGCCATAAGACATCAATTCTTGGGAATGACTTGTCCACTCTTCCACAAAATCATAGACCCTTGGCCTCATTTTATCAAGTTCCTCCATGGTTATTTCCCGGTCTGCCTGATAGATCCATACTTTTGATTCGGGAGCTAGGGCAATCAATTCTCTTATCATACACCAAACAACAAATTCACAAATTAAATGTTTCGCAAAATGAGCTCTGAAATATCGTAAACCATAACGTTGTCCTGTTTTTCACGCGCTTTTAACCCATCGGTTAGCATGGTAATACACCATGGGCAATTGGCACCTACAACTTCTGCTCCAACCGACAATACTTCTTCCACTCTTTCCTCATTGATTCGTTTGTCTCCGACTTCATCTTCCTTAAACATTTGAGCTCCACCAGCCCCGCAACACAAGCCATTGGATCTACTTCTTTTGAGCTCTATCAAATCTGCATCCAATGTTTCAATCAGAGCCCGGGGAGCTTCGTAATCTCCATTAACCCTTCCGAGGTAACAGGAGTCATGATAGGTAATTTTAATTCCTTTAAATGCGCCGCCTGACACGGATAACCTTCCTTCGCTGAACAATTTCTGCAAATATTGGGTATGGTGCATCACTTCGTAATTTCCACCAAGTGCCGGATATTCATTTTTGAGTGTATTAAAACAATGCGGACAAGTCGCTACAATGTTTGTAACCTGAGACAAATTAAGCACCTCTATGTTTTGCAATGCCAGCATTTGAAATACAAACTCATTGCCTGCCCTTCTGGCTGGATCTCCAGTACATTTTTCTTCATTGCCCAGTATGGCATAGGAAATACCTGCCTTATCGAGCAGCGCACAAAAGGACCTGGCGACCTTTTGCGCCCTTGCATCAAAACTCCCGGCACAACCTACCCAATAAAGTACTTCGGGTTGTTCGCCGGCTGCTGCCAGTTCGGCCATAGTTTTTATCATCTCCAATTTCTTAATTTGGTTATTGTTCCTTTATCCAGTCTGTCCTTTCCTGAGGCACCTGCCAAACGCAACCCTGATTTTCCAAACTTGTAAACATAGGTGTCCATGCCTCGGCAGTTACAGATTCCGTCAGGACTTCATACCTTCTCATTTGAAGAATGATGTCAAGGGGATCTATCAGTACC
The DNA here is from genome assembly GCA_016715465.1 of Saprospiraceae bacterium. Classification (GTDB taxonomy): domain Bacteria; phylum Bacteroidota; class Bacteroidia; order Chitinophagales; family Saprospiraceae; genus JADKBO01. The sequence continues at coordinate 518,012 of JADKAA010000029.1, forward strand.
GGACATGCCTCCACACAGGCATTACAGGTTGTACATGCGCGTATTTCTTCTCTGCTGATATAATTAAACAGGTTTTTGCCATCACCTTTATGCGCTTCATCAGTTGCATTGTCAGCAGCAGCTGCCCTATTTTTAAGCGCCTCATACCTGACAACCTCTGTCGCCCTGTCTCTTACATCCATCATAATTTTCCGGGGAGACAACTTTTTACCTGTAAGGTTGGCGGGGCAAACGGCTGTGCATCTGCCGCATTCCGTGCAGCTATAGGCATCCATAATGTTTTTCCCGGTTAGGTCTTTCACATCGGAGGCACCAAAAACAGGTAAAACATCTGATACCGTCTCTGTCACTTCCTGCCCTTGCAGACCCAACATGGACCTCACTTCATTCATGATGTCCGGCATGTTTGCCATCTCACCTCTGGGTGTTTTCTTAGAAAAATAAACATTCGGAAATGCTAAAAAAATATGCAGGTGTTTTGAATTTGGCAAGTACAGGATAAAGCCAAAAACCACCAATACATGTGACCACCATCCTATCCTTTCCAGGACCTGCAGGGTTGGGGTATCCATTGCAGAAAAAAAGTCAAATGAAAGTAACTTACTTACAGGCAATACCCCTGTCGAGTGGTAAAGATCCGGCAACCGTTCCTGTAAAACCAAATCTGCTCCATTCATGGCAAAAATGCCTGCTATGAGCAGGATTTCTCCAAACAGGATAAAATTGGCATCAAGTCTGGGCCAGCCATCTAACTCGGTTTTTGTAAATCTCGGAAGTTTCAGCAGATTTCGTCGCCAAAGAAAAGCCACAGTGGCAAAAAATGCCAGCAATGACAAAACTTCAATACTGCCTACCATAAAAGTATAAAAGCCACCCAAAAACGGCGCCAGGATTCTATGGCTGCCAAATATCCCATCGATGAAAATTTCAATAAACTCAATCTGGGTGATCAAAAAAGCGGCATAAATCAAAAAGTGCAAGACTGCCGGTATGACATTTTTAAACATCTTTTTTTGACCAAAAGCTACCAGGAAAACATCCTTCCATCTTCCCCCCATGTTATTATTCCAGTCATAGGATTTACCCAAATGAATGGCCTTGAAGACGTTTGAAAATGACTTATACGCAAGAAAAAAAACTGTGGCAGAAACACCAATAAAAATGATGGAAGACATATTTCCTGATTTCAACTGTTGGGTGCAAATTAATAAAATTGCTCAAATTGCCAGAAATAATTTTGAGATCCTGCACCAAAAACAGGGTAACTTGCATCTAAAATGGAAAGCGGGCTGTAAAATGTCATACGATTTGCAATATATCATAGTTGGATGCATAAACGGCGACGCTACTGCTCAAAGGGAATTATATGATGCTTATAAAGGTGTTTTATTTGCCATTTGTCGCAGATACTTAAAGAGGATTGAAGATGCTGAAGATGTGCTGGCAGAATCATTTGTAAAGATTTTTACTAAAATTAATGCCTATTCAGCTGAGGGGAGTTTTGAAGGTTGGATGAAAAAGATAACTGTCAATGAGGCTTTGATGTTCCTGCGGAAAATAGAATCCAATTCACTGAACTGGATGCGCACCAAGATCTCTCATCTGAAGTACCAGATTATGATGACAAGCTGGAAGAAGCGGACATCATGGAATTGATGGATTCACTTCCCGAAGGTTACCGAACAGTACTCAACCTCTATGATGTGGAAGGTTTTAAACACCGGGAAATAGCTGAATTACTGGGCATCAGCATCAATACATCCAAAAGCCAGCTGATTCTGGCAAGGAAACGAATGCAGGATATGATCAGAAAAAAACTGGAACTAAAAAAATAATTTTATCTAAATTCAAATTTATATGGAAAAAAAGATAAAAAGATGGGCTGACCAACTCTATATAGAACCTCAAAATGAGGTCTGGGATGACATCACACACCGCATGAAATCGCAATCAATAAAAAAACCTAAAACCAGACAAATTGGTTTGATGGTGCTTACAGCGGCCTCTTTCACCCTTGTAATTGTCAGCTTTTTGACAATATTGTGGCCAAACAGCACAGGTCAATCTCACTGGGTATTGACATCAAATAAAGAAGTTAAACCTACTCATTTGGAGGTTTTAGACCTAAAGGATGCCTCTATTTATGTTTCACAAACGCAAATTCATGACCTGAGACAGGCCTACACGAGGCTAAGTAATTGAAAAACCAACCAAAGTCTAAGATGATGGCTCAAAGGTTTTAATGCGTTCAATGATATCCGTCATGTAATTGAGACCAAGTCGATGACGCAGATTAGTAAATTGCCACAAAAGTTCGCAAATGTCAAAATAAAATTTAAGTAACGATTAGAATCCGTCAAAACCTTTTAATTAATTAATAATCAGTACCTCATCAAAACAAAAATTCATTTGTTTTTTCTTTCGAAGTTTCTGATCACATGAACAAACTTTATTTTCTTTCAATTTTGTTCATTTTTGGGCTGGTAGCTTGTGATCACGAACCCCCAATAATTGAATAAGATAAGTTGGGCGCTATTATAACAAACACATGCACCTAATCAGTCCCTCGACTGGTATATCATGCCGTATAGTACAGATTACCAGAACATACCAAACCAGGATTAAAAAACAAAATAAATGCAGCCAAAGTTGCCCTTGTCAAAATATTGCTTTTTAAACGGGAATTGTAATAAAGTCCAATAATCCGGAACAGTCAGAAACCTACTCATGCAGTATTTGTCACATTCCGGAAAAATCATTTACTCCCGGAAGGTTCCAGGGTATAGCTGATGGTGGTATGGGATTTGGCCATTTAGGAGAAGGTCGTCTGAAAAATTCATCATATGAAAGCTCGCAAGTTGATGCCCAGGGTGCGAGACCGTTACCCACCATCAATCATGCCTGTGTAAGAAATGCATTGTGGAGTGGTGCATTTGGTTCGTTTGCCATGAATACGGATACCCGCGAAATTTGGGGAAAGGCAGACCCACTTACCGACATCAATTTGAAAAACCTGGAAGGTCTTGAGGCCAATAATCACCGTGCACTGATCGTACACCGGCAGGAAATAAAAAAAGAACTGTTGGATTATCTGGGCTATTCAATGATGTTTGATGAAGCATTTCCGGAAATTGATCCCAAAGAAAGATATACCCTTCAAACGGGCGCCAATGCCATTGCTGCCTACTTCCGCACCATATTTACCAATCAGGCACCTTTTCAACTCTGGCTAAAAGGAAATAAGGATGCAATGACGGAACAACAAAAACGTGGTGCAGAACTTTTCTTTGGCAAAGCCGGTTGCGTCAACTGCCACAACAGTGCCTCTTTGAATGGACAACGTTTTGCAGCTGTGGGCGTCAAAGACCTGGATATGAATGGATATGAAGTTTTTAAGCCAATGATGGCCGGTCTAAGGGTCGTGCCGTTTTACTTTAAGGGATGAGGATTTATATAAGTTTAAAGTACCTCAACTTTACAACTTAAAGATTTTAGTCACTTTTTCACGGAGCGAGTAAGACTAACCTGAGGAGGTAGTTGAATATTTCAACCACGGCATTCCGGAAAACAGCCGGGTAGAAGTTGAAAGAATTGACCCCCTGTTTACACCACTTGGCCTTACCTCACAAGAAGTGGATGACCTCACGGAATTCCTCACCAATGGACTATATGATTCAAATCTGACCAGATATAAACCTACTAATATTTTGTCCGGTAATTGTTTTCCAAACAATGACCCTCAATCCAAACTGGATATGGGATGTAATTAATTTTTTTCCATAACTTTGTTTGAGGTTAAAGAAACTCCAGTTGGGCTTCAAATCCCACCTGGAGTTTTTTTTGCCTAATAATATCTGCAAAACACGTGGTTTATGATCAGATGGGGTGTTATGGGTTTGGGCAAAATTGCCCATACTTTTGCCGGTGAGTTTTACCACATTACGGGGGGTAAGATCGTCTTCGCTGCTTCACGCGAAAACGCAAAGGCGGAAGCCTTTGCCCGGCAACACCACATTAATCATTGGGGAAGTTATGCGGCATGCCTGGAGCACCGGGAAGTTGATGTGGTTTACATCAGCACCCCACATCATCTGCATTTTGAACTTGCAAAGCAAGCCTTGCTTTATGGGAAACACGTGTTATGTGAAAAACCAATAACTGTTTTCCCCTGGCAATTGGCAGAACTGATGACACTGGCGGCTGAAAAAAAACTTTTCCTTATGGATGCCATGTGGACTTACTTTCTCCCTGCCATAAAAAAGGCTATGCATTGGTGTATGGAAGGGAAAATTGGGCAAGTGCGCCATGTAAGTGCTGAATTTGCTTTTCCTGCAGTATACAACCCAGATTCCAGGCTTTTTTAATCCTTCCCTTGCAGGCGGGTGTATGCTGGACATTGGCATTTATCCCATTTATTTTGCCTTTTTAGTGCTGGGAAGTAAATTCAATGACCTTAGGGCCTCGGGCATTATTGGCCCGACGGGTGTAGACGAGGCAATGGCGATTTCCATTGCCTATCCATCTGCCATGGCCACCCTCTATGCGTCATTCAAACACAGAGGATTGAATAATGCCTTTATTTTTGGAGAAACCGGCTATATCCAACTGCCTTTATTCTGGAAGGCTGAAGGGACAAAGCTGTATTCAGAATCAGGCGAATTGTGGGATGAGTTCCACGACCAAAGGAAATGTCATGGTTTTGCCTATCAGATAGACCATGTGATGGAATGCATCAATAACGGTTTGATTGAAAGTCCGGTCGTACCCCTTGGCCTTAGTTATAACGTACAACTCACCATGCAGGAGGCGATAAATCAACTTGGACTATAACCCCAATTTGAAACATATATTGATTGTGGCAGGGGCAAAAAAAAGCCATCCGAAGACAGCTTTTGTATTAAGTGGCGGGGGCAGGACTCGAACCTACGACCTTCGGGTTATGAGCCCGACGAGCTACCAACTGCTCCACCCCGCGATATTGGTGTGCAAAAGTACACAATTTATATCAAAAACATAGCGAATTAAAAAAAATTAATTTTCAGTTTAGAAAATTCAACTAGGGATGTTGCCAAAGGTTGTCGCCAGGACGTACATCCACCAGGCGCCCTGATGGGTCGATTTCTATTTTTTCAATTTTATCCATCCTCTGGTTGAGTTGAATTTGATAGGTGCGGTTTGCCCATGCCCAGTCTGGTAACTTTGTATAATCGTCAAAGTCATCATCGGGTCTTTTCTCTCCCCTCATCAATACCAATGGTATATAATATAATTCCTTTTTTCCGCTTTTAAGCGTAACCACAATATCCAAGGGCATTGGCATTTCCCCTATCCTGGATAACAAAAGCTGATCATCATAAACGGTATCTATCTTATAATCGGTGACATGGGCTGTATTGATCCAATATTCCCTGAACCAATCGAGTTCAAGACCTGATTCCTTTTCCATAATCCTGAAAAAATCATTGGGATGCGGGTGTTTGAATTTCCATTCATCAAAGTAACGCTTCAAGGCTTTATCAAAAACCGGTGCCCCCATGATGTATTCCAATTGTACTAAACAGAGTTGACCCTTTGTATAGGAGGCAACAGAATAGGCCGCATTGGTTTGATAGTGATCGGCATGGGTAGAAATGGGTTCTGCTACACCAGAAAGCGCAAAAGCCGCATACCCATCAATGGTTTCTTTCCAGGTACTTTCTTCGGTTTTGCCAGCTATATAACCATTTTGGATCAGGTAATTCATGGTTTCATGCGATCCAAAAGAAGTAAAACCTTCATCCATCCAGGGGTATAACGCTTCATTGGTGGCAAGTGTCATCTGGTACCAGGAATGCATCCACTCGTGAATACTTACCCCTACCAGACTCATGAGTGAACGTTCACCAGTGATCAGGGTGGCCATTGGATATTCCATGCCCCCGTCGCCGCCTTGCACAAAAGAATAAACCGGGTAAGGATACTTTCCGTATCGTTCATTCATCCATTTGAGGGCCATATCCATGATATCCGGCAATTTCGACCAGTTTTCTTTGGTCTTTTCATTTTCCTGATAGAAAAAATGTAGGACTGTACCATCGTGCGCAACCTTTTTAGTGTGCGTATAATCCGGATCAGCAGCCCACATGAAATCATGCACCTGACGGGCTATAAAATGCCAGACATGTTTTTTAGGTCGATCTTTGACCTTAACATCTGCATAACCATATCCAATTTCTTCTGGATTCTGGAGTTCTCCGGAAGCAGCAACTATGAATTTGCTGTCAATCCGAATGGTGACATCAAAATCGCCCCAAATGCCATAAAATTCCCTTGCCACATAGGGATTTGCATGCCAGCCCATGTGGTCATATTCACACAACTTTGGGTACCACTGTGCCATGGAATAGGCAATGCCCTCTTTGTTGTCACGACCTGACCTCCTGATTTGGACTGGCACTTGTGCCTCAAACTCCATCTTTAGAGTTACTTGCTGCCCAGGCAGGATGGGCTTTTTTAAATATACTTCGAGAATAGTCCCCTCCGCCTGGTATGGTTGAACGATGCCATCCATGGTCAGAGATTTAATTTGTTGATAGCCGATTTCATCCTTTTTAAGCATGGATATTCTGTCGCCAATCCTTCGGTCCGGATCGACAATTTGCCTGGACCTGAGGTCCATTTCACTGCCTGGTTGAAACGCATTAAAATACAGGTGGTAAAAAAGCTTAACCAGCGTATCCGGTGAATTATTGGTATAGTGTAAAGTTTGTTTACCCGTCAAGCGGTGTTTGCCTGCATTCATCTCCACATCCATGACATAAGCTGCCTGTTGCTGCCAATAGCATTGAGATTGGGAAACTAAGGGCAGGATCATAAGCGATAAACCGAAAAAAACTTTTAACATGGGTTAATTTTAGCCTGCAAATATATTATTCTCCTGCATTTGATCTAGCGATTTTGCGTAAAAACCGTATGGGCTAAAATACCTGCAGCTACTGAAACGTTAAGCGATTCCGCCGTTTTTCCGGACGACCCCTGAATGGTATATAAATTTTCTTCCCTGATGATCGATTTTAAAAGGGCACTTATACCCCTTCCTTCGCTGCCCATGACAAAAACCATTTGTTGAACTGGTGTCAAACTGGTCAGTGGTTTACCCAGCATGTCAAGTCCTATAAGGTTCAAGTGGGGCGCAAAGGCGACAAATTGATCCCGCGCACAATTGGCAAGCGGAGTGGCTACAATGCTGCCCATAGAGGCCTGGACTACTTTTGGGTGAAAAAAATCTGCACAATCCTCTGAAGAAATTACCCCGGCGAAACCAAACCAATCGGCTATTCGGATGATGGTACCCACATTTCCCGGATCCTGGACACCATCCAGGTAAAAAATAGAGCCCCTATTGTTCAATATATCCTGAACTTCAAAAAGGTACTGTTTGGCTACCAATAAAACGGAAGTAGGCGTATGCAATCCCGAAATCTGTTCCATCTGATGATCACTGACCTCATATACAATACCTTTATATGGTTGGATTAAATTTTCATGTGCTTCAAGCCATAAGCTGCTGGCAGCTATTATTTCCGTCTCAAAAGTGGGTATTCGCAATAGCTCCATTGCAAGTTTCTCCCCTTCAGCGACAAATTTTTTATAAATTTGTCTGAATTTAGCTTGATGAAGCGACTTTATGGTTTTTATTTGATTGTTCGTTAAGTTCATGAGGCAAAACTAGTGTATGAAATCTTTTTTACGCCCTAACTGCAGTTTTTTACGTTGATTTTCTTTATAACCATCATGCAATTCTATGCTTGTAAGAGTACAAAAGTTTTAAATGAGGGTGAATCACTTGTTTCTGAATTAAAGGTCAACATTGACGATTCAGCTGGCAATATAGATAAATCAGCCATGAAAACAGAGCTGAACTACTTTGTCAGACAGCAAAAAAACGGCAAATTCCTGTTTATACCGCTCGAATACATTTACTTCAAAACTTCAGAACCCGGAGACTCATCTAAAGTAAACAACTGGATTCGAACAAGGTTTGGGGAAAAACCCAGCATTCATGACTCAACCCAAACCCTGGAATCCGCCAATGCCATGGAACAATATCTGAAATATAAAAAAGGGTATTACCATGCGGACGTAACCCAGAAAATCCTCACTCGTAAAAAAAAGACCAAGGTAGAATATATCGTTTCTCCCGGCCAAGGTACAAAGTGCAATCTGTGGAATATTATAGTAAAGATACTGTGCTGCTAAACCACATCCAATCAATTGCCAGAGAGTCCCTGATAAAGGCCGGAGACGGTCTGGATGCCGATAAATTCGAGCTGGAAAAGGGCAGGTTGGTCAATTACCTTCAGAACCTTGGCTACGCTGAATTTGCCGCCAACTATATTACCATAAAAGGCGACAGCACCCTGGGAAGTTTTGGAGTAGAAATCATCATCGATGTGTTGCTCCCCGACCAGAAAAATGAACACCCTGTGTATCATACCGGGAAAGTGACCGTTTATACCGACCATTACCATAAGCAGGATACATCCGACATGCTCACCGAAACCCTCAACCATATCTCATATAAGTCGGAGCAATCCTATTTTATGGTGGATCCAAAAGTTTTGTCAAAGAGTATTTCTTTCATACCGGGTGAAGTAACCCGCCGGGTCGATCGACTAAACACCTACAATAAAATGGCCAGCCTCGGAGCGTACCGCTTTGCAGAGATAATACCCAGGAAAAACAGCCTGGACAGCAAATTGATTGATTATGACATTCAGCTTACCCCGCACCTGAATAAGTGGACCATGGACAATGGTTTTGATGTGTTCAACAGTACCCTGGCCAGGTCGGGAAACGAAATCGATGGACAAAAACTTTTGGGACTGGGCTTCTCCACACAACTGGAAAATAGAAATCTGTTGCGGGGAAGTGAAAAATATCAGGTCTCTGCTTCTGTAAACACACAAATTGACCTTGCCCAAAGTCTTAATCCTTTCAGGGCTTTTAATGTGAATTTCAATAATTACCTTCAATTCCCAACCTTTAAGGATCCGCTTAAGGTGGTAAAGGCATTAAATGTGATTTACCTGGCATCTGACAAAATGTACAATAATTTTGAAAGAGATGCCGTAACCAACCTTTCCATGGGGGTAAACATCATCAACTTTAGGGATTTTTACTCCATAAATACGGTAAATGCTTCTTTTGGATATCGTTTTACCGATAAAATTTCAAGGAGTATTATCATCGATCAAATTGGCATCACCTTCAATAATTACAGCCTCAAACCCCTGTTTCTGGACATCACCAATAACAACCCTTTTATTGTCCGCAATTTTGAAGACAATTTTTTTACCGGTTTGTTTTTTAGGAACCTCAATTACACCTTCAACTTTCCCCGCAGTTCCCGGGGATTTGCCGGGGCACTTTATGCCAATGTTGAATTTTCAGGACTTGAAGCATATGTGCTTAATGGTATATACAATCAATTTTCAGACACTGACCCGGAATGGAGTGTAGGTGGATATCAGTTTTCCAAATTTGGCAGACTCGAACTTGATGGCAGGGTCACCCGATTTTTTAAAGGCAACCGCTCACTGGTAGGCAGGATAAATTTTGGGATCATCTCCCCCCTGGTCAAGGATCAATACTCTCCTTATGTCAAACAATTCAATGTCGGTGGCCCAAACAGTCTCAGGGCATGGGCGCCAAGGGTATTGGGTCCCGGTGAATTTTTCAATCCGACAAACAACAATGTTTTGCCTTACGCTCAGGGAGACATAAAAATAGAGGCAAATGTTGAATACCGATTTAAGATATGGTGGATTTTGCAGGGCGCTTTGTTTGTCGATGCCGGTAACATATGGGCCTTATCTGGTTTTGAGGTGGAAAAAGGCAAATTTAGTGCTGATTTTTTGCAACAAATGGCTGTTGCGGCTGGATGGGGCATGCGCTGGGATTTCAACTACTTCAATATCCGCTTTGATTTTGGGTACAGAATGCGTGATCCCTACCCTACCAATGGAGAACGATGGTATTCGCTCAACAGGATCAGAAGCCAAAAACTGGGCAACATCCAGGTTGCGGTGAATTATCCATTTTAAGCCTGTTCGATCAGTCCAAGGATCGATGCTATCCGATCCATTTCTTTGCCACAGTCCTCCATCAATGATACAGACCATATCGGCACTATCTCAAAGCCGAGCATTTTAAAAGCTTGTATAATCCTTTGCTGATGTATAAGATGTTCCGGTCGCTGATCATCCAACAAGCCATTAAAAACCAACATCACCTGTTTTCTTCCGGTTTCAATAATGCTTTCTATGATGGCATCACAAAGTCTGTTATGCACAGAAAATTGTTTGACCCCAAATTCTTTCCAGGTATCTGCCAAAAATTTGCTAAGCGTCTCGGGCACTACACCGATTACATTGGCGGTTTTAAACTGAAATAAACTAACTGCCGGAGCATTGCTTGCAAAAGCCTTTGAAGCCACCTCGGCCACTTTAAACCGCTCGGTAACAGGATAGGCATCAATGCGCCGGTCAATGGCGTCCAGTTGAATCCAATCGATGTTCTGGTCCAGGGAAAATTCATACCTAAATTCCTCCGCGGCTGAATTTAGTTTGAGCAATACTGTATTTTCATTTTGGGGCTTCCATTTAAACTGCAACGGAAAATCCGGGTAATTTGCCTCCTGTTGAGCACTTGCATCAACCATGTGCTCAGAAGCTTTGGATCTTTGCTGGGTGAATGGGTTAAAAACCTGGATTCTGACGTATTTTTAGATGAAGCTTCGTATAAAGTAATTACTTTCATCAGGTCAAAACTCCCCTTCAGCCGCATTGCCTTTTCAAAAAAGTGCGTGGTTTCTTCTGCAGGCCCTCTATGCCTGATTATTGCAGGATGAATATATGGACCTATCCTTAGTCGTAAAAAAGCACTCTTTACCATAGGCAGCCATGTTGAGGTTTCAAAGTTGAATAATCTGCTCAACAGATCACGGCTGATGGGTTCAAGGCCCGAATAAAATGATTTCCAGGCCACCATGGCCGGGTAACTGCGACAATAAGCCACTGCCTCTCCCATCTTTTTGACGAGGTTTCCTGCAAACTTCTGGAGCTGTATAAAATTGGGACTATTAAATTCCAAATGGTTTTTAAAGACACCCAACTCATTTAGCCTGACCAAACAATCGTGAATGTCACCGGCTCTTTGGTCGAGCAAGGGATCCCGGGCATTCAGCCGGTTTAGCCGCGAAAGATTTTCTTCGATCAGGTTTGAACTTACGGACTTCCATCCTGTAAGTGCGCTGCGGCACTGTGTATTCAAATCCATTAAGTGCGTTACACTTTCTGCAGGAAGTTCCGGACAACTGTCAGAAAATACCCGATTTATGTCATTCCGCAGCTTAATTCCCTCACTGCGCAATTGTTGAAAATGATCATACCGGAGTTTAACTCCTTTATCAAGGGTAAGCATGCCTGGTTTTATAATATCCTGTTCCCCAAAAAGTGAAGTGAACAGGGTTAATTTTTCTTCAAAAGCAAAACAAGATTTATAAATCCGGTAAAATTCGGTTTGAAAGGCATTGTTTTCTGCTAAAAACCTTGCGTCAAGAGCCTCCCTCAGCTTAACCTCCCCATTTTTCAGGTCATAGGCTATTTCTTCTAAGGCACCGGCCATTTCCGGGTTTAGCAGCGTTTCATTTACTTCCCTTGCTACATCGGGGGAGTGTTGCCCCTTAAAGCTTAGTTCATAAAGGGTTGCAGCTTTCTCCACAGAAGATATTATGTGATTGTATTCCTCATGCGTAAGAAAACGGATATGGTCCACCAGTTCTTTGTTTGCATTGTATTCCGCCATATTATCCAGGAAATGCAATACACGACTCCTAAATGAATGCCCATCATTGTCCATTTCGTTTAGCCTGTAATATCCGTCCAGAAACCTGGCCATGCTAAAGTTAAATGTGGTAATTGCCTTTGTAAGCGAGTCAGATTCCACTTTATCCAGTGCTTCTTTCTTATTCAGTAAGGATATTCCATTTTCGGGATTAAAATAATTTGCGATGGTCTTCATATAAGAATGAGCCAATAAATGCCTGAATGAAGATTCGGAAATTGTAACTTCCAGTACATCCCCCGGGGTCAAGGTGTCAACAAGTGAACTAAAAAGGTCAACAAACTCATCCGGCGAAATTTTTTCTTTGTTGGGGACAGTACAATCACTTGGGTTTTTAGTAATTATTGGACGGAAATCAATATTCGTTGACATTTTACCAGCACATTTAGTTGCAAATATATAACTATTTTTTTTAATATATAATGATGCAGCAATTAGGCGGGATAATTACACAACACTTCGTTTACCCTAAAATGAGGGTAAAATGATCCATTTTGAAATGTCGTCTAAAATTCAATTACTTAAACAAAAGTTGGTTTATTACCGTTTCAATCATCAATTTAATCCTTTTGCCTTCAGATTCTAATAATAAATTTTACTTTTGTTGTGCTTAAATAGAACTTAAAATGGTCTTAAAACAAAATTCAGTATTTGCTTTTATCCTTTTTCTTTTCATCACATTTACCCTTAAGTCACAGGTTGGTCTTTCCGCCCTCCAAAACAAGTTCAGACATTATACCATTCTGGACCTTAATGCAGCTGCCCTCACTTCAGATCTTTCCTCCCAGAGAAGCGACCAAAAACAAGTGCGCATAGACAGGTGGGAAATGACATTATTTAATTCAGGAATTATATCCCCAAATTATTCAGTAAGACATGCTACCCCGGAGGGCATAGTGGTATCAGCTGCTACCACAGCGTTGCCCATGAATGGATATACCAGGACAGGAGGCAAGGTTAGCCTTACTTTCAATGAAAATTTCATCTATGGCTTTGTAGAAGATGGGACACAGACCTATTTTATAGAGCCCCTTTACCATCATACCAGAGAATCGTCACACAACCAATTTATAGTTTACTCCTTGTCGGACATCATCGATGATGAAGTACACACCTGTGGCACAGCTGCAATTCAAAAATCAGACCATCACTTCAACCACCCTGAAAACGAAACAGGTACCAGGGTCGGACAATGTTATGAAGTGCCTTACGCCATTGCCTCTGATTATATGATGTTTCAGGATTATGGCTCCGCCGTAGGAGCTGAGAATCATGCCATTGGGGTGCTTAACAATGTGCAGAACAATTATGACAATGAATTTGCCGATGAAATTCAATTTGTTATTGTGGAGCAATTTGTATCTACTTGTGCAACGTGCGATCCCTGGAGCCCAACTACCGACGCCGAAGCCTTGCTGAATGAATTTACTGACTGGGCTCCATCTGGATTTAATCAATCCCACGCCATTGGTTCCATATGGACCGACAGGAATTTTGACGGCCAAACGATAGGAATTGCCTGGGTAGGAGCTGTTTGCACCCCCATTCAGTATAATGCCCTTGAAGATTTTTCCTCCAATGCGAACCTTAAACGAGTAATGGTCGCTCACGAATTCGGGCATAATTTCGATGCCAATCATGATGCTGCAGGTAGTCCGTACATCATGGCACCGTCAGTTCAAAATACATCTACATGGTCGGTGGACTCTAAAAATGACATCGAAAATTATTATGCATCCGCAGGTTGTTTAGGTTCGTGCGGCTCTTCCAATGGACCCACGGCAGGTTTTACTTCCACCGTACTGAATGAGTGTGCACCCGGCCAGGTCAAATTCACAGACCAATCCAGTGGCAACATTACTTCCCGAATCTGGCAGTTTGAAGGAGGCACGCCCGCCACTTCCACACAGGCAAACCCTACGATTGCATACATGAGCCCCGGAACTTACAATGTGACACTTACGGTTTTCAGTGGCTCACTCTCAAATACAATCATTAAACAAGATGAAGTAACCATCCTGCCTATACCTGATGCAGATTTTGATTTTAGTGTAAGCGGACGCACCGTGACCTTTTCCAATACCAGTCAAAACACAACCTCAGCTTTTTACTTTTGGGTTTTTGGTGATGGCATTACCAGCTCACAGGAAAATCCTGTGCACACCTATGCTGAGGACGGCACCTACTCGGTGACATTGAGCGTAGATAACTTTTGTGGCTTTGACACCCGCACCAAAACATTCGTCATTGCTACACCACCTACGGCCAATTTTATGGCAACACCGACGACAGGATGTGGCACTACTGTAGTAAGCTTTACAAATACTTCCAGTACAAACGCCACGTCGTATAGTTGGCAATTTCCCGGAGGGACACCCGGTACCTCCAATCTGCCAAATCCTGTGGTCACGTATGATGTTCAGGGAATCTTTCCTGTCACGCTGACCGCATTTAATGCCCAGGGAAATGACACCAAAACCTCGCCAAATTTTATAACGATCGTTGGAGTGCCGACTTCGGCATTTAGTTTCTCACAAAGTGGTTTGACATATAATTTTCTGAATCAGGCTACCAATGCAACCAGCTTTCTCTGGAATTTTGGAGATGGTAATACCAGCACCGCGCCAAACCCAAGTCATACTTATACGTCCACCGGAAATTACACTGTAACCCTTACCACTTTTAATGCCGGCTGTCCTGAAGCAATATCCTCACAGAATATCAATGCGACAACTGCGCCTGTTGCTGCATTCAGCGCCAGTGCAACAACAGGATGCGCTCCGATGTCTGTAGATTTTTTTAACAACTCCATAAACAATCCCACAGCCTACTTTTGGAATTTCCCCGGAGGCAACCCAGCTACATCTACTTTACAAAACCCAACCGTAGCGTACAATAACGCCGGTTTGTATGATGCAAGTCTGATTGTCTTCAACAGTTTGGGATCAGATACAATCACTTTTACCAATTATGTTCAGGTTAATGACACACCCAGTCCATCATTTTCAGCTGCTGCCAATCAGTTAAGCTTTTCTTTTACGCATACAGGCACTGGAGCCACAAGTTATTTATGGAACTTTGGAGATGGTAACTCCTCTACTCTTGAAAATCCTAACCATAGCTATCTGGCTGAAGGAAATTATACCGTAGTGCTGGTGACCACCAATGATTGCGGAAGTGATACAATTTCTCAAACGTTTAGTGCTTTGTTGCCTCCCACAGCTAACATAGGCGCAGCAACCAATCAGGTTTGTGCCGGAAACAGTCTTAGTTTCCAGGATCAGTCCGGAGGCACGGTTCAGTCGAGATTGTGGATCTTCGAAGGAGGAAATCCTGCTACTTCCACTGACAATACAGTCTCCGTAAATTATCAGCAGTCCGGCACCTTTGATGTGACCCTGATCGCCAGTAATTCAGCAGGCAGCGATACCATCACCCTGATAGATTATGTCATTGTAAATTCCCTGCCTACCGCGAGCTTTACATTTGGAATTAATGGTTCACAAATTGATGCTGCCAATACCAGTCTAAATGCCAATACAGTGCAATGGACCCTTCCAGATGGAAACAACTCTTCACAAAATAATGTGAGTTACGTCGCACCTGCCAATGGAAGCTACACCTTTGTCCTTAGGGCTGATAATCCATGTGGGTCTGTAACAGAAAACCAAACCATAACCTTCACTGGTTATCCTGAATCAAACTTTACTTCAGCCGCAGGCGGCACTGCCATTTGTGCGCCAGCTGATGTGCAATACCAGGCAGCAGCGCAGTCAGGAGCCACCTATACCTGGACATTTGATGGCGGTAATCCTTCCACCTCATCCGATGTTTCACCAGTGATTTTTTATGCATCATCAGGCAATTATGACGTAAGCCTCATTGTGACCAATGCCCTCGGTGCAGACACAACGACCATTCAGCATTTTATTCAGCTTATAGATGAGCCTGTTGCAGATTTTGACCATACAGTAAGTGCTGGTTCGGTTGATTTTCTTTACAGCGGGAATGTAAACGATGATGTATTTTGGGATTTCGCCGGTTTGGGAACTTCGATAGTTTTTAACCCGTCCTTTACCTTTCCTGCTTCAGGCACCTATCCTGTTTCCTTATCGTTTCCAATCTATGTGGTGACGACACGATCATTCAAAATGTGAGTGTCGTAATATCCTCTGTGAATGAGTCTGCCAATGATGCGAAGTATATGATTTATCCAAATCCGACTTCAACTGATCTCACCATTTTAAGCACAGGTGTCTTCACCAGTGAGCCAAAGATCTCCGTGTACAACATTCTGGGACAAAAGATGATACCCACTATATCGGGAAAGGATGGCGAGTACAGATTGGATGTCACTTCGTGGATGCCTGGCAATTATTTCATTCAGTTGACTGATGGAAATCAAAAGAGCCTGTTCCGGGTGAGCAAAATATAACACCCTCGGGTAATAAGAAAAGGCTGCACATTTTTATGTTGCAGCCTTTTTATTTTTGAGGATGGACAAGGTTTTCAACCTTATCCATCACCGCTTGCCTGAGTTCTTCCTTATAAATCAATATTTTTTGTAAGATGGCGGGATCAGAAGTCCCAAGGATAGAGGCCGCCAATATTCCAGCGTTTTTAGCTCCGTTTAAAGCTACCGTTGCCACGGGAATGCCATTTGGCATCTGAAGAATAGATAGAATGGAATCCCAGCCATCAATACTGTTGGATGATCTTACAGGCACTCCAATTACCGGAAGTGGACTCAGGGAAGCTACCATACCGGGTAGATGGGCTGCACCTCCTGCCCCTGCAATAATGACCTTGATTCCCCTTTCGTGGGCCCCTTTGGCGTAGGCAAACATCCTGTCGGGGGTCCTGTGGGCAGACACGATAGATATTTCATAAGTTATGTCAAATTGAGTGAGGATATCTGCTGCCTCACGCATGATTTTCATGTCAGAATCGGAACCCATAATGATTGATACCATTGGTTTAAATTTAAGCTTGAGAAATGATTCGCACCTTACTGATTATATCGCGTGCATATGCCTTGGCCTCTTCAAGATCTGGCCTGGTGATGGTAATATGCCCCATCTTCCGTTTGGGCCTGGTAATTTTTTTATTATAAACATGGGGATAAACTCCACCCATGGTAAATACCGTTTCAATACCTTCATAAACCGCTATTCCTGAATATCCCTCCTCACCCAGCATATTCATCATCACTGCCGGCATGATGAGGTCAGTAGGACCCAATGGCAAACCCAACAAAATGCGGAGGTGTTGTTCAAATTGCGAAGTGATATTGGCTTCAATGGTATGGTGGCCGCTGTTGTGCGGTCTTGGAGCCATTTCATTTACCACCAGTCCGTTATTTTCATCTACAAAAAATTCAACGGCCAACAGGCCAATTATGTTGAGTTCTTCCGCCAGCCTTTTAGCCAGTGCTTCCGCTTCTTTCTCCAGAGTCTGGTCAATCTGCGCAGGGCAAAAGAGGTATTCCACCAGGTTGGCAGTAGGGTGAAATGCCATTTCCACCGCCGGAAAAAGGGCCACTTCGCCCTGCTCTGACCTTGCGGCAATGACAGCAAGCTCTTTGACTATGGCAACTTTTTTCTCAACCAGGGAAGGTTCGTCAAATAAAAGGGCCAAATCCTGGGGCCATTGATCACAGATACCCCTCTGCCGTCATAGCCGCCTACCCTTTTCTTTTGCACAAATGGGTACGCTATTTTTCCAGAAGCCAATCCATCCAAAACTTCCTGTGTGTTGGCATATAGCTCAAAAGGAGCTGTAGGGATTCCTTGCTCCCGAAAAAAAAGTTTTTGTATGCCTTTGTCATTGATGATATCCAACACTTCAGGCTGGGGGAAGACTTTTTTACCCTGTGCCTGCAATTGCCGCAATGCATCTATATTGACGCTTTCAATTTCAACTGTGATTACATCCATGGCCAATCCAAAATTGAGGACATCTTCATAGTTGGCAAAATTGCCTTCATAAAAACGGGTACAGATACCGGCTGCAGGATACTCCAGACTTTCGTCCAGAATGCTGATGTCCAGTGCCAATGGAATGGAGGCTTCTACCAGCATTCGACCCAGCTGACCACCTCCAAGCACACCAATTTTGGTTTGAAACATATTTGAATCTTAGGTTTAATGGCGAAATTAAAGCTAATCCGGCAAATTGGCTAGTAATGCTTGTCAACACAGCCAGGTTATCAAAGGGCAAAACCGTCATTTTATAAATTTTTCCTCTTTATCATCCCGAATAAATGTCAAATAAACATATAAAAAATGGAATACTATATCTTTTACAATCATATATATCCCATAATAGCCAAATGAAAAAAACCATGTGGAGATGTGGATAATTTTAGGAATAAGCGTGTGAAATATTTCTTTACTTTGCTCTTAAATCAACCAAAACTTGTATCCCTTGCCATTTATTGCTCAAGATCTGGCTTCCTTTAGCCCTGCGCATGAAGTGAACACGGCTAATTTCAGCCACCTGCATCACTTGGGCAAAAATCCCGGCTGGATGGCCTCTTTGCTTTCCAATGACATGTTTCCTGTTTTTGCCATGTACCCTTTACAGGACATTATTAGCTCCACCAAAGAAGAACTTCCCTCGGTAAGTGCGACTCCAGGGGAAGATTTGCAGGATCCGGCCACAGTTGAAAAAGGTAGAATTATTGTTTTACCCGTCGTTCACGCTGAAACCAGCTTGCCTGAAAACTTTCAAGAAAATCAAATAAATCCTGAACCGGATTTCCAGGCAGAAGAAGCCACCACTCCTGAAAAATCAACCTCAGACATGGCTGACCATTCCTTATCGGATGAGGAAGGAAAGTCACCCCCGCCCATAAGTGGTGATGGACTTTCTGACGATATGGACAAAAAATCTCACGGAGGAGCCTGTAACACCCGGTAAAGACTTTTCTTATGAACAAGCACCGGAGTCTGAATATCCGGAAAACACGCCTGTTTCCGTGGGAAATAGAATCCTGATGGCAGACTTCACAGAAGTGAAAAAAACCAAGAAAAAGAAAAAAAACAAAGATAAGCTAGTTCGCAATAATATGTTTCTTTTGGACTCAATTACAGAATTAAACAATTTCAATCAATGGTTGCTCCAGCAAAAACCCCTGGAGGAAGGCAATATTCCGGATATCCTGAAAAAGTCAAAAAAAGTCAAAAAGAAGAAAAAGAAAGAAAAATTGCAGCAAGCTATTGAAATATCGGTGCATAAATCAGACCGGCTCCTTTCTGAATCGCTGGCAGGAATCCTCGCCTCCCAAGGTCATTATGAAGAAGCCATTGAAATGTATGCGCAATTAATTTTGAATATTCCGGAAAAAAGCAGTTACTTTGCAGCTCAAATTGAAGAAATTAAAAAGCATCTAAATTAATGGTAACTACATTAACTATCATCATCGCCCTAAATTGCCTGTTGCTAATGGGTGTTATCCTAATCCAAAATCCTAAAGGAGGTGGAGTGGACAGTACTTTTGGCGGTGGCGCAGCCAATCAAATGTTTGGTGCCGCAAAATCAACGGACTTCATCGAAAAACTTACCTGGGGTCTGGCTTTAACTCTTTTTGTACTTTGTATTGTTACAGCCATTGTAGTAAGTGGGGGTACAGGGGAGCAAATCCTGCAAACAGAACAGTAAATCACTACAGATAAAAAATCAAAAAGCACCTTTCCGGTGCTTTTTTTTTGCCCTTCCGTAAAATTATCTACGTGCAAGCCCATTCAAAGGAAGATTTTCGCTTCTATAAGTTTTTATACATAAAACAATGTGGGATGCCCACTTCTTTGAATTCTTCGCCTTCCATTTGATACGAAAGTTTTTCATAAAACCGGGCCGCTGTTTTCCGCGCGTGGAGCACCATGGTCTTGAAATTCATACTCCTCGCCAGGTTTTCTGAATAAGCTACCAACTGTCCACCAATTCCCTGGTCCTGAAAATCAGGGTGAACGGCAACCTGCCTCATCTTTATGCGGTCATCATCCAGTGGTGTGAGGATGAGACAGCCCGCCAGCACGTCATTGGGTGCATAGGCACCAAGGTGTATTGAATCAAATTCTGCAGCCAGCTGTTCCGTTGTGAACTCCATTCCCAGCGGTTTTCTAAGTACCAGGGTACGCAGACTTACCTCTTCATCGTACTCCGGGGTACCAAATTCAATAATTGCCGCTTGTATTTCCATCCTGTTAATCCTGGTAATTTAATTGACACAAATTCACAACACCTGACTCTAAATTACTCAATTTATCTGCATTGACTACAACGCAGCAATTAATGCATACTTTAGCCCGTTATGTGGCTGTGGGTTGATTATCTTTGTCTTCCTAAAACAATCTATTGAAATCGCTATCTTATAAGTTTGTGTTGGTTATGATGCTCTGCTCAATCTGCCGTGCGGCAAGTGCAACGGCCATGGCAACTCCACTTGACACCCTGAAAAAAATTATTGTAGAAAATGCCAACAACCAGGTCATCGATAATGCCGTCTCACCCCCCGTCAGATATTTCAATGGCGATGTGAGGGCTTACCACGACGGATCTTATTTCTTTTGCGACAGCGCCAAAATCATCGAAAATGTCATGTACGCCTACGGCAATGTGGTCATAATTCAGCATGACACCATTTCTGTTTTTGCCGATGAATTGTTTTACGATGGAGATTCACTATTTGCCTACCTGCGGTCCAAAGTAGTGTTAAAAAGCAATGACGATAACCTTTACACCGAGTATCTGGAGTACGACATGAAAATCAAAACGGCTTATTACCGGGACAAGGCACTCATGACCAGTGGGAAAAATTCCCTTAAAAGCCGAAAGGGCCGGTTTGATGTGCAGCATAACCTCGCCTATTTTGAAGACCGGGTGACAGTCGATGGGGAAGATTTTCACATGGTGACAGATTCCATGTGGTATAACACGCAAAGTGAAGTAGCTACATGGAATACCCCCGCCACCATTAAACAAGACTCTTCCAACCTGTTTAGTATGACCGGTGTGTATGACACCCAACAGAAAATTGCCACATTCAAAGGCAATGCACAATACAAAAAGGGAGATGTGACTGCTGTTGCAGAAACCATGATCTATGATGGATTTACCAAAGCCGTAAAACTGATCAATGGTGCAGAATACAAATCCGGAACTGAATATGCCCGTGCCGATACCCTTACCTATTTTGAAGAAACCAAAATTTCCCAGTTGGTTGGACATGCTTATTTCATCAATCAGACCAACGAAGCAGAAGGTGCCTATATCAGTTACGACAAGACAAATGACCGTTTTGCCCTCAAAGGAAAAGGCCAGATAAAGGATTCGACCCAAATCATTCAGGCTGAATTTTTGGATTATGATAAATTAAAAAAGAAAGGGATTGCTGTCGGTTCGGTAATTTGGAGGGATACTGCCGCCTCCTCCTCCATCCATGCGGACTCCTTATATGTGGATGGGGAAAGAGATTATATGAGCGCAAGCAATAAGTCGGGAAAACCTTTGCTTACCACGTTGATTGACAAGGACACGATGTTTCTTTCTGCGGATACATTGCGCAAAAGCAAATATATAATCACAGTTGACAGTTTACGTTCAGATACCATAAAATATTTTACAGGGGACAACCACGTGGAAATTTATAAATCAGACTTACAAGCTGTCACCGACTCACTGATTTTCAACGAAAAAGATTCGGTCTTTACCCTGTTTAACCAACCTTTGCTTTGGTCTGATACCACACAGCTATCCGGAGACACCGCACGCATCTATCTCAAAAACAAAAAAATATCGCGCCTTGAACTTTGGCAAAACGGGCTCGTCATCACCAGTCCGGACTTGCAGTTTTATAACCAAATTAAGGGAAACAAAGTGGTAGGAAGTTTTAAAGACAACCAACTGGATCAGTTAAAAGTGACCGGCAGTGCTCAGTGTCTGTATTATATGTTGGATGATGACGACGGGTATATTGGCGTCAATCAGACGGAGTGCAGTCTGATGATTTTCCAGTTTCAAAATAAAAAGATCAGGGACATTAGATTTTATACCGAACCTACTTCGACACTTTCACCGATGAACGCTGTCGATCATGATGCGATCAAGTTGAAAGGTTTTAAATGGGAGGTTGCCAAAAGGCCTTCATCACCAACAGACCTGCTTCAATAGGCACCGGTACTCAGCATGACCAAAGTACAGGCCTGGAAGTATGGAATGCCCGCGTCATCCAGCTTTTGGTAAAATTCAGAATTTTCAGTTCCCGGATTAAAAATAACCCTTTGCGGGTGAAGGCCTACCACCTTGTCATAAAATGACTGCTGTCTTTCAGGCCCAATGTAAAGGGTTACTGTATCTATCTCATCTTCGACATCCGGAAACTTAGTAACTATGGGATGGTGGCCAATCCACCCTGGCCGGGGGCCCAATGCGACAACATGATGGCCGTGAGCGAGCAATTTGTGAACTGCGAGATTTGAATATCGGGAAGGATTGGTACTGGCCCCGATGACCAACGTCTTTTTGGATAAAGCTTGTGTCATATGTTATTTTTTTCTGTCAGCTAAATCTAGATTGAGCGAAAAGATGTGAGATGCGAGAGCACCGGACACATTACCCACATTGGCCAGGGCGTAGTCAATCCTCAGTCTGCCCAGTAAAAGACCCAAACCAAGATTGGGTTGAAAATCGAATACGCGTTTGTCGGCATTTACTTCATTGAGTACACGCTGCAGATTGCCCAGCCCCATTCGAAGGAAGACCTTATTGGCATAGCCCAACTCAAAGCCGAATGAAGGATCCAGGCTAAAGTTTTTACCCGAAAGAACTCCCGCTTTGGTTCCATAGGAGGAAATGTTGGCATCTATCTCAGCAAGCCAGGTGAAGGATGACTTTATGGTACCCTGGTAAGATAAGCCCGCTATCAACCTTGGCAGGGTAACTTCAGAAGAGGATATAGGCACATCATTCCCGGTACTGAGAAATACTTGTTTTTCTGTATCTGTCAGAGAAAAAGACCATGCATTAAAAGTGGTGGTGATGTCACGCGCACTCGCACCAAATCGAAGATGATCATTGATTTTATAGTCAAGGGAAAGATCTGCACCGAAGCCCCAGGCATTGCCAAAAGTACCAATTACCCTTCTGATTATCTTTATGTTTCCTCCAACGGATAATTTTTCTTTTTTGTCCATGGTCTTTGCATAAGACAATAGAAAGGCATAATCAGCTGCACTGAATTCGGTAACCTTATCAAAATCTATGGTACCATCCGGGTTAACAATATTTAGGGTATTGGGAATATTATCGACCCCCATACGTATGAAACTGATCGCTCCATATGACCTGCCATTACCCAATCTTTTAGCTACCGTGAAATAGTCATAATTGGCCACACTGCCAAACCAGTTGGCGTGCATGGCTGAAACAGACAGTGGGGCTTTTAACGAGGTAAGTGCCGCTGTATTCCAATAGGCTGCTGTGGCATCATTGGAGGAAGCTACCACACTGCCGAACATTCCATGGGCCCTGGCTCCCACCCCAATGTTTAAAAATTCATTTACAAATTTTACCTGGGCTGCCAAAGGCTGGCCTAAAAAGAACCATGACACTAATAAAAACCATGCTTTTTTTGCCATTAGAAAAGATTTCGTTTATCAAACGCCAAAGATAGGTATTTAGTATTATATCTTTGGATGACCGAAGTACCTCAGCATGCCCAAACGAAAAAACCAACAAGTTTCCTTTACGTCAACGCTGGAAGATTTCAGGTCCTCGTTATGGGGCAGTCACATACCGGTGCCTTCGACCATCGCAAACGATTTTAAAGAAAGAGGGATAAAACGCCTCATCTGCACCCTTGATGAAAAACTCACCATACATTGTGCCATCATGTCCATGGGCAATGATGGGTATTACATTCTGATGAATAAAGCCAATGTTAGAAAGCTGGCCTTAACCACAGGTCAGCAAATAGAGGTTTGCCTGGAAGAAGACGGCTCCGAATTTGGTATGCCTGTTCCTGAGGAATTACAGACACTGATGGCAGAAGACCCTGCCTTTGAAAAACACTTTATGGCTTTGACCCCGGGCAAGCAAAGAAACCTGCTTTATCTGGTTGGCAAACCCAAATCTTCAGAGATCCGGCTCAGGACGGCTGTAGTCGTAGCGGGCCACCTTGAGGCAAACAAAGGGAAGTTGGACTTTAGAATGCTGAATGAAGCCCTTAAAGAGAAATAACAAGAAAATCAAAACTGACCGGCAAACTTAAGTTTTAAAACCAAACCGGATGGAGGGGAATAGGTGTTCAGGTGGTTTGATGTTAAAGTGGTTTGATGTTCCAGGCTTATTCTAACTGGCGTGAGCCTGATATTTTAATTCAGGCAAGACGAAGTCAGCCTGAATCATCATTTCGAACATTTCAAACATCTCGAACATCTTGAACATCAATAATTAAGACTTTTTACCAATCAAACTCAAAAACTCCGTTCTGGTTTCTGCCTTTCGGAATTCGCCGGTAAAGGCGGAGGTCGTGGTCATGGAATTTTGTTTTTGCACACCGCGCATCATCATACACATGTGGGCTGCTTCGATGACAACGGCTACGCCAAGCGGATTGAGGTTATCCTGAATGGCGTGCAGGATTTGGTCTGTCAATCGCTCCTGAACCTGAAGGCGACGCGCATAAACATCGACAACACGCGGGAGTTTGCTCAGTCCAACGACATAGCCATTTGGGATGTATGCAATGTGTACTTTGCCAAAAAAAGGAAGGATGTGGTGTTCACACATTGAATATAATTCGATGTCTTTGACGATCACCATTTCGCTGTAATCTTCTTTGAACATGGCCGATTTCAGGATGGCAGACGCATCTAGTTCATAACCCTGCGTGAGATATTGCATGGCCTTCGCGGCCCGTTCCGGTGTTTTTTCCAAGCCTTCGCGGGAGATATCTTCTCCCACGGTATCCAGAATCCGGGTATAGGAGCTGATCAAATCTGCCGTGGTGGTGGCATCATAGTGCTCAGTTTTGAGGTATTTTTTATTCGCCATAATATTCTGCGTAAATGGTCTCTGTTTCTATGAGTTTTACGCAGTGTAAACGGCCGTGGGTGATAAATGGTTCAAGACGCTGCCAAATCAATATGGTGAGATTTTCAGTGGTGGGTTGCAGGTCTTGCGGAATCCAGGCCACATCGAGGTTAAGGTTGCTGTGGTCCAGGTCTTCAATGACCTGTGCCTTGATGATTTCCGATAATTTTTTGGCATCCATAATATACCCCAGTACAGGATCAGGCTGACCTGATACCGTAACGTGAAGTGAATAGTTGTGCCCATGCCAGTTTTTATTGGCGCACTTGCCAAAAATTTCCTGATTCTGCTCATCAGTCCATGCCTTTACCCATAACTTGTGGGCCGCATTGAATCTTTCTACTCTTGTAAGGTAAACTTTAGCCATAAGTGATTTAGAGGTGCAAAAATAAGACCATTCGGGCGCATTGGGCAGATTTAATTGTAAATATTTGTTAACCCCACATTGGCCTTCCCTGCCTCCCTGAACCTCACCAGATTTTGTCTTCCACCTCATTTGTTGCTTATGCCATATGCGAAGTTTTTACAACTGAACCAGCGACCATAACCTTTTATTCGTTCGATTTATCGAAAATAGCCCATCCATTTATCACATTAAACCTGTATATTTGCCAGCTGCCAATTCAGACTCAAGACTTAGATGGACACAGACGATGATTTATTGCTTCAAAAAAGAAAATGGAGAGCTGACCGAGCTCAAAGACCCAAAGGAGGCGGTATGGGTCAACCTGTACCCACCTTTTGAGCACGGTGAGCTGGATAAACTCGCAGAGGAATTGGAGATTCCCCTGGATTTCCTCACCGATTCACTCGATATTGACGAGCGATCCCGATATGAACGGGATGAAGATACCACCGTCATTCTGGTTTCCACACCCATCCTCAATGACGATGACAAAGAAAATGAGGCCATCTACCTTACGGTGCCGGTGGGCATAATCCTGAGTCCCGACAAGATTGTGACCATCACCTCTAAAGAAAATCCTATCCTGGAGAAGTTCATGGAAAATAAGGTTAAGAATTTTGACCCCAACGATCACCAAATGTTTACCCTTCAGATATTTGAACAAAACGTCTATCGTTTCCTGGAGTGCCTTAAAAAGCTGAACCTCAAGAGAAACCTCATCGAACAGGTTTTGTACAACTCGAGTCGAAACGAAGAACTTCAGCAGTTACTCCGCATCGAAAAATCACTGGTTTACTTTGTCAACAGCCTGAATGCCAATGAACTGCTGATGCTAAAGATCAAACGGACCGACCTGTTGAAAATAGCTGGCCTGGAAACGCACTCCGACCTATTTGAAGACATCATCATCGACAACAGTCAGGCTTTGGGCATGTCAAATGTATATACCAACATCCTCAGCGGCACCATGGAAGCCTATGCTTCGATTGTCAGCAACAACATGAACATCTTCATTCACCGGCTGACCCTCATCACCATCATTTTGATGGTACCCACTCTGGTAGCCAGCTTTTACGGCATGAATCTCGCTTACCTGCCGTTTCAGAACAGCCGCTTTGCTTTTCTTTTCATCATCATTTTCTCTGTCATTCTTGGCTTTGGCCTGATTTGGTTCTTCCGGTCACGACAGCGGATTTAAAGTCTTCTGATTTTTGTTGTTAATTTTTTTTGGCTAAGATGTATGTATCATTCCTTAATGTCAGTCGCATGGCGGCCTGAATAAGCCGTAAATTCGAAAAAAATGAGATTACCTCGACAAGTGAAACAGACATCCATCCAAAATACATTTCAGTTCAAAGAAGTAGTCAGGTTATCATTATTAAAAATAAAACACGGCCAATGGATCCGGCTTCAGACTTATAGAAAAAGATCCGTAGTCCGCCCCATCCAATTGCGCTGCCAGGACATTGGAAAAATAAATTATTTGCTCCAATCCTTAACAATTTCTTAATAAAAAATGTGGAAAACCTCATATTTGTAAAATATTAATATGTAACATGGCAAAAGCTTATTAAAAATTTGGTTTAATTTTTTATTAAATATTTATTTTATTGATTTTCAATTATTTATTACAAAGTTTTAGAGTTATTCACACTAAGGGTCTTTATTCACATATTGGTATTTTAACTAATATATTGAAATTAAACTGTTTAGATTTTTTATCCACACAGTGTGGAAAACTTATGAGAGAATAATGCAAATAAGCTATTAAAAAAACTTTTAATTTGTGCTACCAAAAGAGGCAGAAACTCGTGCTCAAAATACTTCGGATCTGAACTCGGTAAAACATTCCAAACCACTAATAACCAAAACCGTAAATATCAATTAAAAAGTAAATTATTTTTTAATTCGATATTTCCCCCCTGTAAAAAAGGGAGTGTATTAGGCATATACTTAAAAATATCATATATATATTATTGAGTTATGCACATTGACAAGGCTAAAATGAACAACAACATATAACGATCACATGAGTATCCACAATGAACCCCTTCTGAAAGACAACCCGAATCGGTTTGTGTTATTTCCCATTGAACACAACGACATCTGGAAGTTTTATAAAATCTCTGAGGCCAGCTTCTGGACCGCGGAGGAAATTGACCTGGTTCAGGATCTTACCGATTGGGAGAATAAACTCACGGAGGACGAAAGATATTTTATCAAACACGTGCTCGCATTTTTCGCAGCCAGTGACGGAATCGTCAACGAAAATCTGGCTGAAAACATGGTTCGTGAGGTACAATATACTGAAGCCAAATTTTTCTATGGATTTCAGATCATGATGGAGAACATCCATTCTGAGACCTACTCCCTGTTGATAGACACTTACATCAAAGACAATAAAGAAAAAGACTACCTGCTTCACGCTGTTGACCATATGGCCTGTGTGAAGAAAAAAGCCGACTGGGCATTGCGGTGGATATCCAACGGTTCCTTTCAGGAAAGGCTCATCGCATTTGCTGCGGTAGAAGGCATTTTTTTTTCAGGTTCCTTCTGCTCCATCTTCTGGTTAAAGAAAAGGGGCCTCATGCCCGGACTTACGTTCAGCAACGAGCTGATCTCCAGAGACGAAGGCCTGCACTGCGATTTTGCCTGTCTGCTTTACAATGACCACATCATCAACAAATTGCCTGTCGATCAGGTCAGAGCCATCATAGCCGATGCTGTGACCATCGAAAAAGAATTTGTGGTGGATGCCATTCCTGTTGCCCTGTTGGGCATGAACGCGGATGAAATGTGTAAATACATAGAATTTGTGGCAGACCGTCTGCTCAGCGCCCTGGGTGCGGGTAAGATGTACAATGCGGAAAATCCATTCCCCTGGATGGATATGATTTCCATACAAGGCAAGACCAATTTCTTTGAGAAGAGGGTTGGTGACTACCAAAAAGCAGGGGTCATGGCCGAAAAGACCAAGCAGGTCTTTTCCCTTGACGAAGAATTTTAATTTTTATCCAGCCTAATCGACTAGGCGAAAACTACATTCATTCACTTATTTTAATTCAATCACATGCAAGTATTAAAAAGGAGCGGCAAGCTGGAAGCCGTGAGTTTTGACAAGGTCACTGCCAGGGTAAGAAAATTATGTTACGGCCTCAACGAAAAATTTGTAGAACCACTCGAGATTGCCAAAAAGGTAATTCAGGGCCTTTATAATGGTGTTGCCACCACCGAACTCGACAACCTCGCTGCAGAAACCGCTGCGGCCATGGCCATCAAACATCCGGACTATGCCATCCTTGCTGCCAGGATTGCCGTAAGCAACCTGCACAAGAACACAGATAAATCTTTCTCCAACACCATGGAGAAATTATACAACTACATCGACCCAAAAACGGGTCAAAAAGCAGGACTCATCGGCGATGAGACCATCAACGTGGTAAGGCAGTATGGCGACATCCTGGACAGTGCCATCATCTATGACAGGGATTACAACTTCGATTTCTTTGGCTTCAAGACCCTGGAGCGCTCGTATCTGCTCCGTACCTACGGTGAAGTGGTAGAAAGACCACAGCACCTGCTCATGCGTGCCTCCATTGGCATCCATGGCATGGACATCGAATCGGCCATCGAGACATATCACCTCATGAGTGACAAGTGGTTTATCCACGCCACCCCTACCCTGTTCAACGCGGGTACACCGAAGCCACAGCTGAGCTCTTGTTTTCTGCTCACCATGACGGACGACAGTATTTCCGGAATTTTTGAAACCCTGAGCCGTTGTGCCAAGATTTCTCAATCCGCAGGAGGCATCGGCCTTTCCATTCACAACATCAGGGCACAAGGATCATACATCAAGGGCACAGGTGGTACCAGCAATGGCATCATCCCCATGTTGAAGGTGTACAATGATACTGCACGCTATGTGGACCAGGGCGGCGGCAAACGCAAAGGCGCCTTCGCGGTTTACCTGGAACCGTGGCATGCCGACATCGTGGAATTCCTCGACCTCAAGAAAAATCACGGCAAAGAAGAAATGAGGGCCAGGGATCTTTTCTACGCCCTTTGGATACCGGACCTTTTCATGAAGCGCGTAAAAGAAGACGGCGTATGGTCATTGTTCTGTCCCAATGAAGCACCGGGACTTCCCGACGCTTACGGCGATGAGTTTGAAGCCCTGTACACCCGCTACGAACAGGAGGGCAAAGCGCGACAAACCGTAAAAGCACAGGAACTTTGGTTTGCCATCCTGGACTCTCAGATCGAAACCGGCACACCATACATCCTGTACAAGGACGCCGCCAATAAAAAGTCAAACCAGAAAAACCTCGGCACCATCAAGTCCAGCAACCTGTGTACCGAGATCATGGAATATACTTCTCCCGATGAAGTAGCGGTGTGCAACCTGGCTTCCCTTGCGTTGCCGAGATACGTGGACACCACCAACAAAACCTTCGACTTCGAAAAACTACATGAGATCACACGGGTAGTTACCAGAAACCTCAACAAGGTCATCGACATCAATTATTACCCCATTGAGGAAGCCAGAAACAGCAACATGCGCCACCGCCCCATTGGCATTGGCGTTCAGGGCCTGGCCGACACGTTCATGATGCTGCGCATGCCTTTTGACAGCGACGAGGCAGTACAACTCAACAAAGACATTTTTGAAACCATCTACCATGCTGCCCTTACCGAGTCATGCCGCATCGCAGAAAAAGAGGGAGCATACAGTTCGTTCCAGGGTTCTCCGGCCAGTCAGGGCATCCTCCAGTTCGACATGTGGGGTGTACAGCCTTCAGGTCGATACGACTGGAATGCACTCAGGGAAGAGGTCAAAACAAAAGGAATCCGAAATTCACTATTATTGGCTCCGATGCCGACAGCGAGTACCTCGCAGATCCTCGGTAACAATGAGTGTTTTGAGCCATATACGAGCAACCTCTATACGAGAAGGACACTCAGCGGTGAATTCATCGTCGTGAACAAACACCTCTTGCAAGACCTCGTTGAGCGCGGCCTTTGGTGTGAAGAACTCAAACAAATGCTCATGGCCAGCAACGGTTCCATCCAGCACATTGTGGGCATCCCACAGGACCTCAAAGACCTGTACAAAACCGCCTACGAGCTCAGCCAGAAAGTCATCATCAACATGGCCGCCGACAGAGGCGCCTTCATCTGCCAAAGTCAGAGTTTGAACCTCTTCGTGGAGAATGCCAACTACGGCAAGATGAGTTCCATGCACTTCTACTCCTGGGAAAAAGGATTAAAGACCGGCATGTACTACCTGCGAAGCAAAGCAGCCGTTGACCCCATCAAGTTTACCCTCGATGCCGGCCACCAGCGCATCCAGGCCAAGGCTGAAGTCTTAGCACCCACTGTGGAGCAGGAAGTGATGGACGTCCAGGTAGAAGCCGTGCCCGAAGGATGGACCTGCACCATGGAAGACGGATGTTTGATGTGTGGATCATAGGGAAATGTAGCTTGGGCCGTTCACGGCCAAGATAGATAGATAGATAGATACATAGATACATAGATATAAAAAAGGCTTTCGATTGGGTTCGGGGGCCTTTTTTTTATGAGTAACACATGTTGCAAGGTGATGCAAGGAATGAATTTATACGTGAGTATTGGCCGTAAACGGCCAATTTACGGTGATGGGAAACAATAGAATGGCAGTAAACGGCCAATCTACGTCAGGATATTTTTAAACAAAAAGAGAAATTCAATCGTTATTAGGATTGGCCATTAACGGCCAATCTGCTATGAAAATTATTAAAAAATACCGGACCCGATCCTTGCGGTTAAAAGGCCATGATTACGGCAAAAATGGCACCTACTTTATTACCATATGTACCATGGACAGAATTCCTCATTTTAAAATTTTAAACAATACAAACTGGGAACTTTCTGAATCCGGAGGTATCGTCATAGAAATATGGCAGGCCATTCCCGAATTTTTCCCCTATGTACAACTGGGAGAATTTGTATTGATGCCCAACCACATTCATGGTATCATAAAAATCACAAAAAGCGTCGCTGGGGAGGTGCCTTCAGTGGGAAAATTACCTTTCAATGAAGATGTTGCGCATGGGGGATTCACAGGAATTCAAAACCTTATGTTGCATCAAAATTTAGGGCGTGTAGTCAGATGGTTTAAAGGAAGATGCACCTATGAAATCAGAAAAGTTAACCCTGATTTTTCATGGCAAAGGAATTATTATGAACATATAGTGAGAGATGAAAAGGCATTGGAAAACATAGAAAATTACATCAAAAGAAACCCGGACAAATTTGACATGTAATGCGATGAAGATATACCGTTGGTTGCAATATTAGACAAAAAATAATTGGGACACCTGTAGATTGGCCGTTCACGGCCAATAAATTCCACCAAAATTGGATGTGCCGACAGGCACAATAAATCGGGTAATGATAAATCGAATAACCAAATTGTGCCGCTAGGCACAAGATATGGGTAGATCAAGATAGAAGGTTTTTATTGTGTCCCGTACGGGACACAATATCTCATTAATAAACAGTTTTTACCCATATTTAATCCCTAGCGGGATTATGAAACGTAATTCCAAGCACACCAAAAAGAACAAAGTGTCTCCTACAAAAAGGCTTGTGCCGCTAGGCACATTATATGGGTAGAAAATTTAGATCGAGATGATGGTTCCGTCCCGTACAGGACGGGATATTATATCCATTTCTGGTTTTTACCCATATTTAATCCCTAACGGGATTACAAAAATTGTTCTAAACCACACCAAAATACAACAAGTTGTCACCAAGGGAAAGGTTTGTGCTGCTAGGAAAATTATGAGCATAAATCATAATGGTGGTGGTTTCGGGCCCTCTTTGTGAAACACAGGAAATTACTTTCTAAAAAACCTATACTAATTTAACTCGTAATACGATGAAGATATACCACTGGTGGAAAAATTGGACCAAAATAATCGGTGTATCAGTATATTGACCGTAAATGGCCAATCTATTGGTGGTAAAAAATGATCATGGTCTTGATTCTGAAGATGAAATCCCATAAATTGGTCTTTCAAAATGCCCGTATGTAATTAAAATCAACCGGTTCTAGTAGCATGAATCCTCCCTAGTATCGAACTCTAATTTTGTGAAAAATGTAAATCAATGTTGAAAATGGCAAACACCTATACCCAAATTCACGTCCAGGTCGTATTCGCGGTCCAAAACAGAGTGTGTCTTATTGGAGGACAATGGAAAGATGAGTTATACAAATATATGACCGGTATCATCCAGAATCACGACCACAAAGTACTGGCAATAAATGGAATGCCAGATCACGTCCATATTCTGATTGGCATGAGACCCACCCAATCGTTATCCGATCTAATGCAGGATGTCAAAGGAGATAGCTCAAAATGGATCAACCAAAAGGGATTTGTGCATGGTAAGTTTTCGTGGCAAGAAGGTTATGGTGGTTTTTCATACAGCAAATCGCATGTGAATGCAGTAATAGACTATATTAAAAACCAGGAAGAACATCACCGGACCAAAACCTTCATGGAAAAGTACCGTGAGTTGTTGGATGAATTTGAGATACCCTATGATGAGCGGTATATTTTTAAACCGATAGACTAAGGAAATGTAAAATTGTGCCGTAGGCACATTATACGGGTAGAAAAAGTGATTGGTCTTTTGTTTCGTCCCGCACATATCGTGCGGGACGCGATATTATCGAGGGATCGGTTTTTTACCCATATTTAATCCCTAGCGGGATTATGAAACATGCCGTCAATCACATCAAAATAGAACAAGGTGTCACCCCTGAGAAGGCTTGTGCCGATAGGCACAATATAGGGTAGAAAAAAAGCGGGGGCTTTTGTTTCGTCCCGTACGGGACGTAATTTCTCATTTATTTGTGGTTTTACCCATATTTAATCCCTAACGGGATTATGAAACATGCCGTCAATCACATCAAAATAGAACAAGGTGTCATCCCTGAGAAGTCTTGTGCCGTTAGGCACAATATACGGGTAGATAAAAAGCGGGTGCTTTTGTTTCGTCCCGCACATATCGTGCGGGACGCGATATTATCGAGGGATCGGTTTTTTACCCATATTTAATCCCTAGCGGGATTATGAAACATGCCGTCAATCACATCAAAATAGAACAAGGTGTCATCCCTGAGAAGTCTTGTGCCGATAGGCACAATATATGGGTAGAAAAAAAGCGGGTGCTTTTGTTTCGTCCCGCACATATCGTGCGGGACGTAATTTCTCATTTATATGTGGTTTTTACCCATATTTAATCCCTAGCGGGATTATGAAACATGCCGTCAATCACATCAAAATAGAACAAGGTGTCACCAACGAGAGGGCTTGTGCCGTTAGGCACTAGATATGGGTAGATAAAAAAAGTTGTGCGATATATTTCGTCCCGTATGGGACGGAATTTTCATTTATATACGGGTTTACCCATATTTAATCCCTAGCGGGATTATGAAACATGCCATCAATCACATTAAAATAGAACCAGATGACACCAACGAGAGGGTTTGTGCCGTTAGGCACAATATACGGGTAGATAAAAAGCGGGGGCTTTTGTTTCGTCCCGCACATATCGTGCGGGACGCGATATTATCGAGGATCGGTTTTTACCCATATTTAATCCCTAGCGGGATTATGAAACATGCCGTCAATCACATCAAAATAGAACAAGGTGTCACCCCTGAGAAGGCTTGTGCCGTTAGGCACAATATACGGGTAGATAAAAAGCGGGTGCTTTTGTTGCGTCCCGCACATATCGTGCGGGACGTAATTTCTCATTTATTTGTGGTTTTTACCCATATTTAATCCCTAGCGGGATTATGAAACATGCCGTCAATCACATCAAAATAGAAAAAAGGTGACACCCCTGAGAAGGCTTGTGCCGTTAGGCACTATCTATGGGTAGAAAACCATTTTGTCAATCACGAGTACTATTTGTAAAAAAAAGTACTGATTTTGTTGATTGAAAATTCATTATACCAAGATTGTATGCAACTGATATTTGTAATTTTAGCCTTAAATCAATTTCCATGAAAATTCCATTGAATCAATTTGAGCAACACATCGATGAGCCTATTTTTAAAAAGAGGGTTGTCCTATTTCAAAAAAGGAAACGTCGTCGCAGTAGAAGAAATTGATGCCGGAAGATATGAAGCCATCGTAGAGGGTACTGAAGAGTACACAGTAGGATTAACGGTCATCCAAGGAATGGTTGAGGATGCTGTTTGTTCATGTCCGTATGACTTGGGCCCTTTCTGCAAGCACACGGCTGCGGTTCTTTTTTATTTACAAAAGGAGGAATTGGATATACAGCCAATAGAAAAGAGTCCTGTACCAGGTCAGAAAAAATCAACTACAGCACCAAAAAAAAGAGTCACCATCATGGAAAAGGTTCGCGAGGTATTAGAGAAGGTCCCGCACGAAGAACTCAAACAATTTATTACAATACAATGTGAAAACAGCAGCAATTTCAGGAACCTGGTGCTTGCAACTTTTGTCACCCAGCATCCAACAGAGTCCAAGTCTTTTTACAGCAAACAGATTAAGTCCATCCTTCGTTCAGTAGCGGGAAGGGACAAAATCATCTTTCGCCATAAAGCCTACCAGGTAGCTCAACAGGTGAATGAATTATTGGCCGGTGCTAAGAAACAGGCGACACAAAAAAACTACCTGAGTGCTATAAATATGGCAACAGCCATCATGGAAGAAATGTGTGAAGCCCTTCAATTTGCTGATGACAGTGACGGCAACATCGGAAGTTTTGTAGATCTCGCACAGGATCTTCTTTTCGAAATGACAAATGAACCCTTACCCGAAGATATAAGATCATTTCTACTGAATTACACACTCCACACCTTTGAAAAAAATATTTTTGAAGGGTGGGACTGGCACCTGGGCATGCTCCAGCTGGCCAC
This sequence comes from Saprospiraceae bacterium, assembly GCA_016715465.1. Lineage (GTDB taxonomy): Bacteria > Bacteroidota > Bacteroidia > Chitinophagales > Saprospiraceae > JADKBO01. The sequence continues at coordinate 553,345 of JADKAA010000029.1, forward strand.
TCAGCTAGTCAAGGATGAGTCTGAAGCAGATAAGGTACTCAAATCGCTGCCAAATCTCAAATCATCAAAATACTATAAGGAGGAAACTCAGAAAATTGAGTATGACATCATACATAAAATTAAAGGCGAACGGGAAGCTCAAAACTTTCTTGAAAAACACCTGGAAAATTCGTCCTTTAGGGCCATAGCCATAAGCAATTCAATGGAAAAGCTTGACTATGCCAAGGCAAACAAGCTGGCAATGGGTGGAATTAAGCAAGATGAAAAAACCTACCCGGGTCTCGTCATAGAATGGTACAACTGGCTTCTTAAAATAGCCCAGGCTGAGGGTAACCGGGAAAATATTATTAAATATGCACGGGTCCTGTATATTGAAAATTTCAGGCCAATCCAGGATTATTACCAGATACTTAAAAACAATATAGCCCCTGAAAACTGGTCTGCCTTTATGCTTGAGCTTGTAAATGAGCTCAGTAAAAGAAAAACCTGGACAAACATTGATTTAATTACCAAAATTTGCATTAATGAAAGATGGTGGCCCAGGTTACTGGAGGTTTTAAAGGAGAATTCGTCCCTGAGTAACATTGAAAACCAGGAGAAGTACCTTGGCAAAGATTACGCCAACGACCTAATTGCGATGTACGAGCATGAAATCAAAGCGCACCTTGAACATTTCACCGGAAGAAATCATTACCAAACCGCATGCAGGTATATCCGTCGCATGATAAAATTGGGTGGTAGCAAACAGGCAGAAATATTGGTATCTGAATTGAAGACAAAATACAAACAGCGAAAGTCGTTATTGGAAGAATTGGCAAAGGTGTAGATTGGTCGTTTATTACTGGTTCCCAAAAATCGATTATATGGAATATAAATTTTTGTACCTTGTGAAACGTTTAGGTAATTCAAGAACACCCCTGAAAAAATACTTAAAAGGAAGATTGCCCTTGACGAAAAATGACCATTACTATCTATGAAAAACCAAGTCTTTGAAATTGACAATGGCGTATCATACAGATTGGAGTAAAAAACATCTTGGTCATTGCCTCCGCTTTGCAGAAACTTTCCAAAATATTGAATTTGTCTCTGCACTGCGGAGACAATTGAGCTGGACACATATAAAATCACTTATTTATTTTGAAGAAGGCCTAATGTGAGAGCCTATGTATGAAAAAAGAAAGAACACTACATTCATTTTAAAAAACCAAAATGCAAGGAAAACAACTTAGAAAATTAGAGGCAGAACTTTGGCGGGCAGCAGACCAACTCAGGGCAAACAGCAAGCTGACGGCCTCAGAATATTCCATGCCGGTGCTTGGCCTTATCTTTTTAAGACACGCTTACAATCGCTTTCAGCGGGTAAAGGTTGAAGTGGAAAAGACCTTGCCTGTCCATGCGCAGAGGGGAAGACGGGCATTAACCAAAAATGACTTTCTGGAACAAAATGCCATGTACCTGCCCGAAAAAGCACAATTTGACTACCTCGTGTCATTGCCCGAAAGTGCCGACATTGGCGAGGCTATTGACCATGCCATGAAACTCATTGAGGATGAATACGACAACCTAAAAGGGGTGTTGCCGAAGAATTTTTCCATATTCAGTAAGGATTTATTGCGGGAACTGCTGCGCATCTTCAATAAAGAGGTTTTGCAAAAAGCGGAGGGCGATTTATTTGGAAAGATCTATGAATACTTCCTAAATAAGTTTGCCATGACAGGTGCCCAGGAGGGCGGCGAGTTTTTTACGCCCATGAGTTTGGTGCAGACCATTGTAAACGTCATTGAACCCGACCACGGCATTGTGTTTGACCCCGCCTGCGGCAGTGCCGGTATGTTTGTGCAAACGGGTTATTTCATAGAAAGCGAAGGACTGAAACCCGCTGAAAAGGTGACCTTTTACGGCCAGGAAAAAGCCGAGCTGAATACCAAGCTGGCCAAAATGAACTTAACCGTACATGGCCTGGAAGGCAACATCCAGGAAGGCAATACCTTTTACGAGGACAAACACGATCTGGTAGGCAAAGCCGATTTTGTCATGGCCAATCCCCCGTTTAATGTGGATGGTGTGGACAAGGCCAAGGATGCCGTAAAAAAAGACCTGCGTCTGGTCCTGGACGGCAAAGTGAATCTGCCCAAAAACGACAACGCCAATTATTTGTGGATTCAATACTTCTACAACTACCTGAAACCAACCGGGCGGTCGGGTTTTGTGATGGCTTCCTCTGCCAGCGACGCCGGACACAGTGAAAAAGACATCCGCGAGAAATTGGTAAAAACCGGTGCGGTAGATGTGATGATGGCCATTGGCAACAACTTCTTTTATACCCGCTCCCTGCCCTGCACGCTGTGGTTTTTTGACCGGGGGAAAGAACTCCTCATCCCCGCCCCCTCTCCTCAAGGAGAAGGGAGTGAGCGCATCATTACGGTTGAAAAGCAATTACCAAAACAATTGCTTGCCAATGCCCGTGAATTAAGGAAAAGGCAAACTGCACCTGAAGAATTACTCTGGCAATTACTTAGAAACAGACAACTCAATGATTTAAAATTTAGAAGACAACATCCATTGAAAGTTGGTTTCATAATTGACTTCTACTGTGCTGAGGCAAAATTGGGAATTGAAATCGATGGAGGATACCACAATCAAGAAGAACAGCAACTTCACGATGCGGAACGTACTAAAATCATTAGTGAATACGGTATTCGTATCATCCGCTTTACCAATGATCAAGTGCTTCAAAATACTGAGCAGGTCCTTAAAGACATTGCCATCCTCACCCCCGGACCCTCTCCCAATAGAGAGGGGTCGGGGGTGAGGAATAAAAACACTGTACTCATGCTCGATGCCCGAAAAATATACCGCAAAGTAACGAGCAAGGTAAACGACTTTAGCCCCGAACAATTGCAAAATTTAATTTGTATCGTCAACCTGTACAGGGGAAACAATAAAAAGTTTGAGGATACCGTGAATGGATATCTGGAAACATCTGCCGGCTTAGCCAAAGAAACGGCCAATGCCACAGGCGAACTTCAAAAACAATTGCAAAAGGTGCTGAAAACCGTTACGGATTTTTCGGTCCAATACGCAAAAGAGAACAAAGAAGTAATCCCGATAGCTGTCGGGATTGTAGATGCTTTAAGCAATGAGGAAATTGAAAGCCTTTTCGAACAACAAAACAAACTCATTGAAACCTGTAAAAAAGTCTCCCCTGCAGGGGGAGATTTAGAGGGGGCCGCCCATTTGTGTAAGACCCTGCGCAAGCCCCAGGACAAACTCATCAAACAACTCCTGGATGCCATCAGCACAGCCGTAAAAGAATACCAACTAAACAAAAACAAAGACTGGAAAGCCTTAGATGTACAGGCGCAATGCATTGTGCCATTGAAAAGCCTCCAACAACAACTCAGCGGCAACCCCGATGAAGAAGAACCCGGCCTGCTGCATGAGACCGAATATTTCTACAAACAAGCCCACTGGCTAACCAGTCGTTTCCCCGCTGGACTTTATACCGATGTAGAAGGCCTGTGCAAGGTAGTAAGCCAAAAAGAAATTGAAGCCAAAGACTGGAGCCTGAGTCCGGGCAGGTATGTAGGTGTGGACACCAGCACTGATGAAGATTTTGACTACGAAGAACGCCTGAACGAAATACATATTGAGTTAGACGGATTGAACGAAGAAGCTATGGCTATCACAAACGTTATTTCGCAAAATTATAGAGATTTAGTGATATGAACTTTGAAAAAAAGTATTTGGGCGAAATAGTTAATTTAAAGAGAGGTTATGATTTACCAAGCCAACACAGAAAGCAAGGTATTGTGCCAATTATTTCTTCATCAGGAATTACTGATTACCATTCTGAACCTGCAAAAACCGGGGAAGGTGTTGTCACAGGTCGATATGGAACTTTAGGTCAACTATTTTATATCAATGGTGATTATTGGCCATTAAACACAACATTGTATGTTCAGGATTTTAAAGGCAATTCACCAAAGTTTATTTATTACTTCTTAAAAACTCTTAGCATAGAAAAATTTAATGCCGCATCTGCTGTTCCGGGATTAGATAGAAACGTTCTGCATAAGATTGCAGTGAACTTCATTTCGCATCTCCCCACCCAACGCAAAATCGCCTCCATCCTATCCGCCTATGATGACTTGATAGAGAATAATTTGAAGCGGATCAAGTTGCTGGAGGAGAAGGCTAGGCTGATTTATAAATTAATACAAAAGGACATACTGCATGCAGAAAAAATAAATTTGTATGAATTTGCTTATATTCAAATGGGGTTTGCTTTTAAAGCAGAAGCATTTAATGAAAACGGTGAAGGAATACCAATAATCCGAATACGTGATATTCCGAGTCAAAAGACAAAGTCATACACCACCCAAGAAGTGGACAATCAATATTGGGTTGAAAAAGGTGATTTGCTTATAGGAATGGATGGAGAATTTCATATGAATGAGTGGCTTGGACAAAGAGGTTATTTGGTTCAGCGAGTTTGCAGACTTCGTGCAAAAATGAACTCTATCAAAGTTATTTGTGGCAAGCACTTAAAGCGCCAATTCACTATTATGAAACCACCATCTCAGGTGCTACTGTTGCCCATTTGGGTAAAAAGCACTTGGAAGAAATATTCATTGCTCAACCCAAAGAATCTATCAAAAGTGAATTAGAAGAACTGAATACAATGCGAAAACTTAAAATTGTTTTGGCTGAGCAAAGCTCCAAGCTCCGTGAAGCAAGAGATATTTTACTTCCCAAATTAATGAATGGTACTATCTGCCCTAACTATAATAACTAAACTTTAAAAGAAGCAAATGAGAAACAAACTTCATGATGAGATTTTCGATTTTATGGAGCATTACAGGAAAAATCATCCTGGCTTTTATTATTCATTGCGAAAAAGGAACGATGAGAAATTTGGGAAGGGTCTATGGTTTGGTGGCAATGATGACTCTGCAGTTGTAGGCTTATATAAATTAAATGGGGGTCATAACAAAACACCAGCAATATGCATTGTATTTAATGATCAAGCAGTTTGGCTTGAAATAGCTTTTAAAGGAATTGAAGATAAAGAGGAATTAGAATTATATAGAAAAATTCTAGAGGTATATCAAGACTTTAAATTAACATCACCAGAACATTATAAAAAAAAATTTAGTTTGGATAATGGATTTAATAGTATTTCAAAGTTTCTTGAAGAATTTGTACCCAAGGTTAATGAGATTATTTATAGTTTAGGTTTAAAAAGTGCATATATCACTAAAGAAAATTTTTAACAAAACTATGAAATAGTCCATCTACACAAAAGTACAAAAATGAATATAATATATACTCAACTCCCAATTACTTGAATAAAAGCAATTCTATGAGTCAAATCCTTAACCAAATCCTATACGGCCCTCCCGGCACAGGCAAAACTTATAATACCATAAATAAGGCATTAGAGATTTTAGGACAGAAATTTGAAAGTGAGGATAGGGCCACGATCAAGCGTCACTTTGATGAAAAAGTTAAAGAAGGTCAAATCATGTTTACCACCTTTCACCAAAGTATGAGTTATGAGGATTTTATTGAAGGGATAAAGCCCATCAAACCATCATCTGACGACGAATTCTTGAAATACGATATCGAAGACGGAATATTTAAAAAATTATGCGTTCAAGCTGGGATGAAACAACAAACCAACTTCAGGGCTGCCTATGATCAGTTTATAACCCAAACCACTCAAAAAGGAAACGAATTGGTGGAAATGAAAACACCATCCCAAAAGATTTTTCATGTAAATGTAAATTCCAATGATAATTTGAGTCTGTTTACCGGAGCAGATAAAACCAAACAAGGAGTACTTACTTGGGAAAAACTCGAAAAGCATGCACTGGGTTATAAGGTTTTTAAAGGCTGGCAGGGATATGCCAGCGGCGTTCTTGAATATTTAAGGCTAAATTTTAATCTTCAAGTAGTTGAACAAGTAGAGGATAAGAAATACGTATTAATCATCGACGAAATCAACCGTGGTAATGTATCGTCTATCTTTGGCGAGCTGATCACCCTCATTGAAGAAGACAAGCGACAGGGAAAACCAGAAGCGCTGGAAGTCATCCTGCCTTATAGCAAAGACAAGTTCAGTGTGCCACAAAATATATACATCTTAGGTACGATGAATACGGCAGACCGCAGTGTAGAAGCCCTGGATGCTGCTTTGAGGAGGCGATTTAGTTTTACAGAGATGCCGCCTGTGCCTGAACTGATAGCCAGAGAAGGAAAACTAAAAGATCACGGTGGCATTTTAGGTAATGTAAATTTGCCAAGGTTACTGACCACCATCAACCAGCGTATAGAGAAACTTCTGGACAAGGACCATACCATTGGTCACAGTTACTTCATGAAAGTGGCATCCCTGGAAGATTTAAAATCTTCTTTTCAGCACGAGATCATACCCTCCTGCAAGAGTATTTTTATGGAGATTTTGGAAAGATCGGTCTCGTACTTGGCAAAGGTTTTGTGATGGTGGAATCTCAAAACAATGAGACTGATGATTTCGCTGATTTTGAATACTCTGATACGGCTGCATTATCTGAAAGAATCATGTATAAAATCGAAGATGTAATGAAGATGGGTGATAACACGTTTATCAATGCCATTTCTGCATTATGGTGATGATGAGGTATGAAAGTTCATAATCACATCACGGTATTTGAGCATGAGTCCATTCGCTATGACAGTGGCAAAAATCGAATTAACGAGGATCAATTTAAAGCATTGGAACGTTTCTATGGCGATGGTGTGCCTTTCTACAACCTCTGCTATCATGGCGTGCAGTTCAAAGAATACGTGGGTGTGATACAAATAGGCAACACCTTGATTGAAGTGCTTCCAAAGGCCGATAAAAATGACCGCGATGAAGTAGCATGGCGTAAGATTTTAATCGGCATGCTGAAAGCGGTTGGAAGTTTTGACATCAATGCCCCTACTGATAGTCATTTAAAAATCAGACCCAATACCATCCTCGACCTGTATTTTGAAATGTTCATTAAAGAAGTGGAATACTTATTGCACAATGGGCTTCTCAAACAATACCGCAAAAAAGAAGGCAATGTATCTGCCCTTAAGGAAACTTGCTATTCGGCAAACAGATACAGCAAAACATAGTCCATCAGGAACGTTTTTATGTACGCCATGCCACTTATGATGTGTTCCACACCTTACATTTTATCCTGTATAAGACCATTAAACTGCTCCAAAAAATAAACACCAACCCCAACCTGCACGGTCGAATTGGAGCCTTGCTGCTGCATTTTCCTGAAATGCCGGAGGTCAAAGTTACCAGTGCTACCTTTGAGCGCATCGTTTATAATAGGAAAACCCAATCCTACAAAAAAGCCATTGAAATAGCCAAACTGTTGTTACTACAATACCATCCTGACCTCACAAAGGGCCCCAATCACGTATTGGCTTTGATGTTTGATATGAATGTTTTATGGGAAAAATTTGTGTTGCACAGTCTTAGAAAGGCGCATGGCTTGGTGAAAGTGCAGCCACAGGTAAGCAAGAATTTCTGGAAACCCATCAATGGTAACAAGGTGAGCATCCGCCCGGATATGGTACTCAGATACAAAGATACGGTGATGGTCCTCGACACCAAATGGAAAAATCTGGCCAACTATAAACCTTCCGTCGAAGATCTGAGACAGATGTTTACCTATGGGCATTATTTTGAAGCCCGGGATACCGCCCTAATCTATCCTGGCTTAACAGGTCAATATCAGGGCCTATATTACCATCCCAATGGTGAGGTTTCAGATCAGGTTTGTCACATATTGCCTGTTAAAGTAGAAAATAACGTTAACGCCATTGAAAAAAATCTGCAAGACACAATTAAAACATTGCTGAATATCAATGATTAATATATATTTATAATCAAATATTGCTATAAAGCATCCCGAAACTTGAAAAATTAACTTAAAAGTGAAACATTAGCTTACGTAATTCAGTTATAAGTGAATATCTTTGCACTCGAAATATGGTATGATGAAGGAAGCATTTGCACTTTCTACACTGTCAAGTGGGTTACAGAAGATGACGATGCAGCATCAGAAACGGACAAGTTTTTTAACACCTATGCTGTACATGAGCATCCATTCGAAGAAAATGCACTGCAATTATTTCGATTGATAACTGAAAGCATCGGAAACAGATATGGAGCAACCGAAGATTTTTTTGACAGAATTGTAAATAAAGCACAGGAGTTGCCACCAAAACCAAAACATTGGGTAGAAGAAATAAAAGACTTAGGCATCAATTTCCCACTGAGGTTATTCTGTTATAGGGTAAGCGAACAAATCCTCATTCTTTTCAACGGTGGGATTAAAGAATCACAAGGAACACAAAAAAGCAAAGGTTTAAGGATGAAGTTTCACGAAGCACAAACCTTTGTCAAAAAAATTGAAGAGGCCTTGCAATCCGGAATGATTGAAATCTCAGATGACGATAGGCATTTGCAAAACTTTGACGGAACAACAGAAATAATACTATAGGACAATGAGAAGCAAAACCGTAGATAGATTGCTAAAAAACACTCCCAAGGATATAAAAATTTTTGTAGATTGGTATGCCGACCTGGTGGTTCGCATTAATCAGTTATTAAGTGAACAGAACTTAAGCAAAAAGGAATTGGCAGAAAAGATGGACAAGATGCCATCTGAAATTTCCAAGTGGCTGAATGGCGAGCACAATTTTACGCTCCGGTCACTTGCAAAATTGTCGGCAGAATTGGGTGAACCATTGTTGGAAGTGCCCAAAAGAAAATCTCACTCCACCTTTATCAATGGGTATAGTCGTAGTGTTCATACATTTGTTTTATATAAAAAGAATGAACCTACCAAACCATCAAAAATTATTGAGTGGCAGCAGGTTAGTAAATTAAATCCTTTGACCAATGTCGGATAATATCAACATATTTGAGCCGGAAAAAATTAGTATAGTTGAATTTAAGATGGTCAAAGGTCAGGTGGACGTACCGGAAGACTTTGATACATCTAATGTAAAGGGGTATCATATAGATAATGCGATGCAACTGGGGTTCAACCTGCAAGAGAAACTCGTGAAAGTAGATTTTACAATTGAAATAAAAACGGAGAGTGAAGGTCAAGATATCAAAGAAGCAACAGGTAATTTTCATTTGGTATTTATTTATGAAGTTGAAAACCTTACTGACTTGGCAAAACCCAATGATTTAAAACTGATTGAATTGCACCCGGGATTAGCCAACGCTCTGTCATCTGTTACCTATTCTACTTCAAGAGGTATTTTGTTAACCAGGCTGCAAGGCACGGCACTACAAAATTTCGTATTACCCATTATCAACCCGAACACGCTGCTTCACAATAAATAAAGTGAATGACCTGGGAATATTCAGAAGACACCCTAATAGAACAAACATCCATTGATCTCTTCCACAATCAATTGGGTTGGGATACGGCCATTGCCTACAACAAAGAAACTTTTGGCGAAGGCAGCACCCTGGGAAGGCTGAATAAAAAAGAAGTAGTACTGAAACGAATTTTTATTGAAAAACTAAAACAATTTAACCCCAATCTGCCCGACCAAGCCTATCATCAGGCTTATGAAAAACTCACCGAAGAAAGCATTACCAAATCATTGGCCGAGATCAATTACGAAAAACACCAGTTGCTGCGCAACGGCATCCCGGTTGACTTTATCAATGAAAAAGGGGAACAGGTAAAAAACAAGATCCTGAAGGTCTTTGACTTTGATCAGGAAACGAACAATAACTTTCTGGCTGTAAGGCAGCTTTGGATACAGGGCAGGAGCAACCGCGAACGCAGACCCGACATCATCGGTTTTGTAAATGGTATACCCCTGTTGTTTATCGAATTGAAAGCAGCCCATCGAAAATTGGAAAACGCCTATAATGACAATTTCACGGACTATAAGGATGTCATTCCCAAACTTTTCTACTACAATGCCTTTGTGCTATTGAGCAATGGCATCGAAAGCCGCATCGGCAGCCTTACCGGAAGGTACCAGCACTTTCACGAATGGAAGCGCATTACAGAAGAGGACGAAGGCATAGTGGCGCTGGATCGAATCATCAGGGGGGTCTGTGAAAAGAAACGTTTTCTGGATTTATTTGAGAACTTCATATTGTTTGATAGCTCTCCGGGTAAAATTGTAAAACTCATAGCCCGTAACCATCAATTCATTGGGGTAAACAAGGCCCTTGACAACATACGTCACAAGGAAGAACTCTACAAACTGGGTAAAATCAGTTTGGAAGAAAAACAAAAACTTGGGGTGTTCTGGCATACCCAGGGCAGCGGAAAATCGTATTCCATGGTTTTTTTCTGCCAGAAGATCCACCATAAGTTTAAGGGCAGTTATACTTTTTTAGTCGTTACCGACCGGAATGAACTGGATACCCAGATTTACGGCACCTTCAGTGGTGTTGGTGCTGTGCCACAGGTGAAGGCGGGTGCAAAAGACACACTCAAAGCCAGCAGTGGCAAACACTTAAAAGAATTGCTCAGTTCAGAACACCGCTATTTGTTTACCCTGATCCACAAATTCAACTTTGCGGAAGAAATCACCAAAAGGGACAACATCATTGTCATATCAGACGAAGCGCATAGAACCCAGGGCGGTCAACTGGCCATGAACCTCAGAAATGCCCTGCCCAATGCCTCCTTTATTGGATTTACCGGCACACCGCTCTTCAAGGACGATGAGATTACCAAGCGTATATTTGGCGATTATGTATCGAAGTATGATTTCAAACGCAGCGTAGATGACGGAGCTACCGTACCCCTCTATTACGAAAACAGGGGCGAATATCTTGGCTTGAAAAATCCTGTGCTCAATGATCAAATCAGGTCCGTAATCGATGCCGAAAGTGAAGATCTGGATAGCGACCAACGCAGCAGGCTTGAACAACTTTTTGCAAGGGAATATCCGATACTCACGGCCCATAAAAGACTGGACGCTATCGCGAAAGATACCGTATGGCATTTTTGCAACCGGGGATATAAAGGCAAGGGCATGTTCATCGCCCTGGACAAACTCACCGCCGTAAAGATGTACGACCTGATAACCGAACACTGGAAAAAATATGTAGAGCAACAGGAAAAAGAAGTAGCCAAAGTAAAATATGGCGACCAGGAGTTCTTGGAGAAAACCCGGGAACTTCAATGGATAAAGGAAACAGAGGTATGTGTGGTCGTAAGTTCCGAACAAAATGAAATACAGAAATTTCAAAAATGGGATTTAAACATTGAGCCACACCGGGAAAAGATGAACACCCAAAACCTGGAAACCCGGTTTAAAGAGGAAAATGACCCATTTCGTTTTGTGATCGTCTGTGCCATGTGGATTACGGGTTTTGATGTGCCTACCCTATCCACCTTATACATTGATAAACCCTTAAAATCGCACACCCTGATGCAGGCCATTGCCAGGGCCAACCGCATAAGCGAAGGGAAAAATAACGGGCTGATCGTAGACTATATCGAGACCTATACCGCCTTACTGGATGCATTGGCGATTTATGGCACCGGCGATGGAAACAATAAAGACAAAAAGGACGACAAGCCACAACCACCGCTTGAGCCAAACACAGAACTTATCCATCTGCTGGAAGATGCGATATCTGTCACGGAAACCTTTTTACAGGAGGAAGTAGATTATGATTTACAGGAATTGATCAAAGCTGATGGGTTACATAAATTGGCTGCAATGGAAAAAGCCGTAAACGCTGTGTACACCAATGACGAAACCAAAAGCAAGTTTCAGATCCTGGCAAGGGAAGTTTTCAAAAAATACAAAGCACTACAACCCCACAAAGTATTAAATGAGTTTGCCCCGCGAAAAAACGCCATCGATGTGATCTATACCGCCATTGAAAAGAACATCGAATGTGCTGATGTGACAGATATCATGCGAAAAATTCAACATGTAGTGGACGAATCCATAGAAAATATGGCTGCCGAACCACACCATAATGAAGGCAATATAATAGACCTGAGCGGCCTCGACTTTGATATGCTTGAAAAGTATTTTCTGAAAACCAATCATAAAAATGCGGCGGTTCAATCGCTCAAAGACAAGGTGGAAAATCACCTGAGACATATGGTGGAACGCAATCCACTCACTGTTGACTACTACAAAAAATATCAGGAAATCATAGATGCATACAACCGGGGCAAGGATGAAGTTGTGATCAAAGAAACATTCAGGAAATTGATCGAATTGGTAAACTCGTATTCCGCAGAAGAAGCCGACACCCGGCGGGAAGGTCTTACCGATGAACAAAAAGCCATATTTGACATCCTACGGTACGGCAAAAGTTGGAAGAAAGTGAAAAAAAGGAAATCAAAAAAATATCCATAAGCCTGCTCGAAGAACTGAAAAAAGAGAAACTGCAGGTAGAGCAATGGGCAGATAAATCCGTAACCGCCGCGGCCGTATTTAACACCGTAAACAAAACCTTGTTTGACACCTTACCTTACCCCACCTACGGAAATGAAGAAATCGACTTAAAAACCAACCTGATTTATGAACATTTGAAACTTCAATATTATGGAGGAGGTAGAAGTCTTTACGGGGTCTATTGATAAATTACATATTTGTTTACCCTTACATTGTTTTCAATAAATTTGAATGTAATTTGTTCCAATTTTATATAAAACCCTGATAACCATGTGCATCGTTTCCGACAAAATAAAATTCTGTACCTGCGCAAAAAGATAGATGAGCTTACCAATTACTGGGTGCTACACCGATATGTGAAAGGAAAGGAAAATTTCATGCTTGGACTAGTGGTCGACTCTTCACACTTGATTGATAAAAATTACAGTCAAAATGAGGAGACTTTCTTAGCAAGATTACATGAAAAAGATGCCTTTGATTTTGAAGCCAAATTTGAAGAAAATGACAGGCTGGAAATAGTCCTCATGTATCCACAAGTCGACGATGATTTTGTGAACTTTACATTTTCCTATCAGAATGGAAAATGGCAGCCGGAAGAATTTGACCCTTTTGAATTAGAAAATCATTATGATGTAGTAACAAGTGGGGAACTAAAAAATATTTTTGCACAGGAATAAAAATACCCGCCAATGGCTCTATCCCTCAAATATTTCTCACTCCTGGGTTTCATTTTAATTTCAAGATTACCATCTTGGCCCTGGAAACTGAAAAAGCCACCATATAAATTTAAAAACGAGAAGGTCGCGTATGTGAACCGAATTTTGTGGACGGATCTGATTTTTACCCATATTTAATCCCTGACGGGATTATAAAACAAGGTGTCAATGATAATAATTTAGAAAAAGGTGACACCAACGAGAAGGCCTGTGCCGCTAGGCACTAGATATGGGTAGATAAAATGGCGGGTGCTTTTGTACCGTCCCGTACGGGACGGAATTATATGGGTGTATCGGCTTTTTACCCATATTTAATCCCTAACGGGATTATGAAACGTAATTCCAAGCAAACCCCAAAAAAAACTAGGTGTAACCAACGAGAAGGCTTGTGCCGGCAGGCACATTCTATAAATACAACATAAATATTTATATTTTTATAAAAATAAAATTTATCATTGCCACAATATTCCTAAATAATTATAAAGTATTTTTCATATTATTATCCCAGTATTGAATCAATCAAGTCTAAATTAATGTGCATCGTATCCAACAAAATAAAATTCTGTACCTGCGCAAAAGATCCTGATGAGCTTACCAATTCCTGGGTGCTACATCGCTATGTTGGAGATAAAAATATTAGCGTTATGGGTATGATGATTGATCCTTCAGATATGATTGATGAAAATTTCAAACCAAATGAAGAGATCCTGTTGGCAAGGTTACAGGAAAAAGATGCCTTTGATTTCATCCCTAAATTCAAAGAAAATGACAGAATGGAAATTAGCATGAGGTATCCAAAAGGCAACATTAAAGAAGTGTACTTTACATTTTCGTATCAGCAGGGAAATTGGCAACCCGAAGAACTTAACCCTTTTGAGTTAACCGAACACTATGATGTAGTCAAAAGAGGCGAACTAATTAATATTTTTGCACAGGAATAAAAACTCACACCATGCCTACCCCCATCAAATCCATCACACTTTGTATCTATTTCTATTTCCTCTCAACTTCCCTTTTCGCTCAGGAGATCGGCATCGTCAAGTTTGGAGCTGAACTTGGTTTGACTGCTTCGCGTTTCGACTGGGCGAATGTGTCTAAGGAAGATCAGATCGCAGCCAACTATCCCAAAAGGGCATTCAGGGCAGGTTATCATTTGGGCATAAGGGCGAGGATGTCGTTGTCTGAACATTTTTATATCCCGGTCTATGCCACGTTTCAGCAAAACCGGCTTGCGGTAAAATCGAACGGACCTGTATTGTTGATCATCAATAACCAGGCAACGCTCGTAAAAGTGGACTACCTGGATTACCGATACCGGCAGGTGCTGATGAATCCGGGAGTGGGCTACCAACTTAATTCCTGGATCTCCCTGGAAGCCGGGCTTTACCTGGGTTATGCATTTAAGTCCATGCAATTCAGCCTAAAAGATGTGGTGAACTGGCAAAAATCAAAAGACTTCCAAATGGGCTGGGATGCCGGAATTACGGGAGGTCTGGTCCTGCATCGCGGACCCTTTTACCTGAGATCAGCTGCAACTCAGGGTATAAAGGCCCATACCGAATATGGCATCTTTGATGAAAACGGACAAGCCCTTGGAAAACTCGATGTTCGTTACCTCACTTTGTCATGTACTCTTGGCTGGATGTTTTGAGCACTGTTTACAGCCAACTGACAGGAGCGCAACTACCTAGCACAAAGTTATAAGCAAGTAACCGGTAATAGCTCAAATCAAATTTTAGTTGGACATGGTTTAACAAGCTGTGTTTTTTTTACTTCTCACCTGACGCTTGTATGTAACCCAGGTCACCATCCCTAAAGCGTGATTAGTTACCTTTGCAAAAAAATAACATACATGTTTAATTTTCTTAAAAACATATTCAGCGGCGGCAGTGAAAGCGTCGATCTCGCATCCATCATTTCGGAAGGAGCATTCTTAGTCGATGTGCGCAATCCGGCCGAATTCAAAGAAGGCCATATCAAGGGGTCTGTCAATATTCCACTCGACGCCATCGGCGGTCAATTGGCCAAATTTAAAAATAAGGGAAACATTGTGGTTTTTTGTCGCAGCGGCAACCGGAGCAGTATGGCCAAGTCCATTCTAGAAGGCAATGGCATCCAAAACGTGATCAATGGCGGTTCATGGCAAAACGTGAACCAATACGTGAAGTAATTGGTTTTAAGGATAAAATAAATCCTATGATTCATACGATCCAGGTATCCAATGTCAAATGCGACGGCTGCATCAGCAATATCAAAAATGGCCTCATTAAGGTAGAAGGGGTACATTCCATTGAAGTGGAAGAAAATAAAAAGACGGTCCACGTGGATGCGGAAACGGATCGTCAGGCTTTGGTTACTAAGTTGGCTGAGTTGGGGTATCCGGAGGTGTGATTTTTGGGAAATCGGGAAATCGGGGAATCGGGAAATCGGGGAATCGGGAAATCGGGGAATCGGTAATTTGCGGATTCGGGATGAGTGCCGTTAAAATTTGAGCCGGTGGCTCAAATTAGGCGCGAACTGGGCGCCTCCGCGCACAGCATAGTCAAAATCAATCAAGACATTGGGGAATTCGGGAGAATCGGTAATTCGGGGATTCGGGATGAGTGCCGTTAAAATTTGAGCCGATGGCTCAAATTAGGCGCGAACTGGGTGCCTCCGTGCACAGCATAGTCAAAATCAATCAAGACATTGGGGAATTCGGGAGAATCGGTAATTCGCGGATTCGGGATGAGTGCCGTTAAAATTTGAGCCGGTGGCTCAAATTAGGCGCGAACTGGGCGCCTCCGCGCACAGCATAGTCAAAATCAATCAAGACATTGGGGAATTCCGGGAGAATCGGTAATTGGGGATTCGGGATGAGTGCTGTTAAAATTTGAGCCAGGCTCAATTAGCGCGAACTGGCGCCCCGCGCACAGCAAGTCAAAATCAATCAAGACATTGGGGAATTCGGGAGAATCGGTAATTCGCGGATTCGGGATGAGTGCCGTTAAAATTTGAGCCGGTGGCTCAAATTAGGCGCGAACTGGGCGCCTCCGCGCACAGCATAGTCAAAATCAATCAAGATCTCGGTAATTCGGTAAATTGCGGATACGGGGAATCGTGGTATCATTTTTCTTCAACCGCCGACAGAATTTTTTTATGGAAAGCGTTCATCTTATTGGACAGCTTTTCAATCAACGTGAAAATTTCTACCGCATTATCTTTTTCAACAAGTTTAAGTCCTTCTGAAAGGAACAAGAAATGGGTCACTTCCATTAATGAACCGAAGGCTATTTCTAAAAATCTTGCTCTATCTTTAGGTGAAAGTCTGGTGGCTCCTTCTGCAATATTTGCACCAACTGAATTTGCTGCCCTTCTGATCTGCCTGACTATGCCATATCTTTCATCGGGAGAGTAATTGGCAGTAAGTAAATATACTTTTTTGGAAAGTTCCAAACTCAACTGCCACACTTCGAGTTTTTCGAACGGGAAAATATATCTTTTCATCACCGGGATGTAAATTTCAATAATTATTTCAAATCTACAACAGGCCAGTTTCTTAAAGCGTTTATAAACATATAATTACGTATAATTTTTACCAAATCAGTTTCTTACCTAACTTAGATTTTCCAACCTGTTTAACTGGCGGCAGCCAGGTAGATTTCACAATCCCAAAGTATAAGTTTGGTCGTCGCCACTCGCAGGTGCTCGTGGTTCTTAATGAAGTTCTTGTTATTTAGCAAGAAGAAAGATTATAAAGAAGATTTGTCTATGCTGTGCTATATATCGCACAGTTCCCTCACTTTCAATTGCCAGTGGCAATCGAATTGTCCCTTTGGGACAACCGTTCGGTCACCTGTCGGCCCTTTTTTTGGCTTCGCCAAATCGCTCGGTCATACCGATTCTCCGATTCTCCGATTCTCCGATTCTCCGATTCTCCGATTCTCCGATTCTCCAAATTTTAATAAAACGTTAATCCCAAATACAATTGATAAAAAAGTAGGATATTTGCTGCCCACTGAAGCTTAATGGCTTCGACATATCAGTTCATTATAATATATTAAAAATTTCAATATGAAAATTGACGGATTTATGGCAGGAATGTTTCTTTTTTTCGCATCGGTATCATTGGCTCAAAACCTGGCGAATGACAATGACAAGGTGGTTTACAGCATGGGGGTGACCCTGGCAGATGACCTCAAAAAGGCAGGTATGGAAAACTTCGACAGAAAATTGTTGATGCAGGCCATTGAGGATTATATGATGGGCAAAAGTGCTATGGATGCAACGGCTGCGAAGAGCATTTTGACCAAGTTTAAATCAGACATGGCTGCCAAGGCGGGAACAGACTTCCTGGCTGCCAATGCTAAAAAACCAGGCGTAATAAGCCTTCCCAATGGCATACAATATGAAATCCTGGCATCAGGACCTGCGGGTGGACCAAAGCCTTTGTTGACAGACAAGGTAAAAACCCACTACCATGGTACGCTTATTGACGGCAAAGTGTTTGACAGCAGTGTACAGCGTGGTGAACCCATCAGTTTCCCGCTTAATGGCGTTATCAGGGGCTGGCAGGAAGCACTGCAACTGATGAGTGTCGGAGACAAATGGAGGATTTATCTGCCATACAACATGGCTTATGGTGAGCGCGGTGCAGGTGGATCAATTCCTCCTTACTCCGCTTTGATCTTTGAAGTGGAACTTCTCGGCATCAACGAACAATAAATCCTCCATGAGGATAGACATCATATCGGCTGTACCAGAGCTGTTGCAAAGCCCTTTTTCTCACTCCATCTTAAAGCGGGCGTCGGAAAGAGGGCTTTTGCATGTCTATACCCATGACCTCAGGGCCTTTGGGCTTGGAAAAATCACCAGATTGACGATTATCAATACGGTGGTGGTGCCGGTATGGTGATGATGTGCGAGCCACTCGACAACCAGATTGAAGCGCTGAAGAAAGAACGCAGCTACGACGAAGTCATCTATATGACACCCGACGGGCATACCTTCAACCAGGGTTTGGCCAACAGGTTATCTCTGAAAGAAAATATCATGATCATTTGTGGTCATTACAAAGGCATTGACGAACGCATCCGCCAGCTGCATGTCACCATGGAAGTATCGATTGGTGACTATGTGCTTTCCGGAGGTGAACTTGCTGCCGCAGTTGTCGCAGATGCCATCGGCAGGTTGATACCCGGGGTGCTCAATGATGAAGCTTCTGCCCTGCTGGACTCATTTCAGGACGATCTCCTTGCTCCTCCCATCTATACCCGTCCGGCAAGTTTTCGCGGCCTGGAGGTGCCTCCGGTGCTCTTAAGTGGCCATGACGCAGCCATCGATGAATGGCGCACAGAACAAGCTATGGAAAGAACCAAAGACCGCAGACCCGATCTCTTAAATCATTATGACCGGCCATGAGTCTGCACATCATCACCCAACCAAACATCCATGTAGATCCGGATATTCTGGCTGAACTTTGTAACGATACCGAAGAATTGGGGCAAGTGGTATTGCACTTTCTGTACAATGCACCCGTTCAGGAATTTATGAACATCCGCATCTGGCCTACTACCTATCTGTTTGACCAACATTCACCGCACAGGAGTGAACTCGTACATGTGGAAAACATCTGTTTATATCCCCATTGGATTCACTGTTTTCCCGGTGAAAAAATGTATTTCACCCTCATCTTCTCCGGCCTGCCCAAGTCGTGTACCGTTTTTGATTTCATTGAAGTCTGTGACAATGAATCAGGGGCATTTGAAGCCAGGGGCATCCAACGCAATGCGTCCGATGTGTATTATCTGGAAATGAGGTGAACAGTGATCTGATTTACCGGAGAAAAATTAACAACTGTTTTTAGTTTTCTCTTCCTTTTAATTTCCAGAACTTATTGTACCGTTATTTACAAAGTTGCCATTGAATGAACCTCTTCCTTTATACAATCCTGTATTGGTAAATGTGCCGGCACCTCCCTGATAGTTGATGATACCGTTGTTTTTTAGCGTGCCGTCATTGTCTATGGTTGCGCCGGGATTGATGATAAGCGTATCTTCTTTCCATGTCAAAGATTTTCCAATAGGTATCTCCAATGAGGCAGGTATCACTAATGCAAAGCCATCTGCCTCTATTATTACTGATTCACTGACTACTATATCTTCTGTAACATTAGCAAGTAGCATGATGGTGTCATTCGGATTGGAAGCATCGATGGCTTCCTGGAGCGTATTGTAAGATCCTCCACCCATGATCATGGCTTTATAAGTACACAATAATGCGTCACCTGTGATAGTCCAGTAGTTTGGGAAGCTTTCTAAAATGTTTCTGGCTGCTGCACCATTGCAATACTTCAAACCAAAAGCGCCAAAGTTTACAAAAAGGTTTACAGGGTCCCCGGCCCAACCTATCAGGGTAGAGTCGTAGTTGGTAGTATTCATGCCGCAATTGTCGAGCATACTGTACATATTGGTCACTAAATAAATATTCCAGCCCCCAAGATTTTGATTAAAAGCCGTAGCCCCGCTAAACATCAAGCCCATATCTGTTACATGATCAGTATCCCAGCCACTGATGTTTTGATTGAATGATGTAGCACTAGCAAACATTTGCCCCATTGATGTGACCAAACCAGTATCCCAGCCACTGATGTCCTGATTGAATGATGTGGCGCTATTAAACATTCCTTGCATTGAGGTTACAGAGGCAGTATTCCAGCCACCTATGTCTTGATTGAAAGCAATTGCAGTAGCAAACATACTACCCATATCAGTCACTGCACTTGTATTCCAATCGCTTATGTCCTGATTGAAAGCACGTGCATCAAAAAACATGCTATTCATATTGGTAATACCATTAACACTATTGAGCCATGCATTGATATTTCCAGGTCCAGTCAAATTTTGACATTGGAAAAACATATATTCCATATTGGTAACTCCATTAAGGTTGGGTATATCAGTAGCTGTTATATCTAGATTTTCGCAAAAGAAGAAAGCATAAGCCATAGAACTCCACGACACTGTACCCCATTGAAGTACATCAGTAATGTAATCATTATGCGAGTCTTCAAAATAGAACCTTCTGAGATTATCAGGCGTGATAGTGAGTATCACATCATCGCCGGCAGCGGCATTTATAGTTAAATTAACAACACTGTTAGCAACGGTAAAACTTCCGGAACCACTATTACCGGATGGGCTTGCCGACCAGGTATAATGTGCAGCGCCGGCAGTATGAGCAAAAAAGGATAACCCAGTAGTAGCAATATCATAATGCCATTTTGTGATGAAACAATCTGTGCAGGGATCATTATCAGTGATGCTTATATTTTGAGTGATAGTGCTGCCAAGTGCAATTCCCGAAGAAGGGCCACTCAGTGTAAGTATAGCTGTCTCAGAGCCTTCATAAGGAGCATCATCCACTACCCTAAAGGTAGCAGTACCCGTATCATCACCACTTAAGATAGTAATGGTTACTGTATTTTGGGTCATGGCATTGAGGGTATAGTCGTCGGTAGTGATGTTCGAACCAGACACGGTGAGCGTTACGGTTTCATCTACTGCGACAGGCTCACTGACTGTAGCGGTGATAGTGATGTCAGCTGGGCTAGCTTCAGAGGCGGAGGTGGAGGAGACGGAGAGTGAGACAGTAGGAGTGGGTGGTGCAGATGTTTTGTATATAAGAATAGTGCCACTACCACCCACAGCCCAGCCTTGAGTGGCAGAGGTGAAATATACTGAATTAAGAGCTTGTGTAGTCCCCGATGTTTGTGTCGTCCAGGTGGTGCCACCATTAGTTGTAGTCAAGATGGTGCCAGCACCATCCACAGCCCAGCCTTGAGAGGCAGAGATGAAATATACTGAATTAAGAGTTTCTATAGTCCCCGATATTTGTGCTGTCCAGGTGCTACCACCATTGGTTGTAGTCAAGATGGTGCCAAAATTACCCACAGCCCAGCCTTGAGTGGCAGAGGTGAAATATACTGATCTAAGAACTTCTGTTGTTCCCGATGTTTGTGCTGTCCAGGTGCTGCCACCATTGGTTGTAGTTAAGATGGTGCCAGAATTACCCGCAGCCCAGCCTTGAGTGGCAGAGGTGAAATATACTGATCTAAGAGCTTGTATAGTCCCCGATGTTTGTGCTGTCCAGGTGCTGCCACCATCAGTTGTTGTCAAGATGGTGCCAGAATTACCCACAGCCCAGCCTTGAGTGGCAGAGGTGAAATATACTGATCTAAGAGTTTGTATAGTCCCCGATGTTTGTGCTGTCCAGGTGCTACCACCATTAGTTGTAGTCAAGATGGTGCCAACACCACCCACAGCACAGCCTTGAGTGGCAGAGGTGAAATTTACTGAATTAAGAGCTTGTATAGTCCCCGATGTTTGTGCTGTCCAGGTGCTACCACCATTAGTTGTAGTCAAGATGGTGCCACCACCACCCACAGCCCAGCCTTGAGTGGCAGAGGTGAAATATACTGAATTAAGAGCTTGTGGAGTCCCCGATGTTTGTGCTGTCCAGGTGCTACCTCCATTGGTTGTAGTCAAGATGGTGCCAGCATCACTCACAGCCCAGCCTTGAGTGGCAGAGGTGAAATATACTGAAGTAAGATTTTGTGTAGTCCCCGATGTTTGTGCTGTCCAATTGCTGCCACCATTGGTTGTAGTCAAGATGGTGCCAGAATTACCCACAGCCCAGCCTTGAGTGGCAGAGGCGAAATATACTGATCTAAGAGTTTGTGTAGTCCCCGATGTTTGTGCTGTCCAGGTGCTACCACCATTAGTTGTAGTCAAGATGGTGCCTGCACCACCCACAGCCCAGCCTTGAGTGGCAGAGGTGAAATATACTGAAGTAAGAGTTTGTATAGTCCCCGATGTTTGTGCTGTCCAGGTGGTGCCACCATTAGTTGTAGTCAAGATGGTGCCTGCACCACCCACAGCCCAGCCTTGAGTGGCAGAGGTGAAATATACTGAATTAAGAGCTTGTGTAGTCCCCGATGTTTGTGCTGTCCAGGTGCTACCACCATTAGTTGTAGTCAAGATGGTGCCAGCACCACCCACAGCCCAGCCTTGAGTGGCAGAGGTGAAATAGACTGAATTAAGATTTTGTGGAGTCCCCGATGTTTGTGCTGTCCAGGTGCTACCACCATTAGTTGTAGTCAAGATGGTGCCAGCACCACCCACAGCCCAGCCTTGAGTGGCAGAGGTGAAATATACTGAATACAAAGCTAATGTAGTTCCCGATGTTTGTGCTGCCCAGGTGCTACCACCATTGGTTGTAGTCAAGATGGTGCCAGAATTACCCACAGCCCAGCCTTGAGAGGCAGAGGTGAAATAGACCGATTGGAAAATAGTATTTGTATAAGTAGCATTGCCATGTCCCATTGGAGTGTTCCATGTTTGGGCATAGGTGGTGCAAGAAAAAGCAAGCAACCAAAGAAAAGTTATTGCCATTTTTGCTTTAGAAATAGCATGTCTAAGAGATAGATTTAGGTACATTTTGATTCCATTTTTATTTAAAGGGCAAAGAACGTTCAAAATAAAAGATCATAAAATAGTTATAAATAACTACCTGGATGGTGGAAATTGGTTTCCTTTGCTGTGCAAGTTTGCATTCGCTGGCTAATGTTTGTATTCGCTGGCGCAAGTTTGCAACTTGTGCCCCTACCTATGAAACACCACCTCCATCCAATTAACCATTCCAAAATCTGCGAAATCTTTGAAATCTGTGAAATATGCGAGCAATATTTAACTTTGGGTTTTCCACATGCTTAATGAATAATTAATGAAAGTTGTCAACCAAAATCATGGATATATCAATTTTCCATTAACAATTAACCATTAATAATTAACCATTATTCCCCACCTGAATCTTAGCGATCGTACCTCCACCACCAGGGTTGTCAAATTTGAGTTTGATTTTGGTGTTTTTCAACAGATTGTTCACGAGTTGTAGTCCTATGCCACTTCCGCCCGATGGATCATTTTTGTCGTCGTGCTTTTCGTTTTTCTCTATGTCATGGATGGCTGCTGCAGATATACCCGTGCCAAAATCCCGAATACAAATACCATCATCTGATGCGTATATTTGTATATTCTGCCCATCGTGGCTAAACCTTATGGCATTATTGAGCAGATTGAGCACCAATAAATATAATTTTTGAGTGGAAAGCGGAAATTCAAGTTGATCTACCTCCAGCAAGGCATTATCAATGCTTATATTCTTTTCCTTTATTTTATACTCCAGGCTTTTTATTACCTTATCTACCGTATTTCTGATGTCACCGATACTGATAATCGGTTCTGTAATGTTAGTATCTGCCTTTTTTATTTCTACCAGATTATTGACAATGGTATTGACCGATCTGATCTGACTCTCCAGATTTGAACCTACTTCATTGAGTATTTCATCATTGGATGATAGTTTTTTGATCAATAACTGTAAGTCCAGCATCGGCTCTTTTATATCATGAGATAGGCTGTAAATAAGATTTTCATTGGCAGCATTGAGTATTTCCAGCTGTTCTTTTTGATGAGTGATGATGATGTTTGATTTTGTTTTTATCTTGTAAGCCCTGTATGCAAAAAAGGATAGACCTAATAAAAAAAGCAAACCCAAGCCAAGTAGTTTCTGGAAGTTTTTACTGCTTTCTATTTCCTGGTCAAATGACAATTTTTCAATTGCCGCTTTTTTATCATATTCGTATTGAATTTTCTGCTCGGCTATTTTTTCAGTTTTCTCCTTAGTGTCAATACTATCTTTTAAAGTGGTATATTTCACATGGTTTAAATAAGCGTTTTTATAATCACTTGTTTGTTGATAAATGTCAGATAGTCTACTATAATTTTTCATTTCCAGGCTCAATAAACCTGCCTCTTTGCATATCTTTATACTTTCATTGACAAAATGCAAGGCTTCTTTGTAGTTTTTCATATCCAAATATAGACTACCGATATTACCTAAAGTATGCGCCTCTGCATATTTATCAGAAAGAGAAATTTGTATTTTCCTCGATTTATTTAGATAATCAATACCTGTAGCTAAATCACCCTTCATAGTATAAGCAGTGCCAAGGTTATTGTAGTTCTCATCCAAAGCCGCTAAGTTACCTGAGATTATATTAAGATTGACACTTTCATTGATGTAACATATGGCTTCATCCAGGTCACCTTTCATACCATAAATAATTCCTAAATATTGATAGGCAGACGGAATATTATTATTGGATACGGTTGGATCGGCAATGGAAATGGATTTTAAGATGGCTGCTTCAGCTTCATCCAACTTATTCTGGTCAATGTATATGAAGGCAAGGTTTAAGTAAACCATTGAGATACCCTCCTTATCATTTAATTTTTCAAATTCTTTGAGACCTTTGAAATAATTTTTGACTGCTTCATCAGCCTGTCCATTGGCATTTAGTATTACTCCCAACCCATTATAACAATTTGCTGCAACAGTTTTATCACCAGAATATCTACTGTTTGTTAACGCAAGTTCATACTTCATTTTCGCTTGTTCATAGTTGCCTTTTTTAAATTCACATCGTGCCAACTCGAAATAGATTCCGGCATACTCTTCCTTAAAGCCACTTTCTTCGGCTATGGACAATGCCACCTTTCCATATTTTAATGCCTTGTCGTTACTAAAATCACTGCATTGTACAGCAAGATTATAATATAGTTTTATAAGTGCTTTTTGATCCTTTTCTTTGGAAATTAAAATATTTAAAGAGTCAATATTTTTTACGGTATTTTTTGGCAGTGCACTACGCAAACTGTCAGTAAGTACCATAATTTGAGCATTTGCATATTTTGGAGTCAATAACAAAAGTAAAATCAAAGCGGTAAAAAGTCTTTTTTGCATAGCGTTAATATTGATCTATTATAATGTAATTAATCCTAATTGAGACAGCTTTACAATTAGCTCTGTTGCATTGGCACACTTATATTTTTTAATTAAATCATTTTTTTGGTTATTCACCGTATTGATTGAATTCCCGGTAGCATCGGCGATTTCCTGTGCCGTACTGCCTTTTGCAAGCTGATAGGCAATAAGTCTTTCTTTATTGGTAAGGGTAGGAATCTTTGTTGTAAAAACAATGATTTTGGATCTAAAAACTGCCTCCATCACGGCCTCGTATAAATGATCTAAAGATTCTTTTTTATTGATAAAAACTATGATACCAAGTTCATGAAGACATTTTTTTACAAATTCGGAGGTGACCCCGCTAAATGCTATTACCTTTACTTTAGGATATTCCCTCCATAGTTTTTCAAATAGCGAAAGTCCAATGTCATCATCCGTAAGTACATCTGAAATAACAATATCAATATCATTCAAAGCCAGATGAGTAAATAATGAATCAATTCGATTAAAACCAACTATTGAATCAACTTTTGGTAAACTTTTAAAATGTGTGATAATACTATCTACTACAAATTGTTGATCATCAAAAACAGCAATCTTGAACATTTATTATGCAGCAATTAAATATTATGAGCAAAAGTAAATATATCAACGTATGCAATATTAATCAAAATAACCTAATTTATATTATTTAGGCCTACTGGCTTTAATATTCAGGTTAAAATTGTAAAAATGTCCCATCAGACGAATCACCGAAACGGATACTGTATTAGGAAAAACAGGCAATAGTCATCAGTACCATATGTGGATACTTCATAGTCCAGATTGGAAAAGGGTGTTATTTAAGCACAGAAAGGGCATTGGAGATCAATTGGCAGAAGAATTTTTACCAGTTTATAGAGGTGTTGTATCATACGACGTAAATACTGCCCATGATAAGTTGACAATATATGCTAAGATTAAATCGAATAGGCAAATAGCCCCCATATTGGATGATCTGGAGTCATTGGCAGAGAAGTCATGCCTTGGATTAACAACGAAAGGCCTGATAGAGAAAGCGGCGGCATGCCATCTGAATCAAATGCCAATACAAATTTCTCTGATTTCGATAAACTACGTCCGCAAAATGAAGTTGGTCTGCCGGATATGGTTTAACCCTGGTTTTTCGGCAATTTGGAAAATGAATCGGTCATTTCTTTGCTGATGGCACCTTTGGTGAACCTCAGAAAGGTCTTAGGATCTACCTGCAATGTGATTTCGTGTTCATCAATTTTGGTAATCTGGCCAATGATGCCGCTTGCGGTTACGACTTCATCGCCTTTCTTCATGTCGTTCTGAAACGCTACCTGCTCTTTTTGCCTCTTGATTTGTGGCCGAAGGAAAAAGAAATACATGATGACAAATAAGACGAGCATCATCAAGATGGAAGTCATAGAACTGCCGCCTGCCTGGAGTATGATAAATAGGTTCATTTTTAATTTATTAGCTTGGTTTAATTATTAATCGAGAAAAATATTTTCTGTTATTTCCAGCCCATAACCGATCAGGCCTACCCTTTTTTTAGGGTGGTTGGAGATGAGTCTGATTTTTTGAACGCCAAGGTCTCTCAATATCTGGGCTCCTACGCCAAAGTCGCGCTGTTCGTCGGAAGGAAGCGGATTATTGGATGGATCATTGTCCAAAGACCTTAATTTTTTGAGTAACTCTTCATTTTTTTCTCCCTGACGCATATATAGCAGAATGCCATTTTGTTCTTTGGAGATCAGTTGTAAGGACTTGCTCAATGTTTCGGTATAGCCATCAAACAACATGCCCAGGAAATCGCCTGTTTCTGCATTGGAATGCACACGCACCAGCGTCGGATAGGTTGGGTCAATTTCGCCCATGTGGAGTGCTATGTGTAAATCCCCGTTGGTGAGTTGTTTGTATGCAGTCACTTTAAAGATGCCAAATTGGGTTTCAATGGATGTCTCCATTTCTTTTTGCACCAGCGTCTCAGTCTTCATCCTGTAAGCCACAAGATCCTTGATGCTGATGATCTTCAGGTCAAATTTTTTGGCTACTTCAAGCAATTGAGGCAGCCTCGCCATGGTGCCATCGTCATTGAGGATTTCCACCAACACGCCTGCAGGGTAAAAACCTGCCATCCTGGCTAAATCAACGGCTGCTTCTGTGTGACCTGTCCTTCTGAGTACACCACCGTTTTTGGCGATCAATGGAAATATATGGCCCGGTCTGGCAAAGTCTTTTGCCACAATGGTTGGATCGGTAATGGCTTTAATTCCGGTAGCGCGGTCATAAGCTGAAATACCTGTGGTGCATCCCCTGCCCAACAAATCAATGCTGATGGTAAACGCGGTATGGTGCATAGCCGTATTGTCCCTCACCATGAGATGCAGATCGAGTTCTTTGGCCCTGGATTCTTCAATAGGGGTACAAATAAGTCCCCTACCATTGGTAGCCATAAAATTGACGATATCCGGCGTAATACATTCTGCAGCGCAAATGAAATCACCTTCATTTTCCCTGTCTTCATCGTCCACTACAATGATTACACGACCATTTCTGATTTCCCCGATCGCTGTTTCTATGAGATCGAGTTTGACGTCCATATTAACTGTTTCCACCATAATTTTTAAACCTGTACTTCAATCGAATGTTTCGATTTTTGCACAAATTTAAAATAATATTTGATAATGCGGGCCAATGATTTTACCTATGCCGGGAGGAGGAAAATATCAGCCCTTGAGATCCAGGCTTTTATGGAATTATCAGTAATCAGGCGCATGAATATTCCTATTTTCAGCAAGATGGCTGGCGAAAAGCATGTTCCACACTTTCTTTTAGTACACCAGATCCTTTGTGTCCAGTAATTCAATCAGCCGGGAGTTCTGGTCATCCCACTGGTAAGCAGAAAGTACCCGTTTTCGTGCTGCATTTGCCATGTTTGACCTCAATTGAGGGTCAGTTAGTAACCGATGAATGGCATGCGCAAAGCTTGGTTCATCTTCCGCCAGGCACACCTCTGCTTGAGTGAGTCCGGATATGCCCAGGGCTACCTCCCTGGTGGTAATGACGGGTATGCCACAAGCCATGGCTTCAAGGATTTTATTTTGCTGTCCGGTACCATTAAATATAGGTGCCACCAGGATTTGAATGGAATGATACGCCTTTCTGATGTCTTCCATCCATCCGGAGACATAAATATGGTCATCGGCAAATTGGCTAACCCGAGGATCAGGCCTCGCTCCGGCCAACAAAACCTTAAGTTTTTGCCCATATACGGCATGGTAAGCAGGCAGGATATACCCGCAGAGAAATTCTATAGCATCCACATTAGGCAAATATCCCAGATTTCCCACAAAACCAACCTGAAAGGATTTTTCATCCTGATCGCCGGGTTTAAAATAATCCGTATCGATGCCGTTGGCAACCACGTGCAATTTGTCCGCATCTTTTGACAGCCTTAGAATGTCCCTATCATGCTGGGTGATGATGGTCGCCTGGTCAAAAAACTGTAATACATATTTTTCGTACCGCCCTACCCGCCTGGCCTCCCAGCGATAAATCCAACTCATTGGAAAGAAACTGATTTCTGCCCTTTTTTCCATACCCCGACCAAAGGCATCCATGTAATCTATGATTTTTTTCAAACGGATATTCTCGCAATAAGGAGCCATTCGAATGAGTTGACAATAAAGGACATCAATACCATTGTTTTGCAAGGAAGCATCCAACTTTTTTTTGAATCGATGCGCAAACACAATGCCTGACTGAAAGGGCCAGCTGTAAATCAATGCGCCCATCAGCCCTTTTAATTTATCCCAAAAATTGGGCACAAAAACTTCGATGTGGGTACAATAATGATGCATCGCTTCCCAATCAGACGGACTCACTGCTTTATCATTGATGGCGTACAACCAAACTTCGTGTTGTTTGCTGAGCGACTTTATCTGATGGAAAAGCCTGAGTTTATCTCCCCGCTCGAGGGGATAGGGAAATCGCGAACTTAAGACCGCAATCCTCACCTGGATTGTTTGAAGGCTGAGGCGACGATTATATTTTCTTTTGAGCTGTAGTCGTAAAAACCTTCACCTGATTTTCTTCCCATCTTGCCTGCGGTCACCATATTAACCAGCAGCGGACAGGGTGCATATTTAGGATTTCCAAAGCCCTCAAAAAGGACACGCATAATGGAAAGACAAACATCAAGACCTATAAAATCAGCCAGAGTCAGCGGTCCCATGGGATGTGCCATTCCGAGTTTCATGACTTCGTCAATCTCAGCTACGCCTGCTACCCCTTCATAGAGGGTATAAATGGCTTCATTGATCATGGGCATCAGGATTCTATTGGCTACAAAACCCGGATAATCATTGACCTCAACCGCTATTTTACCTATTGCTTTTGACAACTCCATGATGGTTGCCGTTACTGCATCGGAGGTAGCATATCCACGGATTACTTCTACCAACTTCATCACTGGTACCGGGTTCATAAAATGCATGCCGATGACCATATCCGGTCGTTTGGTAACTGCGGCTATCCTGGTGATGGAAATCGAACTGGTATTGGTTGCCAAAATGCATCCTGCCGGAGCAGCATCGTCGACCTGTTTGAAAATTTTTAGTTTAAGATCGATATTTTCGGTAGCTGCTTCTACCACCAGGTCAGCCTTGGCACAAGCTTCTTCGATCGAAGTGGACGTGCTGATGTTGTCCAAGGTGTTTTGTTTACCCTCTGCGTCCAGGCTGCCTTTTTTCACCATGCGCTCAAGGTTGGCTTCAATGGTCTTCAGAGCCCTGTCCAGGCTTTCCGGGCTGATGTCGCAAAGATTTACCCTGTATCCATTCATGGCAAAAACATGGGCGATGCCATTGCCCATCGTGCCTGCACCAATAACCGTTATTTCCTTCATATTATGGTATCTTATTGTCGGCAAAAGTAGGTAAAATTCCGCAGCTATACTTCCTAAAATATGGAAGTCATTTTCTTATTCATTCATAAAAATGGTGAAACACAGGAACAAAAGAACAGCGCTTTAAGATTACTCTTTCTTGCAGGAAAACATCCACGTGAAAAAATCTGCTTCTTTATAGGCCGGTGCCCAGCTGTTGTGTTTTACCCCTGCATACTCCGTATATTGGACATTAGCACTTAGGTTTTTTAACAACTTATAAATGCTTCTTGAATGGTTGACATCAATCACGTCGTCATCTGCCCCATGAAAAATGCGAATGCAGGGCGTTTTGCTCATTTCGCCCACTTTACCTTCATATGCCCCTCCGCAGATCGGAGCTGCCGCTGCGAGCAAACCGGGTCTGCGCCACATGATCTCGTAGGTAGCCATACCACCCATCGATAAACCAGTGGCATAGATCCTGTCTTTGTCTATAAATGGAAGGTTGGAAAGGGAGTCTATCAGGCTCAGCACCGTTTCCATTGCAGGTGTGGCTTTTTTGTCATTGAAGGTATGAAACCTTTTGCCTTCACCATCGGTAGTGATATCTACGCTTGACCAGTAATCATTGGTTGGACATTGGGGTAAGACCACGACAGCAGGAAAGGCCTGCATATTTTCAAGAAACATCTGTCTGCTGTGGATGAGCTGCCTTTCATTGTCACTGCCTCTTTCTCCCGAACCATGCATAAAAATAAGCAAGGGATATTTTGATTTTTTTACCACCGGATATAAAATACGGTAAGGCATGTTCATTTCTCCATGCTGGTAACTTCTGGCTATAAACTCACCGGCTGGTCCATCTGTAAAACCCTTAGATATTCGACAGCTACTGCTTAATAAAGCTAATAAAAGTAAGATTACTAAGCCGCTGTTTCCTTTCGTTTTCAATCCCTTTTACTTTATAAGTGGAAGAAAGATTTCTGCCATCATACAGCGCACACTTCCTCCTCCATATTTTTCAATGACCGGTATTTCGGCCGTAAGGATATCTGTATAATTTTTTATTTTATGAATTTGTACTTCAGTAAGGCTCTTGTAGGCGGTAGCAGACATTACCAGGTATTTTTTTCCGGAAAGGTTTTCTACCTGTAACATGTTGCCGGCGAATGATTCCACCTGGGCAAGGCTGATGTCAATCACTTCCTTGCCCGTTGCAGTTAATATATCCAGTAAACGGTCTTTTTCAGGTGACTCCGTAATACACTCCAGGCAAATGACACAAAACTGGTCTCCAAGTGCCATCATCACATTGGTATGATAAATGTCGTTTCCGTTTCTGTCCCTGGCCAGAAAATGTACTTTTTGGTAACCAGTGAGCACACACCACTTATCAAATAACCTAAGGTCGGTTCTCGGGCTAAGGTTGGCATAAGCAATTTTATTTATCCGGTCAAGGATGAGGCTGCCCGTGCCTTCCAGAAAGATGTTCTCTTCTTCATAATGTTCGAGGGTATAATCTTTCTTTACCTTAAATCGCGCAGCAAGAGCATTGATGATGTCTGGTCGCCTCTCTACCCTTCTGTTGGAAGAATACATGGGATAGGTAAGGACCATACCATCTTCATGAAAGCTTACCCAGTTGTTGGGAAATACAGCATCTGGCTTGACCGGCTCATCTGTGTCTTCTATGACCACCACATCTATACCATGTGCTGTCAATTTTTCCGCAAACTGATCAAACTCCCTGACAGCCTCGTCAGCAATGGATTGCCCGGATTTGGAACCATCATTTTGCTGAAAAGAATTATTTTTAGCTGTTTCTTCATTGAAGCCGAAATGTTTCGGCCTTATCATAAGGATGTGAGGAGTAGTTTGTCCCATATAAGGATTTTGATTGCGAAAATACATAAAGGAAAAATAACGCACATCAAACGTGCGATAAAGTTGTCAAAATAAAGATCCATCCTTACCATTTTGACAAGGAAGAAAACTGACAGTACGCCCGGGAGAATTATTCTATAAAAGCTATCTTTATGGCTTGCTCAATGTTCTGGATGGCAACCGTGTTGATGATAATCTGCTCCTTTTTTATTCCTTTTATTTCCAGGTAGGTAAGGCAGGCATTCATACGATTTTTCAGCAAAGTTTTGCTTACCCGATCCTCTGCGGAAAGGTAAGGACTCACCAAAATCCGGTGTCCGTCAAAAAAGGTAACATCCGCGGATTTGTCCAGAGCCTGTATCGCTTCATGCGAAAGTACTGCAGATTTTTCGCCAAAACGTATGTCGTAAACTTCTGTAGATACCACATTATAGGCTTCAGAATTGCCGTAGGTGTTGTTTTTGTCATCAGAAGCGGGTTTCACAAGGGTATAACCCCTTAAATAATTGACATCTTCTCCGTACACATTGCGAATCGTGCCATCTTTATTGAGATCTACCCGGAGTGGCACTACGTTGTAAAGAATGACGGTGTTGTTTAAGTGTTTTTGCGCAGATAAGACGCCGCAAAACAAACACACCATAATGGGGGCTATGGTTTTAATGTTCATGGATGGTTTTTAAGGGTGGATAAACTAATCTTCCAAACCCCGGCCTGACTTAACAATCTTTCCTTCTTCGGTTAGTTGATGTTGCAACCTGTCCAGAACCCCATTGATAAATTCTTTACTTTTAGAGGTACTGTAAACTTTCGAAAGTTCGACGTATTCATTAAGGGTTACTTTAACCGGGATTGAATCACAGTACATGAATTCGATTATGGCCATTTTCAACATAATCATGTCAATTACAGCCACGCGATCATGGTGCCAGTTTTTCAACACCGGACTAATGTAGTTTAATAACGATTTATCTTCCTCAAAAGTTCGTAAAAGAAGGAATTCTCCAAAATCCTTGATACATTCTTCCTCAGGATAGTATTCTTTGTAAAAATCATCCTTCTCAAATGGTAGTCCTTTCAGTACTTTTTTAATCGAACCAATGACCAGTGATTTGTCATCTTCCCACGTAACATAATGATCTTCAATCAATTCGTTATAGTCAGCACTTTGACGGCAAAACCTAAACAGCTCCAAAAGCATTTCAAGATCGTCATCATCATTGGTCGGCCTGGATATATATTGTTGATAAGGTTCTTCCTTCTGAAAATCGTAGTAAATCTTACGAAAAATATCCTTATCGGTTCGCTCCTTAAAGTGATACTTGTCAAAAACCTTCTGAATGTTTTTATTTTTTTCCAAATCCTTAATCCTGGGATTGAAATAGATTTTGGCGTCGAAAGATTTGTCCACTTCAGATTGAAGGTACTTTGTGGCCCTTTTGTCCTTGTCTTCTTCGGCAATGCTGGCAATCTGGAGTAAGGTATAAATGTTATACAGAAACAGTTCGAAACTGGAATCTATACTTTTCCAATATCTTTTGATGAGCTCGTCCCTGGTAATGTCTTCATCTCTTGAGACACTATACAGCAACTGGATGACTTTAATTCTAACGCTTCTTCTACTTAACATACAGCAAAATTACAATGGTAGTCCGGGATTCCATTATTT
Source organism: Saprospiraceae bacterium (assembly GCA_016715465.1). Classification (GTDB taxonomy): domain Bacteria; phylum Bacteroidota; class Bacteroidia; order Chitinophagales; family Saprospiraceae; genus JADKBO01. Next base: position 586,802 of record JADKAA010000029.1, read on the forward strand.
TGCACAAAATAAATATAATTTTTTATAATATTATAATACAATGCGCACTAAGATGCAAGTAAGACAGTCTTCATTTACAAAATAAAATAACTTTTATGGCATGGACTGCTGTAACAATACCCTTCATATGGTGGTTTAAACCATTTTTTTGTCCATTTACGACAATTGAGTTAAATTGCTTACAAAATATAAGGCATTGAAGGTAGTTGTCATCGGGGCTGGCGCATTTGGGTCATGGACTGCATTACATATGCTCAGAAAGGGACATGAAGTCGTCCTGGTTGATACCTGGGGAAGTGGCAATTCGAGGTCAAGTTCGGGCGACGAAACCAGGGTTATCCGGTCTGTGTACAAGGATGAAGTTTATGCAGACCTTGCCAGGAGATCCGCTGTCCTCTGGCGGGAAAATGAAGCTCTTTTTGGACAACAAATATATTATGAGAAAGGGGTACTCAACCTCATTGGCAGGGACGAAAGCCGATGGAAAAGCGCCCGCGATCACTTTGATGCACTGGGTTTTCCCTACCGGGAATATTCACTCAAAGAACTAAAAAGACATTATCCACTCATTTCTACAGAAGGCCTGAGTTATGCCGTTTTGGAACCCGGTGCCGGTTATCTGCTGGCAAGAGCGGGATGTATGGTCGTGACCCGCCAGTTTGCCCTTGAAGGAGGCCAGTATGTGCAGGCCAGGGTCATACCGCCCGATGTGGACTTAACAGCCCATGAATATGTGCTTACTGCCGATGGTGCCCGCATTTCAGGCGATACTTTTATTTTTGCCTGTGGTCCCTGGTTAACGGGACTTTTTCCAAATCTTCTTTCCGGAAAAATAAAGGCTACCCGCCAGGATATATTTTATTTTGGCTACCCTGAAAATGCCCGCCCCTGGATGGAACTGCCGGTTTGGTGCGACTTCGCCAGTTTTACACGGGATGACATGTATTATGGAATTCCCGCATTTGACCCCCATGCCGGTCTGTTTGGATTTAAGGTAGGAGAAGATGTTGCCGGTGTCGATTTTGATCCCGATAACGGCGACCGCACCATTGATCTGGCAGCCCTGAAAAGGGTAAGGGAATTTATGGAGTTTCGTTTCCCGGGATTAAAAGATACACCCTTGGCCGACAGCCGGGTGTGTCAGTATGAAAGCACACCCGATGCCCATTTAATTGCTGATAAAGTGCCGGGAACAGAAAACATGTGGCTATTGGGTGGTGGTTCCGGGCATGGATATAAATTGGGTGCGTCCATGGGAGAATATATGTCGGCAATGGTGACCGGAGAGTGGCCGATACGGCCGATATTTTCTCTGGACCGGTTTACCACATTGATTCCTGGTGATGTGAGGAGGTAGGAATTTATCCTCCGGCTTTTTTTACATTGGCGAAGCCCAAATCGGCCAGACATCGGACGATGCGATCGCGCTGATTGCCCTGAAGGATGATTTCTCCCTCTTTTACTGAGCCACCAATGCCAATTTTGGCTTTTATGGTTTTACATATTTGATCCAAATCATGGTCGCTGTTGGTCTCAAACCCTCTGATGATGACGGCTTCTTTGCCACCCCTTCCTTTTTTTTCATAATGCACTTTCAGTGCTATCTTTTTCGAAGGTGATTTTTTATCAACGGTCTCATTCGGCTCAGGGGCATTGAGCGGATTTCCCAGGCTTTGAAAAGCCTCCCAGGTCAGTCTGTTATGTTTATTGTCGGACATATTTATTGGGGTTTTCTCTTCCAGTTGAAGTTTACCATCCTCAGGATCAGCAAGCCCAGGTCTTTCGTACCAAAAGCGGAATTGGAAAGCACGACTACCGCTGTTTTGGTTTCAGGTACCATGCCCATAAAGGCACTGTGGCCACTGGTATTGCCATTGCTGATGATGGCCCTGGTCTTTTTATTGATCTTGATGCCATGCCATCCAAAGGAGTAAAAGAGTTTTTCATTAAAGGAAGGCTCATTGAGTGTGGTCAGAGATGGGCATAACTGATCGAGCCCTGTCCCTGATGTTCCGAAAAAAGCCCGGGCAAATAAAAGAAGGTCATTCGCTGAAGATTTAATTCCTTCCGAAGCTGCGAAGGAATTAAAATCCCAGGGAAGGGTTGGTGTGCGGGATCTGTCAATGCCCAACGCCAGAACATTTTCCTTTTTTTCCTTAAAATTTACAAAAGTTTCCTTCATGCCAAGTGGTTCGAGCACATAATGCAACAGTGCGGTCTCAAAGTCTGTATTACTTACCGTTTCTGCCACAATTTCCAGCAGGGCGTAATTGATGTGTGCATAATTAAATTCAACCGGTCGCTGAGGAACAAATTGACTGTAAAAACGCAGCAGGTCATCTTTCGAATAATACTGATAAGGATTTTGGGGATCTTCCTCAAACTCTCCAAACCAGCTGGGTCTTCTTGGAAATGGTGCCTTGTGGTTGAGTAAATCATACAGGGTGAGGTCAGCCATTCGCGGATTTTGGCTGTCTATTGGCAAGTACTTATTCAAAGGGTCATTAAGGTCAAGCAGTCCGGCTTGCTGAAGCTGGTGGATAAGCACAGCGGTGAGGGATTTGGAGATGCTACCCAATTCAAAAACATCGTTTTTATCTAATGGCATCTGCGCATTTGACAAATCGTTGCCGAAGGCCAGGAAATAGACTGAATCCTGATCCAGGATGCCTACAATAAAGCCAGGCGTAAGTTCAAAACTAATGTCTGAATCGTATTGAATGATCTTGTTGATCTCCTGTTTCAATGGCGATTCCTGTCCAATTAAAAACAACGGACACGAAGTGAAAAGAATATATATCCAGAATTTCAGGGGCAACATTTCGATATTTAAAGCAAATTAAATGATTTTTTCATTGTGATCCAGTGCCTTGAGTAGTTTTAACCCAAATTGTCTTCATCCTGGCTCAAGTTGGGGCAGAATCGTCGTAAATGCATAGGACTCTTAAAAAAATTTAAAAAAATATAAATATTTACCATATTGATTAACAGTTTATTACACTATTTTTGTGTAAAAAATTAAAAAGCCCCTCCGACAATTACAAATGAATATAAATTTTTCCTAATTTTGCAGCGTTTTTTCAAAAGTAAATAACATCCATGTCAACAAGAAGAAATATACCCGGGAGAAGGCCTGGCAGCGGTCCGGTGAAAAATGTAGCAACCGGAAACGAAGAAATTGTAAACATTGTAGAGGTTAAAGAACATGCCCAGGATTTTTATGTGAGGCATCAGAAACTCATCCTAAGTGTGTTGACGGGACTGATTTTACTTGTCGGTGGATATCTAGCCTATAAATATGCCTATGTAGAACCAAAAGAAAAAGCGGCAGTTGAAGCCATGTATCAGGCTGAGGTTCAATTTGCAAGAGACTCATTTGCGGCTGCGCTCGACAATCCCGGTGGCGGTACTGAAGGATTTGCTTCCATCGCAGACAATTACGGTGGCACAAAGGCTGGAAATACGGCAAAATTTTACGCCGGTATTTGCAACCTGAATTTGGGTAAGTATGAAGAGGCGATTGAATATCTCGAAGACTATTCTCCGGGAGATGACATTACCCCTGCCGTGAGGTATGGCGCCATTGGCGATGCCTATGCAGAATTGGGTGACATGGAAAAAGCGTATGACCATTACGAAAAAGCTGCCGGTGAAGCCGAAGACGAATTTTCAGGTCCTTATTATCTAAATAAACTTGGATTGCTTCAGTTTGCCCAGAAGAAAAATGATGAAGCGTTAAAAACTTTTAAAACATTGGCAGATAAATATCCTATGTCTGTAGAAGCAAGGGAAGCTGAAAAGTTCGTGGCCAGGCTGGAAAAGTAATTGAAAGCCTGAGTCATTAAATTTTTAAAGAGGTAAAGTGTAAACATTTTACCTCTTTTTTTTCTTACCCAATCATCACTTGCGGATAGCAATCATTGAAGATAGAAATGGATCAAAAAAATAAAAATCTTTCGAAACATATCCTGGACGGAGCGCAGGATTATGCACATTTGTCTATTGGCGTTGTAGTTTCTGAATGGAATGCCCATATTACAAATGCCCTGCTTGAGGGATGTCTTGACACCCTGACCCAAAATGGTCTGGATGAAGGTAAAATCCATGTCATCCGGGTTCCCGGAACCTTTGAATTGCCAACAGCGGCGAAGTTTTTTGCCGTGAAAGACAGTATAGATGCGGTAGTCTGTTTGGGTTGCGTAATTAAGGGAGATACCAACCATGACGAGTACATCAATCAGGCGGTGGCTACCGGACTGGTCACCTTGTCTCTGGCGACCAGCAAACCCGTAATTTTTGGGGTTGTCACAACTTTAAATGAACAACAAGCGCTGGACAGGGCAGGTGGCAGCCACGGCAACAAAGGCATTGAAGCAGCACAAACCGCCTTAAAAATGGCAAAACTGGCGCAGGAACTGAAAAAATCGAAGAAGACCATAGGATATTGAGCAACTAAATTTATTTCAATTTTCATAATATAATTTCTCCTTAATTGTTTTTGTCGGAATAATATTTTATTTATATTAAAAAATAAACATTCAGGATAAATTATATTTTTTATTTGCGCAGTAACGGGTAAAATATTATCTTTGCCGCCTAATTTAAAACAATTAAATCACCGCAAACATGCTAGCAATCGTAACCATAGCTGGTCAACAATTTAAAGTGAGTGAAGGTCAGGAGATCTTTGTCCACCAGCTTGAAGCCAATGCAGGCGATGCTGTTTCATTCGATCAGGTCCACATGACCATCGGAGACAGCAGCACTGTAGTAGGCACGCCGGTCATCAGTGGGGCTGAAGTAAAAGCCACTGTCATAGGGCACCAGAAAGGTGACAAAGTTATTGTATTCAAGAAAAAGCGCAGGAAGGGCTATCGCAAAAAGAATGGTCACAGACAAAGCTTTACAAAAATCAGGATTGAATCCATTAACGCTTAATTTTAAATTTTAAACAGAAAAAAAACAAGATCATGGCTCACAAAAAAGGTGCTGGTAGTTCAGATAACGGACGGGATAGTAAAAGTAAAAGACTTGGGGTTAAGATTTTTGGAGGTCAGTTTGCGACTGCAGGAAATATCATTGTAAGGCAAAAAGGCACCAGATTTCATCCTGCGACCAACGTAGGCATGGGAAAGGATTTTACCCTGCATGCATTGGTACATGGTACCGTTGTGTACAAGAAAGGATTTAAAGACAGGACATTTGTTAGCGTCGTGCCAGCCGTTAATTAAGATGTAGCCTTCAAAGCATAGAAAGCCTGCCCTAAAAAGCAGGCTTTTTTTTTACACCTCAACATTTTTAACAAATGAAACTCATCATCAGGACGCTTCAGGGACTGGAAGGTGTGCTTGCCGCAGAAGCAGAAGCGCTGGGGTGTACAGAGATTAAGACACTGACACGGGCCATCAGCTGCGAGGGCAATCAGCAACTCCTCTATCGATGCAATTATGAACTTCGCACTGCCATCAAAGTAATGGTGCCCTTAGTAGAATTGGTGATCCAGAATGAGTATCAACTCTATCAGGCTGTGAAAGACATTCCCTGGGAAAATTATTTCAGCCTTGGCCAAACCTTTGCGGTTGAAGGTGTCACCCATTCCGATATGTTCCGCCATTCCCAATATGTAGCCCTTAAAAGCAAAGATGCCATTGCAGACAGGTTTCGGGAAATGACAGGCAAACGGCCATTTGTCAACCCCGTGAGCCCCGATATATCTATAGTCATTCACATTCGTCAAAATATACTTACGGTATTGCTGGACGCTTCTGGCCAGTCGTTGCACCAAAGAGGTTACCGGGTATATCCTGTTGAAGCACCACTCAACGAAGTACTGGCTGCCGGCATGTTGCTTTTAAGTGGGTGGGATCGCTCTCAGCCGTTGCTTGACCCCATGTGTGGTTCAGGCACGTTGTTGATAGAAGCCGCTTTTTTGGCCGCAAATCGCCCACCCCAAAAGGCAGATCGAACCTATTGTTTTATGAACTGGATGAACTTTGACCCTATTCTCTGGAAACAGGTACAAGATGAAGCAGCAGTACAAACCGATTACAGCCGGATAACCCAAATTCAGGGCTATGATAAATCCATTCGTTGCGCAAATGCAGCGAGTACCAACATCAGTGAAGCCGGGCTTGAGTCATACATCGCCGTTGAACGGCAGGATTTCTTTACTAGCCAGGGAAGACGGGGTGTGTTTCTCATTACCAACCCACCTTATGATGAGCGCCTTAAGGAAGATGACATTGTAAAATTTTATAAAGAAATTGGCGATAAACTGAAAAAAGACTTTGCAGACAGTACGGCATGGATCATCGGGGGAAATCTGGAAGCTTTGAAAATGGTAGGCCTCAAGCCATCCAAAAAAATTCCACTGCTCAATGGGGATATTGAATCCGGATTTTATAAATTTGACCTCTATGAAGGCAGCAAACATCCTCGCATTTAGTTTCTTTTGTCTGGTAAGCTCCTCAGGCTGGGCGCAGGAGGCTGACCTCCAACGCCATTTCAAAACCGACCTGTTTATGTATCCGGACACCGCTTCTACAGGGTTAAAATTCCGTTTTCAAAGTCAACCCCAGGGTCCACTGCCTTTCTTCTGCAGGATTGAAGAATTGACTTCCAAAGCAGGTGGCCTGTTTCTTAAATTCAGACTCGGGAATGCCGCCTATGTCGATAAACTGGAAAATAAAAAAGGTACGGCAATAAAGGTGGATTAAGCGTACGGACTTCCTAAATTTTATACTTTTTCCTTTCTTAGAAATCCATGCGAAACCTCAGGTTTACCCTGCGGGAAGTAAGGTTGTTGTTGATGGCATATTGTGTATTGGTGATGGTTTTGATCCACGTCACAGAGGCGGTGTTGACTACACCCATGATGTTGAAAACTTCAAGGCTGAGCCAGGTGGTTTTGGTGAAGTTAAGTGGGTGTTTTGGTTTTTGTTTGCGCTTGTTTTCGTCCCACAGCAGCAATGAAAAGCCAATATCCAGGCGTTGATATACTTTATACCTGAACTGGTTTCGATAAACAATGTTGTTGTCCTTTTGTCCGAAGGGCAGCCCTGTGCCAAACGAATAGGAAATATTCGCTTTGAAATTTTTATTTGAAGGCAAATAATCCTGAAAAAAGAAGTTGACTGAAGCGAGCCGGTCAGTAGGACGGGGTACAGAGCCAACTACTACGGACATGGTATCCTGGTTTCTCAGGTGGGTGATTCCATCGATGCTTTCTTTGGTGGTAAGCAGGGAAAAATTTACCCAGGATTCAGCATCAGGTACAAATTCTCCATTGACACGCACATCCAGGCCTGCGGCATAACCTTCCGCATTGTTTTGGGCAGCATAGGAAATACGGACGTTGTCCACTTCGTAAGGAATGAGTCTGTCAAATTTTTTATAGTACACCTCGGCAATTAATTTAAATGGCTTTCTGCTTATTTTTCGCCAGGGAAAATCGCCATTGAAGCCCGCCACGAAATGGGTTGATTTTTGTGAGCTGATGTCCGCATTGATTTCACCCAAATTATTTCTGAATTCCCTGTAAAATGGGGACTGATAATAGATTCCCCAGGCAAGTTTAAATGACATATTGCTTGCAGAAGATAGTGGCTTGTATTGGAGGGATACTCTCGGACTGATGAGGTTTTCCCTGCCCAAGTCCAGGTGACTATACCTTACGCCGCCATTGAAAAGAAGCTGGTATTTTTCCTTCACGGTAAAGCTGTATTTGTCCTGTAAAAAAACATCGGTTTTGGTATTTTGAAGCAGGCTGGAAGTTTTTAATACATTGCTAACGGTTACACTTTCTCCGGTGTAGGGTATGGAATATCCTGCTGAATCCAGTCTTTCCCATTCATTGATGTAATCGTCATAAGACTCATGCTGATATTTTAAGCCAAGTTCCAAAAAATGGGTGTGATTTCCTTTGGAGAGTTCCAGTCCCGTTCGCACTTCCGTATTGAGAATTTCAGCATATAAGTAGTTCCGCGCATAACGGTGTTGTGTGCCTGTGCCCAGCACCGCAATTTCTTTTCCAAAATTATCGGACCCCAGGTTGGATTCAATCTGACTAAGACGATAGTATCCGAGGATATCAAAATGTTCCTGTTCAGAACCACTATACCGCGAAGCCAGCCATTTAATGAAATAAGGGCGGTGTTTTCTTTCCGGCACAAAACTCATTGATACGCCGGTAAGGCCGTGAATAAACCTGTCTTTTTCCGCCCCTTCATATACGGTACTGAATCTAAGGGTATTGGTAATGAGACCCAATGTGGTACTGCGGGTTGCGGGCACAAAATTGAACACTGAGGTATTGTAATTTCCCAAAAAACCAAGCTGGATATCCCTGCTCAACTGGTATGTCAGATAAGCTTGTACGTCGGCAAAGTCAGGTACGTATTCACCCTTCACATCCAAAGAGCCCAGCAGATACCTGTTTGTCTTATATCGCGCACCTCCGAGATAGCGAAATTTGTGATATGCATTTGGTCCCAGCCGCCTACTTCCTTCGACATGTGCCGAAGCGCCCAGCAGGCTTCCGGAAATGCTGCTCCTGAACACATCAGGTCGCTTGTATCGAATGTCCAGCACGCTCGACATTTTATTGCCATAAGAAGCTTCATATCCACCGCTGGAAAATGAAATATCCCGGATGAGGTCGATATTGGGAAAACTAAGACCTTCCTGCTGACCAGCCCGGATCAGCTGAGGCCTGAAGACTTCAAAGTCATTAATATAGATCAGGTTTTCATCGTAGTTGCCTCCCCGTCCATTATATTGCGAACTCAGTTCTCCCCCACTCCCGGCATTAACACCCAGCGCGATGGAAGGAAGAACTGCCTCAAAGTTACCTGAGGCCGTTGGCAGGATTTTAAACTCAGAGACTGTTTCGCGAACCATGCCCCCATCGTCAATTTTCGAAGCGGTTACTGTGATGTCCAGATCGCTGGTCAACGGGGCCAACGAAACATTGAGATACCTGCGGGTTCCAGGCTGCATGGCTTTAAGCGGTACCTCTGCCATGGTATAACCCAGACGGGAAAATTTCAGGGTTATGGCCTTATTTTCGGGAATCCTTACCATATAGTTGCCAAGAGAATCCGTGGTAGCAATGGCCTGGCCATTTCCGGCAATGACATCGGCAAATTCAATGGGTTGATCTGTAGAAACATCGCGCACAGATCCAAACACAATGACCTCCTGAGCCTGTGCGAAGGCATTCAAGAGCAATAATCCGAAACAAAGAAAAATGAACCGTAAATGCAATGAAGAGAAGATTGTATTATGAAAACGTCTTGATCCTGGAAATATTTTTAAGGGCCGCAACTGTGGCTACAGGATCGGCTGCTTTAAAAACTGCATTGCCCGCCACCAATACATTGGCACCGGCCCTGAGTATTTCCTCAGCATTCTGGAGACCCACACCACCATCCACTTCAATATAGGCATTTACATTGCGTTCATCCATCATGGCCCGGAGCATCCGGATCTTATGTAAGACCCTGTATATGAATTTCTGGCCGCCAAATCCCGGATTCACCGACATGAGGCAAACGAGGTCAAGATCCTCGAGTACATCCTCTATGGCTGAAACAGGCGTATGTGGGTTTATGGCGACCCCTGCTTTCATACCTGATGCCCTGATTTCCTGAAGCGTTCGATGAAGGTGAATGCAGGCTTCCACATGAACTGTCAGTACCGCAGCTCCGGCGTGTTTGAAGTCCTGAATATATCTTTCGGGTTGCACAATCATCAGATGGACATCGAGTGGTTTTTTGATATTTGGTTCATTACGCCCACAATATCTTGTCCAAAACTGATGTTGGGTACAAAGTTGCCATCCATCACATCCACATGAAGCCAGTCTGCTTCAGAAGCATTGATCATGTTTATCTCTTCACCTAATCGGCTGAAGTCAGCTGCCAGGATGGACGGGGCTATGAGATGTGTATTTTCCACCAAATATAATTTTGGTGCAAAGATAGTTTAATCCGGTCAGAATCCGGGTTGATTCCAGCTTATTATGAGGAGAAATTATAATTCAACGTATGTGTATTTTCGATCAAAAAGGAAAAATGTTTTGATGGGTCGATCTGGTATATTTTTATACACTATGACTGAAGCGATTAAGTAAAAAATGAATTCAAGGTGGTGATATTTCCATTAATTGATGCAGAATAACACACAGCTAATGCCATGGTTTCGGCAATTTTACCTACCTTTGCATCCCGTAGTGAACACATCTAGTATGATAACCAAATATATTTTCGTTACGGGCGGGGTAACTTCTTCCCTGGGTAAAGGCATCATTGCCGCTTCGTTGGCCAAATTGTTGCAGGCACGGGGTTTTAAAGTCACCATTCAAAAATTTGATCCCTATATCAATGTAGATCCGGGCACCCTGAATCCCTATGAACATGGGGAATGTTATGTGACCGATGACGGGGCTGAAACAGACCTGGACCTGGGCCATTATGAGCGATTCCTCAATACACCTACGTCCAGTGCCAATAATGTCACTACCGGTAAAATTTATCAAACTGTAATCAATAAGGAAAGGGCCGGTGATTATCTGGGTAAAACGGTACAGGTGATTCCGCACATCACGGATGAAATCAAACGCAGGATGCGGCTGCTTGAGAAAGAGGCAAACTACGAGATCATCATTACGGAAATTGGAGGTACGGTAGGTGACATTGAAAGCCTTCCTTATCTTGAAGCCATTAGGCAAATCAGACGAGATCTCGGCTCAGACCATACCCTTGTCATTCATCTTACCTTAATTCCATACCTTAGCGCGGCCAAAGAACTCAAAACCAAACCTACTCAACACTCCGTAAAAGAATTATTACAAACGGGCATCCAACCAGACATTCTGGTATGTAGAACGGAACATTCGCTCAGCAAAGAAATAAGGGAAAAACTGGCACTTTTTTGTAACGTAGAAAAGGAAGCCGTCATTGAGGCCATCGATGCGCATACCATTTACGATGTCCCCATTCTGATGCTGAAAGAGAAACTGGATAAAACCGTTTTGCGAAAATTGCATCTAAAGCATAAAAATGAACCAGATTTGGTCCTTTGGAAGGAATTTCTGGGCAAGCTCAAGAATCCAACCAAAGAAGTGGACATTGCTTTAGTAGGTAAATACAATGAGTTGCCGGATGCCTACAAATCCATTTATGAATCTTTTATTCATAGTGGAGCCATCAATGAATGTAAGGTTAAAATTACGCCAATCCACTCAGAAACCCTTGAAATTGACAGTATAGTGAGCACGCTTCAGCAATTTGACGGTATTTTGGTCGCTCCGGGTTTTGGAGAGCGGGGTATTTTCGGCAAAATAGAAGCTGTAAAACTGGTGCGGGAAAGAAAAATTCCATTTTTTGGAATTTGTCTGGGCATGCAATGTGCTGCCGTAGAATTTGGTAAAAATGTACTCAAACTTAAAGATGCTGCATCAACAGAAGTAAATCCCAAAACCACAAATCCGGTCATACATCTTATGCCAGATCAACTGGGCATTACCGCCAAAGGGGGAACAATGAGGCTTGGAGCCTATAAATGCCGGCTTGCCAAAGGCAGCCTTGCTCATAAAATTTATGGCAAGCAGATGATTGAAGAACGGCACAGACACAGGTATGAATTTAACAATGATTACCTTGAGCGATTTGAACAAAATGGTATGCTTGCTTCGGGCATCAATCCGGATACGAACCTCGTGGAGATTATTGAGCTCACTAATCATCCATTTTTTATCGGAGTACAATTCCACCCGGAATTAAAGAGTACCGTTGAAAATCCACATCCGTTGTTTGTAGCATTTGTGAAGGCAGCCCTGGAGTATAGGAAGCAAAAAAGCAGCTGAAATGCGCAAGCTGAGGTTAGAGGAACTTGGGCGGATCGATGCGGATGATTATAAAAAACAGGCAAAGATACCCGTAGTAGTAGTTTTGGATTCTGTACGTTCAGCCCTGAATGTAGGATCGATATTCAGGACATGTGATGCTTTTCTTGTTGAAAAACTTATCTTATGTGGCTTTACTGCCATTCCTCCGCATAAAGAAATCACCAAAACCGCCATCGGTGCTACGGAAAGTGTCAGTTGGGTTCACTTTGAATCGGCAACCGATGCGGCTAAACTTTTGATCAGAGACGGCTACACCCTGTTGGGCATTGAACAAACAGATGCGTCCATTGCTTTGGAAAATTTTATACCTGAAGTCTCTTCAAAGTATGCGCTGGTTTTTGGAAATGAAGTAAATGGCATCAGTGATGATTTATTACCGATGCTGGACAGTGCGATTGAAATCCGGCAATATGGCACGAAACACTCTCTCAATGTGTCAGTATGCGCGGGCATTGTCATACATAAATTTGCTTCGTTTCACTTATCTCTCTATATATCAATCACATAATGTAGTCATAGATATCTCCGTTGACTATTCATTAAATCGGAATGTAATGGTTGAGTCTTCAATTATTTGAAACATCGCTATAAATTCATTATATTTGTTTTTGACGATGGAAGGTAATATGGAGTCGATATTGTTAAAAAAAATCGAAGATCTTTTTGAATACAGGGCATTTCCCGAATTATACCGCTACAGCAATGCCGAAGCAGGGGTAATCCATCATTTACACCAGGATTTGATGGCTTTGCAAAAACGCATCTACCATCTTGATGCATACCTGGAAACAAACTGGACCTTGGATCCTAATGAATTGAAAAGACTCTGGGATGAAATCTACACAGGTCTTATCCGATTCAAAATTGAGGAAAAAGAATTTGCCCCATATTGCCGACAAATTTTCAAATACCAAAAACACGAAGTAGATCTCAGATATCACAAACTTCCCACGCGGCTGGATATGGAATATTTTTACTTTTACAAAAGTTGTGATGTAAAATTACTCCGAAGAATACTTCAGGAACAATTACCCTCTCTAAAACCATTGTTTTCCCTTGCGGACTGGCGATACTTTGACCTGATTACAGAAATCAATGACGATGTTTGTGATCTGGAAGAAGACATGCACACCATCAATGGAAACAGGGTATTAATTTCCCTGAATGAAATTGGCAAAGAAGCCACACTGGAAATATTCGGCCAGTTTATTGCAGACATAGAGGGCAAATCGCAACAACGTTTTGCCGGCATGGACGATAATTACAGAAAAGAAATCCATTCGCGTACATTAATGCAGGCAAGGCTGACCATCGAACTGCTCCGAAAAAAATTGGACCACTTTGGTGGGTCTTCCACATTTGTATTATACCAGCACCTTGGCAAAGAAAACAGGGCATGAATAAAAACGACCTAAAAATATTACAGGAAGCCATACTCAGGGCACCCGACAACATTGCGTTGCGGCTCTCCTATGCGCTTAAACTTTTTAAAATCAAAGAGTATGATGAGAGTGAAAAAAACTATCATCATGTACTGAAGCTCGATCCTGAAAACATAAAAGCCAAACAAGGATTAATTGAACTGTATTTTGCCAAAGGCAATTATTCTGCGGTCATTGTCATTGCGGAGGAGTTGTCAGCCAGAAACCTTACGAGTGAAAAAATCCTCGAATTGCAGGTAAAAGCGTTGTTGAGGCAAAACTCATTGACTGAAGCCCAGGAATTATACAATAAAATACTTGAGCGCAATCCCTTTTATTTTGATGAAGAATTGGATTCTGTGCTAAATGACCAGGAAGAATATTTTGATGAAAACAGGGAAGGGGAACAAGGGTATACCGAAAAGGACGACTTTGATCCGTTTGATGATTTTTCTCCGATGGATATGCCCGACTTTATCTCAAATCCCGAACAACTATTGTTGCCCAGATCCGAGCCCGGCTTTGGTGCCATGGCCGGACAGGATTATGTAAAACAGGCACTTCAGAACCTGTACATCCATCTTGATCTGGATGGCGACACCATTACCAGATTTGACATAAAACCTACGGGTTCCATCCTGCTTTATGGTCCACCGGGTTGCGGTAAAACTTTTGCCGTCACGCATATGCCTTATGAATTTGACATCGACATCATTCCGTTTGACTGGAACAGGGTCAGCAACAACCAGAGCATCAGCAGGGAATTCATTATCCCATTTTATTTCAATATGGCCAGGCTTCAAATGCCTTGTACGATTTTTATTGACCAGGTAGATCAGTTGATCGGTCCTCTAAGTCATGAAGAGCAAAACAGATATCTGGGTCAGATGTTACTTGAAATAGATGCCATGTACAGGTACAATCAAAACATCATGCTCATTGGGGCGACGAATGCGGTTTGGGATATCAATCCTGCCCTGCTTCGCCATGGACGTTTTGACAATGCACTTTTTGTGTATCCGCCTGATGAAGCAGACCGGCAGATTTTCATAGAAACCAGGCTTAACAGGTACAATGTCAAATATATATCCTGCGACGAATTGGTAGAGAAAAGCAGCTTGTTTTCCTTTTCCGACCTCGAAAAACTATTTGACATTGCCATTAAAAGGCATTTGTCCAAACACCTCAATAAAAGCAGTCATAAGCTGCCAGATCTAGAATACCCCATCATCGCTGAAACACTGAACACCTCAAAGCCCAGCACGCTTTATTGGTTTGACAAGATTATTACGAGTACCAATGCCTCCTTTAAAATGACGGAAATTTATGACGAAGTAAATGCCTACATTTCCAGACAAAAAGGGTAAAAGACTTATCACTTTATGAGATTAGGTACAAGTTACGGCCAGATCTTCCAGTTGTCTTTGCCCATTATGCTGGGCAGCGCGGCTCAGAACATCATCGTACTTTCAGACAATATATTTCTGTATCATTATGACCATGTACAATTTGCTGCGGTGGGCATCATTGGAGCCTTTTACCTGGTTCTGGCATCAATAGGTTATGGTTTTTCCAGAGGTGGGCAGATTTTTATTGCCAGAAAATTTGGCGAGCGGGATTATAAAGCACTGGGTGCCTATTTTCAAGCTTTGGTCTTATTTGAATTATTGCTTGCCATATTTATTTTTGTACTGGTCTACTTATTCTCCCATGATTTTTTAAAACTGTTTATAGCTTCCCCTGAGATCCTTCAATACTGCGACGACTATCTTCAGATTCGCAATTACGGGGTCTTTTTTTCCTATACAGGAGTTGCCCTGATCGCCCTCTATACCGGAATAGCCAATCCAAAAATCATTCTCTTTGATACCTTAATTCTCACCATAGCGAATATAGTGTTGAATTACATTTTTGTTTTCGGCAAATTGGGATTGGAACCCATGGGCATCAAAGGTTCCGCATTGGCAAGCACCCTTTCTGAGGCCATTGCCTTCATTGTATTTGTGGCTTACATTATTGTACAAAAAGCACACCGCGAATATCATCTGCTGGACTTCGACACCATTAACTACCATCGTATATATGAGTGTTTCAGCATTTCATTTCCTATAGTAATTCAATCTGCGCTGGGTCTCGGCTCATATTTCCTCTTTTTTACATTCATAGAAAACAACAGTGCAAAGGATTTGGAAATATCCAACCTTGTGCGCAATGTGTACCTTATACTTTCAATTCCTACCTGGGGATACTCAGCTGGGATCAATACAATGGTAAGTAATTTTATAGGGACGAAAAAAAGGCAGGCGGTATTTCCACTAATTCGGAAAACGGCTAATCTCAGCTTCCTTACTACGCTCATGATTACCTTACCCATTTTGCTGTTCCCGGAATTCTTCCTTTATCCACTTTTTGGATCAGACGAAAACCAACTCATTTCCGAAAGCAAGGAAGTCTTACTGATGTTATTTCCCATATTGGGCATTTTCAGCATTGGATCTGTCTTCATTAATGGTCTTACCGGCACCGGACACACCAAAACAGCGCTATGGATACAAACTACTTTTACTTTTGTTTATATTATTTACAGTCTCATTGTCATAAAGCTACTTAAACTCAACCTGTTCTACGCCTGGACTTCCGAGATCATTTATTGGGCAGGAATTCTGTTATTTGTAGTCGTATATCTTAAAACAAATAAGTGGCATGAGAAAAAATTCTGACCATGATTGAAATTGGCAAATACAATACCCTGCGCGTTGTGCGAAAGGTTGACTTTGGGTATTATCTTGACGGTGAAGAATGGGGAGATATCCTCTTTCCCATACGGTATGCCCCAGCAGATTTAGCCTTGGATAGTTACATTGATGTGATCGTGTATCTGGATGGAGAGGAAAGGCTGGTAGCCACTACAGAAAAACCGTTTGGTCACGTTGGCGAAGTTGCCTACCTTAAAGTAAGTGAGGTAAATGAGTTTGGAGCTTTTCTGGACTGGGGTCTAATGAAAGAACTTTTTGCCCCATTTGCCTTGCAAAAAGACAAAATGGAAAAAGGCAAGTCATACCTCGTGTATATATATCTGGATGAAATCACGGAACGCATTGTTGCGAGCTCAAAAATTTCCAGGTTTGTCGACCTCGCCCCACCTTTGTTCAAAGAAAAACAAAAACTTGAAGGCATCGTTTGGAGCAAAACAGATTTTGCTTACAAGGTCATTATTAACCACAGCAATACAGGCATATTATATACGAATGAAGTATTCAGACCCTTACATACCGGTGATAAAATCTGGGTGTACATCAAAAAAATAAGGGATGACCTCAAAATTGATCTCTCTTTATACAATCCCGAAATTGTCCGCTTTGATGAATTTTCAGAATTGATTCTGGAAAAGCTCAGGGCCAACAACGGTTTTTTAAAAGTATCTGATGCGTCCTCTGCTGATATTATTTACCAAACATTTGGAATGAGTAAAAAGAATTTTAAAAAAAGTATTGGCATGCTGTATAAGGCGCATAAAATCATCATCCATAATGATGGCATCCAGCTGGTCTGACAGACCACTGTACCTTAAATATCTCCTCTATAGATA
Source organism: Saprospiraceae bacterium (assembly GCA_016715465.1). Lineage (GTDB taxonomy): Bacteria > Bacteroidota > Bacteroidia > Chitinophagales > Saprospiraceae > JADKBO01. The sequence goes on from JADKAA010000029.1 coordinate 603,720, forward strand.
GACTAAATTGTATAAAAAAAGGGAAGGGTGAGGATACATTATCCTCACCCTTCCCTTATAATTACTTTCGGTTATCGAATGACTGTAAGGTCTCCTGAGAAGACTTCAACATCTCCGGATCCTTTCGCATCGTATTCAAGTTCTACTACCCAGGTATAAACTCCTGGCACCACGTCTTTACCATTGAAGGTTCCGTTCCAGCCAAATGAAGGGTCATTGGCAGGGAAATCTGCCCTGGAATACATAAGGTTACCCCATCGGTCGAATATTTTCATTTCATTGATCCACGCGACGCTGCTGCTTTCCACGAAAAACGTTTTGTTTTCGCCAAAATTTTCAGGCTGGATGATGTTTGAAAATACAATGTTACGTGCCTTGAATATGTTGATTACTTTGCAATCTTCCGCTTCACAGCCATTTTCATTCACGACCCTTGCACAAACCGTTGTGCTGCTTTGAGGATAGTATGCAAATTCGATACAATCTTCAACCGGCTGATCACAAATGATTCTCACCCCTGAGGTATCCGTCGTTGTCCACCTTATGGTTTGTGCACCGCCCGGAATCTGACCTGCCAGAGACAATTGCACTGAATCGCCCAAGGCAATGGTTACGTCATCTCCCAGGTCAATGCTGAAAGGACCAGGCTCATTAATTTTGGCTGTTTCCAGATAAGTACATCCAGTAGCATCTTTGATCACGAGGTTGTATGTACCCCCATTTAAGCCGGTAAAATTAGGGCTGTTTTGGAAAGTTGCACCTCCATCTTTTGAGTACTGTAATGGCGCTTTACCTCCGGTTATGGCAATAAAGCCTGCTGTGCCATCTTTGGCATTAAAACAGGATACATCTTTTGTACTTAAGGTTGCTGTTGGTTTATTCGGATCTACTGTAATAATGACATCGTCGGTAGAAACACAACCGGTTACCGTATTGGTCACTTTGATGGTAAACTTACCCCCAAAATTCACTTTCGTCGTAGCCTTATCTGCATTTGGAACCGGCAGACCTGACTCATGGGTCCATTCGTAAATTACATTTTGCTGGTTATCTGTAGGGTCACCAAGTGTCACTTCAGCCACAGTACAAGTAAGCGTATCCGGATTGCCGGCCTGCGCCGTAGGTGCACTTACCACATTGATGGTCACTATCTGTTTCACATCCGGGCAAGGTGCCTGATTTGTAAAACTGTATTCAAACTGGTAGGAACTTGCGGATTGACCCTGCGTGTTAAATGTTCCTGTAGCTGCATTGAAGGCAGCACCTGAGGATGGTTTTACTGAAACTTCTTTCCAGCTACCTCCTGTATCTTCTCCGGTGAGGAGATTTGCCAAACTGATGGTTTCAGGGTCATTGCTACAAACCTCATCTTGTGCTGTTTGTCCCGCATTTTTAACTTTCACCACAGTAAGTGTTCTGTCAACCTTATCAGGACAGCCTGGTGTTGGATTCGTAACAACGTAAGTTATGGTATAGTTGCCGGAGGCCAGTCCAGAAACATCAGCCTTATTGTTTGTAATTGGTACGGTAACAGATTGCCAAGTTCCCGGATTTGCCGGATCGTCGTATTGAGGAGACAATGAAACCATTCCATCCGCGGTACATACGTCTGCCGGGTCTCCTGGTTTAATCGGAGGACAGGTACAGTCAATGACTTCGATTTCGATCGTGTACACCTTATTTTCACAAGGAGCTGTGTTTGTGACCCTGTAAGTAAAGGTATAGGTTTGACCTATCACCGCATTGGAGAAATCCACGCTGAATGGATTGGAGAAATTAACCGGTGCATTGTCGGTATTTTCCCAGGTGCCCCCAAACCAACCTGCAGTAATGAAGTTACGGAAATCAAGTACATTTTCATTGTTACCCTTATCCACGGTACATACAGTCTCAGAGGCCTTAATCGTCGCTGTCTTTTCATTGACTATGGTTAAGTCCACTGTAGAGAATTTGTCGCAAGTGCCAGAAGGCGCAGGATTCAAAATATATGTAAGTGTATATTTGCCTTCGACAACACCGTTTACATTAAAAGTCTTATCCGGATTCACTACAACGGCCTGGTTTAGCGGATTGGTAACCGTCCATGAACCTGGGGCAATATTTGGATCTTCAAGTGCTGCCAAATCAAATAATAATTCGGTATTACATATAGGCTGCGGAGCTGTGATATCCACATTGGGACAATCACAATCCTTCACCGAAACCTTTACCCTTACATTAGCCGGAACGCATGGGGCATTAGCCGTTACACTGTACTCAAATTCATATACATTTCCAATCGTCTGGCCTGCAAAATCCACAAAGCCATTGGCCGGAATGGTAAGCGCGGGTGTACCAGATACCTGGGTCCAGGTGCCACCGGGCGTAGCATTGATCAATGAATTAAGGCCCAGCACTGTATTTCCATTTCCTGTATTGGCATTACATGCAGTGCCATCGTTAAGTTTTACCGCAGTTGGCTGCCTTCTGATTACGATGTCCTGTTCAAAAAACTTATCGCAGTTACCTCCCGGATCGTTGGTAAATGTATAACGGATTTTATAGGATCCCGAAGTTATCCCTGTAGCATTAAACACTGATCCGGTTAACGGAGTTCCGGGAGCAGTGGTGGACCACGTACCGGGAGTACCCGCAGGATTAAGTGTGATTAAGTTATTGAGATCCACATTATCGCTGCCATTACAGAGTGTATCTCTTAGAATGGCAGCCAATGGGCAGGAACAGTCCCTAACCGTAACATTCAATCTAACTTTCAAATCCTTACATGGGGCTGCTGCCCCTGTGGTGGTGTATTCAAACACAAGGACGCCTGGCGCAAGTCCCAATGCGTCAACCAAAGGCAAGCCTGATACAGGCGTTCCTGAAATCTGCAACCATTGGCCGGCTGTAGTACCTGCTACAAGGACGGTATCCAGATTTATTGATGATGGGCCCTGAGCCGTGGCAGCGTTGCAAACAGTTCTATTCCCTTTGATGGCAGCAGTTGGTGCACCGTTGACAGTTATGGTGTGTTGTCCTGAATTTGGACAAGCACCAATGGAAGCATTGGTTTGCCAATTGAGTACATAAGAACCCGGAGCGATGCCCTGAATATTTAAAATCGAATCTGTAGAAACTGCGGCATTTTGAGGTCCTGAAACAAAGCTCCAAACTCCACTCCTTATGGTAGCCTGAACATTTAAATAGTTATTGAGATTCACCGGAGTCGACTGGTCATTGCAGGCAACCAAAGGCTGGAATGCAATGGTGGGACAAGGGCAGTTGTTTACAATTACATTGACAAATGCGGTATCATTGACACAGGGCACTATGGCCGTATTCGTTACATATCTGAAAGTAAATGTGTCTCTTGGCACGCCCAGGAAACTTACATTGGCCAGGTTTGTAAGATCTACTCCCGATCCTTCAATATCTGTCCATACACCGGCAGATCCTGAGATCAATGAATTGAAATTAATAAAAGTAGGCCCTACTCCACTGTTTAGTCTGCACACTTCAACCGGCGACTGCAGTACATTCACCAGAGGAGACGCTGAATTGGTGACCACCTTACAACCGGTTCCTTTACAACCAGAAGCATCTGACACAGTTACACAGTAAGTACCTGCTGCTGTTACCGCCAAATTGGAAATTGTATCGGCAGGCAATAAAATACCATCTTGAGACCAGGCATAAGTCTGGAAAAAACTTCCCGGAGTTAGTGTATCTACAGCCCCATCGCACAAGGCTAGGTCATTAAGGCTGATTTGCAGAGAATCGGAAGTTATAATGTTGACAACTGAATCCCTAAAACAACCTTCGGCTGAGGTAACTTCTACAGTATATGAACCTCCAATGTTAAGTTCAACCAAAGATGTGTCAGATATGATAGTCAGGGCAGGGTCTTTCCAAACAAAAGTAGTCAGCGTATCACTAATGGCTTCAATCGTCGTAGATGAACCTGTGCAAAAACTCAGAGATCCCTGAAGGCTTAGTGTTGGAATATTCGCCACAACCACTTCAAATGAAGCAACATCTGTGCATCCGTTGGCTTCTGTCACCGTGACAAAATAAGTAGTAGTTGATGCGGGTGTTACCGTAATATTAGGGGTAGTTAAGCCAGACACATTCCATTCAAAGCTGGCGTATGTCGCAGCGTTGGTGATTCCGATTGTTGAATTCTTTCCAACACATATCGGACTGGTTCCAAATATCACAGCTGGAATTCCATTTGGTGGCAGAATCGTAAAGGTTTTAATATCCAGACACCCATTATCTGTATAGGTGCGCAATTCAAAACAATTATTGGCACTAAGATCAGCAATAGAAAATATAGATGGATCGGTGGTTTTTACCTGAATCAAATTTCCTTCACAGTCATACAATTCAAATCGGTCCAGGTATGAACTACTATAACCAAAATCAAAGTCAGCAGTCAAAACCACTGAATTCTGACCACATACAAGTGGTGGATATGTAATTGTGACTTCCGGCAAACCATCTATAATGATTTCACCGCAAATATCCACTTCACAACCGAAATCATCAACTACATTTACACAAATTTCATACGGATCAGTCGATGGTACGGAATTCTCTTCATCCAAATCATAGCTGTCATCCGCATTAACCGAAGTCCCAAAGGTGCCATAAATCCCACCAGGGACATCCCAGTTGAAAAAGAAAGGATAGGTACCTGAAGTAATGATGGCTGTAACAAGGGGTCCGTCGTCGTCAATTCCATCCTGACAAATGGATAGTGGATCAGGATCCATTTCACCTTCCACAGGAGGTTTCACATCTACCTCAACCTCACCTGTGCCTGTACAGCCTTTATCGTCTGTAACTGTAACAAAATAAGTGGTAGGTGCGGTTGGACAAACATTAATCGCTGAAGTATTATCTCCTGTGTTCCACTGGTAGTTTACATATGTTCCGGATCCTCCGGTAAGTAAAGGTGAAATATCTGTACACAATCCCTCACAAACATAAGTTGGATCAAACTCTACCATGATTTCAGGATACACGGTAACCTTTAATTCAAATTCAGGACCTTTACAGATTGAGTTTGCCCCTCTGGCACTAAACACATAAATGACCTCTTCCACACTCGTGCCAGTATTTACCAGTACATCTGTAAAGGATGCAATGCTATTTGAAAATGTGCCGGTAAGCGTTTCACCTGTTACATTTGGGTTGTCAATGGTGTTTAATTCAATAACTGCACCTGATTCCGAAGCAACAACCTCAATTAACACTGCATCTCCTGTACAAATTTCTTTGTCTTCCCCATCTACCGTAATATTTCCAGAACAGTCGATAGCTCCATCAAAAACCAATGGTGTGGAAAGTGAACAGGAAAGGTCATCCCAGCAACCTGTTTCACCATCAGCGGTAACAGTTATTGAATAGTCCAGTCGTTCTGTCTCACAATCCACCATATCCTCAAGTTCTTTGACTTTAAGATCAAGGCAGAAGTTTATGATTTGTGTAGCATTGCAAGAGGCAGGAAGACCCCACATATTATCGGGGTCACCATCATTGGTGCAACCCGCAGAACCCCCATTGGAAACATACCACCACCCTCCGGGCAAAAGCGTCCCTGCCGGCATACCGGCATTTGGACCGCCATATTCCATTCCTTTACGACCATCAATATCAACTATTGAATATATGGTGCTATTGACATTATAATCCACCATGTCTTCATCAAGCCAGAACGAGCCTCCACCAGGACCCTGGGCCTGAATATTTGAACCTGCGTAATCCCATCCTCCATAAATAGTCGGGATGATACCCTGAATCCATTGACAGTTATTTCCATCAGGTGGCGGTGGTGCAGATACCGTAAATACAAAGTTGAAGCAAAAATTTACCGTTTCACCAGGGCAGTATGGTCCGTTGGCATTTCCTGTGGGATAGTCGGGTCTTGTAATGGAAGTAATGGAAGATTCATAACAGTCATAAGTATTAAAAAATGTGGCTACACACAATGTGAACGGTCCTAGATTCTCACCATTGAGTGCTTCTACTTTAATCCAAAAAGTTTGATTCGCACCGGCTCCCACTGTTGCGGTACTTCCCTGAAAACAAGGAGCAAGCGAAGGCTGAATACCCAGGGTAGAACAATCCATTCCGGTGTAGTAAGTGATGAGTGGAGTAAATGGAGCATCAATGTCAATAACCATAGAGGTAGCCTGACCATCGGTGTTTACCTGAAACCAGACTGAAGCTCCATCAGGATCACAATCACCGGGTTCTGCGCAATTGTAATCGTTACACGAACTTACACATGCAAATCCACCATCTGTTACAGGCGTGAGAATATCTACAATTTCATCACAAATTTCAGCACCATCACAACCATCTTTGTCTTCAAAACTCAAAGAGAAAGTGCCACAGCCTACCTCCGAAGAACCAACCGCAACATAAATATGTGTGGTTGCAAAATCTTCGCATCGAACGATGAAGGTTTCAGATCCGGCTGCTATGCAATATGGATCAACACCCGGAGCAGGAGCTATACCATGTGTACAATCACCACCCGGAGGTCCAACAAATACTTCTACTCCGATATTACCGGTCATAGATCCTGAAGCGAAAGTGATTTCAACTGCCTTTGCTGTTGGGCTTGGCGTATATTCATACCAAACAGTAGATTCTACGTTTGTCATAGGACATGCTAAAGGTTCACCCGGATTGGTAGCACAACATGTTGATGTCAAAGTAGCCGATCCCCCGGAGGCAATTTGCTCTGGGGTACAATTATTTGCGGGCGGTACGATGACTTTTATGTCAAAAGAAAAAGTTGCACCTGCTGGATCTGTGGTGCCCACCGTTATGAAATAGGTGGTATTGCCCATAATGGGAATATTTTCAAATGGATTGGTATCTTCAGAACATGCCACGTAGGTTGTCGCCGTGCAAGAGGTAAGAATAGTAAGATAATTGCCGGCTGTGATGTTGGCAAAATCTACCTCCGTTGCACCTGCTGGCGTGGTAAATGTATAATACACCGTTGGGTCGGTTCCATGCTCACAACCTCCAGCATTAAAAGTTTCCCAGCAAGCATTTACAGTTGTCCCGGTTACGGTAACAAATTCACAATCTACAATCGGAATTCCTTCTGCCTTGTTGCAGTCATCATTGACAGGACCATCATCTGCAATTTCGGTAAAATTTAACCTAAAATCTCCCGCAGTCGCTTCTGAGGTTGACACCTGAAGGAAATAATCACCAGGAGGAAGACAGTCAAAATCATAGTCCAAGCTTCCGCTTGCACATTCTGCTTCTACTTGCACTCCCGCACCACAAGCATTGGAAACAACTCCGGCTACGATGCCCCCTGAAAATGGATTAGAACCAAAGGGGGTTATCATTACATTTATACCTCTGGCACCCGGAGAAGGAATTGTAAACTTAAAGAAAACCACATTCTGCTGATCACCGGTGGGACAAGCGGGCAGCGTTGGGTCGCCACCTGCACAGGACGTGGTGCTAACGATGGATCCATTTCCGGAAATGTCAAATGCTGTCAAGTCTGCACATGGGTCATCATTGTCCGGACCCAAATTAAATTTAATTTCAAACTCAAAATCCCCGCCATTGTCATTGTTGGAAGAAACGGCGATGTAATAGGTATCACCGGCATTCAATGGGCCCATATTTCCAAACAAAGAATTCAAACCTGAATTACATCCATCCACAGCAGTGAGGTTGGTACAATCAGCACCTTCTTCGAACAAGCCCATTACAGGTGTTCCTGTTCCAGAATAGCTCGTAAATTCAAAATCCATCGTCGGGCTATCTCCTACCATTCCCGGGGCAGTAAAAGAATACCAGGTCGTTTCTTCGTCATTAAAATCGCATGGGGCTGTCACGGATGCCAAGTTTTCTGGACAAGCATCCTCATTGCTGGCCGTGAATGGGCCCAGCAGCACACAAATGTCATCCGGATCAACAATCAGCGCGGTGGCATTGGTACAAACATCATTCGGAGCAGCAGGATTCTGGCTGGATGACACACTTATATTAAATGGACCTGCATTGGCTGCAGATGAACCCACCATTATGTTGTAGATTCCCGGTTCAAGGCAGGTAAGTTCCAGTATGCCGTTGCCGCTGCAGTTTTCATCAATAAGCGTACCATTGCATGCATTACCTTCTTCAAAGACTGCAATAGAAGGAGATGTAAGCCCGGTAACGGTGATGGTAATCTGATCATTTGGTGCCGTCAGGTCGTAAGGGTACCACAATGTATTTTCAATAGCATTACCACCACAAAGATAATCGTCGGTTGCGCAGGTATTATCTTCTCCTGTAAGAGATCCTGGAATATCTGTAGCTGCAAAACCAGCAAGGCATGGATCATCATTGGTGGGTGCCAAATTATACTTGATGTCAAAGCCTACATTGCCTGTAGCCCCATCAATACCGATGGCAATAAAGTAAGTTGTATTTGCAGCGACGGTGATGGGACCCGCCGGACCACCGCTCAAACAACCTCCTCCAGCAATGGGGCTGCCTGAAACCGGACATGTAGTGAAAATACTCAAATAAGCACTGGAAGTTATGTTGTCTATCTCAATGCTTGTAGTACCTGCAGGAGTGGTAAACTCATACCAAACTATGGCATCAACAGAATAATCAAGGGCGCAACCGGAAATGGTAAATTGTTCTGGACATGCACCCGTTGTGGTTGTGCTAGCTACCGCAAAAAATTCGCATTCTGGCAACTGAGGAATTACCTCCGCATTGTCACAGATGTCATTGGTAACAGTAACTGGCGTTTCAGTTATGGTAAGATTGAAAGTTCCTGCATTTACAGCAGAAGAACTTACAAAAATATAAATCGTCTGGGGTTCCGGGCAATCCAGGGTAACACTTTGGTCACAATCACCTGCAATGGATGTAGCGCAATTGTCTTCATATATTTCGACCACATGGTTGGATGCGGAAACGCTAATCGTTAATGTTTTAACACCTGGTCCAATCACATATTCATACCAAACTGATGCCTGGCTTGCCTGACTGGCACATGGTGTGAGGTCCTGCGTGCCGCAAAGATTGGTAAGGCCATTGTTTGCCCCCAGGTTTACAGGAGTGGCATCAGCACAATCATCATTTGAAGGATTGGGTGTTACCGTAATGGTTATGTTATCCGTATCTGTACAACCATTGGCATCCGTCACGGTAACATTCCAGACGCCATCATGGATTGTGGGAGCGGCATTGGCATTGTTGTAGTTTTGACCGGTGGTGGTAGAACCATTTGGCAACAACCAACTGAAGGTATAAGGAGCCTGGCCGGTAGTTACATAGGCCGTTAAGTTAATGTCGTCTCCCTCACAAATGGTGAAATTGGCTGGAGAATTTGAATTGTTTGTATTCTGAATTTCAAGGTCATTGGGGTTGGGATTCACGGTTAAGGTCACTTCAGCTGTGGTAAAACAACCGGTGACATTGCTTTCAACCCTTGCAAAAATTATAATTCCATTGGCTGCGGTGTAAGCGGGTCCTATGGCAGAAGCTCCATTTTGTGCATCGGCCAGTGAGGTGTGGTACGTTATGGTCATATTGGCTGCGCCGTTATCGACATCCGCACCATCATTGGAGTTGGTGGCCGGAAAACCTGGAGGCAGGGCAGCATCCGTAAGGGTAAAGTCCCCATTACCGCCTGCGTTGGCACATTCTTTTAATTCGGTATCATTCGCAACCGGATTTGGATTTACCGTCACGTCGTAGGTATCGCTGTTGACACAGCCATTTGCATCTTCATAAAAGACTTCGTAGGTTCCTTCCGTAACGCCGTTTATTGCAGCCGCGATATTAAGGTTTTCCGTTGCTCCTGCAATGGGCGCACCATTGAGTTCCCATGAATAGGTGGTGGCTCCTGATGTTGCCTGAAGGGTAAAGGCATCTCCTTCACAAACTTCGCCATCATCGGCAGTGTTACCACTGTTTTCATCAATGGCTAAGTTTACGACAGGTAATGAAAATACTGTTACCACCGTACTGACTACATTGTAACATCCATTCATGTCTGTTATGGTCACACTGTAAGTGCCATCGTCTGCCAGAGCGGCATTGGTTTTATTAAAGTTAAACGTCGTATTTGCAAAAGGAACGCCATCCAGATCCCACGAGTAAGTATAATTTGGATCATTTGTCACTTCTATCTCAAAATCATCACCTTCACAAACATCTCCGTCATCATTTGTGTTTCCGCTTGTTTCTGAAACTGTGATGAGTGAAGGAGGGGCAGTGAAGGCCGTAGCCGTGATGTTAAAACTACCAGCATTTGCAGCTTCAGAAACCACCATGATGATATAAACGTCAGGTGTAGCGGCAAAACAATCACCAGTGATGTTAGTGGCAGCTAAGGGGCCATTCGATCCGTCGCAATTGCTCATGATATATACTTCGTGAGCACCCAGGGCCGGACTTCCAGTGGGCGTGATCTCAATTTTTATACGGTTACCCCCCGCAAAAAATGCCGCATTTACACTAAAGTACTGGACATTGTCATTGGTAATGGAAATTGGATTGAAATCTCCCCCCATGATATTAATACCAGTGTTGTCAAATGGACCTGCGGGGGTACCTGACATAAGTGCAGTTGGCGCGCCACAATCTGAAGACAAAATAAAGGGTAAAACTTCCAAATCCACTGAAACTGACTCACCTGTTTGGGTGTCGCAAAACAAGACTGGTAAAATCTCAGCCTGAACTTTTATGCCTGCATAAGCACTGAAATTCAAAATAGTCATCAACAGCGTAAAAAGTAATGGTTTTTTCATCAAAAAAAATCTAGTTGTTATTAAAGCCAATCGTATAATGTAAATATCCCATAAAGCAAACAAACGCTGCTTTATCTATTTGTATGGTGAGAACCGCCTGAGAGAAAATAAATCAACGCAAAGCTAATAAAAGACTGGCAAACCCTAAAATTAAATAGCCTCTAAAAGCATTACAGAAGATTTTTTATTTTTATATTTTGTATCTTAACCATATACAAAATATAATTCTCAATTAAAGAATAATAATTCAACTAAACAATATATAATACCGAATTATGATTTTTTAGGGTTTTATTTGTTCTCCTTTCTACAATACTGAAATTGACAATAGCTGCATAACCATAGTTAGCACCTGGGCTTAGATATCGATTGGATTAAAATACTTGTTTTACAATTTCTAAACATTATCAAACGTAGCCGCTCAATGCTTACCTTTGACCTCCGTAAAAATTATTATTGATCTGTTAACCGATGTCATCATACCTGCTTTTAATGAGGAAGCTTCTATTGGCCTCACCATAGGTGCGATTCCGAGGGCGTTGGTTCGCCACATAGTAGTATGCAATAACAACAGCAGTGACAATACAAAATTGGAAGCAATCAAAGCTGGTGCCACGGTGGTGGATGCCCCTGAAGCTGGTTATGGCAATGCCTGTCTGAAAGGCATGGCGTTTTTGGACTCACTCGATATCAAGCCCGAGGTTGTTGTGTTTTTGGATGGTGATTACAGTGATTATCCTGAAGAAATTTCTGTATTGTTAAACGCAATGATAGAACAAAAAGCGGATCTGGTTATTGGTTCGAGGACGCTTGGTCAAAGTGAAGTTGGGGCACTTCAACCACAGCAGGTCTTTGGTAATTGGCTTGCTACGCTTTTAATCCGATGGTTTTTTGGATATACATTTACGGATCTGGGTCCGTTCAGGGCCATCAAATGGTCAAAATTACAGGCATTGGAAATGGCGGATAAAAACTATGGCTGGACCGTAGAAATGCAGGTCAAGGCCGCCAAGCATAAGATGAGGTGTAGCGAAGTGGCAGTCAAGTATAGAAAACGAATTGGAATATCCAAAGTATCGGGTACCTTAAAAGGCAGTTTTATAGCCGGTTATAAAATTTTATGGACGATATTTAAATCCATTTGACCATGGAGGCAGTATTTTTTATATTAAAGTTAGTCTATTTGATTTCCAGCCTGCTTATTGTGTTTTATTGCGCCATGGTTTTCAACCTGCTTATTCAATTTTTATGGCGACGAAAAAGAAAAGCGCCTAAACAAAGCGCCCAAAGGAAAGAATGGCCATTTATATCCATTCAATTACCCGTCTTCAATGAGCAGTTTGTAGTGAGCAGACTAATAGACGCCATTGCCAGACTGGATTATCCCAGAGAAAAGTTTGAAATTCAGATTCTGGACGACAGCACGGATGATACGCTGAATATAAGCCGGGAACGAAGCGATTTTTACCGTGCCAGGGGGTACAATACGACTGTCTTGCACAGAACTGACAGGACTGGTTACAAAGCAGGAGCTTTGAAGTATGGTCTTGAAAAAACCCAGGGTGAATTTATTTGCATCTTCGATGCAGACTTTATCCCTGATCCAAATTTTCTAAAAGCCATCATTCCATATTTTTCTGATGATCAGGTCGGCGTTGTACAGGCAAGATGGGGGCACACCAATGACGGAGAAAATTTGCTTACAGCACTGCAGGCCATTCAGCTTAATGTACACTTTACCATAGAACAGGGAGGAAGATACGAAGCGGGCTACCCACTTCAGTTTAATGGTACCGCCGGCATATGGAGAAAAACAGCCATCCTCGATGCCGGTGGGTGGGAAGAAGATACACTCACTGAAGACCTGGACTTGAGCTATCGCGCACAGTTGAGGGGTTGGAAAGTTGTTTTTCTCCCAGAGGTGATTGCCCCGGCAGAATTACCCAATGAGGTAGGTGGACTGAAATCTCAACAATACCGTTGGATGAAGGGAGGGGCTGAAACAGCAAGGAAGCTATTGCCCCGATTTTGGAAAGCGCCGATTGGTTTTATTTCAAAAATGCAAGCTACCGGCCATCTGCTATCCAGTTCAGTTTATGCGGGTGTGTTTGTTACCAGCATCTTATCACTGCCGTTATCCCATATGGATAAAACAGCACCCCTTCATTGGTTTGGCTTTATCGCTTTTATTCCCACTCTGATCATGGTTTACCTGGTTTATCTTTTTGGGAACGTGAATTATTTATTGCCCGGAAAAAAGTTTTTAAAAGAATTTGCAGGATTTCACCTTCGGTTCCCCATCTTTCTTTGCCTGAGCATGGGACTTTCACTGCACAATAGCCTTGCTGTTGTGAGTGGGTGGCTGGGCAGAAAAAGTCCGTTTGTGAGGACACCCAAAAAGTCAGACCAAGCTAATGGGCCGACTACGATCTACACCGTCAAACCCCTTCCACTTATCACCTGGCTTGAAGGGTTGCTTGCTTTATATTTTTTAATGGGGATAACATCATCAATATATAACCAAAAATACGCTTTCTTACTTTTTCAAATCATGTGTTTCATCGGTTATCTCACCATTTTTACTTTATCTTTGAAATCCATATATCATAGCCATGTCCATAAATAATCAAAGTCTGAAATTTCTGAAAGACATTCAGAAAAACAACAACAAAATATGGTTTGATGCCCATAAAGCAGACTTCACCGCTGCGGTTGAAGATTTTAAAACCTTATGCAAGGGCATTGAAGATGGATTAAATAAAACGGATCAGATTGATACTGTAAAAATATTCCGGATATATCGCGACATTCGATTTTCTGCGGATAAGACGCCCTACAAAAGTAATTTTGGCGCAGGTTTCAGCCGCGCGACATCTCAGTTAAGAGGTGGATATTATCTTCACATAGAACCTGGTGCATCTTTTGCCGGTGGTGGGTTCTGGGATCCGGAAGCGATGGATCTGAAACGCATTCGCGACGAAATATCAATGGATCCGGGCCCAATGCGCGCCATTCAGTCTTCTAAAACATTTAAAAAGTATTTCGGTCAAATTGAAGGAGACCAAGTTAAAACAATGCCCCGGGGCTATGATACCGCCCACCCTGCTGCTGACCTTATCCGGCATAAACAATTCGTGGTCAGGCGAAAATTTACGGACGCCGAAATAACCAGTCCCCGGTTTGCGGAAGAAGTAATCCAGACTTTTAAGGCTTTGAGGCCATTTTTTGATTATATGAGTGAGGTTTTAACTACGGATAATAATGGGGAGCCGCTGAAAAAATAAAATCGATGAAAAAACTAGTAGTTCTCACCGGTGCAGGTATTTCAGCGGAAAGTGGAATCAAGACATTCCGGGATGCCGATGGATTATGGGAGGGGCATGATGTAATGGCCGTAGCAACGCCGCAAGGTTTTAAGGCCAACACGAACCTCGTCCTGGATTTCTACAACCAAAGAAGGAAACATCTTTCAGAAGTAGAACCCAATTTTGCCCATCTTGCCATAAAGCAGCTTGAGGATAAATACCATGTGGTGGTGATTACCCAAAATGTGGATGACCTTCATGAAAGGGCTGGAAGCAGCGAAATTATTCACCTTCATGGCGAATTGAAAAAAGTCCGAAGTACGCAGCACTCTGAACTCATATATGACTGGGAAGGTGATCTCATTTCGGGCGATCTTTGTGAAAAAGGATTTCAACTCCGCCCCCATATCGTTTGGTTTGGAGAAGCTGTCCCCGAGATGGAAGCAGCCATCGAACAAATTTCAGATGCTGATCTCGTATTGGTGATAGGGTCTTCTATGCAGGTGTACCCTGCGGCAGGTCTCGTATCCTATGCCCCAACATTAAGCCCTGTTTTTTATCTGGATAAATCCCCATCTCTCTCGCCTGAGCTCCAACAGCGCCGTAATCTGACTGTCCTTGCTGAAAGCGCCACCGAGGGAATGCGCCAATTATTACTAAAATTATGAGGATTAAATAATCTTGTTATATCTTTGGTTAAACTAAATTGTAAACATGAAAAGAATCATTTTTTTCTTTGTAGTAATCCTGGGTCTTTTTACAGCCCAATCATGCAAGAAAGACGAAGTAGCAGATGTAAAAGGCTGCACCGATGCAGAAGCTGAAAACTACGATCCCCTTGCCAATGTGGCAGGTGATTGCACCTATGCAAGAGACAAATTTATTGGTACCTATAAAGGCACATTGACATGTCCGGGGGGACTCGCCCTTTTAAGTGGCCAGACTACCTTTACCATAGATGAAGACATTACCGGAGGTAAAAATGATGTCACTGTTTTAATCACCACCAATACCGGTCTTGTAGTTCCTGTAAAAGGCGTATGTGCGGGCTCAAAGTTAAGCATCGATCAGGTTTTGAAGGGACTTACCATTGACTTACTTGGGAGTCCTGTAGTGGTGGATATTACAGTTAAAGGAGAGGTTACCTATACTGAAGCTTCGAAAACATTAGCCGGAAATCTGGCATTAAATACAAAGGGCGTGGTTATACCAATCGACCTTTCCGATACTTGTCCAATAACAGGCGTAAAACAATAACTAAATTGAAAATGGTGTCACCCTATTTTGGTGGAGTTACCCTTCAATTTTTTGGATGGCACCATTTTCACACCTGTAAATTCTGGCAGGAAATTTTTCAATGATTCGATAATCATGGGTTGCCAAAATCATGGCAGATTTATTTTCTTTACATACCCGGTTAAGCAGGTAAAGGATTTCGTCTGAGGTATCGGGGTCGAGATTGCCCGTAGGTTCATCAGCTATTATTATTTCCGGCTTATTGATAATGGCTCTGGCAATGGCAAGACGCTGTTGCTCTCCGCCTGATAGTTGGTGCACTTTGGTGCCAAAATAAGTGGAGAGACCTACTTCACCCAAAACTTCCTCTACCCTGTTTCTTATCTCCGATTTATCCCTCCAATCTGTCGCTACCATGACAAAAGAGAGGTTATGTGCCACGGTCCATTGCTTAAAAAGATAGAAATCCTGAAAAATCATACCTAATCTCCTTCTTAAATCAGGTACTTGTGGTCTTTTTATATTTCGCAGATCGTAGTCCAGCACACGGGCATAACCTTCTTTGATCAATGCTTCCCCATAAATCGCTCTTAAAAGACTTGATTTTCCACTGCCTGACTTCCCGATGATATAACAATTTTCAGCATCTGCAAGGTCCAAATTTACATCGGACAACACCGGCAAGTTGCTTTGTTCTATCCGGGCTTTTCTGAATTCGACTACGAGGGGGAGTGCCAATTGGAAGGTATTTTAGCGTTAAGTATATTAATATGAAAAATCTATCTGATAAATATTTGGCCAAAGTTTCCCGGTAACGTAAACCAGTCCGGTTACGGGATTAAAAGCAATGCCATTAAGTTCTGCGCTGCCCGGATTAACAGATTTTGCTTCGTTTTGCAATGGATTCAGATCCATAACCCCTGTTACTTTACCCGTAGATGGGTCAATTTTCACAATCTGGGTAGTTGTCCAGACATTCGCATAAATGTAACCATTTATGTATTCCAACTCATTGATGTAAAACAATGGAGATTTTCTGGCGGTAACTCTTATTTCTTTTTCTATAGCGTATGTTTCCGGATTGATGTAGGTAAGTTTATCCGTTCCATCGCTCATGATTAAACTCTTTCCGTCTGTGGTCATGCCCCAGCCTTCGGAACTGATATATTTAAAAGAACCAATATTTTTAAAGGTTTGGGCATCATAAATAAAACATAGTTGATTTTTATATGTCAGCTGATATAGTTTACCCTTTAAAAAACAAATGCCTTCGCCAAAATACTTCCGGCGGTCAATTTCCACCACTACATCTATTTTTCCTGTTTTCAAATCCACAGGCCCAATGACCGATCTTGTATGTGTGAGTTCCTGCGGCGAGCCTGTGCCTTCAAATAATCTTCCTTCATGGAATAATAAGCCTTCTGTAAAAGAAGTAACATCATGGGGCAGCCTCGCACTAACACTATAATTGAGTGGCTGCATAATGTCAATGGTTTCATTTTTATTGTTGTCAGGTGTTTTTACTTTATTATCCTCTTTACATGAGGTCAGGCTCAGACTGAATAACAATACTACAGGTAGCACAAATCGCATCCTCTCTTTTTTGTTGCAAATTAAGGTTATTTTTTCCAAAGACATTGCATTTTAGACAGGCCAAATAAGGTCGTCTAAATCTTAACGAAAAGGGCCCGTTTGTTGGTACAAACGGGCCCTTTCAAACGGATTTGATATTTTATTTTGTCACGATAAACTTTCTGTGGGCAATTCCCTCAGCTGTCTTCATTTCCAGTACATAAATTCCTGTATTTAAGGAAGATACATCTATTCTGTCGGCAATATTACTGCCTTTGTAGGCTACTTTGGTCCAAACTTTTTTACCAGTTGCCGTATAAATATTCATGGCGGCATCCAAATCATTTACGGCATTAATTTCGAAATTCAATACATCTGAAGTTGGATTTGGATAGATTTTGAATGCTGTAAGGAATGCCGGATCTTCAACAGCACTTACCGTTTCCACAACAAAAGGTCCAAATGTCCTCTGACAACCCGTTTCATCCGTTACGATTGCAGTATAAGATCCAGGTGCCAAATTTTCAATGGATGCTCCTGTCGCTCCATTACTCCATGAGATGGAAAGCGTGCCCGCACCGCCCAATGCAGCTAAGGTGATGGCTCCATTTGATGCGCCATTTGATGCATTGGTGATGTTGGCAGTAGCTTCGATGGCCTGTCCTTCATTTACGACAAATGTAGAAGAAGTAGTCAATCCGACTTCATCCGTAATTACGCAGGTATAGGTACCTGCTGTAAGTCCTGATATGCTGGCTGAAGTTGAAGTAAAGCCATTTGGACCTGTCCAATTGTAAGTAAGTACTCCTGTTACCGGACCACCGGTGACAATCGGAGTAATTGAGCCTGAGGTACCTTCAAAACAAATATTGTGAACCACATCACCTGTAAGGGCAAGTGCGGTAACATAGCTAATTTCGTTGCAAGAGGTATTCTCACCACATTCAGTTGTATTGGTAAGACAAATGGTATAGGTACCGGCTGCCGCATATGAGATGGTAACACTGTTTCCAGTTGCCTGCTGTCCGTTTCCTAACTCCCAATTAGCAGAACCATTTCCTGTATTGGTAAGGGTCAATTGACCATTGACCAAACTTGCTGTAAATTGTGCCACTGGCGCATTAATGATTTCTTCAACCACTACAGAAAGATTTGAGGTGCAGGTGGTGAGATTATTAACTGCGGTCATTACATAGATACCTGGTTCATTTACCAATGGGGTAAGCGTATTTCCACCACTTACAATGTTACCATTGACAGTAGCCCAGGTTATGGTGAAATCAGCAGGGTTTCCTGTTACCTGGCCTGCTAAAGTGATTTCTGACACGATACAGGTTAGGGTGCCGGGGGTTTCCGCGGAAATCTCCGGCAAGCCAGCTGCTGATGTAACCGTAGATATTGCATTTGAGATACAGCCATTGGTTCCCGTAGCTGTGGCGGTAAATTCACCGGCACTATTTACCGTGATACAATTTGCTGCAACCGGGCTTCCGTTGAACATCCAACTTACCGTTGAGGTTGGAGCAACGGTTGCACAGATTTCCACTGAATTGACACTACAGGTAAGTTCACCATTGGTAACAGCAATAGCCGGTGTTGTCACATCTTCGGTTACCTCTACTGATGAATTTGAAGTACATCCATTTGTAGTATTTGTAACCAAAAGATTATAGGAACCAGGTTCGTTAACTTCAGCATTGGGCGTAGTGGCTCCGCCTGTAATGTTTCCATTGGCAGTTGTCCAAAGGTAGGTAAAGTTTGGTCCTGAGGAGGAAGTAGTGCCGTTTAGAGTTGTTGTAGTTACTGCACAGGTGAGATTTTGAGGCAACCCTGCATTGGCCACCGGTGCATTGTTGACGGCGGTCACCTGTGTACTGGTAGTTGAGACACAGTTTGCGCTCGTATTGGTTACCTGGAGTGTATATGTTCCCGCAGCATTGACTATGGCTTGCAGGGATGTGGCCCCGGAAACGATATTTCCGTTGGTGGTCGTCCACAAATAAGTTATATTATTTCCAGTGGTGGAACCAGCACCAGAAACAGAGACCTGTGTATTGGCACAATCCAGAACACCTGATGGCGCTGCGGCTGCGATTGGCGTGCCTATAGACTCAATTTCAAATGATCCCGTGGTGAAACAACCATTGAAATCCGTAACGGTATAATTGTATATGCCGGCAGCAAGGTCGAAAAATGTATTATAAGTGGTGGCTGGCAAAGTTCCTAACTGATAAATATGATTACCTGTGCCCCCTTCTGAATCGATGGTGACCGCACCATTTGAATTATTACATGTTGCCGGATTTGTAAAAGTCAATGCCGTTAGTTCTTCCGGTTCCTCAATTACATAAATCCCCATTACCTCACAGCCCTGGTTATCTGTAACCACTACCGTATAATCTCCGGGACCAAGGTCTTCAATGGAAGATCCTGTAGCCCCAGTATTCCATTCATAGGTGTATCCCGGGTAACCTCCTGAGGGCGAAAGATATATTGCACCGTTTGCATAATTATTACAAGTAACATTGGATTGTGAGACGTTGTTTAGGTTCAGCTGTGTACTTGGGCCTCCAACTGTATATGACTTTACGACTTCATATCCATTTGCATCTGAAACGGTAACTGTATAATTGCCAGGATTTACGCCAACAAGGTCTTGCGTAGTGGCTCCATTTGACCAATCGTAGGATTTATTAAGATACCCTGAAGTAACTGTAATATCTATCTCACCGGTATTCGGGCAAGAAGAAGGCGTTACGCTGCCTGAAACGGCCATATTAAAAGATTGGAATAACCAACCTTCCCAGGTGCCTATTGGAGCTTGTCCCACCTCGTACACTTTACGATCCGGAGAAATTGCATACAACGTAGGATAATAGGTAATGGCATAATTGGTTTTGATGTAACTGGTAGCTGGGATCAGGTCAATAATGGGATAGTTTGTACCGTTAACCCAGTTTCCCTGGGTACCGCCAACACAACCAGCGGATCCGTATAGACAACTTGTATTGGTTGATAAATCTGCTTCTATGAAGAATACCATGATTTCATCGGTACCGTTTGGTCCATATGCGTTATACAGGTTGTTCAGCACGTGGGTATTGTGGTAATTCCAACAAGGGCCGCACCAAGTGGCTGAAAAATCAATGACAACAGGTTTACCCGCATCCAGAAGGTCAAACAAGTTCCAGGTAGTTCCATTCAAATCAGTGGCAGTCCAATCCGTAGCTGCCGCTCCCTGAGGAAGTTCTGCCCTTAGGTTATTGATAAAAAGGAATGAAAGTAAAAAACTTACTGAAAGTAAAATTCTCTTCATGATATTAGTTTTACAGATTTATTTAGGGCAAATGTATAAAACTAAAATATTATATCAAATAAAAAGGAATAGAGAAATTATAGTTTTTTAAAATTTTTTTTGTTTAACCCGCATTTGATAGACAAATATTCAATAAAAAAACACTATAGCCTATAAAAAAAGGCTTTATGGGGTGATTTATTTCACCAATGCCATAGGACTCAAAATAAAAAAAAAGGATTACCTCTTACCTTTAATTTGCTGCATGGCATTACCCATACCTTTGCCTGTGCTCATCATTTGCATCATTTTTCTCATTTGATCAAATTGTTTCACAAACATATTTACATCGTTCAAGGTTTTGCCACAGCCTAAGGCTATTCTTTTCTTGCGGTTTATGTTGAGGAGTTCCGGATTGCGTCTTTCGTCGGGTGTCATGGAGTAAATGATGGCTTCAACTTTGGCAAAAGCAGAATTATCAATATCGATGTCTTTGGTGATTTTGCTCATGCCGGGAATCATGCCCATGATGGATTTGAGATCACCCATTTTTTTAATTTGATTCATCTGCCCAAGAAAGTCATTAAAATCAAATTTATTTTTTCGTATCTTACTTTCGAGCTTTTTGGCTTCTTTTTCATCGAATTGCTCCTGGGCTTTTTCCACGAGGGATACGATGTCCCCCATGCCCAGAATCCGCTGTGCCATTCGCTCCGGGTAAAACACATCGAGGGCGTCCATTTTCTCACCCGTAGAGACGAACTTTATGGGCTTTCCAACGGTAAATTTAATGGTCAGTGCCGCACCACCTCTGGTATCACCATCCAGTTTTGTAAGTACAACACCGTCAAAATTAAGTCTGTCGTTAAACGCCTTGGCTGTATTAACGGCATCCTGACCTGTCATAGAGTCAACCACAAAAAGGGTTTCGGTGGGTGTTACTGCTTCTTTAATTGCTGCAATTTCAGCCATCATTTCTTCATCCACGGCGAGGCGACCAGCAGTATCGATGATGACCACATCATATTTTTGCTCTGCGGCGTAAACCACCGCTTTTGAAGCAATATCTACCGGATTTTTATTGTCAATGTCTTTAAAAACATCAACACCCACTGATTCTGCTACTACCGAAAGTTGGTCAATGGCCGCTGGACGGTACACATCACAGGCTACCAGCAATACACGCTGATTCTTTTTTTCTTTTAACCAAAGGGACAATTTTCCGGAAAAAGTGGTTTTACCTGAACCTTGTAAGCCAGATATCAGGATTACCCCGGGATTGCCTTTAAAATTAATGCCCGCAGACTGGCCTCCCATGAGGGTAACCATTTCATCCATGACAATTTTCACCATCAATTCACCCGGCTTCACTGACTGGAGTACGTTTTCTGAACCCAGTGCTTTGTCTTTTACCCTGTCTGTAAAATCTTTGGCAATCGAATAATTTACGTCCGCATCTACCAGCGCCCTGCGTATTTCCTTGATGGATTGGGCTATATTTATTTCCGTGAGCTTGGCATCACCTTTTAATAGCTTGAGCGCGCCATCGAGTTTTTCACTTAAATTTTCAAACATGTATTTTAGAAATTTTTTGCAAATATATTGAGCTAAGATTCAAAAAAGCGGTTTTAGCGCAACTTTTGAAAACAAATCCAGGAGATCTGGGGCTACTCAAATTATAATCATTCCAACCAAAAGTCAAATTACCGTAAAATTTACTTCCTTTTAAAGCCTAATCCTGGTACGCTATATGTCAGGAACTATGTTTTTCCGTGGATTTGGCTTCATTCCAGAGTTTGTCCATTTCATCCAGCCCCATTTCGTCCAGTGGACGAGTAGCGCGTTCTTCAATATAACTGAACCTGCGAATGAATTTCTGATTGATGGCCTCAAGTGCCGTTTCGGGATCTACATCAATAAAGCGCGCATAATTGACCAGCGAAAAAAGCACATCTCCAAATTCTTCAAAAATTTCTTCAGTTTTACCATTTTTTTCCGCGTCTTTAAGTTCGGCCAGTTCTTCCTCAACTTTGTTCCAAACCTGGGTTTTATTTTCCCATTCAAAGCCGACTTTTGCAGATTTTTCCTGAATCCTCTGTGCCTTGATCAATGCAGGCAGCCCGGAGGGTACGCCGGCAAGGACCGATTTTTTTCCTTCTTTTAATTTTAATTTTTCCCAATTTCTTTTTACCTCTTCTTCATCCTGAACAACTACATCCCCATAAATATGCGGGTGTCTGTGGATTAATTTTGCATTAAGCCGGTCAATCACAGAAGTAACATCAAAACTTCCCTCTTCTTCCCCTATTTTGCAATAAAAAACGATGTGAAGCAAAATATCTCCGAGCTCTTCTTCCAGTCCAGACCTGTCCTTCTTGGCAATGGCATCGGCAAGTTCGTAGGTTTCTTCGATGGTGAGGTTGCGCAACGATTCAATCGTTTGTTTTTTATCCCATGGACATTTCTCACGCAAATCATCCATTATTTTAAGTAATCTTGCAAAAGCTTCTTTTTTTTCTTCCATTTTTCAAACTATTATAACCTAATTTATGTATTATCTTTATCCTTTCAAATGCATTAAATACCTATAATGAGTGGCATAGTTTATCAAATATTTATCATATTCCTGGTTTTCGGAGTGGGTATTTTCCTGCTGAATATCAGGTATATTTTCACTGGTCAGGAATTTCGTGGATCCTGTGCATCCAATAACCCTTTGTTGAAAGATAAATTTGGAGAATGTACGGTTTGTGGTAAAAAAGGGGACGAAGACTGTAAGATGCCCGAAGTCAAAAAGCAGGATAATTAGCCTATCTGTTGGTCATTCTTCCGGATTGCAGAGAAACCCAAGCCAGAAACATGGTTATAATTATGAGTAGAAATATGAGCATGTTTTGGTTATTTAAAGCGAAGTTAAGATTATTCATCTGATTTCCAAATCCTTGCCTTAAAAAAAATAATCAACTCCCTTTCCAGGAACAAAAATGGGGCTTAGAGATTTTGACTGGGTTTAAAGCGAACAGTTCGTTAAACCAATTTTTTAATTCCATTTACTTTATTTTTTCAAAAATTTTGGGAAAAAAAAGTGTATCGTCCTGTTTACCAATATCATATGTTTAATCAATTGCTGTCATTTCAAAGGGATGTGTAATGGGAAAATAAATGGAAATTTTATAAATTATACAGTAAATCCAGAAATTTATCTTACCTTTGCACCCGCTAAAGCAGTATTGAGACACAATCTGCACATTGGTAACAATAATAAATCTAATTCATGTCAGCTTATTTATCAAAAGAAAAAATTCAAGAAATCGTCACCCAGTTTGGTGGTACAGCCAATAATACGGGGTCAACAGAAGCTCAGATAGCTTTATTTACTACAAGGATTCAAGCCATGTCAATGCACTTAAAAGACAATCGCAAAGACAACTCCTGCAGGAGGGCACTTTTGACCCTTGTTGGTAAAAGAAAGAGGCTCTTATCCTATCTTCAGCATAAAGATCTGCCCAAATACAGGGAACTGATTGAGAAATTGAATATCAGAAAATAAAATCAGGGAGAGTGTGTGTAACACTCTCTTTTTTTGTTTTTACGGTACGGCATAATCCCCCTAAAGGGTTCATTTTATACGATCATAAACATTAACATATATGGGAAATATTATTCCTACTTCAGTCAATTTTAAATTGCCCAATGGTAAACAAGTGACCATAGAAACGGGCAAATTGGCTACCTTGGCGCATGGTTCTGCCATGGTAAAAATAGAAAACACCATGATTCTGGCCACTGTCGTGGCAGCACAAAAGCCAAAGGAGGGTCAGGACTTCTTTCCTTTGTCCGTAGACTATCAGGAAAAATTTGCAGGAAATGGAAAAATTCCTGGAAACTTTTTCCGTCGCGAAAGCAAACTTTCTGATTATGAAGTACTTATATCCAGACTGGTGGACCGTGCCATTAGACCGCTTTTTGACGATGAATTTGTGAATGAAGTGCAAATCATGTTGTCTCTTATTTCCGGAGATTCGCAAAACATGCCGGATTGTTATGCAGCGCTTGCTGCTTCCGCCGCATTGGCAGTTTCTGACATTCCTTTTAATGGTCCAATTTCGGAAGTAAGGGTTGCCAAAATCAAAGGAGAGTTTGTAGTTAACCCAAATAGACAAGATCTGCCAAATGCGGAATTGGACATCATCATTGCAGCCACCATGGAAAATGTAATGATGGTAGAAGGTCAGGGCACTGAGTGTCAGGAGCATGACCTTATTACGGCAATCAAAATAGGGCACGATGCCATCAAGGTACATTGTCAGGCACAGTTGGATCTTGCCGCTATGGTTGGTGAAAAAGCCACTGTTAAAAGAACCGTTACCCCTCTGCCGGTTAATGAAGAATTAAAGGATAAAGTAGCCAAGGGTTGTACAGATAAAATTTATGCGGTTGCCAGGTCTGCTTCAGACAAAATGACGAGGAAAAAAGCCTTCGATAAAGTTATCGAGGAGTTTAACACTGCTCTTCAAGCAGAAATGGGTGAAAACTATGAATCTTCCATGGCCGGAGAAGCTACCAAATACTTTGACAAACTGAAGAAAAAAATTGTCAGAAGTGTAATTCTCAACGAAGGATTGCGTTTGGACGGCAGAAAATACGACGAGGTGCGCCCAATATGGTGTGAGGTAGACTATTTACCTTCAGCACATGGTTCTGCCATCTTCAACAGAGGTGAAACCCAATCCCTTACTTCACTTACCCTGGGAAGCAAAACCGATACCCTGCTGATTGACAACTCTTTGGAGAATTATTACGAAAAATTCATCCTGCACTATAATTTCCCTGCTTTTTCAGTGGGTGAAATTAAACCAAACAGGGGACCCGGAAGAAGGGAAGTAGGACATGCCAACCTTGCAGCAAGGTCATTGAGACAGGTTTTGCCATCGGATAATCCTTACACGCTGAGGATTGTATCAGACATTTTAGAATCCAATGGTAGTTCCTCCATGGCAACGGTATGTGCCGGTTCGCTTGCCCTTATGGATGCCGGCATAAAAATCAAGGCTCCTGTTTCCGGTATTGCCATGGGTATGATCGCGGAAGACGGAAATGTGGCTATTCTTTCAGACATCCTGGGCGATGAAGATGCATTGGGAGATATGGACTTCAAAGTGACGGGTACTGAAAAAGGAATAACAGGATGCCAGATGGACATCAAAATTGATGGACTACCCTATGAGATGCTGGAAAAGGCATTGCTTCAGGCAAAAGCTGGCAGGATTCACATCCTCAATGAAATGAAAAAAGCGATCAGCGAAGTAAGAGCGGATCTCAAACCTCATGCACCTCGCATGGTTGAAATATCTATTGATAAAAGCTTTATTGGTGCAGTCATTGGCCCGGGAGGTAAAATTATCCAGGACATTCAGGCAAGAACAGGAACCATCATCACTATTGAAGAAGTGGATGAAAGGGGTATCGTATCCGTAATGAGTTCCAACGGAGATGGTCTGAAAAGGGCACTTGAAGAGATCGATAAAATTACTTTCACACCAACAGTGGGTGATACTTATGATGCCATTGTTGAAAGTATTATGGAGTATGGTGCTTTTGTTAAATTTAAAGGAAAATCCGGTTTGGTGCACATATCTGAAATAGCCCCAAATAAGGTTGACAAGATCACAGATGTGATGAGTGTAGGAGACACCATCAGTGTTAAGTATATTGGCACTGATCCAAAAACAGGTAAAATGAGATTATCCAGAAAAGCAACCATGTTGAATCCCCGCGATAATAAGCCGAAGGAAGCATAAGAATATTATAGTCAGACTTCTTAAACAGGACTGATTTAAAGTATATACATGGCCGGAAAACAACCCTAATGCTGGTTTTCACAAAGAA
Organism: Saprospiraceae bacterium; assembly: GCA_016715465.1. GTDB lineage: Bacteria > Bacteroidota > Bacteroidia > Chitinophagales > Saprospiraceae > JADKBO01. The sequence continues at coordinate 629,795 of JADKAA010000029.1, forward strand.
ACCAGCATTATTGTTTTAAAAGTGTCTTTCAGAACCAATTGCAAACATGACTTGTTCTGATAACATGCGTGAATCCGGAACAATGACCATACCGCTCGCTAGAAAATAAAATTCAGACAATACACCATGGCTAACATCGTAGCAATTGTAGGCAGACCCAATGTGGGCAAATCCACCTTATTCAATCGAATGATAGGTGAGCGGAAATCAATTATAGATGACATCAGCGGAGTCACCAGAGACCGCATCTACGGATTTAGTGAGTGGGGAACCAAAAGTTTTACACTGGTGGATACCGGAGGATTTGTGCACGGTTCTGATGATATCTTTGAATCTGCCATACGATCACAAGTACAAATTGCCATTGACGAAGCCACCGTTATTTTGTTTATGACAGATGTGACCACGGGCATTACTGATCTTGACGCCGAAATTGCTGATAAATTGCGAAGGGGTAAAAAGCCCATTATTTGCCTAGTAAATAAGGTAGATAACTCACAAAGGGATTTACAGGCCAATGAGTTCTGGGCGCTTGGCTTTGATAACACTTTGTTTCTCAGCTCCATTACAGGCTCCGGAACCGGTGAATTGATGGATCTCATCAATACTTATCTTCCAGCAGACAGCGACGATGAAAACCAGTAAGCTGACTTGCCCAGAATTGCGGTTGTTGGCCAGCCCAATGTCGGAAAATCCTCATTTACCAATGCCCTCCTGGGAGAGGAAAGGAACATTGTTACAGATATACCCGGAACCACCAGGGATGCGATTTACACAAAGTATGATAAATTTGGTCAGAAATTTTACCTCATAGACACAGCAGGAATCAGAAAGAGGAATAAAGTACATGAAGACCTGGAATTTTACTCGGTAATCCGTGCCGTAAAAACCATTGAAGAGGCAGATGTTTGTCTTCTTATGCTTGATGCAAGTCTGGGCTTGGAGTCTCAAGACCTCACCATTTTATCCCTTATCACCAAGAAGAATAAAGGGCTGGTTATATTGATCAACAAATGGGATCTTGTTAATAACAAAGAAACAAATACAGCAAGAGACTTTGAAAATCAACTCAAGGATCGTATCGCCCCTTTCACGGATGTGCCCATCGTCACCGTTTCTGTCCTCGAAAAACAGCGAATTTTTAAAGCCGTAGAAGTGGCCATGGAAGTTTATGAAAACAGAAAGCGTAAAATTAAGACCTCAGAATTAAATGATGTAATGCTTGCTGCCATCGACAGGGTTCAGCCGCCTTCACATCGTGGAAAGTTTATCAAAATAAAGTATATAACCCAACTGCCACTACCCTATCCTGCTTTTGCGTTTTTCTGTAACCACCCAAAGCATATCAAGGACAACTATAAAAACTACCTGGAAAATCAGTTAAGACAGCATTTTAATTTTACGGGTGCAACGATAAATATCTATTTCAGAGAGAAATAATAATAAAGGAAATTGCCCTGGATATTCAATTTTCTCTTTTAACGAATAACCGTAATATCGCTGGTAATGGTAACGGGTTCACCCTTTTCGTTCATGTATTTTATAACAGCTACATAAACTCCCGGTATCACCTCATTGCCCTGAAAAGTACCATCCCACAGTGATTCCTGATCTGCGAGTTTAAAATCTTGTTTGGACAACAGTTTCTCTCCCCATCTGCTGAAAACTTCCATTGATGTAATTATTAAGTCGGGATCATTTGATACAGCCTTCCAAACCTGGTTTGAACCACTGGCTGGACGAAGTGAAAATATATTTGACAAAAATACTTTTGGACTTTCCTTAATCAATAGCTCAAACTCTTCTTCCAGGAAGCAATTTTTGTAATAGATGATCAACTGATGCGCATAAGTACCTCCCTCCAAAGAAGAAAAATCCGCAGCCAAACAACTTCCCGAACAAAATAAAATACCATTGATATACCATTCAACACTGTCAATCAGGTTTAGCTCACTATTTATATCTTTTATGGCTATCGAAAAAGCTTCATTGTCATAAAAAGGCCCTTCATCCATCTCGATATTTACATTGGGATAAGTGGGCGGATTGATGGTTACCGATTTGACCAAACGACACTGATTGCCGTCGATAATTTCGATCATGTGGCTACCTATGGAGACATTTTCCATAATGGGACCATCCATTCTGCTGCCATCTAAAAAATAACTAAAGCCCGTTGCATTTAGTTCAGGAATTACCTGAACAGTTCCTGTTGTTTGATTGGCACATTCAGGATCCACTGGCATTACAGCTGCCGCAGGAGTTTTCACCAAAACGAGATTAATGGAATCGCGGTAAAAGCACCCCATTTCGCTATAATTATAATAAACAAAATGACTTCCTGAACCGACTTCAGCGGGCAGGAAAAAACCAGTTACAGGATTTACCCCTTTCCCTTCCCAACTAAATACACCCGAATTTTGTGATCCATTTAAAGCCGCAGCTAAAATAACCGGGTTGTTCCAGTCAACTTCACAGATTACCGATTTTGAAGCGGTAAGATCGATGTTCACCTCCTGGCATGACAGCGTTTTGAATGTCTGTATGACCGCAGAAATACCACAGGCACAGTCTTCCCCTTGTGTCTCTATCTTCACATTTACCGTTTGATCCCGGCTTAACCCTTCCAGTACCGTATTTGTAGTAGCCGTAACGATATGTAGTTTATTGTCAATGTACACACTGTATGCCTTAGCGCAGGGTACCGAAGCCCAGGACAATTCAATCTTTTCCGCGAAGCTGGTCCCTGAAACTACAGGTATTCCCACTGTAGGTATGACCTCTACGTTTTGCCCGAATGCTGGCGATACACATTCCTTATTGGCTGCGGTTACTGATACCCTGTAGGTTCCCGGTAAATTATAAGATACACTTAGTGGTCCGTAGGATTCAGTATCACCTGATTTTAATGTTGCCCCTGAAATACTCCACGAATAAGTATATGTAGAAACCCTGGGCACATTTAATTCCAGCATTAATACTGAATCTTCACAAATGATCACATCCGTAAGCATATTCAGCACCGGCCTTTCAAGAAGGGTGACCGGAAGACATAAAGGCTGGCTCTTGCCGCAATCGTTTATAGCGGTAACACAAAGCATGGGTGCTCCCGTGGCATTGGCAAAATCAACTTCAACCGAGGTCCCCGTCTGGTTGCCTATAATTTCAGCCCCATTATTCACAGTCCACTCATAACCTATAATTCCGGATGCAGGTACTACGGCATATGTTTTACGTGCGTCATCCATGCACAACTCCAAATCCCATCCCGATGCTATCGGAGATTGTGGCAATTGTGCATTTATATCTACCGATAGAGGATTCACATCAAAAGGACAAGATTTACCATTAATTTCCAGTTGCAGTGACAAGGAAATATTGCCATTTGCCAAAACAGTAATGTCAACAGGGTTTGAATCTTCATCGGTAAGTCTGTTGCCAAATTGATCTTTCCAGCTATAATTTAAGGTATATCCGGGGGGGCATGAAGAAACAACTGGATGGCAACTCACCTTTACTTTTCCATCTTTACATGGTTCCTGAATGATTGAGGCCTGTAAGCCGGGTATATAGGCATCGATCATAACCAGGCTGTCACAACCATTCCTATCCATTACTGGCAAGTTATGTGGAAAATCCCTGAAACTATTATCCAGCGTAAGGTCATGATAAATGAAGGGCTGGCAATCTATCAAGGTCACTTTTTCCCTGGGTTGAAGGGGTTGCGTAATTACATTAATCGTCTGATTATATACGCAGCCATTGGCCAGGTTTACCTGATGCGTGTGGATACCGGGCACATTTATGCCGGGACCCTGCCAGCCAAGGACACCATCGCTGTTTGGATCCAAATCCTGGGGTCCTGAATATGGGAAGAGGTTTTCACATAGAATATCATCTCCAAAATCTTCATCATGATGCTGAGCCACAACCAAAGTCTTGCTTATGGTATCAGTAATGTCGCAACCATTGGTAGCGTACATTGAAATCGTATAGATTCCTGTATCCGGAAATGTCCAATTAACTACACTGTCCAGTTTGGTGAAATCAGCATATGGATAGTTTGCGGTTGGCGGGTCAAGTTTCCAATAATAATAAATGTCCAGGTCAAGGCTATCCACACTGAGTGGCTGAGTCGTATTGGGACATACTTCAAGGGTATCATTGCTCTGTGTAAATTTTCCCATATTATGGAGTTCGTAATGCTGGGTCGCAGAAATAATATCCACGCGGTAAGAACAAACATCGCTGTCATAACCATCCACATAAAAATAATAGATCTGACCAGGAATCAAAGAAGAAGATTCAAGGACTATGGTTGACATATCTCCGAATGGAAATTCACAATCTATATATTCGGGTGCGTAAGGATTATTGTTTATGACGATGTCAGAAAAATCACAGTCGTCAAATATACCTGCCTGGATGCCATTGTTCAATTCACAATTGAAAGGCGTTATGGTTATCTTGGCATAATTTGACCCTGCAATAAATGCAAACCAGGACATGTTCTGAGGTTGTCCACCACTGGTACAAAGATATTGAGGTTGTTGAGGCAACGTATTCACTACGGCAGAAGCCTGGGGTGTGGTACCGACAAAACCGTCAAGGCATGAAAGATTGCAAATGATCGGAGCAGTTGCGCATGTATATCCCGCTGTATAATTACAGGGTTCTTGTGCGGAAATGACAGCCGTAAAACAGAATAATGTGCTAAATAAATATATTTGTTTTACGATGTTCATAAGGAATTACCTACCAGAATTTGCCACACAAAAGTAAAGAAATTTTCGCAGTATATTGTGCATAATCAGCCATATTTATCTTATCACGGTAATATCCTTGATCTTGCGCACCACTGATCCGTTTTTCAATCGAATTTGCCAGTACGCTACAAATACCCCCGGATTAACCGCTTGCCCATTAAACAATCCATTCCAGCCATCTTCCGGAGTACCTGGTGAAAATTTTTCGTTTTGGAAAACTATGTTTCCCCAATTGTCATAAATGCGCAGAAAATCTACCTCCTCAATTGAGGGGTATTCAGCCAGAAAGTAGATTGAATTTTGACCTCCACCCCCTGGATAAAATACGTTAGGCAGCCTGATATCTGTTACATCTGAAACCGAAATGGCCATTTCTGCGCTGTTTGAACAACCCAAACTGTCGGTAACCATAAGTGAAATCAAAATGGATTCTGTGGGAATTACCGTTATTTCCGGACAATTATCGCAAATTGACAGGTCATTTATCTTCCAGAAAAGGTTACTCCAAATCAAATCTGCAGGCTGCGTAAAAAACGGAACCGTAATGGTTTGTCCCAATTGCAACAAAGTATCTCCAGGTAACGCAACCGAAAAAAAACTGCCTCTGTCCAATTCCACCACGGTGTCTCTTATGCAGCCCAAAGAATCTTCAAGTCGCAGTTGATAACTTCCTTCAGAGAGACCATCCACCCTTAAATCTGGACCAGTCAGTTGCCCATCCAACGAAAGCGTATAGGGTGGATACAGGCCCTCTATGGCTGTAACCGATATAAAGCCATTTATTTCCCCGTCACAAACCGGACCCGCATAACTTAAATTATACCGGAAAATAGCCTGACCTTCATCTTTTATCAGGATGGTATCCTTATGGATACATTCATTTTCTGTGTACTTCATCTCAAAGCTGTAATGGCCGGGGAGATTGATCAATGGCGTCAACGATGCCGCATTGGCGGAAATCCTGCCATCACTTGTGGTCCACTCAAAAGTATATGGGCGGGAATTTACCAGAGGGACTACCTGAATACCCACTTCATTTTGATTGCATTGATAGGGAGCCAACTGGTAAAGTTCAAAAGCAGGTTTCAGCGTATCCACAGGCACCACCAGGGTTATAGAATCACTACATCCATTTTGACCTTCCACGATGAGCGTAAAATTTCCACCGTTCATTGATTGCAGTGTATCCGTGTACTGAATATTTCCAGCCCCATCTTTCCAGAAAAATGACTTATCGTCCTCCACCTCAATTGCCAACAATGTGACAAAACCAGGCTCGCAGGTAAGCGTATCGCCGGTCACCGAAAAAGCCGGCCTCTTGGGGTCCGGCACCACAATGGTGCTGTCAATGGCGTCACAACCATTGAATGAAGCAGCTGATAATCTTATTTTCATAGGCATGGACACCCTGGGTCTGGCATCCGAAGACAGGAAAAAAGTACCTAAGCCCACCCATTTGTATGAGATCAGGCTATCTGGTGAGGATGCAAAAAGTTCAACCGAATTTTGGCCACAAGGCAGAAAAAAAGTATCTCTCAAATTAATTACAGGCATGGAAAAATCACTGGTCAGCGAAATACTATCCTTTCTTACACAGCCATTGGTTGCGGTTACGTTCACAAGGTATCTACCCTCTTTATCCACTTTAATTTTTGGTCCTGAATACAACTTCATATCAGGCCCTATCCAGTTTATTTCGGCAAAATCAACTAAACCGACCACCTCCAGATCGGTTTTACTCTTCAAACAATCGATGGTGTCTCCCATGACAGAAAACTGTGGGGGTGCAGTATCTTCAAAAACATTCAGGTTAAAGGTGCGCATGCAGCCATTGCTGGAGGATAGTGTCCCCATATATGTACCTGCGTTTGTGATTTCTCTCAAAAAAGTAGTGTCCGGGCTTCCTGCCCATTGAACAACATCGTTTGGATTGGCCGGTAAAATGCCAATAATTGCACTTGCGTTTGCACAGGTGATCGTGTCTTCAAAAAAATCTAAAATTTCCGGTGCCAGCGTATCCATTTCTATTTGGATTTCTCCCAGCGTAATACATCCTTGCTCATTTACAATCTGATATTGGTATTGCCCAGGCACCCCAGTTTCAAAGGCAAGCAGTCCATTGGCTATTGGAAAAGGTGAGGATACCCAAATCAGGGAATCGGTGATCTCATTCGGAACAAGCTGAACAAAACCCAGGGAGTCACATTGAATATTTCTGTATGATTCTATCACGGATATATATCTGGATGAATCGGCTACATTAAATGACAATGAGGCGGAACAACCTGCTTCATCTTTTACAACCAGGGTATAAACGCCCGGCTCAAAGACAACCGCTTTTAAGGCAATGAATGATTCAATTCCCGGACCAGCCCAGTCAAAAGTGACCAAAGTTTCCGTACTTGCGGCTTCAAGGTATATTTCAGCATTACTGCAATTTAAATCTAAAAATGGGAAAGCAGTAAGGACAGGTTTTATGGTATCCAGGGTCACAACAGCATAGGCAGTATCTTTACATCCCCGGAAATTTTCAACCACCACCTGATAGACACCCTCAATTGTGGTTGTGACAGACTGTGAATTACCGAATGGGAGTCCGGCCTTTGTCCATTCAAATATAGGATCAATCAAATTGATGCCATTGACCATAAGCACAACGCTGTCTCTGTCGCAGTTTATTACGCCTCCTTCACTGGAAATATCCGGAATGGGCTTATCTAATACCACCGCTACTGAATCTCTATATATACAACCGGATGTATCCTTTACTTCCACTGAGTATTCACCCGGCTGTGCTACAAATGGTTGCACTTCGTTACTGCTGAAAGATGCCATGGTCCATAAAACCTCAATAAACGGCTGGCTGCTTGAAAAAAGAATTTGAACAGAGTCGGAATTGCAATCAAGGGTGTCTGCCTGTATAAAAAACTCAGGTATCTTTCGCACGTCATTTACAAACAGCCGATAAATACGTTTGCATGCATTTGATCTGTTTGTTACCTGCAATTCGTATCTGCCGGCATTTGTTACTACACCTATAGCTTCACCGGGCATATTGAGCATGCCATCTGTTAGCCATAAGAAATCAATTCCTGATGTATCAAGGGGAATAATCATTGCGCTGGGTTGTGTACAGGTGATGCTGTCAATGCTAAAAGCAACCTCAGGCAGCGTCTGCGACAGACTTACATTTATTTGTGCCACATTGGTACAACCACTCTCATCTGTTACCGTGACTGTATAAATTCCAGGATTTATGACTGATGGCGCTGCATCGTCGGATGAGAACATTTCTGGCCCAGCCCATTGATATGTATATTCTGCCAATGGATTTTCAAGCTGGAGGACAATGGAGTTGGTATCACAACTGATCACTTTATCTGTAACCAGAAGGAAGGGAGCTATGGTATCCATTGAAATGAAAGTCGTAGCCTGGCCAGTGCATCCCTCGACGTCGATCACCCTTAAAATATACATTCCAGAGTCATTCACAACCGGTATGGCCTCCGCATGAAGCGTCAAGTCCGGGAATTTCCATTCATAGCTTACTATCTGACTCTGCGTTTCTGAAACAAGATCAACCGTTTTTTTTGCGCAGGTAATCGTGTCGCTTATTACGCTGATCATAACCGTATAACTTTCATCCATCAGGGAAACAGCAACCGTATCTTTGCATCCATTAAAGCCCTCAAGGAGCAACAAATAATTACCTGCAGTGGTCCATTTTCGGGTAAGGATAAAGGTCTCAGTATCGTTGGTTCCCAGCCACTCTATGCTTTTCAAATTTGAACTATCCAACACGATCAGGCTGGAAGTATCTCTTAAACAGGTCAATGGTTCAATGGTAAAAACCAAGCCGGGCTCCTGAAAATTCTCGCTTACAAGTATGCTTTTTGTTGCTACACAGCCTTTATCATCCTGCACAGTGACTACATAATTTCCCGCTTTGTCAACCAGAATATCTGAGCCATCCACTATAAAAGGATATGGTCCTGACCAGTTGACAGCTTCAAGCGTTGATGAAGAGGTTAAACTTACTCTTGTGGTGGTGTTGCTACAGTTGATTTCTTCTGCACTAAGGCTAATTTCCGGCAGGTCAACGTCTGACTCTATGGCAATGGAATCAGAAAAGCTGCAGTTTCCGTACGCTATTCGCGCCTTATAAAGACCACTGGCGTTTATCGTAACCGTATCGCCTTTACTTACATCCAAAAAGTTGCCGTTTGGCGATGACCATTGAAACATAAGATTTTTACCTGTCTCCAGCCCTAGAAGCACCAGATCCAAAGCTGTAACGCTACAGGTAAGTTTGTCAAAAGACTTCAGGATGTCCGGATCCAGGCTGATTACATCGATGACAATATTGACGATGGTGTCACATTGTCCAGCCTGCGCATTGACAAAATAAGAGCCTTCATTAAAAAACTGCATTCCGTATAAATTCAAGGTATCCCCGGAACACAGCAGGAATTCCTTATGGATGGTATCGGAGACGGGAAGTACAAATACATCTATACACCCTTGCACTTTGCCACATACGCCATTATTGAGCAAGCCATTGACATATTGTGTGGAATCTGCCAGATTGCTGTTGGATGGGAGCGATGACTCGTCATCTGCGTTATATGTCAGCAAACAGAGCGTGTACTTGCCTGTATCCAATGAAGATTCCATGGTATCTGAAAGCATGCCCAAAAAATGTTGGGAGTCAAATACCACATAGGCCGAGCGATAATTCACGGTATCCGGATTTGGATTGGTGTAATTGTAAATCAACTCGGAACTACCAAATGATGTGCCCATACATAACTGAAGAGTGTCCTGTGTAAGTAAGGCATTTGGTGGATTGCAAGGGCTGCATTCAATGGCTGTCTCATCACAAAATATAATGGTAAATGATTCAATGAGTCCTTCGTCGAGTTCAACCACATCTTCTGCCAGAAGAGTCCAGGTGCCATTTACAGTACCTGCATCAAAATCCTCGAGGCAACCAGAAAAAGGGAAATAGACCCCTAAATACGCATTGAAAGCCTGCCAGGGCTCCCCATTGTCCCAAAACGGACTAAATCCCGGATCGGGGCTTGGCAATGCCGAGCACGGTGTAAAGGAAATATCCCACAAAGTACCATCGGTAAATCCGCTGGAAGCACCGCCAGATCCGACCAGATGTACCATTTGGTTGGACGGTGAAATCAGGTACATGTTGAGGTCACCCACCACGTCATGCCTGAATTTGATCAAAACCTGACAAACCCCCTGGCCGGCATCGTTTAAGTCATTATTTGCTGCATTGGAAACCAAAATATTTATACCTATTGCGCCTTCATCCGGTATCTGCAAATTGCCCATAAAATTGCACTGCGCAGTCGAAGCAGTTCGAAAGGCAAAACAAATGGTCAGGAAAAAGTAAAATCTCAAAAGCATCTTTCCAATATAAGCAAGATAAAACGTTTGGGTATTTCGCTCCACATAAAGTTAAAAATCTTTAACGAAAAATGTAATTGGTTTATGTTATTACAAGAAATGCCTGAAAGGTAAGTTCTAACATATGGTCAATTTATCTGAAAATCAGCCCTATGGACATTGGCATAATCGAATAACTCCATGCAGATAATAGCAGTAAAGAGTAAGGAATCAGCGCATTTAGGCGTCACTACTTACCCCGGCGTTCACTGTTTCGTACATTTCTATATCCATTCCGGCATAAACGGCTTCAATTTCACCCAAGATCCGAAGAATGCCTTCAAGTTCATTGCAGGTTACCAGCTGAGCGCGAAAGGGTTTTATATTGGGGAAGCCCCGGAAATAATTGGTATAGTGGCGTCTCATCTCTGCAATACCTATTTTACGCCCCTTCCAGTTTATACTGTGAATCAGGTGTTTCCTGGCAGCATCCACCCGCTCATGCACCGTTGGAGCAGGCAAAATTTCACTGGTAAGAAGGTAGTGTTTGATTTCCCTGAAAATCCAGGGGTAGCCGATGCTTGCCCTGCCAATCATTATGCCATCCACACCGTATCTCTCCTTATATTCTTTTGCTTTCTGAGGGGAGTCGATGTCACCATTTCCAAAAATGGGAATTTTTATTCGGGGGTTATTTTTTACCGCTGCAATTTTAGACCAGTCGGCCTCCCCTTTATACATCTGAGAGCGGGTACGTCCATGTATGGAAATGGCTTTGACACCCACATCCTGAAGCCTTTCAGCAACCTCTTCAATAAAGATGGTATTTTCATCCCATCCCAATCTGGTTTTCACCGTTACCGGCAGGTTGGTTGATTTTACTACCGCATCTGTAAGACTCACCATCTTTGGAATGTTCTGTAATATACCGGCACCCGCCATTTTACAAACCACTTTTTTCACAGGACAGCCATAATTGATGTCAAGAAGTTCCGGTTTGGCAGATTCCACAATTTCTGCAGCACGCATCATAGAATCATATTCGGCACCAAAGATTTGAATGCCGATAGGTCGTTCATAATCAAAGATTTCAAGTTTTTGGACTGACTTGTCCGCATCCCTGATGAGGCCTTCTACAGAAATAAATTCAGTAAACATGAGGTCGCAACCCTGTTCTTTGCACAGTGCCCTGAAAGGGGGATCGCTTACATCTTCCATTGGCGCCAGTAGCAGGGGAAATTCGCCAATTTCTGTATTACCTATCTTTACCATGGTGTAAAATTAATTAAATTTCCTGATGGATAGGGCAATTGGTATATTTGGAATAAATAGAATCAGATGAAAGCAGTTATTCGTTCCAAAAGAAAACTATCCGCTATTTGGTCAGAGTTTTCGCAATATATTTTGGAATATACCAGAAAAGACGGCATTGTAGAGATACAAAAGCGGGAAATCCATGATACGGGCAATGGGTCAGCTGTTTTGCTTTATAACCTGAGGAAGAATGAAATTGTGCTCATAAAACAATTCAGACTTGCCAGCTTGCTCAATGGCAATGACACGGGGATTCTCATTGAAGTTTGCGCAGGATTGGTTGAGGAAAACGATCCGAAAAAAACGATTATTAAGGAAATACTGGAAGAAACCGGCTATCAGGTGCCCCATGTGGAATTTCTTTTTTCCGCGTATGCTACTCCGGGTGCAAAAACAGAAAAAATCTATTTCTTCGCTGCTGCCTATGATGAAAATAATTATGTACATGTGGGAGGAGGTCTTTCTATTGAGCAGGAAGATATAGAAGTATTGCATTTGCCATTTGATGAAGCCTGGGATATGATGTGGCGTGGAGAAATTTGTGATCTTAAAACAAATACCCTTTTGTTGTATGCGAAAAATTCGATCTTTAAAATGACTGATGATTAGCATTCAATTATTGTTTTAAGCCGCTTTTCACTGATAAAATCCTTATCTTTGGCGGCAATTGATAACGATTCTTAAACCTACTTATGACCACATTGATCATTATGCTTTTTGCCGTCGGTTATTTACTCATCGTCTTTGAACATCCTTTAAAACTAGACAAGACCGTTTCCGCCCTGGTCATGGGTGCATTGTGCTGGGCAGCGCTATCCATCGGTTACAGTTCGGGCACACTGGACATCATTGACAGCCATGGACAAGTGTTCAATATGTCCGCAGGACATACAGAGGCGCTAGAAGAAAGTTTTTCAAACACCCTGTTACATCACCTGGGGAAAATAGCAGAAATCCTTGTATTTCTAATTGGTGCCATGACCATTGTTGAAATCATCGACCTTCACAGAGGCTTTGAAGTGCTCAAAGGCATGGTACAGACCAAAAGCAAAGTAAAATTGTTGTGGATAACTGGCATCCTTGGCTTCATCTTGTCCTCGATCATTGACAACCTGACCGCTACTATCGTCCTGATCACTTTGTTGAGAAAACTCATTAAATCGCCAACGGAGAGAATATGGTATGCCAGTCTCATCATCACAGCGACCAATGCAGGTGGGGCCTGGTCACCTATTGGGGATGTGACTACCACCATGCTTTGGATTGGTAAAAAGGTAACTTCAGGTGGTCTGGTAGAATGGATGGTTTTGCCCTCGATCGCCTGTTTTGTCCTTCCTTTTGCCATTGCCAGTTTCTTACCCGTTTTTAAGGGTGAAATTGAAAAAACGCCGGAGGAGAATATAAAACTGGAAAAACTGCTATCCAGCCGGCTGATGCTTTGGCTTGGACTTGCAGCCATTGTATTTGTGCCGATTTTCAAAACGCTGACCCATCTGCCACCCTATATTGGCATGATGTTGTCACTGGGCATAGTATGGATGGTTTCAGAATATGTACACCCTGAAGAAGATTTTACCCATGATAAAAGACATTTATACTCCGCGCACAGAGCCCTGTCCAGAATTGAAATCTCCAGCATTCTATTTTTCCTGGGTATTTTGATGGCAGTTGCGGCCCTGGAAACTCTATCATTGAATAATGTGGGTACACTCCAGTATATGGCAGAAGCCATTGAAAAAGCCATACCCAATCGGGATATTGTGGTCATGTTGCTGGGGTACTTTCTGCCATCATCGATAATGTACCGCTAGTGGCGGCATCAATGGGTATGTTTACCGATTTAATCGATGCCAAAGTTTGGCATTTTATTGCCTTTACTGCAGGAACAGGCGGAAGTATGCTCATCATAGGCTCAGCCGCGGGAGTGGCTGCCATGGGCATGGAAAAAATAGACTTCATATGGTATTTTAAAAATATATCCTGGTTGGCTGCCATAGGCTTTTTGGCCGGTTGTGGCGTCTTTCTATTACAATATTTAATTTTGGCGCACTGATAAAAATATTTGACATGATAGGGGAAGCAGACCTCATTTTAAATCCTGATGGCAGCATTTATCATCTGGGCCTTACCAGCGACCAAATATGTGAAGACATCATTCTGGTAGGCGACCCTGACAGGGTGAAAATGTTTGAACCTTATATGGAAAGAATTTTTTTCACCCAACATGTACGGGAGTTTGTGTCTATGATGGGTGAATACAAGGGTAAAAACATATTGGTCATCAGTACAGGAATTGGCACAGACAACATAGACATTGTATTTACCGAACTCGATGCACTCGTAAACATTGACCTCACTACCCGAAAGCCCAAATCGAAAAAAACAAAACTCAATTTCTACCGGATTGGTACTTCAGGGTCCCTCCGTAAAGAAATACCCGTTGATGGTCTTTTGGCTTCCACACATGGTATTGGCCTTGACGTGTTAATGCATTTCTACGAAAGAAAATCCAATGCCGACTGTGAAAGCATCCGTCTGGACATCAACAAAATACTTAAGAAAGAAAGGATATTGTCAGTTTCCTATGCTGCCACAGCGAGCAGTGCTTTATTAAAAAAGGTACCAAAGTCATTTCATAAAGGCATGACCCTCACTTTGCCTGGTTTTTATGGACCTCAGGGCAGAAATGTGCGCATCCAGAATAAGTCAGACCGCTTTTTGGAATTAATGCGTTCTTATGCGTTTGGAAAACATGTGATTACCAATTTCGAAATGGAAACATCTGCAATTTATGGCATGGCAGAAACAATGGGTCACAGGGCCATATCACTCAACGCCATCATTGCCAACCGGGAGCTGAATGTTTTTAGCAGTCAGGCAAAAAAGACCATTACCAAACTTATTGAAGAGGGACTTGAAATGATCGTTTCTCCTTAAGATTTCCTCAATTTATAGTTCAGGGTATTTTTGGCAATTTGCCTGCCCAGTCTGATTCCTTCTACACAATCAAAACGTGGATGTACACCCAAAAATATCCTGGAGTAGGCATTTTCTTCTCCTAATTCTCTGATGGTAGCATAACTTCTCGGTAAACCAAAAAATTCCGTTCTACCCTCATGACATCGGTCGGTAAAATAATAATCGTTGCCAAAAAAAAATGACAAAATTTCAGCACCAAGTCCACCAAAAGTAGAATGACCTGATGGATAACCCGGAAAACTGGGTGTGAGGCCAGGACTTCCTATTGCTCCGCCTAACAGCGTTGTAAAATCGGGGTTGATATGAGCCCTTATGAATTGAACCGGTCTTTCTACGTTGTATTCATATTTTGCCTTCCAAGCAGCAACCGCCCCATCATTTTCAGCAATTCCCAATTTACAATAAAGGTGCAAGGTAGTTTCCAGGTCGGTCTGCTCCAATTTGATGATTTGATTGGCAATCGCGAAAATCCTGGCAGGAGGACTAAAGGTAAGACCTACAATGTCATCACTCCAAAATTCTGCCATCCATCTTCCTGATTCTTTATTGTCCGATATAATGGTGTTTACCTCCTTAAAATCCCTGAAATAGTGGCTGGCCGGGCTTATGCTGTACACGGGTGGAGGCAGCACATTTAGGGCATTTCCTGTATTTGCAAAAGTCCTTACTTTGCCCCAATAAGGGTAAAGTGCTTTACCTCCGGGAGCCGGGGCCCATTTCCCTTCACCTTCAACCGGGGCATAAGCGTCTGGAGAAGGGTCAAGAATTTGTGCCTCTGCTTCCACGTCCGTTTTGGCATAGGCAATGATGGCCTCTGCTACCAACCTTCCCCATGTTTGTGAATTATTGAATACTTCCTGGCTGACTTCCGAGGCCAGTCGTTTGTTGACATTGGCCTCCAAATCTTTGATTAACCCGCCCTGTTCGGCAGTTTTATTGATCAGGAAATGATCCAAGCACCTCGACATTGCGGCATTGATGGCAAGGTTCCAATGGTAAGCGGCTATATCTTCTGTGGGTAAATCCGGAATATTTAAGCCCTTTTGTCTTAGTTCATTGGAAACAAATTCCGGCATGCCGGGTAGAGCGGCTTCGTAAGAAGCCATATTTATGTAAGCTAAAGCCCTGGCTGTGGACGCAGGTCTGAAACCGGCTAAATCTTTTTCAATGTTGAGGTAAAGATCTGACCACTCTAGTATTACGGCGTTGTCGTAATTTCTGGTCAGGTTCACAATTGTATTTTCTTTGGCAACTGGATCCACCTCGCAAGAGGTTGTCAGTAGAACGAGTAAGGATGCCAGAATGACTAAAATTCGCAATTTCATGAGATTATGTCTGCTTTTTTGGTATGAACTAAACAAAAGTTTGTAAAACTTTGCCATAAGTTTATCCTTTCTGAAGAAGAAATTAGCGACAAAGATAACAGAATAATCAATCAAAATAAGAGGTCATACCTGGATTTTTTATACAATTTCGAACAAATTATCAGGAAAAGTCCATTAGTCGTTTAATTCTGGTATTGAAATTATAAATTTCGAAGAAATATAATTTGGCACAACCCGTTAAAGAATTGCTGAAATAAATCTGAACAATTTCATTTTCTGTAAGTTGATTTATCTATAAAATCTTAAATGTCGGCTTGGCAATTTCACAAATTCACTCCCAAAGAAGGAGAAACTGATTTCGAAAGACTATTCTCTATTTTCAAGGAGTTGCTATTGCATACCTCTGGCGATATTGATGAGGCATTGGCATGGCTGACAGAGCTCGATAAAACCTATAAACTTACCGATGAAAACTACGGTATAGCGGATTTTATTGCCGATTTGAAGCAGAAGGGTTTTATTCAGGAAGGAAAGCCGGGCAGTCCAGGTCAGGTACCTACCGCGAAAATGGAAAAGGCTCTTCGCATGGATGCACTGGATCAAATCTTTGATCAGCTGAAAAAATCGAAAAAGGGTAATCATGCCCTGCCAAGAACCGGCGTAGGTGACGAACTCAATGCAGACCTGAGGCCTTTTGAATTTGGAGATTTACCCGAACTTATTGCCTTCGGAGAATCAATCCGAAACGCACACATTAATCATGGCATAGATGACTTCTTTATAACCGCAGAAGACCTTGTAGTGAACGAGACGAACTATCAGAGCATGACCAGCACGGTATTGATGATAGATATTTCGCACAGCATGATTCTGTATGGAGAAGACCGCATTACTCCGGCAAAAAAAGTAGCCCTGGCGCTCTCTGAACTTATCACCACCCGATACCCAAAAGACACTCTGGATATCATTGTTTTTGGCAATGATGCCTGGCAGATTGAGATAAAAGACCTGCCTTACCTGCAAGTGGGACCTTACCATACCAATACCGTAGCCGGACTGGAACTGGCCATCGACATTCTGCGCAAGAAAAAGACGACCAATAAACACATTATGATGATTACAGATGGTAAACCCACCTGTATCAAAAAAGGAAAAAAATATTACCAAAATAGCTGGGGTCTTGATCGCACGATCCTGAACCGTACCCTTTCTCTTGCCGTACAATGCAAAAAGCAGCAGATTCCGATAACTACCTTTATGATTGCCAGAGATCCGTATCTCGTCAATTTTGTGGATCAGTTTACGGCAGCCAATGGCGGCAAGGCCTTTTACAGTTCGTTACAGGGCCTGGGTGAGTTTATTTTCATGGATTACAAACAACAAAAAAGAAAAAAGAAATAGTGAAATCAAAGTTATCTGAAATTAGTAAACTTGGACAGCTCAAATTAAGTGGCTATGCTCCCAAAAGTATAAAAGATGAAATGCGTGACAACCTCATCGAAAAGATGAGGACAGGAATCAAACGATTTGAAGGCATCTATGGATTTGAGGATACGGTTATTCCAGACCTGGAGCGCGCCATACTTTCGCGCCACAACATTTTGTTGTTGGGACTCAGGGGCAGGCAAAAACGCGAATAGCCCGCATCATGGTTGAACTGCTGGATGAGTATATTCCGGTGGTAGCAGGTTCAGAAATTAATGATGATCCAATGGCTCCTATATCCGCATATGCTAAAAAGATGATCGAAAGTCTGGGGGATGAAACACCTGTCACATGGCTGCACCGGTCTGAGCGCTATGTTGAAAAGCTGGCAACTCCGGATGTAAGTATTTCTGACCTCATCGGAGATATTGACCCTATAAAAGCGGCAGCGCAAAAACTTACCTATGCTGATGAAGGGGTCATTCATTATGGCATCGTGCCAAGGTCACACCGGTCGATCTTTGTCATCAATGAACTACCGGATCTACAGGCAAGGATCCAGGTTTCACTTTTCAACCTTTTACAGGAACGGGATATACAGATTCGTGGGTTTAAAATGAGATTACCGCTGGATATTGCTTTTGTTTTTACTGCAAATCCAGAAGATTATACCAATAGGGGCAGCATCATCACTCCCTTGAAGGATAGAATTGAAAGTCAGATTCTTACCCACTATCCCACTGATTTAGAGACCGCAAAAAAAATTACAAAACAGGAATCCAAACTGGCAGGACCCCAGAAAGAACAGGTCAAAGTATTGGAACTTCATCATGACTTGTTGGAAGGCATGGTCATGAAGGCCCGGGAAAGTGATTTGGTGGATGCCAAGTCGGGAGTTTCGGCAAGGGTGGCCATTTCTGCGTACGAAAACCTGGTCAGTGCGGTTGAAAGGAGGGTTTTGATAAATCAGGAAATTGATGGGCATTCCAGAATCGCAGATTTCCACGGTATCATTCCTTCGGTCACCGGCAAAATGGAACTCGTTTATGAAGGAGAACAGGAAGGCTCCGTAAATGTAGCCTGGAAGCTACTCAGTGAGGCGATGAAGGAACTTTTCCTGCAATATTTTCCCAATCCGGAGGCGAAACGCAGGGATAAAGACATCTATGGCGTAATCAGGGTTTATTTCAGCAGTGGCAACCGGGTGACCATACCCCAGGAAGGCAGCGAAGCCGAATACCGGGAAGCGCTGGATAGCGTTGCAGGCTTAAAAAAACTTGTCCGAGAAGCCGGCATAGATGAAAATCAAACCTACGCTTTTATGGAACTGGCACTACACGGACTTTCGGAATTTCAGGTCATTGGAAAATCCTTATCGGGACAAGGTCTCGAGTTTTCCGACCCCTTATCGATTTTGTTTGAAGATGATGAAGATTAAATCGCGTTAAATCCTGTCAGCGCAGTATTTTTGTTATTCGATTACCCTGGATGGTGAAGTAACACAGAATTGATGGCGTATCTTAAATATTTGATTTTAGTTTTGTCCTGTGCTTCTGCAAAGGCTCAAATTTCAGTACGCGAAAAACCACTTTCGCCGGATGAAACGCTCCTGTATGCGGTCAATGAGGACAATGTACCCTATACCCTGAAAGTGGATTTAGACCTGAAAAATATGAACACAGACAGGGATTTATCAGATAACATCATCATAGCACCCAAAACCACCTGTTTGGAGCTGGTAAAGTTGAAAGCCGGTAAAGGAAGGTACTCTTATAAATTTGACTTTAGTTACCAGAAGGGCATAAACATAGGAGTGATTCACTGTAATGATTATGTTTACTTCTTGCCTGTAGAAGAGCCATTCAGGTTGATTCAAGGCTATTTTGGCAATTTTAGCCACCTAAATAAAAGGGCGCTTGATTTTGAGTTACCCGAGGGCTCACCTGTCTTTGCGGCAAGGGAAGGCATTGTGCTGGCTTTGGAAGACCGGTATAAGCAGGGTTGTACCCTTCCAGCTTGTGAAAATGAAGCAAACTATATCCACATACTACATGCCGATGGCAGTGTGGCAGCGTACTTTCACCTGCTTCACAAGGGTGTCCTTGTGAAACCCGGAGACCCTGTGAGCCGTGGGCAAAAGATTGGAATGAGTGGGAATACGGGATGGAGTTCGCGTCCCCATCTTCATTTCGAGGTTTTTACGGAAGACGGGGATGGAAGGAACACCATAGAAACGCTTTTTGATACCCAAGCCGGTGCAAGATATTTGGGGATGAAGTCCCCTAAAAGTTGACCTGTGTCTGTATCCTGATTAAGCGACCTTTTTGAAGGTTGTTGCGGAGGATGTGGTCTTCAAATAACCTGGAGGACCAGGTATAAACCATCACCATCTCAAATGCTTTTGAAAACTGCATTTCTATGCCGGTTTCCACCTCTTTAACAATGTAACTTCTTGCATCCAGTTCATGTTTCTTTCCGCCGTTGTAATATTGATATTTCAAAAATGGGATCACCGTGCGCTGTGCTCCATCTATTTTATAAGAAACAAGGAAATAACCCCCGCGCAGTGATGATACAGAGATGGAATCGGTTTGCTTATCATAGCGGGGTCCGCGACCAATATTATATTCAGCAGCGAAACCTAATGGTTTAGGGTATAAAATAAAACTTGCGGCAGCCCTTCTGTCTTCATAAAGTCTGTCGCCGTTAATTCGAACGCCATTGCTTATCTGGTCACCCGCCATTTTCCATTGTCCGGTATAGGCCTGGATTCCCGGTTCAATAATTTGATTTCCAATTTCCATGGGATAACTGATTCTGGCTACAACATGGGGTTTGTCATTTAATTCCGGTCTATTTGCAGTCTGCCCGTTGTAAGCACCAAAAGCAAATACGCCATAGTCTCCTGATCCTTTTAGTCCATCCTTGACCAGCCTGGCAAACAAGGCTCTCTTCGATTCTGGCGCATAGTAAAAAAATATACCAAGATCCCTTTCATTAGACACGGCACTATTCAAGGCATCATTTCTGTCCAAGGTCAGTCTGTTCTGGGATGATTGCAGGTTTTCAAAACCATATGGAACTTTTGATTGTCCTATTCTGAATCGAAATTCATTTTTTGTATCTACCCCCACATCAAAATAAGCATCCCGAATTTGCCCAAAATGGAGGTTTGTCGAGCTGGCATTTGATGCAAAATCCGGTTGTATATAAAATGAGACATTTTTATGGATGTTGCCGGAAAAAACCAACCGTGCCCTTCGAATAAACAACCCTCCATTTTCGCCCCAGGACCGATCACACTGTTCGCATTTAAGTTTGGGGTTGGATTCCAACAGCCTGTTATAGCGCACTTGAGCATAACCCCGTAAGGAAATGATTTCATACCATTTCTTTTCAGGTTTAGGAGCCTCTGTTTTGAATTCCTGCAGAAATGCGGATGCAGGCAGGAGGAAACAAAAAATACAAAGGAGTAAGCCGGACAACAAACTGTCTGTCCTGCCCCACGATGGAAACAAAGTATTCATACCAAAAAATTTAAAGAAGGCATTTGAACCGGAACATCCGGTTGGGAATCAAGTATCCTTCCTGTTATCTACTAGAATATTAAGAAATACCAAATTGTGTAACTAACCAGTAACAAAAGGCTGCCACTACTGCACTCACCGGTATGGTGAGGATCCAGGCCCACAGCAAATTGATGGTGATACCCCACCGCACCGCACTCAGCCTTTTTGAGGCGCCCGCTCCTATGATGGCCCCTGTGATGGTGTGTGTCGTACTCACCGGAATACCCATCTGTTCTGTCATGAAAAGGGTAAAGGAACCCGCAGATTCTGCACACACCCCTTCCAGGGCGGTGACTTTTGTAATCTTGGTACCCATGGTTTTTACAATTTTCCATCCGCCGCTCATGGTTCCCAAACCTATTGCCGTGTAACAGGCAAGTGGAACCCACGTCAGGTCCTTGAGAGCCGCAGAAACATCGGGGTATAAATCAGGATTTACGGCCACGTAGGCAGCACCAATAATACCCATGACTTTTTGGGCATCATTTCCCCCATGGCCAATGCTAAATGCTGCGGACGAAATGAGCTGCAGTTTTTTAAACATTTCAGAGACTTTATAAGCGTTAGGGGTCTTTATTTTTTCCACATAAATGTAGGTGAGGATGAAAATCAGAATGACCGCCATGATGCCCCAAACTATAGCCGAATTATCCGCCTTTTTCAATGACTTCAGCATTTTAGCTTCATCCAGTGAGGGGTCTATTGTTTCTTTAATTTGGGCAGCCATACGGGTTGCACCCAGTTCATCGTACTGTTTTACAAGCGGCTTAATACTATTAACCAGTTCCTTTTTTTCGTTATATATCTGCAATGCTTCTGGGCCATTATCTTTGTTTACTTTTAATTTATCCAACTGATAATATTTACCGATGGATTCATTCATTTTACTTTGTTCAAACCGGTCAAAAAGATAAAATGTAACTGCAGCCATCAGCAGGATAAAACCTATACGAAGCCATAAATTGCGCATCATGGTAATGAAGGTTATGAGCATGGAAATGATCATGCCAATGATGGGCGCCAGGAAAATAAAAGCCACAATTTGAGAAATCTTTACCAGCTCAATCACATTAAAGACGGAGTCAAAGCCTTTACCCATGCCCGCGTGCGCAAGGGCAGCACCGGCAAATCCACCGATGAGGGTATGTGATGAAGAAGAGGGAATGCCAAACCACCAGGTGAGCAAATTCCAAAATATGGCTGCAATTAGACCCGCAAGGATAACCCCCAGGGTAATGTATTCGGCATGAACGGTTTTGCCTATGGTATTTGCCACTGCGTGGTCCTGAAAAATGAAGTAGGCCACAAAATTAAAAAAAGCAGCCCACAAAACTGCCTGGAAAGGGGTTAAAACCTTGGTAGATACAATGGTCGCGATGGAATTGGCCGCATCATGAAATCCATTGATGTAGTCGAACAACAGTGCGAGAATGACGATGACGATTAAGAGGCTCATGGAGTTGGTTTACAATTGAGTAAATGGAACAAGCGAGGCACCAATCAGGCGTACTTCACAATAATACTTTCCACCACATTGGCTGCATCCTCACATTTGTCGGTCACACTTTCCAACTTTGAGAAAATTTCCTTTCTTTTAATCAATTCTTTGGCATCCACTTCCGGGCTGGAATATAAGTATTGAACGACCCCATCGAATACATCATCGCTCTGGCTTTCAATCTCCTTGATGATGGCAATGGCATCCGTCATCAACCGCATATTTTTCATGTTTTTCAACTCCAGGACCGCCTTACTCACGTGTTGACAGCAATCGCAGATGAGCTCTGCCATTTTTTGGAGTTCGGGCTCCGTGGGATTTACTTTATAAAGCGTAATTTTTTTTGCTGCCGTGTAAATGTTGTCTGAAATGTCATCCAGGGCAGTAGCCAGTGCATGTATGTCTTCTCTGTCAAAGGGCGTTATGAAGTTTCTGCCCAGTTCATTAAATAAGTTAGCCACGTGCACATCATTGATTTTTTCTTTATCCTTAATGATGGAAACGATTTTGACCTGACTTTCAAAGTTGGGTTCATGCGACAACTGTTTAAGTAAATCGGCCATGTCGTTTACTTCATAAACTACTTTTTCAAAAAGGGAATAAAATACTTCGTGTTTGGAAACAAAGGATTTAAAGAAAGTTTGAATTGACATAGGTCTAAAATTTGCTGCAAAATTACAGTTTTGCAGACATTCCGCTTAACATTAATGAAATCCTTTCATAAAAGTTACAATTAATTAATATTGAGCCAAATTCTGTCCGAAAAATTTAACATTAAATTTACATTGGAATTTTACAACGAAAACCTTCTATCTGAATAGTGAATCCACAAAGGCTTTGCGGTTGAAGACCTGAAGCTGCTCAATGCCTTCCCCTACCGCTATATAGCGAATGGGAATTTTAAACTGGTCGGAAATACCCAAAACCACGCCTCCCTTCGCCGATCCATCCAGCTTGGTGAGGGCAATGCCCGTCACTTCGGTGGCTTCGGTAAATCTCCTCGCCTGTTCAATGGCATTCTGACCAGTGGTGGCATCCAGGACCAAAATGGTTTCATGCGGTGCGCCTGGCATGCGCTTATCGATGGATTTTCTGATCTTGGTCAGTTCGTCCATCAGGTGTTTTTTGGTATGCAACCTGCCTGCGGTGTCGATGATGGCCAGATCCATGTTTTCATGGATGGCATAATTTACGGCCTCATAAGCCACTGAGGCTGGATCTACATTCATCCCTTTTGTGAAAAAATGGGCTCCGGATCTTTCAGCCCAAATTTTTAGTTGATCTGAAGCGGCCGCGCGAAAGGTGTCGCCAGCCCCCAAAACCACTGCTTTACCTTTTTTCTTGAATTGGTGGGACAATTTGCCTATGGTTGTTGTTTTACCAACCCCATTGACACCCACTACGAGTACAATGTGCGGTTTATGACCCTCAGGCAATAAAAAATCTTCGAGATCTTCGGTGTGGTTTTCAGCCAGAATGTCGGAAATTTCATCCCGTAGTATCTCATTCAGTCCGGCTGTGTTGAGGTATTTATCTCTGGCTACCCTGGCTTCTAGCCGGTCAATGATTTTTACGGTGGTATTCAGTCCGACGTCGGCAGAAATGAGGATTTGCTCCAGGTCATCCAGGAATTCTTCATCTACCGTGGACTTTCCGGCAATGGCCTTTGTTACCTGGCTGAAAAAGGATTCTTTGGTCTTTTCAAGCCCTTTGTTGAGGTCTTCCTCTTTCTCCCGGGTGAAAAATTTTTTGAAAAAACTCATGGTGCTAATTGATGGCTGGATAAAAACAGAAAAAGGGCTTTTCCGTCTGAAAAAGCCCTGCAGAAATTATCTTTTACAAAATACTAATTACTTGTTTTGTTCAAAGTATTCCTTGACCTTATCCTTGTGGATGATCACTTCTTTGTACGAGTATTTTCCCGTTACCGGATCTTTGACACTTCGTATTACTTTAACGAAATCCCTACCCGAACCGGCATTAGCAGCCCTTTGGGCTACTTTCGCGTTTTTCGAAACTTTAGCCATTGGTTATTATTTAATTTCTTTGTGAACAGTCATTTTTTTAAGGATTGGATTGTATTTTTCAATTCCATCCTGTCAGGAGTGTTTTTCCTGTTTTTTTGGGTCACATACCTGGATGTTCCCGGCATACCTGATGATTTGTGCTCGGTGCACTCAAGGATCACCTGGATTCTGTTGCCTTTTGACTTCTTTGCCATCTCTTTTCTTTTGACTTAATATTATAATTTAACCCCAGTGTCCACTCCTTTGGAATGTAACTCTTTCAGGTAAGCGTACAAGCCCAACTTATCGATGGTTCTCAACGCATGAGTAGAAACCTTTAGGGTTACCCACTTGTCTACCTCCGGAATATAAAACCGCTTCTTTTGAAGATTTGGTTCAAATTTTCTGATGGTTTTTACATTTGAGTGGGAAACTTTGTTGCCTTTCATGGCTCTTTTTCCCGACAACTGACAAACTCTGGACATTTTTAAATCTTTTCTGAATTAATTTCTTTTAAGTGACTCCGGAAGGACTCGAACCTTCAACCTCCTGATCCGTAGTCAGGTACTCTATCCAATTAAGCTACGGAGCCCGTTAGACTTCCAGCTGAAGCTCTCTCAAAAGAGAGTGCAAAAATACAATTATTTTTTATTCCAACAAATATTTTCATTAAAAATACACCAAGTGTTAACAATCAAATACTTATACCTAAATTTAAGCCTTTTTCAGGATGGCATCCGCATAAGCTTTCCAACTTAGCTTTTGTTTAAAGCCCGCAACAGCTGTTGGTTGAATGGGTTTTTCCAAAAATTTGCGCATCGTAGCTGACATCGCTGCCAAGTTTTCTTCAGCCAGATATCCATTTACCCCTTCCTGAATGGTCTCCGGAAAATGTCCAACATTGGTGGCAAGGATCGGCAGGTCAAAATTATAACTCAACGATTCTATCCCTGATGGAGTAGCAGTAAGATAATATAAAACCACACAGTCGCTGACCTGAAAATATTTGTGCACGTCTTCATTGGGAATGAATTCATTGAAAACGACTACTTTATCTTTAATGCCCAGCGCGTCGATCAGCTCCAACGGCCTGTAATTTCCTTCGTCATCCCCTGCCTTCAGTACCACTTTTTTAGCCAGGTCGAAGGTAAGTTTTTTGATTTTTGTGAAAATGTTACCTGGGTCAAGGGTATGCCAGAAAGATTCACCGCAAATCAGGAGGCTCACGTCATCCCGTTCCTGGGCCAGTTCACTGAATGCCCGGATCACATTATGCAGGCCTTTGTACTTTCGAATGAAGCGAAAAAATAAAAAAACATGCTTCCGGAGCCCGTGTTTCCACTTGAACGCTTCCGTATCGAATGCCGGATCTGCTTTGTACAGGTCATAAATGGGATGAAAGAGTTTGATTACCGTCTTTTTTTTCGGCGTAATTGACCTCAGCCCATCATAACTCAGGTAAAATTCGCCATTTGGAAATAATGAAGTTAACTCCTCAAAAGTTTTAAGGGCATGTACAATATAACTGTCAGCACGTCCGATGCCCATCTTGGTGAAGTAACGGTCGATGGAACTCTGTTCCTTTTGGGTAACAAAATGAAGATCCATGATTACCTCGCACGAACTCATTTTTTCAAGCTGCGCACGATGTTGCCAAGGGTAAGCCCTGGATGGCAATTGACCATTGAAAAATAACAATATCCGGATTTAGCGAAGCTATGTACCTGGCCGTTTCTGCCCAGCTGAAGGGGTTATTGTAATTGGTAATATATTTGGTGCTGATTTGGGTATCTTCGAGAAAATCGAGCTTGCTTACCCTGTCTTTAAAATCCCGTGGAACAATGTTGGGGTATTGCTGAATCCAGGAGACCACGGAAACATCCACATCGGTCTGACTGGCCAGGGCTTTGGCCAGGGAAGTATTGTAATTGGAAATTCCCCCCTTAAAAGCAGGTCCCGGACCAAAACATACTACTCGTTTTCTGGAACTCATGGGTCAATTTTTAAACTCGCGGGCATATACAGCGTCATATACCCTTTGCATGCCTTCTTCCAGCGAAATTTTAGCTTTCCAACCCAGCGTTTTATAGACAAAATCCATGTTGCAATACCTGGAATGCACGCCCACCGGTTTGTCAAGCAAACATTTAATCTCTGTTTCATAACCGGCAATTTTACAGAAGATGCCTATAAGGTCCCTGAACGAAGTAAGTCTGCCCATGCCAATATTTATGGCAGTGCCATCATGAATGTGATCCATGGCCAGTAAGGTACAGTCCAGGACGTCATCGATGTGGACAAAGTCACGCCCCTGGTGTCCGGTTCCCCAAACTTCAAAAGGACTTTCTCTCAGTACCGCCCTCCTTGCCAGAGAAGGAACGGGATATGAATAGTCCTGATCCTCACCATAGCCGCTAAATGGGCGGATGCAGGTGATGTGCACCCCATAATGAGAAGCGGCAATCTTAGCCAGAAATTCCCCGGTCAGTTTTGTCCAACCATAAGTCATGTCGGGTTGCCCCATGTTGGAAAAATCAATATCACTTTCTCTAAGTTGTATAGTATTTTCGACGGTTTGTTTGCTCACGGGATATGCCGCACTGGAACTTGGATACAAAACCCGGGCAGGTTTAACCCGGGTAATCCAAAGAAAAAACTCCGCATCGATGGCTAGATCAAGGGCCACCTTCATGGGGTCTCCATCGATCATCGCCCTGCCTCCAACAATGGCTGCAAAGTGAAATACATCGGACCATTGATCAATGTCGAGGCCGTAGTTTGTCTTCATCCATAAGGTATCCCGGGTGAGGTTGCGCACCACCTCCTGGAAATCCGCTTTTATAAAGATGAGTCTTTCATCGCTGCCAAAAACCTTCATGTCACCACTGGTTCTGTTCAGTGGTACATCCAGCCAGGTTTCGGGATCGGTACCCACAGATAAATTGTCCACAAAAACAATCCTGTCTTTGGTGGTCCGGTAAAGGCGCTTGACCATGTTACGTCCGACGAAGCCGCAACCCCCGGATATTAAGTGATTCTTCATCCTGTCATTTTATTGGAGGCAAAAGGAAACAATTTCAGGCAAATATTCCAATTTTAAAAACAAGTAAATACTGCCCCGAAAATGCAACTGCACAAAGATAACAAAATATATAAATTTTGACAATATGAAAGGTAAAATTGGGGCCGTCAGAGATATTTATTACACCCTGATCTCAAGAGAAAGTGCTCACGACAAACCGACTTGCTTCCGCAACATGATGTATTAAAAAAGTTTGCCTAACTTCGCCCTTCAAAATCAGCGCAATTAATCGCTCGTTCCGGCAAATGAATATACAAAAATCAATTCAGGAAAACATTCAGGCAAAACAACTTATGTTGGCAGATGACCTGCTTCTGTCTGTGCTGGAAGAGGCTATATCCCAGGTGATCCATGCGTTTAAAAACAATCGAAAAGTGCTTTTTTGCGGAAATGGCGGCAGTGCTGCAGATGCGCAACACCTGGCGGCGGAACTCAGTGGTAGATTTTATCTGAACAGACCGGCCCTTCATGCTGAGGCTCTTCACTGTAATACTTCCTATCTCACTGCGGTTGCCAATGATTACTCATTTGATGTGATTTATTCCAGGTTGATAGAGGGCATAGGTCAGGAAGGCGACATCCTGGTCGCATTTTCTACCAGCGGCAATTCTGTCAATATTCTCCATGCTATGGAAGCAGCGATGCAAAAAAAAATGATCACCATCGGTTTTACTGGACATGATGGCGGAAAAATGGCACAGCACTGCCAATACCTCATCCCGGTTCCTGCCGTTGAAACGCCCAGAATTCAGGAATGCCATATGCTTTTGGGCCATATCCTGTGTGAAAATGTGGAGGCAGGTCTTTTCCAATGACAGACATGGTAAAATGCCAGAAATCATTACCTTTGTATTAAAATTTACTAACATATATACCGGGGTTATTTTCTTTCGCTTTTTAGCAATAATTAAATAGCTCTCCCCACACATACCAACAAATAATGAGTAAAATTTCGACGGTTACCGTAGAGACGGCAAAAAAGCTTGGCTTACTGGAAGAAGAATATGAGCGCATCATAACCATTCTGGGCAGGACACCCAACTTTACAGAATTAAGTATTTTTTCTGTCATGTGGAGTGAGCATTGCAGTTATAAAAACTCCATCAAATACCTCAAGACCCTTCCAAGAGAGGGGGCTTGCCTCCTGGTTGGTGCAGGTGAAGAAAATGCAGGACTTGTGGACATTGGCGACGGACTGGGCTGTGCATTCAAAATTGAATCGCACAATCACCCTTCTGCCATTGAGCCCTATCAGGGTGCTGCCACCGGCGTAGGTGGCATTCACCGCGATATTTTTACCATGGGTGCCAGGCCTATAGCGGCGCTAAACTCTCTTAGATTTGGTGAAATTACCCTGCCACACACCAAGCGGTTGGTAAAAGGGGTTGTCAGTGGCATAGGCGGTTATGGCAATTGCCTGGGTGTGCCTACCATCGGAGGAGAAGTATATTTTGATGCTTGTTACAATCAAAATATTTTGGTCAACGCGATGTCCATTGGCATTGTGAAAAAAGGAGAAACCATGTCAGCGGTGGCTGACGGACCGGGAAACCCCGTATTTATTGTAGGTTCAGCTACAGGAAAAGATGGCATACACGGCGCTACCTTTGCTTCTGCAGACCTTACTGAAAACTCAGCAGAGGACCTGCCAGCGGTTCAGGTAGGAGATCCTTTCCAGGAAAAACTTTTGCTGGAAGCCAGCCTGGAAGCCATAACCACCGGAGCAGTTGTGGGAATGCAGGATATGGGTGCTGCGGGTATTACCTGCTCTACCTCAGAGATGAGCGCAAAGTCCGGAACCGGCATGCGCATCGACCTGGATAAAGTGCCAACCCGGCAAATGAACATGCAGGCTTTTGAAATCCTGCTTTCTGAAAGCCAGGAACGAATGCTTATCGTGTGTAAAAAAGGAGAAGAAGCCAAACTGATGAAAGTCTTTGACAAATGGGACCTGGAGTGCCAGCAAATTGGAGAGGTAACCGATACGGGCATGCTTGAATTTTTCCAACATGGTGAATTGGTAGCCCATGTGCCCGCTGAACCATTGGTCTTGGGAGGAGGGGCGCCTGTTTACGACAGAGAGTACGAAAAGCCAACTTATATCGAAGACTTACAGGATTATAATTCGTCAAACGTGGCGGATCCCGGTAATTTGGAAGAGGCCTTACATGCCGTATTTGAATCTCCCATCCTGCTAAACAAGAGATGGATTTATGAACAGTATGACTCGATGGTGCGCACCAATACCGCTACCACAAATGCTCCGTCTGATGCTGCAGTCATTCGCATTAAAGAAAATGGTAAAGCCATAGCCGCAACGGTGGATTGTAATTCATCCTATGTATATGCCGACCCTTATAAAGGCGCCATGATTGCGGTGGCAGAAGCTGCCAGGAACCTTGTGTGTTCGGGGGCGGAGCCATTGGCCGTGACCAATAACCTAAACTTCGGCAATCCATACAACAAGGAAGTTTACTGGCAGTTTGTGCATGCTGTTAAAGGCATGGGTGAAGCCTGCAGAAGGTTCAATACGCCGGTAACCGGGGGTAATGTAAGTTTTTATAATCAATCGATGTATAAGGACCGCGTGGAGCCCATATATCCTACACCTACCATTGGTATGATCGGATTGATAGACGACCCGCTTAATGTGGTTCATCTCCACTTTGAATCAGAAGGCGACCTCATTTTCCTGTTGGGTGATTCTAAGGATGATTTCAACCAAAGTGAGTACCTGAGATCTGTAAAAGGAATTAAAAACAGCCATTGCCCATATTTTGATATAGAGACCGAGTACAACCTGCAGGCATCACTTAAGGTCCTGATGTCCGAAAAAATTTTGGTGTCAGCACATGATGTGGCGGAAGGAGGACTTTTTATGAATTTGATGGAAAGCAGTTTTCACCTGAACAAAGGTTTTGCCATCAAAAACCCAACAGGGTTGAGAGACGATGTCTTTTTACTGAGCGAGGCACAAAGCAGGGTCGTGGTGAGTATTCATCCACAGTTTAAAGAAAATTTAACCAAAATTCTTGAGACAAGTGGTGTTAATTTTGTTGAATTGGGACATGTGACGGGCAGAGAGATAGCCATCAATGACCATAAGCTGGGCAACATTGAGACCTGGAAAACCGTTCACATGAACAGGTTGGGAGAAATTATTGAGAACTAAAATAAAACAATTAACATTCAATGAAACATTTTAAGATCATATACCTGCTGGTTTTGTTTGCAGGTACTATTGCGGCATGTGGTGCCATGAAAGGAACCTCGGTTTCCGGCAAAATAGCCAATGCGGGGGACATGAGTATTTTTCTGGACCGGGTAGGTCTGAATGCCACCAACAATGTGAGGTTAGCGGCAGAAAAAACAGGCAGCGATGGCAGTTTTAGTTTTTCCATGCCCGAGGGAATTCAGAAAGGGATTTACCGGATAACCCTTGGCGCAAAATCTTTGGAACTGATTTCTGACGGAACCGAAAAAGACATTGTCATTGATGGTGACCTGAATACGCTTCAAAATATGGAGTACAAGGTAACCGGATCCAAACTGACCGAAAAATTCCTGGCCATCATCCAGGGTTTTGTGAAAAAAGATATTGATATCCAGCGACTGACAGAACTGGCAGAAAAAGACTCTGACCCGCTCGTAGGTTTTATGATTGCTACACGGATGTTTACTTTCAGGGAAGAATTTGCCGAAATCCATACCAAAGTAGCGGCACGACTCGCTGACAGCGGACTTGATTTTGCCCAGGAATATCAGACCATTTCTACCAGCCTTGCCACACAAGCTGCCAGAAGAATGGCGGGTAATAAAATTCAATTGGGCATGGATGCTCCTGAAATTGCACTGGAAGGTGTGGATGGCAAGGTTAGAAAGTTATCATCCTATAAGGGAAAGGTTGTACTCATAGATTTTTGGGCCAGTTGGTGTGGTCCCTGCCGAAAAGCGAATCCACATGTGGTGGAAATTTACAACAAATATAAGAACCAGGGTTTTGACATATTCAGTGTATCACTCGATGGCGTAGATAACCGCACCAGGGCGGCCATGGGCGGCGATATGGAGCAAATTAAAGCCGGCATAAACAAATCAAAGGAGAGATGGATTGGCGCCATTGCACAGGACAATCTTACATGGGATGGTCATGTGAGTGATCTCATGAAATGGGATAGCTCAGCAGCGGGTGCCTATGGTGTCTCCAGCATACCCAAGACATTTCTCGTAGGTAAAGACGGCAAAATTGCTGCCATCGATCCGCGCTACAATCTGGAAGAGGAAATATTAAAAGTCCTATAGACTTTATACAAATCCATAAAATAAGAAGTGGCAAGGGTATCCTTGTCACTTCTTGTTTTTTATGCTTGTCTCCTTATTGCCATGCTTTTCCGCAAGGACCAAAAGTTGACTATACAGTTTTAGTGTTTGACGGATGATGGATTTCCGGCCGTCATTGACGATGACCATGTGCGCATAAGTCGCCATTTCGTCCTCACTCATTTGTGCGTGGATTCTCTGAATTACTTCCTTACGCGAAATCCGGTCTCTTCGCATTACCCGGCTTATTCGCTCTTCCATGGGGCAGGTGACCAGCACCAAAGCATCCAACTCTTTATACGTACCGGATTGAATCATCAGTGCGGCTTCTTTAACGGCAAACGTTTTATCCTTAGGTAAACTTTCGAACCACCTGCGGCCATCTTCGTGTACAGCAGGATGCACCAGCAAATTAAGTTCCTTCCGCTTTTCGATGTCCCGAAATATTTCAGTCGCTATAAATTTTCGGTTGAGCCTCCCATTCTTAAAATAAGCTTCCGTCCCGAAAATCATTTTAATCCCCGCCTTTAATGCCTTTTCAGATGCCATTAACTTTTTAGCCCTTTCATCCGCATAATACACAGGGACGTCCAATAAATCCAGAATGGAACAAACCGCAGATTTGCCACTTCCTATGCCCCCTGTGATGCCTACTTTTAACATAATTACAAACTACTTGACTGCATAAAAGTACAAAATGAAATCACAGTCTCTTCATTTATGGTTTCAGGACTCACGTGGAGCAAACGGGCTTTGAGATGGATGATCTTATCCTCGAATTCACTTTTTGGGGTAGCAATGGTCACTTCAGCTTCCGCCAAAAATGATTTTGCCAGGATCTCAAAGTCAAGTGATTTTAGTTCATTCATTACCTGCCCCATATGATCGTAGGCTACATTGAGTTTTGCGGTTCTTTTTTCTGTTTCAATCACGACAGGAGCTGAAGATATCGATGCAGCAGCAACGTCCTTATAGGCTGAGATCAGTCCGGAAGCGCCTAGTTTTGTGCCTCCAAAGTAACGCACTACAAAGACAGCGACATCCGTAATTCCTGCACTCAAAATCTGACCAT
Source organism: Saprospiraceae bacterium (assembly GCA_016715465.1). GTDB lineage: Bacteria > Bacteroidota > Bacteroidia > Chitinophagales > Saprospiraceae > JADKBO01. The sequence goes on from JADKAA010000029.1 coordinate 662,554, forward strand.
AAATAGGTCTGCCTGCAGTGCCGGAAGGTTCGCCATCATCGACCATTCGAAAGCGGTTGCCGTCGGTTCCCAACTTATACGCATAACAAATGTGGCTGCACTTTGGATGTTGTTTCCAAAGCCATTGTAAGTGATTTTCAACATCTGCTTCGGTTTTAACAGGAATGGCAAACCCAAAAAATTTACTGGCTTTTTCTCTGCTTTCAGAAAGCCCGGTTTCTTTAATTGTACGATAGGTATCTGTTTCCATTATGGTGTACCATTGACGGACAATAAAATGATGGCCAGGATGGCAAGCACAAAGCCAAGCCCTTTTGTGCGGGAGAACTGTTCTTTAAATAAGACTACACCCGCAGCCGTTGATAACAGGATAATGCCTACATTAAGTACCGGAAACAAAACAGAGCCCTGCCATGAAGCTTCAAGAAGGTAAACGATGAGGTAAATGGAAAAAAAATTGGGAATGCCCAGGCAAGACCGGCCAACAAACTCACTTTGTCTCGCTGTATGGAAATGCCCCCACCGGAAAAAATTAAATAGATAAGTCCGGAAAGACCTGCAAAAAGAAATAAGGATGCGGTAAATTCCATTCCTGCCCCTTCGGACACGTCCAATCTCTCTACGAGAAAGAGAGAGAGATCTACGATGCTGCTGCCGAGCCAGGTGATCAAAGGGAGTAGGATAATTATTCCTGAGACCTTCGATTTTGATATGTTTGACTGGTAGTTGATGGCAGCAACTGCACCCACAGCACACACAATACCTGCAAGTTTTAATGGCGTGAATTGTTCCTTAAAGAACAAAAAGGAAACCAGGACAGGGAGAATTAAAGACAACTTCTGTGAGGTTGTGGCCACCATGACACCATGATGTGCCACTGTTTTTCCAATGGCCAAAAAAACAAAAAAAAACAAGATGCCCATGGCCATTGCCCATAAAAGCCAGGGTTGCACCCATAAGGTGGTTAAGAACCGGATATTATTCATCGCTGCCGCTGCGGTAAATACACACACAAAGTAGTTGATGATAATGGCTTTGAGCACATCAACCTTGTAGTTAGGAAAGACCTTAAATATAAGCGAGACCAGTACATTTAATAAAATACAAATGATCAATACTGTCATATGCGGTATATGTTACGCACAAAGTTAACAAGAAAACACCATAGCGGCTCAGACATAAGCTGAGTGACCAAATGGAGTGAAAAAGAAAAAGACCTGAAAATCAGGTCTTTGACTGTATAAATTTGTAATGGGATAATTTATTTAATGTCACATTTCTTATACAGGGATGAAATCGTCAACTTCTTTTTATTAAAAACCGTACCCTACAGAAAAGGTTATTTGGTTCGCTCCGGTTTTAAATTTAGATTTTGCCGCACCAAAGAAAATATGGTCACCAATCGTGGTCAGGGCGTTTTCATATCTAAGGTCAAGACTGAGGTTACCAAGATCATATCCTACCGCTCCCGAAAAACCGTAAGTCATCGGCGCAAGTTTTTCTACATAGGTAGGAATACTTTGGAGTGCTGATTTATGGTCAGCCAGGATATGGAAGACAGGACCAAAGCCCAGTCGAATATTGTTTGAAGTTATGCCCGCATTGATGATTAAATCCATGGTTTTAAATTCTTCGGTTACCCTTTCAGTCAGGTCTTCTCTGGTGCTGTAAGCAATCATATCATAGCCAAGTTTGTACCCTGAATACAACACATCCACTTGCAGGTAACTCCAGCCCATTACTTTTTTGGCATAAATACCAGTACTGAAAACTGGAGAAGCATCGGCAAAAGTGATTTTATGAGTCACGTAATCATTTTCATTGCCTGCATAAACGGATTCTGGTCTTGTAGGGATAATACCTATACTGGTTTTAATTCCAACGGTTCCCTGGGCGAACGCACATGCTGAGGAGATCAACATCATGGCGATTAAAAGTGTGTTTTTCATATATTTTTAAATTTAACTTTGACGTATTTCGGAATAAGTGCATTTTTAAAACGAATTTTTATTTCACTTATTACATATATACGACAATTTATTTGATTCAATACCCCTATTTGGAGTGCTCACAATATTTTATATCAAAGAAAATGCCAATCATATTAAATAAAGTACAAATATGAACATATTTCTTTAAAATGTTCAATTCTTATCAATCAGTCTTTAATCCCGGGAATTATTAAATCAGAATTTTACCACATTGTTCCTTAGAAATTCTTGTAAAATTGACAAATAATTCTGAATATAAGACAATTTTTTTACATATTTTCCCCTGTTAATAATGATGGTGATGCCCCCTAATCTATATATTTGCACAAAATCTTACAAAAATGTCTGCTAACAGGTATGAGCAAAGGGGAGTTTCTGCGGATAAGGGTGAAGTTCACCATGCCATCCAGGGCCTGGATAAAGGCATCTTCCCCAATGCTTTTTGCAAGATTTTACCCGATGTGGTAGCCGGAGACACTGATTATTGCTGCATCATGCATGCAGATACCGCCGGAACAAAAACCAGCCTTGCTTACCTCTACTGGAAAGAAACCGGAGATTTATCGGTTTGGGCCGGCATTGTGCAAGATGCCCTGGTAATGAACCTCGACGACATGGCCTGTGCGGGTTGTACCGATCAATTTGTAGTATCATCCACCATTGGGAGAAATAAAAAGTTGGTAACCGGCGAAGTTTTGCAGACACTTATCGGAGCTGCTCAGGATTTTGCAAACCAAATGAAGAGTTATGGGGTAAACCTCTACCTTGCCGGCGGCGAAACAGCTGACGTTGGGGACATCGTGCGAACTGCCGACGTAGGATTCACTGTATTTTCCAGGCTGAGGCGCAGCGATGTCATTTCTGTAGAAATTAAAGAAGGAGATTACATCATTGGTTTCGCCGGATACGGACAAACCCTTTATGAAAAAGCGTATAATGGTGGTATGGGAAGCAATGGCCTGACTTCCGCACGTCACGACATTTTTTCCTCCATTTACAGGACAAAGTACCCAGAAACATTTGATCCTTCGATGCCACAGGATCTATGCTATTCGGGTAAAAGACAAGTGGAGGAATTGGTTACTGTGAATGATTCTCAAATTCCGCTGGGAAAGCTCGTGCTCTCTCCTACCCGAACCTTTCTTCCATTTTTAAATAAAGTGATACCCGCTTACCGAAGCCACATCCACGGCATCATTCATAATACCGGAGGTGGTTTGTACAAAGTTGAAAAATTTTTGCCACCGGGGCTTACTGCGCGTAAGGACCATCTTTTGCCGGTTCCGCCGCTATTCCAAATTATTCGCGAAGAATCGGGAAGCAGTCCCGAAGATATGGCCAGGGTATTTAATATGGGAACCAGGCTGGAAATGTATGTCAATGAGGAGTCCATAGCCCAAGATATCATTAGGGAGGCCAAGGTACTGGGGATAGAAGCACAAATCATCGGCAGGGTAATACCCTACTCAGACTCTCCTGTCGAGATAAAATTACAGGCATTTTGACGAGCCTTGTGCGTTTATTGATTATTTTTACCGTTCAAGTTACTGCAGAATGAGGCTACCTATTTTATTCATCTTTATCATGGTAAGTGGTCAAATCATTTGCCAACCTGCCTTTACTGATAAAACTGCAGCTTATCATGTGGACCATATCTATGGCAATGGAACTGCAGGTGGCGGCGTAAGTCTGTGCGACTTTGACGGAGATGGAGACGATGATGTCTCGCTTGGCTCAAGTGCCGGAAAAAAAATACAGTTTTACAGGAATGACGATGGCCAACTAGTTGCCCAGGATTTTTTGCCTCTTCTTACCAAAGAAATTAAAAGTCTCATCTGGGTGGATTTTGACAATGATGGCGATAAAGATTTGTATCTCTGTGTGGCCGATGATCATAACTTATTGTATGAAAACACCGGAAATCTTGTACTGGAAGACATTACCTTAAAGGCAGGTTTATCCACTGCCAAATTTACCTCATTTGGGGCATGCTGGGGTGATTATGACCGTGATGGCTGGTTAGATCTTTATTACGGTGAACGCAGGTTACAATTTAATGGTGAGCCAAACCAGTCTTTTTTGTATCGAAACAATGGAAACAAAACATTTTCTGACGTAACTACATCAACAGGTACTTCTGATCCTGACCGCACCCCATTTTGCTCCGCTTTTGTCGATGTCAATAATGACCGATGGCCAGACATCTATACTGCCCACGACCGCAAGCGAGGTAACAGCTTGTTGCGCAACAATGGCAATGGCAGCTTTGAGTCTGTGGCAGATGACTTAGGGGCAGGTTTGGAAATGGACGGCATGAGTGTGTCGGTTGGTGATTACAATAATGATGGCTGGCAGGATATTTACGTATCAAACTCTGAGACGGGCAATGCGCTGTTTGTGAATCAACAGGGAAGTTTTAACAACCTGGCTGATGAAAAAGGTGTTGCCTTTAAAGGCATAGCGTGGGGCACAAATTTTCTGGATGGTGACAATGACGGCGATCAGGACCTTTATGTAAGCAGTATGCTCATTGGTAAACAAAATATTACCAGCGCGTACTTTACCAATGACGTCGCAAACGACACTTTTACCAAAGGCCCGCAGGTACCTTCAGACACCGTAAGCAGTTTTAATAATGCCACGGGAGATCTGAACGGGGATGGATTTCCGGATATTGTGGTAAGCAATTCGGTCTTCCCCACCTTTGTGCTGGAAAATAACGGTGGTACAAACCACTTCCTGGCGATAACTTTACAAGGCGTTTTGAGCAACAAAGATGGCATTGGCTCACTGATTAAAGTGTACACTCAGGGAAGGGTTCAACATAAATACACCCAATGCGGACTTGGTTTTTTAGCCCAGAACTCCAATAAAATTCTCATTGGCACCGGCAATCATAATGTAGTTGACAGCATTACCGTATTATGGCCTACCGGTCATGTGGATGTTTTCACCAACGTGGTAACTGACGCACACTATGTAATTCTGGAGGGCAGTACTACAAATGGCAACATCAGGGTAGATGCAGACGTGATCCTTTCTGTGGAGCCCGTTGAGGATGAAAGTCCATTTATATCTATGAAAGTTACACCCAACCCAACTGGTACTTATTTAAATATACAATACGATGGGAATGGTCCCATAAGACTATTGGAGGTCTTTAATTTACAAGGACAAAAACTTCAAGAGTTCCACCACCCTGTCAATTTTCCACTTGACATAAGTAACCTGTTCTCTGGACCTAAGATAGTCCGAATACGGACAGAGATGGGTTATGCCGGTCAACAAATTATCATCATACAAAAATAGCTTACCATGCCTCAAAGGTTTATCATTGCACTGCTATTGCTTTTTTATGGGAGTCAGCCAACACGCCCAACAAACGGTAGGACTGATCACCAACCAAAGCACCATTGGTACTGAAGGATATACCTTTATTTATCCCATCAATCAGGCCAATGGATACCTCATCAACAATTGTGGTGAGCTGATTCATCAATGGCCCGATGATCAAAAATACATGGCGGGGGCTGCTGCCTACATTACTCCTGAAGGACACTTGCTGAAAACCAAACGCGACAGAAATGCCTTACAGGATAAAATTTTTGCTCCCGGTGCCGGGGGTACGGTTGAGTTGAGAGATTGGGATAATCAGGTGATATGGTCTTTTACCCTCAACAATGAACAATACAGGCTGCACCACGACATCAAACTGATGCCGAATGGCCACGTACTCATGCTGGTATGGGAGTATAAATCAAAAGCAGATTGTATAACGGCCGGCCGGGATTCTTCCTACATCTCTGACGGCAAAATTTATGCTGAGCGCATTATTGAGTTCGATCCCGTTTCACAGTCTATCGTATGGGAGTGGAACGTATGGGATCACCTCATTCAGGATTTCGACTCCACCAAATCAAATTATGGTGATGTTGGTGCACACCCGGAAAAGATAGACATCAATCTCAACACGGCGGGCAGTCCGGGCTTGCCTAATGCGGATTGGATGCATATCAACTCTATGGATTACAACCCATTTACCGATCAGATCCTCATATCCGTGCCCACATTCAATGAACTTATGATCATAGACCACAGTACTACTGCAAGCCAGGCAAAAGGACCTACCGGAGGGCTGGCAGGAAAAGGTGGCGATGTCATTTACCGGTGGGGCAATCCTGTAAATTACAGGCAGGGCGGTTTGGAGAATCAAAAACTTTTTTTTCAGCATGATACCAAGTGGTTGATTTACGACATTCCCCAGAATCATCCCGATTTTGGAAAAATTTCAATATTTAACAACAGGTACACTGCAACAACTTCCATTGGTGTATTCATTGTGCCACCCTGGGACATGTATCAATGGAGTTATACCAAAACCGGTACAAGTTATGGTCCTGCCGACTATGCGCGGGTCATCACCCATCCGGAGCCATTTAAACAAAACTCACCGATTACTTCAGTGGTGCAGATTTTGCCATACAACCACCTCTTCATGACCGCAGGAAACAAAGGATATTGTTATGAATTAGATTCTGACAATGAGGTAGTCTGGGAATATATTCTTCCTTTCAAGGCAAATGGCCCTGTACCGCAAGGCACCATTTTATTACCCAATGACAATCCCATATTTAGTGCCCGGAGATTTCCAGTGAACTTTCCCGGTTTTGCAGGAAAGGATCTTGGTCCCAAAGGGTTTATTGAGTTGGAGCCGGATAGTACCTATTGTGCCAGACTTGTCTCGAATGAGGAACAGGAATCAAGGCAGGAAAAAATCTATCCCAACCCTGTAAACAATACCTTGTTTATTGAATCTGCCTCCGATGAACTTTATCAATTGTTTATGGTCTCTGGTACTTTGGTTAAGTCAGGAAAACTCATTCCCGGTGAAAACAGCATTGATGTCGCTGAACTTGCTGATGGCATGTATTTATTTATAGCTGGAGAAAGGACTCAGGTCTTGTGCATTCTCCATTAAGGCAACTTCACTAACTTTCGGCTTAGGCCTGTTTCAGGAAAATGAATGACAAATAATCCTGCTTCAAGATCTGAAAGGTCTATGCTAGAAATGTGGCCATATGTTTTGCCTTTAAAAACAGACATACCGTGCGCATTGTAAATTTGAAATTTTACCGCATCCCGGCGGTTGACCACAATATGAAGTTCCTGGTCAAACGGTACCGGAAATACTTCGATATCTTCGTTTGACAATGGATCAGAAGTATCCAGTAGTTTACAGAATAAAAGATTGGGTTCCAACTCCAGAAAACCTTTGGGTGATAAATCTTTTTGGGCAAATGCCGGGTAGCCGGGAGCATATCTTTTCATTTTAAAACTCAGATTGTTCGTTGCCGTCTCTCCTTGTTTTATGGGCAAGCCATTCCTGAACGGAATGATGTATTCCCAGGCGATGGTATTGTCCGGTTTCAATTCGAATGCATAGCCCTGATTGCCACTAAAAATCAGTAAATTATCATTGTCCAGTCTTTGTACACTGGACAAACCGCTAGACTTCATTTTCAATGGATCAACGGGATGCACAAAACTTTCATCCGCTTCATTGGGTAAATAGGCTCCATTTTGATTCCTGGTGAAAGCATAATTCAATGAATCAAACTGCGGCGTAAATTCTATTGCCGTTGAATAGTCGGGAGAGTACCTGTTATTAAATGCCAATAGAGAAGGAGACCCATTTTCGGCCCAATGCACATCGTGTTGGAAAAATAACTTTTGATCGGCATTGGTGCCCTTTCGATATGCGCGGGGATTACCCCAGCGGTAGATGAGGTCACCTCCTTGTCCAAAATTGCCACCTGTGTGTGATTTGGATTCTGCCTTGGTGGTGCTATGGTCAATGAACCAAACTTCATTGAAGTGTGCCACGGAAAGTGCAATAATATCCAACCTGGGATTATAGTCAATGGCATTGGTATGCATCCAGTCGGCCTGTCCTGAAGCACTCACATGATTGACATCGATGAGTTCAGGGTGCGAAACCACAGCGCCAAAGTTTTTTTTGGTAGCATCAAAATCCTGGATTAAGTGATCCCAGGCGTGCCACTCCCAAACGATGGAATCCAACGCAGGATTTACTTCAATGATGTAATCCGGCCAGATGGCCCCTTCAATGATGAGTGACGGTTTCCTTCCATTTTCAATGGCTTGTTGTGGAGTAAAGTTTTCCCAGGCGATCATGAGGATATTTCCATTTGGCATGACCTTAATGTCGTGATGAAGTCTTGCTTTTCCTGTATTTAAATGAAATGAATAAAGTAAATCATTGTCCCATGACCATATTTCTACAAATTCGCCTGCTCCTCCTGCTCTTATGGTATCAGCTGCAAAGGAACCAATGGTCTTGCACTTGACCAGGTTGCCCTGAGGTGTGAGGTAGGCAGCCACACCGGGAACTGCATTCGGTTCATCGTCTTCCCAGGTATGAACCACTTCACCACATTGATCGATGAGATACACATTTGCCTGGTTAAACGGATAGATCAAATTATAACCCGGTCTGTAATGGGCAACATCCAGGGATAACAATGCAGTCGTGTTTTGGGCAGCACCAAGAGATACCACAAACATACACAATGCCCAAAAGATAATTTTTTTCATATAATCTTTAAACTGCGGTAAATATAAATAAACAGGGCTCCCTTGTGTAAGGAAGCCCTGAATTTTTAATCGTAACTTAAAGTTTAGAAAGAAGTAGAAGATGGCCAGTCTTTGTCTGTTCTGGTCAATTCGACTACTGCAGCTTCTCCATACGTGTTGGACCACTTAATCGTCAACTTTTTACCATTCTTATCATCAACTTTTACGTCATCAAACTTGTACACTTCATCCCATTTGCTGGTTCCGATGAAGGCCAATTTGTCGCACTGGTGGGTGATCCTCAATGTTCCTTCCGGAAGCTGGTTTTGAGCATTGGCACCGTAGCAACCGTAATAGCCACCTTGAGACATATCGATGAAGGTATCCCCATTGGGCGAAATGGTTTTGACATTGTAAACCCCCTCTGAGAGTTCTTCCCAGATAACGGTGCCTTCCCAGGTTGATGTACAGGCATCGCTACCACCCCATAGGCCGGCACCGGTAGTTTTTGCGCTGAAAGTGCCCGCAAGTTCAGAAGCATCACAAAAGGCAGTTGTCACTGTAAAAGGCAAACCTTTACAACCATTTGGCAGAGTAGGAACTACAGTATAAACAACAGACTGTTTTTTGGTGGTCAGGTTTACCAAAGTTCCTCCCATAAGGATACTACCAGAACCGGAGAAAATTTCACCATCTACATTTGGATTGTCTACTGCGGTCCATTCGAAAGTAACCCCGGCACTTCCACCGACAAAAGCTGCGGTAAGATCTACCTCAAGCGGAGTACCACTGGCCAAAAAGGCCTTTACAGGAGGAGATACAGGGCCCTTGGCCACATACCTGAGTTTGTGCGCAGGATAAAATGCGGTGGACTCAAATAAGCTGGAGTTTACAATGGCACTGGCTGGCACAATGGTGCCATCAGACAGATTGATGTCATTTTCAATGTCAATGTAGGAAATTGTACCGGAGACCACATCACTGGGTTTGAATGCACAAATATCCCCGCCGGCAGCATCAAACAAAGTCTTGTGCGGGATGGTGATGGTTGCCCTGTTGAAGTTGGTACCCTCCGCTTTTACAAAAGCACTGGCCGGTACATTCAACACTTTGGTTCTTGTGCCTTTGGCTACCACAAAAACATCGACACTTTGCAGGTCGGAAATGTTTTCAGACACAAAGTCGCAAGTAAAAGAAAATGTTTTATTGCTGTTGTCTGCCAAAAGATTGAAGGTATCCACGCCTGTGGCAAAATCTTCACTCGACAAGTTAGTAACAGACTGACCTCTTAGGGCAAGGGTACTTCCACTTTTCAACTTATCTCTTTGAAGTGGATCCAGTTCCGGATCCGTACAGGCAGAAATAAGGACAGAGGCAAGAAGTATGATGTTAAATATTTTCATATTCATGTTTATCTTTTTTTTAAAGTTATAACTAAGTTATTTAAGCACGAAGGTATTGGTATCCCAAAATACCCTGTTTACTCCTTCAATATCCTTCTGTGTGGCCGAACTGTTGAGGTTGACATAATTTGCAGGATAAATGAATGAATAAATGAAATTACCTCCGTTGGCTGTCCTCATAGGTTGCATATCTGCCGGCTTTCCGGTCCTTCTGTACAGGTTGTAGGCTTCAACTCCATTTCCATACAGCGCCAACCAATACTCCTTGCCTATGACATTCATTTTGTCTGCTGCTGCGTCGTACTGTCCCTCAACTTCGTCGGTATAGGCTGAGGTTGGGGTAACCAATTCAGCAGGAACGGTTTGGCCTTTTGAAGCACCAAATGAATGTACTGCGGCAACGGATTTATTAATACCGCTCAACATGGCTGCTTTGGCATCACCTGCGATGCCCAATCTTGTATAAGCCTCTGCTTTCAGAAAATCGGTAAAGAAGCTCATCCAGATGGGTTCGATACCGGCTCCATTGGCGCCTTGTCCATCCTTGGTAAATACTTCATAAGTTGCAACACCATTGTTAAGGTCTACTCTGCCGCCAAAAGGATAAACACCGACGACGGTAAGGGCTTTGCCATCAGGTGGAATACCGTCTGAATTGCCATGATCCCTTCCAAAAAAACCAGGCTCAAATGCACACCACCCTTGATTGGGCAGGATATGATCAGGTCTTGGACTAAGTACACAAGGGATGGCATCGCCTTCCGTATCAAGCGCTTTTTCAAGGCTACCTACCTGACGATACACATAATACCTCCATCTAGGGTCTTCCACTCCATTCTTTGCAGCATAGGCATTGAGCAAGAAGTAATTGGACATATAACCCTCTGCATCTCCCGCTGTGATGGGATACATTCTTCTGTAGAGAAAATGCCTGGATTTAGCCGGCAATGCAGAAGAACCATATTTGTATGTAAATGATTCGAGTGAGTTATCGATGATGTCTTCATCAAGTAATGCCGTGATTTTGTCTTTTACGGAAGCATCACTTACAGACATATTCATATACGCTTTCAACTTCAGTGTTCTGGCAAGTGCTGCCCACTTTATGGCATCACCACCGTAATAGATATCCCTGGTAATTTTTTGAACAGGGGTATTGCCCAAGCTGACAATGGCTTCATCAAGCAGTGTTATACATTTTTCGTAAATGTCTTTACCGTTGTCAATTACCGGATTGAAATTGCCGGATGTGCCCGCCACTGCTTCTGTATAAGGCACATTGCCAAACAGGTCAACTAAGGTCATGTACGTAAAAGCCTTAATCACCTTTACAGCACCTTCATGGTGATCCAGTTTCTTACCACTAACAGCTTTAAGCAATTCTTCTGATTGGACAATTACACTCTGATAAGCATTTGACCACAGGACATCATGAGACTGCGGCTGATAGGCCCTTGCATACACTTCGCCACCAATCATGGCAGTGTACCTTGAAATTTCCATACATGGATCATTGGCACTGGAGTAAAAATCGGCAAAACCAACAAATATTTTATTGGTCAGATAGTTAGGATCGAGGTTGCTGGGCGTAATGTTGTTTGGATCGTCCAATTGTTCGTCCAACTGGGAACTGCACGCAGCAATACCCATAAATACACCGGCAAAAAATAGATATTTAATATATTTAGTCATTTCAATTGTTTTAATGGATTAGAAATTAAATTTAACTGTTCCACCATATCTAGCAGCTGAAGGACCACCCAGGAAATCAAATCCTGATGCGTTGTTTGTACCAAACGCTGTCCTGTCCGGATCCACTTTGGAAGAAGCAGGTGTATTGAATGCCCTGTACCAAATGTTATTGCCTACAAGAGAAATGGATGCTGATTCAATAAATGTACCATTGAAGATACTCTTAGGCAAGTTGTAAGAAAGGGAAATTTCTCTCAACCTAAGTCTGGTGGCATCATAAATACCCCTGTCATAAGCGCCTCCACCGATGATGGTATTGTTGAAGAAAACGCCTGAAGCAGGTTGTGGAATGTTGTTGACTTCCCCTGTTTCTTCCAGAACACCAGGCAAAATGACGGTAATGGTCGGATTAAAATCTTCCAATTCTTTGGCAACACCCCTACCAATAGGAGTAGCGGCAGAATAGGAGAAAATATCTCCGCCTTTTACAAAGTCAAGCTGACCTGATAAAGTCAAACCATACACGGTAAGGTCAGAAAATCCTGACAACATAAAATCAGGATTTGGGTCGCCGATGATGCCAATTTCAGAAGATATCTTCCAGTCGCCATTTGAATTTACAAGCAGATTACCCTTATCATCTTTGACTACATAGGTACTCTTGATGACGCCAAAAGGTTGATCCTTGATGGCAAATGCACCCAGGTTTGTGAAACCGCCAATAAGGATTTCCTCCGAACCTTCAGGAAGGTCAACCACTTTGCTGACGTTTTTGGTAAAGTTGGCCCTCAGATTCCAGGTAATGTTTTTAGAAGCTACCGGACTCAAAGTGAAACCTATTTCAACCCCTTTGTTGGTTACTGTACCTGCATTGAGGAAGGTAGAACTGTATCCTGTGGAAGGATCCAATGGTCTTTCGATGATCTGGTCTTCTGCTTTTCTGTTGTACCAGGAAAAGTCAAGTCCAATCCTGTTGTTCAACAACTTGGCTTCCACGCCAAACTCCAATTCCGACTGTAATTCCGGCCTGAGGTTTGGATTGGCTAATAATGAGGGTAAGCCCAATGAAACAACATTGCCATTTGCATCCACCGTCTCATTGGAGTTCAATGAGAGTACTGCCCTGGTATTATAAGGATCTGCGAAGTTTGCTGAGGTTCCATATCCCGCGCGAAGTTTCATGTAGTCAAGGAAACTTTCAGAGAGTGATTCAAATGCATCTGTGGGTACAAATGAAACACTGAATCCGGGATAAAACTGAGACCTGTATTCTTTCTCGTGAGAAGAAGCCCAGTCGTTTCTTGCGGCCACGTTAAGGTATAGATAGTTTTTATACCCAAAGGTAAGGTCACCATAAAGTCCCATGATGATTCTTCTCTGGATGTAACTGAGGTTATTATTTCTAAGATCCCTGGAATTTGTGGTGGTGAAATTTCGGTGAGAAATCAAACCAAATACCACCTGGTTGGAAGATTCCAAACCTGTCTGGCTATATTTGTCATCCCTGTGGTTGGCGCCTACGTTAAAAGTAATGTCAAGATCGTCATTAAGTTCTCTCTGGCCACTGATGCCAAAGTTTTGGTCTGTGATCACGTTATTGCCGTCTGTTGTTCTCAATAAACCTGTACCAAAAGCAGCCACATCGGCCACGTAACCCACAGATCCTTTTTGAACCCAATACTCCTGATTCTCATCGTATGAATCTACCCCAATTCGGTAGTTGGCTGTAAGCCAGTCATTCACTTTGTAGGTTGCACCCATCATGGACATAAACCTGTTTACAAAGGAACCCTGCGATGAGTTCTCCAGCAGCCACCTTGGGTTGGTGATCGCCCTGTAATAAACGCTGGCACCGGTAATGGGGTTCTGGTATGGCAGGTTCATCAGGTCAATATTCCTTGGTGTATAGAAAAGGTTGGCAAACACAGAAGGTCCGCCATTGGTGTTACTTCCCAAACCCGCTCCAATCGTAGGTGATTTGAAATCCGTTTTGATGTAAGAGAAACTACCATTCAATTTAAGTCTGGATGAGATGTTTGCGCTTCCGCCAATGCTTAAGTTGAACCTGTCCAGCTTATTATTTTTAATGTAACCGGTTTCGCTGAGTTTGCTCATGGCCACATTGAAATTGCCTATGTCACCATTTATCCCAGCCTGGAAGGAAGTGGTATATGCCTGTCCTTTCTGGAAGAAATCTTTGATGTTGTTTGGCGTATTTACCACCTTGTATTTGCCTTGAATGATTTCAAGTTCAGGGAAAACTGCTTTTTGTTCAGAATAAGGGTGAACAGCAGCCTCATAATTATCTGAGAACAATACACCCCAGTTACTAAAGAATTCTCCGTAGTCCCCATCGAAACCATTGGCCCACTTATTTTGATATTCAGGTATGTGCGCCGTAATTTGTCCGTAAGACTGGCTGAAAGAAGCATTGTACTTCTTCACACCGCTGCCTCCACCACCGGTCTTGGTGGTAATGAGGATTACGCCGTTTCTTCCCTGAGAACCATACAAAGTCGTAGCAGCAAGTCCCCTCAGGATACTCATGCTTTCGATGTTATTTGGATCGATGTCAAGGTTCCTGGTTGGGGTAATGTTACCATCATTGAAATCGTTATTTTCGTTTGCACTGGTATTAATAGGCACCCCGTCTACAACCCAAAGCGGCTGAGAATTACCGGAGATGGTACTCACACCCCTGATGTTGATTTTGGTGCCAGATCCTGCCAAACCGGCAGAACTTGCGATGTTTACTCCGGGGGATCGCCCTGCAAGCGCTCTTGCCACATCCGTTTCCGGCTTTCTGGCAATGTCGTCAGACCCGACGGTCGTCGATGCATAACCCAGTGCTTTTTTATCTCTTTTGATACCCAAAGCCGTTACGACAACCTCGTCGAGCAACTGGCCTTCGGCCATGTTTACATCCACAGATGTCAAATCTGTAACATCGACCACTTTATCGGCAAAGCCGATGTAGGTGATTAATAAGGCATTTCTCCCTCCAGGAACCTGGATAGAAAACATACCGTCGATATCGGTTACCGTACCGATACTCGTTCCTTGTACTAGTACATTGGCGCCAATAAGTGGTTCACCGTTGGGATCCTTTACCGAACCGGTAACGGTCTTTTGGGCTAAACCGACTGTAATGGAACACAGTAGTACAAATAAAATTAGTGAGAGTTTCTTCATACTAATATTGATTTAGTTAATTAATAAAATTGATTCATAATGAAAGCTGTTAACATAATTGTATTAACATTATGTTAAGACAAATCGCTGCCTGCAAAGTAAACGAAAATAATAAGAATCTAAAAATTTTGATTTTAAAATTCAAAAGAAATCAATTGTCTTTAAATCAATCTTTTAAGTCAATATAAAATTAAATTACAAAATAATATTCTGTTTAACAATTCGTTAATTCCATTAACAGAATTTTGTCGGGTAATTTAGGTTTTACCGCATTTAATTGACCAGAATTTAATAAAATGGTCATTTTAACAGATGGAGATACATCTGTATGGTGTTTTTTAAGCCAAAATATAAAGCATCACAGACCAACGCGTGTCCGATAGACACTTCCAGGAGTTCGTTGGTGTGCGAGGCAAAAAACGCAAGTTTTTCAAATTGAGGTCATGCCCGGCATTGAGTCCGATTCCTGCTTTTTTAGCTGCAACGGAAGCAATGGCGTAGGGCTCAA
Organism: Saprospiraceae bacterium; assembly: GCA_016715465.1. GTDB lineage: Bacteria > Bacteroidota > Bacteroidia > Chitinophagales > Saprospiraceae > JADKBO01. Next base: position 677,934 of record JADKAA010000029.1, read on the forward strand.
CTGCTTTTTTCGGATTTTCAGCAAAGTCGGCTGCAAAATGACCGGTGTACAATTCCACCCTGTCGGCACCAATAGCCTTGGCTGAAACTATCTCTTGTTCATTGGGTTCCACAAAAAGAGAGGTGCGGATACCTTCCTTTCTAAAAAGAGCTGTCAATTCGCTCAGAAAATCTGCATGCCCGGCTACCTTCCAGCCTTCACTGCTGGTAAGTACCCCTGGTGGGTCCGGAACAAGGGTCACCTGGTGAGGACGAAACTCAAGGACCAGACGCACAAATTCCGGAGAGGGATATCCCTCTATATTGAACTCCGTAGTTACAGCCTCTTTCAACAGGGGTATGTCATCGTACCTGATGTGTCGCTGGTCCGGCCTCGGATGAACTGTTATGCCCTGTGCGCCATATGATTCACAGTCTTTGGCTATCTGGATCAGGTCAGGAAGATTGCCCCCTCTTGAATTGCGGATAAGGGCTATCTTGTTGATGTTTACACTCAATCTGGTCATGATAAGATTTTCATTTTCTTGCTAAATCTAGGTCTTTGATTACCTGCACTAAATTTCCATTTTCATCCATGTATAAAAAAATGGCTTTATAGACCCCTGTCTGAAGACAGCACCACATCAATCCTATTTTCGATATTTTCCAGTGAGAAGTAAAGCGTGGGCTCAAAGACCGGGGTTTTTTGATCTTTAGTTTTTGCTTCAATTTCTAGCTGAAGTGAATTTCGCTCCGTCTGAAAACCATGAAGGACAACACTGCATTGTTTTTCAGCCTCGCTAAGCACATCGACATTTGACTTTGTCTTTATTACCACAAGACCATCGATTCCAAAAATATTGTATGTTTTCCTCAGTATATCCAGGTCGTAGTGCAGATGAAAATGATCCACTTCTTCCGTTTTAAGTTTTGCCAGCCGGTCATAGTTCCTCGTTATTTGTCCATTGACCCGGAAGAGCGTATTTAGGGTAAGGGCATTAAATTTTTTTGCATAATTTCCAGGTATAAGAAGCTGGCTGATAAATATGTTTTCCTTTTCCTTAAACTTCAACGGGGTGTCGTTTTCGCGGCAAAAGTCGTGAAACAAATCGAACTTCTTGTAATTGGCTGGAATGTATGATTTCTGAGGTTTTAAGGACTGTTCCTGCCTGTGGATAAAGTGTTCATTGGTCTTTGCCCCGATAAGGCCAAAATATTGATTAATGCTTTGTTTCAATCTCGTGAGTTGATGATAATCGTCTGCTTCCGCAGGCATAGGCAGGTCAAGCGCCCGTGCCAAAGTGGACAAAGGCTTTTCTTTGGTCAAAGTAAGCTCATCATGCAAAAACCCATGTGCCATGACCTGGAAATTTTTGTATCCGGAAAAAGATCCGCAATCCAGATAAAAGTTACCCGTATGATCAGACTTGGAAAGGTAAAATTTATCTTCCTCATTGGCATATAAACCCAGGATGGGAATACTTACTGGCATTTTATTTTTCAGGGTTTGGCCCGATAGCCAGATATTTCGTTTCCACGAAGTGGGCGGCACCTGCTTAAAGACCAAGGCATCCATAATACCTATATTGACTCCTGTCTGAAAGGCCCCATCCACAATTGATATACTTACCAGTGTTTTTCCGGCCCAGAATAAATCGCTGATTGTGACATTATCTGCATTAAAATCAACTTTTATGCGCTTGGCTCCTCTAACAATACCGGGCTGTGGACTAGAATATGACTTATACTGCACCGCCAGTTTCTCATCGGCCGGATTGACCACGGTATAGGCTACTCCGCATAAGGCAATGTCTCTGGACACACCCCTTGTGTAGACCGTAAGCCGATAAGATCCTGATGACAGATTGTACGGTATGTCATGATAAAAGTGTGCCCGGCTGTTTTCACTTATTTTGATAAAAAAGGAGGCGAGGGCCGTCTCGTCACTATTGGTAATCTCTATCCTGAGTACGGATGCCACCGCTTCAGGATTTCCGATGTAAATTCCCCCTCTGACGGTTTCTCCTGCAGCATAAATATGCCGGTCAAGCTGCACAAAACCCGCAAGACCATCCTGATTGCCCTGTGCAAAAACAAGATGCCATGACACCAGATAAAATAAGGTAATCAGCATTAATTTAGGATAATGTCCCCACCATTTTATACGCTCAATTACCATGGCCAGAAAGCAGGTTTGTGGAGGCTGGCTCCTTTTAAAGTAAGACAGTCGCAACATGACCTCACCGGGCAGGGTGTAGTTTCGCTGGGTGGAACCGGGCATTCCCTTGCCGGTGAGCCCACAAGTTCAGGAAGAAAACCAATTCTTGCCGTATCCTGGCTTACTGCATAAAAATATCCGTAAGCCTTTTTTTCCGGATGCAAAATGTTTTGAATATTGGTAATAATTCTGCCAGCGGGAGATTCGTAAATATTGCCTTCACGGTTGTTGAGTTCATTAACCTGCGTAAAATAATCGAAGGTTTCCTGGTCAATGGCCTGCTGCACTACCGTGCCAACGTATCCTTCTGAAAAAACATAATCGAGCCTTTTTTCATAGACCGGAAAATCGGTCAGTTTGGTTTCCAGGGCTTTCTTTCCATCGTAAAGCTGCACGTTTTTAAGGTCTGCCCGGGCTGTCACATAACAGACTTTATTGGGCGGAAAACCCATAAGCTGGTCCGTATATCTATAGGAATTTATGATGTCGAATTTAAGCAGTGATTTTTCACCCGCAGGATTTATAACATCGGTATCTACAAACAGGCCCACAAATTCCGCAGAGTCCAATTGATTCAGGTTGTTAACTACCTGCCTGGTCACAGAGCGGAAGGCAATTTTCTCAATCTCAGGCGTTGGTTTAAGTATTTTGAATGTTGATTGATACTCTTCACCGTCAAAAGACTTCACATAGATGCCAAAGGCTGTGCCATAATCAATGTTAAACCCATCACCTGCTTTAATCGATTTGACGTAAAATCCCTCCTCATTCAGGGTAAGCTCCACTTCCTGCCCTTTGTCATTGCTTACAAGGGCCTTATCTGCCCTGATTACTCTGGACTGCCCTTTTTCATCGGAAATCAACCTCATCTGCACACTAATTTCAGCATGATCTCCTACCCTTACGAGGCCACCCTGCACTACCAGTGCATTGTCGTATTCACTGGGTATATCCAGGTCTATTTTATCCAAACATGCGGAAAACCAAATCATCGATAAGGTAAGTAAGAATAAATTAATGGTTATCTGAAGTTTCATGGTCCGAAATTTATAAAAATTCGATGTTAAAACGGATGGCAGGAAAAATGGTGCCTACCACTGCCAGCCTGTTTGCCTGAGGCGTGGAATTGAGGCCTCTGGTATAATAGACGGAGAATGGATTTTTCCTTCCGTAAACATTGTATAGCGTCACTGTCCAGCTGGTAATCACCTTAGCAGCCTGGTTATGAGAACGGGCAATATTGTATGACAAATCCAACCGGTGGTAGTCGGGAATCCGTATTTGGTTTCTTTGCGAATACACTGGAACATACACATTGTCCGGGGTAAGGTAGTTGGACAATGGTGCCGTAGAAGGTCGTCCGGTGCTGTAGGTAAAGTTGGCGGTAAGGGTGTGCCTTTGTATGGGCTGAAAATTGACGATCAGTGACAGGTTGTGCGGTTTGTCAAAACTGCTGTTATACCAGTTACCGTCATTGATGCCCTCTACTTTTTGCCTGCTGTCTGACCAGGTATAACTTGCCCAACCCGTCCACTTTCCTTCATTTTTTTTCAAGGACAGCTCCATACCCTGAGAACGACCAATTCCTTCGAGCAACTCTGTTTCGATATGTGGGTTAACCACGATTTTCGCAAAATCCCTAAAGTCGTACAATCTTCCTATTTCACGCCTGTAAAATTCGACAGAAGCCTCAATGTTGTCGTCATCAAAATTGCGAAACAACCCTATAGATAAATTATCTGATAAAGTGGGCTTCAAATAATTGTTGACCAATTGCCATTGACTGGAGGGTGTAGGTGTATCGGTATTAAATACCTGATTTATAAACTGTGATGTCCGGGCATATCCTATTTTTAGTGATGAAGATTTACCAAGGTTTAATTTTAAAGATACCCTGGGTTCCGGCTGAATGTAGGATTGATAAAGTCCCTTTCGATCTTCGGTACCGGAAATTTCCTCTTCATTGGGTCGACCATTTTTATACAGATACACTTTTTTGGTTCCAAGTGCTGCAAAATGATTGAGTCGAAAGCCGGTGATGAAATCCAGGTATTTGCCCAAAGGACGTTCCAGGTTAATGAAAACAGCGGATTCAAGACCATATTCATTGGGAAGGCTGGCAGGTATCACAAAGGGCGACCCGTTTTGTGGTGTTATGCTTCCGGGTGCCGATGTATAATAAATGGCGTTGATGCCAACATCCAGCTTTGACTTCCCAAATATTGCAGATAATTTATTTACCGCTCTGAGATACTGTATATCTGCACTTAACCTGGATTCAAATGCCGGGGTAAGATCAATTTGAAAACTTTTATAGGAAGAAGCAACGACACTAAGTCGATTGGAAAGTTTATCATTGATGAGCTTATTCCAAAAAGCCTGAATCATGTTTGTTTTATAACCAAATCCAAATTCGCGGCCATAGGTAAATTGATCGTTGGATGCATAGATGCCAACACCTGCGTGATGTCCATTTTTGCGATAACTGTATTTAAAATTGACATCATAAAAGGATGCCGAAGAGGTGCGAAGGGAAACATCCTGAAAAAGACCAAAAATATAATCGGAATAGGTTGCCCTCGCCCCACCGATGATGGTGCTGTTTTTACCAAGAGGGCCATCTAATGAAAAAGTGGCGGAAATGGGATTGACGGAGGCCCTGTAACGCATTTTTTCCTTATTTCCATCCTTTAGGTTTACTTCGAGCACAGAGGCTATCCTCCCTCCCTGACTGGCCGGAATATTTCCTTTTGACAAGGCAGCTTCTTTGATGAGGTCGGCATTGAAAGTGCTGAAAAAGCCAAGGGCATGTGACGCATTAAAAAGAATGGCTTCATCCTGGATGACCAGGTTGTGGTCCACATTACCGCCCCTTACGTTAAAGCCTGTAGCACCTTCCCCAATGGTAGAAACGCCGGGATTGAGTAAAACAGCCCTAACGATATCCCTCTCGCCGAGAAAGGTGGGCAGCTTGTCGAGATTTCTCAGGTTGATACGCGCCACACCGGTTTGTGTCTCACGCACTGCCGCATCTTTGGCCACTGCAGTAATGGTGACCTCATCCAGATTGATGGTCTCCTTCACCAAGATGACGTCATATTGACCATTACTGCGCAGGTCCAGGGTAGCTATGTGGTCCTGGTATCCCAGGTATTTTACCCTGATTTCCCTGACACCTGGTTTTAATCGAATTTCAAATTGTCCATTTTCATCTGAAGTGGTGCCAATGCCTTTTCCAAATAAAATATTGGCGCCAATTATTGGATCGTTGCCAAATTGTTCTATGACCTGACCAGATAACAAAACTTCTCCGGAAGCATCCAATGCCCCCATACTTCCAATGCCAATCACATTGGTGCGGACGCTTGGTTTTTCTTCCAAAGAACGCTGCAGGTTGTCATAGTATTTTGTCAGATTGGAGCGGTCAAGCGCAGTGCGGGGCATGATCACACAGGCATAATTTCTATAAGGTACGGCTATCAAATCCGTACCTTCCATAACCTGGGCAAGTGCATTTTCCAGGCTTTCCTGCTTCCAGGTAAAGGTTTTTTTAATGTCGGTGAAATCTTCGGTTCTGAAATAAATGTCAATTCCAGAGAGGGAGTCAAGTTTTTCCAACAGGCTAGGAATGGTGCTATTTTCAATTCTTATTGAAATCAAAGTTCTCTGATTTTGGCCCCATAGCGGCAAAAGCACAGAAATCCAACACAAAAAGGCCAAACCGGTTCTGGTCATACAAGGTTCTTAGTTGAGGTAAAGTTAACAATCCCAATTAAATTGCAGCCCTGAAATAAAATTTAAGGATAAAGATTATTTAAAACTGGTGATTGGTGAATGGCCCTATTGGTCCTGTCGAGGGATTTTTAACCCATTTTCTCAGGATATTACGTACTTTTGCACCCAATGTATATCGATATTCCAATGACTCCGGCCATCAAGTTGCTTACTGGTTTGCTGGTATTCACTTTATTCGTGCTGGCCGGGGTAGCTGCCCTGACCCTGGTTTTATATTTGGGAGATATACCTTTGGAAGAAACGGATAATCTCATCGGTATTCTGGAAGAAGGATCCTATACAAATACCATAAGACTGGCGCTTGGAGCCAATCACCTCGTGACATTTGTGGCCGGCAGTTATGTACTTTCCCGCCTTTTTTCAAACAAAAGTTATTGCCAGTATACCCCCCTGAATGGACAAGTGAGTATGTCGATCTTCATGAAAGTTGTATTACTGCTTTTGCTTTGTTACCCAATGGCCGGCTTGTTGGGTTATTTTTCTTCACAGCTGGTGCTGCCAGCATGGATGCAAAATTTTGATCATGCAAATGAATCCACCCTGTCTGAACTGATCAAAATGGATGATTGGCAGGAAATGCTCTTGAACTTACTTGTAATTGCTGTCTTGCCAGGTATTGGTGAAGAAATGTTGTTCAGGGGCATTATACAGAATGAATTACAGCAAACGATGAGATCCAAGGCTCTCGCTCTGATTCTGGCTTCATTTATTTTTGCGGCATTTCACCTCGATTTTACCGGTCTTTTGCCGAAGTTTATCATTGGACTGGTATTGGGTATTACTTATTTATTAACGCGTAATTTGCTTTATTCCATTTTGCTGCATATACTTAACAATGGAAGTCAGGTTTTGCTCGCTTACTTTTATATCACACCTGCCGAAGAGGCACCGATACAACCTCCGGATTTCATTCAGATCATCGGCATATTGGCCACCCTTCCTTTAATTTATTTTTACATCACCTACTTAACTGCATCGAATAATCATGGAACAGGTATTGAAAACCAGGCTTAAAACAGCTGTAGTATTCGGTATTATTATGCTTTGTGCGCTGTTGTCCGGAAAGTGGGGGTTGTCCATATTGTTAACCATTGTTGCCGTGGGTGGAAGTCATGAATATCTTAAAATTTGTGGTGTTTCAAAACCCATTTACATCACAGGGGTGGTTGCTGTTGTCCTGCTGATGTTATCCTCCCTGCTTATTGAATTTCCTTTGATTTTAAAACAAGGTATGTTAGTAGTTGCTCTGGTAACGTACACCTTATTTGCGGCAAGTTTATTTGTAATTCAACCAATAAATCACCGTAATTTTCAGCCTTTTCTGGCCATCATCTATCCGACTTTATCACTATTACTTCCCATCATCTTTTCTGCCCATACCGTATGGGCAACCCATTTTTGGCTTTTTGCTTTCCTGTTGATTTGGATCAGCGACAGTGGAGCCTACCTTGTAGGTAGAAAACTCGGTAAGACCAAACTTTATGAGCGTATATCTCCTAAAAAGACATGGGAAGGAACCCTGGGAGCCGGCCTGTTTACGATGCTTGGCGGCTACATCATTTATGTGTTCTATCCTGCGCACGGACTCCATTTTTGGCTTTACACCTCACTCATTGTATGGGTAATAGGTAGCCTTGGAGACCTTTATGAATCATCTATTAAAAGAACTTTTGGGGTCAAAGACTCCGGCAATTTCATGCCGGGTCACGGGGGATTCCTCGACCGGTTTGACAGTTTTTTACTTGCTACTCCATTTTTAACAGCTTTATTATATGCATTTAAATTGACAACATGATACACAAAGAAGGTTACAAAACACTTACCATTTCATTCATCATTCTTACGGCGCTATGCGTATTCACACGTATACTTCTACCCGGGTTATCTACACTGGTGCTCTTGCTTTCCGGAATGCTGTATGTCTTTCTTCTTTCCTTTTTCCGCAATCCGGTCAGGAAACTTCCGAAAGCCAATGACAACATCCTTTACGCACCGGCTGACGGTAAAATTGTAGTCAATGAGGATACTGTTGAAACAGGATACCTGAATAAGGAAATGAGGATGGTGAGCATATTTATGTCCCCGCTCAATGTGCATGTAAACCGGCACCCGATAAACGGAAAAATCACTCATAGTGAGCATCATGAAGGCAAATTTTTGCCAGCGTGGGATCCAAAGGCTTCTACAGAAAATGAACGCACCACAGTGGTCTATGAAACCAGTCATGGCACAGTACTCTTGAGACAAATTGCGGGTGCCCTGGCGAAGCGGATTGTTTGTTACGCGAAAAAAGGAGACACGGCCCGGCAGGGCGAAGACATGGGCTTTATAAAATTTGGATCGCGGGTTGACCTTTACCTGCCGTTGGATGCGGAAATATTGGTAGCCATTGGAGACAAGGTAGAAGGCAACAGAAGTGTAATTGCGAAATGGTAAATCAGACGCACCGATCGGGCTTTGTCAACATCATTGGACATGCCAATGTAGGAAAATCAACTTTGTGCAATTCTCTGATGAAAGACAGATTGTCTATCGTCAACGCCAAACCTCAGACCACGCGTCACCGCATTTTAGGCATCATCAGTGATGAGCATTATCAGGTCATTCTGTCTGACAGTCCGGGTATGATTCATACCCCATCTTACGAATTGCAGAAAAAAATGAATGATTACGCCTTTTCAAGTTTTGAAGACGCGGATGTCATGCTTTTTGTCACCGACATTTACGATGAATATAGTGGCACGGAAAAAGTAATTCAGTTATTACACCAGGCTGAGGTGCCAAAATTTCTGGTCATGAATAAAAAAGACATGGATACCGGCGATAAGGCTGACAGCCTGGTACAGGTATGGAAAAGCCGGATTAACTTTGATAAGATATTTGTCATTTCCGCCAAGACAGGAGAAGGGATGGAGGGCATGATGGAAGCCATCGTTGAAGCCTTACCGGAAGGACCGGTATATTACCCTAAAGATCAGTGGACAGACAAGCCGGAGCGGTTTTTTGTGAGTGAAATCATAAGGGGTAATATAATGTCACAATACAAGCAGGAGATTCCGTATTCCTGCGAGGTGGTCGTAGAGCATTTTAAACATATGGAATCAATGTCAGGACCCATGATTCATATCCGGGCAAATATTTATGTAGATAGAAAAACGCAGAAATCCATCATTATTGGAGAAAAGGGATCCTCCATAAAAAAATTAGGAATAAGTTCCAGGGTTGAGATGGAATCCTTTTTTGGAGAAAAGATTCACCTGGAGTTGTTTGTAGTAGTGAAAGAGAATTGGAGGAATTCTGACCAGAACTTAAAATCATTTGGGTACCAGTAGAAAATTAATACTAAAAAGTACTAAGCTGGCACAAAATCGGCAAATAAAAAAAACATCTGATTGGCAGTACAAGCAGATGTTTTTTTTTGTGGTGTAAATCAGATCGCTGCCATGAAACGGCTAACTCCATACTGTGCTTTTTCAAGCACATCGTAGTTAATAGTGTATTTCATAAACTTCCCTGCTTTCTCAACACTCAGCACACCTGCCATTCTCAAAACCTTAAGGTGTTGTGAGGTTAGTGATTGCTCGAGATCGAGGGCATTGTAGATTTGATTGACGTTAATTTCCTTATTAGAATCTATGAAAGTGAGGATTTTTAGCCTTAGGGGATGCGCTAGAGCCCTCATTAGCTCACAGGAATAATCAAGTTTCTGGCTGTTTATTACAACTTTGGTGTCCCTCATAATTAGTTTCTTATTTTTTTGACCTTAATGCAAAGATCAAAAAAAATAATTTAAGTTGGAAAAGATATTAAGAAAATTTTTAATATTTTTTTGGAACTTAATGCAAGAAACTGATAATCAAACTAGTGTAAAAACATCCAAATGTTAAAAGTTGATTTTTTAAGGTTTAACTGTTCAAAAGAAGATTAGCCGGCCAAGTCTTCCACCAGGGTACCGATCTGAGCCAGACGGTTCTTATTGATGGAATAATAGATAAATTTACCTTGCCTTTCCGTAGTTACCACCCCTGCCCTTCTAAGAATTGCCAGGTGTTGGGAGGCGACAGATTGTTCAAGACGAAGCTTGATATAAATGTCTGTAACCGTAAGTGTCTCACCATCCTCCAAAAGGTCAATAACCCTTTGACGCAGCTTGTGGTTCACCGCACGCAAAACCAGCACTGCTTTTCTTAAATCGGAATAGTCGAGCTGTATCTCTTTGTCCCCCTTCCTTAACATCACAGAATACTTCTCCATAAAAACAAAAGCTGTGCCAAAAAATAAAAACACCTGTATTTTGGAGAAAATTCGTGAATGGAAAAGAAAAACTTAATTTATATTATACATTCGTTAATATGTAAGTAACGATAATTCACAAGAAAAAGTTCTTAGCCCTGATTTTTTTTTGAGCTGGTAATATTGGGGCTGTGCAGGTAATTTGGGGCGAAAGAAGCGATATTTTCGAACTTATTGGATAAAAATTGCTGTAATGCCGGTTTAAAGAGGAAGGTCGCACTGGCCCGTTCGTGTAAAAATTGGGCATTTTAATGACATTCATACTTTATACTTTGTCAACCCATTGCCACAAAAAGCAATTTTTTTATAACCAAGATCATTGAAAGAGTCATCGCTAAGGGTCTGAAAGGTGATTGGGGCCATCATTTGGCCACGTGCATCAAAAACTGCGGCATACACATCCATTCTCCGGGCATCGATGAGCGGGATGATAAGGGTTGAATGCTCCGGGTGATGCACACCGAGCATATTTCGCTTCCCCCATCCAGGCAAAGAAATTGCATATTTGGATTTTATAGGGTATAATATTTATAGAGGTAAAGAAAGGCCAGCGCAGCTTCACCGTTCTGTAGCATGCCTTTTATACGGATATAAAACTCGTTTTCATCCAATTTTAATATTTCAGCATCAGGCTCAAAGTTGGCCGTATCCGGCAGTACGGTTAAACCAGCTATCATCGCTATCTCATTTCCTGTCAGCCATGAATTATTAGTAATAAAGGAAGGAAGGGCATCAAAGCCCACAGGCAGGTCGGTTACAGGCTGATAAATAGAACTTACGGCATTGCCACTGGCCCTTACATAATAGGTACGGCCCATCCTGCCCATCAGGTCGATCTTATGCGGATCTATGCGATCTCCATCCAGCACTGTTTCGTCAATATGCAATTTGAGTACGTCGCAAATGATCAGGTGGCCTGCCCCACCCTGGTCTCCGAGGGCGATGATGTCTTTGACACGGCATTCCATATTGACCGGTGCTTCAGCAACCATAGGCGGTGCCACCAACTCCCCTGCCTCTTTGTGCAAGCCGCTCTTTTCAAATTCGTCTACCTCCGGTGCATATTCTGCCGATGCAATAGACATTTGCCTCACCATGGCATAATTGACCATATTGATGACCAATTCTCCATTTGCCCTGATGTTGTGTAAGGTGTCTTTGGTGGTGTTTTTGGATACCCTTCTGTTGGATGAAAAAACAACAATGGGAGGATTAGAGCTGAAAGCATTAAAAAAACTGTAGGGGGCCAGGTTGTCATTGCCGGATTCATCTCTGGAGGATACAAAGGCAATGGGTCTTGGGGCAATGGCGCCAATTATATACTGATGCAGGTCTCTGGTAGGAATGGTTCCGGGGGTAATGATGCGCTTCACGGCATATATTTTAAAAAAAGTTATTTGAAAGGTCAAAATTACCTAAATTTGACGAAAATAATCGATTAATGTTTATTGACATTGCAGCTGCCATCATCATTTCTCTGGGCTTTTACCTGGGGTACCAAAGGGGTTTGATCAAGACCGTTTTTGACACCCTTTCATTACTGATCGGCGTTTTGGCTGCATTAAAGTTAAGTCCATGGACAATGGATTTACTTCAAACGCTTTTTAACCTCAACAAGGCGCTAACTTTAATTTTTGGCATTGCCCTCACTTTTCTTGCGGTGATGATTTTGATTCGGTTTATCGGCCGCAAGCTGGAAGAAATCCTGGAAGTCGCCAATGTCAATTTTGTGAATAAAGTTTCCGGGGGCAGTCTTCAGGCAGTCTTTTTTGCGATTCTGCTTAGTTTTGTGCTTGGATTATTTACAAAAATTAATGTGCTGAAAGATGAAACGAAAACCTCGTCGCTGACTTATCCCTACTTAATGCAAATGCCTGATCTATCCAAAAAAATGTTTGAATCTTTGAAACCCATTTTCAGTGAATTCTGGAAACGAACGAATGAAGCCATAGACGGACTAAAAAAACCAGAAGAAACGAAGAAATGATGGGTACCTGGATTTCCAACAACCGGCTTTTCGGCCGTATAAGTAGTTCCTTCTTTTATCTTAGCATTCTGGTATTGCTCATTCAAACTGTAGGTTACGGCACCAAGTTTTCTTTCATCGATGAATATTTTATAGCCTTTAAAATTATTAATTTTTTCTTTGGTGTCTTCTCTGTCTTTGTGAGTATATACATTTACCTTCGGGAAACAGAGCTGATGCAGAAGATCGTAAAGGCTGTCTTTGTAGGTGTTTCTGTCTTTTATCTCATTGCAGCCTTCCAATGGCTCGTAGATCAAAATTTCCTGCCCATTGATTCCCGGGGAAATGTGATATTTTTCTCAATATTTATTGCTTTTTTAAGCATTTCCCAGCGCATCAACAGTGTAAGCAATACAGGGCTGCATTCCGCTGTTATTTTTGTATTGAGTTTTGTGATGTTGATTTTATGTGGAACCTTTCTTTTATTGCTTCCTGCTTCCACTACCAAAGGCATCAGTGTAGTAGATGCATTATTTACCATTACGAGTGGCGTAACGGTTACGGGATTGCTGTGGTGGATACAGCGACATCATTTACCATGTTTGGCAAGACTGTCATTTTAATTTTTATTCAGTTGGGGGATTAGGCATACTCACCTTCACAAACCTTTTTAGTCTGCTGTTTAAAAGCGACAATAGTTTCCAGAACAGGCTTATGGTGAGCGAAATGATCAAGGAACTCAACAACCGGGATACATTTTCTACGTTGTTGAAAATCGTGAGCCTGACCCTCATTGTTGAACTGACGGGTGCATTACTCATTTACATATCTATTTTTCGCAATCCGGACATTGATCAAAAAATATATTTCGCATTTTTTCACTCCATTTCTGCTTTCTGCAACGCCGGATTTTCCACTTTATCAAATGGTCTTTACGAGCACACTGTGCGATTCAATTATATGCTGCAACTCATTGTTGCATGGCTTATTATTACCGGAGGTATTAGTTATTCTGTAATGATAAATCACAACAACATCATCACCAATAAACTGAAAGCCATAAGCCGGTATTTCACCAACTCAAGAAAGAGTGAAGGTTTATACCGCATGAACAACAACAATTCGCTGGTCATTCGTACGACCCTGCTGTTGTTGGTTTTTGGTATCATTATGTTTTACCTAACAGAATATGACAATGTGCTAAAAGAGCATGATTTCTGGGGTAAAATTGTGGTGGCATTTTTTAATTCTGTCACACCGAGGACCGCAGGTTTTAACAACGTAAACATGGCTGAACTTACCATGCCTACATTTATGGTCATTATATTTCTCATGTGGGTGGGTGCTTCACCTGGTTCTACCGGAGGTGGTATTAAAACAACTACATTTGCCGTGGTCATGCTCAATCTTTTCAACCAGATTAAGGGAAGAACACGGCTGGTTTATAATTGGCGGGAAATCCAGGTCGATTCTATCAATCAGGCCAATGCCGTGATTATTTTGTCCTTTTTTGCCATTGGAACCAGCACTTTTGCATTGACATTTTTGAAAAAGAAGCCTTGTTCAAAAGCCTGTTATTTGAAGTGGTTTCGGCATATTCTACCGTTGGGTTGTCTCTGGGAATTACCCCAAATCTGACCTCAAATTCAAAAATAGTACTCATCATCACGATGTTTCTGGGCAGGGTAAGTTTTCTTACTTTTTAATTGCACTTTACCGACAATTTTTAAAGAACACAAAAGGGAGTTAGGCAACTATCCATCAGACAATGTGTTCATTAACTGACAAATAAAAATAAATTATTATGAAATTCATCATACTTGGACTGGGCAACTTTGGATCGAATCTCGCCAAAGCGCTGATTATGGATGGACACGAAGTATTTGGGGTCGATGTCAACATGCTAAAGGTTGAAAAATATAAAGAAGAGCTCACCCATACCGTCGCCATAGATGTAAACGACGAACAAAGCCTAAATCACCTTCCCCTCACAGATACCGATGCGGTGGTAGTTGCCATTGGTGAAGATGTGGGCTCTTCCATCTCGGCTACAGCTTTGTTGAAGAAAAAATTTTAAAGGACGTATCATTGCACGTTCGATAAACGAAATCCATACTTCCATTCTGGAAGCCATGGGCATCCTGGAAATACATAAGCCGGAAAAAGAATATGCCTTTGAACTCGCACACCGGATCAATGTGCGGGAAGCTTTAAAAAGCATGGATTTGCCTGGCGATTTTGAAATAATGGAGGTGCGCATACCCCAATCCATTGTAGGTCTAACCTTAAAGGATATTGACATTAAAAATAAATTTGAAGCACACATTGTAACAGTCATCAAACAAACACCAACGAAAAATATTTTCGGCAATAAAATCATGAATGCCCAAGTATTTGGAATCCTGCACTCCAACTATGTATTTGAAGAAGATGACATCCTGCTGATTTTTGGCAAAATCAAAAACATAAACAGGTTTCTCGAATACCACAAAAGATAAAACCAGCTATTCTGTAAAGACCAGGGTTTTTGATTATTGGTTGCTCCGCGGTGAATCCTAAATGATGTATTTTTCAGAAATTCATATGTAATTGTATATTATATTATTATACATATTAATTTAATCATATATCAATTTATTATAAATTAAAAATGTCTATGCTTTAATTGGTTATGCATAATATTAAAATAATTTATAATTTTGTGGATAATCAAGCAATTAAATAAGAGTTGAGATGAGCAGGGTACTAAAAATTATGTCCATTGCAGTGGTGCTCTTTCTGGCTTATATGTGGATTTCTGTACTGACCAAATCTTGCAACAAAAGCAATCAGTCAGAATTAAAACCAAAACAGGAAGCAGCCAAAGATACCAACGAATTTGGCAGCGAGGAATTTTTCAATGAGGACACCATAACCACCGATTCTGACCCTTCCATAGACTATAATGAAATTGACGCTACCATCGAAAAAGCAGTTGATAATGCCAAGGGTAACTCTGAAGAAAGGACAGCGGAAAAACCAGGACAAAAGACTACGCCTTCCTCTGATCTGACCACTGTGAAAGAAAAACCGGTTACCTTAAAAAAAGTGCCGGAAGCCAGAAATTTGCCAGATACAAAAACCACAGGCCCGGACAGGCCGGAACCTTTGGTAAAAACCAAAAAACTTCTGATTCTGCGGCAGCTGTTGGCGGAAATTTTATCGTAGTAGCTGGCAACTACCTGGTAGAACCCAATGCGGATGCCATGCTTAAAAAACTAAAAAAGAGTGGATTCAATGGTGCTGAAAAAGTAGTATTTGACCTATCCGAATTTTTTACAGTCATCGCCGGAAGATACAACAGTCAGGATGCAGCTTCGAGGGCTATTGCCAACTTGAAAGCAAAAGGGATTGACGCTTATATACATAGAAAAAAATAAACCCCATACAATCTAAGCCTCACTATAAATAAGTGAAATTATTCTTGTGAATCTATCCATGCTGTTAGCAGCCGCATGACTTTTTCTGTTGATGCTTCCATTACCTTTACAACTTCTTCTATCGTAGTTTCCTTCAATGCAGAAGGAGGAAAACAAATATTAGAAACGATAGAAAGTACGAGCACATCAAGGTTTCGATACTTTGCCACAATAACTTCTGGTACAGTGGACATACCCACCAGATCGGCACCAAGCATTCTGGCCATTTTATATTCGGCCGGTGTTTCAAGGCTTGGACCCTGCCAACCGAGGTAAACACCTTCATGAAGTTTAATGCCCATTGCTGCGGCAGTATTCTTCATCGAATTTCTTAAGGTTACCGGGTATGCGTGCAACATATCCGGAAACCTTGGTCCGAGTTCGGCATCATACGTCCCCCGAAGTGGATTGGCAGGAAATAAATTGATATGATCCCTGACCAAAACGAGATCACCCGCATGATAACGGGGGTTAAGTCCGCCGGCCGCGTTGGTCATCACCAGATTTTTTGCGCCCAGTGTCGCCATCACATGTATGTAATAAGTCACTTCTTCCATGCCGTATCCTTCATAATAATGGAAACGGCCAGAGAGGAGCAGCAAGTTTTTATTTCCCAGCCTGCCGTAAATCAGCTTGCCACTGTGTCCTTCTACCGTTGAAATAGGAAATAATGGAATATCCGAATAGTCAATAATTAGTTTGTCTTTTAACATGGTTTCAATGCCGGAAAGCCCGGTGCCCAAAACCATGGCGATGTCAACGGTTCCTACTCCCCTGTTGCGCAGATATTCAGTGGTGAGATCGGCCTTTTCAGCAATCACCCCCATCAGTCGATTATCATTGACGCATGATCTAGTTGTTGCTGAAGGATTTTTTCCGGCACATTCCTGTATTCGTATTGCTGATTGCGCAATTGTGGCGTAAAGCCCACTTCCCTGATGGCAGCCTGAATGCCGTCTGCCGTAAAGCGAAAAGCAGCTCCAGCCGCAGATACTACATTCTCTTCGATCATAATGCTGCCAAAATCATTGGCACCTGCAAAAAGACAAAGTTGAGCTATCTTTTTTCCAACCGTAAGCCAGGAGGCTTGTATGTTCACTATATTTGGCAGCATTATTCTGCTCATGGCTATCATCCGCACATATTCATCCCCGGTGCAGGTATTGCGGGCTCGTTTGAGCCTCCGAAGGATGGTATCTTCATCCATAAAAGGCCATGGAATAAAGGCTAGAAAACCTTTGGCATTTTCAGGTTTGACAGCCTGAACTTCGCGCAACTTTACAAAATGCTGCATCCGTTCAAGGTTGGTTTCTATGTGCCCAAACATCATGGTGGCAGAGGGGGTTATGTCCAACTGATGAGCAGTCTTCATGATCTCCAGCCACTCATCAGCACCGCATTTTCCTTTCGAAATCAGCCTGCGCACCCTGTCGTCCAGGATTTCCGCCCCTGCACCCGGCAAAGAGTCAAGACCCGACTCTTTAAGTGCCT
Organism: Saprospiraceae bacterium; assembly: GCA_016715465.1. GTDB lineage: Bacteria > Bacteroidota > Bacteroidia > Chitinophagales > Saprospiraceae > JADKBO01. Next base: position 695,133 of record JADKAA010000029.1, read on the forward strand.
GCAACACTTCCCAATGTGTAGATTTTTCAAGCTTGGTTATGTGGGCAACTTCCAGGGACCCAGCGCATGAAGTTTCAGGTTTGGAAACATCTGCTTTAGATCGCGAAAAAGGCTTGTATAATATTTTAAGCCTAGATCAGGGTGATGACCTCCCTGAAGCAGGAGTTGTTCACCCCCAAAACTAAAGGTCTCCTCAATTTTTTGTCGATATTCTTCCAGCGTGGTAATGTAAGCCTCGTCATGGCCTGGTCGCCTGTAGAAATTACAAAACTTACAATTTGCGATGCAAACATTGGTGGTATTGCTATTTCTGTCTATAATCCAGGTGACCAGATTGCCCGGCACATGGTGCTGTTTGATCTGATTTCCCACATACATCAATTCGGCAGTGCCTGCATTTTCAAAAAGGAAGACGCCTTCCTCAGCAGAGAGGAATTCTCTCCTGGAAGCCCGCGTCAATAAATCCCCTACTTCGTATTTCAATGATGGCATAAATAATTGTATTTATCAGCTAAAATGTTGCTGAGTAAACAATTCATACAGGCAAAAGTTGACATAGTCTTTCCAGACAATGTTACATCTGCGCTCTGTGAAGATGACCGATTATAATTTTCAAACCCTTTCAGGCGCAAGTTCCCATTTTTCGGGACTCCTCCACAACGCACCCACCAACAGTTCCCTCATGAAGAAGACTTCTTTGGGCAGTCTGTCATACAATTTGGAAAACAGGTCTTCGTGTAACAGGAATTCCTGTTTCCAGGCTTCTCTGTTGATAGACATTACTTTTTTGAAATGGTCGCGCGTAAATTCTTCGAGGCCATTAAAATCCATGTCTTTATACCTAGGAATCCAGCCTATTGGACATTCTACGGCGGATGCTTTGCCTTTTACCCGATTGATGATCCACTGGAGGACGCGCATGTTTTGACCATAGCCTGGCCATTCGAAGTTTCCGTTTTCATCTTTAAGAAACCAGTTTACCCCAAAAATCCTGGGTGAGTTTGGCAAATCTCTGCCAAACTGAAGCCAGTGATTGAGGTAATCTCCCATATGATAGCCGAGGAAAGGCAACATGGCAAATGGATCCCTCCTTACCTTTCCCTGTTCTCCGAAGGCAGCAGCTGTTGTTTCAGAGCCCATGGTGGCGGCCAAATAGACGCCGAAGCTCCAGTTAAATGATTGGTAAACCAAAGGAACGGTAGTACTTCTCCTTCCGCCAAAAATAAAGGCAGAGATGGGCACACCTGATTTATCATCCCAGCGATCGTCAATCACAGGATTTTGAAAAGCCGGAGCTGTGAATCTGGCATTTGGGTGTGCTGCAGGTTTTCCGGAGGCCGGGTCATAAGGCTTTCCTGTCCAATCTGTCATATTGGCCGGTATTTCTTTTGACATGCCTTCCCACCATACGTCCCCATCTTCAGTAATGGCCACATTGGTGAAGATGGTATTGTTTTTGATGGTTTCCATCGCATTGGGATTGGTTTTAAAGCTGGTACCTGGCGCAACGCCGAAATAACCCGCTTCCGGATTGATGGCATGAAGTTTTCCATCTTCATTTTTATGAATCCATGCAATGTCATCCCCAACGGTTGTGATTTTCCAGCCATTCAAAGCCTCCGGCGGTATAAGCATGGCAAAATTCGTCTTACCACACGCACTGGGGAACGCAGCTGCTACATAATCTTTTTCTCCCTCCGGGCTTTGGACCCCAAGGATGAGCATATGTTCTGCCAGCCACCCCTCGTCCCGACCAAGGACAGAGGCGATTCGGAGGGCAAAACACTTTTTACCCAGTAGGGCATTGCCTCCATAACCGCTGCCATAAGAAATGACGAGCCGTTCTTCAGGAAAATGTGTGATATATTTGGTTGTTGGATTGCAGGGCCATTTGGCATCTTCGGTGCCTTTAAGCGGAGCACCTACTGTATGGATACATTTTACATATTCATGGAGATATAAATAAGGAGTGATGTCCTTACCCATTCTTGTCATGATTTTCATATTCACCACCACGTACTCAGAATCGGTAATTTGCACGCCATACCGGCTCAGCGGGGAACCAACCGGACCCATACAGAATGGGATTACGTAAAGGGTACGGCCACTCATGGCACCCTTTGTCAAAGGTTCCAGGGTATCTTTCATTTCCCGGGGATCCATCCAATTGTTGGTTGGGCCGGCATCTTCTTTCCTTCTGCTGCAAATAAAAGTCCTGTCTTCAACCCGGGCAACGTCACTGGGATCACTAAAGCAGGCAAAAGAATTTGGACGCTTGAGGGGATTTAGTTTGATAAATGTCCCCTTTTCTACTAATTTCTGGCAAAGTCTGTCGTATTCTTCGTCGGTGCCATCACACCAATAAATGTCATTTGCATCAAAGTGAACGGCTAAATTTTTAATCCAATTATCCAGGTGAGATTTGGCATCGGTGTCCTGGCCGAACGTGTGTTGTTGATTTTGTAACATGGCTTCTAAAATGTTTTGGCAAAAATAAACAAATAGCCAGGGAAAGCATCATGAATTTAGATAATGCTTGTCACATCAACACATAATTTTGATCGTTAGTGTAAATTAGACACTAATATTTCCTCAAAATTGACCGGCAATGTTTATATTTGAAATCATTAAATAAATAATATGAGGATCCTGGTTATTGGCGGCGGCAACATGGGGCTCACCTTTGCCAAAAGTTTTCTTTCAACCCATATTGTTACGCCTGAACAAATGGTGGTGTTGGAAAAATCTGAAGAGAAAGCGATTGAATTAAGCAGACTCAATGTGGGCACCATTTATGGAGAACCTGGTCAATATATCCGGGAGTCGGACCTCATTATTCTGGCTGTAAAGCCACAGGATTTTAAGGACCTTTCCCTGCGAATAAAACCCTTTATTGACCCACAGCAAGTAGTGTTGAGTATTATGGCAGGCGTAAAGATGGATACGATTGTAGAAGCATTCGGGACGCCCAAAGTGGTGAGGGCAATGCCCAATCTTCCCGCCCAGGTGGGTGTAGGAATGACGGTATTCACCTCGTTGCCTGAAGTAAGCCGTATTGAACTTGTGACGGTCCAAAACCTCATTAATTCCACCGGAAAAGCCATTTATGTGGAGGATGAAAACATGGTAGATGCGGCCACGGCCATTTCAGGCTCGGGTCCTGCTTATGTATTCTATATCATGCATGGTTTGATCGAAGCAGCCCATCAGATGGGATTCACGCAGGCAGAATCTGAATTGTTATCCTATCAGACCTTTAGAGGGGCTGTCGAACTATTTAATAAATCTGAATACAATTGCGAAGAATGGATTGGTAAGGTCATGTCCAAAGGAGGAACCACGGAAGCAGCCTTCCGGGTCTTTCGCGAAGAAAAAACCAGAGACGGTTTTATTAAAGGTGTGCACGGAGCACTGATCAGGGCAAAAGAATTGAGTAAATCTTAATTGCTTTTGCCATCTTTTTGTGCCAAACAGATGCCCCATTAAAAACCAACTGATATATTTTGAACATAAAAAGTCACATAAACCATGAAATACACGCTTTGGGTTATTTGCATTATTTTGATGGGTTTTTCATGCAGCCCAAAAAAACAGAAACCATCCTCAATGGCAAAATATGATGAAGCGCCATCGTGGGCTGCGGGTGCAATCTGGTATCAGATATTTATTGAAAGGTTTCGAAATGGAAATCCGGACAATGACCCGGACCTGGGTACCATGCAAGGCGCCCTTTCCGATGAAATTCCCGTAACCTGGCAGCTAACGCCATGGGCCCACAATTGGTATGGTGAAGAATCATGGACCCAAGAGACCGGCCTGGATTTTTATCGCACCATTCAGATGCGCCGTTATGGCGGTGACTTGCAGGGGGTGTTTGACAAGGTTGATTACCTCCGGGATTTGGGTATTAATGCTGTATATTTTAATCCTTTAAACGACTCTCCCAGTCTTCACAAATACGATGCGCGTTCCTATCAGCACATCGACGTAACCCTGGGTAATGACAAAGAAGGCGACATTGCACTGCTGAAAGCTGAGGATCCGGGCAAGCCGGAAAGTTGGGTGTGGACCAATGCAGATAAAATGTTTACCGAACTCATTAAAAAATTTCACGAGGCAGGAATTCGCGTCATTCTGGACTTTTCATGGAACCATACCGGCACGCAATTTTGGGCATTTAAGGATGTAAGATCCAAAGGAAAACAATCGCTGTATGCAGATTGGTATGAGGTTAAATCGTATGACGATCCCAATACCCAGGAAAATGAATTTGAATATGACGGATGGGTAGGTGTCAAGAGTATGCCTGAGATAAAGAAGTTAAAAAGCAGCGAAAAACAACCGGGCAGGCCCTATGAAGGCAACCTGCCTGATGCAGTGAAAGCACACATTTTTGCAGTATGTCAGAAGTGGATGGACCCCAATGGAGATGGCAATCCGGAAGATGGCATTGATGGCATGAGGCTTGATGTGGCTGAACACGTGCCTCTGGGCTTCTGGCGGGATCTGAGACAGTTTACCCGGAAAATCAATCCGGAATTTTATCTCATTGGCGAAAATTGGTGGACAAAATGGCCGGATGAGTTAATGGATCCTGAACCGTGGGTTAAAGGAGATATATTTGATGCCGTCATGCATTATCAGTGGTACAAACCCGTGAGGGCCTACATCAACCAGGGGGAAGACCGCATTGATCTTTCAGGACTTTATGATGCACTGGACAGCATTTACAGCAAATACAGGCCTTCAACCCGGCACGCCATGATGAACCTGATTTCTTCGCATGATTCCGAGCGAGCCTTATCAGGCATGTTCAATCACAATAAATATAAATACCACAGCAAACCCCTGGAGGACCAATATTATAAGACCGGAAAGCCCGATAAACTGGCCTATCAGAAACTCGAAGTATTGCTGCTTCATCAGTTTACATTTTGTGGCGCCCCACACATATGGAATGGTGATGAAATGGGTATGTGGGGTGCCGATGATCCGGACAACAGAAAGCCACTTTGGTGGCCGGACATAAAAATGGATGTGGAAAGTCCTTTGTATGCAGAATCCGGCGCAGGCCTGGATCAACCTCAATTTGACCAGTCACTATTTGAATATTTTGCTTCACTTTGCAGCCTTAGAAAAGAACAGGTGGTGTTGCAGCATGGCAGTTTTGCCTTTAACCGGAATCTCATAGATCAGGGGATTTTCTCCTATACCCGTAAAGCAGGAGCTGATGAAATCCTGGTACTGATCAATGCAGAAGCTGAATCAAAATCGCTGCCTGCTGAAGATTACAAGAATTTCAAACCGATCTACAGCCGGAATGCCGGCTTTGACAAGACTGAAGTTAAAATGGCGCCTTATTCGGGATTGGTATTGAAAAAAATATGAATTACCCGGATACAGGCTACTTTTGATCTGATGAAATTTTTTGGCATGTACAAGTAACGATGCCCGATGCTTTTCGCGAGAATACATCTACGGTATTGACTGATTTTTTTCCCATTTTATCCAGGACTTTGTAAACACCCTCCCATTTGCAATTCCCCAGCCGGATATATGAACCCATCGGATATTCGGATAATAGGTCTCTGGAAACTGCTACAAAGGGTTCCTTAATGGAAGTTGTCCTGAGTCCGGAAGCCGTAATTCCTTTAATCCGGTATGCCGTAACTTTAACAGCAGGTAAATCCTGAGTTTGAATGGAGCGCAGTCCGGTCAATAATAACAGGCATATACACAATGACATAAAAATGACAAGTCGTCTGAATGCCAGATCGGTGGCATTTTCATTCTTAATATATTTTCCATTGAAAATCAACTTGTTTTAATTAATGATTTGCATAATTAACCCCAAATTCATTTTTTTTTAATAATTACTTGACAATTCAATATAAATGATATTATATTTGTGCCAGAGATAGTACTTTAATTTTTCATAGCGTTCGGGTGGCCTCGGAGGATTCTTTCTCCGGGGCTTTTTTATTCAAATACCTGCCCGAAATATTCCACAATGTCAGCAATGTTTTCAATGCCTACCGATACCCTGATCAGGTTTTGCGTGATTCCAAATGATTCCCTGATCTCTTTGTCTATATTGAGATGAGAGCTGGTCGCGGGATGTAAGACAAGCGTATCTACATCACCCAGGGTTGGTGCCTGCGTGCATAACTGTAATTTATTCATGAAACGAAAGGCATCCTGTTGTCCACCTTTTATCTTAAAACTCAGCATACCGCCAAAGGCAGACATTTGTTTTTTGGCGATGATATGACTGGCATGGGATTCAAGACCACAATAGTTTACTTGTTCTACTGCCGGATGAAGAGACAGCCACTGGGCGAGTTCCATTGCGTTCCTGCTGTGTACATCCATGCGCAGGGTAAGTGTTTTGAGTCCGTTGTTCAGCAACCATGCATCCCAGGCATTACAGGTGCCACCCATTAATTTGAGCGTTGTTTTAATTTTAACCTTTGCATCGTCATCTGTTCCGATGATGATGCCGGAAATTGAGTTTCCGTGTCCATTGAGGTATTTGGTGGCAGAGTGGATGATAAAATCGATGCCAAATTTTAAGGGTTGTTGGAGGTAAGGCGTACAGAAAGTATTGTCAATGATGGTGATAAGTCCTTTTTCTTTGGCAAAGGCGCTGATGGCTTCCAGGTCCACACAATCCAGCATGGGATTGGAAGGTGTTTCCAGATAAATCGCTTTGATGGCAGGATTTTCAGATACAATGGATCTCAAAGTGTCGGTATCAGTGTGCCGGGTATAGATCGGATTTATGCCATGCCGAAGCATCACTTTATTAAATAGTTCGGTAGTACCCCCATAGATATTGGCCTGGGTAAGGATGGAATCTCCACTGTCACAAATAGCATAACAAAGGGTGCTTATGGCCGACATACCTGAAGAAGTCATAAAAGCAAAGGGCTCCAACTGCGTATCCAGGGCTTCCAAACCTGCAACCTTGGCTGCAACGGTATCAATGGTTGGATTGCCATACCTGGAATACACATGTCCCTGCTTTTTCCCGGTGAAAATCTCCACACTTTCTTCCACCTCATCAAAGACAAAAGATGAAGTTGCATAAACGGGCAGTTGATGAGGTGTGGTGGTTTTTGTATCTTTATGCTCTTTAACACATAATGACTGAAAAGACAAATTACGCTTACTCATGATTTTCTTTTTTATCCGGCCAAAATTAATGAAAATTGGCTTGCTTACCTGCATTAACCTTACATGGCTCGTTTTTGCCATGGCACAGATGCCTGATACCATTGACCAACCGCCTCCAGAAACTCTTGAGACGGGCGCAAATGACAGTGGTGGTTTAGTCAACTTTCTGAGCGTTCAGCTGGGAAGTATGAGTCCACAATCGGCGTTTGCCGGCAAAGTGCCGGAACATAAATTTCAATTTGGTGTTTCCTATTACAGGCAGATGATAAAAGAAAAACCATTGTTTTTGGGCGTTGATTTTACGTATGTCACTTTAAGTCATTACGGAACGGAAATTCCATTTGAGCAAGACGGTGAAACCGTATTTTGGGACGTAAGTACCACGTCATCCATGATTACCTTGGATATAACGTCCAGGTATTATCTCCCACTCAAAGTTTTGACCGTCGATCTCTTTGCAGAATTTAATGCCGGATTTAATTGGATGCATACATCCACTTCTTTCACCCCTCCCGACGATGAAGAAGCGGCGGAAACAAACAATAACAAAAATGACTTAGTCGGCAAATATGGAATTACGGGTGGTCTTCATATCCCCTTAGCCTCATCTTCTTATTTACAGTTCAGGCTGGGATATCATCCTGGATTGTCTGCTTATTATTTTACATTAAAAGATTCCATTACGCCTCCGGTTGAGAGCACCATTGAAGGATTTGAACTTCAGAAAACAACAACGGACCAGCTGAAATGGGATATTGGTTATACTTTTGCATTCTAAAATTTTAAAATGACATCCATCAAAATATCGGATCTGGATAAGCAGCAGCAGGATGACCTGTATGTTCACGAGCAGTTTGTCGCAGACAAAGGTCAACGTCCGTTGAGGATTGACAAATTTCTGATGGACCGTTTAGACCAGATTTCAAGAAACCGGGTACAAAATGCGATCAAGGCTTCCTGCATTCTGGTCAACGACAAAGAAGTAAAAGCCAATTACAAGATAAAACCAGATGACGTAATATCTTTGGTATTACCAAGGAATCCCGATGAAAACGAAACACTGGAGCCTGAAAACATCCCCCTGAATATTATTTACGAGGATGATGACATACTGGTTATTGACAAGCAGGCCGGGTTGGTGGTACATCCCGGTGTGGGTAACCATTCGGGCACACTGGTAAATGCCTTGTTGTATCATTTTAAAGACAAGGAGCTTCCTGTGTTACAGGGTAATGCGCCTACGAGACCTGGATTGGTGCACCGAATCGATAAAAACACTTCGGGACTGATGGTTATCGCCAAAAACGATTATGCCATGACCCATCTGGCCAGACAATTTTTTTACCACACCATAGAGCGGGAATATATTGCACTGGTATGGGGAGAACCTCAACACCAGGAAGGAACCATAGTCGGTCATATTGGACGCCACCCTACCCACCCAAAAAGGTTTTATGTGTATCCTGAAGGTGACCAGGGCAAACACGCCATCACCCATTATGAAGTGGTAGAAAGACTCTATTATGTCAGCCTGGTAAAGTGCCGGCTTGAAACAGGCCGGACGCACCAGATAAGGGTACACATGAAATACAAAGGACATACCCTGTTCAATGATGACCGTTACGGGGGTGACAAGATTTTGAAAGGCACTATTTTTTCCAAATACAAACAATTTGTAGAAAACTGCTTTCAATTACTTCCCAGACAGGGCCTTCATGCCCGGGTACTTGGATTTGTCCACCCAACCACCGAAAAACCGATGCGTTTTGAGACCACCCTGCCAGCGGATATGGAAGCCGCACTTGATAAATGGAGAAACTATGTTAAAAGCAGAAAAGAAACAGTCGCAGAAGTCATATGATTGATCAAACTACCCTCACACAAAGGATCGATACCCTTGGCTATCTTTGGGATTTTCTTCAGAATTTGGAAGAGGAAGAAACGCTCGAAATGATGGATCAGGCCTATGCGGAGAATCCCTGGTTTACCAGAGATAACATCAGACTGGCACTTGAAGGAATCCGCGACGAATTTCTGGAACCCGGGAAACTGAACCAATGGATCAAACCTTATGACATAACAGTAAGAAAACCTCAAAGGGTTGGACTTATTCTTGCGGGAAATATTCCGGCGGTAGGATTTCATGATTTGTTATGCTGCTTTGTAAGCGGCGCTGTAGCTTTGCTCAAATATGCCGAAAAGGATAAAGTAATTCTGCCATTTTTACTTAAAAAGATGACGGAAAGATACCCAGCCATTGGCAGCCATTTTGAAGTGGTAGAAAGATTGAAGGACATGGATGCAGTGATTGCGACCGGATCTGACAATTCGGCCCGATATTTTAATGCCTATTTTGGCAAATATCCACACATCATCCGGAAAAACAGGAACGGAGTAGCGATCCTAACCGGTGAAGAAAGTGAATCGGATCTACTGGCACTGGGTAGAGATATTTTTAGTTTTTTTGGACTGGGGTGCAGGAATGTTTCAAAGATTTATGTGCCAAAGGGATATGATTTGACACGGATACTCGAGGTTTTACATCAATATAATGAGCTGGCGAACCACAACAAATACAAAAACAACTTCGACTACAATGTCGCCTTATTTTTAATCAACAGGGTTCCCTACCTCAACAATGGATGTTTGATTTTACTGGAAGATGAAAGATTTGCTTCCAGGATTGCTACGCTGCATTATGGTTATTACCAGGACAGCCAAACACTTCAGGAAGAATTAACCCACCATCGCGATCGGATTCAATGCCTGGTATCTTTGGAGGAAGTAGAGGGATTTACCCACTTCCATTTTGGCGAGGCACAACTGCCAAGTCTCGCTGATTATGCCGATGGCATCGACACCATGGCATTTCTGAATCGCAAGTAAGATGAGAAAAAAAGAAAAGGCAGCCCTGATTGCGCAAATGCTGGAGGATTTATTTCCGGAAACAGATGTCCCCTTACTCCACAAAGACCCTTATACCCTGCTCATTGCGGTGTTGCTCTCAGCACAATGCACCGATGAGCGGGTAAATAAAGTGAGTCCATTGCTTTTTACCAGGGCAGACACCCCCGGGAAAATGATTAAACTTGAAGTGGGGGAAATAGAAGACATCATCAGACCCTGCGGGCTGTCCCCCGCCAAATCAAAAGCCATCAAATCATTGTCTGGAATATTGCTGGAAAAATATCAGGGCAAAGTGCCTGCAGATTTTGATGCATTGGAGTCACTACCCGGGGTTGGTCATAAAACAGCCTCTGTGGTCATGTCTCAGGCATTTGGTGTGCCGGCTTTTCCGGTTGATACCCATATCCACCGGCTGGCGGCCCGCTGGGGATTATCTTCCGGAAAAAACGTAGTCCAAACAGAAAACGACCTCAAAAAATTATTTCCAAAAGAAAGCTGGAACCAATTGCACCTTCGCATCATTTTTTATGGCCGAAAATACTGTCCGGCAAGGGGGCATATCATCGCAGCTTGTCCCATATGCAGTTTGTTTGGAAAAAAAACATAAAAAGGCCCCTGGCAAAATAGCCCTACACTTTTGGACAATACACAAAGAAAATGTGAGCAGGATTGTATAAATATCTTACAATTGTCGGACACGTTGAATAATCGCTAAATACCAAACTGATTTAAGCCATCCTGACTTTTTGATTTACCGGATAAGTTCTATCTTGGAACCTTAAAACGTGCAAAATGGCCCGATTGAATTCAACCCTATTTTACGGTACACTCATTTTACTTATATACGGATGTTTTGACCGCTCCCATAATCCTAAACCTACTGAGGTGCTGGAAACTATGGAAGACGGTAATCATGGGGAAGCGAGGCAGAAATGGCTGACAGACATCCATGGAGGTCCCCAGTCAAACTGGCAGCAAATCGAATACGAAAACAACCTTATTAGGCTGGCAGATCCACAATATGCCAATAGCCCTAAGAGAGATGGCGAAGAAGTTTTTGCCAACGGAGCAGTGTCTGGTAAATGGGTGGAGCGGGGCAGCAACAACCAGGCGGGTTCTGTGATGAATGTTTTGTATCACAAAGAAGCAGACGAACTTTATGCCATTGGGGCCGGGGGACCTTTGTTTAAAGGAGGTCTGAGTGGTTTTACCTGGGAACTGGTCAATGACGATTACCGTTTTGACCATGCGCTGCTGGAGGTGGTCATCTTGCCGGACTTAACTACACGCCTGGTATCCGGCATTTCCGGTTCACCTCATTACAGTGATGATGGAGGGTTGACATGGATAAAGTCAAGTGGCGTTGACGGAGGAAACATGCATACGGGACTGATGGCGGATGGCATCATCTACCTGCTCGCTAAAAAAGGAGGGGGTAACTACATCCTATATTCCAGTGAAGATGGGAAGACCTATAAAAACCGCAAGATATTTGACACCTCAGACGGACGCAACCTCGCGCTATGTAAAGCATCGGATGGAAAGGCCATTTACCTTATAGAACAAAGGGATGTGGACAAAAGTCACCTCTATACCATACGCAACAGGGCATCTGCGATGGAGCTGAAAACCCCGGTTAGTAGCCTCGGCTTTGGGGGGAAGGTGGCAGGGCCAACATACAAAGTGCGATCAAAGGCGCGGATACCACACTATATGCATTTAACGAAGACTTGATGTTGCAAGCCAGTAAAGATCATGGTATAAGCTGGCAAAACATTTCTAAACTGCCATCAAGCCCTGGAATGTTGGCCTGTTTGTACCCCCTTCCAATGAACGAAGGATGTTATATGGCGAAGTAAATGCCTTCAAAAGCCTGAATGGGGGAAGCAATTGGAGCAAGGTCAATGATTGGTCTGAATACTATGACAATGTCCAGAATAAATTACACGCCGACATCATGGTCATGCGCGAATTTCCGGATCCGAATGGAAAAAATGTCGTGATCATCGGCCACCATGGAGGCATAAGCATTACCTACGACTATGGAGTTACCACCAAAAACATTACCCTCGCGGGACTCAATGTAAGTCAGTATTACGATGCAAGGTCCTATCCACCTGATCCGGACTGGATCTTTGCAGGTTCGCAGGACCAGGGCATGCAAAGAGGTTATTCCATTGATGAATCTATTGCTGATTTTCATCAACAAATCAGTGGGGATTACGGACACATTTCTTTTACTTCCAATGGTCGCCATATGTGGATCATGTATCCGGGAGGTGGCCTCAAATTCTTCCTTAACCCCCTAAATCAAAACGGCCCCAATACAGATTATCAAATTGAAGGAGGTAAGGAATCGGTATGGATTCCACCCATCGCGGTTGACCCACACACCGATGAAGATATAGTCTATGTTGCCGGGGGTAGCAGCGATGCCACTAAAACCGGTGCTTATATCATAGAGGTGAAATACAACGGCAGTAAGCTCGAAGCAAAGGATATGCCTTTCGACTTTTCCGTCAGTGGGGGCAGGATTTCAGCCATTGCCATCAGTCCTGTAAATGCGGCCATCTGGTTTGTTGCCACCGATAACGGGTACATTTACCGGTCAGAAAATAGCGGTCAGAATTTTACACTCATGCAGAAGATGACCTCCAATGCCCATTATCTCTACGGATCCTGCATTTTACCGTCTGCCATTGACCCAAATGTAATTTATCTCTCCGGAAGCGGTTACGGATCGATAGCTCCTGTGTACGTATCAAACGACGGAGGCACCACTTTTAAAGAAATGCGCACAGGCATGCCATCTACTGTAGCATTTAATCTTGCACTGAATGTAGCAGAAGACCGTATCTATGCCGCCACAGAAGCAGGTCCCTATATCTATGTAAAAGAGGACCAGCGGTGGTATCCATTGTCGGGAGAAAAGACACCCAATCAAACATATTGGAGTGTAGAATATGTGCCGTCATTAAAAACAGCGAGGTTTGCTACCTATGGACGTGGGGTATGGGATTTTAAGGAGTCGGAGGAAACGACGGCTATAAATGCGGTTGAGGAGCAAAGTGAAATTGTATTGTGGCCCATGCCATGCGGAGAATTTTGAACTGGAAAAGCGGGGCTAAAATTGATCAAATCACTATCTTTGACATTCGTGGAAAACAGGTAAACCATTGGAATGAGCCGGGACCTATGCTTTCCCTGGAAGGACTTCCCGGTGGATTTTATACCGCAAGGATGGATACCGGTTCACACGTTATTAGCAGGAAAATTTTTAAATTTTAGTATATGAAACAATTATTGGGAGTGGGGTCCAGAATCAAACATCCCGCCTATGGAGACGGAGTCGTAATTGGCATAGATGTGGCTGCCTATAAAATGTGTTTTATGCATTATGGATTGAAGCACATTGGAAAAGATACCAGCCAATGGGAGATTATTGAAGCCATAGAACCAGATGAGCCTATAACCTATACAGAAGCTGAAAAATCTCTGGTGAAAATCATCAGGGCTTTTTCTGACATCACTGAGGTAGTGCCTTTGGGGGACCGATGGACCGGTGGTGTGATGATATTAAAACCTGAAGACCCCAGCCTAAAGCCAAAAGAAATTCCCATCGATGCTTTTTTTCATAAAATAGTGATGGTTCGGGACAGGTTGAGGGTTATGGAACAACGCATCAACAGCAGCAAGTTGGAAGATGAAGACAAGGTCAACCTGCAACAATACATAACGAGAATCTACGGAAGTCTCACTACCTTTAATGTTTTATTTAAACACAAAGAAGACCAGTTTGTAGGAGACAAAGGAAGTGGGGACTGATGCCTATTGGCCGATTTTTCGGAACATTCAGGGATCTTTTTCATTATACCCAATATACAAAGTATGAATTACATGCAAATGATTCCCAACAGGACTTATCATAAATTCCCTTATGTTTTCATTGGCCTGGTGGCTTTAATGATGTTATGGATCAGTGGTTGTGTAAGCCCCCATCAGGAGTTTTCAAAGTTGCCCCCGGGTATCTGGAGGGGTGTACTTTATCTTGACGGGGACATCCCTGTGGTGAGCGACAAAAAAGAAATATCCACCATTCAGGAAATGCCGGGAGAGTTGCCGTTCAACTTTGAAGTGGTTTATGACAATAAAGATACTTTCCATATCATCATTCACAATGGTACAGAGCGGATACGTATTGATGAAATTAGTTATGGCAGGGATAAATCTACCGCTAAGGATACCATTGACATTGCATTTAGTGCCTATGATACCCACATCAGGGCCATTTTTGAGGAAAGGGTAATGGAGGGTTATTGGTACGTCAATTACAAGCCGGGTTACCGCATCCGGTTCAAAGCATTTCAGGGTGACGATCGTCGTTTCAAACAATTGGGAAATGAAAAAGCACTTGATTTTTCAGGAAGATATGCGGTCAAATTTTCTCCGGACACCGAAAAGGAATATCCCGGTGTTGGGGTGTTTGAGCAGCAAAATGACAAAATTTCCGGAACCTTCCTGACAGAGACAGGCGACTACCGTTATCTGGCGGGCACAGTGACCGGGAAAAAGGCAAGGTTATCCACCTTTGACGGGGCGCATGCTTACTTATTTGAATTCAAAGAAAAGGCAGATGGGGAAATTCTAGGCGAATTCAGGTCAGGAGTGCACCATCGTGAAGGATTTGAAGGAAAAAAAGACGGAACAGCTTCTCTTAAAAGCGGATATGAATTGGTTACCATCAAAAGCAGCGAGAAACTCAGCTTTGTTCTGCCCAACGCCAAAGGGCAAAAGACAGATACCAGAAGTGAACCCTACAAAGGCAAAGTAAAAATCTATGAAATCATGGGCACCTGGTGCCCAAATTGCATGGATGCCACCACATTTCTCATGGAGATTGCCAAAGAATTCCCGGAAGTGGTCATTACCGGACTCGCATTTGAGCGGTATAGAGATTCGACCAAAGCACTTCAGGTATTGAACAGATATGTGACCTCGAAGCAGATTCCTTATGAGGTACTACTTGCCGGCTACGCTGATAGAAAAGAAGCCTCTGCCCTGATTACCCAGATTGATGGCATCAAAGCATACCCTACCCTCATCATCACAGACAAGGAAGACAGGATACAGAAAGTATTTTCAGGATTTTATGGTCCAGCCACCCCGGAATACGGGGAATTTAAAACAGAATTTAAACGCATCCTCCATGAGCTCATCCAAAAATAATCCACAATCAAAGACCATCCTGGTTACCGGTGCAACCAGCGGCATTGGCAAAGCGACAGCCAGGTATTTTGCAAAAAAAGGATATAATGTAATCATCACGGGTCGGAGGAAAGATAAATTGGAAGAAATAAAAAAAACCATGGAAAACAAGTATGGCTCACCCATCCTTGCCATGTGTTTTGATGTCTGTGATTTTGAAGAAGCACAGGCTGCATTAAACTCACTGACTGATGGCTGGGAAAAAATCGATATCCTGGTTAACAACGCCGGCGGAGCCAGAGGGATGGACCCCATACAAGGTGGCCAGCTAGAACATTGGAATTACATGATCGACACCAACATCAAAGGAGTCCTCCACATGGCCAGGCTGATAGCGCCTCAAATGGCTGAACGAGGCAAGGGACATATCATCAATATTTGTTCAACTGCCGGACATGAAGTGTATCCCAATGGCGCTGTGTATTGTGCAAGCAAACACGCCGTAGATGCCTTAACCAAAGGCATGAGACACGATTTATTCCGAATGGGGGTAAGGGTGAGTCAGATATCACCGGGCATGGTAGAAGACACAGAATTTGCCATCAACCGTTTTGAAGGCGATGAAGAAAGGGCTAAAATTTACGAAGACATCACGCCACTAAATGCAAGGGACGTTGCAGAACTTATATTTTTTGTAGCTACAAGGCCCAGGCACGTAAATATTCAGGACATTCTGGTTATGTCAACCCAACAAGCCTCCAGCACCAATGTGGACAGGACGGGGCGAAAATATGAATAAGTCATTTACCCCCAATTTGATCAGAATTGTGAACACAGAACATCGGTCAACCCCAAACATTTCACAGCCTAAAAAAAGGCAGTGAAAATCATAGGCAGAACGGTTTGGATTCTGTCATGGGTAAGTTTAGTTACCGATATGGCCAGTGAAATGCTCTACCCTATCATGCCTATATACCTTAAGTCCATAGGCTTTTCGATTGCCCTGATTGGCATTCTTGAAGGCATATCATAAGCTACTGCCGAGCTAAGCAAGGGTATTTTAGCAAATTGTCTGACCTTTCAGGTAAAAGAGTGCCCTTTGTAAGATTAGGATATGTATTAAGTGCACTTTCCAAACCCATGATGGCATTTTTTATTCAGCCATTTTGGGTTTTTCCTACCCGTGCAACCGATAGGATTGGGAAAGGCATCAGGACAGGTGCAAGAGATGCCATTTTAGCTGAAGCATCAACGCCGGAAACGAGGGCGCGCGTATTTGGGTTTCACCGCTCGATGGATACCATGGGGGCCGTACTTGGGCCGGCCATTGCCATGGTGTATTTATATTTATATCCCGGCAACTATACCGTATTATTTTTCCTCGCCTTTATTCCCGGCTTACTTGCCGTGGCCACTACCTTTTTGTTGCATGAAAAAAAGCAGCACCTAAAATAAATACCACTAAAACGTCCTTTTTCTCCTTTGTTCGATATTGGCGTGAGGTACCGCCCTCATACCGCCAGTTGGCCAGAGGTATGTTGTTTTTTACCTTGTTCAACAGTTCTGATGTCTTTCTGCTAATGAGGGCAAAGGAATCGGGCCTGAGCGATGAAATGGTTATAGGCATCTATATTTTTTATAATCTTGTGTATGCCATACTTTCATATCCTGCAGGCATGCTTGCCGACATGATTGGTTTAAAACGGGTATATATAACCGGACTGATTGTTTTCTCAATGGTTTATGCAGGTTTGGCCGCAACCACCAATGTGTACATCATTATGGCCATGTTCTTTCTTTATGGTATGTATGCGGCCGCTACAGAAGGGGTATCCAAAGCATGGATCAGTCTGATTTCCCATCCAAAGGATACGGCTACCGCCATTGGGACTTATGCCGGATTTCAAAGCATCTGCACCATGATGGCCAGTGCACTTACGGGTCTGGTCTGGCAGTTTTGGGGAGCGGGTGTTGCCCTATTCATTACATCTGCAGCCACCGTCATGATCTGTATCTATTTTTTATTTGTAAGACCGCCATCGATTGCGGAAAGTAAAATTTGATTTATTGCCTCGGTTTGATTTTGGTATAACCTTGAGGACCAAAGAATTTACATCGGAGTAAGAAGAAGACCCTGGTAATATTGCAAAGGAAGTAGCAGGATTTAAGTCGAAAAAACGGATGAAAATGTAGCAGTTAAAAATGGCAAAAAGCAATAGAAACGGGGTACTATTTTAGACTGGTTCTAAATAATTAAAACCATAAAACTCTTTTCTTTTTGAGCGCTTTATATCATAGTTTTGCATACAAATAAAAATTCCTGATATGTCTTGGTTTACCAATTTTCTTACCTCAAGTATTGGTAAGAAATTACTCATGAGCCTTACCGGACTATTCCTCATCCTCTTCCTTAAAATACACTTGCTGGGCAACCTTCAGTTATTAAAAGATGACGGTGGAGAAGCATTCAACACCTATGCGTATTTCATGACGCATAATCCGCTGATCATGGTCATTTCTTACGGCAATTACTTTTTCATTTTGTTGCATATGCTGCTGGGCCTGACG
Organism: Saprospiraceae bacterium; assembly: GCA_016715465.1. Taxonomy (GTDB): domain Bacteria; phylum Bacteroidota; class Bacteroidia; order Chitinophagales; family Saprospiraceae; genus JADKBO01. The sequence goes on from JADKAA010000029.1 coordinate 712,989, forward strand.
CTTTGGTCAAAAAACCGGGCGGCAAAAGGGCAGGCCTATGCGGTAGGCAATCACCGCGACACCACGTGGGCCTCAAGAAACATGGCGTTGCTTGGCATACTCATTCTGGCATTCATTTTCCTGCATATGGGAGATTTTTGGTGGAAGATGAAGACCGGACAGACTGCCGTGGTCATGTATGGTGAAACGGAGGTGAAAGATTTGTACACCAAGGTTGCTGAATCATTTAAAGTGTTATGGATTGTAGTTGCCTATTTAATAGGACTCCTGGCCTTAGCCATCCACCTTTACCATGGTTTTGCCAGTGCATTCCAAACCCTGGGACTCAATCATTCAAAATACACTCCGGTAATCCGGTTTATAGGTACGGCCTACTCCATCCTGGTACCTCTGGGATATGCCATCATGCCCATTGTATTTTATTTCTTTAGATAATTTCTCATTGATTCAACTTAAATCTGATCATAGTCATGACCTTAGATTCAAAAATACCTGAAGGACCATTAGCGGAAAAGTGGAATAAATATAAATCGACCGTACCCCTTGTTGCTCCCAACAACAAGAGACGTATAGATGTCATCGTGGTGGGAACCGGTCTCGCAGGAGCCTCTGCCGCTGCTACCCTGGGTGAACTCGGTTACCGGGTGAAGGCATTTACCTTTCATGACAGTCCCAGGAGGGCGCACAGCATTGCGGCTCAGGGGGGCATCAATGCGGCAAAAAATTATCAAAACGACGGAGACAGTGTGTACCGGCTTTTTTATGATACCATAAAAGGGGGCGATTACAGGGCCCGGGAAGCAAATGTACACAGGCTGGCCGAAGTGAGCACTCAGATTATAGACCAGTGTGTGGCACAAGGAGTACCCTTTGCCCGCGAATATGGAGGGCTTCTTGGAAAACAGAAGTTTTGGAGGTGTTCAGGTATCCCGTACCTTTTATGCCAAAGGCCAAACCGGACAACAATTGCTGATCGGTGCTTATCAGGCATTGTCCAGGCAGATTTCAACCGGCGCCGTAAAAATGTATAACCGCCATGAGATGCTGGACCTCGTTGTCATTGACGGCAAAGCCAGAGGCATTATCGCGCGAAACTTACTCACCGGAGAATTGGAAAGGCATTCTGCCCATTGTGTCATCATAGCTACCGGAGGCTACGGCAACGTTTTTTATTTGTCCACCAATGCAATGGGGTCAAATGTGACCGCCGCGTGGAGGGCCGTGAAAAGAGGCGCCCTGATGGCGAATCCCTGTTTCACCCAGATTCACCCAACCTGTATACCTCAGAGTGGTGACTATCAATCCAAGCTGACCTTAATGTCTGAATCATTGCGAAATGATGGTCGTGTATGGGTTCCGAAAAATGTGAACGATGCCAAAGCGATAAGGGAAGGAAAAAAAACAGCCCTGGATATCAAAGAAGAAGACAGAGATTACTACCTGGAGCGAAGGTATCCCGCGTTTGGCAACCTGGTACCAAGAGACGTAGCCTCGAGGGCCGCAAAGATAGAATGCGACAAAGGATTGGGCGTAAGTCCTACAGGACTTGCTGTGTATTTGGATTTTACTTCCGCCATTGAACGATACGGCAAAGCCGAAGCCAATGTAAAAGGCATGATCAATGCCACCAATGCCCAAATCGTAGAAATGGGTACAAAGGTCGTAGCCGATAAGTATGGTAACCTCTTTGAGATGTATGAAAAAATTGCGGGTGAAAACCCATACATCTATCCCATGAAGATTTATCCAGCAGTGCACTATACCATGGGAGGACTTTGGGTGGATTACAATCTGGAAACCAATGTCAGGGGTTTGTTTGCCCTGGGCGAGGCCAACTTTTCTGACCATGGTGCCAACAGGCTTGGGGCATCGGCCCTCATGCAGGGTCTTGCCGACGGATATTTTGTAGCACCCTACACGATAGGTCAATTTCTCGCCAACGAAATCCGAACCGGAGAAATCAATACTTCGATGCCTGAGTTTGAAGAAGCAGAAAAATCGACCAGGCAACGCATTGATGCCCTCATGAATGTAAAAGGAAACCAATCGGTTGAATCTTTCCACCGCAGGCTGGGCAAGATCATGTGGGACTTGTGCGGCATGTCCAGAAACAAAGAAGGACTTCTGGAAGGCAGGCAAATGATACGCACTTTGCGGGATGAGTTTTATAAAGATGTATATGTGCCGGGCTCATCCACCGACTTCAACCCCGAACTTGAAAAAGCCTACCGCGTGGCTGATTTTCTTGAATTGGGCGAATTGATGATGCTCGACGCACTGGAAAGAGAAGAGTCATGTGGTGGCCATTTCAGAGAAGAATTCCAGACTCCGGAAGGGGAAGCTCAGCGAAATGACGACGACTTCACCTTTGTAGCTGCCTGGGAATGGGATGACACTCAACCAAAACTCATTAAAGAAGACCTCGTTTTTGAAAATGTAAAACTCATTCAAAGGAGTTATAAATAAAACCATCGAAAGAATCACCCTATAAAAATCAAAGCTTCATGTCAGATATGAAATTGACCGTTAAGGTTTGGAGGCAGAAAAACAATGCAACACCTGGAAAGTTTGAGACATACCAGGTCATGGCAAATGAGCATATGTCATTTTTGGAAATGATGGATGTACTGAACGAGCAATTGGTCCATGAAAAGCATCAGCCCGTTGCATTTGAACACGATTGCCGGGAGGGCATATGCGGGGCCTGCAGCATGGTCATCAATGGACAGGCCCACGGCCCGTTGCAAGCTACCACAACGTGCCAACTTCATATGCGGCATTTTAAGGACGGAGATACCATCACGGTTGAACCGTTCAGAGCCAAAGCATTTCCAGTCATCAAAGACCTGGTGGTGGACAGGTCTGCCTTAGACCGTGTCATCCAGAGTGGTGGATTTATTTCGGTAAACACAGGTCAGGCTGTGGATGGCAATTCCATTCCGATAGAAAAAGATGCAGCCGTAAAGGCTTTTGACGCGGCTACCTGCATCGGTTGTGGCGCCTGTGTGGCTGCCTGTCCCAATGGCTCGGCCATGTTGTTCACCTCTGCCAAAATCTCTCACCTGGGTTTATTGCCTCAGGGTAAAATTGAGCATAAAAACCGCACACTGAAAATGGTGGCTCAGATGGATAAAGAAGGTTTCGGTTTCTGTTCCAACATTGGTGCCTGCAGTGCCGAGTGCCCTAAAGAAATATCGCTTGAAAACATAGCCAGGATGAATCGCTCCTTTATTGGGGCCAGTCTCACAACTGGCAAACCGGAGTAAAGAATATTTGGTTGTCTGAACTATACATTATCAGCTTGTCGAATGTGCCCGATGCAGACAGCGAAGGCACCACTAAGCTCACATCAGGCCTTAAGGGTGTATATTTTTTCTGAGGTCATTTTATTTCCCCGCATTTTTCTTTATGCCCTTAGGGGTATGTAAATTTCTAGGATAAGTTGTCACTCGCATTTGCACCATCCGCTATGAGAAAGTGTCCACAGCTTATACCTGAGCCTATGCTAAGCTCTACCCTCCCTGTATGTGAATCCGTTATGAATACCTGCCCAAAGTCGGTACCAGAGACCAACGAAAGCAGGCGGTGGACGCGATGTGGGTCTAATTTATCAAAAACGTCATCCAGCAGGATAAGGGGTGTTTTTTTTGTATTTGTTTTCAGCACGGCATGTTGCGCTAATTTTAGTGCTATGATACATGATTTTAACTGTCCCTGGGAAGCTGACTCTCTGAGATTTAACCCATCCATAAACATTTGGATTTCATCTTTGTGAATGCCAACGCCCGATCTGCAAAGGATTCTGTCTTTTTCCAATGCTGCATGCGAGAGCTTTTTGAAATCTCCCGATCCCAACTGGGAAATATAATGTACATCGCATTTCTCATTGCCTCCAGACACCAAACTGTAATAGGATTGAAAAAAGGGCATCATCTGATCAATTAACCTTTTTCTCGCCTCATAAATATATTGCCCCGGACTTGCCATCGCCATGGTGATTACTTCGAGTAATGCCTCATCGTAGTATCTGCGGTCCTGAAAATCTTTTAACAGGGCATTGCGCTGCTTGAGCAACTTGTTATATACCGTAAGGTGATCGATATACTGTTTATCGTATTGGACGATGGTGTTGTTGAGAAAAATCCTCCGTTCTTCGTTTCCGGATAACAGGGTATGAACATCATCCGGAGTGATAAAGACGACCGGCATCAAACCTATGTGGTCACCCAACTTAACCGACTTTATTCCATTTACTTCGACCTCTTTCTGCAAGCCGGGTCGAACCTTGACGATGATCTGCCCTCCAGCATCGGAAAGGTCATCGTATCTGGCCACCAGGCGAAAGAACTCAGCCTCTGTCCTGACCACTGATTTATCTGAAAATGAAAAATAACTCTTCCCAAGTGCCGCATAATAGATGGCATCCAACAGGTTGGTCTTGCCCATGCCATTGTTACCTGTAATGATGGTCACCCTGGAGTCGAAATCGAAATGCTCGTTTTCGTAGTTTTTAAAATTCACAAGATCAATGCTGAGCAATTTCATTTCTAAGGAATGTCATAAAGCGAGAGCCCGGGTTGAAAACCCCAGGTGGTATATTACACAAGGCAAAAGCCTAAATGTTGATCGAAAAGAATTAAAAACAAAAAGTAGAAATCAGTCCACAATGAAAGGATAATCTTTCTGTACATAGTTATCATCATAGAGTTCAGACCCCAATGGGAACTCCGATTTTTCGGCAAAATCCATGGCGTCATCCACTTCGGCATCAATCCTGGCGATGATGGCATCTACCTCTGCCTGCGTTGCAATTTTTTCCTCGATGATTTTGTTTTGTGTAACAAAAACAGGATCCATTTCCCTGTATTCTTCGACTTCTTCCTTTGACCTGTACCTGGCCGGATCTGAAACAGAATGTCCTCTGTATCTGTAAGTCTGTATTTCAAGATAATAGGGACCGTTTCCTGCGCGGATATGTTTTGCTGCCCTTAAAAAAGCTTCATGAACGGATTCCGGATTCATACCATCAACCTGCTCGGAAGGCATATCATAACCCAAACCTAGTTTTACGAGGTCCTGCACATTACTGGTCCTTTCCACAGAAGTTCCCATCGCATACTTATTATTCTCACAGATATAGAGTACCGGCAACTTCCAGGTCATGGCCATATTGAAGGCCTCGTGTAACGCCCCTTGACGTGCTGCACCATCACCAAACATGGTCACACAAAAGTTATCGGTTCCTTTATATTTTTCGGCAAAGCCGATTCCTGTACCAATCGGTATTTGGGCACCCACAATTCCATTGCCCCCAAAATAATTGTGTGCTGCGGAAAAGAAATGCATGCTGCCTCCTTTGCCTTTTACACAGCCGGTAGCTTTGCCATACAATTCTGCCATACACGACCGCGCGTCAAGTCCCCTTGCCAAGGCAATGCCATGCTGTCTGTAAGCAGTTACCACTTTGTCTTCCGGTCTGATACCCGTGGCCAGGGCACCTGCGATGGCTTCCTGTCCAATATATACATGGCAAAATCCTCTGATTTTCTGTTGGCTGTAGGCAAACAAGGTCTTTTCCTCAAACCTCCTGACCCTGTACATGGTTTCAAACCAGGTAAGATAAGTGACCTTATCATATTTAAGAAAGCTCTTTTTAGGTTTTGGACTGGTAACAATCTCCGACATTTGTCAAAATTTTCGATTAGGGAACAAATTTACAGTATAATGCCGAAAGTACAAAAATGTTTAACCCAACGCAGTAGGAAAGAATGTCACTCTACGAGCAGATTACATCCTCTGATGTCTGATGCATCCAGCCTGCCCTGGACCCTGAACCTGCCATTTTCCAGGGCTATGCCGAGGTCATCGGTGGCGATGAAGGCGCAACTTTCCAGGTTAGCAAGGTCTGTGACACAGATGATGCCGGTTTTGCCAGGTTTTTCGAGTGAAAAAGGGTCCGATATTTCATGTATTTCAATTTTAAGTGTTGCCCCGGGTATGAAAATACCATCTCCCCCTGAATATGCCTGTGAGCACAACTCGGTCATGCCGTATTCAGAGTGCACCTGTGCGGTGCCAAATGCACTGCAAAGCGAAGCATGTACCTCTTCACGTGTAATTTCTTCCCGTCTGCCTTTCATGCCACCGGTTTCCATCAGGATGAGGTCCGGAAATGCAAAAGGGTGACTCTGAGCAAAGTCTAACAATGCAAAACTTACTCCAAAAAGGATGGTGGGTGTACCAGTTTGTTTATTGGCTTGCAGTTGGGCAGCCAAATCATCGGTATTATAGAGATAAAACCCACTGTTTTCCGGTCTGGCAAATCGAATAAAATATTCCACCATGGCCACCAGGGATGAATGGCTTCGCTCCAAATAATGGGGCAGCAACGCCAGGATGGAAAACTGGCCCAGTGGACCATAAACGGCTTCAAAACCCTTCCTCGCATTTTCGAGGTAAAATCCCGGATCAGCCAAATAATGCCTGGATGTTGCGGAGGCGGTGGTTCCACTGCTTTGAAAAAAAAATGAAGGCACCGGATCCAGGCAACTTACCTGATGGGTCTTATAGGCGGAAATGGGCATGAAATACGGGACGGGCAAAGAAGGATTTAAATCCTTGATTGTTTGACAATAAGCCCTGTAAACCGGATTATACCGGCTTTGAAAATCGTACACCTCAAGCGCCAGTTTATCAAACTTTTCCGGCACCAGGTTTTGTATCTTATTTTTTAAAAGAGAGATTTCAGTGTTCCGCACAATATCGATTCCTGATTAAAAGTCATGGATGTAACCAAGCTGGCCAATCCCACGGATATGTCCAAACTTAAAACAGATCATACATGACGTTTCAAAATAAATTAAATTTGCTACAAGATACAAAAAGATGAAAATAAAACTCCTGATCGGTGGCTTGATGGTATTGGTGTCCTGCGCCAAAGCGCCTGATTTGGGACCTGTCCCCGAATTGGAATTCACCGGCATGTCAAAAATGAAGATGAAAGCCGGTTCCGTAAATCAGGATTCCATTATACTTACGGTGAAACTGACCGATGGTGACGGAGACATTGGCTATGAAGATGTACAGGAACGAAAACCGGATATGTTTATCATCGATAAGAGGACCGGCAATTTGTATGACACTTATATCATTCCCGGCATTCCACAACAGGGAATCAATAATGGCATCATTGCCAATATGCAAATTAAGCTGTACACCGTTTGCTGTACCCTCAATCCTTGTGACCCCGATCCGGGCCAGGCGGATGAAGCCCTGCCCCTGGAACTATATGTAAAAGACCGTGCCGGTAATGTCAGTAACACCTTACAACTCAGTGCAGTACTTGACTGCGATTGATAAGTTTCGGAATACTATTCGGTTTTTATCAATAAAATAAATTATTACAAAATATTCTAAATGAATTTTTGTGTTTTATAATCATTTGGCATACTTCTGTACAAAATTTAACCCCACAAAAGTCCAATTCATATTGCGATTAGGGTCCGGTAAGCTTTAATGACTACAGGCCGCCTGCAATAAACTATGCTTGCAAGTCAGGCTCAAAAATACCAAATTGGAAACTTCCATCTTCATTCTTAAGTTCGGGACTATTAGGAAAATAGCCTAAATATCCATTACATGTCCCCATGAGATAGTCATGGCATTCGCATTATTTGTAAATTTTTACAAATGTAAATCAGGATGGTTAGCAGAATAAATTTAACCTGAAATCTCCTCACTGTCAACAATTTCATATTCATCTTCGGCATCTGTGATATTCATATATTTTTTGGCAAGGAAGAAAAATATAGTTCCGGTAACTACTGCTATATTTAAATCCCAAAATACTGTGACAAGCGTTGAATAGACTATAAAAAATAACTGCATATTTCTGTTTCTTAACTGTGACCAATGGTTGCGTATATAGGCTTTCACATAGTCTCTATCGACAACATCCAAACCCGCTTTAAACAAAACACCTACGAATACCGCAGAAGTGATTAAGGTGATGTAATTACTGAATACCAGAAATCCCAATAAGGCAAAAACCCCGACCAATACTCCGGCAAGCCTTGTTTTTGCTCCTTCCTTTATCAGTAAAACGCTTCGAATGGTGGCTTGTGCACCCGGAATACCCTGGAGTAAGGCAGTTGCGCCATTGGCCATTCCCTGGGCGATGAGCTCCTGTTGTTGTTTGGTTTTTTCTCCCGTCATCTTATCGATAACCAAACTGGTAAGCAGGGAGTCCAGATAGGCAAGTAAAGTCAATTGCAAGGCATACGGCAAGGCCATTTTAAAAATTTCTACCGTAAGCATATCGGCACTGGAAGGGAAATATTTTTGAAGCATGTCAAAAAATTCACTAAAACTCCCTACGGTGTTGCCCAGGCTTACGTGTTCCACATTAAGATGCATGGCGGTAGTAACGACTGTTCCCAGGATAATGGTGATAAACATGGATGGAACAAATTTTCTGATATTCTCAGGTAAGCCGATCCATTTAAGCAGGTGTGGTATCAGGTAAATGGCTCCCAGAGTACTGACGGCAACAAGTATATTGGTTGACAGGTTACCCGAAATCTGGGCTTTATCACCAAGACCAAAAAGTCGTTTAATCTGATCAGCCCATATAAGGAAACCAATACCATTCATAAAGCCGAGTATAATCACCTGTGGAACAAAACGTATGAGTCTCCCCAGACGTAAAAGACCGCACAAAATGAGTAATCCTGCATTTAACAGGAAAATAAGTGTAATAAACTGTTCAGCCATAATTTTATCTGGGAAGTGCTCATAGGCAAAAGCCACTACAAGTGCAGAGACTGCTGTCATTGGTGCGGTAGGTCCAGATGCCTGAATTCGTGTACCCCCAAAAGTAGAGGTAATCAAAGGGATAACCGCTGCACCAATCATACCTGCAAAAGCGCCTCTTCCCGACATGGTGCCAAAGGCGGCCCCCAAACTTAATGCGGCAAAGCTGACGGTGAGGCCACTGATAAGGTCATAAATAAAAGTGTTTTTAGATTGCATAAAATTGATTTTTTTAAAGTAAAACTTAATTAAGAGGATTTAAGGGGAGTTTCGTGATACCTTTTAATATGTGGTCCAAGAAAAATCCTGGCATAAAGTCGAACCAATGAAATTCCTGTGACGACAAAACTTAAGGTAACGCAAATGGCCAGGAATAACTGATCATAATGAATGTGAGAAAAGACCAGATCAACACCGATAAAAGTAGGTGAAATCGGGAAGCCCATTAAACCCATACATGCCAGCATAAGCCACAAGCCCATCACCGGATATTCATAGATATGGCCATAAAATCCATTGAGGTCAATCTTGCCTTCTATCTTCTTAAGTTTACGAATAATGAGGTAGCCCAAGACACCTGAAACCAAGGCACCACTTAAATAAAATATTGATTCTTTGATCGCAAAAGTTTCATTAAAAGATATGGCCAGGGTAGTCCAGAGATAATGCATAAGAATCAACACCCAGGCTAAAAGGGGACTTTTTCGTTCGGAGAATGACTTAAATACCATAAGCAGTCCGATAAAAGCAAACAAGCCGGGCAAATACGCATGACAAAGCTGGGACTGGATGCCGGTGTACCAAAGAAAAAGACCGCCCAGGTACATTGGAATAAATATGGCAATGACCACATTGACGGATAAAAAATCCAAATTTTTTCCAATGCGTTTTAAAGGAGTCCATACCATAAAATCCATCAGTTTATCCAGGTTAAATTCTTTCAGGCTCAAAAGATAAATGGCATATTCAACCCTTTTAGGCCAAGAATCTTCGATGGTATTTTTTCTGGGAATGAAGTTGAAAAACTGTTCTTTTATGAGGTAACTCACTACCGAAGGCGAAACCAGTAGTTGATAGGTTCGCAGAAAAGCATTGCCTGCAAAATGTAGCAGGGCTAGCAATTCAAGTCCGAGAGAAATTTCGATGAACATCAGTCCAATCTGTGCCGCCGAACCATAGGCTACCTGGCTTTTTATGGAAGATTGCACCCTGGCTATCAAAGTACAGATTATGGCCGTAATTACACCACAAAGGGCAATGAGCAACCGAATAAAAAACTGGTGCTCCCAAAATGGGTAAGTGCGCAGGAGTAAAAATACACCCAGGTGAACGGAGAGCGAACCATAAAATATTGCGGAGGAAGGAGTTGGCCCTTCCATTGCCCTGGGCAACCAGGATGAGAATGGAAATTGAGCTGATTTAGCGGCAGCTGCCAAAAGGAACATAATGGAAATAAACAAGCCAATGGCACTTTGAGTCTCCAGGTGATGATGGACCAATTCTGCCTGCTGCAGTTTGATGAAAGGAATATTTTCATGCCATAAAAGATGACTGGCCCACATGGCAAGTACGATACCCACGTCTCCGATCCGATAGATTGAAAATACTTTAAGGGCATTTTTTACCGGTAAGTACCTGTCTCTGTAAAATGCGATCAATAAAAAAGAAGAAAGACCCAAAATTTCCCAGCCTGTAAACATGGTCTCCAGATTTCCGGAGAGAATGATCACATTGTAACCAGAGAAGAAAAACAGAATGGTATTAAAAAACCGCTTGTATCCTTTTTCCCTGTGTAAATAATAACGGCTGTATATCGTCACTAAAAAGGTAAGAAATGACCCAACGATCAAAAAAGCAGCACCAATCCTGTCAAAATACAAATCAATATAAAACTCATAGGTGGGTGTTTCATATATTACAAACTCCTTTATGTTTAAAGGTATTGAATCATTCACAAGCCACCATACGATAAAAGCTGCGCTCAATAACAGGTGGATTCCTCCAGCAAAAAAGGCAATTCCGGACAATAATTTTTCTCTATTTCCAGCTATAAAAAGACTTATAAGGAAAGTCAGCAAAGGAAGCAGGATAAATACAGGTAAGATGATGTTTGCCATTATATCTCCTCTTTTATCAGGTAAACAGGAAATGAATTTTCATTGGATTCTATCAATTCACTGAGGTTATGTGAAACCAGAGGTTTGAGATTAAAATGTTCATAAGTTTCAAATTTGCCCTGATTATAGAGAAAAAAGTCACCGCTTTCAGGCTCTACAACCACCAAAAAAATCCATTGATTGTAAAACCATTGCAAAGTGGAAGGATTGTTTTGGAGTACCTTATTGACTATTTCTGGTTTCTGTTCAACAATAACGAACAAACGCAAAGGATCATGCACTTCAATCATTTGTTCCGGAAGTCCGGGTCTGAGGTCGCCATCTATGCCATTGGGCACCCCAAAGAGCCCCATAACGTTGTGAGCGAGTTTTGTTCCTGCACCCAGCCGAAGATTGTCCACCCTTGAAAAATAATATTCAAGATTAATACCTCCGCAGACCGGAGCCACCGCATTCAATATATTGGTCAGGTATTTGCCTTCCGCATCAATTCGATAGTCATATGAGTTCATAAAAGCACGGCGATCAAGAAACAGCCCTCTGCTCAAAGATCTCCTTCCGACTATACAAAGACAATTTGTCGCATGATTGAGTTCTGGTCTGGGTTCGAATAAAGAAACTGAGCGTTGTTTCACTTTCTCATGAATTTGAGCTGCCGACAACTTTGTATTTATGGTTTGAAATCTTCGGGATCTTTCTTTTGCATTCAGATGGAGAGCACCCTGAAAGGTTATTTTATTTTTCGCATGGAGTTCCAGATGATCCTCCTTTAAAAGGATTTCATCATAAAAGATGATTTCATCTCTGGAGGTATCATGAAGGGCACCTAAAAAACAGTTGACTCCGGAATATCGATGCCACGATGGGCAAGCAATTTCCTGACCCCCCGGTGATTTGCCATCTTACTTAGCACCCTGGCATTTACTGAACCTGGTCTGCCACTGCAGGCTCCGCAGTCATAACCGGCATAGTGGGTATTATTTACACTGGTTGAACCGTGACCTACCACATATACCAAAGGTGCAAAATTAAAAGTAAGGCCAATACTTTTTAGTAAACCTTCAACCCTGTCCGCCATTTCTTCAACCTTAAATCCAAGTTGAAGACCATCTTCCTGAGGATTAGATTCATCAAACTCAAAATACAAGTCTGCGGCTGCATCCATATGTTTGAAAGACGCACTGGTGGCTGGACCTGCGGAAGGCCTGAATATATTCAACGCAAGACGGAGCGCGGACCAAAAACCAATGGTTTGAGAAATCAACCAACCCCATAAAAATGAATGACTGTGTTTTGTGAAATGAACATCTGTTGTTCTGGTGGAATTGGAATTTATTTCTTTAACAAGGTACTTTGGTGTAACAGGATCCGGGCATACCTTGGTGTGAAATTTACCACCTTCCGGTTTAAAATAAAATTCGACATTAAAAAAACCAGCGGTACCAAAGGTCCTTGATTCGACATCCAATTGCTCCACATATCGTCGTAAAGAACATTCTCTGTCGTCAATACAAAATAATGCCTGAAAAGATGACTGGTCCGGTCTGACCTCGGCATGAGCGCGTATGTGTTTAATCCCGGCCAATACCTGATCAAAATAAGACCACTCATACGCCAACTGCCACAACCGCAATACTTCATGAATTTCCTTCGGGTCGATGTCATCAAACAACTTTGGCTGTGTTTCCGGAATGTGATGCACCAATGGAGCCCAAATGGGTCCATACTTATGGTCCAGTGCATCAATTTCAAGCAGCAATTCAAAAATGATCAAGCCTTTTAGCCGTATTTTTTTGGTATCCAATAAAGATTCTGGCTTATGCTCCACGAAACTCACCAAACCGGACCAACCCGGATGTGCAAATTGCTGATCAAACAAATACTGTTCATACCAGGACTCTTCCCCTACCAGAATTTTTAGTAAAGACTCAATGGTTGTTTCTTCTGACAAAAGCAATTTTCTTGCCCGGGAAGTTTTAAAAATACTCACCATTGTGTTTTTTTCCATTTCCCTCAATGAATCCAGAAATCCACTTTGTGAAATTGGGAAATGTCTGATGGCTATTCCCTGATCCAGGTAACTGCAAAGTATCCTGAATAACACTGGTTGCACTGCAAGGTCGAGGTCAATTCTATAGCTACTCTTCCACAGTGAGCGGATATTTCCAATACGTTGACTTAATTTAAAATCAAATTTCCCATTTAACATGGCATTTTTCCAATAAGAAGCATTTTCGCCTTTTTCGCGATACAGCAACGAAATTAGTAATTCACTATCTATGCGATGCTCTGAAAAAAGCTTGCGATATTCTTCCAGGGACAAGGATACCTTATACCCAAAAATGGCAGAGGCTTTTCTGATAGCCTTATCAAAAAATTCGCCCTGAAAGGCATGCAGGGTATTGTGATGAATAAAATCTTTCAGGGGTGCCTGCGATGGAAGATAGTGTTTCAAATGATGCAACACTTGATCTTCTGAAAATCGAGGTCGTGGGGTTACCGGATCCTTTACCATGTAAATGAATTATTGATTATACCGGGCAAATACCCGGTTGGATTTTAAACTACCTGGTGATTAAAAGCAGTGAAACGCAAGATGAATGTCCAGTCCTGCAACTGCTGGTTTAATTTTCTTGTATTAAAACAGTTGGAAAATTAAAGTATTCAGGATAGATTGTCAAAACGCCATTGACAAAACAAGGTGTAAAGAGGCATTGCACCTCCTCTTTGCCTAAAGAAAGCGGTTGATATACTTACCTTCGTGAAGCCACCCAAGAGCATAGAGGATAAACCCAGAATCTTGTCCGCATCATGGTCCGTCTCCGAATCTGGTTCGTAAAACTCCTGAATGGACTGCTCTGGTGCAACTAATGAAAAAGCACAAAACCTGTCCAAACCACCTGGAGTAATTTTTTCACCTAACTGATGACTTGAAATCCCTGCATCCTGTTGACAAAAGATGGTGTACTCTGTTACAAAGTGACTACCCATCAACAAGGGCAAGCAGATAAGTATAACGATATTTCTAAGTGCCGACAATTAAAATGAATTATTGGGGCAAATGTAAGAAAAAATAAATATATCGAAATAAAATTTTGAAATAAAAAAATTAATCCCCTGTTAATGCAAAAATATTTTGTTTACTACTCAAATCATGGAGATTATGATCTTAATTTTAACATCGGTTACGATCTGCTGCCCACATGGATTTTTTCATACAAATTTTTAATGTGATACTCTACCCTAAAGACCGACATGGATTACTGTCCGGCAATCTGAAAATTTGTTTTGCCCCTACAAATCAGCGTCATTACCTGAAACGCCTGTTCTGAAAACTTCATTTTCAACCAGCTGTCCAACCCTGCATTGTCAAAGCCCCCCGGCTAACGAAACCGCGCGAAATTGGCCAGCGATATTTCAATGGTGCTCATCAGTTGCTCTTTATTCACTGTCAACTTTTCTACTTGCCACCAGGCGCACACTCTGCCTGATCATGGCAGTGGCTTTTTCATAGGGACTATTATCTAAAGTCTGGGATTGCCCATCCAGTGTCCATCCAATTGCCAATAGGGCAATCAGCAGGATGAGCCAGAGATTATAAAAATTAAAAGGGTTTTTCATTTAGTCTAAATTGCTGTAAATAACGCGCTTTTGTTTGAATCAAAAATTACCCAATTGGACAGTTTTCTTCTATTACTGTAAAATGAAACCACATTTTATATTAATTTTTACGAAATAAGTAAACAATAATAACAATTTTAATACTTTTACCATACTTATTTCTGACAATCAAAACAATTGTAAAATGAACACAAAAAAATTTCTAGTGGGTGCCCTTCTGGGGGGCATTGTGGCATTTATGGCCGGCGGAATGCTGTATGCTGTAGTTTTTAAAGACATGCTGGCCGAAGCATGCCCGGGTTTGAATGCTGTTTCGAAAGATCCTCCCGATATGATGGCAATGATCGTAGGCAATCTTGCTATGGGTACGCTTTTATCCTATATTTTTGAAAAATGGGCCGGTATCAGGACACCACTGACGGGGTTAACATCCGGGGCCTTGATTGGTGCATTGATTGCATTCAGCTATGACAGCATGTTCCACGGTACTACCACACTAATGTCCTGGGGTGGTGTAATACTGGATACCGCAATTTTCGCAATCGTTCTCGGACTTACCGGAGCAGTCGTTGGGTGGTGGCTGGGTTTTAAGCGGCCAGCTTAATCATTCTCCAACCAAGCGATTGGCATTCCGGACTAAAAAAAAGGCGCAATTCATGGAAAGCGCCTTTTTTTTAGCCTTACTTTTTCAACAAATCCCTGATTTCTGCGAGTAATTCATTGTCTGATGGTCCTGCTGGAGGCGGTGCTGCAGCAGGTGTACGCATCTTGTTATATGCCTTGACGATGATAAACAGGACAAAGCCAATGGTGATGAGGCTGATGATGGAGGTGATCCACCTGCCGTAAAATATGGCCACTTCTGGAACAGCCTCTTTACCATCCGGGCCAAGCTGGGCGGCAGCTAGCACCATTTTCATATCGGAAAAATCCACACCGCCTGTCAAAAAACCTACAACCGGCATTACGATGTCATTCACAAAACCATTGACCACGGCACCTACGGCTCCGGCCAGGATGACACCTACGGCAAAATCTATGACATTTCCTGTCATAATGAAGTTTTTAAATTCTTTCCACATAAGCTTTAATTTAAAAAGTTTAAAAACTAAAGGTAAGGACAAAATTTTAAACTAACTACATTACCATTTTATGTTGACCTCATATTTATCGCTGTTGTCAGCGGGAGTCACTACGATGTTGGCTACCTGAAGGAAGAAGTAACGATCGCCTTTTTTAACCGCAAACAAATCTCCTTTCAATACCTTTGGCGTGGCCCCATTTACGGGAAAACCACCATTCCAAAGGTTAAGAATTTGCTCTTTGACCACAATGTCATCAAATTCGATTACCTGGATGATTCTTTTTAATTCTGCTCCGTTGACGGCCGATATTTTCTGAAGCCAGTTCGATGCCAAGGGTAAACTGAGGTCGATGCCTTCGTCTTTAATTTCTGCCAGTGTATCCTGACTTCCCATGCTATTGCCGGTGTCGAGATCCAGTCCTCCCGTCCCCCCTGGTCCATTGGCATTCAGCAGGGCTCCCAATTTGGTCAGGTCAAGTTTCGTACCTACATTCACATTGACCGTAAATTGGGCGCTTGCACCCAGTTCGTCCGTAAAAATAAACGTATAGGTGCTCCTGCCTGTCTGGTTATTGATTTTCACCCCTATTTTTTTATTGGTGAAACCCGCTTGCAAATTTGGCAGAATGGATTCCGGATTTGTGTTAAAGGCTATATTGTCAAAACTGAGGCGGGTAATGTCACTGAGGGTAATTCCGTTTTCCTTTACCTCCAGGAGTGAGAGTTTACCAAAACCTCTGGATACCGAGAATGGAAAATCATACACCTGGCCCGGCTGCGCCCCATCAACCAATGGTGTGCCTAAATAGGTGACCACAGGAGGCAGAGTTTTGGTCTTGACGATTCTGGTTTCCTTTACAGTAACGTTATTGGCATCTGAGACAATTACAGAAATGGTAACTACCGTATCTTTTGCGGGTGCGGTCACTTTGAGTTCTCCCGTAAAGCCCTGCCTGTCGTTGCCAAGTAGGAGAATCGGATTTCCACCCACCGCTGAGCCTTTAAATACGATCCGGTTGATGGCAGCTTTGGTGTCCCCTTCACGAACTTCAAGTCCATTCAGATCCACACTGCCTTTAACTGCTGTGATCGTAAATATAATCTGTTGATTAGGGACAACGCGCAAGGTATCGCCTGCTGTACCCGTCATGGATATGGTGGGATTCGATGGGTCGATGTTCATGTCATCCCCACATGCGTTTAGAAACAACAGGACCAAGGAAAAAAATAAAATAACCCGGTATGATTTAATTTTCATTCGATTGATGTTTTAAAGGATATACTATAATGCATTATAACGCTAAAAACCGCATAATTACATATAAGACCAGGCTTTTTAAAGCAGGCTGTTGAACCATTTAATTACTTTTTTGACGTCTCCGGGATATACCCTGTCGCGGTCAAAATCCGGAAGGATGGTGGCAAAATATTTCATCAGGTCAGGATTTGGGGATTTTGGCGACAGGGGTGGGTTTTCCGCCATTTGGTCCAACATGGTCTGAAAAATTACTTTGAGGTCCACGGTATCGGTCATGGTATATATGCCTACAGTTTCCAATGGCGTAAACTGATGTTGTCTGACGGAAAAAAATGAAGTTTTTCCCGTTGTCGGATCTTTTAAGATGAGTCCATTGTTCCTGGATGTTACCAGCGTCATCAGCACTGGATGGCCGCTTACAGCGACGATATTTTTTAATTTCATTTGGAGGTTTTTATATTCGGAATCCAAAGCGGGCACAAATCATCATTTCTTTGAAAACCGGCGCAAATATATCAAGAAAAATGGTAATCCAAAGTTCATAGCGCAGTAAAAGTCTTCTCCACTTACAAAGTGAATATTCAAGGGCTTCGCCGCCTCTTGGCTTTAGTGCATCAACCTCACACCACTTCGATCCTGACGGTAGTACCTTTGAGTTTAAATTTTTGGGACCAGTCCATGGATTCAGATTTTTCCCTTTTGATCGCCACGATGGACTTGTTGTCCTTTAATTCGATCAGGCCAATGTCATCCGCAGACAAGCCCAGTGTTTTCATGAGAAAACCAGCCACATCTCCTTTGCTGATTTTATCATTTCTGCCCTTATTAAATTGCAGACTGCACCAGTTTTGTACCGCGATATCCTTTTCTTCTTCCGGCGTATACCAGGTTTCCGGAATCGGATTCAAATAATCCGGTATGTTTTCTGATTCATGGTGGAGAATATACACGGTACCCCCCGCTCCCATTCTGGCCGTACGGCCATTGCGATGCACGTATTCATCTTCTTTGGAGGGCATGTGGTAATGGATGACGTATCTCGCCTGTGGAATGTCCAGACCCCTGGCAGCGAGGTCTGTAGAAACCAATATGTGGATACTGCCATTTCTGAATTTTGTCAACACCAGCTCCCGTTCGACCTGGTCGAGGCCGCCGTGAAAAATGCCTGCAGTCAGTCCCCTGAGCTTCAGATATGCCCCAATCCTGTCCACTGAGACTTTGTGGTTCGCAAAAACAATGACCGATTCCTGCCCCGTATGGTGGAGGATCTTTGCCAGCAGAGGCAGCTTATCTTTTTCGGATGAGGGTACCAGCCTTACCAGCAACTTTGACTTACTTTTTTCCGGCTTGAATTCAAGATCCAGCCAATCAATCCCGGCAAGCGTATCGGGCATTTTAAGTTCTCTGGTGGCTGAGGTGAGCAGAATCTGTGCCGGTTTATTCCAAGCCCCGGTAATCTCATCCAATTCTTCCTTATAGCCGATTTCGAGTGATTTGTCATATTCATCCAAGACCAGCGTTTCATAAGAAGGGTCAATTGCCCGGTTTCTGATATGGTCGGCAAGTCTGCCCGGCGTACCAATGACAATGCCCGGCAGCCGGGATAAGGCATCCATTTCATTGCGACGGTGATGACCGCCGTAGCACAAAACCACATGAAAGCCCATAGCGAGTTCGCGGACAACGTTGGAAATCTGTATGGCGAGTTCCCGGGTAGGAACCACAATCATGAGCTTGCCCCCCGATTTGTTCATACGCATCAGCAAAGGCAGAAGATAGGCGAGGGTTTTTCCGGAACCGGTGGGTGCGGTAAGTAATACATGTCTTTTAGCATACACGGGCTCAAATGCCTGCTCCTGCATGGGCGTAAGTTTTTCCATGCCCAATTTGGTAAGGAAGGCTGAAACATCTGTTTTCATGGCACAAAGATACATTTCTAAGTGGTGCCTGAGTCTGATTTGCAACGACTCCTAAGACAATAAGTGAAAGCTTTACAAAGCAGACAAGGTTTCTATCAGAAAGGCATTGAGGTTGGATATGGCCTTGTCCAATTGCCAGTTTGCCCGGTTGCGGGGTTCTACCCGGTTGGAAAGGGCCCTCAACTGGTGGCATTTTACATCCATCAATTTGCAGGTGTACAAAAAGGCGGCGCCTTCCATGGACTCCACATCTGCATGGTATTTCTGCTGTACCCGGTCAATGGAGGATTGACTGCCGTGCACTTTATTGACGGTAAGTCCGGTCTTTTGTGGTAAGGAGAAGGATAATGGCGCTTTATCGTTGATGAGCCACCCGCCCTTAAAAGGAAAATCATCAGCGCCACACAACTGCATTTCGTAGACGTCGGTAAAGCTGCAATCGGCCTCTTCCACACCCAGGTCTGCAAACCGGTCTTTGTGGACTTCTACCAGCGAACCTAAGGCAAGGTCATTGTCAAATGTACCAGCCACTCCGGCATTTATCGCCACATCGATGTCTTTCATATGGCTGAATCTCGACATGGCGATGGCCATATTGACGGCTCCAATGCCGGTCACCAGGGGATAAATCGTGTGTTTTGCGGAAGTGAAGGCAAAAAAGGAGGAGTTGTCATAATGGGTCTCCAGATGGCTGAGCATGGGTGCTATTTCAAAGCCGGTGGCGCTGACTATCAGGATGTGCATAAAGTAGAAAATTTAAGGCAAGATAGGCAAATAATGCGTGATCGATTCAATGGAAACCAGGATTTTTGTTATCATTCAGCCATCACCACGGCAAGCACTACCCTGTCGCTTTGACGTATCATTAACAAAATAATATTTTGAAGTCTAGCAAAAGATGGTGGTCTGTCCTTATTTTTGTGCGCTTGTTTGGTCAAGTGTAAAATTATAGTATCATGATTTCAGTTTCCAATCTTTCTCTCCGGTATAGTAAGCGCATTTTGTTTGAAGATGTAAACATCAAATTTACGGAAGGGAACTGTTATGGCATTATTGGAGCCAATGGGGCGGGAAAAAGTACTTTCCTAAAAATTCTTTCCGGAGAAATTGACCCGACTACCGGTTCTGTCGAAATGGGAAAAGACCAACGCATGAGTGTGTTGAAACAAAACCACTATGAGTTCGACGAGCATGCCGTGCTGGAGACTGTGATTATGGGCAACCGCAAGCTTTATGACATTATGAAAGCCAAGGATGCCATCTACATGAAAGCAGATTTTAGTGATGAAGATGGACTGAAAGCCGGAGAGCTTGAAGCTTTATTTGCGGAGATGGATGGCTGGAATGCCGAAAGTGATGCCGCTACCCTGTTGTCCAACCTGGGCATTACGGAAGACCTTCACTACCGCCAGTTAAAAGAATTGCAGGCCAAAGAAAAAGTAAGGGTATTGCTTGCTCAGGCCCTGTTTGGTCATCCCGACATTCTGTTGTTGGATGAACCTACCAACGACCTGGATTTTGCCACAATCGCGTGGTTGGAGGATTTCCTGGCGGATTATGATAAAATAGTTCTGGTAGTGTCGCACGACAGACACTTTCTGGATGCCGTTTGTACCCATGTTGCCGACATCGATTTTGGTAAGATCACCATCTTTTCGGGCAACTATTCATTCTGGTATGAGAGTTCACAATTGCTGTTGAAACAACGCTCGGATCAGAATAAAAAAGCAGAAGAAAAAATCGCCGAACTGAAAGCCTTTATTGCCCGGTTTAGTGCCAATGCATCCAAGTCAAAACAGGCCACCAGCCGTAAAAAAGCATTGGACAAAATCAACCTCAACGACATGAGGCCTTCCAACCGCCGCTACCCGGGTATTATTTTCAACAATCAGGGACGTGAGGCCGGAGACCAGATCCTCGACGTAAACATCGAATCCAAGATGCTCAATGGAGAATATCTGTTGAAAGATGTAAAATTTGAAGTGAGGAAGGGGCAGAAAATTGTGATCTACTCGCAAAATTCACTGGCAACTTCGACGCTTTACAAAATACTGGCTGGAGAAGACACAGACTATAATGGCAGCTATAAGTGGGGCGTGACCATCACTTCGGCTTATCTGCCCTCTGACAACGGCGAATTTTTTAAGGATAAAAACATGAACCTGGTGGATTGGTTGAGGCAGTACACCACCAATATGGATGAGACCGACCTCAGGGGTTTCCTGGGAAGGATGCTGTTCAGCGGAGAGGAAACACAAAAAAATTGTTCCGTACTCAGTGGGGGTGAAAAAATGCGTTGTATGCTGAGCCGGATGATGACGGCCAATGCCAATGTGATCATGCTGGATGAACCCACCAACCACCTTGACCTTGAATCCATAACCGCGCTCAATAATGGACTCAATGACTACAGGGGAACCATACTCTTCACCACCAGAGACCATACCCTGGCGGAATCCGTTGCCAACCGGGTGATAGAACTTACTCCCTATGGCATCATTGACCGGGAGACCAATTTTGATGATTACCTGTCAGATCCAAGGATTGCAGAACTAAAGGCAGACCTTATGGCAGGCATGATGAAAGCAACATCGAAGTAGCAGTTGAAAGGGCTTGAATGCCCTTTTTACGGAGCCCCTCCTGCTTTCTTCTTTTTAAACGGATTCCAATCCTTTACCTTGTTTTTAAGGTCTTCAATTTCCTTGCCGGATTTATCTTTGAGGACTTCTTCGGCTTTCTTTTTAAGTGAGTCTGAGACAGCTTTTCCAACCAGTGTATCTACTTTGGATTCTACTTCTTTTTTGATTTTGTCTTTGGTTTGCTCAATAACCTCCCCGGCTTTTTCTTCTGCCTTGCCTTTGGCTTTTTCTATTTCTTCTTCTGCCCTGGTGCGAATGGTATCTTTGATTTCTTCCTTTTTCTTCTGAATTACTTTATCGAGTGAGTCTTTGGCTTTATTTATCTGATCATTAATTTCATCGTTAACTTCTTCCTTAAATGATTTGCCGGAAGTACCCACCGGAATAATAGAAACTGTTGGTGAAGAGATCGTACCTCCCAGGTTGACCTTTACATCGATGAATTCGCCCTGTCCAATGCTGACGCCATATTTTCCGGCTTCTTTTTCAAGAAAGGAAAGTCCTTTATCAAGGGTACCCGTGACCACATTTTTCTTCATCATTTCCCGGGGAATCCGCAATAAAAAAACATAATCCATCTTGCCTTTCACCCGATGTGTTCCGGAACCTTTTAAATCAATACCGGCGATGTTTTTGGTAAATTCCTTTACTTCCACGGTGCCATCTTTCATGTCAAACCAGTTTCGCGTGTCTTTTAGTTCCAGTTGCGATAGTTCTTTGATGCCCAGTTTATCACCCACAGCAGCCAGCGGTTTAAAGCCCTTGACATATCCACTCAGGGTTTCGATGAAGCCGGATAGAGTCAGCGATGAAAAATCAGGCATCATGCCCTTACCCAACTTGCCCTCCATGACCAGCGTCGTATTGAAAACGCCGGTGATATATTTGGCAATGGGCGCCAGTTGTTTCATGGTCACAAATTTTTCGTAGGCCTTGACAAATTCAAGCTTCGACAGGTCAAGCTTTACATTGAATTCAGGCTTTGTATTTTTAGAAGAATACAAACCATCAAAGCCAATTTTACCCCCCATAGTATTGGCACTCAGTCCCGACAAAGCTATGGTCTTGTCCTGTACCAGGGCGTCTCCCGTAAAATTAAGCAACTCCATGTTGGTGTAGATGAGTTTGTCGATTTTAGTGTTCAATTTGAGGTTTACGCGTTCAGGTACCGTAAACAAAATCGAATCCGCAACCGGGGCAGCCGATTCAGATTTAACCATAAATTTATTGGCATCAAAACTTCCGGCCCAAACATTTAAATCTCCGTTCAGGGTGCCCTGACCGGTAAAGTAAGAATATACATTGGCCAGCTTACCATTGAAAGACAGGTCACTTCCATCCAGGTTCATTCTAAATGTTTTCACCTCCACATTTTCCAGGCCGAGTGTGCCTACTCCCGTCATTCCGCTTACAACGTGATTGCCAAAAAGCAGTTGGTCTATTTTCACATCGGCATCGATATGGCTGAATTTATAGGCAGAAAGATCCGGCATAAAAGTAGGTTTTAAATCCGTTGCACCTATAGCCGACGGGGAATTCCATTCATTCATATCCAGCAGGGTCGAATTTAGGGCAACCTTCCCAGTAATATTTTTAACCACTGAAAAATAGGCCATGGGGTGCAAAATTTCCCCCTTAAGTTGGGCATCACTCCGGCCCATATTGATGGCTCCTGTTTCAACGGATACTCTTTGCGGAGAAGCGGAAAGGTTGGCCGAAGCCACGGATATCGACGGACTTCCTTTGGCCTTATACAGGATATTTGCTGCCTTAAACTGGCCGTCAAACACTATGGCCGAATAGTTTTCTTTGTCAATATCGCTTTTTTTGGCACTAAAATCCAACTTGCCATCCACCCGGCCCTTCAGCATTTCCAGGTTGGGTAAGGGAAAAGCTTTTGTCCAGTTTTCAAGGTTTACCCCTCCCAGAAAATTCCCCTTAAAAAGCGGATCTGACATGCCATTTTTTATATTGAGTTGACCGGATATTTTTTCATTGTTTACCGCCATGCTGAGTTTTCTGATGTCCACTTCAAGGTCTTTCATGTCAGGCCTGGTGGATTTGATCCGGATATCTGCAAAAACATCCTTAACCGGGGTATTAAGGGATTCAAAAACGGCAGAACCGTTGTCAATGTCAATTAAAATGTCAAAGGCCGGATATAAACTTTTCAGGCGATTAAACACTCCATTTACTTCGGCCGTGAAAGTAGCCTGACCACTTGCTTTTGCGGTATTGTAGGCAGAGAGATAAGGAAAAATAGAGATCAGATCACCAAAGCTGTTGCCGGTAGTTTTTACGGACGCTGCCAGTTTCATATTTTCATCGTCCAAAAACTGCACATAACCATCGCCGGTACCGGTAAGTTTATTGACTTTTAACGTATTATCCTTCAGCTCGAAGAGCTGTTTATCCAGGTCGATGTGAAATACAGCGTCGAGACTGGCCTTCACCTTGGTCAGGTAAGTAAATCCATCAAAAACCAGGGTAAGGCTGTCCGCCGTGGTGGAGGTATTCAGGTCAAATACCACATCCGCAATGTCACCGCTGCCTTTGTGGTTGAGGTTGGCCAAATTTACTTCAAGTGGCAGGGTGAAGTCGGTATATTTCAGTTTGCAGTCATTGAGTTCGTAGTCTTCCAGTTTGAATTCTACCATGCTGCTGTCTTTGGAAGGCTTGGTGATGAGGTAATTAGTGAGGGTGTCGTTCAGGATGATCAGGTCGAGGTTTGCCGACTGCAATCCAATATATTTGATGGAACGGGGCAAATTTTTGTTGAAAAGGGGCAAGAGGGAAAAGTCCATTCTGAGCGCCTTGGCATCGAGCAGGGTGTTTCCATAGAATGTATCCAAGCCCATCACTTTAAGATCATTTACGGTGATGGCTACTTCCGGAAAGGACCTTAAAAAGGATACATCCACGTCGGAGAAATCAACCGTGGCGTTTAGATTTTCGTTGGCATATTTTTTTTATTTCCTTGAATATTTCATCTTTAAAAATAAAAGGAGCCACGGCAAGTGCCAGGATAATTCCTCCGATAAAGATGGCTGTGTATTTAAGTATTTTGCGTTTCATGCGAGTTATGTATTGCTATGTATTAGTAAGACGTAAAAAGTGGATGAATAATGCCCGAAATGCATTTCATTAACAATTATTTTGACCACTTTCATGTTTAAGGCAAAAATGGGCAGGTTTTATCTACAGTGGAATGTTACCATGTTTTCTGGCAGGTCTCGATACTTTCTTGTTTTCAAGCATGTCAAACGCCCTGATTAGTTTTCTGCGGGTAGAGGAAGGCGCAATGACCTCATCCACAAAACCCCGGTTGGCAGCCCGATAAGGATTGGCAAATTTTTCCTGATATTCAGCTTCTTTTTCCAACAACTTGGCTTCCGGGTCATCTGCAGCCGCGATTTCTTTTTTAAAGATGATCTCACTGGCACCTTTGGCGCCCATGACGGCAATTTCTGCGCATGGCCATGCAAAATTGAGGTCAGCCTTGATGTGTTTGCTGTTCATCACATCATAAGCTCCCCCATAGGCTTTGCGGGTAATGACCGTGACCCTTGGCACCGTTGCATCGCTGAACGCATACAACAGTTTGGCTCCATTGGTAATGATGGCATTCCATTCCTGATCCGTACCGGGCAAAAAGCCGGGCACGTCCACAAATACGAGGAGGGGAATATTGAAACAATCGCAAAACCGTACAAAACGGGCTGCCTTTTTACTGGCATTCACGTCCAGAACACCAGCCAGATCCTGCGGTTGGTTGGCAACAATGCCAATGCTTCGTCCGGCCAATCTGGCAAAACCAACTACGATGTTCTCTGCATAATGTTCGTGGATTTCAAAAAATGAATCAGTGTCACAAACTTCCAAAATGACTTCTTTGATGTCGTAGGGTGTCTGAGATGACACAGGAATAATTTCATCCAGTTTAGGCCTGGATTCATCACCCGGGATATAAGTTAATTTGGGCGTTTTTGATTCGTGATTTTGAGGCAGGTAAGACATAAGGGTACGGAGCTTTTTGATACAATCGAGATCGTTGTATGACGTGAGGTGGGCCACCCCACTCTTTTTGGCATGTGTCATAGATCCACCAAGTTCTTCTGAACTCACGTCCTCATTGGTTACTGTTTTCACCACATTGGGTCCGGTGACAAACATATATGAGGTATTGTCAACCATCATGATAAAGTCGGTGATGGCTGGCGAGTACACGGCTCCACCCGCGCAAGGGGCCCATGATGGCACTGATCTGGGGTATGACCCCTGAGGCAATCGTATTTCTGAAAAAATGTCGGCATAACCTCCCAAAGAATTTACCCCTTCCTGGATGCGAGCACCGCCTGAGTCATTCAGGCCGATGATGGGTGCACCGTTTTCCATGGCAAGATCCATGACCTTACAAATCTTTTCCGCGTGGGTCTCAGATAAAGAACCGCCAAATACCGTAAAGTCCTGGGCAAAAAGGTAAACC
The DNA here is from genome assembly GCA_016715465.1 of Saprospiraceae bacterium. Lineage (GTDB taxonomy): Bacteria > Bacteroidota > Bacteroidia > Chitinophagales > Saprospiraceae > JADKBO01. Next base: position 738,924 of record JADKAA010000029.1, read on the forward strand.
AATCGACCATTTACGGTACCGTACCCCGTAATCACTCCATCTCCCGGAACCTGCTGGTGCTCCATCCCAAAATCAAAGGAGCGGTGTTCTTTAAACATATCCAGCTCTTCAAAGGAATTATTATCCAATAGCAATTCCACGCGTTCTCTCGCGGTTAATTTCCCTTTTTTATGCTCCTTTTCAATCCTGTCTACTCCTCCGCCCAATAAAGCCTCCTGGCGTTTTTGTGCCAACTTTTCCAACAACTCCTTCATCGTGTGATTTTTTTTAACTGTCAAAAATAGGAAATTCGGGCAACCTGCCCAAATGGGTGGTTCATGTCGGGAAGTGATGTAAATCATAGGGATCAGGGATCAGGGACCAGGGACCAGGGATCAGGGACCAGGGATCAGGGATGAGCGAACGGTTTCTCCTTCGGAGAAAAAAATGAGTGGCAGCTAATTTTAGTGTTTTCTATGGTTTGACCAAGCATTAATTGATATTTATTTAATACATAATTGACATTTATTTATGTTGATAACAATTTTTTTAATGGCCTAAATACTGAGTTATCCACAATGCATTATTAGGCTGCAAATGTGAATATATAATCCGGCTTGTATTTGGTCTTATTCTTAATGCATGCAAACAGTGTTTTTACTATTTTATTTCTAACATTATTTAAGGCCAGCATTTTGTTTTTCTTGTCATCTGTGATTTTCTTTGGTAATACAAGCAAATGGATTTTTGCCACTTATTGATGCAACGGCTCCAAGATGCAACAATTTCTTTAATGTCTTATTGGCAATGGGTGATATCTTATCTTTGCCTTTATACCTACCAGATTCCTTAGTAAATGGCACCACGCCACAATAACTTCCCAATGCTTTAGCCGATTCAAATTTTGTAAAATTATTGGTAGTGCAAATGAAGGCTATGCTATTAGTTTACCGACACCTGGAACTGATTGAGCTATCATATAATTTTCATAGATGGTTTCATCACCTTTACCAACTCCAACATTTCAGTTTCAATTTTGTCGATGGCCAATCAACGCTTTTACTACAGCTTCGTCGATTTTGCTCAATTTTTCAAAGATCTTTGCTTTGAAATTTTTGTTATCTCCATTTGCTTGTGTCAGCTGTGATTTTAATTTTACCAGTTGTGATCTTTTGGTATTCAGACCCTTAAGTTCTGAGAGTACCTTGTCACATAAGCTATAAGGTTTTAATTTATCGGCAAATCTGACCCCATAGTCTGCGATTCGTTGAGCATCTATTTTATCACTTTTACCCCTGCTGATCCCAGTACTATTTTTGATTTCCAGCCCTGAAATACCATACCTAGTTATCTTGTGCCCCGCCAGGCTTCTATTAGGAGATTGCCATAAATCCCGTATGCTCCATAATAAACTCCAAAGAATACTCTGACTTTTTTTCTTTGGCCATACTTTTTACAAATGACCTAACTTCCTTAATGAATTTGTTAAGGGCAGATGTAGTGTTTTCAATTTCCTTGTCCAGAAGATAATCGTTTAGAAAACGAAGGGCAAAATTGATTTTGTCCTTAGAGATGTCAGCACCGATCGTGAACTTTAACATGATGAAAATGGTTTTAAAAGTTAAGAAATTTTACAATGAGTTGAGAATAAAGGTGAAGGACGATTACCTTGTTAATGGGTTTTACCCTAATTTTCTATCTGTCTTTTTAACCTTTTAAACAAAGTGTGGATTTAAACACTAAATAAGTTTTACTTAGAGTGAACCCTAATTTGCCACACTTTGTCTCAACTTTCACCAAAATTAACACTTTTCAAAATCCCCCAGACCCCCTATAGTTATACATAATATTAATTGTAATATGATTAAATTAAACACTATGCAAATCTAAAGGAGTGAAACGCGCGCAAACCACGCGGCATCGGCAAATCTTAATTGAACAATGTTAGACCAGATGTTAGATTTGACAGAACAGTGACAGGCAACATGCATGGAAATATAAGTATTTCACGCAAGGGAGATTCGCACACCTCTTTCTATTAAATATGCTGGTAAATTTAAAAATCTGCATAGCTCTGCGGTATCTACCTGGCGGCAGTTAGACAGGTCTGCGGGAAATAAAGATACTATTTTGTGCCTACAAACATGTTTAATTGGCGTTAGCCAGGTAGATTCCCACAATAGCATCGATTTAACGATTCCGCGATTTCCACAATTTTCTCGATTTACCGATTTTCACGATTTTCGCGATTACCAAAAAAAACAAACGCCTAAAAATCCTTCTCCGCCTACAAACATATTACTACATTTGTACATAATTTTCAAAGAGATACATGGCATTCGACTTAAACATCATGGTGGCTGACAAAATTCAGCAAATGACAGAATCAGCGACCATCAGGATGGCACAAAAGGCCCGTGATTTGGCCGCAAAGGGGGTAAAGGTCATTTCCCTGAGCCTGGGTGAGCCCGATTTTGATACGCCGGAGCACATCAAAGACGCAGCCATCGATGGACTGCATAAGGGCATGACCAAGTACACGCCGGTTTCGGGAACCCAGGAACTCAAAAATGCCATCATCGCCAAAATGAAGCGGGACAGTGGTCTGGACTACCAGGCAAACCAGATTGTCATTTCCAATGGGGCAAAGCAGAGTATCTTTAATGTGTGTACGGCCATCATCGATCCGGGAGATGAGGTCATTATTTTTGCCCCTTATTGGGTCTCTTATCTTGAAATCGTCAAATTTTGCCACGGCACACCGGTGGTGGTTTCGGCCGGCATCGAACAGGACTTCAAAGTAAGTCCGGCCCAGGTGGCAGCGGCCATTACGCCGAAAACGAGGCTCATCATTTTTTCCTCACCCTGCAATCCTACCGGTTCTGTTTTTTCCCGGGAAGAACTCGATGCCATCGCCGCTGTCATAACCCCTCATGACAATTTGGTCGTATTATCTGATGAAATTTATGAATACATCAACTTCCAGGGAGGACATGCCAGCATTGCTTCTGCCCCGGGTATGCAGGACATTACGGCCATAGTCAATGGTTTCTCAAAGGGATTTTCCATGACGGGCTGGAGACTCGGCTTTATGGTGGCGCCCGCCTGGCTGGCTTCAGCCTGCGATAAAGTGCAGGGTCAGGTAACGTCAGGTGCCGCATCCTTCAGCCAGCACGCGGCGGCCATTGGGCTCAACAGTGACCTGGCTCCTACGCTTGAAATGACAAAAGCTTTTCAGAAAAGGCGGGATCTTGTGCTTGCAAAACTCAAAGAAATTCCGGGACTCATGGTCAATCACCCTTTGGGTGCATTTTATGTTTTTCCCGATGTGAGCCATTACTTTGGAAAAACCGATGGCACGAATACCATCCACAATGCCGATGATTTTTCTGAGATCATGCTGGCAGAGGCTCATGTGGGTCTGGTCTCCGGCTCAGCCTTTGGGGCCGACCAGTGCGTAAGAATATCCTATGCCGCCTCAGAAGAAGAGCTGACAGAAGCCATCCGGCGGTTGAAAGAAACATTGGCCAAATTTCACTGAACATAAAAACAAAGATATGAACCTCAAAGATGTCATTAAGCTGGAAAATAAAGCCAAAGAAGTATGGGTCATTACCCCTACCCTTTACTACGATTTGGAAAATAAAAATTTTACAGAACTCGTCAGTGTCAACCTGGGTGAAAAAACCAAGTACCGCTACATTGTGCCTGCCTCAAAGGAAATCAGAAACAATGTAGAAAAATATAAAAAGGCCTTTGGTGTGACCGAAGAAGAAATTCAAAAGATGTTTTGTTTTATTCAGGAAACTGATTTCGGACCCTTCATCAATGAACTGGCCATCTACAATGGTACTTCAGAACCTGTTTCTGTATCTACGCCACCCACTGAAAGTAGCAATGAAGTGATCAAGTACAGCGAGAAAACGGCTGAGCGTCATGCCAAGGCCTTTGTTGACGTATGGAAAAAATACAAACGCACCAAGCCGTAATTACCGCAAGATTTACTTTTAATTTTTAACATCATACCTATGATCTGGAAGTCAAGACCCGATCTTGTCATGCTCAATGCATTCAATCAAAATTCCCTGGGCGGACACCTCGGCATAGAGTTTACGGAGGTCGGCGATGACTTTATCCGCGCCACCATGCCTGTCGATCACCGCACTGTACAACCGATGGGTTTGTTGCACGGCGGTGCTTCTGTGGTCTTATCAGAAACACTGGGCAGCGTGGCCAGTTTATTTGCCGCCGGCCCCATTGGCCAGTATGCGTCCGTGGGTATTGAAGTCAACGCCAACCACTTAAAATCTGCCAAATCCGGCAAGGTCACCGGCACGGTCAGACCTGTAAAATCCAATGGGTCAATTCATGTATGGAATACCGATATTACGGATGAAGCAGGCAATCTGATCTGCAGTTCCAGACTCACGGTGATGGTGAGGGCGGTGGGGTGAATTTTTGGTGATTTGGTGATCTGGTGATCTGATGATCTGATGATCTGGTGATCTGGTGATCTGATGATCTGGCCTGTCTAACTGGCGTTAGCCAGATGAACGAGCGATTTCTCCTTTGGAGATAAAAATGAGCGGCAGCTCATTTTGGAAAGTGAACTATGCGATCACCGCGCAGCTTAGTCAAATTCTTCTAATCGGCATCTTTGAGCTTTGCGAACACAAGTTTTGATTTCAGGGGAGAGATTAAAAGGCCAATGCTGACAGTTACCCAAACATATGCTGAAGCGTAGCGAAAGCTGCCAAGTTCCGAACCGAAGGTGAGGAATCCCGAACACTAGTGAGGGATTCGAAGTGTTCGAAACCTGTCTAACTGGCGTTTCCGGGTAGACGCCGCAAATTTGCGCAGACCTCTAATTTTTGAGTCCAATCAGAAAGTCATAGTTCAGTCTATTCTTAAAAATAATTTTAAAGTAAATTTAAATATTCAGTACTCAGCGTTCAGAACTAAGCTTTCTCAATGCCTAAATTCATCAAAAAAGGGTACTTTTGCGGCCTAAATAAAAATATATGGCACTTCAATGCGGCATCGTGGGGTTACCCAATGTAGGCAAATCTACCCTTTTCAACGCCCTCACTTCGGCTAAGGCACTGGCTGCCAACTATCCATTTGCGACCAAAGATCCCAACCTCGGTGTCATTACAGTGCCGGATGAAAGGCTCGACAAACTCAGCGAACAGGTCAATCCACAGCGGGTACAACCAACTACGGTAGAGATCGTAGATATTGCGGGCCTCATCAAAGGAGCCAGCAAGGGCGAAGGCCTGGGCAACCAATTTTTGGCCAATATCCGCGAGGTGGATGCCATAGTGCACGTGGTGCGCTGTTTTGTGGACGACAATGTGGTACACGTGGAAGGTGGAGTTGATCCCTTGAGGGACAAACAAATCATCGACAACGAACTGATCCTGAAAGACCTGGAAACCCTCGAAAAAAGGATCGACCGGCAAAAAAAGCAGGCCAAATCGGGCTCAAAGGACGATGCGGCAAAAGTGGAGTTTTTGGAGAAAGTATTTGCCTTTCTGGAGGCCGGCAACAGTGCCAGGGCTTATGGCTTTACAGAAGATGAAAAAGAATTCATCAAAGACACGTGGTTGCTCACCGACAAGCCCGTGCTTTATGTGTGCAACGTAGATGAAGCCTCAGTCCATACCGGCAACGAGCTCACTAAAAAATTTATCGAATCCGTCAAAGACGAAAACGCCGAGGTCATCCTCATCTCTGCCGCCATCGAGGCCGACATTGCCGAACTGGAGAGCAAAGAAGAGCGCATGGAATTTGTCAGGGAAATGGGCCTCGATGAGCCTGGTGTGAACCGGGTCATCCGCGCCTGTTATAAATTACTAAACCTGATCACGTATTTCACGGCCGGGGTAAAGGAAGTACGCGCCTGGACCATCCACCGCGGCGACAAAGCTCCACAGGCAGCCGGTGTCATCCATACCGACTTTGAAAAAGGATTTATCCGCGCAGAAGTCATTCGCTATGAAGACTTCATCCACTACGGTTCAGAAGCCGCCGTCAAAGAAGCCGGTAAAATGGGCGTGGAAGGCAAAGAATACGTGGTAAACGACGGAGATGTGATGCACTTTAGGTTTAATGTGTAAGGTCTTGCAATTATTTAGTTCCAAAATATTATTTTAAAGTTACCTCATTTTTATATCGGTTTTTTATTTAAATTTCGCTTAATGCAATTTATATGAAATTTTAATTTTAGTATAAATGGTTTTATAGTTTAATAAATTTAATTACTTTTGTTTTTTAAAATATTACTAAATTATCTACCATGAAAAATTTATCAAATCTTTTCAGCAACTCAGCATCTTATTAATCTTTTAATCTACACAGAATAAACCACTGGAATCAAACAAAGCATTTGAAGCTGAACATGCACGTTTTACAAATTCTTATTGTATTTATTGTTGGTTTAACACTTTTTTCTTGCACTTCTAATACTGTTGAAATAATAAGTAAGGATAAGGAAATTTACACCCAGTTGAGGACTGATGGTTGTGGTGTATCATATAATATTCCAAGTTGCGATAGTGTACAAACTGTTAATGATAGTCTAATTATAAATGGCTGTAAGTTTTACATGTCCTATTCCTACCAATATTGTGCTTTCGGCTTTATTTATCCAAGATTATATATTATGGATGTTGATTATTGGCCTTCTCAAGAATCAGGATGTACAGACTTACATGATTCTTGGGAGGAGTTATTTAATCAAGGTAGAAATGTGATATTATCTAACGAGATTTTATCTATTGAGCGAAGTATTTTGGCATACATTGAACAATCAAGAGTTGAAGACTATTTTTATAATTTCGTATCAACACCATGTGGAGGAATACAAACTTTTTCGGCTGAAATGTTTTTAAGGGATTGTACCCAGTATTGCGCCTATCAAGAGGGTGAATCCTGGAATATAGAGATCGAAAATTGCGGTATTTCTTGTTGTAGCAGGGTAACAGAATGGTGTAGTGATTTTCATACAAACGAAGTAATAATGGTTGGTGATCCAGTGGTTGAAAGCCAGTCAGATGGATGTGTTGGACAAAATATGTGTAGTGGAACTTCAATAGGTGATTGCATAGAACCGTGTGAGAAGTTGCAGTTCTAAAATTTGTCTTTAGGCGCAAAAATATTTCACGTGAGTAAGAAACTGATTTTGTCCATATTACTATGCTTATTAACCTGGCATGTAAAAATCATAGCCCAACCTTTCAAACCGTACCAGTCAATGGTGCTGGAAGATGTAACACCTTATTGGTATTACACTTCGATTGATTCAACCTCAATAGGAAGTGAAAAAGACGGATATAATCGACTGGAAGGACTCATCTTTCTAAGTCACCTCCTTCATGGGGAAAATCTCTATATTATCTACAGAAATATTAGCGGAGGAAATGGATATTTAGTTGAAAAAAGGTCATTAAATGATGGTAAGCTAATATGGCAGATCAATTACCCTAAAAAGTTATTAGGGAGAGATGAACTGGCGAGATTGATGTATATAAATAGTAAAAACCGGCTTGTAGTGGTTTCAGAAAGAGCGGGAGAAAACTCAGCAGGTCAATTTTTCATCTCCCATAATAACTCCAGGCTTTGTCAACGAGAATTCGACAATGAAACAGGTCAGTTATTAATGAGTTATTTAGCCGACAATGACACAGATGCTGTTACATTGGCACATGGCGCATTTCTTCAAGGATACTATTTCTCCTATTTCTATTACGAAAATGAAAACCGGTATCGTTACATCCAAATTGACAAAAAGAGTAACCCTAGTGTTATTAAATCAATCCTATTAAATGAATTGGGGCATTCCATAGGACCTCCACATATTCTGGAAACATCTTTTGACATTTTCAATGTCATGAAAACTGAAGATCATTTTATAATTTTAGATAAAAAGGAAAATGAAAATTCCTTTAAAGCTAAATTCTATGACTTTAATCTGAACGAAATTAAAACTATTGAAATTCCGGTGGATATAAGCATCGGACTCTATTCAATTAAGTTTTTTGACGGCCAAAATTTTATCGTTTATAATATACCTAACAATATTGACTCAAGTGAGTATTGTGTTATTAATTTAAATGAAGGATATAAATTAAAAACAATTTTCCAGGATTCATGTAATGAGGGTCCAGTTGTCAAATTTTTTGAAAATAAAATGCACATAATAAGTAGTTGCAGAAATCAAAATGCTCCGTTTAAACTTAATTTTAGGAAATATGATGATACAGGAATGATCATGCATGAAACCAATTATACATTGCAAGATTCTTTAAAGGGTCCTTTTGCCTATGATTTCGAAATTTTGGATACTAATAAATTGTTAGTGTTTTTCCATGAGCAAGCCTATATTAAATTTGGGGATGATATTGTTGCCGATCAGGAAGGAAAGGCGAAATCAGTCATGCTTTTAGATAGTAATCCATTTAAAATTAGCACCTCTACAGAGATACCCCCTGCACTCGCTGATATTCAGATTTTCCCTAATCCTACATCACAATTTTTCACACTTAAAATGAGTGAATTAAATTTTTCAAACCCACTTCAATTTGCTGTGTATTCAATAGAAGGGAAACTAATAGATACCATACATATATATGATGGTTCAAATATAACATTTGGAGAAAATTATACTTCAGGTTATTATGTAGTTGAAATAAAAATGGGGGCCATTCTTATTCAAAAACAAATTGTAAAGCTTTAAATTATATTCCAATCCTAAATATGGATTTATAAGATGTATGAAATTGAATATCATCTTTAAAGGGCCACTAACATCCTATCTTTTCCCTGAAGATCTTTATGAACTACCACTTGATCATAATCTGCTTTTAAAAAACAATTCCGTGCTTCTTGAGCCAAGCGCTCATTGATCTCACAAAAAACCGGAGTATGGTGCAGCGCGGCGTATGCTGCTATGGCTTTATAAAACACGAGGGGGTCTCCTTCAGCAAATAAGGCCATGGCTGGCTCATATTCCAGGACATTTGGACTCAGGGTCTGTGCTTCATCGGTACCAATGTAGGGGGGATTGCTCACGATGAGGTCAACAGCAGGTAAAGTCAGGCGACTTTCAGAACTGAGAAAATCGCATGGCATCAGTTCTATGTTCAGGTCCAGGGTCCGGGCATTGCGACGGGCAATTTCAAGGGCGGCTTCGCTCTTGTCTATGGCCGTTATTTCCACCTCCGGGAGTTCTTTTTTCAAAGCAAGGGCAATGCAGCCACTGCCGGTGCCGACGTCAAGGATGTGGCTTATTTGGTGTTTTTGGACATAAGTCAGCACCAGATCCACCAATTCTTCGGTTTCAGGTCGTGGAATGAGTACACCGGGTGCGACATATAATACCAGGTCGCGAAAATATGCTTTGCCGGTGATATACTGCAATGGTTCATGTCTGAGCAAACGGTCTGCGGCATTTTCAAGTATGACTTGTTCCGAAGCATTCAGGTCAGATCGCCCGTCAAACAAATCGAGAAACAGATATCTGGCCATTACCGCTGCTTCCCGCTCTCCGTATAATGGAAGTAAAACCTCCACCAGTTCCGCCTTCGTTTTCAAAATTACAGCTCTAGGTTGGGTTTGATCTCGTGACCGTCAGTACCCATGTTGTAGAAGTCGGCTATCATTTTAACGACCTCATCGGGATCGTCGGTAACCGGCAGCATATCAAGGTCTTTGGCAGATACATTGTGGAACTGCTCCATCATGACGTCTTTGATCCAGGACTTGAGTCCCGACCAAAATTCGGTACCCATGAGGATGACCGGAACCTTGGATATTTTTTTGGTCTGGATCAGGGTCAACACCTCAAAGGTTTCGTCTAAGGTGCCAAAACCTCCGGGTAAAACCACAAAAGCCTGCGCATATTTGACAAACATGACCTTTCGCACAAAAAAGTAGCGGTGGTCGAGGTTTTTATCGGGATCGATATAGGCATTGTGCGATTGCTCAAAAGGCAGGTTGATGTTGAGTCCTACGCTGAGGCCTCCCTGCACGTAAGCACCTTTGTTGGCCGCCTCCATGATGCCGGGACCACCTCCGGTAATGACGCCAAAACCTTCTTCCGTGATGCGCTTGGCCACATCCATGGCCAGTTGGTAATATTTGTTGTCCGGCTGGGTGCGGGCAGAACCAAAGATGGATACACAAGGCCCGAGTCGGTTGAGTTTTTCAAAACCGTCCACAAATTCGGCCATGACCTTGAACATGGTCCAGGAGTTTTCCCCCTTGAGTTCAGACCACTGCTTCATTTGCCTGGTAGGCACCGATACTGCCTTTAATTTTCTTTCTTCCATTTTAAAAATGTTATTGCAAAAAAAAGCCCGTCATCTAGTATGACGGGCAAATCCTATAAACACAAAAATAATAAACTTTTAGACAAGAATACCCTTGTAGGTTTCGTATTCTTTGACGATGTACTTCTGAAGTTTTTCGAGGTTGTCAAACTGGTCGAAGATTTCGTGCAACTTTGACCTTTCAGAAGGTGAATTGTTGACATAATTTTCCACGTCGGCCTTGGTGACTTTATCCTTGCTGAGGATAATGAGTCGTTCTACCACATTCCGGAGCTCCCTGATGTTTCCTGTCCAGTTGTACTGCTGCAGCATCTTGACGGCGGCAGCTTCGATGGTCTTTTTCGGCATATGGTATTCATCACACACTTTGCCAATGAAATATTCTACGAGGGCAGGAATGTCTTCTTTTCTTTCATTGAGTGGTGGTACTTCAATGACGATGACAGCCAACCTGTGGTAAAGATCCTCTCTAAAGAGCCCTTTGTTGATTTCGGCCCGAAGGTCCTTATTGGTCGCTGCAATCACGCGCACATCGACCGATATTTCTTTTTCGCCCCCTACCCGGGTGATTCTGCTTTCCTGTAGAGCGCGGAGCACTTTGGCCTGAGCGGAGAGGCTCATGTCGCCAATCTCATCCAGGAAAAGGGTACCTCCATGGGCTTGTTCAAATTTGCCCAGGCGCATTTTATGTGCAGAGGTGAATGAGCCCTTTTCATGGCCAAACAACTCACTTTCTATCAATTCTGAAGGAATGGCCGCACAGTTCACTTCCACGATGGGTCCATCGGCGCGATGGCTTTTCTCGTGAATCCACCGGGCCACCAGTTCCTTACCCGTACCATTTTTACCATTGATGAGGACCCTGGCATCTGTAGGCGCGATGCGTTCCACGGTCTGTTTGATCATTTCCAGCGCCTTGCTGTCACCGATCATTTCCTGCACCATAGACTTATTCACCCGCTTCTGGAGCACCTTCTTCTCGGTAATGAGGGAAGATTTGTCCATGCCGTTGCGAATGGTAATCAATAATCGGTTGAGATCCGGTGGTTTCTGGATAAAATCAAAGGCACCTTTTTTAACGGCCTCCACCGCGGTGTCGATGTTGGCATGCCCTGAGATCATGACGATGGGTACGTCAGGACTTAAGACCTGAATGCGTTCTATGGCTTCCATGCCGTCCATTTTTGGCATTTTGATGTCGAGAATGATGACATCATAAGCCTGTTGTTTTACTTTCACCAGGGCATCAAGTCCATCGGGGGACTCGTCAACCTGGTAGCTTTCAAACTCCAGGATTTCCCTGAGTGTCCTCCTTATACTGACATCGTCATCAACTATTAATATTCTGGCCATGTGTAATAAACAGACTTTAGTAATTATCAGGTAAAATTACATTATTTTTTTCATTAATATGAAATATTGAACAAAAATTATCCGCAGGCCTTGTGTCTGGCAACGTCACAGCACCCTGAAAGGACCTTTTTCACAAAAATCAGGATAAAGTCAATTCATATTAATTTTTACCATAATATGATCCGAAAAAAAAATGTGATTTTCCTTTTGTCAAAATGATTTGCTGAAATCTGACATAAAACTCTTTACATATTACCGATAATCATAATGTTTTTTCATATTATTCTTATGCTTAATATGATTGGTGTTTTGGTGTAGAATTTGGCACAATGAAAGAAAATAAGGTAAAGGTGTATGGATCATATACCCTAATCCTGTAAAAATTATTGGCGTGAAACGAATATTACACAAAACACAACTTTCGATGAAGAACATTTTACTTTCACTGAAATCGAACCACAGCAGAAATCGATGGAGGTCATTGCCCCTTATCGTCCTTCTCATGTGCTTCCATTGGATTACAGCATCATCCCAGCAACCGGTGATTACCAAAACTGAATGCGGATGTATGAACAATGAGACACAGTTTGGAAATGGTCAATTTAATGAAACAATTACCGTTACTGCACCTGCCGGTCAAAACTGGGTGGTGGTGTCCTCAGTAGGGTTATATTCCACGGCGTCACCGCCACCTCCCGGAACACCCATAGTCCTTGCTGCCAATACGGTTATCCCGGAAGGTCCTGCCGGAGTATATGTACTTGCAGCCAGAAGACTGGACAATACCAAGTACTCAGCAGTGCTTTCCAACGGTATTTCTCAGTTTACAGTAAATGCGACGTACAACTGCCGGTATCCCAGGAATGAAATCCTCGGTGACTTTGGCGCGTGTATTGACAGTGAAAACAAAACTTACAGGCTTGATATCGCCAGCAACCTGCTTTCAGGCATAGTATGGTCTATCAGTGGCGGCGGTGTTGTGGTTGGGCCTTCCAATACCAATATGTATACCGTCAATTGGGGAACTACCGTGGGTACCTATAATCTGGCGGTTACCGGGTCTGCAAGGGCATATGCCGGACAGACAGCGGGATTGTGCACCATCAACGATGCATCAACAGTTGACATCGTCAATGAAACACCGGTTGCCCTGGCATGTAACAACCTCGTGCATGTGTCAATGAATGGCAGGTGTGAGCTGGCGATTACGCCGGACATGATCCTCGAGGATATGATTTTGCCATCTTCATCTTATAATGTAGTATTAAGGGATATTCAACGCGATACCATTATACTCAATACCCGGATTTCACAAAAATATCTTACTAAAACCATCGAAGCCAGGGTAGTCCAGGAATGTGGACAAAACTCCTGCTGGGGTTTGGTGAAACTCGAGGACAAATCCATACCCACCTTGGTATGCAATCCCGATGTGACCATTGACTGTAATCAGCTTACCGGACCACAAGTCACAGGCTTCCCCTTAAAACCGGATGCCATTGTGACCCCGATTTCGGACAATAAATTCTTAGTAAAAAATTATGATTACTGTTCAGATGTAATACTTCAGTACTTTGATTTGGTTACACAAAGCGATTGTACTGGTCCTTTTAGTTCGGTTGTGACCAGGACCTGGCTCGTTACCGACATCAGTGGTAATTCCAGTACTTGTTCGTCTGACATCTATATCAACAAAGCAAACAGCATCGACATCGTATTTCCACAAAACTATGACGAAGTTTTAGGTCCAAATCCTTCCCTGGATGCGTGCGGCAACTGGCCTAAACTGGCCAATGGCCACCCAGATCCGAGCTATACCGGAAGTCCACAAGGCGTCTTCTGTTTAAATGTAACCGTTGACTTTCAGGACACCAAAATTCCGAAATGCCGGGGGACAAGACCTTCAAATTATTGCGAAAATGGATTGTTACGGACCTTTGTAATGCGACACAAATTATCCGAAACCAAACCATAACGGTCATGGATAAGCAAGCACCAGTGATAGCCGCGCCAAAAGACTTCACCGTGGGTACTACCGGTTTGACCTGCGCGTCTCAAATAAAAGTACCCGCACCGGTTATTACTTATGAGTGCAGTGGATATGAATATTATGTTTCTTATATAGTACCCGATCCAAATGGCTTACCCACACCGGGTCCGGGCAGCAACGTAGGTGTGGTGAAAAATGCAGATGGTACCTACACCATCACCACCATTCCGGCTGGTGTTACTACCTTGTGGATTGTATATCTGGTTGTGGACGATTGCGACAATGCATCTGAGGCGACGGTAAGGGTTGACCTTATAGACAGTACGCCGCCAGTTCCTGTGTGTGATCAGTTTTCTTTTGCCGGCCTGAATGATGATGGTATCGGTTATGTGACTACAGAATCGGTTGATGATGGGTCATGGGACAACTGTGGCATTGAACGCCTGGAAGTGCGAAGAATGGAAACTACTTCATGTGGCATTACCAATGACTGGGGACCGAAGATCAAGTTCTGCTGCGAGGATGCAGGCAAGGCCTTTATGGTACAATTAAGGGTCGTAGATAAAGCTGGCAACTCAAATAGCTGCATGGTAGAAGTAAGGGTTCAGGACAACCTGCCACCCGTTCTGAGCAATTGTCCGGCCAACATCACCGTAGACTGTTCTGCTGACTTATTGAGTCTGGGACAGTACGGCAAACCAACAGCCAGTGACGAATGTTCATCCAGCCTTACCGAAGAAGTGAAAGAAAACGGATTTGACGATTGCGGAAGGGGAAGCATCTCCAGGATATTTACCGCAACGGATAATTTTGGCAACAAATCATCCTGTACTCAGGTGATAACCGTTCAACCTAAAAATCCATTCAGTGGAAACAATATTACCTGGCCACAAGATCACACCTTCCCCAATGGCTGTCTTACCACGGGCATCAGCCCCGATGAAATGCCGGCCGGAAAGAAAAGGCCTACCTGGACGATAAAACCATGCAGTCAGATTGCCGTGGAATATGAAGACCTCGTTTTCCAATATGTGGAAGGATTTTGCTTCAAAGTATTGAGAAAATGGACGGTCATCGACTGGTGTCAATTTAACCCACTGGTACCTTCACAAGGCAAATGGACTTATACACAGGTCATCAAAGGGCAAAACAGCATCGCGCCTACCATCACCAAAGGATGTTTGCCTGCCGATGTAAAAGTTACCCAGGTTGACAATTGTAAAGCCCTGATAGAGGCAACCGCCACGGCTACCGATGATTGTACTAAACCTGAAAATTTTGTGTGGAGTTATACTTTGGATGTAGATAACAATGGAATCGTTGATTTCAGCGGTAACACCAATACTCTTAGCCGCTCAGTAGGTTTCGGCAAACACACCATCAAATGGACCGTCACCGATGAGTGCGGCAACACGAAGACTTGTTCAAACACAGTTGAAGTAAAGGATCAGAAAAAACCTACGCCATATTGTTTGTCTGAAATCACCACCGTGATCATGGAAGAGGATGGTACCGTAGAAATATGGGCATCAGACTTCAACGCAGGTAGTTACGACAACTGCTCACCTAATCCAAACCTGAAGTATTCATTCAGTACTTTGGTATCCAATGCTTCAAGACAATTCACTTGTGCTGATATGACGGCAAAAACCACCAGGTTTGAATTGAAGATATATGTGACCGATGATGCGGGCAATCAGGATTACTGTACCACCCACATCAATGTTCAGGACAACAACAATACTTGTGGTTTTGGTTACCTGGATGACAACGATCCGGATACAACAGCAAGCAGGGTTTTTGTATCAGGTGTTATTAAAATGGAAACCGAAGAAGCGGTTGAAAATGTGGCCCTGATGCTGGAATCTGAACAACCAGAGTTTCCAAGATATCTGTACACCAATGAGCAGGGTGAATTTACTTTTGAAGACCTAACCATGGAGCAGGATTATACCATTACCCCTTCCAAGTCAGATGACTATCTGAATGGGGTATCAACCCTTGACCTTGTGTTGATTCAAAGGCATATTCTTGGTCTTAAGAAATTGGAAACACCTTATAAAATAATAGCTTGTGATGCCAACTCGGATGACAAGATTTCTGCAGCTGACCTTGTGGCATTGCGTAAACTCATCCTGGGTCTTACCGATAAACTGCCAAACTCAGAGAGTTGGAAGTTTGTTGATAAAGCACAGGTATTTCCGGATCCTACAAAACCATTCCCTTACCAGTCAAAAGCCGCTGTGTCTTCCATTGAACACAATGTAGGCAATACGGACTTTGTAGCCGTAAAAGTGGGTGACATCAACGGATCGTATCAAAGGTATGCCAATACCGAAGCAGAAAACAGGAATAGAATTGCCATACAATATACCGTGAATGGCATCAAAGCCGGTGAAGAAATAAGGGTGCCATTCGAAATCAACGATGGAAGACAGATAGCAGGATTGCAAATGTCCATGATTTTTGATGACAACAAGCTGGAATTTGTGGGTGTTGAACCAGGTGTAGCAAATCTGTCGGATGACGACATCTACCTCTCCGACAACAACATCCTCATAAGCTGGGCCGACAATCGTCAGCAGGCAGAAACATCATCGAAGCTATTTGCCCTTGTATTTAAGGCAAAGAAAGAAGTAACTGCCAGTGAATGGATCAACCTCAATGACAGAATCATTAAATCTGAAGTGTATTTTACAGAAGACAATGAAGTAGTGGCATCCGGTGTTGACCTGGAATTAAAAGGCAGGAACGCAGGTACCATTTATCCATTTGAGTTGTACCAAAATACACCGAATCCATTCAATCATAATACGACCATAGGATTTACCATCCCGGAATCGGGTGAAGTCAGCTTTAAAGTATATGACTACAATGGGACGATATTCAAACAATTCAGGAAACACTTCGAAAAGGGCTTCAACACCATCGATCTCAATGTTTCGGAATTCAACAAAGCGGGCATTCTCTTTTACCAACTAGACTCAAAAACACATTCTGCTAACAAAAAAATGATAGTAATAAAATAAACGGTTTTTTAGGATATGATGGGTATATGCCTGGCAACGGGCATATACTCACAACCTCCTGAATTCCTTTGTCCATATCTACATTAAATAAAAAACCGATTTAAATCTAAAAAGATGAACAAATCCATACTTCTTCAAAAATTCAAGGGAACCATCCTTATGAATTGCTTGAGAACCACACTGACCCTGATCCTTCTGGTCTCTGTACTTCCCCTTACCAGGGCACAACAGATTCCGGATTGTAATACGATCATGGCCTGCAACGACCTGGTTCAGATTTCCCTGGGTACAAACTGTACTGAAATTGTTGTCGCGGACATGATCCTGGAAGATCAGGCTTATCCCAACAACATGTACACCGTATTGGTTACAAATGCCAACGGCTCACCTGTGACCAGCAACGTGCTTACCAAGTTTCACATTGGGAAGACTTTGACCGTATCGGTGAAGCTCGACAATTGCGACTTATCCTGTTGGGGTAACATCACGGTCGAAGATAAACTTCCACCGGTCATATCAAATTGCCCGAGTGCAACTTTGTTGTGTGGACAGTCAACGGCGCCGGGTAATTCTGTGCCAAGGCCAACTGCAGTGGATGCTTGTTCAACGGTTACCTTAACGTCTATAGATCAGGAAGTCGTTTCACAATGTAGTGCCCAGTTCGTAAAAGTAATTACCAGAACCTGGACTGCTACCGATGCATATGGCAATAAATCCACTTGTGCCCAAACGATAAACATCGTTCGACCAACCATCGAGGATGTGAACTTTCCGCCCAATTATGATGACATCGACAAGCCGGTTTTTGAATGTACGGCTAACATCAAGTTATTGCCAAGTGGCGCTCCACATCCGGATGTAACCGGATATCCCGGAGGTACCGACTGTCCCAATATAATGTATTTTTACAATGACGTCATCTTTAACATTTGCGGAGCTTCCAGAAAAGTGTTGAGGCAGTGGACCGTAATTGACTGGTGCACCGGCAGGGATACCGTAGGTGCCCAGGTAATTAAAATCCTGGACACACAGCCTCCTGTGTGTGTATCTCCTCCTGACTTTAAATTTGACATATCCACCGACGAAGGTAAATGCACTGGAACCTTTGTGGTACCTGCCCCAAATGTAGTGTTTGAATGCAGCGCTTGGGATTACGTGGTTGGATATAAACTGAGGGATTTAAATGGTCAGCCTTTTGTAAATCCCATTTATGACAATGTCGTAAAAACTACAAGGCCGGATGGCACCTATTTTTACACCATCACCGGACTACCCGCAGACACTTCATGGATAGTATATACCATTACAGACAAATGCGACCACACTACCCAGTGTTTTACAGAAGTCATAGTAAAAGACAAAGAAGCCCCTACCCCGGTATGCGAAGGATTTACCGTGGTATCCCTGGAGGATGCCGGTTGGGCAGATGTATATGCTACCTCCATGGATGATGGAAGTTCTGACAACTGCGGTGTTGCAAAATTTGAAATTCGCAGGTTGACCAATAATTGCGGAAGGCCGGAAGATCTCCTGTTCAGGGATAAAGTAAATTTCTGTTGCGAAGACGTGAGCAGTGATCCGCTGGTGTATCATAAGGTAGTACTCAGGGTTTACGACAATGGAGGCAACTATGCAGATTGTGTAGCCAATGTGAAAGTTCAGGACAAAAAACCGCCAAGATTGGATTTTGTACCCCCTGCAATCACCATCGATTGCGATGTGGACTATAAGAATTTGGCAAATACCGGAGGTACAGCCACAGCAAATGACAACTGTACCGTCACCATTACCTTTACAGACAGTGGTACCTTAAAATGTGGACTGGGTACCATTACCAGGACATGGAGGGCAACGGACCGACAAGGATTGGTAGATTCAAAAACACAAATCATTACCATTAAGGATTCAAAACCATTTTCCATCAATGACATTATATGGCCCACTGACCTGGTGATCAACGGTTGCGACAAAGCAGATGCCAATCCTGACCTGCTACAAAGCAAGCCAGTGTACACCAATTCAAACTGTGCAGACATAGCGATCTCCTACAATGACGAATCTTTTAGCGTTCCCGGAGCATGTCTTAAAATATTGAGAACCTGGAGAGTAATCGACTGGTGTAATGCAAATCCACAAAATCCGCAGTACATCATTCATGTACAGAAAATCACCCTGCAGAATTCTGAAATACCTGTCTTTATATCAGGATGCAGCAACAGGACCATCAATTCAATAAACAGCGATTGTGAAGAATATGTAGAACATTCTGTCACCGCTACAGACGACTGTACAGTACCTGCTTTACTTAGGTATAGCTGGGCATACGACGAAGACAACAATGGAACCATTGATCAGACCGGTACCGGATCATTCTATGGCAGGGTATATCCATCCGGAAAACACAAGATGACATTTACGGTAAAAGACCTTTGTGAAAATGCGACGAGCTGTTCTTACATCTTTACAGTTAAAGACAATAAGGCCCCTACCCCGATCTGCCTTGGAGAACTTGTTTGGGTATTGGATGAAAATGGTAAAGCGGAAGTTTGGGCCAGTGATTTTGACCTGAAATCTGAAGATCTTTGTGACGGAGATGACCTGAAGTTTTATTTCAATGCGAACGGTACACAAGCAGCCAGGACATTTACCTGTGCAGATGTGCCAAACGGGGTATCAGCCACCATTCCATTAAAGATGTATGTTTTTGACACTGATGGAAATTCCGAATATTGCGATGTGAAACTCATCCTTCAGGATTCACCACTGAAAAATGCGTGTCCAAATACAGGAAACCTCACTGCAAATATTTCCGGAAAGGTCATCAATAAAACTGCCGACGGTTTTGAAAACATAGCCGTTGACCTGAAGAACATGAACAATGCTTCTCTAATGCACAGCACCACAGAAGCCGAAGGTAAGTTTGGATTTAACGAAGTACCTTTCTTCAATGGTTATGTACTCAATCCTGCTAAAAATGATGACATCCTCAATGGCGTCTCTACCCTTGACCTGGTATTGATTCAACGACACGTATTGGGCATCAAGTTATTGGATAATCCATACGACATCATCGCAGCCGATGTAAACAAAGACAAAAAAATATCTGCAAGCGACCTGGTGTCACTCAGAAAAGTGATCCTGGGTGTGGATATGCAATTCGCAAACAACGATGCATGGAGGTTTGTACCTTCAAATTTCTCTTTTGCGGATCCAAAATATCCACATGATTTTCCAGTGGGCATTGAAGTAAACGAACTGATCAATGACATTGAAAATCTGGATTTCACCGCTGTGAAAACTGGGGATGTCAACAATTCTGCCAGCTATAGTCTGCGCAGTGCCGACGCGGAATCGAGGACAGCTCCTGCCATGCTTATAGCGACCGGAAATGTTTACCATGCCAAAGAAGCGGTTGAAGTAGAAATCCGGTCCGGAGAAGATCTGTCTGTTTCTGGCATACAATTTGCTCTAAATTTTGACGAAAGCAAATTGGTATTCAAAGGAATCCAATCCGGTTTGATGAAATTGAATGAGGAAAACTACAACTTTTCAAATGGTGTACTGAAGATAAGTACTGATTCCAAAGAAAGTTTGGAAGCAATTCAAGGTGATGTTTTATTTACACTTCTGTTTGAAAGTAAAAAAGACGGAGACCTTTCTTCCCTCGTTTTATCGGACGAACTTTCCGATGAATTGTATGACGAATCATTGAATGTCAGGTCTTTGAAAATAGAAGCAGGTGAAGTGGATGCCCTTATGCAAACAAACGATCTGCTGAGGAATCATCCGAATCCATTCACAGAGAGCACTACCATTCAGTACAAGTCAACTGATGCGGGCACGGCGACTCTATGGATCGCAGATGCAACCGGGAAGACCGTCATGACTCAGACCAATGAATTTAATGCAGGATCCAACAAAGTAGTGATCTCGCGCAATGACCTGGGTGGCCGACCAGGAGTTTATTTCTACCAGATTGAACTCAACGGCACCCTGAAGTCAGGCAAACTAATCCTTGCCAAATAATACGGTAAAAATGTACTTTTTACAATAGACCTAATTAATTAAACAAGAAAAGCCGACTCTAAAGAGAGCCGGCTTTTTTATTTTAGCAAAAAATTGGATCATAACACTACAATTTTCTTTACCCATTGCTTATTTTGGTATAAGTCTTTTCCTTAAAAAGCAAAGATGTATAAGCAAAAGGATTACACATTTAATGAAAACAACGTATGAAACGCAAAGCACCACTTACTTTGATATTCAGCATACTTAGTCTGCTGTTTGCAACCGCCCAGCAAAACCGATGGCAAATAAACCCATTAGGCGGCATCACATGGCAGGTAGGTAAACAGGATACGCATAAAGACCATATTGAGATGAGCGGGAAGTATATTTCTGCTGTGGTGCGCTATGGAGTAAATACCGATCGTTCGTTTTATATCAGCCGCGATATTGTGTGGCCTATGCTGCGAACAATTCCCAATAATACACATGGAAGCCTTACCCGGTCTTTCGATGTTGATCCTGTCAACCTGGTTTTTATCAATAGGCGTTCAGTTGGCAAGGAAATAGTTAACGAAATGCAACTGGACGGAAAACTTACCGTCATAAGCACACTGAACGACATATGCAAACTGGAACGTATCATTTTCCCGTCTGCCGACCAGCCTTTGTTTTTTGAAAAATATAGTATTACCAATATTACGGATAGAGTCGTGTCGCTTGAGATTCCTGAAATCAATACACTTACGGTTACCAGTCCTGCAGAAGGAGTTGAAGGAAGTTATCTCCTGAAAGTACATTCATACAATTCCGGCGCTTTTCTTCTCCAGCCGAGTGAATCGGTTACATTTTCCATAAGTTTTTCCGGAATGAGAAATACTGAAGATACAATAAGTGTCAGTATCGAAAGTGAAATGAAAAAAAGGAATGACTTTCTTGGATTCCTCAACAACAACCTGGTTTTAGAAACTCCTGACGAAACACTAAATAAAGCCTTTGCCTTCGCAAAAATCCGTGCTTCCGAAAGCATTTACCAAACCTGTGGCGGCCCCATGCACGGACCAGGTGGCTTAAGTTATTATGCAGCCATCTGGGCCAACGACCAGGCCGAATACATCAATCCGTTCTTTCCCTATCTGGGATATGAGTATGGGATTGAATCGGCACTGAATGCCTACCGCCATTTTGCCAGGTTCATGAACCCAGCGTACTTACCCATACCCAGTTCCATAGTTGCGGAAGGCAAAGATATATGGAACGGTGCCGGCGACCGCGGCGATGCTGCCATGATTGCCTACGGAGCTGCAAGGTTTTCACTTTCTCAGGGCGATCGCAAAATTGCGGAAGAACTCTGGCCGCTGATAGCATGGTGCCTCGAATTTAACAAGCGGAAAATTAATTCCCATGGTGTTGTAAACTCCGATTCGGACGAACTGGAGGGAAGGTTTCCTTCGGGAGACGCTAATTTATGCACTTCTTCGCTGTATTACGATGCCTTAAATTCAGCTTCTTACCTGGGCGACGCACTCGGAAAAGATAAAAAACAGCTTTCGGCTTACCGTAAGCAGGCAGTTACACTTAGGGAAAATATTGAAAAATATTTTGGCGCAAAGGTAATGGGCTTCGACACCTACCGCTACTACGAAGGCAACGATAAACTGCGTGCCTGGATTTGCATTCCTCTCACGGTGAATATCTTCGACCGTAAAGAGGGCACCATTGATGCACTATTTTCACCTGAACTCTGGACCGAAGACGGACTGGCGTCACAATCGGGCGATAAAACATTCTGGGACCGCTCTACGCTTTATGCGCTGCGGGGCGTATTTGCAGCCGGCGATACCAAACGTGGACTCCAATATTTACAATACTATTCGAACCGCAGGCTTCTGGGCGAGCATGTCCCCTACCCCGTTGAAGCGTATCCCGAAGGTGGGCAGCGCCATCTTTCGGCAGAAAGCGGCTTGTATTGCCGTATTTACACCGAGGGACTTTTCGGCATCCGGCCCACAGGTTTAAACAGTTTTACCGTTACACCCCGATTGCCGGATGGATGGGATTTTATGAGCATTAAGAATGAGCATGGCTTCGGGAAACTATACAACATTGATGTAAAGCGCGAATCGGGCCAGATGCGGTTAACAATAACAGCCGGCGGGATTACGGTAATTGACAGATTGATCACAGTTGCTTCAACACAAATTATTAAATTTCCTTAAGCTCGGGAAGCAGTTACAAAAGATATCTACAACCTTAAATTAGACCAACCATGAACAAAAAATTATGCCGGCTGAGGTTAGTCTGCATGATTTTGCTAACCATACCCTTTTTTTACAGAAAAAAACCAGTCCAGGTTTCAAAGCACAGCACACAAACAGGTAAGGAAGGAATTTAAGTCCAAGCTTTGATATGCTTATCCATTGGGGGTCTTATAATCCTTCGCGGGACAGAAATGGGCTGGTCGCATGGTTTCGTGGTTCCGACAGCCGTATATGATCATCTATCCTCTGCTATATCTTACCGATGAATGGCTAAAAAAGGTCAGAGATATCGGTTTGATATACTATTGTCATCACTTCCAAGCATTACGAATGAACTGCCAGGACTAGCACGGACCGTGCAAAACCATTAAATTTGTGTTAATGGTGTGCAGGCAGCAAAAGATGATGTTAAATTTGGGTGATTATTATGCTTTTCCAATAGTGGGAAGGCTTAATTTCAATTACCCCTGGCAAAAAATATTCACCCAAACCACCCGTCAGCTATGAATTCCATTGAAAATCATAAAGATCATCCCAACCCCGCCACTTTTGTGCAAGCCATGGACGAGCTCCTTGCCGACCCTGAAATGGCACAAGGCCGTAAAGTATTGCGGGCCTTTGACCTTTTGATTGGCATGCTGGATATTTTCATAGAACAGGACACCCTGCGTTTTACTACCCTTTTTGCCAAAATTGCATGGGTAAGCACCCACATCCAACTGCCCTCCAGATGGACTTTTCTGTTGCAATCCTATCGAAGGGCCGTTGAACGCGATCTGATCGAGGAAGACCATGAAGTTTTTTTTCTGGATTGCGGCCGGGTACTGGTGCAAATACTTGCAAACTGGCACCCTGGGACTAAGGGAATTACAGATGAGTTGTCGGGCGAGGCTCAGGCTTTTTTTTTCAAAAAGTCAGACGATGTGCTGTCCTTCAAAAAAACAATGGATGGACTCATGCTTTCGCTGGATGAGGAGCAAAAAACTTTTGTATTTCTGGAAGACCGCGATACGGAAAAGCAGTTGGTGGTTCGTTTTGACCTGGCAGATCGAAATGAACTATTTACAAACAACCTGTTGAATTGCACCCGGTTTTTACCCTTGCCCATTTCGCTGGTTATGCACGATGTGGAGGTTTATACCGATGGCAGTCTGGCACCTGCGGGCTTTGTAATCAATCCGGATTATCTCGTCGATGTAACGTCCATTGCTTCTTCCGTGTCGGATCACGCCGGTGAACACTGGCTTTATGCCCTGCAAAAGCTCAGTCAGAAAGAAAGCACCGCGGCTATTCTGGTGGGTAATCTGGCCAATGCCATTTTGGATATAATCGTCAATGAACCGGAAACTGAGTTTGATGCCATTATTCAACAATTTTTCAAACTCGATCCCCTGCAGTGGTCGCTGCAAACAGACACCGAAGTGCGGGATAACGTTCAAAAACTTAGAAATCATTTTGACAACATCCGGAATGTCGTGAGTACTGAGTTGAACAAACAAGGCATCAGCCCTTCTCACATCTACCTTGAACCTTCCTTCTATTGCCGCGATTATGGCATGCAGGGCAGGCTTGACTTGTTTCACCAGCACGAAGAAAAACTTCAGGCCGACATCGTGGAACTCAAAAGTTCAAAACCGTTTATGCCCAATGCTTACGGGCTTACGGAAAGTCATTACTTGCAAACTTTACTGTACGAACTCATCATTCAGTCCACCTATAAAAAACAGTACCGAACCAAAAACTATATTTTGTATTCGGCACTTGCACAGGATACTTTGCGGTACGCACCTTTTGTACCAGCCAAACAATACGAACTGATGAAGGCGAGAAATGAAATCATGCTTATTGATCATGCCCTGGCTTCATCGTCGTCTATGTCCGGAAAAATCACTTCTTTTCTCAAACAACACAATTTTAAGGATCTCAAAGGATTTGCGGCCACGGATCTCAAAAAATTTGAAGATGCGCTGGCTGCACTGGATGATATCGAGCGGACGTATTACCATCACTTTCTAAGTTTTATTTCCCGCGAACAAATCCTCGCTAAAGTAGGTGCCTATGGTCCAAATTCAACCAATGGACTTGCCTCCTTATGGTTGGAAAGACCCGAAGAAAAGGTGGAGCGCTTTGCCATCCTCAATTGTCTGGAAATTACCGTAAACCGCAGCACGGAAACCACCCCTACCCTCGAACTCAGCATGACGGCACAAAGCGCGCGGCTGTCCTATTTCAGGCGAGGCGATGTGGTGGTGCTTTACCCGCACTCCTCCGACATAAGACAAGTGTTGCACCACCAGGTATTCAAATGCAGCATCATTGGACTGGATGCGGATCATGTAATTTTAAGGTTAAGGAGTCCACAAAAAAACCAACACATCTTTGCAAATACCAAACTATGGAACCTTGAACAGGATGTGTTGGATGGTTCTTTCCGGCACATGTATAAAAACATGGCCATGTTCATCGGTGCACCCCTGGAAAAAAGGCGGTTGCTGCTGGGCAGAAGCCGTCCGGAGATCTACAAAGAACAGCCGCTGAGCCGACTCTCCGACGACTTAACCCCGGAACAAAAAAACATCATTTCAAAAATATACGGATGTAAAGATTACTTCCTGTTGTGGGGACCTCCCGGTACGGGAAAAACGAGCATGGTCATCAAACATGCAACGCGTTTGTTATATGAAACTACGGATGAGCGCATCCTGCTGCTCGCTTACACCAATCGCGCCGTAGATGAGATCAATGAAGCCTTGGTCGAAGAGGGACTGGGTGACAAACTCACCCGGATTGGCAGTTCATTTGCCATTCATCCCAAATACACCCCTTACTTGCTGAATGAACAAATAGCCGGCATGGCTACCCGAAAGGAGATGGTTCACCACTTAAAGGGCACCCGTATCTTTATATCCACAGTCTCTTCGTTTATGGGCAAATTGCCTTTGATGGACCTCATCTCCTTTGACACGGTGATTATAGATGAAGCCAGTCAAATCCTGGAGCCCATGCTCAATGGTTTGTTGACCCGGTTTAAGCGGTTTATCCTTATAGGTGATCACAAACAATTGCCTGCGGTCGTCACTCAGACCCATGCCGAGAGCCGGGTTGCCGATGGAGAGCTCAATGCACTGGGTTTTACTGACAAACGCACATCCTTATTCGAACGCCTGTATCATCAATGCAGGACAAATGACTGGTTTCACAGCTGGGCCATCCTGTCGCATCAGGGCCGGATGCACCAGGAGATCATGCAATTTGTCAACCTCCACTTTTACGAAAACAAATTGAAGGCGATCCCAACCCTGGATCGGTTGAGTGCCACCTATTTTCTGAAGGGGAACAACCCACTTCAGGATTTGCTGGGCAGGCATCGAATGTTGTACTTCCCTACGCCAACTGGTAAAAAATACCAGTTTAAAACCAATGAAGACGAAGCGGAGTTGGTGGTGACCATTATCCGGGAGTTGGTGGCCATGTTTCAAAACGCCGGCAAGCGTATTACAGAAGAAACCATTGGCATAATTACGCCTTACCGGGCCCAGATTGCCCTTATCCGGTCAAAGCTGGGCAATGAACATCCCATACAAATAGACACCGTAGAGCGCTTCCAGGGCGGCGCCAAGGACATTATTATCCTCAGCCTGGTCACCAACCGGTTGTCGCAGCTTCAAACACTGGTATCGGCGTCTGTCGAAGGCGTAGACCGTAAGTTGAACGTAGCCCTGACGCGGGCCAGGGAACAATTGATCGTGATTGGCAACCGGGAGATATTGGAAACAAATCCGACTTACAGGTCGTTGTTGGAGGCATCCAAGGAAATTAGAGACCAGGGACAAGGGACCAGGAGTGAGCGTACGGTTTCTCCGTAGGTGATACAAATGAGCGGCAGCTCATTTTAGTAAGGGAACCGCGCGATGCTGCGCGGCATTGACAAGCTCCTTTAAGATTAACCTCAGGTGGACAGGCCTGTCAAACTGGAGTTAGCCAGATAGATGTGAGGACTGTCTAACTCGCGTTAGCCAAGTTGATTGCCCGGAACACACCAAATTGGATGAGGAATACCAAAATATTTCAACACTTTACCATGCTATGCGCAATGGCGCATAGTTCATGCCTAAATTAAGCCACCGGCTTAATTTTTAACGTCACTCATACGCAGAACTCGCAGAAGAGATTGCATCCTCACTTCATATCCCTTAAAAGGAATTTACTCAACTTAATTAAATGGTCCAATCCATCTGGCTGCGCCAGTTAGACAGGTTCGCTGAAAACGCTGAGGATGAAAAATAACTTCAGCGAATTCGGCGAATGTGACATAACCAAAAACATAGAAAAATTTTATTTTCAAATCATTTATAAATGGTCGGACTATGTTTCAGCGTTTTCAGCGGGAAAAACGCCCATCGAAGAGGCAACC
The DNA here is from genome assembly GCA_016715465.1 of Saprospiraceae bacterium. GTDB lineage: Bacteria > Bacteroidota > Bacteroidia > Chitinophagales > Saprospiraceae > JADKBO01. The sequence goes on from JADKAA010000029.1 coordinate 766,286, forward strand.
CATTGTCGGCCTTTCTAACTGCGTTTAGCCAAGTAGGTTGCCGGTGACCGGTTGCTCGGTTGCTCGGTTGCTCGGTTAACGGTGCGGAGTAACCCGTAACCAATAACCAGCACGAATTTAAGTTATGATTTAACCAAAAAAAAACGGGCAGCTATCCGGAGATAACTGCCCATATTTATATACTCTACTCTTCGAAACTTATGCTGTCGGTTCTTCAGTACTTTCTGCTGCAGGTGTTGCAGTTTCTGTCTGAAATTCGGCAGTGGTTGTAGCTTTTGCCCTTCCCCTTCTTACCTTTTTCTTGGCGGCAGTGGAAGCCGGCTTGGATGTGTACACATCATTGAAGTCTACAAATTCGATCATGGCTGTTTCAGCACCGTCACCTTTACGGAAACCGGTTTTGATGATCCGAAGATAGCCACCTGGTCTGTCTGCAACTTTAGGGCCGATGGTGTTGAAAATTTCACTTACGGCATCATTGTTTTGAAGGTAAGCAAAAACGGTCCTTCGGGAATGCTGGGTATTGTCTTTTGCCTTGGTAACGAGTGGTTCCAAAAATACCCTTAAAGCCTTGGCTTTTGCGAGTGTGGTGTTGATCCTTTTGTGTTCGATCAACGAAATGGACAGGTTTTTAAAGAGGGCTACTCTGTGGCCTTTCTTCCTGCCAAGGTTGTTTGTTTTAACTCCGTGTCTCATTTGACGTTAATTTGCATCACTTGTGGTTTCCGCTTTATGGCCTAAACGCTAAAACCTGGGTTAATGCGGTTATTTAATGATAATCCTTTGGGCCAAATCGATTATTCTTCGTCGAGCTTATATTTGCTCAGGTCCATACCAAAGGTAAGTCCCTTCATTTGCAATAATTCTTCTATTTCCACGAGTGACTTCTTACCAAAGTTTCTGAATTTCAGCAACTCGTGTGTATCGAACTTCACCATTTCTCCAAGGGTATTGATCTTGGCCGCTTTCAGACAGTTGTAAGCCCTTACGGAAAGATCCAGGTCTTCCAGTGATGTCCTGAGCAGTTTTCTCATGTGTAGGATGTGCTCGTCCACGATGTTGTCTTCCCTGCTGGCAGAATCGTTGAAGGTGATGTTTTCATCTGTAATCAACATCAGGTGCTGGATCATGATCCTGGAAGCTTCCTTTAGGGCTTCTTCCGGATGAATGGTACCGTCTGTTTTGATGTCGATGGTCAGTTTTTCGTAGTCGGTACGCTGCTCAACCCTGGTATTTTCAACTTTGTAAGCTACTTTTTTAATCGGGGTATAGATGGCATCAATCGGAATAACGCCGATGGGTGCATCTTTGGGCAGGTTGTCATCGGCAGGAACATAGCCCCTTCCTTTGGTTACAGTCAATTCCAATTCAAGGGTAACAGATGGCTCCATGGTGCAAATGTGCAAGTCAGGATTCATTACCTTAAAAATATTATTGTAGGTCTCTATGTCACCAGCCCTGAAAGTATCCTTTCCGGAAACGGTGATGTAAATTTTTTCTTCTGAACTTGTATTGTCTGTCATTACAGGTTTCAGACGGATCTGCTTAAGATTCAAAACAATGTCGACAATGTCTTCGACTACGCCTTTTATGGAAGCAAACTCGTGGTCAACCCCACCGATTCGCACTGCAGAAATAGCAAAACCCTCCAGGGAAGAAAGCAATATTCTTCTCAGGGAGTTTCCTATTGTCTGGCCAAAGCCCGGCTCAAGAGGTTTGAATTCAAAGATGCCTTCAAAATCATCTGCTTTTTGCAATCTAATTTTATCTGGCTTTTGAAAATTCAGGATACTCATGTATGTCAATGATTTAACGTGATACAAAAGGCAAGCTGCCATTGAAACAAAGGCAGCTTATATTTATTATTTGGAGTATAATTCCACGATCAATTGTTCGTTGATCTTTTCCGGAATTCGCTCTCTTTCCGGATAGTCGATGAATTTTCCTTCCATCCTTTCCGGATTCCATTCAATCCAGGCAAAATTTTTGCTGTCGGTCTTTTTCCCAACGCTACTTTTGATAAAATCCAGTCCCCTTGACTTACCTCTTACAGAAATAACGTCTCCCGGTCTGAGCAGGAAAGATGGGATATTGGTCAATACACCGTTTACCAGGACGTGTTTGTGTCCAACCAGTTGTCTAGCCGCTTTACGGGTTGGAGCCACTCCCATTCTAAAGAGGGTGTTGTCCAATCTTGACTCCAGTAACTGGAGCAGGATTTCACCGGTTACACCGTGCTTGCTGCTCGCCTTTTCAAAAAGGTTTCTGAACTGTCTTTCCAACAGACCATAGGTGTACTTGGCTTTTTGCTTTTCCATGAGCTGTACGGCGTAGTCAGACATCTGCTTTCTCTTCTTAGCCATACCATGTTGGCCTGGCGGAAACTTTCGCTTTTCGTAAGACTTATCGTAACCGTAGATCGGTTCTCCGAATGCTCTGGCTTTTTTAGTAGTTGGTCCAGTATATCTAGCCATTAAACTTTTTTTATGCTTTAATTAAACTCTTCTTTTCTTAGGAGGACGACAACCGTTGTGTGGAATGGGGGTTACGTCTTTGATTCTGGTGACCTTGATGCCGGCGGTATCAATTGCCCTGATCGCAGATTCCCTTCCGGCTCCCGGTCCTTTTACAAATACTTCCACATGCTTCAATCCCGCTTCCAGTGCTGTCTGTGCAGCAGACTGAGCTGCCAATTGGGCTGCGTATGGTGTGTTTTTCTTTGAACCCCTGAATCCGGCCTTACCTGCAGAACCCCAGGAAATTACTTGTCCCTGGTTGTTGCAAATTGATATGATGATGTTGTTAAAGCTTGCCTGAATATACACCAACCCGTCAGGACTGATGGCTACATTACGCTTTTTAACCTTTTTACCTTTTGCCATTATTTACTATTTAGTTGCTTTCTTTTTATTTGCTACTGTCTTCTTCTTACCTTTTCTTGTCCTCGCGTTGGTTTTGGTACTCTGACCCCTTACCGGAAGTCCCTTCCTGTGCCTCAATCCCCTGTAAGAAACAATATCCATCAGGCGTTTGATGTTCATCTGGACTTCACTCCTCAATTCCCCTTCAACCTTGAAGTTGTCCTGAACCATTTTGGAGATAAATTTAATGTTGTCATCCGACCAATCAGAAACCTTTGTGTCTTCACTCACGCCGGCAGCCTCCAGTATGGCAGATGCAGAACTCCTGCCAATGCCGAAGATATAGGTCAGACCTATAACGCCCCTTTTGTTTTTTGGTAAATCAATTCCCGCAATACGTGCCATATGCTATACTGTTTTTAACCCTGACGTTGTTTAAACTTGGGATTCTTTTTATTGATAATATAAATCTTTCCTTTTCTCCTAACGATCTTACAGTCTTCAGATCGCTTTTTAACGGCTGCTCTTACTTTCATGTTTATTAAATTTCAGCTTATTTATACCTATATGTAATACGCCCTCTTGACAAATCATATGGGGACATTTCGACAGAGACCTTGTCTCCCGGTAATATCCTGATGTAATTCATCCTCATCTTTCCTGAGATGGTGGCGATAATTAAATGTTCATTTTCAAGTCTGACCCTGAACATGGCATTTGAAAGTGCTTCTTCTATAATTCCGTCTAGTTTAATTAAGTTTTTGGAACTCATTTTTTGAATTGGAGTGCAAATATCTAAAAATTTATTGATACATCTGTCAAAAATTCATTATTTTTTACAGAATTCTCTATAAATGAATGATCTGAGAGTATGTCTGCCTTACCCTTTCGTATGGCAATGTTGTGTTCATAATGGGCAGAAGGAAGCTTATCAAAACTGGAAATCGTCCAACCGTCTTTACTTTGGGACACCTTTTTGGTGCCCAGATTGACCATTGGTTCGATGGCGATGACCAATCCTTCCTTCAAAAGGACGCCCTGGCCACGCTTTCCAAAATTACTCACTTCCGGATCCTCATGGAGGCTTCTGCCCAAGCCATGACCAACCAGTTCCCTTACCACGCCATACCGATGTTTCACCTCGGCATGCTGCTGAATGGCATAACCAATGTCTCCTACCCTTTTTCCGGCCGTAGCCTCCTCGATACCCAAATAAAGGGATTCTTTGGTCACCTGGCAAAGTTTGATGACCCTGGGATCAACATCTTTGAGGATAAAGGTAAAGGCCACATCGCCATAAAAACTGTTCTTTAATACTCCGCAATCCACGGAAATTATATCAGTGCTTTCAAATGGCCTGTCTGTTGGAAGGCCGTGAACTACCTGTTCGTTAACAGATATACACAATGTACCTGGAAAACCCCGGTAACCTTTAAAGCCGGGAACTGCCCCATGGTCGCGGATGTATTCCTCGGCTATTTTATCGAGAGCCAGACCAGTCTGACCCGGTTTTATGTGGCCTGACAGTTCCGCAAGGGTCCTGCACACCAACAAACTGCTCTCCCTGATTAATTCAATATCATCATTGGTTTTATAGATCATCATCTATAAAATTAATATCCGGCACCTATCTGTATGCCTCCGCTACTTCTTCCCTTGATTTTTCCTGATTTCACCAAGCCATCATATTTGCGCATCAGCAGGTATGATTCGATCTGTGCCAGCGTATCCAAAGCAACCCCAACGAGGATCAGCAATGAAGTACCCCCAAAAAAGATGGCAAAGGCATCACTGACGCCAACCGCTGCTACAATGGCCGGCATGATGGCGATGAGTCCTAAAAAGATGGAACCCGGGAAAGTAATTCTGGTTGTCAGTGAATCAATATAGTCTTCAGTATCATCACCTGGTTTTACGCCTGGAATGAAAGAGTTCTGATTTTTAAGATAGGTTGCATATTGTTTGGGATTTACAATCAACGCTGTATATACATACGTAAACAATACGACCAGGATAAAAAATATCAGGTTATAGGGCACTGATTTCCAGTTGTTGAGGGAAATCAGGAAGTTGCTCTGTGTACCAGAATTGGCCATGGCCCATTGGGCAACGGTCAAAGGTAAAAACATAATTGCCTGGGCGAAGATGATCGGCATAACACCTGAAGCGTTAACTTTCAAAGGAATATAATCTCTTGCACCTGCCACCGGCAAGTCTCCGGAAGTTCTTCCCACCATTTTTTTAGCAAACTGGATTGGAATTTTCCTGACACCCTGAACAATCAATATGGCTGCAAGGATTACGAAGAATAAAGCTGCCATTTCGATAACCAGAATGAGGGGTCCCGCGCTGGAAAGCTGCTTGGAGAATTCACCCACGAATGATCTTGGAAGGGTGGCAATGATACCAATCATGATGATAAGAGAAACCCCATTTCCAATTCCTTTATCGGTAATGCGCTCACCCAACCACATGGCAAAAAGAGTACCTGTAGCGAGAATGATGGAATTACCCAGGAAAAAGATGGAAGGAGATACATTGGGGTCAATGGCACCAGGCGTAGAATTCAGGAATGTGAGGTAAGTACCGCCCTGAACAATACTGATCAAGACCGTCAGTAATCGGGTATATTGATTGATTTTCTTTCTTCCCGACTCCCCTTCGTGCATTTGAAGCTTCTGAAAATACGGTACCGCAAAGCCCAGAAGTTGCAGGATGATGGAAGCCGTGATGTATGGCATTACCCCTAAGGCAAAAACTGAACCCTGGTTAAAAGCACCACCGGTAAAGTTGTTGATGAGGCCCAACAGGTCATTGGATCCCCTGTTGGCTGCCGCCTGTGCCAATGCAGATGCATTGACGCCCGGAAGCACAATGAAAGATCCAACCCTGTACACAGCCAGGATTATAAGCGTAAAAAGGATCTTATCTCTAAGCTCCTTTATACTCCATATATTTTTTAAAGTCTCAATAAACTTATTCATGTCCTATTGAATTATTCAGCTGAAACGGAACCGCCCGCGGCCTCAATCTTGGCTTTCGCTGAAGGGGATATATTGGAAATTTTTACGTTCACTTTTGCAGTAAGGTCACCATGTGCCAGGATTTTCACCAGCTCATTCGCAGAAACCACACCGTATTTCACGAGGACCTCATTGTTGATTTCCGATACACCTGCTTTATCAACAAGGGCCTGAAGTTGAGAAACGTTTACTGCAGTATATTCTTTCCTGTTGATGTTTTTAAAACCTCTTTTAGGAAGACGCATTTGCAACGGCATCTGACCTCCTTCAAAGTGTCTCTTATTCTTGAAACCAGACCTTGACTTGGCACCTTTGTGACCCCTTGTGGAAGTTCCTCCCCTACCGGATCCTGTACCTCGGCCTAACCTCTTATTTGTTTTTACCGAACCCGGTGCCGGTTTTAAATTAAAAAGATCCATATTTTTTCTTTTACTTTAAAGTAAACAATTATGCTTTTTCAACGCTTACCAGGTGGTGCACTGCTTTCACCATGCCCAGGATCTGGGGAGTGGCTTCTTTAACCACAGACTGGTTAACCTTTCTCAAGCCGAGGGCTGTGATGGTATCCTTCTGGCGTTGTGCCCTGTCGATGGTACTTTTTACCTGTGTAATTTTTATCTTGTCCATAATGGTATTAATTATCCTTCGTAAACTTTTGTCAATGTTATGCCCCTCTGACGTGCCACCTCATATGAATCTCTCATTTTAGAAAGTGCATCAAGGGTAGCTTTTACCACGTTGTGTGGATTTGAGGATCCCTGAGATTTACCCAATACATTGTGCACACCTGCCATTTCGAGTACTGCCCTCATGGCACCACCTGCAATAACACCCGTACCATCCGCTGCTGGCTTCAACAAAACTTTACCTGCACCGAATTTTCCTTTTTGATCGTGAGGAATGGTCCCTTTGATGACCGGAACTTTGATCAGGTTTTTCTTGGCATCATCTACCGCCTTGGAAATAGACTCAGATACATCTCTTGCTTTACCCAGGCCGTAGCCTACCGTGCCGTTGCCGTCACCTACAACCACCAGGGCGGAAAAACTAAAAGTTCTACCCCCTTTGGTAACCTTCGCTACTCTTGCCAGGTTGACAAGTTTATCTTTCAATTCCGATTCTGTCGGCTTTACTCTTTGATTTTCAGACATTTTTTAATGCTATGTTGAGTTTTAAAATATCAATCCACCTTCTCTTGCACCCTCGGCAAGGGCTTTAACCCTTCCATGATACAAGTAACCACCCCTGTCAAATACCACTGTCGCCACACCTGCTGTTTTAGCCTTTTCAGCCAATAACTTGCCTACAGCGGTTGCTTGTTGTGATTTGTTACCTGTGAAATTGGTCAGGTTCTTTGAGGAAGCAGCGGCCAAAGTTTTACCGTTGATGTCATCAATAACCTGGGCATAGATGCCTTTATTACTTCTGAACACATTTAACCTTGGTCTTTCGGGGCTGCCAGAAATTTTGCTTCTGATCCTCAAATGAATTTTACGTCTGCTTTCTGCTTTGGTATTCATTTTTCTTAATTGAATTTATTATTTCTTACCACCTTTACCGGCAGTCTTACCAGCTTTTCTTCTAATGATTTCTCCAGAGAACTTGATACCTTTTCCTTTGTATGGCTCTGGTTTCCTAAATGCCCTTATTTTGGCAGCTACCTGACCCAGTAATTGTTTGTCCACACTTTCCAGACTCACCATTCGATTGGATCCCTTTTCTGTTTTTGTGTTCAATACAATTTCTTTAGGCAACTCAAACATGATGGGGTGTGAATAACCCACGATCAATTCGAGCAGGTTACCTGTGTTGGTAGCCCTGTAACCTACACCCACCAGTTCCATGGTCTTGGTAAATCCAGTGGACACACCATTTACCATATTGCTGAGCAAAGAGCGGGAAAGTCCGTGAACGGCTTTATGCCTTTGTTGTTCAGTAGGCCTTTTCACGGTAATTGTACCGTCTTCAAGGCTTATTTCCATATCCTGGTCAATTTGCTCCTGTAACTGACCTTTTGGGCCTTTTACGGTAACAAAGTTTCCTTTTGTTATATCGATAGATACCCCTTTTGGTAAACTTATTGGAGCATTTCCTATTCTTGACATTTCGCTTTTTTTAAAATTAATAAACGTAACAAAGTAATTCTCCTCCCACGTTCTGAGCCCTGGCCTGTTTGTCGGTCATTACCCCGCTGGAAGTGGAAACAATGGCAATACCCAGGCCACTTGCCACTTTAGGTATCTCATTTGACCTTACATATTGTCTGAGACCTGGTTTGGAAATCCTTCCCAATTCTCTGATTACCGGCTGCTTTGTCTGCCTGTCATATTTTATGGCAATATGGATTTCTCCCTGCTTTCCGGCCTGGTCATCAAACTTGTACTTCAGGATATATCCCTGCTCGTACAAAATCTGCGTCATGGCCTTCTTGATGTTTGAGGCAGGAATCATTACTGTTGTATGACCTGCTTTTTGTGCATTCCTGATTCTTGTCAGAAAATCAGCAATCGGATCTGTAACCATCATGTTGTTATACTTTACTTTGCTTCTAAATTAATTACCAACTGGCTTTTGTGATTCCCGGAATTTTGCCTTCATTGGCCATTTTCCTGAAAGTTACCCGGTTGATACCGAATTTTCTCATATATCCCTTAGGTCTGCCGGTCAACTGACACCTGTTGTGCAGTCTCACTTTTGCGCTGTTCCTGGGTAGTTTGTCCAGTGCCTCATAGTCTCCTGCCTCTTTGAGTTTTTTCCTCAGTTCGGCATACTTTTCGACAAGTCTTTCTCTCTTGTGCTCTCTGGCAATGATTGATTTCTTAGCCATTGATATTAATTATTTTGATTTTTAAATGGAAGTCCCATGGCCTTAAGCAATGCATATGCTTCGGCATCGGTTTTGGCAGACGTCACAAAGGTGATGTCCATACCTGTAATTTTATTCACCTTGTCTATATCGATTTCCGGGAAGATGATTTGTTCTGTGATACCCATAGAGTAGTTGCCATTGCCATCAAAGCTCTTGTCGTTGATGCCTTTGAAATCTCTTACCCTTGGCAGTGTAACGGTAATTAACCTCTCGAGGAATTCGTACATTTGGTCGTTTCTCAGGGTAACCCTGGTACCGATGGCCATACCTTCTCTCAATTTGAAGTTTGACACCGACTTGGTAGCTTTGGTAGCTACTGCTTTTTGCCCTGCAATGGTGGTCATTTCATTTAAAGCAGCATCGATCAGCTTTTTGTCCTGTGTTGCTGCACCTACACCCTGATTGAGGCATATTTTCAGCAATTTGGGAACCTGCATAGATGACTTATACTGGAACTTCTCATGAAGATCCTTGACCACCTCATTTCTATATTTTGTCTTTAGACTAGGTACGTAGCTCATTATTTAATGATTTCGCCTGATTTTTTAGAATATCTTACATTTTTTCCATCAACAGTCTTGCGTCCAACCCTGGTAGCTTTGCCACTTTTTGGATCGATAAGCGATAGGTTGGATATGTGCACAGGAGACTCAATTTCATTGATACCACCTGGATTGTTTTCGGTAGGCTTGGAATGTTTCTTTACCATTTTGATTCCTTCCACAATGGCTCTATTTTCCTTGGTGAGGATTTGCTGAACGGTTCCGGTTTCGCCCTTGTTGTCACCAGATATAACCATCACTTTGTCCCCTTTCTTAATTTGGTACTTGGGGGTGAATCTGTTGGTTGTATAATTTTTAGTTGACATTGTCAAATGTGTTTATAATGTTAAAGTACTTCAGGAGCAAGTGAAACGATCCTCATGTATTCCCTGTCTCTCAATTCCCTGGCAACAGGGCCGAAAATACGGGTTCCTCTTGGCTCATCTGCATTGTTAAGCAATACCACTGCGTTGTCATCAAACCTGATGTAAGAACCGTCCTTTCTTCGGATCTCTTTTTTGGTTCTCACAATTACAGCTTTTGACACGGTACCTTTCTTAACACCACCCGGAGTGGCATCCTTGACAGAAACAACAATCTTGTCGCCTACAGAAGCATACCTTCTTTTGGTACCTCCCAGCACACGGATACAAAGTACTTCTTTGGCACCGCTGTTATCTGCTACGTTTAATCTTGATTCCTGCTGTATCATAACTCTTTATTGTAATATTAATGTTACTTGGCCTTTTCGATAATTTCTACGAGGTTCCATCGCTTAAGTCTGCTCAATGGCCTGGATTCGATGATCCTCACGATGTCCCCTTCATTGCACTCGTTTTTTTCATCGTGTGCCATAAATTTTTTGGTTTTTTTCACAAACTTACCGTACATCGGGTGCTTCAACCTTCTTTCCACGGACACCGTCACAGACTTGTCCATTTTATTGCTGGTAACTACCCCTACGATTTGTTTTTTATTAGCTGATATTGCCATTATTGATTATTTTGACCTTCTTCTTAATCTTATTTTTGACCTTTTTGTCAACACGTCAGCATCTGCTGTTGAAAGCTCCCTGCTCCTTATTTCGGTATTCAGGCGTGCAATTTCTTTACGTGTATTCCTGATTTCAAGCGGATTTTGCAATCCTCTTACCGCATGATCAAACTTAAGCTTGCTGATGTTTGAGTCGAGTTCAGTCACTTCGTGCTGAAGTTGTTCAACACTCATGCTTTTCAATTCTGTATTTCTTTTACTTGCCATCTCGCATTTATTTATTATTCTACGTAATCTGGTCTGATCACAAAACTGGTTAATACCGGCAATTTTTGCGCAGCAAGTCTGAGTGCTTCGCGGGCAGTTTCAGACGAAACGCCATCGATTTCAAACATGATGGTACCAGGTTTTACAATGGCAACCCAATGGTCAAGAGCACCTTTACCCTTACCCATCCTCACCTCAGCAGGTTTAGAAGTTATCGGCTTGTCCGGGAAAATCCTGATCCAAACTTTTCCTTCCCTCTTCATGTACCTGGTAAGCGCAATCCTTGCAGACTCTATTTGTCTGCTGGTAAGCCTGCCACCATCCTGGGACTTGAGTGCAAATGATCCAAAATCAATGGTATATCCCCTACCGGCATTACCCTTGATCCTGCCTTTATGCTGCTTCCTGTATTTAGTTCTTTTAGGTTGTAACATTGTTCTATTTTTTTAAACCTACCTTTTTTGAAAAGTTCGGCAAAGGTACGAATATTTTAAATATCAATTATCTCTTTTTCTTTCTGGCCTGACCCTGACCCCTGTCTCTGTCTCCGCCCTGGTTTCTCCTGTCGGATCCGCCGCCTCTTTCCATTGAGCCTCCGCCTACTGACTTTTTCTCTACTCCGACATTGGGTGACAAGTCACGTTTACCCAATACTTCGCCTTTACAAATCCATATCTTAAGGCCAATGAGACCATAAACCGTCAGAGCCTCAGAAATGGTATAGTCGATGTCTGCCCTGAACGTATGCAGTGGCGTTCTTCCTTCTTTGTATTCTTCTGTCCTGGCCATATCCGCACCATTGAGACGTCCACTCACCCTAACCTTAATGCCTTCCGCACCAGCCCTCATGGTAGACTGAATTGCCATTTTGATGGCCCTTCGGTAATTGATCCTGCTCTCGATCTGCTTGGCAATGGTTTCACCCACAATGACTGCATCAAGTTCTGGCTTTCTGATCTCCACAATGTTGATCTGCACATCTTTACTGGTAAGCTTCTTCAATTCTTCTTTGATCTTATCCACTTCCTGCCCACCCTTTCCGATGATGATGCCGGGACGGGATGTATTGATGGTAACGGTTACCCTTTTCAGTGTTCGTTCGATGACAATTTTAGCAATGCCTCCTTTGGAAATCCTCGCATTCAGGTAATTTCTGATTTTTTCATCTTCTACTACCTTAAGGGCGAAATCTTTTCCACCGAACCAACTGGAATCCCATCCTTTGATGATTCCTAACCTATTGCCAATCGGATTTGTCTTTTGACCCATGGATTATTTTTTGTACTTACTTGTTAAATTATGCTTCAATGGTTGTTTTTCCGTCGACCACGATGGTTACGTGATTCATACGCTTGCGGATTCTATGTGCCCTACCCTGAGGTGCAGGCTGAAAACGCTTTAGCATGCTACCTCCATCTACAAAAACAGTCTTTACATAAAGGTCTGCATCTTCGGGACTCATACCATCGTTTTTATTCTCCCAGTTTGAAATAGCAGACAACAATAGTTTTTCCACCCAAACTGAACCTTCGTTTTTTGTGTACTTTAGTATATTCAAGGCATCGTTTACAGCCTTTCCTCTGATAATGTCAACCACCAGTCTCATTTTTCTTGGAGACATAGGGCAGTTTCTGAGTTTAGCAACAGCTTCCATTTTATGCTTGTTTATCTGTTATTATTTTCTATTTCCTGAGTGTCCTTTGAACGTCCTTGTAGGCGCAAATTCTCCCAACTTGTGTCCGACCATGTTTTCCGTAACGAAAACCGGAATAAAAGACTTGCCATTGTGAACGGCGATGGTGTGCCCAACCATGGTCGGGATAATCATTGACGCTCTTGACCAGGTCTTGATGACTCCTTTCTTACCAGATTCATTGGCTTTGACAATTTTGTCCATAAGCTTATGAAAAATGTAAGGGCCTTTTTTTACTGATCTTGCCATTGCTTAATTAATTTGCTTTTTTAGATTTTCTTCTACTAATGATAAACTTGTTGGAAGGCTTATTTGGATTTCTGGTTTTCTGACCTTTTGCCATAATACCTGTCCTTGAAACCGGGTGGCCTCCGGATGCCCGGCCTTCACCACCACCCATCGGGTGATCTACTGGGTTCATCGCAACTCCCCTTACTCTTGGTCTGTAGCCAATCCATCGCTTTCTTCCTGCCTTACCGAGTTCTTCCTGCCCGTGATCCGGATTGGATACCACACCGATGGTAGCTTTGCAAGTCAACAAAACCCTTCTTACTTCAGAAGACGGCATTTTGACGATCGCATACTTTCCTTCCCTGCCGGTAAGGGTTCCAAAAGTTCCCGCACTTCTTGCCAAAGCTGCACCCCTACCAGGGTTCATTTCGATGGCGTGGATGCTGGATCCCAGTGGAATATCTTTCAGGTACATGGCGTGGCCGACATTGGGCAACGCTTTGGCACCTGAGATAACCTCATCTCCAACTTTAATTTTATCCGGAGCGAGGATATACCTCTTCTCACCGTCGGCGTAAACTACCAAAGCAATAAATGCTGTCCTGTTTGGATCATATTCAATGGTGGTAACCTTACCCGGAACATCTTCCTTGTCTCTCTTAAAATCAATTACACGGTACTTTCTCTTGTGCCCGCCACCAATCTGACGCATGGTCATCTTACCATCGTGGTTTCTTCCACCGGTGTTCGACTTTCCTGCAGTCAGACTTCTTTCAGGATTATTTGCGGTAGTAATTTCCGTAAACGCATTGCCTGTTCTGAATCTGGTACCAGGTGTAACTGGTTTAAATTTTTTAATACCCATAGTAAATACTATTTAGATGCTTATTCTTCTGATCCATAAATGTCAAGGCTATCACCGGTTGAAAGGGTGATCACGGCCTTTTTAACCGGACTTATCCTTCCCTTCAATACACCGGACCTTGTGTTTCTCACTTTAACCTTACCCGGACTAATCATTGTGTTCACTGAGTTGACAGTCACATCGGGAAACATTGCAGAAAACGCCTTGGCGATCTGAAGCTTATTTGAGCCTTTATCTACAATAAATGCATACTGATTCAACTTACCGGAAATCTTTTCCGCTTTCTCCGAGATGATGGGTTTTATGATAATATCCTTTGCCATTTCAATTTAATTTTGGCTTAGCTTAAACAATTTTTGATACTGAACTCTCAAATAAAACGAGGTCACTTGCCTGAAGTACTTCGAAAGTATTGATGTCCTTTACATTCATAATCCTGGCATTCGGCAGGTTTCTGCCTGACAGGTACAAGTTATCATTATAGTCCGGGAAGACAAACAAGGTTTTCTTTGCTGATGCTACACCCAATTTGTCCATTACGCCTGCAAACTGTTTTGTTTTAGGGGCATCCATGGCAAAATCCTCAACTATCTTCAATGAACCCTGCTGGGCTTTTAAAGACAAGGCAGAGTACCTGGCCAGTTTCTTTACTTTTTTGTTCAAAGAGAAATCGTAGTCTCTTGGTCTTGGACCGAAAGCTCTACCCCCGCCTTTTACGGTAGGTGACTTCAAAGAACCAGCCCTGGCACCACCGGTACCTTTCTGCTTCTTGAATTTTTTGGTAGTCCTCGCCACTTCCCATTTTTCTTTAGCCTTATGGGTTCCCTGGCGCTGCGCAGCATTATATTGCTTTACCGCAAGATACATGGCATGCTCATTGGGTTCAATGCCAAAGATGGCATCAGGAAGTTCGATTGATCTGCCTGTTGATTGTCCGTTTGAATTTAATACATCTACTCTCATCTGGCATTACTTTTCAAGTACAACAAAAGATCCATTGTGACCGGGAATAGCCCCCTTAACAAGGATCAGATTTTTTTCTGGAAGCAATTTTGCAATCCTTAGGTTTTTGATGGTAACCTTGTCGTTACCCATCCTACCAGCCATCCTCAGACCTTTGAATACCTTTGAAGGGTATGCAGAGGCACCGATTGAACCCGGAGCTCTAAGTCTGTTATGCTGACCATGAGTGGACTCGCCCACACCGCTGAAGCCGTGTCTTTTGACAACACCCTGGAAGCCCTTACCTTTGGAAACGCCGACTGCCCTGATTTTATCACCTTCCGCAAACACCTCGTCCAGAGAGATGGTATCTCCCAATGATTTGGAAATAGGGAAATCCCTGAATTCAGCTACCTTCTTTTTAGGGGTGGTACCTGCTTTCGCGAAGTGACCCATCATCTGATTGGAGGTGTTCTTTTCCTTCGCTTCACCAAAGGCGAGCTGCAGGGAATTGTAACCATCCGAATCAACGGTTTTCACTTGAGTAACGACATTAGGCACAGCCTCCACCACGGTAACCGCGATGTACTTGCCTTCCGCATCAAAGATGCTGGTCATACCAATTTTTTTACCAATTAAACCATTCATAGTTTATAATTTTGGCACAAAGAATACTGAATACAGCTTGCCGGCTGTACCCATTTTATTTAATAAATTATGTTAACTTAACCTGGATATCTACGCCACTCGGAAGTTCCAATTTGGAGAGTGCATCGACCGTCTTTTGAGTTGGCGTAAAAATCTCGATTAATCTTTTGTGGGTACGCAACTGAAACTGCTCACGAGATTTTTTGTTTACATGCGGTGATCGAAGCACTGTAAAAATTTCTTTCTCAGTGGGCAGCGGAATCGGACCCGAAATTACGGCTCCACTATTCTTAACTGTTTTTACGATCTTCTCTGTACTCTTATCCACAAGATTGTGGTCGTAAGAACAAAGTTTGATCCTAATTTTTTGATTCATGACCCTTAATTATATATTACTTTTTAAAAGTGGCTGCAAAGGTACAAAATATCCTAAGCTCACCAAATTATTTTTTAAAAAAAATCAATTTATATACAAAAAATATGCCTCAGAAAATTATTCTGAGGCATGTCTTTGATTTTTAAGCTTTTACCGCACCTTTGGAGTTGGCAATTACTGCCTCTGCCACGTTTTTCGGTGCAGCTGCATAATGTGAAAACTCCATGGTACTGTTAGCCCTGCCTGAAGTAATTGTCCTCAGTTCGGTTACATAACCAAACATTTCAGACAATGGCACCTCTGCCTGGATGGAAATAGCTCCTCCTGACCTTTGTTCCTGGCCTTTGGGCATACCCCTTCTTCTGTTGAGGTCACCGATAACCGGACCGGTATATTCTTCCGGAGAAATGACTTCCAGCTTCATTATTGGCTCCAGCAATACAGGATTACACTTGCGTGCAGCTTCTTTAAAGCCTTCCTTGGCGCACAATTCAAAAGCCAGTGGCTTGGAATCCACCGCATGGGTCTTTCCATCATACAGTCGCACTTTCATGCTGTCAATGTTGTACCCTGCCAGGATGCCATTGTCCATCATGGAGTTGAAACCCTTGATGATGGAAGCAAAATATTCCTTGGGAACAGATCCTCCAAATACATCATTTACAAACTGAAGCTTTGTTTTACCCGATTTGAATTCGTCGCTTTCCAGAAACTTTTCGTCTGCAGGACCGAGTTCAAATGACATTTCAGCAAATAAACCTGAACCTCCCGACTGCTTTTTCAATCGCTCCGTATGGTCAACCGTGGTAGTAAGTGCTTCTTTATAAGATACCTGAGGTGCTCCCTGGTTACATTCTACCTTGAACTCTCTCCTCAATCGATCTACGATGATCTCCAGGTGGAGTTCACCCATACCGCTGATGACCGTCTGGTTGGTATCTTCGTCATATTTAACTCTGAAGGTAGGATCCTCTTCGGCAAGTTTAGACAAAGCCATACCCAATTTATCGAGATCTTTCTGGCTCTTTGGTTCGACCGCGATGCCGATTACCGGCTCAGGGAAGATCATACTTTCCAAGATAATCGGTGAACCCTCAGCACAAAGTGTGTCACCTGTTCTGATGTCTTTGAAACCTACACCCGCTGCAAAGTCACCAGCGTCTACCCTGTCAATGGCATTTTGCTTATTGGCGTGCATTTGGTATAACCTGGAAATCCTCTCCTTACTTTCTGATCTTGTATTTAAGATGTAAGAACCTGCATCAAGTGCACCAGAGTAAACCCTCATGAAACACAACCTGCCCACGTAAGGGTCAGTGGCGATCTTGAAGGCCAGGGCGGTAAATGGTTCGTTTACATCTGGTTTTCTGATTTCTTCTTTATCCGTTTTGGGATTAATACCCTTTACCGGGGAATGTCTAATGGACTTGGCAGGAATGAACATACTGCATCCAATACAGCCTGAACGCCCTTGTTTTTAAAGGCAGATCCGCACATCATCGGTACGAATTTAAAATCGCATACGGCAGCCCTGATGGCAGCTTCCATCTCTTCCTGACCAATGCTGTTGGGATCTTCAAAAAATTTCTCCATCAGCGTTTCGTCGTATTCGGCAATGGCTTCGAGCAGTTTTTCTCTCCACTCAGCAACCACAGAAACCAGATCATCCGGTACCGGAATTTCCGTAAAGGTCATACCCTGGTCTGATTCGTTCCAAACGATGGCCTTACCGGTGATAAGGTCAACCACCCCTTTGAATCGCTCCTCTTCGCCAATTGGCACCTGAAGCGGAATAGCCAGTGTACCCAGTTTATCTTTTACGTCTTTTACCACTTCAAAGAAGTTGGCGCCTGACCTGTCCATTTTATTTACGAAACCAATACGCGGTACTTTGTAGTTGTCTGCCAAACGCCAGTTTGTTTCTGACTGAGGCTCCACCCCGGAAACCGCGCAAAAAAGAAATACCAGACCGTCGAGTACCCTCAGTGACCTGTTTACCTCAACGGTAAAATCCACGTGCCCCGGAGTATCGATGATGTTGAAGGTAAAGTCAGTACCCCTCCAGTTCCATGCAGCCTTAGTAGCTGCGGAAGTGATGGTAATACCTCTTTCCTGCTCCTGCTCCATCCAGTCCATGGTAGCTGCACCATC
This sequence comes from Saprospiraceae bacterium, assembly GCA_016715465.1. Lineage (GTDB taxonomy): Bacteria > Bacteroidota > Bacteroidia > Chitinophagales > Saprospiraceae > JADKBO01. Next base: position 783,747 of record JADKAA010000029.1, read on the forward strand.
GTGTACTTCACCTATCTTGTGACTTACACCGGTATAATAGAGGATACGCTCTGTAGTGGTTGTTTTCCCCGCATCGATGTGCGCAGCAATTCCAATATTTCTGGTATATTTTAAATCTTTGGCCATTCTGTTATAAGAATTATGTCAAATAAGTTTTGTGATTCAATAAAATTAATTCCTGAAGTGTGCGAACGCCCTGTTGGCTTCTGCCATCCTATGCGTATCTTCTTTCCTTTTTACGGCAGCACCTTCACCTTTTGAAGCAGCGATCAGTTCTGCGGCTAATTTTTCAGCCATACCCTTTCCACTTCTTTCTCTGGAAAACCTTACCAACCACTTCATACCGATAGATACCCTGCGCTCAGCCCTGATTTCAGTAGGAATCTGAAAATTGGCACCGCCTATCCTCTTGCTTCTTACCTCAACGGTTGGCATGGTATTATCCAGGGCCTTCCTCCATATTTCATGTGGATTCTCACCCGTTTTTTCCTGGATCTTGTCCATGGCATCATAAAAGAATGTAAATGTGGTTGACTTTTTACCTTGCCACATCAGGTTGTTGACAAACTGAGTAACTACAGGATCTCCGTATCTTGGATCTGGTGCAATTACCCTCTTTTTTGGTTTTCTTTTTCTCATGGTATGATAGAAATAATATTAGTCAATGAATTATTTAGGCCTTTTGGTACCGTACTGTGAACGGCTTTTCTTTCTGTTGTTGACACCTGCTGTGTCCAGTGCACCCCTTACGATGGTGTACCTTACACCCGGAAGGTCTTTTACCCTTCCGCCCCTCACCAACACGATGGAGTGCTCCTGAAGGTTATGTCCTTCTCCCGGAATATAACAGATCACTTCAAGCTGGTTGGTCAACCTTACCTTGGCCACCTTTCTCAATGCTGAGTTTGGTTTTTTTGGAGTTGTAGTGTACACCCTGGTACAAACACCCCTTTTCTGAGGACATGCTTCAAGTGCTCTTGACTTGGATTTTGTCACAATTTGTGTTCTACCTTTTCTTACTAACTGGTTAATTGTAGGCATTGGTCCCTTAAATTAAATGTTTAAATCTTTAAAATTCAATAGATTATAGTTCTCCTTTTTCAAAGGAAGTGCAAAGGTAAGGGTTTTTTTGATATTTCAATTAAAAATTTTAAAAATTATTCGTATCACTTAGATAGAAAGAATTTAAAATGGAATTATCCATAATTAACCCCTTTTATTTGGCCAGCCTCCATAATGCGGGATAGTCAAAAATATAATGTCGGGTACATCAGGTACACTTACCCGGTTTTCGGCAATTTATACTATTTTTGGCAAATATAATTGTGTCAGACAACTAACAATCATGACAAAACGAAAAAAAATAGGGCTGATCTTTACAAGCCTGGTCGCTGCATTGCTGATTACTTATTTGTGTGGGCCAAAAGTACGGTTTGAACCTGTAAATTTTGCCACCGCACCTGTAACAGAGACCCTTTTTTCTCTGGATTCTGTCATCGCAGCGCGGGAACGCCTTGTCGCAGACCTTAAACCTGAAAATGAAGCGCGCATTGTGTGGGCCGATACGACTGGCAGGAAGACAGATTACGCTGTGGTATATATCCACGGGTATTCGGCTTCTCAAATGGAAGGACACCCGATTCACCGCGATTTTGCCCGCCGGTATGGATGTAACCTTTATTTGGCAAGACTGGAAGACCATGGAAGGGCGGACACCAATTCCTTCAGGGATCTTACCCCGGACGCCCTTTTTGAGTCGGCTCAAAGGGCACTGGAAATCGGGAAAAAACTTGGTGAAAAGGTAATTGTCATGTCGTGTTCTACGGGAAGTACCCTTGCCATTATGCTGACACAGGTAAATCCAGATATATATGGACATATAATGTATGCCCCAAACATCGACATACGAGACCCATTGTCTGCCCTCGTCACTGAACCTTGGGGGGCACAACTTTTGTCATTCGTCCTGAAAGGTGATCACAACCATATTACCTACACCCCGGAAGCACAGAAATACTGGAATGCCGTCTATCATAAAAATGGCATCATCGTCACCAAACGATTGATAAAGGATTATATGACGGATGCGCATTTTGCAAAAATAAATCAGCCACTGTTTTTAGCTTACTTCTACCGGGATGAAGATCACCAGGATAATGCGGTTTCTGTACCGCGCATGCTGGATTTTTTTGAGGCGGTTTCGACTCCACCGGCCCAAAAGCGCAAATATGCGTCTGGCACTGCAGATTCCCATGTCGTTTCCTCCTATGTCCAAAGCAAGGATGTGGAAGGTGTGAAAAGAGAGACTTTTCGCTTCGCGGAAGAGGTCTTGAAGCTCACTCCTGTGACTCACACCCATTAGCCGGTGAAGGGTAACTTGAAATCATTTTTATGTTTGAAATTGGAGTGATTTGTACGATCATTCCGGAATTTTAGGTAATAAAAAAGCTTTATATTATATTTACCTTTCAATCATGGGAGGACCAACTAAGCTGACATACGCCGATTTCTTCACCAAGGGCCAGTTTGAGACCTTGCCGGAGACGCTTGCCATGCCTGAAAGAAGGCATCAATTTGTCATTGGCATTCCCAAAGAAACCCGTTTGGTGGAAAACAGGGTAGCCATTGTGCCAAACTCGGTACAAAGTCTTACGGCTGCCGGCATTCAGGTGAAAATTGAAAGTGGGGCAGGTGAGAAATCAAATTTTTCTGACCACGACTATTCGGAGGCAGGGGCTGAGATCTGCCATGATAAAAAGGATGTTTTCCAAAGCAACATCATCGTAAAAATAGCCCCCCCTTCAGTTGAAGAAATCGAATTAATGCAGGTGGACCAGGTGCTCATTTCGCCGTTGCATCTCCCCATTATTGATGCGCCATACCTGGAAAAACTTCTGTCCAAACGCATTACTTCCTTGGCCATGGAATATTTGCAATCTGCTGATGGCACCTTTCCCATCGTGCGCATTATGAGTGAAATTGCCGGCATGTCGGTCATGCTTACTGCGGGCGAACTGCTGAAAAGTCACAATGGCAGCCGGGGCATTTTGCTCGGCGGTGTTTCAGGTGTACCCCCGGCTAAAGTAGTCATTTTAGGTGCAGGTGTTGTTGGAGAATACGCAGTAAAAACGGCCCTTGGCTTAGGGGCATCCGTGAGAATTTTCGACAATGACATATCGAAAATTATACGTCTGCAAACCAACGTGGGGAGGCCACTGCATACCTCGGCCATCAATCCGGTTTATCTTGCCCACCAACTCACTTCTGCGGATGTAGTTATTGGTGCCATTCACTCCAAAGATGGAAGAGCGCCCATCATCATCACCGAAGAAATGGTCACAAAAATGAAAGAAGGTTCTATCCTCATCGACGTAAGCATAGATCAGGGAGGCTGCTTTGAAACATCAGAAGTGACTACGCTGGAAAAACCGACTTTTGTAAAACATGGTGTCATTCATTATTGCGTGCCCAACATACCTTCACAGGTTAGCCGGACGGCCTCCAATGCCATCAGCAACATCACCACACCGCTGTTGATGAAAATTGTGGACAGCCACTCAATGGAAAACCTGCTGATGATGCACGATGGCATACGCAACGGTTGTTACACCTATAAAGGTTGTCTCACAAACGAATATCTATCCAGAAGGTTTTCAAAAAAATATACCAATTTGTCGCTGTTACTCACCAGCGTGATCTGAATCTTTACTAAAAATTATCAATATATTCCATGTTAAAAACTTTATCTTTCGTATTGCTGCTGACCTTCATTTCCTCCTGCCATCGGACTGCCGTATCGGATGGGACCGAAGTACCTACCCCGGATCAATCTACGGAAGTAATTACCGATGTCAATACCACCCCATTGGACCCCAATACACCGGCTGCCGCAGATAAAACTACTGCTGACACGGGATGTTATGACAAGTCGCTTGCACAACCTTCCATGAAATGTGACGAAGATCGAAGGCCTGTTTGTGGATGCAATGGCGTCACTTATAAAAATGCGTGCGAAGCTGGCAAAGCCGGAGTACTCCGCTACAAGTGGGGACCTTGTTTCAAAACAGCTGACCGGTAAATTGGTGAGTGCATGGCGCAACAAGCCACATGTGCTGGCCTGGACACTTGGCATTTTTACTTTACTTTCAGCCTACTCTGTTTATTTATATCCGGGAGGTTCTGACCTGGATACCCAAGCCAGCGGTTTCAGCTGGATGCATAATTATTGGTGCCATTTACTGGACCGCACTGCGATTAACGGCCATGTAAATCCGGGAAGATCCGCTGCCATTGCTGCCAGTTTAATTTTGTGTGTTGGCCTGGCATATACGTATTTTCGGCTGAGTGATGTTTACCTTTCTCCGCTGGTCTCTCCCCGCCTCACCAAAGTAATGTTGATCACTGCCCTTTGTTCATTTATTTTTTTATCGACACCATTTCACGATGATGCTACTCTGGTACTTTGCATCGCCGGCATTTTATTTTTAATTTCTCTTTCGACTTCCTTAATTTATGTAAAGGTTTATTTGGCTGTGGCTATGATTATGGTTTGCATGGCCATCAGTGGGCTAACTGCACTGATTTATTTTACTGGCTGGTTTATGCCTCAGCTGGCTTTGTTTCAGAAAATCAGTTTTGCGGCTTTTATGGTAACTACGGTTTATTTGAATTATTTGCCACTGACAGAAAAAAACTTAAATAAAAATTAAATAAAATTTGAGGTTTCATTTTATGATTTACGCCCATAGTTCCATAAAGAAAGTATGAATTTGCCTTTTAGAAGTATAAAGAGCTAAATTAACTGATTAAAACTTATTTTTAACCCAATAAATACCATATACCAATGAAGAATTTATTAATACTTATTTTTTTTCCATTGTGCGTTAATGCACAAATACAAGTAAAAGAAAGTATTGTTTCATTTCAGAAAAAATATAACCCCTTATTCAGTAAGGAATCCGGTTTAGTTACAATGGACTTTTATAAAGAATATACATTTGGTTTGATAGACACTTCCTTCAAGTTTAAGATTTCAATTATGAATAGGCAAATTGAAGAGTCAGGTGGAAGTACTGGTGTAGCTCTAGGGACTGGAGGCAACTTTGCATTTGGCCTATCAAATAGCTATACCATAAACAAAGAAAACCGGAGTTTAGAACTGAATAAGGAGGAATTTATGGATTTTTACAGCAGTATCAATAAAATTTTTGTCATATCTGGTGTGCCTCAAAATAAAGGAAAAATGATGTTCACCTATGAGGAAAGTGGATTGATTTTTGGAGCACAATTTGATGATTCAAAGACTGAACAAAATTCATATTATTTAGCTATTGAAGGAGCAATTTATCCGTTACCAAAATTAGATTTTATTGAAATTGTAACCAAAATTAGAGCAATAAATGCATTTTGGACTAAGGCATGAAATCGAATATATAATTGCACTTATTCTATTTAATTTCTACTTCAATCAAAGACCTGTAAACTTCCTGTATAAAGAATGACCTCATCGTCCAGAAACCTTACGCGGGCAATCCAGACGTAAACGCCGGAATTTACCTTACGGCCGTTGAATGATCCGTCCCAGGAAAGATCAACTACCCCATTGGGCAACGGACCTGCGTCATACACCTTGTTGCCCCACCGGTCATACACTGCATATTGCTCAACGGACATAACATCCTTGCCACCGTGATATCTTATTTTTCCATTTGACCCTTCACCCGGATGGAAGGCATTGGCCACCACAAAATTTCGCTTTTTGATTACGGAAACATCCAGGTGTACGGTCCTTGTGCAACCGTCCTCAGAGGTAACCGATACGAGGTAAGTCATGTCATTTACCGGTTTCACCGAGGTGGAAAGGCAAGCGGCACAGGCCACACCTGTCAGGGGAAACCAAACCACTTCCACCTCAGACAGGGAAGAAAGGATGGTGACCATAAGGCTATCCCCGAGCTCGACACCCCACATGGAATCTACCGAAAGTAAGGGTATACGGGCGGCAACAATGGTATCAACGATTCTGTGAAGACAACCATTGGCATCCATTACTTCTGTGACATAGCTGCCTTCAGAGAGCATACTCACCGGAAATTCCGTTAGCTTATTTCCCTCAAAAAAAACTTCGTATGGTTTCACTCCTCCCTCAACCATTCCAAGGTCAATATAGCCCGTATTTGGTCCCTTGCAGTCCGGTGCATAGGCAATGGTGGTAACTGTAAGTTTAGGGGGCTGCACCAACGAAGTCGTCGATTCTGCGGTACATCCCAGCACATCTGTGACCGTGAGTTTGTAATCACCTGCCCTGAGGTTTTGTATGCCGGCGTTGGTCACCCCATTAGACCATTGATATTTGAATCCCCCGTTGCCCCCAGATGCAACCAAATCAATGACTGCCAAGCTGTCTCCAAAACAAGGAAAGGCAAAGCCGGAAAAGGTTGGATAATCTACAGCTAAACTGATGGCAGGGGGTTGTGCTACAAATACATCCAGGATGGTTTGGTTGCCAAAGCCGTCGGCAATTTCTATGTGATAATGACCTTCATCCAAACCTTCGATTGTCACTTCCATATTTTCCGCATCAATGCTGCCGTTGCCAAATACGCCTTCATTCTCCAGCTTATTCCATGTATAAGTAAACGGTGGAGTGCCATTGGTAACCTTAAATAAAACCCTGCCATTATTGGCTTTATTGCATTGAACTGCCACAGACCTTATGAAGCCGGCCATATTGCATTTGATTACTTCCAGCGTGAGGTTTACGCGGGTTTTACAACCCTCCTGATCCTCCACAAAGGCTGTGTGCTGTCCTGCAGTTGAAAAAGCATAGCTGCCCAAATGCAAGGTATCGCCTTCACATATCCTGGCCTGCTGGCTTGTAACCACTTCGTCTTTAATCTTAAGGTCGAGGTGCACAATGCTATCGCAGGCATTGGCCGATTGAAATGTTATGTCATGAATTCCGGCATCGCAGAATGTCAGACCACTAAAGGTAAAACATTCCCCAAAACAAATTTCTTTGGAAAGCGTAGTTTCTTTTGTGGGCTGAACCTCTATGGTATCACACTGAGTCGGTGCAGCATCACAAACATTATAGGCATCGAGACACACTTCGTATTTGCCAGGCTTTTCAAAAGTGTGTTTTATGGTTTTTCCATTGCCTGCCAAAACACCATCTATAGTCCAGGTATAAATGGTAGCCCCTACCAGGCCGGGTGTTGAGAGGCTCACATCTTTGCTTTGACAAATCAGTGATGGCAGGTCAATTTCAGCAGGAGTCATCAATGGAGCCACTGCGGTTGTGCCTTCAAGTACATTTATGGTGTAACTGCACACATCATTGGCGCTGCCGTCCATGACAAAAAAGTAATATTGACCAATGACCAGTGGTACATTGTTTTTAAAAATTCTGCTGGTGTTGGGCGGAATATCGGTATCACAATCGGTGACCAGTTTGTAATTCTGACAACTTATGGCCTCATAAATACCGACCTCCAGGCCGTTATTGCTCCTGCACTTGAAAACCTTGAGTTCGATGGTAAGATTGGTACTGCCGGCAATGAAGGCGATCCATTGCATGTGGTGCACCTGGGTGGTGCAGAAGCCCGGAGGTGCCTGTCCCTGAATGGTACTGTTGTTGATGCCGGTAAAACCATTGATGTCACATATGATGCAGGCTTCAGCGCAGGTAGGTGTCATGGCAGGCACGGTGCCACAAGGCTGCGGTTGTGCACTCAATGCAAGAGCAGCAGCTGCCCAGGTCAGGGCAATAATAAAGCATCGATGAAAAAAATGGTTTACCATACATTAAATGTTCCCCATGTCCCCATATTGCGAATATGGCCGAATTTGCGGGTTAGGTTTGGAGTTTTTGCATTCAAGCCATCATAAAGATAACACAACGCGGCTTTTGTACCGGATAAGCTGCATTTTTTTTAGCGGCAACCTGATTTTTAATTAAAACTAACAGATCACCTGACAACTGGTTCCGGATTTTATGGCAATTGTCTGCCCTGTTACCAATTTAGTTGATGGCTTCATGCTTAGCTGTAAGCCATCCTTTTTTAAGCCGGAAGGCAACGTTTTTGGGCAAAAGTAATTATGTTCAGAAACCGTGACAAATGGGCCATTTGACATTCAGGGTTGGATTGCTTAATTTTGTGAAACAGCAGCTCGTTCATGTCAATCATTAAATTTCATGCACCCCTGGTTTTTACAACCGATGGAAAATTTACAGAAAATACCGTCGTCATAGCAAACGAAGTGGGCACCATCCTGTCTGTGGAAACCCTTGCAGACCATGATCCGGCATCATTAAAATTAATTTCAGGAGCCATCGTTCCCGGCTTCATCAATACGCATTGCCACCTGGAATTGTCGCACATGAAAGGCCTGGTTCCTTCGGGAACCACCTTGTTGCCTTTTCTGAAAAGTGTGGTGCAATTCCGCAATTTTCCGGATGAAGAAATCGAAGTCGCCATCAGAACCGCTGATGCTGACATGTATGCAGAAGGCATCGCAGCAGTCGGGGACATATCCAACAAAACGGATACCGCGGCTTGTAAGGCAGAAAGTAAGATACGATACTACACTTTCGTAGAAATGTTTGACTTCCTCAACCCAGCCAATACAGCAGCTACCATTGCGCAATACAGAGAAGTTTTCCTCGCCCATTCCTCAGCGCCAAAAGATAAAAAATCATTTGTACCCCACGCTCCATATACTGTATCCGCAGGCTTGTTTGAATTTATCAGAGGTCACAATGAAGCAGGAAGTACGGTAAGCATCCACAACCAGGAGACACCGGTTGAAAATGAATTTTTTCTCCATGGCACTGGAGGTTTTTTCGATTTTTACCGCGATTTTGGCATTGACCTTAGTACTTTCAGGAAAACCGGAAAAACGGCCATTCATAATGCTCTGGAAAATATGGACCCCCGGCAAAAAACCCTTTTTGTACACAACACCACCAGCAGCAGGGCCGACGTTGAGGCTGCCATGGCCTGGAGTGATGCCATTTACTGGGCAAGTTGCGCCAACGCAAATTTATATATTGAAAATGCGCTGCCGGATTACCGGGTATTCATGGACCAGAAAATGACCATTGGCACGGACTCGCTTACTTCCAACTGGCAGCTTTCGGTGTGGGAAGAGATCCTCACCATCCATAAGTATAATTCCTGGATCCCTTTGGAAACCCTGTTCACCTGGGCGACCCTCAATGGAGCTGAAGCCCTTGGATTTGATGATGATCTGGGTAGCATTACTTCCGGGAAAAAACCCGGCCTTGTTTCGTGTCCAATTGCTAAAATGAACGATAATTTTTACATCATCCCGGGAAATGTCCTCCGTCTTCTTTAATAAGGTCAATTTTCATTAAGTTTGCGGCTTAATAAAAAAGATTTACCATGAGATTTAAGCCCGTAATTGTCCTGCTATTCGTAATGGCAGGACTGCAATTGTTTGCTCAGAAGACCAACACTCCAAATCCGTTTGATTATGGCAAGATGTGGACTTTTGAAAATCCGCCCAAAGAGTGGTTTGCCAAAGCGTATAACTTTAAACCCGAAGATAAGTGGTTTGACGATGTAAGGAAGTCCTCCTTAAGATTTGCCACCTGGTGCAGCGCGTCGTTTATTTCACCGGACGGACTGATTATGACCAATCACCACTGCTCCAGAGATGTGGTGCCTGACTTACAAAAGGAGGGTGAGAATTTTGACAAGACCGGTTTTTATGCCGCTACACTGGCTGAAGAGCGGAAAGCCGAAGGACTTTTCGTAGAACAGCTCATCCAGGTTGCCGATGTCACCGGCGAGGTCAAATCTGCCCTGGCTGATACGGATAAGACCATAGAAGCAGAACTGACGCAAAAAGCACTGAAGGATATTCAGGAAAAATATTCCAAAAAAGCAGGTTGGGAAGGCCTGAGACTGCAAACCGTAACCTACTACAGTGGAGGTAAATTTTCACTGTATGGTTACAAGCGGTTCAGCGACATCAGACTGGTTTGGATTCCTGAACTTGACCTTGGTTTCTTTGGAGGAGATCCGGATAACTTTACCTATCCAAGGTATAACCTGGACTGTACCTTCTGGAGGGCGTATGATGAAAATGGCATGCCCCTGAATAGCAGCGAGCATTACTTCAAATTTAACCGTGACGGAGCAAAAGAAGGCGATGCCGTCTTCGTGGTAGGCAATCCGGGAAATACTGAAAGATACCGCACAGTAGCCCAACTTGAATACGACAGGGATTACCGGTACCCCATGTTGTACAAATTCCTGAAAAACCGCAACGACCTGATGGTGAAGGAATACAACCAGATCAAAAATGACGCGTCAAAGGAAAGAGAAGCACAGGAACTACTTAATGAAATAGCAGGTGTGGCTAATTCCATGAAGGCATTTGGAGGCATCCTGGGCGGGCTCAGGGATACTTCCCTATTTGGCAGAAAGGTAGCCATGGAAAATTACATCCGGTCCAAGTCTCCCGGCGTAACGTCATGGGATGAATTGAAGAATGCCTATACTCCGTTGCTGAAGCATGCCTGGGCTTCGACACACCTTTCTCCAAATGGCTACAGGGGTAAAATACTTATGTTGATGCACCAGCTTTACCAATATGAAACGATGGTGAAAAACAATGCCGGGGCAGAAGACAAATCAAAATTGCTGGCTTCCATTATGGCGTTGGTTCCTGCCATCGACAACGAGAAAGAAAAGACCTTGTTTGAAACCTTTCTCACAGAAGCAAGGCAGGACATTTATCCCGGAGACCAGACACTCGCTAAGGTACTGAATGGAAAATCACCAGCTGAGTACACGGAGAAACTCATGAAAAAAACCAGATTTAAAGACACTGAAAAAGCTGAAAAATGTCTTACCAAAGATGACAATATATTGAAAGATGACGACATGATGCTGGAGGCGGCCCGTATCTTTGTGCCCCGGTTCCAGGAAGCGGGCGCAGCATTTGGGGCATCCGGAAAAGCCCGAAAAGCAATGGAAGCCAATATTGCAAATCAGGCATTTAAAGTTTTTGGTACCTCATTGCCGCCGGATGCTACTTTCACACTGAGGATTTCCGATGGCACGATGAAAGCATACGACTATAATGGTACAACGGCTCCTGTAAATACAACGTTTTTCGGGTTATACGACAGATACTATTCTTTCAATAAGACCTTCCCCTGGTCATTACCTGCCAGGTGGCAAAATCCACCTATGGACCTTTTAAAGGCACCTATGAACTGTGTATCAACAAATGACATCATTGGCGGTAATTCCGGCAGCCCACTGATAAACAGCAAAAAAGAAATAGTAGGATTGATCTTTGATGGCAACATCGAATCACTGCCCGGAAATTTCATTTTTGATGAGGCACTTAATCGCACAGTATCCGTGCACGCTTCGGGTATTTATGCCGCATTAAAATATATGTTTAAAGCCGACAGGATCATTAAGGAACTGGATGGCATGAAATAAATAAAATTCGAAAGAAAACAGGCAAGTCAAATTGGCTTGCCTGTTTTCATTTTATACCATGACCTACATATACTATAAACCATTCCAGGTGTTGAGCCAGTTTACGCGTGAAGCAGAAAATCAACGCTGTCTTGCCGACTTTATAAAAGTCCCTGCAAATGTTTACCCCGTAGGCAGGCTCGACTACGATTCGGAAGGACTGCTGTTGCTGACCGATGATAAAAAATTAAATCATGAATATCTCAATCCGGATAATCACATTTCCAAGCTCTATTATGTACAGGTGGAAGGTATCATTACCCCGGAAGCGCTGAAAAGATTAGGCAGCGGGGTGGACATTAAACTGCCGAATAAATCGCTTTACACTACCCTGCCTTGCACAGCGAAAAAAATAAATACCCCGGCTATACCTCAGAGAATTCCGCCCATTCGGTTTAGGGCAAACATTCCCGACTCGTGGCTTAGCATTGAGATCAATGAAGGAAAAAACAGGCAAATCCGTAAAATGTGTGCTGCAGTGGGTTTTCCGGTATTGCGTTTGGTACGGTATGGCTTCGGACCATATACGATCAAGGGTATGAAAAGTGGTGATTTGGTTAAAATAAATTAACCTGAAATTTCAGCTACCAGGATCTCCCACTCCTCCATGAGGGCGTTGAGTTTTTGTTGCCTTTGTTTGAGGTCACGGCTCACTTTTTCAGCTTCCGCTGCGGAATTATATAACGCCGGGTCGTTCAACTTCTGACTGAGTCCATCGATTTCACCTTCCAGTTTTTCAATATCCCGCTCCACATACTGCATCCTTCTTTTGGCTTTCCTGACCTCATCGTGATCGACTTTGGGCTCCGCAGTCACTGCTTCTGCCTTTCCTTTTCGGGTGTCGATTTCCCGGATGTCATCCATTTTCTTTTTGTCCAGGAAATAGTTGATGTCACCCAGGTATTCAATGGTATGGTGGTTGGCAAACTCGTACACTTTACTGCACAGTCCCTGAAGAAATTCCCTGTCATGACTCACCACGATAAGGGTGCCTTCGTAGTCGAGTAAGGCCTTTTTAAGTACTTCCTTGGACTGGATGTCCAGGTGGTTGGTAGGTTCGTCCATGATGATGAGGTTGGAAGGTCTGAGGATCATGGAGGCCATAGCCAGCCTTGCCCTTTCGCCACCTGAAAGTACCGATACTTTTTCTCGACGTCATCGCCGCTGAATAAAAAACTGCCAAGGATGTTGCGAATGTTGGTGCGTTGCTCAGCAGGTGCATTGTCATCCATCACCTCCAGCACAGTTTTGCGCAAGTCAATGAGTTCTGCCTGGTTTTGGGCATAGTAGCCGAGTTCAACATTGGCACCAAAGTGGATTACTCCTGAATCGGCTGCCAGCTGGCCTGTGATCATCTTGGCCATGGTGGTTTTGCCCATGCCATTCTGGCCGACAAAGGCAATTTTTTCACCCTTTTCTACCGTAAACTCAACGTCTTTCAATACCACTTTGGTACCAAAACTTTTAGATACTTTTTTTACTTCAAGCACAATCCGACCGGTGCGTTGCCCTGAAGGAAACTTCAGTTTAAATGCCTTGTTATCCGTTTCGGGGATTTCGATGCGTTCAATTTTTTCAAGTTGCTTTTGCATGGACTGTGCCATGCTGGTCTTTGTGGCTTTTGCCATAAACCGGCTGATGGTGCGCTCTTTTTCCGCAATCATTTTTTGTTGATTGACGTAGGCGGAGGCAAGGACCTCGCGTTGGAGTTGCTTCTCGGTTACGTACTTATCATAATTGCCGGCAAACTGATTAAGCCGTCCAAATTCGAGTTCAAAAATGCGGTTACACACATTGTTTAAAAATTGTTTGTCGTGCGAGATCACCATGACGATGCCGGGATATGACTGCAGATACTCTTCCAGCCAGATGATGGATTCAATGTCGAGGTGGTTGGTAGGCTCATCCAACAGCAGCAGGTCGGGTTGGGTCAACAACAACTTGGCTAGTTCTATACGCATTTGCCATCCCCCACTGAATTGCGAAACCTTCTTCACAAAATCTTCCTCTTTAAAACCCAGTCCCTTGAGGATACGCTCACACTGCGCATCAATTTTGCCGGGTGAAAGCATGTCCAACCTGGAATTGAGGTCAGTGAGCTCTTCCACCAGTTCCATATATTCGGCAGATTCAAAGTCCGTCCGTTCCTCCAGTTCTTTGGTTACTTCAATGATTTCTGTTTCTATGTGACCCACCTCGGCAAAGCAGGTCTTGGTCTCTTCCATGACATTGCGGTTGCCATCAAAATGAAGGTCTTGTTTGAGGAAACCCAGACTAAAGTGTTTGGGATATTCAACGGTACCTGTATCTGCACCTTGTTGATTGGAAATAATACGAAACAGCGTAGACTTACCAGCTCCATTTTTTCCTACCAGCCCGGTGCGGTCTTTTCTGGACAGCATAAAGCTGACTTCACTGAGGAGGGTACGGTCGCCATAAGAAAGGCCGACACTGTTGAGTTGGATCATGGGGATGTCAATTTAAAGAAACGGAATCCGACATATCCGCCAATACGGAAAAGTGGTCCCCTTTGTGGTGAAGGCATTTTTGCCATAAGCCCAGGCTGTCTGCCATAAAGGGATAGTTGATGTCAATGTCGTCCATCACCCAGGAATGAATGTCCATCTCTTCTTCAAGCTGTCCGGCAGACCACCCTGAATATCCTATATAAAACCGGATATCCATGGGCTTTATTACTTCATTCTGAATGAGAAATTTAAGTTTATTAAAATCACCGCCCCAATAAAGTCCTTTGATGATTTCCTTGCTGCCTTCCACCAGATCCCCACCCGGTGGATGTAATGGATGGTATCATTTGCCACGGGACCTCCATAATGGATCACAGAATCAAAATCCGGAAATTCATTCATTACTTCATCCATGCGCAGGTTGGTTGGCCGGTTGAGGATAAAGCCGACAGATCCCTCTTCTTTACTGTAGTCACAAAGGGCGAGAACCGCCTTTTTAAAATGCGGGTCGGTCATAAAAGGCTCGGCGATCAGCACTTTACCTACTTTGAGTTCAAATCTGGACATCTGGGTCACAGGCTTTCAGTGATGACCTCACTGTTTACTTTTTTAATAAGTCCGCTTAGCACCTTACCGGTACCTCCGGATTCCACGAAATTGACAACACCATCGGCAATCATATTTTCAATGGTCTGCGTCCATCTCACCGGACCTGTAAGTTGAGCTATCAGATTTCTTTTAATGACTTCCGGATCTGTAGAACCCAGGGCCGTAAAATTTTGATACACCTTGCAAATCGCTTGCCTGAAAGTTGTGTTGTTTATGGCTTCTTCCAACTCTTCCTGAGCTGGTTCCATGAGGGGAGAGTGAAAGGCTCCGCCCACAGGCAAAAGCAAAGCGCGTTTGGCCCCGCTTTCCTTTAATTTTTCAATGGCTGCATTTACTGCATCTACGGTACCACTGATTACAAGCTGGCCGGGACAATTGTAATTGGCTGCCACTACAATGTCATCGAGATCTTCGCTTACCTCCGCACACACTTTTTCTACTGTGGCGTCATCCAGTCCCAGAACCGCCGCCATGGTGCCGGGATCGGCGTCACAGGCATCCTGCATGGCCATGGCTCTTTTATATACCAATTGAAGTCCGCTTTCAAACGTGAGTACCTCTGCAGCAACCAGGGCAGAAAATTCACCCAGCGAATGGCCGGCGGCAGCAATGGGTTTAAAATTGTCCCTCAGCATGCTCACTTTGGCAAGTGCATGGATAAAGAGGGCGGGTTGGGTTACACGGGTTTCCTTGAGGTCATCCGCAGATCCTTCAAACATGATTTCTGATACTTTATACCCTAAAATTTTATCCGCCAGATCAAAAGTGTGTCTGGCAGCAGAATCGCTCATGTAAATATCTTTTCCCATCCCTTCATACTGGGCACCCTGACCGGGAAATACGTAAGCCTTTGACATTGGAAACTTAAGCTGTTTTGGTGGTTTAATGATGATTTATTCTAAAATAATTAAGGCGAAACTACAAAAAAAAGCCAATTCACCATGAATTCAAGTTTCTTTTTATACTCAGTCCAATGCCCCTTTGGCGGATACCGGCAAATGAATTAACTGTCCTGTGAAATTTTAACACATTATGGACTCAAATTCTTCGATTTGAATGCATTCCCATATTTTTGCCGAAAGTAATAAAATCATGGAATCACTCAGAAAGGAAATAGAACAGATTTGGGAAAATAATTCGCTCCTCGCTACCCACCCTTCGATGGAGGCCATCAGGCAGGTAATAGCGCTCGTCGATGAAGGCAATCTTAGACCGGCTGAGCCACTTGGTGATGGCAGCTGGCAGGTAAATGAGTGGGTAAAAAAAGCCATCCTCATGTATTTCCGCATCCAGGAAATGACAACCTATGAGGTAGGTCCATTTGAATTTCACGATAAAATTCCCCTTAAGAAAAATTATGCGGCACAGGGTGTAAGGGTTGTCCCCCATGCCATTGCCAGATACGGCAGTTTTATTGAAGCGGGCGCTATTCTTATGCCCAGTTATGTAAACATCGGAGCGTGGGTGGGGAGCGGCAGCATGGTGGATACCTGGGCTACGGTAGGTTCATGCGCACAAATTGGCCGAAATGTGCACCTCGCCGGTGGTGTTGGCATTGGTGGCGTATTGGAACCACCCCAGGCCAGTCCCACCATCATTGAAGACAATTGTTTTATTGGTTCCAGATGTATTGTGGTAGAAGGGGTCCGCGTAAGAAAAGAAGCAGTGCTCGGTGCCAATGTGGTCCTTACCCAAAGCACACACATCATTGATGTCTCAGGAGATAAACCCATTACCTACAAAGGAGAAATTCCGGAGCGGTCTGTGGTGATTCCGGGAAGTTATGCACGTACCTTTCCGGCCGGCACTTACAATGTCAATTGCGCTTTGATCATTGGTACCCGGAAAGAAAGTACCGATAAAAAAGTATCACTCAATGATGCCCTGAGAGACTATAATGTGGCTGTGTAAAAAAAATTAAGCAGTGGCGCATTAAACTTTATCCGGATTTTTATGTCCATTTATCATTAATTATGATTTATGCTGAGAAAATTTGGATTATTCATCATCCTTCCTCTAATTGTAATGTTGGCAAATAAAGGCGGTCGAAATCAGGCCACGACGGGTGCACCTTTTCAAAATAGTTCGCCGGCATGTGCTTCCTGCCATTCAGGAGGCAATTATCAACCGGTAATTTCATTTTTTTTAAAAGACAGTCTTGGGAATATCGTACCCGGCTATACTCCCGGAGCGACTTACAACCTGGAAATGAGGATATCGTCATCCTCTGGCAGTCCCAAGGCTTATGGATTCCAGGCTGTAATGGTAAACAATGCCAATGCTCAATCAGGAACGTTCACCTCGCTTGGCGAAAAAGTGCGCAAACTAACGCTGCAAAACCGTACCTATCTTACGCAACTTTCTCCATTGACCAGCGGCGTTTTTACGGCAAAATGGCTGGCTCCTTCACAAGCGGAACCCGCTACCCTCTTCATTGCCGGGCTGGCTGTCAATGAAAACAACAATACCAATGGAGACAAAGGCACCTTTACTTCGTTTGCTGTAAATCCATTGCTGGTATCCAACACAGAAATCAGCACAGAAAAAGCTGTGCGTGTCCGTCTTGAAAACTGCCAATTGTTTTTTAGCGAAGAGGCAGATCAGCTGCTTTGTTATGATTTACAGGGAAAACTGATGCTCAAAGGCAAAGGATCACAACTGGATGTTTCGTCTTTATCCCCCGGCACTTATGTAATTCAGGGAAAAAACCGCCATGGATTTTTTGCAGAAAAGGTAACCATCTTTTGTTTGTAGCCTCCCGGCACTGGTCCTTCCTATGAACCAATTCATCGAATTTCCACAACCTTTGTGCATTCTGAGGGTTTAATCGGTTAAAATACCTTTCCATGTCAGGAAGACTAATTGGAGCCTTCATCTTAATAGCGTTGTTGGCAATGCTTGAAATTTATACCTATTCAGGCTTGAGATCTATTGCCGGCAGTCATCGTCTGGGCAAATACCTGATGTATCTGTTCTATGGGCAGACCATTCTGGTGTTTTTAGCGTTTTTAAATCTGATGAACGGCATGCAAACCGGACAAATGGTGCGGTCAGCTTCCATGAATATATGGTTGGGCATCATCCTCACATCGGTGATTTCCAAGTTGGTTTTTTCTATGGTAATGTTTCTGCAGGATGGAGGAAGGATGGTTGGAGGCATTTATAATTATGCATCTGCAAAACTGGGCAACAATGATATGGATTCCTACATGCCAGGTCGAAGACAATTCATCAACCAGGCCGCGCTAGCACTGGCAGGCATTCCCCTAATCTCCATGTTTTATGGCATGGCAGTAGGCAAATACAAATACACGGTTAAAAGAGTGCAGCTGGCCTTCAAGGACCTTCCCAAGGCATTTGACGGTTTTAAAATTGTACAGATATCAGACATCCACAGTGGCAGTTTTGACGACATCGGCGCGGTGCGAAAAGGCATAGAACTTGCCAATGCACAGGATGCCGATCTTCTTTTATTTACGGGTGACCTGGTCAATTCAGAAAAAGATGAAATCAATCCTTATGTGGATGTGTTCAAGGCCCTGACTTCCAAAGCGGGAAAATATGCGGTGTTGGGCAATCACGATTATTACGGCTATTATAGTGTAGAAGAATCCAAGAAACCTGCTTACTGGAATGACTTTATGTCAAAATTTGAAACCATGGGATTCACCATGCTCAACAACACCCACACCTACATTGAAAAAGACGGAGAACGCATTTGCCTTGCCGGTGTAGAAAACTGGGGTGCCGGAAGGCATTTCCCGAAACACGGGGACCTGAAGAAGGCATTAACCGGAGTCGGTAAAGAGGATTTTACGATCCTCATGAGCCACGACCCATCGCACTGGGATCACCATGTATTGCCCGACGATAAACACGTACACCTCACCCTCAGCGGCCACACCCACGGCATGCAGTTTGGCATAGATATGCCCGGCTTCAAATGGAGTCCGGTAAAATACAGATACCCCCGGTGGATGGGCTTATATGAAGAGGCTGGCCAATACCTCTATGTAAATCGCGGCTTTGGTTTTCTGGCCTTCCCCGGCAGAGTTGGTATGTGGCCGGAGATTACGGTGCTGGAGCTAAAATCACTTTCGTGATTTGAATTAGGAATTAGGAGTTTTGATTTAGGAATTATTTTGATTTCTTCATTGAAAATAGGTAGAAATTTAAATTGTTGTGAGCTATAGAAAGTGGTGTGAAATTTCCCGCTGAAATCGCTGAAACAAAACCCTTCATTTTGACATCGTCCTGATAAATAAAAAACAAATCCTATACATAATTATCTCTTTCGCAGAAACCGCAGATTATATGGAGTTTGGGAAATCGGTAAATCGTGATGACCGAGCTGTTTGGCGAAGCCAAAAAAATGGCCGACAGGTCATTTTAGCAAGGGAACCACGAGCGCCTGCGAGTGGCAACGACCAAACCCTATAAGGGTGTTGAGAATTGGGAAATCGTGGACGAACGAACGCTTTCTCCTGCGGAGAATGACCGAACGATTTCTCCGAAGGAGAAAAAAATGAGCGGCAGCTCATTTTAGTGAGTTCCCTGCGAAATCGCTGTGATAATTCGATTACACAAATCACAGATTCGCTATCTCATACAGAACCGGGCGCTAATCGCCCGGCGTATTCAAATCCATTTTAGTTGGAAACTAAGAGTTCCTTTGATGATATGATGATATTGTATTGAGAACCCTGGAACACCTACCAGGCTACGCCTGTTTGGCTGACCTGAACACCTTCAACATCTAGTTCCGAGCAGCGGGACGAACCACCTGCCTGGCTGGCGCCAGTCGGACAGGCCTAAGATTCCACCATCACTTCCATACAAGTCCTGAATGCACCAAACTTACCGCCAAATTTTTCCTGGACCTCCTGCTGGAGGGCCGGGGCGCAATCGTGCTGGTATTCGAGGTAGGATTCAAGATTGGGGGCGCGATATTGGATGGCATAGGTGACTCCATCCGGGTTTGATTCTTCGAGGATGCGCAACATCATCCAGGATGAAAATTTTCCGCTGGCCATGACGTTGGGAATATGTACTTCTTTCATCCATTGAACCCAGGTATCGTGCACCGAATGATCGATGATGATGGTGACGTTGTAAATGATCTCCATACCCCTAGGATTTTTCCATGTTGTCTCCCCTGAGAATCCTGTATCGCTTTCTCGCATCTACCACAAAGGTACTGCCTGAATATTCTGTAAAGAGCTTGAAGTATAGTTCCTGGGCTTTGGCGGCATCATTGAGCTGGTAATCGTACATCTTTGCCAGTTCGTAAATGGCATTGTCGCAACGGATCTCTTCTTTGTATTTTTCGATGATGATACTATACATTTCGATGGCCTTTTCCGGTTGTCTCAATTTTTTATATATCTGTGCCTTGGTGTACAAGATGTCATCGATCAGACTGTGCTCAGGGAACAAAAGGGCTACAGAATCGAGTTTAACAAAGGCTTCCTGAAACCGGTTTTGAAAGACGAGCATTTCAGCGTTGGCATACATGGACAGGGTGACATCGGTGGTATCCAGGTTGAGGTTGTCCATGATGAATACGGACATATCGATGGCGTCATTGGAGATAAGCCGGGTCGTTGCCGATTTCAGGATGTCAAATTGTTGTTGAGCCCACTCAAAGTCGCTTGTAAAATAAGACAACCGCGCATTTCGGTACCGGGCTTCTTCACCAAGCACGCCCTCCTTAAAAGCCTTGTCCACCTGCGAATACAACAGGGAAGACTCCCAACGGTCTCCGTCCATAAGGAAATAATCCCCAAGTTTCAATTTGGCGGTGGCAATGTCTGTGGGCTGGACGCCTCCAAAATTGATTACCTCTGAGAGCACTTCTCTGGCAAGGGGTAAGTTATTCATGTACAGCGCTTCAAAATCGGCATACTCGATCATCAGTAAGGCTGTCTGACTGTTGCGGCCGTATTCCTGTAAAAAAGACTTATACTCCCCTTCGAGGGAAAGCAAGTCATCTTTCGTGAAATTGAACCCACGCGTAATCTTTTGTTTCTTGCTGTTGAGCAAGGCGCGCTTGGCACTCAAATAAAATGGAGAATTAATCGAGTAGGTCTCAGTAATATAGCCGTATGCTTCTATGGCCGTGTCGTAGTCTTCATCGTTGTAGGATATATTGCCCACCTGAAAAACCCGGTCTCCCAGGGCTTCCATTTTTCGATCAATGGCCCGTGCCTGCCGTAACGCCTTTTTGTAATCTTTTTGCTGGATGTAACTCCACTCTAACAATTCCGGATAAAGCAATTCCTCCGTATTGCTTTGCATAAGGGTGAAAATCTGGGTTTGCAACTCCTTGATCTCATCTTCAGACAGGTTGCGCTCAAACGTCTGTTTCAGATAGTCCATATTGTTGCGAAACTGCTCTACCGACAGCAAATAATAGTAAATCATTTTTTTGGTATCTCCGGTTCTGCGATACAAGTCACCGAGGCTGAACGCGTATGCTTTGATGTTGCCACTTATTGCCCCACCCTTTTCATAGGCTTCAATGGCTTCTTTAAACAAAGAGTAGGTTATAAACGCCCTTGCCAGTTCATCTGTGTGCTGGGGTTGTTTCTCCAGCCTGTTGATGGCATATGCATATTGGACTTTTGCCTTTTCGCCTTCATTCATCCTGTCGTATAAATTCCCAAGTGTCACATACAGGGACAAAACGTCTCCCTTCTTTTTGATTTCAGCTTCTGTGACCGATTTGGCTTCACTGTATTGTTTCAGGGTAATGAGACATTCCGTAATGCGCTGAAAATAAAACTCATTTTCACCTTCTTTTTCGTACAATTGTTTGTACAGCGCAGCAGCCTTTTCATATTCGCCGTTGGCAAAATATTGATTGGCGAGCCTGGATTGCTGCGATATGGCCGTAAATGCCGATACCAATAACATGGAAAAAACAAAAAGAGTCCTGAGCATATTCATTCTTATAAAGCTTAATAACGGATATAAGCTGTAGTTAGTTTCTATTTCCAATTCAATTTCAGGACTCACAAGGTCAGAGTTCCACGCCTTCATTGTTGCGCGCCAGGATTTCCCAGGTATGATCTGCCAGTAGTCTGATGGTCGCTACGAAATGGTAGGGAATTTTTGCTCCCCATTCCTGAGGGCTCACCAGCGACAAGACCCATTGGCCACTGGCCCGCTCGTACAGGTGATACACCTGATGCATGACCGGCTTGAAGCCCATTTCTGCGCGATACACTTTTTCTGAAATATCGATTCGATCGTGGATGGCCTGAGCCTGACGGATCAGGGTCTCCACCTGCTCCTTGATTTGCTGCAGTTGGTTTCCGGTCTGCTGATACATGGCCGTCATGGCGTTGCCCTTGGTCCTGCCTTTGTCCAAAGGCCTGATGATGGCACTGCCCACGTGATGCGCATAGGGCAACAAATGCGGCGTTTCCGTCGTCTTTTCCTTGTCAATTGGATTAAAGAAATCTTGCATATCCATTTAAATGACAAAAATAACAAATAGTTCAAACATGCCCTTTCTGCTCTTTTTTCTCAAATAAATCCATATAAAATTCTTACAAAGCCATCTAAACTCATAAAAACCAAATATTATTAGCTTATCGGGCAGGTATAATGGCCTATTTTAGCGAAAACAATGTTAATTTTGCCCTTTACAAACAGACTAAAATATTCCATGGAGTACAACCATCGCGACATAGAAGCCAAGTGGAAAAAATACTGGGAGGATCAAAAAACCTACCAGACCCCCACCGAGCCATCAAGACCAAAATATTATGTCCTGGATATGTTTCCTTACCCCTCAGGGTCGGGTTTACATGTAGGTCATCCGCTTGGCTATATTGCCTCGGACATCATCGCCAGGTCAAAACGACAGCAGGGTTTCAATGTGCTCCACCCGATGGGCTATGATGCTTTTGGTCTGCCTGCCGAGCAGTATGCCATCCAGACCGGCGTACATCCTGCCGATTCCACGGAAACCAATATCCGTACTTATCGCTCTCAACTGGACAACATTGGCTTTAGTTACGACTGGGACCGGGAGGTAAAAACCTGCGACCCATCTTATTATAAATGGACGCAGTGGATTTTTATCCAGTTGTATGACCATTACTACGATTACGATGTGGATAAAGCACAGCCATTGTCTGCGCTTAGGGAAAAACTGGCTGCCTCTGGCAGTGCGGGTGTAAATGCAGCGCACAATCTGGATGCCGCGGTAACGGCTGCAGAATGGTTAAACATGTCGCCATACGAACAAGATCAGGTCTTGATGAATTACAGATTGGCATACCGGAAGACGGGATACGTCAATTGGTGCGAAGCCCTGGGTACCGTATTGGCAAATGATGAAGTCAAAGATGGTGTCTCTGAGCGCGGCGGACATCCGGTGGAACGAAGGGCCATGATGCAGTGGTTTCTGCGCATCACCGCCTATGCACACAGGTTGCTCGAAGACATGAAAGACCTTCAATGGTCTGATGCTCTGAAAACGATGCAACAAAACTGGATTGGCAAATCGGAAGGCGCACAAATGTTTTTTAAAGTACAGCATGCCGATGTACAAATTGAAATCTTTACTACCCGCCCCGATACCATATTTGGCGCCACCTTTATGGTGCTTGCACCGGAGCACGACCTGGTTTCTTCCCTCACTACGGCTGCACAAAAAGCAAATGTAGATGCCTGTATCAATCTGGTTAAAAACAGGTCTGAAAGAGAAAGAATGGCAGAGGTCAAAGAGATGAATGGCGCATTTACCGGTTCGTTTGCCATCAACCCTTTTACCCATGAAAACATACCCATCTGGATCGGTGACTATGTACTCAAAGATTATGGCACAGGAGCCATCATGGCGGTGCCCAGTGACGATGAGCGGGACCTCAGCTTTGCCCAAAAGTATGACTTGCCCGTAATAGATGTGGTAGATAAAAGCGATTACCCGGGCGCATCCCTGCATGATAAATTGGGAAAGATCATCAACTCAGATTTCCTGAATGGCATGGAAGTACCCGCCGCCATTGAGTTTATGTTTCAGAAAATTGAATCATCGGGTCTCGGCAGGCGACGCACCAATTTTAAGCTCAGGGATGCCAATTTTTCCAGGCAACGGTACTGGGGTGAACCCATTCCCATTCTATACGACAAAGATGGCGTTTCCCATGCCCTTGGACTCGAAGACTTACCCCTGGAATTGCCCCCTTTGGATGACTTCAAACCGATGTCAGACGGGCAATCGCCCCTGGCCAAGGCTGTGGACTGGGTCAAAGTTGACGGCTATACCCGGGAAACCGACACCATGCCCGGCTTTGCCGGATCGAGCTGGTATTTTTTGCGGTATATGGATGCCCACAACGACCATAATTTTGCCTCAGCCGAAGCATTGAATTACTGGAAAGAAGTTGACTTTTATATTGGGGGCGCTGAACACGCAGTGGGCCACCTGATGTACTCGCGGTTCTGGCACAAATTTCTGTACGACAAAGGACTTGTGCCCACTGCTGAACCATTCAAAAAACTTGTCAACCAGGGTATGATCCAGGGCATCATAGAATCCCTCTATCTGCTGAAGTCAGGCGAAGGACAAGCGCATTTTTACAGTGAGGGTCTGGCAAAAACTATGACAGACAAGGAATTTGCCCTGATACCCGTCCATATTGATTTTGTAAAGGAGTATGGCAGCCCCAAAAGCCATCTGGATCTCAATGGCATCAGGCAATTTCTGGAATGGAGAGCAGATTACAAGGGCGCAACCTTTCATACCGAAACAGGCACTTTTGAGTCAACCGCATTGCCGGAAGACATAAAACTCTACACTAAGTCTGAGACGGGCAAAATGTCAAAAGATATTTCAATGTGGTCAATCCCGACGACATGGTGGATAAATACGGTGCCGATTGTTTCCGCATGTATGAAATGTTTTTGGGACCGATTGAACAATCCAAGCCCTGGGACACCAAAGGCATTGAGGGTGTATCCAAATTCATCAAAAAACTCTGGCAACTTGTCCACAAAAACGATGTCTTTATATTGAGCGAAGACAAAGCCACTGCGGAGGAGTTAAAAGTTTTACACACCGCCATCAAAAAAGTAACGGCAGACATTGAAACCCTGTCTCTCAATACATCGATTTCGGCTTTCATGGTGTTTGTCAATGAACTAAAAAGACTGGAATGTAATAAAAGAGAGGTCATTGAAGGCCTGGTGGGTCTGTTGGCTCCATTTGCACCTTTCATCGCTGAGGAATTGTGGTCAAGGCTGGGTAAGACCGGATCTGTACATCACAGTTTATTTCCGGTATGTGATGAATCTCTTTTGGTAGAAGATACGGTCATTTATCCTATTTGCATCAATGGGAAGAAACGCGGTGAACTCAGCTTTCCCAGCAACGCTTCACCCGAAGAACTTCAGGGTGCAGCCCTAAAAAATGAAAACGTAGCCAAATGGCTGGAAGGCAGCGAACCAAAGAAGGTCATTGTGGTTCCGGGCCGTATGATCAATTTTGTCATTTAACACTACAAATCAAAACTCAATGAGTGCACAAAAACCCACCCTTCTCGTTTTGGCTGCCGGCATGGGCAGCCGGTATGGCAGCCTCAAACAAATGGATGCGTTCGGACCCAATGGCGAGTCGATCATAGATTATTCCATCTACGATGCCATCAGGGCAGGTTTTGGCAAGGTGGTCTTTGTCGTCAGGGAATATTTCCTGGAAGACTTCAAAGAAATGTTTGACAAACGATTTGGCGATAAGATCGAACTGTGTTACGTCACACAGGAATTGGAAAGGATTCCCGAAGGACTGGTTTACAACGCCGAAAGGCAAAAACCCTGGGGTACTGCCCATGCGGTCTATGTAGCGCATGACATCATCCAGGAACCCTTTGCGGTAATCAATGCCGACGATTTTTATGGCCGGGAAGCTTACGAAGTGTTGGCACAGTTTCTTACCACCAATGAAGGGCCCGACTATTGCGTGGTCTCTTATTATCTATCAAATACATTATCCGAACACGGATCTGTAAACCGCGGTGTGTGTACGGCGGATGGCGATGGAAACCTTATCCATGTAGTGGAATGTGTGAAAATAGCCCAGGATGCCAATGGCACCATAGCCTACCCCACTGAGGATGGTGCGGTAACTCTTGAACCGGAAACGCTGGTTTCTATGAACATGTGGGGCTTTAAACCTTCCTACTTTGATCATGCAGAACGACAACTGACCAACTTCATCATTGAACTGGGTCACGAACTTAAATCAGAGTTTTACATTCCTACGGTGATCGACAAACTCATCAAGGATGGCGACCTCAAGGTGAAGGTGCTGAAAACAAACAGTTCCTGGTTTGGCGTCACTTATCCCGAAGATAAAGCTGCAGTGCAAGCTCAATTGCACTCCCTGATCGCAAGCGGAGTCTATCCAACCCATATCTGGTAACCTTTAAATCAATGCAGGTTTATGGAAAATGGCTCATCCTTGGTGGACTCCTAATACTCATCACCAGTTTGATTCTGCATTTTGCAGGAAACAAGTTTTCCTGGCTCGGACACCTGCCCGGTGACATCCGTATAGAAAGAGATAATTTTAAATTTTACTTTCCCCTCACCACCATGCTGATCATCAGCCTGCTGGTCAATTTAACCATTCGTTTGATTAAATATTTACTTTAAAATTTAGGTACTGCTTCTCCTCTTTACTGTATCTGTCCTATTGTTTTTTTCTAAATTCAACGTTACCCAACTGTGCTCTCTACATGGGCCTAATATCTTAAGATGGCCGCCATACCATCATGCGCATGAAGAATGCCTTCTTCCATGATGTGGATTTCCCCTTTGTTTTCTAGCACCATTTCCAAAATTTCATCCACGTCATAATCGGTGTTTGCATAATCTTTTTCCACCAGCAATTTTCGGCATCGCGCATCTTTTACAGCTTGCCATATCTCGCGGACATCATCCAGGCCTTTGCCATACCCTATACTTTCTTCAAATTCCTCTACCAGTTTATTATGGGTAAGATTGAGGTGTTCCATGAACACCGGAAAGACCAGATCAGCCAATTCCGATGCGTTTTTTTTTCGTGTGGTTGCCATGGATGACACCAGCCACTTGCTTGTTGTGTTGACTCACTTCTTCAAACATGGCCAACTCTTCCACCGGTGCTACAACAAAAAGTGGCAGGTCCGCCGTAAGAAGACCATTCAGGTGTTTGTCCACAGACCTGAAATAATCCTGAATCCGTATGTCTTCGATGATGGATTTATCTTTTTCAAATCCCTTCAGATTGTTCTGAGGGGAGAATGAAGAACCCCTGCCTGGTTTGGAATATTCGTGGGTATCTTCGTAATGATCGGGAAAATCATTGTTATGCACTTCTACAAGTTGATCCATTTTACCCTTAAGCAGTCTTACCTTTTTTTCACTGAGCAGCAACACCGCATATTCAGCTTCCAGAGAAGTGAGGTAAGCCACTTCATTGATCTCAAAACTATCTCCAATGACGATTTTTTCTTCCACGTTGACAGGAAAACTGATCAACTCGGCTATAGAAGGCGAAACAAAAATTCCAATGCCCTTTTTGTTGTGGAGGAAGTCAATTTGGCCTACCAGGGTATCCAATTTGGCAACTAGTGGTTTATAAATTTCTCCATCGGTGTACAGTTCGAGCTTTTCCTTTGCCCTCTTTACGGTATTTTTAATCTCAATTTTATCATTCCTGCGCTCCCTGGACATATCGTGTGTAGGCATAATGATGGAAATACATATTTCCCCTTTTGCAGCCAGCATGCGCTTTAAAATATCTTTAGTCATGATGTATAGGTTTTTAATGGTGAATGAGAAAGACGGCTTAAATCCCCTTTTCCCGAATACCTTTAAATTGTTACTATATTTTCAGAAATGAAATGACTTTCACCCAGGGCAAACGGTGATTTGGGTCACACGACGTCTGAATATCAATTCATAGATTATCAATGATTTATAAAAAAACAGGGGCTCAAATTTGATAAAACGGAGAGATAACCAAAAAAATAATATATTTGCAGCTCAAAAAGCGGATATTAACTGCTTTGATAGACCTCGTAGTTCAAGGGATAGAATAGAAGTTTCCTAAACTTTTGATCCAGGTTCGAGTCCTGGCGAGGTCACTTTACTTCACCCTTCATTCTCCACACCATGGCAGCCAAAGATTTTTTATCCAATCTGTTTCAGAAGATCTTAGCCGTATTGTTCCGCAACCTCAAAAAAAACATGGCGGGTCCCACTCACGTGCAACATGTCGTACCCTACGAAGGCGTGTGGGCCATCCGGGCTGAAGGCAGCGAAAAAGTTACCCAGGTATTCGACACCCAGGAAGAAGCGGTTGAACGAGCCAAGGACATCGCCTGGAATTACCGGTCCGCCGTGGTTATTCACCGGAAAGATGGGTCGATCAGGGATCGGGTTAGTTATTGATTGGGTGATCTGGTGAGGGAATCGGGAAAATCGGGAAAATCGGGAAAATCGGGGAAATCGGGGAAATCGCGAAATCGAGGAATTGGTGATCTGGTGATCTGGTTATCTGATTCTTTGGTGATCTGGTGATCTGGTGAGGGAATCGGGAAAATCGGGGAAATCGGGGAAATCGTGAAAATCGCGAAACTGGTGATCTGGTGATCTGGTGATCTGTCTCGTTGTCTCGTTGTCTCGTCCTAAAAAAAGTTGACACATTTTAGTGAATAATCCTGCTGCAGGTTTACATTTTTTCTTTAATCCTGATACCACTTGACATTTTCTTTTGATCTTTAATCCAGCCAGCAGATAAGTTGGATAACAAATTAAATTCAATTTCATTAGATTCTCAAACCTGGTTTCAGGATGATTATAATTTTGAAATGTATTATGATGTAGATTGTGATATGGTTGAAATTCATTTCAAAATATCAAAAAAATAATTTTCAAGATAAATCGTCGTTATTATAACTACGTCATTTTACAAATTATTTTTTACCCATAGCTATGAAACAATACAACCCGCAAATTCATCATCGCAGGTCTATGCGTTTGAAAGATTATGATTACAGCAGTCCAGGTTATTATTTTATTACCATTTGTTGCCAAAACAAGCGTCATGTTTTTGGAAAAATTGAAAATGGTTGTATGATTTTGAATGAATTCGGGAAGATCGCAGATGAAGAATGGAAAAAATTACCCGAACGGTTTCCCAATATGAATTTGGATGTGTTTCAAATTATGCCCGACCACATGCATGCGATTATTGCATTGGGGACAACCGCAAGGGGGGCAACCCTTGCGGTTGCCCCCCTTGCGGTTGCACCCGAACCGGATACCATTGAAACGGAGGCCACAAATATTACAATTTCCCCGGACCCGGTAAATTCACAAAATGAAAACATGGATGTTTCAAATATATTAAATGATAATTTTGGCCGTAAGGCAGGGACAAGCCCTGCGGCTGCGAGTATTTCCGACATTGTGGGTGCGTATAAATCATTGGTGGCAAACCACATTTTGAAAATTTATAAAATGAAAAACGAACCCATGGACAAATTGTGGCAACGAAATTATTACGATCGCATCATTCGCAACAGACATGCCTACCATCGGATATCTCAATACATCATTAAAAACCCGGAAAAATGGGTATTGAATAAAAACATTGCAATCTGTCAAGAAAAAAATACAGATAAAAAATAACTACCTCAACAAACTCTCCACCATACTCCACGCAAACAGGTGTTTGGGGCTGCCGGCCATCAAAACCACTTCTTCTCTGAGGCTGGTCTCTTCGTTGAGGAAATCAAAGACGCGGGAGGCGGGGTTTCGCTGAAACAGGGTTTCAAAAAAATCGGCGCCGCGGTACCTTTTTTTATCCAGGACCTGAAGCAAAGTGGCATCGTACAATTTATGCCTGTACTTAAACACATCTGCCGCACGACCCGGGTGGCGACCCTGTAAAATACAAGTCGCTATGGCATCGCTGTGTAGCTGAATGCGGTCGAAGGCGTAACCCGATGAAGCTTTGACCGCTCCTCCCGCCGTACCGATATAAGTAAGCAACGCCGTGTTGTTTTTTTCAAAGGGATAGGAAGTCATGGGTATGATGCCGAACTCGGTCTCCTTTACGGTGTATTGGTCTAGTCCCATCTGCTCCCGGATGTATTGCTGCACCACCCGGTCATAGTCTTGCTGCGACCACAAGGTAGTGGAAAAAACAGCCAGCTCCACCAAAGCCCGGGTGGGTGAATGGGGTAAGACGTACATGAACCTCACCTCATCGCCCTGGTCGATGCTGAAGTCCATAAAAGTACAGGCCGTATCGTCAAATCGGGGCTCCGGGGTGTCAATGACCCAGCCCTTAAAATGCTGGTCGGTGTACACGTATTTTTTTTTGTCTATCTCTGCCTGGAATACGGATGAAAAAACGTGTTTGGCAAAAAAGGAACCCTGGTCGGTGACCACCTCTACCCTGCAGTCCACTTCCTGGTGCCGAAGATAGCTCGCCTGTTGAAAATGTACGTGATTGCTTTCTTTGATGCGCCGGTGGATGTGCTCGAAAAGGCCCGGACAATAGCATGCGGTAATCATATGGCTGAGGATCAAGCCTCCTCTTTTTGCCCGTGGGCCCGACGAAATCCAATGCCTTCCATCGCTTTTTGGTCAAAAAATCATAGCGGTCTGCCCTTTTGTGCCAGCTGCACCAGGTGCGGTCATTGCCGGTTTTTATTTCCTTATCAATGACCAGGATGTTATATCCGGAAAACGCAGGGTCACAAAGCCGGTCGGCAAGGCTTAGACCTGCAGCCCCAGCACCCAGAATGACATAGTCATAGATCTTCATACGTATTAAATAAAGTTGATCGAAGATAGTTTAGCCGGCTGTACAAATCAATACAGCTCGCTTTCCATTTTGTACAGATACTTATTTACAATGACCATGGTCGATGTTATGGTAATGACCAGGGAAATGATAAAAATAATGGCCAGGGAAATACCGACAAAATACCACTTGAGGATATCCTTCATTTCAGGAAGCTGATAATACATCCAAGCGGTGGACAAGAGCAAAACGACCGCTGAGATGGCAAATGATTTCAACGCAATGTTTCCGGCAATTTTTAGGTAAGGTTGTCTGATGAAACCATCCCTGGCGCCGATGATTTCCATGGTTTTGATCTCCCATCGGTCCGCATACAGGGAGAGGTTTATGGTATTGTAAATGATGACCACGGCGAGAAAGACAAAGACCAGGGACAACATGAGTACCACATAGGAAACCTTACGCAGGTTGGACTTGATGTTCTCCACCACCACATTTTCAAAAAAAACGTCAAAAACCTCAGGCCTCTTTTTCAGTTCCACCTTCAGTTTTCCCAGATTTTCTTCGGTGTAATGTGCTGCCTTTACATTAAAAGATACGATGTCTTTAAATGGACTGCCCACCTGGCGCAGATTTTCACTGATGTCGAGGCCAAGGACCTTGTCTGCTTCATTCTTTGGAATAAACCGCACAGAACCAGGCACCACTTTCGAGTTGCTCTCAATCATGGCCATAAGGTTCTTTGCACTGCTCCGGCTCGCTTCATCGTCATTTAACTCAATGAGGATGTTGATCTTTTCCTTCACCAGGTTGGTAATGCCATTGGTGTGCAAGTAGAGCATGGAAAAAAAACCAATCAGGACCAATACAATGGTATTGGACAAAATGGCATAAATGACGGATGATTTTCCTGCGCTTGCTCTCATTAGTGGTTGCAAAGATAAAAACTAAATCGATGAAAAGGAAGATGATTTGATGTGTATGGAACCGGACATTGCGGGTATATGTTTATTACTCTATATTTGTGAAAATTAACATCCTACATGAAAAGATCGATTTGTGTGTTACTCCTCTGCTGTTTGTTCGGGTATCTCACCTCAGCCCAGATAGCGGTAGTTAATTCAGGCTTTGAAGACCAGGCTTCCGACGCCACTGTACCCAAGGGTTGGTTACCGTGCGAGGATGGCACCACACCCGATATTTTACCCGGCTTTTGGGGTGAGTACGGCGAGGCAAGCCAGGGCGAAACGTATGTTGGCCTCATCACAAGGGAAAACTCCACTTTCGAAAGCATTGGCCAGCGCATGCCTTCGGTCCTGAAAAAGGGCGAATGTTATCAGTTCAAAGTTGACCTGGCGCGCGGAGCCGTCTATTCAGGGTTCAACAAGGCGGTCAAATTAAGGGTGTGGCTGGGTGAAAATAAATGCGATAAAGGGCAAATGATCTACCTCAGTGACTTTATCCAACATACAGACTGGAAGCCCTATCTCATTGAGTTTACGCCGGATAAAGATTACCGGTATTTCAGGATGGAAGCCCATGTCAAAGACGGAAGTTTCTCACATAAAGGCAACATCCTCATCGACAACATGAGTTCGATCCGGCGCTGCAGCCGGGTTTGATTTTAGTCCCCATGAATTACCCCCGCACACAACAGCTAAATATCCTGAAAACGACCTCACGGTGGGACGTGATTGTCATTGGGGGTGGAGCTTCAGGTTTGGGCGTTGCGCTCGATGCGGTGTCCAGGGGCTTAAAAACACTGGTCGTTGAAAGGGCTGACTTTGGCTCCGGCACTTCCGGCAAAAGTACCAAGTTGGCACACGGCGGTGTGCGATACCTGGCTCAGGGCAGCTGGAAGTTGGTACGAGAAGCCCTGCAGGAACGCAAATACATGATGGAAAAAGCCGCCCATCTTTGTGTCGCCAGAAAATTCATAATTCCTGTTTACGATTGGTTCCATCTGATAAAATATTTTGTCGGGTTAAAAATCTACGATATTTTAGCCGGCAGCAATAACCTTAACTCAAGCCGGTGGATGACCAAAGCCCAGGTCCTATCGGCCCTGCCCCGTTTAAAACAATCTGGCTTGCTTGGCGGCATTGGTTATGAAGATGGCAGTTTTGATGACTCGAGACTTTGTATCGACCTGGTCACGACCATCCATCACCATGGTGGGCTTTGTATCAACTACATGCCCTTTACTGGTTTGATTCACTTTAATGGCAAGGTCGATGGCATCCACTTGCAGGATGTGACAAATGGGCTGGAATATACCGCGCACTCAGGATTGGTGGTTAATGCCACCGGTGTGGAAGCCGGAAATTTGATGCTTAAAGAGCATATCAAAGAAAAGTATGTCATTCGCTCGAGTAAAGGCAGCCACATTGTATTGAAAAGTGATATAAACACCGGATTTGGTATGATGATTCCTTCTACGGCAGATGGCCGTGTCATTTTCGCCATTCCCTGGAAGGGTAAACTCTTGGTCGGCACCACCGACGTATCTCCGGACAAAGGCACGGCGCCATTAATGCCTTCACCGGATGAAGTAAACTATTTGCTTTCCCACCTCAATGCCTATTTTGATCCGCCATTTGTGGAAGGCGACATCAGTGCAAGCTTCTCCGGGCTGAGGCCATTGGTGAGCCTGGTCGATGACAAACGGCATACCCTGGAGGTGAGCCGGCATCACAAAGTGGTTATAGCGCCTACGGGACTGGTATCCATCATTGGTGGTAAATGGACCATATTCCGGAAGATGGGCATGGACACCCTGAATGCAGCGTCAGAAGCCGCACTTCTCGATTGTATGCCTTCAACATCAGCGCAATTGCAGATCACTCCCTCATTTACTTTTTCACAAAGCGACTATATTCACCCGGAACTGCCTTACAGCCTTGCCGACATAAAACAAATACTTGAGCAGGAATATGTGGTAACCCTGGATGACCTGGTGAGCAGACGCACCAGTTGCACCAGCATAAGTACCCTCGCCACGCAAGAGGTAATGCCTGTGCTGACCAGGTTATTCGAGGATTTTAAAACAAATGGCAGCTGATTGCATTTAAGTAACAAAAGTCACCCAGGTGTGCCAGCTTGCCCTTACCTTTGCAAAAAATTAGACTCATGAAATATTTAATGTTGCTCATCCTTTTTTCAGGTCAATTGTTTGCTTCATGCAAGCAACCGGTGACAGAGTCAGCCAATCAAGTTCAGGCAGCTGAACCTGCTGTAGTGACAGCTCCGGATCAGGGTAATCCCGTTTTAAAAAATATCAATGTAGCGGAAGCGCGGAAACTGATGGCCGAAAATAAGGACCTCGTCATCCTGGATGTTAGGACACCGGGAGAAGTGTCTCAGGGCATCATTAAAGGTGCCGTGGTCATAGACATCAAAGATCCTGCATTCCTGGAAAAAGTAAATAAGTTGGATAAATCAAAGCCAACGCTGGTCTATTGCAAAGTGGGCGGCCGAAGTGCCAGGGCTGCTGATGCAATGTCACAGCAGGGTTTTAAGACATTATATAACTTAAATGGAGGCTACGACGCCTGGAAAAAATAAGCCAGAAAAAAAATGGAACTACTCAAAACCTTTCTTAACGGTTATGCCGGTTATGCGGGATACCTCTGGTATGAAGTCACCCACCCTACCTGGCATAATTATTTTTATTGGCTGATCGGTGTTTCGCTGTTTTTTTTCAGCCTGGAGAGGTTAGCGCCCTGGAGGAAAAACCAGCCAAGGTTCAGGAAGGATTTCTGGCTCGACTTCTTTTATATGTTTTTCAATTTTTTCCTGTTTTCCCTGATCATCTACAACGCCGCATCCGATGTGGTGGTCCGACTGTTTAATGATGGGATAAAATACATTTTCCAATTTGACCTTCAGGCTTCCAATCCCATGAATTCGTGGCCTATGTGGGCGATCTTGCTCACGGGCTTCCTGGTACGGGATTTTGTGCAATGGTGGGTTCACCGGCTGTTGCACCGCCTGCCATTTTTATGGAATTTCCACAAGGTGCACCATTCGGTGGAGCAAATGGGTTTTGCCGCGCACCTGAGGTATCACTGGATGGAAAATGTCGTTTACCGTTCCATTGAATATATTCCACTCGCGCTGATGGGCATTGGCCTTTATGATTTTTTCATCATACATATTTTTGCGCTCTCCATCGGACACTACAACCACAGCAACATTACCGTTGACCGGCGCATTTCAGGTGCGGTGTTGGGTGCATTTATTGGCATCATAATAGCCAGCGGCTCATTGGACATTCATTTGCTGAATGATTATTCCATTTTGGTAAAATTGCTGGCCATCGCAGCGAGCACCACCGCCGGATATTTTGTGATCGGCCCTTTTATGAAACATATTTTCAATAGTCCCGAAATGCATATCTGGCATCATGCTGCAGAAATGCCTGCCGACAAACCCTATGGCATTAATTTCGGCATAAGTCTGGCCATTTGGGATTACCTCTTTGGCACAGCCCGTATACCTGCAGAGGGCAGGGACATTGTCCTGGGCTTTGACGGGCTCAATGAATTTCCAGCTGATTTTATCGGACAAAATAAATATGGCTTCTGAGTGGTTATTGACCTGATAGGTACTTTTAATCCCTAAAATGGCTCGATGTCGTGCAGAAACATTTTGTGTACAGACTTTGTTAGTAATTTTGTAAAAAAATAATACGATGCAAAAGCCGTTTTTTCTATTGATGTTGGGAATGTTTACTTTTCTTTCCTGTTCGAAAGAAAACCTAGTCCCTGCCAATACCACCCTCGAAGAGGTCACCGATCTTGCGGCCTACAATGCAAAAATCAACAGTGGCGTTTCCATTGTTTTTTTCCATGCCACGTGGTGCACTAAATGTGCGGCACAGCGACCCGCGGTAGAAGAACTAACTTTAGACAATCGTTTTAACACCGTTTTCTTCGGTCAGGTGGATTACGAAAAAAATAAAACCATCGTCAATCAAAGTGATGTAACCGGCTTTCCTACCATCCTCATCTTTAAAGATGGCGTGGAAAAAGCCAGGTATGAAAGCGTGGGCACATCCAAAACTACCCTCGAAAACAAATTACTGGAATTGTTATAAAGTGGGATAACATCAATTTCTATAAAGATTCGGCTTCCTAAGGTTGAGTGATTTCACCCGCGGAAGCAGTTTCATTGATGTGGTTTAACATTTGCGTAAAAAGGAATTTTTACCCTCTGTGTATAACAATCGGTGTACAGGCATGCAATTTCACCGCTATTCTGACATCCATCTGTTTTGAGGCCCAATACTAGCCTTAACCCTTCATATGGCGACCACGGTAGAACAAAAAGTCGTATTTTTGCATTTTAATTGATACATGAGTAAACACGGCAGGGTTTTGGTGGCCATGAGTGGCGGAATTGACAGCACAGTGGCAGCAATGCTCCTCCATGAGGAGGGCTATGAAGTCGTGGGCATAACCATGAAGACCTGGGACTATGCCAACAGCGGGGGATCGAAAAAAGAAACCGGTTGCTGTAGTCTGGATTCCATCAATGATGCCCGACAGGTGGCTGTCCACATGGGTTTTCACCACTTTATCATTGACATCCGCAATGAATTTGGAGATTATGTCATCGACAACTTTGTCGATGAATACCTGGCGGGGCGAACACCCAATCCGTGTGTGTTGTGCAATACCCACATCAAATGGAGTGCCTTGCTGAAAAGAGCCGATGCCATGGATTGCGCCTTTATAGCCACCGGACATTATGCCGTCATCAAAGAACTGGAAGGCCGGAAGTTTATATCCAAAGGAAAAGACGATCGAAAAGACCAGTCTTATGTGCTGTGGGGGCTCTCTCAGGAATGTCTCGAAAGGAGTCAGTTTCCTTTGGGTCAGTTTTCCAAAGAAGAAATCAGGAAGATGGCCTTTGACAGGGGTTATGAGGAATTGTCTAAAAAAGCAGAGAGTTACGAAATATGTTTTGTGCCCGACAACGATTACCGCTCATTTTTGAAAAGAAGAGTTGACGGACTCGAAGAAAGAGTGGCCGGTGGTCATTTTACGGATGTGAAGGGCAACATACTTGGCGTGCATGAGGGTTATCCGTTTTATACCATTGGTCAGCGAAAAGGGCTGGGTACCGCATTTGGCAAACCGATGTACGTGACAGAGATCATACCCCAAACCAATACCGTGGTGTTGGGAGAAGTGGAAGACCTGATGCGCAATGGCATGGTAGTAAGAGGCATCAACGCCATGAAATATGCCACCATCCCGGAAGGACTTGAGGTGACCACGCAGGTGAGATACAATGACAAAGGCACTTTAAGCGTTATCCATCCAACAAATGACGGAAATGTTCAGATTGAATTTTACGCCCACGTCAAGGGTATTGCCCCCGGCCAGTCCGCCGTTTTTTATGAAGGAGACGATGTGGTGGGCGGAGGCATCATTCAAAGCAGTCTGCTCACGAATCCTTAATAGCTATGTATTTATGAAAAGCAGAATAATTTCAGCACTGTTTCTTGGTCTCATTTTGTTTATGCTGGATGCCTGTAATGAAGAGTCAATTCCAGCTACACTATTTCCCGAAGATAAAGCGTATTACCCCCTGGAATCGGGAAAATTCATTACGTATAAATACGACAGCATCGTCTATGATGACCAGGGTTTTACCAAATACAACCTATCCGGCTATATCCGGGAAGTAACGGGTGAACTGCTCAAAAACACAGAAGACGAACAGCAGTACCGGCTCATCAAGTATTGGAGAAAAGACACCACAGACATGTGGTTGCTCACAGATGTGGAGACCATCACCGCAACAGATGGAAAACTTATCCGGACAGAAGAAAATCTCCCCTTCATCAGACTTGTTTTTCCCAATGATCCAAATATCCGCTGGAACGGCAATGCCCTGTTTGATGAAAACACGACGGTAAAAGTTTATGGAGAACCCATCAAAATGTTTCAGGGCTGGAGTTATGAGGTCATTAATAAAGATGTACCACTCACGCTACCTGCCATTGCGCTGGATTCAACACTGGAGGTCATCGAAGTGGACGATGATGCATCCATTTTTTCAAAAAGGTATGTGAAACAAGTATATGCCAAAGATATTGGTCCCGTAAAAAGGGAAATGCAAATTTATGACACCCAAAGACCTGATGCCGGTAAACCGTGGGAATCATACGCAGAAAAAGGTTTCTCCCTGGTTCAGGTAATGATAGATCATAACTGATGGAGAGGCCGGTGTATTTTCCCATAGGCAACCTGGTCAAACCCTTTGGTCACCAGGGTCATATGTATGCCACGGTGAAAGATGAATTTGGAGCGTATGTCGAAGGACTGGAACATATTTTTCTTCAGGTGGACGGTGCCTACATTCCATTTTTTATTGCCGAAATCGAAGGAGAGGCCGCGGCACAACTAAAGCTGGAAGAAATTGATTCTCCACAGGTTGCAGCGAAATATTCCGGCAAGACGATTTATGTGACCCGCGACCAATTTCCGGAAAAAACTAAACACCGCCTGGATAAACTGGCCGAACTTAAAGGTTTTCAGGCTTTTAACGAAGATACACTGCTGGGTCCGGTGAACGATGTTCTTGAATTTCCCGCCCAAATGATGCTCAGTATAACCACTGGAGGAAAATCCGTACTGATACCCCTGGTCGAAGCCTTTATTGTCAATATTGATACAAAAAATAAAAAAATTGTGCTAAAAATACACGAAGACCTATTAAATCTTTGATGGACTAAATTTTTGCACTTAGTTTTATCGCGAAATAGGGGTTCAAAGATCCAATAGTGTCATAGTTTATACATTATAGTTTTTTTTAATTAGTTTTGTAAATCAATTTAAACCAGGCTTTGATTTTTATTAGGTTGTGCATATGGACAATGCTTTTTCTGGCTTCGGCTTTGGCTTCAGGTCAACAATATGGCCTGGGTATTCTTCTTGGTGCCAGTCAGTATAAAGGGGACATGGCCGATTACAGCGAGGGTCTGTATGAAAACCTCAGGCCCGTAAAAGGTGTACAATTCAACTATGAAATCCACCGCAGAATAAGTTTTAGCGCATCTTACATACATACTTATATGATGGGTTATGACATAGATGCCGATGCATTGGACCGGAGGATGCGCAATCTGCATTTTAAATCGAGTCTTGATGAACTGAGTGTTACCTTTAACTTCTACCCCATCTCCTTTATAACCTCTAAAGAATACCGTTTAAAGCCATATATAAAAACGGGTATTGGGGTTTTCTTATTCAATCCAAAGGCGGAATACGAATCTGAATGGCACAGCCTGCAGCCGCTGCACACCGAAGGTCAGGGCATGCCTTTGTCGGGGTTAAAACCATACAATCTTGTGGACATCAGTTATCCGTTTGGAGTGGGTTTGGAATATAACCTTTGTTCTTTTCTTAAATTAAGGGTAGAAATAAGTCCCCGCAAGACCTTCACTGATTACCTGGATGACGTCAGTTCCGATTATTATGACCTGGACAATATTCGAAAATTTTCTTCGGATATAGCCGCAAAAATGGCTTATCGCGCTGAGGACTGGAGCCTGGAAAATACCGCTCCTGAAGTTGATGGCATACAAAGGGGCAACCCGGAAAACAAAGACTGGTACATCATTCACCAGTTCAGTATGTTGTACGTATTTGGCAAAAAAACAAAGCCTGAAGAAGTGACGCCTCCACCTGCCACCCTTTGATTTTTATCCACAATACCCTTTGCAACAAAAAATTTATACCCTCATTTGGTTTCCGGAATCAGGAGCACATACTTTTTGTCTTTGCCGGTAAGTTTGGTATCTATCAACCATGGATTATAATACTTGAGCAAACGATAGCTAATGCCATATTTGTGGGCAAGTTCACTCAAATTTTCAATGGGGGCCACCACTTCCACTTCATTCAGTCCCTTGTGCGGGCCATATTTCTGGTCTTCATCCACATAATAGCCAAAACCCTCAGGGTTACACATAATCTCTTTTAGCGCCACAATTCTGAAAATATAGCGTGAAGTTTCTTCATTGAGGTTGACGTCAAAAAAGGACCGCTCGTCCTGGGCTTCCAGCGACTTGTTCAGAGCAGCCAGCCCCATGTTGTATGCAGCTGCTGCATTGATCCACGAGCCCGTTTTGTTTTTCAACATCTTTATGAATTTTGCTGCGGCCCGCGTAGATTTTTCGTAGTGGAATCTTTCCTCCACTTCCGTATTCACTTCCAAACCATAATCACCGGCGGTACCTTTCATAAACTGCCATAAGCCTTTTGCCCCGGATGATGAGGTTGCATTGGTCAGATTGCTTTCAGCGACCGCAAGAAATTTAAAATCTTCCGGTATTCCTTCTTCTCTTAAAATACGCTCAATCATGGGAAAATACCGGTTGGCATTTTTTAAGGCAAGTACCGTGCTGGTATGGTGATAGGCGTTTAATAAAAGTTCCCGTTCAAGGCGCTCCCTGGTGTCAACATTCATTGGAATATTTTCTCCGGCGAAAGAAAATGAAGAACCCAACTTTGGTGGTCGAACCAATTGTGGCAATTCATAGATGGGTGGCATCACTTTGGGTGAAGTGTAAGACAAACCCAATAAAGAACCCAGGACCAAAAGGGCGCCTAAAAATATGCCTCCTAAAAATTGATTTTGTTTGAACATGATAAGAACAAATATACTTGCAAGTTATATCATTTTAACGGTCGCCGGGTGTAAAATATTCGCCGATATGGCCGAGGCTTCTTTATTATTCAGATTTTACTACCTTTCATTTTTGAATGGGCAGTAGTCTTTTCCAAAATTTAACATTCCCTTAAATCAATATTTGCCAAATTCCTGCAAAATCTAAATGGGTTTTTCCAAATTTGCCATAACTTTACGTGAAATTACATCATGGACGCGTACTTTCTCGACCAAAGGGATTTTGTCAATTTTGGCATGGAACACCTGGTTTTGTTCACCGTTTACACGCTATTATGTGCGTTGATCCTATATGGCTCCCGAAAATACTGGTCTGAAGTAAGACAGGAAAAATTTATCATCGGCTTTCTCATTGTCATTACGAGCCTGCAGTTGGTGAAACCGTTTATCCGGCTGCATTACGGCATGTTTGACATCAGGGATGACCTGCCGCTTCATTTGTGCAATATGCTGCCGCTGATGTTGCTTATTACCCTTGCCTTGAAATGGAGGCTTGGTTTTGCCGTGCTATTTTTCTGGGTCATTTGTGGCACGAGTCAATCGTTGTTTACACCCAGTGTGACAGAACGATTTCCTCACTATGAAAGCATTCGGTATTGGACGGTACATTTTGGGGTCATCTTTGCAGCCCTCTACGGACTCATGGTTTACCGTTGGAAACTCAATTTGGGCGATGTCTGGCGATCATGGTTATGGTTAAATATACTGGCATTGTGCATGTACTTTGTCAACAGGGTATTGGAAAGCAATTACTGGTACCTCATGGGGAAACCCACAGGACCTTCTGTCATGGATGCGCTGAGACGGTGGCCGTATTATCTCATCGAGTTGGAAGCCATAACCCTGCTTGCATTTTTAGCTGTGTATGGATTAACCAAACTATTTACGCCTGAAAAAAGAACAAAATCAAGCCAGATTTAAGTTAAATACCCTGGATGATCCTGGTGGTTTTGACGATGTGTTCCAACTGTTGCATATAATCCCGCTTATCCTTGCCCGGGGCAAATACAAAAGCATCGATCAGTATGATTTCATTCACCCTGGTATTCAGCAAGGTATAAAGGAAATATGGTCCTCCCATGAAGTCATTTTCCATTTCCCAAATGCCCCTTAGTTCTTTGGTATAATACCCATTGTGCTGATATGCGTATTCATAGACAGGAAGGTCTGTCGGGTTGCATTTCATAAATGAACCTTTTGAAGATCCTTCGATTTTGGAGGTGAGTTCATCCCGCCAGCTAATCAGGCTTTCCTTGCTGAGGTCATCGGGCTTTGTGTATTTTTTTCTGGCAAAGATCAGGTGCTGTGAAACCCCATTAAAATCTCTTCTGTACCAGGTGAAATCTGCCTTTAGGGGCGACTTTACATAATCGGCCGGAATTTGAATATCTATGCCGTATTCTTTAGTAAGTAAATCATTGGCCGAATTGTTGTTTTGCTTGCGCGCATATACATTGGCATGAAGTTGGATTTCATCATGCCTTTGAATCCTTTTGGTTACTGCCGGAAAATTTTGGACAATGGAGGAAATGAGCGTTTTGATGTCTTTACCATACAGGTAAACGATCAACTGCTCTTTGGCCCATTTGTCTATACCCACTGAGCTGTTGGCGGTTGAATCCACAAGGGCTTTGTTGTATTTTTCGGTACCAAGGTCATTTTTGACCATTTTGCTTGCAGGAGAGGCAGCATCGGCCAGATTGGCTAAAATCACAAATGTCCTCAATTGTTTTTTAAGGTCATCAACTTCCAGTTCTTCAGGGGTCATATGTCTGACATCAAAAATGGCTTCAGGCTGGGTCATGACCGGGTAAGCAGATTCAAAGTAATAACCAAACGTATCTCCCACGGCACTTTCCCAAAGATTTTTATCACAGACGACTACCACATCGTTCATTTTGCCAAAAGCCGGTGTCTTGGGCTTGTATTTGGAACCTGTGCCATTTGTACATGAAAAGGCAAAGGAACTAAGGACGAATAACACCATGAATTTATTCATTAGGTCTTCCTTTATAGTTGTAGATGCAAAAATAGCTCATTTGGTTGTGTCACCGTCCGTCAGGAATGCAATTCTACAAAGGCGTTGGACAGTTTACCTCCAAGTTGGACGCCTTCCTTGATGATTCGCACCCTGTAACCTAAGATTTCCGGCCACCGGGACAAAAGCCGGTTTACCATTGAATCAGCCACCGTTTCCAGAAGACGGCGCGTAATGCCCATTTCTTCAGCGCACAACTTGTAGATTTCTTCATAGTTTGCCGTTGAGGACAATGACTCTGTATCAAAATTGCCAGATGGAAGCTCCAATTCGACATCCACCAGAAATTGGTTTCCCATCCGGTGTTCTGCTTCGTAATATCCATGAAAAGCGTAAAAGGATGCACCCGAGATGCCTATCTTATAGGTCGACATATGCCATGTATTTTACCGGTAAATGTAGCTATTCTTTGAATAAATACCTATGAGGAAAGCGCCACCATGGAATGTGCGAAAAAAGCAAACTTACTTTGACAGTTTGCTTCAATGGAGGACAAAAAAAAAGACCGCTCAAGGTGTCCTTGACACCGAGCAGTCTCCGCTTGCTGATCTATTTACATCTTTATTTCATAAGCCGGGATGTAAATATATTATCTGAAAAAATACAAACTATAGACGAATAAATTATTTACTTTGTTGCTTTGGTTTTATCACCTTAACAGAATTTTAACTTATGGACCAAAGTCTAAGAAATGAGTACGCAGAAAAATTCAGCATTGCATATGAAGCACTGAACCCTGCACAAAAGCAAGCAGTAGATCACATTTATGGTCCGGTAATGGTCATCGCCGGACCCGGTACCGGTAAAACACAATTACTGGCTTTAAGGGTATGTAATATCCTGCAACAAACCGACGTAAGTCCCAACAACATTTTATGTCTCACTTTTACTGAAGCTGGAACTATTGCCATGCGTGAAAGGTTGCTGCGTTTTATGGGACCCGATGCCCATAAGGTAGGCATCTATACCTACCATAGCTTTTGCAATAAAATACTACGGGAAAATCCGTATCTCTTTGGGGACTTTTTTGAATTTCAAAATGCCGATGATGTTGAGGTTAAAGAAACCATTATCCAGCTCATTGAGGAACTTCCACTTGAACATCCGCTAAAAAGAAATACCGGCAATCGGTTTTATGATTTAAAATCATACATCAAGGTATTTAATGCCATGAAGCAGGAAAGGTGGACAGCGGAAGACATCGAAATTGCCAATACTGAATACAGGGATACGCTGCCGACCTTAGAAAAATTTACGTACAAAAGACCACCTAAAGGAATGAAAGTTGGTGACCCAAAGTTAAAAGATATAGAAGACGAAATGTCAAAATACGATTTCGTGCTGCATGCCAGTAAACTTATTGGGAAATACAAGAACATATTGGATGAAAAAGGCAGAATAGATTTTAACGATTCCATTACTTATGTCCTGGATATGTTGAAAAATAATGAAGACCTGAAGCTTCGTTACCAGGAACAATTCCAGTTTATACTGGCTGATGAATACCAGGATACCAATGGGTCTCAAAATGAAATTCTATTTCTTTTGGGTGATTATGACGAAACGCCAAACCTATTTGTAGTGGGTGATGATGACCAGGCCATTTATCGCTTTCAGGGTGCAAACCTGTACAACATTGTGAACTTCATGGAACGTTTTAATCCCACAACCTATGTGCTCACCAATAATTACCGGAGTCAGCAGCACATTCTGGATCGGGCCGTACAACTCATCAACCACAATGATGATAGGCTCACTAAAAAATATCCGGATCTGGTTAAAAACCTTACCCAGCATCGCAGCTTCGGGGATGCATCAGATTTCGTTCCACCCCAACTCGCTGTTTATAAAAATATATCTTCGCTCGAGGTGGGCCTCATTGAGCGCATCACCCAATTGCATCAGGAAGGCGTACGCTACAGTGACATCAGCATCATTTACCGCAATCACAAAGAGGTAGTTAACCTTATAAAATATTTGTCTTTCAAGGGCATACCCCTCAACATCAAACGCAGGGTCAACATCCTGGAACAGCCCGAAATAAAGAGGATACTTGCATTATTACACTTCATTTTGGGGGAATACAGGTATCCGGACTCACAGAAAACCCTGTTGTTTGAAATCCTGCATTTTGATTTCTTTAAATTAAATACGCTGGACAACGGCAGTCTGGCTGTATATGCATCTAAGTCAAAAAAAGATGAAGAATTGTTTTCATGGCGCAAAGTGATGAGCACTGAACAATCGTTGGTTGAAGCAGGCGTCAGAGATCCGGCATCTTACCTCACTTTTCACC
This sequence comes from Saprospiraceae bacterium, assembly GCA_016715465.1. Classification (GTDB taxonomy): domain Bacteria; phylum Bacteroidota; class Bacteroidia; order Chitinophagales; family Saprospiraceae; genus JADKBO01. The sequence continues at coordinate 828,199 of JADKAA010000029.1, forward strand.
GCATCCTCGAAGAAATGATCGGCAGCATTCCCAACCTCACCCCTCAGCTTTTATTGGAAAAACTGATCACAGCTACCGGCATGTTGGATTATATGATTAAAAATGGCGATGGCGCATGGAAACTGCAGTTGGTGAACCGGTTCTTTGACTTTGTAAAAGACCTCACTGCCAAAGATGGGTACATTGACATGGAAGCCATCCTGGCTGCGGTGCAAAAACGGGTAGATTTTGATGTGGATATTTCCATTACCAATATGGTCAGCGCTGCAAATGGTCTTAATTTTATGACGGCTCATGGAAGCAAAGGTCTGGAATTTGATTATGTTTTTATTCTCAATGCCAGTTCAACCTGGATGTCAAAACCTCCAGAAAAAGCCAAGTTTCCCCCTACCCTTTTAAAGAATGGAGGCGATGAAACCATAGAGGATGAAAGGCGTCTTTTCTATGTAGCGCTTACCCGGGCGGGTAAATATTGCTGCGTGATGTATCCCAAAGAAAATAACGATGGAAAAGCGCTGGAAGCCCTGCCCTTTTTGTCGGAACTAGGCTTTGACATGTCGGAAACGATTGCTTCGGACATAGGAGCTCATGTAATGATGGACTACATTAACATCACAAACAGACTGGCCGCATCCAACCCTGTCCTAATCGATGGCCAGTTGATTGACCAGGTCATCGCGAACATGTCTATGAACGCCACCGGTGTATCAAAATACCTGAAGTGTCCCATCAGTTTTTATTTTGAGAATATCCTTAGGGTTCCATCGGCCAGAAAAGCTGCGCCAGGATATGGAAGCGCACTTCATCATGCCCTGGAGCAATTTTTTAATGAAGCCATTCTAAAACACAGCTATCCCGATGAGGCGAGGCTAAGTCATTTTTTCGAAATGGGTATGGATATATACAGGTCCCATTTCACCAACCCAGAATTTGGATCCCATCTGTATGAAGGCAAAATTGCCCTCACCCAATATTATCAGGAGCAAAAGAGTAAATGGGAGTTGTTCAAAGAAATTAAAGCTGAGCGCAAATTGGAAGGAGAGGTCAATGGCATACCGATTAAAGGCATCCTTGACAGAATTGGTGAATTTGATGGCTTTATAGAAGTAGTGGACTACAAAACCGGAAGTTTTAAGTATGATAGTTTTAGCCGGCCCAAAGACGATAAACACGGCGGTGATTATTGGAGGCAAGCGGTATTTTACAGGATACTGGCGGATAAAGTACCGGAGTACAAAGGAAAATCAGTTCTCACTTCATTTCACTATTTAGCAAAAGATGAGACTACAAGAGTAAAAGAAGTAACAGTGACCCCGGAAGATATTGAAATTGTCACGGAGCAAATAACCACGGTTTACAACGCCATTAAATCCCATCAGTTTGATAAGGGTTGTGATGACTGTCACTGGTGTGCATTTGTCAAAGAAAACATGGGCATCGATGAAGTAATGTCTCTTATGGGAAATGAAGCCGATGATGACTTTGAAGAGACTGGATTTGCCCTTTCAGTGGATTGATCAACTGAAAACGATGTAGTGTGCTGTACAATAAATATTCCTTAAGTATGGAATGTTGATGAGAGAGGCCAATGGCTTTAGTCTGAATTTTCTCACATAGATGGGATTGATGATCCAAAACTGCTGTTTATTTACTGAAAATCCTGTCTTCGATAAAGTGGTATAGAGGTCTTCGGCGATGAGTCCGGTTTCTTTGATGTCCAATAATTCATGAATGGTTGCTTCGCTTTCACCGGCCCAATGCAATAACGTTTTATACCAAGACTTCGGCAAAAGATGGATCCAGGGCAGCTTCGAAAGCACCCTGCTGTTGCATATCTGTTGATGACCACCGAAAGGCATCCACCAGGGAGGATAGGCAAAAAAGACCCTGCCCCCGGGCAGGAGGAAGTCGTGCAATTCATGGATAAATTTTTCCTGATCGGGGATGTGCTCAATTACGTCCTTTAGCACAATGAGGTCAAATTTTAAACCTTCCTGCGTATTCGGATCGATGTCATAAATGTTGGAGTTGATGATGGCCGCCCTTCCTTCTGCAATTTCCTGATCCAAAAAGCGCTTTGCAAGTTCCACACGGGTAGGTGACAATTCGATGCCGGTGCCGTAGTGCCCCAGATCTAAAAACTCTTTTAATACCCCTGCTTCTCCACAGCCAATTTCGAGTACATGCAACTTTTTATCTGCAGGTAAAGACAGAAAAGGGATGATATAGTTTGCGGTAACCCAGCGCTGTATTTCAAAATAAGCCGACTTGTTGCCGTGAAATTCATACATAAATGGTGCTTAATTTAGGTGTCAGTCCATGTCAAATTCGTACCGCAAAAACAATTCAAATCCGGGGCCAAAATCCTGAAACGCTGAGGTAATGCCAATGTTGGCCAGCACACCGGCCCTCAATTTTGAATCTCTGTTGCCAAAATCATCCAGGATCACCCCACCCTGGAGGTTAAAATCATTTACCGAACTATACCCGAGGCCAGCCCAAAATTTATCCCGCATTTCATATTTGGCTCCCACCAGCAGGTTGAGTAATTCGGGATTGACATAATTCAGGGTAAAACTTGGCTCAAAAAACCCGGAATATCCATACAGCCTTGTACCAAAATCGAGGACAAGGTGCCTGAATCGCTTCTGATTAAGGTTGTTGACCAGCACATTGGTTTCATAAGCCTGCAAGTAAGAAAGGCCGAGAAAAAATGCATTATCGGCTTTATAGGCCCTTGTATCAGAAATGTAGTGAAATCCTGCCCCAACAGACGGAAAAAATCCTGAATTGCCGGTTGCCCCCAACAAGGGATCGTCAGATTGATTTACGATGGCATTGGTGGTATTGTAACTGTAGTTGTGAGCGCCTGCGGTAACCCCCAAAGACAACTGGCTGTCTTCTCCCAGGACATCTTTCAATTTATAGGCATAATTCAGTTGGAGTCCAATCTTACTTACCGGTCCTGTCTTATCAAAAACCACGGCACCCCCGGCACTCATGTTGTAGTCCAGAAACGGATATTGGTAATTGATAAAACCTGTGGTTGGCGCGCCTTTGAAGCCAAGCCATTGCTGCCTGATGAAGACGTCGAGGTTCATAGAAGTGCCCCAGGCGGTGGCCGCAGGATTCCAGAAGGTACGCGCCTCCGACAATTGCGACATGTAAGGCAATTGTTGCGCTGCCAGTTTAATGGAAGCGATGAGCAAAATGGATACAAACGTTAATATGCTGGATTTCATGAGTTTCATTTTAAAGAGTGGTTCAATTACTTTTCCCTAACAATGGTCAATGACTGTTTGAATACAAATTCATCAAACTTCAAAACATAATAGTAGGTATCCGGAGGAAGCACTTCTCCATTGCGCGTGCCATCGAATAACTCACCATCCTGCTGATACCTGTTTTTTTCGAAAACAATGTTGCCCCACCGGTTATATACAATAAGAGAGTTGTCTGGGAAAGCTTCGAGTCCAATAAATTCAAGGGCATCATTCATGCCGTCTCCATTGGGTGTGATGGCATCAATCTGCAAGATGAGACTTAACGGATCTTCAATGATACAAACCGATACGGAGTCAAACTGAATACAGCCATTGATGTCCCTGATCTGAACGCTGTATATGGTTTCTGACTCCGGTTTCACTTCAGGTGACGAAGTGTTGGCGCCGGCAATTATCGTGGAATTTGGTTTCCAGGTATAAAAGGCGCCTCCTGTAGCTTTTAGTTTGATGGATCTTCCCTGAATGACACAGGTATCCCTGCCTGCTGAAACAACAGGCAGTGCAAAGACCTTAACTTCTCTCGACACGGTGTCTCTGTTTCCGGGGCAATCATCACCGGCAATCACACGGTAAGTAGTGGAAGTAGCCGGGAACACCACTATCTTTTCGTCGGACAGCAATTCAAAAGTGCCAGTAGGTCCTTCCCAGGCGTAAACCAGTCCTCCAGAGGCAGTAAGTGTGACACTATCGCCCCCGCAAATACCCGGAGCTGAGGCTGCAAGACTCGCGTTGACAACGGGACGACTTGTGATGCTTACCGCATCTGTCGCCTTGCATCCAAATTGGTTGGTCACCTCAAGGCCAAGGTTGATGCTGCCGGCAATTCCTGCATTTTTGATGGTGACTTTTTGAGATGACTGTCCATTTGTCCAGACATAGGTAGCTCCCGCATTGCTGCCATCGAGGACCACCGAATCCTTAGGACATAAGGTGACGTCATTGCCCAGGTTTACTAAAGGTACAGGTCTTTCGGAAACGACGATGGTATCCCTCCGCGGACAAGCTCCACTAAAAGTAGCTTCAAATATATAGGTACCTGGCATGCTGATGGCCAGGGATTTTGTATTGCTGTTTGGAATGGACTGATTGTTGCGCAGCCAAAGGAAAGTTGTGCCATTGGATTGCGCATCCACGGTAAGCACTTCGCCTTTACAGTATTGTCCGGTGGAAGGAATACTTACGGCCGGTCTTGCGCTGAAAACGACATTGATCTGGTCGGAAGATTTACAGCCTTTTTGGGTTTCAACTTCAAGGGTATATACACCTGCTGTTGTGGGAACATATGACTTGGTGTTTGCCAATACCTCGGCCCCTAACTTCCAGGTGTACCTGAATGCCGTTACATTGGAGGTAAGGGTTATGGATGCTCCTTCACATGCCGTTGTATCGTTTAGACTTACATTGAGTTTAGGATTGACGATGACGGTGGCCATTTCTTCAACCGTACATTCACTGCCACCTCCCACACTACCGGTCGCCCTTATGGTATAGGTACCGGCCTGGGTGATGTTGAGGGTTGCAGTCGTTGCCCCATTGATTTTCACGCCATCCTTTAACCACTCAATTTTTGTTGCTGCCGTTGTAGCTGTGAGGTTGAAGGATTCACCCTGGCAAATTTCGATGGCTACCTCATTTAAACTGACACTAGGCCTGGTTTAAAATCTACAAGAATCATATCGGTATTAGAGCATCCATTTACATCGGTGACCTGGAGGGCATACGTTCCCATGTTCGTGACATTTATGGTTTGGCCACCCGGCGTTGCAAGGCCGTTGAAATACCATTGATACATAAGGCCAGCTGCAGTGGGTCCGGTGAGTTGAACATCACTGCCAATACAACCCGTTTTGTCAGGACCTAAATTCACGGCTGGCAAGAGATTTCTGGTGATGATTACGGTATCAGCAACCTTGCATCCTATTTCATTGGCCGCTTCAATCGCATATGATCCGGGAGTGCTGGTGACAAAAGAAAGATCTGTAGCTGGATATGCCACCCCATCTTTATACCAGACGTAAATCTGCGATGTGGAAGTAGCATTTATTACTACGTCTTTTCCCTCGCAAAATTTTTGATCAGACCCTGCATCTACCATGGGTAAGGCATAAACGTTTACATTCACGATATCCTCATTGACGCAGCCATTCGAACCTGTAACCACTACTTTATATACCCCATCCTGACTGGAGGAAAGTTGTTTTCCTGTTTGATTTGGGATGAGTACATTATTGAAAAACCATTCAATGGAACCGTCATCTGTGATGGACAAAGTAACATCGTCGCCTTCACAGATATCCTTATCGGTACCCAGATTGGGTTTGGGGGAAGGTTTTACTCCAATGACCATTTCATCTTCCACCTGACATAAAGTAGAGTTTCCAGCCTTTACTAAATATAAACCTGAAGTGTCAACGAGTAGTGCTTTCTCAGACCCGGATTTTACCAGGATGCCATCTTTGTACCATTCCAGGAAAGTTGCCGTGGTATTAGCCACGATCAAATACTCGACACCATCGCAAATGGTAAGGTCGGAAGGAATGCTCACGGTGGGAGTGGGTTCAAAACTCGCTTCAAAGGAAGTTGATTTTTTACATCCTGTCCCGCTGGTTACTGCAATGCCGTATGTGCCCGGCAAACTGATGGTAAGGTTAGAAGTTGTGCCAAGTGACACGCCGTTGATATCTGTCCACAGATAGGTGCCCAGGTTGGGGTTTGCCATTACGTCTAATGGTTGTCCTTCACAGCCGCGCACTTCAGCGTCGACACCAATTTCGAATGGACAACAATTAACAGGATTCGTAATATTCAGCGTGTACTTACAATCTGAATCTTCGGGAAAGTAAACATCAAGCAAGGTATTTAAACCATCTGCCTGTCCTGTATAAATGATGGTCTGGGGACTTGTGGAGAGGTTATAGGTGTCGTTGCCAACTTTCACAGTGGTCCCGGGTGGATTTGAGTAGGTGAGGATAATTTCCTGGGTAAAGCTATTATCCAATGGATTACAAACACCCTGACTGCCTTTGAAGACACTCTCGAGGGCACATGAACCCAGAACCTCCAGTTGAAAATTATTGAGGCTCGCAAGAAAACAATCACCCTCGATGTAAAACTGATTGAATTGCTGCCCTACGTAGTTGTTCATGTCTGTGATGTTGGGCGGTGTGTTGCCTCCACTCTTATAGGTGAAGCCGTGTATGGTGTACACCCCCGGACTGAGGCTGGTAAAATCAGCTCCTTGTGAAATCGCAGAAATGGTATTGGTACTATTTTTTACGGCTACATAGACATATGAAAAATCGGCATTTGGAGTAGCCTGTTGTTCTATAAGAATGCCTGGTCCTGAGAAGGAACCCACTTTGGTGTTGATGGGTTTAGTTCCATAATTGAAAAACAACATCCTGTAAGTAGCACATTCTTCCAAATTTGCGATAAACACAGTACTGGCAGATACACCATTGGCTCCTGCATCGATTCCACTCGATGCTATGAATGCATTGCAAGGTGCAGTCTCACTGTAGGTGGAAACCTGTACTATGGTGACAAAACCAAAACCACCATTAAAATCAGATTCCACATTGAAAGTATAGGTTCCGGATTTAGATACCGCAAAATCTACACTGGTATATCTGGTATCCCCTTTGTTAATGCAGCCCGTTAGATTTGAATTTCTAATGGGTGATGGACCTATGGGAGATGAAGAGGTAATGCGTTTTGAAAAAGAAGTCACCTTTGTGCCGATAAAACTTTTTTCAACCAGATCGAGTCGCGGATCTCCTTTATCAAAGGCCAGGTTATCCGAAGGACAGATGATGCTCTGAGGAGCGGAACAAATGCTTTGAATCCTGAAATTGGTATTTGATATATCGTAGAACTTAAAACAATCGTAGTCATTACAGCCCACTTTAATTCGCGCGGTGGTGGTATTATTGACAAATCCTGGAATATCCAGATTTAGGGTACCCGCAGCATAGGGCACATTGTCTGCCAACACGATCGGGAAGGTGACTCCCCCATCGAGCGACAGGGAAATTTCTGCATTTGTGCACAAGTTGTCAGAACCATTGGTCGCCCAGGTAACGTCGATGTTGTCCCCTGCCATGAGATTTTCATTGGTGTTGGGATAAGTCAGGGTCAAAGGACCTGTAGTCTCCACATTGACCGTAAGTTCCTGATAAGTGAGTCCTCCACCTTCAGACTTATCGTCCCGTACAGAAAAGCCAAAATTAATTTCACGGTCAATGGTGGGTAAGGCCTGGAAAGGATCCGAGCCATTGCCTGATGCCACGGTAAGCGCATCCGGAAAAAAACGTTCATTTAACAATGAAGGAGGGATATTCTTAAACAGCGGTGTATTCCTTTTAGCCCCTGCAGCTGCACCAATGTTGCCCTGCGTTGGTTTTCCAGGTCCATCTTCGTCAAATTGTTCCCATGCATAATAAATGACATCGCCGTCATCGTCGGATCCACTTCCTTTCAGGTAAAATGGCGTATTCTTTGGCATTTTATAATTGACCACTCCACATGGATTCACGTCTGCATTGGGATGATGATTGGTCGAATTGGTTTCTACTGCACAACTGGGAATTTCATCCATGATGTAGGCCAACATTTCCTGGGTACTGGCGTAGTGGAAATAGTTATCTGCTTCACCATTGGAAGGTACATTGTTGTTTGCCTGACACAGGCCATTGTAGGACATGATGGTGGTACCGCTGCCAATCTCAACGGCATTTACATCACTGATGGCATCCGTACATGATTCCCCGGTACCGTTAAAGGTATGCCTCATGCCAAATTGGTGTCCCACTTCATGGGCAAACAGGGACACCCAGCCATATCCCTTATTGGTGTATGCGCCGCTCCAAGCACTGGCCTTATTGATCTGACCGCCTGAGGTAAAATTGTCGCACACTGATTGAAGCTGGGCTAAGCCACCATTACTCCAGCCATCACCATCTGCATGCTGATGAAGCACATGTCCAATGTCATAAAGGCCGGTAGTAAAGCGCTTCGGTACTTCGATGCCGGCCTGTTGCGTCCTGCCAAGGGCCCCCATCTGGGTGTCAGGAATGAATGGGTCTGTATCTGGATTCGTAAAAGCAAACGAACCTGTGAGTCGCAAAACGATGCTGTATTGTTTGGTATAAATGGCGCTGATGCCGTTAACTGAGGCAGCAATGGATGCATTCACCGCAGCAGCGCTGTTGCCATTGTTTACATAGTATTCACCGGTTGCCACTATGGCAATTCTATACTCCAATTTGGTGACCAGGTCACCCCTTGTTTTGATTATTTTGGACAAATCGGCCAGATCATATCTTTCTCCGTCGTGCTCTGTTTTGCACATGCCAAAGGGCACCACTTTTTTGCCATATTCCAGAATGTGGTCGCCCAATACTCCTTTAAAATCGGGATCAATGGTAATGATCTTACCCATTTTGGTATAACTTGCCCAGATACCTCCGGGGAAATAGGTGAAAGCACCAAGGATTTTTCCCTCTTCAATAATATCAAAGGTCTTTAAACCCGGATTTTCCTTTTTCACTTCTTCACCCAGGACATTATTCTCCACGATGCGAATGTGGAACCATGCCTCTTCACCCAGTTCGAGGTCGTAGTAATCCGCCCTCGAAGCGAGTGCTCCCTGTATTTTATCCAAAGCCACCCTCAGTTTGGTATTTTCCTTTGAGACAATTTGACCATACGTAGCGGATGAAAAAACCGCAATCAACAACAGGCAAAGAAATCTTTTCATGAGATAAATTAAGATTGGTTTAAAGGTGCAAGATAAAAAAGAAAGTCCAATTTTGAATTAAAGGCTGTACCATAATACCATATTTTTGGCGGATGGATTGACTGCCCCACTAAGTTTAAAATATAATTTACATCTTATTCATTATATATTACTTATATATATGCATATACTTAATATATAGATATCAATTATTATTGTGTCACCTATACCCAGCGCAAATTTGGTCGAATCATTAATTTTTCATAATTTTGCACCCGCAAAAGAAATTGGGTCTCGTAGCTCAGTTGGATAGAGCAACTGCCTTCTAAGCAGTAGGTCACAGGTTCGAATCCTGTCGGGATCACAAATATTCCCAGGTCACAGGCCTGTCTAACTGGCGTTAGCCAGGTAGATTCGAATCCTGTCGGGATCACACACTACGGGGGGAAGTTTACTTCTCCCCGTTTTTATTTTACAAACCCAAGCTATGTTTACTGTCTATGTTTTGAAAAGCATAAATGCTGATTGGTATTACGTCGGTATGACCACAGATTTTGAAAGACGGCTATCAGATCATAACCGTGGCTATAATTTAAGTACAAAAGCCAAAGCACCCTTCGTTGTTTTATTTACAGAATTGTACCCCACCGCCACAGAAGCCAGAAATAGAGAAAAGTTTCTCAAAAACGCTTCGGGCAAAAGATTTATTAAAGATTACTTCAATAAGATATGATCCCTACCCAGCAAAATAATCGGGGGAGTCTGAGGAATTGGGGAATTGGGGAATCGGGGAATTGGGAAATCGGGGAATTGGGGAACCGGGGAATTGGGGAATCGGGGAATCGGGGAATTGGGGAACCGGGGAATCTACCTGCCAAAAGCCAGTTAGACAGGTCGGGGAATTACGAAAATCTACTTGGCTGCACCACCTAGACAAAACAAAGGGACATTTTTGGAAGAAAAACATTTATAAAGAAGTGATCAGCCACCCTCATTCATTTTATAACCCCTCCAGCTCCCTTCTTCATGGATGTTTGATCAACACATTACCGTCAATCACCAATGATCCCTCATTAAGGATCTGCGAGGTTGATAAACCTCCCGCCAGGCTGGTAATCTGTAAATTTTTTAATTTTAGCGATCCTTGATTTAGGATGGCAGTTCCTGTAGTTCCGTTTCCTTCTATGAGGATCAATCCCTCTATGGATGCATTTTGATTGGCAAAGACATCGAAAACCCTTTCGATGCCGGCCCCATTTATGGAAATTGAAAAGTCCTTTTTAGCCAGGATACTTAAGTCTTTATCAATATTCAAAGTTTGAGTAACCAGCAAAATGCTGTCTCCGGAAAGGGAAAAGGTTAAAGATCATTAAGCAGTTGCACGCCTGCATAGTTGATGCAGTCATTGACATTGCATACATTGGGACCGCATGCCGTATAGGTTTGATGAATAAAAGTCTCACCGGTTTCCAAACAAATGGGCGGAATGATGCCCCCGTAGCCCTCTTTAACTTTTATTTTAAAGGAAAGTACTACATCCAGGTACTCATTTATATTTAAACTATCGAGACATGTATGGCTGAAATTGTGCTGCCAACTGATGGAAACCCTGTTGAAAATATTATCATTAACAATGATGTTATTATAAAAATTAAACTGAAATGGCGGGACACCAATTTTTTTGCCGAGTATGGATGTTGTTGGAATGGTATAATTAAAATTTTGATTTTCAACAACATTGCTTCCAAAAGTCGTGGTGTCGTAATTTAAGTATAGTTGCCCCGAACCCAGTTTAAATCGTTGGTTGCTGTACGCCATGACATCAACCACCACAAAGGTGTCCTGATTTTCGACCACTACCCGCTGACCTGTTGCCGTAAATACAGCATCCTGAGCACTCAATAGCTTTGTAATACCTATAAATATCAATATATAGAAAATCCTCATGACTAAAATTGTTTTCCTCTTCCGAGATTAGGAATCATTTTCAACTGTATATCTGCCTGCTGCACTGCTCCGTCCAAATCTGCATCCTCCTTCTTATATCCTGCCTGACCTGTTTTTGGTAACACAAGATTGAGGTCCGAATTTTGCACCTGACCATTTTGGTTTATATCACCTGCAAAAATGGTAACAAATTGTCCTATCTTTTTGACACCATTTAAGCGACCCTTGATCTTTGTTTGATCATACCTCAAATCTACTGTCTGGATGGTACTAAACTGCAGGGACACCCCTGCGGAAGTTTCAACGGGCAGGTGGTTTCGATGATAAATTCTTAAGCGATGGCTGTGTTGCTGATTTAAATCCAGAAATTTAACGGTAGAAACATTGTCAACATCCACAATGTCACCGTCGCGCTGAAGTAGATAACTACCTCCTCTCACGATCGAGTCCAATGTGGCATCATAGAGTTCCAGATAAACCCAATCCACCACGGCATTACTAACTGTCGTTTGTAATATTGCGGGATCAATGGACTTGCCATCATCGCCAAGCAAGTATTTCGTCGTATCGACATATGGGTTTTGTAGTGGTATGACGTCCAGCTGGCGCAACTGATCCGACATCAGTCCTGTTGACGAAGAAAATGGACCCTCTAAAAATACTTTTGGCCTCAGGATGATGTCATCCAATTGAATGTATATTCTCACTAAATCTGAAGCGGTATAACTGCCGTCATTTACCACCAGTAAAAAGGTAAGCACTTTTCCCAAATGACTTTCATTAACGACCAATGAAGGGTTTATGACCGAATCATTTGACAACTGAATATCATCCAATGAATACCACAAATAGCTCAGTGAATCACCGTTCGGATCTGACGATAAACCTCCATCCAGGGTCACTTGCCCCAAGTCTTTTATCGTAAGATCAGGGCCCGCATTGGCAATGGGGACAAGGTTAGAATTGGCAATCTCCCAATGTAAGTTGACATTCCCCGCACCGGGCAAGCCACTAAGGTATTTTGCAAAAGAATCAATTTTGAAACTGAGCTTATAATCACCCGGCTCATTGGCAATGGTTGACAAACCACTTACCCTAAAGGTAGAATCATTTAATTCTGTGATCTCCAGTGACATTGAGGATATCCCTACATTGTCTTTAAACAGGGTGACGGTGCTGTAAACACTTGGCGTGTAGTCCAGCACCCTGCGGTTGAAGTTTAAATTTAAACTATCCGGATGCACCGCAAAACTCAAATTTTGAGGTAAGGCCCATGAAGCCTGGAGCGCTGTTTGGTCAATCAATATCGATTTGGTATAACTTACTTCGTTTTGATATTGATCATACGCTTTAAGGACCAATTTGGTATTGCCACCGGTTACCACTGCATAAGGCATTGAAAGCGTATCATTGGCAGCGCCGGATGCCAGAGAAGACAGTAAGGCCAATGCATTTGTATTGTCCTGCTGAAATAATCTGATATTGGCAGCAGCTTCATTGATGGAAAACCGTAGGATACCCGCAGCATTATAGGTGATGCCGTCTGTGTCTGAAAAACCATAATCCGGCACTATGTTGACATCGGTAAACAGCAGGTTGGAATTTCTGGCTGTGATCCATGAAAGGCTATCCAAACCTAAACCCGAAATCAGGGTTAAATCTTTAAATTTAGATTTGTCAATTACAAATTTGTAACTGCCATTGACATAGCTGGCACCAAATGTCCAAAGAACGTCATACTCTTTTGGAGATATTTCAATGATGTCCATCGGACTTAAAGCCTGTGGTGACAAACCCCGGTACAAAGTCACTGAGGTGGTATCAAATGACTGGACGTCTTCATCAAAAATCACCTTTACCCCGGTCACATGTTGCGGATCAAGACTGGCGGCGTAAAGTTTGATCAGAGTATCCACATCGGGCCCCTGGTTATCTACAATAAATACATAATATTGGGTATCCAGTCCAAAAATGTTGGTGGTGGATTTGATCGATTTCAAATCTACGCCCAGCGCATATAAGCCATCCTCCATAAACAGGGTATCCATGTGGGTAAGCCGGAAAGTTTTTAAATCTGCAGAAACCAGGCTTAACCCCATAGTTCCGGCCAGCTGATAGCCGTCTTTCACCAGGAAGAAATCATTGGCTTGAATAACAGCGGTATCTAATGGCAAATTAAATTTAATTTTTACGGTATCATAAGCAGCTGAAATACCCCTCAACGGAAAATCGATGAAATCTGTGATCACTGGTACGGTAAGAAATTGCGTCCAACTCACCTGTTTGGCATAAAATCCTGGAGTGCCTGATAAATCATTTATGCCAATGGTCTCTACTTTAAAAACAAAATACCCATTGGCGTTGGTCCTGGTGGCAAAATCTACGGTGTAAGTGACAGCGTCCACCTTGGTAATGGTTACAGAAGTATCAATGAGGTTAGGCCCACCCTGATTGTAAAGGGCGATGTCATCAATGGTAAAGGTGCTGTCCAGTATCTCCTCGCTGAAAACTACCGTGAGCTGATTTACTTTTGCAGCGGAAACCTGAAGTGGCGCGCCGGTGATGGTATCTACATAAGGCGGTGTGGGATCTTTTGGCGACCACACCACGGTGTAAGTTCTGGGTAAGGTGTCGGCAAACACATCCACAAAATGAAATTTATGTTCATACACAGGCACCCTGGTATCCGGAATGGTGACAAAGGTCAACCAGGCATTATCCAGTGGGATGGCCTGGTTGTCCTGATTACGGGTAACACTGAGCAGGTTGTAGTCACCGTGCCCCGGATCATTTAATTTCAGGTAATTCCAACCCACATCGGATGGATCCACAGTTAAGGTATTCGTAAAGGTGGGATAAGTGATGGGGGTGAGAAAACTGCCCGCCTGTGCATATTCTACATCCAGTACCAGATTGCCTTGCGACAAATAAATGGCGTCGGGATGATCTTCTGCATCCGGCACTTCATTTACCAGAAAGTCATTAATGCCATCTGACTGGGTATCGTACACTTTGATGCTTTTTATCCATTCGTGCAAGGAGGCGCCTTCCACCAGGCTCAGATCCGGATTACCCCTGCTGCTTAAGTGTCTTACGGAAGTCTGGTAACCGGTAAAGTGTCCCAGGACATTGGAAGTAAATATCCACTCCCCTACTCTGGTGGACAATGGATTGATGTTGCCAAAGTTGATGTTGGTGAGGCCCATGTTAGCCGGCTGCCCTTGTATTTTCGAACCGGTAAAATTCATGTTTAAGGCCAATCCTTTGTCATTGTCGATGACCTGAGGTTGGGCAGACTGGATTTTGAGGTTTGTCGCTATGCCGTAGCCATTGTTTTCGATCATCAAAGCCAGACTGGCAGGAATGGTGGGCTCAATGCCAGAAGTCAGCGGATCGTCACTGATGATGTCGCGCTGCAGGAAATAATGCAGGTACAGGTTCGGGCTGGGATTTACCTGCAGGGTTACCGGCACCAGGGGCATGGTGGTGGACAAACCACTGAAGGGATCGCGATAGGATAACGATCCTCCAAAACTATAATATTTGGGTATGGTGGGTGCGGCTCCAATTTCAGGTATGAATATGATCCTGGCGGTGCCCTCTGCATTGGCAGCCAGAGTACCCGTGCCATCTATGGCCGTGATCAACTCCAAAGCACTGGTGTCAATCTCAAAAAGGTCGTTGCTCACTACACCTTGTTCATTGAGGATGACGAGGTCGAGTTTTATGCTATCCATCTGGTCGGTGACACTGCCATTGAATACTTTAAGGGTGCCTTCAAAGGCTTCTCTTGTCATCGTGAGTTTTTGGGAAAGGGCGATGGAGGTGGAGGCGCAGACGGCGTCAATTGCAGGATCACCACTGGCAAAAAATCCGTACATTTCACCAATTGAAGATTGATATAAATGGGAGATAGTTGTAAATCCATGAGCAGTTAAATAATTTCCTACATCGTCCAACCTGCCAGCTAATGAATCCAATAAAACTTTATCGATGATATCCACATTTGTACTATCCTGAGAATAAATACCGCTTCCCCAGGAATTAATTGAATTATTCCATTTGTGAATTAACCTTGATATTTTAATTACCGGAATTCCAAAAATGCTCAATTGCTGAATAATAAAAATACTATCATCAGAAGTAATGTTTTCCAAAGAGTCAATATACGGCTCAAACAAAATCTTGATTTCTTCAAAACTCTCATTACTACATAGAGAACCATACAACTGAATATCCCGGTTAAGCCTAGTCTCCTCATAAATATATTTAACATATAATCTTTCCAAAGGAGGTATTAAAGCTGAAGGCAGATTGATATTGTTTATGGAAGAACTTATCTTCGATCGGTTGCTGGCTAAGGGGTTTTCTGGTATGTAATTACAATTATTTAAGTCACAGAAAAAATCAAAAAGGACATTATACCTAGGTATCAGATAGGCTAAGCCATTAATGACAGGTTGTAAAGTACATAATATACCATCATATCTACAAATATTGGTATGAAATTCCAATATATCTGAGCATTGAGTATTAAGAGAATTGGTAACCATTATCTTCATAGGTAGAGAATGTTCTACATCCTCAATGACCATAGGAAAACCACAAGAAACAAATTGCGATGGGGCACTAATGGGCTGAATTGTTTCAACATTATATGCTATACCCGCCTCGCCTTGTACATCAATCAAAACATTTTGTGAAAATATACTACAATCAGCAGGCAAAAGATTTAAAACCGGGGAAATACAAGTAGATGGGTCATAAATCCTGAAAGAGTAACTCATAAGCTGAGTTTGATTTTGTTCTGCTCTTGAGGTGATTCTGAAAAAATAAGTTCCAGGTGCCAATAATCCCAAATTAACCACTAACTGAGCATTATCATTTGCCGGACTATATAAAGTCGAATCTCCTGTGCCGGGAAGGGGATTTGAGTATGGATCGGGTGTTTGCGATGTAAATATATCTATTTTAAAGTCCCTATCAGCCACTTTATTTAAAAGAAATTTATAATTTCCGGTGTGGTAACTTTTTAACTCAAACTTATACCAATCTGCATCAATTAAGTTGTCATTTCTAGTGGTACTACCAAAATACATAGGATTGCTATTTTCTGCAACAAAATCAGCACGCATTTGAGAGATTCCTGAATATGCAGTATCAATATTGACTGTACTAGCAAAATATGGAAAATCAGATTCATCAAAACCAATATTTAATATATTAAAATCATTGGTTTCATTAGTTTCTGTATTTAATATTGTATTAACTGTAATAACAGGGTCAATCAATTCTTTTGCCAAATGAGCAGATGAGTTTGGGGTGGTAATTCTATCTGCTACAAAATACTTTCGAAAACCTGGATTATTGCTATCATAAACAGGAGCAGGCCAACTGTTGCCATTATTAAAACTAGTTGTAGATCCATTGCCCTCTGATGTTTTATAATACAACCACTGCCTATCAGCTTCAACAATTCCATCGGATGGCACTAAATTTGGGAGGTTTGAAAATGACAAGTACCAAAAAGGTGTAAATAAAAGATACCCCTTTATTACTAATTCCAAATCAATAAGATTTGCCTTGTCAGATACGTAATATGTATATTTCAAATTTGTCGGTAATGGCATAGTTGAATTATCAACACTTCCCTCCCAAGGCAATAATCCGTGCACTAAGCCACTTTGATTTATCCCTTCGATGGATTCAGCTGAAGTCCCATTACAATTTGTATCATAGTTGTGAAACTGTGGGTCATTATTGACAGCACCTTCGCTGTTTCCATATAGATAAGTTGAATTATATTGTACAAAATTTGGGTTTGACCCAGTATTATAAAAATACCTTAAATCTCTTACTGCCTCTGATTTCATATCCAAACCTAAAAAGTTGAGCCAATAACTTATATCTATTACATCGAGTATTCCGTTTCCAGTATTGGCGCCTAAATGAGGAGTTCCTACAGTAAAGACCTTGTTGACCTTATGCCCATTTACCTGATTAGGATATATCCACCAAGGATGTGTTAACCCGCCATTATTTGAACGTTGCAAATATTCCCTAATAGCTAATCCTCCCATACTATGGCCTACCAGAATGACTTGATCTTTTCCTGTTATTAATCGTATTTTTCAATTGCTTTACTTAATGCATAACCTTGTTTAAATGCACTACTCTGGTTCGAAGAACTTTCATTAACTGGAATATTTGTTGAAACACTATTAAATAATGAATGTGTTGATGAGATTAAAACAGGTTCCGTAAAAATTGGATCTTTTTTCACATTAAAACTTATAGCATAAACACATGATTTTTCCAAAACAGGTGCATTTATAAACTCATCATGAAGTTTAACATCTGTTAAATAATTAGTGTTACTGCTGCCATATTCATAATTTAAATTTGCATAAAATACATTACCCGTAGGGTTGGAAGATTGCATATTGGGAACTCTTATACTATCACCCCATAAACTGTAGATTTTACGAGAATAATTAAGCCAACTGGTTTCATCCCCAGCCCATCCATGCACAAAAATAATTGGATATGGACAATCACAAAATTTTTGAGGAGCATTGCTCTGTGACTTAATGTCATCAATAGCAATAAATATAAAAAATAGAAGTAATATCCGTTTCATCCTAATTTCCTCCATTTTGGTTATTTACCTGAATTGCATTTGTAAGTTTAATAAACAATGCATCCAGACACTCTTTACAATCTTCGTTTTTAGATATAATTGGTGGCACATTTACACTTGTACTTATGCCAGGTCCACCTCCTCCACCGGGTCCGCCCGGCCCATTGCCGCCGTTATTGCCTCCACTGCCACTGCCCGTTGGATTGTTGTTGTTCACCACACTGGTAGGCGGAGCGCTGCATGCCCGTCCTTTGTACCTGAATTGAGTTCCGACCGTTTGATCTATCTTTTGCTGGCCGCAATTATAGTTGTAGTCGGCATACACTACATCAAAGCAACTGCCATAACTTTGATTCTGTGGCGGTAGGTTTTGAAATAAAGACAACACATTTACCCTGCCGTAACCAGTCTCAATCGACTTGCCATCTTCTTTGTCGTAAATATAGGGGCCAAATTTTTCTGTGTGCTGTTTAAGCAGGCTCAGAATTTCTCCTCTTGACAAATTTGGTCTTGCTTCTTTGAGCAAAGCCAGTAAAGCGGCAAAATGTGGGGCAGCGGCTGAGGTACCTATAAAATTAACTGGAAACCCATTGAAACCGGAGACTTCAACACCATCAACCGATGTAAAATCGGGTTTAAATAAAATTTGGGTCAATTCCAGGATGTTTTTATTTAAGGTGGCATTAAACACAGGAGAATAAGTCCTCACTGGTCCTGTTGAACTGTAATCAGTAATTGTATTTAGATTGTTATATTTTGAAGTCCCAATCGTAATTACATTTTCATACATTTGCTGGCAAATTACCGTTCCATTAATTTCAAACAGGTGTTTATCATCTTCTGCGGCCCAATCTTTTCCTTCACCTAGAATAAATAATTTTAAAACTATTGGGACGATTGTTACATTTTTACAGGCAATTTCTAAAAAAACAGATTTTTCTTGCATTAATTCATTTGTAAAATTAATGCCTGCATATGGTATTCCTCCATTATTATCTACGTCAACATCTGCAGCAATTGTAATTCCGGCTTCATCCAATAATTTTAAATCGAAATCATCGTAAACGTCATTCCATGCATTCGACCACTGTAATCTAACGATTAACCTTTTACCCGCAGGAATTTTAATCTCAACTTGATTATCGTTAGTGCCTGAATTAAACAAATGTTTATTTTCAATCCCTGGATTATAAACTTGTTGTATTACCTTATCTCTAAAATTGCCTACCGCGGATAAATAAATACCTCCTGAATTAGTAAATTCATCAATTGTATTTTTGATCGGAATGTGTTCATCAACATTGCTCTGAAAAAAGGGAATCGCAAATTGACCCACATCGTCAACTATGATTTGACACCCAGCATTTTTTAATGCGTCAATGGCTTGAAATAAATAATTTCCCGTAATATCAAAAGCATTGGCAAAAACAATATCAGCATCCGGAGCAATGTCACGTATAATTTCAATCATGGCAATGCCTTCCGCCCTATTTCCAATGTCGTCATTATTTTGAATAAATAGTTGAGCTCCTGGTTCATCCAATAAAGTAATATCAGAAACAATTTGAGGTACATCATCTGCTGCTGGACCTAAGTCACCATTTGCCGGGTGTAGTAATGGACCTACCCCATCTGAAATCACACCTATCCTCACTCCTTTACCTGTGAAACCATAATCACTTCTGATCTTATTGGTTTTTAATGCCGCATCTCCCTGAGTATGGGCATTTGTTTCAGGTCTGAAGATCGGATTTATTGAACCGATTGAAGTATTGCTTTGTAGGTTAATTAACGAATTATAGGGAATATATGCGTTTTGGAAACCATATTGAAATGTGGGTTGAGCCAATTGGATTCCCGGTATTCTTCTAACTTCTTCTTCAAAGGTACCGCCGGACACATCATTACGCTTAGTGATGTGACATAATACCATATTCTCCTTTATGACATAAGAATTAAAACCATTGATGGTGGAGCGATTCAATACATTTGTCTCCAATTCTTTGGCCAGTTTTAATAAATTACCATCTACATTATTTGAAAGAATATTGGTTTGTGCCGTCAATCCTGCCATCATAACCAATGTCACCAACCATACTAAAATCCTGATACTCAAATTACAATTATTATTTGTTTTCATCAATCAGTCAATTTTTAATATTCAACCTCCTATTCGCTTCCTGGATCACTTCATTGCCGCTCCTCAGGCCTCCTCCCCCACTCTTCACTTTCATCACCACCGGCACCTGGATCGCCTGTTGCGCCAGGATATCCTGTTGCTGATAGGTAGTGATAAATTCATACTCATTGTCGTCCGGTAAATCCAGCTTCACTTCTTTGGCCGTGATGAGGCCTACGTTGGTCATGGTGATATTGAAGGCATAGGTCTGGTTGCCTGTCAATTGCGGCAGGGTATCGGGCATGGCCATGGTCACCACCGGAATGGGCACATTGCTCTCAAATTTCATGATCAGGTCGATCTCATACTCATCTTCTATCTGGGTCGGGGTCACATCCCAGGTGAAGGAGATGGCCTGGTATTCCACAAAGACCACTTCGGTTTGATTGGTGCCGGGGACTACGTTGATGATGCCGTCGTAACTCTTATGCCGGATGGCGTCCACCACAATGCGCAACTGACCCTGTGGCAAATTTGTGGCTATGTATTTGCCATCCGCTCCGGTGATTCCATCTGCATACAACTGGCCCGTAAAGTAATTGGTGATCCTTACCCGGGCACTGTCCACATGCGGAGAGCCGGGGCTGAAGTAGGTGAACTGGTCTATCACGTCGATGGTCATGGTCCCGGTCTGATTGCTCACCTTCATTACCGAAAATGGCAGACTTATGCCATTGGCATTGGTGGTGTTTATCGCGATGTTTCCGCTTGCCGGGGTATTAAATGGCAATTGTGCCGTGGGCAAAAATTCCAGGGTGACCGTCTTTTTCTCACCGGGCACCATGTTGGTGATTTGAGGTAAAGATACCAGTCGAAGCCAGGTCACAGTGGGTACAGAAATGTTTACTTCATTTATGGTGCCCTGTCCTATGTTTTCTATTTCAAATTCAATGACTTTATTGGCCGCAGGCCCTAGTTGGGTGTTGATGGATACGATGGATGCCTTGAGGTGTCCCATTTGGGCCTTTACAAAATAGTACGCCCTGTCCTGCTGAATGACCGTATCATTGGCATGAATGTTCAGGGGTATTTCCAAATAGGCTGTGCCGGCCGTAAGGGCTCCTGCCACCACCTGGTAAGGCAGCAATAAACTTCCATTGGCAGGTAATGTCGGTATAGTGTCGAAAGTGAGCAGGCAGCCATTGGGCAAACTCTGTGGACTCAAAGTCACCTGGGTCAAGGCCACGCCGGACACATTTGTGATGGGCAGGCTGCCGTTTAGGGTGTCGCCCAGCATCATATTCCAGGTGATGAAATTGCCATTGTTGAGTTTTACGCCCAGGATATCGTATTCATCCTGTACGGCCGTCAAGCCAAGATTGGGATAACCCGCACCCACGGCAAAGTGGCCCAGCTCACTCAAGAGCGGCTGTAAAGTAAACAGGTAGTCTCCCTGCGCGTTGGTCACCACATCGATCTCTCTGCGGTGGTTGCCCGTCAATACATAAATTTCTACCGCTGTGTTTGGCAATTTTTGGTTTTGTAAGTCATACGATGAACCGCTTATGAGGACGGGCTCGCCGATGATATACACCTCCTTATTCACGCTGGCGGTCGCTGTGTAATTGGCTTGTACATTTATGGCCAACGGCGCAGATGTATTGTTGAGATACAGCAATTCTGTGATGGTTTGATTTGGATTCACCCTGAACATAAGGTAATAGGTTCCCGGGGCAACCGGTAAATTGCCGATACCTCCATACACCACCGTATCGCCTGCGGGTATGGCTACATCCATAAAATAATTGCGCAACAGGATGTCATCACCGCTGAGGCTGCCATCGACAGACAAGTAGCCCACCAAACTTATGCCGCGGGCCGATGCACTCAGGCCCTTGTTGTGTATATACACTTTGTAAGGGAGCTGTTCTCCCAGGGTCAACTGCGAATCCAGAGACTCCAAAGCCGTGATCACGAGGTCCGGTTTATTGATGTCGGTCACGATGGCCCACGTGGAAGCGCTCACAAAACCCGGCGCCGCCACGGTAATGATCACCTGCTGATTGCCATCTTCGATGGGGTCGTTCAACGTATTGATGGGCACATTAATGCTTAGCGCACCAATGGGGAAGGTAGCAGTTGCCGGCAGCGACAATTCCGTAGGATCATTGTGGCTGAGGTTGACGGTCAGGGGTACATTGGTGGCGGTGTTCCTGGTGATAGTGAGCGTGCCGGCATTGGTTTTGCCTTCTTCCATCGATAAAGGATTGATGGCAATGGACAGGGTCGGCCCATCATCGTCAGACACTACAAAATTATCTTTCGCTACCCCCACACTGTTTTCCGGTGCCGAACAAATACACGAGGGTATGATATATCTGGCGGTTATCGTCACCTTTCTCAGCGTATCTACACTTACATTGTCGGCCACCCCGATGAAGATTTGTTTTTGCAATTCATTGGGAGCCAAATTCACCCCTGTTGGCATCAAGGTAAGTCCGGGATGACTCGATGTAAGGGTGATGTTCATCGTGGTGCCATCGGTGAAGGCCCTGCTGACGATGGCCGGTGTGGCGTAGGGTCCTGCACCTTCCGACAAAGTGTCCAGGGAAATGACCAGATTGATGTCCGGCATGTCGGCATTGTCGGTAAGGACAAATTGATCACTTCCGGCAGTAAGGTATGGCGCTCCACCGGTGAGTGTGACAGATTTCTGTTTTTCCGGTACATTGTCATTCGGCAAGGTAATGGTCACTTGCTTTGAGGTGGTATTCGGAAGTATTTTCGTGGTAGCAGGTACGGGTACATCCATCTGGTTATTGGAAGCCAGGTTTACCGTAAGGGTATCCGCCGGTGGATAATCCGTGCTTACCGTAAATGTAAATACACTGCCTTCCGCTATGCTGTCCTGAGGGATGTTGATCATCACCTTGCTCAACAGACTGCCGTAGGTACATACCGCATTGACCTGTTCGTTGTTGCTGCACGCCGAAGGATTGGAGGCAACATCAATCACTCCCTGGATCACCCCACTGTCCAGCAATGTGCAGATCACCGAACAGTTGGTCAAAGCCCCATTATTGCGCACAATGAGGTTATTGCCGATGTGGTTTAAAAATTGCAGCCCGGAGAGATTGGGTAAGGCATTGTTGTTTTGTATTTTCAAAAATCCACCCACATGCTGCAGTGAATCCAGGTGTCCCAATGAACTCACCAATGGATTTCCTTCTATGGTAAAGTTTCCCGTCACCTTTTGCAAATTGCCAAAACCCTGCATATGGGTAAGCTTGTAATTGTTTTTTACGGTGAGATAACCTCCAATATGTCTCAGGAAATTCAAGCCGTTTATGCTTACGATGTCGTTGCCGCCTATGATGGTCAGGTTGCCAATGAGGCTGTCACAGGTATTGAAGTTGGCCACAAAGGCATTGACTTCCGCCTGGTTGGTCAGGATGAAATTGCCGGTTACCGGGCACATCGGTGGTGTGCAGTAGATCACCACTTCTTCGGTAGTGCTGCAGTTGTTGGGATTGTTGCTAATGGATATGTTGCCCTGAATGGCGTCGTTGTTGATTACGGGGCACAACCCACTGCAATCATACAAGGTGACGTTATTGTTGATGTTGAGATTGCCCCCGATGGTATCGAGACTGCCCAGGGCGTTGACCTCATTGAGTACGGCATTGTTTTGGATGGACACAGAGCCCAGCACTGCCTGTAGGTGGTGTAAGCTATCCAGGCTGACCAAATTCACATGACCCGTGACCGTAAGTGAACCCGTAATTTTTATCAGGCCTTGCAGCCCCTTCATGTTGCTCAGGTTGGCATTGCCGGTAAGGGTAAGGTTGCCGGTGATCTGGCGGATAAAACTCAGGCCATGGATGTTATTGATGTTACTGCCCCCGCTTAAGGTAAGGTTGCCGATCAAGGTGTCGCAACCGCCATAGGTATTGATGAAGGTATTGACTTCGGCCTGACTGGTGAGCACGAGGTCACCGATGGTACAATCGTCGTCGCATACCATCTTAAATTGGGTGACGGTACTGCATTCGGATGGATTGTTGGAGATGGTCAATGTACCACTGATGCCTGCATTCCATGCCGGACAAATGGCGTCGCAATCGCTGAGGGCTGCATTGTTTGTGATCAGGATGTTTTGACCGATGCTGTCCAGATTATTCAAACCATTGAGATGGGTCAATGCCGCGTTCTGACTTATGGTCAGGGCTTGTCCTATGTAAGTCAGCTCATGCAAAGAATCTACCTGGGTAATTAAGGCATTATTGGTTATGGACAAGGATCCGGTAAGACCCTGAAGGTTGCCAAAACCATTGAGGTTTGTCAGGACGGTATGGCCATTGATCGTCAAATGGCCATCGATGTGTTTGATGAAGCCAAGTCCGGCAATGTTTTGAATGCTTGAGGTACCGGCTAAGGTAAGGGATACCGGAAGAGAATCACAACCCCCATAATAGGCTACAAAGGCATCCAGACCCGCCTGCGTAGTCAACACGACATCTTCTGACGGGCAGGCACACAGATTGCACCCGTTTCCGGTCAAGACATAGGTAAGGGTATCGCCATTACTTTCCACTTTGAGTTCTCCGGCATACGGGACTTCTGCGGAAGGCATAAAACTTACGTCAACTCTCTTTGATGCATAAGGCAGGATGGCACCTGCCTGGGTATTGATGGTAAAAGCGCTATTGGTCGTATAGAGGTCATTGATCGTAAGGGTATCACAAGTGGTATTGGTGATAAAGGTCGTAAATACCGGTGCTTCGCCCACCATGACGGTACCGTAATCATGGGTAGTATCTCTTTGCACCAGTGTTTGCGGCCCACCCTTGCGCTCATTGGCCAGACTTTGAATCTCTGCCGGGGTCAGGGTGCGATTCCACACCATCACGCCATCTATGGATCCCATAAACGGAAACTGCAAGCCACCGCCGTTCCAGTTTTTACGAATGCCGATGTACATATTCTCTGCCGGATTGAAAGACAAAACGGCGCCGTATATTTCTTGTTTCTTCAGAACACCATCTACATAAACGCGCAGGGTATCTTTGATGCTACCGGGTGCCCTTTGGAAGAACAGGTGGTGCCAGACATTGTCATTGAGGGTAAGTCCGGTGGTGTTGCAATAGTATGAAGTAGCACCCTTGCCCAGTTCAACATTGATGTTGCCATTATTGAGCGTGAGCAGTGCAAATTCCCGGCTCCCCACACTGGTCTTCATGAACAGTTCCCGCTGTCCCGTGGCATTGGTCTTAAAGTGGAGGGAGACCCCATAAGACGAGGAAGCCGGATTGAGGCTTGGGTCGTGATCGGCACTGAGGTACTGGTTGCTGCCATTAAAGGCATAAGCGCTGTTGGCATTGCCGTGGCGATCCTGCGTAGGGGTCGCACCGGTGACGGTGGCATTTCTGCCGTAGCCGCTGAAGTCACCCGGACTGCCATCCATGGTGTAGTAGGCTGCCAGGCCGCTATTGAGGACAGGACTTTGCAATGAAGTGATGGTAACCACGGTAGAGTCGCAGCCGGTACTTCCTCCTGCAAAGTAGGCGGTGTCGATGCCTATGTCGGCGGTATCACAGGATGTGACGGTGTTTGTAAATAGGAAGCTGGATGAGTTGTAAAGGGCCTGGATTTCGGCGTCAGTAAGAGCCCTGCGATAAACCTTTACATCATCCAATTGACCATTGAAAAAAATGTTATTTCCATCATCTCCAATTCTGATATTGGATAATGAAGTTAATTCTCCCGTTGCAGAAATTGTCTTTCCTTTAATTCCGTTTATGTATTCAGATAGTGAACTGCCATCATATACCAAATTATATAAAGCCCATTGATTAAAAGGTATAGATAAATCTCCTTGTGTCGCAAAGTTCCCGCTTGATGTATTTACTTCTATATGTAGCTTACCTGTATTTTGCCAAATACCCAATGAGGTATTTAATGAACTGTTGGAGGTTTTTGAACCTATCATTGCAGGCCAATTTGATCCACTGTATGGATTTATTTTAGCCCAGACGGAAAGTGTCAATTTATTCTGTGACCCGAATAAGGAAGGAGTTAATTCTACCCAATCATTACCATCAAAACCATACGCCGAATTTGCATTTCCATCTCTGTCTGTCGCCAGTGTAGCGCCATTGACGGTGCCATTATTGCCCCAGCCGCTCATGTCATTGGCATTGCCATCAAAGCTATAGAAAGCTACCAGGTCCTGACTGTTGACCGGACTTTGCAGGGAGGTAACGATGTTTTGGATGCTGTCGCAGGCTGTATTGGAGGACATAACAATAGTGTCTCTGCCGATGTCTGCGATGTCGCAGGATTGGGCGTAGGTGAGGTGTTGGTGGTAGAGGGAGTTAACTTCACTGTCCCTTAATGCCCTCTTAAAAATTCGTGGGTCATCAATTACACCAAGGAAGCTTTCATTTAAGCCATCTACTTTCCCAAAATAAAATTCAGCGTTGGTATCAATATTGTAATTATTTGACCCAGTAGCTGAATTTTGCAATATCCCATCAATGAACAATTTTATTTTACCTGAACTTCCATTTAAAACACCCGTTATTAAGTGCCAGTTAAGATCTGTAATGGCAATGGTAGAAGTTATCGAACCATTTCCATACCATTGGGCATAATTGGTTGCAAATTCAACCACGTCATTTGTATTAAACCTCAGGTAAAACCCCCGATAATTACTGGTGACATCTTGCTTACTTACTATTCGTTGTAAAGTATTTGAATTTAAAGCAGCTTGAGTTCGTTTTACCCAAACTGAGATGGTAAAATCACCATTTCCTACATTTAAAGAATTGGATAAGGGGTGCCCAATAAAGTCATTTCCATCAAAACCATATGCACTATTGGTCTGTCCCCATCGATCTGCCGTAAGTGATGCTCCGTTTAAAATGCCATGTCTGCCATAACCGCTGCCGTCATGGGCATTGCCATCAAATGGGTAATAAGCCACCAGGGCATTGTTATTAACCGGACTTTGGAGAGAAGTGATGTTGATGTCTGTAACTTCACAGCCATTAGGACCAATGTAGGTTGTGGTATCTACACCAAGTGCTGTAGTATCACAAGTTGTAAAAGCGTTTAGAAAGTAGGATTGTTGTTCGTTGTAGAGGGACTGGATTTCGGAAGATGTGAGTACTCTGTCAAAAAGTAATATGTCGTCCAATTTGCCTTTATAATGTTCTGCATTTGGATAATTGCCAATTGTTAATACTCCTGGAAAACTATTTCTATAATTATAATTTAAAATAGAATCAACAATTACACCATTTGCATAGAGCCTTGAGGTCTGGGCAGAATTAACGGTAAATGTAATGTGTGTCCAAGAATTTAATTGTGGAATAAATGTTGATTTATATTGTTGTGCTCCATGTAAACTAATCTCTCCTCCATCAGCATGTTGATAAACAATCCAATTATAATCGGCGCCTCCATTTCTATTTGCAACTATATCTTGATATTGTCCTCCCAATCTACTAGGATTAATCCAAAAGGAGACAGACATTTCATCACCATTGTTAAAATTAATTGAGCTTATATTGGTTTTTCTTATATAATCATCCACCCCATCAAAACTATATGCCGCATTGGGCTCTCCATGGCGATCTGTAGTCAAAACAGCCCCGCTCACCGTCCCATTTCTGCCCCAGCCACTCATGTCACTGGCATGGCCATCGAAGCTGTAGTGGGCTACCAAACCCTCATTACTTACCGGGCTGGTGAGGGAGGTGACCTCGATGATGGTGGAGTCGCAGCCGTATTGGTTTGCTCCGGCAAGGACGGTAGTGTCGAGACCTATTTCGGATGGGTCGCAGGATTGGGAGTAAGTGAAAGATGGAGAAATATTGTAAAATGATGAATTCTGAGAATTATATAAGTTTAATACCTCAGACGGTGAAAGGTATTTGTTATAGATTAAAATGTCATCCAAACTTGCCTTAATAGATGTTCCGTCTCTAAACCCAAAGGTAATAGGTGTACTTGCAGTATTCAAACTTTTAGAAAGTGTCGTATGTAAATTTCCATCATAATAAAGTTGAAGAGTTGCTCCATTATATTGCATAAGATAATGATGCCATCCTACATTACTGTTTGGTAGTATAATATCATTATCACATGCCCAAAATTGCAATCTGTACATATTTGGTGTATTTGCAAAATGTCCAAGCGCAAATTCGTTACATGTGGAATAATTTCCCCAATTAAATATACCGCCGACAGGGCCTTCATGCTTGAGCCAAAAACTAATAGATCTTGTTGCATTTCCTGTAATGGCAGCCGAAGCTGGCACAACAATTTTATCACCATTATTAAAAAATTTATAAGCGCTATTAGTATTCCCAAATCTATCTGCTGTCAAAGTAGCCCCCGTCACCACTCCATGATTATTGTTACCACTCAAATCATTCCCATTTCCGTTAAAAAACATGGCCAATTTTAAATCCTGTTGTTCTAAGCCGGGAAGAAAATAATACGTCACCACCAAACTGTCACAACCGCTGATATTCATGAGGAGTGTACTGTCCACACCCACAGAATCCGCAGTACATACCTGCTCGTAAAGTATAGTAGTCGGACTCACATAACAGCCTTGCGCTTGTAAGGGAATCGCAAAACTGCCGTAGTTATGATTCAAGGTCAAAGTATCTAAATAAACAGTCCCGGAAGCAGCCGTATTGATGGTGACACTCACCACCTTGCTGCCAAAGGCAGGCACCACCACCGGCGCACCGGTATAACTGTAATTTGAACCGGAAGACAGGGCCGCCGTAAGATTTATCGGGGCACAGCCCGGATTGGTAATGGTGACCGGCAGTGTTTTATTGGTATTGATATCCACCAAACCGAAATCAAGGCTATCCACGCTGGCCAGTACCACACTGTCATTGGCAATGGTAAATGCTATCCATAAAGTGTCGTGTACCTTGTTGATGGCATTGCTGTTGAAGATGAGGTTGTAGTTATAGGCACCTTGGAGCAGGCCTGTGGTGTTGATGTGCACATTGAAGTTGGCAGAACCACCGCCAGGAATTTGGCCGTATGTGGTGTCGATGTCCATCCAGGCCGGAATCGTGTTGGGTAAGTTGACTTGCCAAACGAGTGAAGAATCTCCTGCATTGGAGATTGTCGTGGCATAGGTGTTGATGTTGGTACAGGTTGTGTATGTCGCAGAAATGGTATCCTGTGATAAAGTGATCTCTGCATTGGAATCTTCGTTGTAGGCGATCCAGAGTTTACCCTGGGCATCGAGGTAGGCAAAGTCCAGGTCTCCGTCGTTGTCGAGGTCGGCAAGTTGACTGAAAATTGAATTCTGAAATTGATAGCCTTTATTGTTTATGGCAAAGTTTCCGGACTGACCATTATACAAGGCTGTCTTAAACGCATTGATAAATCCACTTCCGGTATCGTAATTGGCAAGGATCAAATCTGTATAATTATCCCCATTGATATCTCCCGGAAGTGTTATGGACGGATAATTAAATGGGTTGATTGTACTGCCCGCATTAAATCCTCCGGCTGGGGCATTTAAAAATATTTTGTTATTGGCGCATAGCAGATCCTTTCTCGAATCGCCATTGAAATCAAAATGTGTAGATTGGATATTAGATCCCGGAAACAATGCCGTAGCCGGTTTAAATCCGTTTTCGTATTTGGTAAAATAAAAATAGGAGTTGTTATGATAGGAAACAAAATCCATATCGCCGTCTTGCTCCACATCCATAAATCCGCCAGAAAGCCCATTGATATACGTATTGGTATTGTATAAAATCTGACTGGTTTCATTGGTAAAGGCTAAATTTGAGGCTCCCTGTCTGAATTTAATGTAATCAAAAAAGCCCCAATCATTGGATAAAGCACCTCCAACGTCAATGATGCCGTCAAAATTATAATCCACAAAATCAAGTGCATTTATATTCCTTTCGAAATCAGATCTAACAACCGAAGAGAAAGAATTATTGCCGATATTTTTATATGCCAATATTTTTGATCCGCTTAGAGATGCTCCATTACTGTTTGAAATTATATCCAGCAGGCCATCGGAATTTATATCCTTCAGCTCCATAAAATTGCTATTGTGGGTGTAGTATGAATCTGAAAAATCACCAATCTTAGAAAAAGTACCCATATTTTTTGTGACGATGTGATATTTGGTTGCCTGATTCCCGAGGTAATTTTGCATTATCATGTCCAAATCTCCATCCTTATCTATATCGCCAATTGAAAATCTATTGACTCCATTGATTTGAACATTCGTAGGCCTGATCACAAAATTTCCCTGTGTAGCCCGCCAAACATTTACAAAACCGGTGCCCTGAAAAGGCTGGATGAATTGCTCAGTAGCATATTCAATGCTTTGCCTTAACATAAAATTGACCTCTTCTCCCGCGAAAAAATCGTTTGCCGGTACAAAGATGATTTTATTACCATCCACACTGTACGTACCCATTCGATACCCCGAGTGTTTACCCCAAACAAAGACGGAATTGCTGTTTACGGTGGCTGCCAACAACGCAGTGTCCATTTCAATCACCAGAGAATCCTTATTCAAAAGTGTGATTTGTGGATATTGGATCGACTTGCCCATGACCATAATGTCCAGTGTATCGGTTTCTCCATTGATCTTCATGATAAAGCCATTATCCCCAAGTGCCACAGGATCGTATGTCACAAAGATCTTTCCGGTACCACCCGGCAATATATTGGACACCGCAGGTGTCGCTGAGAAAGGAGCGACCAGTGTAATGCTTTTGACCTCAAAGGTATCGCAGCCGGTATTGGTGACGATGATGCTGTCCCTCTTAATGGTAGTCAGGTAAGTAAACCCAAAGTCGATGGTGTCTTTATCGGTGGATGCAATGGGCTGACCTGCGATGAACATATTCGCTTGAAGCGACACCAAAGGAGTGATCGGGTCCGAAGTGGCTATCTGAATGGTTTTGGTATAGCTGGCATTACTCAGTGCCATGGCATCGTAACTAAGGACGAGATCCACACTGTCTCCTTCGGGTATGGCCCCACTTAGGGGACTTACCTGGAGCCAGGATGGGAAGGTAGCAGCATTGGTAATGTTAAACGTGCCATTGCCGTCACCCACGTTGTACAGTGTGATGGTGTCCATGGTCATGCCCATACAGGTTTGGATGGTGACGTTGCTGGCAAAACTTTCCAGTTCAAAGGTGAGGGCACCGGCTGCCACACCTTGAAGGACAACCAACGAGGTGTCCATATTCCCCATGATGGTAAGGGTGTCTGTAAATGGGCCTGTGAGTGGTGGTTGAAAAGTGACATTGGTGGTAAAGGACTGGTAGGGTGGCAAATAAATGCTGGACAGATTTTCTATAAAATTGGACGTACCGGTAAACACATTGGCGATGTATAATGGCTGACAGCCATTGTTGGTGATCGTGATGGACTTGGAGATGGTGGCATTCCTCGGTATGGTGTCAAAATCCATGGGTGACACTGAGGTAGAGATCATGCCCTGACCTGCTATGGTAATATGTACCATGATGGTATCAAATACCTGTAAGGTATCATTTGTACTTAACCTTATCAGGTAGTTGTACGATCCCACCGGCAAATTTACCTCAGAGAGATTAACCATAAACCCGGTGCTATCGCCTGCAGCCACCGTATCCGTCTCATTTATCACAGAAATGAATGAAGGCAGACTGTTCAGATTGGCCACCTGATAATACAATGGCCCATCTCCATTATTATAAATCTTTTGAGTTAACACCGTATCCATGGCACACATCGCAAAATCCACAGACAGGGTATCGGTCTCCAAAGCCAGCTGTGGTACGCCCACTACTTCTGCATGGACGACCACCGTATCAATGCCTGCCTGGGAATAGATGTACATGGTGTCGGTGTAGGTGCCGATGGTTGGGGTTTCGAAATTTAGGGTAAGAGTTTTTGTGCCGCCTGGCGGGAAACCTCCGGATATTTCGAGAAGATGCTTAAATGATGCAGTCCCATTAGAATCATTCCATTTTCCCCTTGCTGTGGTATTGGGATGAGCATTTCCATATAAATTACAAAAATCTTCATTGCCTGAGTTGTTTGGCTCCCCTGAATGCCATGCGCTGAAATTATTTTGTTCTATGGTGGTACCATCGCTCCATTTCCAACAATAAACCTGAGCATTTGAACTACCATTCGATTCACAGGGATATGTATTTCCCCCTCCATCATTATCTCTTAGCCCAATCCATGTTCCATCATCAGAAACTTGAGAAACCAACCATGTACTCTCACCAGCATTGTTTAAGGAAGCCATATACCCCGGCAATCCCATCTGCCCCATCAAAGCATTAACACTGCTCTCCGCAGCCTGCCATGTACTCGTTGCATTGGACTTAAAGTAACTGTGCCCATTGTAAAAGCCCAAATAAGTGTACCCAGCAATGTTGGTTGTGCTCACTAGGTTGTCATTGGTGAAATTAACATTGGAATGCACAATGCTGTCTATGGTCAATGCTGAACAGGATGTATTGGTCAATGTAATACTACCCGAAGCGGTCTGCTGAACCTGCACTGCCGGCAAATCCAAAGTGTCTGCACTCAGGGTCATAGAATATAGGCCCTGGGGTACGGTAAATGTCACCGATCGGTTGAGGGTGGGTGCATTTTGGGAATTATTGACAATGGCTATGGTGCCTACATTCGTGGCAGAAAGCGCAGAGGAGGGGGTCGCTATGGTCGAGATCCATACGCTGTCATTGGCCGGCACACCTACCTGGGTTGGGCTGATGGTAAGCCAACTTAAATTTTCCGATAGGTTGGCATTGAGTGGATTACTGCCGGTATTGACGATGTAAAATCCGGAAGTATCGGGGGTGATGCAATTGACTGCATTCAGAGAAAGTGAAACAGGGCTGGTAGAGATGACGGGAAATAGATTGTCGGAAGCCGTAACCGCTACTGTGCCTGCCCAGATTTCAGACCAGTTGTTACCATTGTCCTTCGCCCTGATGTGCAATTTGTGGTTGCCGACACTCAAGCCTGAAAGTGAGATGGGTAAGGTGGTGTCGATGGTGTCGTTTGGTGTGCCGGGCAACGCTATGCCATTGCCGTAACCGGGATCAATGTCAAAATGGTATTCCAGTCTGGTCATTGTCAAACCAGCAGGATCGGCATTTCGCTTAAAGAAGGCTTGCCTTTGGGTAAATGACCATTTCCCGTCCGCAGCCTTTCCCCGCACGTAGATGCTGTGTATGCCCTGGGATACATTGGACAGGTTGGGGTTGATGATGACGTCGATGGAGTCACCTGGCGTGATGGCTACCTGAATGGCATTGCCTCTACCCGGATCATTGTCAATGTAATATTCCAATTGCACGATATCCGGCGTTCCATCTACTGCCCTAAGAAATGAGTGTATGGCTGTATTGCCCCAATAACCATGTTTGTCCTTTGCCCTCACAAATAACCTATGTAAGCCCTGGGAAACATTTTGCAGATTCACATGAAAGGTAACCTCCAGCGAATCGTCATTGCTGACCGGAACAGAAGTACCCATGCCCAGGCCGGGATCTGCATCGATGAAATATTCCAATGCCGCAGCATTTTGAGGCGCATTTATCGTAAAGAATATGCTTTTTTGTATGGGCATACTCCACATATTGCCTTCATTTTTCGCCCTCACGTACAACACATTAAATCCGCTGGTGAGTCCTGTGGTGATGGGACTAAAACTCACATCGATCACCGGGGCAGCTGTAATCGGTACGTTTGTTGCCATGTTTACGCCCGGATCTGTGTTCCAGAAGTATTCGAGTTTTACTACATTTTGACCCACCATGAAAAATTCATGTTTGGGAGCATAGGACCAATAGCCATTGGCAGATTTTGCGCGTATGAACAATCTGTGATGCCCCTGCTGCACTCCGGTGAGGTTGATGCTGGCAATGACGTCTATGCTGTCATTGGCGGTGATGGGGATTTGGGTTGCAAGCCCAATACCGGGATCATTATCGATGAAGTATTCCAATTGTACAATGTCTTGTCCCGCGCTCGGATACTTGTAAAAAAGATGGGTCTTTGTAAGGCTCCAAAATCCTATCTGGTCCTTCATTCGAACACCCAACAAGTGGTAGCCATGACTTACGGAATTTAAGTTTACGTTGAATGTCTGATCGATCGTGGCATTGCCGGTGGTGGTTACACTTATGCCATAGTTGAGGCCGGGATCGGTATCGATGTAATACTCAATTTTTGAGTGTTGGGGGGTACATTGGGATTGAAATAGACAGCTTTTTGGACGGGCACACTCCACAGATTACCTTCATTTTTTGCCCTCACATACAATACGTTAAATCCGGGTGTAAGGCCGGCTGTGATGGGGCTAAAACTCACATCGATCACAGGGGCGGCTGTAATCAGTACGTTTGTCGCCATGTTTACGCCCGGATCTGTATTCCAAAAGTATTCGAGCTTTACTACATTTTGACCCACCATGAAAAATTCATGTTTGGGCGCATAGGACCAAAAGCCATTGGCAGATTTTGCCCGTATGAACAATCTGTGATGCCCCTGCTGTACTGTGGAAAGGTCGATGTTGGCAACGATGTCTATGCTGTCATTGGCGGTAATGGGTATTTGGGTTGCAAGTCCTATCCCTGGGTCATTATCGATGAAGTATTCCAACTGTACAATGTCTTGTCCCGCGCTGGGGAACTTGTAAAAAAGATGGGTCTTTGTCAGGCTCCAAAATCCTATCTGGTCTCTCATCCGGACACCCAATACGTGAATGCCATGACTCACCGCATTTAAGTTAACGTTGAAAGTTTGATCGATCAATGGATTGCCGGTGGTGGTTACACTTATGCCATTGTTGAGACCGGGATCGGTATCGATGTAGTATTCTATTTTTTGGGTGTTGGCAAGTACATTGGGATTGAAATACACGGTTTTTTGGATGGGAAATGTCCACATTAAGCTGTCGTCTTTTGCCCTGACATACAGCACATTTACTCCCGGGGTGAGGCCGGAAGTAACCGGTGCAAAAACCACATCAAGGGTATCATTGGGTGTAATGGATACCGCAGTAGCCATGCCCCACCCCGGATCCGAGTTCCAGAAATACTCGACGTAATTGATGTTGTTTTGGGCATAAACGCCCAAAGCACCCATGTACACAAAAAGGAGCAAACAAACTTTTTTCATGCGTGCTGCTTAGTTGTTTGCCCTGATCTTTACATTGATGTCAATGCCTGAGGCGGCATTGCCTGTGGGCGGAGCATTCACCTGATAGATGAGGGGTACAAACGGAATACCTGATAATTTATAAGGAGTGGCCCCCGCAAAAACGCCACAATCTATGCCGCCAATACCTGCCCCAATGGCGGGTGAACCGGCTTTGAGCATGTAGCGGTCGTCAAAGGATCGGCTGCCCTGTGTGGGATATCCTTCACAAATGGTTGCTTCAGGGACCGCAATAATATTTGTGGCACCAAGACCCGTCTGGTTACCTGCCAGTATGTTATTCAGATAAGAATTTCCTGAACCGTTTGAAATTACATTTGTGACATTATTTAAAAATATATTATTTCTGACAATACTGTTTTGAAAGTAATTATACCATCTAAAGACATTGTTTTCCACAATGGAGGTACAGCTGGGTTGAATTACTACATCATAGTAGCTTGAATTTGATTTTGCTACACTAAAAATATTATTTCTGATAATGAGACCGTTATTATTTGCATTTGCATTAATTGCATACGGGAAAGTTGGATTACCGACCCATTCAAAGAAACAGCCTTCAAATAAGATGTTATTGGTATTGTCTAAATTGCAGTAAGCCCTTA
The DNA here is from genome assembly GCA_016715465.1 of Saprospiraceae bacterium. Classification (GTDB taxonomy): domain Bacteria; phylum Bacteroidota; class Bacteroidia; order Chitinophagales; family Saprospiraceae; genus JADKBO01. The sequence continues at coordinate 863,774 of JADKAA010000029.1, forward strand.
ATTTGCAACGGGTAATGGCAATGTTGGCTTGCCCGTTCATAAAAATGATACTTATATCTAAACCTGTTATCAAAGAACCATTGCTACCGGCAGCGAAGGTCAAATTTTCGACCACGCCATTACTGACATAGGTATTAATTTGCAATGACGGATTTTGCTGTACATTATAACCCGGACCAATGATGGTCAATTTTTTATTTAAAGTGGCACTACCATAAGAAGTACTCGACGGATAGAGGTAGATGATGTCCCCTTCAGCCGCCCCAGCCACCGCAGCGGCAAGTGTGGTGTACTGCGCCGTAACTCCGGAGGAGGTGTTGTTTACATTGATGATGGCCTGCCCAAAAAGTGCAGTGCAAAATAAGGTCAGGGTCAAAATCAGGAGTTGGTTTTTCATTGTGGTTTTGTTTGCCATTTAGTTTAGATATTTTATGTCTGCAGCTTAGTTATTTGCCCTGATCTTTACATTCACGTTGATGCCTGTGGTGGCATTACCTGTGGTCGGAGCATTGGCCTGGTAGATGAGGGGCACGAAAGGAATGCCGGATAATTTATAGGGTGTTGATCCTGCAAATACGCCACAGTCTATACCACCAATACCTGCACCAATGGCGGGTGAACCGGTTTTAAGCATATAGCGGTCATCAAAGGAGCGGCTGCCCTGTGTAGGATAACCTTCACAAATACTTGTTTCAGGAACCGCAATAATATTTGTACTGCCTAGACCCGTCTGGTTGCCAACCAGGATGTTATTCAGGTATGAATTTCCGGTATAATTTTGAATTACATTCGTTGCGTTGTGTAAAAAAATGTTATTCCTGACTATGCTGTTAAAAAAGTAATTATACCACCTAAATACATTATTTTCTACAATAGCAGTGCAATTGCCACAAATTACAATTTCCAACCAGCCTGCATTTCCTTTTGCCACACCAAAAATATTATTTCTTATAATCAGGCCATTATTATTTGCATTTGCAAGGATTGTGTGTGGGGAAGTACTATTACCTGTCCATTCAAAGTAACACCCCTCAAATAAGATGTTATTGGTATTGTCTAAATTACAGTAAGCCTTTATTTTGCATCTGGTGATGGCAATATTGGCCTGCCCATTCGTGACAATGATATTTATATCTACCCCTGTGACCAAAGATCCATTGCTACCTGCAGCAAAAGTCAAATTGTCCACCACGCCATTGCTGACATAGGTATTAATTTGTAGAGAGGGGTTCTGCTGTACATAATAACCCGGACCAATGATGGTCAATTTTATATTTATGGTGACACTGCCATAGGAAGTGCTCGATGGGTAGAGGTAGGTGATATCCCCCTCAGAAGCAGCGGCTACTGCAGCAGCCAGTGTCGTATGTTGTGTTGTAACACCGGAGAAGGTGTTGTTTACATTGATTATATTCTGCCCAAAAAGCGCGGTGCCAAATATGGTCAGGGCCAAAATCAGGAGTTGGTTTTTCATTGTGGTTTTGTTTGCTTTTAAGATTAGATTGGGCCTAACACCTGTGGTACAACTGGATTAGACTCTCTACTTCCAAAAATAAGAAATTTTCCATTTTTTTTCATCGGCATTTTGGAATTTCCGGGATTTTGGGGGCAAAACCGCCCCGGGAGGCTACCAAACGGGGTTTTGGGGCTACCAAAAATTGCCAACTGCCCCGCTGGGGCATGAAAATTTTACCATTATCACGGGTCTAGGACAATAGCCCCGCTGGGGCTTAAAAGGCTTCATTATGGAAGGGGCAAATGACAATTGTCGCCTTGGGGAGAAAAATATTCCATTGTACGGGGGGATATTAGCCCCGCCGGGGCTGATTAAATCTACCTAGGGACAGGGGCAAATAATAACTGCCCCCCTGGGGCATGAAAATTTTACCATTATCACGGGCTAGGACAATAGCCCCTCTGGGGCTCAAAATATCTTCATTATGGAAGGGGCAAATGACAATTGACACCTTGGGTAGAAAAATATTCCATTGTACGGGTGAAATTAGCCCCGCCGGGGCTGATTAAATCTACCTTGGGACAGGCACAAAAAATAACTGCCCCGCTGGGGCATGGAAACATTGCCATTATCACGGTTCTAGGACAATAGCCCCGCTGGGGCTTAAAAGGCTTCATTATGGAAGTGGCAAATGACAATTGTCTCCATGGGGTATAAAAATATTCCATTGTACGGGGCTGATTAAATCTACATTGGGACTGGGGCAAATAATAACTGCCCCGCTGGGGCATGGAAATTTTACCAAAATCGAAGGCTAGGACAATAGCCCCTCTGGGGCTCAAAATATCTTCATTATGGAAGAGGCAAATGACAATTGACACCTTGGGTAGAAAAATATTCCATTGTACGGGGGGACATTAACCCCGCCGGTGCTTAAATGAACTTCCCAAATCCCCCCTACTTCACCGAATACCTCACCCCCAGATAAAATTCCCTTCCCTTGGTAGGCCCCCAGTTGAAGGCCGGATCAAAAAAGTTGCCGAAGGGCTGATCGTAACCGAGGATGGGAAAATCCTGCCTGAAGTCAAAAATATTTTCAATGCCTCCGTAGATCTGAAGATCGGTCCAGCGGTGCGTCAATTGGAAATCGAGTTGCTGATAGGGGTCTGAGGAGGCAGGCTGCCGGTATTGCTCGGGATAGTTTTCGGTGGATGGCATGCGTTTGCTGCCTATCCATCGGTAGGTGAGGTCGATCTGCCAATGGTCGTTGGGCGTGCTGTACGATGTATTGGCGGTCCATTTATGACGTGGGATGAAGGGGAGGTCTTGTTTTATTCCTTCCACTTCGCGGTAAACTTCCAAAAAGTTATATGCCAGTTTTACGTCAAACTGAGGGGTAAAGATCCACTTGTTTTCCAATTGATAACTTTTGGAAACGCTGCGGCCAAAAAAGTTTTGCACAATGGCGGTATTCACTTCCTTATCGTAATCCGGGAAGATCTGGTTCTGGAAGTAAGTGTGGTAGGCGTCTCCGGACAAGGTGATGTTGATCGTGTTCCAGTGCAGGGTTTGTACAAAATTAAGACCCACATTGATGGCCTCTTCCGGGGCGAGATCATTGTCGATGAACAGATCTCGGTTGCCGGCCAGGAGGTTGGCGTTTTCAGCGAAGATGTGCGCCATTCTATATCCTTTGCCAGCGTTGAACCGGATATCCGTGTCCGCTGAAAGGTTGGCCCTCACCAGTACCCGTGGTGTCAACTTCCAACCAAAATCTCCAAAGCGATCTGCCCTGAGCCCGGTAAGGATGGTGAATTTTGACAGGGTGAGTTTATTTTCGGCAAAGGCGCCGGGGATGTCGTAATCGGTGCGGTAGGTGCCTTCATAATTTAAAAAAGGTACATCCTGAAGGAAAATAACATCTTCCTTTAATTTGTTGTGCCGGTGGCTCAGACCCAGTTTAACATTGTGATTACTGGTGCCGTAATAGTAGTCCATGTACAAAGCAGAGGTCAGATTAAACTGGTCGCCCACATATTTTTTCACACCAAAATAACTTTCCTGCTTTTGCAAAAAAGTACTGTTGAGCAAAATGAGGGACATGTTGTCGGCAACCACGTAGTTGGTTTTTGTATATGCCTCACCATGACCAATGCGCACATGCTGACCATAGAACGCAGATGAACCCAGGCGGCCGCTGTCAAAAGAAGTGGTACCCCCTTCTCTGTTTTCATTGAGGTATCTTACGCCAATGGTATGGAGCCAGCGGGGTTTCTCTGCATTGTCATATGACCACCTGTTGTATACAGATACCCGGTTGGTGCGCACGATGTCGCGAAAACCATCGCCATCGCGATCGATGATGGAAGCAGGCAGGGTGAGATGGCCTACTGTAAGGTTGCTCCAGCCCTGCTTTTTAACCATGTAATTGGCGTTGTATTGACTTTCCCCAAAGGAATTGGCAAAGGCATTCAGGAAAAGTTTGGGCGCATTTTCCGGCCTGTGAAATTCAATGTTGATCTGACCACTGATGCTTTCAAAACCCTGGAGCACGGAATTGGCTCCCTTGGTCACAAATATTTTTTCGATCATCGTGCCAGGGTAACTGCCGGGACCATAGGGATAAGCCAGTCCCTGGATGAGGGGCAAACCATCCACCAGCACCTGGTTATAAACACCGGAAAGTCCGAGGATGCGGAGTTCCTTGGCATCGGTTACGATGTTGGTCACATTGGCATCTACATTGGAATTGGTCGAAAAACATCCCGCCAGGCTGCAACATGCGGCTCTTTGGATCTCACGCACGCCCAACACTTCCACCTTTGCCGGCTCATTGGCAAAGCGGGTCGCCTGACCTTTGGCCGTAATGTTGACTTCCGTAATCGTGGCATCTTCGATCAATTGAACGGTCCAGTGCGTCAGTTTTCCCACCTTAATTTTTTCAGGCGAAAAGCCGACAAAAGAAATCAATAAGGTCCGCTCACCATCTGTTTTGTCGGCAATGGCAAATTCCCGTGCTTCGTTTGTGGTTGTGCCTGTAGTTGTGTTTTCCCACACCACACTGGCTCCCATAAGTGGCTTACCGGTGATGTCGGTGACCTTGCCGGTGATCTGCTGGCAAAAGCCAACCATCGATGAAATGAAAATGAAGGAGAAAATCAAACTTACCTGGCGCATGAACTTTGCTTATAAATTAATGGCAAAGATATCAAAACCAAACTCAACCCGGAATCATGGCTGCGATAATTCCTGAATTATGATTTAGGGGTTAGGAATTAGGAATTATTTTGGGTCTTTTTGGCTCGTAAAAGTCACCAAACCCCGACCAGTCTAACTAGAGCAGCCAGATATATTCTCACGATTCCACGATTCCCACGCTTTCCACGATTCACCGCTTTCCACGATTCACCGGTTTCCACGATTCACCGGTTTCCACGATTCACCGATTTCCACGATTCACCGGTTTCCACGATTCACCGATTTCCGCGATTCGTTCCGATTCCATTACCCCGATTCGACCCGATCTCCCTAACTGGCATTATCCAAGTAGATTCACCGATTTCCCGATTCACCGATTCACCGATTCACCGATTCACCGATTTTCCGATTCACCGATTCACCGATTCACCGATTCACCGACCGAATTAGTTGCTCTTTGCCATGTACGATTTGATCAACTCAATTTCCTTTTCAAATTTTGCGGCATTCAATTTCAATTCCCGGTTTTCAATTTGCAGTTGCAGGATCAAGGCCTGCTGTTCCTGGATTGACTTGACCATGGGCATGATAAAATCCACATACCTTAGGGCATACACTTCTTTGTCGTTTTGAGGCACATCCACACCGGGAAATTCAAAGCCGCTATCTTTGGCCGCCTGTTCCACATCCTGGGCGAGAAATCCGATGAAACGTTGAGATTTAATGCCGGTATGATCTATTTTTGAAAGGACGGAATCCGGAGTACCCCATATCTGGTGCAAGACCTCAGGATTTTCATTATAGGTGACGGGCTTTAATCTTGTGATGAAATCCAGACCTTTTACATCCTCAGAGACATTTGTTTTAAATCTGGCATCGGAATATGCTGTGATGCTGGACACCTGGGCGCGGATTTGTCCGATAGCCGTATTGCCCAGCAGGATTTGATTGTGATTGGTGCATTGTGCATTTTGTATGCCATAGCCCAAGGCAGAGACATTGGTTATGTTTGTACTGATATTGATGTTGGAGCCAATGAATGTGCTCTGGGCGTGGTTTCCATTTACAGCAGCTTCGAATCCAACTGAAGTGTTATTGTTTCCATTGGTGGTACTTCTTAGGGATCCTCCACCCACACTTGTGTTTTGCGTACCTACGGTCATGGAATACATGGCATTGTTTCCCACTGCAGTATTATAACTTGCCGTGCTATTGGACCATAAACACAAACTACCCAGCCCAGTATTGTAATTGCCAGTGGTGTTATTAAACATGGCATTCATCCCGCTTGCTGTATTGTCTGTTCCTGTCGAATTTTTATTGAGTGCCCGGTTTCCTGTGGCCGTATTTTGATTTCCGGAGGTGTTTGAATAGAGGGCGTTGTTGCCGAAGGCAGAATTCCAACTGCCAATTGTATTTGATATAAGACTCCAACTCCCAAATGCGGCATTGTAGTTTCCTGAAGTATTGCTCACCATGGAATTAAGCCCTACGCTTGTATTATCCCAGCCGGTGGTATTGTATTGTAAGGCCCAGTTACCGACCGCTGTATTTTGTGAGCCGGTGGTATTGGTATATAGTGCACTGTCACCCACTGCTGTATTAAAAGTGCCGGTTGTATTTTTATTCAAAGCATAATAGCCAATCGCTGTATTTTCATTTCCAGTCGTGTTTTTATTCAGGGCAAAAGCTCCTAAGGCAGTATTTTTCGCTCCGGCTGTATTGGTAAACAAAGCTCCGTTTCCAAAGGCGCTGTTGTCTGTTCCTCCAACATTGGCAGACAATGCATCTTTTCCAACCGCAGTATTAAGCCCCATTTCCAGGCGCTCCTGACCACTGGCATTTTTGCGCAAGATCATTTTTTCTGCCCCACCCAGGTCAAACCGGATGATGTCCTCATTTGCGCTTTCCTCCACCTGGATTTTGGTATCTCCATCCGCATCAGCAATGGTCTTTACGCTTCCGGATAAGATTTCTACCCACATCGCAGACAGCCCATTATAAAACCAAAAAGATTTGGTGTCTGCGTCAAAAACCAGTAAGCCATTTGCCGCCGGACTGATGCCCGTCCGCTGCGTGGTGGTAAGTCGGGGAATTAACATGCCGCGGTTTGTAGCCACTACATCCAGCATGGCACTGGCATCGGGTGTAGTGGTACCAATGCCAATGTTTTGCCCGGGCATTGAAAAATATAAAAACAGGGAGAAAAAAATTGCAATTAAGTATTTCATGATGTATATTTTTTATATGATCATTTTTAGCACACAATATTACATATTTAATATATTTAACATAATTTTATTCTATGATTTTAATCACTTTAATATTTATATTCTATTACTATCTAAAAAGAATCAGCCACTCCTTATCATGCATGCATTAAAATTGACGCCATTGAATTCCCATTGCGTGTGTTACTTTTCACCTAAAAATCTTCTCACCTGAAACACATCATAAAATGATGTGCGCTACCTATTATTCCTTTACTACTTTAGCATAATAATTCTGACTGGAATTTACCAGATGCAGCAAATAAGAGCCGGGTGCCAAAATGCCCAGATCAATTGTAGCTTCCGCATTTTCCTGTGAGAAAACCAGCCGGCCAAAAACGTCTCTTACCGTGACTTCGCCACCAATATTACCATGTCCTTCTATATATACTAAACCTGAGGTTGGATTTGGAAATACATTTAATACCCTGCCCTGATCCTCCCCGACCCTAAGTGATTCGATGGCACTATAAGCATAACTGCCATCATAGTCCACCTGTTTGATCCGGTAATGATATAAGCCAGCTCCACATTCCGGGTGAACAAAATGATAGTCGGAAAGCACACCATGGGTCCCCTTTCCACTTACATGTCCGATGGAAACAAAGTTCAATCCGTCCCGGCTATACTGGATTTCAAAAAAGTCATTGTTCACCTCCGAGGCAGTTTGCCATGATATCATATTGTCGCCCTCCTTGTGCACAACTGAAAATGCAGTGAAGGTAACCGGCATGGCAGCCAGACATGCGGTTTGTACCTCCGACGCGGAATTGCAGCCCACCGCATTGCCCGAAATATTGATGCTTCCCGGCGGTGCATTGATGTAGTCGCAAATACCCTGGGCATGGCAATTTGATAGTCCCAAATTGTTTTGAATGGTCAGATTCCCGGCAATGCTATTGATGCCTGACAGATCCAAAAGACTAGTCAGCACGGGGTTGTATGCAATATAAAAAAACCAGCCAATATCCTGAAGGTTACTCAGGCCAGGCATGCTTTGGAGTGATGAACATTGATAAATATTTAAATATCCCGTAAGGGTTGTCAAGTTATTCAACCCTGTTATCGTTGTTATTGCAGGATTTGTAGAAAAACTCAGGTTCCTAAGCGTGGTAATTCCACTAAGACCACTGACATTTAAGAGTGAATTGTTGTTATTAAAAAAAATATCCTCACCAACCGATGTCAAATTGTTTAGAGCAGATATATCGGTCAATAAAATATTACCCTGCAACGTCAAATATGCCCCAATGGTAGTAAGGTTTTGTAGTCCCGACAGGTTTGTCAATCGTGAACCCCCAATTAAATGCCCTCCTACAGCGGCAAGGTTGCTTAACCCGGAGATGTCATTTAACTGGTTACCGGAAATTTCTACATTTCCACTTACGGACGTTATTCCGGTGAGGCTTCCAAGACTCGTATATAATCCTCCCGCTATGATCAAAGTAGGTCCTACAGATGTAAGATTACCTAACCCTGTCAAATTTGCCAATGTATTGTTTGAAGTTATATTTAATCCAGTGCCAATAGTTGCCACATTGCTAAGACCTGAAATGCTGGTAAGTGCATTATTGGAAGTGATATACAAAAAACCCCCAATTGAGGTAATGTTGGCAAGTCCGTTAAGGTTGGTAATATTTCCATTTACAGCATCATTCACAGTCACATTTCCCAAAATTTGAGTACACCCGGGATAATTTGTTGGGAATGCATCAATCTGTGCCTGAGAACTGAAATTGATGCCAGCCGGTAAACAGGATTGTCCCATCACCACATCGGAGGCAATTAACCAAAAAATAAAAACGACCAAAAAGTATCTGAAATGCATCTTAATATTTTTTAAATTGGAAAATAGATAACTCAAAAGCAGTACTATTTCATCACTTTTAAATGCTCAATCCTTCACACAGCGCACACTGTATCCGAGCGCCTTATTACCTGTACCCAGAGCGAATTCCGTACTAAAGAAGAAGAAACCACTGTGGCCTGCAAAGCCTCCCCCCTCACTGGACGTCCAGAAGTTGGTGAAGCCGTTCTGATTGTAGAATGCGCCATTGGTGCTGCGGTAACCAGCAGGCAGGGCATTAAAACCCGTAGTGGCAAAGTGTGGACTACCGTCCAATGGCCCATCAGTCCACAGAGCAGCATTGCCTGCCAATCTGCTTGCCTTGTCAGGACTTGGCAGCGCGCCATCCAGTATGAACCAATCTAAAAAAGAGGGAAGATGCCATCCAGTAGGACAGATGCCTTGTGACGATTCCAAGGTAGTGTATTGCATCATCTCATTCCACTGGTACAGACCGCCATAGATCGCACAGTTTGCCATGTTATCGCCATAACAATATTTCTCGACAATGCCGTTATTGGCCTGACTGGTCACTCCCGTGATCATGGTGCCGATGTTGAGATTTTCCGCCATCCAGCATTGTCCACCAAGCTGTACGGTAGCATAGTCCTCACCGCCATAAGATAGTAAATCTCCACAGGTGAACCCTGAAACCAAAGTCATAAAACTTTCCTGTTGCCCATAAGCAGTACCCACCGCATTGGTGGCGTATGCCCGGATATAATAGGTACTGCCGCCGCAGACCGGAGAGGTTACTCATGAATGTGCCGGTACCTGACCCATCATTCGTATGCAAGCCATTGATATCGGGAAACGGATTCAAACCATAACATACTCCCCTGGCAGTGACCGCAGAGCCGCCATCATGACAAATGTCCCCGCCGCTAATAGCTGTATTCGCCAAAATATAGGTTGCTGCTGCGGTGGTTAATCCTGCCAACACATTCACAATTGTACCCGGCGCAAATGTCCCCGGACTCAGTGTACCCTGATTGATGATGGTACCATTAAAAACACCATAACCGCCATAACTCCCGCCCGCCAGTATGGTAATCGTTGTTCCATTGAGGGTGCCGTTATTTTCGATCACACCAGCACAGGTCATGGCGTGATTAAGGGTAACCACCACTCCATTTGGTACAGGGTTTGGTGGTTGTAGTCCGTCTACCCAATTTAAAGGCGCAAAGTAATCACCGACATTTGCAGTGTTATGTGCATTGCCGGACAAGGTCAGGCACTTTATCCATAACATCACAAACATTAAATGATAAACTTTCATTTTTGCCCTTTTTAAAATTTAAATAAAAATTGAAGATGACATGGTATCATCTATGATTCAGCCATGACGTGTGAAACAATGGACATTATGAAATACGCCGAAATATCAAACATTTATCATAAATCCACTGATCACCTCACCTAAAATAGCAGGAGTACACCTTCAGTACCAATGTACCCCTGCCCATTTATAGGATTGCTTTAGTTTGCTTATTGAGTGAGACCTTCCGATATTTAACCAAACTATCGATTGCGATTTTCCTTGTTATCTTTCCATTCGTCGAACAATGCATAAGGCACGACCATGAAAAACAGTAAGCCAAGGATGTATTCTACCATTGTCATTTCGAATCTATTAATGAATTGATAATCGCTTTTTCTCTGGCTGCAAACGACTGCTCACAGCTTGACGACTTTTATTGCCTTTGATCCCTTTGCATCGGAAATATTTACGGTGTACAGGCCGGAGGGTAAATGGTCTGCTGCAATGGGGTGATTTATATGATCACTGCCCTTTATCAATTTTTTATACAATAGTTTACCCTGGTTGTCATTCAACAAAATCTGATACTCCCCTGCTGTCCCTCCTTCAATGTTAAGATTAATGGCATGAGAGGTCGGGTTGGGGAAAATACTTACCTCAGCTTCGAGCGGATGCACATCCAAGAAGCCGGTAAGTGCATTCCCCGTGTATTTAAAAAGGTAACTCGGACCGTTTAAGACCTGTGGCTGCCCACCCCAACCAGACGTAGGATTGATAAAATCCATAAACAGTACATTGGTGCCTTCGTCAATTTGTGTCCAGCTTACCCCGTCATCTTTACTGATCCACGTGCGGAATAAACCTTTGGTGATACTATTGTTGATCGTGGTCATGATGATGACATTGGAACCGGTAACAAATTCCAGCGAGTTCATCCTGAAATTGCCATTTTCGGGTATGGTATTCAAATCACTCCAGGTTGCCCCGCCGTCTTTGCTGATGCGCATGGTGGTCTGAAATTTCAGAAAATCCACATAATAAAAAATACCGTGCATGTTGCTTCCAAAGTCGAACGAACCATCGGGAAGGCCGCTCTCAAAGGCCTCCCAATCGGTACCTGAATTCACAGAACGGTAAACCCGGCCCTTATTGGTACCAAACCAAATGGTATTGCCCACCACGTCAAAGTCATTGTTGTAACCAAACTCGCCGGGAATTGGATCGGGATCTTTGCCCCATCTACGCGGGTCCAGAATTGCCCGCCATTGGCGGTATGGTATATTTCATATTCTCCATCTCTTGGGTCCCCCATGGCAATTCCTTTGGCCGGTGACCAGAAATGCACAAAATCAACCCAGCTGGCTACAGGGTCCCATGCCGCGGTCGTCTGATGTGTCCACGTTTCTCCGCCATTTTCGGTTTTGTATATTTTACTTCCACCGCCGCCGCCATCTATGCCGGCAAGCCAGGCGGTATTGGCGTCAATGGCGGTAATATTGGCCACAAAGGCCGGATTACCCATGGGCACAAAACTTGATTTCCAGGACTGACCGCCATCGTTGGTGCGGGCGACCCTGCATTGGTCATCTACGAAAAAACCATACAGGCTGTCATTGACTGAAAAATGTGCATGCACTGCCCAAACCACATTGTTGCTGACCATGTCTATGGAACTACAACCCAGATTTGGAAGCGGATAACCCGGATCATATGCCTGCCATACAGCGGAAGAAGGCTTTTGCAGCGCACCCCCGACATACTCATAGAGGTTACTGGGCCCTGATAAATTCTGCTGTCGTCCACCCCATCCTGTTTCCGGGTCGATGAATTTCACCCAGCCAATATTATCACCGATATCCAATAATATCCAGTTCAAGCCATCGTCATAACTCACCCAGGTCCTGAAAAGTCCGGAGATCAAACTATTGTTCACTGTGGTCAACACAATGGCGGTTGAGCCGGGCACAAAATCCAGTGAACTCACCCAAAAATCGCCTGCTTCAGGTATCGTAGTGAGGTCTGCCCAATTTTCTCCGCCATCTCTGGTAAAGCGCATTCGTGTAGAAAAACTGGAGAAATCTGTCAAACCAAAAATGCCCCTGTTGTTTTCTCCCATGCTGAAAAAACCGTCCGGCAAGCCGCTTTCAAATACCTGCCAACTCTGTCCAAAATCGTTGGATTTGTATATACGTCCTTTGTTGGTGCCAAACCAAATCGTGTTTCCCTGCACGTCAAAATCTCCATTGTAACCAAATTCTCCGGATACAGGATCAGGAATTTTATCGCCGTTAAGCCTGAACCAATTGGCCCCGCCATCCGATGTGGTATAGATCTCAAATTCTCCGTCACGCGGATCGCCCATGGTGATGCCCAGGTCTTTGTTCCAAAAGTGAACAAAATTTACCCAACTGGCACTTGGGTCGTAACTTGCAGAAGCCTGGTGATTCCAGGTCTGCCCTCCATCGGTTGTTTTAAAAACCCTGCTTCCGGCACCTCCGCCATCAATGCCGCAAATCCATGCGGTGTTTTCATCAATGGCCATGAGATTGGCCACAAATGCAGGATTGCCAATGGGCACAAAATAATTGTTCCAGGTCTCTCCCCCATCCACTGACCTTGTAACCCTGCTAAGACTATCTATGAAAAATCCAAATAACGAATCCGTAACGGAATAATGCGAATGGGCAGCCCAGATGACGTCTTTATTGACCAAAGAGATGGAGCTGCAGCCCAAATTTGGGTCCGGATATCCCGGGTCGTGTGCCTTCCACGTTTGCGAATAGACACTGTGGTTCATAAAACAAAGGAAAGAAATCAATAGGTAAAGATTTGTTCTCATACGATAAGAATTTTAGAGGTCAGTAAAAAATGATTCCCATACTTACTTTGAGATGCCCAGTTAAGCCTTAATACTTAATGGGGTTCAAATCTTAACACGCCAAACTTAAATTTTTTAAAATCTTATTCCATCAACACAAAACCAGCCCAGTAGTAAGGCTCATATCCTTTATGCCGCATGGCCTGCTGCGCCTGCCTGAACGCTGTTCTTAAAGGCATTCTTCCATTCATCAGGTTATGATAAAATTCAATCATCAATTCTTTGGTGTGATAATCCGGTACCTGCCAAAGTGAAAATATGAGGTTTTTAACACCCGCTATCCTGAATGCCCTGGGTAAGCCAAATACACCTTCATCCCCGTGGATATCGCCCAAGCCGCTTTCACAGGATGACAGTACCACCAGCTGTGTATGCCGCAAGTTGAGCTGACTGATTTCATAGGATGTGAGGATGCCATCTTCTCCCATCCAGGCAAATTTATTTTCCGGGTTCCAAGCCTCATTACCTCCGGCCAGAATCAGACCGGTGCGGATAAATGGATGATCAATGCGTCTGAACATGGAGCCCTCATCCTCACGAATTCCCTGCCGAACCGCATCTTCATATTCTTTTACAGAGAAATAATAACCATGGGTAGAAATGTGCATTACCTCCGGAGATTTTTCACCCATAAGACCCACTAACTTAAATGCCTCTTCCGTGGCTTCTTCCCCTTTCAGCAAAGTGGTGGTGATGCCCTGCTGCTTAAACAGCTCATTTATCTGGTCAGCTTCCTTGACGGAATACTTAAGCGCATTCCATAACCCCCCGGTTTGCATAAGATTTCAAAACATCGGAATGTTGTTCCTCTACTTTGGCCAATTGGGGCTTGAGTTTTGCGGGTCTTCAGCACTTGAAGGGGCATCATAATTTATACCTCCGGCAATAAATGCATTTGAATATTCAAAATGTCCCTCCTCCTTTTTATGTAAAAAGGCATGGGCACTGTTTAAAAGCACACAAGTATATTTGTCTGATATGAGTGAATCTTTCTGGATGGAAATGGCATTCAGATTTATGGCATGCACCAGGCCCGCCGGCATGTAATAAAGGGTGTGAATGCCTTGGAGGTGCTGTACCAGCGGCTTAAAAATGAGGTCATACAGATTGAAAGCCCGGTCTTTATGATTTGACTTTATAAAAGGTTCATTGCTGTATAATTCAAAAATAAAATCTGCATCCACTTTGGTCTTTTGATTTAAAATCGAATCAAGCAAATAGAGGTCTGTCATTTCAACCACGACCGGTTGCGTATTGCCCGGCGTGAGGATAACAGCCGCATAAGCCTCACCGGATGTAAAAGAAGAACCATAAGGAGAATACGTGATAAAGTCAATAATGGCCTCTCCATCTTCCATTTTTGACTGAAGATGTTTCCACCCAATCACCTCCGGCAAATTAGCGCCTTTATCCATGCGTTTGACCATGCGGCGTTCAATCTCCGTTTTGAGTAAAAACAGGCTATCCCTTTTACCGGATTTATCATGCTCATCAAAATGCGACTGATAAATTTCCTGATTGATGCCGGCATAGTGGCTGTATTCATTTCTGCTGGCGGAATCCAAAGCCACAAAATTTCTTAGTGACAAGTAATCATTCAGCAGGTAGGATTTATAAAAAATACTCTTATCCATGATTTGACCGGTCCAGTCCTCATTCGGTTTATACCGGATGCAAAAACCATAATATTTAAGCAGTAATTCTTCCGTCTTATCAATTAAGGACAATATTTCTCCCTCTGTAGCCAGCAAAGACAGGTTTTGCAATTGTTGTTGCCTAATGGTTACTTGTTCCTCCAGCAATTTATAGGTCTGGATGGAGTCATTTCTGTTTTCTGCAATGGCTTCCAGCAACCACAGTATCAAAACATAATTCTCGTTGACCTCCAGCCGGTTTGCATTCATGTATGCCTTTGCCCTCAATAGTTCGTCATAATACTCCGTATAATTCTTTTCTTTTACAGACAATCTGGAGAGCTGAATGGCCGTGGAAAAATAATCCATGTTATCGATGCCGTTCAAGCCGGCTTTGATACGCAGTGCTTTTTCCAAAGAAGTTTTGGCCAATAGAAAATTATTCTTGCCCATAAAACATACTCCTAAATTGTGGTTTACAAAAGCATATTCCACATTCAGTGTATCCTTATTATAACTGAAAATTGACATGGCCTTGTGATAACAATCAATGGCTGGATCAAACATATCCTGATCGAGATAAACATTGCCCATGACGTTATAGGTAGTAGCCACGGAAAGATGGGTGGGACTAAGGTGTTTGATCTTAAGTTCGACCGAAGTCTTTGCCAATTGCAATGCTTTCTGATAGTTGCCCAGTCGCAGGTTAATTTCTACCAGATTATTGGCTGAATACCCGTGATAAAGACTACCCTCTCCGTAATGGTTGATCCAGATCGCAGCCGATTTTGAAGCGTGATACTCCGAGGTTTTGAGGTCTCCCAACTGACCATACACATAAGCGAGGTACACCATGGTGTTGGCCACATCGATATCGGCATCCCCCAGGTTTGCAATTTTTATTTCCAATGCCTGATTTAATTCACCCAAGGATTCTATTATTCTGCCCTGTATTACTTTGAGTCTGCCAAGGTTGTGATAAACCCAGCCTTGCCACAGATGACCTTCCGGCAGTTTATTTAGGTAAATGGCCTTCACCGCATTATACAGGCTTTCCGCCTTTGCATATTGCCCCATATCCACATAGAGGTTTCCCAACATGTTGAATCCATGTGCGGTATTAATATGGTCTTCACCGAAGTGAATCTTCCGGCCGGATATGACTTTATTGAATTGTATTTCTGCCTCGGGATAATTTGTGGAAAGATGGTAAACATGTCCAAGTCGCTGGTAAAGATCGAATGTACGATAGTCATCCATACATTTTTCTCCCTCCACAAATTGGAGTGCTTTTTTGATCAGTAAGATCGAACTGTCATGGGCATTTTCTTTTTGATAAACATTGACCACAGCCAAAACGCTGTCAATATACTGGTGAATGGCCAGCGTATCGCAGCCCTTTATTTCAGCACCAAACCCAAATAAAAATAGGCTTAGTAAGAAAAGTGCTTTCATACCTCCATGTTTATATATCAGCGACAGGCGCAACACTTTACCGCAATTTTTCCATCGACCGCAGCAGCGTTATGGCTTTGGCCTGGAATGGGTGATCTGGATCTTTAGCCATATCTTTTAGTAAGACCCTGGCTTCTTTTATTTGTTTCTTTTTAAGATGGATCAAAGCCATATACCACTGACTCTGAAGGGCGTACCGGGATTTTTTTCTTTCCAAAATGGGCAGTAATAGCAACTGCGCTTCTTCTATTCTACCTCTTGCCAGCAAAGCATTGGATCGTAGAAACAAGATGTTTTCATTTTGCCTCATGGATGCATTTAAGCTGTCATACAGCATCAGGGTGCCTGCAAAATCACCCTTTACGTAGGAAGCCGTATATCTTTCAAAGTAGCCGCTGTTTGAACCGCGTGACATCACACCAATGGCTTCGTCCCTGTAAGGATCAAAATTGGCTGCAAACAATTGATCCTCCGTTTGAGCCAGGTTGGTTTTGTCTTTATCCCTGTCGTCTAATCCGGGTGTGGCTTTTTGATCTTCTACCCATTTGTCATCGGCCGGGTCTTTCCCAACAGAATCGAATTTGGGCACCTCCTTTTCACCGGGCTCAGCGATGATGGGCTGGTCCGGTATTTTTTTTTCCAGTGGATTGCCAGAATAATACTTAATGATTGTGACGAACACTACTCCCAAAAAGATCAATGCAACTAACAACCACAAGCCTCTTGTCCGCCTTTCTTTAGACCTGATCTGACTTTCGATGGCCACTAATCGATTCCTGATGTTTTCTGAATCCGCAACTTTCAGACTGGTTATGGCCAAATGATAAGCCTGCCATTCCATTTGCAGCTCCTTATCTGACTTTAACCTGTCTTCAAATTCAGCTTTTTCCGTTGAATCCATTTGACCCAACAGATACTTTTCAATACTATCCTGATGCCTATCGGTCATTTTGTAATGTATCTTTTATGAGGTCCTTTAAATTTCTCAGACACCTTGAGATTGAAGCACTGGTGGCATTCGGACTGCTGTATCCCTTTTTCAACATGATTTCATCCAAACTTAATTCTTCCAAAAATTTAAGGTTTAACAATTCTTTACATTGAACGCCCAAAGTTTGCATGGCTGATGCAACCTGCCTTTTTTGAAAATGCAACGGATCATCCCAATCAAATTCCATCGACGTTTCCATTTCGTGCAAAGACATTTTATGCACATCCAGGCTTTCTGTCCTTCCATTTTTCTCCACTGCTTTTATGAGGTATCTTTTAGCCAGTACAAATAAATAAGTCTTTACCTCACATTCCAAATGCACCAGTTTACCTGAAGCGATTTGCTGGTAAAAGGCGATGATCGCGTCGCGCGGCTTAAAACAAATGAATAAAAAAACAGAACTCCATGGTGAGTCAAAATAATTATCCCTCAAGCCTTTGGATTCTAAAGTCATGGTTTAATACCCGGATGTCGTTCAATCTTAACAAATATAGGAATAAATAATTTCAACAAATAATATTTTAATATTAAGAATTAGTGTGTATATTTTATGATATTAATCACCCATAGTTGCAATATAATTACCTATTAGCACTATTTATTAAAATTAAATATGATTATACGCATGTTTTATTTTTTAAAATCTCACGATTACCGGTAAAACCCATCTTCTTTCCCATCACCCTTGAACCACACTTGTAATTGTTAGACGCGAATCTGCTTTTTTTTCGGGAAGCAAAACCACTACTTGTTAAGCCATATTATATTCTACCATATTTATATTATAAAAATAATATTCTAAAATAATTCAATATTTAATCAATAATTACTATTTACACTTCATTACCCTACATTTTTGATTTTTAACCAAACAAGTGTATTTTTGGCTATAAATCAGAGGAATTGAACAGGAGACAAGTATTAAAAGGATCTATCGCCGCCACCGCATCCCTCGTGGTGAGTGGCAATAACCTCGAAGCCATGACCACACCAAAAAACGAAATCGACATCAAAGGGAAAGTAAATCATTCAGCCTGCCGCTGGTGTTATAAAGACATACCGCTGGAAAAACTGGCCGACCAGGCAAAGGCCATAGGCCTGAAATCCATCGAACTGCTCAACCCGGATGAATGGGATGTGATGATCAAAAGGGGCCTCACTTGTGCCATTTCCAATGGCAGTTCCCTGGGCATCACCAAAGGATTCAACGACGTACAATACCACGACCAACTCAGGGCAGATTACGAGAAACTCATTCCCAGGGCTGCCGACAAGGGCATAGGCCAGGTGATCTGTTTCAGTGGCAACCGCGGCACCATCAGCGACAAGACCGGACTGGAACATTGCGCCAAAGGTCTCGATAAGCTGGTGAAATTGGGAGAAAAATACAAGGTAAAAATTGTCATGGAATTGCTCAACAGCAAGGTGGACCACAAGGATTACATGTGCGACCACACGGCCTGGGGTGCAGCCCTCGTCGATAAGATCGGCAGTCCCAATTTCAAATTGCTGTATGACATCTACCACATGCAAATCATGGAAGGAGACGTCATCGCCACCATCCGCAAATACAAGGACTACATCAGCCACTACCACACCGGCGGCGTTCCCGGCAGGAATGAAATCAACGACACCCAGGAACTCAATTACAAGGCCATCATGGCAGCCATCGTCGCTACCGGTTTTCAGGGTTTTGTAGCCCAGGAATTTATACCCACCCGCAAAGATGCCATCGCATCGCTGAAAGAGGGCATCAAAATTTGCGATGTCTGACCATTGAATCAACAACTTTAAAAATAAAATCAGCATATGTACTTCAATAGCAAAGGATCTGAAGATGTCACGTATGATGCCATCGTCATAGGTTCCGGCATCAGTGGCGGTTGGGCCGCCAAAGAGCTGTCGGAAAAAGGATTAAAAACCCTGGTACTGGAGCGGGGCAGGATGGTCAAACACGGCGACTACCCCACAGCCAACCTCGATGACTGGGAATTGCCCAACCGCAATATACTCACCGAAGAGGAGTGGAAAGACTACCAGATCCAGCGCAGGACCGGTTATACCATGACCCCCGCCCACGCCCACTGGTGGCCAAAGGACAGCGAAAATCCGTATTCCGAAACCAAACCTTTTGACTGGATCCGGTCTTACCACATGGGTGGCAGGTCTCTCTTGTGGGGCCGTCAATCCTATAGATTAAGTGACTTCGACTTTGAAGCCAATGCCAAAGAGGGCGTGGCTGTGGACTGGCCTGTGCGCTATAAGGACATCGCTCCGTGGTATGACTATGTGGAAACCTTCATCGGCGTAAGTGGACAGAATGAAGGCTTATCGCAACTGCCCGATGGCAAGTTTTTGCCTCCCATGGAACTCAATTGCGTAGAACAAAAACTCAAGGCCAGCATGAAGAAAAAATTCAACAGGGCCATGACCATCGGAAGGACAGCGCACCTCACCCAGCCCATTGGCACGAGGGGTACCTGTCAATCGCGAAACCGCTGCATGCGGGGTTGTCCCTACGGTGCTTATTTCAGCTCACTGGCCTCTACCCTGCCGGCTGCGGAAGCCAGCGGTAACCTCACCATCCGGCCTTTTTCCATCGTCACCGAGATTGTGTACGACACCAATACGCAGAAAGCCAAAAGTGTTCGCATCAAAGATGCAGAAACCGGAGAAACACACGAATATTTTGCCAAAATCATCTTCACCTGTGCTTCCTCCTTTGGGTCTGCACAGATCCTTATGCAGTCCACCTCCGACCGCTTCCCCAATGGACTCGGCAATGACAGCGGAGAACTGGGACACAACGTCATGGACCACCATTTCAGGCTCGGTGCGGAAGGATATGACGATGAATTTTCCGACAAGTATTTCAAAGGACGACGACCCAACGGCATCTATGTGCCCCGGTTTCAAAACCTGGATGCAGCCACCAAAAAAACCTACCTCCGGGGCTTCGGTTACCAGGGTGGAGGCTCCGTAGAAAACTGGGCCCGCATGATCAAAGAAGCCGATTTTGGCACCGCCTTCAAGGCAGCCATGGCTCAACCGGGCAAATGGACAATCGGACTGATGGCCTTTGGTGAATGCCTGCCTTATCACGACAATAAAATTTCGCTGAACAAAGAAAAGCTCGACAAATACGGCTTGCCTACCCTTACCATGGATGTAGAATGGAAACAAAACGAACTCGAAATGCGCAAAGACATGATGGCATCCGCGGAAGAGATGTTGAATGCCGCGGGTTTCAAAGGGGTAAAGACCTATGACCGGGGCTGCAATCCGGGACTGGGCATCCACGAAATGGGCACGGCCAGGATGGCAGAGATCCAAAGACCTCTGTACTCAATGGCAACAACCAACTGCATGCCGTAAAAAATGTGTTTGTCACCGATGGTGCCTTTATGACATCGGCTGCCTGTGTCAATCCATCGCTTACCTATATGGCCTTTACTGCCAGGGCCGCCAGTTTTGCGGTGGCTGAACTCAGAAAGGAAATCTGTAATCTTTAAAACGAAAAAAAATGTCAACTACAAATCATATCGACCGAAGAGATGCTTTAAAAACCTTAAGCCTGCTTACGGGTTATGCCATCACCGCGGGTGCCGCCTCTGCTTTCCTGGCCGGCTGCAAGACAGACGTTGCCGGAGCTGCCGATGTAAGCTCCCTGTTTACGGCCGACCAGATGAAGACCATTGCCGACATCGCCGAGCGCATCATTCCCAAGACCGATACCCCGGGAGCCAAAGATGTCCTCGTTCACGAATACATCTCCCTTGCAGTGACCAAATTTTTCAAAGCCGAAGACCAGAAAAAATTCATGGATAAATTTGCAAGCTTCGACAAAATAGCAGCGGATAAGTACCAGAAAAACTTCTCTGCCTTGTCTGACACCAACAAAGACGACGTGCTGACGATCATGGCAGAAGAGTGGAAAAAAAATGAAAAGGAATACCACATCTTTAAGGAGTTCCGGGACCTTACCGTTACCGGCTATTGTACCAGCGAACCGGGGGCAACCCAATTGCTGAAGTACGATCCCATACCGGGTCCTTTCCAGGGCTGTATCGACCGCAGTACTGTAGGCGGTGTGTACGCATTATAATACCTAAACACAAAACAATGAAGACCTGTATTTGGATATGGATGGTGGCAGCCACGGTGCTGGTTTCCTGCAAGAATGAAAAAAAAGCAGAGGAAGGTATAAAACCAACCTCACAACTTTCCCTCGCTGAATGGTCATTCCACCAGGCCTTAAAAGCCGGTGAAATGAACAACCTGGAATTTGCCGGCAAGGCCGCCGCACTTGGTTTCACGGGCATTGAATATGTAAACCAGTTTTTCAAAGACAAGGCGGAAAATACCGCTTACCTGGATTCACTCAACGCGGCAGCAAAGGCAGCAGGAGTTACCCAGGTGCTCATCATGATCGACGAAGAAGGTTACCTCGGTGATGCCGATTCCATCAAACGAATGACGGCCGTAAAAAACCACCAAAAATGGGTACTTGCAGCCAAACACCTGGGCTGCCATTCCATCCGGGTAAATGCCCACGGCGAAGGTACAGCAGAAGAAGTGAAAGGGTACGTAGTCAATGGACTCGGTGCCCTTTGCGACTTTGCCGCACAACACGGCATCAATGTCATCGTCGAAAACCACGGAGGCTACTCTTCCAATGGCCAATGGCTGACCGATGTCATGAAGACCATCAACAAAGCCAATTGTGGCACCCTGCCCGATTTTGGCAATTTCTGTGTAAAACGAAAAGAGGGCGACATGTGGGGAAGTGAATGTATCGAGGAGTACGACCGGTATAAAGGCGTAGAAGAACTACTGCCCTTTGCCAAAGGCGTAAGTGCCAAGTCGTACGACTTTGATGCTCAAGGCAATGAAACCAAAATTGACTTTGCCCGGATGTTGCAACTGGTCAAAGCTTCCGGCTACCAGGGTTTTATAGGAGTGGAATACGAAGGCAAAAATCTGGGAGAACAGGAAGGCATCGAAAAAACCAAGGCGTTGCTGGAAAGGATGTGGTAGTAAATCGGATCTTTTATCTACAATGGATTAAATGCCCCGTACCATCCAATTCAATAATTTATTTTGCAATTATTTACAATTACATTAAATTTGATTTATTGTTAGTAGGTTAGCGATATTTAATCAAATACAGCGAAAATGAAAAATTTAGTTGTTTGCCTCACCTTTCCTTGTTTTATGCTCTTCGATAACTGCTCAATCCATTGTTTTGACAAAAACTTTGGAGGAGCATCAGACGATGTAGGCTTTTCATCCATTCAACTTTATGATGGCGGCTTTGCGTCGCTGGGGTGGACCAAAAGTTATGGCAATGGCCAATCGGATTATTACCTCATACGCACCAATTCAGAAGGAGATACCCTATGGACCAAAACCTATGGCCAATTCAACCTCGAATCGGGCCTGTGCATAGTAGAGTCTGATGGAGGAGGTTTCATCCTGGGCGGCTCGGGTCGGTCATTTGGCAACGGGCGGAGCGATTGCCTGGTGATCAGGACAGACGCAAATGGCAACCACCTATGGACCAAAGCCTATGGTACTGAGGGTGAAGATTATTTAAGAAAAATAGCCGAGACACCTTCCGGGGACTTATTGATTTGTGGCTATTCAGATGGCAACATCAATGGCGGCAAAGACATGTTGATGATGAAACTCGACGCCAGTGGAAAATTAAAATGGGCTGATGCCATGGGAGGCATCAAAGACGAAGAGGGATGGGCCCTTACCTTCGATGCTTCAGGATCGGCCTATTTTGGAGGATGGACACAAACCACAAACAATGGAAATGCCGATTTTTACCTGGTGAAGAAGTCTGTAAATGGCGCTACCCTGTTTGAGAAAACTTATGGCGGACATAATTCTGACTCCGGGCTTGCCTTACTCATCAGTGAAGACAGTCATCTCCTTTTTGCAGGCACCACCCTGAGTTTCGGCGCAGGAAGGGGTGACATGTACCTGATGAAACTCGATAAAGAGGGTCAGATGATATGGCAAAAAACCTATGGCGGATATGACGACGATTATTGCAGCAGCATCTGCCAAACGCCACAAGGATATGCGTTAACTGGTTTTACCAATAGCTTTGAAGCAAGTGGAAAAGACATTTACGTGGTAACGACCGACCGAAATGGCAACCAGTTGAATCAGGCCGTGCTGCATGAAGAAGGTAATCAGGAAGCCTGGGGCATCATTGCCGGAGAAAGCAATTCACTGATCATTACAGGTCAGGGACAAAAACCGGGACATTCGGATTATGACCTTAAACTCATCAAGTTAAACATGGGTCTTACCGCAACACAGGATGAAAGCAGTGATGAATCACAGAAGGAGTTTACCATTTATCCGAATCCTGCAAATGACTATATTTATTTTGGCCAATTCGAAAAAGAAGCCTTTGTTGCCATTTTTGATAAATCAGGAAAGTTAATGATTCATGAAATTGTCAATTCCCTTAATGGACTGAATGTGACGAATTTACCCTCAGGCGAATATATTGCCCAAATATGGACAGAAATACTGATGGTGACAAGAAAACTTATAGTTTCTAAATAGTTTGGATTTTCTTCAGACTTAACAAGGGCCTTAATCTAGGAAATAATACGATCTCCATTTGAAACCTAAAAAAATACGCCTATATTTACAGTGCTTTGCCTACTAAAAATTCTCAATCATATAATTAGAAATATTTCGGGAGTCTGTTTTGAGTGGTTAATGCAACCATGTGTAATTTTATCGATTTTCGTAATGAATGTAAAATGATTTTAAAATCACACATATAGATTTATAACCCAAAAAATAAAGATTGTCAGGTGCGTAAGTAAAATCAGCTGCAAGAAATCTATAATTTTAAAAAATGAATGACTTAAAATTATATTTCAGGCAAGTTAATATGAGACTTATTCACAAATGGATGCATTTTTCGAAGTTTACGACAGTCATTTTAATAGGTATCGAAATCAAGCAGTTGTAATTCTTGAAATAGGCAACTATCTTAATTTGGAAGTAGCAAATATGCATTAGTTAGCAAAATTTAACATAGTAGTCACCAAATAAAATAATAAATATGCACAAAAGTTCCATTTTAAGAATGCAGTGGTTCGTAAAGAATTTTTAAATAATTCATCAAATATCGAAAAGGCTAAAGTTCTTGATGTAGGTAGTTATGATGTTAATGGTTCCTACAAACACTTATTTCCTATTGATAAATTTGATTATAAAGGTTTAGATATGGCAGAAGGACCTAACGTTGATATATTTATCGAAAATCCATATATATGGAAAAATTTGGAAACAGATTCTTTCGATGTTGTAATATCTGGACAAGCTTTTGAGCATATTGAATTCTTTTGGTTAACATTAGCCGAAATGACCAGGGTTTTAAAAAAAGGAGGATTGTTGTGTATCATAGCTCCAAATGGGTTTGGAGAGCATAGATTTCCCGTTGATTGTTATCGTTTTTTTACAGATGGCATGATTAGTTTGGCAAGGTTTGTTAATTTAGAGCCATTGCATGCGCACACTAATCTTGCTCCAACAAAAGATTCTGATGAATGGTTTAGTGACACATGCGCAGATTCCATGTTAATCGCTAGAAAGAATTATTCAGGTAATACACAGTATGTAGATTTGACAAAATATGTTTGTATTCCACCTAATCATAAAATATTAAATTACCCTCTGGTTGAGCAACAACAGCATCCCAAAAATTATTCGAAAAAACACTTAGAAATTCGTTTCCGAAAAGCTTTGCAAAAACTTAATTTTAGATAGGATAATTATGGCTCAATGGAGGTTGCGTGCAAAATTGAGGTGCAATACACGAGACTAATTCTGACTATTATGTTGTATGTTAATGGTTTTAGATCTTAAAATTAATAACAAACCATTCGTTTACGTCTAAACTAATTCATTTTACAGGCTTAAGTTTAACATGAATTTCAGCACAAGGTAAAATCCAGGTAAACCAACCTTCATACAATTCCTGAAAGAAAACATTTAAATTAAATATCCTCGTAAAGACACTCCTTATCAGTCCCCGGATCTTGAATGGATAATTGTGGAATACCAGTTTTTTACTAATGATTTCATACTTAACGCCGCCATAAAACATGGGCACTTTTCGTTTGGCTTTTTGAATTCACAGCAAAATAGTCAAAAGTATAATAGCCAAAAAATAATTTATGGGTATGGTCTGAATAATAATAAGGGTTTGAAAAATGAGGAACAACAATAATATTAAATCCCTCCGGTTTAAGAACACGGTGCATCTCAGTCATCAGCGCGTTTAGATCGGAGAGGTGTTCCCATAAAATGTGAAGAGGTTATGACATCGACGCAACCATCAGGTAAAACTGAAGTCCCTGGGTCTCCACATTTGCCACTATATCCACTCCTGGTAATTGAAGAAAATCAACTCCAATAAAACCATTTTTTTATTAGGACTGCAACCAAGATCAATAAGAATCTCTTCATTTGCAGCAATTTTATTTTCTATTATTTGTGGAATATTACTCATTCTTTACTTATTCTACCTTTACCAAATATTTGTGCCAATCCTTCTACATCCAGGTGCAGATAACTCATAAAAATTCCAACTGCAGACCTGATACGCCATAAGAAACTATGAAAGCCCTTATAAAAAGTGATCTAAAATAATACTTCCTGGCCATACTATAATTTTTCCTAAGCAATTCATACCGGCCAGCCCTTGAATTGGTCATGACCATTTTTCTTTCGTGTGCTGAGTCAAATTTATGCATGTCCAGCGTAAAAACATCCGGTGAAATGATATTTATTGCTTTGGCCCATATAAACTTTCTAAGTTCATAAAATCCTTCCACCATTTCAACCGGATAAGTCTTCGTAATTTGAGTGCTGTACAAGCGCCAGCTTCCCAAAACTTTGTCAATAAATCTAAATTGCCCAAATAAACTTAGCTCGAAAATTGTAGGCAAATCTACCAATGGGAGTTTAAAATTTTGTTTAAAGCCGCCAATTTTAAGCAACGCCTCTTTTCGGATGACAATGGTTAAGGCAGGGATACAATTTTCATAAAACAAAACATTTAAAATAGATCCAACCGGTGTGTTGTTATAATAGTCAATTTTATCATTGTCAATTTGACTTGAGGATAGTATTTTTTTCAGACAGACCATCTACGGTATGTATGCGCCCCAACACAATACTATAGAATGATCACTCTCCAATGCCTGCACTTGAACCTGCAATTTTCCAGGTTCCCAAAAATCATCACATTCCAATATGGCTATGTACTTTCCACTGGACTTACCCAATGCAAAGTTATAGTTTGCACCAAATTAAATATGCCCATATTTTCCTGCGTAAAAACCGGATCCTGGGATCATTTGACGCATATTTCATTGCAATTTCATACGTATTATCCGTACTACCGTCATCGACAATTAACATCTCCCAGTCGTGAAAGTCCTGACTTAAGACCGATTCTATACACTTGCCTATATATTTAGCATGATTGTATGCAGGGATATTATACTAACTGCTGGCACCACTATCTAGTATCAATGCTTTTAACAATAATTCTTTTCTTAGCGCTATCGGATAATTTTCAGAGATCCTTTTCATCGCCCTTAATGACTTTTCTTCAATTAATTTATCACTTGAAGCACGATTAAATATATCCAATAATTCCTTCTCATCCATTCTTTCCAAAATATATCCTGAATCGCCTATAATTTCTGGTATCATATTGACATGAGATCCGATAGGAACACAACCACAAAGCATTGCTTCACAAAGCGACAATCCAAAACCCTCAAAAATAGATAGTTGCAAATAAAACTTCGAACTCCTGTAGTATTCGCGCAAAGTCAATGGTTTTAGGACGTCTAAATATTTAATATTAGGCATTTGATTACCGGTATCGGGAGCATTTAAACCGGCAATATAAAAGTCATAATCAGGCCGCATGAATGCCAACTTTTCTATCAATTTCAGTCCCTTTCTGACTTCTTGTCCTTTAGAGATTACCGTAATACAGGAATCACTCCTGGAATTTACACCATCACTGGCCGGTTTCCAAAACTCCAGATCAAGGCCATTGTAAATCGTAGTATAGGTAAGTTTCAAGTCAGGAAAGTGATTTAAAATTCCAAGTTTAATTACATTCTCAGAAAAATAACCATTATCAGTCGAAATTAATGAATCGCTTACCGGCAACAATTGTTTAGCATACTTATAAGAAAGCTTAGAAAAATATTTTAACAGTGGTCGCAGCAAATTTCCATAACCAATTTCCTTAAATGCTACACTATCTGTACCATGCAAAATAATATAAACAGGAATATTGAAAAATTTCCCCAGGATTGAAGGCACAAAGACCAATATCCACAAAGGCTATGACGACTGCTTTCAACTTATTAAGATTCCACAACAATACAAAAATTTGTTTTATGAAATTATAGGGGAATTTATACCATGTCTTCCAATCGTCGATTAGACAAATGACTTCATATTTACTCCTGTATATTTCAATATCTGTTCTTACGAATCCTACATTAAGGGGCGATATAAAAATCAATTTATTTCTCATTTCATTATTGCCTTTTTAATCAGACCATGATATTTATCAATGATTTCTGTAAACTCTTCAGAAATATTAATCACATAGGCAATAATAAAAAAAGGAAAAACCAATAAACATGATCGCAATATAATATCGACATATGAATTGCCAGTTAAAGGGATCCAATTCACTACAAAAAAAATCACAATTGCTATAAGAGTCAATTTTAATGTATCGACAGTAATCGGTTGAATATCCAATTTGAAATAAATAAAAATAGTTTTAAGAATATTAAAAAGCAAGATGGCAAATAAACTTGAGCTAGCCATCGCAATAATACCGTAAACCGGAACAAAATAAAATGACAAAATTGCTGTCAAAATTGCCAAAATTGAAATGAAGAGTAAGTTGTATTTGTAAAAAGATGAATAAGCCAAAATAATACTATTTACCCCTGTTACCATGTCAACCAGTTTCCCTACTGCCAACAATAAAAAAACATATTTTGTATTTACAAACAGATCCGGTTTTGAAGATAGACTAACCAGGTCATCATATGAGGAAATTATGAGTAAGAATAAAACTAAGCCTGCAAAATACAAATTAGTCGAAGATTTTTGATAGTAACTCTTGATTTTAGAGATATCGTTATCCTGAAGTGATTTTCTTATAATTGGTGATATCACTGTTGTCAATGATGAAGTAGGAAAATCAAATACTGCCGCAATAAAGAGGGGCAACATGTAAACTACAACTTCTCCGTATCCCAATAAAAATCCAATAATTACTGTATCCAATTTATAGGCCACTGTCCAGCATATATTTGCAACCCCGGAATAAAACAGGAAGTCCAGCGTTTTTTTATTTATTAACCGTTGAAAACCAACTGTGAGAAAATTGTTTTGTTTCGAATATCCTTTTAAAAGAAAAAATAAAATAATTGCAATTGAAAAATAAAAAAAAATAATATATAAATCAAGGTGTTCCTTTGGAAGTAACGTAATATGTACAAGCAGGATTATTATTGGAAGTAATAACCTCAGTCCAAATGTCATCAAGAGCGTTGGTACAAATGTCTTGTTAAAGTTGCTGCTATAACTTGTAAATAAGTTGCAAACAGAAAGTAAGAATGCCAATAACATAAATTGTACAAATCTATCTTCCAATAATTCTTTGTTGACTACACTCTGTAAAAGACTATTTATGAAAATCGACTTCAACAAAAACAATAAAACCGACCCAACCAGGGTAAAAATACAGATTACTAAAATTAAACTTGGCAAAGAAAAGAGACGAAACGCTGATGAATCATTGTCTATATTTTCACGTATGCCATGTATGGCTAAATTTCCAGTCCCAAAAACAAATAATCCGGAAATTAAAAAACCTATCCCAATTATATTATTTGCTTCACCGGCAGTCTGAGATTCCAGCGGATAAATAAACATTACACTAATGAACCCGATAACCACACTTAGACTATGCATGATAGTAAGTTGAATGGATTGCCTGGTAATTATGCCCATTTAGATGGAATTAATTAGAATTTAGTGTCAAAGTAATATATATCTAAGCCATCTTTATTTGCGGGTACCATGCAATTTAAACATTTTTCACAGGCTGTTGGATATCAGCTTTCCTGCCCTTTAAAATTGTTACCACAAATACAAACAATAACAAGAGTAATATTAATGAAGAACTAATTAAACTAATTTTTTCACCTTTGAAATATTTCTCTGGTTTGAAGTCAAATTTGATTTCATGGCTTCCTGCCGGTATCTTCAACGCCCTTAGCAGGTAGTTTACCCGGATGTGTTCCACCTCTTTGCCATCAATGGTCACGTACCAGCCTTTATTGGGCCCGTACCATACTTCCGAAAAAACAGCCAGTTGGTCAGCAGGTACAGTCGCCGAATAGGATAAGGCATTCGGTTCATAATTGGTAAGATTTATTTCCCCCTCCCCTGTCGGCTTGAGGTCGGCCACATAATTTTTAAATTCGTTGTGCACAATGGCCTTTCTTTTTTCGATGCTGTCCAGCGCGGCTATTTCCTCATCCGGCGTATTCACTATCACGAGGGTGTCCACAATCCAGGCATTGCCATAGGTCTTTGGGTTTCGCTGTGCCACTTCCTGGCCTTCCTGTCCACTGCTGCCGGGCATCATAAAATATTTGGTATTCAGCATGTCCAGCACCCGTTGGTTTCCTTTAGCGATCTGCCTTTCGATGAGGTCTTGCATACGCTGCAATTTCACCGCACTATAGCCACCAATGGTTTTATGAAAATAAGATGTGGAAGCCTGGTTGAAGGTGTTGATCGAAGCGTCGTACACCCTGAAATTGGGATCCTTGTCACTGAGGATCTGCTCATCCACCGGTCTGGGGGTGAAATTTTGCTGATATCCTCTCTTCGATACAAAATCCCTATCCGACAGGTAATTGCGGTTTGTAGGAAAAAGATCCAAAACGACCAGCAGGGTAATGAAGGTGATCAGCAGGGTTGCCGAAATTTTTGCTTTAAGTACAACCAGACGAAGCCCGCAGCTGCCAGCACCAAAATGTACATTTCCATGCGGATGAAGAATCATGTCTCTGCGCAAATCCATGAGTGGCTCTAAAAAATCTTTATATTTTTCATCGTTCACCGGATTGCTAAAACTAAAAGGGAAGGGCCCAAACCGCCAGCACCACACAAAAATCCGGCAGTGATGCCTGTCGCCATCCATAAGGAACGGATCATGGTCTTTTTCTTTTCCGGGTCAGCATTCATCAATGTATGGAGGCCGTAAGCACCCAGCATGGGGATTAGGATGGTGGTTACCGACAACACTGAATTGGTGTCCTGA
Source organism: Saprospiraceae bacterium (assembly GCA_016715465.1). Taxonomy (GTDB): domain Bacteria; phylum Bacteroidota; class Bacteroidia; order Chitinophagales; family Saprospiraceae; genus JADKBO01. Next base: position 894,189 of record JADKAA010000029.1, read on the forward strand.
ACCGGTTGAAATAAGGCAGGTAGTAATAAAACAGGTCATTGATCATGGGGAAGTTCTTTCCCATGGAAATGATAAGGGTCAATATAACCCCCGAGAGCAGCCACCATCGTATCCAGTGTTTAACGACAAACATGGCAAAGAAAAACAGGAAAATAGCGACAATGCCAAGGTAGGCCGGACCGCTGGTAAAAGGAAGGGCCCCCCAGTAGGTAGGTGCCTGAAATGATTTATTTTGACCCAGCACCCTGGCCAGTTTATTGTCTTTTTTTACCCACTCAACCGAACTACCCCCTGCTGCCAGAGGAACCGCAGAAGCCAAAATGTCGATGGTGCCATTGCTCCATTGCATGGCATAATCGTACTCCAGGCCTTCCCCTTTTTTGGCTTCCTCCGTACCATCTCCCTTGGTAGTGAGTATGGGTTTACCCCTCATGGTGTCTTTGCTGTAATCCAGGGTCGAGGATATCTTGGACCAGGACGCCCCAAGCGCCAACAGCGATCCCAGGACATAGATACCCAGCATTTTACCAATGTGCAGCCACTCGCCAGCCATTGCTGCACGGATAAATTCGACCACCACATAGATTGCCAATACCATGGCCAGATAATACGTCATCTGAGGGTGATTGGCATACAGGTTCAAGCCAGCACCCAGGGTAAATAGGGCAGCACCGTATAGATAACTGCGTTTATGAATCAACCAAATACCCGACATCAATAAAGGTGAGGTAAAAATGGTCACAATCTTGGAAGTGTGTCCAGCTTCAAAAAGCACATAATGATTGGTACTCAGGCCAAACATCAGGGAACCAAGCAGGGCAGTCCATGGTCCTACCCCCATGACCAGCATCAAAAGGAAAAATGAAAGCATGCCGAAAATAAAGTAGCCGGCTGGACGGTCAAAGCCCAGGTAAAAAGCATTCTGGGCATGTCGCAATAAATTGGAGGGTTAGACGCGGCTATCTGGTAAGTAGGCATGCCCCCAAACATAGAATTGGTCCAGAGGGTCTCCTCTCCCGTCCTATTTAGATAATCCACTGCCTCCTTAGACATGCCGGCGTGTTGTATGATGTCACCCTGGTCAGGCACCTTTCCCTGAAACTGGGGAATAAAGTAAATGATGTTGACCAATAAGATGATGACAAGTGCCCCAAAATAGGGTAATAATCTCTGGGTGTTGACTTTCATTTAACTTGTTTGGTGACAAATATAGACATTTTTTATACATGTATTCGCTCAATAATAATGGCGTTGGCATCGTATATTTGTGCTGAATATCGCAACATGCCAAAAATTCTTCTGATTGCTTATTATTGGCCTCCATCAGGCGGGGGTGGGGTTCTTAGGTGGCTAAAATTTACTAGGTACTTACCTGAATTGGGTATAGATACCACCGTGTACACGCCTGAAAACGGAGTTTTTCCCGGATACGACGCAGAATTGATCAATGAAGTTAACTCAAACATTACCGTAGTTAAATTTCCGATTTGGGAGCCTCACCGCCTTTTTTAAAAAGCTGTCGGGTGGAGGAAACAACGAACTAATGTACAATGCCTTAATTGAAAATGATAATAAAACCAGCTTCGTAAAAAAAGTCTCCATTTTCATAAGGGGCAATTTTTTTATTCCCGACGCAAGATGCTTCTGGATAAGACCTTCCATCAAATTTTTAGACGATTACCTCAAAAAAAATCCGGTGGACTGCATCATATCTACCGGCCCACCTCATAGCATGCATCTTATTGCAATGGGATTAAAGCAAAAGCATCCAAATGTCAAATGGATTGCTGATTTTAGAGACCCCTGGACACAAATATACAATTTCCAAGAATTTATGATTTCCGCCCCGGCACTTCTGATACATAAAAGATTGGAAAAAAAAGTATTAAATCTGGCAGATAAAATAGTTACAGTCAGTCAGTCATGTGCAGATGATTTTAAAAAAATATGTCACAAGGAAATTAACATTATTCACAACGGTTATGATGAAGCAGATTTCTCAGAAAATGTTGAAAGCGACCCTAATGAATTTGTGTTATCCTATGTCGGTTCAATAAACAGCGAAAGGAACCCCATTAATCTTTGGCAAACCTTGAGTAAGCTGGTAAAATCAAATGAGGAATTTTCTAATAAATTGAAAATCAAATTTATAGGTGTTGTGGACAAATCGGTATCGGACAGTATTTTACAATTTGGCTTATCTACATATTATAACGCATATTCCATATAGTTAACCATGGTGAAGCCATTAATTACATGCAAAAATCAAATGTACTTCTCCTTACCTTATTTAAAGAAAAAGAACAAAAAGGGGTGATTACCGGTAAGTTTTATGAGTACTTAAGGGCCGGTAAACCCATAATTGCCTTTGGTTATACCCAAAGTGACGCTGCACTCTTGCTTGAAAAATTTAATTCAGGAAACATATTTGAATATGATGAAATTGACCGTTTAACGGTTTACATAGAAAAATTGTTCAGCGACTACCACCATAACAAAAAGATGGTTGTGGATGAGAAAATTTCAGATTTCAGTAGAGCACATTTGGCTAAAAAGTATGCCGATCTCATCGTATCCGCAATTTAGTAAGACCACCATTCTAAGATTAAGCCGATTTGAGTGAACCTTATTGCAAATAAAAAGTTAATGAACTAGTTTTCAGGGTCTTCAATATAAAAATGTAAGAAAATATCAAAATTAGCACTAATTTTGCAGGGTATAGCGTTATACAGGTGTCAATAAAGTAAAAGCATTTAAAAATATTCCAATGAACAAGCAAATCAAAAACCTCACCATAGCACTCGCGATATTTCCAGGCTGGTGGCCGATAAATTTGCGGTTCACCATGAATCTCCTCAGGTGCTCGTCATCAAAGACGGCGATTGCATTTTCGACGCCTCACACTTCGATGTGTCTGTGTCTGAACTCAATGAGATTTGTTTGAATTGACACCCGGTAAAATTGCCATTTCCCGGCAATTAATAATCCTGATTACCATAAGTCCATTTATCTTTTCCTGCGAGGACTGTCGCTTCGTGGAATGCGATTCCCCCACGGCTTACATCACCTTTGTAGATTCCCTCACTTCAGACAATCTGATGGCCACTGACCCTTCCCCTTCCATAAAAGTGGAAAGTATACAAAGCAACGGCGCCATTACGCCATTGCCATTTCATCCCACCATTGAAAAGCAGTTATACCTCTCCTTTAATATAACTCAGCCGATGGAGGTCATCGTTACCTACAATGCATTAAAGCCAGATACCCTTCAATTTCTACCCTTTATCATCGTAAAGACGGCTGTTGTGCCGGTGCCTACCCGGATTCTGTGCTGGCGAAAGACTGTGATAAACAACACAGGAATGACATTGTTTTAAGAAAATGATAATGGAGAATGGAAAATTGAGAATGGAGAATGGAAAATTGAGAATGGAGAATGGAAAATTGAGAATGGAGAATGGAAAATTGAGAATTGATAATGGAGAATTTTTAATTTTTAATTATCAATTGTCAATTAAAATAGTGCTTCTTTGAGCGATATCATTTTGCCAACTTGTTAAGAAGTTCGGCGTCTTCTTCGATAATTTTCTTTATAAGGTTGGCTGTTTCGATTTGTTCATCCGTTAACTTTTCAACCTGACGTAAATATTCAAGAACGGGCTTGAGTTGGTTTTCAGGCAACTTCAAAATTATTTGATTTATTTCTGATCTCATCTGACTATCCATTTCAGGCTATTTTGGTACAAAGTTACGAATTTTACAAATTGGAATTGTATATGCCGCGTGGCGCCTCACCAGATACAGTGCTGGCGAAAGACTGTGATAAACAACACAGGAATGACATTGTCTTAAGAAAGTAAAGTAATGCAAATGACTTTTGTCCTCTTCCTCCCTCCCCCCGCTTTGCGGGGGTACTCCCTCCCCTCTGGGCGAGGGGCAGGCCCGGGAGAGTTTAGTTTTGTCGATGCCGCGTGGTGTGCACGCGGGTCACTCCTTCCTCCTCTCTGAATTTGTCGATGCCGCGTGGTTAGCACGCGAACTCCTTTCTCCTGGGAATTTGTCGATGCCGCGTGGTGCGCACGCGAACTCCTTCCTCCTCTCTCTGAATTTGTCGATGCCGCGTGGTTAGCTTACGGAACTCCTTCCTCCTCTCTGAATTTGTCGATGCCGCGTGGTGCGCACGCGAAGTCCTTCCCTCCTCTCTGAATTTGTCGATGCCGCGTGGTTAGCACGCGAACTCCTTCCTCTCCTGGGAATTTGTCGATGCCGCGTGGTGCGCACGCGAACTCCTTCCTCCTCTCTGAATTTGTCGATGCCGCGTGGTTAGCACGCGAACTCCTTCCTCCTCTCTGAATTTGTCGTTGCCGCGTGGTTAGCACGCGAACTCCTTCCTCCTCTCTGAATTTGTCGATGCCGCGTGGTGCGCACGCGATCCTTCCTCTCTCTGAATTTGTCTACGCCGCGTGGTGCGCACGCGAACTCCTTCCTCCTCTCTGAATTTGTCGATGCCGCGTGGTTAGCACGCGAACTCCTTCCTCTCCTGGGAATTTGTCGATGCCGCGTGGTGCGCACGCGAACTCCTTCCTCCTCTCTGAATTTGTCGATGCCGCGTGGTTAGCACGCGAACTCCTTCCTCCTCTCTGAATTTGTCGATGCCGCGTGGTTAGCACGCGAACTCCTTCCTCCTCTCTGAATTTGTCGTTGCCGCGTGGTTAGCACGCGAACTCCTTCCTCCTCTCTGAATTTGTCGATGCCGCGTGGTGCGCACGCGAACTCCTTCCTCCTCTCTGAATTTGTCGATGCCGCGTGGTGCGCACGCGAACTCCTTCCTCCTCTCTGAATTTGTCGATGCCGCGTGGTTAGCACGCGAACTCCTTCCTCCTCTCTGAATTTGTCGATGCCGCGTGGTTAGCACGCGAACTCCTTCCTCCTCTCTGAATTTGTCGATGCCGCGTGGTTAGCACGCGGACCCCTTCCTCCTCTCTGCATCTGCCGATGCCGCGTGGTTAGCACGCGAACTCCTTCCTCCTCTGAATTTGTCGATGCCGCGTGGTTAGCACGCGAACTCCTTCCTCCTCTCTGAATTTGTCGATGCCGCGTGGTTAGCACGCGAACTCCTTCCTCCTCTCTGAATTTGTCGATGCCGCGTGGTTAGCACGCGACTCCTTCCTCCTCTCTGAATTTGTCGATGCCGCGTGGTTAGCACGCGGGTCACTTACTAAAATGAGCTGCCGCTCATTTTTTCTCCGTAGGAGAAACCGTTCGTTCATCCCTGTTCCCTGATCCCTGTTCCTGTTCCCTGATCCCTGATCCCTGTTCCCTGTTCCCTGTTCCCTGTTCCCTGATCCCTGATCCCTGTTCCCTGATCCCTGTTCCCTGATCCCTGTTCCCTGATCCCCTGATCCCAGATCCCTGATCCCTGATCCCTGATCCCTGATCCCTGATCCCTGATCCCTGATCCCTGATCCCTGATCCCTGATCCCTATGGAAACACACCCAAAGTAAGGTAGTCATTGGCTACTTTTTTCAGAAGGACTACTTCCGCATCTGCGGTAACAGGTCCATTGGCGGCTTCACCTATGATTTTGGCTTTCACAAACTTGGCGTTTTCCTTATTGATCTGTGATTCAAGTGCAGCAGGCAATAAAATGTCGCACTCAATTTTCACCCAGTCTTCGCGGTGCTCCATTTTTTGGTGCCCGGAAAGCCCATGATGGAACCTTTATTTTTTCGGTGTTCAACGAGTTTGGCAATGTTGATGCCCGCTTCGCTGTAAATGGTACCTTCCTGCTCAGATACGGCGATGATCTTTACACCACCTTCTTCCTGACAGATTTTACCGGCATAAGAACCCACGTTGCCCATGCCCTGGATGACCATGGTCTTACCCGCAATGCCCGGTTCAAGTTTTACCTTGGCCATGAGTTTTGGATCGTTGCACAATTCACGAAGCCCGTAAAATACACCCCTGCCTGTTGCTTCTGTTCTGCCGTTGATGCCATTTTGGTTTACCGGCTTACCGGTGACACAACCCGCTGCATCGATCTCACCACCTTTGAAGGTTTGATAGGTATCCAGGATCCACGCCATTTCCCTTCTCCGGTTCCGTAGTCAGGGGCAGGTACATCAACACTTGGGCCGATGAAATTTTTGCGCATCAACTCCACCGTATATCTCCTGGTAATGCGTTCCAGTTCTTCTTCCGTATAATTCCTGGGTGATATTTTTACCCCACCTTTTGCCCTCCAAAAGGAACATCTACAATGGCGCACTTGTAGGTCATCAATGCGGCAAGTGCCATCACTTCTTCCTGATTTACCAGGTGAGAAAACGGATACCGCCCTTGGTCGGAAGTCTGTGGTGACTGTGTTGCACCCTGTATGCCTCAATGACCTGGAAAATCTTTTCCAATCCTCACTGGAAAATTCATCTGATATACTGCATTGCACACCTTGATCTGATCCAATAAACCCTTCGGGTGTTTGGAAATGGCTGCAGCCTTATCAAAATTGCGCTGCACGCTTTCATAAAAATTAGCTTGTTTCGTGCTCATCGTTAATATGTTTTTCTAATTTGGTTAGTTTCCTGTCCAATCGCCAGAGATAAATAGCCAGGCCTGCAAACACAATAACTATGCCTGCAACAACTGAATAAATTTTACCTGTACTTCTGAGAAAATCGTTCTCCGGTGATTGTGCCTGAAGCAGCACATGAAAAAAAAAAGCAAGGCAAGACATGCTGCTGATTTCTGCTCGTATGGTGGCTATACATCAATGAATTGTTGTAACAATTTACCTGCCAAAAGTCGCCTTTATTTGGCACATTCCAAAATTAATGGGTAAAATAAAAATCCAAATCTGTAAAATCTTGAGCTCTTGAATTCACACCTTGCGAATGACCTTCAAAGCACAGACAAAATCCTGCAAGCATTTGATGGCTTTTTTGACAAATCTCCCCTATCCAAAGGAACGGAAGGCCATATTTTTCATAGGTGATTGGCGTATTCTTACCTATTTTTAAGCACGCGGTCTGAGAGCTTTAACAGCCGGAATTTTAGTTGGGCAAGCCAGCAGCCGAGCAGAAACAAGGCGATGATTGATGGTAAAAAAGAGCCTGAGGGTATGATCGAGGTCTTCCCCACCCAATGCCGGGTTTCCCCCATTTCCGGGGTGGAGACTATCCGTAAGTCTTGGAATGACAAAGACCAGCGGGATCAAAGCCACAAAGGCAAAAATGCTGAAGACCGCAGAAACCCTGGCCTTCTTTTCTTCATCGGTAAATGATGACCTTAGGATCACATAACCGAAATATATAAACATGGCAATGGTCGCCATGTTGAGCTTGATGTCGTTGGTCCACCAGCTTCCCCACGTATATCGCGCCCACAAAGAACCGGTAGCAATGCCCAGGATGCCAAACAAAATACCCGCTTTGTTGTAGGCTTCGCTCCACAAATCATGGTCTTTGCGGCTTGTCCTCAGGTACAAAATGGCATGGTACAGTCCTACCAGATACAGACTGAACATGGCCATCCACAGGGCCACATGGAAAAAGGTATTGCGGATGGTCTCATTGAGGATGCTGCGGTATGGAAAACGGATGCCTTCTGGCTTTACCAGGTCCACACCCGGCTCATCGGTAAACCCTGCGCCATCAACCCGGGTAGGTGTGACGTTGGCAGCAGCGGAAACATAAATGCCATCCGGTAAGATGGCAGAACCATCCAGTGTATTGTAAACCACTATGGTAAAAGACTGGCCTGAAGTTGCAATGGGAACTATAAATTCACCCTGTAATTCGTTGTTGCTTTTGACCTGCACATTTGAGGCTTTTAAATATTGGCCTTCCTGGTTTTTCAACCAGACATATGTTTTGTCCGCCTCGGAAAACTGGGTATTGTAGGCCATAATTTTTATGGCAAAGGTTTCACCTGCAATGGCCGTAGTTGGAACAACACCGGTTAAACCCGGACTCAACGGCGTGACCAAGCCGCCGATCAGCACATAAAAAAAACAAGGCCACCCCAATATTTTCCACCACCACTTTGCCATTTTTCCGATTTGTTGATTGAGCTGTAAATTTAAAGGTTATGACTTAGTCCTTCCATATAAATTCAAATAAAATAAGAATGAGCCCACTTAATAGCAGGTCAATGCCCGCAAGCATGGTCAGGTTTCACCAACCGCGGTGTCCACCAGCAAGCCCATGGCTACCGCGGTAATTTTTATGAGTAAGAGCAGGATAGGTATGGTAAGCGGTATGGCCATTACCGACATCAGCACGCCATTATTACCTTCACCCTGTGCCGATACAGAAGCAATAAAAGTAAAAATGACACTCAGTCCATAAACTCCAAGCAGGGCACCTCCCATAAACAGGGAGAAATCCCGGATGGCATTGCCCAAAAAGAAGGAGAAACCCAGGTAGGTAAGGCCCGTCAATAAAACCAAAAACAGAAAGTTGTATATCATCTTGCCAATGATCACTTCCTGTGCTTTAAAAGGGTGTAATAATACATTTGAGAAGTATTGGCTTCCTGCGTGAAACTTTTGGCTATGGCATTGATGCCGCTAAAAAGCACCGCTGTCCACATGAGTACATCCCATTCCAGGCCTTTAAGCTGGTTGAATGACTTATAAAGGAGAAATACCAGCGTAATGGAAAAAAGCAGGATGCCAAAAAAAGCATGTTTGCGCCTGATTTCAAGCACGACCTCTTTATACAGTATGGCATACACGTGCCTGAAAGTCCTCAAAGTAGCTTATTTGGCTTCTTCTGCGTCGTAAACCAGGTAATTGGTCTCGCCCTGCCATGGAAAAGCATGGACCACTTCCTTGTAATGCAGGCGTACATTTTTTCCTTCCATGGCTTGCATTTCACCATACACAGTCGCATCAACGACAGAAAACTCCCAGATGCTCTGCTTGTTCATCAAGGCAGCACCAGCCAATTGTATCTGGCCTTCATAGGTTTTAAAAACCTTTCCTTTCTTGGAAATCTTAAACAACATACCCGACCTGGTGCCCTCACTGAGGGTATAGGTACGGTAAAAATAATAGGTCACCGTGCAAAGGACAAAGGCTATGAAAAGTACCCAGAGTACCCTCTTAAAAATGGAACGCGCTTTGACTTTGGTTTCTTCTAAGTTCATATTTAAATTTTTATGGTCATTCTACTACTGTAAATTTTACCGGATTGCCATCCATATTCATCACGGTATTGCTCCTGGTTTTTACTTTTAATTCATCAAAGGACAAGGTCGAATTGGCAGGAAGTTTTGAAATAATGCCCTGCAATTGCTGCGGGAAATCGGGAGTCCTGAGGTTTATCAAAAAAGGAGAAGCCTTTCCCGGCTCCATGATGCTCAGCCGGCAGGTGAAAAATTCTATGCCTTCATTGCGCTGGGACATGTATGGAAATTCGAGTTCAAACTTTTTTACTTTGGTCAAATCCCCTCTGGGAATCAGGCTGCCATTCAGCCCCGACAACCGAATCACCGGCATCGGCAGGTTGGCGACCTTTACGGCATACAAGTCAACCGGCAGGTTTTTGTAATACAATTTTATCTTTACTTCTTCTTCCGGACTCACATACCGAACCTGATACAGGGAATCATTGAGTTTAACCACTGTGCCGGGCTTGGCTTTTACTTCGATCAAATTAGCATCGGCTGTATGGAGTTTTATGGGAATTTGGTAGTCCAACTGGCAGTACAGCGTCTGTACCGTATCCCTCATCGGTTTGGCAAAAACAGGAAGGTTTTGGGCAAATCCTATTTTTCCATAAAAAGTGACTGCAAGCATCAGAAACAATATCTCAACATATTTGAATTATACCTTATAAAACGGTGATATAGGCCTTTTAGTTTCATGGTTTCATTCCTCTTCCCAAAATGAGCAAAGTCAAAAGAAGTGGTTTTGAAGCCATCGATTTCCCGTCGTTCTCTTTTGGTGGGCCGGCCGGCGCCGCGGTCTCTGGTTTCCGGCCCTGCCTTGCCTACAAACCAGTTTTTGTATTTGTTCATTTCTTCCTCCGGAGTAAGGTTGGTATAACAAGGGGCTGCGAGCACTGCGGAAACCCGGGTCTTAATGAGTTGGTCAATGCGAAACAAAAAATTAAAACCCTGGCGTTTGATCTCAATGAGGTCTCCCTCAGTGACCGTGGCTGAGGCCTTAGCCAATTGCTGGTTGAGCCTTACCTTATGCGCCTTGCAGGCATCAGATGCTATGGTGCGAGACTTAAAGAGACGCACCGACCAAAGCCATTTGTCAATCCTGACTTTTTCGGCCACAGCGTTTATTTGGCGGTAGGTAAGGTGGGCATGACCAGGGGCAGTTTTTCCAAGGCTTCCACCACGGCTTTCGCAACTACATAATTTCTGTACCAGCGCTGATCTGCAGGAACTATATACCATGGGATCTCTGACTCATTGATGGCATATTCATAACATTTCATATACTCCGGCCACAACTTGTGTTCTTCCCAATCGGCCGGATTGTGTTTCCATTGTTTTGCGGGTTCATCGATCCTCTCCTGTAGCTTTTCCATTTGCCTTTCCGCAGAAATGTGCATGTAAAACTTAAGCACCGATGTAGCATTGTCGAATACCAGCAATTGCTCAAAGGCGTTGATGGCGGCCATTCTTTTTTGAACCCTGTCTTCATCGATCCACTTGTGGACACGCTGTACGAGGATGTCTTCGTAGTGCGACCGCACAAAGAGCATAATGTTTCCTTTCCTGGGTGCCATTTTGTGGCATCGCCATAAAAAATCATGGGCAAATTCCTCCTCGCTGGGTTTCTTTAAGGAGTAGGTATCTATACCCGAAGGATTGCAGTCCGCAAAAACGGTTTTTACCACCCCGTCTTTGCCACTGGCGTCCATGCCTTGCAGGATGACCAGGAGGCTGTATTTCTTTTGCGCATACAGGATGTGCTGAAGGTCACCAATGCGTTTAGCCAACTTTTTTGACTTCATTTTTGATGTCTTCCTTGTCCAGTTTTTTAGGCGCGTCGGTGGCAATTTCTGATAATTTGATCATTGGGGTTGTTTATTGATTATGGATACTGGTTTGGATGGTTTCTTCTATTTCGCGCAAGCGTTCAGCACAATAGGCGCGGAGTTCCTGGGCACGTTTGATGTACTCGCTTAACTTTTCGATGTTGATGTCGTCGTCCTGCAATTTTATTACGATTTCTTTCAATTCCCTGAAAGCGCTGTCGTAATCCATTTTTTTTGCCATATGTTTTTACTTAAGATTCTTCATGGTAATATAAGATATAATATTTCCTTCCGTGCTCATCAACTCCCTTTTGGATCATATCATGGTCGCCGTGTACATAGACATGGAAATTGCGGTCGAGTTTGATGACCGACCTGAATACTCTTGATTGTTTCTGCAGCGCCTCAGGGCATGCCTCGAAAGCATCAGCCAACGGCCTTTGGGTTTTCTCCTGCCACCGGTGTTTGTAGTCATCAAAAGCCTCGATGACGGCATCTTCGCGGAATACCTCCTTTTTATACTGCTTTTCGTCAAAATTCTCATTGGACTTAAAATAGTCAAAGGATCGGCCAAGTGCCTCTACCCCATCCTTTTTATCCAAAATTTGCTCGATGGGTTTTCGGTTTTTCAGAAAACTGGAAGTGAGTTTTATAAAGTCGCTGGTATAGGAATAATCATTTCCCTTTGGGCTAAGCTGGAGGAAATCTGTGCTCCAGTGCTTACTTCCCGACCGGCTGGTATGTGTTCGGCATTTAATACTTTATAACCCGATTCCTCATCGGTATCCAAAATAAGACAGGCGGCATCTGGTTTCCCTACCAGAAAACCTTGTTGCAGCCACAGTGAAAGTTCTTCTCCCTCACCCGTTACATCCAAATATCGCGACCTGCCTTCCAATAACACTACTGCTAAACCCTGAAGCAGTTCATCCTCGATCAACAGGTCTTCCAGCCACAGGTACATCAGATACAGTGGCTGAATGGGCTCTGTGGGCAAGCCCTGCTGAAAGCGCCGGCTCAGGGCTATGCTTTCCTCATAAAGTGTTGCCTGCGATTCAAAAACCCTCTTACATGCTGAATAAACAGGACTTAACGTATCCAGGCCCGAATACATGGGTTCTTTGTAAATATCGATCATATGGGCCAAAACCGCATCAGCGAGACCCGGGTCCAGGGCTACAGTCGATTCCTTTGAAAAATGAAGGGCCTGTGCCTGGGTGCCCGACACTTCATGAATTGCCCATGACTTTATTTTTGTATTGCTTCTGTTGATCATTTTCCGTATGGTTGGCCAAAATTAAGGGCAATTGGCCTAATATCCAAGAAAACAATGCAGTCTGGTCGATATCGGTCCTTTACCCCGGGTAAAGAATGGCTGTGTGTCAACGGCAGTGCCCATTACAGCCTCGGCTGTCAAATTTTATAATTTCTATATAGATGGGGAAAAAATGTCTGTATCGCCCATTTTTATGTTTATCTTAGCCGCTTAATTTGACGTTTTTTATGCAGAAAGAAATTTACGGCTGGCACAGCCACACCCTCAACAAACACATGGAGATTGTAAGCTATGGCCACTTTGGCTTTGTTTTGCTTTTATTGCCCACCGCAGCGGCTGATTACCTGGAGTACGAACGTTTTTTAATGATCGATGCACTCAAGCCATTGATCGAAGCCGGAAAAGTGAAAGTTTTTTCCATCAACAGCATCAATTCTGAGAGTTGGCTCAACAGCAAGATGTGGCCGCGACACAAGGCCATGCGGCATGTGCAATTCAATGAATATGTATATGAAGAGGTCATTCCTCCACATTCGCCGGATGACCAGCGAAGACACACCCATCATCACCGGTGGTGCCAGTTTTGGCGCCCTGCATTCACTCAACCTGTTTTTAAAAGGCCAGACCTCATCAATGGCGTCATCGCCATGTCAGGGGTTTATGACCTGCACGACTATACCAAAGGCTATCACGACGACGACGTCTATTTCAACAGTCCGATGTCCTACCTTGACCTCAGCGACGAGTGGTATCTGTCCAGGATCCGAAAAGGCAAAATACACATTCTGACAGGTCAGGAGACTATGAAGACCCTGAATCATCCAGGGCCATTTCAGCCCTGCTTACCCAAAAGGCATCCCTCATGACCTCGATATCTGGGGCTATGACATGAAACACGACTGGCCTACCTGAGGTCCATGTTGCCTTATGTGATCGGCAATAAATTTTGACGGGCAAAAGTTGGGTTTCTACATATCATTTTAGCTGATTTAGGTCATCCTACATTGTAGTTTACCCATGTCCTCAGGGGGAGCCGTGTTTATTTTTGCCGTTGTCATGGAGATCATGGCAATAGCGTCCATTTTGGCATAATCTAATGGTCAGGTTTTAGTATCTTTGCAGGACCTTAATCAACTTAACTCCACATGAAAAAAATCGTTACCCTCGATGAATTCATCATTAAGTCGCAAACCACTTACAGCGATTCCACAGGCCAGCTTACAAGGCTGTTGAGAGACCTGGGCATTGCCGCCAAGATCATCAACCGCGAGGTCAATCTGGCGGGCCTGGTCAACATCATTGGCGTAGCCAACGTAGAAAATACCTCCGGCGATGATGTCAAAAAACTCGACATCTTTGCCAATGAACGAATGATCGAATGCCTGACCATGGGCGGTGAAGTATGTGGCATCGCCTCTGAAGAACCTGGACGAATTTGTAGTGGTTCCGAAAGTTCAGGGTAAGGATTCCAATTATTCGTGATCATCGACCCTTTGGATGGTTCATCCAACATCGATGTGAATGTAAGTGTAGGCACCATTTTTAGCATTTTTAGAAGAAAATCTCCGGCCTCAGGCGACTGCAACATCGGCGACTTCCTCCAGAAAGGCCCGGAACTGGTGGCGGCAGGTTACGTCTTATACGGCACTTCCACCATCCTGGTATATACCACCGGCGAAGGTGTCAATGGTTTTACCCTGGATCCCAGCATTGGTGAATTCTGCCTCTCTCACCCCAGCATACAGATACCGGAACGAGGAAACTATTATTCGGTCAACCAGGGCTATTATTTAAAATTTGACCTAGAAATGAGGCGTTACATCGATCACTGCTCTGACCTCAACCTGGGCCTTCGCTACATCGGCAGCATGGTTTCCGACATCCACCGCATCATGTTCCACGGAGGCATATTTTTATACCCCAGCACAAGAAAATATACCCAGGGCAAGTTGAGACTGTTGTATGAATGTGCACCGATCTCCATGATTGTAGAACAAGCCGGTGGTTCGGCCATGGACGGCAACCTCACCCGCATCCTGGACTTGCAACCCAAAGACCTCCACGAACGATGCACCGTAGTGATGGGCAGCCCGGCCATGGTAAGGGAAATGAAGGAATTCATCGAAAAGTACAGCGCACCCAAATGATACGCCATAGGGCCTTTTGCCCTGATTTTCGGGCTTGTTCTGTTAGTTCTTACTTCGTGTAGCCACAGGTTGGCTTCGGTGATTGATTTGAAATCAGAAAAGCTTAAGCCCTTTTTGACCGTGCCCGGGACTTCGAAATCCAGGTAAGGTATACACGCATCAATCGCGATAATTCAGGTCGTCCCCATTTTACAACTTATGATTACCGGGTGGACGACAAATTTTATTTCTACCCCGCCAGCACCATCAAGATGCCCGTAGCCGCGATGGCCCTCCAAAAAGTAAGGCAGCTCGCGCGGGAAAAAAATATCGGCATAAACAAGTACACACCGCTGTCATTTCGGGCTTCCCGCCCACCCCAGACGGCTTATAAGACAGACAGTCTGTCCGACCAACCATCGACCATCGACCTGTTTGTGGATGAAATTTTCAGCATTTCCGACAACAATGCCTCAAACCGGCTTTTTGAGTTTGTGGGTCCTGAATACCTCAATGAACAATTATACCAAAAGGGAGCCTTTACCACGTCGCACATCATCCACCGGGTTGGTGTGGGTGGTTTTACGCCCGAAGACAACCAGCAGCTGAATGAGATGCAGTTTCTGGATACAAAAGAAAATCCACTGCTATCTTTGGCTGCCAGGCAGGAAAAATTTGCAAGAAGGGTCACCCTCAGCGACCAGTCAAAAGGCAAGGGCTACCTGGACGCCAATGACAGCCTGGTAAGGATGCCCTTTGATTTTAGCCAGAAAAATTTCATCTCCATCAATGACCTCGAAGGTGTTTTAAAACGCATTGTATTTTCCTGAAGTTTTTGAAAAAAGCCAAAGGTTTGACCTTGATCAGGACGATTATACCTTACTCTACCGTGCTATGGGCAGCCTGCCCCGGGATTATGCCTATCTGGCCAGGGATACCCACTATTACGACACCTTCGTCAAATTTTTTATAAGTGACGATAAAAACTACCGCATGCCGGACAACCTCCATGTGCTCAACAAAGTAGGCTGGGCATACGGCTATCTCACTGATTGCAGTTACATTTTTGACACCGACAGCGGGGCTGAATTTTTATTAACTGCCACCATACTGGCAAATGGGGATGGCATCTTCAATGATGATAAATACGATTATGAAAAACAGGCCTGCCTTTTCTGGCTGCCCTGGGTCAGGAGATTTTGCGCATTGAACAACAACGCAAACGAAAGCATTAAGGCCAATTTTGCAAAATACCACAGTCCAAAGTAACCCCTGTTACCTAAATTGGGTCTATTACCGTGTACCTTTGCCAAAAATTTGAAACATGTTTAATAAAAGCATCATAAATGACCCCTTTTTTGTCATCCTCATAGCCCTCACCCTGGGCTTGGCACCATTTGTGCCGGAGCCGCACATCTGGGGCAAACTCAAGTGGGTCGCAGGAGGTGCGGAGGGCATGAAAGCCATGGATTATTTCGACCTGGCCATGCACGGGCTGCCATGGCTGCTGGTCATACGCCTTGCCTTTGTGAAAATAAAAGAAATGCTTAGTAAAGCCAACAGCCCTTCCTAATGCCAATTTGCCTTACGAGGCAGACTTCGATTCGTTTTCCCAACCTGGTTTTTTCTTTGACAAATATACCAGGCCTGCTATACCTCCCAGGATAAAGCCGACAGATATATATTGTGCCTGAGACCAGTTTAAGCCCAGAAAATCATAACGCTCATTGACGCGAATCTGCTCAATGAAAAACCTTTCGATGCCATTGTAGATCATATAGAGGAAAAAGGTCATGCCGGCAATTTTGATCTTGTTTCTCATCATGAACAAAAGGCCAAAGCCGGTCATTGAGATCAGCGTTTCATACACCGGTGTGGGATACACAGCAGGTTCAAGTTGATGGCAATACCGCATGCCGCAAATAACCTGACACCGCTCTTCGATGGTGCCTTTGGCTGTGGTGATCAGGTCTGCATTGCATCCGGCAATGGTAACCCCGTCATTGGATACGTTGTTGGGATAGTGATATGACCATAACCAATCGGGCAGAAACCACCATTCGGGTTGTGCCGCTGCTACGATACCCCAGTCGCCATCTCCGGCAATCTGACAACCAATGCGGCCAATGCCATAACCCAACAAAATGCCCATGCCGGCTATGTCCATCATATAGATGGGTTTGATGCCATTCTTTTTCACATACCAATACACGGTAATGAAAGCGAGAATGAGTCCGCCGTACACCGTAAGTCCGCTGCCGGAAAACAACTGTCCGAGTGGATCGCGGAAAAAATCTTCCATGTTTTCAAAGATGGAAAACAATCGCGAACACACAACGCCACTGATGGCTGCCAATAATATGATGTCCATGGTCTTTTGATGCGGACTCACCGATATTGTCGAGGGCACGGAACTCACATCCCGCTTTTGTTCCTGCACATATAAAAAAATGGCATAAGCCAGACCTGCCAGCAGGCCTATGGCCCAACTGCCTTTGGCGGAAAAAATGATGGATGCCGGGTCTGCTTTAAAATCGGCAAAATGATTGATAATGTAGGGGAGTTTAGCTGCAATGATGAGGGTCACCAGGCTGTTGGTGATGATGTCCTGTAAACCGGCCTTTTGTTTCATGGGGTTGGGATACTGCATGGCCTTTACCAGTCCGATCTTCTCCAACCTGATGAGTTCATTTCTTACCAGCCAGGCACATGCCAGAAAGGCTATGCCCAGCATCAACCCAAAACTCTTGAAGATCGAAGTCCAGTTGTCCACAGGGCTGCCAAAAACATCATGGAAAAAATAGGATAAATCCGGATACATACAGGAAGGTTATTTCAGGCTAAGGTATCAAAGTTTCGGCATTTTGAGAAGCAATGCCGCATTTTTGCCCTGAGTTTCGGAATTCTTTTTTTTAAGAAAACGATAACAGGCAGCCATTAAACCCCGCATCCATTTTGGGGGTCAAAAGGTCAAATAACACACAAAAGATGAAAACTGGATTTTATTTTCGATTGCTTGCTCTGGCTCTGATGATGTTCACTTTTGTTCAACAAGATGCTGTCGCCCAGCGCGGCCGCAACCGGGGCATGGAAGGCATGGACCTCACCGAAGCCCAAAGGGGAGAACTGAAAAAATTGAGAGAAGAACGTTTCCTGGAAAATCACCGTATGCAGGATCGTATGAAAGCAGACCGTATGGAAATGAGACAAAGACACGACAAACAACTCAGGTCCATCCTCACCGAAAAACAATACTATGCCTTTAAAGATAAAGCCAAAGGTAAAAAAAGGATGCATGCATCCAAAGGCAGAGGCGGTCATCCCAATGGAGGAATGAAAGGCAATGGCCGCAGACGCGCCTTCTAAGGAATCACTGAACCATTTGTTTTAAAGTTTATACATTGAAAAGGTTGACTTTTAATCGGAGGCAACCTTTTTTATTTGTACAAACATAAGCCAACCGCCGTTTCTAGCCGAGGATTTCGATGATCTGACCCGCCAGTTCGCTGCCTACTTTTTCCTGTGCTTCAAAGGTAGAGGCTCCGATGTGCGGGGTAAGCGAAACGTTGGGGTGTTCCAGAATGTCTGTTCTGGGTGTGGGTTCGCTTACAAAGACATCGATGCCGGCTCCGGCCAGGGTACCATCGTTGAGGGCCGCCAACAGCGCGTCTTCATCGACCACGCCGCCTCTCGCCGCATTGATCACATAGGCACCTTTTTTGATCTTCGCAAATTCTGCTGCACCCAGGATGGGTTTATCCAGGCCGGGCACGTGAAGGGTTATAAAATCGCTGTGGCTCAGCAGGTCTTCCAGCACAGACCGGTTGACCGTTGCCGTAGTGTGAAACTGCCTCGAGCCTATTTCTACCTGCATTTTTTCTACAAAAGGGTCGTATGCCAGCACTTCCATGCCCAGACCGACGGCCATCTTAGCGGCCTCCTGACCAATCCTGCCCATGCCGATGATGCCCAGGGTCTTGCCCTCGAGTTCGATGCCGGCAGCAAATGCTTTTTTCAGGTCGTTAAATTTGGTGCTCCTTCCAAAGGCATCGTGCGGTTGGCTTTGTACAACATCCTCGCCAGCGAAAATATATGGGCAAAGACCAGTTCTGCCACCGACCTTGAGGAAGCCGCAGGGGTATTTACCACTTTGATGCCCTTGCTCCGGGCATATTCCACATCGATGTTGTCCAGTCCTACCCCACCCCGTGCGATTACTTTCAGATTGGGACAGGCATCGATGAGTTCTTTCCTTACCTTGGTGGCGCTACGCACACAAATGGCGTCGTAGCCGTTGAGTTTTTCCATCAATTCCTCTTGCGGAATTTTATTCATATCGACGGTATAACCCGCATTTTCCAGCATGATCCTGCCGGACGCTTCGATGCCATCATTGACCAATATTTTTGCCATATTCTCCTGTTATTTTTTTAAAATTTAAATACAAAATTAGCCCAAATAACTGCTGGGCTTTGTGACGGGGCTGCGATAGCAGCCATGTTCATCAAAGACTGTGTTCTCATCTGTTGCTTCTTTCTTCTCCCACTTTTATACTTTAAAACTTCACCACCTGCCTCCCCCAAAATACCCTCTCACTATTCTCCACAGGATACACCTCAATATTGTATCTCCCTTTTGGATGTTGTGTAATGTCTATCTCCTCTAAATAAGAATGATTTTGTATTTCTTGTTGTAATATTATCTGTCCGTTGATAGTAGTTACTATCATTATTCCTTTGCTTACTTCTTGTGGAAGTTTGATGGTATAGTTGCCATGTGATGGATTGGGATAGACTTCTAAGTCTCTCCTGTAATGTACTGCATCACCAAACACGGATGTAATTGTAGGATCACATTTCGCTTCTTCATCTACCCTGAATCTAGGGAAATTAGGTAATGTACCACCATTTGGATATTGAAACTTTATACCATTTTGTACAAAGTCACAATCAGTGCCAAGCTCATCGGGTTTATTGATGACATGGATAGAAAATGATCCATTCTTTGGTGTCATGTAAATCTTACAATCTGGGGCTTGTACCATCAAAAAAAGTTCATTAGGAAATGGATCAAGAGTCCCATCGTAATCAGCTATATGTCTTACACCATCCTGCATATTGTTTTCCCATGTGTCCACCTGATGTAGCTTAAGATAAGAGGCACAATAAATAAATCTTCCACTAGGTGACCACTCCACACTATTGAATCTTATTTGTGTTCTATCTATTTCATTTGGTGGGTATATTTCAATTTTTTTATGATTAGACAAAATACCAGTAGCTCTATCAAAATCATAAATATGTAATTGATCAAAATAATTATATAAAGCATATTTAGTGCCATCTGGGCTAAACTGTGCAGTACCTGATGCACTCGATCTAAATCGATCAAAATATTGATGTGTATTTTGATCTGGCATTCTGTTTATTCCATTTTCATCTAATAAAAAAGTAAGAAATATCGAATCTTCTTCAGTGGGTTGTATAATCCACCAGCCCTTTTTATTATTGTGTTTAATTGCTGTAAAATAAAACAGAAGTGAATTTTGATTATTACTATACTTTTTATTTTTAAAAACAATATCTCCTAACCCATTATCTAAGTTTAAATTTATATATGAATAAAGTAACTGAAATGAATCAGCTACTAGTGGATAATAAATATATGGCTTATGAAATAAATAATATCCTTTATCATTTCCTGGGTCAGGAAGTAGCATTACATCTTGAGCTCCTGGATATCCAGCTGCACAAGATTTCCAATATTTATCAAACCAAGTTCCAGCATTTAGGCTATCGCCATTAGGCATAACTTCATGATTTTTATTGCTAACGGAACATCCATTTGTAAACAGTAATAAATTTCCATCTTTATCACTTATTGATGCATTATTTCCTAACATACCAAATTTGAAACCAATATTATTTTCAACGGTGAATGGCTTTTTTTTAAAATCTAACCGATATCCTTCAACATTCCAAATAGTATCCGAAAGTAAATTATCATAATCGTATCCGCCTAACCATATGTAGTCTTCTTTTTGGCCTAAACAAAGTGAAGGCAAAACGAACAGAAAATTAAAAACTAAACTTTTCAACATAATAAAAAGTAGAAGGTGGCATCAAATTAAGCCACCTTCTTTTTTAAGGTTATTTAATCAATATTACTTTATGGTCTGTGCTTGTACCATCAATAGATACTATTCTCACTATGTACATGCCTGCATTTTCATTACTTAAATCAAGAGTTTTAATACTTGTATTAAGATTTTCATGTGCTTGTACCAATCTGCCATTCATATCATAAACGATTGCTCTACCTTCAAAGTTGATTGGCAAGGAGAATGAAATTTTATCTGAAGTAGGGTTTGGTGAAACACTTAATGCGTAAGATTTTTGTGATGAAGTAACTCTCGGTTCACTTTCTTCCAGACACCCATCATGTACGTCATAGTAGGTACTTGTGTAAGTATTTGCCATAGCTCTTGCCAGATGTATAGCTTCGCCGTATAAGTCAGAACAGTCAGTGCTATAAGATTCCAAGACAGATTTATCATTTTCTTCTACCTTTCCTTTTCTTATGAAGTTGACATATAATTTCAATATCTCCTTCCACTTATTTACAATAATGGAAGTACAATTAATAGTATTTAATTCATTTTTGAGACTATCCAATCTTACACTGTCAGCTAAGGCTTCATTAGTGAATTGAGGCATTAGAGTTACCATCTCTATCGCCAGTTGATTTCTCACTGCTGCCTTGCCAGCATCAGTAGTCTCATTGTTGTATTGAGTCTGTAGTGAGGTGAGTGTATAAGTATTTATGTTATGTTCACTTAATTTGGCTAAGGCTACCGATACATCTACAAGCTTTGTGACACCGCATAGAGTCTGAAATACTGGATCAAACTTTATACAATTTGGTAAAGTAAATCCTGATTTAATTTTAGCATATTTAAGTAAGTGTACCAATTTTGTAATGAATAACTCTGGTTTAGAAGTTTGTATCGACTTCAGATAATTCCAATAAGCACATATCTTATTAGGATTGTTGTTAAACATAAGCCAATCTGGTCCAATAATTACTCCATTACAATTCTCAAATGGATCGACTTCATTTGGCATAAACCAGCCTGATGAAGGAGTAGGATGAGCAGGCATGTGGTATGGGTTATCTCCATTTAAAGGAAATTGTGATGCCAGAATTTGTGTTTGATCAAGACCTTCAGCTAAAACGTAACCACCAACAAATTTATTACCGTTGTTACTTACTATGATATTATTCGCATTCCTTGTTGCTTGTTCACCTATCGCAGATCTGATGGTTAGGTCTTCGCCATCGGCCATTAATGTATTGGCAGTGATCCACTGCTCATCTGAAGCATAATATAAATCCATGCCTTCATTATTAGATTTTATATCATTGCAGTCATAAATACCACCAGTAGAATTTAATATCAGGATACCAGATGCATTTCCATAATTTTGAACTATATTCCCAATTACATCTTCACCTAAACTGCCTTCTTGTTTTATTGCTGTAGTTCTGAAAAATTTGCCAAGGCCTTCTACATTAATATTGTTCATTTCAATAGTAGTGTTTGAATTCCATGTAGTATTAATTCCAAACTCAGAGTGAATAGCATCAATATAGTTATTTATAACCCTATTTCCATTACCATATCCAAGATTGACTGGTCCACCTGCAAGCTGAGTATTATTACTCAGTTGTGTTTCTATTGCATTTCCTTGTATTGTTAAATAGTTGCTGCCAAAAGAACCAATAGCATTGATCGCACTGGAAATCTGAGGGTTATTTATTATACTGCAGTTATCACTAAGTACTATCCCAATTGCAGCCCAAGTATTTTTGTTATCCAAATTGAATATCCAATTGTCCCTAACCATAGTATTAGGAGATAGCACGATTGATAAACCATGATCTTGGACCCAGATATCAGAGTCAAAGAAAGAGCTGCCAGGAGATAACATGAGATCAACACCGTATTTTGTAAATTCAATACTATAATCATTTATAATCAGAGGTGCACTTATTGATCTTATTCCATAAGTACAATTTGAAAGGCCCCCGTGGTTTAATTCAATTGGTTTTACACTATTATATGCATAAATACCAGTGTTAAATTGGGTGATACCTAATTCATAAATGAAATCTACATTCACATTATCTTCAATTTCAAATCCAGTACCAGAAGTATTACCCTTACCCGATATATTCAAATTAAACACTTGCAGCGTACAACTACCTTTAGCTTCGACTCCATTAAGCACATTATTTAAATAAGTATCATCGGTATCGAAGAAGCCACCTGATTGGATTTTTATGCCAGCCCATGATTGAGTAGGGTTACAAGCATCTAGAGTCGAACCTTGGAGAAGGAGGCGGCCACCGTTCTCAACAATAATTCCTTTATTAGGAGAAAAGATAATTTGTGCTAAATGTATATGAAGTTCAGCTCCAGATCTTATAATCATATTACCACCAAATAAGTACTGTCCAGTTAAAAGTGTGTTTGGCGTATTTGAGTCTAAGATATAATCATCAAGAATGTAATTATTTACATTCACTATGGTTGAATTACTTGCAGGGCTATAACAATCATCAATACTGTAATAATAATATGCAAAATATGTCCCTGAAGTAGTCACAACTGGATTAATTATAGGAGAGATTCCGTTTTCAGGATTTGAGTCCGTCGACCATACAAGTGTTGCATTAGGAGGAATACTACCTATATGTAAAGAATTTAGATTCACAATTGGATTTGAACATGAATTTGAATAATTAGGAATGACATTTGGAGCATTTGACCCTGAAAATATCATATAACCAAGATGCTGCTCTATTATGGCTTTCATGCGAGAAGTCTGCCCTTCAGTAAAGTGATCTCGGCATCCATGTCTATATCCCATAAAATTATTCCAATCAGGTTCGTACTTATCACAATGAGGATCTTTTCTTTTATCATCATTCAATGCGTCACAATCTGGATCATTATTAGAACAGTTTAAATATACATTTCCTTCACAGTTTTGAGAAATGTCAACATCGGCTGGCGTATCTTGAACGAAATCACCACTTGTCATTCCATTAGTTCCATTGACAAATTCAAATGGAACAAAATGCGTAAAATTAATTCCATTGCAGGATAATAGATTCACATTTGTACCGGTAACACCACCTTGATTATCACACTCCCAGAAGTTATTAACTCCAGGCAGAGGAATCCAATATGGCCTACCGTGAAAAGTGTGCCATAGTCCCAAACAATGACCTATTTCATGAACAATAACTTGAAAATCATTAACTTCTGATATTTTTGCAAAACAAAGATTCCCTGGAACAGATGCCAATCCAGACCCTTCCCCATCCAAAATAAAAATATTTAAACCATCAGGTCTACAAGATGATGTAAAATTACATAAATCAGTACTTGTTGTAGAAACTACAGAATTATACATCAAATCATTATTTAAGGTTTTCAGGTTTCTCTGGTAACAAGTTGATAATAAATTTATTCCAACACTTGAGAATGTGCTTTCTACATTATCAATAACTTGATTAACAAATTGAGTTGTATTTGTGCCATTACCATTACCGTCTTTGACAATATACCAATATGCTCTGATGTTAATTGACGATGTGTTTGCAGAATAAAAAGAATTTACATCCACTCCACCCAAAATTCCGCAAACCTGACTAAAAGCAGAATTTGATAAAAGTAGAGTACATAAAGTGATAATTAATTTTGAATTCATTTCTTAGAAATTTTTGTTTAATAATTGATTTACACATTCAGTTTTCCTTATTGGAAAAATGGTCAACAAAATATTTCTAACCTCTTTGAAAGGAGTGAGAGATAGTGGATTTCTCCAAATAGCATCGATAAAAAGTCATTACAAAGCAAATTCTCGTTGCTTGGCTTTTTGCATTTTCATCTTATAATGTTGTTCTTCAAGTTTTCATTTTTTAAAAGTTTTGAGAGTTAGATGACAATATTGTCCGCCCTCATCTAGTAAGTCAAAGTTAGTATTTTTTTCTTGTTCTTTCACTCTACAGCACTTACTTTTTATTGGCCGTTTTTCCTTGAGTTTTTAGTAGAACTGCTTGGTACTTGGTAGTACCTTATTTTCTTTAATCGATGAGAACAGACGTTATCCGCATATTATGCTGAATGATATGTTAATAACCGGCTTTATTTGAGAACCTCTTCCATCACTTCTCCAATACTTCCGCTAGGTACCTGAATGGAAAGCAGGGCCGCAACCGTGGGTGCGATGTCTGTCATGGAGTGTTTTTGGTGACTTCGTCCATGTTTTATACCCCAGCCATACCACAACATGGGCAGGTGGCTGTCATAATTATACCATGAACCATGGGTCGTCCCAGTGAGCCAGCCGTCAATCCAGCCTGCCTCCATGATGATTTGGATGTGGCCACTGCGTTGCGGGTGATAACCGTTTTCAAAACTGCGCCGCACCGATGCAGGCAAGGTTTGTGACGCCAGGTTTTTAAGCTCAAAAGCCTGCTGGATGCCTTCCACCTTATGGAGTTCATCCAGGATAAAAGCGGTTACTTCTGTTTGGTCGATGCCCGATTTGGCCATCAAAGCATAGTCGAGATACAATTGGTAATTTTGTTCACTGAGGATGACATCCTCGAGGCCAAATTTTTCTCTTATTTGATCATTGATATCCACGATGGTGCGGGTACTGTTCCACGCGCCCGCAGGGATTTTTTGTTCTTTGAGGAAAACAGGCACGTGCGCCACACCGTGATCGGCCGTAAGAAAGACCGTGTACCTGCCCTTCCCAATTTTTTCATCCAGATATTTCAGGAAGCCTTCGATCTCTAAGTCAAGTCTCAGGTAAGTATCCTCCAATTCGATGCTGTTGGGTCCAAACTGATGACCTGCATAATCCGGAGAGGAAAAACTCAATGCCAGAAAATCGGTTTCCTGCCCCATACCAAGCTTATAATTTTCAATGGCTAGGCGAGCCACCTCGGCCGTCATGGTATTTCCGTAGGGCGTAGAGGCGATAATGCCATTGCCCTTTTTCCCTAGCGTATCCAGACGATAGGGCAAGGAGGAAGAAACTAAGCCCTTGAACTTTGCTTCATAGATTTTTTCATCGGAGGTACTTTGGGTATATGTCTCCTTGGCATATATGGTATTCCAGTTGTTCTTTAAAAATCTGGTTACCGGATCTGAATCGTTGTAAGCCACCAACCAGTCGGGCAATGCCTCCATGTAGTGGCTGCTGCTGATCCATTTGCCGGATGAGCCGTCGAACCAAAAGGCAGCATTGGCGCTATGTCCGGCAGGGAAAATCGCTCCCCTGTCCTTGATGCACACCCCCACAACCTTGCTCCTGAAATTGCTGGCCAGCCTCAGTTCGTCGCAAATGGATGTAGTGGACATGTTTTTAGGACTCATCAGTCCATTGGTATCATGTCTGGTACCCAAAGCCCTTACCAGCGTATCCTCCGAGCAGTACACCACCCTTTTGTTATTCACATCGTACCAGTTGTTGCCCACCACCCCATGCACACCGGGCACGCTGCCGGTATAGACACAAGCATGACCTGCTGCCGTCACAGTAGGCGTGTAGGGTATGTAAGTTTGCTCACAACTAAATCCTTCCCCCATAAGGCGCTTAAATCCCCCCTGCGAGTATCGCTGGCTATAGCGGTACAAAAAATCCCACCGCATCTGATCCACTACGATGCCAACGACCAGGGCCGGCTTATCACCCGCTACGGGCTTAGACTCCTTTTTGGGCTGGCCCATGAGCAAAAGGGGCAAAAACAGGAAAAACATGGCAGCGGAAAACATCCTGGTCATATGGTCAAAATTTTGGCAAAAGTACGGAATTTGGGTGGGTGTGGGGTTAAATTAGGGTTAAGAAATTGGGAATAATGAGTCTTTAAAACTGGCAAATAATTCAGAAACACTTGTTATTTTTGAGTATTATCTGACGCATTCATATAGTACAGGAAATCGAATTATTATATTTCAGGCAAATTTGCTAATTTTAATAGCATAATTACGAACATAATGTTCATATAACGAACTTAACAGCGCAATAGCACCATTTTTTAAAATTTGAAAAGTCCAAATTTTATATTGTAAACAAATTTCAAAAATACTTTCCATGGAAAAACAAGAAATACCTTTAGAAAACTACCGAACCATCTTTTCAACAGGTGCCAAAACGGGGGATATTTTATGCGGCATTGGTTATGGCGGAGCCCCGATCGTTGGCTTAATGATTAGAATCATGGAAGAAATTGAACCAAACGAGAATGACTTAAACTTTTCATTTATCATCCTGGAGCCAGGAAACCTTGTCCTAAAATACCCTGATCTTACAACCTGTGATACGATCTACCAAACAATAGATTTTGCGCCTGGCATTTTAGATTCAAGGCGATTGTCGAGAATTCAGGATTTACCTTCATGTTCCAAAAGATTTGGAGTTGGGCAAAAGGTCAAAATCGTTGAACAAAGCGGCAATAACCTTTATAAACTAGATGAGGTGGTCACCATTTTAAAAATCAAAAAATTTCCAGATGATAGGGAAACAGAAAGCGCATATTATGAAATAGGAACAGATGACCGGTCTCCGGGCAAAAAACTTGATAAAGGCTTAGCGCCCATTGACTAAGGTATTTTGTACCTTTACAATATGAGAAAAAGGCAATTTCCCAACTCGAATTATTCATTTCAATACGAGTTTTGACCTATTTGACGCACAGATTAATTAAATCTACTTATGGCAACAAATAAACATGCCATTATAAGGTACCAAACCCTGGATAAGTGCTTTCGCAATCCGGGGCGCAAGTATTTTATCGAAGACCTGGTAGATGCATGCAGCAATGCGATTTATGAATTTACCGGAAGTGACAGCGGAATAAAGCGGAGGCAAGTCCTAGAGGATATCAAGTTTATGGAAAGTATGCATGGCTGGAATATTCCGCTTGCTCGCATCAGAGATGGACATCGGGTTTTTTTCAGGTATGAGGACAAAAACTTTTCCATCAACAATCAGCCCTTAAACGAAACAGAAGAAAATCAACTAAAAGAAGCCTTGTTAACATTGTCTCGTTTCAAGGGCATGCCCCAGTTTGAATGGGTAGATGAAATTGCAGCAAGGTTAGATTCTGGCTTAGGCTTATCACACAACAGGGACAAAATAATTGAATTTGATCAAAACAACTTCTTAAAAGGTCTGGAATTCATCACGCCGATCTACAATTCCATCTTATATAAAAAATCAATCAAAATTGAATATCAAAGTTTCAAGAAGGAAACCGCACAGACAATTGATTTTCACCCCTACT
The DNA here is from genome assembly GCA_016715465.1 of Saprospiraceae bacterium. Classification (GTDB taxonomy): domain Bacteria; phylum Bacteroidota; class Bacteroidia; order Chitinophagales; family Saprospiraceae; genus JADKBO01. The sequence continues at coordinate 921,960 of JADKAA010000029.1, forward strand.
TTTTAAAGCAATACAACAACAGGTGGTATGTTTTTGGTATAAATAATGAGAGCCAGTATTTAATGAACCTTGCCCTCGACAGAATTTCATCCGTAGAAGAAAGCAAAATAAAGTACATTCCCAATAATACCATCGACTTCAACGAATATTTTGAAGATATTGTGGGCGTCACCCTGAGCAATGATGCTAAGGTTGAAAACATCGTTCTATTGGTAACCAATGAGCTACTTCCCTACATAAAAACTAAACCCCTCCACGGTTCCCAAAAACTTAAAGAACAAGGTAAAACACATGCCTTGCTTACCCTTGACCTAATTCCAAATTATGAACTGGAATCGATTCTACTTTCATTTGGAGAAGGCGTGGAAGTATTACAGCCAAAACCATTAAGGGATAAAATTAAAAAGCGGGTAGAATTAACTTTTTTCAACTACAAAACCAACAATGCAGTTAAGCTGCACACTAAAGAATAAAATTTGCATCATGAATAAGATCGGGTTTAAAAATTTCAGACGGTTTATAGACTTTCCGCCAATGGAATACAACGGGATAACTTATCTGGTTGGTCGAAACAATTCAGGTAAATCTACTTTTGTAAAATCCCTTTTACTTATCCTGGATTTTTTAAAATCTGGTAATGTAAATACGCTGACATTTGGTCAAAAAGTATTAGAGGATGCAAATATTGTTACCTATGGCAGGGCAAAAAATACAAAGGCAAAAGAAAATCTGATTGAGTTTTATTATCAGCTTGATAATTACAATATACTGATTCGTATTTCAGGCGATAACGATAACACTTTTGCCAATGTTCATTTAATCCAGGTGATTGATAAAGTTGCAGGTCTTCAATTTGAATTTGAGCCCCAGTTAAATTCAATTACAATATCAAAATCTCTCGATCAGAATCCGAATGAGGACGTGGAGAAAAAATCTAATTTGTTAGCTCTTGAAAATGAAATAGCGCAATTAAAAAAAGCAATCGAGGAGAGTACGTTTAAGAAATCCAGTAAGGAATACATCGAGTTGGTTGATACCTTGAGTGTTTTAAATAAAAAGAGAAATCAGTTGGCTCATGGCACATTTCCAATGGACTATGAAAATGTAGTTGAGGAAGAACAAGCTGGGTATGAAGATAAGGAAGAAGCTCATGAAGCGGAACCCCAAATCAATAGTTATCATGTTTCTACTTTATATCCTGATGGGAGCAACATGCAGGAAATTGTCGATTTTATTATCGAAGAAACCTTGTTACTTCATGGGCAGGAGTATATTAAGTCACAGAAAGGTGAAGAAACGATAAAAGAGTTTAAGGACTACCAGGGTATAAAACAAGACCAAAATGATATAGAGACTTCCTTTAAGAAATTTCAGGAAGTATTATTTAACTCTTGGGTAGTTTACCTTGGTGCAAACCCTGCAAAACAATCTGCTTTATTCGCTATCAGGGATAAGAATAATGCGTTGGCCCAATCAATCCACGAGTTTTTCCAATTGGATATTAACAAGGGTTCAGCCATCTACCTATGGGTAGAAAAGTGGATGAAGGAATTTGAAGTGGGAGATACGTTTGAAATTATAATTCATGCTGGTGAAGCTTATGAAGTCAATGTATTCTCACACGATACAAAGATACCTCTGGCAGATAAGGGCATGGGCTCCATCCAGGCAATGCTTTTAATTCTGCGACTGGCTATTGTTATACATAAGTTCGAGTTGATGAAGAAGTTAAATGAAGCTACCAAAGCATTCACAACCATTTTTTTAGTAATAGAAGAACCCGAATTAAACCTTCACCCTCGTTTACAAAATCGGTTAACGGATTTGTTTCTGGAAGCAAAAGAAGGCTACCAGTTAAATTTTATCATTGAAACCCATTCTGAGTATATCATTCGACGATCACAAGTTTTGGTAAAAGAAAATGAATATGAAGTAAGTCCTAACGAAAACCCTTTCTACGTCTATTACTTTCCAAAGGATGATGTGCCTTACAGAATGGAGTATGAAGAAAATGGAAGGTTTAACAGAAACTTTGGAGAAGGTTTTTTTGAGGTTGCTACAAACAGCACAATGACATTACTTAAACCTAAAACTCAGAAATAGGATGAGTAGGTTTAATATTTTCGCTGAACGGGAAGCCTTTAATGAAGTCACTTTCAACGGTGACTATCCAAATTTGAAGAATATCTTTTCAGAGCACTCAAAGATTTATCTCAATACTACTCCGGCTGACCTTGCAAAGGAATTGCAATCGGAGAGTGAGATATTCTTTTTTCTCCATGCTTACGCCGGTGCTGTACCTCCAGAAAGTTTTGAAGCACAATTTGACAATGTTTACGACGATCCCATTAACCTTGTGAGTACTCCAAGAAGTATGTATTTCTTAAAGGTTACCAGTGACAGAGCTAATCAAATGCAGGATGCTTATGGTGTTATAGTGCAGAGTGTTGATAGCATGGATGATAGTGTGCTCAGTGCTTCTTTCTTTCGAGAACTGGATAAAGATGAAGTCTTTGAGAATGGGGTAATTTTTGGCTGGAAATACTTACTCAATTTTCAAATTCCACCTTCCAATGCAATTGTTATTTATGACAATTATTTATTCAAGGATATAGAAACAAAAGGTGACAAATATATTTTGTTGGTAAAGAGAATATTAAATGGCTGCTTGACAAATTGCTGCCGCCTTCTTTGAGTGTGGATTATCACATTACACTGATTTCAGATAGCTATGATCGTTCAGAGCAGTGGAGGGTAAAACTTGCTGGGAACTTAAATACTGAAATAAAAAATCTGCGGACTTATGATATAAATGTAGAAGTTGTTTTCATGAAGCCGGAAACACTCCATAAACGCAGATTAATCATGAATTACATAAATGCTTCCTGCGACCGTGGATTTTCTGTATTTAAAGTTCGGGATGGCAAAACCGTAAAAGGAGTGAATGATGTGCGGTTTAACCAGTTTTTTTGTGCACTTCATAACCATACAGGAGATACAGAGTTTATTTCTGCTACAAAGGCTTTACAGACTATTAAAAAAGAAACTAATGACCTGGCAGCGCACATTGTTTCCCGAGTCAATGCATACAGAGGTGCAATACTTGGCAGTTGCAATGCCAACAAGACTTTGAAAAACCGATTAATCAACGATGTCTGAAAATAAAATTAACAATGCAGAACCACTGCACAGTTATGTATTTACTTTGGACTATCAAACAAACCAAAAGAATTAAAAATAAATAATGGCTACCAATAATAAAGTTGATGTAAGCTTCATTTTCCAGATCACCGACAAGGTCCTTTGGAATGTATTCAAGAAAAATGAGATAGGCGATGTGCTGCTGCCATTTGTGGTCATTCGCAGGTTGGATTGTATCCTGGATCCTGTAAATGCAAAGGTGAGGAATGCTTACGAAAACTTTAAGGATAAGGTAAGTGAAGAAAAACTCGACCCCATTCTCCGGAAAGCGGCAGGTGGCCTGCAATTCTACAATACTTCAAAGCATACGCTTGAATCACTGAAGGAGAACCCTAAAACAGTTGAAATCGATTTTAATAATTACCTCAACGGCTTCAATAAAGAAGTAAGGGATATCATCGACAATTTTCAATTCGATAAAGTGATCGCCAGACTGGTAAAGAATAAACTGCTTTACCAGATGATTGAGGCCATCTCGCAGGTGGACTTGCATACCAGCAAGGTGGATAACCACAACATGGGTTACATCTTTGAAGAACTCATTCGCATATCAAACGAACAAAGCAATGAAACAGCGGGTGAGCATTTTACCCCACGCGATGTCATTGAGTTGATGGTAAAGGTGGTTTTCTGCACAGAAAAAGAAATTTTGTCCCAACCAGGCATCATTCGCACCATTTATGATCCGGCTATGGGCACAGGTGGTATGGTGAATCTGGCCAAAAACTTCGTGTTGGATGAATTGTTGGCCGATAGCAAAAATAAACCTGAACTAAAAACCTACGGGCAGGAGATCAATGAACAATCTTATGCCATTGCCAAATCAGAATCCCTCATTACGGGTGAAAATGCGGATAACATCCGCCATGGAAACACCTTTACGGAAGACCGCTTCCCCGATAAACATTTCCATTACATGTTTGCGAACCCACCATACGGCGTCACCTGGAGCAAGGATGCTCCCTTCATCCAGAACGAAAGTGCCAACCCGGCTGGTAGATTTTATGCCGGGCTACCGGGTACCAGCGACGGGCAGCTCTTGTTTTTGCAGCACATGATCAGTAAAATGGAACGGGAAGGCAGCAAGATTGCCGTCGTGACCAATGGCTCTCCTCTATTCACCGGCAATGCAGGGGGTGGGGAAAGTGACATTCGCAAATGGATCATCAGCAACGACTGGCTCGACTGCATCATTGCTTTACCCAAAGACCTTTTTTATAATACTGGCATCAATACCTATATCTGGTTTTTAAACAACAACAAACCAAAGCACCGCAAAGGCAAAGTACAACTCATCAATGCCAATGTGCCGGAAGATAAAACCTTCGGTATCGAAGGTTTTTGCCGCCCCGAAAAACGCAGCCTTGGCAACAAAAGAAATAAGATCGAATCCTTCCACATTGAAAAACTGGTGGAATTGTACACCCAATACGAGGAGGGCAAGTATTGCAAAATATTCAACAATGAGGACTTTGGATATTATCAAATAACCGTAGAGCAACCGGAATATAATGACTCGGGAAATCCATTGAAGGACAAAAAAGGAAACATCAAAGCAGATACCAAGAAGCGGGACAAAGAAAATATTCCTTTAAGCGAAGACATTGAGGTATATTTTCAAAAAGAAGTGTTGCCACATGTACCAGACGCCTGGATTGATTTCGACAAGACCCGCATTGGGTATGAAATCAATTTCACCAAATACTTTTATGAGTACAAAGGACTGAGGCCTTCGGCAGAGATCAAAATGGAGATTGAGGCATTGGAATTTGGAAGTAAAGAACAAAAAGGCATTACAGAGCTTTTAAAGGAACTGTTGGGATGATAAGCAAACATAAAAATTATAATGATAGTGGTATTGAATGGATAAAAGAATATCCTACTAACTGGGATTTGATAAAATTTAAAAGGTTGGCAAAAATCAAAAATGGAAAAGATCAAAAAGAAGTTTCGATAGATGAAGGAGGGTATCCAATTTTGGGGACTGGTGGAGAATTTGGCAGATCAAGTCAATTTATTCATGATAAACCATCTGTCCTATTAGGTAGAAAAGGAACTATAAATAGGCCGCAATTTATTGAAGAGCCATTTTGGACTGTTGATACATTATTTTATACTGAAATATACAATGATGTAAATCCTAAATTTCTATTCTATTTATCCCAACAAATTCCATTCGATTTACTTCAGGAAAGTAGTGCTGTGCCTAGTATGACACAAGAAAAATTAAATAGTGTATATGTAGTAAAACCATCCAAAGAAGAACAAACCAAGATCGCCCAATACCTAGACCACCAAACGGCCATCATTGCCCAGCTCATCCAGCAAAAACAAAAGCTGATTGACTTACTCAAAGAAAAAAGACAAGCGGTAATCAATGAAGCGGTAACCAAAGGGCTTAATCCAAATGCAAAAATGAAGGATAGTGGGATAGAGTGGTTGGGGGAGGTGCCAGAGAAGTGGAAAATAAAGAAATTAAAGTTTCTAGTATCACTAAACTCAAATGAAGAGGTTTTGATTGAAACTTCATTTAAGGTCGCTCTTGAAAATATAGAAAGTGGGACAGGGCAATTTATTGAATCAAATTCTGAGAATCAATTTGAAGGAACTGGCAATTTTTTCAAAGCTGGCGACGTGCTTTTTAATAAACTTCGGCCGTATTTAGCAAAAGTATTTTTAGCTACGCAAAATGGTTATTCAGTTGGTGAATTATTGGTATTGACACCCAAATCAGAAATCACATCTGAATTTTTGTTTTATAGATTATTGTCTCAAGCCTTTATAGAAATGGTAAATGGTTCAACATATGGATCAAAAATGCCAAGGGCACATTGGAATTTCATTGGAAACTTAAAGATTCCATTTCCAGCTGCAAAGGAACAGATAGAAATTGTAAAATTTATTAACATATTTCAATCAAATGTAAATACTTTAATTGCACAATCCACAATTCAAATTGAAAAACTAAAAGAATACCGCCAATCCCTCATCTCCGAAGCCGTAACCGGCAAAATTGATGTGCGAGATTGGCACCCAATAAAAAACAAATAGAATAATGGAAATCATTTTATACATAGCAATGGGTGCTGCAATCGGCGCAGTTGTCGGTTGGCTATTGGCTAAGTCAAAAACTGTTTCGGCTATTCAAGCAGAAAAAGATGGTGCACAGTTTAAATTTGCTGAATTAGAAAGAATTTGTGGGCTACCAAGCCACATCTAAAGCTCAACTAAAAACGGCCACTGAAAATATAGAAAATAAGGTCGCTGAACTAGCCAGGATGAAGCAGACCCTTGATGCAAATGCCTCTGTCTTGTCTTCACTAAATAATCAGTTATCCACAGCCAATGCCGAATTAAGAGCCGCCCATCAAACCATTCAGGAAAAAAATACCGCCATGGGGGTTTTAATGGAAGAATTGAAAACAATTAAAAAAGAATTTGCGGATAGCAATCAGGACTTAGCCACGGCCCGGGCAACCAACGATGCCTTAAATGAAAAACTCAGAACCCAAAAAGATGAAATGGAGGCACTGGGCAAAAAATTCAATACCGAATTTGAAAACATTGCCAACAAAATTCTGGATACCAAAACGGAGAAATTTACAGAGTTGAATAAAACCAACCTCAAAACCATTCTGGAACCCTTAGGTCAAAACATCAATGAATTCAAAAAGCAGGTGGATGAAGTGTATAAAGCTGAATCTAAGGAAAGATTTTCGCTGGGAGAAAAAGTAAGAGAGTTGGCCCAGCTAAATCAGATCATCAGTGAGGAGGCAAAAAACCTTACCAAAGCACTTAAAGGCGAGGCAAAGACACAAGGCCGTTGGGGTGAAATGATCCTGGAAAGTATTTTGGAAAAGTCGGGGCTTGTCAAGGACAGGGAATACTTCATGGAGCATGAATTACTGGATGCCAACGGCAATGCGCTGAAATCGGATTCTGAAGGCAAAAAAATGAGGCCAGATGCGGTCATCAAATACCCCGACAACCGCAGTGTAATCATAGATTCCAAAGTTTCTTTAAATGCTTTCACAAGATTGGTCGCCACCATGGATGCAGAGGAGCAGAAACAAGAATTAACTTCACACGTGACAGCCGTAAAATCCCACATTGTGGCATTGAGTGCCAAAGGCTACGACGATTATGACAAAGCGTTGGACTTCGTCATGATGTTTGTACCCAGCGAACCGGCTTACATCGCCGCATTACAAGGCGACCCCGACTTGTGGAATTTTGCCTACGATAAACGAATCCTGTTGCTCAGCCCTACCAACCTGATTACCTCGTTAAAATTGATCGTGGACCTGTGGAAAAGGGAATATCAAAATCAGAATGCGCTGGAAATTGCGGAACGGGGAGCAAAGCTGTACGATAAATTTGTTAGCTTTGTAACCAATCTGGATGATGTGGGAGACCATTTGGATAAGGCTCAGGGAAAATATGCCGAAGCCTACAAACAGTTAAGTACCGGTAACGACAATTTGGTTTTGCAGGCAACTAAACTCAAAGCCCTGGGTTTAAAAACAAAAAAAGAACTTCCAAAGGAAATTGTCAATACCGCTATTGGCAATGAATTGCCAGAGCAAACCAAGACATAATTATGGCAGAAGGAACAAAAGAATCACATCTCGAAGAACACATAGTAAGGTACCTTACTAATTTTGTTCAACCCGCCTTTCCTGAATACACTGAGAAAGACAATTCCTGTTATGATAAAGAACTCTGCCTGATTCCGGAAGATCTGCTCAATTTCATAGAAGACACACAAGGTGACAAAATCCTGGCTTTGTATAAACAGTATGCCAATGAAACCCATCAAAAAATCGTAGAACACGTTGCAGCTGAAATCAAAAAAAGAAAGACCATTTCGGTATTAAGGGAAGGTGTAAAGGATCGGGGTCAAAAATTGGATTTGGTGTACTTCAAACCAAATCACAGTAGAACCCCGGAACATTTGGATGGGTTTCAAAAAAACAGAATTACGGTCATCCGGCAGCTCAAATATTCAACCAAAAATGAAAATTCCATTGACATTGTCTTATTTATCAATGGCTTACCTGTTATTACATTAGAGTTGAAAAATGCTTTGACCGGCCAGTATCTTCACCATGCCATTAAACAGTACATTGAAGACAGAGATCCAAAAGAACCGCTTTTGGAATTCAGACGATGTCTGGTGCATTTTGCAGTAAGTACGGAACAGGTGAGCATGTGCACCGAATTAAAAGGCAGGGGTACCTTCTTTTTGCCTTTCAATAAGGCACTGGTCAATGAGGATGATGACGATTATGCCACTTCCTACCTATGGAAGGACGTACTAAGAAAGGACTCATTGCTCGACCTGATTCAGAATTATGTCAATCTTCAAATAAATAAGGAGAAATACTACGATATCCAAACAAAAGCCCTGAAAGAAAAGGAAAAACCGGTGTTGATTTTCCCGCGTTTTCATCAGCGAAGGGCCGTGCAGAATTTATTGGAAGCAGTGCGCAAGGATGGCGTTGGAAATAAATATTTGATACAACATTCGGCAGGTTCAGGCAAATCAAACACAATTTCCTGGCTGGCACACCGCCTTTCTGATTTTTACTGTCACCCAGACGATGAAAAGGCATTGTACAACAGTGTCATTGTAGTTACGGACCGGCGGGTTTTGGACAAACAAATCCAGGATAACATCAGGCAATTTGAACAGATGCCGGGTACCGTTGAATACATCGATAAAAACAAAACCGGTCAGGATTTAAAGACCGCCATTGAGATAGGGAAAAGAGTAATTGTAACCACCCTTCAAAAGTTTCCGGTCATTTCAGATGTCATTGCGCAAAATAAGGATAAAACCTATGCCGTCATAATTGATGAAGCCCACAGTTCGCAAGCCGGTGAATCAGCCAGGCACTTAAGAAAAGCCCTGTCACTGGAAGAAGCAGAATCTGCTGACGGCGTGGACAAGGATCTTGACGACTTGATTGCGGATGAAATCAAAAAAAAGGGTGACCAGGCAAATATATCTTTTTTTGCATTTACCGCTACTCCAAAGCCAAAAACATTAGAACTCTTTGGCACCACAAGAAATGGTCAGAAAGAGGCATTTGATCTATATACCATGGAGCAGGCCATAAAAGAAGGCTTCATAAAGGACGTGTTGAAAAACTACATGAGTTGGAAACGTTACTACAAGCTCATAAAACGAACAGAAATAGCGGATAAGGAATACGAAAAGAAGAAAACGGTAAGATTGCTGTCTTCTTATGTGGATTTACAAGACCATGCCATTGAAAAAAAGGCAAGGATCATGATAGAACATTTTGTATCGCAAACGCAAAAAGAAATACAAGGCAAAGCAAGGGCAATGTTGGTTACCCGTTCCAGGCTTCATGCCGTGCGCTTTAAACGCAAATTTGACGACATCATGCGTGAAATGAAATTGCCCTATGGGGCATTGGTGGCATTTAGCGGCACGGTGACCGATGCGGAAACAGGCCAGGATTACACCAAAGAAAATATGAACAACCTGGGTGGTAAAATTGAAATTCCGGATGCCTTTAAATTACCTCAGTACAGAATCCTCATTGTGGCAAATATGTATCAAACCGGCTTTGATGAACCCTTGCTCCACACGATGTTTGTGGATAAAAAATTGGGCGGTTCCAGTACCGTACAAACCCTAAGCAGGTTAAACAGAACTGCTCCGGGAAAAGACTCCACTATGGTACTGGATTTTGTAAATGATCCCGAAAAAGTGCAGGAAGACTTCCAGATGTATTATGGAAGTAACTAGATGGAATTGGCCGACCAAACAGACCCAAATAGCCTGTATGATGTGCAGCACAAAATTGAAGATTTCAACATTATTTACCAAAATGACATTGAAGCGTATGCCAAGCTATTTTTCACGAAAGGAGATCATAAAGAAAAGTTGCAGCCCATTTTAAATGAAGTGGTGAAAAGATATAATGCCCAATTGTATGAAGACCAACAAGTGGCATTCAAAGCAAACATTAAAAGTTATGTTCGCCTTTACGGCTTTCTTTCGTAGATCATCACTTGCACGGATGTACAGTTAGAAAAGTATTACGTCTTTTTATCAGACCGCTTTAAAAACTGCCAGCAAGTCCTCATGCACTTCCTACAGAAGTATTGGAGGAAATCGATTTGGACAGTTACAAGCTGCAACATCAGTTCACCACAGATTTGGCCCTTCAAAGCAATAATACTTCCATTCAGGGCATGACTCCCGGCACCGACGGAAAAAAAGAAGATGAAGAATTTGAGTGGTTAACCCACATCATTAAGGTATTGAATGAAACCTACGGCCTGGATTTGAAAGAAGAAGACAAAGTTGAGTTTGAACGGATGCGCAAAAACATCTACGCCAACGATGATTTGATGAGCTTTTTCAACAACAAAAATACCAAAGACAATATCCAGGACAAATTCAATGAAGAAATCGATAACGAACTGTTGAATTTCATCAACACCAAACTCGAACTTTACAATAAACTTTCAGAAGACAAGGTAAACCTGATGTTCAAAAGACTGTGGTTCAACGACATTTATGACCAAAAAGTAAGGGGAATTCTGAAGTAAGCAATTAGACTAAAATTGGTATAACTTAATTAGGGGCTAGGACACAATAATTGCCAAGCTATTTTAGGAATGCACAAACTGGTCGCATTAAATTGCCCTAAGCAGAGCGTATTGCCCTAAGGCGATAGCCGCATTGCCCTAAGCCGAAGGCGAATTGCTCCCTATCTTACCTCCAACAAGCCTACCTTCTTAGTTCCACCAATCATGAGCTCATACAAATACAAAGCCGTGGGTAAATCCGGTAAATTGAGGGATGATTCCGTTGTGCGCACATCCACCAGTTTTTCTCCGGTCAACCTGAACAAACGAAAGATCTTCTCGCCTTCTCCGGCCCTGAAATTGACCCGGCCATCGCTGGGGTTGGGATAAATGCCAATGGATGATGTATCTGTCTCCGTGTCCACCACGGCCACTGTACCCTGGTTCTTCAAAAAGAAATCCTGGTTGGATGCAATGAATCCGCTGGCGATAGATCCCGGTGTGCCGGTGCCTTTGATCGAACCGTCCGCATTGCGGAAAACGGCAGCGATCCAGTATGGAAATTCGCCATCCTTTAAACCATAATAGGTGCGGGGTTTAAGGGTTATCTTCCACAAATTGGTGCCGGGAATTTTAGTCATTTTGCCCACGCCATCGTCCTGGCCCCAGTTGCCCTTTACTTTGTTCCAGGCTGAAGACTGGGGTGAAGTGGTGTTGACAATGCCCACGCCGCTGTGCATGTAGATTTTATCGCTGTTCACCAGTTCGCGGTTGCCCTGGCTTGCGTCGAAGACAATGGTGATCTCTTCATCCAGGTCAAACGATGGCGGGTCAAGCGTCACAAACGGATCATTTGATGCCACTTCAAAAACAATGTCGCGGTTGCGGAAACCTTTGCCAAGGTTTTCATTGGGGCCATCTCTGAAATATTTGACCAGCTTATAAATGTCTTCGCTATTGCTGACGCCGTAATATTGCGCCGGCACAAAGCTGATCTGCCATTTGTTGTCTCCCACATAGGTCATCTGTCCTACTCCATCGTCTTTAAATGTACCCACTACGTTGGTCAGGGCATTGGTGTTGAGATTTTTGATGACACCCGAATGAAAATATACCTTGTTGGCATCAATGAGTCCATTGGTGCCTGCTTTGGATGCCTTTTTCGCATCAAAGGTGACGGTGATGAGGTCATCCTGTGTAAAGCCCACGGGAGTGATGGTCACCGGGTTCTGAAATACCTCTACCACATCCGGCCTTCCTTCGGACAAACGCTTGGTAGTGTAAATTTCCCATTCTCCTGCCTGTAATGTGATCGGTGTCGAACCATTGGTCACCACAATGCTGTCGCCTTCAAAATAATTGTACCACTTGCCCATTACCGGAAAATTAGGGCTAACACTTTCTTCGGCCAGTCCGAAATTGCCTATGACCACCAGGTCGATGCCGGATGTATTAAAAACCAGCCTTCTTGTATTGCCGGTAAGTTTGTGGCCCGTGGTCGCCGCAGCCAGTTTATCCGGGCCGATCTTATTCCTCACCTCAAGAATGCCCTGGTAACTTTCATAAATGTGCTGACGCAACTCGTCCTCGTAATAGCCCAGCCCATCAGGACCCCATGGCAGAGGTTTACGGCCCAGCCTTCCATTGAAATCGATGTCGATGTCATAACCGAGTTCGTCGAACTGCCAGATCATCTTAGGACCCGGGAAAAGAAAGGCAAAGGCAGCAGTTAACTTCGCTCTTTCGTACATGATCTCAGTTTGTTTTACGCTGTAGCCACCTTTGGTGAGCCCTTTGGTAAGCGCGGTTTGAGCAATTCTCTGCTCGTCGTGACTGTCAAAGTAGGAGACATGGCTTCCCAACTGCATATCGGCAAAAGTTCCTGTATTGGCACCGGTAATGGCCGGCACAAAATCATATGACCTGTTGCGCCACATCTTAAATCCATAAGTACCCAGGATCTTTTCTTCGTCTGCGGGAGCCCAATGCTCCAATATAATGTAGGCATCTTTGTCGTATGCCCAAATCTTTTCGCCCATGCGTTTGATCAGGTTGATGCGGCTTTGGTCAAAACCATCCACACTGCCATTGGGCGCATTATTGGTAAATCCTTTCGTGAAATCAAAGCGGAAGCCGTCGAAGTGAAACTCCTCCAGCCAGTGCCGGTTTACGCGGTCCACAAATTCTTTGGTATACGAACTTTCATGATTGAAATCGTAACCCCATTGGTACTGACCCACATACTCACGGTTGAACCACGGATTGTTTGCTGCCGGTTTGCCGCTGTCGAAATACAGCTGCACCATAGGGTTTTGTCCAAAAGCATGGTTGAGTACGATGTCCATGATGACGGCGATGCCATGCTGGTGGCAGGTTTCAATGAACTTCCTCAGGTCATCAGCGGTTCCGTAATACTTATCTGTGGCAAAAAAATAGGAAGGATTATACCCCCATGAATCATTGCCCTCAAATTCATTGACCGGCATAAGTTCGATGGCATCGATACCCAGTCGCTTTAAATAGGAAATGGTATCGGTAAGGTCCTTGTAACTATGTGACTTCAGGAAATCACGCACATGCAACTCATAAATGACGAGGTTATCGACCTTAGGCCGCTGCCACAAACTTTCGGAAACCGACCAGTTGTATGGTTTTTTATTCGTTTGTAAAACGGTCGCCAAACCGTATTCCGTTTTGTTGTAGGCCGGTATATTGGGAAAAACACCGGGCTCAATATATGCATCGTTCCACGGATCGGCCACCTGCGTCGCATAGGGATCACCGATGCGGATGTTGCCATCGACCCAATACTGAAACACATATGGCTTACCCGGTTGCAGCCCCGTGACGGTTGTCCAGTAATACCGGCCATCGGGTGTCACATTCATCTGGTAGTTTTCATTGTACTTCCAGTTGGTGAAGTCACCCACCGCGTACACAAATGATTTTCCGGGTGCCTCCAGCACGAGGGTTGCCGTGGTCGAATCAGCCGGGTAATTAATGCCCGCTTTTGAACCAGTTGGCAACGCAGCTATTGTATTGACATTGCGGATGACGATCTCAACTGATTTTTCCGCAGTAACCACTTGTCCGTTGATCCTGGCCTCCACCCTTATTTTAATGGTTTGTGAAGCAGTAACCAAATAGTCATAAGACAGTGCCTTGCCAGAGCTTACTGTTGCGCTTTCCACGAATCCATTTCCGCTATCAAGCAAAAGTTTCATTTCTGTTACACTGGAAGAAGCTGATACCCGGATGGGAAGCGTACTTCCGGAGGGTACTACGACGGCCTGGTTACCCGCCGGTTGATCGATGCCCACATAAACACCTGAATTCAGGTTGATGTAAAAATCCTGATTGGCTGCAACGGTACCCCAGCCATAATTACCGGGATCGATGGTTCCTTTTTTATCGCCATTGGCACTCCTGAATACGCAGGCTATTCTGAAAATATTCGTGCCGGCCGGCACCCCAAAATAAGCACGTACCGAGGGGCTGTATTTGATTTGCCACTTATCATTTCCGATCTTGGTCATCTTGCCAATGCCATCGTCTTTACCCCAGTTTCCTTTCACATATTGCCAGGCGGTGCCATTGATGCCAGCTGTCACCACACCGTGGTGCATATACACAGAAGTAGCACCCATCAACTCATTATTTCCCTGTGCCGCGTCGAAAATCAGCGTTATCTCATCATCACCACCTCCATTTGCCGGATCGATGGATACAATTTGTGCTGAAAGCACCGTACATATCCCTACAATCAGGCAGGAAAGCCATATTCGTTTCATGCTCTCTATTTTATACAAAGATACCGCAAAAGTGGGAGTTTATCAATAGGTATCAGGGACAGGGACTAGGGACTAGGGACTAGGGATTAGAAATGACCGAACGGTTAATTCATTCCAGAAATTGAGCTCATGCGAGCTGAAAGCCAATTATTCACACGCCTATTTACAGTAAACCTAATAATTAATTAAGTTCAGGAATAGTACACTCGTCGCATGGATGACAATTATTTTTCATCAATACAGATATTTTTGAGTGCAGGAGTAAGCATGATTCAATAAATAAATATCATAGGCCTTATAAATAATGTGTCAGTGTTCCTGTACTAACTTTTTCATGATGGTATTCAGCATCTTGCCGACTTCTTTACTTAAATTTAAAATATCGTCAATATCTTTTTCCTCAGTAAATCCTAAAGAATGGGACAATAGAACCAATGTTTCCAGTTCAGCCAATGAACCGGAAGCAATTCCTAAAAAATACTTATATTGATTCTTTGAATTCCGCGAATGCCCTTCCGCTATATTTGCCACAACGGACACTGATGCACGCCTGAGTTGAGAAGTCAACCCATACAATTCATCTTTAGGCAACAACCGGGTCAGGAGGTAAACCCTCTTACATAGATCCATTCCTTTTTGCCATACAAATAGATTCCCATAGTATTTGATATTTTCCATAACATAAAATTAGCCGGGTTGAATAATGCCTCAAGTTGCAACGTTTAAAGTTAAAAATCAAGACCCTCCCTGATCCCTGATCCCTGACCCCTGATCCCTGATCCCTGATCCCTGACCCCTGATCCCTGACCCCTGATCCCTGATCCCTGACCCCTGACCCCTGATCCCTGACCCCTGATCCCTGACCCCTGATCCCTGACCCCTGACCCCTGATCCCTGACCCCTGATCCCTGACCCCTGACCCCTGACCCCTGATCCCTGATCCCTGATCCCTGATCCCTGACCCCTGACCCCTGATCCCTGACCCCTGATCCCTGACCCCTGATCCCTGATCCCTGACCCCTGATCCCTGATCCCTGATCCCTGATCCCTGATCCCTGATCCCTGATCCCTGAAATCAAACATCCCTTACCAGGGTGAGCCGATAAGGGATGCGTCATTCACAAGTTGGCCGGCCTAGCCGGTACCTGTCTCAATTGGTATTTGGAATATCTAAAAACGGTTCTTTAAGGTTTTCATGATGTTTTCAAGTTCGTCGAGGCTGTACACCAGTACTTCCCTCGGCTTACTGCCTTGTGCAGGTCCTACCAGACCCACTCTTTCCATTTGATCCATGATTCTGCCTGCACGGTTGTACCCCAGTTGCAGCTTGCGCTGAATCATAGAGGTTGACCCATGCTGATGGCCAATGATGACCCTGGCGGCGTCCTCAAACATGTCGTCAAGTTCGTCGATGGTCACCAGTCCATTTCCGGCATCCTCCTCTGTTTTTACTTCAGGAAGGAAAAATGGTTCCGGGAAGCCGGGTTGGTCGGCAATAAACTTGATAACGTCTTCCACTTCAGGAGTGTCAACAAATGCACACTGGAGTCGCACCACACTGCTGCCCACACTGAGCAACATATCTCCCCTTCCAATCAACTGCTCCGCGCCTCCGCTGTCGAGGATGGTTCTGGAGTCAACCTTTGAGGTCACCTTAAAGGCAAGCCTGGCAGGGAAATTGGCCTTGATGATGCCGGTGATGATGTTCACAGATGGCCGCTGCGTGGCAATGATGAGGTGGATGCCAATGGCCCTGGCCAGCTGCGCCAGTCGGGCAATAGGCATTTCTACTTCTTTACCCGCTGTCATGATCAGGTCGGCAAATTCATCGATGACCAGTACAATGTAAGGTAAGAACTTATGTCCTTCCAGGGGATTCAACCTCCTGGCGACAAATTTTTCGTTGTATTCCTGAATGTTTCTTACCCTGGCCAACTTCAGCAGGTCGTAACGGTTGTCCATTTCAATGCACAAACTGTTGAGGGTATAAATTACTTTGGATGTTTCTGTTAAAATGGGCTCTTCTTCATTGGGCAAAAAGCTGAGGAAGTGCTGCTCCAGGTTTGCATAAGGAAACAATTCCACCTTTTTAGGATCCACCAGCACCAGCTTCACCTGAGATGGATGCTTTTTGTATAGCAGTGACATCAGTACCGTATTGATACCCACTGATTTTCCCTGTCCTGTGGCACCGGCGATGAGCAAATGCGGCATCTTGGCTAAGTCAGCCACAAAAACCTCGTTGCTGATGGTCTTACCCAATGCGATGGGCAGTGCCATTTTGGCGGTCTGGAATTTTTCAGAAGATAACACCTCTTTGAGGCTCACCACATGTTTGTTTTTATTCGGAACTTCAATACCGATGGTACCCTTGCCAGGAATCGGTGCAATGATCCTGATTCCCAATGCACTCAATGAAAGGGCTATATCATCTTCCAGGTTTTTGATCTTGCTGATCTTTACCCCCGGTGCCGGGATGATTTCATACAAAGTCACGGTAGGTCCAATGGTAGCCCTGATCTTGATGATTTCTATTTTATAATCCAACAGGGTGCGGATGATCTGGTCTTTGTTGGCTTCCAGCTCTGATCGGTCGATCTCTGTATTTTCTTCTTCATAATTCTGCAGCAGTTTTAATTCCGGATATTTATAGTTCCTCAAATCCAGCGTTGGATCGTAAGGTTCCGAACTCAACACATCATTCAGTGTTTTTTCGCGAATCACATCATTGAGTGCCGGCGCCTGAGCTGCGTTCATATCATCGCTTAGACTCTCTACGATAAAATCATCTTCCAGGTCATCATCGGCAATCTCTTCTCCACCCAGGGTGGGTTCCTCTCCCTCTGCATCGAGTGGAATTTCTATGGGTGCCACATATTCCATTTCCAAAACAGGCGGCACATAAGCCCCTTTGGCTTTGAGAGCAGCCACAGGAAGTTCCAGGTCAAGTAGTTGACCCAAAGCTTCCTGTACGCCGTCCTCGTCGGTTTTTGGTATGGCATCCTCCAATAATTCAGGGCTTTTTTTCTTTTTTATAGGCTCTCTTACGATGGCTTCAGCGTCAGGTATATCGCTTCTGTATTTACTCAGAAAATCTTCAATTCGGTCACTGAATGACTGAAAGGCTGCAGGCATACCAATACCTGCCAGACTATACTGGTATTGTTCCAGGTTGATGTTGAACCTCCACACCACATAGGAGAAGGAGGAAAATAACAACAATAAAAACAAACCCACAGTGCCTAGGAAATTGGTCAGCCACAGACATAAACTTTCCCCAAATGCACCGCCCCAGGTGAAGCCGGAGCTGCGAAAAATAAATTCAAGCAAAATAGAGAAAAAAGCCATACCGGCTATAAGATTACGTGCCAGGATAAACAAAGGCCGCATGGGATTCTTTTTGATGAGGTCAACACCCAGTTTCAACAACAAAATCACCACTACCATAGATGGCAGTCCAAATCCATAATAAAAAAATGCATTGGAAATGAAAGCACCCAGTCTGCCCAGCCAGTTTTCTACCGCCAGGTCCTTTTGGATAAAAGAGGACCATGTAAAGTGTAAAACTTTATCCTGGTCATATTTCCAGGTATAGAGGTAAGAGACAAATGCAATGGTGAGATAAATGGCCGAAAGTATACTCAGGATACCAAACAGTTTTCTCCAGCGTTCATCGGGAATACCCGTGCCCTGAGTCGAAGATTTTTGTTTATCTTTTTTCGAACCCATAATAATCGATTTTTGAAATTGAAACCTTAGTGTTTTCTCCAGTCATGGTGTGTATCTTCTTTTGGAAAAAGTCTGCCTGCCCTATGGCTGGCCCCTCTTCTTCCACGGGATAAAAAATATACACCCCCGACTGGTCATTTTTTGTTTAGGCAAAAGTAAACACCTTAAAACATATTACAAAATTATTTAATATGTTTTTGTCTCAGGTAGATTATATTGTATTATAAAATTATGTAACCTGTTGAAAATAAAGACATGACGTTCTTTCGGCCGCTCTATTTTTTCGCCTTTTGCAGTAGGGCTTTTTGATAGACCCGCGTTTTATAGGATTTTACTTCCGGAATGGTATCATTTTCTACCACGGCTCCCCCTGTGACGGACGGGTTTTTTTCCATATGCATATATATCTCGAAAATCAACTGATCAGCCTGCCTGGTATATACAGAGGTCAATGCATTATTTTGGACCGTGAATGCTGAAATCAACTTATTGTCCAGCACACACGCATCGAGTAAGATGGAATTGAGCTCGTCTATGAGGTAATGGCCTTTTTTTGCATCACTGGCTTTCAGCACATAATCCCGCCGGTCTTCCTTTTCTGCATGGCCATACACCAGTGTCCAATGGTATTCATCTTGATTTTCTGCAGGTTGAATTAGGCACTGCATCGGCACTTCCATGCTTTTTCGCCCTTCATTAAAGATGGACAGCATACCCGTCCAATGTCCAATCCAGTCGGCAGGAAAAACAAATGATTTCTCCGCAACCACCGGTTTGGTTGTCTTACAGGAAAAGAACAATATGAGAAATACAAGTAAAAGTAAGCACGGAATTTTTCTCATTTGATCAACTCTTTTTCTATATGTTCAAGTGATTTATTTTTAGTCTCCACCATGAACCATATAGCCCAAATCAATTGAAAGGTCATCATTACTGAAAAGAAAGCAAAGATGGGTCCGCCTTTAAACAGGTTAAGCACGTAAGGCATGATGAGTGTTATGATCGATGCTCCTATCCAATGCACGGCTGTGCCAAAGGCCTGCCCCTGTCCTCTGGCCTGATTTGGAAAGATCTCAGAGATATACACCCAAATGACCGCACCCTGCCCTACTGCGTGTGCCCCTATGAATAAAAAGATATACCACTGCATGCCTTCAAACGCATTGGTGTAAAAGGCATGGGATACGAGTGCCAGTGAAACGATGTAACCAATTGACCCAATGATCATCAGGCTTCGCCTGCCCAGCTTATCGATGAGGGAAACCCCAATCATGGTAAAGATGAGATTGGCGATGCCGATGCCGATCGTCGCAATGAGGCTGTTGGAAGCATTGAGTCCTGTTTCTTCAAAGATTCTTGGTGCATAATAAATGATGAAATTGATGCCAGATGCCTGGTTGAAAAAAGAAACCAGAAAGGCGAGCATCAAAGGTTTTCGATAGCGGGACGTAAATATACTTTCACCGGTATGCCCTTCGCTTTGTACTTTAAGTTCATCCATTAAGGTGTCTGCATCGGCCTTCTCGTCCAGGTAGGTCACGATGGATTTTGCCTGAGCATAGTCACCTTTATAAACGGCGAGCCATCGTGGACTTTCCGGAACCCTCACAATCAAAAGCAGGTATACCAGAGCAGGCAGCGCCTCCAGTCCAACCATCCAGCGCCAGGCACTTTCTGTGTCAATTGTTTTGGCCACAAACCAGTTGGAGAAAAAAGCCACCAGGATGCCCAATACAATTAAAAACTGGTAAAGTGCCCCCAGACGACCCCGTTGTTTGGTGGGTGCTATTTCTGAGATATACGTGGGTGCGGCTACCGAGGAAGCCCCGACGCCGAGTCCACCGAGAAACCTGAAGAAAGAAAAGGAATAAGGATCCCAGGCGAGTCCGGATCCCAATGCCGAAGCAAGATAAAAAATGCCAATCCAGATCAATACTTTTTTCCGGCCAAAGGTATCCAATGGCTTACCGCCAAACATGGCGCCAATGACCGTGCCCCACAAAGCAGACGACATGATGAAAATGCCATGAAATAAATCGCTCAGCCCCCAAAGCTGTTGTATGGGCTTGTCCGCACCGCTGATTACGGCTGTATCAAAGCCAAATAGAAGTCCGGAGACGGCTGCCACAAAGGACAGGTAAGTAATTCTGTTGCGCATAATGTTGGATCGTTAAGAAGCCAAAGTTATTAAAATTAGTGAGGCTGGCTTACTGTTCTTCAAAAAGCTTTCTCGCTTTCCGGTTCCAGTTTTCCGACATACGGGTTGCATCCACCCCACTGCCGATGGCCTCACCCCTTGCATTTTTATAAAGGGTAATCTCCCATTGCGCATTTTTTCGCTCACCATAACAGGTGGTGTGGAGGAGTTCAAATTCATTGGCGAGCATAGGGCTGTAAAAGATAAATCGCACATTGGTCTGACTCGTCCGGGGTAAAAAATCGTAATACCAAATTTCATAAGGAGGGGTATTGGCTTCATCTTCGACGTTGATCACTTTATTGGGTTTACCATATTTGAGGAAGACATAAGCCCTGTCTGTTTGGTAACCTCTGCCCAGTGTACTAAAAAATTGTTGATCCACTGCTTTTACCACCTTCATATACCCTTCATATGAGCCTTGTGGACTCGAGGGGTAGGCCGACTTCCAGTAATCGTACAAAAAATACTTTCGCATTTCTGCATTTCCGTCTTTTGACAAAACATAAGAAAGCGCACTTGCCTTCTCATTAGAAATGAGCGGTGCCAGACTTTGCAGACTCATGATGAGGGTAGCTGAATCCATATCATTTACAAACGAATTGGCAAAATATCGATTGAAATCCCTTTTTTGAGCCACATCTGCGGGGAAATTGCGGTTGATAAATGCGCTGGAAACACCAAATAGTTTTACTTTTTGTTCATTGACCAGGGCAACCTCTATGTGGTAATTCCCTGATGGCAACCGGCTGAGGTCAAAGGCACCAAGTATAGGCACCACCACAGCCATTCTTATTCGTTTGTACTTTACCAATGCAACTTTGGCAGTATCGTTTTCTTCAAAACCCTCCTTCACCGAAAACCGGAATACCTTAAATGCCGTTGTGTCCTCAATCATTACAGACGCGGGATAAAACTCCACATAGTAGTTAAGCACTTGCTGAGTTTCATTGACTACATCAAAAGCAAAGGGCTCCAGATAAAGTCCGTTATACACAAAGGGGCCTTCTTGTTTTTTCTCTACGGATGTGAGCAGCATGAGGCTCGAAAAAGCTGGCGGTTGAAGGGCAAAGATGTCTATTGCCTTTTCAATGCCAAATGAATTGCGGTTGTCGTAGTCATCGACAATTTCCAATTTCAATAGATAAATGCCGGGGGGCACAGCAAATCTCCGCTGATCGATAAGGTCTTTTTTCTCCGGCAAGGGACCGGCGTTCAATTTGTATTTCTCCCAGGCTACTATGCTTTGATCCAATGTTCTGGTAATGATCATGGTCACACTGGCAGAAGCGCTAAAGTTTCCACTCCCCGATTCCGTAAAAGTAATACCGGGTGCCAGAATCCTGAAACCCACATCCAGGAAGGGCTTATCCCCAGCGAAAAATTGCTGGGTATGTACACTAACCTGGAGCGCCTTGCTCTGAGGGACAATGAACATAAAGGCCAGGGCAATGTAAAGTGTTCTCATCTTTTCATTTTGCGACAGTGTATTGCTGTCGGTGTCTGGAAGTTACCGGGCTGGTGCCGTATCCTTGTCTCTTATCAGGTAAAACTGCATATCAAATACACCCATTTTACCTTCCAACTCCATTGTATCTGTGGTAAAGCTTACAATGTCCAAAGTCAACGCTTCCTGCCCTATCACAGACAAGGTATTGTCTTTTACACTGAATTGTTTGTTTTCTTCCACTTGAAAAATGTTGGAAGTGACAGAATTGTCGGCATGGAATATAAAATATCCTGATGAAAGCATTTTGGTCTCTTTTCCATTTCGCCAGGCTTTATCAAATTTCCACTTCCCCGTAAGGTCGGCAGGTGTCACCCTGAATGAGTCTCCCTTGCAAGCGGTCATAAATACCAGGAGTAACATCCATGAGTAGATCTTCATTTTGGTTTATTTTAAGGTAAATTTACATGTTTTTCGCAATTGGCCGCAGTCACTGTTTGAAAATGAACTGGGCATATCTATATGTACATCATTGGCCAACCGGCGCCAGCTTTACGGAAAGGCCTTCCATGTCTGAATGCATACGAATCTGACAAGCCAACCTTGAATTATCTTTGACAAAAAAAGCCTGGTCCAGCATATTGAGTTCGTCATCAGAAGGTTCAGCCAATAGGTGGTCTGACAACACATACACATGACAGGAAGCACACAAAGCCATGCCACCGCAAGTGCCTTCAATAGGCAATTCATATGCCTTACAAACTTCCATCAGGTTCATGGCCATGTCCGTAGGAGCTTCCAGGTGGTGAGTATGTCCTTCCCTGTCCTCGACTAACAAATGCACAATATTTTCTTCCACTTCGTCTTTTTAAAAAGGATTTACGCCTGCCACCGTTGTGTATTTAAAACTCAATTTCTGGTCAGGATAGATATACTTAAATGCTGCTTGCACCATCAAAGTTCCTTCATGAAAACCACATAAAATCAACTTTAGTTTTCCGGGATAAGAATTGACATCCCCAATGGCGTACACTCCGGGCAAATTGGTACTGTAATCAAGGGTATCGACAACAATGGCATTTTGATCGATCTCCAGCCCCCAGTCTGCAATGGGTCCAAGCTTGGGACTTAGCCCAAATAAGGGTATAAAATAATCTGCCTGTACATCGTAACTCCCCTGATCGTCTACTTCAACTACTACATGTTCAAGTTTATCTGCCCCTTTGAGGTCCACAGCCTGAGCATTGGTGATGAGTTTTACTTTTCCCGCTTCCACCAGGTGCATTACCTTTTCCACACTGTCCAATGCTCCGCGAAATGAAGTGCGACGGTGAATCATGGTTACCTCTGCCGCGATGTCTGCCAATACGATGGTCCAGTCAAGGGCGCTGTCACCGCCACCGGCAATCAACACTTTTTTACCCCTGTATTTCTCAGGATCGCGGATGATGTAATCTACCCCCAATTCCTCAAAGCGGCCGATGGATGCAATAGGCGGTTTTCTGGGCTCAAAACTGCCCAGGCCCCCAGCGATGGCTACCACAGGGGCAAACAACTCGGTGCCTTTATTGGTCGTCACTTTATACAATCGCTCCCTCAACTTCTCCAGGGTTTCTGCGCGTTCTCCAAAAGTAAAAGTCGGATTAAACGGAGCAATCTGCTTCATCAGGTTTTCAACCAGGTCACCAGCCAGGACCTCAGGATAGCCGGGTATATCGTAAATGGGTTTTTTGGGATAAATTTCATTCAGCTGACCTCCGGGCCCGGCCAGAGTATCTACCAAATGACAACGCATCTTGAGCAAGCCCGCTTCAAAAACAGTAAACAATCCTACGGGACCGGCGCCAATGATGAGTATGTCCGCTGTGTGGGTCATCTTAAAAATTTTTGCAAAAGTAGCAGGATTCCTAAAATTCATTCGATTAAATGACATTACTTAAGCCTTAAGCTGACTTTCCTCAGCAAAATGGACCCATTTTCACATCTCATTAACAAAGCTGTTAAATTGGTTTTAAAGGGAACTAACTCCTGTTTACTTCTCCACGCCGGCTTTCGTTTGATTTGAAAACAAGCTCTAATCTGGAATTAAAATCCAGAGGTATGTCATAAAACCTTATTATCATGAAAAGACTATTTTACCTTTTATTGCTCCCATTCAGCTTTGCAGCCTGCCAGGATATAGACGACGAAATCCTGCCCATTCTTGGCGTATATGAGGCACACGTAGTGGGCCTTGCCGGACCGTTTTCACTCAATATTTCCGCAGCCGGAAACGACGACATCCTCATAGAAGCACCGTTTGACGGAGAGATATGGTCCGTGGTTCATGCTGACATTGATGAAACCGATGAACTAAAATGGGATATTGACATCTTCAGACAGGAACTGGCTCCCGGCATCGAAATTTGGGGTGACGGCTTCTATTACCAGGGTGTGGTACAACTCGATTACAGTATGCGTTTTTTTGGTGACCGTTATGATTACCGCATTGTGGGTTCTGATTGACAGAAAGGCCGTGGTCCGGACTTTAATTTGTTAAACCATCGCAATAATTGACTTTTATCACCGGACTGCGGTCACTTTATTTAACACCATTCATTGAAGCCACCATGCCAGCTGTAAGTTGTTCCATAAAGAAACTTCCCGCGAATGGATCGCGGAAAAGGTCAAGATGACTTTCTTCCTTAAAAAGGTGCTGGATGTTCTGCGCCAGTCGTGCTTCATTTTGTTTTTCATTGCTCCAGGGCATCAGAGATATAAAATCAGCCCCTCCCAGCAAACCGGCTAAACCCGCATAGGTAAACCTGATGAGGGCGTGATTAAAATCTTCTTGTTGAGTTGCCGGCGTCGCCAGAATATATAATTTAGATTCCTGTGCATACAGGTCAGCAGTTAGTTGATGAAACCAAAGGCGCAGGGCGCGAAGTTTAGCGACCTCAGTATAAAAATCATCGGACAAAGTCACATTGACAAAATACCGCCCCCTGCATAAATCAAGGTGCGCACGCATTGCCTCGTTAATATTTTGCATGGCTTCCAAATCAAAGCCACACCAATCCAGGATCAGGAAAAAGCCCTCTGGAAACGATGCATTCGTCTGATCTGTCAATCCACTTGCCAGAATGAGCCTTTCACCTAGTCCCTGGCGATAATTTTTATGAATGTACTCCAAAAACTTACTTTGGTAGTCCCCACTGCATTCAGCCAAATTAAATGCCGAGGTGATAAAGTCAAGCCTCACATTCATTAACAACTCAGCCGGATCAAGGTCTTCATTGAGGTTGATGGCGATGGCTTCTGCACCCATTTGGAGCGCTTCTAAAATCAAGCCGGCATCTGCATCTGAAAAAGATGCTGAAATTTGCCAGGGATGTACGTCGAGGTAGCCTGTGACGGCATCATTTTCGTCAGGAAAAGCCAAACCATCGTGGGTAAACAGGGGTTTTTGAATTTGAAGATCCTGAAGAGACATACCTTCTGGCAATTCTTTTTGAACTCTGCTTAACCAGGAATCCTTGTCATGTGATGGAAATATAGAAGCCATAGGGCAAATATAAGTTTTTCATTTCAACGATTGCTGACCTTTTTTGGGACGGAAGGACAAAAGAGCGGTTTCACAAAACAATGTAAGTATGCAATTCGTTTAAATGGCAGATTTTCTTATTTTTGCTTTCTATTTTTATTAACCATTGAAAATAAATGATTTATGTATAAATCTGACGTGGAGGCAGTAGATGGCCTGGCCCAGTCGTATAAAGAATTAAGATCCGAGATTGGTAAAGTCATCGTGGGACAGGATGAAGTAGTGAAGTCGGTATTGATCTCACTTTTTGCCAATGGACACAGCTTGCTGGTCGGGGTGCCCGGACTGGCAAAGACCCTGCTGGTGAGTACCATCGCCGATGTACTTGACCTCGATTTTAAAAGAATCCAGTTTACTCCTGACCTTATGCCCTCAGACATTACCGGGTCTGAAATTCTGGACGAACACAAATCCTTTCGCTTCAACCGGGGACCATTGTTTGCCAACATCATTCTTGCGGATGAAATCAACCGGACTCCGCCCAAAACTCAAGCCGCTCTGCTGGAAGCCATGCAGGAACGCCATGTAACGGTAGCCGGAACCAAACATTTACTGGCCAAGCCTTTCTTTGTGTTGGCCACGCAAAACCCCATTGAACAAGAGGGTACCTACCCCCTTCCTGAAGCCCAACTCGACCGATTTATGTTTAATATAAAACTGGATTATCCGAGTTATGCCGAAGAGTTAAATGTGGTGAAAAACACTACCGGCGCCATGACCAGTTCCTTAAAAAATATCCTCAGCGCCGAGCAAATTCTGTATTTCCAAAATCTGGTCCGCAAAATTCCCATTGCCGACAATGTGCTGGAATACTCGGTTACGCTTGCCAGCAAAACCAGGCCAGGTACCGACCTTGCAACCGATGAAGTAAATAAATACATTTCATGGGGAGCAGGACCCAGGGCTTCACAATACCTGGTGCTCGGGGCCAAATGCCACGCAGCTATCCAGGGTAAATATTCGCCTGACATTGATGACGTAAAAGCCATCGCGGGTAATGTACTGAGACACAGAGTAGTAAGAAACTATAAAGCCGAGGCAGAAGGTATAGGCATCGAAAGCCTCATCAGCGGTCTGCTTTAAAAAAAAACCATTGGTATCTATCAGGAACCACAGGTAGTTTTGAAGTGTTGAAAAGTTTAAGGCGCCTTTTAAATACTTGTATGGTAACATTACGGATTACCTATGTTTAAATTTTTGGTTGTGAACCCATTAAATTGTTAAAGATGAAATTATTTATTGCCCTTATATTGACAACCCTGATGCTGGCATCTTGCGGAGATGACCCCGTGGTACAGGATAATGGAAAACTCAATTTGAATTTTAAACTCAAATACGGAGACCAAACCCTTGTCATGTTTGACAACTATACTTATCCGGATGGTAAGAAGTTGTACTTCAGCAGATTTAGTTTTTTCCTATCGGAAATTCAACTTAAAGGCAGTGCCGGCTACACCCAAATTCATGACATTTCATATCACAATCTGACCAATAGCCATACCGGGGCAGCAAATGCAGCTTTAGGTTATAAGTATAATATGGACGGCATTAAGCCGGGTACTTACAGCGCCATAAAATTCAGTCTGGGCGTGCCAAAGGCCAGTAACGACAAAACACCCGCAGATTATGACAACAACCACATTCTGAGCAACCAGGCAGAATACTGGGGTGCGTGGAAGAGTTTCATTTTTACCCGTACTGAGGGGCAAATTGACCTTGACGGCGACGGAGTGACCGAAACCGGTTTTGGCCTGCATACCGGAGCCAATGAAGCTTTCAGAACCATTGAGCTCCCTGCCAGTCTGACCATCACAGAAAATGGCACTGCAACACTTACCATTGAGATTGATCTAAAAAAAGAGTTTGGAACCAATCCTGTTTATGACATTGAAAGTAATCCCCAGATCCATTCGATGTCACAGGCACCTCAGGTAAAAGAACTCATCGACAACCTGATAACGGGATTTAAAATACCTTAATCGATAAGCCCGTGGTCTCTCGCCCTCGTGTCTAAGGAATTAATTATCTTTAGCCCAGAATTCTGACCGGGTGGACAAAGAAATATTCAGGTACCTGTTTGATACCTATTATAATGCCTTATGCAATTATGCAGCCAATGCCCTTGGACTTAAAGACGAGGCAGAGGATGCGGTAATGGAGGTATTCACCCATTTATGGACCGTCAATTCGAATATTTCCCAAATTTCCAACCCCAAAGCCTATCTGTTTAAAAGCGTTTACCACAAAGCCATTGAAAAATCCAGGGTGAAAAGGCCCGTAATAGTCTCCCTGGAAAGTGAAAAAATTGTCGTCGAGGATTACAAAGAGGAAATTGCAGACGAATATCTGTTAAAAGAAAAAATATATCAGTCTATACGACAATTGCCTTCAAAATGCCAGCTTATCTTTGTGAAAGCGAAAATTGATGGAATGAGTTATAAAGATATTACCGGTGAAATGGACATCGCTGTCAAAACGGTAGAAAACCAAATAGCAAAGGCCATGAAGATACTTAGGTCGGAATTTAACCCTCAGCACCATGAATTATAAAACACAATGCTTTATCTGATGAATGTAAGAGAAAACATCCATAACCTCAATAATCCCGATGCTTCCAAAGAAGCAGAAATTCTGGCATCCTGGAAGCAGGAAGCCGAAGATACCCTTTCCGGCATTCAAGCCATCGCCGGCATAAATTTTCCCTATGAAACGCTGAAAGATTATCGCCAATACCCAAAAGAAACCGCATTCCAAAAAATAATCTCCGGGAACAAGCAACCCGGCGCAGGCAGGGTCTTACCCCTGATTCGAAAATATGCAGCGGCAATTGCTTTTTTGGTCGTAGCTGTAGCTGCCTTTTATTTTACCCAGGGCTCAGCGTCTTCTGATTCCATGGAAAAAATGGTTTCTGCAGCTAATTTCATGCAAATGGTCTTGCCAGATGGAAGTCAGGTGACCCTTGATAAATACACGGCGATGTCATACGGTCAGTCGAGAAATATAAAACTGGATGGCCGCGCCTTTTTTAATGTTTCCAAAACAACGGATCAACAGCAATTTACCGTTGCACTTCACAAGGGCAAAATTACGGTATTGGGAACGCGATTTTCAGTGACCTCCCGTGGTGACCTCACCGAAGTTGCTGTAGAAGAGGGTAAGGTAAGATATGAATACGATGGCCGGGAGATCATTTTAAGTGCCGGTGAGTGGATGAAACTTTCAGGGGAAGACATTGTATCGAGCCAGCAAATTTCTACCAATCAATTTAGCTGGAAAGATCAGGTACTGGAATTCAAAAATACACCCATCGAAAAAGCCATCATGGATATCAACCGCCATTTTGGCACCTATATCGAACTCGCTCCCAATGTGCAAATTAAATCTGAATGCCTCATCACTTCAAAATTTTCCAAAGAAGGAATAGAAGCGGTATTGGCTGAGTTTAAACTGTTGTTCAACATTCAATATCACAAAAAAGACACCGGCTACGTTATTACTTCAATAAAATGTTAAAAGCCGTGTGAAGAAGATAACCATCATCTTCCTTATCTTACAAAGCCTTTCTGCCAGCCTGGTGGCTCAATCCGGCCAGATATTTCTTATAAAAACTTCCGTCATTGATCTTCCCCAGCGAAGAACCGCAATCATCAAACAGATCGAACAATTCGCAGGCATCATTGTGTCCTATTCCTCTACCCAGTTTGAAGATGAAGTCATTGAAACCCTGCCTGCAGATGAGGTTGATCTGCAATCCTTGCTGACCCATATTTTTCAAGGATATAACGTTGAGCTTACACCGCTGGGAGAAAATAAATTTGTGCTGAATGTCAGGGAATTGAGGATCAGTATTTCCGGTTACATTATGGATGACAATTCCGGGGAAGTGCTGCCAGGAGTAATTGTCTATCAACCCAATACCGGAAAATTTACGACCACCGATACCAAGGGTTTTTATTTTATGGAATGTAAACCAGGCAAGATTTATTTAGAGATTCAGATTTTGGGCTATGAACCCATACGGTATGAAGCCTTCCAGCAAAAATCATTCATTCGTAACCACAGATTGAGCATAGTGCCCAATACTCTGCCTCCGGTCATCATATATGAAAAACAAATACTTGACCCCTTGACAGAAATCGTCCCCAGGTCAGACAATTTAGCCCGAAATACGGTGCTGGGTGATAAAGACCCGTTAAATATGCTCAAAACCATACCTGGTGTCACCCCTGGCGGAGAGGGACAAATGGGACTGAATATCAGAGGCACAGGATCAGACCAAAACCTTATCCTGCTGGAAGGTATGCCTTTGTACGAATCCTATCATACAGGCGGACTGAGCAGTATTTTTATGGATGAAGCCATCCGGTCTATAGATTTTATGAAAAACGGCCAGCCGGCAAGATATGGGGGAAGGCTCAGTTCAATCGTAAATGTGATGCTCAAGGATGGACATAAGGATAGCAGAGAAACCACCATAAGTCCAGGCCTTCAGGGTATAACTTTTTTCACCCAGGGTCCTGTGCTGAAAAATAAACTTACGTATGCGCTTTCCATAAGAAATTCATGGATTAACACCTTACTTAAACCTGTGAAAAAAAATATCAGTCTTTACGATGACTTATTTCTACGATACCGGGATTTGCAGGTAAAATTAAATTATAAATGGAGTGACACTAAAAAATTGAGCGCAGCCATTTATACAGGCTCCGACAGGCTAAGCCTGGGTAAGAACAGCTATGATGAAACAGGCGTGCTACAGTCCAATCAACTCAACAAATTCAGCAGCGGCAATACCCTGGTAAGCTTAAATTACGATCAGGTAATCCGGAACAGGCTGAAACTCAGCATGCAGGCGGGTTTACTTTCCTACAACGTCTTTTCAAGGGGAAGTTATGTGTATCCGGTCGCACCACAGGATACTGCCAGCGGTTCATTGGACATCATCAACAACAGCCAGATTGCGGACCGGCAAATCACGTCTGCGGTTGACTATTATTACAATGACAATGTGAAAATTTCCGCGGGAATTGGGTACATTCATCATGCCCTTAATCCTGCCATAAAACAAAGCCTTTCCATTGTAGATGGCATCAATGAAGGGTTTGGAAACGAGGATTCAGCCTATGTTGCCAGTGAGACATTTGGATTTCTGGAGTGGAATTTAAGACTCAAAAACAAATTATACTGCATTCCGGGCGTTTACCAGGTACATTACCGGCAAAATGGATTTAACACCTGGTCCACACAGCCACGACTTCAACTTCAATACCTGCCGTCTGAAAAACTTACCCTCAATGCCTCTTACTCCCGGTCTGTGCAATATATCCATCTGCTGGCAAACTCCGGGCTGGGTCTTCCTTCCGAATTGTGGGTACCCGCTACTTCAAAAGTCAATGCCCAAACATCAGATCATTATTCCTTTGACCTGAGGTATGAACCCGATTCCGGTTATGTAATTTCGGCTTCTGTATATACAAGATCTTTCGACAGACTTACCGAATATAATGAAGCGGTTGATTTTTTCATCAATCTCTTTCCTCCCAGGGGTACGCCACCCATTGTAAGTTCAGAAAGAGACTGGGAAAATAAAGTCGTCAGTGGCAATGGTAAGGCGTCTGGTTTTGAATGTGCATTCAGGGCGGAAGGTAAAAAAATCCAATATTGGCTTGGCTACCATTTCGGCCGGTCATACCGGAGCTTTGACCAACTCAACGAAGGCGAACGTTTTGTGTCCAGATTTGACAAGCCGCATCAATTCAGCGCAGGCATCAATTACAGGCCCACCGCCCAATGGAACATAGCCGCCAGCTTTGTATATACCAGTGGCCAACCCTTTACCATTGCCGATGAACAATTCACCTTTTACGATGGCTTGGATACGATCGGCGTTACCCTCGTGCAAACAGGAAAGAAAAACAATTACCGGATGCCAGCTTTTCATCAATTATCCTTTAATGCTTCTTACGCCTTTACTTTTACCGGTATAAAATCTACCCTCTCATTTGGCGTGTACAACGTATACAACCGCCTGAATGCCTACTTCATCTATGCAACCCGAAATGGAGATGATTCTACCCTCTTTAAAAAAGTAAGCCTGTTTCCCATTCTGCCACAGCTCAGTTTTACGTTCACCTGGTAACACAGGGATTAGGGGTGAGGGGTGAGGGGTGAGCGAACGGTTGTCCCTTTGGGGCAATTCAATTGCCGGTGGCAATTGAAAGAGAGGGAACTGCGAGCCACTGCGAGCAGCATATACAAAACTAAATGCGGGTGTTCGGTGACCGGTTGCTCGGTGACCGGTGACCGACCTGTCTAACTGGCGTTAGCCAGATAGATTGCTCGGTGTCCGGATGCTAACCACGCGGCATCGACAAATCTAAACTCTCCCGGGCATGCCCCTCGCCCAGAGGGGAGGGAGTACCCCGCAAAGCGGGGGGAGGGAGGAAGAGGACAAAAGTCATTTTGCCTTTACTTTCATATGACAATATCATTCAGGTGTTGTATCCCGGCCATTCTCAAGCACAGAATCAGATGAGGTACCAAGCGGCACCTACAAATTAATTTATCCCATAAAATGCTTATTTTAAAGAAATAACACTTTATATATATAATTATATGATAAAATAGACAGACTGGTCTAATTTTTGTTTTACCTTTGAAAAAAATAGAAAATACATGCATCAGGAATTTAACATTTTACAAAAGAACAGAGAGGCGGTAGTGAAACTATTAGCAGACTTATCGCTGGACCAATTGAATGCCATTCCACTGGGCTTCAACAACAACATCATCTGGAACATGGGGCACATGGTAGTGGTACAGGAAATGCTTACCTATGGCCTGAGTAAGCTTCCCTATACCATTGAAGAATTTATTTTGGTAAATTTTAAAAAAATACCCGGCCGGAAAGGCAATTCACGCAGGAAGAAGTGGAAAGGGTATTGGCTGCATTTACTAGCTCTGTGCTGCAGTTGCAAAAAGACTACGAGGCTGGAATTTTTGTAGAGACTATTCCCTTCATCAGCAAATCGC
Source organism: Saprospiraceae bacterium (assembly GCA_016715465.1). Lineage (GTDB taxonomy): Bacteria > Bacteroidota > Bacteroidia > Chitinophagales > Saprospiraceae > JADKBO01. The sequence goes on from JADKAA010000029.1 coordinate 954,509, forward strand.
TGGAAACCACCATTGAAGGCATCGAGGGCATCATCAGGTTCAATCTTTTTCATGAGGGCTTGCATACGGGAATCACCCAAAAATATATACAGCTGCTTAAATGACCAGCCGGGAAAAGCTGATCGCCCTCACCGCAAAACTCATCCGTGAAAAGGGCCTGACTGCCACAGGCATCAATGAGGTACTAATCGGTACGGGTATACCCAAGGGTTCGTTGTACCATCATTTTCCAGGCGGAAAAGATGAGCTGGTTTCGGCCGCACTTATCTCCTATAAAGACCTGTTGGCACGGAGTATGACCAACCATATGAAGGGTAAAGGCGATGCTGTGGCCGGCCTTGAGGCGGTGGTTGACTTTTTCATATCCGAACTACAGGATTCAGGCTATGTCCATGGCTGTCCCCTGGCAACGGTTGCGCTGGAAACCGCAGGCATAAATCATGCTGTCTCCGCTACCTGTCTGGAGGTAATGTCGGGCTGGGTAGAAAAGTTGGACCAATATTTTACCTATAAAAACTGTAAAGCAGGTAAAGAAGCAGCTGAGGATTTCATTGTTCGGCTGGAAGGCGCAATCTTGTTGTCAAAAATATACAAGGATGTAAGACCATTACACAGATTAAAATCACAGATTAATAGCATTCTTTATGATAAACCCTAACTGGCTCTCCATCCTGACCAGCAAAGCGATCATACGCTTCCAGCATTGCGACCCTTTTGGTCATCTAAACAACAGCATTTACATCGATTATCTGCTCAATGCAAGGGAGGATCAGTTAAAATTGCATTATGGAGTTGACCTCTACGCCTATGCGGTTGAAACTGGTAAGGCTTGGGTGGTAGCCAGTCATCTGATCCGTTACCTAAGGCCTGTAAAGACCATGCAGGAAGTGACCATTGAGTCTCAGGTGCGAAACTTCGATGTGAAATCCCTTGACGTATGGTTTGAGATGAAAGATGAACACAGGATTTATTGCACCATGGACACCAATTTTGTGCACATAGATCTCAGTTCGGGACAACCCACCAATCATAGCGAAGAATGGATGGAGCGATTTTCAACCATATGCACTGCGGACAAAGAAGTATAAAATTTCAACTTCTTTTTTTATATTCGCTGTAAATACATACCGATGAAATATACATGTCTATGGCTTATGACTATGCTTTTTTTTCATGTGGATGCACAGATGGCCACCAACCTGACCGGCGGCCCCATGGTGGGTTATGCGGCTACGCGGGAATCGGTGGTATGGGTCCAGACCAGTGGAAAAGCGGATGTCAAAATGAAATACTGGCCAAAGGATTTTCCTTCCAAGGCCAATGAAACCTCCAAAGTGGAAACCAAAGCAAGTCATGGCTTTACGGCCCACCTTACAGCGACTGATTTGGAGCCCGGCACTACGTACCTGTACGAAATCATCATTAATAACAAGGAGATCAAAGCCAGGAACGAACAACAGTTTAAAACCCTGCCAATATGGAAATGGCGCACCGATGCCCCGGATTTTAAATTTATAGCAGGTTCTTGTTTTTATATCAATGAAGAAAAATATGATCGCCCGGGTAAGGGATATGGCGGAGAATATGACATTCTGGGAGCGATGTACAAAGACAAACCAGATTTTATGGTCTGGCTGGGCGACAATACTTATCTGAGAGAGGCCGATTGGGATAGCCGGTCCGGAGTTTACCATCGATATACCCATACCCGTCAGGTGGGTGAGTTAACTCCCCTGCTGGCCAATACACACCATTATGCCATCTGGGATGACCACGATTATGGCCCCAATGATTCTGACCGCACCTATTATGGCAAACAATGGACCCTGGATGCCTTCAAAGATTTTTGGGCCAATCCTACATATGGAGCGGGCGATACCGAAGGTATCACTGGTGCATTCAGTTGGTCGGATGCAGATTTTTTCCTGATGGACAATCGTTGGTATCGCAGCCCGCAATCGCCATCCGGACAAATAATGGGCGAAAAACAATTGCAATGGCTTATAGATGCGCTCCGCTCAAGTTCGGCACGATTTAAATTTGTGTGTATTGGAGGGCAGATACTTAGTACATTCGCAGGGTTTGAAAACTATGCAAATTATGCGGTTGAACGGCGCAAATTACTGGATGCCATCGACCAATACAAAGTGGAAGGTGTAGTTTTTCTCACCGGAGACCGGCACCATTCCGAAATTAGTAAATGGACAGGCCCATCCGGCATTGAGGTCTATGACCTAACGGCTTCACCCATTACTTCATCAGCCTCACCACATCCCGAAGAGCCCAATGAAAACAGGGTAAGTGGCTCTATGATCGGTGAACGAAACTATGCCATGATCGAAGTTACCGGCAAGGGTAAAAAGCGGTCTGCCCGCATCAGCCTCCGCAATAAAATGGGTGTAGAACTTTACAGCTATGAGTTAAAATAATGACTTTTGTCAACCATGATCGTTGTCATTGATAACTATACCCACTCGTATTCATATTTGTATCATCAGAAATCGATCACATGAGGCACCGGAAGATGGTTTGCGGAGCTCAATAAAACGGGATCAAAGCTGGATTCAGTTGTTTCATGCCATTTAATAATTTTTTAAACATGTCATCATGAAACCACAAAAATTTTTTAAAGACTCATCGGACTTTTTGCCAACATTTGGTGACTTTTTTGAGGATTTTTTACCACAGAATTGGAATAAGAAATTCAATTTCAACAATTCCCTGCCTCCTGTGAACATCAAAGAAACTGACAAAGAATATACCTTAGAGTTGGCTGCACCCGGATTTGAAAAGAAAGACCTGGAAATCAAATTGAAAGACGGCATGCTTACCATTAAATCTGAAAAGAAAGTAGAACACAAAGAGGAGAAACAAGATTTTTTCAGATCAGAATTTAATTACAATTCTTTCGTAAGGTCATTTACCGTGCCCGACACCGTTGATGAAAAGAAAATTGATGCAAAATTCGAAAATGGTCTTCTGACCCTGCATATGCCTAAAACACACGTTCAAAAAGCGGATACTGCACACAAAATTATGATCTCATGATCGTTGTTTAGGTAACCCGAACTAAAATATTATTTGATAAAGGGGGGAGTTCCCCCCTTTTTTTTTTAATGGTCGTTAATATTGTTTGCTTATTTTTTTTTGAGTGACCATAAAAAGCTAAATTTTCCAATGACATCGCCTGCCTCATCTGTCCCTGTGGAGGTAAGCCAGAAAGACTGGGCGATTCCCGACTTTTCCATCTCATAAATAATACCGTTTACCCTGCTACCCTCTTCGCAGGTAAAAGTAATTCGACCCTTTGCTTTTTTAACAAATGTGGCATTTGATTCTACCACCAGCATAGAATAAGGACCAAGGCCTTGCAAAAAACTTTGTACCATAATTCCGGTTGACAGTTCTGCCGCTCCATTCAAGGCAGAAAAATAAACGGAACCAAAAGGATTTTGATTTGTCCATTTATGTTTTATGGTCACAATGGCCACGGCATCAGAAAGGTACCGAACCTTTACCCCCCAAAAGATAAGACTGGGCAGTCTCCAAAGCATAAAAAAGAAATAGATAAAGGGGTTGGTGATTTTTTTTCTGTAAGAAGCTGGGGCTGATGGCATGGACTAAGTTTTTACAAAAATATACATATCTGCCAATCTTTATGCCTCAGCAGACAAAAAGTCATTTCAAAACTATCGGGTATTACTGGCAAATCAGTTCTTACATGAGTCGAAGCAAATGTAGTCATAGCCACTAACCGGGTCAACGGACAAATGGCAACAAATGATTACCTTTGCCACTGACCAAATTGGCATTATGAAATTAACCCATACAAAGTTTGAAGGTGTGTATATCCTGGAGCCGACGGTCTGGCGGGATGAGCGGGGTTGCTTTTTTGAATCTTATAATTATCGCACACTTGGCCTCAACCTCTCCTTTGTACAGGACAATGAAGCGTCTTCTGCCAAGGGCGTATTGCGGGGTTTGCATTACCAGCTGCCTCCTTATGCACAAACCAAACTGGTGAGGGTAAGTCAGGGCGAAGTACTTGATGTCATTGTGGACATTAGGCCAGACTCCCCTACGTATGGACAGCACATGTCTGTGATCCTGAGTTCAACCAACTTCAAACAAATGCTGGTCCCCAAAGGATTTGCCCACGGCTATATCGTTTTGTCAGATAAAGCGGTATTTGCCTATAAATGTGATGCCTATTATCATAAAGAAAGCGATGCCGGTATCCGGTTTGACGATACCACACTGGGCATAAACTGGATATTACCTACTAATGAATTTATTATTTCTGAAAAAGACAAGCAGCTCCCGACTTTTAGCCACCACAAAAAATTTATTTCCGAATGAAAATATTGGTGCTTGGGTCGAATGGACAGGTAGGTGAAGCCATTAAAACCATATCCGCATCTTACCCAAAATTCAATTTTGTATTTGCAGGGAGAGCAGACATTGACCTCGAAGACCCTGACCTTGGGCAAAAAATTATGGACGAACATGCCAATTATGTCATCAATTGTGCTGCTTATACGCAGGTAGATAGAGCAGAAACTGAGGTCTTGAAATCCTGGAAAATAAACACCTGTGCCGTAGGCAGAATTGCCCAGGCTTGTGTAGCCTGTGGCGCGACACTGATACATCTTTCGACCGATTATGTGTACGACAGCAACCGTGGCTTGCCATACAGAGAGTCAGACCCTACGGCTCCAAAGAGCGTTTATGCTACCACCAAATTATCCGGGGAAGTACTCGCCCGGTTTTTTAAACCAGATACCCTCATTGTGCGTACTTCCTGGATCTACAGCGATACCGGCCACAACTTTGTAAATACCATGCTCAATCTGGCTCAAAAGCGCAAATCACTGACGGTGGTCAACGACCAGTTTGGAGCTCCTACCTGTGCAGCAGATTTGGCCTCTGCCCTGATGAAAATGGTCGAACACATTCAAAACCAAGGTGTTGACCAACTTGGGGGGATATACAACTATGCCAATGAAGGCATCACAACCTGGTATGATTTCGCCCGTGAAATTTTCAGTTTTATGGACATCGGAATTGACTTGCAACCCATCAGTACTCAAGACTATGGAGCCAAAGCGCCGAGACCTGCCTGGAGTGTGATGTCCCTGGCCAGGGTCAAAAACACCTTTCACCTCACCATTCCCCACTGGAGACAAAGCCTGCATAAAACGCTGACCCAAAGCAATATGTGAGGTTTTTTAAATAAGTCTTCATTAATAAATCGGGTATCATTTAAATTAATATTTAGACTAGTCTAATTTATTGCGCAATTTGACCGACGCTGTGGATTCAAATGTCTTGCTAATGTGTAATTTTGTACTTCAAACTAAAAAAAATACAAATGAGTGTTGTTGAAATGAAAGTTCCGACCATTGGTGAGTCCATCACAGAAGTCACCTTATCGCAATGGTTGAAAAAAGATGGCGATTTTGTACAAATCGACGAACCCATTTGTGAGTTTGAATCAGATAAAGCGACTTTGGAATTTCCGGCAGAAGCCTCCGGAAAATTGATGCACGTGGCCAAAGAAGGTGACGACCTTACCATCGGCGCCCTGGTAGCCCGGATTGATACTTCCGTGCAGCAAAGTCAGGTTGCATCGACACCCAACCCTGTCACACCCATAGTAGAAGTTCAAAATCCTGAACCCAAAGCAGCTGCAGCTGTCAGTCCTTCGGAAGGACACCCCTCTCCTTCCGCCGCAAAAATCCTGCGGGAAGCAGACATAGATCCTAAATCAGTAAGTGGCACCGGAAAAGATGGCCGCATTACGAAAGAGGACGCCGTAAAGGCAGGTCAACAACCCCTGGCGACTCCATCTCCCGCCACCGTTGCCCCCCCCTCTGTACCTTCAATGCCGGTAACCGGATCGGAAGAAAGGCCTGAGCGAAGAGAAAAAATGAGCAGGATGCGCAGAACCATAGCCACCCGGCTCGTGGCAGCGAAAAACCAAACGGCCATGCTGACCACTTTCAATGAAGTGGACATGAGCGGCATCATTGCCTTACGGGAAAAATATCAAGAGCAGTTTGTAGCCAAATATGGCATTAAGCTCGGTTTCATGTCCATATTCAGTAAAGCATGCGCCCACGTACTGATGCAAATGCCCGATGTAAATGCCAGCATTGAAGAAAACGACATCATCTACCACGATTACGTGGATATTTCTGTGGCCATCTCCACACCGACTGGATTGGTGGTTCCTCCGGTACACAATGTCGAAAAACTTGGCTTGCATGAAATTGAATTCAAAATCAAAGACCTGGCAACCAAGGCCAGGGATGGTAAACTCAGCATAGAAGAAATGAAAGGAGGCACCTTTACCATCACCAATGGCGGGATTTTTGGTTCATTGCTCAGCACACCCATCATCAATGAGCCACAATCTGCCATTCTGGGAATGCATGCCACCAAGGAACGCCCTGTAGTGGTAAATGGAACCATTGAGATCAGGCCGATGATGTACCTTGCCCTGAGTTACGACCACAGAATCATCGATGGCAGTACTTCTGTAACTTTTCTGGTAAAAGTAAAAGAGTTGCTGGAGGATCCCATGCGATTGATGATGGGCCTTTAATCCCACATCTTATTTACTTGTAAATTGTTTCTATTTGCCTTTTTGGTGATCGGCAAGGAATTGCGCCAGTCCGATATCAGTGAGCGGATGTTTGAGCAAACCCAGGATGGGTGCCAGCGGTGAGGTTATCACATCTGCCCCGCTTTTGGCAGCCTGAATAATGTGTAAGCTATTGCGAATTGAAGCTGCAAGGATAAGGGTATCATAGTCCTGAATGCTGTATATTTCGGCTACCTCTTTGATCAGTTCCATACCATCCCAACTGGTGTCATCAATCCTGCCAATAAACGGAGACAGGTATGTTGCCCCGGCTTTGGCTGCAAGAATGGCCTGTCCGGCAGAAAATACAAGCGTACAATTGGTTTCAATGCCATTTTCAGCAAACCAGGAAATGGCCTTTATACCTTCCTTGATCATCGGTACCTTTACCACAATATTTTCATGAAGGTCAGCCAACATCTTTCCTTCTTCCACCATGCCTTTGAAATCGGTGCTGATTACCTCTGCGCTTACCGGACCATCCACAAGGGCACAAATGGCTTTGTAGTGATTTATAATGTTTTGATCGCCAGAAATACCTTCTTTAGCCATCAATGAGGGGTTCGTGGTTACTCCATCCAGAATGCCAAGGTCTTTTGCCTCCTGAATCTGATCAAGATTTGCGGTATCGATAAAAAATAACATGAATTACATTTTGAGAGGTAAAAAAAAGAGAGCCAAAGCTAACCGCTCAACCACCTACCCTTGCTGCATTTCTACCCTGGGGGAGTTCAGCAGGAGCTGGCCCTTCGACTCTCGCCGGCAAAGTTAATTAATTTTTTGAATTTCTATGGTGCCTTTTGGAATTTTCTGCCACAGTGACTCACCTGCTTTATAATGTCCGCCATTTCCTATTTTTCCTTGATTTCTCTTTCCAACTGGACAAGATATTCGCTGACGCCCATGGTATTGAGGTGATGATGGTCGCTATAGAAGGCGGGGTTGACGATGGCATTTGCATGGTCCAAAACCTTCACCTTTCCTCCATATTTATTCAAAAAAGCTATGGTTTCTTTGTGACCCGGCCATTGCCCAAACACTGCCGGTGGAATGACCATGGTAACCGCCGTGTTTTGACTTAAGGCTTCCCGGATTAGCCGATCCAGCACCTGGCACCGGGACTGAAAAATTTTAAGGTTCAAACCTCTGGGATATGCGAGCGCGAAACCTTTTTGCATCTCCATTGTGTCAATTCCAGACAGGGTGAGCATATTATCTTTTTTGTCCAATGGTTTAGTGGTCCACCAATGATGGCCCAACTTGCTTTTGATATAAAATAATAATTGCCACCACTTTCTGTCTCCTCCGTAATGAATTAGGTGCCTGACAAATGACATCTTCAGCGGCTCACGGTAAAAGGCAATATCCGACTGATCAGTTTCATCATTATACATTAGAGATGGGGAAAGCACAAATAACAGGGTATCTGCTTTGTTGTTCTTATGAAAAAAATAACGCAGATACAATAGTTGATTTTCAAGCCCTCCCAGTGACTCTCCCTGTGACAGATTCATCATGCGTGCATTAAAAACCTGCTCAAATTTTTGATGGTGGGTATTTCTGGATAAGTTCCTTCCGTGAGAAATTCCCATGACCAAAAAATTGTAATGCGCTTGTTCCTTCAATACCAAAAGGTTACTTTCTGTCTGATTGTTCTTAAACGGATAGGATGTAACCCTGAAATTGGCAATAAGGATTAAAGCCATTGTCATCCCCACCCAAAGAATGCTAAAAAGAAAAAACCGTTTCAGGAATTTGTTCATCCGCCATTAGAAATTGAAATATATAAAAGAAACTTCGTTGAAACTGCCATAGATCAGTATAAGTAACATCAATAAGCCGTATAATGTCCACCTCAACGGCATGGGTACTTTGCAGGACAGGTCAAGCCCGAACAACCGATTACGGTTCCACCACTCAGCAATTAATAAAGTCAGCAATCCTCCTGTGACCTTCACATCCAGCAATGGCAAATGCCAATCATCAGGTTGCTGAAACATACCGGAAAAGTAAGAGAAAGCCTGAGATAAATCTCCAGACCTGAAATAGACCCAACCGGGCAAGACTGAAAAAAATGTGAACAACATGGCCGCAAATGGAGGCAATCTAAATTTCATTTTGTCCACCATGAATACAAAAACAAGGTACAATAAGGCATGGTAAATTCCCCATACTACAAAGGTCAAATTAGCGCCATGCCATAAGCCACTTAACAGAAAAACCACGGCCACATTCCTTATTGTTTGTGTCTTTGACCCCCTGCTGCCACCCATGGGTAGAAATACATAATCTTTAAACCAGGTAGTCAGTGAAATGTGCCATTTTTTCCAGAATTCTTTGATGTCTTTGGCAAAATAAGGATAGTTGAAGTTTTGCATGAGTTCTATGCCCAGTAGTTTGCCGCTGCCCATGGCAATTTCACTGTAAGCTGAAAAATCACAATAAATCTGAAATGCAAACAATACGGCTCCGAACCAAAGCGCCGGAGAATCCATAGTTTGGTGTGCTGAAAAAATTTGCTCTACCACCGGGGCGCAATTGTCTGCCACCAACATTTTTTTTACAAGACCCCATAAGATCAGTCGAAGACCTTCCTCTGCCTGTAAATTGTTGAATGTTCGGCTGCGTTGAATTTGAGGAAGAAGATTTCCTGCCCTTTCGATGGGGCCCGCTACCAGTTGGGGGAAAAAACTGACAAAGGCAGCGAATTCCACCAGGTTCCGGCTTGCCGGCAATTTTCCTCTATATACATCAATGACATAAGATAATGACTGGAAGGTATAAAAACTGATGCCTACCGGAAGCAGTAATTTTACCAGATGCAGATTGATATCTATGCCCAAAACAGCCAGCGATGCTGTGAAGGAAGATACAAAAAACGCTGCATACTTGAAATAAATGAGGATGCCAAAGTTTATCGAAAGGGTCAGCCACAATGCCCATTTTCTTTGACCCGGGTTTGAGGACATCCACTTGCCGGCATAAAATGAGGTCACGGTGGTAAGCATGATCAGAGAGAGGAACCTCCAATCCCACCAACCATAAAAAATATAGGAAGCAAGCAGTAGAAAAAGATTCTGCCCATACAGATACTTCGCCGGAATTGCCCAGTACACGGCAAAAAAGACTACAAAAAAAACAAGGTATTCAAAAGTATTGAAGAGCATTTGGCGAAATTATAAAAATTAGCCTAAAAGTGGGCCTGCCATTCAATAAACTGTCAACCGCGACCCTTTTCATCATTTATTTCCATACCCTTTCATCTTTATTCACAAAGGGTATGATTTATCTCATTTGATTTGGCCGTATTGCGGCGTAACTTTATCCAAATAATTAAATATCCGAAGCAGGCTCTGCGGATAATCAGTTGTAATCAGGTAAATTTAAACCAACCCTAAACAATAACAACATGAATAAGCGAAACAGGTCAACCATATTCATTGCCATTTTTTTTGTTTTTGCCCTTGCAGCCATATCCTCCTGCAAAAGAAATGCTGAAAAACAGGCAGAAGAAATGCTTGAAAACCAAATGGAAAATGCTACAGGTCAAAACACAGAGGTTGACATTCAAAAGGACAAGGTCGTCATCGAAAGCGACACTATGAATGCCATCATAGAAACAGGGGCCAAAGTATGGCCAGATAAAGCACCGGCCTCAGTACCCAGGTTTCAAGGCGGAAGTATTAAAGCGACTACCTATAGCGAAACAGGGGGCATAAAAACATGGGGCATACATTTTGAAGGAATTAAACCGGAAGCCTTGTCCAACTATGGCGATGCCTTAAAAAAAGCAGGTTTCAAAGTGATGAAAATTTCCATGGGCAAAGGTGGCAATGTCACTGGTGAAAAAGAGAACCTCATCGTGACGGCTATGTTTGGGTAAGGAAACGGCCATATTGGCATTCAACTTACTGAATAACAGCGATTAACTACCACAAATGCCCACGTAGTTTTGTTAAAAATTTCTAAACTCAAAATCCCTGCATGCCCGAATACGAAGAGTTTCGTTAATATTGCATAAATGAAACCATGCTTTCTGGCAGAATAGTGGCGAAAGGGGCAACCTAAATCGCCATTTAATGCCTGAAAGTTGACTTTTTATCCAATAAAGAACGAAAAACAGCAGGAGATGACGCAAGGAAGTTTGGATATTGAAGCCCTCAACCAACAGATTTATCTGGACAGTGCCTTTATTGAAACCCTCAGAACCGAGACCTCAAAGGTCATTGTCGGTCAGGAGGAAATGATGGATAGCCTGCTTATCGGCTTGCTTACCCGTGGACATATCCTTCTGGAAGGCCTCCCCGGGCTTGCTAAAACACTGGCTATTAAAACCCTGGCATCGGCAGTAGATGGAAGTTTTAGCCGAATACAGTTTACCCCGGATCTCTTGCCTTCCGATGTCATTGGCACACTCATCTACAATGCTTCCATTCAGGATTTCACCGTAAGGAAGGGCCCGGTATTTGCCAACTTTGTGCTGGCTGATGAAATAAACAGGGCACCGGCAAAGGTACAGAGCGCATTGCTTGAGGCCATGCAGGAAAGACAGGTTACCATAGGAAAGGAAAGTTACCTGCTGGACGAACCATTTTTAGTGCTTGCTACCCAAAACCCCATTGAACAGGAAGGGACCTATCCACTTCCGGAAGCCCAACTCGATCGCTTTATGCTCAAAGTAAATATCTCTTACCCAAGTAAGGCCGAAGAAAGAGACATCATGCGGCGAAATCTCAATGGGGCAGATTTTACAGAGATGGCAAAGGTATTGGACAAGGACACCATCCTGAGGGCAAGAAATGCTGTTAAACGCATTTATATGGATGTCAAAATAGAAAATTATATCCTGGACATTGTCTTTGCCTCAAGGAATGCCAAAATGGCGGGCATCACCGACCTACAGCACCTTATTGCCTATGGAGCCTCACCAAGGGCATCGATCAATCTGGCCCTTGCAGCCAAGGCCCATGCCTTCCTGAAACGAAGGGGCTTTGTGATTCCGGAAGATGTGCGCGCCATTTGTAAAAATGTGATGAAGCACAGAATTGGACTTACGTATGAAGCCGAGGCGGAAAACATCAGCACCGAACAAATCATTTCCAAAATCATCAATCACATACAGGTACCATAACATGAACAGACTCGCCGGTATCTTTATTTTTGGAATGCTGATGTTTGGAACCAAACAAATAAAATTGTTTGCGCAACCAACAGATGACCTAATGGAAATGGCACTTACCCACTTTGGCGATGTCGGAAATTCTGTTTGGTGGCTTAAAGATTTGTCTGGGTACCTGGATCACACGCACGCTGTGAGGATGGTGCTTGCCACAGACAATAAAGAATTTAAAGGTGCGTATGAAATCCTGAGCAGTAAAGAAAAATTTTACCTCGATGGCAATCACGATGGCGACCAAATTGTGCTGGTCGAATCCGATAGCCTGGGTCGCACTACAGGCATCATTCGCGGGGATATGAATGACGATAAGTTCTACTGCGAATGGTCCGATGTTAAAAACATTGCGCAGCTGCCGCTCTTTCTGTTTCGCAACAGCCCCAGTGAATATCCATGTGGCAATGTCGGCTGGTCGTTTTATTTCAAAGCAGAAGGTATAGACAGCCTGAATTATGTCACAGCGGCCAAAATGGAAGATCAACTCTCCCTGATCCTGCATTATCCTTCAACCGATATTTCCCACGACCTGGAATGTATGGATGATGCCTGTAACATTGTATTTCACCTTCCCCAGACCCTGGACGATCAAACTGAATTTCAACTCGACCTCCATAATAATACCCTGACCACCATTCAAGATACCAAAGAAGTGCTGTACCGTTTGAAAGTGGTAAAAAAATTGTATTTTGATTGCAGTTCGTACATGGATTTTGACGATAAATTCAGCTTTGTATATCCTCTTGGCACCGATCAAAAATTTAATGAGTACATCCAAAGCAGCATTGTGGATAAATACAGCGCCGGCAATTACAGCCATAAGAGGCAGGAAAATAACTCACTATCAGACAGAATAAACCATGAAGAGTATGGCAGCTTTCTCATTGATTTCTTTGACGATAAAATGATCAGTGGCCTCTTTGTCATCCAATCCTCCAAATTTCCGCAAGCCACAGAAATACCATTTACCTTTCTCTTTGAAAAATCAAAATCCATTGAGCCCGGAATTTTATTTGTACCCAATTTTGATCTAAATAGCTTCATCTCCACCTATGTGCAAACCACAAAAAATCAACGCGGTGACAATGATGCTTTTGCCCAACAGAAAACATCACAATATGATCTGATTACCTTTTCAAGAAATGGTTTGTTGGTTCGCTCCAAATTCAGCACCATCTATGGCAGGGACGAAATTACAGTACCTTATGATGAATTGAGACCTCATTTTGTTAAAAAACCAATCCTGAAATTATAATGGATACGGGTGAATTAATCGGCAAAGTCAGAAAGATTGAGATCAAAGCAAAAGGGAGAAGTCAGGACATGTTCTCCGGAGCCTATCATTCAGCCTTTAAGGGACGCGGCATGCATTTCAGTGAAAGCCGTACCTATCAATATGGTGATGACATCAGGGACATAGACTGGAATGTCACTGCCAGGACCGGCGAAGCACATGTTAAGGTGTATGAAGAGGAGCGCGAACTCACCATCATGCTGCTCATCGACATCAGTGCCTCTCAACTGTTTGGGTCACAAATTTTAAAGAGAGATATCATGGCGGAAATCGCAGCAGTGCTTGCTTTTAATGCCCTTAATAACCACGATAAAGTAGGGGCAGTGCTTTTTTCCAAAGACAGTGACCTCTACATTCCCCCCGGAAAAGGAAATAAGCATGTACTCAGAATCATTCGTGAGATTGTAAATGCAGAAAATGCGCATAAAGGAACAGATATTAATACAGCCCTTACCTTCTTTGCCTCCATTCAAAAGAAAAGATCGATATGTTTTCTACTTTCCGATTTTATGAATGAAGGGTATGAAGACATGATTGGCCTGGTTGGTAAAAAGCACGACCTCATCCCGGTCAGGATCTTTGATCCATACGAAAAGGAACTGCCTGCCCTGGGTCTGATATTCGCAAAAGATGAAGAAAGTGGTCGCGGGGTCTGGATCGATTCATCCGATAAAAATGTCAATAACAAATGGGCTGATCAAAACCGAAAATTGGGTGCGCACTTTTCACAAACCATGAGAAAACAAGGTATCAAAACCATCGAATTGGAAACAGGTGGAGATTATATCCGGGACTTTCTTAAGTTTTTTAAGACGAGATGACACGATTTTTTATGTATCTTTTCTGGGCATTCCTGATTTCCATTCCTTTAACAGGACAGGAAGTTGTATTCAACAAGGATTCCTTTATGCTTGGAGAAACAGTGGAACTCTTACTTAAACCCGCCGTTGAAAAACCACAGGATATATTAATGCCGGCACTTGATTTCCGCCACATCAGAAACCTCCAATATGAACAGGATACGGCCCATCTGGAGCCCTTCGCCGATGTAGAAATTACCGGCTATGATACCTCGGTATTTAAAATACAAGACAGTTTGTTGGTGTGCCATTCATCAGAAAGAGAGGGTAAAGTCAGTATGGTTTTTTACAGCATAGGTAAATTTATTCTAAATTTCGGACCTTATCCACCGCTATATGTTACCGTCATTTCTCCTGCTGGCTTGGAAGGTGACATCAGCGACATCAAACCCATTGTGGAGGTAGATGGCTGGCTTACGCCCGGATGGCTGTGGCTGGCAGCCCTAATGGCAGGTTTCATTCTCTGGTTATGGTATTACCTCCGCAAAAGAAAGCACACATGGACGGCGCAGTCAAATGTGGCAGCTGTCAATTTGCCTGAGCCATGGGATGAGGCCATCCACGCCCTTACAGCGATGAAAGCCGACAAAAATGCTGAAACCCTGCCCATTGAGGTATTTCAAACAAAACTCACCGATGTCATGCGAAAATATCTTCAGCGGAATTTTCATTTCAATGCCTTTGAAATGACATCTACCGAAATCATGGAACACATTACATCCGCCTCCATTGGAAAGGAGCAAACTGAAAATCTATATCAGTTGCTCAATCTTTCTGACATGGTAAAATTTGCCAAAGCCCAACCTGCCTCCGTGGTGTTTGACCAGGCCATTGACATCGCCCTGCATTTTGTTCAAAAGACCAAAAAAAGAAATGTAATTGATTAGTCTGGGCAACATAGAATTCCAATTTCCCTGGATCCTTGTGTTGGTGCCGGTTATTCTTTTGGGATATCTCCTGAAACTCAGGCGTTACCAACATCCAACCTATGTCCGGCTTTCACACTTAAGCCCCGCTATATCTTTTCGCAACTGGAAGACGAGGTGGATTTATCTACCCGAAGTTGTTATGCTATTGTCTCTCCTCCTGATGACGGTTGCCATTGCCAGACCCCGAAAAGCCCTGGTCAATGAACTAGTCAAAGGCGAGGGCATTGACATCACGCTGGCCATGGACATTTCAAGCAGCATGCTCACTACCGATTTTACACCCAACAGGCTGGAAGTAAGTAAAACGCTGGCGCGGGAATTCGTGCAAAAAAGAATCCAGGACCGCATTGCCCTGGTGGTATTTGCAGGTGAAAGTTTTACCCAGTGTCCACTCACCACAGACCACGAAATTCTTTCGGATTTCATCATGTCACAAAATGTGGGTTACCTGGAAGACGGAACAGCCATAGGCATGGGCCTGGCGACCGCGGTCAACCGTATGCGCGACAGCAAGGCCAAGTCAAAAGTGATCATCCTGCTCACAGACGGTGTCAACAACAAAGGATACATCGAACCCATGACCGCAGCGGCCCTGGCCAAGGAAATGGATATAAAGGTGTATTGCATTGGCCTCGGTTCGGGGGAATTTGCCCTGGGTCCGGTTGACAAAGATGCGGGAGGCAATTACATCATGGGCTACCTAAAAGGTGAAATGGATGAAGACCTGCTTCGGAAAATTGCGACAACCACAGGTGGTAATTATTTTAGGGCAAGAAATACTAATGACCTGCGTGCCGTTTATCAGCAAATTGATAAACTGGAAAAAAGTGAGGTTGACATTGAAGTTCTTAAAAAGTATAAGGAATGGTTTCGCGGACCGGCCATCGCTTCCTTGCTGTTGTACTTATTAGGGTTAATCCTGCACACCACCCTCTTTAAAAAATTACCCTGACCATGTTTAGATTTGAAATGCCACACTTCCTGTATTATTTGCCCCTGGTTGCTTTCGCTGCCGTGGCCTTGTTTTGGGCGGTCAGTAAAATGTGGAAAATCAGAAAAAAATGGGGGACAGCGGAAGTAGTAAACGAAGTGTTCCAGGGAGGCATTCAGAGACCTTTTCGTTATACCCTGTATCTCTTTCCAGTGATCGCAATTTTAGCGCTTACCGGCCTGGCAAACCCCCAACGAGGTTTTCGCAACGAAACCTTAAAGTCCACATCATCTGATGTATATATAGTCCTCGATATTTCAAGGAGTATGGACGCCACCGACGTAGCCCCAAGCAGATTGATCAGGTCCAAAAAAACGGCTTCAGACCTCATACAAAAAATAAAAGGCAATAAAATCGGTCTGATATTTTTTGCCGCTGCCGCTTATATGCAAATGCCGCTGACCCATGACTACAGTGCTGCCATCATGATGGTCAACACAGCACAAACAAATATGGCAGGTAATCAGGGAACGAACATTGCTGAGGTAGCGGACCTTGTGGAAAAGGCAAATGAAAAATCAGGTCAGGATGCACAATACCTTATCCTCATTACCGACGGAGAAAATCATGACGGAGATGCCATCGGTTCCATCGAGAAGCTGGCCAGGGAAGGAACAAAAATATATGTGTTGGGTGCCGGTACAGCGGCTGGCGGTTATGTGCCCTACGGAGGAGGATATCTCCAGGATGACGATGGACAGCCCATAAATACAAAAGTTGATCAAAACCTGATCAATGACCTGGCTAAGGCTGGCAATGGAAGGGCTTTTGATGTACGCGATCAAAAAGCACTGGAGGTCATTGCTGCTGATATTGAAGAGGGTACCAAAACCAATTCTGCAAGCAGAGCCTATACGGAGTACATAAGCTATTTTCAATGGCTGCTGGCTTTGGCCTTATTGCTAATGATTTTCGATCAGTTGATATATTTTAACATCATCAAAATAAAACCGCAATGAAAATAGCTTGGCTCATTTGGGGTTGTTTATTTGTTTTTCCTGCATTTGCTCAGTCCGGAAAAAAACTTCGCGAAGGCAATGAGCAATACAAAGATGGAAATTACGACAAAGCGGAATCGCTTTACCAAAACGACAATGAAAATCCTACTTATCCGGGCATGTTCAATCTGGGCAACAGCAGATTTAAACAAGAAAAATTTAAGGAAGCTCTGACCGATTATGATAAAGCATCGGACCTGGCAAAAAGCAAAAAAGAAAAAGCCGCGGCACTATATAATAAGGGAAATACCCATTTTAAATCCAACCAATTTAAAGAAGCCATCGATGCCTACAAGGATGCACTCAGGTTTGACCCCTCCGATGTCGATGCGCAGGGCAATTTATTAAAAGCCAAACAACAACTTCGGCAACAACAGCAACAGCAGCAACAGCAGGACGAACAGAAAGGCAATGGCTCCCCCCAAAGACCACAAGACCCTTCTGAAAAAGATAATCAGGGTGAATCAAAACTATCCCCGGCCGATCCAGAGCATGAAAAAAACAACCCGCCTCAGCCAAATCAGGACACAAAAAAGGGAGAAATTAAAGGCGACCGCCCCAATGCAATGGAAAGCGAAGAAGCCCGTAAAACACTTGACATGATTGCGCGGGAAGACCAGAAAGTACAGGAAAAATTGAAACGCGGTAAGGATAAAAAGAACAGGCCAAAAAAGGATTGGTAACAAAATTTTAAAATTTTTCAATAAACGAAAGACCCCAAAACATTGTTGAATAATAAAAATTACAGGAAATGAGGAAGTTACTCTGGTTGTTTATGGTTTTGCCCTTTTGGTCGCAGGCTCAGCTTTCCAGCTTTTCTGTGGAAGTGGACCGGGATACGGTATTAAGCGGCAATTACATCAAAGCCGTATTTACCATGAAAAACACGGACGGTAAATTTGAAGCCCCTGGGTTTGCCCAATTTGATGTGGTATCAGGACCCAACACAAGTTCGTCCATGTATTCCATCAATGGAAATACCAGTAAGACGATTACGTACAGTTACTACCTTCTTCCCAAAAAAGAGGGCACACTATTTTTAGAAGAAGCGTATTTGGTACACCGGGATGATGAATCCAAAAATTTAAAAACAGATGCCCTGAAAATTGTGGTCTTGCCCAACCCGGATGGCATTATTGAGTCCAAAAAACAAGAGGATTCCAATTCATTTTTCTTTTCGTGGCCCATGGAAAGTGATATGAACATTCAGCGACCAAAACCACAGGCGGATCCTGCACCCAGTCAAAAACGCAAGGTAAAAAAAATATAATCTGCCTTTATGGGAAAAGCATGGCTCAGTTTGCTCATTATCTTATTCGTTTCCGGGCTCCAGGCCCAGCAAGTGCAATGGTATGCTGAAGCACCGGATGAAGTATTTGCCAGTGGCCAGTTTGAGGTATCTTTTGTACTCACCAATGCCAGGGGCAGTAAACTAAGGTTTCCCGATTTTAACGGTCTGGAAGTTTTGGCGGGTCCAAATACATCCAACTCGGTCTCCATCATAAATGGCGCCCGGTCAAGCTCAACTTCCTATACTTTGGTGCTCAGGGCTGAAAACCAGGGTTCAATGGTTATTGGTCCGGCGACGATTGAGGTAGAAGGACACATATATAAAACGAAAGCCCTCACGATAAAAGTTAAAAAGGGTGACCTGAGTCCAGACACCCAAAATGGCATTCGCGCCATTGCCAAAATGGAGTTATCCGACAAAAAGGTTTATGTTGGCCAACAGGTGACTGCTCGCTACAAATTGTATTACAATGAAAATCTGGCTTTTTCAGACGAGCTGAAACATCCGGAGTTTACTGGGTTTTTTCACAAACAATTGGGTGCCGTCAACCAACCTGTATCCGGAATGCGTATTGGCAACAGGGAATATACCGGAATGTTGGTAGATGCCATTGCCTTGTTTCCGCAAAAGTCCGGCCAATATGCCATAAAGCCATCTCTGTTTCCGCTCAGAAAAAGATCTGCGGGGGAAGACCCTTTTTTTAATCCCTTTGGCAACTACGAAGATTTCCCCATACAAAGCAATGGAGATGACCTCCGGGTAATTCCGCTTCCGGGTATCAAAGCCGAAGACTACATTGGCGCCCTGGGTCAATATTCCGCCGAAGTGGAAGTTAAAAATCCCAGAATTTCCACCGATGAAGCCGTGACATTTTACATCACCGTCACCGGCAATGGCCATGGCCAGCAGGTTGAAGCCCCACGACTTCCAATGGTAGATGGCCTGGATATATATCCCGCCAAGGTAGCTGAAGAACAGGAATTTGTAGAAAATCAGCAATTGTGGCACAAAAAAACTTTTGAATACCTGATTTCCGCTTCAAAACCCGGGCCCTATGTCCTCAGGCCTCAGGCATCCTTCTTCAATCCTGAATCCGGTAAATTTGAACCACTTCAATTTAAGGACATAGAAATCACCGTAAGCCAGGGCAAAGTCAGGGAAGAAGGAGGCTACATCTCATCTACCCCGGTAAAAGCATCGCCAAATTCCTTCTTAATAGCTGTGGCCGGAGGTGCTGGTTTAATGCTCCTGCTTTTTGGGGTTTCTTATTTATGCGTCAGAAAAAATGAAAGGAGCACCCCAATCAGACAAAGAGCAAGATAAAGAAGTGCGGAGAAATAATGCTGCCAGGCTGGCGTTGTCCAAAATGGAAAAAGCCAGGGAATCTATGGAATTGGAGCAGCAGGAAAACTTTTATGTCGAAACAGCCTTTGCCATTCACGGCTACCTTCAGGAAAAATATGACATCGCCACGGAAGACCTGAGAAAGGACTTTGTCGCAGCTTTCCTCAGCACGCTCGACAATCAAACCGACTACGCATCCATGTATCTCAACATTATGGCCAAAACGGATCTTGCCTTATATGGTGCGAGCCAACCCGCTGATATCTCGGCTACCTATCAAAATAGCATAAGTTTTATATCAGATCTTGAATTATTAAGTAGTGAAAAAGTAACATAAATATTTCGGCTGCTGTTAACCGTACAGACATGCTGTCTCACAAAACATCTTGAAATGCACCATTTAAAATTCAGCCTTCTCTTATTATTCTTCAGTCCTTTCCTTATAGCCCAGGTTCCCTATGACGATTGTGACAATGCCCGACTTATCTCCAATCCGGAATCTTATTGTTCCGGAAAAACAGAATTCAGCCTCAATGGCGCCACAGATTCCGGATATGGCCCTTCCAGTTGCTGGACCGGACCTGCGGCCGATATTTGGTTTGAATTCAAAGCCATAGCGACTGGCGTAAATATTGTGGTAAACGGCAGAAACATTGGCTCAACACTGAGAAACCCTCAGGCAACCTTATATTACGGGGTCTGTGGGGGAACTATCCAGGAACTGGATTGTAATGCCGACGTCACGAACTTAGGGGTCATCGCCCTTTTTGAAAATGGCCTCATCATCGGTGCTACCTACTATATCCGGGTTAGCGGCATCAATGGTCCATCTGGTAACTTTCAACTTTGTGTCACCAATTTTAATCCCCCCGTGATTCCTGGTCAGGATTGTCCCACTGCGGCAATTCTATGTGACAAATCGGCCTTCGTCGTACAAACCCTGAGTGGCAGCGGATCCCAACCCAATGAAGGTAAGGGTACATGTCTTGAACCTTTTCCCGGCTCCCAGAGTGAAGACCAGTCCACCTGGCTGAAGTGGACAGCCGCCAATAATGGCACACTTACTTTTGACATCACGCCTTTGAAGGACGGAGATGACATAGACTTTGCCTTGTACGAACTTTCAGGTGGCATCGATGATTGTAACAACAGAAAAGCATTGCGTTGTAATGCAACCGCCTGCGATGGCTCCACCGGTCTTAACCTTACTTCAACCGACCTTGAAGAGGATTTCAATTGTGACAAAGGAGAAGACCGGTATGTTAAGTTTATTGACATGGAAGCAGGCAAAAGTTATGGCCTGCTCATCAACAATTTTGACAACTCCGGCATAGGCTTCCGGATATCGTGGGGCGGAACCGGAGAATTTCTGGGTCCGGAGCCGGATTTTATCATAGACCCCGTAAGTGGCCTGCGATGCGACCAGGACTTTTCGGTGACCGATGCCTCTACCTTCTCCAACGGTACCATTACCGATTATGAATGGCATTTCGGCCTGCGCGCCATTCCCGCTTCTTCCGATGTGAAAGGATCGCACCAGGTAAAGTATTCTTCCTTTGGTGAAAAATACATCAGTCTCACCGTGACCAGCAACCGGGGATGTAAAGTAACAAAAGTAAAGTCACTCAACGCGGAACCGTGTTGCGAGGACCTGGAAGATATTTCCATTTCCCCCAAAGTGACTTTTCCTGACTGCAATGGAGATGCAGCAGGTCAGATCGATGTTGCCGGTCTTGGAGGCAATCCGGAATACTTTTTTAAACTCAACAATGGAAAATTTACGCCCAGAACCCGGTTCGATAAATTACCTGCAGGATCCTACGAAATTGTAATCGTGGATACCAAAGGGTGCACAGACTCCATTGTGGTCGATGTGGAAGAGCCGGATCCCATTGTAGTAGATGCCGGACCCGATGTGGAGTTGGAACTGGGGGATTCAACTTTATTGAATGGCAGTTATTTTCTTGAAGAAACCGGCGACAGTATCTGGTGGTCTCCCCCAAATGGTCTGAGGACTCCTTTAGATCTGGAAACCAATGCCACAGCGCCGGGCACCACCACCTATACTTTGCATATAAAAAGCGAAAAGGGGTGCGAAGCCAGCGACAGCCTTACCATTCGCGTCATTACCAACCGTACCATTTATGCCCCAAACATCATCCTGGCCAATGGGCAGGGAGGTCCAAATAACTTCTTTAACCTGGTGGGTCGTAAGGCCGTAAAATCCATTGATGTACTTGAGGTGTACGACCGTTGGGGCAACAAACTTTATCAGGGAGAAGATATCGACCCCTTTGATCAAACCAGTGGCTGGGACGGTACTTTTAACGGAAGTGCGGTGAACCCCGGGGTTTACACCTGGATTGCGCGTGTGCGGTACGTAGATGAGGTCGTTGAGGTGAAGAGCGGCGACATCACCGTTGTGCACTGAGGGTAAAGCAAAAGCATATCAAGTGAAGCAAGTTCGAGAAATAATTCTAAAATACAGCCTAAATTCAACAAAAGATGAATGATATTAGATATGAAATGATTATTTATTGGAGCGAGGTTGATAGAGCCTTCATAGTCGAAGTCCCGGAACTGTCAGGGTGTATTGCTGATGGTGAAACTTACGAAGAAGCAATAGCAAATGCCAAACACGTCATTAATGATTGGATACAGACGGCTATTTCTTTTGGACGTGAAATCCCTAAGTCTAAAGGGAAATTAATGTTTGCTTAACATTAGAAATCACTAGCCATAATAATACCTATGATGATATGCTACCTATCGGTCGCACATCACATAGCCCGGCCGGAGCCCAGTTTTACCTTAGTCCAGACTATTGATCCAGGCAGCCATTTTTAATGCATCTGCTTTTGGTATATGAGGCATCGGCGTCATTTCCGTGGCATAACCCGGCCAGTTTTTGGGTTCCGGTTTCCAGATTAATTGGACGATCCTTTCATTGGAGTAAGCGCGTTTTGCAATGTCTTTGTAAGATGGACCTATCTGTTTTTATCTGCATTGTGACATGCTATACAGGTATACTTGGTAAGGAGGGGCTTTGCTGCGGCCTCCAAAGGAGATAAGGCTTTCTTGCCTTTTGCGGTAGCTCCAACAATGCCTGCTTTTTTTACTTTTGGCGCCAGATAACTTTTGTATTCAACTTTTTTCAGCACTTCACCCTGAGGGATTTGATTTAGGGTATAATATGCGGTTGGATGCAATAAAGGCTGGCCATCTGTATCCCTGATGTCCCGTAGATTGATTTCATGGATATGGTATTTGACCAGGTTTGAGATAACCAACCTCAATTTTGTGCCGTCTTCACTCCATTTAACACCCTGTATTTTTAGTGCATTATGGTGAATGGGGGGACTGCCATATACAGGATGATACTTGTATATAAAGCTGGATGCATCGATCATGCCAATGTCCTTCACCCCTTTTATTTTGGCAGGTTTTGTGAATTCAATTTCGAAACCGTCGGGCATAGCCTTTACCATCTTCATTTCAAAAGGCATTTTACCGGTCCAGTGTATGCGCTGCAATCCCTCATTTTTACTGCCTGCCGATCCCCAGCCCCGGTTTGTTTGTCCCACAATCATAGAACCATCATTTGCCCAATCCATGCGCAACACCCCTGACTGGAAGTTGCTTCTGAAATCAAAAGCCGCTCCCTGGTATTCTCCATTTACCTTTTCAAGGCAAATGCGCATAACCTTGCTTTGTCCCTGGTCTCCTACAAAAACCTGACCTTCAAATGGCCCAAACTTACCACCCGTATCATCGACTTTAATTTCAGCATTGGAAATGCCAAGGATGCCGTGGGGCAGCCACACCGCTGGAAGCTGAACTTCCGGAAATAAAGCTTTTGCTTCGTACAGGGTTTGCGGCTTTTCATTTACCACGTTTTCCGGCTTGATGTATTTACCATATTTGTTTCGGTCCTGCCTTGGACTCACTTTTTCATATAGTTGATCTACGGTGAGTTGAACCGGGCTGTTTTTGATGTCGTTTGTCCACTTCAATCCGGCAGGATGTCCGGTGAAACTTCCTTTTTTTACATGCCAGATCCCACCTGAACCTATCCAGTCGCCCTGGTTGTCATCATAAAATAATTCGCCATCAATCATGCCAATTCCGCAGGGCGAACGCATGCCGGTTGCCCATGGCTCCATCTTTCCATCCGCAGTGATGTGCATAGTCCATCCCCGCATGGGCACCCTGCTCTCACCTCGCCACCACTCCTCATCGCCAAATGCCACATTCGCCGTAACAAAAAAACTTCCGTCAGGTGCAATCACGGGACCAAAGCTATACTCGTGGTAATGACCGCTTAATGGCCACGCATAGATGGTTCCATACACATCAGCGATACCATCGCCGTCTTCATCTTTCAGCCTGGTCAACTCCCCTCTTTGCGCCACATAGATGGAACCATCCTTATAAGCGCAACCCAGAGGTTCATGCAAACCCGATGCAAATAACGTGTAGGCAGGTACACCATTGCCACCCAGTGTAGCGTTTTCAAGGATCCACACATCACCCCGGCGCGTCGCCACGGCTACGCGGCCGTCCGGCAAGGTGGCTACTCCTCCACCCTCCATGAGTACATTTTCAGGAATTGGTATGGTGCGGATGGGATAGTAATCATCTTCCCCCTCCACCCTAAAGGCGGCCTTATCTACCACCGGGGCATTGGGATCGTCCTGCCCGTAGGAGACAAAATTATACAAGGTAATCGCGGTTATTAAACTGATGTTTCGAAAGTATGTCGTCGTCATGATTGTGATCTTTGATGGGGTTTACCAAATTAACTTATATCGCAGCACCGGGGCATTGAGGTTTACAAACAGTTCCTGTTTGTCCTCTGAAATTCTCACAGAAATCCCACCATGTTCTTCTATGGATACAAAATACCGGCCGTCGATGCGATAAAGGCCATCCTCAGTTTTTTTATTTCTTTGCCCGCAGCGATCCTGAAACGCACACCTGGCACCAATGAAGTAAACTTTAGTTCTCTGGTAAGTGAATTGTCGAGGGCATCCGGATAGGAGGTATCTTCCACGTTCATGCCATTGATGGTATAATAAAAAACAGGCGTGCCGGTAGAAGGCAGAATCTTATATCCCCTGGACCGGAACTCACCTTCAGCAAAAGCCGCGCGATGCGGGGAAGACACATCTGAAACTACATCCAGCTGAACTTCATTGGTGAGATACACCACATCGCCCATCGGCCTGAAGGATCCATCGCCCCGGTCATGCCACATGGGAGTCGCATCGACAAAATCTCCTCGCCAGATACACGATAATACACCGAGCGCATTGTCAAAAACATAGTGAATTCCCGAAGGGTCTCCCACACCAATGGTGTGGGTCCTTCTCAATTTGCGCTGTTGGTTATAATCGAGAAATGCCCTCAATATCCTCGGCTTCTCCTTCGCAGCAATGAGGATCGGATACTCACTCTCCCGCTGAATCAGGGATGAAAAAGCATGGATACCATGACTGGCCAGGTGGTCTGATTCAAAAAAGATGCCCATCGTTGGGGGCAACCAGGCATCGGCCCTGCAAAAGAAGACCTCGATTTTGTGCCTTCCTTCCGTCAACCGGATGATGCTCTTTTCCGGCCGGTCCCAGTCCCATGCCCTTGAAATTTTTTTCACCAGTACGTTGTCAATATAGATGGCCAGGTTGCCATTATAAATGGTCGAAATATAATATTGATCGTCCCGGGGTATGATGAGGTCACCACTGAGTTGGATGCCAAAAAAGTCCTTCACAGGAGCAACTTCCCAGGTTAATCCCAGGGGAGACTTGCCCTCTTTATCCGCCTTTTTGTTTTTGAAATCATCTTCGAATTCATAGCGTCCTTTCCAGTATTTGTAGGTAACATTTTCAGTTTTAACCTTTTTGTCTTCAAAGACGCGAAAACGGATGTTGCGAAATGCCACCGGCCCGTGGTCGCCCTGTATCATCAATGGCCCCGCGAGGGTTTCATTGTTTTCGACCGGACCTCCGGTTGGGTGTGGAATTTCCAAATTTTCATGGATGGTAACTCCATTTATGGTCACCTTGTTCAAGCGCGCATTCGTGGTCTTTTTACCCTGACTGTCAAATCTGGGGGCCGTAAATGAGATGAACATTTTCTGCCAGATTCCAGGTGGCCGGCAGACATTGACCAAAGGAGCTTTACCTGCATAAGCGGTCTCAGGCGCAGATTCCCAGTTTCGAAAAATGCCCCCGAGGTCCGAAAATTTGGGATTCTTTACACCCCAGCTGTCAAATAATTGTACCTCATACCTGCCTTGCAGGTATATGCCGGAATTTGACCCTGCAGGCATCATAAATTCAAGATCCAGGTCGATGTCCTGGTGGGTAAACCGGGTCAGCAGTGCGCTGTGATGCTTGTCGTCGTTTATGTTAAGAAGAATGCCCTTCCCATCCACATACTCCATATCTCCATAATGTTGGTCCGCAGTCTTTCTCAATGGCGCAGAGACATCTCCGACAATTCGCCAGTTGCCATCCTGCGCACTGAATGCGGACATGTCATGCAGGAAGAGTGTGTCCATTTTTTGCGCCTGAACCGTAATCGTCATTACTGCCAAGGCCAAAACATACAGGAACATTTGGCCACTCAATTTGATTTTCATCTGATATTGGATTGTGTGTTGCAAATATGAATAAATAATGGCTAGGTTTAATACCACCCTAAAAATTAATTCACCACCGGTTTAAAGAAACCATTCGATAAGGCCTTACATTTGCCTCAAAATCAGTTCATGCCCACCAAAAGACAATTGTTTTTGAGCCACGTGGCACAAACCAGTCCATACCCGATGATCGTGGAGGTTGAAAGGGCGGAGGGTATCTTTATTTACGATGTAAATGGGAAAAGATATTATGACATGGACTCGGGGTTCTCGGTAAGTTCACTTGGGCACAGGCACCCTGCCGTGATAATGGCCATC
Source organism: Saprospiraceae bacterium (assembly GCA_016715465.1). Taxonomy (GTDB): domain Bacteria; phylum Bacteroidota; class Bacteroidia; order Chitinophagales; family Saprospiraceae; genus JADKBO01. Next base: position 980,996 of record JADKAA010000029.1, read on the forward strand.
GAAGACCAGCTTGGAAAATATCTGCATACCACAGTGTATGGCGAACACATCCAAAGTCCGCAAATCCAATTTGCTACCCAACTGTCCAGGCTGCTGAATAATCGTTTACAGACCGTTTACTATACCAACAGTGGCTCTGAAGCCGTGGAAGTGGCCATAAAGGCGGCCCGCAAATTTACCGGTCGATATGGCATAATCAGTTGCAGAAATGCATACCATGGCAGCACCTTAGGCGCTGAAAGTTTGCGCAGCGACATAGGTTATCCTTCCTCCTTTATGCCGGGAATGCCCGGTGTCAGTCACATTGATTTTAATGCCATTAACCAGTTGGAATACATCACCTTAGAAACAGCAGCTGTCATTCTGGAACCCGTTCAAGCGGAAGCCGGAGTCATCTTGCCAAAAAAAGACTTCCTGTTAAAGCTCAGGCAAAGGTGCCATGAAACGGGGGCCCTGCTTGTACTGGACGAAATTCAAACCGGGTTCGGAAGGACGGGTAGTTTATTTGCCTTTCAGCAATACCAAATGGAACCGGACATCTTACTCATGGCAAAAGCCATGGGAGGTGGGCTTCCCGCCGGGGCTGCCATGTCATCCTCAGAAATTCTGGGCTGTCTTGCCGACAGTCCTCCGTTGGGACATATCACTACCTTCGGTGGTCACCCCTCTGCATCGCCGCTGCTTGTTCCGTACTCGAAGTGCTGACTGCCGGGCTTATCGACGAAGTGCATGACAAAGCACAATTATTCCTTCAACTGCTGCAACACAAAGCCATCAAAGAAGTGAGATACTCCGGCTTATTGATGGGCATAAGCCTTAACATAAAAGCTCAATTGCCCACGGTCGTAGCTTCATTGCTGGAGGCAGGTGTCATTACGGATTTCTTCTTATTCAACGATGAAAGCTTCCGGCTTGCACCACCCCTCATCATTACACCGGCTCAGATAAGGGAAGTTTGCGCCATCATCCTCGATGTCCTCGACCACCTCCCTGAAAAGCCCTGATGGAAAGAACAGCTGTTGGTTAATCCTGCCATTCATTATGGTTATATGATTCAATACAGCGCACCATTCCATTCGTCGAACTTTGATAAAAATCTTTTGTGAACCCGGAAACCGGCATTATTTTGCAGGATCATTCTGAATGTGGCAAGAAACAGCCATACAGATTTTTCAATTTCTCCACCATAAAAATAAATCAACATGTCACACAGAATTTCCTGGTTTGAAATCCCCACAGCCGATATCGATCGGGCACAGCGCTTTTATGAAACCATATTTGATACCTCTTTAATCAATATGGATAATGCGGCCATCAAGATGCGGGCTTTCCCCGTAGAAGATATGATGACAGATATTGCAGGTGCGTTGGTACATCACGATGAATTTTACAAACCTTCGGAAAATGCAGGCTGTCTTATTTATCTGAATGGCAATCCTGACTTACAGCAAGTACTGGACAGAATCGAGGCCGCCGGGGGTAAAATCCTGGTACCCAAAACACAGATTTCACCGGAATATGGTTTTATGGCTGTTTTTTTGGATACGGAAGGAAACCGGGTGGCCTTGCATTCTATATCCTGAAATCATGGCTTTTGACTGGTCAGAATTTTCGAAAAAAATAGCCATCCAGACAAATGTGGAGTCGGTCTATAAAGCTTGGGCCACACGTTCAGGTATGGAATCGTGGTTTTTAAGAAGCTGCGTTTACTCCCGGTACGGTGAAAAGTTAGGCGACAATGACCCGGCAAGAGGGAGATTTATATACATTCCGTTGGCATGGCTGGCCAGATGACACCATGGAAAAAGGGACCATTCTGCAGGCAAATGGCGTTGATGCCTTTACTTTTACTTTTGATGGAAACGGAAATGAAGTAACGTGAAATCAGGAAAAACGGACTGGCATCTTTGGTAGTGGGCGCGGCCGGACCTGGTTTCTGGGTTGTAGTGAAGGCTGGACATTTTACCTGACTAACCTAAAATCAATTTTGGAGGGAGGACTGGACCTTAGAAATAAGGATATTGATCTTAATGGGGTAATCAATGCCTGATTTGCGTGACAAATATGGTTACATTTCGTTATATTTGTATAATCAATTCAAATATAAGGATATGAGGTCATTATTTTTTCTTTTGTCCATTTTATGCTCGGCCATAATTTCACAGGCGCAGCTGATCAATCCTCCAAGTGGCGACAACCAAATTTGTGAAGTAAAACAATATTTAGGAAGCATTGCCAGTGTTTCAGTAAAATATAGCAGCCCAAGTATCAAGGGCAGAACGGGAAAGATATGGGGCGACCTCGTACCCTGGGGTATGTCACCAAACAATATTGGATCAGCCAAAGAGATTCCCTGGCGTGCAGGAGCAAATGAAAACACCATCATCATTTTCTCTCACGATATGCAGGTAAATGGTCAGAAAATATTGGCCGGGAAATATGGCTTTCACATCATTCCGCAAAAAGACCAACCCTGGATTTTGATTTTTAATAAAACCCACAGTGCCTGGGGCAGTTATTCCTATGACGCCAATGAGGATGCCATTCGTGTTGCAGTAGTACCCGTCCCGGCTACCTTTACGGAGTGGCTTACCTATGAATTCACTTCCAGAAAACCTGAATCTACCACCTTGCAGTTACGATGGGAAAATTTAAGTGTTTCAATGGATATTTCGTTGCCCTTCAGCCATGATTTATACATAGCCCATTATAAAGATGATCTTAAAGGAAATAAAGGTTTTTACTGGCAAAACTACCTGGAAGCCGTGTCTTTCTGCGTTCAGAATAATGTGCACCTGGACCAGGCATTGACATGGGCAGAAACAGCCATAAATGGTACGTTTATCGGACAGAAAAATTTCACTACCCTTTCCGCTAAGGCATCTGTTTTGCAAAAGATGGGCAGACAAGTCGAAGCAGATGCGGTTATGGATGAAGCCATTGCCCACCCGACGGCAGATGTAATTCAAATTCACAGCTATGGCAGACAATTATTGAATGCCGGCATAAAAGACAAGGCGCTAAAAATTTTCCAATACAACTATGAGCACCACAATGGCCAATGGCCCTCACCTGCAGGTTTGGTCAGGGGTCTGTCTGCTGCCGGCCGGTACGAAGAAGCACTGAAAATAGCAGAAAAAGCTTTGCCTGTAGCTCCGGATGAAGCGAATAAAAAATTCCTGATGAGTGCCGTTGAAAAGTTAAAAATGGGTAAGGACATGAATTAAATGGTAGTCAACTTTGACCATGATTTATATTTCTATTCCTAAAATTTTATCTTTACAAAAGCCTTAAACCCCGGGTATACTTTTAAAAAAAATAGCGGTTTTCCTTTTTTTTACCCCAATTCTATTATATATTGACAGGTAAATCTACAATGCCATGTCCAAGCCAAATAGACTATTTATACGTTTTACCTGGATATTTCAATTGTTGACTGCCTTCTTGCATTCATTGAGTTTTTTGGCAAACCCTCAACCCACCAATGAAACGGAAAAACAGATGCTCGATCTCATGATCAATTACAAACAAGACATGGGTGCCGGCTTCCAACCCACCATGATGGATCTTTTCACCTCCGTGAGTGCCTGCATGACCCTGCTCTGTCTGCTCGGTGGGCTCATGATATTTTATCTCAGCCGCAAGATTACCGACTCTACCATTTTAAAAGGCGTACTGACCATAAATACGGGCATTTTTGGTATTGCTTTTGTGGTCATGATCTTCTTCGCATTTCTTCCACCCATAATTTGCCTGGGCCTGATTTTTCTTTCTTCATTGGCTGCCATGCTTACCTTTTCAGATTCCACAAAAACAGTCTAAAAAAAAGAGTTGTACCCCGGAAAAAAAAGCTTTTTTGAATAACCCATAATTCGGTTACCTCCGAAATCAAAGTACCTGTGACGACGGTTAATTGAAAGGCAATGACTTTACTGCAAAACCTGAATGCCATTTTTTCAGCTTCCTAAATGCCTGATAGTCAAATTGGCAGGCCAGGTTGCCGCAAACCTGAAATAACGTCATACTATTTGGCTTGGCACAATTTTGTTGGATTATAAATAAAAGTACAACCATGAACCTCAATAATTTCACCATAAAATCTCAGGAAGTTATCCAGCGAGCCCAGCAACTGGCCATGCAGTTTCAGCAGCAAGCCATCGAACCGGCACACATCCTGAAAGCCATTCAGGAAGTGGATGACAATGTCACCACTTTCTTATTGAAAAAAATAGGGCTCAACCCGGCCATTATCTCCAAAACCGTCGACAGCATGATTCAGTCGCTGCCGAAAGTGACCAATGGAGACGGACAACAATATTTGTCGAGGGAAGCCAACGACATCGTTCAAAGAGCCAACATGCTGTTAAAAGACTTTGGGGATGAATTTGTTTCCATTGAACACTTGCTCCTTGCCATGGTGGCCTCCAAAAATCAGGTGGGCCAAATGCTTAAAGACAATGGGGTGACCGAAAAAGCCCTCAAGGCAGCCATCCTCGATCTGCGCAAAGGATCTACCGTTAAATCACAATCCGCGGAAAACACCTATAACGCGCTGAACAAATACGCCGTCAACCTCAATGAGCGCGCCAAAACCGGCAAACTCGATCCTGTGATTGGCAGAGAAGAAGAGATAAGGAGGTTACTCCACATCCTGGCCCGGAGAACAAAAAACAACCCCATCCTCATAGGTGAACCCGGAGTGGGTAAAACAGCCATTGTAGAAGGCCTTGCCCACCGGATTGTAGAGGGCGATGTTCCTTCCGACCTGCTGGATAAAGAGATTTATGCACTTGATATGGGCGCACTCATAGCCGGTGCCAAATACCAGGGTGAATTCGAGGAGCGATTAAAGTCCGTGGTGAACGAAGTCATTTCTTCTGAAGGCAACATCTTTCTTTTCATCGACGAGATCCACACCCTCATTGGTGCCGGAAAATCTCAGGGTGCTATGGATGCCGCCAACATTCTCAAACCGGCTTTGGCCAGGGGCGAACTTCGTGCCATCGGTGCCACAACCCTCGATGAATACCAAAAGTATTTTGAAAAAGACAAAGCCCTCGAAAGGCGATTTCAAATCGTCATGGCCGATGAACCATCTGAAGAGGATGCCATCTCGATCTTAAGGGGATTGAAAGAACGATATGAAACCCACCACAAAATCAGCATCACCGACGAAGCGGTTGTGGCTGCGGTCCAATTGTCCACCAGATACATCACCGACCGGTTTCTTCCGGATAAAGCCATCGACCTCATCGACGAAGCTGCTGCCAGGTTGAGGCTGGAAATGAATTCCATGCCCGAAGAACTGGATGAAGTGGAGCGAAAGATACGCCAACTTGAAATTGAGCGCGAAGCCATGAAGAGAGAAGAAGACAAGATCAAAGTTGAACGCATCAATGGTGAACTGGCAAACCTTGAAGAGCACCGCAATGCGCTCAAGGCAAAGTGGGAAAGTGAGCGCAGCGTCATGCATACCATCCAACAGGCCAAGGAAGAAATAGAAAAACTCAAACTCGAGAGTGCCCGCGCTGAGCGGGAAGGCAATTACAGCCTTGCAGCTGAAATCAGGTATGGTAAGCTGCCGGAACTCCAGCAAAACCTGGAATCCGGTATGGTCAAACTTACAGAAATGCAGGATAAAGGCAAGCTCATGATGAAGGAAGAAGTGGACAGCGAAGACATTGCAGAAATCGTGAGCAAATGGACTGGAATTCCTGTGACCAGAATGCTTCAAAGTGAAAAAGAAAAACTCATCCACCTTGAAGATGAACTCACCAAAAGAGTAGTGGGTCAGGAAGAAGCTGTTGAAGCTGTCGCAAATGCCATCCGCATGAGCAGGACCGGATTATCCAACGAGCGTCGTCCGATAGGATCGTTTCTTTTCCTGGGCACCACCGGTGTAGGTAAGACGGAACTTGCCAAAGCTCTGGCCGAGATGCTCTTCAATGATGAAAATCTTATGACCAGAATCGACATGAGTGAGTATCAGGAAAAACACAGTGTGTCACGACTGGTGGGCGCGCCTCCGGGATATGTAGGCTACGATGAGGGTGGGCAACTTACTGAAGCCGTACGCAGAAAACCATATAGTGTGGTTTTACTGGATGAGATCGAAAAAGCACACCCGGATGTATTCAACACCCTATTGCAGGTGCTGGAAGATGGTCGCCTCACTGACAACAAAGGCAGGGTTGCCAACTTCAAAAACACCATCGTCATCATGACCTCCAACATAGGTTCTGATCTCATCCGCGATAATTTTGAAAAGATGAAAGCCGGAGAAGAAGATGAAGTCACCGAGCGAACCAAAGAGGCCGTTTTCGCCATACTTAAAGGTAGTGTGCGACCCGAGTTTCTCAACAGGATTGACGAAGTCATCATGTTCAGGCCATTGAACAGAAAAGACATCGCTGTCATTGTGAAGATTCAACTGAAGGATTTGGAAGAGACCCTTGCAAAGCAGGAGATTACCCTGGAGTACACCCCTGAATTTCTGGATTGGTTGGCTTACGAAGGATATCAGCCTGAGTTTGGTGCCAGACCATTGAAAAGGGTGATTACCAAAAAGGTGCTCCATGCATTGTCAAAGCAACTGCTGCTTAACAAGATCCAGCCAAAGTCTAAAATCCTGCTGGATGTTTTTGACGGCACGGTCGTGTTCAGGCAGCCGGACAAGGTAGCAATACCGACATAAAATTTACCAGTACCGATGTAAAATTTTACGTTGGTACTGGAATTTTCCTCAGCCCTTAATATCTTTTTTTGTTTTGATTGAAATCATACCCTTCTCCACTGATAATTCAGAATTAATAAAGACACTCAATGTCGAGTGGCTGTCCAAATATTTTGAAGTGGAGCCACACGACGAAAAGGTATTGTCAAATCCCCAGGAAGAAATCATTGATAAAGGAGGTCACATTTTTTATACGCGTTACAAGGGTGAAATTGTGGGTACCGCTTCACTTTTATATTGCGACGGGCAATCGTATGAACTTTCCAAAATGGCCGTAACTGCGGACAGTCAGGGCTTGGGAGCAGGAAAAGCCCTGATGGAATATTGTATTGCCTTTGCCAGGGACCTGGGAGCTACATCTCTTTTTCTGTATTCCAACACAAAACTGACCAGAGCCATTACCATGTATAGAAAATATGGTTTTAAGGAGCAAAAATTTGACTCAAGCATTTATAAGCGGGCCGATATTAAAATGGAATTGCAGCTTTAAAATCTTTCTAAGACGTTGAAAAGGAGGACATCACTTCAATATCGTTATGTCAAAAGTCAACGCAAGTTTTTCCCCTTTTTCATCCCGGTAATGTAATACACCTACATATACGCCCTCTTCCACCGCTTTACCATTTAATGTGCCATCCCAGTTGTACTTACCATCTGGTTCAGCATCTCCGTTGAACTGGTGTACCATATTCCCCCATCGGTCAAATATTTTCAACTGAATGCTATATTTACCTTGCAAATTGTGCAATACTAAATTTCCATTAACTCCTGAATTTAGTCGAATGACATTGGCTACTTCTATGTTGCGCTTAACAATAAATATGATTCTCTTCTCTGCGGTGCAACCATTTTCATCTGTAACCACGACAGTATATTCTATATTGTCAATAGGTTTTACTTCAGGGCTACCACAGTCAGTACATGAAAGTCCAATGTCCGGAAACCAGCTAAAGAGTGGTGAATTTGCATTATGAGTCAAATTAATGTGGTGTGATTCTCCTTTATACAAGTAGATGGTGTCTTCATACTCAATCCACAAAGAATCCTCTGCAGCCGGTAGGTACACTAAAGTATCCCAAAGGCAGGGTGATTCTTCATTCTTTAGGCTAAGTGCATAACTTCCTGAAAACAAACCAACCAAAGAATCACTTCCTAACCAATTATTTGCTGCATCATAAATTTCAAATGGTTGCAAAAAGTATATGGCTCCGTTTTTGAAATCCAGACAAGGTGGAGTTTTAATTTCAGCTTCAATCAATGGCCTGGCGTATGGCGCTATGGTTAGTTGAGTGTCCAATTGGCAGCCATTGGTACTTTCAATCAGCACTTTATAAGTTTTTGCAGCCAGATTATTAATGTCTGGCAATGGCTGCAATACGCCGTCCAGCCAAAACTTTTGACCTGTGTCCGGAACCCAGCTTATGCTTCCTGTCTCAGAAGCAGGACAACTCGAAGATATGTTAAAAAATGATTTGGGTTTTGGCAGCGAAACAATAGTCAGATTTACCATTGAATCACAACCCAGAGCATTAGTCAAATGTACACTATGATTTCCTGCACTTAAAAATTGCTGACCATTAAATATCAAAGTATCACCTTCGCACAAGCCAGCTGATTCATTGCTAAAAGAGTTGCTACTTATCTTTACAAATACTGAGTCCGTGCTGAAACAAGTACTGTCCTTAACAGCCACAATGTATAACATCTTACTTTGGTTATTTAACAGAGTAGTTTCCTGACAGGTATCACAACTTACTGCCTCCACGGGATACCACTGAAAATTATTAAAATTGCCAAAAACAGAAATTGAAGGATTACCCTCACAAACATTTATGGTATCTGGCATTTCAATCGAAGTATTGGGTAATTGAGTTACTATAATGGTGTCGGATTGTTCAAAGCCACAACCATCTTTAACTACCAGCCAATACTTACCAGGATCTCCCACTGTGGTCGTTGACTCATGTCCACCATCTGACCAATTGTAAGTTACAAATGTCGCATTTGCAAAAAGCTCAATTACTGTATTGTCACACACTTGTCGATCGGGTCCCAGGTCAAGTTCTGGACTTTCTGGAATAATAACTTCCAACGTGAATAAATTATTTTCATAGTCACATTCTTCGATGCCGGTTGTTGGGAACTGCGCAGATAGGTCTATGGGTGTTACCGCGCTTCCATCATCATTTGCCATAATATAATAAGTGCGATTGGGTAATAGATTGGCTGGCACATCAAAACCATAACAAGAATAAGGAGCTACCTCTCTATCTGTTGTGTGTTGAAAAATAACATTGGCCTTTTTATAAAGCGGATTATCATCGTATATGGATATAGGATTTCCTAAAGGTAGGGCTACGCTGTCGAGATTACATAAAGTTACCTCAACATAAACTTTCTTTTCGGCACAATAAGCCCTTGCATTCTGAATAACTACATCTGGTGCCGAATGCATCAACACACCGTTCTGACAGGTATCTTTACATAGGATGTTACAATCCGGACTCCTTTGGATGACAGAAATAAGCGGTTGTACATTTTTAGTGGATACGGTCAGGGCGTTCTGAAAGGGTTTGAGGTTTACCTTATCATCGTATGTATTGCCAACCGCATTTGTCAACACAGTTATGTCCGAAGATAAATAACACTCATTTTCCACCATTTGACCATTGGAATCCAAACTAAAATAGAGCATATCACTATTTCCAAATCCCCTGCTGTTGGTTTTCCCAACAATGTGAATCATTCCGTCTGACAAAATAAGCTGCTGCCCCAATTCATTGCCTCCGCCATCGACGATTTTGGACCAAATTACTTTGCCTTCTAAATCTGTTTTTATAACAATGACATCCTGACCACCGTTTCTGGTGCCATTACATAGCAAATAAAAAGCATCTTCAGCTCTTTTAATTATATTGACATATTCATTGCTTAACCCTGTGATGTCATACTGTTTTTGCCAAATGGCTTTGCCCTCCAAATCAGTATTTATCAGGTAGACTATGACATTGGAGGTAGTTGTTCCATTCAGATCGCCGTGGCCGGCAATCCACAAGCTTCCATCTTTTCCAGTTACATCACTTGCATATAAGCGCGCTGCGCTACTCTGAACTTCCTTTACATAAAGCCTGGACCAATCATACTTAGCATTAAGGTCCAGTTTGGTAAGGCTGCCCCTGAATTTATCCAACCCGCCACCTGCATTATTGAATCTGCCTACACAATAAATGGCATTACCGACAAGAAAGGCTTTGAAAAATGTTTCACAACTTCCCAGATCAAAATTATTATGAAGTATAACCTGTCCATCACTCTTCCGCAACTTGTAAACCAGGGCATCGCAGCCAAGGCCGGAGTCGTCAGTATGGCTTTGTCCAAAAGCATAGTAATGATCAGGACCATTTAAAACATGAACCAATATACTTTGGTCAGGTGTATTCCCATCCAAAAGCTTAAACCACACCACAGAAAATGTACTGAGGTCAAGTTTAAGTACAAAATTATCTTCATATGGAACAGAATGCCCGCATACGAGCAAATCATCACCATCCAGAACCATACTCCGGATCACCGAAGGTTTACCATTAAATACATCTAACTTTGTCTTCCAACCAATTTCACCGGCTGTATTGCATGAAAATATGCTCGCTATGTTGTCTTCAGTACCCGCCATTATAAATTTGCCGTTGTATTCTAGTACATCATAAGCTTCGTCATTTCCGACAGTCCCAAAAATTGCCAGCCCTTCCCTATTGCAGCCAATCTGTGAGGTGTCAATTACAAAAATGATCTGACAATTTGTATCGATACAATAATTACTTTCATTTACTGCACACACCTGAAATGAACCAAGACTATTAAAAACATAACTGGCAGTTTGTTGGCTGGAAATCAATTGTCCATCCACAGACCAATAGGTCTTTACTTTTGGCGTTGAAACCAGTTGCAGGTCAACATTATTGCCTAATTTTGGAAAATTACTTGAAGCAATAAATTGAGCATCAGCATCACAGACCACTTCTATTTCCACGGTGTCCAAAACAATACAGGAAGGTGAAAATTCTTCCCATACGCTTAATACCATAATATATCTCCCCTGCTGGCTAAACAACTGCGTAAAAGAGACTGATGTTGATATCAGGTTGCCGTTCAAATGCCATTCCTGCTTTTTTCCAAAAGTGTACGGGTGGCTAAAAGCAATGGTTTCTCCAGTTTTGCAAGTTTGACTTCCCGCAATAATATTTGCTTGAATACCACACTTTACCTCAATATGCACAGAATAACTGTTACGACATTTTTTTGTGCCCCCTTTCGCTATTAAAGTAATTTCATATGTCCCAGCTGAGGTAAATATATATTGAGCATTAAAGTCTGTACTAAATTCGACCCCATTTATCAACCAGGAAAATTCAGTGGCATTTGTGCTTTGATTTTGAAATGACATTTCTTTGCCAACAACAATGTCAAATGAATCAGGCACAAAAAAACTGGCAACGGCTTCTGTACAGGGTGTTTCACAAATAATGGAAGACAAGAGTGGAAATCTTGAATTTTTGATGAAATAATGCATGCGTTCTGCCTGACCTAATGTAAAGCCCATTCTGCATTTTCGATTGCTATAATCCAGATAATTCCAGTTGATATCTGAAGTGTCTTTTGTAAATCCAGAAATTGCATCGGTCGAACATGAATTGATGACTGCTTCACAATACCCGGGGTCGGCCGTAGAACCATCAGGCGGTGTGTCGCAAACCTTATCCCCATCTTCATTACAATTCTGGTTATTACACCCTCCCTCAAAGGTATGATACAAGCCAAGATAATGTCCCATTTCATGCACAAGCGTTGAGTGGGCTCCCCCAAATTGGTTTTTAATTACAGACGAAACAACCACAATTCCATCATCTATACTCCCATGATTAAAAGGAAGATAAGCGTATCCTGCCACGCCTCCTCCATTGATGGAATTCACAACATAGATGTTGATGCAATGTAAAGGATCCCAGTTGATCAATCTTTTCAATTGATCGTCTCTGGAAATATTAACATCTGTCAGTGGAGACTCAACCCTGTTAATCCCGGAACTACTATTCCCTTTATCATCCTGTTGAGCAAGGCAAAAATGAAGAGCAGCACTTTCTCCTCCACTTCTGTAGTATATACCTTTGTTTGAAAAAGCATCATTCAAAAGTTGAATTGCAACCTTCACTTCATCATCGGTCACTTGTCCGATTGAACCTTGATGGATGATATGGAAAACAATTGGTAGTGTTTTTTCTTCCAGAGTGCGGCTAACAAGAGCATTCTTTCCATGTAAAAAATTTTCTTCTGATCTTTCCCGCAATGATATTAATGATTGGTTATCCTGTTCAATTTGATGCCAATATCGCTTATGACCACATTCTTCCTGGCCTTTTACCATTAATGGCCATGCAACGCCAATGACAAGCCAAAAAATGCATAGAAAATTTTTCATTTTGGAACCAATGTTTTCGGATCTTAAATTCAAATATACGAAATAGATTTAAAGTCTATTATTACGAAATCAGAATTATTAATTTGCATAATACATAAATTATAACTTTTGTTTTGAAATTAGATAATTATACAAATTTAAATGCGAAGTGAATAATAAAAATCAACCTTACTTTTTATACAATGCGCACATTTTCAATAATTTAATACTAAACTATTGACAATAAATGAAAAACGGAGTAAATTTGTGGTTTACGTTTATTATGCAATTTTTGAGCAATGAAAAACATTATACCGTTTCTTCTAATTTTTACGCATCAATTTTCGTTTGCCCAACTGGCTCCGGATTTTACCGTCACCGACACCGACAACCAGGTTCATAAGTTGTATGACGACTATCTCAATCAGGGCAAGGTCGTTGTGCTCAAAGTCTTTTTTGTGAATTGTCCCCCCTGTAACGCCATTGCCACAGCGGTTCAACAGAAATATGTGGACTGGGGCAGCGGCAACGGAAATGTGCAGTTCATTGAAATGACCAATAAAATTGGCGATACCAACCCATACGTCATTGGCTACAAAAATATGCACGGCCTTACTTTTCCCAGCATAAGTGCGGATGGTGGTGCCCTAAATGCCATCATACCCTATACCAACGGAACCTTTGGACTTTGGTCAGGAACGCCGCTCTTTGCGGTCATTGCACCCAATAAAACGGTACACTATGATGTACTCTTTAGTAACCTGAGTGCAGTGATTGAACTTGCCGGAGGGTCGATGGCTGCACCCCCCACTTCAGTCAATCTTAACGTAGCCTTTGCAGGCCCATCTTTACCGGCGGGCGTAAGCTACTGGCTTAAAAGTGCCACAGTGGCTGGCCCCACCTACAACATAACACAGCTCACCAATGGAACACACCAGTTTTCCTATCCGTCTGCTACTTTTCCGGAATTGCAAAATCCCATCATCGAAATAGTATCCACTGCAAACGCGGGCAGCACGCTGCTGACTGTCACCGATCTGGTAAACATCAGAAACCATATCCTGGGCAGTCAGCGTTTTACGAATGAATCCCAAAAAATAGCTTCTGATGTCAATTCATCGGGTACGATATCGGTTACGGATCTGGTATTGATCCAAAAAGTTATTGCCGGCCTGCTCACCCAGTTTCCCAATAATACCCCGTCCTACAAACTTATTCCGGCTTCGATACCGCTCATTGTGCCACAAGGCGGAGGCGGTACCGTTACCGTGCAGGGCGAGCTCATCAAGATGGGCAATGTGAAGTAATCAAAGCAATGACAAATTGATGCGTTTTCTGGCCACATCGACTTCTGTGACCCGGACACGCAATTCCTGCTGAAGTTTTAAGACTTCTGATGGTGACTTGATAAATTTTTTGGTGATCTGCGAAATATGCAATAAGCCATCCTGCTTAACGCCAATATCCACAAAAGCACCAAAAGCAGTGAGGTTGGTCACAATACCAGGCAACAACATGCCGGGTTTCACATCCTCAATCGACTGCACCGTATCATCAAAATTAAATGCTTTTGCCTCCCCCCTGGGGTCCAGTCCCGGCTTTTCGAGTTCCGCCATAATATCTGTCAGGGTAGGCATACCGGTTTTTTCCGTAATATAGTTTTTCAAGACAATCTTTTGTCTTAATTCCCGGCTTGCAATGAGGGCGTCAACAGTGACATTCAGGTCGTTGGCCATTTTCTCTACCACAGGGTAAGATTCAGGATGTACCCCCGTATTGTCAAGGGCATTTTCTGCACCGCGGATTCGAAGAAAGCCGGCACATTGTTCATATGCCTTGGCACCCAGCCTCGGCACTTCCAATAATTGTGCCCTGGAATTAAAACCACCTCTTTCTGACCGGTAATTTACAATGTTCTGCGACATCACCGGTCCAAGACCCGATATATACGTAAGCAAATGTTTACTTGCCGTATTGAGGTTGACCCCCACCCGGTTTACACAGGACATTACCGTCTCATCAAGTGATTCGCGCAACAGGCTCTGGTCTACATCGTGCTGGTATTGGCCGACGCCAATTGATTTTGGGTCTATCTTTACCAATTCTGCCAGCGGATCCATCAGCCTTCTGCCAATGGATATGGCACCCCGTACTGTCACATCCTTATCAGGAAATTCTTCCCGCGCCACGTCTGAAGCAGAGTAAATGGAGGCGCCGCTTTCACTCACCACAAATACCATCGGTTTTCGGTCAAAGGGTATGGCATCCACCAGTTCTTTGGTCTCCCGGGATGCCGTGCCATTTCCTATGGCGATGGATTCAATATTATACTTATCAACCAATGCCCTAATGGTGGCCATGGCTTCATCTCTTTGGTATTGCGGTGGGTGTGGAAATATGGTGGTATTGTGAATCAAAGCTCCCCTTGCATCCAGACAAACTACTTTACAACCAGTGCGGAAGCCAGGATCCAGGGCAAGCGTTGCTTTTTGACCCAAAGGGGGCGCCAACAACAATTGGCGAAGATTATCCGTAAAAATACGGATGGCTTCCGCATCGGCTTTCTCCTTATACTCTGAACGAATGAGGTTTTCAATCGAAGGAAGGATGAGTCGCTTGTAGCTGTCTGCTATGGCTTCCCGAAGTTGGTCTGCCGCCTCGCCCTGACTGAAAATGATTTTACGATCTAACCATTCCAGTGCCCGTTCGGCATCAATATCTACAAAAACCCGTAGCAAACCCTCCAGTTCTCCCCTCATCATGGCCAGATAACGATGAGACGGACATCGATTGAGCGGTTCAGAAAATTCAAAATAATCCTTATAGGTGATAGCCTCTTCTGCCTTGGCTTTTACTACTTTGGAAGAAATGACGGCATGTTTCCTGAAAATGGTTCGGAAATATTCCCGGTAGGTTTCCTCTTCATTGATGCCTTCGGCAATTATATCTCTTGCACCCTGCAATGCGTCTTCAGGGTTTGGCACATTTTCATTTACATAACTTTCCGCAGCTTTAACTATGTTGCGTTCCTTTTGGGCCAGAATGAGTTGTGCCAATGGCTCCAGCCCTTTTTCACGGGCCATATCGGCCCTGGTCTTGCGCTTCTTTTTATAAGGAAGATATAAATCCTCCAATTCGTTGGTATCAAAACAGGTCTCAATGCGATGACGCAACTCCGGGGTAAGTTTGCCCTGGCTTTCAATGGCTTCGAGTATGGTCTTGCGACGGGCATCCAGGTCTTCCAGTTTTTTGTAAAGACGCGCAATGTCTGCAATCTGCACCTCATCAAGGTTTGCCGTGACTTCCTTGCGGTATCGGGATATAAAGGGAATGGTTGCGCCACTGTCCAGTAGTGCCATCGTAGCTTTTACCTGAACCTCCCTGATACCCAGCGCATTGGCGATGTATTGAATATAAACTTCCATAGACCGCAAAGATAAAAAGTTTTATCAGCGCAAAAAATGTAAGTCAGGACCATCCTTTTTTCATGGAGCCTTTTGACCCAATACAGCAAAAATTTGCCCCAATTGTGTATCTTTGAAGTTATGAAACTAAGCTTTAAAATCTCAGGGAAATGAAATGGAAGTGGTTTGCGGAAATTGTATTTTTGGCTATTGCCATTGCTTTGGCGGTTGCCGTTATGCGACCCATCCACGATTACTTTGGCCATAATTTTGACTATTATGTTTCCAACTACATTTTCATTGTACTTTTTCTCACCTATAGCAGATATTTATTCCTGCTGAAGTATACCCCCTTTTCGCATAACCTTTGGATCAAATTGATCATGCTGTTCGCCAGTATTCCACTCTTGCTATGGCTCGTGGATGACACCTATGATTTCCGTCGCATCCTCGATGAAACAGGCCTTGAACCTTTAATCAACAGCACCAACCTCGATACCAAACTCAACATCGCCAAATACACAAAATACGAATATCTTTTTTTTAGTACCGGAGCCATCATCACCCTCATCATGCTCCCCTTCCGCATGATGGTGTCGATATGGAGGGTGAAGAATAATAAGAATGGGGTTTGATGTATGGGTGTTCAAATGTTCAAATGTTCAAATGTTCAAATGTTCAGATGTTCAGATGTTCAGATGTTCAAATGTTCAGATGTTCAGGCCTGTCTGACTGGCGTCAGCCAGGCAGATGTTTGTTAACGCTGATTGCGTCTAGCCCTTTTTTGGTACTGGAGCGATAACGGCTAGTTTTAATTACTAAATCACAATTCCTCATTCAAAAATCCTAATTCCTAATTCCAATTCCTAAATCCAATTCCTAAATCCTAATTCCTAAATCCTAATTCAAATGTCTTTAATAGCAGAATTCAACGACTACCGAAAAAAAATGCACGACCGCATCCTTGTTCAGGACAACATTGTGCTGAAGCGGTTTTTTAGTTTAGACAACCAGGCTTATCAGGATGGTGCACTTACGGAAAAAACAAAGGAACTTTTGGGCCTTGTGGCGTCCATGGTGCTGAGGTGTGATGACTGCATCAAATACCACCTGGGCACCTGTCACGAACTTGGGGTAACTACGGCCGAAGTGTACGAAGTGTTTTCCATTGCCAACCTGGTTGGAGGCAGCATTTGTATTCCGCATACCAGGAGGGCGGCTGAGTATTGGGCCGAGTTGATGAAGCAATAATCCAGAATGTCCAGAAATTTTTTCCTTCTATTACTGCTTTGTGTTAAGCTGACCCTTTACGGTCAACACCACGAGATTAGTGCAAAGCTTTTGCCACAAAATATCATTGAGGGAAAAGTGGTTTACCGATTATTTGGGACTTCTTCCCCACTGAAACTAAAACTTACGGCCAATGGATATGCCAATGCGAATACCATGCTGGCAGATTCATTGCTCAATGATTGTAACACAGGGCTGCATTTTTCCAAAGAAAATGAGCGCGGGAAATACGAAATGCTGGAATGGAAAATAAATGGCGAAGTGGTAACTCCTGAATACAATGAAACAAAGGAAATTGCCACCTTCTCCTTTACGAAAGCGATCAACGAACTCACCCTGGAATGCAATTACCTACTTAAATTACCGGCACTTTTTAATGACCTTGGATACAGCAATGGCTACACCATGCTTACGCATTGGTTTCCCGAAGTATTGAATACACATTCAGATTTGACCGAAGTTTCTATTACCCTGCCCGATTCGATAGCGGTCTTCACTACGGTTGCCCATAAAACCATGAAAGGAGATGGCCATTATACCATTGCGTATCAGGATACCATGCCAATCAATTCAATACTAATCTCCAGTTTACATGCAGATACCATCCAGGTGGAATCCAAATCCGGAAAGGAATACACCATGATCTTAAAACCTGGAGCCCGTCAGATAAGTGAAAGTAAACTTAGTGAATTTCTACGAGTGGTAGACCTCAACGCAAAATATCAACAGGGAAAAACCAACTACCTCATCGACGACAAACCAATTAAAAAATTGCATGGCATAACCATGATGCCGCATAGCCTAATAAAAAGAAAACCCCGTTCCATTTATCCGGTTTACCGGTACACCGACAAAGGCAACCACATGGTAGGCTTGTATTACTCCAACATGTTTAAAGCCGGACAAAAAGTACACGTCATCCTCAATCCGCATTTTTCATTCAAAAATGATTTTACCTGGAGACTGGCCGTGGGGGGCAACTATATCACCAAAAAAAGTAAAATAACCCTTATTACCCCTTCGCTCACCTACAGCAAGTTCCATTATTTTACCAACGAAAAAGACAACTACACCCTTGCCTATCACCGAATCAGCCCTTCTCTTCGGTTAAAATTTAAAGGAAGAAAATGGCTTAACTTCAACTACGTGCACATTTTGGAGCGAAATGCCTTGTATACTGCGGAAGGCATTGAATTCAATACCCTGCCCTCCAGCTTATATCGTCTGGCTTTCCAACAGGAGTCCAGAAAGCCCCTTTCCAATTTGGTTTGGTGGACCGAACTCGACCACCTCAGGTACAAAACAGTGTTAGGAGAGGAAAAAATGTTTACCAAATTCACTACCTCCATAAAAAATTCATGGAAAATCAGTACCAAAAAAAATTTCCAGCTAAGGCTATTCGCAGCCTATTTTTTACAAAATGATGGACGTGAAAGCAGCAACTTCAGCGACTTCATCACCAAGGGAAGCATAGCCTTGATTCATCAGGGGCAAAATGATTATGCCTATGACGAGTTGTTTGTGGCCCGCAAAAATCAGGATGGTATTTTTGACAACCAGGTGAGTTCAAAAGGGGGTGGTTTTAAAAATGCACCGGCAAATACTTCTTCCCTCGGAGAGAGTAACGACTTTGCTTACGCCATAAACTGTACCTGGGATTTTTTTGCACCGGCCCATGACACGCGCGCCTTCGTCTTTGGTGACTGGGGCGGTTATCGCCAATGGCAGGGTGATGCCTGGAAAATGAAAAACCTTTACAGTGCAGGCCTCGGTTTCACCCTTAAGGATAAGATCACGTTTTACCTGCCTTTAATAAACCACGCAGACATCAATCAAAACTACAGAGACAATGACCTCGGCTTTTTGAAGCGGTGGAGTTTTCAATTTTTATTCAAAGATTATTATTCAGGAAGAAATTAACATGGACATTTTAAAATTACTTAAAGATTCAAAATCGTCGGACTTTAGCATCCGCAACCTGCCCTTTGGCATTGTAGAAGAAAATGGCACGCGCTATGTAGCAAGCAGATTGGGTGACTACGTCATCGACATCCGCAGCTTTGTCAATCTGATGGGGGGTATGGAGGATTTCAACCACATCGATGATAAAGTTTTTCACAACGATTACCTCAATGACTTTATCGCCCTGGGCAAGTCAGTCACGGTGCCATTGCGCAAAGCCATCCAGGCAAAAATCGAAGAATTGCGTTTTTCAGAAAGCATCTTCAAAATGATCTTTTCGCACATCGATCAGGTTAAGGTGTGTATGCCATTGAAAATTGGTGACTATACGGATTTTTACTCCAGCATCGAACATGCCACCAATGTGGGTAAGATGTTCAGGGATCCAAACAATCCGTTATTGCCAAACTGGCTGCATATGCCAATTGGTTATCATGGCAGGGCCAGTTCCATCGTGTTATCCGGTACAGATGTACACCGGCCTAGTGGTCAGTTTCAGGTAAACGAAGGAGAAGCTCCCCAATTCGGGCCATCGCGCAATTTGGACATAGAACTCGAAATGGCCTTTGTCATAGGTAAGGAAAATCCGCTGGGTCAACCTATTCCCATTGACAAAGCGGAGGATTATATCTTTGGCATGCTTACGTTTAATGACTGGTCAGCAAGGGATATCCAGCGCTGGGAGTATGTACCTCTGGGCCCCTTCCTGGGTAAAAATTTTGCCTCCACCATTTCACCGTGGGTGGTAACCCTGGAAGCATTGGAGCCATTCCGTGTACAAGGTCCGGAACAAAAAACTGCCGTCCTCGACTACCTCAAAGTGGAAGGTGCCAAAAATTACGACATTGGTCTGGAGGTGGACCTGATATGCCCGGACGGAGCAGTGACAACCATCTGCCGGTCAAACTTCAAATACATGTACTGGAACATGTGCCAGCAACTCGCCCACCACACCGTCAATGGCTGCAACATGAGGATTGGTGACCTTTGTGCCAGCGGCACGATCAGCGGCGAAGCCGAAGACAGTTTCGGATCAATGATGGAACTGGCCTGGAAAGGGACAAAACCCATCAAACTTTCCAACGGAGAAGAAAGAAAATTTCTGCTGAATGGCGATGCCATTGATATCCGCGCTTACAATGTAGTCGATGGTTTCCGTGTCGGCTTTGGACCTTGTTGCGGGAAAATAGTCTGAACATATATTCGGCAACTATGCTCCGAAGGACTGCCCACTATGTATTCAATTATTTTACGTGTATTGGGTATTAGTTTCCCGCAGAATACGCAGAATATCTACTTCATTCATTTCATATTCCAAAAGCTTAACATTAGCCTCTCGAAAGAACTTATCTGAGCGCTGAAACCGCAGACATTAGTTTAATCAATCATTTGATTCTGCTGAATAACTGTGATCTGAACGAATAGGCTCCTTTAACACAATTTACCGACATGTCCAACCAGCGTTAGCAAGATAGATTTTCACGACCTGTCTAACTGGCGTTGGCCAGGTAGATTTACCAATTTCCAAGATTACCAAAATGTCGCGGTTGAATCACTCAAATAGTTACCAACTTAAAAGAATATGAATAAGCCGGGCGGATAGCGTTGGTGTCCTGCTATAATAGGATTGACTACCCCGGGCGATAAGCGCCCGGTTCCCTTACTAAAATGAGTTGCCACTCATTTTTTTCTCCTTCAGAGAAATCGTTCGTTCATCCGCAATTTCCCGATTTACCGATTTTCACGATTTACCAATTTTCACGATTCCACCGATTTTCCCAATTCCCCCGCTTCCCCCTTCACCAAATACTTGATCTTAATCCTGAAATAGGCTAAAGTCAAAGTCATGATGGGGCTGAGCCAGTTAAAAAAGGCATAGATAAAATAGTCCTCTGCGCCCACACCCAGCACCTTGCTTTGGTAAGCACCACAGGTGTTCCATGGGATAAGAGCTGAGGTCACCGTGCCTGTATCTTCGAGGGTACGGCTGAGGTTTTCCGGAGCGAGGCCTTTGTCTTTATAAGCCTGGGCAAACATCTTTCCGGGTACGACGATGGCAATGTATTGGTCAGATGCCGTAAGGTTCATGGTAAGACAGGATGCCACCGTACTGGCAAACAAGCCGAAGATGGAATGTGCCATACTCAATAATGCTTTACTGATCCTCGACAAAGCGCCGATGGCATCCATCACCCCACCAAAAACCATGGCACAAATGATTAGCCAGATGGTACTCAACATACCCTTCATACCCCCCGTCGCAAACAGGTCGTTTAGTTTGTCATTGTTCATCTCGATGGCCGTATCGGTCACCATGTTTTCCATGATGCCTTTATACGCTGAATTAAAATCAAGTGTTTGCACCTTAGCAACTTCGGCCAGCAAAGCGGGTTGAAAAATATAGGTGAACAATCCCCCAAGCAAAGTACCAATCAACAGGGCAATCAAAGGTTTGGTCTTGCGTACAATCATGACGATGACCAACACAGGTACCAACATTAGAATAGGACTCACAAAATACTTGGCATCAATGGCAGCTGTTAACTCCGCTACATCATTGCCCTGTGCCACCGTAGCCGACTGTCCAAATCCCAGCAGGATAAAAGCCAGCAAGGTGATGCCATAGGTAGGGAATGTGGTGAATTTCATGTAATTGATGTGCGTAAACAACGTCGTACCCGCCATGGCCGGCGCCAGATTGGTGGTATCCGACAATGGCGACATCTTATCTCCAAAATAAGCACCCGATACCACGGCACCTGCCACCATCGCAGGAGAAATGCCGAGCGAAGTGCCTATGCCAATCATGGCGATGCCAACGGTAGCAGAGGTTGACCACGATGATCCGGTAAAAAGAGAAACGATCGAACAGATGATCAGCGCCACCGGCAAAAATACCACCGGATTGAGCAGTTGAATGCCTCCGTAAATAATAGTGGGTATGATGCCACTCAGAATCCAGGTGCTCGACAACGCGCCTACCATAAGCAGGATTAATATGGCCTCCGAGGTATCCTTGAGGTTGAGGCCCACTTTTTCAATCATTTTATCGTAGGCCACATGGTTGTAAAATCCAACAATGGCAGCAACGGCAGCACCGATGAGCAATAAAAACTGATTGGATCCACCGAGTGGATCATCGTCCGGATTGGTTTTACCGTTGTAGGCAAAAAGTACATTGTAAGCCAGTAAAGCTACCAGGATCACCACCGGTATCAGTGCTTCAAACAAGCTTAATTCTTTGTTTTCACGCAGTCTTCTGAATATCATAAGGATTGAATTTGACCCTAAAGAAAAACATAAATTTGCGAAACCCCATAAAAAATAAACTATGCCAAATATAGTTTTGACACACCCCTTCTTTTAACCATATTCAAAACTAAATTCTTCAAGTGTGGCTTAATTGATATTTTGTATTGCATAATTCGATATAGGTTAAGACTATATTTCTTTTTTTATGTGCGTTTGAATAATTTAACTTATAATCAAATGTGTAAATTTTTAAATGTGGATAATTTAATTTTGATTATTATTTTATCTTAGCTCAATAAATCAACTTTATGAAAAATAGAATTTTAGTTCTTTTTCCCTTGTTTTTATTGTTTTTTGAATCGCTGAGTGCGCAATGTCCAAACACCAATATCCAAGGTTGCACCGCATATGATGTGTCCGGCTTGAGCTTAAACAGCAGGACCTTCGTTTGCGATATGTGGGGAGGTGATTACCAGGAGTTGACAAATATGGTGGCAGGGAATACGTACAAGGTTGATTTTTGCGGCATATTAACCAGTCCGGCACCCAGTTACAATTCAATCTTAACGGTATATGATCCAGGGGGTAATTTGGTTGGCTTTAATGACGATTTTTGTGGTGACGACCCAACACTCACTTTTGTGGCTCCATCAACCGGAACTTATAAAGTTTTAGCTGATATATCTGGCAATTGCGCTGGAACCAATACTACGAACTCTCCGCTAGCCATCACCCTGCTTGCTTTGGCCGCCAGCCCGGAAATAAATGTTCAGGGCAATGGCAACAATATAGCAGATGGAGATATGTCCCCCTCCCTAAGTGACCACACTGACTTTGGGTCGCAATCGGTTTGTGTGGGAACCATCATTCGTACTTTCACCATTCAAAATACCGGTTCAGCAAATCTTACCATCTCAGGCGTCTCGATCACAGGAAGCCATGCCGCAGATTTTACAGTGACCGCTATGCCGTCAAGTCCTGTCACGCCTGGCAATAATACGTCGCTTCAAGTTACCTTCAATCCTTCGGCTTCAGGCACTAGATCTGCCACCATAAATATTACCAACAATGATGGTGATGAAGCAACCTATGACTTTGCCATCCAGGGAACCGGTATTGATCCTGAAGTAAACGTGCAGGGCAACGGAAACAATATTGCTGATGGCGATGCCACACCAACTACCACTGACCACACGGATTTCGGTTCGCAGTCGGTTTGTTCGGGTACAATCGTTCGCACTTATACCATACAAAATATTGGGTCTTCGACCCTCAACCTGGCAAACCCTTCACTTTCGGGTACCAATGCCGCTGATTTCAGTGTGACGGCTAATCCTTCAAGTACGGTTGCTGCAGCGGGTTCTACTACTTTTCAGGTTACCTTCAACCCATCTGCTACTGGAACGCGCACTGCGACAGTTACATTTACAAACGATGATTGTGACGAAGCAACTTATGATTTTGCCATTCAGGGAACGGGCGTCGATCCTGAAATAAACTTGCAGGGCAACAGCACTAGTATTGCTGATGGCGATGCCACTCCATCTACCTCTGACCACACGGATTTCGGTTCGCAGTCGGTTTGTTCGGGTACAATCGTTCGCACTTATACCATACAAAATACCGGGTCTTCGACCCTCAACCTGGCAATCCCTTCACTTTCGGGTACCAATGCCGCTGATTTCAGTGTGACGGCCAATCCTTCAAGTACGGTTGCTGCAGCGGGTTCTACTACTTTTCAGGTTACCTTCAACCCATCTGCCACTGGAACGCGCACAGCGACAGTAACGTTTACAAACGATGATTGCGACGAAGCAACTTATGATTTTACCATTCAGGGAACGGGAATTGATCCTGAAGTAAACGTGCAGGGCAACGCTAGTAATATTGCTGACGGCGATGCCACACCAACAACCACTGACCACACGGATTTCGGTTCGCAGTCGGTTTGTTCGGGTACAATTGTTCGCACTTATACCATTCAAAATACCGGGTCTTCGACCCTCAACCTGGCAAATCCTTCACTTTCGGGTACCAATGCCGCAGATTTCTCTGTGACGGCCAATCCTTCAAGTACGATAGCTGCAGCGGGTTCTACTACTTTTCAGGTTACTTTCAACCCATCTGCCACTGGAACGCGCACTGCGACAGTAACCTTTACAAACGATGATTGTGACGAAGCAACTTATGACTTTGCCATCCAGGGGTCTGGTGTGGATCCTGAAATCAATGTCACCGGAAATGGAAATACAATCCCGGATGGTGATGTTACCCCCAGCCTGACCGACCACACTGACTTTGGGTCGCAGTCGATTTGTTCCGGTACCATCGTACGCACATTTACCATTCAAAATACAGGTAACGAAAATCTTACCATCTCAAACCCATCAATCATGGGAAGCCATGCCGCAGATTTCTCTGTGACTTTACTACCCTCCACTCCTATTTCGGGAAGTGGGTCTACTACTTTTCAGGTTACTTTCAATCCTTCGGCTTCAGGTACCAGGTCTGCTACCATAAATATTACCAGCAACGATTGTGACGAAGCTACCTATGATTTTAACATTCAGGGTACAGGTGTTGATCCTGAAATCAATGTCTCCGGTAATGCAAATTCCATCGCGGATGGTGATGTTACCCCCACCCTGACAGACCATACCGATTTTGGGTCGCAGTCGATCTGTTCCGGCACCATTGTACGCACATTTTTCATTCAAAATACAGGTACAGCCAATCTCAACATTTCAAGCGTGTCTTTGTCTGGAGTCAACGCGGCTGATTTCTCTGTAACTTCTCCTCCCGCTACCCCAATTTCCGGAGGTTTAAGTTCTACATTTCAGGTTACCTTTAACCCTTCGGCTTTAGGTACCAGATCGGCCACATTAAGTATTACCAACGATGATTGTGATGAAGCTTTATATGACTTTGCCATTCAGGGCACGGGCGTCGATCCTGAAGTAAACTTGCAGGGCAACAGCACTAGTATTGCTGATGGCGATGCCACACCAACTACCACTGACCACACGGATTTCGGTTCGCAGTCGGTTTGTTCGGGTACAATCGTTCGCACTTATACCATTCAAAATACCGGGTCTTTGACCCTCAACCTGGCAAACCCTTCACTTTTGGGTACCAATGCCGCTGATTTCAGTGTGACGGCCAATCCTTCAAGTACGGTTGCTGCAGCGGGTTCTACTACTTTTCAGGTTACCTTCAACCCATCTGCCACTGGAACGCGCACAGCGACAGTAACGATTACAAACGATGATTGCGACGAAGCAACTTATGATTTTACCATTCAGGGAACGGGAATTGATCCTGAAGTAAACGTGCAGGGCAACGGAAACAATATTGCTGATGGCGATGCCACACCAACTACCACTGACCACACGGATTTCGGTTCGCAGTCGGTTTGTTCGGGTACAATCGTTCGCACTTATACCATACAAAATATTGGGTCTTCGACCCTCAACCTGGCAAACCCTTCACTTTCGGGTACCAATGCCGCTGATTTCAGTGTGACGGCTAATCCTTCAAGTACGGTTGCTGCAGCGGGTTCTACTACTTTTCAGGTTACCTTCAACCCATCTGCTACTGGAACGCGCACTGCGACAGTTACATTTACAAACGATGATTGTGACGAAGCAACTTATGATTTTGCCATTCAGGGAACGGGAATTGATCCCGAAGCAAACTTGCAGGGCAACGGTAATAATATTGCTGATGGCGATGCCACACCAACTACCACTGACCACACGGATTTTGGTTCGCAGTCGGTTTGTTCGGGTACAATCGTTCGCACTTTTACCATACAAAATACCGGGTCTTCGACCCTCAACCTGGCAAATCCTTCACTTTCGGGTACCAATGCCGCAGATTTCAGTGTGACGGTCAATCCTTCAAGTGCGGTTGCTGCAGCGGGTTCTACTACTTTTCAGGTTACCTTCAACCCATCTGCTACTGGAACGCGCACTGCGACAGTAACGTTTACAAACGATGATTGTGACGAAGCCACCTATGATTTTGCCATCCAGGGTACGGGTGTTGATCCTGAAATCAATGTCACTGGTAATGGAAATACAATCCCGGATGGTGATGTTACTCCCAGCCTGACTGACCACACTGATTTTGGGTCGCAGACGATTTGTTCCGGTACCACCGTACGTACTTTTACCATACAAAATTCCGGCGATGCAAATCTTACCATCTCAAACTCATCGATCACAGGAAGCCATGCCGCAGATTTCTCTGTGACTTCACTACCTTCCACCCCAATTTCCGGAAGTGGAACTACAACTTTTCAGGTTACTTTCAACCCTTCGGCTTCAGGTACAAGATCTGCCACCATAAATATTACCAATAACGATTGTGACGAAGCCACCTATGACTTCGCCATAATTGGAGAAGGCATTGACGATGGTATCGTATATTTTGCAGATGCCGATGGCGATGGCTTTGGTGATGCCACATCCACCACCACCAGTTGCAGTGGACCTCCAATAGGATTTGTCGCTGACAATACGGATTGTGACGACAGTGCCTTTCATTATGCCGATCTGGACAATGACAACTATGGAGCCGGAATTCCCGTTGCCTGTGGTGTTGCAAATAATGGGGACTGCGATGATACACAGCAAAATGTTAATCCATTAGCCATAGAAATCTGTAACAATATTGATGATGATTGCGACGGCCTGACAGATGAAGAATGTCCGGCATTGGCCCTTGATTTTGATGGCTCCAATGACTATATTAATGTTTCGCACAGTACTTCACTCAACCTGACCACACAAGCAACCTGGGAAGGCTGGTTTTACCTGAGAAATGATGCTACCTTTTTCAATAAGAACTCCTTCTTCAATGCAGATGGATATTACATCCAGACCTTCGGCGGTGATTTGTATTATAATGAAGGTAATGCCGGCAACCTTATCCAGCTAAGTGGTGGCAGTTTCCCGATGAATACATGGACCCATCTCGCGGTTACCAAAAATGGCGCGACCATTACGATATATGTAAATGGAAGTCAGGTCGCCTCCGGAGGCGGATTTACGCCTGCTCTTGTTGCAAATACCGCACCGCTCTTCCTTGGCGCCCAAACAGGTCCTACCCAATATTTCAATGGCATCATGGACGAAGTAAGAATTTGGAGTGTAGCGCGCACTCCAAATGAAATTATGGATGCCTATCTATGTGCATTTCAGGGCAATACTGCCGGACTTGAGGCTGTATATCACTTTGACCAGGGCAACTATAATGCCGACAACACTGCAGTAAATATGGTTGAGGATGCCACATCAAATAACAACGATGGGGCATTGCAAAATTTTTCCCTGATGGGTTCTGCTTCCAATTGGGTCCTTCCGGGGGCAGGATTTACCGGAACTTGTGGCTGTACACAATACATGACGGTGCAGCCAGGAGACTATGATGACCCGGCTACATGGGGAGGATGCGTGCCACCAAATCCGATTCCTCCCGGTACTACCGTTACCATCACTTTTCCGCTAACCAATCCTGCCGGTTCAACCATCATCAATAATGGCTTAATCGATTTTGGTCCAAATGGCGTACTCACCAATGAAGGCACATACAAAGGAAAAGGAACATTCACCGGCACATTGATCAATTTAGGAACCGTAAGTCCGGGAAACTGATGGTATAAAGTAAATAGCAGAATTTTTAAAGCCCGATGCCAGATTGTCATTGGGCTTTTTTAATAAGATTTAACAACCGCTCATGACATTTAGAAATATTAATTTCGTTTACTTCTGTTTCTTCATGGCTGCCCATTTACTGGTGTTTTTATCTGGATGTAAAAATACTGATTCCATTGAAAAAGACACAGATGATCAGGAAAGCTCAAAACCCATATTTACCTTATTGGATGCCAAAGCAGCTGGAATATATTATTACAATGAGCTTGCTGAAAATGAAGATGTAAATATTTTTTCTTACGAATACCTTTATAATGGTAGCGGAGTAGCCGTCGGGGATGTCAACAATGATGGCTTGCTTGACATTTTTTTTGGAGGGAACCTCTTTGGCGGAAGATTATTCCTCAATAAAGGAAATTTAAAATTTGAACAAATTTCTGAGAAAGCAGGCGTTTTTGTAAATGGTTATACTACCGGTGTTTCTATGGCAGATGTTAACAATGATGGGTGGATGGACATTTATCTGTGCAGGTCGCTTTCAACAGATCCAAATTTAAGAAAGAATGTACTGCTGATCAATAATAAAAACAATACATTCACCGACATGGCCAAGGAATATGGCCTGGATGACCCCGGATATTCGCAGCAAGCTTATTTTGTAGATTACGACAATGATTCAGATCCGGACATGTTTTTATTAAACCATAGAAGTGATTTTTCCAAGTCACTTACGCTGGGATATAAACCGGAAACAAATCAGGAAAACTTAAATTACTCCTGTGTAAAACTATTTCAAAACAATGGAAAAGGGAAGTTTTCCGATGTTACAAAAAAATCAGGGTTGTTTAGCTGTACGTTTGGTTTAAGCGCTGCCATTTCCGACTTCAACAACGATGGGTGGAAAGACATTTACATCTGCAGTGATTTTGCAGACAAAGACAGGTTATTTATGAATCAAAATGGAAAATTTCATGATGTGGCGGATGAACATTTGTTTCACATCAGCAGAAATTCCATGGGCTCCGACGCAGCTGACATCAACCACGACGGTTTCATGGACTTCATATCACTCGATATGATGGCAGAAACAAATTACCGGCAAAAACAATTAAAAGGTCAAAGTCCCTATGATATGTTTCACTTAGCTAAAAGCTATGGACTAAATTACCAGGTAATGCGTAATACGCTTCAGTTAAATAATGGAAATGGAACATTCAGTGAAATTGGACAGCTTGCCGGTGTATCTCACACAGATTGGAGTTGGGCCCCTCTTTTTGCAGACTATGATAACGATGGCTGGGTAGATCTTTTTATCAGCAACGGTTATTACCGCGATGTGACCGATATGGACTTTGTAAAGTTTTCAAAAAAAGACCTGAGCAGTGGGCAAAAAAGAATGGACCTGTTGAACCAAATAAAGCACAGTCCAATTTCAAATTATGTTTATAAAAATAACAAAAACCTCACTTTTTCCAACAAAACAGTACAGTGGGGTCTTGATCAGAAAGCCATTTCAAATGGTGCTGCCTATGCCGATCTGGACAACGATGGCGACCTTGAATTGATTGTCAATAATTTTAATGAACCTGCATTGATTTATAAAAACAATGCCCGGGAAAATAACAACCACCACTTCCTGAAAGTACAGCCAATAGATGCTGCAGGACATACGATCGCGGCACAAATAAAAGTGTGGGTTTTTTACAACAATTCCTTTCAGGTACAGGAATTACAAACCAACAGAGGGTATTTATCCTCTGTCCCACCAGTACTCCACTTTGGCCTTGGCAATACTGAAAAAATCGACAGCATGATCATTTCTTGGAGTGACGGAAAAATGGAAGTCATTAAAGGCATTTCAGTTGACAAAGAAATCCAATTGTTAAAGAAAAATGCGAAATCAAATTTCAAAGACCCCCTTACACACAATAGAAAATCCAAACTATTTAACGCTGCAAATCTGGACATAAAACCCAACCACACTGAAAATCCTTACATCGATTTTAAAAGTGAGCCATTACTTGAAGAAAAATATTCAAACACGGGTCCCTGTATATCCGTGGGAGATGTAAATGATGACGGATATGACGATATTTATATCGGAGGCTCTCATGGATATTCCGGGCAACTTCTTATTCAAAAGAACAAAACCT
The DNA here is from genome assembly GCA_016715465.1 of Saprospiraceae bacterium. Taxonomy (GTDB): domain Bacteria; phylum Bacteroidota; class Bacteroidia; order Chitinophagales; family Saprospiraceae; genus JADKBO01. Next base: position 1,010,902 of record JADKAA010000029.1, read on the forward strand.
TCATTAATACCAAAGTAACCGATTTCGAACTGGACAAATTGCATGAAGACTCAGCAAGTGCATTCAATGACGTGGATGGTGATGGTGACCTCGACCTGTATGTATCAAGTGGCAGCAATGAAAGCAATGAATCATCCTTGCTTAACGACCGCATCTATCTGAATGATGGAAAAGGAAATTTTTTAAAAAACACCTCCATCTTACCCGCTGACAAAATCAACTCATCATGTATAAACTTCATAGATTTTGATAAAGATGGTGACTCAGATCTTTTTTTAGGTGGAGGCGTAAAATCAGGAAATTTTCCGGACAGCCATCCATCGAAGTTATACGAAAATTCGAATGGCAAATTCATTGATGTGAGCCATAAACTTCCAAATGAAGGGAAAATTGGCATCCTTCTCTCTGCCATTTGGGTTGATATTAACAATGACGGAAAGAGCGAATTGATCACCGCAGGTCACTGGACAGACATCCGGGTTTTTGTATGGAATGGACAAAATTTAGTTGAGCAAAATAATAAATCGCTCAGCCAGAAAAAGGGTTTGTGGAATATTGTAGTCTCTGAAGACTTTGACAAAGACGGGGACAAAGATCTAGTGGTGGGGAATCGTGGATTAAATTCATTTTATAAAGCATCACAAACATTACCTGCAAAATTGCTTATCGATGATTTTGATGACAATGGTAAAATGGATGCCATACCAAATTACCATTTCTCAGATCAAATACTTAATCCAAAACACACCCTCGATGAACTGGCTCAACAAATGCCCGTTGTAAGGAAATGGTTTCCTCAGTATGAAAAATTTTCAAAAACCAGATCAATTGATATTTTTGACAATCGCAAATTTCCAAAAATGAAAACCATGGAAGTCAATAACTATGCAACTACTTATTTTAAGAATATGGGTAATGGGACATTTGAAATTTCAGCACTGCCAAATGAAGCTCAAATTTCAAAAGTAAATGATATTATGGTAAAAGATTTGAATAAAGACGGGTTTGCAGACCTCATCCTTGTGGGTAATCAATATGGAAGTGATGTAGAAATGGGCAGGAGTGATGCATCTGTTGGTCTTGTATTGTTCAATGATAAAAAAGGAAACTTCAAGCCGGTGCATCCAGCGGAATCTGGACTATGCAACAAGGGAGACGCCCGCAGAATTGTTTCCTTAAAAAAACTTAATAAAGATTTAGTAATGATTTTTAACAATGATGGAATTTCAACTTCCTGGGAATTATAAAAGAATTAAACCATGATTTTTGATGATCATCTTCAAACTAAATTAATTCCTAAATCAAAAATCCTAAATCCTAATTAAAAAAACGGCCCCGGCTCCACATAAGACCAAAATCCTATCTGGAACCGGGGCACAATAAACCAATCTCAATAAAAGGTAAGATTAAATAAAAAGACGAAATATCGTTGTTCTGCCACCTGGGTGGCCGTATTCCGGTTGGTAAGTGCGATGCGGGTTATGGTAGGCAATGGCATCGCCTGCTCCCATGGAGGAGACGAAGCCATTGCGGTTAAATACTTAGTCTATTCTTTCCCTGAGGAATGAATTGCCGGTCTGAACCACCGTGCCTTCAGAATCTACATACACGGTAGTGCTGATGTTGCCTTTTACCACAGGGATCTGATCGTCATCGTCAAGCAATAAGCCCCTTCTCTTGTAGGCGGGAACCTTTTCAACCATTTCCTTATTTTCCGGCGTATCCAGCGGCATGGTAGCGGCATGACGGGTATGTAACCTTCTTGCGGTTTCCATTTCCTGCATTTTCTGCCGCTCTTCTGCCTCCCTTCTGTCTTTTACAGGGTCAGTATAATAAATGGTCTCTTTGATCCGGGTCACTTCTTCCTGCTCAAATTCTATGGTCTTACTCGAGCTGGTAGTATCCAGTATGGTGAACGTATCCATGTTGGTGATGCTTTCAAAATCATCATCCAAAGGTACTTTTTTGGGTTCCACAAAATGGGACTTTGATTTATGCATTCCGGTCTCAAAGCCGGTCGCGATCAGGGTAACGCTTATCCTTTCGCCCAGGGCTTCATCTTTACAATTTCCCCAGATCAGGTCGGTGCCAAAACCTGCCTCCTCCTGAACAAAATCAGTAATTTCACCGATCTCGCTCATGGTCACTTCCTTGGTACCCGAACTGATGTTCAGCAGGATGTGTTTTGCACCCCGGATGTCATTTTCTTCAAGCAGCGGAGAAGTCAGAGCCATATGGATGGCTTTTCTTGCCCTGTCAACACCTTCCGATTCACCATAGCCCATCAGGGCTACACCTGAATCTTTCATCACAAAATTTACATCTTCAAAGTCCACATTGATGTAACCTGGAACGGTGATGATTTCCGCAATGGACTTTGCCGCTGTACTCAGTACGTTGTCTGCGTTGCCAAATGCCTGGGTGAGGGTAAGGTCACCATACATTTCCTTGAGTTTGTCGTTGGAAATGACCAGGATGGCATCAACGTTCTTTTTAAGATTTTCAAGGCCTTCCAGTGCCTGTCTCTTTCTCCTCAATCCTTCAAAATGAAATGGAAGGGTTACAATGCCAACGGTAAGAATGCCCAGCTCTTTGGCTGCCTTGGCTATGATGGGTGCAGCTCCGGTACCGGTACCACCACCCATGCCTGCTGTTACAAAAAGCATCTTGGTGCCGTCGGTAAGAAAGCTTCGAATGTCATCTATGGATTCAATGCACGCCTCCTTGCCTGTCTCCGGCTTGGAACCTGCCCCTCTGCCATCCGTAAGGCTGGGTCCCAGTGCGATCTGGACATCGATTGGACTATGCTCCATGGCCTGGGCATCGGTATTGCAGATGGCAAAATCTACCCCGATGATGCCCTGCTTAAACATATGGGCTACTGCATTGCCGCCACCGCCGCCTACGCCGATGACCTTGATGATCGAGTGATTTTGTTTGGGTATATTAAATTTCATGTTGCTTACTTTTTAGTGGTTGAAAAAATTGAAGAATTAAAGTTCATGATCTGGTGTAGGTTCAAAAAAATCTTTGGTAAATACTCCGATCTTTTTAAAAAAACCGAATACCCGGGATTCAACAGAGACACGCTGCTCTTCTTTTTCATAAAGTTCATCGTCACCTTCTTCTGTTTCCAGTGAGTTCTTGGCAAACTTCGCTGTATTTTCAGCCTCCTGTTTTACTTCTGTTACACCTTCGTATTCGACATAGATTTTTTCAGGAAGATTATCTATGGTATATTTTAACAAACCAATGGCGGTCGCATAAATAGGTGAAGCAAGTTCTTTGGTATAGCCATGAGCAAGGTGTTCCACAGGCTCACCAATCCTGGCAGGCATACCGGTATGTAATTCTACCAACGCTTCAATGTGCTTAAGCAAGGCACCACCGCCTGTGAGCACTACTCCGGCGATCAACTTGTTTTCATATCCAGAGCGTTTAACCTCCCAGATCACATAGTCAAAAATTTCCTCTACCCTCGCCTGAATGATCCTGGCCAGATTTTTTTCAGATATACTCTTGGACTCTCTTCCCTTCAATACCGGAATGGTGATTCGCCTGTTGTCCTTGATCATGTCGGACAAAGCCACGCCAAACCGCACTTTTAGTTTTTCCGCCTGATCGGCCAATACCGTGCATCCTTCCTTGATGTCTTCTGTGATGATGTTGCCTCCAAAGGGAATTACCGCGGTATGCCGGATGATGTTGTCTTTAAATATGGTAATGTCTGTGGTACCGCCTCCGATATCCACAAGTACGACGCCTGCTTCTTTTTCCTGATCATTGAGTACCGCACAGGATGAAGCAATCGGCTCCAGCGTTATATCCGCAATATCGAGACCTGCTTTTTCGATGCAGCGAATGATATTTTTGGAAGCCGTATCCTGACCTGTGATGATGTGAAAATTGGCTTCGAGTTTGTGACCCGACATGCCTATGGGATCCACCACATCCTTTTCGTCATCCACTGTATATTCCTGTGGTATCACATGAAGGATTTTGTCACCCGGGGGAAGTGCTATCCTGTACATGTCTTTGATGAGCCGCTCCACATCATCCTGTGTGATCTCGGCGTTGTGATCAGCCCTTGTAAGGTAACCCATATGGTGGTGACTCTTGATGTGCTGACCGGCAATGCCCACATGGACTACCTTGAATTTACAGCCTGCAGTCCTCTCCGCCATTTCCACTGCCTCCCTGATGGCTTTCACCGTTTTATCAATGTTGGACACAACACCCCTGGCTACACCTTCGGATTTGACAGTACCGTATGACACAACCTCAAGGCGACCAAACTCATCCACCATACCGGCTATGGCACAAACCTTGGTAGTGCCAATATCCAGGGCTACAGCCAGTGGTTGTTTGCTTTGGTTCTTGTCGGTGAGCCATGAAAATCTCTTTTGCGGATTTAAACTAGTACTCATGGTATTATAATTATATTAGTTAATAAAATCTGTTTCTGTATGTCGCTGGGCAACTACCTGGCCCCTGTAATTCAATTTAAGCACGCTGTATTTTCTCCATCCCTCCCTCGGTAAGCCTTCCTTATACATTACCTTCAGGTTTGAAAATTTTTCATCCAGGTTGGTAGCGTCACCCAACACAAGTTCCTGGCGCCCTATTTTGGGAATAAGCACAATATCTCCACCCTCTGATACATCGATTTGTTCCACCAGTGCGCAGAGAAATTCATCATTAAATACAGCCTTGGCCACCTCATATACTTCTTTAAGTTTGCTTGGCTTTGCAGATTTAAAAAGTTCTTCCTGATACAATTCAAAGTGTCCTGTAGCCAGGGGAACGCGGATGGCCGACTTGTCCACAGTAGGCACCTGGTCGCCCTCTTCATCGATGTAATAACTCCGGTTGCTGCCGTCCATGACCCTCACTATGGGTTGCTTTTGCACAATCCACACATTGAGTCTGTCTTTGGAATCCATAAAGACTTCCACTTTTTTTATACGCTTATCTGCTTTCAGCAAGGCTTCGAGCTCCGATGATTCAATATCCTTAATCTCGGCTTTACTTACATCAAAGCCAATAAACCGCGAAAACAACTGCTTCACTTCCCGTTCAGAAATAAGATTTCTCGAACCCCTGATCGGCTTTATTTTCACCACAAGATGGCTTACTTCAGCCTGCATCTTTCGCTGCACAGACAACACAAAAAGTATGGCTATCGCACTCATGATGAATGTCCACATGATGCGCTGCTTCAATACCGGTATGTCGATGCGTTTACCCATTGCGATTTTCGAGCATATTTTTTATTACCGGCACCAGCTTGTCAATATTCCCTGCGCCCAGGGTCATGACCACATCAAAATTGGCATCACTCACTTTTTGGATGATGGCCTCCGTATCCAAAAGACTTTTATCTTTCAAACTTACTTTATCCAGTAACATCTTCGAATCTACCCCTTCTATCGGTTCTTCCCTTGCCGGATAAATATCCATCAGCACAAGTTCATCCAGTGCCGACAATTCTTTGGCAAAGTCATCGGCAAAATCCCGGGTACGCGTAAACAAATGTGGCTGAAAAATACCCAACAACTTTTTACCCGGATACATCATTCTTGCCGCGCCGATGGCCATATGCAATTCAGCAGGATGATGCGCATAATCGTCGATGTATATTTTTGGACCCTCCACGATCCATTCAAACCTTCTTTTAATACCCTGAAATGATGCAAGCGCAAGGGCAATGTCTTCTTTATTGGCATTGAGCAACAAGGCAACCGTGATTGCCACGCCCGCATTGGATATATTATGTAAACCGGGCATCCTCATGGCAATGCGGTGAATGCTGCCCATGTTACTGATGTAATCAAAAAGTACCCTTCCATTTTCCTGGCCCAACAGACTAAGACAAATATCGTTGTCTTCTGCAAAGCCATAGGTGAGTACTTTGTATTTTTCTTTCAAAGCATCCACAATATTTTTACCGAGATCACCCGCTGCCTTTTCGGCCAGTAATACATGTCCTCCTTCAACGGTCCTGTAGATGAAATCGAGGTATCCTTCTACCACCATATCTGCACTGCCATAGATGTCCAGATGATCGGCATCGATGGAATTGACTACCGAAATGGTAGGATTGAGATGCAAAAAAGACCGGTCAAATTCATCGGCTTCTACCACTACCCACGGGCTGTCTCCCAAAAAATAATTGGTATCATACCCGGTTAAAATTCCCCCAAGAAATGCCGAAACCGATTCATGGCATTGCCTGAGCACATGGGCCACCATCGATGAAGTAGTGGTCTTTCCGTGCGTTCCAGCTACTGCTATGGTTTTTTGTGCACGCGATATGAGGCCAAGCACTTCAGCGCGTTTCATGACAGGTACTCCTGTATTTAATAAATGAACCAACTGACTTTGATCCCTGGGTACTGCAGGAGTATAAACCACTAAATCGATATCGGAAGGCAGCAATTGTATCTGGTCTTCATAATTTACAGCAATGCCCTCAGTCATTAACTTTTGGGTAAGTGGTGTTTCTGTTTTGTCGTAGCCGGAAACACGGATGCCCCTCGTATGGAAATATCTGGCAAGGGCACTCATGCCTATGCCTCCTATTCCAATGAAGTAGACCGATTTAAGTTCATTTAGTTTCAATTCCTGCATACTAAGCGTTTCCTGCTGTTTCTATAATTCCTGAAGCAATGGCTGCTGCCGCTCCCGGCCGGGCCAAAGCCAATAGTCGATTACTCAATGATTGTTGCTTTTCCTGATCCTTCATCAGTAAGCCCAATAAACCCATCAACGAGGTTTTCGCCTCATCGTCCCTTACCATGAGTGCGGCACCTTCATTGACCAATGCCATGGCATTGTGCGTCTGGTGGTCTTCGGCAACGTTTGGAGAGGGGACGAGAATGGCAGGTTTTCCTACCAAAGCCAATTCTGAAATGGTGAGGGCACCGGCCCTGCACACCACCACATCTGCCGCTTTATAGGCAGTGGCCATATCCTCGATAAAAGGCAAGACTTTCACATTAGGCAATTCTGCTACAGGAGTTTTTGAAAAATCGTCGTAGTACAGTTTACCAACCTGCCAAATGAATTGAACGTCTTGATTTGCCTTAATCCAGGATTCATTTCCCGCAATGGCTTCATTCAAAGTTCTGGCCCCCAGGCTACCGCCGAATACAAGTGTAGTTTTCTTATTTGTATCGACTCCAATGCCAGCCCTGGCCTCCTCCGTTGTCATATCTGCTCCGGCAATCTGTGCACGCACAGGGTTGCCGGTCATTATTATTTTTTTCGCGTCAAAAAATCTGTCCATACCGTGATATGCCACAAACACTTTTGCTGCCTTTTTTGCCAATAATTTATTGGTCACTCCCGCATAGGAGTTTTGTTCCTGGATTACATAGGGTATGCCCATCCAACCACAAACCTTCAGCAATGGCCCACTGGCATAACCTCCAACACCCACCGCTACATCGGGTTTGAATTCATACACGATCTTGCGGGCCTGCCAAAGGGCAGTCATCACTTTGAAAGGCAGTGTCAGGTTTTTTAGTGTAAGCTTTCGCTGCATGCCTGCAATGTCAAGTCCCTTTATTTGGTAGCCGGCTGCAGGTACTTTTTCCATCTCGAGTTTGCCTTTGGCACCCACAAACAGAATTTCGGCATCAGGCTGCTGCCTGCGTATGGCATCCGCTATCGCAATGGCCGGGAAAACGTGGCCCCCTGTTCCGCCTCCACTAATGATTACCTTCATGTCTGGCTTCCATTGCTTTTAATTCCATTCTTTCCATTTCTGCCTGTTCTGCATTCCTGCTGACGCTCAGTATAATACCCAGTGAAATACAGGTAAACAACAGAGAAGTTCCACCCATACTGATGAGGGGCAAAGTTAATCCTGTCGCAGGTACCAGTTGAACCGATACACTGATGTTTGCAAATGCCTGAATCACCAGATTGAGACAAAGGCCCATGGCCAATATGGCCCCAAATGCCCGGGGACTTCGGGTGACAATATAAATGCACCGTATCAAAAGCCATAAATAAAGCCATAATACCAGCAAACCTCCAATTATGCCGTACTCTTCACAAATGATGGCATAAATACAATCGGCATAGGCATATGGCAAATGATTGCGCTGTATGCTGTTGCCCGGACCCACACCGAAGATGCTGCCGGAAGCAATGGCAATTTTTGATTGCTGTATCTGGTAAACCTCATCTGAGGCATTCAGGAATGTTCTTACCCGCGTTTCCCAGGTCTTGCTCCGCACAAATTCAGGATTACTCAATCCAATCTTATAAATGGTAAAACCTACCAACAGGCCACTGAATACTAACATGAAAACATACTTCAAAGAAATCCTGCCCACAAACATGAGCGTAATGCTCGTCACAAAAAGCAAGGCAGCAGTCGACAAATTTGCCGGCGCTATCAAACCACAAATCAAAATGACCGGCAGAATGATGGGTAAAAATGCGCTTTTAAAATCTTTGATGTAATCCTGTCTTGTCGCCAAAGAGCGGGCCACATAAAGTATCAGGGCTATCTCCGCAAAATCAGAAGTCTGAAAAGTTTTGTCAATCCAGGGAATGGTAATCCATCGTCTGGCTTCATTCATCTCAGTTCCAAAAAACATGGTATAAATAAGCAGGGGTACCGACAACGCAATCAGGTATGGCGCAAGTCTGGCATACTTTTGGTAATCTAAGCGGTAACAAAGCCACATCAATACCAAACCAGAAGCGATAAATACAAATTGTTGAACCAGGTAATACTCAGTATTGCCTTCTCTGAGCTTAAACGCCATACTACCTGCCGCACTGTACACGGCTAACAGGGAAAAAAGTGACAATAGAGCCACAATAAGCCATATTGCCCTGTCTCCCCTTAGCTGATGATATAATTGTATTACGTTTGTCAATTCAGTTTTCTTATTTTTTTCCTTTGATTGATTTTTTTAAAAGGTCCAACCTTCCTTTCTGGTTTATTTCAAAAATCAAAAACAGCCAGCTTAAACTTTTCTCCCCTGTCAACGTAGTTTTTAAATAAATCAAAACTTGCGCAGGCAGGAGAAAGCAAAATCACATCGCCTTCTTCAGCCATAGACTTTGCCAATTTTACAGCCTCTTGTACACTTTGAGTTTCTACAATTTTTTCTACTTTACCATCGAAAGCCTTTCGCAGCTTACTATTGTCCATGCCCATGCATACCAGGGCTTTTACTTTATGTCTTACCAGTTCCTCAATGGCACTGTAATCGTTTCCTTTGTCTGTTCCGCCCGCAATCCATACCACCGGCTTGTCCATAGCCTCCAAGGCATAATACACAGAATCTACATTTGTGGCCTTGCTGTCGTTGATGATTTCTACCCCATCTATGACCGCAACCGTCTCCAGCCTGTGCGGCAGATTCCTGAAGGTCGCCAACCCCCTGGCTATGTCACTTTCACTGATGCCCAGGATGCGGCAAGCCTCTACAGCACATCTTGCGTTAAACAAGTTATGCCTTCCCTTTATCGCCATGTCAAACTTTTGTCCATCCTTTGATAAGACACCGTTTTCATAATCTCCCGCGGTGATATCTATGACGTTGGCGCGCAATTCATGTGTTTTACGGTATGAAGTGATTTCAGCGTCATCTCCATTTACTATAAAATGATCTCCCTCTTCCTGGTTCATGTTTATTCTGAACTTTGAAGCCACATAGTTTTCCATCTTGTACGAATACCTGTCGAGGTGATCCGGAGTGATGTTCAGGAGGATGGCAATGTTTGGCCTGAAAGTGTCAATATCATCCAGTTGAAAACTGCTCACTTCAAGTACTACAAAAGGAGTAGGCTCCTTTGCAATAAAAGCAGCGAAACTGTCTCCGTAATTTCCCGCAATGCCGACATCAAGTCCGGCCGTGTGGAGCAGGTGGTATAAAAGTCCCGAAGTTGTAGTTTTCCCATTGCTACCGGTGACGGCAAGGATGGTGCCACTGTAGTGCAAAGAAGCAAACTCAATTTCTGAGATGACCTTCACACCAGACTCCCTTATCCGTTGCATCACTTCTGACTCCTCTGGAACTCCGGGACTTTTTAAAACCAAACCAACATTACTCAATAGGTCAATATGATGGCCCCCTTCTTCAAAGGGGATCTTATTGTCGATCAATAACTCTTTATATCTGTCCGGAATGGCAGCGCCATCACTGACAAAAACATCGAGATTTAATTTTTTTGCAAGCAGGGCAGCGCCGGTTCCGCTTTCTCCGGAACCAATGACCACTACTTTGTTGTTTTGTCCTGCTGTCATCTTACCTTACCTTTAATGTAATGATGGTGAGCAGGCCCAGTATGGTACCAATGATCCAAAACCTTACGGCAATTTTGGACTCATGCATCCCTTCCTTTTGAAAATGATGATGAAGTGGCGCCATTTTAAATATTCTTCTTCCTTCCCCGTACTTCTTTTTGGTGTACTTAAAATAACTCACCTGAAGCATTACGGACAAATTCTCTACTAAAAATATCCCACACAAGATGGGTATCAATAATTCTTTTCTCAACAGCAATGCCATTACGGCAATGATGCCTCCTATGGTCAGGCTTCCGGTGTCGCCCATAAATACCTTTGCAGGGTAACTGTTGTGCCAGAGAAAACCAATACATCCGCCCAGAAAACAGGCAGCAAAAATCACCAGCTCCGCTGTATCCGGAATGTAAAATACATTGAGGTAATCTGCAATGATGGTGTTGCCACTCACATAAGCCATGACTGCAAGTACAGTGGCAATGATCGCAGAAGTACCCGCAGCAAGTCCATCAAGTCCGTCTGTAAGGTTAGCCGCATTGGAAACCGCGGTGATGATAAAGACCACGATGGGTATAAAAAAAATCCAAAGCCATTTTTCTGCATTATCTCCAAAAACGGTAGCCAGAATCCGGTAATCTAAACTGTTATCCTTAAAAAAAGGTACATTGGTGAGTGTGGTTTTCACATACGCCATTTCCACACTTTGAGGTGCAGCATTCATAGCCGGGATAATGGTAGAATACTGTTTGACCACTTCATAGTTTCCTGCCTGCGCCTTTGCCAGTGGCATTCGCACAGTAATGCCATCGTGCCACAACATGATGACGCCTACAAAAATACCCAAAACCACCTGTCCGACAATTTTAGTCGTACTCTTCAATCCTTCCTTATTCTTTTTAAAGACTTTAATGTAGTCATCGGCAAAGCCGATAAGCATCAGCCACAAAGTACTCACCAACATCACAATAATGTATATATTGTTGAGTCTTGCAAACAATAAACATGGAATGAGGATGGCCAGGATGATGATAAAGCCGCCCATGGTAGGGGTACCTTCCTTTTCCTTTTGTCCCTGTAGTCCGAGTTCCCTTACGGTCTCTCCTACCTGCATTTTTTTCAAAGAACTTATGATCCTTCCTCCAAAAATCAATGAAATGACCAGCGACAACAGCATGGCCATACCCGACCTGAAGGTGATATATTGAAACAACCCTGCACCGGGCAGGTTAAATTGTTTATCCAGATATTCAAATATATAATAGAGCATACCTTTTCTTTAAAAGAGCAGTTGGTGGTTTCGTGTGTCTGATCTTTATCAGCAGTGACTAACCCCAACTGCTAAACCAACCTGAGAATGATAATAGAACCTATCTTAAGCATGGCCCGAAAACAATTCGGACAATACTTTTTTATCGTCAAAAGGCAATTTCCTGCCTTTAATTTCCTGATATTTTTCATGGCCTTTTCCGGCTACCAAAATGATATCGCCTTTCGTTGCCATCATTACAGCCGTTTTTATAGCCATAAGGCGATCACTGATCCTGAGACACCTTCCCATCTGGTCAGCCTGCACTCCTGCAAGCATCTGGTCCAGGATGGCTTCCGGGTCTTCACTTCGCGGATTGTCACTGGTAAAGACCGCTGTGTCTGAATACCTCGCTGCAATTTCCGCCATGAGGGGTCGTTTGGTCACATCCCTGTCACCGCCACAACCCACCACAGTTATTATTTTTTGTCCCTGCCTCGCCGAAGCTTTTATGGTGGTCAGCACATTTTCAAGTGCATCGGGTGTATGCGCATAGTCTACAATGCCCGTTCTTTCCTTTACCGGATCTGCTACCTTATCCATCCTGCCTTCAGCTCCGTTTAAGCCTGAAAGCAGACTGAGTACCATTTCTTCTTCTTCACCCATTGCACAGGCTGTTGCCAGTGCAGCAGAAATGTTGTAGGCGTTAAATGCCCCCGACATCCTGCAGATCGCTTCTTTGTCATTGACCCTGAGGTGCAGACCATTGATGTCGTCGCTCAGGATTCTGCATCGAAAATCCGCCATGCTGTGCAAGCCATAGGTCAGCACTTTTGCCCGGCAATTTTGCACCATGGTTTTACCATTGCGGTCATCTGCATTGATGATGGCAGTAGCACTTTCATGTAGACCATCGAAAAACAACTTCTTGGCCTGAATATAGGCCAGAAAGGTTTTGTGGTAGTCGAGATGATCGTGGGTGATATTCGTAAATATCGCCGCTTTAAAATCTATGCCTACCGTTCGCTGCTGGTCCAGTGCATGTGAACTCACTTCCATGAATACGTGACTGCAACCGTTGCTTCGCATTTCTTCCATCAGGGAAGCAATGGCTATGGCATCCGGTGTGGTATGGGTTGCAGGTATGACCTTATCTGCGATAAGATTTTCTACCGTGCTGATCAGACCACATGTATGTCCAAGGACTGAATATAGCTGGTACAAAAGTGTAGCTACCGTAGTCTTGCCATTGGTGCCCGTTACACCCACCACCTTCATCTTTCCGGATGGGTGGTCATAAAACTCATGCGCCAGCCATGCCGCCGATTTCCGGGCATCCTTCACCATTAGGTAAAATATTCCGGGTCGAATGTGATCGGGCATTTCTTCGCACACCACCGCTACCGCTCCTTTTTCAATTGCACTGTCGATGAAGTTTTGACCGTCCGCTACATTGCCTTTGATGGCGATGTAACAACTTCCGGGCACTGCTGTGCGGGAATCCAGTGTCAGCCTTTCGATTTTTTCCGGATATTCACCCAGGGATGAAATCCTTTGATCGCCTTTTAATATTTCAAACAACTTTCTTGCTTCCAAGAGCATTATATTTTAATCGAGAAAGATATCTATGTGCTGCCCCCTTGTTCTGGTGCCGGGTATCAGGCTTTGCCTTATTACCTTGCCCCTGCCAATTACCGAGACCCTTAGTCCGAGATTTTCCAATACATACATGGCATCTCTCGCACCCATGCCCCTTACATCAGGCACAGCATTTTTAGCTATCTTTTTATCGTCAACTATCATTTTAGTTTCGAATGGATCCACGCTCACCCATGGATTTTTGTTTTTCTTTTTGTAAGCCAGTCCTACATAATCAAACAAAGCAGTGAAATCAGCCCCAAAACCCACGTTTCTTTCAGGAATGGTTTTTGAGGTAACCACCGCTGCACTGTCATTGTACACAGGGGCGATCTCAAATCTCCAGGCCATTGCTTTTTCTGCCACCGCTTTAAAAACCGGTGCTGCAACCGAGGCTCCGTAAAAGGCCCCTTTAGGATCGTAAAGTATTACAATCATACTGTACTCCGGATTATCCGCTGGAAAGTATCCGCAAAAGGAAGCGTTGTACTTTGCAAATTCCTCCCTGTTGGAGTAATTCACGCGGGTAGTACCCGTTTTACCTGCCATCGAAACCTGGCTTGATTGTATATTTTTTGCCGTTCCGTTTTCAACCACTTCCAGCAACATCTCCTGCGCTTTGGTTATATTTTCAGGGCGGGCTATTCGCTCAATCATGGCTTTTGGCTCAAACTTTTTGACCACACCGTCTTCCTTTCTTATTTCAGAAACCAAATAGGGTTTCATCATTCGACCGTCATTGGCAACTGCGTTGTAAAAATTAAGCAGCTGAAGCGGGGTAATGGCCAGTTCATAACCATGCGCCATCCAGGGTATGGTCGTTCCGTACCAGTCTTTTTTATTGCGCACCGGATCCTTTATTTTCGGAACCCCTTCACCGGCTATTTCAATATCTGTCATTTGATCCAGGCCAAATTGTGTCAGTTTCGATCTGAACATCATCCGTCCTGCCTCGTTGCGGTTGTACGCATCATTGGCCAACTTGGCAATGCCCACATTGGAAGATATGGCAAAGGCTTCCTTCATACTCACCATGTGTTTATTGTGCTTCTCGGAATCATGCATAATCCTGTCGGAAAAGTGCATGGTACCTGCATTGAGATTAACCTGCGTTTCTACATCGGCCAAACTATCTTCCAGTAAGGCAAGCACGGTTGCCAGCTTAAAAGTAGAGCCGGGCTCTGAAGAATTGGCTATGGCCGTGTTGATGATTTCCACGCCCACACTGTCTTTCAGTGTGAGGTTGGATATGGCTTTGATGGCTCCGGTTTTTACTTCCATAAGGATCGCCGTTCCGCTCGCTGCCTGACTTTTGATCAGCTGCTTTTCCAATTCGGCGTGCACGACATCCTGAAGGTGCACATTGATCGTTGTGACAATGTCGTCTCCCCGCTTGATCTCAAACTCCGACGGATCGTAAACCGGCACCCATATATCCTGGGTGTTGTCGATTTTTTTCATCAGTCGTTTGTCTGTCGGACCCTTCAGGAACTTGTCAAAGTACCCTTCCAGTCCCACCTTCTGTGCATTATTGCGGTCTTCCCCAATGGTGCGCGAAGCGAGTTGATTGAAAGGTTTTTTGCGTGTGCCATACCTCAACTCAAGAAAGCCACCACCGTAGCGGCCGGCCCTGAAGATGGGAAATTTCCTTACCATCTCCACTTCTTCTGTGTCCAAAGCTTTGGCAATAAACAAATACCTGTTCTTAGCCTTTCGCGCCTGATATAAAGTTTTTTTCCATTCGCCATAGGTTTTATCCGACCGTATGGACCTGCTTAACATCAGGGCCAGAGAGTCAACCTTTGACTTGAAGAGTTTCGCATCAGGCACAGTAGCATCCATTCGTATTTCAAAGAACTGTAGTGAGGTAGCCAACAGGCTTTCATCATCGGCATAAATGTTGCCGCGATCTGCATCTACCTCCATCCACTGGACATTTTTAGAGCCTTTCGCCCTCCATTTGTCCCCTTCGATCAAACTTATTTTCAAGACACGGAATGCGATAATCAGCGCCAGGACGGCAAATACCGTCACCACAAAGTAAGCCCTGGCTGTTAATTCCGTTCGCCTGTCCATAAGTTATGTCCGAATCATTTATCTTTTCCTCCGTCTTCCTTGCCCGCATTTAATTTGTGGGGCAATTTTCCCAGAGGTTTAATTTCTTTTTCTACCAAATTTTTGGCCAACTGCGATTGTGTGCTACCATACATTAACTCCTGCTTGAGATTCATGTATTGCCATTTGTCATCCATGACTTCTTTTTTGAGCTTGTCGATCCTTCGAAGCGACCTTTCAGATGCATGGGCATTAAAAATGTAGATAATGCCCAGCAATGCCAGGTAGCACACAAACGGCAGATTGATAAATACCCACTCTACCCACTTTGTCCTCTTAGTAGTTGTAGTTGTAGTTTTCTTATCTTGGACTTCGGTCATCTATACGTTGTTTTCTTATCAATAGATTTATAGTCGAATAAGTATTTATCTCTTAATGGCTACCCTCAACTTTGCACTCCTCGAACGCGGATTCTGTTTTTGTTCTTCCGGAGAAGGCAGAATTACATTTTTGTTGTACAATTCAAAGGGTCGCGTAATATTCCCAAAATCATCTTTGATCAGTTCTCCGGATACGTTTCCGGTCTTGAACAAATTTTTTACCAGCCGGTCTTCGAGTGAGTGATATGTAATCACTACAAAGCGGCCACCCGGCTTCAACAAGTCCATGCTGCGCTGCAGAAATTCTGCCAGTGCATTCATTTCATCGTTCACCTCAATGCGCAGCGCCTGATACACCTGGGCAAAATACTTTTGTACCGGGCCCATGGTACACTGGCGAAGTATGGCATTGAAATCATCGGTGGTGATGATGTCTCTTGTCTTGCGTACTTCTGCAATTTTTTTCGACAAGGTGATGGCATTGCGCACTTCACCATAGTCGCTGAATATGCCCGTGAGATCTTCCTCGGTATATTCAGTAAGCACCTGTCTGGCTGTAAGCGAACTTCCACTGTTCATCCGCATGTCCAGCTCACTGGAAAAGCGAAAGGAAAAGCCCCTTTCCGGCACATCTATCTGGTGGGATGATATGCCAAGATCTGCCAGAATGCCGTCCAATTGATCCACCTTGTACAGTTTCATAAACCGGTTTATATACCTGTAATTGGCATGCACCAGTGTGAAACCCGGTTGGTCAAAGGCATTGTCAAACGCATCTTCGTCCTGATCAAAAGCGTACAAATGCCCTTTGGCATTCAATGTTGTTAAAATCGGTTTGGAGTGTCCTCCTGCCCCAAAAGTAGCATCTACATAGACCCCGTCCGGCAGGATGTTTAGGGATGCTATGGATTCCTCAAGTAATACCGGGATGTGGTATTCCTGCATGATCAGGGTAGCATATCTGGTTTATTGCCAAACACACCCTGAATGACTTCGTCAAAACTCTCGGGTTCACTGGACAAATACTGTTCGTATTCTTCCCTGGACCACAGCTCGATAAAATCTTTGTATGCAAATATAACCGCATCTTTTTCAATCCCCGCATAGGTGAGGAGATTGCCAGGTATGTTTACCCTGTCGGCACTGTCCAGTAAAAGCTCTGTAGCCCCTCTGTAAAAGTACCTAATTGCCTCTCGATGCTTCTTGTCATAGATATTGAGTTGGTTTATTTCTTTCGTCTTCTGTTCCCAAACTGTTTTGGGATAAATGGCTAAATTTTTCTCAAATCCACGATTCACTATGAAGCCTGTATGCTTAAGTTCGCCCAATGAGTCTATGAGTTTTTGCGGGAACTTGACCCGCCCTCTTTCGTCTAATTTACACTCATATTCTCCAGTCAAACTTATCATTTCTTCCTTTCGGCCTTAGGTTGATGTCACAAATATGAAACATGTTTCCCACATATTCCCATATCGCCCCCAAAATTCCCCAAAAAAACATTATTTTTTTCCATAATGCGTAAAATTCTGTGTTTTTGGACCGCTTCTGTTGACAAAACGTAAACAATATGTTTACATTTTGACCATTTTAGGCTTAAAACAACCATTCATACAAATTAAAAATAGTTTCTATGTGTACTATATTTAATGTATAAATTACTGATTCAAAGAACTAATTACATCGCAAATATATATATTAATATTTTAAATAATATATAATTCTCTAGTAAATATTTTGAACTGGTCTCGCTGACCGTCTGTTCATCACAACTCACATGGAAATTGAAGGAAGATGAAATTTACAGGGGAGATTACCACAATCCGGTAATTTTAAGGGTTGGTGTCTTTGGAGGGATATAACGACTCTATAAATAGGAAATGCTTGCTTTAAAAAGCAAGCCCTACAAAGCATGTCCAACCGGATTTTAATCCTTTTTTCTGCCGAAAATGTCTTTTTTCACCGCTTCTTCCTTCTTGGGCTGAAAGAATATGTCTTCAGGGTCGGTAGTTTGGTGGGCCAGTTGTTCGATGCGTTTCCAATACTTGCCGTCCCATTGGTAGCCGGTATAGGTACCATCCGGTACCCGGGCAATGGCACCGTTTGCCGCAATGCCAAGCCTGGCCACCACAAAATCGTGCACGATCATGCCCATTTCTTCATTATAATTGAAGTTTACATTGGCCAGGGCAGAATACGGCAGGCCCAGCCTGGTTTTGACATCCGGTCTCTTCCCTTCAGCCATCAGAAACAACTCGGCCCCGAAAACAGGTTTGCCCTTTTCATCAAAGCTGAGCACATCCAATAGTTTTACATGCTCATTGGCATCCTTGCCATCATAACCGAACAACAGGTAAGCCTTTCCTTTCGGGGTGTCTGTCTCCTTCATATGGTAATACAAAGCCCCCATCCAATTTTCAGGCCCCAGAACCGCATATTCCATGTCCGGGTCATAAGGTGTATTGTCTTTAAGCTCATAGATGGTTCCATTCTTTTTTTGAATGACTCCGAACTGACTGAACTTTCTTTTATCGTCTTCCAGTTGCCAGGTGATTATCCTGAATCGTTTTTCTGCGTCCGACTTTATAGATACCCATTTTAAATCGGCAAACGAATTCTCAAAACTGCCGGGCTGCCTGAGTTCTGCCAGAAATGACTTATAAAAATGCCCGGCGGCTTCTACCCTATGCTTACCTTCCATGGCATTGGCCATAACGTCATTATAGAATACAAGGGAATGTTGGCCAGCTAGCCCTCCGCTAAACAAAAAACAAAAACCACTTATCAGCAAATATCTAACCATATCAAAATCTGAATGTTACGTAATTCTATCAACTGCAAAAGTAGCCTGTTTATTACAGATGCCACCAAATTTAACTAATTCTTAGGAGGGAAGAAGTAAAAGCCAATTATGTGCTACCCTTTTACTTAACCAGATAGTTTAATTTATCGCACTTCGGAATAATCAGGTTTTGGAACCGGTTCCAACCTGAATGCGGACCTTCACCTTGTCCACTATACATAACATGGAAAAGTCTACCTCTGTAATTTTAAAATTGGCCTGTTTCAGCCAGGCAGAACCACCTCTTCATAGGTATTCTGTATTCATGTCAAAGTATAATTGAAGGTGTCATCCTATAACTAAAGTTATATTGCACGGGCTGAATTTGGCACCTATTTTTGTCAAAAATAAATGAGGTGAACCAACCAGCTGCCCATATTAAAGTTATTACCCACTCCGGCTGCGAAATCATTCAAAGTTCGCGGGTCAACTTTATCGAGGCGCATTCCAATTATTCAACCCTTCATTTGTCGGACAAAAGAATTTTAACTTCTAAGACCCTTAAATACTGGTTTGTCAGGCTTGATCACTCCATGATCCGGTGCCACCGCACCTACTGTGTGCACAAAGATTCCATCGTGGCCTTTAACCGGGCAAAATCCCTGCTGGTACTTTCGAATGGCACCAGGATTCCTGTATCCAGAAATTGCAGAAAAAAAATCCATTCCATGCTGCAATCAGGTCATCATCCTAAGGGAGAGGTTGTACACCCCATGACTAAAAATAATATTAACCCAATTCACCGAAATCCGGAAAATCCATAAACACAAACATTACATCATTCAATTAAAAGCATGTTAACGATGAAAACTTTTTTAAAATTATTTTCTACCCTGACGGTCTTATGTATCCTTACTTATTCGGCATTTGCCAAGGTTTGGACCGTGAGTAGTGATGCCGCCAGACCTGCCCAATTTACAACGATCGCCGCTGCAGTATCTGCAGCATCTCCAGGCGACACTTTGAGAGTTGCAGGAGCTGTTTCATACTATAACATGCCTGATCTTTTCTTCCCTTTGGTATTTATTGGTGAGGGTGCAAATAATCCAAATGGATCAAATTCTGGTATAATTACAGTTAGCTTAAAGCGCTTAAATTCCTCCTTGGGATCCAGTGGTTCTAAATTTTACGGTTTTAATATTTCAAATTTAAACTTCAGCCCAGAATTTTCAGGTTCTTCCGAAAATCAAAGAGTACTTGAGAATTTTATCTTTGAGCGTTGCAATATTTCATCCTCTACCGCATTCATTAACAATCAAGACGGATCTAAGAATACGATAAAAAATATACTTTACAGGAATTGTGTATTCTCCAGCAACCTTACCATCAGCGGGGCAAGCGGTTTTCTTATGGGTATAACTGCCACTAATTGCATTTTTGATGCAGGTGCTAATGTTAATAGTGGTGTGATTTTAAATGGTAGTTTGATCATTCGGAATTGTCTATTCTTAAATTCGGCCAACCAAAGATTTAATGTCAATGGGGCCATAATTGAAAACTGTATTTTCTACAAAGCCGAACCCACCGGTGCAACCAATAGCGTATTCAACAACAACTTAACTTATCTGTGTAACGCCCCTACTCTGCCATACGGCAGTAATGCAGGCAGCGGCAACCTGATTGGCGTGAATCCAATGTTCAATAGCTATCCCCCTTTGGGTGCTAACTTTGCCTGGACACATAACTATGGTTTGCAATCGGGATCTCCCGCTATTGGCACTGGATCCAACGGCTCCAACATCGGTCTTACCGGTGGGAATGCCCCCGTCAATAATATCCCGGGCAACAGCCGCATACCAGTAGTGACCGCACTTACCCTTCCTACTTCATCAGTCCCCGTAGGCGGTACCCTTGAAGTGAACATTCAGGCCATCAGCAGAAATTAAATATGATAAAATATTAATCAAAATGAATAAACTCATTACCTATTTACTGCTTACTTTGACTGCCGAATCTTTGTATGGCACTCAAATCACTGTTTCCAACAATCCACTCAGGCCGGCTCAATACACCTCCCTAGTTGATGCTGTTGCAGCAGCATCTAATAACGACACCCTGTTGATTGCAGGTTCATCTACCGCATATTCTGGAACCATAAACCTGACAAAATCCTTAACTATGATAGGTGAGGGTATCAATAATCCGGATGGATTAAGCACTACAATTGGCAGTGATATCTGGCTAAAAAATGAAAGTGTTTCACAGGGGGCAAGTGGAACAAAATTAATCGGGATATATTTTCCAGGAAGTCTCTATATTAACGGTGATTTTCCGGGTGCCACAGCGCCCCAAAGAATTCTGGCAAACATCACGATCGATCGCTGCAGATTAAGTACTGTTTATCCATATGCTGGCATCTATAATAATTTTTTAATTAAAAATTCTCTTTGGATTAACGGCAATATTTTCGAACAGGGTGCTGTAACGGGTTCTGGGTTTAAAATAGAAAATTGCATTTTTAGCAATTCTTATATACAAGGAGGTGTGACCATTTACAATTTCAAGAATTGTATCTTTATGGATCGCACCAGCAATTCATTTATAACAGGAGTTTCTGCTATTAAAGTTGAAGACTGCATCTTTTACAAAGCCGAACCCACCGGGGCCGCCAATTCCATTTTCAACAACAACATCACTTACCTCTGCAACAACAACACCCTGCCACCCACCACCGGAACAGGCAATACGGGAACAGGCAACCTGGCAAATACAAATCCCCTTTTCATCAACTACCCTGCCCTCGGTGCTGCCTTCAGCTGGACCCACAACTACGGCTTACAGGCGGGATCTCCGGCACTGGGTGCCGGTACATCAGGCACAAACATCGGACTTACAGGCGGCTCCTATCCCCTCAATCAGTTAAAAGGGTACTCGCAACTTCCGGTGGTCACTTCGCTTTCCCTACCCAACAGTTCCGTGCCGGTCAATGGCACCATCCAGGGCAACATCAAAGCCAAGGCAAGAAATTAATTGGAGAAAAGAAAGCGCGATACCATGGTCAATTTCATCACATACCGCCTGCTTCCGGTTTTTATCTTTCTGGCCTGGCTGCAGTATGGCCATGGTCAAAAACAGATCACCGCGGCTGAATATTTCATCGACGCAGATCCCGGCGTTGGTTTGGGCTCCGCTCTGAGCATTATGCCTGGTGACAGCATAGATGAAGATTTCATCATTCCCGTTACCGGCTACCCGGCTGGCTTTCACCTGCTGGCCTTCCGGACAAAAGATTCGGATGGATACTGGAATGTAGCCAGCGCCCGTTTGTTTTACATAAACCCAAACAGCATACCCTTTCCGCCACTGGATACCGTGCAAAACTACCTGGTGGAAGCAGAGTATTTTTTCAATACGGATCCCGGGGAGGGAAATGGTGAACAGACCTGGCTTCCCATTGGTTCCAACATCAACATTGCCCGCACCTTTAACATCAATGTCCTGCCTCAGGGCGCGCATAAAGTATGTTTCAGGGTGAAACAATTCAACGGGGAATGGAGCTCCGTGCGGTCCATAGATTTTACCATCACAACACCTTCATGCAACCTGGCGCAGGCCGCATTTACTTCCAATACAGTAAATGCCGGCTCTGCCACCAGTCTTACCAATACGAGCACCAACCTCGAAAACAATGCCACCTATGAATGGGATATAATGGCAAATGGCAGTGTAGAATATACCAACCAAAACGCCATGCACACCTTCAGCGCACCGGGTACCTACGATGTCAAACTCAAGGTCATCAACGGCAGTCCGGCATGCACTACCTCCGTCATCAAGCCGGTGATCGCAGGTCCTGTACTTTCGAAAAATATCACGTATACGGGTTCCACGTCCATTTGCAGTGGTGATTCCATCAACCTCACAGCCCCGGCTGGCAGCAACTGGGTATGGAATGACGGGGTAACGGGTCAAAACCGCAAGGCATGGACCACCGGCATCTACCAGGTGAGATACCTCGATGCCAATGCACAACTAGCCCTTTCCAATCCTCTTTCCGTCATCGTCAATCCTTCATTGATCATTGAAAAAGACTCGGCAAACGACGTCAATGGTCTTGGCGTGGGCATGGCCAGGATAATGGCTGCAGGTGGCAGCAGTTATGTATATGACTATAACTGGTCAAATGGCGATAGCCTGCCGTTTATTTTTGACTTGAATGCAGGCTCCTATACGTGCACCGTGACCGATGGTTCTTGTCCGGAAATTATAAATTTCCAGCTGAGCAACCTGATTTTGGGTAATACGGGTATAGTTGCTGCCGAATATTTCATCGGCCAGACAGACCCAGGTCCCGGCAATGGCATTTCATTTCTGAATGGCATCAGGGGTGACAGCCTCGACAATTATTTTGGCATCGACACCTCTTTGCTGGATAATGGCATCAATAAAGTACACTTCAGGGTCAAACACGCATCGGGGTTTTGGTCGTGTATAAATTATCTTTACATCTATCTTGACAATATACCCTTGCCCCAGCAAGCCGGCAACCTCAACAAGCTGGAATATTACTTTGATGCAGATCCCGGCATTAACCATGGAAATGGCAGCTATATTAATCCAAGCCAAAACAGCTTCAATGACGACCATCTCGTTAATTTTTCGGGCTTAGGACCCGGCCTTCATCGACTTACTGTCAGGTTCAGAAATGAAGCGATGAACTGGGGCATCGAAAAGTCGGTGGCGGTGATCATTGACATCCCTATTGCCGCACCTGACACCACCCAATGGCCGCTGATCTGCGCGGAATACTTTTTTGATACAGATCCGGGAGAAGGCAAAGGCTTGCCATGGAATTTCAATGTGAACAATGCCATCAATTTAAAACGCATTGCACAAGCAGCAAACCTGTCGCTTGGAAGTCACAAACTGGCCATCAGGGTTAAAAACCTGCAGGGAGACTGGAGCTTACCCAAGGCCATCAATTTTGATGTGGTGGCGCCTCCGTGTACTTTACCCGTCGCAAACTTTACGCACAATCTGGTCAACGCCAACCAGGCCATGACCCTCACCAATACCAGTCAAAACGCAGGTATGGGCGCGTCTTATGCCTGGGACATACTGGCCGATGGCACTACAGAATATACGACGCTGGATGCGCAGCATACCTTTACTACACCTGGCATCTACGACATAGCCCTTAAGGTGTCTCTGGCACCAAATTGTCAGTCCACCATCATCAAACGGGTTGAGGTCGGTCCGTACCTTGCAGACACCATTCAATATGCGGGTGCTGCTGTGTTATGCGAAGGGGATAGCCTGGCATTGTTTGCACCTGCAGGCAGCAACTACTTGTGGAGCACTGGACAGCGGACACCATCCATTTTTGCGGCAACTACAGGACTTTACCGCGTGGCTTATACCGACAACAACGGCACACGGAAATTGAGCAATGAACTCAGCATCCAGGTCTTCCCTGCACTTACAACCGCAGTGACCATCAGCCCGGCCAATACAGGCATGCAAAATGGATCTGCTTATATCAGCGCAACCGGTGGAAGTAACTATATACACAACTATTTGTGGTCAGGTGGACAGTCGACGCCGGCCATCGTAAATGTAGCTGCAGGATCGTATATCGTGACCATCTCCGACCCCCATTGCCCTGCCATACTCAACATCAACATCGGTTCCATACCGATCCATGCTGAAGGTCTGTTGGCGGCTGAATTTTTTACCGGCTCAGACCCGGGACCCGGCAATGGAACCAACGTAAACATCACCAGGGACGATGAGATAGACAGTTATTTTTCATTAAACCTCAATGGCTACCCAATCGGTGTGCATTACCTTTATTTCAGGGTAAAAAGTGCGCTGGGTTTTTGGAGCATTGCACAGCCCTTAATTGTCGTCATCACAGACCCGGGTACGGTACCTTCTGAAAAACCACTGATTGTGGCCGCCCAATATTTCTTTGATGAAGATCCGGGTGTTGAAAATTCACTTTTTTTCAGTGGTGTAGTCCAGGACAGTACACTGAACGATTCTCTGTTGGCAGACTTCAGCCAGTTGACCACCGGCTTGCACAAAATGTATGTGCGGGTAAAAGACGACGAAGGCAAGTGGAGTCCATCCTTCCCCATCAGCATTTTAATCGATGCCCAGCTACCTGCGCCGGATACCAATGACTACCCTTTGGTAAAAGCAGAATTTTTTATGGGGCAGGATCCCGGTGAAGGCAAAGGCACAAGTTTTCCCCTATCCGGCAAAATGAATATAAATGAGTTGATCGCGACATCGCTGGATACCCTGGCGCCGGGTAACTATACCGCATACCTCAGGGTCATGAACCTGCAAAGGGAATGGAGTATCGTAAAACCGTTTTCTTTTTCAGTATTTCAAACATCGGCATGTCAGCAGCCCCAGGCGGATTTCAGCTATATGCCAGCCGCTGCCGGAATGTCCATGAGCCTTCAGAATGAAAGTGCGAATGCCGATCCGGGAGCGCTTTATCAATGGGACATTGACCTTGACGACACCACAGACTACAGTACTGAAAACATTAGCCATACGTTTAACACCCCCGGCATTTACCGCGTAAGGCTAAAGGTATTAAACAACTTTATCTGTTACAGCTCCGTGATCAAAGAGGTAGTGGTTGGACCCTATCACCGGGACACCCTTTTATTAAGCGGGCCTGCCACCCAATGCGGTGGTGACAGCCTGATCATCTATGCTCCTCCCGGCAGCAATCACCTGTGGAATAACGGAGCTACCGGAGACAGTCTTATTGTGACTTCAGGTGGTATTTTCCAGGTGTTTTACACCGATTTAAATGGAAACAACAGACTTTCCAATGAAGTGTCCATTACCTTTAATCCTGCCATCAATGTGTATGCGGAAGTAAGTCCGGCCAACATGGGTATGTCCAATGGCAGTGCCAACATTTTTGTGAACGGAGGCAACACGTATTTTTATGACTACGCCTGGTCCAACGGAGCAATGGTCAGTATGCAGGACTCGCTCACAGCCGGCACGTATATGGTCACTGTTTCTGATGAGGCCTGTGAAGAGGTCTTGTCGATCCAGGTAGGCAGCATCTCGCCTCCGGGGGAGGTAATCACCCGTGCTGAATATTTTATTGGTTTTACAGATCCGGGCCCGGGGCAGGGAGAACCTGTCCAGGTTACCTATGCCAATGAGATAAATGCCTTTTTCAGTTTCCGGTTGGACAGCCTCGATCCCGGCTTATATACGATGTTTTTCAGGACTAAAAAATCAAACGGATTCTGGAGTTCCGTGCAGCCACTCCAGGTAGTCATCAGCGATACCACCACCCTGCAGCCGCAGCCAAAACCGAACCTGATTTCCATCGAATACTTCTTCGGGACTACAGATCCGGGAGAGGATCTTGGTTTACCATGGACAAGCATCACGGTAGATACCACTCTTTCCGACACCATACCCATATCAGTAGCCAGTCTAAGTTCTGGCCAGAATAAAGTTTACCTCCGGGTCAAAAACAGCGAAGGGCAGTACAGCATTGTCAAGGGAGGAACCTTCCAGATATGCAACCAACCAGCCACGCCAGCCATCATTCCGGATAGCACCATTTGTGAAGACACGGAAATCGTATTGACCTCCATGTCTTCCACACCCGGGGTTACCTATTTATGGCAAGGTCCTAACAACTTTACTTCCACCATTCAAAATCCCCTGCTTGAGAACGTAGGTGCAGACAATGAAGGCCTATATAAAGTATTTGCGGTGTTGAATGGCAATTGTTTCAGCCCCTCCAATGAAATGCAGCTGGATGTCAACCTGCTTCCGGGCAATGCAGGCACCATCCTCAGTACCATCACTGAGTGTACAGCATCTACCGTATTTTTTGTACCACTCATCAATAATGCCGTCAATTACCAATGGACCTTTCCGAATGGCGTAAATTATCTGGCCGGTAATAATACCAACAATATTGCCGTATCGTTCAATGGTTTTGCCGGTGCGTTTGACCTCCGGGTGAGGGCGACGAATGCCTGCGGCATCGGCGAATATTCAACCGCTTTGCCGGTAAATACCTGTTTCTGCGATGACGTAATTGCCCTGGGTGATGTGGGACTTGGATCCATCAGAAATGCCATTGGCTGCGCCGATCCCACAGATACCATTTATATCGATCCCAGTTTTCTTGGGCAGGAGTTTGAAGTAAGTTACGATCGACTTTTAATTAACAAAAACATTACCATTCAGCCACCGTCTGGCAGTAATATCAGATCTGTCCATTCAGGTAACCGCCAAAACGATGTCGTTGTTTTTACCAACCAGACAGGCGGGGCCGTTTTTGAAGTTGGCGCAGGAAATACGTTGGTATTAAATATGGTTGACATTTACATTGGAAACCAGATCGGCGCACTTGGCATAATAAACCATGGCACTGTGGATATGACAGACACCAGACTCATCAAAACCGCGGGCAGTAATACCAGCCATATTCAAAACCAGACAGGGGCAAGCCTTATAGTAAATGCGGGCTGCCAACTGAAAGTAGAATAAGTAGCGGTCTTTAGTAAGAATCTTAATCATACGTTGAATAACATCCGTTTGATAGCCATTGATGTAAAATCTACCTTCGAATATTGCCCTGTTATAAATCATTTCATACCGGCAATATAATATTGGGCAGATACTACTCAAAAATTATAAAAGATACCAGTAAATAAAATTCAAAACTAAGCCATGAGAGTTTTCTTGTTTACCATTTTGCATCTAATAACCTTAAATGTTTTATCTCAACCACTCACTACTGATGCGAGCACCTTATTGTTGCTGAATTTTAATAATACGTTGCAGGGAGCTGCCGGAGAAAATCCAACTCAATCCCAAAACATTACTTATCAGGCAGGCATGCATGGTCAGGCCTTATACATCAGCAGCAATACCTTACTGCGATATGACACCATACAAAATATACGCACACCAAAGGGTACCATAGAATTTTGGGTAAGGCCAGAAGTTCAGGGCACCGCATTTCACATGCAGCCGGCAATCAATGGAATGAATATCGGTGTGGGCGTGTGGACCGTCCTCGATGTTAATTTGGGGGTAGCTGGCCAAACCAGGTCCGTAACTGTTCCCAATATTTTTGATGTCAATACCTGGTACCATTTGGCATTTACCTGGGATAACACCAGTCTGAAGTTGTACAAGAATGGACAATTGCAGGCGACCACCAATGTGGGGTACAATCTGCCTGTAGTTCCCCTGCCCTATTTCAATATTGGCTCCACCAATTGGGGAAGTGGGCAACTGGTATGCCGTATGGATGAATTCCGGATCAGCAACCGGGCAAGAACTGCATTTGAAGTTTTGCAGAGCTACCTTGCCGGAATAAATGTACAGATCAACAACCTGAGCCTTGCCAGTACGACACCGGTTAATATGTACAAGACCTGGAAAATTTATTTAGACAACCCAGGCTGGTGGAAAACCCCGGAAGTTTCCACGGTCTATAACGGGACGACCTATATCTTACCAAATTCTGCGCTGACATGGACGGTAAGTGACCCCACGAAGGCGGAAGTGGTGAATGGACAGGTGAAGGCACTCAATTATGGCACTACCCAGTTAATAGGAACCTACGGCAACCTGTCTGTTTCCCTTACTTTAAACATCATGCAACCTGTTTCTGAGCCTGAAACCCTGCCAACCATTGACCCATTGCTGTCCACGCCTGTAAACTGTAATGAAAAACTGATGCCGGTAGTCATCATTGCTTATTTCCCGACACTCAATGGGGTAAGCATAGACCAGACCGAAGCCGATCAATGGTTCCCCAACGACATTTCACTGGTGGCCAATGCCAAAACAAGGGTGCAAAGCATAGCAAAACACACCAAGTTTTCACTTGAAGAAGGCAGTAAATTCAGGGGTTACAGCAATCCACAGGCACAGCCTTATTTAGGATATGAGGTGGTGGATGTCATTTATGTCTATGAGCCTATTCCACGAAATCGCCCGGTACCAAATAGCAATCCGGTTCGCCACTATCTGGAACCCTATGAGATCATAAAAAGATTCGGGGGTGAAAATTACGTGAACAATGATGGTGTCAAAGAATTCTGGATTTTTGCCATGGGCATGGCGGTGGTGGAAGCTCCTGAGTCCAACATGTCTAGTCCGACTACTGGAGACATTTCAAACAGCTACCGTTATAATGACGATTTGCCCGTTTATGATGAGACCTTTATTGTTTATGGGTACAACTACTCGAGAAGTGGAAATCAGGCCATTCATAACCATGGCCACCAGATTGAAGCCATGATGGCCATGTCAATTATCTGCAGGATTTTAATACCGCATTGTTCTGGCAAAAATTTGTCGGCTGGGGACCCAACAACAGTACGCCTCCCATCGGTCGATGCGGTGATACTCACCATCCACCTAATACCACTCAGGACTACGACTACAACAACGCTAATCAGGTAATGAGTGACATTTTAAACTGGGTGCCCTCAGGTGGGACGCAAACCCTGGTCAATAATCAGACCTGGGGAAGTATTCCCTATGCGTATCCACCAAATTTGTATTATAACGCCAGTGGTGCCGTAATAGACCCTCTTCATATTGATACTGAATCAAGATGGTACATACTTTGGATGCAGAGCCTACCCGGCTTTGGCCAACAGATACCCTATAATGGCAACTATTTAACGAATTGGTGGAAAATAATTTATGACTGGGATGACTACTACAACAAGGGCTTGTACAGGGCATTCCCTGATGCTTTGCCCAATCCCTGCACACCCGTTTGTGGTTCTACATTCACAGACACAGGAGGTTCCGGAAGTAATTACGACAACAACTCAAGTGTGGTTAAAATTTTCTGTCCTGACAATGCCGGGCAAAATGTAAAGGTAACTTTTACTTCCTTCAACACTCAGGCCCAATTTGATAAACTCTATGTGTACAATGGACCTGATTTACATTATCCGCTGATCAGCTCCGGAAACAATGCAGGACAGGGCAATTGCACCCTTGCAGGAGGATATTGGGGCAACCTCAATGGCGCGCTGCCCGGACCCTTTGTTTCCACGCACGAAAGCGGATGTCTGACTTTCCGTTTTTGCAGCGATGCCTCTATTACCGAAGCCGGTTGGACCTCCGATATTTCGTGCATCAATTGTACCGGCATGGTTTCTTCAACTTCAGACAATGTCCCTGGCTGTTTAAGGTGGGCCCTTGAATGTGCAAATACCACAGATACCATTGTCATTGCACCAAACCTCACCGGCGCAACACTTCAGGTACAAAATATGCCTTTACCGGTCAATAAAAACCTGAGTTTCATCCAAACACAAAGCAGCCAGGTCAATATTTTAGGAGTAAACACACCCACCCTATTTGATATACAAGCCGGAAAAACAGTCTTCATAAAATACCTTAACCTGTTTTCAGAAACCGGCACACAAGGCAGATTGATAAAAAATCAGGGAAACCTTACCCTGGAAAATGTAATCTTAAATGACAAAGCCAATGCCATACCAGGCAGCTCCGGAATTCTGAATACCGGTACCTTGAAAATCATGGGAAATGTCAATTTGAGGAAATATTGATTAATCTTAAAGCAGAAGGATGCTCGAAACATCAAAAAAAATAAATAACCCAAAGGTAAAGTCTGAATTCCCCGGAAATAAATGACGACCGCTCAAATTTACAGGCATGCGAATTTGAAAACTACACCATAAGTTGAAGTAATAATTTCTTACACTTTAATCAACAATTGAAGCAGTATAATTATATTTGAAGTTGTTGTCAAATTTACTTTCATAATTAAAATATTTATATCGTGAAAAAGCACATTTTTTTATTCACTTTAATCACACTTTTGTCATTCATCTCTTGCAGGCAGGATGGAGTCAATGCCCCAACTTCTGAAATTAATGTTGGGGATGTAACTCAAATTGATTCCACGAAGTTGGATTCACTTATATATGCTTTATTAAAAGAAAAAAAGAAGAGAAAAGAACAAAAAGTAGATGCCTCAGCCATACCTGAAGGAAACATCTCCCACCCTATCGATATAACAAATGCGCAAAGATTAACAGGAAATTTTGAAACTGCAAGTGGGTGCAAACCAGGTAGCGACTGTAACAGTTTAGTAAAATCTGTTTATTACTCATTTGACACACTTCAACAACTGTGGAATAGAATACCTGCAGATATTATTGGACACAAGAAGAAAGGCTTCAGGGTATATTTCGCAAAATATGCTGACAGCGAGTTAAACCCAGAAATTGCCGGAAAAAATACGGTAATCATCAGGGCTACGCTTGACAGCCTTGACATCCCTTATCCTTCTGATAATCGTTACCATGTTGCATTCAATTTTGGCGAACTGTGTCCAAAAAACTGTCCTCAAATTTTAATGAGTAGAAATGGGAGATATGAAAATAAAAAGTAACCAGTAGCCATTAATATGAATGATTTTAATTTTGAATTAAATGAAATTATCCAGAGAATTGCTCCATACGAATGGATACTCATCATTTCGTTTGGAATCGCACTTTACTTTAAAAATTGGTTGTGGTCTCTGTTCTTATTTTGTGTAGTTTTGTTTGAATTAATCATCACATATTATGCAGCGCTTCTTTTTGGATCCAATATTTTTGCATACAATTTATATGTGATTTTATGCATCTCATTTTACATCTATTTGCTTTATCTACATCTCAAATTGAATAGCCGACTCAAAATCGCTGTTATTGGTTTCACTTCGATCTGGTTGCTATTTGCCCTTTTTAGTCTGTTTCACTATAAAAACACAAACCATGTCAACGTGCTGGCTTATCACTCAGGAATGTGCATTGTATTGATGTTAGTCATATCTTACTTGAAGAATAATCTGGTTTCAGAAAATAGTTGGAACATCCTAAAGGATCCCTTAAGTTATTTTTGCATAGGGCTGCTAATTTATTACACAAGTTCATTCCCCATTATCACAACCGCAAATTACCTGATTACCAATACAGCCGCAAATGATGCCTTTTCAATATTGCTACTCATTGGCAATATCTTTTTATCTTTGGGTTACCTAGGAGCTGTTTTATGTACGAAGAAGGAAGCACAGTATATTGGATAATCATATCGTCATTTGTGATGCCGCTCTTCTTGTCAGCCATCCTCATCTGGCTTGTCCTTGTTTACCAGAAAAAAAAGTTTCAATCAGAAACTGCTGCCAAGGATGCACTGCTCCGCGAACAAGCCCTCATCATTGAAAAACAAACGGCCATTGAAAAAGAACGCAACCGCATCTCCGCAGAAATGCACGATGACCTTGGGTCCGGACTCACCCGCATTCGCTTTCTTTCAGACAAAGCGCTAAGATTTGCCACCGACAATGAAGAAAGGGAAGAAATCAAAAAAATCGCGAGCCACAGCAATGACCTCGTGCGCAACATGGGCGAGATAATCTGGGCCATGAACAGCAGGTTTGACAATGCCGAAAGCCTCATCAGTTACATGCGGCGGTTCGCTTCAGAATACCTCGATGAAAACGGCATTGACCTGGAATTTGAAAGTTCCGAAAATGAAGACAACGTTTCCCTCAGCGGTGAAAAAAGAAGAAACATCTTTCTCGTCTTGAAAGAAATCCTTCACAATGCCGTCAAATATTCCGGCGCATCTAAAATAATCATACACATAAATTCCACACCAAATTTTACGATCCACATCCGGGAAATCGGAGGAATGGGCTTTGATCCAATAACATCCTCAACATCCGGAAATGGAATCTTTAATATGCAAAAAAGAATGGCCAATGTGGGAGGCACCCTCGTATTTGAGCAGACTGCTTCAGGTATGGAAACGAGGGTTATGGTTTGAGGCAATACGCGTTGCTGGACCAATACGCCTTCGGCTTAGTCCAATGCGCCTCCGGCTTAGCGCAATGCGGCTGCGCCTTAATGCAATACGCCTTCGGCTTAGAGCAATGCTATAAGTTAGCTTTTGTTCACAAGAACATTTTAATAGTCACAACAAAATTCGTTGTTGCCACTCGCAGTGCTCGTGGTTCCCTTACTAAAATGACTTGTCAGTCATTTTTTTGCTGCGCAAACCGTGCGGTCATGGCTTAGGGCAATACGGCTGTGCCTTAAGACAATACAAGGTGCTCAGACCAATACGCGGTGCTTAGAGCAATACGGCCTAAGGCAACACGCTTCAATTTAAGATACTTTTCTGCGTTTATCCTTGTCCCAACGCTTGCGTAGTGACGCGTAATCTGCGGGAGAAAAGAAATTGTATTTTTTTACCGCAGACCTGTCTACTGGCGTAGCCAGTTAGATTTTCGCTGATGAGTTAGTGTACGATAAACCCTCTTACAATGCTTTTACAAAAAATGTCAAGCTATTTTAGGCACGGACAATGCACAAAAATAAATTCAGAAATCAGAACTCCAAATTCACTATTCAAAACTTCTCTTCTTGTTTATATCATGGTCTTCCAATCTACGTAAATCCGCGGCATCAGCGGGAACCAAACAGGGAAATGTCATACCCAAAAAGTCTAGGACAATGCGACTGTGCCTTAATTCGCTTAGCTCAGACCAATTCACTTTATGTTATTATTTAAATTTAAGACTTACAATTAAAAAAATCAATTTCCAAAATTTTAAAATTTTGCTTACTTCCATAAGGGTTCAGAATCGCGAACAGCCTGGTATTTTGAACATCTCGAACATTTTACCATTCTACCACCACATCCCCGACCTGTCTAACTGGCGCTGGCCAGGTAGATTTCCTCGATTTACCGAATTACCTAACAAAAGTTATATGGCATACCACTTCGTTGGGCCTTAGTTTTGTATCATCTTTTACTTTCAAAATGTCTTCAGGCAATTGGATTTTACTCCAGGTATCGTTGCATGCATCAGCATACCCTGACGTCTTTTGCCGGTAAAGAAATGGAGATGATGGCCACATCCTGCTTTTAGGTTTTTAAAACCTATTCAATTTTTTCACATACAAAAACTAAAACAATGAAAGCATCAATCCAATTGATCTGTGCCCTTATTTTATGCACCATGATGGCCTGCGAAAAAGAGGTCGTTACTAACCAACCACTCAAGACCAATGCCGAAACCCGCAGTTTCACCCCCATTGAAATTGACATTACACTCACGGATGAGTCTGTGGTTTCGATCGAGGTGGACAGCTTCACCCTCAATGTACTCAGTGCCACTACGTTTACTGTAACATCATGGCAGGGAAATGACAGTCCCCAAAGCCACACAGCGACCTTTTTTACAGCATACCACCCAAACAGTGAGCTGACCATCACCCCGCGTGGAGGTTCCCCCTACAATGGCAAATCCACCTTGTCGGTTTCCTGCACCGGCAATTCACTTTCCGCAAACATACAGGCTGGAAACATAACCATTTCCACACCCTCCATTCTTGGACAGGATGAAGATGGCTTATAAATGACTCAGCGACGTGTTCTCTTTGGTGGAACACGTCGCTTTTCCAGCACCTGACCGCACCACCTGCGAAATATCAAATTCTTATAATTACCTAGATCAATGGTATCAATCTTTTCATTGTCATAACTCAACATGAAATCGACGAGATTCAAATAACTCGAATTGACCTTTTCCGACATCTTTCCCCTGTTCCTCTTAATTGAGGCAGCAAAACTTGTGATGGCTGTTTTGTAAAGTTCGGGTTCTTCATGGCGCTTCATAAAGAATGCAATACAGTGAAAACACATGGCCATGTTTTTCTGATGAAAAAACTCAAAATCTGACCTCCAGGTTTTGGAGATCATTTCCTCATAAAAACCGTGATAAAACAGATTTTGCGCCTCGGCCAGGGCCTTCGTAGCTTCGTGGTTTTTCGTATTGACCTTGGTATACCATCTGGAAATAAAATCATCAACCTTTTCAAAATCGGTAGTGGCACTTAAACGCATGACCAGGTTATGAAAAGTAAGCGTGGACAGCTTTCCATCTTCATCGAATACGCCTGTTCGCAGACAGTACTCATTGATCGCCAATACAAAATCCTCAGGCAAAGGTTGTCCCTTATTTGACAAATCAACTGCCGCCAAACTGATATACAGACAATACAGCGTATGAAATGTTTCATGAGGGGAAATTTTACCATTGAACAAGTGACTTGCCATGGCTTCTACGCTTTCACGCGTCATTTGTTTTTTCATGTCATACATAGATTCTGTCACCTCGAATTTAGGGGGTGATGGAATCAGATTTGACATGGATTCAAGCCTGGTTATTTGCTCCGTGTAATCGTACCCCTTGATCTTGCCCCAGGATAACATTTCAGTTAAATAAAGGTATGACTGTACTTTTTGGCTCTGTGCATAAGCAGTTACCAAATCATCCAGTAAGACCCCGCCTAATTCGTCTTTGATGGTGCTGTTGCTGTAATACAACATATCCAGCATTTTTGCCTTTGCTTTTATGTCTTCAAGACTGAATGCATCATTCAATTCTATCCTTTTTTTTATTCGGTCGACAACTTTGTTGGTTTGTTGGAAAATGCCCTTGCAGTTGTACCATTTAATCAAAGTCAAATCTCCGGTATGTTTCTCCGAAAGGATTTGTTCGAGCATGATCCATTCTTCAAGCCAGCCCATCAGCGTGGACATATAGTTGGAAACCGCCTTTATTGTACTTCCCGAGAAAATCCTGTCTCGCACAAACGCCACTTCCTGCATTTTCTCCAATTTATCCCTGTTCGATAGAAAATACTGAAACATCAGGCTGATGTCTGATATGTCGCCAGTTTTACTTCTTAAAAACCTATCGAACGAAGCCCATTCTTCCCCTCCAGGTGGCTCAGGACCATTATAACTTTTGGCAATGCCATTTTTAAGGATTATTTGAATGCTAATTTATTGTATTTCAATTACTAAATAACATTTTTACAATTATATTTTAAGGATTTTGTGATTTTTTTTATTTGCTTTCTCCATGATTATTGTAAAATATTGCACCGCGATTGATTCTTAAATTAAGCATAATATGAACCTCAGCACGATCTATATCTACACAGCTTCCCGGGACTCTGAAAGGTTTAGAGACTTATGGCACCATCACATGCCTTACCCGTCAATCAGGTTTGAAAATGCAGCCAGAGCTACCCGGTTCAAACGGGGTAGCATTTTGGTAAAGGATATAGGTTCCGTAGAGGATTTGAATTTTATCCGAAGGTCTTTGCGCCAAAATATCTCCATTTTAACGATCCTATCCGATGAAACCTGGATAAGAGCGGTCATCAAAGAAGATGTGGCAGCCCTGTTATACCCAAATTTTACGGAAGAAGAAGCGCTTATCGCCATGCGCAAATCGCTAAAATGTTGCTTTAATCGTAACCCCGACTTACCCAAACATATCAGAAACGAGGTCATTCGAAACCATGAACACATCATAGACCGCAGTGAACACCCGAATCGCTTGAAAAAGAATATTCCTGCACCCATGAACCACAATTTGTGGCCTTTTCCTGAAAATTTAACGCCCAGGGAAATACAACTCATGAGGGCACTTTCCAGAGGACTGCTCAACAAAGAAATAGCGACCCATCTGGGCATTACAGAAGGTACCGTAAAACAACATCTCCACAACATCTATGACAAATTGGAGGTAACTAACAAAGTGGAAGCCATTAATCTATTTAACAGACACAATTCCATTGGCATATGAGCGCGCCAAATTTAACAGATAACGATCCCATTAAACTCTCACCGCGGCAAATGCAAATATTGAAATTGCTGGCAAAAGGTCACAGCTACAAAGCCATAAGTGCGAGTCTGGATCTTACCCTGGGAACCATCAAACAGCATGTGCACCTCCTATTGAAAAAAAGCGAATGCCCCAACAAAGCTGCCGCAGTTAACCGGTTGCAAAGGGGTGAGCTTTTTTCAAAAAAAAGGTAGATTCCGGCCCTAATTCTCATCCATTGTGTACATTAGCAAACTGAAACCTAGTACCACAATGGAAAAAATAACCGTTGCCATATTGGAAGACCTGGCAGATGTGGCGGCCATATTGAAGGACAACCTCAATTCGGAGGATGACCTGGTATGCGAGCATATATACGGAAATGCGGAGGACGCCATTCACTTTTTCCCACACCATAAAACAAAAATCTTCATAGTGGATATCGGACTTCCAAGGGCCAGTGGCATAGAAGCCATAACTACCCTTTCGTCCATTTGTCCCGAAACTGAATTTTGCATTTTTACGGTTTACGAAGACGACGATAAAATATTTCAATCACTCCAGGCTGGAGCTAAGGGGTATATTCTAAAAAGTGCTCCCCCACAAAAAATCATTGAAGCTGTCCGGGAGTTGCACCAGGGTGGTTCGCCCATGAGTCCCCACATCGCAAGGCGGGTCATTGATGTATTTCGTCAAACGGAAGTGAGGCCCGCTCACAAGGAATTGCCCATTACTCAAAGAGAAACGGAATTGCTCACTCTCTTGGCAAAAGGTTTGTTGTACAAAGAAATCGCTGACAAAATGGGCATCACCATCGGTACCGTAAAACAGCACATCCACAAAATTTATGAAAAACTGCAAGTGTCCAATCGAACCGAAGCCATCAATAGGCTCAAATAGCAGTATGGTGTTAAATAAAACTTAAAAAAATCACACCTCTGTTTCGGTTATGCCGAATTTGCTAATCCCGAAGTAACAATACCATTTCCCTGCGTGCCATCAAATGGATTAATTACCTGTTTCTCAAAACAAATTGCCTAATTTTGCTTTTTATAAGCAGATTAAAGCATACATATGAGATCTTTATGGATAGTAGGTTTGGTTATCATCGCGATGGTCATAGGCAAATTATTTTTATTTTCTGACAAGCAAGAAAAGACAGGAGGACCAGGTGGAGGAACCGGGCAAGGCAAAGGTGGAGCGATTCCTGTGGACATTTATCTTGCCAAAAAACAGGAAAATGCCAATGTCATCTATGCTTCAGGTACCATGATTGCCAATGAGGAGGTGGAATTGAAAAGTGAAACTTCCGGTCGCCTGATCAAACTGAACATCTCTGAAGGAAACTTCGTCCAAAAAGGCCAGCTCATCGCGAAACTCCACGATGCGGATATCCTTGCCAGGCTTAAAAAGATCAAGTATGAAGAAGAACTGGCAGCACAGGTTGAAGCTCGCCAAAAAAAACTACTGGACATCAACGCCATCAGCAAAGAGGAATACGACCTGGCACTCAATAAGGTCAATACCCTGAGTGCCGACAAAGAAGCGCTGCAGGTGGCGCTGGCACAAACCGAAGTAAGGGCACCATTTTCAGGAAGGATCGGTCTTAAAAATATCAGTGTGGGCGCCTATCTGACACCATCCATAACCATTGCTACCCTGGTTCAAACCAACCCCATAAAAATGGACTTTACCATTCCCGAGAAATACAACGACAGGGTAAAGAAGGGAAGTAAAGTCAGCTTCGGGCTTGACGGTTCTTCCGATAAATTTGCGGGCACTGTCATGGCCGTTGATCCCAAAATTGACGAAAACCTAAGGACCCTTAAGGTAAGGTGTACGATAACCAATAGTGGTGAAAAATTTAAACCGGGTATGTTCGTGAAAGTCGATGTCAACCTGGGCTCTACCCAGTCTATCCTGGTACCCAGTGAAACCCTGATTCCTTTTATTGGCGGCAAAAAGATTTATGTGGTGCGGGGCGGTAAAGCCACCGAACAAAATGTGATCACCGGTGTGCGGTCAGATAAAATGGTAGAAATCCTGGAAGGTCTTCAGGTGGGAGACAGCATCGTAGCCAGTGGTATCATGAGCATGAAAAACGGACAAGGTATCAAAATCAAAAAAGTAATCAATCCATAACATGTCAATATCATCATTATCCATAAAGAGGCCGGTACTGGCCATCGTAATGAACCTGATGATCATCCTGTTTGGGTTGATCAGTTATCGTTCTCTGGGTGTCCGGGAATTCCCATCTATTGACCCGCCGGTCGTGACCGTAAGGGCCAATTATCCCGGAGCCAATGCCGACATCATCGAATCTCAAATTACGGTGCCCCTTGAAAAATCACTTAAC
The DNA here is from genome assembly GCA_016715465.1 of Saprospiraceae bacterium. Lineage (GTDB taxonomy): Bacteria > Bacteroidota > Bacteroidia > Chitinophagales > Saprospiraceae > JADKBO01. The sequence continues at coordinate 1,049,369 of JADKAA010000029.1, forward strand.
GGCATCGAAGGCATTCGCACCATAAGTTCTGCAAGTAACCAGGGCTCGTCCAATATTACGATTGAATTTGAACTGGATGCCAACATGGAAAAGGCAGCCAATGACGTGCGGGATAAGGTAACCCAGGCCGTTCAGCAACTGCCACGCGACCTTGATGGCCTGCCCATCGTGAATAAGTCTGACTCCAACTCCGAGGCCATCATCAGCATGACCCTGAATAGTCCCAGCAAGTCCATTCTTGACATAAGTGATTACGCGGAAAATGTAATAGCACCCCGATTTCAGACAATCAATGGAGTGAGTAATGTTCAGATTTGGGGAAACAAACGGATTGCCATGCGCATTTGGATGGAACCCAGCAAGATGGCTTCCCTCGGCATTACCACACAAGACATCAAACAGGCACTGGACCGCGAAAATGTGGAATTGCCCAGCGGCAAGTTACAGGGCAACATGACCGAACTGACCGTAAAAACTGCCGGAAGGTTTCAAACAGCAGAGGACTTCAACAACCTCATCGTAAAGTCAGATGGAACGAGACTCATCAAACTTGAAGATATTGGTTATGCGGCCATCGAAGCAGAAAATCAGGAAACCCTGCTTCGTGTGAATCAACAACCTATGGTAGGCATCGCCATCCAGCCACAACCCGGGAGCAACTATCTCGAAATTGCAGAGGAAGTCAACAAACGAATGGCTGAAGTCAAACGCGATCTGAAAGGAGATTACCAGTTGACACCTTTGTTTGACAATACCATTTTTGTGAAACGATCCATAGAAGAAGTGGAAGAAACCCTGCTCATTGCCATCGGCCTGGTGGTCATCATTATCTTTTTGTTTTTCAGGGACTGGGTCATAGCCATCAGGCCACTGATCGACATTCCCGTATCCCTTATTGGCACCTTTTTCATTATGTTCATAATGGGCTTTTCCATCAATGTGCTAACCCTGCTTGCCATTGTCCTGGCTACCGGTCTCGTGGTAGACGATGGAATTGTGGTGACAGAAAATATTTATAAAAAGATAGAAAAGGGCATGAATCCCATTGAGGCAGCCATTACCGGTTCCAACGAGATCATGTTTGCCGTGTTGTCCACCTCGCTTACCCTGGCAGCCGTATTTCTTCCTGTAATTTTTATGGAAGGTTTTGTGGGAAAACTTTTCCGGGAATTTGGCATCGTACTGGCGTCAGCGGTGTTGATATCAGCTTTTGTATCGCTGACTCTCACCCCTATGCTGAATGCTTACCTGGTGAGAAAACAAAACAAACATACCTGGCTTTACGAAGCGACAGAGCCATTTTTCAAAGGCCTGGAAAATGCTTATGCCAATGGACTGGATGAGTTTCTGAAAAAAAGATGGCTTTCACTGCCCATCCTGGTCATCACATTTGCCATGATCTGGTTTTTCGGCAAACCCCTCCAGTCTGAACTCGCGCCCCTCGATGACCGCAACTGGCTCAGACTCATCATGACTGCGCCGGAAGGTTCATCGTATGAATACATGGACAATTATGTGAGAAAAGTGGCCACCCTCGTCACAGACTCCATTCCTGAAAAATCTGCCGTACTTACCGTTACGGCACCGGGTTTTGCAGGTTCCGGTGCCCCCAATACCGCCTTCGGACGTATCATGCTTGTTGACAAAGAAGAAAGAACACGATCCCAGCATCAGATCAATGACTACATCAACGGTCAACTCAGAAAGTTGCCTGATGCCCGTGCTTTTGCCAGTGAACAGCAGACCATTTCACTCAACAGACGAGGTGGACTGCCCATGCAATATGTAATTCAGGCACCCAATTTTGAAAAGCTTCGGGAATATATACCGAAATTTATGGAAAAGGTAGGTCAGGATTCCACGTTTGTCATATCTGAGGTGGACCTGAAATTCAATAAACCAGAATTGGCTGTGGTCATTGACCGCGAAAAAGCAAAAAGTCTTGGTGTATCCGTGGCTGATGTAGCACAAACCATGCAACTTGCCTTTGCAGGTCAGCGCTTTGGATATTTCAATCAAAATGGCCGCCAATACTCGGTTCTTGGACAATTTGAACGTTCTGACCGCAATGATCCTTTGGATCTCAAAAACCTTTATGTGAAAAATAACATGGGTGAACTTGTGCAGCTCGATAACATCGTAAAAGCACAAGAGGAAAGCAGTCCGCCGCAACTTTACCACTACAATCAGTTTATGAGTGCGACCATTTCCGCTGGCCTCGCACCCGGCAAAACCATTTCCGATGGCATCGCAGCCATGGACAACATTAAAGCTTTACTAAACGACGAGTCCATCAAGTCTGACCTCACCGGAACAGCACGTGATTTTGCAGAAAGTTCATCGAATACCCTGTTTTCCTTTTTTCTGGCATTGCTGTTGGTGTACCTGATCCTGGCGGCACAGTTTGAATCGTTCATTGATCCTTTCATCATCATGCTCACGGTGCCCCTGGCCATTGCAGGCGCGGTATTTTCCCTGTGGTTTTTTGATCAGACCTTAAATATATTTTCGCAGATCGGCATCATCATGCTTGTCGGCCTCGTCACCAAAAACGGCATCCTGATCGTGGAATTTGCCAATCAGTTGCGCGAACAGGGCCTTGAAAAAATAGACGCTGCCAGAACTGCTGCCAGGTTGAGAATGAGGCCAATTCTTATGACTACCCTGGCCACAGTACTCGGAGCCGCACCCATTGCCTTTGCCCTCGGCTCCGCCGGTGCCAGTAGAATGTCAATGGGTATTGTAGTAATGGGAGGCCTGCTCTTTTCTCTGGTGCTTACTTTGTATGTCATTCCTGCGATGTACACCCTGTTGGCCAGGAAAAAAAATTATGCGGTTAAAAAAGAAATTGAGCAACTGGAACACAGTTACCACTAAAATAAGCAAAGACCATGTCAAAATATAAAATACTCTTCAGCTTCTTAATCCTTGCAGTTGGTCTCCATGGCCAGGAGGTTCTGACGCTGGAAACAGTAAAGTCTCTTGCCTCGAAAAATAACCTGGAAGTAGGTCTGGGTAAACTGAGTGCGCAATCAGCTGCCATGCAGGTTTACCGTGCCAACGCAGGACTCACGCCAAGGATTGACTGGAATCTTAATACCAATGGAGCCTATAACAAAGTTAACCAGGAATTTATTGATGGCAGAACCATTGACCGTTATGGACGGACTTTTGCACCCAATACCAACATCACTTTAGGCTGGACTTTGTACGATGGCAAAAAAATGCAAACGCGGTATGAAATTCTGAAAAAACAAAGTGAGTTTGCAGCCATCCAGGCAGGCCAGACGGAAGACAATGTGGTATTTGCCGCAATGGAACTTTTTTATACACTTTCAAGACAAAAAGAACTGATCAAATACCTGAGGAGTAGTCTTCCCTATTACGAAGAGCGGCTTAAAATTACGGAAGAACGCTGGAAGATAGGTCGTGGCTCCAAATTAGATTTCCTGCAGTCGCAAAATGACCACAACACTCAAAAATCTGCCATTCAAAACGAAGAACTCAATTTTATCAATCAGAAGGCGATGCTGAACCTCATGCTCAACAGACCTGCCGATCAGGCTTTTGACATCGAAGAAGTGGCAAGAAGTACTGAAGAATATGCCTATGAGACCATTTTTAAAGGCGCCGTGGCCAATAGTGAGACTTTGAAACTGCTGGACAAAAACATCGAAATCAATAAACTATCGATTCGGGATCTGGAGGGCAATGACCTGCCCAGAATAGGTTTGACCACCAGCCTTGGGTACAACTTCAGCACTACCAATGCAGGACAAATCCTGCTCAGCCGCAACCTGGGTCTCAATGCCGGGTTCTCTGCTTCGTGGAACCTTTATGACGGTGGCCACAATCGCAAACAAATCGAAATTGCCCGGCAGACCACCAGCATCCTGGAAGCCCAAAAGAGTTGGAGATGTCCAGAATCAAGTCAGACATCACCCTTGTACTGAATCAACTTTCTGCCACCAAAAACAATCTGGCACTGGAAGAAGAAAACAAAGTACTGGCCGAAGAAAACCTGGAAATTGCCCTGGAAAAATTTAAGTTGGGCAGCTCTACCATCCTGGAACTCAACGACGCACAGCAACGGTATGACAATGCCATCAACCGGTTTGTAAATGCCACCTATGCCGTCTATTTTGCTGAATTGCAGGCAAAACAGATCATCAATATCCAATAAAAATCAATTAATTGCAGGAGTATTTTCGAAAACAAGACCAGTAAGGCATCCGATCTGTTAGATCTAAAAACCAGGTTTGACTTAGGCGTCTTTGTTTAAATCTTTTCCAGCATATAATCGTACCGGTCACAACAGTCGCTTTGCATATTTAACCTGCCCTCGATGTCGATAAGCAAACATTTTTCGGCATCACCACGAAGGTCATTAACCGTAGTGCCGGTACCTTCAAAATGAAATACCGCAGGGTCGCAATCAGATTTAATTTCCACTGTAAGGTTGCCTGTGGCCAGTCTTTCGGTATCCTTATAGAATGTAAAATCCCCATCTTCATCCAGGATCAAAGTATTCCAGTCAACATCGGTGCCTCCACCTGTAATGCCACCACTTACCTGTATGAGTTTCCACTTGCCCTCATAGTCATTGTCAAAAATTTTATCGCGATCACAGCAGGATATAAATAGAAGCAATGCAGCGAATGACCAAATTTTCATTGTTTGATATTTTATAGGGTAAACGAAGAAAAGGTCAGTGGGGTTGGGTGGTTAGTTCACCTCAAAGTAACTTTTTACCTCTTTGGCATCAGCAGGCTTCATACGACCGCTCAATATCAATCTGATTTCACGCCTTCTGGCTGCTCCTTCGTAGTGCTTTAATTCATCAGAAGACACAGCCTTCAATACAGGCACCTCCTGCGGTGCCAGTGTAGTGCTGTTGATGGCCACAAAAGTCAGGTATGCCTGATTGCATTTTCTGGGGTTACTGCCGTCAATCCGGTTTGCCAGTACTTCCACAAATATCTCCACCGAAGTGTTAAATGCCCTTGTCACGCTGGCGTGTAAGGTAATGACTTCTCCCAGTTTAATGGGGTCGTGAAAAGAAACATTGTCCACAGATGCGGTCACAACTTGCGATTCACAATGTTTGGCGGCACAAATGGCAGCTGCGATGTCCATCCACCGCATCAGGTATCCACCCATCAGGTTGCCCAATGGATTGGTATCATTTGGCATGATCATCTCTGTCATGACGGTTCTCGACTCTGAAGCAACTTTTACTTTTCTTTCAGTCATCTTATTCTTGTTTTCATTTTCTATCACACGCGTTTCTTTTCTTTATTATTAAGCTAACAACAATTGGGCACAATTGTTAATCATGTTCAAAGCCAGGTAATGCCATAGACGGCACCAAATTCATCCAATAATACCTTTCTCACGTCCTCCATTTCAATTACATGGCCCGTTTCGGCAGACATGGAGGTAACGGTCTTGTCTTCATCCTCAATACCACAAGGTATAATATATTTAAAATGGTCGAGATCGGTATTGACGTTCAGCGCAAAGCCATGCATGGTAACCCATCTGGAAAGATGAACCCCGATTGCGCAAATTTTCCGGTTCTTTTGCCCACCCTGCACCGGCTTAAGCCATACCCCGGTATATCCTTCGATGCGGTGCCCTTCTATGCCCCAATGGGCTATGGTGCGTATTATAACTTCCTCCATATCTCTGATGTAGCGATGAACATCGGTGTAAAGTTGGTCCAGATCAAAAATGGGATACCCAGTAATCTGTCCGGGTCCATGGTAAGTAATGTCTCCGCCCCTGTTAATCTTAAAAAACTCTATATTCCTAAGTGCCAATTCGGCTTCAGACAGCAGCAAATGTTCCATGGATCCGCTTTTTCCAAGGGTAAAAACAGGATTGTGCTCGCACAATAGCAGCTTATTCGTGGCAATTTCGGCGGGTTGCACACCCCCATTGTCCATTGTTTTGGCGCGTTTTTGTTCTACCAACTGCTTGTGAAAGGCAGTTTGCTGCTCCCACGCTTCGGCATAACCTATTCCCGACATTTCGATGTATTCTACTTTAAACAAAATTTTGTTTGTCTATTTAAGTGCTGCAAATGTAAGATAAGATGAAGATATCCTTGTTACATAACATTTATTTTTATAAACTGGTGCTTTTGCAAGGCAATATGGGAGGTATTCAATTAATTTACAGTCATTTGTTTTGATTTTTATGGAAATTTATTATTATCTTTGCACTCCAAAATTACCGCGGGCTGATTGCCAGATTTAGTATCATTAAACCACTGAGATGAGAGTTTTGTTTGTCACGCAGGAAATGGATCCTTACACGCTGGTGACGGAGATTTCTGAGGTTTTTAAAAAAATGCCCCAGTACGTCAGCGATAAAAGCCATGAGATCCGAGTACTGATGCCCAAATATGGAACCATCAATGAGAGAAGACACCGGTTGCACGAAGTTGTGCGGTTATCGGGCATGAACATCATTGTCAATGATGAGGATTATCCACTTATCATCAAGGTAGCATCTATCCCCGGAGCCAGGTTACAGGTTTATTTTCTGGACAACGACGAATTTTTTAAGAGAAAGAACCTTTTTGCCAACGATGACAATACCGCATTTGAAGACAATGCAGAACGTATGGTATTCTTTTGTAAAGGTGCCATGGAAACCGTGAAAAAATTTGGCTGGCCACCTGAAATCGTGCACTGCCACGGCGCATTTACAGCCTTGATTCCCATGTACATAAAGAAAGTTTACCACAATGACCCCATCTTTAAACATTCAAAAGTTATTTACTCATCATATACAGATGTGGTAAGTTCAACGTTAAATAATGAGTTTGGTAAAATTGCAGCCATCAACGACGTGACCACTGCCGACCTGGAACCTTATTTTAATGACGGTAAAATCGACCTGAATAAAGGAGCCATACAGTATGCAGACGGCGTGATTGCTGGCAAAGCTGAACTGGAAGAAACCGTAAAACACGATGCCGGCAATAAACCTTTCCTGGGTTTTGTAAAGGAAGGGGATCATCTGCCCGCCGTTGAAGGTTTTTACCATCAGTTTCTAGAAGCAGAGTAAATTATGATGTTAAAGAATTTTCTTTTTTCGCTTTTGTGGTCCTGTTTGCGGCAGCCTGCCAAAATGCGTCGGAAATAGGTGAGGTTTTGCTCAACCAGGAAAAGCTGGACCTCGATCATACGACCAATTTTAATATAAAGGCTGCTACCATTCCGGGAGAAGACGTGATAGGTTTTTCTTATGTGGTTTCCAACTCAGGAGGTACAAGCCTCGTCACTCCCAATACCGGCCTGGTAGGTGACATCGATGATCCCATTTTCGGCAAAATAAAATCCAGTTTTTACGGTCGCATAATTTATAACCCCAACCAGGCAGTACCTTCCTTTAAGGGCATGGCCCTTGATTCTGCGGTATTGGTTCTGGCGTATGACACTTTGGGGTTTTATGGAAAATCCGGCGTGGTTCACGATTTAACCATTCAAGCCATTGATGAAGATTATGGCGACATGGATACCATATATTGTTCAAAGAAACTGGCGGTAAAACCCGCGCCCATCGGTGAAAAGTCATTCATCCCTGCGCCAAAAGATTCATTAAGCATTATTAGCCACACCGATTCCACAAAATTGAGGGTTGCTCCCCAAATCAGAATCCGGATGGATCAACAATGGGCCTTTGATTTTATCATTAATCCCATTATACTCGAAGGGCCCACCTCCGATCAGAATGAAAAATTGTACGAAGTATTTAGAGGTATAAAAATTTCATCGTCCACCGGCAGCCAGTCGATACTTGGCCTTGACATGAGTTCTACTTCAAGACTTAGTGGGGGTATTACCAAGTTGTTTTTCTACTTCACAGAGTCTGATGGCGACAAAGTCAGTTATTCATTTTACCTCAATGACCGAAAATACAACAGTTTCGAATTAGACCCGACCTTTGGTGAGGTTAACGGTTTTCTTAATGATGAAGTAAAAGGAGACAGTCTTATTTTTCTGCAAAGCATGACAGGACCTGCCTTTTATTTAGAATTGCCCACACTTGAAACCCTGAAAAATAAGATCATCAATCATGCAGTCATTGAGTTTACTGTTAACGGAGACAGCAGGTACCTTAAAGATATGTACACTCCACTGACACAGATTTTAGCGAGTAAAAAAGTAGATGGAAAACTGGAGGTCATTGATGACGTTGCCGATTTGCTGGCAGCGAGATTGCCGCTCAACCTGGGTTTCGGTGGAGGATTGCAGGGTAAGATTAGCGAAAAGCAGTCCTATACCATCAATATAACCAAACACCTCAAAGGTTTACTTGAAGACGAAAATCTGGACAGGAAAATTTATATTTCAGCCTACCAGCGTGCAGAACGAGCCAGCCGGGTGGTATTAAACGGACCCAAAAACAGCGGTTCCCCCATTAAACTAAAAGTGACTTTTACGGAAAAGTAAGGTCCTTGAATGTGACTGTCTCTTTACTTAAGAATGCGATGAATGAATGCATCCTTATTACATGACATTTTTTTAATATATTTACCATTTGTTTATGAATAGCTAAATATGTGTGGAATTGTAGCATATATCGGAGAAAAACAAGCCTTTCCCATTATTCTGGAAGGACTAAAAAGATTGGAATATCGCGGATATGACAGTGCAGGCATCAGTATCCTCAACGGTACCATCAAAACTGTAAAGAAAAAAGGCAAGGTCGCAGAGCTGGAAACTGCCGCACGATTTGTCAATACAGAAGGAACAACAGGTATTGGGCATACCCGTTGGGCTACACACGGAAGACCAGATGACCTCAATGCACATCCCCACCATTCCGGCAACGAAAGGCTTACCCTGGTCCACAATGGCATCATAGAAAACTATGGTTCCATTAAAAAAGCCTTACTTGAGCTTGGCCATGTTTTTGTGAGTGAGACAGATACAGAAGTACTGGTACACCTTATAGAACAATACCAGTTCGCAGACAACCTGAGCCTTGAAGCGGCTGTAATAAAGACGCTCCAAAAAGTGGTGGGAGCTTACGCCATTGTCGTGATGGACAAAGAAAATCCGGATGTCATCGTTGGAGCCAGAAAATCCAGTCCATTGGTTCTGGGTGTGGGCAACCGCGAATTTTTTCTCGCTTCCGATGCTTCACCGATCGTGAAATTCACCAAAAAAGTGGTCTATCTCAATGATGAAGAAGTTGTAACCGCCCACAGGGACGGCAGCTTTACTATAAAAAACATCAAAAATGAAGTTCAATCCCCTGTCATCCAGGAGATCGATCTCAAAATAGAACAACTGGAAAAAGAGGGCTTTGACCATTTTATGCTGAAAGAAATTTTTCAGCAGCCCATGACCATTACCGAAAGTATCCGTGGCAGGTTGAATGCTGAGGAAGGGTGGGTCGTGCTCAATGGACTGAAACAGTTTGAAGGCCGCTTTATGCACGCCAAACGCATCATCTTTGTAGCCTGCGGTACTTCTTGGCATAGTGCCCTTATCGCCGAATACCTCATAGAGGAAATGGCGAGAATACCGGTAGAAGTTGAATATGCTTCAGAGTTCCGATACCGCAACCCAATTCTGGACGAACACGATGTGGTCATTGCCATCTCCCAAAGCGGAGAGACGGCAGATACCCTTGCCGCACTGGAACTGGCCAAAGAAAAAGGAGCCTTCCTTTATGGCATCGTCAACATCATTGGTTCTTCCATTGCCAGGATAACGCACAGTGGATCCTATATTCATGCAGGTCCTGAAATCGGCGTTGCCTCCACAAAAGCATTTACAAGTCAGCTCAGTGTACTTACCCTGTTGGCCCTTTATCTGGGCCGCCAGAAAGGCACGATTTCTGATTCTTATTTTCGGGAGTTGTTATGGGCCTTTGAAGCCATTCCCCAAAAAGTAGAAGAGGTGCTAAACATCAAAGAAAAGATCAAGTTTATTGCTTCAGAGATCAAGGATGTGACCAATGCCCTTTACCTCGGCAGGGGCATCAACTTCCCTGTGGCCCTGGAAGGTGCCCTTAAACTTAAGGAAATTTCATACATTCATGCAGAAGGATACCCTGCTGCCGAAATGAAGCATGGCCCGATTGCCCTGATAGATACCAACATGCCGGTCTTTATCATCGCAACCAATGTGAGTGCTTACGAAAAAATTGTATCCAACATCCAGGAAGTAAAGGCCAGAAAAGGCCTGGTCATTGCCATCGTCCTGGAAGGAGATATAATAATAAAAGAGATTGCAGATTATGTAATCGAAATTCCAGAAACGGAGGAACTGTTGAGCCCATTGCTCTCCGTAATCCCCCTTCAATTGTTGAGTTACTATGTAGCCGTCATGCGCGGCACAGATGTAGATCAACCCAGAAATCTTGCTAAATCAGTAACCGTAGAATAAATAAACAATCATGGCTAGAGGCGAAATGGTGTACAACTCTCAAAAGGAAGACGTTGAAATCCCAGAATATGGAAGAAATGTTCAAAATATGGTGCGATACCTCAAAGACATTGAGGACAAGGCGCTCAAACAATTGTATGCAGAAGAAATAATCAATCTGTTTGCCATCATGTATCCCGCAAACAGACACCTGGCTGATTATAAGGAAAAACTATGGAATCACTTATACAGGATCGCTAAATATGACCTGGACCTGGAAATTCCGGAGGGCATCACCATTCATTCCGATTCAAAATTGATGATGGAAGCCCACCTTCCTTATCCGCAAAGGCAATTCAACAACCGGCATTACGGCAGGTACATTCAGGATCTCATTAAAAATGCACTTCTACTGGAAGAGGGTCCTAAAAGGGATGGTTTCGCAGAAGTAATTGCATCATATATGAAGTTGGCCTACCGAACCTGGAACAAGGAGCACTTTGTCAGCGATGACATCATCATCCAGGATCTGCGTGAAATGTCTCACAGTGGTTTGAATTTTGATGACAATTACTCCATCGAAAACCTGGTTTCCATGAAAAACAAGCTCGGCTCCAACAATACGCCGGTCACCAGTAACTGGAGAAGCTATGGGCCAAAAGGCGGAAACAAGATGAAAAAAAATATGCCACTCAATAAGCCACTCAATAAAAACAAGTTTAAGAAGAGAATCAAATAAGCTAACTCCTCTTTTCCAATATTTGAGTTGAAATCATCGTTGTAAGCTAATAATACCGACCTTATGGGTGTAAAAAACATACTTGTCTTTGTATTTTACTTACTGCTGACTTCTTATGGCCAGGCGCAATTTTACCGCCCCATTGGTTCCTGGCAGGATCACCTCAATATGAGATCTAGTGCCTGGGTTACGCAAAACACTGAGGAAATCATTGTTTCTACGGGAACGATCCTTTTGTTTATCGATAAGGAGGATGGTTCTTACCGTAAGATGTCAAAAACCAATGGCCTTTCAGAATCACAGATTGCCAGAATACAATACAACCAGGCCAGAAATCAACTCATTGTGGTCTATACCAGCGGGGCCTTTGACATCGTCACCAGTGATGAAGTCATTTATGTAACTGCCATCAGAGACAACAATAACATCGGGGCTTCACGAAACATCAATGACATCTATATTTCGGAGGGACGGTATTGTTATTTTGCCACCTCCTTTGGCATTGTAGAATATGACCTCGAAAAAATTGAATTCCGTTCCACTACTTTTACCAAACTTCCGGCCTATACCATAACCGCGGATGACCAGTATATATATGCAGGTCTTGATGACGGCATCTATCGCATAGAAAAAAATGCCACCTCAAAAGAAAATTTTTCCCTTTGGACATTTCTTTCCTCAGCCAATGGCTTGCCAGCGGTGTACCAATGTACCCAGATAGCGTTTTTCAACAACCGCATTTATGCCGTAATAGAAGATGATCTATACACGATGCAACCAGATGGCTTCTTCAGTAAGGTAAACATAAACAAACCCTCCGGTTTTGCCATCCAATGGCTGAGTTCAGAAGGAAAACACCTTATCGCCGGCTTACGCGACAACCAATTCAGCAGTACGTCCCGGTTCATAGATGAATCAGGTGCGGTAATCAATGGAGGTGGTGATTGTATAAATCGCACCCTTTATGGCATTGAGGACGAAACAGGACGAATTTGGTATGCCGATGAATGGAGGCAAATTCGCTACACCAATTCACCGTCTGGTGGTTGTCAAAAGCTCGAATACGATTCTCCTTATTCCTTTGAAAGTGCGCACATCGAAATCGGTGCGGATAAGGTATATTTTGCTGCCGGTGGAGCCAATGAAAACTACCAGATTGATTTTAACCGCAGCGGCGTTTACATTTTGAATGCCAGTCAGCACTGGACCAACATCAATGAAGAATATTTCCCGGAGATTAAAGACAAAGATTTTATAGGTTTTGTAACCGTGGCACCTCACCCTACTGATACCTCACTTATCTATATGGGAAGCTTTTTGTCGGGTCTTGCAGAATACAATTCAACCACCGGGGAATTCAGGTTTTTTAGTGACAATTCAGCCAATGGCAAGATCAAAAGTTCACTTCAGTCGATTGTGGGTGCTCCAGGACAGGTGAGGGTAAGCCACATACAATTTGACAAAAATGGAAATCTTTGGGTGGCCAACTTTGGTGCACCCAGACCCATATCTGTTTTCACGGCCGAAGGTAAATGGTATAATTTTGCCAGTCCTGGTCCTACGCTGTTGACGAAAATGGCCATCGATGACAGTGGTAATAAATGGTTCGCCACTACCGGGTCTTCTCCTGCAGTAGTGGTTTTCAATGAAAATGGGAGTCCGGACGACCCCTCTGACGATCAAATAAGGGTACTCAACAGTTCCAACTCCCTCATCACACGACAGGTAAACAGCGTTGAAACAGACCTCAACGGCGATGTCTGGGTGGGCACATCGGAAGGGCCCATCATTTTTGAATGCGATCCTTTTGACGAAGATTGCAGGGGGACACAGCGTAAGGTACTTCAGGACAGCATAGCGGCCCTGCTCCTCGAAACCGAAGAAATATTCTGCATAGAGACCGATGGTGCAAACCGCAAATGGTTTGGTACCCGGAATGGCATTTTTGTGCAATCACCGGATGGGGAAACTCAGGAATTAAGATTTACGGAAGAAAACTCGCCTCTGCTGCATAATCAAATCTCAGACCTTGAATTTGATGGCCAAAGCGGAGTCATGTACATTAGCACCCAACTGGGCATTCAAAGCTATAAAACCGATGCCACTTCAGGGGGCAAAAAGAATAGCCTCACTGCCTATGCTTATCCCAATCCGGTAAGGCCTGAATACATTGGACCGATTGCCATCAAAGGACTTGCTCGCGATGCAGATGTAAAAATCACCGATGTGAGTGGCCGATTGGTTTACCAAACCAAAGCCACCGGTGGCCAAGCCATTTGGGATGGCAACGATTATACGGGACAACGGGCTGATACCGGTGTTTACCTGGTCTTTTCAGCCAGTGAACTTGACCCTACCGTAAAAGATGTGATTGTGACCAAGATTCTCCTTGTAAAATAAACAACGATTATTCCCTGCAAATAAATGTAAAGCCTTGTGATTTAGTAAAATCCTGGCATGAATTACCATTGGTACTGAGTTCAGGCATTGACTTATCCCTACCTTATGCTTTATGGTAAAGGTAACAGGCCACGCCGGCATAAGAAGATAAGTGAGGAAAAAATGTGTGAAACTAAAAATCAGGCAAGAAAAAAGCCTCGGAGAAAGAACTCCCCGAGGCCACCCGAACGCTATGAAAAATTAAAGTACTATCTCTCATACAAAGGTAAATAAATAATCAGTTAGCAAACAAGTTTTTTTTTATTTTTTTTGTCTAAAATTTAAAATCAATCAAAACGTACATCAAGGAGCATTCTGGCTTGTACGCCTTCGTTTTGAAGCACCACTTTATATTTTTGGTACATGTCATAGAGATATCTGGTCTCGCTGTTGAGTTTCATGGATTCTTCGCCTTCTTCCGCTTGCTGTTTGGCCCAGCTTTCCAGGATTTCTTCCCAGAAGGTTTTGGCGATTTTTGGATATTCAACCACTTTATAGTCAGCAGCAATGCCCGCTTTTTTAGCAGCTGCACTGATGGCATCCTGTAAAAATCCAATTTCATCGACCAAACCGATGGTTGCTGCCTTCTTTCCGGTCCAAACCCTGCCCTGGGCATATTTATGCACGGAGTCTACCGGCATACCACGGCCATCGGCCACCCTTTGCAAAAATTGCTTATAAATATCATCGGTAGATTCTGTCATATACCGTCGCTCTGCATCAGACAGAGGATAAACAGTACTCAGGTTTACGGCCAGGTTGTGTGTCTTTACCGTATCAAAAGTGATTCCCAGCTTATCTGTAGCCAGTTTGCGTACATTGGGCAACATAGAAAAAACACCAATGGAACCCGTAAGGGTATTGGGAGCCGCAAATATACTGTCGGCTCCTGCGGCGATATAATATCCGCCTGAAGCAGCATAATCGCCGAATGACGCGATTACCGGTATGCCTTTTGCTTTGATAAGTTCGATTTCACGCCAAAGAATATCCGAAGTAAGGGCAGACCCTCCCCCACTGTTAACCCTGAGTACGACGGCTTTAATGTTGTCATCCCTGCGAATTTTATCAAAAATTTTCTGGTATTTGATGTTGTCAATGACTCCTTTTGAAGGGTTGTTATATACTACATCGCCCTCTGCATAGACTACCGCAACCTTTTGCGAATATTTTCCTTTGTCGGAAAGTTCTGCCATTTTATCATAGTCATTGATTGACAGATAATTGATCTTGGCATTAGTTTCAAGACCGGCTGCTTTCCTTATCCGGGACTCAAACTGATCCCAGTAAAGATTTTCATCTACCAGCTTATTTTGCAAGGCCCTGGAGGCACTGCGTCCGTCCAGTTCCGTCATGATTCTGTCCAGCTCAAACAACGGGAGTTTTCGACTGGCGGCCACTTCCCTTTTCATGAGCCCCATCATATCGTTGAGAAAAGCCTTAATCTGAATCCTGTTTTCAGCACTCATATCCGTTCTTCGTAAGGGTTCTGTAGCACTTTTAAAATCACCGGCATAAAATACCTCAAAATTAACACCCACTTTATCCAGCATACCTTTGAAAAAAGGGCTCACCACACCATAGCCCTGAAGTCCTACATCCCCGTTGGGGTTCAAAAAAATGGAATCAGCCACAGATGCCAGGTAGTAAGCAGACTGAGAATAGGAATCAGCATAGGCATAAATGAATTTATCGCTGGTCTTAAACGACTTCAAAGCCTCCCTTAATTGCAATAAGGTCGCCTGACCCATCTGAAGGCTGTTGGCCTGAATGACTACCCCTTTTATATTGGGGTCTTTGGCGGCTTGTTCGATCAGCCGCACCATATGCCTAAGGCCGAGACTGCTTTCCGGTGGATTCATAAAGCCGGTCTCCATATTGTCTGATTTTTCGGGTATATCGTGATTGAGCGTAAGATTCAGAACTCCCTTTTCGGCGCTTTTAACTCCTTTTCCGGAAATGGACATCGCAGCGCCTGCCCCAAAAATGAGGATGACCACAATCAACATGGCCACAAAAACCCCGAGGCATGAACCGAGCATACTCCTGAAAAATTCTTTCATTGTTTTCTTTTACCTGATTAAAGCGCAAATTTAACTTTTGGTTCGCTGACAGCCTATAAAATTAGAACAAAGGCGTGAATATTAGGACGAATAGGGCTTTAAGCCTGATTTATTTCAAAACCTCATGATTCCAGCTTCAGCCATTATGGGCATGCCATAAAGGAGATGATCTGCCAATTGACGCGCAAAGTAAGGTCCCATGGAAGTACCTTTGGTTCCAAGTCCATTAAAAATATACACACCGGTATGCCCGGGTAAGGCTCCCATAACAGGCCTTCTTGACTTTAGTGCCGGCCTTACGCCCGCCATGCGATGGACAACCTCGTAGGGTTCAGCTAAAAAAGCACTGGCAAACTCGTCCAGTTTTTGCTGGTCTGTTTCATCAATTTCACTGTCGAACCGATCCCACCGGTAACCGCTGCCTACCCAATAATTTGCTTCTTCCACGGGCGTGACAAACATTTCGTCCCGGAGATTATAGGTCAAATGCCATGATGCCTTAATGAGCATGACATTGCCTTTTGCCGGCGCGAAGGGAATAAAATGGAAAGCCGGATTATTGATGGCCTGGAACCCTTCGCAGAATATAATGGCCTTTGCTTTGATGCCCCCTACTTCCAGGTGGTCTTTCCCTGCTGTTAATTCACCAAAATTTATCCTTTTGGGTTGATATCGTCCTTCGCTTTTCAATTGATTTCGCATGGCAGAAATTAGACTTCTAAGGTCAACCCTGGCCGCTTGTTTGATTCTGCCATAGGACACATCATTTCGCACCAGGCCTCCTAATATGGCTGACGCTTCAATGCTGCCCACATAGTCGCTATAGGCCGGATCCTGCATTCTGGCCATCCAGTCGTTTTCTTCTTTGACCGTATGCAGGCTGCGCAATATATCAAGCTCATGGTAAAATTTGAGACCAA
Organism: Saprospiraceae bacterium; assembly: GCA_016715465.1. GTDB lineage: Bacteria > Bacteroidota > Bacteroidia > Chitinophagales > Saprospiraceae > JADKBO01. The sequence goes on from JADKAA010000029.1 coordinate 1,065,921, forward strand.
AATGATCTTCCATTTCCTGGTAGGTATTCCTGGCACATGGCAAGAAGGTATCAATCATCCAGCTTTTCACAAAATTTCGTCCGGTCACCGGATTGATGATGCCTGCAGCGACAAAAGAGGCTGTATCTTTTTCAGCATCAAAAACAAAACAAGTCTTGCTTTCGCGTTGAAGAAACCAGGTGAGCAAGGTACCCGCGAGTCCCTGGCCGATGATGATGTAGTCGTAAATTTTTTCAGGATTCAAGTTGGGCCCTCAGTTTCGCAGGAAGTGAACGATAGACCAATTCATGGGAATGCCGGATCAGCGACTCAAGCAAGGCCTGGTTCAGTCCGTCATCCAGGTAAACGGTATTCCAATGTTGTTTATTCATATGGTATCCTGGCACTATCTGAGCATATTTTTCCCTGAGTTCAACCGCCTTTTCAGGGTCGCATTTGAGATTGGCAGATGCCTGTGGGTTGTCCAGGCCGGTAAGGCAAAAGATCTTACCTGATTCCCCACCGACGCGGAAGGCGAGGGTGTGTTCATCAAAGGGCAGATATTCATCCACCGCCGGTAATGAAAGGCAAAATTCGCGCAATTCTTCCACATTCATCGCTAACGGAAATGGATTTCCTGAATCAATGCATCTCCCAGGGCCTCATTTAACAAAGTCATCAGGCTTTCTTTAGACCCCATCAATTCACTTCTCAGGGGGGCAGACTGGATATGGATATATAATTTTTTCCCGTTGAGATAGATTTTTTCGGTATAGGATGACACTACCGGCCCCATCTCAGCGCGATAGATTTTTTCGATGTCAATTTTAGCCATGCCACGCTTTATACCCTCATTGCGGCTGATAAAGTCTTTGAGCAGGGTTCCAATGGGTTTATCTCTTTTTTTAACAATATTCATGGCTACACACCTTCTATGACAAATATAAGGAAGATTAAGCATTTTCAACTCCATTTATGTGGGTACAGAATTACACAACCAAGAACAAAATCCCGTCCTTGGTCCTACTTTGGCACTGTTCAAAGGTAATATGCTTAAAGTTACCATTTAGTGCAAATGAAAATCTTCACAAAGTGACATATAAAATTTCGAAAAAAATAGAATAAATTCTTTTAATTTTGCGCCAATACAACCAACATTTATATGAATCCATACTTTGCACACCTTACGGAAGCAGAATATCAACAACTGAAAGACGCCCTAGCACTCATTACCATATACATAGCCGGTGCTGATGGCGAAGTTCAGCACGAAGAGACAGAATGGGCGGAAAAAGTTGCCGAAATAAGAAGTTATAAGATGTCAGAAGACCTGCTTGGCTTCTACAAAGAACTTAACGTCGATTTTCATGATAAAATCATGAACTTCATCTCGGCCTTGCCGAGGGATACGGTAAAGCGCAATGATGAAATTGAACGCCTGCTGACAGAGTTGAACCCCATCATGGCAAAATTGGAATTACATGTAGGAGCCCATTTATATAAGTCCTATGTTTCTTTTGCCAGACACGTCGCCAAAGCAACAGGAGGTTTTCTGGGTTTCTTCGCCATATCTCCCAAAGAAAAGGCAATCATGGGTTTAAAGATGCTTACACCCATCATATCGGATGACGAAGAAGAGTAAACCATTGGTTTTTCCGGTGATTTAGCTTCCCCTGGTATAATTTTTTTTTCGTTTTTTAATTAAATGCCACCTTAGGCATCAAATTATGCCTTATGAGATGCATTCAGTGGTGTTTTCTGATCCTGTTGTTCGGGCTTAGTAAGAACTTTTATGCCCAAATTTATATTTCCGGAACCATTAGTGACAAACAGGGTGGTGAGCCTTTAATAGGGGCAACTGTTTTTGCGGAGACAATGGCTCCACAACAGACGAAACGGGCGCTTTTTCCCTTGTCATAGAAAAGCCTTGTCGGCTTACGATCAGCTACATTGGGTACAAAACCCTAATTGTGGATGTGCAAGAGACCCAACGGAACCTTAACGTCATCATGGAAGAAATTTCCGAAGTGCTGGATGTCACTACGGTCACCGCGTCTAAATTTGAGCAGCGCCTGAGTGAATCTACGGTTGCAGTTGAGATACTCAAACCCGCCCTTTTCAGGTCAACCAACACCGTAAAAAGCGACGACATACTCAATAAACTTCCCGGGGTCCAGGTTGTGGGCGGGCAAGCCAACATCCGCGGTGGAAGTGGTTTTTCATATGGTGCAGGTAGCAGGGTCATGGTCCTGCTCGATGATATGCCGGCACTTCAGGTCGACGCTGGTTATGCCAACTGGAGTGATCTTCCCGTAGAAGCCCTTTCCCAGGTCGAAGTGGTCAAAGGAGCCTCTTCTTCATTGTATGGCAGTTCAGCACTCAACGGCATCATTAACTTCCGGAGAATACAGCCTGCTTCAAAACCAGAAACACATGCCTTCTTTTCTTATACTAATTACATGGATCCGGCGGAGGAAAAATACAAATGGTGGGGCGACAGTCTTGCGCCCTTTCGAGCCAACTTTGGCATCTCCCATGCCCGTAAAACAGAAAAGCTCGACGTCACGGTTCATGGTTTCTTATCCCAGTATAAAAGTTACGCCAAAGAAACTTACGAAAAGAGAGGCCGGATGGGCTTCAACTTGAAATACAAGTTGGCCACAAATCTTTTTCTTGGCTGCAATTCATTGTTAAATGTCGTGGATGGCAGTGATTTTTTCATTTGGAGAAATGCCCTCCGCGGTATTTATGAACCTTTTTCCGGAACCGTTTCATTTGGAAACAGGACACGGCTCAGCATTGATCCTTACCTGATTTATTACCAAAAAAACGGAGCAAAACACCGCCTCAGTTCACGCTATTTTTTTACCAACAACAATAACAACGCCAACCAGCAAAACCGATCATCCACCTATTATGCGGAATACCAGTACAGCCATTACTATGAACCTTTGAGGCTCAATTATTCGCTTGGGGGTGTGTTTTCCCTCACAGACTCCAAAGCTGAGTTGTTTGGTGACACTACCTACTTGTACACCAATGCAGCCGCCTATTTTCAGTTGGATAAAAAATTTGGACAACACTTCTCCTTCAGTGCCGGAATGCGATATGAGTTCAACCGACAAAGCAGTCCGGAAGAGTTTCAGGGCTTTACCATACCCGGTGGCAAGGTGGAAGACAGCCAGATCATCTCCCGCCTTGGCCTTAATTATCAGCTGATGGAATATTCGTCCCTGCGGATATCCTGGGGACAGGGCTATAGATATCCCACAGTCACAGAACGTTTCATCAGCACCCAGTTTGGTGGCTTTACCATTTTTCCCAACCCCATTCTGAATCCCGAATATGGATGGTCGGCAGAAATTGGCATCAAACAAGGTTTCAAACTGGCATCCTTTAAGGGCTATCTCGATTTGTCTGCCTTTCGTTCCGAGTATGAAGACATGATTGAATTTACTTTTCTTGAAAATCCCTACGGTTTCAAGCCCATCAACATTGGCAATACCAAAATCTCAGGTTATGAAGCCGGAATTACCGGTCAATTTGAGTTATTCAGCGTGCCGGTCAGGGTAATTACAGGATATACTTACATCGATCCGCAATACAAAAATTTTGATGATCGTCCTGAAATAAAAGAAAATCTCTCCACGGGCATAAATGTATTGAAATACAGGTCAAAACACTCTGCCAAAGCTGACCTCGAAGCGACAATTAAATCCCTGAAATTTGGTTTTGCCATTCAGTATTACTCCCACATGATCAACATCGACCGCCGGTTCGAAGCACCTTTGGCGGACCTCGACCTTTTTTCCATCAAGGCTTTCCGCGATCAGGATCAGAATGGTTATGTACTAATGGATGCCCGAATGTCGTTTATGATCAAAAAATACACCCTCGGGCTCATCCTCAACAACCTGGCGAATGCCGCGTACACAGTAAGGCCGGGGCTACTTGAGGCACCCAGAAATATTTCATTAAGAATAGATGCATCCTTTTAATTGCCAAAAAATAAATGTGTGCTCACTGGTTCTGCTGGTGTGTCTGATGATACAATGCCGTGCAAAAAACGAACAAGTCGTGGATATTGTGCAAGGTAATGATGAAGATACCCTCATCAGTCAGCCCGCAATAAGCCCTCCGGATACATTGACCACTTTTTCCTCAACTGCTCATAAATCCGAGGTAAAAAGAGAGCCTCCGGCCACCTTGCCACCGGAGGCAGTATCGTCTCCTCACGAACCCTCAGGTTGTCCCCGATGAATCAGCCCCCGGAGAAACCAAGCCATCGGTTCAGGATGCACCCCGACCGGTAAAAAAGGATCAGGTCATGAAACAGGATGCCGAAGTATTGCCACCAAAAAAACAGAAATAGACCCGGGCCAGAGTCTGATTATGCCCTTTGGAATGCTTTCCTTAGAAAATACGTAAGCGCCGACGGCAGGGTTATGTACAAACAAATCAAAAGAGACATGGCCGTATTGGATGGCATTCTGCACGAATGGCAGAAAAAACCTGTACAGCCCTCGTGGTCAAAGGAAGAAAAAATGGCTTTTTGGATCAATGTGTATAATGCGTTTACCATCAAAAAGGTAGCAGGCAATTATCCCATTAAAAGCATCATGGATCTCGATAATGGCAAAACGTGGGACATCGTCTTCATCGACATCGGACATAAAAAATACTCGCTGAATGACATAGAAAATGAAATGCTAAGAAAGCCATTTAACGATCCGAGGATTCACTTTGCACTCAATTGTGCCGCTAAATCCTGCCCACCACTTATGGCCAGTGCCTATACACCTGTCCAACTGGCTGCCCAATTGGAGGAGCGAACCCGGACATTTTTGTCCAATTCCAGCTTTAACACCCTGGAAACAAACAAAGCAGAAGTATCCCGCATTTTTGAATGGTATGCCACTGATTTTGATCCCCTGCCAGATTTTTTAAGCAGGTATGGACCTGTAAAACTAAAACCCGGAACCAAAGTGAAGTATAAACCCTATAATTGGGCACTGAATGAATAAAAGCAGCGTTTTATAAGACTGCGCACTCCTAAGAAGTAAAGAAGTGTAATTATTTAACACAATGTCAATTTTATGGGAATAATCCACCCTGATTTGCAGGGTTCAAAATCATATACCCGTATATTTGCAAATATTACCAGTCCGGACAAGATTGGAATGCATTACAGACTAATCACAGGCGTTCATGATTTTTAAAAAAATATACTTACTTTTTTTGCTGGTCTTTGCATTACATCCCCTTTACGGTGCCCACATCATAGGAGGTGATGTAACGTACCGCTGTGTCTCCGTCAACGCCACTCAAAAGAGAACCCGGTTTGAAATCAATTTTACCATGTACCGGGATTCCAAAGGCGGCGGAGCCAATTTTGACATCGACGCAGAGTTTGGGCTTTTCAAATCATCAGGTAATAACGTTTGGACGTATGTAAAATCATTCAATGCAAGTCCAAAAGACATCGAACCTGTAGGATACGACAATCCCTGCATCATTATTCCGCCAAACATTGGCGTTGAAAAAGCCGTGTATGAATTTGAAGTTGACATCGACTGGGGCACAGAAGTTTACCAGATTGCATACCAGCGATGTTGCCGGAACGGGACCATTACCAATATCATCAACCCGGGCTCTACCGGAGCCGTGTTCTCCGTAGAAATTTATGCCGATGCCATCAGCAGCTGCAACAACAGTCCCGTATTTAAAAATTTCCCTCCCATTGTCATTTGCAATGGAGAACCGCTTCGGTTTGACCACTCGGCCACCGATGCCGAAGGCGACCAGCTGGTGTACGAATTTTGTGCACCCCTTGCCTCGGGTGGTACCGATGGTGAAAGTGGCGTAGGTGATCCCACTTCATGCACAGGGGTAAGACCAGCCGCCATCCGGTGTATTCCCCCTTATGCCGAAGCCCAGTTTGTCTTGCCTATGTTCAGCAGCATAAACCCCATTGGTGGCTTTCCTCAGGTATCCATAGATCCGGGTACCGGTTTCATATCGGGAGAACCCAATGTCACTGGACAATATGTGGTGGGTGTTTGTGTCAAAGAATATCGAGACGGTAAACAAATAGGGTCGATACGAAGAGATTTTCAGTTCAATGTCACCGTTTGTCAAATTGCCGTGAGTGCAAACATCGCACCTGATTTTGACCGGATCTCAACAGGTTATGTAGAATTTAATCAGACCGGTGAAGACTTTTACTTCAAGTCATGCGGCAGCAATTTTATACCTTTTCTCAATAAAAGTACCGTTGAAAGAAATATCCAGGGCTACAAATGGCGGCTCATTCAGGGCAATGTGGTAGATTCCTTTACCACCAAAGACCTCGATTACACTTTTCAAAAAACTGGCAGATATACAGGGCAGATGATTCTCAATCCCAATTTATCGGATTGTTCAGATACGGCCAAACTCATCATTGACATCCTCCCAGCGGTAGCGGCTGATTTTAGTTTCGCCTACGATACCTGCATCGCCGGCCCGGTTTTATTTGAGGACAAATCAACCAGTGGTGCCGGCAATATTACCCAATGGAGCTGGACTTTTGAGACAGACACATCCATCGTTTTACAAAACCCTTCATTCGAATTTACAAGTCCAGGAGTTAAAAAAATCAATCTTAAGGCAGCGGATGGAAATGGCTGTACCAATGTAATTGAAAAAAACATCATTTATCAACCGGTACCGGCACTCATTGTAGTGGAGCCCACTCAATTTACGGGCTGTGTCCCCGCTTCCATTCAGTTTAATAACTTATCCTATCCCATTGACGACACCTATACACTTGAATGGGATTTTGGTGATGGAAACAAGGACGACAACATCAGTCCACGACATACCTACAACGATACCGGCATATTTGATGTATCGTTGACGATCACATCTCCCATCGGATGTAAGACGAAAGCTGCATATCCTCAATGGATCGAAATATTGGAAAGCCCATTGGCCGATTTCGTCTATGCCCCGGAAGTATTGACGAATTTTAATAAAACGGCACTTTTTACCAATTTATCCGAAAGGCAAAAATCCGTTGTCTGGAATTTCAACAACCTTGGTATATCCTTTGAAAACAATCCTTCCTTTAGTTTTCCGGATACGGGACAATACCTGGTTACACTGGTGGCAATTCATGAAAACGGCTGCACAGATACGGCGAAAGCCAAATTGGATGTCATGCCAGTGGTAACTTTGCAAATGCCCAATGCCTTTACCCCAAACAACGACGGCCTCAACGACGATTTTCGCGGCTATGGCTTTCTGGACGGGCTGATAAATTACAGGATGTCTATTTGGAACCGATGGGGAGAACAAATCTTTGAAACCGGTGATCCCTATATCGGATGGAATGGTGAAATCAACAATGATGGTCAAATGTCTCCTCAGGGTGTGTACATTTATCAGGTAGATTATATATCTCCCCGGGGTGAAGAGAAAAAACTCAGGGGTCACGTGACCCTGGTTCGCTGACGTTTGACCTTTACCTGTAAGGAGTTAAGGAAAAGGTGAAATCAAGTTTATTCTTTTTACGATAACATACCATTACTTCCAACTTTTGTACTTACTTTGCATGCAATAACAGTACAAAGTATGGAGTTAGAATCTTTTTATATAGATGGACATTCATTTGTTCGCTTTGGCCTGGAGCACATTCAGGTCTTACTCTTTTGCGCCCTTTTTGGTTACTGGTTCATCTCCAGGGGAAGCAGTGTATGGGATGAAGGACAAAAAATAAAATATGCACTCAGGCTTAGTGCTGTGCTCATGTTTTTACAACTCTTCAAACCGCTTATCCGATTGGTGATTGGCAACTACAGCCACCAGACCGACCTGCCCTTCCACCTTTGCAGCCTCATGCCTTTTGCCATGTTTTATATCTATTCCAACGGAAGCCGGCGATGGTGGGCCATCTTTTTTTTCTGGATCATGGCGGGAACCTTCCAGGCCTTGTTTACCCCTTCGCTGACCGACAACCTGCCACATTATGAAGCCTTTCGATATTGGGGCGTGCATGCCGGAGTAGTTATCCTTGCACTATATGGATATTTTGCGATGAACTGGAGGTTAAAACCCATGGATATTCTCTATTCCGGGTTGGCTATGAATGCCACCGCATTAATTATTTATCCCTATAACTGCCTCACAAACTCAAACTACTTCTACCTCAATGCCAAACCGCCGGGTACTACACTTTACACAGCGCTGCCTGAATGGCCATGGTATATTCTGTCACTTGAATTAGTCATCGTTATTTTGTTTTCGCTCATTTTCTTTTTATTTCAATCCCTTCCCTATTTCAAAAAAGTGATTGTTGCCATGTTTAATCTGCCAGCCAGGCGGTCACAATCCTGATTTGCGGAAATACGCTGATTTTCGTTGTCTTGTATTCTGTCTTATACTGAAGTAATAAAAATTGATATCGGCAACGTGGTAGTTTTTGACCCATAAAAAAAAACTTCCCGGAAACTTAGGCTTCGTCGCCCATAGGATGTTTTTTGACACCTGAGCGTCAACTAAAGCAGGATATACATCATTGAAGTCCTTTAATATGGTACCTGGATTCTTTGTTTTGTCAATGTAAACGGTATCAGTACGCCAGGAAAGTGGGTTGGTCACTACTACATCTCCCTCCTTTTTCTTAAAGGTATATTCCCTCTTGAAGGTGCGCCAGCTGGTAAAACAACCCGTCTCATTTTCATTGGCGCATGGTGGAATGGCTGTAAATGTACTCCTGGACACGGGCATGCCCACGAGGTAGGCGGCAACCAGCTGGCTATACAGCGGTTTACCATCAAAAAATTCCAGCATTAACCTGACTGCGTGGGTAGTGCCCTGACTATGCGAAGCAATGATGATGGGTTTGCCACGGTTGTAATTTTCCAAATAGTAGATAAAGGCCGCTCTTATATCGCGATATGCCCAGTCAAGTGCTTTCTTTGCAGAAGCAGTGTCACTGGTAAAATAAGTTTGGAGGTGTGCCTGACGATATCGGGGCGCATAAACAGGTCCAACTGAATTAAAGGCACTGGCCTGAAACAGGATGGTGCCTTCATCTGTTTTTTTATCCACTTTTATATTGCCAAAACCGGCATTCCATTGGTCATTACCGCGCTGGTTGGTGTAGGATGTGGGGTGCAAAAAAAATACATCTACCTGAGGTAAATCTACCGGTGGAGGATTTTTATCCGGGTGCCTGTCGGATGGGTCTTCCTTATCGGGATGTGCAGCCCAAAGTTTAAGGTCACCGTAGTCGGGAACCTGATACGTATGTGGCTCATAACTTTTTCGCGGATAACTACTGGCACAGGAGCTAAGTAAAAAAGCGCCACAGGCTACCATCGACAAGTATAGGAATTTTGATTTCATATTTTGGGCAATGGGTTTTCAGATCAAATGTACATCATTTTTTATTGGAGATTTCAACCATGGTACTAAATGAAAGAGGGGGAATTTTTATGTTCCCCCTCTCATTTACCTTAACTTGCTTTTTTCAGTTTCTCCTTACTTCGTTTGAGTTGCCTGCTGATGATTTCCTGCGCCGTATCCAGTGAAGCTTCGAAAGACTTATCGGTGGCTGATGCAAAGATTACCCTTCCTGGCAATTTGGCTTCCAGTTCGACAACCTTATCCCTTACCTGACCGGAATTCTCCAGTTTCAGGAAGACTTCAACGCCTAATAATTTATCATAAAATTTAACCAGTTTACTCAGTTTCTCAGAAATGTGATCCTTGAGTTTTCCATCTGCAGTAAAGTGGACAGCATTGATATTAACTTTCATACAAAAATGATTTTAATATGTGAATAAATATGTGATTCAATATACTGTGGTTTTCTTAAAAAATCAAGTTGTTTTTTCTCATCGATAGGTATGATATTCAAATTCAGGCCTTTGGATGGAATTTTTGATAAATTTCTTTCAGTCTTTCGATGGAATTGTGGGTGTAAACCTGGGTTGCGCTGAGGTTTGCATGGCCCAAAAGTTCTTTGATGGCATTGATGTCTGCCCCATGGTTTAGCAAATGGGTGGCAAAGCTGTGTCTCAATACGTGCGGACTTTTCTTTTCAGCGCTCTGCGCCAGTTTAAGATAGCGGTTGACAATGCCATAGACAGTGCGGGGGTCCATCTTACCGGCCTTACCGGAAAGTAAAAGGTAACTTCCTTCCACGGACTTTTCCTGAAAATGCGCATTTCGCACTTCGATAAATTCGCGGAGTACCTGCATACTCTCGGGAGGTGTGGGTATGATGCGTTCCTTTTTGCCTTTTCCAATGACCCGTATATCGCGTCGACTGAAGTTGATGTCTTCAATGCGCATGTTGATCAGTTCAGACCTACGCATGCCAGTAGTATAAAGCAAAAACAGTATGATGGCATCCCGCCGTTGTTCGTATTCACCGACTTTAGGGTCTATGCTGTTCATGATCATTGGAATCTCTTCCTCGGATACAAATGAGGGAAGGCGTTTGCCCGATTTTGGAGCCACTACTTTTTTCATCGGATTTTTAATCAAGGCACCGTTTCTCAAGGCGTACTTATAGAAACTGTTTAACGCTGAAAGTTTGCGGTTAATGGATCTTGAAGTGATTCCTTCTTTACTCAACGACACCACCCAGGATCGAATCATGAGATGGTTGGCCGCATTGAGGTCTGACAGCTCATACTGTTGCTCCAGGTAAGCCACAAACTGACTTAAGTCCTGGCCGTAGGATAACACCGTATGGGCTGAATATTTTTTAACCTTTTCAAGATGTTCTGTGAATGCCCCTATCATCTTACAAATATATTATAATTTTATTTAATATGTTTTAATATTCCTGTAAATTAACTTTTATGGTTTTTAATAATCCTTTTAGCGATCCACTATGCAGACTTTAATCAAAATTTTGTTCTATATATCTGACTTACAATATCTTAAACTATAATTTCAAAATAACTGGCCACAATTGCAAAATGTTGGTTTTCTAATAAATGTTTTGAGATCCGTTTACACGAAATAAAATATGCTTACTGCCATATGGGTATAAGATTTACCAAATTATTTATCAGATATTTTTTTCGAATAAATTTTTGTTTCAGGATCCTGGATTCAGATTGGGACCTTCTGTTTAACAATTTTGCGAAATGGCCTATCTTTAACCAATGGAAAGTAACCAAGATTTGCTGGTAATCCGCCATTTCAACCTTAGCAGACAAGTTGAAGGTAAAGAGGTAACCTTGTTACAAGACATTAACCTTCGGCTTCCAAAGGGAAAAATAACCACGCTGACGGGTTGTTCCGGTTGTGGTAAAACCCTGCTCTCCAGGTCGATCATCGGTTTGGCCAGGGTACAGGGAGGCAGCACGTCTGGAGATATCGAATGGTCAGGCGAACCTGGCCCTACCCTGTTGACCAGGCTTACAGCAAATATTTGGCAGACCTGGAGAGGAAAACGAATTGGCATGATCTTTCAGGATCCGCTTTCTTCATTTGATCCGGTCATGACCTGTGGTGAACAGCTTTCAGAAGCCGTGCGCGCCCATAAACGGGTTGGTCGTACCGAAACAAAAAAAATTGTACTTAATTTTTTGGCGGACCTTCACCTGGAAGATGCCGAAAGGATGTACCATTCCTACCCCCATCAGCTTTCTGGAGGCCAGTTGCAGCGGTTGTCGATCGCTGCGGCCATGATTCACCGCCCTGCCCTGCTCATTGCGGATGAGGCAACCTCAGCCCTTGACCCTAAAAATGAGCGGGATATCATAAATCTGGTGCACCGATTTCAGGATAACTATGGAACAACGGTGTTATGGATCAGTCACGACCTGGAAACAGCTGCTCCCATTTCCGATCAAATCATCGTCATGGAGGCAGGGCGTATTGTAGAAAATAATAATCCCGAATCCATCCTGAAAAGTCCCCAACATCCGACTACCCGTGCACTTATCACTTCGAAATACATAAGAGTCCAAACAAATAACCATAAAAAAAATACCATCCTGCTGACCTTGTCTTCCATTTCAAAACGTCACCGCAAACACGCTGTTTTGGAAAACCTGGACCTGCATATCCACCATGGAGAGCGCCTCGCTTTGGTGGGACCAAGTGGCAGTGGAAAATCCACACTGGCGCGATTGATTACCGGACAAGACCAGGCAGATCTCGGCTTATTGCAATGGACAAATGAAAAAAATGAGCCCTTATCATCAGGGCCAAAGCGGGTGCAGATGATCTTTCAGCACCCGGCGGCGTCTCTGAATCCCAAACGCACCATCAGACAAAGTTTAAAAGAACCCTTTGACATCCACCATCTGGATTTCTCTCCCGAAAAGTTGGACAAAATACTCCGCGACGTAGGTCTGCATTCCGACATTCTCGACCGCTATCCATCCCAATTGTCGGGTGGCCAGTTACAGCGGGTCTCACTGGCCAGAAGTCTGGTGTTGTTGCCGGACCTGCTCATCCTCGACGAGGCGGTGTCCGCATTGGACAAGGTCACCCAAAAACAGATCATGGACTTGCTGGATCAGGTTCACGAAACTTATGGTATGGCCTTCTTGTTCATTACCCACGACGAGGCACTGGCAGAAGCATTTGCAGATAGGGTAATTACATTTTCATAAATTAAATATCCCTCACCATTCATAAAAAAGTAAACCGGTTGCTCAGTATGGGTTGGGGTAAGCCATGGTTTCTCTTCACACTTGTATATGATCATGCTTAGATGTACCTTAGGCTTGTCAAGCTGTTGAATCACCAAAGCACTAAAAGCATATGAGCCTGAATTTTACTTATAAATATTTTTTGCTCATCCCGGCAACAATGCTCCTATGGAGTTGCAATACCGGATTAGGACCTGCCAATTTTACCAACGGATTTAAGCCTGCAGAGAATCCGGTGTTGAAAGCCGATTCTGCTTTTACTTTCTATTGTCCGGTGAAAAAGGAGGCCATAAAGTGGCAACGGGCCGATGTATTTAATCCCGCGGCCATTGTGCGAAACGACACGTTGTTTTTGTTGTATCGCTGCGAAGACAATCCTAAAGCCATTCTGGGTGGTCGTACCTCGAGAATTGGCCTGGCCTCAAGCACAGATGGTTTGCATTTTACCAAATACCCTAAGCCGGTGCTTTATCCCGATGTGGATGACTTCAGTATATATGACCAGCCCGGTGGCTGCGAAGACCCAAGAATAGTAAAGACGCCGGAAGGGAAATACATCATGGCTTATACCTCCTGGAATTTGAAAACAGCCCGGCTTTCGATGGCAGAATCAGACGACCTCATCCACTGGGTAAAAAAAGGACCGGCCTTCGAAGACGCTTATCATGGCAGGTTCCACAACACCTGGTCGAAATCAGGGTCGATCATCACTGAAATGAAAAATGGCGTTCAAACGGCCATTAAGATCCAGGACAAATATTGGATGTACTGGGGTGAGGATTTTGTCAACCTGGCGTGGTCAACCAACTTGTACGACTGGGTTCCGACGCTGAACGAAAGTGGAGAACTAATGGTCCTCATCCGCACGAGAAAAAACAAATTTGACAGCCGGCTAACCGAGTGCGGGCCACCCGCCCTTTTGACCAAAGACGGCATTGTGTTGTTGTACAATGGCAAAAATGCCGAAGATGAAAATGCTGATCCTAGCCTACCCAAAAACACCTATACCGTAGGAAGGGTTATCTTTGATGCCAAAGATCCAACCAGGGTAATATCCAGAAGCGACACCTACCTCATCAAACCTACACTACCCCATGAGATTACCGGACAATATGCCGCAGGTACCGTATTTGGGGAAGGTTTGGTGTACTACAAGTCCAAATGGTGGCTGTATTACGGCACGGCAGATTCATTTGTGGGCGTGGCGGTATTGAAGTGATGTTATATCATCAGAATTTATTGCATACCTTGAGAACTTTGTGGTTATACTTTTCACCACTAGGCGCACAAAGTTTTCACTAAGGGCACAAGGAAATGGGAGGGAGTATATCTATTGATACCTTCTTTACGGTTTATTTATTTCTTTGCACAAGGAGCGAGTCCACCCAGGCATCCATTTGTTTTACCGAATTGGGGCGCAGTAAAATTTCTCTTTTATCGTCTAACAAAAACATGGTCGGCGTCGCAAAGACATAATAATCCCTGACGATGTTTCCCTTCCATTTTTGATAATCACAGGTAGAGATGAAGGGGAAATCCTTAACAAATGTTTGAAACAATTTTTTGTCCTCGTCCAGGGAAACATATACTACTTCAACACCTTGTGCTTTCCATTTTACATATAGTTTTGCAACTTCCGGAAGTTCTTCTTTACATTTCGGACACCAGCTTGCTCCAAAGACTGCTACCGTATAATTGCTCTTTATATCAGATAGTTTTTTAGGTAAATCCGAAGTATATCCTGGTGCAACAAAGTCCCCGCTAAAAACTATATCTTGAGCAATATTCCCTTTTTCATGGCCCGGTAGCTTTCCAGTTGCCTGGCCAGATTGTTGTCAATGGTACAACTCGTCTCATTGAGTACTTTCAGTGCAAGATATTCCGAAGCTTGAAAAAGGCTATGTTGCTCCAGTACATTGAATAGGTAATCTGTCACCTCATTGAACTTTTTGTCATCTTTGACCAGGTGTACCATCATGGCATCGATGGAGACCTTCATTTCTATAAAAACAGAATCCAAAGGTCGACTACTGTTTTCGATCAACCAAAAATGACTCTCGATGGCATCTTTGAACAATCCACTTTTATACAATCGGGGGTCGGTGTAATCCATGGCTCTGAAAGCCGCAAAGGTGGCAGGGATTTCATCCGGACGGTATTGGGCAATCATCGAAACGGAGCTTACCAGTTTACGGGTAGGCAAAAACCAACTGACGTAACTGTCTTTGGGGAGCTTCGCTAAAAAAGCGGCGTCTTCGTTTTTAATACGTTGTTTTTCTGATTGAATTGCTTTAAAAGGGGTTTGTTGTTTTGAAAACATAGTATCGAGCGTGTACATCTTTTCCAGATAGAGCCAGGCACTGAGTGCTTGTTCACGTTTAGGATGTTCTTTGGCATATTTCTCAAACCATAGGTTTTCCTGTCCATTGGTGACCCGGATGGATTCGGTGTAGCTCAATGCCTCTCCCACCAATGTTACATCTTCTCCACTTAGGATTACAAAAAGGGGTTTATTGTCAACAGATTTGAGATAACCCATGCCATAATCTGTATTGGTGTAAGGTAATGCAAAATGGCCCAGGCTATCACATTTTGCTTCGGATATCGGATAGGTTTTTAGACCATTAAAGCCTTCGAGTTTGATGGATTGGTTGGCTAAAAGAGAAAGATTTCCAGAAATGGTCTGGGCATTTGCCTCTACCAATAAAAATATCCACACAAAAAGAATGCTATTTTTATCATTTCTACATTTTATAATTTATGAATCAATTACATTACAAATCTAATAACCCAATGATGCCAATGAAATGACATTGACTCCATCGCTGCGGGTATAACTCATCCCCGTTCCTGTGATTACATTTAATGATTTTAGATTGCCGGTACTTCTCTCATCTAACAAGGAAGCAAACTTTAATAAATTTTTTGCAGCATCATCAATCTGGCCAATGCCTAATTTTATTTCAAAGGCACACCATTCACCGGTATATCTTTGTACGATAGCATCTACTTCCAAACCACTGGAGTCATTATAATGATATACTTTTGCGTCATTCGCCTGGGCATACACCCGAAGCTCATGGATAGTTAGTGATTCAAATAAAAATCCTGTAAATTTGAGGTCGTTGAGTAAGGTTTCTTTTCCGGCACCCAGAGCAGCCACAGCCAATGAGACATCCGAAAAATGTCGTTTAGCTGATTTTCTCAATGAAGAAGATGAGCGTATATGTGTATTCCATGCTGGTTGGTCTTCTATGATCATCAGTCGCTGAAGTGCATCCAAGTAGTCATAAATGGTAGGTCGAGAAATATCACTAAATTCTCTCTCCCTAATATCAGATTCTAATGCTGTAATATCTACCGTAGTGGCAGTATTTCTGGCCAATGAACGCAATAGGTTTCTAACTTTTTCCGGTTTTCTTTTTACATCTGAAACCCTGCTCATATCTACCTCTGCCACTAAATCAATGTAGGCTCGATTGATCTCCATCGCTTTCGCTGTGCTATTATTCACCAGCGATGGGAAACCACCCTTGAGGATACGTTCGACTATAAGCTCCAAATCCGTAGGTTGATCCGTGATGGTTATTGCTTTCGACTCCAATAGATGGCCTAAACGCACACCACCTGTTGAATATCCCAATTCTTGCCAACTCATGGTACGCATATCCAAAATAGTGAACCTACCGGCTCCTGAATGCAGTTTTATACTTTCTTCGGGATTTGCCGATCCGGTAAGAATAAATTGTGCGGGTTGATTTCTTTGATCTACCTCGTGTCGGACATAATTCCAGATTTTTGGGTACTCTTGCCACTCATCGATCAATCTTGGTGTAGCGCCTGCCAATAACCTCTGCGGTGCAGTATCCATAAGCAACGGTACTTGTTCGTCCTGGTCAAATGCGATCATGCTTGACGCAAATTGTTGGGCAGACATGGTTTTGCCACACGCCTTCATGCCTCTGATCAACAAAACTCCGGATGCTTCTAGCTTTCTTTGCAGCTCTATGTCTGAAATGCGATGTATGTATGATTGCTTGTTTTGCAAAATATGGGTAATAATAAAATTTATCCAAAAGTAAGTATTATTTTACAAATTACAGAAACTTTATTTTACATAATATAATTATTTTACTTTACATATTATAGGTATTTTATTTTACATATTTTAAGATAAAGGGTTGTAAATGGACTTTTCTGCTTTCCACTAAAGGGCCTGTAAGCTCCCCCAAAAATAGTACGGTTTAAAAATAGACAAAAATGTTTAATTTTGAAAACGTATTAGAAACATGAAAACAACAAAATTTAGCCCAACCCAGATTGCCGGAATTCTCAAGGAGTTTGAAACTGGCAAGCCATTAGATGCTATTATTAGGGAAAATGCAATATTTTGCCCCCCATCCTTGTGATCCTTGTGCAACCCGTTGTGCCCATTGTGGTAAAAATTTAACACACGTTAATTCGAGCAGGGACTATCTATAAAGACAAGAAATTATCACAACAAACACCCATGTACATCCGTAATCGCGGATAGTATATTGAATTAAAATAGTAGTTTGATGATAGACCGGAATGTCTTTTTCTATCCAGCTGCCGGCTCTCCATAGATGTCGTAATCATCGGCTGCCGTGATGCGGATCTCACAAAAGTCACCTATGCGCAGGAAGTGTTTTTTCGCGTCGACCAGCACTTCATTGTCCACTTCAGGGCTGTCGTACTCGGTGCGGCCGATGAAATATTCCCCTTCTTTCCGGTCGATCAATACCTTAAACGTCTGTCCTACCCTGCTGTGGTTTTTTTCATTGCTGATCTCCTGCTGGATGGCCATCAGGGTCGATGCCCGCTCCTGTTTGGTCTCAGGGTCGATGTTGTCCTCCATCAGGAATGCGGAGGTATCTTCTTCGTGTGAATATTGGAAAACGCCCAGACGTTCAAATTCCATTTCGCGCACAAAGTCGCAAAGTTCTTCAAACTCCGCGTCGGTCTCGCCGGGAAATCCAACCAAAAAGGTGGTGCGAATGGCGATGCCGGGCACGCGTTTCCTGGCTTCGAGGATGAGTTGTCTTTGTTCTTCTTTGGTCGTCTGTCTTTTCATGCGCTGCAACACCCCATCTGCGGCGTGCTGAAGGGGAATGTCGAGGTATTTGCAGATTTTAGGTTGCCGCGCCATCACATCGAAGATGTCCAGCGGAAACTTGCTGGGATAGGCGTAGTGCAGTCGGATCCATTCGATGCCTTCCACTTCGCACAGGGCATCCAGCAGCCTGGGTAGAGCGCGTTCCTTGTACAGGTCAAGTCCGTAATAGGTAAGTTCCTGTGCGATGAGCATGATCTCTTTGACACCCATTCTTGCCAGGTTGGTGGCCTCCGCAACGAGTGACTCGATGGTACGGGAAACATGGCCGCCGCGCATCAGCGGGATGGCACAAAAAGAACAGGTGCGGTTGCAGCCTTCGGCGATCTTAAGGTAGGCGTAATGGCTGGGTGTGGTGGTGATGCGCTCTCCAATAAGTTCGTGCTGATAGTCTGCATTAAATTTTGCGAGGATGGCCGGCAATTCCATGGTGCCAAAAAAGGCATCCACTTCCGGGATCTCCACTTCCAGGTCGTCTTTATACCGCTGAGAAAGGCAGCCAGTGACATACAATTTGTCGATGCCCCCTTTTTTGCGGATTGCCGCGTACTCGAGGATGGTATTAACCGACTCTTCCTTGGCCAGGTCGATGAAGCCACAGGTATTGACGATGATGATGTTGGCGTCATTTTTTTCACTGTCGTGCACCACGTCGATGTCATTGGCCTTGAGCTGCGTCATCAGGTTTTCGGAGTCAACCAGGTTTTTGGAGCAACCGAGGGTAATGACGTTTACTTTGTCTTTTTTAAGGGTTTTGGCTTTCAAATCTTAAGCCTTTTGATACATGACTTCCTTCACTGCGCGAATGACCTTGGCAGGGTTTGGCAAATACTCTTCTACAAAAGTAGGTGCGTATCCCAGCGAGGTGTCGGCAGAATTTACCCTGACCACCGGCGCATCGAGGTAGTCAAACGCATATCGCTGCATTTCGTAGGCGATCTCAGCGGATACCCCAGCAAATGGCCAGGCCTCGTCTACCACCACCATGCGGTTGGTCTTCTTGAGGGAAGCCACCAGGGTTTTGTGGTCGAGCGGTCTGATGGTGCGCAGGTCGATCACTTCGGCGGAAATGCCTTCTTTTTCCAGTTGAACGGCAGCTTCTTTGGCTACCTCAACCATTTTGTTGTAAGAAACGATGGTGACATCGCTGCCTTCGCGACGAATAGCAGATTTACCAATGGGTACCAGATAGTCACCATCCGGAATTTCGCCCTTGAAGCCATACAACATCTCAGATTCCATCATACACACCGGGTCGTTGTCCCTGATGGCAGATTTGAGTAATCCTTTTGCATCTGCGGGATCTATGCAGGAGATCACTTTGAGTCCGGGTACATTGCCCATCCAGCTTTCAAATGTCTGTGAGTGTTGTTGAGCCAATTGTCCTGCGGCACCGGAGGGTCCTCGAAAAACGATGGGACACATAAACTGGCCCCCTGATTGCGTAAGCGTCTTGGCCGCATTGTTGACGATCTGGTCAAAGGCCAGTACGGCAAAGTTCCAGGTCATGAATTCCACGATGGGTCTGAGGCCATTCATGGCTGCACCTACTCCAATACCTGCAAAACCCAATTCCGCGATGGGTGTGTCGATGACCCGTTTTGGACCGAACTCATCGAGCATGCCTTTGCTTACTTTATATGCACCATTGTACTCTGCTACTTCTTCTCCCATTAAAAAAACGGTCTCATCTCGACGCATTTCTTCGCTCATGGCCTCTCCCAGGGCTTCCCTGAGTGTTAAAACTCTTGACATAGGTATCTCCGATTTTAGGATGCAAAGATAAGCGATAATCGATTAAAAATGGGGAGATATTTTACATCGGGCATAAAGAAGTTTCGGTTTTTTTAAACGGATGACCGGGTAATGACGTGGCTGAGGGAGGGGAAATCCAGGAAGTTTAAATTATTTAATTGTATGTATATCAGGTATTTAAATGAATTATTAGATATTTATGCTTAATGCATTAAGCATTTACTATAATAATTGATTAATTGATTAATCAATTATTTGATTTTTAGGTTAATAATCTAATCGATATTAAGTATTTTTGTTAATTATTATCATGATAATGGAAAAACTATACGACCTGCACCAAAGATACCTTCGCCAGACAAACACGGGTTTCCAAAGGTATTTGCTGGATGAGGTGAGTTGGAACCACCGGTTGATCGCATTGAAGGGACCAAAAGGAGTCGGAAAGACCACCATGCTGCTCCAACACATTCTCCAGCATTTTGGTGAGGGAACGGATGCCCTGTATGTATCCATGGACAGCATAGCCATCAAATCTTTCACCCTGTTTGAAATCGCAGAATTTCACGCCAACCGCGGGGGAAGCCACCTCTTTTTGGATGAAATCCATAAGTACAGTGACTGGAGCAGGGAGTTAAAAACCATTTACGACCTGTTTCCGGAATTGCACATTGTTTTCTCAGGTTCATCCATGCTGCAAATTTATAAGTCCTATGGCGATTTGAGCAGGAGGGCCATCACGTACGATTTGCGCGGTTTATCTTTTAGGGAATACCTTATATTGGAAACGGGTGAACAGCTGGAAGCTTACAACCTGAAAAGCATCCTTACCGACCACCTGGAATTGGCCAAATCCATCAGTGAGCGGGTGAAAGTCTTTGACCACTTTGACCCATACCTCCGATTTGGTTACTACCCTTTTTACCGCGAAGGCACGGATAACTATTATATTAAACTCGAACAGGTCATCAACACCATCCTGGATGTAGATCTGCCCTTCATGGTTGAGATCAATGCGCATAACATTTATAAAATGAAAAAATTGCTGTACATGCTGGCCACCTCGGTACCGTTTCAACCCAACATCAGCAAGTTGGCAGCAAGTCTCGAAGTCAACCGGAATACACTCAGCAATTACATCCATTATTTGCATGAAGCCGGTCTGCTTCAACTGTTGCTTGATGCCGGAAAAAGTTACAGCCTGCTGGCAAAGCCCGAAAAAATCTACCTGCAGAATGCCAACCTGGTATATGTCATCAGTCCGGAACACGCGCAAAAAGGAACCCTGAGGGAAATGTTTTTTTTCAACCAGGTAGCCGCAAAACACAAGGTAAATTACAGCAAAGAAGGCGATTTTCTGGTCGATGAACACTACACTTTCGAAGTGGGAGGTCATTCAAAAAATTTCAATCAGATCAAAAGAAGCAAAAACAGCTACCTCGTCCTGGATGATACCATCATGGGCTATAAAAATAAAATTCCGCTTTGGTTGTTTGGGTTTTTGTATTGAAAACAGACTTACCTGAAGCATCACTTTTCTATGAAATAACCAAAAGCGGTGGATGTCATATTGCCACAACATTTCAAAGTGAAGGATGATGGTTGATTAATAATGGAATGCAAAGAAGAGTCCGAAAAAAATGATATTCCAGGCTAAGCTTAATGCATTGTGCCCTTTGTGAATCTATTGTGTACTTTGTGGTGAATAAATTTAACCACAAAGACCCTTTAGATTTGCAGAGTAAAATATTAATCAATTTAAAATGTATAACCATCATCCATGCCTGGGGGGGTCTGGGGGGGTATGATTTTTGTTGATTATGTGGAAAAGCTGAGGTAAAGAGAGGCAAATTAGACAAAAGTGCTAGATTTTGAAATCTATCTTGTGATTAAATCCTCTCTTTACATTTTAAGTAAAATCCAAATAGAAATTAGGGTAAAACCCATTAGTAAGGTTCTGGAGTTCACTTAAATTCTCAACTCATTAATTAACTGTAAAATTAAAAAAAATGAAAAGAATTTTTGTTGCTGGCGACATTTCCAAAGAGAAAATTGATTTTTGCATCTACGATGGTGAGAGCTTCCTAGCTTCTAAAGTAGTAAAAAATTCAAAATCAGAATTGTCAACCTTTTTAAAACAAGTTGACACCATATTTACTGACGGGAAAAAGGAGAATGTGTATAATGAATGTGTTTTTGCATTTGAATACACAGGAGTATATAATAATATAGTTCTTAAATTATTGGAAAAATATAACTTCAAAGTCGCATTATTATACCCAGGTTCTATAAAAGCTGTAGTTAATTTTGATCGAGCAAAAAACGATACTATTGATGCACAAAAGATTGCTGAATTCGCGTATAGATTCTATGATAAATTAAATTTTTATTCTCCTCTTTCAAATGAGATGCAAGAGCTGAAAGCACTAATAACGGAAAGATCAGCTCTTGTTAAAGTAAAAAGTCAGCTCATCAGTAAGAAAGATGATCAAAATAAATTTCTACCATCCAACATATCCATGTTTTTAAAGAAAAACAATGAAAAAATTGAAAAGGAGCTAGATGAAGCTATTAATAATATTGAGGTTAGAATTTTAAAGGTTATCAAGAGCGATGAAAAATTGAAAGAAAATTTTGAAATAGCAATCAGCGTTCCGGGTATTGGCCCTGCAACGGCAGCCGTATTAATTGCATGTACCAATAATTTCAATAGATTTAAAAATGCTAAGCAGTTAGGTTGTTATTCTGGAGTAGTACCTTTTCAAAGATCTTCTGGAGCATACAAAGGAAAAAACAAAGTGTCACCCAAAGCAAATAAACAGCTTAAAACGCTTTTACATTTAGGTGCGGTATCCGTGCTTAATAGCAAAAATATATTCGGTGAATTCTACAACAGAAAAACAGGTGAAGGAAAAAACAAAATGTCAGTTATCAATAGTGTAAGAAATAAAATATTGAAAACCGTTTTTGCATGTGTAACAAATAAGCAAAAATTTAAGCCCGACTACAAATTTCAATTTGCCGCTTAAATCATGTAATAATGTGGATTATTATTTTAAATAACTCATTTTCAATAGTGTACAAGATTTCATCTACACATTAAAAATAATTGAATAAAGACTTAAATAAACCATAGAAATCACAAGGAAGACACAATGTTCACTAAGAAGATTTATACTTCGTTTCATTTTCAACCCATTACAACCATTTTGCCGGAAAATATTTAACCACAAAGACCACAAAGAAGACACAATGTTCACTAAGATGTCTTTTCGGTGCATTGGTGGAACTCTGGCAACCATTATATCTCTAATAATTGCGCGAGTTAAGAATTCCTATAAAAGAATGTCTATTTTTTCGCCGAAAGAAACAAGAAGATTGCCTTCAATGTCATACACCACTTCTTTAAATTTCATGGTCTCCGGGTCCAGGCTGGAATGAATGGTAGCGAGTTGGATACATGATCCATTGTTCAAGCAGAGGAGAAACTCTACCGGAACATCTACTTTTTCCAGCACACTGCCATCGTAGTCGGTGACTTCAAAGCCGGACCATAGCACTTCCACATCTTGTATTTCTGCTCCCATGACTCCGGCCACTGCTTCGCTTTCGCTGAGGTCCACCTCGTAATGATCGAAGCCTTCCATGAGCTCGTCAAGGGGCATGGGCTGGCACGAAAAATTGCCACTTTCATCGTGAAATGAAAAAGCATACTTTTCTCCGCCCGCCTCGATCTCCAGGCCTCCATCGGACACCCAAACGCGGCCTTCTTCGTATTCCAGGTAATGGGCGTTGATCATGCTGAGACTAACCTGACCAATGGTTTTGCCCACCAGGTAGGTCTTTATTAACGAGGTGATAACTTCTCTGTTCTCCATGTTGACTATGCATTTTGACAAGACTTCAATCCAGCAACAGCCACCTGAATCCCACCCGCATGGTATTGTCAAACTGCGGATGGAAGGCTGCCAGGTAATTGATCTTGTTGTTGAGGTATTCCTGTATATTTTCAAATTTAAAAAAGATCCTGAACTTCGACACCTTAGCCAGGATATAAAAATCTGCACTCATATAATTGCGTTTATAACTTTGGTCACCCAGATAATAACTGCCGGTGACCGGATCATATTCCGGGAGGTTAAACGCGGGCATATACTTTAGTTCGCCTCCGGTGCGCAATAACATTTTCTTTTTGAACAAAGGCAATTCCAGGTACAAGTTCGTTTTGAGGTATGCTTCCGGTAAAGGCAGGTAAGCCCGGTTTATTTTTTGAAGAAAGCCGTGGGTCTCGAGGTGGATGACCTTCCATCGGCTGTGTTGAGAAACCGCCAGGTGGGTTGCCACCAAACTGCCTGCTTCCTGGTTGGGTAAGGCGTTGACATCCCGGTAAATAAAATTTTCCAGAATGTGTTGTCCTGCCTCAATACTTAGTCCCAAAAAAGGAATCGACACCCTTGCTGCATAGTTACTTCCAAATGGCGTTTTAAAATCTCTGAGATAAACCGATTCGGTATTGAGGTACAGGTTTTCCTGATTCCAGGCCTGTTGCGATCTGAATACAGCCAGAATGGCGGACAGTGATGCTATTTTGCCGAGTCTTAGGGTGGTGTTTCCCTTTACTAAAAAATTTCCTGCATTAGCTCCCAGTCCCAGGGCAACATTTGTTTGTATAAATACCGCCTTTTTGACAGAAAATCCTCCGTTAAATTTAAGGGTGAGGTCGTTGATGGTCCTGGCGTTGCCTCCATCGTTCAAGCGAAAGTAATCGTGAACCAGACTCAGCGTTCCCTCCGCCTGTGACCAAAAAGTGCGAAGTAAAAATGTATTGGATACCTGACTGAGGTTGATCCGGTTACGAATACCCCTGTCATCGGTAAGAAATGAGCCATAAAAAAGGGTATCATTCGTTTCCGTAAGTCCTGCATCCGAAAAGCCGGTATACCCATACCGATACTGCAACTGGTGCCCTACAGCCAATTTGGAAGAATCAGTATTTATCCCATCCAGGCTTAGCGTAGAATGTACAATAATGGTCTTAAAGTCTTGCCTTGTTTTGGTGTCGGTGAGACCGATGGGCACATTGATTCTGAATTGGTAATTGGTCCGGTAAAGCAAGGTGGTATCTACCCCGCCATTGTGTTGCTCGTTATTGGCATTACCCACAAAACCAGTAAACATATTAAATGTTTGCTTTTCCGACTGGTACCGTAGGGCTATGGCCAGGCTGGTGGTTTGGGTACTTTGGTTTTGATAAAAACCCAGTTGTGAAATTCGGCGGTAATTGAGACTCACCGCAAAACCATCGCTGAATTTTTGCCCATACTCTGCCCCTACAATAAAGTTCTGTTGACTGCCAAAGATGGGCGAAAAAGAAAGGTCCGCCAACGGCCGCAGTGAGTTGTAAAATTTAATAGAATCTGGCGAAAAGTTTAAGGGCTCGTAGCCATCATACCCCAGATTGAAGCCCGTCTTTATGCCCATTTTGAATAAAGGGTCAATGGCTGCTGAACCTGCATTTCCCGTACTTAAGGCATTAAAAGTCTTTCTCCTTGCGGGGTCGGCGTCCTGAAAAAAATATCCAAGTGCGGTATCTGCCAGAATCAGGTTTTTACCCGGTTGATCCATGTAAAAATACTTGTATTCAAATGGTGGCAATGGTACCGAATCTATCGCCTGGGCAAAGGTGTCTGTCGCACCGGTCGATCCGGGATAGGTGGCAGGCTGAGGCCTGGATGTTGTTGGTGGTTTGGTGGGTTGGGTAATGACCTTGGTTGGTTTTTGAGCCCAAGCGATTAGAGGCAAAACGAAACATAACACCATAAGTTTTATGCGCATCTTATCCCATTGTGCCTTTGATGAGTCCTCCATCAATGGAGATGGTTTGTCCGGTAACAAACGCCCCATGAGGTGAAAGCAGCCACAAGGCCAGCGATGCCAGGTCGGCCGGATTGCCCAGCCTTCCCATGGCACTTTCCTTTTCGAATAGCCCTCTGGCCTCATCCGGAGATATACCCAGCAGCATGGATTTTTTTTCAAACAATCGTTCCATGGCCGGTGTGGCATGATAACCCGGAGCCAGCACATTGGCCGTAATGCCCTTGTCTGCTATTTCCTGTGAAAGCGTTTTTACAAAACCTACCACAGCCAGACGCATGGAGTTGCTGAGTACCAAATTTTCTATGGGCTGCTTTACGGCTGCACTTTCAATGTACAGGATCCGGCCATATTGCTGGGGTAACATCTTATCCAGGAGTTCGTGCGTCATCTTTACTTTCCAACGCAGGATCGAATGGTACGCTGCGTCCCAATCCGACATATCGGTGTCGGCAAAAGACTTGGCGGGTGGTCCGCCTGCATTGACGACCATGCCGTCGAGCAACCTGTTGCCGATCATCCTGAACAAAGAAGCGGTCACCGCATCAGTGGTAATGTCTCCTTGCAGCACTTCAACCCGAGGTCCGTATTTTTTTTTCAACCCGGCGAGGCCTTCTTCACGTCTGGCATTCACGATGACCGAAGCACCCTCTTCCAGCAGGGCATGGCTTATGGCCAGCCCAAAGCCACTGGTAGCCCCGGTAACGGCAAATAACCTGTCTTTTACCTGAAAATCCATGATGCAGTCAATTATTTAATCAGAGCATGCGCTCCAGAAAATGGTAAATTTCTTTTTCAAAATCTGAAAAGTCTCCGTCTGTTAAAAACTGCTCTTTGATTTTGCCAAGCAATTCGGCTTTTTGATCCTCTGAAGGAAAGTACTGGGGTTTGTATTTTAAGATGGTGTCCAGTGCCTGATAGTCATTGAGTCCATTGAAGTGGCTGAACTGCTTTTCAAACATTTCGGTGTTAAATTTCTTGCAGAGACTTGATTTTTCTTCGTTGCTGAAATCCATATCTACGTGTGAGGTATAGATGAGCAGGAAACAAATAAACTCTTCTCGGCTCCACGTTAAATTTGACATAAGGTTAGTTTTGGACAAAAATAGTGACTTTCACCGAGAAACTCTATAACAGAATCAACTTAGAAAACCCTAATTTCATTGGATTGCTGCCGACAAATTTATTCAAATCACAGATTAATTACCATTAAAGATTTATTTTTGGTGAAATATATGCCATGGGGAAGTTTGTTTTGTCACTTTTAATATTGTCAATCGTTAAGCTAAGTGGTCAGCCTGCTTATTTTTATCTAAAAAAGGATATTGGCGTCCGGAACTGTGTACAAGATACTTCTGTGAAAGCCATGCAGTACAAATACCTGGATATATATCAGACCCTCAACAATGAAGTGGATGGTCCAATGGTGGAGGGTTGTGCTGCGTTGGTAAACCAAAAATTACCCCTGGCTGATTTTGAAAAAGACAGGCCAATTTTCTTCCGGGTGAATAGAAGCAGCAACCTGTTTTCATCCTTATTGGAAGCAAACGAATTGTACACCCTGGATTATCGTTTTGGTGCTACCCAAAAAAGTTTTAAGAACTCTGAAGATTGCATCAGCGAAAAATGCTCCAAAATGGTCTTTTCCACCAGAGAAAGAAAGTTCGGACAGCCTCATGATACCTTGCGCAGAACAGAATACACGGCAAATGTATATCAAAACCAAGCCATCCTTGAAAACTATATATGTCACCCCACATCCAAGTTTGACTCCATAGCCATTGAAGATGTTTGGTGGGAAATCTACCTCAACGATCAAATACCTGCCGGTGCGGTGATGTACTTTGACGAATTTTCCGGTAATCCTCAGATATTCGTCACCAAGATTAAAAAGTTAAAACCCATTACATTTACGCCTCAGAATAATGTAGTTGACATTCGGATCAATGACCTTATCGATACAACCCTGTTTGGATTTAACTATATGTTTCTCCATGCCAAAGACGGCACCCCCTCTCCGGTGAACAGAGATGATAAAGTAATTTTACTGGAACCCAATCCCGCCACCCTCACAGAGATCCGGCTCAACCTCGTTTATGAAGCGTTGTACTTTCAGGAATACACCTCTATATCAGCCGGTAAAGTCGCCAATAATGATACATTAAGCCATAAACTCTCGATAAATCAGATGGGAGGAGAAATATGTATAGAGGGCATCGATCTTCGCCTAGGCGATGGGGTGAATTTTCACTATACTGCTGGTCACCTCAACTTTGCTGACCTCACGGCATGTATGTTTTTTAAAAAAGGGAGCTCTTTAATCGTAGAACCCGGAGCAAAGTTAACATATGGAGAACCAGGTATGGGTATGCTGGGCTTATCGGATGCTGCAGTTCATTTGAAAAATGGAGCATCGCTGCTTTTTGATGGCACATTATTACTCAACGGCGAAACCCAATTGGGCAGTCATTTCATCCTTGAACAAAACAGCAGAATAACCTTTGGTAGCAGCGCAGCTATACAGGCATTGGGTGCATCCGATGAACGCATCATGGTAACCGGCAATGCAAGTCAATTTGACTTTGGAAAGCTGGGTATTGAAGAAATAGAACGATTCGTTTTTACAGATCCCGATCCATTAACCTATGGCTCACACAATCTGGTTTATCCAAACCCATTTAACCGTTATTTCTTTTTTATTCCGGAATACAACGGTGAAAACTATTATTTACAAGATATGCAGGGACAACTTGTGAAATCAGGCCAGTGCGGGCTTCATGCGGTGGAATTCCCGGACCTGACACCCGGTTTATACTTTATCAAAGTAGGGAACCACTACGAGAAATTGGTGTATTCACCCTAGTGGGGTTTTTACTATAGATTGTTCAGGTTTTCGTAAGCCTTTTGTCTGAGTAAATGGTCGGCGATGACCAGGGCTGCCATGGCTTCCACAATGGGTACCGCCCGGGGAACCACGCAGGGATCGTGTCTGCCCTTTCCTTCGAGTACCACCTTTTGTCCCGCCGAATCTATCGATTCCTGATCCTGAATGAGGGTAGCCACCGGCTTAAAGGCTACGTCAAAATAGACAGGCTCACCGTTGCTGATGCCTCCCTGGATGCCTCCGCTGTAATTGGTTTTGGTAAATACCAGACCTGCTTCATCTACATCGAACAAATCGTTGTGTTGGGAACCCCTCATTTCAATGCTGGCGAAGCCACTGCCATATTCAAAGCCCTTAACGGCATTGATACCCATCATGGCCTTAGCCAGGTCGGCGTGCAACTTATCGAAGACCGGTTCTCCAAGTCCGGCAGGCAGGCCTTTGATGATGCAACTGATGCGCCCGCCGATGGTATCGCCTTCTTTTCTCATGGCTCTGATGAGTTCTTCCATGGCTGCAGCTTTTTCCGGATCAGGACATCGCACGGCATTGTCATCTGTTTTACTTGTATCCACATTTTCAGGGTCAAAAATAAATCGCACAGATCCCACCTGACTTACAAATGCTGTGATAAGGATACCGAATTTTTGTAAGAATTGCATGGCTATGGCACCTGCTGCCACACGGGCCGCGGTCTCTCTGGCCGATGACCTGCCACCTCCGCGGTGATCGCGATGGCCGTACTTTGCATTGTAGGTGTAATCGGCGTGTGAAGGCCTGTAGGTATCAGCGAGATGGCTGTAGTCGGCCGATTTTTGATCTTCATTTCGGATGAGGATGTGGATGGGCGCGCCCGTGGTCTTGCCTTCGAAGATGCCGGATAAAATTTCGGGTGTATCTGCTTCATTGCGCTGGGTTACAATGGCACTTTGGCCGGGTCGTCTCCTGGCCAATTGTTGGGCAATGTGGTCCACATCGACAGATAGACCGGCAGGGCAGCCATCAATAACTACCCCAATGGCCGGACCATGGGATTCGCCGTAAGTGGTTATGGAAAAAATATGGCCAAACCTATTGCTCAATGGCTAACTTTTGTTTTGATTATACCTCACTAACAGGACAAAGATAAACAATGACAAATGAATGCGTCAGCTATGGCTGCTTTTAATCCGCCTGATTTATCAATAGGACTTTTTACCCTTATACTTGGATTTTGAAGCATCACCTCCCCTTGCATAAGGTTTGCGGTCACCTGATCGTTCCGAACTCCGGGCCCCGTCTCCTTTTCCGCCGTATCT
This sequence comes from Saprospiraceae bacterium, assembly GCA_016715465.1. GTDB lineage: Bacteria > Bacteroidota > Bacteroidia > Chitinophagales > Saprospiraceae > JADKBO01. Next base: position 1,095,510 of record JADKAA010000029.1, read on the forward strand.
TCTTCCACCAGACGATTCTCTGTTGAATGAACGCTCGAATCCCGGACCTGCGGCCTGATCCGGTCTCACAATGAGGCCTTTGTAGTTGGTCCTTTTAAATGCTTCCACCAACATATCTTTGTACTTGGCGTCTACTTCAAAAAGGGTCATGGATTTATGGATATCGATCTTTCCAATGTCGATAGATTGGTCAGGCAGGTGTTCATTAATGAGGTTGATCAGAATACCCGGGGTGATCTTGCTTTGACTGCCGTGGTTCATAAAGAACTTCACAAAGCCGGAACCCGAAGCCCTGGCTTCCCTGGAAGATTTATCGACCACATTGATGTCAACGGCATCTTTGTAGTAATCGATGAATCGGTTGAATTCGACGAGTACAAATTTTTTAATGAGGTCGATGTGATCGATGTTGGCGATGCTGTCCATTATGGCGGGCAGAAAGGGTTTAATTCTATCCTCGTTGATCTCCACTTCCTTTACCTTGGTGATGAGGTTGAGCAGTTGGACTTCGCATATTTCCTTTCCGGTTGGCACCCTGGCGAGATCGATGGATTTACCGATTTTGCGTTCCAGTTGCCTGATCTTACCCATTTCCTTTGAGTGAACTATACTCACAGATTCACCGGTCTTACCGGCGCGGCCGGTGCGGCCTGATCTGTGAATATATACCTCGGGATCGTCGGGCAGGTTATAGTTGATGACGTGGCTGAGGTCATTGACGTCCAGTCCTCGTGCAGCCACATCGGTGGCCACCAGCATTTGCAACTGCCTTTTGCGGAAGCGGTTCATGACGTAATCGCGCTGTGCCTGTGACAGGTCACCGTGCAGGGCGTCTGCATTGTAACCATCGTGTCCAAGTTTGTCGGCGATTTCCTGGGTTTCTGCCTTGGTACGGCAGAAAATAATGCCATAGATATCCGGATTAACATCGGCGATTCGCTTTAGGGCATTGTACCGATCTTTGGCACTCACTACATAATAATAGTGCGTGATCATTTCATTGCCCTTATTGGCTTTTCCTGCGGATACTTCCTGAGGATTGTGCATATAGCGGGAAGCTATGTGCCTGATCTCATCGGGCATGGTGGCAGAAAACAACAAAACCTGCTTATCTTCCGGAGTGCCGGCCAGGATGGCGTCGAGTTCGTCTTTGAAACCCATGGATAACATTTCATCGGCTTCATCCAAGACCAGTGTTTCGATCTTATCGACCTTTAATTTATTGCGTTTGATGAGGTCAAGGGTTCGGCCCGGAGTACCTATGACGATTTGCACGCCATCTCTAAGTGCACTTATCTGAGTCATGATGTTCGCACCGCCATACACGGCCACCGATTTAATCCCAGGCAAGTATTTGGTGTAAGACTTGATGTCGTTGGCGATTTGTAAACACAGTTCCCTTGTGGGGGCCAGAATGAGTACACGAATTTCATTTTCCTTACCTGTGAGGCTTTGCAGCATTGGCAATGAAAAAGCAGCGGTTTTACCTGTGCCGGTCTGTGCCAGGGCAATAAGGTCTCTTTTTGACTCGAGAAGGAGGGAAAGCGTTTGTTGTTGGATGGGTGTGGGGGTTACAAAACCCAGGTCTTTCAAGGCTGAAAGAAGCTCAGGCTTTAAGCCTGAAGTTTCAAAACTATTCATTTTATAATTATAAAGTAATGACCGAGGATGCCAATTTATACTTAAAAAAGTTTCGTTTTTCCGTCAAAGGCTATTCATGATGTCGGAGTAAATCTAACACCCGGTGTCAAGCCTCAATTTGACAATAAAAAGAGTATTTTTTAGCCCAACTGGCGCTACCTAAGTAGTTACTGTGAAAAAAAAAAGCAGGACATAGGTCCTGCGTGTTAATCGTTATTTCTGTCGCGATGATCGTGATCTTTGTCCGATGGCCTGTTGCTGTCCTGGTTGTCACGGTTGAAATCTCGATTGGAATCCCGGTTACTATCTCTGTTATATGGTCTGCTTGTGTCGCGGTTTCCCTCAAACGGCTTTCTGGTGTCATTGGTTCTGGGCCTTCTGTCTCCGCTGCCGGTGCCGCTGCTTCTTGGGTAGCTGCTACCGCCACTGCGATATCCACCGCCGGGTCTGCTGTCCCGATTGAAACCTCCACCGCCTGCAGGTCTTGGCCGATCACCTCCCGGCCTGAATCCAGGGTTGGGTTTATCCGACCGTACTCCTTCATTGACAGCGATGTTTCGCCCGTGGAATTCCCTGCCGTTGAGGGTTTTCATGGCGATGATTGCTTCTTCGGTATCCTTCATCTCTACAAAGGCAAAACCTTTGGATCGACCGGTTTCCCTGTCGAGCATCAACTTTACATTACTGACATCTCCGACTTCTTCAAAAAGGATTTTTATATCCTCCTCCCTTACGTCAAAGTTCAGGTTTCCAACATATAAATTCATGGCCAATAGAAAGAAATAATAAAATAATGGCAAAGGTAGCCCAAAATATTCAATATTTTGAATTTATTTTTTGGAATACAGGGCCTTGCGAACATTATCGTGCCGGGTGTGGTCCTTCGATGGGAAATTAAAGAACACTTAAATCAGAAATGCCTAATTATTATTTAATGAACACTAATGTTTGACAATTTTACCATCGATGATGGTAAACAACACCCTGGTTTTGAGGATGTCGCTCTCCCTGCACTTTAGCAGGTTGTTGGATAAGATGACAATGTCGGCGTACTTTCCTACGGAGAGGGATCCTTTGAACTTTTCTTCTTTGGCAGCATAGGCATTGTCCAGGGTATAGGATTTTATGGCTTCTGCCCTGGTCATTTTCTGTTCGGGGAAAAAAGGTGTTGGAGAGTCTTCCCGTTTTCGGGTGACCGTGGCATAAAAATTCCGGATGGGATTGACATCCTCCACCGGGGCATCGGTACCGTTGGCTATATGCACTCCGCTTTTTAAGAGACTTCTCCAGGCATAAGCGCCATATTTTGATCTTTCTGTACCTAATCTTTTTACTACGAAAGGTGCATCACTCGTACAATGCATGCCTTGCATGCTGGCTATAAAGCCGCCTTTGGCAAATCTTGGTATGTCTGCCTGAGCCAAATGTTGCGCATGTTCAATTCGCCATCGAAGGTCTTTTTTTTCAGGGTATTGGGCTGCCATTCCTTCAAAGATATCGAGTACAACCCGGTTGGCCCTGTCTCCTATGGCATGGACGCAAAACTGCATGTCATTGTCCATGGCCAGCCCTGCCAGTTTGCGAACTTCATAAATGTCTGTCGTATTCTGACCCACAAAACCCGGTTTGTCGGAATAGGGTTTGAGCAACCATGCCCCAAAAGCACCCAAGGCTCCATCTACCTCAGATTTGATGGCATTGCAGGTAAAAAAAGGTGAAATGAATTTGTATTGTGACAGTACACTTTTAAGTACTTCAAAACTTTGCCGTGCCATTGACCACAGGCGCACATCGAGTTCCTTTTTTTGGGCCAACTTCCGGTAACGGACCAGTTCGACCAGGGTAGCCCCTGCATCCTGAAAAGAGGTAATGCCATTTTCTATACACTCTGTTTCGGCCAGGGTGATGGCTTTTTGCCATTCATTTTCCCGTTCTGCTTCACTGAGGCTTTTTTTGTATTCCTCATAAGCCAATCTGATGTTTTCCATTGCCCGCTCTTCAAATACACCAATGGCTTCTTTCCTCGCGTTTCTGACTATCCTGCCACCGGCAGGATCCGGAGTTTCCACGCTTATGCCTGCCAGATCCATGGCTTTTTTATTGGCAAAAAGGGCGTGACCACTGGCATGATAGAGAATGACCGGGTTATCAGGGGTTAGGTCGCTCAACATCTGGTGAAAAGGATAACCCTGAATGCTGCCTTTGGGCAGGCTGTCCCACTTTTCCTGGTGCCAGCCCCTGCCTTCAATCCAGGCGCCATTGGGCAAAGTTTTTACCCTTTCACCGACCATGCCGGTTATTTCCTCCCAACTATGTGTTTCCAAAAAATTGAGGTTTAGCAGGCTGTAGCCCAGGCCTGAAAAGTGGCCGTGACCCTCTATGAAGCCAGGCATTACAAACTGACGGCGGGCGTCAATTACCTTGGTGTCGGGATTTTTAAGTCTGAGTACATCCGATGACTTTCCCAGGTAGATGATTTTCCCATTGGACACAGCCAATGCTTCTGCTTTTGGCTGCGCAGGATCAACCGTGTAAATATCTGCGTTGTGGATTATAAGATCCACATTGAGTTTGTCGGAAGAACAGGAAATCCAAAATAAGAGAACCGGCAATGGCCAGAATCTGTGGGACATATTCATGAATTGATCTGTAAAAATATAAAGTACCCTATCAATTTCTACATCCTATATTGATTATTTTTATTTGATACACAATTTTATTTGAAATTTTGAAAAGAAGCCGGCCAGTTTATTTTTTCAAAGGGTAGAACTGAACAGAATATCCGGCAAAAATGCCAAGTCCGCCTTTTACATTGGAATACAGTTTTCCCGGATCATACACAGAATTTTGATCCTGACTTGCTTTCACATGTTTTTGGAGGCTCTGATAGTAATTATACAGGTCAGAACTTACGGTCATTAACCTCAGCATGAGCACTTCTTTTCCTGATCCGGGATTGGAAGTACCCTGTCCCCCATTTCCCAAAAATTTGCTCGTGATTACCTTCGGGGATGAAGTAGCATTTTCAAGATCACGATCGGTGGCTGATAATGAAGTATTTAACTTAACGGAAGCCCCAAGCGAAGATTCTTTACGCACGTCATTTACCCATTGATTGAGGTCAAGTTTCAGGGAATTATTTTCGTCAATGATGTGTATGGTGGTATCTACTTCTACAATCGACCAGATGTAAAAATTACTTTCTGTTGAATTGTCTTTGATGTTGAAACTTATTTCGCTGGCATCTTTGATTTCGGCAGAATTAGAAATGAGGATGTCTGTAACTTCCGCCCTTGCCGGAATGGTAGATTCAGCGCTCACAGAACCATATTTCTCAGAATATATGGAAATCTTATAATATTCATCCTGACCAGAAGTACAGCGGTAACTTTTATAAACACCCCTACCCACATGATTTAGGACACATTCCTGGGCACCCGCCTTGTTTGTAATTACAATTTTAGCATCTTCAATAAAAGCGGCTGTATCTGTTGCCTCAAATGCACTTTGGCTATGTGTGAGGGTAACCACCCACGCTGAATCATTGGTAAATATGGAACTTAAAACGATCCGGGGTTTGAAACCTGCATTCGCAAAATACACTTCCTCTTCGCACGACGTGAAAAACATCGAGGAAAAAACCATCCATGTAAATACGTGAAATTTCATTCTATCTGACAGGTAATCACAGGGCAAATTTAATAACTGTTTTGCACTTACATCCATTTATTTGTTATTAATTACGTATTTGACAAATTATCAAAATTAAATTCTTTTACTGCTGTATTACAATCAACTGAACCAAGTTTAATTTTGATAATTTAATAAAAACTTCGAATTGGTGGGGCGCTTAGCAGGGGGGATGCGGTGATGCGGTGATCTGGTGAATCGTGGAAATCGTGATGACCGGGTGGTTTGGCGAAGCCAAAAAAATGGCCGACAGGTCATTTTAGCAAGGGAACCACGAGCCCCTGCGAGTGGCAACGACCAAACCTATAAGGGTGTTGAGAATCTGGGAAATCGTGATGACCGAGCGGTTTGGCGAAGCCAAAAAAATGGCCGACAGGTCATTTTAGCAAAGGAACCACGAGCCCCTGCGAGTGGCAACGACCAAACCTATAAGTGTGTTGAGAATCGGGGAAATTGTGAAAATTGTTGAACAATCTGTCTGACTGGCGGTAGCCAGGTAGATGGTTCGTCACGCTAAGCGGGACTTGATGTTCAAAGCCTGCCTAACAAGCGCTAGCTTGGTAGGTGGTGCGCCTGCGGCTAAATGGTTCGCCTGCGGCTATATGGTTCGTCCCGCAAAGCGGAACTAAATGTTCAAAGCCTGCCTAACAAGCGCTAGCTTGGTAGGTGGTACGCCTGCGGCTAAATTTTCGAAATGCTTGAAGCCAGCCTAAAAGGCGATAGCCTGGTAGGTGGTTTGCCTGCGGCTGAATGGTGCGCCTAAGGCTCGATGTTGGAGGTGGTTCGCCAGGTGATTTTAACTTTATCTGATGCCTTCCTTTTCCAGCCAGTCGTGATAGATGGAGGCGTTGCGTTGGTGTTGTTCTGCAGTTTTGGCGAAAGCGTGTTCGCTGTTGTAGCCGGGTTTGGCACAGAAAAAGATATATTCATGTTGTTCTGCGTTGAGTACGGCATCGATGCTATTGGTAGATGGCATAAATATAGGCCCTGGAGGCAGACCTTCGTACATGTAGGTATTGTAAGGAGAGTCAAAAAACAAATGTTCGAACAATACCCTTCTGAGGGTAAAATCGCCCACGGCAAAAACCACAGTAGGGTCGGCTCTGAGTTTTTCGCCAATGCGCAGCCGGTTGAGATAAACACCCGCTACGGTGGGTCGTTCTGATTTATTGTTGGATTCTTTTTCCACTATGGAGGCAAGGGTATATACCTGCTCTTTGGTAAGTTGCCATTTTTTAGCTTTGGCCAATCTTTCAGTGTTCCAGAATTTATCAGCTTCCTGGGCCATTCGCCTTACGAGTTTGTAGGGCTTAATGTTCCAGAACACATGATAGGTGTTGGGTATAAATATGGTCATGGCGGTCTCTTTGGCGAGACTGTATTTTTGCAGTGTGCTATCCTGAAGCATGGCGTCCAGAATTGACAATGAATCCGCTTCCAGGCTCTTATCGAATACCCCCGCCAATTCTTCTACATTGCGCACATTGTTGAAGGTAAGGTCAATGGCATCCTGAGAAGCAGCACGCAATTTAGACACCAATACACGGTTTGACATGCCTTGTTTTAATAGATACCTGCCTCCGGGCACTTCGCCCTGGTTATAATTCATCAGGGAGGCTACCTGCTCAAACGTGTAAGGATTGATGAGGACATTGCTGTCTGCCAGGATTTTTTTGACATCGGCATAAGAAAATCCGGCAGGGATGCGGAGGTCAAATTCTTTGCGGGTCACATTGGCAGAAAATAAGATGTAGTACACATATCCCGACAACGCGAACATTGTCAATACAACGGCCAGGGCTACATAGCGGTATCTTGTAAAAAAACTCATAAATTTAGGTGTATTAATATTGCTCGTTTTCATTGGGGAAGTCGCCAGATTTTACGTCGCCGATGTACCTTACTACTGCATCTTTGACGGTATCATAGAGGTTGAGGTATCTTCTCAAAAAGCGTGGGTTGAAATCTTTGGTGATGCCCAGCAGGTCGTGGCTCACCAGCACCTGTCCGTCACAGCCACCGCCGGCACCTATGCCGATGACCGGGATGTGGAGGTCGGCAGAAACCCGGGTAGCCAGGGTGGCAGGTATCTTTTCAAGCACAACGGCAAAACAACCGGCCTCTTGCAAAATGATGGCATCGTGTACGAGTTTGTCTGCCTCATCTTCTTCTTTGGCCCTCACGCTGTAAGTACCATATTTGTATATGCTCTGCGGCATCAGGCCGAGGTGGCCCATGACCGGAATGCCGGAGGCTATGATTTTTTCTACGGCTTCTTTTACTTCCTTGCCCCCTTCCAGCTTTACCGCATGCGCACCACTTTCTTTCATGATTCGGATCGAGGAATCGAGCGCCTTGGTGGGATTGCTCTGGTAATAACCAAAGGGTATGTCCACCACCACAAAAGCACGGGAAACCCCACGTACTACCGCCTGGGCGTGGTATATCATCTGGTCGAGGGTAATGGGCAGGGTGGTTTCATGGCCCGCCATAACATTGGAGGCGCTATCGCCGACGAGGATAATGTCAACCCCTGCGTCGTCGTAAATTTTGGCCATACTAAAGTCATACGCCGTGATCATGGAAATCTTCTCCCCATCCTGTTTCATTTGCTGCAGGATGTGGGTGGTGATGCGTTTGATGTCTTTTGTCGCTGCTGACATGGCCTTTAAAATTGTGGCTGCAAGATAAAGAAATATTTGGGAATGGTAGCCGGGCTTTTATCATGCCTATAACCATCTGGCCCTTCAGTCGGGCTGGGCATCATGATTGTGTCGCATGGCATAGCCAGGGGCAAATGCCGGATAATAGGTTATCTTTATGGATATTTCTTGCGATGCTGGTAAATGCCGGCAAAGTTTGGGATAGCCCAAACAAGATCAAAGATGCAAACCACCCTTTTTCCTGTCGAAGCAATGACCCCCTTTTCGGAGAGTCTCATTTGGCAAATCAACCGCGATTATTATAGTCAGGCCGGCATGGATGCCTGGACCAGCGGCCTGGTACCCCACCACATGACGAGCAATGCCATGGTAGGTAAGACGTACGCCGGCCTCATCATGGGACTGCTTACCGACCTTTCTCTGCAAGGGAAGACCCTCGAAGCGGTGCAGATCGTTGAACTTGGTGCCGGCCATGGCAGGCTGTGTTTCCACATTCTTCGCTATCTCGATGAGATGATGGACCAAAGTGGCCACACTTTGCCCCCTTACCGCTATATCCTAAGTGACATTGCTACCAAGAACCTGGACTTTTTCATCGCCCATGCACAGTTTAAGCCTTACTTTGAATCCGGAAAACTCGATGTTGCGTATGTCGATGCCATAGAAACCACAGAAATAAAGCTGTTGATATCCGGGGAGGTCATTGGCGCTCATACCCTGCAACAACCTTTGGTCATTGTAGCCAATTATTTCTTCGACTCCATTCCGCAGCATCTCTTTTACCTGAAAGCCGGCGAGCTCGCACTTTGCAGCCTGGCGCTGGATGCGGATGTGGATCCGGCATCGGTGGCGGCTACTGAACTGTTGCCCCAACTGAAATTAAGATATGATACTTCAACAGTCTCATTGCCATTTTTCCATGAAACGGTAGCAGATCAAATTCTGGAGAATTATGGTGAAAATTTAAAAGAGAGTTGTCTCCTGTTTCCCCATGCCGGTATGAGCTGCATCGAGCGCATGAGACATTTATCGCTTGCCGGTGCCATGGTACTTACAATGGATAAAGGAAGCCACCTGGAAGTTGAATTGGACAACCGCCCCCTGCCCGATTATGTGACCCATGGCAGTTTTTCTCTTAATGTCAATTACCACGCCCTGGGCCGGTATGCCGACCTGACCGGCGGAAGGGCTTTGTTTCCCGCTACCTCTAATTTCAACCTGGAGCTGGGCTGCCTGTTGTGGCTGGATACAGAACAAACGTGGAAAGAAACAGTTGGGGCTTATGCACGTCTGGTCGATGACTATGGCCCCGATGACTTTTTCAGCCTTGCCCGCATGGTGTACCCGTTGGCCGACAAACTTACCATACAAGACATGATTGCGCTGCTCAGGCTGAGTGCGTATGATTCAACTTTTTTCTATAACCTGTTGCCCTGGTTTAAACAGGTAGTGAAAAAAGTGACCTACCCGGAACGGAGCCGGATCGCAGAAACGATGGATGGCATCTGGAAGATGTATTTCAGCATCCGGGATACCTATGACCTCGCCTTTGAAATGGCAGGGATTTTTTACGACCTGGGCTATTTTGAAAAGGCACTGGCCTATTTTGACCACAGTGAAATGTCCTATGGCGCCAGCGAAGATGGCCGGTACAACAAGGCGTTGTGCCTGTATCAGATGAAAAGGGATGTGGAATTCCTTGAATTGATCCGGGAAACGTCAACCACCTATCCCCAATTCACAAGAGTAAAAGAACTGGGTACACTGAAGTTATGAGGCAAGCGCTGTAGAAAAGTCTGCGCTTAGGCTTTGGTTTCAGACCTCAGGGTAAACCACGTCCAGGCCGCGGTCACCGCATCGATGACCCCCAATGGCAGGGTCGCCGTATTCATTTGCTGAGAAGCCACCAGGAAAAACACCCCCAGGGCAAAAAATAAACGCGTAAATACCGAAAACCGGATGAGGACGGTGGCATTTTCTTTGGCGATGACCAGGTCATATGAACCAATGACCACCACGAGCAGGCCGATGACCCTGGCCCAGCCAGTAGGGATGTCCGGAAGACCGAGGGTAGTGACAAAAGTCTGTGGGACCAGCAGGATGCTGAGGCCGGTGAGGAGGACGTAGATGCCGAAGTAGAAAAGGGTTTTGGCGGATTTTGACATGGATTAATATTGATTTTAAATTTTAAGTACCAAATGTTTGACAATTAAATATAAAATAAAAACTATATCGAAACGAATAAACCCCAAATCAATACAATATTTGAGTACTCAAAATTTCTGTTGGATAGACTTTTTGCCCATACAATTTGTTGCTCAAATTTTATATTTTTCAAGCCAGCTCTGAGTGTAAAAGCAGGTTCAAAAATAATCTGTTTATTGTTGTCAATTAAGTTATCACTTGCTGAATAAGGTTCGCCATATAAATTCCCCCGAATGTCATAATAATTAAGATAGGAAGATCTTAATGAAATAGAACCTGCTATAAATTTTGACTGATAGGTTAGAGCTGGTTGAAAGCAAATTCTTCTAAATTTTGCATCGATCAACCCGTCATCGTTCATTACGTTTTGATTTGGTAAAAAGCGATTCATAAATTTTCCATTTCCGTAGGTTATCCAACCCTCTACAATAAATTTTGAAATTGGTTTGAAATACCCGAACCCTAATTCTAAAATATTGCCTGAACCTTCTCCATTGCCATCACTATCTTTTTGCGAGTATTTTGAGTATTTTGCTAAAACACCAAGTTTTGAATTAACAGCATAGGCCGCTGAAAAATCAGTACCGTAGGTAAAGTTTTTTGAAACAGACAAACTCAAATCTCCCTTTTCCTTAAAAGCACTTATTAGCTGATAATTAGGAGCGTAATATGTTGGAGCGCATGCATATTGAAAAAAATAAAAGCTGCTGTCAATAAAAAATACACGTTTTTCATTTTTAAAATATTTAAATTATTAAATTGGGGGGGAAAGTCCAAAGTTCGCTCTCCCCCCGAAAAGTTTATTTTACAATGATCAATTTCAATTCCTTAATTTTCATCCGCCCTTTATCGGTAAAAATCAAAGTGTACACCCCGTTGGGTAGTGCGGAAAGGTCGATGACCGGCATGGGCCGGTAAACGCCCACTGTGCGGCCCAGGGAATTTTTAACTTCGATCAAACCCAGTTCTGCTGCATTTATATACAGGTTGATTATACCGGTAGTTGGATTGGGAAATACCTTTATGGAAGAAGCCACTGCGCTGGTAAGCAATAAAACGTCTTCCTGTTCTTCTTCAGCTTCGGGTCTCTGGTTGCCCTCGCCCAAAACCGTAACTTTAAGGTCGTAACAAATTTCACCACAGCCTGCCACATCCACACACAGTTCAAAGTTTGTTTCACAATCATCCGGTGATGGTGCCGCATTGAGGATGAGGTGGTTTTCGTACAAGGTGGTCTCTATGCCACAATCGGGCTGTACCGGCACTACCACATTGGTCACCTCAAATGGAAAACAAAATTCATTGTTGGCTTGTTGCTGGGTGGGATCAATGACTATCTCCTCATTTTCCAAACCCAGATTTTCCATGATCATACATTTGGTCTCATATTCTTTTTGATAGTTGAGGTTCGACAGTAAGAAAGGAATGGAACCCGGCTGTTGATCGACCGAAAAATCATTGTGGTCGCTGTCTTTGTCATCAAAATATACAAAATCAAACGGGGATCCGGGTAGAATGTATCCATTAGTGGTCGGAGTGACAATTTCAAAGAGGTTGGTAAAAGCTTGGGACTGGTTTAGGCCAAGGGCACTAAAAGTTGGTATAAAAGTAAATGTACTATTAAAATTTACATCCTCAATTTTGGCAGTAATGCCCGAAGAATTATACACAATAAGACCTTCTTCTATTTTCATTAGATATTGATCAAGGTTAAATGGCGATCCAGGAGTGCTATCATAATTTCCTAAACTTCCTTGGGTTTTAAGATTGTCAATATACCCTTTCGCTATTTCAGTGCAAATAAATGGAGCAAGGTTTGAAGTAACTTCTTTCTCAACTAAAAAATCACCTTCACTAATCCCATTGAAAAGCAGTCTAATATCACAACTTGATGGGGTTAGATTTATACAATTTTTAAATAAAATATCTAAAAACTCATTACCAGGTAAGACATTATTACTTACCCCTGATCCCGAACCATCTGCAATTGAAATTATTTTTTTAACATTCAATGGTTTAAAGCCCAAATTATCGAGCTCATCGTCAAGTAATGTTTTATAAATATGGCTGCCAGCGGAATATAAATCAGGATCAAATCCACTAAAAATCCTACCATATGTATGGTGTAAAAGCAATTGTCTTGCAGCAGGGGAATTTACACTGTTATTAATCGTCATTATGGTATTATTATTATTTAAACCTCCCTCTGCAAATGCCTGAACAGCCGGCGACGCATTGGCACCTGACCAGGGTGAATCTGCAGAAACAAAGATGTTGACGTTATGGCTGCCATAGTTGGCTTGAAGGTTTTGTTCCCAGTACATCAGGGCGTAACGGACGATCTGACCGCCCATGCTGGGGCCTATGATGGCTTCGATCTCCTCAACGCCCTGGTCTTGTTTCATTGACCGGAGCATTTCACAGAGGGCAAAAGCATTTCGCTGGATGAAGTCGGCGCCTCCGGCAAAGTCAGCGATGACCACATCATAACCACCGTCCCACAACAGGGAGATCATATCATTGCCTCCGAAATGTTCTACGATGTCTTTGAGGTTGCGGTTGCTGAGGAAGTCGATGCCATCTGTGACGATGATGGGTTTCTTCAATTTATTGTGATAGGGATTGAGGTACACCGCCGTCCTGATTTCACCCAGGGGGCCGTGTACACCGCGATTTACTGTTGTGGTATAGGGGCTGGGTATGGCCCTGCTCACCCAACTCCACACTTCCTGGAATTCACCGTAACCCAAATCAATGATGTCAACGACCTCATAAAAACTCGTAAAAACAAGAGAGTCAGGCGTAGGCATTGAAATTTCCGCTACATAAGGCAATGTGGAAGTTGGTTGGTTGTAGTAAGTCGGTATGATGTTGCATTCCTCATCCAATTCAGGCCATACAGGCACTATTACGGGTTCTACGGGCGGAGGTGGAGGAGGTACTTTTGGACCAAAGGGCGGTTTCATTTTTTTGATGGGGGGACCCAGCTTACACTGTTGGTGCTGGTAATTTATATGGTAAATGAGTCCATTTTTCAAGCCAATCTCCACGCCCATATTTAGAGCTTGTCGTTCATTGAGAATAAAGGAAGTGCTGCCAGTCCTGGTATTTAAATTGGCGAATTCAACTCCATATTCATCAAAGAACCGCAAATAGCTGATCTCTTGTGCGGTGGGCTCGGACTCATCCAGGGCGACCCGGATGTTCTCGATGTCATCCAATTCATGCGGCAGGATGAGTCCGGCAAAAACAAGTTCCGCATCTTTGAGATAAGGTTGAAATTTATTGGAGTTGATGGCTCGGGTAGCCTCATAATTCATTAAAAAATCTTCAATCAGTGCGGGTGGTGTGTTTGCAGAAAAAATCTGGGTTTTGCGGATTGCGAAATGAAATCTGCCGGTGCGGGTGGCCTCTACTTCTCCCTGAATTTCCGCATATCGGTATATGGGTTCAGAAAGGGTTACGTCTTTGGAGTGGTTGGAGTGATAGTACTGCATGTAAGTGGACAACCACTGCTCACAGGTATAGGTCTTACCGGGTGAGTAGTAGGTTGCCAGGTAATCTTCGCTACCATCAACGGTAGGTACAATGATGTCGGGTGGCCGCGTGTCCTGGGCCTTCAGAAGCTGTGTCGCCAACAGGCATAAACACAAGTACAATAAATTTTTCATGGTGTTTGAATTTTGTGGTTAAACAATAAGACAAATATCATACGCGGAAAACAATGATTTTTTCACAATTTTTATAAAACATATATTTGTTTCTATTATATTTACAAAATGAGGCTAAAATAGAGGGTGGTTTTACATATTTTATAAAATTTATATAATCCTAGGCCTCCATCTAAATATTTATAATTTTCTGTTGTGTTTTGTAACCTAAATTATTTCTTCATTTGACCATAGTGTTGAAGCTCAAAAGAGGGCTCCACCGACTCAGATTTATAGACCTGTCAACTACAAGCTGATGGACTGAAAGGTGGGTAGTGGCTTTAAAGATGGGTGCCGACACCTCATTTCAAAACAAAAATTGTATTTTTGGAGGCTAAAACCAGCCGTTGACTCTTAAAACTGAACCCAAACAGACGCCGCTTATGGCGCAGTACTTCAAGCTGAAGGCCAAACATCCCGATGCCATCCTGCTGTACCGCGTGGGCGACTTTTATGAGACCTTTGGGGAAGACGCCGAAAAAGCAGCACATGTCCTGGGCATTGTGCTCACTTCGCGCAACAATGGCGGCTCTGACATGCCGCTGGCCGGTTTTCCGTTTCATTCGCTGGATGTGTATTTACCCAGACTGGTGCGCGCCGGGTACCGCGTAGCCATCTGTGAGCAACTGGAGAAACCTTCCAAAGAAAAAAAAATAGTGGACCGCGGCATAACCGATGTGGTCACACCCGGCCTCGCAACCACCGATTCGCTGCTTGACCGAAGGTCAAACAACTTCCTGGCGTCTATCCATTACACGAACGCCAATCTCCACGGCATTGCTTTTATCGACCTTTCGACGGGGGAATTTGTCCTCACAGAAACGGATACCGAGGGCCTCACGAAACTCATGGACAGCTTTCAGCCATCAGAGGTCATCTATCCCAGGTCCTTTCAGGCATATACAGATGAACTCTTTGGCACCAGGTACTACACCTATGCCCTGGATGACTGGATATTTTCTTACGACTTCACCCGCGAAAAACTGCTCGACAGCTTCCGGGTACAAAACCTTAAGGGCTTTGGTGTGGAAGAATACGTGCACGGCCAGGTAGCCGCAGGGGCCATTCTGCACTACCTGAGTACCACCCAAAATAAAAACCTAAGCCACCTTACTTCTATCCAACGCATCCCTTCAGACGAATACATGTGGCTCGACCGGTTTACCATCCGCAACCTGGAGTTGGTGCAATGCATTCACGACAGCGGCAAGTCTCTGTTGGATGTACTAGACCATACCTCTTCAGCCATGGGTGCCCGGCTAATGCGGAGATGGCTGCTTATGCCACTGCTTGATCAGGTGCGCATCGCATCCCGACACGATGGTGTAGATTTCTTTTTACACCACGAAACCATTGCCCTCACAAACGATGCACACATAAAACAAATCGGCGACCTGGAACGCATCATCTCTAAGGTCTCCCTTGAAAAAATCAATCCCCGCGAAGTCATCCAATTGCGAAAGGCCCTCGAACTGATGGTACCCATAAAAGAAGCCTTGCTGTCCTCCGAAAGGCCACATCTCGTGCGGCTTGGAGAGCAGATCAATCCCTGTCAAAGTGCCATTGACCTCATCGCTCAGGCGCTGGAAGAAGAGGCACCGGTAGCACTCGGCAAAGGCGACACCATCAAAGCCGGATTTAACGCCGAGTTGGACGATCTAAGGCATGTCATCCGGAATTCCAAACAGTTGCTGCTCGACCTCCAGCAAAGAGAAATTGAACGCACGGGCATACCTACCCTGAAAATTGGATTTAACAGTGTCTTTGGATACTACCTCGAGGTGACCAACAAATACAAACACTATGAAAATATACCGCCCGACTGGGTGCGCAAACAATCGCTTTCCAATGCGGAAAGGTATGTAACCGATGAACTCAAACAACTCGAAGATAAGATCCTGCACGCGGAGGAACGCATACTGGATCTCGAGGCCAAATTATATCTGGAACTTATCCAGTCACTCAAGGCCTATATCCACCCCATCCAGCACAATGCTAAGATGGTGGCTGAAACGGACTGCCTCATCTCCTTTGCCAAAGTGGCCTCCAACCACCACTACTGCCGGCCCGTCATGGACGACAGCCTGCTGATAGACATCCGGCAGGGCAGGCACCCGGTGATCGAACTCCAACTCCGGCTCGACGAAAAGTATATTGCCAATGATACCCTACTGGACAATAACGGCACACAGATCATGATGATCACCGGCCCCAACATGTCGGGTAAATCGGCTTTGTTGCGGCAGACGGCATTGATCGTACTCATGGCGCAAGCCGGCAGTTTTGTGCCTGCAGACGGCGCAACCATTGGCATAGTAGATAAACTCTTTACCCGGGTGGGTGCCTCAGACAACATCTCAAGCGGCGAATCCACCTTTATGGTGGAGATGAATGAAACGGCCAGCATCATGAACAACATTTCTGATCGGTCACTCATCCTGCTTGACGAAATTGGCAGGGGTACTTCCACCTACGATGGCATCTCCATCGCGTGGTCACTTGCGGAATATTTACACAACAATGAAAGGGCGCGCCCAAAAACACTTTTTGCCACCCACTACCACGAACTCAACGAACTCGCCCAATCGCATCCGAGGATTCATAACTTCCACGTGTCCACAAAAGAAGTGGGCAACAAGGTAATCTTTCTCCGCAAACTCACCGAGGGAGGCAGCGAACACAGCTTTGGCATCCACGTAGCTGCCATGGCCGGCATGCCCAGACCCATCATCGACCGCGCTGCAGAAATTCTATTAGAACTCGAAAAAAAATCGATTGAAACGGAAGGCCAGCATGGGGCCAAAGACCTGAAAAAAAAGGTCAGCAAACTTCCGGCATCTGCCTATCAATTGTCGATCTTTGAAACCCACGATCCGCAAGCCGGCAAATTGAGGGAAATGATTCAACAACTAGACCTTACCACCATGACGCCGATTGAGTGTATGATCAAATTGAATGAGCTGAAGAAGATTATTGAAGAAGGGAAATAACAATGCGGCTTCGCCTTAGTTCAATGCGCTTTGCTTAGGGCAATGCGGCTTAGGATAACTGAGTGGTTTCGGCAAAGCCGAAAAAATTGATCGACAGATCAATTTGACGAAGGAAGACGCGCTTACCGCGATGCATCGACTGATGCTTTTCAGGTATAGGTAATAGAGCAATTCGGTGGTGGAATGGATTGCCTTACATAACAAGTATTGCCCTCTTTTTCCCGCTGAATCCGCAGAGTAAATACTACTCTCAATCCATTCCCGAGAAGAAGAAAATTACCTTCTTTATTTATAGCCAGATGCGCTGAAATCTACCTGGCAAAGCCTGTCAGACAGGACGCTGAAATTTGCTATTGTGAAATTCGGCGATTTCTACCTGGCTACGTCAGTTAGACAGGTCTGCGGGAAATAAAAATTGTCATTTTTTGTCTCCCGCAGATTACGCAGATTTACGCAGAGGGGTTTGTGTGCGGTATAGCCCATTACAAAGTTTTTACTAAAAGTGTCAAGCTATTTTAGGCACGGACAACGGACAATTCCTAAATCAAAAATCCTAAATCCTAATTCAATGCTGTTTAGTTAAGAAAAAAACGTGGTAAAATTCAAGAATAAATTAAAACTATGTTGTATATTTACATATATAATATAGAGGGTTTTATCACTTAAAACTTACATTCAAGATTATCGTTATTACTTACTAAAAAATATTGCCAATGAGTTCGAAGATGAACAATTTCAAAGCCGTTCAAAAGACGGTAAAAAAGAGGCATTTAGTAGGAATAGATTCTTCACAATCAATAGATTGGTTGTCTTAGTTATGATGCTAAAGACATCCTATGAAAGGGAGATTGACAGGTTTTGCCAGAAGTTAATTGGAGGAGATTATCAGATCAGGGAAGTAACAAAAGGTGCATTAAGCCAGGCTAGAGCTAAACTAAACCCGTGGGCGTTTCAGCGTTTGAACACAGTTGCGGTCAAAAGTTTCTATGAGACCGAAATGTATGATGAATGGTATGGTCATCGGGTACTTGCAGTAGATGGAAGTAGACTCAGGCTCCCCAGGTCAAAGGATATCAAAGAGGAATTTGGAGAATATGAGGTAAGGCCCCAAAGCTGACAGCAAAGTATGTATGGCAACTTGTTCAATCGTACACGACGTACTGAATCATATTACCATATCAGCATCAATTGGGCCATGGAGTAAGAGTGAACTTGCCTATGTTATGGAAGATCACATGGAAGTATTTGAAAAAGGTGATTTGGTACTAGCAGACCGATATTATCCTTGTCACAAGTTAATGCTTACACTTCATCACAAAGAAGTGGCATACTGCTTTAGAATGAAGGAGGACTGGTGGCTTAGTGTTAAAGACTTTAGAGATTCAAAAGCTAAAGATAGCATAGTAGAGATAGAAATAAGCAAGCAAACAAAGAGAGATCTGCAGCTTGACGATAGTGTAAAAAAAATCAAATGCAGGCTGCTAAAAATAGAGTTAGACAACGGTAATACTGAAATTTTATGCACTTCATTATTGGATCAGGAATTATATCTATATGAAGAATTTAAAGAACTCTATCACCTACGGTGGAATGTAGAAGAGGTATACAAATTACTAAAATCAAGAGTTGAGATTGAACAGTTTACAGGTAGAACATCACGTAGTATATATCAAGATTTTTATGCAAAGATCTTTATGATGACATTGTGTGCAGCATTATCATATCCCATAGCGGAAAAAGTAAAAATAGAGTTCAAAGCTGAAAAAACCGGCAATATGTATGATCAACAGATAAATAGAACAAATGCGATCTCCGCCACAAAAGACTACTTGGTAAATCTTTTGCTTAAGCCAATAAAAGAAGCATTTCTAAATACTATAGACAAGTTAATTGAGGCTTCAAGGGTAATTATTAAAAAATTTCGGATAAACCCAAGAGTAAAAAAGCCCAAAAAGCAGTATTATAGCAGCTATAAAAGTATTTAGCCACTAACTAAACAGCATTGAATCCTAATTCCTAATTCAATAAGGGTCTACATCAACGCGGATGCGCACACTTTGAAAATCTTTGTTTTTACCAAAGGCTTCTTTGGTTTGCATGATGAGTTTTTTGGTTTGGTAGATGAGTTTGTCGTCCTTTTCCAGTTTGAGGACGATGAGTCGGATGTATTGGTTTCTTATGCGGGAAATGGAGGGGGTTATGGGTCCTTTGACGCGGTTTCCGATGGTGTTTCGCAGGATGTGGGCAAACTCATTGGAGGCGAGAACGGCTTTCTCCAGGGAGGTGTGTTTGATTTCCAATTCGATCAATCGGTTGAAGGGGGGGAACCAAAATTGTTTGCGTTCGGAGAGTTCTCTTTTCAGGAAAGCAGCATAATTGTGGTGGATGATTTCCTGGATAACGGGATGTTGGGCCGCGTAAGTCTGGATGAGGACCCTGCCCTGTTCTGCCCTGCGACCTGCTCTGCCTGAGACCTGAGTGATGAGTTGGAAGGTGCGCTCTACGGCTCTGAAATCCGGAAAGCGGATGAGGGCATCGGCATCGATGACACCGACAAGGGCTACATGGTCAAAATCAAAACCTTTGGTCACCATTTGGGTGCCGACCAGCACGTCGATGTCTCCTCGCGAAAAAGCGCCAATGATTTTGTCCTGGGCCGACTTGGTGCGGGTGGTATCCAGGTCCAGGCGGGAGACACGGGCTTCGGGAAAATATTGTCTTACTACATGTTCGATTTTTTCGGTGCCGAGACCGATTTCACCCAAATCTGCACCACCGCACTCAGGACAGTGTGGTGGATTTTTTTGTTTGTGGCTGCAATAGTGGCAACTCAGTTCATTTACAAACTTATGGTAGGTGAGGCTTACGTCACAGTTGACACACCTGGCTGTCCAGCCGCAATCCCGGCACTGAATGGTGGGCACAAAACCCCTTCTGTTTTGAAACAGGATGACCTGCCTGCCTTTTTCAAGGACATCTTTCATGGCTTTTTGAAGCGGCACACTAAGAACAGGCTTAAAGCGATGGGTTTTTCTCTCGTAAGCTAAGTCAACAATGTCAATGCCGGGCATATGTACATTGCCAAATCTACACCTGAGTTCCACCAGGGTAATTTTTCCCTGCAGGGCATTGTAAGCAGATTCCAGCGAGGGTGTAGCTGAACCCAGTACGATGGCACAACCCTGGCGGTGGGCCATATACAATGCTACATCGCGGGCATTATAATGGGGATTGGGGGCATCCTGTTTATAGGACGCATCGTGTTCTTCGTCCACGATGATGAGACCAAGGTTAACGAAAGGCAGAAAAATGCCAGACCTGGCCGAAAGCACCAGTTTGTTGCCCTTCATGGCTTCCTGCCACACCTCTACCCTGTCGTGATCGGGCATTTTGCTGTGGTACAGCAGGATGTCGTTTCCAAAGGACTCGTAAAGCCGGTCCACAATCTGAGAGGTCAGCGCAATTTCGGGCAAAAGATAGAGCACCTGCTTGCCTGCCGAAAGGGTATCCCGGATGAGTTCCTGGTAGATTCTGGTTTTACCGCTACCGGTAACCCCATGCAGTAGTACGGGAATTTTGTTTTCAAAGGAGGCCCGAATTTCTACCAAAGCCCTTGCCTGTTCATCATTAAGGTCTGGCAAGGTTTCTGTTTCAATTTCGTTGCCACCCAGCCTTGAAACTGTCTTGGATGAAGAAACAAAAATTCCTTTTTTGATGAGGGCCTGAACTGCACTGGCAGGTGCTCCTGAAGCATCTGTCAATTCATGGCTCGTGATGGCTTTATTTGCTTCAGCAAGATCTATCCACGCAGCCAGGACTTTTGTTTGTACGTCTGATTTTCTAATGCGGTCGAAAGCCTGGTGCATGCCATCATCACCTAAATATTTTTCCGCCAGCCGGAGGGTCTTCACGGTTTTGGGTTTGAATTTTTCGGTGAGCTGCTCCTTCACGGTGAGCAGATTTTTTTGCATGAGCGCTTTGAGGACGGGATAAACACTTTTTTTCTGCAGGATGTCACGAATGTGGTCGAGGTTGAGTTCGTTGCGAAGGAAAAGAGCTTCTGCAATGAGGTATTCTTCATTGGTGAGGTCTTCGTCCTGCACATCGTGATCCGGATTGAGCACAAACAGAGATTCACTATGCAACTTTAAACCGGAGGGTAAACCAGCGTCCATGACTTCACCCAAAGTGCAACAATAATAACGGGCCATCCATGTCCACAATTCGAGTTGAGTTTGGGAAACCAAAGGAACCTCATCGATGACGGATAATACTGATCTTGCTTTCAGACCTTCGGGAGCATCCGTATGCAAGGCATACACAATAGCGGAGTAAACCTTATTGCGCAATGCCACTTCGACACGTGATCCGGGAAAAATTGAAGTCCTGAGGTCTTCCGGAATTATATAGGTA
Organism: Saprospiraceae bacterium; assembly: GCA_016715465.1. Classification (GTDB taxonomy): domain Bacteria; phylum Bacteroidota; class Bacteroidia; order Chitinophagales; family Saprospiraceae; genus JADKBO01. The sequence continues at coordinate 1,116,822 of JADKAA010000029.1, forward strand.
TAAAGTGCCGGCAGGGCCATGGGAAATACCACCGTAGCGTAGTGCCCATTTCCCATGATCAATTACCTTATGATGGCCAGCTTTGCAGCCTGTAAGATGCGCTGTGCATCCAACCAGGAAAGCTGATAAATGCCGGATGTAAGTTGAGAAAGATCCATTCTGGTACCTCCATTCATGGCTATGTTAATCACTTCTTTACCCATGGCATCAGCAATTTTTACGCTACCCTGTACCGGCACCGTAAAATGAAATATGCCAGAACCCGGATTTGGGTACACCACAACATTTTTTGCAACTTTGTCTGAAATGGCGGTGGTGACTTCTTTAAATGTGATGACCTCAATGTCATCGATGTACATGCCATCCATTTCCAGGAAGCCGTCGGAAACCAGTTGAAAGTCAATAAAAACCTGGGCTTCGCCTTCGAAGGAGGAAAGGTCCATAACTTCATCGACCCATGTGGTTTGAATGCCGTCATAGACGGGATAACCGGCTTTTTGATCCAGGGTTCCAGGCTTGGTATATTTACCACACAGGTACAATGTATCACCGCTTAAAGTATAGGCGTACACGATGGCGTAATCATAATTTTTTTCAATACTCCATTTGGTTTTGAAGGTAAGTTGAGGGCTCTTGCCAATGGTAAGGTCGATGGGGTTTGCCAATCTAAGGGTGGTTACGACATTTCTGCCGTAAGCTGTTGCCGGAGAGTCCGATATGGATGATGGCTCAGAAAAATATTCTGCATTGGTGATGCCCCAATTTCCTTCAAAAAACTGCCAGTTATTGATGTTGCTGGCCACGTCAAAAAAGTTTCTGCGGATACTGCCCTGAAAAACCTCAATGATAAAAGAATCCTTTCCTATCCAGGATCCATAATCTTTACTAACAAAAACTTTAACTTCATTTTTTCCAGTAGTCAATAAAGCCGGATCTATGTAATAGGGTACTTTTATCAAGGTATCTGAACCCTGTGATTTATTATATACGAAATTCAGATTATTTGCACCACCCAATACAGGATCGAGGTAAATATTTACAGGTATCGGTGCACTACCGAAACCTGGTCTGGCAAATCTAATCAAAATGGTGTCATCTGACCGGTGCAACCTGGATGCGTCTGCCACGTAATGATCAATGACGCCGGCTGCCAGCCGGGGCAAGGCTAAATTCATTTCCAAACAACTCTTATTGAGGTAGTCAATGTCTGTTTTCGGGGGCCAGAATGAGGGCCCGACCTCTGGTGTATAGGAATATATTTTATTTTTTTCAACCTGATCACCGTACATATAGTCATCGCTGTCACCATTGGTGGTGTACCCTACGGTCTCGGTGCCGGTGCCCATTTTAAACTTATTTGATTTGGTCATGACATTGCCCATAAGTTTAAACAGCTTATCCTCTTCGGTAGGCAGGTCGCTGAATCCCCAAGGGTGAATGAGATAATTACCAAAAGTGTGGTAATTAAGAGACAGTAAAAAATTATGGCTGATGCAAAATTCGCGAATGGCTGATGTTTCCGGCTCGGAGAAGGCTGAAACACCGCGGTAGGTTTCAGAGTTTGGATTTGGTGACGATCCCTCATTGTCAAAACCCCATTCGTAGCCGTAATTCCGGTTTAGGTCAACACCGATCAAATTACCCTGGCCGTCTTTTTTACCATTTTTGCGCCAAAGTCCCCCACCATTGGGCTTGTTTTTTTCATTTAATTTATAACCATCGGGATTTAAACAAGGTATAAAGTACATTTCCGTGTGATCAACCAGGTATTTGATTTCCGGATTACTTTGATAGTTTTCAAGCAGATACCATAGATAAAAAATCATCTGCGACAACGAATTGGGTTCCCTAGCGTGGTGAAGTGCATTGTACAAAACTTCGGGTTCCTCTTCATCCACCGAGGGATTGTCACTCAACCTAAGATAGTGGATGACATTGCCTTCGTGCGTGGTGTAACCGTCAATGGTATCAAGCTTAGAGATCAGGTTGGGATATAAGGTGTGCATCCAATCCAGGATGAGCAACATTTCGTCGTACGTAAAATATCCTGCCATACTGCCTTCGAAATAATTAACCGGAGTTTTAATATCTGTCGGGTCTTGGGAACAGGAATTGGTCCGCTGGGCATTTAGGTAAGAAGTAAGTTCTGAGGGCCGGTTTGGTTGGGCATAATACGTTTCTACATCGTGGATGATAATCCTCACGTCAAAACCCATGTTGGAAATGAGGTTGATTTCCTCCTGGGAAAAATCGCTTTCAAAATACCTGCCCGGGGCAAATTTTCCATGGTCCAAAGCGACACCTGCTTTGAAGAGCAAAAGAGGATTTTTATCTTTAAGGTCGATCTTTGCCCGGTGATACAACCCAGACTGGGCGCTGACATAAGCGGAAACTAAAATCAAAAGTCCAAATAAGAGGACTTGCCGACAGATTTGATTCATTTTTTAGGATTGCTATGATATAATTATTCTGTCTTACTTCCGCCAAATGTTGCCAGGAACTAAATATTCAGAATCGGCAAAAATAAAAAAAAAGTTGCTAATGCCCCAATAAATAGCCAGACACTTTTATATTGACCAGAGGCAAACTTTTTTTCATGTGAATTGAAAGCGGCAAATAAGCATAAAAAAAGGGACCAAAAGGTCCCTTCTCTTGTCATTTTTTAATTCAGGTTAGAAGCCGAAGCCGCCTCCCATGTTACCCATTTTTGCCTTAAACTCGGCCATGGTCATTTTGTTATAGCCATCTGTTTTTGCCTCAAGTTTGGATACATCGAGTGTATCCTTAATGGCCACAGCGGTCATCGTCATTTTCATCATGGGGTTTTCCACGGTATATTCGATCGGAAAGCCCTGAAACTTAATGGACTGCATGCCCTGGATGATGTTGGCATCGGTTTTAATGTCTTCTGTAACAAAACCTGTCAGCTTCATATCTCCTGCGTCGGGCAGCGTAACGGTCATGGCGTAACAATTGTAGCCAAGAATTTCTTTTTTCTTGCTTTTGTCATATTCCACCTTGGCACTTGCAGCTTTTTGTGCCTGTTCATCCTTTGCCATTTCATCCAGATTTGAAGCAATCCACATTTTCTGGCCCATCATGTCCATCAACATGTCCATACTCTTGGAATCCTGGTTTACATAGGTCTTTACTTCTACCATACCGCCCATCATAGACATTTTGGATGCGTGTTTGGTGCCATCAAAATAAACTTCGGTTTGAGAACCTTTCATCATTTCGAGCATCATGGCGGTTTGTTCGTCAGGAGATGTCACTTCGGTAATTTCCATGGTGATCATACCTTTGTTGAGCGTTTTTTGAGCATAGGTGCTGACAAATCCTACCAAAAGGAAGGCCAGCATAAATAGTTTTTTGTTCATTTTCTGTTTTTTAATGTACTAAATCTGTAACCATTTTTCCGTCCTGAAGGTTCAGGGCGAGGCAAATTTACGATGAAAGGACGAAATTTCATGTCCAATGTTACAAATTGACCACAACCCTGCCGGATTTGACTCAATACACCCACATGTCAATGTATTTCACAAAAATTTTGGCCAGATTCTCAGCATCAGAAATGGCCCTGTGGTGGGTACCGGTAAATTCCATACCTTCGTTTTTGATGGTATTTTTGAGGCCGGTAAGTTTGTGTTCCCCTTTTATGTCGTGGTACTGGCCCTTGACGTTGATGTTTTTTTCCAGCCATTCATGGTCCAGTTTGTGAAGGTTGCAGTCGTTTTTGAGTAGCTGAATGTCAAATTTACCCCAGGAGCAAAGCTTGTAGTCTTCTTCATACACATTGATCCAATCCTGGAACTCCTGAATAACCACTGGAAACGTCCTTGCCTTATCGACATCGGCCTGGGAAATGGATGTAAGGTGGCGACAAAAATCTGAAAGGATGGGATTTACCGTTGGCTTGATGAACTTATTAAAAATGCCCAACACTTCTCCGAGTTGGTTGACTTTATAGGCGCCAATTTCAATCACTTCATTGAAACCATGTGGTGGTCTTCCCCTCCAACAGGTTGCTTCCAGGTCATAGATGATAAAATTCAAAACTCAGTCTTCTTTAAGTTTGTCAACATATCTAAATTTTTCTGAAGGGACCCAGCTCACCAGGTTTTCAAAATCGTACCCTTCCAGGCGATTTGCATAAAAATGCAGCAATTTGAGGTGCTGGGAATAAATGAGTTTTTTGTCTGCATTGTAACCCAGTACTTTTTCAATGTGGTAAGAGCCCAGCATTTCCATGCCATGACTTATAAGGTCGTCTGTATTCCTGAAAATCTCGTCTGATAGCCTTAGCCTGCCTTCTTCAGCCATTTCTTTTAACTGTTTCACCATGAGTGAAATTTGGTTTGAGAAATCCACATAATCAATGGAAAATTCTGAAGGATGTAATCTCAATATGGCAAACAGATTTAGATCTTTTCGTTGATTCAGCAGCATTTGGAATCCCACATAGGCCACAAGGTGGCTTGACAGGATGACGTTGTTGCGAAAATAACTCTCCAGTACTTTTTCTGCGAGGATGCGGGTGTACACCGATTCTCTTTGGGCACTTTCAGCCAATTCTCCGCCTAAGAGGAAGTACTCCCTGAGATTGACTTCATGGCAGTTTTTGTCAAGGCTCTTGCCATCTCCGTCTACAAGGTTGCCCAGCACATCCATAGGTTCACCGAATGATAACACCATTTCTGATTGCTTTGTAAAAAACAACTTGAAGAAGTTCCATTTTGAACCTATGTTTTTTGGTTCACGGGATTTCTGATATTTTTCTTTACCTGTGGCCATCAGGTGCTGTTCTATGAGGCTTTTCGCTTCCAGCACAAAATTGTAACCGATGACCAGCGGCACAATGAAAATTTTATCTTCTTTGCCTTCTTCAAGCAATAGGCGTTGGGCTTCCACTGCAGACCCCAGCAAACCATATTTGAGCTTGTTTTCCATAGCTCCGCTCCGGGACCGGGTTCCCCCGGGAAAAAATATATTTGGTACTCCTTTATACAAAGCATATGACGCCATAGAAGTGAGGCATTCCAGATAAATTGGGTTCTTCTTTCTGCGATCTACCCGGTAAGCTCCCAGGCGATTGATAAAATAGGCCACAATCTCCACTTCGAAAAGGTTGAGTCCGGCCCCATAAGAAAGTGCGGGGATGCCAGCTACCGTATCAAGGGCATAACCAATCGTAATGGAATCCAGATTGGAAAAATGGGTAGGGACTATGACAACGGTTCCTTTGTTAAAAAGTTGCCTGGTTTCATCGACATATCCACTGAGTTTGATCTTTTGGAGCAGGTCTTTTTTGGTGCCCCAAAACCACCTTTGTCCCGGAGCTTTAAAACTGTTGAAGATGCGTTTGAAAAAAACGGTAAGAAATTTGCGGGCAAAAAGAAAAGTAGATGGATTGAAATTGCCTACAATCTCTTCGTTGTACCGATTCACAATGCGTCTGAGCATATCGCGCAGCAACTGGTCCTTTTCCTCGCTTTTCAGGGCCTGGGTCAGGGCATTTCCCATCGACTTCCAGTACTCAGCATCGTCTGACGGATCTACTTTCCAGGGATTTAGTTTCACCCGTTGGGCTTCCAGGTAAATGGTCTTTGCCAGGATATCTTCCAGGCTCTGAGAACCATTCTTTTCCAGTCTGGTCCAGACGTACTCATTGAGCTGTTCAATAAAGGTTTTTCGCTGCCTGGCAAATTTATTGATTTGCCAGTCTTCGATTTTGGGGATGATATGTGGAAAAACGTGTGTCATTAAGTAACTAAATGTAAAAATTAAACTTTTTCCATTAAATGTGCAATAAAATTCAAAATATCTTCCTGACCTAAACCTGTTTCGGCACTGGAGACAAACTGATCTGGCAATTTTTCCCAATCCTCCAGTAAGTCCTTTTGAATTGAAGCCAGATTTTGTGCCAACTCGTCCTTTTTGACTTTATCTGCTTTGGTGAAGATGATTGAAAATGGTACACCATTTTCTGCGCACCATTCCATAAATTCCTTATCGATCTTCTGTAAAGTATGCCTGCCATCCAGCAGGACAAAAGCCACGACCAGGGTTGCCCTGTTTTTGAGGTAATACAAGATCATTTTGCGCCAATTTTCACGCATAGACTGGGCCGATTTTGCATAACCATAACCCGGAAGATCGACCAGGTACCAGCTCTCATTCACCAGATAGTAGTTAAGTGACTGTGTCTTACCCGGTTGCTTTGATACGCGGGCCAGGTCTTTTTTATCCAATAACATGTTAATGAGCGACGACTTACCTACATTAGACCTGCCTATGAAGGCAAATTCGGGCAATTTGTCTTTCGGGCAGATGTCTTCCCGGTGAAAACTGCCTGTATAGGTTACACTTTTTACTTTCACTTTACGTATTTTTTATACCCAAAGATGTGGCTGAGCTCAAATTAACACCCAATGGCACAATTATTGATATATTATAAATATTAATAATATATATCTTTTTAACCTAATTATAAGAGTTAATCAAAGGTTAAAGAGTCACAAAAATATGCTTTTTGCATCAAATGGTACGTCAATTCAAAACCATTGCATGCGACAATGATGGAATAAATTGTCCTATGTTGTGTTTTTGTTCCTGCGCTGCGATAAAGATTGATCATTCATTAAAAATAATTATTTATGCGAAACCTGCTCCTCGGTTGCTTATTGCTTGTCTGTTTACAATCTCAAATGAATGCCCAGTTCGAATTTGGTATCAAGGGTGGATTAAGTTCGGTTGACCTCATTTCTGATGGAATTAAAGTGGATGACGGCATCAACCACCTTCAGCTTGACTTTGTTAATTCCGCCTATGGTCATCACCTGGGACTATATTCCAGGGTTAGTTTTTTGGGCATTTATCTGGAACCTGCAGCACTGTTTAACTCTAATATGATCAACTACCGACTGACGGACTATAGTGAAGATGGTGTACTCACTGTGCTGTTCCGCGAAAAATATTATTCCGTAGATATTCCGTTAATGGTTGGCATCAAAGCAGGTATTTTCAGGCTTTATGGAGGTCCTGTAGCCCATATGCATATTAGCAGCACGTCAGATCTCACCAATTTTAGCAACTATGGTCAAAAATTCAGGGACGCCAGTTATGGCTATCAGGCCGGCTTTGGTTTTGACATCTGGAAGTTGAGACTGGAAGTGGCCTATGAAGGCAATCTCAGTGCTTTTGGAGACCACATTACCATTGACGGCCAGCCTTACAATTTTGGTCAAAGTGCTTCGAGGGTGCTGGGAAGTGTGGGGTATAAATTTTGAGAAGGGGCCAGGGGTTAGGGGCTAGGGACTAGGGGTTAGGGGCTAGGGACTAGGGGCTAGGGACTAGGGGCTAGGGACTAGGGGCTAGGGACTAGGGGCTAGGGACTAGGGGTTAGGGACTAGGGGTTAGGGACTAGGGACTAGGGGTTAGGGGCTAGGGGTTAGGAGTGACCGAACGGGTGCCCCGCGAGCAGCATAGACAAAACCTGCTATCAGGGAATACCGAACCGTAGATTTGGTTGCCTGAGGGAATCAAAGGTGGGAAATTGTGAGCCCCAGTGAGCAGCATAGACAAATCCTCAAATCAGGGTCATGGATAAGTTGTGTAAGCCCTGCAATTTAATCCGCTATTTTCCTGATTTTGGATTAAATTCGCAGAAAATTGATTCATGCAACAGGATATCGATAAAATCATTCAGGACCGAAGGTCAGTGTTTCCCAATTCCTATAAACAACAAGCCATAGAAGCGGATGTTATTTGGGAGATTCTTGAGAATGCCAATTGGGCGCCTACCCATAAGAAGACCGAGCCGTGGCGTTTCGTTGTTTTTTTAAGCGAGGCATCCAAACAAGAGCTGTCCAATTACCTGGCTGAGGCGTACCGGCAAAGTGTAGCCGAGGAGAAATTCAGCGAAATTCAACAAAAAAAGATCAGTGAAAAGCCATTGCAGTCAGGAGCTGTCATTGCCATCTGTATGAAACGATCTGAGGAATCCATGCTGCCGGAATGGGAGGAAATTGCAGCGGTATCGTGTGCGGTTCAAAATATGTGGCTGAGCTGTACGGCCAGAAACATAGGCAGCTACTGGGCAACGCCGGGCATCATTCTGCGTGCAGATGAATTTTTGGGACTGGAATCAAATGAACGGTGTCTGGGTCTTTTTTATATGGGATACCTTGATGAAAAACCAGTGGCGAGTCAACGAACTCCTGTTGAAGAAAAAACCAGGTGGAGATGAAGTCGAGGATGTTTTTACTAAATATTTTGCTGTTATTAGCGATAAACACAGGGCATGGCCAGAAGAATGGAGATGAAGATGCACTGATGTTGAAAGAGATTCACAATTTTGTACTGAGTAAGGGTAAATGCCATGAATGGCTGCATGCCTTATGTAAAGGAGGTGGACCAAGATTGGCAGGACATGCTGCATATGACAGTGCCGTTGTGATTACGAGCAAGCAACTTGCCTCCATTAAGGGCGTAAAGGTGAGTGCGCAAGCTACGAAAACCCATAAATGGATACGAGGTGCAAAAGAGGTGGTGGATTATATTTCTCCAATGGGAGAGATAACGGGTCTCAATGCCTTAGCTCTTGGCAATTCGATTGGCACGGGCGAGCAGGGCTTACTGGCAGAGGTTGTGGAGGTATTTGGTCTGGACGATGTTGAAAAAATGGGTGAGTTCTTACGCGGGAAAGTCGTTTTTTATAACAGAGCGATGGATCCAACGGCACTACGCACATTTACTGCTTATGGAGGTGCGGTCGATCAGCGCGTTTATGGTGCTTCCAGGGCGGCAAAATATGGGGCTTTAGCGGTTTTGGTGAGATCGATGACTACGGAGATTGATGATTATCCACATACCGGCACACTTATTTATACAGAGGGAATAAAAGAAATACCCGCGCTGGCTATAAGTACAATGGCGGCTGAAAAATTGTCTGCGATGATTAAGGCCCAGGGCGGTAAAGTATTTATCCGGAATACGAGTCACATCGGTGAGATACAAAATTGTGACAATGTCATCGGAGAGTTGAAAGGTAGTGAGTATCCGGAAAAAGTTATTGTGGTTGGTGGTCACCTGGATGCGTGGGACGTGGGCGAAGGAGCCCATGATGATGGATCGGGCTGCGTACAGGCCATGGAAGTACTTCATACTATAGTTTCAATGGGTTACAAACCGAGACACACCATTCGCTGTGTTTTATTTGCCAATGAAGAAAATGGATTGGCAGGTGGAAAGGCATATGCCCAACAAGTACTGGATGCCCAAGAAATCCATGTAGCGGCCATTGAATCTGATGCTGGCGGTTTTTCGCCAAGAGGTTTTTCATTTGATGCAGATACTTCCGTCATTAAAAAATATTTCAAGAAGGTATATACTAAATTTTTACCCTTACTTGAGCCTTACGGGCTTCAGTTGGAGTTAGGCGGGTCCGGTGCTGATATTGGACCATTGAAGCCCTGTAAAGGTTTGCTGGCCGGATTGAGGCCCGATTCCCAGCGTTACTTTGATTTTCACCATACTAGCCGTGATGTGTTTGAAAACGTACACCCCAGAGAACTCAAACTTGGTGCCGCTGCCATGGTAAGTCTGGTGTTCCTTATTGACAAATATGGAATTGAAGATTAAAAAATGGAACATATTACCGTACATAATAAGAGGTTTAAAAATTTATTGATGCGTCTCAGATTCAGATACGCGTAAGGGAACTGGCTGCAGAGATCAAACCCCATTACAAAGGCAAACACCCTGTATTTGTCATCCTGCTCAATGGGGCTTTCATGTTTGCTTCGGATCTGCTTCGGGAATGGGATCAGTCGGCAGACACCAGGTTCATCAAAGTAAGTTCTTATGAAGATATGGAAAGTACCGGCAAGATTGAATTCAACCGGGAAGCCATCCTTGACCTCAGAGGACGGGATGTGATTATCGTCGAGGACATCATCGATACAGGTCAAACACTGCATGAATTTACCCATTACCTCAAATCCATCGGGGTAAGTTCACTCAGAATAGCCTGCCTGCTTCTCAAGCCCGACAAACTTATTCGGGATGTAAGTGCCGACTATCTGGGATTTTCAATTCCCGATTTATTTGTCATCGGATATGGACTTGATTTCAATAATTCTGCTAGAAATCTCAACAGTCTGTATATACTGGACGAAGAGGAATTGGCCGGTTAAAGAGTTTTGCAAAATTGAGGCATGCTTGCGACCATAAAAACATTTGTCCATGCTACCAGAAGGTAAGGAGAATGTTATGCCGGAAATATTGGATATTTTTGCTTCTTCTCATCGGCTCTAATTTACCTCTGATTGCCCAGGTCATACCCCACAGGCATTATACAACTAAGGACGGTCTTCCTTCCAATAACTGCTACCGGCTTATCGATGACGGGCAGGGTATGATCTGGATAGCCACAGATAAGGGTGTGGTTCGTTTTGACGGTTATGAATTTGAGAATATTTTTGAAGAGCTCAATTTAAAGATAAAAGACATTTACAATTGTTTTGCTGACAGTGAAGACCGGATTTGGATTGAATCAAAAGATCAGCGCAAAAAGTATATCCATAAAAATAAACTGGTTTGGCTTGACGATCCGGATAAAGCACCTGTGAAAAATGAGTATGCCCTTTACTATCCTAATAGCGGACTTTTTTTTACCCCACATAAAAGAGAAAGTGATGCTTTTATAACCATCCGTGATATATCCGGAAGTATCAGTTACAAACTCCCGCTTTTGAAACATGACAAAGTAATGTTATTAAAAGAGGATAGTACGCATATAAATGTACTTACAATGTACAGTGGGATGTATGTCCTGGAAAAAAAGACCAGAAAAGTACATGTAAAGTTGCGTTTTGCCAAAGGTATCAGTGTGACTTCAGACAACCGTGGGTTTTACCATCCCAGGTATTATGGAAAGGAACAATACTTTTTTACCACAAAAGATTCGGTGTTTATGCTCAGGGACAGGGATGTATTTCCATTGTTTCCAATTAATATGCTTAAAGGAAATAAACTAATTGGCTTTGACAATGGCTGGATCATACTGCACGATCCCACATCCGGTAATTTTTCAAAGATTTCAATCTTTGGTGTATTTGAAGATATGGACCTGCCTCCTATTCAGGGAGATGGAGCGACTCTGGTGGTCGATAGAGAAAGGAACTGGTGGATAAGTTCTTTGTATAGTGGGGTATTCTTAATACCTGCAAAGTCATTCAAAAGCAGACAATATTTTCAAATTGACAATGCGGTAAAGACTCCAAAAATTACCCATATAGGGCCTATGCATGACAAGGGGCTCATGCTCATCAATGACAACCTCGATCACTTTCACCTGTACAAAGACGGTGTCTTTACCAAAGTTTACCGCAATTTATATGCCCATCTGTATAATTTACTTGAAGATGATTTTCACCAAATCATATCAGGAAATCTCACCGTTTATTCCAAATCGCCGGTCCTCGTTGAAGGTGATGTCAATTCGCCCATGAAGCAGGGAACCATAAAAGCAGGTAGCTGGTACATCAACAGGCCGTCGTTAACCAGTGATGACGACCAAATTATTCTTTCTCAGGGTTATTATTCTCCCAAATTCATTGCTCGACTTGAAAATAATACTTTTCTAACAGGGGGTTGTCTGGCTTTATTAAAAATCCAATCCCGCAAAAACCATATTAAGATTTTTGATGTGGTTAAGCCCATAGAATGTGTATATCACATTCAGAAAACGCGGGGAGGGTTGGTTTTATTGGGAACTACAGAAGGTGTGTACGAGTATAAGGATGGAAAGATGGGTCAGCGATGGTACGGCAACTATCTTAAAGGATATACGCGCTCCATTGCGGATGATGCTTACGGAAACATTTGGGTTTCCACAGACGAGGGAGGCATATACCTGGTTAATCCAAAATCCAGAAAAGTAAAACTAATACCTGAATTTAAAAACGTTATTGCCAATCAGTTTTATTATCAGGAGGAAAATCATTCCATGTGGATTGCTTCCAGTAAAGGGCTGTGGCGCGCACAATATTCAGGCCATGATACATACAAATTCAGGCGCTATTCATTTACCGACGGGCTTCAGTCCCTTGACATAAATACGGTGTATTGTCAAAATGACACGATATATGCCGGTTCATCAGATGGACTTACCATCATCCATGACGCTGAGAATGAAAGCCACCATATACCCAGATTGCGTTGTACACAAATTAAAATAAATGGAATTGATAAACCTTTGCAGGATGCCTATTCCCTACCCTATTTTGAAAATTCCATTAACATTCAGCTGACCAATCTATGTTACGCAAGTATGGGTGACAATACCTATAATTACAAACTTACGGGGCCAGGGAATCCCACATCTATAAGTACTAAAGACAGAAACATCAACTTTTACAATTTGTCACCCGGAAGATATCGGTTTAATGCCCGCGCGTTTAATGTGGATGGAGTTCCTTCCGAAAATGAAGTTAATCTCGTATTTGACATTCATCCTGCTTTTTATAATACCATCTGGTTTCGATTATGTTTTATCCTATTGGCCATTTCGCTTCCTTTGATTTTGTTTGTCCGGCGGAATAGAAAAAAACTGGAAGCAAATAAAAAGGAATATGAGTTTCAGAAAAAGATGGCTGAGATCAAACTTGAAAGTCTTCAGTCACAGTTGAACAGTCACTTCATATTTAATTCTCTAAATGCCATTCAAAACTACATCTTCCTCAATGATGAAGTAAGTGCAAATGAATATCTAAATATGTTTTCGCGTCTGATTCGCGGTTATCTGGAAGCATCTAAAAAACAGTATATCGGATTGATGGATGAGATAGAGTTGCTCCGGCTATACCTGTCACTGGAGTCGCTGCGGTCGGGAGATAAATTTGAATATACCATTTCTCTGGAAAGTCAGTTTGACAATACGTGGCAGATACCATCGAACATCATTCAACCATTTGTAGAAAATGCCATTGAACATGGACTTAAAAACAAAGATGGCAAGGGTTCACTGAACATCAGGCTGTCGAAAGAAGGAGACCAACTGATATGCCAAATTACGGATGACGGTATTGGAAGGGAAAAATCACTGGCCATGAAGAAAAACAACCTGAAAAAACAATCTTTGGGCCTTAAGATTATTGAGGAGCGAATTGCTGCCATCAAAGAATTTGACCATACAGACATCACCATTCAGACACAAGACCTTCACGCAGACCAGTCTGATAAAGGGACGACCGTCACCATAAGAATGACGGTCCAGGCCTTGAAACCATAAACGTGGTAAAGAATATTTTATCCAAGCTTGGATGGGGAATACATATAATTACGGCATGGTTGCATGTAGGCATTGCAGGCTCTTGCCTGATTGAATGTGTTATTTAGATGATTACTGCATTGCTTGCATTGCGCTGTGCCAAACGGAAAATAAATCGGTGGTTATACATCGTACTTTTGCTACCTTTGTAAAATACCATAACAGCATGACCTGTATCATCATAGACGACGAAGCAAGGAGCCGGGAAACCATTAATAACATACTCGCCCGCTATTGCGGTGACGTAGAAGTCATTGGACAGGCTGAAAATGCAGAATCTGCTTACGAACTGATCAATACGTGCAAGCCTGATTTTATCTTTTTGGATATTCAGATGCCGGGAGGCTCTGGGCTCAACTTACTTTCATTTTTTGAGGACGCTGACTTTAAAATCATTTTCACAACAGCCTATAAAGATTATGCCATAGATGCGATAAAACTTAATGCTGTAGACTATTTACTGAAGCCCATATCTATAAAGGAGGTAATCGATGCAGTAGCCAAGATAAAAAAACTTATTTCCATCAGAGGACCTGTGCAGACTGCCAAAACAAAATACCTGCACCTCAACAGCAAGACGACCATTGATCTCATTCCTGTTGACGCCATAGTTTATTGCGAAGCAGAATCTACTTACACCAATATCTTCCTCAATGACGGTTCAAAAAGATTATGTCCAAGCCGATCAAAGATGTGGAAGAGCAACTTTCGTCCACTGATTTTTTCAGGGTTCATCATTCCTTTCTGGTCCAGAAAAAATACATAAAGCAATATATTAAAGGAGATGGAGGATCGATTATAACCTCTTTTAACCACCATATCGACGTATCAAGGAGAAATAAAAATGAGTTTATTGAGTGGCTTTCTTCCTGAAATCGGCCAATTATATAGAAAAAACTACCACTTATAGGCTCCAAGTTGTCAATTACGAAACAACATAATCTATTTCAAAAGTAAGTCCTTTCTTTGCTTCAGAATAGGTTAAGAATTATTTATCGGGCCACCAAGCTTCGAAGAACACCACCTGGATGCTTTGAAAGGCCTTATGAGGAACCACAAATTCCTATATTAAAATAACATTATACGATTGTATGGTGTTATTTTTTTTGCCCCGTATCAAAGTAAACATTCAGCCAAATAGGCATAGAAGTTAATTTTACGTGGCAATTAAACTTCAAGAATTCATTTTTTCAAATTCGGCACTTGTGGTTTTATTAGATTTGTTGGTAAATTCCATTACCATGGTCAAAAAATCTATGTTGTTCCTGTTTTTATTGATTGGTTATTTGGCTATCGGACAGACTGTGGATTATGCAAATTCGGTGAGATTTTCAGCAAACAAAGTAGGCAATGCCTTGATTTTGAACTGGATACCAGAAGCGGGTGCCACGGGATATTTGGTGAAAAGGCGGATACCAGGAAGTAACTACAAGTTACTGGCAAACCTGTCTGGCAGTGCCACATCCTTGTCGGATACCTCAATACAAATAGGATTGATCTATGAATATGAAGTCACCAGACAGTCAGCTACGGCTACGGTGACCGGTGTGATGGCCGGTGGTATTGAAGTAAATCCCATTCACGGGCGAAATTGTGTGCTACTTGTGGTAACTTCTGCAATGGATTCAGCATTGGTGGACGAACTGGCTACCTATGCAGCAGATCTAGAAATGGAAGGATGGTGTGTTAAAAAAACAATAGTGGGTGAACAGGAAGCCGTGACTTCAATAAAGGGCAAGATAAAAATGGTTTACGATGAGGGTTCTTTAAGAAGTCTCGTGCTCATTGGACATGTGCCGGTGCCCTACTCCGGTCTGATTGCCCCTGACGGGCATACTCCCGACCATTCGGGAGCCTGGCCAGCAGATGTATATTATGCAGACATGGATGGTGTATGGACGGATGACTCAGTGAACAGTACACAGGCATCAGGCACCAGGAATGACAATGTACCCGGAGATGGTAAATTTGACCAATCCAATATTCCGGGTAAAGTTGAGTTGGAAATTGGTCGCATTGACCTGAGCAATCTTCCGGTATTCAATATGACCGAGGAGGCGTTGATGATAAAATACTTTAATAAGAATCATCATTTCCGGTCTGGCCAATTGAATATGCCCAGGAGGGGTTTGATCCAAAATAATTTTCCCAGCTTTGGAGAGGCATTTGGGCGAAGTGGGGTAAATAACTTTTCAAGGATGTTTGGTTCGGACAGTGTTTTTTATTTGCCCTATAAAACAAGCCTTCAAAAAGATGCCTATTTGTGGTCCTACGGCTGTGGCGCAGGTAATTATACCGGTGCCTCGGGTATTGGAGCCAGCAGTGAACTGCCTGCAGAAAACCACCTTACCATCTTCACAATGTTATTTGGATCTTACTTTGGCGACTGGGACAACAGCAACAATTATCTGCGTGCGGTACTGGGGTCCGGTTTGACACTTACCAATGCCTGGGCAGGAAGACCGCATTGGTACTTCCATCATATGGCTATAGGCGAGCCTATTGGTTATTCTGCCAGGATTACCCAAAACAATACTACGGAGTTTCCGGGAGGGTTTGGTGCAGGAGCAGTTCACATTGCCCTGATCGGCGATCCTACCCTGATACAATATCCATTTAAAGGCATCGATTCACTGGCTGCAGAAGTGCAGGATAACACAGTACGTCTCCATTGGACCCGGGCGACTGAGGAGGGTGCCCTTGGCTATTTTGTATATAGAAAAACAACGGGAGAACTAAAGTTTACACTTTTAAATGAAACTATATCCGCGGATACTACTTTTACAGATGAATGCGTAAACCAGGGAAAGTACTCCTATATGGTAAGGACCGTAAAGCTGGAAACTACAGGAAGTGGATCCTTTTACAATCTAAGTCCGGGTAAAGCTACTGAAGTCATCATCAACCTGAACGTTTCGCCTTTTGTTGAATTCACAGCCTCAACTAATTTTGACAAAGTATCACTTAGTATCAAAGCGGAAGATGGGGAGATAACCTCGATGGATATGGGTGATGGAACGATCTATAAAGCACCCGTTCCAGACAATCACCTTTATATGCAGCCGGGTCAATATACTATTTGCCTTACCGCAGAGAATAAATGTGAATCCCTGCAAGTTTGTGACTCCATACAGATTAACTTAAGCCTGCCTATATTTGATATAAGGGTGGTGCAGCCTGTTTGCCACGGCGACAAGGGTTCCCTGATCATGGAGGTCAAAGAAGTTAATGCTCCATATCAAATATACTGGAGTTCGGGCGACACTACTCAAATTATAGATAGCCTTAACGGTGGTAGTTATACCCTTTCTGTCATCACCACCACCGGGCGAACAGCCTACTACGGTCCCTATACGCTGACTGCCCCTGAACCACTTGGTGTAACTCTTGAAATAAACGGCATTATTGACGTCAATGAAGGATAT
The DNA here is from genome assembly GCA_016715465.1 of Saprospiraceae bacterium. Classification (GTDB taxonomy): domain Bacteria; phylum Bacteroidota; class Bacteroidia; order Chitinophagales; family Saprospiraceae; genus JADKBO01. The sequence continues at coordinate 1,133,580 of JADKAA010000029.1, forward strand.
ATATACATCAAAAACATTTCAGGAGGCCGACCACCATACGCCATTTGGTGGGCTGATGACACTACCAATCACACGTATTTGCTGGATGATTTATTTGCGGGTGATTTTTTATTGCGCATAACGGATTCACTTGGCTGTGTGCTGGATACTTTGGTTGAAGTTCCATGGCTAATGGGTATGGTCAATGAAAATATTAAACCTGGGGAGGTTCATCTTTTATATAAACAGGACAAACTTAAGGTAGTTTGTGACCAAATCCATTCCGATGGTCAAATGTATTTATTTGGTTCGGATGGCAGGGTCATTGGTATAAAACAATTTGATACAGCAGCCACTGAGGTTGAATGGGATGTTGCAAATCTTGTGCGCGGTGTCTATGTGGTAGCCATACGCACGGGGAACAAAATGATAAGCAGGACCTGGGTGAGGTAAGGTTCGCCATATATAAGCTCAGAAAGATGCAGGCCATGATTTGGCCACGGGTGCGATGTGATAGCGGGCAATATTTTTAAGTTTACCGGATTTTACGGCATCGAGAATTTTTATTTGCCGGGGTGAAAGGTAGTTTTCTGCAAGCTGACCATTGCCGAGGGCACTATTTATTTTTGTGGCCTGGGTTTGAGTCATGGGCACAGCAGAAAGGATTGAATTTTTCAGATAGTAGTGCAGGTCTTTATCGATGGAATAGGATGCAGCTTTTTTCACAGGCATACCTATGGCTTTTGCCATGTCAATCAGTGCATTTTCTCCGGTGTGTATGGCATCGGCATTGCCCCCTTTTTTCGCGGCTTTGGCGACATTGGTGGCATCCGTGAGATTGCGATCGTAGCGTACCTTAACCACTTCTTTGCCCTGGCTATAACCGGGTTCCGTGTAAATTACTCCTGGTTGACCACCGATGTTTTTTTCTCCTGACCAGAAGCAATACATTTCCAGGATCATTTCTTCCGGATTGGCGGTATATTCGGCTTCCAGGAGTTGGAGGTAAGCAGGGATAAGCAGACTACTGCTGAGCAGAGCCTTGTTGATCAGTGAGATGACGTCACCCTCGGAGTAACGGCCCTGCAATTTGGGAATAAGGTCACTCCCTTTCCCGGAAAGGATATGGACGACCGGATTGTTCCAAGAGGGTTCATTATAACGTTTGAGCACATCGGCGTCGTGTCCGCCGATATTGTTGTAAATGGCAACAGGAATGAAATGGTCTTCAATTGCTTCGGCGATGAGGGGGTGGTCAAGAACGTTTGATCCAAAGTTGCGGCAAGTTGAGCAACCTGGAACTTCCTGAAACAGTAAAAAGACAGGCTTATGCAATTTGGCTGACTTTGACAAGCCCTCATCGAGGTTTCTAATCCAGTGTACGCGGCCTAACTCGATGGGTTGGTTTACAGGTTGTGTCCAGGTCGGGTTTTGGATAAAGAGCATGATGACAAATAGCCAGAAATTTTTTCTATCCATATTTACTTTTCTTTCCAGGTGAAGCCTGTAATTATCCTGTCTAGATCGGCCTTTATAAATTGCAACACAGGTGCTGTGGAATCGGGATTGACGGTGGCATTAAAATACAGTGAGGCTCTAAAAAAATGCCGAGTTGAGTCTGTCAGATAAAACTGAATTGGTGAAGCCACAGGGCCGCTCACTTCAAACATAATGCCGCTGGCATTGTGACCATTTTCGATCAATGTTTCTTTCCGGGCATTTGCTTTTATGTTGTGTTTGCCTGTGATTTCAAAAGCATCGTTTACCAATTTATCGAAGCCTGTCCTATTTTGGATGGGGTAATAACTGCAGTGAAGACTTGCCCCTAAACCCTGGGCATTGAGGTCAAACCAACAGTCGTGTGCCGGTTTTTCTCCAAAATAAAAACTATCCTGTCGAAATGAAAAATAGCCGGGGTAGGAAAAGGTGAAATTGCAAAAATGTTTGTCCAAAATGGTGTCATGTCTTTCGGGATAGTCCACAAATGGAAACATCCGTTGTTTTGGCATGACGGATTTACCTTCTTCACAAGAGATGAGGCAAAACAAAAGGCACAATGACGATAAAATTATTCTCATCAGGCGTCAGACTTTTGTAACTTAATGTTTACTTTTTCGATCCTTCGGCTATTGGAGGAGATGACCTTCATTTTAAGGTCTTTGATGGTAAGTTCCTTTTCCGGTTTAGGGATAAAGCCAAACAATTCGATGATGAGTCCACCCACAGAGTCGGCATTTCCTTTAATGTCGTCGAAGTAGCTTGTTTTTTCGCCTATAACCCTGCATACATCATTGAGCAGAGACTTACCTTCAAAGATATAGTTACCTTCTCCCAGTTTAATATATTCTACGTCTTCTTCGTCATCAAATTCGTCTTTAATTTCACCAATGACTTCTTCCATGATGTCTTCCAGGGTAACAATACCAAGTGTACCACCAAATTCATCGACGACGATGGCCATGTGCAGTCTTTTAATCTGGAAATCCCGAAGGAGGTCATCAATCTTTTTGGTCTCCGGGATATAGAGCATATTGGTTCTGATCAGAGAATTCCAGTCAAAGCCGTCCAATTCCCGGGTATGACCCACAAGGTCCTTGACATATAAAATACCCAGAATGTTGTCAAAATCCTCATCGTAAATGGGCAATCTCGAATAGCCACTTTCGTTTACGATTTTAAGCAAATCTTCAAAACCAGTTTCTTTTTCCACAGCGACAACATCGATGCGCGGCTTCATAACCTGACGGGCGGACATATCGCCAAACTTGACGATCCCTTTGAGCAATTCAGCCTCATGTGGTTCTTCTTCGTTCTGACTCACCGTGAGTTCAATGGCTGCATCCAGGTCTTCTCTGCTGGTACCTGTCTGGTAGTTACGGGAAGCAGATATTTTATTTTCAATGCGGCTGCCCCAGCCCACCAGGACGGAACTTACAGGCGTAAACAGAAAACCCATTAAGCTGAGTGGTGTAGCCATTATCCTGGCCACACGCATATTGTTGACATTGGCGTATATCTTTGGCCCGACTTCACCAAATAGCAAAAGCATAAATGTTACGAGAATAACCGTAATAAAAAAATTGAATGAAGTAGCCAGTTGATCGGGAGTAAATAAACCCAAAAAGATGTAATCGTGCAGCCACCAGCCAATGGCAGAAAGCACACTTTCGTGTAACAACCGACTGAGCAGGATCTGAGAAACAATGACGATGGCGATATTGACAAAGTTGTTTCCGATAAGAATGGTGGCAAGGAGTTTCTGTGGCTGATTGCGCAATTGAATGATGCGGTGATTCAGTCCGCTGTCCTCTTCTTCCAGAGACCTTATTTTAGAGGATGTCAGTGAAAAAAAAGCTACTTCACTTGCTGAGATAAGTCCGGAGCAGCATATGAGGACAATCAGAAGCAGAAGGTAGGCCAGGAATGACCAGTCAATAAGGATAAAACAGTGAATAAACCCTAAGAATAAATTGGGGGGCTCAGTTTCCAAAATTCAATTTTTAGTTAAACCATAGTGCCGTTTTCGATTAAAACGGCAAATCGTCAGGAGCTTCAGTCTGGTTGCCAAAATCCTGTCCAGGCTGGCTTGATTCATTGCCAAAGTTCTGGGAAGGATGTGAAGGACTATTGTGCTCAGTTCGCTCTCTCTTTTCCAGAGATTTAAGCGTACTGGCCTCAATTTCCGTAATGTATTTTTCTACTCCGTTGTTGTCTTTATACTGACGGGATTTGAGTTTGCCTTCCACGTAAACGAGGCTGCCTTTTTTGAGTTCTTTTTCGGCTCTGTCTGCCAGATTTCTCCAGGCGACTACAGTATGCCATTCGGTGAGATTTTGCCAGTTGCCCTCTTTATCCCTATAGCTTTCATTGGTTGCCACTGTTATCCTGGCTACAGAACCACCGTTTTCAAAATGCCTGACTTCAGGATCTTTTCCTAAGTTTCCGATCAACGTTACTTTGTTTACCATCTCGTGTTGTATTAAAACTCAAAACTAACAATTCTTTCAGACACAATGGGATTCAAATCAGGAATTTTTCCATATATGCCTTTAACTCCCTTGGGAAGGCAAAGTTCGTTAAATTTCCCCTATTTACAAAATTGAGGTCTGGTCGAAGCAATAAGTCATCGTATTTGTTTATTAATACGGAATAATATTTTGTATTAATTTGCTGATGAGTTAATATATGCGGTTTGTCAGGACAATATACTGTATCGTCAACAGAATATTTGGTGCCTAAGCCAAGTGCTTTCAGGGTGTCATTTAATTCGGCCATTGTAAGGTTGGTTTTATCCATCTTTTCAATGAGCACAAACTCATACAGGCCCTTCCAGATGTCTTTGCCAGCCCTGCGGTGAATAAGGACATCACCTTTTTTATTTTGTATGACCAGGTAATGAAAGAACCTGCTTCGTTTTGTATTCTTCCGCACTTTTACCGGAATGATTGCCGTCAAATTATTGTGAAGCGCGCCACACCCCGATTTAACCGGACATTCCTGGCAAAGAGGATTGCGGGGCAGGCAAACCGTCGCTCCCAGATCCAGCATGGCCTGATTAAAATCGGCAGGATGTTTTTTGTCCAGCGCATTTTGTGCCCAAAATTCTATTTGACGAAGTGACCCGGAATCATCGATGGCGTCTGTGATGGCAAGATACCTGGATACGACCCGCTTTACGTTTCCATCTACCACAGCGATTGGTTGTCCAAAAGCGAAACTCATGATGGCAGCTGCCGTATAAGATCCAATGCCTTTTAACGCCCTGACTTTTTCATAGGTTGAAGGAAAAACACCATCATATTTTTCCAATATTTCATTCGCCGTTGCATGCATATTCCTGGCCCTGCTATAGTAGCCCAATCCTTCCCATAGTTTGAGCACTTCATCTTCTTCCGCCCGGGCAAGTGATTTGATATCCGGAAACTTTTTAATAAATCGGAGATAATATGGCAGTCCCTGCGCTACCCTTGTTTGTTGAAGGATTATCTCACTTACCCAAATGCAATAGGCATCAGTGGTCTGTTTCCAGGGCATATCCCTTCTTTCCGTCTCAAACCATTTCAGCAATTTAGTGGTAAAAATCTTATTTGCCATAAGTCGCGAAAATACGGTAAAATAATTAACGGAGAGGGATTGTTAGGTGAGGGGTGAGGGACTAGGGGCTAGGGATCGGGGGGCTAGTTCCACCTTATCGGTCCCAAAATAAGACTCATGATGAGGATAACCAGGGCAAAAATACCCATTATGGCAAGGAGTGTGCCAGGTATGGCCACTATCCACATCGCGACTTTATCCATTCCAAAAGCGAGTTTCAGTAAAAGAGCAGTAAAAAGAATTACAAATCCTACGGGAACCATGGGATTCATTGACAGGTATTTTAATTTCATTTCTCCAAGCAACCACCATATCATGAACAACAATTCACAAGTCCACAGGATCCAAAATAAGTATTTCAACATTTGAAGGATTTTACCAGTTAACAATGGGTGAATGGTAAAAGGCTTTTGAGAAAAACCAGATACATATTCTGAAAATTCACTAAAATATTTAACAAAATCACCCGGATAAATGGAAACAAATAAATGTAAAGAATAGCTACATTTTTATGTAACTGGTCGTAATTTTCCCTTTTTTCAAAAAGGTGAGTATCAATACCAGGAATAGATGAGATAGCAGAATTACAGAACTGATTAATCCAAATCCACCGCGGCAAAGCACAAAACATAATATCATCAACAATCCGGAAGAAATTACTTCTAAAGTTGCTTCATAATGATGCTCACGGCTTCCAAAGCGATGACCAGAGGCCATGAACCAGCGATAGTTTTGATACAAAAAATATAACAGGTAAACCGGCCACACCATCCAGCAATAGATCGTTGAATTCATATTAATAGTTATTTATTGTGTTATAGTTGATTTCAATTCGATTAATAAAAAACAAAGCCAAGCTTTTCAAGAGACTTTTTCACCTTTTTATCTGATATATTCTTTTTGGTTCTCTTCACCAGGTGTATGTTGAGGGAATCCTGCTTTTGAAGTGCCAAAGAAAGATTAAGTACTTTAAGATTTTTAATCTCCATCTCCTCCAGCATCTTTTTTATGATGTCTGCATTTACATTGTTGGTATTGTACAAATCATCGATACGTTTCGTGAGATCGGCATTGGTAGTTTTGACAAAGTCTACATTCTCCTGGAGTCCTTTGATTTTATCATTGAGAAGTATAGCTTCACCTTGCAAATTTTCGCTCATTACTACCTGCAGTTGATGCTTATGTTTCCAGGTCTCTACATTGGCCTGCAGTTGTATTTTCTCTTCCTCACAATTCTTTAGGGAAGCATGAGCCTTGGTCAGGTCGTTCTTTGCCATAAAATAGTTTGTTTCCATCGTTTTGTATTTTTTTGACGAAACACATGCCGACAACATAATTATGGTAAAAATTATTGAAATGATTTTCATGATTATAATATTGATAATGATGCAAATTTATTTTTAGCAAATCCAGAATGTGTGATAGCTCCAAACACGGCAACCTCTCAGTACCCTTCTTCTCCAATTACGATGCAGACATTTTGGAAGAACCACAACTAAACAGTACCCTATTCATAAATAAAATGCAAAATATTCTGAGTAACTACCAATACAAATTGCATACTGAAATAAATGCCAATCAAAATCAGCAGAGATTTCCAAACGGCATGGAACAATTTATCTTTAAAAAACTTATAACTCAGCACAAAAAAGATGGCCAGCTCGGCACACATTACCACACATTTTGATGTGGCATAAAAATCCGGTATAGCCACAGTAACCAGATTGAGTATTACTTCGAGCAACATAAGCTGGCCAAGCAGGAATGTAATAGCGGTGGCGACCTCGGCGATGTTGTATTTCACAAGTGGAAACAACAACCGGGCAAAAAATACGTACATTGGGATAATAAGCAAGGCAAAAAAACTGCCATAATTGTTTATAATCTGATCAAACATCACATCGCTCTTGAGCTGAAGCAACTGATCGACTTCCACTTCCATGGGTTCTTCGGTAATGGTTGCCAGATTGAATCGCGTATATACAAAAAAATTAATACTGAGATTGAGAAAAAAATATTTAAACGGAATGTAATAACTATCCCGGGCACCTTTAATGTAACGGTCAAGGAAATCAACCGGATTGATCAGTAAGGCCTTAAAGGTACTGACATACTTTGTTTCAAAATTACTGAAAAAATCTACTATACTCTCCAGGAGTGCGGATACCGATATACGCTGTCTGTGCAGTTGGCCTCCGCAGTTGCTGCAAAATTGACCGTCGTCGTTAAATCCGCATGATCTGCAAGTTGTTAATTGTTGGGTTTGGCGTCCTGTCATGGGTACCTGTTGAAGAGAGAATGATTTAATTGACTGATCCATTTTTGTTTTTTGTACCTTATAGCTGAATTGATGGTACAAATATGCAAGCGTAATAAACAGAAAACAAATTTGTAGAACTGAGATGTATAAATTTTCGATTTAAACGTAGATGAATGGAAACGAAAAGGAATTCCGATCTTACTTAAAATCAGACAAATCATGTTGACACCTGATGATCAATTGCTTAAAACAATTTACTCTCTCTCTACCAGATGGTCTTTTCCGTAAAAGGCCTTCCATCCGCTTTATTGAATAATACATTGAAGGCATAAAGTTTAATAAACGTGAACTGATGTTGAATCGACATATCCTTCAACAGTTCTATCCGGTAAAACCCGGGCAACAACAAACTGGCATCGATGCCTGTTGACCGGTCTGTCGCAAGATGGGCTATGGGGCGGACAGAATTTGTTTTCAGGTCGGTAATGAGAAGCCGGTTAATGTCTGGCAGGTTTGAGGGTGTGGCCATGATCAGGTTCTTAGTAAATTGGTCTGCATCATTTAAAATCACGCTACCCAGACCGGAGGATATTGGCTCTGAATGATGATTTACAAGGTCTTTTGATAAACCGGTGCTTACGGAAGTCACTCTGCAGGGACCACTGCAAAGATCGATCTCTTTTAAAAATTGAGGCGGGCACACCTTCGTATGATCAAGAGGCAGTAAGACAGGTCTGCCCTTGCCATCATCCGGCAGCAGGTAACACTGACTGTTTAAGAAATTCATTTTTTCCCTCACCCGCACATCTTCATCCCAGCCTGACACAAAGATGTCTTCTGCCAGATCAAGGACCACTCCGGCATAGTGCCGAATGAAAGGCTGATTTAAGACTACTACAGGCATGTTAATTTCTTAAATTGTAAACGATTCGTATTTTGAATGATTTATCCGGACAACTTTCCCAGGCACAGATGAGGGTTAAAGTTGACCAGGCTCTGTTTTCAACTTCCAATTCCCTCATTATGAGTATTGCCTTTCGCGACCTTACAGTAAAGAAACCCCGCGACAACCTTCACCTGCTTGATGTCAACATAGAAGCCTATTCAACTATTGCACAAGGAAATAAATTTTTACTTGGGCCGGTAGTAAAGTAAAAACATCATCAGCATACCCAAAACAAAGATGCCAATGGCGATGGCGACGGGTGAATACAAAATGATATTGGACACTTTATGATTACCGGCCATTCTGAACCATATGGCACCCACGATTACACCTGCTGTTATACCAATTCTTTTGAAATTCATCCAATTGTAATATGACTTGTCTGACCAGTTATCTGACTGGGTAAAATAGTAGTGGAACAGATAGGCCAGAATGATAAAATAAAGTACCAGGGTAGGTTTAAAAAGTTTATCAAAGATAAGGTGCATGGCTGAATGTTTCAATTGCTAAAATGATAGTGGATCTCTGTTCTGTGTTCATTGAGCACGTCTGTCTCAATCTCGGTCAATTTCTTGTTGCTGTGCTCATCTCTGTATGCATAAGTCACGTGCGATAGAGTATCCCCATCTACGGATACATTGGTTAGGGACTTAATGAGGTTGGCATTTTTCTACCCAACCTTTCATGGGTAAAATGATCATCCGTAATGCTGTGTAAAAAAAGATTTAGGTCATTGACTTTATCCGGGTAGTAATCATAGAGATATCGGCTGCTTAACCGGCCGTCCGCGCTAAAACATTTGATTTCCGACAGATTTCCTCCAATATAGGCAAACTGATTTACAAAGGAAGATCCAGTTGATGCCAACTGTTCTGAGGTCCTTACCAGGTAGCCATTGCCATCATAAACGAAGCGGTAGTTACTGATTTCATTGTAGTCGTCATCCCTGATCGAACTTGAAATTACCCTGCCATTTTTGTCCAGGGCATAACCAATGGAAGCATCCCAGTGATTGTTTTTATCAGCATAATATTTGACAATGCTGTCCCTTTTATACGTAAAGAAAATGGTATCGATATAAGCCCCGGCCCTGATCAATTGACCTGCAGCGTCGTAGGTAAACCACTTTTGTGCATCCGGGTCGGTGCCATAGGTGACAAAAGCGATCTGCCTTTCATTCGCTGCCCTGGAAGACAATTCCATGATTTTCGGTGCTGATTCTTCCTGATTTGTATGAACGCAAGACAACGAAAACATAACCCATAAAACCACCATCAAGGTCCCAATTTTAGGAAATTTCATAATATAAAACATTGAATAGATGTCTAAAAATATCTTTTAAAGTGCAATAAATATCACTGATAATTCAATTTCAAAATAATATTTGGATGAACACAAAATTCCCTTAACTGAGTCAAATAATTTACCACTTAAAAAACTGCTGGGAGACCGTTGTGCCGGCCGTTTGAACAGTTACTGTATAAAGACCTGATGACAAGTGACTCAGGTCCATAGATGATGGTCCAGCGGAAGTAATCTTCTCATTATGCACCACTATTCCCTTCATATTGGTAACTACTACACCTTGTGCCTCATTTCCGGTAAAGGCGCCTTCCAGATAGATAATGCCAGTGCCTGGATTTGGATAAACCAATAAGTGCTCATTGTTCTTCATATCTTCCATTACAGAAGAGATCACTTCGTCACTTACGAATTGCAGTGTCATGAGTCCGTTTATGGCTGCATCTGAACTGGTTGGGTCAACTGATTCAAATGCTCCATAAAAGTAAAAATCATTGACCCCTTTTTTGACTTCAATTACCCGGCTTGCAGATAAAAATTCTGAATCGTAATTTTCGTGGATCTTGTCAGATACCACCATAGTATCCTGGATGCTGGTCAGTGTTTTATCAGAAATTTCAAACAAGACTGATTTTTGTCCGGCTTGCCTGATACTTGCTGTAGTTCGCACCAATATCCTGCCATCATGAGGTGCGTCAAAAGAGAGATGGGCCAGGCTAACCGGCACAGTATCGCTTACCGATTGATTGCTTATTACCTCTGCTGCAAGAAATGGAGAGACCGTAGCAATAAAATTATAATAGAAGGCGTTCTGGTTGGTTTCAAAATCGCCTTTTGTCTTTCTTGCAAGGAGGTAAAACTTGCGGCTGTCGGAGGAGATCTCAAAATCCTGCCTGAGTACAAAACACTTTGTGATGTATGTACTTGCCGTAGATACCTTTATGACTTCATCGCCAAAAGGCCATAAAGTCTTATCGCTGATCGCAATTTCTGTTTCACTGTCTTTCAGGGAATAATAACTGCCATCTACTGTAAGCAGCACCCTGCCTATTGAATCCGTGTTTACTGTAACGGAGTCAAGTACATGCACATCGTTACCCATTACCAAAGGATAGATGACATTGCCATTTCCTTTTGCCAACAAAACTTGCGATTCAGCGGGATAAAATTCGATCGTAAGCTGACCATGAATGGTGGCGATTCCATTGCCACCTGTATTCACAATATTGTGGGCCACGGCGAAAAAGCTGCGTAAACCTTTTGAAACTGTGTAGATTCGACTATGAGAAAAGGATTGTGTATGGTGAATGGTGTCGTACACTGCAATACCCAAATTACCATAATTGGTTTGCCAGCCATCAAAATCGCTGGCCGCAATTACTATTCTGTCTCCGGGGCTAGCCGTACAGTAGCCGTCAAAGCGCACTACCACGGTGCCAGTTTCGGGTATCTCTGTATCGACTTTTCCAAGTACGGTTGCCATAGGATATTCAAGTTGCCTGTTCACAACCGATACCGGCGTCTCCCAGATCAATTGCTGGGCAATACATGCAAAATTCAAGATCAGGGTAAATGGTATTAGTAAAATTGTTCGCATCTCTTTTGATTTAAATTTGATCAGGCAAAGATGACAGCAGCCAGACGCTTCACCTAATAAAAGCAGACTAAGTAGGGCTGTAATCTACTGAAACGTAGCCAAACTCAATTAAGTCGGTTCGTTAAGACAATCAAATCTATCTGCGTGGCTGAAAGAGAACTGTCTCTATTTCATTAGTGAATAACGGCCCAGTTTAAAAATACCACACTTCGTTTTCTTTTATTATGAATATCAGAAACCACAGCCCATCTTTGAACAAAAAATTCCTAAATCCTAAATCATGTTTCCAGACCAAATCAAGATCGTTAAACGCACATGGAAGATCATGATGGGGGTAGACCCTGACTTACTGGGAGACACTTTTTACAGCAAATTATTTACAGATCATCCCGAGATCAAACCACTATTCCCAAAGGACATGAGTGCACAATATGTTAAACTCAGGGAAATGATGACCTCGATCATCCTCAAGCTGGACAATCCTGATTTTCAGGAGATCATTGACATGGGCTGGAGTCAGACCGGATATGGCGTAAAATCAGCGCACTTTGAAATGGCAGGAAATGCTATGATCTGGATGCTCAAAAAAGGACTGGGCACCGAATGGAACGAACAGACAGAAAAAGCCTGGGTCACCTGCTTTTTAGAAATAGCGGATGCCATGCACCAACCATTGTAAAATACGCCTCATTTGTGTTTTACCACACTTAATGCCAATTTTGACCCGTATTTGCCCTAAATTAGAAAGTCAATAAGGCATTTTCACTATCTTGCACAGACATGAAATACGGCTTACTCCTGGTATGTGTACTTTTCTTTTGCGACATCAGTTCAGGTCAGCGCAAGCAGCAGATAGCTGGCAAAAGATTGTCCGTGGGAAAAGAGCGCGCTGATCTCGTTTTTGACAATCTTACTGAAAAAGACGGTCTGTGTCACAATCAGGTAACCTCAATGTTAACTGATAAACATGGCTACCTTTGGATCGGAACCAATAGTGGACTAAATCGTTACAATGGAAAAACGTTTGACGTTTTTAAAAAAAACAGAAAAGACCCAAACTCACTTTTAAACAATACCATCGTGGATCTGACCTGCGACGAGCAAGGTAATTTGTATGGCCTGACTCCAAGTGGTATCTTTCAATTCAACTATAGTAGCAGTGATTTCCACAACCACTACTGGAATAAAAACAACTACATCCAAAATTTCCAAAACCTGTTGGTAATGAAAAATCAGGAAGTATATGTGAGTACCGGAGACAATGGCCTGGTAAAAGTAAGGCTTTCCGGTGGCAAACCGACTTCCTTTATGCAGGACAGCAGCAGGATTCATTCCATAAGTTCCACTAAAATAAACGAGATGTTGATGAGTCCTGACCGCAAAGGACTATGGCTGACAACACTCCAGGGCCTCAACTACCTGGATCTTGCGACAGGAGAATTCAAAAACCATCAAAATACCAGCGACCAGGCTATTTTCAATGACCACAATGTAAGTTCGCTGAGTTTGTCGCCAGCCGGTCATCTCTGGTTAATGGACAACGATACCAAACATATCATTGGCTTCGATCCAAAATCCCACGCTATTAAACATCGCATTGATGTTGCGCCCATGATGAAAATCCCCTACGCCGGCAATCTTTTCGAATCCACGTCACACGAACTTTACTATTCGAGCATCAGTTATGAGATCATCAAAATCAAGTACCTGCAAGGCAATGCCTTTGAAGCCTTAAAGAACGATCCATCCAATCCCTCTTCCATAAGCGGCGACTTCATCATGGCTGCCTGGGAAGACAGAGACAGAACGGTCTGGCTGGGAACCATAGCCGGCATTTCCAGGGTGAACGAAGAGCGCAATTTTTACAGGGTTGTACCCCTGGGTAAAAAATTTCCGGAATTGGAAAACAACAACTGGCAAATCACCTGTCTGGCACAAAATCCATACACAAAAACCTGGTGGGTCGGAACACGCGATGGAAGGATCTATGAATACGACAATTTTACAGGAGCTTCCAGTGTGATCGACGTAAAAAAAATGACCGATAACCGGAATACGTCCTTTTACATTACCGATCTGGAATTCATCGACAACAAAGCCATTGTATGTATGTCTTATGGCTATCCCGTTGAACTTGATCTCAAAACCGGGAAAGCCAGGATCGTCTATAAGGTCAGGGAAAATCTGGGCAGATTCAAACCTGCTGTCATTACGCAAGAGACAGACAGTACTTTCCTGATGGGCAACAACCAACTTCCTATACTTCGCTGGTTTCCCAAAACCAATCGTACAGAAGAGGTCACTTACCCGGACAGTTTTCTTCAAAAAAATCAAAAGTTACCTGCTAAATGGTTGAAGTCGAGAAAAAACACCGGCAGCTGGATATCCTCTGATCAATTCCTGGGACACATTCCCATTGGGTCAACCACCATAGTACCCTATAAGGTTTACCGGGCTTACGATCAAGACCCGGAATCAGATGCTCAGGCCATTTCAGGAGGATTCATTCACGCAATGGAGATCGATTCGCTCGGAAATACCTGGTTTGCACAATTGGGGCAAGGCTTATACCAGTTAAATAAAACCACTGGAAGACTTTCCATGTGGGATTCATCCGATGGACTGGTTTCTGAGATCCTCAATTCATCCTTTCCCGATAAATCCGGAAGGATCTGGGCAGCATCGTATAATAAATTTTCGATCTTTGACCCAGCTTCCAACCAGTTCTTTAACTTTAAAATTGAGCTGAGCAATCAAAATCCATTTTATTATAATTACATCATGTCGCTGGACAATGACCACATTGTGACCAATATAATGGGTAACCTCATTGAAATTTTTCCCGACAGGATCGTAAGACAGTACCCCAAAAATGAACCGGTCATCAGCTCCATCGTTTTGCCATCCGGAAAAAAATTGTTATGGGGAGAGGAAAAACTGGTGCTCAATCCTGACGACAATTTCATCACCCTGCACTTCGGCTCCTTAAGCGATGCCAGGACCTATGAGTATCATTTTAAGTATAAGATCGAAGGTATAAATAATGATTGGGTAAAAGCCGGTGATGATGCTACTGCGGTGTACACCAACCTTGCACCAGGGAATTATACATTCGAAATGCAGGCTATTTCCAATGACGGATACTGGAAGTCAGATATAAAAAAGCTGAAATTAAAAATTAAAGCTCCGTTTTATAAAAGCGGGTGGTTCTTACTGCTTTGTTTACTAACCCTTCTGTCCGTGGTGAGCTGGGTCGTCTTGTCCAGGTTAAATCACCTTCACAACATCAACGCACTTCGTTCCAAGGCACAATTGCTTGAAAAAGAAAAAACCGCGGTTATGTATGAGAATCTCAAGCAGCATTTGAATCCTCACTTTCTTTTCAACTCGTTAACGTCACTGAGCAGTCTTATCCGGCTTGATCAAAAAAAAGCTGCTGACTTTTTAGATAAAATGAGTAAAGTGTACCGCTACATCCTTAAAAATAAAGAAAATGAAGTGGTTCCACTGTCTGAGGAGATAAAATTTGTCGAACTGTACAATCAATTGCAGCAGACAAGGTTTGGAGAAGGGCTGAGTATAAAGATCGATATTCCGGAAGAAAAAAGGCAACTTAACATAGCACCGGTAACCCTGCAAAACCTGGTTGAAAATGCCATTAAACATAACATTGCCGATGAAGATGATCCACTACAGATCGATATTTTTGTAGAAGGGACTTACCTCATCGTAAAAAATAGTCTGAAGAAAAAAAACTATGTGGAAACCAGCAATAAGCAGGGACTGCAGAGCATGATCTCACTGTATCGTTTCCTATCACCCCTCCCTATGATTGTAGAAGCAGGCGATGCCCATTTTACCGTAAAAATTCCGCTTATCTGAGATAAAAGAAAAGATAAAAGACATGATAAAAGCCATCATCATCGAAGACGAACAACTCATTGCCAAAGAGTTGCAATTTAAGATCGCCGAGGCAGATGCAGATGTATCGATCATTCAGATCCTGCCCAGTCTCAAATCGGCCAATAAATGGTTTTTGGAAAATCCGGAGCCCGATCTCATTTTTGCTGACATTCAGCTAAGTGATGGCATCAGTTTTGAGATATTCAAAAGGTTTGACCTGAAATGTCCGGTAATTTTTACTACTGCCTACGACGAGTATGCTATTCAGGCGTTCAAGGTTAATGGCATTGACTACCTGCTTAAACCGGTCGATTCGGATGAACTGTCCAGAGCTATATCGAAAAGCAAAGCGATTCTTGAAAGCAGGGCAGCATACCCAAAAGACATCCAAAGTCTGCTTAGCATCCTCAGCACTGGTGAGGGACAGAAATCAAAATACAAGGAATCCTTTATCGTCAACCACCGCAAACAATGGGTGCCGATCCCAGTCAGGGACATCGCCTGCTTCTTAAGGGAAAGCATCAACTACATCTATACCCACAGTGGTGAGAAATACGCGCTGGACTTTGTTACCCTCGAAGAAGTAGAAGAACTGCTTGACCCGGAACTTTTTTACCGAGCTAACCGGCAATCTATTGTCCACATCCAGGCCATTGCTTCAGTTAAACCTCATGAAAATCAAAAACTGACGATTACGCTCAAAGCCCCTCTTAAAATTGAAGTAGATATAAGCCGAGAGAAAGCACCAGGATTTAAGAAATGGTTAGATCGATAATTAAACCAAATCATATATACACAAATTGCTTATTAGGTTTTAATTACAAATTGTGGCTGTGATATTTACTCATCTTAGTGCTTGAGGGGCGTCTTTGAAGTGTTTGTATTTTCCCCTCAATTTGCCAATAAATCGAGTGATGGGAAAAATTATTTTTTTCACAAACACAGGTATTTCAGGCATATCATATTCACTGGAATACATTGTTAAAAGGTAGGCACTGTCAAAGGGTTCCGGCTGTCCCTTTCCCGACTTGTTTTGTGCGGCATAAACAGCAGTTAAAAAAAAAACCACAGAATTGGCGGGATAGATCCAGCCACTACACTCGAGAGGTTGATCACCATCTGCCCAAAATTTGTGAGGAACACCTCTCTTAAAAACTACAGATTCTCCTTCCATGGCATATTGAACAGAGCTACCCATTGTTTGATAAGCCATTCGACCTGAAATAACCGTTAAAGACTCGTCTTGTCTGAAATGCGTATGCATGGCAGGACCCGCACCTGGCGCGCAGTAAGCATTCAACCAAACTTTTTCAACACCATGTTCCCGAACAACGGAAGTAAACGTAATTTTTTCACCTACGCAGTTTTCAATGGTGTGAGGATATTTATAGGTCATGATGCAATTGTTTTATCAAAAATACTTAATTTTGGACAATGTCCAAATATTTTATGAAAACGGAAGAAAAAATATTAAACAAGGCACTCGAAATGTTCAATGAGCGCGGGGTAGAGTATGTGGGAATGCGCGAAATTGCCTCAGTTTTGGGTATCAGGGTAAGCAATATTACCTATTACTTTCCTACTAAAGATGATCTTGTAAACAGATTATCCATTGAGCTCAATAAGCAAAACAATGAAGTCATGGTAGTAAATCGAGATTTGACACCCTGTCTATTTTTTGAAATGCTGAACAAAATTTTTCATCATCATGTCAGGTATCGATGCCTTCTGCTCAGCTTTGTGCACCTCATTTACCAAAATAAACTGATCGCAGAAGGGTATAAAAAAACACAAAATAGCAGAAATATTGCGCTACATGAAAATTTTAATGCGCTCACTACAGCGGGATATCTTAAGAAATTAAAAACCGATGAAATGAATCTGATGGTATCCACAATTGGGATTATCGTAAGATTTTGGGTCTCAGAAGCAGCTGTGGTTTATACCCAGTTGCCTCCAGAAAAACAAATTAGTCACTACCTCAAGTTGATTGGCGGACTTTTAATGCCTCATCTTACGGTAAAAGGCAAGAAAAATTTAATGCCATTTCTTAAAATAGCAGCCGGATAAACAAAATGTGTTTCCAAAGCTTTTAAGTATAAAGTCATCAAAAAAAGGTTTGCAACTTAATACCAGCTCAGATTATTAAGAAACAAACTCGAAATTCAAAATATTTAAGCATTTTACAAAAATATAGTCTTTTGTATTGAATCAACCTGTCTTCAACACACCCTCAGTAATAAAATTTTAATTAATTTTATGTGTGTTAAAAATCAAATTAAACGCATCATCAGTCAAAACCATAAATCTATTTATGGCAAATAAACCTATACCTTATTGGATAGCTGTACTTTGGTCATTTTTTTTGCCAATCTCCTTATTAGGGCAACACGGGACTCTGGGTTATACAGAACATATTCGTCTTCCGGGAGGCATTTACGACAATCTCATTTCTCAGATATTTACCGATGGTGAAGGCTACCTTTGGCTTGCCACGCAAAATGGACTTAAAAGGTATGATGAAGGACAGATAACTGAATATAAAAAAATACAAGGTGATACTACCTCACTGATAGATGACAATGTAACGTCCCTCAATCAAGATATCCATGACAGGATCTGGGTTGGTACCGTAGAAGGCGTATGCTATCTAAACAAAGCCACCAATAAATTTCACTGGATTCCCGGTCTGAACCAGCCTGATTACGCATGTCTCAACATCATTAATGACCATCAGGGTAATGTGTGGTTTTCGATTCGCGACAAAGGAATATACAGATTCAATATCAGATCTGGGAAGCTTACTAATTTTATCAATGACAAAAAGGATGTATCATCGATCAGTGCTAACCGAATCATGTTTAATGGCATGATGGAAGATCCAGCTAAAACCGGGATTTGGGTGGCTACAGAAAGAGGAATAAACTTCTATGATTATTCAACAAATTCATTCTACAATATAAACCACAATCCACTAAAACAAACTATATTTTCCCACGACGTAAGTGCCCTGACCCGCAGTGGAAACTTACTGGTTTATGCCGATAATCGTCAGAAGCAAGTCATTTATTACGACTCACAAAATCATCGCATTGTTCAGTCCATTAAACCCGTATTAAAATCAGGCAAAGATCTTTTTTCCATTTACCAAATCTACATCGACCAAAAACAAAACCTATGGATGAGCAGTTACCAGGATCTTTCTGCATTTTATCATTCTAAAAGCAAGGTTATCTACGAGCTAACCAATGACATTATTGAAAATCAATTTTTCACAGGTATCATTTTTTCAGACGCGACAGAGCAAAAAAATGGCATTATCTGGTTTTCTACCGGCAACGGGCTGACCTCGGTTGATCCAAATAATAAACTCATGTCATACTATAATTTCAGTATGCCCCAGACTAAAAATGTCAACTCCTATCTTATTTCCTTTAAAGAAGACCCTTTTGATTTAAGCTGGTGGATGGTGACTGCACCTGGACAATTATTACATTATCAACCTTTATCCAATCAACTTAAGACCTATGATTTACCAGCCGCAACATACATATCGGGCATTGATATCTATCAGGGCAGGATCCTCATCTGCCATACCCGTGGCGCATATCTATTCAATCCCAGGAACAACCAAATCAACCATTTCAAATTTCCGGCTAAAGACAAGATAGCGGAGACCTCATTTGTTACAGAACATCTTTTAAACGGAAATGAGTTGTGGTTTTTCATAAAAAAAGGATTGGATGCTTATGCATATAAACATGACCAGGTTGGTCATACCTGGGAAAAGTATCCAATTTCTATACAAGATGTACACCCCCGCTATGTCGTCAATAAAGGCCTAATTGATCGCAGAGGTGAATTGTTATTGGGTATTCAATTTGGTGGCTTAGCTAGATTTTCAAAAGAAAAAAAAGCCTTTGAAATCATTAGGACAAAACCACAGATAGATTTTAATAAGGCTGCTTTCCCTGCACTTTATGAGAATGAAGCTGGAAAAATCATCGTCAGTTCTTTTGACCTTATGGAGTATAACCCAATCAATGACAGCATACGTTATCTTGATAAAACAAGCCACAATGGCAATGTGGTAATTGATGACGCAGGAAGGCTCTGGCATAATACGCTGAACGAATACGATGTTTACGATAAAAATTTTGCCCGCAAAATAAGTGTTACAGCAGAAATTAAGCAAATTGAAGAGAGCGGAGGATGGGTCATTGGCTTTTATAGACTGAAAAGCGGGAAACTGTTATCGTTTTTAAAGGAAAGGGTAGTTTTGATTGATCCTGATTTTGTCGATTTACCTGTAAGAGATCTTACGTTGCAGATCAACAGGATTGTCACGCACGATACCATCATAATTATACACCATGACCGCACGAATTTAAGACTGAATGCCAGTCAGAACTCACTTACCATCCATTTTGGCAGTATTTGTCCACCCAATCTCAGAAACCATCACTATGAATATAGACTTTCCGGTATAGACCACCACTTCAACCGCTGTATCGATCAGCCCTCAGCAACGTATGGAAATCTGGATGGTGGTGAGTATGAATTTATTGTGAGGCTGATTGATCTCCAAGGCGGAGTAGTCGATGAAAAAACACTTTATTTTCACATCGACACGCCATTTTATTTAACAGCTTGGTTCAAATTTATCATTGCTGCCCTTATCCTCATTCCAACCATTTTGTTTTTTAGATATCGGGGTATACAGCACAGAAAGATCCAGGAACTCCGACTGCAGTCAACCCTATTGGAAAAAGACAAAACCGAGATCCAATATCAAAATTTGATCAACCACCTAAATCCTCATTTTCTCTTTAACAGCCTGACATCGCTCAACAGCCTCATTCGAACTGAACCAAAGACTGCCAGTTTATTTCTGCAGCGTTTATCTTCTATGTATCGTTATATCCTGCAGCACCGCAACAGCGAACTGGTTAATATTGAACAAGAATTAGTCTTTCTGAAAAACTACCTCGATTTGCAACAACTGAGATTCGAAAACGGCTTAATGATCAACATTGATATTGCAGACAAGTATAAAATGAAGAGCATTGTTCCGGTGACCTTACAAAACCTGATTGAGAATGCAATCAAACACAATACCATCGACATCGAAGATGCCCTCATCATCGACCTGTATGTGGAAGAGGGCTATCTCATCGTAAAAAATAACCTGCAGAAAAAATCTTTTGTAGAAACATCTAATAAGCAGGGTTTGGAAAGCCTGAAAAATCTATACCGCTTCATTTCGAAGGAACCGATTCAAACATTGGAAACGGAGACTGAATTTATTGTTAAAATCCCTTTGATTTAGGCTGAAAGTTGCCTCAAACTGGCCAATACATTTTTCTTCATACGCCTGGAAACCGCAGCTACTGAAGTGTCTGTCAATACTACCTTATTGTCACTTGTAATGCACTGTATGTATTTGGGATTTATCAAATGGGTCTGATGGGTTCGTAGAAAGCCATGGGGAATGAGTTTTGAAACATATTCTTTGAGTACTTTGGAAGTGAGTACCCTGCGGTTGCCGGTATAATATATTAAAGTATAATTGCTTTGAGCTTCCAGCCTGATGATGTCTTCCGGCTTAAGCATAAATTGGTCTGTGTGGGTAGCAATTGGAATTAAATTTTCAAAGTTTTTCATATAACAGAATGCTTTAGTGTTTGATGCATAAATTTTCTGAAACAAAAATAAACCACAGCAGACAGGTATGGAAAGATATACAATTGAATGGTAGTAAATTTCGATTAAGGGGTATTAATTTAATGTTGAGATCTGTGGAGTAATTTGAATTTTGTCAAACGCCTCAAAACCGCTGTGGTAATACGCCTTTTCGTTATGCATAACAACAGTTTACCTATTACCAATTGGAACCCAGGTAAGCCGAAGTGGTATTTTAATGGCCCTGGCATAACTAAGTCCTTCGAATTTCATATTCTCTTAAAAGCCCAGTCTATCCTGCACTTCCTGCCGTTTGCTGCGCGATATGGGGATGTGAGTGCCATTGCTCATCACCATTTCCATTCCTTCACCCCTGATGAGGCGCCTGATGTGTGAATCATTCACCAGCCAAGAAGTATGCGGCCTAAAGAATCGGGGGTTGTTGAGCGTTTCTTCAATTTCTCTCAGATTTTTTGATAAGATGTAAGGTTTGATTTCATTTGCGCAATAAATCTTGCAATAACTGCCATCTGCTTCGCAAAACATAATTTGGTCAACTTGTACAAAGTGAATTTCCTGGCCAATGGGCAGTAAGATTCTGTCCGGAACGGGGTTGATATCCACATTTTGAATGGCCCGTACTTTTTCTGCATAACGGACTTCAACAACTTTAACTTTATTTACCGCTGCCTTTAATTCATCCTTATCGATTGGCTTGAGCAAATAATCAATGGCATTAAATCTAAAAGCCTTAAGGGCATATTGATCATAAGCGGTAGTAAAAATCACCCGGAAGGCCAATTTATCGAGCCTTCGCAAAAATTCAAAACCACTGATATGCGGCATCTCTATGTCCAAAAACACCAAATCCGGGCTTATGGTGGGTAGTGCTTCCAAAGCCTCTTCCGGACGATTAAATATCCCTGATATTTCAACATCAGGACAATGTTTCTGCAATAGAATGGTCAAAACGTCGGTACAATATCTTTCATCATCCACAATCAGTGCCTTCATTTAAATATGGATTTTTATGGTTACTTTGGTGCCGGCCGGCAATTGATTTTCATGGTATAAATCTTCGATGAAAATTTCAGCAGGCTGGCCACTCGTTTTGTAGAGCAGATTGATCCGCTCCTGGGTAAGTGAAATACCGTAAGATTTATGCGAATTTTCACCCTTACTCTTCAGTACCCCGGCTTTAGTCCTACCTATGCCATTGTCTATAATTTCAATGTGAACACATTTATCAGTTACAAAGAAAACATGCACTAAAAGCTCTTTGACGCCATGATCCTGTGGAGCCTGCATAAGACCGTGCCAAATGGCATTTTCTACATAGGGCTGCAACAGGAGTGGTGGAATAGTTATCTGATCCGTAAATACGTTTGGATCTATCTCGATCTTCCAATTAAAACCATCCTGAAACCGCATGGCTTCCATGCCTAAATATAACCGAAGTGCCTCAAGTTCTTTTTCAAGGGAAATAAATTCTTCCCTGCTTGAGTCAAGCACAAGGCGGATCAGCCGGGAAAATCTGGTCAGATAGTCAGAAGCCGCTTCTGTATCATGAACCAAGATGAAACGATTGATGGAGTTCAAACAATTAAAAATAAAATGCGGGTTCATTTGGGCTCTTAATGCGGCCATTTCGGTGTGCGCAATGCGTTGGTGCAGTAAACTTTTCTCCTGCTCTTCTTTGCGTATGCTTTGTACCCTTTTGTGGTAAAACACTGCTGCCAGCAGAAAGACGACCAATACAAAAAATAGGATAAACCATGTTTTTTGCCACCAGGGAGGAGCTACCAGGATGCGCAGTATAACCCTTTTTCCATGGGTAAAACTATCCCTCACTTCTACCCTGTAAGTCCTGGGGGCAAGGTTGTTCAGTTTAATCTCATCATCGGTATCCAGTTTTTGCCAGATACTGCCGTTTATGCTGTACTCCAGCATAGGAGTCGAGCATTCCTCAGTGTCGAGATAACCAAATTTCAAAGTGAGGCTGTGCTCCCGGTAATTAAGGTGAAGGATCGAATCGGGAGCCGCCTCCAAATCCAATATCCTGATACTTTTAATGTAAACTTTACCCTCGGTTCCAACCCCCCCCATCCTTTGCGGATTAAAGAAAATATGCATTTTCGGATAGAGGTTTTGACAAATTTGGCCATCCGCATCGAAGAACAGACGGTAATTAAATTGTGCTGCTTTCTTTAAATTTTCAAAACTTCTAATTCTATCCTTCTTAAGCATAAAAAGACCCTTTTCAGAAGTTCCCCAGTACACCCCATTTTTGTCTGTAATTCCATAAAATACGTTGTCTGATGGAAGTCCATCGCGCAATGTATAGGACCTTTGCTGCATGGTAGTGCTCCGGATGACCATCAAGCCATGCTCAACCACGGAAAGATAGACGTTTCCTCTGTCATCTCCTGCAATACAACTAACTGTTGCCCTTGCACGAGTTGGAAGCAGATTAAGCGGGTAATGTTTGATGGATTTCTTATCCACTGAAACGATAAAAATTCCATTTCTCTCCTGCGCAAGCCACAATTTATCCGTAACCTTATCGTAGTAAAGTTCACTAAAACGATTAGAATTATTGGGTGCAAAAAAGGGCTTCATGGCATTGACGGAAAGGTCTATTTCAAATATACCTGCCCGGCGATCCCTTATATAAAGGCGCCCATGTTTGTCTTTCACAAAATTTCTGAATTCTGTTTCTTCCGTTATGTTGACATTTCCGGGAAGTTCTATCCTAATGATTTGGTATGTGACGAGGTTGAGGCGGTAAACACTTTTTGATAAAGAGAACAGCGCTTCATTCCCTCCCAAATAAAAATAATATTGAAAT
The DNA here is from genome assembly GCA_016715465.1 of Saprospiraceae bacterium. Taxonomy (GTDB): domain Bacteria; phylum Bacteroidota; class Bacteroidia; order Chitinophagales; family Saprospiraceae; genus JADKBO01. Next base: position 1,157,191 of record JADKAA010000029.1, read on the forward strand.
GCTCCTAAGCGGCTTTTATTCTGCCGATCTTTCAATACATGACAATCAAGGCCACCTTCATTACACAACAAAACACTTTCCTTAGTCCAATCCCCGACAATGATCTTTTTATGACCTATGGTATGAAAAGAATGATTGTTACCATAAGACGCAAGACCGGCCAGCGATTTACCCTGAATCAAATCTTCTTTAGGTGAGAGCTGCACTAAAGGTGTTTCACCATTTTGGATGACAAAATAACGGGAACCCATTCGGGTAATGGATCCATTTTGTCCATACGGAAAGTCCGGATATTTTTGTGGGTCGTATTTCATATAAGTAGAAAAACTTCGCTCATCTTGCTGGTATAAATAGATCGCATTTTTAGAAATCATCAGTAAGCTGTCTTTGCCAAATGACTCGATGTCCAAAATGTGCGCGGCAAGTCCATTCTCTTCTTCCGGACAAGGGTGTGCCATCCATTTTAACTCTGCAGGGTCAAAGGTGTAAAAACACTTATCATAGGTGCCGATCCAAAGCTTACCTTTTGCATCGAGATGAGAAAGGTAGAATGCCCAATAATCCTGAATGTCCGGATTGGGATAGTGCGTAAATGACTTTTTATGTGTATCTACAGAAAATAAGCCATAGGCAGATAGTATCCAGAGTTCATGATCTGATTTTTTTTTCAATTCCAACACGGCATTACTCCTGATCTCATAAGTAATGATGCCCGATTTTTTAGCATAATTGTACCAGCCACTGCTGGTAAATTGTCCTGATGCAGGGTCAAATATCAGGAGGTCTCCAAATCCGCCCAGCCACAGCCTGCCTTCTTCGTCCTGAGCAATGTCACCCCCGGAAAAGCCTGAGACCAATGATGAATCCGGATAATAGTTGAGAAATTGCTGATTTTCCGGCCTGTACATGCTCAGGCCGTTGATCGTTTTTATCCAAAACCTTTCTTCCCGATCGATGAATAAATAATCGCAATTGTTTGATGACAGCGAACGGTTATCAGCAGGATTATGTCTGAAAATATAAAAAGAGTTGCCATCAAAACGATGTAAACCATTGTCTGCTGATATCCATAAAAAACCTTGCTTATCATTGATGATACGCCGAAGTGAATTGGATGAAAGTCCATCTTTGACGGAATAAGTTTTCACATCGAATGCCGGCTGCGCATCAAGTCTGTATCCGGCATAACCCAAAAACAAACAAAACAAAATACCCCACCAGTGATTTCCGTCCTTCAACTGCAACAATTAAATACCATGAAGTAAAAATACGCCATAATCCCAGATTGGTGAAAGAAGTTTCTCCTTGCAAAAGGCAATAAAAATCTACCCAGCAGTACCTCTTAAGCTTTTTTCTGATAAAACCCAATGCGTATCATAAATATACAAAGCAACAGCAACAGCAAATCACTCAACAAGATACCTGCACCAAAAATATAGGCATTGGCAGGGTTCTTCAACTCTTTCACAACGGTAACTTTTTCATTTAATTTGTAATTAAACCAGGGCAATAAAATACCGGATGTAGAAAAGCCCTCCAAAGAGTCCAGGCTATTCTCACTTACGGGGTACCTGAATACAGGTCTTCTGGCTTTGCTGTTACCATTGCTCCGGCCGGTATTATCTTCAAGAACGGCTTTACTTGTTCCCTTACCCCGGAATCCTATTATCCGTCCGGTGACCACATCGCCCCCAATCCTGTAGGAAATTTTTTCTGCCAGTGGTTTACCTACGATATAGGCCAACAGCATACCACCGGCTACCAATAAAATCCGGAAGATAAAAAGTGATGATTTACTCATAACCGACTCCTATTTACCACAGCTATAAATGGCCATCAACAAGGCCTTGCTGATGCGCTGTCCTGCTTTTTTGCCGAGGTGGCCTTGTCCATCAGAAGTGTCTATGCCATTGACCTCACTTGGGTCACTGGCAGAATTACGGTTTTCAGGACAGATTCTCCATATGCCATTGGACTGGCATGCACCGTCATTACTTTCCAGCGCCTGAAGATTGAAGATTACATCCCTTGCAGCAAAAGTTGATATCATCCATTGCCCTACCTTCATTCTTGCCGCATTGCCATCATACGACTCCACCGAATAGACAAGCGGCGGCGTCATATGCAGAAAACGAATGGTGGGAATTTTGGTCCTAATTTCATCGATCATGGCTTTATATGCCGTTTGAACCGCCAGATAATTTCCATCATCAATGTCTGCATAACCAAATTTGAATACACCAATTTTCACAATGTCTTTATTTCGGATGACCTCTTCTTTAAATACCCTCATTTTTTCATAGGGATCTCCATTGGCAATGCCTCCCACATCGACAAATATGCCGCCCATGAGACCTTTGTCGGTTTTATCTCCGGGGCCATAATAATCAAAAGGAAAGCCATTGCCCTTGCAGCCTTCTTCCAGGTCCTGGCCTACTGACTGATGGAGAAACAACAGATTCCAAGCTTTGATGCGACCCATTTCAACAGCAGAAACATCGTCCCACGCTGCAACCGCCTGTGTGCCAAAAACACCCGGAGTACCGCTTCCCAATTGGCTGTTTCCCCCATTGTCGCCGTCTGATCCCCCCTCGTTATCGTCGATGTTACTTTTGTTGCAAGCCACCAACGACAGAAAAATAAAAATAAAAATAGTGTGTGAAATATTTTTCATGGAATGCTAATTTTTACATTATTCGTGATAGTAGAATTTACCTTCAGTGATGACCAGTGGTGGGCCAGAAGCACAAGTAAGCGTGCCGGAAAAAGTGGCTTCTACCTCAGCTGGCAATTTACTGACTTTTGTCACCTTTACTTTCATGTCAAAGCCCATCATACTGCCACAGATGTAATCCTGCTCAGACCAATTGCCCATCTGAGCAACACTCAGATCGGTATTGCCATTCACAAAGTGGTAGTCACCCGGGCCTGAGGTATTATAAATATTGATGTTAAAAGTTTTTTCGCTTTTATCCTTTTTTCCTGCATCACCTGCAATAATGATGACTTTGTTGTAGCCTTGCGGATGAAAAGCACCAAAGACACCGTGATCTGCTTTCCATTCCACACCATTGATTTTCATGGAAAGATAGTTCGCCGAAGTTTCGGCTTGTGGTGCCGCTGCTGTTCCATTTACATCCATGTTTTCCGACTTTTGTCCACAAGCCATAAATGCAATCCAGGCGATCAAAAAAATGTTCATTTTATTCATTTAGGTTAATATTTAGAGTTAAAATAGGAGGCATTACTTTGCTACATCGATTTCACATATGGTTTTCAGATTATACAGGCTATTCTTATGTGATACATTTGTTAAAAAGAAATAGGGGGACCTACCACCTGCATTTCATGCTCTGCAAACGGGTCGTATCCTTCCGGCTTCGGACTGTCGTCTCCGATCTTTCTGAAAAATTCTTCCATTTTACCGGCAGGTTGAAAGAAAAACAGGAGTTGGCCCTCATCGCTCATTTGAGCCCAGGTATGTGGTATTGCCCTTGGTAAAAAAATCATATCACCAGCCATCAGGTCAAAAATCTCTTCACCACATTGAAAGCGATATTGTCCCGATGAAATGTAAAATACTTCGTCCTGAAGGTGGTGAATGTGCATGGGAGGTCCGCCTTTACTGCGTCCGTTATATTCAAATATCGAAAGTTCTCCATTGGTATCTTTGCCGGAGACTTTGAGATCGTTGGGACTTGTACCCCCAAGAATGTTCTTTTCATTATACCTGCTTTGTGCTGCCCGGATGACAAAACCATGACTGAGTTTTTCAGCAAAAACATGGACATCCCCAGCAGTAATACCCGGCCCGTGATTTATGATGCCATGTGCTTCTCCAACCTTGCGAGATTCCTCCCGGCTCATCTTACCTCCAGCTTCTGTCATCTTAAGAAAAAATTCTTCTATCTTTCCTGCGGGTTGAAGAAAGTAAAACAATTGTCCGACGTCCGATAACTGAACCCAGGTATGGGGAATGTTTCTTGGCAAAAAGATAAGATCTCCCTTTTGTAAACGTTGTTTTTCTTCACCAAGTTGGAAGACATAGTCTCCTTCAAGTACGTAAAATACTTCATCCTGATGAGGATGAGCGTGGTAACTGGGCCCTGTCTTATCCACGCCCCGATACCAAAATGCAGAGAGTTTTCCGGCAGTGTCTCTGGTAGATAATTTGAGGTCGTTGGGGTTTATCCCTTTAAATGGGGTGGGAACACCAAAGCGACTTTGGCCCTTACGTAAAACAAATGCTTTGGAATCAGCACTGATGAATCGTTTCAGGTGATCCGTCGCTGCAAATGCCGGGAAGGCAAGGATGGAAGTCAAAATGAAATCTCTGCGCTGCATTGTGGCTCTGTGTGAATTAACTCCACAAATAAACACCACCTTTATATTTTTAAGATTTGTGGCTTTCTATTTTGCAGTTTCTAATTTGTAGTTGGAAGAAATAAACCTACCTCAAATAAAAATTCTTCCAAATGTTGGGTTGTATTCCAAAATTAGCCAATTCATCACTATTCTGTTTTCCAAAACGATATCTCCGGCGGACCCGCCAGAAAAGTACTGCTGTCGGTAATAAATTGAAATAGGTGCGGGGATTTCATGTGGGCGCCCTTAAAATATGCCCCATCCGACCATTTTTCATACAAAAGGATATTGGACTTATCCAAAGGATTCCTATGAAGCACTATACCCTTGAGGTAGGGTTCTTTGCTGACTTTTTTCAGCAACTCATTAATGGCATTAATGGCCATCTCCTCCTTGCCGGATTGTGCTATATATTTTACAAGGACTATGATGCTTTCATTGTCAGCCGGATTTGCCGGAAGGACTGATTTGTTTCCATAGGCTGTAAATGAGAACATTAGCAATAATAATATCCCTTACAATTTTAGTCCTTATTTCATAAATGGGTATTTCAATTAAATTAGGAATGTTTTCTATGAAACACAAATAGCTAATCCTACATAATGAATATTTGGATGTTTGCTTTGCAGTAACTATACCCAGCCTTTGATGGCCATAAAATTCGCAATTTGCCGGCGATGCCTCAATACATGTACAATGGCGTGTTCCATGAGTTGCTCCACATCGTATTGTTGGCCCCAGGGGACGGTCATCTTTTTGGCATTGTCCATTTCCTCCAGTTCAATGTCCGGATGAGACATAAAAAATCGTACCGCGTAATCAAACATGGCCCTGAGTTGTTGAACATACAGCCCGACATCGGGCAATAATACTTTTGGAGGTCTTGGTGTCATTTTTCCCAGGTGGTTTTCCATGTACACAATATATCCAAAACCGGACGATACCACATGAGAAAGTATGGTTTGGACAGATTTGCAATCGCTGTCTTTTGTCTGATTGTCAACGACCTCCGCCATGAGGATATCGTCCAGTGGTTCGATGATGAGGATAAGGTCTTCGATGGCCCTTTTGTATTCGTCAAGTAAGGCCCTTTTGTCTCCTGCAAGGTTGTGGTACATGGTGTACGATTTAGGTTAAATAAAATCCAAACGATCTTTAGTAAGGACACCACCCGCATCTCCGGTGTTGAGGGTATTGACCGGTTCAAAAAGCATGACCCATACTTCTTCATCGGCAACCGGACAATGTTCAACTCCGCGGGGTACTATGATAAATTCTCCTTCTGACAGGTCAACTGCCTTTTCTCTGAACTCCATACGAAACCGGCCTTTGACCACATAAAACAACTCGTCTTCATGGTCGTGTTTGTGCCAGACAAACTGACCTGAAAATTTAGCCAATTTTACGTGCTGACCATTCAACTCGCCTACGATTCTTGGGTGCCAGTGATCTGAAAACAATGAGAACTTTTCTGACAGATTAACTATATCCATACACTTTGTTTTAATGAAATAATCCAGGGCTAAGTTAACATCCCTAAGTGAATTAGATACATCCTCTCCAAAATATTCATTACAATTGGAAGTGACTTTGCCTCTTAGTTACCGAACATAGCCTTCAAAAGCGGTATTGTCCTGACAATGCCGGTATCCAAATTTGAAATGCACACGATCAGGTCCCTGGCTAAACTGTCCCCTTACTTCGCCCAATGCATTTTTTAGTTCAATACCTGCAATGGTGGCTTCATAGATCACACATGCATTCGAAAAGTAAAGTACCGTATCCAAAAAAGTGGTGTCCGATTTTAAATGAACCACCACCTCTCCACTATTATGTTGACTGATGGTAGCCGTCGCATCATACCACGCCATATCCGGAGGTTGGGCGTTGCAAATGGCAATGGTGCCCTTGAATGTCTGACTCGTCATGGCGCCATAACTTTCCTGGCAGTAGTCGGGATCTCCCTTGCATGAAATAAGCAATCCTGCCAAAGCTAAACATAATACAGGTCTAAACATCCCAATGCCTTTTAAGGAAGAACGAAAAATGGGTATATATATTTTTACAATGGTCAGAAGCTACAAAGCCGACAATCACAAATTCAGGTCTTCTTTGGAGCCTAATCCTTTATCACTTTTAGAACACCCACCTGGTGTACCAGGATAAAATATATGCCACCGGGCAACCCATTGAGGCTAATCTCAGCGTCTTTACTTTCCAACAACTTATTTCCAGATGCATCGATCACCGTTGCTCCGCTAAAAGATTCACATACAATGGTAATCCTGTCTTTGGCCGGATTGGGAAAAGCAGTCAACTCCCTTTCAGTAAGATCAAATGAGGATGTAAGTCTGCTCACAAGGATGCCTGCTACATCCATGAGATAGCCATTATTTTCTCCGCCTGTTGCCATCAGGTGAGAAGCTCCATCAATGGCCAACGGTCTAAAAATATTGTAGGTATAATAAGGTGTGGCACCGGCCACAAAATCAAAATTACCATTGCCCTGGTATTTGTAAAGATCAAGATATCCTCCAGTAATTACGGTGGGTTTAGATAAGCCATTTTCAAAGGACAGCTCAAGACAAGTGCCCGTATAATTATTGGTAATTAGCTTGCTGTTGGTAAAGGTAAAATTGTCATTATACAACACCACCAGCTGGGATTGGAAATTTTCTGACCCATTCGCCAACAGGTCGTAATCGCCATCAAAATCGAAATCAAAAACTTCAACATCATGGATAAGGTCAAAAGCTGCCAGATTTTTCCTGGTTTTAAAACCACCTGCCTTGTCATTTTCTGAATAATAAATAATGTCTCCATTGCCTCGCCAGGAAAGGACATCATCAAACCCGTCTTTGTTGAAGTCAATTACCATAGTCTCCCTGCCTGTCGCATAAAATGGATTGTTGGCAAAGGAACCATTGCCATTGTTTTTCAGGTAAATACCGGCGCTGATATTTCTGGTAAGTACGAGGTCTATGTCGCCATCCTTGTCAAAATCACCATATGCTATGTCTTCAATGTCTCGCTGATTGCTGAGGATGGTGTTCACTTTGGTAAAACTGTTATTTTGATTTTCCAACCAGATGAGAGAGGGCTTAGTGCCCAATGCCACATCGGGATTGAGGGCCGCAATGATGTCATTGTCTCCGTCTTTGTCCACGTCATAAATCACCACTTCATATACATCCGTTTTTGCCTCAGTTCGGTAAATAGTAACCATTTCACCAAAATTCTTATTTTTCACATAATTGACACCGATCCATTCATCGTAATAAGACAACACATCCTGCTGCCCATCTCCATCCAGGTCGCCAATTTGAAAATCTCTGGCCATTTCACCCACAATATGTACAGGTAAATTTGCTTCATTGTGCGCATTGGCAAAAATGCCGAGCATGGTCCACTTGTCTTTCATCAGAATGTCATCGTACCGTCTTTATTAAAATCAGCCGTAATGTAAAAAGCATGTTGAAACCCCGCATGATTCAGTAATTTGGACGTCTCATATCCATTCGCATTTTTTCGCTTGAAATAGATGCCCTCTCCTGATATTTTGCCGTGTACAATGTCAAGATCGCCATCACCATCGACGTCTACCAGGTCGTGTTTCGTTTCGCTGTTGTTGGCACAAAGTATGGTCGTAAGTGGGTCAAATAGTTCGGACTTTGACTTATTGCTCAACATTGCTTTTAAACAATAATTAAAGGAGGTATAATAATCAAGGATGCCGTCGCCATTGAGGTCCTTTGCACTCACATAACCCGAAAGATCGTAATTGGTCAACTTATTGCCTGTACCAAAAGTGCCTGCATTGTTTATAAAGGTGTAAACGTCTTTGGATGATCTGGCTACCAAATCCACAAATCCGTCACCATTTAGATCCTGATGATGCAGATAATCAAACACAGCATTCGGAGTCAAAATTACACCCGCTTTAAATCCTTTGCCAGCGTCATTGATATAATAGGTGGTTTTTGTCCCACTTACAATGAGGTCTTCATAACCATCCTTGTTGATGTCGAAAGCATCATAAATGACATCTGAACCAGGGTTTGGCGCAATGGTTAGTTTTTTAGTAAACGATTTAAAATCATCATTCATATACAGATTCACCCCATTGTCTCCACATGCGGGACAATTGACATGTACCAGGTCTTTATCGCCATCCTTATCGAAATCAACAAAACCAGCCTGATTGGAAAAGGTCTCCGACCTGCCCGGGTCGCCATCAACATCTATGTATTGAAATTTGAAATTTCCCTTGTTGAGAAATATTTCCACATCCCAATACATACCCGTTGCTATGATGTCGGGAAGTCCATCAGCATTGAGATCATCTAAACGGTATGTGTTCGCGCCCGGATCAATGTTGATTCTATTGATCTGGATATTCTGAGACATTAAAAAAAATGGGAGGATGGCAAAAAGTAAGGAGGTTGTTTTGTTTTTCATATGTTTATTTTCAATGGGCAAAAGTACAAAATCAATCTTCAAAATTGCGGATAAAGTCATTGAGTTACACAGGCTATTAAAGATTTAAGAATGGTCATTTTTGTCCCCATCCCAAAATAATATTTTACTCATAAAAGTTAAAATTTAAATTCGCCAAATAAGATTTTGAAAAATAAATATTTTGTGGTGTAAGACGAATAAGTCATGCACAAGGTTTGAAAAAAGAATAAAAAATTTACTAATGGCGATATAAAATATAATCAATTTATTTCGATATTTGTCGAAATATAGAAACAAAGCCATTGAATGCCCTTTTTAAAGCTTTAAACGATGAGGTGCGCCGCGACATCCTCACCCTGCTGAAATCGAGTGACCTCAGTGCAGGAGAAATAGCAGACCATTTCGCCATTGGAAGGCCCACTATTTCCCATCACCTGGATCTGCTTCGACAGGCTGAGCTGGTCACCAGCGAAAAAAAAGGCCAATACATATACTATAGCATCAATACCTCTGTCCTGGATGAAGTGCTAAAATGGATATATACACTGGGAGAGGAAAAAGATCATAAATACATTCGTCCAAAAGGCTTACACATCAAAACCACTAAAAAATGAAATCCATCTTAAACTTAAATTTCCTTCTGGCATTTGCCATCACCCTCATTCCGTTTTTATACCTTGCCCTCATCTGGACTTCCATACCAGACCAGGTAGCCTTACATTTCGGCAGCGACATGCAGCCGGACAGATTTGGCCATAAAAAAGAGCTTCTGGTACCCCTTTGTATCCTGGGCTCTGTATCCCTGATAACCTATTTAATTTTACAGTGGCTGCCCTCCATTGATCCCAAACAACAACTGAAACAGTCCGGTGCATTGCTCACCAAGTTGGGCATTAGCCTGGTGGTATTTTTTTCCATTCTCAATATTTACATCCTTTATTCTTCTTTTAATCCAACTGAAGGAAGGCTCATATTTGTCTTGCTCGGCGGACTCTTTGCGGTACTCGGCAATCTTTTTCACAGTGTGAAACCAAATTATTTTGTAGGATTCCGATTGCCCTGGACACTGGAGGATGAAGACAACTGGCGGCATACACACCAGCTGGCCTCCAAAATATGGGTGATGGGTGGACTTGCACTCGCTATGATTTCCATTCTGATACCGCTGCAAATGCTGGTACCCTTCTTTCTCATTACCATCATGGTTATTACTTTAATACCCGCAGTATATTCTTTTATTTACTTCAAAAAAAATAAACGAAGTACAAATTCCTGACTTGAAATTATTGCATTCATTGACCTTCATCTATGATTAAAGGGTGTAAAACTCAGGCAACTTTACTGGAGATAAAAAATTTAGGGGAGAATAAAACCTTATACCTTTGAGTATTCCAATCAAAAGGGCACATCAAGGTATGTAACAAGCTATCGGTATTTGTATGGTTCACCTTCGTACGCGAGATTTCGCACGTTTTCAATGACCCTTTTCATATACATCTTCCAAAAAGTTCTGGCAAAAAGCCAGTTTAATGGATAAAGAAGTGCCATGTTTGAGTACAACGCATAGGTATAAGTAACCCATATTTTATCCGGAGCAAGTTCAGTCGTTGTCCATTCGCCCACAAATTTTGTAAGCCCAACATCCACGATTTAAAATCACTCACCTCGATCTTCCAATACTGATTTTCCATTCTTTCAAGTACTTTGTCTGTTGAGGCCTCTCCTCCACCAAAGGTAGGCGATTTTGCCACAAATACTTTTTTGCCATATCCTGGTCTTCCCCAATTTTCATCTTCGGTACAATGCGTTACTTTGGGCATGATGCCATATCCGGTATGTACTTTGGACACATTACACAACATGGGTGTTTTAAAAGCCCGTTCCAATGAGCAGTTGAAAATGGTTGTTAAGGTAACAGTTGATTTCATTTACACCCGAATTTTAATTCTATTGTATGGAAGCCAAAGATCGTGGCCTTTATACTGTAACTGGTTATTTTATTTTACATGGTTATAGGCCAGTAGAAAAAAGAAAGTTCCATCTTACTTGTCTGCTACCTGATTCACCATTTTTTAATTTTTACCCTATTAAATTGTTGCGAGCCATTGCGTGGAATTGAAAGGCTGGTCCACTGTTCATTCAGCAACATTTTTCCGAGAAAAACCATTTGTCCGACATGGTAAGCATAGTGGGCGAGTTGGCGGTAAATGGCTTCATGCACCGAGTGGGCTTCGTTACGGATGTAGATGGTCTTTTCAAGGTCAACTTCGGTAAGGGAAGAAAGTGTGTCATAGACCACTTTACAGCCTGCCTCCCATTTTTCAAGGATTTGTACTTTTGACATTTCCGCAACTTCAAATTCAGTGTCGCGGTCGCGCCAGAGTTTTTCGCCGTCGGTATTGAGAAAATCCGTCCATCGGGACAACATGTTGCCCCACAAATGATTTACGATGATAGCTATGCTGTTGCTTTCTGTATTGTACTGCCAAACCAGTTGAGTGTCGGTGAGCCTTCCTAAAGTATTGTCGCCCAGTGATTTGTAATACCGGAATTGGTTGACGAGTCCCTGAATCTGAGTGATTGGTGTGGAAGGTTTTTGCATAAGTATTAAGGGATGAATTTACCACTAAAGTAGCAAAAAATAGGTATAAATCGGGTCCAGTGGATTAACATTTATATTGTCCAATCTGCTTCTATTTTGCTGTTAGATGTTTTAGTGTCCATTTGCTGTGCTATAAGCAGGAGAAAGATTGAAGTAATTTCAAATTTCATAAGTACTTCAGAGGGCCTTTAAATGAAGTATATTTGGAAGCCATGAAAGACCTCGTTAAATATGAGGTATAAAATCATCATAAAATAATTTGGTTATTTAAATAAATACCTTATCTTAGTTTTAAATATTATAAATTATGAAATACAAAATACTTCTTTTCTTACTCGCAATGTCATTCATCCTTGTTTCAAGCTCATGTGGAGGTGATGATGGCGGTATAACTCCATGTTCAACAGCATATGCAACTGAATTACAAGATGAGGTTAACGCATTAAATGCTGCTGCTCAGGCTTATTCTACCAATCCCACAACTGCTAACTGCAATGCATATAAATCTGCGGCGCAATCATATGTTAATGCATTGGAGCCATATGGTAATTGTGCGACCTTAACAGGACAGTCCAGGACCAATTGGCAAGCTTCTCTGGATGCGGCAAAAGCAGCAGTGGCAGCCATTCAATGCTGATTGGCCATTAGGCAGTAAATTGAAAATTACATTGATTTATGCTCTGATAAACATACCTTTATCAGTATGGAATTATTATATTTCAAAAAAAAGATTAATTAATCCATATTAGAAAAGACCATTAGACAATTTTTTACCCCGACTTTTTCGTATACTAACCGATACTACTTTATACTCCGGACACAATGCTTCGCTGTCGTGTTCACTGCTCGTGATGGTATTGAGCTGAAGGTCGGGAAAGTGGAATGTGGTGCTGAGGATGCCGGGCTTAATTTCATCGGTAAGTCTGGCTTTGATGTCCACCTTGCCTCTGGGTGACTCCACACATACCATGTCGCCATCTGCAATCAGATGTTTGGCGGCATCATCGGGGTGGATGAGCAGTACATCCTCGGTGAGGATCATGGCGTTGTTGGTCCTCCTGGTCATGGTGCCGGAGTTATAATGCTCCAGTTCCCGGTTGGTCGTGATGATGTATGGGTATTCCTTTTGGTGGGTGGTGACCTCATTGCTCTCTTTATACGGTGCGAAATGAAATTTACCCAAGCCGCGTTTAAAGGTCTCGATGTGCAATATCTCGGTATCTTTTCCGTCTGCGCCTACCGGCCATTGTTTGCCGTTTTTACCCAGTTCATCCCATTTTACTCCGGCAAAAAAAGGTACGATGGACGATACTTCCTGTAAAACCGTGCCCGGGTCATAATCCGGTTGGGCAAAACCCATGCGGTTCATGATGTCAACAATGATCTGGCCATCGGCTTTGGTGCCGGGGAGCGGTTCCACTACTTTTTGAACTTTCTGGATTCTGCGTTCGCCATTGGTAAACGTACCGCTTTTCTCCAGGAAGGAAGCCGCCGGCAATACCACGTGGGCATGTTTGCAGGTCTCCGAAAAAAAGATCTCCTGGACAACTACCAGTTCGAGTTTGCTCAGGGCATTGATGACGTGGTGGGTATTGGGATCCGTCTGCACCACATCTTCCCCCATCAGCCAAAGGGCCTTAAATTTGCCATCGATCGAAGCGTCATACATCTCAGGTATCTTGAGTCCTTTGCGGATGGGAATATCTGTCTGGTAGAAGGAGGCATATTTTTTATTTATTTCCGGGTCATAGGCATCCATATACCCTGCACCCTGGTGCGGCTGGCAACCCATGTCGGCTGCGCCCTGCACATTGTTTTGTCCCCGCAGTGGATTCACGCCCACACCCCTTCGGCCTATGTTGCCTGTGATCATGGCGAGGTCGGAAATGAGCATGACGGTATAAGTGCCCTGACTGTGTTCTGTGACTCCCAGACCGTGAAACGACATAGCATTTGGCGCCATGGCATAAGCCCTGGCTGCCTTGCGCACCAGTTCCCTGTCCACACCGGTTATTTCTTCCATTTCATCCATGCTCAAGCCCAGGATTTGCTTTTTGAAATCGCTGTATCCTTCCGTCCTGTTTTGGATGAAGTTTTCATCCTCCAGGCCTTCGGCTGCGATATAATAAAGCAACATATTGAGCAAAGCCACATTGGTGCCTGGCTTCAATTGCAGGTGGTAGGTGGCATACCTCGCCATCTCGGTCCTGCGCGGATCGATGACGATGGTCGTCTTGCCTTTCATGGCAAACTGCTTAAGTTTGGCGCCCGTCACGGGATGGGCGTCTGTAGGATTGGCCCCAATGACCATGATACAGTCTGTATATTTCAGATCCACCACCGAATTTGTGGCGGCGCCGGTGCCAAATGCCCTTTGCATACCTAAGGCAGTAGGGGAATGACACACCCTGGCACAGGAGTCAATGTTGTTGGTGCCAATGACCGCCCGGATAAATTTCTGCATGAGGTAGTTCTCCTCATTGGTGCACCTCGCCGAAGAAATGCCTCCGATGGAGTCCGGTCCATATTGGTTTTTTATCGAGGTAAGTTTTTCCGCGATATAGTCGTAAGCCTCATCCCAGGAAGCCGGCACGAGTTCGCCATTCTTCCGGATGAGCGGTGTACGCAGCCTGTCCTGATGATTGTAAAATGAAAACGCATAACGACCTTTCAGGCAGGTATGGCCCTGGTTTACTGCAGCATCGTAAGGAGCCTGGATTGATTTGATTTCATTGTTCACAACGGCTACCTCAAGGTTGCAGCCCACACCGCAATAGGTACAAACGGTGCGGACCTTTTTATCGACCACCACCGACTTCGATTCAAAGATGTCGGAAATGGCAGAAGTAGGACAAGCCTGGGCACAGGCGCCACAGCTGACGCAATCGGAAGCTGCGAACACATTGTCGAAATCTTTGACGATATGGGCATCAAATCCCCTGCCGGCCATATTGAGTACAAGCTGGCCCTGCACTTCATCACAAGCGCGCACACATCGCCCGCAATTGATACACTTGGAGAGGTCTGAAGTCATGTAGGCATGACTTAGGTCTTTCTTGCGGTCGAGGTGATTTTTGCCTTCGGGATAGCGCACCTTTCTAATGCCCACCCTTGCTGCCACGGTTTGCAACTCACAATTATTATTCACCTCACAGGTGAGACAGTCCAGCGGATGGTCGGTAAGTACGAGTTCGATGATGTTTTTGCGCAGTCGGGTTACCCTTTGGCTGTCGGTATAGATGTAAGATTCCGCAATCACAGGCGTATGACAAGATGCCTGGACCTTACGTGGACCACCAGCCGCAAGGGCGACATCCACACTACAAACCCGGCATGCTCCATAAGGATCAAGGTTGGGGGCATCACACAAGGTAGGCACGTAGTCCTGGCCCAGGTGTCTGCGTACAAAAGAAAGGATAGATTCACCGTCCTGGATGGTGTAAGCTACATCGTTGATAAAGGCAGTTTTTTCCATCTTATTAAGCTTTGAAATAAGGCGACAATTCGTCATTAAAATAGGTCAGGGAATTTTTCACAGGCAGGGGCAGTCCGCCACCCAGCGCACAAAGTGAGCCCACCTCGAGCGTTTCCAATAAGTCGTTGAAGAGGGTGCGGTCCATTTTGAGGTCTTCATTTCTGGATTTATCGATCATCTCGTAACCCCGTGTAGAACCTAAGCGACAAGGGAAACACTTTCCGCAACTTTCGTGGGCCGTAAAACGAAACAAATGTTCGATGTAAGCAATCATCGGGAAATCTTCCGGAATGCACACCACAGAAGCGTGACCCAGCAAGAAGCCATTGGTCGCAAAGGATTCAAAGTCAACGTTAAGGTCGTCGATTTTATGTACCGGCACCAGGCCACCCAGCGGTCCCCCTATGTGCATGGCCTTTATCGCATGCCTGAAACCCTGGCCGAGCTCATCTACAACAAGGCGCAAAGGGGTACCCATTTCCACTTCGTAAATGCCCGGCCGGTTGAAGTGACCGTCAAGCGACACCAACTTGGTTCCCTTTGATTTTGGGGTTCCTAATGCCGCAAAAGATTCGCCGCCCTGGTTCAGGATAAACGGCAGACATGCCAGGGTTTCCACGTTGTTGACCACGGTGGGCTGATTGAATAGCCCCTGTTGTACCGGATAGGGAGGTCTTACCCTTACCTCGGGACGCTGGCCTTCTATGGAGGAAAGCAAAGCCGTTTCTTCGCCACAAATGTAGGCTCCCTGTGCTTTTATCACTTTAAAGTCGAAAGAAAAGTCCGAACCCATGATGTTTGATCCTGTCCATCCCAGTGCCGAGACTTCCGCAATGGCCGCTTCAATAGCGGTGATGGATTCAGGGTACTCCGCGCGGATGTAGATCACCCCGTAAGACGCTTTGGCTACATAGGCCGCAATCAACATGCCCAATAAAAGCGCGTGTGGGCGCTGTTCCATAATGTATCTGTCTGAATAGGCTCCAGGATCACCTTCATCCGCATTGCAGACCAGGTAACGGGGTTCTGCCTTCATGGAAGCGCAGGCCTCCAGTTTGATGGCAATGGGAAAACCTGCCCCTCCCCTGCCCCTGAGGCCTGATTTTTTTATCTGGTCAAGTCCATCCTTTCCTTCCAGTAGCCCTGCGAATGTCTTGTAATAGGTTGCCACATCTCCTGTTGGGGCTGTCAATACAGGTTGACCGAAAGAACCTACGTGGTAGGTTTCGACACTGGCTTTTTTATTATTTTTTATTTCGTCTATGGCATCGATATCTGTCCCGGAGTAGTTGGTTTGGTTGAGGTGGAAGGCACCATTTTCGTGGCAGCGCCCCAGGCAACACATCTCACCCATTTCATCCGGGCTAAAGGCCATATTTAGTTTTTCGCGAAGTCCTTCCTGGGTTCCTGCGGTGAGGCAGGCGGACCCATTGCACAGGTACACTTTTTTGCCCCTGTTTTCCGGGCTGAGGAAATCATAAAAACTCACCGCACCAAAAACAGAAGACTTACCCACGAGAAACTCGCGGTGAAGGGCTTCCATCTCCGCCTGGCCGGGCGTACCATCGGCTTCAGCAGCCTTGGCGTAGGCCTCAAACAAATTATCTTCCAACCCTTTACGGCCAGATAAGTGACTTAAATTTTTTGACATCACACAACGATTTGAACACCCGAACCAGATCCGGGGGATTTTTCCCAAATATACAGGCTTTTGTGGATAAAAGAACTGGGAACTGATACCAAAAATCAATTCATTCAAATCCGGAAAAGAGGTTTTAATCGCTTCTTTTCCAAAGAAAATTTTACATGACAAAAATATTAGTCCCATAATCCGAATGAATTAATTGCAAAATGGACTATTGTGAATATTAATTTTGTTTTTTAAAACCCGTTCCTGATCCTTGCAGGTAAACTATGTCTGATAATTTCGATAACTGGTCTAAGAATCTTACCATAAGGGTCAGCTTACCATTATTTTCGCATTCAGATCAATTCAATTGGTAATCAATGAAAGCAAAACTCATCAACCTTGCGCTGATCCTTACTTCTTTCCTGGGGTACCTGGAATGGCCTCCTGACAACGTTAAATTCTTATTTCAACTGGAAGGGGAAGTCCTATCGAAAATGTTTATGGACCCCTTATCGGTGATGCATCCTTTTATCGTCCTGCCTATGATCGGCCAGATTTTGCTGATTGTTTCCCTCTTTCAAAAAGTACCGGGTAAAAAGTTGAGCCTCCTTGGCCTAAGCTGTCTGAGCATCTTATTGGTGCTATTTTTTATCATTGGACTTATGGGGCTAAACTTTAAGATTGCCCTGTCGGCGGCACCATTTCTGGTCGCTGCTGTGGTGGGATTGAAGCATTATTGGAAGAAAATCGAGGTTATTGGGAAATCGTGAAAATCGTGGAAATCGGGGAATCGGGGAATCGGGGAATCGGGATGAGTTCCGTAAAAAATTAAGCCGGTGGCTTAATTTAGGCACGAACTATGCGCCTCTGCGCATAGCATGGTAAAGTGCGGAAACCTTGGATGAGCTAACGTTTTCTCCTTCGGAGAAAAAAATGAGCGGCAGCTCATTTTAGTAAGTTCCCTGCGAAATCGCAGGGATAATTCGATTACACAAATCACAGATTTGCTATCTCATACAGAACCGGGCGCTCATCGCCCGGCATATTCAAATACTATTTTAGATGGGAACTTGGAGTCCCTTGCTGGTAGGTCATATTTTAATGTGAAAATCTACCTGGCTAACGCCAGATTGACAGGTCGCGGAAATCGTGTAAATCTACCTGGCTGACGCCAGTTTAGACCGATGCTACGTCTACAATTTGATTATTTTTTGTACCGACATCTGGCCGTCGGCCCATTGTATTTTAATGAAATATAGACCCGCGGAAAGACCGGACATATCCAGTGTTTCGGTACCTGTATCCACTGACAGTCTTTGTCCGCTTAAGTCAAACAATTGGAGCGAAGTTACTCGTTCCTCGGTGCGGATGACCAATTTATCCCGGATGATACCGGATAGATTCAACCAATCCTGTTTGCTTCGTTGCGCTTCGGTAATCTCGGAAAGTACACTGCAGCTGACAGTGATGTTGCCTTCACAAAAATCTGCCAGTTCGTTGCGGCTATTTGCCTCATAAAAAAATCCGTACCGGTTAAAGCCCAGGCCTTCAGAAAGTTCGATCACTCCGATGAATGGCAGACCCAGATAGGTTACAAAACCCGTCGTAAACAAGGTATTTCTTTCTTTGCCATACGATGTAACGATGCCCACACTGTCGACGATGCCGAAATTGGCCTGGTTTCCGATGGCTTGTTTTTGGCAGGCGGTGAGTGTGGCTCCTGTCACCAATGAAAAATCGAACAGCAGAAATTCTTCCTGACCGCAAAACGAATTTTCTACAGGGAGGTAAAAAACCTGTTTTACCGGTTCCTCCTCTCTGATGTAGCCAATGACTTTTTTGTCGAGTGTTTTGTAAGGCAGCTCAATAACAAAACAGGGCTGCTGCGCCGGCGGACAAGGGTGGCTGCCGCTCAGTTGCTGTTGCAGTACTTTTTTGTAGGTAAAACCGGACATGAGGGTATCTCCCTCAAACCTGACGAGAAAGCCGGAAGTTACTGCCGGAATGTCGGCATCGTTGTAATGGTTATAAATCCAAAATTTATTTTCGTCAACAAAGGGCAGGTATTGGGCGGTGACAGGAGTAGCCAGAAAGGGTATGAAGAAGGTGAACAAACAGAATAACTTTTTCATGGGTGTGGTGCTGGTTTACAAAGATAAACAATGAATTCAATTAGGAATTAGGATTTAGGATTTAGGAATTGATCGATCCTAATTGTCTCCTTATGTCTGAAATTTTTCTGTACATTAAATTGCCCTAAGTCGCAGGCGTATTGAACTAAGGCGAAGCCGTATTGGTCAAAGCGCAGCGCATTGATCTAAGGCGAAGCCGCATTTAAATTAGGAATATAGATTTTTGAGTCCGAGTTTGTGATTGCACAAAATGTATGCGGTTCGTCCTTTAAAGCGGGTCAACTCAAGGAAAAATTAATAGTATTTACATCTGCTTCAAAAACTTTCCGGTAGCTAAAAGATTGGCGTTTAGGTCAAAAAGTTCAATGAAGTAAATACCGACAGGGTAAGCTGAAACATCGACTTTAATGGTGGTTTGAGAAATGGACAAAGAGATCGATTCGCAGATTTTACCGGAAACATCACGGATATGTATCGTTTTAATTTTATCAGAACCAGAATATTGAATGGTTAAAAAATCACAAACCGGATTGGGAAAACTAATAAAGAATTCTTGAATGTCCGCGGATGATCAATTGCATTGTTTACCACAGATTCTTTAATATTTCCATCTCTATCTGTTTTTAGCAGCCAGGTATAGCTCCGATGATACTGCGTACCTCCAATACAAATTAAATCTCCATCAGGGCTTTCCTCTATATCACTAATCCTACTAGTAGTATGATCGTCTAAGCTGTCAGCATTGAAATGGCTATAGGACTTATAAAATAAAATATTACCATATTTATCCATTTTTCCCAGTGTTCCCAATAACTGATCTTCGCCACCATTGATGCCCTTAACCCATGAAAATCCACCACCGAAAACAATATTGTTATCCTTTGTCTTTCTGACTATGGAATGAGGAAGAGGAGATTCAAACCAAGAAAATTTAGGAAAAATAATTCTATTAATAATTTTATCATTTTTAATATCATACATCAACATAATTTTAGTGTAGAAAATGTCAGGAATTTCACCTGTCATGATATTGTACTTTAATGCTGATATAAATAAAGTACTGTCGTTATAAGCACATATATTTCCTCCGTCAAGAAGTATCTTTTCAGATGGAAACAGATTTTTTCCTTTCCATATGATATCCCCTTTCTGATTGATTTTTACAAAAAAAACGGAAGAAGGGAGGTCAAACTTCCGCCTCAAGTCATATTCTGCCAAACCTAAAATCAATAAGCTGTCTTCAATAACAGTTGCTTTTGAACCCAACACATATTCATTGGAACCAAAATCGCCATAAAATTGGTATTTAAAAGTAAAATCCTTATTCATTATTACAACACCCGGTAATAAATTATTATTGTCAGGATTATCAAAGCGAGAAGTGATAAATATATAGTATTTTTCACCTATCTTTTTAACATCATCTAAATAATTCACCCATCCTAAAACTCCTTCCAGAGAAACTTTATCCTGAGTTATCACTTTAGACACCTTATTATACCGAATGAATACAAGAGACTCTGGATTACCAGCAAATAAAATATAGGTTAAAAAACCATCTTCATCAATCACTTCATTATGGGATTTAAAAGAGAAACTCATGGTACTATCCGAAAGTACACTTTGACAGATGACATGACCATCATTTTTATCATACTCAGCTACCACTACACTGAGATTCCCAAAAAAATTGAAGCCACCAAGACTGAAACCCACATAACAACTATCGGTTTCAACAATGGCAGTGCCCGAGGTTTCAGAAAAATCATGGTCATAGACCTTGTTAAAATCCTGACCAAATAAAATACAATTGATGGTGATCAATAATTTACAAATCAATAATATTTTACTCAAATTCATATCAGGTATTTCTTTGATTTACCCAAGTAAGAGAACCTTACCTGATTTTTCATTGTTTTTCGCTGTCTATAATATAACTTAACCTTGCTACTACCCTAAACTTTATATAGGCTGAGAATTCAAACTCACCTCTTTCGGCCATTATGATCAATCTTTGCAACCTTTCTTTCAGGGGGAAATTTCGATAAGCCTCACCAACTATGTATTCCAAGTCTACTTCATTAAATGCATCTTGTCTTTCTCTTTTTAATTCGTAAAAATTAAGGTTTAAATTAACATCAATATCATGCTGAAATTGTAAATGAGTAGAAATCAATGTCGCATCTTCAGTATAGGTCAATGTATCTATATGACATTGATTGCGAGGATCTAAAGATAATCGTGTATTTCCTTTTTTTGTATCACAATGATCTATTTTATCTCCTTTCAGTTTATCAATGTAGTAATTACCAGAACAAACAGCTAAAAGATTGTCAAACTCAAGTCCTGTGCCAGCTGATCGTGGTATGTAATGTTCTATAAAAACGGAATTCAACTTTCTTTCACAATAAGCACAGCTATCCATTTGCAGCGTGCTTAGTGTACTTTTAGTCTCCAGCATGCAATCACCTTGCAAATGACTATAGTCGTTGGTTACTTTGCGCAACTCTATCAAACAAACAGGCTCTCTTTCATTCGGGATTCTTATCAATTTCATGTTTTAGCAAAAGCAATTCTCTTTTCATAGTTAACAATCCATTCTGCATTCGAGTCAATTCTTTGTTTTAGTTGCTTTAGCTTTTTTTCAGCTTCATCAAACTTAAAATTATTGTACAAAATATCCAATTCTTGTTTCTCCGTATCAAAATCCATCATGTACGGCTTTACATTCATCAACTCTTCCAGGACTTCGTCAGCTGTACCACTAAATACCTTTGGCAAATTTTCTTTTGATATGATTTTACCATCGGACAGTGCAACTATATTTTCGGGTTTCAAAGTAGACAATATCAATGGCGCGTGTGTAGTTACAATAAACTGAACATTTGGAAAAGTATTTTTTAATGCTTTCACAATGGTCTTTTGCCACGCCGGATGTAAATGGAGATCAAGTTCATCTATCAAAACAATACCTGATCCATTGATCGTATTTTTAACATTTTGCCTGGAAAATGTAAGTCTTCGGGCAATATCACTGACTAAATACATGACCATCCGCTCACCAGATGACAGTTG
This sequence comes from Saprospiraceae bacterium, assembly GCA_016715465.1. Classification (GTDB taxonomy): domain Bacteria; phylum Bacteroidota; class Bacteroidia; order Chitinophagales; family Saprospiraceae; genus JADKBO01. The sequence continues at coordinate 1,178,928 of JADKAA010000029.1, forward strand.
GTTAAACTGCAGCCGATCCCCATTTTTGATAACCACAGCATAGGGCTCGTTGTCAATATTAAAATCCGTCGACTTTGAATCTCTGTCAATACGGATATCTGTTATGCTATTTTCTCCTACTATGGAAAGAAAATTTTTAAATGCATTTCGAACATTGCGCAAGGAAGCAAGTTCATAGAGATGATCAGCATTACTAACCTTGTATTCGTTTTCCAAGTTTAGTTCGTTGATGAACCACCCTTCAAATTTTGAAAAAGCTGAAACATTTGCTTGCAGTGCACTGCTGTACATAGCGCTGACACTATCGCTAATCTTACTCTTGGTAAAAGCGGGAATCGAACTAGTCCTGTTCACTCTATAATAAACCATCAATGGCAGGTGGCTTTTTATAGCCTCTCCTGTATTGTCAACGGCATTTTTTCCCTTACCAGCAATGCTCCAATTGCAAATAACGTTGATTGTTTCTCTATCAAGTGAAAACGAAGCTTCTATACTGGTGCTTGTCTCTCCCTTTAATATATCTGAATTGCTTAGATAATCCTGTCCACTTGTTTGCAAATTTTCATGAGACATAATGCTGCTGAGCGCTTTGGATATGGCATCCAGAATACTGGTTTTCCCTGCACCATTGATACCTATGGTTGCTGTAATATTTGAATTACCAAAATCAACTTCCAGATCTTTAAACAATCTGAAATTTTTAAGTCGCAATTTATTGATTCTCATACTACAAAAATAATAAATCCTCAACAATACATCACTTTTTTTTCGTATCATGTGTTTGCGGAGAGTGCAGTGTGGGATGCGAAGGGTTGGAGTTACAATAATTGAGTTAATCTGTAAATAAGTAAATCCGTCACGCGGATACCCGGTCAATATCTTCCATCCTTCACAAACGGCAGTTTCTCCATCTCTATGACCTCCATGCTGGGGAAATCAAAGTCATCGACGATCTTGCCTTTGATGCGGTAGAGGCCGCGGCCTTTGAAGGGATACCGGGCCAGGGCGGGCGGGAAGTGGGTGCTGTCGAAAAAATGGCCTTCCTGGTCGAGCCAGGTGCCGAAGTTCATGAGTTTGCGGGTGCTGGTGGTGACGTCCTTGCGGGTGACGTAGTAGCCGACCATGTTGACGATCTTACCCATGTGGGCTTTCATGTCTTTGGCCAGGATGTCGGGTTTTACGGCTGCATCGAGCAGGTCGAAGGGCGAGCAGAGGGGGAAGCCGAGCAGTTCGAATTCGTCGAAGGCTTGTTCGTATTTTCCTTCGGTCATGGGGGGCAGCTGGTAGTCTTCGGTTTCCACATCGAAGAGGGCGCTGTACTGCACCTGTTTGATGGCGGGACTGAAGACGGCATTTTTTTCCCACATGAGTTCGTACTTGTTCATGCCGGTGAAGCGGAAGGCGCCGATGCGGATGAGGATCTCGAGTTGCTCGCGGGTGGCATCGACGCGGTTGACGAAGTCTTTGAGGCTGCGGTAGTCGCCCCTTTTGGTGCGTTCCTCGACGATGCGCCAGGCCATCTTTTGTTCGAGCTGGGCGATGTGGATGAAACCTACGTAAATGTCCTTGCCGTAAATGTGGGTGAGGTAGAGGCTGTGGTTGACACAGGGTGCGTGGATACTGGCACCGCACATGCGGGCTTCGTGGAGGTAGACCTCGGCGTTGTAAAAGCCGCCGAAATTGTTGACGACGGCGGTCATGAACTCGAGGGGATAGTAGGTTTTGAGGTAGAGACTCTGAAACGACTCGACGGCGAAACTCGCGGAGTGGGCTTTGCAGAAGGAGTAGCCACTGAAGCTCTCCACCTGCCGCCATACTTCCATAGACAATTCATCGGGGTAGCCCCGTTCTTTACAATTTCTGAAAAATTTTTCCTGCAGCTGGCGGAAGGTATCCGAGTTTTTTTTCTTGCCCGTCATGATGCGCCTGAGGATGTCTGACTCGTCCATGTCGAGGCCGGCGAAGTGATGGACGATCTTCATGACGTCTTCCTGGTAGACCATGACGCCGAAGGTTTCGCCGAGGTGTTCTTCAAAGACGGGGTGCAGGTAAGTGAAGCTGCCCGGTTTGTGGAAACGCTGGATGTATTCGCGCATCATGCCCGACTTGGCCACACCGGGGCGGATGATGGAACTGGCGGCCACGAGGTGGACGTAGTTGTCGCAGTGCAGCTTGGTGAGCAGGCCGCGCATGGCGGGAGACTCGATGTAGAAGCAGCCGATGCAGTGACCCGAGCGCAGCTGGGCTTTCACCTTTGGGTCTTCCTCGATCTCTGCTACATTGTGGATGTCGATGGCCCTGCCCTGGTTGATCTTTACGAGTTCGACCGCGTCCTTGATGTGGCCGAGTCCGCGCTGGCTGAGTACGTCGTACTTGTGGTAGCCCAGGTCTTCGGCGCCGTACATGTCGAAGTGTACGATGGGAAAGCCCTTGGGCATGAGCTGAAGGGCAGTATGGTAATTGAGCGGCCGCTCGGAGATGAGGATGCCCCCGGCGTGGATGGACAGGTAGTTGGGAAAAGACTCGATCATCTTGCCGTACTTAAAAATGTGTTTGGCGTAGGGGTGGTGTTTTTCGGTGGCCAGGGGTTCATCGACGATGGCATCGATGTCGGCCTTGGGCAGGCCGAGGACCTTGCCCAGTTCGCGGATGATGGATTTGCCCTTAAAGGTATTGTAGGTGGCCAGTAAGGCGGTATGTTCCTTGCCGTAGCGTTTAAAGATGTAGTCGGTGACGTCGTCGCGTTCGTCCCAGGAAAAGTCGATGTCGAAGTCCGGCGGCGAACTGCGATACGGGTTGATGAAGCGCTCGAAATAAAGGTCGAGTTCGAGGGGATCGACGTCGGTGATGCTGAGGTTGTAGGCCACGATGGAGTTGGCCCCGCTGCCCCGCCCCACGTGGTGGTAGCCCGCGGAAGATGCGTAGCGGATGATGTCCCAGGTGATGAGGAAGTAGGCGCAGAAGCCCATCTTTTCGATGACCCGGAGTTCTTTGTTTGTGCGTTCGGTGGCCTTTTTGTGGTTGAGTCCGAAGCGGCGTTCGCAGCCGGAGATGGCGAGTTTGGTAAGCAGCTTCATGTCATCTTTGGCATCGCCGGTGAAGGTGAGGCGGTTGTGCTGGATGCTGCTTTCCATGGCGGTATGGCAGGAGGAAAGCAGTCGCTGGGTATTCTGCAGGATGACGGGGTAACGCTCGTAGAGCTGATTGATCTCTCCCGGCTTGCGGAAATATTCTCCCTGGCGTGCGCAATCGTCGGCCTTGAGCCGGCTGATGACGATGTTGAGGTCGATGCAGCGGAGCAGTTTGTGCACCTTGTAACCATCGTCGCCGTCGAAGGTGACCGGGGCAAAGACGACGAGCTTGTGGAGGTATTCCTTGAGGTAGGACGAGAAGAGCTGGTTGACCTCTTCGGGCCTTACGCCGATGTATTCGTTGTCGCGCAGCGTGTGGATGGCCTTGGGCAGCTTGCGGTAAACGACAAAACAATTGGACAGGGCGGGTGCTTCTTTGGGAAGGGCTTCGCCTGCGAGGGAAGATTCGGTGAGCAGGGCACAGAGTTCGCGCCAGCCTTCGTCGTTGCGGGCGATGCCGGTGAAGAGAAATTCCTGTTCATTGCGGAATTCGATGCCGAGGATGGGTTTGAGTCCCTGCTTGCGGCACGCCGTGACAAACTGAAAAGCGCAGGAGGTGTTATTGATGTCGGTAAGCACGAGGGTGGACACACCGGCAGCGACGGCGAGGGTGACGAGCTCTTCGGGGGAGAGCACACCGTAGCGGAGGGAGTAATATGTGTGACAAGACAAATAAATTAGGAATTAGGATTTAGGAGTTAGGAATTGGGAATGGGAATTGGGAGTGGGAATTGGGTTACCTGGTGGCAGGAGTTTCGAAATTCTCACAAGCCAAAATTAATCATTTTGACCAATTATTTGTCATAAAAGAATAAAATTATGACGATTTATTTGTCATTTTGTGATTTAGTGACTGTTAGCCATGAAAGGATGGGAGCTAAAAGTGGAGAAAGGAGGGTGGAAAAAGAAAGGAAGTGTTGACAGTGAAGCAATTAGGAATGTAGCAGCCTGATAATTGGTTAAATTTTCAGTATCGGGGTCTGACATGTGTCTGATCGTTGTCTGACAAGTGTCTGACAGGTGTCTGACCGGATAAGAAAACTGTAGTATTGTTTTGTAATTTTTTTATTTATAAAATATAAATCTGAACAACACTGAATTCCGTTCAATAATTTGGATGAAAAATCATACCTGAATGTGCGCACACCTTTCAACATTGATTAAAACTCAAATTTACCGGTCGTCCTACCACTTTTAGAATCACCAAACAATTTGGCCGCACAACTAAATCTGCCATCTATAAAACCATCAACTTCCCCGTCTTCACCAGACCCCCGGCTTCGTCATCGATTTGAAGCCGGAAAAAGTATATGCCCGGGGCGGCATTCCGGCATGACCATCCCTGGGATGGGTCGCCGGTGAAGGATTTGTCTGTGCGCCATACCAATCTACCCAGCCTATCATAAACATCTAACTCGTAAGTTACAATCCGGCCGCCGGCAAGGTAAAGTACGTATTCTTCCAGCCGGCCTTTGCTAAGCAAGATTTCGGACAGGTAGTAGTCGTTGAATTGTACCTCGAGGGGGCAGTGGAAAAACAGCCATCGCCGGTAACCACCGTTACCGTGTATTCCTGGTTGATGGGTCTGAGTAGTTCCGGGTGTTCACATCGATCACAACTCAGGTTATACCGCGGTTTCCAATGTATGGATTGGTACACCGTAGTGATGCCCGGATCCAGGACGATGCCCGGCTTATGGTCCACATTTTTTATAGCTACCGGCTTTACTTCCGGATTGAAATGGATGTCCAGCATCAGGGAGGCGGTATCCCGGCACAAAGCAGGGCCCGCTACGTATTGGAGCATAAGCATGCCCGTATCGCTCACTTCAAAGCCTCCATTGGGCAGGGAAATGCCATCTACCGCCTACTCCCCACCGGACACTGCCCTTGGGGCGAGGTCACAATCCGTACTAAGAAACGTGCCATCCAGGCACACATGGTGCTCCACATCGGCTCCTTCCCATGTGGGTTTTGTGTTTACCAGGATCTCCATATCGATAGAGGTCGACTGACCGCTGGTGAGTTTCACTTCGATGCTTACCTCTCGCTTACCTTCCGTGGCCAATGAACCGGTGTGTTTGTATTGTAAACCACTCAATACTTTTTCCAGGGCGTGCAGGTCAAACTTATCTGCCGGTGAAAGCAGCCATTCGGAGGGTGAAGGATGGGTGAGGTTGTAACCTTGCAGGGTATTAAATACCAGGATTTCTTTATCCGGTTCCATGACCCCCGACAACTTGATCCTGCACCACGCGATGCGGCCGCCGTTGCTGCGGATCTCCACATCTTCATCGACCAGGTTCACTGGTGAATTGAGGCCACAGGTCTGAACCTGGTAAAAAGTGTCCCCTTTGAACCGGCTGTCGTCGGCATCGGCATCCAGGGTCAACTCACAGATGGGGGCTTTGAGGTACACGGCGTCGGAAAAGTTACATGCACCTTCAGAAATTCCCTTTATTGTCAGTAAATCACATTCTAAAAATCGGTATTCAAACGTATTTGGGTCGATCAGGGCATCCTGCCAGATGGGTCTGAGTAAAGAATCCCGTTCAGTAAGGAACCGACCCATTACCATAAGACTGTCGCAGGATACCGGCATGGTGCCGTAAAGGCTGGTTAACTTTGGATAATTTTTACCGAATTCTTTGATAATTTCATAGTCGGCAAGGTTATCTACCTTAAACCGAACAATGCGATCCAATGTTTGATCGCATGTATAAAAGTAATTACCTAATTTTACTGTTGTCTGGATTTCTGATATTGCATATCCCCCTTTTGGTTTTAACCATTTGTCATAATAATCCGGATTGGACAAAAGCGTAATTTCTTTAGAAAAAATATCATACTTAAAATTGATCTTTTTACGGCTAAAAAAATTTAACTGATATAAAAAACGTCCTCCATCAAAATAAACAACAAGGTTGTTGGTCAAAGAATCAATATCGGTCAGTCGCTCCACTTTACTGCTTCCAAGTGCGGATTTCTCCATATGATTATTATATATATATCCATTCTGTGACAAAGTATATCTTTGAAAATTATCATAAACCAAAGTATCGAAGTTATAGGTACAGGAGCCAATATCATAAACATGATTAAGGCCATGATAAATTTTCTGTGCGTTTAATCCTGTAAGACTTAACATCACACAAATAATAAATGAAAAGGGCCTCATTGAGGCACATCCCTTTTTACCAATGCTTAGAAAAATCATCTTATTATGATCAACTTTTCTCTGGCAATGGCTTTTCCTTCACATTCAATAGACCGAATGTACATGCCGTTTTCTAAAATCGACGGATATGGATTTTGCGAAGTACCTGAATATTTATTGCTAAACAACAACCTACCATCAAGGGTAAACCAATTCTCTATAACATTGTTTCCTAAATCAATCTTAGGAAATTGTGACATAATATTTTGAAACTGATGTTTAATATTATGGCTTTCTTCTAACATAAAAGAATTTTCAAAAATAACAGCCTGATTGCCGATACGGTACTGTGTTTCTGTACAATTTTGATCTTCAGGATCCCCAAGTTTAATCCCATAAAAATCCTGCTTGACTACATCTCCAGTACCTTCCTGAATTACTAAAAAATTGTCATAGGAATATAAATAATTCCCACCGCCTCCCTGTGTATATAAATCCTGTAACCTGTCATATTCTGTCACAGGTAAAAACCGGTAAGCCGGAAATCTGCAATCATGCTCTTCATAACACTTTTCGATGTACACCAAATCCGTTGCTGAAAGGTGGCCAGAAAAGTTGACATCACCCGATAATATTCTCCAGTATCCATCTGAGGAATTGTTATTACCTCCGTCTGTAAGTATAAATAATTGTAAAAAATCATTGTCTTCTTCGTCAAGTCCACAATATGCTTCAGTAATAGAACCACCATCCCGAACTTTAATTTCCAAGTAAGATGTAGGCGCCACGCTAAATTCAAAATCACCATATATATCGGTGGTGGCTGTTTGCAACAAAGTGCCACCGCTGCCTATGTAATCCCAAAGTTCCACAATAGCCCCTTCCATATAATCGGAGCTAGTGTAATAGTGTGTTACTTTCCCGGAAATCGTTCTGGTCTGTGCATTAATGGTCAAAAGGGAAAGAAAGAAAAATAGAGAAAGACAGAAAATCGTTGTTTTCATAACAATAGTGTTTGAGGTTAGAAATAGTTTTTCAAAACAAATATAATGTACCTTATTTTAATTTACAAGCCAAATTCAATTTTAATTTTCTGTTTTTAATTAATTTTCAAAATCTTATAACTTTTTTAAATCAAAAAACGAAATGAATAAACTTATAACTCATGTAAATATATAACATATGTAATACATTGATTTATAATAATTTTTTATATAATCGGAGCAGCAGATTTGCGCAGACCACGTCTTCACTTTTTCATTCCAATTGCCCGAATATTTTATATCTTTGCCTTTCCTTTTCAACCATTTAAAGTTCATTTTACCACATGAGTAAGCCAAAAAAGAATACCGAAGGCAATACACCTGAACCCACGAGATCCCGCATGGATCAGCCCGCGGTAAGCCGCCAGGCTGTTGACCTTACCTTTGGAAAGAAAAACTACTACTACATCCTGGGTGGACTGGCACTGATCATTATAGGTCTTTTTTTGATGGCCGGCGGTCATATGCCTTCTCCCGATGTTTGGGATGAGTCGCTCATCTACTCTACCCGCCGCACCCTGATCGCCCCGATCTTCATTCTGGCGGGTCTTGGTCTGCAGGTGGTAGCCATCTTTAGCAAAAAACAATAATGGCAGATTTTTTATACGGTCTGGTCCTCGGCATTGTGCAGGGGCTGGCGGAGTTTTTACCCGTGAGCAGCAGTGGCCACCTGGAACTGGCCAAATACATCTTTGGCGACAAGAGCCTGGGGGAAGAGAGTTTGTTGCTGTCAGTCATTCTGCATGTGGGTACGATGATGTCGACCGTGGTGGTCTTTCGCAAAGAAATTTTAGAGATCCTGCGCGGCATCGTACATCCCGCTAACAAAGAAGAAAAAACATTTGCTTTAAAGATCATCCTCTCCATGGTGCCCGCAGCTTTTGTGGGTTTGTTTTTTGAAAAACAACTGGAGGTTTTTTTTGAATCCAAAATACAATGGGTGAGTTTTTTCCTGATCTGCACGGCCGCCCTGCTCTACCTGGCGGGTAAAGCTTCGCGCAGCAACCAACCGCTGAGTTACACCAATGCCTTCATCATTGGCATCGCGCAGGCAGTCGCCATCCTGCCGGGCATTTCCAGGTCGGGATCCACCATCGCCACTTCGGTGCTGCTGGGCATTGATAAAAAAACAGCGGCCCAGTTTTCGTTTCTGATGGTACTGCCCCTTATTTTTGGCAAGGTATGCAAGGACGTACTCGACGGTGCTTTCACAGAAACTACCCTCTCGCCAACCGTGGCCATTACCGGCGTCATCACTTCTTTCATCACGGGCATCTTTGCCTGCACCGTGATGATCGAACTCGTAAAGAAGAGCAAGCTGGGTTTCTTTGCCATTTACTGTCTGATCATCGGCAGTTTCGGTTTGGTGTATTTTTATTTCCTGAAAGCTTAAGCCGCGCGCATTGAGTAAAATAGTTGCGCCAGACCCAGCCCAATTCATAACCCGCCATCACCAGCCAGAGGTAGCTGATTTTACAGCCGGTTGTCTTATCCTCGTGAATAAGCCCCTGGAATGGACTTCATTTGACGTGGTCAACCGAATCAAATACGCCATCAAATACAACCATAAACTACCCGGCATCAAGGTGGGACACGCCGGCACCCTCGATCCCATGGCCGATGGTCTGCTCATTGTTTGTACGGGCCGGTACACCAAATTATTGGAAGGCCTGAGTGCTGACCGGAAAGCCTATAAAGCGCAGATCAAATTGGGCACCACCACGGCCAGCTACGACCGGGAAAGTGAAGAGACACCGGCTGTACAACTCGATGGTCTTATGGATGCACAGATTCTGGATTTGAAAAATAAATTCACAGGCGTGATGCAACAAGTGCCTCCTATTTTTTCAGCCATCAAAGTCAAGGGACAAAGTGCCTATACGCTGGCAAGACGCGGTGAGGACATTGAGCTCAAATCGCGGGAGGTGGAAATCAAAAAATTTGAATATACCGACATATCTTTGCCCTTCGTTTCGTTTGAGGTGGAAGTGAGTAAAGGTACCTACATACGGTCCCTGGCCAACGACATGGGAGCTGCCCTGGGCGTTGGGGCCTACCTTTACGGACTTACACGCACCTCCATCGGAGATTATCTGCTCGCAGATGCCCTTACCCTGGACGAAGTGGTGACCTATATTAAAAGAGACACGGGCGTTTAGAATGGCTTTCGCCCGTAAGCAACAAAAGAATTAATCAATGGTAACTGTAGAAGGACTTACAAAATGGTACGGCAGCCAATGCGCGGTTGACCACATCAGCTTTACCGCCCGGCCTGGCGAGATCCTGGGCTTCCTCGGTCCCAACGGTGCCGGCAAGTCCACCACCATGAAGATGGTAACCGCTTATCTGCCCCAGGATGCAGGCAAGGTCACCGTCTCGGGCTTCGATACCCAACTTTATGCCCATGAAACAAAAAGCAGGATTGGTTACCTGCCCGAGCACAACCCCTTGTATAAAGACATGTACGTAAGGGAATTTCTGCACTTTGCTGCGGGCATTCACCGTTTGCCCAAGACCACCAGCCGCATCAACGACATCATTGAAATGACGGGGCTCGGCAAAGAGCAACACAAGGTGATCGATGCATTGTCCAAAGGTTACCGCCAACGGGTAGGCCTTGCTCAGGCCATGCTGCACGACCCCGAAGTGCTTATTCTGGATGAACCTACCTCTGGCCTGGATATGAACCAACTGGCCGACATCCGGTCGCTCATCCGGGAATTGGGACGCACCAAGACGGTCATCCTTTCGACCCACATCATGCAGGAAGTGCAGGCACTGTGCGACCGAGTGGTGATCATCAACGAAGGTAAACTCGTGGCCGATGATCCCATTGGTGAATTGCAAAACCGCATCAAAGGGGAAAATCTGGTAAAAGTGAACTTTCTGGAAACCGGCTTTGACACGGCAAGGATCGAAAAGATCAAAGGGGTGCGCAAGGTAGAAGCCAAAGGCATCAGCATCAACATTTACAGTGATGCGGCTTATGATGTACGACCCGACGTATTCCGGCTGTGTGCCGCGGAGCATTGGGTCATCCTTGAAATGAACCAGGAAAAACTCTCGGTAGAATATATTTTTCAAAAGCTTACAAAACATACACACGATGCTTAGTATTTTTTGGAAAGAGATCAACGCCTTTTTCAGTTCGCTCATCGCCTACCTCGTCATCGTGGTTTTCCTGGTGCTTAACGGACTTTTTATGTGGGTCTTCACAGACAGCAGCATACTCGATTACAATTATGCGTCCATGGATCCGTTGTTTTCGCTGGCACCCTTTGTCTTGCTCATCCTCATCCCTGCCATCACCATGCGCAGTTTTGCGGAGGAGCGACAGCGCGGAACCATCGAATTTTTATACACCAAGCCCTTGTCTGATTATGCCATCATCCTGGGTAAGTACCTGGCAAACCTTTGCCTGGTGGTCTTTGCCCTTCTGCCCACGGTTGTTTATTATTATTCGGTATATCAGCTTGGCTCTCCAGTGGGCAACCTCGACACCGGTGCCATCATCGGCTCTTACATCGGCTTGTTTTTTCTATCGGCTTCTTTTGTGGCCATCGGCATGTTTGCGAGTGCACTTACCGATAACCAGATCGTAGCCTTCATCCTGGGGGCCTTCCTGTGCTTCGTCGTACACTGGGCCTTTGATTACCTGGCTTCCATGCCGGCTTTTATAGGCAACATCGATGCCTTTGTGGACAGGCTGGGCATCCAGTCTCATTACGACGCCATGAGCAAAGGCGCCATCGATACGCGGGACCTGGTTTACTTTCTGGGTCTGATCGCCATCTTCATCACGGCATGCCATGCCACCATCACCGGAAAAAAGTAAGCCATGAAACTGAAACTTAGCAAACCGTGGTTCAATTTTATAATGGTATGCGGCATTGCCCTGCTGGCCAACTTTTTATCCAACTATGTTAATACCTACATCGACCTTACCCAGGACAAACGATTTACCCTGACAGAAGCCACAAAAACCAGCGTGGGTGAGATCGATGACATCGTGTACATTAAGGTACTGTTAGACGGGGAATTTCCCGCCGGCTTCAAGCGCCTCCAGTCTTCGACGCGGGAATTGCTCAACCAGTTAAAATCGGTAAACCCGCGCATCCAGTTTGAATTTGAAAATCCGGTACAAGGTACCAGCGATGAGATCGTAAAGACCAGGGATGCCCTGGCCAAGGATGGCGTCGTACCTACCTCGCTTAAATACTATGACGGGACCCAATTGGTACAGAAAGCCATCTACCCCTATGCCCTGGTCAACATTGGTACAAGGAGGGCTGTGGTAAACCTATTGGAAGAGCAAACGCCCGGCAGCGATGAAGAGGTCATCCTCAACAATTCTATTTCCCTGCTGGAATACAAATTCGCCAATACCTTCCAAAAAATGAGGATGCGGGAAAAACAAAATGTCGCATTTTCAGCAGGCAGTGGAGAGCTTGATTCCCGGTTTACATATAGGTTGGAAAGGGAACTGCGACGCTTTTACGACACCGGCAGGATCGTGCTGGACAGTGTCGTACAGATTGATACTTCTGTAAATCTGCTCATCATCGCCGCACCTACCAAACAGGTTAGCCTGCAAAATCAGTTTAAAATAGACCAATACATCATGCGCGGTGGAAAGGTGATCTGGCTCATTGAAAAACTCGCCACCAGCCTCGACAGCATAGCCAAATACCAATTTTATGTTCCCAAAGACATTGTGACCAACCTCGACGACCAGTTGTTTAAATACGGGGCCAGGGTGCAGCCCAACCTCATCCTCGACCTGGAATGTTCCGCCATTCCTCAAATCGTGGGCATGGCAGGAGATAAACCACAGACCATGATGTTTCCATGGTATTATCACCTGAGTGTTCAAACGCCTAATAACCACGTAATCAACAAAAATATTGACAGGGTCAATTTGTTCTTTCCTTCCACTGTGGACACCGTTGCGACAGCAGGCAGGGTAAAAAAGACTGTCTTACTGGCCAGCAGTCCCTATTCAAGAACCCAGTTCAATCCGGTGAGGCTCAATTTTGAGATCCTCAAGACAGAACCCGATCCCAGCAAATTCAATGATGGCAACCAGCCGGTAGCCGTGCTGCTGGAAGGGAGTTTTGAATCTTTTTTTAAAAACCGGGTGAGCGAATCCTTCCTGGAAACGCTGAGGCAACTGAAAACCACTTTTGTAGAACAAAGCAAAGAGACCAAACAACTGGTGATAAGCGATGTAGACTTTATGCAAAACCTCATCAATACCCGTACCAACGAGACGGAAGAGATCGGCTTCAACAAATGGGAAATTAAATACTACAAAGGCAACAAAGATTTTATCCTGAATGCCATAGAATATATGCTGGATGATGCAGGGGTGCTCAGTGCCAGGTCAAAGGAACTCAAGTTGCGCCTGCTGGATCAGGTGAAGGCCAAAAAAGAAAAAACAAAGTGGCAGCTGATCAATCTTGTACTTCCCCTGGTATTTGTGTTGCTGACCGGAATTACCTACACTTACTGGAGAAAAAGAAAATACACCCGCACTTTAACTGACAAATCATGAGAAAAAATTTGATACTTCCGGCCATACTGATCTTGCTGGCAATTGGCAGTGGGGTCTTTTACTTTATGAAAGGGAATCCCGATGAAGTGGGCATGGATATTTCTGACCGCCAGTTCAGCATTCAAAATACAGAGGAGGTAGGTGTGATCAGCATAGAGCGCAAGGATTACCCAAAAGTAATCTTCACCAAAAAAGGAGAAGGATGGGAAATGAACAATGGCAGGATGGCGAGACCGGAAGCTACCGGTTACATTTTAAATACCATGAAAAAGCTTACCATCAAATATATACCCAACCAGCTGGGCAGTGAACGGATAAGGGAAGCCATTCGCAAGGAAGGAATCAAAGTCATGATCTTTGACCGCAGCAATGAGCTGATGAAGTCCTTTTACATAGGTCCTGATCTGGGTGATGGCACGGGTACGGCCTTCCTGATGGAAGGGGCTCAGCAACCGTTTGTGCTCTTTACCAGGGGTTTTGAGAGTTCCATCCGCACGCGATTCGTTTTTGACATGAATGAATATGAGACCAAAGATATTTTCCGGGAAGATCCGGCGGGCATCCAGGAGGTTGAAATAAAATACCCTTTTGACAAGCCATCATCGTTTACGCTAAAAAAGAAATTGATTGGCTGGGACTTTTTCAATCCCTATACGCAAACGCGGCTGCCCAGCCTGAATGAAAAACTGATAGAGCCATACCTGGAAGGATACAAAACCATCATAGCGGAATACAATGATGCCAATAATCCCAACAAAGAGATGATACTCAGGCAACCGGTATTTTGTGAGATACGGGTAAGCCGGAAGGATGGCAGTACAAGAAGTGCCACGCTTTACTCGCTGGCCAACATCGAATTTAAACAAAACAAATACAGTCCAAAGGAAGTGGGTCCGGACAACCGGTTTATGGTTTATACCGACAAAAAAGAGTTTTTCCTCATCCAGCACAGGGTAATTGGTAAATTGCTTTTGGCATACGATTCCTTTGCAAAGCGCTAGGATGCAGCTAAAGGCAAAGATCAGCAAACGGAGGTAATCATAAGAGCCATTAAATTTTAACATCCTCAAATATTATAATCACGCATATCAAATTGCCCGCTTACCCTTTTACAATCGCAGTTTAAATTTTTAACGCGATAATTATTGGGTAGTAAAGCCAATCTATTACCCATTACATGCCTTATAAGAGGCCACATTAACCATTACAACTCTTAACGAAGTCCTTTATTTATGGGCAATACGCGCATTTTGGTTCAAATTCTTTACTCACAGTTAAATAAGTTTTGTTTTTGGAACTTTTCTATATAGTATCCATCAACCCGTTGCATCCTGTAATGTTAAGTCCGTGTTAAATTTGGGGTGTTTTTGAATTTTCGTCGAGAAGTATGATGCATTCGTCTATGCCGGTGCAACCTGAGAATGGGTGCCGGCGTCTATAGGGTATTGATTCACAAAAAAATAATTAACAATGAAAGTTTCAAAGTTTTTAATTGCTGCCCTATTTACAGTATCTGGTTACATGGCTCAGGCCAAAGACATCGATCCAAACCTTACTGAGAAAGTAAGAAATGAAGTGGCCAAGCACATCCTTAAGGCGGATTGGCAAAATGTGGGTACCAAGAGTTTTTTGGTTACCTTTTTGATCAACAGCAACAATGAAGTGATCGTAAGCAGCACCAGCGACAAGGCACTTGATGAAAAGATTAAAAATGTATTAAATTACCAGAAACTGAATGTGGATGGAGTAAAACCTTTCGAACTATACACCTTACCAGTGACCATCAAATAATGGCCTATCCGCAAGGGTAAAAGATAAAGTGAGAGTTTCTATTAAGTGAAGGCCCGGTTTTTGACCGGGTCTTTTTTATTTTGACAAATTTAAATTTGTTGGTGTATTAAACCATAAAAATCGAAAATATATGATAAATATATGTCAAAACGATGACGAAGATCAGCAAATAAAATTTGCCATATTTAAATTTTGTGTTCATTATCAGGATGTTCCGTCAAAAAAAGTAGAAAAATCAGACTTAATCGTCTGATAAAAGTACATTTGCGGTTTTAACTAAAAATTAATTCTTTAAAAATTGGAAATTATTGAAATTATATTTTACTTTGCATTCGTTTTGAGAAAATACATTTATAAAATAAAATTTTAATAATCCTATGTCAGATTACAAATTAGACAAGATAGACCTCAAAATTCTGAAATTATTGCAGGAAAATAGCAAGATTACCAATCTGGACTTATCCCGTAAAATAGGTCTTTCCCCCGCCCCAACCCTCGAGCGGGTAAAAAAGCTCGAGCAAGCAGGAATTATCCTGAGCTACCACGCCAAAGTTGACTCTACCGCGATAGGGTTGAATGTCAAAACTTACGTCCTGGTTTCACTGGCATGGCAAAAGCCCAATGCCCTTGAGAACTTCATCAAGAAGGTAAAACAGGTGGACGAGATTACAGAGTGTTATATCATTACCGGCGATGCAGATTTCCTTTTGAAAATTGTATGTAAAGATATTCCTACTTACGAAAAGTTGTTGTTCAAGACCTTGTCTCAGATTGAAGAAATCGAGCGATTAAAGACCTTGATGACACTCAGCAAAGTGAAGAAAGAAAAAGTTCTTCCCTTTGATTATGAGAACGAACCGGAAGCAGAAGAATAATCCTTTTGCGTTCAAAAAATTGTACGGGCTGATCCAAATGGGTCAGCCTTTTTTGTCTGCAAAAATCCTGCAAAATATATCTACCCAAATCCATTAGCCATGATCTTCAAACTACATCTTCCCGGTTCAACCCATGACTCCTTCCTCATGGGCACCATGCACGTTCAGGATGAAAGAGCTTTTGCCTTTGCAGACCATGCGGTAAAATGTATGGAAATGTGCGACAGTTATGCCGGAGAAACCGACCTGGGTAAAATTGAGGTCCACAAACTCAAGGCGGCCTTTACCCTGGACCCGGACAAACACCTGGATGCCATGCTGACACCCAAGAAGCTCATGAAGTACCGGAAAATCCTGTTGAAATGTTTTGACATTGACCTTTTTCATCACCTGGACACGTCTCCCATGTACATCCAGTCCATTATGATGGCCAACAGCATTGGCAAAGACCGGAAAGAAAGTCTGGATCATTTTCTGTACCGCAAGGCATCAGAAATGCAAATGGAGTTGTGGGGTTTAGAATCTGCGGATGAACAGTATGAGATTGCGAAAAAACTGAGTCCCGTAACCCAATTATATCAGCTGAAGGAGGTGGCCAAAAAACCGGAAAAATATAGGAAAATGGCCAATAAACTTTGTGATTTATATGCCGCCGGTAAGTTGGATGAACTTTACCGCCTGAGTAAAAAAGGCCTTGGTGAGTTCAGAAAAGTATTGCTGTACGACCGCAATGTGCTCATGGCGGAACGAATCTTTCAAAACCTTGGTGAAAAACCCGGATTTTTTTCCGCAGGTGCCGGTCATTTACCCGGAAATAAAGGCATCCTGGCTCTTTTGAAGCGTATGGGCGTGGAAGTAAGCCCCCACGCTATCCAGCCCTGACAATGAGTTTTTCCGGATGTAAGGATACCTCAAAACTGGCGGCAGATTTTAACTCTCCATCCAACTGATAAAATACTTCTTCACCGGCCCGGATATTGATTTCCCTGAGAAAGTGGTGACTTATCCTCGGGTCAGCAAGGTGATTACCCTTTTCCACTTTTATCAACAAGCCCAATCTGGACAAGATGCCCAGCCGGCCACAATAAACCAGGTTTAGTTGGCCATCATCAATGCTGGCCAGTGGCGATACCATAAAGCCACCCCCGGTCCTTGAGGAATTGGAAATCAGACAAAGCATACACTCCTGTTCAATGGATTCATTGCCAAAACGCAAGAGCAGTCTTTTTTCTTTGTATTTAAATATCTGCCTTACCACAATGGCGAGATAGCCCAGATGACCACCAATCCATCGTGCCGCCTGCATACTTTTCAGTACTTCCCCATCGAAACCAAGCCCAATGGTATTGAGAAATAAATAGCCATTGCAGACCCCAACATCCATGCGTCTGTTCTGGTACAATGCCCAGTTGCTGAGTTGTTTTTCGATGGGGATGGGTCCATATAATTTCCAGTGCAGGTCGTTACCGGTTCCACCCGGCAAAATAGAAACAGGGCTGCCTGGAATGCCGTACTTGTTGATGAAATAACTGAGGGTGCCGTCACCGCCACAGATAATGGTTTCATCAAAGCCGCTGAGGTCCGCCGGCCATTGGTTTTCAAAGGCGAATACGTCGTGGCCATTTTGTTCAAAGTTGCGCTTGGCCATAAAAGCAAGTTTTTTGCCCTTGCCCTTTCCTGAATATGAATTATACAACAAAAGTAAACGTGCCATCGATCTGTAATGATTACCCAACAAAGATGGCAAAATATTCCATTTGGAATACAAGTACCACCCAACTTTCAAAATATACTGAAAGTTGAAAAATTAGCTGGCAAGGTATTCAGTAATTTAAAAAGTATTAAATTGCATCATGGCATATGACGAATCATTGGCAGAAAGGGTCAGGACTTGCCTGGCTGAACTCAATCCGATCGAAGAAAAAAGCATGATGGGAGGTCTGGTTTTTATGTACAAAGATAAAATGTGCGTGGGCATCCTGAAGGACGAACTCATGTGCAGAATTGACCCGGAAATACAAGATGAGGTGGTTGAAAAGCCAGGCTGCCGGATGATGGATTTTACCAAAAGACCCATGAAAGGATATATCCTGGTTGACGATACCGGCATGGGCAAACAAAAAGATCTGGAATATTGGATTGACCTTGCAATTGAGTTTAATGCAAGGGCAAAATCTTCCAAAAAAAAATAAGCCCATGACATCACCCTTGCCCTGGACCTATTTCATCAAATAAAAATTTTTCTACACGTTTTTACTTCACCTATTCGTGATCAAATGTTTTGAAGGTAAATACCCTGGATACATTGAACCCAAAATGTATGTCCCCATCCAGCCAGTTGCCCACCGTCTCTGTGATAAATCCTTTTTCAATCATGGAAGTGGAGTTGGTAAAATGCAATTGGAATACGTGTCCTCCGGTTTCAATGTCAAACCCAATAGAAAGGGAGTTTTTATAATTTGGGGAAATCTGATCCGGCAGCACGTAGATGTATTCACAATTGAGTGCCATCCTTTTGGATAATTTGATCCTTCCGGCACCGGCAACTGCATATACATCATTCTTTTCTGCCAGGGTAGCCACCAGGTTGCGGTGAACCACAGTAGGTGAAACCTGAAGCGAAAAGCCGTCCGAAAATTTCCTGCCCAGGATGAGTTGGAAAGTATAGTACAGCCGATTGATGAAATAATTGTCCCTTTCGGGATTGGCAAAAGGTATGGTCTTCACGGCTGAGCTTGCAAACAGCGCGGCGGTAAAGGGCATATTTCTTTTCCCACTGCTTTGACGCAGAAACTTAAACTTTCCAAAAACATCATAGGTCTTTTCATAGGAACTCCTGCCAAAGCCCACCATGAGCCGGTTGGAGATGCCGTAATCGCCCCCGATCCGTATGGTGCTGGCATCAAGACCAAAGAGCTCCTGGATGCCTCCATTGATGAAACCAAAACGGTGAGAAATTTTAAAGTCAAACACACCGGCAGCGGTATTCTCCAGGGAATGCAGATTGATCACACGGTTGGTCTTGAAGGCAGCAGTGGTGTAATCAATGGTCTCCTCTTCTCCAAGCAAAGAGAGCAGATCTTCTTCCTGCGAAAATGCTGCTGTGGACCAAAAGGAAAGTAAACAAAAAATGAGGAGTTGGTGTTTCATGATCGCTATTTGAACGCAAGATAATCAGCAGTAATTTCAATGTCAACTTCTTTGGCAATATTATCCTTGACCAAAGAAGGGATATCTATTTTGTAATTGGCCAGCAGCACCCTGATTTTGGAAGACCCCGAAATTTTTCCGCCCTTGACGATGATGGTTCCTTTCGCCGTGACGGGCTTGGAAACTCCGTGGATATCCAGATTACCTTTGAGCATAACCGGATACGTTCCATCTTTGTCAATTTTTACTTCAGTAATGTTTTCAATCTTTCCTTTAAAGGTGGCCTTCGGGTATTTGCTGCTTTCCATATAGTTTTCATTGAAATGTTCCTGCATCAGGGCTTTTTCAAAACGGAACGCTTTTATCAGTACGCCCCACTCCATCGCGCCGGTTGCAAAATCAACCACAGAAGTTGCTTTGTTGTTTACCGCTTCGATCTTTTCCATATTGGTATGGGAATGGAATGAAACCGTCCCTTCTTTGGTAAAATATTTTTGACTAAAGGCCGGCAACATGTTTGCGACAAAGGCCAGGCCCAGGATTACTTTTTTCATGGAAACAGAATTTATTTTTGTAATTTTTAATTTTCTATTTAACGACAACGGCTTGAACAAGGACAACATCCATGAGATAACCTGTGCATTTTCCCTTGATGGTAATGTTAGTTCCTGTGGATGCCATAGCAGGGTCAAAGCCATCTTCCATTTCACAAATGACGGATGACATTTCGTTTGACGTTTTAAGGTACACCGATGTTTTACCAGCGCTCACTTCCACCTTGGAAACTTGTCCGGAAACCTGAATGACTTTGTCCAGGTATTTGCCGTTGGCCTCCGTTTCATTGGATTCAAAAGCAGTAAGCAGATCATTTGGGGTAAGGCTTATGTCGGCACTGGAACCAGAAAGACTGGATACGGGTCTGTTGTAGTGATAATAACCAAATCCTGCGCCCAGGATACCAAGGATAATGACTATATAGATGATTTTTTTCATGATGCTAAAATTTGAAAATTTCAATTATTGAGCGCACCCTGCGTAATCCACTGCTCAATTTTGCTTATTTGACAATCTGTAAGTTTGGAAGTATTTTGGGGCATAGGACTATACCCCGACTGATGTTTGATGCTGCCCAGCAAGCCCCCATTATCCACATATTTTTTTAACTTGTCATAACCTTCCAAATCGATGTTTCCCTTTAAGGAAACTGAATTGTGGCACACAAGACAGTTGTTTTTTATAATGCTGGATATGTCATTGGTATAACTCATGTTTTCCACCACACACTGACCTGAAGGATACAGGGTCTCTTCGTTGTCATAATAACATGAAGTGATCGCCACTGTTACAAAAAGCATCCATTTAATTGTTCTTTGCACCCTCATCTATCCACTTTTTTATTTTGTTTATTGAACATGTATCCAGTTTAGACCCATTGTAAGGCATTTTCACGTAACCCTGTGCCCATTGAATAGACGCCAGAAAATCACCTTTGTTTACAGAAGCCAAAAGATAATCATAATTATCAAGCCTCACTCCACCAGAAATATTGGTACTTTTATGACAGCCAATGCACTGTTTGTCAATTATTTTCTTTACCACACCGCTGTAGGTAACCCCTTCGGTGGAACAAGCTGCGGGTAAGCCATAATTTGGATTACACGTCTCATTTTTAGCCCCCTGCTGGATCCATTTGGAAATCGTAGCTATTTGAGCCGTTGTGAGTTTGGCCATGGACGGAGGTGGCATGACATCGTTTTGTTTGCTCGTGGTGATTACTTCATATAATTCGCTTTCTCCGGGATTCCCTGCCTTGACTTTGCCGGTGGAAATTATCTTTTGGTAATTTTCCATGTTTACGCCCTCTTCATAGGTACCTGCCCCGTGGCAGCCGCTGATGGCGCAATTTTGCCTTAGGATGGGCAGTACATCCATTTCAAAATAAACCTTGTTGGAATTACACCGCACACCGGTGAGGTCGATACCCGAATTGGTATTTATGGATGTGGTATCCTTTGACATGGTATCTTGCGGATCCACCACGACAATGCCAGGATCGTGGGTGCATGCCGGACCTGTAACTATATACAGGAAACCTGTTAAGACTGCCGCTAAAAAAAAAAATTTGCCTTGCTTTCATTTTACAAATATTCACAAAATAACGGCTCTTATCTGCTCATTGGTGTGCATGTAATGCTGAATTGGAAAATATGGTGCCTGAAACGGCATTTGGCAGCTCCTCCGCCTTAAAAATAAGGGTATTGCCCCAGCAATTTTCACATCATAAGTAACAAAAAACAGTGCTTTAATACCAATTGGAGCCCCTTGATGGCTTGGTTATCCAAATCCATGCTGAATACTACCCAATGATATCACCCTTTACCTCGTATCCACTCCTTAAACTCAGGAGTTTTTTCTGTACTTACAATGATGTCGCCTTTAAACTCCGGATTTAACTTTAAATTTATGCGCGCTTTGCTGTAAGTACTCATTTGCTGAATGGTGTCCATTTGGACAATGAACTGTCTGTTGACCCTGAAAAATTGTTTTGGATCAAGCATGGCCTCCAGGTCCTGTAACTTATAATCGGAAGCGACCTTTAGTCCGTTGTTTTGCACAAAGTAACCTATCTTATATTCTGAATATATATAAGCTATGTCCTGGGTTTTAACCACGGTAAGTTTATTTCCAAATTTAATTAAAAACCGACCCTTTACTTCGGTAATACCTGGTGCCATTTCCAAATTTTTCACGGAACTCTTCATACTAATCCTGCCTATGGCTTCCATCAATTCTTCTTTTTTTACCGGTTTAAGCAAATAATCAATGGCGTTTTGTCTGAAAGCATTGACCGCAAATTCTGAATAAGCGGTGGTAAAGATTACCTTGCTTTGTATGTCCATAATTTTAAACAGTTCAAAACTATTACCATCGGCAACCTGAATATCCATAAATATGATCTGTGGATGGGCATGGGTCAAAAGGTAATTGGCCACTTCTTCCACGGATTCAAATATACCTGCATTTTCCATTTGCGGATCAATCTCTTTCAACATGCGTACCAGCCGTTGGGAAGCAATCATTTCGTCTTCGACAATTAGATAATCTATCATTTTACATTGGCAATTATGGGTAATAAAAAAGTATATACATTGTCATGTTCTTCAATTCTGGGCATTTTTTGACCAAGAAACCGGTACCGCTCCAGGATGTTGTGATTTCCAATTCCAAGTGAAATTTTTCTGGAAATTTTAAGATTTTTTTGATTGCTCACAATAAGATACTCCCCTTTTATAGCGATGTCAACCTGAAGAGGTTTTTGCCGGCTCACTTCATTGTGTTTTACTGCATTTTCTACGATCATTTGCAACGTCATAGGGGGTATAAGGATGTCACCCGCCCTTTGATGTACTTCCTCATGGATAAACACCACCAGGTTTTGGCCAAACCTCTCCTTAAGGATATTTCGATAAGACGTCAGGAGACTGAGTTCTTCGGTGAGTGTAACTAATTCTTTGTTGCCCATCTGTGACAGACTGCGAAAAAAATCGGTGAGGTTTTCTGTAAAGCGAATACCCCTTTGCGGGTCTTCTTCAATCAAGCCAATCAGGGTATTGAGCGTGTTAAATAAAAAATGCGGGTCCAGCTGACTTTTAAGATTAATGAGTTCCGTTTCCACCATCTTTCTGGCAAGTTCAGACTTGAGCAAGGCCATGTTCTTTTGCTTTTGCTGCAACCAGTAAAACAACAACCCAGTTACCAGCGCCAACAGGCTAAAAAACCACCAGGTGGTGTAAAATGCCCTATGTATCCTGAATGTATATTTCGCTATTGGCTCGTCCGAAAAATAATTATTTTCTGATGCTTTCACCACAAAGGTATAATTCCCTGGTCTGAGGTGTGGATAGGATACCACCCTGTCGCGGGTTACCCTCCATTCGGTATCAAAGCCATGCAACTTATACGCATATTGAATGGATACCGGATTGGATATCCAACCTGCCGTAAAAGTAAAGCGCAAGTTATTTTGCTGTTGTGAAAATGCGCTGGTATGCCTGGGAACAGATTCAAGGTTAACCTCAATTTTTTCAAGAAGGGTTACAGGATGCTTTTTATAGACACCATGAGCCGGGGAAAACCGAACCACATCACCACCCGCACAAAAATAAATATCATTACCTGCATGGGTATAGTTGTTTAGAAACGGAATTATGTTGTCTTTGTATCCCTGGTTGGCAAAAGGTAAAACGTGATTATCGCCGAGGTCGATTATATCGGTGGTGGATGTCCTGATCACCAGCATTTGATTGTTTCCAAACCTTACAAGAGACGATATATGATTTTTTATGGAAAAGGTGTTGGGAACGATGTACCATTTTCCTGAAGTGTATCTTACAATGCCTAAATCAACCGAAGCAAAATAAACGCTGGAGTCATTGCCTTCCGCTATGGAATAAACTGACCCAAGTTTGTATTTTTTTCCATCACCCTGATTGAGGATGGACTTTATCTCAAACTTGCCCTGCGTGGAAATTAATCCAATGCCGTTTCGATCTTTGCCATACCATTTATTCCCTTGTTTATCTACATAAATATCAAAAACATAAGCTGTAAGTACATCGTCTATTGATTTATTACCAGGAGTGGGAAGACCCCGCGCATCAATGGCCATGCTTTTTACACCGGCCAATGTTGAAATTTCCACCACATTCTTTGCCACCTTTTCCATATCCAGAATGGTATTGTCATCAAGACCCAGCAACTTTCCAATTTTAATAACTTTCCGGGTAGTTGGTTCATAAAGAAATAAACCATTAGAAAAGGTACCGATCCATATATAATTTCCGATTAGACGCAATACAGTGATATTTTCCGCGGGCAAAATGGCTTCACTTTCCGATGCTGTAATGGCTGAATTCTTGTAGATACCTTTTTCAGTACCCAGAAAAAAAGTCAGATTGTGGTATAGTATGGCCTGAACTTCGTGTCGCAAATTCAAGCGAAAATTCATAAAATATAGATTTGACTTCAATACCGTGCTTTTGCCTGTTGCCAGCCATAGATTATTTTCATTGTCCACAAAAAGGGAGGTTGCTCTCTGCTGGTTTTCTGACAAATTTAGCACTGTGCTTTGTCCGTCATGATGATCTAAAATGCGATTTCCCGCATGAATGAATAAATTTTCCCTATGATGTACCAGGTTATGAATCTTTTCATTCTTTGGGTTCTGATATATAGTCCGGATACGCATTTCCGGACCTTCAATTTTAAAAACGGATTTATCGTAGGTAGCTGCCGTTATGTCATCATTCTGGTTAAGACACATTTTTACAATGATGTAGTCCGGAAGGTTTTCTACAATTCCTTTTTTTACAAAACCCTTCGATGAAGATTTAAAAATATCTATGCCCTTATCTGAAGCAAGAAAGAGTTCGCCATTTTGCTTAAGTACCATATCGTAAATATCAACCGAAGACAAAGCGCTGAGCTTGGATATGACTTTATCACCTAGCAACATATACACGCCATCTCCGTAAGAAGATACAATGACAGAATCCGAAGCAGTAAATTCTATGTCCGAAATCGGAAACCGGGTAAAAGAGTGCAAAGTATCAATCGCCTTGCGTGTTTCTGCGTTCAAAATAAAAATATCACCTCCATGACTTCCTGCATAAATCAAGCCTTTGTGGTGGCAAATGAAGTCGATTTCGTGAGGTGTGTGCCGGAGTACCATTTGATCATCATAACCGTCATAAACCACTACTCCCTTATTTGTTGCCATCCAAATGAAGCCAAAACTATCCTGAGACATTCGGTTGATCCTTAATCCCTCAGACAATTCAATTTCCCGATATATCAGTTGCTGACCGGCTAATGTCAAGGCAAAAAACCAAAAACAAAGCGAAAAATACTTCCTCATCTTTAACGTTGTAAAACTCCCCTGACACTTACATTAATGATGGTGGAAATTTTTTTACTGACTATCCTGGGCACGTGGATGTCGTAGTCGTCCAGTAAGACATCAAATTTTCCTGAAAAAATCATTTCAATTCCGTCGTAACTTAAGTCTAGTTCAATAATTGCTTCATTTGTTTTACCATGAATACTCAACATTCCTTTGGCGCGTACTTTCTGTAATTTTCCCTCAACAATGGGTTCAATGATTTTACCTACAAAAGCAGCGTCAGGAAATTCATCAATTTCCATATAATTTTCATAAAAGTGTTCTTTCTGCAAGGGATTGTTGAATCCTTCGAAACTTTTCATGGCTACCTTAAATGAATAATTTCCTGTAGTGATATTTATTGCACCAATGAGATGAGCAGAACCCGCTTTAATGGTTTCAAGGGGCGCCTGTGACACAAAATTAAGTTTTCCTTTCGTTGTTTTCAATATACCACTTTGTGCTCCTGTAAAGGAAGGCAATATTTCAATGACCAAAAGAAGTAGAAAATAACGCATGGATCAAAATTAAGCTTATCGCTTTAAATACAGTTATTTAATACCCGAAACTGCAAAATATTACATTGAGACCGTAAGTACAAAAACTATTGTGATATGTCATTCACCATTTGGAAAAAATCAGGAACAATCCTCCCGGCTAAATAACTTGGTGAATTGAAGAAAGCCACTATGCCATATCCCGACTGGGGGTCAAAAGCAATTTCGCTCCGGTACTGACTAACCTGCCCTCCGTGAAATATGATGATTCTGCCATTCATTTCCAGGATTCTCCAGCCCAAACCATAAAAACTGGCCGTGACACCCGGCCAAAAATTGTAATACTTATCATCACCTAGGGTAGATATTTTAGGCGTAAAAGCGAGGTGGCGTACCTCGTCATTGATTTGTGCGGGAAAATAACCTTGCATTGCCTTTAGCCAAATGACCATGTCATGCAGGTTTGAATTTATGCCGCCGGCTGAAGGCGTATTGTAATATCCATCATCGATTTCACTGGCAGAAACCATTCTGCCGGAATTGCGAATTGGCCAAACTTTATTTGTCTTGTCCATCATTGCCTGATGCCCTACAGTAGTTTCCAGCATACCCAGTGAATTGAACAATAAGGTTTGTAAGGCTTCTTCAAAAGACATGTTGGTAACCGATGCTATTACTTCTTCAATCAGGGAAAAACTGGCATTCTGATAGGCATAAGACTTTCCGGTAGAATCTCTTACGTCAAGCGAAGACAAGGCTCTTATCAAAGTGGTTTTGTCTTTACCCAATTCGATCAAATTGGTATAGGCGTGTTCCGTAAGTCCAGTGGCGTGGCTCAATATGTGCCAAATCCGAATGCTGTCATTGGGAGAAGAATGTTTCAACGTAAACTCGGGTATATACTTCGAGACCGGATCGTCCAGGCTAATCATACCCCGTTCAGCCAGCATGGCTGCGAGAATGCCGGAAAACCCTTTTGACAGGCTGCCAATGCGGTACATACTGCGATCGTCAACCAGGCCATCTTTATGTCCCTGTCTTCTTTGGCCGCGGTTGAACTGGAAAAGTTCTCTATTCAAATGGACCACAGCCACTGACATGGATGGACCTTGTTTACCATCACACTCCTTGTTTAGATATTCTATAAAAGCTGAGCAAAGTACCTGTTCGGCCGTATCCAATTCCAAGCCCAAGTCGGTCTTATTTATATACCTAGAGGGCTTGTCGGGCCTACAGGAAGCAAAAAAAACCAGTACCATTAAGGTGCCAGGCAGGCACAACCAATTATAAAATCTAAAGGTGTAAATTAAATAGTTCATATCAGGGCGCGAAAATAGGCATAATGGCTTATTCTGTTCCCTTCTGAAAGACAAATACATCCTTATCAACTTAAAAAATTAAGGTTTCACCCACATCTTATGATTTTATCTGTTAATCGATGTTAAGGTGCCACTGGTCCATACACAGAATTAATTATAGAATTACAGGCAACCATCTATTAAAATATTCGTTATTACTTATTAAAATGGGTGTAGATCAAAACAATATTCTTTTTATTATATTTTTTGCCCATACAAAAATTGAAATCTGAAATATGAAATATTTATTTACCACGCTGATCATCCTTTCAAGTTTTGTGCTGCAATCACAAGAGCAGTTTACATTAAGTGGATATGTCAAAGACGCACGCACCGGCGAAACGCTCATAGGGGCCAACATATTTAATACCGGGAACCCACAAGATGGCACCAGCAGCAATGCTTATGGTTTTTACTCGATAACCCTTCCAAAAGGAACTTATAAGATGGCATTTAGTTTTCTGGGGTATCAGGAGCAGTTTTTTGAAATCACGTTTGACAAAAACACCAGCTTCAATGTAGAGATGTCCGAGGGCATTACGATCGAAGAAATAGTAGTGTCGGCGCAAAAAGAGGAGCGAAAAAAAAATGTAGAAGGCACACAAATGGGGACCATAAGCCTGCCTGTGGAGAACATTAAAAAACTACCCGCTGTTTTTGGTGAAGTGGACATTCTGAAGTCATTGCAACTACTGCCCGGGGTAATGTCCTCCGGTGAAGGCAACGCGGGCTTCTATGTGCGTGGCGGCGGACCAGACCAAAACCTTGTCTTGTTGGATGAAGCGGTAGTTTACAATTCGGGGCACATGCTGGGTTTCTTTTCTGTTTTTAATGCCGACGCCATAAAAAACACTACCCTGATAAAAGGCGGTATGCCAGCCAATTACGGAAGCAGGTTGTCTAGTGTACTTGACATACAAATGAAAGAAGGGAACCTTAAGGAGTACAGTGCAGAGGGTGGTATAGGACTGGTGTCCTCCAGGCTTACCCTCCAGGGGCCCATTGTGAAAGACAAAACTTCATTCATTATATCCGGCAGACGCACCTATATTGGAGATCTGGTGCAAACGGCACTTAAAGGTTCCAGTTTTGAGGGAACAAACTATTATTTTTATGACCTCAATGCCAAGATCAATCACAAATTCAACGATAAAGACCGCTTGTTTTTCAGTGCCTATTTTGGCAGAGATGTGCTGAAATTCAGGCAGCCTAAAAGGGATTTCTATTTTGACCTTCCTTATGGCAATTCCACAGCAACATTGCGGTGGAACCACTTGTTTTCAAACAAACTTTTTTTCAATCTTTCCGCCGTGTACAACGACTATAAGTTTGAATTCAATGGAGGACAAGCTGATTTTAACTTCAGACTTTTCTCGGGTGTAAAGGATTGGAACCTTAAACTCGATTTCGATTATTTTGCCGGTACCCACCACAACATAAAATATGGATTTAACTATACCTACCATACGCTGACACCCAACACCGCATCAGCTACAAATGGCGATGTGGAGTTTAATACCGGGTTTAAACCAAAATATGCAAATGAATACGCTTTTTATGTGATGGATGACATCAAGATTACCCAGGATTTGGCCATTAATGCCGGCTTGCGATATGCCATTTTCTCGCAACTCGGCCCCTATACCTCCAAAATAGATGCTACCTATTACGGCCAATTCGAACCGGCAATCACTTACACAGGACTGGAACCAAGAATGAGTTTTAAGATGAAAACATCATCCACATCCAGTGTAAAAGGAGGCATCACATTTACCAACCAATTTCTCCACCTGGTAAGCAATTCCAGCAGTACCCTGCCCACAGATATCTGGGTACCCAGCACAGAAGTCGTCAAACCCCAAAGAGGCATTCAATATGCCCTTGGATATTTTAGAAATTTCGACAAAGATGCATACGAAACATCGGTAGAAATTTATTACCGGGATCTTAAAAACCAGATAGACTATGCCGATGACTATGTAAATGACATTTCCAAAGAAGTGGAAGATGGTTTTGTATTTGGCAAAGGCCGGGCTTATGGGGCAGAATTTTTCTTAAAGAAAGCCACAGGCAGGCTCAACGGTTGGATTGGTTACACATTATCCAGAACGGAACGATCCTTTGACCGGATAGAAAATGGCCGTTGGTATCCTGCGGTATATGACCGTACCCATGATCTTTCTGTGGTAGTCAACTATCAACTGACCAAAAAACTGGAACTGGGTGCGATTTTTATTTATGGTACCGGAAAACTGTTTACGCCCATCAATGGGTTTTTCTTCACTGAACAACAACTCAACTTGTTTTATGGCCCGAGGAATAGCGAAAGGCTCGACGCTTACCACCGCATGGACATATCGCTTACATACACCCCCAAACCAGACTCAAAGAAAAAATGGAAGGGTTCCTGGAATTTCTCGTTGTATAATACTTACAACCGGAAAAATCCATTTTTCATTAACTACGATATCAACACCAATTTTGAGAAGGGTACCACGACCATAGATGGTACAAAAATTACCATCTTCCCGCTGATACCTTCTATTACGTATAATTTTAAATTCAACTAATTAAGCGTCATGAAAAAATTATTATTCCTGCTGTTTGCTGCTCCCATGCTGTTCACCTCCTGTGAGGAACCTTATACGCCTCCTACTACTGAAGAAGATCAACAATATGTGGTGGAAGGATATGTAGAATATGGAGAAGGAAGTTTGCCTACCTATGTCATGCTAACCAAAAGTCTGCCCTATATTACGACCATCGGCCCAGATCAACTGGCTAATCTCTTTGTGAAGGATGCAAATGTTACGGTTTATGACGGCACAAAAGAAGTAAAACTAACCCAGTTATGCCTAAATCAATTGCCGGAGGAACTCAGAGCTGCTGCGCTGGCAATATTGGGTCTGGAAGCCGACAGCACTACCCTCAACATTTGCCTTTATGTCGATGTACTTAACCAGATTGAAAAAAAGGAAGGGGGTAAATATGACCTTACCGTAGATATTTCCGGATATAAGCTCAACGCTTCAACCACCATCCCCAGACATGTACCTTTGTTTGATGCCAGATTTGAGGAACCTCCCGGAGAACCGTCGGATACTTTGGCCGCACTTTGGTTTAAAATTAAAGACCCCACTGGACCGGACTATTACCGATATTTAACCACTGGCGATGAAGATGATCGTTTCATAGCTCCTTTTCAATCCACCATTGACGATGCTTTTTTTGAAAGTAAACAATTTGATTTTCCTTTAAACAAGGCAGAGCGCCGGGGAGGAGGTGCTGACGATGCAGATGACTTTGGGCTGTTTGTCCGGGGTGACAGTGTTTCCGTAAAGTGGATGTGTATGGATAAAGCACACTTCGACTTCTGGAGAACCCGGGATTTTGCCGCAAACAGTGGTGGTCCCTTTTCCAGTTATACAAGGATCAAGACCAACATTGAGGGAGGGCTCGGTATATGGGGTGGATATTCTGTAAGTTACTACCGGTTATTCTGCCCTCCCAAATAAAATAAAATAAAAGCACTGTTGCTCTTTAAACAGTGGACTTTATCTGACAATTAGCAACTTTTCTACTTTATTGTATCCTTTGGTTTTCAGTTCCAAAAAGTAACTGCCCGGCATCAACTGACTTACATCAATGCGCATTTGTTTTTCAGCGTTGCGTTTTGTCAGGAAATGTCTTTTGCCCGCAGGATCGATGGCCTCAATCGCAATCTCTTCACTTACCCCATTCCATTCAATCCAGACTTCATGACTGGCCGGATTTGGGCTCATTCGGAATGTAGTATTTTGTGATTCATTGTTTACACTTGAAATGACCACACAATCTGAAGTATCCGTACAAATGACATCTGAAATGATTACGGCATAACTTCCAAATTCCTCAGGCGTAAAAAACTGCCCGGTCTCACCATTTATGGCTTCGCCGGTTTGACAATTTATCCACTGATAAATACCTCCGGCCAGGCTGGCTTTAAGCACCGTATCTTCAACGATGACCTGGGCATCCAAACGCTGAATGGTTAAATCAAGGTTTATGAGACTGTCGCAGCCGGCGGTGTTTTCCAACATCAATGTGTATGTCCCGCTTGCATTGAATACCGTATTATTCCACACATATTGATCACAGGCTGTCACCTCCAGGTTGGTTTCAGAACGCTTGTTTAGGCGAAGGTTAATCGTAAGAAAACTATCACAGCCGTCAGCATTGACAAGTGTTTGCGTATAAATGCCTGTATTTAAATATACTGAATCATTCAGGACAAAGGCATCACAGGCAGTCACATCAATCGAATCGTAAGTCGGGTGCAGGATGGTAAGGTTAAATATAATGATGCTGTCACAACCGGTTGATGAAATAAAATTATTGGTATAACGACCCGGCGCACCGTAAATCTGCCCATTAAAAACATAAAAATCACAGGCACTTACGTCATAAATATTGAGTGTATTCTGACCATTAAGGATGGTAAGGTTGAGGTGAAGGATGCTGTCGCAACCTGCCTCATTAATGAGCGTTTGAATATAGTTTCCGGAAACTGTGTAATCCTGACCATTAAGGGTAAAGGATTCACAGAGCGTCACATTAACTTCAGAACTTGAGCTTTTTAGTACAGTAAGATTTAAAAATATGGTACTGTCACAGCCATAGAAGGATTGAAGAAATTGGGTGTAACTTCCACTTTGATTAAATTTATCTCCATTGAGCACGAGAGAGTCACAAACCGTACTGTCGAGGGTAATCGCATAGGTAGGATAAATGGTAAGATCCAGGGTGATTAAACTGTCACACCCGGCTGCATTTACCAGGACCTGGAAATATTCTCCAGTTTCGGTATAAACCTGCCCATTGAGCTCAAAAGAACCACATGCGCTTTCTGCAAGCGTTGCTGAAGAATTGTTTCCCGGGTTGATGGTGAGCAAAATGGTAAGGGTTGAATCACATCCATGAGTCGTCAAGAGATACTGGGTATAATTGCCAGAAGTAAAATATGTGGTATTATTTACGGTGAAGGATTCACAGGTTGTAACCTCAAGTGTGTCACGGTCACTTTCAAAAATAGTAAGGTTGAGTATTACGGTACTGTCGCAACCGTACATGTTTTGCAAGTGAGCCATGTACTGACCAGATTCCAAATAATATTCACCGTTGAACAGATAGAGTTCACACGCTGAATCTGTAATGACATAAAGAGAGCTGGATCCTTCTTTAATGGTGAGATTCAGGGTAATGATGCTGTCACAACCAACTGAATTAGTAAGTACTTGTGTATAAATGCCGGAATCGAAGTAAGTGATTCCATTCAGAGTATAACTGTCGCATATTTCAACATCCAATTGCTCAAATGTAGGTTCCAATACTGTAAGGTAAATGGTAAGTATACTGTCGCAACCTGAAGCACTGGTAAATAATTGTACATATGTGCCGGATGTATCATAAACTACTCCATTGATGAGTGTAAAATCACAAACCTTCATGAATTGGGTTGAGTTGGTATGGACACCATCCAGGATAACAAGATTAAGAGTCACAATACTGTCACAACCCTTACTCGAGGTAAGGGTATCCAGGTAAATACCCGATGTGGTAAGAATGGTTCCATTCCAGTTGTAAGACTCGCAAATGGCGATACTGTCACTCGAAAGCACCGTGTGATTAATAACAGCAGACAGTACGACCACACTGTCACATCCGAAAGTATTGGTTAAAGTAAAAAAATATTCCCCGGAATCATATATGACAGAACCAAGGAAATTCAGGCTGTCACATGCGATAAGTTCAAGTTTTGAAGAGTCTCCCTGGTAGATAGAAACAGACAATAAAAGTGTGCTGTCGCATACACCGGGAAACTGAGAAGGAAACTTCTGCACGTAGTAGCCACTTTCAAAATACGTTATATTGTTGACCTGAAGGCTGTCGCATCCTTTAAGGTTGAGGTAAGCACTGGTCACGGGCAGATTACAGGATGCCTGTACATCTCCAAGCGTTTCACAATTTCCTTTATTGCTAAGAATGGTAGCAAAATTGCATTCTGCTAAAAAATGGCACACATTGTCCAGGTTGCATACTTCAAGATTTTCGTTAAAGAGTACCTCTAAGCCAGTGATCTCAGAAAAATTGATGCTATCCAGACCAACCAAACTGAGCAGATTGCTGTTACCTGTAATTGAAATATTACCTTTTACTGACCTCAGGTTGATTAATCCGGCTACATCCTGAAGGCTGGGGTTAAAGAAGATGTTCAGACTTTCGCCAACACTGGTAAGGGCATCAAATCCATCGAGAAAATCCAAAGAAGAATTGCTGTAAATAGAGAGATAACCTCCAATGGTATGCAATTTTCTTAAGCCATTTAAATCAGACAGCAGTGCGTTATTGCCAATATCCAGATAACCTCCAATAACTTGGATCGAGTCAAGACCGTCGAGTGAAAAAAGGGATGCATTGTTGCTGATGAGAACACCTTCCTCAACCTCGTGAAGACCAGATAAGTCATTCAGGCTTAGCAGCAAGTTATTTGCAGACACCTGTAATTGGCCTAAAATAGTGTCCAGCGCTGCCAGGCCCTGAATAGAGGATAAAGATTTATTTTGTGTTAAAATTAAATTGTTGCCGATGAGATTAAGTGCATTAAATCCACCCAAAAAAGCGAGAGAATCATTCTGAGAAACCACAAGGCTGCCATCCAGCAATTCAAGGTTGCCAAAATCTCCCAATTTTTTCAGGGAAATATTTTCCTGGATCAGCAGGTCTCTTCCAATAAAATTTAAAAACAAAAGGTCATCGAGTGTGGTAAGTTTTGGGTTTTCTGCAATGCTAAAGGTCTGATTGACTATAAGCAGATTTGCCAGTCCAGCAAGGTCAGAAAGCGACCTGTTCTTTTCAAGTATAAAATCACCATAGACGGCAACCAGATTGCCTAAGCCCTCCAGGTTAATAAGATTTCCAGTGGAGATGGTGAGACTACCTTCTACTGATTCAAGAGACTCCAGACTATCCAGACTGGTAATGTCATCGCCCGTAATCAAAACGTCACCCAGTATAACACTACACCCGGGATATTTCATGGGAAAAGAATCAACTTGTTCCTGCAGTGAAAAAACCACTCCGTTGCTAAGGCAATTCTGCGCTGTTGAAACGAGAGACCAACAAAGCACTGATAAAACCAATATATGTCTCACATTTATTAATTTAGAGATAAAACAAAAAGTTACTATACTATTTAACGGTCTGTTTAACCATTATACTACTCCTGATATAGCCATAAGCACCAAACATGGCCAGGGAATAAACCAAATCTCCCAGTAAGGTTGATTGAACAAATGGTACAGCGCTTAGGTAACACGTAATTAGGCCGGTAAACGTCATTGGGTAAAAAAGTCCTGAATACCAATAACCAAAATTGGTAAGTACAAAAAACAGGATGCTTGATGACAATGCACCTGCGACGATTCTCGTCCATGATGTACCTGAATTGAACAGGATAAAACCAATAAGGGTGGTGGCAATATAGGCTAAACTTTGCCAGAAAATATTATGATCAAACCAGGTAAACTCTTTAAACAAATTGGTATAAATAATGTTATTTAGTATTACGCCACTTATCCATGCTGTAAGACATGGAAGCGCTATTGCCATCCATTTGTGACCGTAAAATGCAGCCCCAAATAGTGCAATCGCCCCAAAAGGAGAAAAATTATAAGGATGCGGAATTAGTCTGCTGATGATGGCAAACGAAGTAATCCAGAGTGCCATGCCTGTATTTGAATT
Organism: Saprospiraceae bacterium; assembly: GCA_016715465.1. GTDB lineage: Bacteria > Bacteroidota > Bacteroidia > Chitinophagales > Saprospiraceae > JADKBO01. The sequence continues at coordinate 1,213,203 of JADKAA010000029.1, forward strand.
GAACATTTTATTCATTATGTATTAGTTTTATTGAGTTGATTAAATTTTCCAGGAAGTGCCAATCATATAAATCGAATAATCAAAAGATTTACGATTTTCAAAAAGATTGGTGAGATTATAATTCACAAAAATATCAAGGCCGCCAAGTCCAACTCCCCCCCTAATGCCATACATCCACTTATTGAGTGCATATGCTCCGCTTCTTACCTGATAAATTTCTTCTTCATTTTCTTTGATTGCTACTTTCTGCGTGGAACCCACAAGGTAGCCGGCATAGGCACCGGCATTGACATGCAAAGACTTTGAGATTTTGAATTCAAAAGAAAGGGGAAGGGTGAGATAAGAGAGAATGAGTTTGGGATCATTTGATGCATTGTTCACCTTGGTAAAGGCGGGCGTTTCCCCACTTCCTTCGGCTACCAGGCGTACATCGTTGGAAAATCGGAAACGGTTACGAAGCAGGCTAATGCCCGTTTCAATCTTTACTTTTTTGCCCAGGTGAATCTGTCGCTGAAATCCAAAATTCCAAAACCAAGAGGTGCCTGGACTTACTTTTCCTTCCAGAACAGAGGTATTGGTGAGGTTCATGAAATAATTGTTGATACCCGTCTCGATGACAAACTTTGTTTTCATCTTGCGAAATGGACTGATTTTCTTAAAGATATCATTGTTGACTTCTATTGATTCATCTGCTTCATCAGGCTCGTCCATCACTTCTACCTGTTGGTCATACCCTTCTGCGTAAAAGTCCGCTGTATCCACCGTAGTTTCAGGTACATCTTCCATTTGATTGGCCAGGTGCCGTTCAACCAACTCCAGGACTTTTTGCACGTACAAATCTATGGAGTCCAGTAGCGTAATTACGACCATTGAATCCGCGTATTGCCTGGCAGCAGAAATATTATACCTGGCTTCCTGCAGATAATATTGCTGGTTCGAATTTTTTTCACGCTGATCCTGGGCCCTATTTATATAAGGGAGCATCATACATAACAGACAGATAATTATTCGCATTTTCGAATGTTTAATTGACAAATATACTACATTCCGGCTTATCTGAATTAATGTCTGATAAAAATCTGACCAGGGGCTACTGCCGTAGATATCTTTTTGATAATCAAATTGTTGAGATTTATTTCTACCACCTCTCCCTGTGAGGCAAAATCCTTGGGATCACTCAGATAAAGTTTATTGTTTACCTGATCGAGCGCCATACCATAAATATAAAGTATGCCATGCTCAACAGCCAGCTTTTGGGGCTGTGAAGCATCAATTCTCATTTCAAAAACGAATGAACCATCATGAAAATACAATTTATCTCCCGTCAAACTTAACTGAAGATCTGCAGACCCCTGAGGCACTTCACATACTTTTGTCTGCTGACCATTACTGATTTTATATAAGGCACCGGGAATGGTCTTATTGTTAAGCCAGTCAAAATGTCCCTCACACAGTACCCAGATTTGATTTTTTTGATCCTTTACCACAGAATTTGGTCCGGCAGAAAGGGTATAGGTTGAGAGGGTGGTTCCAGTGGAGAGATCAATGACCTTTAGCAGTGAATCCACAGAAAAGCCATTGGAAAGACAAACATAAATTTCTGAACCCTGAACCAACATTTTATCAGCGGCACCGGAAAGCGCAATGTTGGAATGGATGCTTAGGTCTTTATTGTAAATGACCAAACCTCCATCATTCCCACCTAAGCCCCAATTGGAAACTATGAGTTTTTCACCCCATGAAGCAAAATACCGGGGAAGGATGATGTTGGACAATTCCCGTTCTCTGGTGAAATCGCTGCTTTTCAGCACTGTAACAGACGAACCGTTATTTATAGATATAAAATATTTATCATCATGCCAGGTCATTGACTGCGCCGTATTGCCCAGTTTGATGCCATTGTTTTGATCCGCAAAAGCATCGGTATTTTTAAGTACGCCATCCTTAAGAAAGGTAACGGCGCTATTGCCGTCCGGAAATTTACCCTGGTTTACGATAAATACACCCTGGTCAAAAGTTCCCCCCGATGGATCTTCTTCGTTGTCATTACATGCTTGAAAAAAAGCGATTGCCAAGAGTAAAAAGAGGAGTGAATATTTTTTCATAATTTGTATTTTAAAGTCATTTGATAATTGAGTTGGTGCAGTGGCATCGGGAATGAACGGACAAAGGCAAAATCAGTATCTAAAAAATTGACATACTCGAGGCGACAAAACAAATCAATGAATTTGAATTTTTTTTCAAATCCAAATATACCATTGGCAGTTACATAAGGATCCAGACTGGTAAAATTGTCTGTCGAATCATATCTGCGCCCCATGCCCAGAAGTGTTGCCCCTAAATGAAGATTTAGCACATAAAAATTTACCTCAAAGCTGCCCTTGTGTTCAGGTATATAAATCATTTGTCTGCCAATTGATGCTGCGTATTTATCTTCAAGAATTGTGGCTTTTGTAAAAGCGTATTGCATGCCAAATGAGATCCTGATTTTTTGCCAAAGCTTTTGGAAATTTGCTTTAAATTCAACCCCCCTGGACCAAACTTTTCTGGTGTTGGATGGTCGCCATAGGCCAATTCCATCGGGTGTCCACTGGATAAAGTTATGAATCACATAAGAATAAGTTTCTCCACCGAGGGTGAGATGAGGAATAGTATTCCAGGTATAACCTCCATTGAATTGCAGAGATTTTTCCATGCTGAGGTTTTCATTTCCTCCACTGGGCCAATAGAGGTCATTAAAGCCAGGAAGATTGTAATTGCGTATCATAGAAATCTTCCAACCCTGGATCTGGGCCCTGATTTCAGCAACCAGCGGCATGATTTTACCATCGGTCCATTGTTGAGCCAGCAGTATGTTGGTGATTCCACCCCACAAGTGCCATGACCTGAGTGCCGAAAAAGATAAGGTTTCGCGATTTTTATTTCCCTGAAAAAAATTGGCATTTACCAATTCAGATTTGAAAGTTGATTTCAGGAAAAGTCTCTGTGCAACGACAAATGTAGGTTCAATAATAATTACTTTGGTGTTGGCGCTGGAATTAATCCCAGGTGCCGTAAACAATATACGCTCATTGAAGAAAGCCAATTTGATGCCCGCTTCCTGCTGAGCAAAAAAATGCTTTGCCTCGATCACATATCGCTGATTGTAATCCTCTTGTTTTTGACCATTCAGTCTGTAATACGGCGCCGCCACATCACGGTCAAAGTGTTGCAACCAGGAAGACACCTTAAGAGAGGTGGAATTTGGAAGAAAAAAATGACCATCCAGGTTTGCGTTGAAACCCTCAAGCTGAGGAGATTCCGTTACAGTTTTTACTCCATTGTTTAAAAATTGAAATTGGTTTAACTTGAGAATCCACTCATATCCAGAATTCAGGTACCAATTGCGACCCGACCATGAAGAACTGAGATTTAATTGTTTGTCTTTTGCCGATGTGTAACGCATGGAGGCACTGACGTTGTTTTGATGCTCAAAGGAAGGTTTAAGCAACAGACCGCCCCCAAGCGAATGGTTGCCGGCCTGGCCATTGAGACCTTCCTGAAAGAGCATACATGCATTAAAGTATTGAAAAGGAATCAGGCCTATGTCATAAACACCCGTAGTTGCTCCGTTCACCGGCAAACCCGCATACAATACAGCCGTATGCCTGGAAGCCATCCCCCTGTTAGAGATTGTGGTAAGACCGGCAGGCCCATTGGATTGAACTGACAACGATCTGAAACCGGCCAGGTCAATGGCATTCATCATGGGTGAGTCCAATTTTTCAAAATTGAGGACTTGTTTTTCTAAGGCAGTAGCGGAAATAAAAACGGTATCAATGGTCACTGATTGTGACAGGATCTGGTGGCTGAATGCCAACAAAAAAATAAACACCGATGCTTTCCTATTATACTTCATTCATCCATTGAGGTTAAAGAAGTAATACAAAGGCAGCTAACTCCTGAGAGGAAGTTGTGTTTGTACCACTACTTTTCACCCGAAAGTTATTGGTTAATCTTACCAAAAGGCAGGTCTTCTGGCTCGCCTTGCACCGAACGCCTTCCCACAGAAATAAATCTGCAGTGGCCAAATGTAGTCGATGCCTTCAAAATAGGCTTACAGCTACGGGGATAGCTCCGGATTTTCACCGGTATTCCCTTTTAAAGTCCTGTTATAAATCTGGACTACCTGATTGGTGAGACAAAGATAAGCTATATCAGCGTAATTGTAAACTAATTTAGCTTTTTAGCAATCGGAAAACCTCAGGAACTTAAATGGAGGAAATAAAAAAGCAGCCTGATCGGAACCAGGCTGCTTTGTGTTTTTAGGATTGTCTATGGTTACTTATTCATCATAATCATCTTCTTGGTAGAAGTGAAACCATTGGTTTCCAGTTGATAATATAGAACACCTGGAGCGCCCAACTGATCGCTTGTCAATACGACCTGGTTGTTTCCTTTGGTAAACTCACCATATTTTGAATAAACTGTCTTACCCGTGATGTCGTACACCTTCAATGTCGCTTTCTGAGCTTCAGGTAGTACAAACTGGATGGTGGTAGTCGTTTCAAAAGGGTTTGGTACATTTTGCATAAGGGTAACTCCGGCAACCTGATCAGCATTTCTGAAAGAAAGCTGAACATTCATCACATCGAGGTTGTCGTCATATGCTTCACTTTTTACCACATCAGAAGAAATCGTCAAACTTTGGTTCATTGTGCCCGTAGCTGAAGCTTCGAATACAAGTGCAAACAATTCGTCATTTTTATTTACATCTATCGTTTGAGATCCTGCCCATGATGCGGCAATCTTACCATTTGCTGCGTGTACATTTCCGTCTTCCAGATCAATTACACCCGGTACAACACCAATCAATTTTAAGTTGGATTCCGTATAGTTCATGGTAAACTGCATACCAGACACATCAATCGTATTGCCTGCATATACCGGTACAATGATTCTTGAACCCTGCTCGTACACCTGTTGTCCCAATTCCAGTGTCAGTGTCTTATTAGATCTTGGCTCTGCAACTACATCGGTTAGATTTACCGCTGCACTTTCGTTTACATCACCAATTTTCACTCCCTTAAAGTTGGCATTGCTTATAGTTGTTCCCTCGTAATTAACTTTGACAACTTCCGTGAATGGCCAAGGCTTGGCAGGATCAGCAAATGTCTGGCCTGCATCCAGGAATCTCCATGGCTTGTTGTTCTCCAGTTTATCGTTAACACCCAGGATGATCTTTCTGAGGTCAACGAGATCCGAAGCAGAAACTTTGCTGTCTGCATTTGCATCCGCTGCAATGATCTTGAATGGAGTGTTCAGTTTCTGTGATCCCAGGATGTGTCTTTGAATCAACACAAGGTCCATAGTGGACACACCGTTGCTGTACTTGTCTGCGTGGTCTGCCGTGACATCATATTCGTTACCGGCTTCCATACCGAGAAAGGAAAACTTACCTTCGTTGTCTGTTTTCACCAGCATGGTTTCTGTTGAAGTCAATGCTACAGTTACATTATTAACCATTCGGTTCTGTTCTGTTCCAATGCTTCCGGAGATATTAGATGCAGCGGTAGTACCACAAGCACCCGGATTAGCCTGAATGTTAATCTTTACGCTACAGAACTCTTTGTTGTTGGAAGCATCTGTAACCCACATCTGAAGGTTGTTGATACCCAAATTACTGCAGGTAAATGTCCTCTTGGTGTCGTTCACACTTGCCGAGAAAGAAATTTTGAGCGGACCAGGGCAGTTGTCAAAACTTCCTTTGTCAAAATCTGTGGCCCAAATGTCAATGCTTCCTGAAGAAGGCATTATTACAGTCGTAATTTCACTGAGGCAGTATGGTGTCGGTTTCTTACAGTCGTTGACGGTGAAGAAGTAGGTACACGTTGATACGTTTCCACACTTATCTTCTACTGTCCAGGTAATTTTGTGTTTACCCACCTCGTAAGTTCCACTGGCATTGTTGGTCGTACCTGTGGCATTAATGGTTCCGTCATTCTTAAGATCTATCGCATATTTCCAAACCAGTTTTTCTTCAGGAGTACAATCGTCTGTGGCTGTAGATTTAAGGTCCACAAAACCATTACAGTTTTCGCCATAAGCACATACCGTTACATCAGCACATGCCGCAAATACCGGCTTAACTGTATTGTTAAGCTTAATCACCTGTGTATATTGCCAAATACCACCGTAGTATGGATTGTTCTGGTCAAATGTACACCAATCAATGACTGTCCACGTTCTCAATATCTTGAAACATGCGCTATCGACGATGGTGAATACCTGGTCGCTGTATGTAGATGCGATCAAGTCACATACATCAGATGTCCATGTAGGTCTTCCTGTTTTTGATGGGTCAGTGTCTATATCGATACAACCATTAAGTGTTTTATTGCTTACAGGAGTCCAGTTTATGTCATTTCCTGTAAATGGCTTGTCATTTTTAACAGTAATCAATTGATTACAGGTTGCAAACCTTCCTCCTGCATCAGCAGCCCTCCAGGTACGCGTAATGGAGCCAATGCCACACTGATTGGGTAAACCGCTGTCGGTAAACGTTACGGTAGGCGTTCCACAGTTATCTGAGGCAACTGCCCTGCCTGTTATGTTAAGGTCTTTATAATCTTTATCACAATTGATGGTTATGTTGGCAGGACATGTGATTTTTGGATCAATTTTATCCTGAACCCTTACGGTCACCATACAAGTATTAAAGTTATCCAGACGTTTACCTACGATCTTATCCGCAATACCCTGTACTACGTCACCCAGTATACCGCTGTTGTTGGTATCTTCGTAAATGTTTACTTCATCGTTGAAAAGACCTGTACCGTTTCCGTCGTCAAAGACCCGCATTTGAACCATGATGTCCTTTCCTACGTCATCACAACAGAAATTAACTGCTTTGGAATAGTTTACTGTACTTGCTCCACAACCCGGAGTCATTCTTCTTGCATCGAAATAAACATCGGTACAATTGTCATGAGATCCGTCGTCGAAAGTTTCTGCAAAGATCTGCGCCACACCGCCTGTTGTAAGGGTTACCACTGTAAATTCGTCGCAAACTGCTACAGGTGGTACATTATCTACTACGTCAACTTCAGTAAAGCAGAAGGTAGAATTGTTACAAGCATCTGTAATGGTGTATCTGATCCAGGTTCTTCCCACAGGTAAGTCTCTAATGGTATACTTGCCATTTAAAAGCACCACATTGTCGTTGATATACACTCCGTTTATTGGTGGATTTCCATTGACATCTGCCAAAAGATAATCTACAGTATAGGTAGTAGATGAACAATCATAGATCACTATGGGTGCAGGTACAAGCCAATCTGCCTGACAGTCGTAAGGATCAGAGAACACGGAAAATCCGCCAGTCTGGTCCGGTGCGCATGTGACAATTGGACCTTCCTTATCCACCACTTTGATGATCTGAAAATCTTCAGCCAATTCACCTGTACACCAATCGAGTACAGTCCACTTTCTGAGTACTTTGAAACTGCTTTCGCAGATGATCAGCTTCTGATCTGTAAATGTTGCATTTAATTCACAAAGTGATTTGTTTGGATAAATGTTGTAACCATCGATGGTAGGTGTTCCCGTCTCATCATAATCCGGATATCCATTATTATTTGTATCCCACTCTGGAATGTCATCGCACTGCAGTGCAGGTGCTTCGACATCATCCCGGTTAAGCGGAAATTCCAATTCTTCGAAATCAACCCTGTAATAGTAAATATTGCGAACGCAATATGCGGATTTATTTCCGGTTTTGTCGGTCGCCTGGTAAGTAAGGGTCCTTATCGCAGACCAATCGTCGTTGCAACCTGTATCCGTAAGCACGTCAGAGATCAACTTGACAACCGGAGCTCCGCCACAATTATCTGTAGCAGGGGGCAGCGGGAATGTCCTGTTGTCATAACAGCTGATGGTAAGGTCTTCCGGACAGTCGATCACCGGTGCAAGTTTGTCTTCCACCTTGATGTTTCCCCAGCAAGAGTTTAACCCCAGAGAAACTTTCACGGTAAGCGTAAGTCCTATGTGGCTTCCTGTTACAAATGGTGAACCTGCTATGGGAAGGCCATTGGCACCCAAAACAGCAACCTGATAAGTACAGGCGGGGTCAGTCCCTTGTCCTTCAAGCATCATGTCTGGAGTCACCTCCACTCTACAATCATCGTCAAGAGATACTTGCACCAAATTGTTACATGCTAATGGACAAGACTGTGCATTTGCGTTTCTTCCAAATGCCATGAGCATCAGAAAGAAAAAACACATCAGGACCTGTCGGCCGCGAAATGTTTTGTAGTCATGTGTAAAATTCTCCAGTTTCATGAGATTTAATCGGTTTTTAGTTTGCAACATAATTTTAATATTACTAAATAATCATTCAGTCCTATTAAGGCATGCTCAGCTTTTGTTGTATATATGATCAGGTAAAATAAACCGGGGGAACGGTATTAATATATTTTACACCAACTCATTTTCTATTGCATATTTTATCAAAGTCATGGTACTTCTCATACCTAATTTTCGCATTATATTTTTCTTGTGGACTCCTACTGTCTGATCACTGATAAACAGCAAGTCTCCAATTTCATCGTTTGTTTTCGCCTGTATGATCAGTCTTAATATTTCCAGTTCCCGCTTAGTGAGTTTTTGTTTGATCTGGAACCGATCTTCATACATGCTCCTTTTTTCGGATGACTTAAATTCTTTTTTGTATAAGGTTACCGGCGGAGAGAGATAAACACCGGAACCCAAAAAGGTTTTTCCCTGCATCACCTCGATTACACACGATCCAAATTCAGAGTAATCAGCTGTTTTAAGTATAAAACCATCCGCTCCCTTCTTCATCGCATCCTTCACAAACCGGTATTCGGCGTAAGAAGAAAGCACCATGATTTTCTGCACCGGGTAGGCTATTTTAATCCTGGAAATAAATTCAATGCCATCTGAATCTTCCAGATTTAGGTCTACCACGATCAAATCAGAATCGCCACCATAATCTTCAAAAAAGTATTCCGTCATACTGTAGTGTCCTGCGATCTTTATTACAGGATATTTCATTTTCTCCGTCAAAGCCATCATTCCCTGAACAAACATCTTTTGTCGATCTATGAATATCACCTTTACCGGATCCATAATAAGTTATGCACTTTTATGCTTACACTGTAAATACTCAAATTGTATGCCAAAAAAATATATTTTGTATTTAAATGGCATATTCACTATCTTTAACTAATTCATTTTCAGTGTTTTTTATGGCACACAGAAAACCTTTTCTTACGCTGTAATATCCAATTCTACCCTTCTTGTCGAGCGCAATGAGTCCTATCTGGTATTCTTCTGAAGTACCCTTATGTTTATTCACAATGCGTTTTATGGCTTTTTCACAAGCTTTCTGCGGGTGCATGCCATTCCGCATGAATTCAACCACCAGAAAGGAAGCCAGTGTCCTAAGGACATATTCCCCATGACCTGTTGCCGTACAGGCGCCAACTTCATTGTCCACAAAAAGGCCGGCACCAATGATCGGAGAATCCCCTACCCTTCCTTCCATTTTATAAGCCATGCCACTGGTAGAACAACCTCCAGCCAGATTGCCCGCCTTGTCTATGGCCAGCAAGCCAATGGTATCATGACGCTCAATATTGATGATTGGCTGATATTTTTCAGTAATGCGCCAGGCCTCATATTCTTTTTTACTTTCCTCTGTAAGTAAATCCATCTGTTTCATGCCCATTTTGGCTGCAAACAACTCAGCTCCGTCGCCAGATAAGATGACATGGGGGGTTTTTTCCATTACCATCCTGGCTATCTCTATTGGATGTTTGTAATGCTGCACATAGGTAACACTGCCGGCTTTTCCATTACTGTCCATAATGCATGCATCCAGCGTAACCCTGCCTGACCTGTCAGGCCTGCCGCCATAACCCACCGAGCGGTCGGCTGGATCTGCCTCCGGTACTTTTACCCCGGCGACAATTGCATCAAGCACATTTGCCCCACTGTGAAGGACCTGAAATGCCGCATCGTTTGCCCTGCGATTGTCCCAGGTACTTACTACCAGAGGTAATGAAAATTTATCACCTTTGCACAAGTCCATAGAAGGGATCTCAATCCCAACCAATGCACTAATGGCTATGCCGTGTTGAATAAAATTTCTTCTTTTCATTTATTTATACAAAGGGTGACTTAATTACCAAAATAAAAAATCGGACAATTGCCCATTATTATATTTAAATTGTTGAATTTTACAGCCGAAATGAATGTATGATAGTTAATAAAATATATTATTCCCTGATTTACATATTATCATTCCTTCCGTACCGTTTCAATGGGTATATACACAAATTCTATACCTATATTTTGGAAAAGGTCATTTTGTACCGCAAAAAAACCATCCGGCACAATTTATCTCAGGCATTTCCAACAGCAGGTATTGAAAAAATCAATGCCATTACCCATGACTGTTATTTAAATCTTACTGCCTATGTAGTGGAAACGCTGAAACTCTTTTTCAAACCCACTTCCTATTTTAAAGAGCGAATACATTTTGTCAATCCCCAATTGTTGGATGAAATCGCAGCCGAAAAGCCCATAATAGTGATATCGAGTCACTATGGCAATTGGGAGTGGGCGGCCGTGCTGCTGCCTTTGTTTATTAAGACTCCTGCCAGTGCAATATATAAGCCCCTGTCTGACACCCATATGGATGCATTGATAAAACAGCTCAGGGGACGTTTTGGGCTTGGGTTGATTTCGATAAATGAGGTAGTAAGAAAAGTAAGTACTGAAAAAGTATCACATATTTACCTTTTCGTGGCTGATCAGAGTCCCGCAGCCTCCAGATCGGGGGAATTGGTAAAATTTATGGGCATTGACACCTTGTTTTATGCAGGCGCAGAAATCCTGGCTAAAAAAAACCATTTTGCGGTGGTATATCAAAAAATCAGCCGGGAAAATGGAAAATATAAAATTGTTTTTGAGCGCATCGATCCTGAAGGAGCAACCCATACTTATGCTTCACGACTTGAAAATGAATTGACATCCGATCCGGGACCCTGGCTTTGGTCGCATCGTAGGTGGAAACATAAAAAACCGGTCAGCTGAGTGCATATTCAGTCATCGTCAACGTTTAAGGTTATAAAAGTGAATTCCAAAGTCATCGCATTGGTCTTGCTCTGCACCCTTTACCTTGTTCCGGTAAATGGGCAACAAGCTGCATATGACAACAGGATAAGCGAAATGCAAACCATAACAGATTGCCGGCTTAAAATTTCAAAACCGTTTGTACTATGGTCCTCCCTAAAATTGGCCATGGACGGGGATACTATTTCTCCATCAAACTTCATTGCGGCAGACGGATTCGTAGTACTTTCTGATGCACAGTGCATAAAATACCGGGACAGAAATATCACCCTCTCATACCGGTATATTGACATGGATCCCAAACTTTCCTTTCGCGTCATAGACTCGACCCAATTGCGCAAAAAACCGGGAGAAATTTATATCGGATACGACTTAAGCCCCGAGGCATTTAACGAAACAGATGCCGTTTTTGGCGTGAACGGCCTTGACTATAGTGGTAGTTTTTCCAGGGGATTTTCGCTGGGCAACGCTCAAAGTCTGGTGCTCGACTCGCGGTTTGACCTTCAATTGCAGGGCGAAATTGGCAATGGCATTCTCATCCAGGCAGCCATCAGCGATGACAACATCCCAATCCAACCCGAGGGAAACACCCAGGTATTACAGGAATTTGACCGGATATTTATCCAGCTCAGCAAGCAGGAAACAGCGGCCGTTGCAGGAGATTTTGTGATACAAAGACCAAACTCATATTTTATAAATTATTATAAAAAACTCAAAGGCATTGGCATCAGAAATTCGGCAAAATTCAAAAATCAAACCGTGAGTTCTGAAGTCAACCTTGCGAGTTCAAGGGGAAAATTTGCGAGGCAAACCCTTTCAGTAAAGGAAGGAAATCAGGGTCCCTATAAGCTCACCGGCCTCAACAATGAAAGATTTCTTATCGTCTTGTCCGGTACCGAAAAAATTTACTTCAACGGAGAACTGCTCATCAGGGGGCAGGAAAATGATTATGTCATAGACTACAACCTGGCTGAGATCACCTTTTCACCGCGCAGGCTTGTGGCCAGAGAAACCAGGATCATTGCGGAATATGAATACACCGATCTCAACTATTACAGAACGTTGTACACCGTGGACAGCCGCTATCAGCTGGACAAAACAGAAATTGGCATTCACTTTTATTCGGAACAGGACAGCAGAAAGAGCACAGGTCAAATTGAACTGGATAGTACATCCATTGCAGTACTCGAAGCAGGGGGTGACAACTCCGAAAATTTCAACCTGTCAGCCATCAGGAGGACCAATATGACCGAAGAAGCCGTCATTACTTATGAGCTGGTTAAGAATCCCAATTTTCCGGTTGAAAAAAACGAATACTACCTCATCTATTCTGCAGATGCCGGCAAAGAACTATATACCTCAGGCTTTACCGAAGTAGGCGCAGGCAAAGGTGGCTATGTCATCGATCAGGCTGTAGCCCTCAACGGCAGGGTGTACAAATATGTTGGCGAAACCAAAGGCAACTATGAGCCCTTGAAACGACTTGTACCCCCCGAAAAGAAACAAATGATGGGCATCACAGTCAACCATCAGGCAGACAAAAATACAAAGCTCCTCGGTGAATTGAGTTTAAGTCAGAATGATAAAAACCTTTTCTCCCCCATCAATGACAATGACAACACGGGACTTGCCGGTTTTTTATCCATTGATGGCCTACGCCCTATGGTGAAATCGTCAACCGACACCCTGTTCTGGAAATATGCTGCCTCTGTGGAAAGTGTGAATCAAAATTTTCAGGCATTAAACCAATACCGTTCAGCCGAATTTATCCGCGACTGGAATTATATTCCCAAATCACTGCAAAGAGAAACCATTACCAAACTGACTTCCGGCTTTCAGAACGGGTCAACTTTTAAGATGTTGGCCGGCTTTCAATCCTTCAATTCAGCCGGGAACTTTAACGGGCAGAACATAAACGCAGATGTGGATGTGCGGTTTAAGGGCTTCCAGCTTTCCGGCAAACCATCTTACACCCACACAAAGGATGCCATTAGTACCGGTGCATTTATACGTCCCAATTTTCGGGTAACCCAAAACCTTCCATTTGCTTTTAAAATGCAAGTAGGCATTGACCTCGAAGCAGAAAGTAATCTTCGTGACTCCATAAATAGCGGCAGTCCCGATCTGTCTTCGTATCGTTTTTATCATGTGAGGTCATTCATCGACCTTCCCGGCGATGGACAGACGGCATTCCGGTTTTCTTATAACAAAAGACAGGATGATGCATCATCTATTCAAGGCCTGGAAAGAATCACCAATATCCAGGAGGCTGAAATCAATTTTAAGTGGAAAGCCGGTGACGTATCAAACCTCAGCACATCAATGAAAATAAGGGATTTTGAGGCGGTAAATCCCAAACTGAGGCCCGACGACAAATCGAAACTATCCCTGTTGGGCAGCCTGGATCACACGCTCAATGTATTGCGAAATGCCTTGATTTCAGCCACCAGTTATCAGATAAGTTCAGGCCAGGAACCCAAGCTCGAGTTTGTCTTCCAAAAAGTAGAAAACCTCAGGGGTGACTATGTATATGTAGGCCCTGATACCGCATCAATTAAAAACATCAACGATTTTAAATACGACCCTCAGAACCCGTTGGCTTCCTATGTGCGCTTCAGTGTACCCAATAACGAATTCTCCACCACCAACAATATTGCTTTACAAACGAGCTTGAGGATAGAACCATTTAAATATTGGTCCAGGGATACCAGCCGGTTAAATTGGAAAAAGAAATGGCTATCGAGGTTTACCAACAACAGCAATGTGCGGTTATCCAATAAAATCCTGAGCAGCACCCAGGATTTTTCTGCCTTTAATTTCAGTGGCAGCGATACTTCGGTGGTGAGTTACAGCCGCAGCATCGTGTCTGCCTTCTTCTTCAACCGGGGAAATCCAGCCTATGATGTAAGTTATACGTTGCGGTCGCAAGGCAATAAAAACAACCAGATCAATGGTTTTGAATCCAGAGAAAACCGCGAAGATGAGGTCAGGACAAGGGTTAATGTCTGGAGAAATACAGATTTCATCTTACTGAGCATATTGGGAAACAAATCCTTTTACAACAAATTGTATGCGGACAGAAATTTTGACATCCAATTTAACCGATTACTATTGGAATTAAACATAAGACCTTCTACCAGTTGGAGGTTAATAAGCCGGTATGGCAGGATAAAAAGTGAACAGTCCATCAATAACCTGGAAAGCGCCCTGAAAAACGAATTTTCCTTTGTGGCCAATTTTCGCCGGTCAAGTTTATCTTCTATCGATGTCAGTCTTTCCTACGTGGATGTAAATTATACGGGAAAACAAGGGTCTTTGATCGAGTACGACTTGTTGGAAGGACTAAAAGACGGTAAAAACTACCTTTGGTCCCTAAACTTAACCCGAAGGGTGTCGAAAATGATAGACCTTAATGTAGGCTATGAAGGCAGGAAGACTGGCAGTAATGCCGTAATACACGTGGGCCGTATCCAGGCAAAAGCGAGTTTTTAAGCACATTGGCAAAAAAACATGTCAAGAATTGGCTTGAGATTAGCCAATTCTTCATAAAAAGAAGATTTACGTGATCACAAATTCCTTGAACCCATAATTTGCTTTCCTTTTTCATCCTTCATCCCCAAAATTTGCACCAATATTCAGTGAAAACGCCATATATCAATGTCTTTTTGGTTGTTTTTGAGTTCACAATGCTAAACAAAGCGTAGATAATCCAAAATCAGCCCTTACTGCCAGCTGATTGAATCAAAATTATGGATATAAAATTGTAGAATTTTAGCCCCATAAAACCTCGTGAATAGTCGGCTGAAACACATAACATACATCTACTTTGTGTGAAAATGAATTATTTTTGCCTGACCTGGGTTGATTTATCCAAAGTACCTGGCCCCAGGCTTCAAAAAGTTTTTTCAATAAAATGATTTGACGGGTTTCAATTCACCGAAATTGAATATCCGTGAATCTTAAACAGTAATTGGTAATAATGAATAAAAAAATGTGCATGCGTACCTCTATTTTGAGTTTAGTATTTCTTTTTATAACCCTGAGTGTTTTCGGACAAAACAGGTGGTCGGTCCTCGACCGGTTTCCTGAAAACCAGCGCAACGAAAGCCGCATCGTTTTTCTTCCTAAAAAGTTTTCCATTCTTGAATTGGATTACCATGCTTTTCAAAACGACCTTTTGAGGGCTCCGGAAGAGAGCCAGGCAGGTAGAAATGTACCTACCATTTCCTTACCCACCCCTGAGGGTGAAGTCATCACGTTTAATGTGTTTAGCTCTCCGGTAATGGAACCATTGCTGGCTGCCAAATATCCTTCCATCAAATCTTATAAAGCCTGGTCAAACGACAAAAAATATGTAGCCCGCTTTGACCTGAGTCCGTATGGCCTCAGGGCGTCAATACGAGGTGAGAAAGGAGAAATTTATATCGATCCCTACTACAAAGACAACGTGACTTATTACATTGCCTACTACACCAAAGACCATACCGAACCAATGGATTTATTATCGGGTTGTGGCACTGAACATGATGCAGAGGCTCCACGTGAACTAAAACCTGAGGCCAACAGAACAGACGTGGTAAATCTGCACGTGTATAAGATCGCGCTTGCATGTACCGGGGAGTGGGGCAAGATCAGGGGCACCGTGGAAAATGCACTCGCCGATATGAATACCAGCGTAAACCGGCTCAATCAAATTTTTGAAAACGAACTTGGCACCAGGATTGTCCTCATTGATGAAAATGATAAACTTATCCACCTGGATGGCAATACAGACCCCTATTCTACGCCTCAGGAAGGCAGAAAAATATTGAGCCAGAATTCGGGCGTAATCAACGACATTTTAGGTGGAAGCGCAAAATATGACTTTGGCCACGTATTTACCATTGAATGCACCGCAGGTTTGCTCGGTGTTGCATTCCCTGGTTCAATATGTGATAATGCAAACCTTAAAGGTGGGGGCGTTACTTGTTTTTACGCAAACCTGATTTATGTTATCGTTGAAACAACCGCCCACGAAATGGGACACCAATTCGATGCTACCCATACTTATAACAGCTGTTTTGCGAGTTCACAAAATGCCGGTGCCGATGGTTTTGAACCAGGAGGTGGTTCAACCATCATGTCTTATGGGCAACTCTGCGGTGCAAACAGTTTCGTCAACGGCGCCGATGACTACTACCACAATGGCTCCCTCCATCAAATGTACAATAGATTGAGGTCCTCATTTGGCGGAGCCTTTGGCTGTGCAGATAAAATAGCCACAAATAACCACGAACCACAGGCAGTAATCAACATCAGACAGGGATTAAGTCTGCCTTTAGGAACACCATTCGTTTTAGATGGCAGTGGCATCGATGAGGATGAAGACCCACTTACCTACTGCTGGGAAGAAAAAGATGCATCATTTACACTATGTCCTTTGGGTCAACCCACAGAATCCTGTCCTTTGTTCAGGTCTTTCCCTCCGGACATTTTACCCTATAGGATATTTCCAAGTCCGTCAAGAATACTCCAGGGGCAAAACGCTAAAGACGAAGTCTTACCTACCTATGGAAGAGCAATGAAGTTTACTTTTACGGTAAGAGACAATAACCCTGAAGCAGGTTACGCCGTATGGAAAGAAATAGAGTTTAATGTCGATGGCAATTCCGGCCCATTCCAGGTAACCAGTCCAAATAGTGGTGAGAAATACCAGGCTGGCTCGATCATGCCCGTAAGTTGGAATGTAAACAATACAAACCTGGCACCCGTCAACTGTAAATATGTAGATATTTACCTTTCCAAGAAAAATGCACTGCATACTTCTGATCCCAATTTAATTCTTCTTGCAGGAAGGGTACCTAATACGGGTTCGGCCAATGTGCAATTGCCAGAAGTCACAGGCGCCGATGCGAGGGTGTTGATCAAAGCACAGGATAATATATTTTTCGACGTTTCAAATTTCAAGTTTACCGTAAATGAGTCCAATGTTCCTACTGCTTACATTAGGACCGATAAATATTTTGAAAAATTATGCCTACCCGCTACCGCAGAAGTAAACATCAATACAGTACCCATTGCAGGGTATGCGGGTAACATCCGATTTGGAGTGGATGCTTTGCCTCCCGGTATAACTTTTGTGGCACAAAAAGAAAGTGTAGCCGCAGGTCAAGATAATAAACTCAGCTTCATTTTAGAAAACTCCTTACTTAATGGCAATTACATCATAAACTATTATGCCGTAACAGACAACAATGATACCTTATGGAAAAGGATAGAGTTTGAAGTAATTTCTACCGATTATTCGAGCCTGCAAACGCTATTTCCGGTCAATGGAGAAAAGGATGCCGAGTTGCCCACTTTCACCTGGAACAAAAGTATCAATGCTTTAAGTTATACCATCGAAGTATCGAAAGATCCTGCATTTTCAACACTGGAGTTTAGTGAAACTACCACCGATTCATTTTACAGACATTTCAAAACTTTTGACAAAAAATCTGTCTATTATTGGAGGGTAAGGGCTTCAAACTCCTGTAATGACGGGGCATGGACAGAAATAAAAGGCTTTGGAACCCTGGTTGCAGACTGCAAAACCTATTCCGCCAACGGACTGCCCATCAACATTTCCGGCTCAGGATCGCCAACCATTGAATCTAAGATCAATGTGCCCACAGGTACCAACATTTCCGATGTCAATGTGGCCAAGCTTAAAATAAATCACAATAATTTCAAAGACCTCACAGGTACGTTGGTCTCTCCGGCCGGAACCCGTGTCATACTTTGGGAAAACATCTGTGAAAAACAGCTGAACATTGAAGTGCTTATCGATGATCAGGCACCTGCACCATTTTCATGCTCCAATACGGCAAGTGGTCAATACAAACCCAAGGAGAAACTGGAAAAACTCAATGGCGAAAATGCCACCGGAGTTTGGTCACTGGAGATCAAAGACAACAAGACCGGCAACGGCGGCAAGCTGGAGGGCTTTGATATGGAGGTCTGCGCGTCCGTGCAGGTTGAAGACCCCTACCAGGTCAATGACCTGCTTCTCGAAACCACACCCGGCGACATCGCTGTCATCGGAAGGTCTCATTTATTGATTGAAGATAAAGCGACCGGACCTGATCAATTAATCTATCATGTGACTAGTACGCCGTCTCTTGGTAACCTTTTCTTAAATAACAATCCGGTCACCGTAGGTTATACCTTTACCCAGGATGACATCAACAATGGAAAATTGACCTATGCCTTTACCGCCACCGGTAGCCCATTGCCTGCCGATGATGACTTTCAATACCTGGTAAAAGATGCAGAAGGGGGATGGATTGGCATCAATAGGTTTAATATCCGGATCAATAGCACGGTCGCTACCGGAGACGAGCAGATTGCGGAAGGCATTAAACTGTACCCGAATCCAACATCGGGTTATGCCCTTATTGAACTGAAAGACAATGCCGTTTCCTATAATAAAGTAAGCATGTATAACCTCACCGGTCAAACCATCAAAGAGTTTCAAATCCTCGGAACCAGGCACCACCTGGATGTAAGCGAATTACGCTCCGGGCTATACCTGCTCGTTTTTAGCAATGGAAGTCAAAAACATGTACAGAAACTTATCCTTCAAAACAATTGATAAGAGCCTGGGATTATAAAATGAAAAAGCCATTCTCTGCGGAATGGCTTTTTTATTTTATCTATACATTGATTCATATCAATGCACTACGACTAACTTAGTGGAAGACATACCCGTATCCAGAATATAGATGCCTTCAGCCCAGTCCGCTGTTGAAATGACCTGAAGCGCATCCGCATTACCACGATATTGCACCTGTCCAAAAGCATTTAAAATCCGGATAGGCTGTGTTTCTGCCCCTTCTATGACCATGAATTGATCTGCCGGAATGGGATATACCGAAGTAAGTTTCACATCTACTTCTTCATTGGCCGCAGTGGTGTTGTTATTGGCGTTGAAAGTATGGCTTCCTTCTGCAAAATTTCCTGTGCCATTTGGTTTGCGAGCCATAGAAAGATCTTTGGTTACCTGCCCGTAGGTAAATGAATCTACAATTGCCGCCGAGGCATCAGACAAAATAATGGTCTCCCCGCTTGCGGCCAGGTTAAAGCTGCTGTGAAGCGGACCCTGCATTTGGTCTTCGTCGCACCATACGATGAGGTAACCGTTGGCCGCAATGGATGTGCCCTCCGGGAATGTCCATTTTTTTACATTGGCTGGATTGTCGCTTAGATAATAGCCACTCAGATTGATTGACTGCGATGACTTGTTGTACAATTCAATCCAATCCTCAAACTGATCTCTTTCATCTTTGGGTCCTGTCTCATTGGAAGCCATGAATTCATTGATGACCATATCGCTCGCTAAACTAAGTGCAGCTTCCACTTGATAAACCAATACATCGTGCTCGGCACCTGCCGGGTAATAACTTACCGAACCGGGTGCATCGTTTGCTGCTGCTTCGATGTAAAATCGCACATAGGTACCGACATCCTGAGCCGGAATCCTGCCTGAGTAAATCCCGTCGCCTCCCTGCATATCTCCATCCTGCCCCTGGTCATTCATTTCGACCCATTGAAACAGGCCTGTAAGCCCAAGACCATAGAACAATCTTACTTCTTTTAGCCCGGCGTTGTGGGTTACCTTGGCAGTCACCACTACCTCCTCTCCCGGTTTGGGAGCCTGCCAAGCAGCGGTGGTAAAATATGCAACTTCACTAATCTCAGGTCCAATGGCTTTAACTTCCGCATTGGAGAGCAAACTGGCTTTTCTATTCCTGATGAAATTTTTCAATGTTTGTTTCTCACTCACAAACTGCGCATAAGTGGTTCTCTTTTTAGGATCTGCCTGTACCGCATCATTGATCATCGCAGCATATTTGTCGATAAGTGCGGATGAAGCAGTTTCATCAAAGTATTCATTGATCAGGACCCTTAAATGGGCAAGATATCGCTGTCTTAGTTCCGGATTGGCCAAGAGTCGGTTCATTAGCGGATAATTCACTTTGTTTTCATTGTAAAAAGGACTCCAGGTGGCAAAATTGGTTTTCATCACACTGTTGCCATCGTAATCATAGGTAGATATTCTGCCCGTTTCTGCATCTCTGTAAAGGTAATAATCCATTTTACCCTTATGGATGTAGCTGTCATCGTCTGAGAAAAGCACCTCTCCGGCCAGGTGCCACAGGATTCTGTCGAGGTCAAAATAGGGTGCCAATGTCGATGGTAAGGACGCTATAGGTGTCTCCTTCAGTAACCTACAAGCGGTCATGAGATCCTGCCAGGCCTGGCTGCTTTCTGTACTTTTTAAGGTGTAATATTTTTGATACGTGGTGGAGTCTTCGCCCAGATAGTTTAAAGCGGCGGTGCCATCACCCCAGGAAGGCCCACCACCAGGTCCGCCTCCCCCTCCAAAGGTACCTCCCGGTACGTCTGCCCTCCAGTTGGTGCCGTCATTTGACATCCACCATTCTTTCAGAAATTCTTTGTTTTGCTGCTGCACATTTTGATAGATGCCCCAGTCGGTATCATTGATGTACAAGTGAACAAAGTTGGCCTTTGCTGCAGGCGCGTGATTCCTTAGGTAGTGATAATAAAAAACTTCCCGCATGAAGGACGCGTCTTCAAAAGAATTATTCAGATTGAGGGTTTCATAGCCTTCTATTTTTTGATCCACAAATGCATCCAAAGTGATGTTAAACGATTTCTTCTGACTGCTTCCTCCCATGGCATAAGAAGTCTGCCCCTTAAAACGCACTCCGACGCTGTCAAAAGTCTCCCCATTGTACTTCAGGGAGGCTACCAGATCGGTTTTACTGTTGTAGTTTTGAGTCAGTAAGGTCCAGTAATTCGCCTGTGTAAAATAGATCCTTATCTCTTTTACTTCCGCTTCGTCGTAAAGCCCGCTATATTCATTACCTCCGGTAAAAAGGAAATGGCGGTCTTCTGAAAAATGAAGCTCAGAGGGCAACTTTTGTGAAGTGGCAGAAACGATCAAACCCAACAGCAAGCCCAGCAGGGGTAACAGTCTTTTAGTCATAACTATGGAATTTTTGTTAAATGTACGTAAAAACGGCTGCCATGTACTCAACGGCCAGTCAATTATCTGCATGGATTAGTGCAATTGTCGCGCCTAAGATCAGAAGCGTACATTCAAAAGGCCGGTGAGTTCCTTTACTTCTTTGACAGTTTCTTGTGCCCTTTTTCGGATCACTTCTGACGATGCTTTTACTTGTTCTTTAATGGCCCTTTGTCCTGGTTTAGTTCCATCTTGCGCTCCTTAAAAGGCCGAATAAGATTTACCAGGGCATTTGCAGCAGCTTCTTTCAGCTCGGCATACTTGAGACTGCCTGCCTGATAATCGTCCAGCAGAGAGGTGAAAGCAGTCATGTCTCCGGCTGCCTTGATCATCTCAAACAGATTAGCCACACCATCACTCATAACCCCGGTCTCAGCCCCTGTGTCAGTCACAGCTGATTTGATTTGCCTGCGTATCGCAGTTTCTTCTGCAAATACGGATATATAATGCTTTTCGCCGGCAGACTTACTCATCTTTTTAGAGGGATCTGCTGTTGACCTGATTTTGGGTGTTTCGGTGTACAAAGCTTCAGGCAAAACAAAATAGGGCTTACCCACCTGGTTGTTGAAGCGCTGGGCTATGTCCCTGGACAATTCCAGATGCTGCTCCTGATCCTTACCCACAGGCACATAGTCTGCCCTGTATATCAGGATGTCTGCCGTTTGCAATACAGGATAGTCCAACAGGCCCACGGATATGAAGTCATCCTTTGAAGTCTCACCCAATTGATTGGACTTATCTTTAAACTGAGTCATCCTGGTCAGTTGGCCGTAAGAACTAAAACAGTTTAAAATCCAGCACAGCTCAGTATGTTCTGGGACTAACGATTGGACAAAAAGGTTTTCGGCATATACGCCCACTGCCATAAGGTTTGTGATGAGTTCCCAGGTATTGTTCCTCAGTTTTGCGACATCATAGGGCATGGTCATGGCATGATAGTCCACAACCCCATAAATACATCGGTATTGATCCTGTAACCTTACCCAATTGGCTATGGCCCCGAAGTAATTGCCTAAATGCATATCCCCGGTAGGCTGGATCGCGGAAAGAACTGTTTTCTGGTCTGACATTATTTACTTTTAAAATGCAAAAATAGCATTCAGATTATACTTATATTCCACATAGTTGGAATTAGAAGCACATTAAAAAAAAAGTCCCGGTCAATGACCAGGACTTCTCTTAGCTAAGCTTTTACTATATCTTAGGTATAGTTCTTAGTCCGTTTTTTTAATTACTACTGAGCTGGAGCTGCTTCTGCTGGAGCTGCAGTAGTGTCAGCTGGTGCTTCTGCTGGAGCTGCTTCTGGAGCTGGTGCTGCTTCAACTGGAGTCTCTGCTGGTGCTTCTGCTGCTTGATTTCTGCAAGATGTTGCTACTGCCATTGCAGCTACGAAAAATACAAAAAGAACTTTTTTCATTTTAAAATTTTTTAAAGTTAATACAATTATAACGCAAAGATAGATTCAAACTCTTGTATCATTTATGTCGTTTTGCCTAACAGTTGTTTAATGATTTGTTAATGGAGCCATATAACATTGGCCAAAGTGGCAAAAGTGCCCATTATTTTCACAAAGGGTGTGTAAGTCCCTGTCTAAATTATGCTGATTTTTAAACAAAAACCCAAATAGTTATGATGATGGCAATTTCGAATCTGAACCAAAGCAGCACATCAGCAGCCTTCAGAATTGACAACCGGACTTATTTTCGCCTGTAAACCAGGGTCCTGACATTTACCGGTCTTACAATGGGACTCCCACTGCTTTGAATCTGGTGAATGGATTCATCTATTCCTCCACCGCAAATGACAGCGTTCATCCTGGAAAAAAGCAGGTAACTGTCTGAATCAACCTTAAAAATATCGGCTGTGACCGCCGCATTTTCATGATATGACTGCTGGACAGGCAGATAGTTAATTTTGCAATTTGAAAGGTTTAATACTTCTGCATAAGGCGTCGAGCCTGTATATTCATCGATGAAAAGTACATTAAGGCTATCGTACGCCTTTATCACAAAGCGGATATTTTCCCAAACGTTGAGTTCCGATTTGTCCAAATTGCCAACCGAATCAATGGCTGGAACGTAATAGGATGCAGTATTGACCATGTATTTTCCTGTCCATACACCTGGCCGGGCTGCGGGGTTGCCATCGATCCAGGTATTGGTGGCAGGAAAATAAAACTTACATCCCGCTGTACTCACATGCATAAATTTATCTCCAACCCATTCCAGCACGCCACTGGTTGCAGGAGCATTTGTGGCTGAAACCGAAGACCAGGTATCGGTGAGTAAATTATAGATTTTGCCATTGTGAATGGTTCCGCCATTGTTTCCACCCCATATCATTATCTTGTCTGCGCCAAATGCAGATTGGGCCAGCTCCCGGGCTGTGGGAGCACCTGAACCAGCGGTGCTCACCCAGGTATTGGTCGAAGCGTTGTAGATGGCCCCATTGTCATAATAGGTCGGACCGTTTTTACCCCCCCAAACAAAAAATCTGTCTGACGAAATCGACTCCATTACTTGTCCGGTCCGGTTTGTGGGTAAGCCTGTCGCATTGGTTCGAATCCACCGGTTTTGTGTTACCTGGTAACGCCAGGCAGCACCCAGCTCTCCAAATACCAATACATAATTTCCATTCTGAACGTGTTGAGCCGTATAAAAAACATTGGCATTCCAGGAGGGCATGATGTATATCGGCGTTGTGGTTCCGAGTTCATGGGCATAGCCGCTGGCGTGGGAGCAAGTATTGTTGCCACTGGTGAAAAATAATGTTTCTGAGGTTTGTTTTACAGGACAACACAGCCCTGCATTATTTTGGTGTTTATAAGGCGTTGTATAACTGATCCATTGCCTGGTATTTACATCAAAATATTTGATGAAGAGCTTTTTTCGCTGCACTGCATCCCAATCAATGTATTTGAAGAAAAACAGTTTTCCATCGGAAAGCAGTGCCCTGGTTTCTGAATCCGTATAAAACAGACTGGAAGCCAATGCCGGTGTGTGTGCATTGTTCCACTGCAAGGTCGTTGGATAGTACAAATGATCTGCATTGGTAAATACATACCCGGATTCGTCCAGCCTGCCACCTATGATCATGAGTTCTGTACCCGTCCAAACCGCTGTATGCTGATGAACCCTGGGTCCTCCAACCGGAATGTCACTCCATAGGTTTGTGCCAGGATTATAACTCACACCGCCATCGGCACTGATGGTATCGGGACCAGGTAATATAATATACCCCCCATAATAAAATACTTCGCTTCCTGTCCATGTAGCCGAAGAACCTGGCCTATACAAATTGCCATTCATCGTCTCGATGCAGGTATATAAATTTGTATTTGGATTAAACGTAAATCCGCCAGACGGTCCATATAAAACCAACTGTGACCCTGTCCAGACCTGCGCTTTTGTGACCACAATTCCAGCACACGGATTTGTTGGAAAATTTGCAGTAGTTCCGGTATTGCAATCAAAAATGAAAAAAGGATAAATAAGTATTTTACTTCCCGTAAACAGTGGAACAGTGTTGTTCAGATTAAAAGATGGCAGGGTAAAATCCTGGATGTTGCCATAGGCGGCCTCATTCAGGTCAAAAGAAAAAATACGGGATGGGTTCACCGATACACAATATACCTTATTCTGAGCCGAAATATAAAACATAATACACTGATTCCCTAAAAAAAGTCCTCCATTGGAAGGATCTGCAATATTCCCCAGGTTAAAAGCGGACTTGTTTATCTCCCGGATCTGACTGCCCATCAATTGATATCCCATTTGTCTTAATGCGGTGGTATCCGCACTTTCCTCCGATACTTCCATTATTTCTCCCTGTCTCTCCGGGTATGCCCACTTCATGGCGCCGTATCCTTCGCTGGTCAATACCTGCCCAGTCAGACCCATATTGCCATTTGGTCTTATCTCTCCCAAAACATCGACACTGCCATTGAAACTACCGCCGCCTGTGAAGCTTGTTCCTCCCTGAGCCCACATCGTAATTCTCCGGTCATAACCCCCCGGATCCATTCCACCTCCATAAATATCCAATGACTGCGCCTGTCCAAAGTCAGTGTATGAAATGGTACCGTTGTTGTATGCTTTACCAAAAACATCCCAGCCCAGTTCCAACTTATGGCCATTGCCAATTTTCAGTCCTTCATCCGTAAGCCGCATTCGCTCCGCGTTGTTGGACCGGAATGCCAGTGTACTGGTGTCGGTCGTACCTAAAAATTTTGAATTTACATCTATCGCTGTATTGCCGATCGTAGACCAGTTTTGACCCAAACTCTGACCTTGTGAAGTGTGGAGTAAGGTCCAACCAGACATACCCGCATATATTATTTCTGCAGAAGCGGATGGCACAAGGAAAAAGTCCCCTGATTGGAGCGTCAACCGGCATACCGCTGTATTGTAATTTTGGATCACCAATCGCAGTCCATCGGCGTCAGTGACAGGAGGAATAATGACCAGGGTGTCCGGTGCAGACCCTGTGACCACCACAAAACTTAGATTGGCTGGAATATACGCTGTGTCGCCATTGGCTACCAGCAGCTGTCCCCGTGTAGCGATGGCTCCGGAAATATCTAAGGACGTTTTTGGGTCGGCATTATTGATGCCCACTTTCTGTGACGACAATTTAAAGATGCATAGAAAAGAAACCGCCAAAACGTAAAATAAACGCATGTAGGTCATTTTTTTCAAATATATCCCATCGTTCCTGATCGGCACCTTTAAAGGCATCACATAAAATGTGGTTTTATGCACTTTGGATAATGTCCGAAAAAATATTTATTTAACTCTGAGTTAATATTTTAAAAATTATAGGATATATTTGTATTTTTAAAGTCTAAAAGATTTATCATGCCTTATAGAATAAAAAAAGCTGCCGTGCTGGGCTCTGGCATTATGGGTTCAGGAATAGCCTGTCACCTTGCCAACATAGGTATTCAGGTTGTTATGCTAGACCTGCCCGGAGGTGAAGGAAAGGCCAAAAATGCCGTAGCTGCGGAAGCGCTTGCCAAAGCCATGAAATCCAGCCCTGCCCCATTGTACCGCAAAAGTTTTGCCTCTAATATAACTACAGGGAATTTTGAGGATGACCTGCCCAAAATTGCAGATTGCGACTGGATCATAGAAGTGATCGTGGAACGGGCCGACCTGAAGCAGTCATTGTACGCAAAGGTGGAGAACCACCGTAAACAAGGCAGTTTAATTACATCCAATACTTCCGGAATTCCTATTTCAGTGCTAACAGAAGGAAGGTCTGACGATTTCAAAAAACACTTTTGTGGTACGCATTTTTTCAATCCTGTTCGCTACATGGCATTGCTTGAAATCATTCCGCATAAAGATACAGATGCCGGTGTAGTTGACTTTTTCATGGCTTATGGCACCGACTATCTTGGAAAAAAGACCGTTTTGTGTAAAGATACGCCCGCATTCATAGGCAACAGAATCGGTTTCTTTTCCGGTAATAAAATAAATGAGCTGACAGAAAAAAATCAGCTTCGCATTTCAGAAGTGGACAAACTAACTTCTGATCCCATTGGCTGGCCTTCTACGGGCAGTTACAGACTGCTTGATCTGGTAGGTCTCGATACTTCTGTAAAAGTAACCCAGGGCGTAATTGCAGCTTGTCCCAACGATGGATATGTAAAAGAGCTCGCAGGAAGATCAACCCCAAAACACACCCAGTTTCTACTGGACAACAAATTTCTGGGCAACAAATCTGGCCAGGGTTACTACAAAAAAACCGGTGATAAAGATGAAAATGGAAAAACCATTGTGCTGGAGCTCGACCTCAACACCCTGGAATATGTAAAGACTCAAAAGTCAACGCTCCAGTCTTTGGGCATGGCTAAAAAAATTGAGCTCATCGACAAGCGCCTCAAAGACATGATCCACTTCGATGATGCAGGTGGAAAATTTCTGGAAGAATATTTTGGGGGCCTTTTTTCCTATGCCTCCAACCGTATTCCTGAGATCGCTGATTACCTGTATAGCATTGACGATGCGATGAAGGCGGGGTACGCCTGGGGTTACGGGCCTTTTGAATATTGGGATATGTTTGGCTTAAAAGCCGGCATTCAAATGGGTGAAAAATATGGCAATACCCTGCCTGAATGGATTCGCTCCATGGAACAGGCAGGACATACCCACTTTTACAAAATTGAAAACGGTATCAGGAAATTCTATAACCAGCATACTGCGGCTTATGAAGCCCTGCCCAATGCCGAAAGTGTGATTCATCTCGACAATTTAAGAAGCCAGTCTCCCGTATATAAAAATACCGAATGTATTCTCCACGATATTGGAGAAGGTGTGCTTTGTCTGGAATTCATTAGCAAAGCCAACGCCATTGGCGAAGGCATCGGACAAGGGTTGATGGAGGCCATTCAATTGGCAGAGGGTGGTAATTGGAAAGGACTGGTCATTGGCAACAATGCCAAAAACTTTACCGTGGGTGCCAATCTTATGGCAGTTGGTATGGAGGCCATGCAGAAAAACTTTGACAAACTTGAGGTCATGGTCAACGGCTTTCAGCAGATCAACATGGCCATGCGCTACAGCAAAATTCCCGTGGTTGTAGCCACGCAGGGATACTGCTTCGGCGGTGGCGTAGAAATGCTCGTCCATGCCGATGCAGCGGTATGTGCCGCCGAGACGTACATGGGGCTGGTGGAAGTTGGTGTAGGACTTATTCCCGGCGGCGGCGGCACCAAAGAATTTGCACTGAGAGCCTCTGATTCATTTTTTGAGGGTGATACCCAGATACCGACCCTGGTCGACAAACTGAGAACGATTGCAACAGCAACCGTTGCCACTTCCGCACATGAAGGATATCAGTATGGTTATCTCCTGGAAGAACGAGATACCGTATCCCTCAGCACGGAACAAGTGCTCTCCAAGGCAAGGGCAAGGGTTATCGAAATGGCCGCAGACTATACTCCTCCTCCACCCAAACAGGTAACCGTTATGGGCAGAAACGGTCTGGGCACACTCTATACGGCCATCAATGAATTTTACCTCGGTAAATTTATGAGCGAATACGATGTGGAGATCAGTAGAAAAGTGGCCTACGTCCTATGTGGTGGCGATCTTACCGGCCAGCAAAAAGTAAGTGAACAATACCTGCTGGACATAGAAAGGGAAGCCTTCCTGCAATTGCTGGGAAATCAAAAGACCCTGGATAGGATTCAGTATATGCTGATGAATAATAAACCGCTTAGGAATTAGGATTTAGGAGTTAGCAATTAGGAGTTAGCAATTAGGAGTTAGCAATTAGGAGTTAGCAATTAGGAGTTAGGAATTAGGAGTTAGGAGTTAGGAGTTAGGAATTAGGAATTAGGAGTTAGGAATTAGGAGTTAGGAATTAGGAGTTAGGAATTAGGAGTTAGGAATTAGGAGTTAGGAATTAGGAGTTAGGAATTAGGAGTTAGGAATTAGGAGTTAGAGACTAGAAGTTAGGGACTAGGGGCCAGGAATGGATAATTGATAATTGATAATTGATAATTGATAATTGATAATTAAAATATTATGGAAGCATATATCATAGATGGACTTCGATCCGCTGTTACCAAAGCCAAAAGGGGCGGATTCAGGAATTTCAGGTCAGACGATCTTGCGGTTTTGGTGATCAAAGCGTTGATGGCTAAGTATCCCATGATTGAACCGTCACTTATTGATGATGTAATTGTCGGCTGCGCCAATCCTGAAGGAGAGCAGGGTCTTCAAATCGGCCGCAATATTGCCAGCAGGGCACTGGGCAAGGAAGTGGCCGGTATGACGGTCAACCGGTATTGTGCGTCGGGACTTGAAACCATTTCCATCGCTACAGCCAAGATCAGGGCGGGTATGGGAGATATTTACATTGCCGGTGGCGCAGAAAGCATGAGTCTTATTCCCATGACGGGATACAAGATGGCTCCTTCTTACCAGGCTGCCATGGAAAATGTCAATTACCACGTGAGCATGGGAGCTACTGCAGAAGCGGTAGCAGTCAAATACGGAGTCAGCCGGGAAGATTCGGATGCCTTTGCTTACAGGTCACACCTCCTCGCAGGCAAAGCAATCGCTGAGGGTAAATTTGATGCACAAATTCTTCCGGTCGAGGTCACAGAGATATTTGTGGAAAATGACAAAAGAAAAGAAGTGCCAAACTGGGTGAAAATGGATGATGGCGTGAGGTCTGACACCACTACAGAGGCACTTGGCAAATTACCCGCTGTATTTAAAAATGGGGGCGTAGTAACCGCAGGAAACTCCTCTCAAACTTCAGATGGCGCAGCTTTCACTTTGGTCGTCAGCGAAGAGGTAGTGAAGCGCTACAATCTCCAACCCATCGCAAGACTCGTGTCGTGCAGCGTGGGTGGAGTGGATCCACTTTACATGGGCATCGGCCCGTGTGTTGCCATTCCCAAGGCGTTAAAGAGGGCCGGACTTACCCTGAAGGACATTAACCTCATCGAACTCAATGAAGCATTTGCCACACAGAGTCTGGCTGTCATCAAAGAAGCGGGACTAAATCCGGAGTTTGTCAATGTAAATGGCGGCGCCATAGCCCTGGGTCATCCACTGGGTTGTACCGGAGCCAAACTCACCATTCAGTTGCTGGATGAGCTGAAAAGAAGAAATCAAAAATATGGCATTGTAACGGCATGTGTCGGCGGCGGGCAAGGTATCGCGGGGGTGCTTGAAAGACTTTGAAAAATTTAAAGTCTATGAAGTAAAACCCACATCCATAAAACATTTTACCATCGGAACCCGCCTCCGAAGCTTAGGAAAATTTGATTGAACGACACTGTGCTTTTTGGAAACTCTACCTGCGGGCTGATTTGATAGGGTCCAATTTCTACGGCTCCCGCGTAAAGATATCTCAGATTTACCTTGATGTAAATAAACCCTTCAGCTGGAAAGAGCCAACCGGCATCCAGGATAAAACCCACCTTTTTAAATGGGGTGGTCTCGGCTAAATTCAGATCTATTCCCTTTGAAAACCGCACAGACATATCGTGATAAGCAGGACCTACACCCAAAAAAAAGTTGTTTTTTAGAGAAAAACCCAACATGGGTGCAATGGAAAGTATCCTGCTTCCAATTTCACCGTTTTGCCCTTCCCGAGATCCTTCGACCCCAAAAATATAACTTTTATTTACAGTAGCCCCTAAAGAAATATTTCCTGATACTTTTCTGGACAATGACGCCATAAATCCCATAGCAATCTTTTGTTTTGGATAACATTCCTGTCCAAAAAAAGTGTTGTAACAGCCTTGTAAATCAATACTTTTAAATACGTCTTTCAATTGGGTCACATAGGGTCCGCTGATTAAACCTGCACCGACATCCAACTTCCAATTCTTTTGGCTGACTCCCTCTTCAAAAGGTATGTTCAGGTTTTGTGCTGTGCCCAAATCATTTTCCTGAAGCCACTGACCATCAAAAGGTAGTGACTGGGCCACTATATTTTTTTCGGACAACAAACATAAAACACAAACCAGCCATATCGCCCACCATTTGACGCTCATTTTTTTGAATTTTTTTTGAGAAAAATTTAAAGTCCTTCATCACACTCTCTTCATGCTTATCCAAGTTGTGTCCTTTTAAGCTGAAATGAAATGACAGACATCATTCTTACCAGGCTAATTACGAATCTGCTAATTCATAGTTACGGTATTTCTAGCGGAAGTTGGTGGGATTACTTTCATAGTCAGTTAGCCGGAATCTTCCATAGGTAAATTCTCCATCCGGAAAATGCCACACCGCATCGGCATCTGCCACAATTTGCATGTCTCCCCATTTTTTATACGCATGAACAGGTGTCGAAAACCGGTATTTCTTTTTTTCACTCATGGCATATCTGTCCTCTGAAGTAAAGTTGATCAACTGCCCTTCTTTATTAAACCATAACAGCGCAGTGATTGAAATGCCCCTGTTTGTAAAGATGGCCTGACTGTCAATTCATCTACCAACTGCCACTGCACATTCGCTTCCAATAGCGAAGAAGGCGAAAGCAGGCACATGTCATTGAAGATGGTCACTGTCTCAGAAACATCCATTTCAGCACCTGTGTGCCGGACCACTGGTATTAAGCCAAACAGTCTGATGTCCATGGAAGCCTTTCCTGCCACAAAACGATGGTATCCCGGAACTGTCATTCCAAACATCTTAGCCGTCATGAAAAACAAACGGGTATTTTCAGGATAAAAATTATACTGAACGGACCTAAAGGGAAACCAATTCTTGCCTTTGTCCCTCATTTCTCCTTCAAATTCTACACGAACGTTTCGGGTCAGCGGTTTTCCAACGACGCCGCAATATTTCAGGTATTGCCGGACAGGCAAAGGCAGTAGGGAAAGGTCGTTTTCAGTGACTATTTCTGACATTGCCTGCTTTGCAGACAAACCATTTCTGGCGTCATTGGCAAATACCTTATGAAACCTGGAAAAGCCACTGGCAAGTATAACCACAATGGCGATCAATACATTGGCCAGACTCCCCCACTTTGCATCGATCCATGAATAAAAAATCAATAGCTGGGAAATGAAAATAGCGGCAATCGCCAACACAATCCAAAACTCTTTATCTCTGAGCATTAAAAATACGGCCAGTGCAAAAGTAAGTGCAGCTAAAAGGCACAATAGGCCCAATGGGCGGCTTATTTCCAGATTTAATTTTTCGAGTCGGGCAAAACGATAGGCTTTGACAAAACCCATCAGATGGATTAAACCATGACACAACATCAGCAGGGCTAAGAGGTATTTCCACATCGGTTCACTATTTTTAATCCAATTTACAGCAAACTAAATTTCCCATCAATGAGTTGTACCATTTCGACCTATGATGTATCACCATCACTTTCGTTTAACCAGGTCATATTCGATAATGCCCCAAATCGGGCCATAAAGTTTTACCGGGATAAGATCGATTACCCGCTATCCTTGCTGAATTATACGTGAAATTCCTTTACTTTTGTGAAAATTTATAGAATTATGATGCTTTTCCCGGCCTTACTTGGTATTGAAATGCCTGATTTTGGCAGTTCCGCCATTTGGTTGAGTTTACTCACCCTTACCTTTCTTGAAATTGTCCTGGGTGTTGACAACATCATTTTTATTTCTATTGCCTCGTCCAAGTTAAAAAAAGAAGACCAGAAAAAAGCAACCAATATCGGACTCATTTTAGCGATGATCCTCAGGATAGTGTTATTGCTGGGTGTTTCTTACCTCATTGCCATGTCTGAACCCTTCTGGCATATCGACCTGCCGTGGATAACAGCAGGCATATCCGGACAAAGCCTTATTCTTGCGGGAGGGGGGATTTTCCTGCTTTACAAATCTGTAACCGAAATTCATCATAAACTGGAAGGGTTAGAAGAGGACCATTCCAAGGATCACGGCAAAACCCAAACACTAAACTCTGCCATCATACAGATCACCCTGATCAACATTATATTTTCCATAGATTCCATCCTTACGGCTGTGGGTATGACCAATGGACTTAACGGAGCACTCATTGTTATGATCATAGCTGTCGTGATTTCAGTCCTGATCATGATGGCTTTCGCAGTGCCGGTCGGAAGGTTTGTCAACAGGAACCCAACCATACAAATGCTCGGCTTGGCCTTCCTCATCCTCATCGGGTTCATGCTTATCATTGAAGGAGGCCACCTGGCGCACCTCAAGATACTTGGATCAGAGATTGGTGCGGTGCCAAAAGGGTATTTGTATTTTGCCATTGCCTTTTCTCTAATGGTAGAATTTCTCAATATGCGGTTGCGCAAGAAGGAAGATCCTGTCAAACTTCATTCTTACACCGAAGAAGCAGAAGAAACGGGCTTACTCAAATAATATTTCATGTTCAGAAACCACAACACCATTAATAAATCGCCAATACTACTCTTCCTGATTGCGATTTTAATTGTTTTAAATGCCTGTAAAAACCAAAACACGAATGCATCGGCAACTCAACCTTATTCTTCAGTGGAAGGAAAGGCTATGGGTACAACTTATACCATAAAATTTGAAGGACAGATACCCGAAGCAAAGGCTAAAATTGACACCCTTTTGGCTGAATTTAACCGATCACTTTCGACTTATGATGCAAATTCCACCATTTCCAAATTCAATCAGTGTCAGAAAAGATATTGTTACAAAGCTATTGAAGACCGATTTTTCCAACCCTCCCTCAATGGCGCACTTGGCATTGCCCAAAAGAGTCAGGGCGCTTTTGATCCCACCATTATGCCTGTGGTAAATTACTATGGTTTTGGTTACGCAAAAAAAAACAAACCGGAAAACATTTCTGTTGCCATCCTGGATTCCCTCAAATCCATTATTGGCATCGATAAGATCAGAATGTTTCAAATCGCCGATAGCATATGTATAGAAAAGGCAAGACCAGAAGTCCAGTTGGACCTCAATGCTTCTGCTCCCGGGCATGGCGTTGACGAAGTAGCCAAACTTATAGAAAGTTGGGGCGTAAAATCCTTCATGATAGAAATCGGAGGAGAAGTCAAAACAGCAGGTTTCAATCCCGGAGGCCAACCCTGGGTAATTGGAATCAATCGTCCTGAAAAAGGGGCGAATGTCAGCGAAGTGATCATGCCGGTATCCATCAGCAACAAAGCATTGGCAACCAGTGGAAATTATCGTAATTTTTATGAAAATGACAAGATAAAACTTGCCCATATCATCGATCCACGCAGCTGTAGTGCCAGACCTTCGGATATATTAAGTGCCACCATCATCGCGGATGACTGTCTTATTGCAGATGGTTTAGCGACCACTTGTATGGTACTTGGCTTAAAAGATGCCATCCGCTTCGTAGAAAAAAGTGGAGACATCGACGCTTTTTTTATTTATAAAAATCAGGACGCAGATACCCTGAGTTATTACTTCAGCAAAGGCTTTCTTTCATACCTTAAAAAATAGACATGTTTAATTTAAAAAAGGATCTGGTCTTCTTTGATATTGAATCAACCGGACTCAACGTCATCAGGGACAAGATTGTACAAATAGCAATGATTAAGTATCCTAAAGGTGGAGGTGATCCTGTGGAATTGGAAATGATGATTAATCCCGGCATACCCATCTCTGAAGAAGCCATGGCCGTTCACGGCATCACTCCGGATATGCTGCGCAACAAACCATCCTTTGCGCAGGTTGGAAAACAGATTTTTGATTTTATTGGCACGGCAGATCTGGCTGGTTATAATTCGGACCGGTTTGACGTGCCTATGCTCATGGAAGAGTTTGCCCGCATAGGTATAGAATTCAGGATAGACACCCGCAATCTGATAGATGTGCAGAAGATTTTTTATAAAATGGAACCCCGAACCCTCAAAGCAGCGCTGGCCTTATATTGTAACAAAGAGTTAGAGGATGCACATAATGCCCTCTCCGACGTAAGGGCTACGGCCGAGGTGTTGAAAGGACAAATTGCACGATACGAAGGGGTAGATCATATTGACGGTGATGGCTTTGTCACCAAAAGACCGATCGTAAATGATGTCGAGCATATTGCATCCTTCCTCGCAGACCATGGCACACTGGACGTTACACAAAGACTCCGGTATGACTCCAATGGTGAGGTGGTATTCAATTTTGGCAAATACATTGGAAAGCCTGTGGCCAAAACCCTGTATGAAGACAGACAATACTACCACTGGATTCTGGAGAAAGAATTTTCTGCACAGGTAAAACAAATGGTGAAAGACATTCTTTCGGCTTATGAGAAAAATTTAAAACCGTAAACCATCGTTATTCCCTGGATGAAATACAATTATCTGTTGTTGGTTTTGATGCTCGTAATCGGCTTGCCTGGTTGTTACGAAAAAAAATCTGGCTGTCTGGATATTGCCGCTGTCAACTATGACGCAAGTGCGGATGAGGATTGTTCGGATTGTTGTTTATATCCCTCTATTAAAATAGCTATGGATCACCTTTTTGGAAACGGCACATTGGTATTTAATGATACCCTTTTCACCAATCAGAACCATGCTTTTTTGTTGTTAGATCAAAAATTTTACCTTGGAGCCATAGCATTTATGAATGAAAAAGGCTTTCCGCTGACCTTGCAGAACCAAACGCCGTTTACGCTGAAAGATGGTACTACCAGGTCGTTTGCCGACGACTATAAACTGTGTATTCGCAATGTCAGTCTCATCACGATAAACACTTTCAGGTGGTCCGGGGCAGTAGCATCCGCTTCCTATGGTCCCGGTCTGGAGGAGCCCTTTAATGACATTGACGCTGACATTGTATCCGGGAGCTCAGATCTTTCATCAGAAAGAGGCATGACGGATGCTGAAAATAATTACCTCACATATTACCTTAAAGTGATTGGTGGAATGTCTTTGAAAGATACAATGGAAATAAATATAAGCGGACGGTGGAGAGTTAACAAGAAGTTTAATCCATCTATCCCCATTGTATCCGGCAAAGATTTAGTTGTCCCAATAGCTATAGATTATAATAAATTATTTCAAAATGTGCCATTTCAGACAGCCAATGCATTTGACATAAAAGCACAGCTTATGGCAAATATGGAATCGGCTTTTCTCCCATAGCACAAATCACCAGGTCATGCCTTCATCTTTGTCCTGTCCCGGATCAAATTCCTTATACTTTCGTTCGAAAGTATTAAAATCATAGTCGGGCATCATTTCCTTCAACTTATCCCCGGCTTCATTAATCGCTGTCAGCAAACGCAGCAAATCTTCCTTATACACAAATATTTTGTGTCGCTCCGTACCCTGACCATCCTGGCGTTTGACACTCTCGGTGATTACCATATAATGGTCATCGCCTTTGGTCTTTTTTACATCCACAAAATAAGTGCGTTTTCTGCCACCTTCTACTTTGCGCGTAAAAATATTGTCGCTTCTGTTTGCGTTAAATTCCATGAATTTTTGTTTTGATGAAGATGGCCGATGTTGATACAATGATACCAAACCAAACCGGATTCTCATACAAAAATAAACAAATTCGTGAATGAGTGAAATTTCTATTTTCTTATAAAGATGAAAGCCTTCTTCAGGAAAACAGGCTTACAGCCCGGGTTTTTAAGAAGGATTGGGGACGGGATTTGTCTCCATAAAACATTTGAAGATCCTGTTCCGGCAGTATAAATTATTTTCCGGCAGAAAAATGACTGGCATTTGGACCCAAATAAAATCAAAGGCTACATTACAAGTTCCGGGGTATCTCCCTGGTGCTTGGATTTATTATATAAATCCGTATAGTAACCATTCATGGCCAATAATTCATCATGGCTTCCCTCTTCAACTATTCGTCCGCCATCGAGGATGTAAATCCTGTCAAAATCCAGTAGATTGGTAACCCTGTGGGTAATGATGATCGCAGTTTTACCTTCCAGCGATTCATTGAGATAGGCAAGGATGCGTTGCTCGGTCTCTGTATCTACTGCACTGAGGCAATCATCCAGAATTACGATGTCAGGGTTTTTTATGAAAGCACGAGCTATGGAAATTCTTTGCTTCTGACCCCCTGAGAGGGTGACTCCTCTTTCCCCTACTATGGTTTCAAACTGATTGGGCAATCGCATAATATCCTCCTTTACCGCGGCATAATCAGCATATATTTCAATGTCTTCCTTTGTTTTACCCTGAACACCAAACGTAATGTTGTGACTTACCGTATCAGAGAAAAGAAATACATCTTGCGGTACATATCCTATTTTCGACCTTAAATCGGCTTTATTGATCTGGTTTATATTTAACCCATCTATCAGTATCCTGCCTTTACTTACTTCATACATACCCAAAAGCAGTTCGGCGATGGTTGATTTGCCGGAGGCAGTCCTGCCTACAATGGCTATTTTTTCACCTGCTTTTACTTTTAAATTCAGGTCTTCCAGCGCCTGGATGGCTGTATCCGTATATTCAAAAGAAACGTGATCAAACACGATATCTCCCCGCAGATTTTTAACCTTATCCCCTTTGGTGGATATGCCGGGTTGGGTCTGCAAAATCTGGTTGATTCTGGCCTGTGATGCTTCGGCTTCCTGAATGATGGAAGCAATCCAGCCAATGCTGGTCACAGGCCACGTGAGCATGTTGACGTAAATGATGAATTCGGCAATATTTCCAGTGGTAATGGTGCCATTTCCTACCTGGTGACCACCAACCAGCAACACGATAAGTGTACTGAGGTTGATAAGCAGGACCATCAGTGGAAAAAAATAGGCATTTACCCTGGCCAGATCCATAGACTTCTCCTTGAAAGTCTCACTTTCTTCCCGAAAATAATCATTAAAATTTGCTTCTTTGCCATAACTTTTAATCACCCGAATTCCGGAAAAAACTTCCTGGGAAATAGAAGTAAGCCTGGACATCTGTTGCTGTATGATGGTGCTCTTTTCATTGATGAGCGAACTTACATAATATATGGACAGTGAGAGTACAGGAAGTGGAATCAGCGTATATATGGCAAGTGTGGGATTGACTGAAAACATCGCATAAATGGTCATGGCAAACAAAGAAATAAGATTGATGCCATAAAGAATTCCCGGTCCAAGGTAATTGCGAACTTTTGAAACATCCTCAGAAATCCTGGCCATCAAATCACCGGTTCGGCTCGTCTTATAAAATGCCGTATCCAGTGTCTGAAGGTGGTCATATAGTTCCTTCCGCATGTCGTATTCGATAAGCCGGGAGGTGACGATGATGGTCTGGCGCATTAAAAACATAAACAAACCCTTGATTACCATGTAGGTAATGACGGTTAGACCAAAAAAAAGGAGGGTATTACTCAAAGTTTCGCCCAACTGCCCTGCCACGGTAGTGGTCGATTTGGATTCCTGCACTTTGCTTTGCACAAAATCCAGCGCATCTCTGATCTTTTGGGGAATGAGGATGCCAAAATAATTGGATGCGGTTACAAAGGCGATGCCCAGTAAAAGCCTCCATTTATATTTTAAGAAAAATTTGTTGAGGTATTGTAACTCCTTCAATACGGATTAAAGTTATGGTGCAAATATAACCTCAAATCCTGCCGGATGTTCAATAATGTGAAAGAATTGCCCAAACAAGGGAAAGCGCATAAGATTTGCAGGCGAAAACACGTCTGCCTAAAACCATACAGGATTGATGGTTCAAATCTCTCCCGGCTCTAAGTAAAAGAAAGGCAATTAATCCTTGATCTTTACCTTTTTCTCACCGATGAGGACAATAAGTCCGCGTTGAATTTCCTTCAGTTCCAGAATGTACTCTCCTTTTGCAGGATAGGTATAATTGAATTTTGGAGAGGTAAGGATCATCCTGCGGCCATCTCCCATTTCCATGACATATCTTTTTTCAGCCAGGTTCAGGCTTATCTCGAACTGGAGTTCACTTCCGGTCTTTCGCTCACCTTCTATTTTCACATATTTGTCGAAATCAGATTTCCGTGCTGCGTCAAGGCTGACTACCTGTCTGAAATTCTCATTGGATGGCATAGATGAATTATCGGATAAGGCAAAAGCCGAACACAACAAACCCGTGGCTGCCACCAAAAATAAGAGTATGTATTCGAAATATCGAAAGACAAAAGAATGGGTTGAAGGAAAAAGTGTTTGATTTTGTGTGTAAATCTTTACATCCATATAATTGGTTTTTGGGAATGAATTAATGTAATCGGTCTAACAAAGTTAAGTGTAGAAAACAAATTACACAAGGTATTTATTCAATTAATTGTAATAAAAATGAAATATATAAGACCTAACACGTTCAATAATTTGGCTTTTGCATATAAACAAATGATCATGTATAAGATATATAACAACTTCCTTTATATACAATTTTTTAAAATATGATATCAGGGCGCTATTATTTATTCCCACGCAACCAAAACCGAAGTTCAGGCGTTAAATTCTAGTATATTTACACAAAAATTATCAAGCAATGTCACAGGAAAGCAACAACCAAAATCAAATAAACATTGAATTATCTGAAGAAATCTCAGAAGGTATATATTCCAATCTTGCCAACATATCCCACAACCAGTCAGAATTTGTGGTGGACTTTATCCGGCTGGTACCGAATGTCCCAAAAGCAAAAGTTAAAGCCAGGGTTATTCTCACCCCTCAGCATGCCAAAAGGTTGCTCCAGGCCATGGCTGAAAACATCAAAAAATATGAAGCCCAATTTGGAACCATCGAAAATCATCAGGAACCAACTTACCCGCCCATTAATTTTACGCCTACGGCTATGGCGTAATGAATTAGGAATTAATTAGGAATTAGGAATTAGGAATTAGGAATTAGGAGTTAGGATTTAGGAGTTAGGATTTAGGGGCTAGGGATTAGGGATGACCAAACGGTTGCTGCAAAGCAGCAATTTTATTGCCAGTGGCAATAAAAAGTGAGGGAATCGCGAGCTCCTGCGAGCGATGAAGCAAGATTAAATGCTAAGTAAACACTTGGGCTTTGGTAACTGAACGATTTGACCTTAGCGCGAGAGTGTTTGTTTCCCGCAGACCTGTATAACTGGTGCAGCCAGGTAGAATGCGCAGAATTAATGCAACTTTTTAATCCATAGTCTTAGGCTAAGTTGATGGGTTCAAAAAAATGTTTCTGGCGCAGAAACCGCTGAATACTCTACAACATTGAACTGTGCTACCTTACTGGCGCAGCCTGGTAGATTCCTATAAGAAATATCTACTTCACATAGGCGAGCAAAACATCTGGTATTTTTTTTAAACCGATTTCATCCACAATTGGTCTATCCGGCGTTTTACCGCTGTCTTTATTCTTCAAATAGGTCCATCTGGATGTGACCAGAGATACGGGAAATTCCCAGATGGCGATAGGCTTTATCGGTGGCTTCTCTGCCCCTGGGCGTACGTTGAAGGTACCCTTCCATGATGAGAAAGGGTTCATGTACTTCTTCAATGGTGCCGGCTTCCTCACCGACTGCGGTGGCAATAGTACTAATACCGACAGGACCTCCCTTGAATTTGACGATAATCGCCTGCAAAATTCTGTTGTCCATTTCATCAAGTCCACTTTCATCTACATTCAAGGCACCGAGGCCATACTGTGCGATCTCCATATCTATGACGCCGTTACCCTTTATTTGGGCAAAATCACGGATTCTCCTTAATAGGGAATTGGCAATCCTGGGGGTTCCCCTGCTTCGCCTTGCAATTTCAGTGGCACCAGCCTCATCAATGGAGATATCCAAAATAGAAGCACTTCTGAAAATGATCTTTTTTAAGGTAGTGTGGTCATAATAGTCCAGCAGGCAATTAATGCCAAACCTGGCCCTCATGGGTGAGGTCAGTAAGCCCATCCTGGTCGTGGCGCCAATCAAGGTGAATGGGTTCAGTCCAATCTGTATGCTTCGTGCATTTGGCCCTGAATCAATCATAATATCGATTCGGTAATCTTCCATGGCTGAATACAAATACTCCTCTACAACGGTGTTTAAACGATGAATTTCGTCAATAAACAAAACATCTCCGGATTCAAGGTTGGTAAGCAAGCCTGCAAGGTCACCAGGCTTTTCTAAAACAGGGCCGGAAGTCATTTTCATTTGGGTGCCGAGTTCGTTGGCAATGATGTATGAAAGGGTGGTTTTCCCTAAACCCGGCGGTCCATGCAACAATACATGGTCAAGAGCCTCTCCCCGTTGCCTGGCTGCCTGTATGAAAACAGACAAGTTGTCGACAATTTTGGGCTGGCCTGAAAAATCATCCAGGTCTTTGGGGCGCAATGCCTTTTCCGCCTGCTTGTCTTCAGGTGTAAAATCGGATTGTGATGGATCGAGATTAGGGTTCATTGTTTCTATATAAACAAAGATAAGGTTATTTCATATATGCTCCAGAATAGGCTCAAAGGATTGGGCTCATCAGGCATAAAAAAGGGGAGCCATTAAAAAATGACTCCCCTGATTCACAAATTTATCTTTCTTTCTATTTTTGTAGTGGTTTTGCTGAATAATTGATCTTCAGCTGATTTGCTTTTCTCAAAGCCGTTTTTATGTCCCCCACAATTCCCATGGTCACGTCTCCATCGATTCTCAGTGAAGAAGTAATCTGACTTTGTTGCTTTTCCGATATGCTTGACCTGTGTTTTTCCAAAAACAGGGGTAAATCATCAATGGTTGCAAACTTATCTCCCAGTTGGAGTCGTGGTTTCGTACCATATACCTGCTGGTATTTGGTTGTAGGCCTTCCAACATACAGGAAGTTCACCAGGGATTTATTTTCCAGTTTGGTCAATTGAGAAGCCTCCGGTGTACTCACGCTCACCTTGAGCTCTGTATCTCTCAATTTGGTTACCACCATAAAGAAAAATAAAAGCATGAAAACAATGTCTGGCAGCGAAGCCGTATTAAGTGCCGGCGCTCCTTTTCCTGCTGTACTTTCTTTAAATTTAGACATAATTTCTTTTTTTGAAAATGCTTAATTTATTTTTCTTCTCCAAATGCGGTTGGCTCTGCTTCAGATAAGATAAGTGGAATTTCCGCCCTGATTTCTCTTTTCTGATCATCTGTCACAAATTCAAAATCTTTTCCGTATTTTTTTAATGCCGATTCATTTCTCAATTCCGCATAAGCAGCCTGTAATTCATTGTAAACCCGTAAATAGGTTTTGTACTTGGTACCGCGGTCATTTTTCAGGGATACAATGGCATCCTGAGGAGTGGTGGCCTTGTCGGTCTCCTGCCTTGGGTTACTGATAAACAATTTGGTATTTTCTCTCAGTCTTTCTATGTCCATAGGTTGACCTCGGACCAGCAATTGATTTTGAGCGTTCACAAGCACCGAATACAGGTTCCTGGAGTTTGCCTTAAAATCAGGGGGTGGTTCTGTTGACCAGGGCGGTAGCTTCACCAGCAAACCCTTATCTTCAGAAATTTGGGTAGTAACCAGGAAAAAAATCAGCAAAAGGAAAGCGATATCCGCCATAGAGCCGGCGTTGATCTCATTCCCCATCCTGTGGTTCTTTTTCTTTTTTAACATGGCATGTTATTTAAACATATTTTTGACTTCTGCCGCAACCATGATAAGAAGGGCTCCTAAACACAAAATAATCATGGACCACAGTCCTGCAGTGACAAAGCTGTTTACCCCATCGGTAATTTGAAATTCTTGCAAAGTGCGGCCAA
Source organism: Saprospiraceae bacterium (assembly GCA_016715465.1). Classification (GTDB taxonomy): domain Bacteria; phylum Bacteroidota; class Bacteroidia; order Chitinophagales; family Saprospiraceae; genus JADKBO01. Next base: position 1,255,515 of record JADKAA010000029.1, read on the forward strand.
GTTTACCCGTGTTTTCTTTTGTGGCTGTAAAAAACAAAACAAAAAATAGTCCCAGTAACAGACCCGAAAAAATAAGGGTAGATTTTAACGTTTTAGGAAATTTCATCATCGTAATTACACCAAAAACCAACAGGCTTATGATGGATACCACCATTAATCCAATGGTGAGATATAATCCTACGTCGAAATAGTTCATCTGCGCCACTTTTTCTTTACCCAGGCTCGCGAGGTCGGTGCCAACCGCATATCCGTCATTGCCTAGGCCAATGATGGCTGCCAAAAGGAAGATCAAAGTCACAGCCGAACCCACCAGCATGGCAATGGAAGTGCCGTTTTTAGCTAAATATTTGTACATATGGATATCGTTTATTTATTTGAAAATATTGTTTCTGGACATAACTTCCAAAAGGCCAATTGAAGCATCTTCCATTTTATTGGTAATGCCATCAATTTTTGAAACGATATAATTATAAAAAATCTGAAGAATTATGGCTACAACCAAACCAAATACGGTCGTTAAGAGGGCTACTTTGATACCTCCAGCTACCACAGATGGCGAAAGGTCGCCGGCTGCTTCGATCCTGTCAAAAGCCTGAATCATACCTACCACCGTTCCAAGGAAGCCGAGCATCGGAGCCAGGGCAATAAACAATGATATCCAAATTAATCCTTTCTCCAATAAACCCATTTGCACGGAACCGTAGTTCACGATGGACTTTTCTACGGCATCCGGACCATTGGCTGCATTGCGCAAACCTTCAAATAAAATGCTTGCTGTTGGACCGGGAGTTGCTTTGGTCACTTCTTTAGCACCTTCGAGGTCACCTTGCGCCAGTTTTTCATCAATGCCTGAAATAAGCTTATCTGTATTGACAGTTGCTATGTTTAAAGTAATGATACGCTCGATGCAGAATGCAAGACCAAAAATAAAAGCGATCAATACCGGACTCATCCATACCCAGTCACCTTCAATAAAATACCTTTTTAAGGTTTGAAACGCACCGGCGTCGGCTTGTGCAGCGGCAGCCTCCTGTGCCATCAGTGCACTAGTGCCGCTAAGTGCAGCCACTATGAAAATTCCAAAAATTAAACTAAACTTTCGCATAATTTCTCAGATTTACTTTTTAGTTGATAAATTTCTTTTAAGATGATAAATGTATAAATAATTAAACAATTAACAAAATATTTGCGGAGAGTTAGGGATTCGAACCCTAGGTACGCTTATGGCGTACACACACTTTCCAGGCGTGCCTCTTCAACCACTCGAGCAACTCTCCTCACAAGCCGTGCAAATTTTGAAAATTTTAACAACTAAACCAAATTAAATAATTGGTTTTAAAGATAAATTTTCACATATAATAATCAACGGCTATATATAGGATTAAATATCAGTATCTTTTGGTGTGAGACCAAATAATTTCTCCGCATTTGCCGATGTCAGTCTTGCCACTTCAGTTGCTTCCAAATCCAGCACTTCAGCCAGCTTTTCCAATATATAATGAAGGTACGATGGTTCATTGGTCTTTCCACGCATGGGTACGGGTGGCAGGTAAGGGCTGTCGGTCTCCAGCACCAGCCATTCAGGTCCAATGGCTTTCACAACCTCTGGTAAAGTTGAATTTTTATAGGTAAGCACTCCACCTATGCCGAGATAAAAGCCCAGGTCTATGATTTGCCTGGCCTGTTCAACTGTACCAGTGAAACAATGAAAAACACCCTTCAAATTGCCATACTGACGGTCGGCTATCATTTTAATCGTCATATCCAGTGAATCCCGGGAATGAATGACAACCGGGACGTCATAACTTTCAGCCAGACCAATCTGAAAATCAAATGCGATCTTTTGCTCCTCTACCCAGGTTTTGTCCCAATACAGGTCTATGCCTGTCTCTCCTACTCCATGAAAGGAACGCTTTGCAAACCACTCAGCAACCAATTTCAGCTCCTCCTGGTGATTGCCATCCACCGAACAGGGATGCAAGCCCATCATGGACAAACAGAAGGGAAATTCATGTTCCACTGCCATCATGGCTTCAATGGAGTCCCTGTCTATATTGGGCATCATAATGGCGGTTACCCCACTATCCATAGCTCTTTTCATTACGGCCCGGCGGTCAGAAGAAAGGTTTTCAGCATATACATGGCAATGGGTATCAATTATTTTTATATTTGACATCAAATTACTTTCAGTTTTGAAGAAACAAAAATACTATGTTGTCTGGCAGGGTGTACGTCCGGGCATATACAATGATTGGGAAACTGCCAAAAAACAAATTTCCGGCTTTCCGGGAGCCCAATACAAATCGTATCCTACCCGACAAGAGGCTGAAGTGGCTTTCAAATCTGCTCCGGATTTCTATTCCGGCCCAATTACCAAATCCGTTAGAAATACGGGGGGGTCTATCGCCACTTTGATCCAGCAGGGCCTCGTCATTAAAAACAGCATCTGTGTAGATGCAGCCTGCTCGGGAAATCCGGGAGATCTGGAATACAGAGGCGTTGAAACGGCCACCGGAAAGGAAATCTTCAGGATTGGCCCATTGGCCATGGGCACCAACAATCTGGGAGAATTTTTAGCCATCGTCCATGCCGCAGCACTTTTCGAACTTAAAGGAAACAGCGAGACAGTCATTTACACCGATTCCAGGACTGCCATAGCCTGGATACGACAAAAAAATATAAAAACCACCTTGCAGAAAAGTGAGGTAAACAAAGACTTATTTGCCCTTGTGGAACGTGGGTTAACCTGGTTAAAAACCCATACCATTCAAAACAGAATCATTCATTGGGATACGCCCGGCTGGGGGGAGATCCCGGCAGATTTTGGTCGCAAGTAAATCAGGCAAATTTCATTCGATAACTTACCGAAGTATTGCCCCGCCTGATATTTTCAAGCTTTCTCTGTATGAGTTTCTTTTTGAGGGGATTGAGTTTTTCGATAAATAACCTGCCTTCAATGTGGTCATATTCGTGCTGGATAACCCGGGCATTCATGCCATCATACCGTTCCTCGACAAGTTCAAACTTTTCATTGTAATAACTTATTTTGATGACACTCTTCCTTTCTACGTCACCTACAATGTTGGGAATGCTCAGGCAACCTTCTTCATAAGCCCATGGCTCACCATTTTCATCCAGCATCCTGGCATTGATGAACACCTTTTTTATGCCTTTCTCTTCCTCTCCCTCTTCCTGAATCTGCACCGTATCCACCACGAATAAACGGATGGCAAGCCCGATTTGCGGGGCAGCCAGACCAACGCCTTTGGCATGGTACATTGTTTCCCACATACTTTCAATCAGCAAATCGAGTTCAGGATATGTATTTTCAATGTCATTGCCCATTTTTTTCAAAACGGGGTGTCCGTAGGCATAAATCGGTAGAATCATCAGATATGTCCTAAATATTTTTGTAAAATTAATACAGCACTCACTTTGTCAACCAGCGCTTTATCCCGTCTTTTTGACTTGCGTGCACCTGATAAAAAAATCACCTCCCTGGATTGCACCGAAGTAAAAGATTCATCCTCAAAATCAATCTCCAATCCCGGAAATTTAGTTTTAATAAAAGTGACCAGTTCGTCAATTTTGGGCTTCAGGTGTGTAAAATTACCGTCCTTGTGCCTGGGTAAGCCGATGACCATCTTATCCACTTTTTCATTAATCAAATATCCGGATAAAAAGTTCTTTAACTCCTGGGTTTCTATGGTATCGAGACCAGTGACAATTAATTGAAGCGGGTCAGTAACTGCTACACCTGTGCGTTTTTCACCGTAATCCAAACCCATTATTCTTCCCATCGGCGGCAAAGATACAAAATTGACAAAAAGAAAAGACCCCCTCTGTTTGCACAGAAGGGGGTCCCATCCCAAAAACAGTAAACTTTACGCTTTACAATTTATTCTATGACAACCATTTTCCTGGTGGCTGTGTACTCTCCTGCTTCAACCTGATAGTACAATACACCACTTTGACTCAATTGTGATTTCTCAATATTGATGGTGTGTGTACCGGCAGCATAATGCCTGTTGATCTGCTTCACTACTTTTCCGGTAATGTCAAAGATCTTCAGTGAAACATCACTTGCGGCTGGCAATCTGAATTGAATGTTGGTGTTGGCTGAGAATGGGTTTGGTGTGTTCTGGTATAATTCAAAACCCGCCAAATCTTCCGCTGACCTCATGGTCACATTCATTACTTCAAATTCATCGCTGTATGCCTCTGCCCTGGTGACATCTGAAGTGATTTCAAACAGATTAGATGTGTTTCCGTCCACATTTGCATAGAATGTGATTGACACTACATCTGAAACTTCCTGTGCGTTGTCTTTATTCCAGCTTAATGTTACCAGTCCTTCATTGATCCTGTTCCATCCGATGTTTCCTTCAGTTACATCCGCATCCAAACCGTCAATAGATTTGATTTCAACGGCTGCTGCATTGTATTTAAGGGTGAACTGCATACCAGTAAGCATTGCTGCTGTTTCAGCCCTCAGATTCATGGTAACCATTTGTCCTTTTATGAATGTCTGCGCATCTGCAATCAAATTCAATTGCGTATTGCTTCTTGGTTCTGCAACTTCATTTACCGCATTTGCTACTGCAGAAGCATTTACGTCTCCTACTTTCACCGCTGTAAAGTCAACCTTGACATCCGTATGGAGTTCATTGATTTCGTAGCTTTCCTTGATCTCACCCGAATGGGCATTGTATGGATCAGCAAATGTAAATGACTTGTCAATAAATCTCCATGAGTTGTTGTCCTGTAGCTTATCATTGATACCCAGGATCAGTTTTCTGAGGTCAACAAGGTCTGAAGCGGTAATCTTCTTATCCTTGTTTACATCTGCCGCTATCAAAAGATAAGGACTTGTAAGTTTGTCAATACCCAGGATATGTCTCTGGATCAATACGAGGTCAAGTGTTGAAACACCGTTCATGTAATCGTCATCTTTAAGACCACTGAGCACATAGGATCCGCCAACCGGCATATCTACAAAATTGTATTGACCTTCGTTGTTTGACGTCTGAAGCATTTGTTCGGTGCTCTGAAGCACGATGGTAGCATTCTCAACACCCTGAGCTGTTTCAGTCATTACGTTACCATTAATGGCTACCCTGTTGCCTGTTGTTGTAGAAGGACATGCATTCATATTGTCCTGGATATCAATGAACGTCTTTGCCCATGATCTAATGGTATCACCCAAAGGTGTTATGACAGATGCATAGATGGTTACTTCTCTTCTTCCTTTGGGGCATTCGAATATCATGCTTCTGTCATTTATATTTGGTGTAAACGATAAATACACCAAATCATGACAGGGATGGAATGAGCCGTTGTCAAAATCACTTGCCCAAATTTCTACCATTCCCCAGTCGATGGTACCATCGTTGTTAAGGTCCTGTGGCATTAGATCAACAGCCAGACCGTTCAAAAGATAAGGTGTTGCTGCCTTACAATTTACAATGGTGAAGTATTGGTCGCAGGCGGTTATATTGCCACACTTGTCTTCAAATATCCAGTGAACCCTGTGTGATCCAACAGGATAAGTTCCCGAAGCATTTGCAATGGTAGGATTGGCTTGTGTTGCACTTGTACCTGTGCCTGATTTTGAGAGACCTGATTCGAAAGAGCCATTATTATATAAGTCAATTTTGGCATACCACTTGAGGCCACGGGTACAATCGTCTGTTGCAGATGCGGTGAGTTCAATGAAACCATCCAAACATTCAGCATCATAAGTACATACCTCTTTGGCGGCACAACTGCTGATGATTACCGGTTTCACCGTGTTGTTAACTTTAATTACCTGCGTATAACTCCATGTCTCATATTTTCCATTGATAAACTGGCACCAGTCGATGATGGTCCATGTCCTCAATATTTTGAAACAAGCTATTCCATTGGTGTTGTTAAATGTAAATATCTGGTCGTCATAATCTGCACCAACGAGTTGGCAAACCCCATCCAGGATTACAGGTCTTCCTGTTTCAGAAGGAAGGTAATCATCTGAAGTAGGATCATCACATCCTTCCATCGCTACATCTGCTGGCCAGATGATGTCATCATTTGGATCATTTGGATTGTAAATATTTACCCAGAAAGGATCTGTTTGCTTAAAGGTTATCCTTTGCGTACAACTTGCTGTCCTTTGTCCATTATCCGTAGCTGTGATGGTCCTTACAATGTGACCTATGTTACACTGATTGATGGTATCTTTATAAGTTTCATTCATTGTAAAACCACAATTGTCAGATACAGTAGCAGTTCCAAAAGTAGCGCCCAGATTATTAAAATCAAATGGGGTGTCGCAATTTACAGTAACCGGATATGGACAGGTAATTACCGGAGGCAATTTATCCTGCACAATGGCATTGACCATACAATCATTCCAGTTGCTTGCCGCATCGATCACCCTGAACTGTACCATCACAGGATTGGGGTTCTGCGCAGTGCCGATGTCTTCGCAGCAAAATCTCGCATACGAACTGAATCCGCATGGATCAGTGATTTCAACGATATACTTGTTAGGGTAATAATTAGTCAATCCATATACTAATGTATCCGCGGTTAAGCATAAATAAATATCATTAGGATCTATGGATGCCTGCAACATTTGGTTACTTTTTAGTGCATATGGTATAAAGGGAGCTCCACTTTCCCACGATGTTTCATTATGATTAAGGTCGATATTTAAACCTATGGTATAACATTCGTCTTTATGGTGCTCACCCAACTGTCCTGCAAGCCACTGGGCTTCAGCCTGCGTTTCCAGTGATACTGCATAACCACCCATGGCTTTTGCTGTTTTGAATGCGTGTCTTCCTACCAACGGGTGGCTCGATGCATAATAGTAGTGTCCATCTCTGGTACCCAAATAGTGGAAGCCAGGAAACTCTGGAGCATCACATGGACCACATGGTGTGTCCATTCTGCGCACCAGCATTTTGGCTAGCTGGCACTCATCATAAGAGCCATCGTCAAATGAAGAAGCATGCACATATGCCTTTCCGTCAGAAGTGAGGCCTACCACCGTATTCTGATCGCAAACTGCCACAGGAGGTGTGCGGTCTTCAACCCATACATAAATGGTTTCTTCAGAATAGTTTCCACACGCGTCGGTTGCCCTGTAAGTCAATTGATGATATCCTATTTCCAGGGTTGTCGTTCCTCCGTTTCCATAAATGATCGGAATTCCCCCAGAAACAGTAACGGTTACCTTATTTTCTGGTGTGCAGTTATCAACTGCCTTTATGGCAGGAACTTGTACAATGGCTTCACATTTATGAGGAGAGGTAGAAACTGTAAGGTCTTTTGCTCCGGTAATCACAGGCGCTTTAGTATCTGCAATTTCAATCATTTGTGTGATTGTCCTGTCCCGCTGTGGTGAGGAACAAGACCACTCGATGATGGTCCAGGTCCTCAATATCTTAGTGACACAACCAATGGCTGGCAAACGCTGATCTCTGTAATCAACCAGCAAATTACATTCCACATAAGGATTTGGCCACAATTTAATACCATCCAATTTAGGAGTACCTGTTACATCCGGATGAGGATTGCCATTTGCATCCTTTTTCCAGTTGCCATCACATTGAAGATTGTTTGTTGGATACAAATAATTTGAAGGTGGATCAATATCATCCATATCATCAATTGCCAATACATTAAATGAAATGGTACATGGCGCTGATTTATTGCCAGACTTGTCTGTGGCAATATACGTTCTGGTTATAACCTTTAGCACATTGTCAGGTAGTTGTGTATTAATACAGTCATTGTTGATTACAAGCGAATCAGTGACAAATAATGTATAATGATCACAATTTTCAATAACATTTGGCTCATAATTGTCCAATTCAAAACAATAAATGTCATCGGGATCCTGACAAACAATTTGGGGTGGTAATTTATCTTCTATGTGAAGATATCCCCAGCAGGAATTACCCGAATTTAAATCGATAACCTTTGCCTCCAGTACCTTACCGACATGATCGGAAGTAACGGTGGCATTGGGAACTAAAATGCCATTGTGCCTTACTTCAACGATAAAACTACCGTTTGGACAAGAACTTGGCGGTACTGTGCCCAGCATCATTTGAGGTGTAATCACAGCAGTGCAGGAAGCATTATCTAAAGATACCTGAACATTGCTGTTACACCCCAAAGAACATGGGCTCTGACTGAAGGATGATACTGAACTAATCAGCACCATCGCCACAGCCATAAGTAAACTTTTGGCTGTGTTTTGTAAAAACGTAAGTTGCGTTTTCTTCATGAGATCCAATTTTTTGAGTTTGTTTAAAAATTATACTGTTATGGAATTTTCATTCCTCGAAAAAACAAAGTCATATAGCAATGAGCATGCTATTGGATCTATATATCAAAACCAGGTAGTGGTAATAAGAAAATTATTGGTAGGTAATATTATTGTATCTCAGGTAGGAAAGGTTGTTCTATTAAGACGAAATACAATTTCAGGGACAAATATAGAATTATTGTAATATGATTATATACCTTTTTTATGGTATTTTTCACATTAATATATAATAACACTTATAATATACTGTATATCTATTGTTTACAAATATTTTATTAGATAATGTTTTTATCAAGTTAATTTCTGCAGTTTAAACAAAGCCACTTGTGATCAATTTAATGACACTTTCAACCTTCCATTTACATAGGTAACCTGAAAATAGTAAGGTGCTACCACATCGCGGACTTTCGAACTGATCCAACAAAAAAGCCCCCCTTCAATTGCTTGAAGAGAGGCCATCCCAAAAACCGATTATTTTAAAGCCGGGTAGGTGTTACCCTACCCGAACTCATCAGTCATTACTCGATTACTATCATCGCTTTGGTGGCTGTAAAGTCACCGCTTTCGATTGTATAGTACACTACGCCGCTTACCGGTACGTCATTCCTGTTGAATTCAACACTGTTCATACCTTTTACTGCGTTTACTGTCCTGGTGTGTACCAACTTGCCTGTTACATCCATTACCGTAAAGGTCGCTTCTCCTGCCGCTGGCATGTTGAAGTTTACCACTGTATTGGTCTTGAATGGGTTTGGTTCGTTCTGATACATGGCATAGCCTGCTGTTTCTGCTTCTCCGCTTCTGAAGTTCAAATCCAACCTGTTGGTCTCCATTTCACTTCCAGCATATGATTCTGACCTTGTTACGTCAGAGCCTACACTCATCATATTGCTCAACCTGCCTGATGTTGTTGCCTTCATCACTACCGTAAACAATACTTCGCCTTCTGTTGCATTGACTGCTTTCTCGCTTGCCCAGCTCATGGTCATGGTGTTTGCTGATGGTACGCCATAGTTGCTTTCGTCAACACTGATCGCTCCACTCTTCACTTCTAACAATTCCATGCCGTTCAACTTAGCTGTAAACTGGTAACCGAAGATTTGATTGAAGTTTGATGCCGTTACGTCGATCGTTACAATCTCTCCTGCATTTACTGTCTTATCTTCTGCCACAAACTTCAACACCTTGCTGGTCCTGTTGTCTGCTGCTACTCCTGTCGCTGCTACTGCATCGTTGTTTACGTCTCCCACTTTGATACCTGTGAAGTCATTGCCTGTTACATCTCCTGCTACATTCAATGAGATACTCCTTGGTGCTCCAAATGGATTGGTTGCATCTGCATAACCATATGACTTAGGTACAAATACCCAGCTGTCATTGTTACTCAACTTGTCGGTCATACCCAATATCAGTTTCCTCAACTCTACAAGGTCACTTGCAGTTACCTTTCCGTCTTTGTTGACATCTGCTGCCAATAATTTCTCAGGACTGTCAAGTTTCGCCAAGCCCAGGATATGTCTCTGGATCATTACCAAGTCTAAGGTACTTACGCCGTTGCTGTAGTCATCTACTTTAGATGCACTTACTTCGTAGTTGCCATCCTGGATGCCAGTGAATGCGTAGTTGCCATTGGCTACCTGATACCTTGGAAACTCTGGTACATTTGCATCGATCTTCACGTTTACGTTATTGATCGGCTCTTGTGCCTTTGTTACCAGATTACCTGATACTCTTGCTCCACCACAACCTCCCTGGTTGTCAATCAATGTCAGTGTGATTGAACAGAAGTCTGTGTTCAACTTGCTATCCCATACACTCATATTCAAGGTGATCGGTGATGCTTCTACATCGTCGCAATTGAAGATCATCGCTGATGACCTGTAGTTTGGTACCCATCTCTGTGCATTTCCCAATCCAGGCAGCTGCCGTAGATTCCTGTCCTGCTCCTGTGAAGTAGTGCTCTACTGCCAATTTTGACAATACAGGGTGTTCTCCGTTGAATGTGTACAATAATGCATTTTGAGGTGTACAGTTGTCGAAAGAACCTTTGTTGAAGTCGATTGCCCACAATTCTACCTGGCCATTCTGCATCACTGCTGAACTCAGGCTTACGCAGTATGGGGTCGGTGCTTTCTTGTCAACTACCATGAACGTGCTGTAACAGTCTGTTACGTTGCCACAGCCATCCGTTACTTTCCACTGTACTTTGTGCGCCGTCATCTCTGCATCCAATACAAACGATGGAATTACCACTTTGTCTCCGCTTCCTGTTGGCTTCACGTATGCATCTCGTATGCCGTTTCCGTTTGTATCGTTTCCTAAGTTGTTATCGTTGGTCGGTAAGAAACTTGAGAATTCTAGGTCTGTTGTGCCGTTGCCCCACAGATCCACAAATACCTGCCACTTCAACCAGCCTTTTGCTGTACAGCCACTTGTATCCGTTGCTGTCGCTGTCAAGCTTACCGTGCCCTCACAGAAGCCGCTGGATTCGCAGGGTTTGGATTCGCTGCAAACATCGTATCCCTACATGTCAATTCTGGCTTGATGTCATCCTTGTACTTGTAGTACTTAACATATTCGCCCTTATCTCCTTTCACTGCTCCTGTACACCAGTTGATGTATGTGTATGTCACTTTCCACTTCTTACATACCCCGTCTTCAAACAGGAATGTATCGATGTGGATGTTCTCGCCTATTACATCACATGGGCGACCTTCTACTTTTTGGCTTGTCGCCATCTTTGATGTCATCTGCTGTAAAGTCACATTCTGCATCCTCTACCTTATTTGACGGTGGTGTTACCTTAAAGGTGCTTGGCAATGCCGATACCGTAATAGTCTGGTAACAGTTTACCGTTACTGCTGTTGCGCCTTCTCCTTTGATGGCTCTGAACTCCCTTCTGATCTTTCCTACATTCTCACATGTATTCGTCCAGCTTGGCGTGTCCTTGTATTCTACTTCTACTCCGTTACACAGGTCGTATGCTATCGCTGGTCCGCCTGTCATTGTCAGGTTTACGCCTTCTACACTTTTCCATGAGGTGCTCAGGTTCAACTCCATATCACAAGTGATGGTTACATCATCCGGACATACTATTACCGGTGGTAATTTGTTCTCTACCCTGATGTCTGCCCATGTCTCATTGTAATTGTCCTGCATGCCATCAATGATCAGGTTGTCACCTATCGTTGCATTCATGTTGCCATTGTCCCACACCCTCAGGATTACCTGATGTACTGCACTGATCGTGCCTCCTAAATCCTCGCAACAGAATTTTACATATTCTCCGTTGTCCGTATCGTTTGCATTGTCAAATGGGTGTGCCCACTTCTGCTGTGGTGATGAACTTGCATCATTATTGAATGTGCTGTTGTTGTTGTGGCCATCTATGCCTATATTGCCACAGCTCGGTGCTTCAGCACCTTGTGCATCTGCTGGCCTTCTGATTTCCAACTTCACTCCACTACAGTGGTCGTAACTGCCATTGTCAACCATCCATGCATACAACTTCGCTGCTCCGTCTGATCCGGTGCCTGAGCCTGTAAGGCTGATTACGATATTCTGCTTCGCTACCGCTACCGGTGCGCTTCTGTCGATTACCGTTACATTTGCTATCGCCGTGCTGATGTTGCCACAACAGTCTATCGCCTTATACACAAAGTGGTGTGGCTCTTCTCCTGTCTTTGGAGCCCCTGTTACATTGTAACCGCCTTTTCCATCAGGTGTAATCACTACCCCTGCAGGGCCTTCCAACCACCATTCTGGTGAGGCATCACAGTTGTCCTGTAATTCCCATGGCATTGGTGCCGCAAAGTTTGCCACACAACCCCATGGATTTACACTTACCGTTACATCTTTTACAATGAATGTCGGTGCTTTTTTATCCACCGCTTTGATGATCTGTACGTAAGTTGCTGTCTCCAGCGTACACCAGTCAAGCAATGTCCAGGTTCTGATCACTTTGCTGTTACCCAAACAGCCAATTCCGCATGCATTCAATACCTGATCGGTATAAGTTGCATAGATGCTACATACGTTGTTGTCCACTTTTTGAACATGGAATTTGCCGTCATATCCTAATGCAAGATAGTGCGGGTAAGCATAAGCATATCCTTCGTGTAGTTCTACAACACCTGGTGTTTGTGCATAGTCATCTTTAAATGCGCCTACGCCTCCACTGCCTGGTGAATCAACGTCAAAGTATGCTGCAATATCTTCAGGGCTAACGCCTGCTCCGCAGTTTTCAATTTCTACCAGTGATGGTGGCAATAAGATATCTCCAAGTCCGATATTGCTAACGGTAATGGTCTGGTAACATGTTGTCTTATTGTTTGCAACATCTGATGCAGTCCATGTCCTGTAAATGATGTCTCCGTAGCATCCTTGTTCCTCTACATTGTCGTTGTATGTCCAAACATAGTCTTCGCCGCATGGTCCCTGAGGGAAGAAGCCTGGTGCTGACGCTCCTGCAAATCTCAATTCAATTTGATTTACAAATCCGTCTATTCCTGCATCATTGAATACATCATCTACATTCACTGTCCATATTCCTGCCAATGGCTTTCCATCCATTGTTGACAATGGTGGCGCTGGCAAAAAGCCTGGGACCTGTACATTCGCTCCTGACTGGAATTCATTACAGAATGTTATCGCTGCCCCTTCGTCGTCTATTACCGCAAAGATATCTGGTGTGTTTCCACATCCGTTTGCTGGCAACAATTGGCTTGTAGTTCCGTCTGGTGCTGTTAGTGTGATTACTAAGTCTCCTAACCAGTCATCCTGGATATCCATGAATACATCCAAGTCAGTTACTGTTCCAGTAACATATGCGGGTATTTCATAAGTTACTGTTACTCCTCCTGTTCCTCCTTCGAATGCTATTGGGCTCGCTACCATTGGAAGTTTGCTTCCATTGAAAGGTGGGATTGCTACTGCTGGGATTGGGTCGATACATGTAACCGCAAAGTCCCCACATGATATTACCGGAGGTAACTTGTCTTCTGCAACAATGTTACCCCAGCAGGAATTACCCGTTTCCGGGTCAGTTACCGTTACACCGTAGGTGCCTGGTGAAGTAATTGGATTATTACCACCGGTTATACTTACAATGTAATCATCATAACAGCCGTATGGGCCGCCTTCCAAAATCATATCTGCTCCAACAACCACCTGGCAATCTTCACCCAATGAAATATTCACGAGGTCATTACATGCCAATGCTGTAGTTGCGAATGGATATTCCTGAACAGTTACACCGAATGTACAGCTGGCTGTATTGCCGGCGCCGTCCACTGCTGTGTAAATATTTGTCGTTGTTCCGATTGGGAATTCTGAGCCGCTAGGTAAACCAGCAGTTTGATTTGGTGTTGGATTTGGTACAAATGTTTGATATTCAACACGACCAAAAAACGCCCTTGGGTTGTTAAGGTTCACAAATGGATACTGTCCTCCACCGTGACCATTGCTGATTACAGTACAAGAACCATCTGTAGTGGTAAAGTTACCATTCATGTAACCAAACTCGCCACCATCGGTAACCGCTACATAGAAACCCTTACTTTGACCTGGTGCAAGGGTGAAACCTGCACCGGCATTGATATAGGTCATGGTACTCCAGGTTGGGAAACCACCATTACCGGTTACAGTTGGAGAAGCCAACAAGGTCCATGCTCCAGCATTTGACTGGTTGCCAACCGCGGTAGTTGCCGTTGTAGTAACGTAAACTGCTGTTGGGTGTGTACCGTTAGAAACGGGTGCAAAGAAACCTGTGATTTTAATCGGGCTAGTTCCATCATTTCTGATGTCAAATGTAATACCATTAAAGGCGTTTGAACCCACTTGTGGTACTGTCAATTGTGTCAGAGGACCAGCAACAGGACAGTTGTCAGTAGCTGATACTTCATAGGTTACCAACTGTGCACACTCACCTGGTTTCAGGCTGTATGTTGCATCAGCAGGACAATCCAAAACTGGCTTTTCATTATCTACCACAGTAATGTTCTGCACTGCGGTAATTGCAGGGTTAGAACCCACTACAGTATAAGTTACAGTAGTAGTACCCACTGGGTATGACCCACTTGCATTTGCTCCTCCAGCATTGTAGCTGTTGGCAATAACAGGTGGTACTGAGGTAAGTTTATTCAGCTCGTAATTGTCGATTTGAAGACCGTAGCCCCAAAAACCGTTGTCATCATGATAAAATCTCACTTTGAAACCTGGGTTCATTTGAGGAGTGACATCAAAGGTTAGGACGCCACTTCCATTGGAAGAAGTTGAGAATTTGGTCACCCAGGCACTGCCGTTCCATACATCAACCCTAAAAGTTGCACCACCAGCAAAGAAATTATATCCAAACTTCAACTGGTATTGTTTACCAGCTAAAGGTGCTTCACCCGCGACAGGTGATTCAAACCACGCATCTGCAGGACTGCATCCTAGTCCCGCTCCATCATCATCAATGGTAGCTACAAAACCTGTAGCACCCATATTTGCCGGAATGGTTGAGAACCATCCTGGTGGAGTGGTGGTTGGACCATAAGTATAGGAAAATAAACTACAGGTATTGTCGGTCTGAGCCAACCATCCTGCAGGAAGTGCTCCTGAGTTGAAGTTTTGAGTACTTAACGCTGACTCAAAAACCACACTGGTACACACTTGTCCTGCCACTGCGCTTGCCAATGTAACATTGGCTCCGCAAACACCAGGACTATTGTTTACTGTTATGTTTGCCGGTGCTGTTAAGATACAAGCCTGTGACATCACTTGCGATACCACAGCCAAAACAACCAGCATAGTTAAAATTGTATTCTTTATCTGTCTCATATTAATATTGGTTTTACTTTAACGAATTTCATTATCCCTTTAACAAATCATTAATATGCTTCTTCAGCGTATGAAAGATGTCAAATGTGTCTGTCTCAGGGTACTTCTTATTGTATGCGGTCATTGCAGCAACCTTTTCTCCGTTGCTGTCGGTTCTTTTGTCCAGTTGTGCAAATACTGTAGTTACAGCATTGGCAACACTGGCGTTGCTGTTTACAAGTTCTCCATACAGAGCCTTGTAAGTTGAAATTTGGAGTCTTCCGTAACGGTACTCCACAGTTGTGTTAGGAAGATTGCTGATACTGGTCATGACCGACGTTGTAGCCTGAGTCAATCTTTCAATAGCTTGCTCTCTACCCACATACTGGGCACTGAGGCTGCTAAAGATCGATGCTCCTGCAAACATCAAACAAACCATTACATACTTCCTAAATCCTGTCATCTTGAAAACTTTGACAAAATTGTCCTTCATGATAATGAGTTTTGGTTTTAAAATATTAATTAAAAAAATTGAGCCATATATGCAAAAGACACAATCCATACGCATACAGAAAGTACCATATATAAAAACACATTAAATTGGAGGAAATGTTACTTGGAAAGGAATTGAGTTTGGTTCCTAAATTGAGTAATCATTCCTCAGGTTGTAGATTCTTATCGCAATACAGTGAACAAAGGTAGAAAAAATATAATCTAATACATTACCCTAAGATGGGTATTTATCGCATTACAATATACCATAATTACTAAAAGGTTGTTTAACAATGATTAGCATCGGTTTTTAGCTATTAATAAGAATAAACTGCCATAATTATCCACATTGGGTTTTGAAAAGAATTTACCATTCCTAACCCTGTGCTTTCGCACAATTTATATCCATTAAAAATATGTAAGACCCATCTATTAAAAAAACAAAAGGGGCAAAATTTACCCCCTTTTTATTATGCTGTAATGGATAGTAACTAATTACTATTTATTTCATTTCTTCTACCGGTTTTGCTTTTTTTGTTCCTATATCAATCCTTGCTGTCAATTCATGTGAACCATTGTTGTTGTCCTGAAACTGATAAGAGGAAACATTATAGGAATAGTAAAATCCAATCCTGTCAATGTTCATACCCAAAAGGAAACCCAGCATTTTATCTGCGCCGACCCGGTAAGTGACCCCTCCGGAAAGTTTTTCTTCCAAAAAGCCAAGCTTAAGGTTGAGATCCACGTGGGTAGGGACATTGTTGAGTTTTTTCAGTAAAATAGAAGGTGAAAGACTGATGCCGGATGAGGCGGACTTTACTTTATAACCCAGGTTTAATAAAAATCCAACTTCCCTGTTTGCGTCAGCTATCGTATTGTCAATTCTGGATGAAATCAGCGACGGCAAAGCAATGCCATAGGTAAACTGGTCATTGTAAACACCATAGATACCAAAGGAAGCATCGAGGTATTCTATCCCTTCCCTGCGCGCATTCACCAGGTCATCTGGTTCTTGCAGTACACTGCCTGCCTGGTAATTATTCAGGCCATGTTTGATGTATTCCGCAGATAGTCCAAAACCCAACTGGTTGATGTCACTTTTAATTGTGTAGGAGAAAGACAGCTGCCCTTTAGTGGTTTGGAGCGCACCAAAGTTATCCTGCAACGCAATGATGCCGAGCCCAAGCCTGTTGCCCAGCATACCGTCATATGAAAGTGTTGCACTTTTGGGACTGCCCGGAAATGTGGACCAGGTATTCCTGTAATTGACCAATAGCTGTTGACCTCCATGCTGTGCTGTTGCTCCCGGATTGATTAATACCGGGTTGAAGTAGCTATGGGAATATACATATCGCTCATCAAAGTATCGCTGTGCATCCACCTGGCTCAATGTCCAGGCCATTAGTACACAAATGATCGTAAGTTTTTGAAAAAATTTCATTGATCTTTCTTTTATCTTTTTAAAATCCGGCAATTTTTTGTCTTTCGTTTAAAGACATATGACGGGTCTATAAATCGTTTAATCTCTTAATATTGTAACTGTTCCTTTATAGGTATCAATTACACCGGAAGTCTGGGTAACATTAAGCACCCACATATAGCCGTTTTCAGATAGGTCAGTTCCATCGTTGTCCTTGCCATCCCACAGGTTGCCATAATTTTTTTCTGAATACACCAATTTACCCCACCTGTTATACACAAACAATTCATTGTTGAAGTCTGGGGCGCACGATATTATAAAATAGTCATTGGAACCGTCATTATTGGGTGTCATGATGTTGCGTACGTCCTTAAAACAATCACCCCTGCTATTGCAATCCTCGACTTTCAGGTTTTGAGCGGTTTGCTGACAACCGTTTGCATCTGAAACTACAACAGTATAGGTTCCAATTTCCAGATCTTCTAAATCCTGCGTATTGTCTCCCGTTGACCAGGCATAAACATAACTTCCGGCACCACCTGATACCGAGATGTCTATAGATCCGGTAGAAAGGGCTCCGTCAGAACACTCAATGGTTTTTGAAATGAGGATGATGGTTGGTTGCGTAACTGTAAAACTGCGGTTTGCAGTCTTGCCATTGGAATCAGTTACCCTAACCGTGTAACTGCCCACACACAATCCTGAAAAGTTAAATGGTCCTGCCACATCCAATTGCCGGGTACCGGTAGCTGCGCCGGATAGACTGACCGCATAAGGAGGTTTACCTGTATTGTCGAGTGTACCGCTAATCACCGCGTCGCAGGCATTGACACAGGATACGCCATATCCGCTGTTTGCATTTTCGGAACTCACACTGCCCGTAAAACTTGGATCTGTCGGATTATTGATGAGGTTTACCGTAAAACTGGCGGTGGTTTTACACCCATTATTATCGGTAACTTCTACCGTGTATTTGCCGGGAGCCAGGCCGGAAATGTCTTCACTTGTGGCGTTGCTTCCTTCAATCCATCGATAGGTATATCCTGCCGTTCCGCCTGAAACAGAAACGTCCACTGCTCCATTGGTTCCGGTAGAATTGGTTACCACCCCATTGACCGTGAGTGCAGAA
This sequence comes from Saprospiraceae bacterium, assembly GCA_016715465.1. Lineage (GTDB taxonomy): Bacteria > Bacteroidota > Bacteroidia > Chitinophagales > Saprospiraceae > JADKBO01. Next base: position 1,273,677 of record JADKAA010000029.1, read on the forward strand.
GCAGGGCCTCCAATGATGATTTGTTGAGATACTGTTTTTGCCGGATTTGATTTATCAGATACAGTCACGCCATAACTTCCAACCGGAAGATTCAATCTTTGCACGCCCGTCTCGGCAGATGATGCCCATGAAACAGTGTAGTCAGGGCACCCACCTGAAATGGCCAGTTGTATCGAACCCGTAGATTCTCCAAAACATTTGACATTGACCACCGTAGAGTTGACCTTGAGGTCTTCTACCGGATTTTCAGCTATATCAAATGATTTGGTGGAAGTACATTGATTGGCATCGGTCACGGTAACTGTATATTGTCCCTTTGCCAGACCGGTGAGGTCTTTGGTTGTTTGATTACCCGGTGACCATAAAAATGTATAATTTGGAGTTCCGCCTGTAACATTTAGCGTAATGGTACCCAACGTAACGCAGGCCACATTGGTCACGTTTCCTGCAATATTAATGCCGGTTGCCGGTTGGGCAATGGTTACAGACTTGGAACATTGTACTGTTCCGCTGCAAGTTACTTCCAACACATAAGATCCCGAAGGTATGTTGGTGAGGTTGCATGAAGCAACTGGCAATGGATTGCCAAATGCCACACCATCTTTTTTCCAGATACACTGGCAATCGGCTGTGGCATTGGTAACGACTGCAGTGATACTTCCATCAGAACCTCCGTTGCAGGATATATTCTTAAATGCCGTAATGTTGCATTCGATCGGGTTGGATTCACATGGCAAAATTTTGGCAGAACCTGCATCCACGGTATAAGGTACCTTGACCGTATTTTTGTCAATGAACTCCACCGTAAAACTAGGAAGGTCTGATACATTGATCACCGAAGTTCCTTCATTGGCACAGGGTCCTACCCCTTTAAATTTAAAATTAAATAAGGTAGTACCATTGGCAAGGGTCACGGCATTACTACCCTGAGCAAACCAGTTGAAACGGTATGAATTGGCTGTTGGATCCAAAGAGCCAGCCGGATTACCGGGGAGTGCGTCTCCATTCCTTTCCACAAATTCGATGATGGATTTATCCCAGGTAACACCGATCTGCACCCCGGTAATGTCTATAAAATTATCTACTTTAAAAGATACATCTACATTCGAACCCTCTTTCACAGTTACATCGGCCACGGTTATTTTGATCGCGCTTACGGCGGATACGGTAACTTTACCATCAATATTGACATAAGGCACGGGTGTGCCTGAGGAATTGGTGTATTCTGTTTCCCCATTGATGTCCATGTTCACCAGATCTATTGCCGTCATGGAACCTACAGCGCCAATGACGTCAAAACAAATTTCCATGAGTCGCTGACCATTGGGAATGGTAATAGGGCCACCGGAGGTAAGCCAAACGAAGTTAAATTCACCTATGGCGATATTACTTGAATTGTAGGTGTTGTTGGGAAGTGCGTCATATTTCAGGGGCGTGGGTTTCATTCGCAAAACCGTTGGATCCCATTTGATTCTTGACTGGGCTCCTTCGATGTTTATGAAGTTCGTTACCGTTATTGGAATACATAGTTCTACATTTGGGGGCGTAATGAGTATAGGGGCGGTAACCACAATGTCATCCTCTCCTCCACCTCCTCCCGTACATCCGGATCCATTTATCTTGGCCACACCTTTGGTGAAACTGACAGGAAGTGTTTCAAAATTTTCATTGTAGTATTCGCTCTTGGTGGGCACATTGCTGCCCACGAGCTCGGTCGAATCGCATTCCGCACCCACAGCCTTTAGCCTCACCGTAAACAGCCTTGTATTGGCTGGCAGGGAAGCAATGTTGGCGTTTGACCACAGACAAGACAACTGGCCTTGCTTCAGGATTGATGAAGGACCGGGTGTGGCAATTTCCAGGTTACCCGCCAGCACGGTATTGCTGATTATGTTGGATATAGCACCATATCTGAACCTGGTAGAATCCCAGTTCATGGAAAACTGCATACCGAACAGATTGGTGAAATTGGCCACCGTCACATCTATATTGGCTGTATCGCCTGCATTTACATTGGCATTTGAAAACTTGACATTCAGACTTTGTCCGTTCAGGTTGACAGAGACCAATAGCGCAAGAAAATAAACTATAAAAAACTTCCTCATTATCGAGAATTTTGTTTAAAAATTAATGTACAAAAATAGTGAATTAATATCAGTATCGTTAATTTTACCTCATTAATTATATATATATATGAATTACAATATTTTATACATTTAATAAAATTAATCTATTTATTGTATACCTTAAAGATTATCATTATATATAAAACGCAAATTTCAAGCCAAACTTCTGAAAAAAATTCTTAAAACACAATTCATCGCATATAACGGCAGACTTTGGCTTACTTTTCAACGCACAAACCACGTTTTTCCCTCTATAACTTCCTCACAGATAATCAACGTATCTAAAGCGGTTTTCGTGGGTTATTTGAATAGATATTGTGTATTTTTGACCATTAAAAGTCGTTAAATTCACAAGTATGGGCGCATTTATTGATTTTTTTGAATCGCTTAGCAGCGTGGGCAAATTAGGCTGGACTCTGGGGTGTATGTTCGTTTTTTGGATATTGGAAAGATTGTATCCCCTAGCCATATTTAATTATGCCAAATGGAAACATGCAAAAACCAATCTGGTTTTACTCGCAACCACCATTGCCATTAATACACTTTTCGGACTGGTAACGGCCGGCATTTTTATATGGATGGATCAGCATCAATTTGGTGTCCTCAATCTGATTGAATTGCCATGGTGGGCAGAATTAGTCATAGCTGTGCTTCTGTTGGATTTTATGGCCCAATATGTAGTTCACTTTCTTTTGCATAAGGTCAAATTTATGTGGAAGTTTCATATGGTTCACCACAGCGATACCGCTGTAGATGTGACCACCGGCACCCGCCACCACCCGGGGGATTATATGATGAGGGAGGTTTTCTCCCTGGTGGCCATACTAATCAGTGGCATGCCATTTGGATACTACATGTTTTATAGGGTTACCACCATATTTTTTACTTATTTTTCTCATGCCAATCTCAAGTTGCCTTTGGCGGTTGATAAAGCCATTAGTCTGGTTTTTATTTCCCCAAATATGCACAAGTTTCATCATCATTACGAGAGGCCGTGGACGGATACCAACTTTGGCAATATTTTTTCGATTTGGGACAGAATATTTGGTACGTATGTGTATGATGATGCCCATAAAATTAAATATGGGCTGGATGTACTGGAAGACCAGACTGCTGATGACCTAACCTATCAGCTTCAAATCCCCTTTGACAAAAAAATCAAGACCGACTACTAATGTATTGATTTTTAGTAGTTTACAAATCACATAAAGGGCAAAAAAAAGGGAGCAAATTGCTCCCTAAACAGTAGGGGCGATAGGATTCGAACCTACGACCCCTTGGTCCCAAACCAAGTGCGCTAACCGGACTGCGCTACGCCCCTGTTTCTATTGCGGTGAGACCGGGATTCGAACCCGGGGTACCAGTTTCCCAGTACGACAGTTTAGCAAACTGTTGGTTTCAGCCTCTCACCCATCTCACCAATCAATGCCTGAGCATGCTTTTCAAAAGAGAGTGCAAATATACAATTACTATGGAATTATCAAATTAAGTCTTAAAAAAATATTTCGATAAGTAAACCGAGGCTGAAATGCGACCCGCAGAAAATCTACAAACCATTGAAACCAAAGAAACAGATAACAGGGCCAGTGCCACTTGTCACTTGCACAAAATGTAAATTATGGAAGAAAACGTGAAAAAGAGGTGGAATGGGTAATGACAGATTTAAGTAAAGCAGGCTCTAAAAATGCGAAAAGCCCAAGTTTACTTTCAAACTCAGGCTCTTTCGACTAAGGTCTCAAAATAAGAAAACTACTTCTTTATAGAGCTTTAATCTATGTTTCTATTATCTGTATGCAAAGTTAAATAAAAAAATGTAACCTGCAATACTTCCTTAAACGAACAAACTTTAAATAAAGTTTCTATGTATGCGAAAAAAATATATATAAAAAAAAGATAAGGATTTTAAAGCTGAAATTTTAATCAATACACTTTAAATTTTCCATACATATTAATACAATTCAAGGTGTAATTTTTTTCAAACTTACTGAAATAACCTCGAAAATGTTTGATTTTAAACAAAAAAACCAAATATTAAATTTAAAAGTTTCCTGCTTTTTCAGGCAAACTCAGTATAAAAAAAACCCTGAAATGTATTTAAAAAGTGCCCGGAACAGGAATCGAACCTGCACGCCCCTACGGACACATGGCCCTCAACCATGCCTGTCTACCAATTCCAGCATCCGGGCAGACGCTGTATCCTCATTTCAAAGTGGTGCAAATGTAAAGGTTAAATACTTTCTGACAAAATAAATTGGAGAAATCTTACCTACACTGCTAATCCATGGATCAATACCAATACATAAGCCCTGCTGAGAATCTTGGAACGGTACCTATCTATTTTCCATTCTAAACCTGGAATCCGGAGTTGTCTTCTAACCGCTCCATTAACCTGGTAGAAATTTTCAGAAAATCCGTTTCGGTAATCACACCGATTAGGTCGCCATTATTAACGACCGGTAAACAACCGATCTTATTTTCCTTCATGATTTTCATGGCTTCCAGCAAGCTTGCATTTTGGCTAATGGTGCAGGGATTTTTTAATCATTACATCACTTACGACAAATACCTTTTTGGACTGCCTGTTCTTGACAAAGTGCCTTAACAGCAGCCTTGAAGTCACCAGGCCTGCCAGTTTGCCCTGGCCATCTTCTACGGGCAGGTATCTTACCTTTTTCCAGTCCATCATTTCCGCTACGAGTTCAAGAATGTCACTTTGCTGGACGGTGAACAGGTCTGTTTCCATGCACTCTCCTACCAGGAGATGCGAAGGTCTGTAATCTTTGATCATATAGGAATCCGGTATTGGCCAGTTGTGGACTTCTTGGCCGCTGATTTGGTTTTCAATGATGGTGGCGGTGAGCGTAGAAAGTGCTTCGTCGATCGTGGTTTCGCTTTTGAGCCCTGTGAAAGCCCTGAGCATCCAGCGCGCCCCATTCGTATGTTTTTCCGCTCTTTCACGGATGATATCCATGTACCGGGTAATGTCCCCTTCATCTACCTTTTTGAGCCTCAATCCATGTTCCGCCAACGGCACCAATTCATCTTTGATCAGGTCAACCAAACTTATTTTTTTATCGGCAAACCAGGTGAATTTTGAATCGATGCCAAACTTAGCCGCTTTTGTAAAATTGTCGGTCACATCGTCGAAACTCATTTTTTTCCGGATGTCAGGCACACTGTCTGCCATTCCTTCCATCAGGCCGAGCCAAAGGCAGGCGTTCGCTATTTCATCGGCTACGGTTGGGCCGGAGGGTATGACCCTGCATTCTATGCGCAGATGTGGTTTGCCATTGTCACTGATGCCGTAACACGGCCGGTTCCAACGGTAAACAGTGGAATTGTGCACCTGCAAAGACCTCAGTTTTGGTACTATGCCCTGCGATACGAGGGCCAACGAATCTTCTTCCACATCCGAACTTAACAAAACGCGAAAGCGACTGATGTCCTCTTTATAAATTTCAAGAATACTGTCATTTAACCAGGATTTTCCAAAGGTGACCCTTGGGCTGCGCTCCCGCATATGTTCATTGGAGGCCCGGGTATCCAATGCCTGTTGAAACAGCGCTATTCTGGATTCGTGCCATAACCTTTTGCCAAATACGATCGGTGAATTGGCACCAATGGCCATAATGGGTGCCGTAATCGCCTGAGCAATGTTGTATTTGTGCACAAAATCAGTAGAAGCTACCTGCAGGTGAACCTGAAAACTGGTGTTACAGGCTTCCAGCAAAGGAGAATCGTGTTTGAGGTAGAGCTCATCCAGGCCGTCGAGCCTCAATTCAAAATTGCTGCCCTGGAGTTGGTTGTGAATGGCTGCCATTAGCGCATAATACCGCTGTTTTGGCGTGAGATTGTCCATGGTTAAATGGTACTTTCTCAGGGTAGGTAAAATACCAGTCAATACGAGTGAGACACCCATATCTTTCAGTACATTCTGTATGATGTTGAGTTTATCGCTGTTTTCCTTGTGCATATCGTGAAAACACGATGTAGTAAACTCACGGGGATCCAGGTTTGTTTCCAGGTTAAACTTAGCCAGCTCTGTACCGACCCAATCGTACTGCGTCAGTTTTTCCAAGGCTTCAATTGCCACGGTTGCCGGCTTGAAATTGTCGAGATGAACCATAACCATCTCCTGCTCTGCGCCAATGCGGGTGATGTCATTTTCAAACCAATCGTTTTCAAGCATATATTCAAAAGAACGCACATCATCCAATAATGACTTGACAAATTTTTGCATTTGCCTTTGGTCCTTCACCAATGAAACTTTTTGCTCTCCCATATAGATTTTATTGCAATGGCTACTCCTTAATGTTCATAATCCCATTAAGGATGCCTCTGTTTTCTAATTTAAGTCAATTATTTATAGCTAAAAGTAAGCCAACTTTTACATAAAACCATATCCACATGGCCATTTCACAAAATTATTGTTAAATCACTGGTAAAATTCAAAAAAATGGATTACAAAGTAGCGTGAAATACGTTGCTGAAAGAAAATGACTGTGATTAAACAGGATTGGTTATTTTTGTACACAGTTGATCAACAGCACTCAGAAAAGTGAAATTGCAATCTGTGTATAGGTTTTTTGATCAGGCAAAATTAATTATATGAAAGAAAGGATGTTTGGTTTATTGTGTATGGCGGCCATTTTGTGTGGCTCCTCATGCAAGACCTCAAAAAATAATGATAAAGCGATGGCTGACGCCTTTCTTTTTGGCATGAAAAAGGCTCCTGCTTCGGTTTTTGTCCTGTTTTTGATCTTTACGTTTATGCCGATGGCCGGGCAGAGCTGGATGCCAAAAGATTCAATAAAATGAATGGAAAATTTGAACGGCAGCTTACGGTGGAAGAATTTAAAAAGCTGAAAGATTCATTCAAAAAGGCAAAACTTTTTGACATGGATGACGAATATCCTACCATGGTGGCCGATCTGCCGTCGATTTCGCTTTTACAGACCAAAAAGGGAAAAACCAAATGTGTCAGGGGCAACGAAAAAATGCCGGATGCCTGGGAACATTCGGCCGACCTTATGCAGGAAATTTACAAAAACGGAGAATGGAAACTACTGGAGAAATATCCAGATGATGCGCCAAATCCAAGAACTCAAAAAGAAGACGCCAACATCTATGAGGAAATCATCATCGAACCTGTAGCAGGCGTATCACTGCCACAGTGGTTTCGCACCATGGCCCCGTATGGCATCAGATTGATCAACAGAATCAGTGCCGACCTGAATTTGTGGCTGATTACCTATGACCTTGACCACAATGAACCTAAATTGATGCTGGACATAATTAAAAATGATCCCGCAATAAAATCGGCGGAATTCAATAAAAGAATTGAACCCAGAGACCATTGATTTGAACCCATATTTTTGCAATAATTAATAAGTATATATATGAACATTAAGGTTTTAATTCCGGTAATGCTGATCTTATTTTCTTCACTTAGTGCTGACGCACAACGAAGCAGGACAAGGCGCACCAGAGAAGTGAGGACTGCGGACACCACCAATATTATGGATAAACTAAATTTCGAAATCCGAATGGGCAACGTGGGCATATCCAATGGCTTTAACCTGTCACTTAAACCCAGTGTAGGATATAAATTCACCAAAGCCATTTCAGCGGGTGTGGGCACAAGATTCTATTACCAGTTTGTCAGCGTATTTGCCACCGACGATTACAGTTTATTTGATTACGGTGCTTTCGTTTACGGCCGAGCAAAACTAGGCCAATCCTTTTATTTGCAGGGAGAATACGCCGTTACAAAATTTGATTACTCCCGCTTTGTAGGAGTTGACTATACAGAAACCTACCCCCTTGTGGGAGCCGGTTATCTCAGCGGGGGTGACAAATGGAAATATGGCATTGAAGTAATGTTTCCCTTAAGCGAAGCAGCCCGTGACTATGGTGTTTCCCTTGAATACTGGATAAATTTCAGCTATCAGTTCTAAAAAGCAGGCTTAAAAACCTATTTGGTCCCGGCTTATAATGTCTGGTCCTTAAGTATCCTGCCTCTTTGCAGGTAATCCCGTAGGCTGTGGGTGTTTTTCTTCAAGTCTTCCACTTCATTTAAAATGGCGTGACTGAAGAGTTCATTTTCGGCCTTTATGAGATCTGCATTGCGGTGTAACCTGATCTGGTGTTCCAGGTCCAGCGCATTATTTACCTTCATCTTTCTCATTGTAGTGATGTGTTTGTGATCCATTTCCACCTCCACTTCAATCTTATCCAATAAGAAATCATAAGGCGAACGGTCTGAAATTACTTTGACAAACATGGGTGCTGTTTCGATGGCTATGAAAAGCAGCATGATGAAAATTCCTGCCACAAAAACAGCTTGAGAAGTTGCGCTGATTCTGCTCGGTGCTTCCATTCTGGAGGCAAAACCGCTGAGTGCGGCAAATTCCATTTTCTCCATTTCCCCATCCCTTTGCGTTAACAGGGTTTTCTTCCGCTGTTCTTTTTCTGCCAGCAATGGATTAGTTTCCCCAAGCTTAGCCTGGTATTCAGTTTCTGCCTGGGTTGCAGCCAACATTTTGGCTTTATAGATAGGGCCCATATTTCTTATTTTTGAACCACCTGTGCCATCGGCCTCATTCAATGCTTCCTGTTTCAATGCATCCTTATTCGTCCTAAGGGCCAGGATGTCATTTTTAAGGGTAGCTATTTCTTCATCCACTTTCAGAATGTCTGCTTCATACCTTGATTTCAACAAAAGTTCGTGCTCCTTGCGCTTTTCCTGCTGCATGGAAATTATTTCTGCGTTGATTTCTGTTTCAAAGATCTTTAATTCAAGCGGTTTTGAAATCACGATGCTGATGATCACTGCCAGCACAATTCTTGGCATGGCCATACCCAGGTCACTGAGGATGTTGCCTTTTTTCTTTAAGCTGGATACAATGTACCTGTCCAGATTAAAAATAAGCAGACCCCACATCAGGCCAAATGCCACCGAAGCCCACACATTGTTGAACACCGTAAAAAGGGCATAACTGGATGCAACCATGGCAAACAGTCCCGTAAAAAAGACCGTGGCCCCAATACCCGCATATTTGTTGAATTCAGTGGGGGATTGTTTTAAGATGTTTTTGTCACAGCCCGAACAAAAAATAAAGAAATTCCCAAGTTGTGTCATATTACCGTGTTTATTGCAAAAATATTAAATATTATTATAATTTATAATGTATTGTGTTTTGATTGTTAAAATATTAACATTAAATATTTTAATTATCCTCCTTTTCTGACTATAATACGCAAACTCAATTAAAACAGTTACAAGCTAAAAATATTGTGGGCACACCGAATATTCCACATTTTTTAGACCAGCTTGTCCATTTTTCAGATCAAACCATACCTCTTTAAAAAATGATTCAAAATTTTAATCGGCCACCAATGGTTGCCCAAAATATAATTGCCTGCAACTTCCTTTTGGAGGGATACAGGTAAAATTAAAGTGGTCAATCAGCCCTGCCATTGGAAAATATTAATAACTTCGCTAGCGTATTTAACCATAAAATGAGGACAATAGGGCCAAATTTCCTGAAAATCATTACCCTTTTCAATGGCGTGATCTGGGCTGGCATTTTGAGTGGACAGGACACCATTCCGCCAGTCATCATTACGCCCGGTATTTCAAAAACCACCGGTTGTGAGGGGGCAAACATCATCGGAGAATTTACAAACTGGTTTAACACAGGGGGTGGAACCGTTGCCCTGGACAACAGTGGCACCTATATTCTGCAATCCTCACTCACCTATTCCGTTGCTTTAAGCAGGCTAAATGCTTCCGCAGATACTTTATGTGGCAATACCAAAAATGTCGTCGTTGAGTTCCGGGCTGTTGACCCCTCGAATAATTCCAGTCCGCCCATTGTCATTTCATTCAGCGTGATTGATACCCTTGTTCCGGTAATATTTGTAAAACCCACTTCCGCTTTTATTGAGTGCAATGAAAACGCGCAGGATTCGCTTGAAAACTGGATAAAAAATAAAGGGGGATCAAAAGCAAGTGATATATGCAGTCCAACCGTTGACTGGACCATCTATTATTACCAAACATCCACAGGATTGAGGGACTCTGCGTCCATCGCAAATGGTCCATATCCACAAATTCCCACAGGTACCTGTTCGTGGAGTGTTATTGTGAGCTTTAAAGTAGTGGATGAATGCGGAAACCAGGTGTCTACCCCAATCAGGACGTTTGATGTAAAAGATACAAAAGGGCCTGTCTTCTCATCAACACCTCCGGATGTCACTGTGTCATGCGATATGGTAAGTCCGCCACCTGCCATAACCGCCCAGGATGCCTGTTCCGGGAATGTCCCGGTAATCTTTACAGAAGTAAGCACACAGCATGCCTCTGTGAATTCCTGCAACCATTATAACTATACCCTGACCCGTAAATGGGTTGCCATAGATGCCTGCAATTTTGAAACGAGTCATACTCAGGTGATCGCTGTTAAGGATACAACAGGTCCGGGTATTTCAGGACCATCGCCCATTGTTGTCGAGTGTGAATTACTCAACACACCAGACTCCCTTCTTACCCTGTTGGCAGACCTTTGCAGCCCTACCTATTTAAGTTTTGCAGATACCTTTACGGTTGCCGGATTATGCAACAACCAACTCAGGAGAACTTACCAGGCAACAGACGTTTGTGGGAATTTGTCCTCGCTCACCCAGGTAATAAACATTATTGACAAATCGGCTCCAGCCATAACGGCAAGTGCCCAAAATGCGGGTCTGAGTTGCGACAATGCAATCGACGTAAATGCCGCATTTACCACCTGGATAAATACTAAAGGAGGAAGTATGGCCATGGACGGCTGCGGCAATGCTGTCTTTGGATTCGCTGCCGTACCCGGAAGTTATGTGCTTGGGGACACCTCTACATTTCCCGGCATTCATCCCGGCACATTGGACATAACCACTTGCCCTTCTCCTGTTGCGGGATACACACGGGCCGAAAAGGTAGATTTTGTATTCTATGATGTATGTGGCAATGCTTCGGTGACCTCAGCATATTTTGGGCTCACCGATGATGAGCCACCCATGGTAGCCAACTGTCCAGGTTATATGCTCATAGAAACTTTGTCTAATGCTTGCGAAGCTCTGGTTTCCATTGATATACCCGAAGCAACAGACAACTGTGCACAGTTTACTTCGCCCCTGGTAAGAACGGCTACTGCACCCGTTATTTCTCCCGATCCCGGTAACAATGAATCCGTGGTAAATACGGTTACATTATCTTTTGGGAATATTTTTCAAAATTCCATTACACCCACCGGAAACGCCACCCTTACTATAGACCTGGTCAACATTGATGCCGATGATGCTACGGAATATTTCAATGTACTGGACGAACAAGGTTCTTACATAGGTCGCACGCTTAATACAGGAGATCAGTGTGGAGATGGTACTACTGTTTTTACAGACCTTTCCATAACCAGTGTACTAAATTGGCTGGCAGATGGAACAATACAGTTTACACTCATTCCCAACAATAGCAGCATCCCCGTGCTGGCCATCAATGATGTGTGCATAGGCGCGCGGGTCAATGCCGCGATTTCTATACCCATTGACCAGGGCAATCTAATTGAGACCTCCTATACTGTAGCAGGAAGCGGAGACACCCTGATTGTTTCTTCGCCGGCCATCTTTTCCAAGAGCTTTGGACCCGGTGTACATAAGGTAGATTTTCTATACAGAGACTGTGGACAAAACGTCGGAAAATGCACTACCACCATTGAGGTAGTGGATAAAACTTATCCAGATGCAAGCTGCCCACCTTCGATACCCGGACTTTCTGTAAACGAAGATTGTGTAGCCAAACTTGAGTTACCCTTAATGTTTCAGTTTGGTGACAACTGTGGGTTCCCTGAAGTTTTTAACCAAATCCTGCCTTCAACTTCCGATGGAAAAAAAATATCATTCCGTTATATTGAAAGCAGTGGGGACCACGTAGCTATTAACAAAAGTGTAAGCTTTGAGAATCCGCCCAGGATTGAATTCCATGAATTTCCTGCCAGACTTGAGGTAGTGGCAAAAGGTGATCTAAATGACATCACTGAGTATTTTGACATCCTAGGAGAAGGTGGTCTGACATTGGGCCGAACTAAGCAAACTACGGGCCCGGGTTGTGGCACTTCCACTTCCTTGTTTGAAATCCCAGTTGCAACTTATAATCAATGGCTCCAGGATAGCATCATCACCTTTACTGCCGTCGCCAACAACATGCAGGGGGAAGAAGGAAATGGAATAAATCCCTGCAACCCCATTTCGCCTTCACAGACACTTGATCAGAACAGCACACTTACGTTTAGACTTATCATCCAAAACCCCATTATCAGCTATCAGATTGACAATGGCAATATAGAACTTTTGGAACGTACAGACAGTCTGAAGTTGGATCTTGTTGCAGGCACACATAGTATAGGATTTACCATAGCCGATAAAAGCGGAAATTCAACGACATGCCATACAAACATTGCCGTTACCGACAATAAACCTCCGGTTGCCCTCTGCAAAAGTTTTATTGCGAGGATTCATCCCTCTGGCCTTATCGACTATGTCCTTACCCCTGACAGCATAGACAATGGAAGCATGGACAATTGTGCCATCGATACGATGTGGGTTGTAAATGGCAATTTTCAATGCAGTGACATTGGCACTGAAAAAACCACCGTCCTTTTTGTTCAGGACAACAGTGGCAATATAGCATCCTGCAACTCCACAGTAAAAATCGAACCTATCCAGCTGAAGCCAGAATTTACGGCTGGACTTTGTGAAGGAGATACTTTAAAATTATTTGCGAATGTTCCACCGCCGGTTCAGCAAAACATTTATACTTATGAATGGTACCATGACAATGTGCTGGTATCCACAGAGGAAAATCCAGAGTTTACCAATGCAGGAGCAGGATTTAATGGCCTGTACAGGGTTGTAGTCAGAGGTCTGAATGGCTGCATGGCTGAAGGGTTGCTTACCATCAATATTCAGCCGCTGACCACACCAGCCATAATGAGTCAGGCGGACAGTTATTGTGATGATGGGGAGGTTTTGCTTGAGGCAACTAATTTTTCAGGTTCCATAAGTTATGAGTGGTATGAGGGTTTTCCTCCAAATGGAATCCTGATTGCAAATACTGTAAATCCGGAACTGGTCGTAACCCCTTCGGTTGGAACGCATAATTATTATGTGATAGCCAAAAGTACTTCATGTGTTTCGAATCCATCGTCAACCAGAAGACTCACCATTTATAAAAAACCTCTGGTAAACCTGTTTTCTGTATTTGAGAACGTATGCGAAGGTGGAGATATAAAACTTGGCACGACAACCGCCGGACAGGGTTACCTGTTTAGCTGGACCGGCCCGGATGGATATAAAAGCGACCTTGCTAATCCGGCAATAATCAATAATGCGCAGATAAAGAACCAGGGCAAATACCAGTTGGTGGTTGCCATTGCCGCATGCAAATCAGATACGGCAACCACCAATGTGGCCATTCTTCCCAAACCAGTTATGCCGGTGATTACGGGTGAGAATATTTATTGTGAAGGCAGCACTTTTTCGCTGGTAGTCAATAACCTTCCACAACAGGAAAAATACACCTGGATAAAAGATGGGATTAAATTCCGGGTTACTACAGACAATGCACTCGAGATCCTAAATGTGCCTACCAGCGTTTCGGGTAATTGGCAGGTAATTGTGGAATCCAATGGTTGCCTGTCTGACACTTCTGATATCAAAGACATTAACATTGATAACCTCACCGTTATCGGCGCAAGCAATAGTGGGCCGGCGTGTGTGGGAGATACCATAGACCTTGGTTCTACATTTGTTCCCAATGCAAGTTACCAGTGGAGTGGACCAGATGGATTCAAACAAAATGGCCAGCAGGTAAAAGCCATTGCTTTGCCGGGAGAATATTTTGTGACCATTACCACCACCACAGGATGTGAAAATGTGACTTCTACGGTAGTAGAAGTGAATGCAGCTCCGGTCATAACCGCGTTGAGCAACAACGGCACTAACTGCATGGATGGCAAAACAGACTTAATATTTTCACGCAGTATAGTACCTGCGGGTAATTATATTTATACCTGGACGGGTCCAAATAATTTTAACCAAACCATTCCCAACGCAAGGATTACAAATGCCAAACCATCAGACAATGGTATTTATGTGTTGCGGGTTTTCAACAAAAACTGCCCGTCCAAACCCGATACCAGTGTGGTAAATATAAATCTCATTCCGGATAAGGCTTTCGTATCAGCTCCGTCAAAACTTTGTGAAGGCGATACCCTTATTCTTAGCACTACATCCATGGCAGACAATTATCAATGGCACACACCACTGGGTACAATCACTACCAGCGAACCGGTGCTTAAAATTGCCAATGTCAGCAAAGCAAATGAAGGTAATTACCATTGTCTTGTAACGGTAGGCCCATGTACTTCCCAAAATTTTGACCTTAATTTTGTATCCATATCCGATCGACCTCTTCCCGCAGCCATAACCGGAAAAATGGAATGGTGCTTCGGAGATAACCTTGAGCTTAATGTAAACAGCACAAATATTGAGGCCGCACTTTGGCAATTGCCCGGCAACACTACCGTAAATTCACCTGTGCTTAAACTTGATGGCGTTACAGAAGCTGATGAAGGAATTTATAAGGTAATTATTTACCGGAATGGCTGTGCTTCTTCATCTTCGCTAGACTTTTTGTGACCATCAGGGATCAAATATCCAAACCCATTCCTAAATCCAACATAGTCGAAATTTGTCACAATGACAACATCGGAATCGAACTATGCATCGACCCATTTGATCCCACAGCCGGAATCACCTACCAATGGGAATTTGAAAGTGGGACACCCATCGGAGAGAGTTCTGCCGCATGCATTCTGCTCAACAACGAAATGTTAGATGTGGGAGACCAGCTGGTGCATGTATTTGCTTCCAAAGACGGATGCACTTCACTGGAGCCGGGTTTAGTGCTTGTATCCAAAAAACAAGCACCAAATATCAAAGCGGAAGCAAACATTGATTTGACAACCACCTGCGGCAAGGATGACATCGTGCAATTGACGTCTGAAATCCTGCCTCCAGAGGTAGGTGTAAAATGGACATCACTTTCAGGTTCTATTGAAATTCTTACGCCGGAATCGGGATCCACCCTGATTACCTCTTTTAAATCAGGTCTTAATGTGGTACTGCTTACCTACAGTAAACCTGGCTGCCCAAATTTTACAAGTGATACGGTTAAAGTATTTTTACTGGAAACACCTGATGCACGGGACGATGCCTTTGATGGTGCATTCAATGAAGAGCTTCCTTTTGATGTACTTTTAAACGACAATGTGGGCATCCTCTACGAACTCCGGCTAGGATCATTCGATGAGACTACAGGGGACATTGAAGCGGTACCCGGCGGTTTTATATTTACCCCGGACCGGGGATACGCCGGTGTACTTGAAATTCCATATAAACTTTGTATTCAAGGTTGTCCAAATTTATGTGACAACGCAGTCGCCAGGCTACGAATAGGCTTTGATGTGCCCTGTGAGCCACCTACCATCATTACACCCAATGGAGATGGCATAAATGATGAATTCGTAATTCCCTGCATCAGTTCGGGAAGGTATGCCCAAAATGAACTGATCATCTTCAATCAATGGGGTGACCAGGTGTATCAGTCAAAGCCCTACAACAATGACTGGGCAGGCACCTATGGCAATGATGCCTTGCCTGCAGGAACCTACTATTTTGTGTTTAACCCGGGAACATCCTCCAACCGATTAAATGGCTTTTTAATTATTCAACGATGAGGCAGCTGACGATTATATTATGTCTGGTGGCTTTGGTGATGGTTAAGGGTAATTCACAGCAGGAACTGATGTCCACACAGTTTATGTACAATAAAATGTCTATTAATCCGGCCTTTGCCGGTCATGAGAAATTCCTTACCTGTACGGCCATGATCAGAGACCAGTGGAATGGACTGCCGGGCGCACCAAAACAACAGTTGCTCAGCGTTAATCTTCCCAGAATTCAAAACAGATTAGGTCTGGGTTTTAACCTTAAGAACCAACAGATAGGCATTTTCAAGCATCTAAGTTTCAGTGGCATTTATTCTTATAAATTCCTGTTGGGAGAATCAGCCTTATTAAGTATGGGAATTGAATTTACAGGTCGCAATTTTATCGCTGATTTTACCAATCCGCAATTGGTGGCGACCCAGGGTCTTGCCAATGATCCTTCCATACCTAATACAAAACAAAGTATCAATCTATTCAATGTGGGATATGGACTTTATTTTTCCGCTGATAAATTCTATATTGGTGCATCTGTACCCCGTTTGATAAAGTCAGACCTAGATTTTGACAATAACAATATAGTTACGGAAGAGGTAAGGCATTTATTTTTTATGACAGGTACCGCCTTTCCGGTAAGGAGATATTTGTTCATCCATGCACAGACTTTATTGAAATTTAGTGAAAATGCTCCCTTTGATGTAGATTTAAGTCTAAGCGCGACCCTGGATGAAAAATATACAGGGGGCATCAATTACCGACTAGGTGGGGCAAGAGGGGATATCGGTGAATCCATAGACCTGATGTTTGGCTTTAAAGTCACAGAGGATATGCTTATAGGTTTTTCCAATGACTTTTCGATTTCAAAATTAAGAAGTTATTCCAACGGCAGCATTGAATTACTCATTCAATATGATTTTGGCAACAAAAAAAACAGGGTCGTGGTAGTTAATCCCAGGTATTTTTAAAATGAAGAGAAAAATCGTCCAACTGCTGTTGATATTAATCCTTCCCTGCGCTGTTTTTGCGCAATGGTTACCGGATACCATTGCCATTGCTAAAGTAAACATCTACAACGAAGCAAACATCAACACGGACCATCTCGAATTCTGCCCCATTCTTTATAAAGACAATATCCTCATCGTGAGGTCAAATGAAGACGGAGACAAGGATGACCTTATGGATGATTATTATCTCGACCTTGCCTATGCGGCTAAAAATGCAAAAGGACACTTGTCTAAACAGGCTTATTTGCCTTTCAGTGTAAACAGCAATAAACATGAAGGCCAGGCTGCCTATGATGCCACCAATGGCAAATTGTATTTTACAAGGTCATATTACGATGAAGAGCGGGGAACGAACAAGGATACCATCGTACTCAAAATATATGAAGCAAGGGAATCTGCCAACTATGCCAATCCAAAAGCACTTTCTTTTTGTAATGATAAGTTCAGTGTGTGCCACCCTACCCTGTTTCGCAATGGAGATAAGTTGATTTTTTCCAGCAATATGCCAGGTAGTTCCGGAATGGACTTATATATTTCTGAGCAGACATCGGCGATTTGGAGCGAACCAAAATCTCTTGGATTTCAGGTTAATTCCATTGCCAATGAAGTATTTCCTTACCTGTATAATGACAGCCTGCTTTTTTTCAGTTCCAACAGAATCGGAGGAGCGGGTGGACTGGACATCTACTATACCACTTATGCAGATAGCGGCTGGGCACAACCAAGACTGCTTCCTTATCCAATAAATTCCTCCTTTGACGACATTGGCTTCCTTATCCAGCAGGGCCTGAAAACAGGTTATATGTCATCCAATCGTCCGGGTGGAAAGGGCAAAGACGATATCTATCGGTTTGAGTCTGTGGTTCCTTTGTTAAAACGAAAAGTGCCTGAAACCGATGTCCGCTGCCAGCTGCTTGTCATTGATAAACTTTCATTTTTACCGCTCAATGGAGCTACTGTCATAATTGATGCCATTGACATCAACACAAATTTGGAGAATGCGGGGCAACTGGAACTGGTTTCCGGCAGGCAAAAAGGCGAAATTGTCATGAAGATGGTACCTAAAGTCAATAAAAGTGATACCCTGGAAAGCGATGAAAATGGCATAATTCAGGTTACCTTGAAAAGATCTTCAAACCATTTAATTCACGCAAATATCACCGGTTATCAACAAGAACTTTTGCTGTATAATCCAGGTATTCACGGGGCGGATTTCACTATTGTGGTTAATCCTGTAGAAGATGTAATTCCCGCTGCCGAAGAAATTCCTTCAAAACCTGGCTTACCGACTGAAATTGGATCTTTAATCATTTTCAACAATATTTACTATGCCTATAACAGCACTTCAATTGCACCGGAAGCTGCTGAAGATCTTGATCAACTGATCACAGCCATGACAAATAATCCCACCATGCGCATCCAGCTCTCCTCCCATACCGATGCCAGGGGTAATGCACTGTACAATAAACAGCTGTCAGAACTCCGTGCAGCGTCTGCCAAAGCTTATGTTGTTTCCAAAGGCATTGACGGCGATCGTATCATTACCCTCGGCTTCGGTGAAACCAGGATCAGAAATCATTGTCTTGATGGGGTCCAATGCAGTGAAGAAGAACATCTGTACAATCGCCGGACAGAAGTACTGGTCATTGAGTGACCCTGATTTACTTTTCGAAGTAAACCTTGTACCAGAAGTTTGTATTTGATTTTTTTATACGCACAAAATACATCCCCGATGGTATATCCGATACATTGATTTCCCTTCCCGGATTTGTTATAATTTGTATCAAATGGTAACTGCCATTGTAGATTGCCATCTCAGACGAGCCTTCCAAAGGATTATAAATTTTATCCCCCGCCGGATTTGGATATAACAAAGAATGCCGGTTGATTGGCCTGTTTATCCCTGATAAAGTAATCGTCTCAGATTTTGAAGAAATGCAACCGTCCTCATCCTCTCCTAAAAAATAAATAAAGGTTGACGAACCTGGTATGGGCAACACAAAAATACCTGTGGTATTTTCTTCATATAAGGTATCATTTACAAACATGGCAAACGACCTGAATGGTCCACTGACCCTGACAAATGAATCTGTAATTACAAGCTGGGGCACTTCCACCAAAGGACGATAAACTACGGTCAATACACTATCCAAAGTATAACTGCACGAATCAAGCAGGTAGCTCAGGGTATAAACACCGGCACCGGGAATGGAGACAGGGTCTTGTCCTGTGTAAACAATGGTATCTCCCCTCAGGACTTCGATAATGTCTGACACTTGTCCGGCGCATAAGTCCAATTGCACTTCTAATGGGCCTAAAACACTCACCTCAATGAAATTTTCATAATCGCAAGGAGGGTCTTCGTTTCCCGGCGGTACTATGACACAGCCGGTCTGCGTACACCCTGTATTCTGGTCAGTGACCAAATAGGTATATTGTCCAGCGGCATATCCGGCAGCTGGTAATGCGCCGTTTATCTGTATGGCATAATTAGAAGTACTACTGATATTGAAAATAATTTTTCCGTCCATCGCATCCTTGCACGATGGAGGAAATGCAGTGATGCCATCCAAACTTAAACTACATGCATCTGATATTTTGTAAATCTTTCCTTCACCCAATGCTGCGAGAAAAATTTCTCCTTTGCTGTCTTGTCCAAAGGTGCTCAACTCCTGAGGGCCAAATTCAGCAAGCTGCTCGCTGTAAGCCGGACCACAACTATTTTTGTGCAGCCGCCATATTTTACCGGAACAAAAATCACCAAAAATATAATGCCCGTAGAGATAAGGAACCTCCTCACCGCGGTAAACAAAGCCGCCGGTAATTGAACATCCTTCTCCCCCGCTGTTATTGGCATAAACGAATACAGGAGGATGAAAATCCGTGGCATTGTCGCAAAGCGCAAATTCATATTTCTCAAATCCTTCAAAACACCTCCAACCGTAATTCAAACCACCTGGTGAACCTGCAATCTCCAGGTTGACTTCTTCCCATTTTTTCTGTCCAACATCAGCAATCCAAAGATCCTGGGTTAGTTTATCGAATGAAAATCGCCAGGGATTGCGCAATCCCATCGACCAAATTTCTCCAAGGGTATCCGGGTTGCCCGCAAAGGGATTGTCCCCGGGAATGAGATAATGTGTCTGATCTGTATCTACGTCAATGCGCAACATTTTACCCAGCCTCTCCTTTGGATTTTGAGACCTGTTTCCAGGGTCACCACCAGAGCCACCATCGCCCAGCGCGATATATAAAAAACCATCCGGCCCAAAATTGAGATCGCCGGCATTATGGTTGTTGAAAGGTTGTGCCACAGTCATCAATATTTTTTCTGATGCCTTATCCGCAATCGTACTATCGAGCATCGATCTGGTAAATCTGGAAATTACGGTCTGTCCGTTACCGCCTGTATAATTGACAAAAAAGTGGCCGTTGTCATGATATTCCGGATGAAAAGTAAGCCCAAGTAAACCGCGTTCATTTGCTCCGGAATTGACCCTGTCACTGATGTCCAGAAAAATTTTATTTCCGAAAGTGGTAATGGCCTTGACCCTGCCTCCTTTTTCTACCACATAAAGTTGATCCCGGTTATCAAAAGCTAGATCGACAGGAATGTTAAACCCTGATGCATAAAGTTGAAGTGCAATTTTATCCTGAGCCGGTAACACTACTGACCAAAAAATGATGGCCATAAATAAAATTAAATTTTTCATGTATAAAATTTATTCTGAAGTAAAAATAACAATTTGTAGTGGATGAAACTTATGAAATGTACTATCTTGTCTGCTAAAACAACACCCTAAAATGTCTTTTCCGTTTAAAAATCCTGGTTTTGGATCGTACTGAAAAACTAAATATGTTTATCAATCGCCTGAAAAAAGTATTCAGGCACCGGTCAAGGATTGCCCGGAAAATGCAGGTGAGTTGTTACAGGATTTATGACCTGGATATGCCGGAATTCCCACTGTGTATTGATTTGTATGAGGACAATGTTTATGTAGCGGAGTATCATCGCAACCACCAATTGGAAGCAGAGGCTCATCAGGTTTGGTTAAACGATTCCGTTTCCTGTATCGCGGAAGTGACCGGCGCCAATTCTGACAAAATATTTATCAAACAAAGAAAAGTAATAGAAGAAAGAGGACAACAATATACCCGGATGGACCATTCCGGACACGAAATTGTGATTCAGGAAAATGGTTATAATTTTCTGGTAAATCTGCAGGATTACCTGGATACGGGCTTATTTCTGGATCACAGGATTACCCGTAAGATGGTTGGAGAAGAAAGTGCCGGAAAAAAAATGTTAAACCTGTTTGCCTACACCGGATCATTTTCAGTGTATGCGGCCATGGGCGGCGCCAGCAAAGTACATACGGTTGACCTTTCAAATACATACCTTAACTGGGCTAAAAAGAATTTTCAACTCAACGGTCTTATGCCGGACAATTTTGAATTTTCAAGTGCAGATGTGCTTCACTGGTTGCCAACTTGCAAATCGGGACAATACGATCTGGTGGTGTGCGATCCTCCTACATTCAGCAACAGTAAAAAAATGACCACAATCCTGGATACTCAGAGAGATCATGTGCGTATCATCAATGAATGCCTGCGCGTGATGACGCCGGGTGGCCATCTTTATTTCAGCACCAATTACCGTAAATTTAAACTGCAGGAGGCGGAGATTCAAGCGAGTAGTATTACCGACATCACCGCAAAAACCACCCCTTTTGATTTTGAAGGCAAACTGGACAGGTGGTGTTTTTATATCGTAAAAGATTAAACAGCCAAAGCATATTTCCACACAAACAATAAGGATTACTTATGCTTTATAAAAAACTCAAAATACGCGTAAGTTTTATACAGGGTTCGAAAATCAGCCGCTGTTTTGTGTCTGATACTTAAGGTAAAAATATCCTCAGGGATTTAAAAATTTGATAATGGCCCTTGCAATGCCTTGCGATGTATTTGCCTGACCAAGCTGGCTTCGCAACGCAGCGTATAAGTCATTTCTATCCTGTGTATTCATACGATCCAGCTTTTGGAGTTCCACGGTGATTTCATTGGCATTGCACTTATTCTGGATAAGTTCTGCCACCAGTGGTTTGCCGGAAATAAGGTTTACCAGCGAAATAAAAGGAAGATTCACCAGCCATTTGGCCAGGGCAAAAGTAAGGAGGCCTGTTTTATAACACACCACCTGAGGTACATTAAATAAGGCAGTCTCCAAAGTTGCCGTTCCGGATGTAACCACGGCAATGCCCGCATGAGCCAGGATGTCATAATAAGCTCCAGGAATGATGATTACCCTGTCCCTCATATTGGATGGAATGTAGTCATGATAAACAGAAACTTCCAGGTTGTCGGCTTTGGCTATGACCAATTGATATTTTTCTGACAAAGGTTGAACACCTTCCATCATAACTGGCAATATACGCTGTATTTCCTGCAGCCGGCTCCCGGGCAGAATAGCAAGGATGGGTTTGACAATTTTCCATTTCGCCTTAAAATTGGCATCCGGAATAAAATGACTCACTTCATCGGCCACCGGGTTCCCATGGTAAAAGGCCGTAACACCAAATTTTTGATAAAAAGCGACTTCAAAAGGAAGAATACAATACATTTGGTCCACATATTTTTTTACCTCATGAACCCCTGCTTTCATGCCAGGCCCATACCGTAGGTGAAATGTAATAAACGACTTTAAAGCCTTGTTTCTTTGCCCATTTGGCCATGCGCAGGTTAAAGCCCGGATAGTCTATAAAAATGACAACATCCGGCTGGTATTGAATTATGTCCTGTTTTGCTTTCCTGAAAAAAGAAATGATGGTGGACAAATGTTTAACGACTTCGACAAAGCCCATAAATGCCATTTCTCTAATGTGTGTTACGGGTTGTTGTGCTGCGGCGGAGATCATGGCATCACCGCCCCAAAACCGAAACCTTGCATATGGATCCTGAATTTTGAGGGCACGCATGAGTGCAGCACCATGCTTATCTCCAGACGCTTCTCCTGCTATGGCATAATACTTCATCTCCTTTTCAAGATCAGCTAAATAAAATATAATAGTATTTATAAATCCAGAACCCAACATACACCAGGGTAGGAAGCACGATGCCCCTCATGGTCTGGTCATACCTGTATTTGCGGCATACCTCAAAAGGTATCAGGTTGAAACAAATGGCAATGAGTCCAATGGTGCGCATCCTTCGCATCATGGACTCTCCGGTAGCTTCTGCCAAAGTACCTTTTATGGCCATCAACTCAAGGAGGTTTTCCATTAAATAAAATCCAACTACGGGTAAAATGGCTCCCACAACAAGTCCTGTAATCCATGCATCTTTTTCCATCCCTATACTTCTAAATGTTTCAATTCTTCAATGGCCGGGTAAATGGTGAGGTCGTGGCCGGAAGGAACCACCGTAACATACTTTTCTTCCAGGTTTCTGATGTCTGCAAGCGGGTTTTCATCCATGATGACAAATTTTCCGGTAAGCCAATAATATTTTTCACCCCGGGGATCTGAACCTTCCTGAAATTCTTCGACCCAATTACCTTCTCCCTGCTTACAAACCCTAATGCCTTTTATGTCCTTAATTTCCCCTTTGGGTATGTTGACATTTAACAATTTACAACTGATCATCCCTCTTTCCAGCACACCCCGTACAAGGATTTGAGCAAAGTGCTTTGCCGCTGTGAAATCAGCCTGGAACGAAAAATCAAGCAGTGAAAAACCAATGGAATTTATACCTTCAAGGCTGGCCTCCATGGCAGCGGACATGGTACCTGAATAAATGATGTTGATCGAGGCGTTTGAACCATGGTTTATGCCACTAACGCACAGATCGATATTCCTGTTTTTTAACAGCACATTCTTAGCGAGTTTTACACAATCAACCGGAGTGCCGGAACATTCATAGGCTTCTATACCCTCAAAAACATCCACTTGTCTCAGCCTCAGGGGTTGATTTAAGGTGATGGCGTGTCCCTGACCAGATTGGGGTTTGTCGGGTGCCACCACCACTACTTCCCCGAATTTGGCAGCCACCTCTACCAGATTTCGAATACCGGGTGCAACAATACCGTCGTCATTTGTGACCAAAATCAATGGTTTCATACCTTTTTGGATTTATGCAAAGTTACATAAAATGCCTCACTTATATTTTTGGAAGCTGCAGTTAATATCCAATCGAAGATATGCTTTTTATAAAAGTGACAATTTTGTTTGCTTATAAATACCTTTGCGCCATTAATGAATCCAATGTAAACCACTTCACCATTACATTGTTGTACAAAAAAAGGCGCATGACACAAGGAAAAACAGGAGTATTATTGGTCAACCTGGGCACACCGGACGATGCTACCCGGTCGGCCGTTTACAGGTATCTTAAACAATTTTTACTAGACAGAAGGGTTATCGACATACCCTGGTTGGCCAGACAGTTACTTGTGCGTGGCATCATTGCCCCTTTCCGGTCAAAAAGTTCAGCAAAACTGTACCGCATGCTGTGGACTAAAGAAGGCAGTCCAATTAAAATTTATGGATATAGCCTTACCCATAAACTGCGCAAAGTTTTGGGGGCCTTCTTATGCGGTTGAAATTGCCATGAGGTATCAGCAACCCTCCATTGAAAGTAAACTACGTTCATTAGTCTATGAAAACAAGGTTACAGAATTGATCGTAATACCACTTTTTCCGCAATATGCCTCTGCAACCACAGGCTCTGTCCATGATGAGGTAATGCGCGTCCTCCGGCAATGGGAGGTCATACCAAAACTGACCCTGGTCAACGCTTATGCCAAAAACAAAAAAATGATCGACGTCTTTGTGGCCAATGCCAAAAAACACGACCTCAACATCTATGACCATTTTGTTTTCAGCTTCCATGGAGTTCCTCAGCGACACGTTCGAAAAAGTGATCTTAGCGGAACACATTGCCTGAAAGTGAATAATTGCTGCCGAATAAAATGTGAAGCCAATCAGTACTGCTATTCTGCTCAGTGTCATCAGACGGCGCTGGCCATTGCCGACCGCCTTGGCTTACATGAAAATCAATTTTCCATCTCCTTCCAATCCAGATTGGGCAGAGACCCCTGGTTGCAACCCTATACCGATCAAACTTTATCTGAAAAACTAAAACAGGGAAATAAAAATATTCTGGTTTTTAGCCCCGCCTTTGTGGCCGATTGCCTGGAAACGACAATAGAAATCGGGCATGAATACAAGGAAAACTTTATGCATGATGGTGGGGAAAGACTAGATCTGGTGGAAAGCCTCAACGACAGCGATGGGTGGGTGGATGCCCTTGCTGAGATGGTCATAAAAAAAGGCAGCTGAAACAACTGCCTTTAAAAATATCCCTTGTAAATGATGCCGGAAAATCACCCGACAATATCTTGGAGCAGTACCCTATGGTATTTATTTGGCTTTTCCGCCTTTAAGTTCATCCTGAAGTTTCTTCAATTGATCCCACTTTTCTGCAGCAGCCAGTTTTGCCTGCTGTGCCCATGTAGCAGGGTCGTGCATGGCATATCTTGAACCTGCTGCTGTCAGCAATTTTGTAAGTTCACCTTTTTTAGATGATCCCAATGTCGCAAAAGTTGAAACACCTGCAGCTGTTAAAATTTCTGCAATTTTTGGACCAATGCCTTCAATAAGGGTAAGATCATCCGCTTTTACTGCCTTTTTTGCCACAGCTTCTTTTTTAGGGGCGGCTTCCTTTTTTTCAGCAGCTTTATTTGCTGGCTCTTTTACAATTATTACTTTTTCTTCCACTGCAGGCAATGACAAGACACTATTGTCAATGTGCGGAAACCTTGGTGATGCTTCGTACCTGTCTGCATCCTTTTCATTGGCCCATCTTTCCCCATTCACCAGGTATCTGAAATGATATTCTCTTCCCGCCGGAATTTTAAATTTTCCCTCAAAATCCCCTGATTTTGTAGCTTTAAGCACATAGCCATTTTCCATAGACCATTCGTTGAAATCACCCAAAACCACCACGGAGTGGACTGGACTGGCTGGCACCACATTGTAGTTAAAGGTTACATTATAAGCAGCTTGATTCTTAACAAGTTCTTTCTTCATTATATTATTTTTATAAGTTTACTAAAGGTTCCGGCTTCAACGAAATGTGATGCAAAATTATAATATAATGACTTATTATTCAGATTCTTAACAATTCGTTTACGAAATTTGACGTATTGATAACAAATGGTCTTGCAGAAAGTGAATCCAGCCAAACATGAGGCAGACATATACTCTTTGGTACATATATGAGGCAGACGACGTGGTGAGGGATGAACTTAACCCAATATAAATCTTATAATAACTGAAGGACTAACGCAATTATCCTTATCTTTATAAGGTAACCGAAATTTTATGATGTCACTGGCCATGCGTCAATTCATTTTTTTATTCATCACTCCAGTTTATTTCGTCGCCGGTCAGACAGATACTGTGTCTTTGACTTATACGGAGGTTGCCTGTCGAAATGGTCGGTGCCAATTGTAGAAATACCAATCGTAAACATACTTACCAACAGGGCTAATGTGTGGGTCAAAGATGAAGACTGGGCCAGGGTCTCTCCGGCTTCCTGGGAAAAAAATTTTAAAACAGGGTTTAAATCGGATGGAGATAAGTTCTCCACCAATTTCCTTGGACATCCGGTACATGGTTCCTGGTACTTTAATTCAGCGCGATCATCCGGTAATTCATTTTGGAGTTCTTTGCCTTACACAGTGGGTGGAAGCCTCATGTGGGAATTTCTGGGCGAGACAGAAGCCGCAAGCGAAATAGACATCAATACCACCTGTTTTGGAGGAGTTTTTCTGGGTGAACTTACCCACAGAATCAGTCGCCACCTGCTTTCCAACGACAGAAAAAGATCCAATAGATTTCTGCGCAACTTCTCTGCATTCGCCCTAAATCCCATGGGGGTAATCAATGGTGCGCTGTATCCGGAATTGAGACAAAAGCTAACTGCTCCAGTGTCCGGCCACTTCCCCATAAGGTCGCAGTTATCCCTTGGTATTAACTTTCCCGTAGGTCAAATTTCGGATGATCACGCGACCACCAGAATGCACCTCAGTTATGACCTTATCTATGGCACCTTGTTTGATGGGGATCCTGGTTTCAATCCTTTCGATTTCTTTGTATTCAGGACATGGGCAGACCTTGGACTTTTAAAGGCTAACAACCCATTTTTATTTAACATAAGTGCCCATGCCCCGTTAGTCAGATGGGCGCTGAAAGACGGACTGGCTGTTACCATTTCTCAACACTATGACTTCCTGAAAAATCAAATCTTTGAGTTGGGCAATCTATCCATCACGGGTGATTTGTATTATCGCTTAAACATTGACGACCGCCAGTGGATGTTTTCAGCAAAGGCCGTGCTCATCCCCTTTGGAAGTACCACCTCTCAAGTGACCACCTATCTGATTGCTGAAGGTTTGCTCTCCCCAAATCGAAATTATCTCTATGGCGCAGGTCTTGCCTTAGAAAGCCAGGTTTCCCTCAGGTTCAAAAATATGGCCAGGATGTCCCTAAAATACAACCAATGGATGATTTACCCGAGAAGAGAAGCCAGGGGAACAGAAAGAAGCCACATTGTGTACTTCCATAATACTTTTCCACTGGGAACAAGTCACAGCCTTACCTTCGAAATTTATCACTATTTTAAAAAAGCCTCCTATAATGATTTGCCCGGATTTGGTAATATCCGCAAACAATACACCGAATTCAGGTTTATGGGGAATTATAATTTTTGAGTGTGGCTGACAGCAATTGGTTCACCTGGTAAAAAAGGAAGATTTACTTGTGCATGAGTTGTTGCATTCTGGCAGCCATCACGGGGGCTGTCTGAAATCCCCTTGTAATCACATTTATCGTACCTTCAATTTCCAATATGATGGTTGGAAATCCTGATGCACCCAATTGCCTGGCCTTATCCATATCCGCCATTGTTTCCCGGGCTGCCGTCTGAGAAAGAAAATACGCGATGAAGGAGGCCGCATCAACACCCATCCTTTCAGCTATTCCCGCATAATTATGGGGCGAATATGGATTGTAGTTCTGGTAATAAAAAGCCTGTTGAATCTGTTTAAAAAAATCACCGGTTTTTCGTGGATTAAAATGTCTGAAAGTGACTACTGCCCTGCAGGCCGGTTCTGTATTGTAAACCAAATCCTGGCTAAGGACGCCATAATTAAAAGACATGCCTGTACGATGGTAAATTTCTTCCCAATGCTCCTGCAAAAAATCTTTGAGTGATGACATTGCTTCTGTGCCATTGGGTCTGAGGCCACCCATGAGATATTCAACTTCCACTTCCGGATACAGCCTTTTCAAAGAATCCCATTCGTGGGTGATTCCGTAACACCACGAACACATGGGGTCGCCGATATAAATTAATTTCAATGGCTGAGTTTGTCCGGTCAATGGAATGAAAATTAAGAATAATATAATTTTGAAGATACCTTGCATTTAATTGTCAACATAGCATCAAAAACTTGAATGTCATATACCGAACAGGCAATTTACCTTCACTGTTTAACAAAACTCAATAATAAATTACTTTGCGCAGGAATTTCATGGCAAACTTTATTTCCAGAGAGAAGTTTCTCACTACCCGCTCTTCCAGTGTCCTTGTCTGACCTGGAAAAAAGGGGTCGATTACATTTCGGAGGGGTGGCTGCTGATACTGTGGATTGACATCCGGATGTATGCCTATCTCCACAAAAAAACGGGTCATTGGCCGAAATGCAAATTCATATCCCCCACCAAAACTCAGGCCGTATAGAAGTCTTTTGGTAAATGCCTCATTTGGGAAGTACAATGAATTGTAGGCATTATATTTTTTCAAATTGGTAGTCAGGGTGTATTCCCCCCTCAGGCCTAAAAAATAATAAGGTCTGCTGTCTTCATTTCCGCCCAACATCTTTTTCACTCCGGTCTCCAGGACAATGTTTCTGAAACGAAAATCAAATGAATTGACATCAAAAAAACCGTTTCCTGAATATCTCCATGCGCTGCCTCTGGTCCTCCACCCCAAAGAACCATAGAAAATATTGGTGCCATCTTCAGGCGCAGATTCAATGAATACATCGGCATTGATCGCAAACAAGGCATCGTTGTCATTGCCGTTCCATTTTTGAAATCCAAGACCTGGTCCAACCTTAGGACCGAAGTAAAAGGACTGCGCGGCCAAATGACCCAGGAAACTGTAAAATAAAAAGCTAATTAGATAACGCATGTGTAAACTTTCTTACAATTGCGTAAAATTAATACAATTCTCACTATAAAGACCCGAAGCAGGACTTAATTTAGAAGCTTATTCATTGGGTTTATTTTTCTTATGCAGCGCAATATTCTATTTTGGTTTGTAATGATGTTTGTTTCATCATTTACTTTTTGCCAGTCCATTGATATTGGCTTCGCCATTGGTTCTTCTACCTACCAGGGTGATATTTCCCCACTAGGATGGCGAATCTCCTATCAGGGCAGTAAGCCCGCCCGCGGCTTGCTGCTGGGATATAACTTCACAGAATCCTTTGTTTTAAAATTGGGATACTATAAGACCAGGCTAGAGGCCTATGATGCCGATGCCATTGATGACTGGCGCCCCACGCGCAACCTCAGTTTCAGGACCGATATATCAGAGTTTGCCTTACACGCGGAATGGCAAGTAATGGATCACTGGCAATTTTTTCGCAATTTTTCTCTGAAACCGGTATTCCACCTGGGTGTGGGCATTTTCAAATTTAACCCACAAACAAAATACAAAGGACAGTGGTATAACCTTCAGCCTCTAAGTACAGAAGGGCAAGGGCTTCCGGGATCACCTGATAACCCATATAAGCTCACCCAATGGGTCATTCCATTTGGATTTGGCCTAAGGTACCATATTACGGATCGGTTTTCCATAGAGCTTTCTACCAACCCACGTAAGACCTTTACCGACTATCTCGATGACGTTAGTGGAAATTATTACAACCTCGATTTATTAAAAAAATATAAAGGGCCACTTGCTGCCAAACTCGCTTTCAGGGGAGATGAAAATAGTCCCACCGCCACAAGGCCCGTCGAAGGTCAGGGCAGAGGCAATGCGGTAGAAAGCGACTGGTATCTCATCCACACCCTCACTTTCACCTATCGCCTTCAGAAAGGCTGGCCGTTTCGCAAAAACAGGCAAATTCGTTGTCCATATTGATTGCGCAAACTTCAGAGGCGGAAATTTTCTTAGAATTTCTATTTTCAGGTATTCTGACCAGTTTATACCGCAAATTAGGGTGTAATTAAAAGCAGATAGTCGTTATATTTGTAGATTACAACCACTAATCAATTTAACTCAAATGAAACCAATCCTTGTAGCTTTTCTGCTTCTGAGTCTGATTCCCATGGCATCCTCCCAAAAAAAGCAGGTTGAAGTACCTAAAAAACAAGAGAACCTTACTTCTTCAACGCTGTCAGGTCTCAGCTTTCGCTCTATTGGACCCGCAGTAACTTCAGGCAGGGTATCAGATTTTGCTGTAAATCCGCAAAATCACAGCGAATATTATGTAGCCTCTGCCTCAGGAGGTGTGTGGAAGACCACCAATAAGGGTTTAACGTATGAGCCCATTTTTGATGGTGAAGGCTCATATTCTATAGGTTGTGTAAGTCTTGACCCGTCCAATCCCTCTACAGTATGGGTGGGCACCGGTGAGAACAACAACCAGCGTTCTGTTGCCTATGGCGATGGAGTTTATAAAAGCGAAGATGCAGGAAAGACCTGGAAAAATATGGGGCTTAAAAATTCGGAGCACATCGCCGAAATTTTGGTAGATCCCACCAATGCGAATAACGTGTATGTGGCAGCATATGGTCCGGTGTGGAGTGAAGGCGGAGACAGGGGTGTATATAAATCCACCGACGGAGGTGCTACGTGGACCTGCATTAAGTCAGTGAGTGCATATACCGGTTGTAATGACCTGTTGATGGATCCACGGAATCCTAATGTACTTTATGCTGCCTTCCACCAGCGCATGAGAAAGGTATTTACCTACATCGGCGGAGGCCCGGAATCTGCCATTTTCAAATCTACAGATGGCGGTGCAAGTTGGAAAAAACTGGAGGGCGGACTTCCTACAGGGGATCTCGGCAGGATGGGCATTGCCATAAGCAAGGTTAATCCTGATGTGTTATACACTGTGGTAGAAGCCAATGAAGGCAAAGGAGGCATTTATCGTTCCAAAGACAGGGGAGCATCCTGGGAAAAAAGAAGTGATACATATACCTCAGGAAACTATTACAATGAAATTGAATGTGACCCAATCCAGGAAGATAAAATATACATCACAGATACTTACTATAAAGTCTCCACCGACGGAGGAAAGACAGTTTCCAACCTGGGAGAATTAAATAAACACATCGACAACCATGCCATATGGGTTGATCCAACCAACGGCAACCATTTATTGGTGGGCTGTGATGGTGGAATTTACGAGACCTATGATCACGCTAAAACCTGGGATTTCAAATCGAACCTTCCCATTACGCAGTTTTATAAAGTCTCTACAGATGATGATTATCCATTTTATGGTGTGCATGGAGGAACCCAGGACAACCTGAGTTTGGGCGGTCCTTCCCGGTCAACTTCTGCAAATGGCATAGCCAACAGCGATTGGTATGTCACTTCACTGGGTGATGGTTTTGAGACACAGGTAGATCAATCTGACCCCAACATCATTTACGCCCAAGCCCAATATGGCGAACTCGTGCGTTTTGACAGAAGAAATGGAGAATATCTTTCCATCAAACCCCTTGAAGGAGAAGGTGATGCTGCTTATCGATGGAACTGGGATGCTCCGCTGTTCATTAGTAAGTTTGACAATAAACGTTTGTATTTTGGCGCCAATAAAGTTTTCCGCACCGATGATCAGGGTAATTCATGGAAGGTAATCAGTCCCGACCTTACCAGACAAATCGACAGGAATAAAATAGAGGTAATGGGTAAGGTGTGGTCAGTCGATGCCATTGCAAAAAATGGAAGTACCGACATCTATGGACAAACAACCAGTATTGCTGAGTCACCCCTTGACCAAAATATTTTGTGGGTTGGAACCGATGATGGGCTAATTCAGCTTACCATGGACGGAGGCAGTACCTGGACAAAATATGATAACCTGCCGGGTGTTCCATCGCAAAGTTATGTGCACCAGATCATAGCATCCAATCACGACAAAAACACAGCATACGTTTGTTTCAACCACCACCGTTATGGCGATTTCAAACCTTATGTGCTCAAGACAACAGACCAGGGTAAAACCTGGAAATCCATAGCGTCTGACCTTCCTGTGCGCGGCAGTGTTTACAGTATAGCAGAAGATCATGTCGATGCCAATCTATTATTTGCCGGCACCGAGTTTGGTTGTTTCTTCAGTTACAATGGAGGTACAAACTGGCTGCAATTAAAGAGTGGCTTGCCTACCATAGCGGTAAGAGACATTGAGATCCAAAGGAGAGAAAACGACCTTGTACTGGCAACCTTTGGCCGTGGCTTTTATATCCTGGATGATTACAGTCCTTTGAGGAAATTGGTTGCAGAAGATTTTGAAAAGGAAGCTCTTCTATTTCCGGTAAAAGATGCGCTGATGTATATTGAAAGATATCCGATTGGATTAAGAGATAAGGGACATCTTGGCTCTGGTTATTATGTAACGCCAAATCCAAAGCCCGGTGCGGTCTTTACTTATTATCTCAAAGATGAAGTAAAAAAACTTAAAGAAATTCGAAAGGACAAAGAAAAAGCTGCCTATGAAAAAAAGGAAAAAGTATTTTATCCTTCGATAGACAGCCTTCGATTGGAAGACAACCAGCCGGACCCATACCTCCTGTTTACCATCACAGATCAGGCTGGTGCCGTTGTCAGGCACATCAAAGCTCCTGCAAAAAAAGGCAGTCACAGGATAAGCTGGGACTTCAGATATGGAAACTATGAGCCTGTTCAAAACAGGTTCTCCCCTGCTCCCGATCAGTTGTTTGGCGGAGAATCTGTAGGTCATTTGGCTATGCCTGGTATTTATACCGTCACCATGTACAAGTATCAGGACGGAAAACTGAGCCAGCTGACGGAGGGCCGTGAATTCAACTGTACCCTGCTTCAAAATGGAAGTCTTCAAACAAAAGACATGTCAGCCAATGTTGTTTTTTATAAAGAAGTAACCTCGCTTACCAAAGCAGCCAGCGCCACCAATGATAAACTGAGCAGCATAGAATCGCGTTTAAAAAATATAAATTTGTCGATTCTCGATATGCCTTCCTCCGCACAGCGTCTTTTGGAACGTTCCCATCAACTGGCCAATGAAGCAAGCGGACTCAAAATTTCACTTTTTGGGGATGCAAGTAAAGCCAGGCGGGAATTTGAAACCGCACCTTCAGTAAACGACCGTATAGGCAGAATCATAAACACCCTTTGGGGATCCACTGCGTCCATACCCAAATCAGTTTCCGATTCATACCAAATTGCATTAAGTCAATACAATAAAATCAAACCCAATGTAGATGCATTGTATGCCAACGTGGAAGAACTGGCCAAAAATGTCCAGACTGCCGGTGGACCATATATAGGGCATTGATGAAAAACAATAGTTTTGAAAATACTGGCCATCAGAAGAGGGCAATCGCTATAAATGGCCTATGGGCTGCCCTCTTCTTTTTTATTGCCACTATGAACCTGAGTGGCCAGCCTGTTTTTATTCAGGACAGCCTCGATGCATACATACAGCGGGGTATGCGGCAATGGAAGGTTCCCGGCCTTGCACTGGTCATCATTAAGGACGGGCAGATAGTTAAACAACAAGGGTATGGTGTTGCAGACATCGTCACAAAAAAACCGGTAAATACCAAGACCTTATTTTTTATTGCCAGCAATACGAAGTTGTTCACGGGAACGGCGCTCTCAAAACTCGCCTACGAAAAAAAGTTGTCCCTGAACGATAAAATCATCAAATTTTATCCCTGGTATAAGCTATACGATGAAACCATGACCCGAGAGGTGACCCTGAAAGATATGCTCACCCATCGCATTGGCACCAAAACCTTTCAAGGCGATTTTACTTTCTGGAATTCGAAGTTGTCGCGTGAAGAGGTTATGAAAAAAATGAAATTGCTGAAACCTGATCAGGTATTCAGAGATGCCTACGGGTATTGCAATAGTTGTTTTCTCACCGCAGGTATGGCTATACCAAAAGTTACCGGAAAATCATGGGAAACATACATCACTGATGAAATTCTCACTCCCTTGAAAATGAAAGCGAGTTTTGCTTCCAGCAATCATGTGGATAAAAAACTAGCAGCAATGGCTACTCCCTATACCACTTCTTTCACGGATACGTTAAAAGAGGTTCCCTATGACCGGTGGGACAATCTGGGACCTGCAGCATCCATTGTAAGTAATGTGGAAGATTTGAGCCACTGGTTAACATTTCAGCTCGATAGTGGCCGGTATGATGGCCAACAGCTTATGCCGTGGAAAGTAATCCAGGCAACCCGCGATGTGCAAATTTCTACGGGGAGTCGCAAATCATCGCTGTTTCCCACACACTTCACAGGGTATGGCCTCGGCATATTTACGTCCGATTATAATGGCAGGCAAATATTCTGGCATACAGGGGGGGCGGCAGGCATGTTGAGTAATGTTTGTTTTGTTCCTGAAGAAAATCTTGGCATGGCTATCCTTTCCAATAACGACAATCAGAATTTCTTTGAAAGCCTGAGGTACCAAATTCTAGACGCTTATCTTGGAGTGCCATATGTCAATCGAAGCAAACAGCTTTTTGAAAATTTTCGGGATGAAATGGACAAACAGCTGGCTGAAATAAAATCATACTGCGAAAGGGTCAGATTTAATAAAGATCATAAGCTCAACCTCAAAAGTTATTGTGGCAGCTATTCAAACAAACTGTATGGTGATTTGACCATTACTCAAAACGGAAAGCATTTGGAAATCATTTTTCACAGCCATCAAAACCTTCGCGCTGCCCTAAGTTACATGGGAAATGAAGAATGGCTTATTTCTTATCACAACATCGAATATGGCCTTTTTCCAATTCGGTTTAAACTGGAAAAAGGAAAACCTAAATCGATTTCGATTAAAGTAAATGAGTATGTAGAGTACGACCCCTATGAATTTGAAAAAAATTAAGCAACAAGTTTAACACTCATTCTTTTGTGTGGTGTGGATGCCAATTCCTTTATTTCATAATTCCTTTAAACAACTGGGCTGTACCTCCTATGCAAAACCCATTGCTGAAATCCCTACCCATCATTCCGGGCTGATCCGGACCGGGATCAACTTCATTTTCAAAAAACCGGACCGATGGCGCACCTGACGGAGTGACTTTGAATGTAAAAAGTTTTACACGGTCTCCCTGTTTCAGATCATTGTAAAAACAGGAAGGAAAAAGCACGGGTCTAAAGGCATAAAAGTTGTGATCCGGGCTCGGAGCAGGCGATAACAATGGTTTTGCCAGCTCCCACTCCATGGCAGTCGTGCCTTTATAGAGCTGGTTATCCTGAATTGGCATATAACTTTTCACTAACTCAATTTCAGTTCCTTTTGGCACCACCAGGGATACCTGAGAATTAAATTGAATTCTTTGTTTTGTGGTTGTGGCAAAGCCTTCACTTATAAACAAGTAACAATCATAGTAACCGCTTTCTTTACTTTTTTCCAATTGATAAGCTACCGCTGTCACCTGAGCAAATGTATCTGCAGATACCAGTGTGGCAAATAATGCTGCCACTAAAATTTGAAATAAATTTTTCACGTACATTTTTTGCATAATTTATTAAATCGAAAATATTGTTAATCAATGATGAATCACAGGGGTTTGATGAACCTTTCCATGGTCATCGGTCAGCATGAGCACATACAACCCGGCAGGAAAGGATGACAGATCCAGCACTTGTCCCCCATCAGCAATAGGTGTGTTGAACGATTTGCCCATAAGGTCTCTCACACCGGTAATCGACCAGTTGCCTGATGATCTTATCTCCACCCTTCCGGCAGTTGGATTGGGGTACACGACCGGCTCATTCCTGTCATTATCGTCTTCAGTGGAGGATGCCGGCTCCACCACCAAAGTGACCCCTTCAGCCAGACATCCGTTAATAGTGATGAAATCAATTTGTGTTGTGCCGGCTGCCAAAGCCAGGACCTGACCATCCTGAGAGATGACCGCCACATCAGGATCGGAACTGATCCAAAACCCCGGCACATTGGCCAAAAAGGTAGTGGTATCGTTGACGCGCATAAGGGTATCAAAGACTTCAATCAAAGGCACCGCCTCAACATCAACTGGCTGATCCAACACTTTGCATCCCGTGCTGATATGGGTAAAACTCAAGACCGCAAAACCTGGATTTATAAGACGAATCGTACCTTCTGAAACTGCCAGGACAAGACTATCCGAACTCACTACAGAAAGATATTCATCAAATCCAGGCTCTAAATTTAGTTCAGATCCAATACAAATGGAAAATTCAGTAGCTTCTTCATAAGTAGGAAGATTTAATGTAAAAGAGTCGACGAGATTACCTGTATAATCCTGAGCATTACCCCCAATGGCAAAGTTTTGTTTATAATTAAAGGTTAGCACATGATCACTTTCATTGTTGTACAGCCTTATGCGGTCTCCACAAAGGTTGGGTGTAGCCAGAATGGAAAATAACTTTACCGTGTCACCCTCATGCAGATCATCATACCAGGCTCCACCCATCAATTGAGGCGTAACGCCAAAATATTTTTTCCCTTCGAATATAAACGGATTGGATACGATCCAGGTTACGGGAACAGTACCGGTATAAAAAGAATTGTTGAGAATCGGGTTGTAGTTTTTTACCACCTTCAGGTCGATCAGGGTATCTACTACAAAACTGTATTGGGCATTGAACTGAGCTCTCTGGGGTGGACTCACCGAATTGCCAGCCGTAATTACTATGTGACAGTCATACCACTGCATTACCGTATCGTATTTCATGAGGTATTTTACACCGGAAACCTGTCCACTCAATCCTGGTAATAGAAAATAAAAAACAAGAAACACTGCAAAAAGTCGAAATGCACTAACCCTACCTGCATTTAAAATAGCGTTGCAGAAATGTTGAAGTTTTTGCATATATAAATTCATTTTTACAAAAGTATACATAGAAGCAAATAGATTATAATAAACCATAATATAAAATCATATATAAAAATATTAAAATCATAATATAATACTTTACAATTAATTATATATTAATATAATATTAAATGTAATTAAATTTTAAAAAAGCACTAATAATGAAAATCGGTCAAAAGTCGGATCGCCTTTGATTCATTTCTAGTTGAAACTCATTAACACGTCGGCAAAAACACCGGCTGCCGTCACCTCTGCGCCGGCGCCCGGTCCCCTGATGATTATTGGTCTTTTGCTATACCTTGACGTAGTGATTACAAACATATTGTCGCTGGCCTCGAGATTGAAAAAAGGACTTTCTTTTCCAACTGCCTGCACCGATACGCTGGCCTTTCCATCCAAGGTGCGACCAATGTAGCGCAGTACCTTTCCTTCACTTTCCGCCTCCTTCATCAGTGATGAAAAATGATTGTCGAATTCAGGTAAGGCCTTAAGGAAATCGTCCACACTTTTAAGTCCCATAAGTTCCGATGGCAAGACCGGATGAAGTTCAACCTCATCAGATTCTATGTCATGGCCCGTTTCCCGGGTAAGGATAATCAGTTTACGCCTCACATCGGCACCGCTCAGGTCTTCCCTTGGGTCTGGTTCTGTGAATCCCAAAGACCTTGCTTCCAGGACGAGGTCACTGAATTTCCGGTCGCCGGTAAACTGATTGAATATATAGGAAATGGAACCGGACATTACGGCCTCTATCTTTAATACTTTATCCCCACTATTGATGAGATTCTGGATGGTGGAAATGACCGGTAAGCCGGCACCAACATTGGTTTCATACCTGAAATGTATTTTGCGGTCTGCAGCCAGTTTTTTGAGGGTTTTGTATTCTGCATTGCTGGCAGAAGTGGCAATTTTATTGGGGGTCACCAGGGAAATGTTACTTGAAAGTATTTGGTGATAAAATGACGGAATGGTCACATCCGCTGTATTGTCGATGAAAACACTGTTCGACATATTGAGAGAAATCATTTGTTGGACAAAATCAGACATGGCCGCTTCCTGACCTTCATCTTCCAGGTTCGTTTTCCATTGAGCCAGTGGAAGGCCATCCTCCACAAACAACATTTTTCTGGAATTGGAAATGCCAATGACATTGAGTTCAAGTTTAAACTGCCGGATAAGCTGATCCCTTTGTTTTTCCAGCTGATCCAAAAATTCGGACCCAATGAGCCCGGTACCCACGACAAATAAATTAATCCTCCGGTTATCTGAAAGAAAAAACGAATCATGAATGAGATTGAGTGCCTTCAATTCATTTTTTTGATCAATCACGAAACTGATGTTAAGTTCAGAAGATCCCTGAGCTATCGCTGTGATATTGATGCCATTTTTACCCAACGACTCAAAAAGTTTCCCTGCTACACCGGGTACCCTCCGCATGCCCTCGCCTACTACGGCCATCACACAAAGATTTTTCTCTACCAGGATGGCATCAATAAGGTTGTTTTCAATTTCTCTGGAGAATTCGTCTTCAATACACAAACGGGCTTTTGCCGCATCTTTCTCGGTGACGGCAAAACAAATACTGTGCTCAGAAGATGCCTGAGAAATGAGGATGATGTTGATGCCACTTCGTCCCAAGGCTCCAAAAAGCCTTGCTGAAACGCCTGGCACTCCCACCAGTCCGCTGCCCTGTAATCGCAACAGTGCCACATTGCTTAGAGCGGTTATGCCCTTAATGACAGAAGGAAAGTCCTGCGCCACATCGCGATCAATGAGGGTGCCTTTAAATTCAGGATTAAATGTATTTTTTATGTAAATGGGTATGCCCTTTTGTAATGCCGGTTGTATGGTTGGCGGATAAATAACCTTTGCTCCAAAATGCGACATTTCCATTGCCTCGGCATAACTCAGTGTGGGTAAAGTAAATGCTTTTTAACCTTGCGCGGATCACAAGTCAACACACCATCTACATCTGTCCAAATTTCCAATGCATCAGCCTCCAATGCTCCGGCTAAAATGGCCGCCGTATAATCCGAACCTCCCCTCCCTAAAGTGGTTGTGAGCCCTCCCACATCAGAGGCAATAAATCCGGTAACCACCTGAGTCATACCTTTATGTTGATGGAAATGATCGCGTATGAGTGCATTGGTGATGCCAAAATTTACTTTCGCCGCCCCAAAATCTTTATTTGTTTTAATGATGTTGCGCGCATCCAGATAAGCTGCCTTAAAACCATGCGCCTGAAGCAAGCAGGTAATAAGGTAGTTGGAATTCCGCTCCCCAAAACTCAATACATAGTCCATGGTACGCGGACTAATCTCCATAACCAGGCCTATACCTTTTAACAAGTTTAGCAGGGTATAATGCGTTTCATCCAATACAGGCTTTACTTCAGCATAACCCTTTTTACCCAGTAATTCCAGTGCGGCTTTTTCATGTCTGGAAACAAATTCATTATACAATGACTGGTAATTATCTTTGCCGGTTGCCGCCATTTCACTCATGGAAATAAGTGTGTCGGTGATGCCGCTGAAAGCCGAAAAAACCAAAGCAAATTCTTCCCCTGCTTTTAGTCTTGGCTCCAGAATCGAAATGATGCTTTTAATACGTTCAGGGGTGCCCACGGAGGAGCCTCCAAATTTTAATACTTTCACTGTTTTATAATTTCCTGATTAATCCGGATGCTGACATGTGGGTAATGCGCAATTGTTACCTCGAAGCCTCA
Source organism: Saprospiraceae bacterium (assembly GCA_016715465.1). Taxonomy (GTDB): domain Bacteria; phylum Bacteroidota; class Bacteroidia; order Chitinophagales; family Saprospiraceae; genus JADKBO01. The sequence continues at coordinate 1,313,522 of JADKAA010000029.1, forward strand.
CCGGAACTGGTACAAAATTAACGCATTGGATCGAATAAATACATCCAAGCCCCGCATTTACTGTTTCACAAACTTAACTGACTTTATTCCATCGGATATTATGTACATACCCGGCAACAGATGCCCGATGTCTGCACTTTCTGTCCCTGCAAAGGATTGGACCAGCTTGCCGCGCAAATCCAGGATGCTGAGTTTGGCCGGAATCTCACCTTTAAGATACAATTGTGATGTCACTGTATTGGATTCCAGGTCCCAGGTAAAGACTGTGAAATTTTCATCCGTTTGCACCGGCTCAAGGTTGATGCCCAGTTGATCGAGGTCAAAGGTTTGAATGCCTCTGGCGAAAGTCGCCCCGATGAGGGCATTGTTTTCAATATGATAATCCATATCAAAAACCGGTATCAGCGGCATGTTGTTGCCCAGCCTTTCCCAAAATGCTCCTCCATTGACAGAAAGGTAAATACCACCATCTGTGGCCACAAAAAGAATATTATCAAGACCATTGGGATAGATCAGTACATCATTGATGGCGTAAGGGGGAAGATTGCCCGCTATGGGTATCCAGTTAAGCCCATAATTTTCACTTTTATAAATGTGGGCTTTGCTGTCATTGTCTTTGTATCCGGTAAGTGTAACATAGACAGTAGCCGGTTTTGCGGGAGATGCCTTTATCGAAGAGATGTACCTTGTGGGCAAACCGTTTGTAATCCTGGTCCATATATTGCCACCGTCTCTGGTTTGCCATACCATGGCGTCACTAGTGCCACAGTACAACACCCGGGCGTCAAGTGGAGATTCACTTAAGCAGGTGAACTGATGAATAATGGCCGGTGATGAAGGATCAACAAGGACATCACTGATAGGCTTCCAGTCCGGGATTACTCCCACGTCGGATTTATAAAATCTGTCCGTTCCCGTATATAATACATCCGGGTCGTGGCTGCTGATGATGTATTGCATGTCCCAATGGCGACTACCGCTCAACCCATTGGTGGCATTATCCCAGTCATTGCCCCCATCTGAAGTCACGGCTATATTGCCACGTTGGGTCTCCACATACATGACCTCTGAATTGTCAAGCCTGAAAGCCATCTGAAATCCGTCACCACCCCAAATGCGTTGCCAGCCATTTGTTGTAGCTCCATTTCCGGAAGAGGTGCCATTGTCCTGGGCTCCTCCGTAATAGGAGTCGGGTTGATGAGGATTGTAAGCAGTTCTGTAAAATTGGGTCGTGGGAATATTTTCAACATCTTCCCAATTTGGCACCCCATATAGATTACAGCGGTAAAGGCCTCCATCCGTGGCCAGATAAATGCTGTCTCCAGAAAAAATAAGGTCGTGTTTGTCTGCATGTGGGTCCTTGAGGTAATCATTGTCCCCAGCATCCTGCCAAACACCACCATTGGCATTATACCGATAAATACCTACACCCAGTAAGAACAGGTCATTTTCATCGCTTGGATTAACCTTCAGTTTTCCAAAATACCACCCAAATCCACCAAGCGCACTGCCCGGTAATCCGTTGTCGGTACCCATGGTATGCAAGGTCCAAATATCACCTCCATCGGTAGTTTTATAAATTGATTCCAGGTTGAGGGTATTGGCATTTGTATATTGAACATACAATACATTGGGATTGCCTTCTGATTGGCAAATGCCCATGCGTGTAAAATTTCCAGTTGGTAATCCATTGCTGAGTATTTCCCAGTTTTCACCTCCATCGTCACTCCTGAAAATTTTTGCATCAGGACCGGAGACAAGAGATTTATTGCTGTTGCGAATGCGATTCCAGCCGATGGCATATAGCCTGGAAGGATTGGTTGGATGAATAATTAAATCTGATACTCCTGTACTGTCATTGATAAGCAATACTTGTTTCCATGTATTTCCGGCATCGGTAGATTTATATACACCCCTGTCACTGTTTTTAAGAAAAGGGGTGCCCATCGCGGCCACATAAATGGTTGATGGCGCCGATTTATGAATGGCAATCCTGGAAATAATTCTCGTTTCACCCAGGCCTTTGAATGTCCAGGTTTCGCCCAAATCCGCGCTTTTGTAAATTCCACCGCCAGCCCTTGGGTAACCAGATACGTTTGGATCACCGGTACCTGCGTAAACAATATTTGGATTTAAAGGATCAAAAGAAATGCTGCCAATACTTTGCCATATCTGATCATCAAATACCGGCTGCCAACTCTTACACCCGTCCAGCGTTCGCCATAAACCACCGTCTGCAAAACCGGCAAATAAAATTTTTGAATTTAACGGATGAATGGCAATAGAATTGATCCGGGCGCCTATATTGCCCGGGCCCTGTAATTCCCAGCTCCCATTGGTTCTGTTACCCATTTTGATCTGCTGAAGAGCCTGATGATGAGCCCTTGACATGGCCTCAAAATCGGGAAATTGTGCCGGGTACTGTTTGGCTATAAATAGCTGTTCTGCCGGTTCAACCTTTGGTGTTGAATTGGTATGAAATTTGGGATGACAGGCACCGAGGAATAGGATGAGTAGAGGGAGATAAATGGATAAATTTTTCATTCTTTTATAAATAGTTGGCATAAAAATATCATTTTGTGTTTGCCTCACCATTTTTATGCGGGCAATTATTCAATTATTAAGTCTGAGAGACAAATTGACTTACTTTGACTTTTAATGTCATCATCTGGAATAATCCAGTTCAGTAGTCATGAATTTGATCTTCCAACTGCCTCCGCTTTTTGACCAAATGATGCGAAAGGCACCATTATACACTTTGCGACTGCCGTTGCTTATAACCTCCTGAATAAAAGTTCCGGTATGGGTGGCCAGACCGGAAGTGACCACCACTTTATCTGTTGTGGACACATAGCGGGTAACCTTTGTTTTTGAAAACCCGCTGAGGTATTTCCTTATGGCATCATGACCTTTCACATCTCCAAAGATACCATCGACCTCATACAGGCTCAAAATGCCATCAGTGTCCATGTTTATTATGGCTTTGTCATACTTATCCATTAAAGCCAGTATCTGGGTCTTGTCTGCAGATTGCAGCTGCCCAAAAAAGAAAGTTTGAATCAAAATCAAACACAGCATATAGAAGTATTTTGAACAAAATTACAAAAATAATAACAGACCATTCACAGGAAAGCGTTAAGGACAATATAAAAAAAGGCCGACAAATTGCCGGCCTATCAGTCTCAAATCGGTTTTATTGTTGGAAATAAGTTAAAGTCATTAATTCATTCTGAGCAACTTTTTGATCTCCTTTCTCTCACCTGTAGCGATGTGAAGGAAAAACACACCCTTGCGATCACCCAATTGTTCTTTATCAATTCTAAGCTGATTAACCCCTGCACCATATGGCCTTACCTGGCTGTATATTCTAGACCCTGTATTGTCAAAGATGGAAATTTCTACTTTTGCATCTTCAGCAACAAAAAACTTGACATCGGTCTGATCCACAAATGGATTGGGAGTGTTTTGCTGTACGGTCAAAGCTTCCATGCCATTTTCAATTCTCATTAAAAGCTGTCTTTGCTCATAACTGGTATTAACCCATGCCTGATCAAATCCATTTTCGATCATGGCTATGGACTGACTAAGTTTGCCAGATTTTTTTGATTTGAACTGTAATATAAACAGCACACCTCCACTGCGAACGGATAAGGGACTTTTTTGAACAATTGCCATTTTCAACTCTCCCTTTACAACATTGTATGTATATTCTTCTTTTGACAAAGTAAGCTGCTCTTCCATGATGCCGGTAAACTCAAGTAAATCGGTATCAAATTTGAATCCAAGTTGCAAGCCTCGCAGTTCACCTCCTTCAGCCAGGGTGACAGGAACATTGACATAGCGCGCTTCCTCAAAATAATCCTCTGCAACGACAATACCATCCTTTTGAGGTGTGCGCAGCTCGGAGTCTGTTTGACTTAACAAGTTACTCACGGTGCCATTGACATCTCCGGTTTTAACGGCCACAAAATCTGAATTCATCATATTGGCATCCACCGCATGCAGGTCTATTTCTTCCGGGAAATTCCAGGGTGCAGAAGGATCAGCAAATACATATTGTTTCTCTACAAATCTCCAGGATGTATTTCCCTCGATATTATCATCAATGCCCAAAATCAGTTTGCGCAAAGCTACCAGGTCCGATGCAGTCACTTTCTGATCATTGTTTGCATCTGCTGCAATTATCTTATAAGATGATTCCAGTTTTTTTGAACCCAGTATATGTCTTTGAATCAACACCAAATCCAGGGTTGAAATTCCATCCGCCCAGTGTGTGTCATAATTCGGCTTCAGGGTATAATCATTGTACATTTCAAGGTTGCTTATTAAAAATGTACCTGTGAGATCGGTCTTCGCAGTCGTCACAACGGAGTCGCCGGAAATGCTCAACAACGCATCTTTAATCATGGCATTATCCTCTGTGGCAATTCTACCGGCAACACTTACCGTAGGAATACTGTTTCCTCCCCCGGTTGACGGACATAAATTTTTGTGATCTGTAACCAGAATAAAGGTATTGCATCTGGACTGATTTCCATCGTTATCAGTAACCCACATGCTCAAATGGTAGGTTCCTGTATCCTTGCACATCAGGGTTAAACTTTTGTTGTTGGTATTGGCTGAAAAGGAATACCTGAGCTCAGATTTAGGCGTACAATTGTCATAACTCTGATTATTGAAATCACTTGCCCATATGGCTGCAGTACCACCCGTACCATTGTCTTCCAGGTTGGTGGACAACCCATACATACACACTGGTATTGGTGCTTTGCACTCCTTAACGGTCACGGTGAAAGAACATGTTGTGTCATTACCGCACCGGTCTTCCACACTCCAGGTAATGCGATGAATACCTCTTGCCATTTTAAGGCTGAATGTATCGCCAGCTGCCGAAACATCTGTACTGCCATTGTTATTATAATCTATCTTATAGCCATAAACCAGATCCTCCAGATCGGTACAATCGTCCGTGGCATGTGCTCCCAGTGATACGGTGCCGTCACAATCTGAATTTAGTGCACAAATGACCCGGTCTGCACACGAAGACACAAATTCAGGCGCCTTAGTGTTGCGCAAATGTATATTTTGAGTGTGGTACCAAATTCCTATATTGGTATTTGATACATACTGAGCCCAGTCAATTACTTTCCATTTTCTCTTGATAAAGACACAACCTGAGTTTGGCTCATCAAAAATTTGATCGTCAAAACTAGATACAGGCAGCGTACAAATGTCATCATTGTTAAATATCGGACCTCCTGTTACCGATGTATCAGGAGGGATCGAAGTGCAATCATAATAAAAAGTATCACGTGGCCATTTGATGTCATTGAGGGTAAGTGGATCGGCATCCACAATGGTAATGACCTGCTGCGCGCTTACCGTGTTACCACCTCCGTCGGTAACCACAAATCTGCGCACGATATTTCCAGTGTGGTTGTGCAGGCGCTGGTCAAAGATAGGTAGTGTGGTCAGTTTCAGACTTTCCGGACAATTGTCATCTACAAAGCCATCGTATTTTGGGGCTACAAATAATACATCTTCAATTTCAATTTCTGATCTGTCTGATTCAAAAAACACGATGGAGCCAAATGCTTCCAGATCTGATAAATCCAACGGATAATCACAACTTATGGTAATATTGGGAAGCGGTTCTACAATAACCGGTTTTAATTTATCCATAACCTTAACCTTGACCATACATGTTTGACTATTGTTGGCTGAATCTGTAACCCTAATGGTAACCATTCTTTCTAATCCTACATCGGCACAACAATACCTGATCGTATCTGCAAACTGAGTTGCGTTTGCTGCGCAAACCGTTTCCATTCTTCTTCCCTTTATGGTGAGAGGTCCCGGGCAATTGTCATTGGTGTTTAAAACCAGGCTCGAGGCCAACAGATAATTATCACCATAACTCAAATTCACAACCAAAGAATCTTTACAGGTGAGCTCCGGAGCTTCATCATCAAATACGTTAATGATTTGCTGGGTGCTTGCTGTATTTCCGCATGCATCGGTTACAGTCCAGATTACTGAAGTGGCCCCGATGGCAAAGACGTTTCCTGCGGGACTTCTCGTAATTGTCAATGGCGCAGTACAATTATCAGACGTCAATGGGTTGACCAAACTAATCGTAGCCTGACAGACGCCGTTGTCTGTGCCCACGGTGATGTCTTTTGGATCCGTCATCATTGGCTTTGTGGTATCATGGATGTAGATGATCTGGGTACAAGTATCTTTATTTCCACTCTGGTCGCTGATGATATACCTTCTTGTTACAGTGCGGGGACATGTATTTCCCACCACAGATTGTGAAGTGTAAAGACTGGATTGATCAATCATGCAGTTATCCACTGCCAAACCGCCCTGCATTACAAAATTAGTATAATTAGCTGCTGCGACCGGGGCTTCGCATTGTACAGTGACATTCAACGGACAACTGATCTCAGGCGCAAAGCTGTCTCTTACAATTACCTGCCTTGTGCATCTGAAGGTATCGTTGCATACATTGACCACAGAAAATAATATGTTGGTGGTGCCCAATGGATAAATGTTGTTTACTACAGGGCTATTTATGATTATGGTGTCAATTTCACAATTGGGGTGGATGAAGGGATTGGTAACGGATGGAGACACCAAAGCTGTGCACTTCCCGGCATCTGTATTCCGCATAATTGGCTGACCACAGCTTATACCATTGGCATTTTTCACCACGATAAACTGTGTGCAGGTATCTGCATTGTTCCAATAATCCCTGATGCGATATTTTCTGGCTACCGTGCGATTACAACCGATGGTCGTAGTATCGGCGTCAATTAAAGAAAAATAGGACGGCGGTACTGGCACACCGGGACTAAAAGTTTCCTCAATGATGTCACCTCCGGCCAGCTCAAATGCAGCAATGGTCGTAAAAGGCAGAGGCACCTGATTCATTTCACATACGGTATCCGGCAATGGACAAAATATCTGAGGAGGCAGGGTGTCCTGAATGCTGATGTTTACTTTGCAGTTCAGACTGTCTCCACAATCGTCTTTAGCCGTAAGGATAATACACATCGGTGGATTGAATAAATCATTGAGACCATAACTTAACGAACCCTGCTCCCTTCTGACGCCGTCGTCAAGGAAAAAAGTAAGGGGCTGACATGCCTGAGTTGTGGAAGCATTTAAGTATAAATCTGCCGCTGTAATGACTATACCCATAGCTGTAACGTCATAGAAAAAGGCCGTATCTGTTAGACATGTAAGCGCTACGGAATGCGTAACAGATAAAGTAGCAGATTTCGAATCATTGCTTCCATCATTGGAATTGCTACAATTTAGAAAGTCATTAGCATTTACCGTTGTGGTTACAGGTATATTGGTTACCGACTGTCCTACAACTGTCACAAAAATTGACCCGCCATCCCCATGTACCAGGGCTACATTGTTGTACCCATATAATGTATTGTCCAGAGGACTGTAAGTCCAATTGAATTTGGTGGCAAAACCCATGTTTTGAACTCCTGCTGCACCACCCTGAGGCACATATTGTTTGAGTGCCGGAAGAGAAATGGTGATTTCGAGACAGCCAACGCCCATTGATCCTCCCAGACCCGTTTGAGTAGAATTAATGTCAACAGTAGTTTCAAGTGTCGATGTGGCGCCAACGGTAATACTTACAGGGTTATAACTGGCACTCTCCACGACAAAGTCGATCTGAGATGTCGCTAAATTCTGAAAAAACAGAAGCATAAACAAAGGAAGAATTTTTCCTGAGTTCAACATCCGATTTTGGGTTAACCGGATGGAGTTAATCGGTTGAATCATGGGATATGTGTTTTAATCCTGATAAATAATCGGTCGTTGTTTTGGGATGGGACCTGGATAAAACCAATCTATATATAATGTACTTCTACATCAGAAAGCAAAGATAAACACATAAAAACATATTACATATTTTTTTAATATGTTTTTATATAATATTTACTTTTAATATTTATGACACACTTATTTAGGTACTTATATAAATATAAAATTCGAAAATGTAAAAATGCAGATGTCAATGACCCACGTCAGAACGGGACAAAATATTCATCATTGAAGGCCATCAGTCCAACGCAATAACTTATGATTGAGGGAAATCAACGATGGCTGGTGTGCCTTTTTCTAATAAAAATAAAATGAAACTCATCATGAAATTAAAATTAATCCTTGGTTCCTTTGCCATGTTTTTGATGGTCTCCCTGAATTCGGGAACCAGCCAAAATGTGGTCGCTTTGGAGAGCAGCGGAGTCACCAGCATTTATAATCACCTGGATTCTGCCATGAATCATGCGGTGGCGGGTGATATTCTCTATCTTTCGGGAGGATCTTACACGCCAGTGGCTGGTACGCTCGTCATTAGTAAAAATGTTAACATCATTGGTGCCGGGCATTATCCTGACTCTACGCTGGCAACAGGGAGAACCGTCATCAATGGGAACATTCAGGTTCAAACAAACGCCAGTGGGGGGATGATGGAAGGACTCTATATTACAGGTGAATTACTTTTTGCACCCTCTGGTAACAACTATGTCAATGGATATCGCATCAGCAGGTGTTTTATTTACGAGAGATTGATGTTATCACACAGTCAATCAACCCCAAATCCGACAGTACAAAACATCTTTTTGGAAGAAAATGTAATTAGAAATTACGTGTACTTTGCAGAAGCAAAAAATTTAAGTATTAACAAAAATATTTTCCAAAGTTATATATCAGGGGTATCTGGCCAGGCCACTTTCCGAAACAATATATTTTTGCTCCATGCCACTACTGCCTGTACCTCCACCCCAACGTTTAACAATTTAAATGGTGCATTAATGTATGACAATATCATAGTTAATATTGGATGCAGTGGTATTTCCTCAGGTACTTTTTCCGGAAACTCATTCTATAACAACATCTTTTCCTCTGTGGTCAGCTTCCCCATAGGCAATAATCAAGGCACTGACAACATCATCGGTGAGCCCATTGACAGTGTCTTTGTCGCCCATACGTTTGACAATTTCAGTTATATTAACAATTACCACCTGTTTCCTACCAGTCCAGGAATCAATGGAGGTTCAGACGGCACCGACATTGGTATTTTTGGCACGGCATTTCCTTATAAAGAAGGCTCTGTGCCATTCAATCCGCACATCCAGTCTCAGGTCATAGCGCCCGCCACCAATTCACAGGGCAAACTGAACATCAACATTAAAGTCAAAGCACAAGACAGGTAATCAACCGTCATGAAAACATCACATCAAAATTCAACCTTCGTCATTGCGATCATTTGGTCAATGATGTGGATTCCACTTCATGGCCAAAATAAAATCAATCAGTACGAATACTGGTTTGACGACAACCATTCCGGGAAAGTGGTCATCAATGTTGTACCTGCGGTGTCCACATATAACCTGGAAATGTCAATTCCAGCTGCCGCGCTAACCCCCGGTATCCACAGATTTTCAATACGTTTTAAGGATGACAGCCTGAATTACTCCCCTGCTTTGACAAGATTCTTTATTTCCACCGGAAATGCAGTCTCGTCCAGCACCAGGGTGCATGCTTATGAGTATTGGTTTGATACCGGTTACAGTACCCGTATTGGTGGAACCTCAACAGGGCAGGAAGGTTTTGCTATGGACACGGGAATAAATACAGTTTCGCTTGCTGAAGGGCTTCACACATACCATATCCGGTTCCAGGATGGCAGAGGCACCTGGAGTCCGGTTAAAAGCAGTTTTTTTATGAAGGTTGGCAATGAAACCAATACAGCCAACGGCTTGACCACTTTACAATATTGGTTCGATGGCCAATACGATGACAAAACGGAAGTAAACCTTGGAGGAACAACCCTTGAGCAAATATCTCAGGCTTTGGATGCGGACAATCTGAGCCCCGGTATGCATATTGTGCATTTCAGAATCAAAGACTGGACCGGTGTATGGAGCCCCATAAAAAGTCAGATCTTTATTAAGTCCAACATAAGTGGCGAAGATAATTTTGGAATTGAGAAATTGCAATATTGGTTTGACAATCAGTACACGGCTAATGTACTTATGGAATTGGGTGGAGGAAACGAAGAACTTATCTTAAGCGACATTGATGTGGCTGCGTTGTCAAATGGATTACACGCACTGCATCTGAGGGCAAAGAACAAAACCGGAATATGGAGTCCGGTAAAAAGTCAGTTTTTCATAAAAAGAGGAAATGCACAGACAAAACCGTCTGATGTGATCACCGCATACCGTTATTGGTTTGACAACAAATTCCAACAGGCGGTAACCACTGCCATCACTGGAAACCTCAATCCCATTGAGTTGTTGTCGCCCATTGATATGACGAGGATACGCAAAGGTTTTCATACCTTCCACATCCAGTTCATGGACAACCAGGGGGTATGGAGTGTGCCTGTTTTCAAGAACATAGAAAAGATCCCTTATCCCATCGCAGAATTTACAGCGCTGAACAATGGCATATGCCCGGGTGACACCATATTATTTGACAATACCAGTGTAGATGGCGACACGTATAATTGGACTTTTGGCGACGGACAAATAAGTACGGACTCCCTGCCAAGCCATATCTACACAGCAGGCGGTAGTTTCACCGTCGGTCTTACCGTTACCGACCTGAGTTACAACCTGGATAGTACTTTAATTAAGCCACAGTATATAGTCGCTGAGGGTAAAATTGTCTATTCCTCTCCGGACTCCGTGCTTGGATCATTAAGGAATGTCATCCGCTGTGCCCAGCCCAATGATGTCATTGGTTTTACAGCTGAACTGGATACCCTGAGTTTGGAAAGCCCTATTGCAGTGAATAAAAATCTGTTGCTTCAAAACAACAATGCTGACCCCGCCATCATCATGGGTAATTTTATGTGGCCGGGATTTAGCGGAAGTTATGACCTTATTCATATACCTCATGGTATTGATGCATCATTTACAAACCTGCAATTCATTGGAAGAAACATGGGGTCAGGAAATACAGTCCTGCACAACAATGGCAACACCGTGCTGGATAATATAGTCGTAAAAGGTAATGGCATAAATTTGATTAAGAATGAAAAAGAACAACCTTCGAACAATACCAACCTGACCATACAAGGCACCATTATGATTAAACAGGATTAAGCCAACACATCAGAATTGAATTAAAAAATCTCAACTGAAAAAACTGACACACAAATAACAATACTTCGGTAATTTTTTAAATAAAAGGTAAATGCGTAAATTAGCCTAGGCTAACCTGAATAAATCATCTCACACATGACTATTCAAAACGCATTTACCACAGGCCGAAGCCTTATTACTGCAATTATATCAAAAATGTCTGATATTGGAAAGGTACAAGCTAAATTTATTGAGCATATCCTAATGCTTTTATTAAGCATTCGGGGGAAAGCCAATTTTTTACAATTTTCAAGATATGGATGCATGAACGAGAAGTCATATAGAAATAATTTTGAAAACGGATTTGACTGGGCCCGGTTTAACGGGGAGTTTATTTCTATGAATTGCAGCGATGAATTAATTATTGGCTTCGACCCAAGTTTTATCCCTAAAAGTGGCAAGAAAACCCCTGAAATTGGCTATTTCTATTCAGGATGCAAAGGGAATTATGACAGGGGTTTAGAAATTGGATGCTTTAGTATTATTGACGTCAAGCAGAATACTGCTTATCATTATAAAGCTGTTCAAACCCAAAATGAGAATTCTTCCGACACAGAAAATACATTGGTGGATCAATATATTAGTTTTTTTAGCAGCGAAGCATTGAGGTTAAGAAAAATAAGTGGAGTCCTGGTTGCTGACGCTTATTTTTCAAAGAAAAAGTATGTATCGGCTGTGATTAAAAAAGGATTTGAATTTATCTCGAGGCTGCGTGATGACGCTAATTTAAGATACGTTTATAATGGAACAAATACTGGTCGAGGAAGACCAAAAAAGTATGATGGGAAAGTAGACACAAAAAAAATTGATAAAAGACGATTAAAGTGCGAGTATCAAGATGAGCAGATGACTCTCTATAGTGGAATTGTATATTCAATCAGTCTTGGATCCTTAATAAAAGTAGCATTTGTTGAATACCTTGATAAAAAGGGACCGTGAAAGGATCTGCCATCTATTATTCAACTAACCTGAATAGACAAGGCAGAAAGCTTGTTCAATATTATCGCGCCAGGTATCAAATGGAATTTAACTTCCGAGATGCGAAGCAACACACAGGCCTTACGAACTGTCAGTCTGTATCAAAACAGAAGCTAGAGTTTCATTTTAATGTGACACTAACATCAATAAACATTGCAAAAACAATAGCAAGAAAGGAAATTCCTGCAGACCAAAGCTGTCCAATGTCAATACATGACATTAAAACAGAACTCTCAAACATGTTACTCATGAATTTAATATTATCAAAGTATCGCGTTGACCCAAAGTTTTATAAAAATCAATCGGATTTATCCGAAATCCTTAATTTTGGGAAATTCGCAGCTTAATTTTTAACCGTAGTATTGAATAATAAAAAGCAATTAAACCTTTAGGGAAGCAGTACAAATAAACTGCTTCCCTCTTATTATAATCTTTAGATTCAAGTCACAAATGCAACTTTTGAGTTAGACAATAAGGAGATAATATTGTGACTGGCATGTCACCACTAAAAAAAAACACTATTGAAAAAACAGATAGTGTTTTAGTTTACTTAATTCATCTTCATCAAACAACCGCGTTTTCTGCAAGTCAACCATATCAGAAAATATTCCGTGGTGGTTGCGGTATTTAGCTAATATGCCTGCACGCTTTTTACCAATGTAAGGGTGTTTTGCCATTTCAGCTTCATTAGCCGCATTAATGTCCATTTTCCGGATCAGCGAAGTGTCAATTTCAATAAGGTGACTAATGGCCATAAAAGTTTCAGGCCGCATGCCATATATTTCTTCTAATTGTGCTACTTCATAGTACCCTCCGAGTTTATCCCTGAACTTAATGATGCGCGATGCCATAAATGCACCTATACCCTTCATCATTTGCAGTTCAAAACTGTCCGTGCCGTTGATTTCAATGATCTTTATACGCACTACCGGAACATCCGGTGCAGTCAATAATGCAGTAACCGTATTTTTTATATTTTGTGAAGATTTTTCTTTGTTCTCAGTCACAGAATTACTTCGTTGCTTTTGGTCAAACTCCAGGAGGGTATCCAGCCTGTTGCGGTATTTTTCCATACCATAAATTTTGAAAAAATGTTGCATGTCTTTGATCTTTCCACCTTTATTCAGATACTTCATCAGGTTACTGATTGCTTTTCGGTCAATGCCCAGCATGGCAAGTGAATCTTCATTCACCTGATTTGGATTGAATTTGAATACCTTAGTAGTATTAGGATTCAGCGATCTATAGCGCTTTTTAATCTTTCGGCTTTCAGTTATGCTATTTAAAGCTACCTCATCCTTCAGTATGGCCGGTAATGGTTTTATTTCGGCATCATCAAAACGATAGATTGCGTATAACATGGTGGTCAGAAAAAAAGCCACAAAAGCAAAGACTACTATAGACTTTCGCTCTCTGCGTGTAAAATAAAAATTGGGATTATTTTTCATAATCGTTCATAGGTTTATTATGGAATGATAATTGTGCTAAAGCAGGCCTTACACTTGAATTTCTCTGTTTGCAATATTTGGTTCTTCTGTCTAATGTCATTTATCAAAATTTTTTTGCATTTTCCTGCATACATACTAAAGCGTTAGTTCTCATTTATCAAAACCCTTTTTTTAAATCTACGACAATAGCTCCACGTTCAGCAATGGAATAAAATTGAGCCCCGGACTGCTGTGCTTGACGTTTCCATGTCCTTAAATTATCTCCCTTTATCGTTCCATCGGCAATGAGAACGGTGCCGGGTCCCAGCTTCAATTCCGGTCTCCAGGAAACACCATTGGTCAGTAAGCCATATCCGGTATCCATCTCTAAAGAGACTTCACAAAATTCATTGTTAACCACCGAGACAATGCATTTACCGACTTTAATGCGATTGCCCTGTTTTATCAGGTTGCGCATGATAAAATTATCCCCACATCCTTTTGATTTTATTACCCTGCCAATGAAATGGGACGCCCTGTGTTCTTTATGCACAAAAGCCGCTTTTTCAGGATTTACGGTCTCACCTCCCAAAACTATTGCCGTTGTCCCTACAAATAAATCCGCCAGACTACCGCCAGCTACATCATATACCGTGAGTTTCGTTTGGGTTGACGCGGCATAAAAACGTATTCCGATGGAAAGCCCTAATATGGATATTAAAGACAGGGCAAAAAAAAGCAGGCTGTTTCTTTTTAAAACCAGATAAATCATGAACAAAGCCAGAGAAACATTGAGATACCAAAACTCCCATGTAGTAAAATGCAGACCATCAAGCGAGCTCATGGGAAGGCTGTCTACCCACCTGACAGAATTGATAAACATTTTCAATAAAAATTTAAAAACTGAAGCCAGGATTTCATTTAGTGCCATACTCCAGGGTTCAAGTATAACGATGAGTAGGCCCAGTTTTAGCGCCAGGGCAGACAGCCACACCGGCACAAAACCACTTAACAAAAAATAGACCGGAAACTTATGAAATGCGTAAATTGTGATGGGCAATACTAAAATTTGGGCTGCCATGGATGCACTTACGTATTGCCAGACCCAGCCTACAAACCGGCTGTCAGCCATATACCAACTATTGATAAAAGGGTAAAAAAAAGACAGGCTCAACAATGCCAGAAAAGAAAACTGAAAAGATGCCTGAAACAAGAGCCGCGGATCATAAATCAGCATGGCAACCGCACAAAAAGCAAGGATGTTGAAATGGTTGTAATGATATCGCTGATATTTGCCAAACAGGACCAGACTAAACATCACGGCAGACCTCACTACCGCCGCAGCTGCGCCGGTGATCAGGGTGAAAAACCAAAGGATGGCAAGAAGAGATACCAGTTTCAAATATTTAACCCAGCTTTTTCTTTGAGCAATGCGGTCGAAGAAAAACATCAATACCTCAGCCAGTACAGCGAGGTGCATGCCGGAGACTGCCAGGATATGCACGGATCCGGAATCAGAAAAAGCCCGGTACATTTCTTCGCTTACCATGCCCCGATAACCGAGAATCATGGCATTGGCAATGGCTTCCTGGTCGTGATCCGGCAAGTACTTTTTAAAAATCATCATGCAGAAGGCTCGTGCATCCATTGCTTGCTGGCGGAGAAAACCCAAACCCTTTCGCCCCACCACAATGTGACCTGCTTTCACAAATACCTGATGGCTTATTCCTTTGTCCCACAGGTACGCCTTATAATCAAAGACTCCCGGATTGGTATTGGTCTTTACGGTGGTCACCCGGCCTTGAAACCAGATACGATCACCTGGATGGTAAGCCGCCGCAATGCTGTCTTGTGCATCAAAATAAATCATGACTTCATGACTCACCTCCATACAAGAATCAGCGGCACATAAATGCTCCAAAATCAATTGTACCCTTACGGATCTTTTTATCTCCGGAATTTCAGCGATTACACCAATGCCTTCGATCTCAGTTGCACTTCCTATCCTGTGCATGTAATGTTTGCGATCCACCACGGGCTGATGAACGCCCATAAGCACAGCACCCAACAGAAAAAATATGGTCAGCACCTGATGACCTGCGACCAAAGAATGCCGGTGGTTATATGCAGATATAAATTCCTTGTAAAATGAATAGGTTAGCAGTACAAAAAAAGCAGCAACCCATAAAGTCAAAGGTACCAAAACCTGGCTTGACAATAAAATACCTGCCATAAGGGCAAGCGCCAACCTTCCAAAGGGGTATAGCCTCCAGTGAATCATAATGCGTCGGGGTTAAATAACCGTAAATTTAATTTAAGCGTGCCCTGCCGCGCAAGGGTTGGTGCGTTAAATAAAGCTTAAACCATTTTAGTCATTGCATAGATGATCCAACGCCACGCCATAAGTTAAACCCGCATTTAGAAAATATTTTCGATTTGAGAAGAGTGATTAACCCCTGGCTAATCTAATTTGGCGGCCTTTCTCTTTTTCCACCAAATAAAACCCAATACACTTACCAGGAGATAAGGCAGGGCGAGCATATAGAGGATGCCTGCATTCAGTGACCTGCCCTCAGTTCCTCCATTTTTGAGGTTGCTTTCTGCAGACATCTTACACATAGGACATTGGGCGTCTGCTTCTGGGATAAATATCATCAAAAGCATGGCAATGATAAGGATGGGCAGGATTTTCTGAAATATTTTCATGATGGATAACAGGGATATAACATGAGATAACAAACAGGTCCGGTAATTGCCACATAAAGCCATACAGGGTAAACCCAGCGTGCGATCTTTTTATGGGCTTCATATTGTCCGGTATAACCTTTGATAAAAGTATTGAGGATAAAAGGCAGGGAAATTCCTGCCAGGACAATATGGCTGATCAATACTGCAAAATAAATTGTCCTTCGACTGCCTTCAAAACAATACCTGGTTTCTTCAGTGGTAAAATGGTACAAAACATAACAAAGCAGAAATGCTGCCGAAAAGAACATGGCACCATAAATGGATTTTCTGTGGGCCTCTATTTGGCCATTTTTAATAAAATACAAGGCTGCAAGCAAACAGCACGCAACCAAAGTATTCAGCACAGCATGTACAGGAGGTAGAAAACTAAAATCAATGCCAAGGTCAACTTTTACCCTACGCATCAATCCTACCAATAGCAGCACGAGGCCTGATAAAATATAAGCCAGGGCATTCATTTTTTTTGCCAACCTCAAATTCTGCTCCATCCGGCTAGTTTTCTTTGTATAAAGGTAAGAGCACGGTGATGTGACCTGCCATTCTTTTCATGTCATCCACGTTTCCTTCATAAACTTTTCTGATCTGAGTCATTGAGTCAATGATGAGATAAGAAGCATTGGGGAATTTTTGTTTTACCACCGCCATACTGCTATCAGCTAATCTGAAATAATTCTCTTTCAGCCTGATTGAGTCTTCTGCATTTTTAGCACCAAAAACAGGTAATAAATGTTGTGGGTTGACTGAAGCTGCCATCTGAAAACCCTTTGCGTCTTTAAACTGGCCATACAGCCCGATGACGTCATTTTCATTACCCATGATTGAAACCACAGTACAATGGCTCTTCAATTTTACCGGGAGACCATTAGAAATCAACGTATCCACAAAGGGTATTTTTTGATCCAATTCTGTAATAAGTTGCTTCCTAAACTTGAAACCGCTCTTAAGGTATAAATAAGAACCCAGGGGCAAAAACCCAAGGATAAATACTACGGCAAGAATGGAAAGTGTTTTTCTCATGATTGGTGACTAACTACTTGTAACAATTTCCCAGTCAAATGGTTGCCTGGGCAATGACCAAAAAAAAAGCGGGACAAGCCCGCTTTCCTTTTATTTGTGATCGCCATCCATATGGGTGGCTGCTGAGGTAAGGTTTTTGGCTCTGGCCCGATTATTTTGCCAGTAACTGCCCTCAGCTGTAAAGGCAATGATTGCCCAAACCAGCAGCAAAGTGGGTACTAAAACTGTTTTTACCAGGGCAGGCACCTCGTATTTCATGTGCATGAATTCATAAATGATCAGGTACGCCTTCACAATGCTCATGACAATCATTACCCCGCCAATAAGCCAATGAGGCATATGGAAGCCAGGTATGACATAACCCTTACCCGTAAGGGCAAAAAACACCTCCGCAATGGTAATTATGGCCAGGATGATGATGGTTTTCGTCGCTATTTTCTTTGACTCTTCGTATGAATGTCCCATTTCTTTCTTTTTTACAGTCTTTTACAATAAATAAAACAATAAGAATACAAATACCCATACCAAATCCACAAAGTGCCAGTACAGGCCTATTTTTTCGACCATTTCGTATTTGTTGTTCCTTTTTTCATACAATCCTGAAGCTGAATTCAGGCATATGATCAGCAGGAATACCACGCCTGACAAAACGTGGAAGCCGTGAAATCCTGTGATGAAGAAAAACAGGGCGCCAAATGCCTTGGGTCCGAATTCCAATTGCTTGGTTTTACCTGCATCGGGGCCTTCAGTTACTTTATAGGAAAGATGCTGAAAATGTCCGTCGTGTTGGTGGATCAAATAGGACTGGCCTGCATGAAATGTATCTCCCTTTTTAACATCATGGCCATCTTCCAGATAAACACCAGCTTCTGTATGTGTGCCGAATGGATTGGTCTTGATGGTCATATGTTCTGCACCCATCAGCGTAGTCCATTCCCAGGCCTGACAACCAAGAAACATTAGTCCTCCCACAATGGTAAGCAGCATCCATTTTACCACTCCATTTTTATTGTTTTTCTGTCCTTCCTGCACCGCCCTTACCATGGTAAATGAACTGGCCAACAGGACAAACGTCATGATCGTTACAAATATCAGCGGTTTGTGGTGAATACCGCCGGGAAGTGAACTGAATACAAAATCAGGCACCGGCCATGATGGCATGCTAAACCTCAAGGCACCGTAGGCTATAAGAAAGCCTGCGAATGTAAAGGCATCTGACAAGAGGAAGTACCACATCATCAGTTTTCCATAACTGATTTTGAACGGTTCAGTACCGCCTGACCAGGATGGGTTGGTGTTTTCACCATGTAATGCTGCTGTTTCTGAAGCCATTATCTTTCTTTTTCTATCTGATTACATTTAAAAATACAAATAAGTATATCCATAGGGCTCCTAGAAAGTGCCAGAAATGTAAAACCATTTCTATCTTATTTCTGCGAACCTCACTAAATTTCATGGGTAGGGTAAAGGCATAAATACAGGTGACCAATAATACCGTAATGCCTCCCAAAACGTGAGCGGCATGCGCCCCTGTGATTAGGTAAAAAAACGAACCTCCAACATTGGCCCTCATATCTACACCATTGGCATACATTTCCATCCAGCCCTGGTATTGTAAAACCATAAATACAAAAGCCAGCATGGTACTTACGAGCAACATGGTTTTGTATTTGTCAGACTGCAATGATTTAAAGGCATTATAACCAAGATGCAGGGTAAAGCTCGATGCTATGATGGTAAGGGTACTTATGTAAAAAGAAAATGGAAGAGAAAACTGCAACCAGTTGCCTGCTCCCTGCTTGACAATGTAAGCACTGGTAAAGGCACCAAATAACATAACCATACTGGCCATGCCTACCCACAGGGCAAACAACTGAGGATTTAACCTCTTTGATCCTTCTTCTTTCCTAAATGCTGTCGCTTCCATCGTTCATTAAATAAATAGTGAAATTAATAAAATCAAAGGCATATAAAAAAATGAAGAAAACATGAGGTTAAGACCCGATTGTCTGTCGCACTGCTTGTAAAAACGGTAACTGAATGTACCAAAGAGCATGGTTAAAACTATATTAAGCCCCATAGCTACCTGGCTTATATCTCCATTGTAATAAAGCAGAAATAAAACAGGGGAAATAAGCAGGGTGTACAATAATGCATATAATCCTACATTCCGATCAATGAGGCCATCCACCTCCGGCAATAGTTTATACCCTGCTTTTTTGTAATCCTCAAAGCCCAGAAAACCTATAGACCAAAAATGCGGGAACTGCCATAAAAACTGGATGGCAAATAGTCCAACCGAAAGCGTGGTAAATTGCCCTTCTGCTGCAGTGCAGCCTATAAGAACCGGCAAAGCACCCGGTATGGCCCCAACGGCTACGGCAATGGTAGAATATCGCTTGAGTGGAGTATAGACAAATGCATATAAAACAAAGGATAACATGCCCATCACCGCAGTGACGGGATTGATCATAGACAGCAAAGTAACACCTCCAAGACAGGTAAGTCCGGCAAACAATACCGCTTCACTGATCTTCATTCTACCTGCCGCCAAAGGCCGGATTTGAGTGCGTTTCATCAATGCATCATGCTCCTTTTCAAGCACTTCATTTATGGCGTTGGCAGAAGCCGTTACCATAAAGCCGCCGACCGCCAGAATCAAGAGCACCAGCATATTTATCTGTTGCTGTGCGGCAATAAGATATCCCAGGACAGAAGTAAATACTACTGTCATGGATAATCTGGTTTTGATAAGCAACATATAGTCGTTCCACTTACTGTAGCCGACTGTCAGTGACCTATCTCCCGTCTGAGTGCCTGTATTCACGGATTTATTCGTTTTTTGTGTTTTCGGAGTTAATGATCGCCAACTTCACCTTCTTTCAAAGGTTCATATTGAGGTACAAACTCCCTTTCATCTTTATTGTAGTCATAAGCCCATCTGTGAACAGCGGGTATGTTGCCTGGCCAGTTACCGTGCACAGGTTCAATGGGAGTAGTCCATTCAAGCGTTGCCGCATTATATGGGTTCTTTGAGGTCATCTTTCTTCCCCTCCAAATGCTGTAAAAGAAGTTGACCACAAAGATAAGCTGCACCACAAAAGAAAGTATGGCAGCTACCGTAATGAACTTATTCATTTCCGCAAAATGTTTAAAGGCATCAAAAGTATCAAAGCTGTAATACCTTCTTGGTACACCTGCCATACCCAGGTAGTGCATTGGCCAGAAAATGGCGTAAGCCAAAATAAGCGTGCCCCAGAAATGTATCTTGCCCAAGGTTTCGTTCATAAAACGCTGGTACATTTTGGGAAACCAATGGTAAACACCGGCAAACATGCCAAAGAAAGCAGCAACGCCCATTACGATGTGAAAGTGTGCTACCACAAAGTATGTGTCGTGCATTTGGATGTCGATGGCTGAATTGCCCAGGAATATACCGGTAAGACCCCCTGAAATAAACATGGATACAAAACCGATGGCAAAGAGATTTGCGCTGTTCAGTCTGATACTTCCACCGTAAAGGGTAGTAATCCAGTTGAATACTTTAACCGCCGATGGTACCGCTATGATTAGGGTAAATACCACAAAGAAGTTGCTTATAAAAGGATTCACCCCTGCCATAAACATATGGTGAGCCCATACAATGAATGATAAAAATCCAATGGCCATAATGGAATATACCATTGCCCTGTAGCCAAATATGGGTTTCCTTGAATTCACAGAAAGTACTTCAGATACGATACCCATGGCAGGAAGGATGATGATATACACTTCAGGGTGTCCTAAAAACCAGAAAAGGTGTTGATACAGGATCGGACTACCTCCTACTCTGTCGAGGGCCTGCCCCCCAATGAAAATATCACTGAGATAAAAGCTCGTACCCAAACTTCTGTCAAATATTAACATGAAAAATCCGGAAGCCAAGACAGGAAAGGAAAGTAATCCCAGAATAGCCGTAACGAAGAATGCCCAAATAGGTAATGGCAACCTCCACATACTCATTCCCTTCGTTCTCAGATTAAGTACGGTGGTAATGTAATTGATACCACCAAGTAAGACTGAAACCACAAACAATGTCAAACTTATAAGCCAGAGTGTCATACCTGTACCAGAACCTGCTGAGGCCTGGGGCAACGCACTCAATGGCGGATAAGCTACCCAGCCACCGGAAAATGGACCTGTACTCAGAAAAAGTGAGTAAAACATTACTACGCCGGCCATAAAGAAAAACCAGTATGACAGCATATTCAGAAATGGCGACGCCATATCTCTTGCTCCCACTTGCAAAGGAATAAGCAGGTTACTAAAAGTACCGCTCAGACCTGCGGTCAATACGAAAAATACAATGATGGTACCGTGCATGGTTACCAGAGCATAATAAAATTCAGGGGATAGTTTACCCACACCTTCTGCATCTACTACGATCCACTTACCCAAAATGGGTTTCAACCATGCAAGACTCTCCTCGGGAAAACCCAACTGAAGTCTAAACACAATGGACATGGAAGCACCAATGATGGCCCAAATGATACCTGTAATCAGAAACTGCCTGGCAATCACTTTGTGATCCATGGAGAATACATAGTGGTTCAAAAAGCCAGATTTGAATTTATCTCCATGGTGGTGATCATGGAAATGATCGTTGTAGCCTTGCTCTTCGAACAAACTTTCCTCTCTTGTTTTAACAATTATTTCTGCCATTTTGAATTATGGTTGTAAATTTTTATTTAATAACTTTCAACTCGGTTCGGCGGTTTTTAGCCCTGCCCTCTTCTGCATCATTTGATTCAACAGGTTTAGTATCGCCATATCCATTGGAAGCCAGCCTTGATGCGGCAATTCCCTGCGCGACCAAACTGGCCTTAACGCTATCTGCCCTGGACTGTGACAATGACCTGTTTGCCGCGGCATCGCCTGTATTATCTGTATGCCCGGCGACCTCAAGCCTGATGTGCGGGTGTTTCTTCATTAAACCGGCAATATAATCCAACTCATGGCTGGACAACTTGTCGAGGTTGGAAGATCCTGTTTCGAAAAATACATATTTCAATTTTAAGATCAGACTTTCTTCCGTAATACTGCTATCGCGCACTGCAGAACCAAGCTTTGACCACAGCGGATCAACTGTGGCATCGAGTTCTGCTTTTCGATCCTGAATTTCGTAATCCATAAGGAGTTTGTCCCTGAATGGATCTGCTTCAGTGCCCCTTATATTACCTTTATAAAAAGAAGGCAAGGTAGCAGCCCAGGCATCATATTCCTCTTTGCTCACTATTTCCAAAACCCTTCTCATAGAATAATGTCCTTTACCACATAACTCGGCACAAGCCAATTCGTAGTCAAATTTCTGCCAACGCTTTGGTCCTTCCGGATCAGTCGGATCATATGGTTCGTTCCATTCAGGATATTCACTCAATTCCTGCCTCATTTGAACCGTAGTCTTTGTAGGTTTAAATATAAAATAAGTAGGCATACCCGGTACTGCATCCATCTTCACCCTAAAGTGAGGTAAATAAAAGTTGTGCAGCACATCTTTTGCTGAAATCTTAACCCTGATGGTCGAATCTACCGGCAATTTGATGACATCAGAACCTGAAAGAATGGCGTCATCCATAGCAGCAGGATCATTGAAGTTTATACCTAAAGTATTGTTGGCCATGTTGATGAGCCTGAAATCCTTATCTCCAATTTTGCCGTCTTTGCCCGGATACCTGATATCCCAGGCAAACTGATAACCTGTGGCTTCAATTTCAAGGTAGGCATCATCGGGTCCAAGGTCAGGCATTACGTTGTTCCAAACCACAAGTCCATTGGCTACAAGGAAAGCCATTACCACTGCAGGAATTGCAGTCCATATCAATTCAAGTTTGGTATCATGGGCAAAAAATGTGGCCTTCTTTCCCTGCTGAATCCTGTACTTATAAGCATACCAAAACAACAAGATGTGGGTGATTACAAAAACAATGCCTGTGAAAACCAAGGTCATATTGAACAAGTAATCTACCTCCTTGCCATGTTCTGAGGACGCTTCCCAGGGACCATACCCCAGCATCACATCTTTGTAATGCCAGGAAGAGTAAACACAGCCAACAAGAAAAACAACCATGAAGACAACGAGCCACCTTCCCGTAGCGTCGTTACCAGACCTCATAACTTCTTCTTCTCCCCTGATCTTTGCCGCTAAATCATTCACCCTTCCGATCTGAACAACGATGACGGCTATCAGGGTAAAAATGACGAGTGCACCAATTATAGTCATTATGCTATTATTTTTTGTTTCTTGATGTGAGTTATTATACGTGGTGGTGTAAACTTTCACCAACATAAGGATCTTTCTCCGAAGTAAGGCTTGACTTTGACAGTGCCGTTAGTATGGTAAACATGAATAAACCAAGGAAGCCCAACATGGTACCCAGTTCCAACATTCCTGGAAATGTAAATCCGCTAACAATGGATGATACAGCCTCAGCTCCGTGACCACCACCTGCAGTTTCAGCTGCGCCATGGCCTCCTTCAGCAGCGTGGCCTACTAATTCATGTGCCGTGTGTAAAACACCTGGCTTAACCATCAGGAAAAAATCCAGCCAGTGCCCCAGAAATACAACTACGGCAATGAAGCTGATTGAACCTGTCTTCCATTTGGTGTCGTTTCTCATCAGGATCAAAAATGGTAAAGCAAAATTGATGACCAGATTGCCAAAAAACAGCACGGGGTAGTTGTCGTATCTTTCTCTGAAGTAAATGGTTTCTTCTCCAATATTGGCGTACCAAATCAACATAAACTGCGAAAACCACAGATAAGTCCAAAACACACTGATGCCAAAAATAAATTTTCCTACATCGTGCACGTGGTGCTTACTAAGGTTTTGATAATAACCTTTTCCTCTAAGGTAAATGAGCAATAAGGCAACCAGGCACATCATGGCTACAAAAAGACTGGCCAGTGAATACCAGGCAAACATGGTGCTATACCAATGGGCATCAACACTCATGATCCATTGCCAAATCAATACCACGCTGGTGAATCCAAATACCGGCAGAAAAATTGCGGCATAAGTTCTGATGCTTCTGTGCGTGCTAAAATTTGCCTCGCCTTCTGTATGTTCTTCAGCTACTGACAAAGACCTGATCTTCATTGCAATGTAAGTATATGCGGCTCCGATAATCACAGTGCCAAACAAATACCAGTTTTTATTTAGGAAACCAGATTTACCTTTCAATATTTCGTCATTGGCAACGCTTTTTTCATCTGCCCAATGGTAAAGATGATTGGCATGCATAAAGACAGCTACACCAATAAGTGTCATTATGATAAAGCCGGGAAGCAGGAATGCCGAAAAAGATTCAAACACCCTTTTGAAGGCAGTGTACCATCCTGCATAGGCAGTGATGCTGGCTGCCATGAAAAAGGTAGCCATGATGGCTATGCCTGTGAAAAATACTGCGTTGTGCAATACGTTTGACCAAAATCTTGTGTGACTGTGGTCATCGCCTATCCAGGTAAGTCCCAAACACAATACACCCAAGCCCATCATGACAAACAAGATGGTTCTTAGAGAATTTGATATGCTATAATGGTTCATTTGCTTTTGCCTGATTTAATTGGTTGTATTAATGATTTCCGTCGTGTTTCATTGGCTTGCCAACCGCCTCTTCCTCTACAGAGGTCTCTGCCGGAGCAGCATCTGCGGGCTTGGGCATACTGGCAAAAGGAACATCTACCGAATTGAGTGTATTTGCCTTTTCATTATACACCACATTCTTTGATGCAGCCTGCAATGATCGGATGTAGTGAATCACATCCCATCTTTCTTTGTAAGAAAGTTTATCTGCGTATCCTCCCATCACATTCAAGCCATAGATAATGGAATGATAAAACCTTCCATTAGATGCGGTAATAAAAACATCTGTCATGAAATTGGCCGGCTGAGCCGGATATTTGCCATCATCTCTTACCAGATAGCCGGCACCATCACCTTTGTCACCATGACAAATGGCGCAGTTAATGGTATATAGCTCCTTTCCTATAGCCAGACCGGCTTCGGTAATCGGGAATGGATTTTTAATAATTTCATTGGTAGCCCTGATTCTTTCTTCCGGAGTATCCGCATAATAATACGGAACACTGCCATTGGGTGCGTAAGCTTTTGCATTTACGCCCGACATACCTGTATGGGCATCAACAGACCCAGCGTATCCCCTAGGGATGGTACCGGCAACGGGGTTTCGGGGAGCAGCATATTCCCGGAGGGATTTCTCACTGCCCCACCTGTTCAGGTAATAATAGCCATAGACGTTGGCTTCATATGCCACGGAGTGCCCCATGTCCGGCATATATTCACTTCCTGTGCTGTTTCCTCCGGGCTTCTGGCAGGAGGCCGCTGCAAAAAGCATGCATGCAAAAAATATGTAGTGTTTATTGTAGCTCATTGTCATATGTTCATTATATGGTTTTTGAATTAACCTCCTCAGCCCCGGTGGAACTGAACAAGGCCCTTGCATCGTTTTCACTGACGTGTGCTTTGTCAAATGCCAGACAAAACTTATCATCCGTGATACGGTCGTCCAAAGTGGGATTGGTAACACCCGGGCCCATACCGCAGATAATGTAAAAAGTGATAACCATTCCCACACAGGCAAACAATACTGTTAACTCAAAGGTAATGGGGATAAATGCCGGAACTGACCAATAAGGCTTACCGCCAAAAATGACCGGCCAGTCCTTGGTTGTAATCCATGTCATACTTAAAAAAGCAGTCAAAGTACCTATCATTCCATAAATAAATCCCGCAATGTGGATCCTGGATTCCTCCAGGTCAAGCAATGGATCAAGGCCGTGTACCGGAAATGGAGTATAAACATCCATGATATCCAGGTGACTTGACTTTGCCTTTCGTATTGCTTTAAGCAAATCCTGCTCATCGCTGTATAATCCGAATATAACTTCTTTATGTGCCATTTTACTAATTCTCTTATTGATTAATGATGGTCGTGATGCACTTCTTCATGGTGGTCATCATGGTGCTGACTTTGCCCCTTGTATTGGTTACCCGAAGATTTAAGGATGGCCTTTACTTCTGCAACGGCAACTACCGGTGCTACTCTTGAAAAAATGAGGTAACATGTAAAGAATAAACCTAGTGAGCCCAGGAAAATTCCTATTTCAACCCATGAAGGTGAATAATAACTCCACGATGATGGCAGGTAATCCCTGGCCAGGGTCGTGGCAATGATGACAAATCGCTCAAACCACATTCCTATATTGATCAGAATGGAAAGGAAAAATGTCAACCAGATATTTCTTCTCCATGATTTTTTCCAAAACAACTGCGGTGAAACCACATTGCAGAACATCATTCCAAAATAGGACCACCAGTAAGGTCCAAGAGCCCTGTTGAAGAATGCAAATTGTTCATAAACGTATCCTGAATACCAGGCTATAAATAACTCTGTGAGATATGCAACCCCCACAATAGTTCCTGTAAGTAGGATTACCTTGTTCATTGACTCAATGTGCTCAATGGTGATGTAATCTTCCAGTTTAAATAGCTTCCTGGTCACCAGCATGAGGGTAAGTACCATGGCAAAGCCTGAAAATATGGCCCCTGCTACAAAATATGGAGGAAATATCGTGGTATGCCAACCAGGAATGACTGAAGTGGCAAAGTCAAAACTTACAATCGTATGAACTGAAAGTACCAAAGGAGTCGATAAACCTGCAAGGACCAGTGACAATGATTCAAATCGCTGCCAGTGTTTGGCCGAACCTGTCCATCCAAATGAAAGATAATTATACACCTTTTTTCTAAAACCCTTTGCCCTGTCTCTTACGGTAGCAAAATCTGGCACCAAACCTGTGTACCAGAAAAGTAGTGAAACCGTAAAATAGGTACTTATCGCAAAAACGTCCCACATCAGGGGGGAGTTAAAGTTTGGCCACAGAGGTCCGCGGGTATTGGGATATGGAAAGATGAATATGGCCAGCCATACTCGTCCCATGTGAATGATGGGAAACTGTCCGGCACATATAACCGCAAAAATGGTCATCGCTTCTGCCGCCCTGTTTACACCAGTCCTCCATTTTTGCCTAAAGATCAGCAGGATGGCTGAAATCAGCGTACCTGCGTGACCTATACCTACCCACCATACAAAGTTGGTGATGTCCCAACCCCAACCAATGGTTCTGTTTAGGTTCCAGGTGCCAATGCCGTGGTAGATCGTCCACCCCACACAAAATACAAATACGGCTAGAAAGAAAACTGCCACCATGAATCCAAAGATCCATGACCTGGGCGGCGTTTTCTCCGTCGGTGAAATCAGATCTTCCGTAATCTGGTGGTACGTCTTATTCCCCGTTATTAATGGTTCTCTGATTAAGCTTACTGGTGAACTCATCGAATATTCTTTTTTTATTTTAAGCTTCTAAAGATTCGTCTCTGTTGTTGATTTTCATGGTGTAATTGACAGAAGACCGCACATTCACTTCTTCCAACACGATATAGTTAAGTGGGTTTTCTAATTTTCCGGCAAGTACATCCTTTCCGTTCATGTCACCAAAGGTGATGGCACCTGTAGGACATGCAGTCTGGCAGGCTGATTTTACATCGGCATCCCTGAGTGTCCTGCCTTCGTTCTTGGCAGTGAGTTTTCCTTCCTGTAATCGTTGTACACAGAAGCTGCACTTTTCGATAACCCCTCTGCTCCTGACAGTAACGTCCGGATTGAGTACCATCCTGGTGAGGTTATCTGCTCCATATGGGGTTTCTTCTCCAAATTTTTTAATTTGATTGGCAGGGAAGAGGTCAGCGGTGGTATAATCCAGCCAGTTGAACCTTCTCACTTTATATGGACAGTTGTTGGCACAATATCTAGTACCTATACAACGGTTATAGGTCATTTGATTTAGTCCTTCGCTGCTGTGGTTGGTGGCATTCACCGGACAAACATTTTCGCAAGGTGCATTGTCACAGTGCTGACACATCATCGGTTGATAAACCGTATTTGGGTTTTCAACACTACCATAATAATAACGGTCAATCCTCAACCAGGTCATTTCATGATGTCTCGAAACCTCCCGCTTGCCAACGACAGGTACGTTATTTTCTGACATACAGGCTACAGCGCAAGCACCACAACCAATGCACGCATTGAGGTCGATGTGCATGCCCCAGTGATGGCCTGTATTATATAAAGCATCGTGACCTCCGTAAATCTGTTTGCTGTTGAGGAATTGAGCGTGGGCTCGTTTTTCCTGAACTTCTTTCAAATTTTCTTTGAGGTCTGCCACATTACTGGTATATATGATCGACCTGTCGGTAATGGCTCCCTGAAATCCTTTGGCACCGGTAAAGTAATCAAAGAATACAGTTGCTGCTTCATCCGCATTGATGGTCTGACCTGTGGCTTTGTCCTTATCTTTTACTCCATAGGTATGGTGGTACTGTACGCATGAGAATTCTTTCTCTTTTCCAATTTTTCCTGAAACAGCTACTTTATCACTGTAATATTTAGGGTATCCTCCAGGCCTTTCTACGCAAGCATTTACATTTACCCCTACATTGGTACCACAAGCACCCGCTTCCATCCTTCCGTAGCCCAAGGCTAATGCAACCGTGCCGGCCATTTGACCAAATTGCTGGATAACAGGTACCGTATATTTTACGTCACCAATGGTTACTTCAACCAGGTCGCCGTCTTTAACTCCGTTGAGTCCTTCAAATGCACTTACACCGTTGAATTGAACAGGGACAGCAAGATAGTTGCCCCATACTGTTCTGTCGATTGGATTAGGCATTTCCTGGAGCCATGGATTGGTAGAATGAATTCCATTTCCAATTCCTAAGGGTTCAAAGAAAGAGATTTCAAGTTCTGCCTTGGAGGGAGAGGTAATCGAACTAAAATCTATGGCTGCATTGTTGTATGCCGGATTTCCGGCAGACACGCTGTTTTTTATAAGGCCATTGTGCAAAGAATTATCCCAAAAGGCCTGAAATGAAGCAAACTCAGACTGCGCTGCAAATGCAGTTGCCTGCCAGTTTGCCTTTAGATAATCATAATAAGATGGTGTGACTACATCTGACCAAGTCAACAGAGACATTTCGCCCTGCCTGGAATCAAAAAGCGGAGAAATCGTAGGCTGAATGAGTGAGGTACACTCATCGGATATTTTTACATCACCCCATGCTTCCAGGAAATGCGGTATCGTTGCCACATAATCGCAAAGTTTGGTGGTTTCATCATTGGCTATAGAGAGGGCAATCTTCGTTTTAGCCTTAGCAATGGCCGCTTCCAATTCCTTCCCTTTACTATGGGTGAATACCGGATTGGCGCCATATACGATGAGCACATCCACACTGCCGGCATTGAGTTCTGCCACCAACTGGTCAAATTGTTTGTCATCACCCTGCTTGCCATAATAATTGGTTCCGGCAAGTATGGTGGCGCCATAATTTCCCAGTGCCTGATTGATGGCATTCACCATAAGCTGTTCAGCCACATTGGTTGAAGCGCTGAGCACAATGGATTTGCTTCCATTGTTTTTCAATTGCGTTGCCACTTTGTCCAGGGCTTTTTTCGCTCTTTCGTTGAGTGGCAATGAGGGGGCACCTCCTGCTGTGATCTGATTGAACAGATAGGCAATGGCTGCGCCTTGTTCAGAGGGTTTTACCAAAATCCTGTTGTCCGCATTTGAACCTGAAAGAGACATATGACTCTCAATCTGATAATGCCTCGACATCTTCGGTGCATTTACATCTTTGATTACCCTTTTCTGAATATAATCTGCTGCGAATTTTTCTGGACTGATCCAGGTACCCAGAAAGTCAGCATTGAAACTGACGACAACGTCTGCTTCGTTGAATTTATAAGTGGGCAGGGCTCTTTTTCCAAAATTTGCTGCGTGCGCATCCAGAACAGCACTGTAAGACACTGCGTCAATGGCTACTGTCTTGGCAGATGGATACTTGCTCGTGAAATCACTGATGGCTTTCTGCGCAGTAGGACTGGGCATTGAACCCGTTAATAACCTGATGTTTTGGGCGGAAGCCAGTTTGGCTTTCACTTCTTTGTCCAGGTCAGCCCATGTAATGGAGGTAAAACCATTACCGGATTTTTTTAATGGTGTCGCAAATCTATTGGTATCATAAAGACTTATTACCGAAGCCTGGGCTCTGGCTGAAGTTTTACCATAATTGGAAGGTGCCATGTCATTGCTCTCGATCTTGATTGGTCTGCCTTCGCGGGTTTTAACCAGGATGGCAGCACAGTCGCCTCCATGGACAAAGGTACTCGCATAATAATTGGCAATACCCGGAACAATGGCATCCGGCTTGGTAACGTATGGCAAAGCTTTTTTAACCGGAATGTCGCAACCGGCTGCAATGGTAGCTGCTCCCAGTCCAAATCCCAAAAATTTTAAAAAGTCCCTTCGGTTGGATCCCAATGCCGAGGATGTTTCACTGTCTGCCAGTGTATCGATAAGGGAAAGTTCCTGGTTGCTCTGCTCAATAAATTTTTCGCTGTGAGCCAGATCCTGTTCACCAATCCAAATGTTTTTTACCTCTTTTCTCATTATATCAATTAATGTGGTAACGCTTTTAAATGTTTTATTAATAGTGGCACTTCTGACATTCCAGTCCACCGATATCCGCTACGGTCACTTTGTCCCGCTTTCCGGATTTCAATTCCTCATGCAATGAGGTATAACTGCTGTAATAAGGGTTGTCTTTGAATTTGACTTCTGTCTGTCTGTGGCAGTTTATACACCAACCCATGGACAAAGGTGATTGTTGAGCAAGAACTTCCATTTTCTCAACCGGACCATGACAGGTTTGGCATGCGATTTTTCCGACCGCAACGTGCTGGGCATGGTTGAAATAAGCATGGTCAGGAAGATTGTGTATGCGCACCCACTCAATCGGGCCCTGAATTTTATCATCCACTTCGCTGGTCAGTGAAGAAACGATGTCTTTCCACTGGTTCCTCACGGTTGAAAGGCCTTTTTCATCCAGTGCGGTAAGGTCGTTGGCGGTCTTGTATTCCTGTTCTATCCATTGACTGAACACTGCTTTGATGCTGTCTTGTGGCCAGGAATCGTAATTTTCAATATATGTATTGGTGATGGGGTTAAATCCTATGGAAGCAAATATTTTAGAAATCTCTGCAGTTCCATATTTAGAACCTACTTTGATGGCCTTATGACAATTCATACAGGTATTGGCGGCAGGAATCACACTCTGCTTTGACCTACGAGCTCCGTCATGACAATATTGACAATCGATTTTGTTTAAGCCTGCGTGGGTTGCGTGCGAAAATTTTATAGGCTGGTCCGGCGCATAGCCCTGCTGTCTTCCCAGGTCAACTGCCCTGGTCACCGTGGTATAACCACCAAGAATGATGCCGGCAAATATCAGAAATGAAACCATACCCTTTGAGGTGAGTTTCTCCCAAAGTGTTTTTTCATGGTAAACCTGGCCAACCTGTGCAGCGGCCAGCTTGTTTAGGTTGCCGATAATGAGAGAAAGCATGTAAGACAATAAAGCAAGGAAAATGGCTATGCCTGCATAAAACCAGGTATTGTCTTTTTTTACCTCGGGAGTGGCGGCGGTACCAACAGGGCTGCCAGTTTTTGGCGGATAAGTGCCATCTGTTACGCCCTGGATGTACACCAGCATGGACGCGATCTCATCGTCTGTGAGATTGGGAAATGCGGTCATCACCGTAGGCTTGTACTGGTTCCACAACTCCACTGACCTTGGATGACCTTTTTTGATCATGGCCTGAGAATTGCGAATCCAGGCATATAGATTTTCCTTACTGTCCCATCGGCTTTCCACTCCTCCAAGCGCGGGACCTGTCAGGGCAGTTTTCATGTTTTTAGCATGACAAGCGGCACAATTTGTTGTAAACAATGTCTTACCCGCTTCAGGAGAAACTTCTGCCTGGATACTGATGCCGTAAAATAACAATAAGACTAAGGTAAGTTTCCGGAGAACTGATTTGTTAAAATCCATTTTAAGTCGTCTTAAGATCTTGATTATCAAAGAAAAATACAAAGAGAATGAAAAACATCTTTTATATTTGATGCAAAAATATAATTTGGCGACAACTAAAACAACGAATTTCAATACTCATTGTTTATTTAGACAATTTCTAAATAGACCATTATAAATGATAAAAAATTTGCCATCATTTAAAGTCTTCAAATGCATGGAAGCGCCTTGTATTCATTACCTTTGCGGATTCAAAATGTGGCTAAGTTGACAACCCCTTTTTCTCGTCTGAAATCCTTTCTTCAAAAATATCCTGTAGTAAGGCATTTACTTATATTGGTTGCTACCATATGTGTGATTCTGATCATTGTTTTTCTCTGGCTAAATATGTACACCAACCACGGGCAAAAACTGCCGATGGTCAACTTTGTGGATAAACACTTAGCTGACGCGATCGAAGAAGCGAACGATCATTCCTTTCACCTAATTGTGACTGACTCCGTATTTATGGTAGGCCGGCCGGGAGGCATCATCATTGACCAGAACCCCAAATACAATGCAGAAGTTAAAGAAGGAAGAAAGGTGTACGTCACGGTGACCAAGTATGATCCTGACAAAGTGAAAGTGTCTGAATTGCCTCTTTTATATGGTAATGACTTCAGCCAAAAGTCGGTAGAACTCAAACACCGGGGTATTTTGAGCAGGATACGCGGCAAAAAATACGATGCAGGTGATCCCAACCACATCCTGGAAGTATATTATAAAGATCAACTCATTATTGATCAGGATATTATAAAAGGAGAAGTGCGTATCAATAAAGGTGATGAATTGGAATTTGTGGTCAGTGACCGTGAAGGCGGGGAAATTACCATACCTGAATTGATATGTTATTCTTTGTCGGAAGCCGAGTTTGTGCTCGAACAGCACAATCTGGCCCTCGGAGAAGTGTCGGCAAAAGGTGCCATTCGCGATTCAGCTGCTGCCTACATTATAGATCAACTGCCTGCCTATGATGGCATCACTAAGATTCCCATGCACAGTAAAATTAACATTACCGTAATATCCGGCAAGCCGGCAAAATGCAATTGAAATGAATGACATTACCGTTTCAGAACTTAAAGAGCGTTTGGACCAGGGAGAACAATTGCTGATCATCGATGTGCGTGAGCCTTTTGAATATGAAATGTACAATATAGGCGCTAAATTGATACCTCTTGGTCAACTGAACGATGCCTTACCCGCTCTTACCCCCCATAAAGACGATGAAATTATTTTGCATTGTCGCTCGGGAATGCGCAGTGCCACAGCCAAACACCTTATGGCCGACCTTGGCTTTACAAAGGTTCGTAATCTCCTGGGAGGAATGCTTGCATGGCAGGATGCCTTTGAAAAAATTTAACCCCACTAAATTTTATTTTACATAATACACCCATTTGACAATAATTGGGGGTAATCCCCTATTTTTCCCATATGCCCGTCACTTATTTTTGTATTATCAAAAATATCAGGGCATGTATTTAAATCTCGAAAAATTTAACAGTACTTATTGCGAGAACTTCAACAAGTTGCTCAACTATCTCAAGTCCAAATGTCAGAACTCCTTTGAAGCCGAAGACATAGCTCAGGAAAGCTTTGTCAAACTGTGGCAGCACCGCGAAAAGATTGAGTCTGGCAAAGAGACGTCTTTCCTGTACACCATTGCCTATAATCTCTTTATTGACAAAAAGAGAAGAGATTCCGTACGATACCGGTTTCAACAGCACGCCCGATGTGAAGTAAACTATGAAACGCCGGAATTTAAAATCCTGAGTACCGAGTTTGACCATTATGTGCAGCAGAAAATTCAGGAAATGCCCAAGGCATCCCGGGAAGTCTTTATCATGAATAAGATCGAAAAACGAACCTACTCTGAAATTGCCGATATCATTGGCCTGTCGATCAAGTCTGTCGAAAAAAGAATGTCTGTGGCCCTTAAAACCTATAGGGAACTTAGAAAAGTATGTTGAATTAGGATTTAGGATTTAGGATTTAGGATTTAGGATTTAGGAATTAAAAACTGATGCTGTAATTGAGGCCCCTGAATGTAGGATTTACCTGACTATTGTAAATCGAACCAAACGTATAACTGAATCCAATGCCCATAAAATAATTGTAGGAGGTGGCGATCAGTCTGCGCTGGGTAAGCAGGTCGTCACGGGTAGCGTCGTATTTGGGAAGGGAAATCTGATCGTGAACCAGCTCGTAATTTCCGCCTATGGAAAATCTAAATCCCTTGAAGATATTCCAGCTCACGGCTCCACCCAACGAAAAGTTGTTTTTATCAAAATCATTGAGGTAGTTCGACCAGTATGCACCCAGGTTGATATTGCCCCATGACTTGGTGAAGCTGGATATAAGGCTAATGGTGTGTTGTACCAGTATTTCTTCTGTCTTTAGGTATATGGTTGTGTCCCGGTAATTGAAGTATCTGGGCCCCACTGAATACCCCACTATCAGTCTTTGAGAATTGAAGTCGCTATAAGGAAGTATGCTGTACTCAATTTGCGGGGTGAGATTGGCCCTCCAATCGATATTGTCAAAAATACTCCGGGTAAAGGATGCTTGTACTCCGATGCCCCAGTATTCGCTCAATTTAGAGATATACCTTGAGAACATATCCTGGCGATCCCGTATGGCCTCAACCACTTCGGTGCTATCTGTTTCGGCGTTGAAGAAAGTAAATTTACGCCGGTTGATGGAGTTATAGATTTCAAAGATAAATTTGTCTTTTGTGGTTTCCCTGCTGATGTTGAGGCTGTTGGAAATTGAAGAATTGGCATAATTCCGATCCCCATCAAAATAACCGGAGGACCCCACTGAAAATTGCCAAAGATTCCAAGGGTCTTTTTCTGCCTTTGCTGTACTGTTGATATCATCAGCTTTTATGGTAAGATCCAGCTTGTCCACGTGCCCTCTGTCCACCAGATAGGGTATCAAACCCAACTGCAGGTGTTTAAGCATCTTTTTCCTTTTAATGTCATCGGTAGCCATCACATCATTGAAGTATGTCATGGTATCTTTCACCGCAGCCGCATTGTTTTGGGGAACAAAACAAAGCACATTCGACTGACCTCCGTTACCATTGAACTGCACATTGGAAATGATCTGCACGTCGCACAAAAACCGGTCTCGCACAAAATCGACCGCCGTAAATTCCTTCCTGAGGTAATCCATGTCACAGAGCCAGTCCTCATTGCATACAAGAAAGATTTTTAACTTTTGTGCAGACTGACCCGCAGAAGTGCCGAAGAAAATAAATAAGCAAGCAAATACAAAAAAGAGGTTTCTCATATTAATGGTTAATGGTTAAGGATTAATGGTTAAGGATTAATTGATTTGCCTTGTTTTTATGAAGGAGGGACTGATACTTATTCCCGTCATTTTTTTCATCATGGCCGCATATTTTTTAATGTCGCTTGCATCTACTTCCATGCCATCAACGGTCATATATTGTTGATTCCATAGGATGCTGTATCTCAACTTGTTTTTAATGTAGCCATCTGCTATAAGCGTTTTGTCGAGCCAGGCATCAAAAGCAGCTTCCTTTGCCCTGCGGTCCATTTCATCAGCATTGATGCCTTCCGGCATATCTGACTCAGCATACGAGTACGATGTAGTGATTCCTGCGTTATGTTGCGGCTGGCTCTGCTTGTTTGGCCCGGAGATTCTTTCTTCGAGGGTATTGCCTTCTTCATCTAATATTACTTCAAAAGAGATGCCGGTGTCGCCTTTGAATTTTTTACCAGACACCTTTTCATACAACTTTGCATATTGCTGATGGATAGCGGAGGACAAGATGATGTCATTCACTACCATGTTTCTATGGCTAAAATGGATTTGGTTCATGGACGTGAACGACAATAATTTATCCTTTTTCATTTGCTCGATAAAGGCATTATAAAGAGCTGCATCTTCTGGTTCGTGCGCTTCAGCAGGTGAGGCGGGTGGTTCAGTATCCTGCCTTTCGAGGAGGATGTCTGTGATCAGTCGTTCAAACCGGGAAATATCACTTCCGGCTATTTCCAGGCCATTGAGGTTAAATGAGACTACATGTCGATTTGCCACCACCATGACCACATCGTGCACATGGTCTGAATAATTGTAGGTGCCATCCATGACCTCAAATTCAATTTCAAGTGAGTCAACCACATTTTCATTTATATACTTTAAAAATCTGGGATCTCCGGCAAGTTGCATGTTTGCAGGAAGGCAATGTGCAGCATTGTCCAGGGGTGTCGCCGCCATGGCTACCCACCACACCAGTAAAAAAATGACCATACCCGCAAAACCTTTTTCCCAGGCATTGATGGCCCTGGAAGATTGTTTGAGCATACGATTCACCCTGATGAAAAGCTGACTTCTTTTTTCAGTGCCCGCAAAAGCCATGGCCAGTCTGGGTGAGTACATGGCCATTTCCTGTACTGCTACCAATGATTTGGCATATTTGATCGGACTTCCCGTGAAACCAATGGCGAGATCGTCACAACAATGTTCGCGTTCCAACCGGATCTGACTGGACAACCACCACAAGGCGGGATGGAAATAATACAGAGACTCCACCAGGTTGATGAAAATATTCAACAGGTAATCATTCCGGGAAATGTGTGCCAACTCATGTGCCAATATGGCTTCCACTTCATCCGGATTAAGCCGGTTGATGGCTCCCAACGGAAACAGGATCATGGGTTTCAAGTGTCCAATGACGATGGGTGTCCTTACCAGGGCGCTTTCTACGATGTCAATGGTTTTATGGATGTGAAGTTTTTTTGCAATGACCGACATTGTGTTTTCCCAGTATGATTCTACGGGAAAATTCATGTTGTTTCTCAGGTAAAATACATACCCGACATTGCCAATGAGTCGCAACAAGGCAAGCACCATGCCCACCAGCCATACCAATACGATGAAGTAAATGTGCTCATTGACATAAATACTTACTCTTTGAATGGTCCATGTTCCCATTGTTTCTCCTTTATTGGCCAGGTCATCCAGTGCATTCAGACTGGAAATGCCCGAAATTTCATTCACGCCGGCATTGACCATTACTCCTGCAGACGAGTTGAAATAATATATAAAGGTGGACAAAGAGGCCAGGAGTATCATAGCCATAGCTGCAAGAAGAATCCGGTAGCGGGCCGTTGCTGATTGGTTTTGCAGGCCGGCCTGGGCAATCGCGGCAATGAGGACAATGACCATAATCTGCCAGGTAGCGTGGGTAACTGTCCAGGCAAGCGAATAATACAATGGATTGATGAAATTGAATAGGACCATGTTCAGCTTGTTTTACAGGTTTTGATTTTGGTTTTCAAATTCAGAAATGATGGCTTTGATCTTTTGGATTTCGTCAAGATTGGTATCGCCGTCTCCGAGCATACGAAGTACCAAAGAAGAAGCGGAGCCTCTGAAAGTAGAGGCTACAAATTCATCCAGCAGACTTTTTTGCGTGGTTTCTTCAGCGAGGGCAGCTTTGTAATAGTGGGTCCGCTCTTCGATGACTCGGTCGAGCATATTTTTATCCATCATGAGTTGCATGGTCTTCAAGGTGGAGGTATATCCTACTTCCCGGTGTTCGTTGATTTTATCGTTTACAAAACGAACGGTGCAGAGGCCATTAGCCCAGAGGACTTGAAGAATTTCGAGTTCAGAATCTGTGGGTAAGGTGTATGACATAAGTACTACGATTAAATTCGTAACAAAGGTACGATATAAATCGTAGGTTCAAAGTTTTTGCTACGATTTTTTTCGTACCCTGGCAGAATTTTATGGAATAAACCGGTATAAGTTGACAAAATATATCACAATTAATTGATTATTAATTAATATTATATACATGTTATTGCCGGCTCAGATCTTTAATTTTGCATTTTCAGTTAGCCAATTCATTCTATCCATTAGGCTGAGCAATTTTTAAAGCAAAATTATTTAGGCAAATGAAATGGTATGAATATAGATTGGTTATCCTTCCTTTATAAAATTAGCCAAATCCTGGTCATCCCGGCTGATGATCGAGGTTAATAAATCCAAAAGCGCAGCAATAATGCATTAATTTTCAATTAAAACAGATGAAGCCCAACCTTACCAGCATCAATAAAGCCCTTATAATCATCGAGAAAGAGATGATGGCCCAGGTGGAAAAAAGGCAATCGTATTTAAGTACCTTGTCTGAAAGTGAAAGGAAATCAGCCATAAATCTTATCCAATATCTTACCTTAAGAAGCAAGGACATCAGAAGCCTCCAAAACGAATTGCATGAAAAGGGTTTGTCTTCGCTGGCCAGCTCCGAAAGCCACATCAGGCACCAGTTGCAGGAAATAAGGCAACGGCTTGGCGCCACCTACAAGCCGGATGAACTTGACCCCTGTTCATATGCATATAGCAGCAATATCCTGGCTGAGCGTTCCACATCGCTATTTGGCACCAAAGATTCAAATGATTTGCCCCACCTGATGGTTACGTTTGATTCCGGCTTTGCGCACAACTACGCCATGATCAAATCATTGCTACTCAATGGCATGAACATCGCCCGCATTAATTGTGCCCATGACGATGAAACCGTTTGGTCGCAGATGGTACAAAAAATAAAAAAGGCCTGTGATAAAACCGGAAAGTCCTGTAAAATCTACTTTGACCTGGCAGGTCCCAAAATCCGGACGAAACTCATCGGTAAGGGCAAACACAGAAAAAAGGTAAAAGTCGAAGAAGGGCAACTCATCTGGCTTGCCTACGATATGCAATATTTCAACCACCACGATATCGTGATCAATCCCACGGAAGAAGGGTTACTGGATAAAATTAAAAAAGGTGACCGGGTTTACTTCGACGATGGCATTATCAAAAGCATTGCAGAAATAATATTACCCGAAGGCGTTGGCATCCGGATTTCCAGGATCGCATCCGAAAAAAAACTAATTAAATCAGAAAAGGGTATCAATTTTCCGGATACAGAGTTGGGCATATCTCCTCTTACGGAGCACGACCTGGCATGTCTTCCTTTCATCCTGGAAAATGCAGATCTGGTTGGAATGTCATTTGTCAGAAACCCGACCGACATAAGTCAGCTTTCCACATACCTCAATGACAGTGCAAAGGGCAAAAATGTCAACATCGTACTTAAAATTGAAACCCCTGAGGCTGTAAAAAACCTGCCGGATCTGCTCTTGGAAGGATTGAAGCATAAAGTTTTTGGCATCATGATCGCGCGGGGTGATCTGGCTGTGGAAATTGGTTTTGAAAGAATGGGAGAAATCCAGGAAGAAATACTCTGGATTTGTGAGTCAGCCCATGTACCGGTTATATGGGCTACACAAGTGCTGGAAAATCTCAATAAAGCCGGCATCGCCACCCGGTCGGAAATAACCGATGCAGGACACGCCGCCGCCGCAGAATGTGTAATGATCAATAAGGGCGAGCATACGATTGAAGTAATTGAATCTTTAAAAGATATTCTTCAAAGAACCGCAGAGCACAGAAATAAAAAGCGATTTATTTTCAGGCCGCTTAATATTGCCAAGGGGTTTATTGGGTAAGGAAAGGGTATTATAATACTAAGATGCAGAATCTCATCCGATTATAATGTGGATGAAACTAAAATAACATACTAACGAATTACAAATCCTTTGGTGATCGGTTTTCCGTTTTTTAGAATGGCCCGAAATAAAAAATAGCCTTTAGCCAGATCTGCTATATATATTTCATTTAGCCCATTCTCATTTGGGATTCCTTTTCTAATCAAAACCCCCGACTCATCAAATATCTCAAATTCATTAATCCGCTCACAAAAATTTGCATAAATATAATTTGAAGTGGGGTTTGGGTAAAGAAAAAAACAATGCTCAATTAAATCATCATTTACATCGACTAATTCACAAGCATCCAATAAAGCTTCAGAATGCTCACAATCTCCGTAATTGCCTTGCACTATGAATTTTTGTGCTGGCAATTCACTC
Source organism: Saprospiraceae bacterium (assembly GCA_016715465.1). GTDB lineage: Bacteria > Bacteroidota > Bacteroidia > Chitinophagales > Saprospiraceae > JADKBO01. Next base: position 1,353,853 of record JADKAA010000029.1, read on the forward strand.
AACATTTTACAAATAGGCACAATTTGGCAATACGATAATTTGGGGTTGTTTTTCAGCACCAGCGTATATTGTTTATTAGGGTAAAACACGTGTTTATAAGTAGCCGCTGTCTTTGCATTGCTTAACGCCAATATGTTTTCAAGATTTTTGTTGCCAGAAAGCATAATCCCGCTCAATTCATATATATCTTCCAATCCATCCAGATTGACCAGTGAATCCAGGTTTACCAGCTCAAGCAAGTCAATAGAATCAATACTATTTTTTTTCAAAAATATATTTTTCGGGAATTTGGAAATATTTTCAAAATGCAATCTTGATGTGATCTTAGTATCTTTGAAATAATCCTGATCAGATAAAGATTCAAAATCAACCAAAAACAGTTCTTGTAACTCCCTATTTTTTCCAATGCCTTTGAAAGATAATGCCTTTGTAGTATCACCGAAAATATATAATATTAATATCTTTTTGGTCTGTCATTTCCTTCAAAAGAAAAATCATTAGGGGTATGGATAGATAACATTTCAAGCAATGAATCCACTTTTATTCCTTCTAAGCTTGAAAGTGAGTTATTGGCTCTAATTCTCATATCCTTCACCCACTTAAAGGAAATGTTTTCAAATAAGTAGTTGCCCACAATAAAAAAGTTATTTAATTTTCTCAATGAGGACAAACTTTTTAGTGAGATCGTTCTTTCGCTTCTATTTAAAAATGATAGCTGAAACGCGCTAGTTAAATTTTCTAACCCTTTTAAATCTGTCAAGCTGTCCTCATCAAAGGTCAATGACCATTTGCAATATCTGAGCTTGCTCAAGGCACTTATATCTTTGATGGAATTTCCTTTTACCAGCATACTATTTTCAAGTGTGTCAATATTATTAAACCCTTCCATTGAGGTAAGATTTATATTTCCAGTTATAAATATTTCTGCTTTTTGCTTGCCCTTTAACTGTTTGAAAGGAACAAGGCTTGTAATATCACCGCTTAATGTTTCATGGATGCTTAAACCGATTGGACCCAGATTAGAACAAGCAGGGTATTTGATTGGAAAACTATCTATTTGAGCTTGAGTATTAAAACTTAATGAACTCACTGGGCATTGGGCTAATAATTCCCCTACGCCTATAATAACACAAAATGCTACAAACCTAATCACTGACAACATAGTTCTTCATCGCAATCAGTAAGTGCAATATCAAAAAACTCGGTATCGTCACCTCTGCAAGCACTCGTCCATGTCCAGATGGGAGATGGGAGAATGAACTTTTCATGTTTTACTTGTTTAGAATTCAAATATGCCACATTATTATTTAATTATCAACATAACATCAGTATTTATTTATCCCTATTTAATTCTTATTAAAATAATAATTTCCAAGTTAAAGATTAATTCTGGCTAATTATTCTCAATTATCCCATTAAATATGTCATTTTAAATCTCATTTACCTATGATGTACTTTTTGGCTTGATCTGAACAAACGATTCTGGCATAGCCAGAAAAATAGCCGGTAGGCAAATCTCGTGAGTGAATCATGCGCAAATCGTATGGCAAGTAGGTCATTAGTTAATAATAGAAAGGTAGCCTAAATTTTTAGGGGTAGATATACTTTCAGTACGGCGTTATCCATATTGGATACAATTTAATACCACATTATGTTAATTTTTCAAAATTTAACCTTAGGGATTTGGTATAACTAAACGTAATACATAATATTACATTTAAATTAAGGTACACCGAATAATACCATCATTAAGAGCTCGATGCTGGCTATGCCGACGTAACCTATTTTTTAGACTGTACAGATTCCGGTGAGTATATAGGAATCTTTTATTAAACAACTAAAAAATGTAACCATGAAAAAACATTTTGCTTTTCAATTGCTTCAAAGCGTTTTTGTAACCACTCTGGCTGATTTAATTCGGCATTTTAAGGGGGGGGGAATTAAGTTTTACCTTCAATCCATTTTTCTTACTTTTATATTTTTCACACCCAACTTGGAATTAAAGGGGCAGACTTTCAATCTACCTGTTGTTATTCACGTGATTTACACTGACAGTTCTGCAACCAACATTTCAGATTCTCAAATCGATTCTGCGTTAATTGCCTTAAACAATGACTACCGTAAAATATTGGGAACTCAAGGCTATGGCAACGGCGTTGATACCGAGATAGAATTTTGTCTTGCTCAAAGAGATCCCGATGGCAATGCAACTACCGGTATTAACAGAATTTATTGTGATGGATCATGTGCCTCTGATTATGATAGTATAGGCTTCAACAAGGAAGTCAATGAATTGGCTGTAAAGTCACTAAGTATTTGGCCAACAAAAGATTATTATAATATTTGGATCGTTTGGAAATTTAGTGGCAGTTTGAGCGGTGAATCTGGATATACCGTTGGCTGTGATGGTTATGAAAATATCAGCGGTTCCGTAATTTTATTCAATGCTTTTGGAATTGGAGCATCTTTTACAGTTTTAAATTCAAATACCGATAAAAACAGAACGATAACGCATGAAGCAGGCCACTGGTTAAACCTGTTAAATACTTATGAAGGTGACGTTAATGGCACCACCTGTCCACCATCAACAAATTGCGATGAAACCGGTGACAAATGTTGCGATACCAATCCACATATCAGGTCAAATAATACATGCACTTCAAATTCAACTTGTGGAAGTCTGGCACCAATCCATAATTACATGGACAATTCTACTGAAGAATGTAAGAGTGAATTTACGCAAGATCAAAAAGAAAGAATGCAAAACACGCTGGGCACTTGCAGGCTTTGCAATTCTATCTCCTTGGGTTGTTGGGAACCCTGTAGTGATATAACCTCCAATTTCACTCCTGGCACAACGTATGGAAATGTACCATTTAATGTATTTTTTGACAATGAGTCTACGACAACAACAGAAATTGATGGTTATAATTGGTATATTGATTGTGCTCTGGTTGGCACTTCAGAAGATTTAAGTTATGAATTCACAAATTATGGGACTTACGAAATTTGTTTAGATGCGTATAACGAAGGAGATAATTGCATTAACAGACATTGCGAGACCATTTACATTGGCCCTATTACTTCAACTACCTGCTCTTCAGGAAATTGCGATACGATATGTGAGGAGGTTTTAAATCCCGATTTTGATGATATAACTGGCACCCCTGCATCTCCAAACACACCACAATGTGTTGATTTATCCATAATAGATGATTGGGAAGAGCATTCGAACGGTGAACCATGGTATTGCCATTATACCTCAAATACATATTTAGGTGGCTTATATGATGGGGCAGGCTTTAACCAAACTACAAGCAGTGATTTTATAGTTGGAGAAAATGCCATACTTTTGCCAGAATTAACAGCGCCAGATAGGTATGAACTATCACTGGAATATAGTTTACAAAGAAATGTCAATAGTGCCGCAGTGTTGGATCCCATGGAAGTCTCTATTGGAATCCTGAAACTTGCGGGATTCACAAGTGCTTCTTTTACTCATCTTGAAAGATTACAAAATGTTGAATTTAATTATCCTTCATCAACAGGTGTAACAGGTTCTACAAATTATTATTGCCTCAATCCAAGTGAAATGGAATTTTCTTGCATTACAAAAACATTCAATATTCCTTCAATTCTAGACAATGGAGATCCTCTATATTTGGTTTTAGGCGGTAAGAGTAACACTGGCAACGATAATTATATTTTTTTTAATAAAGTATCTATTAATTCATGCCCCAGTGTTTGTTATGGTGATATAATCTTAGATTGGAGAATTGAAGGGTGTAGCGTTGACTTTGAAGCTTCAACCAACGGTGAAGAAACAGAATGCCAAACCTACACCATTGACTATGGCGATGGAACTCAATGGGAGACAGGTACTAGTTTTTCACACGAATATAGTTGGCCTGGCATATTCACGGTCAGGGTATTTATGGATTGTGGAGCCCAAACAAAGGTGGCAGTATACGATATTATATTACCGGAAAGTGAGGAATGTGACGATTGTGAAGAAATAACCAATCTATCTGCTACCGCATACAAATGTGATAATGAAAAATATATATCTACTTTTAATATAACAATTCCAAGCGGATATGGCCCCTGTAATGCCAATGGACAAATGGTTACTTCGCAGAATGGAAACATTCAGGTTAATTCATTTCTAATTGACACATCTACAAATGTTATGAGTGTAAGTCTGAACATTACTCCTAATAATCCGGATTACAGCAATCCAATGACTGCATTTTTGACTTTATGTGATAGCAATGGCAATTCAATTTGTTATAAGTTGGTATCTGCGTTTACAGGAAAAAAATGCGATGATTGCGATAATTTAGAACCGGTGGTAGCTACCTGCGATGAGCGGAATGCCAATGGGAATGGGGTATATACAGGTTCATTTTCATTTAGCCCTCCCGTTGGATATACGTTATGCGATAAATCATTTTCTGAAGCTGGATTTTCTGCTTCCTATTCATCTGGAGTAGTAAATTTTACGGTAACAACATCCAAAGAATATCCATTTTCAACATCAGGTTTATTAGTTTTTTGTCAAGGTATTTCAAAAATTTGCTTTAATGTAGAAATTAAAATCCCAGAAATATGTCCTAGAGAATCTAGAGATAACCGGCTGACGACAATTGACAATCCCTCATTAACAAAAAATTTAAAAGAGACAATAGTGATTTCAAATTTAAACAATTTGACATTACAGATTGATGCCAAAAATAATGAACTATCAGATACCGAAGTTGCAATCTTCGATGTGACAGGAAAACTCGCATTGAAGCATAAATACTCAGGTGATAAAATATCGAATATTGACATAAGTGGTCTGATAAACGGCGTCTATTTAATATCTATCACAAATAAAGAAAGCATCATTTTTAGCGACAAGTTTGTTGTAACTAAGTGATTATTTAAATGGTACCGATTCCATCACACAGGAATCGGTACCAGTTTTAAAAAGATCTATGAAGTTTCCTATTTTAATATTGATGTTTCTGCCATTATCTTTATACTCTCAAGAAGTATGTGATAATGGTATTGATGACGACCTAGACGGCTTTATTGATTTATTCGATATAGATTGCTTTTGCAATGATAGCTTGTTCAATGCGGCTTGTATATCTGATTGTGAATATATCCCTGACAGTTTTCCACAAATAAGGATGAAGTTAAAATGGCAAACTGAATTTATTACAAATGCTTTTCTAGGTGAAGAATGTAATTTTGTTATCGATCCGTTAAGTAATTCTATAATTACAAGTTATTCATTTGGAAGCAAATTTAATGTAGAATGTGGAATTAAAATCATCAATCTTGCAAATCCGAAAGATATAAAGAAAATTGCAATAAGCCAAAATAACAAATACGCCTACAGCCCTGAGGTTACAATCGGAGATGTAGACAAAGACGGCATAACTGATATTTTTTTAAGAGCAATAGATCTTGAAACCAAAATACAGAGATATGACATAAATGGTAAGTATTATTGGTCCACCCAACTTTTACCTGAAGGCTATTTCGATGGATGGTTCCCGAAACTGGCTGATTTTAATCAGGATGGAATACCAGAATTATATACAGGAAATAAGATATTTAATGCGGTCACAGGAAATTTACTCATAGATACTAAATCAAGTGCCGGATGCAATGAAATACTATTTAATTTATGTGGATTAAAAGATCATTCCATCGCTGCAGATTTTACAGATGCCCCAGGACTGGAATTAGCCGCAGGCGATATTGTTTATGAATTCAATTTTGTTAGTCTGAATAATGATGTAGGAAATACGTTTAATATAATTACTGCACCACCACCTGTTAAAGAAGGCCATACCACTTTTACAGATATAAATTTGGATGGAAATCTTGATGTTGTGGTTAGTAGAACAAATGATTTTGGAGATGGTGGTATTTGGGTTTGGAATCCAAAGGATATTTCATTATTATCTAGCACATCAAATAAAAACAGGTCAGGAATTCCTTTTATTGGAAATTTAAATAATGACTGTTATCCTGAACTAGGTATTTGTAATGAGAATTCGCTTTCTGAATATACTTATGAAAATACTATAAATCTAAAAAAAACTTTCACAATTCACATATCTGAAGAATCTGGTTTTACTGGTATAACCATGTTTGACTTTAATCAAGATGGCAAAAATGAAATTATTCATAGAGATGAAAAATTCTTAAGGATATTTGAAGGTCAAAGCGGGATCACTTTGGATTCTATTGAAATTCGTAGTGCAACAAATTTTGAATACCCAATCATTTCAGATATTGATGATGACGGTCAAGCAGAAATCCTCGTAAACGGTAATCTGCCATCTGATCCTGATTCCGTAGTCCGAATTTTCTGCTTCGAGTCTGCTTCCTCTCCCTGGGCCCCCGCCAGAAAGGTATGGAATCAAACAGGGTATCACATCACCAATGTCAATGACGACCTCACCATACCTCGCCAGCAACAAAACAACGCCGCTTTTTTTGATACCGACAGTTGCGCACAGGCTACGTGCAGCCAGCCCTACAATTCCTTTATGTGCCAGGCTACCTATCGGGATCAAAACGGATGCGTGCGCTGGCCTGCAGTAGATATGATTACAGATATCCTGGATTATAGTTGCCATGGAGATAGTGTTACACTCAATATCGAAATCAGAAATCAGAGTACCAATTCTTTCAGGCAAGACAGCATCAATCTGGCCTTGTATTCCAATAGCGATGGCCTCCCTTTTCTTTTGATGCAAAGGTTTTGGAGCAAGGCACAAGCCGTAGATACTTTGAGCATTTCAATGAGTGCAGCAGGTCTTGATAAAATAAGAGTCAGGGTCAATGTGCCAGGCCTCGATGCTTCCTTTACTTCCAATTTAAAAGGCCTTACTTCAGTGTTGGAATGCGACTATGAAAATAATATTGACAGCATAAATATAGATCTTACTGCAAAATTACCCGATCTGGGACCTGATATGATTAAATGCCCCAGTGCAGTGGTTACCTTCCATGCCGGCAGTGGTTTTGTGGATTATAAATGGACAGATTTTTCTGCAGACAGCATATTTTCTACTTCAGAAACCGGCATTTTTGGAGTTACTGTAACTGACCATTGCGGCAGAACTTACAGCGATGTGGTATCCGTACAAGCAGATCCCGCTTATCATGTAGAACTTGGGTTAGATAAAGAAGTCTGCCCCAATCATATCCTTGAATACGACCTGGGCAACTTCGATCTGGATTGGATTCAATGGTATCCATCCGCCTACATCGACTGTGATACCTGCTTCCAAATCCGGGTATCTGCGGATACTTCTTTTACGCTTTTATTTGAGGCAGGTAATAAAGGATGTGTCATAGTCGATTCGGTCAGGGTCATGATAAAACAGGCGGCTCAAAGAGAGGTCCAATCGACCATTTGTCAAGGTGACTCTTCGTTGTTTTATGGGGCTTATTATCAGTCGTCTGGTGTGTACCTCCATGAAATTGGCAGTTGTGACAGCATTATTTTTTTTAAACTTGAAGTTTTACCCCCAGATTCTATTATCCTGCCCCGCCAGGAAATATGTAAAGGAGATTCCCTGTATTTTCTCGGCAGCTGGTGGAAAGAGGAGATCAATGCTACCATCAAATTGCGGAATCGGTTTGACTGCGACAGTTTTGTTACTTTTGAGCTTAGGGTAATTGATACGGTCAGGAATGTTCAATCACTTTCCATCTGCCAGGGCGACAGCACGCTCATCTTTGATGTCTGGCAGCAGGTTGCAGGTTCCTACTCGCTATTATACCCATCGTCACAGGGATGTGATAGTCTGTCCAGCGTATTGCTCTCCCTTTATCCATCATACCATCAAATACAGGATATTTCGGCTTGTGAGGGCGACTCTGTTTTGATTTTTGGTGAATGGAAAAAGGATGCAGGGTTGTTTACCCGTACATACCAGACCCAACAAGGTTGTGACAGTCTGGTGCAAATAGCACTTATCATAAAACCCTTGCCAGTACGAAACGAATCCATTGCCTTTTGTGAAGGAGACAGTATCGTAATCAATGGTGCTGCTTATTACAACGAAGGGTCCTACCAAACCCTGCTAAACAGCAGTACTGGTTGTGATACCCTGTACACCTTTCAGCTTAATTATTCGCCTTTGATTTTCAAATCAGAACGATATTTAATTTGCCAAGGTGACAGTGTACAAGTCAATGGCAGCTATTATACTGATTCAGACACGATACTGTATCTAAAGGAAGAAAACAACTGTAAAACAGAGATAACGGCAACCATTGAAATTATTCCGGAAATCATTGCACAGGAGTCTTACCTTATCTGTCCTGATGACTCACTATACCTCAATAATATCTGGGTAAGTCAAAGTACAGAAATTGAACTGCACCTGACTACTCAAATGGGCTGTGATTCCACAATCCAGGCATCCATCACAAAGCTGAAGTGGCCCGAACCGCCTACTTTAGATCTCAATTGTGAAGAATCCAACTACAACGCATCCATGCTGGCACCCCAATGGCAAGTTACCTGGAGTAACGGAGACACTACCGGTCAAACTGCCCTCTTAGAAAACCCGTCTTTTGTGAAAATTTTTAATAATCATGGCTGTGAACGTACCTATGACATCTTTTTGGATGAATTGCCGGATTTATCTATGCTGCCTAATTTCGAAAACCAAAATGCCGAACAAGGAGACGTTGTTAACGCAAAAGTGACTTTGGATCCGCAAAAATGGAAAATAAGGTGGCAACCTTCCGCCTCCGTTACTTGCGACACATGTTTTGAAACCAATATTTTGGCAGACGTCAACAAGACCGTCACACTTGAAATTACCCACCAGAATGGCTGCACTTACAAACGAAGTTTTGACATCATTGTGGAAACACCCAAACCTGAAATTTACATACCCAATATTATTTATCCAGGTTCCGGCTCCACCAACAATACATGGACAGTACTCCTCCCCAGTGTCTACTACCTTGAAAAAGTGAACATCTATGATCGTTGGGGCAATCTGGTTTACAGTTCCGGAACTCAACAAAACAATACCATACAATGGGATGGAAAGATAAATGGGCAGGATGTAGTACCCGGAGTTTATGTATATTTTATTAAATTAATAGATACGGGTGGTAAGCTTAAGATATTTACAGGGGATATTACCGTGGTGCGGTGACCGGTCGATTGCCGTATGGATCGATTGGCCGGCAGTAAAATGAGTTGCTCTGGTCAAAGTGAGTGACTATCGAAACAGTATTTACCTTATATGTACTTTTTTGGCTTTTTAACGGTTTAACTATGCAATTTCTTAACGGCTCATACATAAAGGCCGGATTTTTGCGTAACTGTCATGCCGCGCTTCAACTTTTTTTTTTGCATCCTGAGGTTGTGACAAAGATGTCGCAGTTCAGCCTTAAATTGATCCCTACGAGCCATAGGTTTGTAGGGATCAATTTTTAACGGGCTTCATCCTGAAGACTTTTAAAAAAAAGATAACTGAACGGTTTCGGCACCGCCGAAAAAATTGATCGACAGATCAATTTAGTGAGGGCACCGCGCGCATACCGCGCAGCTAGGAGCATTTCTGTAAAGATGATGAAGTTATGAAGGCAGTGACTGGTTTCCCACCCCACAGATTAACGACCATGCTGCGATCCGGTTGGTCGCAGTTCACAGCTAAAAAAGCCCACAGGGCTTTTTCTTGACGCTGTTCAGGACTTAACTACCGCATTGATTTTCTTCGGGAAAATCAATGCTGCATTCCGTAAATAAAAAAAGTCCTTAAGATTGCTCTTAAAGACTTTTAAAAAAAAGGCAGTGACTTACTCTCCCACCTGTTACGGCAGTACCATCAGCGCTGAGGGGCTTAACTACTCTGTTCGGAATGGGAAGAGGTGGAACACCCTCGCTATAGCCACCTAACTCTTTTTATGGCTTACGACATATATTTCTTTTGATATCGGCGCAATCAATTGCACCGCTATCTTTCATTGACTCTGTGGGGACGCAATGCTTTGCGTCCTTACATTGTCTTTATATCCTTCGATATAAAGACATTGACTTGGGAAGTTATTTTACTTAAGATTTTCTTTGCTTTACCACCTTTTGCGTTTGGTAAAAATAAAAAAAGGAAGCTTTCGGGTAATTAGTACTACTCAGCTCCATACATTACTGCACTTCCACCTATAGCCTATCAACGTAGTAATCTCCTACGACCCTTCAAGGAATACTAATCTTGGAGATGGCTTCGCACTTAGATGCTTTCAGTGCTTATCCAGTCCGAACATAGCTACCCTGCACTGCAGCTGGCGCCACAACAGGTACACTAGCGGTTCGTCCAACACGGTCCTCTCGTACTAGTGTCAGGACTCCTCAATATTCCAACGCCCACAATAGATAGAGACCGAACTGTCTTGCGACGTTCTGAACCCAGCTCACGTGCCACTTTAATGGGCGAACAGCCCAACCCTTGGGACCTTCTCCAGCCCCAGGATGTGACGAGCCGACATCGAGGTGCCAAACCTCCCCGTCGATATGAGCTCTTGGGGGAGATCAGCCTGTTATCCCCGGAGTACCTTTTATCCTTTGAGCGATGGCCCTTCCATGCGGAACCACCGGATCACTTTAGCCGTCTTTCGACCCTGATCGACCCGTCAGTCTCTCAGTCAAGCACCCTTCTACTAATATGCTCTGCGTACCGTTACCAACGGCACTGAGGGTACCTTTGCAAGCCTCCGTTACTCTTTCGGAGGCGACCACCCCAGTCAAACTACCCGCCACACACTGTCTCCCTCTTTCCAGGGATTAGGACCTAAATATAAAAAGGGTGGTATTTCAACGCCGACTCCACCGCCACTAGCGTGACAGCTTCATAGTCTCCCACCTATCCTACACATCTTATATTCAAGCCCAATGTGAAGTTATAGTAAAGGTTCACGGGGTCTTTTCGTCCCATTGCGGGTAATCGGCATCTTCACCGATACTTCAATTTCACCGAGCTCGTGGCTGAGACAGTGCCCAGATCGTTACACCATTCGTGCAGGTCGGAACTTACCCGACAAGGAATTTCGCTACCTTAGGACCGTTATAGTTACGGCCGCCGTTTACTGGGGCTTCAATTAAGAGCTTCGCTTGCGCTAACCCCCTCTCTTAACCTTCCAGCACCGGGCAGGTGTCAGACCCTATACTTCTTCTTTCGAATTCGCAGAGTCCTGTGTTTTTGCTAAACAGTCGCCTGGGCCTCTTCACTGCGTCCAACATTGCTGTTGGAGTCTCTTCTCCCGAAGTTACGAGACTATTTTGCCTAGTTCCTTAGCCACGGATCACTCGAGCGCCTTAGGATACTCTCCTCGACCACCTGTGTCGGTTTACGGTACGGGCTCTATATACCTGAAGCTTAGAGGCTTTTCTTGGAAGCTTGCTTGGGGCTTTATTCTCAATGACCGAAGTCATCAAAATACTATCGTGTTTCAACTCATCAGCGGATTTGCCTACTGAATCATCGCCTACGCACTTCAACCACGTATTCCGTCTCGTGGCCAGCCTTACGCTCCTTCGTCCCCTCATCGCAGTATATACAGGTGCCAGAATATTAACTGGCTTTCCATCGGTTTCCCCGCTTGGGTACACCTTAGGTCCCGACTAACCCTGATCTGATTAACATAGATCTAGGAATCCTTAGTCTTACGGCGTTAAGATTTCTCATCTTAATTATCGTTACTCATGCCTACATTTGCTTTTCTCTCCGCTCCACCGAACCTCACAGTTCGGCTTCAATGCTCAAGAATGCTCCCCTACCACTCATATTGCTATGAATCCAAAGCTTCGGTAGTTATCTTGATGCCCGCTTATTTTCCGCGCAAGAACGCTCGACTAGTGAGCTGTTACGCACTCTTTAAATGAATGGCTGCTTCCAAGCCAACATCCTAGCTGTCTTAGCATTCTCACATCGTTTGTTCAACTTAGATAACATTTGGGGACCTTAGCTGTTGGTCTGGGTTGTTCCCCTCTCGGCGTGTGACCTTAGCACCCCACGCCTCACTGCTAGTGCAATGTGCTGGCATTCGGAGTTCATCAGGGGTTGGTAGGCCGTGAAGCCCCCTAGCCCTATTGGTAGCTCTACCTCCAGCACACTCTTCCTAACGCTGCACCAAAATGCATTTCGGGGAGTACGAGCTATCTCCCAGTTTGATTGGCCTTTCACCCCTACCCACAAGTCATCCGAAAACTTTTCAACGTTTACCAGTTCGGTCCTCCAGTCCGAGATTATCGGACCTTCAACCTGCTCATGGGTAGATCACAAGGTTTCGCGTCTATCCCTACTAGCTACCGCCCTTTTCAGACTCGCTTTCGCTCCGCCTCCATCCCTTAGGGATTTAAACTCGCTAGTAAGGCATAACTCGTAGGCTCATTATGCAAAAGGCACGCCGTCACCCGATCTCTCAGGCTCCGACCGCTTGTAAGCGTACGGTTTCAGGTTCTTTTCACTCCCTTTCTTAGGGTTCTTTTCACCTTTCCTTTACAGTACTGGTTCACTATCGGTCTTTCGGTAGTATTTAGCCTTGCCAGATGGTGCTGGCATCTTCAGACAGAGTTTCACCGGCTCCGCCCTACTCATTGTTCATCTTATATAACTATCGCTTACAGGACTTTCACCCCCTATGGTCTGCTCTTCCAAAACAGTTCTGCTCTTTTATATAAGACTTTTGGGCTTCTCCGCTTTCGCTCGCCACTACTCACGGAATAACTATTGTTTTCTTTTCCTCCAGGTACTTAGATGTTTCAGTTCCCCAGGTTCTCTTCATCTTGCGATGATTACAGGTCTTCAACCTGCAGGGTTCCCCCATTCGGACATCTACGGATCTATGCTCGTTTGCAGCTCCCCGTAGCTTTTCGCAGCTTACCACGTCCTTCGTCGTCTCCGAAAGCCAAGGCATCCCCCGTACGCCCTTATTCGCTTCCATTTCTTTTTGCTCTTAAAATACTTTCAATCAGGTATTTCTACCCAATCTCAGTCTCTCTCGTAATCTAACTTCCCAACTTGTCAATGAACTTTCTCTTATTACAAAAATCAACGCACCAGACTCTAAAAATCCAACTTGTCGATCCTCTTTTATCAATCTTTTTCCAGGCAATATCTCTACTACCCTTCTTCTTTCAACGAAACATTTTTCGTCTATTTTAAGATTCCTCCCCTATCGCTAAGGGAGTTCCTCCTATTCTAAAAACTGTGGAGGATAAGGGAGTCGAACCCTTGACCTCTAGAATGCAAATCTAGCGCTCTAGCCAACTGAGCTAATCCCCCGCTACACTTGTCATTTCTCGTCTCCTCCTCTTGTTAGTAGTCTCGGGCGGATTTGAACCGCCGACCCCTACATTATCAGTGTAGTGCTCTAACCAACTGAGCTACGAGACTCTGTCAAGTTTATCTCTTCCTTAACTCTCTCGTCTTTACAATTTCTCTCTATTAATTTTAAATTAACATAATGGGAAGGTAAAAGGATCTTTTATGATCTCTTAAAAGGAGGTATTCCAGCCACACCTTCCGGTACGGCTACCTTGTTACGACTTAACCCCAGTCACTAGTCTTACCCTAGATAGCTCCCCGTAAAGTCACCATCTTCAGGTACCCCCAGCTCCCATGGTTTGACGGGCGGTGTGTACAAGGTCCGGGAACGTATTCACCGCGCCATGGCTGATGCGCGATTACTAGCGATTCCAACTTCATGGAGTCGAGTTGCAGACTCCAATCCGAACTGAGATCGACTTTCTGGGATTGGCTCCACCTCGCGGTATCGCAACCCTCTGTATCGACCATTGTAGCACGTGTGTCGCCCTAGGCATAAAGGCCATGATGATTTGACGTCATCCCCACCTTCCTCGCAGCTTACGCTGGCAGTCTTGTTAGAGTCCCCAACATTACTTGCTGGCAACTAACAATAGGGGTTGCGCTCGTTGCGGGACTTAACCCAACACCTCACGGCACGAGCTGACGACAACCATGCAGCACCTTGTTTCGCGTCCCGTAGGAACTCCGGCTTTCACCAGATAGCGCTCACATTCTAGCCTAGGTAAGGTTCCTCGCGTATCATCGAATTAAACCACATGCTCCACCGCTTGTGCGGACCCCCGTCAATTCCTTTGAGTTTCAACCTTGCGGTCGTACTCCCCAGGTGGCTAACTTAACGCTTTCGCTTGGATGCTCAATCATAACGACCAAACATCGAGTTAGCATCGTTTAGGGCGTGGACTACCAGGGTATCTAATCCTGTTCGATCCCCACGCTTTCGTGCCTCAGCGTCAATAAAAGACCAGATAGCTGCCTTCGCAATTGGTGTTCTATGGCATATCTATGCATTTCACCGCTACATGCCACATTCCGCTATCCTCATCCCTATTCAAGATAACCAGTATCCAAGGCAATTCTATCGTTAAGCGACAGACTTTCACCTTAGACTTAATCATCCGCCTACGCACCCTTTAAACCCAGTAATTCCGGATAACGCTCGCACCCTCCGTATTACCGCGGCTGCTGGCACGGAGTTAGCCGGTGCTTATTCTGATGGTACCGTCAGTACCTTGTAATCAAAGCATTTTCTTCCCATCTAAAAGAAGTTTACAACCCATAGGGCCCTCATCCTCCACGCGGAATGGCTGGTTCACCCTTGCGGGCATTGACCAATATTCCTTACTGCTGCCTCCCGTAGGAGTCGGGTCCGTGTCTCAGTACCCGTGTGGGGGACCACGCTCTCACGCCCCTACTGATCGTCGCCTTGGTGGGCCTTTACCCCACCAACTAGCTAATCAGACGCACATCCATCTATCAGCGCCTCAGCTTTAATTGTATCCATTTAAAAATACAATGCCATAGGGTATTAATCCCAGTTTCCCAGGGCTATCCCCTTCTGATAGGCAGGTCATGTACGCGTTACTCACCCGTGCGCCGCTCTCAATGGCCGAAACCATCTACCGCTCGACTTGCATGTATTAAGCCTTCCGCTAGCGTTCATCCTGAGCCAGGATCAAACTCTCCATAGTATTTTTCTTAAAATACAACTTCTTCGAGTTGTCCTATTTATATCTCATCATTACTCAATCCTCTTACCTTTTCTTCCCATAATGTCAATCTCTTTATCCACATCAATCATATTACTACAACCAACGTTTACCCGCCGCTTCCTTTGGGACTGCAAAAGTAATGCATTTTACATTACCCGCAAGTTAATTTTGAACTTTTTTTTGTGAAAAAAATTCTAAGCCTGTTTTTCAATGATTTATACTGAATCTTTTTAGTTCGGAACGCTTTCTCAATGAGATCTTAGACCTTAAAAGCAAATAAATTAACATTTATTTAAACTGAAGGGTTCCTATTAACACATAAAATCAATGGAAAAATGCACTTTGGGTGCTTGGCAACTGAACCTTTAGCGGTGGTGGTTAAACTTAAGATTTGATTTTGGATTCCCGAATCCTGTTAAATGGTCTTTTCAATCTTGTATTTATTCCTTTCTGTGGCATTCCGGGTCACCAATTCAGCTATGAAGCCGGTGATAAAAAGTTGAAAGCCAACGATGATGAGCAGCAGACCCAGAAAGAACAGCGGCCGGTTGGCAATGCCAGTGGCGCTGAGGAACAACTTCGCCGCACTGAGATAAAGCAGGATGGCAAAACCCAGGAAATTCATCAGCGTGCCGAGGGCACCAAAAAAGTGCATAGGCCGCTTGCCAAACTTACCCATAAACATGATGGAAAACAAATCCAGAAAGCCATACAAAAATCTCGATAAACCGAATTTGGTTACGCCATATTTTCTCGCCTGGTGTTGTACTTCCTTCTCTCCGATTCTGGTGAAGCCTGCCCATTTGGCAATAACCGGAATATAACGATGCATCTCGCCATACACCTCAATGGTCTTAACTACCTCCGACCGGTATGCTTTTAAACCACAGTTCATGTCGTGCAGTTTAATACCGGTCATCCATCGGGTAACCCCATTGTAAATTTTGGTGGGTATGGTCTTACTCAATGGGTCAAATCGTTTTTTCTTCCATCCTGAGACCAGATCATAGCCCTGAGAAATGATCATATCATATAAATCGGGGATTTCATCGGGGCTATCCTGCAAATCGGCATCCATGGTGATCACCACGTCACCTGAAGTATGTTCAAATCCTACATTGAGGGCAGCTGACTTGCCATAATTGCGTCTGAACTTCACTGCCTTGACCGCAGCATCATTGAATTGGATGTCTTCGATGATTTTCCAGGAACCATCGGAACTACCGTCATCTACAAAAATTATTTCATAGCTAAAATCCCTTTCAGCCATCACCTGTTTAATCCAGCGATAGAGTTCGGGAAGTGATTCCTCCTCATTTAAAAATGGAATGACAATGCTGATCTGGACCAAGGCGGCTTATTTAGGATAATAATTTTTTTACCACTTCAGAGATGGACTTGCCATCTGCTCTGCCCGACAAGATGGCATTGGCGGCACCCATGACCTTGCCCATATCTTTAATAGACGTGGCTCCGGTCTGCCCGATGATATCTTTGATCGCAGCCTCAAGTTCCGCTCCTTCCAACTGTTTGGGAAGATACTTCATGATTACTGCAATTTCTTCCTGTTCAACAGCTGCCAGGTCAGCCCTGTTCTGCTTTTGATATATCTCCAGGGAATCCTGACGTTGTTTTACCAATTTTTGGAGCAGTTTTATTTCGCTGGCTACATCCAACTCGTTTCCACTTCCATCGGTTTTAAATATAAGAATGGCCGATTTAATCGCCCTGATCCCACGCATCGCTGCCTGGTCCTTCGCTTTCATCGCTTCCTTGAGGTCCTCCATGATTCTCGTCTCTAGGCTCATGTTTGATGTGATTTTGAATTTTATTGGTCAAATGTATAAATTCCTGAACAGAAAGTTGTTCAGGCCTTTGATTAAAATAAACATCGGAAAGCACGTCCGGGTTTTCAACCATGTTTTTCAATGTATTTCGCAACATTTTACGGCGCTGGCCAAAACTTTGTTTGACAATGGTTCTGAATAACCTCGCATTGCAGCCAAGTTCATAATTTTGTTTTCTAACCAGCCTGATGACCGCTGAATTCACTTTTGGCGGAGGATTAAAGGCAGCCGGCGGGAGTTTCATCAGCATTTCACCTTCGTAGTAAGCCTGAGCAAGGACACTGATGATGCCATAATCCTTGCCCCCGGGACCCGCAATGATGCGTTCTGCCATTTCCTTCTGAAACATGCCTACCATCTCAGGGACCAGGTCAACCGAATTGATCATCTTAAAAACGATCTGCGAAGAAATGTTATAAGGAAAATTGCCTATGATGACGAAGGATTGCCCCTCAAACAACTTGCTCATGTTCACTTTGAGGAAGTCCATTCTCAAAATATGGGATGCAAGTTGCGGATAATGGCTCAACAGGTATTTTTCCATATCCTCATCTGCTTCCACGGCCATGAGGTTGAATGGCTTGGTCATCAGGTATTTGGTCAGCATACCTCTTCCCGGTCCAACCTCTGCCAGGTTTGTCCCCGGATTCAGATGATCAATATATGAAGCGATAGTGGCTGCGGTATCCTCACTTACCAAAAAATGTTGTCCATATGATTTTTTTGCCTTGTGCACATTATAATTTATGGCGTAAAGGTACAAAGAATGACCGTCTTTAGGATATTTGGAAACTTACAATCCTGCATTGACTTTGCCTAACTCCATAAAATCATACTGAAGTTTTATAAAATATCAATGCAATGACCTGTGTCAATAAGTTATTCAACTTTGGTGGATCCTGCTCTTACACAAAACCATGAACTTTTTTACGTCAATTCCATTAATAGCTTTACATGAATAAAATACCATTCGACGAAGCAAAAGTCAGGTTTGTCCAGTCCTGGGGCAACGTGGCTACCAATTGGGGAGTGAGTAAAACCATGGGCATGGTTCACGCCCTTCTCCTGATTGCGGATAAGCCACTGAATGTGGACGATCTTGCCTCGGAACTTGAAATATCCCGAAGCAACGCCAACATGACGGTGCGCACCCTGCTCGACTGGAACATTGTCTATAAAAAGTGCTGCTGCGGAGAGCGTAAAGAATTTTATGTGGCAGAAAAAAATCTGTGGAAAGTCTTTATCCGCATCATAGAGCAGCGCAAATCCAAAGAGCTGGACCCCATAATTCTATTGCTGAATGAAATGGCCAGTGTGGAAGCCGGTTGCGACCAAAGTACAGAATTTCTTAAGGTGGTCAATGAACTCAGTCACTTTTCTAAAAAAGCAGACAATGCGCTGGACAACATCATCAAATCGGAATCCAGTTTCCTTATGCAGTCTTTCATACGCATGATGCGCTAACGGCATCAGCCCCGTGTATTACCGGCACCACCTCCCTGCTGACCATCGCCTTCTCCTGACTTAAGGTCATTGTTTTTAATCTTGGTCTTTCGCTCCTTAAAATCTACATTACCAAATTTGTACCTGAAATTTATACCGATCGACCTGAATGGTAAGGTAAACTTACTGGACTGGGTAAAGTCTGCTCCTGTGATGTTTGACTCAAAAATTTTATCGGGTGTGTGCGGTTCTATGAGCGTGAGGCCAAGGCTTGAGTTTTTGAATTCCTTTCTTATGCCCATACCATATATAGAAAAGGCCGGATTGTCTCCCTGCAGGGTTCTTCTGGGGGAACGAAAGAAGCCAAAAAAATCTGCTTTCACGGTTCCGGAAAAACTAAAATCACCGTTGAAAAACAAATTATATTCATAGGTCTCTCTGGACAGCAATTGACCGTTCACTACCCCATTGGCGTTGTAGGTAAAGACATTACCACCCGCCCGGAGTGTGAGCTTTTTAATGGTTTTTGTGGTGAACAGGTTCATGCCCACGGACTGATTTTGGCCAATGTTTTGAAAGGTATTGATGGAAATGCCGTTTTCAACTTTCAGGATTTGATCAATGATGTCCCTTGTATTTTTGTAGTACACGGAAGAGAAAATGGCAAAGCCCTTAAAGTTGGTGTTGTAAGACAAGTCCACCTGCTGGGTCAGTTCGGGATTGAGGTCCGGATTGCCGATGGTCCTGTTAAGAAAATCTGTATTGTTGTTAAATGGATTGATAAAAATCAGACTGGGTCTTTGGATCCGCTCATTGTAACTCAACTTGATTGTCCTGAAGTTTGAGAGGTTTCGGCTGACGGCAAAATTGGGCAGCAGGTTGTCATAAGAATTGTTAAACGCCTTGGCATCGCCCACCAGAAAAGCTCCATCGATTGCGGTATGTTCATACCTCGCTCCCGTGATAAAATTCCATTTTTTGGCCAAAATAAAATTAAAGCTGGTATAAGCGGCTGAAACATCCTGATCATAGTCAAAAATATTGGTGAATTCAGGCAAAGTCTGAAAGTTGCCATTGACATCTTTGATGCGGTTTTCATAATCACTTAAAATACGACGAAGTACCGTTTTACCTCCCATTTCCAGTTTAGCGCCTTTTTTCAGAGGATGGGTATAATCTACCTGCATGGTATATTCGTGGTTGTCCCCATCGTTGATGATGCGTGCATCCCTGTTGATGGCGGTAAGAAAGGAATGATCCTCCTGCACAGACATATCCTGGTCGTTGTTGTCTTTGGTATATTGGAAGGCAAATGATAATTCCCGGTCTTTCTGGTTTTCAAATTTCATGGTATAATCGGTATTCCAATCAAAGCCCCCATTAAAATTATCACCCTGGTTGTTTCGGGTATAAACATCCATAAATCCATTTATCTGGTCGTCAATGTTGCCGTTAATACTGCCATCCATATCAAAACCAAAGCCCCTGAAGTTGAACGATGAATTGATGGCATGATAGCCATTGAAATCATAAAACAAACTGAGGTTGCCATTGCCTCCCAATCTGGAGGTGGTTTGCGAACCATTTTGGTCAAACGTAGTGGTCTTATCCTCCAACGTCTGGATGCGCTGAAAGAAAACATCCCCTTTTGCCGGATTCGAATAAAAAACAGCGGCCGATGAAGAAAGGCCCAACCGGCCTCTACCTGCATTGAGGCTGGTAAACAAACTGTTTTGCCGGATGCCAACTGAAGCATTTACTGATCCAGCCAATCCTTCGATGTTTTGTTTAGAGGTAATGATGTTGATGATGCCTCCGCTTCCTTCGGCATCAAATTTTGCGGAAGGTGAGGTGATTACCTCTACTTTTTTAATCTGGTCTGCCGGAAACATCTTGAGTGCATCAGCCACATTGTTGCTAAACATGCCGGAAGGTTTGCCATTGATCAGTATTCTCACATTTTGAGAACCCCTGAGTGACACATTTCCATTCAGATCGACAGAAAGTAATGGCACTTTGCGCAGTACATCCGTGGCATCGCCACCGGCAATAGAAGCATCGTTTTCTGCATTAAAAACAAGACGGTCAATTTTGTTTTCAACCAGAGCCCTTTCTTCCTTTACTTCAACCGCATCCAGGACAATGGTGGATGGAGAAAGACTAAGTTTACCCATGTCCAGGTCCGGGTCTTTGAGTGTGGTCTCTACATTTTTTATGATCTTATCATTATATCCCAGAAAAGAAACCCAAATGTCATACTTACCTGTTTTAACGTTGTCAAAACTGTAACTTCCGTTTTCTTCACTGAGTACACCATCCAAATCCGCAGTGGCTCCGGCCTTTCTGAGGACAATGGTGGCAAAGCCTACCGGAATGCCGGTCACACTATCTGTAAGTATGCCTTTAATTTTGCCCTTGATGGCAGGACCCTGACTGGCACCCCCAAAAGGAAATTGGCCAAAAACCGGAAAAAGCAGGGAAGATAAGAAGAGGACTAAAAGTGGTTTTTTCACTGATTTTAAAATTATTTTGTCAAAAATAAGGCTAAGAAAAGAGGAAGACCACAATTGTAGATCAACCCCTCAAAAAAGGCTACAAATTACATGCTCTAATCAAATAATGTTGTTTCCCTTCCCGTACCTTTGCCATAACAAACACAAAATCATGGTTTTGGTTTGCAAACAGGAAGATTTCATGGCATCAAACGAACTCAAATAAATAATTGCCATTGACCAGGGAATAAAAGATACTATAACTCTCAAGATATCTTATGTCTGCAAATAATCAAGGCAAAAAAAACAGGAAGCCCGAGATCCGAACTTCCTGTCATTTTATACCCAAATTGGGTGGTGATTTATCCTTCCAGTTTAAACTTCACTGGCAGGGTGTATTGTACTCTTACTGGTCTTCCCCTTTGCTTTCCGGGGGTCCATTTGGCGGACATTTTGTTCATGGATTCTACCACAATCTTAGCTGCGTCTCCCAAACCTGCGCCGGGATCTCTGGCTACATTGATGTTGGTGATGCTGCCGTCGGTATCCACTACAAACTGAATTACTGCCTGACCTTCCACGCCGTTTTCACGGGCAATCGGAGGATATTTTACATTCTTGTAGATATATTCAAGCATCTTTTGCTTGGCACAATCCTCTTTCGCTTTATTGTCACCTGGTACATCTTCACATCCAGGAAATCGAGGCATTTGCTCTACTATTTTGAAAATCTCCTCTTCTTTTGGTTTTGGAGGAGGAGGTGGTGGTGGTGGCGGCGGTGCTTTTTCTTCCACAACTACTTTTTCTTCAATTTTTGTCTCCTCGGTGATTTCCTGAGATTCCATTTTAGGTTGTTCTATGACTTCCTCATCCGGAACTTCCTGGATGGTTGGAGGAGGTGGCGGTGGTGGCGGTGGCGGTGGTTCTGCTGTACGTGGTGGTTCGACCTCGATTTCTTCGGTCAGATCCAGTGCCCCTTCCGGTATGGCAACTTTATCCTCACGGGTAGTCCAGCTTAAGCCAAACAAGGTGAAGGCCAATGCCACCAGCAGACCATACCTTAAGAATGGGCCAGACATAGAGAAATTATCCACTTCCGGATATTTTGCCCTTGCACCCACTTCTCGTGCGATGTGTTTGTGCTTTTCGGTGAGGTCGTCCGGATTGATCTTCTGGTATCTTAGTTTAAAGTACCAAATCAATCCCATGGTTGCCAAGACGAGCATCAAAATGCCAATCATAACACCAGTGCCCGATAATTCAAAATCCTGTAGCATGTGATCGTTTTTAGTTGTTGACTTTAAGAGAAACAAAAATAAATAAATTATTTATTCACCAAAGAAAAAATCAGGAGTGCGGTTATGCTGCCTGTCAGGTTGGCTACCATATCGTCGTATTCAAAACTTCTGCCTGAAAAAATAAACTTCTGGCAAATTTCCATAGATACACCGATAAAAGTGCTGATGATAAGCGCATAACACATCGCTATTTTGTTTGATCTGTTCATTGCAAAGGACCTGGCCCATAGCCAGGATAATATGCCGTAGACTCCCAAATGTGCCAGTTTATCGGCTCCAAAAAAATCTACAACCATCATCTTTGAAACGGTATTGCCGGAAAGTCCGGATAACAACACCGTAAAAAGGGTCCAAACAATGGCAAACCAAAAATGACTTTTCATTTATACTGTAAAGATGCCTGGATTTTACATTTTGGTGTGTGCGCGTCAAATTATTTTTTACCCAACCAATGAGGCATAGGCCGCGGCATCCATGAGGTCATCCAATTGCGATGGATTGGTGAGCCTGATTTTTACAATCCAGCCTTTTCCATAGGCATCATCGTTGATCAGGGCAGGGTTGTCCTCACCGTCTGATCCCAGGTCTTTGTTGAACTCAAGTACCTCTCCACTCACCGGCATAAAAAGGTCAGAAGTAGTTTTAACCGCTTCGACGGTTCCAAATATCTCGTCGCGCTCAATGGTTTCACCTACGGTATCCACTTCGACATAAACAATGTCTCCCAATTCGCCCTGGGCGAAGTCAGTAATACCCACAATGGCCGTACCGTCTTCATTGAGCATCAGCCATTCGTGTTCCTTGGTGTATTTTAAGTTGTCTGGAAAGTTCATAAAATATACTATTTGTTTTGGTTAATCAATGATTTGATCCATGGCGTTGTTACGGATTTAGGCCTTTCCAGGGCAAGTCCCAGTGCCCGGTCCCAACAAAGTTGTGCCAGGACACCCAATGCCCGGGATACGCCAAAGAGGACGGTATAGTAATTATATTGTGTAAATCCATAGTGACAAAGCAAAGCCCCTGAATGGGCATCAACGTTGGGCCATGGGTTTTTCACCTTACCGAGATCTCCCAGGATTTCCGGTACAATTTCGAAAAGATCCCAAACTATCTGAATCGTTGGGTCATTTTGAATGTAGGTCTCTGCAAATGATTTTTGCGCCATAAAACGCGGATCGGGCTGTCTTAAAACGGCATGTCCGTATCCTGGTACTACTTGGCCTGATTCCAGTGTTTCCAGAATGTATGCCCTAAGTTGTTCCTTTGTTGGCGCGTTGGTTCCAATTTTTTCGGTGAGTTCAAAAATCCATTTAATCACCTCCTGATTGGCAAGTCCATGCAAAGGACCCGCCAGTGCGTTCATACCTGCGGCAAATGACAGATAGGCATCACTCAGTGTGGATCCCACAAGTCTTACGGTATGGGCAGAGGCATTTCCTCCTTCGTGGTCGGCATGAATGGTGAGGTATAGACGCATGAGATCTGTAAAATCAGGCGCATCGAAACCCAACAGTGCCGCATAATTGGCGGCCCAGTCTTTATTAGGGTCGTAGTTCATTTTAGCATCCCCACCGTAAATACGACGGAAGATGTAAGAAGCCACAAGCGGCAGCCTGGCGATGAGGTTCATGGTATCCTCATACATGGCATCCCAATACTCATCTTTATTAAAACCTTCGTCGTATCGCTTGGCAAAAATGCTGTCTTTTTGCATGGCCATCACCGCTACCGTAAACTGGGTCATCGGGTGGGTATCTACTGTCATGGAATCGATGACGTTATAAACACTGTCGTCAACCGAGGCGCGACGACCCCATTCACCACTCAACCATTTGACCTGTTCTTCGGTGGGCACCTCTCCGGTTAACATTAGCCAGAAAAGCCCTTCAGGAAGAGGTTCTCTCGCTCCATCGGGCTTGGGAAGAATATCTCTTAACTGGGGAATGTTGAAACCCCTGAAGCGAATGCCTTCGGTGGCGTCGAGCGAAGATGTATCCCAAAGCATGGTCTTTATTCCCCTGCTGCCTCCGATGATTTGGCCAATATTGACCTCATCTGCTTTTAATTCGCTGTGATTCTTGACTATATCTTTTAACTCTGCCTTTGCCTGATTTGATTTCTCAAAAAAGAGCTGCTTTAACGTATCCATGGAATAATTTGATTATGGGTCAAAAACAAATAAATAACTTCAGCACTACCCGAAGAAGTGGCTAAATTACGAAATTAGCTACAACAAATCCATGAAAATAACCATAATCATGAAAAATTGTTAATTTTGATTATGCACCGGATTATCAACCGGGAAAATCTACTTTCAAAGACCTTTTTTGTACCAATTAGCCAAAGATGATCGCCATAGACGACGTATTGATCAGTGAAGATATTGTGGAAAAAAACTTCATCTGCAACCTGGATGCCTGCAAGGGCGCCTGTTGCTGGGAAGGCGACTATGGTGCACCCCTTACCGAAAAAGAGGCGGCATTGCTTGAGGAAAATTTGGATCAAATCCGGCCATTTCTGGATGCTGAAGCCAATGCCTATCTGGATAAAAACAAAACTTCCAAATATTACCGGGCTCCCCAAATGCTGGGCACTCCTCTTTTGAAAAACAAGCGTTGTGTGTACCTTACTTTCAATAAACTCGGTGTGGGCATGTGTGGCATCGAACAAGCCTGGAAAAGTGGTGAAATTCCATTCAATAAACCCATTTCCTGCCACCTATACCCCATCCGTGTTTTGCGCAATGAAGCTCAGGGTTTTGAAGCCTGGAATTACGAAAGGTGGGACATCTGCAACGCCGCATGCAAACTTGGAGATGAAAATAAAGTAAGGATTTACCAATTTCTGAAAGAAGCCATAATAAGATATAAAGGTCCGGCGTTTTATCAGGCTTTACATGCTTATGCCGAAGATCACCCTATAAAATAGACTGCGTTGACACATCAGCTTTTCATATGGCACCTCTTTCTGATTATGCTTTCTCCAGGCCACCCGGAAGAAGCCATAAAAAGAGATATGCTGGACAAAGTCAATGAATTGCGATCCAAAGGTTGCTTTTGCGGGCGCAAGTACATGCCTCCGGTAGGTCCGCTGGTTTGGAACGATACCCTGTATGCCAGTGCCATGGACCACGCAACGCAGATGGAAGCATATGATTTTTTTGCCCATTATTCAATAGATGGGAAAGACATTGGGGCCCGCCTTGATGCGTTTCATTATCCATGGCAATTTGCCGGAGAAAATCTTGGGGAAGGGCAACGCAGCTTTGACGAAGTTTTGTATGAGTGGCAAAAAAGCAGGAGCCATTGCCGCATGTTGATGAACCCCAATATGGCAGAGATGGCCGTAGCCCGCTATAGTAATTACTGGGTACAACACTTTGGTAAAAAACTGCCGACGGGTGCCGTGCGAAAAAAAGTGGTTTCGAACCTACCCAAATAAAACCAAAATGATCACAGGCCTTTTGGATGGTTTTTATGCTTTTTTAAAGGCATTTACAAAAATTAAAACCTACAAACTGACTGTGTATCTTGCGGCGACAGCCCTGATCTGTATCACTACAGGAGCGACAATTATGGCCCTTTGCCTACACTTTTATGAAATACCTGCTGCTTTTTTAATTGAACTTTACCCCTTTCAAACCGGAGCTGATCTTGTCCAAAAAACGTCCGGCTATTTGGGTGGATTTCTTCTTTTTGGTGCTGGTGTTTTCCTCTATAAATATATAGTCATGGTGGTATGTTCGCCCGTCCTGAGTTTGGTATCAGAACGCATCGAAATATACATCACCAGAAAGCCGGCTGCTACCTTCAATCCACTGCGCATCAGCCGGGAATTGATAAGGGGCTTGGTGTTTTCCTCCAGAAACCTGGTTCTGGAATTGGCCTATACCCTACCTCTGCTGCTGCTCGGCTTGTTTTTTCCACCACTATTGCTGGTAAATTTGGCGATTCAGGCGTATTATGCGGGTTTTGGCTGTCTGGATTATTATTTGGAAAGGCACTATGGGATAAAGGAAAGCATGGCCATTGGTGGGCAAATGAGGCCTGAAATGGTGGGTGTCGGCGCAGGCTTTCTCCTCGCGATGACCATTCCTTTAGCCGGCTGGGTCCTGGCTCCATTTTTGGCGACCATTGCCACTACAGAGCTGGGTCTTGCGAGTGATTATACCCAAAAATAATTGTCTGTCAGCGTAATTTACTTTTGGCAATCAAAAAAGTATAAAAAAAGACAACAGGGAAAATTCCCCGTTGTCTACCCGGTTTTCGCCAGTCGGAAACGACCAAGGTTCGATCCTTCTGGTTTTTCTTTTGTCACACATCATGGCCGGCAATTTTACCCTTTTGACCTTATCCGGCATCGCTTTTGAAGCTCCGGCAAAGTGGCCATCAAACTCAAATTTTACGATTATCTAAAATCCGGATTAAAGGTAAGTTCAGCGTGCATAATTCCCGGTGACCTGACTTACCACTCATAATGACACCCCGCAGCACGGTTCGTGATTGGCATCATCCTTGAAAAAATAAATTTGCTTAAGAACTGCAGGAAAGCATCGAACATCCGACTTTTTCCCTCGCCCATGCCGGGCTTTTGGCAAACCAATGTTGAAATTTCGGTTGCTCGTCGTATGGATTTTTAAGCATTTCCATTAAGCCGCCCGGCACCCCATGATCGCCTTTAGAAGCTGCCTCAATGGCCAGGTGGGCCATGTAATTGCGCAACACATATTTTGGATTTACGGCATCCATTTTCAATTTTCTGTCCTGGTCATCAACGTCCTGATCAATGAGAACTTTTTGATAGGAAGCAATCCAGTTTAGCCAATTTTCCAGGTCTGGTTGCACAACCGCCTCGTCCCCATAAAATGCCTGATCCCTTAATTGGTCAAAAAAAGGCCGGACCGGGTCCTTAATTTTCAAATCAGCAAGTGTCCTGAAAAAAATGGTGAAATCCACTTCTCCTGATGACATCAGTGGCAGTAATTGTTTCAATAAAGCCAACTCCTTTTCTCCCATGGTCATCCATCCCAATTTTGAAGCCATCATTGACTTATACCTTTGGCCATAAGTAACACTAAAATCTTCGAGTACTTCTTTTAGGGCATTGACATCCTGGATCAGCGGATATAGGGCGTTGGCAAGTTTCCATAGGTTCCACAGGGCAATATTGGCCTGCTGGCCAAATGCATAACGCCTGCCCTGGGCATCGGTCGAATTGGGTGTCCATGCTTCATCATAGGCTTCCAGCCAGCCGTAAGGACCATAATCGATGGTAAGACCAAGAATGGACATATTGTCGGTATTCATGACTCCGTGCACAAAACCCACCCTTAACCAATGGATGACCATGTCGAGGGTTCGCCTGGAAACTTCCCGAAAAAACTCAATATAGGTCTCTTTTCCGGGCTTGCCCAGTTCCGGAAAATAAGTCGTCAGGGTAAAGTCCGTAAGTTGTTTTAATATATCTATCTCACCGCGCGCGGCAAATATTTCGTAGTTGCCAAAGCGCAAAAAACCCGGTGCCACACGGCATACGACCGCTCCCGGTTCAAAGGCCGGGTTGCCGTCATAAAGCACATCTCTCCAGACCTGTTCTCCTGTGGTAATTACGCTAAGTGCCCTGGTAGTGGGTACTCCAAGATAAAACATGGCCTCGCTACACATAAATTCCCGAATGGAAGACCTGAGCACGGCCAGACCATCTGCATTGCGGGAGTATGGCGTAGGGCCTGCACCTTTTAACTGGACACTCAATATCTTGTCATGGGTTTTATATTCTCCCAGATTGATGACCCTGCCATCTCCCAACTGGCCGGCCCAGTGGCCAAACTGGTGACCACCATAACACATGGCATACGGCCTGGCTTTTGGCATAAGCAGGTTGCCGGAAAAAATTTGCACAAAATCCGGGGTATAGATGTCCTCCCGTTTAAGGCCAAGCTGCTCGCCTACTTCAGGTGACGCGGCCACCAAAGCAGGCTTGGAGCAAGGTGTAGGGTTCACAAAGGAATAACACGCACCTGACACCTGTCGACGGCTGTTGTCGATTTGTGGGTCACCTGGTAAATTGTCGGTAAACAGCGGCTGAAATTCAATCAAAGACTTGCTCATGAGGATGTAACAAGCCAAAGGTACAAAGGTTTTTATACCTCATTCACTGAATCCGGTCGGAACAGATGGCATTAAATACAATGGCTCACCAGATAGCACAAAAAAATAGAGCTCCGGCTTCCCAACCAGAGCTCCAGGTATGAATACTTTGTAAAAGTGTTCCTTACTTAAGGCTATAACCCAGGGTTACGGTAAATAACCTGCCCGGCTTATAGAGATCAAATACGGCATTGCTTCCATCAAAAGTATCGTATGAACGAAGCTTTTGACTGTTTAGCATATTTTCTCCCAAAATGGAAACTGCATATTGATTGTCTGACCCCAGTTGTTTTGAAATCCGGAAATTCAAACTCTTAAATGGATTTTCGTAAACATCTTCTATCCTGTCAATGCCCACCACAGATAGTTTGCTGGATTGTACATTATAGGTAGCAGATGCTTCCCAACCTGTTTGAACATTGAGGTATGACAAGGCCACATTGAGGATAGATGGAGATAAGCCAATGAGTGGCATATCCGCATTTACTACGGTGTAATTGGCTGACATCAGGAAATTAGAAAATCGCTCCGACAGAAAACTAAGTCTCTTGCTGGCCTCCAACTCAACACCGTAAACATTGGTATTTTCAAAGTTCCGGGGAATGAAATTGGTGGGATTGGCCGCATCATAAACAGTCAGCTGAATTGGGTTGTAAAACTGTTTGAAGAATGTAGTCACAGAAATCAATTCACCTCCATTGAAATATTTTTCCAGCCTGAGGTCATAATTGTTGATGTCTGTCTGTTTCAAACCAATGTTGCCAAGGAAGGTACGGTCTGTGATCCTGTCCTGAATCTGGGCAATGGAATTTTCCTTAAATGTTGGTCGCGCCAGTGTCCTGTTGAAAGAAACCCTCAGGTTGGTTTTGGGCATCAATTCATACATCACATTGAGGGACGGAAGTAATGACATTTTATCAAAAACCTTTTGTCCATTGTAAATGATGGTGCCCTGGTTGTTTGACCCGGTGTACCTTGTGGTAGCTTTTTCTAACCTTGCACCATAAGAAACTTTCAGTTTTTCACCCACGGGTAGTTCGTGCATGAGGTAAGCCGAGTAAATGCGCTGGTTGGCTTTGAATGTATTGGCTGGTTCGTAATTTCCCACTACATAGGCTCCGGTCCGGTCATAAGCCGTCCACAGGTTGCCTTCTTTCAATATGTTATCCGGGTTGCCTTCCAGGTTGAGTTCTGTCTGATTGTTTACACGGATAAGGAAGTTATAAATCTCGAAATCCCTTTCTTTAATGCTGTTGTAGCTGCCTGCCTTGATTTTGGATTCCTTGTTGCCAATTTTGAAAATATAAGAAAGGTCAAAACGGCCATTGTAATTCACTTCATTGAGGTACCTGTAAATTCGGGTTACCTCGGCACCAACCGCGGGGCGAAGTACAGGATTTCCTTCTTCTGTGATATCAAAGCCGGTGGTGCGAATATCTGGTTCATCTACGCTGACCAGGGTAGGACTCAACTTCCAATCTAAAGACAACTTGCCCTTGGCAAACATATGTTTACCGGAAAGAGCCAGGTTGGTAATTTCACGCTGATAAAACTCCAGGTTATCTCTTTGTATGACCGAAGAGTTGATTTCCAGGTTTGCCTGGGTAAGCCTTGCAGCTTTTGAATCGGCACTTTGGATGCGCAATACTTCAAGTCCGATTTTATGACCGGCCTTCTTGTAACTGATGCCTCCCAGGGCACTCCAAAGCACATTTACTTCACTCAGGGTACCATTGGTTTCCCTGTTTACAAAATAACCGGTGTTGGTGGTGTTGCGGTAATATTCGCCGAGTTGCAGTCCTTCGTAGTGGTTATACCCATGGCTGTAGTTCATGCCAAAAATGTAGCCCAGCACACCTGAACCCAGCTTAGATTGATTGCCATATGCTAAGGAAAAACTCTTATTGAGGTTATTGCCGGTTTCTTTGGCCGCAAGTTCCGGGTTAAATGCTTTCGTAGCCGATTCCAGAGCAGGGTTTTTCAATGATGCGTCGGGTAAAACAGTGTTTTTGTAAAATGGAAGTTGCCTCGTGCCGTCATCAAATCCCAGCGCGTCTGTTTTACCCCCATTATAATTCAGGAAGTTGGGGTTGAAGTGCATGTCCGGATTGTAACCCATGGAAACAGAGGCACTGAAAGTTTTCTGCTCGGGAAAATCTTTGGTAACGATGTCAACGGCTCCTCCGGTAAAGTCACCCGGAAGGTCTGGAGAAAACGTTTTATAAACAAGCAGGTTGTCTATCAGGTTTGTGGGGAAAATATCGGTTTGCACGGAGTTCCTGTCCGGATCCAGGCCTGGAATTTCGATAGAGTTGAGTGTAATCTTGGTATAACGGTCTCCCAGACCCCTCACCACGATGTGTTTTCCACCTTCCACAGAAACACCGGTGACCCTCCTGAGTGCTTCGCCGGCATTGCCATCTCCGTTTCTTTTGATCGTTTGGGAAGATATGCCATCCAATAAGTTCGGTGTCCTTTGTTTGATGGTAGAAATGGCAGATTCGGTATTTCTTACCTGGGATGCTGTGATGACCACTTCTTCAATGACCTGGCTTGATTCCTTCATCCTAATGTCCACTATGTTTACTTTATTGGCAGTCACTACCACATCGCTTATGATGAAGTCGTTAAAACCAATGTAAGAAATTAACAAAGTGTAGGTACCGGGAGCCGTTACGATTTCATAATTTCCGTCCAAGTCTGTAGTTGCTCCTGTGCCGGTTTCTTTCACGACCACATTGGCAAACATTACAGCGTCACCTGTGAGATCATCTATGACCCTCCCGCGAATTGTACCTTGCTGTGCCATTACTGAAAAAGCCAGCGCAATCAGAGAGAAAACTAAAAGGAATGATTTTTTACAAAAAGTATTCATGATATTATTTTGGTTAGTTTAAAAGGAGGACAATCCCAATTGGGAAGAGGATTGTCCTCCAGTGGGTTTAAATTATTGTAGTTTATTTTTAGTGGAAAGATAAGTCCAGTTGTTAAACACCGACTTGTCAGCGCCTTTGGTGATGTCTGCTGAAAGTTTGCTATTGCCTGCTACAAACTTACCATCTACGATGGATTCATAATCAACCGCAGCGGCATTCAAACAATCCTTTTTGGGCAGTGGCATCGGTAGCACCTGAGTCAGTGTACACCCGCATGATGTCATTTATGTTCAGGTCTGCACCCACAACTTCACAGTTCTTTATGACCAGTCTGCCATCCCTTACATAAGTAAAGGCATCCGCTTTTTCAGTACACCCGGAGGTAGTTGTAAATGCTGCCCTTACAGCCAGGTGTTTGCCTTTCTTATATCCTTTAAAGGAAATATTGTCCAGAGTACCCTGACATTTTGCTTTCAAATCTGCACCTGAGGTAAGAATCTGATCTACCGCAATGATGGTTCCGTTTTTCAAGGTAAATAAACCATCCTTATAAGTTGAACCTTCAGGGCCGTCAAGTTCCAGACCTTCGTCTGTGTTGTCGCTGCCGTGGATGATGTAAAAGTTGTCTACTGTTCCGGAATAATTCTGATCCACATCAAGGGCATCATCTCCCACAAAACCTACCGCTACGTTTTTAAGGTTTACGGTACCTCCGAAGATCTCCACACCATCATCCAGATTACCGATGACTTCGATGTTTTCAACGACGGTACCGGTTCCAACGCCTCCCAGGGTAATGCCATTGATTTCGTTTCCGTCTCCGATCAAAGCACCGCCATGTCTTACAGAAACAAATTTGATGACCCCGGAATTGTCAGCAGGATCATTCCCGCCGTATTTTCCGTACACCAGGTCACCCGGAATGCCCTCGATTTGGGTCTCGGTATCGCCATTGGTGGCAGAAATTGGAGCCTTGCCCAAAATGATAAGGCCACCCCATTTGCCGAAATCATATTCTGCCAGGGAATTGCCCGCCTTTTGGCCCGGTCTGATGTTGTCCAGGGTAGAAGTAAAGATGATTGGTTTTTCTGCGGTACCCGCTGCGTTGATTTTAGCACCCCTTGCGATGATCAGGGCTGTGGCAAGAGAACCAATGCCTTCTCTGCCTTTAATGACCGTACCCGGTTCGATGGTAAGGGTTACGCCTTCTTTTACATATACTTTGCTGGCCAGGATGTGAATTTTGTCGGCTGTCCAGGTAGTGTTGGCGGTAATTTCACCGCTCACCACGTTTTCGCCAAAGACGATGTCTTCACATACACCATTGATACACTGCTCATCCGGACCACAAACTACACCCGCACATGGGTTAAAAGTGGGGTCGATTACACATTTGTCGTTTTCGCAGATGAAGCCTGTAGGGCAGTTGCCGTCGCAGGGCTCATCTTCTTTACAAGAGTTCAGGTTGATTACCAGGGCAAGGCCCATAAGGTAGATAAAGGTAAATTTCATTTTTCTCATAATTGTATTATCATTTATGATGCAAAAGTAAAATGGCAGTATTAGGTCAGCGTTAGCGTCAGGTTAAGCAATGGTTATCAATCTGCTGGAAAAATTTACCTTAAATTAACATTGGGAGATGGCCCGAAAAAGAAATTTTGGAACTATTTGTCCATTCTACCGTATTTTTGCCCCATGACAAAGACCGACATCAGAAAATATGGGCTTCAGGATCTAACCGCCTATTTTGAGGGCATTGGCGAAGCCAGGTTCCGGGCGGCCCAGGTCTATGACTGGTTGTGGAAGAAAGGGGTGTCCACTTTTGAGGAAATGACCAACCTATCCCAACCCCTGAGAGAAAAGCTGAAAACCCATTTTGACCTGCTCACCATCCGCGAGGACATGGTCCAACACAGCAACGACGGCACGATCAAGATAAGATATGTGCTGCACGACGGCCACAAGATCGAAGCGGTGCTCATTCCTGTGGCAGAAGAAGACCGCTATACCGTCTGTGTGTCTTGTCAGGTAGGTTGCTCACTTACGTGCAAGTTTTGTGCAACCGGCCGGATGAAAAGGGTGCGAAACCTCGATGCCGCCGAAATAGTGGACCAGGTAATGCTTGTCAACCGCCTTTGCGAACGAATTTATGGACGCAAGCTCACCAACATCGTGTACATGGGCATGGGTGAACCCCTGCTGGCATACGCCAATGTGATGGAAAGCATTGCCCACATCACCGGTGAACACTGCCTGGCTATGTCGCCTAAAAGGATTACCGTAAGTACGGCTGGGGTGTCAAAGATGATCAAAAAACTCGCCGACGACGACGTGAAATTCAACCTCGCATTATCCTTGCACGCCGCCGATGATGCCAAAAGAAATGAGATTATGCCCATAAACGAACAAAACGACCTCAAAAGCCTGATGGAGGCCATCGAATATTTTTACAAAAAAACAAAAAACAGGGTCAGCTACGAATATATCGCCCTTCGCGGCTTCAACGACAGCGACGAAGACGCCAAAAAACTCATCAAACTCTGCCGCCGCTTTCCGGTTAAAGTCAACATCATCGAATACAACCCTATCGAAGACAGTGAATTCGACAAATCTGAAGAAGATCGCATCAATACCTTTGCCCGGATTGTACGGGATGCGGGCATCATGATTACAGTGCGGCGCAGCAGGGGCAGGGACATAGATGCTGCGTGCGGGCAGTTGGCTAATAAGTAGGCATCAGGGATCAGGGGCTAGGGGCTAGGGATGACCGAACGGTTTCTCCGAAGGAGAAAAAAATGAGCGGCAGCTCATTTTAGTAAGGGAACCGCATGTATATCATGCGGCATGGTGGATCCCTTTGGAGAGCATAGATATTGACTCCTTTAGTTCTGGTGATTTGTGGTATGACCAAACGGTTTCTCCAACGGAAAAAAAATGAGCGGCAACTCATTTTAGTAAGGTCCCTGCAAATTGCAGGGATAATTCGATTACACAAATCATAGATTTGTTATCTCATACATAACCGAATGCAGATCATACGGCATCGACTATCTCTTAAAACACTTCATTCCCAAATAGGAATACCCGCATTGAATTCTTTGACATTGTGTTTTACCACTTCCTTCATATCTCCTGTGCTTAGGAAGACTTTTCTTTGCCGGCTTGCGCTGTTGCCTCTTTCAACGATGTTTCGCAGACAGATTTCATATTTTTGATATCCAAACATGCTTATGTAAGGCTGCAGCCTATCCAACCATAACATAATGTTTTCTGATAAACCAGACGTATTCAAATTGGTGAAACTAATAAGTTGTGCATCCAGGCCAAACCGAATAGCTCTCCATTTGTTTTCGCGCAAAATCCATAAGTCTGGCATCGGTGTATGTAAAGTTAAGTCACTCTCCGTTCTGTTATCTTCAAACCATAAAGCAAGGAGGTGAATCCATGCCACAATGCTCTCAATTTCGAGCATTGTAGCGGGAGCATCGCAAATCCTTATCTCAAGTGTTCCATATCCAGAGCTGGGTCTCAAATCCCACCAAATATCTTTCATACTCTCAATAGACCCGGTTTTTAGCAGCTTAAGGTACAGGTCATTAAATTCTTTCCAGTTATTTACCAATATGGGCATACCAGAAGTTGGATGAGATTCGTAGGTGGTCGGTCTTGATGCCGCCAATCCTGTATCACTACCCCTCCAAAATGGTGAACTTGCGGATAAGGCAATTAAATGAGGAATGAACTGCATAAAAAAATTATTGAACATAATACATGAATCTCCATCCTTCATTCCAAGGTGAACATGCAAACCATAAACCGCCATCCTTTTGATAAGCCATTGGTTTTTATCCAATAACTCCTGGTATCTGGATGAAGAACTGAGAATCCTGTTATTATAATCTGCCAAAGGATGCGTTCCTGTAGATGCCAGTGCAATACCCATCATCCCTGACAAATCCCTGACTTTTTGCAAGGTATCCTCAAGATCGAGATGTACACTTTCAACATCATTACATACGTCTGTAATGAGTTCCAGGGTACTTCGAAACATTTCCTTTGTCAGATGAAAATTATCCAGTTGTGCCAGTATTTGAGGTGCCCTTGGAGTGAGATTTAGTGTATCCTGATCCAACAACTGTATCTCCATCTCTACCCCTAAGGTTAGTATTTTCTCATTCTCCTTAAATTCCAATTCCATTTAAACTTGAATTTAAGCCGCAAATGCAACTTGGTTTAACAATATAATTTCGCTTTGGGTGTATTAAACCCTGATCTACCTTTTGTTCCTGGTTTAAGTTCTTTTTTGGGTTGTCACGCCGGATCAACTATTCAAAGTTACTTTTTTTGGAGTAATACTGCCAGTCTGATTCATTAAAATTTATATTTACCTTAGTTTATCCGCTTGAATATGGTTCAGCAAAATAGAATCGTTTTTTAAATTTCAAAAAAATATTTAACCCTGTAAATTCCTTGACTTTTATGCGCGGTCTTCGTCGACTGGTGTAGGGTGTGGAGTATAAGGTGAGGTTATGCACAGTTTGGTCTATGGCAACCGCTATGAAAGTGAACATATCCGCCACACACTATTCAAGATGATTTCTGGGATCATTTTCTCTTAAAGTGCGGATTTTGAAGATACACTCGGGTAAGAGAACTATGGTCGTTCGCAGATACCTCTGCCAGGTACTCCCATTATATGATGTAACCAACTACAAACCCTGAATTAATTTCCCGGGCTCACCAATCCCCCAATATTCTGAAAACTACCATTAAATACACCCCTACCTTTATATACTCCACCTGTGGCATTGATAAAGTTTGCTCCGGACTCAATGATGATCAATCCATTATTCTTTAACATCATGTGATTGGTCCATGTACCTGAAAGCACCCTTACCGTGACTCCTTTAGGTACAATATTTATTTCATTAGGACTTGCATCTGCATGGATCATAACTTCTTCGCCCGAATTGCCTCCGGCTACTGCCAACGCAGCCTCCAGGGTTGGATAACAAATACCATCGTGACTAAAAACAACAGGCTGAATATTTAGCCCGGAATAACTGTCATTGCAATCATCACCATTGGCGACATAACCCGGGGGTTGAATACAAGCCACTTCTACTGAGTCTGCATTGCCATATCCATCACCATCCTGATCTTTATAAAATACGGAGGTACCGCAACTACTCACCGTAAAGGTATATGTCTCCTCATCACAATCATTATTTACCACGGTAACAATGGCAGTATGGGTGCCGGCTGATGTGGGTGAATATCTTACCATAAAACTTAAATCTCCGCCACCGGCATTTATAACGGTAGATGAGGGTTGCGTATGTATGGTAAATTCAGCATCTCCCGAAATGGTCACAATTGGTGCGTTGGATAGTATCAATGGATTGGAACCAAGGTTTTGGATGTAAAATACCCGGTCGGTATGTGTACCTGGAGTCTGAGGTCCAAAGTCCGTAAAATCACTTGTGCTGGTGGTATTGTCCCCATCTTCAATGGTCAATCCATTTCCAACAAGGTTGATCTCCGGATAAAGTACGGTCACCGTTTGAGAGCAGGTATTTATATTGCCATTGCCATCATCTGCGGTCCAAATTATCGTATTTACGCCTCTAATATATGGTTCGGTGGCATCGTTGGTTGTTATGATAGCCATGTTGCAGTTGTCGCTCACAGCAGCCATTCCAAGACTTACTCCACTTGCAGTACATAAACTAACATCGGTATTAACCGTGATGTTTGCCGGACACGTGATCACCGGTCGAAGCGTATCCGAAACGGTCACTGTAAAACTACATACCGCCGTATTGCCGCTCGCGTCCGTTACCCGGAACGTATTTGTCGTCACCCCTACCGGAAATCCGGATCCACTGGCCTGGCCAACGATCTGAATCGTATTGGGCGATGGACAATTGTCTGTACCTATGGGTGCCGTGAAATTTACCACCGCACTGCACAAACCTGTATCATTGTTTGCATTTATGTTTGCCGGACACGTGATCACCGGTCGCAGCGTATCCACAACGGTCACTGTAAAGCTACATTGGGCTGTGTTGCCCGCAGCATCTGTAACCCGGAATGTATTGACGGTCGATCCTACAGGGAAGGCGGAACCACTCAATAAGCCGGCAATTTGTGCCGTTGCAGGCAATAGACAATTGTCCGTGCCCACCGGAGCGGTATAATTGACCACCGAGCTGCACAAACCTGTATCATTGTCTGTGTTTATGTTCGACGGACATGTGATCGCCGGTCGCAGCGTATCCGCAACGATCACCGTAAAGCTGCATTGCGCTGTGTTACCCGCGGCATCCGTGACCCGGAATGTATTGACGGTCGATCCGACAGGGAAGGCAGAACCACTCGTCATACCTGCAGTTTGTACCGTTGTCGGCATTGGACAATTGTCGGTGCCGACGGGCGCAGTATAATTTATTACAGCACTGCAAAGTCCTGTGTCATTGTCAGCATTAATATTTGACGGGCACGTAATCACCGGTCGAAGTGTATCCACAACGGTCACCGTAAAGCTGCATACTGCTGTGTTACCGGCAGCATCCGTAACTCTGAATGTGTTGACGGTCGATCCGACAGGGAAGGCAGAACCACTCGTCATACCTGCAGTTTGTACCGTTGTCGGCATTGGACAATTGTCCGTGCCCACCGGGGCGGTATAATTGACCACCGAGCTGCACAAACCTGTATCATTGTTTGCATTTATGTTTGCCGGACACGTGATCACCGGTCGAAGTGTATCCGCAACGGTTACCGTAAAACTACAGACCGCTGTATTGCCGCTCGCATCCGTTACCCGGAATGTATTGACGGTCGATCCTACAGGGAAGGCAGAGCCACTCGACAAGCCGGCAATTTGAGCTGTCGCAGGTAATGGGCAATTGTCAGTGCCGACTGGCGTTGTGTGATTTACCACGGCATTGCACAGACCTGTGTCATTGCTTAAGTTGATGTTCGACGGACACGTGATGGAAGGCAGCTGGTTGTCTACACCGGCGGCAATGGCATGAGGCCCGGAATTTGCATTACAACCGACATTGTTTACATCCCTGACATAAACTGTATAGGTTCCATCGGGTAAATTTTCAAATAGGCCATCGATGTTAGAAAAATCAATGTTGTCTGTCGAGTATCTTATGTCAGCCGCTGTGGCACAACTTAGGCATGTTGCATCGATGGTTAGGGTCCCGTCATTTTCTC
The DNA here is from genome assembly GCA_016715465.1 of Saprospiraceae bacterium. GTDB lineage: Bacteria > Bacteroidota > Bacteroidia > Chitinophagales > Saprospiraceae > JADKBO01. Next base: position 1,392,261 of record JADKAA010000029.1, read on the forward strand.
CGGGACATGTTTCATCACCCACTGTAACATTGTCAATTGAAATGCTGCAATTCACTTTACCTTTTATCCTGAATTTATAGATTGCCTCGTCACAGTCATTACTGAGTATAGTTACTGAATCCAGGTGGATCCCTGCAGTTGTGGGCATATATTTTATGGTAAAGCTAAGTGCAGTACCACCTGCTGTGATAGAAGAGGCAGCTGGCTGACTGGTAACCGAGAAATGAGCAGGGTTGCTAAGGGTTACTCGCGGATTTCCCGTCAGCGATAAGGTCGCTGTTCCGGGATTTTGTATACTGAATGTTTTACTTACATTTTGCCCAATATTGATCTCCCCGAAGTCGGTATTGTCGTTCACAGAAGGGATCGTATCGCCATTTGTTATGCCCATGCTGTTGCCTATGAGGTTTATGTCAGCTGCATTGACAGTTACATTTTGACTAAATGTTTGCACATTCATGGCCTGATCGGTAGCAGTCCAAAAGACAGTGGTCACACCAATCGGGTAGATGCCACTGACCGGAGCATTATTAGTTACCACAATATTTGCAGTAGATGAACAATCGTCTGTAACAACCGGTGTGCCCAGGCTAATACCTGTGGCAGTGCATCCTGTGTTTACCACCGCAGTTTTGTTGGTAAGACCAGAGATCGATGGTTTTGTCAAATCATTCAACGAAACCGTAAATGTTTCCTGTGTACTTAGACATTGATTCGCATCCCTGATTTGATAGGCATAATTTCCTGCACACAAATTGGAAACTGGGGTATTGTTTACAATCGTGTAAGGCGACGTACCGTTGATGATATTTAAATTTGCAAAGCCATTACAACTTACACAGGTTGTGGTACTCACCGTGGTGGCAGTCACTGAAGGAGGGTTTACGATGGTTATCTGTTTAGATTCCGTGTCAGTACACCCATTGAGGTCTGCAACGGTCAATACCACCGCATAATTTCCGGTGGCGGTAAATGTATTATTTGCCACCCGTGTTGCGGCATTATTTCCGTTTCCAAAATTCCAGCCATACAAATAACCAGCGGTGTTGGGAAGGCCGGTAAACGTCATGGCCACATCCTTGCAGTTTGCGGTTGTATTGGTATAACTTGCCGTAAGCTGAGGATAGGAATTTACAATTGTACTTGCGGTGGCAAGGCAGCCGTTTGCATCTGTAACTGTTACCGCATAAATACCGGCCGGAACGTTCATTTGCGTCCCTGAGCTCGCACCATTATTCCATAAATAGGACAATGGAGTGGCACCCAAAGGGGCAGATACAGAAACGGTGCCTGTACTTGCACCAAAGCAAACAGTAGAGCCCGTTGCAGAAGCGATGTAACCATAAGTAGATGGTTGGGTAATGGTTTCACTCTTTGTTACACTACATCCTGCATTGTCTGTAACAGTTACAGCATAAGTACCTGCAGAGAGGTTGCTGATGGTTTGGGTAGCAGACAAATTACTCCATTGATAGGTGTACGGGCTTAGTCCACCAATGATATTTGCCGTGATTGAGCCATTGTTTGGTACCGGACAAGAAGGATTATTGGCTGTTAAATTGGCATCCAAAACTGTCGTACTTGGGAAGTTCCATCCATTGTTGTTTCCATTATCTATAGAAAATGTGGCATTAAATGTGGCACCCCCGATGGCATGAACATCTGTAAGATCAAGGAATAAAGAATTTACAGTTCCACTGGATTTAGATAGGCTGGTTGGAGTACCGGGAACCGAAGCATCAATGGTCAAATTATTTAAACATTTTCCGCTCAAATTAAAGTTTGCAGCCGTCTGCGTCTTACCACTCTCCAAGGTAAGATGGGTGGAACCACCTGCAGTTAAAGTATTATAAGTATTACTTCCAAAAACACTTCCGTCCATAGTGGTGGTGGCCGTGAACTTTACATTGTTATAAGTAAGATTACCACCATAGAATAACACATCGCCGGCATTGCTCTTCAGATCAATGGTACTTGTACCTGCATTCAGGGTAATGGCTGAACTATTTTGAACATCCCAGCCTCCTTCAGTTAAGGTAATCGTACTACTTCCCAGATTTAAAGTTTTGGTATTGGGGGAGTTAATGATAAATGTTTTTGCGGATATGGCCTGATTATTGGTCGTTATTAATCCATCACTTATAATCAAGGTATCTGTCACTGCAATGGGTTGTAAAATATTATAACCACCCGTACTTTGATTGGCATCAAAAATGAGATTGGTAAGTGTCTTTCCTTTTAAGTCAACCGTTTCTATTTCAGTATCACCCTTCAGGTACCAGTTTCCTTGCCAGTTCAAATTCAAATTGGGACTTAACGTAAGGCTGCCATAAATGCTGAGACTGTCTGCTGATCCTGAAAATGTAGGGTTGAACAAGGAAGACAACCAATCCATATTGGCACAGATGCCACTTACGTTCAGATTCACCGTCTGTCCCGCTGCTGTAAATGAGTTGGCATCGAAGAACACATGATCTACTTGTGTAGGAGGTACCAGGTGTTTATTATTTCCTCCCGATGCAGTAGCCCAGTGATTGACATCTGACCAATTCCCACTACCTCCAACCCAATAGTAACCGACACAATTATCATCAAAAATTATACCCACATTATTGCCTAAGTCTTTGCCATTTATTCCTCCTAAGTAGGTAGCACCACCCGTAGCATTTATGTCTTGAATCCAGATGTAGTCAAAGCACATATTGTCGTCAGCTCTGGTCAACGTTGCTCTTGTGCCAATTACTGTTGATTGCATGTAAATAGGCTGACCTCCGGTACCCAGAACTTGTACAGGACCCGTTAATGTTTGCGTTATATTGGCAGCAAATCTTATTCTGGTGTTTCTTCCAACTGAAATAAAATTACCAAAAGTATTGGCGGCTGCAAATGTTGCCTGCGGCCCTTGTACCCCTAACGATAGGATCACAAACGTGCCAAACAGATTGTTGCCATTTACCTGAAGCAAAGGAATGTTATTGGTTAGGTCATAGTTTTGGCTTATGGTAAACGAGCCAAATGTATTATTGCCGTTTATGGTCACATCTTTTCTGTTAATGTATCCTACGCTAAAATCATCAAATATATTATTTCCACTTATTGTGATGGTATAGTTGGATGTGTTGTCATGTTGAACAGTGACATCGCTATAGGTTTTATTACCTCCGTTAAAGGTAAAGCTGATTCCACTGTTTGATTGCATGAGCAAGGTGGCAGCTCCCATATTTAACACATTGCTTGCAGATGTATTAATTTCCCATAATTCTCTAACTCTTACCGTATTTGTATTGGAAAAATCCAATTCTTTGGCACTTCCATTATTAGCCAGGAATCTCTTGCCAAAATCCACATCATATCCGTTTGATACAAACTTACCTGTAGTAAAGTTTGTGGTGTAAAGAGGATTCACGGTAAAATTGCTTAACAAAGTAAGTTGAGAGCCGGTGGCCCCATTGAAATAAACATTATCCTGGAATATTTTACCTGCCATATCCGCTTCAAAGCTGCCCGGGGATGTATTGAAATTTACATAGTTATCATGAGCCCAGGTAACATTTGAATTAAGCTTTATGGAACCTTTAAGATTTAAGTAATTGGCATATCCATAATAAGACCTTACCCATTGCCATCGCATTTGATCGTTTATGACCAAATTCCCATTGACGGTTAAATTGACAGGGTTGCCGTAAATATTGGTGAAACCAAATCCAGGATTATATAGTGCACCACTCCACTGCATATTGTTTACCGTCGCACTTACATTTAATGTTACAAACTGGTTGATGGCAGTAAATGAGTTTTGATCAAATACCACATTGTCCTCGGGTTCCGGTATTTTACATCCATTAGACACACCGCCACTTGTGAGAGACCAATGTGAAATTTCACTCCAGCTTCCGCTTCCACCAATCCAGTAGTAGGTAAGCGGAGGTTCAGCACTTGAGGTCCATCCTGTGGTACTTGTATTTACGGTATTGGTAGCATTAAATACAGCACCTCCGGTAACAATATGCGTCTGCAACAATCCATAGTTAAGATTTACATTACCTGACAATTTTGTTATTTTGGAAGTGGATTGACTAGCCCCAATTATTCTTGATTGTTTTGCACAGGAAGAAAATGATACAAATTCATTTGTAATAGAAACATTGGTATTTGACCCAATATACATGTCAAAGCCTTCACTGAGTTCAAGTCTATTGAGGCTGGAATTTACATAAAATTCAGGATCAGGAATACCCGAGCCGGTAGTTGTAATTTTAACTTTACCATGGGTCTTATTTCCGGTCTGCGAAACCAGTCTGCTATTGCCATTTACACTTTGCATGGTAATGTCTGCCGTAGTAAGCGCATTATTTAAGCTTAGCGTATTGGTACCACTACCTGTTGTTGAAGAAGTATAATTTCCATACACAGCATTTGTTCCATTCATATTTGTGGTAATGCTTCCTCCAGCCGATGTTAGGTTCAGATTGCCTATATTATGCGCTCCCCCGCTGAAAGTAGTGTTGATTGCTCCACTTGAAGTGGCTGCAATATTTACATTTGATATGGTATGGGTTCCTGTTTGAAAATTCGAATTTATTGCAGCAGTTCCACTTTGAGTTACATTGTAGTTTGTAATGTTTTGACCAGTGCCATTTATATAAACATAGGTGTCATATGACCCTCTCTTCGTGATATTAAAAGTGCCAATTTGATTGTTATTGCTGTTAACATAGATTTCAACAAAATAGTATGGATTTGGCTCTTCGATGATATTTAGTGTACCAATATTTTGTGTGCCGTGTATAACCAGATTGTCATCAGAACTGTTCAGCCACCTGACATTCAATATTGATAAGGTATTGTTATCATAAATATTAACATGATTGCCATTATTGTAAGATATGTACTTCAATATTTCAACCTCCTGATAAGTTTTATTTCCACCGTAAAAATTTATGGTTATGTAAGCAGCATTATAATCCAAAATTAATTTTGACGTACCCATGTTCAGCGTAGTATTGACATTGGTTGATATTCTCCATTCATGCCCTGCCCTTACTTCTGCGCTACCTGTAAAATTCAAATTTCTAACAGCAGTACCCAAACTGGCCTGAAATATTCTGCCAAAGTTTACATTATAACCGTTGGATATAAAATTACCTTTTGAAAAGGTAGTTCCACTTGAGGAATTAGTGATGGTAAATGCATTTGCCAACGTCCATTGTGGGGTAATTGCCGGTGATATTGAATTAAACAATACCGGGCAGAAAAAACTTTTACCACCAAAGTTGATTGCATTATTTAATGAATCTGAAACATAATTCAAGGCAGTAAGATTGCTCCAGGTGATATTCTGATTTAATATGAAATCACCACCTGCATTAACGGTGGTAGAAGAATTTATATTTACCTGACCCAGAATTTTCAGGTCACCGGTTACATTGAGGGTTGTAGGATTAAACGTCGGGTTTCTGTTGACACCTGATGTCCAGGTCATATTTCTTACCGTAATGGTTCCGGAAACTGTGACCGACTGTCCATTTGCGGTAAAACTAAATATATCAAAAACTACGTCGTCATATTGAGAAGGAAGGCAACTCGAAGCTGTTCCACCGCTGGAGAGTGACCAATGTGTAGGATCTGTCCAACTGCCGGTACCTCCAATCCAATAATAAGTAACACTCGGAGCAGCTGTAATATTGATACCGGTATTGTTGCCACTGTCAATCACATTGGACGCATTCCAGGTACCACCTGTAACCCTGATGTCTTTCAGATTTATAAAACTGATCATCGTAGTTCCTCCATTCAGGTCATTGAGTGTGGCCTGGGTACCGGCAGAACTTGATTTATATATTGGAATATTGTCACAAAGGCCATTGGCAACAAAAGCATTCCAGTTTTGTGTCACACTGGATTGGAAAGTGAAAGATGTGCCATTTGGCATACTTAAGGTATCAAAGGTATTGGCTGCTGAAATGGTGGTGGTAAGCAAAACTTTAGGTGAAGTAACTTTCAAATCAAACCACGTGTTTGCACCGGAAATATTTACATTGGCGGTAGATGCTGATGCTGATCTGTAATTGACAAATACATCTTTGTAATAAAGCGTATTATTATTGAAATTCACAGTACCATTTCTGTCCAGTTGAAGATACAATTTTTCAAATCGGGTATTTACCCCGGATAGCGAAATATTGTTAGCATAACTAAGTCCGGACTGGATAAGATATACATCATTAAATGTTTTTCCGCCTCCATTGAATGAAATGTTGTAATTATTGTTGGCTGTGTTGATTTTTATCACCGCACTTGCAATGGTCAACGTTGTATTGGCAGAAGAGGAGAGGGTAAAATAAGATTTGGATCGTACCGTATCGGTCCCGGTATAATTTAATCCCAGGACATTGGCATAGTTTGCATTTAAGCCTAAGCCGTAATCTACCTTATAACCATTGGAAATGAAAGTACCGAAACTATGGTTAACATCAGCTGTACAGGTAAAGTCATTGAGCATGGTCCATGCCCCTCCACTACCCGAGAAGTTCACATAAGTAAATATTTTACCTGCGGGATCAATTGTCTTCCCGGTTGTGGTAGCATTGAAGTTGGTAAGATATACGGAATACGTACATGTAGGGTGTAGTTTAAAATTACCTCTTACATTCAACGAACCTGAAGATGTAATATTAATAGCAGAATTACTGTTCTCAATGGCATAATTTCCGGTAATGTTCACCGGATATTCTGAAGTCCAGGTAACTTTTTTTGTCTCCAGTAAAAAATTTCCTGTAACATTGAGGGTAGCCAAATAAGTATCAAAAGTACACTGACTATTGGTAATGGTAAAATTTCCTCCCACACTGCAAGTCTGATAAGTGGAAGTGTTTGCATCCCAGTTGACCGGAGAATCTTTGATCAGGAACTCACCTGTACATCCAAATCTTGAATAAAAATTGCCAGATGAGTTGTTTTCAAATTTTATGGCTCCGGCACTGACGTTAATTAAATTGGCGGTAAAATTTGAAATGCTGCTGTTATTTACATAGAATGAGCCGGATGAAATGTTGACATTGTTATAGAAATAATAACCATAATAGGAATAGTAATAACGAAGATAAAAGGAGTTTATCGAGGATTTTTTATGACCAAACTGTCTCCAAGGTTTAAAATGTTGGTGGTGTTATTGCTTGAATTAAAGGTATAGTTGCCGGATGGAGAGGAAATGATCCTAAATCCCCTGTTAAAGGTAGCGGATGAGGTAGTAAAATTACTTATTGCCCCTTGCTGTACTAAAAATGATCCATTATTGGCCGTAATCGATCCTGAAACATTAAAAGTTGTAATATTGGATGTTTTAATATTGAGCGAACCATTTGTCAGGGTTAAATTTGATCCGACAGAGAACGTTGATAAGCTGGAACCATGTATGATTAAACTATCTCTAATGGTAAAGGACGAAGTAGTAAAATTACCTATTGTCCCTTGCTGTAACAAAAATGCTCCATTATTGGCCGTAATCGATCCTGAGACACTTAAAGTTGTAATAGTGGAAGTTTTAATATTAATCGAACCATTTGTCAGGGTTAAATTTGATCCGACGGAGAAAGATGAAAGGTTGGATCCATGTATGATCAAACTATCTCCTAAGGTAAGACTTGCACTAGAAAATGTGTAAGAACCGCCTGTTGAATTTCTTATGGCCAAATCCCCCGAGATGTTAACACCACTGACATTCCACACTACATTACTCCCGCTTATCAGGACAGGTATGTAAACCTTGAGGCGGTACCCATAAATAATAAATTCCCGGTGAGGGTTATTGTCTTGCTTAAAGAGTATATTTCAGGGTTATTGGTTACGCCATTTACCGTTATGGCTTTATGCAGGATATTCGTGTTAATGGTCACTTTTGGTTTGCCAATGAGAATGAATTTACATCAAACACGATACTGTCAGTAAGTGTAGGGACACAACTGGCAGCTGCACCTCCACTGGTCAAAGACCAGTGCAATGGATCATTCCAGTTACCCGCATTCCCTATCCAGTAATATGTTTTACCCACATAAGTCATGGTGGTAAGACCTGTTGTACCGGTCGATATGACATTCGAGGCCTGCCAGGTTGCCCCTCCGGTAAAGGTCACATATTGCGTTTGGATAAAATCAAAAGAATTTGTGCCACTTACATCTGTAAAGGTGGTGACTGCTGTGGTACTGGACTTAATCACCGCAGGCGTAATGCAATTGCCATCCAAGGTCAGGCCCGTCAAGGTTTGGTTTCTGCCGTTGGTACTTGTCCAGACGGCAGACGTTGGCAAAACTATATTCCCAAATGTATTATTTTGCACTGTCACCATTTCTGTTAATCCGGCTGCAGTAGTCACCGTCAGATTGCCTGTGGTGGTAGCTGCATTGAAGTAAATGGTTTTAAGATTACTGTTGGCCGTTGGGTATGAAATAGTGACGTTGCCAAAAGTTGCATTAGATGCATTAAAATAGGTGAGGAAGTTGTTGTTATTCTTAATTTTTGTGTTTCCAAAAATGGCATTGGTTCCCAAAAACTGAACGTCATAAACTGCCGTGCTGGTAGACAGGGTGTTAACGACTACATCATTTAATGACTTTCCCGGAATATCAATGTAATGTATTGTCGCCACATTACTCTCTATCTTTAAAACGGCGACATCTTTGATCAAAGTAGTAGCCACTCCGGAATTTAATCTAAAACTATAACCCACATACACGGTATCTGTACCGGTCAGATTTAAAGATTTCGCAGAAGCGCTAGTGGCATCATAAATATTGCCAAAATACAATCGAAAACTGTTACTTACCAAAGTACCCGCCTGATGGGTGGTAGTACCCGACACCCTGAAAGGATTGTCCAGTGTCCAGGTCCCTGAACCGCTAAAATTGGCATTGCCAACGGTATAATTATTCAGATGGATTCTGGTACCGGCAGTTGTGGACAAAAACACCATTGTTCCCGAATGGGTATAGGTGGCAGCTCCCTGAAGATTGGTATTTCCATATATGTTAAGTGTGCCACTGTGGCTGTACTTTACCCCACTTCCAGTAAGATCAAAATCTCCCCGAATAGTAAATGATGAAGAACTTCCATTAAAATTAACAGGTGCATTGTTGAACACCACTTTCCTGATGTCAGTGGTAGAAACCAAAGTTACGGTAGTAGCCGCAGCCACATTCTTTAGGACCAGGTCTGCCGCAGTATGCGAAAAAGCAGCACTTATATTACCGGAATTCCAGTTTTCAAACAATACGCCCTTTGCATTTGCCGAAATGGCCAAAGTTGTTAAAAAATTACCGGCATTCCAGTTTCTGATGACCACAGAATCCACATTGGCGGTAATACTATAGGCACTGAAACTCCCGGCTGTCCAGTTGCTCAGTTGAAACCTTGCATTGCCACACGATATACCACTGCCCGCCGAAAAAGAACTTCCGCTCCAGCCATTAACCAGGAAAGTATCCTGGGTCACAGTGATACTGCCTGTCGTCTGAAAACTTCCGCTGGTCCAGTTTTTGATTTTAAAGTTACCGGTCGTGGTGCTTATGCTGCCATTACAATAAAAACTTGTTCCGGACCAGTCTTTGATGTGAAACTTTGCCGCATTACAAGTGATCGTATAAGCAGAAAAACTACCGGTATCCCAGTTATCGATGAGAAATGAATCCTGAGCCAACGTAATATTTCCACTCACCTGAAAACTGTTGCCAGCCCAGTTCTTTATTTTAAAACCGCCTGTGGTAGTAGAGATATTGCTATTGCAAATAAAATTTATTCCTGACCAGTCCACAACGTGGAATTTCGCCGCCCCACAATTGATGCCAGCTGAGGAAAAACTACCCGTGTCCCAGTTCTGAATAAGAAAAGAATCCTGAGCCAAGGTAATACTTCCAGACACCTGGAAACTGCCGCCCGCCCAGTTTTTTATTTTGAAACCACCCGCGGTCGTGGAGATGTTGCTGTTACATGTAAAATTTGATCCGGACCAGTCCACTACATGAAATTTCGCAGCCCCGCAATTGATGGTGGAAGCCGTGAAACTTCCCCTGTCCCAGTTGTTGATTAAAAAGGAATCCACAGCCAGGGTGATCGTTCCTGACTGAAAATTTCTTCCATTCCAGTTTTTTATTTTAACACCGCCGGTTGTTGTAGAGATGTTACCCGAAGTAAAATTCGAAGCAGCCCCTGACCAATCCTTGATGTGAAACTTTGCAGCATTACATGTTATGTTGGAAGATGAAAAACTCCCGGAACCCCAATTGGCAATTAAAAAAGAATCCTGAGCCAAGGTTATTGTCCCACTTACCTGAAAATTTGCCCCGCTCCAATTTTTAATTTTAAAACTTGAAGATGTGGAAATATTACTGTTACAGTTAAAACTGGTACCGGACCAGTCTTTGATGTGAAATTTGGCAGAATTACAAGTGATGGTAGAGCTTGAAAAACTTCCCGAATCCCAATTGTCAATCAGGAAGGAATCCTGAGTTATATTCAATGTTCCAATTTGAAATGTAGTACCTGTCCAGTTTTTTACCTTAAAAGATCCCAGCGGAATACTCATATTACCCAAATTGAATGTGGCCGGTCCGCTATTATTTACCTTACTGCTGCCATTTGTAATCGTTACACCTCCAAATCTCACCGAGTTGGCATTTACATTGCTAATATCCAGGTCACCCGTAGTAATACTCAATGTTGAACCAGACGCCTGAATGGATGTTGCCGAAGTAAGGTTTTTTAAGAAAACACCTTTGCCCACAGTAAAAGTCCCCCCTGATTTATTAAACGTAATATTGGTTCTTACTACAAAGCTATCTACAATAGGAAGGGCTCTGGCATCTTGCGTAAATGTCCAGCTGCCTGCAACGGCTCTGAATGCACCATAGATATTTAAATCATACCCCGTACAATTAAAGGTAGGATTATTGGTAACTCCGTTCCACACAAAGTTTTTACAATAAGGAGTTTGATTTGACCGTCACGGTCTGGCCTGCCGCGGTAAAAGAATTGGCATCAAACACCACATCATCCAACTGGCTGGGTATGATGGTGTGTTTTATGGTGCCGCCCGATGTAGTTGCCCAATGCGTAGTTTCGCTCCAGGAGCCGGTGCCACCTACCCAGTAGTAAGTGGATTGTCCATTGACCTGGTTAAAAAGAGATATAAAAATACCAACACAAAGAAAAGATCTTAACAAATAATTTTTTAACATATCAAATCTTGAAAATCAATGAAACCCAATTGGCATTGTAGCCAATTTGGTAAATTTCAATAATATTGTAAAATCTTGAAAATCAAAAAATTAATAGAAAAAATGTTCTGAATGGTCAAATATTTGTTCTAAACGACGGGGCGTTACTGGTATTTTGTTCAAAGATTGTAAAATTTGGAAACTGTTCTATTGTCGACCATCACAATCTATCATGACACCCTTAAAGTAACTTATCGTTAAAGATGAAGTGATGATTGGCGAAACAAATAAAATTCCCTTGAAGACCGGTGTCACAGCATTACGGATACAGTCATTTCTTATGAAGAAGCCTTGTCATCAGTGAATCGAAAAGTGCCCGATGTGATATTGATTGTGATGCGCTCTTAATAAAAATTATGAGTAAGGCCTGCCGAAATCAACAAGGTACCAGATTCCCGAGGATCGATGTATTTATAATACCGGTGATAAAAGCGGCCCTGTAGATCCAGACGGGTGTTATAATTGATAAAATGGGAAGCTCTGTACAAGATTGCCGGGGTGATGTCATATACCAGTTCATCCAATTCATCGCTATACCTGGCTTGTGCATCTAAAGAAAACGCCAGGCCTGCATAGGTCCTCGAGCTCGGGTAGTAACCCACCTCGTAGTTAAAGGAAGCTGTGGCATAATATTGATTGTAATCATTGATATCATTAAGAAAAGAGCTAACACCAAGTCCTATGGAGGCATCCAGACTCTTTTGCCGCTTGTATGAAACCGGCATCTCTTTTCTCCAGCCCCTTTCCAGTCCAAAGGAGGTTTCGTAGGTTGCAGCGCCATTATAAAGATATACATTCGCACCTGGTTTGATTCCCCAGTAAGCCCTGCTGCCAGAACTCCTGTCAAACTGGTAGGCAAATTGCCAGTTGTCTGCCACCATCGCATAAACATCAAGGGGGTCCAACTGCTTGAGGCGGGTAATGTGTTCTACTACCTTCCTGATCTGGTCCTTGTTTCGGATCCGCAAATCAAAGACCCTGCGGTTTTGCTGTTCTGCAATCAGACGACCCAGTTCAAATAATTCTTCCTGGCTCCACTCCTGAGATTTGCCTGCCATAAATCGGTCCTCTATCGTTGTGCCATCGATTAAGCCATTTTCCTTTAAATCTTCAACCATAAAACGCGCCAGAAACACAGGGCCAATGGGCTCAATCCTACCCTTACCAACGCGGTAGGTAAATGAAACGTTGGGATTAAGGTAAAAGTTCTTTGTGTCTTCATCGTGATTCAGGCGATTAATGAATGTATTGTAATTGAGATAATTATTCCCGCTTAAAACAGTTTCCTTAAAACGTTGGTCTTCCCTGAATTTTGTGCGGATGGCACTGTAAAACGTGCTTAAGATGTTCTGTCCATATGACAAGTCTTCCTCATCCTGATATGCGTTAATAGTGAAGTTATTAAGGAAGTTGGTTTGAGCCTGAAACTCAGGCATGTTCACAAAACGGAAGTAATTTACGCCTCCATTGGAAAATAAACCAAAAAGACTACCGTTCTGTAAGCCTGCAAAATTATTCCTTTTTTCTCCCAAATCCAAATCAGCGTTGAGGCTCAAACCTCTTACATCTACATTAGCGTATTTGAATTGTGTATAATCGTATTGCGCTTTTACAATGGTAAAATATATCAAAACCATCAGCAGTGTCATTGTTTTTCGTAGCATGCTTTAGTCTTTTTACGCTAAATAATGGAGAAACATAAGCCTTGTCCTGCACCACTACCTCGCCAGCTTTGTCGCTAAAATTTAAGGTTAAAAAGGAAGCTCAACATTTCAGTATAAAAGTACAGATTTTATTGATATCACAAAATAGCATGAGTTCAAAGGACCCAATAACCGAGACAGATAATGAAATTTTGTCTTTCAACTATTCCATAAACTCTTGCCTTTTATAACCACAAATTCAAGAACCCTACTGCAAGAGTATTTTCTTTGTCTCAATGGTAATGCCGGCACTGTTTTTAATCCTTACATAATAGGTTCCCTTACCACCCCATTGGTTAAGATCGATGTAATACTGTTGTTGCTCAATGGGCGTAAAGAAAACAGGTTGGCCAAGAGAATTTAAAATGTGTAGCTCGTAGTTCTTTAAAAGAGTATAGGTGCCCATATCTACGAAGATGTGGGAATTGGCGGGATTTGGGTAAATGGATATGGCATTTACGACGATTTGGTTTGCTTCATTAGTGACATTAAGTCTGATCACAAGGGTATCTTCTACCTGCACGTAACTGGTATCTATGATCTGGGTACGAATGGTATCGTAAACTACCAGGTAACACGAATCTGTACAAATACCGTTGTACCTGATGTTGCCACAAAAATCGCTGCTACATCCAAATTTGTCGGTCACAGTGACACAAATTTGTTTTGGATAGTTATCTGCCGTGGAAGCAGATTCATCCAGGTCATAAGAATCGTTTGTAAAATTGAGGCTATCCGGACGACCTGCAATGTCTTCAGGTACATGCCAGTTAAACAGGTAAGGTGGAGATGCCCTATACAAATAAGCGGCAAGTGAAGGTTGCTCATCATTCGTCAATTTTTTGCAAAAGGATAGAGGGTTGGGCAAGACGGCACCTTCAGGCAGAGGTCTCACTTTGATAATCGAGCTCCCCGTGGCAGTATTTCCCTCAGAATCCGTTACCGTAAGGCCATAAGTGACATCCGCTTCAGGACACACCTCGAAGGGTATCCGCGGTGATGCCATTGCTCCATACATAACTGGTATATGGCCCCTGAAACCGCCGGTCACCCTGGGTATAAGATCGATACATGCTCCTTCACAAACATCTGCATTCTCAAGTTTGACGCTTAGCGGGTAGGAGGCACAATCGATTTCACCTGAATAAACCAAAGGTGCTGAAAGGCTGCATGATTTATCATCCCAACATCCTGTTTCTCCGTCTGATGTCACCACCAGATTGAAATCGAGGTCCGAATTTTCACAATCTACCAGATCTGCCAAACTTTTAACCTTTAAATCCAAACAAAGTTAATCAGTTGACTGGCATTACATGATGACGGTAAGCCCCACATATTGTCCGGGTCTCCATCGTTGGTACACGCCGCTGAACCACCATTGGATACATACCACCAGCCACCGGGAAGTGTGGTGCCTGCGGGCATACCGGCATTAGGCCCACCATATTTCATATACTTCCTGCCATCCACAGATATGATAGAATAAATAGATGAATTTATATTGTAGTCAACGCTACCTTCATCAAGCCAGAACCACCCCCCACCTGGTCCCTGATTTTTTATATCCGATCCAACAAAATCCCAACCACCGGCAATATTTGGAATTATGCCTTGTATCCACTGACAGTTGTTTCCATCCGGGGGAGGTGGAGCAGAAACATTAAATTCCAGGTTGAAACAGAATGTAACTGTCTCGCCTGGAAAATAAGGTCCAGATGGACTTTCCTGCGGAAATTCTGACCTTGTTATAGAGGTGATGTTCCCGTCATAACAATCATACGCACTAAAAACCGATGAGACACATAGTTCAAAAATCACCCAAATTTATACCATTGAGTGCTTCCACCTTTATCCATACCGTTTGATCCACACTTGCGCTTATGGTTGCGGAATTGCCCTGAAAACAAGGATTTTGTGGGGTGTTTATTTGAAGAAGATCACAATTTGAACCTCTGTATGTGGAAATCAGCGGGGTAAATGAAGCATCGATGTCTATGATCAAAGTAGTAGCCAGACTGTCCATTTTACTTTAAACCAGACAGAGGCTCCATTGACTTCACAATCCCCACCTTCCGAGACATTGGAAGTGTTGCAGGAAGATACACATGTAAATCCACCACCTGTGGTGGGCCTAAGTTCTTCGGTCACATCAGCACATGTTTCAGCACCCATGCAGTCGAACTTCCGGACTGGTATGGTTAATTTATCTGCGGCAAGATGATCCGTTAAGGGACTGGTTCCGGCAGAAGAAGGGTGATTTAAATTCCTTTTCTGTCCTATATCCCATGCGCCCGAAACACCTGTGCTATAAGTCTGGCTGGCATAAATTTGCCCACAAATAGCCATGAGCAGGAAAAGGATTCGCATAGTGTATTTGTTTTTCATATTATTAAGATTGAATTGACTTCAAATCTAATAAACCAATCAATTCTAATTTCTGTATTATTAAAGATTGACTTCACGGCGACGAATTTGGTATTATGTGCATGAGTTAAAAAGGAATGATTTGGTGCTAAGGTTGTATAATACTTAGAAGTGAAAGAGCACTAAATATGGATTTCTTAAACAACAGAAATAAATGAAATGATCCTTGGACAAATCGAGTGATTTGTTCACTTTAATTAATGGCTAACTGTTATTTTTGATTGCTCCCTTTGGGAATGCATCCAGATATTCCTGAGGAATGCTGTACAGCCTTCCCAGCGCATCCATCGTCATAGAGTCAGGCTTTATACCTTTTTGTTTGACCTTAAAATATATTATTTTTGAAAACTTTAATAATATAAATTATTATGTTAGGTAATTCTAAAATTGGTGCTTTTTCTGTCCTTTTATTAATGTATGTTTTATTAATAATTAGAGAATTTGATAACCTTTTATCAATAAAAGTTATAATTGGTGGTTTTTGCATTATTGTACTTTTCTATTTAGTTTTTATTAGAAAAGAAAAGAAAATTTAATCTTTTTTTTCTAGTTTGAATTTTAAGACCATCAAACATTTATTTAGATAATTTATAAAAATGTAATTTTTATTAATGAGGCTGTCTTAGAAGGGCAGCCTCTCTGATTTGTTATTTTAGCGCAAAATAAAGGCACATTTTGGAAATTGGAAATACTTCTTAAATCAAGAAAACAGAACTCCGCTGGGATTGCCTCCAGTGATTCCTGCGGAATGCCTTACGGACTTTCCAGCGCATCCATCGTCATAGAGTCAGGCTTTATGCCTTTTTGTTTGACCTACATTTCGATATTTTTGATTGCTCCCATAATGATGGGATTGCCTCTAATCATTTATACAGAATGTCTTACAGCCTATTGCTCTCTAGCTTGTTGTCGGGAAAACTGCTCATCCCGCTGGGATTGCCTTACGGATTTTTTTTAGGGGTCTTCTTCGAGAATACAGTGCCGCTGGATTGCCTTCAGCCATTCCTGCGGAATGCCTTACGGTCTGATGAAGATGTATTTATCAAAGAAAGGGAAGTCCCTGGGATTGCCCCAGCCATTCCTGCGGAATGCCTCACGGCCTGATGAAGATGTATTTATCCAAAAGAAAGGAAGTCCCGCTGGGATTGCCTTCAGCCATTCCTTCGGAATGCCTTACGGCCTGATGAAGATGTATTTATCCAAAAGAAAGGAAGTCCCGCTGGGATTGCCTCCAGCCATTCCTTCGGAATGCCTTACGGCCTGATGAAGATGTATTTATCCAAAAGAAAGGAAGTCCCCTGGGATTGCCTCGAGCCATTCCTTCGGAATGCCTTACGGCCTGATGAAGATGTATTTATCCAAAAGAAAGGAAGTCCCGCTGGGATTGCCTTCAGCCATTCCTGCGGAATGCCTCACGGCCTGATGAAGATGTATTTATCCAAAAGAAAGGAAGTCCCGCTGGGATTGCCTTCAGCCATTCCTGCGGAATGCCTCACGGCCTGATGAAGATGTATTTATCCAAAAGAAAGGAAGTCCCGCTGGGATTGCCTCCAGCCATTCCTTCGGAATGCCTTACGGCCTGATGAAGATGTATTTATCCAAAAGAAAGGAAGTCCCGCTGGGATTGCCTTCAGCCATTCCTGCGGAATGCCTCACGGCCTGATGAAGATGTATTTATCCAAAAAAGGTCCCGTTGGGATTGCTTCCGAGCCATTCCCTGGAATGCCTTACGGCCTGATGAAGATGTTTATCCAAAGAAAGGAAGTCCGCTGGGATTGCCTTCAGCCATTCCGGGAATGCCTCACGGCCTGATGAAGATGTCTTTCCAAAAGAAAGGGAAGTCCTGTTGGGATTGCCTCCAGCCACTTCCTGGAATGCCTTACGGCCTGATGAAGATGTATTTATCCAAAAGAAAGGAAGTCCCGCTGGGATTGCCTCCAGCCATTCCTGCGGAATGCCTTACGGCCTTCCCAGCGCATCCATCGTCATAGAGTCAGGCAAAATCACTCCGTGATTTTTACCTTTTTGTTTGACCTCAAAATATCAAGCGGGCTTGATATTTTGGGGTACAAACAAAAAGGCATCACTCTTGCGAGTGATGCCTTTCTCTTATCTGTGATCCCGCTGGGATTCGAACCCAGGACCCCTACATTAAAAGTGTAATGCTCTACCAGCTGAGCTACGGAATCTAATCTGTGTCAAAATATCGTTATTATGTGTTGTATTACTGTCATTTACATATATGCAGAATATAACATGTTATTCAATAGGTTCAAACCCACACCTTACGGACCAAACTTCGTATCTGTGCGTTTTCCGTGCAATTTCTGTGCATTACCTGTGCAATACCTGTGCACATTCTGTGTGTTTTCTTAATCTTTAAAGTAATACACAATGAAAATTACAGCAAGACTTTTAATCAGGGGTAAAAAACAAATCGGTACAATTCAAATGGCAGTATATTACCAAAATCAACAGCGTGAATTTTCGCTGGGAAGACAGATCAAAGTTTGCGAATGGGATAAAACCAAGCAAGAAGCAAAAGGGAAAGATAACCAAATGCTGAATGTTTTAATCCGGACCACCAAAAACAACCTTTACAATTTGATCGATCAGGCGTCTGTTAATGGTAAGGAAATTAAGCTAGCTGAACTAATTGATTCCTATCTAAACAAATCATCCAATGACCAACATGAAACAAATTCAGCTTCGGTTACAGATTCAAAAGAAATTACCCTTTGTACTTATGTGAAAAACTATATTGATCTCAATCCTGACCAGGTGAGTTTTGGCACACTGAATACATACCGGGTTTTATATAATCACCTGCTGCTTTTTGATTCAGAAATGAAATTGAAGGAGGTTTCGGTAAGTTTTGTAACAAACTTCAACCAATACCTCATCACCAAAGGAAACGCTTGCAATAGTGCTGCCACAAAAATGGCCAAGTTGAGAAAAATACTGGGTTATGCCCACAAAGAAAACCTGATTGAGGAGCTCCCTTTTGGTAAATATGCTTTCCAGATCAAAAAAGAAAGGACAATAAAAGTTAAACACCTGTCGGATCAGGAGGTATCCCTCTTGTTGGATTATGCACCTGAAACCAATTCAGAAAAGAAGGTACTTAGTTTGGTGAGGTTCAATCTTCACTTGGGTCTAAGGATTGGTGATCTGCTTACCCTAAAGAAAAAGGATATCGTTGAGAAAAAGCTGGATGGAAAACCATTTACAGGTGCGTGAAAATAACCTCAAAAACACACACCCAAACTAACATCCTCCTCACGTCTCTGGCAGTTGCAGAGCTTCTAACCATAGGGTATCAAAGCAAAGAAGATGAGGAGCTGATCTTTCCCTGGCTTACTCCCGAAGACTTTGCGGAAGAGCATACCTTATATAAAGCCATTTCCTCTAAAACCGCATATATTAATAAGGTAGCTGCATCCATAACGCAGAAACTCGGTATTAGGCGTTTTTCAACACACGCCATAAGACACACCTTTGGAACAACCCTCATCAATAAGGGGGCACCCATAACCAGCATAGCTAAGCTCATGGGTCACGGCTCGATAAAAACCACAGAAATTTACGCTAAACTGGCTCAATCGGTGCTTGATGAACATGTTTTATTACTTGATCATCAATAATATACATATAATATACATTAATTATATGTATAGTCTTGACAATATGTAATATCTATATTATTAATATAGATATTTATAAATTATCACGTATCGTCAATTTTATTGAATTTCTTGCTTTATCTTTGCATTAAATTTTTACCTAGAGGATTTTATATAAAGATAAAGCCAAAGTTAATTTAATTGAAATCGCAGAGAAGAGTACAAATGCCAAATCAAAAGGACAGATACAAAATTTAAAGCTAATAAAAAATTTAATTTTAGAATATTATAACAGAGGGTCAAATTTCTTCACCCAAAATTTCTACAAAAGGGCTAGCTCCTAGCACACACAAAAATTCAGCTTCGTAAAATACTGACCCAATCTTGTGGTCACATATTACACTCCTGCTGAAATCAGTTTAAAATCAAATCATATGGATCCAATATTAACTATTGAGTCCCGATTGAACACTCTATGTAATGCATATATGTGTTCCACCCGGGATATTTGTATCACCAAAAAAGCCATGCAGTTAATCGCAAGATGCCGAGAACCTCCATAGCGTTGATGCTCAATACAAGGGAAAGCTGATTTTCCCACCAGCCTAGGTAGTTGCTGCCTGATATTTTTTAATAATAAAAATTTTATATGAATGAAGATACAAAACGGCGAAAGAGCCGATACAAAAACGGATGCTCACTGCACAGAAGATAGCTTGCAGGAGTGTGGGAACATTTCTCACAAAGAAATCGAAACAACAGGGGTTGAGGACGGAGTACCACATGTAATTCCAGAAAAGGTATATAATAATTTACCAGAGATGCTAAAACCTCTTTTGGATACATACAAGGTAAATGACCCTAAAAGGGATGTGATATTAATTGCTCTGATCACACACCTTTCAGGAGCATCGCACTTCATAAGTGGTAACTACCACGATCGGGATTATTACCCAAATCTAATTTCCTTTCAACTTGGAGCAGCTGCTTCTGGTAAAGGAGAAGCAATTTGGGCAAAAGAAATAATAGAATCTATAGAAGTTGTATTTCAGGAAGCAGATAATCCATTGAAGAAGTTCATTATTGCAGGTAATAGCACCCGTGCAATGTTATATGCAAGACTAACCGCCAATAATGGTGTAGGTGTAATTTCAGAAACGGAGGCGATGTCATCGCGGATAATTATAAAAGTGATTGGGAAACCTATCATCCATTCTGCGATGTGCATATCAGAATGAGAGTATAAGTAGTGAAAGGAAAGGCAATAAAGAGCTTATCCACATAAAACATCCTCGCTTTGCGATGAATGTTACGATGACTATGGAACAATTGTCATCACTGGTTAACGAAAGGGAGAATGGATTGTTCTCCAGGATACTTTTTTATTACCTTCCAAGCAGAAGTGGGTTTACATGCCCTAAACCTAAAACTGGAGAAAATTGCAAGAAAACTGCAAGTACCAAAATGAAAAAAATGGTGAAAGAATGGTATGAGCTACTCCATTCTGAAGAGTTGACTTTCGCATTCAGTGATAAGCAGTGGGATATTTTTACCCATTTTGGCAAGAAAAAGAAGAACCTTTTCATTGCCCAGTATGGAGATAAAAACACCGATATTATTTTCAGAACTGCATTGTCATCATTCAAGATAGCCATGGTTCTATCAGCAATAAGGTTAAATAAAATACCCACAGATGGTATCGTTACTTGTCTTGATAAAGACTTGAACTCCGCACTGATAATTGCGGAAACTCTGTTTCATCATTCTATGATGGCAGCAGACATACTTGAGAAAAAAAATAAAAAAACAAATACAGATACAAATTTTATAAAACAATTTTCAAACGAATTTACGACAAAGGATTTTACCACATTAGCAAGCACTCAGGGTATGTCCGAAAGGAACGCAATGAGGAAGCTGAAAATGCTGATAGAGTCCAATTTAATAACTAAGACCGCTCATGGTCAATATAAAATTAATAAAAATGGAAAATAAATTTAACGACTTGCCGTATTTACAAATCATACAAAACCATACTATATACCAATTCGCAGATGAAGCTGGTATAGATTATGATGAATTAATTAAAATACCTGGAGGAATTCAATATTATAGGCAAAGACCATTTTTCCTAATGAAGGATTTGAAGATTGGTTTGAAGTAAGGCCCATTTCAGATTTCCAAGATATTTGCTTGCGATAACATGTTATGGTGAAGGACAAATAATTGATTTTGTAGACGGCTAAAGAAAGAACATGGTATAAACTATTTAAAAGACGATAGAATATCCATAGTTCAAAGAAGGGCAAGGTTTTACTTGCCCTTCTCTTTCACTTATAACTATAGTATTCATGTAGCTATTTACCACTGTATAATTTATATCGATAGAATACACTTGTCAACTAATTTTAAAAGAAAATGAGTTCCGCAACTAAATAAATATCTATGAAAGAATCATTATCGCCTTCCAAATAAAGTTCATTTATTGTAGTATAAAAGAATTAAAAATTGAAAATAAAAAAAAAGGCAGATTTACCTTGCACGCTAAGTTTTATATTTAATCAAATTTCAATTTAGGAAGACCATTTACTATATCCACAGTTTGAACACTAACATTAATTATACTTAAAAGTAAATCCAAAATGTAACGCGGATTTCCCACTTCTTTTGCCCAATCATTTGGGTCGTTGATGATTCCACTCTCTTTGTGTGTTGTAACTTGGTAACGTTCCATTATCCATTCAATGGCAGATTTGCCGTTTACGATATATTCATACGCTTTTAAAGGAATATTTCCAACTGTGATATTATTATTGTATTGGATAATGTCTTTCTGATCTTTCTTTGGGAAACGCATTTTCTTTACCTATGTAATGCTCTCCATCATCACCGCTAACAGTAACTTCGGCAAATGGAGCAACTGTTTCATAATTCAAATGCAGTTCAGCTAATTTTCTACCTGCTTTGCTGAATGCCCAAAATCTTTTACATCATCAACCAATGGCAACCGTGGCAACATTTTCTTTAAATCATTGGCAAAGGTTTCTCGATACTCTTTGCTGTGCAAAAGCCATACACATAATAAAATATATCTTCTTTGGTTACGGCCTTTCCATATTGCTGTTTTGCTCTTTCTAAAATAAAATCACTGATGGCATCTCTGCGTACAAATTTTTGACTTTCATCGGTGTCAAACAAACCTTTTTGCGTGGCGTTGTTTTCTTCAAAGTAATAAAGTGGTAGGCATTGACATGCACCATTAAATCCAAAGTCAGCAATTAAATTTGAAATTAATGCTGAAAATCTTTTTTCACCAGCTTGAACACAAATAATCAAATTATTTGCCGTGATTTTAAGGAAAAATTTTGGGAACTGATATACTCTTTAATTAAATTTTATCATAATAAAATAATTGTTTGCAAAATGGCCTGTAATGAACTTAAACACTAATTTTATTTCAAATTTATATTTTTTCACTTTCAAATCATTTTTAAATCCCTTGTCCAACTAATTTTATTTTGATCGGTATCAATAAAATCTTCAATTTTTGTTTTTATTTTTGCTCAAAAATTCATTCCTTTGTTGATTATAAAAATCAATCATTCTTAAGGTTTTGTTAATTTTACCTTTTGAAAAATTATAAACCCATGCATCCCTCTTTGGAAACACTCCATTTGATTAAGTAAAAAAAATTGATTTTGATTTTATCAAATTTTTCTTATCTAATTGGGATAAAACTTCAAAAAGCATCATTTCTCAAACTTATCCAATCACCATGTTCATTTGGTTTGCAATGTTGTTAATGACAATTTAGGATTCGCAAATGTTTTAAATTCCTTTACAATTTTTAGTTTTGTTCTCGGTCTAAATAATCGCCAATATCATGGTAATGTATTGTTGCTTTTTCGATTTTACATTTGGGATTTTTAACCAATAATGTGCTATTGGTGTGCGACTGAACCACCAAAATCTTTCCTCCTTCCTTTCCGCTTAGTTCTCCACTTGTGTTCTTGATTTCCCCTTAAATTAAAATATAAATAGATGAAAATTCCTTTTCAATTGATTTGCGAAAACCATCTGCACTATTACCATCTAACCAGCTCCATTAGAAACAAAGCAATATTATGCCCAGTTTTATCTAAACTGTCGGTACTCCAACTAAATGCTTTTATATAGGAATCGTATAAAGAGTTTTTGTTTGTGGCTTTTGTCAGTTTTGCATATGTATCTGCAATTCGCTGATCCAATTTGGATATGATTTTGATTTTGTGCATTATCATTTGCTGATTTTGTCCAATAGAATAAGGAGGATTTCCAATAATAATTCTTAAGGGTGCTTTCTTTTGTTTTTCAACTCGATCAGAATTCTTTTTCAACAATTCTTCAAATTGAATTTCACCCTCCGATGTTTCGCTTAGTTGAAATGTATCGGTCAATACAATACCATCAAATGAAGTGTAATTCGCTTTACCCACTCCATCATCTGGGTTGGGAGTAGCGTCATGGTAAGCATTTTCAATGTTAATGGCAGCAATATAGTATGCCAGCAATACAATTTCATTGGCATGCAATTCATCTTTGTATTTGCGCTCCAAATCTTTTACATCAATCAAACCACTTTGCAATAAACGCACCATAAAAGTTCCAGTACCAGTAAAGGGGTCAAGTATGTGAATATTTTCATCAGAAATACTGCGGTCAAATTCCTTTTTCAGAATATCATTGACCGAATGAATGATAAAATCAACCACTTCTACTGGAGTATAAACAATACCCAGTTTCTCCACCATTTTAGGGAAAGCGGTTTTAAAAAACTTGTCGTATAATTCAATGATGATACGTTGCTTGCCTTCTGAATTGTCAATTCCTTGGGCACGGGTACGAACGGAATCATAAAATTTTTGGAGTGTTTCATCTTGCTCGGCAAGGTTGCTTCCTTCTTCCAAAGATTCTATCATGCCTTGCATGGCCATAGAAACTGCATTGGATTTTACAAAGGAATAACCCTCAAATAATGCATCAAAAATTGGTTGGGTAATGATGTGTTGAGCCAACATCTCTATGGCTTGTTCTTCGTTGATGCTTGGGTTTATGTTCTTTTGTAAACCACTTAAAAATTTATTAAAAGCTACACGCTGGTCTTTCTTTTCGTCAATCAGGTAATTGATACGCTCAATTTGTCGTTCAGCAATTTTTGCCACATCACGTGCCCATTGTTCCCAATACCTGCGGTCCCCCACTTTTTCTACCATACGTGCAAAAACAACATCTTGCAATTGCTCAAATTGCATGGCTATCTGCCGCCCAATTTCTTTTGTAGATTCGGTTCTATCATATCCGTCACGCTTTTTTCAACTGGGTTTCCATCATCATCAAAATAAGGTATCAGTTCCACCTACAATAATTTGGTTTGGACGTTTTTTTATTGAGTTCAATTTTATTAACGGTTGCATTAAATCGGTCATCATGTGCCCGAAGGGCATTCAATACTGTCCATACTACTTTGTAGCGTTCGTTATCATCCAATGCATGTTCAGGTTCAACATCGGCAGGAACAACCACAGGAATAATTATATACCCATAATTTTTGCCAGGCGACTTACGCATTACACGACCTACGGATTGAACTACATCTACTTGTGAGTTACGAGCAGATAGAAAAAGTACAGAATCCAAAGAAGGTACATCAACACCTTCACTCAATACACGAACATTTGTAATAATTCTGCATTCATTACCTGATGTTTCTTCCTTCAACCAACTAAGCATCTCGTCACGTTGCGGAGCAGCCATGGTTCCGTCCATGTGCTTCGCTTGCACAGTAACCATATTTTTTTTCTTTTCTTCTGGCAACGATTCTAAATAGTTTTCAGAAGCAAGATTATAACTTGCTGCTATATTGGTGGAATTGGCAATGCTACCACAAAAGGCAACAGCACGTTTCATTGGGCTTTCATCGCCTTCTACTTTTATGGATTCGTTGCCTAAAAATTGTTTTGATAAGGCATTGACTGTACCAATCAATTTGGTGAGGTCATCGGTTTTAATTTCCGCTTCACCATTGGTAATCATTTTTTGTACTGCAGTTGGTACATCCTTATCATTCAGCGTTAGAATAATAACCTTGTAATCGGTTAGCAATCCTCTTTCAACTGCCTCACCAAAACCAATGCGATGAATTTCTTTACCAAAATGTTTTTCTTCATCCATCGACCAAAGAGGCACATCATTTTTAGCCGCTTTAGATTGTGCATCTACATCATACAACCGCGGTGAGGCAGTCATGTACAATCGCTTCTTTGCTTTGATAAATTCTGCATCATGTACTTTCACAAAAGAAGAATCATCCATACCCGGCTCTGTGTAACCGGTTGTACGATGTGCTTCATCGCAAATAATCAAATCAAATTCAGGGAATCCGTTTCTTAGTAAAACTTTTTGTGCTTTGGCAATTACATCAATGGATTGGTAAGTAGAAAACACTACAGTCATTCCATTGTTTGCGTTTTTGTAGTGCTTGAATTGGGTTAAGATGTAATTGGCATCTGTAGAAGCAGGCCACGCTAAATCAATGATGCTTGTTAAATCTAGGTCGCCTTTGCTTCTGTTTCTTGTTATCTCAGGGTCGGAGCATATACAAATTGGATTAATAGGTTCATCAGCTTGTGACGACCATTCTTTCAAAGTCTGTCCTATAAGTGCAATAGAAGGAACAAGGAAAAGAATAGTTCCCTTATTTTCGGTTTGTTTCTCAGCAATTTTAAGTGAGGTCATGGTTTTACCAGTACCACAAGCCATGATTAATCGACCTCTTTCGTTCTCTTTAAAATATTCAATTACCTTATCTCGAACTTCAAGTACATGAGGGTAAAGTTTTTTCTTTTCCGTTCTTCCTTTATCACCATGTATTCCTTGCTCCAGTTTCTCCCACTCAACAGGCGCCTCCATTAGCTGGGATAATGAAATACTACTAACCTGTGGGGTTTGGTTTTTAAAAGACTCCCGTGCGGTTGAGCTCCAATTATTGGTCGTAGAAATCCATAATCTATGTTGAAAATGAGTGGTCTTTAAATCCACCCCTTTAAACGATCTGCCCGATGTGGTCAAAAAGGAATCAACAGCAGGTTTATCAATATAAGTGCCTTCCTGTAAACATTTGCATTGAATAGCCCAATATTCGCCATCGTGTGTTAACGCAACCAAATCTATTCCGGTATCTGATCCACCTAAATCCGATTTTCCTGGAAACTCATTCCAGAGCCATACATTTTTAAACTTATTTGCAAATTGCGGATCAGTCTGCAAATAAGCTTGCATTAATCGTTCAAATCTCCTTCCTTTATCAAGTTCGGAATATGAAATTTTTCTATACTTTCCAAGGATTGTTTTAAAGCTCACAGGTTATCGTTTTTACTGACTATCAAATACTTATCAACTAATTTATGATATTTTAATCTAGACAGTGGTAAAGATAAGTATAAACACTTAAATATCAAATACTTAAATATAATTAAATTTACTACCTATAAACTCAATTGCAGTTACAAATGAAGTCATCAGCTATGTAAGCTTCAAATGATCTCCCAAACGAATCATAGTCGTTATCTGTAAAATTTGACCATGCACTCATGCTCACATCGCAGTAGATGTAAGTTCCACCTCTTTGAAAATCAGCAATTACATAATAGGAGCCATCATATTCATAGAGATCTACGGATTCCAGCATTTCGCTATCCAATTCACCGGAACTTAGGTTATCTCTGTGATATCCGTCATTTTGGACCAAGTCTGTAAGTTCATCACAGGATAAATCATCCAAATCAGGCTCCTGAGAAGCACTGCCACCGAGTTGGATCGTTGATCTGTATTGAACCATCGTGGATAAACGTGAATTAAATCCCGAAATTTGCCGGGAAATGTCATTTGTCCTTTCATCCTTAGGTACCAGTAAATTAACCAGATCTCCCCATAATTTAGCTTTATCCCTTCTTGGTGGAAAATAGGTGTTAAATAATGTAAAAACATTTTCCAAATTCGGATCTAAGCTATAATATTTTATGAAGAAGTTAGCTACTTTTTCTCTTTCACCCAAATCGTCGCGACCGTTTGTTTCTGGAATATTGTGTGTTTGTAAGAAATTCAAATAACAACTAACTAAGATCTCTTTCGAACCAGTTGCTTTGAATAAAAATCTATTGTTTTCAAAGTACAACTTCTGTGAATAATCCGATGCATAACAATCAAAATCTTGTCCGGCAGCATAAGAGCAATAAAGTAGACTGGCTTTTGAATCAAATCTCATTTTTCCAAGATAATCAGAAATCTTAATCCTGCTATTGGGTAAATTTTCAGTTGACATTTGCTCATTTACAAGCAATAAACTGTCACCAGAAACATTAAAATAGGTTACCTCCCCGTATTCTGTTTCTACATCACCCTGATAAACCGGTGAAGCTTGCTCCACATTGTCAATAGTGCCAAAACTGTCAATACTGCCATTACTGCCATCTGTTGTATTAGGATTCTTACATGTAGTAAATATGCTGAGTACCCCCAAAATCAGGAAAAATGGTATTTTTTTCATATTAAAACGTTATTCTCCTCTGTAAATATAAATACTTTGAATTATCCTGAATATTACATTTTAAGACATTTTTATGTATATGACCTAGATAGGCTGCCAAAATAGTTTTTAGGGGTATATATATTGATAAAATAGTAAGTTCTATGCTCGGAAGATATGTTATTTTCAACTAAAGGAATCTAATCACACAAACGTAACATTTTGCTATAACGCATTAGCTGGATAGAAATATTTATCCAAAAAAGGAGAGATCAACACCTACTTTAAGACGTGATCTCTCCTTATAATAATATGGTAAAATTAGATGTTAGGGCAAATACCAGGTAGATTCATTCATCCTGATGGACTTACCTATATGGGATATAAATTTCCCTACATGTACATTATGGTCAATCATATTGTCGATATAGGATGTTTTCAGCGCATCGGTAAAAAGGTTATACAATGACCATAAGTCAATAAGACCATTTTGTGATGAAAATGATGCATCCTGGAAGTAGTTTTTTGCTACCATATTCAATTGGGAATCTGTGATACCGGGAGCGGAAATTCCGGCTCTCTGATGGGGTTTTAAATGCTGATACATCCTGCATTTACCCAGGATGTGCAAACTGAACCTCATCCACATATAGGTTCTGCCATTGATCATATTGAGCCAATTGCAGTTCAGGATTATAGGATTCCAAAACCAACCGTATATCCAGTCCCAACGCTTCCTTAGAACCCACTTTTATCTGCAAATTGACACCATCTGACCACACACAAAGGTTGCTGCATACCTTAACCTGAAAACCCATAAAAAAGGTAAAATGCTGAAGCGCTCCGTTTTTCTTATTTAAGTTGTCTTTGTTATAGGCTTTCACACCCCCTATAACCAAATGCATCAATTGGCCATTTGTCACTTTTGTCATATTTGGCACTATGTACACAAACATCATCCGCTCATAATACAGGGTTTCCTCATGTGGCAGCAAATCATCGCTTCTTTTATGGATAGCAGAGGGTATCCTGCCTTTCACGGGGTGAGAAACCCTTATAAATGGTCCTACCAGCGGATCTTTAATAATAGTGGAAATTTCATGGTAAGCAGTTTCTATAAACTGATGCTGGCTGATCAACGTTTCATTGTCCTTGGTAAAAACCGGTATGATGTGATTGTTGCAAATATCCTGCAAGGAAACCGGTACTGTATTGGCCTCAATAAAGGGTAAATCAAACAGCGGTTCCTCAATTGGTTGTGGTAGGAGGTTGGGCAATAGTTCCATTTTGTATGTTTTTTGAGTTATTTAATAGGGTTGACATGATTTTGGCTTTTTGCAGAAGGAAATCCTCCTCCAATACACTGAAATACCCCTGATAATTCTTGTAAATCTCAGTGAGTTGCTGGATGTCCGTTGCTTGCTGAATCAATGATTTAACGGTTTCTACAGGTACACCCGTTGCACACCACGCTGCTATCTGTTTTCCGTTGTTTTCACTGACTATAAAGGGTTCTTTGTCCATAAATATCCCGGTTCTATCTTTGGAGCAGGATGCATAATGGTGAATATCCAGGTCAAATACCAGGGTAAATTCATAATCCACACCATCTCTCTGAATAGATTTTAGACCCACCTTCTCAGGGACCAGTTTACCCGTACCTTTATCCTGTAGTACATAATCCTGTTTTACCCTTAGAGTAGCTATGATATGGGTTGGACTGGTTAAAATCGCGTTTATCAGCTGATTGTGCCTGGGTGTGATTTTTGCCCAATTGGTAAAAGAGTTTCCCACCATACCGGCATGATGCTCTATCAGATACTGCCAGCAATGTGACAAACTGTCGATGATAATGCACTGAAATCCCTCCTTTATTGCCAGTTCCAATGCACTGATATAGGATTCCGGGGTATAGGGTTTTGAAATCTGGATGATGGCATACCCTCCCAGGTGTGCGTATAAATCTGCACTACCAGCTTCCGAATCTATGATGCAAACCTTATCAAAATCACCCACCAAACCATAAGCCAATAGCAGTGAACTATAGGTTTTTCCACAACCTGAAGGTCCCTGCAATGCCATTTTTATTTTAGAATGTTTTCTTTCTGCTTTACGTATGTTCATTTTAATACAATTAATGGTTAAAAAAAAAGAGTACCCAGTTGCCTGGATACTCTCAAAGATTCACGGATAACAGTAATTAAGCTTCTGCCAAAACAAGCTTACCATTACTGCTAAAAGTTGATAAAATCGGCACCATCGGTTCCGGTTGCTTCACAGCAGCCGCAGGTTGCGGTTCCATTGGCACATACACATACCGGTAGGACAGTGAAATCTCTTCCCCTGTCTCGGGAATGGTGTAATCAAAAGGTTCACATTCTTCCTTAATGATTGCCCCTGGCAGTTGTTTACCCACAAGTAGCATTGCAGTTTGCTCATCAAATGTAGAAGTGATGCTACACCTTCGAGCCGTTGCATAAAACTTGCCGGAAGTTTTAGATTGGACCATTTCAAGATCACCCTGCAAAATCAATTTTACAAAGCTCTTACCTTCGCTGTTAGTCCCTACAGCGTAATTTGTTACTGTTACCATGATTTATGGATTTAGATATAAAAAAATAGAAGGGGGGGATACTTTCCCCGTGTCAAAGGTAGGGGGGGGTGTGGAGTGGAGGGTGGGAGGAGAGAGGAACTTAAAACTAATTATTATCGCACATAGTGTGACATAGATCACATTTATAGGTCTCAGATAAATAAATCTTACAATAAACAATGGCACTTTGTGTAAAGAGAAAACCAAAGGTTATTCTTGAAATAAAAATTAAGCTTATAACTTTTTTACAGTATATTTCGACTATTTGACTATTTACCAAAATAAATATGGAAATTAATTTTAAATGGTAGAGCCGAAAATAATTTCTTAATTTTAAAAGAAATTATTATAACTTCTATATGGAGACCAGATACCACATAAAAACGGGGCGCAACCGAAAAGCCATATGAGTAGGTAACTAAAAAGAAAAAAAGATGAAATATTTAATCAATGCGTGCACTTTAGTAATCCTAATTTTATCGTCAGCAATTGTATGTGCGCAAGACTACAAATACAAACAAGACCCATGGGACAATGAAAAGACATTAATATATTTGATTCATATGGCAATAAAGTAGGTTATTATAAAGTGGATTCTTGGGATAAGTCCAAAATAAATGTCTATGACGCAAATGGAAATAAGGTTCAAACCGTTAAAAATGATGCTTGGGATGATAGTAAAACAAATTATTATGACAGCTACGGCAACAAACAAAAACTGAACAGCAAAACGCTTGGAATAATGATAGGGTAGATGTAAAAGATAGCTATGGAAATATTATCGGTTATAGACAACCTGACGCTTGGGACAAAAAATAAAATCAATGTGTTTAACAAGAACGGAACCAAAATTGGTTATTATAAAAAGAATACTTGGTCTGGAGATTGGGAATACTTTGAATTATAGTTTTAGATAAACTTTGTAAGCTTCCCATTTTTAGTACAATTTGAAAGTATAATATTCTACTAATATTTTTGAAAAGAAAGCAACAAAACCAAATAAATTAAATAATATGAAAAACTTACTTTTTACATTAAGCCTTCTTTTTCTTATTTCTTGTGGGAAGGAAGATAATAATAATACAAATTTACCTGACTGTGATTTCATAGGTAAATGGTGTCAACCATCACCATTTGACCCGAATGTATGCTATGAGCTATTGCCTTTTAATATTGAGTTTAGAGCTAATGGTGAGCTTCTCCTGCTCAATACAACTACACAAAGATGGGAGTCTTCTGACTGCAAGATAATTAATGTAATTAATATAGGTACAGGAATTAAAGCTGCTGAATATAAAATCATTAAAATTGGGGCGAATACAATGACTATTGATATTGGCACTACTATGGATTTAATAAGATCAAATTAATTAGACCTAAGTGTTTATCTCCTTTTCCAAACATTCATCAAGTGATTCATGTTTTGATGATGAAAATAAGGATTGATTTACCTTTATATATATTGAATATATCCATACGACCAACAAAATATTGCCAGGAAGCAATTGCTCTAAATCAGAGCATATTGCGTTAGCAAAATAATATAAGATTATATTTAGCATACATAAAAGTTGTTCTCTTTTGCATGGAAGGCGGCTATAATTTCATTCATAATGTTAGGTAAATATTTCATTTCACTTTATTTGAAAATAACTTAATGCTCCTCAGTTTTATTTTCTACTAATTCATTTTGGGATTTTAATTTTAATAAACGAAAATAAAATTCTTTAAAAATATAGGTCAAAAAGATACAAATAAATAGGTATATTAAAGGATACTCCTTAATGTATTGCGCTACAAAGGCTTCTCCATTAAATTTTGTATAGAGTACTGCACCACTATCCAACTTATCCTCATTTATTGTTAGATCATCAAATGCGTACAATAAAATAAAAATTCCAATATAAATTGTAAAGAACAAAGTAACTATAGCTGCTCCTCTAGTAAAACTGTATCCTCTAAAAGCATATAATAAACAACTAATAATAATAAAGGAAGGAAAGGCATATAAATAAACTTCACTCATTTTTTAGAAATTTTAAAACGTTAAATAAATCAAAATTAATTCAATTATTACTGAAAGTTTTCAATACAATATTAAATGCAGGTAAAGCTTGAGTTTCCATATTAATTAAGGCATTTAACCCAACTCTTGCAATTCCTCTTTTACAATAAATAAAACAATTATAACTAACTATTTGTCCAATATTAGGTATGCCCGTTTGGAATTTAAAAACAACCATCCTTCTTGATTTATCAACTATATAAGAATTCACAGAGATTTTGTCAAAATACTCCCCAAATTTTATCTCTGCTGAAGGAAGTACTTTATTTTGAATATCTAATTTTAATTGATTTACTGCATTATCAAATCCTAAAACTTCAGCGCCATCAAAACCTAAATTTTCATATCCTATTTGAATAAAGGATAACCAGTCTCATCTGTTAAATCTTCAGAGTATAAGACATATTTTAGAGAGGATTTTTCAATTCCAGCTCTTCTTTTCATCTCATTCATCATATCGACAGCATCTTGTCCAGCTACGATCCAATTGAAAGGCACTTTGCATGATACTCCCAGTGCAATTGTCAAAATATTGATTTGCGCCAAACCAATATTCATTAGTGTAAAAAAACTAAAATGTATAACTAAATATATTGGGTTTCTCATAATTTGAAAGTTAAAATGACCTATACATACTTAATATTTTGATCTAATGTCAGGCACGAAATTTGGTTTATAAATAACAATAAGAATCAAAATTTATATGAAAGTAAAGATAAGGAACAATTGAATTCTTAAGATTAATTTTTGCTACTACAGCTCACCTTCAACAATAGAATAATAACTTCAAATTATAGAAACCAAAGATTATTTTGATTATTTAAATTTAAATTTATAAATTTTGAAAATTTATTTTGGCGAACATATTAATTTTAACTTTAAATATTGAAATAAAATTATTACTATAAAACAACATAAGCTTTTATAATTTTATAAAACTAAAATAATTCTGAATTGAGAATTGTTAGAAAGCGTGAAGTTGCAGAGGATTTTTTCTTATGGTAGTTTGAGACATTCCATTTGTTAAATTGCATAGCTTCTATTTATGAAATGAGTAACGAAATTGTAAAAACGGTATAGACGTTATCAAAAAACCATTTTGGTTAATTATCAATATATTTAAAAATATAAATTAAAATACAAATAATCTATTAATCCAAATCTAAATTGTTTCACTTTATAAAATTTATTAACTACCAGCTTAAACCTTAACCTACTGATTCTATTTTATGATCTATTAACCATTCTAATAAAAAATGAAAGAATTTAAAAAATTATAGGCGTTCTTCTTTACATTTCGATAATATTCCTTTACCTAAAAGCTAGCTTTCCACACCGTCATCTAGAAGATCCTGACTTCTATCCACCAGACATATTAATAACAATAGCAGTTAAGATAATTATTGCATGGTTCATTTGTTGGGGTAGTATTACTTTTCTAATTTATCCCACAAATAATAAAAATGAAACTCGAGAAAATTATAAAAGTGGAAATACGCTTTCATATTTTACTATCATTTTATTTTTCATAATTTCAATTTTTTCATATGTATATTTGGAGGAATGTTCAAGAGATGCAAAGCAAGCATATTATAATTATAAATGGTTAGTGGATTTGCTGTGGCCGTAAAGTTGACTTTGCAGAAATTTTACAATAAAAATCATTCTTTTGAATAGAGTATATTCAAAATTCTTATTTAGTTTATTAAAAAGGTTCAATAAATTAAAATAAAATTACAAATTTTCCACCCTTGTTTAATCGAACTTGATTTGAATTGCATCAATTAAAATAATACCTCAGTAAAAGATTAAGTTTAAACCATTATTCAAATTAAAAATAACAAATTATTTCATTGACAAAAAATACTTCGGTTTATTTAACCTTAAAAAGGTAATAGCCTCTTCCCTGGGTATTACTTTATTTGGTATAACATTTAAACTTTTTGCCTTTGCCAGAAGAGCTATTACTTCTTCATTTGATTCTTTTGTATTATTGAGTCTTCGCAAGGCCACCGCTTTTACGATGTAATCTGTTTCAGTACCAACATCATTTAAAATATTGCGGTTTTCAATTCAATAGCGTTTAAATGTTTTGCACTTAACCAAAGTTCAATCCAGGCATTATACGGTTAATGATCGAGGCTTTTTAAAATATTCAGGTTGTTTATAATTGTCCAAATTAGCAACTTTACCTATTGCTCTTATTCTTCCATCCAAACTTAGGTGTAGTTCTTGAATCATAAAGTGATGCATAATCCCCTGAAATAATACTAAAATTCTTCAATCGCATCAATGCGGCTGATAACCCAATTTTATTTCCCTTGATATGATCTATTATTTCTGCTGCCACTTTATCCGCCTCAAACTCTTGCTCCCGGTTATACTTAATACCCAGTCTTTCTAAAACTTCGTTGGAAATAATGGAAGATAAAATTGCTGTGGAAGCAGTAAGCATACCGGGTATATAATCACTATACTTTGAGGATAAATAGATGTCTGCACCTGCACTCACAACTGTAGCAAGTCCCGCCCAAAACTCTGCCTTCTTCTTCCTTTCAATTATCTTGTTGTAATTAATAACATGGTGATCCAAAACAAAATGAGAAATTTCATGTGCCAATATTCCTACCAATTCATCTTCACTCTGGATCGTTGATAACAACCCTGTAGAAAATATAATTGTACCATTGGGTAATGCAAAAGCATTTGGGCTAGGATCTTTGATCATCAATATATAAATATTTCCGGGTCTGCCATCTTTCAGTATACCAGGATGTATTTTTGTGCTTAGGGTGTACAAATAATCCTCAAAATATGGATCACTAAAAATCCTGTTTTCATTTTTTAACTTTTCAACATAAGATATGGCATCTTCATTGAGTTCGTTTCTTATGTCATATTGCATTTCATTCTTAATCAGGCTTTCATAAACTCCGGTTTTCAACAAAATGTGCTGCCACTTTTGGGAAATCGAGTATGATGATGCTATATCAAGATTTCTAAAATATTTGTAATCAAATGAATGCTGAAATCCTTTGACATCATTATAAGTAAAAGAAATTAACTTACTGCCATTAAAATTAATTGATGATAAAGATGTTAGCAAAACAGTATCTCCAGCAATTAATTTATTTTCTATTTTATCTCTAACAATTGCCCTTATAGGGTCAAGAAAAGATACAGTTTCTTGCCCACTTCCAAAATATGGTAACAGCAGTAAAAATAGGTAGTTAAGGTGTTTCATTTTGGATCCTTTTATATGAGTATTACATCAGGTTCTCTTTTTTCTAAATTTTAGTTCAGGAGCAATTTTACTAATGAAAACGTCATTAGATTGGATAACTAATTTACCTCAAAATCCAATGCACACTACTGTAATAATATCTTCTTCGTCTCTATGGTAACCCCGAGCTATTTTTTATGCGAACAAAATAGGTTCCCTTCCCCCCATTGGTTAAGATCGATGTAATACAATTGCTGTTCAATGGGAGTAAAGTAAACAGGTTGTCCCAGGGCATTGAGTATTTGCAGCTCGTAGTTCTTTAAAAGAGTATAGGTGCCCATATCAATGAAGATGTGCGAATTGGATGGGTTAGGATAAATGCTGATCTTGTTAATTACAAGGTCATTAGAGCTATTGGGTACATTCAAGTTGATAATCAATGTATCGGTAACTGAAATAAATCGAGGTACATCAATGAAATTGGTGTCTATGATTGTGGTATAAATGGTATCAAAAACAGTAACATGGCACGTATCAGATGAACTACAAAAACCGGATAAACTATCAACGACGACGACATTAATTGCATATGGCTGTATTGGGAGTGAACATTTTACGTCTATATTGTTCAACTCTACAGTATAGTCTCCACGTTCAGTAAAGGTGTATTCTAAAAATCTATCAGCAGTGGTGATGAAAACCTCAGTTCCTGAAGGTTTTACAACCCTCCAGTCAAATTTTGAGGTTAAATTATCGTAATCTTGCCTTGCATCAAATGTAATGGTATTATTCGGACAAATGGTATCACACCTTCCAATGGAAGAGGAGCATTCAATGTCCACAATTTCAGGTACCTGGTATTGTTGAAAATCACCTTGAATTTCAATATCGTAACTACAAACACTCGCCGCACAGCCATCCATCCATAAGAAATATACCTGCCCAGGTGTAAATAATGTGGAGGGTAAATATTGGGGTCCTGTAACACATGGTTGCGACTGGCAATAAATTGAATTGGTGAAAGTACAATCTTCATATATACCAAATTGTGCACCATTCTGCCCTCCTGCACATGCAAACGGTTCAATGACCATGGTATAATTTCCCCCTCCGGCAACAAAAGCAAACCAAGACATATTATGCGGGGCGCCAGTACCTTCACAAAGTGGACTCGGCACACTCCTACAGAAAGTTCAATCGAGTTCCTGGAACAGAAAATTGATAGCAATTTTAAGTCACAAATAGTATCTGCATCTTCACATATTGGAGCCATATGGGTTTTGCAATTCACAATCAGCTTTAAAGCAGAAAGTCGATGGTTAAATCAATTTCAAAATTTTGCATGGCAATTATCATGGATTCTATACCATTGGACTCTGTATACCATTGTCATCATTGTCCAATTTTGTCATCTCCACCCTTTCCATCGCAACTCACTAGTCCATAGTGGACCCTCCGGAAACAAAATTAGACACCGGTAACACAATTTTATAATTGCCTGCCATATTGTGTACAAATTTATAATTGCCAAATGGATCTGTATTGGTTGACGCTACCAACTCACCACTATTTTTTTGTAGTTCAACCTTTACATTGTACCACGACTTTTCAGCTTGGTCAAAAAAAGAATTATTATCATCTTCACCCCAGATTGTACCCCCAATGGTAAATGATTGAGCAACCATTGAGGTGACACAAAATGCAAATAAAACCAACAGCAATATTTTTTCATATTCAATAATTATTTTGTTGTGATAGGAATCAGAGTTCTATACTAAATTTCTTTAAACCCAATTTTGAGTTGTTAACTCGATTTAAAGTTACGGATATTGCGATATTTAAAACTGATTTTTATCTTTGCTTTCGACACAAAAGCAATACTTAATAACTTATTAGACACAATAATTCTGTGCAATAGCTGTGCATAAATGAAAAAACCTTGCCTATCTGTTGATAAACAAGGTTTTATGGTTTAAATCTGTGATCCCGCTGGGATTCGAACCCAGGACCCCTACATTAAAGTGTAATGCTCTACCAGCTGAGCTACGGAATCTGCCTTTTAAAGCGGTGCAAAGGTACATTATTAATCTGAACACCCAAATAAAAATTTGTTTTTTTTATTTTTAAATCGCTTAAACCTGATTGTGGTCATTTTTCTGCCGGCTTTTGAAATAATATTGCTCTATCCAGGCCAAAATGTGGTCCAGACTGCCCTGGTTTTGTTGGAAATACTGACTGCTCTTGCCGGAAATTATTTTGCGAATCTCTTTTGATTGGTTTTGTTTTATAAATTGCTCGAAGTCAGTGGTTTTGTGGATGGCTGTGGCTATGCCGCTTTCGAGAAAGGCCCTGGTCTCTACAAAGCCCTGGTGGCGGGGACCAAAGGCTATGGGCAGGCCAAATACCGCCGGTTCCAGGGTGTTGTGGACGCCTTTTTGAAAGCCGCCTCCTACATAAACCAGGTCTGCATAGGCGTACAAATCAAATAAATGGCCAATGGCATCTACGACGAGGATGTTTGCACTGGATTGGGCATCAAAATGGGTCCAAAGGTAGGATGGACTGCCAATCTTGTTTCTCAGGTAATCAACATTAGCCTTGTCTACCTGATGAGGGACTACGATGTGAAAAATGTCTTTTCTTTTCAGGGTCGTTTCCAGCACTGGCAGGTCGCTGGCATAGATGCTGGCGTAAATCACGGTCAATTCCGGCCCGCTTTGCCAGCTGTCAAGCAGGAAATTGGTTTTATGGTCTCTTTTCGCTCCATTACGCCTTTTACCCTTGTGTCACCTGACGTGGTAACCTGTGCAATACCTGTGCTCAGCAACAATTGGGTGGAGGCATCATCCTGGGTAAAAAAGTGGGTAATTCCAGTAAGGATCTTTCTGAACCAGGTCATGCCGCTTCGCAGAAAATAATGGCCGGGTCTTAATTTTACGGCTATGTAGATCACGCAGGTACGTTGCTTTTCCAGTTGTGCCAGCAGGTTCCACCAAAATTCGTACTTGACTCCTATAAAAAGCTGTGGCTGGATGGCCTTCACAAGCCTTTTGGCATTGGATGTCGTATCAATGGGGAGGTAAAACAGACCATCGGCGTCACTTGTATTTTTCCTTTGTTCATAACCCGATGGGGAAAAAAAACTGACGAGGTAAAAATCTTCGGGTTTTATCTTTCTCAGTGCCCTCAAGAGGGCAATGCCTTGTTCATATTCACCGAGTGAAGCGCAATGCATCCAGGTGATGTTTCGCTCTCCCGCGAGTTTTCTCCATTTTCCGGCATCCGTTAGATGGGCATTTCTTTCCTTGTGCCAGGCAGCCCGCTTTTGGCTTAAAAAGCCATCCAGATCGAGCAATAATTCCAGCAGCCACATGGCCACATTGTAAAGCCACCGGATGACCATCAATAGTATTTAATGGTATTGCCGGAATTGCCTTTGTACAGCGGCAGCATCCATGTGAACTTAAGGCCATAAAGCAGATCAGTCCGGGATTGTTTGGCATCGGGCAACCCCGTATCAAAATTGACCTGCCTGACAGGTGAGGTAAAACCCTCTATAATATAAAACCCTATATTGAAATGTTGGGCCTTATCTTTAGAATGGTGCTGGTACACCAGTTCCTGCTTCAAAGAAAATCCTCTGGTGAGCCGGTCAAAACCTTTGCTGTAATCGCCCTCTCCCAAAATGATTGAACGGCTGTCGTCGACAAATCTTAATTTGTGGTACATCAAACCTCCACCAACCACCAATTTCAGGCCACTGTAGTCTCCGGTAAATACCAGAATTTTCCCGACATTCAGACCCAGATAAGCCGCGCGTTCCCTTATAAAAAAGTCAGCCGGCCCCCCGTTGAGCCCGATCAGCAGTCCGTTTTCATTTCTGAAGGGGGCAAATACATCTTCCTTAACTTTACTTCCGAAGATATAATTGAAATCCAGCCCAAATGACAATTTACGGGTATGTGCATATTCCATTCCGGCATTGAAACTGAGGCTTTGGCCAAAACGGTCGGCAAGATCACCACCTGGCCATTCGATGCCATATCCCAAATTGGCCGAAAGCAATTTTATGGATTGCCGGGCTGAGTCGGTTTGAGCCGAAAGACCAAAAAATGCAAAGACCAGCAATAGGGTAAAAAACCGTGAGGCCATAGGTGAATTTTAAGGAACAAAGATAAGAATTACCCTGCAATAAAGCCTTGGGACACCGTACAATCGTAGCCTTTGTCTTGGTGGATAGGCTTTCTTGGGTTATCTTTACCCATTTGAAAATAGAATATGAAGAGGGTTTTGATCACCGGGGCAGCCGGATTTATTGGTTCTCACCTGTGCGACCGTTTTATAAAGGAAGGATACCACGTCATTGGCATGGACAACCTCATCACGGGCAGTCTCACCAACATTGAACACCTGTTTCCACTAAAGGAATTTGAATTTTACCACCACGATGTATCAAAATTTGTACACGTGCCCGGTGAAATCGATTATATCCTGCATTTTGCCTCGCCGGCAAGTCCGATCGATTATTTAAAAATGCCCATCCAGACCCTTAAAGTGGGTTCCCTTGGCACCCATAACCTGCTCGGCCTGGCCAGGGTGAAAAATGCCAGGGTACTCATCGCCTCGACCTCCGAAGTATATGGCGACCCCCTGGAACATCCGCAAAGTGAGTCTTATTGGGGCAATGTAAACCCCATAGGCCCAAGGGGCGTGTACGATGAGGCCAAAAGATTTCAGGAAGCCATCACCATGGCCTACCATACCTTCCATGGACTCGAGACGAGGATCGTGCGCATTTTCAACACCTACGGTCCGCGCATGCGGGTGGAAGATGGCAGGGTTCTTCCGGCTTTCTTTTATCAGGCCATTAAAGGACTGGGACTTACGGTCTTTGGAGACGGATCTCAGACGAGGTCATTCTGTTACATCGACGACCTGGTAGAAGGCATTTACCGGCTCTTGCTCAGTGACTACCACCTGCCGGTAAATTTGGGCAATCCATCGGAAATAACCATTTTACAGTTTGCCGATGAAATCATGGGACTTGTGCAAAATCCCAAAGCATACATTTCCTATAATCCACTGCCCATCGACGATCCAAAACAACGACAGCCGGACATCACGAAGGCAAAAGCCATCCTGGGCTGGGAACCCAGTATTGACCGCCACGAGGGGCTGCAGCGCACGTATGAATATTTTAAAAAAGTAGTGGTCTGATGGTAGACATTTATTACATAGACAGCGAATATCCATTGGAAAAAGACCTGCACAAGGTGGCAGAAAAGATCAACTCCGGCATGGTAGTGGCCTTTCCAACCGATACGGTATATGCACTGGGCTGTTCACTTTACAACAAAGCAGGCATTGAACGCATCCTCAAAGCAACGGGTAAGGAAGAAAAAAAAAACCAGGCTGTCTGTACTTTGCCCGGACATTAAATCCATTTCCACTTTTGTACTGCCCTACTCTTCTCAGGTATTCAGGGCCATCAAACTGTACAGTCCGGGACCATGTACATTTATCCTCAATGCCAATAACCACCTCAGCAAATTTTTCAAATCGAGCAAGAAAGAAATCGGGGTAAGGATCCCTTCGCACCCGGTGACTGCCAGGTTTGTTGCAAATGATCAATGATCCCATCATTTCCACCTCCATTCCGGTGCCGGAAGGGCTTGATCCCCACGATACGGCCGACTACATCAGTGAGGCTTTTAAATACAGCATTGACGTGCTGGTGTATAGTGACATGGAGCCACCTGAGGAATCTACCATCATCGACTGCACAGGCGAAGAGATTGAAGTAGTAAGGGAAGGAAAAACCATCATCCATTGAATTCCATATCATGAAGATTTACACAAAAACCGGTGACGAAGGCCTGACTTCACTTTTTGGAGGTGCCCGCATATCCAAGGACGATATCCGCATCGAAGCCTATGGCACGGTGGATGAACTCAACACATTTGTGGCCTCACTCTACGATCAATGCAACAATGATGACATCCGGGCCGAACTTTTTGAAATTCAAAACCTCTTGTTCAACATGGGCTCGGTCCTCGCTACGGATCCCGAAAAAAGATTTTGACCTGCCCGGCATTA
Source organism: Saprospiraceae bacterium (assembly GCA_016715465.1). GTDB lineage: Bacteria > Bacteroidota > Bacteroidia > Chitinophagales > Saprospiraceae > JADKBO01. Next base: position 1,433,819 of record JADKAA010000029.1, read on the forward strand.
AAACCCACCACATCGAAACACTTGAACTGGCCATCGATCGCATGGATGGTGTCATGCCACCGCTGAAAAATTTTATCCTGCCTTCCGGCCATGTGGTCGTAAGCGCCTGCCACATCTGCAGAACGGTTTGCAGAAGGGCTGAACGAAAGGGTCATTAGTCTGCAACGGCACAGCGCGGTGGATAAACACATCGTCATCTACCTCAACAGGCTTTCAGATTACTTCTTTGTGCTTGCCAGATACCTGGCTTTCACCATGGGCATTGCCGAAGTAAAATGGAACCCACCTACCTGATGCCAATGCGCTATTTTGGCAGCATATCCTACGATGGGTCCAAATTTTTTGGATGGCAAAAACAAACCAACAGTCAAAACACCATTCAGCATCATCTGGACCATTGCCTGTCAGTTTTACTCAGGGAAAACATTGAGACTGTAGGTTGTGGCCGCACCGATGCCGGCGTACATGCGAGCGGCTATTATTTTCACTTTGATTGCACCACCGCAGTGGAAGCCAAAGCCCTGCTTTACCATGCCAATCAGATCTTGCCTCCGGAAATAGTTTTACACACGGTATTTCAAGTCGGCGAGCAATTACATGCCCGTTTTGACGCCATCCATCGCTCCTATGTGTACCGCATTAAAACCATCAAAAACCCGTTTGATGCCTTCCATACTTTTTATGCCCACGACGAAGTAATGCAGCAGCAGGACATCCTGCAAAAGCTGGCTGCCATGATCGGTGAAACCAGTGATTTTAAACATTTCTGCAAGACCGGTTCCGACGTGACCAGCTATACATGTGTGGTAAGTCATAGTGAATGGAAGTTTGACCAGGAAAATCACAGTTATGAGTACCACATCACGGCCAACCGGTTTTTACGCGGCATGATCAGGCTGCTGGTAGGCATGATGCTGAATGCAGGCCGGGTAAACTGAGTTTGGAAGATGCGGCTGCTGCCTTAAACGGAGAACGTGCCTTGAAAATGCCGTGGAGTGTTCCGGCTAATGGACTCATCCTGCATGGTGTGCATTATGGCGCTGCTTTTCATGACGAACAAACCCCGTCACTGATCAGGTTTCTGTAAAATCCGGTGAAATATTAATCCAGCTTTTGTATGCCAGGAATATTTCCTAGTACAAAGGAAATTTCGCCATGTAGTCGTTGATCTCTTTTTTGATCTTCAAAATGGTGGCATCGTCCGATGGTTTGCTGAGGATGGTGTCGATCCATTCTACCGTCTTCAGACAATCTTCCTCTTTAAAGCCCCTCGTGGTGATGGCGGCAGTTCCCAGCCGGATGCCGGAGGTTACAAATGGTGTCCTCGAATCAAAAGGCACCATGTTTTTATTGATGGTGATCTCTGCCCTGATGAGGGCGGTCTCTGCTTCCCTGCCTGTCAAATCGGGATGTTTGCTGCGAAGGTCGATGAGCATGAGGTGGTTGTCAGTGCCTCCTGAAATAACGCCGTAGCCCCTGGTCATCAGTTCATTGGCCATCGTATCCGCGTTGATTTTCACCTGGTGGATATAACTTTTGAATTCAGGTTGAAGGGCTTCTCCAAAAGCCACTGCCTTGGCAGCGATGACGTGTTCCAGGGGTCCGCCTTGCATGCCGGGGAAAACGCCGCTGTTGAGGATGGCAGACATCATTATCGGCTCGCCCTTTTTGGTGGTGCGGCCCCATGGGTTTTCAAAATCCTTGTGCATCATGATGATACCGCCCCTTGGCCCCCTGAGGGTCTTGTGCGTGGTGCTGGTTACTATGTGGCAATGCGGCAATGGATCGTTCAGCACACCCGCAGTTATGAGTCCGGCCGGTGAGAAATGTCTGCCAGCAATAAGGCACCCACTTCATCGGCAATGGCCCTGAAACGCGCATAATCCCAGTCCTGCTGTAAGCTGAAGCGCCGCAAATGATGAGTTTTGGTTTTACTTCCAGGGCTTTGGCATGCACCTTATCCATATCGATGGTACCGGTGGCTTCTTCTACGCCATAAAAGTTCGCTTTATACACGAGGCCTGAAAAATTGACCGGTGACCCATGGGAAAGGTGGCCTCCATGGGATAAGTCAAAGCCCAGGATGGCATCTCCAGGTTGCAAGCAGGCCAGAAATACTGCCGCATTGGCTTGCGCTCCCGCGTGGGGCTGCACATTGGCATAAGCAGCGCCAAACAATTCACACAGCCTGCTGATGGCCAGGTTTTCGATTTCATCCACCACCTCACAACCTCCATAATAACGCTTACCGGGATATCCTTCGGCGTACTTGTTGGTAAGACAGCTGCCCATGGCATCCATTACGGCCTTGCTGGTAAAATTTTCGGAGGCAATCAATTCTATGCCGGATCGCTGCCTTTCTTCTTCTTTTTTGATCAGATTAAAAACCGTATTGTCCATAAATCTTGGTGGTGTTGGTGAATTTGCTGCAAAAAGAAAAAAAGCCCGATGGCTGGTATAAAATCGGGGTGACTTACCGGGGAAAATTATAAAAATTAAAAATCTTAGCTGAAACAGCATCATTGCCATCCAGTACATCGCTGCCTACCAGCAACAAAGCCGGTTTTAAAAATGCGATAAGGCCTGGTAACGGGCTACAGGTAAGGGCAAAAGTTGAAATTCATCTCATTTTTGGCCCGATGGTATAATACCACGTTTTTCAATGGTGAGGGCGTCTGCCAGTCCGGTGTATTCCGAAAGGGGAATTACCATGCCGCCCTTGGTCATCATGCGAATGGCGGATTGATCCTCCTTATAACCGGAAACGGACTCCTTACCCTGGAATACTAGAAAAGCCGCGTCTTCATGGGAAATGGATACCAGGTTGGCTGTTTCTCCCAATAACTGCTCCATGACCTCTTCTGCCACCGGCTCGTGAGACATACGGATCTCAAACAGATTTCGGTAGATCAGTCCCCGGCATAGCATACTTTTATCCGGATGATCCAAATTCCGCTTGAGCATATCCCAAACATCCATGTCATCCAATGCCGAAAAACTGGTGAGGATGCGGGCCGGGTCATATTGTAAATCTGTGGACAACACCCCGAAAAGTTGTGGTGTCATGTCTACCCCATCACCGGTTTTGATCAGCGCTATGGCGCGCTCCACGGCCGACTTCAGCATTTTCTCGGCTACCAGGCTGGTCTTGTGCAGGTACACCTGGGCATACATGAGGTAACGGGAAATGAGAAATTTTTCAATGGAATGCAGACCCTTTTCTTCCACCACCAACTGCTGGTCGCAGACATTCAACATCTTGATGATGCGGTCGTATCCAATGACCCCCTCTGCGACGCCTGTATAATAGCTGTCCCTGCTCAGGTAATCCATCCTGTCCATGTCGAGGTGAGAAGAAATGAGACTGTGCAGAAAATTTTGGGATACCGGCCTTCAAAAATGTCCATGGCCATCTCTATAACTTCACCGTAACGGGGTGCCAGGTCGCGAATAAACATGCGGGTGATGTCTTCATGGTGCATTTTTATCAAGCTGCCCTCCAGCGCATGCGAAAACGGTCCGTGGCCAATGTCGTGGTACAGGATGGCAATGCTTGCAGCCAGTCGCTCTTCTTCCGTGATCTCTATGTTTTTTGAAATGAGGGTGTCCATACTCCTGTCCAGGAGGTGGGTCGCTCCGATGGCGTGCTGGAAACGCGGGTGGGTGGCTCCCGGGTACACATAATCGCTTAGTCCCATTTGTTTGATCCGCCTCAGTCTTTGGAAATGGGGCTCGTCTATGAGGTCATAGATGATTTCTTCCTTGAAATCGATCAGACCATATATCGGGTCGTTAAATAATTTTTTCTTTCCCATTTGATTTTACACTTTTACCATCTTTTCGCAGTGCATCACTGTAAAGGATATCTAATTTCCCAGAGAGCGAGGGTTAATAACTCAATTTTTTTATTCACACATTATAGCCCCATGGCCGTTTACACCCTCCTTTACACAAAGATGGCAAATATAATTCCGTGTGCCAAATGCGGGTTGAACTGACTTGAGGTGTACCCCTGATCGGCATTAGATCTACACTCTGTAACAAATTCAACACAGATTGGTTATACTAATAAGAGGGACACTTCGTTTTTTATACAATTCAAGCAAAACAAAACATGGCAGATCAGATACGGATATTATGGGCAGATGATGAAATTGACCTACTCAAGCCACAACTTTTCTTTCTGGAAAAAAAGGGATATGAGGTCATTACGGTTTCCAATGGCCACGATGCCCTCGAAGTCATAGCCAATGATAAAAACATCGACGTAGTCTTTCTGGACGAGTCCATGCCCGGTCTTTCCGGACTGGAAACGCTGGCCAGGATCAAAACCGTGCTGCCCGGTGTGCCTGTGGTCATGATCACAAAAAATGAAGCCGAAAACCTTATGGAGGAAGCCATTGGCAGCCAAATCGACGACTACCTCATCAAACCGGTAAACCCAAACCAGATTTTGCTTACGCTGAAAAAACTCATCGACAACAAACGGCTGGTTTCCGAAAAAACAGCCACCGACTACCAGCAGGAATTCAGATCCATCCTCATGGAGATCAACAGCAATCCGGGGGAAAAAGAATGGGTGGACATCTATAAAAAGATCATTGCCTGGGAAATCAAAATCGATGAAAACAATGTCCAGGAAATGAAGGAAATCCTGGAAATGCAAAAAAAGGAAGCCAATAAGGAGTTTTCTAAATTTATCATGTCCAACTACGTATCCTGGATCAAAAACGGCAAAGGCCCGCTGAGGGTCCCGACATCATTCGCACCCATGTTTTGCCCACCCTGAATGAAGATAAACCCATTGTATTTTTATTGCTGGACAACCTCAGGTTTGACCAATGGAAGATCATTGAACCCATAGTCACCGAATATTACAGAATTGAATCGGAAGATTATTTTTTCAGCATCCTGCCTACCTCAACCCAATACAGCAGAAATTCAATTTTTGCCGGCTTGATGCCCCGCGACATTGAAAAGAAATACCCCGATTGGTGGCTCAATGACAATGAAGAAGGCGGTAAAAACCTGAAAGAAGACGAGCTGCTTTATGAGCAGGTAAAACGACTGACTAGAAAGGACCTTAAGGTGGACTATCACAAAGTGACCAATACCACCAATTCAAAAGTCCTTACCGACAACATCCTGAATTTTACCCAAAACAACCTCACCGCCATTGTCTACAACTTCATCGATGCCCTGTCACATTCGAGGACGGAAATGGAGGTGATTAAAGACCTGGCATCCGACGAAAAAGCATATCGCTCCCTTACGCGCTCCTGGTTTCTCAACTCCCAGCTCTGGTCAGCACTTCAGAAACTGGCAGACAAGGACATTATACTTTTCATCACCACAGACCACGGTACCATACGGGTAAACAATCCCGTACGTGTGGTCGGCGATAAAGAGACAACCACAAACCTACGCTACAAGGTGGGTAAAAACCTGCAATACGACCGCAAAGAAGTGTTGGAGATCAAAGATCCGCATGAAGTAGGTCTGCCAAAACCCAATGTGAGTTCAACCTTTATCTTTTGTAAAGAGAACAACTTCTTTTTATATCCAAACAATTACAACTACTTCCACAATTTTTACAAGGATACCTTCCAGCATGGCGGTATCTCGATGGAGGAGATCATCTGTCCGTTTGTAAAACTATATCCAAAGTCGAAAAAATCTTAGGGCAGAAAGGAAGCTACTTATTTTTTAAGCACCGCAGCATTGCCTATGAAACGTATGCGTTTGCCGAGGGTGGTCTTGTCCTTCATGGTGTACGTATTCCAGGTAAATATGCCGAGATCCATGCTTGATACCGAGGCGATGTCCGATTTTTTATAGCGAAAAGCTTTAAAATAATTGGTCACATAAATAAACTCGTCATCTGCTTCCACGCGTTTAAGATCGATGATGGTAAACCACATGATGCCCATAAAAAGAGTATAACATGTGACCAGCACAATTTTGGAAACGCTATTAGTAAGCAGCGGCAGGTCGTCTGGCTCCACAGTGAAGGCAGCCACGATGAACAGGCCAAAGAAGGTGGCATAAAATATCGGGAAAAAAAGTTTCCAGAACAGGGTCATATTAGAGGATAACCTATGCATCGGTTGATTCAGATCCTGTTTTATTAATGGGCAATGGATTGTCGTATTCTGCCATTTCCTTAAGGTTCTTTCTTTCAATCGATTTCACCACCATGATACTTACTTCGTACAATAACAAAACAGGAATTGAAATCAGAATTTGTGTGATTACATCAGGAGGTGTCACAATGGCTGCAATGATAAAGATGATGACGATGGCATGCCTTCTGTAGGTTTTGAGAAAAGCCGAGCTGATGATGCCAATCTTTCCCAGGAAGTAGGCACCAAGGGGCAATTCAAAGACGATGCCTGTGGGAATGGTAAACATCGTCATGTAATTGACATAGGAAGCAAGTGTTGGCGCGTTGACCGTAGCCGTACCAACGGAATAATTTCCAAGCCAGTTGATGGCAAATGGAGCGATGACAAAATAGCCGAAACTTACGCCACTGAGAAACAAAAAGGTGCAGACAAAGACAATGCCGCGGGTCACCTGGCGTTCATTCTCATACAGACCCGGTTTTACAAATTTCCAGATTTCCCAGATAACCAGGGGAAAGGACATGATGAGTCCCAGCCAAAAGGCCACCTGAAAATGTACAAAAAACTGTTCGCCAAATTCGCGGGTCGTAAGGGTAATATCCGGGGGAGTCATACATGCCGCTTCACCAAGCTTACATAGCAATCTATAGGTGATGAAGTCATTATGGAGTGGTCCAAAAATCAGGGTATTGAAGGTAAAATCTTTGGCGCTGAAAACCACGATGCCACACACCAGAATGGAAAGTGCTGCCCTGAGAATGTGCCAGCGCAAAGCCTCCAAGTGATCCAGAAAGCCCATTTCCTGCTCTTCCTGTGAATTGTTTCTTCCGGAAAATAATGCCAAGTCGTCTATTTTTTCTTCAGTAGGGCAAAGATATTATTAATTCCAAACTTTTAATCCACAACGCAATGACCAGGCCATTTGTTTACCAGATAAATCAAGGCTTCGTCCAAATTCCTCAGTCAAAAAGTTGAAATAAAACTTCCATTCAGTGTCCATATGGCTATCGGTCTTTCGATTCTGGCTACAAAACCAAATATTCAATCGTTTTATGGTTGCTTTTCGTTCGTGTGGGTTGTTTAATGCTTGTACAACCGCACAAATTCGCTTATCATTGTATGGTATATGGTTAAATGTTGTAAACTGGAACCTTGAAATATAAAATTCTGACCCTGTTTTTATTTTCCCTGCTTTCTTCCGCTACAGCACAGCTTACCGGACTGGAATTGCTCGAAGGACAGGACCAGAAAAAAATAAAATTTAATTTTGTTCGGGGTTTTCTACTGATGGAAGTGCGCTACGCCAATTTTTTTCCGCTCAAGTTCATTTACGACACCGGCGCACAAAATACCATCATTTTTGACAAAATCACGGCTGAACTGGGACCGATCCGGTACGACAGGATCATCCAGGTCACCGGAGCCGACCTCAGCGACCAGATCGCAGCGCGCATAGCGAGGGGACTCACTTTTAAACTCAACGAGACGCCGCCGGTAAAAAGAGATGTTATTGTGCTGGAAGAAGATTTTATCCAAATGGGAGAAATCATCGGCGAACAGGTCCATGGCATCCTGGGTGCCGATTTTTTTAAAGGCCTGCTCGTGGAGATCAATTATAAAAAACAATACCTGCAAATTTTTGATCCCCGGAAATTCAATTGGAAATCCCTTAAAAAACATACCCTGCTCGAAACGGTTTTTTCTGACGGCAAACCCTACGTGATGGGCACGGTTTCTACGGGACAAGGCGATAGTGCCAAAATAAGGTTACTGGTGGACACCGGTGCCTCCATTTCGCTGCTGCTGCACAACGACACCCACCCCAGTCTTCACTTGCCTCCCGGGGCCATACGTGGCAATCTCGGCAAGGGGCTGTCCGGCAACCTCACGGGCTATGTAGGGCGCATTCCCGGTTTCTATTTGTCGGGCTTTGAATTCCCGCAGGTCATCAGTTACTTTCAGGAATACAATACCTCCCTGCTGAGGGATTCCATTGCCGTAAAACGCAACGGCATCATCGGCAATTTTTTATTGGATCGCTTCAATGTCGTCATCGATTATGTAAATGAAGCCATGTACCTAAAGGCCGAAAAAAAGTACAACCGCAACTTTAAATACGACCGCAGCGGCCTGGTCATCCTGGCCCACGGTGCCGATTTCCGGGACTTTGTGGTCAACGATGTGATCGAAGGTTCACCGGCTGACCTGGCAGGGGTAAAAGCCGACGATGTCATCACCAAAATAGGTTTTACCGGCCGGAGGACACTTACCCTCGATAAGATCAACAGCAAGTTGTCGGGCAAGGTGGGTAAAAAGATCAAATTCAAAGTCAAACGCGAAGGCAAAAACATGGAATTTGAATTCCGGCTGGCAGACCTGCTGTAGTTGCCTGAACTTCCTTCCTATTTTGAAAGGGGATAATTACACCTTATTTTCTACCTTTGCCACAAAAAAAATGGCAGCACACATCTTTGGCAAAGAATATTTCTTTTTGATCGCGGGTCCGTGCGTTGTGGAAAGTGAAGCCGTGGTGCTGGAAATCGCCCGCCACGTAAAAGCTGTGTGCCAATCGCTGGATATTCCCTTTGTATTCAAAGCATCGTACCGCAAAGCCAACCGGTCCAGTAAAAAATCATTTACGGGCATCGGTGACATCGCCGCCCTGGAAATTATTAAACAGGCCGGTCTCGAACTCGGCGTGCCCACGACTACAGACATCCACACCGAGGAGGATGCAGCCATGGCAGCAGCATATGTGGACATCTTGCAGATCCCTGCCTTTTTATGCAGACAAAGCAGCCTGCTCGAAGCGGCCGCTGCTACCGGCAAATACGTCAACATTAAAAAAGGGCAGTTCATGAGTCCGGAAGCCATGCAGTTTGCCGTACAAAAAGTGCGGGAGGCAGGTAATGACAAGGTCATGCTCACCGACCGGGGCACCACATTTGGATACCAGGACCTGGTCGTCGATTACCGGGGACTGCCCACCATGCAGGGCTTTGGGGTACCTGTCGTCATGGATTGCACGCATTCGCTGCAACAACCCAATCAGGTAAGCGGCGTCACAGGGGGCCGACCAGAACTCATACCCACCATCGCCAAAGCGGCTGTGGCTGTGGGTGTGGACGGCTTGTTCATTGAGACCCATCCCAGACCCCACGAAGCAAAATCCGATGGCGCCAACATGTTGCCCATGGATCAGCTCGAGCCCCTCCTCCGCCAATTGGTAGCCATTCGAAAAGCCATTCGTTCCTGATCGACCAATCCATGAGCCAGGAAATAGAAGTTGAAATAAAGGTCAGTCCCGACAAAATCGAAGACCGTGATTACATCGAGGCCCGTTGTCTGGAGAAGGCAGGTATTTCGGGAAAGACCAAGGCAAGCGTTCATCTGCTTAAGCGGTCGATAGATGCCAGGTATAAAGACCCGCTATATATCATCCGGGCCAGGGTGACCATCGGTGGAAACAGTGGTGATGAGGATATTCCCATCATCACACACTATTTGCCATCTGGCGATAAACCAAAAGTCATCATCATTGGCGCGGGCCCCGCGGGTTATTTTGCGGCCCTGCAATGCCTGGAGCTCGGGCTTTGTCCCATTGTGCTCGACCGCGGCAAGGATGTTCAGGCCAGGAGGCGCGACCTCAAAGCCATCCAACAGGACGGCATCGTGAACCCGCATTCCAATTATTGTTTTGGGGAAGGCGGGGCCGGCACCTATTCCGATGGCAAGTTGTACACCCGCTCGCACAAGCGTGGCGACATTGAAAAGGTACTTCAGATCCTGCATGCCCATGGTGCACACGAAGACATCCTCATCGATGCCCATCCGCACATCGGTTCCAACAAGTTGCCCAACATCGTAGCCAACATACGCAAGACCATTGAAACTTATGGCGGACAGGTACACTTTGATTCTTATGTGACCGCCATGGACATCAAAGAAGGCAGGTTAAACGCTGTACACACCGAAGATGGCCGCAGTTTTGAAGGCAAAGCTTTCATCCTGGCTACCGGTCACTCGGCCAGGGACATCTACTACCTGCTTGACCGCCATGGGGTAAAATTGGAAGCAAAACCTTTTGCGCTCGGGGTACGGATCGAACACCCGCAGCGCTTCATCGACAAGATCCAATACAGGCAGGATCCCCGCGATGTCAACCTGCCAGCGGCCAGTTATAAAGTGGTGAGTCAGGTGGATGATACAGGGGTTTTTAGTTTTTGCATGTGTCCCGGAGGACTCGTGGTTCCCGCCGCGACAGCCCCCGGAGAGATCGTGGTCAATGGCATGAGCCTTTCCAGAAGAGACAGTCCGTTTGCCAACAGCGGTTTTGTCACTTCCATCGAATTGCCCGAACTTCATAAACACGGTTATAAAGGCATCTTTGCCTGCCTCGACTTCCAGGCTGAGGTCGAACAGAAAATGTTCTCACTCGGCGATGGCAGTCAGAAAGCTCCAGCACAACGGGTGGATGATTTTGTAAAAGGCAAAACATCGGCCAGTTTATTTGAGACGTCCTATATACCCAGCCTTTTCAGCGCTCCGCTGCACGAGCAACTGCCCGATTTTATAGCGCACCGTCTAAGGGAGGCGGTAAAAAATATCGACAAAAAGATGCGGGGTTTTCTGAGCCACGAAGCCAATGTCATTGCCACTGAGAGCAGGACGAGCGCACCGGTAAAAATCCCGAGAGACACCCAAAGTTTTATGCATCCGCAACTGCAAGCCATGTTTCCCTGCGGCGAAGGGGCAGGTTATGCGGGAGGCATTCTGAGTGCTGCCATGGATGGACAGAATGTAGCGATGGCGGTAGCAAGGTTTGTGGTAGCATCGTAATATAAACTTACCCCTTGTCCGATGTTTATAACTAATCCCAATCCCCTACGAGCTGTTTTAAGTCTGTAACTTAAACTTTTATTTGTGTGTATGCCAATGCCACTCTCTGTCTGCTTCCCCGACCAAATTTTACCACAAATCCCAATCCCAACGAGCTGTTTTAAGTTTGTAAATTAAAACCGTTATTAGCATGTATGCAAATCCCGGTTTTTAGACCTGAATTTTAATTGCCGGACAAAAATAAAAATAACATTGCCCATTGCATTTTTGAAGCTTGGGTCAGAGGAAATGTTTCTATTAAAGATGAAAGATTACAATTGAGATTTGAGGATTTGCCAGAGGTAATCGTAAGTTACAAAATTACGATAGCTCGCAGATATGCCGATAGTAAGCGTAAGTTACAAACTTAGAATAGTCGTCGTAATCGGTAAATGCGGTTAAGCTTTTGACAGCAACAAAAAGACGCTATACCGCCATTTTTTAAAAACACACCTTATTTTGTAGAATTATAGATTTACTGCTATTATATTTGATTCCTTTAACCTAAAAAATATTTAAATATGAAAAACACCATAAATAAAAAACAGTCCAGCCTAATTCGCTCCACCGATATTTGTCTAAACGACAATGGAGTGCCCGTCAAATCTGAAGCAGCGTACGCAACCATTGGCGACTGCGGTGATCCTGTTTCCGAATGTGAAAGACCACTGGCCGCCTGTGTGACTCCTTGTGAAAGACTTTAATAACTCCATATTTTAACACCCCAATTTTAAGGTTGTCATTTGAATGTATTTTATATACAGTTTAAATGACAACCTTACTTTATTTCTAAGAACTTTCAAATATTTTTCCTTACATATTTCTATCATGCCATGAAAACTTATATATTGAAATATATTATAATATCTATATTATTAAATTTTATACTATTTACTTCCTTTGGCCAGCTTCCCAAAAAACCTTATGAGCCACTTCAATTTGAAAACGCCACCCCTGTATGGTACAAAACTATCGGTGATTCTGTTTTTAAAAATGCCTACTATGACGAATACAATAAACTAAGTGCGTCGTACAACCACAAACCCATCATAAAAGACGAATTTATCTTTACCTTATTAAATGTCCATGGTCGCGACCAGGAAGGTGGCTACATTGAAAAAAGAAGGCTGGCTACCGGCGAACGAATCTGGTTCAATAAATTTGATCTTACCACTTTTGACCGCCAGGAAGTTCCCCGCCTTTTGAATATCACCAAAGAAGGTCATGTTGAGGTCATTAGCCAGCGGCTTAAAATTCCTTTTAGTACCAACAACGATTTATATTGGACCGGCAGAAATATGTCCCTGGTTTATCGAAAATATCACTCTGAAACGGGACAATTACTGGTAGAAAATATTCCCCAGGAAAACGATTCAAACGCCTTAGTAACCAACTATAGTGCATTTACCATCGGCAAGTTCATTTCATTTATATATCCTGAAAAGGATGGAAATTTCAGATACATTGAAAGAATCTATGAGGGTAATAAATACTATTTTGTAACCGTAAAATTTGATAAAACCGGCCATGCCATAGGAAAGCCTGATACCGTAAATTTGGGAAAAGATACTACCTACCCTTCGCTCGATTATAAGGGGCCGGATACCCTCATCTATCTCTACTACCATCCCGATGATAAAAAGGCTTACATCCAGTATTACAATTATGAATTTGAAAAATACAACGAGGTAACCCTTCAGGGATTTGATACCACTTTTATTATGTACACCTGGGAGGTAAGTCAAAATTACTGCATTTTCTATAATGTACTACCAGGTGATCCTCCATTAAAACTCGATCGCTACTTTATTTATGTGTATGATTTTAAGGGTCAGCTGCTCAAACAATGGAAAATTGATTTTGAATTCAATGTGTACTGGGCCATCCAATACATGGAAGAGTTGAATGAACTTTTGATTGTGGAATCAAGATATGCAGTAAGCCAACATCCAGACAGGGTCATAAATTCTTTTATAACAAAAGGAGACTCCCTATTAAGGCTTAAAGAACTTGCGTTTAAAGATCCCCTTCGCGCTGGTGACATTTATTACATGCAAAGAGTTGGTGACAATATTTTGTCCTCAATGTTTGAGGGTGCCTTTTATTATATTGATTCTACAAAATTTGAGCAGGACATCTTCGCCCAGGCCATCAGCATGGTACTCATTTCTCCGGCAGAACTCGGCCTTCGGGACACTTTATCCGCCAGCGAGCCAGCTCTGCAGTTGTCACTCTATCCCAATCCCGGTCACGATGTGATCAAAGTTGGGCAGACCGATATGTCCCGCCCTTACCATTGGGAGGTCTTTGACATGGGTGGAAAAAAATACAGTCAGGGCACATTCCATACAGATGAAAACACCATCGACATTTCACAGCTACCACCTGGCTTGTACTTCCTTGGCTTATACGATGCCATCACTTTTAAAATGGTGGGTGGGCGTAAATTTATAAAGACATGAGGCATTTCCTTTAATAAAAAAAGTTTGATCACCTCGGCAATCAAACCTAACAACTATATAACAAAATGTGGTATTACTTCTTTAAAGGATTTACATTTTCTTCGACAAAAATGCATAAAATTCATTTTTCAGGTCTGCATAAATCTTTCGCTGGGTTTCCATCCTTTCTCGCAAGTCACCATGATCTTTAAAATGAACATGTTCGATAGCCACAGGATGATCCTGGGCGTATTTCACCAGTTGACTCTCGTGTTTGCGCACATCATGCTTGAGGATGTCAATCACTTCCTTATGACGGATAAACTGATTTTGAAAATGTTCTATTTCAGCTTTAATCGAAGGATCGGTGTAACGCACGATGATCTCTCCCAGCCTTTTGTTGTAAAGCGCGATTTCATCTTCCCAAAATACCAGCTCTTTGAGCCACTGCTGATGCTCAAAGTGTAAATCGGAAAGATGGACTTGGTGTGTTGTTGACATTCATTTATTTTTAATCGTGAAACATACTCCAAATATAACCACAGGGCCCCAGGCGTATGTTGATGGAAGTCCTTTTTTCGCATGACCCTGGTCTTTGCTGACATTAAAGCAATCATTCAGGTTTCGCAGATAAAGGTCAACATTTGGCTGGCTGCCCTATGGTGCTTGCTTGCTGTTGCATCGAATGGCGGCCGGTTTCCGGTGATAAAAGCCAAATATAGCCTGCCTCACATGGAAATATGCCCACCAAAAACCGTATTTTTTTGTATCTTTGTCTGCTTAATTGAAGAGAGAAGAGATGCAAACGGACATATTTACCACACTGGAAGAACTGAATAAGGAAATACATTCCTTTCGCATTGAAGACGAAACGACTTTAGAAGCTTTTCGCATCAAATTTCTGGGCACCAAAAACATCCTCAAAGACCTTTTTGGCGAGATCAAAAATGTGCCCAATGAAAGAAAAAAGGAATTTGGTCAGGTCATCAATGCCATCAAAGCCGGGGCTGAAGAGCGATTCCTAAGTGCCAAAGAGGTCATGGATGCCTCCAAAGCCAAAAATTCGTTTAAAGACCTCGACCTTTATCTTCCCGATGATACGGCTCATAAAGGATCAAGACACCCCATATCCCTGGTACTTAGCAAGATCGTTTCCATCTTTGAAAGAATAGGTTTTACCGTTGCAGAAGAACGCGAGATCGAGGACGACTGGCACAACTTTACGGCCATGAATACTCCGGATGACCATCCGGCCCGCGATATGCAGGATACGTTTTACCTCAAGGATTCCGTCACCAGATTGCTCAGGACCCATACCTCCTCAGTTCAGGCGCGTGTGATGACCTCCACCCAGCCGCCGATTCGCATCATTGCACCCGGCAGGGTGTATCGCAACGAGACCATTTCTGCGCGGTCACATTGTCAGTTTCACCAGGTGGAAGGTTTGTACATCGACGAAAAAGTTTCCTTTGCGGACATGAAACAGACCCTTTTGTATTTCGCCCGCGAGATGTATGGCATCCAGACCGAGATCCGGCTGAGACCCAGTTATTTTCCATTCACCGAACCCAGCGCCGAAATGGATGTGTACTGGGGACTGAAAGACGAAGTGGACCACCGCATCACCAAAGGCACTGGCTGGCTGGAGATCCTGGGTTGCGGCATGGTGGATCCCGCCGTATTGACCAATTGTGGTATCGATGCAGAAAAATACTCCGGTTTTGCTTTTGGTATGGGTATCGAACGCCAGGCCATGCTGCTCTACCGCGTAAGCGACATCCGCATGTATTTTGAAAACGATGTGCGTTTCCTTAAACAATTCCACAGTGTGGGTTAATGACCCGTTTTTTTACCTTTTAAAACTATAAGAGATGAAAAAAATCAGGATGGGTATGGTGGGCGGAGGCCGGGGGGCCTTCATCGGTGGGGTGCACCGCATGGCCGCAGCCCTGGATGGAAAGATCGAACTGGTCTGTGGTGCCTTCAGCAGCGACCCTCAAAAATCAAAACTCAGTGCTGAGGACCTTGGCATCCATCCTGATCGATCCTATGGCAGTTATGAAGAAATGATCGAAGCAGAAAATCGTTTGCCTGCCAATGAGCGCATGGAGCTGGTATCCATTGTTACCCCCAACCACCTTCATTACGGTCCGGCCAAAATGGCCCTGGAAAATGGCTTTCATGTGATCTGCGACAAACCGCTTTCCTTTGACATGGAACAGGCACGCTCCCTTCAGAAAATCGTGGAACAAAGCGGCCTCATCTTTGCCCTTACCCACAACTATACCGGCTACCCCATGGTAAAACAGGCAAGGGTCATGATCAAAAACGGAAGCTTTGGCAAGATCCGCAAGGTCGTGGTCGAATATCCGCAAGGCTGGCTATCTACCCTGCTCGAGGCCGGCGACCAAAAACAAGCAGCCTGGCGCACCGACCCCGAAAAATCGGGCATCGCGGGTGCGATGGGTGATATTGGTACCCACGCTGAAAACCTGGCCGAATATATTACCGGTTTAAAAATAGACAGCCTGTGTGCCGACATCAGCACACTGGTGGAAGGCAGGCGCCTGGACGATGACGGCAATGTCCTGCTGCGCTTTGACAATGGTGCCCGGGGCATCCTGTACGCCAGTCAGATCAGTGCCGGCGAAGAAAACAACCTCAACATCCGGGTATATGGAGAAAAAGGCGGACTGGAATGGCGGCAGATGGAACCCAATACCCTGCTGGTCAAATGGCTAGACCAGCCCAGCCAGGTTTATCGCACCGGCGGAGCCAATGTATGTCCCGAAGCTGCGGCGCATACCCGCATACCTGCAGGCCATCCGGAGGGCTACCTGGAAGCCTTCGCCAATATTTACCGCAACGTAGCCCATTGCATCACCGCAAGAAATGAAGGAAGTACCCCCGACCCTTTGTACACCGATTTCCCCGGTGTGGAAGATGGCGTGAGGGGCATGCAATTTATTTACAAAGTGATCGAAAGTGGCAAGGCTGCCGAGAAGTGGATCAAATTTTAATCAGTACAAACAAAAGCCATGGCCGCCAATACCCGCGAGATCGTCAATAGAAAAGCAAAGTTTGAATACCAGTTTGTACAGGAATACGAAGCAGGTCTCGTATTGACCGGTACAGAAGTGAAGTCCATCCGGCTGGGCAATGCCAACCTCACCGACGCCTATTGTATTTTTCAGGGCCCTCACCTTTGGGTAAAAAACCTCTACATTGGCGAATACGACCAGGGCACCATTTACAACCATGAAACCCGTCGCGATCGTATCCTGCTGCTGAAAAAATCAGAACTCAAAAAAATCCAGCGCAGGATCGACGAAAAAGGCATGACCCTCATTGTATATAAGCTGTACTTCAGTGACCGAGACCTCGTAAAGGCGCTAATTGTATTGGCCCAGGGTAAAAGATGTTTGACAAGCGGGAAGACCTCAAAGAAAAAGACACCAAACGGGAATTGGACCGCATGAAGAAAGTCCACGCAAGAAAAGAATGACATAAGCAGTTTTCATTTGGGCAATAAAAACCATATGGTTTAAGTTAGTTTGCTTCAATCTCAAAATATCATTTTGTTATTTGTTAGCTATCTTGCCATTTAAAGATTATTAACATATTTTTTAAGAAATATTTGAAATATAATTTGGTGCTAAGGCTTGTTTATTACTTTAGACTCCGTTACATTTGCAGTCATAACAAGTAAAACAAATTTAAAATGAAAAAATTATTCTTTTTATCACTGATCATTTCTGTTTTTGCATGCAAAAACGTTGAGCAGTACAAGGCCGGAATTGAAGAAATTGGAACTAAATGGGAAGCAGCTACAGCATCTGTAAATGAATTTTCTACTATGGTAGAAGGCAGCAAAGCCGCTTTCACAGCAGCATTTGACAGCTTGAAAATTGATTCCACTTACATGTCAAAGTTGAAAGGTGCAGATCTTGACAAAGTAAAGATGGCAGTAGAAGCATACCAAGCGTCAGGTGCAGGTCTTGATGAAGTAGCTGGCCAATTGGCAGAATTCAAGTCAGGTTGGGAAGCTAAAGCAGGAGAAATAACTACATTGAAAGATGGTTTGGCCGCAGGCAAGCTGGAAGGCGACATTACAGGAAAGATTGCTGAATTGACGAATTTCCTTGCTACCAGCGAAACACAACTGACTACCTGGAAAGATGCCATCGCAAAAACATCTGAAGGCTCAACTGCAGCATTGGAAGCTTTGAAAGCAGCCGTTATGCCAATGACAGCTAAGAAGAAGTAATCCTTAAGGAAAACAAGATAAAAAGGGTGGGCCTGAGGGTTCACCTTTTTTTTTGTATGGTTGGCAAAATTGGGGAATTGTCAGCGGAAGGATGATATTGAGGTGGACTTGGTAAATAATTTTATGGTTGTAATTGGTGCCGAATCGGGTAACCGGTCAGACACCGGTCAGACACTTGTCTGTTACATGTCTGAACAACCTGCCTGGGTTTAGTTGTGATCCCCATTTATTCTACCTAATAAAAGGTAGAAATTTGCCCACCGGTCTGACACCTGTCTGACACTTGTCTGAAATCAGTCAGACCAAAAATCAAAAGCTCAACACTAAAATTCTCCTAAATACCAAAAAAGTGGTAGGAAATTCACCACCGGTCTGACACTTGTCTGAAATCAGTCAGACCAAAAATCAAAAGCTCAACTTCTAAAATTTTCCTAAATTACCCAAAAAGTGGTAGGAAATTTTCCACCAGTCAGACACCGGTCAGACACTTGTCTGACTCCTGTCAGACCCACCTGGCATTATTGGCCAAATTTTATCCACATCTTTTTAAATCCCAAGTCCTGAGTTCCAAACCAATCTAAGTTCTTCGTACCCATAAAATAACCCGAAAATATCCAACTCAGCCCGCTCACTTCCTCATCACCGCCAACCTGTTTAACATCCAGGTTTCAAAAACCGTGAATACCACGTAAATCAGTACAAATGGCACGATAAAGCCTGTTCCTCCCTTTCCCCCCTGGAAATAAAAAAATGCTGGCAATGCCACAGCCACGATGAGCTTAATCAAAAAATTGAGGTAAATCATTCTTAGGTATGCCTGGTCGGCGGAATGCAGGGAAAGCAAAGAAGCCAAATGAAAGAAGCCTACATTGAGCAATGAAAAGGCCGCAATACCACTATATGCTAAGACGCTGCCATACTGATTTGGATTGGCATCAAACCAAAAATAACAAACCATGACAAGTGAACCCGCCAAGGCCAAGAGCCCTACATAAAACTTTGCAGCCGTCATTTGGAAAACAAATCTTTATACAATTTGTACATATAACTGCCAAAAACGGCAAGGATGAGGACAATGGTAACTATGGGAATTTTAAACTCCAACCACCCATCCACTTTGAGTCCAAGCCATGCGGAAAGGCCTACCAGGGCGGCAAGCTGAAATGCCAGTCCGGAATATTTCAGTATGTTTACGCCCTTGGGTTTAACCTTTGGTTCATTCATGAGGTTAAGGGCATCAGGAAGCCAGCGCTTTGTCTTTGGAGGTAGCCGTTCCCATCTTCATCAAACTGCCCATGTTGCACACCACATTAAAGATGGCGCCGGCCTGTACCATAAGTTTATCGGTGGAAATCTCACCATTGATCTGGGCCGTCTCCCGGATGTTGAGCAACTCTGCACACCGGAGTTTGCCCTGAAATACACCCTCAATCACAGCATTTTGACAATCTATATCGCCAATGATCTTGCCTTCAGCCCCTATAATGATCTTACCCATGCAGCTTAAATTGCCATATAGTTCTCCATCAATGCGCATATCTGAGTTGGCGGTGATGCTTCCCTCAATTCTCGTACCCGATGTAATGAGGTTATTTGAAATACTGCTGACAGAAGGTGTGTTTCCTCCTGAATTGCCATCGGTCTTTTTTGCTCCAAACATAGTCCGTAGAGTTAAGTGTAAATTTAAAAATACATCAATAGCCGACAATAACCTGAATTTTCAGCTCATTTTTTTCCACAAAATCCCGGTAAAAATATACGTAATATTTAGTTTACTGCTATTCAACAGCTAGCAGCACATCATTCCTTTGCCAGCGTCTCTCCCTGATGGTGAACCTTATACCTGCCTTTGCCAAATTTTGTACCGTTGAATTCCATCGTTCCTGCCAATCTTTCCTTCTCTGCTGCCGGCAGATTTACCCACGACTGACACTTGGATGAACAACATTGTTCGTAAGTGGCCTCACAGTTTTTACACTGTATAAACAGAATGTGACAAGACTCGTTGGCGCAGTTGGTATGGTCGTCGCAGGCCGCCCCGCATTGGTGACATTTGGCGATGATCTCTTCCCCGATGCGCTCACCCAATCGCTCATCAAAGACAAAGTTTTTTCCAATGAATTTATTTTCCAGCCCTTCCGCCTTGACCTGCCGGGCATACTCAATGATGCCACCATCAAGCTGAAATACATTTTTAAATCCCTTGTGTTTGAAATAAGCGCTGGCCTTTTCACATCGGATGCCCCCTGTACAATACATCAGCAGATTGGCATCCCGCTTGTCTGCCAGAATATTTTCCACATAAGGAAGTTCTTCCCGAAAGGTCTCCACATCGGGCGTGATGGCGTTTATGAAATGTCCCACTTCACTTTCATAGTGATTGCGCATATCTACAATCACAGTTTGCGGATCCCCGGCCAACGCATTAAATTCCTTTGCAGATACGTGCTTGCCACAATTCGTAACGTCAAAACTTTTATCGTCCAGGCCATCAGCTACAATCTTATCGCGAACCTTGATGGCCAACTTGAAGAATGATTTACCATTGTCCTCAATGGCAGTATTTAACCGGCAATTTTCCAAAAAGGTGATCTCATTCAGTCTCGCCCTGAATGCTTTAAGTTCAGTCGTGGGAACTGAAACCTGCGCATTGATCCCTTCTGCTGATACATAAATTCTGCCCAAGACCCCAATTTCATCGAGTGTGAGGTAAAGATGATCCCGGAATAAACCTGGATTACCTATATGGGCATACTTATAAAAGGAAATGGTGGTTCTGGGTGTTTCATCCTGTTGCAATCGTTGCAACAGCAATTCTCGGTTGACGAGATTGTGTAATTTTTTTGTCATGTCTGTTGGATTTTATCGCTTGTGCAAAAAACGTGATCCAGCCGCAAAGGTAAGAAAAATCGCTTTTACCTGCCTCTTGCTTCTGTCACAACCTTGCAAAATATTTCCGGTGTAAGTTTATCCTGAGGGCAGCCCGGCCACCTGTCTTTGTGAAGATCCGCCAAATACTCCTGCTCGGTCTGCCCTGGAGTAGGGATGAGAAATGCCGGTGTTTGCAGTTGATAAAGATCCATGAGCGTGCTGTAACCACTCCGGCAAACGACCAAAAATGACCGGCTCAGCAAACTGCTCAATTGCGCATCGTTTGCCAGGTCAATTACTTCCATGCCGGTTTTAGCTTCAATTTTATGCTTCGCCAGTTTGGTTCCCCGCACCAGGGTGATGGGCATGTCGCCACATTGGTCACAGAGCTGCAGCAATTTCTCCTCCAGTAAACTTCGCTGTGGTTCAGGGCCGGACAAAAGAAGGGTGAAGCGATCCTTTTGTGCACCGGATTCCACTGCCAGTCTTGACTCTATACCTATGTATTTTACCAATGGGTTTCGAAAAAAAGGCCGGCTAAGGTTACCGGAAAGCTCAGCCACCGGGGTATCCGGAACCCATATGGTCTGAAAATTTTTAAAATAATGATAACTCGCCCAACGGAATAACTGGCTGATCAAAAAAGTCCCATGAAAGGGCTGCAATTGATGGGTAATCAAAATGCCGGGCAAGTTTGTTGCATAACATCCCATCCTGTTGTCAGAGATAATGAGGTCCGCCTTGATCTTCTTTGCTATCCGGTTAACGAGCTTATGCTCTTTTCGAATGGTCCTGAACAGTGCCCACGATTTCAGCAGCATGTTCGTGAAAATCGATTTAAAAGGATATCTCATGCCATAAGACGGCAATTCGAAGGTGTTGAGTTCGGGAAATCTCCTTTTGAGCAACGTCAATGGCTCGCCATCTGAGGCAAGGATGATTTTATTTCCTCTTGCCAGCAAAGCATCGATGATGGGTATGCTCCTCGTGGCATGCCCCAGGCCCCAGTTGAGCACACAAAACAAAATGGTTTTATCCACCGGAAATGAATCCGTCAACAAATGGGAGGTATGTCGGTGTGAATAGATGTTATACTTTATTTTTAAATCGGGAGATGTTGGTGGAAATGCTCAGGTGATTGGCAGCCCCGCTCAGGTGGTAATAACCAAGTCCGTAATCCAGACTGAACTGTTTGATGCGAAGACCAAAACCCAGGCTAAATCCCGCCATGCTGCGAAAAGAAGACAGGCTCAACTCTTTCCTTCGCTGGTGGTTATAAGCAGCGCGGAGTTTAAAACCTTCTTTTTTCCCTAAAGATAATTCCGCATTAAAAATAAAATGCCTGAAAAGATTATCGGCTTGCTCGGAAAAAGCACTTTTTTGATTTACTTCCCCAAATATGTCCGTCGATTCCACTGCACTGGGATCATCATACCGCACGTCCCATTGTTGAAGCTGATGGGCAATGATGGAAAATCGCATTGGCAGGTGGGTCAATCTTTTGGTAAAAGCAATTTGAATATCCAGTGGAGCCGGCAATGCCGCTCCATGGTATGTGCTTATTTCCCCACCCAGATTTCTGCCTAGCATGGAAACGGAAAATTTTTTATCTGGATTGGAATAGGTAAGCGCCACGTCAGCGGCCATGCCAAAACTTGTAAAGGTTTCCAGACTCGAAAAAACAGACTTTAGATTTACACCTACATCAATGCGCTCATTGAGCTTTCTGGAAACACCCAGGTGAATGGCCTTCTCCGATGCCGTGAAGTTACCGTCTGACACATCGTATTCATCTGTCCGTTTAAACTCCCCGTATGAGATGTATGAAAAGCCAAGCTGACAGGTAAGCCCCGAACTTTTCAAATGTTTGCCTGCAGCTACATGGCCGTTGGAAATGCCCGCAAATTGGAAATTATGGTTGAATGCCAGTGACCCGTTGTGGGCTTCGTTGAGGTTGGATGGATTGTACCCGGCAAGGTTGATGTCGTCGTCCTTCAACACAGGGGCTACACCTCCGAGGGCAGTGATCCTGGCAGAGGGTGGAAGTGAAAGAAATTCATAGGTATATTGTCTTCCTGTCTGCCCAAACAGGTTAATACCTGCAAAACAAATCATGCCTATAAAAAAAACATTGGCTTTGAATTTTATATTAAATTTTTTTATCCCCATTTTTACCATTTGGCCATCCCTTAAAAAACTTTGAATAGCGAATAAAACATTCATGCTGCAATTGTACCCGTCCCTTAGGAATTTACGGGATACACAATCCACCTGGCTGCAGCAGTCAGACGGGCCTCCGGTAAAAAGAAAATAGGGAAATTTCATGCAGGATTAATATTTGTGGTAAAGATCGGTCTAAATTTGATGAACATAAAACTTCAGGCATTTAATTATTGCACCCTTTGATCTCCAGGGTAAAGTCTGCGGGCAGGATAAAATGCCCCTTATTGTTCCTTTTCTACGAAACCTTCTTTCATCCATATGGTACGACAAATATAAAGGGAGTCGCATTCCATCTTTTTCACCAGCTCACCCCCATCGTCAAAGTGCTCGAGCAGGCCATATTCGTGATCTCCATTCCGATAAGTGCCCTTCCATTTGAGCTGGCCGTTTTCATAATATTCTTCAAACGGGCCGTTTTCTTCACCATCCACAAAGGTCACTACTTCATTGATTTTACCGGTGGGAAAAAACTTCTTAAAGGTGCCGTTGAGTGCATTGGCCTTATTTATGGCATCGATCATCAACTTTCCTGAAGGGTAATAGACGCGGTGATAGCCGTTGAGTTCCCCATTTTCATACTTACTTTCTGATTCCATTTGGCCATCTTCATAAAAGAGTTTACGTACCCCGGTTTGTTTACCGCTCGCGTATTCAGCCTCCTCGGCCACATTACCATTGAGGTGAAACCTTTTGTAGTTGCCATTTCTGTTGCCCTCCTTGTCCAGCGCTATCACTTCTTTTAATTCTCCGGTATCGTAGTAGGTTTTATCTGACTTGGTGCAGGACATCGCCAACAGACATATGCTTAGAAAAAGCATGCTAAATGACGGGTATGACTTAAACATGGTACTTGATTTTGACTGTAAGAAAACGTTATACCCTGCTTTGTTGTTGTGGCATGGAAAATAAAAGCCACGATTTACTTTCACTTTATTTTATGTGCCTGGCCCCACAGATATTAGCGTTTTTTCTAATATATTTGTGCCAATTTAAAGCAGATATGAAAAAAGTCCTCATAATATATAAAATCTATTCAGACGACGAATCGACAAAGGGCATTTACAGAAAGATGCTGGAGCAGGCAAGATCACTCGAGCGCATGGGCGCCAAAGTAGATATGGTCAGTCTTCATTCCAAGGGGGTGCAACTCGATGGCAAGCTGGTCATCCTAAAGTCCTTGCTCAATGAGGGTAAGCGTCGTTTGTTTGAACTCTTCGACTTCTACTCCACTCTGAAAAAACTTGAAAACCTCGAACAATACAATGTTATTTATATCCGGTACACACCGCTTTCCCTGGGCCTGCTGGGCTTTTTGAAATTTTTGAAAAAGAATAAGCCCAATTGCAAGATCTACTTGGACTTGCCCACCTACCCTTACCTCAAAGAATATACGGGCCTTCGCAAAATCATGGCTCAAATGATTTCCCTCAGGCACAAATACCTGAAAAAATATGTCACAAAAATTATAACCGTAGGGAATGAAACCTCTATTTGGGGCATGCCCGTTGTACAAATCAAAAATGCCATCGATCCGGAGTCCTATAAACTCAAAAACTCCCTGTACGTCGATGGTGTCATCCGGCTCATTCTGGTAAGTACATTCTGGCACTGGCATGGCATAGACCGGTTGGTAAAAGGTTTGATTGCCTATAATAGCACCCAAAATCCAAAGTATAAGATTTACCTCACCCTGATCGGAGAAGGCGCCGAAGTTAGTAAAATCAGGGAACTGGCAGAACACCCGGCTGTGAAGGAAAATATATTTTTCTTTCCCTCAGCATATGGCGGTGAACTCAATCAATTCTTTGACCAGGCCGACATTGCGGTAGGCACCTTGGCCGTGGACCGCATCAACCTCAAAGAATGTTCAGCCCTGAAACACCGGGAATATGGTGCCAGGGGCATACCCTTTATTTATGCCGGAGTTGACCTCTCTTTTGATGGAAAAGACTTTGTCCTAAGCATTCCGCTGGCAGAAAAAGATGTCGACTTTGCCCTGATTACACAATTTTATGAAAAGTTAAGGAGCAACGAAGTGCACTACACACCTACCGCAATTAAGGCCAGGGTAAACAGCGAACTGAGCTGGGAGGCGCAGTTGAAATTCTTATTGGATTAGAGAAAAACTGAGGGGTGTAAAATAAAAAAAGCCCCGAAGATTCAGGGCTTTTGTGGTACCTCCCGGATTTGAACCGGGGACACACGGATTTTCAGTCCGATGCTCTACCAACTGAGCTAAGGTACCCCACTTTTAAAAAGTTTTGCAAAGATACGTTTTTCCCGGAATATGAACCCCTTTTTAAGATTTTATTTGAAGAATATCCACATCCTACAGCCTACTTATGGGTATTTTAATATAAAAAATCCTGCTTGTCAATAACTTGACTTCGGCATGCCTAATATCTGCCGAATGACCTCAGCAGCCATCGTAAGGCCAAACAAGGCGGGCATGTAAGATATGGTACCGTAAAATGACCTTTTAAAGTTGGACCCGTCCGTATATTTCAATGCTTCCTTGGTTTGCAATTCGTCTGAATACACGGTCCAAACCCCTTTTCCTACCCCTCTCCTGCGCATTTGTTTGCGCACTTTTTGGGCAAACCGGCAATCCCTGGTGTCATAAAGGTCTCCCGTCTTTACTTTGGCCGGATCGATCTTTCCCCCGGCACCCATGGAACTCACCACCCTGCTCCCTTCTTTATAGGCCATTTCAAGGAGTGTGAGTTTTGGCTTAAAAGAATCTATGCAATCCAGGATAAAGTCAAATTGTTGCGTACGGATAAGGTCGAGCATGTCATCGGGCAATAAAAACCGGTCGATGGCCGTCAGTTGCAATTCCGGATTTATATCTAAAAGACGCCTGGACATTAGCTGTGACTTGCCTTCCCCCACGCTGCTGTGCAAGGCCTGCAATTGCCGGTTGATGTTGGTGCCATCTACCCTGTCGCCATCGACGATGGTAAGCCTGCCGATACCCGCCCTAGCCAGGAATTCTCCCGCATAACTGCCCACACCCCCAGGCCTACCAACAATATGTTTGCCGCCTTAAGCCGGTCTATGCCTTCTTCTCCAATCAATAAAGCGGTTCGCTCTAACCAGTAAAATGATGGTTCCTCCATAAATAAAAAGTAGCACAGTTTTTCAACAGTTGCGCCTTGAGGGCAAAAATATCCATTTTCCTCAACACAGCCATGATTTCATACCTTTCACCGATCGTGTGGCTATACTCACTGTCCGTCTCCAGAAAAAAGTAATCCAAAGGCAGGTATTGGAGCATTTCCTGAAAAGTAGGGTTAAGCCTGGCAAATGGACTGACCGATAGGTAAATGCCCTGATCGAGTAAAGCTTTGGCCAGCTGTTTATTCCTCCTGAATCCATGCACCACCCATGGTGTTGAGCCATATTGTCTCCGGAGTGAAAGCAAAAGGTCGTATTGCCGCACGCAGTGCACTACCACCGGCACCCCGGCTTCATTGGCAATGGCCAACTGTTGGATGAAGATTTGTTCCTGGATGGACATCGGGGGGCCTTTGAGTTTGTCTAACCCACATTCACCCAGAGCGATGCAGCGGTCATTTCTCAGGATATAATCCTTTATTCCGGTCAGTTGATTCGACGTCAGCAATTGATGTGTCCACCAGGGATGATGACCCAGGGTATGCAAGACCTCCGCATCTTTACAATCATCATGCATGGAAATGATTTCCAGGACTTCGCTGCTGTTTTTATGCAAAGCTTTGTGGGTATGGAAATCGATATATGGCGGTGTCATCGATTACAAGATAAGCAGGTAATTTCTAATTCGCAAGGCAAAGCTACGTGGTGTGATTTGTTATTAATAAAAAAGGGCAGGTCCATTTGCTGAACCCGCCCTTTTACGATTAATATTTTTACTACTTGATCACCAGTTTATGCAAGCCATAGCCGCTGCCTGTCTGTACCCGGATAAAATACATGCCTGGATTCAACTGATGGGTGCTCAATGAATGAACCGTCCTTCCTTCATTGGCCCGGAAGGAATCAGTCATCATCGTGCTTCCCGATGCAGAAACCACTGAAACCACTACATCCGTACCTTTATCTGTCACCATATCGACCACCACGTAGTCATTGGCAGGGTTAGGATACACCGTATAGTTGGTCAGCTTATTTATATCTTCGGAAGCTACTGTTCCTTCGCTGTCGATGACAATTCTTTTTATTTCGGAACAAGATCCGTTCGCATTGTCGCTGTTGGCAATACAGGCTTCTGTATCGTACACGAGCAGGTCCATCACTTCCACATCGTCAATAAACCATCCTTTCAGTACAGCTGCTGAAGATCCGGTCTCATTGGAACCAAACCTGAAGCGAACTATGACGGATTGACCTTTCCACGGACTCAGGTCAAGATAAGAATCAATAAATTCACCATTGGTACTTCCGGTAAACCCTCTAAGTGCTGGAATGGCGAATGTGCTGTAGGATAAGTCGTTGTTATAGCCATTTTTGATGAAACCATCCCGGATGATTTGCCATACATTACCTCCGTCTGTAGAAATTTCCAGAAAACCTCCATCAGCGCCGATCTCCGTATCAAAACGATGCCAGAATCTGAGGGCTGGATTTTGTCCCACGATATCCAGTGAAGGTGACATTAAAAATTGATCAACGGCGGTATCCTCCTAACAGTGGCCGGCACATTGGCAGAATTGGCCACATAGGTAAAGTCCGGTGGCATATTGTCAATGATCGTTACACCCGTCTGGGTAGCCGGAACATGACTTACCGTTTCAAGTCTTACGGTAATCTCCTCCCCTGGTTTCACCAATGGCAGGTTGTCTTTTTTAATTTTCAACAAGGCGATTTCATAGGGGTTGGGGTCAAAATTTTCTACTCCGTCATTGAAGTCATTTGTACTGCCACCTTCGGCATAAAATCCTAAACCCCTTCGGGCAAAAACATCCCAAATGAGGAAACCATTTGCTCCCCCATACAATACACTATCCGCAGATAAGATTGCGTTTCTTCCGCGGATAAAGCCGGGGCTGCAGCCTTGCATTTTCATGCCCTGCATGACCAACAACAGGGTCTTCGCATTGCCGGACTCAAAATTTCGCCAGTTGGCATCGTAGCCATAACGATCTACCATGGCCCAATACAAATCCCATAAGCAGTCTGTCCATATTTCGCCCCTGGCATGACAACCATTGCAGGGACTAGCTGAATTTTCAGTGTTCTTAATATCGTCAAAGGTCTGCGGATTAATGCTCATATCAGTAGAATACGGAAATCTTCTGATGCCTCCACCACTCACAGTCTCTCCTATGGCATAGGTGCCAGTTCCCCTTACGTCCGAACCTTTGTCACCCGGCTCAACAGTCATGATGAGGCTGAAAAAATCACTCCAGCCCTCCCCCATTTGTTCTGCCGTATTCAAGCATCCGGAATTGGCCGGACCTCCTGTCAATCTTGTGGAAATACCGTGGCCATATTCGTGGGCAATTATGCCATTATCCAAGGCTCCATCTTTGTATCTGGGACCTGTGGATGATGCTTCCTGGATTGTCATAAGAACATCCACACCGTTGTTAAGTTGCAGCCTGATTTTGTCACAATCTGATTTTTTCAAAAAGACCGAGGTAATACTATTGGGCGTGATGGTTCCCGCCGTCATATTGGATATTTCTTCCCCCGTACCTCCATTGACACCTGGGATATTGCAGATCAATACCGCTATCGCACCCCTGTCCTCGGCCAACTTGGCTTTCTGACTGAAATTACACAAGCCCCTGTCAACCAGGGCTATTTTACCGGTAAGGTCTGTAGTGATGGTCTTGCAACAAGCGGTTGGATTGCTGAGATCTCCGTCCCTGGCAATAACTACCGATCCTGTGAGGGCAGGTTCAGTGGATAATGGCACCGGATTGCCAAAGTCAGCGGTTCCATATTCATTTATGTAACCTTGAATTTCTGCCGGACTTTCAATTTTTATAGCTCCCCCACCTGGTGAGTTCCATAGAAACATTTGCATCCTTCCATTTGCACCATCAGCAGGCGTAGAAAAATTTGCATTGTCCAGTTTTGGAGCGGCCAAGCCAAAACCATCAAAAGCCTGGGCCAATACATAGTCGTTTCCTTCACCCTTATTGGTATAGTTTTTAGATTGAAAATTTCCCCATTCTTCATCAAAGCCATACAAGGCAGAAATGTCATGCATCATGTTGACCATATAGAACAGGTTTGTCTGTGCCGCTAAAGGACTTTCAAGCGGCTCTTTGGATGTATCATGGGCAAAATCAAAGTTTAGCATGCTTCCGCCTTCAGGTTGTGGTTCGTCAGCATCTACATCGTCATCGTCATTTTTGTCCGAATAGGTTTCGGTGTTGTTTCCTCTTGTAGTGGTAAACTCCGGGCCTTCAACACCATTGATGTCGTGCCATCCAAAAGGAGAAACCTCCGGAAAGTGAGGGTCGGTAACCAACACATGTGGCCCATGGTTAGGACTTTCTGTCGGAAGTGCATATACCCTGTAACTCGCACTGCCACTCAATGCTGCCTGAGCATCCACCCCTTTGTGGCTCATCTGACTGGCTGCGGCCGCCTCACATTTCTCGTGTTTGGTATATTTGCCATGATGGTGCTGACAATATACAGTCAGGTTGTTCTTTGCCACAAAACTGGCATCCGCTGCATTAATTCTGATCTCCCAGTAATCGGCGTTGTCTTTCATGTCCATGGACAATTCCCAAACCGGTACAAGCTTGTCGCCCTGCATGTCGTACTTCATTTCTGCGGTGACCAGGTTGTCGCATAAAGCCGAAGGTGCAAAAATCAACTTGTCGCCATCCCGATTGGTAACCACCGGTGCTTTGGTACCCATGTAACCGAGGTGGTCTGCTGCTGCAGCAAATGCACGCTCGACGGGCAGGGATGCACGGTCGTTGGATAATTTGCTGATTTTGTTGGCCACAAAGCTGTTTCCTACGAATGCTACCTTTCCTGTTGGAGCAATGGTGTAATTGAGAATGGCATTTTTAATGGGCACACCACCCACCGTCTGATTAAAATAAAGGTAAGATATTCCCCGCTGATCAGTGGATTCAAAACTGATTACCATGTCTTTGTAATCCGTTTCAATCAGACCCAGTGAGGTATAATTGCGCTCAAGGTGATCCATGGCCAATTTGAGCCTGGGCTGGTTCTGAGCAATTAGGAAGCCTGTTAAAAGCACCCCGGTCAGCAGCAGTAAGAATTTTTTCATTTAAGTTTTTTAGTTTTAAAGTTATGTATTACCAAATAATGTTCTGCAAATTTGTCAAAGCCTGCGCAAAATACAAATACTTGGTTCTTTGCTGAAAATTATGCAGATATATTTTCCATTAATGTATTTTACCGACAAATTGTTTCTGTGTTATGGCCAAATTTTATTTCTTTGTCGGATGCAATTCGATAAAAGTAAAGATCAGCCGGCTCAAGGCTTGGTCATTTTGGGTAAAAATTCTGTACTGGAAGCCATCCGGGAAGGAAAAGAAATTGAGAAAATTTTCATTCAAAACAACCTAAGGGGCGAATTTGAGAAAGAAATCCGTTCCCTTAGCCGTGACTTAAACATTCCCCTGGTTAAGGTTCCCCTGGAAAAACTCAATCAACTTACCCAAAGCAACCGCCACCAGGGTGTGATCGCTTATGTAAGTCCGGTGAAATTTCAAAGCCTGGCCGACCTTGTACCCCACCTGTTTGACCATGCCAAAAGTCCGTGCCTGCTGGTACTGGAAGGAGTCAGCGATGTGCGAAACCTGGCCGCCATTGCGCGATCGGCTCACGTCATGGGCGTCGATGCCCTGGTCATCACCTCCAAGAACATTGCCCGCATCAATGAGGAAACCGTGCGGATCTCAGCAGGCGCCATCCTTAATATCCCGGTCTGCCGGGAGCGCAATATGTTTGAAGTAATCGACATCCTTAAAAACAACGGCATTCGCATCTTTGCCACTGACCTCAAAGGTTCCACCGCCATCGACCAGGTGGACTTTACCGGCCCCCTCGCCATCGTCATGGGCGACGAACACCATGGCGTTACCCTGGAAACACTGCGCGCCGCCGATGAAAAGATCAAGATCCCGCAGGCTACGGATTTTGATTCCCTCAATGTCTCAGTGGCCACCGGCATGGTTTTATATGAAATTACAAGGCAACGCCAAGGCCTCTACTCCAAATAACGCTGTCCCAGACTCAGCCTGTTACTAACCTCCTGAAAGACCATTTCTGGTAATTTGTTGTGCCAATCTACGTCATTGAACTGGATGCCAAAATTCACATAATACTGTAACCGTGTACGTTTCATTTCCTGAGAAACATGGTCAAAAGTGTTGACCAGGCCTACCCAGCCTCCCTGTTCTTTGATGTCGTCCCACCACTCCTCATAATAACAGTCGTCTGAGCCATGGAAGTTGAGCACATTGTCACAGATGAGTATAAATTTGTAGATGCCCTGTTCAATCAGCACATCTGCGATGTCCCGCTTTAAAAACATGATGTCATTGGTGATACAATCATTCCACTCCCCGATAAACTCCATAATGGCATAGCCATCCTCATAATCCACAAAAAGAAGCTTAATATACATGGTCGGTGATCCAAAAAAATCCCATTGTGGATGTATGTAATAATTATAAATCTTGTCTGTGTACTGCAATTCACTATACTCCCTCCCATAAAAAGGTGAAAGTTTATCCTCGGATGCTACATAGTAGTCTCTCCACCGGTAATATGGCTCAATGTCGTGCAACTTGTGATTTAGGATTTAAGAATTAGGATTTAGGAATTATGATTTAGGAATTAGGAATTGCGAAATAATACATAATTTTTAATAAAATAAAGATTGCTAAAAAAATATTGAAAAATCTAACCCCGCCGATTAACCAATACCCACCTTGACTAACAGGCACATTAAAGTAGATTTTCTCGATTCCCTCGATTTTCGCGCTTCCCTCGATTTTCGCGATTTCCACGATTTTGCGATTTCCCCGATTCACCGATTCCGCGATTCACCGATTCACCGATTCACCGATTCACCGATTTTCGCCATTTCCCGATTCCCCGATTTACAAATAAAATTATCTTTGCTTTCAAAATCAGCACCATGTGCGGCAGATCGTCATTGACAAAAACAGAGAAAGAACTGGAAGCCCGCTTTCAGGCCAGCTTTTACAGTGAAGACCTGGAGCGGTATAATCCACTTCCAAATTACAACATGGCACCAAGCCAAATGTTGCCGGTCATTGTCAATACAGATAAGGAACACATCCGGCTCTTTCGCTGGGGTTTGGTACCCTTTTGGGCGAAGGATGAGAAGATCGGTTATTCCATGATCAATGCGAGAATCGAGACCCTGCTTGAGAAACCATCTTTTAAAAACCTGATCGACAAGAGGCGTTGCCTTGTCCCGATGGATGGCTTTTACGAATGGACAGGTGAAGGCAAAGAAAAACAGCCCTACCGGATCATGGCCAAAGATCAGGAAATCTACACCTGTGCCGGCTTATGGGACGTATGGAAATCTCCGGATGGACGCACCATCCATTCATATACCATCATCACTCTGCCAGCCAATGATTTCATGAAGCCCATCCACGATCGTATGCCTGCCATGCTCAACAGGGAGCATGAAAAATTGTGGCTCGACGACAGCCTGCCAAAAGAAGACCTGCTCGAAACCCTCACTCCCTATGGCAGTGACCAAATGACTGCTTATCCGGTCTCAAAAAAAGTGGGCAACGTGAGGGAAAGAGGTCCGGAACTCATTGAGAAAATTGACAATCCGTCATAAAACACCAAATTACACAAACACTCCTTTATGATCTTACAAAGTACTGCCCTGATCCAGAATGAAGCGGTCGTTTTAGGCCTGCTACTTTCGGCACTTGCACTCATATTTTACACATCTGGCCTTGATTCTCCTTTTTGGAAGCGATTTTATACCTTTTTCCCCGCTTTGCTGCTTTGTTACTTTATACCAGCCATTTTCAACTGGCCACTGGGCCTCATCGATGGCAGCGGCTCTAAACTGTATGGTGTAGCCAAGGATTATTTTTTGCCAGCCAGCCTGGTATTGCTTTGTCTGAGCATTGACCTCAAAGGTATCATGAACCTGGGACCCAAAGCCATCATCATGTTTTTGGCGGCCACTCTTGGCGTCGTGATTGGCGGCCCGGTAGCGTTATTGTCAACTAAATTTTTATTTCCGGATGTCATCCATGCAGCCGGAGATGACCTGTGGAAGGGCATGTCCACCATTGCAGGCAGCTGGATAGGTGGTGGAGCCAATCAGGCGGCCATGAAAGAAATCTACCATGTGCCCGAAGGACTGTTCGGCACCATGCTCATTGTCGATGTGGTGGTGGCCAACATCTGGATGGCCATCTTACTTTATGGCGCAGGTCAAACCAATAAAATTGACCGGTGGCTAAAAGCCGATGTATCCAGCATCGAAATTTTAAAAAAGAAATCGAATGAATTCCGCACCGGCATTCAAAAAAATCCGGGTACTACCGACCTTATGGTCCTTATGGCTGTAACTTTTGGCACCGTAGGCCTCTCCCATTTCCTAACCGACCTCATCATGCCCATAATGACCAGATATGAAAGCGATTTAATTGCCTGGAAATTGTCAGCACTGGTGTCAAGTTTTTTCTGGTTGGTTGTCATCGCTACCACTTTGGGCGTTTTGTTGTCTTTTACGCCTGCCCGCAAACTGGAAGGGGTAGGTGCCTCAAAATGGGGATCGGTTTTCATTTATCTGCTGGTAGCCACCATTGGTATGCAAATGAACCTGAAGGAAGTTTTTGAAAACCTGGGTTTATTCACCATTGGCCTGATTTGGATGGCCGTTCACGTGAGTGTCATCCTTATTGTTGCCAGAATAATCAGGGCACCCTTCTTTTTTGTGGCCGTGGGATCACAAGCCAACATTGGTGGTGCAGCTTCTGCACCCATTGTCGCTTCTGCCTTCGATGTGAGTCTGGCACCTGTAGGTGTATTACTCGCTGTACTCGGCTATGCCCTGGGAACCTATGGAGCTCTTGTCTGCGCCCAGATGATGAGTTTGATTTGATCTCAAAAAAACAAGGTGTAACACCTGTATGCTACACCTTGCCAATTATATTTCGGTCTCACTTATTTTATATGTCCGTTATGGTCAATTTTACCAACCTCAATTTCGAACAACTACTTTTTTATAAGCAGTATGGCCATCGGCCGTGATCTTAAGCAAATAAAATCCATTGGCCAAGTCTAGATCAAGCTGTAGTTTCTGACGACCAGTATCAAATTTTTGCCCTTCGGTTTTAGCCATTACTTTACCACCAAGGTCAAACAGTACACAATTTACCGCTGCCGGCTTGTCTAGTCTAAATTCCACATGGAGCATGTTTTTGGCCGGTATCGGATATACTAAGACACTTTGACCAAAGGCCAGGTCTTCCAGGCTTGAAACGGTAAAATCTACATCGGGCTGTCCCGGTGCATCTTCTCTATTTCCTACGCTGTCCACCGCAATACTATACAGCTTATAGTTTTTACCTACAACTCCAGAGAAGTCAAAAACATTTCCTCCTACATAACGGTCCAGTTGATAGGCTCCACCATTTTCAGACACAAAAATCTCGTAATACCTCACTCCGGACTGAGCATCACTGCCTTCGATCTCAAAACGATATACCGCATCATGCGAAGCTGTAGTATTGAGTTCAAGTTTACTGGAAGGAGGCAGCAAATCAAAGGTGTTTATAAATTCATTGGTAATGATTGCCGGGTTCAAATCAAAGACAATGCCGGCCCTGTTTCTCAATTGATCACCATGTTTTACTTCATTCAGGCCCAAAGAAAAACTGACAAATCCTTCCCCCTCAGGGGCATTGACATTTGGTGGCAAAAATCCACCCAATGGATCAGTTACTAATTCACGTGTATCGGGGTTCAATGCGGCAAAGTACCAGGTGAGGATCCTGGTTTCTTTATTTAATTTGCCTGTTATGCGCACCACGTGATTTTTTGTCGCTGAAAAATCAACCTCAGCGCCAAATTCAGCGGCATTTTGTGCAGGATAAAGCACCTCATCACCAAAACCCAAAGGACCAAATGAGAAATTGTCCAGATCGTATAAAGGGTTACTCAGGGTGTCGCTGATGGTCACTTCTTGTGCCGGAGCAGTTGCCGTAGACTTATTTTCAAAATTGATCCGATAAGGAAGTCTTCCATTTTGGGCAATGTAATTTTGGTCAGTAAATCCATAACTACCTCTTTTTTCATTTGGATCCAATGAGGAAACAGGATAATATAGGATTTGAAAAATAGAAATGGGAGAAGGCCAAAAACCTTTTATACAATCATCATGCTCCTGCTTAGCTTCGACGGACGAAGTAATGATGGTCAGGACTCCTGCCACTACCGGAGCTGTCAATGACGCAGCACATTCCAACAGACTTGTACCTAATATCCAGGGAAACCCTTTTACATCAATATTTTCAAACGATGATGGAGTGGGTGGATCATCTTCTGCATATTCAGAAATTACTGTGAGTGTTCCCGTTATACATGGCACTCCTGGAATAAATCCAATGCCTGACTTTATTAGGGCTTTGGCTATGGCAAAGGCAATACATGCCTGAACATTGGTTGATAGCGGTGATGCATAAAAGGGCGCGCTGAGAGCGACCTGAACCTGTGATTTCTCCAGGTTTGTTGTCCTTACCCGGATCTGAATATCAAAGCTGGATTTAGCAGGGAGATATGGAAAATAAAAAGCATACAGTTTACTTTGCGATGGTTTGCCAAATAATGAATCCACATTGACGTACAAACCCATGGCATCCAATTCATCTGCCCAACCACGATCAATGGCCAGTTGAGGTTTCTGCACATCCAAATTTAAAAATGTGATGTCAAAATCTGTTTTAGGCACCGCAACCCACAGTACCACTCCATGCGCATCTACATTGCTGCTATTGCCAATGGTAATGGTCTGAGGGGTCCAACGATGAATAAGCAGGGTTCCACCTCCGGAATACCTTACCCATGGCTTTGCGTTTTCAGCCACTTCCAGAGTAAAAGCTTTGGATAAAATAAGCTCTGTGACCCCTGTTTTTACGACGACGTCATAAAGCCCTATTGTTTTATCCGTAAAATCAAAGACGGTGGTAAGGCTGCCCTCTTCTTCATAAATATTTTTCTTCGCAAGAATATCCGGCCCTCCTGCTTTTCTTAAAATTGCCTGACTCATGCCAGAAAAACCTCCTCCAAATATATTAAGGGTGAGCTCTCCTTTATTTCCACCGGAATTTGGGAAAATTCTGTCTATTCCGTTTACAACCACTTTATTACAGTAGGTGCCTGCATTTCCCTGTCCGGTAGCCGTAAGACAAACATCATAAACGCCCGGTTTTTCATAGGTATGAATGGGATTTACATCTGTGGAAGTTTTTGTGTCCCCGAAATTCCATTCAAACTGATCAGCCCCATTTGAAAACTGTCTGAAAAAAACGTCGGTATTGTTTTGTACATATTCAAACCTCACCCCAATATTTTTGATGCTGCTCAACACAGACTCTTCCTGATAAATCAGATATCCCGTATGTCCTTTTCCGGTGACATCTGCCACCTGACCATCGGGCGTAACTTCATTGAAATTGAAATACGCTACAAGACCCGGTGTGACTGGATCTGGCTTTTGATACAGTGCCGCACGTATTTCTTCACCACTTCGAGCCTTATTCCAGAATCGCAGCTCATCCATCTGCCCCTGGAAGGATTCCCGATAGTACGTATCTCCCCATGAACCCAGAATCCAGGACACATCGGGTGTTACGATGTCTCCAACGGCTGTTGTACTTGCGGCAAGTTCGCCGTTAAGGTAAAGCCTGAAGTTTTGGGCTCCTCCATTTTTATCATACGTTACGGCAAGGTGGTTCCAGACATCCACTTTCATCTTGAATTTTGAGGACATTGGATAACGCCCGGTCGTAGTAATGATATTGGTGACAGGTAACAAGCCCTGATAGTTGTCAGACCAAAGGATAAATCCGCCTACATCTCCCTGATTCCAGGTTCCCTTATGGTTATGGGTGAGATAGGTAGCTGGCCGGTCCAATTCCGGTCTAAGCCATAATTCTATGGTCATGGCCTCTGTAAATACCATGTCTTTTTGTTGCCCAATGGCCATTTTGTCAAAACGCACATCACCTGTACCATTGCCCTCATTTTGCAGCGCTGCCAGCTTCAATACACGATCTTCGGAAGCAGTTAATTTTGGTGCCGGATCTACCCTTCTGTAGAAAATATCGTAGTCTGTAAATACACCGG
This sequence comes from Saprospiraceae bacterium, assembly GCA_016715465.1. Taxonomy (GTDB): domain Bacteria; phylum Bacteroidota; class Bacteroidia; order Chitinophagales; family Saprospiraceae; genus JADKBO01. Next base: position 1,470,964 of record JADKAA010000029.1, read on the forward strand.
TGGATAACCACGCTCTTCCTCCCTGAAATACGACGTGCATGACGCCATCTGGGTCAAATGCTGCCTTCACATACCTTCGGTCACGAATGCCATCATTTCCCAATTGATTTAAAGAAACGTAGTCTTCATCGGCTTTCAAAAGACCAAAAACCGGACCTGTCATCAATAAATATGCATTATGCGTACTGGGTTCATTGATAAGGAATGGACCCCAACCACTGCGAAAATCATTGTCATCTTTTAAGGTAATCTCCTGCGGAGTGCCAAAGGTTTGTCCGCGATTGTGACTTCGATTGACAAAAATCCTGCCGTCTGGCATAACGAAGGCGACCGTAATCTCATCAATATTTACCGTAATGGTTTCCAGACCGCGTTGAAAGGAGCTTACGTCACCAGAAATAGATTTGGTGGGTAAAAAGGTATTGCCTCCGTCATTGGATCCGGCTACAAAGATTCTTTCCTTGTTTTCTGCATCCCAGCCGCTCCAGGTAGCCCAAACTTTACCACCCTGCGTCGACAATTTCTGAATATAGCCCCAATTATAATCCATGAGGTTGAATGGGTGGTGGACACCACTCATGGCCGGAACTGAAATGATCTGGTCTCTGAAGGTGACTCCCCTGTTGTTGGAACTCATCAAGTGAAGGTTGTAATTGTAGTCTGCCCAATAACCGACACCCTCCATTAACAGCAGGTAAACACTATTGACCTCGACGGCAATATCCCAGGTAGTAAAAGTATAGGCATTGAAATTGCCTGGTAACACGCGGTCTTCAAAACTTGCCCCATTATTTTCGGAAGAAAACAGGTGGATGATGTTGACATCGCTGCAATAGTGGCAGTAATGAACTGCTGCAATGGTAACGTTAGCTCCATAACCTTTGACCCTGAGTTCAATCATGCTTTGCGGCACAGAATAAAGTTTTACCGGCGCTTCAAAAGTATTGCCTCCATTCACTGACCGTAAATAAAATAGCTCTGAAGGCCCAAGCCCCTCTTTCACGATGTAGGCAATATGCACATAATTTCCGTTTACATACATTTTAAGATATCTTGATGCATCATCCAGTCCGGCATTATCAACCAGAAGTTTTTTTACATCCCAGGTCTTACCTCCATCCGGAGATCTTCGATAAGTGAGTTGTTTGGTAGCCCAGTTGTTATTGGTCATCCATAAAAAATGAACCAGATTGCCACTTACACCAATCTCCGGCGCATAGTCATCCATGGATGATGGCATTGCCCCTTCACCCTCTGATATGTTTTTAAGCCACTTGGTAATCGGAGGGTTGGTTGCAAACGAATATTGTGAAAAAGCTGCCAACAGGCAGAGCAACAACAACCATACATTTTTGTAAATTGCGGATCTCATTTTTACTGCTTTTATAACTTGTAGTTGAAATAATCACATGCACTTCTGCGCATAACGACTTTTTCAATTTAACCCGTTTTATAGCCATATCTGATGATACAAATCACCTCGTGATCTGATGATAGGAATGCAATAATTGGAATAAAATTTTAAATTATCATTCCACCGTCTTGTTGGAGAAATTTAGGAAGTAATATTGATAGATTTACCCTTCTCCAGCCATGGAAATCTCAACAGGTATTGGTTTGATGTCCATACAAAGTTCCAACAATACGCCATTGGTCGTTTTGGGATGTACAAAACATACAAGTTTATTATCTGCTCCTCTTTTAGGGCTGTCATTCAACAGGACAAAACCCTCTGCCTTCAGCCGCTCCATCTCCGCTTCAATGTCATCCACGTCAAAAGCTATATGGTGAATGCCTTCACCCCTTTTTTCAATATACCTGGCAATCACCCCGTCTTCACACGTGGAAGCGAGCAATTCTATCTTTTGTCCGACATCAAAAAAGGATGTAATTACATTTTCCGAATCGACCCGCTCCTGCTTATAAGGTCCGCAACCCAACAGCCGGGTATAAAGGGCTTCGGCCTGTGCAAGGTCTTTTACCGCAATGCCAATGTGTTCAATTTTTTTGATCATGATTTAATGGTTGATGGTCAATAATTCCCGGGCATTTTCTATGGCGGCCTTGCCCGGTTTATCTCCGCTTAACATCTTGGCAACTTCCATCAGGCGTTCTTCAAATGAAAGCAATTTCATGGAAGTTACGGTTCGTTTATCTTCATCATTTTTGTACACATAATAGTGTTTGTGTGCTTTTGATGCGATTTGAGGAGAGTGTGTAATACAGATAAGCTGGTGCGTCTTTGACATGGCCTGCATAATCTGACCCATGCGGGAGGCTACCTCGCCGGAAACGCCCGTATCAATTTCATCAAAGATCATGGTGGCCAGTTCCATCTTGTCTGCAATGACCGATTTAAGACAAAGCGTAAGCCTGGCTAGCTCCCCACCGGAAGCGACATCTTTAAGTGGTAAATAATCGCTGCCTTTGTTGGTTGCAAATAAAAACTGAACCTCATCCAGCCCTGTCGGTGTAAATGCCTTTACCTCTTTCACCTCAACCTTCAATCGCGCATTGGGCATAGACAACTGGCCAAGCAGTTCGTTGATCCTGGCTTCAAAAACGGGCACCGCTTTTTTGCGGGCAGCACTTATGGTTGTTGCTGATTTTGTGAGTAGTGCGGCCAGCTCAGCCAACTTTTTTTCCAGTGCTATTACTTCTTCGTCGTTTTGTTCAAAACCTTCAAGCGTAGCCGCGAGACGGTCCCTGATTTCTATGAGGGCAACCACTGTTTCTACACCATGTTTTTTCTGCAACCGGTAAAGTATGTTGAGACGGTCATTGATTCTTGTTATGGACCGGTCATCGGATTCTGTGTTTTCAGCAATGTCTTCGGCTTCTCCGGCAATGTCGCGGATCTCTTCCAGGGCTGAGTGCAGCCTGTCGTAAATGGCCTGAAACCTTTTGTCAATAGCCGAAACTGAGGACAAATCCCGCATAAGCAAGGTAAGTTGGTCCGAAACCGAAGGTTCAGCCGCCTCCAACACAGACGAAATCATGTCCATAATTCGGCGAATCTCACCCGCATTGGTAAGCCTGTCAAGTTGGCCTTCCAAATCTGTCTGCTCCTCTTCCTGAAGTTTTGCCTCGTTGAGTTCTGTAAGTTGAAAAGTAATGAAATCGACCTCCTTGTGCATGGTCCTCGATTTTTCGCGGAGTTCACCAAGCGTCCTTTCGGTTTTTTTATAGCTTTGGTAAATACCTCCGTAGTGTGCTACTTCTTCGGAAATTTCAGCAAGTGCATCCAGGGCTTCCTGCTGAAATTTTTGTTTATGCATGGCAAGGGTGTCAAATTGCTGATGGAGATCCACAAGTTGATAGGCCAACTCTTGCAACTGGTCGAGGGTGACCGGTGAATCATTGATAAAGGCCCGGGATTTGCCCGATGGAGCAATTTCACGGCGAATGATGAGTTCATCTTCATATTCCAGGTCTTGCTTTTCAAAAAATGCCTTAATGTTGAGTTCCCGGAGGTCAAATTTACCTTCTACCACACATTTTGTTTCTACATTAAAAAGCACCTTAAGGTCAGCTCTTTTACCCATGATCAGGCCAAGGGCTCCAAGGAGGATTGATTTTCCTGCGCCGGTCTCTCCGGTGATGATATTTAAGCCGTTGTCCAGCTCAATGCTGAGGTTTTGGATCAGGGCGTAGTTTTTTATTTCCAATAATTTTAACATAGATCGGTATTATGCTTGATTAAAAATTTTCCCGTCCTGCATGAGGTACCTTTCATCGCTCATTTGGGCGAGATCGACATTGTGCGTCACGATGACAAAAGTTTGATTAAAGTCCTGCCTCAATTTCAGAAATAAAGCGTGCATTTCCGTGGCGTTGGCCAGATCGAGGTTTCCTGTGGGTTCATCTGCAAAAATAATGGAGGGGTTGTTGACCAGCGCGCGCGCGACAGCCACCCTTTGCTGCTCACCACCGGACAGTTGCCCCGGTTTGTGGTCAAACCTTTCTCCCAAACCCAGGTAGTCCAGCAACTCCTTTGCCCTTATTGTTGCAGATTTTTTTGACGTACCATGAATAAGGGCAGGTAAAATTACATTTTCAACAGCCGTAAATTCATCCAGGAGGTGATGAAACTGAAACACAAATCCTATGTGTTCATTTCGAAACCGCGCAAGCTTTTTTTCTTTATAACTTGAAATGTCTTCGCCATTTATAATGAGATTGCCAGTATCCGCATTGTCCAGGGTTCCCAGAATGTGCAAAAGTGTGCTCTTGCCCGCTCCGGACCTGCCCACTATAGAAACTATAGAAGCCCTGGATACCTTCATGTCCACCCCATCAAGCACTTTAAGCTTGCCATACGATTTTGTAATTCCCTGTGCTACGATCATTCCGGTCTCCTACCCTGTTTTAATGCAATTTAAGGCAAAATTTGCCTGCTGCATTTCGGGATTCCAAATTTAGTACAAAATTTCGTGCTATAAAGCCCATTGACCATTTTTCGCCTGCATACACTTTGTAAATGCCCTTCACTTTTTGAACAGGGAATTTCACAAGACATTGTGGTTCTTTATGTCGTAAATGACTGATTTTGTTTTTTATGTGCCAACGATATTAGGCTTATTGGCTCAAAAACGAGCCTCTTTTGTCTATCAATCAGTTAATTACACATCGTTTCTAATAGAATCTAAAAAAACGAACTCATACCCTGCCCGACTTTTTCGTTTAATATGTTAAGATATTGTCCCTCGGATGAATACACAAAGAGAAAATTGGTTAACTTTGGAACCTCAAATGAAGATTCAACAGGATTGATTGTATGAAGATATTGCAGCTTTGTAAAAAATTTCCATATCCGCTGAAGGATGGGGAGTCAATTGCGGTGACCTACCTAAGCAAAGCGCTGGTCAATCAAGGCTGTGAGGTTACCTTGTTGTCGATGAATACCTCCAAGCATTATACCTCTATGGAGTCGTTGCCCGAGGATTACGATCACTACAAAAATATCTACCAGACCAGTCTGGACAATGCCATCAAACCGCATAAGGCATTTTTAAACCTTTTCACCAGGGACAGCTACCATGTAAGCCGGTTTGTATCTTCAGATTTTAAAGCCCAACTCATCGAGGTCCTGAAATCGGAATCATTTGATGTGGTCCAGCTGGAGACGCTTTATCTCACCCCTTACATAGAAACCATCAAGGAGCATTCCAATGCCATCATTGCCATGCGTTCCCACAACATAGAATTTGAGATTTGGGAAAGGATTACTTCCAATACCCGTTTTTTACCTAAAAAATGGTACCTGAAGCACCTAACCGACAAGTTGAAAAAATATGAGCTGGAAAGACTCAATGACTATGATTACCTTGTAGCAGTGTCAGACAGAGACCTTAAAAAATTCAAACAGCTGGGGTATAAAAATGGCGCCATGGCCAGTCCCATCGGACTGGAACTGAAAAACTATGTGACCATCTCCAAAAAATCTTCCAATGCCATTTGTTTCATTGGTGCACTGGATTGGAGACCAAACCGTGAAGGACTTGACTGGTTCATTGCCAATGTATGGCCCGAATTGAGCAAGGAACAACCCGATCTGAAGTTTCACATCGCCGGCAGAAATACTCCCGCTGATTTGCTGAACCTCAACATTAAAAATATCGTAGTCCACGGAGAAGTCAATGACGCCATCGACTTCATCAGCCAGCACAACATCATGATCGTACCCCTCTTTTCCGGCAGTGGCATGAGGGTTAAAATCCTGGAAGGAATGGCACTTCGCAAAACCATTGTAACCACCTCTTTGGGAAAGGAAGGCATCGATGCCGAACACCAGAAAGAGTTGCTGATTGCCGACGACCCTCAAACTTTTAAGAATGCCATTATTATGGCGCTTCACGATCAAAATATGCGGGAAAATATTGGAAAGTCTGCCCAGCAATTTGTGAGTGAGTACTACGACCACGCCACCATTGCTGCCCGGTTGATTGAAAAGTACAAACAGTTAATCAGCACTCCATACCAAAAGCACTAGATTATTTCGGAAAGATTTCATTGGCAATAGACATCGCCTTGATAAATGCCAGTTCATCCAACCCCGGATCCACACCCATTTCATCAAAATAATACAAAAGATTTTCAGTGGGCATATTGCCTGTAAGATCGTCCTTAGCCATAGGACAACCTCCATATCCTTTAATGGCTGCATCAAAACGAGTACAACCTGCCTCATTGGCAGCATGGATCTTTTCCCTCCACTGCAGTGGTCGGGTATGAAAGTGTGCCCCAAATTCCATTTTAGGGTATGCCGGTACCAGGCTTGAAAACAAATAACTGATGCTTTCCGGGTTCGCAATGCCAATGGTATCTGAAAGGGCAATGATCTCCACCTCGCGTTGCTGCATTTCTGCCACCCATTTAGCGCAAATGTCAACATTCCACACATCTCCATAGGGATTACCAAAACCCATAGAAAGATAAACCACGAGTTTTTTGCCGTGTTTGACACACAATTCCTGAATGTCATCGAGTACTTCGACAGACTCCTGAATGGTGGCATTGGTATTTCTCATCTGAAAGGTCTCTGAAATACTGAAAGGATAACCCAAAAAGCCTATCTCAGGATATAAAACCGCATCCTGTGCGCCGCGAAAGTTAGCCACAATGGCCAGCAATTTACTTTTGGTCTGGCTGAGATCAAGTTTGGAAAGTACTTCTGCGGTATCGCGCATCTGGGGTATGGCTTTGGGTGATACAAAACTTCCAAAGTCAATGGTATCAAAACCCACCTTGAGGAGTTGGTTGATATACCTCGCCTTGTCGTCTGCCCCGATATAGATTTCCATGCCCTGCATGGCATCCCTCGGGCACTCGATGATTTTCACCTTTTGCATCTCCATACAAAATAAAGCTTTTTTTCAAAACCATTCAACCCAAAGGAGTATTATATTCACGTTAAATTTGTACAATGAAAAAAAACCTGCTCACCCTTCTTGGCTTCGGTATGTTCGTTTTGGGGGCCTTGTCGCTTATCCTTTCCCTGGTGGGTTTAAAACTCGATATGCTGGGCTTTCTGTATAAAGCAGGCGGAGGTTTTGCCTTGCTTATCCATTTGGTCATGATTTTTGGAGGTATTGCCCTGATGTTTGTCGCCAGGGCAGAAACAGAAACCGATACCGAAATGGACAAGGATTTAGTAGAATAATCCGCTACTTTTTAAGGTTATGCTATGCTGGAATCTTATATATACCCATATTACCCCGCTTATATCTTTATCACCATACCCTCCATTCCAAGAAAAGTGGCTGTGAATATTTCCCGGCATTCCGTTTCAAATTCCTGAATCGAACGGTATCTCGAGGAATAATGCCCGGTGATTAGCCGACCTGCTCCCGCCAGGGAAGCAATATTTGCAGCCTGTTCGCTGGTAGCGTGCATACGGTCAATCGCTTCCTTTTCCATATCTTTAAGGTAGGTTGTCTCGTGATATAGGACATCTACACCCTGGATAATGGGCACAACCGATTGATCATAAATCGTGTCTGAAATGTATGCATAACTTCTTAATTTGGCTAACGGATGACAAACATCAGAGGGAGTGATGCCAGGCTCACCTTCTGAACGAAAGACAGTTTTACCTGATTTCAGCATGTGCATTTCTTCATGGCTCAGATCAAATGCAATGATTTTTTCCGGTATCAGTCTGTAAAACACTTCCTTTTCAGTAAACAAAAAGCCCATGGTTGGAATCCGATGTTTGAGTGGAATCGCTGAAACCATTATTCTTTCATTTTCATAAATTATTCCACCCCGGGTAGCATCTTTTTCTTCTATTTCCAGTCGAAATGCCAGATGAACCTCTGATAAACCCAGACAGGTTTCAAGGTATGCTTTAATGCCTATGGGACCGATAATACGGAGCGGCTCACTCCTTTGATGATGCAAAAATGAAGTGACAACTCCAGGCAGCCCATAGATGTGATCTCCATGAAGATGGCTGATGAAAATGGTGTTAATCCTGTTTCTCTTAATCTTGTACCTGGATAACTGAATTTGAATGCCTTCACCACAATCAATCATGAAATAGTGGTTATCATATTGCAACAATTGAGAGGAAGGAAATCTCCCAAATGCAGGCTGTGATGAACTGGTACCAAGCAAAGTCAGCTCAAAGGCTTTCATTTACTCCTCCTCAGAAAGTTCCCGTTCTATCTCGCTGAAAATAGCGTAATCGATGGATTCCTGTACAGTGGGAATGATGGTGAGAATGGTTTCAAGCCTTGAAATTTCAATGAGTTTTTTTACGGTTGGATGGGTGGCACCGGTAAGGATGAATGCACCAAAATCCTTCCAGATACGATTGGCGGTAAGAATAGCACTCAGGCCTGACGAATCAACATATTCCACATCGCTGAGATTGAAAATGAGGTTTTTGGTACCTTCATTGCTCAGGAAAATAAATTCAGATTTGAGGTCGGGAGCGATCAGGGAATTCAGGTTTTTTTCATTCAGCGTAAATACCGAATACCTATCCTGTTTGTCTATACTAAACTTCATGGTTGATCAATTGTTTTAATGGTTTCATTGCTTTAAACGCTTTAAAGGCCGGTGAATTGTGCACGGTCCTCAAAGCCCAATCATGCAAATGAAAACACAAATTTAATCAATTTTCATTAAATTATGTTTACCCTTTACATCACATGCCGAAAAGGAAGGAAAATAAGCCGATTTGTCAATAAAACCGCAGGTGGGGTCACAAAATGCTGGCCATCTTGCGATTTTAGACAAAAAAATCAGTTTGGTATGGTTTTTACCCCTTGTATTCAGGAATGTTATGTAAAAATCTTGTAATATTGTTGTCATATAATCACGGAATTCAAAATGAACAGAAAATTTTCACCTAAGGTCAAGAAAATTATTCAACAAAGCCGGGAAGAAGCCATTCGTATGGGTCAGTCTTCTATTGGCACCGAACATTTTCTACTGGGCATTCTGGAAGATAAGGAGGGACTAACCGCCAAGGTTTTTGATTCCCTTGAAATCGACGTGGATGTACTCAAAACCAGAATCTCTGAATCCAATGTAAGAGAGGCCGAAATAGATACCAATTACAACATGGGAAATATCCCCTTGAATAAAAATGCCGAAAAAGTGCTCAAGGTGACTTTCCTTGAGGCAAAAGTTTATAAAAACGAAGAAATCCAACCCGAACACCTTATGCTGTCCATTTTGAAACACAAGGACAATACCGCTTCAATCCTGTTGGATGAATTCAGCCTGGATTATGATACTTTCAAAACAGAACTCGAATTTGTAAAACAGGAAATGGACGCAGGATACAGCGACTTCTTTTCCCAGGCACCCTCAGATTCAGATTCACCCATGGATGAAGACCTTGGAAATGAAGGTATGACTTCATCCAGAAAGCAGGGCTCCGCCAGTAAGTCAAGGACCCCAGTGTTGGACAACTTTGGAAGGGACGTAACGCGTCTTGCTGAAGAAGGCAAACTCGACCCCATCATCGGCAGGGAAACAGAAATAGAGCGGGTTTCGCAAATCCTCAGCAGAAGAAAGAAAAACAACCCCATCCTAATCGGAGAGCCGGGTGTGGGAAAGACGGCCATCGTGGAAGGCCTTGCCCTTCGCATCATGCAGAAGAAAGTGAGCCGCACCTTGTTTAACAAACGGGTAGTCATGCTGGATATGGCTGCCATGGTTGCAGGTACCAAGTACAGGGGCCAGTTTGAGGAACGAATGAAAGCGATCATGAACGAACTCGAAAAGGCGAAAGATGTAATCCTGTTCATCGATGAGATTCATACCATTGTAGGGGCCGGCGGTGCTACGGGATCACTGGACGCTTCCAACATTTTCAAACCTGCCCTGGCAAGGGGTGAATTGCAATGCATTGGTGCAAGCACTTTGGACGAATACAGACAATACATTGAAAAGGACGGAGCACTTGACCGAAGGTTTCAAAAGGTAATCATCGAACCCCCTTCTGTGGAAGATACCATCCATATCCTGCACAATATCAAAAGTAAATACGAAGAGTTTCACAATGTAGAATACTCCGATGCGGCCATTGACGCTTGCGTTAAACTCTCTGAAAGATACATTACAGACAGGTTTCTTCCTGATAAGGCCATTGACGTCCTTGATGAAGTAGGTGCCAGAACACACCTTAAAAACATCCATGTCCCCAAATACGTGGAAGACCTGGAAGCCCAGATCGAAGACGTGAGGGAGAAAAAAAATCAGGCGGTGCGTAATCAGCAGTATGAAAAAGCGGCCGACCTCAGGGATACGGAATCCAAGCTTGTGAAAAAGCTGGAACAGGCCAAGGAAGAGTGGGAAGAAGAAAGTAAGACAAGACGGTATCCTGTTGGAGAAGAAGAAATAGCGGAAGTGGTATCTATGATGACCGGCATTCCGGTCAACAGGGTCGCACAGCAGGAAAGTAAGAAGTTGGTGAAAATGACCGACGACATAAGGGCCATGATCATTGGTCAGGATGAAGCCATTGGAAAAATCACCAAAGCCATTCAGCGAAACCGCGTCGGTCTAAAAGATCCTTCAAAACCCATCGGTTCTTTTATATTTCTGGGACCAACCGGTGTGGGTAAGACCCAACTGGCTAAGGCCCTTGCCAAATATATGTTTGACTCAGAAGACGCATTGGTGCGTTTAGACATGAGTGAATACATGGAAAAATTCTCCGTGAGCAGGCTTATTGGGGCGCCTCCGGGATATGTAGGTTATGAAGAAGGTGGACAACTCACTGAAAAAATCAGGAGAAAACCATACTCAGTCATCCTGTTGGATGAGATCGAAAAAGCCCACCCCGATATTTTCAACATCCTGCTGCAAGTGCTGGATGATGGTCAGTTGACAGACGGGCTTGGCAGAAAAGTCGATTTCAAAAATACGCTCATCATCATGACATCCAATATTGGTGTCAGGCAGCTGAAAGATTTTGGTATGGGTGTAGGTTTTGCGACCAGTGCAAGACAACAGACAGAGATGGACCACAACAAGGGTGTCATTCAAAATGCCCTGAAGAAAACCTTCTCCCCAGAATTTTTGAACAGGATTGACGATGTGGTCATCTTTAATAACCTGGAAAAGGAACACATCTTTAAAATCATTGAAATTTCACTCAAGGACCTATGAAAAGGCTCAATAGCCTTGATTTTAACCTTGAACTCTCAGAAGAAGTGAAAAATTTCGTGGCCGATAAAGGATTTGACCCCAATTTTGGAGCCAGACCACTCAACAGAGCCATTCAAAAGTACATTGAAGACCCCCTCGCCGAATTTATTTTGTCCGAAACCCCTGAACAGGGTTCCAGATTATTGGCAGAATTAGATAAGGACAATGAGAAAATAATTATTAAATTTGCGAAGGAAATAGAAACAAAAACAGAATAAAAACTAATGAATCATAATCAACGTAGCAACCCATAAACGGGATGCTACGTTATTTTTTTATTTAAAATCCACTTCATTTGGCCAAACAACAAGACAATCAAGAAAAATTCAACTACCGCCTGAACAGACAAATTAAAGTAGCAAAAGTAAGATTGGTGGGAGACGATTTTGACGGCATCAGTGCCGTAGCCGGTAAACCCATCGACGTAGGTATTTACAATACCACCCAAGCCCTGGAATGGGCAGAAGGTATGGGAATTGACCTGGTTGAAATTAGTCCCAATGCAGACCCTCCGGTTTGCAAAATCATCGATTTCAAAAAATTCATCTACGATAAAAAGAAAAAAGAGAAAGAAATCAAGGCTAAGTCTCAAAAGACGGTAGTCAAGGAAATCCGATTCGGACCCAATACCGATGAGCACGATTTTGAATTCAAGACCAAACACGCCCGAAAATTCCTTGAAGAAGGGGCAAAAGTTAAGGCCTATGTACAGTTCAGGGGAAGATCCATCGTATTTAATGACCGTGGCGAATTGTTGCTGCTTAAATTTCTGAAAGAACTTGAAGACATGGGTGCTGCGGAAGAGCTTCCAAAATTGGAAGGAAAGCGAATGGGCGTCGTCATTTCTCCCAAAAAGAAAAATAGTCCATCTTATGACCGCCGCGTCATGAACCGGGTAATTGAATACCCAACTACTATGTGGTTTTGCCTCAAGTCAATAAGGCAGGATGAAGGATGACCTTCAAAAAAAACTCAATGTCACCGGTCTGACCATGATAGGCATTGGTGCCACCATTGGTTCCGGTATTTTTGTTACCCCCGCCGATACCATAGCCCGATTACCCCATTATGGCTGGGCCTTTGTACCCTGGATTCTCGGTGGCATCGCTGCCTATTGTGGTGCCATGACCTTTGCGGAACTCGGCGCTGCAAAACCCAAGGCGGGGGGAGTCTATGTTTACCTTAAAGATGCGTTTGGTCCTTTGTCCGGATTTTTATACGGATGGACCGTGCTTTTGGTCATCAATTCGGGTGCCCTGGCTGCCTTGGGCATTGCCTTTGCCGACTATATGGGCTTTTTCATAAAACTGGGACCAATGGCTACTAAAATACTGGCCATCACAGCCATTCTTTTGCTTTCTGGTCTCAATGTGTTGGGCATCCAATACTCCGATTCCATGTCGAGGATTTTCACCGGACTCAAATTATTGGCTATGGTAGCCATCATTGGAGCAGGAGCCTATGCATTTATCCAAAATCCGCATGTATTCAATTCCGGATTCCAAAATTCAATCCCATCAAACTTGCCTGAATCCATCACAACAGCGTTCATTGGTGTCTTCTGGTCAATAGGAGGCTGGCACCACATCAGTTATGTGAGCAGTGAAGCCATCAATCCGGCACGGGACATACCCAGGGCGCTCATCTATTCTATTGGCATCATTACCCTGGTCTATTTGGCCATCATCGCTGCCTATATGGCCATTTTGCCATCAGATCAGATCGCCTCTTCCAGTCGAATTGCAGGTGACGCCATTGCCCATCTGTTTAAAGGGGGAGGCCAACTGGTCGCTGTTTTTATCGCCATTTCCATTTTTGGCACCATTGCCATTTATACGATGAGTGCGCCCAGAATATATTTTGCCATGGCCAGAGATAAGGTATTTTTTAGTGCCATAGCTTCCATCCACCCCAAATTCAAGACACCAGCCAATGCCATCATGATCCAGGCCGTATGGGCATCGCTGCTTGTACTCTTGTACGGCTCGTTTATGAAGGTCATTGCCTTTGTTACTTTTATGGACATTCTTTTTATGGCCCTGGCAGCATCTTCCATTTTTATCATTAGACGTCGTCATGAAAATACCGGCACTTTCAGAATCAAACAGTACCCCTTGCTCCCGCTGATCTATTTGCTCATAACCCTGATTTTTGTGGTTTATACCCTGATGTCACTCAACCAGGGGGCGTTCATCGGTTTAGGTATTCTGGTCGCCGGCATCCTGGCCTATTACCTTTTCAAATTACAATCTCATCCTTTAGCCGATAATACCTGAGCCTGGCAAATTGATTTTTTTCCATGCCTAAGTGATTCATCTTCCTACTTTTTCAAATGAAAACGCACTTTATTTCCAAATGGTAGCTGGGCAAAAACAGAAAGGTAGGGTTCTTCTATCTGGAGGGGCCTCGGGTATCCACCAGTGGATTGTCCATCCTTCATGATGACAAAAAATTTTCCAGAGGGCGTGAGCTGAATTATACCTGGAAACACAGGCGCGCTGTGATAATTCTCTATTGATCGTTTAAAACCAAAGACTTCCAGCCTTTCCATGAATCCATATGCCATGCGATTGGAATTGGGGTCCAGGGTATATTTTGTTTCCAGAGCCCGCGACAATTCTGCTGCGTCAAAATCATCAAAATCAGGTCCTGGTTTTACTTGAATTTCTATTTGAATGTGTCTTACGACCATATCTGACGACTGTTCGTAGTCTTCATCAAATCCGGCGAGGTAAGGGAGGACAACGGCTTTTCCAGGCGGCATCAGTCCTATCGCACTCAGGCTGGACCGGCTACCCAGCAACGATTTGGTCAGCCAGCCACCGTTAATGGACAGGTACCTCCAGTTGACTCCCAACGACCGGTGTACAGTCACTACATCTCCACTATTAATCTTTAGGGTGCCATGGTTTTGTCTAAATCCATTTATGTCTGTATCACCGGCTTGCCCGCCATAACCCAGTACACAAGGTGCCGAAAATCGCAACACAAAGGGCACATTAAAAATTTCAAGGGCTGCACAAATTTCCTCATTGCCTGCCAGATAATTTGCTGCCTCAAACAGCAGGTTGTCCATAGGACCTGATACCGGCACACCGAGATGGCGATAACCATATCTACCTGCATCCTGTATGGAACAGCCAGGACCCGAGGATAATATTTGGGCATACCCCATCAAGGGTTTTTTAGGTATTGATCGTAAGATATAGATTTCATGATTACCCTGTCGCCAGGCTCCCATGCGGCCTTTCCTTGCATTATATAATCCAACATATTGAATCTGGTATTGCCAATTACATGCCACCCTCCGGGACTTTGAGATGGATACACTCCCGTGTATTGCTCTGCTATAGATACTGCCCCAGCCATCACCCTTGGAACAGGATTTTCCTTACGGGGTATAAAAAGCCGTGTATCCCCTCCTCCGATATATACAAAACCCGGAAGAAAACCATAACAGGCCACATAATGGTCTGCCCTGGTATTTAATGTAATAAATTCTTCCAGGGAAATCCCCAGTTTATTCAATACCCTCAAAAGATCAGGCGCTACACGTGGATCATAACACACTTCCAGTTCATGCGTACTCATTTCTTTATTGACATCATAAGGTGTATTATTAATCAGGTCGGTTATGATTTGTCGATCGACATTTCCTTCGTGAAAAAAAGCCATGCTGTTCACGCCGGATACCACATCAGTCATACCCTCAAGCCGCGATGCGCGCATACGCATCATTCCCAGTCTCACACTCAATTCCCGCGATGGCTCTTGGATAAAAGAGACAATTATGGATGATCCTGATACAAAAAGGGTGAAATCACCTGGGGCCTGACTATTCACGAATTGTTTGCTCATGGTTTACTCACAGCCAATGGGTGCACCGGGAGGAAGTGATACTGGCACCGGAAGGTCCAGTGGCTCATTGTCTCTTACCTTTTGAATGATAAACTTAAGGTAATTGTAGTGGCTTTCATTCACCAGTAAGCTGTTGAGCGCTGCCTTTTGTTCAAAATTCATTAGGAAGTGGAGAGCCGCCATGGCGTATTCCGGTTTTTTTTGATTGTATGCCAGTTGAGCCATACGGATGACAAACCTGCGCTCCCTTAGGAAATCGAGGTCGGTTTCATTCCGTCCCGAGGAATTGGCTTTTAATTGATCAAATAAATAATTGAAATAAGCCTTCAGTCCCATTTGACCGGGGTTATTAATTCTGGCCAGTCTTTGTTCGTGCAAGAGTAAAGAAAGTGCATGATCGATGGTGGCTGTGGCTGCGGCTATTTGGTCCAGACCATAGCCTGTTTCTGCTTTCATACTTTCCTGGCTGCGATTAAAACCATAAGCACTGGGAGGTACCAGCCTGAGTATGTGGTCAGGAATTCGCAGGTGGTTGTCAGACAGAGTGAGGGCTATCGCCGCCACAGCCTGCTTTTGTCTGGTGAGTTCAACGATTGATGTTGGCGTAAAAACCTCCTCCCCTTTTACTCCGTACTCGTAAAACATTCCACCAATCAGCTTGGATACTGCCTCCACCTGATATCGTTGCATATGGTAAACCGGTACAAGTACCTTCTCCAGTTCAGAAAAAGGAGTGCCTTCAGGTATCGAATTTTCTCCAAAATTTACTAAAGCTACTTTCCTCAATTGGAGAATACGATCAAGTTCAGTCAGTGGATCTCTGCCATTGTCCCACAGATGGCCCTCTGCCGATGCACTGCCATCCGGTCTGGCATCAGGGTCAGAGAGATATTTTAAACCCGATTTTTTCGAGGTGGCAATGATGGATTTGAGATTTTCATCGCTGCCATCTTCTGCATACCCATACAATATGGTTTGCTTGTCCCAGATGCCAATTCCCGAATCATAGGCACTGTCAATGGATATATCACCCTCTTTATTCAACAACACATTGGGATGAGGATAATCCATGACCGAAGCGCGTTCATTGATACTTGCGGCAAAATTATGGGCAAGACCCAGGGTATGTCCTACTTCATGTGCAGATAATTGCCTCAGCCTTGCCAGGGCTAAAAGTGTCATCGGTCCGTGATCCTTATTGTTTCCTCTGTAAAGTGACAGCAGACCCTGAGCTATCATGAAGTCCTGCCGGACCCTTAATGAACCCAGTGTTACATGTCCTTTGATGATCTCACCTGTCCTTGGGTCAGATATGGTAGATCCATAAGACCAACCCCTGGTGCTGCGGTGCACCCACTGGATGGTATTGTAACGGACGTCTAACGGATGTGCGTCTGCCGGCAACTCTTTCACCTGAAAAGCATTGACATAGCCGGCGTATTCAAAAGCTTCATTCCACCAGGAGGCACCTTCCATCAATGCCGATTTTATGGGCTCAGGGCAACCCGGATCCACATAGTAAATGATGGGCTTCCTTACTTCGCTATTTCCCTGACCCGGGTTTTTTTTGTCAAGCCTGTGGCGGAGCAGCCACTTTTTTTCGATCGGTACATGTATGGGACTGGCATAATCATAGTATGCCATGTGAAAGTACCCTGAAAAGGGGTGGTATTCGCGTGGCTCATATCCCTCGGCAGGCAAAGCCACAAAAGAGGTATGCTGTCGATAGGAAATCAATTCCGGAGTAGGGGCAACCGATTTGATGAATTCTCCGGTGGCTTCTCCTGCCAGTGTAAGCCAACTTTCAAATTCCACATTAAAGGGAAAGGCGAGTAAGGACTCTGGTACAACTACCGATCTTGATTTGTCTAGCTTGTAGCCGCCTTGTTTCATTTCCTTCAACTGTTGTACTGCACCCATCTGGTCTTCCGTGAGAAATGGAGCCAGGTCAATATACACTTCATCGTTGGTATCTTTTTCTATTGCAAAACTATAAAGGATGGAAGAGGCAAAAGCATCTGTCACCGCAGTTTTTTCGGCGACATTGTGGGTAGTAGCCCTGAAATTGGTGTTTGATTCTATAAGTACTACCTTTTGGCCATATCTTCGAATTGCACCAGTTTTTGCGTTCCTATTTTGCCGCGGTCAAAACCTATGTCATTGGATCCCAGGCCGGTGGCAAAATAATTAACCAGGATAAAATCCTTGTTGAACTCCTTCAGTTTCAGGTATAGTTTACCTGTCTTTTCCTGCCACGTAAAATTGAAGTATCCGTTATAATCAGTAGCTGAAAGATCAAATTGTACCAAGGTTAAAAGCAGAACCAGGAGGATGTTTTTTCGCATAGTGACAAATTTATGTATCCTCAAATGTAATAAAAAGAAAGCTTTGTGATTTGGACAATTTTAATAATCTCAAGGAATACAAAATCGACACACTCAAAAGGCAAACCAGGAATTTGGGGGTTCCCGGTTAATAGGTTGAAAGTCTGCCCTGGCCGGTCTTTTTCTTTGCTGTCAACAAAGTACGTATAAGGCGCCCTACTTTTTCACTTTCCGTAAGGAAGCCATCGTGACCCAAATCGGAGTGGATTTCTGCGTACCTGGCTTCAGGTATGGCCTCCGCTAAAAACCGCTGCTCCGAAGTGGGAAAGAGGAAATCAGTGGAAATGCCGATGACCAATGTTTGGGCTGTTATTTGTCCAAGTGCCTCTTCCGCAGAAGATCTCATTCTGGCCACATTGTGACTGTCCATGGTTTTGGTTATGGTATAATAACAATGGGCATCAAACCGATTAACCAGTTTATCTCCCTGATATCTTTGGTATGATGCAGCCCTGAAGTCGTCGATACCTGACCCTTCATCTTTCTGGGTAGCTTTGTAACCCCTGTAAGTGCGGTAACTCAACATGGCAATGGACCTGGCAGCTTTCAATCCCCTGGCACCGGCATCTCTGTACGGTTCCACCCAGGACTGATCTGCCTCTATTGCCATGCGCTGACTTTCGTTAAAAGCAATGCCCCATGCCGATTGCCGCGCATTGGTGGCAATGAGTATGAGTTTTTGAATCAATGCCGGTTCTACAATAGCCCATTCCATTGCGATCTGACCGCCAAGCGAGGCACCAATCAATAGTTTGATGGTGTCCAATTCAAGAGATATCCTGAGTTCATTGAAAATATTGGCAATATCCCGGGTTGTAAATACAGGAAAATCATGGTAATAACTTTTACCGATTTCTGCATTTACCGAAAGTGGAGAAATAGAGCCATAGGGTGATCCGGGATTATTAACACAAATGATAAAATGATCTTCAGGGTCAATGGCCTTTCCATGACCTACTACACCCGGCCACCATTCATTTGGATTGCTATTGCCCGTTAGCGCGTGAACGACCCAGATGGCATTGTCCTTTGCAGCATTCAATTTGCCAAATGTCTGATATGCCAAATGGAGTCCGGTCACTATGCGACCAGACTCGAGCGTGTAATTCTCCTGATGATGATAATGCAAAACTTGATCCATAATTCAAAAAAAATATTGTTGTAATTCAATATGATGGCAATTCACCTGTCTGCGCATACAGCCTTTATTACTTAGAAATAAAATGGTAACCCGCAGTCGCCGGGTGATTTCAACCTCTGTGAAAACAGCACAAACACATGAACTGTGATGCCGATAATCGATGTAAGAAAATGGATGTGATTTGTTTGTTCATTTCATTTATTTGATCATTCATATTTCCCAAAATTGGGCAGGATTTGGCACCTTTCATCTGGAGGTTGCCTGAGGATCAAAGAGCCCGTTCTCTCCCCTCATCTTTATAATAAAAAATGTTAAAACAGGAAAGCCCGTACTAAGACCCCCTGAACATCATCCTGTGACCTTGCACCTCTTGCTGAGCGGGCTTAAAACCCGATAATCTGTAACTAAGGCTAAACAAGCCAAAACGGCCGATGGCATTGGTAGTAAGTTCTTCAATATAAGTTTCCGTTGCGCTTCGGGTAATGCCCTGACCCGCATTGAAGATATCTGCAACGCGTATCTTTGCTGTGAGCCTGTCGTTGAGAAATCTTTTAGAAACGGCCGCATTAACCATCGTCAACCTGGCTGCCTCATCAAAAGATGCGCCGGTATAAATGGCATGACTGCCATCTCCATCCAGGCTCCATCCCTTTCCAAAATTGACCAACATGGTGGATCTAAACAAATGGGTAAGATAGTTTGCATTCTGAAATGTACTTACCGAATATGCATTTTCACTATAGGAAGCCTCATAGGCCACCATCAGGGAAACGATACTGTTGTTTGTGTTTTCGAGTTCAAGTCCCATACGAGGAGATGTGGTTGTCACATCGTTTTCTACCTGATTCACATAATTGATTGCTTTGCTGATAGAACCGCCTCCAAAAATCCTGAACTTGGTTTTTAACGCCCTGATGGGACTGGAGTAGGTGAAATTTAAACTGGCATTTTGCTGATTACTGGTATTGAGTGGTGTACTGGTTCGTATAAGGTCCTCGTTTATGACCTGCGCAGTAACGATTTTATCTTTTGTATATCTCAAGTTGAGAAAGGCAAAGAAATTCCTGAAATTAAAGTTGTCAAAAAAGCTGTAGCGGATATTGACACTGTGCGCATACTCGGGTCTGAGTTTGGGATTACCCTGGTACACGTTCAACGGATTAGAGTTATCTACAATCGCTTGTAATTGTGTCAGCGAAGGTTCATTGATGTTGGTGTTATAGCGTAATCGAAGGTTTTTATCAATCCAGTTGACTGTAAAGGATGGAAGAAAATAATCAAATTTCGGGTTTAAGGGTGATGAACCAGGAATATCATTGCTGCCCTTCAAAACAGAGCGTTGAAAGACCAAATCCAAGTTAATGCTGTATTTCTCATCATCTTTGGTATATATCAGGGAAGCCCGATCGTATCCAATGGTATTGTTCGAGACCGAACTTAACAACTCATCAAAGATTCTGTTGTTTGCATTGTACAGGTCGATGTTGAAGAAATCTTTGTCCTGAAGGGATGAATAATTTCTTTTTGAATAACCCAGACCCAGGTAATTTTTTTTGCCCAGTGGTTCTTTGTATTCGGTATAAATCCGGTAATTGTCATTGTCTGAAATACTGATCTGATCTTGCAGCAGACTGTCAAACAAATTATCCCTGTAAAAAAGGCTGATCCTGTCCACGTAATAGTCAGATTCATTCACGGTATTGCCGTAACTGCCTTCAAAAGAAAAAACCCGGCCCGGTTTTCGCATGCGCTTGGTGAAAACGCCCCTGAAAGAAAGGTCCTTCAGGTCAGTTTTGTTGACATCCTCCTGATTGATGGAGTTTCTTGGAAGTCCATTTAAAAACTGAGCTTCTGTAGTGCCATTTGACCTCGCATCGGAGTTGTTGAACCTCGCTGAGGTTTCAATATCAATGCGATGAAAGGAATCCGGTTTGATTTGCGTGTTGAAATTCACCGTATGCCCTGTCTTACCTGTATTTGAGTTGGTCACTTCATCGGTAGTGTAACTGTTTTCTAAAAGAAAGTTCTGCCTCAGTGCCTTTTTATACAAGTCCTGATCTGAATACGACAAGAAGTAACTGGTGGTGAGCGTGAATTTTGGAGAAACCTCATAAAATAAGTTCAGACCCGCCGTGGCACTTTTAATTTGCCCGGTATTGGAATTGCCAAAATTGACAACACCTGAATTATTGTTGCCTCTTCCGCCTGTGAATGCGTTACCGCCCATAAGGGTATTGTAATCGGAAAAACTAAAACCCTGATTGGATATGTTATTGAAATTTCCAAGGGATGAGATTTGAAACTTACTATTGAATTTATTAAAGGAAAGTTTGGTTTCAAATCGGTCGGACGTGCCATACCCTGCCATGACTTCACCAAATGTACCAATCTTTTTATCGGGTTTCAATTCCAGGTTAATTACTTTTTCTGTTTCCCCATCACTTATGCCGGTAAACTCTGCTTTCTCAGATTTTTTATCAAAAACCTGTACTTTTTTTATCGCGTCAGCCGGCAGATTCTGGGTGGCCATTTTAGGGTCGTTACCAAAGAATTTTTTTCCATCCACGGTTACTTTTGTAATTTCCTCGCCCTGGGCTGTAATGACACCACTGGCATCTACCTCGATGCCCGGCAACTTTTTGAGTAGTTCTTCAACTGTAGCATTGGGTCTTACCCGGTAAGCATCGGCATTGTATTCTATGGTATCTTTTTTTATGCTAATCGGGATAAATTCGCTCTTCACCACTATCTCATCCAATAAGTTGTCGGCCGTATAAAGTGTGATCAGCCCCAGGTCTATAATGGGTTCATCGCCGGCAAAAGTTATCAACTTTTCCACCGTACCATAACCCAGATAAGTAATCTGCATTCTTAATTCAGCCGGTTTTATATTTTTAATTTCAAAACTGCCCTTTTCATCGGAGGTTCCAAATGCCACAAGCACACTGTCTGCAGGGTTGAGAAATACGACAGAAGCACCAATCAGGGGTAATTTTTCTGCATCCTGAATACCTCCCCGAACGGTATATTTCTTTACCTGACCAAAGGATAAAAAAGCCGACATCATTAACAGGCTAAAGAATGAAATTTTAAGTTGTGTCACACGACGAGAATTTATTATTTTCTAATTTGTTTTGAAGCCAACCGGTTTTGAGAATGCACAGTCTGCATGTTGAGCCTTTTATTCTGGAATTGTCACTTCTGCACTGTTATTAACAAAAGGCCTGCCTTTAGGTACTTCCATAAAATGCTACCCAATAAGCATATGTGCTATGCACCATTAACCCCGAATCATCATACGGTTTCCCTGCCCTCCATACATTTGCCTCATTTCCTCCATCTTTTCCCTGCGCAATTTTTCAAATTCTTCACGAGTGATCAAGTCACCTTTTGAGGGTTTGACAATGGGTGAATCACCGACAAAATCTTCTTCAACCATGGTGGCCAGTGTTACCTTTGATTCGCCTTCGGAAACTGCAAGGATCAGACCTGGAAGACCGAAGTAACCGGAAGGACCAACCGAAACTGAAATTTTAGGAGTAAACCAGGCGGTTACCTCCACTGTATCCTTCATGGTAGTCGCTTTTATACAGGTATAACCCAGGATGTCCCTCTGCTCACCGGAATGCAACTTCCATTTTATGGATAACAAACTTTCTTCAATGAGAAATTCTTTGCCAAACATATCGGCATAGGTCAACTGCTGTTCATTGCTGTAATCGCAGTAAACTTTTGGATCGACACCCTGTCTTCGCATTGCCCATCTTCCGCGGTTTGGGTTTTGCTCTTCTTCAACTTTATCTTCTTTGTTTACAATGTATATAGATTGCTCTTCTGTGGAAAAGAGGATTTTGTTGTTTATTCGGGATTTTGGCATGTTGGCTGCCATCTGCGGCGGCACATCGGCATTTTGGTCAAAATACATGGTTTCTGTATACTTCACCTTTAATGTGTTTTGAGCACAGGCATAGCCCGGGAAAAACAGAAAAAGAGGAAAAGTAAGGTAAAAGTAAAATTTCATGGATGTTTCTAATGAATTTAAATATAAAGATATGGCAAAGGCCAGTCCCTCTGGGTCAATTACTTTTTTTTATCAAAACATTAACACAATTTTTCACATTGAGTTTAAAATGCCTATTTTAGCAAGATGATGCAACGAATCAGTTTATGGCTTGCAAAACTCTGGGGCTTTCGGTTTACCGGAGCCATTGATCATATTCCGAGACGCGTTATGTTTGTAGTTATGCCCCATACTTCAAATTGGGACTTTCCTCTTGGTCTGATTACCCGGGGTGCGCTAAAACTAAAATTACGCTTTATTGCCAAGAATTCACTTTTTAAATGGCCGTATGGTTTTATATTCAGGTGGCTGGGTGGTATCCCCGTTGACAGGTCCAAAAGCCAAAATTTTGTGCACAATGTGGTTAAGTCCATCGAAAAATATGACGACATTTCCCTTGCCATGTCACCAGAAGGTACACGCAAAAGAACGGATAAACTCAAGTCCGGGTTTTACTGGATTGCCATGGAGGCAAAAATGCCCCTGGTGATGGTAAAATTTGACTTCGGAAATAAAGAGGTTAATTTTTCGGAACCCATGGTCCCCGTAGGAGATTACGAGGCAGACCTGAGTAAAATCGTTGCCCACTTTAAAGGGGTAAAGGGATATAATCCGGAACAGGGTTATTTATTTGAAACATAAAATAAAACTGCAATGTCATTGTTATTTGAAGTGAAGGAAAACATCGGCGTCATTACACTTAACAGGCCGGAAAAATACAACAGCGTTATTGAATCGCTGGCCAAAGCATTTCAGCAGGCACTTGATGAATGCAATGAGCGGGAGGACATTAAGGCCGTCTATATAACGGGACAGGGCAAGGCCTTTTGCGCCGGACAAGATCTTGCGGAGGTCATTGACCCTAATGGTCCCGCTCTCAGCACGATTGTATCTTTCCATTTTAATCCCATCATCTCTAAAATCAGGTACCTCACCAAGCCGGTGGTTGCTGCAGTCAACGGCGTAGCGGCCGGTGCCGGTGCCAATATCGCGCTGGCATGCGATGTGGTGGTGGCCGCTGAATCTGCCAGCTTCATTCAGGCGTTTTCAAAAATTGGTTTGATTCCCGACAGCGGAGGCACTTTTTTTCTGCCCAGGCTGGTGGGCTTCCAAAAAGCTTCGGCACTTATCATGTTGGGCGATAAAGTTTCAGCGATTGAAGCAGAAAAGATGAATATGATCTATAAGTGGTTCCCGGATGCTGATTTTGCTGAAGCTTCCTGGAACATTGCCAAACAGCTGGCTTCGTTACCCACCAAGGCACTTTGGTTGTCAAAAGAAGCGCTGAATCACAGCCATCTTAATAACATCGACCAACAGTTGTCCCTTGAAGACAGTCTGCAGACCAAAGCCGGTGAAAGTTACGATTATCAGGAAGGAGTAAAAGCATTTATCGAAAAAAGGAAACCCCAATTCAAAGGCCACTGATTTGTGCCCGGTCGCCTTTGTAACAGGCCATCCCCAGATAAACCCACCCGGCAAGAAACATAAGACCACCGAAAGGAGTAATCGGTCCGAGCCATGGTGCTTCTACGTGCCAGGCTTTAAGTAAAGCGATTGCATACAATGAACCCGAGAAAAGAATGATGCCAATGCCAAAGGCAAAATAAGCCCTCTTCAACAATGGATTCCCGTCCAGTTTACCTGCCATGAGGCACAGGGCCATGGCAAAGGTGTGGAAAAACTGATATTCTACCGCAGTTTCAAAGGCATGGAGTGTGCGCTCTTCCAGTAAAGCCCGCAAACCATGGGCTCCAAATGCCCCTAAAGCCACGGCGATAAAGCCAGAGATGGCAATTGCCATGAAATGATTTTTTTGATTCATTACTAAGTTATTTGCCAGTTTACAGCCGTTGTACCCTTAGAAACGAGGTAGTCATTGGCTTTACTAAAATGGTGGTTATTAAAAAATGCATTGCCCGCCAAAGGAGACGGGTGGGCTGATGTCAGAATAAGGTGTTTTTTTTCATCAATAAGTGGAGCTTTGGCTTTGGCAAAATTACCCCAAAGCATAAATACTTTTCCGTCCAGTCTCTGACTGGCACCCGATATCACCGCATCGGTGAAAGTTTGCCAACCGATCTTACTGTGAGAAAGAGGTTTATTTTGCTCTACCGTCAAAAAAGCATTGAGTAACAGTACTCCTTGATTGGCCCAGGCAGTAAGGTCTCCATGTACAGGCATGGTGCAGCCTAAATCGAGTTTTAACTCCTTGAAAATATTTACCAGGGAGGGTGGGATCCGCACACCGGCAGGTACAGAGAAACAAAGCCCCATGGCTTCACCCGGATTATGATAGGGGTCCTGGCCAAGAATAATGACTTTAAGTTTATCTACGGGTGTAAGCTCAAAAGCCCTGAAAATTTGCTGACCCGGTGGATAGATTATTTTGCCAATCTCCTTCTCCTGGTGAAGAAAGCTTCGTACAGCCTGAAAGTACGGTTGGGCAAACTCATCGCGAAGAAAGCCTTTCCAACTCTCCTCTATTTTTACATCTTGAATATTCATCGTGCAATTTTACTAATAATTGAGCCAGCGATCATGCATTTACTTCAAATGTTTTCCACCATTCAGCCGGAGCAAATTTTGGGCTGTAAAGGATAATTGTATCTTAGCATACAAATCGCCATTATGAATCAGACACACAACACCCAATTGCTGAAGTTACTTGGTATTGGCTTCGGCATTGCGGCTACTATGGGGGGTACGATAGGGACAGGTATCCTCAGAAAACCGGGTCCGATTGCGGCTCAGGTTGGTGAACCCTGGCTGATTCTGCTGTTGTGGCTTGCCGTGGGAATTTATGCTTTTCTGGGTGTGCTCTGCGTAATTGAACTTGCTGTTTCCATGCCACAGGCTGGTAGCTGGTACGTTTATGCCCGCCGGGCTTTTGGCAATTATTTTGGCTTTCTTACTGGCATAACCAGTTGGCTGGGTACCGTTTCTGCCCTCGGTTTTGGTGCCTATACATTCAGTGAATTTATATCCCTTCTCACAGGCAACGAAGACCACAATTCATGGATCGCCATTGGCATCATCGTCTTCTTTACTGCACTTCACCTGATTGGTACCCATATTGGTGGTAAGTCTCAACAGATACTGACCTACACCAATGCAATTGGGCTGATAATATTTGTCGTATTGTGTTTTACCTTGGGACATAAGGTGGAAGCCGTTGCCCTTCAACAAACGGTTGAACGTACCGCAGGGGCCGGCATGCTCGCGGGTATCATTACCGCATTGCAAGCCATTTTTTACACCTATGATGGCTGGCACACCGCCTCCTATTTTTCAGAAGAAAACAAAGATCCAGCAAAAACAATGCCTCGATCCATGATCATAGGCGTCATTTCCATCATTTCCATTTACCTGCTCGTCAATGCTGCCATTCTGTATGTAGTGCCAATCGATCAGCTGGTTACTTCCAAACTTGCTGCCGCTACTGCCATGGGCCTGCTCTTCGGCGAAGGAGCTACACGCTTTGTCACCGTTTTCCTGCTGGTCTCCGTTCTGGGTATCCTAAACTCTCAAAGTATGTTTGCACCCAGGGTCATTTATTCCATGGGACGCGATGGCCTGTTTGTAAAATTCACCACCTGGGTCAACAAAGCCGGAACACCCTATCTTGCCCTCATCCTTACTACATCACTTTCCATCCTTCTTATCCTGAGCGGCAAAGAAACTTGCGGTAAATTATCAGACATCGCCACCTTTTTCTTTGTACTTTCCTATGCTGCCGGTTTTGTTTCACTTATTCGACTGCGAACCACAGAACCCGATCTCCCCAGACCTTTTAAAGTACCAATGTACCCCTATCTGCCCATTGCCATGACAGTGCTCTCTTTGCTATTTCTTGCAGGAGCCGTTTACAGTGACCTGGGAAGCAGCAAATTCGGACTCATTTTTATCTTGGTTTCCTATCCAGCTTTCCTGGTAATCCGCAAAATGAATAAGGTTGAAGTCTTACCTGTTATGAGAAAGTAACCCGATTATTTTCTGCACGCCATTTGAACATATTTAGCTGTGTGGACAGAAAATAATGGCTCACATTTCTTTGGCGATATTGGCTGGAACAAACTTGGAAACATCGCCTTGGCCTTTAATGATTTCCCTGACAATGGTAGAAGAAATATGGCTGAATTCAGGCCGCGATATCAAAAAAACGGTTTCGATGTTGTCTCCAATGATGCTATTCAACTGTGAAATGGTCTTTTCATAATCAAAATCGGATGCCTGTCTTAAACCTCTGAGCAGATATCTTGCCTGGATGTGTTTGCAGTAATTTACCGTAAGACCTTCAAATGAATCAACCTCGACCGTAGGATGGCTTTCAAATGTTTTGGTCAGCCATTCCAACCTCTTTTCAAGTGAAAAAAGGGTTTGTTTTTGATTGTTGATGCCCACAGCTACCACAATCTTGTCAAACAATGGAATGGCACGCTCTACCAAATCAACGTGTCCTACGGTAATTGGGTCAAATGAACCTGGAAATACAGCTAATTTCATGATACAATGATACGTATTTTTTATAAACCAAAAAAAAGGGCCCTATGCTTTTGATTACATCGGACCCTCACGTTATTCAATTTTAAAAACTAACCTATTCCATAATAATCAGTTTTTTACACATTACCTGTCCCGGGTATTCGACACAAACGTCATAAACACCGGATGCAAATCCCTTTAATGGCAGCTCAAAGGAGCCAATATTGGCATATCGCGCGTTATATACTACTATGCCATTTGCCTGACTTATGGTGATCTGAATTACTTCCTGGTCGGCAGGTGCAGATAAAGACAAGATACACCTTTCCCTTGCCGGATTTGGGGATAATACAAAATCACTCGTTGATTTTCCCCTGACAAGGACAGATACCTGATCTGAATAACTTACGCTCCCGTCATAATCTGCCTGCGCCAGTCGATATGTGTATTTACCTGACTTCAATGCATCGTGGTCTTCAAAAAGGTAGGCTTTTTCTACAGTAGAATTTCCGGACGCTTTCACTTCACCGATGGCATAAAAAGTTTTAGTCTCTTCGTTAAACCTTTCAATGGTGAAATATTCGGAATTGATTTCTGTAGCAGTTTTCCATTCAATGATATTAAATTCACCGTGCCGGTGGGCATCCAGGCTAATGTACCTTACCGGCAATGCACCCGGGGCCAGGCCTGCATCGATGCTCAGGTAATTAACTCCCGGTTTCATCGCAAAATACCGGGTAGTATTGAGACCGTTGGTGTGGTCAACATCGCTGTCGATCTCCTCATTTCCCTGGTTTGACATGGTATATCCGTAACCCGCGGGTGGTGTAAACTTGAGGTAATAGTCAGCCTTAGCCAGGTATGTAATGGTATATGTACCCGTATTATCTGTAATGGCTTCACCAATTTTTTGGTTATATACATCAAATGCTTCAACCCTAACATTGGCTACCTTGGGTTCACTGACGTCCTGCCTACCATTGAAATTGGTATCCTCCCATACGAGATTACCGGCAGTGGCCATGGGATAATACCCTGCCCCTATATTGCGGATGACCTGACCTGACGTGATGGTAAATGAACGGGTAGTTCCCACTCCATAGTTGTTGGTAAGATCGCTGTCGATGGCATATTCATTGGAGGCTTCCAGCGGTTGTTCACCCAACACATTGGGCCTCGCCTGTACCAAACCATAAGGAGGCATGATGACTTTCAGATAATATACTCCCGGCGCACTGCAAAAGTAAAAATATCCATCATCGGAAGGCGTACCAGGCTTGTGACCGGTTACTGTATGGCTAGTCAATACCCATGTATTATTAAAGAATCGATACAGCTCTATGCGCATGCCGTTGATGCCATTTTCCGTGGCATCCAATAGATCATCTTTGTCGGCATCATAAAATACAAGACCCGAAATCTCCGCACATTTTACCAATCCGGCATCCATGTTGGTGATATTTGTCCCGGCAGGTACAAAAAATATGGCTGTACTGCCAATGCCCTGCGAGCCATCCACATCGCTGTCCACATTGTCATTAAATCCAACATTGGCATCATTGAAGTCGTAGTTGACAGGATTATTAAATACGAGGTAAAAACTACCAGGCAGCAAGTTGTCAAAAATATAATAACCCGATGCATCTGTATTGGTGGTAGAAAGGGGTAAACCTGTGGAAGAATACAAAGAGACCAAAACACCTGGAATACCGTTTTCTCCAAAATCCTGAATTCCGTTGCCATTGATATCGTTCCAGACAAAATCACCGATACTGGATGGCGCAAAGTGCCCTGCATCGATGGTATAGTTTGATTGGCCAGGCAATAAGGTGAAACACGATGCATGTCCTATGCCATTACAATCGCTGTCAAGATCATCATCTGAGCCTGCATTTTGAAGTGTGAATAAATTATTTGGGGGCAAGGTGGCTTGAATAAACCGCACCTGGTAATTTCCTCCCTGTAGGTCTTTAAACAAATAGGCACCTGAACCATCGGTTAAGGTAGATTTGATGAGATTGCCATTACAATCCCACAACTCAACCTGAATGTTGGGAGTAAATGGTTCCCCTGCCTGGTAAATGCCGTTGGCATTGATATCGTACCAAACGATACCGCCAATCTCTCCGTTTAATGGTATGATGGTCTCGTCGTCTATGTCATCTTCACCCTGAGGATCATTCAATGGGTTTTCATCCGGATCACTGTCAAAGTCGTCATTGTTCGTGCTGAGACTATCACGGGCTATACTAATTTCAGCCACGTTTCGCCATGCATTTGTGGCTGCACAAGGCTGAATCACTAGATTGAGTGTCAATTCAAGGGTCTCCCCGGCTTTAAGATATGCAGCCGACTGATAACGCAACAGGTTGCCACTTTGACTCCATCCCGGGTTGTTGGCAGGGGAGAATGACAATCCGCAGGGCAGGTAGTCAGTCACCTGAATGAAGCTGGTCGTAGTTCCTCCCTGGTTGACCACCCGTATGGTGAATGGTACAATATCGCCATAAATATAGAATGGCTGAGGATTTATGATCAATTTAGTCAGTGCAAGATCCATCACCTCAAAGCCTGCAGGATCGTGGTCATCTTCATCCCGGTTTGTATTTGGAGGCCCAAGTACAAAAATATCATCGTCTTCCGGATCTCCCGGATCAATGGTAAATTCGGTGGCATTCACAGTAAAACTATAGCTATCGGCATCGTCATTTCTATTGTTGTTGAACAGATCCTGCACGTTGACGATGTGGGAATAATTAAACCAATCTCTGCGGCTGTTACCATGCTCAACGGTAAGTACGATCTTTAAATCTACGGTGTCCAGCGGATACATTGGACCCAGAATGGTATTGGTAGTATCTGCCATGTTCCACCCAAATCCGATATTGTTGGCTGCAGAATAAGAATACCCTTCTGGAATGTAGTCTTTCACGCGTATATTTTTCAGGGGCACATTACCCTGGTTGTAAAGCGTGATGGTAAAGGTGAGATTCTGTCCATACGTATAAGGTGGCGGAGTGGTAAGTACTTTTTTGAGTGCCATATCCACTACCTGGATAATTTCAAGATCGTGGTTGTCTTCATCCTGATTCACCTCAGTACCAAGTTTATCCAATACGTCATTATTCGCCAAATTATCGTATTGATAATCATTGTTTAGTGTGGAATCAAACGTACCATCGATGTCGTCATTACTTCCGCCATCGGCAGGCACAGCGTTGCTTATTTCCACATAGTTGGTCCAGCCGGTGGCAGGATTATTGTAACAAGGGTTAACCCCAAAGAGGAGATTAAGGGTTACAAAGGATGCAGGTAGAATAGGTCCACTTTGGGTGAAAGAAACTTTATTAGGTCCGGATATCGTCCAGCCAGGATTCAAGGCAGGTAAAAACTCAAGGCCGCAAGGGACTGTATCGGTAACGGTCACCTGGTTGGCTGTCACATTTCCCTGGTTGTAAACGATAATGGTATAATTCACGTTTTGAGTATAACTGTAGCTGGGTACAGCGGTTTGTCTTTCTTTCTTAATGGCGAGATCGAAAATGCGGGGTGCTGCCACGTCATGGTCGTCTTCATCCTCATTTTCAGACTGCCCATTTCCATTGATTTCATTGTCAAAGGCACTTCCTGGCAATACCTGGTTTTCATATGTGGAATTGCTGTTGGGGGAACTGTCGGCCTCATTGGGTCCAACATTGACGTTGTTTAAATCCCGGATGGCAAAAATCTCAGAATAATTATTCCAAGCCATGCCATCAAACATTTCCGGGTCAAGGATAAGTTTTACCGGAATGTCGATGCTGGTAAAAGGTTTCAGGCTCTGGAATGAATATTTTGGTTTCGGCAAGGTGCCTGTCCATCCCAAAGGCGCATTGAGGGGGCCATCCCATGCATATCCTTCTGTCACAAGTTCCTGAATGGTTACCAGGCCGGAAGTTTCATTGCCCTGATTATAAACCGTATGCGTAAATGTCAGGGTATCTCCGTATTCAAATGGACCCACACTGGTGAGTACTTTTCGCATGGCCAGGTCGTAGATTCTAACTTTGGCCACATCGTGATCGTCTTCATCTGTGGCTGCGCTGGCTGAACCAGGCAAACCGGTGCCGTTGCCATTGATGGCATCGTCTGATGCCTGCCCAATGGCGCCACCACCATCATTGCTTCTATTTTTATCGGACTGGCTGTCAATATCCACGTCTTCCACATTGTTTCCGGAAATATCCTGGAAAGCAAAGATTTCTGCAGCAAGATTCCATTGTGTACTGTCAGTGCCGGGATTTGGTACCAGGTTTATGGTGACAAGCACAGAAGCTGCAGGGTCAAGTTCACCGGCAATGCGGGTTACATATGCATTGGGAACTACACCATCAGGTGTCCAGATGCCATTTCCAGAGCCAAACTGGAGTGCGGGATTTATATAACAAATGATATCAATGCTGTCCACCGCCTGATTACCCTGATTAAAAACAGTAATATTGAATGGAACCGATGTTCCGTATTTTACCGGACTACTTGTAATTGTATTTAGGCGAAGTGCGAGGTCAAATTGTGCGCTAAGGGTGTTATAAAAAAATGCCAGAAGCAGAAAAATGAGCGGCATTTTAAGGAATGATTTATTCATGACAAGTGCTTTTACAGGTTAAATCCAAGTACAATATTATCAATCATTTATGTATTTATTAAATATTTAATACTCTTATTTACAGCTATTTTACATTTATTTGATTTACTTCAAATTACACATAACAATAAATTGTAAATTATTATATATAATTATATAAAAACTATTAAACACCATAAATTTATAGATATTTTAATTTTGAATATCTAACTCACAGGCCAATATGCCCCTTTGATCAGGGACTCTTTGTAACCTCATTATGTGAATCTTACACCCATAAACATCGCGACAAGATAAATCTGGAATTTATACAGTGCCTTAGTCTAAATCAACTACTTTTTGTTTTGAGAAATGAAATGAACCTTAGACAGAAGCCTCTTGGCAATTTACGTCTGTCTGGCAGGACAGGCCAACCTATTTAACTTGGAATAATGCGGGAAGGAGGGAGAGAAAAGGAGTGAGACATACTGGACTCGAACCAGTGACCCCTACCCTGTCAAGGTAGTGCTCTAAACCAACTGAGCTAATGTCCCCTTACAATATTTTAGTTGCCTACACTTTGCAATTCTTCAAGAAACTGCAGAGAAGGCATAAATCCTCGAGCGATTTTAAATGGCTTGCGGTTTGCATCTAAAAAAACATAGGACGGATAAGACAATTGTCCTTGAAGCAATTCCACGGCCAACATGTTTACGCCATTTTTTCCTGCTGCCTGCCAGTCAAAAGTACGACCATTAAATGAAATTGGCTCCTTTTGTTCTGCATCAAATTTTACCACATGGTATTTTTCACTCAGGGCTTTAATCACCACAGGATCAGTAAATGTTTTCCTGTCCATTACCTTACACCAACCACACCAGTCGGTATAAACATCTACAAAATACATCTTGTTTTCTTTGTTTGATATGGTCGCTGCCGTTTTCATATCTATCCAGTTCAATTCACCCTCCTTGCCTGTTTGATATTCGCCCTTATCTTTTTCTTTACACGCAGTTACCGTGAAAAGGAAAAAAGAAGCCAACATGCATAAAGATGATTTCATAAAACAAATTTGCTGCAAATATACATTTCCATGAACTTTCCCAAAGCCGACATCTGGCTATTTAACAAATATTAACATACCCATTATCGGTGAATCCTATCCGGGGGTTAAACTTAACTGCACTTGTTTTTCCAATTGATTCACCGTATCTTTAAACAGACTGTCTGTATCCATAAGGTCCTGAACTGCCCTGATGGAGTAAAGCACCGTGCTGTGGTCCTTACCTCCAAAATTACTGCCAATGGCTTTTAATGAAACTGAGGTATAATTTTTAGCCAGGTACATAGACAATTGTCTTGCCAGCACTATGGAGCGTTTACGGGTGGTTCCCTGTAACTTGTCCATAGGTACTTTAAAGTGATCTGCCACCAGTTTTTTGATGTTGTCAATGGAAATTTCTTTATGTTCCTGACTCACAAACTGACCCACCACTTCTCTGGCAAGATCAAGGTCTATGCGCTTTTTATTTAATGAGGCCCTTGCCACCAGAGAAATGAGCACACCCTCCAATTCTCGGATATTACTTTTTATGTGGTGACAAATGTATTCTACGGTATCCTCAGAAAGCGTAATGCCTTCGAGTTCCATTTTCGCTTTCAGTATATCTATACGCGTTTTATATTCCGGAGCACCCAGATCGGCAGTAAGTCCCCACTTAAATCGCGATATAAGTCTTTTCTCCACATCCTGCAGGTCTTTTGGGGCACGATCGGAAGTAAGAATGATTTGTTTCCCGGACTGATGCAACTGATTAAAGATGTTAAAAAATATTTCCTGCGTTTTTGGCCTGTTGGCAAGAAATTGAATATCATCGACAATGAGCACATCAATCATATGATAATGATTCATGAAATCATTGATGGAATTGTTTCGAATGGCATAGATGACCTGGTTGGTAAATCTTTCTGTGGTCATATACAATACCTGCTTACCAGAAAAATTTTTTACGATGGCATTGCCAATGGCCTGGGACAAATGGGTCTTACCCAGCCCGGTATCTCCAAAAATGACAAGCGGATTGAAAGATGTTGTTCCCGGCCTGTTGGAAATTTCAAGTCCGGCTGCCCTCGCCAATTTATTACACTCACCTTCCACAAAGTTTTCAAATGTGTATTTTTCGTAAAGTTGGGGATCAATTTTGGTTTTTTTAATGCCTGGTATCACAAATGGATTCGTAATCTCCTCTTTAGCTGCATCCTCACTTTCAGCCGAATTTGCGGTAAATACTTTGCCTGTGGCCTTGTGATTGTCCATCAGGATCTGATACTCCAGTCTGGCACCTTCTCCCATTTCCTTGCGCAGAGCAAGACTGAGTACATCGACAAAATTTTCTTCCAGCCACTCATAAAAGAATTTGTTGGGCACCTGTATGGTCAATACCCCCGCTTGTAATTTTACTGGTTTTATGGGTTCGAACCACGTCCGGTAACTTTGTGGATTCACATTCTTCCGGACTACATCCAGGCATTTACTCCAGACTATGTTTTGATCGTTTACCATTATTTCTTTATGTTCAAAGACATTCATTCCAGCGGAAAAAACAGAAGCTGGCTGAAAATCAGACTGTATCAATTAAATTCATTTTATAAAAATTCCATACGACCTGCAGTTAACAGAAGTAAGATCGCTTTGGGGTGAAGTCTTCTTTCATGAGATCCAAACTTACGTTACCTGATTTTCAGGGGTCACAAAATTGACCTTTTTTTACGTAAATAGCAAAGCTAAGCTACAAAAAATTAATGGTTTTGAAAGATATTTTGAGATTAATGCATTGCCAGTATACATATTAAAAACAACCAAGTTTTAGGTCTGTTTTTTCAATACATTATGTATTAAAATATTACGACGAACCTATTTTACAGTTATATTTTTGCAGCTCACACATTTGCCTTTTTTATTTCTCTCAAAATACAGGTCAATGTTTCCCAGTAAAATTCCTGCCCAACCGGCCTGATTTATGGTCACTGGTTTTCCCACCATATTTTCCACAATGGTAGGTTCCTTTAAAAAAGTGTGGGTATGTCCTCCGAGTATAAGGTCGATGTCTTTGCTCTCCCTGGCCAGACTTACGTCGGAAACCTTTGATTCATCATATCGGTACCCAAGATGAGACAGACAAATGACATAATCACATTTTTCATTATGCTTCAGGATGGCTGAAGTTTTCATCGCTGCTTTCACCGGATCGTTGTATTGGGTATCACCGTAAAGTTTTTGAGGCACCAGGCCGTCAAGTTCTATGCCCAGGCCAAAGACGCCAATCCGGATGTGTTGTTTCTCAAAAACTTTATATGGCTTTGATTTGCCCTGCATGGGGGTATTGTCAAAATTATAATTTGCCATAAGTATGTCAAAATTTGCATGTTTCAGCTGATTGACAAAACCATCTATCCCTCCATCAAAATCATGGTTGCCCATGGTGGCTGCATCATAGCCCATTTCTGTCATCAGCTTCATTTCGAGCTCACCCCCGTAAAAATTGAAATAAGGCGTCCCTTGAAAAATATCCCCGGAATCAAAGAGCAGGATATTTTCATTTGCTTTTCGGATCCTTTTGATCATCGCAGCCCGCTTTGCGGCACCTCCCAGACCTGCATTTCTGGATCCATCCATTGGAAAGGGATCAATTCGACTGTGTACATCATTGGTGTGAAGAATGGTGATTTTCACCACATCGACATCTCCAGTCCAGGCCTGCCATGGAAATTTTCCCGCTGTGAGCAGGAAACCACCCATGCCGAGCTGTTCTATAAATTTTCTTCTACCTTCTTTCATTTCAATTGGCTTATTCTTGTCTCATTATCCGGTTGGATGATTTTTTTATTTCTAACGTAGGCAATTAAGATATCTCTTACCAGCAAACCTGTGTCTTCTCGTGGCAAGTCTTTTAGAAAACTACAATCATCTCCGCCATTTGCTACATAATCCGGTAAAGCCAGGGTGTACGTCGCCTGAAGGTCTAGTGGTTTTTGATTGATGACCACGGCTGCCGCCATACTGTCCCGCATGACAAAGCCAGAACCCCTGGATATCGGCCAGCCTCCATATAAAGCAACCCTATTGAGTAATTTTAATAATACTTCACCGCTGCATTCCATGACCACCAGGTAATTTTCAAAAGGCATGACCTCGTACATTTTACCCACGGTGATATCTCCAGCTGCCAATGAATTAATGCGTATGCCCCCATAATTCTGAAGCGCTACATCTACCTTTTTGCCTGAGATGATTTCGTATCCTTCCCTTACACCGTCTGCCATCCAATTGGTCATCGTGGAAGAAGGTTTACCTTTGACAAGCTCCGCGGCATTATATCCCACCACTTCATTCATCTTACCATCCAGGGCATTTTTATAGGGTTGTATTATCCGCACAACGGCAGTATCTTCTGCCCTGCTCCTCTCATCAATCCTGTATGTGCGGGCTTCGTGGTATGAATAATAGGTCTGTGTCTTGTGACAGGACAATAATGTAGCCAATAAAACGGCGAAGATCAGCTTTCCCTTGTGGTACATGATTATAATATAAGGTCAATTTCACTTTTAATGGCACTCTTTGCCTGATCGAGTGGTTGGATATTTATTTCCCTGAAAACACGTTGTATCAATTCAATCAGCCTGCCCGGAGGATCAGAAGGGTAAAGCTTGTC
The DNA here is from genome assembly GCA_016715465.1 of Saprospiraceae bacterium. Lineage (GTDB taxonomy): Bacteria > Bacteroidota > Bacteroidia > Chitinophagales > Saprospiraceae > JADKBO01. Next base: position 1,507,376 of record JADKAA010000029.1, read on the forward strand.
CCCTGTCTGAGAAATGATGTCCAACACCTGATCTTTCGCCAACAGTATTATTTTCCAGAGGGCAGGTGATACATAAAGTTGTTGGGTGTAGTTGTGGGTAAATTCCTGCTGTATGGCAATCATCATAGCCTCCTGCATTTGTTTTGCCGTCATGTCACCGGTATTAAGCCTCATATAAAGGTTGACCGGTTCTATGCGCTCGCACAAGAGGATTAACCTTTCACAAGCCTGCATCTTAATGCCATCCACTTTTTCGCGGTGTTTGCTTCCCTGGCGGAGTTGCTCCGAAAAGATCTGGTGGCGATACCATTTGTTCATTAAAAAATACACCGTGGCAAATACCACCAGTGATGGCACAATATACCTAACAATTTCCAAAAAAACACTTTGCATAAATGAGTGCAGTTGTTGAATCCGTTAAAATTACCATAATTTTGAAAACGATGGCAAATGCCCGCTTTCTTTTTTTGCAAGTTAATGATAAAGAACAGACAATCAGCATTTTATTGTTCTAATCTTCTGCCTGTGCGTTTAATAGAACTTTTGGGGGTATTTTTGTGTTTAATCTTTAATTTTGCAGCAATTTTAGATTTATGAACCAGACGACCATACAACCCATACAACTTACCGAAGGTGCCATCATCCAACTCAAGCGAATTATGGATGAACAAAAAGTACCCAATGATTACGGATTAAGGGTTGGTGTAAAAGGTGGTGGCTGCTCTGGCTTCAGCTATGTGCTGGGTTTCGATGTGCAGAAAGAAAAAGATGAGGTTTATGAAGTGGCGGGCTTTAGGGTCCTGATGGAAAAAGCACACGCCATCTACCTTCTGGGAATGGAGATCGACTGGATCGACGGACTCAACAACCGGGGTTTTATGTTCAACAACCCCAATGCCAAGAGCTCCTGCGGATGTGGCACAAGTTTTTCTGCTTAGTTCATTTCATCACTTATTATTGAGCCTTGTCAATAGTGGATCAAAGTAAGTAGCTGCTTCGCCTGTATTTCGTTTAATTTTGTACTACATGCAATTAACAAATATTATCTTACCCAATGTTTTGTTGGTGCTTTGGTAAAGGTCAATTGGCATCCAGGGCAGAAAACATATATTTCCTTTCCTTTTCAGATTTCCTTACATAGGCCGGCTTATTGTCATGCGTAACCCGGGCTTTCAGTTGGATGGTCTCGCCAGCTTTGGGACGGCAGGACCTGGGAATCTTGTTAAGGGCATACAAACTTTGTGCCCTTACACCATAAAAGTTGGCAATAATTTCAAGGGTTTCTCCCTCTGCTACGATGTGATGATCCTCCCGTCCGGTGAAGTCTCTGTTTTTCTGGTCGATGAAAATGGCGGTTCCTTCTGTTATTAAATGGGCCGGCGTCTCTATCAATTCGTTATATGCCATCAGTTCTCCCGGCATCCTTCCCAGATACCCTGCAAGTTTTTCGGCAGTAACCTCATGAATCACTTTTACAGCCCGGGCACCGTTTATCATGGTGATTCTATACTTGGGTATATTCGCCTTTTCATCACCCGGTGAGTCCTTCAGCCTTGATCCAGCCACCAGGTGCGGTTGTTCGGTTTCGTAGGTATTTCCAGCAATAACCTGTTCCTTTTTCAATCTTGGTTCCACAGGAATTGTTTTTCCTTTTGTCTTTTCTATTTTGTCATCACTTTTTGCCAAAACCTGATCAATGGTAAATAGCTGGTAACGCTCAATCAGGCGGATCAATTTAGCCGGATATTGAGGATCTGAAGCATATCCTGCCTGCCGCAGACCGTGAGCCCAGCCCTGGTAATCATCTGGTGACAATTGAAATAAAAAACCATACCTGCCTGACTTGTTTTCGTCGGTCAGAAAATCCGAGTGACAACGAAATGATTCCTCGACACTATCAAAAGCGCGGAAGCAACTCTCGATCATCTGACCAAGTGTATCCACATCGTCATCTATTTTAAAATATGTCTTTCCTTTCCAGTTTTTGCCACACTTCAGGCCAAAATGATTGTTGCCATCTGTGGCAAGAGGGCTACGCCCAAACTCTGACTCCAGGAGGGCTTGTGCCAATTTTATGCTTGCGGGTATTCCTGTGCGTATCATCTCACTAACCGCCGTTTCGCGATAAGCCTGGATATAGGCTAAAGCCGGGTCATTTCCATCGGCAAAAGCCCAAAAATGACCCATTATGAATATAATCACTATTATTTTACGCATATATATATATTATAAATTATTTTAATATATTCAAAATTCGTGCCTAAATGTGAAAGGATTAGCATAAGACGCTAAAGAAAGGTAGATTATTGTATCGGCAGGGCGCGCCCTCCGATACAATAAGGCAAATACGCTAATATGGGTTTGAGCAATGTGGCGCACCACCATACCACCCAGCCGAATGCAATGAGGCGTACCATCTACCTGGCTAACGCCAGTTAGACAGGTCTTGAACATTAAGCGAAGCGCACCACCTTCAACACCCAGCCGAACGCAGTGAGGCGCACCATTTTCAACACCCAGCCAAATTTAGTGAGGAGAAGTATGAACAATTTAACCTAAAATGGATTAAAATTTGGAATTATTTTTCTATCTTTCACTTTTAATTATCAAACCAATTTATACAAACAATGGACATACTACAAATGCTTCAAAACCAGCTTGACGAAGGAACGATCGAACAATTGGCAGGCCAGATCGGTGCAGATAAAGACCAAACGGCAGAAGCTACCAAAGGCGTATTTACAGCCCTGCTTAGCGGTATCAACAAAAATGTCGCTGATCCCCAGGGAGCACAGTCGTTTTTGTCTGCCCTCGAGCGCGATCATGATGGCAGCATCCTTGAAAACATAGGCGACCTGATCATGGGCAATGCTTCAGCCCCAAATGCCTCCACCGCCAACGGAGCCGGCATCCTCAGTCACGTACTTGGCAATAGCCAGGGAGGCATTGCCGAAGCCATCGGTAAAATGAGCGGACTGGACAGTGGAAAAGTGACCCAACTCCTCATTACCCTGGCTCCCATGGTGCTGGGCATGCTGGGAAAAATGCGCAGCAACGAAGAAGTGGGCGGTGGCGGACTTATAGATCTCATCGGCAAAACCGTTCAGGTTGGTACTGAACAAAAATCCACAGGCAAACCTCTTCACCCGTCTTTTGGATCAGGACGGTGACGGAAGTATCATGGATGACCTGCTGCAAATGGGAACAAAAACCCTTGGCGGGCTTTTTAAGAAATAAATGAACTATTTAGCGGTTCGTTCACGATAATTAAAAGTGACCGGACTGCTATTTTTTTGCTTTTTCCGGATCTTCATTTTTTACATCGGCCAGCACAATGTTGCCGATCTCGATGACCCTACCTGAAATCTTACCCGATTTTTCTATCTTAATGCCATTCCATTGGTGGCCACAGTCATTGTGAATCACAACTTCCTCCAACACCAGGGTACCGCCTGCTTTTACCAGAATGTATGAATCAGCGGGCATGCCCAGTCGACAACATACTTTTAACCATCCTCCATCTTCAATGACGATGGAGGCATCGAGGTCGCGCCATCCCAGCCATTCTATGGAATCAGTGATGGTATAAACCTTGGAAGTATCGTTTCGGCACCAATAGGGTTCTACCAACTTACGCTGTTTTGCAAGGGTGTCGGCCATTTTCATATGTACCCTTCCAATTTGACAAGGTGTGAGTGCCATCATTTCACTGTTGTAATCCATCAGGTTGTTCGACACATTTTTGTCGCATGGCGGTGAATCGGTGTAATTCCAGCAATTGGGGTGATTGGGTGTATCGTCGCAGCCATCGGTATGCCAGGCATGACTCAGTCCAAAAACATGGCCGATCTCATGACTGAGCAAAGTCGCCACTTCCCACTCTGGTTTATTGCGCTGAAAAAGGCCTCCCAGTTTTACATGGTTGCCCAAGGCAATGCCAGATTCATTCATCCTGAACTGTTGGCGACCGAAACTGTCTGGTGGAAATGGGATGATAAAAATGTTGAGAATGGAATCCAGCCCAACACCCAACTCGTCAAAAACGGCCGTGTTGTAATCCGATCTTTTGGGTCCTTTATTTAAAAAATAGAGTGGATTTTCCTGGATATGGAAATAATACCCCCCTTCTTTTTCGTAACCCACGCTTGGTGTAATTTTCCACTGAAAGCCCGGATCTACTACCGGGGTATTATTGCCCAATGGAAGGTTCATTTTTTTGATGTTCCGCAATCGGTAATTGGCATTCTCTACCAAATTGTACAGGTAAGTTCTGCCATTTTCCTGTGTGAAATTATTGCCTCCGACCGGATTATCCACACAGTGCCAGGCAATGCGAACAGTCTTCATAGGGTTAAATGCCGGGTGAAGTGTATCGGGCACATAATTCAGGGGGTTCCTACAGGGCGAAATGTAAGTTTCCGGCAGGCTGGAACGCGTTACAAGCGACGCAGCTTTTACGTGATGTATAGGGTAATAAATCCGGGAGGGACCGCAGGCAGAAAGCATGATTATCCATGCAGTCGCAAACAAAAAAAAATTATTTAAAATCGTTCGATTCGTATTTCCTTTACCCATGTTTTTCCGCCATTAGTTTCTACATACACAAAAAACCTGAAGACACCACCCGGAGTAATCAATTTGGCCAGTTTATAAGCAGATGTATTGCCCTTGGAGGTGCCGGTGTGCAGCGGTTCCATCTTACGGACAGGGTTTGCGGAGAAAAATGTTTTTAACCTTGAAACAGCCTCTGCTTTTGAATTAAACTGGGCATTGTCGATGATGTTGAGGTCGATTTCATTGCTGAGCATCGACTCCATTGCGTTATAATCCAACGCATTCACCGCCGTAAAAAAATCCTTGGCAGATTGTGCCTTTGTAATGCCGGCAAAAATTGGCAAAACCAGGAGCATAAATATTTTAATACCTTTTGTCTTCATAATCAATTTGACGGATTACATTTGTAAAAGTAACGGAATATCCCCTTTAAAACGATTTGGAAGCATTTAAATTGAAAAAAATCAATAAATACTGTCATTTATGAACCAAAAAGTGATGTTGCTCATCCTGGATGGTTGGGGCATTGGTCCTATACCGGAACGGAGTGCCATAGCTGCAGCTAATACACCCCGGTATGATGAAATTTTGAACAACTACCCGCATGCGACTTTACTGACACATGGCGAAAATGTTGGCTTGCCGGACGGCCAGATGGGCAATTCTGAAGTAGGTCACATCAATATTGGAGCAGGAAGGATTATTTATCAGGAACTGGCCCGCATCAACAAAGCAGTGCGCGATGGAGAACTTCACAGCCATCCTCTGCTGCACGAAGCGTTGAGAGAATCGGTAGCTCGCAAATCCAGCGTGCATATAATAGGTCTGGTAAGTGATGGTGGTGTACATTCTCACATTGATCACCTCATCGCCCTCTGCGATATGTGCTGTGATATGGAAATACCCAATACCTTTGTTCATGCCTTCCTCGATGGCCGAGATACCGATCCAAAGTCTGGCAAAAGTTATTTGCATTCCCTTACGAATCATATTGGCGGAAGCAATGTGAGACTGGCAACGGTCATTGGCCGCTACTACGCCATGGACAGGGACAATCGTTGGGAAAGGACAAAAAAAGCATACGACCTGCTGGTTTATGGTGAGGGAGAAGCCTGTGACAACATCGAAGACGCACTGGATAATAGTTATGCAGCCGGCATAACCGATGAATTTGTAGAAGGTCACGTATTGGTTCAGGACAATGCCGCAAGAATTAAGGACGAAGACCTCGTTATCTTTTTTAATTTTCGTACCGATCGGCCCAGACAACTTACGCGTGTACTTACGCAGGAACCCGTGGAAGAATATGAACTGTTTCCTCTGAATATTGACATGATTACCTTTGCGCGTTACGATGAAACTTTTGAAGGCATTGACGTGCTTTTTGAAAAAGATTTGGTCAACCACTCCCTGGGTGAGGTATTAGCTGCTGCCGGACTGAAACAATTGCGGATTGCAGAGACTGAAAAATACCCCCACGTAAGTTTCTTTTTCAGTGGCGGAAGAGAAGAGGCTTTTGCCAATGAACACCGCATCCTCGTTCCTTCCCCCAAAGTAGCAACCTATGACCTGCAACCTGAAATGAGTGCCGCAGGCATAACGGATAAGTTGCTTGATTTTGCAGAAAGGGAGAACCCGGACTTTGTCTGTCTTAATTTTGCCAATACCGATATGGTGGGCCATACCGGTGTCTTTTCCGCCGCCATAAAAGCAGCAGAAACAGTCGATCGCTGCCTGGGCAGAATCGTGGATTATGGACTGGCCCATGCCTATCGCTTCATCGTCATTGCAGACCATGGAAATTCCGATTACATGATAAACGACGACGGCAGTCCGAATACTGCGCATACCACCAATCCTGTACCGGTGATTTATATTGGCGGGGATGCTGCCCAATATCGCATCAGCGATGGCATCCTGGCAGATGTGGCACCCACCATACTCTACCTCATGGGTGTTGAAGCTCCACCGGAAATGAAAGGGAGGGTTTTGTTAAATAAGATTTAAAAAAGATACCTAAAGTTTTATAACCCGTTTATCTTAAAACTAAATTAATGAAATACATTTCACTCTTGCTCAGCTTATTAATTTTTACTTCATGTGATCCAAAAGATTTAAATAAAATTTTAGACAATGCAGGTAGCAATATTCTTTCAGATGCAGATATAACCACCGGTTTAAAAGAAGCCCTTAATCTGGGAGTAGATAAAAGTGTGGCCACCTTGTCTACTCAAAATGGCTATTACAATTCTGTCTACAAGATTTTACTTCCGCCGGAAGCGGCCAAAGTGACCTCAAAACTCCGTTCTGTACCCGGCTTTACCAACCTGGAAGAAGAAGCCATTAAAAAGATCAACCGGGCCGCAGAAGATGCTGCATCCAAAGCAGGACCCATTTTCCTGGATGCCATTAGAAAGATTACCTTCACCGATGTAAAAAACATCCTGATGGGGGATAAAGATGCAGCCACCCAATACCTGAGGCGGGCGACTTATACTGCATTGTATGGCGAATTTAAACCCGTGATGGTCACCTCGCTCAACACCTTTGGAGCCCTAGATTATTATGCGGATGCCGTCAATACCTATAATAAAATTCCATTTGTAGAAAAAGTGAATGCCGATCTCGCAGACTACGTGGCCAACAAAGCACTTGACGGACTATTTGACCTGGTCAAACAAAAAGAGCTGGGCATCCGTTCAGATATCAGTCAGCGGACCTCATCCCTGTTGAGAAAGGTTTTTGCACGGCAGGATTGACTACCGTTTGTGAACCATCAGGCATTGCCAATGGGAATTTTAAATAAATTTAAGTTTCAAAAAGTTTTTATGACATCCAGAAAATGTCTGTTACCAATTTTTTAGTAACCTTACATTATAAAACCGTTTATTTAAGTAAATCTAATCCATACCACCATGATTAAGAATGAGAAAATAAATGAACCTGATGCCCACTATGATCAACTCTATACTTACGAAGATTATCTTAATTTTTCCTTTGACGACTCAGTTGAAATTATTCGAGGCAAGATATTCAGAATGAGTCCGGCTCCAGGCACAGCTCACCAAAAAATATCCCGTAATTTTGGTGGCCTTTTATATAACCACCTCAAAGGAAAAAGGTGTCAGTATTCTGTGGCTCCTTTTGATGTTATTCTTCCGGTTAAAGGAAAAGATTTCATGCATTCCGACCGGGTTGTAAAACCAGACTTGGTAGTGGTTTGCAACCCCGATTATATCAAAGAAAAAGGATGTTTTGGAGTACCTGACTGGATCATAGAAATTCTATCACCACACACTACAAAAAAAGACCTGCAAGACAAGTTTGACCTCTATGAAGAATCGGGCGTGAATGAATACTGGATTGTGGAACCAAGAAATAAAACGGTGGAAGTTTTTATCCTTGAGGAAGGTACATACAGAAGAGTTACTGCCTACGTTATAGATGATCTGATACCATGCTATACACTTCCAGAGCTGACCATTGACCTCAGGGAAATTTTTGAAGATGAACCTGATGTCACTGCCTAGTTTTAAATTGGTTAGAAGGATGAAATGCATAGATTTACTTTTAAACGATCCCATTACCTATTAAAAGAATTCTGGCAGGCGAAATCAAGCCAAATTTCAATTATAATATCTTCTTCATTCCCCAATCTAAATTAAGTGGGGTATTAACTTATCAATACTTCGGTAATTTTTTAAATAAAAGGTAAATGCGTAAATTAGCCTAGGCTAACCTGAATAAATCATCTCACACATGACTATTCAAAACGCATTTACCACAGGCTAAAGCTTTATTACTGCAATTATATCAAAAATGTCTGATATTGGAAAGGTACAAGCTAAATTTATTGAGCATATCCTAATGCTTTTATTAAGCATTCGGGGAAAGCCAATTTTTTACAATTTTCAAGATATGGATGCATGAACGAGAAGTCATATAGAAATAATTTTGAAAACGGATTTGACTGGGCCCGGTTTAACGGGGAGTTTATTTCTATGAATTGCAGCGATGAGTTAATTATTGGCTTCGACCCAAGTTTTATCCCTAAAAGTGGCAAGAAAACCCCTGAAATTGGCTATTTCTATTCAGGATGCAAAGGGAATTATGACAGGGGTTTAGAAATTGGATGCTTTAGTATTATTGACGTCAAGCAGAATACTGCTTATCATTATAAAGCTGTTCAAACCCAAAATGAGAATTCTTCCGACACAGAAAATACATTGGTGGATCAATATATTAGTTTTTTTAGCAGCGAAGCATTGAGGTTAAGAAAAATAAGTGGAGTCCTGGTTGCTGACGCTTATTTTTCAAAGAAAAAGTATGTATCGGCTGTGATTAAAAAAGGATTTGAATTTATCTCGAGGCTGCGTGATGACGCTAATTTAAGATACGTTTATAATGGAACAAATACTGGTCGAGGAAGACCAAAAAAGTATGATGGGAAAGTAGACACAAAAAAATTGATAAAAGACGATTAAAGTGCGAGTATCAAGATGAGCAGATGACTCTCTATAGTGGAATTGTATATTCAATCAGTCTTGGATCCTTAATAAAAGTAGCATTTGTTGAATACCTTGATAAAAAGGGACCGTGAAAGGATCTGCCATCTATTATTCAACTAACCTGAATAGACAAGGCAGAAAGCTTGTTCAATATTATCGCGCCAGGTATCAAATGGAATTTAACTTCCGAGATGCGAAGCAACACACAGGCCTTACGAACTGTCAGTCTGTATCAAAACAGAAGCTAGAGTTTCATTTTAATGTGACACTAACATCAATAAACATTGCAAAAGCAATAGCTAGAAAGGAAATTCCTGCAGACCAAAGCTGTCCAATGTCAATACATGACATTAAAACAGAACTCTCAAACATGTTACTCATGAATTTAATATTATCAAAGTATCGCGTTGACCCAAAGTTTTATAAAAATCAATCGGATTTATCCGAAATCCTTAATTTTGGGAAATTCGCAGCTTAATTTTTAACCGAAGTATTAACTTATTAAAGATTTATTTAAATAGCCCTATTAAAAAACACCATTACCTTGCCCTAAATTTCCTTAACTTTGCACCCCATACTAAATTGGAGAATGGACTATAAACTGATAAAAGAAGGATGGAACTTAGTTAAAACCAGGTATGCTGCGGTTAAAACAGCCATAGGAGTTAAGCTGGAACCATTCTGGGGGCCTGTCAGGTCTAAGCTGGAACCTCTGAACGCCAAATACCTGAAAAAGAGTGAGCCGGTACGTCAATGGCACCGGGCTTTGGCGCAAAAAAAACCCATACTTGCTTCTATCATCCTCTGGACATATGACATAACCCGGACAGGTTTTATTGTCTTTTTTAGCCTGGTCTTTTTTTCCTGGATCGGTCTGTTTGGGCGCATGCCAAGTAGCAGCGAACTCCGCAACATTGAAAATGCAAATACCACGGAGATATATTCAGCAGATACCGTATTGATCGGAAAATACTACATCGAAAACCGCACAGAAATTGGCCTGGCCAACATATCTCCTTATGTTGTTACCGCTTTACTCGCCGTGGAAGACAAACGTTTTTTTGAACACAGCGGCATCGACATCCGTTCATGGCTTAGGGTATTCAAAGGATTAGCCACTAACACTTCAGGACTTGGTGGAGGTTCTACACTTTCGCAGCAATTGGCCAAGAATCTATATCCACGGCGCAATTACTGGATACCAGGTGTAAGTCTGCTCATCAACAAAATCAGAGAAAACATCATTTCCATCAAACTCGAAGGCATTTACGACAAGGAAGAATTGCTCGCCCTTTACCTTAATACCGTACCTTTTGGCGGTGACCGTTTCGGCATCACAGTGGCGGCCAAATATTTCTACAATAAAAAAGCCAAAGATCTTAACCCTGCCGAAGCGGCTACCCTTATCGGCATGCTCAAGGCCACAACCGCACTCGATCCAACACGCAACCCTAATAATTCCAGGAAACGTCGTAACCTGGTGTTGGCGAGAATGGTGGACAATAGTGATTTTGTTTTTCACACCACCGATCTTGAAACGGTCTCATCACTTATCGCCAATGGAAAGCTGAGCAAAGAAGAATATGAAAAAATAAAAGATAAACCCGTCAACGCAGGCCGATTCACCGCCGATGAAGACAGTGGGGGCAAAGGCGCTTACTTTAAAGAATATCTTAGGGTAACCGTGATGCCCGGTATTTTGGGAAAACTCACCAAAGAAGATGGTACCAAATACAACCTGTATCGCGACGGGCTTAAGATTTATACCACCCTTGACAGCCGCATGCAAAACTTTGCAGAGGCGGCCGTACAAAAACACATGTCTGCACTGCAAGCCAGGTTTAATGCGCACTGGAAAGGATACAAAGAGTCTTTGCCCTGGGGTGATGACAAATGGCTTGAAGAGCAAAAGGTAAAGAGTGCCCGTTACCTTAAACTTAAAGAAAATGAAGTACCGGATTCGACGATTGACCGCATCTTCAATGAGCCCGTAAAGATGACCGTATTTTCCTGGAAAAATGGCGGTAGCGATGCCGATACCCTAATGACCCCCATGGACAGTATCAAGCACTACTTTCTAATGCTCAATACGGGATTCATGGCCATGGACCACAGCAACGGACACATCAAAGCATGGGTAGGTGGCACCAGTTTTAAATATTTCAAATACGATCACATTTTATCCAAGCGACAGGTAGGTTCTACTTTCAAACCCATAGTTTATGCCGCTGCGGTGCAAGACAGTGTAAAACCATGTGACTATTACCGTAACGAAAGGGTAACCCTTGAAGACTGGAGTCCCGGAAATTCAGATGGCACTTATGGAGGCTGGGCAACGGTGATCGGCGGTCTTACTTATTCCATCAATACCATTGCGGCACAACTCATTGTAAAGGTGGGTATTCAAAAATCCATCGACCTGGCCACAAAAATGGGTATTACAACGAAATTGCCCCGTGAATTTGGTATTGCCCTTGGGGCAGCAGACATCATGCTGTACGACATGATGAAGGTATATGGCACGATTGCGAACAAAGGCACCAGACCCGAGCCGGTAACCATATTAAAAATTGTTGACCGCAATAACAAGGTCATTTACGATTACCAGGAGGAATTGCGCAAAAATCCATTACTCGGTCCCAATGTGAAGGCCCTGAGTGAAGATGAAGCAGCCATCGTTAAACGAATGATGCAAAGTGTAGTTGACCAGGGCACCGGCAGTAAATTCCGCAATGCATACGGAGTGGTCGGAGAATTTGCCGGTAAAACGGGCACCACCCAAAACCAGTCAGACGGTTGGTTTATTGCTTTCAACCCCACCCTGGTGACCGGATCATGGGTAGGAGGACCCAGTCCTGCCGTGAGATTCAGGGATATGGATTTGGGACAGGGCTCAGCCATGGCTCTGCCGATCGTGGGTGAATTCTGGAAGCAGGTTAGGAATGATAAAAAATGGAGAAAACTCACGGACACCCGCTTTGAAGAAAATGAAACCGCGAAAAGCATGATAGGCTGTCCATTTAGAATTTACATCTCTCCAGATACCCTGGAGATGCTGATGCAGGATAGTACGGTGCGGGATTCCATCCTTAAGAATGGATACCGTGGACTGGATGAAATCGTAAAACAGCGATACGGCTCTGGGCCAGAGGGAGAATTTGCAGAACCTTTAGAGGGAGGAGAGATCCTGGAAGGTATTCCAGCCGAAGATATCCAACCCATAGATGCAGAGGAGGATCAAAAAGAGTCTGCTACCAAAAAGAAAGATGAGAAAAAAGCAGTCGAAAAAAAGACAGGACCTGACCCCAAAGCAGTGCCGGTAGATAAGAAAAAAGCAGAAGTTAAAAAACCGGAAAGCCCGAAAAAAGGTGAGCCTAAAAAACCAGGCGGAGGCTGAATCCAAGAGATTTTATTTATAGCTGTCTAAACAAATTGACTAAACTTCCATTGATGTAAAGTAACGGTACTTCAATTTTAATGTTGAAATGTTGGCACCGGCCTTAAAAAACAACACATGCGTATTAAACACCTATTGGTAATGGTCCTGCTTGGACTCCTGATCATCGGGGGTTGTAAGACAACCAAATCCACCTCCAAATCAGAACTTGACAAGGCCCTGTTGTGGGAGATTACCGGCACAGGAATTAAAAAACCTTCTTATCTGTACGGCACCATCCACATGATACCCGCTACAGATTATTTTTTACCCAAGGGAACGCTGAATGCGATTGAACAAAGTGACGAGATGTTTTTTGAGATCGACATGAAAGACATGAATGACGTTTCTGCCTTGTTTGGCATGATGAATAAGATCTTCATGAAAGATGGCATCACCTTAAAGACCTTATTAAACGAGGCCGACTATCAGCTGGTGAGCAATCAATTTTCAAAATTGGGCTTACCTATGTTTATGCTGGAACGGGTAAAACCGATGTTCCTGAGCGCTTTTGCCATGGGCGATTTGAATCCCACTTCCTTGCAGGATGGCACGATTAAGTCATATGAGATGGAGTTTTATGAAATATCCAAAGACAGAAAAATACCAACCCAAGGGCTGGAAACCATAGATTTCCAGATCAGTGTATTTGATTCGATACCCTATGCTGATCAGGCGAAAATGCTGGTTGAAAGTCTGAAGGCAAGCAATACCAACGATGGTGAATTCCAGGAAATGGTGAGACTGTATAAAAGCCAGGACATAGAGGCCATGGTTGCCACCATGGGAGAGGAAGGTTCCGAATTGGGTGGCTATGAGGATCTGTTGCTTACTGGCAGGAACAAAAACTGGGTGCCGCTTATCGTGGACCAGGTTAAGAAAAAACCTACCTTTTTTGCGGTTGGTGCCGGACATCTGGGCGGGCCTAATGGTGTGATCCAATTACTTAAAGCGAAGGGTTTAAAATTGCGTGCCCTAAAATCCTAAAATCTAATTGCACCCAAAATACCGTTTAGGCATAGTCATACCAACCAAGTAGAATACTGTTTCAAATGTCAATTATCCACCACTTCTTCTGAAGTCGTCCTTGAATTAATCTCGGTTAAAATAAAATTTTATTTTGTTTAGTAATCTTTTACCATACATAATAAAGTAAGGCCTCTAAAATAAGGCAGGATTTGACAGAATTTTCAGTGCATTATCAAACAATATTTTATACATTATAGAATATAATCCTGTAATTTTAATTTTCACCAAATATTGTACTTTGTTTTTTAATTTTTCTACTTTTGTGCCGTTTTTCAAACGACGCATTTAAAAGTAAAAAAAATAGAAACGATGATCAACAATTTGATATACGTAGTTCCCCTGTGTGGTCTGGTGGCTTTGATCTTTATGATGCTGAAAGCTCGTTGGGTGGTTGCCCAGGATCCGGGCAATGAGCGTATGCAGGAGATATCTACCGCGATAGCAGATGGAGCCCTTGCCTTCCTGAAAGCAGAATGGAGGATATTATTCATTTTTGGGGCTGTAGTCTCTGTCCTGCTTGCCTGGTCTGGTACCCTGGTTGAAAGTTCACACTGGCTGATTGGTGTAGCCTTTATCATTGGGGCCTTTACCTCAGCTTATGCGGGTTACATCGGCATGAACATCGCTACCAAGGCAAACGTCAGAACGGCACAGGCTGCGAGAACAAGTTTAAAGCAGGCCCTTAAGGTATCTTTTACGGGAGGATCTGTCATGGGACTCGGAGTAGCCGGTCTCGCCGTAATCGGTCTGAGTGTGCTTTTCATCATCTTATACACCATATTTGTGGGTGACAGCGGAGATGTAAATGGCATCGGTATGGAAAAAGCACTTGAAGTATTGGCAGGCTTTTCCCTTGGCGCCGAATCCATTGCCCTTTTCGCAAGGGTTGGCGGAGGAATCTATACCAAAGCTGCCGATGTTGGAGCGGATCTTGTTGGCAAAGTTGAGGCAGGTATTCCGGAAGACGACCCCAGGAACCCGGCCACCATCGCGGACAATGTGGGCGACAATGTGGGCGACGTAGCCGGCATGGGAGCCGACCTTTTTGGTTCTTATGTCGCCACCATCCTGGCCACCATGGTACTGGGAAGGGAGATCATTTCCAACGATGAGGTCGGTGGCATTGCACCCATTTTATTACCCATGCTCATTGCAGGTATGGGCCTGATCTTTTCCACGATATCTACCTATTTTGTGTCCGTCAAAGATGACCATGGAGATGTGCTGACGGCGCTCAATTATGGCAACTTCGGTTCCATTCTCTTAACCGCCATAGCTTCCTACCCATTGGTCATGTACATCATGCCGCAAAGCATGGAGCTCAGGGGTGTTGTGTTTTCTAATACCAGCGTGTTTTTTGCCATCATACTCGGTTTGGTGGTTGGCGCCATCATATCCTGGATTACTGAATATTATACAGCCATGGGCAAAAGGCCCGTATCTTCCATCGTACAACAATCTTCCACTGGCCACGCCACCAACATCATCGGCGGACTCTCCGTGGGCATGGAATCTACCCTGGTACCGATGGTGGTGCTCGGTGCGGGCATCTTTATCTCTTATTTCTTTGCCGGTCTGTATGGCGTAGCCATTGCTGCTGCAGGTATGATGGCCACTACGGCCATGCAACTCGCCATCGACGCCTTTGGTCCGATCGCAGACAATGCAGGAGGTATTGCCGAAATGAGTGAACTTCCTTCCGAAGTAAGGGAGCGCACAGACGTGCTCGACGCAGTGGGCAACACCACGGCAGCTACCGGCAAAGGTTTTGCCATCGCATCGGCGGCCCTTACAGCGTTGGCGCTTTTTGCAGCCTTTGTGGGACTTACCGGCATCACCAGCATCGACATTTACAAAGCAGACGTTTTGGCGGGACTTTTCATCGGTTCTGTGATCCCCTATATCTTTTCCTCTCTGGCCATTGCTGCCGTAGGAAGGGCAGCCATGAAAATGGTGGAAGAGGTAAGGCGACAGTTCAGGGAAATACCCGGCATTATGGAAGGAAAAGCCAAACCCGAATACGACAAGTGTGTGGCGATCTCAACAGAAGCATCCATCAAAGAAATGATGGCACCGGGCCTCATTGCCCTCATCGTGCCTGTCATCATCGGTTTCCTCTTCGGACCCGAAGTACTGGGTGGCTGTCTGGCCGGTGTCACCGTATCCGGTGTGCTCATGGGCATCTTCCAGAACAATGCCGGCGGTGCCTGGGACAACGCCAAAAAATCTTTTGAAAAAGGTGCCGAGATCAACGGTGAGGTACACTACAAAGGTTCACACCACCACAAAGCAGCCGTTACCGGTGACACCGTGGGCGATCCATTCAAGGACACTTCCGGCCCATCCATGAACATCCTCATCAAACTGATGTCCATCGTCTCCCTGGTGATCGCACCACACATCCACGTCGATCACCACCAGGCCCTGTTTTCTCTGAGGCCCAAGTCGATCGAAGAACAGCCCATCCAACTTTCTAAAAAAGATACCTACCATTTACAACCGGGTGACCTGAAATAAGGTAACCGCGGAATACAGTGAAAAGCCGTCCCCAAAAGGGATGGCTTTTTTTTTGACATCAAAACGGGCATGTACTAAATGTTGTGTTCTTTGTGAATGCCTTGTGGCCTTTGTGGTGGAATTACGTCTCTTTTTT
This sequence comes from Saprospiraceae bacterium, assembly GCA_016715465.1. GTDB lineage: Bacteria > Bacteroidota > Bacteroidia > Chitinophagales > Saprospiraceae > JADKBO01. The sequence continues at coordinate 1,523,556 of JADKAA010000029.1, forward strand.
AACCACAAAGAACCTTTAGATTTGCAAAGTAAAATATTAATTAATTTAAAATGTATAACCATCATCCATGCCTGGGGGGGCCGGGGGGGGTATGATTTTTGTTGATTATGTGGAAAAGCTGAGGTAAAGAGAGGCAAATTAGACAAAAGTGCTAGATTTTGAAATCTATTTTGTGATTAAATCCCTCTCTTTACATTTTAAGTAAAATCCAAATAGAAATTAGGGTAAAACCCATTAGTAAGGTTCTGGAGTTCACTTAAATTCTCAACTCATTAATTAACTGTAAAATTAAAAAAAAATGAAAAGAATTTGTGTTGCCGGTGACATTTCCAAAGAGAAAATTGATTTTTGCATCTACGATGGGGAGAGCTTCCTGGCTTCTAAAGAAGTAAAAAATTCAAAATCAGAATTGTCAACCTTTTTAAAACAAGTTGACACCTTATTTACTGACGGAAAAAAGGAGAATGGGTATAATGAATGTGTTTTTGCATTTGAATACACAGGAGTATATAATAATATAGTTCTTAAATTATTGGAAAATATAACTTCAAAGTCGCATTATTATACCCAGGTTCTATAAAAGCTGTAGTTAATTTTGATCGAGCAAAAAACGATACTATTGATGCACAAAAGATTGCTGAATACGCTTATAGATTTTATGATAAATTAAATTTTCATTCTCCTCTTTCAAATGAAATGCAAGAGCTGAAAGCACTAATAACGGAAAGATCAGCTCTTGTTAAAGTAAAAAGTCAGCTCATCAGTAAGAAAGATGATCAAAATAAATTTCTACCATCCAACATATCCATGTTCTTAAAAAAAAATAATGAAAAAATTGAACAGGAGCTAGAGGAAGCTATTAATAATATTGAGGTTAGAATTTTAAAGGTTATCAAGAGTGATGAAAAATTGAAAGAAAATTATGAAATAGCAATCAGCGTTCCGGGTATTGGCCCTGCAACGGCAGCCGTATTAATTGCATGTACCAATAATTTCAATAGATTTAAAAATGATAAGCAGTTAGGTTGTTATTCTGGAGTAGTACCTTTTCAAAGATCTTCTGGAGCATACAAAGGAAAAAACAAAGTGTCACCCAAAGCAAATAAACAGCTTAAAACGCTTTTACATTTAGGTGCGGTATCCGTGCTTAATAGCAAAATATATTCGGTGAATTCTACAACAGAAAAACAGGTGAAGGAAAAACAAAATGTCAGTTATCAATAGTGTAAGAAATAAAATATTGAAAACCGTTTTTGCATGTGTAACAAATAAGCAAAAATTTAAGCCCGACTACAAATTTCAATTTGCCGCTTAAATCATGTAATAATGTGGATTATTATTTTAAATAACTCATTTTCAATAGTGTACAAGATTTCATCTACACATTAAAAATAATTGAATAAAGACTTAAATAAACCATAGAAATCACTAAGTGTTTCATGGTTGTTCATGGTCGTAAAAAACGTTGCTACTCCATACCCTAGAAGGCTTACAGAATCAAGGGAAGGACGCAAAAGTTTGTATTCCTCCTTGTAGCCCTCGTGATACACCTTGTGTTCTTTGTGAATTCCTTGTGGCCTTTGTGGTGAAGTTACGTCTCTTTTTTAACCACATAGGACACAACGAGGACACGAACAAGGTATACAGAAATTTGTGTTTCCAAGGTGTTACCTTTGAGGCGAAGTTTTATTTTGCTAAAGCAGAAAAACTTATAGGGTATAGCCTCCAGTTTTTTGTCTGTTAATTAATCCTCATTGGAATATCTCGATTTTCATTAAAGGATAAAATTTCATTATCCCCAGATGCCATAATTTGGGCTAAAATCAGGTCGCAGGTGATGATAAGATTAAAAAATCAGAGAATCCATCGTGGTTGAAAACTACCATAAAATATTAGTTATCATTCCGTGAAAACACTGAATTTAAGTACTACAAAAGAGTTATTTATTAATACATAATATTGCATTGTAACATTTATGTCATATTTGTACTTTATTAACCCATTTAAATGTTTAAAGTATGAATTCTAAACAAAATTTTCTGCACCCCATTTCCCGAAATGAAAACAGCAAAGGCCTCAGGAAAAAGACTATCTCGATCCTGTTTTTACTTTCTTCTGTTTTGGCCTTAATGATTATTAACTCCTGCTCTACCGACTTCAATGCTGCCCAAACAAACAAACATTCTAATGCTGCCACTCTGGCAGAGACCCGAGATGCGCCCTGTGGCCCGACGGGGACACCGCCGGATGGGTGTGTGGATACTTACATTTCGAACCAACCCGTTAATGTGTCAGGTTGTACTTTATACGTAAGCTATACAGTAAGAAGGTGCGTTAACGGTTTTTCAATATCTAACTTGACCTTTACCTATTCGAGTAGTACAATATGTGACGCCATCCAACAACATTTTGTATCATTATATAACATGGGAAATTTTGGACAATTATCCACTGATATGAATGATTTGTATGCTTATGTTTCCACACGAATTGAACAAATTGAGCTTAATAATTATCCAATTCCATATTGCGACGAAAATTTCAACATATCTACTGAAATTTTTGCCTCTTCTTGTCTTCAATTGTGTCTTTCAGAGGATATAAGGGGAAATCCAGTAGTTACTCAAGAAGTATGCGGAAATGGATGCTGCTCAAGAAATTCAATTTATTGTATAAATAGAGAAACGAAAGAATTAGAAGTGTATCGTCAAAATGGCCCTATTCCCACTTGCCTCTCTAACGATGTTTGCAATAATGAGGTTCAAACTGAATGCACTGTTAATTGCGATAGAATTCTATTCAAAGATATATTTAATGGCTTTTAATCTTTAAACTTATATGGGAGAATTAAATTATTGATTCTCCCATAATAAATTTTGTAATTATGAATTATAAAATACTAATATACTTTTCTTGTTTTATTTTATCAATTCTACAAGGTCAAGGTCAAAATTACAATCTCGAAGTTTCAAATCAACCCTACGTTGAACTGGAGAATCCTGTCATATTATGTAAGGATTCAATAGGTTTGCGACACTATTTTACACTGGCTGAGTCCATGCAAGTATTAGGTGAAGAGGTAGATTCTTTCTATATATTCAATTGGGCCAATCTTCACCTGGCCTTAGGCAAAAAAAAATCGACAGAGGCAGATTTATTTGTACCCATCAATACCGCACTTAGAAAAATCATTTCAACTTCAGATTCTATTGGCTTTTCAATTTCGTATGAAATTAAAGGGGAAATTGGCAATCGGCTTATTAAAGTTCAATGGAAAGATGTTAAGCCTAAGAAAACTTACAAACCCAATGAAGTATTTAATGTGCAAATGATTATAGACGAAAGTGATCACAGTGTATCGTACCATTTTGGACCAATGCCTGAATATTTTAATACGTTTTTTTCCTTGTTTTTACAAAGTAGAATACTGGCATTATATTTTATTGACAATTTTAAATCATTTGATGCTCCAAGAAATGAAATTTATGCAATAGGACAATCTATTCAAGACATGTCAAAACTTGCATTGACAAAAAACATAATTATAAATGGACAGTTTAACGATGAGTCTTATAGTGCATATCTAAGTTATGACCACCCAAATGCAACTTTAAATTCCGGTCAAAAATTTAAGATAACCTTACTTCAAACGCAAACTATTGACCAAATCTCAGATAAGAATAATGTAATCTATCCAAATCCAGCATTGGACAATCTTTATTTTAGAAACTTAAATAGAGAATTTGTTGAATATGAGATCATGGATCGTTTGGGTTCCATAATTAAAAAAGGTAATATAGATAACAATTTTATTGATATAAAGGAACTTAGTAGTGGTCTTTACTTTTTAAAATTAAAACCTGAGAATGAATTATTTGAAATAAGCAGGTTTATAAAGCTTTAATTTTCATGCTTTGCTTTAAGAATAAATACAATTTTATTGTCGCTTCAGCCATTCTGCTTTTAAGCGCAAGTGTCAAATCGCAGCCAGGATGCATCAAAATAAAGCTTGAATCTGATTTCCCTCATTTCACAGCACGTTTGGGGCATGATATATACATCCAAAGATTGTGGTCAACTGCAGCATTTACAACACTTAGAATTACCCATCCTTCTTTTGAAAAGCCAGTCTTTCAACTTATTCATAAATCTTTTTTAGCAGTTATTGCTGATACAATTGTTCCTCACTTTGTAAACGGTGTCTGGCTCAGTGAACGAGTGGTTAGTATTGGGGATTCTGTATACATCCGCCCCGTCAACCCGGGCCAGGCCACCATATCTTATCCCATTAGTCCTTATTGCAGTCCTTATTCCAAAGTCTACACCGTGATCTCAGATGAAGGCGTGAAGTCGGATGTCAATTTTGGCTATACCCACCATAACCTGGAGGGTAGTTTGCGCACCAATGACTCCCTTTCTTTTCTCTGGCACTACCACAACCAGGCTACGCTGGTAGATGGACCTCCCGGTGCTCAGGCCACACTTACGCTGCAGGGCAATGGCCATTACCAATTTACCTCCAATGCCAAAGGTAAGTACGTTTATGATATAGCGGTTGTGAGAACAGCTGATAATGTGATCTTGTACAACAACAGACTTTTTATCACCCTCATTGACAGCCTTGACACCCAGGCCCGTTTTGTGGCCAATGCGGATCACATTACAGTGGATTCCACCGGGACTGCCGCACTGCCATGCCTGCTCAACGATCGCAGCTTTGGACTGCCTGATCTTACTGCCGATGGAATTACGGCTACTTTGGTGGTGCACCCCAAAAAAGGCAGTGCTTCCTTTGTTTCGGGTCTGCTTCAGTACATTCGTGACACCGATGCCTTTGGCACAGATACCCTTTTTTACGCCGTTTGTGCCGCAGGCAATCCTCAATTGTGTGATACTGCCATGGTAGTAATTGCCCTCTCACCTCCCTTCTCCAATGGAAGCTGTGTGGCCAATGATGATTTTTTGGCCGGTGCTACCCTCACCACACTCCAAGGCAATGTATTGGCCAATGATGTTTGTCAACCCTTTGCAGGTGCAACCGTAAATGCATATACCATCAACCACCCCTCCGGCACTTTTACCCTGGCTGCCAACGGTAGTTTTACTTTCAACCCTCTACCCACTTTTTCAGGACCCACACATTTTGTTTACCAGGTTTGTACCTCCATCGGTACGGAGCAGTTTTGTGATAGCGCTACCCTCTACCTCTTTGTTTTTCCTTCCTTTTCTCTCAAATTAAGGGCCTATCTGGAAGGGGCCCTCATCAATTCCAATGCTGTCTCAGCCCTTGGGCTGCCCCTCATGAGAGACGAGCTTAGGTTTAGCCCTCTGACACAGCTTTCTTACCTGCCCAAAAAAGATCCGTATCGTTATCCCGTCATTGCCGCCAATGGTCTGGTCTATGACCTTAGCACAGGCCCTGCCGCTGTACGGTTCGCAGAAAAAGGTGCCGGCCTGCTGTCCGGCTTTGATTCCATCTCCTCTCCCACGGTGCTACTCACTACCGGCGACAATGCCATTGTTGACTGGGTCTTTGTAGAGCTGCGAGACAAGCAGGATGCCAAAAAAATCATTTCTACCCGCTCCGCCCTGCTCCAGCGCGATGGCGACATTGTGGACCTCGATGGGGTAAGTGCCCTTGCTTTCCCCAATACACCCTATGATGCGTACTACGTAGCAGTAAAACACAGAAGCCACCTCGGTGTCATGACGGCCTCAGCCATTTCTTTTCAAAATCTATCCTCCGTTATCGACTTTACCCTGCCGGGTACGCCCACCTTCGACTTTGGCAATACCCCCAATTACAATTACACCGGCCTTGCACAAAATAATTTTATCGTCCCCGGCTACACTTGCCTATATGCGGGTGATTTTGACGCCAATGGGCTAATCAAATTTTCTAATCCCGGTGACGATGTCAACATCCTCAATACAGATGTGCTCACATACCCAAATAATACCCTTTTCTTTTCCAACTACAATGCCGCCTTCGGCTACCTGGCCGGTGATTACAACATGGATAGCAAAGCTAAACTGGATAATCCCAATGATGACAAAACCTTGCTGTTGAGCCAGATTTTCCTCTACCCCCTCAACTACGGCATCGTTATTAATTTCGCGGGAATGGTGGAGCAGATACCTAAATAGGGGTGAGGGGTGAGGGGTGAGGGGTGAGGGGTAACTGAACGGTTTCGGCTTCGCCGAAAAAATTGATCGGCAGATCAATTTAGTGAGGGCACCGCGCTTATTGCGCGGCATCGACAATTATATTAATAGGGGCTAGGGCTGATGCCACAAATCCCTTTCCAATTTTATGCATTTTCCGTATCTTTGCCCCCTGAAATAAAAAACCATGTACAGAACACACGACTGCGGACAATTGAGAATCAGTGAGGTAGGAAACCAGGTGACCCTCTCCGGCTGGGTGCAGAAGGCCCGGGACCTGGGAGGAATGACTTTTTTGGATCTGCGAGACCGATATGGCATCACCCAGGTGGTGTTCAACATGGATGAAAATGCCGACCTCTGTCAGGAGGCCCGCAAATTGGGCCGGGAGTTTGTAGTGCAAATCACCGGCACCGTACGCGAAAGGAGCAGCAAAAATCCAAACAGGGCCACAGGAGATATCGAAGTGGAAGCCATTACGCTCAAAGTCCTCAATGTTTCTGCCACCCCACCCTTCACCATCGAAGACAATACCGACGGCGGCGATGACCTGCGTATGAAATACAGGTACCTCGACCTGAGAAGGTCGCCCGTACAAAACAACATCATCTTCCGGAGCAAGCTGGCCCTGGAGTCGCGCAAGTACCTCGACAGTCAGGGTTTCATCGAAGTGGAGACGCCTTTTCTTATTAAGAGTACGCCCGAGGGTGCCAGGGACTTTGTGGTGCCTTCCCGCATGAACCCGGGAGAATTTTACGCCCTGCCCCAGAGTCCGCAGACGTTTAAACAGATCCTGATGGTTGCTGGTCTGGACAAGTACTTTCAGATCGTAAAGTGTTTCCGGGATGAAGACCTCAGGGCCGACCGACAGCCCGAGTTTACGCAGATCGACTGCGAGATGTCCTTTGTGCACATTGAAGACATCCTCAACGTTTTTGAAGGCCTGGCCAAACATTTATTCAAACACACCCTCAACATTGATCTGGGGGAATTTCCGCGCATGTCGTACGACGAAGCCTTGCAGCGCTACGGCAGCGACAAGCCGGATCTGCGTTTTGGAATGGAGTTTGTAGAACTCAACGACATCGCCAAAGGCCACGGCTTTTCTGTTTTTGACAGCGCCGAAATGGTCGTTGGCATCTGTGCAGAAGGCATTGCAGACAGCTACAGCAACAAAGACATCAAAGACCTCACTGAATGGCTGCAAAGACCTCAGATAGGAGCCAAGGGCCTCGTTTATGTCAAATTCCAGGCCGATGGCATCAAATCCTCCGTCGGTAAATTTTATTCCGACGAACAACTCCAGGCATGGGGCAATAAATTTGACGCCAAACAAGGCGATGTTTTATTCATCCTGAGTGGAGAAACGGAAAAAACCAGAAAACAACTCAACGAACTTCGCCTCGAACTCGGCAGGAGGATGGGACTCATGAAAGCGGGCGACTTCAAACCGCTTTGGGTCATCGACTTTCCGCTCCTGGAATGGGATGAAGATGCGCAGCGTTTCTTTGCCATGCACCACCCCTTCACCTCTCCCAAACAAGCAGACATTCCGCGCATGATGTATGGTGACCACGAGACCATGAAAAGTCTCCGCGCAGACGCATACGACCTGGTCATAAATGGCGTTGAGATCGGCGGTGGGTCCATCCGTATCCACGACCGCGAGTTACAGTCCAAAAATTTCGACCTGCTAGGCTTCAGCAAGGAAGAAGCAGAACACCAGTTTGGCTTCCTGCTAGGCGCCTTTGAATACGGTGCCCCTCCTCACGGTGGCATCGCCTTTGGTTTTGACCGGCTGTGTGCCGTGTTGAATGGCGTCAATTCCATCCGCGATTTCATTGCCTTCCCGAAAAACAACCAGGGCCGGGATATGATGATCGATGCGCCTTCTACCATCCATGATGTGCAGTTGAAAGAGTTGGGGATTAAGATTTCTTAGTACGGGGAAATCGGGAAATCGTGGAATCGGGAAATCGGGAAATCGCGGAAATCGCGGAAATCGGGAAATCGTGGAATTACAGAATCTGCCTGGTTTCGCCAAATAAATATGTTTGCAAAGGGAGGAAGGTTTATGTTCCATAACTTGTAATATTGATTTTGATTCAATGACTTAATGTCTCCGATAATTTGAAATGCTGCAGTGAACGCATAAAATTTTATATATTTGAAACATAAATATGTAACATGCGTGAAATACAGTCTTTAATATTGTTGGCATGGAGTATGGTTGGCTTTACTCAATCGGACTTGCAGGTGACGGTAAATTATCCGGAACCCATTACAGGGCGGATGATCCTGATGATATCGAATGACTTCTCGGCAGAGCCGCGGTTTCAAATCACCGATGGATACCGCAGTCAGCTGGCGGTGGGTGTGGATATCTTTGAATCGTCGCCAACAATGTCGGTGGGCTTTCCGGCTGGGGGACAGTTTGTCTATCCGTTGTCATCACTTGACCAATTGCCAGAGGGAGACTACCAGGTACAGGCCCTGATCAACCGTTATGAAGCATTCACTTTAAGTACGGGGCATACGGTGATGTTACCGCCGGATATGGGAGAAGGACAACACTGGAATACCAAGCCCATGAACGTGTATTGCCTGCCACAGAAAGTTACCATTCGAAAAGGAGAAGTGACAAAGGTTGAACTTAGCCTCGACCAGTACATAGCCCCTCTGCCAGCGCCAAAGAATACCAAATGGGTGCGTCACATAAGCATGAAAAGTGAAAAATTATCCAAATTCTGGGGCAGGGATGTTTACCTCGGAGCCCATATTTTATTGCCCCGGGACTGGGACACAGAGCCAGACCGGAAATACCCGCTGATGGTTTACCACGGCCACTTTCCTTCCGATTTCGGAGGCTTCAGCACAGAACCTGCTCCTGCAGACATGGACTCCAGCGAACACAATTCCCGGTTCAGGATCACGGGCTACAATAAGCTGGAAAAGGAAGAAGCTTTTCGTTTTTACCAGCAATGGGCCAGCGACACTTTTCCCCGTTTTCTGGCCATTGAGATCCAGCATGCTACACCCTACTACGATGACTCTTACGCGGTCAACTCCGCCTGCCAGGGGCCTTATGGCGATGCCATCACCTATGAATTGATTCCTTACATTGAACAATTGTATCGCGGTATTGGCAATGGAAAGGCCAGGTTTCTGTACGGCGGTTCTACCGGAGGATGGGAAGCCCTGGCTGCACAGGTATTTTACCCTGATGAATACAACGGCTGTTTCGCAGCCTGCCCAGACCCCATAGACTTCAGGGCGTATTGCAGCATCAACATTTACGAAGATCAAAACGCCTACTACATCAGGGGACCATTCGGCACCATTGAAAGACCGGCAACTAGGAATTACCTGGGGCACATCTCATCTACCGTGCGCCAAAGCAATCATTATGAACTGGTACTGGGCGATAAAAGCAGGTCCGGGCAACAATGGGACATCTGGGAAGCCACCTATTCACCCATGGACAAAGGCGGTTACCCCAAAAGGATCTTTGATAAGGTCACCGGCGAAATCGACAAGGAAGTAGCCAGCTACTGGAAAGAAAACTTCGACCTGGTCCACATTATGAAACGGGACTGGAAGACCCTGGGTCCCAAGCTGGAGGGGAAGATCCACATTTATTGCGGCGACATGGACAACTACTATTTAAACAATGCCGTTTACCTCGCCGAAGACTTCCTCGAATCGACAAATGCACCCTACTACAAGGGCGAAGTAAAATACGGAGACCGCGCCGAGCACTGCTGGAATGGAGATCCGAATTTGCCCAACCACATCTCCCGCCTGCGGTATCACACGATGTATTTGCCAAAGATCAAAGAGCGGCTGAAGGGGGCGAAGATTAAGTTTTAGGGGGGTGAATCGCGGAATCGGTGAATCGCGGAAATCGCTGAAATCGGGATGAACTAACGTTTTCTCCTTCGGAGAAAAAAATGAGCGACAGCTCATTTTAGTATGACCGAACGATTTCTCCGAAGGAGAAAAAAATGAGCGGCAGCTCATTTTAGTAAGGGAACCGTTTTCTATGGTTTTTCCTAACCTTTATCTAATTATTTTTATATGTAACTAAATATAGTTTCGATGAAAAATATCGCTTTATTCACACCTTTTATTCATTTTCCACCCATAATAACTTGCTATGCCACATACATATAATCTTCCTTGTATTTTGCCCTTTAGTTACACATGCAAAGGCTTTAATTATTATCTTATTTCTAAGATTATTGACAATTAGCATGTGGTTTTTACCTTCGGCTTTTTTCCGTTCATAATATTTGCCAAATTGATTCTTGGAGTTTATAACGGACATTGCTCCCAGATGTATTATCTTTTTCATGTCTTGGTTGGCAAGTTTTGATACTTTGCTTTTTCCCTTTATAATTACCAGATTGCTTATTAAATGGCACTACTTCGCAATAGCAGCCAAATTGCTTAGCTGAATCAAATTTTGTAAAGTTATTTGTTATACAAATTAGAGATCTGGCAATCACAGGACCTATACCTGGCACTGTATTTAGTATTTCATAATTCTTTTTCAACGCTTCGTTCTTTTTTATAATGCCTAACATTTGAGTTTCAATTTTATTAATGGCATTTTCGATCTCATCAATAACAGGATTATTTATCTCTTTTATCTTTTCATTAATAGTTGCTTCCATAAATTTATTGTTGTCGTCATCGGACTGGGTAATTTGTTTTTTTATTTTAACATATCTCGATCTAAGTGTTTCCAGGTGCTTGAGCTTGCTGATTGTCTCATCATCAGGTTTCCACAGACTTAGCTTATCATGAAATCTAAATGTATATTCTGCGATCATTATGGCATCTATCTTATCATTTTTTTCTCTACTCATACCCATAGATTGTTTTATTTTTAGTGCATGGATGACATAAGTAGCTATTTCCATGTTATGCAGTAGTGTTGTCAAAATGTAATTATAAATCCCTGTAAACTCGCAAGCAAAAACCAAATCAACACAGCATTTATTTGATTTTTCAAAGCTTTTCTTGAGGGAGGATACTTCTTTAATAAATTTCTTCAACGAATCCTTGTCATTCTCCACCTCTCTTTCCATATGATTTTTGGAATCAATAAATAAGCAAAAGTTAATTTTTGACTTTGAAATGTCTGCACCAATGATGAACTTTGTCTTCATAATATCTTTTTAAGTTATAGTTAAAAATGATATGGTTGAGATATAAGGCAAACACCAATACCTTAATAATGGGCTTCAAATCCCAATTTTCTATTTGGCTTAAACCTTAAGAATAAGGAGAGGATTAAAACGGTTCATAGAATGTAAACTTCTAGCGCTAACTAAAGTGCCTCTCCTTATCTCAACTTATCAACATTATCAACAGTTTATAGCAAAATTTATACCCCCCTCGACCCCCCATTACACTACATATAATGATTATCTTTAATTTGTATAAAAAGGTTACATTTTATTTAAATTGCAAACCTAAAGGGGCGCTTATCGCCCGGCATATTCAATTCCATTCTAGCAGGCCACAGGCGCTTATCGCCCGTCATATTCAAATCTATTTTGGTTGGAAACTATGCGTTCAATTAAGCAAGTGGCTCAACTTAGATTACTTCACCAACCAGCGAGGTATGAAACCTGAGCTATCGAAATTGAATGGTCAATTACAAAAACTTAAGGGTTCAGCCTCGCCCATCCAAACATATTGGTCTCGAATATATAAAGACTAACCAGAATCCTCCCCTTTCAAAATTTCCCGTTTTATACTTATTTCCCGGGGTCTCCGGTTGTTACGCCCGTCACTTTTGGATTATATGTACTCATAAACATGGTTTCGGAAGCAGATATAATGCAATCGTGAATAATTCTGGAATTTAAGGATTGTTCAATTTTGACATTCGTCGATAAAAATGATCTATTGATATAGTACTTTGGCAGGTTGGGGTACTTTGTATTGCATGGTACTGAATCCTACTGTATATTTGTTTCATAATTCAATACAATGAAACTAGAAAACACAAAAGCGCAAATGCGCAAGGGCATACTGGAGTTGTGTGTATTGGCCATCGTATCAGAGCAGGAGGCATATCCTTCGGACATCATCGAGAAGCTGAAAGAACATAAACTCATCGTAGTGGAAGGCACCTTGTATCCACTGCTCAACCGGCTAAAAGATGCCGCTTTGCTGGATTACAACTGGAGGGAATCCAATTCAGGCCCCCCCAGGAAGTATTACAGCATCACCAACCAGGGTTCAGATTTTCTGCAAGGGCTCGTGGATACCTGGTCAGAACTAAACGAAGCAGTCAATCAATCAACTAAAAAAATTGTAAATCAATGAACAAGATCATCAATATAAACCTGGGCGGCATGCCGTTTGTTATAGACGACGACGCATATGAATACATGTCGGGTTACCTGAATTCCATCCGCAATCATTTTGCTTTCTCTGAAAGTCGCGAAGAGATTATGTACGACATCGAAATGCGTATGTCCGAACTTTTTCAGGAGCGGCTGAAATCAAAACAAATCATCACCATCACCGAACTGGAAGCGGTAATTCGCATTATGGGAAGACCGGAGGAGTTTGGCGGAGAACCGATGGAGGACGCAGCCACTGATTTCAGGGAGCGAAGAACATCCGGAGACTACAAATACATAAAGACGGGAAAACGCCTGTTCAGGGACCCGGAAAACAAGGTCATCGGCGGGGTTTGTTCCGGCATAGCTACCTACCTGGGCATCGAAGATCCGATTTGGGTAAGGTTGGTGTTTGGCATAGGACTTTTTGCCGGTGGAGCCGGTTTGTTGTTGTACATGTTTCTCATGATTGCCGTGCCCAAGGCTGTTACTTCCAGCGACAAGCTGGCCATGAAGGGGGAACCCATCAACATTGACAACATCGCGAGAAAGGTGGAAGAGGAAATCGACACCATCTCCCGCAAAATCAATGAATTTGGCGAAGACCTTTCAAAAAGGAGCCGGGAAAAAAACTGGAACTTTGGCAAAAAGCATGAAAAATTATAAACCAATTCTATAAAAGGTGAAGGGGGCTGCTTCCGGGGGGAGGTGGCCCTTTTTTATTTTCCATGTACTATAAGGACATTATTGAGCGCCTGGAAAAGTCACCTTTTTTTCTGAATTGAGGTTTTATGGGCATTGGTTTTAATTTATGACATATTTATACTTGACATTTTATGTCATTTTGTATTTTTGTGTTAAATTTAGCCCATGGAAAATACCTTGCCCAAAACCCTGCAAGCCCTGCGCTCATCTTCGGGGCTGAAGCTAAAGGAAGTTGCAGCGAAAACCGGCATAGATCAGGCATTGCTGAGTAAATTTGAGTCGGGAGGCAGGCTGCCAACGGCAGATCAGGTAAGGTCACTGGCCACAGTTTACCGGTGTGACCTGCACTTTCTGAAGAAAATCTACCTGGCGGAGAAGGTCGTGGCGCTGCTGGCGGGTGAACAAGATGCCCTGGAAGTACTGGCACTGGCTGAGCCCCGGATCGAGATTTTGTCCTCTATGAGGGCGGCGGATGCCATCGACATTCCCGAAGACATTGCCGTGTTGGTTACCAGGGTGGATGCTTTAAAAAAGCAGTGGCAAAAAGTAAAACATGTCAAAGGCATTCGCAAACAAAAAATGGAAGAATATTTTTCCATACAATATACCTATGAGAGCAATAGAATTGAAGGAAATACGCTTACCCATGGAGAGACCATGCTGGTCATCAAAGAGGGTATTACCATAAGTGGCAAATCCGTGAATGAGCACCTTGAGGCCATCAACCACCAGGAAGCGATTACGTTGCTTGCCGAGCTGGTCCAAAAAAAGATCGCATATACCCCTTATGTTCTGTCCCAGTTACATGGATTGATTTTACGAGGAATAGACCGCAAGAACGCCGGGGTTTGCCGCTCCGTAGAGGTGAGCATTACCGGTTCTGCCCATGTACCTCCACAGCCCTGGCATGTACCCAAATTGATGGAGGACTATTTTCATTTTTATGCGCAAAATGAAAAGCAGCTTCACCCTGTCATCTTAGCGGCTGAGATGCATGAGAGGTTGGTGAGCATTCATCCCTTTGTGGATGGCAACGGCCGCACCGCCAGGTTGGTCATGAACCTTATCCTGCTCTCTCACGGCTATCCAATTGCCATCCTGAAAGGAGATCCGGATTCCAGACAGCGGTATTATAAGGCCTTAGAAATGGCTCAGACTGAAGACAAACCAGGGGATTTTTATCGTCTGGTGCTTGAAGTATTGATTTCGTCCATGCTGGAACACATTACCCTGGCAAGTGATTCTCGGACTTGATGATAGACTTATATTTAAGGGGGTATGTTTTCGATAATTGAATATATTTGTTAATATACCTTAAATTTTATGGGGGTATGGGTGCATTTTTTAATAATTTCATACCTTTACCCCCATAAAATAAAACTCATCATGGCAATAATCAGATATCAGGCTTTAAAAGAAGCGCTTAGCCGCAAACCGGTTGTAATTGTAGAAAATGAAAAAAGGTCGGCTCTGTTTGGCCAAAATGTATTCAATGAGGCCACCATGCGCCAATACTTAACTCCTGATGCCTTTAAAGCGGTAAAATCAGCAGTTGATTATGGCAGCAAAATTGACCGTAAGGTAGCTGATTACATCGCCATGGGTATGAAAGAATGGGCACTTTCCAAAGGAGTAACCCATTATACGCACTGGTTCCAACCGCTTACCGGAGCGACGGCGGAAAAACACGACGCTTTTTTTGAAACGACAATGGATGGCAGTGTCATTGAAAAATTTGGAGGCAGTCAGTTGGTACAACAAGAGCCCGATGCCTCATCTTTTCCTAATGGCGGAATACGCAATACTTTTGAGGCAAGAGGTTATACGGCATGGGATCCTACTTCGCCAGCCTTTATATATGGAACAACACTTTGTATTCCCACGGTTTTTGTGTCTTATACCGGAGAAGCGCTGGATTACAAAACACCTTTGCTAAGGGCATTACACGCCATCGACCAGGCAGCCACAGAGGTAGCCAAATACTTCGACAAAAATGTAAGAAAGGTAGTTCCAACACTGGGTTGGGAACAGGAATACTTCCTGGTGGATAAGGCTCTGGCTGATTCCAGGCCAGACATAGCCCTTACCGGCAGGACGCTGCTTGGACATGCCCCCGCAAAAGGGCAGCAGCTGGAGGATCATTATTTTGGATCCATTCCATCCAGGGTACTTGCCTATATGAGAGACCTGGAAGTGGAGTGTATGTTACTCGGCATTCCGGTTAAAACCAGACATAACGAGGTAGCGCCAAATCAGTTTGAACTTGCACCGATATTTGAAGAAGTAAACCTGGCGGTGGACCACAATTCACTGCTGATGGATGTAATGCAAAAGGTGGGTGAGCGACATGCGTTCAGGGTTGTACTTCATGAAAAGCCTTTTGCAGGCGTAAATGGTTCCGGCAAACACAACAACTGGTCTATGGCCACCGATACGGGTGTTAATTTGTTGAGTCCAGGCAGAACACCCATGAGTAACTTGCAATTTCTCACCTTTTTTATCAACACCATAAAAGCGGTACACGATTATGAGGAACTTGTTCGCGCAAGCATAGCCAGTGCCAGCAATGACCACCGACTTGGAGCAAATGAAGCCCCACCTGCCATCATTTCAATCTTTATAGGGGAACAACTTACCAAAGTACTTCAGGAATTGGAAGGTGTTTCAGATGGCAAACTTTCTCCGGAAGAAAAGACGGAACTCAAGCTCAATGTGGTCGGTAAAATTCCGGAGATTATGCTGGACAACACCGACCGAAACCGGACCTCTCCTTTTGCGTTTACCGGCAATAAATTTGAATTCAGGGCTGTGGGTTCCTCCGCAAACTGTGCCAACCCCATGATCACGCTCAACACCATCATGGCCAAGCAGCTGAAGGACTTTAAGGTCGAAGTGGACAAACTCATTGAAGAGGGAAATATGAAAAAAGATGATGCCATCTTCAATGTATTGCGAGAGTACATTAAAAAAACCAAAAACATCCTGTTTGAAGGGGATGGATATAGCGATGAATGGGCCGAAGAAGCCAAGCGAAGGGGGCTAACCAACAACAAAACTACCCCGGTTGCACTCAAGGCAAAGGTTTCACCCAAAGCTTATGCGCTTTATGAAGAAATGGGTGTTATGAACAGGGTTGAGGTGGAAGCCCGTTACGAAATCGAAGTGGAAGAATATGTAAAAAAGATCCAAATCGAAGGCAGGGTACTGGGCGATATCGCCAGAAATCATGTGATACCTACAGCCATCCGCTATCAAAACATGCTCATTGAAAACGTAAAAGGTCTTAAGTCAATCTTTGAAAAAGAATATGAAAAGATAGGAAAGGAGCAAATCGCCCTCATCAGAGAAATTTCAGAACATATTTCTGAGATCAATTCAAAAGTAGAAGAAATGACCCAGGAACGCAAAAATGCCAACCGCATCGATCATGCCGATCATCGTGCAGCTGCATACTGCGACAAAGTAAAACCATTCTTTGAAAAAATCAGATACCACTGTGACAAGCTCGAATTATTGGTTGACGACGAATTGTGGACACTGGCGAAGTACAGGGAGTTGCTGTTTACAAGATAAAATAGGCAATACGGCTGCGCCTTAGAGCAATACGTTTCACTTAGTGCAATTCGCTTCGCTTAGTGCAATTCGCTTCGCTTAGTGCAATTCGCTTCGCTTAGGGCAATTCGCTTCGCTTAGGGCAATACGGCTGCGCCTTAGAGCAATACGTTTCACTTAGAGCAATACGTTTCACTTAGTGCAATTCGCTTCGCTTAGTGCAATTCGCTTCGCTTAGTGCAATTCGCTTCGCTTAGGGCAATACGGCTGCGCCTTAGAGCAATACGTTTTGCTTAGCTCAATTCCTAAGTCCTAATTCAATCTGCGTTAATTTGTGATATCTACCTGGCTACGTCGGTAGACAGGTCTGCGGGAAACAAGAAAAGGATTTTTTATTACCCGCAGAAATCGAGGATTTTCGCAGAAATTTAAGAAATATTTTGAGCGAAGGTGCATACATAAATCCATCTACCACGCCTGGATTTTAAGCAATTACGCTTTGCTTAAACCAATTTATTATTTCCATTGATTCAAAAAATTCAGCATTCACCTATTCGTATTCGGAATTTAAAATATTCCCAATTCCTAACTCCTAATTCATAATTCCTAATTCAAGAAGTTATGCCCAGTTCTCGGGTTTCTCCCTTTTGACAAATAAGCCGATGACCAAAGCTATTAGAGCTCCCGGAAAGACGAGGGTCATAAGAAAGCCAAAGAAAATATTGCCCAGACTGTAAGGATTTTGTTTTCCAATTCCGCGATGGCGGCTTCAGTACCTTGTTCCCCGATCCAACCTGACATTTTTTCAATGGCTTCAATGGATACCTGCTTGGCAGTATCGATCAGAGAAGGATCTACAATGTTCATCATCACATAGGTAAAAAGTACAGAGATTAAAGAGTATAACAGGTACACCAGCCAACTTGCGGTAAATGCCGCACGAAGGCTAATAAATCCCTCTTCTTCTTCGCGTTTGGTTTTAGCAGCAGCTACCATAAAATAGACTACCGGAATGATGGTAATCCAGCCACCCCAACTTAGAAAGCCCATTGGGCTAATAAGGTAGATGACCAAGCCAATTATTATGGCTGAAATTCCAGCAAACAAACCATTTCTGGTTGATATGTTATCCATGTGAATTAATTATTTTGTTAAAGTTCTCTGCCAATGAGGTCGCTCTCGCTTATACCGCGACTTTAAACGCAGCGCGTATAAACATAAAGTAAAAATACGCCATTGGCAGCACTTATTAACTAATTTGACAAGGAAAAATATTCATCCATAAAATCCTGACTTAACATACAAAATAATAAACGAAAAAATATGGTGGGTCCAAAACAGTTTGTGTTTATAAATCGGTACATTTCCGGTATAATCCATAAAGTATTACGCAGAAGTTAACAAAATTTTAAAAAAAAGCCTTCAGATGCAACCTATATAAAAAGGGTAACGTCATTGAAGGTACAAAACATCCAGAGTACTTGGACCAACAGCGTGACCTAGATCTTGTAACCGGCTGTGTGGCAGGCCTACGGGCTGCCCAGCACCGGCTGTATCAAAAATATGCCGATGCCATGTACAATATTTGTTGCCGGATGACCAATGATTCGGAAGCCGCCAGTGAAGTACTCCAGGATGCTTTCATGGCGGTCTTTGAAAAAATTGCCACCTATAATCATCAAAGTACATTGGGTGCATGGATCAAAAAAATTGTAATACATAAATGTATTGATTACATCCGTTTGAAAAAAATGAGTTTTGCGGAAATTAACGAGTCCATAACGGCAATACCTGAGACGGATGAAACTCCGGTACATATCAATGTGGATGTGATCCGGGAGGCCATCAGCCAGTTGCCGGAAGGTTACAGGCTTGTATTTACCCTGTATGCCATGGAGGGATACGATCACGAAGAGATTGCACAGATCCTGAAAATTTCTGAGCAGACTTCAAAGTCACAGTACCACAGGGCAAAAGGAAAGATCAAAGAATGGATTTATAAAAACGGACAGATGGAAGCACTTTATAATTAAAAAGACGACAATTATTCTAATGAAGAGTTGTCTCAAAAATTAAAAAAACCGAATGCATGAAATCATGGAATTAGAAAATCATAAACACCGCAATTAAAAGCAATGAATACAAAGGATTGGCTTGAAAAATATATCCAACAAAACAGACCTTCATTTGATGTGCACAAGGCACCGGATGAACTTTGGGTTGGCCTGGAAAAGAGACTGGACCAAAAAGGACAGGGTTCCCGGTTTATCACTTTGTCTGTACGCATGATGGCAGCCGTCTTTTTGGGGGTTTTGGTTTGTGGTGCTTTTCTGGGGAAAATGTATTTTTCCAATTCCACCCAGGGCATTGACCCGGCCTATGCGACGGAGATGCGCATGGTGGAAGATCACTACTCACACCAGGTAAACCTGAAAATTGACGAAGTAAAACAACACAATCTTTATGACAGTGAAGTCGCCGGAGACATGGGTCAGCTGGACAAAGTTTACAATGAACTTAAGTCGGAAATGCTAAGCAAAAAAGACATCAACAATGAAGATCTTATGCGCGAAATGATTTCCAACTACCGGATCAGGCTTTCTTTATTGGAAACGCTGCTCGACAAACACAGAAAATATGAAGAGGAAAAAACCCATACCATATATTGACTTTCAAAACATAACCTAAAATGAAACGAATACATTTTCTAATATTATTTACCTGCCTGCTTGGGACACTAAGGATGCAGGCATCTCTTCCGCCAGAAGATGTGGTGGAAGTAAGAAAAAAAATTACGAAAACTTTTGATGCTCCGCAAAATAAAACCATCAGTGCAGATAACCGGTATGGCAAGATTACGGTAGTGACGTACTCAGGCCAGCAGGTGAAATATGATGTGGACATCATTGCCTCAGCATCATCCAAATCCAAAGCCCAGGAGGAACTTGATCGCGTAAGCATCGTATTTGAAGATCAGTCAACATCCGTATCAGCTGCCACGGAGATTGGAGATAAATCAGGATGGTTCAACTGGTCATGGTCCGGAAATGTAGATCTCGAAATCAATTATACGGTATATGTCCCAGATCACCGAAAACTGAAACTGACCCAAAAATATGGCAACATTCTGCTTCCGGTTTACAATGGACCCTGCACCCTGGTCGCAGCCTACGGAAACATTGAAGCCTCTGACCTCAATGCCAATTACGACATCAGCATCCGCTATGGAAATGGAAGATTTGGCTGCATCAAAAATGGCAACATCAACCTCAGATATTCCGATATAACCGCATCGAGTCTTGAAAATGCAAACGTGGAAAGAAAATATGGTAAAATGGTGGTGGAACATGCCAATAAACTCACTGTAGTATCAAAATACTCTAATTATACGATAGGCAGTTGTGCTACGCTTAATTTTGATGGGGGTTACGACCAAGTAAACCTGCGTGAATCAGGTCCGATGGTTTATGAAAACAAATATGGTGAGCTCGACCTGGGTACTGCCATCGGCAACATCACCATCATCGGTTCGTACCATTCCACTGCCATCAAGGAAATGAAGTCCACTGTGACAAATGTCAACATTGAAGGGAGCTATGGCAATGTCAGTCTTTCTTCCACTGGTGCATACAGCTATTATGTAGATGGCAAATACATTACCGTGAAAGAACCATCCGGAAGAGATCGCAGGGAAGATGAAGACGGAGGACATACTATGGTAAAAGGAAGTAAACGGGGAAATGGAGCTGGACCCAACGTAAATATTACTGGAAATTATAATACCGTTGTGCTGCGCTAGAAAAATAATATAAAGTTTCATACGCAGGCACCTTGTTGTACAAGGTGCTTTTTTTTTGCCTTCAGTTTTAGGAACATAGTGGTTTCATTTAAAAATGTGATATTTGTCAGCAAATCACTCATATGAAACACTTTTTTGTCTATTGTTATTAATCTGTCTGACTTCACAAGCCAAAAGTCAGCAAACCATACTCCATTGCGGGAAACTGATCGATGTGGAAACAGGTACGATACTCACCCAAAAAAGCATTTTGGTTAACAACGGCATCATTGACAAAGTTACAGACGGCTATGTCAGCCCTGCTGCCGGAGATGTGGTCATCGACCTGAAATCCAAGACGGTAATGCCAGGCCTCATGGACATGCATGTGCACATCGAGCATGAATCGGGTCCGAAGAGGTACGAAGAAACATTCAGGGAGAATGACAGTTATGTGGCCCTCAAGGCTACCCAATATTGCGAACGAACCCTGATGGCAGGCTTTACTACCGTGCGCGATCTTGGTGGTAGCGGAGTAAATGTTTCGCTCAGGGAGGCGGTAAATAACGGTTTCATAAAGGGACCGAGAATTTATACCTGCGAAAAATCCATCGCCACTACAGGCGGTCACGCCGACCCAACCAACGGTGTCAAAGACGAGTACAAAGGAGACCCGGGTCCGCTGGAAGGCGTAATCAATAGTCCGGAAGAGGCGGCTAAGGCAGTGAGACAGCGATATAAAAATGGCGCCGACTGCATAAAGATCACATCTACCGGTGGTGTCTTAAGCGTGGCTTCTGATGGCAGTGGCCCCCAGTTTACGGTTGATGAAGTTGCGGCTGTCGTAAAGGCAGCCAATGATTATAATTTTGTAACAGCAGCACATGCGCATGGCGTTGAAGGTATGAAACGCGCAGTCATGGGTGGCATACACAGTATAGAGCACGGTACTTTTATGGACGCGGAAGTAATGGCCATGATGAAAAAAAAAGGAACATACTATGTACCCACCATTGTTGCCGGAAAGTTTGTTGCAGAGAAGGCCAGGATTCCTGGATTTTATCCGGTGGTTATCGTACCCAAGGCGTTAAAAGTGGGGCCACAAATACAAAAGACATTTGCAGAAGCGTACAAAAATGGAGTTAAAATCGCATTTGGCACCGATTCAGGGGTAAGCATCCATGGAGAAAATGCCAAAGAGTTTGTATACATGGTGGAAGCCGGTATGAAGCCCATGGAAGCCATCCAGGCTGCCACCAAAAATGCAGCTGACCTCCTCAGGATCTATGACAAAGGAGGAAGTATAGCCCCTGGAAAATGGGCCGACATCATTGCCGTTGATGAAGATCCAACCCAAAACATAGTAACCATGCTGAAGGTATCTTTTGTAATGAAAAATGGCATAGTCTATAAGAAATGAATACGGTTCTGAACAGGAATCGGATCATTACTGTTTTTGCTACCTTATTATTCCTGGGTGGCTTATATGTATTAAATCATTTGGTCACCCAGCATGAAACCACGGCCATAATGGTGGCTTATGCCGCGTGTTTTGGGGCTTCAATGGTTTTAACTTTTGCCCTTCCTTCATCCAATGAATACAAGCTGGGCCTTATGGTCGTGGCATTGACCATCTGCATCACGGGATTCCCCGCCCTTTCGGATGATGTGTATCGATTTGTTTGGGACGGACACCTTATACACGAGGGCATAAGTCCCTACCGGTTTACGCCAGCGACATGGCTAAACAACCATGAAACAAGTCCTTACACCGAACTCTTTCCGAAACTGAATTCTCCCCATTATTTTAGTGTTTATCCGCTGGTTTGTCAATTCATCTTTGGACTTTCCACCTGGTTTTCAAAATCAATCCAGGATGCGGCGTTGACGATGAAGCTGGTGTATTGTGTTTTCCACCTGAATGGTTTGTATTTTGCCCGCCTTTGGAGCAAAAGCAGTGGTTTTGAATTCACGAAATTCTGGGGGTATTACCTCAACCCCCTGGTCCTGGTGGAAGGCATAGGAAATCTACATGGCGAAGTAATCATGGTGGGTTTACTGATTCCCGCATTTTATTACTTAAGTCTGCATAAAACGGTAAAAGCTGCCATTTTCATGGCATTGGCCATAGCTACAAAACTATTACCCCTGATGCTTTTACCCTGGGTGTTTTTTACAATGAAGGGAAAGTCAAAAGGGATTTATTTTTCCACGCTGGGTGTTTCTCTGATCCTGCTATTTATTCCGGTTTTGTGGCCGGCAAATCTGATGGGATTTTCAGACAGCCTTGACCTGTATTTTCGAAAATTTGAATTCAACGCCAGCATTTATTATGTGCTGAGATGGATGGGCACCTTGCTTACAGGACATAACCTTATTCAATTCATTGGTCCGGGCTTGGGTTTGATGGCGACCACAGCCATCCTTTATGTATCATGGCAATCAAGATACCACCATGGAAATGCAGTTAACATGTCCGTTGCTTTCATGACCATCCTAATTATTTACATCCTGGCCGGAACAACGATTCATCCCTGGTACCTTATGCTGCCGCTTTTCTGGTCCGTGCTTACACCTTACCGGTATATGTGGATTTGGTCATATCTTATTACCTGGACATATATAAGTTATCAACCGGAAGGGTTTAAGGAAAATCTGTGGCTGGTGTTTTTTGAGTATGTGGTAGTGCTGGTTATTGGAGTCTGGGAGTTAAAATACTGGAGCAGCAAGAGACTTAATTAAACAAAAAACCCCGACAAAATCATCGGGGTAAAATCAAGAGAATTACAAAACTTATTCTTTATACAAAAGGATGTGGCTCGATTTGAATTTCGATGCAATTTTAAAAATAAAAATTGAATTTACCATATTGCTTACAAAAATATTGTGAACATTTTTTTCATTGCTAAATTTAATTTGGTTTTCCCGGCGAAATAACCTACCAGAAATATCGTAAATTTCCAAATCGACTTCCTCATTTTTATCGCCAAAATATTGGATAACCAAATAATCTTTTACCGGATTGGGTCCGACTTTAAAATTGCCTTCTTCCCAGTCATGGGTGCCGGAAATCACCACTGCCTTTTCCACTGAGCAAGCTGCCGAATCCAGTACACGGATGGTATGTGTTCCCATGACAATTCCTTCGAATACCGAATCTGACTGAATGGTGGAAATGGTGTCCAGGTAATACTGGTAAGGGCGCCTGCCTCCCTGAACAGCAGCGGACAAGATATAACTGCCATTTCCCGATTCGGTAACGACTATGTCTTCAATGATCAGTTCATCCGGTTGACTGACAGTGACTAAAAATTCCGTTCTGCATTGATTGTTGTCTAAGATTAAGGCCCTGTATTCACCTGCAGGCAGGTCTGTAAAATCCGGACTGATTCTGAAGTTCTGTCCGTCAATGGAATAAAAATAGGGCGGAATCCCTCCTGTAGCCGGCATAGAAATAGAGCCATCCTCCTTCGCATAACAGCTTGCATCTTTCACCAAAATATTTGTTGCAATCGGCGTTGGTTCAGCCATAAAAAACGAGTCCAATTTTGTACAGCCATTGTAATCAGATATACGCAGGGTGTATTTGCCGGCCCGCAGTGAATCAAAGTATCCCGTATCCTGAAGTATCGAATCCAGTTGAAACAGATAGGGTGGCCTTCCCCCTGTGAGCAATACATCAATGGACCCGTTTGCCATCCCATGGCAAGAAATGGTTGAAAAGTATAAAGCTCCGCTCAAAAGCGGTGGCGATGAAATTTCAGCAGTTAATTCCAGCTGGCATTGTTTGTCATCCTTGATGGTGATATGATATTGACCATTGACCAAATTGGTAAATGGCTGTAAAACACCAAACGCTGATCCATTAATGGCCGCCAGATATTTACCGGAAGGCGCTGTCCCGCCTGACACATATATAAGGATTATACCGGACGAATCCCCAAAACAAAGATTGGGGACAATATTGGTTGAGTCTATTACCAGTGCCGAGGGTTGGTTGAGGGTATCAGATACCGTTGTCTGAATGTTGGCGGCATCTGTAATGGATATTATATAGGTGCCTGAGGAAAGTTGGGTAAACGTTCCTGTCTGGTTGGATTGTGTACCCATGGTAAATGTATATGGAGGGATGCCACCTAATGCCTCAACCACAATGCTGCCTGTGTTAAATCCAAAACATTCCGGATCTGTTGATGACAAAATGACGGCTGAAAGTGGAGCTACGTTGCACATGGATTCTCCGGAGAACAGGAGCGAACTTCTGACACCCATCATGATGGCGCGCATGTGATTTGCCTGCATGGCTGAAAAGGCATTCATACAGGCGTCATCTGCATAATCCATATAATTCATAAACATATCCCCACTATTGGTACAACTGGGACTTGGATGTACCGGACAACCAAAATTTTCATCATCCTGCAAAGGTGTATCCTCGAAACCGTCATCTGAATTACACCCTGATGATTTCCAAATATGCTGGATGCCCAAATAATGGCCCACTTCATGCGTGGCAGTGCGACCGAGGTTAAAAGGAGCCTCAGCTCCTGAACCCGGACCACCAAAGGCGGTGTAATTGATCACCACTCCATCCAAAACGGCATTGGGTAAAGAATTTGTAGAAGGAATGTACGCGTAACCCAGGTCTTCGACATCGGCTATCCAAATATTAAGGTAGCTTGACCTTGGCCATCCTGTCTCACTCTTAATGTTGAATTCTTCCTCGTCAAAGTTATCGTTGGTTGCAAAACGTGTAATACCGACTGTGGGATTGCCATCGGGGTCAACGGAAGCCATACAAAATTGTATCATAGGGTTGCCGGCAGCAAAAACCGCTGGTGTGTGGGTGGTATCTGCATTGTTTCTGGAGAAATCACGGTTGAGTACCTCGAGTTGTGACAGGATCCTGGATACACTGATGTTGTTGCCCTGTCCCACCGGAGTGCCGGGGGTATGCACTACAATGATATGAACCGGAATAAAAATAGGTGCACTTCTTTGTCCGGCATTTACCTGAGGTCTTTGTTTACCCGGCATAAAGTCATCTTCTATTTGCTGTAACAAAGCCGGTTGAAAGGACTTGTACTTTTGCATATGATGATCTGAACCACAACGCGAAACCTGTTGGCCTGGCAGCATACCATACCAAAAGGCAAAAAACAGCAATGTGGTGATTCGTCCTATCCTCATTCACGGAAATTATTTCAAAGATACAACAAGCCAAAACAAATAAAAAGTCCCGGAAACGTCAAAAAAGAGTAACTGGCTGTCCGTAAACTACATGCCATTGATCACAGAGAACAACCCATAGAGCATGAGGGGAATCACTGAAAAGCAAGCCATGACCCAGTAAAATTTATATCCCACATGAGAATTATCGAGCTTGTCGGCCATAAAAGCGATGAGGAGTACGGCAAGAAAAATGGGACTGAGCACAACGGTCAGCAGTTTGGCAATGTATGGATTAAATACCCACCAGAGGGTAAAAAAGATGGCTTCTACCAAAGACCACTCCCAAACAGATATTTGTTTTATTCTATCTAACATAATTGCCGGCTGCATAAAATGATGACAATACGATATAAAAGTAATAAAAATTGAGAAAGATCGGGCGAAACCGACTTGCCGGCAATCAATATGGTTTATTGACCCACAAAATATGTGGGGGGTTGGTGAACTAATCGATAGTCAGATTCCGTTTGAGCTAAAAACAGGATATGGCGGTGAAAGTTGTAATGGCACTTTTAATGGTTAGTTTAGTCAGTGCAATTGATATGCAAGCACAGACGAAAGCACAGCTTATCCAGCAGGCTGATTCCACATATCAGAGCAATATTTTGAAATCGAGGTTAAATGGTGTTTACATTCCCAAAGACCTTGAAGATGCTTTTCTCGAACTCGATAGACTGTCCCCTAAGGATGCACTGGATAAAATAAAGGCAGAAGATGAAAACTACATTGCCAGAAAACTCCACTTTGGTCTTGGCAGGTGGATGGCCTATAATTGGAATTTTGATGAAGGCTCACGCTTTTCGCATTACCTGAAAGGACTGGGGCTATTTCATTCAGAAGACATGATCGATTTTATGCTTATCTCCTATCATCGATATCTGAATCAAAGACCACAACAAATAGAAGAACGGATTAAAAATTACCGGGCGATGAGAGAAAAGAAGGATAAAATGAAAGTAAAAACCCAATAGAACGATTGATTGCCGGCTTACCATGTGGTTAATGTCGAAAAGAATTGGTCTTTTGTGAACTGCCTTATTTATATCCCATGGTTGACTCTTTTGTCCAAAATTCTTCAAAATGAGGGTTCTGATTATTTTATATATCTTGTGCCTTGAACCAATAAAACCCTGACCTTTTCGATAGAAAAATAAAATCATTAACATCCGATAAGGGTAGAATGCGTGGTGAATAATGCACCAATTCAGTTGTCTTTTAATACCTTTGCGCAGTTTTTTCAACAAAAGCTACATTTAATTTATATAAAATATTATTTTTGTGATGTTTATATATTTTATAATTTTATAACATATAATAAACAAACAATAAAAAGTCATCCATGGCAAAAAAATTATTGATTGTGGAATCGCCTGCGAAGGCAAAAACCATAGAAAAATATCTCGGAGACGAATTTTTTGTGAAGTCAAGTTTTGGACACGTAAGGGATCTCGACAAAGGCAACAAAGGTGTTTTGGTAGATAAAAATTTTGAAGCCAACTACATCATCTCTCCGGAGAAGACAAGGGTGGTTAAAGAACTCAGGGAATCCAAAAGTAAGGCATCAGAGGTTTGGCTTGCGACGGATGAGGACCGTGAAGGAGAAGCTATTTCCTGGCACTTGTGTGAAGTACTCAACCTGGATCCCAAGAGTACAAAACGGATTGTATTTAGTGAGATCACCAAGCCGGCATTGCAAAAAGCCATCTCAGAACCCCGTACGGTTGACATCGACCTGGTGAATGCACAGCAGGCCAGGAGAATCCTCGACAGGCTGGTAGGTTTTGAACTTTCTGAAGTATTGTGGCGTAAGGTAAAAGGCAAACTATCTGCAGGGCGTGTTCAATCCGTTGCCGTAAGGTTGGTGGTAGAAAGAGAAAGAGAGATTACTGCATTTGATTCCACACCCTATTTCAAGGTAAATGCGCTTTTTGATGTCATGAATGACCGGGGAGAAAAAGTGAGTCTCAAGGCAGAATTGGTAAAAAAACTCGATGAGATCAAAGAAGCGGAGGACTTCATTCAAAAATGCAATGGTGCCGCCTTTACGATAAAAAGCATTGAGAAAAAGCCCACCAAACGCAGTCCGGCAGCACCCTTTACGACTTCTACGCTACAGCAGGAGGCCAGTCGTAAGTTGTATTTTGGGGTTAACCGCACCATGCAGATTGCGCAGAAATTGTATGAGGCCGGACACATTACCTATATGAGGACAGATTCAACCAACCTGGGTGAAACAGCCATTAACGGCATTGTCAAAGAAATCGAATCGAGCTTCGGCAAAGAATTTATCAAACTTCGAAAATACAAGTCTAAAACCGCAAACGCGCAGGAGGCCCACGAAGCCATCAGGCCCACTTATTTTGAAAAGAAAAATGTAAGTGGTGACCGCGATGAACAGCGACTTTACGAACTGATCTGGAAACGCACACTGGCCTCGCAGATGGCAGACGCTGAACTTGAAAAGACCATCGTAACCATAGGCATATCCACTTTGAAAGATACTTACCTGCAGGCCGAAGGCGAGGTGATGAAATTTGAGGGCTTCTTAAAAGTCTATATGGAATCATCCGACGAAGATGAAAATGAAGAAGTAAAAGGCATGCTTCCCCCATTAAAAAATGGGCAAACACTTGACCTCGACAAGATGACGGCTACCGAAAAATTTACTTCGCCCCCATCCCGGTACACCGAAGCCAGCTTAGTGAAAAAGTTGGAAGAGCTGGGTATTGGCAGGCCTTCAACCTATGCACCGACCATCAGCAAGATCATGGAAAAGGAAAGGGGATATGTGGTAAAAGAAAGCAGACCCGGTACTCCAAGAAACTACCGCATCATCGAACTGGAAGCAGGAAAGATCAGCCTTAAGACAGGCACAGAAAATACAGGAGCCACCTCCGCCAGATTATATCCGACCGATATCGGTATGATCGTCACCGATTTTCTCAATGAACACTTTGAGAAGATCATGAATTATCAATTTACTGCAGATGTGGAAGAAAAACTCGATGACATTTCAAATGGCAAAGTAGAATGGAGAAAATTCCTGTCAGAATTTTATTTTCCATTTCACGAAGGTGTTGAGAATACGGTTGAAAATGCAGATCGCGCAAAAGGAAAGCGAGTTCTTGGTGTAGATCCTGCATCCGGGAATTCTGTACTGGTTCAAATTACCCGTTATGGTCCAGTCGTGCAGATCGGATCCAAAGAGGAGTTGCCGGAAGATGAGAAGCCAAGGTTTGCCAACCTGAAGCCAGGTCAGTCTATGGAAACAATCACCTTTGATGATGCCATGGAACTCTTTGATTTGCCAAAATCACTGGGCGAATACAAAGGAGAAGAAATGATTGTCAATAACGGTCGCTTTGGTCCATATATTAAGATCGGGGATATATATGCCAACATCCCCAGGGGTGAAGAAGCTGCCAGCATCACCCGTGAAAGGGCGATTGAACTGGTGGAACAAAAAATGGATGAAAACGCACCGCTGGGTTACTACCAGGACCTGCCAATCACCAAGGGCAAAGGAAGATTTGGTCCATTCATCAAGTGGAACGACCTTTTCATCAATGTACCAAAGCGCATTAACCACGACACCATCACCGAAGCCGAAGCTTTACCTCTTATTGCTGACAAGGTCGAGAAAGAAGCCAACCGGTACATTATGAAGTGGGATAAAGAAAAAATTTCCATTGAAAATGGACGATGGGGACCATTTATACGCTACGCTAAAAAAATGATAAAGATACCCAAAGTTGATGGCAACAAAGTTGAGGCAGCAGACCTTGCCGAAGTGACCCTTGACCAGGTGAAAGCATGGATCGAAGTGGAATTGCCGGGTGTCTTTAAAGAAAAACCAGCCTCCAAAAAAGTGGCAGCAAAAAAAGTAGTTGCAAAAAAAGCCCCTGCTAAAAAGGCTGTAACCAAGAAGGCAACAGCGGCTAAGCCTGCGGCTAAAAAAGTAGTCGCTAAAAAAGTGGCCACAGCGCGCACCAAGTAAAATAAAATATTTACCATGTCAGGGTATAAAGAAATCACCCTGCTCAAGGGCAGAGAACAAAGTCTGCATCGCAGACACCCCTGGATATTTTCCGGGGCAGTAAAATTTAAACCCGCGGATATAGCTGATGGAGACCTGGTCTATGTGAAAGATCATAAAGGCCAATGCTGTGGTACCGGCATCTACCAGGATGGCAGCATCATGGTGCGCATGCTCGATTTTGAGCAAACAGTCATTGACCATAAATTCTGGCATTCCAGACTTGAAAATGCCGCAAGATACAGAAAGGAAATTCTTCACCTCCCCTCAGAAAAAACAAATGCCTTCCGGCTTTTTCATGGAGAAGGTGATGGTGTATCCGGGCTCATCATTGACATCTATGGAACCACAGCAGTGATTCAATGTCACAACCTCGGGATCTACCGGATGTTGGAAAACATTACTCAAGCCCTAACCGACGTCATGCAGGGTGTAATTACCTCTGTGTATTCCAAGTCAAAAGAAACACTGCCATCCAACTTTGCACACGGCATACGCGATGGTTATATTTTTGGCACATCAGACATGGCAGCCACCATTTTTGAAAATGAACACCGCTTTGTGGTCAACTGGCAGGAAGGACAAAAAACCGGGTTTTTCTTAGATCAACGAGACAACCGCCAATTGGTTGGCATGCATTGTAAAGGGAAGAGCGTACTCAATTGTTTTTCCTACACAGGTGGCTTTTCAGTCTATGCCGGTGTGATGGGCGCTAGTCATGTAGTAAGTATAGACATATCCACCAAAGCTATAAATCTTGCCAATGAAAATGCCAGTATCAACAAACTGCCCAATCACGAAGGGGTGGTGGACAATGTACTGGAATACCTTACGAAAAACGAGGCGACATACGATGTAGTCATCGTTGATCCACCCGCATTTGCCAAGAGCCTTAGCAAGCGCCATAACGCCGTACAAGCCTATAAAAGACTCAATATTCTGGCGATGAAAGCCGTAAAACCGGGAGGTTTGCTTTTTACCTTTTCCTGCAGTCAGGTAGTATCGACTCAGTTGTTTTATGATACCATTGTTGCTGCCGGTATCGAAGCCGGTCGCGAAGTGCGTGTCATGCACCATTTGAGTCAGGGTGCTGATCATCCTGTAAATCTTTTCCATCCGGAAGGACATTATCTGAAAGGGCTTATGGTATATGAGGGTTGAGTTATGAGCGGTTAGGGACCAGGGGCTAGGAAATTACGCAATCAGTGCGGCAGTTTCAAATCTATTTGAAAATCGATAACCGGTATGCGGTGACCGGTGTGGCTTTAGATTGGGGCCGTCATAATACCTAATCAGGTACATGAATTTGAAAAAGGCTGGCTTAAAATCCTTAACTTTGCCGGTCATGAAACTACACAAGACCCTTTTAGAAGCTGTTGTTGAAACCGTATATGCCATTTTTCACGAAAATAAAATGGCGGATAAAGCCATTCAGCAAGTACTTAGGTCCAATCGAAAATGGGGATCGAGAGACAGGGCATTCATCGCAGAAAATTGTTATGATCTGGTAAGGTGGTGGAGGTTGCTGCACTACATCAATGAGACCAACATTCAAAATTATTCGCCAACGACCATTTGGAAATTACTGGGCATCAAACTCCGGCTCAAAGGGGAGGAATTGCCAGAGATCAATGAGTTTAAGGGCTTAAGCAGGAATAAAATTAAGGCGCGATACGATGAGGCCATGTCCACCCGGAAGATAAAAGAGTCACTTCCTGATTGGCTGGATGAAATGGCTGCCGAAGAATTGGGCGAAAAATGGGACAAATTGGCCCATGCGCTGAATAAAACAGCTCCGCTTTCGATTCGCATCAACACGCTTAAAACCAACTTTGACAGTCTCAAAGACATCCTGGCCAAAGACAAGGTTGAGATCATTCCGGTGCCCGGGGTATATGATGCAGCATATGTCAGGGAAAGAAGCAACCTGTGGGCATTACAAACTTTTAAAGATGGACTTTTTGAAATTCAGGATGCGGGTAGTCAGCTGATTCCTGCATTTGTAGATCCCAAACCGGGCATGCGCGTCATCGATGCCTGTGCGGGTGCCGGTGGAAAGACCTTGCAACTCGCATGTCTGATGGAAAACAAAGGCACCATCATTGCGATGGACGTTGAAGATTGGAAACTGGAAGAACTCAAAAAGAGAGCCAAACGCAATGGCATCCACAACGTAGATGCAAGACTCATTACGGGCAAGGTGATCAAGCGGCTGAAACATTCTGCCGACGCTGTGTTGCTCGATGTGCCCTGCAGTGGACTGGGTGTACTTCGGCGCAATCCCGATGCCAAGTGGAAACTCAAACCTGAGTTCATTGAAGAGATCAAAAAGAAACAGGAAGACATCCTGCAAAGTTATTCTACCATGGTAAAGCCGGGTGGAAAACTAGTCTATGCCACGTGTAGCATTCTACCTTCTGAAAATGAAAAACAAGTAGAAAAATTTCTGGCAAACAATCCAAATTTTAAGCTCGTGATGGAACACCATACCGATCCGGTGACGGATAAGTTTGATGGGTTTTATATGGCGCTTATGAATTATGAATTAGGAGTTAGGAATTAGGAATTAGGAGTTAGGAATTAGGAATTAGGTAGGAATTTTGAATTGGGAATAAGAGGTTAGGCATCTTAGAAACTCAATTAAGTTTTGTATCGGTCTTGATTTATAAACAAATTGCCTTTATATTTGAAAACCGAAATTTACTTGCTATGAAAAATCAATTCTTAAAGGAACGCACAAAGATCTATTCAATTGAAATTGTAAGATTTTGCCTCAGGCAACAAACTGGTGGTGTAATACCTTCAGAAATTTTAAAACAATTATTGAGGTCATCAACGAGTGTTGGCGCTAATTACAGGGCTGCATGCCGGGGAAAGAGCATTGCCGACTTTGTAAACAAATTAAAAATTGTGGTTGAAGAAGCAGACGAATCGCTTTTTTGGTTAGAACTGGTTGAAGAGCTTTACCCATCTTTGGCAGAAGATATAGAAAGTCTAAAAATAGAATCCAATGAAATTATTGCGATTTGTGTATCATCTATTTCCACCTCAAGGAAAAACTACAATGTATGAGTCATAATTGATTCTAAAAGAGACCAATTGAAGATAAGATTTAGAAAGTTTTATTTCCAATTATACTTTCAAACAATCTTCAAGCCTGTTAATTCCTAAATCCTAAATCCTAATTTAAATAATTAGCATCGCGTCGCCATAGCTGTAGAAACGGTATTTTTCTTTGATGGCTTCTTCGTAGGCTTCCATGACCAGGTCAAATCCGCCAAAAGCGCAGACCATGATGATTAGGCTGGTTTTGGGTAAGTGGAAATTGGTGACCATGGCGTTGGCTATGTTGAAATCATAGGGTGGATAGATGAAAAGGTTGGTCCATCCCTCAGAGGGCTTGAGGACGCCTGAGGCAGAAACAGACGATTCGATGGTCCTCATGGAGGTGGTACCTACGGCGCAAATCTTTTTATCGGCTGATTTAGCAGCGTTGACTACTTCAGCGGCCTTTTCTGTGATGTTGTAATATTCTGCATCCATTTTATGCTTGGAAAGGTCTTCTACGTCGATGGAACGGAAGGTTCCCAAACCCACATGCAGGGTAAGTTCTGCAAAATTTACTCCCTTTATTTCAAGGCGTTTCATAAGTTCCTTGCTGAAGTGCAGTCCGGCTGTTGGTGCTGCTACGGCACCCAATTCTTTTGCGTACACGGTCTGGTATCGCTCTTCGTCGATTGGTTCCGGTTTCCTGGTAATGTATTTTGGCAGGGGCGTATTTCCCAGCAATTTGAGGGCATCGCGGAATGCATCATCTGTACCTTCAAAAAAGAACCGGATGGTCCTCCCTCTGGAAGTGGTATTGTCCACTACTTCCGCTACCAGAATGTCATTTCCTTTTTCATCTTCAAAATAAAGCTTGTTGCCCACCCGGATCTTTCTGGCCGGATCGACCAGCACATCCCATAATCGGGCGCTGTTGTTGAGTTCACGAAGCAAAAAGACTTCGATCTTGGCTCCGGTCTTTTCCTTGTTGCCATAAAGTCTGGCAGGAAAAACCTTGGTATTATTGAAGATCATGGCATCGCCATCATCAAAATATTCAAGAATGTCTTTGAACAGTTTATGTTCTATTTTACCCGTCTTGCGGTTTAAAACCATCAAACGAGACTGATCTCTTTCTTTGGAAGGGTATTGAGCGATGAGTTTTTCTGGTAAATCAAAATTAAAATTCGATAGTTTGGACTTCATGCCTTGTTTTATTGAGGGTGCAAAATTATGTATATTAAGTCAATTTTTATAAAAATAGTTTCGCGACTTCCTGCTGACTGGGCATAATTATAAGTGCTTCCGGCCATTTAAACCGATACCCAAACAAGAGGGAACCAAAATTTTACCCGATTTTGAATGCAGATGCTATTTATTCTATGGGTTAATTATTTAACCAAAACTTTTTATTTCGTTTTTCTATGGCATTGACAGATATTTAGGATTGATAATCAGTAGGTTGAGTCAAGTCAATTCTTTTTTGTCGTCAGAAATATTCAGTGGTGAATTTTGAGGCGCCCCGAATTCATGTGTGTTCCCACCGTTAATAAAAAACAGGCCCGATTGGTGAAATCTATGTTATAGACGATTGAAGTACAAACAATCATTGCCCCGCCTTCCATAACCCTGCCAGCATATTCCATCACCATACTGCCCAAAATGTCTTTACTACAGTTTCACACAAAATTAACAGTATGCGACCGTCCATTGACGTCTGGTTTAAAAATGCGGTAACCCACGGCTGGTAACCCAGTTTAATTAACCTATTAAAATTTATTCAGATGAAAAGGATTCTCTTTGTATTGTTGACTGCCTTCACCCTCCAACTAGTAAATGCTCAAACCCA
Organism: Saprospiraceae bacterium; assembly: GCA_016715465.1. Taxonomy (GTDB): domain Bacteria; phylum Bacteroidota; class Bacteroidia; order Chitinophagales; family Saprospiraceae; genus JADKBO01. The sequence goes on from JADKAA010000029.1 coordinate 1,558,280, forward strand.
CATCGGTTTTACCATGGGCGCCAATACCAATAACGCCGCCATAAGTGGCATTTCACCTTCTTTTCTCCCGGAGCTTAACCCATATACCGGATTTGCCGCCAGCATACAGGCTTCGCTGAATATCGACCGTCACTTTAGCTTCAGGCCATCACTGGGCTATACAGAAAAAGGTTTCATCATGAAAGAAACTACCACCACCGACATCATAGGCATTGATCTACCCATAGGTCTTCAAGCCAATACGCGCATGAATTATGTCGATCTGGCTGCAGCCCTTCAATACGATTATGCCAAATCAGGAGGCTTTCACGGTTATGTCTATGCAGGACCCTCACTGGCCTATGCCACTTCGGCCCATGTACAAACCAAGACAAATTTCATCATCGACGTCAACGTAAAAAGATTTGACATTGACCTGAGCGATGACATGTACAACAGGATGGAACTGGGAGCCGTCATTGGCACAGGCATAGGCACAACTTTGGGCAAGGGTGAGCTGTTTGCAGACATCAGTTACCGTCATGGTTTCACAGATCAGATCAATGATCCCATCCTGGACATTGGCATTAAAAACAGAAGTGTGCAGTTTGGGATAGGGATGCTATTAAAATTTAGGAATTATGATTTAGGAGTTAGGAATTTGATTTAGGAGTTAGGAATTTGATTTAGGAGTTAGGAATTTGATTTAGGAGTTAGGAATTATGATTTAGGAGTTTAATAATTCCTAAATCATAATTCATCAGAATTTCCTGATCTTAATATTCCTAAACCATACTTTATCTGCATGATCTTGAAGTGCAATATGCCCGGCTTTTGCCAGGCCGAAGCCGGGCATGTCTTTAAACTTACTTTTAGCGATCATTTTTTTCCACTCCGGTGTATGCATGGTAAAGCTTACGGTTTTGTAACCGTTGAGGTAGAAATCTACCTTACCATTTTTACTTCGTATCATGGCCTTGTTCCATTGGCCGGCGGGTTTGGCGCAGGGGTAGAAAGACTCGATCATGTCGTATAAATCGCCTGCTCTGTGGGTGACAAAGCGGGCATCAGGGTGACAGGTGTTGTCGAGAATCTGCATTTCAGGTCCTGTTTTCCAGGCGTGCTCATACTTTTTGTCTTCCACAACATTGAACATAATACCGGAATTGCCGCAATTGGAAATTTTCCATTCTAATTTAAATTCATAATCCTGATAACTGTCTTTAGTGATGAGATCACCCCCATCCTGGGCCTGCCATTTGCCGGCTACTTTTACTGCTTTGAGGTGAATGGCATTGTCATCAATTACCCAATCTTTACCCATGGTGCTTTTACCATAATTTCTAAAATAATCTATCTTTTTACCGTCAAACAGCAACTGCCATCCGTCCTTTTTTTCCTGATATGAAAGGGTATTCACCGCAAATTTTTCTAATGACTTTATCACAGTACCTTTGTCTGCGGGAATTTGATTGAGGGTGTACCAGGTTTCGGTGGACCAGAGGGTGTTTCCCTTTTCGGATATGAGCCCATCGGCGATGTTGACATACACCACATATCCGGCTTTCAATCCGGCAAATTCCAAAAAGGCCCTTCGCCTGTCTGGTGAGATGGTCACACTGTTCACCTTAAGTTTGGACTCACCCAACTTGGGGCCCCCGTATTCGATGGTAGGTTTGTAATACCATTGGGCAACTTCGTAGCTACCGGGATTGAGGCCTTCTCCTTCGGCGAGTGGTTCTGTAAATTCGATTTCCACGCCATTGGACTTTGCCCTTACGGCCAGCATTTCAAATACAGAAGTACCATTGTAAGCCAGTCGCTGCAAACCAAACCATTTTTTACCGGCGTGGGACCAGTTGCCCGGATTGCCAATACCCCCGACATACAGTGCGCCATCGGGTCCCCATTTTATTCTATTGACTCCTGCTTCCAGTCCCTGGATGAAACGGAAAACACAGCCCTGAAGTTGGCCATTTACTTCTTCTACGAAGACACGTTTGATGCCGCCATGGGTCACTTCGCCATGAATCATCTGTCCTTTGTATGGACCCACCTCGATGTACGAAGGCGTGCTCGGGGAATTCCCTATTTCATCCTGAGGCAACCATACCACCGGTGGCGTTTCCTTTAATTTTGAAGTACCTTCAAAATCCACCGACCGGGATCCAAACCATGCTCCTTTTTGAATGTGCAGGATCTTGCTGGAAGGAAGCCAATCACCCTGATTGTCGGCCACAAAAATCTCACCCTTGTAACCGATGCCGATGCCATTGGGTGTCCTAAGTCCATGGGCCAGGAATTCCAGTTTTCCGGTTTTCCTGTCAACCTTTATGACCTTGCCTCTGTCCGGAATCTGTGGATTGGTACTAGCCCCACCGGGCTGAATGGCGGTTGCCAATGTAGCATAAAAAATCCATCTTTATATTCAAGGCCAAAGCCAAACTCATGAAAGTTGGAAGAGACGCCCCAGTCATCGCAGAGGGTAAGATACTCATCGATGATGTCATCTCCATTGGTGTCAACCAGTTTGGTCATTTCCTGCTTTTGCATGACAAAGATGGTGTCGTCCACGATGCGGACGCCGAGTGGCTCTGCCAGGCCACCGGCAATTTTTTTTACTTTAATTTTAGAAGGATCACCAGCTTGCACGTTTTCCAGCATCCAAACTGATCCACCTTCGTCCCAGGTACTGATGACCAGTCTGCCATCCTTTTTGAAGTCCATACCGCCGACTTTTGGTTCAAAATTATCTGGTCTTGCCTGACTTAATGTGAATGCCGGATGGACATCTTTAAGTGGAGATTTATTTCCCGGGATTTGGCTAACACTCGCCATTGGGAGGGTAAGTCCGGTAAAATCTTCACCTGTATTGGAGGCATGAAAGATCGCAGAAACCGGAATCACCTCTGCGGCTTTGTCCCCCGGTTTGATCCAGTTGAGGCTCAGATATTTTCCGCCACCACCCTGAAAATATTCCATGCGAAAAGGATGGTAACCTTTATCCAGATTGACCTTGCCAAACTTCCCTTCAGTACCATGCGTACCATCATTATTGATGAGCAACTGGTCGTGCAGGCATAACTTACTGCCATCGTCACTCCAAATTTCAAAAGTATATTCGCCCGGTATATTAACACGGATCATTCCTTCCGCAAGCAGTGAAAAATTATCTGTCAAATCCTTAAATTCTGCCCCATCGACATTGTCGAAATTGTTTTTTATACCTGCAAACATCGGCCGTTTTTTGGCATCAAATACCGGCAAGGACTTAAGACCGGCTTTCATGGCATAAACTTTTGTAATGGTACCTGGCAACAACACGGTAGTATCCATTGACCTATCAAAGTTATAGCTTGGTGTTAATGCATCGACAGTGGATACATTTTCATTCTCTTCATCCAAAGAGAGAATAAATTCTACCATCTGCCGGATGTCCGCCTCAGCAAGATCAGCATGGGCTGTCATAGCCACATTACCCCAAATGCCGCTTCCTCCATTTTTAATTTTCTGAATCAACGAGGTGATGGTAGTCTCATCCGTCTTGTATTTTTTTGATACCTCCACATAAGAAGGCCCAACCGTTTTAATATTTTGGTTATGACATGTTTTGCAATCACTTTTGGCAATGAGTCTCGCTCCATAAGGCAGGTCCTTATCCTCTTCTGCCTCATTATCTTCGCCCGCCTGGTTGGCATTGGGTATTGTAGGTTCGGACATAAATCGAACGGCAAATTTTGTCTCACCTTCCTTTAGAAAAAGAGAGCCCTCTACATGCAGCGTTTGCCTGTCTTTATCAATTGTTCTGGTTATTTCCTGACTGACAACAAATTCGCCACTGGTCACAATGTTTTCCTTCACAACGATGGAGGAAATGTTCATGCGGAGACCCACTTTGAGTTCTCCCTTTATTCTTTTCATTGTAAAGAGTCGCTCAAAGTCCATACTGCCTTGAGATGAGGGAACAACCTCCAACTGCTCAGTAATGTAACATTGATTTTGATGATTACTGTCGGCTATTTCATACATCAGTTGCACATGTCCCCCAGAAAATTTATGACCTTTGTATTGCACTATAGCAGGTATGGAATCGCCTTTTTCATTCTGCCAAAACCAGGGTTTCTCAAATCGGCTTACCTGAAATCCATCGCCAATGGTAATGGGCTGGGGACCGTGAGCCTGCTTATAAACAGGCCCATCGAAATAAACCACTCCCTTCCACACTTTGTACAGGGCTGCATTTTCAGTACTGTAAGCCGCCCACATGTCTTTGTGCAAGGCCAGGGTTATCACTCTTGGTTTCCAATCCAGCACAGATCTGAATACCCAGGGATCATGGGGTCTATCTATTTCAGATGCCGGATCTCCTTTCTTTGAACAAAGCCATAATAGACCATAGAGCCATCAAGGCAAACAATATGTTGCGGTTCATATTTTATCTTTGTCAGCCAAAATTAATAAAATTCGATAATCTGTCGCTTGAGGATTTAATTTCATGTCAAATCATAATAAATATCAGCCCACGAAATATCAAGAATCACGTCGATTTACAAAAATTTAGACTTGGTCATAACAATATTACTAACAGCCATCTCCTACCTTTTTAATTCGTTTACATTCGATTTAGTCCTGATTATCCAACAAAAACCATTCTGCATAGGAATTGGTTGTTTCATCCAACCTTTCAGAAATGAGTTCCTGTCCGCTTGTAAATTTTTTCCTGACTAAGGACACAAAATAAATTAATAAATTTTCACAGGTGGGTTGAAATGGCAATACCACTAATTTCTCACATTCATCACGGATATCCTTACTATTTGATAATGGTGACTTGTGATTCAACAATAACGCATGGTCAAATTTATCAATTACTGCTTCCTGGACAATCCTTTTGATATTGCCAAAATCTGTAACCATACCATCTTTTGAGCATCCTTCTTCTTGTTTTGGCAAACCAATTAAGGTAACACTAAAATGATACGTGTGCCCGTGAATATTTTTACATGGTCCCTGATACTTATGGAGCGCGTGTGCCATATCAAAAGAAAATTTTCTACTAACTCTTATTTTTTGATTTTCCAATATCACTTATTTAATTTGATCCCGTTTTATTTCAGGATTTTTAATAATCATGAATTAATTTTTTATTTATCAGATGTCTAATATTTGTCGGGCACTAATTTATTTTTGATACAAATTTGAGGACTCCCCAATATGAATGAAAAAGTTATTCATATTGTCTTCTACAACCGATGTTATTTATAACTGCCTTTATATCATTCAATTCATCACGCATGTTATTAAATAATTCAAAATTAGATTTCTCAAAACAATTAATTAAATTATGATAGTACTCAATACCTAAAAGTAAATTTGCTTTAAATTTATTAAAATAACTCTCTTGCGATGGCAATAAATTAATTTTTTCATTTATTACATATTTTACATAAAGATTTAATTCATTGATAAATAAATTAGGTCTAAAAACTTTATTTAAAATACTTGTTCGCCCATAAATATGATCAATCATTTGACTTAACGAAAATATACCGGAAAAATATGCCAAATTTGGTCCGGGACAAATGCTAACAGCATTATACTTTGTTTCTAAATTGTTTTTCAATAAAGCCGGGGCTGACAAGCCCTCACATAAACATTCTTTTTCCAATATTTCCTGGGCTTTAGTTTGATATTCAAGCTCATTAATAGCCGTTTCCTTAATCTGGGCTAATTTTAATTTTTGATATTTTATAGAAGCTGTACAAATAGGTATTTCGGTAAATTCTGTATCAAATTGTAAGAATTTCTTAACGCAAGGACTACCAGCTTTACCCTCTTCAATTCTCTGTTTTTGAAGTTGTAAGGAGCTACTCTTCCGGAAATTATTGAATGGAACACCCAAGGGGGAGGAATGGCTTAAATAAAAATCTTGCGGGGACGCCTGAGCTAAATCTTCTAGTGTTTTTTTATCCAGATTAGTGGCTTCTGGTACCAATAAAAATGGGCTACCCCACCCAATACTATCCAAATTATAATAGGTTAATAAAAAACTATTTTCCTCGGAAGTCCCTACTCCACCTTGCGCTGATATTTTTAAATTGGGTTTAATAGGCCCAGGTGCTAAATTAATATTATGCAACGCTTCAGTATAGGATATATAAATACTATTATATAATTCCTCACGTTTACTTTTAAATTCCTCTAAAATGGGTCCCAGTAGAAATCCGTCAGTTGCAAAAGCATGTCCTCCACAATTTAAACCAGATTCTACTCTGAATTCAGAAACCCAGACACCTTTTTTAGCTAAATATTTACCTTGAATTAATGCAGACCTATAATCACTTACTTTAATAATAATTTTCTTTTTAATATCACCTTCAGCATTTGGAATAAAATCGTTAAACGTTGCAATATAGCTATATAATCTTGGATTAATACCTGCTGATAAAACCAATGAAGAATTCAAATTACTATTTGAAAAGCCTCTCAAACATGTTAAAGCATCTGAAAATTCATGAGCCAATACATTCCCATTTTTATCATGGTTCAGTTTATCTACTTTCGTCATTATATTTACATCTATCGACCCAGCTACAATTTTTGATTTTAAAAATTGAATCTTCTCATACTTTTCGGTGCCAGTCAAAGATGATAATTCTTTGTATTCTTTCTTCAAATAAGAACTATCAGGAAGTTGTTGAAAGTATAAATTAATATTAGTATCAGTATCGAAATTTTCATTTTTAATTTGTTGTATTTGTTTATTAACAACTTCTTGAATAGTATTTAAATAGGCTGTAATTCGTTTTGCCTTATAATCATACGTAGTTTTATTAATTTTTATGTATTGAAGAGATTCCTTCATGCAAATGAATTCTCTCATGTGTTCCAACATTTCATTTTCAATGATAGACAAGACAGAATCTATTCCAAATTTAGCTACTTTTAAGGAGTATATACTGTAAAGGCAAGACCCATAACTGGTATATGAAATTGATGCATTGCTATTTTGGATGACATTATATTTAATATTTTTTGAGGTTTACAATTTAATCCTTTTCATAAGAAAGCTGAATTCAAGCCGCAAATACAATTTTGATTTAATATACAAGGGGCTTTATTTTGGTAATAAAGTCAATTATTCCTTCACATAACAAACACACCTTTTTACTCCTCAATATTGCATCTAATGAAACAGGACATGAAAGTATAATTTTGCTTACTCGTAAAATGAATATTTTCCCCAACCAGTTATAATTATGGCTTAACGCACAAACAAATACTGCAGATCAAACAACAGGAGCTGGCCCCAAAGTTTCCAATATTATTTTTTATGCCTACTTTATCAAAAGAAATATCAATCACAAAGATAAGAAAACAAATATACAGGATAAATTTATCTACTATTATTTTTCATTTTATATTAATCTTATAAATTTGGCAATATGCAGGTAGGTAGTAGACATTAGTTTGATTCTAACCGCTTATAATTTAGTTTGATTAAAGCTTTGCTTTTTATCCATTTTCCGCTATGTAATTTTTATAACTTTTATTTGAATTTTAAGTTTATGGTGCGTTACCATTGGATCCGCCGATGGGTTTATTTTATACATAGATAGCATTTAATAATCCATCCTACGCTATGGTCAGAACCACCAAATCACGGTAAAGGCAAATGGGCTAAGTTATACCGTATTGTTTAAGGACAATGTCCAAATTCATTGTCTGCTCGAATATCAATTATCTCCAATATTACCCATTTGCATAGTTTATCTTGGCCTGGAGGCTCCATCTATAAATACCAGACCGGATATGACCCTGGATTGAAGCAAAAGGATTGACACAGGGAGGGAATCAAGTGGGACGAACTCCCTCTTGAATATTCAATGGACAGATGCTTGGGGTAATAATATAGGACAAAATACCGGGTTGGTTGGGAAGACTCCGGGAAAATAAAAGCGTTTGCCCTCAGCCATATATCAAAAATGAATTGCACCTATGAAGGGAGAGAGGGTAGCAGGCGAAGCACTAACAGCATTTTCTTTGTTGAAACTGGGTTGTACTTCTCAATGCAGTGGATACCCTAAACGGATGTAAAGCTGCTGATAATTTTATAGCGAAAACAGGTCTGTATGTTCCCGTCATAGAAATAAAAGAAGTAGCCGATCCGGACTGCATAAAACACGTGGCAGTCAGTGATGGATTCAGCTCAGCACAATGCGCAGCTGTTGTATCATTTAGGTGAAAAAAAGCTTGATGGCAACATTCAGAATATTCGTGGGAATGTTAACCTGGTATATAAGGCAAAATACTTTAACTTTTCTATGAAAATCAAAGCCAAAAAAAAGGTACAGGGAAATTCCCCATACCCTAAATTCTAATGATCAGAACGTAGCCCTTAGGCTAATAACCAGGTTTCTTCCCGGAGCGACAAGGCCTGAGCTATAGGTCTTATAACGCAAATCAGTTATATTTTCAATGCCCGCACTGCAAATTAAATGTGCGCCCAGTAAATAACTGCCTTTCAGATTGTAGGTATGCCATGATGGAGCAAAGGGTTTTCCATCTTTGTCTATGGCATATAAATAAGCCTTGTCCTGTTCTTCCTGAGGTAGCTCCTCAAACTCTTTTTTTCCGGAAAATTCGATATAGGCCACTACATTTAAACCAGATCTTCTATAACTTAAATTTGCATAGCCAAAAGACGGAGGCGCATGCCTGGAAGGACTTGTGCTGCCATCATCCAATTCCTCCTCACCAATCTGGTAATTGTATTTTCCCATGGCAGATAAGCCTCTGGCCAGTTTTATTTCAAGACCGGCCTGGATGCCATATACGGTGGCTTTGGCTGCATTTTGAACTGCTTCTACCCTGCTCAACTCACCTGCATAAAATATAGAATCTTCCCCGTTAAAATTAAAGCTGCGTCTCACCATGGCATCATTTAATACCGTGTAATAAGCCGCCACATCTGCTTTAAGAAACCCACCAAATGATTTTGCCACATCGACTTCCACATTCCTTGCATTTTCAGCCCTTAAATCGGGATTGGGCACTGTTACGCTGCCTGGCGTTGAGTCAAAGACCTTGCCCAGGTCATCGACATTCGGCGCCCTGAAGCCACTGGAAATATTGGATGAAATGACCAGGGAAGGTAAAGGTCTCCAAACCAAACCCAGGCTGCCGGTTAGTGCTCCGTCACTGTTGTTGGCTTCCCGGTAAGGAAATGGAAAGAAAGTGTTGTCAAATTTAGCTTTCAGTGCATACAGGTTGTATCGAAGCCCTCCCTGTAACATAAACTTTTCGCCAATGCGATATTGGTCGTTGACATACACTGCATAGGAAGACCAGGTTGCAGCAGGATATCGACTCGCAGCAGGAGATCTGACATACGTTACAATATCTTCTTCTTCACCCTGTGAATCCACATCGTCCGAGACAAATTCAAGGCCATAAAAAAGGTCATTCTTTTTTCCTGTTTCTTTCGAAAAATCAAGGTTGACACTTAATGCCTTTACTTTTTCCGTTTGAATAAGCCTGTTCGTCTTGAAGATGTCTCTGCTTATCCGGCTTTCTTCAAAAGACTGAAGAGCCAGCCTTACCATCAACTGGTCGAATAAGCCTTGATCCTGTTTTAGTGACATGGAAAGGTTGTTCATCATCCATTTTTGTGGCCCATAATTCCATTCACCATACCTTGGAAGGGCATTTCTATACCTTATCAACCTGTCATATCTGGAGTACTCCGAAGTGGCTGAATAGTGAAAGGCATACGTGAAGTCAAGGTTGTCATTTGGTGCAAATCTTATTTTCTGCATGAGATTGTATTGCTTAAAAGCGGTAGGCCGCTGAATCTCCGGGTCAGCATTCTGAAGGATGGTGTCTTTGCCCTGCTCAAAAACAGAATACACATTCCTCAGGTACTCCTCCGGACCATGGCTGCCCATGCGCAAGTCTCCATAATTATTTGTTGAAAAGCTGCTGACCATGGCAAACTTTTGCCAACCGAGATTGAGGTCAACATGACCCGTTTTTTCGGAATTGGCACTACTGTATCTCAAAGTCCCATTGCCCACAACCTTCATTTTCTGGCTTCCCGAAAAGGAAGGGGTCAGGGTCTGAAAGGTCATAACCCCACCGATGGCATCGCTGCCGTAAAGCACAGAACCCGGTCCAAAGATCACTTCTGTATTTTCGATGGCAAAAGGATCAAGAGAAATCACATTCTGTAGGTTACCACTCCGAAAAATGGCTGTGTTCATACGCACACCATCCACCGCATACAAAAGGCGGTTGGTGGAGAATCCTCTGATCATTGGGCTTCCGCCACCCTGCTGGCTTTTCTGTATGAAAACCTCACCGGATATTGCCAACATGTCAGCTGCACTCTGCGGGTTAATGAGGCTCAGGCTGCTTTTACTGATGGCAGAAACTTTAGCCGGAACCTCACGGGATCTTTGACTCCAACGCGAAGAAGAAATCACTATGTGGTCAATCGCAAACGCTGCTGGCTCCATTTCCAGTTTATATTGTTTTGATTGAATGTCTGCCATTGAAAGGCGGAGGTCCTCATAGCCAAGATATCGCAATAAAAAGCTGTCACATGATAAAAATTTATCCAGTTGTACCTGGCCATTTTCATTACTTTCTTCCAGATAGTTCTCTGCCATACAAATGACTGCTACATAGGGTATGCCCTTGCCCGTAACGTGGTCTTTAATGGTGAGGACCTGAGCGTCCAAATGCCACATTTCAATGCAAAGCAATACCCACAGGTATTGTTTTAATCGCATGATTATATTTTGTGAAGATTAATAAAATTGTTACCTCAGGGTAAACAAATTAAAGTACACCGGTAAATCAGATACGGGTAAATGAAGGTGGCTTATCTTCAACTTCAGAAAATATAGAAAAGAGTCTCTTGAAGTAAGTTACAGGAGTGATAGTTATTTTAGGCAAAATACGTAATGTACATAAAATTAAAGGGGGTGGGAGATAGAGTGATTTGACAAAATGACTGATTGCTTTTTCATGGTTGCTGCGACTGGCCGGTTGACCCAAAATTGTATATATTGATTTTTTAATTTCACGCAAGAAATACATTTCCTTTTCATCTTTGACACAATGAAAGGTTACCGAATCGGCGAAAAAATCAGTTCGCCAAATATCGTACATCTCACCCTTGTATTTAAATTCAAATTTATGCTTCCATTGCAGGCCTTTAGCTTCCATAATGGAAAAGCTCAGTTGTTGCAATTTCCCCGAGGGTTCGCCAGTCAAAATTTCTGACCTTATCCTGGATTTGTGTGCGTTGGATACGCTGACATACCAAGCCAATGCGGAAAGCAGAGGCAAGGATAGGATACAAAGTAAAAAAACAGGCCTGAACTGAAACATGAGGAAACAAAGTTACACTTAAAACTTAAATGCCAAAACTGCAAAAAGTGGGCATAAAGCCAAAGCCATAAGGAACAACATTACCATGTGCGGGAATGAGTATTGTTTGGATGTTGGCTTAAAATCAGGTAATTTTGCTTTTAATTAACCCAGATTCAGCCACTGAACTGGTCAAATAGAAATTAAATATGAATTTACAAAGGAGATTTTTCTGTTTTATGTTGTGTTTACTCACCCTAATGGCATCTGCACAATCAGAAAAGGTGGATAAACATGATCTAAAAAAGTTATTCAAAATTATGTCAGGAACTTTCTCCAGCGAAGCGCAGGCGCTCAGGGATAGCCAGTATTACCACATCAAATTGTCGATGACACCATTGTGGAAAGAACGCACCGATGGATACTGGTTGTATGTAGAACAGGCCATGGCCCAAATGGAGGATCGACCATACCGGCAGCGGATTTATCACCTGTACATCCAGGATGACACTACAATTGTGAGCAAAGTTTATGAAATGTTGAACCCGGAAAAATACCTGGGTGCTTCTAAAATGACTGACCTGCTAAAACCACTCACCCGGGAAATGCTGGTGGACCGCCAGGGTTGTGCCATTTATCTTAAAAAACGAAAAAAAGTATATTACGGATCAACCCCGGGAAAAGAATGCATAAGCAGCTTAAAAGGGGCGGTTTATGCGACTTCAGAAGTTACCATCTTTAAGGATAAACTCATAAGTTGGGACCGGGGCTGGAATGAAAAGGATGTCCAGGTTTGGGGAGCTGTGAAAGGGGGATATGCCTTTCAGAAATTATAACTGAACCCTAATATTTAGCTTATTATTTCGAAAGAATTTCCATCATTTTCAAGATTCTTTCTGAACGCTTGTCTGGATGTTTTACTTCCATAATGTGATCGATGTGTATTTTTTTTGTGCTTTCCGGAAGCCTCAGGAATTTGTCTCTTACACCCGGTTCGTCATCGAGACAGGCCATAATTTCATCAGATATGACCACGGATGAGCTGTCTTCAAAAAGCTTTACAAATACGGAATCTCCGGCCTCCTTTCCCAACTTTTTGCGTATCGCAGACTTGACAGGTAAAAACATACAACCATTGCCCATAGGCATAAGGTTATACTGGGAAATTTGATAATCATCAATGCTGCCTTTAACCCGAATCATTCCAAATTTCCGATTGACATTGGAAGATAAACCACCAAGGGCAGCATAGGTCCAACCTCCTTTGCCCGGATATTTTTCCATAACAACTATTCCTTCAAATATTTGTCTATCCATGTCTGTGACTAAAGTAACAAAATAACTAAAATGATTCATGCAAAATAAATGAAAAAGGACAAAACCTTATATACTGCCTGTAAGTAAATGACTTTGCATTCATATGGTATTAGTAGGTAAGCATTTTTTACATTTGTAATTATAAAATTTATCGCATGCAAGGTTCGGAATTCCGATTAGCTGAAGTGAAAGATATTCCCTGTATACAACAGATTGCTTATTCTACATGGCCGAAAGCATTTAGGAGCATCCTTAGTGAAGAGCAAATCAGTTATATGCTTGAAATGATGTACAGTGAAGTGGCACTTGTAACTCAAATAATTGACAAAGGACACCGGTTTATCATCGCTTCCATAAACAACGAAGATGTTGGCTTCTTATCTTATGAAACCGACTTCCAGGGTAGCTGTGATACTCGAATTCACAAGTTATACGTGTTGCCAAAATGGCATGGGAAAGGAATGGGGCAAACGTTACTGAATGACCTCCACAATCGGGTGAAATACAAAGCTGAAGCGCTTGTGCTCAATGTGAACAAATATAACCGCGCCATTCATTTTTATCAAAATCAGGGATTTGAAATCATTGCGGAAGAAGTAATTGAAATTGGCAATGGTTATGTCATGGATGATTACGTCATGCGCAAAGTTATAAGGATCGCACCAAAATTATAAGCTGCCACCCAAAAAATTGGATGGCATTTTTTTTTAAAACTTTCAAAGAAATCCCAAGTTAGCCATTTGACAGTTTCTCTCTTATTTCATTAAGGGCGCTGCCCGCTTTCACCCAGCCAATCTGTGCATCATTGTAAGTATGATTGACCGTAATCACATCACTGGAACCATCTGCGTGGTGCAATTCAAGTTCCAAAGGAGTTCCCGGTGCCATGGCATCAAAAGCCCTTACAGAAACGGTATCATCCTGACGGATAAGATCGTAATCGGCAGGATTGGCAAAAGTAAGTGCCAGCATACCCTGCTTTTTGAGGTTGGTTTCATGGATTCTGGCAAAGGATTTGACAACTACCGCTTTGACACCCAAAAATCTGGGTTCCATGGCCGCATGTTCCCTGGATGAGCCTTCACCATAGTTTTCTTCACCAAATACGATGGTACCGATGCCATTTTTCTGATACGCCCTTGCAGAATCCGGCACGGCATGGTATTCGCCGGTCACGGCATTCCAAACTTTATTGGCCTCATCGTTGAAGGCATTAATGGCGCCTATCAGCAGGTTGTTGCTTATGTTCTCAAGGTGCCCCCGGTAGGTGAGCCATGGTCCGGCCATAGAGATATGATCTGTTGTGCACTTTCCCTTTGCCTTGATCAGGAGACGCATATTTTGTACCTGCGCATTGTTTATTGGTACAAAGGGTTCGAGTAACTGGATTCTGTCGGAATTGGGATCTACTTTTACATTGACCCCGGAACCATCCTCCATGGGTGCCTGGTAACCTGCATCTTTGACTTCAAAACCTCTGGGTGGCAGTTCCTGACCAGAAGGTGCATCCAATTTCACCTGTTCACCTGCCTCATTGGTTAGTATGTCTGTGAGTGGATTGAAATCTAGTCTGCCAGCCAGGGCAATGGCAGTAACCACTTCCGGTGAGGCTACAAAGGCATGGGTATTGGGATTGCCATCCGCCCGCTTTGAAAAATTTCTATTAAAGGAGTGGATGATGGTGTTTTTTTCTTTTTTCTCTGCTCCCAGCCTGTCCCATTGTCCAATACAAGGACCACATGCATTGGCAAAAACCTTAGCACCAATCTGGTGGAAGACGTCGATGAAACCATCTCTTTCGATGGTGTATCTTACCAGCTCGCTTCCAGGGGTAATGGTAAACTCGGATTTTGTCTTTAGGTTTTTTGCAGCCGCCTGCACTGCCAATGATGCTGCGCGGGATATATCTTCGTAAGAGGAGTTTGTGCATGAACCAATCAAACCAACCTGTACTTCTACCGGCCAGTCTTTGCCTTTGTCGGCAAGCACTTCTTTCATTTTAGAAATAGGGGTAGCCAGATCTGGCGTAAACGGCCCGTTTATATGGGGTTCCAGTTCGGTTAAATTGATTTCGATGACCTGGTCGAAATATTTTTCCGGCTCTGCATAACAGGCTGCATCACCCGTAAGGTGTTCGGCAATACCGTCAGCCAAATCGGCAATATCTGCCCTGCCTGTTGCTTTCAGATACCTTGCCATGCTTTCATCATATCCAAAGGTAGAAGTGGTCGCTCCAATTTCAGCACCCATATTACAAATGGTGCCTTTACCGGTACAAGACATCGATTGCGCACCTTCACCAAAATATTCTACGATGGCACCTGTTCCTCCCTTTACCGTAAGAATACCCGCTACCTTTAGGATTACGTCTTTTGGAGATGTCCAACCAGACATCTTACCGGTGAGCCTGACCCCAATCAGTTTAGGCATCTTCAGTTCCCAGGCCATACCGGCCATGACATCAACGGCATCTGCACCTCCAACCCCAATGGCTACCATGCCCAAACCGCCCGCATTTGGGGTATGTGAGTCGGTACCAATCATCATTCCACCAGGAAAAGCATAATTTTCCAAAACTACCTGGTGAATGATGCCAGCTCCGGGTTTCCAGAAACCAATGCCATATTTATTTGAAATCGATTCCAAAAAATCGTACACCTCAGAATTTATATCCATGGCTCCTTTCAAATCTACGTCTGCGGATATTTTGGCCTGGATTAAGTGATCGCAATGAACCGTAGATGGAACCGCTGCCTGTTTACGACCACATGTCATAAACTGGAGTAAAGCCATTTGTGCAGTTGCATCCTGCATGGCTACCCTGTCAGGAGCAAAAAACACATAATCTTTGCCTCTTTTGTGATCATTCAGCGGAGAGTCTCCGTGAAGGTGAACAAATAAAATTTTTTCAGACAAGGTCAATGGTCTGCCCAGTTGTTTTCTTGCCTCTTCAACCCTTGCGGGGAACTTTTCGTATAAATCCTTGATCATTCCTATATCAAATGCCATAACAGAATAAGATTTTTTGTTAAAAATAGAATGCAAATATACGGAAAAGGTTTAAAAGAATAGAGAAATATCGCAGGGAAAATCAATTGCAATCTATTGTAAATCTATGCATTACAAATATTAATCCCCCATATGAAGTAATTTTTAGCTGATTTTACTCAAACTTCAACTCTGGCAGTAAAGACCTTGAAATTCCACCTGCAGATGTCACTCACTACAACCAGGCGGGCAAGGTCTGGTAACGTTATAATAACTTTTCATTTCATTGCCATTCCAGTCAACTCCTACCAGGATGAGGTGAGGTTCAGCCGGTTTTGATGAGGTATCCAGGCTCAGGTATTGAATGCCCGCAATATAAAAACAAATACAACTTCCAAACAATGCACTCCGATATCAGCAAACGACTGAAACATACCCGGCATGTTTGCTAAAAATGTTTAATTGCCTTTTGTGTTGGTAAATATAACCAATGATTTAAAAAAAAATAAAATTTGATTTCTAAGTATGTACAGAAATCGTTTCCAGTAAAACACCATTTGTCTGCGTGTCCATCACTACAGTGCATTGAATGGGGCAAAATTCTCCTCTGCTTGCTCAATAACTGCCTGATCAAAAGGGATTTTGCTTTTGAATAAATTAATTATATTTACTTGCCTAAAAAGAGACCAGCTTGAATCCAGAAGACAAATACATCCTTGCCCTTGACCAGGGTACAACCAGCAGCAGATCTTTGCTCATTGACAAATATGGGCAAGTGGCAGCTACTTCACAGTTGGAGTTTACCCAGATTTTTCCGCAACCAGGTTGGGTGGAGCACAATGCAGAAGAAATCTGGCAAAGTCAGTATCATACCATTCTTGAGGTTTTGGATAAAGCAGGAAAAGGGCTGGACAAGGTGGCTTGCATTGGCATTACCAATCAGAGGGAAACTACAGTGGTTTGGGACCGCATTAGCGGAAAACCCATATATAATGCCATCGTCTGGCAAGACCGCCGCACCTCGGCATGGTGTCAGGAACTCATTGATAAAGGATATTCTGCAGCTATTCAGGAGCGCACCGGTCTGATCATTGACGCCTATTTTTCAGCATCAAAAATAAGATGGATACTGGACAATGTGCCTGGAGCCAGCTTAAAGGCTCAACAAGGTGAACTGGCTTTCGGTACCATCGATTCATGGTTGATTTGGAAATTGACCCAGGGTAAAAAACACCTTACTGATGTCACAAATGCCTCTCGTACGATGTTGTATAACATTCACAGGCTTGAATGGGATATAAGCCTGTTGACTATGTTTGGTATTCCTGAGTCTATGCTGCCCACGGTGGTTCCCTCTTCCCATCTGTCGGCAAATGCTGAAATCGGAGGGGTGGTAATTCCCATTTCAGGTATAGCCGGAGACCAGCAGGCTGCATTGTTTGGGCAACTTTGCCTGGAACCCGGCATGGTAAAAAACACCTATGGCACTGGTTGTTTTATGCTGATGAACACCGGACTAAATGCCGTACATAGTCAAAATAACCTGCTAACCACCATTGCTTGGCAGATAAATGGCCATACTTTTTATGCCCTGGAAGGTTCGGTATTTATCGGCGGAGCAGTAGTGCAATGGTTGAGGGACGGTTTAAAAATGATTGAAGACGCACCCAAAGTAGAAAAACTTGCGCTTATGGCGCCCGAAAATGAAGGGGTTTACTTCGTACCTGCTTTTACGGGTCTTGGCGCGCCTTATTGGAATCAGGAAGCCCGGGGTTCAATGTACGGAATTACCAGGGGAACGACTCAGTCCCATATCGCCCGGGCTGCTTTGGAGTCTATTGCCTACCAAACTTTTGACGTGCTCAATGCCATGGAAAGGGATTCCGGAACTAGTCTAACAGTATTAAAAGTAGATGGAGGGGCGACCAAAAACGCCCTTTTGATGCAGTTTCAAAGTGATATCCTGGAATGTGACCTGGTCGTGCCTTCCAATAGTGAAACCACTGCCATGGGTGCAGCTTACCTTGCCGGCCTTGCCACGGGTTTCTGGCCGTCAATTGAAGATATCAAATCAATGGTACGCCCAGCCAGAGTGTACCATTCAAATCTCGAAAATGAAAAAAGATCAGCTTTGTTAGATGGCTGGCACAGGGCAGTGCGGGCAACCATTGAATGGACAAAAAAAATATAGTATGGGAAGTTATTTTGGAGAATTCGTCGGAAGTTGTTTACTCATCGTTTTTGGGAACGGTGTTGTTGCCAACGTGCTTTTGAACGCTTCGAAAGGAAAACATGGTGGGTGGATCGTGATTGCTTTTGGTTGGGCTATGGGGGTATTTATTGCCGTTTACATTGCAGCACCTTCCAGTGGCGCCCACCTCAATCCTGCTGTGAGTCTTGGCCTGGCAATGGCCGGTAAATTTTCCTGGTCGCAACTTCCTGCCTATGTAGCTGCACAAGTATCGGGTGCAGCCACGGGAGCTATGCTTGTCTGGGCTGTGTACAGGGACCATTTTAACCAAACAGACAACAAAGATGAGATATTGGCTTGTTACTGCACTGCACCTGCAATATATAATCCTCTCCAGAATTTGTTTGTCGAAGCATTCGCCACCTTTGTGTTGATTATGGGCATATTTCACCTCACAGCTTCTTCTCAAAGCCTGGGTTCACTTGATGCCCTCCCTGTTGCCTTGCTGGTTTTGGGTCTTGGCCTTTCCCTTGGCGGACCTACAGGCTATGCCATCAATCCGGCCAGGGACTTAGGTCCAAGGATAGCCCATTTTATACTTCCCATGAAATACAAAGGAAGTAGTGAATGGCACTACGCATGGGTACCTGTAGTCGGTCCATTGCTTGGCGCATCAGCCGCAATCATTTTTTATTTGAGCTATAATTAACGCTCCAGAAAAAGAATTACTTCATACAAAACATAAGTTTATGAAAATCAAATTGGTCATAACCCTTATTTCCATTGTCCTGATAGCGGGTTTGGCTTTCAGCCAGATATGGAATCAAACAAGTGTTGTAACAAATCCGGATAAATTTTTAACTTATTGGTACGATGGCAAAGCAGAGGTAGCGTCCTATTCGCTGATTCAAAACCGGTATGGCGAATTGCACAATGGACACGCCGTGCTGATATTTGTAACAGAAGATTTTTCGAAAACAAAGCAGGTTAAACTCGATCATCCTGAAAAGGCGGGAAAGGACAAACAAGCCATCTTGAAATTAAACATGACCAAACAATTTAACACTGGAATTTATCCCTATTCGATCCTCAATTCGGTATTCACTCCGGTAGATGGAACCGGCACCATCAAAACCAGTTGCTCTGTGCAGGAGTGGTGTGGTCATACCTTTACTCAATTAAACAGAAAAAAGGAAGGCTTTGCCATTCAGGAATACTCATACTTTGAGGAAGAAGGAGACAAGCAGACCAACCTGCCATTAATTATGCCTGAAGACGAATTATGGACCCAAATTCGCATTAATCCAGGCAAATTGCCTGAAGGAAAGGTACAACTGATAAGGGGCAGTATGGCATCCCGCCTCATGCACCTTCCTTTATCGCCAGTTGAAGCAATCATAAGTAAACAAGATACCCTAATGGATGGTAACAAAGTGGTAGAAATAGCTGTTGGTTTCGAAGAGCGTACCTTAAAAATTTATTATGAGCCTGCTTTTCCGCACACGATATTGGGCTGGGATGAGACTTACGGTGAAATGGGAAAAAGTGCTGCAACCACAAAGGCACGTCTAAAGAAAATATTCCGGTTGCCATACTGGCAGCTTCATAACAATGAACATTTGATTTGGCGTGATTCTCTGGGTTTAAATTAAAGGGAAAGAGTGCCTACAACCTGAATATGTTCTGGTTTCAATTATCTATTCACACAGAGATGCGAACATCCAAAATGACTTTGGAAATTTTAGCCAAATAAATCAGAGTTTCCTCAAATAGTCTGCTAGGACGCCGGATTCTTCAATCACAATACCCCCGATCTTTCCGTCTTCGACTGTTTCAAAAGTGAAAGATGTCGCCTGATCTTTAACAAAAAATTGCATTTCACCTGCAGGATAGAGATACATTATCCCGCCCTGCACTTTCAGCAACAGCCTGTCTTTATCCGCTTTGACAGAAACTTCGCCCACCTGCATACTTTCGTAATTCCCTTCAAATTTTTTTAAGCCTGCTTCTGAAATTGGGTATACTGGTTTTGAAGAATGCTTAGGGGCTGGGCCGTGATCATAGCTAAGCAATCTGGACATGACCCAACGTCCCTTTTCGAGGATCCACAAGTGAGAAAAACGCGCTTTACCATCAAGAACTTCGCCCCTTTCCCCCTCGGTAATATAAAATACGTGCATTCCGCTGATGATGGCTCCGTAAATTTCATTGTTTTGTTTCATTGGATAAATCTCCAATGAACCTTCTATGGCTTCTCGCCGCAGACGGTAACCTCCTTCTGTGCACAGATTTTTTTTAAGACTTTCAACCAAGGCTGATTTTCCTGATAAAGGGCCCGCTTTGTCGTGGTAAAATTCCAAATCTTCCTGCAAAAATTGTGACATTCCCTGGACATCACACCTGTTGTAACATTCCCAAAACTGGAAGTCTAATTGGCTTATGGTATCGTGCAATAAAGCATCGGAAGTCTGCCCCTTCAATGGGGTTAACAAAACCAGGGGACATATGAAAAGGAAGATGAAACTACGCATGGCCAAAATTTCAGGTAAAATAGTATTTAATATGGCAAAAATTGAAGGATATTCTACCAGTAACACAATTTATGCGGTCAATACGAGTGAAAATAGGTCTTGAATTACTTTCAACCCAAAAAGACAGGAACCAACTGTAGATTTTTGAATATCTTGTGAACAGAATAACAGGTAAACAGAATGATGCAAAAAGCACTTGCGGAAAGAAGCGGATTAAAATGTGAAATGTGTGGCCATGCGGATGGACTGGAAACCTATAATGTGCCACCGAAGCCCGGCGAACATGTGGATGAACAGGTTTGCCTGTGCATGAATTGTATGGCCCAGGTAAGCGGTATCGAGGAGCCGGATCCTGTTCATTGGCGATGTTTATCCGATAGCATTTGGAGTGAAGTCCCGGCTGTAAAAGTCGTTTCCTGGAGAATGCTTCAAAAATTAAGCAGCGAAGGATGGGCCAATGATCTTTTACACATGATGTATTTGGATGAGGAAAGTATGGCTTGGGCTGAAAGTGGAGCTGCGGTGGAAATTTCATCCGACGAAATACACAAAGATGCATTTGGCAATGTGTTGAATGCAGGTGATACCGTGGTCTTGCTCAAAGAACTAGATGTAAAAGGAGCCAATTTTGCTGCCAAGCGTGGCACCGCGGTACGCAAAATATCTTTGGTTGAGGGAAATGCAGGACAAATTGAAGGTAGGGTAAATGATCAACAAATTGTCATCCTTACCAAATTTGTTAAGAAATCAAGTTAAACCAAGCTTTCATACTTCATGCATTACATGGAAGGGGGTAGATGAGACAGCGTTTGTCCTGGCTTTAAGTCTTTTGATTTTCATCCCAAACCAATTATATTAAAATTGATATGTATAGAACTTTTTGTATATATCCATAAAATAGATTCTTAATTTTCCATTTAGGGTTTTGGCATTTATAATCGTAACAATGGGTATATCAAAAGATAAATCGCCAATATGAAGAACTTAAAAAAGATTACCCTTCTGGCTTTGGTTTTATACCTTAATCATTCAGGGCTTGCAGCCCAGGCTTATCCGGATCGCCATTCTTCGGTGATGCGGGACGCCTGGTTATCTTCCACTGCTACGCAATCGCCCAATGCAGCGAGGGGGGTGCTGCACTGGATAAAATATGATCTTGGAGAGACCTATTCGATGCATCAATCCAGAATGTGGAACATCAATACACCGGGTATGACCAATGCCGGTGCCAATCAAATGGTGATCGATTATTCCATTGACGGGGTTACCTGGTACGAGTGGGGTCGGTTTTCACTACCTAAAGCTTCAGGTTCCACATTTTATGAAGGAGATGCCGGACCTGATTTTAGTGGGCTGGTTGCGCGTCATATTTTGATCAATGTCCTTTCAAATCATGGTAATTCAACACTGTATGGCCTGGCAGAACTCAGGATTGATGTTGCGGCAGCTACCGTATCTGTTAAAGAGAATCTGCTAAAAAATGCCAAAATTATGGCATCTCCGAATCCATTTTCAAATTCGACACATATTTCAATTTCAGAAACAGATCACTTGAAAGGATTAAAGTTTCAGATCACAGATGCGAATGGCCGGTTGATTGAAGCAGGAAACCTGCATGAAAAAACATATGAATTTAAAGTAATAGGTTTGCCACCCGGTCCCTATTATTTTTCCCTGATTCATCCGGGAGGCGTTAAAACTTTACCACTAGAATACATTAAGTAATAAGTACTAAACAAACCACCATGATGAAAAATCTGATCACAGCGGTTTTCACTTTGAGTCTTTCCGGAGCCATTGCTCAGCCCTATAATGACTATATTGGGGCGGGTCATACTGGGAATATAAATGTGACTGCATCCAGCACCTATCTGGAATCCAGTCCACTGAAGACCATCAATGGTTCTGGTCTTGACGGTGCTTATTTTGATGCTTCCAGGTTTATGGTGCAGGCTACCCTTGGAGGCGATTCTTCCACCGTAGTGGGCATCATGGGTCAGGGATATGACGCATGGATAAGCGACCAGTTTACAAAAACCCCAACCTACATATTGCCCGTGATGGAAGCCATCTGGGATACCAGTTTTAACGCCAGGGTTGCAGCAGGTCAGGATCCAGAAGATATTTTTGGACCATATGCCCTACATTTCAACTATGCCTGGTGGCAGGTGAATGTTACCAATCATTTTCCCAACCAAAATAAAGATCTGCTGAGACAAAGGGTTGCCATGGCACTCAGTGAAATCTTTGTGATCTCTGCCAACTCAGATCTGGGAAGCTGGGGAGATGCAATGGCATCGTATTACGATTTACTCATTCAGCATTCATTTGGAAACTATAGAGATTTGTTGAGGGAAGTGTCCGTCTCTTTTCCTATGGGATATTATTTAAGCCACCTCAACAATCCGAAAACAAATCTGGAAGAAAACATCAGACCCGATGAAAACTACGCCAGGGAAATTATGCAGTTGTTTTCAATTGGCCTATTCAAACTGAATCCAGATGGAACGCAGCAATTGGATGGCAATGGGTTTCCTATACCGACCTATGACAATAATGACATCAAAGAGATGGCAAAAAGTTTTACCGGTCTTCATGGTGGGGCCGTCATGCCTTGTCCTCCACCCCCAAACTGTCCTCCCTGGTGGCCAATGATGCCTCAATTTGGCTTAGACCCCTATTTTTTAATTAAGACAGCACCCATGATTATGGCCAATAGCCAGCACGAACCTGGACCAAAAACCATGCCCGATGGTATTACTGTAATCAATATTCCCAATAATGGTATGGCAGAAATAGATGCGGCGATTGACTTTTTGTTCAACCATTCCAATACCCCACCCTTCATATCTTATCGACTTATACAGCGACTGGTAAAATCTAATCCTTCTCCAGCCTATATTCAAAGGGTGGCGGCCAAATTTATAAACAATGGCAGTGGGGTGAGGGGTGATATGAAAGCCGTAATCAGGGCTATCCTGATGGATGATGAAGCCCGCAAAGGTAACTATCTCACAGATGCATCCAATGGTATGCTCCTTGCTCCAACACTTCGATATACACAATTTTGTAAGGCAAACACGCTGGACAGCGACCTTGGGAGGTTTTGGAACAACGGGTATGGATTTCGGGAAGATACGGGTCACCACCCATTGATGTCGCCCACTGTTTTTAATTTCTATACCCCGGATTATGCGCCTATAGGACCTGTGACTGATGCCGGACTCAAAGGGCCTGAATTCAAAATTCACAACTCAAATACTTCTATCAATTATATCAACACGGTGAATTCCTGGCTTTCTCCATGGCCAAATTCCCAAGGTGAAAGCGGATACGTCATGTACAGCTGGGAAGGTTACAATGGGGTTGAGTTGGATTCTACCGTGCACCTCGAAACCGCCAAATGGGAAGCCATTTCAACCGATAAAGAACGACTTATTCACGAACTGGATAAGGCATTTACGCATGGCCAGTTGAGTGACGGTACTAAAAATATTCTTCGAAATGTATTTGATACCATAGATACCAACACACAAAACAGCTCTTATTGGGCAACAGAACGCATGCGCCATAAAGTGAGATTTCTCTTGTATTTTATTCTTATATCACCCGATTTTAATATTTTAAAGTAATTCAAAAAGAACCAGCATGACTAAGTATCATATCAACAGGAGAAAATTCATAGGTCAGGCAAGTTGTATGGCTGTGGGCGGGACTACCTTCCTTTCGTCATTGCTCAATCTGAAAGCCATGAATGCCATGTCAATCAGCAACTCATCCGTGCTGGCATGCAATGATTACAAAGCACTTGTATGCCTGTTTAACTCAGGAGGGCTTGATGCCTTCAATATGTTGTTACCAACAACATCATCAGAATATAATACCTATGCGGCCACACGCAGTAATCAGTCCATACCGCTGGCAGACATCTTACCCATCAATACCTTGAATACGCCCGGCAGGACCTTTGGACTTCACCCATCTATGAATAATATGCAATCACTTTTTAATTCAGGTGACATCGCTTTTATCAGCAACATTGGTGCACTGGTGGCTCCCATGACAAAACAAGAATACTACGATGAGGCCGTAACCGCTCCATTAGGCTTGTTTTCACATTCTGACCAGCAAATGCATTGGCAGACTGGATTTGCACATGCCCGGGCAGCTGCCGGCTGGGGGGGGAGAATAGCAGACCTGCTGACCTCCTGCAATACAAATCCAAACATATCTATGGCTATGTCGCTCTCAGGTACAAATCTTTTTGAAACAGGTAATAATTCTGTCGAATTTACCTTAAGTCCTTATGGACCTGTAGGCATTAATGATGACAATGATTCCTGGTGGTATAACACACTTAGGAAAACAAACATCACCAATATGCTGGATGCGACCTATATGAATGTTTTTGAACAAACCTATAAAAACACAACTAAAAGTGCCCGCGTTGGTAATGCCCAAATTTCCACCGCATTGACGAATGCACCCTCATTCAACGGCATATTTTCAGGTACCTATTTATCCGATTCATTCAAAATGGTTGCAAAAATCATTGCTTCACAGGCTTCACTTGGGATGAACAGACAGATATTTTTCATTGATTATGGAGGCTGGGACCACCATGACAACCTGCTGCAAAATCAGCAAGTCATGCTCAATGAAGTAGACAATGCCATTGGGGAGTTCCATACAGCACTCAGCAGCATCAATAAACTCTCCGCTGTGACCACTTTTTCCCTATCTGAATTCAGCAGGACACTTACCTCCAATGGTAATGGCACAGACCATGCATGGGGTTCAAATGTATTCGTAATGGGTGGGGCTGTCAATGGGCAAAAGATTTATGGCGAATATCCAACCCTGCAATTAAACGGCCCCCTTGAAGTGGGTGGTGGTGTGCTTATTCCAACTACTGCAGCAGAAGAATACTTTTCCGAAATTGCCATGTGGTTTGGAGTACCGAATAGCAACCTGCTCGACTTATATCCGAATTTGGGAAACTTTTACAGTATTGGCAACGGCAATCCTATTGGGTTCCTGAATATTTGATAAGAACATGAAAGTCAGTTGTGAAAACTGATGGTTATTTTTTTCTAATCAACCATAGTCCATCCCTGATGGGAATAATGCAGGCATCTACGCCGGGGTCAGAAGCAATTTTATTGTTTAATGTCCTTGTTTGGGTCGTAATGTTATCTGTAATTGTTTCATCTGCCACCTTTCCTTTCCAAAGCACATTGTCAATAAGTATCAGCGCGCCCGGCCTTAATGCTTCAAATGCCATATCATAATACAGTGCATTTGCTGTTTTATCTGCATCGATAAACACCAGATCAAAATCGTATTCCCGTAATATGGATGGCATTAGTTCCGCAGCATTGCCCTCTATAAGTGCAATCCTGGCACCAAAACCAGCCTTACTGAAATTCACCCTGGCTATCTCTGCCAACTCTGCATCCTTTTCAATGGTTACCACTTTGCCACCCTCACCAACAGCATCAGCAAAACACAGCGCTGAAAAACCGGTAAATGTACCAATCTCCAGTACATGCTTTGCCCCGGATAAAAGTGCAAGGATTTTAAGCAATACACCCTGGTGCATGCCACTCATCATGTGCGGTTGCAATACAGAAAGATGGGTATTGCGCTCTAAAACAGATAAATCGGCGTGCAGTGGAGAGATGTGTTTTTCAAGATATGCTGTCATTCTGGTTTTTGGCATATTTTCCTGCATGATACAAGTCTTTTAAGAAGGGGTGAAAAAATACAATGGCAATGATGACCAATGATGCTGCGTAAAATATCGGTTTTAAGAACAAATGTTCTTTGAAGACAACAAAAGAGAGCAGTATGCCATATACCGGTTCAAGTCCGATTATAAGATTGGCTTCAAAAGCGCTTGCTCCTTTCAGCGCATTGACCGATAACCAAAATGCAACATTGGTACAAATCACAGACAAAGTCAGCATCAGCAGGATATTACTTATCCCAATGGGTGTGCTGGCAGCAACTCCATCCGTGAAATAAAAATAAATGGCAGCAGGTGTAGCGAATAAAAAGACACCCACAAATTCATAAAATGAGATCAGGGAAGGGGGAACTTCGTGCACTATTTTTTTATTCAGCACAGAAAACAATGCGGCGAGCAAGGCTGCCAATAATCCTATGACAAAGCCTATAATGCTGAAGTCAACGACACCACCAATCATTAAATATACAAACGGTATTATAACCATAGAAACAATGAGGTCAAACCGGTCTGTCCTGGTTCCACCTATCATGGGTTCGATTATACTGGTGAAAAGAGGGGTGAGCGACATACACATCAGTGCAATGGATACATGAGACAATTTTACCGCTCCATAAAAACAAAACCAGTGCAAGGCAATTATACAGCCTATGCCTAGGAGTTTTTTAACAGCAGAAAGGGTTATTGAATGGAAACCTGGCTTTATCCACGAAAAAATCACCGCAAAAACTACCAATGAAATCAGCATTCTCCACCACACAATCATGATGGCATTCAACTGAATGGCTTTGCCCAACACAGCGGTGAGTCCAAAAAGGATAACCGCGATATGCAATTGTAATTTAGAGCTGAACATTTTCAATTTGGTCTTCAAATTCTGAATGACATAAGCTTAAAAGTATCTCTACCCGGAAAAGCTGCTGGTTTCTTCCGGATATGGCCTCAAAAATAATACAATTCACGCTAAATCAAATTTATGCTTAACCCCGGACAAAATTCATTTGGGCATCCGCAAGTGCACCCTTGGAAGTTAAAAAAAAACAGCCCCACGATCCGAAGACGTGAGACTGTTTATTGTGCTTAATAAGTATTTTTAACTTACATCAGGCCAAAAACCCGCTTCTTATTCCAGAATAATCAATTTGTGGTTATAAGATGAACCTGCGACCTGAATATTTACCATGTACACACCTGATGGTATGCCGCTAATGTCGGCTTTGAAATAATCCACATTCTGAGCAAGATTTGACTGAAGCAGGGTCATTACCAACTTACCTGCGTTGTCAAAAATTCTTGCCTGAATCTGATCTCCTGTATTTCCGGTAACCTTAATGCTTACAAAATCAGTAGCCGGATTTGGATAAATGCTGGCCTGTCTGCTGCTCTGGTATGGAACCTTAATGGTCACCACATCAGACAATGTTTCAGCACCGTCATAATCCACCTGTCTCAACTGATAGTAATACAGTTCCTGTGCATCTATCAACTTGTCATCCACAAAGTTATAGGTTAAAATTGCTGATGAGTTACCAGCTCCTTCTACTTTACCTATGGCTTCAAAGTTTTTACCATCCAAAGATCTCATCACTTCAAAATATTCATTGTTTACTTCACTGGCCGTAATCCACGTAAGGTCGTTGGTCTCGGCCCTGTCATTGTATTTGCCATAGAAATCAACCAATTCAACCGGAAGAATAACTTCCACTTTAATACCTGCATCCAGGTCTCTGATATGTTCGCCTGGCAACAACAATAAAGGAAGTGTCGTACCATTGATGAAGTCAACTACATCGCTGTCAATCATATCATTGACTCCCGCATTAGGTGTTACGAAGATGTATCCCTGAGGCAGAGCCACTTTGATGTAATAGGTAGCTGACGGCAGTTTGTCGAACAAATACCAGCCTGGCTGACCATTGTCAGGGTTGTTTAGGGTCAACATCTGATTGACTACTGTATTGTTAGTTGCATCGAAAAGTGTAACCAAAATGCCATTTACGCCGAGGTCCAATGGGTCCTGAATCGCATTATTCATGGTGCCTGTCTCCATATTCATATAGTCAATCCAGATATAATCACCAATACTAGCTTCCTCATAGATACCAAAGTCAACCGTGAAATCTCTTTCTGAAGCAGACAGGGTATAGATGGCAGTTGTATTGACACCCATGGTTCCGTCCACATCACTGTCCTTGGTATCGTCTCCTGGTTTATTTGCCGGAGTCTTGATGTAACCTGCAGGCACATCAAATTTCACATAATAATCACCAGGTGTAAGGAAGTCAAATGTATAATACCCCTGCTTGGCCGGCATAAACGGATTGCTCATGGTTCTCATGGTATCTACAAGTGTGCCATTTGACCTATACAGGTAAACCTTCACATTGTTCACACCACTTTCATTACCATCCTGAATGCCGTTTGCATTCTTATCATTCCAGACATAGTCGCCAATGGCACTTAATCTAAAGAATCCAAAGTCAACGGTGAGGTTCGTATTGGCATTTGCGTCTCCGTCATTGGTAGGTTCTCCATTGGAGGTAAGTGTTATCGCCCTGGAAATAAATCCTACAAATAAGCCTGGATCAAAGCCGTTGTCATCATTGTTTACGTCGTTATCCGGATCTGTAATCAGACCATTGCCGGTACTGGTGGTGTAGCTGTAGAGGATTTCCCCTGCCGCAAAGTTGGATGGTAATACCTGAACCACATAATGACCTGGCGCCAGGTTGGTAAATAGATATTGTCCATTAACATCGGTAACATCCCTGAGTCCGGTGTCGAAATCAGGTTGGCCATCATTATCAAGATCCTTCCAAAGTGCAACTTCTACTCCGATGAACGGCTGTTCTCCTACATCAAAATGACCAGAGTTGTTAAAGTCTTCCCAAACAAAATCCCCAAGAGACAGTGGTTGGTAAACCCCAGCATCAATTCTAAAGTCATTTTCGCCGGAAAGTATTACGATGCTATGTGAGTATCCTGTAAGGATCCTGACATCGCTGTCATTGTTAACATCGTTAGCATCTGTTGTAAATCCGGTAATGTCTTCCTGTGTAAGCAAATACCCGGAAGGTAATTCGAAACCAACAAGATATTTTCCTGGAGCCAAAGAACTAAACAAATAATACCCATCTCCACTTGGAGTTGTTTGAGTGGATGTTGTTAGAATTGAAGCACCATCTGGATTTCCATCTCCATTTGTATCCCTATACAATTTGACAGGTATATTGTTCACTCCTACTTCACCAACATCCTGGAGACCATTGCCATTTGCATCGAGCCATACCCTGTCACCTATGCTTGCCAATTCAAATAAACCAGCATCATAAGTTGGATTATGCTCTCCTGACACGAGTGTCTCTGGTCCTGCCTGTCCGTCAGCCGGATTGACATCACTGTCGTTGACATCTGTACTGCCGGGTGCATCTTTTATGGTGAATGCATAGTTTGTAAGTGTACCAAAGGTAAGGTTATAAATGCCTGGAGCCAGATTGGCAAACTCATAGAATCCTGTCACATCTGTGATTGTAATTGCATCAAATGGTTGTCCTGTTCCAGTCGTACCATTCAGCAAAACAACAACATCTTCCAGACCGGGTTCACCTGGTTCCTGGATACCGTTACCATTCATATCTTCCCAAACAAAATCTCCAATTGAAGCTGGTTTATACAAACCCGCATCATAAGTAAGATTGATTTCCCCACTTACCAATACTTCTGCTGGCATTACGCCGGTTGCAGGATTGCTGTCACTGTCCTCAGTGTCGTCGCCTCCCCGGTCATTTGGAGTAAATTCGTATCCGGCAGGTTTTCCTACCACAACGGTATAAGTTCCTGGTACCAAGTCATTGAATTGGTAGAATCCCAGAGCATTAGTAAGCACCAAAGACGGCGGAACCAATACAGCTGGCGTTCCAAAATTCAATACTCCTGTGATGGAAACAATAGCGCCTTGGATAGCAGGTTCTCCTGCATCCTGAATGCCATTACCATTGAGATCTTCCCATACAAAGTCGCCAATGCTTGCCAATTGGTAATAACCGGCATCAATGGAATTATCATTCTCTGCACTTTGAAGATCGATGATATGGCTTTCTCCAGTTGTTGGATTTACGTCACTGTCGGTAAAGTCAGAACCTTGATCCTGCGGTGACGAAACATAGCCTAACGGCTTGCCAAAAACAACTTTATATTGTCCAGCAGCCAGATTGGTAAAGTGATAGCTGCCATCTGATGCTGTTATGGTTGGCAGAACCGGATTGCCATTGGCGTTTGATACTGGGTTGCCAAGCACATTAGTAAGTGTCACTGTGACACCTGAAATTCCTGGTTCTCCTCCATCTTGCACTCCATTGGCATTGATATCATGCCAAACAAAATCTCCTATTGAACCTGGTAAATCACCGCAGGCATCATCGGTGATGTCTGTTATATTGTCACTTGTCCAATCAAGTTCTGCTTTATTATACAAGCCTTGGCCTGGCCAACTTCCTGGTCCATTACCAGCTACTTCACATGGATAGTAAATGTTATCACCAACAGGTGTTCCAGGTGTGAGATCAATAATCACATTAAAGCTCACATTGTAAGTATGGGTGTCTCCTGCACCTATGGTAATGTTTGTAGCAAGAGTAGTTGATCCCGATGTATTCATCGATCCACTTGCCTGTCCTGAAAAGAAACCACTCGTGATTACCACATCATTGTCAAACAATGGAGTATCCTTCAAATTATAAGTTCCGCTGGCACCACCAAGATTGCTTACCACTATAGAGTAATTGACTGTAAATGAACCATTCGGTTTAGGAATCACACTGTTAAAGTTCTTCACCATGGTGATGTAAGGAATGTCCCCACATGCATCATCCGCAATGTCAGTTATACCATCACCTGTTCTGTCTACCTCTGCCTTGTTGTACAAGCCCTGTCCAGGTAAACTGCCCGGCCCATTGCCTATTACTTCACATGCTGTATAAACATTATCTCCTCCAGGTGAGCCCGGGGTAAGATCCATGCTTACGATAAAGCTCACATTATACGTATGGGTTGTCCCGCTGCTATTGATGCATTTGTCGCCAAGGTTGTTGATCCTGTCGTATTCATCGATCCACTCGCTTGTCCACTGTAAGTGCCACTGTTGATCTCCACATCGTTGTCAAACAATGGTGTGTCTTTCAGACTGTAACTTCCTGTCGCTCCACCTACATTGTTTACTACTATTGAGTAGTTTACCGTATAGGTACCATTCACATTGATGGTCACGCCCACAAAATTCTTAACCATGGTCACATATGGAATGTCCCCACATGCATCATCCGTAATGTCGGTTACACCGTCGCCTGTCTTATCCAATTCTGCCTTGTTGTACAAGCCCTGGCCTGGCCAACTGCCCGGTCCGTTGCCTACTACTTCGCACGCATAATAGATGTTATCGCCTATAGGTGTGCCTGGAGTAAGATCCATGCTTACGATGAAGCTCACATTATACGTATGGGTTGCTCCCGCTGCTATTGATGCATTTGTCGCTAAGGTTGTAGATCCTGTCGTATTCATCGATCCACTCGCTTGTCCACTATATGTACCACTGTTAATCTCCACATCGTTGTCAAACATTGGGGTATCCTTCAGGCTGTAGGTGCCGGTTGCCCCTCCCTGGTTATTCACCACAACTGCGTAGTTGATTGTATAGGTACCATTCGCATTGGTGGTCACGCCCACAAAATTCTTAACCATGGTCACATACGGAATGTCCCCGCATGCATCATCTGTTATATCGGTAATGCCATCTCCTGTCCTGTCTACCTCTGCCTTGTTGTACAAGCCCTGACCTGGCCAACTGCCCGGTCCATTGCCTACTACTTCGCACGCATAATAGATGTTATCGCCTATAGGTGTGCCTGGAGTAAGATCCATGCTTACGATGAAGCTCACATTATACGTATGGGTTGCTCCCGCTGCTATTGATGCATTTGTCGCTAAGGTTGTAGATCCTGTCGTATTCATCGACCCACTCGCTTGTCCACTATATGTACCACTGTTGATCTCCACATCGTTGTCAAACAATGGTGTGTCTTTCAGACTATAGCTGCCGGTTGCCCCTCCCTGGTTATTCACCACAACTGCGTAGTTGATTGTATAGGTACCATTCGCATTGGTGGTCACGCCCACAAAATTCTTAACCATGGTCACATATGGAATGTCCCCACATGCATCATCCGTAATGTCGGTTACACCGTCGCCTGTCTTATCCAATTCTGCCTTGTTGTACAAGCCCTGGCCTGGTAAACTGCCAGGTCCATTGCCTACTACTTCGCATGGTGTATATACATTATCTCCTCCAGGTGTACCCGGGGTAAGATCCATGCTTACGATGAAGCTCACATTATACGTATGGGTTGCTCCCGCTGATATTGATGCATTTGTCGCTAAGGTTGTAGATCCTGTCGTATTCATCGATCCACTCGCTTGTCCACTATATGCACCACTGTTGATCTCCACATCGTTGTCAAACAATGGGGTGTCTTTCAGACTGTAGCTGCCGGTTGCCCCTCCCTGGTTATTCACCACAACTGCGTAGTTGATTGTATAGGTACCATTCGCATTGGTGGTCACGCCCACAAAATTCTTAACCATGGTCACATATGGAATGTCCCCACATGCATCATCTGTAATATCGGTAATGCCATCTCCTGTCCTGTCTACCTCTGCTTTGTTGTACAAGCCCTGACCTGGCCAACTGCCCTGGGCCATTGCCTACTACTTCGCACGCATAATAGATATTATCGCCTATAGGTGTGCCTGGAGTAAGATCCATGCTTACGATGAAGCTCACATTATAGGTATGGGTTGCTCCTGCTGCTATTGAAGCATTCGTTGCCAAGGTAGTTGATCCTGTCGTATTCATTGATCCACTCGCCTGGCCACTATATGTACCACTGTTGATCTCCACATCGTTGTCAAACAATGGGGTGTCTTTCAGACTGTAGCTGCCGGTTGCCCCTCCCTGGTTATTCACCACAACTGCGTAGTTGATTGTATAGGTACCATTCGCATTGGTGGTCACGCCTACAAAATTCTTAACCATGGTCACATATGGAATGTCCCCACATGCATCATCCGTAATGTCGGTTACACCGTCGCCTGTCTTATCTAATTCTGCCTTGTTGTACAAGCCCTGACCCGGTAAACTGCCAGGTCCATTTCCTATTACTTCGCACGCATAATAGATGTTATCGCCTATAGGTGTGCCCGGGGTAAGATCCATGCTTACGATGAAGCTCACATTATACGTATGGGTTGCTCCCGCTGCTATTGATGCATTTGTCGCTAAGGTTGTAGATCCTGTCGTATTCATCGATCAACTCGCTGGTCCACTATATGTACCACTGTTGCTCTCCCCATCGTTGTCAAACAATGGGGTGTCTTTCAGACTATAGCTGCCGGTTGCCCCCCCTCGTTATTCACCACAACTGAGTAGTTGATCGTATAGGTGCCATTCGCATTGGTGGTCACGCCGGCAAAATTCTTAACCATGGTCACATATGGAAGGTCCCCACATGCATCATCCGTAATGTCGGTAACACCGTCGCCTGTCTTATCCACTTCTGCCTTGTTGTACAAGCCCTGGCCTGGCCAACTGCCCGGTCCATTGCCTATTACTCCGCACGCATAATAGATGTTATCGCCTCTAGGTGTGCCGGAGTAAGATCCATGCTTACGATGAAGCTCACATTATACGTATGGGTTGCTCCCGCTGCTATTGATGCATTGTCGCTAAGGTTGTGGATCCTGTCGTATTCATCGATCCACTCGCCTGGCCACTATATGTACCACTGTTGATCTCCACATCGTTGTCAAACAATGGGGTGTCTTTCAGACTGTAGCTGCCGGTTGCCCCTCCCTGGTTATTCACCACAACTGAGTAGTTGACCGTATAGGTACCATTCGCATTTGGTGGTCACGCCCACAAAATTCTTAACCATGGTCACATACGGAATGTCCCCGCATGCATCATCCGTAATGTCAGTTATACCATCACCTGTCCTGTCTACCTCTGCCTTGTTGTACAAGCCCTGGCATGGCAAACTGCCCGGCCCATTGCCTATTAATCCACATGCTGTATATACATTATCTCCTCCAGCTGAGCCCGGGGTAAGATCCATGCTTACGATGAAGCTCACATTATACGTATGGGTTGCTCCCGCTGCTATTGATGCATTTGTCGCTAAGGTTGTAGATCCTGTCGTATTCATCGATCCACTCGCTTGTCCACTATATGTACCACTGTTGATCTCCACATCGTTGTCAAACAATGGGGTGTCTTTCAGACTGTAGCTGCCGGTTGCCCCTCCCTGGTTATTCACCACAACTGCGTAGTTGATTGTATAGGTACCATTCGCATTGGTGGTCACGCCCACAAAATTCTTAACCATGGTCACATACGGAATGTCCCCGCATGCATCATCCGTAATGTCAGTTATACCATCACCTGTTCTGTCTACCTCTGCCTTGTTGTACAAGCCCTGTCCAGGTAAACTGCCCGGCCCATTGCCTATTAATCCACATGCTGTATATACATTATCTCCTCCAGCTGAGCCCGGGGTAAGATCCATGCTTACGATGAAGCTCACATTATACGTATGGGTTGCTCCCGCTGCTATTGATGCATTTGTCGCTAAGGTTGTAGATCCTGTCGTATTCATTGATCCACTCGCTTGTCCACTATATGTACCACTGTTGATCTCCACATCGTTGTCAAACAATGGTGTGTCTTTCAGACTGTAGCTGCCGGTTGCCCCTCCCTGGTTATTCACCACAACTGCGTAGTTGATTGTATAGGTACCATTCGCATTGGTGGTCACGCCCACAAAATTCTTAACCATTGTCACATACGGAATGTCGCCACATGCATCGTCCGCAATGTCAGTTATACCATCACCTGTCCTGTCTACCTCTGCTTTGTTGTACAAGCCCTGTCCTGGCAGCTGCCCGGTTCATTGCCTACTACTCCACATGGTGTGTACACATTGTCTCCTCCAGCTGAGCCCGGGGTAAGATCCATGCTTACATTGAAAGTAACATTATAGGTATGGGTTGTTCCTGCTCCTATTGAGGTATTCGTCGCTAAGGTGGTAGATCCTGCCGTATTCGTCGACCCACTCGCCTGGCCACTGTAACTGCCGCTGTTGATCACCACATCGTTGTCAAATATTGGCGTGTCTTTCAAGCTATAACTTCCTGTCGCTCCTCCTGCGTTATTTACTACTATTGAATAATTTACCGTATACGTGCCATCCGCATTTTGTGTCGCACCAGCAAAGTTCTTAACCATGGTCACATATGGCAAGTCGCCACAGGCATCATCTGTAATGTCGGTAATTCCGTCGCCTGTCTTATCTACCTCTGCTTTGTTGTACAAGCCCTGTCCCGGTAAACTGCCAGGTCCATTTCCTACTACTCCGCATGGTGTATATACATTGTCTCCTCCAGGTGAACCCGGGGTAAGATCCATGCTTACATTGAAGCTCACATTATAGGTGTGGGTTGTTCCTGCTCCTATTGAGGCATTCGTCGCTAAGGTTGTAAATCCTGTCGTATTCATAGATCCACTCGCCTGGCCATTATAACTTCCACTGTTGATCACTACATCGTTGTCAAACAATGGCGTGTCTTTCAGACTATAACTTCCTGTCGCTCCACCAACATTGTTTACTACTATTGAGTAGTTCACAGTATAGGTGCCATTTGCATTGGTGGTCACTCCTACAAAGTTCTTAACCATAGTCACATACGGTAAGTCACCACATGCATCATCTGTAATGTCGGTAATGCCATCTCCTGTCCTGTCTACCTCTGCTTTGTTGTACAAGCCCTGTCCCGGTAAACTGCCCTGTCCATTGCCTACTACTTCGCACGCATAATAGATGTTATCGCCTATAGGTGTGCCCGGGGTAAGATCCATGCTTACGATGAAGCTCACATTATACGTATGGGTTGCTCCCGCTGTTATTGATGCATTTGTCGCTAAGGTAGTTGATCCTGTCGTATTCATCGATCCACTCGCTTGTCCACTATATGTACCACTGTTGATCTCCACATCGTTGTCAAACAATGGCGTGTCTTTCAGACTGTAACTTCCCGTCGCTCCCCCTACATTGTTCACTAATATGGTGTAGTTCACCGTGTACGTGCCATTCGCATTCGGGGTTACCCCAGAAAAGTTCTTAACCATAGTCACATACGGCAGGTCGCCACATGCATCGTCCGCAATGTCAGTTATACCATCACCTGTCCTGTCTACCTCTGCTTTGTTGTACAAGCCCTGTCCCGGTAAACTGCCCGGTCCATGCCTACTACTCCACAGGGGGGGTAAAGTTGCGCCCCCCCCGGGGGGGCGGGGGTAAGATCC
This sequence comes from Saprospiraceae bacterium, assembly GCA_016715465.1. GTDB lineage: Bacteria > Bacteroidota > Bacteroidia > Chitinophagales > Saprospiraceae > JADKBO01. The sequence goes on from JADKAA010000029.1 coordinate 1,594,822, forward strand.
ATGCTTGATTGAAAGTAACATTATAGGTATGGGTGTCCTGCTCCTATTGAGGCATTCGTCGCTAAGGTGGTAGATCCTGCCGTATTCATGACCCACCGGCCCTGTAACTGCCGCTGTTGATCACCACATCGTTGTCAAATATTGGGGTGTCTTTCAAACTGTAGTTGCCGGTTGCTCCGCCTATATTGTTCACTACTATTGAGTAGTTCACAGTATAGGTACCATTCGCATTGGTGGTCACTCCCACAAAATTCTTAACCATAGTCACATATGGAATGTCCCCACATGCATCATCCGTAATGTCGGTTACACCGTCGCCTGTCTTATCTAATTCTGCCTTGTTGTACAAGCCCTGACCCGGCAAACTGCCCGGTCCATTGCCTATTACTCCGCATGGTGTATATACATTATCTCCTCCAGGTGAACCTGGGGTAAGATCCATGGTTACATTAAAGCTCACATTATAGGTGTGGGTTGTTCCAGCTCCTATTGAGGCATTCGTCGCTAGGGTAGTTGATCCTGATGTATTCATCGGTCCACTCGCCTGGCCACTATAACTGCCGCTGTTGATCACCACATCGTTGTCAAATATTGGCGTGTCTTTCAGACTGTACGTTCCCGTCGCTCCTCCTACGTTGTTCACTAATATGGTGTAGTTCACCGTATAGGTACCATCTGCATTTTGTGTGGCACCCCAAAAGTTTTTAACCATCGTTACATACGGAAGGTCTCCACAGGCATCATCTTCAACTTCAGTGCTGCCATCATTATTTCTATCAAGTTTTGCCAGATTATACAAACCATGCTCAGGAGTTGAGCCCGGTCCATTTCCAGATACTTCGCAAGCATCATATGCATTATCACCGCCATCTGTTGAACCTGGCTCCAAATCCAAGCTTACCCTGAAATACAAAGTGTAGTTGTGCGTATTTCCCGCTGTTATCACATTTGATCCCAGTGCACTCAAATCAATCGGCACAACAGGGGCTGTCGGATAGGCTAATCCATATCCAACACTTGCCAAAACATCCTGGAAATTGTATGACCAGTCAATTATGGTAACATCATCTTCAAATAGTGGTGAATCAAGTAATTTATATGTGCCACTTGCTCCTCCAACATTCTCTACAATCACATTATAACTAACACTGAAACTTCCGTCAATTGATGGCGTAACGTTTACTATGTCTTTTCTCATTTTTATATATGGCAGGTCTCCGCATGCGTCATCTGTAATATCTGTGATGCCATCTCCTGTCCTATCTACCTCTGCCTTGTTGTATAAGCCTTGTCCAGGCTGACTGCCCGGTCCATTACCTACCACTCCACATGCTGTATATACATTGTCTCCTCCAGGTGAACCCGCGGTAAGATCCATGCTTACGATGAAGCTCACATTATACGTATGGGTTGCTCCCGCTGATATTGATGCATTTGTCGCTAAGGTTGTTGATCCTGTCGTATTCATCGACCCACTTGCTTGTCCACTATATGTACCACTGTTGATCTCCACATCGTTGTCAAACAATGGTGTGTCTTTCAGACTGTAACTTCCCGTCGCTCCCCCTACATTGTTCACTACTATTGAGTAGTTCACAGTATAGGTGCCATTCGCATTTGGGTTTACCCCAGAAAAGTTCTTAACCATGGTCACATACGGCAGGTCGCCACATGCATCATCTGTTATGTCAGTAATGCCATCACCTGTCCTGTCTACCTCTGCTTTGTTGTACAAGCCCTGTCCCGGTAAACTGCCCGGTCCATTGCCTACTACTCCGCATGGTGTATATACATTATCTCCTCCAGGTGAACCCGCGGTAAGATCCATGCTTACATTAAAGCTCACATTATAGGTGTGGGTTGTTCCCGCTGCTATTGAGGCACTCGTCGCAAGCGTCGTTGATCCTGATGTATTCATCGGTCCACTCGCCTGGCCACTATAACTGCCGCTGTTGATCACCACATCGTTGTCAAACAATGGCGTGTCTTTCAGACTGTAACTTCCCGTCGCTCCCCCTACATTGTTCACTACTATTGAGTAGTTCACCGTGTACGTGCCATTCGCATTTTGTGTCACGCCGGCAAAATTCTTAACCATCGTTACATACGGCAGGTCACCACATGCATCATCTGTTATGTCGGTAATGCCATCTCCTGTCCTGTCTACCTCTGCTTTGTTGTACAGGCCCTGACCCGGCAAACTGCCCGGTCCATTGCCTACTACTCCGCATGGTGTATATACATTGTCTCCTCCAGGTGAACCCGGGGTAAGATCCATGCTTACATTGAAGCTCACATTATAGGTGTGGGTTGTTCCTGCTCCTATTGAGGCATTCGTCGCAAGCGTCGTTGATCCTGATGTATTCATCGGTCCACTCGCCTGGCCACTATAACTGCCGCTGTTGATCACCACATCGTTGTCAAACAATGGCGTGTCTTTCAGACTGTACGTTCCCGTCGCTCCTCCTACGTTGTTCACTAATATGGTGTAGTTCACCGTATAGGTGCCATCTGCATTTTGTGTTGCACCCCCAAAGTCTTTAACCATCGTTACATATGGAAGATCTCCGCATGCGTCATCTGTAATATCAGTAATGCCATCTCCTGTCCTGTCTACCTCTGCTTTGTTGTACAAGCCCTGTCCCGGTAAACTGCCAGGTCCATTGCCGACTACTCCGCATGGTGTATATACATTATCTCCTCCAGGTGTACCCGGGGTAAGATCCATGCTTACGATGAAGCTCACATTATACGTATGGGTTGCTCCCGCTGATATTGATGCATTTGTCGCTAAGGTTGTAGATCCTGCCGTATTCATCGACCCACTCGCTTGTCCACTATATGTACCACTGTTGATCTCCACATCGTTGTCAAACAATGGGGTGTCTTTCAGACTGTAACTTCCTGTCGCTCCCCCTACATTGTTCACTACAATTGAGTAGTTCACAGTATAGGTGCCATTGGCATTGGTGGTCACTCCTACAAAGTTCTTAACCATAGTCACATACGGTAAGTCACCACATGCATCATCTGTAATGTCGGTTGTACCATCTCCTGTCCTATCTACCTCTGCCTTGTTGTACAAGCCTTGTCCTGGTAAACTGCCCGGTCCATTGCCGACTACGCCACATGCTGTATATACGTTGTCTCCTCCAGGGGTACCCGCAGTAAGATCCATACTTACATTAAAGCTCACATTATACGTGTGGGTCCCGCTCCTATTGATGCATTCGTCGCTAAGGTTGTTGATCCTGATGTATTCATAGATCCACTCGCCTGGCCACTGTAACTGCCGCTGTTGATCACTACATCGTTGTCAAATATTGGCGTGTCTTTCAAGCTATAACTTCCTGTCGCTCCTCCTGCGTTATTTACTACTATTGAATAATTTACTGTATAAGTGCCATTCGCATTAGTGGTCGCACCAGCAAAGTTCTTAACCATGGTTACATATGGTAAGTCACCACAGGCATCATCCGTAATGTCGGTAATTCCGTCGCCTGTCTTATCTACCTCTGCTTTGTTGTACAAGCCCTGTCCTGGTAAACTGCCCGGTCCATTTCCTACCACTCCGCATGCCGTGTACACATTGTCGCCTCCAACGGAACCGGGGTTAAATCCATGCTTACGTTGAAGCCCATTGTGTAAATATGGGTATTACCTGCTGTAAGGTTTTGAGTTCCCAGGTTTATTGGTATTATTGGTGCACCTACAAATGCAGGTCCGTTTCCAAATCCACCCAATACATCCACAAATGTGAAGTCCCATCCATTTATCGTGACGTCATCATCAAATAACGGTGAATCTGTTAGTTTATACGTTCCTTCTGCTCCTCCTATGTTTTCTACATAGATCTTATATGTTACATAGAAACTGCCATCTGCCAATTGCGTTGTACTTCCAAAATCTTTTCTCATTATTATGTATGGAAGATCGCCACAGGCATCATCTGTTATATCTGTGATGCCATCTCCTGTCCTGTCTACCTCTGCTTTATTGTATAAGCCTTGTCCAGGCTGACTGCCAGGTCCATTGCCTATCACTCCACATGCTGTATATACATTGTCTCCTCCAGGTGAACCCGGGGTAAGATCCATGCTTACATTGAAGCTCACATTATAGGTATGGGTCAATCCTGCTCCTATTGAGACATTCGTCGCAAGCGTTGTTGATCCCATGATATTCATCGATCCACTCGCCTGACCACTGTAACTGCCACTGTTGATCACTACATCGTTGTCAAACAATGGCGTGTCTTTCAAACTGTAACTTCCTGTCGCTCCTCCTGCGTTATTTACTACTATTGAATAATTTACTGTATACGTGCCATTCGCATTGGTGGTCACTCCCACAAAATTCTTTACCATCGTCACATACGGAAGGTCGCCACATGCATCGTCCGCAATGTCAGTTATACCATCACCTGTCCTGTCTACCTCTGCTTTGTTGTACAAGCCCTGTCCCGGTAAACTGCCCGGTCCATTGCCTACTACTCCACATGGTGTGTACACATTGTCGCCTCCAGCTGAGCCCGGGGTAAGATCCATGCTTACATTGAAAGTAACATTATAGGTATGGGTTGTTCCTGCTCCTATTGAGGTATTCGTCGCTAAGGTGGTAGATCCTGCCGTATTCATCGACCCACTCGCCTGGCCACTGTAACTGCCGCTGTTGATCACCACATCGTTGTCAAATATTGGGGTGTCTTTCAAACTATAGCTGCCGGTTGCTCCCCTGCATTGTTCACTACTATTGAGTAGTTCACAGTATAGGTACCATCCGCATTTTGTGTCGCACCAGCAAAGTTCTTAACCATAGTCACATATGGCAAGTCGCCACAGGCATCATCTGTAATGTCGGTAATTCCGTCGCCTGTCTTATCTACCTCTGCTTTGTTGTACAAGCCCTGTCCTGGCAAACTGCCCGGTCCATTGCCTACTACTCCGCATGGTGTATATACATTGTCTCCTCCAGGTGAACCTGCGGTAAGATCCATGCTTACGTTGAAGCTCACATTATAGGTGTGGGTTGTTCCTGCTCCTATTGAGGCATTCGTCGCTAAGGTTGTAAATCCTGTCGTATTCATAGATCCACTCGCCTGGCCATTATAACTTCCACTGTTGATCACTACATCGTTGTCAAACAATGGCGTGTCTTTCAGACTATAACTTCCTGTCGCTCCACCAACATTGTTTACTATGATTGAATAATTTACCGTATAGGTGCCATCTGCATTTTGTGTGGCACCTCCAAAGTTTTTAACCATCTTCACATACGGAAGGTCTCCACAGGCATCATCTTCCACTTCAGTGCTGCCATCATTATTTCTCTCAAGTTTAGCCAGATTATACAAACCATGCTCAGGTGTTGAGCCCGGTCCATTTCCAGATAGTTCGCATGCAGCATATTCATTATCACCTCCATCTGTTGAACCTGGCTCCAAATCCAAGTTTACCCTAAAATACAAAGTATAGTTGTGCGTATTTCCCGCAGTTATCACATTTGATCCCAATGCACTCAAATCAATCGGCACAACAGGCGCTGTCGGATAGGCCAAGCCATATCCAATACTTGCCAACACATCCTGGAAATTGTATGACCAGTCTATAATGGTAACATCATCCTCAAATAGTGGTGAATCAATTAATTTATACGTGCCACTCGCTCCTCCAACATTCTCTACAATGACTTTATAACTCACACTGTAAATTCCGTCAATTGATGGCGTAACGTTTACTATGTTTTTAATCATACTTCTACCACCGAGATCTACACAGGCGTCATCCGTAATATCTGTGATGCCATCTCCTGTCCTGTCTACCTCTGCTTTATTGTATAAACCTTGTCCAGGCGAACTGCCAGGTCCGTTTCCTACCACTCCGCATGCCGTGTACACATTATCACCTCCATCCGCTGAACCAGCTTCAAGGTTAAGGCTCACTACAAAACTTACGTTATAGATGTGGCTTCCGCCTGCTCCAATCGATGCATTCGTCGCTAAGGTTGTTGATCCTAGGATATTCATAGATCCACTCGCCTGACCACTGTAACTGCCACTGTTGATCACTACATAGTTGTCAAACAATGGCGTGTCTTTCAAACTATAACTTCCTGTCGCTCCTCCTGCGTTATTTACTACTATCGAATAATTTACCGTATACGTGCCATTAGCGTTTGGAGTTACACCAGAAAAATTCTTAACCATCGTTACATACGGCAGATCACCACATGCATCATCTGTAATGTCGGTTGTACCATCTCCTGTCCTGTCTACCTCTGCCTTGTTGTACAAGCCTTGTCCTGGTAAACTGCCAGGTCCATTGCCGACTACGCCACATGCTGTATATACGTTGTCTCCTCCAGGGGTACCCGCAGTAAGATCCATACTTACATTAAAGCTCACATTATACGTGTGGGTCAGTCCCGCTCCTATTGATGCATTCGTCGCTAAGGTTGTTGATCCTGATGTATTCATAGATCCACTCGCCTGGCCACTGTAACTGCCGCTGTTGATCACTACATCGTTGTCAAATATTGGCGTGTCTTTCAAGCTATAACTTCCTGTCGCTCCTCCTGCGTTATTTACTAATATTGAATAATTTACCGTATACGTGCCATCCGCATTTTGTGTCGCACCAGCAAAGTTCTTAACCATGGTCACATATGGCAAGTCGCCACAGGCATCATCTGTAATGTCGGTAATTCCGTCGCCTGTCTTATCTACCTCTGCTTTGTTGTACAAGCCCTGTCCTGGTAAACCGCCAGGTCCATTTCCTACCACTCCACATGCCGTGTACACATTGTCGCCTCCAACGGAGCCGGGGGTTAAATCCATGCTTACATTGAAACTAACATTATACGTATGGGTCAATCCTGCTCCTATTGAGGCATTCGTCGCTAAGGTTGTAAATCCTGTCGTATTCATAGATCCACTCGCCTGTCCATTATAACTTCCACTGTTGATCACTACATCGTTGTCAAACAATGGCGTGTCTTTCAGACTGTATGTGCCGGCTGAACCTCCAATATTGTTTACTATGATTGAATAATTTACCGTAAATGTACCATTCGCATTTTGTGTTACACTTCCCAGATTCTTAACCATTGTTACATATGGCAGATCGCCACAGGCGTCATCTGAGATTTCTGCGGTAATGGTACTCCTTCTGAATAACTCTGAGTTATTGAACAAGCCCTGACCTGAACTACTACCTGGTCCATTTCCCACCACCGCACAAGGAGTGTAAATGTTGTCTCCAGTCGCACCAAGTGCGTCTTCCAATTGCAACGAAACAATAAATGTTACGGTATATATTTGGGTCTGATTTCCTGGTACATTCATGCTGGCTGCTAAAATGGTGCTTCCAGAAGTATTCATGGAGCCACTTAAAGGACCAGAAAATGATCCGCTGTTGATCACAATATCTGAATCAAAAGCAGGGGTATCTTTAATGGTATATACTGCATTTCCGCTTGAGGTATTGGATATCACTATGTTGTACACCACTGTATAAGTTCCATTTGGATTAGTGGTTGCGCTGACAAAGTCTTTGTGCATGTTCAATATTGGCGCATAGCCTGCATCTATCGTCTGGTTGTCATCACCAGGTAGCAAAATAAAATCTGCAGTTTTACCTGTATTTACATCGGCATCACTGTCATTGATATCATCCGGAATACTATTCTGTGGAGATCGGTATGTATTAATTACATCGCCAAAAATGATGTAAAACTCACCTTTACATACATTAAACTGGTAGTATCCAGGAGCTCCAGCATTGGTATTAGTAATTGTAGTTTCTATAACTGCATTTGTATTGGCGTTATGAAGCGTTACTGAAACACCATTAATTCCTACCTCAGTTGGGTCTTGTACTCCATCGTAGTCTGAATCAAACCAAACATAGTTTCCTACCAAAGCTCTACTTTCAACGTTTACGACTACCTGGTCAGTTTCAATACAACCTTTTGAATCAGTCACAGTTACTGTGTAAGTTGTTGTTAACAAAGGACTTACTGCTGTGCTGGCCGTACTTGCTCCATTACTCCAAACATAGGTATAGCCAGGAGTACCTCCATTGCCAACAGCAGTCAATGTGGTAACTGTATTGTAACAAATCGTTACATCCGGCCCTGCATTTACTTCAGGCAACGGATTCACCGTTACTACTACTGCATCGGTCTTGATACAGCCCTTTGAATCGGTAATTGTCACAGTACATGTTGTTGTCACCAACGGGCCTACCGTTGTGCTCGCTGTTGTGGCTCCGTTGCTCCATACATAGGTATAACCAGGAGTACCTCCGCTTCCAACTGCGTTTATTGTCGAACTGAATCCATAACATATCTCTACATCAGGCCTGCATTTACCTCAGGCAACGGATTTACTGTTACTACCACTGCATCGGTCTTGATACAGCCCTTTGAATCGGTAATTGTCACAGTATATGTTGTTGTCACCAACGGGCTTACCGTTGTGCTCGCTGTTGTGGCTCCGTTGCTCCATACATAGGTATAGCCTGGAGTACCTCCGCTTCCAACTGCGTTTATTGTCGAACTGAATCCATAACATATCTCTACATCAGGGCCTGCATTTACCTCAGGCAACGGATTCACCGTTACTACTACTGCATCGGTCTTGATACAGCCCTTTGAATCGGTAATTGTCACAGTATATGTTGTTGTCACCAACGGGCTTACCGTTGTGCTCGCTGTTGTGGCTCCGTTGCTCCATACATAGGTATAACCAGGAGTACCTCCGCTTCCAACTGCGTTTATTGTCGAACTGAATCCATAACATATCTCTACATCAGGGCCTGCATTTACCTCAGGCAACGGATTTACTGTTACTACCACTGCATCGGTCTTGATACAGCCCTTTGAATCGGTAATTGTCACAGTATATGTTGTTGTCACCAACGGGCTTACCGTTGTGCTCGCTGTTGTGGCTCCGTTGCTCCAAACATAGGTATAACCAGGAGTACCTGCGCTTCCTACTGCGGTTAATGTCGAACTGAATCCATAACATATTGCTACATCAGGTCCTGCATTTACTTCAGGTAACGGATTTACTGTTACTACCACTGCATCGGTCTTGATACAGCCCTTTGTATCGGTGACCGTTACCGTATAAGTGGTGGTAACCAACGGGCTAACTGTCGTGCTTGCTGTTGTTGCTCCATTACTCCATACATACGTATATCCTGGTGTGCCGGCGCTTCCTACTGCGGTTAATGTCGAACTGAATCCATAACATATCTCTACATCTGCCCCTGCATTTACTTCAGGCAACGGATTTACTGTTACTACCACTGCATCGGTCTTGATACAGCCCTTTGAATCGGTAATTGTCACAGTATATGTTGTTGTCACCAACGGGCTTACCGTTGTGCTCGCTGTTGTGGCTCCGTTGCTCCAAACATAGGTATAACCAGGAGTACCTGCGCTTCCTACTGCGGTTAATGTCGAACTGAATCCATAACATATTGCTACATCAGGTCCTGCATTTACTTCAGGTAACGGATTTACTGTTACTACCACTGCATCAGTCTTGATACAGCCCTTTGAATCGGTGACTGTCACCGTATAAGTTGTTGTCACCAACGGACTTACTGTGGTGCTCGCCGTTGTTGCTCCGTTGCTCCAAACATAGGTATAACCAGGAGTACCTGCGCTTCCTACTGCGGTTAATGTCGAACTGAATCCATAACATATTGCTACATCAGGTCCTGCATTTACTTCAGGTAACGGATTTACTGTTACTACCACTGCATCGGTTTTGATACAGCCCTTTGTATCGGTAACTGTCACCGTATAAGTTGTTGTCACCAACGGACTTACTGTGGTGCTCGCTGTTGTGGCTCCGTTGCTCCATACATACGTATATCCTGGTGTTCCGGCACTTCCTACTGCGGTTAATGTCGAACTGAATCCATAACATATTGCTACATCAGGTCCTGCATTTACTTCAGGTAACGGATTTACTGTTACTACCACTGCATCGGTTTTGATACAGCCCTTTGAATCGGTGACTGTCACCGTATAAGTTGTTGTCACCAACGGACTTACTGTGGTGCTCGCCGTTGTTGCTCCGTTGCTCCAAACATAGGTATAACCAGGAGTACCTGCGCTTCCTACTGCGGTTAATGTCGAACTGAATCCATAACATATTGCTACATCAGGTCCTGCATTTACTTCAGGTAACGGATTTACTGTTACTACCACTGCATCGGTCTTGATACAGCCCTTTGTATCGGTAACTGTCACCGTATAAGTTGTTGTCACCAACGGACTTACTGTGGTGCTCGCTGTTGTGGCTCCGTTGCTCCATACATACGTATATCCTGGTGTTCCGGCACTTCCTACTGCGGTTAATGTCGAACTGAATCCATAACATATTGCTACATCAGGTCCTGCATTTACTTCAGGTAACGGATTTACTGTTACTACCACTGCATCGGTCTTGATACAGCCCTTTGAATCGGTGACTGTCACCGTATAAGTTGTTGTCACCAACGGACTTACTGTTGTGCTCGCTGTTGTGGCTCCGTTGCTCCATACATACGTATATCCTGGTGTTCCGGCACTTCCTACTGCGGTTAATGTCGAACTGAATCCATAACATATTGCTACATCAGGTCCTGCATTTACTTCAGGTAACGGATTTACTGTTACTACCACTGCATCGGTCTTGATACAGCCCTTTGAATCGGTGACTGTCACCGTATAAGTTGTTGTCACCAACGGACTTACTGTTGTGCTCGCCGTTGTTGCTCCGTTGCTCCAAACATAGGTATAACCAGGGGTACCTGCGCTTCCAACTGCGTTTAATGTCGAACTGAATCCATAACATATTGCTACATCCGGCCCTGCATTTACCTCAGGCAACGGATTTACAGTGATTACTACGTCGTCAGAATCTTCGCAACCATCTTTCCTAACGGTGAGAATATAGGATTTGGTTGTGGTAGGAGATACCATAAAAGACTGGCTTGAAGAAATTATGGTTGCATTTCCATTCTCCCTCCATTCATAGGTAGCACCTGCAACTGTAGCAGCTGTTAAGGTGACAGATTGGCCGTTGCAAATACTGACGTCAGCTCCTGCATTAGCTACTACCATGTTGTTAATGGTAACCACCGCGTTATCGCTGGCTGTACAACCGCCACAATCAGTCACCACCAGTGTGTATGTTCCACCGGTATTTACTGTTATTGAAGTTCCTGTCGTAGAGCCAATGATTCCTGGTCCGCTCCATGCGTAAGTAACCATGTTGTTATAGGTCCCAGGTGTGGTATATTTCACATAATCAACCCGGAATGCACATTTTCCATTATCGGATATTTTAATATACCTGGCATCGCTTGCCAGTGTATAACAATATTCATGGTAGGTTTGACTTGAAAACAATAAAGAAGGAACTAAATTTATAAAACCTGAACCAGAAGTAAGTGACGCTTGAATTTTAGCATCGGAACTGGAACTGCTGGAGTTGTTACAATGTTCCAATTTCATATTTGAACAAATAACGGTTCCTGCAGGTAAAACAGATCCAAGGTCAAGGGTAATAAAAGAAATTCCCTGGCCTGACTGTGTCCACAATTTCGTTCCTGCGTTATCACCACAAATGGTCGAAGCACTTGGTGCCTCCAACCAACCACCTGATGCGGCAAGTGTGTGGTTACAATCCGATCCACCTGGCGTTCCGCATGAAGGAATACCTGTTACGGTGGAATTAATTACCAACTCGTCGTCCTGACACAAAGTTAAATCCGGACCTACATACACAGTTGCTGTTGGAGTGACAGTAACCACTTTGGTCTCAGCATCGAAACATCCATTGACACTGGTTACTGTTACCGTATATGTTGTGTTGGTTGCTGGGGATACGGTTATAGATGGTGTGGTTGCACCTGTGCTCCACAAATAATTTCCATTGGCACCAGCTCCATTTGCCGTAAGTGTTGCTGAACCACCAGCACAAATATTACCGGGACCGGAAATGGCCGCTGTTGGCAGTGCCCCAACATTGACGCTGACATCGTCTGTATCGGTGCATCCTTTTGAGTCCGTTACTGTGATTACATATGTTGTTGTTGTTGTCGGTGATACGGTTTTAGAAGCACCTGACCCTCCAGGAGGAGTTGGCCAATTGAATGTATAGGCAGGTGTACCATTAGAAGCATTCACCGTAAGTGTAACAGACTGACCCATACAAATGGATGGATCATTTCCTGCTGAAAGTACTGGCAATGGATCTACTGTTACAGTTACCTGGCTGGTTCCCGAACAACCAGAAGCATCTGTAGTTGTGATGGTATAAGTTGTAGTTGTAGCTGGAGCCACTGTTTTGGATGCACCGCTTCCCAAACCATTGCTCCAGGCATAAGTATATGGCGCAACACCACCAGAACCTGCAGCCGTCAAAGTTGAAGAGCCTCCGGCGCATACCCTGTTTGTTCCCGTTACATTCGAAAATACCTGATAGCATGGTCCGGTAAGACACCAAACATCAGTTTTAATCCAATCGCCAGACCCTGATGCGGCAACACCTACGTATTTTCCATTAGCGGGCATAGTACCGGTGACCGTATATTGGGTCATGGTTGGCAACATGCTATTCACACTTACGCAATCATTGTCTATCCAATTCCAGTTTGCATCATAATAATCAATACAAACCTGATGGTTTAAACTTGGATTATGTGTTCCTGCGTATACACTCAATGTAAAAACAGATCCGGGTGCAAAAGGATAGGCAACAGTCTGAGAAAGCCAGTTAGATGCAGGATTTGTTATCTGGAAGTGGCCTGCATAAAATCCTTCGACCGCAGCATAGGTACCCGTTGTAAAATTACCCCCGCTCTTTGTCCAATTGGATGTACCATTCTCAAAAGAATGATTTAATATATAATTATTAATACATCCACATTGATTGACTGTAACCGTTACCTGCCCTGAATCTGTGCAACCATTGGCATCCGTAACTATAACGGTATAGGTTGTGGTTGTAGTAGGACTTACTGTTTTGCTAGAGCCGGTACCTAAGCCATTACTCCATGAAAAAACATATGGACTTACTCCATTTTTTCCTATCACAGTTAAGGTTGTACTCGAACCATTGCAAATTGATAAGTTACCCGAAAATTCAGGGTATGGTCCGGGATTTAAAGTGATGGTTACTACATTCGACTCCCCATCGTATTCTGTGCATCCCAACCTTCTGGAGCACCTCAAAAAACAAGTAGTTTGTGTAATAACACCTGGGTCATATGTAGCACTATTAGAATTTGTAATTGATACCCATTGACTGTTATTTGTTCCATTTGGTGGTGTACAGGTGGTGGTACTTTTCAACCAGAGGTATTCTAAAGTACCAGAACCTCCACTTGGAGATGTGACATTGTTGATGACAGATGGATCAAAACTACTTCCACAAGATGTCTGATTTACACCAATGGCACCCCCGTTAGTCACATTGTTGCAAGAAGTTGTAAGACATACCTGATCTATTTTTATATAATCGCCATTTGCATAGCCTTCCACCCTCAAGTAGGTTGTGCCTGCAGGAGCAGTAGCGGTAATTGTATAATACTGAAGATTCCCTAACTGCCCGTCAACATCAAAATCGATTTGTTTGGTATTGGTTTGCAACACCGCATTTGAAGAGTTGTAAAAGCGGATTCTTACCTGATGATCATAACTGGGTAGGTGGGTACCTGCATAAAAAGAAAGATCGTAGGTGCTACCAGCACTAATGCTATTGACCTGTTGCCAAAAAGTCGAAGTACTCGCTGTGGCATTAAGGAATGCATTGTTATTTCCACATTGTTGAAACCCTGTACCAGATGTGAATGAACCAGCTGGGGATGAACTCCAGTTGGTAACACTTCCCTCAAAACTTGGATTGAGAACCAAGTTACCATTACAGGTACACGACTGGCCTTCAAGATTAGAAAAAACAAACATTTGAATTGTGGTCAACATCAATACCAAAAAAGTATTGCTCAATCTTCGACGCATCGAGACTGAATACATGTCGCCCCTGTCTTTGTTTGTAAAATGTGTTGGGTGATTATCCAATGCTTGACGCATTTTCAAATACTCCCGATTCGAATAAATCGGTAATAGATGGTTCATTGTGCTTTAAGTTTCAGTATAACAGTAATAAATGCAATACGCCCCCGTTAAGGGTGTTCTCGCATCATCATTCCACGAAATTATGCTATTTTGGCATTGCATGCCCAAGTTAATGCGTAAAAACGACAGTATTGTAAAATTCTTTGCAGTTGTTGAATCAGTTGATTTTATGGGCAACAAACATGTATTTGAACGGAATTAATACATGAAAAACCAGTATATTACAAAACAAAGTAATACATAAATTAAATGTATTATATTTAAGATACTAATTGTGTTTATAATACAAATGATTACTATTAATTGAAAAATACTGATCATATTTAATCATCACATTTTAAATATTTTATACTTTATGAATATTTATAAGTATATATCATATTCAATGTGCATTTTACACATAAAAACAAAATATCATAGATTATTTTAAGAGCAAAAATGTTACATATTCACAATTATCGAGGTAAGGAATATACAATTTTCGGGCAAAATTTGTCAAAAATTTGACTTTGGCAGGGCATCATCCAAATTACGATATTGGCATTTATATATAATTATTTTAACAAATACATTGAAGGTTCTCTTACAGGCGTTAAACACAAAACAGTCATTTAAGTGATCAAAATCAGCGCTGTTTTAGGTTAAAAAGTTTATCTTCGCATCGTAACCAATCTCAATGCACACTGCATGAAAAGAGTAGCAATACTGACTTTCATACTTTTTTTGTACTTCTGCGGAAACATTCCGCTCACAGAAAGTGAGTTGAGGGATAACGTAATTACCACTGCGGCCAAGTTGCTCGGCTCACCTTACCGGACAGGCGGTACCAAAGAAAGTGGCTTTGACTGCTCAGGTTTTGTGAGACATGTCCTGTCCCAAAATAATATCTACATTTCAAGGAGTTCTATAACCCAGGTTTCTGACGGAGTAAAAGTTGACCTGTCTGAAGTCAAACCCGGAGACATCCTTATTTTTAAAGGTGCCAACAGAAAAGCAAGGAGGCCCGGACATACGGGACTGGTTCATCACATAGATGAAAACGGCGTCATTTATTTTATACACTCGGCTTCAAGTAAGGGAATAACCATTGACAATCTCAACATGGGTTATTACAAAAACAGGTTCATTACAGCCAGGGATGTGATATCCACCTCCCTGAAAAATTAATTAAATCTACCTTCCCACATGTACCAACAAAATAGAAATATCACTGGGTGACACCCCACTGATTCTACTAGCCTGTCCTATGGTTCTGGGTCTGGTGACGGACAATTTTTCTCTGGCCTCCATGGATAATGCTGTCAATGACCGATAATCAAAATCACCCTTCAACTTTACGGCTTCCAGTCTTTCTATTTTTTCTGCCATTTCCTGTTCCTTTCGTATGTATCCGTCATACTTTAAAGAAACTTCGCTCATCAGAAGGGTTTCATCGTCAAAATTTGCTACAAACTCGCCGACAAATGGTATGGCTGTCCGCAGTGCACGGATGTCGATACCCGGTCGAAGCAAAATGCTCAGTAATTTTACTTTTTGATTGATTGGTGAGGAATTGATCGAATTGAGAAAGCCATTCACCTGATCTGGTGAAACGCTTGTTTCTCTAAAATACTGTTCAATGCGAGCCGCACTTTCTATTTTTTCTTCCACTCTTTTCATCCGGTCATCCATATTTGCGACCCCCAGACTTTGTGCAATAGGTGTTAATCGCACATCGGCATTATCCTGCCGGAGTAAGATGCGATACTCCGCGCGGGAGGTAAACATTCTGTACGGCTCTTTTGTCCCTTTGTTAACCAGGTCATCAATGAGCACGCCAATATATGCCTCGGATCTATTTAACACAAAAGGCTCTTGTTTGCGGATGGCCAGATGTGCATTCAAGCCAGCAATTAAACCCTGACAGGCTGCTTCTTCATATCCGGTAGTACCGTTGATTTGTCCGGCAAAAAAAAGATTCTTAACAAGCCTTGTTTCCAGGCTTAGGTTCAACTGGGTAGGAGGAAAATAATCATATTCAATGGCATATCCCGGCCTGAACATCTTCATATTTTCAAAACCCGAAACAAGTTTCAAAGCTTTATATTGTACATCTTCCGGCAGAGAAGATGAAAATCCATTCACATAAATCTCACAGGTATCCCAGCCTTCCGGTTCCACAAAAAGTTGATGCCTGTCCCGGTCAGAAAATCTTTCTATTTTATCCTCAATACTTGGGCAATATCTGGGTCCAAGGCCCTGAATCCTTCCTGAAAACATAGGACTTTTTTCAAAGCCTGTCCTCAGTAAATCGTGAACCTTTTGATTGGTGTAGGTAACATGACATGGCAACTGTCTTTGCAATCCTGGTGTATCTGTAAATGAAAATTTTGAAGGGTTGACATCACCATCCTGCACCTCCATGCGTGAATAATCAAGTGACCTGCCATCTATGCGTGGCGGTGTCCCTGTTTTCATTCGTCCTGCCTCAAAACCAAGTTCGCGTAATTGTTCCGTAATGCCATGGGCGGCTTTTTCTCCAGCCCTGCCGCCTCCCAGCTGTTTCTCACCGATGTGGATAAGGCCATTAAGAAAGGTACCGTTGGTAAGCACTACGGCTTTTGATTCAATCTCCAGTCCCATGCCGGTGATGACTCCCTTGCAAACCCCGTTTCGCACGATGAGTCCTTTTACCATATCCTGCCAAAAATCAACATTGGGATTTGCTTCCAACATCATCCTCCATTTGCTGGCAAACAACTGCCTGTCACTTTGGGCCCTTGGGCTCCACATCGCAGGACCCTTGCTCATATTGAGCATTCTAAACTGCACCATGGTGTGGTCCGTCACTATGCCACTATAACCTCCCATTGCGTCTATCTCTCGCACAATCTGCCCTTTGGCTACCCCACCCATGGCGGGATTGCATGACATCTGTGCAATGGTCTGCATATTCATGGTGGCCAGAAGGACCTTGACCCCATATTGGCTGCAGCCACTGCCGCTTCGCAACCTGCGTGACCGGCACCCACAACTATGACATCGTACTTTGGAAACAAATTAAATCAGTATTTTAAATGGTAATCCAGGAATTGGAATTTGAAGTTCAAAGATATTGAAAATTCAAGAAATTTCATGGATAAAACGGAATAACCCCGCCCTCAGGTCTCAATTCAAGGTTACAATTTACTAAAATTCTACCCTGAAATTGAAACTAAACAGGCTGTGTTTTTTATTGGCTGAAAAAAGCAATGGGGCTCCTGTAGATGGGTCGGGTACATAAATTCTTTGCGGCGCATTGTCATAATACACATTATACATCATGACATTGTTATAAGTAACCGTGTTTTGCCATTCCCAGGGCAAAGGCAATTTAAAATAAGGACGCAAACGCAGAGACCAGGTGTCAGATGGGCGAAGATCAAGAGTAGGGCGAAGTTCCCACCTTACTTTTTGGGTAGGCGCAAATGAATAGTTGAAATTCATAGGCCCTGAGGCAGTCTCGAGGGTTCCGGAAGCGTTGATTTTTTCGGTTTCCAAAAATATACCCATGAGCATGCCCAGACGGAAATTGGAAAATAATTTTCTCAGGCTGATGTTGCTCTGCCGCTGAATGCGTTCCAGTGTTCGAACGTCTTCTTCGTTAACAAAATCGGTATTGTAACGCGAACAATATTGAGAACACAGATTCCAGATTCCTGAATCCGGATTGAAATTTTCCACATCAAAAGGTACTTTGTTGACCTTTTCTTTCAAGTGCCTACCCCTGCCAGTGAGTTTTGTCCCATATTTAGCCAGGATGATGCCACCACCCATTTCATAGCGCTGGTCCACCCCAGGAAGGCATCGGAAAACCGCTTGAGAAAAATAAAGTTTTCGGTACTCAAACTATCTCCCCAGGTAGGGTGGTAGTTGTAAGCCATATAAATGTTGGAAACGTTTTCACTGAATTGGCCATTGTTGAGTACCATGCCTATGCTGGAAGTAAAGGTGAGCTCTCCGGGGTAAATACCCCTGGAACCATTGATGGCTCCCTCGATTTTATATAAAGACTGCGAGCCAGCCTGATCGCCACTGAACCCAAATCCCGCCCCGCCGTTGAGGCGTTTCTGTCTTTGATCCATTTTATCAAGCTCTTGGATACATGACCAAAAATCCTCTATAATCTGTCTTTGCTTGGGGTCCGGATAAGCCACTTCATCTTTGGGATTTAGTCCAATGAGATGGTACATGACATCCTGCAGATGCTGGGCACGGAGGTTTAAGGTTCCCAAAACCAATGAAAAAATAACCACAAAACGATGCATGGCGCTGGTTTTAAGTAGTTGTAGCGCAAGATTGATGCCAAACTCAGGGACAGCTTGAATAGCCGCTATTTAACTGGCATCCTATTCCTGACAGGTCAATTCTTTTTTGGTCCCTGACCTACGTGATCTTCAATCAAGAGTCCGCCATTTGCCAAAGGCCTGAGGACTTCATTTATAAATACCTTTGCCTTCAAGGCAACTTCATCGGGATACAGGATATGCACATTGGGTCCGGCATCGAGGGTAAAATAAATGGGAATGTGGCTTTCTGCTCTGAAATCACGCAGGCGTTGGATGACAGATACTGTCGCCGGTTGAATCAACATGTAGGAGGGGTCGCTGCACATCATGAGGGCATGCAAGGGTAAGGGCCTCCGTTTCTGCCAATTTTCCAAAGGCATCTGCGTCTCCTGCGGAGAGTATGCCTTTCAGGGTCGTTATATGGTCATTGGCCTGGATGTATCTTGTGGCTGCATACACATTGGAATCCATAAGTGCATGTCCCGCTGTGGATGATACCGACTTTTCCTGATCACTTACTATGAGTATGTCGTCATGATAGGATTTGAAGATCTCATGGATTTCATCTCCCACCCCAATGGCATACTCATCGTCACTGTGCTTATATGCCTCATGTTTTCCCCACAGTGCCATTACTGGAAAAACAGATCGACAAGCACTGCCACTGCCCAATCTTGCAATTTTGAGGCCCTTGGATGTCTATATCTGTACCTCCCATAAACCCTGACTCTATATCGCAAAGGCACATGGCCAAAGCACCCATGCCTGATGCCGAGGAAGCGATGCCTGAGGAATGGGGAAAGGTATTGTGGCTTTCTATTTCGAAGTCATAATCGGCAATAAACGGCATGTCAGCGGTGATGCCCTTGAAAAATTTTTCAATCTTCGGAATGAAGCCGGGTTTTTCCACGCCATCGAGGAAAAATTTGATTTGCCCCAATTGGCCTTCTTTTGGTCTGTAAGCCAGTTTAGTGGTTGAAAGTGCGTTGTTTAGCGTAAAACTAATGGATGTATTTCTGGGCAATTGACGCCCGTACTTACCCCAGTATTTTACAATTGCTATGTTGGATGGACAAGACCAGGAAACGGATTTCATTTAGGAGTTAGGATTTAGGAGTTAGGAATTAGGGGTGAGGGACTAGGGACTAGGGGTGAGGGACTAGGGGTGAGGGACTAGGGATTAGGGACTAGGGGTGAGGGACTAGGGACTAGGGGTGAGGGGTCGTTTGTGAAAAAAAGTATAATTAAAAGACTTATAACCAAAACAGGGCCATAAAGTTGAGACATTTCGCCGCTGATGATATGAATCACAGAGGCAGCCACCATGTGAAAAAAAGCGACATATATGGCATATTTTCTCCAGGGCTGATAAAAAAAGGCAATGGCAAGACTCAATTCAAGAATGCCGATGACATACATAGACCATACGGGCAATTCCATTTGGAAAAAGCAGATACGGTATCCGGAGAGGCAATAAGTTTGAGCATTCCAACGCCTAAAAATCCCACGCTTAAAATCAACATGGAAATGTTGCGGATGGTCAGCCTGATTTCTTCCGTCAATGGTTAATTTTTTGCAAATATAAATATATATCATTGGATAAAAGTACTTCTTCGCTGGTTGAAGGCAACAGATAACTATAAACCTGATGCATATCATCGGTCTAAAAACCCAAATTTCGGATGTGCCATGCTGCGCTGGCCAGACTGGGAGCCCAAACAACCTCTTATTCTTAAATCGTAATGCCTAATAGGTCTAGTTCGCAATTATTTTATTAATATTGCAAAAATCTTTAATGTGAATCAGATCGTTTTACACCTGGGTTCTAACGTGGGTGACCGGAAGGCCATGCTGCATCAAGCCATTTCACTGATCCAGGACCGAATAGGAAAGGTAAACCTGCTTTCTTCCGTTTATGAAACAGAAGCATGGGGTAAAAAAGACCAGTCCGATTTTCTCAATCAGGCCGTATTGGCAGAAACAGGGTTAAATCCGGGTCAGGCTATGGAAAGTTGTAAAGCCATAGAAAAACATCTCGGCAGTGTAAAATCTGAAAAATGGGGTCCCAGAGCCATTGATATCGATATTTTATTTTATAATCAATCGGTTTATCAGATGAAAATCTGAAAATACCCCACCCTATGATAGAAAAACGAAATTTTGTTTTGATTCCTCATGGAAATCCTGGGAGAGTTTATACATCCGGTTTTCGGGAAAAACCATCGAAGAACTTTATGAGGAAAGCGACGACAATTGTGAGGTTTTCCTGTATGAAGAAAGTAATTGACCTTTTAAATCTAAGCACCATCAGCCATTTATTTCCATATCGTTACATCTGCGTAGAAGGCAACATCGGCGCCGGAAAAACTTCTTTTTGCCAACTTATTAAAACAGAATACAACTGTAAACTTATCCTGGAGCAGTTTGCAGACAATCCTTTCCTTCCACTTTTCTATAATGATCCACAACGCTACGCCTTTACTGTGGAGTTGTTCTTTATGACCGAAAGATACAAACAGCTGCAAAACGAACTGACGCAGGATCTGTTTTATGATTTTACCATTGCAGATTACACATTCATCAAAGACCCTGCTCTTTGCCCGTCAGAACCTCAAAGATGATGAATACCGCATGTTTCAGAAGATGTTTAATGTGTTAAGTCAAAATTTTCCCAATCCAGACCTGCTAGTTTATCTGCATCGCGACGTGCCCGTGCTTCAGCAGCACATCCACAAAAGAGGTCGGCAGTACGAAGCTTCCATCTCCAACGAATACCTTACCAACGTTCAAAACTCCTATTTCGAGTATTTAAGAAATATTCTTCAGTTTCCTGTGCTCATCATCGATGTGAGTACTTTGGACTTTTGCACAACTCCCAAACAATACCATGCAGTAAAAGAGCTATTAAAAAAGAATACAGACCAGGCACAGGGTGTGCCTTATTAATTTTTGAATTATGAATTAGGAGTTAGGAATTAGGAATTAATTCCTGGACAATTTTTCTGTCATTGCTCAATCTGGGTACTTTGTTCTGACCGCCTAGTTTTCCTTGTTTTTTCATGTATTTTATAAAACTGGTTTTGGGCAGGGATCTCACTACTAAAGGCCTGAGTATTTTGCCATCAATGAGGTCTTTATAATAGATGTTTTGATTTGTCATTTCTTCATTAAGTGCTACGGCAAAGGCATCAAGGTCATTGGGTTCTTCGGCAAACTCCACAAACCACTCATGATAAGGCAGTCCACTTTCGGGGGACTTACCTGAGGGGCTACTGTAAACTCCACCACTTTTATGCTGTACCATGCCGTTATGCGCTGTAATGCCACTTCTACTTCTTTGCCAATGACGTGTTCTCCAAAGGCAGAAATGTAGTGTTTTACCCTGCCTGTAACCTGAATTTTATAAGGTTTGAGCGATGTAAATCTTACAGCATCACCAACGTCATAAGCAAAAGGCCGGCGTTATTGCTCACCACGAGTGCGTAATCTATTCCGAGATCAACCTCGGCCAAGAGAGAACTCTGGCGCCAGGGTTACCTGCCTCCTGCAGGGGTATGAATTCATAAAATATGCCACTGCGTGTAGTAAGCAGCAGATCTTTGGTGTCAAGTTTATCCTGAAATGCAAAAAACCTTCACTTGCCGGAAAATATTCGATGCTGTCAACCTTTTTTCCAATTAATTTTTCAAGGCTGGCGCGGTAGGGTTCATAGTTTACACCCCCATAAATAAAAAGCGAAAAATTTGGGAACACCTCCATGACCGTCTTCTTGCCTGAGCGCTGCAACAGTCTCTCAAAATACATTTGAACCCAAGGGGGGATGCCACCAATGACACGCATGTCTTCCTGCAATGTTTCGTCAATGATGCGCTCCAACTTTTCTTCCCAGTCTTCAATACAATTTGTCGCTATTGAAGGCAATTGGTTGGAGCGAATCCAGGCCTGGAATTTCGTGGTTTACTATTCCCGACAGGCGACCCGTAGGTATACCTCCTTTGACCTCCAATTCCGGAGATCCACTGAGAAAGATCATCTTGCCGTCGAATATGGAAGAGTCATTTTTTTGAGCCATATAATTGAAAATGGCATTGCGCGCTGAAGAATGTGATTAGATACACTGTCCTTACTCACCGGAATGTACTTTATCCTGAAGTCGTTCCTGAAGTTTTGCCAGATACTTTGGTTTTCAGGCCATAAAACATCACTTTCACCACGAATAATGCGGTCAAAATAAGGCTTCAGTTCTTCATAATCCCTGACAGGAATAAATTTTTTAAAATCTTCATAATTATGGATTTTATCGAAATGGTGGTCTTTTCCAAATTTTGTACCGGATGCCTGGCTTACAAGCATTTTCATGATCTTTTTCTGATCTTTCAGGGATGCATCGACCATTTTCCAATCAAGGAATCCAGTATTTTTGCCACCGGTAAAGCAACTTGATTTTAACGACATGATGCAAAGATAAGAATCATGGCCTTAGCCCGGAAAACTAATTTTACCCATCGATACATCGGGCATGCCCTCCCGGTGGAGAGGCATATCCATTCCTGTTCCTGCAATACATTCGTTGGCCAGCAGTGCAAAAAGAACGGCTTCTTTTGCATCTGCGTCAATACCGAGTTTTGACATGGGCATAATTTCCATGCCGGAAAGGCCTTTGGAAATGTGGTCCATCAATACCGGATTATGTACACCTCCCCCACTGGCATAAATATCCTTCCCTGACCAGGTACATTAGTCTTGATGCTATTCACAATGGCTGTTGCTGAAAAAGATTAAGCGTAGCCAAATGTCTTCCTGTGAGAGCGATAACTGGTTAGCAGCAAGGGAGGCATTTAAAAAAATCCAGGTTAAACAGTTCAGGGCCAATGGTCTTCGGCAGTCTTTTGTGAAAAAAATCATGGGAAAGCATATGCTGCAGCAGTCTTTGATTTACCTGACCGGCGGCTGCCAGATGGCCATCCCGATCACTATCCATGCCCAGGTGTTTTTGAACAAAAGCATCCATCATGGTATTTCCCGGGCCTACATCTGTAGAGAAAGCCGGCCAGTTATTTACAGCGGTTGCAGAAGGTAGCCAGGTATAATTGGCTATGCCCCCCTATATTGAGCATTACCCGGTTTTCATCCGCATCGCTGAATATAAGATAGTCCCCATAGACTGCCAATGGAGCAACTTCACCGCCAGCGGCAATGTGTTTCATCCTGAAATCGCCAACGACGATTATACCTGTTTCACAGGCGATATGATCGGCATCACCAATCTGCAGGGTTGCATGACCATAATTCCGGTTTTTATGGATAAAAGCCGGCGCATGACTCATGGTCTGGCCATGGCTGGCAATGAGGTCAACTTCCGATTTGTCAATACCCCAATTTTTAAGGCTTTGATTGACCATAACTCCGTGCAACCTTCCAATCCGGGCGTGCAACAACACCAAAAGTTCTATATTTCCCTCTTTCACAGAAAATACTTTCCTCACTTCTTTTCTGAATGCATCGGTGTAAGGAATTGTGGTAAATTTTTTTACCATCAGGGCAGTATTTCTTCCATGACCGCTTATCCGGCAAAGGGCAATGTCCAGTCCGTCCAGCGAAGTGCCACTCATCAAGCCCACGATGGTCCGGTGATCGCGCAGACTCATGTCGTAAAGATGTTTGACGTGTGATCTCATAATTTGTGAATTTCGGAAACTTCTAATGGTAATAATACATCTATTTTTTGAAAAAAAAGTCCATCAAATTAGATTAAATCTCATTTAAATTAATATAAAAAATAATATATACAATTGATTTTAAATCACATATAAAATATACTATCCATAATAAAGGTTAAATAATCTGAGACTACCAATAAATTTTGGTCAAAGGAGTGATTCTATGGTAATTTTCTTATTTTTGCGCTTCCAAATCACAATCAATAGCGGGTGTGATGAAATTGGTAGACATGCCAGACTTAGGATCTGGTGCCGAGAGGTGTGCGGGTTCGAGTCCCTCCACCCGCACCAGGAAAAGAGAAGGTTTCCTTCTCTTTTCTTGTTTTTAAGACCCTATTTAGTTGCCATGGCCAATTTTTTTAAATCAAATTCGCGCCTCAATTGTTCAATAAGTATGAAGGGTAATAAAATACACCATAACATTAAACACATTACATCAATTATATGGACATTCAGAAAAAAGACCTCGGACAAGGGATAAGTCAAATCTCCATTACCCTGGAACCTGCCGATTATGCTAAAAAATTTGATCAGGAGTTACAAAAGGTAGCAGGTAAAGCAGCCATAAAGGGTTTCCGAAAAGGAAAATGCCAACATCAGTTATTAGGAAAATGTATGGTCCTTCTGTATTTGCAGACATGATTGATGGCCTGTTTAACCGAAATCTAAAGGACTATCTTACCCTGCATGACATAAAATATATCGCTCAGCCCATGCTGAGTGATGACCAGGAGCGATTATTGCCTGAAGTCAACAATCCCAATAAATCATATACCATAACTTATGAAATTGGAGAAGTAGCTCCATACACCATAGGCGGAATTTCAGAAAATGACAGTTATCCATACCATATGCCACTTCCGGGTGAAGACTATATGGAAGACGAACTCAAATATCTTTCCAGGAGGCTGGGCAAACTTGAAGATGCAGATGATATAAGCGGAGATGAACTGATATATGTCACGGCTTCAGAAATGGAAGATGGTAAAATCAAGCCTGAAGGACTTTCCAAAGAAGTGATTCTTTTCTACGCCTCCATTGAAGACGAAGGTTTAAAAAATCTGCTGCTGACCAAAAAAACAGGTGACGAATTCGAAATTGAGGTGAGCAAGCTCGAGAAAAAAGACATGAACTTTATTAAGAAAAATCTGTTTGGACTAACTGAAGAATACGATCTTAAAGAAGACGATATTTTTCATTACAAGATCAATAGGATATCCAGACTTAATCCGGCAGAACTGACGGAAGAGCTTATCAGAGAGCAGTTTCAAATGGATTCACTGGAGGATTTGAAAGTCGAAGTTGAAAAAAGTTTTACAACGCCCAGAGGCCAAATGCTGATGCTTTGCTGAAAAAAACTATTATGGACAAAATTCTCCAAACTACGCACATGGAAATTTCTGAGCCGTTTGTGAGAAAATGGCTGGCTATTGTCGAAAAACTGGACGATGAAAAAATTGAAAAAGAACTTCCAACGTTTATAGATGAACTAAAGTGGACCTACATCAAAGATGAAATAGCAAAAACTTATCACATTGAAGTAGAAGAAGAGGACATACGCGAAATTGCTGCCAAGAGGATTAGAAATTATGAAATGAATTACGGCAGAATTCCACAGGACACCGTCAATAAAATTGTGAAAAACTGGTATTCTGACCGCACCGAACTTTTCAAACTCAGCGAAGAAGCCAAAACAGAAAAGATCTTTAACAAGCTGTTTGAAGTAGTCAAAAAAGAAGAAATTAAAATCCCGATCGGGGAATTTGAAAAAATGTTTTTAGAAAACAATAAATCATAAAGACCATGTTTCACAAAGACGAATTTAAAAAATACGCGACCAAACATATGGGCATAAGCAGCATGCACCTGGAAAAATATATGGCCACTTCGGTTCCAAACATCCACGGTTTTACCCCACAGGTCATTGAAGAAAGACAAATGAACATTGTAGGAATGGACGTTTTTCCAGGTTGATGATGGACAGGATTATTTTTATGGGCGTGCCCGTAAATGATTATGTGGCCAATGTCATCGAGGCACAAATGCTCTATCTTGAATCTACAGATCCCAAGCGTGACATCCAGATGTTCATCAACAGTCCGGGTGGCAGTGTAATTGATGGTATGGGCATTTATGATACCATGCAATATGTATCACCCGATGTTGCAACCATCTGCACAGGACTGGCTGCTTCTATGGGAGCGGTCTTACTGGGAGCGGGTAAAAAGCGGAAAGGGACTGCACTTCAGCAGAGCAGGATCATGATTCACCAACCATCAGGTGGCATGCAGGGACAGTTTGCTGACATGGAAATGTCGTATAACCTTATCAAAACCTTAAAGAAAGAGTTATACGATATACTGGCATACCACACCGGAAAAACCTATGAGCAAATTGAAAAAGACTCAGACAGGGACAATTGGATGACTTCACATGCTGCCAAAGAATATGGCCTTGTTGACGAAGTTTTAGACCGAAATAACCCTAGGAAAAAAGATTCATAACCATTTTGGTTAGATTTTTGTTGATAGTTATATAAAGCACAAAATCAGTGGCAAAGTTTAAGGAAAATATTAAGTGTTCATTTTGTGGCCGGGACAAGAAAGAGGCAGTGTTGCTTATAGCCGGCATCGATGGTCATATTTGTGAAATGTGTGTAGAGCAGGCTTACCAGATTGTCAATGAGGAAGTATCCGCAGACAAGGGAAAACTTGCTTCTCCCAACCAGTTCTCTCTTCCTGAAAACTTTAAGCCACAGGAAATCAAAAATTATCTAGATCAATATGTCATTGGACAGGACGATGCCAAGAAGTGCCTTTCAGTAGCTGTGTATAATCACTATAAGCGATTGCGCCAAAAAACAAAAGACGATGTGGAAATTGAAAAATCAAACATCATCTTTATTGGTGAAACGGGTACAGGAAAGACATTGATGGCAAAGACTATTGCCCGCTTTTTGGACGTGCCTTTTGCCATTGTAGATGCCACCGTGTTTACGGAAGCGGGCTATGTTGGAGAGGATGTAGAATCCATGCTTTCAAGACTGCTTCAGGCTTGCGACTATAATGTGGAGGCTGCTGAGAAAGGCATTGTGTATATTGATGTGATCGACAAGATCGCGCGCAAAAGCGACAACCCTTCCATCACCAGAGATGTATCGGGTGAAGGTGTGCAACAGGCCATGCTCAAAATGCTGGAAGGCACCGAGGTAAATGTACCTCCTCAGGGCGGACGCAAGCATCCCGAACAAAAAATGATAAAATTGGATACGTCCAAAATCCTTTTCATTTGCGGGGGTGCCTTTGATGGCATTGACAAACTCATAGCCAAAAGATTAAATACATCGGTAATCGGATACAACAAAGAAGAGATTGTACAGGTAGATAAAGACAACCTGCTGCAATACATCAGCCATAAAGACCTTAAGGCGTATGGGCTGATTCCGGAACTTATTGGCAGGTTACCCGTACTTACTTACCTGGAGCCGCTGGACAAAGAAACCCTCATCAGCATCCTCACAGAGCCAAAAAATGCCATCATCAAGCAGTATGCAAGGTTGTTTGAACTGGAAGGCATCAAACTTATTTTTACGGAAGATGCGCTCGATTATGTAGCTGAGAAAGCACTGGAATACAAGCTTGGAGCCAGGGGACTGCGCTCATTGTGTGAGGCCATCCTCACAGATGCCATGTTTGAGTTGCCGTCAAATCCGGATATAAAAGAATTTGTGGTTTCTAAAGAATATGCCCTGGGTAAAATTTCAAAATCAAAGATCAATAAACTCCGGGCTGCCTAGTGATTAACCAAACGTTAACCGCCAGGGATGTAACATCTCGTCCATTTGGGTGTCTTCACTTCAGACAACTTCATCGTACCATGAAAAACCTGTTATCCTTATCCTTTTATATACCGTATTGCCAACTTATGGCCAATCACAATTCCTTAAAGCAAGTGAAAGTGACCCCAAGGCAAAAAAAATCCTGGATGGATTAAAAAAAAGAATACAACGGCTTTAAATCAATGGAAGTAAATTTTGAACTTGTCCTTGAACTCAAAGGTCAGGCTCAGGAAGTGCAAAAAGGTAAACTCATCCAGCAGGGAGATAGCTATATGGTAAGTTTGGCGGATCAGGAAGTGTACAGCGATGGTAAAACAGTCTGGATTTATTTAAAATCAAATAAAGAAGTTCAAATCAATTCGGCGGAAACAGGATCAGAAGGTCAGATGGCTTCACCTAAAGAAATGCTAAGGATATATGAATCCGGCAAATATGCCTATGCCATAACCGGAAATATCCAGGAAAATGGAACCAATGTTACCCAAATCGAGTTTAAACCACTAGATAAAAATAGCGAATATTCCAAGATACGGTTGTC
Source organism: Saprospiraceae bacterium (assembly GCA_016715465.1). Lineage (GTDB taxonomy): Bacteria > Bacteroidota > Bacteroidia > Chitinophagales > Saprospiraceae > JADKBO01. The sequence goes on from JADKAA010000029.1 coordinate 1,623,364, forward strand.
GGTCAATGAAAAGGCCAAAAGAGCCACAAGTATTAAGGTGTTCGGAAAAGATGGGTCCAGATATACCCTTTTTATTAAAAATATACAGCCCAACAAGGCCTACCCACAGGAAACATTTGTCTTTAATGCCAAAAAATACCCTGGGGTGCGAGTAGAAGATCTGAGGATTGATTAATAGAACCAAACAATTTTCAGTTTACCAACCGTGCGATTCTTGAAGTCATTCAGGAATCGCCTTTTTTTTATAGCCCATGCAGAATATGTTAACAACTCAGGGTAAACCCCTAGTCTTTTCAAATTTTATCTCCGGGCATTCCTTGAATTACAGCGCTCTTTAGAGTCAATCTGTTGCTGTGGCATAATTATTGAACAGTTTATATATTATCAAACCGAATAATATGTATTGCGATAATTTGAAAATATTTTCGCGAATCAATATTTATGTTGTTTAATAGGTATATTTTAAAAATAATATATTGTGTTTTGAAAATGTTAATGTTCTTAATGCCTTGTTAATTAATTTGATTCACAGACCCAAATGGTCTAGTTTTGCGTTCCAATTTGGCAGTTTAATAGACCACAGCTCATTTTTTTGGATATTATTCCCAACTACCAATTAGATTATTTGCCATGAACAAAAAGATTTCGATAAGAAATTTTGTTTTTTTTATTGCTTTGTCATTATCCGGTAATCCCAGGACGGTCGCCACCAATGTAGCGTGTTCCAATGGAGATCCTGAAATAGAAAAGCGTGTCATGTCCCTTCCTTCCAAATTGGAGTTGAGGTATAATGACCAGGTAAAGGAGCAGATTGCATTCTTTATAGAAAAAAACAGAAATTTAAGCACTACCCTTCTGGGAAGAGCACCCATGTACTTTCCCCAGATTGAGGCAGCCTTATCAGCGCATCAATTGCCCGATGAGCTTAAGTATCTTCCTGTAATTGAGGCAGCCCTGGTGCCATATGTGTCATCCCATGTGGGAGCAAGCGGCCTCTGGCAGTTTATGAAACCAACTGCGCAGATCTATGGACTCAAAATAACCAATGTGGTGGATGAGCGCAAAGATCCTGAAAAGTCGACCCAGGCTGCTATGTTTTACCTAAAAGGCTATTTGGCATTTACAAAGACTGGACCTGGTGCTCGCTGCCTATAATTGTGGCGATGGCGTACTCAACAAAGCCATGAAAAAACGAATTCTAAAAGTTATTGGGATGTTCAACGATTTCTTCCCAGGCAAACCCAGGAGTTTGTACCCAAATTCATTGCCATTGCCTACCTGATGAATTATTATTATCTGCATGAACTCGAGGCTCAACCGCTCCAGGACGAATATTTGTATACAGCCACCATCAAGGTTTATGAAAAGATTGACCTCAAAAAACTGGCCGAAGATTTCGAGATTGAATGGGAAGTGATGCGGCGGCTAAATCCGGCTTTTACCAAAGGATTTATTCCCAAGTCAAAGGGTGAGTACACGCTTACCCTGCCAGAAACCAAACTATATGACTTTGCCCTGGCCAATGATGCCTTAGACAAGATTGTGGGTTTTTCACCGGCATCTGTCAAAAGACAAAGTGAGATTATTGCCCTGGTGGAGAGCAATCAACGCAGAGAAGATATTGCCTCCAGCACAAGTCCGCTTGGCAACCTGCCATTCCAGATGCTCAATCTGGGATACAGCACAGAAGCCATCAGACTTGAAGACGAAACCAACATAAAAGTGGTGAAACTTACTAAGGGGAAATCCCTGTCTGACATCGCCAGAGAAAACGGAGTAGAACTGGCCTCTCTGATAGAGTTTAACAAGATCGATGAACTTTATCCTCCTAAAATTGGTGATCAGATCCGAATCAAGATGTAGAAAGAGCTCAAATTGGGCGTCCATGAAAAACTCCCATTAAAATTAATACAGTGAAAAGGGCCTTTATTGGCCCTTTTTTTTATCTCATTTTGCAAAATCATTTATTAGAGGCCGCAGCTTTCTCAAGTGCCTGAAAAATGGCAGTTGCCGTTTTATCCCAACTAAATGTCTTGATGCGCTCTTTTCCAAGCGCAATGAGTTTTTCGCGCAAGTCAGCTTTTGTGGCAATGTCTTTCATGGCCTGGACCAACTGATCCTCATTTTCAGGATCAACCAGCAAGGCTGCCTCTCCGGCAACTTCGGGCATGGAACTTACCGCAGAGGTAATTAAAGGAACCCCACATGCCATCGCCTCCAGCAGCGGTATGCCAAATCCTTCAAACAGAGAGACATAAAGTACTGCTTCCGCATGCGATATCAACTGGATCATTTCAGCATCATCGGCATGGGCATAGTGTATCAATTGGTCACTTTCCGTCAGTTGCCGCCACAATTTTTCCATTGCAGCATCCTTGCCCCACATGAAGCGACCAGCCACCACCAATCTTCGTTGCGTTTCCGGTGGTACTTCTTCGTTGAAGCGTTTAAATGCCTTGAGGATGGCGAAAGTATTTTTTCTCGGATTGATCGAACCAGGCAGGATAAAATAAGGCTGTTTTACCGGGCTTTCACCCTTTTTTCCCGCCGAAATAAATCCAGAAGGCAAAGCATTGGTTGCGGTGATAACGCCGGCTTGTTTTATGCCAAATTTATCCAAAATGTCATTCCTTGTAAATTCAGAGACGGCCACGATCGTATGCGCTTTTCGAATGAACGCAGGCATAAAACAGCGGTAATACATCCTGTAAATCCAGGGAATATGCTGCGGATAATGCAAATAGGCCAGGTCGTGAATGACCAATACTGTAGGAACACTAGTGCTCAGCGATAAAAAGCCGTCAAATGAAAGAAAAACGTCGATATTGTATTTCTTTAAGGCTGAAGTCAAGCCCATTTCGTACCATAACACAAATAAGAAGGGATGTCTCGCAGGAGGAGAAATTACGACCGGTATTACATTTTCCGGGAATTGATACGATGGATCTGCAGCACGATCAAATAAAAATAAAACCGATGTTCGGGGTGTGCCTCAACCATCCTGCTCATGACTTCATAGGTATACCTGCCTATGCCCTCCAGGTGTCTTCCCGGCAATAGAAACCGTGTATTTACCCCTATATTCAATGTTTAATCTTCCACCCGGGAAGCAATGTCAGATGCCAGATTTTCCATTTCCGTTTTTGACAAGGAAATCTTGCTTTTGCTGAAATTGATATCCGACACCGACTCGATGGGAATAAGGTGGATGTGGGCATGTGGCACTTCAAGGCCAATTACCGTCACTCCAATCCTGGTGCAAGGGACGACTTCCTCTATGGCTTTGGCCACCCTTTTGGCAAAGACCATCATAGCCCCGAGCATGTGATCTTCCATATCGAAAATATAGTCAATTTCTTGCTTAGGAATGACCAAGGTGTGGCCGGGTTTCAATGGACTAATGTCCAGGAAAGCCAGAAACTGATCATTTTCAGCAACTTTATAACAAGGAATTTCTCCAGCTACGATGCGACTAAAAATACTTGCCATCAGTCAAGGGATATCAATACTATTTCAAAATCCATATCTCCGGCCGGGGTATTGATTTTGGCAATGTCACCTTTTGCTTTGCCAAGCAGTCCCTGACCGATGGGGGAATTTACGGAAATACGCCTCAGTTTGAGATCTGCTTCAGTCTCTGAGACGAGTTTGTAGGTCATATCTTTCCCTGTCTTCACGTTGCGAATGGTCACTGAGGAGAGAACGGTTACTTTGGAAGCATCGAGATCGCTTTCACTTATGATTCTGGCACTGGCAAAAGCCTTTTCCATTTCATTGATCTTAAGTTCCAGCATACCTTGGGCATCTTTCGCTGCGTCGTATTCGGCATTTTCAGAAAGATCTCCTTTCTCCTTTGCTTCGGCAATGGCACGTGCCACTTCCTGGCGACCCCTGCTTTTCAAATCCTCCAAATCATTTCTCAGTTTTTCGTAGCCTTCCTGAGTCATGTATGAAACAACTGACATGGTAATAATTTTATTTTGTTATCTTAACTTGTTATCGGTAGATGGCATTCGGAAAAATCCCGGATGTAATTTTTACTTTTACCAGTACTCCATTTTCGCATTTTCGTAAATGAGGTCGTAGGATCAAGCTTTTCCTTTCATTTGTCAATAACCCCTTTAGCGGTGAAGGGGTTGTTCCGGGTGAATAAACGTTGTGATGAAGTGATAATTCAAACAAACCAACAATTTCTCCTGTCTATAATTTCAAGCCATCACAAAAGAAGAACGTTTTTACCTTATTCAGATAAAAACGTCCCTATTTAAGGCCAAAGATAAGGAATAATTACCTTATTGGCAAATTTTCATTTTGATTTGGCTTAAAACATAAACCTTACCGCCAGGTTGTGGGTACCCTGGAAAGGATTGGTAGCCCTGTATGCATAATCAATGCCAAAAGCATTGGAAGAATCTTTCCTGGTAGGGAAAATCAGCGAAATACCGCCTGCAAGTCCGGTATAGATTTCATCTCCTATACTCGCAGATGACTTGCCATAGTTTACCTTATAGGCGCCTCTCAAGATGATTCTCTCTCTAAAAAAGAATTCTGCACCAATTCCCAACTGATCTTTAGAGAAGGCGTTGGAAGTAAAGTTTGCTAGAATACGGATGAAATCCTTCTTCTCCACATTAAAATAGGTATCATAGGAAACCCCAATATTGAGAACGGATGGCAATTCGAAATCTTCTGCTCTTTGGTCATAGGTAAGATTATAAGTGGTTCCTCCTGCTGGATCGGTATTGGAGTTGGCCACAGACAAACCCTGACCTCCAAAGATCATAGGAGATCCGGTATTTCTCAATGAAATGCCCAACCTGAAATTATCCTGCGGACCAGAAACGTACTGTACCCCGGCGTCGATGGCAAAACCAAAGGCTGAAACACTGGAAATCGACTCGGAAATTCCGCGTACCAGCAGACCCACCGAAATTTTATTGTCATACAAATAGGAGTAACCAAAGCCAATATGGAAAAAATTGGGAGAAAAATTTTCACCCGTACCTTCAGGCTGGTTAACTGTGGTCACTGGAATTTTGCCAAATGACATTGAAGCCAACGACACGCCAAATGCACCATTTTTACCCATCTTGGTGCCAAAACCCAGTTCGTTCATGGATAGCCCAGTGCCCCGATACAACATACAGTTTGATACGGCAAATTCACCTTTTACCATCCTGCTCAAACCTGCGATATTGAGCCTCATTGCCTCTACACCTTGTATAGAAGCGGTATTTAAAGTATGTAAACCTGCACTTCTGGCCCAGGGATTGATGAGCAGTTCATTGGCACCCGCCTCACCCTGTCTGTCAGGATTGCCTGCAAAGCCCGCAACCGCCATAAGTCCTATCACAAACACACCGCCTATTTTGTAAAATATCTTACGCATATATTTCTTTTTTTTCTATTTATAAAAATGTGAGCAGGTCTTTAAACCTGCCCACTTTGGTATTTTATAGTCCTGTTGGGTCAAATTTTCTGTTGATGCCAAACCATTTGATCGTCCGCTCTTCACCATAATCCGGCGCCTGAACGTGAATCAGGTAAACGCCGCTGGCGACAGGAATGCTTTGGAAGTTTTTCATATCCCATTCCAAATCCGGTGTTGGCTGGCTATTCCTGTTTGCAGGGTTGTTGCCAGAATTTACGCCTTTGCGCTCGTCCCTGTTAAACCTGCGGATAAACTTACCATCCAGACTGTATATCGTTACCGTAGCTCGCTCCGGAAGGTTGGTAATCTTTATCACATTGGTAAATTGCGATGTTTCGTAGGCAGAATAAGCATAGTACGGATTCGGCACTACATTGATGTTTGCCAGCGCTCCCGTATATTCTTCTGCTGCAAGTTCCGATGACTGTTTGCCTGAAATTTCAAATTCATAAGACGGGAAGGCATCTTCCACATCACAGTTTTTGAATCGCACGATGTCTGCCAATTTCCTCTCTTTGTTATAGCTGTTATTTACCCTGAGTTTGACGGTCAATTCATTTGGAATCAGTCCGTTTTCAATGGTCGTCATTGGGAAGTTGCCCGCAGCCAAAGGAATACAGGTCCACGTAATGGCTCCCAATGGCTCTCTTTTTTGGAAAGCAGAGGTTCCCTTTTTTAGCCTGGTTGCCAATTGTGCACACTCATCGTACTTCTGACGGGTAACATAAATAAAGTGCTGACCGCCGGCAACCTGAAGCAATGAAATCAGGTTCGAACCACCAAAGCCACCGGCACCTACCAGTCTGGAGTTTGGGTTAAAGATCATATCCGTAGCAATGTCATTTTTTTCTCCCTCAGGAATGCCCAGGTAAGAAGCATTGTCGCCACGATAGACTGTGTTTTCTCCGAAGAAGATGTTTAGTCTTTCTCCTGTCTCAACATCAACCGCGTATCCAGGGAACCAACTTAATCCCGCAGTACCTGAGTTATCTGGTTTACCGTCTTTTCCAATAGATGGCGTTGAACGCACTTCAAGGGTTTTGGCTCCATCTAAGGTGGTAAGTCCCGCTTCACCCGTATAATTGGAAGATGCCGTCTCCACCACGATGCAGCGACTCCAAAGATCTTTATTGGGCGTAAATACTATGTCGACATTATTTAAATCAGACAGTTTAAGGGTGCCTGATTGAGCATCCAGCAATACAGGATGGGCTTCTCTTGACGTGGGAGAGAGGAACGCGAATGGAGGGTCACCGGTAATGTATCGCGAAAGTGCAAATGGGAAGAAGTGGCCTGTTCCCAGTGTTCCATATACATTTTCAGGATCCAAAGGACTATCGTTTTCGATGGGATCCCAAAGACCACCAAATGTTGGACCAAGTACTGTAGTCAGTCCATTGCTGCCATCAAATACGGCATTAAACCAGATAGAGCCACTTTTGTCTGCATATTCCAATACCTGTGCTATGGCTCCATTATTTTGCGCTTTGTCGTTCTGAACCCCTGGTTCATCCACTTGCCCCATGGTTACAGAGAAACCGCGCTTGTACATGATCTGTTCATTGAGTTGACGAAGCGAAGTCTCAGAACCCAGCACTTCATTGGTGGCCAGGTCTGTAATGGTATATCTCGCATCGGCTTTCAGCGCGCATACTTTAGAATTGGCATCAAAACTACCCAATACATCCAGTCTGTATTTCCCGTCCTGAACTTCAAGCGGATTATAAATTTTCACATTGACCGGACCTGCGCCGTCCAGATAAGGAATTCTGCCATCGGTAAGGGTTCCCTTTACCAGCGCTTCCCTGGTTTCTTTTGAAATGTCAAGGAAATTTTCACCGGACCCCTGGCCTGAAAGTCTGATGATGCGCACACCATCACCATAATCCGCGGCAATATTTTCGTACACGATCGGCCTTGGTGTCAGGGAATAGGTCTTTACATTGTTACGACCTTCCAGATATGGCGTACGTTGTCCAAGTCCAGTTTCAGGGTTAAAATCTGCATAGTTATTATATGCATAGGCAAGCACCATAAAATGGTATTGTTTATGATTGACCAATCTTCGGTCTCCTTTGGCAAACTGGTCTTCAACTACACTGAAGGTGGAAACTAAGCCTTTGTCAGAACCCTGAACCATACGGGTGTACGTCCAAACAAGGTCCGGTTGCTCAACAGTACCGGAATTTGGATTTGGCACCGCTTTCCAGTTGAAAATTTCGGAAATTCCATTTTTAAGGTCCGTCTGTAATATTAATCTGGCTTTGCTGACATCGCCGAGTTCCTGTGCAGTCACGGATGGGTCTGCCAATTGAAATACTTTGTAACCTTCAAACCGGTAAAAAACGGTATCATTATCTGAACGAAGGTCTCTTTCCTTAAAACTGAGGAATTTATTGTTGGATGCAAGTTCGTCATTGGTAAAAGCCAATACAATCTGCTTGTCCAATTCAACCCCGGTAATATCCGGTGCATCCGGACCATCGGTGATGTCAAAACAGTTGTCAAACAAAGCCTGTGCAATGTCATCGGCATTCTGAATCTTGGCAATATCCGGACAAGGGTGATCTACATCGGGTACCCATACGGCACCGATGATGAGTTCATTGATGGCACCCGGCTGAAGTAAAAGTGGACCAGTCGCCTGAAGCGTACGTCGGTCACCAAAACCAAGGCCCTGGGTACACATGGACCATCCTCCTTCGAGGCTTGGATTATCCGGGAATACATATTTAACGGTATCCGTACTACCCGGGTTATAACCGGTACCTCCCTGGGTGATGGGCTCTCCTGTTCTCCAAAGACCTCTGAGGTTATTGTAGAATGGCTCATCCCTGTCTTCAGGGTCACAAGTGGCCGGGTCCGGTGATCCTATACCACAGTTGTTATTGTAAATGAATGAGGTCATACCCAGCTCAACCAGGGTATCCACATCACCGGTAAAAGGTTTTGGATCGATGAGTATCGTATCACCTGTTGCGGGGTCTGTAACAATATTTCCATCTCCATCCCTTAAAAATACTTTTGGTCCCCTTGGACCTCGGAAGTAGTCGGTTCCAACCATAGGAATCCTGTCCTTATAGGTATTAGTACCACCGGCACAGTTGATGCCGTTTGAACCATCGAGTGCATCTTCATTGTACGTGAACGCCAAACTTCTGCCGACGTCACACCCTACGTAGTCATCTGAATAACAGCCCAAATCCGGATCTACCCACATGGCAAAGTAACAGTCAATGATGTCTGAATCTGCCCTGTTGATCAGTTTATATCTGTAAAAGCTCATATCATTGATCTCGTCATTGGTGGCATAGGCAAAGGACTGAACCTGCACTTCCATCTGAATGGCATCACCGGCTGTGAGCCTGTGTACACCTCCATTGTCGTTGTACATCCAGAATACCATTTCATCCGGTACGAGTTCTTTGGCTTTGGTCCTGTCTTCCGGCTCACATTTCCTGATTTCAATGGTTGGGAAATCCCCTTTACATGGGTCATACAAACCATCTCCATCTTCATCCCAAAATGCACCAAGGGATTGATCCGGCAATTCAAATTCATATTTTTCATTCCAATAAGGGTTGCCTTGTCCCGGCCAATATAGGATGTCATCCGGAATGGAATCACAACTATAAATGGAGCCAATGGTTAGAGATTCGTCATAAGCTTTGATGTGGCTTCTCACATCTTGCACCAAATACGGTAAAGAATATGTCCCAGTTTTTACAGATGGGTTCGTCGGTCTGTCCATCTTCATCCAATGGGCCGGGAAACCAATCGAAATTGTCGGTCAAACTGCGATAGGTGACACCCGCAAGTTTGATGTTACCCGCCTTATCGCGGCCACCCACCCAAACACCACCGGCAAAGATCGAGGAAACAGCCGGTTGACCTTCAGCGGGTTTTGGCACGATGTAAAGGCCATTGGTGCCGTCCCACCATAGGTCACCACCGGTTCTTAACCTGGCTCGTACGTTGTTGACATCCATATCTATTTCCGAAATTCCGGGTCGGCACACAGCCCTGTTTTCGGCAATAACCCCCGCCGGTTTATTTCCGGATCTCGGCCCTATGTGGGCCCACATGGGCATCATTGCGGTAAGCGAAATGCATAAAATAAGCTGAAAACGAATATTTTTCATTTTATTTATTTAAGTATTTATCTGAATCAATAATTAAAAATCACCCCAAGGTAAATCCTCCTGGGGAAAAAGAAGTTTCCTGGATTGACCAGTCTCCATGAGTATGCATCGAGAAATGCATCTACGTTTTTGCCTGTGGAGGCTATATCGTTCACCCTGTCCCTGCCAAATTCTGACAACAGGTATCCATCATTTTCCGGGTCACCGGTGAAACCATACACTTGTCTTACATTCCTTGCGTCAAGCAGGTTTTGTACCCTCAGGTAAATGTTTGCATCGATTTTTCTGCCTCCGTCTTTGGAAGTACTTATGCCAAACTTTTTGTCGACCCTCAGGTCAAGGTTGAAGTTCCATGGCAATCTGGATCCATTGATGGAACCCAGAAAACCACTTCCTCCCAGTTGACCTGCATTTGAGTTTCTGGTGAAAGGCTGGCCTGATACAGCAATGGCATTGAGGTTTATACCTGCATTTGAAAAGATGTCTAATCCTCCAATTTTAGGACCATCATAAGCCTTGCCTGACTCATAACGATAATCAACGTTGGCGGTAACCCTGTGTCTTTCATCGAAAGAAAGTGGGTTTAGGTTTCTTAGGATACCCCTTGAGTTGATACCCCCGGATGAATTGGCATCTGAGCCCGAACCATCTGCGAACTGAAGCGTATAGGTTGCATTGAATTCAAGGTTGTTGGTCCTTCTTTTATCAAACTGGAAACTGAAGCCCTTGGTAGTACCAAAATCAAGGTTGCCATAAGTTTCATACGTAGTAATAGGTGCCGGAATGTTGGTATAAACCCTTCTTTGAATAAGGTCCTTATTCTCCTTGTAATATGCACTTACTTTGATGGCTGCATATTGAGAAACTCTCTGCTGGAAGCCCGCTTCATAACTTACAGTTCTGACGGGTCTCAGGTTTGGATTGTTTTGCACGCCTGAACTTCCCGCGTTATTAAAATAGAAATAATTCAACGCTGTCAATACTGAGTTTGACGGAGGTCGCTGGTATAATACATCGTAGTGTGCAAAGAAGTTGGCATCCTCAGAAATCGGGAATGAAAAAGCTAGCCTAGGCATAAGGTTGAGCTGAGGTTTGTAGTCATCAAATGAATATTCAGGTTTATAGTTTTGATCCTGAATATCCAGTTCCCTATTTTCCCGGTCATTGTATCTTGGATAAACCACACCACCATTGAAAATGACATTACCCCCTGAAACAGCCGTGCCATTTGGTTCGAACCACTGATCTCCTTTACGGTATCCTATGATATCATCTGATTTGCTACCTCTTACATATACCTTATAGTCATCCTCTACAGATGTAGGCTGGGTCTTATCTGAATTTCTTGCAAAGTATTGTTTTGCAGATTCAATTTCATACAGCGCATATGGATCTTTAAATACCTTGGTATTGGCATCATAGTAGTCGGCCTCAGACCCAACCTGAAAATGATGTCTTTGTAAGAAAACTTATCCTGAATATACCCTGCTGCATATATGGGTGAAAAAGGCGCCACAGGAAAGGTCCTTCTTCCCTCTGCATCTTTTTCCGTAAAGAAATCTTCGAAGCTGATATTGCCTGTTGTCTTATTGCCCAGGTAATCATAACCCCTGTAATTTACGATGTTGAGTTCAGTCAATTCTCTGGCGGAGAACATTTCAAGTGACAACTCGTCGGGAGAAAGGGAATGTACATTCACAAAATCCCTGAGTCCGGCACCAAGTTTCTCTCTGATCTTATAGAAAAACTTGTTTTGCAGGTCTTCCTCATACACAGGATAGAAAATAGAATCACCATCTGCATTGATTTCTTTCAATAATGTATCTACTTCTGAAAGAGAAAGCGGGTTGTTGGCCAGCAAATCTGCATTCCTCCATAAGTCAAATGGCCTTACGGTGTAGTTTCTGTCAATGCTTTGCTCATAGATAACGCCAAACTGAATGGAATGTCTGCCTTTTTCTGAACTACCAGGAACCAGGTCGAGACCTGTGCTGAAGTTAAAGGTGTACAAATCATTCTCTCCCCTGCTGTACACATTATATACCTGACCCACATTGGCAAACAGGTTACTCCATATAGAAGACCTGTCTGACCTGATGATGCCGTTGGAAAGGTTTTCATATTTTGCCAATACCGGGTTGATGGTAGCATCTGCGACAAAATCTCCTGCAATTCTGGAATAACCCGAATGAGCCCGGATGAAACCTCCCTGCCCGTCACCAACGACCTCAATGTCAGGCACAAAGGTCGTTGGAAAATTTCCCATATATCCGTAATCAAATAAATTGTCTTTATGTCTGTAATCTTCCTGCGATCCTGTTGCCCTTTCAAAGCCGGCAAGGATGGTGTAAGTAAGATTTCTGATCAAGGAGCTGTTGGCTTCTTTATCCTCTCCGCCTGAATTAATGTCAGCCTGTTTGCCAAGCTTATGCCTGAGCCTGAAATTCAACCTTAACCTGTTGTTCAGGGCAAAGGGGTTGTTGTGCCAGTTCAAAAAAGCCCATGAACTTCCAGAGTTGGATACGCCGCTGCTTCCGGGGGTAAACCGATCGTTGTCATCTTCGAAGTTACCGGATACAGTGAGGTCGATATTGCTTGAAATCTTCGCATCGATTTTGGCCGTCAGGTTTATATTTTTACTGGTTTCATTAGGTCTTGCTGCCAATGGCCCGCCTACTTCGGGTGATCTCAGTAGCTCAGCTGATGGCAATTTGGATGTTCCAAAGTTGTAAAAAGGATTTAATTCCAATTCCCTAATCACAGACAATGGTGCCCTGGACACACCAACCGCAGATGGTGAAGTGTCATCCACATTGAGGTATTGGCCAGACAATCTGAATCCCAGAATGGATTGTTTTTTACTGTTTTTGAGCAAAGGTCCTGAAACATATCCGCTTAAGAGTTTATACCCAAAAGCATCCAGCTTTTCAGAGGTTTCGCCCTCGATACCGCCTGAAAATGCCTGACTTGGACCTTTCGAAGTAAGGGAAATAACCCCACCCGAAACGTCACCATATTTTGCTTCGATACCACCTGTTACCAATTGCAGCTGATCAACTTCAGATTGAGGAATGGTTCCCCTCGAACGGATTCCATCGATAAAATAAACGGTCTCGTTGCTTCTGGAACCTCTCAATGAAGGTTGTGAACCATCCGCAGAAGAAACCCCTGCTGCATTCGCCACGATGGCGTTGATGTTTTTTTGAGGCAGGGTGGCTATTTTATCAGAAGTGATGGTGGCACCCTGGGAGGTGTTGTCCATTTCAATCAAGGGAACTTTATAACTTATGACCACAATTTCATCCATAATGACACCTTCGACTTCCATGGCAATGTTGACCCGGGTATTTTGTCCGGCCTTACAAAGCACGCCATTGATTCTGGAAGTTTTGTAACCCACATAGCTGACTTCGACATCATAGGTACCCGGCTGGATGTCTGAAAAGAAATAATTGCCGTCGAGATCTGTTTCCACTCCTGTGGTAAGTACACCATTTTTATAAAGTGCTACCGTACCAAAAAGAACAGGTTCCCCGGATTCTTTGTCTTTCACTTTTCCTTCCAATGAAGTCTGTGATAGCAGGGATGCTGCACCAAGAACAAGCAAACAAAAGGTTAGTAATAGTTTATTCATAATTTTGATTTATTAAATATAAAAAAATAATCAAATCGTTGATTTTAATTGGTTTGCAATAATAGCAATAATAAACAGCCCAGTGAAATATTAATTTAAATTTTTCTTAACAGACGACATTTTTGATTTTTTCCAACAAAACAGAGGCAATTCGCTCTAGAGATTCTGTGGTCCACCCAGCAATATGAGGACTCACAATCAAGTTGTTATGTTCAAAAAGCTGACGATATACCCTATTTTCCTCCAGGCTGTAGGCAGCTGTTTTTTCATTTTCAAAAACATCTAAACATGCTCCTGAAATCTTCCCGGATTGCAAGGCATTTATCAGGGCCTGAGTATCTACAATTTCGCCCCTTGAGGTATTGACCAGGACAGGCTTTTTTCTGCACTTTTGAAGAAAATCATCATTTACCAGCTTCCTGGTTTCAGCTGACAATGGTAAGTGCAAAGTAATGATGTCTGCCTCATTTAAAATGTCTTCCAAATCTACTTTTTGTACAAATGGCAATTCCTGGCCAAAATCAGTCCGGTATTTATCGTATGAAATGATTTTTAGTTCCCAGGACGACAATTTTTTGGCCAGACAAGACCCTGTATTTCCCAATCCTATGATGCCCAGTGTCTTACCCCTGAGCTCCATGCCCCGATTTTCCTCTCTTCGCCAATCGAAATTTCTCACCTCGCGGTCAGACTTACACAACTTATTAAATAAATTCAACAACATGCCCACTACATGTTCAGCTACTGCATCTCTATTGCCCTCCGGAGAATTTATGGGTGTTATGCCTTTTGACAGGGCATATGGAACATCAATGATTTCCATTCCTGAACCCAGCCTGCCGATAAATTTTAACCTGGAAGCCCTGTCTATCATGGCCTTATCCATCCTGATCTTGCTATTGATGATCATACCGTCGTAGTCGCCAATGATGCCTGATAGTCTATTCATGTCCATGCTGGTATCATAGTCTGTTTCATAGCCAATCTCCCTTAAACCGGATATCAACAGATCGTGAACCTTATCGGTAATCAAAACTCTTTTAGTCACTTTTTGTCTGCTTTTTTGATTTTCTCCGGATTGAGACTCAGGTAGGCCTTCCATCCCGATAACTTTTTTTCGCCTGGAGACAAGCTGGCTCCCTGGTTATAATGGCAGTATGCCGTTGCGAGTGCATCTGTAGCGTCATTATATTTGGCCTCGATTTTCACCTTAAGGATTCGTTCAAGCATGGCACTTACCTGTTCTTTGGATGCATTGCCATTGCCCGTAACCGATTGTTTGATTTTTTTTGGAGAATACTCATGAATTTCAAGTCCCATTGTGATGGCTGCTGCAATGGCAACGCCCTGTGCCCTGCCCAGCTTCAGCATGGATTGTACGTTTTTTCCAAAAAAAGGCGCCTCGATGGCCATTTGCTGAGGAAGGTAAGTTTCTATAATCTCCTGCACCTGGAGAAAAATTTCCTTGAGCTTGGCTGCCTGATCTTCCTCTTTAAACAACTTGATCACACCGAAGGTAAGAATTTTGAGAGTCCTGCCACTGACTTCAATGACGGCGTAGCCCAGAATATTGGTACCCGGGTCAATGCCGATGATTTTGTAGGAGTCCTGTTTTTGTATCATGGATGAAGCAAAGGTACGGATTAACGATTATCCGGCCTCATAATCCAGCATGGAAATGACATGGAAAGCCTCCCGGTCAGAAAAATCACTGACCTGATGCCGGCAACTAAAGCCATTCGCCACCACCGCAGCATGAGGCATTTTTTCCATAGCAGGCAGCAATTTCATATCGGCTATTTTTTTGGATAATTGTAAATGTTTGGTTTCATACCCAAAAGACCCGGCCATGCCGCAACAGCCCGTATCTGCTTCAGTTCCGTTGCATCCGGCCAGCCCCAGCAATATTTTGGCAGCAGCGGTGCCGGGGCCTGATTTCTGATGGCAATGCCCATGAAGCAGATAATTAATTTGTTTTGACGTAAACCTTCCGGTAAGTTTTCCTTCTTTCCATTCATTTACCAGGAAGACCTCTATCGGAAATGTATGCTGTCTTATCGCATTTCCAAGCACTTCATTTTCAATTAAGTCTGGCAAGTCATCCGTCAATGCACTGTGACAGCTGGGTTCGACCGTAAGAATGGGATACCCTTTTTCTACGAATTGTGCCAATTTTACAGCTACCATTTCCAGTTTCTCTTTCGCCACTTTTAAGAATCCATTACTGATGAGCGGCCTTTGACAACAGCCCACGTCTGCAAGGATGACCTCATACCCACACTTTTGCAACAAGTTTATGGCATCTTTCCCCATTTGGGTTTCATGGTAGTTGATATAGGTGTCTGCATAGAGTACAACCTTTCTCTCTTTCTCTGCTATTTTTTGTCCTGCATACCATGATACCAGGGTCTGTGATGCATATTCCGGTAATTTTCTTTCTGCACTGATGCCAAATATAAATTGGTTTATCTTTCTTACAGGCCGACTTGCCAGCAGCAAATTGACAACCCCTGAAGGAGCTCCTGAAAATAATCGGGAGAATAATGATGCATATCTCGGCACCCATGATGACAAAGGCTGGCCGTGGGCATCATAATGGATTTGCAATACTTCTGACTTAAGTTTGGCCATATCTACATTGGAAGGGCACTCTGTTTTACATGCCTTACAGGATAGACAAAGATCCAAAACCTCCTTCACGTCTTTATCCGCCAAATCCTTAAAATGCAGCTGACTGCTCATGGCCAGGCGCAGCACATTGGCCCGGCCCCGGGTAGAATCTATTTCATTGCCTGTGGCCCTGAAGGAGGGACACATGGTGCCGCCTTCGGTATTGCGGCAGGCTCCCACCCCGCTGCAATTGTGCACGATGTCTGCAAAGCCGGCACCTGCCCTGTATTTGTACACAAAGGGATACGTTTTATCCTTATAGTGGTCGTAATACCTCAGATGGTGGCGCATGTCTTCTGCCTCCAAAATGATGTTGGGATTGAACATCAAATCAGGGTCAAAAAGTACTTTTATTTTTTTAAACGCCTCATAGATGGTATCTCCGTAAAATTCGCGCATCTTGGGACTGCGAGCCCTGCCGTCACCATGTTCGCCGCTCCAGGAACCACTGTATTTCATCACAAGTTCGAAGCACCGGTCAGAGATCA
Source organism: Saprospiraceae bacterium (assembly GCA_016715465.1). GTDB lineage: Bacteria > Bacteroidota > Bacteroidia > Chitinophagales > Saprospiraceae > JADKBO01. The sequence goes on from JADKAA010000029.1 coordinate 1,639,729, forward strand.
TTTTCATTTTATCAATATCGGCCTGATCGGTAAGGTCGATCGTGGGCCTCACATGGAGTACGCCCACGCTGGCATGGGCATATAATACAACCTCCGACCCATGGTCGGTGCAGAGCTGCTCCAGTTCCTTGATGTAATTGGCCAGGTGTTCGAGGGGAATGGCAGCATCCTCCACGAAAGGAATCGGTTTGCGGATGCCCGGTTTGCTCATGATGAGTCCGAGACCGTCTTTCCTCAATGCCAGGGCATCGTTGATCTTTTGTTTATCTTTATATACGGGGTATGCATAAGCTGATGGCACATTTTTAAGTTGTGTGCAAAGGGCTTCTGCTTTGGCATCCACCTCAGCCTCGCTGTCTCCATAAAATTCGACCGTCATCACCGCCTGGGGTTCTCCGGTGATGATGCTCTCGTAATACCGGCGGGTAATGGCATTGAATTTACTGTTGTGGAGCACATTAAAATCCAACATTTCAATGGCTGCAGGACCAAAGACAATCATGTCTTTCACAGATGCAATGGACTGAAGTCGGTCATCATAATGTACAATGACCATATTCTGAAATTTTGGCAGTGGGGTCAGTTTAACTTTAGCTTCGAGGATTACTGCCAGGGTGCCTTCACTACCTATGACCAAACTGCTCAGATTCCATTGGTTGCTATCAACAAAGGCGTCCAGTGCGTAACCACCCACCCTGCGCATAACCTTGGGAAATCGCTGTCTGATTTCATCGGCATTGTCAAATACAAGGTCGCGGATGCCCGCATATAGATTGCCTTCCCGCGTTTTCAGCTTACATTTTTCTTCGTATGCTTCCGGACTTAAATCTTCCAGATCGAGGATTTCTCCGGTAGAGAGCATGACCTTAAGCGAAATCACATGGTCACTGGTTTTGCCGTACAACACACTTTTTGTACCCGAACTGTTATTGGCAATCATACCTCCGAAAGTAGCCCGGCTGGAGGTGGCCGGATCGGGGGCAAAATGCAGGCCCAGGCATGCTACCTCCCTATTGAGCTGGTCTCTGGTTACCCCGGGCTGGACCACCGCATAAGCATGCTCTGCGTCAACCTGAAGAATTTTATTAAAGTTTTTGGTAAAGTCTATGACCATGCCGCGATTGACTGTTTGGCCGGCCAGGCTGGTGGCAGACCCCCTGGGTAGGACATTCAACTTATTTTTTCTGGCTGCGTCAAGGGCCTTCCGTACATCTTCAAAGCTGGCCGGCACCACTACCAGATCTGGCAACTTTTGATACAGAGATGCATCGGTGGCATAAAGCGCGCGACTGAGGTCGTCACTCAGTATCTCTCCTTCAAAATTGTCGATTTGCACGATAATACGATCCAACTTTTTATTTTTTTTACAATAATACTAAAAACGAAACAAATGCCAAAAACCAGGGCGTCCATTTGAGGATCACTGAAAAAACCGATACAGGATGTAAAACCCTGAAGCTAAAAAAACAATGGCCGATAAAAGGTACAGGTACCTCAGGTGTCCCGAGTGGAGGATCTTACCCAGCCGATCAGACAACACCACTTTACAGCATCGGTAAGCATGATCATCGCCAGCAGGCTGCCAAAAAAAACAAGCTGTTCTGTTACACCCGCTTTCCTGATGATTACCCTGCCTGTCGTGAGGGTAGTCCAGAAAATGAAAGTGAATGGATTGATGGTATTGACGGCCAGGCCACGAAAAAATAGTTTTTGCAAAGAGGGCTGAGGCAGTGGATCGGAGATGAGTGCCTGGTTACTTTTGATGATATAGCGGATACCAATTGCCATAAAAACGATGGCGGCAATAGAGGTGAGGATTCTTACGGTCAATTCATTGAGCGTGGGTTGGGCAGTGTCTGCCACTGAAAGCATCATGGCCACAATGAGGATGTCGCTTACCCAAATACCCGGAGGCCAGTGTTATACCCATTTTTAAGCCATATTGCACACTTGCATCCACGAGTGTCATGAGGATGGGGCCGATGAGGATAGACAAAAACAGCCCATACCCAATTGCTTCCAGCACAAGCGTGGTCACCCCCGCTTAAATTCCGAGGTGAAATGAAAATCGACATCGGGATGGTTTTCCTGAGCAACTTTGAGTGACCACGCCGATTCAGCCAGAAATACAAGATGTCCATCGATGTCTGTGGCAAGGTCCCTGCGGCGGCGTTGTTTAAATTCTTCAAATGCTTTGGCATTTTCGCAACTCACCCAACAGGCTTTATGCAAATTTACGGGTTCATAGTCGCACGATGCGCCGTATTCATGTAACAAGCGATATTGGATCACTTCAAACTGCAGGGCACCAACGGTACCAATGATTTTTCTTCCCCCTTCCTGCCGTGTAAAGAGCTGGGCTACCCCTTCATCCATGAGCTGGTCGAGTCCTTTATTGAGTTGTTTGGTTTTCAGCGGGTCGGTATTGTTGACGTACCTGAATTGTTCCGGTGAAAAGCTGGGAATGCCCTTGTAATGAAGTAATTCACCCTCCGTAAGGGTGTCTCCTATCTTAAAGTTGCCGGAATCATATAGACCAACGATGTCGCCCGGAAAAGCCTCGTCGATGACTTCTTTTTTTGCAGCCATGAAAGCTGTTGGATTTGAGAACTTGATGTTTCTTGCCTGCCTTACATGATAATAATTGGTATTGCGGTTAAATTGACCGCTGCAAATGCGCAAAAAGGCTATTCTGTCCCGGTGTTTGGGGTCCATGTTGGCATGGATCTTAAAGACGAAGCCCGAAAATTTTTCTTCAAAGGGATCTACCCTGCGCTCCTCTGCGTCCCTGGAAATGGGATATGGCGCAATTTCTACAAAGCAGTCGAGCAATTCCTTTACACCAAAATTATTGACTGCGCTGCCAAAAAAGACGGGAGACTTTTGTCCGGAGAGGTAGGTGTCTGTATGGAAATCCGGATAGACAGAAGTCACTACTTCCAATTCTTCCCTCAGTTCTTTTGCGGCTTTCGCTCCTATCTTGGCATCAAGGCGGCCATCATTGATGTCGGATATTTCAATGGTATCCTCTTCCAGTTGTTTGCCATGCGGACTAAACAGGATAAGTTTTTTTTCATAGAGATTGTAAACTCCCTGAAATCTTTGTCCCATACCTATTGGCCAGGAAAGAGGAATTACCCGGATATTGAGTTTTTCTTCGATCTCATCTAGCAGGTCAAAGGCGTCTTTACCTTCTCTGTCGAGTTTATTGATGAAAACGATGATGGGTGTATTTCGCATCCTGCAAACTTCCACCAGTTTTTCGGTCTGTTCCTCCACCCCTTTTGCCACGTCGATGACCACAATGACACTGTCCACCGCTGAGAGGGTGCGGTAGGTATCTTCTGCAAAATCTTTATGGCCCGGTGTGTCGAGAATATTGATTTGGCGATCCCTGTATTCAAAGGCCATTACCGACGTGGCTACGGAAATACCCCTTTGCCTTTCGATGTCCATAAAGTCGGAAGTAGCGTGTTTTTTGATCTTGTTGGACTTTACAGCCCCGGCGATCTGGATGGCACCCCCAAACAGAAGCAGTTTTTCGGTCAATGTAGTCTTACCCGCATCGGGGTGAGATACAATGCCGAAGGTCCTCCTCCTTTTAATTTCCTCTATTCTGCCCATGTGACGATTTACCTGAAAAACCGCAAAAGTAAACATAATAGCGCTGTCCTGCTTAAAAAAGGGGCCTAAGTTTGAGTCAGCGCAAAAACAGCGCTCCAAAATTTCTAAAAAGGCCTTTGCCAGAGAATATAGAGGGCAAATAATGGAAAATCACCCGATTTATTTACTTTTGTCTTCTGTCAATCAAAAGATTATCTAACCAATTAAGTTCTGAGGAAGCGCATTGCCCCCCCGGATAGCCAACCGTCAGGATCAGGTACCATTGTATGAAGAAAGAAACGAAGATCATAAAGGAGAATAAGATCATCGAAGCCGCTGAAAAGGTATTTGCAGAGTATGGGTTTAAAATGCCCGCATGGAAGAAGTGGCCAGGGAGGCAGGCATTACAAAAGTCACTCTTTATGCCTATTTCAGGAGCAAAGAAAACCTCTATATGGCCATTACCTTTAATGCACTGACCAAACTTGCGGTGAAATGTGACGATTGTGTCATTAAAAATGCCGATAAGCCGGGTATTGAAAGTGTGGTATCGATTATGGAGGGTTTTATGGATTTCTGTCAGGAAAATTACCTTTATTCCGAAGTGATGCTGGATTACTTTTCACTCATCCGATCTGTTGCCGACGATGAAAAAAAACTCACCGATGCCATGAAGGAGAGCAATTATTTTCAAAAAGTACAGGGACTGCACAACTACCCGTTTAAGATTACTGCCCGGGAAATTCAGCGCGGCATTGCAGACAAAAGCATTTCAGATAAAATAGAACCCATGGTGGCTACTTTATATGGATGGACCGCAGCTGTTGGTTTTGTGAAAGTTTCAGCTGCTTCGGGCAACAATACCACCCCGCTGTTCAATGTAAAAATGTCGGACCTGCGCAGGACCAATCTTCAGATTCAGCGCACTTTATTGGAAAGTCTTTAAAAGGTATTATTTGGCCATTTCCTTCAGCACGGCTGAAGACTTCTTGTTGCCAAGTTTGACGGATTCTTTTAGGTCCTTGATACCGCCGCTTTTTCCGGCTTTGTTTTTTGAAAGTCCGCGGTACCGAAGCAATTCACTTATATCTACCCCATCATGCAAATCGGGCATGTCCAGGGCTTCGTTGAATGCCAGGGTTGCGTCTGCATAGTTTTCTGTTTCATAACAACATATACCATAAAAATAAAGGGCCCATCGCCTCCAGTCCAGGTTGGGGTCGTTCTTTTTAAACTTGCGGTTGACAAAGAGCTTAAGTTCAAAAAGGGCTTTGCCAAATTCTTTTAATTCAATGTGGGCACCGCCCTTCAACCTTCTGGCCTTCCAGTGAATGGATTCCAGGGCCACCGATTTTTTGATGGCATTGTCAAAATCTTCAATGGCCAGCTGCCATTTTTCCTGGATGGCATATACCCTGGCTCTGCCGTAATAAGCAGATGCAATCGTAGGGTCAATGCCCAGACACTTGTTATAATCACTTAGTGCATCGTTGTAGTTTTTCAGCAGGAAACAGGTTTTTGCTCTTCGCTCGTATGCCTGGGCATGCCGGTCGTGTTTTTCTATTGCCTTGCTCAGTTCTGCAATCGCCTCATCCTGTTTCCCGGTTTCCCGGATAAGGCTCCTCCCTTTGATGAACGACTGAACGGCTGCTTTATCGCTTTGCGGTTCGATCAATTCGAAGTGGAGGATTTCGCCATTGTCCAACAACCACGACCTGATGGTACCACTTACGGCAAATTGGGCACAATAGGCCAGTAAATCTGTTGTATTTTTGAAAGCCTTCTCTGATACATTGCCTACAAACCTCGGAATTTCCAGGGAGAGCTGCTCCGGGAGGAAAATTTCTTCGGACTTAAAGGTGATTTCATTTTGTAGTAGGTATCAATACGGTATTGAAACATTTTGGCTACCTTATCGTAGCTGTTTTGTGTTCCAAAATCTAAACGCCCCTGTATGATGGTCTTAAAAAACATAAATTATACCGTATTAATAATAGAAGTTTAGTCCCGTGAATACGACTAAAACAATAACAAAAAATGCACCAAACTTTTTACTGAACATTAGAATAGACAGTGGTAAAGTTCACAAAAAAGCCCCTAATTCACAAGTTTAGCTGGTGGTAGTTCAGATAATTTATTTTGCGATATCTTGGGTGTTCATTGTTATTATCTTAAACATAGCATTTAACTTATATATCAATAAAACAAGCCGATTTGTTCCCCTGGTCAGTTATTTTTTATAAAATTTAAAGTAATCCGGTACCTTGAATGGAAGATGACTCGTTAATATATTGTGAAATACCTGCATTTGTATTGTCCATTGCCTAAATTTGCAGCATGTGTGGATCAAGTAAAGTAATTATGTATCGTTTTCTTGCCCTTTTTGTAGCATTGGGTTTTACTGTAGCTTCGTTTGGAAAGCCTGCCCCGTTAGTACCAAGCCCTCAGGTTGAGACACTTAATGCCTATGTTGAGTTTATCAACAAGTCAATTCATGGTATGTTCATGGTCAATCGTTTGTTGGTGGAGTACAACATGGAACTCAACAAATATGTAGATCTGGAAAATGAAAAAATCAATAATTATTCAAACAAAGACCTGCCCAAAGATATTTTTGAGGATCCTGATCACTGGTTTTATGAAGTTTCACCCTATATTCTGATTCAAAAGGCAAAAGCCGGAAGTTCGGTCCTGAGTCCCGAAGAAAAAGGGGCTCTTTCCGCCCTGGCCGACAAGATGCTTACCATCATCAAAACCTCCAACCAGCTGCGTTTTGATATGGATAAGGTAACCTATGGCGCCGACCTTACCAAAAAGGACAACGTCTCCAGGGTGTATAAAAAGCTGGAAGAAGGGGTAAAACTATTTGATGATTTTTATCTGGTACAAACTGAAATGGAAAAGGTAATTGAAACCTGCAGGGAAAAATATGGGGTGCAGCAGGGCACATTTGGTTTGTTGTATGGCGATATGGTCAAACTACAAAAATCGTCCAGGGCCATCCTTGCAAGGATTCGTGCCAAAGAAACAGAAAATATTGATCAGCTCATTACCCAACATAAAAGTACTGTCGCTGCCCTTAAAAGTAAAAAGACCGATGGCATAGTCGATTCCAAATCAAAGCAGGCGGCCTTCCTAAACCACCTTCAAAGTGCAGCATCTGCCGCTGAAAAACTGAATACATCTACTGTGCTTTTCATGCAAAATGAGAATGTACCTTCTAAGTACAAATTATATGGCAGGTTCTATTATTATTACAATGTAGAATTACTGGACAAAAACAATTATTACGGCACGGGTCTGGTTTCAGAATTAAACAATGCCATCCAGGTGTCTGGATTACCTGCCCTTAAATTAACCGAAATGCCTCATATCTTCCAGATCATCTATCCCAAAAAAATAGACAACGCGGAAATCATAAAGGCCACAGACAATATGGTTTCCCTACCTACAAAGGTGAAGGAGCGCGTTGTCAACAAAAACAAGATCATTAGGGTGGATGCTCCCGTAGTAGAGTTTCAACTTTACGACCATATGATCGCTGATGGAGATATCGTTTCCATAAATTTTAACGGAGACTGGATTCTCGAAAAGGAAGAACTCGAAAAGGGTTCAAAAACGGTAAAACTTCAACTCAACAAAGAAGGAAAAAATTTCTTGTTGCTGCATGCAGACAACGTAGGGAAAAGACCACCAAACACCATGGCCATATCCTACAAATACCGGGGAGAAAAAAAGCAGATCATCCTGAAATCAGACAACAATACCAGTGAATTGATAGAGATCATCCTGGTGGATAAACTATAAAGTGAGGATGGGAAACAGCAGGTTTATTGTATTTGAAGGCATCGACGGTGCCGGAAAATCGACGCTCATCAAAGCCCTGAATGAAAAAATGGAGGCGTTGGGTCTTACGGTACACATGACCGCCGAACCCACCAAATATCGCATTGGCCGCATTGTCCGATCAATTCTTACGGGTGAAAGTGAAGGAGATGAAAAAACCATTGCCGCCTTATTTTTAGCCGACCGGGTGGACCACCTGACCCACCCTGAGTACGGCATGCTCCAAAAACTTGAAGAGGGAACACATGTGCTGTGCGATCGTTATTATCTTTCCTCCTACGCCTACCATGTGCCACATGTCACGATGGATTGGGTCATTGCAGCCAACAGCATTTGTGCAGACCTGAAGCGGCCTGATCTTACTTTTTTTATTGACATATCCGTAGAAGAAAGTTTGCGCAGGCTGGTCAACTCAAGGGCATCCCTTGAACGCTTTGAAAACGAAGAAAGAATCACTATGGTTCGCAATAATTACTTTGAAGCCATTGATCGCGTTGGTCAAGATGAAAATATCATCGTCATCGACGGAGCAAGGCCTTTTGAAACCGTATTTGCTGAAATATGGTCGATTACCAAAACATGTCTGGAAAGCTGAGATTAATTTTTCGCCTGCAGGATTAACTGTGCGATGTGCCCTTCTTTGCTTTCATGCATAAGTTCAATTGCAGTCGCATCTTCTTTCACGACTATCCAATCTTCATTGAGGTCAGCAAATGAGTCGGGGTTGGAAAATTGCAAAGTTAGCTTGTTTTTTCCTTCATCCGTGGTGCGAGCCCACGTACCCTTGATGACTACATTGTCTTTTGTGGCATTTACCACTGAAGCCTCCTTAAATTCAAATAAATATCCTGAAAAATAAGAAGTAATATCTACTCCACGGTCTATGTATAATGAAACCACCCATTTGCCCTCCTGAATGTCGTTGTCGGTCAGGCTTGCATTGTCACTGGTACATGACCACAACGAAAGTGCGCATAAAATAAGAACCCATATTTTTTTCATTCTCTAATATTTTAAAGCATTAAAAATAAAACATCTTATGATAAATAAAAACTACAAGTTGCTGAAACCACTTAACAGCCCTTAATTATTATATAAAACGATTATCATCCTGAAATCCACCCGGCGGCAAGTCTCGCTTTGATTTTTTTCTTGATTTCGATGCGCTTAAAATTCTGGTCTGTTTCAAATCCAACACCGTAAATGGTATCCCCCACAGATGGCCGGGTGATGCGGATAAATTTTTCCGTAAAAATCTTTTTAGCCTGATCGTCCCAAATGAGTTCAGAGGACTGAAGTTTGTCGTTTTTGTTGTTGTAAAAAATAACATTGCCCTTGGCTGTCATCCTGTGTTTTTTAGGCTCCCTAATGGCAATGTCCGCTTTTAGCCAACTCGTAGCTACCTTGTTTTCATCCAAAAAACTTATGAGAATGCCCTTTGGAAATACGTCTTTTGGGTCATTCACATCATTGGATCTTTCGATAACCGGTGCCTCGATGGTCAGTTTTACCAGTGCCGAATCGCTGTAAATGATCTTTATTTGTTCGCCAATGTCTTTTGAAACGTCATATTTTTGGGTAATCGCCTTTACCTCTTCCAGGTCATTGGTACAGGCAAAACACATTGACCCAAGGATCAGGAAAGAAAAAAACCTATTCAACGACGGTAACATCTCCGGTAAAGGCTATTTCTACATCGTCAATGAACAAAACGATGGCTATCCAGGTATATACACCCGGATTCACTTTTTTCCCATTAAAATCGGCTTTCCAGCCTTCGTCAAAGTTTTGGATGTCCAGGTCTTTGCCTTCATACAGTTTATTTCCCCAGCGGTCGTAAACTTCGAGCCGTTTCACCGATTTTACGGCCCTGCCTCCTTCCAAATGAAAGGTGCCATTGGTTCCTTCGTTTCCACTCTGGATGATGTTGGGACTAAATACCGGTCTCACGATCTTAACCCTGACTTCAACCACATCGGTATCGGTGCAGCCGTTTTCATCGGTGACGGTGAGGGTGTAACTTTTGTCTTTGAGCGGTAAAAATGGCGTCACAAATTCATTGACATTTTCAATGCTGTCTTTCGGCGACCAGAGTGGTGTTCCCGCCCCTGTGCCAGGAATATAACTTCCATTTAATACGGAAGATTCTCCAAGCTCCACTTCTATGTCTGCACCTGCATCGGCGATTACCTGGCGGTGGTTCCACGATGATGAGGGGAACAGAATTTATACAACCCTTTTGATCCCTGATGTATAAAGTATAATTTCCTGCCGGCAGATCCAGAAAACGCGGATTAGGCTGAAAATTTACTGTATCCAGGCTGTACATATACATGGGTGCACCCCGGGATCCCTTGCCAATGATGCTGCCGCTTTCGTCTTCTGCACAAGGTACATTGGTTACGAGGCCGGCCACCTCAAGTGTGCTGGTATCCCTGCAGCAGGGGTTGATGAAAAATTCCACGAGTTTGGTCACAGAACAACCCCTCGAGGTTGTTACGGTAAGTGCGGTGGTCTTGTTGCCAAAAGAAACATAGGTGACATCTACAGGCCCAAACTGGTCGGAGTTGCCTGGCAAAGCGCCATCTCCAAAATTCCAGGAATAGCCGGTGATGGGGTCTGTGAGGGAGGTTGACTGATTTACAAAAGAAATGGTTTTGTCACATTCAAACCGGTCAAGGGCCGATGCAGTATAATCGACTTCCGGTCCCAGGAAGGTGCCTGACCCTCCAAATTCAATGGAAAACCCAAGGCCGGATCTTGAAAAATTATTTACGACCAATACATAAGATTTGCCCGAAACCATATCGAGGGCTTTGGCAAAATTGTTTTGCCCGGCAATTGCGCATCCCGCAGGTTCGGTAATGTCCGGATCGGTTTCAGACAGGCCGGTGAGTCCATTGCAGCCCACCCACTGGTTGAGCGGAGCTGTTCCGCCATTGGCAGTTGTATTTGCACCGGCAGCCATACATCGCACCCGGATTTTTGTACTGCAGTCATCGAGGCCATTGGGCAACTCATACACTGCAAAATCGAGGTCGTCTGTAATAAAACGGGTATTGTCGGCTGTATTGTTGCCTGGCGTGAGGACAAACGATAGTGTGCCTGATTTGTCACAAGTCCATTTGTACCAGGATGACTGAAATTCATCCTGTATGCAGTTGCCTTGCTCGATCTCATTGTTATTATTTCCTGAACCGGTAAGGCTGTTGACCACAAATGGGCTTTTATCGCAGAGCACTACTGCATCTTTACAGTCACTTTCCGGAGTTTTTACCGAATTGAGTAAATCCACACAAAGCCTGAAACTACCTTCTCCACCAATGTTGGATTCGACCATGATGTAGTATAACCTGTTGAGTACAAGTTTATCATATAGGAATTCATCAGAAATATCCGACTTACCGGGTGAACATTCCACGTATTTGTCACAAGCTTCATACAGCATGATTTTAGGGCCACGCATGGTACCCTCCTGACCTCCACTCAGCACCCGGATGGATACTGCGGGTTCCCTGGCTATAAAACTAAACCATACACCGTTGGCAAATTTTGGAGAAATGCAGGTATGGGAAAAAACAGGATCAGGTGTAGCACCTACATTGGAATACTCCTGGTTTGCTGAACAATATTCAGAAACATTTGGAAGGAAAGTAGCATAAACACATTCGTCGTTTACTGGCTGAGTTTGTGCCAGAACTGCCATAGGCAGGCACATCAGAATTACCAGGTTGTAAAATAACTTGCTCATATATGCAATACTAACGTTGTCTATGCTTTAAATGATCGCTAAAATTAAGAAAAAGATGCCAAGGGGGCGATGAATTAAGAAAAATATAAGATTTTTGTCGCATCAGGCCCATAATGTTCCCACCCTTTTCCCATATTCTGGAAGGTAAGCCAAAGATTTTGCAGGAATGTGGCACTTCGGGGCTATTTTTGCACAAAGATCACAACCATTGCCCCTTTATTTCCACGATAGTCTGGCTTTTATACGGAAAATACGTCCGAAAAAAGTACTTAACCTGATCCGGGTTTTGAGCTCTTATTATGTGAGTCAGTGGAGATCAAAACCAATGCAATGGGGTAAGCCGGTGACCATTTCCTTTGAACCCACTACGGCCTGTAATTTGCGATGTCCGGAATGTCCCAGTGGCTTGAGGTCTTTTACCCGACCCACCGGCAACCTTAAAGCCGACTTTTTCAGAAATACAATCGATCAATTGTATAAAGATCTTTTTTACCTCATCTTTTATTTTCAGGGAGAGCCTTACATAAATCCGGCTTTTCTTGACATGGTCAAATATGCCAGTGATAAAAGATCTACACCATTACTTCTACAAACGGTCATTTTCTCAATGATGAAAATGCCCAAAAAACCATCGAGTCCGGACTAGACAGGCTCATCATTTCTGTGGATGGCACTACCCAGGAAGTATATGAAAACTACCGCGTAGGAGGCAACCTGGAAACGGTACTGCAAGGAGCTAAAAACATGGTGAAATGGAAAAATAATCTAGGCTCAAGGACTCCCCACCTGATCTTTCAGTTTCTGGTTGTAAAACCCAACGAACATCAGATTGGACGAAGTGTACAGGCTGGCCAAAGAAGCAGGCGTGGATGAAGTAAAACTAAAAACGGCGCAGGTTTACGATTATGAAGACGGAAATCCCTTCATACCCACCATTGAAAAATACGCAAGATATACCCTTCAGGCGGATGGCAAGTGGAAAGTGAAACATGTACTCGCCAACCATTGCTGGAAAATGTGGCATTCGTGTGTGATATCCTGGGATGGCCTGGTGGTTCCCTGTTGTTTCGACAAAGATGCCACCCATCGCTTGGGTGACCTGAAGGAAAAACCCTTTGATGAAATATGGCATGATGCGAGCTACCAAAATTTTCGCAGTAAACTCAAAACAGGCCGCAGTGAAATTGATATTTGCACCAATTGTACCGAAGGGTGCAAAGTATTTTTCTGACCATGATGGCTGCGCTAAAACTTAAGATAGGCTTTGATGCCAAAAGGTTGTTCCTCAACAATACCGGCCTTGGAAATTACAGCCGCACCCTGGTTAAAAACCTGCATCGGTATTACCCACAGCACGAGTATCATTTATTTACCCCGGAAGTAAAAGAAAATGAGACAAGCCGTTACTTTCTGGATAATGATTTTTTTATCCATACACCGCCATCCTATTTGCCCGGTTCTCTTTGGAGGAGCAGAGGCATGGCCCGAAAAATAAATGACCTCAACCTGGATATTTACCATGGACTTAGCCATGAAATACCCCCGGGTATCAGTTCAAAAACATTAAAAGTGCTGACGATTCATGACCTTATCTTTGAAAAATATCCTAAGTTGTTTTCCTGGTATGACCGTTGGCTTTACACACTAAAATATAAATCTTCCTGCAGCAGGGCCAACCAAATTGTAGGTGTTAGTAAGGCTACCTGCCATGATGTAGAGACACTGTACCTGATCGACAGGCAAAAGATATCCCTGATTTATCAAAGTTGTGACGAAGTTTTCCAAAACCACACGGTGCGGCATAAAGAAAAAAGCTATTTTTTGTATGTAGGTACCATCAATGAACGGAAAGGCCTGCTGGATGCTGTAAAAGCATATGGTATGTTGGAAGAGAAGTTTCAACTGCCCTTTGTGGTAGTGGGCGCTGGCGGTACTTATGCCGACGCGGTAAAATCAGCAGTAAGCAGGCTCGGACTGACCCCTAAATTTAATTTTATGGGCAACCTCCCCAATCGTGAATTGGTTGAAGTATATGCCAATGCGTTGTGCCTGGTATTGCCATCCGCATATGAAGGGTTTGGAATTCCGGTAGCTGAAGCGTTGTTTACGGGCACCCCTGTGATCACCTCAAACACATCTGCCTTACCTGAAGCAGCAGGTCCCGGCGGCATCATACTCCAGCCGGGAAATGTAGCGCAGCTCGCCCAGGCCATGGCTGATATGTTTGATGAAACCCGTTGGAATGAATTTTCGGATAAAGGGAGAAATTATGTGGCATCACATTTTGACAGCGCCTCAACTGCTGAGGCACTGATGAATTTATATTACCGTTTGATGGGCACTACTGCAGGGTAAGCGATTGCAGGGCATTGATAAATGACGACAGGCGGGTACCGAGTTGGCCAAAAAACTGATTGTCGAATTGATCGACGCGGCGACTCACCTTTTTATACAAAGCTTTGCCTTCTCGGGTAATGGAAACATCTTTGGCCCTGGTATCGTAATCCTGCCCGGCCCTTATTATAAAACCTTTTTTTTCCAGCGAGCGCAATACCTTGGAGGTCATCATGGTGTTGGCATTGGCATGATCAGCGAGCGATTTTTGGGAAACATGTTCATAAAAATCCCCCAGTTGGATGATGGCCTCCAGCAGAATGTACTGAACGTGGGTAAGGTCATATTCTTTCAAAACCGAGTTGATGCCCCGCTGCCATTGGTTGGAAAGCTGCCAAAGTACAAAGCCCTTATTGACAGGTTGCTGATCGAATACTTTTACTTTTTTTGCCATGATTTAAATAATATATGCCTTTATCAAACAAAAAAAACAGCATTAACACCCCGGAAAATGCTCTTGCAGTTGTAAAGATATAAAATACCACATTGATGCACAACATAAAAATACATTATGGCAGATTGAGGCAAAACAGCATCAAAAATATTGTTGATAATCGTGTTTAGTATCTGTCAATACGGAAGGCTGAAAGGTCAACATCCGGTTTTGATCCCAAAACCAGCGAAGTCACAAGTTGGCCTGTTCCCGCTGCGAGTGAAATACCGAGCATGGCATGCCCTCCCGCCACCGTCAGGTTTTTCACTTTGGCGCTGTTGCCCAGGTATGGTAAGCCATCCGGACTTACAGGTCTGAGTCCGCACCAAAGTTTTTCGCGGGTAGGCATGGTCAGCCGGAGTGCTTCAAAGTTGCGGTTAACGGCATTGAGTATGGCCTGCACCCTGGGCAGGCTGATGTCGTGGTTGATGCCGCTGAGTTCCATCGTACCGCCTACGCGGAGGTTTTCACCGAGCGGTGTCATGGCGACGCGGTCATCCACCAGAATAGCCGGCTTAGATAAATTGACCGGTACATTCTCAAAAGTGGTGCTGTATCCTTTGCCCGGCTGAAGCAACAGGCGCAGGCCTGCCTTTTCGACGACCTGAGGCAACCAGGAACCTGTGGCAAAAACTACGTGGTCACAGGATAAATCTTCAGAAGTACCTATTCTTATATTTTGGATTTTTCCACCTTCGATCTCCAGACCTGTAAGTTCTGCATTATACCGGATGTTGACACCTGCCGCTGTGAGGTAAGTGCGCATGGCCCTGACCCATTTGCCAGGATGAAGGTGTGCGTCGATGGGATATAAAACCGCACCAAGGGCAGAAATGCCCAATCCAGGTTCAGCTTCATTGAGTGCGCGGTTGTCCAGGACGATGGTGCCCATGCCCAGCCTGGCCGCTTTGTGGGCAAGTTCTGTTTCGTGATCCCCGGTGCGGGCATTCCGGAACATCATGTAGCAGCCCTTGAGTTGCAGGTCGAAGTTGTTGCCGAGGTCGTTGGATATTTCAATCGTTTTTTCCCT
This sequence comes from Saprospiraceae bacterium, assembly GCA_016715465.1. Classification (GTDB taxonomy): domain Bacteria; phylum Bacteroidota; class Bacteroidia; order Chitinophagales; family Saprospiraceae; genus JADKBO01. The sequence goes on from JADKAA010000029.1 coordinate 1,654,786, forward strand.
GCTGAACTGAAGGATGGCATTAAGGGGTGGAATGTGGACTTCCACCTTCTTTTCTGTCGCGTTGGCCCAAAACTTAAAACCCCAATGCACCAGGGAAAGATCCAGTCGCGGTTTGATGTAAAAAGGACTTACGGGGCTAAGCAGGTATTTGAATCCGGCAGACACAATGCCCGGTGAGGCCAGAGGTATAAAATGGCTCGGCGAAATATAGCCCGCATTGCCAAAAGAACATCCGTCACTGCCGTCTGTCTTTTCAAAAATATCCACTTCCATGCCTGCCTTTCTCAGGTAATAGGCCGAACAAAGCCCTATTATGCCACCACCAATTACTGCTACTTTCAATGTCAACTGATTTTTTTATTCAAATTCCGATCACCTGAGTTTTTCCGGTAATGTAGAAAAAACCAAATCGGGAATACAAATTTAGATTTTTGACCAAATATATCTTCAAAAGTATAAAGTTATTGAAATATTATAAGGTTAATGGCTAAAAGTGTGGTTTAAATTAATAAACTACATCATCATAAAATGTCAAAGGATTTTCTCTAAATGAGTGGCGATGCGTTCGTGTAGGTAAATCTTTGCCAGCCTGTGCTAATTTTTATTAATTTTGTTGGTTAATAAATCAACCTATCCAAATGGATATTCAGTTTATTGAGCGCCTTGAAAGAGAATTAGAAGAAGATTTGCCGGGGCGAGATGCCCAGTTTCTCATGGCGCCCATAGAGAGGCAACAGGAATTTGAAATTCCGGATAACCATATCCTTGCCTGCGTCGTAGCGCTAATTTTTCCAAAGAAAAAAGATTGGAATGTCGTTTTGATCGAACGGGTAAATGACAATCCCAACGATCATCACGCAGGGCAGCTGAGTTTTCCCGGCGGTCGTTTTGAGGACACCGATTACAGCTATCAGGATTGTGCACTCAGGGAGGCCGAAGAAGAAATAGGAATCAATGCATCCGAAGTCGGCATTATTGGTGAACTCAGTTCCATCTATATCCCGGTGAGCAATTACCTGATATACCCGTTTGTCGGCTTTATGGGTGATGAACCCGAATTTACCATTCAGCGCAATGAAGTCCAGCAAATCCACATTGTGCCATTAAAACATTTCCTGGAAGGCCGGAATAAAAAACGAACCGACATGGATATACGCGGCAGGATGATCAAAGATGTGCCTTTTTATGAAGTAAACAATATGCCTCTTTGGGGAGCTACCGCCATGATCATGAGTGAACTGGAGCACCTGATTCGCAAGGTCATTTGATTACCGGACGGCGCCCTTATGAAGACACCATTCATTAACCTAAGAAAACCAAATGGACACCACCCTATATCAGGCAAAAAATAAAATCAGGATTGTAACTGCCGCATCGCTCTTCGACGGTCACGACGCTGCCATCAACATCATGCGGCGCATCCTGCAAAAGTCGGGTGCAGAAATCATCCACCTGGGCCACAACCGCTCTGCAAAAGAAATTGTAGATGCCGCGATCCAGGAAGATGCCCAGGCCATAGCCATCACCTCGTATCAGGGAGGTCATAATGAATTTTTCAAATACATCTTCGACCTTTTGAAGGAGAAAAACTGTGGCCACATCCGCATCTTTGGCGGCGGCGGCGGCACCATCCTGCCGGAAGAAATCGAAGAACTTCAAGCCTATGGCATCACGCGCATTTATTCACCTGATGACGGGCGAAAGTTGGGATTACAAGGCATGATCAATGACCTGCTCTCCAAATGCGACTTCCCTACCGGTACAGTATTGAATGGAGAAATTAGTCAATTTACGGGCAGCGATAAGGCGGAAATTGCCCGCATCATTTCTTCCATTGAAAACCATCCCGAAGAAAACGCCGAAGCCATTCAAAAACTGGCCGGCATGGCAGATCAGCACACCACCCCCATTTTGGGTATTACAGGCACCGGAGGCAGTGGTAAATCAAGCATGGTGGATGAACTGGTCAGACGGTTTATCCAGGACTTTGCCGATAAAAAGATCGCCATCATTTCCGTGGACCCTTCCAAAAGAAAAACAGGAGGCGCCCTGCTTGGCGACCGCATTAGAATGAATGCCATCAACAATGACCGTGTCTATATGCGCTCACTGGCCACCCGGCAATCCAATCTGGCCCTTTCCAAATATGTGCGACAGTCACTCAACGTATTGAAAGCTTCCGGTTTCGACCTCATCATTCTGGAAACTTCGGGCATTGGCCAGAGTGATACAGAGATCATTGACCACTCTGATGTATCTCTTTATGTGATGACCCCTGAATACGGGGCAGCATCCCAACTCGAAAAGATCGACATGCTTGACTTCGCCGATGTCATTGCCATCAATAAATTTGATAAAAAAGGAGCGCTCGATGCATTGCGGGATGTAAAAAAACAATACCAGCGCAACCACGACCTGTGGGACAAAGACCCCGAGACCATGCCCGTCTTTGGCACCATTGCCTCCCAGTTTAATGATCCTGGCACCAATCGACTTTATGCCCACATCATCCAACTCATCAATGAAAAAGGTGGCGGGCAATTTAAGTCGGGTTTGTTTGTACAAAACGCCGAAAGCGAAAAGATTTATATCATTCCACCCCACAGGGTACGCTACCTTTCAGAGATATCCGAAAACAACAGGAAATACGATGCATGGCTACAACAGCAGGCCAAAATAGCTTCAATGATGTATGCGCTGCAAAAAGTAATTGACGCCGGCGACCCAACCTTGACTGCCCCATTGAGTTCAAAGTATAATTTACTCAAACAGGATCTCGATGGAGAGTGCCTGCGATTGCTCGAAGCCTGGCCGGAAAAAGTAAAGTCCTACACGGGAGATGAATTCATCTACGAAGTGCGGGGACGAAAAATTTCGGTGCCTACCTTCACCTTATCCCTTTCTAAAAACAAAATACCCCGGGTTTGTTTGCCCAAGTATTCCGACCTCGGTGATTTGCTGAAATGGATGGGTCAGGAAAATGTACCCGGTGAATTTCCTTACACCGCCGGTGTGTTTCCATTCAAGCGACAAGGTGAAGACCCGACGCGTATGTTCGCAGGTGAAGGATGTCCTGAACGCACCAACAAACGCTTTCACTATGTCTCGCTCGACCTGCCGGCAAAGCGACTCTCCACGGCTTTTGATTCGGTGACCCTGTACGGGGAAGACCCCGACCACAGGCCGGATATATACGGAAAAATCGGCAACAGCGGCGTAAGTGTGTGTTGTCTTGATGATGCCAAAAAACTGTACTCAGGCTTTGACCTTTGCAATCCGTCCACGTCTGTTTCCATGACCATCAACGGCCCGGCTGCCACGGTTTGCGCCTTTTTCATGAATGCGGCCATCGACCAGCAATGCGAGCTGCACATCAAAAAGGAAGGCCTGGAACATTTGGTGGAAAAAGCACTGGCAGAAAAATATGAAAACCGCGGTTTGGCCCGGCCGGTGTACAACGGACCGATTCCCGAAGGTAATAATCAGCTGGGGCTGATGCTGCTGGGAATTACCGGTGATGAGATTCTTCCTGAAGATGTGTACCGACCCATCAAAGCCCATGCCCTCTCCATGGTGAGGGGTACTGTACAGGCAGACATTCTCAAGGAAGACCAGGCGCAGAATACCTGTATATTTTCCACAGAATTTTCACTCCGGTTAATGGGAGATATGCAGCAATACTTTATTGAGCATAATGTGCAGAATTTTTACTCTGTTTCGATATCTGGCTACCACATTGCAGAAGCGGGTGCCAATCCTATTTCACAACTGGCATTTACCCTTTCCAACGGCTTTACCTATATTGAATATTATTTGTCCAGGGGCATGCACATCGATGACTTTGCACCCAACCTATCCTTCTTTTTTTCAAACGGTGTCGATCCGGAGTACTCCGTCATCGGCCGTGTAGCCCGAAGGATTTGGGCAAAGGCCATCAAACACAAATATGCCGGCAACGACCGGTCTCAAAAACTGAAGTACCATATTCAGACATCGGGCCGATCGCTTCACGCACAGGAGATATCCTTCAACGACATACGCACGACGCTGCAGGCATTGTACGCCATTTATGACAACTGCAATTCGCTGCACACCAATGCCTATGATGAAGCCATCACCACGCCAACAGAGGAAAGTGTGCGCAGGGCCATGGCCATCCAGCTCATCATCAACCACGAATTGGGTCTTGCCAAAAATGAAAATCCACTGCAAGGCTCCTTCATCATCGAAGAACTCACCGACCTGGTAGAAGAAGCGGTGTTACTGGAGTTTGATCGCATCACCGAAAGGGGTGGCGTGCTTGGTGCTATGGAAAGCATGTATCAGCGCGGTAAAATTCAGGAAGAATCCCTTTATTATGAGACGTTAAAACACACGGGAGAATACCCCATCATCGGGGTCAATACCTTCCTCTCCAAAGATGGATCACCGACCATCATACCCGGAGAAGTGATACGGGCTACCGAGGAAGAAAAGCAAAGGCAAATAGACACCCTGAATGCTTTGAAACAAGCCAACCGGGATAAATCTAATGAACACCTGAGCCGCCTGCAACTGGCAGCCATTAAAAATGAAAACCTGTTTGACCATTTGATGGAAACCGTAAAAACATGCAGCCTGGGTGAGATTACCCATGCCTTATATGAAGTGGGCGGTCAGTACCGCAGAAATATGTAATTGAACAAACTTTTGAATAAAAAATAACCATGGCTCTTACGTCTACTCCTCCGCAGTGTTATGACATCCTTAAGGAAAAATTTCAATACCTGCTGGAAGATGAACTCATCCGTGAAATTTGTCAATCCGGAAAACTCAACCGGTTCAGGCCGGATATGGTCATCATGGATATTGGTGAGAAAATTGACGCCATGCCCATCATTGTTTCCGGGTCCATCAAGGTGATGACCGAAGATGAGGATGGCAATGAATTGTTGCTCTATTACCTGGAGTTGGGCGATACCTGTGCCATGACGCTTACCTGCTGCTCAAAGGCCTCCAAAAGCAGTGTAAGGGCCATTGCCGATGACTATGCCGAAATTCTATTTGTGCCGGTGGAAAAACTCGACGAATGGATGGTGAAATACAAATCATGGCGGAATTTCATCCTCGACAATTACAACATGCGGCTCAATGAAATGCTGTCGGCCATCGACAATCTGGCCTTCCATAACATGGAAGAAAGACTGTTTCTCTACCTGCAGGAAAAGGCGGCCATCACCAGAAGTAAGGATATCAAAATTTCACATTACCAAATCGCCAACGACCTCAATTCTTCGAGGGTGGTAATTTCGCGACTGATGAAAAAACTGGAGGATGATGGTAAGGTGAAACAGGGCCGGAATATGGTGGAGTTTTTCGGATAACCTTATTTGGACTGGATGATGTATTCCAGGTCGACATTTTCTTCGATGAGTTTGATGGCTTTCTGCACCTTCCATGGCGTATTCTGGTTGATCTTCACTTCAATCTTTGAAATCTTAATGACCGCTTCGTAGGTATCCAGGTCTGTTCTGATCACCGGAATTTCATTGTCGTTGATGTATTTTAATACACTCTCGTCAAGCGGCTTGCTACCTGAAACCACGATGCCTGATAGCGGACAATGGCCAATGTGAAACAGTTTGGAAAGCCACAGGATCTTATCAATGGCATCTTTGATGGAATTTGTTGAAACAACGAGCAGCAGGTCTTCCGAACTTTTTAATTCTTTCAGTTCGATCAGCGAACCCGCGAGGATGCCCGACACACGGTTACTGGCCATGTTTTCAAAGTGCGTGATTTCCGAGCGTATCGATTCGGCAATGGTACGGATGATGGGAAAGGCCAGTGCAGGGTCATATGGAATGAGCCCCAGCAGTTTGATCTGGTTTTCTTCCATCCATTTTCCCACATAATATCTTACTTTTTCGAGTTTATCCGGCAATACCTTGTTGATGATGACGCCTATGATCTCTACCCCTTCTTCGCGAAAAAGCGACGTGGACATATTGAGCATGTCAATGGTACTGCCAATGCCCCCTTCCACGATCATGACCACACCGGCATCCAGCATTTTAGCGACACGGGCATTGGAAAGGCCTACCACGCTGCCCACACCGGGGTGTCCTGTACCTTCATAGATGACTACTTCGTGTCTGCTTTCGAGTACCTGTTTTGCATTGTAAACCCTTGCCTCATAATTATGCAGCTCCGGATCTTCCAGAAATTTTTCAACGGCTCCCTGCCCCAGGATTACCGGGCTGTGGAGTTCCGGCACAATTTGAAAATGAATGAGGTCCGCGAAGAGGATGGTGTCTTTGTCCACCTTTATGTTTTCGAAATTGAGGTGTTTCTGACCCACAGGTTTGCTATAACCGACGTTGAGTCCTTTTCTCAAAAAACTCGATACCAGACCCAGGGTGGATGTGGTTTTGCCTACATGCTGGCTGGTGGCAGCCACATATATACTTTTATATTTCAAGATACGGAAGCGCCGTTATTGGAGTACAGGCGCATTGTTGGAAGGATGGTGGTAGAGATAAATCAACAAAATGATAAAAATAATGATGCCGAGCATGATCTTTCCGAATGTTGCTCCCTTGCTTCCAAAATCTGATTGCTGACCTGACATTGTTATTGGTTTTTAACCCTGCGAAGGTACAGTAATTAGAGCAAATCGCCAAATGCGCAGCTTATTTTGCCAAAGCCGCCTGAATTTTTTCTGCCGCGGCAAAAAGATCTGATTCACGGTGCTTCCTGGCAATGAGTTGGATAGAGGTCTTTTGGCCATTGTGTTCGCAGGGTATGGCCATGGCCGGATGACCCGATAAATTGGCCAGCACCGTATAGATGTCTGAAAGGTAGATTTCAAGGGCATCCTGCGGTGTATATTCCAGGTTCCATGGTTCACCCGCCACCACCGGCAATGCAATAAAATCGTATTCTTCCAGGATTTTGTCCACACTTTCTGCAATCAGGCGGCGTACCTTTTGGGCCTTGGTGTAATAGGCATCAAAATAGCCCTCGCTGAGGACGAAGGTGCCGAGCATGATGCGTTTTTTTACCTCATGGCCAAAGCCCTTTGTGCGGGTTTTTACATACATTTCTTCCAGAGAGGAAACACCAGGGGCCCTAAAGCCATAACGCACCCCATCATACCGGCTCAGGTTGGAACTGGCTTCTGCCGTAGTGAGGATGTAATAACACGGGATGAGATACCGCAACCAGGCAAAGTCGGACTGTCCCATGGCAAACAAAGCATCCAAAGACCTGATGGATTCCAGGCAGTGATCGGTATATGGATTGCCCTTTGGAAACATTTCCGGGATATAGCAAATCGAAAAATTGTCTTTGGTTCCCTGGTCAGTCGGGGCGTTTTTGGAAACCGTCGAGTCGAATTCGTCAGGGCCTTTTAAGATGTCGAAACAAAGTTTCATGGCAGCCACATCCCTGCTGATGATGCCCATCTGGTCGAATGACGAGGCATAGGCTATCATGCCGTGGCGGGAAACCGATCCATATCCCGGTTTAAATCCGGGCACGTGGCAAAAAGCTGCGGGCTGGCGAATGCTGCCCCCGGTATCTGTACCGAGGGCCAGGTTGCAGGTTCCCGTCTGGACCGACACGGCTGCCCCTCCGCTGGAACCCCCGGCGATCTTTGTGTCGTCAGCTCCATTTCTTACCGGGCCATACCGGGAATTGGTACTGGAGGATCCCATGCCAAATTCATCGCAGTTAGTGGTACCGATGAGGATGGCATCTTCTGCCAGGATGCGTTCGATGGGCGTTGCGTGGAAAGGAGATGTATAGTCTGCCAATATGTGGGAAGCCGCAGAGACCGGTTTTCCCTGGATGCAGATGTTGTCTTTTACGGAAACGATGGCACCCAATAAGCGGCCGGGAATATATCCATCCACAATTTTCTGATCCAACAGCCTGGCCTGTTGAATGGCATCCTCGGCAAAAACATGGACAAAAGCATTGAGGTGCCTGGTGGATTCAATGACGTCAAGGTAGCTGCTTACGAGGGCTTCCAGAGAAGTTTCGCCGCTTAAAATGGCGCGCCGGATGTCTGCCAGAGGTCTTGCAATTAAAGATGGTTCGGTCATGAAAGGGCGGTGATGAGGTCTTCGATTTTCACCGTAGTCTGGTTGCCGGTAATCATGTCTTTTAAGGAAATGGTACCCTGCTGCAGTTCGTTCGCGCCGAGGATGGCGACATACGGAATGGCCCTGTCGTTTGCATATTTCATTTGTTTCTTCATGGGCTTTGCTTCGGGATACACTTCGCAGGCAATGCCGGCGGTCCTTATTGCCATGGCATAACGAAATGCCTGGGTCAGGCCTTCGGCATCAAAACACAAAAAGATGACGGGCACCGATTCGTCGATGGTGGCCGGAAACAGGGATAGTTCGCTGAGTACGTCGTAAATGCGCTCTGCACCGAGGGAGACCCCTACACCGGATACGCCGGGCAGACCAAAAGCACCTGTGAGGTTGTCGTAGCGTCCTCCTCCACCTATGGAACCCATGCTGATGGAAGGGTGGTATTGGGTATCGACTTTCACTTCAAAAATGCAGCCGGTATAATAACTTAAACCACGGGCAAGGCTGACGTCAAAAATGAGGTCATGGATGTCAGATTCCGCGAGGAAATCAAATACGGCTCTTACTTCTGCCACCCCTTTCATGCCTGTTTCGCTGGTTTGAAAAGCAGGATGGCCGGCCAGTTCGTCTATGGATTTTACTTCCAGCAGGTGGAGTACGGTTTCTGCCTGTTCGGCGGTGATGTCCCGTTGTGCCATTTCCCGCATCACCCCATCGCGGCCAATTTTATCCAGCTTATCGATGGCCACGGTCATTTCCATAAATTTATCTGCCAACCCGGCTGCTTCAGCCAGTCCAAAAAGTATTTTGCGGTTGTTGATGAGGATGTGGACATGAATGCCCAGTGTTTTAAATATTTCATGGTAGATGCAGACCAGCTCTGCTTCGTACAACAGGGATTCGCTGCCCACGACATCGACATCGCATTGGAAAAACTCCTGGTACCTGCCTTTTTGGGGTTTATCGGCCCTCCAGACGGGCTGGATCTGGTAGCGTTTAAAGGGAAGTTGGATTTCATTTTGGTTCATCACCACAAAACGGGCAAATGGTACGGTGAGGTCGTAGCGGAGTCCCCTTTTTGAGATAGATTTCACCAGGCCAAATGAGTCTTTGTTTTCGTAGGCCTTTTCATCGGCATCCTTGAGGTAGTCACCATTGTTCAATACTTTGAACAACAATTTATCGCCTTCGTCTCCGTATTTGCCCAACAGGGTTTCCAGGCTCTCCATGGCCGGCGTCTCGATGGGCAGAAAGCCATACTTGCGAAAAACACGTTCGACGATGTCAAAAATATACTTGCGCCGGTTTACTTCTACGGGCAGGAAGTCCCTGGTGCCCTTGGGTAATGATGGTTTGGCCACAGCGCTGAAACATTTACCATCAATTTGATAATGAATAGAAAACTGAATTTTCTTCCTTTTTCTGAATACCGCTTTCGCTGAAAACGCTGATGACATATTCCTTATGTCTGCGGCTTCAGCGCATTTGGGTTATTATTGATCGATGGTTAATCTTTAATTTAGGAAAATTATAAATTGTGGGTTTAAGAATTCGGCGAATTCTGCGGAAAATAAAACCCTGACTGGTTCCCGCAGACAGCGCTGAAACATTTACCATCAATTTGATAATGAATAGAAAACTGAATTTTCTTCCTTTTTCTGAATACCGCTTTCGCTGAAATCGCTGATGACATATTCCTTATGTCTGCGGCTCAGCGCATGGGTATTATTGATCGATGGTTAATCTTTAATTTAGGAAAATTTAGATTGTGGGTTTAAGAATTCGGCGGATTCTGCGGGAATAAAACCCTGACTGGTTCCCGAGACAGGCTGAAACATTTACCATCAATTTGATAATGAATAGAAAACTGAATTTTCTTCCTTTTCTGAATACCGCTTTCGCTGAAAACGCTGATGACATTTTCCTTAAGTCTGCGGCTTCAGCGCATTTGGGTTATTATTGATCGATGGTTAATCTTTAATTTAGGAAAATTATAGATTGTGGGTTTAAGAATTCGGCGAATTCTGCAGGAAATAAAACCCTGACTGGTTCCCGCAGACAGCGCTGATACATTTACCATCAATTTGATAATGAATAGAAAACTGAATTTTCTTCCTGTTTCTGAATACCGCTTTCGCTGAAATCGCTGATGATATACGCCAAAATTTGCGGCTTCAGCGCATTTGGGTTATTATTGATCGATGGTTAATCTTTAATTTAGGAAAATTATAGATTGTGGGTTTAAGAATTCGGCGAATTCTGCGGAAAATAAAACCCTGACTGGTTCCCGCAGACAGCGCTGAAACATTTACCATCAATTTGATAATGAATAGAAAACTGAATTTTCTTCCTTTTTCTGAATACCGCTTTCGCTGAAATCGCTGATGACATATTCCTTATGTCTGCGGCTTCAGCGCATTTGGGTTATTATTGATCGATGGTTAATCTTTAATTTAGGAAAATTATAGATTGTGGGTTTAAGAATTCGGCGAATTCTGCAGGAAATAAAACCCTGACTGGTTCCCGCAGAATTCGCTGAAACATTAACCTCTGATTTAATGTGGAATAAAAAATTGAGATTCCCTTCATGTTCGTGAATACCGCTTTCGCTGAAAACGCTGATGACATTTTCCAAAATTTTCGGATTCAGCGCATTTGGGTTATTATTGATCGATGGTTAATCTTTAATTTAGGAAAATTATAGATTGTGGGTTTAAGAATTCGGCGAATTCTGCGGAAAATAAAACCCTGACTGGTTCCCGCAGAATTCGCTGAAACATTTACCATCAATTTGATAATGAATAGAAAACTGAATTTTCTTCCTGTTTCTGAATACCGCTTTCGCTGAAATCGCTGATGATATACGCCAAAATTTGCGGCTTCTGCGGGAAATAAACCCCAGGCTATTTCCCGCAGATCGCCAGTTAGGCCTGCCTACCCGCCAACACTCGTTAGGTAGACCAACCAAACTGACGCTGGTTGGCAGGCCTACCTCGCTACGCTCGTTAGGTAGACTTGAAAGCTTAATGACAGAAAACTGACACAGTTTTTATATGGAGCGGGTTATCTTTGCCGTCTGATTACAATATGATAGACCACTATAAAGTCATTACGTTTACCCATCACCTCGTAGATATCGCGGATATTGGGAAATACCAGATCAAGGAGGCAGAACCGGGGGCAAGGGTGGGAACCATTGTGCAGGAGCTGGGCATCGAGGAGTGGATGTACCTAAACACCTGCAACAGGGTGAGTTATGTCATCCACACCCGGCAGGTGGTAGATTATGATTTCATCACCCGCCTCATCAGGCTTGCCAATCCGGAAATTTCTCAGGAAGATCTCGATCAGATCGATCGGTATGTGAGTTTGTATGAGGGTCTGGAGGCCGTGCAACACGTATTTGAAGTGGCAGGCTCTATCGACTCATTGGTTGTGGGAGAAAGTGAAATTTTCAGGCAGTTCAGAAATGCCTATTTGCAGGCGCAGGAAAGAGGCTATACGGGAGACAAACTCCGACTACTTGAAAATATGGCCGTGCAGGTAGCCAAACGCATCTATTCCCATACCCGCATCAATGAAAAACCATTGTCCATCGCAGCGCTGGCGGGTCAGACCATCATCGAAAAAGACCTGCCTGCCGATGCCCGCATCTTATTGGTAGGAGCCGGTGAGACGAATACCCTGGTGGGAAAATTTTTACATAAGCACCGTTACCATAATATGGTGGTGTACAACCGCAGTGAAGAAAAAGCCAAGGAACTTGCCGCCACGATAGAAGGTAAGGCCCATGGCCTTAGTGATTTGGTTTTATGCCACCATTTTGATGCCATGGTCGTCTGTACTGGTGCCCAGGAAGCGATAGTTACCCAGCCCATATTTAAAAATATGCTCAACGGACATGGAGGCCGGCGCCTACTCATTGACCTCGCAGTACCTGCCAATGTTGACAAGGAGGTTGCGCTCATGGATGAGGTCGAATACGTGAACATCGACCAGTTGAAAGCACTGGCCGATAAAAATCTGAACTTCAGGAGGCAGGAAATTTCCATAGCCAAAACCATCGTAGAAGAGGCCCTAGAAGAATTTAAAACCGCCTATACCCAACGTCAAATAGAACTGGCGCTGTCAGATTTACCGGAGGAGATCAGGAAGGTAAAGCAAAAAATCACCGAGGAGGTTTTTCGGCAAAAACTGGAAAACTTTTCACCCAACCAACTTGAGGTGCTCGAAGAAATCCTCGGATACATGGAGGCCAAATGTATCGGTATACCGATGAAACTGGCCAAAAAAACGGTTAAATAAGGTTCCGGGCGGGAACTTTATCGGCCATGGTACGTTAGTTTCATATTGTCTAAAAAGGCATTTTCAGCAAACATTTATGCAACAGGAGACCAAAAAGGTAAATTTCAGGGTATTGTCCAAGGTCATAGCCATGGCCATGCCTTACAAATCGCTGTTTATTACCTGTATTGTGCTGGCCATCCTGCTTGCCCCGGTTAGCAGCGTACTTCCGCACATTGTAAAGACAATTGTAGATGAATACATCGTGTCGGCCGATTTCCAGGGTCTGCTGTGGATGTGTGGCCTGTATTTCGCCGTATTGCTTGTCAATGTCATCATGCGCTACTACTTCATGTTTTTTTTGGCAGAACTGGGTCAAAAGGTACTCAAAGATCTGCGCGTGAAGGTGTTTAGCCACATCGTAAACCTCAGGTTGCGTTATTTCGACCAGACCCCCATTGGCACTTCCACCACGCGCACCATCAGCGATATTTCTGCCATCAACGAAGTATTTACGCAGGGAGTCATCACCATACTGGCCGACTTCCTGGCTGTACTCACTGTACTTGGCATCATGTTTTACACTAGTTGGAGGCTCACCCTCATCAGCCTGCTCACTTTGCCGTTTTTGGTGTTGGCTACCTACATTTTCAGTAAAAAAGTAAAAGACTCATATGAACGCGTCCGCAGCAATGTGGCAAAGATGAATGCCTTCCTTCAGGAACGCATCACCGGCATGCGCATCGTGCAGATCTTTAATGCCGAGAAACAGGAGATGGAAAAGTTTCGCAAGATCAACCGCGATTATACATCGGCCAACCTGGACTCGGTACTCTACTATTCTATCTTTTTTCCGGTAGTCGAACTCATTTCTGCCATTTCGCTCGCCCTCATGGTTTGGATCGGAGCGAGGGCCTTTCTCGATGACTCCGTAAGTTTTGGTGCCCTGGTGGCATTTCCCCTTTATCTGGATCTTTTATTTCGTCCCGTGCGTATGGCTGCCGACAAATTCAACACCCTGCAAATGGGTTTGGTGGCCGCAGAGCGGGTATTCAGGCTGATTGAAAGCGACGAGGTCATACCCAATGAAGGCAGCTTAAAAGTAGATCACCTCAAAGGCAAGGTGGAGTTCAAAAATGTGAGCTTCGCGTATGACAGTGAAAACTACGTCCTGCACGACCTCAATTTCACCATTGAACCCGGACAAACGATGGCACTGGTGGGCAGCACCGGCTCCGGCAAGAGTACCATCATCAACATCATGAACCGCTTTTACGACATCCAAAGCGGCCAAATCCTGCTGGATGACAAAGACATAAAGACGTATGAACTGGGAGGCCTGCGCAAACGCATTGCCATTGTACTTCAGGACGTCTTCCTCTTTGATGGCAGTATCTATGAAAACATTACCTTACGGGACACGAACATAAGCCTGGACAAAGTAAGGGAAGCGGCCATCACCATCGGTGCACACGAGTACATCGAAAAACTGCCAGGCGGTTATGACTTTATGGTCACGGAGCGGGGCAACAATTTGTCTGTCGGTCAGCGCCAGTTGATCTCCTTTGTGCGGGCCCTGGTGGTAGATCCCGACATCCTCATCCTCGATGAGGCCACGAGCAGCATTGACACCGAAACGGAACTGGTCATCCAGCACGCCATTGAAAAACTCATCGAAAAGAGAAGCAGCATCATCATCGCACATAGGCTTTCCACCATCCGCCATGCAGACTTTATCCTGGTCATGGACCAGGGCAGGGCTGTGGAATTTGGCTCCCACGAAGCCTTGCTAGAAAAAGAAGACGGCCGTTACCGGGAATTGTACGACATGCAGTACGCCATAATGGCCCCCTCATCGGATTTGTAAGCCCCCTCATCTAAATTTCCGCCTTTCATTAAATTTTCAACCGGTATATTTGTTATAGTTTTTACAACGTACAATTATGACAGTTTATAAAGAATTCAATTTTGGAGGCCAAAAACGACCTATGGGCAACTTCGGTCCTCTTATCGCGCTGATCCTGTTTATGGTACTTATGTACTTCGTGGTCAAAGGCTTATTTGCAGTGCTGACCATCGTAGGACCCATTCTGCTCCTGGTGGCAGCCATACTCGATTATACCGTCATCACCGATTATGCCAAGTTTATCTTCAGGCTGCTCAAGGAAAACCCCATTTTCGGCCTGGTGGCCATCTTTCTCACTGTGGTAGGATATCCGGTGGTCTTTGGCTACCTGTTTGTAAAAGCGTGGCTCAGGCGTAATGTAAAGTCGCACATCAAACAAATGGAGGATGAAAAAAACCGCTACGAGGACTACGAAGTGGTAAAAGAAGAAAAAGAAGAGGACTTTCTCATTCTGCCCAAGGTGGAAAAGCCTGTAGAGGCGAAAAAGCCGGAAGCGGGGAATGAGTATGATGATTTGTTTAGGAACTAGGGATTAGGGATTAGGGGCTATGTACTCGAGGCTAGGTTCAGTGTACCCTCATAAAATAGCTTGACAAAGTGTAAGTTGGCCGAATGCTTGCCCCAGAGGGGCTATTGTCCTAACCACGTATACAGGCAATAATTTGCAGCCCCAGAGGGGTGACCGAACGATTTCTCCGCAGGAGAAAAAAATGAGCGGCAGCTCATTTTAGTAAGGGAACCGCGCGATGACCGCGCGGCATCCACAAATTCCTTTAAGATAGACCTGCGGTGATCGGTGTGCGGTGTGACCGAACGATTTCTCCAAAGGAGATGAGCGAACGGTCTCTCCTCCGGAGAGAAAAATGAGCGGCAGCTCATTTTAGTAAGTGACCCGCGTGCTAACCACGCGGCATGGTCAAATTCCAGGAGAAGAGCCCAAACCGCGCGTCATCTTCATTTCAAATTCTATGTGGCGATTCTGTTTTCAGGTGCGCGATGACCGCGCGGCATCGACAAATTTCATTAAGATAGACCTGCGGTGACCGGTGACCGGCCTGTCTAACTGGCGTTGGCCAGTTAGATGTCAGATCGACCTTTAGAATAAGATGCCCCTCATGATAACTGCCCCTCTGGGGCAGAAATTTATTACTTATCAAAGGGCTATGGCATCAGCCCCTCTGGGGCTAAACAATTATTATGGTTATTATCTTTGCTCCAAACAGGGATTGATAATATTGGCCATTTGTGGAGATAGGGTTTGCGCTTTCTTCCTGTGTAGTAAAACTCATGAGTAGAACTATTTGATTGGAAGTTTGAGGTTTGGATACTCCATGTTTGTAGTCCCTTTAGATTTGCAAATGGAAAAATACTGATATATTATAAAAATATAAATGTATAATAATAGGGGGGTCTGGGGGGAGTTTGGAAATGTTAATTTTGTGGAAAAGTTGAGGTAAAGAGAGGCAAATTACGTTGCCCCTAGGCTAAAAGCCTATCCTCTGATTTAATCCTCTCTTTACATTTAAGTAAAATCCAAATAGAAATTTGGGAAAACCCATTAGTAAGGGATTGGAGTTCACTTAAATACTCAACTCATATTATCTCATCTTAAAATTAATTAAAAATGACAGATTACTACCTTGCAGGAGACATTTGTAAAGAAAAAATTGATTTTTGTCTTTACGACAGCGAAAAGTATTTGCTTACAATAGTTGTAAAAATACTAAATCTGATTTAAAAAATTTATCAAAGAGATAGATGCTTTGATTTTGGACTATGAAAAGGCTCAACTTTGTAAGAGCTTATTATTTGTTTTTGAGTACACTGGGATTTATAATAATCATATTTTGGAGATATTATTTGAACTTCAACACAGAGTAGCACTAATTCACCCAGGAACATTAAAAGCTGTAGTGAAGGTTGATAGAAATAAAACTGATGAAATTGATGCAAAAAGAATTGCTGAATATGCACATAGATTTAGAGACAAATTAGATATTGTTCAGCCATCCTCAAATGAGCTCAAGGAGCTCAAAATCCTAATATCTGAGCGAGCCTCATTGGTAAAATTGAGATCTCAGTGTGTTCAAAAGAAGAAGATTATAAAAATTTCATGCCCACAAACACATTTGTGTGGTTAAAGAATAATAATAAAGCTCTTCTTGAAGATATGGAAGAAGCAATTAAAAATATTGATTCAAAAATATTAACCATAATTAAAAGTGATCAGGGTTTGCATACCAATTATAAAAATGCAGTCAGTGTTCCAGGTATAGGCCCGGTTACAGCAGCAGCCCTAATATGCTTTACAGGAAATTTCACAAAATTCAAAAATTCAAAACAGCTGGGTAGCTATTGTGGAGTGGTCCCCTTTGAAAGATCTTCAGGTATGTATAGAGGAAAACAACGGGTTTCGAAGAAAGCTAATAAACATCTTAAATCACTATTGCACATGGGAGCACTTTCAATTATGACATCCAATAATAATTTTGGTAGGTATTATGCAAAAAAGTTGAAGAAGGTAAAAATAAAATGGCAGCAATAAATTGCCTAAGAAACAAGATATTGAAAACAGTTTTTTCTTGCGTGATGAATAAGCAAAAATATAAAGCGGACTTTCAATTTGCATTTGCTGCATAAAACATCTAGGTGTGTGCATAACTAATGATAATCTATTGATTTTCAACAATAAAAAATATTTAATTATGTATTAAAAAATAATGAACTAATAATAGATTATACCATAGAAATCAGAGGGGCGACCGAACGGTTGCCGCAAAGCGGCAATTCGGTTGCCTGCGGCAATCGAAAGAGAGGGAACCGAGAGCAACTGCGATCGGCAACGTCAAAAATTTATTTAGGCCTTGGTGTGAAGTGTCGGCCTACAACAACAAATTTTCAAAAAATTAAAATTATTTTTTTTAATTATACTATTGCTTTATAATATTTTATATATTATAAAAATAAATATTTAATAAAAATGTCGGCATTCAGGCATCGAAAATCGGGGGGCGGGTATCTTAATAAGTACAAATCAAATTTTTCTACTACATAAAAATCTTTAGCACTGAAGCCTCCTCACCCCTTTGGAGGCTTTTTTGTTTTATAGCCCTGCTTTGTTTATGGCAGACCAAAAAAAAAGCGCCAGGTTCCGGTTGTGGAAATTGGCGCTTTTTTATTTTGCAATTATTGGCTCTTAATCCTCCGCATTGATGCGGTATCGGAAGCCGGTGTAGAACATCCTGCCGAAGACAGGACCCCATACCAAAGAGGCATCAAAGAATTGGCCGAATGGATCGTGGGGACTGATGATCGGGTTTGGCTGCTGAAAATTGAAGATGTTTTCTCCTCCTACATAGAGTTCAAACTTACGGCCAAATACCTTGGTAATCTGGGCGTTGCTGAGCCAGTAGGCTTCTGAGCGTGGATTCAATCTATGTTCCTCAGGATTATTAATCGTGGAAGGAATTCGTTTGGTGCCTTGCCAGGAAATGGTGTAATCAAATTTCCAACCCGATTTGTGTTCATAACCGATGTTGGCAAAAGTGCGGTGCGGTGAAATCAGCGGCTTGTCGAGCAGCGTGCCGCTGTATGTGGTCTTTACCTGATTATAACGGTAAGCCAGCCTGATGTCCAACCCTTCTACGGGGTTTATGTCCACCTGTGTCTGGATGCTTCTTGAGAAAGACTTTCCCGCCAAATTGTACAGGTGGAACTGCTGTGGATTCTTGTCAAAATCCGCTACGATCTGATTTTCGAAATTGGTAAGGTAGAGATCAAGGGAGTACTGAATGGTAGGACTGAAATCATGGGTGAGGTTTAAGCCATAGTTCCAGGCCACTTCGGCATTCAGGCCGTAAGGTTTTGAAGAACCATCGCCATCGACGATGATCTCCCTGCTGGATGCCAGGGCACCAATGTTTTCGGCAATGATGTTTGACGTGCGCTGACCGCGGCCGGCTGAAGCGCGGATTACGGTAAATTGTGACAGGGCATAGCGGAGGTGTAACCTGGGCGTCATAAAAAAGCCATAGTTGTTGTGGTGGTCGGCACGAAGTCCCAGGACGAGGTCAAATTTTTCATTCCTCGAATAAGTATATTCTCCGAATACTCCCGGCACGTATTCATTTCTCTCGTAGGTGGTCGCTGCCAGCTGCTCCTCGGTTTGTTCTGCCTGGAAGCTCGAACCCATGGTGATCTTGTGGTCTTTCGATCCCAAAACGGTTTGGTAAAGCAGGTTGGCATAAAGCATTTTTTGGGTGCCGTCGTAAGCCCGTTTTCCAAAAAGGGTTTTTTGATCGTAATAAATTCCACCGAGTTGGAAGCCAATGCTGGTTGACTCTTTGTCGAGGAAGTTTTTTCCCCGCTTGATCCAGGCTTCGTAACGATTGCTCTTGATGTTTGCCTTCCAGAGTTCAAAACCCGGCGGGTGGAGGCCTTCATGGTGGCTGGCATCCTGGCCACTGGTGTTGTCATTTTGGGTAACCTTTACCCCTATCTGGCCTTCATTCCCATTTTCACCAAAGTATTTCCAATTGTTGGTCAGCGAAAAACCATTGCCTTTGGGCATGTCCAGAAAGCCATCATAGTTATTGTCGTGTGCCTGGTTTCGCGTATTGTAGTGAAACAGTACATTGGTATCGAAATGGTCGTTTACCGGCGTACTGGCCACTACGTTGCCTTCGATCCTACCGCCGCCGCCGTAATAACCATTGAGGAAAAAACGCTCCGGATCGCTGGGTTTTTTGAGCTCGACGTTGATCTGTCCGGCGATGCTTTCAAAGCCATTGAGTACCGAACCGGTACCCAGGTTGAGCTGGATGCTTTCGATCCACGGACCCGGGATGAAGCCAAGGCCGTAGATGGAAGCCAGGCCGCGTACATCGGGCATGTTTTCCCGGGTAATCTGTACATACGGACCCGCCAGGCCAAGCATTTCAATTTGTTTGGTTCCGGTAACGGCATCGGTGAAAGATACATCGATGGCAGGATTGGTCTCAAAACTTTCAGACAGGTTGCAACAGGCCGCTTTGGTGAGTTCGCGCTGACTGATCTTACGCATCTTGATGGGTGAGATGTAGGATACTTCGATGGAACGCTTTCGCTCTTTGATTTCGATTTCATCGAGCATCACCCCTTCTTTGAGGATCACTTCGATGTGTCCCGCCTTTTTAATTTCAACGGTATCGGAAGCGTAACCCACATACTGGATGACCAGCTTGTCGTGGGGTGGCTGCATGGGAATGGCAAAGCTGCCATCCGAGCGCGATGAGGTTACCGCCGTGCCATCCACCCAATAGATGGTGGCTCCGATGATGGCGGTCTTTTTACCCTTTGCGGTTTTTTCATAGATGATGCCGATGACCTCTTCGACGGCATGGTCGATGATGGCACTGCCATTTTCGTGTCCATGGCCATCGTGGTCGCCGGGACGATAGTGACAACATTCAGGTAATGCCTGGTAAACGGCATCATCGGCCTTGTATTTTTCAGTATCGTGGCCCGCAGTGGCAATGGCTTTCATCAGTTCGTCTGCCACAAAAAGTTTTGGGTCCATGGATATTTCCAGGATGTGTGTTTCTTCATCCCATATGGCGGTCAACACGCCAATCGTTTGCATGGCGGTCTCTTCGATCCGGTCTTTGCACATGCCGCAGTCGCCTTCCACTTTGGTGCGGTAAACCTCCTGAGCCGAAGCCCAGGCCGACAAAAGGCTAAGCAATAAAATAATGAAATGTTTCATGATAATGTAATCTAAAAGGTGACACTCCTAATCCATTGACCAGGAGCAAAAAAATTAAGTCCGACTTTAGTAGATTACGCTGTTTTTGGAGGCTGGAACATGGCGTTGATGAAGTCATTGCCATGTAGGTTGCGGTTACCCGCTTTTTCATTCCTTCCCGTGGGTCGCTGACCCTCGTGGTGGAGTTGGTTGCCCGGCTGGGGCAAAAAGGAGATGTGGCTGTGGCAGGAAACGCATTTGCAGAAATCCCCGCAACAGGATTTTTCTTCGCTGGATTTTTTGGGTGTTGAAACCTCGTCTTTGGCACAGGCTGACTTGGCATGAGCGCAACAACTTTTTTTCTCTTCCTTTATTACCTCCTTACGGGTATGGTGGCCGCAACACGAATAATCTTTCAACGCATAGGCCGCGAAAGATTGCACGTAAAGAACCAGGGTAAGTATGTGGAGGAAAAGTTTCAAACCGTGTAGTTCATTTTACTTTTGATGTTGTTGATGAGGTCAGTTGAGACTGTAGGGCGTTTGATATTGTTTTTGATGTATTCGCGGAAATTTCTTTCTTTTTTAAACATAGACGAGCATTTGGGATCTGCATCGATTTGAGTTAATAAATGCTGCTTGTCATCGCTGCACAATTCATTATCAAAGTAAAGCGAAATCTGCTTTCTCAAATCCTGATAATTGCTCATACTACTTTGGTTTTGTATTAAAAAAGTTTTTACCACTGCATCTCATCCTTTTACTATTCTTCTTCGTCGCGATCCTTACCCCTGTAATCTTTGTATCCCATTTTCTGCGCGTAGGTCTTCAATTTATCCTTGAGCATGTTCCTGGCCCTAAACAACCTGGATCGTACGGTACCGATGGGTACGTCGATGATCTTGGATATTTCTTCGTAGGTGAATTCTTCAATGTCGCAGAGTAAAATCACCGTCCTGAAGTCAACCGGAAGGGCGTTCAGTGCAACTGTGACTTCATCGCCCATCCTGTCTTTAAAGAGGTCATCCCTGAGATCGGGAAAGCCAGGAGATTTTGGATCTTCGCTGTCCTGATAGGAAACGATGTCCTCATAATCTACCTTAGCCGGTCGTTTACTCTTCTTGCGATATTCGTTAATATACGCATTCTTCAGAATCTTAAACAACCATGCCTTTGCATTAGTTCCCTCAACATACCGATCGATGAATTTATGTGCCTTGAGGTAAGTTTCCTGCACCAGGTCTTCGGCATCCTGGTCATTGTATGTGAGGTGAAATGCAAACGTCTTAAGTGGTTCCATGTGAGGAAACAACTCATCGTTGAATATTCTCCGCTCTCTTTCTTCGTTATTTTCCTTGGTCTCGATCACATAGTGCCATTGAAGCGCAAAGTTACAATAAATATCCCTTCTACATGCATCATAGAAATTATTATACATAAGCCATTCAACAAAAGACACTTAATAAAATATATGTGCTGTGTGTGGCGCTCATGATGCTGAATGGTCAAGTGGCCGGGGGAAGGCTGACTATAAATCTGCAAAATTTTATCGGTAAAACCCTTGCATGGTGATGATAAATAGCCTATATTTGCAGCTCTTAAAAAAATTCATTACATAACATGTTGATAATTAACATCAAAGAAGACGAATCAATCGACAGGGCGCTCAAGAGGTACAAGAGAAAGTACCAGCTGACCGGCGTAATCAACGAACTGAGGAGGAGAAAAAATTTCACCAAACCATCGGTAGAGCGCAGGAATGTAATTTTGAACGCACAATACCGGTTGCAGAAATTCGGAGGCGAGAGCTAGTAGCTTGTAGTCTTTAAAAAATAAAGAAGGGAATGGCCGCTAAGGTGTTCCCTTTTTTTATTGTTGAGGCGCAAGGCCTTGCGCCTCAACTGATAAAAAAGTGTAACGGCGCAATGTTTTGCGCCGCTCCCTTTAATAAATAAGATAACCTCATGGCAGAAAACAAAGACAGGCCCCAGACCCGGGAAGAAGAAATAGCGAATGGCATATCCCATGCTCTGGGCATTCTATTTTGCCTCACGGCCATGCCCTTTGCCCTATACAAAGCCTGGGACCAGCAGAACTCCCTCATCTTTGTTTCCGTCTGCCTCTTTGCCCTCGGCATCCTGCTGGTGTACACCTTTTCCACCTTTTACCACTTTGCAGAACACGACCGCAGAAAGGCCATCCTGCAAAAGCTCGACCACATCAGCATCTATTTCCTCATTGCCGGTACCTACACACCGCACATGATGCGCTACCTCGACCACCAGACCGCCATCGTCTTTTTGTCAGTCATGTGGTCCATCGTTGCCGCCGGCATTTTGTACAAGATATTTTTCATCAACCGCCACGAGTGGTTCTCCGTTTTGCTCTATCTGATCCTCGGCTACATGATCGTCTTTGTCATTGACCCCGTATTACAAAACATACCCACCTCAGTTTTCTACTGGATCCTGGCTGGGGGCATCAGTTACACCATCGGCGTTTATTTTTACATCAAGAGCCACAAACCCTACCACCACACAGTATGGCATGTCTTTGTGCTGGCGGGTACGGTGATGCATTTTGTGTCGGTTTATATGGGCATGGTTTGATTTTTTGGTAAATCGGTTATTCGGTGAACCGGGAAATCGATTTTGGGTGATCTGGTTATCTAGTGATCTGGTAAAATAAAACTCTCCCTTTGGAGATGAACGAACGGTTTCTCCTTCGGAGAAAAAAATGAGCGGCAGTTCATTTTAGTGAGTTCCCTGCGAAATCGCAGGGATAATTCGATAACGTAAATCACAGATTTACTATCTCATACAGACCCGCGTGCGCACCACGCGGCATCGACAAATTCTAGGGCAGTAAGGTTGCCGCATGCTTATCACGCAGCATAGTCAAATTGTGGGGGGAGGGAGGAAAAGGACAAAGCTATAAAAAGAACTTACCTATGTTGAAAGGAACGATATCTTTTAAGACGATAAATATTCTTTGGCCGTTAGAACGGGTATTTTGGAGTTTTTATAATCTTTTTTGTTTCGGGTAAGGATGATCTCTACTTGATTTTCCAATGCAGAAAAATATTGAAGTCCGTCTTCGAAATCAGGGAGCTGGTTATCGCTTAGAGCCAGTTCAATAATTTTGTCGTCCAAAGACAGGATTTCAACCAAGACCTTGAATTTTCTCAGGATTTGCCGGGCTTCCTTTGGCGACCTTAGTTTTGAAAGCACATAGTTGGTGTTGGCAAAGGTCAAAGCGGAAATGGTTAAGGTGATTTCTTTCTTATCTGCCAATGAAAATAGTTCTGCCGCTTCGGCATAGTACTCTTTGCGTTTTGCCAAAAGGTCGATGATGATATTGGTGTCTATTAAAATCCTGGTCATTTGTATTTATCCGATAAATATTGGGAATAGGATTCTTTCACATCAAAGTCCTCGGGCAGGTCAATTACGCCGCTCAGGCTTTCGACCAGGGGTGTAATGTCGGGTTTCTTTTTGGATCGTTTGGTCAGGGAGGCCAAATAGGATTCAATCATTTTTGAAAGGCTGGTGTTGTTGTTTTTAGCATAATCTTTAGCCTTTTCAATGATATTTTGGTCCAGGCTCAGGGTGAGTTTTTTGTCCACTTGTTTTTTACGTGCAAATTTATGGTTTTATTACGTGAAAGTCAAGGGGGGGGGAATTCGGGGAATCTACCTGGCTAACGCCAGTTAGACAGGTCGGGAAATCGTGGGAATCGTTATAGTGTGATCTGGCCTGCCTAACACGAAGTGGCAGGTGGTATGATGATCTGGCGGTATGGTAAAATAAAACCCTCACTTGGGAGATGGATAAACGGTTTCTCCTGCGGAGAAAAAATGGGCGGCATAATAGGGTTTTGTCACCATTTTTGATGGATGTTTCACATCTTTCAAAAATGCCGCCAAAACTTCTTTGTTTTTAACTACCCGCCACCGGCTTCACCGGTGGCTACAATAATGTCACGCCTTCGGCGTTCAGATATTTACCAAAAGTTAAGGCTGTTACTCTCCGCCGATGGCGGCTTCGGGGATTCTACCTGGCTGTTCCAGTTTGACAGGTCGGGAGAATCTGCCTGGCTAGCGCCAGTTAGACAGGTCGCGAAAATCGTGGGAATCGTTATAGTGTGATCTGGCCTGCCTAACACGAAGTGGCAGGTGGTAGGGTAAAAGAAAACTCTCACTTGGGAGATGAACAAACGGTTTCTCCAAAGAGAAAAAAATGAGCGGCAGCTCAAATTAGTGTGTGACCGAGTTGCATAAGCGACGGACGAAGCCTTAGCAAGTCTGTTGTCTTGTGCATTGTTATGGCGCGTAACTTATTTTAACTGTTTACCGCATTAACTTGTAGTTGACCGCCAATAGCTTTTAATACTTTCATAATTGTATCAAATTGGGGCTTTGCACCTTCTGCCAATGCCTTATAAAGACTTGGTCGACTTAGTCCGGTTTCTTCAGCAATTTTTGTCATTCCAATTGCTTTAGCTACATGTCCAATTGCTGTTATCACGTCTGCATTGCTGCCCTCCTCCAAAACGGTGTTTAGATATTCGGCAATCATCTCTTTACTGTCCAAATAGTCAGCTATGTCAAATTTTGTTGTTTCCATTTCATTTATTTATCCTTCGCCAGATTTCTTTAGCTTTCTTAATATCTTCTTTTTGGGTCGATTTGACGCCACCTAGTAGCAAAATAATTATTTTTTTATCCTTTTCCATTAAGTACACTCGATAGCCTTTGGCAAAGTCAATTCTTAATTCCAATATTCCTTCGCCTACCTGCTTAAAATCACCAAAATGTTCCTCAAGTTCCAGTTTTTGTATTCTGAAAAGTACTTTAGCTTTAACCCTTAGGTCTGTTAATTTTTTTAGCCATTTATCAAATTCACTTGTCTTCTCTATAAAATACATTATGTACTGTATCTACTTGGATACAAATTTATATGATTATTACGTGAAAGTCAATAGGGAATCCGGGAAATCGGTGAATCGGGAAATCGGTGAATCGCGGAAATCGTGGAATTCAGTAATTCGCGGAATCGTGGAAATCGCGGAAATCGTGGAAATCGTATAGGGTGATTTGGCCTGCCTAATACGAAGTGGTAGGTGGTATGGTAAAATAAAACTCCCTTGGGAGATTAAGGCCGCCAGTATTGGGTTTTGTCATCATTTTTGATGGATGTTGCACATCTTTCAAAAATGCCGCCAAAACTGCTTTGTATTTCACACCCCGCCACCGGCTTCACCGGTGGCTACAATTATGTCACGCCTTCGGCGTTTAGATATTTACCGAAAATTTAGGCTGTGCCTCTCTGTAATGAAGGCTTCGGGGATTTTATCTGGGTGTTCCAGTCAAACAAATTTTGAGCATCTAGTCCCGCGCTGCTTGCGGGACATACCACCTACCTGGCTATCACCAATTAGTCAGGACACTTCACCCAACCACTCAAACCAAACCCTTTGATCAATAACAGGAATGCCATTTGACTCACACACCTTCATGGTGTGCCCAGTACCCCCACTTTTGGGATCATCCAGGTCATCATAAAAAATTCCAAAATTTGCCCGCTTAACGTCCGTTGATCCGATGGCTTTGACTGTGTCGCGTATGATGTAAGCGGCCTTGATGGCATATCGGCCTTTATCTCCGGCCACATACTGATCGATCAATTTCTCTGTCTTTTTATTGCCTTTGGACTGAAAAACCACTGCCGGTTCAGACAAGAGATCGATGTCTTCCAGGGAAATGGTTTCGTAGCTTTTATTGGTTTTGGCCCTGTGACCGGTATAAGGCGTAATGACCTGCATCCTTTTAGGGATCCACTTCTGCAACGCCTGCTGAAAAATATTCATCGGCGCCACCTGCATTGCCACTGCGGAAGGTGATGTGCCTGGACTTCAAGGTTATTAACTTACCCAGGCTGACCAACTTTTCTTTGTCGGCTTCCAGTACGTTCCGTTTGCCTTCTAGGAGGCCGATTGAGCCGGGGGTGTCGTATTGGGATAGGAAGGTGGATAGGGTCATGTGGTGCTCAGGTATTTTTTATTGTTAAAATAAGTCTCAACTATTACAGATAATTGTTATGTTGTGGCTACTTGCTTTTTTGTTTTCTTATTTTTTATCTTCTCCGGCTTGACAATTTCTCGGTTTTTTATAAAAACTTCTATGGCATCTTTGACCAAGGCTTCATCGGCCATTGTTCTTTTTGTTCGCTCAACAATAAAGTCAATACCTTTGGTTTCTTTTATAATATTCATTGTTTATTTACTTTTTACTAAATCCGGATAATATCTTTTAATTAAGTTGAAGGCAGCGTCCGGATAAATAACCATTTGGTGATTCCCAATGTGAACTGCCCCGATTGCCTCTTCATAATGGTTAATCAGCTTAGTCATAGAAACAAAGGACAGAATGCCTTGGTTCCCATTATCCCAACTTACCCTACATGCAAAAGCAAATAAGTTTCCAGGTACACCTTCATAGAGTTTTTTCATTCCTACATTGGGCAATACGCCTGCGTCTTAGTTCAAGGCGACTACGCTTTATGGCAATACACTTTGCTTATGGCAATACACTTTGCTTATGGCAATGCGCCCTTGGCTTAGGTCAATTCGGATAACGCTTTAGTTAAAAACGGATTGCTTGGACTAATTTATATTGTTTCAGGCCTTTTACAGTCATTCTCTAAATCTTTAAACATTAATTACTTTTTCCGCAGCATTTTTTATATTTTTTTCCACTGCCGCAGGGACAAGGGTCGTTACGACCAATTTTAGGCTCACTATTTACTATGGGGGTATTTCCGAACATTGGGATAATGGGAGTACTGTATGCTGCGTCACCGTTATTTTCATCATCTTCAAATGCGTGTTCCAAAAAGGGCTTCATAAAAGACTTAGCCCTTTTATGGGGATCATACTCCTGCGCTTCGTCCATAAAGCTATCAACGCTATATTCTATCAGCGAGGAAAAGGTGGGCAATAAAGGAATTGGGTTTCTATAGCCTAAGCTGTCAAGAATATCTTCCTTTGAGCCAAATAGTTCTTCGTGAATGAAACCGGCTTCATAAGCCCTTTCAAATTCCTCTTCGAATCCAGCAATTCCATATTCTTCAATGGGGTTAAAACACCAATTGATCATTTCTTCATCCTCGTCATTAATATAGCTTTCAAACAAGGATTTAAGAAAGTGATGGCTGGCATGCTCAGACCCTCTCTGCTTTACCAGACTGCCCAGGCCATTGAGGATGACGCTTTTGCTGAACCAAAGTTCATCGTCACCACTTTTTAATGCTGCATATAGGTTTTGAGGAAGTTCATCGTCGAAGAGTGTCTGAAAGGCAGGGCTCAAAATTTCATTGGCAAAATCGCCGCATAAGTGATAACGTGTTTCATCCTTTACACATACAAATCGCTCTACAAAAAAAGGATAAAGTGAACGCAGTTTAAATACAGCGGTGAGGTAGAAAGCAAAGATAAAAAAATCCAAGTTGATGATGAAATCGCTGCGCATGGCCCTGTAAAGGCCTTGTTTTAAAAGCCATTTTACATCTGATTCAATATCTTTTTCACTAAAAGAAATCTTGTCGATTTCCTGAGCTTTAGAAAAAATAGTACTACCCATATTCGCATTCAAAAAGGTGTACATGATGTCATTCAATGGCCTGTTATCAACATCGTTAAAGATGGGATTCTCCAGGCATTCCATCAGCCAACGGTAGGAAACTCCATCTATTTCCTCCAAAAATGGGTCATATGCATTATCATCATCTAACAAAGCCATGGCGACTTCGAATTTTGCCATGCCAAAACTGGTATCCTCCAATTTCTGATAAAGGGAGGTCAATTTCTCTGTCATGCCATTCTCCAAATAAAACGACGAAACGAAGCCGATCAAATCTTCCATGTCTTCATCGTTCATCAAATACGACAACAGAAAATCATCTTCTATACAGGCCATTTCCTCCCCGTAAATTTTATAAAAAACCTCCGGCTTGAATTGATCAACCATGTCTCCACCATTCAATTGCCTAAACCATATAAAATCCGGAAACAAATGCGAAGCCTTTTCCAGCACTTTGTTAAACTGTTTTGGGTTTTCCTTCGCCAAAATATTTTCATAGTGGAAATGCGGCACCTCTGCCAATTTTGCCGCCAGGATTGGGTCATTAACTTTCAAATCAGCTGAATTAAGCACTTCTTCTATGGCATCGGTGTAAATCAATGGGCTGAATCGTATATTTAGCATAAAATCATTTTAAGTTTCAAATATAACAAGATCGTTTTAACCATGTGGTTCCATTTTTTAATCTAATTGTAAAAATGGGATCAAATCTTACTGGCTGATTAGAAAGAGGGATCGGGAGATTGCATAAATCGTCCTTTTTTTCTTGCTTGCCCAAATTGGGTTTTGTCATCATTTTTGATGGATGTTGCACATCTTTCAAAAATGCCGCCAAAACTGCTTTGTACTTCATAACCCGCCAATGGCTACAATTATGTCACGCCTTCGGCGTTTTGATTTCAACTATAAGTTAAAGCTGGTTCTTTCCGTCACTGGCGGCTTCGGGGATTTTACCTGGGTGTTCCAGTTAGAAAGGTCGGGAAACCGGGGAATCGGGGGAATCGGGGGAATCGGGGAATCGGGGAATCGGGGAATCGGGGAATCGGGGAAATCGGGGGAATCTATCTGGCTAGCGCCAGTTAGACAGGTCGCACACCTCACACCATTTGGTCAATTGTCACATTGGAATTGTCGATGCCGCGCGGATATCGCGCACCTGAAAACAGAATCGCCACATAGAATTTGAAATGAAGATGACGCGCCTTTAGCGCTCTTCTCCTGGAATTTGACCATGCCGCGTGGTTAGCACGCGGGTCACTTACTAAAATGAGCTGCCGCTCATTTTTCTCTCCGGAGGAGAGACCGTTCGCTCATCTCCTTTGGAGAAACCGTTCGGTCATCTGGCTAAACTGGCGTTAGTTGGGTTTGCTGAAAATATGAATATTTTTACCTTGAACCAAACCACATTTATAGGAAATCAGATCACACAATACATTGTATTATAAGTACTTATAACATACATTACACCCAAAATGCATAGGAAAATCGTAAAATTTCATGTGATTTGCCTTCATCTTTCTGAGTAACTTTATCCTGATCAGAATACTTCTTATGAAAAACGTCCAGTATTTGTTTTTATACCGGGATTACAGATTGCTCCATTTCGGGTTTATCCTTGTGTTTTTTTCTTTGGGGATTACCTCTTTTATGTATGGCCAGGACCCGGCATTTATCAGCATCAATCACAACAGGCTGCTTTTTAATCCATCGTTGGTAGGGACTACGGGATCGCAGAGTTGGCGGGCTGCGGCTAAGAGTCAGTGGTATCGCGATGGGGGCAATGGATACAAAACGGTGGCGCTGATGATGGAGGAGACGATGCCGTGTACCATCCTGGACGGAGGATTTAAGATCCTGGCCAATGAGGAAGGCAGTGGGGTTTACCGGACTGTGGAACTAGGTCCGTTGATGGCGGCGTCGCTCACGCAGCTCGGGAATCAGTTCCACGACCACAACATCCGGTTTGGGGCAGACCTTAGTTTTGGCTTCAATTCCATTGATTATGAAAAACTGATATGGTCAGACCAGTTGCATCCAAAAGATGGCATCAAGTATCCGACTACTTTTGTGGCTCCAAATGGGGGGCGCAGTGCGTGGTTTTTTAATCCGGGTTTTGGTCTGTCCTGGCGCAGTTTGTGGAATAAGTCCAGTGCCAAGGCTGTGGCCACCAATTTTGGTGTTGCCTTTTACCGGTTTTGGTCTATCAGTGACCAGTTGACCAATCAATCGGTTTCTGTGCTTGGACTTAAAAATCCAAACAACATACGATTCACGGCATTTGCGGAAGTAGAAGCCATTCCTTTTTATTTTGACAGGCAATTTATTACGATCAGGCCCGGCATCTACTATCAAAAACAAGGTGGCATTGATTACTTCGAAATGGGCTTAAAAACGGGCTACACCCGGAAGGCGAATGTGGGCATATACTACCACACCAGTTTGTCGAATGAGTTTGGTCAAACCAAATGGCTGACCCTCGGCACAGACTTTTTGATTCCGGTTGGAAAGACCAAGATCCTGGAACTGAATTTAGCCATGTCGCAAAACATAGGAGGGCTGCAAAATTTTTCCGGTGCCCAGTTTGAAATTGGCTTTGCCTACCACCTCGCTAAAAGTAGCGTGTGCAATACATTAAAAATGGAAGACGATGTGCCCTATGGCAATGAATACCGATGTCCAATAATGGCCTTAACCCCTGGAAAAAGAAAAATGTATGAGAACATTTGGTATAAGAATTAGTGTACTGATAATTATTTTCCTGATTTCCCATCAAAATGGGAAAACCCAGTGCGATACTTCTGGAAAACTCTGTTTTGATTCAGACTGTGGAATCTATACAATGGGCTTGATAACAGATGATATCGTATCTTTTTGTGAAGGGTTAACAAGCACGATCCGGTTGGACACTATTAAAACCGCAAAATTTGATTCCTTCTTTATTTATTGGTGTGACGGACCAAATCCACAAGTGTTTTCAGGCAATATTTTAGAGTTTAACCATGTATATGATAATATTGATGCAGAGGGATGCTTAAAGCCATTTAAAAATTTCACTATAACAGTTATTGGCATCAAATATTGTGGTAGCAAACGTACTTGCGCTAATGCATCAACAACAATTCGGGTTCAAAAAAAACCACAACCCCTTTTCTCATTTAACAATTCGATTTGTTTTGACACCACTGTTCTTATAACCAACTCATCATGTTATGTTGATGATACCTACCCGAATGCGTACCGGTGGGATTTTGGAGATAATTCCACTTCAACCTTGAAAAATCCAAAACATAAATATCCAACGACCGGGGTATACAACATCAAGCTTACCGTCGCTAATAAATGCGGAGAAGCTGAAATTGAAGAATCAATTTCGTTACCTATAAATGTAGTAGGCTACCCAACTGCAAAAGTAAATATTTCTCCATCAGCTCGAGATGGTAAAGTTTGTGTGGGGGATAGAATAATGCTCATCGATACGAGCAATCAATGGGCAGTAAATAATAAATGGACCTTTCCCTCCAATAAAAATCCCCACACTGAAAAAACCGACTGGAAAGTTCCAACCTCCTTGCTTAAAAAAGACTCGTTGTCCATAGGTTTTCGAGATTCAATCCATTATGTCGATACCATTATCCTTGACATGTTAAAGGTAGGTAAATATAAGTTTACACTCACTTCTACTAATGCTTGTTCCACTGTTGTCTGGACATTTGAGTGCGAAGTGGTCAATGCACCAACCGTTGGAAACATTGCCGGTATAGAACTTTGTGAGAGTGGCATATACGATCCTTCTCCCCCCAGCATTTCCGGAACAGTAAATGGCTATGAATGGATATTTGAGCAGGGCAATCCTCCAAGTTCTAACATCCTTAATCCCGGACCCGTAAGTTTTAATACACCGGGCACGCACAAGATTACTTTCAAGGCGCAGGCAGAATGTGGCACCATTGAAAAAAATACAACGGTACAAGTATACAGCAAAGATGCAGTTTCCATTTCAAATTTTGAACCCCAATATTGTCTTGGAAGTAGTATTGACACTTTGGCAGCAACGCCTGGTGGGGGCATTTGGAAAGGAAAGGGAACGCAACCAAATCTCGGAACTTTTAATCCGGCACTTGCAGGAGTGGGAAAACACCAAATCATCTACACGGTTGGGCCTCCCATTTGTCAATCAAGCGACACCATTGAAATTGAAGTAGTCCCCTCCGAAAACATCACCATTCCCGACCTGGTCTTATGTGAAGACGACCCAAAAAAAGCCGTCTCCAACATCACCGGAGGACAGTGGAGCGGTCATCCGGCCATTGATGCAACAGGGATCTTTGACCCTGCCATTTCGGGCAGCGGCGTGTTTAATGTACAATTTGAAAAAACAGATGCTAATGGCTGTTTGATTGAAAAGACCATCGCCGTTACTGTCCAGGCACTGCCCCAAATTTCGGTAGAAGATACCGCCGTAGCCTGTGCAGGAAATGACTTGCTGAACCTAACCAGCTTATTGGACATTACCAGCAATCAAGGCGCTGGCAGGGATTCTTTTGTGTACAATGGGGTTAAGCTGAACTCGCCCATCAACTTAGGGGCCTTTCCTGCCGGGAACTACCCCATACAAGTTTATCACATTAATAAGGCATGTGTTGTTTCAGATAGCGCCATTTTAACGGTCATTTCAGACCCTGTGATCATACTCAGCAAGGATACCACGGTATGTAATGCCGGCAGCCTGCAATTGACCAGCAATGTGTCCGGAGGCACATGGGAAGGTCCGGGCATCGACCCAAACACCGGCAGCATCGACCTCAACAATATAACGGCTGGAGAACACATCTTTACGTATGCTTACTACAAAGGCGAAAGTTGTGAACAGTTGCCCAAGGTGAAAGTAACGGTCATTAATCCGGGCGCAGGTTTAAACATCAATGGACCAACATCCCTGTGTTCCGGAGCATCTGCTGCCGTAACCCTTTCGGCCAGTCAGTCGGGGGGCAGCTGGACCGGTGTCTCCGTAGGCGCATCCACGGGCACGATAAATGTAAGCGGGTTAAAAACAGATACAAGCTATACGTATCAATACTGTCGCGACGTGCCGGGTCTCCTCAATTGCCAGGCGTGTGCAAGTCATACGCTCATCATCCAAAGCCTGCCTGTTTCATCCTTTGACATCAACGGGCTAGGCTGCATCAACGAACCCGTAATTTTTGTCAACAACAGTTTGGACAGTGACACCATTACCTCGACGTTATGGAATTTTGGAGATGGAATTACCAGCACCCAATTTACACCACCCAGCCACCTGTACACACTAAAACAAAACTACACTGTGTCACTCACGGTGACCAATGAAAACGGGTGCAGCCATACGACCACGCAAAACATCTACATTACCCAGAAACCCGAAAATCAATTTGACCTGCTCAGCGATGCCGTTGGCTGCGCTCCTTATGCCATCGGCGTATCGAACACGAGCAGCGGGGACAACATTTCCTTTGAATGGAAGATCAATGGCATAACCTTTCCGGGTCCTGATGTGAATGGCTTTGTCATTGACTCCCTGATCAAAGAAACCACCTTTTCCCTGGAACTTACCGTCAGCAATGCTTGTGGCCCGGTATCCCGAACAGAGAGCTTTACGGTAAAACCCTACCCCATCGCCAAAATTGGCGTAAGCGATGAGGAGGGCTGCTCACCGCTCATCATTAACTTTGCCAACCCAACCCTGGGTAACGCCGATGTGTATGCATGGGATCTTGGCAACGGACAGAGCTACACGGATAGTCTTCCTCCAAAACAAACGTATACCGCATCAGACAGTCTGATAACTGTATACACGGTTACGATGATAGCCACCAATGGATGCGGAAAAGATACGGCACAGCAAAACATCACGGTGTATCCCCCGGATGTGCAGGCCTTCATTCAGGCTTCGGGCCAGCGGGTCTGCCAATACGATACCCTGGGCATGACAGCCTTCTCCACACCGGGCAGTGTCAATACCTGGAAGATCATCAAACCCGATGGCAGTACATTTGGCGCGGCGGGTGACAGTACTCTTGTGCCATTTGACCAGTCCGGCAGGTACCTCATTGTGCTGTTTGCCTCCCGTTGCGGCAGCGACAGCGATACGGCGATCGTGGATGTCATACCTGCACCGCAACCCGCTTTTGTCTTGCCTCCATTCCTCTGCTTAAACGATACCCTGGCCTTACAGCCTTCCGTTCCGGGTCTTGCCGGAGCCAGCTGGGATCTGGGAGACGGCACCATCGCAAATGGTTTCGCCATCCGGCATCAATTTGCACAACCTGGCAATTATGCCATAAAACTTACGACCACAGCTTTGGTGACGGGATGCAGTAATTCCATCACGCAAAACCTGCTGGTTGTAGGCGCTCCGACGGCAGCCTTTACCCAGGATGTTACCTCGGGATGCCAACCCCTTACCGTACAATTCAGCAATACCAGCAGCGGAGCCAGCCAATACAACTGGGATTTTGGCGATCAGACTTCCAACAGTCAACAAGCAGGTCCCAAACACACTTTTGAGCAGAGCGGTACCTTTCAGGTGAAAATGACGGCATCTGACAATTATGGTTGTTTTGAAGACACCAGTTTACTCAACATCCTCGTCTTTCCCAAACCGGCCGCTGCTTTTACATTTTCAAAAGCCAGTTACTGCACCCTTCACGACAGTCTTCGCCTGAACAACCAAAGCACAGGAGCGGTAAGTTACCTGTGGCAGATCAATCAATTGACCGATAGCATGTCCCTATCTCCGTCACTGCCTTTAGATGAAGCCGGAGAGGTAAGGGTTACCCTGATCGCCCGGAGCGATAAATCCTGTACCGACACGCTTACTTCCTCCGTTACGGTCTATGCTTCACCGGTGGCGAACATCGCATCGGATGTACAGCAAGGATGCGAAGACCTGAATGTGCAATTCAAAAACACTTCCCTTTACAGCAGTCAGTACTTTTGGAATTTTACCAATGGCGATGTATCTGCACAAAGCTCGCCCTCTGTTATATTTACTGAGCCCGGCTCTTATTTACCTTATGTGGTCGCTTTAGGCAATGACCTTTGTCCTCCGGATACGGCTTGGCTTTCCATCACCGTGCACCCCAAACCTGAATCCAAATTTGATTTCATAAAAGACAGCATATGTGGCACACCCATGCAGGTAAGTCTTATCAACCAAAGCACGGGCCAGCAGGAAAATCAATGGTTACTCGACGGCAAAACCATAGCACAAAGCACCGACCTGAAAGTGACCCTGGACCAGGATAAGACCTACACCCTTGGCCTCATCACCAAAACCATCCACAACTGTCTGGACACCCTATACCGCGACGTTCCCATTTACCGTCAACCCCTGGCCCGGTTTGACATCAAAACGGACGCTTGTGAGGGAGAAGAATTGAACATCACCAACCTCAGTACAAACGCCAACTCCTATCAATGGACCATCGACGGCAAAGGCAGTACAGAAAACTTTGAACCGGTGCTCTCCTTCGACAAAGCAGGCAGTTACAACATTCGCCTGATTGCCATCTACAATGAGTTTTGCAAAGATACGACCACACTGGCACAAGCAATTAAAATATACACGAGTCCAATGGCCGACTTCACCTGGACCACCGGATTTGCCGACGAAACCAGGGGAGAAGTGCAGTTCAACCACCTGTGCCGCGACTTCACCTCCCTGCTTTGGAATTTCGGCGATGGCTATTTCACCGATTCACTCAATCCCCTGCATGAATATGACATCAACCGCCCCATAGAGGTGACACTTACAGCATACAACGACAACGCCGGCCTGTGGACCTGTGTGGACAGCATCCAGAAAACCATAGCCCCGGAATGGATCAAGACCTTTTACGCCCCCAATGCCCTGACTCCGGAGTACGGCGAACGACTGGTCCGGGTATTTAAACCGGTAGGCATAGGCATGAAAAAATACGACATGGCCATCTACTCACCCTGGGGCGAAAAGGTATGGTCATCCAGCGAACTCGATGAAAACGGATCACCCACGGAGGCCTGGGACGGCACCTACGGCGGCAGCATTGTTCCACAGGGATCCTATACCTGGAGGGTCGATATCGAGTGGGTAGATGGCACGGGTTTGGTAAGAGTGGGGAGTGTTACGGTTTTGAGGTGAGGGGGTTACTCCAACCACTCAAACTCAACCCTCTGGTCAAAGATAGAAATGTCATTTGACTCACATACCTTCATGGTGTACCCTATACCCCACTTTTGGGATCATCCAGGTCATCATAAAAAATACCAAAGTTTGCAGACTTAACGTCCGTTGATCCAATGGCTTTGACTGTATCCCGGATAATGTAAGCGGCTTTGATGGCATACCGGCCTTTATCACCGGCCACATATTGATCGATCAGCTTTTCGGTTTTCTTATTGCCTTTGGATTGATAGACCACTTCAGGTTCGGACAATAGGTCGATGTCATCCAGGGAAATGGTTTCGTAGCTTTTATTTGTTTTGGCTCGGTGCCCGGTATAAGGCGTAATTACTTGCATTCTTTTGGGGTCCACTTCTGCAACGCCAGCGGAAAAATATTCATCGGCTCCTCCTGCGTTGCCACTGCGGAAGGTGATGTGATTGGACTGCGAAGCCAGCAACTTGCCCAGGCTGACCAGTTTTTCTTTGTCGGCATCGAGTACATTTCGTTTGCCTTCTAGGAGGACTATGGAGCCGGGGGTGTCATATTTGGATAGGAAGGTGGATAGGGTCATTGGTTTTAAGTATTTTTATTTTAAAATTTCACTTTAGGTTTTCATATCCTCAATAAGAACCTTTAGCCTGTCAAATATCTCCCTATAATGCTCCTCCTCCAATTTATAAATATTTTCTTCTTTCTTCCAAGGCTTACAATATGCCGTTTTATAATTCGCCTTTTTTAAACAATCAAAACCAAACTTATCAATCAGTTTTTGTTTGGAAATTTTCTCGACTTTAGGGTTTATCCCATACAAAAACCTAATTTTGTCGCGAGATTCAGTTCCAGCATATATGGTAATTATATAATCATCAAATTCAAATTTTAAAGCAGGTGAAGTAGGAGTTGACATATCCACACTCATTTTATCTTTTAATTCAGGGGCAGTATTAGCTATATAATTTCTGAGATCAACTAATTTTTGCTCAATATTTGTAGAAATATTTATTTCAACATACTTTTTTGTATACTCACCATCTTTTCTTCTGCCCTCCTTCTTATCTCTCATATCCCTCAACTGAGATTTAAAGTCATTTTCAATGAATTTTACAAATGCTTTTATGGTCTGTTTTGTGTAATCATTTATTGGGTCTATTTTACTTTGATTTTCATCACTTATAATGCTATTGAGAATAGAATATATAGATTGAGTAAATACATTATTCAAATTTTCCTCCTCTTCTTCTTCTTTATCTTCATTAAGTTTCTCACTATATAGAATCCACTTAATATGGGCTTTTTTTAATTCCTTAAATGCTTGAAATTCTTCATCAAATTTTTGATTGTCTGGAGTAACGTAAAGTGATATGATATTGTCAATATTAAAATCTGGATTAAGTTTTCTAATCGCACTTACAAAATTTACATACTGATTCTGAAGCTGCAATTCCTTTTTAGCACTAACGTTAACCTTGTTTTCTATCAGAAATGCAAACTCCAAAGATTTTTTATTATCAATCATTTGATGCGCAATTATCTCCCTATAGTTACCTTTATTGGGCTTAAAACAAAGTAAAATGATGTCAACTATTTCCTTCTTTTTTATCTCACTATCCTCCTCCCGGAACGCTTGCTCCAAGATTATTTCGTAATCAAACATTTCCGCTTCAAAATTTTCCAGATTGATTTGTTTTAAGAATCTGGATAAAAATTCAAAACCTAATCCATGATCTTGGTAGGGGTCCAATAAATAACCGAGAAATGCGGAAATATTAGGCTCATTAATTCTGCCATCTCCATTCCCTAAAATTTTAAAAATATTCATACTATAATTTTTATTGTTAGAATTAGACATTATACTAACAGAAAAATGCTATTGCATTTCCATTACTTTAGCATCTGCTTATGAACCCTTTTAGCGATTCGTTTCAGGGAATCCAATTTAACCTTAAAGTCCTCACCTTCATAACACACTTTGCAAAATGGGTCGGTATCCAAAGGGAAATTCATCATAGGAGTGGTATTGCCCTTTTTTAACTCCTCAATACATAATTCGTAGTCAGTTAATACATCATTGCAGGTACTGTATTTACTATTTTTAATTGCCTCTATGGCGTCTCCAACCAGTTCTTCGTCTGCCGCTTTCTCCGCTGGGCTCGATTTAACCGAAACCGAATATATAGGCTCTCCTGGTCTAGTTGGAACCTGTTCAGCAGGCGCCATAATAGAACCAACTTCTTCACGATTTAAAGTATCCAGCTTTGATTCCAATCCCATTTTGACATTAGTCACACCTGGATCCTGCTTACATGAAGACCAGATAATTAAACTTATAATCACAGAAAAATAAATTGCCTTATTCATAATATTAAACTCGGTTGTATATTAAATCGCCAGGAGACTCATTCAATAATTTTTTCAAAGATATTTTCGTAATATAAAAGGATAATAAAGTGAAGACTAACGCAGTAATCAGGTTCACTACATTTAGAATATCCATACGAAAATTCAAAATAAACAGGCATAATAAGTAACATATGGACAAGGCAGCCAGAGCATATATCCATGCCTTTAACATAAATTTTTGTACCGTGATCAAATAGATGGATTGTATATCCCTGGTGGATAAACCAAATGCCATCAAAGTGCCAATATTTGCTTTAATGGACTCAAGATGATTTTTGATGAGATTAAAAAGAAATATAGAAAAACAAATGATGGAAATTAGGATAATACTGAAGATCATAAAATAAGTCAAACGACTTACCATAGAAAAATTTTCTCTTTCATCAACCACTGAAACCTCGATTTCCATGCCGTAATTATTTTTCAAATAGGCTTGCAGATTTCTGATCTTATCCAGATTTTTAAAATTAAATGATACATACATCGGGTTTTCAATATTTTTATATTGGGTGACTGGGGCCCATTCGTTGATAATTTTGATGGATTTATTGTGCTGACTTAGTTTGGAAATATAAATATTTTTAACAGAATCAGAAATAAAAGAGGATGTAAAAACCTTGTAACTAAAATTTGTCGTTTTACCATAAAGGGTCACTGTATCTTCTACCACATCTACAATATCTAAATTCGGCATGGCTTGTTTCAGCATTTCATCCTGGATTTTGGATTCGCTCAAAAAAACAATTCTGGTCTGATTTTCCACGGGTATAAATCCCGTTTCCGCAGGACTTTTCCTGTATAAGTTGCAAAGTTCTTCCTATATGATAAAATCACTATGGTTGGGCAGGCTTTTTAACACGGCTTTTACCGGAAAAAGGTACATTTTATAATCTTCTGTATTCAAAGTTTGTTCCAGTACCGCCAGGTTGGAACTGACCAATTCTTTAGGGTTTAGTTTATTTTGTTCACAAAAAGCCTCAGAAACATAATACGCAAAAAGGTCCTTGCTTTCCTTTTCATCACCATTTCTTAATGCAAGTAAATTATCCTTTTCAAATATTTTTTGAACAATGTTCTCTTCAAAATTTATTGACCTTCCATAATACGTTTTCTCTTTCCCATTTTTAAAGATCATTTTATTCGCATCCTTCACATATGTATTTAAATTTAACAGGTTGAAAGAATCAAGAAAGGCTTGTGACTGGAATTGATTAATCAACAATGGAACTGAATCTTTGTATTTGTAGAGTACGGGCATGGTTACCCAGTTAGTATAAGGATTATCCATTCTTTCCTTTAGGCTATTATATACACCTAATGAAACTGAGATGCTAAGCAGGGAAATCACTAATAAAATACAGGCTATGGTAAGGTTTCTATTTCCCTTACCATTTAATTCTTCAAGTTCTCTTGTAATAAATAATTGTTTGTAGTTCATAACAGTTTAGGGCTTTGCAAAAAGGCTTCCATAATTAATTGATGGGGATTGGCAATTTCCTTGCCTGCATGGCACCATTTATCTCCTACCCTCTTTAGGGCTTCAGAATCAGATAATAAACCCATTTCCACATCCTTTTTGATGAATTTAAACAGCAGAATCGTGTCTGCATATCTTAAAGCCAGATTGATGTCGTGACTTACAAATAATGCTGACCGATTCGATTCTCTAAGAGATTGCGTAGCATAACCCATAAGTTTATCAGCGGTCATCGCATCCAAATTACCCGTCGGCTCATCGCCAATTAACAACTTAAATGGCGATGCAATTGCTCTTACAAAAGCGAGCCTTTGCTTCTGACCTCCTGAAAGATGAACCACCTTCTTATCGAAAAGCTCTTCATCCAACCACACTTTATCCATGTAATATAAAATTTTATCTTTCGCCTCGGTTTCGTTTTCACCCTTCATAAGTAAAGTCATCATCATGTTTTCACCTGCTGAAAGATTTGGCATCAGATAGTTGTTCTGAAATATAAAACTAAAGTAGTTTCTTCTAAATGTTTCCAGCTCACTTTTATTGTTTAGCCAAAGTTCATTCAGGTTTACGTATTGATTTTGATCATTCAGAAAAAGCACCTGACTTGACATACTCTCCAGGATGGTGTCATTGATAAGACCCAGGGCTTCAATGAGGGTGCTTTTACCTATGCCAGATATTAAGCATGAAAGTTATTTCATTCAGAGCCAAATTCAGGTCATCTACATAGAGCACAGGCTTGCCCGGAGCGTAGCCACAATGAAGATTCCTTATTTTTATTAACGGATTTGCCATACATTAAAAAGTATCTTCAAAAGGTATCCAGTAATAATTAATTGAACCTAAAGATCCATTCTTGGTCCTAAACTTAAACTCATAGCTATTGTCTTTGGTCATGTTTTCCAGTTTAATGTACTTGGTTTCCAGTGCATCTAAAAAGCCCCTGATTTGATCCAAAGAGACCTTTGGATTATCGATCTTATTGATTACAAAATTATGTGTCGAATTTTCAAACTTAAATCCTTCTCCTACAAGCATTTCTCGCAACTTATTCAAATCGGCATCCTTGGGCATCTTTTTATTTCCTGCATACTTATTGAACAGGGTTTGTAAACTTTCTTTAAGTCTTGTCCGCAATATGTCCTCCGGTTGATCCTTTAATGAGGTTAAGTTCCTCAACTCATTGATGTAGTCACCCAGTTCCTTTTCAGGGAAAAATAAGACCGGACTGCACAGATTGTGGTTGGCACCATATATTTTCCAGGCAAATATGCCCTGATGTAGAGTCTAACTTTTGGATCGGTTAATATTTTAAAATTTTCTTTGTTAACGTCAATATCTCCTAATTTCAGAATTCTGCCCATTAAATCCTGTAATGAGGAATAATTAAATGTAGCTCCAGCAGCCATTTCATTCTGTACTTCTTCATAGCTCTGACCGCCTTCAATTAACCTAGATAAAAATTCCATGACTTCATCCTGGGTTCTTTTTAGCTCTTTAAATGGTGACTGAATGTATTGATTAAATTCACTCTTGGTCATGGTCTTATTGTTCTGACTGGAATATAATGCGCATTTTGTTGAACCTCCGGTAATCTTGATGGAATTACCTATAAAATTTGAACGGGGATTTTCGACTCTGTTTTTATCCTCCATTAAATCATTAATTGCTTTGTAATAAGTGAAATTCTTTTTACTGGTCTCCAATAAGATATTTTCTACATCGTCCCTGAACTCTTCTCCTTTTAAGTCGTCAGTTGAATTAGGTTGAATAATAATTAAGTTGGCCCTAAGATCGGACAGTGCAGAAGATAATTTATCCACACTCACCAATTCTTCACATTTTTTATCCAGGCATTTAAGTTTTTGGGTAAGGTCATTACTGAAATCAGGGTTTTTGCCGATAACATAGACAATATTTGTCCTGTTTTGCTGGAAACCTGCCCTTGCGATGGATTTATAAATGGCATTCATCATGCCACTATAGCCGTCGTAATCGTCATTGGTAAATTCCTGAATGCTAATTTTGGCGATGATGTCAGAAATATTGTCCTTAAATTCCGTAATATTAATATAAGGTTTACTTCCATCAAATTTCACGTCTCTGTAAAAGGCGACCGCAAATCGTTTCTTACTGTCATCTGCAAGTTGCTTCTTTAATCCTTCAATGGAAGATATGATCTCGTCTTTAAATTGGCGTATGTCAGATGTGGCTTCAATGATAAACAAAATGTCGTAATATTTATTAACCGCTGATATTTCATCGAAGGCAGCCTGAAGTCTTGGGTTTGCACTTCTGTCCTCCGTTTTAGTGTCCCCAAAGGTACCCAGGACACCAGTATGGAAATAGTTCTCACCGCTGAATAAAACCGGCATCCTCAATATGGTGCCGATGAATCTCTTTGGATCTGACTTTGCCAGGATTTTTTTGTCCGCATTGACAGGGTCAAATTTGCTCAAAATCTGTTTTTCGTCAAACGCATTGCTATTCACCGCCCTATTTTCTGCATTAATTTGATCGGTAAAACAAACAAATTGTAGGCCGGGCCTGTTTTTCCTCTCATCATAAGCAGCTTGGGTGAAATTGTGTTCCAACGCCAATCTGGTATTCCAGTCTGCCTGATCTACCTGTTCAACCCAACCGAGGATCTCTGTTTTGAAAAGAGAGCTATTGGATAATTCATTTTGCTTTCCCAGCAGATACATACCATTCTCTTTCTTGAAGATAAAATAATAATCATATAAAGAAATGGGAGCAAGTACATTCCCTGTTTTACTTGGCACACTCCTCACCTTCACAGTCTCTCTCTCATTTCGAAAAATTTTATCTGCTGACTCATCGGTGTATAAGATCAAAGACTTCAGGTAGATTTGCGATTTCGGGCTGCGCAGTCCGCTGGTCCAAAGCAATAACTTGCTTTTATGAATCCAGCCATAATCTTCGACATAACTACCAGGTAAAATGGACAGATCTCTAGAATCAGGTTCCCCATCGATGGTTATCAGATGGAGAAATTCACCTTTCTCTTCTGCCACATAATACCAGGATCGGAAGCTTAGCTTTTTCCCGTTTGGGCTGCCACCCGCAGAATTGAGGGTTTCTTCGGCGTCCCGGTCACATATTACTTTCCAGGGCCTCCGTTCATTTACCTTACCAATACTGCCATTCATAAACTCACTTAAGGCCTGTCCTCCAAATCAACCACATTCTCAAATTTTAATGGTACACCTAAGACCTTTCTAATTTCCTGGGCAGAGGTAAAATTTAGAAAAATAAATAAATGCAGTATGATATTTAATGTGAAAATTTTCATTTCTTAATTCAATTTTTTTATGAATGACAACTCCATTGCCAGGTTATGCGGTAGAAATTCAGACAATATTAAGGGCGATGTCAACCAGTTGTTAAAATACCTTCGGTATGCCAGTCCGGCTGAAATAGCAGATTTCCTGCCTCCAAGATAATATAAGAGAAATGTTTTTACCTCAGCGCCGAAAATGAAACTACCACTCTCGCTAATGCTTTCGTCTATCTCACTGCTCCCATTAAAACAGAAAAGCTCATTTGACTTATGTCCATAGGTAGTATAATCCTTTACCAGGCCGCTGCTATTTTGGCCCCCACTTAATACATAGGTTGGTAGCACCTCAAAATCAAGACCCC
This sequence comes from Saprospiraceae bacterium, assembly GCA_016715465.1. Lineage (GTDB taxonomy): Bacteria > Bacteroidota > Bacteroidia > Chitinophagales > Saprospiraceae > JADKBO01. Next base: position 1,698,142 of record JADKAA010000029.1, read on the forward strand.
ACTCTACTTGTTTGAACCCCTTAGTTAAATAAATTTGTGACCCTAACCTTGCCTGTAAATAAGAAAACTCTAAGTTATTGGCTTTCACCGTTTCCATTACCCGTAAGGTGGAGACTGAAATATCTCTATTCTTTGTAAGCCCTTCATTTTTAATTATTGACGAATCCGAAATCAACGAATAATTTATGTTTCCATAGGATATACCAGCCAGGATTTTTGATTTTTTATTCCGGGATATTCCCCATGCAAATTTCATTCCAATGTCATAGCCTCTTTTACTACTAAATTTTATTGCATTGGAAGCAAACTTTTCATCAATCTTAAAATCGGCCAAGCCATAGGAGTAAGCACCGAAGAATTGCAACTCCTTGGCTCGAGGTGGAGGTGGATCCTCAATTTGTCCATCGATCCCATAGATTTGTGTTTGATCCAAATCTTCTCCCTGGACGGTAATGATAAATTCCAGGTTTACCTGTTTATACTTTGGATATTCTATGAATTTTTTCTTGCTCCTGTCATAAACCCTGGTCAATAATTTTATGACCTTTACTACAATTTCATATTGATTATCGCTGGCAGGGTTTTTTACCGCTGACTTTAACAACATGTTGCTAATTTTAAAATTCACACCCTCGCCCCTCAAATGATCAGCAACAAATGCGGTGTACTCATTCATTGGTATTCTTCTTCCGTAGAGTACCAAATCATTAAATATATATGCTCCTCCGTGAAACAATCTTTTAAAAGAATCAATGGATTCAGGACTTACTTTGCCTTTATCCAGATCAAACATCGTTGCTTTATCGTTATAAGCGGAAATGATCTGTTCAGACTGAGTAATTAGCTTTTCTATATTTTGTTGTGATTTTTCATCAATCCGTGAGGTGGAATCCGTACGCAACGAAACACGTAAGCTCTTGATCTGGCCGATCATATTGACTGGCAAGATAAAGACCAAACAACAAACAAATAACATTTTTATTTTTTTCATGATCATCGCTTGATTATAATCTTATAATTCACTTCTTCAATATTTAAGAAATATAGCCCAGGTAGTACATCAGAAACATCCAATTCAAATTTTTCCGAATTTTGATCGTCCAATTCAATACTTTTAATGGTACGACCAGTGAGGTCGAAAAGTCGTGCACTAAGTGTACCCCAGTTTTTCTGATTTCGCTCTATTGTAATTTTATCTAATGCAGGCACAGGAAAAACCTTATAGCTAGATGCTGCAGTCTTATCTTCACAATCTTTTTTGCCTTGTTTAATACGGTTAAAAATGGTGCCACTGCAATTGTCACTACAATCTACTGCAGTTACAAGGATTTTGAGGTTTTTGTCTACCGCTACAAAGGGAACATCTTCTATTTCATTTACCTTCATTAATTCCAAACTGGTGCTATCATAAGTGTACCAGTTAAAGCAATCATTGTCCACATCTGGTATCAAATAAATTTGACCATCACCGCAATTAAAAGATTCTATTTCCCTAAGGTCCTCCTCGTAATTAAAATTCTCAGATCCAGAAATACTGTCTTTATATTCGCAAGTTCCTCTTTGCAACTTCAATAGTAACTTACCACCTGCCTGCATAGAAGATAGGGAGACAATTCTTTTGTCAGTCGAAAATGGAAATGTTATATTACTGGTAGAATTGTTGTACAACCATGTAAGTGTGGTATTATTTAATATGTCAGATGTATTGACAGTGAAAAACGGGCTACAGTCACCAGGCGATTGTATTCTTCCAATGGCAGGCTGATCTTTATAAAATTAATACTGGCCTCATTCGCACATATCAGTGTGCCATAGGTTAAAGTGGCTGTCACGTTATATTTGTCACTTTCCAATGTGCTACCTGTAAAAGGGAGCGATACAGATTTCCCTTATAACTCCATTTGTAAACGACACCGGCTTCACTAAAAACATTCGTTTTGTAATCAATGGAGTTACATACCGTGTCAGTTGTTTGAGGTATTACCGGTGATTGTTTAATATTGATCGTATATGTCTTATCAAAAGCCGGGCAAATATTGTTTTCAGCCTTTATACTTTTAAGGGTAAATAATGTGGCAGCGGTTTCCATTTTTTTCAATCTTTATCGGTATATCCAATATATCTGGCAGTTTATAATTCTTGCCATCTTTATCCAGAATAAAATTGGTCTTTTTTAGCAGATTTTTCTTTAACCTGAACATTAACTGTATCGCTAAAACAAAAGTTTATGGCATCTAAGATTATTTCAGGCTTAAAGTCATTATTTATTCTAATTCTGTAATTGCATGGAAGGTCAATAAAATTGCCCTCATCTAGAATCCTAAAAACCAAGTTTAAATTAATGTAACTGACCGAATCTGATTTAATCTTTATGTCATTTATTGTTGTATTGAATTTAGAGTTTAGAATACCTAAATCATATATAACGCTATTTATCAATACTTTACCAGATTCTATTCCAGGTTCGTCTCCTACTAGTGTTATATTAAATATAGAATCTTCACAAAAAACTAAAGTCGGATCAAATGCATTAAAGGCCACATCTTTGTTATCAATGATTAAACTAACTAGATAGTCTTTACATTCTTTATTTGTAGCTGAATAATTTAAAACTTGAGACTCTCCTATACAATCTTTATCAGTTGTAAAGGATAAAATAATTTCATAAGATTGACCCTTTTCAAATCCATACTGCAAAGCTGAATTAATTGACTCAGAAGACATAAAATTCTGACTAGTCGATATTTTAGTAATAGTATACCTAAACTTTTTCAAACTTGGCATCTGATTTAACAAATCAATAGTATAAATACCATTAACTAATTTTACTTCTAGTTTAACTTCAGGCACATCATATACAACAACCTCCTTCGTCGCTTCATCTGTGCAGTTATTTTTATCTGTAATGGTAACTTTAAAAGAATAAAAGCCATCTGCCAGTGTCTTTAAATCTTTAATCGCTGTCGTTTCCCCGGTCGACCATTTGTAGGTGTATTCACCACTACCTGTGTTTGCCATGGCAGAAATTACCTCATCGTAGCCTTCGCAAACTTCCGTCTTTCCCGTTATTGTAGCATTCACAGCCGTAAAAACTTCAACTTCTTTCGTAGAGATATCCGAGACACAGTTGGTACTGGTTTGGGTTTGAGTTAAAGAAATGACATACTTTTTAACAGTTGATAAATTTGGGTTGTACACACTGGTACTTGGAAAATGTGGATTACCATCCAATTTCCATGAATAAGTGAATCCTGAAACCTGAGAGGTAGAAAAATTAAATGTGGCCGGCCCGCAGCTGGTTAATTTGTCGACAGTTATCTCAGGATTAATCGGTCGCGGAGGATCAGTTAAGGTCCTTGATTCATTTATATTATTAAGCTGGCAACCTGTAACCCCATTTTTTATGGAGTTAATTTTATAAACCCCACTGGCTAGATTGGTGATTTCAATAATGTTGTTTAAAGGTGCAATTTCTTTCTGAACTGTATCATTATTAAAAATATAATTTACCAGGTATGATGAAGCCATATATTCGCTGGCCAACAGTTTTATACTTCCATTGGTGCCACCACAAGTAGTGGGATTAGTAATCTGAATTGTAGGTTTTAAAGGCAAGGGCAAAATTTCCACTAAATGTTCCTTTACCGCATCAGTACAGATACCATTTCCACTAATGGTGTATCTAAACCTGGCCTTCCCTGGAGAAACTGCTAAGATTATGCCATTGGTATTTATTGTCGCAATATTTGGATCTCAAGCCGACCGACTTCCTCCTCCTACAGTAGCCGTTAAAGTATCAGGAACATTAAAACACAACGTGGTGGAGCCATTGATGTTTGCTGGTGTGGGAGAAGCATTTACCGTAATATTTTTCATTGATGTTGCATCCGGACAAGGTGCACCATTAATCACATACTGAATGGTAACCTCTCCAGGGGCTTTACCTTTTATACGACCTTGGCCATCAACCTCGGCGATACTAGTGTTTTGAGATGACCATTGACCTCCCGGTGTAGAGGCCGTAAGTTGGCGCATACTATCCTTACAAATACTGCTTACACCTGTTATGAAAGCCGGTATCAATGGTTCTACTACATTTATGGTGGCACTGTCAATAACAGACGTACCTGCCCCACCCACTTCCGTAACTGTAATATAAATTTTATTCATTCCTACAGACAAGGAGTTGCCTGAAAAAGTTGCACTCATACCCATACCACCACCATTTGACCAATTATAGTTGACATTACTGCCAGGATTCTCGAGCATTGCTGTTAATAACAGGCTAGAAGTCCTGCAAATGGTATCATTTTCAGGAGTAATATTTACCCCTAAAGGCTGCGCACTTAAGGAATTCACGAAAAATATCAAAATAATACCAAAATATTTCATACTTACAAATATTTATATTCTAAATCAAAAAGCACAATTGCACCTGAAAAGTCCGCCTGGTCAGTGCTATTTCCTACCACGGCATTTTCGATGTTATACAATTTACTATCTCCCCTGCATTTGAAACTCAAGGTATAAGTAAATCCAGGCTCAAGAATAGTGTTTCTTAATTCATTAAAACTAATGTCGTTTTCTTCATCATTGACATGTTTGCTAATTTCAATTGTTGAGTTAATATCACCACCCGAAAGCATAAAGTCAATACCGCCGTCACCTCTTGATCTTAATTTTGCCCTGGATAAAACCATCTTCGTTTTGGGAATAATGGTGATTGTCCCCTTATTAAGCGTTTGACGCACACCGTATAAAGCAGCTTTGGATTTTAAAACACATGTTTTTGTGCGTTTTGTCAGTGAAGATGGTTTTACTATAGCAGGTGGAGGAGGTGTTTCAATTTTTGCAGCAATTTCAGAAGTATCCGGCTTCTCATCGACAGGTTTAATTCTATTTCCGTCCTTTGGAGTAGTTATATTTGCAGGCTTAACATTTTGTTTCTGCTTTTGCATTACTTTAATAACCATTGAATCACAAATGTTAAGTTTAACAAAGCACACTTTTAGTGAATGATTTCCCTTTTTTAGGAATTGAAACCTTACAAATATTTTGATTCTGACAAACAATAGAATTATCAATAAAATAGGATATTTGATTATTACCAATATTGACCTGATCAAGTTGAAGTAAAAAGGCAGAATCAACAAACACCGGACTTGGATCCAATAATTTTACAGCTGTCGGTGGTGAGGGCCCGGGAGTAGGTGCTACAATTATTGGATCCGGAATTGTAGCAGTTAATTCAATTGGAGGGTTATTAATTTTTCTGCCAAAGAAATATGCTGCTAAAGAAATAGTCATTAATAAAAGTAAAAACCAAATAATATTTCTTTTCAGATATGATTGATTTCTGCTATTGTCCATATTGCAATTCTTGAGTATTTGTATAATCAATTGTGTTTTTATGCTCAACCACATCTATTAAATGCTTAACTGGTATGCCAATACCATTTAATCCTTGCTTTGCAAAATGGACAGCAATAAGTTTTCCATTTTCATCAAAGATAGGCGACCCACTTGATCCTCCTGAAGTAGGTATATCATAAAATATTTCAAACATACCTGGCACTTTCGAAATTGAACTCTTTGAAGTTTGATAAGTCACAGTCCGGGATTGGCTATAACCTGCAGTTATTCCCCGGAATACCCAAGTATAACCGCCTCATCTCCAACAGAAATACAGTCCAAATTATCGCTTGCTTCATTGGTAAGATTAATATAATGATAATCGGGCTCTGGATTTGTAGCCAATAATGCTATATCCACGTTACTTTCTTTTGACCAACGAAGGAGCTCACAATTTCCTGTACCCAATTTGTTAAGCAAATCATTGTAAGTAAGTCCATTTCCAAGCGAAAATAAAGTCCCGGAAGGAATAAATAAAATGCGATCAGACTGAGTTATAAACTGCCGGTTAGGATTAGGTGGCAATTTGTATGTCTTTTCAAATTGATCAGTTTCTATTCTTATGTCTTCATAAAACTTCTTTTCCTCATCATCTCTATAAACTCGCTTATTTATTCCCCAGGACGGATCAGCAACATGCCTGTTGGTAGCCAAATTTGCCTTATCATGATTAGATTTGTTCTCTATTAAAAATGCAGTGCCAGTTAAGAAAAATGGCAATAACTCATCCTTATTATATCTGACACTTTTCTCTAAAGTTTGATCCTTATTATACTTTGCCTTATCATAACCAATAAATAGCTTATCACTGCCAAAATTGACTTTTAGAAAATATGCATTACAAATTAAGCCCACACTTTTGTTATATTTAGCTTGTATGCATTTAATTTCACATAATTCATCCTTGCATAGGTCTTTCGGCAGTAAAAATAAGTAATAGCCAAGCCAAGCTGTTGCCAATAATACAATGGTTATTAGTCCAACATAGACAACCCATCCCGTTTTGTTTATTGGAACCGCATTAACACGGGACCAATCAAATCTTTCCTGGTCAGCAAATTTAATTAAATCATCTTTTCTTACCTTAACTTTTGATGCTAATACTTTATTTCCATTAACAAAGGTGCCATTCGTACTAATATCTTCAAGTTCATGCGTATCGTCATCGTAAATATAGAGTATGGCATGATTCCGACTTGTCTTTTCATTAAATGAATTCAGACAATAGTCGTTACTTTGATGTCTACCAATTTTAATCGTCTTAATTAATTTCATTTTTTATTAACTTTAATACGTTTAACCACTATTGTATCCTTAATTGATATTGAATCAATGGTGTAGTTTATTAGAATTTCTGGATCTGGCCACTGAAATGAATCCCGATGCAAATGAATGACTCTTATATTGTCAATATTCATGATACTGTCCATTTTCATACAGTCCAAATATTGATTTTGCGTAAATACAGTGATATCTGCATTTAATTTTTGCTTATTTGGTATTACATTTATATTGTTCCTGAATAAAAAAATAGAAATAGCTGGTACCAATAAAAATATTGTGAAAAATAGCGCCAATTTATGTTTAATTGCAAATGGCAATTTTGAATAACTTTTACAATACAGCAATGAAGTGAGGTTATCATGGTTTAAAATACCTATTTTCTTAGCTTCTACTTCAGCTTCATTTAATAATCTTTCATTGATATTACCAAGTGAGAACCCATTATTTACCAATTTTAAAATTTTCGAATCATCCAATACCCCATGTATGCCATCAGTTGTCAATAATAATATATCGCCATTTTTAAATTTAAGATCATTAATTTCAATATCAAGTTTTATAGGAGCGCCCATTGCTCTGGTAATTACATTAGCTTTTGGATGGTTTAAAACCTCTTTCCTGGTAATTTCCCTTTTTGCCAATAACTCCTGAACCAGTGAATGATCTTTTGACCTGAATACAAAATTGCCATTCCTAATCTGATAAATTCTACTATCACCAATGTGGAATGCAATTCCAGTTGATCCATCCAAGAAAACCATGGATAGCGTTGTTTTCATTCCTTGTAAGTCCGGATCTGAGGCAGATTGAGAAATCAATTGCTGATTGACAGATTGAATAGAATTAATAAGATATTCCTTAATCTCAACAGTTCCATCATATTTTCGAAAATATTGTATTAGTGAATTACCAACAAAGTTTGAAGCATAAGCTCCACCATTATACCCACCAGCGCCATCACAAACAATCAGCAAGGTTCCCAATTTGCCCTTATACGCAATGGCGAAATCCTGGTTCTGGTCTCTTCCACCAGAATCAGAAATAATCGAAATGTCATTTTCCATTACCCTCATACTGAAAATATTATCATTGCAACAATAAGCGCAATTAAAGTAAAAACTATGAGTACTTTAATCAAATTACTAAAGAGATCATTTTGATCAAGATATTCAATAAACTTATCCAGCCAACAAACTCTTGACAAACCAGACAAAGCTCTAATTATTTCATCTGCACTTTGGAAACGATTATCAATATTTGGATCTAATGCTCTATCTATGAGTTTTTTAATAGTTGAATTGTATTGACCGTGCGTGTATTCCTTTGATTTAATTTTATGCAACAAAAGGTTTTTATCGTCCGTATCAAACGGGAACTGACCTTGATTATAAATCCTATAAAGGATAATACCAACTGACCATAAATCTGCCCTTCTATCCAATGCCTGTAACTCCAAATTTTCAGGTGAAGAATACTTCACAGTTCCAACAAAGTGATCCACTTTTGTTTGCTGGTGCATTACTAAATCATAGTCAATTATTTTAGTGAATAAATCCGAATTATCAATTAAAATATTACTAGGCTTAATGTCCCGATGTAAATAGCCATTATTGTGCAACCCTTTTAAACCCTCTAAGACTTGAATGAGTATTTTAAGATGTTCCTCTAATTTGAAATTATTGAATGACTTCTCATAATCCGAACCTTTAATATACTCTAGAATAATATGCCTCCGGTTGTTTTGATGAATTTCTTCATATACCTGCATTAAATTCTTGTGCAAAATTGAAAATTCAGCATTGTTCCTCCATAGATTTAAAGTAAGTGGATTCTCGTGCTGTTGTCTCAAAACCTTTATTGCAACACTTTGATTCTCACTACTTCTGGCCTTATAAATCGATGCCATTGATCCTTCACCGATTAAGTCAGTTGGATAGGTAAAAACATATGATTTTAGTCCATTCAGTCTTAATGTATAGGGCACCTGATTCATTATACAAATAATTGACTAGTATGGTGGAAGTTCGTCCAATGGCTTAAATGAAGTATTAGGTTGCATATTGAGTAAAATATCATCTACAATATAAAAAAGAAGATCGTACCGCCAATTCTAATTCTGTCACCGTGTTTTAAAGGCGCATAGTTTTTAAAATGATATAAATCCTGATCATTTAAAATGGTGCCTCCATTAGAACCATCATCTCTTAATTCAAATATCAAATTATTATCATCGATAACCCTTGAATTCAATAAAGCATGCTTTTCAGATACTGATTTTTCCAATAGCCTTATTGTTGAGCCTATTCCTGATCCGATGGTATTCCGACCATGATAGACAATCCAATATTCGCCAAAGCCGTTCTTTGAAAAAGAAAAGAGAACTCCAGCAATCTTTCTGTTGTTTCTTGTTAATAATTCAGCACCAGTAGATGGTCCAAATACCGTACCTTCATTTGGCAACTTGGGTTCAACCTCTGTGGGCTCGAAAACTGTTTTATCATTTTGATTTGCCATTAAATATCTATTTAAGATTTAGAAATGTCTTTCACTTTGTAAGTTACATTCGCAAAGAAATAAGGAGTATTGCCATTATGACAATTATTATGACTATGTACCCTCTTCTAGTCTAAACTAATTTCCATTATTAAAAATATAATATATGTAATTATTATAATTTCACAAACGCTTTCTTAATAAGTACAAAATAATAATTTCTACCAATTGCCTTAAATAATTCCATTTTTCAAAAGCGAGCATATTTTATGAGTTACTAAATATCACTCAAAAGTCAGCTATAACTTAAATGATTTCCGAATTTATTTATTGGAGAAATAATAAGTTGTCTTAGTATACCCAAAACTATATGAGCTTAATCTTCCATATGATATAGATTTTGATTGTGTGATAAATCTATTTGCATTTTAACAATAAAAAACTGATAAACATCACTTGTAAAAGTATTTCTTATCAACTAACAAACTTTAAGGATTAAATAAAATAATTTCAAAAGCAACTATTCCCCTTACGTTTTTATTCTATTTCTTTGGTCAAAAGCTTGAATTTACAATCAAACAAACCATTTTAAACCCAAGTAATTTAAAGTTCAAATCGATTTTATTCCCTGATTTTAATTCAATATTTCTCGAATAAATTTAACATAGAAATATTCCATAATCAAATACCCCTCTTAATTCAATATTTATCTTTCCATTTGCACCATTTGACAGAATTAGACATAAAAAGTTATAAGTTTTATTTTCCAAAATCAGAATAAGATTTGGAGCAATCAAAGAATGCCCGGAATGACTTCCTAGTCATAAATATATTGTGCCCCTATTGACCAACTTAAATTGTTATGTAATAAAATTATAACCTCCATCCCTTCCTGCTTCCAGGAATATTGGGTTATAAACTCTTTTAAAATCTCCTATACTTACCGCAGTTTTAAAATATAGGTTAGTACATCTTTGTGACAGATGGATCTCCACCATTCCCGAATAATTGCGTTTAAAAATCCGAATAAACTATAACTTTCCTGAAATAAAATTTTCGGGAAATCCCATAAGGAAACTTGTGTCTTATTCGTTTATATGACTGGATATCAGGGTTTAGTGTGCGATTTTTTCCTGTAAAATGGGGTGGAAAGTTTTTTTGGGGAGCTGGTGGTGGGATGGGGAAATCGCGGAATCGGGGAATCGGGGAATCGCGGAAATCGTGGAATTCGGAGCATCTGAGGAATCGGAGGACTCGTGGAAATCTGGGGAGTAAGTAATCTATGCCTACCTGCGGAACGGGTAATACGCCTTAAGGCAATACGCTTTGCTTAGATCAATACGGCTGCGCCTTAATGCAATACGCTTTGCTTAGACCAATACGGCTTCGCCTTAATGCAATGCGCTCTGTTTAAAGCAATACGGCTTCGCCTTAGGCCAATGCGCGTTGCTTAATTCAATTCCTAAATCCTAAATCAGAATTCCCCAACGTTTCCCGTAGATCTACCAAACCGGCGCAGCCAGGTAGATTTTCTCGATTCACCGGTTCCCCGACCTGTCTAACTGGCGTTAGCCAGGTAGATTTTCCCGATTCACCAGCTAACCAAATTTACCTACATTCAGCATTAAAAAATTCCATTTATAAAATAAAATACCAAAAAACTGACCATCGTCATTCTTTTGTATTATGGTGGTCATTGGCTGCTGTATCATGTTCCGCTTACTTTACCGCAAGATTTGCCCTTCAATGGGGTAAATGCAGGTTTTTCTATTCATTGAGGATATACAACATTAGCATTATGAGCATAACACAAACCATTCCGGATGTGGCGAAAGTCGGCCCTAACCGGACCATTGTTGGCCAGCACGTGGTTGAAATTGTAAGCGACTCGGGAGAGGGTGCGCAAAAAGCGGGACAAAGTTTTGGGGCCTTATCGGCGAAGATGGGCAACGGGGTCTGGACCGTGGAGATCATCCCCGCAGAGATACAACCGCCCGCCCGGTCGAGGGCCGGTGCTTCAGGCATACGCATCCGCGTGGGTTCCGAGAAGGTGACCAACATGGGCGATTTTGCCGACCTGGTGGTAGCGCTCAACGAACAGGTGCTGTACGGCCGAATCGCACAGAATGCATATACCGAAGGTACTGTCATCCTGCTGGAGAACAAGTGGGCGACCAGTGACATCGAAGCTGTGCGCAGGGATTATGCGGCGGCACTGGCTGACTTTACGGCCAAGGGTTTCAGGGTCATAGAGATACCGATGGAAGTGGAATGCCTGAAGTTTGTAGCCGATGCGCGCAAGGGCAAAAACATGTGGGTGCTGGGGCTGCTGTGCCACATCTACAACCGCGACCTGCAAAAAGCGGAAGATCAGATCCGCATTACTTTTAAGAAAAAATCAGAAAAAATATTTGAATCCAATGTAGAACTGCTCCGGGGAGGCTACAACTGGGCCAAAGAAAACCTGGATCTCGCCTATGAAATTCCCCCCAGGCAGGATGCAGGCGACCAGGTGGTCATGAACGGAAACGAGGCGATCGCGCTGGGTACCCTGGCGGCGGGCATCGAACTGTGTGCCATGTATCCCATCACGCCGGCGACTTCGGTTTCGCACAAGTTGGCGGAATGCATCGAAAATGCGGGCGGCATCGTGCACCAGGCGGAAGATGAGATCGCGGCCATCGGCTTTGCCATCGGATCTTCCTATGCCGGTAAAACAGCCATCACCGTGACTTCGGGTCCGGGTCTGGCGCTCAAAACAGAATTTATTGGCCTGGCCGTCATGGCTGAAGTGCCGCTGGTCATCGTCGATGTACAACGGGGCGGACCATCCACCGGCTTGCCTACCAAAGTGGAACAGGGAGACCTGCTCGCGTCTTTATATGGTGAAGCGGGCGATGCCCCCAAGATCATTATTGCACCGGCTACCATCGAAGAGTGTTTCCAGTTTGTGATCCTCGCACGCAAGCTCGCAGAGGCGTTCAGGACGCCGGTGATCCTGCTCACCGATGCCAACCTGGCTACCGGGGTTTCGCCATTCCCACGTCCCAAACTGAATCCGGACTGGCTGTCGGCACCGATCGACCAAAGCCGCTGGAAGGGAGATGTAAAACCGTTTGACTGGGATCCGGAAACGGGCCTGAGTCAACGACCGATACCCGGCCAAAAGGATGGCATGTACACCCTTACCGGGCTCGCACACGACAGCCGCAGTAAGGTAGCGTACGAACCGGAGATCAATCAAAAATCCAGCGAGGCCCGCAGTCGCAAAATTGCGGCGGTGCTGCAGACCCTGAAACCGCCTAAGATCAATGGCGATGATAGCGGAGAACTGCTCATCGTAGGCTGGGGATCCACCAAAGGGGCCATCGAAGAGGCGGTAGATACGGCGAGAAAATTGGGACTCAGCGTGAGCAGTGTCCACCTGCATTTCCTCAGTCCGCTTGAACCGGGACTGGAAGAAATATTCAGCCGATTTAAAAAAGTAATGACGGTAGAACTGAATTACAGCGACACCATCGGAGATCCGCTCATCACCAAAAAAAGCAGAAGGTACGCACAGCTTGCCTGGCTGCTGAGGGCGCATACCCTGGTGGATGTGGATTGTTTCAGCAACGTTTTCGGCCAGCCGATCAACCCCAGCATGGTGTTGAATATGATCAAAGATGAATTAATCAATAAAAATTAAGACAAATGTTCGGATTAAAACCTGATGTATGCCACATACCCAGCCCTGATGAAGTTTACTCTCTGGAAGATTATGAAGATGGTGTAGCCCGCTGGTGTCCGGGCTGTGGCGACCACGGCATCCTTACCTCGGTACAGAAACTGTGCAGGGAAAAACAACTGGCTCCTGAAAAAACCGTATTTGTGAGCGGCATTGGCTGTAGCAGCCGTTTTCCGCATTACATGAATACCTATGGCTTCCACGGCTTACACGGCCGCGCCTTTCCGGTGGCTTCGGGTGTGAAATTCCGCAGACCAGACCTCAATGTTTTTGTGGTGACCGGCGACGGTGACTGCTGTTCCATTGGAACTGCCCACTGGATCCATGCCATCCGGTACAACATGAACATGACCGTGCTACTGCTGGACAACAGCATCTATGGACTGACCAAAAAACAAACCAGTCCGACCAGTGCCATGGGTACCAAGTCGAACACCCACCCACATGGTTCGGTACTGCCTCCGATCAACCCCATTCAAACGACCCTGGGGGTATCGAATGTGTCTTTTGTAGCCCAGACCGCAGACTGGAATCCGGCCCACGTCTATGAGACGATCAAGGCGGCTTATGAACATCCCGGCTTCGCCTTTGTAAGGGTGGTGCAAAGATGCCCTGTCTTCATGCGCGACCTGTATGATGCAGCGGTATCCGATCCCACAGCGCTGACCCTGCTCACCCACGACAACGGCATCAAGGTGCACGAAAATGTGGAGAAAGGATTTAAAAAGATCATCCAGCACGATCCGGGCAACATCCATAAAGCCAGGGAATACGCGGAAATTTCCGACAGCATTCCGATAGGTTTATTCTACCAGAATAAAAATGCGCCCAGGTACGATGAGTACGGTGCCTCATAACATTGGCATGTCTGCGGAGGATAAAATCTCTGCCATCAATTTGGAATTTGACAAATACGCAGTTTAAACACTTCTTATCATGACGACGGCAAATACCCACAATGGCCCAGGAGAGATCTTCAGTGAATTGTTGAATGAGGAGGTGTTGAAACCCAAACCCGTGGTGGAAGCCACTCCGGAGGGTATCAAAACAAGGATCGAGTGTTATACCTTACCCACTGTGGCTGCCGCACCTGAAAGTGAGGTAAAAAAACAATGGCAGGCCTTGCGAAATTTTTACCGCTCGGGTGAAAATACCGGAGGAACAACCTCAAAGGATTTGCGGCCCGTCCTGCTGGCATCCTACCTCAACAGCGAAGAAATACAAACGGACTACCCCATTTATTTATCTCACATGGAAGCAGGGGCCCATACCCATCCTTCGACCATCATCGCGTTGTTGGAGGAAACTTTTAAGGCGGTATTTAATGAAAAAGAAGGTCTTGTCCTCCATACCAATTTGCCCCGAATTGAAGCAGCCTTCCGGAAATATGTAAAGGATGCGGGTCACTATTGCGATTTCGCCGCAGCCCTGGAATCGGCCATGTCAACCCTTGCGGACATCAAAATAAAAGGGGAAGACCAAAAAACATTTCTGGCAGACATCGAAAAATTTCGCAATAAGTTGCCCCAAACCGGCAGCCTGCTGGGCTTTTCACCTTTGACACTGGTTCAGTTGCTCACCCATTTACTTACCTACCAGTCCAGGGAGAAAAGAAATAAATTTGTACATGAAGCGCACAACTTAAAATCAAAGTTGAATGACCTGCTCTCCGTTGAAAATGAGGGCAAGACCACAAACAGCGCAGCGGCCTGGGACATTGGGGATTCATTCATTGAGTTTAATACCCTGGACAACTTAAAACCCCGGCGCGCCTCAGAATCTATGCCGGTGAAAAGATATGAGCGCATCACAACGTGCATACGAAACCTGGAAGCGGCAGAAAGTTTGCTCTCGTCGCACCACGGTCTTGTGTTTATGGGTGAAAATCTGGCCAACAAAACTGGCAACTGGAAAAACCTGTTGGGTGCATTGGAGGTGAAACTGGTTCCGGAAGGAAAAAGTTGTCTGTCGGCATCCGAAGGATTTAAAAACCACATGGTCGGACTTTCCGCTATGTTTGCCGCAACGCGGATGGCGACCCTCGAAATAAATAACAAATACGAGGAAGACATCCACGATGATTTTTTGCAAAATTCAGCTGGGCCTATTTCACGGCCGAAGAAAATGCGCTGTGTCCTCCGGTAATTTTGTTGGAAGAAACGCACCATTTACTGGGCAGGGAAATGCAGCACTTTTCAGCCTTACTGGCATCCAACAAACCTGTGAAGGTGGTGGCCATCAATTTACCGTCTGAAGTAAAAATTCATTATACGGGTGAAGAAGATGAGTTGCCTTCATTCCAGCAAGAGCTGAGTTCCATCGCCATTTCCCACCGCAGTGCTTTTACGCTGCAGGCTGCCCTGCATAATCCCCTGCATCTTGTGCAAGGCCTAGACGCAGGTTTAACTTGTGCTACACCGGCTTTGTTTCACATCCTGATGCCCGATGACAGTCAAACTCCGGCGCGTCAGTTTATGCACATCAGCAGTGCCGTGGAAGGCAGGCAATTTCCGTTGTTCACCTACGATGCCAGCCGTGAAAAGTGGGGCAGTCGATTCGACATCGATGCCAATCCGCAAGCGTATCTCGATTGGCCGGAATATACTTTTGAAATGCTTGCCGAGACAAAGGAAGTAAGCCGGATCGACCTGGCATTTACCTTTGCCGATTATTATGCCGTCAACCCTGCCAACCTGATTCATTTGTTCGATGTGCCCGCCCATTGCTGGACGGCAGACCTCATTCCCTTGGCTGAATACCTCAAATTACCCACGGACCAACTTTATGCAAAGGTGCCTTTCATTTGGATGGTGGATGCGGCATTTACCTTACACAAGATGGCTGTGCCTTATGCCCTGGTGGTGGCTGCCAAAGAAAGACTGGACTTCTGGAATTTCATCCAGGAACTTGGCGGCGTGAGCAGCTTCCACGTTGAACAAGCCGTGAGTCGTACCCGCAAAGAAATGCTGGACCAGGTTGAAAGAGAAGTAACTGAACTCAAAGCCCGCCATGAACTTGAAATCGAAAAGGTAAGGTCAACCACGGCTGCTGAGGCCATGGAGAGGCTGGCAGGCATGCTGCTCGACCTGGATAGCCTCACCATTCCCGGCGCAGTGACCCAGACTTCCACAACAACGTCCCTTGCGGCAAACCCTGTGACAAAAACAGAGGTGACCCAGATGGTGGAAGACATCGCTCAGACACCCGTAGAAGTCTCTAATGATGCCTGGGTGGAATCCTACCGCTGCACCTCTTGCAATGAGTGTACGGATAAGTATCCGAGGGCATTTAGATACAATGGCGACAAGCAGGCATACGTTGCGGATGCTACAACGGTCACTTTTGCCCAACTGGTAAAAGCCGCGCAGGCGTGTCCGGCCAAGTGCATTCACCCCGGCATGCCACTCAACCCCAAAGAGCCGGGACTTGATGCACTCATTGAATTGGCCAAAACCCTGAACTGAACCAAATGACCACAGAAATCATCACGGCTGTTGTCATCCTTACTGCGCTTGGCTTGCTCTTTGCGACCATCCTGGCCATTGCCTATAAAAAACTAAAGGTCGAAGAAGACCCGCGCATCGACATCGTGGAAGAGATGTTGCCCAAGGCCAATTGCGGTGCCTGTGGTTCACCCGGTTGCAGGGCGTTCGCAGAAATGGTGGTGAATAAAACCATTAATCCCGGAAAATGTACGGTGAGTTCGCCCGATGCCGTGGAGCGCATAGCCCAATACATGGGCATTGAGGCCAGTCATGAAGAAAAAGTAGTGGCGCGGCTGTTGTGTGCCGGTGGAAAAAATGAAGCCCACAACATGGCCGATTACCGGGGAGGACTTAAAACCTGTCGCGGCGAGGCCATGGTGGCCGGTGGACCCAAACAATGCAGCTGGGGCTGCCTGGGGCTGGCCGATTGTGAAAAGGTATGCGACTTTGACGCCATACACATGAATGCCAATGGCCTGCCGGTGGTGGACATCGATAAATGTATCGCCTGCGGTGACTGTGTGGAGATCTGTCCCAAACAATTGTTTGTGCTGATGCCTGTCGGCCAGAAGCTGATCGTACAATGCAAATCTTTGTTGGAAGGCAAGGCGGCTGAGAACCTTTGTTCCGTGGCCTGTACGGCTTGTGGCAAATGTGTGGCCGATGCCGCACCCGGCCTGATCGAAATAAGAAATAACCTGGCCACCATTCAATATGAGTGGAATGTGCTCGCCTCTCCGCAAGCGATCAAAAGGTGCCCGACGGATGCCATCGTGTGGCTGGAAAATGCAAAACAATTTGAAACGAAGGAAAACACGGAGCTGCCCATAGGTAAGGTGGAAAGTGTGCTGGATTTAGGAAATGTTTATTATCAGTGATGGAAACGAAAACAAATTATACAGCCCTGTTGAACCAGGTCGTTAAACTCCGACCTCGTGACGCTGTATGGCATCTTAACAGGGCCATTTGTGAAAGCATTCAAAGCAGCACCGGGGAGGACAATGCCAGCTCTTTCGGCAAATCGGCGTTAGCCAATTTATACGGCAGGGCGTTGAGCCATGGAGCAGGTGCAGCACTTTCTTTTTCCATCGGCTTTGCGGCTACCGGACTCAGGGCCGGCATCTTATTGCAAGCCGGCGAAATCA
Source organism: Saprospiraceae bacterium (assembly GCA_016715465.1). Taxonomy (GTDB): domain Bacteria; phylum Bacteroidota; class Bacteroidia; order Chitinophagales; family Saprospiraceae; genus JADKBO01. The sequence continues at coordinate 1,715,688 of JADKAA010000029.1, forward strand.
CCCCCAACCTTGAAAATATTGGAAATGCGGTAAGGTCCCATATTCCACTGGTCATCTTTGCATCCGTCAGCAGCCAAAGTCAAATCAGTCAACTGGCGCAGAGCGGTGCCCTAATTTTTGCCGTAAACACGGCCCAGGAAGCGATTGACTACATGTTGGTGTCTTACCACATCGCGGAATTTTCCCTGATTCCGGTGGTGGTGTGTTTGGATGAAAATATAATGGATGTGGAAGGGGATGTGGCCTTTCCTTCTAAGGAAGTACTGATGAAGTTGGCAGAAAATACCGACCATCTGATTGTTTGCCCTACCCCATCGCAACAGCTTATTTTTGGCAAAAGCAGAAAAAGGATACCCAATTGGTTTCATGTGGACAACCCTGTTTCGCTGGGTGCAAACAAACATGCCCACGAAGCGGCCCTTGAAGCGGCGGCCCAACAGGTGTATTTTTATCATCACCTCGATGAGATCATCCAGTCCGCTTTTGAAGCGTTCACAAAGTCCACCGGAAGAAGTTGTTTTACCGTAGAAATGCACCAATGCAAAGATGCCGATCATTTGGTCATCAGCTCGGGGGCTGTATCCACTTTTGTCAGCGCATCTGTCGATACATACCGGGGTAAAAATAAACACAAAGTTGGCGCGGTACGTCTGGTACAATTGAATCCTTTCCCCGTAAACGCGATTAAGGCGGTACTGGGTGGTAAAAAGGTCATTACGGTATTGGAACAGTCAACCGGCAATTTTGATGGTGCGCTGTACAAAGAAGTGGCCAGTATGCCGGAAAGCAAACCCGCAAAAGTGATTAAGGGTCAGTACGGCACCCTGCCTGCCCTCAACTCCCTGGTCGAAGTGATCTCCAACATGGTGCCGGGTGGTATGGGAAAAAATGATTTCTGGATCGAGGTGGACTTTACGCACAGCGGCGTGCAAAATGGCCATGCCCACTCCGCCTATCCAAAACACCTGGTGTTGCTTCAGGCCATTGAACGGGAATATCCAGGCTTACAAGATAAATCCATCACCACAAGATCGACATCCCCACAAAACACCAGAAGCAGTCAGGGTATGCCAATGGGCATCAGAAAATATCATGACCAGGGTCCCGCGTATGCCAGGATATCCAGGTTTTATGACGACACGGCCGCTTTTTACCAGACCTCAAAAGATGAACTGGTGGCAGATCCTTTCCAGGCCATTCCGGTAATGCCCCCATCTACAGCCCTGTTTATGGATGGGCAAGCTGAAAGCCGGATACTTCCTGTATTTAAAGCAGAAAATTGTACGGCATGTGGTGCCTGTTTTTTACATTGTCCACATGCCGCCATCAATCCGGTGGTGCTGGGATTGGAGCAGCTCATCAAAACGGGCATTAACCTTTGTCAAACCAACGGTATAAAAATTACCCATCTGATTCCCCTTGTGAAAAACCTGGCCAAGCTGTCTCATGAGGTCATCAAAACACAAAACGATAAACCTGCCACTGTTTCTGCTTTTATGCCGGAAGCTTTTACCCGGCTGGTGCAGCAAATGAAAATGGAAGGAGAAAAACTCCAAGGAGCCAGGCAGGATGCCGAAGCGGTCTTTGCTGCTTTGACACACTTTCCTGTATCACTTACAGAAATATTTTACCAGTCGCGCGAAACCATAAAAAAGGAAAGTGGTGAATTGTTTTCTCTGGCCATAGATCTGCAGTCGTGCACTTCCTGTGGCGTATGTGCATCGGTTTGTGAAGAGGATGCAATGGTCATGAAAGACGCAAGTCCGGACCTCATTGAAACACACCAAAGACATTACCAGGCATGGGAGCAAAGCCCCGATACGGGAGCGGATACCATCATAAGACTGCTCGATGAAAAAAAATACAATCCATTTTCTGCCATCCTGCTGAGCAGGCATTTCAACCAGGCGCTGCACGGCATCGGCAATGATGCCCGGGGTGATGGCGCGAAAACGATGGTCCATGTCATCACCGCCATGACCGAGGCTACAATTCAGCCAAGGTTTAAGGCAGCCCTTCAAACCATCGATGGACTTATTGAAGGCCTGTCTGAAAAAATTCACCGTCAGCTCGGAGCGGCGCTGCCCTCAGATAACTTTGATGCGCTATCGCAGGTATTGGCCGACATCAAAGAAGATAGAAATCCATTTGAGGAAGTGATCCACAAACTGGGTATGGATGATCAGCTGAAACTTGTGGATACCAGAAGTCTGAAGCGCAAAGTAGAATTGGCCAAGGCATTGAAGATGTTGAAGTGGCTGCTCAGTGAGGGTGCCAACGGCACGGGCAGATCGAGGATGGGTGTTGCCACAGACGGCAGCCTGTCATCGTCCGGTACCTATCCGTGGAATAATTTTACAGCACCTGTGCTGGTTCATCTCAATGGCATTACACCCGAACTGGCCAAAGGATTGGTACAGGGTCACATCCGGCAGTTGCTGGATAACATCAAAGTGATGCGCAGGGCGGAACTCGAAGTCAGCGGAAGTTATGAACCGGAAATCAATGACGTAGAGATTGCGGCGCTTTCCTGGAACGACCTCACCGATGAAGAAAAAAACATGGTGCCACCGATATTGATCTTTGGGCAACGCACAAAAATGGCTACCAAAGATATGGATGCCCTGGTGAACATGCTGGACAGCAGCTGGCCGTTAAAAGCCATTGTGCTCGATGATGTAGTGCCTGAGGTGGATGGCTTCGCCACAGACATCCTTTCAGGTATAGGTTCGGTGTTGCCGGCACTGGCTGCTCAAAATGTAACGATTTTAAAAAGTTCACTTGCCGCACCGCAACATTTATTCTCCGGCTTATCCTCAGCCATTGGCAGCAGCAGACCGGCCCTGGTTTGGGTATATGCCCCTTCCATTTCCAAACATACCCTAGCGCAGAAGGATATGGCGACATTGCACGACCTCGCTTTACAGACACGGGCATTTCAGGTCTTTGGTTTTGACCCGTTGAGCAGCGGACGATTGCTTTCATCTAAAATCGACATGAGGGATAATCCGGACTTCGGTTCTCTGTGGACAGAAAAGGAATTGCCATACACCGAAAGTGAAGAAAAGAAAACACGCAGTTATACCTATACCTGGGCGGACTGGGCATTTACGCTGAAGTCGTGGGAAAATCATTTCACTTTGTACACGGAAGACGAAAATAAGGCTGTACCCGTCTCGACCTACCTTACCTTATCCACGGCGGAACGCAGTGCAAAGGTTCCTGTTATTTTACAAACAAATGATGCCCAACCATTGACCATGTATCGGGTATCAGAGGATGTCATCTCGGCAACCTCAGCAAGTGCCCGGGCATGGCAGTTGTTGCGTGAAATCGCCGGCGAACTTACCGCATACCCCGATAAATTGCAGGATAAGATTGAGACCCAACTCACTGAAAAGTATGAAGCCAAAATGGCCGCATTCACCAAAGAACACGAAAGTAAAATCGCGAACCTGGAGCGCGAACACCTGGAAAAGATTAAGCATAATCTCAAAGAAAAACTGGTCATGCTGTCTGAATTAGCCCGGGAGAAAAAAAATTAAAAATGAGTGCAGACCACGACATATTACATCCTACACTCACCTTCAGCCATGGCATTCATCCGGGCGAATACAAAGAGCTCACGGAACACTGCCGCATTGAGCGTATGCCCTTTGTAGAAGAATATATCCTGCCTTTGTCGCAACACCTGGGTGCGCCGAATAAACCTCTGGTTCAAGTAGGCAGTAAAGTAAAGAGGGGACAGAAAATTGCTGACCCCGGAGGCTTTGTATCTGTAGCCCTGCATTCCCCCGTTGACGGCACGGTAAAGGCCATAGGTCTTGCCGAAAATCCGGGCGGTCAAATGGTACAGAGTATTTTCATCAAAGCCGACTCCTTTTCCACACAGCAACTTTCACCTTCTGTGCCAAAGTCTTACGAAGACATGGACATCAGGGAGTTTATCTCATCCGTGCAGGACGCGGGCATTGTGGGGCTGGGTGGTGCTGCCTTTCCGGCGCATGTGAAGTTTTCCATACCCGAAGGCAAGACGTGTCGTTACATCATGCTGAATGGCTGCGAATGCGAACCTTTCCTTACCTCTGACCACCGCACTATGGTGGAGTTTCCCGATGAAGTGATTGACGGTACCCGTATTTTACAGCACTTTTTAAAAGCAGAAAAAATATTCATTGGCATTGAAGCCAACAAACCCGATGCCGTAAAAATACTCACTGAAAAGGCAAAAACATCGGGCCTGCCCATTGAAGTAGTGCCCCTGGTAGTGAAGTATCCGCAGGGTGCAGAAAAAATGATGATCACTGCCATCCTGGGTAAAGAAGTGCCTACCGGCAAACTTCCGGTTGACGTAGAAACCCTGGTGACCAATGTGAGTTCCATCGCGGCCATCAGCCAGTGGTTCCGGAAAGGACAGCCCTTGATTGAAAGGGTGGTCACCGTTACGGGTACGGCCATCAAACGACCCGCCAATGTGCTGGTGCCCATCGGCACTTCCATGCGCCATGTCGTGGAATGGTGTGGAGGCATCACCTCACCATCGCTTGGCAATACAAGAATCCTATTAGGCGGACCAATGATGGGCATGGTGCAGAAGTCACTGGATACCCCAGTGGTAAAAGGCACGTCGGGCATCCTCGTACTCACCTCCAATGAAGTAAAAGATTTATCGCAATACAATTGCATCCGTTGCAGTCGCTGTCTCGATGCCTGTCCTATGCACCTGAATCCATCGCTGCTGGGCATGTTGGCTAAAAAAGGCATTTGGGAAGAGATGGAAGAAAACCATGTGCTCGATTGTTTTGAGTGCGGCTGTTGTTCATACGTTTGTCCGTCCGGCATACCGTTGGTTCAAAGTTTCAGGGTTGGAAAATCCATCATCCGGGAACAAAAAGCAAAACAAAAAGACAAAAAGAATTGAGTACAGATAAAAAATTAACGGTATCCACTTCGCCTTTTCTGCATGACAAGGCCACTACGCCATGGATCATGTACCAGGTGGTCTATTCCTTGATTCCGGTCATTGGGGCGGCCTATTATTTCTTTGGGCTGGGTGCGTTGGCTGTGTTGAGTTTTTCCGTAGCCGGATGTCTGGCCACCGAAGTGCTGTTTAGCAAAACGGCACAGGACAATGGCAAGGCAACTTATTCATTCGATAAAATAAAAGACGGCAGCGCATTAATCACCGGTTTGTTGCTGGGACTTACCCTGCCTCCCGGGTTTCCGCTTTGGATGGCCTTTCTGGGCGGCGTAGTTTCCATAGGCATGGGCAAAATGATTTGGGGCGGACTGGGTCAAAATGTATTTAATCCCGCACTCGTTGGCAGGGCATTTTTACAGGCGACCTTTCCTACGGCCATTACTACCTGGTCGCCGCCGGATGGCAGGTACTTTGAGTTTCGGGGCAACAACATTGGTATTCCTTTTTTTAAAGCAGAAAATGTAGACGGGGTCACCACGGCGACACCTTTGTCAAAAATGAAATTCGACCACTATTTCACAGACTGGCAGGACTTACTTTTTGGCAATACAGGTGGATCGCTGGGAGAGACCTGTGGCATCCTCTTTGTGCTGGCAGGCATTTACCTCATTGCCCGCAAGATCATTCACTGGCGCATTCCTGTGGCTCTCCTGCTTACGGTCATTGTATTTTCAGGAATATTCTGGTTGATTGATCCATTGCGATATCCCAGTCCGGTATTTATGTTGTTTTCCGGAGGGCTGATGTTGGGCACAGTATATATGGCCACCGATCTCGTGACCTCACCCATTACGCCAAAAGGCGCATGGATATACGCCATTGGCATTGGTGTCTTTGTAGTTCTGATCAGGCTTTGGGGCGGACTTCCCGAAGGGGTCATGTATGCCATTCTGCTGATGAATGCCGCGACGCCCCTGATCAATAAATATGTGAAAGTAAAAACCTACGGCTACAAATGATGGAAGTGGATACAAGCTTAGAAAACAAAGTTCCGGTTCCAGAAAATCAGGAAAAAAGAGAACCCGGTTCGTTCCGTCTGATTTTTACATTGGGCTTAGCCGGATTCATTTCGGGCCTTGTAATGGTGAGCGCTTACCTGTTTACCAAACCCCTCATCGAAGCCAATAAAGCAGCGACGATTGAGCGGGCCATATTTAAGGTGCTGCCCAATTGCAAATCCTATAAAACCATCGAACTTAAAGAAGGGAAAATCGCAGAATATGGAAATAAGGCGGAGAAGGTTTTGGCAAAAGCAGATCCGCCGCAGCTGGCATATATGGGTTTCAATGAAAACAAAGAGCTGGTAGGTTTTGCCATACCCAAAGGAGAAATTGGTTTTGCCGATGTGATTATGGTCATGGTGGGCTATAATGCATCGAAAAAATCCATCATAGGCTACGAAGTACTGGAAAGCAAAGAAACGCCGGGCCTCGGAGATAAAATTTTCAAAGACCTGGCCTTCACCAAAAACTTCGAAGCCCTGCTCACACAGCCTGAGATCTTATTCGCCAAAAAGGGGGAAAAAACAAAAGAGAATGAGGTAGAAGGCATCACCGGTGCCACCATCAGTTCAAAGGCCGTAGTACGACTTTTAAACAATGCCATTAAACAATGGAACGAACCTCTGGAAAAATATTTACCAACGACCGACCACAAAGCACAGCAATAAAATGAGCCAGGAAAATAATAGTCGCGCCATGGAGGAATTCTCCAAAGGATTGTGGAAGGAAAATCAAATCTTTGTCACCATCCTGGGCTTGTGCCCTGCCCTCGCCGTGACCAATTCGGCCATAAACGGTTTGTCGATGGGCCTGTCCACCACCCTGGTATTGATCCTCTCTAACTTTTTGATTTCACTGCTGAGAAATGTCATCCCCAATCAGGTAAGGATCACAGCGTTTATCGTAATCATCGCCACACTGGTGCAGGTAATCGACTTTTCATTGGCAGCCATGCTTCCCGCCATTCATAAAGAATTGGGAGCCTTCATCGCCCTCATTGTGGTGAATTGTATCATCCTGGGAAGGGCTGAGTCCTTTGCGGCCAAAAACAGACCGTGGTTGTCTATACTGGATGGAGCCGGCATGGGCATAGGCTTTACATTTGCCCTTTTGAGCATCGGGGTGATCCGGGAAATCCTTGGCAATGGCTCTCTGTTTAATATCGATTTGTTTGGTCCAAATTACGAACCCTGGATCATCATGATTCTGCCACCGGGCGGTTTTTTCACCCTCGGTTTCCTGCTGTGGTTGATTGCCTGGTATGCCCAGAAAAAGAAGATTAGAACACAAACCGAAAATAAATAAAGATGGAAAACCTGATCTGGATCTTTGTATCGGCTTTGCTGATCAACAATTTTACCCTTACCTATTTCCTGGGCCTTTGTTCTTTTTTTGGGGTTACCACCAAAATTGATACGGCCATCCGGTTGGGTTTGGCCAATATATTCGTGATGATCATCACCGCGCTTAGTGTGTATGCACTGAACCGATGGGTCTTATCCTATGCACCCTATTTGCAGATGATCAGTTTCATCATTGTCATTGCGAGTTCGGTCCAGTTTGTGGAAATGGCCATCAAAAAACTGAGCCCCGATCTATTTAAAGCATTGGGCATTTACCTGCCCCTGATCACCACCAATTGCGCCATTCTGGCCCTGGCACTCTTTACCACCAATAAGGGGTATGGCCTGGCAGAAGGTTTGGTGTATGCCCTTGGGGCGGGTCTGGGCATAACCCTGGCATTGGTTACCCTGGCGGGTATCCGGGAAGAATCCAGGTTGCTGGACATACCTATACTGTTGCAGGGTACCGCCATGAACATGATCATCGCCGGAATTTTGTCGATGGCCTTTATGGGATTTGCAGGTTTATTTAGTTCACATTGATATGGAAAATTATATAAGCTACGTGTATGTTATCCTCGCCTATGCCCTGCTGACCGCCGGCTGGATGGGTGTGCAGTTGATTGCCAAAAAAATGGGCACTAAAAATCACATTGATCATGAGGGCAATTGCTGCGGTGCCTGCGATAGAAAAGATTCGTGCAGTAAAAAGGATAAGGCCGAAATTAATTCCTAATGCCATTGTGTTACTGAAATCCAGTAGGATTTTATCCCCATTCCGGCAGAAAGATTAATCCGGTTTCGCGATCATATTTTTCACACCTGGTGTGTAGGTCGTTTTCATCTCTCCCTTTTCACCGGCATAAATGAGGTAGGCATCCAGAGAAGGATTTGCATTAAGGAACTGCAATGTCTTATCCAGGCCCATGACCATGAAGGCGGTGGCATAGGCATCTGCGGTCATACAGTCATTGGCCACCACTGTGGCGCTTAATAAATTATTCAGGGCTGGATAACCCGTTTTTGGGTCGATCTCGTGGGACACTTTTTTGCCATCGCGGATATAAAAGTTGCGGTAATTTCCGGAGGTTGCCAGCGCCTTATTTTCCAATTTCAAAATCTCTTTAAATTCATGATTGGTGCCACTGGCATCATCTATTGGTTTTTCCACGCCGATTTTCCAGGCATCCCCTTTGCCATTTTTCCCCTTTGCCACTACTTCACCACCAATTTCTACCATGTAATTATTTATGCCTTTTTGCTTGAGTAGATTTGCAACCAGGTCCACACCATACCCTTTGGCGATGGCGCTGAAGTCAACCTGCATTCTTTTGTCCTTTTTGGTGATCATCCATTTCTGGCCCACTTTTGAAAGGACTACTTTGCGATAATCCACAAGACTTTTTAAAGAATCCACCGTGGCCTTAATCATGGCAACAGAATCTGTATAACCAAAACCCCAGCCATTGACGAGGGGCATTACCGTGACATCAAAGGCACCTCCGGTTTTATCTGAAACCTCGCGGGCGCTTTCAAAAACCCTGGCAAAATAATCGTCCACCTCAATCATAGTATCCTGACCATTGACGCAGGATATGGTGGATGTGGGGATGTAGGTCGAAACAGATCGATTGAATGCCACCAGCAGGGTATCAATGGCTGCTTTCATGCCCGTTTCATCTTGCGTGACTTTGTCCTGGACATTAGGCAGGTAGGATATGTGGTAGGTCGTGCCCATCGTTTTTCCTTCCAGTTTTATAAGGGCGTTTTCAGTGGCATTGCAGGATATCAGGAAGGCAAGACAGATAAAATAAATGGATTTCACGGATCACATTTTAAGTACACTAAAAGATTACCTCAGCAAAAGTAGCATTTTTAGTCTGTTTAAATTTGTAGAAATCGGGGAATCGCGGAAATTGGGGAATCGCGGAAATCGCGGAATGCGTGATGACCAAGCGGTTTGGCGAAGCCAAAAAAATGATCGACAGGTCATTTTAGCGAGGGAAACACGAGCGCCTGCGAGTGGCAGCAACCAAACTTAATCGGAGGTAGAGGAGAATCGGAAAATCTACCTGGCTAACGCCAGTTAGACAGGTCGGGAAATCGCGGAAATTGTGGAAATGCCGGGTTCGGGTAGAGGAACTGGCTAACGCCAGCTGGACAGGCCGAGATGTACGGACGTTTTCTCCTTCAGAGTAAAAATTAGCGGCAATTAATTTTAGTGAGTTGAATGAGATGGAGTCATGAACATCTGTTATTAACTGAGGGTTATTTCCCGCTGAATACGCAGAACAAATACCTCCTTCAACCTGCTACCCTGAACTTAAAATATACCTCCTTAAAATGTTTATGCCATGCGCTGAAAACGCTGACCATTATTCTATTTATTCGTTAGCGGTTTCTGCGTGAATTGCATTAATGAAATTTTGAAGTATTTAATTTTTCTAAACTTTATGTTTTTGTGAGAAGAATATTTCTGCGAATTCTACCTGGCTACGTCGGTAGACAGGTCTGCGGGAAATAAAATCCTCTTTTCTTGGTTCCCGCTGATATCGCAGATAAACGCAGATTGAATTATGAGTTAGGAATTAGGAATTAAATTGATGAGGTTTTATTTCACTCATCTGGGCAAAGAATCCAGTGCCGCCTTCACGCTGCCTTTTGTTTCCAGCAGGACTTCGGCTTCTTTTGGAGTGAGATTGCCCATTTGACAAAGCATGTCGATGCCTCGCTGGCGGAGTTTTGCGTTGGTGAGTTGCATGTTGACCATGCGGTTGCCTTTGACGCGACCCAGTTTGATCATTACGGCGGTGGAGATCATATTGAGGATAAGTTTTTGCGCGGTGCCGGATTTCATGCGGGTGCTGCCGGTGACGTATTCGGGGCCGACCACACATTCGATGGCGATGTCGGCCTGGGCAGCGAGGGGCGAACCGGTGTTGCAGGTAATGCAGGCGGTACCGATGTGGTGTGCCCTGCATGCTTTCAAACCTGCAATAACGTAAGGTGTGGTGCCGGATGCTGCAATGCCGATGACGTAATCGCCTTCATTGATGGCATAGGCACTGAGGTCTTCCCAGGCCATGTGGGTGCTGTCTTCGGCATTTTCAACGGCTTTGCGGATGGCAGCATCTCCGCCGGCAATGAGGCCCACCACCCAGTCGAAGGGAACTCCATAGGTGGGTGGACATTCGGAAGCATCGAGGATGCCCAGTCTGCCGCTGGTCCCCGCGCCGATGTAAAAAAGTCTGCCTCCTTCGGCCATGCGGGCATATACTGCATCAACTACTTCCTCTATTCGTGGCAGACATTCTTTCACGGCCAGGGCCACTTTCTGATCTTCGCGGTTGATGTCCGTGAGTAGTTCATGGGTGGACTTTTTTTCAAGTCCGTCGTACATTGATTCCTGCTCTGTGGTTCTGTGAAACATGGTGATCTGTCTTACTTAATGAGGGGAAAGATAAAAAGGAATTGGCAACTTCGCGGTATTACAGTACCATTTCTTTGTAGGGCACTACCGAGGGCAGGCCTTTGGCGTTGAAGTAACTGTGGACGTAATCTTTCTCACCGGTAGCCAGGATGAAGTCGCCGCCCCAGGCACCCAATGATTTTATGGAACCTGAGAAATCGGAAAACCGGACTTCCTTCACCCGCTTAAAGCCAGTGTGTTTGGCGATGACTTCCTCGTGCGCATCCATCAGCTTGTTGAAAGTGGTAAAGTCCTTCACTTCACAAACCTGTTCCGAAATTTCGGTGATGGTCTTTACCAGATTCTTTTTATCCTTTACGGCAGTGAGATAAGTCTTGATGGCGTCGTCGCTGCTTTGTTTGTTGCCCAGGTGCACAAAAAATAACTGGTCAGCAAATGCCGGTTTAAAATCGAGGGGGGTGTATGAAATTTCGTCATCGGAACTGATGTATTCGATGGGTCCCTTGGCTCCGGCACAGGCTACATCATATCCTGATCCATTTTCGCATTTGAAGTACAGCTCCAGGGGATTGATTTCTGCCCACTCGGCAATGAGGTGGATGAGGGTAGAACTGGACCCCAGACCCCAGTCGCGCGGAAATTCCAGGAAGGTCTCGATCTTAAATGCATTCCACTTGTCGAGGAATTCACAATTGAGTCGGACGGCGTTTTTGAGGTATTTTTTGAGTCTTTCGCTTACTTCAGGATCAGTAGTTTTTACGGCTGAAAAATCGTAAATGGAAATTTCGGATTCAAACCAGAGCTTGCCTTCATGATCGTAACTTTGCCACACCAAGTCGGTCCCCCGGTGTGCTTTGACGGTCATCTTCTGCCCTTTTTTGGTTGGCAGCGCCACGGTTAGAGCTCCATCCAGGGCAGCATATTCGCCAGTGAGCATTAATTTACCATGTCCGTAATACTTTGCGATGACTTTCGTTTTTTGTTTTGTCCCTGGGAGTTGGCCCAAATGTATATAAAAATCATCTATATAAAAAATTTAAATATATAATTCTTAGTTTATGGGAAGGGGGCCGGAAATATGCGCATAAGCATGCTATGCGCGGGAGCGCATAATTCGCACCTACCCATTCGGTTAGGTAAACCTAAATTAAGCCGCAGGCTTAATTTTTTACGGCACTCATCCCGCAGAATTCGCTGATTTACGCAGACTCTTAATTAGACGTTTAAGTTAACTAGTCAGGAAATTGGCGATTACTACTTAGCAACATAATAGCTAATAAGTACCTCAGCATAGTTACTGCAATCATAATTATGCTATTTTTACTTTTCTAAATGACATCTAAACCACATTGCATGCTTAAAACATTTTCTTTCCACGCCTTACTGCTACTGTTCACCATTTCCCTTCAGGCCCAGAACGCCTTTGTCACCCAAAGCAAAACCGAAGCCGGCTACACTTATGAATATGTGACCAACGACCCAACCCAGACCCGAATCTATACCTTAAAAAATGGGCTGAAGGTTTATCTTTCAGAAAACCACACCGAACCCCGGGTCATGGCACTGCTCACCACCAGGGCGGGTAGTAAAAATGATCCTGCCACCAATACCGGTCTTGCCCATTACCTGGAACATATGCTGTTTAAGGGCACGGATGCCTTTGGGTCATTGGATTACACCAAAGAGAAAGCAGAACTTGATAAAATCGAAGCTCTGTACGAAAAATACAACAGCACCAAAGACGAGGCCCTGCGTACCCGCATTTACCGGGACATCGACTCCATATCCGGGGTGGCCGCCAACTATGCCATCGCCAATGAATACGACAAAATGATGAGCAACATCGGTTCCAACATGACCAATGCTTTCACCTCCTTTGAAAACACCACTTATATGGAAAACTTTCCGTCGAACAATCTGGAAAAGTTTCTAACCATCCAGGATGAAAGGTTTAGAAACCCCGTACTTCGCCTTTTCCATACCGAACTGGAAGCCGTTTACGAAGAAAAAAATATATCCCTCGATGATGGGGGCAACAAGGTATTTGAGTCTATGTTTGCATCCCTCTTTCGCAAACACCCTTACGGTACCCAGACTACGATTGGCACCGTAGAGCACCTGAAGAACCCTTCACTGACTGAAATAAAAAAATATTTTTACAATTATTATGTGCCAAACAACATGTGCGTCATCTTAACCGGCGATATTGATGCCAACCAGACCATCGCCATGGTGGACAAATACTTTGGTGACTGGAAACCCAAGGATGTGCCAAAATTCACTTATGAACCCGAAGTCAAAAGGACCGGTGTAGATGAAATCTCCGTAAAAAGTCCGGACGAGGAAAGTGTAGCCATTGGTTTTATAATGCCGGACCAAAATCACCCTGAAGCCGTCATTGCTGACCTGGTGAGTTCCATTCTCTATAATGGCAAAAGCGGTCTGATCGATAAAAACCTGGTGAAAAAACAAAAGGTACTCGATGCCTATGGTTTCACCTACCTGTTGAAAGATTACGGCATCATTTACATGGGTGGCAATCCACTCCAGAATCAGACCCTGCAGTCCGTAAGAGACCTGCTCATCCAGCAAATCAATGACCTCAAAGAGGGCAATTTTGATGAAGACCTCATCGTGGCCACAGTCAATAACCTCAAAGTGCAGCGATTGCAGGAACAGGAAAACAATATGAATATGGCCTTCGTCATCAACGACCTTTTTGCTACGGATAAAAGTTGGGAAGCCCACTTGAAGAGCATCGACCGCATGAGTAAAATTACCAAGGCCGACGTAGTGGATTTTGCCAAAAAATGGCTGGGTGACAGTTACACCGTGGTATATAAACTCACCGGAGAAGACAATACGGTGCAAAAAGTGGTGAAACCCACCATCACGCCGGTTGAAGTTAACCGGGAGTCACAGTCTGCATTCCTGCAGCAAATCGTGAACAATCCCAATGCACCTCTCAAGCCCGTTTTTCTCGATTATCAGAAAGACATCACCTTTGGCAATGTACACAAGGACGTACCGGTTTGGTCCGTGCAGAATAAAATCAATGGTCTGTTTAATGCTTACTATGTGCTGGATATGGGCAGCAACCACAACCAAAAACTACCGCTGGCTTTGGAATACCTGAAATACATCGGTACTTCCACCATGTCCAACGAAGCCATTAATAAAGAACTCTACAAACTGGCGGTCAACTTCAATGTATCTGCGAGCGAAGACCAGGTATATGTAAGTTTTTCAGGACTGGATGAGAATTTTGATGCAGCTGTAAAACTCATCGAAACCTTATTGAACGATGCTAAAGCCGACCAAAAAGCGCTGGACAACCTGGTGAAAAGTACCATTAAATCCAGAAACGATGCCACCATCAACAAAGACAGGATATTCAGGGATGCCCTGGACAACTATGCCACTTTTGGGGCCGCAAACCCTTTTAATACGGTAATGAGCAACGACGAACTTAGGGCATTAAAGGCAGAAGAACTCACTTCTATCCTCAAGTCAATTACAGGGTATAAACATAAGATTTACTACTTCGGTCCGAGGACAAACGAAGCCTTAGTCAATCATTTCAAACTTGCCCACACTTTACCCGCCAACCTGAAAGCATATCCGGCAGAGGCCAAATATGAAAGACTGGAAGCGAAAGAAAATACCATCTATTTTGTGGACTACGACATGGTACAGGCCGAGATCCAGATGATGCGCAACGACGAAAAATTTGACGCAGCAAAGTTACCGATGATTTCCGCATTCAACGAATATTATGGCGGTGGCATGGGCTCTGTGGTATTTCAGGACATCCGGGAATCCAAGGCCCTGGCCTACTCTACCTACAGCTACTACGCCAGGCCTTCCAAAAAGGAAGATCCATTCGAGGCCGGCTTTTATGTAGGCACCCAGGCCGACAAATTGGGAGACGCCTTTGCCGCCATGAACAACCTGCTCACTACCCTTCCTGAATCTGAGAAGAACTGGGAGATCGGTAAAAAATCGATCAAGCAGGGCTTTGAAACCAGGAGGATCTCCAAGACCGGTATTCTATTCAACTACCAAAATGCCTTGCGCCTGGGCATCGACCACGATGTTAGGAAAGACATCTATGAAGCGGTTGATGGCATTTCGTTGAACGACATTAAAAAATTCCACAACGACCACCTGAAAGGTAAGGCATGGAATATAAAGGTGATGGGATCAAAAGATAAGATCAATATGGATGAGCTGAAAAAACATGGCAAGGTGGTAGAGTTGAGCCTCAAAGACATTTTTGGATACGAGGTGGAGAAGGAAGATGTGATAAAACCGTAAGGGGCAATACGCCTGCGGCTTCCATTAATGCTAAAAGTTAACTTTTGTTGACAAGAACATTTTAAGATTTACAATGAAATTCGTTGTTGCCACTCGCAGTGCTCGTGGTTCCCTTACTAAAATGACCTGTCAGTCATTTTTTTGCTACGCAAACCGTGCGGTCATGGCTTAGTTCAATACGCTTTGCTTAGGGCAATACGCCTTACGGCTTATAGCAATACGCTTTGCTTAGGGCAATACGGCTTTGCCTTAGGCCAATGCGTTATGCTTAGACAAATGCGGCTTACTCCTTATGGCAATACGCTTTGCTTAGGGCAATACGGCTTACGCCTTATGGCAATACACCTGCGGCTTAGGGCAATACGGCTCTGCCTTAGGGCAATACGCTTTGCTTAGGCCAACACGCCTGCGGCCTAGGGCAATACGCTTTAATTTAACTTACTTGTCTGCGTTTATCCGCGAAATCTGCGGGAGAAAAGAAAAAAGGTGCTTTTATTTCCCGCAGATTTCGCGGATTTTCGCAAAGGGGTTTATGTAAGAATTACCACACCACAAGAATAATATCTCCAATTCCTAAATCCTAACTCATAATTCATAACTCAAGTAATATCCTCCGCCGCCGGCGCCGCAGATTTTCATCAGTCCACTCCCGGTGTCGAGGCCTTTTCGCCAGCGGGCTTTGAGGTTGTCGGTGATGAGGTGGTTCATCCACTCGTACTGGAGCTCGGAAATGGCGAAGAAGGTAGCTTCAAAACCGGCATCTTCGTTGAGATATTGCTGGATGGCGAGGCTGTTAAATTCGTTGAGTTTTTCCATGGCGTGGGCAAAATGGGGATCGGAGAGGCGATCGTGGAAGTCATTGACCAGGGCTTCGGTATTTCGGCGATGACCTGAGTCGATGGTCTTAAGCTGGCTTTCAAATGCGGAGGAATGGGTTGGGCTTATTATATCGCCTCCGGAAAACAACAGGGTTTTATTGACATAACTCACCAGGGGATCTACGCCAGAGCTGCTGCCATGAAAATAAGACTCCAGTAAACCAAGAATGCCTTTGAGTTCGTGCAGGTCGGTCTGGTGGTCGGGTTGGAAATGAAAAAAGGCATCAAATAAGGCCGCTATGAGGTTGCCACTGCTGCCGAGGCCATAGCCCACCGGTACGGAAGAATGGAGATAACCCTGATCGCTTAACCAAATTTGCCATTTCTCCCGATCAAAAACCAGTCCGGGAAATTTGTGCAGGGCCTGGTCAAACTGCCTTTCGAGGGTGGGATGGGGAAAACTTTTGCCAAAAGCCCAGGTGGCGTGGTGGCTTGACAGGGGTCGCGCAAGCACATCACCCCCAAGCAGGGCGGTGTATTCACCAAAAAGCAGGAGCTTGGCAGGATAAATTTTGGATGTAGGCGGAATTTTTGACATAAAATCACTTCGAAGAACCACAAATTTAGCTATTTTTGAGGCTAAAATTTACAGATTTATGACATCTAATGGTAAAAGTTTGAGCAAATACTGGTTGTTTTTTGGCGCTTCAGTATTTGTTTGCCTGCTAAGCTTTGTGTTCGTGCCAGAATGGTGCTGGGTAACCTTCCCTTTTATCTGCACTTATTTTGTTCAGGCATTAGACTGGATGTAATCATCGATGAAACAACTCATAAAATTTACATGCTTTGCCTTCCTGCTGTTTACAACCACCCTGGTTTATGGGCAACATAAGATTACCGGGGTGTGGAAAAACATCGATGACGAAGACGGTAAAGAAAAATCCCACATCGAAATCTATGAATCCAAGGGCATGCTTCGTGCCCGCGTGACCAAATTGCTCGAGGGCGCTACGGTAAAAACCTGTGGCAAATGCAAAGGCAACAATAAAGACAAACCTTTAGAAGGCATGGAAATCCTTTGGGACCTCAAAAAAGTATCCGACACGGAATACGAGGAGGGCTTCATCCTCAATCCTAAAAATGGCAAGGTGTACGACTGTTTCATCTCCCTGGAGGACAAGGACAAATTAAAGGTGCGCGGCTATTTGGGCGTATCTATGTTTGGTAAGACGCAGTATTGGTATAGAGTTAGGTGAATTAGGAATTAGGAGTTAGGAATTTATATGGTTATAAAATTTCCATCTTGAATTTGTTCTTCGGCTTGATCAGGCACTATAACTTTCAATTCCTATTTTCGAAATCTACTCCCGGACCACTGTCAATTTTTTGCTCACTTTTTGACCTCCGATGGACAATTCAAGGATATAATTCCCCTCTTCCATTCCCGCCATGCTGATCTTTTCCGAAGTTGGATTTGTGATGGTTTTTAGGTGTTGGCCCAGACTGTTTAAAATGTTTATTGAAGTCATTTGGTGGCCGGTGTTGTTGTAAATACTAAAATACTCATGGGTGGGAGTGGGGAATATATTTATCCGGTCTGCCAAATTAAAACCAGTGGTGGAGGACAAAACGAAATCAACACAAAGCGATGTATCTGCGCAGGCATTGGCGTCTGTGATAATCACAGCATAATTTCCATTGGCAGTGGGCGAGAATGACTGTGCAGTCGCACCTGGAATGGCAGTGCCTGTGCTACAATCAAACCATTGGTATTGAAGTCCGTCCATATCTGCCTTAAGTACATTCTGGAGCTGGGTCACGCTAAGATTTAAGGGGATAAAACTCAGGTTGAGTACTATGACACTGTCGCACCCACTGATCGAGGTGAGCGTAACCTCATATTGGCCTGGCTGGCTAAATGACTGATTACCGATAACAATTGAATTGCCTTCACAAATGGCTTTTTCAAGGTTTGAGCGATAAGTTGGATTTACGGTCAAATCTAAACTCACTATACTGTCACATCCATTGCTGTTGACCAAATTTACTTCATAGGATCCCGATTGAGAAAAACTCATCGTACCTACATTTACCTCTTCACCCTGGCATATGGTGCGCTGCAATGCAGTTGCTGAATTTGGCAATACTTCCAAAGTAAGGTGGACGATGCTGTCACAACCATTTGCATTGGTAAGCATTATTTCAAACTGTCCACTTTCTGTGAAAATTTGGTTGCCTATCATCAACTCATCTCCCTGGCATATGGCTTGCTGAAGGTCTTGTTCTACTTCAGGAAAAACAGTAAGGTTGAGAGATACGATGCTGTCGCAACCTGCCTGATTTGGCAACACTACAGTGAACTGTCCACTTTCAGAAAAGGAATTGCCTCCTACGGTAATATCCTCTCCAAAACATAGGGTCGATTCAAGATTTATTTGTGATGAAGGCAATACAGTCAAAGAAAAATGAATGGTACTGTCACATCGGTTGACTTTTTCGACGGAAATAAAATATTCACCTGCGGTCATAAATACCTGGCCAGCCACCACAACAGAATCTCCGGCACAAATGCTGGCATTCATTTCCAGGATGGAAGGTTCACATAAATTGTTTTTATAAAATCCAATACCAGTGCCCGTACTCAACATGCGTTGAGGCGCAAAAAGATCCAGGTCACCATCTGCGTCGATGTCAACCAGGGAGTGTGCAAATATTGCTTCAAGACGATTGGCCTTAGGCAAGCCAAATGGATTATTCAACCTATTTTGAAAAAATGGTTTCCCATTAGGCTGCGGTATATTTTCGTGAAAGGTAAAAACTTCAAAAGTATCCATTTGGGTTAATGCAAGCACATCTATGTCGAGGTCATTGTCAATATCCCCAGTAATGGAGAGTGTCGGCAAACTATCCGTGCTTAATCCATATGGATCCGGAAACCAGCCATTAAATACAGGCTCTAATTTTGTTCCTTCATTCTTTGCATATTGATAACTGTAAAACATGTCCGTTCTATATGTAATTGGAGACTCTTCTGTATGGAAACCGCACATGAGCAAATCCATGTCGCCATCCATGTCCAAATCAGTCATTTCGGGAATAAAAATACTGCCCCGAACAAAATAATCCAATTGCAATGTGTCCGAATCATTGATTTCAAAATGACTGTTACCGCTGGAGGGTATTTTTTTATAATATTGTGGTTTTAGGTTGAATGACGAGTCAAAGGCGCAACACACGATAAAATCCAAAAGACCATCATGATTAAGGTCACCTATTGATGGTATAAAATATCCATCAGGATATGGAAAATTTTGCATATAAGATTGTCTTGGCGCAAAAACAGGATTGTATTTGGATCCGATATTTTCCTGCACATCAAGAAAATATGTAATTGATTTATATGTTAGTTGGGCAGCTTTATCCACACTGTCAATACCAGCCATTAAGACATCCTTATCTCCATCTCCATCTATATCGTTAAAAAGCAATTTCATCACAGTGCGCGATGAGTCCTGCATTTGGTATTGCAAACCAAAAGGGTTATTGGCAAAAAAACTAAATTGCTGTCCCCGGAGAGATTGGTTTGATATTAAGCTAATAAATATAAATATGTAGGTTATTTTCATTTGAACTAAAATTCTTTAGTTTAGGAATTGCACTATTTAAAGCAAATTTTTTATATTATCTTCAATCGCTTCTCATGCCATCAAGAGATTAGGGTGAACTATTAACCGGCAATAGACTTTTAACAATCCACACATATCTTAATTGAGGTAAAAATTTGTCATTACATGGAATATGCTCATCATCCCAGAAATAATACCGCTCATCGCTGCTAAACAAGGAACGGGAATACCCTTCTTTCTCTAAGAATCCTTCGAGAACAAAATAATCACCAACAGAGGCAAATTCAATCTGAAAATTTAGTCTTAATTCACCGTCTGCGTCCGTAACTCCATTTAAAGTGGTCAAAATATCTCTTGCCCAATAACAACTGTCAGGCACACTAGAATGCGGGAGCCGCCGCCACCTGAACACCTTACAAGAGACATTCACACCTTCCACATTTATTTGAGGGTTCGGAGACATAGTTTTTTCAGTTGACAAAAAACGCACTTCATATTGAGCCAATACCGGTGAAAAATACTCACAATCTTGACGCCAATCTTCCTCAGACGGAATCCGAACAGTGACAAAGAGCTTTCCTAACAATTCCTCACATGATGTCAACAGGAAGACCAGGGCTATATACATAAAATTATAGTTTCTAATTTTAAATAGTCTGGAAGCAACCATTTTTGTCAAATTAATCAAAACTACAACACCCAAAATAATCATCAACCAGGATGGCAATTCAAATTCGTTAAATATCTGGATAAAAAGGATACCCATAAAAGAAACAGAGAAATTGGATTCCATAGAATATACTGAGCAGTAATACAATACAAAAAACGAAACCGCTACCATCAAAAAGCTTCTGTTAAATACTTTCATCAGCCAAATTTTATTAGATTGAATAATTGAAAAAGCACTTCCGTCCAGGAAATTAGAATTGACGGCAAGGTACCTTGTACCTAATATTGGTGAAAATACATGTAACATAATTATAAAAAAATAGGACTATAGTCCTAGTTCAAGCTTTGCAACTGAATTTAAACCCAAATTATGACATGGCGCATCTATCCAAGCTGAACATCAGTGACATTAATGACTCTGAAATATGATCTTTGTTATTACACTTTGGATAGATTCAGCAGATTTATTCCTGAATTCAAGCTGCAAATGCAACTTTCTTGTTAAAAAAATAAATTCCTCATTTGGGGTTCTATATCCCAGTCTTTTTCTAGGTCGGTTGTTTAACATTTTTCTACGTATTTTACTTCACTCCATGTTAAAGATTCAAAATTAGTCTTTTTAGGGAAGTATTGTCTGATCAATCCATTCAAATTTTCATTTGATCCTCTTTGCCAACTCGAATATGGATCGGCAAAGTAAAACTGTACCCTCTAGTTTTTCTTCTATCATTTTAAATTTTGCAAATTCCTTACCGTTGTCTGATGTTATTGTGTGTATCATCTTCTTATAAGGTTCCAAGGCTTTGATTATTATTTTGGCCACCTTCATTGAGTCTTTTGTCTTGGTTAATTTAATCCACTAAGGCCAGACCTACGGTCATTGATGGTTATTAATGCACCCTTGTGTTTTTCTCCAATAATCAAATCAACTTCAAGGTCTCCTACTCTTGTGTACTCTTCTACTATTTTAGGCCTTTCAGCTATACCTTTGGTATCCTGAATTTTACCACGATTATCTGGAAGTGCACACCTTTTTTTCTTCCTCTTCTTTCTTCTTAAGTGAGTATGTAACTGACCCCCTTTTTCTATCAAGTGCTATGTATTTATAAATCGTCTCAGGACTAACAAGATCTAGCCCCTCGGAATTAGGCCTGTTACTAATCTGTTCTGGGCTCCATTGATCCTCAATTTTCTTTTCAATGTACTCCTTAACAGGTTCTGTAAGTTTGACCCTTTTGGGCTTGCTATGTAGCCTGCTTTGATACTTTTTGTGCGCTAATTCAGGCTTATATTTCCCGGTTCTCTGATCACAATTACGCATAATTTCTCTGCTAACAACCGATTTGTCTTTGCCAATCGCTATTCCAATCTCATCCAACTTTTTTATTCTTTGACAGCATTCTTGAAATTACATATCTTTGTTCTAAGGTTACATGACTCATATATACATCTTTTGGACGAGGGACAATATAAGACAAGTATTCCATTCAGAAGAGAGGGGGAGCCTTCCCTCTTTCTTTTGAAAAAATATTATCTCGTTATTGTCTACCTCAAAAGTTGCATTTGTGACTTGAATCTACAATTTGATTGATATGCCACATTTAATAATATTTCTAGAATTTCATATTGTGCTTCAGAAAATAGGGTATTACATACCAATCCACCTCATAAAACGGCTTAACCCATAAACTTCGTCGCCCGATGGCAACAAAACTTACACACTCCCAATTTCGATATTTACTCCCTGACCACCGCCAATTTTTTGATTACTTTTTGACCACCGACTGTCAATTCAAGGATATAATTGCCTGCTTCCATTCCTGCCATGCTAATCTTTTCTGAAGATGGATTTGTGATGGTTTTTAGGTGTTGGCCCAGACTGTTTAAAATGTTTATTGAAGTCATTTGGTGGCCGGTGTTGTTGTAAATACTAAAATACTCATGGGTGGGATTGGGGAAAATATTTACCCGATCTGCCATATTAAAACCAGTGGTGGAAGACAAAACAAATTCAAGGCATAACGAGGTATCTGTGCAGGCATTCGTGTCTGTGATAATCACAGCATAATTTCCATTGGCAGTGGGGGAGAATGACTGTGCAGTCGCACCTGGAATGGCAGTTCCTGTGTTACAATCAAACCATTGGTATTGAAGGCCGTCCATATCCGCTTTGAGGGTATTCTGGAGCTGGGTCACGCCGATATTTAATGGGATAAAACTCAGCTTCAGTATAATGACGCTGTCGCACCCACTGATCGAAGTGAGCGTAACCTCATATTGGCCCTGCTGGCTGAAGGACTGATTACCTAAAGTAAATGTATTGCCTTCACAAATGGCTTGTTCAAGGTTTGAGAGATAAGTCGGATTTACGGTCAAATCTAAACTCACTATACTGTCACATCCATTTGCACTGGTCAACATCACTTCATACTGCCCACTTTCAGCAAATATTTGGCTGCCAATCACCAACTCATCTCCTTGGCATATGGTTTGCTGAAGTTCTTGTCCTAATTCTGGAAGTACCGTAAGATCGAGGAATATCGTACTATCGCATCCTGCCTCATTGGTCAATACTACGGTGAACTGGCCACTTTCAGAAAAGGATTTGTCTCCTATGGTAATCGCCTCTCCAAAACATAGGGTCTTTTCAAGATAAAGTTGTACTGAAGGCAATACAGTCAAAGAGAAATGTATGGTACTATCACAGCGGTTGGCTTTTTCGATGGTTATGAAATATTCTCCGGTAGTCTTAAATACCTGACCGGCCAATGACACTGAATCGCCCTCACAAATACTGGTATTCATTTCCACGATGGAAGGTTCACATAAATTGTTTTTATAAAATCCAATACCGGTGCCTGAACTCAACATGCGTTGAGGCGCAAAAAGATCCAGGTCACCATCTGCGTCGATGTCAACCAGGGAGTGTCCAAAAATACCTTCCAATCGATTGGCTCTTGGCAAACCAAACGGGTCATTCAGTCTATTCGGGAAAAATGGCTTCCCATTGGATTGAGGCACATTCTCGAGAAAAGCAAATATCTCAAAAGTATCCAACTGGGTCAGGGTAAGAATATCCATATCCAGGTCATTGTCAATATCCCCGGAAGTGGCATAGGTAGGTAAATTGGATGTGGTCAACCCATAAGGGTCGGGATACCATCCTTGGAAAGCCGGATTTGAAGAGGTTCCAATGTTTTTGGCATATTTATACATATAATACTTATTTCTGTTATTGGTGACAGGATCCAATTCCGTTTGATACCCACACATCAGCAAATCCAGATCCCCATCCATGTCCAAATCTGTCAAATCGGGCAAAAATATACTTGCCCTTGTGAAACTATTTAACCTCATGCTATCGGCATCAATGATGTTAAAAGGCACACTACCTGATGGATCATTTCTAAAATAAAGCAGTGATTTTAAATTCAGGGACGAGTCAGCATCGCAACAAACCAAAAAATCCAACAACCCATCCTGATTCAGGTCTTCGGCTACCGGAGCAAAGTATCCTGTTGGGAATGGAAATTCCGGCATAAAGGGCAGCCGATGAGCAAAGGCTGGTGCATACTCTGTCCCTATGTTTTCCTGATAATCTATGAAGTACTTTATGGCATTATAAGTGCCTCTTACATTATTTAGTACACTATCTATGCCTACGTGTATAACATCTTTATCACCATCGCCATCAATATCACTAAAAAGTGATTTTAACGCAGCGCGTGAAGAATCCTGCATAGCATATTGAAGACCAAATGGATCGTTGCCTGCAAAATTTAACTGTTGGCCGAACAGACCTATTGTGGCTAATACCGTGAAAAAAAATGAAGTATAAATCCTTTTCATTTCTATCTCTTATTAATTATTTAAGTGTATAATACCGAAGCAAGCTGAATACAAGCAATGTCTTTTGACACCCGTATGCTCACGGTGATGGATTATATTTTGTAATTAACTTGCTTATTTTTACCCTTCTTGTTTTTTCAATCCTCAGTTTATAAGAGTTACATGGAAGCCATTCATGGTTAAAATAATAAAATCTTTGATCGCTGCTAAACAATTCCCGATTATACCCTGCTTTTTCTAAGTAACCTTCAAGGACGAAATAATCACCAGACGAGTAAAATCCAATCGGAAAATTCAATTCCACCATCCCATTTTCATCTGTTGTGCCTACTAACGTAGCAATTACGCCAGTTGACCAATAACAGGTATCCGGAATGAATGGATGAGGCAGACTTCCCCACCTTGTTACATGACACACAATGTTCACACTGTCCGCCGGATAAAATGACGGTAAAACTCCTTCGATGATAGAAAAAACAACAGTATAATCTGCAGTATCAGGAACGTAAGTATCAATATCACACTCGCCTTTCCAATCGTTGGTCGAAGGGTATGTTGGAGTGCAATCTTCACATGTATTCAACAGGAAGACCAAGGGAAGAAACGTAAAATTATAATTTCTAATTTTGCATAACCTGGAAGAAACCATTTCTAATAAGTTAAACAAAACTATCACTCCCAAGATAACCATCAACCATGAGGGCAATTCAAATTCACTAAATAGCTGTAGAAACAGGGAATCTAAAAAATATAAAGATAAATGGGTTTCAAAATAATAAACTGACCAATAATATAATACGAAAAACGAAACCGCCGCCATCAAAAAGCCTCTGTTATATACTTTCATAACAATAATTTATCAAATTGAATAATTTTAATGCCCTGCATAGTGGAAACTTGCTGTATAGGAATTTACCATTAGAATGGCGCTTCCTTTATTATAGGGGAAATTACAATGAACACCTAACTGAAAAAATAGGACTATAGTCCTAGAAATTCATTTTATTTAGTTTTATAAACAATTTAGAAAAAAGTAAATTCCAGCCAGAAACCCAATAGAAATATCCCCTTATTCCAACGGTTTTAAAGAAATTAAGGGGAAAATAATTTTTAGCGTTAACTTTAACTGATGCTAAAGCCAATTCTAAAAATATTTCATTGAAATGTAGCGGTAAAAATCTTGTTGCCATCCTGATCATAAAGACATTTTTTGTCTCAACGATGTATTCTCAATCGTTAAAATTCGAGGACTTTGACCTTTACAACCAGCAACTTAACAAGATTGACCGAAGCATATCGGGTATTTTTCAGGACAAATGGGGTTTCATGTGGATTACCGGCACTGAAAACATTTACCGGTTTGACGGCCTCCATTTCACCTCCATTATGGATTTAAAGGACGAGAACTTTGAATTTCCCCAGATCACCGCAGGGAGGAATGACATTGTGCAGGATCACAAGGATCGTTATTGGTTTTTAACCCATACCGCCCTGGTGCGATGGGACCCCAGTCAACCCATTCAGCAAGCCTGGAAAAAGTATGGCCCCAATCAAAATGACCCCATTCCTCTGCCAACCAGCAGAATGCATCGTTTAGCCCTGGATGCCAAGGGGTTCATTTGGGTCGTATTTGACGGGGGAGATCTGTACAAAATAAATCCTGAAAACGGCCAGGCCATTCTGCGGGTTGATTTTAGAATTAAGGAAGCCGGCTTGAGAAGATCGGAAATAGACGCCATGGAGTACAACCCTAAGGACAACAGAATATACTTTGGCGCTGACTATTTGAGGTTAATAGCCGTAAATCCGGACAATGGTAAAATAGAACATCCACACTTACCGCTTAGGAGCATTCTCAAAAAAGCAGGCATCTATGATAAACTCAGTAAATACGCAATTACTGACTTCGCAAAAGACAGTACCGATTGGTGGTTGGGTCTTTCCAATAATGTCATTTTAAGGTATTCCTTTCTTTCTGGAACCTATAAATTAATAGGAAGGGATGTAAAGCACAATAAAATGGTCGTTTCCAGGATAAAAATGAGTCCTGCTGGTGATGTATATTATGCAGATGCCAATGCAGGACTCCAAATAATAGATGCCAAAAATAATGAAATAAGTCCTGTCTTTGACAAGCAAATTGAAGGAAATACCGACTTGGGAAATGTACTGGATATATTTTTTGACAAAACCAATGCCTTGTGGCTGGCATCGGGAAAGTGTCTGGCAAAATACGATGCTGCAGAACACTTGTTCAAACCCTATGCTCCGTTTGCCGAAAATGTGAACGAAATTTCATTTGTCTATTATGAGGATCCCTTTGAAAATGAATTTATAGGCACCAATCAAGGAATAACCTATAGAAATAGGAGTAAAAAAGTATTAAATAAGATACCCGTTAAAAGTATAGACAATGCCCAAATTGATGTCATTAGTATTCTATACTGGCATAAAAATAATTACTTAATAGGCACATCACAAGGTGTTTTCCAATTTGACCTGGCTCAAAATGTAATTCGGAAGTTACCCGTACGTGGCGACAATAAGTCTGTCAAATATTATTACGAAAACCCAGCCCATACCATCCTGCTGGACACCATTGACAATGCGCCCGTAATTTGGTTTGGAAGTAACCTTAGGTTTTTATACCTATATAATCCGCAAACCAAAATCATAAAAGCGATATTACCTAATCAAAATGATCCCACCGCCTATCCTCATCAGGTAATCCAAAACATCAAAAAGGCAAAGGATGGAACCCTGTGGTTGGGCACTGCAGGCGGCGGCTTAAGTCAAATGACGGACAAACGAAAAATTAAATTTAAAACATGGCAGCACAAAGTAGGTGATAGTCTGAGTATTCAAAATAATCTCATCACTGACCTTACAGAAATAAATGAAGGTAAAATATGGATTTCTACCAACACCGGCATAGATTTACTGGATCATGGTAAGTTTCATCATTTATCAACCATACCCGGCACTTCAAAATATGTAAGTGCTATGGCCATCGGCAAAAAAAATGAATTATGGTCAGTCACGGAAAAGGAAATTATCCAGTGGTCACCACAAGGTAAAGCAATGTTTGCTTATCCAAAAGGTAAATATGATTTCAACAGTATCTTTGTAAAGAAAAATGGAGAAATCATACTCTGGGAAAGTAAACTGGATCAATTTTCCGATTTTACATCCAATAAAATTTATCTTTTTAAAAATGACCCGGTTAATTTAAAATTATCAATACCCACTACCAGGCTTACCTATTTCGGTGTAGGTAAAGCTGATTCCTCGCATATGCTGCTTAAAATAAATAACCATTTAAGCCATAATCAAAATAACATTTCTCTTTCTTTTGCCTGTTTATCCTATACCTTAAGCAGAGCCAACCGGTTTATGTGGAAACTGGATGGGGTCGATAAAAGTTGGATTAACCCCGGTAACAACCTCAATTTCACGAATTATTCAGGTCTGCTGCCCGGCACCTATACGTTTTATGTAAAATCATGTAATGCAGACGGAATTTGGGACAACGTCGGCGATACCTTTACTTTTGTAATTTTATCCTCATGGTATCAAACCTGGTGGTTTAAAATTATGGTTATAATTTTGGCATCCGTGATTATTTGGTATCTTTTTCATCAAAGAACACTTCGTCTGCTCGCATACCAAAAAGTGGAATTAGAAAAATCCCTGGCCATTGAAAAAGAACGCAAACGCATTGCCAGGGATATGCACGACGAAGTAGGCTCCGGATTGTCTGCTATTCACCTGTACTCCGTTTACTTAAAGAATGAGAAACTCAAAGAATTTCCTTTGATATCTTCCGATTTAGACAAAATTGTGAAGTCAAGCAATGAACTCAATCAAAAGGTCAGGGAGATCATTTGGTCCAATGAAATCAGCGAACCCACTACCGGGACTATGATTGGTTTTATAAAACAATATCTCGAGGAATTAAACGGTATTCATTCTTTGAATATTCATATAAATGATGAAAATTTTACTGAAAACCTGAAACTCACCCCAACTGCACATAAAAACATTTATTTGTGTGTAAAGGAAGCGATAAATAATGCCATTAAATATTCACAAGCCACCAACATTGATGTTAATTTTGTCAGCCAAAATGAAGCAATCCATATTGAAATCAAAGATAATGGAAAGGGGTTTGACATATCATCGGTCAGTAAATACGGAGGTACTGGCCTGAAAAATATTTTCTCAAGAATGGATGATTTAGGCGGCTCTGTCACCATTAATTCAGGCGAAACCGGCACCATCATATCCTTAAATATTTGACATTATCTGCCAAAGTATTTGTTAAGCGCATCGACCCTGGTATGTACTTGCAGTTTTGAATAGATGTTGGTAATGTGAGACTTTACCGTTTTATAACTTATCCTGAGTTCGTCTGCTACTTCCTTTTCAAGCTTACCTTTGCTGATTAAGTTAATTACTTCTATTTCTCTTGCAGTTAAAACTTCATCATAGTGATGAGTATCTTGTTTATTATTACTAAACGACATGGCAATTTTACGCGCTATGCTTGGAGTCATTGGGGATCCACCTTCCATTAATTCATGAATGGATTCAATAATTTTTTCTTTGGTCGATGATTTTAAAATATAGCCCAGGGCGCCTACTGCCAATGCTTCAAACACTTTTTCATGATCTCCATAAATGGTCAAAATCAAAAAATTAATATCCGGAACAATAGATTTTAGCCGTGCTATACACTCAATTCCAGTCATATAATGGGTCCCAAAGTCTAAATCCATTAAGACGATATCCGGGTTAAGTATGGGTATTTCTTTTAGAGCAGCTTCCGTATTACAAAATAGGCCAATGATTTCAATGTCCTTTTCACTTTGAAGTATCAAACTCAAGGTATTTAACAAGAATGTATCATCCTCTACAATCACCAGATTAATCATGGGTGCACCATAGTTTTATTATGAAAAAGATCTTACGCTGAATATTTCTTACAAAATACCCTTTTCTCAAGAAAGTATTTAAAAACTAATCCAATCCTAAACAAATAAATCGCAAGGACTCCAAAAATAAAATGAGTCCTTGCGACAAAATATCAGCTACTTTAGTTTAGATTTTTACAATTTTCTTACTCTTTGCACCCTTGCTATTGCACACGGTAATGGTGTACACGCCACGCGGCAAATTTTCAGTGCTTACGCGCTCATCGATACTATTGATATGCGCGTATTCCTTCTTATATACAAGGTTTCCATCAAGGTCGTTTATTATAATCCAATAATCATGGTATGTATCACTTTTCAAGCCCACATTCACAGTTGTAGTGATCGGATTGGGGTAGGTAGTAAGTTCAACATCTAAAATTTCTTGAGAAAGCAGACCAGACAAAGGAGAACCGCTGTACTTAAGAATGTCTATTGTACCTTCAAATGATGTGTACCTTGAAAAGGCATAACCCGTGACTGCATCTTTAAAAAATAAAAAATATTTTTCACCTGCAACCATACTGTCCACCACAAACCAGGAATCACCGCGATCGCTGCTTATCCTTGTTTTGGTGTCGCTCGTGTTTAGCTGGATGAGTTTACCTGTGCCCGGTACCGATGTAAAATAAATATATTTATCATTGTCTGGTGGCGTGAGGTTCGTCCAATCAGCCTGGGTTTTGTTTCTTCGGAAAAGCTTATATGAACTGGTATTAGTATTGAACACAGCCATGTAAACATTGTTTTCTTCATCGGATGTCATTTGTAAACCAAGGCCGCTTGCTCCCTGTGGCGCATCCCAAACACTCCAGGTTTTTCCCTTATCCTCAGAATAAAATACCCTGTGGTAGTAGGTATTAAACCAGATCTTGTCGCCCTGGGTTGTAAAAACACTCTGAACTCCATATTCTAAATTGTCTTCTGCATTGGGTATATTTGCATTGCTTACCTTCTGCCAGGTGTCCCCTCCATTTGCAGTAGTCCAAATGTTAAATTCATTGCTGGCCGGATCGGCAATGATCACCCCATTGTTTTGGTCAAAAAAATGAATATTATCCACCCAATTTGCACCAATCTGAATGTTAGCTTTCTCCCAGGAAGCACCTCCATTGTTTGTAACGTAAATTGTGCTTACATACGTACTGAATTCGACGAAAGAGACCCATGCTTTTGTGGCACTGGTGGCAGCCATACTGGTGAGATCTCCTTCAGTACCATTAAAAGGAAAGACACCTGATGTCCAATTTTCACCACCATCCGTAGTCCTTCCAAAACTGTAATCCAAATAACTTTGCTCCCAACTTCCCCAAAGGAATACTCCTCCCCTGCCCCATGACCATGCATTGGCATCGTCCACAATCCTGATTTCATAGCCTAAACTGGGAAGCGGATATTCTATGTTCTGTTTCAGCCAAAACTGAGCAGACAGGCCATGAGCCAGTAAAAAACAGATAAGTATAAGTGTAAAATTTCTTGTTTTCATAAGGAAAAAATTAAAGTTTGGGTAAGAAAATTATAATTGTCAATTGACAATCCATCAAAAGCAAATATAGACGCTTCTTAGTTATTGGCTTATAGGACTTTAGTCGTAGTAAAAGGACTTCCTAGCCAAAAATAATTGTTTGTACTACCTGTTCAATGAGATTTTAATACCCTATTCATCCATTTGGTGATTTGCGGCAGGGGAAAAGTCTGGTAAAAGGCATATTTGACATTGAGCCTTAAAATGATCAATTTATATGCTTCTCTTAAAAGTTACATTTATGACTTGAACCTAGAATATTAATACTTAGGTATTAACGAAATATCAGAAATTGTAACTATCGTACCTCAAACAAAATCATTTATTAGCCCGAAATATTGAAATATTTACTACTTTGGTCTGTAGAATGTATATAGAAGTGTACCTGATTGTTTTAAGTCTTTTCCTACCTGGTTTAATGCTACTAACCCATAGGCAAATTATGTTGGAAATTCTACGCGACCTTAGGGTACCCAGGATCCTGTACTATGTGGCCCTTACTGCATTGGGTATATGCCTCTACCTTCAGGGAAAATGGCAGTACACAGATGGATTGTGGCATATCGCACTAAAGTCGCATATATTTATGATCGCACTGACTTATGCCGCAGTATTCGCCATTGTATCCAACAATTTTGCCGATCTGGAAACGGACAGGATTAGCAATACAGATCGGCCTTTGGTCCGGGGCAGTGTAGATGAAAAAAAATATTGGCTCATTGGCTTATTTTGTCAGGCCTATGCCATTTTGATTACCTTATTGACACAAACAGAAATGATGCTGGGCGTCATTGCCATATCTGCAGGATACTATGTCTATTCCTGCGAACCTTTCCGGCTGAAGAAGATACCCTTTCTGGCAAAACTGATCATTGGCCTTAATTCATTTTTTGTTTGCCTCACCGGCTATGTCCTGGCCGGTGGAGATGCATTTTCATTCCCCAGCGTGTGGATACTTTTCATTCTTTTGCCCTTATCCCTTTCGGCTAACTTTGTTGATTTAAAGGACATTGAAGGAGACAAACAAACGAATGTCATCACCCTACCCGTACTTTGGGGTGAAAAAAAAGCAAAATTGTTTATTGCAGCCATGACCTTCATTTCCTATGTCATTCCGGGCATTCTGCTAGGCATATACTGGATTTACCCATTGATTTTTCTAATGTATCTATTGCATATTCACTTTTTATACGCACAACCCTACCGGGAAAAGCCTGTATTTTTTACTTTTTTAATATCGCTTTTTGGTTTAAATCTTATTTTGGTAGTAAATGAATTTTTGAAGTGAAAGTCTATCCTCTGATCCGGTTTATATATGTAGTTGTACTTAGCACAATAGCATTTTTTATCCTGAGCTGTGCACATGCAGAGCGCAGCAAAGTAAAAATTAAGCCCAATCCTCAGTCTATTCAGACTTCCCTTGATCAGGGTATTACATTTCTAAAAAACATACAACTTGAAAACGGGGCCATTTGTGATACCGTCAATCCACTTTTTGATATGTGGGAAACGGTACTTGCTGCCCGCGCACTCTATATCATTGGCAGCGATAGCAGTGATTCAACCTTTAGAAAAGCTCTTATCTTTTTATCATCAAATGAAAACCCCAAAGGTCTTCTATGCCACAATGTAAAATGCAGGGAAGGTTACTGCATTGAGACTTCATCACTTTACCTGCAATTATTGCAGGAGACTAAAACAGACCGCAAACTCTACACCACAATAGAGCATATCGGTGAGTTGCAAAGACCCGATGGTTCCTGGCTTGTGGGTAATCCGGATGTAAGGCAGTCTCTGGACTTCCCCTCTGTCACTGCCTTTGCCTTAAATGCAATACCTGAATCGGATAAAAAAAAGAAGATGGAAGAAAAAAGTTTGCCCTGGTTGGCCATGAAACAAAATGAAGGGGGACATTGGGGGCAGACCTGGGAGTATTACAATGTACCCGGCTATGCCTTATGGCCAATATTACAAAGTCTTCAACATACAGCAAGTGAGGCTATGGAAGCGGTAAAACTTAAAGCCATTCAATATATCCTGAATAACCAGGAAGCGGATGGCTCCTGGAATTTTAAAGACAATACATATCCCCGGATGCCTTCAAAAGCATTACAAACCGCTTTAATGATTGCCGCCCTTCAATCTGCTGGTTCCTTAAATGAAGCAGTGGCTATACAATGCCATAAGTCAATCGAAGACGGTGCGTCTTATCTGCTGAACAGCCAGAGAAATGACGGCTCATGGGATGGTGGATTTTTCCCCATACCTACTGAAAGTTATATAAAAGAAGAGTATGTATTTGCTACAAGTTTGTCCATAATCTGCCTGGAAAAATACAAGGAAGAACTGAGCAAACAATAAAAGCTGAAAGATTGACCATGCTAACTAAGTTACAATCCATATTTGAAAAAGTAAGTACGGCGGTTGAAAACCGTCAGGCGCCATTTACCAGTTATTTGCAGTTATTTGTTGCCCTGCTATTTATCCGCCTGACCCTCGAATTTTTTTCGGGTCAAAAATTATTTACCCTTGCAGATATCCTGCACATTGGTTTGTGGTTTTTGTTTATCGTCCTTGCCTTTTTAATTCAATTGCACTTATTTTCAAAAGTTCCCATCCTTCGCATTGCCAGACTGGTCATCACTTTTTTTTCCATATCACTGACTGCACCCATAATCGATTTATTGCTTTTTAAGGGTCAGGGAGTAAAAATGAATTATTTGACCATCAACAATTGGTCTGAATTTCTTTTGTCCTATTTCACCATGGGTGGAGCCAGCTTACAACGCGGAGCAACCCCTGGCATCAGGATAGAAATCTTCCTGCTTGTCCTTGCCTGTTTCAATTACATCCGTATAAAACGACACCACATTACAGCCGCAGCATTCGGCGCATTTTCCATTTATACCGTTTTATTTCTATCCGGAGTCGTCCCATTTTTTTTGGGCTTACTCTTCAATGCACTTCAACTTCAATATCAGGCCGATGACCAGTCCACGATTTTGCTGTTACTACTCATCGACTTCATGCTATTGGCTTTTGCCTTGTTTCGGCATGCACCTCATACCTTTAAATTGATAATGAAACGGTTTAAGTTGGGGCCAATCATCCTACCCTTATTATCCTTTGGATATGGTATCCTACTGGCAAATTCCATTTACCCTGAGCTATGGAATCTAAATCCAACCACCCTGTTTCATTTTCCCCTGATGTTTGGTCTGGGCCTTTCGTATTTAATTTATGCCACCATGTTTGAATCCAACTTTGGCGGACAATTAAACAAAGAGACGACGGAGAGGGTTAAAACATATCTCACTGTTACCATCTTCATTTTAAGTCTAGCCATTTCTTACCGGGTATTTTTTTCAGCCATGTTGATATGGGCTCTGTTATATTTACTTTACCACAGCCCCTTTCCAGCAAGAACCAATCGGCATCTGGCTGTCTTAATAAGTGGAATAATTTCTATTGCTTCTGCACTGCTAGGCTTTACCGCTTTGGGCGGCATAATGGTGGGATTTCCTGCGATCAGCATGGTGGGGCTGTTTACTTTGTCTATCCCTGTGTATTATTACAGGTATTGAACGAAAATTTAAGCTTATGAATACCATTGCAAGCCGTAATGTCATAATTCATTTTCAATGTTCAAAAGTTGCATGATTGATAGCTTATTTAAATAGCGAGGTACATCCTTCCATCCCTTTTGCGAGAATTTTCTCATATAAAATCTATCGGCCATGGAACTTCTGCCCGTATGCAAGCTTCAATTTTCTGCCAGCCGGACCATGTGATAAACAAAATCAGCCAATTATATAACACATATGTTTAATATGATGAAAATGATTATACACACAATTCCGGAATCGGTGGATGGTTAAATCGTTACGATCAAATTAATTGACCTTTTTCGCGATTTATTGTGGCTTTTTTATCTAAGTTTGTGTAATAAAGGCAAATTATCATGAATTCCAAATTAGTTTCAAAAATTCTACTTCAGGCATCACTGGTAGTTGTTTCGTTTTTTTTACTCAAGTCACCCGTATCTAATTGGATAGAAAGTAGACAAAATAAAGACAATGTTGCTTCTACTCTGGTATTGCCACCTGGTACTACCATATGGTCGGACAACTTTAATAATGACTGTCCATCTGGCTGTCTGGCTGAAACCTGGAATGGATGGACAATTCTGAACAATGATGGAGGTACAACAGGTGGATCGCCAAACTTTTGGTATATTTCCTGCGCTGAAGAAGGCGTTACACCTCCAGGCTGTGGTTCAAGCTGCATCGACGATGAGTCTTTACATATTGGCCATGGTGCGGCTTCAGGAGGTGATATGGGAGCTGGTTTTAATGAAACTGGCGTTACCAATGCGACTTTTAAAACTGTAGTTTCTCCTACCATTAGTACAGCTGGCTATAGTAATGTGACCCTTCAATTTGACTTCATTGCCTTTGGAAGTGCCGCATGTTCCGATGACCGGGCACAACTTCGGCTGAGTACAGACAACGGTGCTACCTGGCCGGTTGGATATCAATATTGCCTCACTTCGGTTTGCTGTGGTGGCTGCAATGGATACAGCCAGGGACAGTGGACAACTTACACCCTGGCCTTACCCGCAGCCTTCAATAACAATCCCAACGTAAGAATTGGTTTCAACTGGAGAAATAATGGCAATGGTTCGGGTACAGATCCGTCGGTCGCCATTGATGATGTACTTTTAATTACAGATAATTGTGTGCCCCCTGCCATCACTTCGGCAACTGCCGGAAGCAGTCCCATTTGCAGCGTATCGACCACCACGCTGACTGCCAATGGCGTTTTGGGAACCAATGCAGCAGTTACCTGGTGGACACAGTCAGGAGGCACAGGAACACAGGTTGGTAGTGGCCTTACTTCAGACCCTGTGGGTCCCGGAACTTATTACGCCTATGTGACCGGTAGCTGTACACCCCCTGATGAAGCCAGTGTAGTGGTGCAAAGTTTGCCCGGTACTGTCGTATTAAACAACATGTGCTACCTTACCATAGCTGAAGCGATTACAGCCGCGGGCAATAGCATCGGAACCATTCATGTCATGTCGAATATAGGATCAGAAAATCTGGTGATACCGGAAAATGTAACCCTGATCATAACAAATGGGATTAGTTATACTAATACCGGCACATTGTGCAATAATGGGACAATCATCAATAACGGGAATTTCACCAATGCAGGAAATTATAGAGGGGGAGGAAACTTCGTAGGGAATTTTTTGAATTTTGGCACCATGAGCCCAACCGTCTGCAACTAAGGGTAGATTATGAAATCCTTACCTGGCAGATGAAAAACGGTTCCTGCAAGGAAATTCCAACTTTATTACCATGATGAAATAAAGGTGTAACCAGCATTTAATCATACCATACCGGGCATTTGATTATCTTTGTTGTTCAACTTAAATTTCGTCATTGTATGTTTCCAAGATCAATCCTTTCAGCCCTAATACTGCTGACAACGTTTTCAGCATTTTCACAGAGTCCCAACATCAATAATGCCAATCAACCGGATTCCATTTTTAAGGCAGTAAAATGGCGCAACATCGGCCCTTTTCGCGGTGGTCGTTCCGTCACTGCATCCGGAGTGATCGGGGACCCGGCTACCTATTACATGGGTACGACCGGCGGTGGACTTTGGAAAACAGAGGACATGGGCATTCACTGGTCCAATATCTCCGACGGATATTTCCAAACAGGATCTGTTGGTGCGGTGGCGGTAGCCGAAAGTGATGCCAATGTAGTGTATGTGGGAATGGGAGAACACGCTGTGAGGGGCGTAATGACCCATCACGGAGATGGTGTCTATAAATCCACAGATGCCGGCAAGACCTGGAAAAAAATAGGGCTGGACCAAAGCCAGCATATTTCGAGAATAAGGATACACCCAACCGATCCCAATACGGTTTTTGTGGCCGCACAGGGCGCTTTGTACAGCAAATCTGCGGAACGCGGTATTTATAAATCTACCGATGGCGGACAAAGCTGGAAAAACGTCTTGTATGTGGATGATAAAACCGGCTGCGTGGAATTGTCCATGGATATGAACAATCCGCGCATCCTTTATGCCGCCATGTGGGAACACGGAAGGCTGCCCTGGAAGGTGATCAGTGGTGGTCCGGGCAGTGGTCTCTATAAGTCCGTTGACGGGGGCGACACCTGGGAAAAATTACAAAATGGCCTGCCCAAAGAAATGGGAAAAATGTCCATTGCCGTAAGCAGAGCCAACTCAGAAAAAGTATATGCGCTTATCGAAAGTGATTCAGACAAGGAAGCCGGCGGACTGTTTGTTTCTTCCGATGCCGGAAAATCATGGAGCCTGGTCACCAATGACCATCGGCTGGTACAACGCGCCTGGTATTACATTGAGGTATTCCCGGATCCGCAAAGAGAAAACACCCTGTACGTGTTGAGCGCCCCGGCGCTGCGTTCAGAAGACGGCGGCAAGTCATGGGAAGTATTATCAGGAACCCACGGAGACTACCACGACCTTTGGATCAATCCGCACAATGCCAAAAACATGGCCATCGCCGATGACGGTGGTGTCGCGATTACCTTCAACTATTGCAAATCATGGAGTTCGCAGGACAATATGCCTACCGCCCAAATTTACCGCATCAATGTGGACAATGAATTCCCCTATAACATTTACGGAGGTCAGCAGGACAACTCTTCCATCAAGATTGCCCATCGTGAGCTTGGTAGCAGGAGCATTACTCCGGAAAGCTGGACATACTCTGCAGGTGGTGAAAGTGCCTTCCTTGCCTTTGATCCCGATAAACCTACCCATGTGCTAGGAGGCAGTTACCAGGGTACCATCGAAGTGCTGGATACCCGGGCCAAAGCCGGTACCAACATCATGGCAGCACCGATTCAGTACCTGGGCATGGACGCCAAAGACATGAAATATCGCTTCAACTGGAACGCGCCCATCATCTGGTCAAAACACGAGCCCAATACCTACTATCATGGTTCACAATACCTGCTCAAGACCACAGACATGGGTCAGACCTGGTCAGAAGTCTCGCCCGATCTTACCCGAAATGAAAAAGAAAAACAAGGCAAGGGAGGAGGACCCTACACCAATGAAGCCGTAGGTGCAGAAAATTATGGCACCCTGGCCTACATCATGGAATCACCCCATGAGAAAGGGGTGATATGGACAGGCAGTGACGACGGCCTGGTGCAACTCACACGCGACGGAGGTAAGACATGGAAAAATGTGACACCTGCAGGCCTTAAGGAATGCCTCATCAATGCCATCGAAGTTTCTCCGCACGACAAAGGCACGGCGTACATCGCCACAACACGGTATAAATTCAATGACCATACTCCGGGCTTATACAAGACAACAGATTTCGGCAAGTCATGGACCCCCATAAATAATGGTTTAGCACAAAACGCTTTTACGAGGGTGGTAAGGGAAGATCAGGAGAAAAAAGACCTGTTGTTCGCAGGCACAGAACTTGGCATCTATGTATCCTGGAATGGTGGCAAGTCATGGCAGCCCTTTCAATTAAACCTGCCCATATGCCCGATCACAGACTTACGAATCCATAAAGGTGACCTTATTGCGGCAACCTCGGGCAGGTCATTCTGGATCCTCGATGACCTGCGACTAATCAGACAGCGTCCCAATGCAGACGAAGGCTTTAAATTATACGCCCCTGAGTCAGCGTATCTCGCCAATGGCGGCAGCGAACTCAACGGCAACGACGAAAGTTTTAAAGGCTCGTCCGCACTGCACGGTATTAACCCCGCCAATGGGGTTGTGTTGTATTATCAAATTCCGGAAGTTCAGGAGGGCAAAGTCCTTGAATTGACCATCACCGACGAAGCAGGCAATCATGTGCGGACCTTTTCCTCCAAAAAAGACAGCCTCTTCCGCAAATGGGATGGAGGGCCTGGCGAAGAA
Organism: Saprospiraceae bacterium; assembly: GCA_016715465.1. GTDB lineage: Bacteria > Bacteroidota > Bacteroidia > Chitinophagales > Saprospiraceae > JADKBO01. Next base: position 1,754,167 of record JADKAA010000029.1, read on the forward strand.
CCTACACTGTCATGCAAAAAAGGACTCAATCGTTTTGTTTGGAATATGCGGTATTCCAGCATGGCGGGCATACCGGACGCCTATTTTGAAAACAGTTTTTCAGGCCATAAGGCGACACCGGGTAAATACAATCTTAAACTTACCTATGGAAAGGAAAATGCAACAACCACCTCAGAAATTCTGGCCAATCCACTCTACCCTACCGATGCAGCCACTTATACCAATTATCATGAGACCATGATGAAGATGGAAACCGAACTCAACAGCATGCACCTTATGGTCAATACCTTGCATAAAAAGAGACAAAAGCTGGATGAACTTCGCAGCTCTCTTGCAGGGGAAACTAAATACAAGGATATCCTCAGCCGGGCAAAGACCCTGAGCGACAAACTAAAGGTGTGGGATGAAGAGATGGTACAGCGTAAAAGCAAAGCTTACGACGACGTTGAGAATTTTCCCAATAAATTTACGGCCAATTACTTCTTCCTCATCAACATGACTGAGAGTGACATCGCCCGCGTCAATCAGCCCTCGATAGACCTCAAAAATGAACTGGACCGCAAATGGTTTGAACTTAAAAAACGGGGTCTGGAATTTTCAGAAAAAGAAATTCCTGCACTGAATGCGGAGTTTTGGAAACTGGGGGTTGGAAGCGTTTGGTGATTTAGGAATTAGGATTTAGGATTTAGGAATTATGTACCCTCATAAAATAGCTTGACAAAGTTTTACCCTAAACCCTAAACCTTGGGGATAACTTTTCACTATTGAAAATAGGTAGTCCTGTGTTTTGGTTTCCACAGAAGCCGTGGAAACTAAATATATCTGTATCGAAACGTCTGCGGATTCTGCGAATGGTTCAATATTATCTGGGTGTGAATGATTTATTCATCTGGAATTTAGTTGGGCATTGGAATTTATTCTGCGATTTCAGCGGGAAAAAAAACTTCTTTTCAGTTCCCGCTGAAACATTGTCCTCCTATTTGATTGGTTACTGATAAATGAATGCCGGAACACTTCGATGATCGTCTCTTCCACAGACATGTCTACTAGCGTACCCAGGCAGGCCTGTCTACCAGCGTAGCCAGGTAGAAGCCGCTGATAGGTTTAATTTAAAGTCTGCGGTTTCAGCGTTTGCCCTAAAATTATTGGAATGTGAGTGATTGATTTACTTAAAAATCTGTTGGGCATTGGAATTTATTCTGCGATTTCAGCGGGAAATAAAATCCCCTTTTCAGTTCCCGCAGAAACATTGTCCTCCTATTTGATTAGTTACTGATAAATGAATGCCGGAACACTTCGATGATCGCCTTTTTCGCAGACCTGTCTACTAGCGTACCCAGGCAGGCCTGTCTACCAGCGTAGCCAGGTAGAAGCCGCTGATAGGTTTAATTTAAAGTCTGCGGTTTCAGCGTTTGGCTTATAATTATTGGAATGTGAGTGATTGGTTTACTTGAAAATTTGTTGGGTATTGGAATTTATTCTGCGATTTCAGCGGGAAATAAAATCCCCTTTTCAGTTCCCGCAGAAACATTGTCCTCCTATTTGATTAGTTACTGATAAATGAATGCCGGAACACTTCGATGATCGTCTCTTTCGCCTGCCTGTCTACCAGCGTACCCAGGCAGGCCTGTCTACCAGCATAGCCAGGTAGAAGCCGCTGATAGGTTTAATTTAAAGTCTGCGGTTTCAGCGTTTGCCCTAAAATTATTGGAATGTGAGTGATTGATTTACTTAAAAATCTGTTGGGCATTGGAATTTATTCTGCGATTTCAGCGGGAAATAAAATCCCTTTTCAGTTCCCGCAGAAACATTGTTCTCCTGTATGATATTTAACTGATATATGAATGCCGGAACACTTCGATGATCGCCTTTTTCGCAGGCCTGTCTTACTTGCGTAGCCAGGCAGATGACGCTGATTTTCGCAGACTATTTTTTATACCGACTTATTGCGATCATCGTCTTCTTAAAGAAGGAAGTTAGAAAAGCTTTGTTCTAGTGAGCTTTCTAGCATTCCCCACATCTCCAACATTTTGAACATCTCGAACATTTAGAACATTAATGACCCGAACACCAGATCATCTACCTCGCTAATGCCAGTTAGACAGGCCTGAACACCAGTAGCAAACAATAAACAGGATTAATTCCCCGGACTGATTGTCCCTTCATTTATCATCGACCCTGCAAATTCGCCTCTGCCTTTGTACAGACCTCTATTAAGAAAGGTACCTCCCTGAATCACGATGTCCCCATTGTTTGTAATGGTGCCCATATTGATGACCGGATGCAAAACCTTTACCATGGTTCCCGGAGGAATGATTGCCGGCGGTGGACAGCCATTTTCCCAGGTTGCATCGGTGTAATAGTCTCCAGGCTGTATGGTTCTATAAAGCGTACCAACCTCATCGATGTTGCCATCGCAATTGTCATCCATGCCATTGTTGCATATTTCAACATCTGCAATACTGATGGCCAGTGTATTGTTTGACAATATCTCGCTGGAACATACGATGCCCACCCCGGATTCGATATGGGTCACGGTAATTTGATAATTTCCATTCATTAAGGTCAACAACATAAAGTCTCCAGTGCCCGGAGTATTTACCATCATGGCTGAGGATTGATTGTTGTGTGCTGCGTCTCCGGAAACATTATAACGCACCGTATATTGACCTGCCGGCAAATCCGCTATATCTGAATTGATGGTAATGATTCCATTCGAACAGGAAGGGTTGGTCACGCTAATGCTGTTTAAATTATAGGCAGGACATTGAAATTGAATGATGATGGATCCATTGGCACCGGACCCGCCATCGGCACCATTGCCGCCACCGCCACCACCGCCACCTGGCTGTACGCCTGGTGCACCTGGCATGCCTGTTCCTGGCGCTCCATTACCACCATTTCCTCCTGCATCACCTCCCGGGGCTCCGCCGCCGCCTGCGCCACCAATGCCCCCACTTCCGGCACCAGAACCGCCGCCACCGCCACCTCCACCTCCAGCTCCAGAGGCACCACCTCCGCCACCGCCACCACCGCCACCGGAACCTGAACCTCCGCCGCCACCTTCACCAGACCCTCCGCCGCCACCAGCTCCGCCGCCGCCGCCACCAGATCCGGACCCACCGGCACCGCCTGAGAGGCCATTTGATGCATGACCACCACCCGCTACAATACTTCCGATAGAAGAAGATTCTCCGTCATTTCCGGAGGCATTCCCGGAATTTCCGCCACTGCCACCATCGCCTATGGTAAATTCTATGTCCTGATTTAAAACCACCGGAATCATGCCTTGTCGAAAAGCACCTCCTCCGCCACCTCCTGATCCATTGCTGCCGCCTCCGGCTCCACCTCCCCAGACCTGAGCGCTGATGCCCGTAACTCCGGAAGGAACAATGATGGTGTCTAAACCAGGCTCATCAAAACTTTCTATTTTGTTGTTGGAACAAGGTAGATTTTCATCCACCCAACCATTGCAATTGTTATCCAAACCATCACATATTTCTGCCTGGCCTGCGCTGATGAAAAAATTGCCATCATCACAGTCGGCTGCATTGCTGACATATCCCATTGGAACTGTACACCCCTGAATGGAGCCGATTGTACTGCCAAAGCCATCACCATCGGCATCTGGATAAAAAGTCAACAAAACTCCTTCATCAATAAGGCCATTACAATTGTTGTCCACCAAATCACAAACCTCTGTAGTAATGGAGTTCACCGTCACATCAAAAGACACCTCAGTAGCTACATTTCCTGCAGCATCCGTAGCCCCCAGTACTATGTGCGTAACACCCCAAAGCAATGAATTATAACTTAGTGAGGTACCGTTTGCCACGGAAGCCGAATGCGTGGTAGCGCCGGTCATTTGGTAAGTCCATGACCCACCACTGCAATTATCCATCATAGGGTTTGACAAAAACAGAGGAGCCTGACACGTGCCCAATGGTGCGTTAATTGTTTGATTTCCCGGATTGGTCAATACCGGTTTGCTGAGGTCTTTGGCTATGAGGTCGATGTTACAAGTTTCATTGTTTCCACCTTCGTCGGTTATGGTAATTTCGACCGTTTGTACCTGGTTGTGCGCAGAATTAAAAGTAGTGCCAATGGGTGGGTCGGTTGTAAGTACATAACTGCAATTGTCCTGACCAATAGGCCTAACTGAAGAACCTGAAATTATCTTCGCATAATTAAGTTTACAGCCCACATTATAAAAAACTGCAATTGGGTAAATCAAATCCGGATTATTATTCTCAATGATGCCCATTTTATCCGGTCCTACCCCTGTTATTAAATAAGAAATGACAGGTCCTGTTCTTTGCATTCGGATGGTTACTGTATTTCCAACCACGGCATTAAAACTCACCGGATTGTCCCAGGTAAGGCCAAAAAGCGATGATATCATATAACCCTGATCAAAATAAACATAAACAGCCTGATCGTCATTGCTATAACCATGGACCAAAAGGTTGGCAGGATCCGGGTTTACTTTGGTGTACCCAAACATACAATCTCCATTGCCTATGCCACCGGCACTGTATATGGTGACCTTGTATTCGATGACAAAATCACCAGCCATGGGAAATGCCTCTGCACCATTCTGCCAGCCCACCAGTCCGGTAGGTTCAAGTCCTCCCATTGAACCATAAGCCGGTAGATTCGCGGGGAAAGCTTTGCTCCAACCCATGGGTGCATTGGAAATATTGGGATCAGGAATATAATATTCACCAGGAATGACCAGTTCACAATCTGTGTTCAGTGCCACATCCATCGTTGCGGGACAGTCCAGCACAGGCAAGGTAATGTCATCGACAATGACATCCTGATCAACGTTAACCACATTGCCATTTCCATCGTCAAAGGTCCAGGTCACTGTAAAGGTGCCCTGCACGTCATAAATCAAAGGGTCTGTTGTTGTTCCTGTAATGTTACCCGCACAGTTGTCAAAGGCGGCCGGAACAGGCACCACTACTTCACATTCACCGGTCAAGGTGCTTAATGATGGCGTGTCTGGATCTTCATTGTCTGTGACGGTCACAGTAAAAATGCAATTGTCCGATCCAACGCCACTGGTAGCGGTAACAGTAACCTCTGTGATACCTGGTGGAAAGGCCGTACCTGTTCCAGTACCTGTGCCACTGCCAGTCAGATCTCCCGTAAATGCGTAAGTAAAGGTTGGACTTGGGTTGCCATCGGCCTGAACCACATAATTAAGGACGCTGCTGCATTCCCCCGGATCTGTGTCAATACTTTGATTGGAAGGACACAGCGTGATACTTGGAAAAGTATAAATTGCCTCATACGCCCCTATGTCAAAAACTCCCACCCTCATAACGCCATCCAGGTCAGTGACAGGTGATACCGATGCCGGATCGGATTGATTGATGGCTGGTGACCCAATATTTAGGTGCAGGTCAAAATTGGGCAAACTTCCATTGACAAATAAAGGGTTGGCATTTATGATGGAGCCACCACTGTTATTGCCTTGAATAATGGAATAAGAAATTACAGGCACCGAAGCGACATCATTATTAAAAATTCCATCTCCATTATTCCAAAGGATACAGTTTTTAATGACCGGATCGCAATTGATATTATTGTATATCCCATCACCAGCACCTACGGACGTATTCAGGGATAAAGTACAATTTGTCAATGTGGAACTTGAAGTATTGTTATTGTAGATACCTCCTCCCTGCGTAGTCAATGCTGAATTACCGGCAATTTCGCAATTGGTAAATTGTGTGTTGGAAATGTTATTCACAATCGCTCCACCTGCACCCCCGGTATTATTATTGATTTTACATCCAGTAAAATGAACAGTTGCAGCGTTGGTATTGGCCGAGTTTACATAAATGGCTCCGCCTCCATTGGTTGCTGAATTTTGGCTAAAGTTACAATTATTGATTCCAGAGCTGCCCATAGGAAGATTAAAATACCAGGCTCCCGCATCATCGGTTGCATTATTTTGGGTGAATGTACAATTGGTCATGGTAGCATTGGACGAAGATAAATAAACTGCCCCACCCCTCACAGCAGCATTTGTCGTAAAAGTACAATTCGTCAAACTTAAGGTGGATGAGGTGTGGTGAAGAGCTCCGCCATCAACGACTGAAGTATTACTGGTAAATGTACAACTATTTATGTTGGGGGCAGATGAAGTGATATTATACATAGCTCCTCCGCTGTTCGCTAGGTTCTGAGTAAATATACAATTCGTAACCATTGGACTGCTTGAAGTATTATGCATGCCTCCTCCATTGTTATATGGACTGGCCCCATTGGCATTTCCATCCCTGATGGTAAAGCCATCCAAAACTGCTGAAGTGCCAAGCCCGGAATTGACAATGACCCTGTAGGAATTGTCAGTATTGACATTTAAAGTTCCTATATCTCCACTTAAGATTGTCGGATATAATGTCAAATTTCTGTCTGCAAACACAGGATCGCCTGAAGGTGGAAATCCTCCATAAATAGCTACTCCATTTTTCATTTGAAATGAAATGGTTCTGTCGCTGCCTGAAGTTGGGAAATAAGTACCCTGTGCGACCCAAACTTCTGTTACATCAGGTGCATTGATCATGGCCTGCAAATCACCTGAAGGAGTAGCCCATGTGAGACCATCTCCAGTAGCACCTTGTCTGACGTACCGGATTGATGAGCCCGCAGAATTTAGATATCTGGATAAAACATACTGTGGGTTTCCGCCACTCATGGCGAAACCTGCTGCAATAATTTTACCATCGCCTTGGAGACTAATAGATACTATTTGATCCGCTATTCCTGTTACAGTGTGGGTAACTTTGCCACCAGTACCAAATGATGTATCCAGCGTGCCGTCGTCATTGTATTTAACCAATGCGAATCTATCGGTCCCAATATTGGCAGTACCCGCCAGAATTACTTTTCCATTTGGTTGAACAACCATCGTCTTGCATTCATCGGTTCCTGAACCAACTGGCGTGGTCACATATCCAACTCCATTAAAAGTTAAATCCAAAGTCCCATTGTCATTTAACCGAAGTAATAAAAAGTCCCGGTTTGTTGATGTATAGGACATACCTCCTACTAGAATTTTACCACTTGACAACACTTTAACTTTACTTCCCTGGTCAAAACCAGTCGCATTAATTCCAAAAGTAAATATGCCATCACCACTGAAGGTATTGTCAAAGCTTCCATTATCGTTCAATCTTATGGCAGTAAGGTCATATTCTGTTCCAGTATTCGCCCTCCCTACCAGGACTATTTTTCCATCTAGCTGTACATCTACAGAGATTGCCTGATCATCGAGACTCCCAATATCCAAAGTCCTATATCCAATACCATTGAAACTGTTATCCAGGTTGCCATTGGTATCTAATCTGATAATCAAAGCAAGATCACTTCCTCCATTGTTTGCCAAACCAACTACCAATATTTTACCATCTGGTTGGACCACAATTGCCCGGCCTTCATTCCTGTTAAATACTGAAAATGTAACTATTCCATTTACTCCAAATGAGGGATCAACCATGGCAGTTGCAGGTATCATCCTGATCACCTTGATGTTACTGTTGCCTCCCCCCTCTGAGAAACCCATTAAAACAATTTTACCGTCTGCGTCAAAGTCCAGTGATTGCAAGATGTCACTTCTACCTGCAAAATCAAAACCCTGTCCTCCAAAAGTCAGATCTGTTGCCCCATTTGGTAAGGATTTTAAAATAATCATATCATTGGATAACTCATCCGGATCAAAATAGTATCCCACTGAATATATACCTCCATCGGCAGGGTGTTCCTTTACGTCATAGGCAATCCTCATGCTAGGAAAAACCCTTATTCCGTCGGTGTCAAAAGTTGGATCAAGCATACCTGATTGACCAAAAGTCTGACTGGAAATAAATAGCACAAAATAGAAGTGAATTGCGAATTTCATGAGGTTTTATTTCATGCTAAGATAAGATTTTGAATTAATTTATTTTCTATAACAAAAGTTATAGGTTTTAAGGCCCTTAAGATTAAAACAACAAAAGAGTATCGTCGACATTGATTGCACTTTATCGCAAAACAAGCCAACCAATGCTTCGATAAAAAGCACACTATATCAATTATTTACGCTATGAATAAATATTTAATTTATACTATTAGAAATCGGTAATTCGAGGAATCTGCCTGGCTGCACGAGTGAAGCCATCAAAATAATTAGGTTATTTTGTCCCGCAGATTTCGCAGGCCTGTCTACCAGCGTAGCCAGGTAGACCTGTCTAATGGCGTAGCCAGGTAGAAGCCGTTGAGGAGTTTAATTTAAACTCTGCGGTTTCAGCGAATGGATCAATTCTAATTGGATGTGAATTATTATTTGATTTTGAAGTGACTTAGGCGGTGTGATTTTTTCTGCGATTTCAGCGGGAAATAAAATCCCCTTTTCAGTTCCCGCAGAAACATTGTCCTCCTATTTGATTAGTTACTGATAAATGAATGCCGGAACACTTCGATGATCGTCTCTTTCGCCTGCCTGTCTACCAGCGTAGCCAGGTAGAAGCCGCTGATAGGTTTAATTTAAAGTCTGCGGTTTCAGCGTTTGCCCTAAAATTATTGGAATGTGAGTGATTGATTTACTTAAAAATCTGTTGGGCATTGGAATTTATTCTGCGATTTCAGCGGGAAATAAAATCCCCTGTTCAGTTCCCGCAGAAACATTGTTCTCCTGTATGATATTTAACTGATATATGAATGCCGGAACACTTCGATGATCGCCTTTTTCGCAGGCCTGTCTTACTTGCGTAGCCAGGCAGATGACGCTGATTTTCGCAGACTATTTTTTATACCGACTTATTGCGATCATCGTCTTCTTAAAGAAGGAAGTTAGAAAAGCTTTGTTCTAGTGAGCTTTCTAGCATAGCCAAAAAGGGGCACGCCTGAATAATTTAGATAAATGGCTAGACGAAGTCAGCCCGTATTTTCATTTCGAATATTTTGAATATTTTGAATATTTTGAACATCAAAACTCCAGATCACCCCACCTCGATTTTCACAGTTTCCCGATTTATTCGATTTCCCGATTTATTCGATTCCCGCGATTTATTCGATTTCCCGATTTATTCGATTTTCACAGTTTCCCGATTTATTCGATTCCCGCGATTTATTCGATTCCCGCGATTTATTCGATTTCCCGATTTATTCGATTCCCGCGATTTCCCGATTCCCGCGATTTCCGCGATTTCCCTACCTGTCTAACTGGCGTTAGCCAGGTAGATTTCCCCGCTCATCACTCCATCTCCACCAATTCCTCTTCCACCTCATCGAGCTCGAATTTGAGGTTTTCGATGATGAACTCCTGTCTCTCGGGTGTATTTTTGCCCATGTAGTAGGAGAGGATATCTTCAATGTTGGTCTTGTCCTGAAGAATGACGGGATCCAACCTGATGTCCTTGCCGATGAAGTCTTCAAATTCGTGGGGGCTGATTTCTCCGAGCCCTTTAAACCGGGTAATCTCTGCTTTTCCTTTTAACTGTTTGATGGCATCCTGTTTTTCGCGCTCGCTGTAACAATAAAACGTTCGTTGCTTGTCCCGCACCCTGAACAAAGGCGTATCAAAGATGTACAGGTGTCCCTGCTTGACGAGATCAGGGAAAAATTGCAGGAAAAAGGTGAGCAGGAGCAGTCGGATATGCATACCATCCACGTCGGCATCGGTGGAGATTACTACCCGGTTGTAGCGAAGGTTTTCGATGCCGTGTTCGATGTCGAGGGCGTGCTGCAGCAGATTAAGTTCTTCGTTTTGATACACTACTTTTTTGGTCATACCGTAACAATTCAATGGCTTGCCCCTCAGACTGAACACGGCCTGGGTTTCCACATTTCGGGCTTTGGTAAGAGACCCACTTGCTGAGTCACCCTCTGTGATAAAGATGGTGGATTCCAACCTGGTTTCCTCATTAAATTTTTTACCTGTTTCATTGAAGTGGGCGCGACAATCCCTTAATTTTTTATTGTGTACGGCCGCTTTTTTGGCCCTTTGGTTGGCCAGTTTCTTGATCTCGGAAATTTCCTTGCGCTCTCTTTCACTTTGCTGAATTCTGCGCAGTATGGCGTCAGAAATTTCCTGGTTTTTATGCAGATAATTGTCGAGGTTCTTTTTGATGAAGTCGGTGACAAAACTCCGGATGCTCACGCCTTCAGGGCTCATGTTTTGAGAACCCAGTTTGGTCTTTGTCTGGGATTCAAATACAGGTTCTTCCACTTTCAGGGAGATCGCACCAATGATGGATGCCTGAACGTCTCTTGTATCAAAATTTTTATTATAAAATTCCCTCAGGGTCTTCACAATGGCTTCGCGGTACGCTTGCAGGTGTGTACCGCCAGAGGTGGTATTTTGTCCATTGACAAATGAATAATATTCTTCACCATACTGTTGCCCGTGGGTCATCACCACTTCGATGTCTTCTCCAAGCAAATGGATGATGGGGTAACGCAGGGTGGTAGCATCCGTCTTCCGTTCGAGAAGGTCTAATAATCCATTTTTGGATACATAGGTTTTGCCATTAAAATTGATCTTGAGTCCGGCATTCAGGTAAGCGTAGTTCCAGATTTGATTCTCGATGTATTCCGTCCTGTACTTATAGTGTTTAAAAATACTTTCATCGGGCGTAAACTCTATACAAGTGCCGTTGGGCTCATCGGTCTTCACGATCTTGCTGTCCTTGATCAGTTCGCCGCGTTCGAAAGACGCCATCTTTGCCTGACTCTCGCGATAAGCCTCTACTTTGAAATAAGACGAAAGCGCATTCACCGCCTTTGTACCCACTCCATTGAGTCCCACCGATTTCTTAAATGCCTTGGAATCGTATTTACCTCCTGTATTGATCTTGGAAACACAATCTACCACCTTGCCCAATGGAATACCCCTGCCAAAGTCGCGGATGCGCACCGTGCCATCGATGATGGATATATCAATCTGTTTGCCATGACCCATGACATATTCGTCGATGGAATTGTCGATGACTTCCTTTAAAAGGATGTATATGCCATCCTCATGCGATGAACCGTCACCGAGTTTGCCAATATACATACCGGGTCGCATTCTGATATGTTCTTTCCATTCGAGGGTACGGATGTTCTCTTCGTCGTATCTTACTTCTGCCATCTTGTATTGCTATAAGTTGCAAAAATAGACAATAGCCATGGTTTTTTGGTAGATTTCATATTTAATTTGGTAACAATCTGTAAATCATTGGTTTATAGTAACTAGGGATGAGTAACTAGGGATGAGTAACTAGGGATGAGTAACTAGGGATGAGTAACTAGGGATGAGTAACTAGGGATGAGTAACTAGGGATGAGTAACTAGGGATGAGTAACTAGGGATGAGGGACTAGGGATGAGGGGCTAGGGATGAGGGGCTAGGGATGAGGGGCTAGGGATGAGGGGCTAGGGATGAGGGGCTAGGGATGAGGGGCTAGGGATGAGGGATCGCGGTCCAGGGGTGGGGGAATCTTGTACCCTCATAAAATAGCTTGACGATTCCTTAAAGGGTGACCATGACACAAATTATTTTAGGATAGAAATTCTGCGATTTCTGCGAAGTGGATTGACTGGAAAAGATGGAAACTTTGAAGCCTAGCTCTATGTCTGATTGATGGGGAATAGTTCTGCGAGGTCTGCGGGAACTATGGGAACCACAGCTGTTTGGCTAATTTCCCCGGTGAGTAATTGCCCGGCTGCGACTTACTGAGGGAGTTTCCGCTGAAAACGCAGAATATCACACCACTTAAAAAATTTCTTTTATACAATGTATGACTCTATCATAAAGGGTGACCCATGACGCAGAATATGCTGAAATTTTAGGATAGAAATTTCGCGATTTCTGCGAAGTGGATTGACTGGAAAAGATGGAAATAATGAATCGCAGCTATATATCTGATTTATGGGGAATATTTCTGCGAGGTCTGCGGAACTGCGCGAGCACAGCTGTTTGGCTAATTTCCCCGGTGAGTAATTGCCCGGCTGCGACTTACTGAGGGAGTTTCCCGCTGAAAACGCAGAATATCACACCACTTAAAAAATTTCTTTTATACAATGTATGACTCTATCATAAAGGGTGACCCATGACGCAGAATATGCTGAAATTTTAGGATAGAAATTCTGCGATTTCTGCGAAGTGGATTGACTGGAAAAGATGGAAATAATGAATCGCAGCTATATATCTGATTTATGGGGAATATTTCTGCGAGGTCTGCGGGAACTGCGCGAGCACAGCTATTTGGCTAATTTCCCCGGTGAGTAATTGCCCGGCTGCGGCTTACTGAGGGAGTTTCCCGCTGAAAACGCAGAATATCACACCACTTAAAAAATTTCTTTTATACAATGTATGACTCTATCATAAAGGGTGACCCATGACGCAGAATATGCTGAAATTTTAGGATAGAAATTCTGCGATTTCTGCGAAGTGGATTGACTGGAAAAGATGGAAATAATGAATCGCAGCTATATATCTGATTTATGGGGAATATTTCTGCGAGGTCTGCGGGAACTGCGCGAGCACAGCTATTTGGCTAATTTCATCGGTGAGTAAGTGCCTGGCTGCGACTTACTGAGGGAGTTTCCCGCTGAAAACGCAGAATGTCACACCACCTAAAAATTATCTTTTAAACAATGTATGACCGTTCCATAATGGGAGACCATGACGCTGAATACGCTGAACTTACTAATGTGCTCTATTGATGAAATCTATCTGGCTGCACTAGTATGTGTTTCCATATGGCATTCTTCTTGTACTGTTTCAGGCACGGACAATTCCTAATTCATAAATCCTAAATCAAAAATCAGAAATGTAGTTATCCTGTAAAACCGATTGCCCTGTGTGAGCCATCACAGAAAGGTTTATTGGCAGAAGCACCGCAGCGACAAAAGGCGGTGCGTCCGGATTTTTGTTCCACTTTACCGTTGGCATCTTTTACGGTGAGGTCACCATGAACGATCAGTGGGCCGTTGGCCATTACTTCCGCTGTGTTTTCGGTTTTGGCATTTTCTTCGGGTATGCTGGTGTTGTTCATGATGTAACTCAATGCGCCACTGGGGCATTTTTTAACCTGTTCGATGATGCGTTCGGTGGAGGCGCCTTCCGGTTTTATCCAGGGGCGCGAGGAGGGATCGAAAACTTCCTTCAGTCCCTCATGCCCTTTCCAGCAATTGGTGGAATGGATGCACAAACCTGGTTTCCATATGATGGTCACCTCTCCATTGGTATATTTTTTATTTACTTCCATGCTGTTTTTTTATGAATGTTTGTACAAGACATCTCCAATACTGTCGTCTTTGTCGAAAACGCTCTTGGCAAATGGGAATGATGAAGCTGCTGTTTTTTCGGGCAAAGTCCACCGCAGCCATGACGAGTTTTTTACCGGCTCCCATGCCTTTTAGTTTTTCACTTACTTCTGTATGATCAATGATAAATTTGCCTTCCCCTGCCCAGGAGTAGGTCATTTCGGCCAGAGTTTCGCCTTCCTGTTCTGCATAAAACCTGCCTTTTGTGGCGGTATTCTCCTGGTTAATTTCCAATTACTCAATTTTGTCAAACGAATATACACAATAAACTTATTGCGTTTGGAAAACGAATGGCAAGTAAAATTGCATTTTATCAATCAAACTCATGAAATTGTTTTACTGCTTTCCCAATGTGTATTGATGATGCTGCCCTTTCTCTTCATTTATTTGCACAAAATACATGCCAGCAGGCACGTTGGGAAAGGGAATGGTCGATATAAATCAATCAAATATTTTGAAATACCATCTTAAAACAAGCTTTATCCAAAGAAAATTGGGAAATATATTTAAACACATTCACTCAACACGCAGGGGTTTATTTATTAAAAATAAATTACAAAATCCTATAAATTCACTAGCATTTTTTCGGTATTATATTTTGAATAAAATAAGTTTATCTAATATTATATGCTACATATATGAAAATAAAAGGAATATTGTTAATTTTGAACTCATACAAGAAAACAGCCATGAAACGAGTATCGATTTTCACTGTTCTTGTGCTTGTAATGGGGGGATTTTTTACCAAACCAGACCAGATTCTGGGTGGTAATCCATTAAAAAAGAATGTCCAATTCGCCCCCGAAGATACCACCGTAAATTATTGCCGACTGATCAGAGCCGCATATTTCTATGGCCAAAAGATGTCTGAAAAAAAAGCACAATTGCCCGCACAGGATGTATCTACCTTCAATGAAATTTGGAAGGAAGTTTTCAATGTTCCACTCTATCAGTCAGGCATAACGGCTGATGAGTTTAAAGGTGATGGCCGGTTTGCAGAAGGAAAGCATGGCTCGTTTCCGCCTTCAGTGCTTTACCACAAAGACAATCCGGATACCTATACGCTTTTTCACATCGCCAAAGAAATTGGACAAATCAAAAGTGCAGCCTTTGCTACCTGTCCTTCGTGCATCGAGAGCTCGATCGCAAAGATCAATGAGCTGATGAAGTCTTCCCGGCTTAAGAATCAGTTTGCTCAGCTGTGGATAGGCACACAGGGCAATATCTCTTCCACCAAAGCCATTACCGATTTCTGGCAATTCTTAAAATGTATGTCCATCGACGATCGCGTAAATCCTAAAACGCAGCCTATGTTTGTCAGCCTCAAACCCTATATCAAATGCCCCGATACCACTTTTATAAAATGTAAGGATGAGATCAAACCCAAAGTCTCAGTTGGCTGGCGCCACTGCGAGATTGGTGGAAAAACCGACACCCTCGGTCCCAAACTGGTGAAAGGCATCGACAATTGTCCGGGCACGGTGTATGCCATTAAATATGTTGCCAAGGATCAATGCCTGAAGTCTGACTCATGTACCCAGTATTTTGTCATCAAAAATGGAGAACCGACGGTTAAATGCCCCCGGGACACCGTAGTTACCTGTATAGAAAATCTGGCCCAGTACAAACTCAAAGTAGAAACATCCTGTGATCTGCATTGGTCAGTAATTCCAGGCACTCCAAAACTTATATCCGGTAAGAAAAATTGTCCGGATGCCCTGTATGAAATGACCTACATGGTCCAGGATAGTTGTGGCCGCGAAACCAAATGCAAACAAACCATCAACATCCAAAACGATGGACCTACCATCCAATGCCCACCGGATGTCACCGTGGAGTGCAGCACTGACATCAAAAAAGGAACACCAAAATACACTTACAGTTGCTATAAAAAGGCCATACTTACGACCACTGGACCGATTCTGGTGAAAGGCAAGGCAGACTGTCCGGGTGCTGTATATGAGATCGAATACGAAGTAAAGGATTCCTGCGACCGCACCGCAAGCTGTGTCCAGAAATTTACGATCAAAAACAAAGACCCGGAAATCACCTGTCCGCCAAACAAAGAGGTTTTATGCGAAGAAGACATTACCACTGGTCCTCCCACATCATTTAAAGTCGCCTGTGAACTTGGCTACGACATCATCATCTCAGATCCGTTGTTGATCCACGGTACAAAAGACTGCACCGGCGCCATTTACGAAGTGACGTACACCATAAAAGATGAATGTGGAAGGACGGCATCGTGCACCCAGTTGTTCACCATCCTTCAACCCGACCTGCTCATCAAGTGTCCGCCGGACCGCATCGTCCTATGCGCCAAAGACATCGTGGCAGAAAAACCAAACATCACTTCCGTTTGCAAACATCTCTATAACACAACCAACACTGCGCCTGTTTTGGTAAGTGGCAATGCGGACTGTCCGGGAGCCAAATATCAGATAACCTACGAAGTAAGCGACGATTGCGGCCGGGTAAAAACCTGCGTTCAAAATTTCGTCATTAAAAATCCGGATCCGGAAATGGTGTGCAATTCATCAGTGGAAGAAATCGACTGTTATGCGCAGATTCCCACCGATCTGCCACAAGCTGTGGTCTCCTGTGATGTAAAATATGAAATTAAAGTAAGCGGCCCAACACTGGTTTCAGGCAAAGACCGCTGCGATGGGGCGAAATACGAAGTCAAATTCACCTTAAAGGATGATTGTGGCAGAACCGAAGTGTGTACCAAACAATACATCCTGCGCATCCCTGAACCCGAAATTACCTGTCCCCCCAACAAGACATCCATCTGTGCTCCCCAACTGTTGAGAGACCAGCCCAAGGTTACCACCTATTGCGATCTCACCTATACGGTGGCGCAGGCTGTCCCCGTATTAATAAAAGGAGCGCACAATTGCCCCGGGGCCGAATACAAAGTAACCTACACCGTAACCGATGCATGTGACCGGTCGGCCAGTTGCGATCAAATTATTACCATTGTGAGTGGTCCGCCTGCCATACAATGTCCTCCAGACAGGGTGGTGGATTGCAAAGACGACGTGGAAGCTGAGCAGGCAACGGTCATGGAAAGTTGTTTCAAATCAAGTGTGACCACCTCAGCCCCATTACTACTTAACGGCAAGGATAATTGTCCCGGTGCCATTTATGGTATTACTTATACACTTATTGATTCCTGTGGCAGAAAAGTGGAATGTACTCAAAATTTTACCCTCATAGGCAAAGGGCCGGAAATCCTATGTCCGAAGGATACTGTTGTACGGTCAAAAGCAGATATAAAAGCAGGAAAATTATTGGTATCCCAAGGATGTACATCTGGTTATGATGTAAACACAAGTGCACCCAGCCTCATCAGCGGCATTGATGGACTGGCTGGTGCTGTGTATGCCATTACCTATACTTTGGAAGACGACTGTGGTTATAAAAAATCCTGTGTCCAGCGCTTTACCATCATCGACATTCCGGATGACGGCATCAACACGTTATGTGACTGTCTTAAAGAGTATGGCAGGGTATCCCTTGACCTTGTACAAAATCCTGATCAGACCAACCGTGACATCGCTGCGCTGATTAAAAAATATGGCTGTGCCCAACTTAAGAGTTGGATACAAAGTGGAACCGTAGAATTGTGGAATGCGTGGTCCACGGCAGAGATCCTGGGTAGTTCCACCGGCATCGCCAATGACATCGCACGGAGGGGCAACATCAACATCGTCATGCAGAATCTGGAAAAGATCGACAAGGCCATCGAAATATTAGAAGAAGCCATCAATGGAGAACCCAAGGAGACGATGAAAAAAATTGTCGAGTGGGGACTTACCGAAGGCGCCAATACCCTGGCCGGCAGTGGCACCCCTGCTTTGGTGTTTACCTCTATCAAATCATTAGGAGATTTTGCTCAGTACCTAAACAACGAGATCCTCATCCTCAACATCAAGACCCTTGCCAATTACGCAGATCGCGACCCCCTAATCTTTGACCCAGACCACTATTTGAAGGAGTACGCGAAAATCAGGGAGATCAAACCCGGAGACCGCGTGACCTGGAATGACGGACACAATACTTTTCGCATAGCCATCTATGAGTATGCCCAGCACCGCATGAACAATGTTTCCCTGCCGCCACTTCCTGAGGTTTGGCACAACCAGCAAAACATGAACCTACTACGAACCGTGACCTATACCATGCTCAAAGAGGTTTGCCAATACTGGTGTTACAAACTGCAATTGAAACACAGCCTCAACAAACTCATCCACGAACAGAGCCTGTTGTTGCGATTCAAGGCAATCGTAGCCTATATGAAAAACTACAATTGCCAGGGCAATGAAAAGCCATGTACGATGGCCAACGCCGAGATGAAAGAAATCAACGGCAAGTTTGAATGTGTGTGCATTTCGGGTTTCAAATGGGATCCAACAAAGACACAGTGTGTGCCTTATAAAGATTGTAACCTCATTGCCAACGCCATTGAAGTGTTTACATCCGGTGGTTATGATTGTGAATGCAAAAATGGCTTTGAGTGGAACAGCGCCAGGACGGCATGCATCGCATCCAAACCAGACTGCGGAAACCTATATCCAAACAGCGAAGCACGGATCGATCCTGCTACGGGAGAATACCGCTGTGTATGTATTTCAGGTTACGAATGGAATGCAGACAGAACTGCCTGCGTGGAAATCAAACCGGACTGCAGCAACCTGTACCCAAACAGCGAAGCAAAATGGAATGGTGCCACCAGTAAATATTATTGCGATTGTAAACAAGGATACGAATGGAACACAGACAGAACTGCCTGCATACAAAGCAAGCCTGATTGCAACGCCATTTATCCAAATTCTGAAGCAAAAATAGACCCGGCCACCAATCAATACATGTGTTATTGCAAACAAGGTTTCGAATGGAATTCAGGCCGCACCGCATGCATCCAGGCAAAACCCGACTGCAATGCCTATTACCCAAATTCTGAAGCCATCTGGGATGCCGCCACCAATCAATACCTCTGCAACTGTAAACAGGGTTTCGAATGGAATTCAGGCCGCACCGCATGCATCCAGGCAAAACCCGACTGCAATGCCTATTACCCAAATTCTGAAGCCATCTGGGATGCCGCCACCAATCAATACCTCTGCAATTGTAAACAGGGTTTCGAATGGAATTCAGGCCGCACCGCATGCATCCAGGCAAAACCTGATTGCAATGCCTATTACCCAAATTCCGAAGCCTACTGGGATGCCGCCACCAATCAATACCTCTGCAATTGTAAACAGGGTTTCGAATGGAATTCAGGCCGCACCGCATGCATCCTGGCAAAACCCGACTGCAATGCCTATTACCCAAATTCCGAAGCCTACTGGGATGCCGCCACCAACCAATACCTCTGCAATTGTAAACAAGGTTATCAATGGAATGCAACCAGGACAGCGTGTGAATCTCTGATTCCGGATTGCAACCTGTACTATCGCAATTCAGTGGCTGTTTGGGACCAGGCTTCCAATCAATATTTGTGCAATTGCCCGCAGGGTTATGTGTGGAATGCAGCAAGGACAGAATGTATTGCATCCCAGCTGCCTGACTGTCCGTCCTTTTACAAAAATTCTGTGGCGCTGTGGGATCCGGTGACCAGTCAATACCTATGCTACTGTCAACAGGGTTTTGAATGGAATGCAGCAAGGACAGAGTGTGTGCCATTGGGCAATGGCAACCGCGACAACCCACAGGTAAATCCCAATCAGGTAAAACCGGGTGATTGCAACATACAGTACAAAAGTGGTGCCAATGAACCGGAACAGTACAACATAGATGTAAAGCGTACTACCGGTTCTTTGACATTTACCTTCGATACACAGACCATTAAAGATAGAATTCACATTTATCATGGAGGTGCTAAAGTATTTGATAGTGGCTGCGTAGGAACTTCGGGAAGTCAGGTACTTACGTTAAATGGATACAGCAGTATTTTCACCATCGTCGTTGACCCACTTTGTGACCCTACTGAGAGCAATACAGCCTGGTCGTTTACGTTGGGGTGTCCGCAGTAGTGCAATGCGGCTTCGCAGTAGTGCAATACGGCTTCGCAGTAGTGCAATACGGCTTCGCCTTAGCGCAATGCGGCTTCGCCTTAGCGCAATGCGGCTTCGCCTTAGTGCAATACGGCTTCGCCTTAGCGCAATGCGGCTTCGCCTTAGTGCAATGCGGCTTCGCCTTAGTGCAATACGGCTAGCGCCTTAGGATAACTGAGTGGTTTCGGTAAAGCCAAAAAAAATTGATCTGCCGATCAATTTAACAAAGGCAGACGCGCTTACTGCGAGGCAATGACTGATGCTTATAAGCGCAAATGGAAGTAGCACGATACGCTTTGATTTATATGATCCTCCGGCTGCAACAAAAAAGTTACATGTATAAGCCAAAAAAAGTAAAAGTTTTATAAAACCTTTACTTTAAGGTATAAAATAATTTTTTAATACCGCTATTTACACTATAATCAATATTTTGTACTATTGTAATAGATTAATGTGGAACAAAACAATGCACACATCTATAATACTTGTTCAATATGTTGATTATGAAGGCATTAGACTTAACATTAAACCATCGAAAGCCAATTGAAAACGACTTTATTACCTCTTTAAGCTGTAAAATGGCTCAACTTTTATACATTTTGTACACGGAAGAGCAAAAGGCTTATCTCCTAAAATCAATCATTAATCATCTTTATAAGAAAAAAAGGAAACCCGACTGTTTGCTTTCCTTTTGAACCTTTGCGTGTTTAAAATCTATTTTTTTCCGCATAACTTAAAGAATCTGGCACTACACAAACATATATTACAGAAAATAGTCGGGCATCGATGCCTCTATTATACCTTTAAGTATCTCTTAAATATTATTGTATGAGATCATGCTCGCTGCTTCGCAATACCAATTTATCGAATAGTTTATATGTTTTTTACCTCAAAGCCATCCTTGTTTTTACCATGTATTTTGCGCCTGTAAAGGCAACATCTCAGATTGAGGGACGGGGTGAACCGGATTCGGAAATGACCTCAATACAACCCTGGGTGCGGCCATAATTGACATTGGTACCATCCTGCCAGGTGCCATTGGAGAAGCCGCTACAGAAGCACCAGCCTCATATGGAAACACAAAAATCTGAAATAGAAACACAAAAATTGGCAATTGAAAAATTGAAAAACGAAAACCAGGCCTTTACCAAAGACCTGGAAAAAATAAAAGCCTATCTGGGCATTGGCAGCAATGTCAAAAACTAATTTAAAATCTATACACACAAATTTTTAAACGATCAAAACACACACATGATGATTACCCACCTACTCTCAAGGATAACCTTCTTTACCGCACTCATTTTACTGATCCATTCCAATCAATCATTCTGCCAATCAGGCAATATAGGCATCGGCACCACCACCCCCGCCGCCAAACTCGATGTAGTAGGCAATGTGAAAATTACAGATGGAACGCAGGGGCAGGGTAAGGTGTTGAAATCGGATTCACTGGGTATGGCAAGCTGGGACAAGCTCACTGGTGTGGACCTGATCAATCAGCTTCCGGAACCGGATTTTTCGTGTTTAGGTGTGGTGGCTACGGCTACTACTGGTGAAGGTCCTTACTCCATTGCCTTAAATGGAGACTTCGCTTATGTGTTGAATTTTGACAGCGCCAACATGATGGTTTTTAACATCTCCAATCCCGCTGCTCCTACTCTGGTGGCTACATTTGCTACGGGTGACGGTCCTTACTCCATTGCCGTAAATGGAGACTTCGCTTATGTGCTGAATTTTAGCAGCTACAACATGATGGTTTTTAACATCTCCAATCCCGCTACTCCTACCCTCGTGGCTACGGTTGCTTCTGGTGATTTCCCAGTCTCCATTGCCATTAATGGAAACTTCGCTTTTGTGCTGAATTTTTTCTCTAATGACATGAGGGTTTTTAACATCTCCAACCCTGCTGCTCCTGCCCTGGTGGACACGGTAGTAACTGGTAACGGTCCAGTCTCTATTGCCGTTAATGGAAACTTCGCTTTTGTGCTGACTGCTGAAAGCGATAACATGATGGTTTTTAACATCTCCAATCCCGCTACTCCTGCCCTGGTGGCCACGGTTGCTACTGGTGATTTTCCTTACTCCATTGCCGTTAATGAAAACTACGCTTTTTTGGTGAATACTGACAGCGATAACATGATGGTTTTTAACATCTCCAATCCCGCTGCTCCTGCCCTGTTAGCTACAGTTGCCACGGGTGACGATCCTTACTCCATTGCCGTTAATGGAAACTACGCTTTTGTGGTGAATCGTGGCAGCGATGACATGATGGTTTTTAACATCTCCAATCCCGCTGCTCCTGCCCTGGTGGCTACGGTTGATAAGGGTGACGGTCCAAACTCTATTGCCGTTAATGGAAACTTCGCTTTTTTGGTGAATACTGACAGCGATAACATGATGGTTTTTCAAATAGCATGTAATCCCCCAATAGGAATTAATCCACTTTCAGGTGAAATTGAAACCCAAGCACCTGTTTGGCAACAAAAGGGCACCCACATAAATACTGCATTTCCCGGAAATGTAGGCATCGGCACCAATTCACCTGCTTCAAAACTCGATGTCTTTGGCGGTGATGCCAAAATCAACGGCCTCACCATAGGTCGAGGTCCTGGAAACATCTCCAGCAATACAGCCCTGGGCTCTTCAACCCTCAATGTCAATGACACCGGAAACAACAATACAGCGGTCGGCGCCAATGCCATGTTTGTAAATACCTCCGGTAATGAAAATACCGCAGTGGGTCAGGGCGCAGGACAAAACATCTCCACCGGTTCGCACAACGTAGCCGTCGGTCATAATGCCCTCAATGTAAATACCACCGGCATTCGCAACACCGCCATCGGCAAAGATGCCAATGTATCTTCCGTCGCTCTATCCAATGCCACCGCCATCGGCAACGAAGCCACCGTCAATGCCAACAACAAATTGCGCCTGGGCAATACCGCCGTCGAAACCGTCGAAGGACAGGTAGCCTATACCTTCCCTTCCGACGGAAGGTTTAAAGAAAATGTATTGCAGGATGTCAGTGGTCTTGACTTTATCCTGAAACTAAAACCCGTATCCTACAATTTCAACCGCCTACAATTTGCCCATCACATCAAAGAAAAAATGTCCCCGGAAAAAGAAAGGGAACTGAATACCTTGTCCGCAAATCGCTCGGTAGGATTTATCGCACAAGATGTAGAAAAAATTGTCAAAGACCTGGGCTTTACTTCTTTCGATGCCATTCATACGCCCACCAACGACACCGACAACTACAGCCTCGCCTATGCCCAGTTTGTGGTACCCCTGGTGAAGGCAGTGCAGGAAATGGATGAAAAAATAAATACCCAGCAAAAAACCATCGAAGAACTCAAACAGTTGATTGAGGCTCAAAAAAACCTGCTCTTATCCCTGGCGGCCAAATTGGACAAAACTGCCATAGAAAAGCAAGCTGAAAAACCATAACCACGATTACTAAAATAAAAACTGACTGCTAAAAATTCAACTTCGACTTATAAAACACCTCTCCCTCTCCCACATGGTTGAAATTGTATTCGACCGACAATAAAAAGTTGTTGTACAACCACACATCGATGCCCGGTCCGTAGCCAGACAACCACCGGTTGTTGAAGGCATTGCCGGTGGCATAAAACGGATCGTGGGCGTATCCGCTTTCCCAGGTGAATTTGAGAAAGGCGCATACCGCCATAACATTAAACGCCTTGGCGGGCATGTATTTGCCCAGGTTGAAATTGCGGTCCAGCAGCTTGATCCTGGCCGATGTTTTTAACCAAACAAAGTCTGCCCCATCCATCACGTACAACTCGTAGCCCCGCAACACATCGGCGCCGTAACCAATGCCACCGTAATTGGAATAGGGAACTTTTGACCGCTGCAGGTTTACCTTGCCCTTTATCTTGGCCCCGAGGATCAGACTTTTTGCAGGCTTGAAATAATATTCAAATTCCGCCGCCGTACTCATGTTTTCGAAGTTGCCAAAACCAAAACCATCTTTCCTGGCTTCAAAGGCAAAGGCATAACCCCCTTCCGGATAAGTGGGGAAAATGGTGCGGTTGTACTTGAGGATGTATTCGAGTTTGAGGTAGCGGATGTAATCGTCCCCATCCGGGTAATAGTTGGGATTGAGTTCTGCGGTAACCACATCGGCGATGGTGTTGTAGTGGTATTCCAACCGAAAGAAGTGATAGGCAAATGCATTGCTGCGTTTGGTCGCCGAAACGCCGGTCCTGAACCTGCGCAACAACACGCGCTCGTCGTCGTATTTTTTGAACAATACCTTGTTTCCGAGGCTACGGTAACCTATCTCCTTATTTTCTGAAAAAGAAACCAGTGCCCCGAAACCCCAGGTGCCAAATAGGTAGGGATAGCTGTAATCGATTTCATATTTGCGCGTGTAGCCCAACTGAAATTTAAGCTTGAGTTTATCTTTCCTGCCCGTGGTATTGAGGTGGTCGATGCGCACGCCGTAATTCACGCGATCGAGGTCGCAATTCATTTCTTTCCACCAAACGTTGAAGGATCGGTCGGCCAACTCAAAAATTGGTGCCGGATAGATGTACCAGTTTTCCTTTACTTCGATAGACAATCCGATGCTCCCCTTTACTTCATCCCAGTGTTTGATGTTGATATCGGCCAGGTTGAACAATCCGGTGCTGAGCAGTCGCTGTTCATTGCGCTCCAGTACGTAAGCAAGTTCCGATATGTCGAGGCTGTCGCCGATGCGCATTTCGAGCTCATTCATCAATACGTGGTACTTCGTGCGCTTCAGGCCTGAAACCTCAATGTCGGCCAGATATACCTTGTGCTGCGCTTTCAGGCCGGTGCAGATCAGCAAAAACAATATGGAAACCAACCATCTCATCGCCCGTGAACTTAGGGTCAGATGCTGAGGAAATTCATCAGCGAGTTGTAGCGTTCCTTGAGGGTATCGATGTACTCGTCTTCCGAAAAAGCACCCGAAACGGTGTAGTCGTATCGTCGGAAAGCTGCCAGCAGCCTGGTGACATCAAAGCTGTTGAGCTTGAGGGTCACATAGAGGATGGTGCTGTCCAGGTTGGCCGTGACAAAGGAAGAGAAGATGAGAATGCCTTCAGATTCAGCGATTCTGGCGATTTCACTGAGCGAATAATTTTGACGGTCCGTCTCCAGGATGATGATGGAGCCCGGCTCCTTAAAGGCAAAGCTGTCGCCAAAAAAATTGACCACATCCTCGATGGATACCAGTCCCTTAAAGGTGTTGTCCTGGTCGACCACGGGGATGACCGTGAGTTTGTTGAGGGCCATTTTCTGCATGACTTCAAACAAGTGTTCGTTTTCATGGCAGTATGGGTTGACAAGCGATAGGCGGTAAGAACCAATAGGGGCATCCAGGTCATGACTGAGGATGTCGTCTTCGGAGATGAGGCCCAGCAGTTCAGTGTGGTTCACGATGGGCAGGTGCTTCACGTGATACACATTCATGATGCTAATGGCTTCTTCCCCGGTGTCGGAAGTTTTCAGTGGACCAAGCAAGCCGGACATTAAATTTTTAGCTATCAATTAGTGGTTAATTTCTGGTTAATTTCTTTTTTTCGAGGAGGAATTCCTCTTCGGAGAGCAGGCCCCTGTCCCTGAGTTCAGCCAGGCGTGAGAGTTGGTCGAGCAGCATGTCGTTTTCCCCGGCTTCAGCCTGGACTGTTTCTACGGTAGAAGTGGCCTTAGGTGGCGCCTGGAATACTTTGTATCCGGACCGCTTAAAGGCATCAAATTCCGGCTGTATGCGCACAAAGGCGAGGTCGTCGTGGGTAAGTATCCTTTCAAAATCATTGAAACCCAATGAAACTGCTTTGGAAAGGTGTTTGTAAGCCTCGTCCTTTTTTTCAGTCAGAGAATAAGCACAGGCAATGTTAAAATTGAGGGCCACATCGTTGGGATCGACCTCAAGTCCTTTCAGGAAATCGGCAATTGCGCCGTCGAGGTCAAATTCTTTATACTTGGCGAGACCACTGGCTTTGAATGGATTGGCCCTCACCCTGGGTGCCTGCTTTTGTGGGGGGGCCTGGTAATAAGGTCTGGTTTTATCTTCTGTATCATAGCGGCGCATTTGTTCCTCACGCCTTCGCTCTATGCGGGTATCTCCGCGCTGGACATAACCGCGGTTGAATTTGCGGTCAAAGTCCTGGTCGCTGGTATTGAAAAGACGTAAACCTTCAAAAAAACCAAGCAACATGGAAATGGGAAAACCAAAGATGTTGATGCCGATGATGAATAAAACCATAAAAAAGATAAAGCCCCCGGTATCTCCCAGGTAAAGCTTGTGCCCTCCTACTATTCCCGTAAAAAAAGCAAGAAAGGCAGCCGTAATTCTGTTTTTTGGTCTCATGGTTTAAACGTCTCATCATCGCACCCGGCCGGGGTACAACGGTTAAAATATTTTACAAGTCAGCACGGCAATGTCATCTACGTATTCCTGGTCAGCCCGGAAAACCTCGATTTCCTCCAACAGCCGCGCGTTGAATTCATCAGGCAAAATTGAGGAATTTTTCACAATAAACGGAATCAAATGTGATTCTTCGAAATAATCGCCGATACCATTTGACAATTCCCCCAGTCCGTCGGTAAACGACAACAGCAGGCACGGCTCCGCAATGTCCAGCACCCCTTCCTTGATTTCCGGCAGCTTGTCAAAGGCCCCGATGACCGAGCAGCCCGTTGTCAGCCGCTCGCAAAGACCATTGGCCCAGTACAGGATAGGCGGAAAGTGCCCTGCATTGACATAACGTAACTTACGGGTACGAAGGTTAATCTCCGCCACAAAAAAAGTGATGAATTTGTCCGCTTTGGTGATGCGGTACACCGCCTGGTTGAGGGCAAAAATAAAGGTTTCCAGGTCTTTATACTGAAAAATGAGGCTTTGGACCATGGCCTGGAAATTGGCCATCAGCAGCGCCGCCGCCACCCCCTTTCCCGAAATATCGGCAATACAAATCGCAAACCGGTCTTCGTCGTACTTGATGTAGTCTATGTAATCACCGCCCACATTGTAGTGCGGTTTGTAAATCTTGGATATGGCGTACCGGTCATTGGATGGCAGTGTATCCGGAATGAGCATCGACTGCACATCCTGGGCCAACAGCAGCTCCGTGCGGTATTTCTCCTGCTCGAGTTGCCGCTTAAACAGCCGTTTGTTCTCAATCGCCACCGCGATGATGTTGGTGATGGTGGTGATAAACTGGATCTTGTTAAAAATATCTTCCTTTTCTTTGATGCCTCCGATCAGTGAATAGGCAATGGGTTGATCCTTATGAAAAACAGGGATCACAATGTCAAAATTGCGCAATAAGGCAGGATCCTCCGCTTTTACCGTGTACATCCTCTTATGTTGGGTGATCAGCGGTATAATGTTACCCGCAGCCTTATCCTCAAAATTGATGTTCGAGGTGCAGGTCCACCCATCCTCAGAAAGAATAAACAGCACCATTTTATCGATGCCCATCTCCCATGAAAGAAAATTCTTATACATGTTAAATAAACCATCTTGCGTAATGTTATCGTTGATGGCTTGGGTGATGGTAAGCAAGCTCCGAATCTGCAATTGTTTGAGATTCAGCTCCTTTTCCATCTTTTCCAACATGATGAGTTCTCTGTTCACCCCTTTTCCGCTATTTTCACAAAGATGGCAAAAAATCGGGACTTTTTGTTGATCTCGGTTGTCTAACAGCATTAGCAAGGGGGATGTTCAAATGTTCAAGCCTGGCTGCGCCATGCAAATGTTAAAAATGTTCAAAATGTATTTAAGGCTGGCTGCGCTTCGCCTTTTGATGTTCGAGATGCTTGAGCCTGCCTGCGGCATGCAATACTGTCAGATACTCTGCGTAAATCTGCGGTTTCTGCGGGAAATAATATCCCCATTTTTTTTCTCCCGCAGAACTGTCTACTGCCGTAGCCAGTCAGGCCTGTCTACCGACGTAGCCAGGTAGATTACGCTGATCATCGCAGATAATTATTTTCTTTCAATTAATTCCTGCCTCTAGGTGCTCCATTCAGTGTATAGTTCAATCACCAATTATGGCGTCCAAGAGTAATACTTTGATCTGCGGTCATCTGCGACATCTGCGGGAAATCAATACCCCAATTTTTCTCCCGCAAACCATTCTGACTGGCACAACCAGGTAGTAGCCGCTGATGCACTAATTTTAAAATTCCGCGGGTTCAGCGATAATGACAAATTTTTTATGGATAGGCATATTTTCTTATTAAGTCAGGGTGTGGAAGGAGGTAATTATTCTGCGGTTTCTGCGGGAAATAAATACCCCAATTCTTTTCTCCCGCAGAACTGGCTACTGCCGTAGCCAGTCAGGCCTGTCTACCGACGTAGCCAGGTAGATTACGCTGATCATCGCAGAAAAGTTTTTTCATTTCGCTTTAAGTTGCTTACATGCAAAATATTCAGGGTAAATCAGCGGGTTCAGCGATAATGACAAATTTTTTATGGATAGGCATATTTTCTTATTAAGTCAGGGTGTGGAAGGAGGCAATTTATCTGCGATTTCTGCGGGAAACATGTGCATATACTTGCCGCGAGTATTCTAATTTTATTTCGACCTAATCCATTTCATTTGGATTAAAAATCTTGAATATAAAAAGCGTAATTTTACCACAAGTGAAAAAAATAGTCATATTAGAATTGGCCAGACACTTTGAAGTGGCCCGTGCATATACAGACATTTGCCTCGCAGCTGGATTTGAGGTGCATCTCATGATACCTGACACATCAAGTACTTATTTACTGCACTTATATGCGGGAGAAGAAAGAGTGACTTCTTCTTTATGGAACACTTCTACAAAGATGGAGGAGTTTTTGAATCAATGTCACCCTATTTTCAATAGTGCAGATCTTGTCATTTGCTGTACACATGAAAACCTGAATGGAGAACTAATTCACAAATCCTGGAATAGTCTAAGCCTGCTGGTCATCCACGATGCCAACAACTACTTTGATCCATGGCGTTACCTCAACTGGGCTGGTGGCCCGCTGGCCTGGGCGAAGATGGCGAAGTATGTTTACAAGGGATATTTTAAGAAAAGAAAAAAATCTGCCTTAGCTTACGACCAATTGATTCTACCCGTTCAAATTAGCGCTTCATTACAAAAAAAGAGTTTTCATCCTTCCATATCTTACCTTCCCTTTTTGTGGAATGAGGAAGTGGCACAGGGAAGTAGTGAGGGACAATTTCATATTGTCATTCCCGGTACTGTGAATATGCGGAGCAGGGACTATGACTTTGTATTGGAAGTTTTTGAAGACCTCCTAAAAAAGGATCTTAACTCAGACCTTACCCTCACACTGCTGGGAAAAGTACAGGGAAAAAAAGAAGCGGCCATCATCAGGGCATTGCGCTCCTTGCAAAACACCCGGTTTAAAGTCAATATTTTTGAAGGACTTGTTGACCAGCAAACTTTCGATGATGCGATGAAAACTGCCGACCTGCTCTTCCTGCCTTTACAAAACGAATGGGTCTATGGCGTCGTACGGGAAATAGGAGGAGAGACCTGTCTTTCCGGCAATGTGGGCGATATGGTCAGGTACGGTTTACCAGCACTATTACCTGAATCTTATACCTTACCGCCTGAACTCGAGGACCTGGTCCTTCGTTATCCTCATGCACAGGTTGCCTACGCCTCAAAGGCTCTACAAAATTTTATTCAAAAAAAACAAGCCGGGACGGACCGTCATTCGATTATAAATATCATGACTGCCTGTAACGAGGCACAATTGAACATGTTAAAAGACTTTAAGTAACTGTGATTTTATAATCTGGATTATCATCCGGATTTGATGCTACAAACCAAACAATCACCGCTCTTCAAGCATGGCCTCCAGCTCTTGGATGAGCCGGTCGTTTTCATCCAATACCCGCTTTTGCGCCTGCAACTTTACCTCCAGTTCATTCACCGCGTTTACCATTACCGAGGTAAGTCCCGCGTAATTGACCGTTTTGTATTTGCCGTGCTTTGACACCAGGTTTGGAAATACCTTTTCCACCTCCTGGGCAAGCACCCCATATTGCAGTGTATTGTCCTGGCCTTTATCTTTCCAGTAATAAGTATATCCATGAATCCGTCTGATTTTTTCCAAAGACCCATTGAGCACCCGGATGTCTTTTTTTAATCGCCTGTCGGAATTTTGTTGCAGGTTGCCGGCGATGGTGAGGTTGCCGGTGGAACTGAGCTGCATCACGTTTAATGGATTATTGCCCAGTGAGCCATGCAGGAAAGAAAGCTGTGGTCCACTGCTTGTTTTACCCCGTACAATCCAGTTAACTTGATTGCCATTGGCAAATTCTATTTCAGTGCTGTTACTAAAAGAATCTTCCACCATGAGACCACTGACTGGCTCTTGATTGGCATTGGTTTTGAGGTGCAACATGGCATCCGGTGCGGTGGTGCCAATGCCGACTTTGGTATTTGCCGTGGCACCGTTTACGCCGTCGATGGCACCCAATATCATTTTGTCAAATTGAAAGACTGGTGCATTTACCCCAACCTCTGCCCTGGCACCTATGGCGGTGCAGGTTTCTCCGGTGGATTTAGTGAAAGCTCCAAGACAGGTGTTATTGAAATTAGAACCATCCAGAGAAGCATAACCCAATGCTACGTTATAGTCACCACCACTGCCAGCCAGAGCATTCATACCCATTCCGACGTTGAAACCACTGTACAAGTCACTGGCCATTGCGCTCTTACCAACGGCTACGTTATTTGATCCTTCGAGGAGGGAGGCCAGGGCATTGGATCCAACAGCCACATTGCGCTCACCCATTTGCAAATCGCGAAGTGCCGCAAAGCCAATGCCATTATTGAACAAACCATCCTGAATATTCTGGCCGGAATTCTCTCCAAAAAATATACTCTCAAACTTATTTTGAATGTTGATGGAGGTAGAACCAAAATAGGGTGACACTGTCTTTAATTCAAATGCGATGGTGTCCCTTAGTTTTACCCGAAATGAACTGTAATCTTCAAAGCCGCCTGTGCTGTAATCAACTTCAGCCCTGCTGTCGCCGTCGGCATCGACGATGGCCGTGCTAAAACCCGGAATGAGGTCATTGTTGATGGTGCCATCGTACTTATAAATGATGCCTTCTCCAATATCCGCATTCATGGCAGACAGGGGATCATTAAAATTTTCCCAGACATTGCCATTGTAAATCCACGGCGAATGACTGGTGGTGCTGTACACCATCAAACCTGCGGCAGGTGTCGCGATGGCGTTTCGCTGGGCATTGGTCATCCTGGGCATCAATATTCCTTTGCCGGTCGTGTGCATATCCACAATGACCGAAGGGTCGATGGTATTTTTATTAATAAGTAAAGTGGCATCCTCTGTTGCCCCGTTGACCCCCACGATGCCACCCAGAATCAGGGTATTGCTTTGATCGACCTGGGCTCTGCTGCCAATGGCTGTAGCATTGGACAAAGCGGAAGTTCCCAGTCTGGTGAAGCTGCCAATACCCGTGTTGTTGCTGCCCGTAGTATTATTGTATAGGGCCTGGTAGCCGATGGCCGTATTGTTGTCACCAATCGTGTTGCTGTACAAAGCTTCATAGCCCATGGCCGTATTTTGGTGACCATCGGTGGTGTTGAACAAAGCCGCTGACCCAAGCGCGGTATTGCCGCTGCTGCCGGTGGTAATGCCCAGGCTGGATTTGCCAATGGCCGTATTGTTGCTGCCCGAGATTAAATTTTTCAGGGCAAAGACCCCGATGGCCGTATTGCTGTTTCCCGTGGTTTGTTTTTCCAAGGCACTATAGCCGATGGCCGTATTGAAATCTCCATCCAGATTAGATGAAAGGGTAAGATAGCCAATGGCGGTATTGTCGATACCCAAAGTATTTTCTTTCAAGGCCTTGCTGCCCACGGCGGTATTTCTGCTGCCACTGGTATTTCTCAACAAAGCCTGGTAGCCCAGCGCAGTATTGCCTGTGCCGGTGCTGTTGTATCGAAGCGCACTGAAACCAATGGCTGTGTTTTGAGATCCGCCGGTGGCCTGTTCCATACTGAGGGAACCAATGGCGGTATTCAACACCCCTGCCGTCATATTTCTCAGCGCCCCCAGGCCCACCGCAGTGCTATAATTGGCTGTGTATTTGGACAAGGCATAATGACCGATGGCCGTAGATCCGCTGCCTGCAACAGAAGAAGACAAGGCATAGATGCCGGCACCAGTATTGGCCGTTCCGGTGGTCAACAGACCCAGCGTACGGAAACCAATGGCCGTGTTGAAGGATGCATTTACATTGGCAAGACAGCTGTCGCCTAAGGCCACATTTTGTCTGCCAATGAGGTTGTCCGCTCCGGCATTCAGGCCCAGCCAGACATTGCCAAGCCCGGATTTAGCGGCCATACGAAAAGAAGAACCGGCATTTTCGAAGACCATATTTTCCGATCCCCCCAATGTGAACCGGATCTTATCCTCGTTGCTGTTTTTCTCTGCGTTGACTTGTGTGTCCCCATCCCCATCGCTAAGCAGACTGGTGACCTGGTCGATTTTTTTCCATGCCGTTCCATTGTAATAATAAAAACCAGGAACCACGTTGGTCAGGTAAATAATAAGGCCGGTGGCCGGATCTAAAATGGCCGCTCCCTGACCCAGGGTCATTCTGGGTATGAGTAATCCTTTATTGGTGGCTGCAATGTCCAGTGCACTAGAGGTATGCGGATTGGGCTGATTGATGCCCACCTGGGATATACCCTGTAAGCTGAAGTAAACCCACACCACCAAAATCAGCATATTTTTCATGGCCTCGGGCTTTTTGAGGTCAATAAATCTGCCCCCTTTTGGGCTTGCTTCTTAAGCCTGATCATTTCACGCAAGGCTTCGATTTTTATGCTTTGTGCTTCCAGTCTTGCTTCGTTTTCATCCTCCTGTGCTTTCAGTTCTTTCAAAGCCGTAAGAAGAACAGCATTCATGGCAGGGTAATTGACCGAAAGATATCCTTCGTCATTTGCACTCACCAGCTGTGGAAGGCTTTGTTGAACATCTTGCGCCAGCAGACCGGTCTGCAAATTTTGATTGCGCTGCGGATCGATCCACCGGTAATGGCAGGCTTGAATGCCTTTCAGCTTGTCCAATGCACCGGTAAACATCTGGATGTCAGTCTTTAAGCGCTCGTCGGAATTTTGAGTGAGGTTGCCCTGAATAAATGCCTGACCATCACCCCTAATCGACATTTTTCCGGCCCGTTGTAATGAAAAGCCATCTGCGATGTAAACAGGTTGGGATCGGGATCGCCCAGGATTTCCCAGGAATCATCGGTGACGAGGTCATGAAATTCAATCCGCGCTGCCAGGTCAGTAGCTTCCTCCAACAGGATCTGCGGATTGCCGGCTGAGCTGTTACCATAGACGTGTAATGGATGTTCTACAAAGTCTGTTCCAATACCTACTTCCGTATAGGCTGTCGCTCCATTTTTTCCTTTGATGCTGCCCAGTATCATACAATCGCTGCACTCTACGATACTTCTGAACCCGATGGCAGAAGCCCTGCTAAGGTTCAGACCAATCGTGGCATGAGCCCCAATGGCCATGGTGCCGCTTGTCAACATCGTGGGCGTCGATTTTGAGGCATCATATCCAATGGCCAGGTGCTCACTACCCTTCATGTTGATGGCCGCATGATATCCGGCCGCAATATTGTTTTCTCCGTCAAGAGCATTGTTGAGGTTGTTGGAACCCAGGGCAATGTTTTTAATCCGGCACCCGGGCGCAGCTGGTCAATGCCCACAGCCGTATTGAATGAACCCTGTGATACATCCGAGAAGATATCCGAGATTACATTTTCTTCGCCAAAATATTCGTCTTTCTGGCTGATGTACAGGTTTTTTCCGTTGTTGGTAAGTTCCATCAACAGTTGACCAAAACTGTTCTCCCGGATGATGAATTTATCTTCGTAATTGTTTCCACCGATGTGCAATTTTACCCTGAACTGGTCATTGTCTGTGGTACTTTCCACGGAGGCTTTGGTGAAGAAGGGATTCAGCGAAGCAATGCTGTTGGGTACTCCGAGCTGGTAACCGTTGGATCGGTACACAAAACTCTGCCCCGATGTAGCTCCAAATGAAACCAGGGGGTAATCTTCTTTCACATTCACCCAACTGGTGCCATTATAGTAAAAAGGAGCCTTATAGATGTTGTCATACACCATCAACCCCTCTGCCGGGTTGCTGATGTTTTGCCTGAAGGTCGTTGACAGTATCGGCAAAGCAAAACCCCTGGAATTGGAAGTGACCTCGAAAGCTGCCGAGGCATGGGGCGTTGTGGTACCTATGCCTACCTGAATACTGGTTGATGCGCCATTGACACCTTGCACACTGCCCAGGACGACGGCATTGGAAGAAGCAGCAAAAGCATTGGCACCTATGACCACCGCATTGCTTACCCCATTGGCTACATTGGTGTTGTAACCCATTGCAGTATTGTTGGATGCCGGCAAATTCAGGCTGAGTGCGTTGGCACCCACGGCTACTCCGCAGGAAGAGGTATCATTTGAACCCGACATCGCATTGAAACCAATGGCGGTGTTGTCTGCTCCGTTATTATCATCCATCGCATTGGCACCCAAAGCTGTATTTCGGCTCAGCGTATTTGCTTCCAGGGCCCCGGCACCCACAGCCACGTTGTCATTTCCGGTGACCATGTTGTACAAGGTGCTAAAACCCACACCGAGGTTGTCCTTGCCTGTAGTATTTTGCCAACCGGCCTGACTGCCGATGGCCATGCTGAAATCTGTGGTATTCGACTGCAGACTGCGATAGCCAATGGATAGGGTATTGTCTCCGCTGTTGCCGGACAACGCACCTATGGCAAGACCATGGTCATTTCCCAGGTTGTTGTACATGGCTTTGTAACCTATGGCGGTATTGTTGTCGGTGGCCGTACCATTGTATAGCGCTTCCTCTCCCACCGAAACCACCGAACTGCCGTTGTTTTGCAATTTGGAATTGGCTCTCCCCACAAATACATTGGGTTGTTGGCCTGATGCAGCCGGTGTTTCACTGCCGATGATGACGCTGTAATCGGCTGAAGTTCCGTTCACATAAGCCTTATGACCAATGGCTGTGATGTTGTAGCCGTTGTTGAGATTGCCCTTCATAACCTCATTGCCAATGGCCAGGGCCGATCCAGCCGTAAGCTGGTTGGCTGCCTTATAGCCGATGACCAGGTTATCCGGGCCGGTGACATTTGTATTCAACGCGCCGATACCCAAGGTGATGTTGCCGCGGGCGGTGGTAAAACCAGAAGCTGTACTGTCCCCGAGGCTGATGTTGTCCTGGTTGTTGACGATGTGGAGTTTGGCAGCCTGTACCGCCCCGCCTGTACTTAAATTCATTTTTTCGACACCCGTGAGGTCAATACGAATAATATCTTCATCGGCATTCTTCTCCGTCTCCAGCTGCGTATCCCCATCGGCATCGGCGATCTTAGAGGTAAGACCTGCCAATATTTTCCAGGAGGTGGAAGCATTGTCGTAAAAATAAAAACCGGAGGTTTCATCGGTCTGGTAAATGAGCAGGGCATTGGCCGGACTGGCTATGAGGTCGCGGTCGGCCCTCGACATCCGGGGAATAAGCAGGCCTTTGTTGTTCGATACGATGTCCAGAATGGCAGAAGCATCGGGTACGGTATTGATGCCCACATCCTGGGATAGAAGCGGCTGCACAATGGTAAACATACCGATCATCATCGCGGATATTATTTCCCTGATTTGCATTTCTACCGCGGTTTGATGTAAAAGTGATTTTCAAGATCGGCTTTGAGCTGATCCAATTCCGATTTTACTTTAGCGGATTTTTTGAAAAATTGACTTTGTGCGGTATCCATCATTTTGATGCCTTCGATGAGGACCGGTACAAAACCCATGTAGTCCACCGATTTCACGCCGTCCACTTCAGATACCAGGGCAGGATGGTGCTGTGCCACATTTTGCGCAATGAAACCCAGCTGGACATTTTGATTTCTTTGGGCATACTTCCATCGATAAGAAAAGGCACTGAGGCCATCCATCTCATCCAAGGAAAAGGGAATTTTTTTGATGTTTTTTTTCAGGCGCCGGTCCGAAAATTCGGTCAGGTTTCCCGCCAGTTCTGCGTCTCCACTGCCTTCGAGGATCAGCACATTCATGGTATAAAAAAACCTAAAGCGCGCGTCGGCAGCAACCCCATCCGGATCGCCCTGCAGCGCCCATTCATTGGACGAGGTGTTATTGCGGAATTTGATGCGGCTCGCATCCAATCCGCTATTATGCACCGTAACTATGGAATTGAATTGATTGGTGCTGTCTCTTCGCACATGAAGCCGTGTCTGAGGGTTGGAGGTGCCAATGCCTACCTTCACGGTCTTAGTACCACCATTGACACCTTCAATGGCACCAAGGACCAAAGAATTGCTTTGAGTAGCCCTTGCCCGATACCCAATGGCCGTGGCGTAGCTAAGGCTGGCACCGCTTACTTCGGCATAGGAACCAATGGCGGTGTTGTAGTTTCCATTGGTGAGTTCATTGAGGGCATTCAACCCCACAGCTGTATTATAGTCGCCACTCACATTTAGATCCAGCGCATTAAAACCCACTGCGGTATTGTAGGAGCCGGTGGTGTTGTCAGTCATGACACTGTTGCCGATGGCTGTATTGCCAAAGCCACTGGTGTTGTTGACCAGGGTCTCTGCGCCAATGGCAGTATTGCTTCCTCCTGCCAGGGTTACCGACTTGAGGTTGTTATAACCAAGGGCCGTATTGTGGCTGGCCAGATCTGCATTTAAGCCGGCGTTGTTGCCCAGATAAAAACACTGGTTGGAAGTAAAAGGCTCAACGTAAATACTGCCATACGCGTTGCGGTTGATGAGGAATCGGTCGATGCCGTTGAGCCTGATCCTGAATTTGTCGTCGTCCGGATTTCGCTCGATTTGCATCTTGCTGTCGCCGTCGGTATCCTCAATAGAGGAAGTAAAACCCCACGTCCAAATGGCAGTATTTTCATTATAGACCGGTATCTTGTTTTGGGTGCCAGGTCCGAGGGTTAATTCATCGTCGAAATAATTGTTGGCCTGAACCCAACGCAAAGGACTGGTCTTTGCGTAATACAAGGCATCGCGTGTGGTATTGTACACCCACATGCCATCTTTGGGAAATGAGATGCCGCGCATCTGCGCGTCGGTGAGCCTGGGTAAAAGCAGGCCTCGCGAAGTGGAAACCACATCCAGGATGGCGGAGGGATGGGGATCGGAAGTACCGATGCCCACCCGGCTTAGGTTGCTGTAGTCACCCAAAAGTATGGCTCCTGAAGTATTCGGCGCCGTAAAATTGCCCCTGCCCAGAATGGTCATGTACATGTTGGGATCCACGACACCCCCACTTAAAGATCTTGCCCCACAACCGATGGTCGTATTGTTGGACTCATCGGATTTGGTATTACTGCCGATGGCCACATTGTTATTACCCCCATCGGCGTTGGTCATCACACCGGCTCCCCGGCCCGCAAATGTGTTGTTGGAAGCATCATAAGTTACCGGTGATGAAGCAAATTCAGTTTGTTGCGCACTGTCTCCAATGATTGTGTTGCGCGAACCTCCAAGAATGCCCTTCATTGCTTCCTCGCCGATGGCTACATTGTGTTCACCTGTGGTCATTCGTTCCAGTGCGTAATTGCCAATGCCCGTATTGTTGTTTCCCGTGGTGAGGTTTCGCAGTGTGCCATAACCCACCGCTACGGTCTGCGACATGGAGGTGGGATCTTCCATCGCATATTGACCAATGGCCGTATTTTGATATCCGTCAACGTTATTTTTTAAAGTAGTAAAGGATACGCCAAGTACCGTATTTTGAAAACCCGTAATGTTGTTGCTGAATATTTCATGTCCTGCGGCGGTATTGTCTGCCCCATCCTGGTTCAATTCCATACCCCGGTATCCCAGCACGGTATTGTTATCCGCCGTAGTATTGGAAAAAAGGGAAAGGCCCCCTACTGCCACCAGGCCGCTGCCGGTGGTATTGTTTCTCAATGATTCATAGCCGGCGCCGGTGTTGTGTTTTCCGGTCGTGTTGTACCGCAGTGCATAATGCCCAACCGCCATATTGCTGTCTGCCGTATTTTGGTGGAGGGCAAAAAGTCCGAGGGCCAGGTTGTCTTTGCCGGAGACATTGGCAAACAAGGCCTGTCTTCCAATGGCCAGGTTGCGGTTTCCCGTGGTCGTGGAAAATAAGGCAGAGTCACCCACAGCCATGTTATAACCATTGGTGATGTTTTTGCCCGCCTGGTCGCCCAGATACAGCGCCCCATTGTTTTGCGGAAACTCCAAACGCACCTCGCCCGGACTGTTCCTTTTAAATGTCATTTTTTCGTTGCCGGCAATATCAAACCGCACCACGTTGTCATTGGGTGTTTTTTCTACCTGCACATGGGTATCTGCATCGGCATCCTGTATAACCGCCACCGCAGCACCCAGCCGTTTCCAGCCGCTGCCACCATAAAAATAAAAGCCCGACACCTGGTCCGTCTGATATACAAGTAAGCCGGTAGCGGGTCCTGAGATGGATTCCCGTTCCGCCTGTGTCATCCGAGGCGTAAGCACGCCTTTGGTGGTCGAAACCAGATTGAGCACAGAAGATCCACTACCCCCGGTGACCACTTGTGCGGACAAGGGAACCAACCACATAAGCAGCACAAGTCCCACAAAAAGGAAGCGCCGGATCTGGAAGATGGATGAAGATAACGTCATGAAATCGAGTAGTAAAGGGATCAAATATAACGCGAATCCTGAAAAGTGCCCCTTTTTAATTTGTTATTTTAGTGGAAGTGGGAAAAAACGTTTAGATAAAAAAAGAAAGGCGCATCAAAATTTGGGATAAATCTCGCATATTAATGTAACCTAGTTGAATTTCTATTAATCCCTAGACATTATTCTTTAACGGTTTTGTATCCAAAAAGCCTGATGAAGTAACTAAAGGAATATATTTTAAGAAGGATAAAAATATTTTCCATTTAAATGAACTTTATATTTATAGCTATAGTTAATAGGGTTGTATTTGCGTCTTATTTGACATGACATTGTTCATTCTTAAATAATACGAAATGCAAAAAATACCCTACCAAGTATGTGTGAGTGAAAGATTGATTTTTTTCCTCATTTGTTTTCCACTAATCATTTAGCAATCGGTTAAACCATACATCTGTGATATGTTGAACCATGCCTAATTTGTTTTGCCCATAAGCGACAACGAATATAGGTTGGCTTTTGAGCTAATGCCATGAATTAGCAAACATTTATAAACTCGTGAAATAAAAGGATTTAAGGATTAAGATTTCTTAACACTTTAAATCTTTAATCATGAGATTATTTTTCTTATTTGCACTTAGTGCCGGGCTTTTTAGTTGTACCCAAAACAACGACGTATTTCCCACAGCTGACATCCAAAGCCATATCAGGTCGAGGTCACCCATTGAGGTAGAAATTCATACCACTGCCGATGAATGGGTGAGAATGGAGGTCAACGAGCTGTCGCTGAGTAATCCGGGAACTGAATCCTTTACTGTTGAAATAACCGATGGAAACCAGGATCAACAGACTTATTACGCTGTATCGCTGTATGCATCGCAAGCAGAAGATTCACTTAGGATCATTAAAAATCCTGGCTTGAATCAGACAGTTTACGAAGAGAAGGGAGAAATCAACGTTATCCCGAATACTTCATCATCATTTCAATTAACCATTAATCCCGGCAATATCCAAACCGGGGCATCGACCTGTATCATTGAAGAATTGGGAGGTGTTTAATTGAACGTAAATAATAAGGGTGGGCCAGCTTACGGTCTGCCCTTATTCATTTCCAAAGTGTATTCACACCAGGATTTATAAATCAAGGGATGATAATCTTCCAATTTTATGGCATCCGGCTCAACAGCATCAATGTCTTTCATAAAACGGAAAAGATTCTGGTAGCTTGCCTGCAAATGTGTTGACATCCGGGAAGCATGTCGTTTTATAAAATTTATGGAAGAGGTGTATTCTCGTTTGTACGACGATGGATCTTTAAATCTGTGCATAAAAGTGGCTATTAAAAAGAGGCCCTGCGCAAGGTTTTTTTGAGTAAAATCGAGGTCGCCCTTGAGTGTATATTTGTAAATTTCATCATAGCGGTGTGTATAAAAACAGGCCTGGGCGCGAGCCAGATTTGCCGTAGCAGCTGCATCCGTCACATTGACCTTTGGCATCCATTTTTCAATAAAATGCAGCACATCCTCAAAATCCAGCCCAAGGCACATGCACATGACCAGGTTATGAAAATTGACCGGACTAAGCCGGCCGTCATTAAAATATACGCCGGAATTCAACCCATAATTGGAAAGGGTGTAAATCAAATTTTTGTCATTATGCAGGCCCCGGGTATATAGGTTATGACTTTTGCGAATGGCATAAATAGATACAATATAATTCAACTTACTGCCGGCTTTGATTTTCCCGGCAAGCAACACATCTTTGATGTAGAGCAAGGCATCTATCTCATCGAACTGCA
This sequence comes from Saprospiraceae bacterium, assembly GCA_016715465.1. GTDB lineage: Bacteria > Bacteroidota > Bacteroidia > Chitinophagales > Saprospiraceae > JADKBO01. The sequence continues at coordinate 1,794,081 of JADKAA010000029.1, forward strand.
TCAACCGGTAGATGGCTTTTAGGAGAGTGATGACTTCTGTATCACGGCTTTTTTCTATCTTACTCAGAATATAATCCCTTAATGCCGGGTGATCAGTATGGGTGGTGACCTCAAAATTAAACAGTTCTGTCATCAATACCAGGTATTGCCCGGTCACATATTCGTCAAAGGATTCAACCATTTCAAGGTACTCCTCCTCCTTAAATTCAAACTTATGCGGATTGTGACAAAATGCCTGCTCAAAATGGGCATCGCTCAACAGTTTTGCATACGTGTGATCCAGTGTATCTTCAGCCTTCAGTGATTTTACCATCTTGTCCTTCACCTGATCCGCCAGGTGGTATAAGCTGCGCCTGTTGAGCCAGCGCTGGATCATCAGGTCCTGTTCATAGGGCTGAGCCTTCAACTCTTCCATGGCCATCCACTCTTGTGCATGATCATACAACATAGAAAGGTAATTGAGAAATACCTTCTGTCCCGTTTTAGGCAGGATGGCAGCCGCCATGGCTTCATTGCCCGGATATTCCTTTTTCCATTTTTGGTGTGTAGCCACATAATCAAAGATGGCAAAGGGATCGGCCTCCACCCCAATCCTGGACAACAGGAATTTCCGGAAGGACCGCATGTCCTGTGGGCTAAGTACACTGGCAAATGCAAAAAATTTGGGCAGGGACATGAGGTTGGTTTATGGGATAAAAATAGGGATATATAATGGGATGAAAATATAAATTATGGCCTGCTGTCCCTGGCGGTTTACTGGAAGAAATTGGGTCCTTAAAAATGGTGACCGGTGTGCGGTGACCGGTGTGGGTTAAGACCATATCTTCATTAGCGGCGAGCTGTTTGAAGTTTGCAACTTCAAACTTTGATTTTAATTACTACCAAGGCTGGTCGTGGGGAATGCTTTAAACCAAATGCTTACTGCCCATTACCGCTAACCCGAAATTTATCTAGCTATCGCCAGTTAGACAGGCCGGTCACCGAACTTCTCATCCCTGTTTTTAGGGGTCAGATCAAAGAACATCCTCTTAAAAACCCGATAAAAGGCGGACATAAAGAGCTATTGTAAAAATGTTCATTTAATTTGGGCAAGGACATTTATAGGAAATAATTTAACATAATTAACTGTATTACTAATATTTATGATTCGTTTTTGATGGATTGTGTATAGGATAACACGAAAATTTCATTTAAAATGGTAAATAATTAATAGGGAAATTTGAAAGGAATAAAATATATCCTTCTTCCATGCTTTATTTTGATTATAAATCAGATAAACTTCGGATGAGTAAAAGGCTCCGGCAAATAAGCTTAAGTTCAGAATGCTTCCTCAGGTTTGAAGATGCACAGTTGATGGAGGTAAAATATTTAATTTTAATAAATATATTTTTGCAAATATATTTTATTCAGTATATTGATAACGAAAATACATTATTATAATTTATTTAATCTAAATAAAATATAAATGAAAAACACACCGCTACTTTTAACATGTCTACTTTTTTCCATAAATATCCTGGCACAAACACCGCGTATTGCCTTGGTTAAACCAAATGGAATTACAACCATTCATTCCACTTTGAGTGCTGCCTATAATGCAGCAAGTGATGATGATTTTATTTATTTGCCTGGGGGTAATTTTGAAAATATAGGAATACAAAAAAAGATTCATATAATTGGTGCTGGCTCTAATTTAGATTCATCAAATGTAACCGGAATAACAAGGATACAACAAATACATATTTATCCCGAAGCAAGTGGAGGTTCAATAGAAGGAATATATTTTTACAACCAATCTGGTTCATTTATTATTTTAAATCCAACAACTAATTTTGAAATTAGAAAATGTAGATTTGATGGACAAATTACTACTTCAGGAGGTGGGGAATCTTCAAATCTTTTATTTAGTAGAAACCAAATTACTGACCTCGGTGCAGGTTTAGTAAATTCTATCTTTAAGAATAATATTATCCTTTTTAATGCGTCTGTTGGTAATTATTGTCAATTCAACAACAATATTTTTTTCTACCCAGGTACAAATGGTTTATCGCAATATTGCACATTTAAAAACAATATTTTTATGTCTTCGAATCAATATAGTAGCTATTCATTTTTCTATAATAATGTTAATTGCAATGTTGGAGGCACGCAAAATGAAAATTATAATAATGTTGACGAACCTTGGTCAGATATATTCATTAACCCGGGAACGCCAAACGGAACACCTCCTATATACCAGTATGACGTCCACAACAACTACCACGTAAAAGTCACATCTGCCTGCCATAATTCCGGCACCGATGGCACGGATAGGGGCATATATGGTGGCCCCTCACCCTGGGTGGAAGGCAGTATTCCATCAAATCCACATATATATTTTAAACAAGTAGCTGAAGAAACCAATGCCAATGGGCAGCTGCAGATACATTTTAAGGTGAGGACTGGGAATTAATTAATGGTATTAGGTCATAGACAATGTCCCATATAATAATTCAAATATTGAAAGTATCATCGGTGAACTATATTAAATCTAATCCAATGTCAAAATACCTCCTTATCTTAATAATATTAACTACAGCTCTAACAGGATTCTCTCAGACTCCGCAGATTGCTTTGGTGAAACCAAATGGTACAACTACTATTCATAGTACTTTACAATCTGCTTATAATGCATCCAGTGACGATGATTATATATATTTACCTGGGGGTACATTTGAAACTTCTCTTCCTGTAGAAATTAATAAAAGATTACATATCATCGGGGCTGGTGTAAACGCAGACTCATCAATGGTTACTGGTATAACCAAAATACATCATCTCAAATTTAAGGAAGGAGCAGCAGGTGGGAGTTTAGAAGGAGTTAATATTTATTCACAGAGTGGCAATAATTCTCTGCATTTTGGCAATATATCTTCTAACACGGAAGACGCTGCTATATCTTACACAATTGCAAATTGCCAAATATTTGGATGGGTTGATTTTTATAATTGGGAAAATGTCACTTTAAGAAATAATGTAATAACTAATGCCGGAGTAAATGGATTTTTACGAAACTCATTTATTACAAATAATATTATGTACTGGATTGGTGGTGTCCTAGGACCAAGCATTGAATTTAGTAATAATATATTATTATCCATAAATTTTCCAAATAATTTGCCATCCTATTGTTTGTTTAAAAATAATATATTCAATCTATATGCTTGTGTAATTTCATCAAATTCAATATTTCACAATAATGTAAATTTGGAACCAAACGTGAATGAAAATCAAGTTTTTAATAATTTGAATGAAATTTGGGATAGCATATTTATTAATCCTGGTTCAGTCAATAATACATTAAGTTGTAACATGTCAAAACCCGAATATCTTTACCATGATACGAATAATTATCACTTAAAAATAACTTCTGCTTGTAACAATTCAGGAACAAATGGCACCGACAGGGGCATCTATGGTGGTGCATTTCCCTGGAAACCGGGCTCCATTCCCTCCAATCCACATATATACCATAAAAACGTGGCCGGCAGTACCAATGCCAATGGGCAGTTGCAGGTGCATTTTAAGGTGAGGACAAATTAAATTAAATCTAAGTTAGATATTACTGTGATGTTCAGCAATATAAAAAACCAAATATGCATATCAACTTTCTTCGTACTTTTTATGTACACAAATACATTTAGTCAAATCGTTAGTAAATCAATTTATTGCGGAACTCTAAGCCCAAATAAAAAATGGGAGGAAGAATTAGATAAAAAGAAAAGACTCTTTGAAATAACCAAAAATAAAAGAACAGCCACTGAGTACACAATACCTGTTATTGTTCACATAATTCATAATGAAACAAATGTTGGTGTAAATGAAAATTTAAGCGAATCAAGAATAATTTCTCAAATCAACACATTAAACAATGATTTTGGTGCAACCAATAGCGACATTACAAATACACCATCATATTTCCTTCCCTATCTAGCTGGAGATAGTGGTATTCGCTTTTGTAGAGCCACCAATGATGAAAATGGCAATATATTAACTGAACCAGGAATAAATAGAATAAATTGGGAAACATTAGGATGGAATAATCCCAGCAGTTATCCAAATACACCTCAAGGGAATTATGATTTTAAGGAAAATTTCAATTCTTTTATCAAACCAAATACGATTTGGGATCCCACCAAATATCTAAATATTTGGATTAGTGATTGTTCCAACATTTTGGGATTTGCATACTTTCCAGCAGGCATTGCAGAATACAATAACCAATTTGGAAGCTTAAGCATTGAGTCAATAACACAAAATTACAAAAGAACTGGCGTTGTAGTTTATGCAAGTGTCTTTGGCGATAATCCTATAACAACAAGTCATAGTAAAGGAAGGACTACTACACATGAAGTCGGTCACTGGCTTGGTCTCAGGCACATTTTTGGTGATGCTGAGTGTGGAGATGATTATTGTGAGGACACTCCATATCAACTCGGAGGATATAATAGTAGCCCTATTGCTGGCGCAAATTTTGGGTGCCCACCCAATCCATGGCAAATTAATGGGTGTGGTGCAGGATCTTCCCCAAATGGTGAAATGTTTATGAATTATATGGATTATACGGATGATACATGCAAATTCATGTTCACTTTAGATCAAAAATTAAGAATGCAAACTTGTATGGAATATGGCACATATAGAAACCCCTTACAGTACTCCATTGCTTGTTGCCCCTTAGCAGATTTAAAAATAATAAATCAATCTATTTCACCAACTACCCAAATATCTGGAGATAGCATTACAACGCATTTTGCTATAGATAATAATGGAATATTAGCGGCCAGTCCAAATTATGTAAATTACTATCTATCCTCCAATGATATTCTAACAATTAATGCAAATGGAGATATTCTCCTAGGTCAATACTTCTATAATAATACTATTTTACCTCAGTCTCAAACAATCCTTTTGCACGATACCATTGTAATTCCATCTGGATTAAGTACTGGTACCTATTATCTTTTTTTCGCTGCTGATGGTTCAAATATAATAGAAGAATGTATAGAAAACAACAATTATGCAACATCATTAATCAGTATTTCAGATCCGCCGCCAACATCAACTCAAATAGGGTATCGCTATTGGTTTAATAACAACTTTAATAACCTAATTAATATAAATTTAGCTTCAGGAAATACGCATTACAACATTCAGTCTAATATTTCCACCACATCATTAAATGGAGGATTGCACACTTATAATTTTCAATTCAAAGATGGAAATAACAAATGGAGCAGTATCGCAAGTTCCTTTTTCTATAAGAACTCATCCACTTTTCCTGCAGGTAGTGCAAGGTATCAATATTGGTATGACAACAGCCTGGCATTAGGCAGCACGCAAACCATTTCAAGTACAAATAATCTTATTGTTTTGAATAACTTCAGTACTTCTAGTATTAGCCACGGCCTGCATACTTTCAACATTCGATTCAAGCCCGACGGCAAGCATTGGAGTTCCGTGAATTCAAGTTTTTTCTACAAGCCTAAAATCCTACCATCAGGCCCACCCAGTTATGAATATTGGCTTGATCAAAATTATGCCAATAAGACATCTATAAATAATACCACTACGAGTAATTTTATTTTACTGGATAGCATCAATTATGATACAGTGAGTGCCGGCTTGCATACGTTCAACATCAGATTCAGGCCCGATGGTAAGGCATGGAGCAGCGTTACTTCCAATTTCTTTTACAAGCCCAATGAATTGCCATCCGGCAATCATGAATATGAATACTGGCTGGACCAAAATTACAATGCCAAAACAACCATCGGCCATGCTCCCACAAACAACCTTATAGTATTGGATAGCATTGATTATGATACCTTGCAGGAAGGACTGCATACATTTAACATCAGATTCAGACCCGATGGAAAAACATGGAGCAGCATTACCTCAAATTTCTTTTATAAATTGAAATCTACGCCAACAGGGCAGCCAAAATATCAGTATTGGTTTGACAATCAAATCCAGGACAGCATCACCATAAACACCACTTCATCGCTTGATTTTATATTACTGGGTGCCATAAATGGCTTACCGCTGTCAGAAGGACTCCATACCTTTAACATCCGTTTTAAGCCCACAGGTGGACAATGGTCGGCAGTAAACACTTCCTTTTTCGTGAGAGGTAAAACAACCATAGGTACAGAAATATCCAAATGTGTCTATTGGTTTGATGACAATTACCCTGCGCATAATACAATATATTACAGCGGCTCCGCCAATGTCTTTGACATCATCTACGCGTCAACCCCAGGTTTAATCAATGGAGAACACACCCTTTCCATGTTTTTCATGGACAACGGAGGTCTGTGGAGTAGCATTGTAAAAGATACCTTTGTCAAAGACACCATCTTGCCCGTACAATGTCCCAATAATCAGGTATTCACATCTGGCTTGGGAAATCAATACAACACAGCCTATCAGTGGCAGGTAAATAATGGCTCTGGTTTTACAAACCTAGTCAATGACACCCATCACACTGGCGTAAATACCGATACATTGCATATCACTGATCCTTCGCCTACCTGGTATGGCTACACGTACCGTTGCATCGTAACGCCACCCAATGGCAGTAATATATATAGCCAGCATTATCTACTAAAATTCATTTACATTTGGACAGGTGCTATTGACACGGACTGGGAAAATCCTGAAAACTGGAACTGTAACGGCATCCCTATAGAAAACTCAGATGTAATTATAAACTCAGGAACAGTAAATGTAAATTCGAACCCTACCATTGGAAGTATAACACTAGGCGCTGGGGTAGTATTTAATTTAAATGAGGGGAAGGTGTTTATGGCTACGGGGCATTAATGTATTTAATATCTTTTTGTCAAAGATTGATAATACAATTCTATCTATATAGTCCTTATCCTCCACTATTATATCATTAATTAACAAATTAATTATGAACAAAATATTTTCAATAAGAATAATTTTCATCGCAAATCTTTATATGATAATACAAACAAAAATTGCCTCACAAATAATTACTTACGGTGGTAATAATTCAGAATGCAGTATGTCTATGATACCTGCCAACGATGATGGTTATATCCTAACTGGTTTTAGCAAATCTTTTGACATTGATTTCATTGGATTAAACAAAGGGGAAGATGATATCTTTATTATGAAAACAGACAAAACTGGCAAAAAGATATGGATAGCAACCTTCGGAGGCAGTGATGATGAGAATAGTCTTAAAGTAATTCCGACTATAGACGGCTATTTAATAACAGGATTTACATCTTCAAAAAACTTTGACTTTTATGGGTTAGATAAGGGCAAAAAGGATATATTTATTATTAAAATAAATAATGAGGGTAAAAAACAATGGATCAAAACTTACGGGGGGAGTAATGACGATATTGGGACCTCTATAGTGAAAGCAAATGACAATGGGTTTATTATAACAGGTTATACTAAATCTATTGACTTTGATTTTGAAGGCTTAAACAATGGTAGCGAAGATATTTTCGTATTGAAAATAAACGAAAAGGGCGAAAAACAGTGGATTAAAACTTTCGGTTCCTATGGAATTGATTTTGCCAGTGCAATAATTTGCGACGAAACAAATGGATATATATTAACTGGTGGATATAATCACAACAGTGGAGACTTATACGGTCAATTTAAAGGAAATTACGATATTCCTTTAATGAAAATTAGTAACAATGGTGAATTAAAATATTTTAAATCATTCGGTGGCACTGGTAATGAAGTTTGTAATTCAATAATTAAAGATCAAAATGGAGATTTTTTGCTTGTTGGTGTAACAGATTCAAACGATGGTGAGTTTTATAAACAGAATAAAGGGTCAAAAGACATTTTTGCTATTAAAGTTAATAATTTTTTTGAAAAAATATGGTCAAAAACCTACGGAGGCAGTGGTCTTGATGTTGGAATTTCAATAATTACAAATACAACAGGTCAATACATAATTACTGGATCTTCTACCTCAAATGATGAAGACTTAATTGGAATGAACAGAGGTGATGAAGATGCTTATATTTTAGTGACGGATAAAGACGGGACTAAAGAATGGATAAGAACATTCGGAGGAAAAGAAAATGAATGCTGTACTTCAATACTAAATTTTGATGCCAAAGAATATATAATTTCGGGTAGGTCTTCTTCAAATTTGACCACATTTGATAAAATTGAAAAAAAATCAAGTAATATATATATCCAAAAAATAAAACTATAGTCACAGGTATTTGGTTTAGATGAATTAGTTTAAACTTAATCTGACAGTTAGGCGTAAATTTTACAGTATAAAACAATTACCTAAATCTATTTACAACTAACCAAATGTGCATTTCCGGCTTGAATTAAGGATTTTAGTTGTATTTATTTTGGATTTAATTGTCTCCAAACTACAAGCAATTCATCTACCACATCTTTGTGCCAATATCTTATTTTAGCATGATTGTTTGAATCAATTTTACCTTTAATGAGGTCACATGATCTAATATCAAAATAAGCATTGAAATCAGGAGATTCAACATGAAAATGTGGTGGATTGTGATCATTGGAATAGATATAAAGTTTTAAGTTATATATTTTACCAACCTGTTGTCTTTCTGCATATATATTGCCATTGATATCAATCTCAATTGCATTAAATAGAGTATTAAGTTTTAGATTTAATAATTCAAGTTCTTTCATGAATTAATTATTTTGCTTCTTCCACAATCTTTATCTCCTCCTCCGACAACCCATATAATTCATACACCAATCGGTCGATTTGGGCTTCTTGATCTGTAATATCCACTTGCTGATTTTTGGCTCTCTCTTGAATTGCTGTGTCTACTAAAACACTCAATTTAGTTTGTACTTTTACATCAATATCGGGTATTGGGATTTGTTCAAAATACTGTGGTTTTACTTCAATATACCCTCCGCTTCTAATCACACAAATGCTTTTTAAGAAGTGCCAGACGACTTTTGAATTAAGTATAGCCAATAATGCTTTATCACTTGTAGGCAAAAAGACTGCTGGAGCATTTAAATAGATTCCCTTATCATCAAAGGCAAACTTATTGTTGTTTTGCAGGTTTGGAAAAATGATTTTCGGTTTTTCAAATAAGTCATAATAAGCACAATTTCTTAACTCCCACCAAAACTCGCCTTTGTCATAACGTTTTAAAGCATTTTCTTTGAAAGGTTCTAGATGATAGAATATTTCAGAATATGTTTCTTTCATTTTTTCAAAAGCCTCTTCTTCATTTATCTTTCCAAATCTTTTTGATGTTGATTTACTTTCAAACACTATCATTTTTTTGAATGGGAGAGGAGTAGTCCATTTCTTTAAATCTTTGCCATCATAAACATCTTTTAAAACAGTAAAGGAACCCAAATTATTTTCTGTTATAAATGCTTCATTTAATCCAGTAATGATTCCCCTAAAACACTTTCCATATTTTTCCACCAAGGGATTATAATTTTGAATTTTATTCAATAAATTCTGCTCAAATGAATTGATAAAATTCCAGGCTGAGGACTGCAATTTTTCTTGTGAAACTTCTGTATATGCAGATTCATTGCTTAATAAATCTTTATTATGAAAATTGGCTTTTGAGTATTTTAAAAACTTAAAATTGCTTTTGTGATTAGCTTTTTGAGTTATAAGTATTATTGGGTATGTTGTTGCTTCTTCAAATACTACTACATCAGTAAAATCAATATATCTATCAAATCTGAAATTATTTTCTACAAACTCCCTTAATGTTTTACCTGCTGTAGTTTTATCAAATGTGTTATTAATAAAAGAAAAGTAACCTTTATCTTTCATTATACAGTGACTTAATTCATAGAAGTAAGAAAAAATGTCACCTCCTGATGTAAATACTTTGTATTGAGATTGAAGATGATTTTTAAAATCTCCAAGTTCCTCCTGCCTTATATACGGCGGATTCCCAATCACCACATCAAACCCAACAAAGTCCCCATTTTCATTGAGTACTTCAGGGAATTCAAACCGCCATTCAAAGGCATTTTCAAATATTTTATTGGCCTTGATCTCCTCGATCTCTTTCTCCAGCTGTTCGATCTCGATCTGGAATTTTTTCACTTGTTTTTCCCATTCTGCCAGTTCCTTTGGACTGCGGTCGAAGAGCTGGAGTTGGTTGGTGGTGTTGAAGAGGTCGCCTTTAAGTTTGCGCAGCTTGTTCATCTTGGGGTCATTCAGGGTGATCTCACTGCGAAAGTCAGTCTTGATGGCTTCGATGAGGCTTTCCATTTCTCGCTTCTGCTCCTTATCCTGCGCATTGCGGTAAGTGTCCACGGCTAGTCGGTAGCTGTCGATGGTCCACTTGCTTTTTTTGAGGGCCTGGCCCAGGTCGGCATCGATGGCGAAGCGGCTCACCAGGGAATTGCCGCACTTGATGTTGATGTCTATGTTGGGCAGGGTCTCGAGCTCAGTAGGGGTTTTGTAGTAAGCGTTTTTGAGCAGTTCTATCCAGAGGCGGAGGCGGCAGATTTTTACAGAGTTGGGGTTGATGTCCACCCCAAAGAGGCAGTTTTCTATGATGGTCTGCTTTTCGTGGAAGAGCGTTTCCTGCATGCGCTGGCTTTCTTTGTTGCCGGGCTTGTATTCAAAGAGTTCTCCTTCGTCGTCAGTGACGATGAGTTCGTCATTGACCACTTCCACGTGGTACTCCTTGAGCCGCTTCCCATCGCGGTCCTGCAGGATCTTGAGGTCGTTTTTTACTGCGATCACCTCATTGAGGGCCGATACCAGGAAGTGGCCGGAACCGACCGCGGGGTCGCAGATACTGAGGCTGTTTACAATGGCGTTGGCTTCCTGGCGGTCCCCGATCTTGTCGTACAACTCGTCAAAATTTTCGCATGACCACGATTTCGTTTCGTTGAATTTTTGCACCACGGCCCGGCGGATGGTCTCGCGACACATGTACATGGTGATGAAGCCGGGGGTAAAGAAGGAACCATCCTTGTAGCCGTTGATCTTTTCAAAGATGAGACCCAGCACCGAGGCATTGATGAGGGATTTGTTGTCTTCCTGGATGTCCTCCGACCCCTCGCTGCCAAAATCGTAGGCGTCCAGAAACTGAAAGAGGTAGTCAAGGGTAGCTAGTTGGCCGGTGCGCTTTTTGCCCGTGTCGTCTTTTAGTACCGTTTGCCCAAAAATGGGAATGGTGCGGTCGTCGCGCAGGTTGCTGATGAATAGCGTGTTTTGTTCGATGTCGGTGGGCTCAAACAGCGAGGAATTGAGATAAGGCACCTTATCAAAGGCGGTTTTTACATCCGATTGCCGGTCCTCTTGTTTTCTGGCCAGCACCTGAAAAAACAGGCTGTTGAGGTCGTCGTAACTTTTGATCTTATCTCCATTGAGGAAGGCATACGACTTATCCCCTTTGTGGTAACTGATGAGCTGAGCCTCCAGCAATTTGAGGAAGAGGATGCGGTTGACCCAGGTAAGGGTGAGCTCGAGGGCTACATTGTACAGCCTTTCAGCCATGGTGGCACCAAACTGGGCCGGCCTTTCGATACGGCGGATGCGGTCCTCTGCATCCAGCTGGTTGATGGCACTCTCCAGCAGGGTGCCGTGATGCCGCTCTGCTTCCTTGCTGCGCCCAATGAGTTTTTTACTGCCGTCCTTGCTTTCGGTAAGGCCGATGATGTGCAGCAGCTCGCTGTAAAACCTTTTGTCCAGGCTGTTGCTGTCATTGGCAAAAGGCAGCTTGAGCAGGTGCTCCGGCGAAAGCAGCTTGTACAGGGCGATGAGCAAATTGTCATCCTCCTTATCTGCATTGCGCACGGCACGCTGGTAGTCGCGAAGGTCGAAATAAGTATATTCGATGTCGGCTTTGAGCTCAGCGATGAAAGGCTCTGCAATTTGTTTGTAAAAAAAATCCGTCTTCACCTCGGCCAGCCGGCCTGCCTCAAAATCCTGGAATTGTTTTACAAGGCCCTTGTGTTGCGCAAAATGCCGGTCAAAGATGGTGGCGTCAAAAATATACCATTCGTAGATGTTGGTAATGACGAGGTGTTTTACCTCGATGTTTTTATGGGTGATGCGCTCCCTCAGGTAGTACAGCACCAGTTCCTGAAATGCCTTGGCATTGAGTTTGCCCTGGCCCACCATTTCAGCCTTGTTGGTAAATTTTTTGGCCTCGATGATCACACCCACTGTGGTGGACGCGTCGTGGCCATTGTGCACCACCAGGTCATTGCGCCCCTTGGTGTTGATGAAGTAATTTTTTTTATAGTAGGTATCCTTGAGAAAGTCGGACACAAGATTTTTATGAAACTCTTCCGATTCTTTGTCATTCGACCTGTCCAGCAGCCGGATGAGGTTGGCCTTAAACGCCTCAATGTCGGCCCGGCTGGGCTTTACTTTGAGGTAGGCTTTGTTGAGTGCCTGTCGTGGTTTGAGTGGGCTGGAGTTCATATAATTTTCTATTGCGGTGTGGGGTAAAGATAAGGAAATTCCGGTTTCGGAGCATCCGGTGTGCGGTGACCGGTGTGTGGTGACCGATGTGGGTTACCGGTGTGTGGGCTGTCTAACTGGCGTTAGGCAGGTGGATTTCGGAGCAACCAGGGTCCGGGAATCCGGGGGTCTGAACAACCTGTATCTTGCAATCTAGCTATATTGTTCATAATGTAAATGTTACAAATCCAAGACTCCGAAAGCCTGATCGTAGGATATAATGATATCCAAAAGTTGAAAGCCAGGATTCACATTATCTTTAAGCGTTGAATAAGTGGCTTTTGATCTTGCATCGGATGTTACAAAATGAGTTATAGTATGATCAATGCTGGCCTGTGCAAAAAGCTTTGAATCATTTGGAATAATAGCTCTTGGTTGGAGATTAACCCCTTTTGCACCATTTTGGCTGAATAAAATTCTAGCAAACTCAGCAGTCTTTAAAGCATGATCGTAGTTAAAAGGTATAATTTGTAACTGTCGCAAAGGTAGCTCTGAAATGTCTCCTTTGACACAATACTCTGCAATTGAAATAGTAGAGATTTTTAAGCCAATTTCATGCTCAAGAAAATATTTATAATATCCTTTTGCATTTGAATGCAAAGGATCTGCAGGGTTTAACAATCTGATGAAAAAACTAGTATCTAACAGTACACTATCCTTCATAATTCCCCCTCATTTCGGCCAACCAAGATTCTGGATCGACTCCTTGCCAGGTATTTTTGGATTTTGAAATCAATCGGGCTAGATAGTCATCATCATATCTGGGGTGATAGTCTATCAGTTCAATTAGTTTAAGTGTTTTTATATCAATTTCACTGGTATCGATATTATGTTTTCCGGTAGCACGCACACCAAATTTTCTATACAACAGGTTAGATTCCTGCGCCATTAAAAAATTCTGATCCGTTTCTATGCCCAGATAACCATATTCCTGGGTATCAATGTGAATATTAGCCTTTCCTTTTCCTCCAGCGTCTTTGAGAATACCGTAAAAATAAAATTCAGCATCAACCCATTTGTTTTCTGCTCTCTTGAATTGTGTGCCGGGATTAATAGAAAGTGTTACTTCGTCACTCACAGATGTCTTGATTAAAAATTCATAATTTTTCTGATATGCAGTTTCCTGCAAATTCTCAATAGCTTTTGCTGATCGCAGGTCTAAAAAATCAATAGAATTAACCTCATTTATTTGTGACAGCACTGCACTAAACCCAATAATATACTGTATGGGCGTCTTAAACAGATGTCGAACAGAACCTTCTTTCAAATCATAGGTAATTAGCGGTCGTTCATTTTTCTGACCTGGATATAATAAATCTTCAATGTTTTGAAGCATCCCGGCCAATTGTTTGATGTCATAATTATCAGGCCTCAGTTCAATGCTGCCTGTTTTACCGGTTATCCTGATTTCTATGGTCCCTGTTTTGTCCATAAAACAAAATTATAATATTTTATCCATAAATTCAATAGCTTATCATATCGTTAAGTAGATGATAAAAGGGGGGGGTATTCTGCTATTAAAGGTTTTGGTAGCCCGCTGGGTCCATTTAAAACCTACCCTTGCGCACATCTACCTGGCTAACGCCAGTTAGACAGGCCTCAAATCTACCTGGCTAACGCCAGTTAGACAGGCCGGTTACAGGTCTGCGGTTTCCGGTGTGGTACTAGGTAAAGTCTTCTTTCGCGGCGAGCTGTTTGAAGTTTGCAACTTCAAACTTTGATTTTGTTAACTACTAATGTTGGTCGTGAGGAATAATTTCGCGCACATGATAACTGCCCCCCTGGGACAGCATTTTATTGCCTGTATACGGGGTTAGGACAACGGCCCCTCTGGGGCATTTAAAACTTAGCCTTGCGCACATCTACCTGGGTAACGCCAGTTAGACAGGCCGGCTACCGGAGCGGGTTATCCTGTGCTGAGCAAACACCAATCCTACCTCCACATACCGTCATTATAGATTTGTTGCTCAAAATTAAGATTGACAAAACGGTTGTTTTTTGGTTGATAAATATTCAAATTGAGTATTTGGTATTGCCGGATGATAGAGCGATAAACATACTAATAAATTAAGGATATTACAAATCTTATCTATTTGATATTCAATATTATAAAACATATTTTTATCCAATATTTTTAAGGAAAATGCCAATTATTTTATTTTGTGGTAAAGGGAATAAATAAGAAATTTGAATTAGATAATTTTCAATTTAATTCAGATAATATAAAAATCAAACAAATAAAATATTCACAACCTATCAATAACGGGGATGCTGAAAACCGAAAAGAGTAGTCAAAAATAAAATATAACAAAAATGAAAATTAAATTCAAAACTACAACACTTGCTTTCGGGCTTTTTACATTACTTTTTATTAGCTGTAATTCTGCTGAAAATAGAAATGATGCGAGCAAAGATGAAAAAACAACACCCTCTATTGATACTTTTAAACAAGATGTCCCATCAGCGGAAATGATAGCAAAAGAGGTTAAAAAACAACAAGATTCTTTACAGGCATTTACAATGAATGTGACTTTTGAAACACAAGACATTTGTGCCAATAGTTCATTGCCATCTGGTTGGATTGTAACCGGTGGCCGATGGTGCCCATCATGCTGTGGTTATTCTGGTGGCGGTATTTACAATAACGTTCTTACAATTACCCGCTACAATAATCTGCCTGTTGGAACGGTGATGGAGGTTTGCGCAGGACAGTCTACCCCTCCAGGATGGGTCGTAGTAGGAGGACGATGGTGTCCTACTTGCTGTGGTTATACGAGTGGTGGTATCTATAACAATGTCATTCAAATCAGGCGATTGAATTAATGACATTTTACTTATCGTTAAATACGCGATGCAGCTACTAATCGGATGCCGTTACCGCATACCCAAAATCTACGTGGCTAACGCAGTTAGACAGGCCGGTTGCCGGTTGCTCCGTTGCTCCGATACCCGGTTGCCCGGTCCAAGTGGGCATTAAAAAAATTAGCCGAGATATTGATCCCATTAACGAAATCTCCATCCCGGCTAAACTGCATAAACTGTATAAATACTACTATCTAACCATTACTCTCTTCACAAATACTTTGTCGGCTGACTGTACTTGCAGGCTATAGATGCCGGCTGGCACATTGTCCAAATCCACCTGGCGAATTGCTGATTTGTCGCTGCCGGCTTCGTTTTTGATCAACCTTCCGGTAGCATCGATTAATTTTACCTGGTCGATGCTACTGCCTGCGGGTAATTCAATGTTTAAAATACCCGCAGTTGGGTTTGGATATACGGAAAGTTGAGCGTTGTCTGCAATGTCACTCACTGCGGTGGCATTCCCAAAATAGACAGAAGCGAAGACACTGGACTGAATGCCTTCATCGCAGGGAGAGTACAGGTACAACTCAAGGTCGGGATACGACAATGGACTGTTGGAAGACAGTTGTTTTACTTCAACGATCAGATCCTGGAGGCAACTGTTGGCAGGTATATCAAATTCCTGTCCGTCGTCATTGCCATTCAGGGGTACACCCGATGCTGATATTACGGCGCCGTTCAGGTTGGATGCAGCTCTCAGGGATAAATTGTAGGTACGGGCCTCATTTGACTCATTGCACAGGTCAATTTTAAAGGTCGCCGATGAACCTATGGCATTGCCCTGGGAAACGATGCGGTCATTGTTGTTGCCATCGTGTTTGAGTTTAGGCTGGTCTCTCTGGTAACCGCCTTCATACGGACAACTGCTGATGGTGCCATCCTTTAATTTGAAAACAGGAGTGCCGTACATGGGATCCCTAAATACATCTACGTTAAATTTATCACCTCCGTTGGCATCGGCAAATGTGTAAGCCAGTACGTTCGCAGTAGCGTTTGTCTGTGCGCTGGTTTTTCCAAATCTCTTTTCTGTGGCATATTCGTATCCTGCTGAAAATCCGGAACCACCAATGTTGACCACACCTTGCAGCCCTGCGGTGGCTCCAATGTAATGCTCCACCGAGATCGTATTGGTCTCCGATACTTCCAGGGATTTGGTCCTTGTAAAACCGCCTGTTGCGCCACTGAAACTGATGTTGGGATCAAGAGAGACTGTTGCTGTGTTTTTGTTTTTTTCGTTGAGCTCCAACACCTGATTCCATACCTTGATCTGATTTTGTGCATCTGCCCTGGTTTTCACCGGTAAAGCGGTGTTGTCTACATCTTTTTGCAGCCTTTCTATTTCCAGCAAAATGCCACTTTCATCCAGTGCAAACTCCCTGATGGACTCAGGAGTTTTGATCGGACGGTAAACCAGGTTTTTTTCAATCCTCACCTTGCAACTGTCGTCGTCAATTACGATCTGCCGGAATACACCATAAGCCACATCATATCCATATCCAACAAACAGATCGCCGCCATCCTTAAAGCCATTATCGGCTGCTGTTGAAAAGGCCTTGCTCAGGGTAAGACATGTTTCATTGGATTTGGATTGCATCATAAAATCACCAATGCTTAAACTGCCGGAAAATTCTACGTAGATTTCAATGTCAACTACCACAATGACGCCCACGGAACCTGCATATCCGAGTTTTAATGAGGCATTGGTGTTGTTGGACTCGTCATTGGCAAAGCTGGTCTCTAAACTTCTGCAGATCGTTTTTGCCTGATCCAATGCTGTAAAACTACCATCGCCCGGAGGATCGTGCAATACCATATAGGGTATCTGCGGTTCTGTGACCAGGCCCAGGGAATCCACCGCCTGATCTACGATGCCTTCTACTACGAAGGGCATCATGACACTGATGTACTTTCTGCTCACCTCCTGGTTTGCCTGGTTTAAATACCGAACTGTAAAACTAAAGACCATGAAAGCCTCTGTGGATGCTTTATCAAAAACAAAGGTATGGTCAGCCTTATGGCTGAGTCCGAATCCAAAGCCTCCTACTCCCATTTCAAATTCTTCTTTGAGAAAGGGTTCCTTTTCTTTCATGGCAAAACCATCTGCAGTTTTATATCCCAAATGAACTTGAATAACACCATTCAATTGCGCCTTATTAGTTCCTAACCCTGTGATGGAATCTGGAAGTGCGAATTCAATATTGATATTTTGGGGAGTTCTAGCTTTGGCCCTAAAGTATTTATCTTTAGAGATCTGTTCAAAACCTTTAGTTAAGAATGGGGAATTTTTTACATTGTTTAAGTTAAAGGAATTGGCATCCGGAATAATGAAGATATCGAGGTTATTGCCAAAAATTCCGGGCACATTGTTGCAAATACCGCCTGCGGCTGACGTCACAGTTAAATTAAAATTTTGGAGTTTGAGGTTAGACTTGGTCTGTCCGAAACTCAATTTGTTGTATAAAAAAAGAATGAGAATGATGAGTACCAGCTGCCCGATTTTTTTTGTAGTTTTTAATGTTAACATGATTCGCATATTTATATAGTTTAGAAAAAATGTGGTGAAATATTATTTTTCTTTGACATCACTGTTGTAAATGTCCCGTATGGTCTTCCACTTGCCATCCTGTTTTTGCCAAATGGCCATGTACTTTCCGGTGTAGATGACTTTGCCCTTGGCATCTGTGACCGTGGTTTTACCGGTTTCCGTTACCAGGTTTTCGTCGCCGAATACATCGAGGGTCTCGTAGGTGGCGATAGAACCATCCAGTTGTTTCGCAAAACTGGCTTCGATGTCCTTTTTGATCGCTTCCTTACCCACCAGCATGGCTTGGTTGTTGCTGAAACTTACGGCATCCTCAGTATAAAAATCCAGGACGGCAGCTGCGTTTTTGGTATTGGCTGCCACTTCCCATTCGTCTTCCAAAGCCTGGATCTCTGCTTTGATGGTACTTAAATTGACTTCAGGTGCAGCTTGCACTTCAGCTGCTTTTGTTTCTTCCATTTTAGCTTCCTGTTTGCATGAGGTCTGAACCATCAGGCAAAAAGACAGGGCTAATAACAATTGACTTGATCTCATGAATTTGAATTTTTGTGAGTTAATAATTGAATTAGTCCACAAAAGTCAACCATTAGATAAAAATGGACTTCCTCCCATCGTTCAGGGTTTACCTGTCAGGTTGTGAAAGGATAATATTTTTACTGCTTATGTTGCACGGTGGATGCAACATGGATGATAACCATCAGAAAGACAAGGAGATATCCTGGTAAAAAAAGACTTAATTTGGGGATAAGGACGGTAGCGTAAAAAATCATTCTTCTTTTGCGATATGGGTTAAAAATTACCTCTGACAGATGCATTATTCCTTATGACTCACCGATAAGAAATACATAAAAGACAATTTAGAAGGAAAAAATGGTGAATATTCCGGTCTTACCCCCTCGTTTTGAGGGGTCTCTCTCCGAATTCTTCCAGGTAAGCATCCGAAAAGTTACTTATCGCGGTATAACCCACTTCGTAAGCGATCTCAGATACGGTAAGCTGGGTGGTGAGCAGCAAATGGCGTCCCTGGCGGAGGCGGATGGACCGGATCAGCATGCTGGGCGACTTGTCCGTCAGGGCCTTTATCTTGCGATAGATCTGACTGCGACTCATGGATAAGACCTTTTCCAATTGGGGCATTTCAAAATCGGAGTTCGATATGTTTTGTTCCACCACAGCCCGGAATTTTTGCAGGAAAACATCCTCGATATCAGCGAGGGGAATTTCCTTTGACTCAGGTATTATCCAGTTGTTTTGCTGATATTTCAGTTGCAGCTGCCTGCGGGATTCCAGGAGATTTTCAACGGTAACGGTCAGTTCTTCCTGATGAAACGGTTTTGCCAGATAAGCATCGGCACCTTTCTTCAACCCTTCAAGCCGGCTTTGAATATCTGCCCTGGCCGTAAGTAAAATTATAGGCACATGACTTGTTCTTTCATCGAATTTAAGTGCTTCCAACACATCAAAACCATCTTTGATCGGCATCATCACATCGCTGATGATGATGTCTGGTATGGCCTCCAGGGCTTTTTCTATGCCTGCCTGACCGTTGAAAGCAAAGTCCAGTTGAAAATTCTGGCTTAAACAAATGGTGAGGTACTCCACCACATCGGGATTGTCTTCGATCAATAATATATGCGGTAAAGAAGATCTTTCCGGTTGTTGCTGATTTGCTGGCCAATCAGTGCTATTTGCTGTTCCCCGGAATGACCCCAGTGCCTTCTGGTCTTCAAAAACATGAAAGTCAATACTTTGGCTTTTCGGGCCGGTGTGGGTAACCGGCAGTTTTAATAAAAATTTGGTGCCAATACCTACTTTACTGTCAACCTGAATCTCTCCTCCCATGGCTTTGACCAACTCATTGGTCAGAGACAGTCCGATACCTGTGCCTCCTGCTTTGGAATATTCCTGATTCCGGGCTTGAAAAAATCGCTCGAATAAATACGGAAGTTCATGTTCTGCGATACCTGCGCCGGTATCGGTGACCGATATATGAAGCCAGTTGTCTTTTTGATCTGCCCGCACGACTACCTTTCCCCCCGATGGGGTAAACTTTATGGCATTGGATAACAGGTTGTACATGATTTGCAGCAAACGGTCGGCGTCGTAATCCATTTCAATTTTTGCCTGGTCGCTCTCTACCCTAAGCAATAGATTTTGCGCATTGGCCATTGAATGCAAACTCTCTGTAATGTATTTCAGATAAGCCAACACATCTCCTCGCGTGTAGTTGAGTTTCAAGGTATTGGATTCCAGTTTGGACAGGTCAAGAATTTGATTGACAAGTCGCAGCAGATTTTCACCGTTTCTTTTAATCAGTTCAATGTTCTTGATCTGATGTTGATCCTTCTGAAACCTGGCCAGCTGATCACTCATGCCCAGGATGACGGTAAGCGGAGTCCTGAATTCGTGGGTAATGTTGGTAAAGAACCGGCTTTTGAAATCGTCCATTTCCCTGAGTTTTTCCGTTTCCTGATGCTTCAGGTCCTGTCTCAATTTGTAGGTATACAAATACCTGACGATGATGGCCAGCATCAGTGCATAAAACAGGTAAGCCCACCATGTGGCATACCAGGGACTGTTGATGGTGAACTTCAATTCAGCAGGCTCAAGGCCCCAAATGCCATCATTGTTGCTGCCCAAGACCCTGAAGGTATAATCTCCGGGGGCCAGGTTGGCAAATTGAATGTTGTTTTTATAACCCAGATCTACCCATGATTTATCTATCCCCGTCAACTGGTAGCGATATTGGTTTTGCGACGGATTGGTAAATTCGAGGGCCGCAAATTCGAAGTTCAGGAGATTTTGATCGGCTGCCAATTCGATGGATGAACTACCATCGAGTTTTACGCTTTTATTATTGACCTTTAAGCCTACAATCTGTATCTGAGGCAGGTTATCATTGAAATGTAACTTTTCCGGATGGAACAAATTGATGCCGTTGATGCCACAAAAAATAAAGTGCCCATCCCTTGTCTTCAGATAGCCATTGCCGTTAAACTCATTGTCTTGCAAGCCATCTTTAACCGTAAAATTTTTGACCGTTTCAGCCCTTACATCAAAGCGACAAAGTCCTTTGTTGGTGCTCATCCATATGTTACTACATGTAGATCCATTTTTGTTTTTCTCTTCTGACAAAATTCCATAGACCACATTATCGGGTAAGCCTTGTTCCTTGCCGTATTTTTTGAATTTTTGGTATTTTTTGTCAAAGCGATTCAGGCCACCTCCCTGGTGCCTATCCAAAGATACCTCATGGGTTCAAGCGGGTCATCAACAGCACAATGCACGGTATTGATGGAGAGCGAAGAAGGGTATTCAGGGTTGTTGACAAAGTATAGGTATGTGTAGCCGCTTCCAGCGGGGCTGGCCTTGATCAAACCATCCAGTCCAAAAATCCACAAATTACCCGAAACGTCTTCGTATAAAAAATAGGAATCTGATATCCTTTGTTTACGAGGCTGGTCAAAAGGGAAATCCGATTTTACTTTGGTGACCGGGTCAAATCGATGCAGGCCTTTTTCACTCACACTGATCAGTTTGCCATTTCGATCTCTGATCATGGCAAGCCCTTCAAAAGGCCAATGAGAGATGGCCCGGGTCACAGCATCCTTCCGGAAAATTTTATCCGAAAGCCACCACATATTTCCTTCATGATCAAAAACCAGGCTTCTTTTTCCGTTGACCTCCGCAATCGGAAAACCTGTATTGGACACACTGATGTCAAAGTTGTTATGCAGGAATTTTTTATCGGGCTGTAATGCCGTGTAAAGTGCCCCATCCAGGTCTTCCAGGATCAAACGATGACCTGTTCTGGGCAGATAGGTCTTGAATTTCTGCCCTTTTTCATTTACACTGACAATGCCAAAGCCGGTAGTACCAGCCCATAGGATGCCGCTCCGGTCGGTCATTAGACAATAATAGGCAAATCCATTGTTATAATCAAGGTCCAATTGGACAGGTGAAACTTCTATTTCGGATTTTCCACCGGCAAGGAAGTCAGACAGTTTCCATTTTATGAGGTGTTTACTTTGTGCTAACCATACACAGCCTTTGTCATCCAGCAGTTGTCCGGAAATAAAAGCATTTCGCATAGGGCTGATCTTTTGAAATACTTTTCCTTTGGAGATCAAAGACCAATAGTGGTTTTCATTTTTGTATGTTCCAATTAAGATTTCTCCGGCACGGTTTTCTGAAATGTAACTTACCTTGTGATCACGGGCAGGTATTTCAGGCACAATCAGTTCGGAGTCGGGATCGATGCTAAAGAGGCCATGGTTGGTACCAATGAGGAGTTTTTTCCCTTTGGTGAAATGTAGGTTAAGAGCCATCAACTCGCTACCTGACCAGCCGCTTGCGCTTTTCAAGGAGATGGATTTATAAGCTACCTCTATATTGGCCGATCTTTGTTTGATGGCTTGTTTCAACTGTTCTTTGTGCGGTGTGATCTTTATCAACTCATGATTGTTTGCCAGCCAGACGACTCCATCGGATGATTCTGTAACAAATTGAGAGGGTATGGATTTGTTTTTGTGTTTGATATGAAAGAAGTAGCCGGATCCGGGGTCGTAAATGTCGATTCCATCGGGGAGACTTATCCAAAGCCATCCCCTGCTGTCTTCAAAAAGTGCCTGCACTTCGCTGCCACCTATGGCAAAAGGGTTAAAGGGATCAGGAGAAAATATTTCAAACCTCGATCCATCATACCGGTTCAACCCATCTTTGCTGGCAATCCAAATGAAGCCATCCCTGGTTTGCAGGATATCAAAGATCATACCCTGAGAAAGCCCATCATTGACCGTCAGTTGTGAGATGGAAGCATCTTGTTGCGCTAAAAGACTAAAGCAGAAAAAAGATAAAAAAATGCTAAGAAATACTGGTTTCATTAAATACTGTAAGAATAATAGTAAATATGGTGTATTTAATTTTATTTAATGGCTTTTTGCCCATTAGATTTATAAATAACCGGGCTTTAAAGTAAATTTTTATCCCATTGTAAGGGGCATTATAATTCTTTTTTTTAAGCTGTGATGAGATTCAGTTGGGTACTGGTAATACCTGTAAATCAAATTTTTATATAACAGATATGCCTGTTTGGTCTTTGTAAACTTAAAGTCCTGGTGGTTCCAGAAAAGCAGGTATTGTAGTTGCCACTGAATTAAAGGTTGCCGGTGTGAGGTGACCGGTGTGGGGTGACCGGTGTGAGGTGACCGGTGTGAGGATGCATTTTGAGCGGATTGGGTTTTATTCCATGCCGCGAGATGCGCTCGCGGAGCCTTCGCTAAATTAATCTGCCGATCAATTTTTTTGGCGGAGCCAAAATCGCTCAGTTATGGTTGCCTGGTAGGGATTTGTTGACGCCGCGAGGTGCGCTCGCGGTGCCTTCGCTAAATTGATCTGCCAATCAATTTTTTTGGCAGAGCCAAAATCGCTCAGTTATCCCTCTGAGGCCATTTTACAATTACCTTTCATCGCATATTTGATAACGGTTGCCTGCTATGCGGATTGGGTTTTGTCGATGCCGCGAGGTGCGCTCGCGGTGCCTTCCTTTAGATTTGCATAGTGTTTAATTTAATCATATTACAATTAATATTATGTATAACTATAGGGGGTCTGGGGGATTTTGAAAAGTGTTAATTTTGGTGAAAGTTGAGACAAAGTGTGGCAAATTAGGGTGCCTTCTAAGTAAAACTTATTTAGTGTTTAAATCCACACTTTGTTTAAAAGGTTAAAAAGACAGATAGAAAATTAGGGTAAAACCCATTAACAAGGTAATCGTCCTTCACCTTTATTCTCAACTCATTGTAAAATTTCTTAACTTTTAAAACCATTTTCATCATGTTAAAGTTCACGATCGGTGCTGACATCTCTAAGGACAAAATCAATTTTGCCCTTCGTTTTCTAAACGATTATCTTCTGGACAAGGAAATTGAAAACACTACATCTGCCCTTAACAAATTCATTAAGGAAGTTAGGTCATTTGTAAAAAGTATGGCCAAAGAAAAAAAGTCAGAGTATTCTTTGGAGTTTATTATGGAGCATACGGGTATTTATGGCAATCTCCTAATAGAATGCCTGGCCGGGCACAAGATAACTATGTATGTTATTTCAGGTCTGGAAATCAAAAATAGTACTGGGATCAGCAGGGGTAAAAGTGATAAAATAGATGCTCAACGAATCGCAGACTATGGGGTCAGATTTGCCGATAAATTAAAACCTTATAGCTTATGTGACAAGGTACTCTCAGAACTTAAGGGTCTGAATACCAAAAGATCACAACTGGTAAAATTAAAATCACAGCTGACACAAGCAAATGGAGATAACAAAAAATTTCAAAGCAAAGATCTTTTGAAAAAATTGAGCAAAATCGACGAAGCTGTAGTAAAAGCGTTGATTGAAGCCATCGACAAAATTGAAACTGAAATGTTGGAGTTGGTAAAGAGTGATGAAACCATCTATGAAAATTATATGATAGCTCAATCAGTTCCAGGTGTCGGTAAACTAATAAGCATAGCCTTCATTTGCACTACCAATAATTTTACAAAATTTGAATCGGCTAAAGCATTGGGAAGTTATTGTGGCGTGGTGCCATTTACTAAGGAATCTGGTAGGTATAAAGGCAAAGATAAGATATCACCCATTGCCAATAAGACATTAAAGAAATTGTTGCATCTTGGAGCCGTTGCATCAATAAGTGGCAAAAATCCATTTGCTTCGTATTACCAAAGAAAAATCACAGATGACAAGAAAAACAAAATGCTGGCCTTAAATAATGTTAGAAATAAAATAGTAAAAACACTGTTTGCATGCATTAAGAATAAGACCAAATACAAGCCGGATTATATATTCACATTTGCAGCCTAATAATGCATTGTGGATAACTCAGTATTTAGGCCATTAAAAAAATTGTTATCAACATAAATAAATGTCAATTATGTATTAACAATACTTCGGTAATTTTTTAAATAAAAGGTAAATGCGTAAATTAGCCTAGGCTAACCTGAATAAATCATCTCACACATGACTATTCAAAACGCATTTACCACAGGCCGAAGCCTTATTACTGCAATTATATCAAAAATGTCTGATATTGGAAAGGTACAAGCTAAATTTATTGAGCATATCCTAATGCTTTTATTAAGCATTCGGGGGAAAGCCAATTTTTTACAATTTTCAAGATATGGATGCATGAACGAGAAGTCATATAGAAATAATTTTGAAAACGGATTTGACTGGGCCCGGTTTAACGGGGAGTTTATTTCTATGAATTGCAGCGATGAATTAATTATTGGCTTCGACCCAAGTTTTATCCCTAAAAGTGGCAAGAAAACCCCTGAAATTGGCTATTTCTATTCAGGATGCAAAGGGAATTATGACAGGGGTTTAGAAATTGGATGCTTTAGTATTATTGACGTCAAGCAGAATACTGCTTATCATTATAAAGCTGTTCAAACCCAAAATGAGAATTCTTCCGACACAGAAAATACATTGGTGGATCAATATATTAGTTTTTTTAGCAGCGAAGCATTGAGGTTAAGAAAAATAAGTGGAGTCCTGGTTGCTGACGCTTATTTTTCAAAGAAAAAGTATGTATCGGCTGTGATTAAAAAAGGATTTGAATTTATCTCGAGGCTGCGTGATGACGCTAATTTAAGATACGTTTATAATGGAACAAATACTGGTCGAGGAAGACCAAAAAAGTATGATGGGAAAGTAGACACAAAAAAAATTGATAAAAGACGATTAAAGTGCGAGTATCAAGATGAGCAGATGACTCTCTATAGTGGAATTGTATATTCAATCAGTCTTGGATCCTTAATAAAAGTAGCATTTGTTGAATACCTTGATAAAAAAGGGACCGTGAAAGGATCTGCCATCTATTATTCAACTAACCTGAATAGACAAGGCAGAAAGCTTGTTCAATATTATCGCGCCAGGTATCAAATGGAATTTAACTTCCGAGATGCGAAGCAACACACAGGCCTTACGAACTGTCAGTCTGTATCAAAACAGAAGCTAGAGTTTCATTTTAATGTGACACTAACATCAATAAACATTGCAAAAGCAATAGCTAGAAAGGAAATTCCTGCAGACCAAAGCTGTCCAATGTCAATACATGACATTAAAACAGAACTCTCAAACATGTTACTCATGAATTTAATATTATCAAAGTATCGCGTTGACCCAAAGTTTTATAAAAATCAATCGGATTTATCCGAAATCCTTAATTTTGGGAAATTCGCAGCTTAATTTTTAACCGAAGTATTATATTAAAAAAATATCAATTAATGCTTGGTCAAACCATAGAAAACGCTAAATTGATCTGCCTATCAATTTTTTTGGCGGAGCCAAAATCGATCAGTTATGGTTGCTTGGTAGCGTTTTGTTGACGCCGCGAGGTGCACTCGCGGTGCCTTCGCTAAATTGATCTGCCTATCAATTTTTTTGGCGGAGCCAAAATCGCTCAGTTATGGTTGCTTGGTAGCGTTTTGTTGACGCCGCGAGATGCGCTCGCGGAGCCTTCGCTAAATTAATCTGCCGATCAATTTTTTTGGCGGAGCCAAAATCGCTCAGTTATGGTTGCTTGGTAGCGTTTTGTTGACGCCGCGAGGTGCGCTCGCGGTGCCTTCGCTAAATTGATCTGCCGATCAATTTTTTTTGGCGGAGCCAAAATCGCTCAGTTATCCCTCTGAGGCCATTTTACAATTACCTTTCATCGCATATTTGATAACGGTTGCCTGCTATGCGGATTGGGTTTTGTCGATGCCGCGAGGTGCGCTCGCGGTGCCTTTGCTAAATTGATCTGCCGATCAATTTTTTTGGCGAAGCCAAAATCGCTCAGTTATCCTCTGGGGCCATTTAAATCCTTCCTGATACCGCACATCTACCTGGCTAACGCCAGTTAGACAGGCCCGATACCGCAAACCGAAAAGGGAGAATGTATTAACACACCGGACACCTGAAATCGGTTGCCGGTCTGCGGTTGCCCCGTTGCTCGGTTACCGGTGTGCGGTTGCCGGAGTGAGGTTACCGAATTTATATTCAATGAAGATTCACCGCCTCTTTTTCTTATATTTGAAATCATACGAAATTCCTGCCATCACTTGATGCGCAGTACCATCATTTATATTTCTTGCCTTCGGTTGGGGCACTCCATCGATGAAAAATTCAGCTTCTATATACTGATTTGGTCTGTGGCCTTGTAAGTATGAATATTCCGTAAACAAATATAAACCTCTTATGCATCTTAGCTTAAGCGCCATGCCAAATTCCGGAATAATTTGATTACCTGGTATGGATCCGGCGTAGGTATCAAAAGTGTAACGCCCATTTACCTCTCCTTGTGTCCTTAATCCCGCTCCACTCGTTGCTACTGCTTTTTCAAAATTAACTATAAGCTTTGGAGAAACCATAAATCTTGATTCTAAAAAATCAAAATTGTACCCAGCACCTACTCCAATTCGATATACTCTCGTCCGCGAACTTCCACCACCAATGCCAGGTCTAATTCCTTCAGTCCAATTCTTATCGTCTTCTTTGGTTCGAATTTCTATATGGGCAAAAGATCTATCTGCATAAAATTGGGCATACATTGGAATTTTATTTAATTTTTTAAAACAATGGCTATACCTAAATTTAAAAATGGGATCTCCATTGTTAAAGTATTTATCTGAAATATTTGGACTGCCCGTTTCTACTTTACTATAATATAATTCAAAACCATTCAGAATCTCAAACTCCTGGCAATAAATAAATGGAAAGTAAAATATAAATATAAGTACTAAGATATATTTCATAATAAGAAATTTACAAACTTGTTTTTTAATATAGAAAGCCAGTAAATCTTAACACTGGCTTTCTCATCAAAATGAAATCAAAAAGAATTGCCTCAGCTGTTTGAAACATCATCGCCTACTTTCACAAATAGAGCGTCTTAAAATATTTGAATCTAAGCAGTGGAAGGTACAGTCTTGCAAAGGGAAGATCGACTCCCTTCTGAAGTAATCTTTGATAATCAATTACAGGCCTGTACATAATACAGTATATGAATAATGAAATACTGCCTGTTACTTCCAGATTGTTATAGAATAAAAACAATACAACAATGAGGGGTAATACCACTTTTAAATAAAATGCCATTCTGTTCATCTTTAAGTATTTTTTTAACAATCACAAAACAAGGAGGATAAACCACAGACCACACATACATCTGGCTAAGGCCAGTTAGACAGGCCAGTCACCGATTACGACCCCCTTCTTCCTGCCCTGATTAATATAATAATTTACTCCCAAAAACAAAGAACCTGTGGTGCCAAAACCACCAAAGCGCGTTTTGTCGCCCACGTCAAAATAAGTTTTGATGTCCAACTCGAGAAAAAACCAGGACTTGATTCTGGTTTCGAAACCCACGGAGAAACCTCCGACAAAGCGATTGGTGTTTTCGAGGATGGTTAGGGTATCGGTTTGCAAAGAACGGAAGGTGGGCCTATCGCCCCACCTTCCGTTCTTTGCTTTGTTGTATCCAGTTTTAACTCTTTTGGAAAATGTAGTAAATATTCGCATTCAAGAAGTATGGTATTAGATTGTCTTTCTGCCAAAAATTATTGTCTATGATCCCATCTATACTTTTTGAATATTCTAGCCCTAATGATATACAATTACAATTACTTATATTAATATTTTTTACAGCTTCAATTGAATATGAAATATCAATCGGGTCAAAATCGTAATTGTATCCTGGAGAAGAAATTCTAATGCTTTTTTTAGTTGGCATTCCAATATAAATTTGACCAATTAAAGCCCAATTTGAAAATATATTGTAACCAACGCCAGTCGAAATTTTGATAGAACTATAGTTCAAAGCCCTTTTGTTATCAATGATTTTTGCCCTCAAACTAAAATATCCAATAGATGTTCGGATTTTAAATTTCGATAATTTTAAATCAAGCCCTGTCTTCAAATTTACATTATAATTGGAAGTATATCTATTTTCAAAATTTGATGACATACCTGATATACCATTACCTATTGATACAAAGGCTTTTTGTGCAATCATATGTGGCTCAAACATTAGTAGTATAATGCTAGTAATAATTAATTTCATCTTAATATTTGAAAGGTCTTTGAAAACAATTGAAATTCAGAATTTTCGATAGAAATAAGGTATGTCCCATTTTGCAATTGAAGCAAATCAAAATTTAGATCATCTAACAAAATTATATTTTCCTTTACAAAAACCAAATCATTTGTATTTGAGTTCCTTATGTAAATTTTACTTATGTCATTAATCATATCACTTTCCAAAAGTTGAATAGAAACTATTCCGTTTGATGGATTTGGAGAAATAATATATTCAATGTTTTTACAATCTCTATCTGGCAAATTTATTTTTTGAACAATTTCTCGTTCTCCACAATCTGATTTGACTTTAAGTTTTACATAAAAATGAGCATTTTTGAATATTCTTTGGTTTGGCAAGTTAATATTCACCTCATTCTGATTGGTGTGATAAATCGTTGGAGATGCCGATAGATTTCCATCGCTGAATATTGTCCATTCAACTTGAGTTTCTTTATTGTATTGCAAAGTACTCAAAGCAATTTCTCCTCTACACGGGTCAATATATCCAGAGTTGATTTGTGGAAAAGGGATCCCAAGTTGCAATGGCAGGGTAAATGTTTTTAAGCCACATGGTTCAATATTTGTAGTAATCGAGACAGAACCAAATTCATTATTAGAATTTGGTTCTGTAGTCAATCTTATGCAACCAAAATGTTTTAATGTATCAAAATAAAAAGTGTCAATTGGAATGCCATTAACGATTATTATAGTGTCCTTTTGAATCAAATCAAATGCAGGGTTTTGGGTAATAACTAAATTAGACGTTGTGCTAAATTGGGAATTATTGTCAATAGGACCATCGAAACAGTACAATAAGGTGTCTCTTTTGTTTCTATCAAAACAAAGTGCAGAAGAACCATTTACTTTAAATGAATTACATAAATCTTGTAATCCATTTTGTGTATTTCTTTGATATACTCTTATAAAATCAATCTCCATTGACTTTGGTACTACTTGAAGATTGTTGGCTTCTTCGTCAAATAAAGCTACATTGGCAATGACATTTATTGGGTTGCCATATTTTGGAAATTCAGGATGCTGCAAATACCACCCTGCTGGCACATTGCAATTTGTTACAGGCGTACCATCCAACTTGAAGTATCGATTCATTGTCACCTTTTTTACGCCATCAAGATAGAAATTTACAAAAAATTTATCATATTCAACTGTATAAGTATGAAATTCTTGAGACATATCAATTCCTGGTTCAACAATTTGGTGAAATTGTTCATGCTCATTATCATAATAATGTACAGAACATTCAAAACGATCTGACTCTTCATAAAATTCAAAAACATCTAATTCAGTTGCTGGATCGCCTCCGAAAGTCCAAAAAGAAGGCCAGTAACCTACCCCAGAACTAATCTTACATCTTATTTCATATTTGGTGTATGTATTAAATGACTGTATCGATTGGATCATTCCAGATGTGTATTTTTCATTGAACTCATACCAAGTTCCGGCTTCCTCCTTTACATCTAAATATAACTTACCATTTTCTACCCTGACATTTCCATCTCGATAAATTTGGCCCTCAGGTTTTTCAATTGTACTATGAGTCCTACAAAAAGGGCATTGATCAGAACCGTTTTCACCATAAGGGTAAAATCTTGTCCATTTTTGCGTATTAATGCTATTGCCATTAAATTCGTCAAAGAATACTAATTTAAATGGTGTAGTCTCACAAATATTTCCACCAGCAAAAAAAACAGATGGTTGATTTTGTGAATTGAGTAAATTAGAAATTGTTAAAACTAAAAGTATAAAGTATTGTCTCATTATCATTTTTTTAATTGATTTAGTAATTAATTGGATACAAATCTTGCATAGCCGCCATACTATACGCTGGGCTACAGGTACATTTTCCTAAAAGGGTAATATCGGACATAGGCTTCGCCATTAAATGGTTTTTTCAGATCTAGATTATCCGGCGTGTCTGCAAATGTTTTTAAATAATTCATAGAATCAAGAACCTCTCTGATTCTGGTACGATCTGTATATTCCAGGGTCCAGTTTCGTAAAAGAGTGTCGTTGTCAAATACATAGTTGTTGCCCTGGTACCCAATCAGTTCATTGGTAGTTTCTGTTTCACGAATCTGGTCGCCTTTTTTAACTTCGGTGCCATTGTGGATGTACTCAGTTGTCTCAATTAATATTGATTCCTCTGATCGCACACTTGCTTCCAGTCCGGTATCATTTGGACTGATTTGACATTCATCCTTAGTACATGAATTGAAAAAAACGAGAAAGATCATACCTAAAATGACCTGCTGAAAATTAATACGTTTCATAGCTAATAAATTAAGTATTAAATTAAGTTTTCTTAGACACCAATTTTGGATCTATCACAAAATCCGAGGACGAGTCCACAGCTTAACTCCTCTTGCCAGGCGTTTTTACACATTGCATGCTAAATCCCTATTCAGGTTTATATCACATATAGTTTAAACACATAGCGAACTTTGTAACGCCAGCTCTATTAGCAATGGCATTCCTTAAACTTTTTAAAGTATATCTAGAATTTTCCCTAAAAAGTATTCACAAAAATATACCAGAGTTTCCCTTGATTTGTGCACAATTTTTATAAATCACATATTTTTTTCTACAATATGTAAACTGGGATTATGAAACAGTGTGGGTTTGAGGAAATTCAGATCTGGATTTGTCGATGCCGCGAGGTGCGCTCGCGGTGCCTTCGCTAAATTGATCTGCCGATCAATTTTTTTGGCGAAGCCAAAATCGTTCAGTTATGGTTGCTTGGTAGGGATTTGTTGACGCCGCGAGATTTGCTCGCGGTGCCTTCGCTAAATTGATCTGCCGATCAATTTTTTTGGCAGAGCCAAAATCGCTCAGTTATGGTTGCTTGGTAGGGATTTGTTGACGCCGCGAGATTTGCTCGCGGTGCCTTCGCTAAATTGATCTGCCGATCAATTTTTTTGGCAGAGCCAAAATCGCTCAGTTATGGTTGCTTGGTAGGGATTTGTTGACGCCGCGAGATTTGCTCGCGGTGCCTTCGCTAAATTGATCTGCCGATCAATTTTTTTGGCAGAGCCAAAATCGCTCAGTTATCCCCTGGGGCCATTTAAATTCGGACTGTTACCGCACTCCCGAAATCTACCTGGCTAACGCCAGTTAGACAGGCCGGTCACCGAAAAGGATGGCTTCATTCCATACGGCACAAACAGAGAATGACCAAACTGCCTGCTATTAAACTATGTTTGCCGGATCTCGCTAAGCAACCCCTCAAGGTCTATATCCGCATTGCTGATGTGGAGTTTCGCATGGATGCCCAGCGATGCCGCCGCGGCTACATTGTCGGCATTGTCGTCGATAAATAGGGTTTCTCCTGCATTCAGACTAGCATCCTCCAATACAAAGGCAAAGATTTCTTGATCCGGCTTTCTCATGCCAATGCGGTGAGAGTAATAGGACTTCTTAAAAAAACGTTGATCGAAGTCGGTGATGCCGTGTTGGTTCTTGAGATCGCGCCGCACCCACTCGAGGTGGAGTTCGTTGGTATTGCTCAGGAGATAGGTGTTATACTGCTGACTTACCGCTTCGAGGAATTTGAGTTTGCCGGGGTTCCAGCCTAGCAACATGGCATTCCAGGCTTTGATGACTTTATCAACGGGAGGTACGCGTTTACACTTGGCCTGAATATTCCACAGAAAGTTCTCAGTAATGACCTTGCCCTTTTCATAGCCGTCGAAAAGTGATTTATTGGCGAGGTAAAATTCGTGGGCATCGCCATCGAAAATGCCGAGCTCTGACATGTCCCTATACGTAGCAGAAGGTTCCAGGTCAAGCAATACGCCGCCAAAATCGAAGATGATGTTTTTGATCTGCACAGGAATTATTTACCACTGGTGAGTTCGAGATATACGGCGTCGATGCTGCGGCCAATGCCATCTCCCTTCCACTGCTCTGCACCGGGAATGACGGTGGTACTGTTTTTTACTTCTTCCGCGGTGCGACCTGCTGCGATGCATTTATTGCCAAATTCAAGCAGTCGCTCCAGGTAGTTGATTTTTGCACGGATGTCTTCTTTGCCAATGACCACTTGATAGTCCGCGGCAGCGTGTCCGCAGATGAAAATGGTCTCATCGTCGTAGTGCTTCAGTATCGATTCGTTGACCGAAATCCAACTTTGGATGTTGGCGCCGGATGCCTTATCGATGTAGGGAAACCTGCGGTTGAACACCAGGTCACCCATATGCACGACATTGCTGTGTTCAAAATGGACTACACTGTCTCCATTGGTGTGGGCCGGACCAAAGTATTTACAAGTAATGGTTTCTTTTCCCACCTTTACCTGATAACCGTCTTTAAAGCTGATCTCAGGCAAAACGATTTTATCGAGTTCATTTTTTTGCGCTGCCGCCCTTTTTTGATTGGCAATGCTGTTTTCATGGGCGACAAAATGTTGTGTGAAGGCCTTGAGGGAAACGTTGCCACTGGTGTGGTCTCCGTGGTGGTGCGTGTTGAAGACGTACTCAATTTTTTCGTCGCTTAACTTTTGACATTCTTTCATTAGGTTGGTCGCCTGCTCGGGAAATTGGGTGTCCACAATTACGGTATTTTTGCCATCGATCATCCAGCCAATGGTGCCGCCCTTTTCACTAAAGTAGCCCACACTGCCGCGCAGGTGTTTCATCTTGTACGGCGATGTTTCCGGAATTGCATGTAACATGTCAAACGAAGTCTTTTTGCTGCACGAGGAAATGGCCAGCGAGGCAAGATACAAACCGGTCAGGCTTTTTGTACTGTCGTTGATAAATTGCCTTCTGTCCATTATCCTTATTTTAATTTTTTCTAAAATTAACCGGTGATCTCCTTTTTCACGTAGTCGATGCTGATCTTAACACTTTCGAGTGGCAGATGGTTTTTACAGAAATCCTGCTCTACATAAAATTGTTTCAGTCCTGCGGTCTCCTGTGCCGCAAAGATGGGCTGCCAGTCGATGACACCCTGCCCTACTTCGGTAAAATACCGTTCTCTTGTTTTGTCCATATCTTTTACGTGCCACAATGGGAATCGACCCGAATGTTGGCGGAAATACTCCAAACAGTCTTTGCCTGCATACTTTACCCAGTAAAGGTCAAGCTCAAAATTGACCAGCTTCCGGTCAGTCTGCGCCAGGATCAGATCATAAGGCACCTTGCCATCGATGGGCATGAACTCAAAGTCATGGTTATGATACAACATAGACAAACCGTAATTGCTGGCCGTAACCGCGCATTTATTGAGCAGTTCGATCATGCGTTGGTAATCGTCGAGGCTTTTCCGCTCGAAGTCATGGAGGTAGGCCAGAATCAGGTATTGCTGACCGATGTTGGCAGCATCTTCGCACGCAGCTTCCCATTGGTTGATCATCGTCCGCTTTTGGTTGGGATCTTTGGCTCCGGTCTGGGTATGGCCGCTGCGCATCTTCAGGCCGTGGTCGTCGAGTACCTTTCTAAATTCTTTGAGTGGCATGTTGTAATATTTACCTTCAAAGTAGCCTGCATTTTCCACCTCGCGATAACCCATGGCCGACAGGGTTTTTAAGGTGGCAATGGCATCCTGCGCCATGGCATCTCTGACGGTATAAAGCTGCAACCCTATGGAATTTTTGTAAGCCGCTGCCAACCTTTGCGTCTTGCATTGCCAAAAGGCCAGGCTACCCGCTGCGACCAGGCCGGTGTTGAGGATGAAAGTTCTTCGCTTCATATACCTGATTTTTTCTCCTACTTGTTTTCGTATTTCAATAAGTTGAGCAAATACTCCCCATAGCCGCTCTTGATGTATTTGTGCCCGAGTTTTTCCAGTTGTGCCGCATCGATGAACCCCATCTCATAGGCGGCCTCTTCAATGCAGCCGATTTTCAGACCCTGCCTTTCTTCAATGACCTGGATAAACTGTCCAGCCTGCAACAAGGACAAGTGGGTTCCGGTATCGAGCCAGGCAATTCCTCTGCCCAGCACCCCTACCTTGAGTTTTCCCATCTCCAGGTAGATGCGGTTTACATCGGTAATCTCATATTCTCCCCGTGAGGATGGCTTTAGGTCGCGCGCGATATCGAGTACGGTATTGTCATAAAAATAGATGCCGGGCACCGCGTAGTTTGATTTTGGATGTGCCGGTTTTTCTTCGATACTCAGGGCTTTAAATGACTTGTCAAATTCCACCACGCCGTACCTTTCGGGGTCAGCCACCTGATAGGCAAAGACAATGCCGCCATCGGGTTGTGTTGAAGCCTGCAATAATTCTTTGAGACCATTGCCATAAAAGATGTTGTCGCCCAGGATGAGCGACGCGCCATCGTTGCCCACAAAATCGCGGCCCAGCACAAAGGCCTGTGCCAGTCCGTTGGGCACATGCTGAGGCATATATTCAAAGCGGCAGCCGAGTTCGTGCCCATCCCCGAGCAGATTTTGGAAATGCGGCAGATCGCCCGGTGTGGAAATGATCATTATTTCCCGGATACCCGCACTCATCATAGTAGAAAGCGGATAGTAAATCATGGGCTTGTCGTACACCGGCATCATCTGCTTGCTCATGGCAAGCGTAAGCGGATACAGCCGGGTGCCGAGTCCTCCGGCGAGGATTATTCCCTTCATTTGTGTGACTTTGTTTTCAATCAATATTTACCTCCGCCCAAAGGACGGAATTTTTTATCAAAGTGCAAAAACAGTGCCTATCCGCACGCTGTTTTGCTTTTTGGCCCTCATTTATGTGAAAGACCGCAATTAACGGTCAATACTTGATTTCCAGCAGTTTTTCAAGGTAGTGAAACCGAATGCCGTAAGTCTCTTTGATGTCCTTGATTTCCAGGGCTGCATGGTCATTTTTATGATGCTTTCGCGCGATGATCATGGTATTTTTGGAGGTGTGCTCAGCAGAAATGAACTCAAACACCTTGGTCTTATAGCCATGGTCTTCCAGCACCAAAGCCCTGATGGCATCGGTAATGATCTCTGCCTGTCTTTCGAGCAGGATGCCGTGTTTGAGGATGCCATTTCGCAGTTCGATTTGCTTTCGGATTTGTTTGTGGCAGCAAGGGGCCAGCACCATGTAGGTAGCCCGGGCTTGCAAACCGGCAAAAATGGACATGTCGGTGGCTATGTCGCAAGCGTGAAGGGATATGACCATGTCCACGGCATCGATCTTAACGGCTTCAATGTTGGCACACACAAATTTCAGATTTTCAAATCCAAGTTTGGCAGCATACCCATTGCATTGATCCACCAACTCTTGACGGATCTCATAGCCGGTGAGCTCTACCTTCATGCCTTTTTGCAAAGTAAGGTAGTGGTACAGGGCGAAGGTGAGATAAGCCTTGCCGCTGCCCATATCGGCGATGGTGAGGGTTTGGGCATGCCCTTCGATCAGGCTGTTGATGATCTCCACAAATTTGTTGATCTGACGGTATTTACGGTTGGCGTGTTCGAAGACCCTTCCATTGGTGCTGCTGATACCCAGCAATTCAAGGAAAGGGCTGTCTTCGGCGATAAAGTAGTCTTTTTCGCGGTTGTGACTGGCGGTTTCTACTTTGGTTGTACCCTTTTTACGGATGAATGTGGCCGTACCTTTTTGATTTTGCAACAGGGCTCCGTTGCCTTGTTCGCTAAACAATTCGCAATAATAAAACTGATGGGTCAGCTTTTCTTCGAGGTAGGCATAAAAAGCCACATAGGGCACCACCTGGGTAAAATGCTGGGTGGCAGTCTTCTCCACATACTTAAACTGGCGGACACCATCTTCTTCGATGAGGGTGACCATGGCACTTCGGGCATCCACGCCTGGCCTGGGTTTTGACAGGATGAGTTTAAACATCACCTGATCGTCCAACAATTTGCGGATCTCGTGAAAAAATTGGTCTCTTTTGGTCATATGCGCCATTCAATCGCCTTTACAAAGATAGAAAAAAAGGTGGTTTGGGCATCGATGTTCTCTAATGACCCCTTCATGTCGGCCTCAAGTGTCGAATATGCACTTTGAGGTGGTTTTTTGCCAAAAAGGGGCTATGTTTTACTATCTTTATCGCTTACACAAATGATATGTATTGCCAATGATGCTGCAAAAAATTCAACAAATCAGCCGCTATTTACTTTCAAGTCGTGCCGCCGGTATGTACACACTTGCCTTTGCCATCGCCATTGCCGTAGCCACTTTTGTGGAAAACGACTTTGGCACCAGTTCAGCACAAGACCTCATCTTTCGAAGTCGCTGGTTCGAGGCATTGTTGTGTTTGTTTGGCCTGTCCATCCTATACAACATATACGTATTCAGGCTTATCCCCCTTAAAAAATGGGCGTCGCTGAGTTTCCATGCATCCATCATCATCATCCTCATCGGAGCAGGGGTTACCCGGTATTTTGGTACCGAAGGCATGATGCACATTCGCGAAGGACAAACTTCCGATACCTATATTTCTACAGAACAATACCTCAAATTCAGGGTCATCAAAAATGGCAAATCCTATTCATTTGACGATGGGGTTTATTTTTCAAGCCTTGGGAAAAATAAATTTGACCGTTCTTACCAAATCGGCTCTGACCTCATCAAGGTAAAAGTCAACCGCTTTATACCCAATCCCGTCGAAAAGGCCTCTGAAGCCCCGGATGGCGTCCCCATGTGTAAAATCGTGGTCGGCGGTATGTCGGGTCGCGAAGAATACTACCTGAAATATGGTGACAAAGTGGACATCAATGGGGTCCGTTTCAATTTCACGGGCACGCCCGACCCCAATGCCTTTAACGTTTTTCTGCAAAATGATTCGCTTTATTTTGCCACAAATACCCCTGTTTCACAAATGGTGATGGCCACCCAGCAGCGTGACTCCCTCCAGCCTGGTCCACATCCGCTGTTGCTGAGGTCTCTGTATGGCGTAGGAGCTTCCAACTTCGTGATTGGAGAATATATATCCAGGGGAAAGGTTGAGATCGGCACGGGCGATCGAAAGGTAAAAAGTGAAAGTCTGGTGGGTCTGGACATCGATGTGAATATCAATGGCAAATCACAAATGCTTACGGTGATGGGCAGACAAGGTGAGGAAGGCAAACCGGCTATCATTCAGGGAGAAAACCTGAGCATGTCAGTATCCTATGGGGCAAAGGTGAAAAAACTGCCTTTCTCTCTCAAATGCCGTGACTTCATCCTCGAACGGTATCCGGGTACAGAAAACCCGTCGTCCTATGCCAGTGAGGTCACACTCATCGACCCCGCCAATAGCGTCAACAGAGAACAAAGAATCTTCATGAATAACATTTTAACCTATGGTGGATACCGCTTTTTTCAGTCTTCGTTTGACCAGGATGAGTTGGGTACCTACCTGAGTGTAAACCACGATTTCTGGGGTACCTGGATTTCGTATATCGGTTACATAATCCTTACGCTGGGTATGATGTTTACCTTTTTTATGAAAACAAGTCGCTTTGCATTTCTGAGTAAGCGGTTGCGCGAATTGCAGGGCAAGCCTGTTGCCGGGGTCTTATTTTTCATGATGCTCTTGCCTTTAGGCGGCATTACACAAAATGTAGTGAGTGCCGAACACGCCGGCAAATTTGGTCAAATGGTGGTCCAGGATCACCGCGGACGTTTTAAACCCATGAATACCATGTGTGGTGAGGTCATGCGTAAAATGGCCAAGACCGAAACCATAGACGACCTCAATGCAGAGCAGATCATGTTGTCGATGATGAATTCACCTGTTGAGTGGGAAAAGAAAGCCCTCATCCATGTAGGTACGCATCCGGAAATTTTAAGGATTCTCAATGCTTCTTCAAAATTGATGCCTTACGCTTCATTCTTTGACAGTGATGGCCAATACCTGCTCAAAGACCAGGTGCGGAACGCACAAACCATGAACCCCAAAGACCAGGGCACTCTGGAAAAAGCCATCCTCAAACTCGATGAAAAAGTAAACATCGCCAGTATGATATTTGCGGGAAGGATGTTTCGCCTCTTTCCGCTACCCAATGATGCTAATAATACCTGGCTTTCCCCGTCCGACATGTTCCAGGACCAGATGAGTTCGGTACAAACCGAAGTGCAACGCCAGCTCTTTATGGAATACCTGCAAAATCTCAGCCAGGCCATAAAATCGGGCAACTATGCCAATGCCGACGCCAGTCTCGATCGCATTACCGCTTATCAAAATGCCAATGCAAGTCATATCCTTCCTGCCTCATCCAAAATCAAAGCCGAACTTTTACTGAATAAACTCGATGTTTTCGGCAGGTTAAGAAATTACTATGGACTGCTGAGTCTGCTCATTTTAGGTTTCTTTTTTTATACCGTACTTAAAGTTGGGGCCAACCGGGAAAAGTGGGGCAATGTGGCTTTCTATGCAGTAGTTGCGGGATTTGCTTTTCATACGCTGGGTTTGGGACTGCGATGGTATGTATCCGGCAGGGCTCCCTGGAGCAATGGTTATGAATCCATGATTTATATCGGCTGGACCACCATGCTGGCCGGCTTGCTTTTTTCCAGAAGATCTCTGGGCGGACTCGCCGCTACTACAACCCTTGCGGCCACCATCCTGCTGGTAGCGGGTATGAGTTGGCTAGATCCCGAAATCACACCTCTGGTACCGGTCCTCAAATCTTACTGGCTTACCATCCACGTATCACTGGAAGCTGGCAGTTATGGTTTCCTAATGTTAGGTGCTGTCATCGGTATGCTCAACTTGACTTTACTTACTTTCACAAGTGATAAAAATATGGTTTACACTACCCGCGCGGTAAGGGAATTAAGCATCATAAGCGAGATTACTTTATACGGAGGTCTATTCATGGTCAGCATCGGCACTTATCTCGGTGGCGTATGGGCCAATGAATCATGGGGGCGATACTGGGGTTGGGATGCCAAAGAAACCTGGGCGTTGGTGACCATCCTGGTCTACTCCTTCATCCTGCATATGCGTTTCATTCCGGGCTTGCAAAGTCTATTTGCTTTCAACTTTGCCTCTCTGTTTGGCTTTGCCACGGTGATCATGACCTACTTCGGCGTGAACTACTATTTATCTGGATTGCACTCCTATGCCGCCGGAGATCCGGTGCCGATTCCACCGGCCGTTTATTATACCGCCCTTGCCCTTACTACCTTGAGCATTATAGCTTTCGTAAGATATCGTTCGAGGTTTAAGGATGGTTTGTTTTTATGACCATTAATGGTTTAGCGCATTAGATTTTATTATTCGAAAGGAAGGAGTTTGTGTTTTGCGTTATTTCCCGCAGAAACCGCAGAAAAAGTAATATTCAGGCAGTATTGGGCGAGAGAATTTAAATAACGCATATATTCTTTAGCACTACTTCCGCAGAAGCCGCTGAAACACCTATTTAAGTTCTGCGATTTCAGCGCATATGATTATAGTTCAGAGATGGGCATATTTCATGATTAGAAGAATGAATTGGGATCACAACGGTTTCTGCAGTTTCTGCGGGAAATTGTACGTACTCCATTTGAGCACGGCACAAACTCTAGTTGATACCTCGGAATATCACGTGGTATAAGCAATTTGTTTCATTTACCTGGCTGACGCCATTAAGACAGTCCTCTAATCCCTCGCTCTGCTCGGGACCTCAGTTTCACTCCGGCATTTCGAACATTTTGAACATCTTGAACATTTAAAACATCTACCTGGCTAACGCCAGTTAGACAGGTTTTGAACACCATACCAGCAGATCACCTTACCACCTAGGCGCAAGTTTTTAAGGAGTCAAATTGCCCGCAGCTTACTTCACTACCGCTTCCTCCACAATGATGTCATACCGGTAACCCGCCCCAAAATCTTTGTTCAATGCCACTTTTCCTTCAAAAGCAAGGGTCGACCCGATAGGTATATTTTCCATTGTGGTAATGGTCAAGTCACACTTTTTAGACTTAAGAGAAGTGCCATCCTGAATGTGCACCCAGTTTCGGCCCATGATGCCATTGTTGACCTTCACTACCTTGCCGGCAACAACGATGGCTTTACCGTCATATTTTCCGCTGTTTCCCAACAATTCGGAGAGTGCAATCTTGCCGGGAATATTTTTAATTTCCTTGGGGTCAACCTCTGCAGTTGGCGCTCCGCCACTACCTCCAGGGTGTGCCGATGCATCTATGATCTGTGATACGAGGTAGATCTTGTCAAATACCCGGTTGAACTCGGCACTTTCAAAGTCTGTCTTCAACAAGCCACCTCTGTAAAAATATTTTCTGCCCTTGGCCGCTTCCATTTTTGAGGCAGCTATCCAAAAAGTATCTGCATTTTCTGTCACCCTGAGGTAAGTATGTCTTTCAGCTTGTAGTA
Organism: Saprospiraceae bacterium; assembly: GCA_016715465.1. Classification (GTDB taxonomy): domain Bacteria; phylum Bacteroidota; class Bacteroidia; order Chitinophagales; family Saprospiraceae; genus JADKBO01. The sequence continues at coordinate 1,835,385 of JADKAA010000029.1, forward strand.
GCTCGAGGGCCGTTACCTGGTGTACATCAGATGTAGCTGCAGCCTGTTGTCCCGGAACCGTCACTCCCTGAGCCATACCCTGTTGCCCTTCTGCAGGTGATGCTGTTGTAACATCTTCCACAATTACTTTTGGTTTGTCATTACAAGCCCACAACCCAATCAACATCATGGCAATTAACAATCGCATCTTCATTTTTTTCATTTCTTTAATCCGCAAATCTATGGATAATTATTTGTTTTTAAACCGCTGAATTGCCGTAACAAAATACCGGTGGTAATTCTTTGTCGCGTCAAAGGTGCCTTCATAACTTAAAATCAAGGTAGTAAGCCTGGTCATGTTGATATTGGCACTCATACCTACAATGTCCTGGTTCAACGTCTGCTCTCCGCTAAAAAAAGTATAGTTGACCATGCGATAATTGGCCTCCAGGTTTACCTGACCCTTTGCCACATTTTTCGATAAGCGCGCGCCAAAAATGGTACCTTTGAAATAATACGATTCCAGTTTATTGGCATTCAATCCCGCACTCAGACCCATGATCAATTTACTGAAATTGATGTTTGCCACATAGTTTTTCGTAGGTGTCGCGGTATTTTCCTGGTATCGGTAGAATGCCGATGCACTCAGATTCACCGACCTCAGCAAATTATAGCCCACCTGCAATCGATAGCCCTGGCGGGTTTCCTGACTCAGCAACTGGTCGATGTATGTGCGGTTGGTTTCATAAAATATCACATTCCTCCTGTTGTCATAAGAAGCAGTCAAATTCAATTGCCGGAATGGGCGGTAGCGCACTGAAAAATAAGCCCCCGTCAACTTGATCTTATTCGTAATCACTTCATTGACCTTTTGGTATAAGTCCAATTCCACCGAGCCAAAGAGGTTTACATTTTTCCCCAGGGTACTCGAGTGCTGAAAATACGTAAACCTTCTATCTGTATTCGAATGGTTGCGTTGTTCTACAATCGCAAATGACGTCTGGATCATGCCGCCACTTGTCTGGTGTTCGTGGGCAAAGAACAAGCCCCTTTGTAATAAATTTGGATTAAAGGTGTAGTTCATAAAATCCGGTCGGCTTCCCAAGAAAAGTCCCGTCACAAAATCACCGCTTTTTTTCTCGTACTGAAGTCCATCTATCGCACCCATATTGGCGATGCGGTTGTTAATCCGTCTGCCAAAGGTAGCACTGTGCCCATTGCGGTCATAACTCAAAGCCAGTGCATATATTTTAAAGTCATCGTAAAAACCCGACTGCTGATCAATGCCGTATCTGTGGCGGTAGGTTATGTAATTTTGGGTCGAAAAATACGAACCCCCTATTTGAGATACATTCATCGTAAGCGCCATCCGCACCCGCTGATAGTTATTATCTCCATCGGCAATGCTCGCATTGGTTGAGGCCGAAAACCGCCCGTTCACCAACGGCCGCCTTACTTTTTTATCCGCAGTTACATTTTCCGCTAAAGTATCCGCCAATAAACCAGGAGGCAGAATTGCAGGTGCGTCTACCTTCGGTATATCCGCAGGGATAAGTGCTTTCTTCTTCACCCCAACCTCTGCACCCACCGCCAGATTGGTCATGCCGCTGAGTGGATTGGTAATACAAGAAAGCGATGATTTTTTCTTTACCAGCAAAGCGGCAGTCCAGTTGCCATTAACCTGGGTGAACAGCGTATCCCCTTCAACAATATCATCGGTAGAGGCAAATTTCACGTACACATTGGCCGAACTCACGTAAGAAACACTGCCTTTAATCCATTCGACGGTTTGACCCGATAAATGAGCCACAAAAAATATACCTGATATAATTATACATATCTTTCTCATGTCATTCTTCTCCGGTTGGGTGACAGGCATAACAGGCATTGCTGTTGTATTGATACCCGCTTACACCCTGATGATCTCCATTGGTCTCATTCTGAGTGTGGCAGGTAAGGCAGGTGAATATACTATAATTTGATGTGTTGGTGTGGCAGTCTGTACACTGATCCCATTCCCCTTCGTGTTCTCCGCTAAATATTGGGAAATATAAATTATCGTGATCCCAAGTTGAAGGCTCCCATGCATTCTGACTGTGACAGGTGGCACAATCTGTCGGGAAGTTGGCCGAAGCATGATTTGGATTGTTGGTTCCATTGTACTCTGAAGCGTGACAGCCATAGCAGGTATTGGGCGTATTGTTGTAATTGCCTCCGGCATGACATGCGGTACAATTCGACGCAATGGCCGCGTGTGCTCCAAGGAGCGGATAATACGTATTGTGCACTGCAAATGTAGCCGGTGACCAGCCCGGTGCTGTGGTATGACAACTCACACAATTTGTTGACAAGCCCAGGGCCACGTGATTGGGATTCACCGCCGTGGTATAATCGCCGTTATGGCAGCCATTACAATCCGTCGGTGTATTATTGTAATTACCGCCTGCATGACACGCCGCACAATCGCTCGCAATGGATGCATGCGCGCCGGTGAGTGGGTAGTAGTTATTGTGAACCGCAAATGTAGCCGGTGACCAGCCCGGTGCTGTGGTATGACAACTCGCACAATTTGTTGACAAGCCCAGGGCCACGTGATTGGGATTCGCCGCCGTGGTATAATCGCCATTGTGACAGCCATTACATGTATTAGGTGAATTGGTATAGTTGCCTCCGGCATGGCACTCTACACAATTGGAAGCAATGGCCGCGTGTGCTCCGGTCAACGGATAATAATTGTTGTGTACCGCAAATGATGCGGGCCCAGCCCGGGGCCGTCGTGTGACAACCCGCGCAATCTGTGGATAAACCCAGGGCCACGTGATTGGGATTCGCTGCCGAAGTCGTGTGACAGGATGCGCAATTCGTGGACAGTCCCAATGCCACGTGATTGGGATTTGCCGCAGCCGTATAATTCGCATTGTGACAACCATTACAGGTGTTCGGCGTATTGGTATAGTTTCCATTATGACAGGCGGCACAATCATTGGCAATGGCCGCATGGGCACCTGTCAGGGCATAAAAATTGTTGTGGCTCGCAAATGATGCCGGGGCCCAGCCCGCTGCTGTTGTATGACAGGAAGCACAGTCATTGGATAAACCCAGGGCGGTATGATTTGGGTCGGTAGTCGCATTAAATTCTGCTGTATGGCAAGCCACACAGGCGGTAGGTGTGCCCTGATATCCGGATGAATGGCAATCCACACAATTCAGTCCCTGGTGTGCCCCTGTAATGGGGAATGCTGTGGCACTGTGGTTAAATGCAAGGGCAGCTTCGCCCTGCGGATGACAGGCAAGACAGGCCGGACTGCTGTACACATAACCACCCACGTCCTCATGGTCGTCATTCGTTTCTGGATTGGTATGACAGGTAATACAGGTGAACACACTGTAATTATTCGGATTGGTGTGACAATCGACACACTGGTTCCATTCTCCCTGATGAGAACCACTGTAAATCGGAAAGTACATTCCATCGTGGTCAAATGTAGAGGGCACCCACGCATTCTCACTGTGACAGGAAGCACAATCAGTTGGGAAAGATGCGGCAGCGTGATTTGGACTGGTAGTGGCATTGTATTGCGGACTGTGGCAGCCAAAACAAGTGTTTGGTGTATTGTTGTAGTTTCCATTGTGACAGGCAGCACAATCATTGGCAATGGCCGCATGGGCTCCGTTGAGCGGATAATAGGTATTGTGCACTGCAAAGGTAGCGGGTGCCCAGCCTGGAACTGTGGTGTGGCAACTCGCACAATCATTGGATAAGCCCAAGGCGACGTGATTCGGATTTGATGCTGCCGTATAGTTGTCATTGTGACATCCTACACAATCGTTAGGGGTATTGGTATAATTTCCATTGTGACAGGCAGCACAATCATTGGCAATGGTTGCATGCGCTCCGGTTAGTGGATAGTAATTTTGGTGTATAGCAAAGGTCGCCGGGGCCCAGCCTGGTGCTGTGGTGTGGCAACTCGCACAATCTGTGGGTATGCCCAGCGCTACGTGATTGGGATCTGTAGTCGCTGTAAAATCTGCGGTGTGGCAATCGACACAAACCATCGAAGTACCCTGATACCCATTCGCATGGCATTGGATGCAATCCACACCAACGTGCCCCCCGGTTAATGGAAAGTTGGTGGTGTTGTGATTGAAAGACATGCCGTTGGCTTCTCCCTGCGGATGACATGCCAGGCAGGCAGGGCTGTTGTACACATATCCACCAATACCAGCATGTTGCTGATTGGTCTCGGGATTCTGATGGCAGGTCACGCAGGTAAAGGCTGCATAATTAGCAGCATTGCTGTGACATTCTATACACTGTGACCACACCCCATTGTGGCTGCCGCTATATATAGGAAAATACAAGCCGTCGTGATTAAAGGTGGCCGGCGTCCATGCCGACTCATTGTGACATGTGGCACAATCAGTGGGGAATTGTGCTGTCACGTGGTTTGGATTGGTCGTAGCGGTATAATTATCATTGTGACAGCCATTGCAGGTGTTGGGCGTATTGTTGTAACTGCCACCACTGTGACAGGAGGCACAATCATTGGCAATGGCGGCATGTGCTCCATTGAGGGCATAGTACTGGTTGTGTATCGGGAAACTGGCCGGTGCCCAGCCCGGTGTGGTGGTATGGCACATGGCACAATCAGTAGGCATGCCCAATGCCGCATGGTTTGGATCAAGACTGGCATTAAAATCACTGAGGTGACAATCTGTACACACCATGGAAGTACCCTGATATCCGCTGGCATGGCATTGAATACAATCCACCCCTATGTGTCCTCCGGTGAGTGGGAAGTTGGTGGTGTTGTGATTGAAGGACATGCCGTTGGCTTCGCCCTGTGGATGGCAGGCGAGACAAGCGGGACTGGTGTATATATATCCACCTATCCCGGCATGCTGATCATTGGTCTCCGGATTTTGATGGCAGGTGATGCAATTAACTTCTGCATAATTGGCCGCATTGCTGTGACAATCGACGCACTGGGTCCATACCCCGTTGTGGCTGCCACTGTATATGGGAAAGTACTGTCCGTCATGGTTGAAGGTAGATGGAGCCCAGGCCGATTCACTGTGACAAGAAGCACAATCATTGGGGAACTGAGCCGCTACGTGATTCGGATTGGTGGTATTGGCGTAGTCTGCCTGGTGGCAGCCCACACAGGTGTTTGGTGTATTGGCATAAGTACCGTTGTGGCAGGATGCACAGTCATTGGCCATTGCCGCATGTGCCCCATTCAAAGCATAATATTGATTATGAATGCCAAAGGTGGCAGGCGCCCATCCGGGAGCAGTGGTATGACACTGTGTACAGTCTGTTGGTAAACCCAGAACCTGGTGATTGGGATTAATTGCACCATTAAAGTCGCTGAGGTGGCAGTCTGCACATACGGTGGAAGTTCCCTGAAAGCCAGCGGCATGACAACTGATACAATCCACCATGGTATGTGACCCCGTCAACGGGAACATAGTGGTATTGTGGTCAAAGATCACATCTGCATCGCCCGTAGGGTGACACGCCAGACATGCCGGGCTGTTGTACACATAACCTGCAACCGACACGTGAGAATTGTCGGTTTCGGGATTTTGGTGACAGGTGGTGCAGGTAAAATTTGTAAAGTTTCCGGCCGTCTGATGGCAATCCACGCAAGCCGTCCAGGTTCCAAGGTGTTTTCCCGAATAGATGGGGAAGTACATGCCGTCATGGTTAAACTGTGAGGGAGACCATGCCGTCTCTGAATGGCAGGTAGCACAATCGGTGGGGAATTGAGCTGACAAGTGATTGGGGTCAGTGGTAGCATTGTAGTCAGACTGGTGACAACCCACACAAGTATTGGGTGTGTTTTGGTAATTTCCATTATGGCACGATGCGCAATCATTGGATATGGCAGCGTGTGCTCCGTTGAGGACATAGTATTGACTATGATTGGCAAATGTCGCCGGAGCCCAACCTGGCGCAGTGGTATGACAAGTCGCACAATCTTTAGATAGTCCAAGTGCTGTGTGATTGGGGTTTACCGAGGCATTGAAATCGACATTGTGGCAATCCACACAAGCAGTGGATGTACCTTCAAAACCCCCAGCATGACACTGGATGCAATCCACCGTGGTATGTGCTCCCGTCAATGGGAAATTGGTCTGGTTGTGGTTAAAGGCATTGTCTGCATCTCCGGTGGGGTGACAGGCCAGACAAGCATTGTCCTGATACTGATAGCCGCTAACAGAAACGTGGGCGTCATTGGTCTCCGGATTGGTGTGACAGGTAATGCAGGTAAATTGCGCATAGTTGGCGGTATTGGCATGGCATTCGGTGCACTGTGTCCAAACCCCATTGTGTTTGCCGCTGTAGATGGGGAAATACTGCCCGTCGTGATTAAAAGTAGAAGGCTGCCACGCACTTTCTGAGTGACAGGTAGCACATTCATGGCTGAACTGATTGGCCTGGTGGTCGGGGTCCGTAGTAGTATTATAGTCTGCAATATGACACCCTACACAGGTGTTGGGCGTGTTGTTGTAACTTCCGTTGTGACACATGGCACAATCATTGGCAATGGCTGCGTGGGCTCCGTTGAGGACATAATATTGGTCATGCACGGCAAAAGTTGCCGGCTGCCAGCCTGCGTCGGTGGTGTGACAGGAAATACAATCCTGGGACAAAACCAGTTTCTCGTGATCCGGGTCTGCGGTAGCTGCAAAATCGGTAAGGTGACAATCCACGCATTGGGAGGGTGTATCTTTATAACCATTGGCATGACAAGAAATACAGTCAACAATCTTGTGCGCACCCGTCAGCGGGAAGCCCGTATTGTTGTGGTCAAAGGCTGCATCTGCATCGCCGGTAGGGTGACAGGCCAGACAGGCATCGTCGTTGAATGAATAACCGGACACCAACAGGTGCGCCGTACTTGTTTCCGGATCGGTATGACAAACCACACACGAAAATTTACTGTAGTCTGCGGCATCCGTATGACAAGATGCGCAATTATCCCATAGCCCTTTGTGTTTGCCACTGTAAATGGGGAAAAATGTAGCGTCGTGTTCCTTATAGTCAACGGGCATCCAGCCAGGGGAAAGGCTATGACACAATTTGCAGTCAATGGAAAAACCAAGCGCCCCGTGGTTTGGATTGACCGTAGCCATAAAATCGGCCTGGTGACAGGAATAACAATCCGGTGTAGCCAATGAATAATCGCCATTGGCATGGCACTTTGCACAATCATCGATGGCGTGGCCTTCTGTCAATGGGAAAAAACTATGGTCCACAATATTGGTCATCCACTCGGTGCCTGTAAGGCTGTGGCAGGATGCACAATCGGTCGAAAATCCAAATTTTACGTGATCGGGTTGTTTGGTCAGGGCATAATCCTGACTGTGGCAGGAAATGCATTCTACGCCCGTTGGGCTAAAACGTATGTTGCTTTCGGAAGTATGACAAGCATTACAATTTACCGTAGCATGTACACCGATTAGAGGAAAGGCTGTCTTTTCATGCAACTCTGTAATGTTATCCACAAGCCACGAATCCGAGGTATGGCAACGCGCACAGTCTGTACCCACCGTTTGCTGGTGAATGTCGGTATGACAGGAAACACAGGTTGAAGAAACCTGTTTAAATTCCAGTGAGGTGTGGCAAGACCTGCACTCGAGATCCCGGTGTTGTCCGGACAAGGCAAAACCGGTACTGTCATGGGAAAAACTTGATATTTGGCTATTGAATGTCCAACTTTCCGGACTGTGACACTTGGCACAATCCATGGCAAAGCCAACGCCATGTGGTGACGACTGGGCTGCTGTCTTAATCGAAAACAGCAGAATCAATAATATTATTGATGACAGTCTATACATGCATATTTCTCAATCTTATATATGGTTTTCATTTTACCCTCAACCCATGCTTCTTTGTGGCATTTGATACAGGCAAGACCCTCATGACCTCCCTCCAGCTTAAAATTGGTCTTGCTGTGATCAAAGCCAGAAGGTTCCCAGTTTTCAAATCCATGACACCGCTTACATTCTGTTTTGCCCGCCTCTTCAAACTGGGTTCCGTGGACATTTTCGTGACAGCAAACGCATGCCGTGCCCAAATCCCTAAATTTTTGGACCATAAGTCCGGAACTGCGTTCAATATGACATTCCGCACATTTTGTGGTCTTATGCTTACCTTCCAATGCAAACTCAGTCTGGCTATGGTCAAAATTTATCATACTCCAACTTTCAGTTTGGTGACATGAAGCACAGGAGTTATTGCCATAGTACTTTTCATCCATGTAATCCTTGTGAATATCGTTATGACAATCTACACATGCTGTACCCATTTTACTGAATACCCATTTTTCCTCCTTGAAATGGCAGGAGATACAGGGCGTGGCTATGTGGGCACCATCCAGGGCAAAGGATGCTTTTTCGTGTTGCTCAAGGGTAAAAGTTGAAGGTGAGAAGCCGGATTCGGTGTGACAACTGGCACAATCCGGAAACCTATCGACTTTGGCCACGAAATCGCCATTGTGATAGTCGGTATGGCAGGAAGCGCATTTATCATGAGCCAATGCCGTGGTAAGGTCTTGTTTATGGCAGGCTTTACAATCTACTTTTTCATGTTTGCCCTTAAGGATAAAATTGGTGTTGTCGTGGTCAAAAGAGGTAAGGTGTTTAGTATTGCTTATGCGGAAGGTGTTTTGGTTATGGCAATCCTGACAGTTGGTGCCAAATTTTCCTTCGTGTTTATCTTCATGACAGGTAATGCAGGCAAAGGGCTCTTTGCCTTTATATTCTTTGAAATGGCCATTGCCTCCGCTAAAGCTGTTTTTGTGGCAGGCCTTACAATCTATCCTGGCATGTTTTCCTTCCAAAGTATAGCCTGTGATGCTGTGATTGAATCCTGAACCCGCAGCAATGGTGTGAAAGGAAGTTTCCGTGTGACAAGATTTGCAATTTGTTCCAAAACTGCCCCGGTGCACATCTTTGTGGCAGTTGTTGCAATTTTTAGCAGTCACATCGGCAAAATGTTGGAAATCTTTTCCATTTCTGGTCTCCATTTTATGGCAAAGCACACAGTCCACATTTTTATGCGCACCAAGCAACGCAAACGAAGTCTTGCCGTGATTGAAATTTACCGCCGGCTTGAATTTGTCAAAATTGTGGCAGGAAGCGCAATCGTTAGACATGGTCTTTTGGTGGTAATCATCGTGGCAACTCAGACACTTGGTATCCAGGCCAAGGAAGGTATCTGGTTTTTTCTTCAGGGTAGCGGATGCGATGTTGTCTGGTTTATGACATTTTGCACAGTCGATGATTTTATGTCCCCCTTTTAATTCATAGCCAGTAAAATTGTGGTTGAAGGTCTTTTTATCAAAACGAACCATGTCAAAATTTAAACCGTGGTGATCGCTGTGGCAGCTGATGCAATCTTTTCCTTTGACTTCTCTGGAAACGTGATATCCTTTGCGTGCTGCTATTCTCGATTGTAATTCTTTATGGCATGAAAGGCATTTGTCTTCAGCAATCTTGGCCCCAATGGTGTGACACTCGGTGCAGTTGGATAGCCCCTCCAACTTGCTGTGAGCCTTGCTGAGTTTTCCGGGTGATAATTGTCCCAAAAGCAGGGTGGACATAAAAGCCATAAGGATGACACCCGTTGCTCTAAACGAATGATATGTCATCCTAAACTTCACTTCTTGTGAGATTTTACGGTATAACCAAATCTCTTCTTGATCTCAATGCCGATCTTCTCCAGAAACTGGGTTGGCAATTCTCCTCCAGCAAAGATAAATACAAGATCGTTGGGCAAAATATGTTTGTCATCACCTTCAGCCATGACGACCTTATCATCTTCAATGGAAAGTACCTGGGTATTAAATGCCACTTTTAGCAGATTGGACTTTATTGCATTTTGAATGCTGGTCTCATTTTTAGGTTTCAGGCGGCTGAATTTATCACTGCGGTAAGACAGTGTCACCTGATTGGCTTGAGCCAGTAATAAGGCGCTTTCAATGGCCGAGTCACCACCACCCACCACCAGCACATTTTTGCCTGCAATCAATTCGGGTTCCAGCAAACGGTAGGTAACCTTTTCCAGCAATTCACCAGGCACATTCAGCTTTCTCGGTGTCCCCCTTCGACCAATGGCCAGCAACACCCTGTTTGCGGTGAATATTTCTCCTTTTGCCGTAGTAACCTCAAAACTGTGATCTCTTTTGGTAATTGCTTCCACCTTGGAGTTCTCGCGCACGTCGATTTGGTTTTTAGATATCACATCCTGCCAAAGTTCGAGCAATTCTGTTTTGCCGGTTTCAAACAACTTGATCTTTCCATGACCGGGCAAATTCATCGGATTGGTCATGACGATTTTGGCACGGGGAAAATTGGACACCGTGCCACCAAGTGTATCTTGTTCCAGGGTGATGACTTTCATGCCATTTATCTTTGACTGCAAAGAAGCCGATATGCCCGCCGGTCCGGCACCAATGACGATGAGGTCGTATGCTGCTCCGTGATTCTTATCGAGGGAAGCCTTAATCTCATCGGCCGCCTGACGTCCCTGTTCGACACTATTTTTAATGAGACCCATGCCACCCAGCTCTCCCGCAATAAAAATACCTTTCACATTGGTCTCAAAATTCTGGTTCACATGAGGCAGGTCCACACCCCTCTTTTCAGTTCCAATCCTAAGTGAAATAGCCTCTACCGGACATGCGTGAAAGCAAGCTCCATGCCCCACGCATTTGGAAGCATTTACCAGGGTTGCCCTGCCATTGCGTATGCCCAATATGTCTTCTTCAGGGCACGCCACGATACAGGCACCACTTTTTATACAAGTGTTTAGGTCGATATAAGGATGTAGGGAAACCGGTTCATGCACACCTTCGGCTATGGCCTTTTCTATTTTTTCACCGACCAGCGTAGATTCCTTTTTTAATTTCCGGAGATAGAAATAAAGAATCAGACCACAAAATAAAATGGCAAGACCATAGATCAATATTTCTTCAATCAGTACTTCCATGTCAAAATATCCATTTATAACCAAAAGCCAGGGTCACACCCACATGGATGATCATAATGATGAGCATAATCACTGCAAAAGGAAGGTGGGCAATGTGCCAGTACCTGAATAGTTGCTGCATGGTTACGAGCCTTTCGATTTTTCGATTTACGGCCAATTCCCCCGAAAGAAACTTCATGAGGGTATTTACTTTTTTACCCGTCAGACTCATTCCTTCCAACTGCATCTTGAATTTATTTTTTAGTATAACGTCGTGGTAATAACTCAGAAAAAATCCTGCTATTCCTTCTTCTTTGCGCAGGTCGGTTATTTCTTTCCAAGCCTGTAACACATTGCCTGCTTCCGCTCCCGCCTCTGCTTCGATTTTATCAGTAAATTCTTCCCTGATCATATGAATTTCATCCAGGCTCAACTCTCTGCCCTGAACGGTTCGTGGAATTTGAAGGTAGATAAATCTCCCCAGGACGCCACTGGCTACGACCGCTACCATGCTCCAAAAACTAATGGATACAATGCCTCCAAATTTAAACGAAGTGTGGAAGAGAATCATGATGGGCCCCAGCACGCATAAAAATATATGGAACTCCAGCCAGTATTTCAATACCCCCATCCTTGCGAGACTTTTAAATCTTTTTCTGGCCATATACCCAAAAACCCCGATCAAAATCAGCAAGGTGCCCATAATGCCCAGGCCATGACCAAAGACACCGCTGGGTTTCAGCATTACATGATCTGAATGATAAAATCGCTCCTCCATGGAGGTCTGATAATAAGATGACCCCATATAGGTGAGATAAGCCGTGACAACGACGACTATGGTAGTCAATACCCCCAGATAAAGGTTATGGGCAGTTTTAGTCATTGCTTATGTGCTTGAAAAAATAAACTTGTCATGTGAATAAAATAAAATCACCCCTGCATCAGGAGTTTAATAAAATCAGGAGGCATCCATGTTTCAGGAAGAGATCAGACGAGACGGGGAGGCTGCCACACATCGACGTGGCCGGAAAGACCTGAACTGTCTTTGTAGTATAATGGGCAAACCAAGGCATCCACAGGTTCACTAAAGGTGCAAATCTGAATTTGAGTCACTGGAGGAATATTGCCAATGATGGCAAAAACAGATGTATTCGCAGATTTAAAAGGCAGTTTCATGTCCTTATCATAATCAGGAAAAACTACATGGCAGTTGCTGTAATGCAGAGATAAAAATTCAACAAAACCCATTTCGCTGTCCTTTGCTTTGTGCTCACCGTAATGCTCAATCAGAAATGGCAACTTTGCCAATTCACCGACAGGGAATGCGGCCATTGAATAAAGTACAACCAGCAAAATACCTATGTGTTGTCTCATGTGACAAATTTACAAAATTAAAGCCAACATATAACCTCAACGAATTTTGAGTAAAATCGCCTATTTCTTTCCAATTCCATGTAATAAAAAACTTTATTTCTATTTTATGAATAATAAAAAATTAAATTCCAAAACTGAGTACTCCAGGTCGTCATTCAGAATTAAATACCAAACGTTATCGTATTGACCAAATTACCTGAATCAGGCTATTTTGATGCTCAATGCGATTGAAGTTCCCTTTTTTCGACCAACGTCAGCAAAGAATCATCCCTGGTTCCCGGGATTTTATTTTTCTTATCTTGGTCTCCGAAAATAAGTGACGACAAATTTTAATCCACTTTAAAAATGCCGGTACACATTTTTGTGATTTTACCCAAAAAATGAAATGAATATGGATATCGATCAAATCTTCAACAACAATGAGAAATGGGTTCAGCAAAAGATTGCAGAAAATGCCTTCTTTTTTGATGAACTCAACAAAGGACAGTTTCCGGATTACCTGTATATCGGTTGTTCAGACAGCCGGGTAGCGGCCGAAGAAATTATGGGGCTGGCGCCGGGAGAACTTTTTGTGCACCGAAACATTGCCAACATGGTCGTAGGCATCGACCTCAATGGCATGTCGGTCATTAAATACGCCATTGACCATTTGAAAGTCAAACATGTCATCGTCTGTGGCCATTACCAATGCGGAGGCATCAAGGCTGCCATGATATCCCAGGACATGGGCATCCTCAACCCATGGCTGCGCAATATCAGGGACGTCTATAGGTTGCATAAAGAAGAACTAAATGCCATTATAAGTGAAGATGACCGTTACGATCGGCTGGTAGAACTTAATGTCCAGGAACAATGCATCAACCTGATCAAAACCGCTGAAGTCCAGCGTGCTTACAAGGAACGGGGCTTGCTCGTGCATGGTTGGGTCTTCAATATGAAGACGGGTAAACTAAAGGACCTGAAAATAGACTTCGGCCATGTCATCAAAAACATAAGGGAGATTTACCGGATTGATTAGGGAAAGTTGGGCGGCCATAAGTTGACAAAATGGCACATATGTAGTTGTTATTCTGATGTTTAAGGTAATTTCACTTCAGATCTCCAACTGATTTACAATGGGGCTGTGGACTGGCCGGTACAGCCCAATCCGGGCTTGGTACAACTTTTGCTTCACATCATACATGCCGAAACAGCAGACAGATCAACTCATTGTCCTCATTCAAAGCCTCACCAAAGCTGAGAAAAGAAATTTCAGGCTGTTTGCCAACCGTCAAAACAGCTCGGAAGAAAAACTCTTTGTGCAATTATTCGACTATGTGGAAAAGAGCCGGGTCTTTCATGAAGAAGACCTGCTCAAAAAATACCCTCAGATCAAAAAATCCCAACTGTCAAATATTAAAGCAAATCTTTACCGCCAACTGCTCAGTAGCCTCCGGTTACTCCATAAACAGGGTTATGAAGACTTTGCAGTGAGGGAAATGCTGGACAGTGCCCGCATCCTGCATTCAAAAGGCATGTACTCCGCAGCCCTGGACATGCTGGAAAAAGCAAAAAAAACGGCAAATCAACTAAACGATGCACCACTGGCCTACGCTGCGCTCGATTTTGAACGTAAAATCGAAAACCAGCACATCACCGGCAGCATGGCAGATAAGGCGCTGTCAATTAAAGAACAAAGTGACACCCTGGTATCCGCCATCCGCAACAGCAATGACCTCGCTAACCTGTCACTTCTGCTTTATGGGCTATATCTCAAATATGGATATGTAAAAGATGACCGCGATTACGAATATATATCGACCTATTTCAATGCCCACCTTCCCAAAATCAGCGTAAGGGATCTCAATTTTTATGAAAAGTTATACTACTTTCAGTCTCTCGTGTGGTATTATCACATGGTCCAGGATTTTGCTAATTATTATAAATTTTCACAAAAATGGGTGGAAACATTTGAGTCTGAGCCCGTCATGATTGAGAAAGATACAGCCCTTTATATCAAGGGACTCCATAATGCCCTCAATGCATTGTACATGGCAGGTAAGCGTGAAAAATTTGCCATATGCTTTCAGAAATTTGAAATTATTGGCGATAGCCATTCACCGTTTTTCAGCACCAACGATCACTCTGTATATCAGCTGGTTCACCACATTCACCTGCTCAATTCCATTTTTCTCACCGGTGAATATGACAAAGGCGTGAAACAACTTCAGCCACTTGAACTGGCACTGAAAAAGAATGTCCACAACTGGGATAACAACAAGATTATGGTTTTTTATTACAAAATCGCCTGCGTGTATTTTGGTGCCGACGAATATGGAAAATCGCTTACCTACCTCAACCTGATCATCAATGGCCCATCTTCAGACCTGAGGCTGGACATCCAGTGTTTTGCCCGCTTTCTGAGCCTCATCGCCCACTACGAATTGGGCAATGAAGTACTGGTAAGTTATCAGATTAAATCGGTGTACCGTTTTCTTTCCAACATGGAAGATTTGCAGGGCGTACAAAAAGAAATACTGGCCTTCCTCAGAAAGACCCCCAGGATTTATCCATCCGAGGTGAAAACAGCCTTCCGGTCATTGCGCAGCCGGCTGCTCCAATACAAGGATCACCCTTACGAAAAAAGGCCCTTTCTGTACCTCGACATCATCGCATGGCTGGACTCCAAAATCAATGGCAGTCGCATCCAAACTGAAATAAGGGAAAAAATCAAGTAGTCCTTTAAGGCTTAGCTGCCTTTTATTTTAAACCGGATAAAGCCACACTGTTTTGGATAGTCGGAATCCTCAAACCAAAATTCTTTTGCCTTTCTAATGGCCAAAGAGACCAGACTGTTTTGATTTAAGGTAGATTTGGAAGCATCAAACTCTGCATAATCTACCCGGCCCTCTGCGTTAACGCAGATTTCCACTGTGACTACCCCATCCTTTTCAGCCAGTATCAATATGCTTGGCCTTTCAAGGACACCGCGTTTTCCAAGCCCCTGTCCGAAAATTTCGAGGGTAAGTTCTTCATCGATGACGATGGCATTGACTGAATTGTCTTCTTCGGGGATCAAAAGATCGGGACCGGATTCAGAATTTGCCGGATTTTCATTGGTGTTTGCCGGTGTGGCAGCGGCAGTAGTATCCAGCTGTGTTCCTTCGGACACCACTTCTGTATCCCTGATGACCGATGTATCCCCTGGCTCTGCATTTTGATCGGCGTGGTTGTCCGGATGATCGGCGTCATTGTCCACATGGGTGTCATTGCCTGCCGGAGGGTTGGTAGGTATTTCATTTTTTACCCCGCAATTTTTCCTGGCATTGATGGCGCCTTTGGTAGATCCGAGTCGCGCTGCCGCCTGCCAATCTTCACAGGCGCTGATTTTTTGGTTTCTGCGCTCATAGATCTCTGCCCTGATTTCAAAAAGCCTGGCCTCCTTTTCTCCCAACGCTATGCCAGCGGTTACAGAATTAAAGGCAGCTTCATCGGCCCCCATCGCAAAATCAGATTTACCCAGAATGGAGGCAGCTTTACCCGTAATGCCATTCACATTGAGGTATTCCAGTACGTCGCCCTTGGCTCCCTTGTATGCCGCCAGTCTGTACTTGGTCTCTGCCCTCAGCAATAAGGCATTTTTATAATTTGAATTTTCTTTTATGATTTCATTGAGCTCCTTAATGGCATCTTCAAACCTCTCGGTGTTGATCAGGTATTCCGCCTTCACCAGCCTGAAGCCAATTTCTTCATCCAACACCTGGCTATTCATCAGCTGAAAACCCAATAAGAGAATTCCTAAGCTTGTTATCCGTTTCATTCTTATATTTTATTATGTTATTAACGTTATTGTGTTGAAGTCCATTGTTAATAATTATTTAAAAGCATCAATCGGCTTTGAAAAACCTCACCCTGCGCATTTGCTTACCCGACTCAAACTGTAAATAATAGATACCAGCTTGTAAATTTCTGACAGGGTACCTTACCACAGAAGCATCGGCTTTCCACTCATCCAGTTTTTTGCCATTGGCATCAAACAGCATTAAGATGGCACCTTCAAAAGGCACACGAATGCTGATCTCATGGATGGCAGGATTTGGAGAAACAGGATAAATATCCGCTTCATGGTCATTGATGGCCGCTACTATGTCTATTCTTCCTGCTGATTCAGGTGCCTCGTTTTGTATGAATACCCCTGCATCCAGGTCAAAATACTTTGCACCATGGGATAACGAAATTAAGGGTGTTATGCCATCTGCATCGGCGTCGCTGTCTAAATCCTCATCCCCCTGATGCGCAATGGTAAATATGTATGGGGCTTGTATGGTAAACTGCGAATAATATAGACCCTGTGCAAGATCATTAAATAAATATAAACCCTCCGCATCGGTAATTCCGGATGCAACCTGGACGCCGTTGGAGCGGTACAGGACGACATTTATACCCTGCAGTCCACTTTCACCGGCATCCTGGATGCCGTTTTTATTTTCATCGATCCATACCCTGTTTCCAATACAGCCCGGCAAATAAATTCCGGCATCCAGATCGGTAATAATTTGTCCCGGTAATACGGTAAATACTGGCGTATCTCCATTGGCATCGATGTCGGAATCGGTTTGGTTTCCTCCGATAAAAGACCTGGTGGCCTGATAACCTTCCGGGATTAATACTTCAATGCTGTATCTGCCTGGCCTTACCTGATCAAACACATATTTACCCGAAACACCACTGGACTGTTCCTGAAAACTAGCCGTTGAAGCCACCCAATTGCCGCTTTCGTCATACAAATTGATCTGCGTAGTATCAATCCCCGGTTCTCCCACATCCTGAATGCCGTTGGCATTAAAATCTATCCAGATAAAATCTCCCACTGAACCATTTCGCACAAATCCTGCATCCAGGTCTGTCACCACTGCCGGGGCAACATAGGTCGCCAATGCGACCGTACCATCTTCATCAATGTCACTGTCTTTATCGATACTTCCTGCATTTTGTTTACCTGCACTATATCCAGCCGGGATATCAAAATGAAGGATATAACTTCCACCCGGTACGTTGTCAATGCTGTAAAATCCATCCGCCGAGCTCTGCACTTCTTTTATCCGTTTTCCATCTTGCCTGATCAACGATATATTTACCCCTTCCAAACCGGCTTCCAATGGATCCTGGATGCCATCGTCATTGGCGTCATCCCACACATAATCTCCCAAAACAAGTTCGCCGGTAATGCCCAAATCCACATGCGTGGTGTCCTGCGCTATACTTAAATAAAATAAAGGCGTGGCATCTTCCACTTCTTTATCATTGAAATCTGAGTCCACTGTCTTGTCCTGACCTTCGAGGTAATAGGTAAAGGTCTTGCCCGATGAAAGGTTTGCTTGTATATAGTAATAACCTTCCGTAAGTGCCCCAAAAGTGTATTTACCAAGGGTGTCCGTTTGAATGCGGGCAAGCTCTGTTCCACTTTGCGCATACAAAATCAACTCGACACCTTTCTCCGGCAATTCCGCCACATCTCTAAGACCGTCGATCTCCTGTTCCTGCCATACCTGTCCACTTACCGATGAAATGGCCGGCGTCCTGAAGATTAAACCAAAATCCAGTGCATCAATGACTTCATTCCTGGTAAGTTGGAAATAATCAGAATAGGCAAACACATTGCCCACCAGCTCTACATCAGAATCTATGTCTTCCATGGCACCCATTCCGGCATCTTTATCGGTAAAAATATAAAACAAGGGCCTCCTTACTTTTATCCGGTACTTTCCTGCGGGAATCTTATCCAGGTTAAAACTTCCCGATAAACCGCCAATGGTGGTTGTGCTGGCCACTGCTACAACCGCATCATTCACATCCAGCAGATGAATGAGTATGTCGTCCAGACCTCCACCTTCTTCATTAAAGCCATTTTCATTGATGTCCACAAAACTTCCTCCTTCAATGGATCCAAAACCCCGATAGCCGGCATTGATGCCATCGATGCGATCGCATTTGTTCACAAAAACAGAATCGGTTCTGCCTGATTCACCTACGTCACTATCTGTAAGGGTATCATTTGCAGCGGCCCATCGCATGGTCGTAACCAGGGCCGTATCATTCTGTTCAAAGTATAACTCATACCAGCCGCTTACAATTTGGTCAAAGCGATAATATCCTTCACTATTGCTATAAACGGTATCGACTTCTGCACCTCCTCCAATGAGTCTTACTGGCAAACCAGATATGGCGGCTTCACCCACATCTCTTTTTCCATCGCCGTTGACATCCTCCCATACCCAACCGGATATTGAGCCCCTTTCGTCATACAAACCACAATCCACACCTCCTTCAAGCATTCCATCCACCAGGGTAATCAGACGTGTGCTGCCGCGTCCATAGGTATGATCAACATCTGAGTAAATAAAAAACATATCCGCCTGGACAAAAGAAAAATGCATCAAAGAATCAAAGACTACATGATAATCTCCAGGGGCGACCGGATAAAAGGTATAATTTCCCTTTTCATCACTCAGGGTATTTGCAACCAACTGCTGCTGGCTGTTGAATAAATACACGCCTGTATTCGCAATTGGTTTGTCCAGCCCTGACTTTAAACTGTCTTTGTTTACATCCTGCCATACGGTGCCATTGATGCCGCCTCCTTTCAGCGCATAACCCGCATCTATTTCATTGTAGTCCAGATTGGGCAATACTTCTATCAAATCCGTATATCCGTCACTATTGACATCAGAACCCAATAATGGGTCAACATCTTTCAGCGTAAATTCAAAATTGGGATTTATCTGAAAGCCAAGCTTGTACTTGCCCCGCACTACTTTATCAAAGCGATATTTGCCGGGTGCTGCATTTTGGGTGGTCATGGCCGCCACGACTGAACCTGCTTCATCAAACAATACCACATTCACATCGGGTATGCCTGGCTCACCTGGCTGGTATAAACCATCCTTTTTAAAATCAAACCAGACAAAGCCGCCCACATCGGATCGACGGGTAACCCCGGCGTGAACATTGTTAATGTCTATGGCTGGCAATAATGTTATCGCCGGCGTTACGGCAATATCAATTAGTCCTATGGCGTCGCTGTCAAAAGCATCACTGCCCACATTGTCGTAAGTAAACTGAAGACTGTCCGCAATATAAAATCGGACATAATAATCCCCGGGAGACAAACCCTCAAAACAATAATCACCATTGGACAAGGTGGTACTTTCCCTCAAAAGGTTAAAGTCCCAATCCAGCAATTCCACTTTTTCATTCGCTAAACCGGCTTCTGCAAGATCCAGACTGCCACTTGCATTTTGGTCATCAAAAACTTTACCACACAATTTGGCCTGTGGCCGGTACACAAGACCCAGGTCAATGTCGTTATAAAATTGACCCGAAACCACCGTGAAAACAGGAGTGAAGAATGGAGTAATGGATCCATCTAAAATTACCGAACCCGCACCGCTGAGGGTAGGAAAATATCCCCTCACCGGAACTACTTCAATATAATAGGATCCTGGAATCAGGTTGCAGAACTGGTATGCCCCGCTGGTTTCGGTTACATATATTTCCACAAGTTGTTGATCCGATGTGTACAGCATCAGTAAAACATCGACCAGACCATGGTCGTCCGTATTCTGCAAACCATTGCCATCTTCGTCTAGCCATACATAATCTCCGATACAGGCAGTCCGGTAAAATCCTGCATCTATATCTTTGTCTTCTGTCTTTCCTGTAAAATCGATCAGATCCGTTCTGCCGGAAGCATTAATATCACTGTCTGTGTCCGGTACCGTTGCGTACTTTGGTGCTGCCCTAAAATCATTTCCAGGCTCAAACTGCAAAGAATAAGGTCTGGATGCCAGAGATGTAAATGCATATTTGCCAAATGGATCTGTATGGGTCGTAGCTACAAGGTTGTTGTTTTCATCATACAACGAGACGCTTATATCTGCCAATCCCGCTTCATTGGCATCCTGGATGCCGTCGGCATTGCTGTCTTCCCAAACAAAATCGCCTAAGCTGAGTTCCAAAATAATGCCTCCATCAATGTCTTTGCGGTCTTCACCCAAAGGCATAACAATCAGTGCCGTACCGCCGTCATCCTGAAGGTCGCTATCGCTCGAGCCAGACCCTGTTTGGTACCTGGTCACCATGTGTTTTTCCGGCAGTGTAACCCGGATGGCATACGTTCCTTTTATAAGTTTTTCAAATGCATAATAGCCGTCAGTGTCGCTTACGGTTTGGGCCACCGGATTGCCGGATTCATCAAACAATTCGATTGACACTCCTCCTACGCCTGCTTCACTGACATCCTGTTGTCCATCATAATCGGCATCATACCAAATAAAGTCTCCAAGGAATGACCTCCTGGTGAGGCCGGCTGAAATATTTTTTAGCGTGTCACTGTTGTCAAGCTGAATGAGATCTGTACTTCCCACATCAATCCTGTCAAGGACATCTGAATCTGTTTCGTCACTGCCAATGTTGGCATCGGTATATTGCAGACTATCTTCTATGGAGAAAATGATAAAATATTTTCCCCTGGGCAGTTCGTCAAACAAATATTTACCAGAGGCATCACTGATTTGCGTACTCAATACCTGCAGATTTTCATCCGTCAAGGCTACGGGCACATCAGGTACACCCTTTTCCCCAGCATCCATCTGGCCATTGTGATTGTCATCCCGCCAAACCATGCCCCCAATTACGGCGTTAACCTCATAATATCCTAAATCTGTATCTAATTCGTTTTGGCCGGAAATAAGGTTGACCGCATTGGTCACATATTCACTCCCGGACTGGATGAGGTCAGATCCTTTTGGGTCTGAAGATGGCAAAGTGGGTTGCGTATTTGGGGGCAAAATAACGCGTATGGAATAATTTCCCGGAGTGAGATTTGAAAAAGTATATTTGCCCTGATTGTCCGTAAGTACAGAATCTACGACGAGGCCATTGCCATTCCTTATGAAGAGTTTTATACCCGGAGTGCCAGGCTCATCTGCAGCCTGCCGGCCATTGGCATCGAGGTCATTCCACACAAAATCACCAATGCTTGCATATCGGAAAAAACCGGCATCGATATGAATGTCCGCGGATTTGTTTTCAAAGTTGATCAGCGGTGTTTTGTTTCCGGGACCTGCATCGCTGTCCGCCGTAGCCAGTCCGGTTCTGAAACTGGTCATGTGAAAGACTGCCCCTACGTCAAAAAACAACGCGTATTTCGCTGCGGGCACATTGTCAAAAGCGTATTGGCCATTGGTAGAAGTAGTAGTCTTTGCCACTTCATTTCCACTCTCATTGAAGAGGGTAACCGGGACGGCAGCCATGCCAGGTTCCCCGGCATCCTGTTGACCATTGTAGTTCTTATCTTCCCATACAAAGTCTCCAATCTTAAGCTTTTTTACCAGGCCAAAATCAAGGTCGGTAAGATTGCTGCCAAATGGAAGATAAAACGGGGCCGTTTCGTTGAGACCAGCTTTGAAATTACTGTTCAGTGCCTCATTGGTGATATTGGAAAGGGTGACCAGATAGGTAGAAGGTAGCTTTACTGAAATGAGGTATGTGCCTTCTGTGAGACCGGTAAACTGATAAAATCCATTGGTATTGGTGGTAGCCGTTTTGATCAATTGATGATTTTCATCCCTGAGTTCAACTGCAATGTCTTTTAAGCCGGGCTCACCCATATCCTGCAAACCATTGTAATTGATGTCATTCCACACAAAATTTCCCACTGTAGAAGGCGTGCAGTCTTTGATGCGAATATCCCGGCAACATTGGTCGATCATTTTCCCCTCATAATCAACGATATCTACGCAAAGTGGATAAATGCCTGGCCGTGCATAGGATATCTTAAAATCAATGACGTTGTGCTTTTCTGATTTTGAGGTCATTTCAAAGCCGGGTGGGATTTGCCAATAATATCCCCCGGCTGCCATCATGGCATCTACATACACAGGAAAACAATCGGTAAGGCAAAAAGTAGCCAGTGGTTCATAGGTCACTTCTACCTGTATAAAGTCGACAAACACAGTGACCGGTTTGCTGGAGAAATTGAGTAACTGCAGTTCCAGACCAAAGGTTGGATCGTTCAGCTGCTCCGATGTCCAGCTTACGCCCCAGTCATAGTAATCAAAACCATAACTCCACTTGCGGTCCGTACTGCCCTTGCCCCAAATATTGATTGTGCTGTATGCTTTTCCGGCCTGGTTGTCAGATTTTGTATTGGGAGCAATCAGCCTGACTGTTGTCTCCCGCAGATTGCCCTCTCCTTCCCGCCTGCCCTCAAAAATTACCTTGATGCCCTTGACCAACGCTCCCTCTGGCAATTTGAGTCCCAAATCAGAAAACGTAAGGATACCCGAATAATTTTGGGATAAAAGTTTGGCAGAAGTATAAAGGCTGTCTTGTTTGACCGCCCCGGACATACCTGTCCACTCCGTCTGACCGGTACTATTTATCTGCGAAATTTTCCTTGGAGAAACAATCACTTTTTGCGATACGGGCTCTTCAGCGACCCTTACAATGCAGGACTGCTGAGACCACACATCGGGAACCATAGCCATGCATAACGCGATAGCGAAATACCTGGCAACCAGGTAGTAGTTTTCTTTTAAAAGACCCATTATGTGCGTATTAATAAAATATTAATATTTATATTAATCGGTAATCAGGACATTATGACACAAATATACATATTTTTTTTATTTATATAATATTTTTTTGCGTTTTGGCGCAGGATGTGTCCGGAATCGGCAAAATGGGGTGCTGAAATGAAAAAAAATGACATTAATATTCAAGTTTTTGACTTTACGCTGTAGTTGACCTTATCTTTGTACTTACTCAATCAAATTTTACATTTTTATGGCACTAAAGATTGGCGACCAGGCTCCTGACTTCAAACTGGTAAATACCGAAAGAAAAGAAATCACCCTCTCCACATACAGGGGTAAAAATGTATTGATCCTGTTTTTCCCATTTGCCTTTACCCGGGTCTGTACAGCCGAAATGTGCAGCCTGAGGGATAATAAAAAAGTGTACGATGACCTGGATGCAGTGATTCTTTCAATCTCTGTGGATTCACCACACGCACTGGCTAAGTATAAAGAAACGGAAGCGTATAATTTTGAATTTCTCAGCGATTTCAATAAAGAAGTATCATACACCTATGATGTCTTATACCGCCAGTTTCACCTTGGACTGCAGGGAGTATCAAAGCGCGCAGCTTTTGTGGTGGACAAAGGTGGAAAAATTAGATACACAGAAATTTTGGAAAATGCAGGTGAGCTGCCTAACTTTGCTGCCATTAATGAATTACTTCAATCCTTAACTTAAAAAATGCATCCAGGCTTCAGTCATCAGAACGAAGAATCAGAAGAGCTGCTGGTATTGGACCTTACCAGTGAGGGAAAGGTATCCTACCTTATCATTTATAATGATGACCACAATACTTTTGACTGGGTGATCCAATGCCTCGTAGAAGTATGCAAACATACGCAGGAACAAGCCGAACAATTGTCTCTTCTTATTCATTTTAAGGGAAAGGCTACCGTAAAAACAGGTGCATTTGAAACCCTGAAACCTATGAAGGATGCGCTCATTGACCGCGGTCTTTCTGCTGTCATCGAAACGGAAGTGGAAAGTAACTGACGGTATTGCACTTGCGGTAAACCCGGTTTCTGTTTGCCCGACTAAGTAGTTTAACATTGGTGAATTATACACCATATGAAATATTTTTAGACTGCATCCTATACCCTAAAAACGATTTTTTTGACTTTATACGCTTCCAAATATGACATCTACGACAATTCGGAAAGAAAGATGCCTCACCCGTTGACTTCCGATATGCATGGGTTTTTGTGCAATGCACCCATGGACGATTTGGAAACCTTGCTCATGGGCTATCGCTTTGGCATTTTCCCCTGGGACAACGTGGCGGAAATAGGCGTATTTTTTTATCCAAAAAGCCGTTACGTCATTGAACCTGCAAACATCAGGATACCTAAAAGTATGAGGCCCTATTTTTCCCAGCCAAGATTCACGGCGACGATCGATAAGGATTTTGCCCGCGTGATCAGGTCATGCCGGACAATCCGTCGCAAGGGACAGCATTCTACCTGGATTTCCGACCAGTTTGAAAAAATGTACAATGAATTGCACGAGGCTGGCTTCGCCCATAGCGTGGAAGTATGGCATGGAGATCGTTTGGTGGGTGGTTTGTATGGCATTGCCATTGGCAAGGTATTCACCGGTGAATCCATGTTTAGTCAGGAATCCAATGCCGCCAGGTATGCCATGATTTTCCTGGCCCAAAAACTGGCTGCCATGCATTTCGAGTATATCGACTGTCAGGTTTACAACCCTTATCTGGAAAGTTTTGGCGGGAGTGAAATTTCAGGTAAGGACTTTTTTGACATCATGCACATGAACTTATTTAACGAAGATTGCCCGAAAAAATGGGCAACCTAAGCCTAAAAACCAACGGGTAAAAAAACGTCTCTTCTGTTTTCCTTAATTATTTTGTAACATTTCCTTAACCACCGCCGTTGTTGAAATGTGATTGCGCAATGTGCACCTCTGCACAATCCGGGAGTCCCACACCGATTAGACTTTGTTATATTTTATTACCAAAAAAACAATTAAAACAACTACATATGAAAGCTTTTTATTTTATCGCCTGCCTGCTGTCTGCCAATTTACTTTTATCCCAAACCTTCATTGAAGAAAACTACAGTCACTTCCTTGACAGGGACGACCTCACGAGGGTGCAGGTAGGAGAGCGCATGTTCAACATAGCTTCAGTACTTACCCAGGATGCTGCATCGAAAGAAGCCCATGAACTGGTATCAAAAATCAAAGCCTTTGACCTCATCAGGGTGCCGGGCCTTCAGGATCCTCAAAAAGAATTCAAGACCGGGCTGTCCAGACTCAGCGGCTTTGAAGAACTGGTAAGAATAAAAGACAAAGATACCCATGTGGCAATCCTGGTGGATGAAAGCAACGGCGTCGTTCACGAATTGGTAGGCATCATTGCCGCAGACAGTGAATTTGTCGTTTTCAACCTCATAGGGGAAATCGACCTCAATGAGATAAGTAAACTCACCAGCAAACTGCAGCAAGAGCAGTTGAATAAGATCAGTGGGCTGCAGGATCTCAAGATTGATGAAATCAAAATTTATCCCAACCCATCCCGAAAAGGCAACGACATAAAGGTTGAAGTCCCCGAAAATATGGTGGGTGGTAAGGTTTATGTAAGGGACATCAATAGCCGCACAGTACAAACCCTGGAATTGAAAGGACAAAGCCTGGAAATAAGTGGTTCCGGGTTGACATCGAGCAACTACTTTCTGGAATTTGAAAATGCCGGGCTTTCTGTGAAGAAAAAACTCATTGTCATAGAATAATTGCAGGCAACAAAAGAGAACATTTTTACTTAAGTTTTTTCAACTCCACCGGAATACAGATTTCTGTGGAGTTTTTTTATTATGTACAAAATCACATCATTATGTAGGTTAAAGGCCATCAGTTTAACCAAAAATAAAATAGTTTTGTAAACACAAAGCAGCAGATGATCAAAGTGGCCATATATGAAGACAATGATGGGCTCAGGGAGGCACTGGGCACAGCCATTGAAGCAGCAAAGGACATTTCCCTGGTCGGTTCCTATGGTCATTGCGTTACCGTGCTGGACAATACTCAAAAAGACAAGCCGGATGTGGTCATCATGGATATCGATATGCCTGGTAAATCCGGCATTGAAGGCGTCCGGGATCTGAAAAAGCATTTTCCGGCTACTGAAATTATCATGAATACCGTTTTTGATGACGATGACCGCATTTACCAGGCCATCACCGCAGGGGCAACGGGCTATATGCTTAAAAGAAATGGACTGCAGGAACTCATAGCCGGCATCCACGAGGTGATGAAAGGAGGAGCCCCAATGAGCCCCACCATAGCAAGGAAGGTAATGAAAGCAGCCGCAAACGGAGATAAGGGCACATCACAAAATCTGGGGCTTTCACCCAGGGAACTTGAAATTATCCAGTTACTCGCTAAAGGGAATAGTTATAAAATGGTGGCACAGGATTTAAATCTGAGCATTGACACCATCAGGAGTCACATCAAAAAAACCTATGAAAAACTCCATGTTCATTCTGTAACCGAAGCCATACACAAGGTTTTGATCGAAAAGAGACATTGACAGCACAGACATATTAATGAACACATCATTGGGTGAAATGCCCGCATTCGCTTAACTTTGAGTTTGTCTGGTTCTGTTTCTTATGCGCTTTGTCATGGATGTGCCAAATAAAATTTTTATAAGGATTATTGTATGTTACTTTTTGTGCATGCCAAGCCCTCTTTGGTCCCAGAGCATACATCAAGACTTCCTTTTTGACCATTACGGACCAGGAGAAGGTCTGCTCAGTGCCCAGGTTTTAGCGTTGGCCAAAGCACCTGATGGGCATCTTTGGCTAGGAACTGAAAAAGGCTTACTTAGCTTTGATGCCAATGATTTTAATTCCTGGACCTATGATGCCGATGACCCGGGCAGTATTTCGGGAAATTACGTTTCTTCCCTTGTTGTCGACCGCCACGGCAGAATCTGGATCATTGCCTCTGAGTTCCTCAATGTTTTTGACCCCGCCACGGGAAAATTCCAAAACATTGTCTTACCCGGCTTTGGCAAATTGCCGTTGTTCCACGGGCTGCATTACGACCCGAAAAATGATGTCGTTTGGATCACGACCAGAAAAGGCATTTATTACACCCAGGGCATACACATTGCCCCTGAAAAACAGGACCTTGATGGAGTTTTCCCGGGTACGTTTTTTAACACACTCATTCCGGAAACAAATGGCATATTGTATTTGGCAAACACTTATGGCTTATATGCCTTTGAAACGGCTGCCTGCAAGGTCACCACATACCATCGACCGGGTAAGCATCTTGCCTTAACACAAGACGACGGCTTTTTTTGTGCCAACATGGATCCATCCGGTATCATCTGGTTGGGCACATGGACTTATGGCCTGGTTAGATTTGATCCTAATACCCGTGACATGGAAAACTTCACCTGGACAAATCCCCACCTTCAGCAAAATGCAGTGGTGAGCCTTTGCCATTACCCTGTGCCCGGATATTCGGATCTGATTTGGTTATGTACCAATCAGGGGCTTAAAACCTTTGATTATGCCTCAAAAACCTTTGTTTCCTTAAATACAGAAAATTATTTTGACCCATCTAAAATTCCCGGTGCAGGTTTTTCCATTTTGCCCTCCAAAACAGATGGCTTATGGATAGGCACTTTCAAAGGTCTGCACCAATACGATCCGAATAAACAGCAATTTCGTAAAGTCTATCTGCCAAAACCAGCACAAACGGTTTTTGGAAAAATTGCCGGTTTTAATGTTTTTGGCAGCGCAGGTAAGGACAGCACCCTTTGGCTCTCCATGCTGTATGGAGATATCCTGAAATATGACCTGCAAAAACAAAAATTTTTACCGCTTCCTCCTTTGCTCGCACCATTTTGTTCGGCATCCAATTCGATACATGCCATGTTTTTTGACCATCTTAATCAACTTTGGATCTCATCTGATAAAAGAAGTGTCGTAGCTTATAATGAAGATAAATCAACCCTGACCACTCCGAAATGGCATAATGTACCTTTAGGTGAAAAGATCTTGTGTTTTGCTCAAGACAATAAAAAAGAGATTTGGATGGGCGGACTCCAGGGCTTATATCAATACGATCCGCATACAAACTACATAAAACCTGTTGCTGCATTTAACCAATACCTGAAATCCGGCAAACTAATGCCCGGCATTGGGCAAATGGCCTTTGATCAAAAAAACAGGATTTGGTTCATCCTGGTCAAAGAAGGATCAGAAATCCGCATGCCGATTTGTTATGACCCATCCTCACAGCGCACATTTATACCCAGCCAGAATAGCCTATCCAGGATTAAAAAAATGGGCAGGCTGGAAGCACTGGCGATTGGCAAAAAATGGTCGACTCATCATAACGGGCGAAACCGGCTTCATGACCGCAATGCCCGGAGATTCCGACCTCGAAATCATTGAGTTTTGTGGAACAGAAAAATCGGAGTTTTTAGCCGGCTCACACCATGTTCTTATTGAAAATGAAACCAGGGTATGGCTGAGTTCTGATTTTGGCATTTCCTGTTTCAACAGTCGATCCGGTGTGGTTAGTCAATTCACCTACCTCAATTCATCCATTGGTAATACCCCGCAGCCCCTGATGGTGCTGTCGGAAGACCGCCAAAGATTGTGGATTGCACAAAATGGCTATCTCGAGGTATTATCCATGGACACTCTCAATTTGGCGCCTTCAGACTCTATCAGACTTACCCGCTTATCACTGGCAAATGGCGACCTCATTGAACAAATGACATCCGGTAGCATACTCGAGTTAAACCACCAGCAAAATAGTCTGGAGCTGCGGTTTAGTAATTTCAATTTTACCAATGCCCGGGATTCAAGGTATCAATACCGGTTTTCCCACAATTCGGCATGGTTGCCAATGAAAGGTAATACCCTGCGATTTGACAACCTGGGTCCGTCCAAATACCCTCTGGAAGTAAGGGCCATCAATAGCATAGGTAAAATTTCTGCAAATGTATTCAACATGCAAATCATCATTCTGCCTCCATTTTGGAAAACCTGGTGTTTTTTATCCTCGTGGCACTGGTGCTCTTTGCCCTGATCTATATCTTTTTTACTTATCGCGAAAAGCAAAGGCATAAAATGGAAATGCTGCGTCAAAACATTGCCAGAGATTTGCATGACGATATGGGGAGCAATCTTTCCCAAATTAAGATTATCAGCGAAATGGAGGCCATAAAAGGCAGTCATGAAAAGTTTGCAGAGATTGCGGAAAAACTTACCGAGGTCATGGCCACCATGTCTGAGATTGTGTGGAGCATCAATCCCTTATACGACAGTTTTGACGATGCCCTTCTGAAAATAAAGGAGTTTGCCATCGAAATACTCGAACCCCGGGGCATAAATCTTCATTTTGAAGCAGCATCCTTGCCCGCACGCATAAAACTGAATACCACACAGCGAAGGCATCTGTATCTCATTTTTAAAGAAGCAATCAACAACATCGCCAAATATGCTCAGGCAGATGAAGTCGTATTTTCTGTAATCAGCCAAAATCAAAAAACCATCATTTCCATCAAAGACAATGGAATGGGCTTCGCCACCCTTAATCCTGGAAGTGGCAATGGACTTAACAACATGAAAACCAGGGCCATGGCCATCGGCGCTGATCTTTACATTCATTCCGGCACCAGTGGTACTGAAGTGATTTTGGTCATGTCATAATGACCAACTTTCCGGAAATTTGAAAAAATCAATTTTTTTAGCAGCGTTTTTTACTAAATGGCACTCTTTTACCCGATGATGTGCATCAAGAGTAACAAATTCAATTAATTTTAAACTTATATAATATAGTAATGCGTTTTATCACCTATCTAAGTATCACTGCTTCGCTCTTCTTTTTTACTTCTTGCCACAAAGATGATTTCAATGAGTCAGAAGAACAACTGACCACATTTACAGCACAGGTTGTGGAGGAAATCCAGGGCAACGTCATTGGTTATGTTTACAATGACCAGCACATGCCCGTTGAAGGCGCTACAGTCCAAATTTATAGTGCAACTTCAATAACCAACGCCTTTGGCGTATTTACATTTAAAAATGTAAAATTGGACAAAAACGGAACTTACCTCACGGCACGCAAGGAAGGATATTTTCTGGGCTCCGATATGGTGTACCCCCGAAATGCCGAGTGTTATTCCGACATCAAAATGCTTTCACTGGAAACAGGCAAAACTTTTGAAGCTCCATTGGGTGGAGACATAAACATCACCGGAGGCGGCTTGCTCTCTTTCCCTGCCAATGCCATAGTGGATCTCAACGGGGTAACCTTTGGAGGCAGTGTACAGGTCAGTGCCAGACTGCTCAATCCCCAGGATGACCTGCTGGCAGCCACCATGCCGGGAGCCCTGGTAGGTGATGCAGCAGATGGAAAAACAGTAGTGCTCGTTACTGCTGGTATGATCGCCGTTGACCTTCGCACCGCCCAGGGAGAAAAACTTCAGCTGGGCAATGGCAAAAAAGCAACCTTCTCCATTCCTGCCTTATCCAAAGAAAAGCCTTCTCAAATTGCACTTTGGTCATTTGACGAGTCAAAGGGAAGATGGAAAGAGGAAGGTATTGCCAAACTCACCAACGGCAACTATACCGCAGAGGTTGGCCACTTCAGCTTCTGGAACTGCGATGCACCTTTCCCTTTGATTGAGGTTTGTGGAAGAGTGGTTTACAGTGACAATACTCCGGTAAAAAATGCCTGGATCCGCGTCGAAGCAAATGGACTAAACACTGCCGGCGGACAAACAGATGCGGAAGGGGTGTTTTGCGGTAAAATGCCCAAAGGCGTAAAACTTACCTTTTATGTGCACACCGGAGGTTACTGCAGCGACCCCGTTTTGGTGACCGAACTGGGACCTTTCAACAATAATACCCAACTAAATGACTTTGTCATCACGGTCAATTCAAATGAATTAATCGTCAAAGGTACAGTGCAATGCAATGGGGTAGCCATTCCTAAGGCCATTGTGGTCTTTGAAATCCAAAACATCAGAAGGGTCTTCCGGGCAAATGAAAGCGGTGAATTCAATGAAAACCTGAGTTTTCTTTTATGCGAAAATTTCACCGATTATAAACTCTTTGCCTTTAATGAAATCGACAATCAGGCCAGTCCCACCCTTATCCGCAACGTAGGCGACAACCAGCCGGTAATCCTCAATGTCTGTGACATTGGTTGCAACTTTGGAGCAAGCATCAATTTTAATTGTGACAATCAATTGAAAGCCACCCCGATCAATGGCAGCGGAAATTTCAGCTACAAATGGAGCAATGGCAGTATTGACCAAACCCTCGTTTTCAATAGCCTCGATTCCACCCAGGGCATTTACTGTGTGACCATTACTGATATTACGGCCAATTGCGAAAAGACTTTTTGTAAGGAGTTCCGCGGTAAAATAAACCTCAGTTTATATGGAGGATGCAGCACCGTCATTGAATCTTATATTTATGGAGGGGTTCCCCCTTATACTTACAGCTGGGATAATGGCAACACAGGCCCGGCAGCTACCATTTCCGGGCCCGGCAGCTATTGTCTCACCGTGACAGACGCAAATGGCTGTACAGCTTCCGCCTGCACGACCGTGAGTGGCACACCTTTATTTGTAAATCCAGTGCCCACCACCTGCAATAAAGACTTGTATTCGCTGGATGCATCGCCATTTACGCAAGGATATATCTCTGGACAAGGCACGCAACTGACCATTACCAGCACGGCAAATCTGAGTGTGTTTGCAACGGGTTTTGTGTACAGACTTATTATTTTCGACGGCAACTGCGAAGCAGCTTTTGACATTGAATTGCCAAGATTGACAGCGCTCGATGTAACCGCTACCAACACCAGTTGCGGCAGTTGTAACGACGGTTTCCTTACCTATACCCTGGGCAGTGATTGTCAGCAATGCACACCCGGTGCGGTTAAAATATTTAAAACTTCAGACCTGAATACAGATTTATCCGCGCAGAATGCAGCGAAAACCCTGTCCAAAGGATTGTATTATGTAGTAGTGGAAGACTTAAATACTTCGTGTTATATTGCCTTCCGCAAAGTTGAAATCCTCTGATACCCTAAATAAGAACTTTGGAGCTGGAAGAGATCATAGCAGGATGTAAAAAAGGCAATGAAAAATGCCAGAACAACCTTGTGGCCATGTTTGCCACAAGGTTGATGGCTTTATGCATGAGGTACACCCATGATAAAGAACTGGCAAAAGATGCCTTGCAGGAAACTTTCATCAACGCTTTTAAGTACATCCAGTCCTACAGTGGCAAAGGCTCATTTGAAGGTTGGTTGCGCAGAATAGCGGTCAACAGCAGTCTCAAAACCATCAAAACCATGTATCAGGTTCACCTTGTAGAAGAAGCAGCCATTGACAGCAATGCCTTTGCTGAAATTCCGGATGTGTACAGCAGCATGGGAAAAGAAGAAATCATCAGGTTATTGAAAAGACTACCCCACAGTCAATACCTGATCTTTAACCTGATTGTAATCGAGGGATACAACCACGGAGAAATTTCTCAGATGCTGGACATCACGGAAAGTACGTCACGGGCGACCTTATGTAAGGCGAGAAACAAACTGGTCGAAATATTAAAAGAAGAAAACAGTACAGAATATGCAAGAAAAATTAAAGTTTTCTAATTTATACAATAGTTACCATGAATTACAGGACATTTGAAAAAAACGTTAAATCAACCCTGCAGGATACAGAGGTGTACGTAGACGTGGGTCAACTGATTGCTGATATTAGAAAGACAGAACGCAAAAGGCGTCCCATAGGCTGGTGGTGGCTAAGTGCTTTACCCTTGTTGTCATTGGTTGCCTATTTATTCTTTGGTAATGTACCATCTGAAGCCAGCCATGAAAATACAACCGCCAGCAACAATAGCTTCAGTTTCAGTACGACAAACGCTTATGCAAAACCAGCAAATGTCCATTCAGTTGGTGCATACAATGCTACTTCTGCCTCACCTGCATCTCCAACATGGAAATCAGCTAAAAACGCTTCAACCACTGCAAACAAACTAAAAGCTTACGAAAAGTCTCCTGCACATCTTGATGATTCAGATAAAATAAGTACCCCTTCAGAAAATAAGGATGTTTTCATCCAGACCGAAATGTCAAGACCGCTGTTCCAATTTCCAGGCTTAATTCGCGAACCTTTATTTCCATCAGCTTACTTCAACAAAATAAACCTCTCAAGGGAAATTGAATGTCCTACATTCAGAAAAAGATCATCATGGAGTTTTACAGTCATTCCGGAAGTGGGATATTTTAGGCCCTTAAAAACATTGGCTCAAAACAGTTCGGAGCCTTCAGATGTGTTTGCATTACGAGAGAAAGATGAAAAATCACTGGAAGGTATTCAAGCCGCACTCTATCTCAAAATAAACAAGTCATCCAGTCCGTGGGGACTCAAGTCAGGCATCCAAATGACCAGGCTGACAGAGCGTATGAATCTTTCTTATTCTTATATCCGGAGAGACACCACACAAGGCATCATTTCTGTAACCGTGTCCCAAACCGGCGATACCATTACCACCATATATGGAGACATCATTTCAGAGACCCGGGTGACAGGTACCAATAAAGCGCACTATTCACTTTCAACCATTGACATTCCACTGGCAGTTTCCTATGAGAAAAACTTTGGTGGCATTTTGTTTGGAGCCGATGCCGGTGTTTACTTCAACATAGCCCTTAGATCCGGCGGAAAAATACTCAGTTCAGCCAATGGGTTTGCCGATGCAAAGGGTTCAAATGCATTCAGATCTTCCCTGGGACTTAGTTATTTTGGCAGCTTGTTTGTCAAAAAACCATTGGGCAATATCGGTAGCGTTTACCTTGCTGCCAGAGGCAGGTATTTGCCGGGAAGTTTTACCAACAGCAGCTACCCCATTAGTCAGTCCTACCATATGATAGGTCTGCACCTGGGCTACGAATATACATTCTGAAAAGTCAACCAAAACCCCGGCCACAAGCTGTGGAACGACTCAAGGGAAAATCAGCAGGCAAGAAAACATTGGGCTAAACCCAAAAGCTAAATGAAAGCATTTTCATTCGTTTTCATCCACAATCGAATACACCACAAAACCGGGATTGACCAGGCTCTCCTTATTGTACGATAGTGGGGTAGCAGTTTCATAATTGATGACTGTTCCTCCGGCTTCTTCCACAATGATTTGTGGTGCCGCAGTGTCCCACTCCATGGTAGGGGCAAGCCGGGGATACAGGTCTGCTTCCGCATTGGCAATCATCATGAATTTTAAGGCACTGCCCCTGCCTAGTAAAACCGGATCATTAAAGCGTTGAATAAAACTTTTTGTATCCTGATTGATATGTGATAGTGAACAGGGAATACGCAAACCAGACTGCATGGGATTAAAATGACTGCATGCCAATCTGCAAGCTGGACTGCCCTTCTTTTCCATGAATGCACCGAAACCTTTTACCGCATAATAGAGCCTGCCCTCAGCTGGAGCTGCAACCATGCCCAGGATGGGGTTCCCCTCGTGAACTAGGCAGACATTGACAGTAAATTCTCCGTTTCGTTTCATAAATTCTTTGGTGCCATCCAATGGGTCTATAAACCAAACATATGGATAATGACGCCTCACATCATAAGGAATCTCCATGTTTTCTTCTGAAATAAATGGCAGAGATGCATCCAGTTTCAACAGGCCTTCACAAATAATATCATTTGCGGCAATATCTGCCACAGTTACTGGTGAGTCGTCTGACTTTACCCGAACACCAAAACTCTTATTTTCGTAGATGTCCATGATGGTCTTACTGGCTTCATTAACAACGGCGGCAAGTGGATGAATCATGGCAAAAATATCCTTGTATTCCTTCATGGATGAACGTGTTTGGACAGCTCGACGGGGTGATTTTTGGCAAAGAATACCCCCAACACTCAAGCTGTTGAATTTAATAAAAGGGATTTAAGGGATATCTGTTCTTTAGGAGCGCCAAATATAGTATCATTGCATAATATTTTTCTAATATTTATGAAAATACTTGTAACGGGCGGTACAGGCTACATTGGCAGCCATACCCTGGTCGATCTCCTGGAAAATGAATTCGATGTCGTGAGCATCGACAATGGCATGAATTCAGAGGTTTCAGTGCTGGATGCCGTTCGGCAAATCACAGGCAGGCAATTGACGCACTACGCCATTGACCTTTGTGACAAAGACAAAGTGGATGAAATATTTGCCAAAGAAAATTTTGATGGTGTCGTTCACTTCGCGGCATTAAAGTCGGTGTCAGAATCCATGAGCCAGCCCTTTCTTTATTTTCGCAATAACCTCAACAGCCTGCTCAATACTTTTGAAGCGGCCAAATTGTATGGGGTAAAGGCATTTATTTTCAGTTCAAGCTGCACTGTTTACGGAAATGTTAGTGAATCCCCCGTAGATGAAAATACACCGTGGCAGGAAGCCGCATCTGTATATGGAAGGACCAAACAAATGGGCGAAAAAATCATCAGCCACTGTTCTTCTGAAACCACCATGCAATCGATCATACTCAGGTATTTTAATCCGGCAGGAGCGCATTCAAGCGGACTCATGGGGGAGTCGCCTAAAAACATGGCGCAAAATCTGGTGCCTGTGATCACAGAGACAGCCATCGGCAAACGACCAACCATGAAAGTTTTCGGTACCGACTACCCGACAAGGGACGGCAGTTGCATCAGGGATTTTATCCACGTCTGCGATCTCGCTGCCGCTCATACACTGGCGCTGCATCACCTGCTACAGCACAAACAAAAAGACAAGATTGACGTTTTCAACCTGGGTATGGGTGAAGGTGTTTCGGTACTCGAAGCCATTAAAGCTTTTATCGGAGTGACAGGTCAAAACTTCAGTTATGAAATGGCTCCTCGAAGAGATGGCGATGTCACCGCCATTTACAGTAATTATTCCAAAGCCCGTCAAATACTGGGATGGCAACCAAAGCTTACCATCCGCGACATTATGCACAGTGCCTGGCAATGGGAGGTCAACAGGACTAAAAAACAATAAAGGATGCATCCAGTGATCTTAGAAAAGGAAGTTTTCGAATTATCCAAAAAATACCTGCACCAACCGGCTTCAGAAAGCGACATCGAAACCTTAAAGGAAGTGCTGCGATTTCATGAAAGAAAGTATTACGTAGATAGTCAACCCATCATTTCCGACCACGAATACGATTTGTTATTCAAACAACTGGAGGCCCTTGAAAAAAACAATCCTTCGCTCATCACACCGGATTCCCCAACCCAACGCGTAGCCACCGATCTCACCGCATCTTTCAACACGGTAAAACACCTTGTCCCGATGCTGAGTCTGGAAAACTCCTACAATGAAGAGGACCTCTTAGACTTTGACCAGCAGGTGCGAAAGCTGTGTAAAATTGCCGACGGAGACCAGATCAATTATACCGTGGAACCCAAATTCGACGGTGGCAGCATTGCCCTTGTTTTTGTAAATGACGTGCTCGTGCGCGCTGCTACCAGGGGCAATGGATTCGAAGGTGAGGAAATCACGGCCAATATCCGGGTCTTGCAAAGTGTTCCGCTGCATGCCCCTTTCTCCGCATTGGGCATAATAAAGATTGAACTGAGGGGTGAAGCACTCATACGCAAGGAAACCTTTGAGAAAATCAATCAGGCGAGGGAAGACGAGGGTCAGGTACTTTTCGCCAACCCCAGAAATGCCGCCACAGGAGGACTGAGAACCAAAGATCCTATGGAAACCAAAAAAAGGGGCATTGAGGCTTTTATTTTTCAGGTAGGTTATGCCATTGACGCAGCAGGCAACAGCATGTTTGACAAATTCAATTCACACTTTGACAACATCGAACAACTGGGTGAACTTGGTTTTAAAATACCGGATAAGGAGAAAAAGAAATGCAAGGGAATAAACGAGGTCATAAACTTCTGTCATCACTGGCAGGAAAAAAGAGACGATTATCCCTATGAAATTGACGGCATGGTGGTCAAGGTAGATGACTATGCCCTGCAGGATATTTGTGGCAGCACCAGTCATCATCCCCGGTGGGCCATTGCATTCAAATTTAAGGCAAAACAGGCAACATCCAGGCTTCTGGCTGTGGAATATCAGGTGGGCAAAGTGGGCAGCATCACACCGGTGGCAAAGATTCAACCCGTAGCACTGGCAGGTGTCACAGTGAGTTCTGTTTCACTGCACAATGAGGAGTTTATTCGAAGCAAAGATCTCAGATTGGGTGATACGGTGCTGGTAGAGCGGGCAGGTGATGTAATACCCTATATCGTCAAAAGTATGGAAGAATTGAGGGATGGTTCGGAAATTGAAATCCGATTTCCGGAATTTTGCCCGGTCAATACCACAGACACTCCGGTAAAGCTATTGAAAGAGGATAGCGAGTCGGCATGGAGATGCCCCAATTGTGTGTGTGGAGCCCAGGATCTTCAACGCATGATCTTTCACGTAAGCAAAGATGCCATGGACATCGACGGCTTCGGAAAATCTTATGTGGAACGTTTTTATGAACTGGGATGGTTGAGAGACATTGCAGACATATACAACCTCGATTATGGAAAAATAGCCGCACTGGAAGGCTTTGGCGCCAGGTCATCAGAAAAACTGAAAACTTCCATCGAAAAGGCCAAAAAAAATCCAATTCACAAACTGCTGCATTCTCTTTCCATTCACCATCTGGGTAAAAGAGCTTCCAAATTAATCGCCGAGCAAATCGGGGAAGTCTTTGACCTCGCATCATGGGACAAGGAAAAGTTCCTTTCCATCAAAGACATCGGCCCTGTTGTCGCAAACAATGTAGCCCAATATTTCAGCCAGAAAAAAAATACAGATATGTTACGGCGCATGGAGCAATATGGTGTAAATATGCTGCAAACCGAAGAAGACAAACCATTGGAAGCTGCTTCAGAAGGCATCCTCGCAGGAAAGACCATTCTGTTTACGGGTACCCTCACCACCATGGGACGCAAAGAAGCCGAGAACCTTGCTGCAAAACACGGCGCAAAAAATATTTCTGCCGTCAGCAGCAACCTCAATATCCTGGTAGTGGGCGAAAAAGCGGGATCAAAACTAGCGAAAGCAAAGTCCCTTGGTACCGTTAAAATTCTTACCGAAGAAGACTTTGTCAAACTGGTCAACTCCTAGACCTGTGAGGTAAGCTTTCTGAAAAAAATTTGCACTATTTTACAATGGAAATGGATGATGTTATTTTCATTTTACCCTGATCGTCTAAACCCCAAAAATAATACACACCGGCCGGGAGATGACCCACACTCAATGAGGCATGTCCGGGGCTAAGCGACACGCTCAAAACTACTTCGCCCAGGATATCAGTAAGACCAGCTCTCCGGCTCGTATTGCCTGAGTTTTCAATATTTAATACCTCTTTCACCGGATTGGGGAAGATCCTGAGCCAATTATCCTGCTGATCTACCGTAGAGACAAGGTCTCCATCTCGACAATCTTCATCTATGCCATTGCCTGGAATCTCTATTGCTCCGGGATTTATGGCTGCATTCGCGTCATCACAATCAATACCCGCCTGAAAACCATCGTCATCTTTATCAATAAATACATTCACCACCAACTGGATATCACACCCATTGCCATCTCTGAAGTTGAGCACATACACCCTGCTTTCTGTCACCACCACCCATGGCACCAGGGGAATAAAAACGCTGTCTTCCGGGCTATAAAAAATATGGTGGTGTGCCTCCTGTAACCACCATATGGATGGTGTCATCACTGGCAAAAACTGCGGCATCCAATTTTGGAGGTTCCACAACGGATAAAAGTCCGGTATCAAAGATTTGACCGGTGGCGTCCATGGCTTTGGGGCTGTATATGCCCGGGCCAAGATTGGTAAAAACGGAATCTGTCACGTAGGTAAAACCATCCAAAGAAAACTGATAAGGTTTAACCCCATTTGAAGCCGAAATTTTCAGGGTAGCCTTTTGTCCAAAACAATTCATTTTCTGCAACCAGATCACTCTGGCGAAAAATACGGCTAAATCTCCGGCCATACAATCTTCATCTATGCCATTGCCCGGAATTTCTGCAGCCCCCGGATAGACATGGTCATTGTTGTCATCACAATCATCATGGGAGTTGTATCCGTCATTGTCCTTATCTATGAATACACTAAATTCGGTATCCCACAGGCAGCCATTTTTGTCCTTGATGGTGAGGTGATACACCCTGTTTTCATCCACCACAATGGTCTGAACCAGCGGTGCAAAATTGTTGTCATCCAAACGGTATGTATAAGGAGGTACACCTCCTTCAACCGCCACTGA
The DNA here is from genome assembly GCA_016715465.1 of Saprospiraceae bacterium. Taxonomy (GTDB): domain Bacteria; phylum Bacteroidota; class Bacteroidia; order Chitinophagales; family Saprospiraceae; genus JADKBO01. Next base: position 1,874,657 of record JADKAA010000029.1, read on the forward strand.
AATTACTTCATCGGAGACATTGACCATAGCGGACAGAGGCAAGGGGCTTCGCACCTCAATAAAGCCGGTGTGGAATATATCACCCCGGCTATCCCTTACTCTAAAGGTATAGGTGCCGGGACCAAGACTGCTAAAAATTGAATCTTGTTGAAAGGAATTGCCATTCACGGAAAAACTGTATGGTGGAAATCCATCAGACCCTTTTATTTTCAGAATGGCCTTATCCCCAAAACAAAGTATGCCTTGTTCAACTATGACATTGGCACTTAAAGACCGGGGATTGGTGGCTCCCAGGGTAAAATCAACTACCAGGGGAAGGTGGTCTGAGGCCTCTCTGGCATCTGTTATATGAAAATTGAAATCCTGTAGCGTCTCCAAATCCATGCCGAAGGTTTCCAGAACAAATGCATTTTCAATGCGCATTTTATTGCCGGTGAAAAACATATAATCGAGCCTGCCGGGCAAAAAATCGTTGCCTTCATCGTACCAGGTATAGGTCAATGGCATGCCGGGAACAAATGGCAACGCATCTTCCAAATCTGTTCCATCCCAATCGGGATTAAAATCAGGCCCGTAACTGCCCTCATTGTCAATGTCTCCGGTGATCAGAGTCGTGCGTTGTCTGTTAAATCCCACGAGATTCATATCGCCCAAAATGAGGGTAGGTGTTCCCGGTGGGTATAAAAAACCATCGCCATTGTTTTGTTTCATTCTGCGCAACTTGGCCATTACGGCATCGACTTCAGCCTGTCTGTCTGTATCATTGGCGCAGCAGGGAAGGTGCAGGTTAAAGATGACCATGGCCTTGTCACAGGCATTACCAGTATAGATCAAACTCACCCCATTGCCATTTATGCTTTGAGTAGCTTCGATGCAATACTTCGTCACCGTGATGATGTCCGGATTGACCTTTGTTGCCTGCCAGGATCTTCCGCCGGGCAATGGAAGAATTGCATTCATGATACCCACAATCTCTGAGGCATTGGCATTGTAAATTTCCTGAAAACAAATGACGTCGGGATTTGCAGCCTGGATGAGTTTTTGTTGCAGGGGCCCTGTTACTGGGTCGGTAAGGCCATCTCTGGCGACATTGTAACTCATGACCCGCACCTGGTCTTGCTGTTTTTTTTGAAAGGAATAGGGCTTGCTGCTTGCCGGGGTGTTCTGGTTCAGGGCATAGGTAAATCCACCAGCTTGGTTGGGAAGTTTGTCGCCTTCAGTTACCCCGTGTTGGACAGAAACGCTTATCACCGGTCCCATACTTCTCATGATTCCCCCGATCAGTCCGGCACGTTGCAGGCTTATTTCAAAAGTGGAAGAACTTACGGACGGAAGAGCCAAAATGCCAAACGAGTCATGCCTTATCCTAAAGCTCGATGTAGGACTGGTGTGGTAATAGATGTCGCGGTCCCCTGCATACAAAGATAGTTCAGCCCCTATGCCATTGGTCTGGAATCCGGTTGCCGCATTGTAATCAAAATCAATGTATATGACCAGTTTATTTTCTTCCTGGAACTTGATCTCTCTGTCCAGGTCTATTCTGAGATAAACATGCTCCGCATCATGGCCCATCCATAATTTTTGAATATCCAGACCCGTAGCGGCCCCATCACCTGCATCCAAAATAAAGGAAGTGTTGGTCTCCCAATCATTATATTGTTCATCAATAAAATATTGACCATTTGACCAAAGTTGAAAAACCAGGGAAATAAAAAGAGATATAAAAAATCGCAGACAGTATATATTCATTTATGCTGGCCATTTCGGAGCCAGGACAAAGATACTATAAAAAATACTGCGCCCGTTTAATGGGCCCTTTTGTAAACCCCTTTTCAGCGAAGATGCCTGCCTATAGGGGGAGTTGAAATTAAATGGGCACATTCGAAGGTAGATTTATACGCTTTTATGGAATAAGATATATTGTTATCTTGTGCTATATTTAGCAACATGAATATAGTCGTATTATCCAGGAATGCTTCATTGTACAGCACGCAGGCCATTGTAGAGGCAGCGCGGAAGAAAAATCACTACGTGCGGGTATTGGACCACATGTTATGTGACCTGATCATCGAAAAAGACCACCCGGCCATTTATTATAATTTTCAGAAACTGGAAAATGTACACGCCGTTATCCCCAGAATAGGCACAGCGGCTACTTCATTTGGATCTTCTGTCATCAGACAGTTTGAAGGCATGGGCACATTTACCACGCTGAATGCAGAAGCCTTACTCAAAGCAAGGAACAAACTTACCTGCCTGCAAATGCTTTCTGCAGCCGGCATTGCCGTGCCAACCACCGCGATTACCAATAACCTCTATACCCTGCCCTTCGTGATTGACAAGGTGGGGCCCTCGCCGCACATTGTAAAACTGGCTACCGGCACCCAGGGGCTCGGTGTGATTTTGTCTGAAAGCAAAGCCAACGCAGAATCCATTGTAGAAGCCTTTCAAAAAACAGAAGAAAAAGTACTCATCCAAAGATTTGTGTCAGAGTCCAAAGGCAGTGACATCCGCGTCTTTGTGGTTGATGGGCAAATTGCGGGAGCCATGCGGAGGCAAGCCAAAGAAGGAGAGTTCAGATCCAATATCCACCGCGGTGCACAATCGTTTGCCATCAAACTTACTCGCGAAGAGGAAGAACTGGCCTTAAAGGCAACTTCTGTCATGGGCCTGCATATTGCAGGTGTCGACATGCTTCAAAGTCAAAACGGCCCCCAGATTCTGGAAGTAAATGCTTCGCCAGGTTTGGAGGGCATCGAGGGTACTACCCAGATAGACATAGCCAGGAAGATCATCGAATTTATTGAGCGCAATGTAGTCGTATGATCTTAAAAAAACCAAAATTACCCCAAGGAGAGTCCCTCGTACTTCAAGATACTTCTTTCCTGCCCGGACAAAGTGGCATGGTAAAACTGAATGCGGGCAAATTGCCAAGTGGGTCAAAACTGGACATCGTGGCTCACGTTTTCCGAAGCAACAATCCTGGTCCCGTTTTTCTTTTATTGGGGGGTATCCATGGAGATGAGATCAATGGCATTGAAATCATCACCTCCTTGCTGGAGTCAAAGGTTTTTGAAAATCTTACTTCTGGCAGTATCATCGCCATCCCACTGCTCAATGTTTTTGGCTTCAACAATTTCTCACGGGACATGCCAGATGGTAAAGATGTCAACCGCAGCTTTCCGGGCAGCACCAGTGGTTCACTCGCTTCAAGGGTGGCGCGTACCCTTACCAAATTTGTCCTCCCAATTGTGGACTATGCCATTGACCTCCACACTGGCAGTTCAGAAAGATACAACCATGCCCAGGCCCGGTACACAAGGTCAGATGTGGTATCAAAAAAAATGGCAGAAATCTTTGCCGCCCCATTCATCATCCGCCAGGCACTAATCTCAAACTCGTTTAGAAAAGTAGCTTTTGAACTGGATACCCATGTATTGGTGTATGAGGGGGGTGAATCCGTCCGGGTTAATCAAAATGACATCCAACTGGGTATTGAAGGCATTCTCAGGGTACTTCATTTTCTTTCTATGATTCCGGCTTCCATTCCGGCATCCGGGCTACTGCCCATTGAAATTCTCAAAACGCGATGGGTGCGGGCCGCACACCCGGGAATATTCATCAATTATAAAAAGTCAGGTGAAAAAATATTCACCGGTGATACCCTGGGTGTCATCAAAGACCCTTATGGCTTGAAATCCTATCCTGTAACCTCCAGGCTTAATGGGTATATTATCGGACACAACAATGCCGCTGTGGTCAACCAGGGCGATGCATTGTATCATATTGGAATCACAGATGAAGCGATACATACTGGTTTTTAGTTTATTGTTCCTTTCCCTTTTTACCAATGGACAGCCATCGGTATTTGAAGTAATCAACCAATGGGCTGATGCCGAACTCATGAAACATGCCCACGTTGGCGTTGCCATTCATGACGTCGAAACTGGCAACCTCATTGCAGGTTATAACCATGAAAAATCTTTTGTGCCTGCATCGTCCTTAAAACTTTTTACTTCACTGATTTCATTAACCCAATTGGGAAGTGATTTTCAATATGAGACCAAGCTGGCTTATGAAGGCATTCTTACAGATAGTATACTTACCGGCAATCTCCACATTGTAGGATCAGGCGATCCGTCCCTCGGATCCCGCAGGTTTGCCGAAAAATTAAACTTCAATGAGTTGCCCGCCTACATTGCCTCCCGCCTTCAAAAGCTCGGCATCAAGATCATCACAGGCAATGTCATCTGCGACGAATCCGTCTTTGATGCCTACCCCATCGCGCCTTCGTGGCAATGGAATGACCTCGGAAGCAGTTATGCAAGTGGCGCCTGGGGCCTGAATGTCAATGAAAACGAATATGAAATATGGTATGACGTCAATAAACCCGGCGGCGAAATGGCCGATATCCTCACGGTTGTGCCGGATATACCTTATTTAAACCTGGAAAACGAAGTGTTTATCGCCGATGAAAACAGTGGTGACAATGCCTATATCTTTGGTGGCCCTTATACTTTTGACAAAAGAATTGTCGGCACTATTCCTAAAGGCAAGCAGCCATTCCGCGTGAGGGGATCGATTCCCGATCCTCCCCAATTACTGGCACGATCCGTGGTAAAGGCATTGTCTGCACTGGGCATTAACTCAGCAGGTCCTGCTGTCCATGTGCAAAAAAAAGTAGGGGAACAACAGCTCATTCCCTTTGATACACTCAAATCATTGCCACTAAGGGATCTGGTGAAATCTGCCAATTTTTTTTCACTCAACCTGTACAGCGAATCATTCTTGAAAACACTGGGTGTCATCAAGGGAGAGAGAGGATCCGGTAGTGAAGGCATCAGGCTGATTATGTCGTATATGAAAGAAAAAGGATTTGATACAGCGTCCTTACACATGGAGGACGGCAGCGGCCTTTCGGCCCGGAACCTGGTAAGCCCATCTCTGATAAGTCACTTTCTAGCCACATATACCAATGACAATGGCATAGAAAATACAACAACACTACTCCCCATGGCCGGTAAAGAAGGCACAGTGAGACGCTTGCTTAAATCTTCACCTGCCAAAGGTAAGGTATGGATGAAGAGTGGTTCAATGAACAAGATCATGTCTTATACAGGCCTCATCAAGGCTAGTTCAGGCAAATGGCTCAGTTTTTCAATAATGGTAAACAGTTACAACTTCACCTCATCCGTAATGCGCAATCAAATGGAAGCCCTGATAGAAGGAATATATAAATCGCTCTAAAATACAAACGATGACACAGACATCTGAGAAATGGATTACCGATTTAAAGGAACTCAAATCGACATTCAGAAAGGAATTTGGGCACCTGTCCATTGAAGAAATGAACACAAAACCTTCACCCGGCGCATGGAGCATTGCCCAGGTCATCGATCACATCATCGAAGTCAATGAAAGTTATTTTCCCACTTTTGAATTGGTAAGAAAAGGCAAATATGTACACTCCATTCTTGGCAATTTTGCCTTCATCCGTCGTTTTTTCGGACGCATGATTCTGAAGTCTGTATTGCCGGAAAGTAAAAAGAAATATAAAACCTTGCCCTTATGGCAACCATCTCAGACTGATTTACATGAAAATATGGTTGCCAGGTTTGAAAAGCACCAGGCTGCCCTGATGGCAGAACTGGAAGCCACGGAAACGTTCATCAGGCGAAACGTAACCATTGCCTCGCCGGCCAACGACATGATTGTCTATGACATACAGACAGCCCTGGACATCATCGTCAACCATGAAAAGAGACATTTATTACAGGCATTACACGTAAAATCAGGCTTACAATCCTACAAATGACGAACATACCTACCCATGCACTCACTCCGATATTGCCTTTGCTGTATGTGGCTTGGGTCGATGCCGTTTTGAGCCCTTCTGAAATCAGACTCATCAGACAGCAAGGGCTTCAGTACGCACTCAGTGAGGAAGACAGGGGCTTTATGCTTAAATTTACCGACGCAATGCAACCGCCTTCAGAAAATCAATTATCGGCCTTGCTTGACCTCATTAGAGACAGGGCAGCCGGGCTTCCGGAAACAGAGCTTGAAAACCTGGCAGAACTCGGTTACCGGTTAGCAGAACAGGGTCACACCCGCGATACTTTTGAAAAAAACACCTACAAAGGTCTCACCGCATTGTGTGAAGCACTGGCGCTGGACAGACCAGATACCGCAACAAAACTATTGGCAAAACTTGGGTGGAAAGAACCAAAAGACCTTAAAGATCAAGCCCATTTTGATGCCCCTTTATGGAGTAAAATCCTGGACTACCGCCAATATGAGATCAAACAAAAAGTGAGGACCTTACTCAATGACCCCTTATTCACCCGGCCTGAAGGCAAAGACAAATCCATTCAGCGGCAACATACCCTGGAAGGCATAAAAATGCTGGCCGGGCAGGGCTTTGGCTCCATGGCTTATGGCAAAGACTATGGCGGAAAAGAGGATATGGAAGCCTACATGGCTGTATTTGAAACCCTGTGCTTTTATGACCTGAATTATGCGGTCAAATTTGGGGTGCAGTTTGGCCTTTTCGGTGGTACGGTGTGGAAACTTGGCACCGACTTACACCACATGCGCTACCTTCGCGACATCGGCACAGGACATCTGTTGGGCTGTTTTGCCATGACGGAAACAGGCCATGGTTCAAATGTGAAGGACATTGAAACCACTGCCGTTTATCAGGAGACGGAAAAAACCCTGATCATCCATTCTCCCACATTTACGGCCGGTAAAGAATATATCGGCAACGCCTTGCACGCCACCATGGCAGTGGTATTTGCACAATTGATGGTAAAAAATATAAACCATGGTGTGCATGCCATTCTGGTGCCATTGCGCGATGAATACGGAAATACCTTACCCGGCATAACCATAAAAGACTGTGGTTATAAAATGGGACTCAACGGCATAGACAATGGCCGCATTTGGTTTAATAACGTAAGTGTGCCCAAAGAAAACCTGCTTAACAGATTTGGCGACATCACGGAAACTGGCGAATATAAAAGTCCGATTGCACAGGACAACAAAAGATTTTTTACCATGTTGGGATCCCTGGTTGGGGGCCGGATCTGTGTTGGCCTCGGCGCTTTAAATGCATCCATTGCTTCTCTTGCCTTGGCAGTAAATTATGCCCATGAACGCAGACAGTTCAGACCCGATGAAGATACCATAGAAACATTGCTCATCGACTATCCATCTCACCAGCACCGGTTGATGCCTTTACTCGTAAAGTCACTGGTGTTCCACAATGCCTTGTCCAGTCTTGCCAGTCAATTTGTAAACGGACCTGAAAGTGACATCAGAAAAATTGAAACCAAGGCAGCTGGCCTGAAAGCCCTCGCTTCATGGCATTGCACGAGGACCATCCAGGAATGCAGGGAAGCATGTGGTGGAAAGGGCTACTTGTCTGAAAACAGGTTTGGCGACCTGAAAGCAGATTCCGACATCTTCACCACCTTTGAGGGAGACAATACTGTGCTGCTTCAACTTGTGGCCAAAGGCCTGCTCACTGAATTTAATCAAAGTTTCAACGACGATGGTTTTCGGGGCATGTTGCGATATCTGGGAAATAAAATTGGTTTTACCCTCTCAGAGATCAATGTATATCAGAGTAGAAAAACAAGGGAAAATCACCTGTTAGACGACGACTTTTTATCCGATGCACTGAGATACCGCGAGAAAAAACAACGCATTACGCTGGCCGAACGCATGCGGAAATACATCAGGGAGAAAGTAAGCCCTCATGAAGCCTTCCTCAAGTGCCAGGTGCATATGGGCGAAGCTGCCCGCAGTTATATCGAACGTCTGGCTTATCGCGACATGATAAAGAGAATAGATCAATTAAATGCTTCACCGGAAAAAGAACTGCTGATCAAACTCACCCGCTTTTATGCATTGACCATCATCATGGAAAATCGATACTGGTTCCTCGAAAATGATTACATGGATGGTACAAAAACAAAAGCCATCCGCAGACTGTATTCCAGATTCATGGAGGAGATCAAAGGCGTTTCAAAAGACATCTTATCCGCCTTTAATCTCCCTGGCCACCTGACTTCGATCAAGCCGTAAATATTGGTTAACCCCAATTTACATTTTCATGAGTTTGAGCAAATATGCTTTTCCATTTATGGTTACCTTCAGCAGGTATAAACCCGCTTCAAGGGCGTCCCCTCTATGGTCAATGTGATGGCCTCTGCGTCCTTTTGAAGCTCGATGTGCACGAAACGTTGCCTTCCAGTCGCATCATAGATGGCATAGGAATCAATGTCACTGTCACTCGATACGCCGCTAATTACGACCTTAAGCTCATTTACAAAAGGATTTGGAAAAGCTGAAAGCTTTATCTCGCTTTCTGACTCATCTTCCACCGCAACGGTAGAGCCATCTGACTCATCTTCACAATCCAGACATGGTTCCTGCAAGCCGGGTTCAAGCGCCAGAAAAGCAGTATAACGAGACAATACGCGGTGATTAAGACTGGTTTCTACGATACCGGCTATGGCATTATCCGATTGAGGACCGTTTTCCAAATTTAATATTTTGCACATGGCATGACTCTGTGCGACTGCTTTATAGTTGAGCACTTTTTCCGCGTTCACAATGGTTTGTCTGGCAGAAATGAAAGAATCTCTGTAGAGCGCCAGCACTTCTATTTCAAAAGGAAATGAACCCTTATACCTGCCAACCTGCACGGTACGGTTTCCGTTTTTTATGACCTGATTGTCATAACAAACCCCCTGTGCCGGTCGAACAAAAAATTCCAGATAGTCAAAATATATTTCATTCAGTTCATTTTCCAGGTAGGCGAACCCTTCATTTAATTTACCTGTGGTGTTATAATTGGCCAAGGTATAATAGGCTCCTTTTGTGTTGCTCGATAATATTTTTATAAAATACTTCATTGCCGTAATAATACTTGCCATTGTAATAGGTTGAGTGATAATGGGTATTGTACGCCGCATAATCAAGTATAAAAGTAGGCCTTAACTCGCCCAACTCGTCCACCAATTCATTCTTAAGCTGCTGCGCTTCGAGTTGTTGGTATTTTGATGCATCAGAAGATATGACAATTACCTGCCCATCCTCTTCATCCAGAACGTAATTATACGCTTCATAAAGACCGGATGTCAGTAAGCTGGCGCTGCCCAGCTGAATGCCTGCAAAAATAGATTCAAGGTCAACTTCTGATCCATTAATCCAGGTGGGTGAAACTTCCTTAATACTAAAGTGATTGTAAAGTATCCTGAACCGGTCATTGGGTCTTACCACCCTTTTAATCATTTGTCTGGCCGCAGCCAATACTTCTGTTTTGTTGTAAAGTGTCGTTTGCGAATGGTGGTCAATCAAAAAAACCAGGCTTCTGCGGTTAAGTGTATCAACCCCAAGTAAGGTGGAAGGATCAAAGGTAAGTTGATAATAACCCTCTCCCGTTTGGTTTTCTTCTGTTCCATAGGCGATGGATACAGGCGCTGTTTCGGTCACCATGGACAGGGCGATTCCTGCCTGTGTCTGAACTTGTGTCGAGGGAATTTTTGCCAGTTTGTATGCGCCTAAGGTGGCATGTACCTTTGCTTCAAACACAGCGCCATTACTCAAAACAGGAATTTTGTCGGTATCATCTCCATAGACCAAAACCTGAATTTCCGGGGTGGGTTTTGAATATCTAAACATAGACAAGGGCAAATAAAAACCATCGTTTTCATTGGCAGGAATCATCATACTCAGCTTTACCTTTCGGAATTTTTTTGCAGGGAGTGGAAAAATCCGGAACTCATAACCACCACTGCTGTTCTTATACAAGACCGAAGGATCCTGTCTCCTGTTCACTATGCCTTCATAAATATTGAATGCACTGTACCTTTCCAGGATGTCAGCCTTCATGATAGTGGTATCTACCCAAAGCCAGGAATCCGTAAATGATACATTATCGGGCAAGGTAAAATAATGCTGAACTTCAAAAGTATCGGTAACGTTGTTATAATAATTGGGATCTGACTTATAACTCATATATACGTCCACCTGGAAAAATTTTCCAACGGGCTTTACTATCATACTCACATCGTATATCGAACCCTGTGTGCGTTTCCAGGGTGATTTTGGGTCTTGCATCCATAGCGACTCACAGTTATAACACTGGGAAAGGAGTTTTCCGCTGTATATCAGGGAAATAAAAATAATCAATAAAACAAAGTAAAACTTCTTCATACCTGCAAAATTTAAAATCGTAAATAAATGATTAACAAGTTATCAAAATTAGGATGAATAATAGACGGGAAGTACCCACAGAAGTGAAACCCATATTGAATATATGTCTTCCCCGCGACAAAGTCCACAGCCATCATGTCAACGAAATGTGCTGTCCTTTAAAAAAGGAAATTTAAGCCGGTATGATTTCAGGGCATCCATGTCTATTTGTATGGTGGCAATACCCGGTTCATCTTCCATCTGACAAATGACCTGTCCGGAATAATCGACCACCATAGACCGGCCGGGATAAATATTCCCGTAAGCATCCTGTCCTACCCTGTTCACACCCACTACATAGGCCTGGTTTTCAATGGCCCTCGCCACCAAAAGTTTTTCCCATTGTGTTATCCTGGGTGCCGGCCAGTTTGCTACATACACCAGGATGTCGTAAGGCAAATCCCCTTTGTTGAAAGACTGATACGGAAACCTCAGGTCGTAACAAATCAACGGCATGATGCGCACACCCTTATGGTTTAATACCGTAGTATCTTTTCCGGCGCTGTAATGCAATGCTTCTCCGGCCGGTGTAAAAAGGTGCACTTTGTCATAGGCTGCCAAAACTCCTTCCTTGTCCATAAATAAAAACCGGTTGTATAAATGTCCATCTTCTAAAATGGGAATGCTGCCACCTGCCACTGCATCTGTATGGCTCAGCATTTGTTTCATAAATACCAGGGTTTGTTGCGCCGCATCCCGTTCCATTTCTTCCTCGCTGAGGATATAGGAGGTATTAAACATTTCAGAAAACAAATAAATTCCCCCCAGCTCAGTGCGCTGTATGAGAGACCCGACTTCTGCCAGGTTTTCCTTTAATTTACCGGCAACCGGTCCGGTTTGACAAATTGTAAATTTCATTGACCCATAGTTTGCACCATGGATGCAAGTTAAGCCATTTGAGAAATAATTCAGGTATAAAATATCACCGCATTACCCCAACGGGCATCTCTCTGTCATAATCACCGTATATACTTGGTGTTTGCGTATTATTGGTATGGTGCCGCACATTGAGGTAGATATAATTAAACAGCTCTTCCACTGAAATGATCTGGTCATTGTTTTTATTCGCATCTCCTTTTAGTCCCTGAATGAGGTAATGGCTAAAAACACCATGCCTCATACCTGAATATTCCAGTGACACTTCATCTTTTTTGGAAGAAGTAATGATCGCGGTGCCTCCTGTGCTTGCCGAAAATTTGCTGTAAAAATCTGTGAGCGCCATCTGGTAGGGTGACTTTGAAGCATACATGCTTCCGGAATGACAAGCATCTGTAATGTAAATTTTATGCTTAGCCCGGGATGCCTCGATCAAATTTAGCATGTCATCGTAAGCCAGCAAGTTGTTGGTACCGTCAAAATCAAAAGGCACAAAGGACCCTTCCAGACCGTGACCCGACATGTACAGCATGATGACGTCATTGGCATCCGCTTTGGAGAAAGTTTTACTGATCTCACTTAAAATGTTTTTTCGGCTTGCTGCGTCGTCTATAAGGATGCTTATCTGGTCATCCGGAATGGCCCCTCCTTCCGGACTTTTAAGGAATGCGTAAAGGTGGTAGGCATCATCGTCTGTATAGCGAAGCGAAGTCATGTGATTATAAGTGGCCACACCCACAATTACGGCATAAATATCTATTTCATCATTAAAGTATTCTTTTTCCCTGTTGCCCTCATTGGATAATTTGGCCAGCGCTTCTGTTTCATAGGATCGCTGTTTCAATGAACCATACTCCCAAATACCGCTGTACACTTTGCCATCAGCTTTGATCATGGTGCCAAAGCCATGGGGACCGTGGCTTTTCCAACCCCCTTTATACACATCGCCACTGGCATAATTGCAGACCCCTTCTCCCTGTGGTTTTCCCGCTGAAAAATAACCCAAGTAGTAGGACCCGTCTCTGTAATTGAACCTTCCCTCTTCATCATGACAGTGCTGATTGGTGCAATCCTTAAGTTTTTTATCCCTGTTTACTACCTGACCGCTCCCGGCCGGTCTGATTGAAGGCTGATTAACGGTATTTTGTGTTTTGGATACCAGCACATTGTCTTTCCACACTCCCTGATATGCGTTACCATCTGATTCTGAAAACCGGCCTTCTCCATCAAAATTTCCCATTTTAAAATTACCCCTGAAAGCTGAACCGTCGGCAAAAAGATATTCGCCACTGCCATGGGGATAATCATGCTGCCACTGACCTTTGTATATGTCGCCATTGGCATAAGTCATCTTACCCTTACCTTGTCTTTTATCTGCTACGAAATCGCCGACATACTCGTGTCCGGAGGCAAATCGGTAACGACCACTGCCTTCTTTTTTTCCATTGCTGAAACTCCCGGTAAACACATCGTTACTGGCAAACCAGATGGTTCCCTTCCCATTAAATTTTCCCATCCTGAACTGCCCTTGATAAATGGCCCCGTTTTTGGCCTTGTAACTCCCTTCTCCATTGAAGCAGTCACCCTTCACACATTGAGCCAAACCATACACAGCAAACGAACCCTGAAGAAGGAACACAAACAACATTCTTTTAACCATATTGGGATTTCTAAACCGTTAATTAAGTCTTATAATCGTGTATTGTTTGTGTCTTATATGTAAAAGAAATTTATATTTGCAAATATAACTGAATTGTTATCTTCAATATTGTTAATTAATTTATAAAAATACATGAAACAACTATTTTTCCTTTCCATCGCAGCACTGCTAAGTTTTTCTGCCTGCAAAACTTCTTCCAAAAACAGCACGGCAAGCGGAAGTATGCCCACTTTTGGTGAAGACTTTAAAGTTAAAAATGTGCTGACCTATGACGACTTACTCACCAGGCTAAGCTCAGGCAAAGAGATGGAAGTCCAGGTTGAAGGTTTGGTCGATGGTGTATGCCAGGCAAAAGGTTGCTGGATGAACATCGTTTCCGCCCAAAACCCAACCGCACAGAAAATGTTTGTGAAGTTTCACAATTATGGCTTCTTTATGCCAAAAGACCTTTCGGGTAAAAACGTCATTATGAAGGGAAAGGCTTATGTAGAAGAAACCTCTGTGGATGAACTCAGACACTATGCGGAAGATGAAGGCAAATCTGCTGCAGAAATTGCTAAAATAACCAAACCGGTCAAAGAGTTGAAATTTATGGCTACCGGTGTGAAAATTAAGGGTTAACTGATCGTTGACCCGTTTTCCCACTCTTCACTGCAGGAAATAAAATTAAGCTTGCCATCGCTGTCTGAGGCCATGAGGATCATGCCTTTGGATTCTATGCCCTTGATCTTTCTGGGAGCGAGGTTGGCCAGTAAGGTTACTTTTCGTCCTATGATGTCTTCAGGTTTGTAGTGCTCTGCAATGCCGCTCACTACTGTCCTTCGTTCAAAACCAAGGTCCAGTTCCAGTTTCAGGAGTTTATCTGCTTTTTCTACCTTCTGCGCACTCACTATGGATGCCGTTCTCAAATCAAGTTTGCCAAAATCGTCAAAGGTGATTTCCGGTTTCAGTGGCGTAAAAGTTGCCTTTGTTTCAATTTCCGAAGCCGCAGGCTGATTGCCTACGAGCTTAGCCACCTGTCTGGCAATGACCTCATCATCTATTCTTGAAAACAAATGGATGGGTTCACTGATCTTATGGCCACTAAATATCAGGGATTGCGACTCGCACAGCGATTCCAGCATGTCATTCAACTCACCTTTTTCTTCAATGGGTGATAAAGCCAGTAACTTCCTCATTTTATCAGATGTGAAAGGCATAAAAGGCCGGCAACAAATGCTGATGGCCGCTGCATACTGAAGACATAAATTGATTACGGTTGCCGTGGTTTCCGGCTCTTCTTTTACCAATTTCCAGGGTTCGTTGTATTGGAGAATCTGATTGCCCCTTGTGGAAATATCCATCAACTTTTTCAGGGCCGATCTGAAATCAAATCGCCTCAGGCAGTCATTCATTTCCTGTATCTCATCGTGCAAGACAATCAGTTCCGTATCAAAATATTCATAATCGTCTCCTCCCGATCCCAGGAAGGTTGCATCCTCATCAATATCGGGGACTTCACCTTTGTAAAATTTATTGGTGAGTACAATTACCCGGTTTATAAAATTAGCCAGATTGGCCACCAGTTCGTTGTTATTGCTTTCCTGGTATGACTTCCAGGTAAACTCGCTGTCTTTGAGTTCGGGCATGTTTTTAATCATACAATACCTCAACTCATCAACGTTTTCGGGAAACTCCTCCAGATATTCGTGGACCCAAACTGCCCAATTTCTGGAAGTGGATATCTTCTGCCCTTCCAGATTCATAAACTGGTTGGCCGGCACATTATAAGGTAAGCTGAATCCTCCATGTGCCTTGAGTATGGCCGGAAAAATCAGACAATGAAATACAATGTTATCTTTTCCAATAAATTGGATCAATGAGCTTTCATCAGAACACCAATAGTCTTTCCAGTCTTTGCCGTGGTCTTCAGCCCATTGTTTGGTTGCCGATATATAGCCAATGGGCGCATCCATCCATACATATAGTTTCTTCCCTTCATGACCGGGTATGTCATGTGGAACATCGACCCCCCAGTCAAGATCACGGGTCATGGCTCTGGGTTGCAATCCACCTTCAATCCACGATTTACACTGCCCAAGTACATGGTTTTTCCAGTCCGACGGGTCATGCAGTTGCACGCCATCCAGCACACCTGTATTGATCCATTCCCTTAACCAGGGTTCGTATTTATCCAGTGGAAGGTACCAGTGCCTTGTTGTCTTTAATACAGGTGCGTTGCCACTCAGTACGGACCTTGGGTCGATGAGTTCGGTAGGACTCAGACTGCTGCCACATTGTTCGCATTGGTCTCCATAGGCGTCATGAAATCCACATTTCGGACATGTTCCCTTGATGTACCTGTCGGCTAAAAACTGACCTGCTTCTTCATCAAAATACTGTTCTGAATCAATCTCGGTAAATTCACCTTTCTTGTATAACTCACTAAAAAATTATTGTGATGTCTGGTGGTGAAGTAAACTCGAAGTTCTGTGGTAAATGTCAAAAGATATGCCCGTTTTTTCAAAAGTGTCTTTAAACAGGGTATGGTATTTATCCACAATGGCCTGTGGTGTTTGCCCCTCTTTAATTGCCTTCATGGTTATGGCTGCACCATGTTCATCAGAACCGCAAACAAACACCACATCTTTGCCCATGAGTCTGAGAAATCGAACATATACATCACCGCTCAGGTAGGCACCTGCAAGGTGTCCTATGTGTAACGGTCCATTGGCGTATGGCAGCGCAGATGTGACTATGTATCTGGAAAATTCTCTCATGTACAAGCTCTTAGAAGCTGCGAAGATAGCGATCTTTTTTGGCTTGCCTAAAATATATTTTACCCCATACTAGGTCTCAAGAAAGTACATAGTGCATCTGTAACCTGTTATGTCTGAATTTTCAGAAGAGCAAATCCGCATTAACCGGTTAGCGGAAGACTGTCACATCTCCCTTTCCTTCATATTGACAGAAGGCGCCTACCTTATACCTGGTAAACCATACATATACATCAGGTGGATACTTGTCTTCATTGTTGTTGCTGTTGCCGGTTGCATTTTCCAGCTTACCATCCCATCTCATATCGATGTTGTCTGCAGAGAAAACTTCCTTACCCCATCTGTCGAATACCTTTAATACAAAGTCCGTAACAGCACTGCTATCCGGCCCACACTGATTGATGGCACCAAAGGTCTTGTTCTCCATTTGTGCACTATCCAGGGCAAATACTATCTTAGGGAATTTTAGACATGAAACACCCAATACGCCTGTTTCAAATTCAGCGATGGCAGTTTGTTTGCATGCGTCTGTCACGGTAATCGTGTACCTGCCTTCTGCCGTAACCACGGTGGTGTTGGTATTGGAATTGCCTGCACTCCATTGATAATTGACGATCGTATTGCCATTTCCAAATGCTGTGGCAAAAGCCTCCAAACCTATCGAACCTGTGCGACAGAATGAATTCTCTTCCGACAATTCTATCTCTACTGCTGGTCCCGGGTTCCAAATGGATGCATCGACTATTATGGAGTTTGTTGCAAAGGTGTCACAAGCATCGGTAATCGTTACTGTATAGGTCCCCAGTACAGTTCCTTCGATGATGGCCGTCGTTTTTCCGGAATTCCAGGCATAGGTATAAGGTGCCAAACCTCCTGCACCCTGGGCGCTCAATAAGAAAGTCGAATCTTTGCAAACCTGCGGTCCGCGGGCAAGTTGAACGGATGGTAAGCCAAGCCATTGTGTATTGTCAACATTTATGGAAGCTACCCCTGTTTTACCGCAATTATCGGTAACGGTAACTGCATACGTACCCAACTTGTTGTTGCTTATTGAAGCAGTCGTTTCACCTGTATTCCAGACAAAAGTATATAATCCGCCACCCCCTGCGCCGGCAGCACTTAGGATGAATGGCGTATCCTTACACACCTTTGGTCCTTTAGCGACACTCACCGCCGGAGGTCCAAACCACTGGTCAGTACCTACCGTGACATTCACACGGGCTGTCTGTCCGCAGGCGTCAGTTACGGTAACCGAAAAAGTACCTGTTGTGCTGGGTTGAATGGTCTGGGTCGTCGCCTGTGTATTCCAGGCATAGGTGTATCCTGCTTTTCCACCCATGGCCTGCACGGTAAGCAGGTAGGGGGTGTTTTCACATACTTGTGGTCCCCTGCCTATAAGTGCAGAAGGCGCATCATAATAATCCAGTGTGGAGGTATCACACAACATGTAACAGTACTTGTCATCAATGGTGATGGTCACACTGTACTCACCGGTTTGGAAAACCCTTAAGGTATCTTTGGTGCTGCCGTCACTCCACTTGTAAGCAATGGCTCCTTTTGGCTTTGGCTCATACAAAACATTTATGGGTTCTCCCGGACAAAATTTCAGATCCTGCAAACTCAATACCGGAATTTCAAATCCATCAAACCCTCTGTCCTGAGCATTTACTTCTTTTGAAATGGCACTGCCTGAGCTTTCATTACCGTCGCCATGGTATCCACAGTAAATACCTGGTTTTTAAGCAGGGCAGTGGAGTCTTTTAGCTCACAACTGGTCACTCCCTGATAATCTGTTTTGATCAGTCCCATCTTCAACTTTCCGGTCATCTCATCGTCCACATCCGTCTGGTAGTAACCATAACCCATGTCCTGGGTTTCAAACAAGCCACCGTTTGTATTAAAATGAGCCTTCGCCCTGTCATATAAAACCAACCACTGCTGACTGCCATCCTGTTTAAGACTAAGCATAAAAGGTGCTTCCAGTGTGTCCCTGAGTTTGATCTTGCCACTCACAATGATGTTGCCCGCTTTGTCACTCATGAGTCCGTCAATGACGTTCCTGGTGCTAAGCGCAGCGTCAAATACCTTTGACCACACGATTTTACCAATACTGTCTGTTTGAAAAATAAAAGATTGGTTGAGCGGAAAGGTATTGCCGTAACGGCCTGCTACTATATATCCTTTCCCTGACTTTATGACCTTTAGTCCTTCAGCCTGCTGAAATCCGGTCGGCAGATAAAATTTACTGAACACAGGAGTTCTGTTTTTTGAAAGTATGGTTATGGCAGCTGACCTCGCCACAGCTGTGCGCCTTACACTGCCCGTCCAAACATAACTTGTGTCATTATTTACTTCAAAATGATTGGCCTCAAAAGGCAGTGCAGATCCGTTGATGCGATTGTAACTTAGTCTCTGGTTATTCAGCAGGGTTCCTCCCCCGTTTAATTGATTAAAATATAACTGGATGCTGTCTCCTGTGTCTGCCTGTGTCAATTGATACAAGAGGCTGTCTTTGCCTTCATCCAGCAAGTTGGCAGCATGACTGCCCTTATCGTCAAAAGTGTTGTCAAGAACCCTTGTCCACTCCAGGTCAAGAGATTTATTCAAACACCCAATCAACCTGTTGTCTGTCGTCGCGGTAGTGGTGCAGGTAAAATAAATGCTGTCATTGGTCGCCTGAATCAGGGAAACCGATCCGTGTAAGATCCGGGTATTACCCTCCATTTGGACCAGCTTGCTGGTGCTCACATCTCCTTTGGGCTTGAGTGACGTAAGTACGAGGTAACTGTAGCTTGTATCTGCGACGGCCCTTATGCCGTCCAGCGACAAATACGATCCGTCTTTCATCTGTATGCCAGCCAGGTTTACAACAGAAGTATCCGGATCATTGCCGGATGAACCTTTAACGGGGTAGCCCCTGTGAAACTTGGATTGACCACTTAGCGCTATATGAAATAAAGCTGCAAGTACAATCAGGACAATTCTATGCATAAGTTGAAATTTACGTTTCAAAGATAGGAAAAATTGCCCATTTATAGCTGTCAGCATACATTTTTATCCCCTAATTTGAGGCTGCTTTGTCCTGCTCGTCACCAAAACTGTGTAAATATAACCTCATAACACTATGGCCTGATTTTGCGCGGTTCTGTTGCCAATAAAATGCTATTTTCAACCGTTCATTCTCGTTAACCGGCTTTTTATGATCAACAAATTTGCCCGTCTGGTTGAATCTTTGGACAAAGAAAGACCTGCAGGCGCTGAGCTTTATCCTTATTTGTCCAACTTTTTTGCCGCCTTACCAGAAGATTCAGACCGGGTATGGGCGGTTTATCTTTTGCAAAAAGGAATACACACCAGGGCGGGTACGTACCCGGTCTTAAGAGCATACGCTTCCTGCATCACCGGCATACCAGACTGGATGATCGATCACAGCACGGTCGTAACCGGCGACAAAGCCGAAGCCCTTGCGCTGCTGTTCGACCATACCGGTGCTAAAGAACTTTCTCTAACCCAGGTCATGCATTTTGTTTCCGACTTTAAATCCCTGTCCGACGAGCCGAGAATAAAAGGACTAGAGGAAATATGGCTTTCCTGCGACGAGGCTGGACGAAGGCTGGTCAATAAAATGATCATGTCGGGATTTCTTGCCAATGTAATGTCCCAGGATTTGGCTGGCTGTCTGAGTATCATCACCGGTTGTCAGAAACACACGCTGGCTACCAGACTAGATACACCCTGGCAGCCTCACCAGACTACCTGGTTGGATCTCATCCGCACAGAAGACCTGCAGCAGGAAAATAACCATCCATGTGCTTTTAGTCCGGTACAAAAAGTGGATGAAAATTGTGTGAGCCGTCTGCCCCTCCATGATTTTACGGCAGAATACAGGTGGCAAGGCAAAAGGATTCAGTGTGTGTGGCGAAGTAATCAGGTCTCCGTTTGGACAAAAGATGGACAGCTCATCGGTCGTGAAGTACCTGAACTGAAAACACTCGACTTTTCCGGTTTTACCAGCCTGGTGTTGGAGGGCTGCGTTTTAAATTTGTCCGGTAACCATGGCAAAAAACAATCCACCACATCACGGCAACACCTCATCATTTTTCATGACCTGCATGAAATTAATGACGAAGACATCACCCACCTTGCGCCTGGCCAGAGGAAAGAATTACTTGCCGGTGTGCTTTCCGGGTTTGGAGACAAAGCCAACATCCGGTTTAGTCATAATCTTGACTTTGGCTCTTTGGCAATGCTTATCGCCATGAGAGAAGATGCAGGCTCACGCTTTGCCACAGGAATCATACTGAAAAGCAAAACGGCCAATGCTTTTGAAAAGCCCTGGCTTGAATGGCCTGCAGAACCAATTAAACTGCGGGCGGTAATCATGTATGTAAAAACTGACCTTCCTGCCTCAAGAACGCCTGTAGAATATACCTTGGGTCTTTGGAAAAAAGAAAATGACGAAACAAGCCTGGTATCCATAACCAAGTGTCCGCCTCCCGAATTTGGCCACCAAAATGAATCTTTTCTCGAAGTCCTTTATGCACAGGTTGATGCCCGGTTTGGGCCGGTATTGAACCTCAGACACCACATGGTAGTAAGTTTGAAATTTGACTACGCCCTTGCTTCTTTAAAACACAAATCCGGATACATATTGATGCGACCTATCATGGAAGAATGGCTGCCCGGACAAGCCGCAAACCAGGCAGATGATCTGGAAGCACTAAAGATTCTGGTTTTAAATTCCACAGCCTTATAATTCCGAATCTATGCTGGAAATCGGATTTTTATTATGCGTTAAATGCTCATTATTATTGTTTTATAACATCATTTAATATATTAACGCCAAAAAAAGACGGAATAAACACAAAAAAATTACTTTTGTGGGAACTTAATAAAGAAGCTATTTATTACATCATTGTAAAAAATAAACACATACATGTATTGGACCCTAGAACTTGCACATCATTTGGAAGACGCACCATGGCCTGCGACCAAAGACGAACTCATCGATTATGCGATCAGATCCGGAGCGCCCATTGAGGTAATTGAAAACCTGAATGAACTCGAAGATGAAGCTGAAATATATGACACCATGGAGGATATTTGGCCTGATTATCCCAGAAAGGACGATTTTTTATTCAACGAAGACGAATATTAATTTTGTAAAGCATAAATCATTTTACGATGCCCCTTGGTTTTAACAGGAAAAATTAAGGGGCATTTTTTTAGCCCACAATCCAGCTCCATGATCATTGCCATCGACGGTTTCTCATCTTGCGGTAAGTCGACCATAGCGAAGACCCTGGCCCAAATTCTTAAGCTTCCTTATATAGACACCGGAGCCATGTACAGGGCTGTAACCTGGTATTTTCTCAAACACCAGATTGACATTAAAGATGAACTACAGGTGTACACCGCACTAAACCACATCATACTCCGTTTTGTAAGGGACGGGGATCAAAATGTGCTGTATTGTAATGGCAGTCCCCTGGTAGAAGAACTGCGGTCAATGGAGGTCTCCAACATGGTGAGCGAAATCTCAGCCATCCCCGAGGTAAGAATAAAAATGGTCACCCTTCAACAACAAATGGGCGCTCAGGGTGCCGTCATGGATGGCCGGGACATTGGTACAGTAGTCTTCCCAGATGCGGATTTCAAGTTTTTCCTTATAGCAGATCCGGAAGTACGGGCTGAAAGACGATACCGGGAACTCTTGGAAAAAAATGGAACAACATCTTTTGATGAAGTGGTGACAAACCTGGCCCACAGAGATCATATCGACAGTACCCGTGAACACAGCCCATTGAGAAAAGCAGAAGATGCCATAGAAATTGACAATACTTTTCTCACCAGGGACGAACAAATTGCGGTGATTCTAAAATACCTCAATTCTGAAAGCATGCCCGGTCAAAAATAATCTACCATTTTTTCAGGCTACATTATCCAAAGCTTGAACATGTCTTCCTATCGCCGGGATAATTTTTCAAAGAGATGTCTCAACTCATATTCCTGCATACTCCCCTTTCTCCGGAATACTATCCTCTTTTCCCTGTCCAAAACATAGATGGAAGGAAAAGTAGTAATGTGATACATCACCTGGTAATTTGACCTGGTTTGTGGATCAGCCAGGAATAACCATTCAGCGGGGAATTGTAAGGTGTCTATGTATTCCCAACACATAGAAACACTTTCTGCCTTCTTACCACATACCGCCAGAATTTTTAACCCTAGTCCTGAAAATTCGTTGTAAATCGATGCGATGATGGGGATTTCCTTTTTACAATTGGGACAATCGGGATTCCAGAAAATAAGCATCGTCAGGTCCGCATTGACATCCATAACATTAAAGGGCCGGTTTGCGCGGTCGTAAAATCGGATATCAGGTGCCAGTGACCCCGTCATTAACCGGTCAATGTGGGATGCAAGATTGGAGTAACGATAGTAGTCCTCCTCACTCATCCATGGTGCCTTGCCCTTGTCCACATATTTTCTGACCAAATACACATAAATCCTGCCCAGGTCATACTTATTCATTTGGCTAAATGAATTGAGCATGTACCTGAGATAATATCTGTATGCTTTTTCATTTGGTTTCAACATTTCTACCAATTGGTCTGTTGCCCTTATGGCTTCTTCATCGCCACTCTCCCATACCCTGAATGTATAATGATCAAGCCAGTCAATTCCAAGTGGTAAACTCCAGAAGATGCTATCTTCCACATGGAAATTCCTTAAATAGGAAGTGCGATAGTATTGATTGCGGATCTTTCGCTCAGTTTCCCAATTTGCATTTTCCGGAAAGTAATCAAATGGAGTTCTTTTGATAAAATCGGCGATCAACGACTCAGGATATTCCCTTAAAAACTGAACTTGCAATTCGTGGATTGCCTGCTCCTTGGCCGTGATAAATTTGAACAAATCTTCGGAGAGGAATAACCGGTAAGTGTCAAATATTTTGCTGTATTCGTCCATCAAACTCACTACCTGGTTTCTGTAGGCATACAACTGATTACTGGCAGGACTGTGGTCAAAAGAGACTGTCCTGTGAACGTTATTTACATTCGCGGCAATGCTAAAATTTCGATGTTCATCCGTGATGGCAATATTAAAATATCCGTATCTCGATTCCGCCGAAGTTTTAAAAGCAATGGCGTAGAAACCGGGCTTAATTTCCTTATTTGTCTCCAGGGTAAAAGTGCCATCCTCTTTTTTCAAACCGTAAAAATCAACCTCGACCTGCCTGCCATAGGTGCGGCCAAACCATATAGTATCATACGTCAGGCCGCGCAAATTCACGTTGATTACTACACCGGCACTCGACAGATGATGGCATGTCAATAGAAAAAACATTATAATACCAAATAAGTAAGTTCCCGATATTTTTGAAGTCATCTGTAGTGCTTTGATTCGGCCTCAAATATCTGTAAAATATGCGACTTCACATTTATGAACTGTGAGGAATTCAAGATTATTGTTTTTTTTAACTAAACTAATAAAGGCAGACCTTTTTACAATGGCCTGCCTAAAAAATCAATCTGCAAACCCATAAAGGGTCTTAACTAACTAAACCAAATCAAAGTTTAACTTAACCAAAATATCATTCTTCGATTTTAAACTTCACTTCCCCCGTGGCCACGTCATAAATGGCCCCAACAATGTCAATTTTACCCTCGGCTTTCATTTGTGCCAGCAATGGACTTATCTCGTAGATTTTACTGATTTGATATTCCACATTGTGATGCATGACATTTTGGACAAAATTCAAGTTTTTGGAAGTCCTGTTTTCTGTGGTGACTTCTTCCCTTTCCACAGCAGGATGAATTTGTTCCAGCAAATTGGTGATGTTGCCGTCTTTGAATCCATCACATGCTCCTTTTACTGCACCACATTGTGTGTGACCTAAAACCACTATAATTTTTGAACCCAAATATTTGCAGGCAAACTCAAGAGATCCAATGGCAAACTCACTGGCTATATTTCCAGCCAGCCTCACACTGAATATGTCACCAAGGCCCTGGTCAAAGACCAATTCAGTCGATGTTCGACTGTCACTGCAACTCAATATAGAAGCAAAAGGAAATTGACCATCCCTGGTATCATTTACCTGCTCAAGCAGATTGCGATTGAGTTTAAGGTTATTTAAAAATCGTTGATTACCTTCCTGTAAAAACTGAAGGGCCTTTGAAGGGGTAATGGTTTCTTGCGTTTCTTTGGTATGTGCTTTCATAAATGTTTACTTTTTTTATTTTAATTGGTAAGAAGCGTCTCTGCTTTATTTGTGGCCAAATTTTCCGGGCCATTATCGTTTGTAAATCTTACGTGGCTGGTATTTTCAATCTGGTAATTTTCCTTAAATCCGGTTAATTCCAGGTTTATGGATTTTTCCACGCTGACCACATCGCGAAATTCCCTGATCAGTTCGAGTATGTCGTGCGCGATGTACTGTGAATTTGAGGCATCGATTAGCACAGTCGATCCGTTTGGAAGGGCGGCAAGGGTTTGTTTGATGGTGGCTTTATTCAGGAAGGAAACTTCCTGGGATAATTCGATGATGATTTTATCCCCCAAATGATAACTTTCCCTGGAAAAATAGTAGGCATTTTTTATATTCCCCCTAAGAATATAAATTATACTTATGATTAGTCCAATGCCCACTCCCTTCAGCAGGTCGGTAAAAACTACCGCTAAAAGCGTAACTATAAAAGGAATAAACTGGTATTTTCCCTGCTGATAAAAATGAAAAAGTTTTGACGGCTTAGCAAGTTTATATCCAATTAAAAGCAAAATAGCCGCCAATGAGGCCAGTGGGATTTTGTTGAGTAACCCGGGTATAATCAAAACACAAAGTAACATAAAAACACCATGTAAAATCGCTGACCAACGCGAAGCTGCACCAGAATTAATGTTGGCCGTAGTCCGCACTACCACAGAGGTCATGGGCAAACCTCCCAGAAGGCCACTGACTATATTTCCGGTACCCTGGGCAAGTAATTCCCTGTTGGGGTTTGAGTACCGCTTATGGGTATCCATTTTGTCCCCGGCTTCTATGCACAGCAGGGTTTCAAGTGATGCCACAATGGCAATCGTGGCAGCCACTATCCATATTTCTTTGTTCATGATGGCAGAAAAATCAGGAAGGACAATTAGTCCCTTAAATGCTTCTACCGAATCTGCCACAGGCAAAGATACCAGATGGCTGGGTTCAATAACCCATACACCTCCGCTCAACTTGAAGAGTTCATTGATGACGATGCCGAATACCACCACCACCAAGGCAGCCGGAATCAATTTTATTTTTCTCAAAAAATCAACCTTCTCCCACAGAATGAGCAATAAGATGCTGAATACCGACAATATCACGGCACCGGGATGAATATAATCCAACATGTCAATGAGTGAAGTGAAGGTATTGGAACCTGATTTTTCAATAAAGGCCAAATCTCCTTCGGTGTCCCTGTCATATCCAAAAGCATGTGGCAATTGTTTCAAGAAAATAATTACCCCGATACCTGCCAGCATGCCTTCAACCACACTGTTGGGAAAATAATCCGCAACTGTTCCCGCCTTGATTACTCCAAGAATTACCTGAATTCCACCAGCTATAACCACGGCAAGCAAAAAATTTTCAAAGCCACCCAAGGTAGAGATGGCAGACAAAACAATGGCTGTAAGTCCTGCAGCAGGCCCGCTTACACTTACATGCGAGCCGCTGAGTGATCCTACCACAATACCACCAATAATGCCGGATATAATACCGGAAAAGAGAGGAGCCCCGGAAGCCAAAGCAATGCCAAGACACAATGGAAGCGCAACTAAAAACACAACGACCGAGGAAGGCAGGTCATTTTTTAATATTTTATTGTATAGTGTATTCATGATTTGGTTAATTAAGGTTGCAGAAATTGTCTTATTTAAAACCAGACATACTCGGCAGTAATAGGATATACTATATCTAAGTATTTATTAATATCTGAAAATTATTTCGGCCTATGCCCCATATCGCAATTGGGTAGTTCATAGAAAATATCAAAATTTTATATTGACCTGATTACACATGACCATGCACTGGGTTTTTATGATGTATAAAAAGTTTGAATAAAACGATATGGTACAATGACACACCACAGGCATAATTTGTGCCTTCCCCCTCTGTTAAATGATGGGTTAATTTTTAGGCCATTCCAACCATATTCGGAGGGACTAGAAGGATAGATCCCTTGAATAGATTTGACAGGGTGGATGTATAAAAGTTGTCAACTTTAAAGTCGGGAACTTGCTGGGATAATAAGAACGGTAAATTTTTCTTAAGGTATTTTAATTCCTTGCTCATATCCTTTCCCTGTATCTCTTCTTCATGTTCATTGTTGTCTTCGATGAGGGCAATCTGAGTTTTAAAAACCAGAGCTTCTATTGCAGATTTACCTGCTATCGCCAGTGAAAGAAAAATTACCAGGAACCCTTGCATGAAAACTTTACCCGTCATAAGCAATCCAAACAAGTGAGTCTGGTAAAAAGTTCAATAAAATGTTAAAATCCAATGGCTTAAAATAATTTATTTTGTTCCCGGAACCCTATTGACTGATTTTCAAACCAAAATACGTAAAAAACAAAATAAATATGCCCAAATGAACAGAGCCGGTTGCCCTGAAATGGCAAATTTCGAAAAGTTGTACAAAGTTCATTTCAATAAAACGATTAAGCCAATATCACGACTTTCCAACATTTGGAGCATTTGTCAATCCTCATTGCAGTAAGGCTTCAGCTCCAAAGTTTTGAATCAAAATGTTGTCATATTTATCTGCACTTTTGATCAGCCTGTCTATGATTTTTTTGCAGGATTCAAAATGCATGTGCTGGTCATAAATAAGACTCGATATCACAATGTTATTGTCTTTTAAGCTAAAAGTCATGCCCTTGTTGTGATAATTTTGCTTCATGAGGTAGGTATAAATATCTTCCATGCTGGTTTTCGGCAGGTAACACAAAGTAGCATCAGCGATCAGAAAGCCGGATTGTTCGTGGTAAGCAACATTCACCTTGGCACTGCCATGCGTGATTTCCCAATTACTCATACCCCGCCTGCATATGGCCACGTCGTAACCCAATTGGCTCAACACATCTTCAATCTTTTTACCAATGCCCACCGGCTCATATTCCTGAACATCAGAAATATACTTTACTACTGCCCCACAATTTGGACAATAATCATTTTGGGCTCTTTCTTCAAACAATAGAAATTCACAGGATGGACACCTCGAAGCCCGCTCAGGTTTTATTTGATCATAATCTGTCAATATCTGTCTGAGTTTGCCAAAAGGCAGGGCTATGCCTATATTCTGGCCCTCTTCGACCATGAAGGTATTCACCCCAAGTAATTCCCCGCGATCATTGAGCAAAGGACCACCACTGTTACCGGGATTCAATGCAGCATCATGCTGGATATAATATAAATTGCCCAACTCATATTCCACCGTCGAAATAATGCCTTGTGTGACAGAAAATTTATACCCAAATGGGTGCCCACAGGCAAAAACCTGTGATCCTTTCGTCGGAGGTATTGAACACCAGTTTAGCTGTGGACCGACCTCTTTTAGTTTTGGAAGTTGCAACAAGGCAATGTCATACTTTTCATCTATGTACAGGATGTCTGCCAGTTGTCTTTTCATGACTGCACCCTCCACCACTGCATTGCGGTTGTCCCTTACCACATGCTCATTCGTGACGATCACATCATGTGCCGGAAAAATAAATCCAGTGCCGGTGGCATAGGGTGTGGCTATCTGCACCACTATCTTATTTAAATCTTTTACCCATTCTGGAACCATGATTACAGCTTTTGAATTTTCAATTGATAGATCATGACAAGGAAACTACTTGAAAACCGGTAAATATCGCGGCAATCCAGTTTCCCGGCATCCAGTTTTATGCCTTCATATAAGCCCGAACCGGCCGCTGTAATGAGGGCAAGGCAATGCGCAAGCCGGCTGCTGTCTAACTTACCATCGGCCTTTATTAATGAGACATAGCCCAGTCTGACAAAAAAATCATTCTCCAGCACGCGAATGAGCAAATGAAGCAACTGTTTGTCTGGCAGCGGCATGGCATACGTGTATAACAGCATACTGGCAATATATTTGGGAATGTATATGGCATACGCCTCCAGTTCATTTTCCATATACCAATTGAAATGTTTCATTTCCATGTCGATCATTTCCTGAAGGTTTGTGTGGTTGCCCGGCATGAGATTTCCAAAAGTAAATTTTGTATTGTACAGTTCTTTATATACATTATCCCGATCCAACTTTTTCATCTCCTGCAGTTCCAGTAGAATGCCGGCATTTTTTCTGTGTGGCGGCAGGTCGTTGGTTTGAAAAAACCAATGATAGATGTTTTCGATGTGTTCCATGATCATTCCTTCGGGTATCAGCAGGTAATCGATTAAAAATGCGGTACTCATCATCATGTAGGAAACCAGACCGGGATATTTTTCAAGCTTTTCCGCATCCTGATTGGCTATGTGGATGGCTCTGTCTAAACTATCCTGGTAAAAGCTGAATTTAATCTCCTTTTCTTCCTTGGAAAGTTCAACAATTTTGCCACTTTGAATGGCCGACAATTCAGAAAATGTACTCACCAGTACATCATCCCTGCGGTCAGCCCTCGTGGCCAGCTCTTTGAGTCCGTAATACAATTTGTAAGGCGAAGCATCCAGATAATCGGTATGCATCACCATGGTAAGTATATCATCGCTGCCAAGGGCGAAACAGGAATAACGGAGATCGTAGTTTTCTTCGAGCAAACTTCTCAAAGCCCCCAAGCTTATTGGTTCGCACCTGGCGATCTTAGCCGTTGCAAAAAAACCATCCTGGTTTGCAAATCCTTCGATCAATTTTGAGCCCTGACACAGGCTAAACCTGATTTTTTCTTCATTACCAGGCTCTATCCACACATTACCGGTATGTTCATCATGAAGGTAATCCAAAAAATACCGGATCGAAGCTGTATATTGTTTCTTTTCATAGAAATCCAGTGCTTTTTCCCAGGACTCGTTTTTATAAGCGGGTTTATAGAGGTCAGAAAATCTTCCAAATGTTATGTCTGGCTCAGTGGGGTATTCACCAAATAAATTTTTGAAAAATTTCTTCACAGTCATACTTTTGGGTAAAATTATTAAAATATGCGTTTTCGAACAGAATTAATGGTAAATAAATCGCCCTGGTCAATCAGGCACAAGGACGCAGTCATCCTTCTGGGCTCCTGTTTTGCAGACAACATTGGGCATCGCCTGAGCCAGCATAAATTTAATTCCCTGGCCAATCCGCTCGGTACCACCTTTAATCCTGTTTCCCTGGCCAAACTCATCCGGCGTATTTGTGCAAATGGCAAAGTAAGCCCCGATGAACTACAACAAGCCAATGGACTTTATTTTCACCATGATTTCCACACAACCTGGAATCACCCGGATGGCAATACCCTGATACAAAATCTCAATGAGGCTTTGTCAATGACCAAATCACACATTGAAAAGTCTAAAGCCGTATTTATTACACTGGGTACGGCCTGGGTGTACAAACTGCGCGAAACCCAACAGATCGTATCCAATTGTCACAAACGACCACAAGCATTATTTGATAAAATCATCCTTACACCCGAAAACATTGATGAAAACCTTCATCAACTGATCAATGGACTCAGGGGCTTAAATCCAACAGTCAACATCGTATTTACACTCAGCCCGGTGCGGCACCTGAAAGATGGCATGGAGGCCAATCAGCGAAGCAAAGCAGTCTTGCTCAATGGCATTTATCAGGCCATGACCAGTTCAAATAATGTCAGCTACTTTCCGGCTTATGAAATCGTCATGGATGATTTGCGGGATTATCGGTTTTATCAGGGAGAACTCATACACCTCAATGACCAGGCCATTAACTACCTTTGGCAAAAATTTGCATCTGCCTATTTCACCGATGAAATTTTGAAACTTAACGATTGGATTGAAAGCATCAATGCCTTTCTGAATCACAGGCCATATTTCAAAGATGAAGCCTGGCTGAGTCATAAAAATAAAATGGCAGCATTGGCTAAATCCATAGGTCCACTTATACAAGGTGGGTGGCCGGAATTGGAATGAAAAAGATACCGCACCATTTAATTTATCAAATCGCCTCAAAGGAATAACGATTAAATTACAGGCAGGAAATCCCTCTATTTTCAAGACTTTCCAAAGTCACAAACGGCATCTAAAGGTATTTTTAACAAAATATATTTGCATTTCGTTTGAATATTCAGTATATTTGAAGGTGCTGCGGTAATATATCAATAGTTTTCTCACTTTTGAACCTGCTCCTTCTCTTTATGTGGCTCTTCAGAATGGGATAGGAATAAAATTATTTTAATTCACTTTAAATTAATTTATCAAATGAAAGCCTCAATAAATGCACATTCAAATCCATTCTTTCAAGTGAATCTAATACTCATGTTTGCGCTTTATTTATTGTTTACACCCAAGGCTCATGCGCAGGCATTCCAAAAAATATTTGGTACGAATCTGGACAACTCCTTTTCAAAAGTAATCCAGGATGGTTCCGAGTATTATGTGTTGGGGCAAGATCAACCCTTTACAGGTGCAGTCTCCAGGGCAACTGTGAGTCGGCTTGCATCTGATGGTTCGCTCCTTTGGACAAAAAGCCTGGACATTGCTTCACAATGGAATGACGCCATCAGGGTGAATAATGGTGACTTAATACTTGTAGGTAATTCATTGCCAGGGGACGCTTCTTCAAAAAGTATAATGGGAAGAATTACAAACACAGGTAGCTTTGCCTGGACAAAATCTTATGATGAACCCGGGGGAAGAGATTTTTTTCTTCATATCATAGAAAACCCTGCACCTCAAAACCCTAATTTTCCTTTCTATGTATTGGGAGGCCAAAGGGAAACTTCTGGTCCTTCTTCAACGTGGGATGATGTAGTCATTTTAAATATCAATGGAAGTGGAAATTTTAACTGGAAAAAAATATATGTCAGTAATTCCGACGATGAATTTTTCAGAGACTTTCTTGCTTTCCCAAATGGAGAAATGCTCATTTCAGGAAGCAGACTAAATCCACAGAATGATCACTCTGGTATATTCTATATAACCAGCAATGACGGAACCCTGCTCTCAGGAAAAATTGCCAATTGGATGAACTATCCTGACATTACAGCCATACAAAATGGAGGTGGTTTTTACATGGCTTCCAATAGTGAAGTTGGTCAATCCCCATTTATCTCAAAATTTGATCAAAATTACAATCAACTTTGGCAAGTTCAAATCCCTAAACTTTCTTCAATTAGTCAAATCTGGGAGTCAACAACCGGGGATATTTATGCAACCGGTATTGGTTTATTTGGAAGTTTACGCACAGTACTTTTAAAACTAAAGGACAATTCTCCCAATATTCCAACGCTTGTGTGGGCAAAGTATATAAATATTGGCAATAATTTTATTGGGGGTTCTTCATGGTTAATGCCTACAAATGATCTTATCTTTACAGATGGAAGAAATGCACCATCAGGATTTGGTGGGCGATGTGCCTTTATTTCCAAAAGTGATTTGGATTTAAATACATGCAATGTAAGCAATGAAACTATTGTATTCACGCCTACAAATCTTGCTCCCATAAACCAAGTCTTGTTTCCAATTAAAAATATTGATACCATTGCTGGTAGTAATATTTCCAATAATTATTTAGTATGGAGAGAAGGTAATGAGTGTAAGTCATGCTGTGCAGACACCACAACGTTTGCAAATCTGATAAATCAGGGTTTCAATATTGTAATAAATGATTGCAAGGCAACGGTTACAGCTCCGCAATTTGACTCTTGTTATTTCTTTAGTACACCTCCTGTTTTTGATGGAGCCAATGTACCACAAGTAATTACAAATCCAAACGGAATGTGGATGTATAATGTAACTCAAAATGGATCACATCAGGTTTGCGTAAATATTTTTGATGAATGTAACAGTCAAAAAATGTGCACTTCATTTAATATCACAGCGTGCGATACCTGTGTCTGTGGCGGATTTGAAATCAAATATGCGATAGATCGCAACATTCCTGAACTAAAAAAGTGTGGCGATACCTTAAATGTCCCTTCATCAATGTCTATCCTGCCCATTCGATTTTTAACTTCTTTTACTTGTTTGGGTACAAATTGTCCACAAGCAGTTGTACAGTGGCAATTACAAGGTCCTGTTGGGTTCAATGCCCTCTCTGGCAGTGTTGTGGCAAATCCGGGATTTACAATACCAATCAATAATTCCAGTTTTTCCATTGCAGGATTGTACACCCTCACCATGATTGGCAATTGTGGCACAAACAAATGCCAATGTGTAATATACTTTAATGCCCAGGGATATGAATGTTGTGGAAATCCTTTTGACTTTGATTTGGCAATCCAAAATGCAATTTCTTTGCAAATTGACAGTGCTAATTGCAAAGCCACACTTAATATTGGTAACTTTCCGCTTTGCGACAACGTAAGTTTGATACAATGGGGAGACAATTCACAGTCCAGTGGTCCATTCAGTGCCGGCTCAATGCCGATGCATACCTATAATAGCAGCGGGACTTTTATCATAAGCTGGACTGCATCTGAATATAACCATTCAATTACACCTCCCCAACTTTGTAATCGCACCATAATAAAAGATACCGTGGTAATTTCATGTGGAATAGACTCCTGTATTTATGTTCCCTGTGCAAATTCAGCGTGGATGAACATATCAAATATACCTTTTATTGAAGACATGATTGTGTATCAGGGTAAGCTAATTGTGGCAGGTAGTTTCACAAATTTAAATGGAGCTAATTTTATTGCAGCATGGAACGGTACAAGTTGGTCAGCTTTAGGTAATGGAGGTCCAAATGGACAACTTAATGATCTTGAAGTACATAATGGTTTATTGTATGCAGGCGGCTCTTTCAGCAGTCCCGGGAGTAACATAGCTGTTTGGAATGGCTTGGCCTGGAATGCGTTGGGTGTCGGTACAAATGGACCGGTTAATGCTTTATTCTCTCTTAATTCAACAAATCTGTTTCTCGGTGGGCATTTCAGTTCGGCTGGAGGAATTGCTGCCAACAATGTTGTTTACACCAATAATAATACATGGTTCACTTTACCGGATTTTACTGGCTCGAATGGCACCAATGGTGAAGTCAATGTAATAAATAATTATTTAGGATCTATTGTTGTTGGAGGCAAATTTAATCTTGCAGGCGCAAGTACGAATGTCTCTAATATTGCTTTATGGAATGGAAGTAATAATTGGGCTGGTATAGGAATAAATGGCATTAACTTAATTCCCAACAATAATGGCCAGGGTGTAGCCGCATTACAAGTAATAAACAATGACCTCATAGCAGGTGGAAGATTTTTGGATGCAGACGGAGTAGCAGGTACAGCCCATATTGCAAAATGGGATGGTTTCAATTGGAATAGCCTCTCAGGAGGTGTAAATACAAGTTATGAAGGCATCTATGATTTGGAATTATTTGGAGGTGAATTGTACGCAGGCGGCTTATTTACCAATATTGGCGGGAATCCAATTAGTGGTGTTGCTCTATGGAACGGAACAAATTGGTTAACTACCAATCATCCAAATCAACTTGTTAAGGCATTGGCCTATTATATGCCAATGGACAGTACTTGTGATTTATACTCGGGAGGTGAAGTATTCATTAATCATCAGCAATGCATAACTTCTTTAGAAGAGACCCTGATGGATGACATTCTCATTTACCCTAATCCAACTGAAGGAAATTTGATTGTAGATTTACATTACTTTAGAAATTCTGACCTGAGTTATATAATAAAAGATATCGCAGGTAAAAGCATTTTGGAAATTCACAAAAAGGCGGGTAGTCAAATCCAAAGTGTTGATGCAAGTGCGTTATCTCCAGGAGTTTATTTTCTGCAAGTTAGGTGCAAGGGTAAATTGGTTGCAATAGAAAAATGGATTAAACAATAGCCGTAAATATTCATGAACTTTAATTTTTAGTAGTTTAAAATTCAGGGCTATCGTCCATACATGGTTGCCTTTGGTATTTTTCACTTTATAACATGTATATTTACCCCCATAAACCGCAACCATCATGACCTTAGGTGAATTCTTCAGCCACTGCTCTCAAAGCCCGGAAACCCTCATTACTTATTTCACGGTGCTGCCGTTAACAGCATTTCTGGCTTGGATCTTTGGTAAAAACGAGGGCCACCTGTCACCATGGAAGTATCTTTACTCCATCCTGGTCTATCTGGTGTGCATTCCAGGTATATTTGCGGTAACCCTCAGCATTTATATGTTCTTTTTTGAAAGAGGGAGTATCCTCAACGCCAATATTTATACGCAGATACTTCCCATCATTTGTATGGTAGTCACACTTTGGCTCATTCGCAGAAACGTAGATTTTCAGTACGTGCCCGGCTTTGATAAAATTGGCAGCCTGGTCTTTTTTCTCACTGTCCTTATCATCCTGTTATGGATCCTGGAAAAGACTAACATTTTTGTGTTTACGTATATGCCGTTCTTCCAGTTTGCCCTGTTATTTGGACTGATTATTGTGTTGCTGAGGTTCGGACTCAAGCGCATTTTTGGATAAAATTATTTAAAGGAAACTCAATTTCTTTTGTCAAGACCCCAAAGGAGTTTCTCCCTCATGGTGCTCATAAAATTATGACCTTCAAGTATCATCAGCCGTGTACTGTATTTAGACCTTTTTATGGCAATTTTATAATCATCTGTTATAGGTTCGTATTTTGAATCCAGAGTGCATAAAAAGTTTTCTGCCCTTCCTTCGATTTCAAAACTCACTTCCACGTCATCCCGAATGATGAGTGGCCGTACGTTGAGATTGTGGGGTGCAATGGGGGTGATGACAAAGCTGCCCGAACCCGGAAAAATGATCGGCCCGCCGCAAGCCAGGGAATATCCTGTCGATCCGGTCGGCGTAGCTACTATGATCCCATCCGACCAGTATGTATTCAGAAATACGCCATCAATAAAGGTGTGTATGGTCACCATGGAAGACGTATCCCGTTTGTGAATGGTAAAATCATTGAGTGCATAAGCATGGTCCGTAAATATCGGATAGTTGCAGTTCAACTCCAGCATCGACCTGGATTCGATGTGGTAATGGCCTGCTTTAATTTTATCGATGGCTTCATGAATCTTGGTTTTTTCGACACTGGACAGAAAGCCTAGTCTGCCGAGGTTGATCCCAATTATCGGAATGTTGCCCTGATAGGCCAGGGCTGCTGCCTTGAGCATGGTGCCATCTCCACCCAATGACAGAATGAGATCTGGTAAACTGGTGTTTACTTCATTTTGAGTATAAAGTACTTCAACCTTTTCTCCAATTTCGGTCAGCTCCCGGATCTCCGCATACGTATTGCCCATGGCTGCGATTTCAATGGATTCGAGGTTCAACTTGTCCAGCAAATGGCAAATGGAGGGCCCATCGTCCTGATCAAGTTTTTGACTAAACAACAATACCTTCATTGACTAAAATTGGTATTCAAATATACAAAATGTGAGGCACTTACCGGTTTTTCTTCCATTTTACCCTCTGCCACTGTCTCTAAATCCCCAATCATGTCATTATGTCTTGACCATTTCAAAATATATGTCATTATGTCTTATATTTTGATCCAAATAGTGACATTTTAGTAACTTTTTGGCATTGGTACCAGATTTGATCTAAGGATTCGAAATAAATATTAATCAAAAAAATAAGTACCATGCATACAAAATTTAGAAAAAACCCAAATTTCAGTCATGCCGGATCATTGGCTCCCATTTTCTCCAACCTGTTTCATGAGGTTATAAATACCCCGGTTCAGGAGGTAATTAAAGATAAGGAAAGAAAATTTGCCACACCGGCCGCCAATATCGTCGAACATACTGATAAGTTTGAAATCTTTGTTGCCCTCCCGGGTTTTTCAAAATCTGAAATTCAAATTCAGCAGGAGAAACAAAATCTGGTAATCAAGGCAGAAAAAGCGGCAACTGAAACCCAGGGAAAACTGCGCTATCAGGAATTTGGACAGGCAAACTTCAAGCGGATTTTTATACTTTCCGATAATGTAAATAAGGAAAGTATCACAGCAACCTTCAACACTGGCATTTTGTCTGTAAGCCTGCAGAAAGCAGAAAAGGCAAAATCTAAAACCATTGAAATTCTCTAACCCATAAAACAATATCACACCATGTATAACGTTTCAAATATATTTGACCAGATACTCAACAGGAGTATTGGAGAAATTGTAGGCACCGACTTTACCCTGTCGATCCCCTCAGCCAACATCCTGGAAAACGAAGATAATTTTCAGATTATTCTGGCAGCTCCCGGACTTGACAAAAGCGACTTTCAAATCAATGTGGAAAAAAATCAGTTGATTGTATCTGCTGACAAACAAAATCCTGCACTTGCAGCAGGCGCCGTGGTGAAAAGAAAGGAGTTCAACTTTTCAAACTTTAAACGAAACTTTACGCTTCCTGAAAATGTTGATATAGATAGGATTAAGGCTGAGTATAACGAGGGTATTCTTACTTTGACCCTCACCAAAAAAGAAGTAAAAAATGACGATGTGAGGAACATCATCATTGAGTAAGTTAAATAGTGTTTTTCATAAGGTTTTGATTGTTTGGCCGTCGGCAAAGGTTGACGGCCTTCTTTTTTTATCACCATACTACGCCTGTATTTTAACCCTCATTACCTATTTATACCCTCATTGCCTATTATGCCAATCAACGCCAATTGACGGGAATCAAATCAGAACCGTTTTTACCTCCTATTCAAATTTTCCATCAAAATCCAGGGCCTGATGTATATGGGCCAAATGGTGACGGCAATGCCAGTCATACAAACTCAGGGCATCTCCCAAAGTAAAATTTTTATGGCTTTCAGGATGGAAATAACTCCGGTTATGGAAATCATGGATATCCATGGCTTTAAGTAAGAGGGTGAGTTTGGCATGGACCGCATCCAGCATGATCAGCGTATAATGCAGATACTCCGGCGAATAATCCACAAGATTGGCCCAAAGGCCTTCTTTGTATGGCTTGATTGTCGGCGTATCTTCTGTTAGGGCAAGTTTAAATCGTATGAATGCATTGGTGTGGCTGTCACACATATGGTGAATCACCTGTGCTATCGACCAGCCATTTGGCCGGTATTGCAATGAAAGTTGCCTTATACCCAGGCCTTCAATGACATCTCGAACCAGCGTGGGAGTCTCCTCTATGGTCTGTATCCACAACCTGATCTCATTTTCTGTAATAAAGGTTGGACTCTCATATTTTCCTATGGGATACATCAATTTGTAAAGGGCTTCAGTTACCATCATTCGTCAATTTATACACAAAGCTAATGGTTTTTCACTAGCGTTTTATGTTATCCTCCGGATTTAAAGCATGGTCTTTATCATTTGATCCTGGGAACATTTTCCGAAAGCACGGCATCTCCAAATCATCACCAGAACCTGACGCCCTGAGATTTTGGATTAATTCTTCACCCACATTTAAAAAATAAAAATGGGGGCTTCGTCGAAACAAAACCCCCATAATTAGGGTAGCAATTCTTTGAATTAATCGCTGTAGGTGATATTTACAGCGACTCTATTTTATTTTTTCTACCAGGTAGCCAAAAGACTTCTCTCCTGTAATCATGTCCTTCATGACATTCATGGTCTCTGTGAGATAAAAATCCTTTTTCATTTCCTTAAACCAATCGTCATTCCTTGCTTTTTTAGATTCATCGGCTTTCAATCCGTCGAGATCCTGAGGCAGATTCTTTATCGCAAATCCTTCCAATTCTGATTTAAACAACTTATCGAACTTACCTGCCTCATCCTCTAGCTTTTTCATTTGGGCCCGGTAATCCTTTAAAGAAAGACTTACCTGAGAATTGTCTCTGTTTTGTTTCAACCTCAATGCATTTTCTTCTACACTTATAAAGCGCTGATCGGCTTTCACCCGCTTCTTACTTTTAGCCGCAATGCTGTTGAGGTTTTCGATTTTTACCACCTGTTGTGCATAAGACTGCGCGGCTATTTCGGTCCACTCCATGGCATTTTCATATTCTTTTTCACCTACATCAATAAACATGTAATTGTCAGGCAATATTACATCCGGAATTACCCCTTTCAATTGGTTTGAACCTCCGTTGACCCGATAAAATTTTTGTACAGTCATTTTAATCTCACCCAGAGGTTTGAGTTCTTCACTTCCGGCAACTGCCTTGTCGAGGTCAAAAAATCGCTGTACAGACCCCTTGCCAAAAGTAGATTTACTACCTACAATCACGGCCCTTCCGTAATCCTGCATGGCAGCCGCAATAATCTCCGAGGCGGAAGCGCTCATGCTGTTCACCATAATGATGAGTGGTCCATCGTATTGCACCCGGCTATCCCTGTCCATATGCAGGTAGGGTTTCGCCTGCCTTGATTTCACCTGAACTATAGGGCCTTGTTCGATAAAAAAGCCCGACATATCTACCACATCATTCAAAGAGCCACCGGTATTATTGCGAAGATCCAGGATAATGCCATTGACTTTATTCTCTTTTAATTTCTCAATCTCTTTCGCCACATCCACAGCACAACTGTTGCCATCCTCCTTTTCGAAAGAGGAGTAAAACTTGGGCAGTTTGATGTAACCAATATTATTGATTACCCCGGGCATGTCAAAAATGACCGATCGGGCAAAGGACTCATCCAGAATGACCTCATCCCTCATAATGGTAATTTGCCTTACCGTACCGTCTTGTTTTTTTACAGTCAGCATCACTTTGGTTCCTTTCTTTCCCCTGATGTGGGTGACGGCATCATCTACGCGCATACCTGTAAGATCCACCGCTTCCTTGCCTTCTTGAGCTGCTGACAATATCAGGTCATTTGCTTCCAGTTCCTTTCCTTTCCAGGCCGGACCGCCCGTAACAATGTCGGTTACCTTGATGTAATCTCCGTCCTGCTGCAACCTGGCTCCAATGCCTTCGAGTTTACCTCCCATGATGATGTCAAAATCCTGCTTTTCCTTGGGATTATAAAAATCAGTGTGCGGATCAAAATAATTGGTGATCGAACCTACATACACTTCAAACCGGTCACTTCTGCGCTGTTTTTTCAGTCGGTTGAACCAATCACCAAAGGTTTTCTTTATATCTTTTCTCGCTTCTTCTACCAATTCCGTTTCTGACTTTGCCGTCTCTTTTGATTCAGCCTGCTCATCCAACTTCCGGTCTACGCGTGATATGATTTCATACGTTAAAAAATCCTTCCAATACTGCTTTAGCTGGGCTTCATCCCTGGCATATGGCTTTTTTTCTTCATCCAGTTCAATCATCTTGCCTTCCACCAGGTCAAAAGGCTGGTCAATGAGCTCATTGTAATATTGTTCTGCATTGAGCATTCTTTTATCTAGCAAATCAAGCGACAGGTTAAAAAAGTCAAATGTCCGATTACGCACCTGGTCATCAATGATCAACTCCTGGGTTTTCAACAAATCGATATCCTGCTGTGTAAAATAACGCTTTCCCGCGTCAACCCGCTCCAGGTATGTTTTAAAAACAAACCTGGACAAATCATCGTCGATCGGCTTTGGAGAAAAATGTACCTGTTCTACATATTCTAACATGGCACTAATGATCAGGCTTTCCTTGTCTCCACCCGAAATTTTTGGCTCCATTGACCTTAACCCCAAAAAGCCAAGTATCAGGGCTACCACTAAGGAACTTTTGTATATCATACTTTTCATCAATTTGTTAACCAGTGTAATAACTCTTAAACGGTCAGCTAAGTTATATTATTTGAATAGAATTTTGTGGTTTTTAACTTTATTGTAACACAGGGGCAGCTACACGACATTACCATAACAGGAAGAATGCAGGATTCACAAAAGAAAAGTTAGTTTTCTTCTTCAGACTCATCGACAGGCGTGCTTTTCTGCGCCGGACTTGCATTCAATGCATCATACTTGCTGCAGTCCAGTTCTACCGTAAGTTCATCCGGAACCATAAATCTGGCCGACTCATCATAATCTATGCCACTGTCGCGCTCAATACGCGTTAGTAATTTTTCGAAAAATGGCCGTGCCATTACGGCCCCCTGCCCGTCAGCCAGTGAAGTAAATCTTATCCATTCTGAATCACCTCCTACCCAGGTTGACACCACCAGTTGCGGAGTGAATCCTACATACCAACCATCTTTATAATTGTTGGTGGTGCCGGTTTTTCCGGCTATTTCACTTTTAAATCTTGGGGCAATGACGCTGGCTACATAACGCAGCATGTCCACAATCACATAATTGTAGCCCGGATTTATGGCCTTTTTCTGTTCCGGAATGGCACTGTAGATGGTCCGTCCATCCTTATCGGTGATGTGTGTCACAAAAATGGGGGTTGTTTGCACGCCGTTGTTGGCAAATGCTGTGTATGCAGACGCCATGTCAAAAGCCGATAATTCAGGCGTGCCCAGGCAAATAGATGGCGCTTCGGGAATTTTGTTTTTATCTATTTTAAGGTTGCCCACAAAGTTTCGCACCGCAGATACACTGCCCAACTGCTTCATTAAAAAAACAGAAACAGAGTTTTTAGATTCCTTCAATCCTTCTTTCAGGGTAAGGTATTGGCCGGTAAATTTTCCATCTGCATTAGATGGACACCAGGTAGAAGTAAGTCCAAAATCAGGGTCATTGGCAGGAATACAATACGACACATCCTGCACTTTAAAACATGGCGAAATCGCCTGGTCGATTATGGCAGTGCCATAAATGAAAGGTTTGAAAGTTGATCCCACCTGCCGGTTGGAGGTGACGTGGTCGTATTGAAAATATTTGTGGTTGATGCCCCCAACCCAAACCTTGACACCACCGCTTTTCGGATCTACTCCGATGGCTCCGATTTGCATATGCATCTGGTGGTGTTTGATCGAATCCATGGGACTCATGGTCACCAGCTTTTCACCACCGGTGGTATAATCATATACTTTCATGGGCACCGGCTTGCGGAAGACGGCATCCGCTTCCTTTCTCAAGCGGGTCCATCTTGATTTTAAATCCGGCCATAATTCAGAACTCAGGATGCGTTTATACACACGCACCTGATCCCTGGTAATTACATTCCTATCCATTAGCTTACCCAGGGTAGTAAGGTCTTTATCGGCATCAAACAACCTGAAAATGTCAATGTCATTTAACCTGGCATCAGGGATTTCTTCCATTACCTTCGCACTCACCTCTCCCATGTATCTGGACCTCATATCCCTAAATCGCTGTGACTGTCTGAACTGTTCGTAGAGGTGGTTTTTTCTCGCCGCTTTCTGGGCATCATCGGCATCGGCAGTCCACGGATCTTTACCCCTCCAAACATTAAAAAATTTGGATTGCAATGAAACCATATGCTCTCTCATTGCGGACTCCGCATGCTGCTGCATTTTATAGTCAATGGTGGTGAATATCTTCAGTCCATCTGTAAATATATTGTACTTGGTACCATCTGGTTTGCGGTACTCTTCATCTTCCAGCAGGTTTTTTGCCCATTGAATGACCTCTGCCCTGAAATAGGGAGCAATCCCTGTATAATACACCTCGCGGTTAAAACTGCTCATGTCAATTTTTTTGCTGGCGTATTTTCTATATTCTTCTTCCGACAGGTAACCCTTTTTTTCCATTTGCCGCAACACTACTGTCCGTCGTTGCAGGCCCTGATCCAGATTGATCTTGGGGTTGTAGATGTAAGGATTCTTCAACATGCCAATAAGGATGGCCGCTTCGTCGTAACTGAGGTCCTTCTGGTTTTTGCCAAAGTACGTCTTCGCAGCAGTGCTTACTCCAATGGCTCCGTATAAAAAATCATACTTATTGAGGTACATAGCCAGGATTTCTTCTTTGGTGTATCTGCGCTCAAATTCCACTGCAATAACCCACTCTTTGAGTTTTTGCCACGATCGCCGAAGAAAGGATGATGACCGCTGTGTAAAAAACTGTTTGGCAAGTTGTTGGGTTATGGTACTGGCTCCCCCTTTTTTGCCCAGAAAAAAGAGGGCCCGGACGGTGCCCCGGAAATCAATGCCACTGTGACTGTAAAACCGGATATCTTCGGTAGCAATAAGTGCCTGCACCAACTTGGGGTTGAGTTGCTCGTAGGTAAGCCACTCGCGATTTAGTTTGAATGCCTTGCCCAATTCCTCACCATCTGAAG
Organism: Saprospiraceae bacterium; assembly: GCA_016715465.1. GTDB lineage: Bacteria > Bacteroidota > Bacteroidia > Chitinophagales > Saprospiraceae > JADKBO01. The sequence continues at coordinate 1,916,452 of JADKAA010000029.1, forward strand.
CAAGGATCTGAGAGGCAATTTCGTACCTTGGATTCTCCAGTTCACCGGTATCCGGCAACAAAAATGTGCCTATGTAAAAAAAAACGATGCCGGTAAACAGCATGGCCACCAGGACCAGGATCCACAAAAACTGGACAAACCTGGGAATGGTATTGATATATGCTTCGATTTTCTTTTGCATCACTTAGTATAAAACGCTCAAAGATAAGTATTAAGCATTAAATAAATGTTTAATATTTAACCTGCAACTGCAGGGGAACTTGAAAAAAGCCCCTTTACCCTTTTATTGGGTTCAGACCTTTATGGAAGCCCATTCCCTGGCAAAATAGGTGATGATCACATCGGCTCCGGCTCTTTTTATGCTGGTTAACGTTTCATGAATTCCTTTTTCCCTGTCGATCCAGCCTCTTTCCGCCGCCGCAATGAGCATGGCACACTCACCACTCACATGGTACGCCGCCACTGGCAGGCTGAAATTTTCCTTCATCAGGGCAATGACATCGAGGTAATTCAAAGCAGGCTTCACCATCAAAAAATCTGCGCCTTCCTGCGTATCGAGTTCTCCTTCAATGAGGGCTTCAAACCGGTTGGCCGGATCCATCTGGTAGGTTTTTTTATCACCGGATTTCGGTGCGGAATCCAGGGCATCCCTGAATGGTCCGTAATACGCGCTGGCATATTTGGCCGTGTAAGACATGATGCCTGTTTCGTAATAACCCGCATCATCCAATGCTTCTCTGATGGCCGCCACCCGGCCGTCCATCATATCAGATGGTCCCAGGATGTCGAAACCTGCCTGGGCCTGGGCAACAGCCATTTTTGCCAGGATGGGCAAAGTCACATCGTTTACTATTCTGCCCTGGTCCACATAGCCGTCATGACCGTCACTGCTGTACGGATCCATGGCCACGTCACTGATAAGGCATGCCTCAGGCAGTTTTTCTTTGAATAACCGGCAACTCTCCAGGTAAAAATTGTCGATCATGTAACTGTAGGTTGCCGTCGTATCCTTATGTCTTTCCTCCACGGCAGGAAAAATGATGAACTTATCCAGACCCAATGCCATACAAGATTCCATTTCCGACAATACGATGTCGCGGCTCATGCGGTAGGCCACGGGCAATGATTTGATCTGTTCTTTTTTACCTTCACCATCCACCAGAAATATGGGTACCACCAGGTTGGATGGATGCAGTCTTGTTTCTCTTACAGCAGATCGGATGGCTTCTGATCGCCTGTTTCTCCTTGGTCTTTGATACATTTTATTTGTTTTTATGTCTTGTTGTAATAGCCTTGGCAGCAAGGTAAGCCCCTGTCCACGCAGCCTGAAAATTAAATCCTCCCGTCACAGCGTCTATGTCTAAAATCTCGCCTGCAAAGAATAAACCTGCATGTCGCTTACTTTCAAAGGTAGAAAAATTAATTTGTTTAAGATCCACCCCTCCTGCTGTGACAAATTCTTCTTTAAAGGTGCTTTTCCCGGTGACTGCAAATGGGCAGCGTTCCAGAATTTTTATGAGGGCTTCAATGTGGTTCCTGTCCAGGTCAGCCCAGCGCATTTCTTCACTTATGTCTGACCTGGATACCAGGAATTTCCACAACCGGGCCGGCAGACCACCCAGGGGATAGGAGCTCACCTGCCTGGCTCCCGCCTCCTGTCTTTGTTTTTTAATGTCGTTTGCTGAATTGTCGAAGCCCCAGTTTACTTCAATGTCAAAACGATATTCAACCGCGGCAAATTTCCGGGCTCCAAAGGCACTCAGCCTCAAAACGGCAGGACCGCTGAATCCCCAATGGGTAATGAGCAAAGGACCCTCGTCCGATAAAGAAAATGCCGGGCAATTTACCCTGGCATGTGGCACACTCAATCCCATCAGTTCGTGCAAAACCTTGTCTTTGATGTGAAAGGTAAACAAGGAGGGTTGTGGCTCCACCATTTGATATCCCAGCTCTTCCAGCAAATGCCAGGCGGACGGATTGCTTCCGGTACACATCAACAAGGAGGAACTCTCGTACTCCTGTTGCTGGGTCTGCACGATATATCGTCCATCTTCAAGGGATATGTGCCTTATTTTGGATCCATTGACCACTTTTACACCCCTGGATCTGGCCCCTAAATTCAGGCAATCTACTATGGTAGCCGAATCGTCCGACACCGGAAAAACCCGGCCATCTTCTTCGATTTTTAATTTTACACCCAGCGATTCAAACCATGCCATGGTATCTCCACAACCAAATTTATGAAAAGGCCCCCGCATCTCTTTGGCGCCTCTCGGGTAATTTTTAATCAACTCATCGGCATCCCAAATGGAATTGGTCACATTGCATCTGCCACCGCCCGATATCTTCACTTTTTGCAGCACCTCTTTACCCTGTTCCAGGATAATTATATCCAGTTGGTTGTCAATTAACTTGCATTGTAGCGCGGCAAAAAAACCGGCGGCGCCACCCCCCGCGATGATGAGATCCGTTTTTATCTTCATGGTTGCAGATTAAGGATGGCAGTTGTAGATTTTTTGTCAAGGGCAAAATGTGACTTACGGTCCGCTACATCAAAATGAACCATGTTCACCTGGTCATCATATTGGCTGATAAAAATGCGATTAATGACCTTGATGACTTTAATGGCCTCTTTTTGAGAATCGGGTATTGTCATCTCCACCCATATTGCCGGCAAGGCTGCCCTGCTTTTGATATAACCGGGTTTTATCTTTTTTCCATCCAGGTAAAATTCAAGGTTTTTGTCCAGGTAACGTTTTATCATTTGGTCGGCTCCGGGGTAGGAAGCAGGCAACTCGGCTCCAGGTACCAATCCCATAGCCAGTTGGAGGTCGTCGTAAAACAGTTTGGTGGTAATGTTAATGATCCCTTCGCTTTCCCAATTTACCTCTGTAACAGATACATGCACATCATGAATCGGTTTAACAACATAACAATTAAGAAAGAGGAGCCATAGGATGGATAAATTCATTGGTATTGTTTGACCAGCAGATAAAAAGAAACGATAAACGACACCACGGAAATCAGATAGACCCAATATTTATTGTCCATACGCAATAAACGGACCCAGATTAAATTAAGGGCCATAGCGGCAATTACGATGTGGACCTGACCCGCTTCAACACCCAAGTTAAAACCAAGCAGCGGAACCAAAAGATCTTCCTGGTCACCCAACAGGGCCCGGAGGTAGTTTGAAAAACCAAGTCCGTGTATCAGTCCAAAAAATCCGGCCATAGCATACAACACATACATGCTTTGGAGATTTTTTCCTGCAGAGCGGAGATTGTACAATGCCGTGAGCATAATCGTTACCGGTATAAGTTTTTCAATCCAGGAGGCCGGAACGTTTACGATATGTAATACAGACAAAGCCAGCGTCAGGGAATGGCCAAGGGTAAAAGCAGTGACCAGCCACAAAACCTTTTTCCAATCTTTGAGCACATACACAGCACACAATGTCATCACAAAAAGAATGTGGTCATATGCATGCACATCCAGAATGTGGTCAAAACCAAGTTTTAAGTATATCCCAAACATACGTTGAAGTTATAGTTCATAACACCCCAGATCAGGTTTTAGTCCATCCCGCATCTTTCCGGCGATGTCCTGCAGGATAGCAGGCAATGGCACAGCCAATTCCAACACCACAGACATAGAGTCGGGTCTGTAGTTATTTTTATTGGCATCGGCAAAGATCCGGTCTGAAAATTTCTGGTTGATGCACCCATCACACTCCTCAAGAAATTTTGGAAACTGGTCGGCTTTCAGCAAATTTTTTACCCGGACCAGACAATGTGAAAAGCCGGCTTTAAAAGTATTACCCACATCACCGGCTGACGAAGGACTCAGGATAATCTCATCCTCTGATCCGCCGGAAATGATGCTGTTGTCTATGGTAAAATCGATCGGAAATACTTTCACCGGCTCAAGACAAAGGGCATCTGTACAACGGTAATTGGTGAGCACAAGTGATTCATCCTGGTTGATCGAAGTAGATAAGGTGGTATAGTGAAACCTGTAGCTTCCCCCGTAGGTCAAAGAAAGGGCATGCGAACCGGTGCTGTGGATCAACAGGTTTTCACCGTTGATTTCTGCATGACTTGCATAGATGCCGTAAAGGGAATTATTGGAAATTTCTGTTTGGGCAATGTCCAGCACCGCTGCAGAATCCACCACCAGCCCCACAATGGAATTGCGAATGACAGCCCCTTCAATGCGATTGCCCATGCTTCCTGCCAGCAGGCGAATCCCGCCCCATTGACCGGCGACATCGTTGTAATCCGGCTCAAGACGATCTCCCTCTATGACCACTTGGTTTTCAGGGGTGCCTTGTATGGTCAACCGGCCATTGGCGAGTACCAGAATTTGACCATCGCTGTACACAGATTCCTTACCCACCACCACACCACCGTGTACATAAATCCGGGTACCCGCAGGGATTACCAATTCACAACTATCTATGACAAGTACCCCATAAATTACATAAGGTTTGGGATCAGACCAGGAAATTGAGCCCAACTTGCAACTGAGCAAATTTACAGTGCCCTTGCCATCCTTAGAGGGTATGTAGTTGGCATTTTGTCCAAATGAAATCAATTGAACCTCCTGGCTTTGATCGCCCTGCCGGATCAATATTTTGTCCTCCACAATAAATGGACTGGCTGAGACAGGAGCATCCGGGTTGATGGTTACTTCCACAAATACATATATGCTGTCTTTGGGCTGCACTTCAACTGTGGTCTTGCCTTCACCCTTGAAACCATCTGCATTGAATCGAAAGGAGGACTGAGGGTTGGCCAAAGAGATTTCCAATGACACAGCCTGATCCTCTTTGTTGTATATTTTAAAAAACCGGGTTGCAGAACCTACTTGCGTAAAAACGGTATCAAATAACAAGGTATCCAATGAGGTTTCAATTTGGGCCTTTCCTACAAAATAACTGTCGTCCTTTTTGCAAGCGGAAATCAAGCCAACCCACAGAATCAATGTCAACATGAAAATTTCCTTTAACTGAAAGATGCGGACATTCATATGGAGCATATTTTTCCTTTGTTAACTATAACGCCTGTAACCTCAACCTTGTTGTACCCGATCAGTCCAGTACGATCTTATCTCCGTTGCTGTCTTTAAAAACGTATTGCAGCAACTGGAAATCGCTGTCTTCGCGGATGGTGATCCAACTCGAATATTTGAAATACCATGAACGCTGTTGTTTATAAAACTTCATTTGAAGATAAGCCCTGATGATGGGATGTACGGTAAGTACGAGCCTGGTCTTGGTCATATTTTGCATGATAAAATCAAGGTCCCGCTCGATGGCATCGATGACCAGGATGCTGGCCGCCGATTTGCCGGTGCCATTGCATGTAGGGCAAACTTCCTGGGTATCTATGTGTACCGCAGGTTTTACGCGTTGTCTGGTGATTTGCATCAACCCAAATTTGCTCAGTGGCAGGATGGTATGCTGGGCACGGTCAGACAGCATAAAATTTTTCATGGCATTGAAAAGCTGTGTCTTGTGCTCCGGATTCTTCATATCTATGAAGTCGATGGTTATCAGACTATCTATGTCGCGCAACCTGAGCTGCCTGGCTATTTCTTCTGCTGCTTCCATATTGATCGAAAGTGAAGCATCATCCTGTTCCTTCTTCATCATCTTGGGACCACTGTTGACATCGACCACGTGCATGGCTTCGGTCTGTTCGATGACGATGTAGGCACCACTTGACAAGGTAGCGGTTTTGCCAAACGACGATTTTATCTGGCGGGTAATTTCATATTGATCAAAGATGGATTTATTGCCCTTGTGCAGGTTGAGGATTTTGATGCGTTCAGGAGCAATGCTTTTGAGGTAATCCCTGATGCTGTCGTGCATCTCTTTATTGTTGACGACGATCTTGGTAAAATTGCCACTGAGTACGTCCCTGAGAATGCTCGATGTTTTATCGAGTTCTGAAAGCAGTTTTTGGGGCTCTTTGCAGCCGCGCAGCTCCTCGTAAATTTTTTCCCACTTGTCGGTAAGGTCTTTAATTTCCGAGTGCAGGTCGGCCACTTTTTTTCCTTCGGCTGCCGTTCGCACGATTACACCAAACTTTTTGGGTTTTATGCTTTCTATGAGCAGCTTAAGCCTTTTCCGTTCCTCGTTGCTGGCAATCTTTTTGGATACCGCCACACTGTCAGAAAAAGGGGTGATGACCAAAAACCGGCCGGGAATGGTGATCTCACAGCTGAGCCTTGGACCCTTGGTTGATATGGGTTCCTTGAGCACCTGTACGAGCACATTGGTGTTTTTGGGAAAAACCATTTCTATCTTCCCGTTTTTAAGGTTGTCGGGTTCCTGCTCAAAATTGTCGAGAAAAGGAGAGTTGTGGTTTTTATTCAACACCAGGTTGGTAAACTTGATGAGCGACTTGATCTGTGGACCCAGGTCTGTGTAATGCAGGAAGGCATCCTTCCTGGGACCAATGTCCAGAAAAGCAGCATTCAGACTGGGCATGGTCTTCTTGACGGTGCCCAGAAAAATATCTCCGACTGAAAAGTTAACGCTTGTTTTTTGGCGGTGGATTTCTACCAGCTTGCCATTCTCCAATAAGGCGATCTCTACTTCCGTCGGACTCGAATTTATGATTAATTCTTTCTCCAATGTTGTAAGTATTCAAATAATAAAAGGGAATACATTGATGTACGTATTCCTGCCCAAAAGTAGAGTGGAGTATATAAATTGGATTTTAAAAGATTCCGGCTAAAGGGATAAGAAGTGGGTGAAGCACAAAGGCTTCACACCACAAAAGATGGTCTCTTATCTGTTCTTCTTCTTGTGACGATTCTTTCTAAGTCTCTTCTTTCTTTTGTGTGTAGCTATCTTATGTCTTTTTCTTTTTTTCCCACAAGGCATGTGATCAAAATTTTATTGTTAATAAATTAATTCGAACATTTATCGCGGTAATAAGCCGCTTTTTCTTTGTCTCCGGCAGCGAGATAAACCTCTGAAAAAAGGCACAACGCCGCTTTGTTGTTTTTATCCAGCTTCAAGGCCTGGTTAAGTCTGTCTGTCGCTTTTTCCAACTGGTTGGTTCGCAGCGCAAGCCTCGCCAGTTGTATCAGCACATTTACATTTTCCGGGTGCAACTCATTGAGTTCCCTCAGCATGAGAATCCCCTTCATCGGTTGACTTTCGTCCGGCATTTCCACATAACATAAAGCCATATTGATTTTGTGGTCAATATTGGCCGGGTTGATGGATAGCGCCTTCTCAAATGCAGCCAATGCTTTCGATTTGCTGAATTGCCGGATTTTGTCATCCATGGCATTTTTCAAACCAAGGGTATATGTGGTCCCTGCTATACTCCAGGACATTTCATCGTTCCTGAGGGTAGCCAATTCTTCGGCATAATGCCCCGCAATGGCCAGATCACCGAATTCGTACCATTTTGATGATAACATTTCCAGCATCGTCGCCCTGGCTGAATCTTCTCCGATTTGCGCCGTCAATGTTTCAATGGTATTCAATTGATCCGGATTCAGCCTCTTTTTGGCCTCACTCAGGATGTTTTCTATACCGGTAACCTGCATGGTTAAAGACCTCGACGTTTCGAGTTCTCTGATTTGTTTTGGTTTCGTTTCACATCCAAAATAAAGGACGATAAACAAGATAAGGCTGAGCGAAAGGACCAGAATTTGTGACTTGCTCAATGGTTACGCTTTGTTTTGATTATTCTTCATTTCCTTCATCAAGGGGTGCTGAAGTTACCTTTTCTTTAACCTGCTCTACAAATACCTTGGCTGGCTTGAAGGAAGGTATGTAGTGTTCCGGTATCTCAATTGCTTTGTTCTTCTTGATGTGTCTGCCTATTTTCTTTGCCCTTTTCTTTATCACATAAGATCCAAAACCTCGGATGTATACATTTTCCCCCTTTGACAATGTTTCTTTCACTTCATTGAAAAACGCTTCCATTGTAACCAACACATCCACTTTTGCAACTCCGGTTTTGTCGGCTATAGAAGCCACCAAATCAGCTTTCCTCATTGTATTTTCTTTATTTAATAATGGTTGTAAATTAGATTCCCTTTTTTAAAAGAACCGCAAATGTCTGAATATTTTACTAATATCGGAAAGTTTTTTCTCATTTTTTTGCACTTTGATCAAAATTTTTAAAAAATAAGGAGTTCATTTCCAATTACTTATTAATGAAACGTGGTATGTAGATAATTTAACTTAAAGTTAATTTTTTGATTTATCCTAGGTTTATCCCCTACATTTCCAGAGAACTTGAAGTATTTTTGCGTCAATATTTTCATTTACCAAATTAAATTAGGCGTATGAGCGACCTCTTTGGTCTCGAACTTCTTCGAATCGGCAGCTTTACGTTGACCCTTGGCAGTCTTTTTTATGCCCTGTTTATTCTCGTATTGGCCAAATTCATGGAAGTATTCCTGTTTCGCCTCTTCGTCAGAACCTATGTAAAGAAACGGGAAATTGACCCTGGACGCTCTTTTGCCGTCGCGAGGATCATCAAATATGTCATTTATTTCATCGCCACCCTGGTCATCCTCAAAAACTTTGGCTACCAACTTTCTGCCATCCTCTTGGGATCCGCCGGCTTACTGGTCGGTCTGGGACTGGGTTTACAACACACTTTTGCCGACCTACTCGCCGGTTTCATCCTGCTCATCGAAGGCAACATCGCAGTAGGTGACATCGTGGTCATCGATGGCATGGTCGGTGTCGTCAAAAATATAAAACTCCGCACCACCGAGATTAAAACCCGTGACCTGGTCTTCATCATCGTACCCAATTCCAAACTTGTATCCAACAATGTCACCAACTGGAGCCACAATGATAGCCCAGCCCGGTTCCACATTGAAGTAAGCGTCTCCTACAAAGAAGACATTGAAAAGGTAGAAAAAATATTGCTGGAATCTGCCGCATCCTTACCAGACATTGTGCAAATCCCCAAACCCCATGTCCAACTCACTGAACTCAGCGATTACTCCATCAAACTCAAACTTTTCTTTTACTCAGACGAACTGTTTTTTATGGAAAAAGTACTTAGCGACCTCCGTAAAAAGGTACTGATCGATCTCCGCAATGCCGGAATCGAGATCCCTTACCCACTGAAAGAGATTAAAGTCATAAATCCCCCAGCTGTGTAATGGCGCCTGCAGTCATTGGTATAATTTCTGCTTGTCTACGGCTCTTCTAAAACGGTTTAAATGTTTATTTGAAAGGTTTTTCAGAGTTCATTTTACTACATTTAGCTTATCCTCGCGTTAATTCAAAGATCATCCACCAGACAGAATACTTAATACATTCCCAAAAGATATTCTTCTGCGGATATCTGCGAGATCTACCTGTCTACTAGCGTAGCCAGGTAGATCTCGCAAATTGGCGCAGAAAATTTTTTTTACTTAAAATTTTGAACGCTTAAATTTAAAGCTCGGCACCTCCGTTTCACTCCGGCATTTCGAACATCTTAAACATTTTTACATTTAGAACATTATAAAAAGAAAAAATGGCACTCAGCACCGGAAAAACCGTTCCTTCTTTTAATGTTATCGATCATACCGGAGAGGCGGTGACAAATAAGTCATTGCAGGGTCAAAAATACATTCTGTTTTTTTACGGCCAGGACGATACCCCCACCTGCACCAAACAGGTTTGTGCCGCAAACGAAGCTTTTCCGGCGGCAACGAAAAAGGGATATAGGATCTTTGGGGTCAGCCCCGATAAAGTGGCCAAACACCAAAAGTTCATAGATAAATATGCACTCGATGTATCCCTGTTATCAGATCCCGAAAAATCGATGATGTATGCCTTCGGGGCCTATGGTCCCAAAGTATTCATGGGTAAGGAAGTAATCGGCGTTTACCGCAAGGCTTTTTTTGTGGATGAAAAAGGCACCATTACCGCCATCCTCGACGACGTAAAGGCTGCAGATCAGGGAAAACTGATCATGGATGTGCTTGGCTGAAACAGCTTGAATCTATTTTTTCAAGGTTAATCCGTGATGCCCGGTGCTTCAATTTTAAAGGCGCGGTTGATGATATATACTCCCAGGATGACAATGGCAGACCCCGTGAGCAACAAGGCTGTAACCTCCTCGCCCATCCAGAGGTGGCTGATGAAAAGGGCGACAATGGGATTGATGTAAGCATATATACTTACCTGTTCCGCAGGCAAGTGCTTAAGGGCATACAGGAAACAACTAAAGGCAATGAGGCTGCCAAAAAGGGTAAGATAACCTATGCCAACCCATACATTTAAAGTGATGTCTGCAATTGGGGTAAAGTTGCCCGTGCCCTCCAGGAAAAAACTTAAGCTAAGGCCACTGAGCAACATCTGCAAGCCAATGCTGAAATAGGGATTTACCTGCTGGCCGGTTTGTCGTTTGGTGTAAATGGTGCCGAGAGCCCAGGTAATGGTAGAAAACACCGACAAGGCAAAACCAAATACGAAGTTGCCTTTCATGTCGGCACCAATCAGGGAGGGAAAAAGACCAGGATCAGGCCTGCAAAAGACAGCAACATACCTACCCAGATGACGGTCGAAATTTTGCGGGAGAAAAAGAAGGAATACAACACCACAAGCCAAAGGGGATAAGCGGCACCCACAATGGAAGCCATGCCACCGGGTATGTACTCCACACCCCAGGTGCTGAGGGCATTGCTGCAGATGAAGTTGAGAAAAGCGAGTAAAACCGTGGCTTTCCAGGAAGGCCACATCAGCTTGTCCCGCAACGTCCACCACAGGTAACTACACATTACCACACCGGCAATCACCTGGCGTATGGCCGCCACCTGCAAGGCCGATACCTCCTGCCTTACCGTCCAGCTGCTCACGACCCAGGTAGTACCCCAAAGTATACATACCGCAAACAGACATACATAAGCCAGAAAATCCGGGGACTGATGGACATTCCGCATGGCTTTCAGCTTTTCTTTCAATCGCAAATGATTATTCTGTAAAGGTAATTGATTTCATGTGTCCATAAAATTTAATGTCATTATTTAACAATTATCAAAATTTTGATGAAATTATAATGCATTTATACCGGAGGGCGTTTGTCGTCATTTTAACCCCACCTGGCGGGTAAAATATTGCCATGGTCGTTAATCTCCTGCTTGTTGAACTAATGCCCTTTTCCTGTCGTTAAAATGCTTGAAAAAGAATCACTACATGAAAAACCTTTTTTTGATAACCATCCTATTTGTCCTGAGTTTATCTACCCGTGCTCAGGACTTTACAGTAAAATCATTTCATGCCTCGATCAGCCTCTTCAAAGAAGGGTACATTACCGTAAATGAAAAAATAACCGTGGACTTCCCTACGCAAAAAAGGGGCATCATCAGGGACATTCCCTATGTCTTTCGCCTCAATGGTAAAAAATACAAAACGGCCATTTCCGCTATAAACGTTTCTGTCCATCCATTTAAGGTGAGTAAAAACAATGGCAATAAATCCATACGCATAGGCGACCCCGATGTGTACCTCACCGGTCAGCAGGTGTATGACATTACCTACAAAGTGGAAGGACCCTTCCTTTCTTCTCCAGAATACAGCGAATTTTACTGGAATGTCACGGGTAATGCCTGGACTGCTCCCATCGAAAAGGTTTCCTTCGAGGTATTGATGCCAGATGACCTGGCAGTGCGGTACAATGACCTCAGGGTGTTTACCGGACAGCAGGGTGCCACAGATAAAAATGCCTCCATCGCCCAAAATGGGAGGATCATTTCCGGAGAGACCAGCTCCATACTTCAACCGGGACAGGGTCTGACAATCGCCATAAAATTACCGCTCGACTACGTACAAAAATCTTCCACCCTAAGCCTGGATCCGGAAATGAACCAGGCCATACCAATCAACAATCAATGGCCATGGGCTGCCATCCCCGCTGGTATCCTGGCTTTCTTTTGCTGGCCTGGAAAAAACTTAGGGGCAACGATGACGACGACGAAATGGTACCACAGCCCTATCCGCCGCTGGACCTGACACCAGCTGAGGTAGGTGCTTTTTATGACCACATCGTCCACGACAGGGATGTCATTTCTTTACTGCCTTATTGGGCATACCAGGGCTTTATAACCATAGCCTATGACAAATCATCGGGCGACATGCGGCTCACCAAAGTTAAAAACCTGGAAGGCGAACGACCTACCTACGAATACACCCTGTTCAATGGTCTGTTTGACTATCGCAGTACGGTGGATCTTTCCGACCTGAAATATAAATTTTACAGTACGCAGACCCAGGTAAAATCGCAAATCAGAAAGGAGATCATCGACCTTCAGATGTATGATGACCAATACCGTTACTGGTTTAAAACCTGGCGAATCTGGTTGTTTTTTGTTTGCCTCATTCCCATTATGGCCCTGTCTTTCATCTATGGCTATTGGATGGCGGGCATCGTGGTCATTTTTGCCATGATCGCCGTGATCGTAGTGGCGTCAGTAGGTTCAAAGACCTCTGAGAAAGGCAGACGCGTAAAACAGGAATTGAGGGGTTTTCATACTTTTCTTAAAAATGACGATACCAGTCAGTATCCCGACCTCATCAAAAACGATCCATCCTATTTTGAAAAAGTATATCCTTATGCGCTGGCCTTTGGCCTCGATAAGTCGTGGCTATCAAAAATCAAACCCTACCAAACCATGGCGCCCATGTGGTACGGCTATTATGGCCCCTACGCCCACGATTACAACCGTAGCATGGATAGTTTTAGCGAAGGGTTTAGTCCCAGGGAAATTTCATCGGCTTTCACCACGATGCCAGCTTCATCGGGAGGCAGTGGGGGCGGCTTTAGTGGAGGTAGCTCCGGTGGAGGTTTTGGCGGTGGTGGCGGCAGTAGTTGGTAATACACACTTGAATAAGGTACCTTTCCATTAATTATTGCGAACTGACCTTTTGTTTTTCTCAGTCGCTGTGGTGATCAGGTTTTGGGCAGGATAATGCCTCAGTCCAATTGTTGTTCCTTGACCCGGAATTCGGTGAATCCGGGTTCTGCCGCGATCCTTAGGCAGGCAGCTTCATCGAATTGCATTCTTTGTTTTTTAACTACCTCGCAGTCGAGGATGTGAATTTCAATACGCCGGTTTGCCTGCTGTTCTTTTTCATCGCGGCTGTTGGGATACAACATCTTCACGTGTGCATAGCCGTTGGCTACCATGCGTCCCGCATCGATGCCTCTTTCCTGCAACCAGCCATAAATCCGGCCGGCCCGTGATATGGATAGGTCCATATACTGGTAAGCCATACTGGCGGGCACTCCGGGAGCATTGACATGACCCTGAATTTCAAAACAAAATTTCTTATTGATCTCTATCTGACGGCCCAGGTTTTCAAGGGCATGCTGCGACCGGGGAATGATGATGTTTTTATTGCCATAAAAATTGATGCTTTTAAAATGAATGGACGTGTTCACCAATACAGGCATCATGGGTATCACCAGTGGGGCTTTGCGTTTTTCTGCATCTACTATGACTTTGGTCACGTCACTGAGGTAGCCTTCCTTAAAAGCCGCGACTTCTGCTTCGAGGTGGTTGGGAAACATCAATACAAATTCGCCTTTTTCATTGGTTGTGGTAGAGTCGCGGTACAGCTCATGGCTGGCCAGCACTTTCACTCCGCTTAAGGCTGTCTGGGATACCCTGCCTTCCAAAGGGACAAGTAAAAAGTGTTTTTTGACAGTAATCTTCACCTGTCGGTTGCGCACTCGTCCATCTTGTTTTTCCTTATATTCAGGGTTTGTCTTGCCATAGGCAATGGAGGTAATTGCCATGGAGTCTATACCCATGCCGATCAGTGTTTTCTTCACGCTGTCGTTCCGTCGTTCTGATAATTTTTGGTTGTGTGCCAGACTGCCCAGCCCATTGGTGTGCCCTTCGAGGATAATTTTTTTACCATTAACCTTTGCCAGTGACTCCACCAGTTTTTGCAGCACCTGCCTGTTGGTATCCGAAAGCCCGGCTTCATTGTCGCCAAATAGGACAGCAGTCGAACGAATGGAAAGCAGGGTGTCACTGCCTGACTGACTTATGGCGAGCTGTGAGGTCAGCAAACATAATAGTAAAATAACTTTTTTCATATGTTTAAAATAAAAAAGGCGATTTCACCACCGCCCTTTTGTATGTTAATCCAGGAAAACGATTTGCCTGGTTTTTTTATTCCGGTCACTTCCAATGCTAACAAAGTAGATGCCTGAAGGGATAAAAACGCCTTGCAATCTAAGGTGTCGGTTTCCCAGTCTTTCCATGCCAAACGGTATCGAGTTTCCTTTAAGGTCCACAAGGGCTACCGGAGTTTCGGGGTCCAATTCATCAGCAGTAAAAATATCGATGCTCTGCTGACCGGCGACTGCTTTAAAATCAAAGCCACCCGCATTTTCGTCCTGAACGGCAGACGTCTGATCTTCGATGATGTTTACTTCCCGGGCATTGAGAAAAATGTATTTTCCGCTGGGAATTTTATTCCACAAAACCACCACAACTTTGGTGTCATTGAGGTTGCCATTGTGTAACACCAATTGATCCAGCTTTGCATTGGCTGCAAAGATGGCGCCATTCGCTACGGGGGCGGCTCCCACTTTTATCCCAAAATGGCCCGGGGTAAGGCTTTGATCGAGCACGCTGTGGTGGACGGCATTTTGGCCAACGGATTGTTGAAAAGCCACCAAATTTTTTTTCACCAGGTAAAAACCTATATAAAATTCACCGCTCTCCGCACTGTCGTAAAACTCAATTCTCGCACTGGCCTTAAGGGTATCTTCTTTGACCGTTGCTTCTGCGCCCATGCCCACGATGGCGCCAAAAAAACTGAGGTCATCGATGAGGGCAGCCACTTCGTTTACCTTCTCTGTCACATTACTTGCGGTGACCCCAAGGTCGTCACTTTCTGTATTGAGAAAAAACAGGGGTTGAGCCGAACCACCGAGGTTTACCCCAATGGCTTTGGATGTATTAGTGGCCAAACCTCCGGAATGGTGTACATTCCACATAATGGCGTCCTTGCCCTGTAGTTTTTGTTTGAGCTGTGAGGTAAACTGCCAGCCATACGTTCCGCAATACGGACACCAGTCTGCGGTTCTCTTTGAAATCAGTGAAAATTGTTTTTCGGTTATGTCCTGGCCATAAGCGGCTACTGTAATCGATGCAAGCAAAAGGAAAGATAAAAACTTCTTCATGTGTAATAAATATGTTTTGTATGGAATTATTAGGTAAACAAAGGTACTGTGATTAAAGCCGCCAGTCAAGTAATAAACTATATTTAGGGGTTTTCCTTTAGAAAATATACCTATTGAAAGCTCCAGTTGCTGCCATCCTTGCCGTCCTTGACCTGAATTTTCAGCGCTGCCAGGCCGTCCCTGATTTTATCCGAAGTAGGCCAGTCCTTATTGGTACGGGCTGCCTGTCTCAGTTCAAGAATGAGATGCATGAGTCCGTGGACAGCTTGTCCCTGACCATCGGCCTCTCCTTCATCCAGCAAACCAAAGACCTCAAAAAGCATGACGTGGAGTGTCTTTTTCAACCGGTCGAGACAGGTGACTGAAATCATGCCTGCTTCCGGTCCCGCATCCGCCATCGTATTGATCCTGGTCACCAGTTCAAAAATGGTGGCCAATGCCTTAGGTGTGGAAAAGTCGTCATTCATGTCGGTGTACATGGTCTCAAGCAAGCCATCAACTTCTGCATCCATGCTGCCGTTGTCAGATGTAGCCTTCATGGTTTTCAATTTCTTCAGTGCTTCCATCAGTCGTCGATATCCTTTATCAGCGGCCTGTAAAGCTTCGTCGGTAAGGTCAAGCGTTGACCGGTAATGGCATTGCAACATAAAAAACTTTACGACCATGGGTGAATACGCCCTGGTGATGTGGTTGCTGTCGCCGATAAACAACTCTGTCGGGGAAATGGTATTTCCATCACTCTTAGACATCTTTTTACCGTTGAGCAGGAGCATATTGGTGTGCAGCCAATAACGTGCCGGCTGACAACCACACGAACCTACGTTTTGAGCGATCTCGTTTTCATGGTGGGGAAATTTCAAATCATTGCCACCCCCGTGGATGTCAAATTGTTTGCCCAGGTATTTGGTACTCATGGCTGAACATTCCAAGTGCCAGCCCGGAAAACCTACAGACCACGGCGAATTCCATTTCATGATGTGCTCCGAAGAAGCTTTCATCCAGATGGCAAAATCCGATGGGTGTCTTTTTTCATCCTGGTTTTTTAAAACCCTGGATTCCGCCTGTAACTCTTCGATGATGCGTCCGGAGAGTTTGCCATATTCCCCCGTCTTCTCTGCAAAGGTAGTGGTATCAAAATATACAGATCCATTGGCCTCGTAGCCATATCCATTGTCGAGAATTTGTTGCACCATCTCGATCTGTTCGGGGATATGCCCCGTAGCGCGGGGTTCAATGCTGGGTGAAAGCGTATTAAAAATGCGCATCATGTGGTGAAAGCCCAGGGTGTATTTTTGGGCGACTTCCATGGGTTCCAGTTGGTCAGCTTTCGCGCCTTTCAACATACGGTCCTCGCCGTCATCCAACAGGTGGCCCACATCGGTAATGTTGCGCACATACCGAACCTTGTAACCCAGATGCAAAAGATAGCGGTAAATGATGTCAAAACTCACAAAAGTCCGGCAATTGCCCAGGTGGACATCATTGTAAACCGTAGGTCCGCAGACGTACATGCCCACAAATCCTTCATGAATGGTCGAAAATGTCTCCTTTTCGCGCTTTAAGCTGTTGTAAACCGTAAGATGGGTATTCATGCCGCAAAAATACATAAAATACAGGCATTTCAAAATACATTACAATTATTTATAATGTGTAAAATCTAAAGAAAAATATTATTTTTAAGCCTGAAATCATAATCAGGGTTCAAAATTTCGAAAATGTGGAATAAATGGGTGCTGTTTCTTGGGGCCTTGCTGTGCAGTTTTTACACTTCAGCCCAGTGCATGTATCAGCAAATTCCGTTTGAGGATGTGGTCAATGAGGCAGACCTCATTGCCGAAGGTACCATAATCGAGTCGGAGACAAGCTGGGATGAAGGATTAACCATGATCTATACCATTTACACCTTTGAGACCACCGCATTTTACAAAGGCATTCCTAAAAAGCGCATCCAGGTGGCCATCCCTGGTGGAACGATTGGCCTGCAGTCTATTTCCGTAAATCCATCCCTGCATTTGCGCATTGGCGATAAAGGCGTGTTGATGGTAAACGAAAGTAAGCTGGCCGTTGGTCGTTCAGTATTCGAAGTTAAATTTGGACACCATGCCTGGTATCCATACAAGGCTGAAGGGATGCAGGCTGTTGGACTTTTCAAAAGTTACGATTTAAAAAGGGATGCCCTGGCTGAAGCGATAGAAAACATTACCGGCGTAAAACAAATTCGTTTAGGCGCCTCCCTTAAACCCATCCATGCGACTAAACCGGTCATTGGTAGCCGGACGATAACCGGCTTTTCGCCCTCCACCATTACCGCAGGCACTGAATCTGTGCTCACCATCAATGGCACCGGTTTTGGCAGCACAGCGGATACCGTCTTTTTTTTATATGCCAGCAATCCCAGTTTTTTGGCCTTTACTTTGCCCAGCCAAATCGTAAGCTGGTCTCCCACCCAGATTAAAGTCAAAGTCCCCGATGATGCCGGGACGGGGCCCGTCTTTGTCGGCACCTCGGCTACCGGCGGTCCATCACAGCAATCGGCAACAAACCTGACGGTCCTCAGCTCGCAAACCAATGTACTCACTTCTACCACCGCCTACATAACCAGGCATAGCACAATAGCCAACACAGGAAAACTCACCTTTACCCTCAATACCAATTTCAACAGCAATGCCGCCGCCAAAGCTGCCCTGGGCAGGGCCATGCGCACCTGGAGGTGCAATTCCAATTATAACATTGAAGTGAGTGCCAACACCACGGCCATCAATGCCACGGCGGACGACAACGTCAACGTCATCACGTTTAAAAATCTGGCAGGCCCACTGGGGTGACCTACACGTATTTTCAGGGCTGCAGCATTGGTGGCAACCTTTACTGGCACACCACGGAAGTTGACATTGAATTTGACGATGTATTGTCAGCAGGCACCTGGAACTTCGGTCCGGGCAATCCTACCGCTTCACAGTACGACTTTGAATCGGTGGTCCTTCACGAAATGGCGCACGCCCTGCTGCTCGGCCACGTCATTGATGAAAGCAAAGTCATGCATCGTTTCATCACAAATGGCGCTACCCGGAGACTGGCCTCTGCGGATGAGATAGCTGCCGCCAATGCCGTAAGGGCACGAAGCACCGTCAATGCCAACATGTGTGGTTTTTTCCCGCTTACGCTACCCGGCCACATGACGGTATCCAATGTAAATGATACGGGCGTTGGTTCGTTGCGACAAGCCGCGACAGATGTGTGCGACAGCGATACCATCGTCTTCAGCCTGCCCGCTTCGTCCACGATCGCCCTCACCAGTGCGGAAATAACGATCGACAAAGACATGCAAATCCACGGCCTCGACATGAACAATTTTATCTTGTCCGGCAACAATGCCCGACGCATCTTTTCTGTCAATGCCGGTAAAACCTTAACCCTGCAAAACATGAAACTCGCCAATGCAACGTCAACGACTAATGGTGGAGCCATTTACAACAATGGTATAGTCAATCTAAAAAATATACTCTTTCAAAATAACACCCAGGGCAGTACCAAAAAAGCGCTTACTTCTGGTACCGGAACCAGTGTCATCGTGGAAGGGATGGTGACTGTGAAGCAGTAGATTTTGTTTACTTGTAAATATTATTCGAAACCACACCCTTAAAACTGCTTGTCTTGCTCACCTGATCGTGCGGAATTAGGGCATATTTCCATGGTTTACCGCCAAATTCAGTCGTGTATTCAGTGGCATAGTTACAATACTTCAAAGCTGCCTGGGCTTTTTCCTGGACATCGCTGCCTGGTACTTCATCGGCTCGTTTGGTTTCTATTAAGTAAATGGTATCGGCCGATTCAACCACAAAGTCGGGTTCATAAAGTTTACTGTTATGGTGCCAGTAAATGCGAAACTGATTGGGTGCTGGTCTGAGCCATTTTATTACTTCTGTGTCGTTTTCCAATATCATGGCAAGTGTTTGTTCTGTCCGACTGTCAAACTTGTACTCGAAGTGGCAGGATTTTTCAAAGCCAATGAAAACATATTTGGGTACTTGAACAGCAGGGAAACCATCATCACGGTAATCTTTGCGTCCTTCGCTTTTTAATGTGGTAAAATTCCAGTCTTCTATTTTGGTGAATGGCTTTACATTGGGCTTCATGTACTCCGGCTCGTGAAGTTTGAAATGTTGCATCATTTGGTGGTACATCTTGTTGGCTATGGCTCCACGCCATTGAAAAACCAATATACCTGAAATAATGGCATCTAAGTTGTAATATTCAATGCTGCGGGTCACTTCTCTGTTTCCCTCCAAACGAACTATTAAGAAATCCTTAATAGTTGCTTTTGCATCCAATTCTCCCTCCTCATAAATGTTTTTAAGGTGAATGTTGATATTGGGAACGGTGGTTTGGAACAATTCAGCCATTAGTTTTTGGGTTAGCCAAACGGTTTCATTTTCTAACCTGACTTCTAATTTTGTCAGCCCTCCTTCGGTTTGATATATAATTATCTGAGACTTATTTTCCATTTAATAAAGGCAATTTAGAGGTTTATTTTGACCAGTGTTGGTTTAAGCCAGGTAAAGCGACATCTTTTTCTTTCCTGTCCAGTGGCTTTTGGCGAGGTTTTCCAACAATCTCTGTATATCGATCCTCGCTTTCTTCCCCATGACCAGCCAGGTGAGTTCGAGTTTTTGTAGTTGCTTAGCCATTGTAAAAATTGTCTGAACCTTGATTTATAGGATTAAAGGATTGCCATGAATTAATAGGCTGAAAGGTCAACCTGTTGGAATATATTTAGAGAATGACCCATTGCATATAATTCTCTATGTTCTCGAGCCAAACGGCCTATAATCATTGCAGGATGGGTATTGAATTTTTCAGCGAATACAAAGATAGATTTTTTGCTAAGTGGTATATTTTCCAAAACTTCTTTTTCCTGACTTTTAGAGAACGTATATCTTACTGCAAATTCATTTGCTTCATCTTCCTTTATTTGCTCTTCTTCTGAGTATTTCAAACCCTCAACGAATACTTCTCTTTTGCCATGTTTTATAATATGTCCGGCTTCGTGAAAAAATGTAAACCAAAAAATATCGTTCCGATTGTATAGGTTTGAAAGTTGGATTAATGGATTGTCATTTAGCCAACGAGTAGAGCCATGTAATTGCGTACTGGGCAAACAAGGGGTGTGAACAACTTTTACTCCTGCACTTTCGCATAAAGATTGAAGCTGGGAAAAGAAATCAGCAGGTTGCTTAGCCATTACATTTTTAATTTCTAATAAGGCATCTTTAAACTTTGATGCATCATAGGCAGGCACTTTTATTTGGTCAGCAATGTGTTCACCTTGTTTAAGCCATGCGGCTACTGCAAAAGGATTTTTTTTATTTTGAGTGCTCATACGGTAAGCAGCTTCATACACATTTTTGTGGTAGTAATTGAAATAGGCTTCTTCTCCTGTTATTCCAAAAAAAGCATATATGGCATTAGCCATGCTAGTTATGCTGTCTTCAAAATTTATCCAATGCAATTTCTTCATTGCGGCCAATGGGAAATTTGAAATAAACTCCCTAGTACTTAGCATTGCTTCAGCATGTTCAATCTCAGCTAATTCCAAACGATAGTTTTTCTCCCTTTCCAACCAAAACTCAGCTTCAATACCTAAAACCAATTCTAACTGGATTGCCGTTTCGGGGGTAATGGCTGTTTTAGCCTTTAATATTTCGTTAATGGTTTTAATGGGTCTATCCATCCTCATTGCCAAGATTGGTTGACTAATTCCCCTTAACGCCATTGTTTCAGCCAATGTATCACCCGGAGGGGAAATCAATTGCCTCGCTATTTCAATTTCTTTTAAGTTCTTATACATGATGATCTGCTTTTTAATGATAATCTTCTCCAATTGAAAGAATAAGAATATCAGTTACTTGTTTCCAATCAAGACCACCGTTCTCTTTTGTAGGTATAGGGTCATGGTTTGGCTCAAAAATTATTCTGTGATTGCCAGAAATATCAACAGCAAGCTTACCTTTTAGCTTTCCTTTAAGTTCATGACAGTTAGCGGCAGGTATGTTTTTCAATGTTTCAAGAGTAGGTGCTGCTTCTAATTCATTCTTGCGTTGATTAACAAGCTTAGCTCTTGTACCATAATGTGCTTGAATTGCAGTTAAGGTAGTCACCGATTTTCCTAACTTTCTATTCTTGTATTCTAATTTCATGCAAAGGTAAGTAAAACAATTTAAAATATATTAACCCTAAAGGTTAATGTTTTTTTAAAAAATAGCCCATCTTATTGTAAAGAGTTCAATTTCAGCTGTTTGTGTTTCAATCGTTGTTCTACCTCGTCTAACAATTTATCTTTTCTGTGTTCAATATCATCTTCGTTCTGATATTGATTGTAACGCTTCTCTGCCAATTTCTTTTCAAGGTCTTTAATAATGCGTTGTTCCTTGACCTTCTGCTCCAGATTTAGCAGTTTCCGCGCTTCAGTTTTGCGGGTTTTTATTTCCTTATCCAGTTCTTTTATTTCAAATTTGATGCTGTTACGCACATCTTCACTCCATTTCTCCAGCTTGTCCACTTCTTCATCAAAAAACGTGTGGTTGCGTTTGCGGTTTTCTTCTATAATGCCCAACTGATGGGAGTAGTAGATTTCATTAGACTTAGATTATTCAGTTTCTCCAAATGATAGGTTTGTATTCACTGCTTCTGCCTGTAATGAAAATAGACGCTGGCATTGGTCGGGGTCAAGTGTATTGCCTTCATCATCGAAGGCTGCAAATAAAATATGATCTTCGTTCTCAAAACTGGAAATGGTTATTTGTTTGGCTTGCAACCAACCCTTCTTGCCTATCAAGTTTTCAAGGATGAATATCTTTTTATCACTTCCTGAATAATCAAACTGCAATTCCTGAATGTTCAGTTCCTTACTTCTACAATTGGCTATTACTTTTTGAGCCAATGGATGCCCGATACGGTAAAGGTTTTCGTTAGGGTTAACTTCTGTCGTTTGGTGTGTTTCGCCAATATGTTTTTTACCTACTCTGTAAGGACCTTTATGAATGGCTTCCTCTGCAAAAGGATTTTTATTGAGGAAGAAACTATTTTCGGAGTGATTAAATGTGGCATAGGGTTCCAAATAATGCTTGGTGAGTTGCCACAACCAATGCTCAAATTTGGTGAGGTAATCGGTGCTTTGCTGTAAATTGATTTTTAACTTTTCGTGAACTTCTTCATCAAAGTTTTCCAATAATTTTTTTCTGGTAAGATCAATGCCCTGTTCAATTTCGGGTTCCATTTCCTGTTGTAGAAAATCAAAAGCCAATTGGATGGCTTCCGTGGTTCTGCAGGTCTGGTAGATTTTTACAATTCGTTTTTCAAAATCAACGCCACTTTCAATGGCGCCCAATACCTCATCACTGGCACCAAATACACCGTTAAACAATTGGAATTTTTCATCCAATAATTGATAGACTCGTTGGTCCGCAGCATTGGTATTGTTTAAGAAGTTAACCACTACCACATCAAATTTTTGTCCGTACCGGTGACATCGCCCAATACGCTGTTCAATGCGCTGTGGGTTCCAGGGCAGGTCATAGTTTACTACCAATGAACAAAACTGCAAATTGATGCCCTCTGCAGCAGCTTCGGTGGCAATCATTATGGTTGCAGAATCGCGGAAGTAATCAACCAATGCAGCTCTTTTATCTGCCGTTCTTGAACCTGTTATTCTATCAGTACCCTCGTGTGTTTTAAGCCATGCCTGATAAATTTGCCCGCTTTTAGGGTCGTTATTGCTGCCATTGAACAAAACAATTTCATCTTTGTAACCTCTTCCCTCTAAAATGTTTTTGAGGTAGGCCTGGGTTCGGGTGCTCTCTGTAAATATGATGGCTTTCCTATTTGCTCCCAATTCCTGCAACTTTTCAAAACCTTTGGTTAAGGCAGTAAAAAGCACCTCTCCCTTGGAATTGACGGTGATGGATTGAGCCAATTTCTTAAACTCATTTAAGGCATCAATTTCCTGCTTTATTTCAGCAATTTCATTTTCAGTATAAACCCGATCTTCTCTATTGTCCTGATAGCCTTCGGTATCTTCTTCATCATCAACCCACTCGTCCTGTTGTTCTTCAAAAGTTTCATAATTACTTAAAAATATTTCATCCACATTTAATGCAAGTCCGTTTTGTCTTTTGATGGTGCCTTCTAATTTATCTGCAAGGCCTTGCAATGTGCCAGATATGGCATAGGTGGATGATGCCAGCAATTTGCGAAGTATCAGGGTCATTAAAGTGCGCTGTCCTGGTGGCAATGCATACAAATTGGGCCGTTGCAGGTAATCGGAAACCAAATCATACAACTGTTTTTCATCATCTCTCGGCGTAAATTCCTGTAAAATGCAGGTTCTGTTGGTATAATTGATGTATTCCAAAACCTGCCTTCTCAGCGTTCTTTTACAAATAGGCTCCAATCTGCGTTTGAGGTCGTCAAAACTTTGATTTTCTGCTACCCTGGTGTATTGGGATTTAAAACTTTTTAAGTCGCCAAAAGCATATTCATCAATGATACTTACCAGGCCGTACAACTCCAATAATGAGTTTTGCAAGGGTGTGGCCGTAAGCAAAATCTTGGGAGAATGGGCAACTGCCTCTTTTATGGCCTTCGCTATTTTATTGTTGGTTTTATACACATTCCGCAGTCGATGGGCTTCATCAATTACTACCAAGTCCCAATCCACTTTGCTTATATAAATGGCTTTACTCTTGATGAACTGGTAAGAGCAAATGACTATATCATCCAATTGATTGAATGGATTAAAATTTGCCCTGGCAATTTCCTGGTTGAAAGACTTAGTTTCCAAAATGATAGAAGTCAAAAAGAATTTATCTGCCATCTCCTGATTCCATTGCTTACGCAGATTGGCAGGGGCAACAATCAATATTTTACGTTTTCGTTCTGCCCATTTTTGAGAAATAACTATTCCGGCTTCAATGGTCTTACCCAGACCAACTTCATCTGCCAATAATGCACCCTTAGACAACGGTGAATGAAAAGCAAACAAGGCAGCATCCACTTGGTGGGGATTTAAATCTACCTGGGCATCGGCAAGTGAAGCGGTAAATTTTTGCAAACTGTTTGCAGCATATCGCTTGGTGAGTTCGAAAGCGAAATATTTAGCGTGGTATGGGGTGATACTCATTTCTTCTTATAAGTTTCAAGTACAAGTTTCAATGCTTCTTCACCCTCTTTGCTGTTGTTTATGGTATCTGAAATTTTATCCGCAAGCCAAATGGTAATGAGCGGTTCCTCTGGTGTATTAAGAAATTCAGCCAGTTTAATGACCTGCTCACGGCTCGCATTTCGTTCACCTCTTTCCAACTTGCTAACAAAGGCGGTATCCACTTCCAAAAATGCAGCAACCTGACGAAGTAATAAATGTTTACTCTCTCTTTGTTTCCTTATGGTTTCTCCAAAGGTCATGTATTCAACTAAATTTGACTTGTCAAAAATAGTCAAATATTGCCAAATAGGAAGGATTTTGACAAATATGAAGTGTCCTTTAATTCAGTATTTTTGCTTTTCTATTTAACACTGCCTGTTTTTAAACTCCTCGAATTCGAGGGGTTTAGCATATTGCGCATGCACTGGTATTATCTATATTAGTATAGGGTCCGGTAGAAAAGGCTTCCCTCTTTTCGATTTAGGCAAAACGAAAACAGCCTTTTTGCCCAACATACAAATCAATTTTGCGTATGCCGAACTAATGGTTTCCCCCGATTTCTCAAATTTTAACATAATTTATTTTAAACAATGAATTTATATATGTAAATTTGTTGTAATATGTTGTTTGGGATGAAAGGCCCAAGCCGTTTTTTTACTAAAAGTCTCAAAATAATGAAAAAGAATTACCCAGTATTCGTGGGATTGATAGCCGTGCTATTGGCATGGTGGTCTCCTGTCCAAGCCAATACAAGTCCGGTAAGTTTTACCCTGATTTGTCCGAATGATGTCACTGTAGATTGTGATGCGGAACTTTGGGATCTTTCCATCTACGGCAGTGCCGTGATCCACAATTATTCAGGTTACCATCCTGCCGGTTCTCCCGTAGTGCATTATGCCTTGAATAGCTGCGGCAGTGGCTACATCACCAGAACCTGGACGGTGGAAGATCCATACTGGAATCAGGTGTCGTGTACCCAGACCATCACGGTGGGTGGTGGCGGCGCTTTTAACGGCAGTTCCATCACCTGGCCCGCCATGGTTACCCTGGAAGGCTGCAACCCAAACACGCATCCGGACATCACCGGTAAACCCCAGTGGGTGCCGGTAGAATGCGCCATGATCGGCTATTCGTATTCCGATCAACTCTATACCGTAAGTCCGGATTGTAAAAAAATACTCAGAAAATGGACGGTCATCGACTGGTGTCAGATGTCAAATACCGGCGGCTATAATACCCAGGGAACCTGGACTTTCACGCAAACCATTAAGATCGTACAAAATGTGCCTCCTGCATTCGCCTGCATCCCGGACCTCACCGTGAGTGCTTACGATTGTAAATTTGGAAAAGTGATCGCAAACCCGTTGGTCATCGATGCATCATCGTGCGGTGGCAATTACAACATTACCAACAACTCTGTGTATGCCACAGAGAAAAAAGCAAACATATCAGGTGTATATCCCGTAGGTACCACCAAAGTGACCCTCACCGTTAATTATGGCTGTGGTCAGAAAAAGACCTGTGTGGTCAATGTCACCGTTAAAAATGACAAAGGTCCGGTACCGGTCTGTATCAACAGCCTATCTGTGGCCCTCATGGGTTTGGACACAGACCTTGATGGCGTCAATGACCAGGGCATGGTGGAATTGTGGGCCAAAGACTTAAACTGGAAAAGTTATTCTACCTGCAACAACAACCCACTCCGGTTTTCATTTTCTCCGGATCCCACGCAGATGTCAAAAACATTTACCTGTGAACACATTGGTAAAAATAAGGTGAGAATGTACGTCACGGATTCCAAAGGCAATCAGTCCTATTGTGAAGTAGAACTGGATATCCAGAACAATGGAGCCAACATCAAGGACTGCAAACCCAAACCAACGGTGGTGGCATCCAAAAAATTTACAGCCAGCGGACTGGTTTCCGATGTGTATGATAAAGGTTTAACCGGTGTAGAAATATTGCTATTTGATCCTTTAAAATTGTATGAGGTCAAGACTACGTACGATACCACGAAAGTGATCGTGAAAGACAGCTTCAAAAACCTTTCCGGCTACTGGCTCTATTTCTTCGATGAAAAAATCACCGTAACCAGCCACACCGACATCGTTGCCGTGAACACGTTTGTGTATTCGAGGAAGACCGATGAAAAAGGCAGCTTCGCCTTCGATACCCTGATGGACAAACATGGTAGTTACATGTTAAAATGTCCTGAACTCAGCGCAAGACCACTGGCCAATATTGACAAGGCCGATCTGGATCTGCTCACTTTGCATTTACTGGGTCAGCAACCTTTCAAATACAGCTGGCAATACCTGGCGGCAGACCTTGACCGGAACGGCCGCATCGACATCGACGACCTCAACCTCATGATCAAATTCATCAAAGGAGAAATCACTTCATTTGCTGAAAAAAACCACGAGGTCATTGTGTACTCGGCTACCATCGCGGCATGGAAGACAGAGATCCTCAGCAAAAAACAAAACTGGCTGGCCCTGGACAGCATCGCAGCCGATGCACGGCAGCTACATTTCCTTACGGTGCAGCTCGGCGATATTTCACTTGAAAAGGCAGTGGGCAACATGGCAACGGATGGCGACATAGAAGCCAACCTCAGGGCTGTACAGGGAATTACCATCAATCCCGTAGAGGTATATCCAAACCCTTTCAGCAACGACCTCTATATCCGGTTCGACGCTGCTGAGAATTTGGGTGCCGATTTTGACTTATACGATTGGAGCGGTCGCCTGATCTTGGCACAAAAACTGGAACTGACCAAAGGCATCAATGAGGTTCACCTCGATGGTGGCACCATGACGCCGGGCCTGTATCACTACCAGTTTACCACCGGCGACAAACGCCAGGGAGGCAGCGTAGTCAGGCAATAGATGTGAATTAGGAGTTAGGATTTAGGAATTAGGAATTTTATACCCTCATAAAATAGCTTGACAAGATCCTACCCTAAACCCTAAAACTGTGGATGACTTTTCGTTATTAAAACCAGATAGTCATTTATATTAGGTCTTAAAGATGAAGCGGAAGCGGGCTCTACGGAGGAGCAACCCCCTGGAAATAATCTTGACCGGCTAAAAAGTTTAAGGCTGAAAAAATTCAGTCCTAAAATCAATAAGAAAGGGTCAACATGGTTTAAGCGCTGTGTTGACCCTTTTCTCTTTGACTAAATTTGCCCTATCTTGTACAAAATTTTTACACCATGAAATATATTTTCCTGCTTTTACATTATGGTTTCTTTTTCCTGCTTTCTCATAACTCCTGGTCTCAGGACACGTCAAAACTGGAAAGTCCTGCGCGTTTCAACAGCCGGCATGAAATCGTCCTGAATGGCAAAAAAATGATGTACCAGGCCCACGCAGGAGAAACTTACCTTGCCAATGATTCCGGGCAGGTAGTGGGAGCTATTTTTTCCGTGCACTATGCCCTGGATGAAGTAAAACCGGTAAATGGAACATCCAGGCCGGTGACTTTTGTATTCAACGGAGGTCCCGGCTCTGCCTCTGTCTGGCTTCACCTGGGATTACTGGGTCCCCGCCTCATCGATGTAGATTCCGAGGCCAAAAGAGACGACGGTGCCGCACCTTTCGATTGGAGAACCAACCCCTATTTCCTGATCGAACACACCGACCTGGTTTTTGTGGATCCGATTGGCACAGGATACAGCACGGCCAAAGGCAAGGCCAAAAATGAACAGTTCTGGGGCTTAAAAGAAGATGCCGTCTCATTGGCCAACTTCATCCGCACCTGGGTAAGCCAAAACAAACGATGGCAAAGTAAAAAATACATCATCGGTGAAAGCTTCGGTACCACAAGGGCAGCGGCCATCGTCAACGAACTGGAAAAAGGTGGTCAACAAATGTCTCTGAATGGGCTGGTCCTTATCTCCCAAGCCCTGGACTATGCTGGCTCCACCTCCGTGCATGACAACATTACCTCCTACATCACCTACCTGCCATCCATGGCAGCCACGGCGTGGTACCACAAAAGGCCGGAATAAACAAAACGCTGACAGATT
Source organism: Saprospiraceae bacterium (assembly GCA_016715465.1). Classification (GTDB taxonomy): domain Bacteria; phylum Bacteroidota; class Bacteroidia; order Chitinophagales; family Saprospiraceae; genus JADKBO01. The sequence continues at coordinate 1,944,860 of JADKAA010000029.1, forward strand.
TTGTGGCAGAGGCGCGCGCTTTTGCCTATGATACTTACCTGCCTGCGCTGTTTAAAGGCAACCGTATCGACGAAGTAAAAAAGATGGAAATCACCCGAAGTCTTACTTATTTCACCGGTTTAAATTCGACCTATGTACAACACGCTGATCTTAAAATTCTGATCAATCGTTTTAGGAGTGAGTTGCTTCGCGACAGCAACCTGGTATTGGGCCAATTGGATGGACGTTACACCAGTGCAGAAATTGACCGGACTGCCGACAGCCCTACGCTGGGCGATCCGGCATCTTACAAAATAGAAGCCGCCTATACCGCCTTATTATATGACTACTTTGGAAATGAACTGGGGGTCACCATGAAAAGGCCATACCTCACCGGCAATGATGACATTTACCCCAAGTGGAACTGGAAGACCACACCGGAAGGACAAGGCTGGGAACCTTCCTATGTAAATACAGCTCCTCAACTGGCCACTACCTTGAGACGAAATCCCAACATGCGCATCCTGGTGGCCAGTGGCTATTATGACCTGATCACCCCATTCTTTGATGCGGAATATACCTTTTCAAGACACGGCTTTACAAAAGATCAGATTGAATTCAAATACTATCAGGCGGGGCACATGATGTACAACCGAAGGGAGGATTTTGAAAGCCTGTCGAAAGACTTACTAAAATTTTATACCCAAAAATGAAAAAAGCTGATGCCATTCCGAACATTTACCTCAGCTATTTAATCCTTTCTGCAAAATATTTGCCCAATTAAAATAACTTTTTCTTTAATTTTAATCATACAAAAAGATTGAATGAGTTTTTTTACCAAAAAACGAAATTGAAAAATACACCTTTAAACAACTGTAAGACAATATTGACTAGAGACCATACATTTTGAATTTCAAAAACCAGTTGCTAAAACATGGTTTCAAAATAGCATCTCCTTGATTAAGCTTTAACTAAAATTATGGCCTTTATGTTTGAACCGTTTAGAAATCGTAAATAAAAACCGTCAAAAATCCAAAACTGTATGAGCAAAATTCTGATTAAACATATCTACAAAAAGCGATGGAGTTTAAAGATGCTAGTCACTTATGCGAGCCTGTCTGCCAAGCAAAGCCAGGTAGATTTTTTGGATTTAGGTTTTTATTTACGATTTTAGGTTCAAACATAACAGCCTTGATTTTTTTTGTACTTTTTTTCATCAAGGAAAAAAAGTACAATCTAAGTTAAAATAAATTTTTATAAGTCTAAAAGTGCTATTAAGGAAAACCTCTATTCACCAATTTTAATGTCAGAGAGATTAATCAAATATTAAGGCTCAATTTAAAAATTCGGTATCACCCAAATAATGAGTTTTAAGTTGAAATGCCCTTTGATTTATACATTTTTCCCTAATATTTCAAAACATTACTAAGACACCTGCAAATCATTTTGTTGCCACAATAAGATTCCAACAGGAAAAAAAAATTACTTTACAACCGTCACATCGCCGGCATACACCTTAACACCAATGCCATTGATCTGCACTTCAAAAACATACACAAAGACTCCCGGAACTACCGCTTTACCATTATAGGTGCCATCCCAGCCCAATTCAGGCTTGTTGGGTTCAAAGCTGGTATTGATGTACACCAGGTTGCCCCATCGGTCATACACCTTGAGGTAGTTGATGATGGTTACCTCATTATTTCCGTATAAAGTAAAGCCGCCATTGGGACCTGAATCCACGCTGATGATGTTGGGTATATTTACTTCTTCCTGCCTGGTGATGATTAGCCTTACCTGCGCAATGCCTTTGCATCCGTAAATATCTTCCACTTCGATGGTATAGGTTGCATCTTCCGCTACCACCACCACCGGATTCAGACAATCGGTACAACTCAGGTTATCGGTAGGCGACCATGTGATCTTGCCTATCTCACTGGCCGGAATATTGAGTATGGTATTTAGCCTGACGGTATCGCCCTGTTTGACAAAAATGGACAACGGCAAATCGATGTCGATCTCATTTTCAAAGACCTCTACACTCGCCGTATCTTCATTGATACAACCATTTGAAGCATCTTTCAGGATAAGGTAGTAATTGCCCGGCTGCGTGACCTGAATGCCTTCCGTGGAGTTGGATATGACCTTGTTGTTTTTGTCCCTCCATTCATAACTGATTTCTGGCCCCACCTGCGAGCCATTGGCACTTACATATACATCACTGGTGAGACAGTCCAATGTATCTTCCACTGTGAGGTTGATGATGGGGTATTCGATCAAAGAACTGATGACCAGGCTGGATTTACTGAAACAGCCGGTTATGGTATCCACGGCAATTAAGGTATAATCACCCGTTGTAGATATTTCAACTGTTTGATTGGTAGAGAGCAGAGATCCATTGGCTTGCCAGGTGTAGGATACATCCGGCTCGCTGTCGTTATAAAGCGTAATTGTTTTTATTACGCAGTCAAAGACAGCGGTAGGTTTGGCATAAATGACGCTGGATGGTTCCTCCACGTCCTTCAATACTTCTACCAATACTTTGGCAGAACTGCAACCCGTAGCCGGATTATAGGCCCGGAAAAAATATTTGCCTTCTTCGGTTACTTTGATCGACAATTCCTCACTGATGACAATGCCTTCTTCCGTGGTCCATTCATACTTAAGGTTTGTGCCGCTTGCGGTCGCAGTCAAGGTAACTTCATTGATTTCACAGGTGAGGTCAAGTCCCCTTGTCACTGAAACGACGGGTAAATCTGCATCAATAGACACAATCACAGAATCAATGGCTTCACAACCATCCGGATAAGTCCCTTTGAAGAAATATTTACCCGGCTCGCCGGCGTTGAGTGTGGGCGCTGAAGTTACCGTCTGCCCGTTGAGTATCCAGGAAAATATACCACCTGGGGTTCCGGTACCGGAAAGTAAAACCGAATTTTGCGTACATGACAATTCCCCTCCTGTTCCTGCATCTACAGTTTGGGTACATTCCGAACAAGTGGCAGGCACGGTAAAGTTGACCTGCTTTTTACAGTTGGGACTGTTTTCATAATACACCAAAAAGCTATTGGAAGCCCCTGCAATCGGGAATGGCCCAAGCTTTATGACATTGCCCACAAATCCTTCCACTCCCAGCAAGTCTATCTTCCACTTGGTATTGTTTCCTGTTACCAATAAATCAAAAGTAAACACATCATCGGCATCCGTATCATTGGTACCGGCGTTGTTACACTGAATGTTGGATATCACCGCGTCGATCACACAAGGACCTGAACAAGGAGCAAGCAGGGGTGTGCTGATTGATACCAGACAAACTGAATTTACTTTGTCCAGGATGTTTATCGTGTGTATGCTATTGTCGGCCATGAAGGGTATAACCAATGGTTGTCCATAGGTACCGACATAGTCCTTACCATCTGCAGTTGCCGTATAGGTAAGTGAACCCGCCCCATTGGTGATATTTGCCAGGATGGTTACGGTATAGGTATCGTCTGAGTTATCACTGGTGGTACCGCCGTTGTTGCAATCATAACTGATGACGGTAGCATTTATACTGCACGGCAATGAGCAGGGCAGTAACAAATCTGTCTGAACCGAACCCTTGCATTCAATACTTACCGCATCCACTACATTGATTTGGTGTGCCTTGCCATCGGCCGGTAAAGTGATCACCAGCGGTTGACCGTAGGTGCCACTATAATCTTTACCATCAACCGTCAACGTATATGCCGAAGAGCTGCCGCCATTGATCAATTCCGCCAGGATGGTAATCTGATAAGTATCGTCGCTGCTGTCGTTGGTTGTACCATTGTTGCTGCAGGAGACCTGTGAAATCGAAACAGAGACCTCACAAGGACCTGAACATGGCTCCAGCGGACTTAGGTTTAAATTGGTGGAACAAGACGCATTGGCATCATCCACAATGTTTAAGATGTGTGCCAGGCCATCTGCCGGAATGGTCAGTTTCAGTGACACATTATAGGTGCCGGTAAATGAAGTACCATTTTCAAGTGTCAACTTATAATTCTGCGAACCACCTCCATTGACGATGTTTGCTTTTATGGTCACTTCATAATAGTCGTCCAGCGGACTCGGTGAACTTCCCGGATTTATACATTCGATGGATTCGATCACTGCAGACAAGATACACTGGTCAGAACAACTGTTGAGCGGACCAATGTCCTGGCTATCGTTGCACTGGGTGTCTTGAGCATCCTGAATGCGCACGGTCGATAATTGATTTGTTGCCGGAATATTACGGGTGTATGTGGTTCCATAAGTGAAACTTCCCTGAGGCACATTATCCACAAACAAAACGTACATATTATTTGCCGCACCATTCAATGCAGTGGCATTAAAAACCAATTCGTAAAAGTCATCTCCCGGATCAGAGGGCGTGCCGTAGCCGTTGCAGGTATAAGATACGATATTGAGGTCGGCCACACAATCTGTGGAACAGGAATTGAGTGGACCGATTACCCTGGTAGCTGTACAGTTGAAGGCCAGGTCTGTGAGGGTAAAGGTAATGGTAACACCGTTGGCAGGAAGATCAAATGTATGCGCTACATTATAGGTATAATTGGCGGTATAACCGTTGGAGCCATCCAACCTGAAACTGCCACTCACATTCAGATTGTTTCCAACGAGCAAGGTGATTTTGTACACATCGTCCGTTGGGTCGGACAATGTTCCTTTGTTGTCGCAAACGGCAGTGAAATTCTGAATCTGGATAAGCAGACCGTCTCCAATGGTGAATGGGGTCTGACTCCTGCATAAGAACTGATTTTCTGTTGTCAACACATAATTACTTACGGCAAGTCCACTAAATACGGTGTTTGTTGTCCAGTTCTGATTATCCAGCGTATACTGGTAGGTTTCAGCCGGGTTTGGATTCAGCATGGAAACTGAACCATTGCCGCTGCCCAAACAAGATTCATTGGTTACGGTAAGTACAGGGGCAGGCACCGGATTCAGGTTTAAGGTAACTTCCGCAATGCTTTTACATCCGGGTTGGTTGGTGACCAAAGCATAGATTACCTGAGGAGCGGAAGTATTGGAATAAGGATCCGGCAGGATATTGATGCCTGCTAATGCATCGGCCTGGGTAGTATGGAACGAGATTGAATTTGCCAATGAGGTGATGTTGCCATGTGTTGTAGCGAGTGCAAATGATTCAACGCCGTCATTGAGGGCATCGCATTGTACATAAACATAATTTTGCACCGTGGGGTTGGCAAATATTTCAACCACTATTTCAAACCTGGTGAGACTAAAACAGCCATCCGCAGGATTTAAGGTTTCCACGTAATATTTGTATATCCCCGGCAGCCCATTGGTATGGGCATAGGTGAGTGTATTGGTGGCAAGTGGGGTGCCCCCAGATGGCTGTGAATACCATACTGCCTGCATGCCGGCCGGTACACTGACCGTCATTTGGATATCCAAACCGGAGGCTTCACATGCACTATACGTAGGATTACCCGTTGGTTCCGGTACGAGTGGACAGGCACAATTGGGTGCGTCCAGGTTTAGGGTGGCCATACATACCCCATTGGATGAGCTGGCCGTGATCACTGTACCCTGGCCCTGAGGTATATTGTAAATCCTCACGGTATCTAATGTAAGTTTCTGCACGGTGCCTAGGGTCGCGCTGACATTAGGCGCATTGGTAGTTAGTTTTAACTCCCATTTGCCTCCGGCCACACAATCCACTGTCTCCAGTTTCAGCGTTACTTTTTGGGTAACCGTGATGGTAAATAAGGCGGTATCTGAAGGACAGTTGTACTGGCTTTCCACGATGTAAGCCAGGCCATAGTTGCCTGGAGACACGTTGTTGAAATTTACCGCCGAAGGAGTAGAAAGATTAATAGAGGCTGCACTTAACTGAATCCAGGATCCCCCGAGTTTGCCCCGCCATTGAGCAGACCGTTCAGATTGAGGACTGAACCATCGTTACAGACATTGGCACTGCCGTCCCCACCCGCATTGGGTGGATCAAACACATTGAAATAAATGATGACAATGTCGTCACATCCTTCCGAATTAAGTCCTCGAATAAAAACCACATCCCCCGAATTGGGCATAGTTTCAGGCAATATTTCATTGGAAGCATTCGCAGGTACAGAAGAGTGAAATGTTATGACCGGATTTGTATTGTTCAGGTCACTTACTTCAATGGAATTGAGGTCAAATACTTCACCGGCACATATTTCAATATCCGGATCATCCACATAGAGATTGGGCGCAATGATGGTGAATGTAGTTTGTGTATGGCTAACCACTTCATTGGTACATGGATGCTGGTATTCCCATTTATTGGTATAAGTGCCACCATTTTGTACCACACTGACCAGTGCTGCATTGAGGTTGATCCCGCATGGTCCGGTAATACCATTTGACACCTGGATAAAGGGTGGTGGATTATTTACCCCGCCGCAATCGAGATTTTCATCTGCAGGAGGATTGACAAAATCCGGATCGGGAGCTGGTTCAATGGTCATGGACATGGAATGGGTGATCGATCGATTGCAAAAATCGGTAAACGTCCATGTAAATAATAACTGACCTCCACAAAAGTCATAGGACCCACTTTGAACCGGAGATACCGATCCATTGATGGCGCACACCCCTGTGAGTCCATTGTCATAACTCAACACCGTATTTACGTTAAATACCTGTTCACAGTTAACGGTTACGTTGGCCGGCAACGAAGTAAATGTGGCCGGTGGAGCCGGTAACAAGGTAATTTGTCTGCTGGCTACAATAGTTCTTCCGCAGGGGTCTGTGTATGTCCACACATCGAAGAGTGTTCCGCCACAATAACCTGCATTTCCATTTCTCGTATTGCCAACTGATCCGGAGATACCACAATTACCGGAAACGTTGTTTGAATAGGATATGTCAATTGGGGTATTTACCAGGTCTCCACAAGTGACCGTAATGTCAGGAGGAACATTCGAAAATACCGCCTGTGGTGCCGGTGAAACGGTAATGGTTTGCACGTGGGTTGCGGTCCTTCCACAAAAATCAGTATAAGACCAGGTTGCAATGATCGTGCCGCCGCAAGAAGTGGCAGCCCCTGAAATTTGAGGTTGCACCGTTGCATTGATTCCGCATGATCCGGTTAAGTTATTCGTAAAAGTCAGCGTCGGAAAACTTGAAGGTAACGGCGCCAAATCGCAGGTTACCAAAGCATTTCCGGGTGGATTTTGAAATGCACCGATGGGTGTGGGCAATATCGTAATGGTCTGTACATGGGTAATCACCCTTTGACAGACATCGGTGTAGGTCCATCGATAATTATAGGTCCCGCCACAGGCAACTACTGTGCCCTCCAGGACTGGTGTTACTACATCGTTGATATTGCAGCCCGCAGGACCATTGTTTACCACCGTGAGGTTCGGGGCAGAGGTCGGAATATTTTCACAAGTCACCGTAATGTTAGCAGGCGGATTCACAAACTGGGGGGGCAACATAGGGGTTACCGTAACGGTCTGTTGATGACTGATGGTGCGGTTACACTGGTCGGTGAAAGTCCAGGTATAGGTAATGGTACCGCCGCATATGGTGGCATTTCCGGTCTGAACCGGTGTGACCATCTGGTTGATGTTGCAAGCTGCAGGACCATTATTGGTGACCGTAAGTACGGCACCTGCTGCAGGTATCATGTCACAATTGACGGTAACATTGGCGGGTGGATTCACAAATTGAGCCGGAGGCATCGGCGTAACCGTTACGGTTTGGGTGTGGGTAATGGTCCTGTTACACTGGTCCGTGAAAGTCCAGGTATAGGTAATGGTACCACCGCATATCGTAGCACTGCCCGACTGAACCGGTGTTACGGATTGATTGATGTTGCAGCCGGCCGGGCCGTTGTTTTGGGCTGTGAGTGCCGGGCCTGCGGCAGGTATCATGTCGCAGCTGACTGTGATGTTTGCAGGAGGATTCACAAACTGTGCCGGTGGCATCGGAATGATGGTGATGGTCTGGGTGTGTGTGGTGGTGCGGTTACAGACATCGGTAAAGGTCCAGGTATAGGTAATGGTGCCTCCGCATATCGTACCATTGCCACTTTGCACCGGCGTTACCATCTGGTCGATGTTGCAACCGGCCGGGCCATTGTTTTTGATGGCCAACACAGGCGCTGAAGCGGGCACGAGGTCACACGTTACGGTTACATCGGCAGGCGGATTCACAAATTGAGCCGGTGGCATTGGCGTCACCACCACAGTCTGAACATGGGTGATGGTGCGGTTGCAGACATCGGTAAAGGTCCAGGTATAGGTAATGGTACCGCCGCATATGGTCGCATTTCCCGATTGTACCGGCGTCACCTGTTGATTGATGTTACATCCTGCAGGACCATTGTTTTGTGCGGTAAGCATAGCCCCTGCCGATGGGATCATGTCACACGTCACGGTAATATCCGAAGGTGGATTTAGGAATTGCGCCGGTGGCATTGGCGTCACCACCACATTTTGCGTATGGGTGATGGTGCGGTTGCACTGGTCGGTAAAGGTCCAGGTATAGGTAATGGTACCGCCACATATGGTCGCATTTCCCGATTGGACTGGTGTCACCTGTTGATTGATGCTGCATCCTGCAGGACCATTGTTTTGTGCGGTAATCAAAGCCCCTGCCGATGGGATCATGTCACACGTCACGGTAATATCCGAAGGTGGATTTAAGAATTGCGCCGGTGGCATTGGCGTCACTACCACATTTTGCGTATGGGTGATGGTGCGGTTGCACTGGTCAGTAAAGGTCCAGGTATAGGTAATGGTGCCGCCACAAATGGTGGCACTTCCCGTTTGAACCGGACTCACATTGGTATTTATTGGACAATTTGGATCACCGTTTGTTGCGGTCAGTGAGGGACCACTGCTTGGAATCATATCACAGGTTACGGTGACGTTGGCAGGTGGATTCTGAAATGTCGGCGGCAGGATTGGAATGATGGTGATGTTCTGCGTATGCGTGGTGGTGCGGTTACAAATATCGGTATAGGACCAGGTATAGGTAATGGTGCCACCACAGGCATCACCGCTTCCACTTTCAACGGCAGGAATAAGTTGGTTGATGGAACAGTTTCCCATTCCCGTATTGACAATTTGTAAATCCGGAGCTGAGGTCGGTACCTGATTGCAATTGACCGTAATGTCACCCGGCGGATTCACAAATTGGGCCTGCGGCATGGGGGTAACTACAACGGCTTGGGTGTGAGAAATAATTCGGGAACAAACATCGACGTAGGTCCAGGTATAGTTCAGGGTGCCTCCGCAATTCGTAGCAGATCCTGATACCGTAGCCGTCACCATTTCGTTGATGGGACAATCCAGGTCCCCGTTGGTTAACTGTAAAACCGGCAAGGTAGTCGGCCGGTTTTCACACGAAACGGTGACGTCCGCCGGTGGGTTCACAAAATAGGGTTCAGGTATGGGTGTGATTTCCACAAACTGGGTGTCCACTTTCGTGCGACCGCACAGGTCAGTATAAGTCCATGCAAAAATCTTTTGCCCCCCGCATTCGTCCCCAAATCCTGATGTGGTAGGAACCACATTGTTTTGTATCTGACAAGGACCGGTAAGTCCATTGGAAAAAACCAGAATTTCACCTGATGCAGGAATGGCATTACAGTTGACGGTAATGTCAGCCGGCGGATTGACAAAATTTCCTTCCGGAATGGGAATTACCGTAATCTTTTGTGTGTGCGTGATGGTGCGGCTACATTGGTCAGTATAGGTCCACACAAAAAAGAAATCACCACCACATACAGTAGGCGGTGGCCCCTGAAAGGCAAATGCGACGGATCCTGTAATAAGGCACGAACCGGTGCCCCCATTGTTATAAGTTAAATTAGGCGCCGTTGCCGGTACTGCGCTACAGTTTACGGTAATGTCCGCAGGTGGATTGACGAAGGCCGGAATGACCAGTGGTTCAATGGTGACTACCCTTTGATGGGTTATCTCCCGGTCACACCCATCGATAAAAGTCCAGTCATAGGTTACGGTTCCACCATTGCAAGGTGTATAATTTTCCGTAACCGTAGGCATTACACTTCCTGAAATCAAACAGGGAACGGTTCCTCCGTTTGTGTACGAAAGGGAAAGGTTTACCGGCAATGCATCTGCACAGTTGACTGTGAGATCGGCCGGTGGATTTATAAAGGCGGCTATGGCCACGGGTGAAACCTGAAGTGTCTGTGTGTGTGTGGTCATATTGCCACAAATGTCTTCTATTTCCCACATCCGGGTGATGGTACCTCCATCGCAGGCATTGCTAACTCCTGATTCCACACCGGGAACACTGCCGGCAGGAATACAGTTGTCGGTATAATTCAAAGGACCCATGGGTGCTGTCTGAAAGATACAGGTGAAAGTTCCATTCTGGGGTGGGTTGACAAATACCGGCGCCTGGGTATCGGCAAATGACATGACCATTGAATCAATGTCGCAGCCGCAACCGTCACAGTCAAAATCCATCCTGTTCATACCCACCGTTGGGGCTGGAAAATCATGACACACATCGTAATAATTAAAGCTGTAAACGGTAAAATTGGCGCAGGTGGGATGGGTAAAGGTACCCGATGTGCCGTTCAATACCTGAATGATGTCGCCTGTATTGTCTGTAATAAACACATGTTCGACAAAATCTGCCGTATTGTTAAAGCCCGTGACATTTATATTTACGGTTTGTCCCGGACAGGCAGGACTCGGATTCAGGGCTATATTTCCTCCATTTGCCGCCGAAGGAGCCACACATATTTCCTTGCATTGTTGGGGAGGAAAGTCGGATTCAAAAATACAGGGAGGGTTGGCAGCATCTACACAAATGGTATGCAAGCCATTGCTGTAACCGCTGAAATTTAAGGCGGGCATGGTCAGGTAGTCTCCACTGGTAACAAGAGTGCCATCGATGTACCAGAAATATTTTAAGGCACCATCCAGTTTTTGAATTTGATATACTTTGGTGGCATCCGGTTTACATACGTCATCGGGGCCCATGATCGGTCCATACCAGTTGGAAATTCCATTTTGACTGCAGGCACCAATGACGTCAATTTTGATGTGACATGCCGATCCACAACATCCATCCACTAAAAAATAATAAGTCGATCCAACCGTTAGACCTGTTAAATTCATCACCCTCTCAGAATTATTAACGCAACCAGCTACATCTGTATCACATGCAACAGCATTTGCAGCTGAAGCTGGACACCCCGAATATACTGCAGCTTGAATGCCAAAATTATTGTTCCCTGGACATGAAGGACCGTCAACACAATTTGTATAAGTGACCTTTAATGTTAAATCTGTGCACCAGGCAATAAAAGCAAACCAGGTTGGATTTTGGGAGCTAGTCATATTTCCTTCCGGAGGGGGGCACATGGGTGTTGGACCATCCCCAGAGTGTGGATAAGTGGTCATGTCATATTCAAAACCATTCAACTGATTAATAGTACAAAGCACTGGAGATTGGTTGCAATTACACGTATTTTGAGTACCATTGGTACACGGCAAAGGAACAACGTTAACTTGGGCATTGACGCCTGCATGCAACATCCAGAGCACCGCACAAAGCCTGAATTTATGAAACATAGTGAAAAGCTGTTAAGTTTAAATTGTTGACTGTTATTGCATACAAATAATTCAATAAACAACTGACCAAAATACCCGTCTATTTCATTGAATGATAAGCCATAACCGCAGCTACAAATATAACTTTCCCACTAAATATAATTTCTTATTTTAGATAAAAAATATCAAATTATATTACCAAATGTCTGGGCCAATAAAATTAACATGAACTCCAGGATAAACTCCCAGTCAATTTAGCATTTCTTAAGGTACTTACTTTCCTGAATGCAATAAAAATTGGATATTTAAATCAGGAAAAAGGGTGCTTTTATAGTATTGGAGGGGAGGTATAGGCGTGAATTATGCCTTTTTGTCGAAATAATTGAATTTTTTGAAATTACTATGATATATTTGTGATATCAAAATCACATCAAAATGAAAGAAATCCATTTTAAACCCATTTCCGGCTATCTGATGCTGTTTGTCGTCCTGGTTTTATTTCTGTCCATAATTTATGGGGTAGTCAGCCAAAATCCCTTCATTATAGTTCCGGCGGCCCTATTGGTTTTCCTGATATCATCCGGTTTTTTCTTCATCAATCCCAACGATTCCCGGGTGGTAACCTTGTTTGGAAAGTACATCGGCTCTGTCAAAGACAATGGCTTTTTCTGGGCCAATCCCTTTTATTATAAGCGCCAATTTTCATTGAGGGCCAGGAATTTTGAAAGTGAGCGGGTTAAGGTGAATGACAAAAGAGGTAATCCCATTCTCATCAGTGTCATCACCGTTTGGAAGGTGAAAGACACCTTTAAGGCTGCTTTTGAGGTGGATAATTATGAAAACTTTGTCAAGTTGCAAAGCGATGCTGCCGTCAGAAACCTTGCCGGTGCCTACTCCTATGACAACTTTGAAGACCACCACGAAGTAACACTGAGGTCCGGCCTGGATGAAATCAATCATGCCCTGGAAAGAGCCCTCGATGAGCGGCTGGATATGGCAGGCATTGAAGTGCTTGAGGCCCGCATTGGTTATCTCGCGTATGCCGAAGAAATTGCCAGCGCCATGCTCAAAAGACAACAGGCTGAAGCCATCGTAGCCGCCAGACACAAAATTGTGGAAGGAGCCGTAAGTATGGTAGAAATGGCCCTTGCCGACCTTTCTAGCAAAAACATCATTGAGTTTGACAATGATAAAAAGGCAACCATGGTGAGCAACCTGATGGTCGTATTGTGTTCAGATAAAGACGTGAGTCCGGTATTAAATACAGGATCCTTATACCAATAATACCACAATGGCCAAAAAAAAATTTGTGCTAAGGCTGGAGGAAGATGATTATGCATCCATTGAGAAATGGGCCGCTGATGAATTCAGAAGTGTCAATGGACAGATCGAATGGATGCTTTCCGCCATGCTGAAAATGCACAAAAGGGTCACAGGAAATTCGAAACCAATGGAAGACCTTCCTCAAATGGAGGATTGATTTTTAATTGAGGTGTTGCCGGTAAAACAAAATGCCTTTTCTGGCATCGTATTCCACTTCCACCTCACTTTGCAATAAGACTTTTTTGAAGGGGTTTTTCTTTAAATCGACAATATACACTTTGCAAGCAATGGCGTGGTTCAGTTCTTCATTGGCCTTTCGCCAGCAATACGCCATCTCCGCTGCCGCAGCGCTGTAATTCCTTTCCCACTTTCTGCCGATGACTACCTCAAGATGAAAAACGCCATTGGCATATTTGATCAGCCTTGATGAGAGTCCCATCTCAATGCGGTAGAACATATCGGTCTCCAGAAAATGCCTCTTATTTATTTTTTCGATGTCAATCACGATAAGCCTATAAGCACAAATTGTGCCAAAACCAGACTTACGGCGGGTGATAAAAACCGACCAAAGACAAGACAATGGCCGTATGGCCTATTAGAAATTAATTCTGATCATTTTAGAAGCTAGCGGCAGGAGGAATTGATGCCCTGGATATATTTTCCCACCATATCGATGACGGCAGCCGTTTCAGCGCCTTCAAAGCCGGCAATCATCTCATTGCGCAGCTCACTTTCGGCTTTAGTCAAATAAATGGTAGCCAATGGCAAATAGGACCAGTGCCATTTTTCTTCTTCGTAACCCCATTTTCTTTCCTGCCCTTTGGCATTATACACCTGGCAAAAACCGTAACGATGTGCATTCCGGGTCATCCAGGTATAAAGTTTTTTGCCTTCGCCCTTTTCGAAATGCGCGTTCTCAAAATCATTGATGTCGATGTCCGTACCCCAATGATGGCGGGAAGTGCCGGGCATAGAACTGTACTTAAGTATCTTAAGCGCCCTGTCAACAGGGTTGTTAATATCCGATGCCTTTGTGCCATCTTCCAGGACGGTCTCGCCTTTCCATTTTCTTTCCCAGATGTTTTTCTGATTATTGAAATTGCGTGTCGCTGATCTGATGACCAGTTTTATGCCGGATTTAGCCGCATCATCGGCCATGGTTTTAAATGCCTCAAAAACATCTTTGCGCAGGTACCTGATCTCGGCATCGCAATAGACCCTTGGCACAACCATAAAATCCGGGTGTACCGCGGGATCAAATTTTCCCATAAGGTAAGATATATCCACCTCATTGGAATCTTGCCCTGAAACGTTTTTTACGGACTTTTGGTCGTCCTGATTGGCCGGTTTTATTACTGGTGTAGTCGATGGCTGGCAAGCACAAACAAACAACAGCAGCAACCAAATCATAAGGCTTGTATTAAAGTTTTATAAAATTTAGACTTAAGGTAGCCGTAATTAACTACCGGGGGCTGTAGATTAATTCTTTATCCAGTTGGTGGCGAGTTCAAATTTCGGAATGGCAATTTCAAACCTGTTTCCATTGATGGTATTTTCCATCAGGTAAGTGCCCTCCATAGAGCCCAGTTCACTGTCGAGCGGACACCAGGATCCGTAGGAAAAATCCTCGCCGGCATCAATCACCGGCTGTTGCCCGATTACCCCTTCACCTTCCACCGTATGATGCTCTCCTACCGAGTCAAAAATGTTCCACTTTCTGGACAACAATTTCACCGGAAAAGGCAGGGTATTGTGCAGGGTAATGGTATAGGAAAATATATACTTGATCCCCGTTGATTCCGCCAAATCCCCGTCAAATTTAGACTCAACGGTCACGGTGATGCCTTCTGTGGTGTGACTTACTGTAGCCAATGTGTTTCTATTTTAGTGGTTAATAAAGTTTTCCACGAGCATTTCTGCCTCTTTTTTAGATACTTCCAACAAATCATTAACAATAGTAGCGTCAAATCGGTTCTCAAATGTAATTTCTCTTTTTACACTATCAATTCTTTTAACAAGCGATTCAGGGCTTTCGGTGTTTCTCGCCTTTAATCTTTCAATGAGAATGTCGATCGATGGGGGTTTAATAAAAATGGTAAGACACTGGTCACCGTAGATTTCCTTGATGCTGGTAGCCCCCCTCACGTCAATGTCAAATATGATGGCCTTGCCTGACTCCCAAATCCTTTCTACCTCTGTTTTCAAGGTACCGTAGTATTGTTCCTGATACACTTCTTCCCATTCAATAAATTCCCGGGCAGCTACTTTTTGTTTGAATTCTTCTACAGACATAAAATAATAGTCAACCCCTTCCTGTTCTCGTTGTCGCTTAGCACGGGTTGTAGCGGAAACCGAAAAATCCAAAAAGCCATAGGTGCCCAGAATGTGTCTCACCAGGGTAGTTTTACCGGCACCGGACGGCGCGGTAAATACTATCATTTTGCCTTTGGGATTGGGACTCATGTAGGTCTGCAGAGGATCTTTTGTTATAAAATATTTGCCAGTTGTTCTTTGATCTTTTCCAGTTCGTCCTTCATGAGAACAACCAACTGCTGCAATTCTGAATCCTGGGCTTTTGCCCCGAGTGTATTGATCTCTCTGCCCATTTCCTGGGCGATAAAGGCCAGAATCTTGCCTACCTGCGTCTCTTTATTATCCAACTGCTCAATAAAATAATTGCAATGCTGGTTTAACCTTACCTTTTCCTCGGTAATGTCGATCTTCTCGAGGTAATAAATGATTTCCTGTTCAAACCGGTTGACATCGATGCGCTCGGACTGGATAAATTCTTCCAGGTTTTTGCGAAGCCTTTCCCTTATGCGCACAATCCTGCCGCCCTCATAGTCGCCAACCCTGGACAATTTTTCCTGGATGGACAAAACCCTCGATTTAAGGTCAGTGGCCAGTTCAAGCCCTTCATCCATCCTGAAGCGCGTAAGCGAGGTAATGGCCTCCCTCATGGTAAGTTCTACCCTGGCATAATCCTCATCACTGATGGGCTCTGCTATCGACTGGGTCACACTGGGTATGCGCATTACGGCCGTAAAGATGTCTGCATCAGCAATGTTGATTTCTCCCTGTAAGGCCTTTAACTGGTTGAAAAATCTGACCAATAGTGACGTATTGATGTTGTAGTCGTCCGAAGCATTGTCGTCACCGGTGAAAATATTAAACTCCACCCTGCCCCTTACCACCTCGTCGGTAATCAACTTGCGTATCTGCATCTCCCTTTCGGCAAACGTGGCTGGCATTTTGCAGCGGATATCGGTTGTTTTTGAATTCAGCGCCTTCAGTTCAACTGTGTAGTTGATGTTTTCCAGCAACACATTACTTCTCCCATATCCTGTCATCGACAATATCATTCCTTAAAAATTTGAGCAAAGATAATAAGTTAATACCATATCGACATTTATGGCCAATGGCTAGCTCAATAACCCTCTTTAATCATGCGGCGATGCCTTATGCCCTGCCATTTCCTGATTTTATTCCCTTTTGTACCGGATATCGTATTACATATATATTAAGTGCTGAAAAGTACACAAATCATACCCTTTACGACCACCTTTCTGTCAGCAATTGGCGAGAATAAAGTTTGGCTTAATGAAAACTGTCTTCATATTTGAAATAAAAACTATGTGTAAATCTTTGTTTTGGCCTGATATTTGCTTTTATAAATGTAGTTTGTGACGACAAATGAAAGGCTTACTTGAAATTATTGCAACCAAAGAGGAATAAACCGGATTATCTTTGAAATAAATAAATTGTCGAGGTATGGAAGGTCAGCATTTATGGTATCTGGAAAATATTGACGTGACGGATATAATCTCCCTCAACAAACTGGATGAGGCCATGCAAGGTCACAGCCGGAAACAAATACCAAAGGGGGACTATATTTATCTGCCGGACCAACATGCCGATAAACTCTATTTCATCACAGAAGGGAAGGTTAAAATCGGCACTATGGGTGAAAACGGCAAAGAAATTACCAAGGCCCTGTTGGGCAAAGGTGAGGTCTTTGGCGAACTGGCCATGATGACAGGTGAGGGTAAGCGGACAGATTTTGCCCATGCCCTGGAAGACACTGAAATCTGTATCATCCCGGCTACTGAAATGAAAAGCCTGCTCAAGGAACACAATGCCCTTAGTTTGTTTTTCATGAAACTCATGGGATCCAAAGTACTGGAAATGGAACACCGGCTGGAATCCCTGGTATTTAAAGACAGCAGAAGCCGGATCATTGAATATCTGGTAGATCTAACCGAAAAAAGAGGCCAGCGCGTGGGCTACGAATGGGTTGTGAGAAATTTCCTCACCCACCAGGAAATAGCCAACTACACGGCTACCTCGAGACAGACGGTCACTACGGTTTTGAATGAACTTCGGGATGCGGAGCACCTGACTTTTAACCGGAAACGGCTGCTGATCCGGGATCTGGAAAAATTGAAGTCAGAAGTCAGAAAATCCTGAGTATGAGATATTGACAACTTATGATTTTTTAAATGTCTCAGGTTGTCAACGCAATATAATTTTAAAGAGCTCCGGAATATCGGAACAGGTATGCTGGATGGAAACAAAATTTTTATATTTTTTAAAGGTGATTTGAAAAAACTTATTACTTTTATGCTTCCATTCAGATAAAAATACAGCTTTTTTTAGCTGAAATTTTAATATTTTAATAAAGATGAAGTATACCAGAAAAGTTGTATTAACGCTTGTGGCATTTGCTGTGACTTTAAGTGTGTTTGCGCAGGATATCCATTTTTCGCAATTCTACATGTCACCTCTAAACCTCAATCCTGCCATGACAGGGGTAATGAACTGTAAAAACAGATTTATTGCCAATTATCGAAATCAGTGGGCAGGTGCATTGCAAGCCAATGCATACAACACCTATTCCATGTCCTATGATCAAAAAACACCCATTGGCCGGGAGGACTATTTCGGCATTGGCGGTACCCTTTGGTCTGATGTAGCCGGTGAGTCCCGGTTTGGAACGACCCAGGGCAGACTGTCTCTCCTACAGTAAAAAAATGTCCGGTTACAGGCAGAAGGCTTCTTACCTGGTGATTGGTGCCGACGCGGGCATCACGCAGCGCAAAATCAGAGAAAATGACCTCAGGTGGCCATCTCAGATAGATGCTAATGGTTTTGACCCTACCAAAACCGGCGAAACCATTCCTGACAATGATTTTATTTATCCAGACATCTCCGCCGGACTTCTTTGGTTTAGTGTTATGGACAAATATTCCAACTATTACCTGGGTGCCGCCCTCCACCACTTGAATCAACCCAATGTTTCTTTCTTTGGAGACAGCAATAATACCGTTTCCTTATACAACAGGATTACCTTCCATGGAGGTGGTCAGTTTGAAATGAAGCCAAAAATTTCACTTCTTCCTTTCGTCGTATTTATGATGCAGGGTCCTCACAGGGAATTCAATGGTGGTGCAAGCTTCAGGTTTGCCCTTGGCCCAAGCAGGACATCAAATCAGTCCTGGCAGATTGGTGCATGGTACAGGCTCGGCATCCAGGATGACGATCCTTCCACTGACAAAAACGGAGTAAAACTGCATTCCGATGCTGTAATCCTTTCCACAAGATTCAACTATGAGCACTTTGGCATCGGCTTTAGCTACGACCTCACCGTTTCTGGTTTGGCAGCGGCTTCGTCAGCGAATGGCGCCTTTGAATTTTCACTGACCTACGATATCTGCGGTCCTGAAAACAGGGGTGTTTACTGTCCAAGATTCTAATCGGGCAGGACTTCCCTTCCTTTAATGGCATAAAAATAAAAGGCCTGGAGTATCACTTCAGGCCTTTTATTTTTGGCTTACTGTTATTAGATCCGCTCTATCTGAGCCCCAATGGCATTGAGCCTGCCATCGATATTGTGGTATCCCCGGTCGATCTGATTGATGTTATGGATGATGCTTGTTCCATTGGCAGACAAGGCAGCAATTAACAGAGAAACTCCCGCCCTTATGTCCGGAGAACTCATTTCTATGGCCCGCAAATTGAATTTTCTTTCCAAGCCGATGACGGTTGCCCTGTGCGGGTCACAAAGAATGATCTGAGCACCCATGTCAATGAGTTTATCCACAAAAAACAACCTGGATTCAAACATTTTCTGGTGTATGAGGAGGCTGCCCCTTGCCTGTGTGGCCACGACCAGTACAATGCTCATCAAATCCGGCGTAAAACCTGGCCAGGGAGCGTCATATATGGTAAGGATGGAACCATCGATAAAAGTCTGGATTTCGTAAAGGTCCTGGGCCGGAATATAAATATCGTCGCCACGGAACTCCATTTGGATGCCAAGTTTTTGAAAAACAGAGGGAATATTGCCCAGGTTGGGTATAGATGCATTTTTGATGGTAATCTCAGATTGGGTCATGGCTGCCAGGCCTATGAAACTGCCAATTTCAATCATGTCCGGAAGGATGGTGTGGGTAGTGCCGCCCAGTTTCTCAACCCCCTCGATGGTGAGCAGGTTAGAACCCACCCCTTTGATGTTGGCGCCCATGCCAAGGAGCATCTTGCACAATTGCTGCAAGTACGGTTCACAAGCTGCATTATAGATGGTGGTAATTCCCTCAGCCAAAACGGCCCCCATCAGGATGTTGGCCGTACCCGTTACAGATATCTCATCCATCAGGATGTATTTTCCATGCAGTTTTTTAGCCTCCAGAAAATATTTGTCTGCCGCTTCATCGTAAATAAATTCGGCGCCAAGTTCCATAAATCCATGAAAATGGGTATCCAGTCTTCTCCTGCCAATTTTATCGCCACCCGGTTTTGGCAAAAAAGCTTTACCAAACCTGGCAAGCAGTGGACCAAGCAACATCACCGAACCCCGGATTTTTTTAGCATTCTGCTGGTAATCTTCGGAGGCAAAGTGATCCAGATCTATATTTGCGGCATTAAAAGTAAAACTGCCCGTGCCGGTCTTTTTAACCTTTACGCCAAGACCAGACAACAATTCAATGAGTTTATTGACATCCACGATGTCCGGCACATTGTGTATGACGACATCCTCGTCTGTCAAAAGCACGGCACTCAGAATCTGTAAAGCTTCGTTTTTAGCTCCCTGTGGATGTAGGTCACCCTTCAATTGGGCGTTGCCGCCCACGCGGAATGAAGTATTCTCCATAATATATACGCTTGTTATTGAGACACAAAAATATTTAATGTATCCGTAATTTGATGAAATGTGCCCAAATAATTAATAAGCTTGCTCCGCCGGCATGACAACCGGGCTTTCCCTGGGCAGATAGTCGAGTTCGACGTAGGCATTTCTGTCGAACAATTCTTTGGCAACCCTGAGGATGTCCTCTGATGTAATGGACTGATATATAGAAACTTCAGAGTTTATAAGGTCGATGTTTTCCAGGTATTCAAAATAGGCAAGGCTCATGGACTTATTGAGGATGCTGGACTCAGAAAAAACCAGGTTACTTTCTGCTTTATTTTTGATTTTTTGAAGTTCTCTGCCCGCAAGGGGTGTATCGACCATATCCATCAATTCTTTCCAAATGGCCACCTTGGCCTGCTCCGCGGTCACCCCGTCCATGAGTCTGCCATCGACGATGAACAAGCCAGGGTCTGTGGTGCCGGAAATATAGGCATCCAGGTAACTAAACAATTGGGCGTCTTTGATCAGTCGCTGATAAAACCTGGAAGACCGCCCACTGGAAAGGATGTCAGAAATGAGGTCAGTAATATAAAAATCGCGGTGCAACCGGTCTTTCATCTTAAAGGCAAAATAGATGGCATTTGAGGGAACGGGACCAAAAACGGTCTTTTTTACCACTTTGGATAATTTTTCTTCCTCTCCCATTTGAAGTGAAACCCGCGACTGGCCTTTTATGTGGCCAAACCACTTTCTGGCCAGATTGAATCCTTCTTCATAGCCGATTTTACCACACAACACCAATATCGCATTGTGGGGGCCGTAGTTTTCCTGGTAAAATTCCAGGGTGTCAGCCAGTTCAATCCGCTCAATGTGGGAAATATCAGCTCCGATGGTTGGCCATTTATAAGGATGCCTCAGATAGGCCATATCTGAAAGGTGATGCCATACGTCACCATAAGGCTCATTGAGGCAGGTTTCTTTAAATTCCTCAATCACCACTTTTTTCTGGGTTTTTAGTGCCTTGGAAGTGATTTTTAGCTTTTCCATGCGGTTCGCTTCCAGCCAAAGGCCAATTTCTATGTTTTCTGCAGGCAGAACGTCATAAAAGTTGGTGATGTCTGCATTGGTAAAGGCATTGTTCTCTCCCCCGGCCAGCTGTATGGGTTCATCAAAGTCCGGCACATGTATTGTGCCGCTAAACATAAGATGTTCAAACAAATGCGTAATGCCTGTCATGTCAGGTTTTTCGTTTTTGGAACCCACCCTGTACAGTACATTGACCGCAACCAATGGGGTTGAAACATCTTCATGAACCACCACGGTGAGCCCATTTTCCAATACCTGTCTTTCGTAAGTGACCATAGATTAATATAATTTGCGAAAATAGGCAATATGTGACAAGGGGCAAAACTGTGGCTGCAATCCTTCAGTAAATGTCATATATCTCTGTTATCTAATAAATTATCCCAATCCTCAAGCGGTGTTGAGGTTATAATCGCCTGTCATTCATACTCTTTTTGGTCTATTCCCATCTAAATTCCTTTTAAATCCCATAAAAAGGCCTTAAAGTTTCCTATATCAGCGCACAGGTCATAACTTTGGCACTCCTTTAGAACATTAAATAAAAATCAAGCGAAAAATGAGGTGTAGATTTTGCCTGCCTGTATTTTTTTTCCTGGCAACCGTAGGTTTATATGGCCAGGCAGGTATGAGCATTTACCTGGGACCATCTGCCGCATTTTCAGGCGATAAATTTATAACACCGGGTGGCCAGGGCCATTATGGTTATGTTATTGGTGCACACGCCCGCCTCAATTCCGATTTTATGTATTTTATCCTTACCGGTGAATATGGTGCCTTTGACCTTATTTCATCTGAAAAACTCAATTTTATTGGCGGCGATGACCTCACTTACATCAAAGGAAAAATCGGACTGGGCTTTGATGTGAAACGGTTCAATAAAAAAACGGTATTGAGATCCAAACTTCAGGGATCTGTCATGTTTGTCAATGACTTCGATGTCAATTTGCTAAATGATCCGACATTGGTTGCCAATGGATATACCAAATTAAATGATGGAATCGCAGGACTCAGCACCTGTATCGGCATCACCCGGGGTATCTTTGATTTTGACCTGGAATACGAATATGGCTTTTTCAATCTCTACAATACGAAAAAAGAATCTAAGCTTAACTTCCTGTCCCTCACTGCCGGTGTAAGATTTTAAAATCCTGGTAATATTATTTTATCTGCCATTAAAACCGTTTATTTGTGTTAAACAAAGCGGCTAATGCAAGGCAGGTTATTCAACAGATTGATTGCCACTTACCTCTCCTTCCGGCACCATAACCTGGAAAAGGCAGCCTTAAATGTGCCCGAAAGTCAACAGCTCTTTTTACGCCAACTCCTTTCTGAAGCCTCACATACCACATACGGCAAAAAGTATGGATTAGATGCCATTAAAACGGCAAAAGAGTTTAGAGAAATCCTTCCTTTGGTGCGATATGAGGATATTGCCGCAGATATAAACAGCATGATGGAAGGCAAACCAAATGTGCTCTGGCCAGGCCAAATTAAATATTTCGCCAAGTCAAGCGGTACAACCAACCATCGCAGTAAATTCATACCCATATCCAATGCCTATCTCAGGTCAAATTTGATCAGGTCATGTTGGGATACCGCGGCTTTCATTTATAACTTGGATAAAGAAGCTACGGTCTTTCTTTATAAAAACCTGATCATGGGGGGCAGTCTTCATGCTTTTCCCCAAAATCCGGACATTCTGGTAGGGGACGTTTCTGCCATCATGATTAAGACCATTCCGATGGTTGGCAGGCTAATTTATACTCCTGATATAGAAACAGCCCTGCTCGACAACTGGATCCAAAAAATAGAAAAGATTTGCCAACAATGCATACAGGAAAAAGTTGTGATGTTTGGCGGTGTACCTACCTGGAATATCGTACTTTTCAACAGAATCCTGGAAATTACCGGTAAACAAAACATCCTTGAGGTCTGGCCTGAACTTAAATATTACCTGCACGGGGGTGTGAATTTTGAACCCTATAAAGAGACATTTAGGAAATTCCTTCCCAGGGATGACTTTTACTATATTGAAGCCTATAATGCATCCGAAGGATATTTTGCGGTGCAGGACACCCCCACCGGAGGGGGTATGCGACTGCTTACAGACAATGGCATCTACTATGAATTTATTGAGCCGGCTGCGTTGAAAGATCCTGATTCCCACCTCAAGACACTGACACTGGACGAAGTGGGCACCGACATCAATTATGCTATGGTGATCACCAATAACAGCGGACTTTGGAGATACCTGCTTGGGGACACCGTCACTTTTACTTCCCTGAAACCGTTCAGAATTAAAGTGACAGGCAGAATTGAACAATACATCAATGCTTTTGGGGAAGAGGTGATGATCGGCAATACCGACAGAGCCCTTGCACTGACACTCGAGCAGTTTGGACTTCAGGTAAAAGAATATACAGTCGCGCCCAGATACCTGGATGGTAAAAAACAAGGCTACCATGAATGGCTGATAGAATTTGTACAGGCCCCTGTAAACCTTTCGGAATTTGAAGAAATACTGGATAAAAACCTACGGGAAATCAATTCAGACTATGACGCCAAACGATTCAAAAACCTGGCCCTGCAAAACCTGAAAATAATCGCAGCTCCCTCCGGCATTTTCCATTTGTGGCTGAAAAAGAAAAATAAGATCGGAGGCCAGTACAAGGTGCCCAGACTATCCAACGACAGACACTATTTTAATGAAATTATGGAGTTACAAACCCGGTTAGAAAATTTTGGGCATGAATGACAAAGAAGACATCCATGAAGACCGGGAAACCATGCTTGTCATTCGCGATAATCTCGGTCTCGAAAGCACGGAAGATCTTACCTCTGAAGAAATGATCGCTTTGATTGCCCGTCGGGTAAATGAACTTTTGGAAACCGATAAGGATCTGCTGTTGAGTTATCTGTATCGCCTCGACATCAGCATGAAAAAAATCAATGAAATGCTCCGCCTGAAAAACCTCATTCCTCCACACGAGAGCATTGCCAGGTTGATCTTTCACAGGCAATTGGACCGCATAAAAACAAAAAAACGAATCAAGGTGCCTCGTATCGAAGATGGTTGGGAGTTTTAAAACATTTACCCGTGCAAATCACAGAGACCGAAGGAATTGTATTCAGGACTGTAAAATATTCAGAGACCAGCATCATTTTGGATATGTACACCAGGGCAAGTGGTCTCAGGACCTTTATGGTAAATGGGGTGAGGTCATCCAAAAACAAATCCGGAACTTCTGTATTTCAGGTGATGAATCAATTGTCTCTTAGTTTTTACGACAAGGAAGGGGACTCCATTTGCAGAATTAAAGAATACGAGTATGCCTTCAAATACGTCTCGCTTATGCTGGATGTCATCAAATCTTCCGTGGGACTTTTTTTAATTGAATGTACGCGTAACAGCATCAGGGAAAGGGAATGCAATGAATCACTTTATGATTTTATTACCCAAAAATTTCGAATCTTAGATGGACTTGAAAGCCATAAACTCTCCCATTTTTACCTCCAATATCTACTGGACCTCGCTGGACACCTTGGCTTTAAGCCCATGAATAATTACAGTGAAGACACCCCATTTTTTAATTTGAATAATGGGAAGTTCGAAAATGCTCCGGACAGAAAGCAATACCAAATGGATATGAACTCCAGCAAGTTGTTATATCTCTACCTTCGTGCGCATGAAGGACAGGAACCGGAAAGTTCGAAAGCAGATAAACAAATACTTATAGATTATTTACTTCAATATTATTTGCAGCATCTGGAAGGCTTCAGGCCCATCAAATCTCTTGAGGTACTGAGAACCATAATGCAATAACCTCACTCACTATCTTGTATTACTCCACAATAATCTTCAAAATTGGATGGGGGTTGCCATAACTCAATTTTTTGACCGTCTGGGTCCAGGATCCAGGCAAACTTACCGCATTCCTGTACTACCATTTCACCGACCGGAAGCACCCCCTTTGATGCCAGATCCATAAGCAGGGCTTCAAGATCATCGACCCGGTAATTCACCATAAAGTCCTGATTCGATGGTTGAAAGTACGAGGTATCCCTCACAAAAGGACTCCAGGCGGTATGGCCTTTATCACCCTCCTTGCTCCTCCATTGAAAACACCCACCAAAACGATCTGCTTCAATGCCCAAATGATCCTTATACCAGGATTTGGTTTGTTCTACATTATTGCACTTAAAGAAGATTCCTCCGATTCCCGTTACCCTTTTCATGGTTTTTTATTTCAAAGATACACTGCACATTGAAATGAAAATAGTTGGATCAAAATACACAAAAAAAAGGCCGCAGAAACTGCAGCCTTTAATATAATTGTCTTTATAAATATAAATCTGTTAGAAGAATTTGGCCCTGTGGTCTTCAGGTGTAAATTTCTTCTTAAGGGCTTCCCACAATCTGTAGCCAGCTCCACTCTTGTTGGAGTTTACAATGGATGATTTAATCATTTCCAGATTGCTGTTCTCTGCTACTGCCGGCATTTTTTCGGTGACTTTCAACACAAATACCCCGGTATTTCCTTTGATGGGTGCAGAAATCTTACCTTGCTCCAGGCCGAATGCTTTGGCTACAACTACCGGTTCAGAAGTCTGAATGGCCTCGATAAAAGCTGCAGAAAAACTTACATTGGCAGCTGTATCCACGTTGGTGCCATACTGTCCGGCAAGGCTGGCCAGATCCGAAACCGCTTTGATTTTACCCATAAGGATTTCAGCTTTCTTTTCATTTTTAACCTGAAGTTCAAGTGAGGCCTTTGCATCTTCTACAGACATCATGCCCGCTTCATTGACCGAATGCACACCGGCAATGACAAAACTTTTGGTGTAAAAATTCACGTCATCCTGGTAACTGTACATGACCGGAGATACATCGCCCTTGTCATTTTCGAATGCCCACTTGATGATGGATCGCGATGTTTCGCCCTCTGGAAATCCAGGAATGCTGTAGTCATTTGCCTTCAATGACTTGCTTGTCTGTAATAAAATCTCAGGATTTGCTTCTGCCGCTTTCTTGAAATCTTCGGTTGTCTTTATTTTAGACAAGATGGCTGTAACTTTATCGTACATCACATCCTGTGTTTCCTGCGTGGGCACAATGGCTGCAGGTATAATGGCCAGTTGATATTTTGGTGTCTTGTCAATATATTTTTGACTTTGAATCTCAATGAGGTGTACTCCAAACTGAGTCGTGACGGTATACAACTTGCCGGTAGTTCCGGTAATAAAACAAACGTCATTAAATGGTTTAACCATGGTGCCTTGTGCAAAAGTACCCAGGTCTCCGCCCTTGATGGCTGATCCGGTATCATCGCTATTTCTGATCGCTACGGAGTCAAACTTCATGGCGCCGGAAGCGATGAGGTTCTTTAGCGAGTCAATGGATTTATTGGCACTGGCCAACTGAACCGGGTCACTCGCCTTTTTAAGAATATGTCTTGCTTTTACCGAATCGGGTAATACCCTTTTGTCAACCAGTTTTGCCAGAAGGTAATTTGCGCCTTCGGCAAATGGACCAACTACACTTCCGACAGCCATGGATGGCAATGAGTCTTTCAGCGATCCGGTGATGTCGGTAATTTTAGAATACGCGGGCGATAAACCACCCCCATTGGTCGCTGCAAACAATGAATCGTTGTTTGTGGCATTGAACTCCGCTTTCAGGGCTTCAAGACCAGTGTGGATGGCCACAGAATCGGCTGTAGTCGGAGCCACATTGAAGGTGGCATAATCTACAGTTCTGGTTTCTTCCGCAATGGTATATTTTCCCGGTGTTTTGGCCATAAAGTTTTTATAGTCCTCATCGGTAAGTTTTATTTCTGTATCCGGCACTTTGTCGAAACCCACGCGCACAAACTCCATGGTCAACTTGTCATTGTTGAGCTGATTGACCACCTCTGTCTGCCACTTGGGAACAATCATGGCTTTCATGACCATATTGTTGATTTTATCCTGAAGCGCCGTTTTGACGATCTGCTTTTCCTGCTCTGCCCAGAAATTTCTGAAATCTACCGACAATTCCTGGCCTGTTTCCATGGCCTGTTTGAATTGAAGCAGTTGCTGTCTGTTCACCTGGCCGGTATTCGGATCCCTGAAATTATTCTGGATGACAGAACTCAGGTTGTTGCCAAACTGCAGTTCCATGAGTTCGTCTCTGCTGACGCCGAGACCCAAAGCTGACACCTGCTTTTCTACCAGGGCCTTTTCAACCAGGTAGTTCCACAGCATGGTCCTTCGTCCATAGACATCATTGCTGCCGCTGTAAAGGGCTCGCTCTGTCTTTTCGAAATCCATATAATCGATCTTTTGACCTGCTACCTTTCCTACTAAAGTTTGGTTGAACATTCCCCTGCCTCCGCCTTTCCGGGAGCCCATCACATCCATTAGGATGAAAGATGCCAGCGCCATTGCCAGTAAGATCAATACCAACCAAAAGTTTTTTCTGATTTTTCCTATTAAAGCCATTTCAATTAAATGTTATGAAAATCAATAATTAGAGCATTTTGAGAGGCAACATCCATAGTATTGGCTTTGCCAGACTTATCTGCCATTTTTAAAAAGTGAGGCAAAGGTAATTCTTTATTGACGATTGTCATAGAGTAGGGTTTTTAAAATTTTGCCTGAAAAGCGGGTATTTGTGAAAAAAATCCGGGGGAGGAAAATGTTGTGCGGTTCGTTGGTTGAAATACGATAAATCGTATTTTTACATATAATAGAAATAATATTTTAATATTATTTCTATATGCGACATTATCGCGGTAATTTTACCGCAACTTTCCTAGAAAATAACTTTTACCAGGTTGATGCGGCCGTTTTTTTCGCTGGGTACAATAAATTCAGTGGAGCCCGTCTGAACCGCATCCTGAAACCGCAATTTCAGGTTTTTATATTCCGTACTCAACAGCGAATTTCGTTTGAAATTACCCAATGGATCTACGATGTACTCACTTACGGTGTTGTTGTTTTTGATTTCGTCATTAAAAATGATGTGCATTTGAGAGGGCACTTTCATAATGAAAAAAGAAGAATAGATGCCTTCGTCGTCCTGGCTAAATTGTTTTTTAAACAGGATTTGCCTCCAGAATAAATTGCCATCCGGTTGCAGGGAAAACAGGATGAGATCTTCGCTGTAATAATCTACATAACCCCTGCTTGCCATGCTTCTGTCAAAATTGGATATGCCCACATTGCGTCTTGTGAATTCGCGCTGAAGTTCTGTGACCAGCACCAGTCCGCCATCCGCACGGTGTATGACGTTTTTAATGTAAAAATCATACAGGAAATTTTTGCGGGATTTCTTTTCAATGCCATTTAAATCCACCAGAATGTTGTCATCGTAGTTAAAGGTCTGAAGGTCGTGCAAACCAGATTGATACAAGCCATCCAGTGATTTAGAAAACAGAAAATAACCTTCCGTTTCATTTTCACTTTTTGTGCCGTAGAGACCTGTAATAATAAGCTTCCGGTTTAAATTGTCGATGCTCATTTTTACGCCGCTGTTGATCGTATTGATGCACGATATGTCATTGGCTACAATGGTCTCCACCGCAATGGTAACAAGTCTCATGAAATGTTTTTCCTGATTCCAGGGTTCATTGTTTTTTTCAAATAGAAAAAATACTTCTCCCCTGTTGGTGATGCCAGCTTCCTGAAAATGGTCATAGAGCCTGTACTCCGGAACTCCTGCTTCCACCACAGAAATTATCGCCGGAATTTTAGTGTCAATGACTATGGTAAGCATCTTCGCTTTGTCTATGGTAAACAAGGCGAGTTTTGAATGGTCTTCTGACAATACAGACCGCAACTCCCCCAGTTCCAGGGGAAAATCACTGTTAAGCACTTCAAGGGTATCGACGGCGGAAAGTGAACGGTCATAACGTATCAGCCGGGCGGAAAAACTTTCGTTCTCGCGAAAAGAATAACAAATCTGGACAAAACTGTCAATCGTGTGTACATTTTCTATATAAGGTTTGCGTTCGTCAAATTTGATGTTGACCGATCTTCTGTAATTCAGGTTTTTGTCAAACAAATCAAAATAATACTCAAAGCCTTTATCCCTGAAAAAATAAATGTCATTTCCCAGATTAAACAGATCATAGGAAAAATCATTCCTCACATTTATGTCCCGGGAAATATTTACCTGTTGTCCCTGCAAAGCGGGCATTGAGGTAACTAAAAAAGTGAAAAGACAAGCCAGTGCCCTCTTGCAAAGATCAGAGAATACTACCGCATTTTGTTTTGACATATTTCTATCCTTTAGGGGGTTGCCTGCCTGTGATTTTATTCCATTGTGGTCATTATCCTGTTTAACTACGGTTAAGCAGGCAACAATTAGGTCAAAACTAATTAATTTATGAAGCCAAAACAAACCTAAATAGGAAATATTAGTGTCGGCAGGACCGACAAACCGATGAAAATTTTAAGAAAACCGGTGCCAGGTCTCCGGCTCATACCCACAAAACATGTCTGAAAACCCAATTAAACCACATTAATTACTGAAAAATGGAAAATTGACGGTATCCTGTAGCAAAAAAATGGAAAAGTGGGTGAACTTTGGCGAAAGCTGCCTGTCTGGAGGGATTTGAACTCCCATGAAAAATGGTCATTTAAGAATAACAATCGTGAAATTACGTTATTTTTGCATTCCTAAAAGAAAAATCCATGTACAACAAATTTCTTTTCGCTTTGATATTCACCCTTGCATTTCTGCGCAGTTTTGCACAATCAGACGATGCCGTGCTGATGAGTGTCAATGGCAATCCGGTCAGTGTGGGTGAATTTCGTTACATCTATGAGAAAAACAACGGCAAAGAAGCCAATTATTCAGAAAAAAGTATCCGGGAATATCTCGATCTGTATGCGCGCTTTAAATTGAAGGTAGCCCGCGCCAGGGAATTGCGCCTGGACACCATTCAAGCCCTAAATGAAGAACTTAATGGATACAAGCGGCAATTGGCCAATTCCTATTTGACGGATCGTGAAATTATGGATCACCTCTTAAAAGAATTCCAGCAGCGACAAAATGAAGACATCCGTTTCAGCCACATCCTGATCAGTGCCAATGAAAAAGCAACAGACTCTTTGAAGCAGGCGGCTTTGGCAAAAATCGAAGTCATCAAAAAAGAAATTGCAGCCGGCAAAAGTTTTGAAGCGGCAGCAAAAGAATATTCAGATGACAAAGGCACGGCGATCCAGGGCGGAGACCTGGGCTTTTTTACTGCGATGTTGCCCGATGGTTTTTATGACATCGAAAATGCCATCTATACCCTTCCCTTTAATGTAGTGTCCAACCCACTGAAATCAAAGCTGGGTTACCACCTCATCAAGGTGGTTGAAAAAAGACAGGCAAGGGGCACCATAAGTGTGGCGCATATCCTCATCAAACACATGGATAAAAGTGAAACACCAAAAATCAAAATCAATGAAGCGTATGAAAGACTGCTAAAAGGGGAGGATTTCTCCGAATTGGCCGCGCTATATTCTGAAGACAAACAAACCTCCAAAAACGGGGGCTACCTTCCTGTGTTTGGCATCAATACCTACGAAGCTGTTTTCGAAGAATCCGCTTTTGGTCTTGCAAATGATGGAGACATCAGCAAACCCATAGAAACCAAGTCGGGTTGGCACATCCTCAAAAGAATTAAAAAAGTGAACTTCGGTGAAGATTTCGCGACGTTCAAAAAAATGAATGAAGCCAAAATAAAAAAAGACGAGCGCTTTGCACTCGCCAGAAAGAGACTGGTGGAGGACATTAAAAAATCTTCCGGCTATGTGCAGCACGATGAAGTGTTTAATAAGTTTGTGTCTTCCCTGAATGAAGAATTTCTCAGTTTTAAATGGAGTCCCCAGCAAGCTGCGTCAAATAAAGAGGTAATAATGAGTTTTGGAGGTGATACCCATTACACGGTGGCAGATTTTGCGGCTTTCTGTAAAAAGAACACCAAGTCCAGACTTAAATACGATAAAAACTCCACCGCGGTGCATGAAGTTGCTACTGCCCTGCTAAAAGAATTCAGCGAGGAAAAAGCCATCGACTATGAGCAAAAAATGCTCGAAATCAAATATCCGGATTTTAAAGCCTTAATGAGAGAATACGAAGAAGGTATTCTGTTGTTTGAAGCCACCAAACATGCCGTTTGGGACAAAGCCAACCAGGATTCCGTGGGTCTGGCCAGCTTCCATATGAAAAATCAGGATAAGTATAAAACAGAAGAAAAAGGCAATCTGTTGGTATATACCATCATGACCACCGACATGAAAGAGGCTGAAAAAGTGGCCAAGTTCGCTATGAAAAAGGGGCCGGAAGAAGTGATGAAAAAGTTCAACAAAAAATCCCAGATGGTGAGTTATATCGAAGAAACCCTGGAGAAACAAAATGCCCGGTTTGCCGGCATGACATGGGAATTGGGAACTCAAACCCCGATAAACAAGTCAGAGGGAGATCAGGGGTATAAATTTTCAAAAATCACAAAGATCTTCCCGGTTCGAAATAAGACCTTAAAAGAAGCGCGGGGGTATGTGGTGGCTGACTATCAGGATTATTTAGAAAAAGAATGGCTAATAGAACTGTCATTGGCTTACAAAGTGGAGACCAATGAAGCCGTTGTAAAAAGCCTGATTAAAAAATAATAACTTTTTGTCAAAGCTGCTTGCCATATTATTTTTTGTAATTAACTTTTCTTCATGCCAATTGCCCTGGGATAAGGAGGACGATCTCAATAAAGGAAACATATTGGCAGAAGTGGGCAATAAAAAACTCTATGCCGCAGACATAACCAGCATCATCCATGCCGGCACCTCTGCCGAGGATAGTATGCGTATCCTGAAAGGACTGGTCAACAATTGGGTGAAAGATCAACTTATGATCCTGGAAGCAGAAAAGAACCTGCCTAAGGACATTAACCTCAACAAAATGATCGACGACTACCGGTCCTCCCTGCTGCTGTATAACTACGAATCCAGGCTGGCCACTGAATTTCTGGATACCCTGGTGACTGTGGAACAGAAAAAAGAATATTTCAATGCCAATGCAGACGAATTTGTTTTGTCAGAGTCCATAGGCAAATATATGCTGGCTAAAATACCTTCAAACGTTAAGGGACTTGAAAATTTTCACAAAGCGTGGAAGAAGGGCGATAAAGAAGACATTTCCGATTTTTGCAACGAACACGCTGAATACTCAGACCTGGATAATTTGGGCTGGAAAACCATAAGTCAGCTGGAGAGTTTTCTTCCGAAGAATTTTATCCCCGCAAGTTGGTATGGTGAAAATAAGGACATGAGAAAAAAGGAAAAGGGGCATGAATATTTTATCAAAATCATCAATTTTACCAAAAGTAATGAGCGGCCTCCTTTTGAATACATTGAGGCCAAAATAGAAAAAGTAATCCTGAACGAAAGAAAGATCAGGCTCTTAAAACAAAAAAAACAACAACTCTTTGACAAAGAATTTGGTGGATCAAAAGTCAAACTTTATGTCAATTAAATCATATTGTGAACCCATTTTGGCAACGAATTGACAATCTTATCGTTGCTATCTTTAATCGATATATACACCATGATAAAATATAAACTGTTCCTGATTCCTGCGCTGCTCTTTCTTACAATGTCCGTAAATGCCCAGTCTTACCTTATTGACAAAGTCATAGCCAGGGTAGGCGGTGAAAACATCCTCTTGTCCGAAGTAGAGGATGAATACGCGTATATGGTCACGTCAAAGGCTACGGTGACGCCAGATGCCAAATGTGAGATCCTTAAAAACCTGATCGCCCAAAAATTGATCGTGTATCAGGCCAAACTGGACAGCGTAGAGGTTACAGAAGAAGAAGTAGAATCGCAATTGAGTTTTCGTTTCGAATCCATCCTGCGTCAGATGAATGGCGACGAAGCTTTTTTCAGGGAGTATTACGGTGCCACAGTAAACGAAATGAAGGAAAGGTTTCGGGAAGACCAGCGTCAGAAACTACTGGCCGAAAAAATGCAGACCCAACTCATAGATAATGTGAGCATCACTCCGGCAGAAGTGTTGGAATTTTACAACGGCATTCCCAGAGACAGTTTGCCTTACCTGAGTTCAGAAGTTGAACTCGGTGAAATCATTGTAGTACCGGAAGTAAATGACGAAGAAAAACGCAAGGCCCTGGACATCATTACCGGATTAAAGGAAAGGATTGAAAAAGGGGAGGATTTTTCTGAATTGGCTTCCAGGTATTCCGTGGATAAGGAATCCGCCAAAAAAGGGGGTGACCTGGGCTACGCAAAAAGGGGCATTTTTGTACCGGAATTTGAGGCCGCTGCTTTTACCCTGCAAAAAGATGAAATGTCCGACATCGTCGAAACAGAATTTGGCTACCACCTCATAAAATTGCTCGAAAGAAAAGGCAATACCATCCATGCCAAACACATCCTGATCTCTCCGGAGATCACCGCAGCGGACAGAAATTTTGCCAAAAATAAACTGGATTCCATCCGCACCCTCATCGCATCAGACAGTATGACTTTTGAGGCAGCCGTCAAAAAATTCTCGCTTAAAACTGCACCCAGTTATTCCAACAACGGCAAGATGAAAAACCCCAATACGGGTACCAATTATTTTGAAACCAAGGATCTCGATCCGGATACTTATTTTGCCATCGACAAACTCAATGTGGGTGACCTCAGCAGTGTGTTGGAAGTGAAAGACCTCAAGGGTGAAAAGATGTACCGGCTTTTAAAACTCCAGTCCAAATCCAAACCGCATCAGGCCAACCTGAAACAGGATTATGACAAAATAGCCTATTACGCCAAAGAGAGTAAAAAGGCGCAGTATTTTAATGGCTGGATCGAAGAGAAAATGAAAAAGGCCTACATTAACGTAGATCCGCTGTATGCCGATTGCGAGACACTTTTGCCCTGGATTCGCATGGGGGAATAAAGTGGGGTATGGCTGGAGAAATTCAGATGATATGTAAGCGGCATTTTAATAAAATCCAGGAGCTAAAACTTTGGTTTTCAGTCAATGGCATCTTGGGTTCCAAAATAAAGGCACCAGACCTAATTTTTGGCAAGAAATATGCATACCATAAGCAGTGACAAAATCAGAAAATAACAATGAAGAAGGAAAGCTGCTGACCAGATATGAGATCTGGCAGCCATTCCTGCTATCTGTCATGATGACAATAGGCATCCTTATCGGCTATAAAATGAATGATAAGTCGGAACGGCTCATCACTTCGGTTGACGCCCAGGGTGACGTGTCTCTTGGCCGGGTGGAAGAAATCATCCGCTTCATCGAAGCCAGGTATGTGGATCCCCTGGCCTCAGACAGTCTGGTGGAAGCCGCCATCAATGGCATCATCCAAAAACTGGATCCCCACTCTTTGTATCTGTCTCCAGACCAATTGACCGATGTATCGGAAAACATGGAAGGCAGTTTCAAAGGCATCGGTATCGAAAGTTTTTACATCGAGGATACGGTTTTGGTGATCAAGGTGGTGAAAGATTCTCCCGCCGACCGCGCAGGCCTCAAACAGCTCGATCAAATCATTGCCATTGACGATTCGCTCGTGGCAGGGGTGCAGATGCCGTTTGAAAAAATCCGTGGCAAACTGAAAACCCAGGCCAAAAGTGTAAAGCTGGAAATCAAAAGAAAGGGGCAGCCGCAAACCCTGTTTAAAACCGTAACCCTGGACCAGATCGTCATCCATTCCGCGGATGTCGCTTACATGGTAGACGATACGACAGGCTACATCCAGATCCGGCAATTCAGCAGCAATACCTACGCCGAGTTTATGCAAAACCTGGAAAAACTGATCGAAAAACAGGGCATGAAACACCTCATCCTCGACCTGAGGGGCAATCCGGGTGGCTACCTGCCCCAGGCTACAAAAATAGTCAATCAGTTGATCGAAGATAAAGACCGGTTGATCGTGTACACCGAAGGACGCAACCATCAGCGACAAGACTATCTTACCAATGGTAAAACTTTTTTTGACGTGGGAAGAATTGCGGTGTTGGTGGATGAATACTCGGCCTCCGGCTCTGAAGTAATTGCCGGCGCCATTCAGGACCATGACCGGGGCATCATCGTAGGCAGGCGCACCTACGGCAAGGGTTTGGTTCAGGAGCAGTTTGCCTTATCCAATGGAGGTGCCCTTCGGCTAACCACAGCCAGATATTATACCCCGGCTGGCAGGTCCATTCAGAAAGAAATTACACCGGTTGAAATTTATGAAGATGAGGTGGTACACCGGTCCGTTTTCGAGCCCAGAAAAAATGACCCTACCGGCAAACAAAAACAATTTAAAACCTTGCGGCTCAGCCGGCCTGTGTTTGCAGGGGGTGGCATTGATCCCGAAGTATTCATTCCCGGTGACAGCCTGCTCTTCAGCGCCGACTACCTGCACCTGCAAAATAATGTAATCCAGTTTCTTTGTACCTCAATGCTCAGGGGCAAGTTGTCGCTCAACCAGGTTCCGGATTATCACGCGCTGGCAGATGACTTTTTCCGCTACATGAAAGCCAGGAAACACGAGATCAAGGTCTCATCTGCCATGATGCGCAAAGCCGAAAAAATGCTGGCTGAAAATTTTCTCTACCTCAAAAACAATGGCGATGCCGTCGCTCAGGCACGGGAAGAAGGAAGAGACGACGCCTTTATGCGCGCTGCCCTCAATTATACCTCCAGCGCAGCCATCCTCAAATAATAAACAATGAAATGTACTGAAGAAGGGATCTGTGTGAGCCCCCTATCTGTGCATCATTTTTTCTGAAAATTGCAACTTGTTATTTTGGTAAACCTGGACCACAAACACCAAATTTTGTAAAGCGCTGAGGTCATAACTCCAGGAAGTTTGCAGCGGCTGATTGACCACCATTTTTCCGGTGGTATCCGATATCACCACTTCACAAGGACTGCAATCCAGGCCGCGATAAACCAGCTCGTTGCCCTCGATCGCAAATTGAGAAAGCCGTAATTCATCGCTGTCATTGGTATAAACCCCGGTGTCGCTGAATAGCCATTGGTAAACCTGCGGAAATATTTTTGCCCAATAGACCTCGTTGTGTTTTGCCGACTGGTCAGTCTGCCATTTCAGCCTGGACTCGTCGTAATTTTGGGCAAGCAGCAAAGCGGCCATTCGTTCCATATCGCCTACCTGATTACCACCTTCCTGGCCACCTGCAGCCATGTACATTTTTTGTGTGAAATTGGTAAAATCCAAACCCGTTACGAAAGTGAACACCGAAGGTGAAAACCAATACGAGGTGGACAGTGGCGCACACCTGCCAAAGGTGTTTGGATATTTGATCGCTGCATAAAAGCTGATGAGTCCACCCATGGAACTGCCCATAATGCCCGTAAATTCAGGACCTGCCAGGGTGCGGTAGTGCTGGTCGATGTAGGGCTTGAGTTCATTGACCATAAAGTCGACATATTCATCCCCTTCTCCTCCCCCATACTGGGCATTTACCCAGGGTGAATATTCATCGATGCGTTTGCTTCCTCCATGATTGATGCCTACAATGATGCAGCCCCGGTCTCCCAATAAAAACAAACTGTCCAGGCTTTCATCCACCCGCCATTCTCCGGAAAAACTCAGGTTGCGGTCAAACAGATTTTGACCATCCTGCATGTAGATCACCGGATACCTTTTCGCATTTTGGGTCTGGTAATCCGGAGGCAGATAAAGCCAGATTGTGCGATACCGGTTGAGGGTCTCGATTTTAAAACTGTCGGTGAGCAGGGATACATTTTTTGATGCAGTGCCCGGTGTATTGGCCTGACCCTCCCATCCGGCAATGACGATGTCTACGGTTTTCGGACCGCCCGTATAGGTCAGCTTTCTGTTGGCTATGTAACCACCCTGGGCTGTGCCCTCGCCGGTCGCCCAGGAACCCATGGTAAATTTGAATTCCAGTTGGGACAGGTTTGGCGTAAAGGTAATGGTATAGTAGCCGTTGCTTTCCTTCTTCAATTTATAGGCAGCCGCACCCGGATTCCAGCCGTTAAAATTTCCGGCCACATAGATGTTTTCAGGCATGGAAGGCATGGAAGGTACCGATACCACGCGCAGGGTAAGCTGTGCAGACAGGGCCACAGAGACGGTCAGAAAAAACAGCATAAAGCCTGTCCGGAAATTCAGGCCCAAAACGCGATGTGGAAAAGAAGGTAATACCATGGTATTTTAATTAATCATTGAGAAATGGGTTGTGCTTTTTTTCATCCCCAATTTGCGTGGGTATGCCGTGCCCTGAATATACCACGGTATGGTCCGGCATGGGAAACAGTTTAGTTTTGATGCTGTCGATGAGGGTATCGTAATCGCCCCCCGGCAAATCGGTGCGACCTATGCTCCGGTGAAACAACACATCGCCGGCGATGACAAAAGCATCCTTCGCGCTATACAGGCAAATGCTGGCCGGAGAATGACCCGGGCAAAAAAGGATGTGCAATGTTTCCTCCCCCAGGGTGAGCACATCGCCTTCGTCTAAATAGGAAGCGATGTGCGGTGAAGGCATGTAAGGAATACCGTACATCTCTGCTACCCTTTCACAAGAGGCCAAAACCGGGATTTCACCGCGATGTGCCTCTGGATATAAACCATACGTCTGACTCACATAAGCATTGCCCAGTACGTGGTCGATGTGACAATGGGTATTGATGAGCCTTACCGGTTTGAGGTGGTGTTCATCGATAAAGGCAGTGAGCATGCGCGTTTCTGCGGTGCCATTGCACCCTGGATCGATGATGAGGCATTCGAGGCTTTTATCGTCATACACCACGTAGGTGTTTTCCTGGAAATCGTTGAATACAAAAGATTTTACGTTCATCTGTTTATTGGTTCAAAATAAAGAGTCCTGCTCCACTTTCGGCAGCAGTCTGAATGATTTGCGGTGGATGTCACAGGGTCCGTATTCCCTGATGGCTTGCCGGTGGGCTTCGGTCGGATATCCTTTGTGCCGGGCGAGCTGATATTGGGGATAAAGTTTATCCAGTAATAACATGTGGTCATCGCGATAAGTTTTGGCCAGGATGGAGGCCGCGGCGATGGAGGCATAGATGCCATCACCCTTGATGATGCAATGATGGTCTACGTCTTTATAGGGATAAAACCGGTTGCCATCGATGAGCAGCCTGGTGGGCACGGTATTTAATTTATCGAGGGCGCGGTGCATGGCCATGATCGACGCCCTGAGTATATTATAGCGGTCAATGTCATCCGGTTCGAGTTGTGCCACCCCAAAACTGATGGCTTCCCTTTCAATGACCTCCCGCAACAAATAGCGCTCCTCTTCCCCCACCTTTTTGGAATCATTGAGCAGGGGATGTCTGAACCGGGGCAGCAGGATGACCGCAGCGGCAAACACCGGACCGGCCAGACAGCCACGGCCGGCCTCATCGCAGCCCGCTTCTATACCCGCTTGTTTGTAATACCGCTTTAAAGCCATGGTACAAAAATAATCAACAGGGCGCGGAGCACGTTATGAATGTGAAATTATGTGCAGAAATGCAGGTCTTTTAGGGTCAGCATCCACAATAATGGGGTTAATTTGCCCAATTTCGTTCATTAATTTTTGGATACTGTGTTAAATTTATATTAAATCCATATACTAAGTTCCTTATTATCAAGATAGTAAGTATTTTTAGAAATAATTTTCAATATTTTGTTTAATCATTACTTGAATTTTATTAAACACTTTAGTAACTTTGTAGCATCAAATAATTAATATCATGTCCACGATAGAATTTTATGGTCAATTACATCAGCTGAACTCTTCTTTACATTCATTTGCATATAACCTTACCAAAAGCCAGGAAGAAGCCAAAGATCTTTATCAGGAGACGGCATTTCGTGCCCTCACCAACAAAGACAAGTTTACACCGGGCACAAATTTTAAAGCGTGGTTGTTCACGATCATGAAGAACATCTTCATCAACAACTACAGAAAAAAGGTAAAGTCTGCCACCATTGTAGATACGACAGACAACATGTATTACCTCAATTCCGGTAACGTTTCTTTGGAGAACGAAGGTTCCAGAAACCTTTTCCTGGAAGAGTTGTACGGCATCATCAACCAGTTGGAAGATTCCATCCGCATTCCATTTGAAATGCACTACGATGGTTTCAAATACCAGGAAATTGCCGACGAACTCAACCTCCCATTGGGTACCGTAAAGAGCAGGATATTTTTTGCCAGAAAAGAATTAAAAGAGCAAATGCGCAGCATGTACGGCGACGCTTTCGCCATGCGCGAAAAAATGACAGCGTAGCATATTTGATTAAAATTATAAAAGGGCCCGTAGCGCAAGGATTTATCCTGGCGATTTTCGGCCCTTTTTATTTTTACGGCTTTCGGGTATAGACATATATTTAAGGCAGACAATACAATGTTTCCCACAAAAAGCAAGGCCCCGGCATTTGCCGAGGCCCCCTTCACTTTAATCCATAAAGCATTGCTGCTTATTTTTGCATTACTGCTTATCTTTATTCGGCAACTGTACCAGCACCGACACTTCGTTTCTCAATACTTCTACAAAACCTTTCTCTACAGCAATTTCCGTTTTTTGTCCCTTGTCATCTACGATGCGCACTACGCCCGCAGCCAATGAAGAAACAATAGGAGCATGGCCTTTCAGAATCTCAAACTGCCCTTTGGTGCCTGGCACTTTAACCGAGCTTACCTCACCGTTGAAAAGTTCTTGCTCAGGAGTTAAAACAATCAGATTCATGTTTAGGTTTTAATCGATTCAAAAATTATGCTTCTGCGAGCATTTTCTCGCCGGCCTTGATCACGTCTTCAATGTTTCCTTTCAGGTTGAATGCCGCTTCAGGATACCTGTCGCATTCGCCGTCCATGATCATGTTGAAGCCTTTGATGGTCTCTTCGATGGGAACCAAGACACCCGGAATACCGGTGAACTGCTCCGCTACGTGGAACGGCTGGGAAAGGAAGCGCTGTACCCTCCTTGCGCGGTGTACCACCAACTTATCTTCTTCAGACAATTCTTCCATACCGAGGATGGCGATGATGTCCTGCAATTCATTGTATCGCTGTAAGATGTTTTTCACAGCCTGTGCGGTGCGGTAGTGTTCTTCTCCGATGACCACCGGATCGAGGATCCTGGAGGTAGAGTCGAGTGGATCCACCGCAGGGTAGATACCCAGTGACGCGATCTTCCTGCTCAATACCGTAGTGGCATCGAGGTGGGCAAACGTTGTAGCCGGAGCCGGGTCGGTAAGGTCATCCGCAGGTACGTACACCGCCTGAACCGAGGTGATGGATCCCCTCTTGGTAGAGGTGATCCTTTCCTGCATCAGACCCATTT
This sequence comes from Saprospiraceae bacterium, assembly GCA_016715465.1. Taxonomy (GTDB): domain Bacteria; phylum Bacteroidota; class Bacteroidia; order Chitinophagales; family Saprospiraceae; genus JADKBO01. The sequence goes on from JADKAA010000029.1 coordinate 1,985,274, forward strand.
CTGTGGCCAGGGTTGGCTGGTAACCCACCGCTGAAGGCATCCTGCCCAAAAGTGCCGATACCTCGGAACCCGCCTGGGTAAACCTGAAGATGTTGTCGATGAAGAAGAGGATGTCTTTTCCACCATTTGGATCGGAAAGGTCACCGTCCCTGTAATATTCTGCAATGGTCAAGCCCGAAAGCGCCACCCTCGCACGTGCGCCCGGTGGTTCGTTCATCTGACCAAAAACGAAAGTCGCCTTTGATTTTTTCAGATCCTCGGTGGTCACACCGGAAAGATCCCATCCCCCTTCGTGCAGGGAATGCATAAATTTTTCGCCGTAGTTGATGATGCCCGCCTCGAGCATCTCCCGCATCAGGTCATTTCCTTCCCTGGTACGCTCTCCCACGCCCGCAAAAACCGAGATACCTTCATATCCCTTTGCGATGTTGTTGATCAGCTCCTGGATCAATACCGTCTTGCCTACACCGGCACCACCAAACAATCCGATCTTTCCACCCTTGGCATAAGGTTCGATCAGGTCGATCACCTTGATACCGGTGTACAGGATCTCTGTCTCGGTAGACAGGTCCTCATAACGCGGTGGCTTGGAGTGGATCGGCCTCACCTGTGCCCTGGAAACCGCAGGGATGCCGTCGATGGCCTCGCCCACTACATTAAACAACCTGCCTTTGATCGCATCGCCCACAGGCATAGAGATCGGAGCGCCAAGGTCGACAACTTCCATGCCCCTCACCAGACCATCTGTAGAGTCCATCGCTACGGCACGAACTGAATCTTCACCCAGGTGTTGCTGCACCTCGAGAATGAGTTCTTCTCCCGAAGGCCTTTTGATGCTCAATGCGCTGAAAATTTCAGGCAACACGGAACCCTCGACGGCAAAACTCACGTCAACCACCGGCCCGATAACTGTTTTCAGATGACCTATATTAGCCATATTTAATGTATTGTTTTTGTTATTTAGAATGGTATTGTATGCATTGAAAAAACTGCAAATACCCACTTTTTCAATGGTGGTGCAAAGATAAGATTAATTGTATAATAATCAACCAATAAAGCCCATTAAAATTATGGCTTTTTTACGGACTTTTTGAAAAATTTGCCATTTTAAATTCTTTCATTATTGGCAGTTTCTCAATTTTATGTCGTTTCTGCCCATTATTCTTTTTTAATACCATACATTATTTTGCAATTTTGACCCGACATTGGTCATTTTTACGGCACCTACCCACTGCCAAAGCGGTATTATTTTTTGTTCCGTTCAGGCCTTTTTACTGCCTGCCGGACTCGCCGTCACGTCCGAAGCAGGTCCTTCACCTCGTCCACCACCCGAAGGCGGAAGCCAAACACCGCCGCCACATATACCCCTGCACCCACGGTTATGCACAGCCCCAACCGCAGCCCGGCACTTACTTCGTTTAGGCCATACTGACACAAAGCCACCGCCGCCAGCATCAGCAGCGTCACCCCAAGCAAGGGCACCATGTCCTTCCAGATCTGCACGGCCCTGATGCCCAGACATGAAGCCACGAGCTTTACCAACGGGAAAAAGGACATCACCGAGACCACGGCCAGACAGGCCGCCACCAGGAAGACATCGCGGAAGACCAGGGTCGAAAGCCAGATCACCAAGATCAGCGCCGGCTTCGTGATCATCGAATACCGCAACAAGGACCTCATCTGTCCCGTGACATAAAATACCTGGTTGTAAATGGCCGCAAGTGATGAAAATACCGCCAGCAGTGCAAACAGGCTAAGCAAGGGCGCCAAACCCTTCCAGGCCGGACCAAAGACCACCTGGGTGAAGTCGGCACTCACCAGGGCCAGGCCGGACATGAGCGGAAAGGCCACCAGCGCCACCAATCGGCAGATCTTCAGAAACTGATTCACCAGCCGCTGTTGATCGTCCTGCACCTGGGCCATGGCCGGAAACATGACCTTGGAAAAAGAACCGCTGATCTGCTGCACCGGAAACGTGAGGAATTTATAGGCCCGGTCGTACAGACCCAGTTGCGCACTGCCGATGTAACGCGAAATGAGCAGCGTATCCATATTGCGGTACAAAAAGCCGAGCAACTGGTCGCCGATGTTGGCACTCGCAAAGGCCGAGTGTTGTTTTAAGGTCGTCCTACTGAAGTACCACAGCGGCCGCTCATGCGCCATCGCAAAAGAAATGATCGACAATAAAAAAGTGTACACCACGGTGCGCGCCACCAGCGCCTGCCAGCCCAGGCCCTGCCACGCAAGCGCGATGGCGGGTACAGCCGACAAGACATTGGCCAGAAATTCGGTGAGGAAGACCTTGCGGAAATCGAGGGCCTTTCTGAAGCGCGCATCAAAGGCCGAAAAAAACAAGGTGCCGATCAAGGCCAGCGACAACCATGCATTGATGGTTGCCGTGAGCGGTATCTTCGTCCACAGGGCCACCAGCGGACTCATCAAATAATTGATGCCGGCCACGACCACGGCACCCGCAGCCGTAAACCAGAAGATGGTGGAAAAGGTCTGCACGTCGAGTTGCTTTTCCCGGATGATGACATCCGTAAATCCAAAGTCGTGCACGAAACGAAAAAAGGAAAACACCATAAAGGGCACGGCAAAACAACCAAATTCGTAGGGGCTCAGCAGGCGGATCAGCACCAGGTTGACGCCAAACACAAAAACCTGGTTGGCGAGCTGCGAAAGCACGTTCCACTTGAAGGCCCTGACGGTCTGTTTTTTGATCGTTTCCAAATCAGTTTTTGCGGTTAACCGGAAATAAAAAATGGGGATGAAATTTTTTCATACTAACCTTGTCTTCCGTAAAGGTAATGGCTCTCTGCCTGATAAAAAACACCCGACCCGTTAAGCGGGCATTTATTTAGGAAAATGCCATATAAACCAGCCAGCTGCCCAGGTAGGCCAGGCCGGTGAGCAGGAAAAACTGCAGCAGCGGCCACTTCCAGCTGTTGGTTTCCTTGCGCGTGACAGCCAGTGTACTCATGCACTGCATGGCAAAGGCATAAAAAATCAGCAGGGACATCGACGTGGCCGTATCGTACATGGGTTTCATCGTGCCCGGCCGCAGCTCAGCCGCCATGCGCTGCCGCACCGACGATTCTTCGGCGTCTCCCCGATGCTGTAAATCGTAGCCATCGTGCCCACAAACACTTCCCTCGCCGCAAACGAAGTGACCAGGGCAATGCCGATCTTCCAGTCAAAACCCAGCGGACTGATGGCCGGTTCCATAAACTTGCCCAGGTGACCCGCAAAGGATGCTTCGAGTTTGGCAGACTGGATCATGGCCTGGCTTTGCGTCTCGTCCAGACCCGCCTGTTCCGCCCGGACCGTTGCCGTTTGCGCCGCCTGGTCTATGGCATTTGCCGGGCCAAAACTGGCCAAAAACCAAAGTACTATGGAAATCATGATGATGATCTTGCCGGCATTGCTCACAAAGGCGATCAACTTGTCCCAAACCTCAAGCCCCACATTGCTCCAGATGGGTTTTTTATATTGCGGCAGTTCGAGCATGAGGTAAGAGCGCTCGTCGGTGTGGATAAAATATTTCAACATCAGGGCCACCACCAGCGACGAGGCAATGCCCAGGATATACAGGCCCATAAAGACCAGACCCTGTGTATTAAAAGGTCCGTAACTGCTGCCCGCCGGTACCATGAGGGCGATCAGCACCGTGTACACAGGAATGCGTGCGGAACAGGGGATCAATGGCGCCACCATGATGGTGATGAGCCTTTCCTTCCAGTTGCCAATCGTACGCGTACTCATGATGGCAGGTATGGCGCAGGCACCGCTCGATATCAGCGCCACCATGCTCCGTCCGTTGAGCCCCACCTTTTGCATGACGTGGTCAAACATATACACCACCCGGCTCATGTAACCCGACTCCTCGAGCAAGGCGAGGAAAAAGAAGAGGATGAGAATCTGCGGTGCAAAGACCAGCACGCCGCTCAGGCCTGCCAGCAAGCCGTCGATGAGCAGGTCGGTAACCCAGCCCTCCGGCAGCCACAGCCGGCCGTAATGACCAAGACCCGAAAACATATCTTCGATCCACGTCATCGGATATTCGGCCAGGGAAAAGATGGACTGAAAGATGAGGAACATCAGCGAAAAAAAGATGACCGGCCCAAAATATTTATTGGTCACGATGGCGTCGAGTTTCACCGTAAACTGCTGCTCCTTGGAAGCCGCTTCTTCGACCACCCTGGACATCGCGGACTGGATGCCCGCATACCGCGTCATCGTCTCCGCGATCTGCAGCCGGATGTCTTCAAAGCACGCTTCACCGATGAAAGACTTGATCTGGATGATCTCCGCCATCTGCAGGAAGTCCAGCCAATGGTGATGGTGTGCGATGAGTTTCGACCGGTAAAGGTTGTGGTTGCCGAGCAAGGTTTCCACCTGCTGCGCTACGGACTGTTCGGTTTTAGAGAAAGTATAAATGGCCTCCTGTCTCACAAAACCGGCGTCCCCGTTGCGGCAAAAGGCCGCGATCTTTTGTTTGAGTTCGGCCATGCCCCGCCCGCTGCGCGCATCGGTGACCAGCACAGGCACGCCGAGAAAGGCCTCGAGCTGATCCGCATATAAGGTATTGGTATTTCCTTCAAACACATCGATCATGTTGAGCACGACGATGACCGGAAAACGCAGGTCGATGAGCTGTGTGGCCAGCAGCAGGTGGCGTTCCAGCTGATTGACATCGGCCACGTAGACGATGAGGTCGGGAAAACTTTCGTTCTGCGGATTGCAGAGGATGCCCGTCACAAGTTTTTCGTCCTTGGAATTGGGGAAGAGGCTGTAAGTGCCAGGCAGGTCTGTAAAATTGATGTGAAAGCCCTCGATCTCGCTGTGCCCCGTCTTTTTTTCGACCGTCACCCCCGGAAAATTGGCCGTCTTTTGCCTGAGGCCCGTGAGGTGGTTGAAAATACTGGATTTACCGGCATTGGGATTTCCGGCCAGGGCTACCTTCACTGTCTTCATGCCAATTCGATTTCTACCGAAGCCGCCTCACTTTCCCGCATGGCGATGAGGTGGTGCTCCATCCGGATGTACAGCGCCCCTCCAAACGGAGCTTTGCGCACCAGTTCCACCCTGGCATTGGGTACCAGCCCCATGCAAAGCAACTTACAGGTGGCTTCGTGATCCACAAACTGCCGGATAATGGCATTTTGTCCAACTTTAAGATCCAGGATGGTGGTCTTCAAGGTCTGCTTATTTAGACTAATTTTAAACAAAGATAGATTTTTTTTAGAAATGGGGTGTAAAGGGGGGGTGATTTATATCAGGGAGGGAGGTGATAGGGGTGAGGGGTTAGGTGCTAGTGGGCTGGTTACCGGTTGCCAGGATGCTCCGTTGCTCCGTTAACCCGATTTTCACGATTTACCGATTTCCCCGATTCACCAATTCCCCAAACTTTGTAGCTCACCATAAAAGAATATACAGCTCAAAATAGTGCCCATTTGAGCCGTAATGGTGATATCTGTGAGCCGTAAAGTAAATGCCACTGATTGATATTAAGGAATAAGAAATAATTTGCGATTATAAAGAAGAGCTTGGAGCCGAATTGCATGCTAATCCAAGACCCACCAAAGTTTATTCTGTTTCAGATGGGAAAAATTTATAACTATTGATCCTTTGTTCTGTGATATTTTGCTTTTATGATGATTTATGGGGAAATACAGTCTGACTTGGGTAAGAGGGTGGAATTATATATTTTTGGGATACTATTGAAGTGCTAAAAATGTAAAGTAAGCAGTTCCGTCAATGGCTGATAGGGTAATTGAAGCTTCAAACGAATTTGAATGATAAGTTGTTAATTAAAATAGTAATGACATACGATAAAATAAAGAATCAAATAATAATCACACTTCTTCAGTACCGACCTGAAAGGATTGGCATCTTTGGGTCATACGCAAGGGGGGAAAATCACAAAGGAAGTGATTTAGATATATTAATCTCATTCAAAGACAAAATTAGCCTTTTACGATTGGTCCAAATTGAACAGGAACTTTCTGATGAATTAGGGATCAAAGTAGATTTAATCACGGAAAATAGTTTAAAAAATCCGAGATTAAAAAACTTCATTTACCAGGACACGATTAACATATTCAATGAAAAAGAGCGACCTGATTTATCTTGACCATATCCTCCAAAGTCTTACAAAAGCAACTGAATATCTGGACGATGTTGATTACAGCGATTTCTTAATTGACGAAGAAAAACAAGATGCTGTGATCAGGAAAATAGAAGTCACGCTTTAAATGGATATAAACGTTTATTTACGAAATGGGTTAAGTGTTTTGAAACCGGGGAATTAATTTATTGCAGCAACTTAATTGCGTATATACACTCATTATCCATCATTCTAAAACAGCGGAACGCAAACGAAAAATACAAGAAATTTTCATAAATTCGTAGATGAATTAAAATCTGAAAATATGTTTAACACTATTGAAATTGACCGAAGCAGCCTGACCATAATGGGAGTAAAATTTTCAGACTTGAAAACTTTAGAATATACGGCGAATGCTATAGGAAGCAATATGTTTGAAGGTTTTGAACCAACTCCAAAAGGAATTGAAATAATAAGAGACTATGTGATTGGAAAAATCACCTTGAGTGAGATGGTGGCATTTGCTAAAGAAAAAGCCTATGTCTAATTATTATAAATACATAGACCTTAACTATACCTATTATGACCCAAAGACGGGGCTATTAAGAAATTTACTAGATATTACAGACGCCGATACATTAATGTTTGTTGAGAGCGGTGCTGTAACAAAACGACTCCAAGAACTTTATGAAAACCAGATAAAGATAAAGGGAATCGAAAATCTTTTTGAAATTCACAGACACCTATTTCAAGATATCTACGTTTGGGCAGGTAAAAAGCGGATTATTGAAATAAGCAAAGATGGAAAACAATTTTTCCCAACTACAAACTTTGACAATGCATTTAAATACATTAACACATTAATATCTGAATTTAAGAAAATTCCAAAAGGCAATGGAATGCAATTAGCGGAAAAGTTGGCAGAAATTTTAGATAATGTAAATTACTTACATCCCTTTAGAGAAGGAAATGGACGAACACAAAGAGAGTTTTTAAGATTGCTGGCATTGGAAAAAGGATTAATCTTAAATCTTAACCCCCCTGACAATAAAAGTATTTACGAAAGATATATGAAAGGTACTATTGAGAGTGATATAGACACCTTGACTGAGTTAATTTTTGAATTAATTGAAAATAAGCACAATGTATAACACTGCATACCATAAAGGCTTATCTCGCGTTTCCGTCCAAAGTTTTAAGGTCGTTTGGAGTTTTGCTTTCGCTGGATACCTTCGTGATGGTTATCGCCCTTCTGGTATGCCCAAACGTTATCATCCAGCAAAAGGTAAATGAGAATAACACAAGATCATATTAAGTCAATCATTTTTGGCGTAGCAGTTGGAGATGCATTAGGAGTACCTGTTGAATTTTCTAGCCGCGAAAGCCTGGTTGAAAAACCTTTAACTGATATGATTGGTTTTGGAACTTATAATTTGCCTAAAGGAACTTGGTCTGATGATTCAACAATGACTTTTTGTCTAGCAGAATCATTATTAGATGATGAGTTTGATTTAAAAAAACTTTCCAATAGATTTATCAATTGGGTTGATTGGGGATATTGGACACCATATGGTGAACTTTTTGATATTGGAAATACTACAAGAAAAGCAATTGATAACTTAAGAACAATTGATAATCCTGAAAACGCTGGCGGAAGTCATGAACCCGACAATGGAAATGGGTCGTTGATGAGAATTTTACCACTTATACTTAATATTGGAAAATTACCAATCCCAAATACATATTCTATAATAAAATCTGTATCATCTTTAACCCATCGCCACGAACGTTCTGTGAATGCATGTTTCTATTATTTAACATTTGCAAGATATATAATTCATGGCCACTCGAAAGAATCAGCATATCAACTAACAAATGCAACTGTAAAGAATGAATTTAAAGAAAGGCAAATTATAGATAAGGAATTTTATGAATTTAAAAATATTCTGGAAGGAGATTTATCGAATTTATCAATAAGTAAAATCAGGGGAAGTGGTTATGTAATTCATAGCCTTGAAGCTTCTCTTTGGTGTTTGCTAAATTCTAATTCATACAAGGAAGCAGTCTTAAAGGCAGCTAATTTAGGCGAAGATACGGACACTACTGCAGCAATAACAGGTGGAATTTCAGCCTTATGTTTTGGATACAATTCGATACCAGTCGATTGGGTTGAATCATTGGCAAAAAAAGAAGAAATAGAAAGATTAAGTAAAAGATTGATTTCAAAATATACTCTCAAAATCAAATTAGAAGATATTCCTGAAATAGATGATATAAATGGTGCAAGTAATTTTGCTCACAAATTTTCAGGCTATAGAACTACTTTTGAAGAGACATCAAAAAGTGTTTTTGAAACTAAAAATAAGTTAAAAACTAAAGAATTTGAAAAAATAAATATAGATGATCTGGCAGAAAGTCTCTTTTTTTATTTCCGAGCATTAAGACATGGTGACGGTCAACCAAATATTGATTATATCAACGAACACATAAGACTATTAAGAACTAAAGTATTAAATCATGAAGAATAGCCAGATGATAACAACAGCTATGATGAGCAGCTTCCCTATTGGTAAGCCGTCATATAGCCTAGACGGGGACTATCCAGTATTTTGTGTTTAGGTGTCACTACGGCCGTTTATCCACTTTTGTGTAGAGAAAATTTAGAACCTTTGTTCTACCAATTTTTCTACACAAAGGTGGTTAATACGGGGAAATTACACAAGCTTCATGATTAATTATTGAAAATTAATAAATTTAATCATGGAAAACACATTAGAACATTTATTAGATGCTCTTGTAAAGGAGATCAAAGATCCGAAGGATTTTGAAAAAGTTCAGGATCAATTACTTAAAAGAGGAATCCAGTCCTTGCTCAAAGCAGAAATGGAGGCTCATCTCGGGTATGCACCAGGCTCAAAACCGGTTGGAGATAATATCAGAAACGGGTATTCTGAAAAGACGTTGAGCACCTCCCAAGGTGAGATAACCATTGATATACCCAGAGATAGAATGGGGACATTTGAACCAACAGTTGTGCCAAAACATAAAACAATGATTGGGCAACTTGATCAAACTATTAACCTTTTGTATGCCAAAGGAATGAGTAATTCTGATATCGTTGATTTTCTGAATAAGACATATGGAGTGAGTTACTCAACCTCGCAAATATCTGTGATAACCAATAGATTATTGGAAGATATTAAAGACTGGCAGAGCAGACCGCTGGACTCAAAATATGCCATTACCTGGATAGATGCCATTCATTATAAAATTAGGCATGAAGGAAAAGTAATCACAAAAGCAGCAATGCTAATCATTGGAATAAGTTTGGACGGTATCCAAGATTTGCTTGGAATGTATATTGTTGAGAATGAGAGCGCAGCGGCGTGGTCACAGATCATGACAGATTTAAGAACCCGAGGAATGCAAGATACCTTATTCATGTGTTCTGATAATCTGCCCGGTCTCCAAAAAAGCTGTCGAATCATCTTTTCCTCAATGCGTTCATCAAATTTGCATAGTCCATCAAATAAGAAATACACTAAAGTTTGTTTCCTACAAAGATAGAAAAGCGATAGTGAGTGATGTAAAGGGGATTTACCAAGCAGATAACCAAGATATGGCGAAAATAGCCTTCACTAGGTTCAAGGAAATTTGGGGTGGTAAATATAGCAGTGCTGTAAAGTCATGGGCTGAAAATTGGGATGCTCTCACCGCATTCCTGGAATACCCATTGGAAATTAGAAAACTAATTTACACTACGAACATGATAGAAAGCTTTAATTCATCACTTAGAAAATATACGGGCACTAAAAAGGTGTTTCCTCATGACGATGCCGCTATTAAATCTATCTACCTTGCACTGCAGCAAATACGCCCAAAATGGAATAAGGCTCGATTTAATTGGGGGCAAATTTATAATCAGTTGTATATTCACTTTGAAAACAGAATACTAGCTTGAAATGGAGCTGCGGCTATTTTCCGCCAAACACAAAAGTATGGATAACCTCCAGTTTTTTCTTGCGTGATGAATAAGCAAAAATATAAAGCGGACTTTCAATTTGCATTTGCTGCATAAAACATCTAGGTGTGTGCATAACTAATGATAATCTATTGATTTTCAACAATAAAAAATATTTAATTATGTATTAAAAAATAATGAACTAATAATAGATTATACCATAGAAATCAGAGGGGCTGTTATTGTTCGGCGAAATCATTTCACGACCTGGCCTGTCTAACTTGCGTTAGCCAGATGAGCGAACGGTTTCTCCGCAGGAGAGAAAAATGAGCGGCAGCTCATTTTAGAGAGCGAACCGCGTGCGCACCACGCGGCATCGACAAATGTCAGTGCGTATACCGATGTGCCCCAATAGAGATTTGTCGATGCTGTGCGAAGTTTCGCTCAGTTCCCTCACTCTCAATTGCCACCGGCAATTGAGTTCTCCTTCGGGACAACTGCTCGGTCATCCGATTTACCGAATTACCGATTCCCCACCCATTTGCAGCTCACCATAAAAGAATATACAGCTCATAATAGTACACATTTGAGCCGTAATGACTATATTTGTGAGCCGTAAATTAAATCCCCATGATGGATAAAAGAGCATTAGAAATAATTGAGCTGATAAAGAAAAACCAGGAGTTATCATCCAGCCAAATCTTTGAAAGTTTTTCGAATTCTGTAAGTTATGCTACCATAAAAAGATTGCTTTCTACACTAATGGATGAAAATCTATTGACAAAAAAGGGGCAGGGGAAATCAACGAAATATTTGATTTCGCCGACCTATGAGGTTCTATATCCTGTTGACATGGAGTTGTATTTTGAAAAAGAAATTGATGAAAGAGAAATTAAGGAAAGTTTTAATTTTCACCTCATACCAGAAACCCTTAAAGCGTGTAGTGTATTTACGGGAAATGAATTAGGACACTTGGATTTACTACAAAAGAAATTCGAAAAAAATATCGCTGAACTATCTGAAAATGAATACAAAAAGGAATTGGAAAGACTGGCGATCGATTTAAGTTGGAAATCGTCTCAGATGGAAGGAAACACCTATTCTTTACTGGAAACCGAAAGACTGCTTAAGGAAAAGGAAACCGCAGCCGGGAAAACAAAAGAAGAAGCAATTATGCTTCTAAATCACAAAGACACCATTGACTTCATCATCGAAAACCCTGACTACCTGATACCACTTTCAGTTTCGAAAATTGAAGACATCCATGGATTATTGATAAAGGACCTTGGAGTTGATAAAAACATAAGAAAAAGGAGAGTGGGTATATCGGGAACAAATTACCGACCCCTGGATAATGAATTTCAAATTTCAGAAGCCCTTTCGAATATGTGTGCATTGGTGAATAAAAAGGAAAACGTATTCGAGAAGGCATTACTGCTTTTGGTACTCATCTCATACATCCAGCCCTTTGTGGATGGAAATAAAAGAACCGCAAGAATTGTAAGCAATGCGATACTAATGAATTATAATCATTGTCCCATTTCCTTCAGAACAGTAGACTCCGTTGAATACAAAAAAGCCATGCTTCTGTTTTATGAACAGAATAACATTTCAAGTTTTAAAGAAATTTTTATAGATCAATTTAAATTTGCAGTGAATACTTACTTTTAACGTTAAAGTAATGAAAAAAATAAATGTTACCTGCGCAATCATATCCTTCAATGACAAAATTCTTGCAGTCCAAAGAAGCGAATCCATGAAATTACCCCTAAAATGGGAATTCCCCGGTGGCAAAATCGAAAATGGAGAGTCTGAAGAAGAGTGCATCAAACGCGAAATCAAAGAAGAATTAAATCTAGAAATTGAATTGATGGCTCGATTATCACCATCAACCCACCACTATTCAGATTTTACAATAAATTTGATTCCATTCACCGCAAATTATCTTTCGGATGATATAAAATTAACCGAGCACAAACAATATGTGTTACTGAATAAAGAAGAACTTTTGGATTTAGATTGGGCGGAAGCCGATATACCCGTTGTCAAAGAATACTTAGGCATATGAATCTAGGCATATACGAAGAATTGGTGACCCAATTGGTGCGGCACAAATTGGCTGAAGTTGATGAAAAGACCTTTTATATAAGTACTTCTGCCATCGACAAAGAGGAGGCAGCTTCGTTACTGGCAAAACACCTTTCTCAAACCATCAAAACGGCACTGGCTTATGTCAAAGGAGAGAATCAACTCGAGCTGCAGATCGAAATAGCCAATAAAATCATTATACTTCTCAAGGAAGAGTTGAAAAAAGAGGAGTTTACCAATGATTTAATTGCCCTTGAAGGAGAAATTTTAAAAGCTGTATTTTCAAAAGTAGATGCACATTTTTCGGATATAAATTTACACCTCAAGGAAATCACGCCTTACACTCGATTGAACCATAGTGAGCTATTTACAGGGGGAAACGTCGGCCTTTCGCTAGAAAGCGAGTTAAGAAAGGAGATATTGTCTTCAAATCAAATAGACCTGCTCGTCTCATTCATAAAATTCAAGGGCATCATCATCCTTGAAAAGGAATTAAAAGAATTTACACATAGAGGAGGACATCTAAGGGTAATAACCACCACCTACATGGGCGCTTCTGACTACAAAGCCATAGCGTTACTCTCTAAACTCGACAATACCAAAATAAAAATATCCTATAATACTGGAAATGAAAGACTTCACGCTAAAGCCTATTTATTCAAGAGAGACACTGGATTTCATACGGCATATATTGGCTCTTCCAATTTTTCTCGATCTGCCTTAACCGATGGTTTGGAGTGGAATCTAAAAATTACCACAAAAGAGGTAAGCCACATCATCGATAAATTTCAAAAAACTTTTGATTCCTATTGGCAAAGTGATGATTTTGAAATCTTTGATGATGCTACTCACAAAGAGAAATTGATACAATCCTTAGATCAGGGAAAGTCAAGTAAAATCTCAAAAATAAATCGTTCATTCTTTTACCTCAAACCTTACCCCTTCCAATCTGAAATTTTGGAAATATTGGAAGTTGAACGGTCTGTCCACAATCGATACAGAAATCTGGTGGTTGCAGCAACAGGAACGGGAAAAACAGTCATCTCGGCATTTGATTATAAGAGATTTAAGAATGATAACACTTCCGCAAAACTTCTATTCCTTGCGCATAGAAAGGAGATATTGGATCAGTCTATTGATACATATAGGGAAATATTAAGGGACAATAACTTTGGAGAATTGTGGGTAGATGGCTTAGTACCAGATTCTTATGAATTCGTTTTTGCTTCTGTACAAACCATTAATAATCAACTAAATGATTTAAGCCTATCTCCAGAATATTTTGATTTTATCGTAATCGACGAATGTCACCACTTAACTGCAAACAGTTACCGAGGCATACTAAACTATTTTAAGCCAAAAGTTCTTCTTGGATTAACAGCAACCCCTGAAAGAATGGATGGCGGCGACATACAAGAAGATTTTCACCATAGAATAGCCGCTGAAATTCGATTGCCCGAAGCCTTAAATAGAAAGTTGCTGTGTCCATTTCAGTATTTTGGCATTACCGATAGTATCGATCTAACTCAAGTAGCATGGGAACGAGGCAGGTATGTTACCAGCGAACTATCCTCTGTATATACAGCGAATGATCGAAGAGTCAGAGAAATCATCGATGCCCTTGATAAATACACCAAAGACATACACGATGTTCGTGCACTTGGCTTTTGTGTTACCATGGAACACGCAAAATTTATGGCCGAAAAATTCAAACTTGCAGGCCTCAAAGCAAAATATCTGACCAGTGAGAACAATCAAAACCGAGACAAGGTCAGATCCCAATTGCTTAAAAAAGAAATAAATTACTTATTTGTTGTAGATATTTTTAACGAAGGAGTTGACATTCCCGAGATAGATACGGTTCTATTCCTACGACCTACTGAAAGTTTAACCGTTTTCTTACAGCAATTCGGACGTGGTTTGCGATTAGCTGAGGATAAGGATTGTTTAACGGTATTAGATTTTGTTGGAAACTCAAGACCTGAGTACAACTTTGAAAATAAGTTTAGGGCTTTGGTCGGAAAAACGGCCACTACGGTTACCAAAGAAATTGAAGATAATTTTCCCCACCTACCACTTGGATGCTCTATAGTTTTAGAGAAAAAAGCAAAGCAGATTATTTTAGAGAATATTGCCAATGCCACTTCCCTAAATAGAAACCAGTTGATCCAAAAAATTCAAAATTTTCAGCATCAAACCACACTTGATCTCAATTTAAAGAATTTTGTAGATATTAATAATATCCCACTTCAAACAATCTATAAACGAGGCGGTTGGAAAAGACTGTGTTTTGACGCTGGCCGGTTAGACCACTTTGATGACACCCATGAGAGAAAAATTGTAACCGCCATTGCCAAAAAATGGCTGTCGTGTAGTTCAACCAGTTATTTTCAATTCATTTTGCGTCTTGCCAAAAACGAATTTAAAATTTCTGTAGCCGATCAAGATGAAGTTGAGCAACAAATGCTCTTAATGTTGCACTACGACATATGGCAAACACCAGGTGGCTTTGAATCCCTAGAATCCAGTATTTCAGAAATAGGCCGAAACAAAGTATTACTATCAGAAATCATCGAGGTCCTCGAATACTTAGTGGACAACATTGATTTCAAAGAACTAGACATTAAACTTCCCTACCATCAACCCCTCAAAGTGCACGCTCGATACACTAGAGATCAAATATTATCCGCTTTTGGATTTAGTACCTTCGAAAAAATATCATCAAGCCGCGAAGGTGTCGCCGAAAACAAAAACTTAAATACCGAAATTTTTTTCATCAACCTCATCAAATCGGAAGAAAACTTTTCACCCACCACCATGTATGATGATTATGCCATCAATGAAACCCTATTCCATTGGCAAAGCCAAAATGCAGTTGGCCCAGAAACATCAAAAGGAATTTCATACATCAAACATCAAGAGCATAAGAAAAGAATTTTACTCTTCGTAAGAGAAAAAAACAATGACGAATATGGCAATACCATGGGCTATGTTTTCGTCGGTGAAGGCAAATTAAAAGAACATTATGGCGCAAAACCCATGAGCATCATATGGGAATTGAACGAAGCCCTACCTCATTATTTATGGAAAGATGCAGCAAAACTGAGGGTAGGGTGATGTGGTACATATTCTCTAGAATTCTTAAATATGAATGGTTAATGATGAATGAAACAATGTTTGCCAATATTCAGTATAAAAGAAATAATTTGGCAAATTGTTTCAAAGAAATATCCCACATTGTTCTCCACTCAGTTCATCCGATGGGCTTTTGTAATGCCAAGAACACCAATAAGTAAATTAAATATAATGGGAGAAGAAAAAATATTCAATTTTACAGTGGGTGAACTGACCAAATTCTTAAGTCAATATCCCGAAGATATGCCGGTAGTGGTAAATGGTCGCGACAGTGGATTTGAAAATTTTTATCCTTATGTTGATAAAGTAATACACATGCCAGATAATTGGTATAAGGATGGAGTATTTCAAAGCGACAAAAATGGCATTGAAGTGTTAGTTCTTAAGACAGAGATGAGATATGATTAAAGGAGATCAGCCTATATAATTGGCAGTTAAATCAGCCATATACCTTAGCCTTAGTTAAAAAAAATGTAAGTTGGCCCATTAATTGAATTGTTTTGGTTTTGGTTTTTGGTGGAAATAGCTGATACACATTAATGAGATTGTACATACGCATAATCTCAATAAAATTGTACCATAAAATTTCATATGTATAATCCACGCTAATTGACCCCCATAGGGGGTTTTTAAAAGTAAAAACAGATTAAAAATTGGTTTACATTGCTAAATAAAATTTGGCGAATAATGAGTAATAAACCAAGGGAAATGATCAATTTGTACAACCCAGTGTATAATCCACGCTAATTGACCCCCCAAATCCAAAATAATTGCCCCCCCCAATCCGGAAATAATTGACCCCCTCAAGGGAGGTTTTTGAATGTAAAAACGGGTTAAAAATTGGTTTACATTGCCAAATAAAATTTGGCAAATAATGAGTAATAAACCAAGGGAAATGATCAATTTGTATAACCCAGGAAGGATGTCATGATAAGATCTCCCACCACAAAGTCAGCCCTAAAACCCCGAAAGGGGTGTCATGATTATATCTCCCCAAAACGACAACCCCAATGAACCCCGAAGGGGTGACATGATTGCCCCTGCCCCAGACAAAAATACTTGCCCAAAGCGATTAAAAAAAAACACCGATCTGGTTTGGTCATTAGATCATGGATATCACACACCAAGGTTGATTACCTATCGAACACCATTGGTGAAGTAGACACAAGCGGTTATAATCCCACAAAGATTTTTTTACTTTACCTTCAAATAATTGGCATCACCCCAAACGCGAAAATTGTCTTAGCTATAATGCCACCCCTTCGGGGTTACGTATATATGGGCATTTGTCTTTTAGGATAATGTCACCCCTTCGGGGTTCTAGAATCTCATCTTTGCGGAGCGGGTATAATTTGTTTCACCCCTTCGGGGTAACAGATATATGGGTATTTGTCTTCGTAATATAATGTCACCCCTTCGGGGTTCAGCATATGGGATCTGGAGCGTTATATAAGTTTCACACCTTTGGGGTTCCAGATTTCCTCCTCCATAAGCGCATAATTTTGTGTCACCCCTTCGGGGTTCTCTGTCTGTGGCATGGTCCCAATTTCAACCAAGCCAACCCTTCGGGTATCCAGATTAACCCAATTGGTGTGTTGAAGAAGAAAACGTTCATCCTAGCAACATGTGGTGTGTTCAACACCCAGAAAGCGACACCCTAGGTAACCCCGAAGGGGTGTCATGATTATATCTCCCCCTCACGACATTCCCAATGAACCCCGAAGGGGTGACATAATTGCCCCTGCCGCTGAATAAACTATATGCCCAAAGCGATTAAAAAACACATCGATCTGGTTTGATCCATCGGATAATGTATATCATCCCAAGGTTGATTACCTATCGAATACCAAAGGTGGAGTAAACACAAGCGGCTTGTAATTCCACAAAGTTCATGTTACCCTTTCTATGGCAAATCATCTCACATCACCCCGGAGTATGCCGTTGCTATAATTCCACCCCTTCGGGGTTACGGATATATGGGCTTTTGTCTTTTAGGATAATGTCACCCTTTCAGGGTTTGAGACTAACCTCCTTGATGAGCTGGCATGATCTTATGTCACCCCTTCGGGGTTCAGCATATGGGGCTTTAGACACAATCTCACCCAAAGTGTACCACAAAATCTCATGAAAGTGTACCACCTTTAATAGGCTAATTATTTACAAGCTTCATACTGACCATCAAAAGAAAACCACCTAATTTAAATACAATTGAGGGTGTCTAAAAAGTCAAATGGGTAAAAAAATAATCCCCACAACCAAAAGCAGCAGGGATTAAACTTTGTCGTGAAAAGTTTGTAACTTTTCGGTGGAAAAAACAAAGTTGAACATGAAGGTACAATTTAAAAAATTACCTAGCAATAACCCAAGCCTTTTTCCTGAGGACATTTATAGTAAAATCCCTCAAAATCACCCTGTTAGGCTTGTAAATGAGGTTGTTGAATCTATCAATATTGATGAGATCATTAAACAGTATAAAGGAGGCGGAACAAGTAGTTTCCATCCCAGGATGATGATCAAAATACTATTCTATTCATATCTTAACAATATATATTCCTGCAGAAAAATTGAGAAGGCATTACATGAGAACATATATTTCATGTGGCTTTCTGGGAACAGTATTCGGATTACAGGACTATAAATTACTTCAGGGGTAAACGACTAAAAGATCATATAAATCAGGTGTTTGCTCAAGTTGTCAAGCTATTGGAAGAACTTGATTATGTCAGTTTAAATGTGCAGTATGTGGATGGAACAAAAATAGAAGCGAAGTCAAATCGATACAGTTTTGTATGGAGGAAATCGGTGGAAAAAAACAAAACAAAATTAGAGGAAAAGATCAAAGCAGTAATTGGACAAATTGAATCCCAAATTAAATCAGATCAGAGAGAAATAGATACCATAGAAGCAGTAAAGCCTATTGATAGTAAAGAGTTAAAGGCAAAAATTGATGAGTTAAATAATCAATTACAGGATCCGGATAAATCTACCCAAAGAGAAATCAAGAAATTGAAAGATGATCATTTACCCAGATTGGAAAAGTATGAAAAACAACTTGAAATATTAGGGAGCCGCGGTAGTTATAGTAAAACTGATGAGGACGCGACATTTATGAGATTGAAAGATGATCATCTAAAAAATGGCCAACTCAAACCAGCATATAATGCACAAATAAGCACCGAGAACCAAATCATCACACACTATAGTATTCACCAAACGCCAGGAGATATAACTACATTAGAAAAACATCTTAACTCTTTTGAAGAACTAAATGGAGTTCAAAGCAAAGAAGTCGTTGCGGACGCAGGATACGGCAGCGAACAGAACTATGAAATAATGGAGGAAAAAGAAATAGATGCATATGTAAAATATAGTTTTTACTATAAGGAGCAAAAGCTTCACAAAAGAAAATCCCTTTGTAGTTCAAAATTTATATTATAATGAACAGGACGATTACTATGTATGTCCGATGGGTCAGCACATGGAATTTAAAGAAGAGCGGAGCAAAGTAAGTACAACCGGATATAAATCACGAACACGATATTATGAGGCATCCCGCTGTGAAGGATGTCCGATGCGAGGCATGTGCTATAAAGGTAATGAAAATAGGACAATAGAAATAAATCAAAACTTAAACAGGCATAGAAGTAAAGCCAGAGAACTATTAGGTTCTGAGAAAGGATTGTATCACCGGCGAAAGAGATCAGTAGAAGTTGAGGCTGTTTTTGGGCAATTAAAAGCAATAATATATTTACCAGATTTACTCTGAGAAGAATCGATATGGTAAATCTTGAATTTGGGTTAATGGCAATAGGCCATAACTTAAGGAAAATGGTCAGAAAGGCACTAGAAAAGCATCGAAATCCGCAAAATCTGCAATCTCATTCGCAATTAATGATCATAAGCTTATATTTTGATTTAGAAATCAAAACCAACTTTCTACTCTACGAACCTGTATCAAAAAAGGTAGCAGCTTAAATATTACAAAAACCATAAAAGGCCCACCTTTTTAGACACCCTCTTAAATAATCCTATTGTATTTATCGACCAATATATCATTCATTTAATAGCCTATTAACGATTATCGTTAACCATGAATCATTAATCCTTAACCTTTAACCTTTCCCTAAATCGACTCCCTATATATGTATTCGATATAACAGTTTTTCACATTCTCACTGAACCAGGCTTTGTCCTTTTCAAGCGAGCCCTGGGTGGGAAACTCTACAATGATCTGCAAGCCGATCCAGCCGGGACCACCGTTAAAAGCCTGCTTCAGGCCTATGTTTTCCATGTGGGTGTCATAAGGTCCCAAATTAACTTCCTGCTCAAAGAAACCGCCCCAATAGGCTTTTCCCGTGGGTATAACCCCTGCCGGCATCATGTTGTCCTTGAACACAAGGGTAAATACTGCTTTGCTGTGTTCTTCTGAACAGATGTTTTCAGGGGTGTTAGCGTCTTCAAACTGAAATATTCTGGTGTTGTTCAGCACATTCAAAGATTCATAACTGGGCTCGCTACCTAAATCGGCATTCCATCTTTTTTCGACCCCGCAAAGCGAATCCTCGTCTGAGAGAAGGCCACAGCCGGAACATAGAAAAGCCAAAACTAAGACGGACAGAAAATAAAATATCCTCATGGTTACACTTTTTTGATTGCTGTAAAAATAGAAGGGCCTGGCCTTGGTCATGCCGTAAAGATCACAAGCGTACGGAAAACGGGGATAAGCGTATCACTTTGACCCCGATTTGAACAGGTTTTTGATGAAATCAAATTTTCCTTCTGTCAAAACCTGTTGTTGATTGGACAACAAAAATTTGTGCAATTCGCGGCTGAAACGGTGCGATACGATCAAGGTCTGCCCTGTCTTTAGTTTCAGTGACTTATCCTGGTGGTTGTACTGGCGGATGTGGCTTACATTCACGAGATAACTTTTACTGATCTGGATGAAGTCCAGGTTGTCTGCCAGCAGGCTGAGGTAGTGGCCAAAATTTTTGTTGGAATGAAGCGGTGGCTTATCTGCCAGATGTACGATGGTAATGTTTTCGTCGGCCTCGATGTACAGGATCTGGTCCAGATCGACCAATTCAATGATGCCCCGGCTCAACTGGATGGCCATCGACTTGGGGGTGTGGATGTCGTTTTTCAGCAACTGCAGCAACAAACCAATTTCGGGTTGTTGATTGGGAGGCGAAGTCTGTTTTTTTGCCAAATACCGCTGCATGGTGTTTTCAATGTCCCGGGCATCGAAGGGTTTGGTCACAAAGTCCAAACAGGCAAATTGGATGGCCTTTACCGCATTTTCAAAACTGCCGTGCGCAGTCAGAAAAACGAGTTCGGGTAAGATATGCCCTTCTTTATAGACTTTTTCCAGGACGCTGAAGATCGTGGTAGTCCGGAGTTGGATGTCCAGAAAAACAAGCTCCACGGCTTCGTTGGTTAGCACGGCATAAGCCTCTGTTTCATCCCGGGCAATGCCTGCCAGGTGCACGGGCATGGTCAGCTGTGACAACACATACTGAAAGGTTTCGATGTTGTCGTGGTTGTCTTCGACGATGGCAATGTGTATGGGTCCTGTCATTCTTTAAAAATAATTTCAACGATGGTGCCCTTAGGCAATCTGGGTAAAGTTTTAATGGAAATCTGATATCCCAGTTCATTCAGCAATTGGATGCGCTCCACCACAATTTTTGAACCCAGGGAATCATGCACCGCAAACTTTTCCTTTTGAAGTTCCTGTGATTTGTCTATGCCCACACCATCGTCTTCGATGATGCAAAAAAGATCGCGGTTTCTTTCTCCAAATTTCACCCACAAATTACCCCTTTTTTCCTGCAACAACAAACCATGCCGGATGGCATTTTCTACGAATGGTTGCAACAGCATGGGCGGCAGGCTGTGATTTTCGGGGTGAAATCCTGCCGGATATTCGATGCTGAAGGTAAAGTGACCATTAGACTCGTCCCTTTCAAATTCAATATACGCTTTCAACAATTCGATCTCTGTGGACAACAGGATCTCTGATTCTGCGGATGACGATTCCACGCGGTTGCTCCGGTAGGATACCTGCAAAAAGTTTCGCAGCAGTTTTGACAAGCTCACGATGGCATGATTGGCCTCTTCCTTTTTGTCGAAGATGATTTTGTTCTGGATGTTGGCCAATACATTGAAAATAAAATGGGGATTGAGCTGTGAAAGCAGGAGTTGAGACCTCAGGTACCTGGCTTCGTGGAGTTGTTTTTTATACAATTTTTCTGCCCTGCGCTGGCGGATGAAGTTCAACACACTCATGAGGATAAAAAACGAAGTAAGGCCGATGGCCAGCGTTGGAAACCAGGCGCTTTTGTAAAAAGGAAGTTGCACAGAAAACCGGATATGATCGGTATAAGTTGGGTTGAATCCTTCATCGGTGGGGCCTGCCCTCACCTCAAACACATAATTGCCATCTGTCAGGTCTGAAAGGATAGCTTCTCCTTGCGGTGACCAGGACGACCAGGGCTCATCGTTTAGCCGGTATTGGTATTGGGTGAGCAGCGGCCTGGTAAAACCCACGGCTTCGAACCTCACCACCACATTGGATGTACCCTCCGGTATGGACAATGGCCGGAGGTGCCGGAAAGTCACAGGCACATCATTGACATGGGTGATGTTGACCTTCAGGTGCTGGTCGTTCAGTTTTAACCTCGCCGCGCTAAGTTTGTCCAGCGAAAGGGAAGAGCAGATCCAAATGTTTCCGGTCGCGTCCTTGCAGAAAGCATTAAAGCCGGGGTCGATGCCCGGATATCCATTGCTGCTGTTGAGCAGGTCAAAATCAACCTGACCTTGCTTAAGATATTTTTGTTTATCGAAAATGTACAAGCCATCTTTGGTGGCGATCAGCAGCTGATTGGCATTGAGGTCGATGATGGATTTGACCATGCTCTGCACCACGGCACTGGGTATCAGTCGGACTGCATCGTTTTTTGCATCGTACCACATCAGACCATCGTCTCCACCCAACCACAGCCGGCCGTCGGCATCTGTAAAACTGCAATAGACACCCTGACCCGGTAAGTTGTTTTGAGCCTGGGTATAATTGCGGATCTCCCCCGTCTCCAGGTCGAGCCGGCTCAGGCCGGAATAACTGCCCAGCCAGAATCTGCCATTTGCATCCTGCCCAACGCTTTGGATGTAATGGTTTTGATGCAGGCCCTCTTTTTTGCTATAAAAGTGAATAGAGCCATCATTTTTATACACACCGACCCCTTCCAAAGTACCAAATACCACCACGTCCCTGCCCGCATCATAACAAAGCCCAAATACCGCTTTGCCCTGCCAGACGAGGGTGGATTTTGCGCCGTCAATGATCTCAAGACCCAGGTTGGTTCCAAAATATAAGCGGTTGCGTTGACCCACAGCCGAAGCTGCAAAATAGTGTAGCGCCTTTCCTTCCCTGGCCCGGTATATTTGGTTCCCTGTTTTTGACATTTGGAAAAGCCCATTGCCGTAGGTGCCCATCCACAGGTTTTTATTTTTATCTTCCAATACGGTCCATACGTTGGATATGGCAGCGGTGGGCAGGGAAAAAAATGCGTTGTTGAAGACCTGACCCAGGCCATTTTCAGATCCAATCCAAAACTGATCGCCGGCATCCCGCACTACATCATTGGTAATGGGAAATTCATGGTCAAAAAGAAGGCGCCCACTGCCGTTGTCGGGCAGGTCCAGTTGATTCCTTACCGAATTCCATATCGTGTTTTTAGAGAGATCCCGGATCCTCAGTTTGGTTTCCACTTCTTCATTGATGGCTACCGGCACCAAAGAATCCTGCTGCATATAACACAACAATCTTTTCCGCGGCCCCTCAGCCGCATCTTTGACGAAATACGGCGTATGGTCCACATCTCCGGAAGTGGGATAAAAAAAATAACCGCCATCCGCCATTAAATGCAAAGAGTCGTCAGCCAACCGGTACACCTTGCCGCCCGTTGTCACATATTTTTGGTGTGTATTTTTATCGTATTGAAAATGCAGAATACCCCTGTTTTCAACCACCGTTTTAAACTTGCCATCGCGGAATGCATACAAGGCAGGATTGGCATAGCGCTCACATGTCCAGATGGTATTTGTATGGTCCACCGCAAAGTCAAACAGCACACTGGTAAATGGCTTCGGGAAGGATGTAAATTTTTCACCATCGTACCTACACAAACCATTGTAGGTAAGAATAACCAGATTTCCAGCCGTATCCTCATCGATGTCGTGGATCCGGTTGTGCAGCAAGCCCTCCTTCTCGGTGAATACCGTAAATTTCTCGCCGTCAAATTTGTTCAAGCCATTCCGCGTGCCGATCCACAGGTAGCCCCTGCTATCCAGATGCAGCGAAGTGATCTTCATTTGAGAAAGACCCTCCCTCATCGTAAACACACGAAACGCCTGAGACCGCGCCGTTGAACAACTCAATCCAAATACAATCAGGCTAATAAACAGTGCTTTCATATCGGAGTTAACCCTTCAAATGTACAAATTCAAACCCAAACCAGAAACCTCGAAGGGGTGGTACCCTAACCCCGAAGGGGTGAAATGATTATAACACCCCAAAACCAAACAACCCATGCAACCCCGAAGGGGTGACATGATTGCCCCTGCCACAGACCAAGATGTTTGCCCAAAGCGGTTAAAAAAAAATCACCGATCTGATTTTGTCCACTAGATCATGGACATCATCCCATCAAGGTTAATGATCTATCGGACACCAATGGTGAAGTAAAAACAAGCCGTTTATAATCCCAAAAAGTTCATGTTGCCGTTGCTATGGCAAATCAGATCACCTCATCCCGGTTTATGCCGTAGCTATAATGCCACCCCTTCGGGGTTACGTATTTGGATATTTGTCCGCCTTAGAATAATGTCACCCCTTCGGGGTTCGTAAATAAGCATAGTAAGAGACGAAAATAAAAGGAATCTGTAATCACGCAGAATTGTGCTACCCCTATCCCCCTAAACTACAACCTAAAACCCCGCAGGGGTAAAATTATTTCCCCTGCCGCGGAACAAAAAGCCAGCCCAAATCGTTATAAAAAAACGCGCAGAAAAATAAATAAATTATCCACCCGAAAAAGCTATCACCCATGGCAGGAACATATTCTCAATTGTACATACAAATTGTATTTGCTGTAAAAAACAGGCAAACCCTCATCGCCCCTTCTTGGAAAGATGAACTCCACAAATACATGTCCGGCATCATAACCGCCAAGGAACAAAAATCACTAATCGTCAATGGCATGCCCGATCACATCCATGCCTTTGTAGGCTTACGTCCCTCCATGAGAATCTCCGATCTGGTAAGGGACATCAAAAATAATTCCGCCAATTTTATCAATGATAGGAAATTGGTGAAAGGCAAATTCTCCTGGCAGGAAGGATACGGCGTCTTTTCCTATTCTCATTCAGCCGTCAATAATGTGTACAATTATATATTAAAACAGGAAGAGCACCATAAGAAAAAATCTTTCAAGAAGGAGTACATGGCCCTCCTCAAGAAATACGATATTGAATTTAAAGACGAGTATCTATTCGAATGGATAGATTATGTATATGACCATCAAACACCAAAGGTGAAGTAAACACAAGTCGTTTATAATCCCTCAAAGTTGATCTTGCTGGTCCTGGCGGAAAATCCCATCACCTCACCGAGGAGGTTTGCCGTCGCTATAATGCCACCCCTTCGGAGTTACGTATATATGGGTA
Source organism: Saprospiraceae bacterium (assembly GCA_016715465.1). Lineage (GTDB taxonomy): Bacteria > Bacteroidota > Bacteroidia > Chitinophagales > Saprospiraceae > JADKBO01. The sequence continues at coordinate 2,010,293 of JADKAA010000029.1, forward strand.
TTTGTCTTCAAGGATAATGTCACCCCTTCGGGGTTCTAGATCATCCTGCTTGGTAAGCGGGCATAATTTTATGTCACCCCTTCGGGGTTCGGCATAGGCGTTTTTGGACATAATCTTACACAAAGTGATCCACGAAATCTCATGAAAGTGCACCAACTTCAAAGGCTAATTTTTGACAAAGTATATACTTCCAAAACCCCAAAGGGGGGTATAATCATAACCCCGAAGGGGTGTCATGATAATAACACCCCTCAACAAACAACCCATGTAACCCCGAAGGGGTGACATGATTGCCCCTGCCCCCGACCAAAATGCCTGCCCAAAGCGATAAAAAAAACCCACTGAATTGTTTTGGTCCAATTTAGATCATCCATTTCATCTCATGGTTGATGACCTATCGAACACCAATAGTGAAGTAAACACAAGCCGTTTTTAATCCCACAAAGTTGATGTTGCTGGTCCTAGCGGAAAATCGCATCACCTCACCATGAAGTATGCCGTTGCTATAATGCCACCCCTTCGGGGTTACAGATGTGGGTATTTGTCCGTGTTAGTATAATGTCACCCCTTCGGGGTTCGGGAATCTCCTCCTTGCGGAGCGGGCATAATTTTGTGTCACCCCTTCGGGGCTCGGCATATTGTGCCTGGTTTGTCGTACAAATATGTCGCCCCTCGGGGTTACCGATTTACCTCCTTGATAAGCAGGCTAATTTTTTTGTTTGTCACCCCTTCTGGGTTCAAAATATTCCTATATTAAGCTGAAGAAATTAAAAGAGATCTGTAATCCCGAGGGAATGGGATATCCCTACCCGCCAAGTGACACCTAATAAAACCCCGAAGGGGTGAAATAATTATACCTCCCCATTAATAACATACAAAAAGAACCCCGAAGGGGTGACATGATTGCCCCTGCCCCCGAATAAAATATTTGCCCTAAGCGATTATAAAAAACCGATCTGTTTTAGTCCATTAGATCACCTATATCATTCCATCAAGGTTGATGACCATCCTACACTACTGGTGAAGTAAACACAAGCGGTTATAATCCCACAAAGATTTTTTTGATGTGTCTCCAAATAATTGGCATCACACCAAACGTGGAATATGTCGTTGCTATAATGTCACCCCCTTCGGGGTTCGGGAATCTCCCTCCCTTGCAGAGCGGGCATTTTTTTGTGTCACCCCTTCAGGGTTCAGTTTTTTGGGACGTGGTTCGTTATAGTAGTTTCACACCTTGGGGTTCCCTCACCCCGAAAAAAAATCTTACACAAATTATTACCAAAAAAATTATCCATAAGCCAACCCATGAACACTTTATCGCATCTTTGCAAAACAACCACCAAAGATGAAATCATGTATTTTTTGGGTCTATCTCGTTGCCGCTGTCTTGTGGGTCAAGCCCGCGGCAGCGCAGTCCCTGGCTTACCTCGACAGCCTCATCACCGCAGGTGAATACATAGCCGCTATGGATGCCGGTACCCTGACCCTGCAACAGGATTCCACCCAAAACCCCACCCGCCTGGCCACGGCCCGCGCAGCTTACCTATCGGGCAAATTCCGCGTAGCGAAAAGTCATTTCCATGTACTCGAGGCGGTCCCCTATGATACCACCACCGTGTACCAGCACCTCATGAAAATCTACGATGCCGAACAGAATTATCCGCTGGCGGTGAAATATGCCCTGAAGCTGAAAAATATTTTCCCGCAGCAAAGTGTGTATGCGAGGAAGATCGCGGATTATCACCTCGCATCTGCACACCAAATAGAAGCTTTAAATTATTACCTGCAAGCCTACCTCACGGACTCGCTGGACATGGCCAATGTTTTGGCCCTGGGTGAACAACTGTACCGCACCGACCTCAACCTGCAGGCAGACACCGTCATCAGCATGGCGCTCGTTGAAGAGGGCGACAACCTGGCCCTGAGGGGCCTGGCAGCGCGGGTTGCCATGAAACTCAAAAAATATCCGGAGGCCCTGGAGCACCTGCTCTTCATCGAAACCAAAGGCGCCATGACGCCCTACCAGTTTAAAAATGCCGGCTATGCTTTTTACATGGTCGATTCCCTCGACAAGGCCATCCTGTACCTGGAAAGGTCGTTGCACAACGAAAACAATCCGGAACTGAATTTTTACTACCTGGCCCTGGCCCACTCGTCGAAGGGCAATAAAAAAGAGGCACAGAACTATTTCAACCGGGCCATAGAAAGCGGCATTTCTGACCATGTAAAAACGTACTACCAGCACCTGGCCACCTTTGAAGCACGCGAAAATAAATTCAAAAAGCCATCGGCCTGCTGGACCTGTCCTATAAAATTTCCAAAGACCACGAGACCTTGTTTTACCTGGGCGCCTATGCCGAACAGTATTACAAAGACAAACGCAAGGCCATCGATTATTATCAACGTTACCTCAAATTCTGCAAGGACTTTGACTGCGTAAACGAAGTCCCCGCCAAAGAAAGGGTGCAGGTGTTGAAGGAATATCTGTTCATGAAATAATTTCTATTTTGAAGCTCAATTCATAAGACCATGCCAATTGCCCACATCGCCTTAGTAGTCCGGGATTACGACGAAGCCATCGATTTTTACACGCGCAAGTTGAATTTTGTGTTGCGGGAAGATACCGTCATGAGCGAACACAAACGCTGGGTAGTGGTACAGCCCGCCGACGGAGGTTGCTCACTTTTGCTCGCCAAAGCGGTGGGCGACGAACAGGTGTCGAGGATCGGCAACCAGACGGGTGGCCGGGTCTTTTTGTTTTTGTACACCCAAAATTTTAATCGCGATTACCAAAACCTGATCGACCATGGCATCGACATCATCCGGCCCCGGTCCACCGAAACCTATGGCGAAGTGGCCGTTTTTGCCGACCTCTACGGCAACTTATGGGATATGATCCAAGCGGCTACTTGATGAGGTTGAGGTTTGAGTTTATATTAAACTGCGCGCCGGGTTCCACCACGAAATAAGAATCCAGTAAAATGGTTTGCATGACATCGAGATTGCAAATGCCCCCTTTTCGCGGCTTTACGACCACATAGGCGCTACCGGACACCGTCGCCGGGGGTACGACCCCACCGGCCCAGTTAGTGGCAAGTGACCAGGCTCCATTGCCCGTAAAGACATACGTGGTATTTACCTGACCCGCAGCCGTCACCCGGTATAAGGTGCCCGCATTCAATGCTACGGCAAACAGTTCACCTGCTTCATTTTCACCAAAATCGGCTATTGCTGTGGGACTCAATGTCTGCTGTGCAGTGGTCCACACCATGGCCAGACTGTCGTATTTGATTTTGTAAAATATGCCTGAATAATAGTCGGCCCCAATATAATAACCCTTCATTGCTTCGTAGGTGTAGCCGCGATACACCACACCGCCAACGGCAGAAGCGGCGGGGTTTTGGGTCATATAAGGAGAAACGGGAAACACGAAGGCAGGAAGTCCGCCCCCACACCCAACACTGGCATTGAACACATTTTTGCCTTCATAACATCGCCACCCAAAATTGGCCCCGGCTACAGTGTGCATTGGCCGGTAATTGAACTCTTCAAAATTTTCCTGGCCCACATCGCCAATCCAAAAGTCTCCTTTGATGCGGTCAAAGCCCCATCGGAATAGATTGCGCAAGCCATAAGCAAAAACTTCATTGCCGAAGGGATTGCCTGCAGGAATGGTAAAGAAGGGTGCCTGCCGAGGCGTTGACGTTCAGTCTCAAAAGTTTTCCCAAAAGTACACTCGTATTTTGGGCATTGTTATTGGGGTCGCCCGAACCGCCTCCGTCACCGGTGGATAGGTATAAAAATCCATCTTTGCCAAATTGCAACTCATCTCCATTGTGGTTGGTATTGGTAGGGTTGGCAATGGTGAGCAGCACCACCTTTGAATCGACGTCCGCCTGATTGGGGTGCCCGCACTCACATTGTATCTGGCCAATTGAAGGTCACCCCCTGAAGTGACATAATACACGTAAAAAAGTCCGTTGGTCACATAATCGGGATGAAAAGCCAGACTCAGCAAGCCCTGCTCACCGGAAGTGGCCAGGCCGGTCACCGTGAGAAAGGTGCCCAGTGAGGTATAGGTGGATGAATATACTTTGATGTTGCCCCCTTTTCCACGATAAAAAAGCGATTGCTGCCATCACCGGCATTTACCATCTGGATCGGCGAACTGAGGCCGGTGATCACCGGCGACAAACTCAAATTTGGCTGAGCTTTCGCTGTGGCCATAAAAAAAGTCCAAATGACCATAACCTTGATGGCTAATATGGAGGACAAGACAGGATACTTTTTCATCTCTGATAGATTTAATGGGTTAACGCACAAGGCAGTAAAAATACACACTATCATCCACACTTTTTCTTTCCTGAAAATTAAGGTCATTTTCCATATTTTGTCCTTGACCCCGTTATCGCCATTATTTTATACTTTTGTTCAAAACTATTTGTGTTTCGAATTGCAATGATATGGCTGCTCTGCGTTAGTTCGCTTCTCCTCTCCGGACAGGAACAAGACTCTGTAGCTGCCAGGTTGAATTTTTTTGAATTTTCACCCACCTACCATCAGGGCAGGTTGACCAGCGCACTGGTTTTTGCAGGCACCGCCTATACCGCCTTCTCGGTGGGCCTTTACAATTCGTGGTACAAAAATTATCCGCAGGGCAAATTTCACTTGTTCAATGATGCCGCAGAGTGGAACCAGATGGACAAGGGGGGGCACGTGTTTTCGGGCTATTTCCAAAGTCTGTTTTGTTACCGCGGCGCCCGGTGGACGGGCATATCTGAAAACAAAGCCATCACCATGGGTCTTCTGTGCGGGGCCTTGTTTCAAAGCACCATTGAGGTCATGGACGGCTTCAGCACGGAATGGGGTTTTTCGCTCACCGACATGGCGGCCAACACCGCAGGGCTTGCTGTTTTTTATGCTCAGCAGCGCCTGTGGCAGGAACAGCGCATCACCCTGAAAGAAAGTACCTGGCCGATAAGTTATGCCGCTATTCCCATCATGAGTACTGATGGTTTGTACCAGACCACACTCAAATCGCGTACCGACAAACTCTTTGGCAAGTCGGGTTTGACACGTGCACTCAAAGATTACAATGTTCAAACCTATTGGGCCTCCTTTAATGTGCACAGCCTGCTGGGCAAAGGCAATGGCTGGCCGGCATGGCTCAATGTGGCGGTTGGTTACGGCGCAGGTAACTTATACGGAGGCTTTAAAAACAACTGGGAGTTGGATGGGATAAGCTATGATTATCCTGAGGCCAAAAGGTACCGCCAATTTTACCTGGCGCTCGACTACGACCTGAGAAAACTGGGCATGAAAAATGCATTACTCCGTACCCTATGCCAGGTGCTGAACATTTATAAATTTCCGGCACCGGCACTGGAATACAACACACTCGAAGGATTCAAATTGCACCTGCTGATACGATGAGGAAAAATAATGCAGTACTTTTTATAGTCTTGATGCTAGCGCAGCTCTACTGTTTCGCTCAGGTAAAAATACCCGGACAGGTATATACCTCACCAGATGGCTACGTGACTTATGTGGCCGGCAATCTGCCCCTCATTATGTCGGTGCCGCACGGAGGCAGCCTCGAACCTGCATCCATTCCTGACAGGGCTTGTGCCGATTGTGTCACGGTGAAAGATGCGTTCACTTCGGAACTGGCCAATGAATTTTTGACCGAAGTATTCAACCAGACCGGCTGTTATCCCCATGTGATCTTCAACCAGCTGCACCGCAAAAAAATGGACGCCAACCGCGGCATCGCCGAGGCTGCAGATGGCAATGCCGAAGCTGAACAGGCATGGCTGACTTACCATCAATTTTTGGAAGAAGCCGGGGATACGATTGTATACCACTACGGCAAGGGCCTGCTGATCGATCTGCATGGACACGCGCATACCATACAACGTTTAGAACTCGGCTACCTGCTCACGGCGGGTGAATTGCGATTACCCGATGACAGCCTGAATCTGCCCCGCCTCATAAACGAAAGCAGCATAAAAAATCTGGCGCTTACCCATACCGGAGAAAAGACACATGCTGAACTGCTGAGGGGAGAGGCCGCGCTTGGCAGCCTGCTGGGGACCAACAACTATCCTGCCGTGCCGTCGATGGCAGATCGTGCCCCACAGTCCGGACAATCCTATTTTTCAGGGGGCTACATCACCGACAGGCATGGTTCCAAAAATGGAGGTACCATCGACGCCATTCAAATGGAATGTAATCAGGATGTCCGGTTTACATCCGTCGAACGCAAAAAATTTGCGCGCGCCCTTTACGATCAGCTCTTTGCTTTTGTCAGCGAACATTACCTCGATCCGGCCTGCCTGGTTTCTGACATTGCAGAACCATTGAGGCATACACCGGTAACACTTCTACCCAATCCTGCCAATACCCGGCTTACCCTAAATCATGTGGCAAAAGGCAGCCTTTTGTATGTATATGATGCCACTGGTAAAAAGATAAATGAAGCTGTATCGATCACATTTGAAAGTGATAAAGTTGAGATTGACATCAGCGTTTTGAGTCCGGGACTTTATCACCTGTTGTGCCGGACCGAAAATGAAATAAAACCCATTGCTTTAAAGTTTATGGTGTTAAGGTAAATACCCCTGCAGCAAAACACCTAAAAATAATTTCTGTCGTTTCATAAAATGTGCAACGCAATGTGCATTTTTTACGTCTTTCAAAATAATTACGCTTATATGAACATCAAAACCCTATCCCTATTCAGTTTATTATTTATGGCCCCCCTCCTGCACAGTCAGGCTGTCGTAAAGGGTACCGTAAAGGATGAGACGGGCAGTCCCATATCCTTTGCTTCGGTCAGCCTCCATGCAGCTGCTGATTCGGCACTAATTCAGGGCAGCCTGAGTGACGATGTAGGGGCCTTTTTACTGGTAGAAATCACGCAAGGCAAATATGTGCTAATTTGTTCTTTTGTGGGAAAAGAAACCCAGGTCAGTTTACCCTTTGAAATCCGGGAAAAAGACAAAACGGCCACCATTGATTTTGTCATGCAGACCTCGCAGCTTGTACTACAGGAGGCCGTAATTACGGCCAAGCGACCGTTCCTCGAGCAAAAAGCAGATCGGCTCGTGGTCAACGTCGCCAACAGTGCCATCGCGGCAGGCGGCACGGCCATGGAAATTCTAAAAAAGGTTCCGGGTGTCGTCATCTTGCAAGACCGGGTTACGCTGGGCGGGTCTCAAAACCTGCAAGTATGGGTTGATGGCAAGCCATCTCCTTACACAGACATGAATGCCCTGCTCCGGGAAATGCCGGGCGATCAGATTGAAAAGATCGAAGTGATCTCAAGGCCGGGTGCCCAATTTGACGCCGCCGGTGGTCCCATCCTAAATGTCGTGCTCAAAAGAAATGCCGACCTGGGCTTCAAAGGAACAGCTGCCCTTACCCTGAGCGGCTACCGCGTTGACCAGCGCGATGTAGATGGCGGCATAAAAAATTACGGCCGCATAAATCCATCCCTGAACCTCAACTACCGGAGCGGCAAGATCAACCTATTTGGTAACTCCAGTTATAATAAGGGCAGGTACTATTCCGTGATCAAGATCGATCGCTTTATTGGCGATGACCTCTACATCGGACACAACCTGGACAATACGGAATACGAATTCAAAAACCTGCGGTTCGGAGCTGATTATTACGCCGGGCAAAAAACAACACTTGGCGCCACCATGCGGCTCTGGTCTCGAAAAGGAGCAGGCGATGGTTTTAATGCCACCACGGTGTTTGCCGGACCCGGAGGCCCTCAGATCGATGCCTTCGATACGGACAACATTACGGATTCAAAAAGGTCGGGCCTGTATTCCAACGTCAATGCCAAACATGAGTTTAACAAAAAAACAGGCCAGCAACTCACCCTGGACCTGGACTTCAATCAATTCACTTCCAGAAACATCAACGACCTGGCCATCTATGCTCCGGAAACTCCACTACAAAGATCTCTGTCCCGGCAGGACGTCGATCAGCCGGCAAAAATCTACGTAGTCAAGACCGATTATACACATGCCATTGACTCTACCCTTAAGTTGGATGCCGGCCTGAAATTCAGCTTTGCAAACATCCACAATGACCTGAATTTTTACCGCAATGAGGTGCTTTCTGCGCTTGAGTCCAATGATTTTTTATACAAAGAAAACATCAACGCCGCATACATCAACCTCAGCAAATCCCTGCCCTCCCTTGAATTGAATGCAGGCTTGCGCACAGAACAAACCCGCGTGAATGGCTTTTCCATGAACGAAGAAGTACTCACCCGGAATTACTGGCAACTGTTTCCCAGCGCCAGTGCCTTGTATAAATTCACCAAAGAGCTGGGCCTGCAGGCCTCATTTAGCAGAAGGATCAACCGGCCCGGCTTCCAGCAGCAAAATCCATTTTCATATTTTATCGACTCATTGACCTACAGCCGCGGTAACCCCAGGTTAAAGCCCGAAATCACCAATACCATGCAGTTGAACCTGACCTATGACAATCAACCCGTCTTTGGCATCAACTATACGATCACAGATGACGTCATTGTGGAAAATGCACCCCAGCTGGAGGGAACCAAAACCTTTACTACGTCAGAAAATCTGGCGGTGCAACGGCGACTTGAAATACAACTGAACTTTCCCGTGAAGATCGGTAAATACATCGACGGCTTTGCCGGAAATCAGGCCATTTACAACGCCTATGACGCAAATTACCTGGAAACGCGGTACAAGCAATCACGATGGCACTGGCTGGCCTATTGGGGCATTAACGTGCAATTACCAGCAGAGACCAAACTTGAAATTGGGGGCTTCTACATGACTAAATTTTTGGAAGAATTTTTACTGGTCAATAAGCTCGCTGCACTTAACCTGGGTCTGTCCAAAACTTTTTGGGATAAAAAGGCACGACTGGCCTTGAGTTACAACGACGTATTATATTCCGAAATAACCAATGCCATCATTGACTTCAAGGACGTAAAAGTAAATTTTTATCAACGCGAATTCAGCAGGCAACTGCGATTGAGTTTCAGTTACCAGTTTGGCAACACCCAGATGAAAAACCCGGCATCAAAACGCGCTGCTTCGGAAAATGAAACCTCACGTGTTAAAATCGAATGATTCTTACTTTTTTTCAATAAACCGCAAGTCGGTGAGTGCCTTCATGAAAGCAACGAGGTCGGATTTTTCAAGCGCAGTGAGTCCAAGGGGTTTTTGCAATAAAGAGTCAGTATTGATGGGCTTGGGCACAAATTTGAAGGGATTGTCATAATAGTCCACCACTTCCTCCAGGGTAGAAAACATGCCGTTATGCATATAGGGTGGCGTGACGGCCACATTTCTCAGACCGGGCACTTTAAACCGGCCCAGGTCGGCACTGTCTTTTGTGACTTCATACCTTCCTTTGTCCACAAACTGACGTATGTCAAACAGGCCAATATTGCGAAATTCATCACCGGTAAAATCCGGAGTGAAATGACAGTCGAAACACTTGGCCTTTTTACTCATAAACACTTCCCTGCCCCGAATGGCCGCCTCATCCATGGCGGGTTGTTTGTCGTTCATGTAATTGTCAAACAACGTGTTTGACGTTTCCAGGGTGCGCTCATAGGCAGCTATGGCTTTGGATATATTTGCGGCATTGGCTTTCTCATTATAGACGGATTTAAACCAGCTGCGATACTGTTTGTCCTTGTTGAGTCTCTTTGCTGCTTCTTCCAGGGTAAAGTCCATCTCATTGACATCTTCGACTGGAAAATGCACCTGGTCCTCCAGGTCTTTGGCCCTGCCGTCATAAAACATAAGCGATCGGGCACCCATGTTCATCACAGAGGGTGCATTGCGTTTTCCCTTTCTGCCTCCCACACCGGTGCTAAATGCCACGGTATCTGCAAAGGCAAACTCCGGAATGTGACAGCTCGCACAACTGATCGAGCGGTCCTTGGAAAGGGCCTTTTCAAAGAATAGTTTTTCTCCCAATGTTACGGTTGTAACACCGCTATTTTCCACAGGAGGATCCGGTGTTAAAAAGGATGAGCTCAATAGGATAAGCAGAAAACACAGCGGCATGAACAGTACCCTCATTGGAAAAGATGATATGTGAGATTAATAATCATGGCTTTAACCGAATACATTAAATGAAGACCGGACAATATGGTAATTTTTTGCAAAAGTAATTTTAATTATTAATCGGAAAAATGACCTATGTCATAAAGAGGACTTGCCGATTTCATAGGTAAGCCAAAAGAATTGTTTGATTTTTACAACCTACATTTTTAGAATGTTGACACCCTTAATAAATTTATTTGCCTCCATTTTCCAATTGCCTGAAAATAATGCACTATTTAAGAAAGCTGTACACATGGGGGATAATTATATGTAATAAATTATGAAAGAGGCATTGGCTAATAATAGATTAATATTTAATTTTAAAGCAGTATTAAATTTTTTAATGCTGAATAACCATACAATTTTATTCACCACTAAAACATCATATTATGAGTTTTGATACAAAGGATATACGGAATGTCGTCCTGATGGGCCATTCCGGATGCGGGAAGACAAGTTTTGCTGAAACGATGCTTTTTGAATCCGGGGCCATATCCAGGATGGGAACTACCGCCGAAGGTTCTACCACTTCAGATTTCAACGCTCTTGAAAAAGAAAGAGGCACATCGATTTTCAGTACCCTGATGCATGTAAAATGGAAAAACTCAAAAATAAACATCATTGATACCCCGGGGTATGATGATTTTGTGGGTGACGTCATCGCATCCATGAAAGTAGCAGATACCGGCGTCATCATCATCAATGCCGCACACGGGGTGGAAGTCGGCACAGAACTCATCTGGGAATATATGCAGACATTTAAAACACCCGGCATCATCGTGATGAACCAGATGGATCACGAAAAATCAGATTTTGACAAAACACTGGATCAGGCCCAGGCCAGATTTGGTCATAAAATAATTCCATTCCAATTTCCATATAACCAAGGCACCGGCTTCAACAGCATCATCGATGCTTTGCGCATGGTGATGTATGAATTCCCGGCCAATGGGGGAAAACCGGTAAAAAAGGAAATTCCCGCTTCAGAAATGGACAGGGCAATGAAAATGCACAATGCACTGGTAGAAGCTGCTGCAGAAAATGAAGAAGGTTTGATGGAAAAATTCTTCGAATCGGGAACCCTTACCGAAGATGAGCTCTCAAAGGGACTAACCATCGCCCTGGCAAACCAGCAAATATTTCCGGTATTCTGCTGCTCTTCCACCAAAAACATGGGAAGTGGCAGGATCATGGGCTTTATCAACGACATTTGCCCGTCTCCTGCACAGCGGCCTGCTGCAGAACTGGAAGGCGGAGGTTCACTGGTTTGTGATTCAAAAAACCCTCAGACAAGTATATTTATCTATAAAACCATGTCGGAGGCCCAGATTGGTATGGTATCCTATTTCAAGGTGTACTCAGGCGTAATCAAACCGGGTGACGAATTGTACAACATGGACCACAACATCAGTGAAAGGATCAACCAGATTTTTGTGGCAGAAGGTAAAAACAGGGTAGCCGTAGATGAACTCAGGGCCGGTGACATCGGCGTGACGGTGAAATTAAAAGACTCTCACACCAATGACACCTTAGCCACCAAAGGCGTGACCAAAAAGATCGATAAAATTCATTTCCCTGAACCAAGGATCAGGGCAGCGGTCGTGCCGCCGAGTAAGTCAGACATGGAAAAACTGATGAAAGCCCTGCACCAGATCCAGGAAGAAGATCCCACCCTGATTGTGGAACAAAACGCCCAATTGAAACAAACCATCATATACGGCCAGGGACAATTGCACCTTGACATCATCAAGTACAGAATTGAAAAACTGAATGGCCTGGTTATGGAATTTGAAGAACCCCGGATTCCTTACCGGGAAACCATTACCAAAAAGTCAGACGAAATGTACCGCCACAAAAAACAAAGTGGCGGAGCAGGACAGTTTGCGGAAGTACATATGCGGATTGAACACTACTATGAAGGCATGGGAGATCCGGAAGGACTTACCGTACGAAACAGGGAATACGAAGAACTGGACTGGGGTGGAAAGTTGGCGTTTTATTGGTGTATTGTAGGAGGCTCCATTGACTCCAAATACATCAACGCCATTAAAAAAGGCATCATGCAAAAAATGGTCGAAGGACCACTTACCGGTTCCTGTTGTCAAAACGTAAGGGTAAGTGTGTACGATGGGAAAATGCACTCTGTGGATTCCAATGACATGGCCTTTATGCTCGCATCCACTAATGCCTTTAAACAGGGCTTTAGGAATTCAGCACCCCAGATCCTGGAACCCATTTACGAACTCACGGTTCTTTGTTCTGACACGGTAATGGGCGATGTGATGGGCGACCTTCAGACGAGAAGGGCCATCATTGCAGGCATGGACAGCGATGGTCACTACCAAAAAATTATTGCCAAAGTACCATTGGCCGAATTGTACCAGTATTCTTCTACACTGAGGTCACTCACCCAGGGTAAAGCCAAATTTACCCAGCGATTTTTGGAGTATATGCCGGTACCTCCGGACATTCAGGCCAAACTGATCGAGCACCACAAAGAAGAACACGAAGAACAAGTGCACTGAAAAGATTTCAACACCTTTCATACAGAGCCGGAGGGATTTCCCGCCGGCTTTGTTATTTTATCAGCTCAATAGAGTGGGTCAGGCTGCCATTGACCAGATACGCTGGTGTCTGACATTCCTCCCTGTTTTAGCATTTTCCAAACACCGGCAACTCCCAGCAATCGATCCAAATGCCCAGTTCCTGATGGGTTGGCCACCGTAGGGTAGCTGCGTTCGTTAATCAGGTTTGGGTGAAATTCCAATAGCGTACGCAGGATGGTAAGGCCATTGGCAACTGCCCTGGGCTGTGGTGCCAGCTTTGTTTTCATCCGTATGCCATTGCATGCTTCGCCGGCATACAGAGAAGCTTCAGGTTGATAAATACAGGGTTCAAAGGTGATGCCGCCATCGAGTAAATGATTGAGTTTATCGGCCACATCTTCAGCAGCAAGCCAGGGTGCTCCGAAAATTTCAAAAGGCGTAGCGGTACCCCTGCCTTCATTGACATTGATGCCCTCCAGCAAACCGGTGCCCGGATACAGCAGCGCAGCCTGAATCCTTTGCATGGCCGGGGATGTAGGGACAAATGGAAAATCGACACCACCAATAAATGTCCTTTGATAATGTTGCATCGGCACTACTTCGATTTGCAAATCCCGGATCCGGGTAGCTGCAAAATAAAGCGCCAATTCACCCAAAGTATGCCCGTGTTTCAACGGCATATACCATCTGCCTAAAAATGACGCGCAGTGTGTCTCATCCAACATAGGCCCCTCAGCTTCTTCTGCCAATGCACCGATGGGATTGGGCCGATCCAAAACGACAAACTTTTTTCCATAGTCACAACAAACTTCCATGACATGGGTCATGGTCCACAGATAGGTATAAAACCGGCACCCGATGTCGGGAATGTCAAATAGCACGGCATCAATACCTGCCAGGTCTTGTGGTGAGGGTTTCATCTTATCGCCATACAGGCTGATCATTGGCAGGACAGTGACCGCATCGGTGCCGTCGGCTTGTGCTGCGCCGTCCTCTCCTTCCCTGGCCATGCCATGTTCCGGAGAAAACAAGGAAACAAGGTTTACACCGGCTTCCAGTAAAGCCTGTCGGGAAGGGATGCCGTCGCAGGTGATCGCAGCATCATTTGTCACCATGGCAATGTTTAAGCCTTTAAGGCGGCTTACGTCCTGGAGCAGGGTGTCAATGCCGTATAATAAAGCTGAAGTCATGCCACGGTAAATTAAATCCTCACTTTCAAAAGTAATACATTAAACCTAGAATTTGGGTATTGACTTTTTGGTGGGGAAAAAAATTATGCTTATGTGCGGCTGTTATATCCCAGAAATAAAATACCTGAAAAGGAGCCGCATTGGCAAGTCACCTGAGGAACCAAATTAAAATGGGTAGCCAGCAGACTACCCATTCCAATATAAAATTCTTTTACCTAAAACTTAAGGTCCAGGTTTTTTTCTTTGCCTTGTCTGACCACCACAAAATTGGCTTTGTCGCCTTCCTTTAAGCCCCTCAGGGTTTCAAAGAGTTGGTCGTCAGAAAAAATATAGGTGTTGTTGATTTTCAGAATGAGGTCACCTTTTTCCATGCCACCTTTATCGGCAGGACTGCCTTTGAAAACCTCATCGATATACACACCCTTGTTGTCATCATTGATCATCACGCCCATCTTTACTTTAGGTGGCTGATTCTGTTCTTTATCTTCCACCCACATACCTTTGTGTCCGCCCATGTGTTTGCCTTCTCTTTTCTCCACGATGATTGTTTTTTCATCTCCATTGTCGAATTCCCTGATTTCGACATCTTCCATTTTCTTCTTGATCTCAGCAGGTATCTCGCCTTTGCCATCCCACTTGATCACCTTTTTTTCGCCACCCTTGACAGATACGAGGGTGTACAGGGATACTTCCTCACCGTTGTGGTTTTCCTTCGTCACGGTCAGGTATTCACCGTCCTTCCCATCTTCCATGATGACTTCTGTCATCTTATTTTCATCGCCATCAGAAGAGATCTCCCGGGTGATTATGGTCTTCCCCAACCCATCGGTAGCGGTTTCTGTTTTTTCTACTTTTTTAACGATCACCTTTTTCTTTTCCTGCGCCTGGGCCAGGTTGGCCATAAAAGTAAGGGCCAGGATCCAAATCCATGTTTTCATAATTTTTTATTTTAAATGATTATAACTAAAACGTTTCAGAATGCTTTATATTTTCTTTTGGCTTCTTTGCCTTCAACTTCAAAAACAAGTTTTGTATCTTTTGACAGAACCATTCCTGTTTCCCGTTCAAAAAGATTCTTATACTTATTCCAGATGTTGGAGGGCTGCTTTTCTCCGTTGATCTTAAGGTTCTTACCTGACAATTCTATTTTGTTGTTTTTACCGGCAATCAAAAACCCGTCTTTGTTGAGCTCTGTGCCAATCAATTCTTCCAGGTTTCTGTCCTCTTTGAAATGGGGTGCTTCTCTATTCCGGAACGGATGGCCTTCTTTCATGCGGCTTTCAAATTCCCGCACAATGTGCTCTTGCATTTCTCCTTCAGGAAACTCGAAATGAAAAGCCCTTGGTCCATCGAAATGGAAACCATCTTCGGGAAATCCAAATTGAAACATATGACCTTCCATTTCCGGGAATTTTAAATGAAACTTCATCAGGGAGTCGGATTTAAAACGAAATACATCGGCCAAATTCATGAGGGAATCGTTTTTAAAGGCAAACAGTTGATGCAGAGAATCAAGCTTCACCATGCCCTCTTTACCTGGAAACATAAACTTAAAATCTCTTAACCCGTTTTTCATGTCTTCGTCCATTTTGAAGCTGAAATCAAATGCGTTTTCCATGTCAGGATCAAATGGCTCATGACCATCCCATTGGTGGGGTTTCATCTCTTCAATTTCTGCCGCATGGTCTTTATATGACTCAGGCGGAATTTCTTTGCCGTCAATCTTTAGTTTGGTGATTTCTCCATTTTCCATTTTGAGTTCAATTTCCTTATTGCCATCCGATTTGATGATGGACACGGATTCCTTTTTTTTCACCTTTGGGATAGAATCCACAATACCATGGTCATCTTTGTATGATGAAATAACTACATCAATTTCTTTGAGCAGAGACATGTCTTTATGGTCGGTTTTGTAGGCATACAATTCGGTAAATCCAATGGCGAATAGAAAAAGTACAATAGAAGCAAGCAGCTTTTCTCTGAGGTTTACTGGTGAATAAGGCATATTGAATAGTCTTTTTATGCGGTTTAACAATAGTTGTTTATTGGATCCGGAAAAAGCCAGCGTCAGGGGTGGGCTTGTATGTTCCACCAGATTTTCCTGAATGTGTATCAAAGCCTTGGCATACACCATGGCGTTTCCGGTATAGGTTATGGCCTCGTCGTCGCAGGCATTTTCCCTGTGAATGTTGATTTGCTGCTGCAGCCACCATACCACCGGATGATAATACAGCACTGCCTCGACCATTGAAGCTATGAGGTTGGTGTCAAAATCGTGTCTGCGAATGTGGGCCAGTTCGTGGGCCAGTATGGCCTCTATTTCGCCGGTGGTCAGCCCACTCACAACGGTGGCTGGCAGGTAAATGACAGACCTTACAATGCCCATGGTGAATGGACTTACATGATGGGGATAATTTTTGACCCACACCTCTCCACGGATGTCCATAGCCCTTAAAATTTTATCCATCGAAATGCCATAGGCAGTGAGATCTGCAAAAGAAGCCCTGTGTGTATTCCTGACGATCCAGATATACGAAATCAGATATTTTATTAAAATCACCCCAAAACCAAACAGCCAGAAGTTGTAAATAAAATTGGTGCGCCCGTTGATAAAATCTACCAGTCCCAGCCCGCCGGCTTCCACAAGTTGACCTGTAACATAGATGGTGACGCTGTCAGCAGTTAGCCCATCCGTTTCACCTCCTTTACCGGCCATGAGACTGAAAAAAGTGCCAATAAACAGAACAAAAATCGCAACCAGTCCTATGAAGGTCACATTGAATTTATGGGCAGCACCCAATCGCCTGCGCAGCAAAAAATAGCCCTGGATGGTCACAAAAACGATGGCTCCCTGCCATAGAGAGTGGATGATGGTCCAGGCCAATACATCCATCAGGGGTGAGGTTTCAATGGTCCACATCTTTGCCTGATTTTTCGAGTGTGGTAATTAAGGCCTTGATTTCGTCCAGTTCGGCATGGGTTGCTTTGTGATTGCCGAGGGCATGCATGACCAGTTCTTTGGCTGACCCGTTAAAGGCATTTGAAATAAAATCATTCACCAGCCTTTTTTTAGCCTTTGTCTCCTGAAGCAGGGCTGTATATAAGTGTATCTTACTGTCGGTATTCCGCTCTACCAGACCCTTGTCATTCATGATTTGCATAATTTTCAAGGTGGTGGTGTACCCGACTTCCCGCTTTTGATTGAGGATGTCATTGATAAACCTTACGCTGCATTTTCCGTGTTCCCAGAGCAGTTGGAGGACCTCCAATTCTGCATCGGTGGGCAGTGATTTAGTGGGGGGGCTTGTCATATTTAAATTTCTTTGTGCAATTATATACGAATAACTTCGTACATACAATACTGTTGTACGAAAACATTCGTATTTATGAAAAAATTAACATTCCTTCACCAAAAATATAGATCCTAAAAGCAATCAAATCACATGACCGCTGCCCCTGGTTCGATTTTGTACTAAAAACAAATATGTAATAATCGCATATTTGGAAATCTTATATGAATATTAATGGTTATATATAAATTGCTGCAGGAGCATTTGTACCTTTGACCAATAATAAGTTAAGATAATGGCAAATTTCCCGACCACAACGTTTACCCTTCAGACCGGCACATGTCTATTTTCTCTGAAACTGAATTTCAAACTTCAATGTGTTTGAACAGGAAATAGAATGATTTTTGAGCCTTAATTGATAAATAATTGACATTTTTTAGGGTGAAAGCCCTGAAATTTGTCTTAAAAATTAAGGGATTTACCTGATATCATACCATATTTATGGTGCTATATTTACCCAACAATTCGAAATTTATGAACCTGGTACTCAAAATAGGCTGTCTGCTTTTTTTTCCTACCGTTTGCTTTTTGCAGCCTGTGGCAGACTTTGATGCGAGTAATACCCAGGGTTGTGGCGCTTTACAGGTAGTTTTTATTGACAAAAGCACCACCACCGGACCTGCCATTGTGTCGTGGAAATGGGATTTAAGTGGCCTTTTTTCAGACAAACAAAATCCGGGCAGAATATTTGATAAGCCAGGCTCATATACCGTTTGTCTCACCGTTACGGATGCAGCCGGAAATACATCCTCTACATGCAAGCAAAATTATATCGTCATTTACGAAAAACCTGAACCCAATTTCATCATCAGTGAAAATCAGGGTTGCGCGCCTGTGGAAATCACCTTTACCGACCTTTCGACCAGTCCTAATGGTGAGGTTGTAGAATGGACCTGGGACATTGGAGGCAGCGCCAATGTCTTCAACACCATAAACCCCGACATCATCATTAAGTCGGTATATAGTTTTGCCGGCCTTTACTCCATGTCGCTCAAAGTAAAGGATGACAAAGGCTGTGAAGCCACCATCAGTAAAAAAGACCTGCTCACCATTTTTTCAGTGCCCCAACCTGCTTTACAGAAGACCTATCTTACTTCCTGCGAATTGCCGTGGCAGGTAAAAATGGAAAACCTCAACATCGACGCCAATGCCTCCTATAGGTGGGATTTTGGCAATGGTCAGACTTTTAACGGACCGGTGCCTCCTGTGGCTGTTTTTGATAAAAAGGGCAGTTATGACCTCACGCTGATTATACACAAAGGGAATTGCACAGACACCATCTTTTTGAAAGACTATATAAACACCAATCCCAAAAAAGAAATATCCTTTGAAAAACCGGATTATTGCCTGGGCGACCCGGTCACTTTCCGCGACGACTCAGAGCTCGGTGCGGACAGTGTTCGATGGGAATTTGGCGACGGTATGATTTCTTCAGATAAAACACCATCCCACATTTACACCCAGGCCGGCTGTTATACCATCAAACTATACCGGTGGAGGGGAAATTGCAGGGATACCATTGTCCGGTCCTGTGTCAATGTCATACAGACTCCGGAACCAAATTTAAAAATTGACAATCAGTTCTCCTGCCTCATTCCCATCAATGTCAATGCAAAGGGTCTGAGTGCCGGCGGATACCAATGGAAACTGACCGGGCTAGGACCTTCCCAAACCGGTGATAAAGACTCAGTGTCTTTTCTCATCAATAAATTTGGCACCTACAACCTGGATATAACATTCACCAGTCCGGCAGGTTGTACCATCAAACTGGCCCGCAACATTGAAATAAAAAAGTTTGAAGCCAATCTGCCCCTTCAGGATGTGGGTGGCTGCGTGCCTTACGAAGTAAGCCTGGGAGACAGCGTGGTGACGGAGGTACCCATAACCAAATATCAGTGGATCGTCGGCAACCCGGCAATCTTTACTTCGCTTCAAAAAAATCCAACGTTTATGTTGAATACGGTTGGGCGTTACGATGTAAGGCTCATCGTCACCAATGCTTATGGTTGTAAAGATACTGTAGACCGCAAATCATTTGTACTGGGTGGAACACCTCCGGTTACAGATTTCATCGCCAGTCCCATAGATGACTGTCTCAACATTGAACGAAATTTTTCTCAAAATTGCTCTCCGAATGCCGATTATTGGGTGTGGGATTTCGGTGACGGCAATAGTGCAACTGGCCCAAATGTCAGCCACAGCTATGGCATGCCGGGTATTTTCGACATCACCCTTGTTGCATTGCATAATGGCTGTGCCTCCTCCATAACCAAGCCGGCCCTCATCAAAGTGCTGGAACCGGTTTCCAACTATGAAATCCTATATCAGTGCGATGACCCGAATACGGTAAAACTAAATAACCTCTCCGTAGGCGCAGACAGTCTTTACTGGGAAATATTTACAGGAACGGGTCGCGACACCATCAGGGACTCCATTCTCTCTGCTTATACCTTTCCGGGCAGGGGTAAATATACCATCAAAATTTTCAGCAAGAGTTTTGACACCGGCTGCATTCACGAACGACTCGATACGGTGTTCATCACAGACCCCGTAGCGTTGTATACACCTGATACGACCAGGGGCTGCGTACCCTTGATGATATTTTTTGAAAACAATTCCATCGATGCCGCCTATTCGGCCTTTACTTTTGGTGGTCCCGATACCCTGACCACAAACAGTTTTACCTACACGGAAGGTGGCATTCAGACTCCCCCCATGTTACTGGTGAGCGACATCCACGGGTGCCGGGATAGTTTTGTGTACAATGGCACCTTTATGGCCAATGCCATTGACCCCATTGCCATTTTCCCTGACATCGTTTGTGTGCCTCAAACAATTTCCATCCACCACAGCAGCCGGGACAGTTTCTCTGTCATCAACGAGATCAGATGGCTCATAAAAGGGGATACCTTCCTTACAGATACCCTTTCCTTAAAAATAGAGGCTGCGGATTATTCAGACATCAGCCTTTGGGTGAAAGACACCTGGGGTTGCTCAGACAGCATTTTCATCAAGGATGCCATGCAGGGTGTACTCTTACAGACCGGTTTTACCTCTGACACCCTGGGTTGTACCACACAGGAAGTATTGTTTGTGCCTTCCGGAAACAATGCCAATACCAATGGCTATAAATGGAATTTTGGAGACGGAAGTACAGACAGCACCGGCATTACGCGACATAAATTTGATGCTGAGGGCATCTATGATATATGCTTAACCCTGTATGACATCAGGGGTTGCGAAAACACCCATTGTGAACCCTCCTGGATCGACGTAAAAGATCCGGTTGCAGCCTTTTCGGGAGAACCCCTGTTTGAAACCTGCCCGCCCCTGCTTACAAAATTTACCAATGCTTCCTCCTTTGCCATTGCGTATCAATGGGATTTTGGAGACCAGAGCGGTATTTCTTTTGTTACCGACCCCTCGCACATCTACTTTGAACCTGATACCTTCGATGTGAGCCTGGTGGCTATAAGGTCTGAATCTTGCAGGGATACTTTTGTCATAAAAGAATATGTGACTGTACTGGGTCCAAAAGGCACCTTTGATTTTGACATTGAAAGCGGTTGTACTCCGCTGCAGGTGAAATTTTCTGCCACCTCCGACGATTACTATCGCTATTATTGGGATTACGGTAATGGGGTCATCGACTCTTCTCTTTTATTGCAAAATGCCGATGAAAAAACCATCCAATATGATAAACCGGGTACGTATTTACCCAAGCTCATCATTTCAGACAATGCAGGATGTAAACGAAATTTTGCCAAAGATGAAATCCTCGTCAATGAAATCAAACTCAATGTAATACAGGACCCCGAACCACTCTGCGGTTTGCCCGCCGGTATTCAGATAAACCACCAAACCACTTCCACCTCACAGGCAACCTACTACAGATGGTTGTTTGAAAACGTAGGCGATACCCTTCAATTTACAGGGTATGATGTAAGCCCGGTATTTTCGGCATATGGAAATTACAGCATGTTGCTCATTGCCAGTACAGACAACTGTACAGACACCCTTTTCATCGCAGACTTTGCGGGTGTTCACCCAAAGCCGGCGGTGGGATTTTCTTTCGATGTAAAAAACTGTCAGTACAATGAAATGCAGTTTACCAATCAGACCAATATTGCCCTCGGCAGCATAGCCTCCTATTTGTGGAAGATCCAGGGCACTACCCTCAGCGATACAGATGCCCGCTTCACCTTTCAGACAAGTGGCAATTATCCCATAACCCTAAAAGCGACTTCAGATGCGGGGTGCATAGATTCATCCTATCAGCTCGTTGAAGTATTGCCCAATAATATGGTAAAGGCGGCCAATGATACCCTGATCTGTCTGGGCGACAGTGCAGTGCTCTTCGCCAATATTTTTCCGGCCAATGCCAACGCGGCCACAACATGGAAACTCGGACAAAATGTACTTTGCAGCGGTTGTAAACAGGTGCAGGTCTTTCCCACAGATACGACTACCTACTTATATACCGTAATCAATGACAATGGTTGCATCTCGGCAGATTCCATGACGGTAAGGGTAGCCCCCGTACTTGCTCCGGAAATCACCCTGCTCGACGATACCATTCTCTGTAAAGGAGTGCTGGCTACACTGGGTATTTTGGATTATAATCCCGCTTATCAATATGAGTGGGTAAATTTTGATCCAAAAGACTGTATGAATAACTGCCAGTCCATTCAGATTAATCCGCAGCAGCCCGGCTATTTCACCGCTATTGTCCGGAACAGTTATGGATGTTTGGGCAGGGATTCCATTTATGTGGATGTAGAGTCCACCATCGAAGATTTTCTGGTCGATGAAAAATTCATATGCGAGGATAGCATCACCCTTTTAAGTGCCTTTAATGTTTCCACCATAAAGTGGACCAAAGGCAATGAAGTTTTGTGTGCCGGTTGCGATACCCTCCAGGTAAAACCTACGGCAAAAACTACGTACACCGTTTATGTTACCTCTGACAACGGCTGCCCGTATTCCGACGACATTACGGTGAATATTTTATCTCCAAACATGATCGATGCAGGCCAGGACAGGCAGCTTTGTCTGGGAGAAACCCTGACGATAAACGGCAGTGGCTTTGGTCAGTCAACTTGGTCAACTAATGGCCAAATTCAGGGTTCAGGACTCAACTTTTCCACATTGCCCGGACAAAGTAATTTCTATGTCCTCACGTCCAGTCTGGACGAATGTACACTCACAGACTCGATGTACACCGAGGTAATTACCAAAGCCCTGATTCAGGCCATTGGGGATACCGTATGTTATGGCGACGAAGCCATGACCAGTGCCGACGGGCTTGCTTTTAAGTACGTATGGAAAGCCGGCAATAAGGTGCTGGGCTCTGACAAGGAACTTCAATTCGTACCCGACTCCAGCATCTGGTTGAAAGCCATCGGCACAAGGACCACCTGCATTCCCGATACACAGGACGTCTTTGTTTTTGTACACCCAAAAATAGAATACCGCCTTCTTAAAGAAAAATACACCTTGTATTTCAACTCCAAAATTAAAGTAGAAGCTGATTTTGACCCAAATCAAACAGGCTACGGTTATCAATGGACACCTGCCACTGGCATGGATTGCGATCAATGTCCCGAGCCGGTGATTCGCGAGATTCCGCAATCTACTTTATACAATCTGGTGGTTACCGATGAAACTTCTGCTTGCACGGCATCATATGACATCTCTGTGAAATTAATTGAAAAATGCAGTGCGGAAGGATATTATATTCCCAACATCATCTACATGAATGGATCCCAATCCAATCAACTCTTTTTCACCAAATCTGCCAATCCGGAAGAATTCAGATCGATAGCCATTTCAGACCGGTGGGGAAGTATCGTGTACAAGTCTGAAGGCATTGATGAAGTGTGGGATGGTAAGATGAATGGAAGGGACTTGGAATCGGGGGTATATACCTACGTAGTTACAGCCTTCTGTCCTGAAAGTGACGAGCTGTATCATTTTGCCGGAGACCTTACCATTTTAAGGTAGATAAGTTCAAAATCATTTTTTAATCCAATGGCCTCAACACCATGATGCCGGACTGACCCTTGTGCCGCATCAGGTAATCGTACAGCGGGCGGCTGCTGATGATTACCTTTTTCCAATCGGATGAGGCATGGATCAAATACAATTTTTTATGTCGCCACAGGGCAAAACCCACATGTGCGATGTCCAGGCCTTTTTTATGGGTTGTGATGGCAATGATGTACCCGCTTTTAATAAATTTTAATGCACCCGGAACGTATTGTTTGGGTAAATATGTTCTTGTGCGTTTATTGCACTCCCCTTCCATGGCTTTGATTTTAGCGTACTGGACATCGTCGGCCAGTTGTGGATAGCTGCTTCTGTGCCGGGACATAAAATCCAACACCGGAGCAAACTTCCTGTGCCCGGGCAATTCAGGACTTATGTCTTTGATGACGCGGTTTTTTTCATTCTGATAAATCCATTCCGTAAAATAATGAATGCGCGATGCATAATCTTCTATTTTGCCATCGCGGTACCTCATGTTTTGGATTTGTTTTTCAAACGATGCAGAGTCCCGGGCCAAAGCCAGCACTGTTTCTACAAAAGTGTAACAGTCAAAACCGTCCAAACGGATCTGAAGGGTTTCCTCTTTTTGCTGGTCAAGGGGATTACGCAGATAGGGTTTGCCGAGAAACATTGTGGCCACCGTAATTATTTTTTCGCCGAGGCTATCGGATCCGTTTTGTGTCTTAGCTTCAGGTAAGAAAACCATAAAAAAAATACCGACAAAGTACCGGGTGCGCATATTTATTTTTTCTTCCCTTCCACCACAATGACAATTTCTCCCTTTGGTGCATGTTGCTGAAAATGCACCAGGAGTTCATCCGCGGTGGCCGTAATTTGTTCTTCAAACATTTTACTGATTTCCCTGGCCACGCTGGCAATGCGCTCACCCCCGCAATACAATTTTATCTCTTCGAGGCAGCGCACGAGTCTGTGTGGAGATTCATACAGGATGAAGGTAGATTCCAATTCGGAAAGCCTTTTCCAGGCGGTTTGTCGACCCTTTTTGTGGGGAAGAAAGCCTTCAAAATAAAATGCATCGGAAGGCAGACCCGATGCCGCAAGTGCGGGAACAAAAGCAATAGGTCCCGGTAAGCAGCTGATTTTTACGCCTGCTTCGCGACATGCCCTTACCAGAAGGAACCCTGGGTCTGAGATGCCCGGTGTGCCGGCATCGGTAATTAATGCCGCTGTTGTGCCGGAAACAAGCTGGGAGACAATAAACTCTACCACTTTATGTTCGTTGAAACTGTGGTATGGTTTTAAATCATTTACGATCTGAAAATGTTTCAGCAGATTACCACTCGTTCTGGTGTCTTCTGCATAAATGACATCTACTTCTTTCAACACCCTGATGGCCCGCAAGGTCATGTCTTCCAGATTGCCAATCGGTGTTGGCACCAGGTACAACATTTAGGCTGGGGATAAATGATAGGAATACGCTTCCATAATTGGATTTATAAGGATACGTGTACAGGCCTTTTCAACTTCTTCCCTGGCATCAGCTTCACTGGCAGCTTCCAATACAAGTTGAATGTGTTTGCCAATTCGTACATCCTGAATACCTTCAATGCCTATGTGGTGCATATTTTTACCTACCGTCTTGCCCTGAGGATCCAAGAGTTCCTTCAGTGGCATGACATCTATTTCTGCTATAAACTTCATGCTTACCTTGTTTTTATATCATAAGACAATACTCTTCCCCTGCTCCGGGAAAGATGTTTGTGCAAAAGTAAGCAATCAAAACTGAAAAAAATAATGGATGGCTGCTCTGGCTACCTATTCATGCCTTACAAATGATGAAATACGCGCAGCGCGCACGGCAGGTAATATAGACGCTAAAAACGATAAAACGATCACCGTAATGGAAACCAGGATAAAATCCGTGCCCCTGAAAGAAATGGGATACGCATCGATGAGAAAGCCGGGCGGAACCTCTACCAGGTCAAAGTTCTTTTGCAGGTAATAAAGCACGGAAGCTACCCCTAAGCCGGTAGCCAGACCTATCAGTCCAATGAGAATGCCGAGGGTGATGACCGTCTTTCTAATGTTTGCCGAAGTAAAACCCATCGATTTGAGCACCGAAATATCTTTTCTTTTGTCAAGGACAATCATCCACAGCGCGCCCACAAGGTTAAAGGATATCAAGCCCAAGGTCAGGCAGGCAATGAGGTAGGAAATCCACTTTTCAATGTTCATGATCTTCAAAAAAGCTTCGTCCTGCTGGTATCTGTTTTTTATGATTACGGTATTGCCAAAAACATTTTTAAGCGCCCGGACTACTTCATCTTCCGATGACACCGCTTCCAGCTTAATCTCCAGTGCGGTCATCGCGGAAGGTTTTTTAGTCATAGACCTCACGGCCTCTATGTCGGTGATGACCACCTGGGCATCCTCCTCACTTCCCACAGTAAACACACCGGACGGATACAACGACATGGCGGCATAATCTTTTGAAAAAGGTCCGGTCGATTTCAGCGCCGCATATACAGTCACCGGCGTCAATGGGTCTGAAGGGTTTACCGATAACTTATTGAACATACCCGAACCCAGCACCGCATAAGAAAGTCCTACGTCATTTGTCTGGTATTTTCCCCTGACAATCGTAGAATCTATATTAGTCACTTTCTGGAAGGTTTTATCTACGCCTTTTAACATACCGGCTTCCTGAGAACCACTGTAATCAAACAAAACAATCTCTTCCAGGGTTTGGGAAACCGCCGCTATGCTTTTGATGGCATACACTGCCGCCAGCTGTGAGGAATCCGGATTCAGATAAATGCCCTGGGCAGGGACCACCTTGATGTCGGGATTATACGAATTTAGTAATTTGGATATCAGGTCTTCGAATCCATTGAAGACAGACAAAATGAGCAACAGCGCAGCCGTACCAATCGTCATGCCTGCTACCGAAATTCCGGTTATGAGGTTTATGGCATTGGTACTTTTTTTCCCATACAAATACCTCCATGCTATTGTGGTGTTGATGCCCAAGTCCATTGTTTAGGGTGCTAAGATACGGTTTGAAGCCGACACTCTGATAAGGACTTCCCGGCAGCCAGCCATAAAAAAAGCCGGAGGTAATACCCCCGGCTTTTTTCCCTATGGAAATAGGTGATTTGTTATTTTATCACCGTAACATCTCCGTTGATTTTCAAATCCTTACCAGAAGTAAGCACGAGGTCAATGGTGTACGCATACACACCCGGTACCACGTCCTTGCCATTGATGGTTCCGTCCCATCCGGTATCCCCCGCCTGAGGCTTGTAATTGCTTCTCGAGTAAACCAGGTTGCCCCACCTGTCAAAGATGGTCAGCGACTTCACCATGTCAATGTTGGCATAGTTCTGAATAAAGAAATTCGAATTGCCACCTTCTCCAATGGTAATGATGTTTGGCAGAATGATCTCAATCAATGGTCTTACTATCTGGCTGAAACAATCTTCGATGAAACAACCACCATTATAGTATAACCTTGCGCAGTAGGTATCGTCTGTTTCCGGCTTGATGTTGATGGTTCTGCAGTTTAGACCAGAACACAAAATCTCGCCCGCACTGTTTGTCCATACGATGGAATCAAGCTGACCTACGATCTGACCATTGGTCACCGAAAGCGAGGTTGTCTGTCCTTTAAGGATTTCAGGCTGGCCCGTAGCTTCAATGGATGGCTCGTTGGCTGATCCTATGATGAAACTGGAAGACCCGTCACAATTGTTTCCATCATTGACGACAAGGATGTGATTGCCCGGTACAATCCGGTCAAGATCGCTAAGCTGAATGGCATTGCCATCCAATCGGTAAGTGTACACCCCATTTCCGCCTGTGGTAACCTGATTGACAGATCCAAAATTATCCATGTAACAATCCGGACTGTTGGTGGTCACATTGACAGCTGGATTTCCATAGATGGTTATGTCAACTTCCTCTTCAAAGTCGCAACTTTCTTCGCTGAATTTATACTTGAGGGTATATACTCCGGCCGCGAGTCCCTGAGGATTAAATGTACCCTGAGCATTAACGCCGGTTCCTGACCAAACGCCACTGCCTGTACCTCCCGATCCCGTCACATTGGCAACCAATGGGAACGAACTGGTCACATCGCCAACACAGAACTTATCCTGTGGTGAGCTCAATGCCAGGACAATTGGAGGACAAGCCCTTGCTTCGCACTCTTTTACAATTTTAGTGCCAGGACATGCGCAATCGCTTACAGGCGTCACTTCAATGGTCACCTTTGTACCTTCGGCGAGGTTGGACAACAGGTAAGTTAACCCTGATTGTGTTCCCTGGTTTACACCATCCACGATCACCTGATAATCACTGGCACAGTCGATGTCAGCCCAACTGAATTCTACAGAACTAAGGGTTGACACGCAGGAAATATCCACCAGATCCAACTCAGGGTCGACCCTCACCGTATGTTCTTCCAACACAGAGAGGCAGGCTGCATTTCCAACCACCAGTCCAATGGTATAATTGCCTTCCGCGGCAAATTTGGTAGAATACTTGGTTGCGCTTTGCTGGGTTATGGATACGCCGTTTGGTGTTTTCCAACTCAATGGCTGACCCGGTGTTCCCGAATAACTTATGTTGAGGTCATCCAGGATACAAATGGTATCCGGTATGCTGAAAGTTGCCTTTGGCTGAGCCAAGACCCGGATATTGATGCTGGTCTCTTCATCGCAGTTGCCTTCCACAAATTTCAAGGTTATCCTATGGCCGGCACCGGTGCTTGGACCCGCTACAACCGGATCAAAATAGCCATTGGCATCAATGCCCTTTCCACTCCAGGTCACTACACCCGTGCCTGTACCCAGGCCACCAGTCACCACTGCATCAATGGTAAAAGGAGTGGCATTGGCATCCAGACATATGGTCGTATCACCCACGCTGAGGTCAATGATGATGGGCGGGCACAATTCGGCAATACAAGTAACAGTATCCCTGGTACCGGGGCAGGCATTGTTGCTGTTTGCCACCAGTTCAAAGAAAACAACATCATTGGGTAATAGTCCGGTTAAATTGTAGGTAAGTCCTGTTGTATTTGGTTGAGCTGCACCGTTGATAAATAAGGTATAATCACTGATGTTGGTTATGCCATTCCAGCCTACGGTAATTTCCGTAGCTTTCTGATCTATACACTCGATGTCCACATTGGCTATCCTTGGCTCGACCAGGACTTCAAGGTCAAATGGATCAGAAACACAACCATTTTTAGAAGTCGTAAGTGTGATCTTTTTCTGGCCTGGATTGGTCCATTTCAAATCAAACGGTCCTATACCATTTCCCGGCGTTACCACGTCATTTCCAAAATTCCAGGTGTATGTACCACCGGTAGTAATGGAGCCGTTGTATTCCACTTCAACCGTGCTGTCCTGGCAAATGACAAGCTGATTGGCTATGAAATCGGCAGTTGGCGTTTCATATACATTAATGATTTGTGTGGCCTTATCCTTACATCCGGCTGGATCCTCAAAATCAAAAGTGATGGTATTGGCTCCAATATTGGCCAACTTAGGATCAAAAACACCATTCACAGGGTCTGTAATACCAGGACCGGCAAAAAGGGTGGTACCAGGACCGGCAGGATTGATGATGGTGGATAAAGTAATAGGCGCTGAATTGTTTGTCAAACAAATATCTGCCACTGGCTCAATATCTACGGTTGGAGGCACGCAGTCTTGTGATTCACAACCACTGGCGCTAATCAGACTGCCGCAAGGGCTGTTCGTAGTTGTCGTAAGGATGAGGTCAACCTGTACAATCTGGTTGCCCGGCACCGTTACAGTATATGTATTGCCGTTCAATACTCCCGTAGGTCCGTTGATTACATTGATGCTGTACCCGGTAGCGCCTGGAGGCGATGGCCAGGTAAACTGGATCTGACCCTGAGAACCAGAACAGTCAACCAAAGGAGCCGGAACCGGAGCAACTACTTCCACTTGTGAAGTAGCCATGTTTGACATACAGCTCTGCACGCCAATCACGAGGCCAACATCCTTAATACCAGGATCTCCCCACGAGACCTGATGAGGCCCCGGACCTACTGCAGGATTGGTCACCAGGGTTCCTCCATTGAAATTCCAGGTGTAGATGTATCCGGCGCTTGGTGTTCCGGTGGCTGTTACTGCCAACAAACTATCTACACAAATCACAGGCAGTGCAGGTATGGCAGCTACTGGTATAGGTACAATGTCAATGGTATCACAAAGTGGTGGACTTATGCCACAAATAGTCTGGATGGACACACAAACTTCTCCGCCTGTTGTTCCGGTCCAGTCAATGGTAATGCTGGATGTATCTGACTGCCCGATGATGGTCGCATTTGCAGGATAGGTCCAAATATAGCTTAAGATTTCGGATGGATCCACCGGCGTATCCATGGTATAGGTAAATGTAGCATTGTCTTCGCACAACAAGGTACCCCAGGGCGTTCCAGGTGTGACCTGATCAGGAGCCAGTCCGGAAAGATCAACCGTAAGTGGATCCATTTCAATCTGACAGAGACCATTTTCAAAACTCTGGATAACAGTCAGGGTGTATGTACCGCTGGCTGAAACCAGCAAAGTTCTTGGATCGCCATCCGGATCGCCATCATTTATAAGGTTGCCATTTTGATCCCTCCATTCATACTCGTACTCAAAAGAGAAGGCGTTATAAATAAAAGGAACGAATGGATTTGGTCCCTGATTAAACTGAATCTGATAACCTCCGCTGACGCAACCAACATCCACGACTTCTCCATCTAGTCCAAGGTAAATGAGGATTACATTTACCAATGAATCGCAACCGGCTTCGTTGGTAAGGAAAACCATATCCTGCGGCCAAACTTCTGTACTATACGTAAAATTGCCCACGGTAAGCGATTCACCTGGACACAAGAAAGTATCCAGATTTACGGGTACAGAATTCAACGTTTTGATTACGGTTACTTTTTGATTAAACTCGCAGCCATTGGCAGCCACCACAGGCCTGTTTATAACCCCAGGTGCATTGATGTCTCCGGCCAACCAGCCAGCCAACCCGTCTCCATTTGGATCGCTTATATTGGTGTTGTACACTACATTGGGTCCAATCCAACTCAAATCCAGTAAATTTTCGCATACCGGCCAGGTTCCGAAATCCTCATTTGCAGGATTCGCTACGGTAACTGTAATGGCATAAGGCTGGATTGGGAGAGAACATTTTACAAAAATGTCCACCAATTCAATGGTATAGTCTCCCAGCTCAGTGAAGGTATAATCGAGGAACCTGTCATCCGTTTCGATAAAAGTTTCCACCCCATTTGGATCGATTACTCTCCAGGTAAACTTAGCTGTTAGGTTGTCATAATCATTTCTGGCATCGAAAGTGATGGAATTATTCGGACAAATGGTATCACACCTACCAAATGAAGAAGAACATTCAATGTCCACAATTTCAGGAATCTGGTATTGTTGGAAATCACCCTGAATTTCGATGTCGTAACTACAAACACTCGCCGAACAACCATCCATCCAGAAGAAATAGACCTGCCCCGGCGTAAATAAGGTGGAGGGTATGAATTGCGGTCCGGTTACACATGGTATGGATTGACAATATATAGAGTTTGTAAAAGTACAATCTTCATAAATACCCAATTGAGCTCCATTCTGACCACCGGCACATGCAAACGGTTCAATGACCATGGTATAATTACCACCTCCGGCCACAAAGGCAAACCAAGACATATTATGCGGTGCGCCCTGACCTTCACATAACGGACTTGGTACATTGCCCACAGAAATTTGGGTCGGCATTCTTGAACAGAAAATGGCCAAAAGGTTAAGGTCGCATATGGTATCTGCATCTTCACATAAAGGTGCTGCCAATGGGTTTTCTAAACCACAATTCGCTTCGAAACAGAAGTCAATGGTAAAGTTCTCGACACCGTCAGTACCCGGCTCCTCGCCGCAATACAGGGCAATTTGGACAGATTCTACACCCAGGGCTCCGGGTGCACCGTTGTCGTCATTGTCTGTATCGTCATCAGCTCCCTGACCATCGCAGGATAACAGGCCATAAAGCGGTCCGCCGGAGACAAAATTGCTGGCGGCAATCACTACTTTATAATCACCTGGAACCACATCGTCAAACTGGTAATTTCCATTGGCATCTCCTAAGGTAGTGGCCACAAGTACTCCATTGGCGTCGTAGAGTTCCACAACCACATTAAAACCACCGGTCTCTCCCGGATCGAGCATAGCATTATTGTCATCTTCCCCCCATATGGAACCACCTACCGTAATCAACTTATAAAATCCGGCATTTCTGCCATCAATGCTTTCACCGGAAGGAATCAACACATCATTTACCAGGTTTCCTCCTGCGTCGAAATCACTGTCATCCGGTGCATCCGGCATGTCCCCCGGATCACCGGTTACGTTTTCAAGTGTGGGTATCCACATGGGCAAGCCTACGGTCATGGTGTAGGTGCCCGGACGGATGTCGGTAAAGTTATAAAAACCACCCGCCGTTACCGTCGGAGGCACAGGATTTCCAAATACATCCAGTGTAGGCCCGCCTGTATAAATGAGGGTAAAGGTAGCACCGTCAAGCAGCGGCTCTCCGCCACTAAATATACCATCACCATTGGAATCGTGCCATGCCAATCCCTGAATACTTCCTGCTTCAAAAAATCCGGCATCTACATGATCAATGATTTCCGCAGAATTACAAACGATGTCCATGGTCATACCGGTCATTACATCGGCATCTGAATCTTTATGATCTGCCGTTGCATCCTGAGTAGTGAGAAAATATCCCCCTGGAGCGGTAAAGGTCAGTTTGTAAATTCCCGGAGGAAGGTCATTAAAAATGTACATTCCCCCGCCAGCTGAATTTATGTTGTTTAATACATAAGGGGTGCCATCTGCTTTTACCAGCGGTGGATTTCCTGTTTTTGTATCTATGATTTCAACCTGAACTCCATTAAGGCCTGGTTCACTTTGCTCTCCATCGCCATTGAGGTCTTCCCAGGTAAAGTCACTGATGATACACTTGGTAAAGTAACCCGCATCGATATCCTCAATCTCTTCCCCTGAATTACAGGTGATGTTCACCGTCATTCCCGTGACCCTGTCCGGATCTGAGTCAGTGGTGGCGCCACCAGCGAATTGCTCTGTAAAAAAATAATTTGCCGGCTTAGTAAAAGTCAGTTTATATTCTCCCGGTGGAAGATTGTCAAAAATGTAATTTGCCCCTGAAACAAGATTCGCATTATAAGCTGTGGTGCCGTTTACCTGAAACAACGGCGCACTGCCCGTTGCTACATCAATAATGGAGATGTTTACGGAAATATCAGGTTCACCACCATCCTGAATTCCGTTTCCGTTCAGGTCATGCCAGGTAAAATCACCGATGGTACACTTTTCATAATATCCTGCATCCAGGTCGATATTTTCAGGATCCCCGGACATGATGGTGAAGTTTGCCGTTTCACCCGTAACCCTGTCGGCATCGCTGTCAATATCGTCTGCTCCGGCATCTTTTTTGGTAAAATAAAAATTGCCTCCGGGATTGATTTGAAATGCAACCTTATAGGTGCCTGGTGGCACTTCATCAAATAAATACATACCGGCACCATCTGTATTTTGAGGCGGAATATTATTGCCATCCGGATCCAGTGCTGCAGCTCCTGTTGAAAATAACAATCTTACCTGAATACCTGCAAGTCCCGGCTCGCCTCCGTCTTGTAAACCATTTCCATTGAGGTCTTCCCACACAAAATCTCCCACCTGACCCGGTACAAAATAACCGGCATCTATGCCACTCACGGTCTGATTGGAATTAAGGGTGATGTCAAAGGTCAGTCCTGTGCCATTATCGGCATCACTGTCATTGTTTACATCACCCGCCTGTGAATTGGGCACTCCTGCCTGATCCTGTTTGGTAAGGTGAAGTCCTCCGGGATATGGTCCTCCCGGTTCTGAAAATTCTATGATATAATCACCCGGAGTGATGTCATCAAAACTATAGGTGCTGTTCGTAGAAACCGGATTGGTCAGCGGATTGCCATTGGCATCCAGAGCAACCGGTGTCAGGGTCGCCTGATCCAATAAGGTCACGTTTACGTTGATGGGCGTATTGGGCTCGCCGCCATCAATGCCATTGCCATCTAAATCTTCCCAAACTTCTCCATCGATATTGGCCGGCAGGAACAAACCCATACTGAGTTTGTCTTCTATGGTGGTGGTTGCGTCCACTGTAAACAAATGGCTATCATGAGGAGCCGTCACACCCGGGTCACTGTCTTCCAGAATGTCATTGGCCTGTGTATTAAACCCTCCCACATCCTGTAGCGTAACTATGAATGCCGGGTTTAAAGCTGCGTAACTAAACCTGGCATAATAGGTACCCATTGGCACGTTATTGAAGAACAAAAAGTTACCACCTGCACCGGTATTGACGGGTGCCAGAATTGCCATGCCGGTCCCGTCGTCAATAAGGGTGACTGCAACACCGGCAAGGCCAGGTTCACCCAAATCCCGCGTTCCATTGGCATTGAGGTCTTCAAATACATTGCCTGATACAGTGTACTGGGCATTTGAGGCTACTGAAAACAATGCCATAAACAAAAACAAAAGTAGATTTTGTCTCATCGCTGATAAAAATTAAATGGTAAATGAAAAATGCAAACAGGAGCCGCTTGCCTAAGAAGTGGTAAATATACTACATTCATCCTTTTATCACGCAATTTTTAAAAAAACCTAATTTTATTTTGAATAAATATTAATAAGTATTTATTTATTCAACTATTTAACCCTACTTGAGCGTATTTTGGAATATTATTTCGTAGGCCTTATTTACCAGAATGTGTGCACGTTTGTAATGAGGGGCAATGATGGCATGTTCGATTTGAAGCACATGTTCCACAAATGGTGTCAGAGGGTCTCTGGCTCTTTCAATCCTGTTTTCTAGCGTGTCGCGGTAATCCCGCATCATGAATATCCTCAGATCTGTTTCCAGGATGGTAGTATAGGTGCCCTCAACTATGGCTACCTGGATGGAGCCAAGCTCTACCTCTTCCTGGCGAATTACATTTTCCGCATAATAGACCAGGGGTTTTTGCAAGCGGTTTAATCCTTTTTTAAAAGCCTCAAGGTGATTGCCCAGCAAGGCTAAATTTACTTCATTCATTCCCGTTTTAAAAATGTCTGCCTCGCGCTGTTGGTGATTGCTTGCCGGCGGCAAATGAAAGTAATCATCCATGTGAAATATAAAAGAGGATATGCCATTTTCTTCCAGCACCGCTTTTACAGCCATAGCCAGGGTTGACTTACCCGACCCCGACTCACCCGCTATCGAAAGGGTAAACTTAGGGCCGATCTGGTCCAGGATGCCTTCGACAATCCGGTGGGCAGGCTCCATGTATTTGGGGTTCAATTGCAATTGGTCACCTATCATATGAAATCAAATTTTTGAATGAAATCCTGCTGCACAGAATGAGATATGAAAATACAGCCTGCCGCACTGAAACACAAATTCTTTTTTCCACCCGGACTAAAATCTTTGGAATTCAGGTACTCGGCAAATGGCCAAGATGCATTAAGTGCCTCACCGGCATAACCAAGGGCAATGCTTTTTGAAATATCAGAATAACCATTCAAGGCAAGGCCCATAGACATCAAACCCATCATCACTGGCCAAATACCCCCATTGTGAAAATGGTGTGGTTCATTTTTAAAGTGATAGGCATAGTTTGACTCCAGCGCCGGCCACAAGGCATCACCCGGGTAAATGACCGGCCAAAAAGCGGGAATGAACGGCCGCCCAAGTTGTATATATATCTGTTGAATATAATTAGCCAGCAGCTGCCCCTGTGCCGGGGTTGTTATTCCGGTTATTAACGCCAACGCATTGCCTGCCGCATCAAACATTTCGTATTTCCCGCCCGGGTGAAAGCCCGTTGACCAAAATTTTTGATCCGGCTGGTGCCTAAGTTTGGGGTGATATAAGTCTCCTGCTTTTTCCTGTGGCCAAAAATTTTTTTGTATGATTTCCCTTACTTTATTTTCTTTTATTTCCCATTCTGCCGATGCCATGATGCCGGCCCATAATTTCAGCGCCCACAACCTAAGCAGGTTGTCGTACAACAAATAACCATGCAAGGGATACTCATCTGCCCAATTGCCACTTAACGGGGTGTACACCAAATGTCGGCCGTTGAACTCCCACGCATCCAAAACCGCCATCGCCTTTTGTACGTTACCGGTGTATTTTTTTAAAAATGGCTGATCACCCGTTTTCTTCACATAAATTCCTGCTCCTATCAGCCACCAGGTCGTCGCATCCACCCTGCCGGCCAGACTGCCATAACTTACGGATTGACCATCCAAACTTACATTGGAAGGCAGGGCTCCTGTCGGCAGGGGTCTATCCCCAAGGGTCTGCAACGATTGTTTTAATCCTTCGATGAGGGTGTCATCTCCGGACAGTAAACCGGCAAGTCCGGCAATGACTGCATCCCGGGCCCAGATGCGGCGGTAGTTTTCTGCTTCTTCGGCCAGTGCGAGGATACCTTGAGGTGTCGTGGCAGTGTGAAGCACAGCCAGCGCCTCTGCTAGGGGTAATTTTATATCATTCATCTTATGATCATATTCATCAGCAATACACCTCCCAGGCCCATGAGTGAAACCAGCGATTCCATTACCGTCCAGGACCTCAGGGTTTGGGCAGGGGTTAGATTAAAAAATTCTTTAAACATCCAAAATCCGGAGTCATTGAAATGGGAAAAAAATATGCTGCCGGAGCCGATGGCCAATACCATTAATTCCGGAGAAACCCCCTGACTGCCTGCCAGTGGGAAAACAAGTCCCGCCGCCGTGAGCGCTGCTACAGTGGCAGAGCCAATACATATCCTTATGACGGCCGCCATCATCCAGCCAAAAACCAGGGGATGAAATGACCAGGAGGAAGCCAGGGCAGTAAAATAATTCCCCGCTCCGGCATCCAGTAATACCTGCTTATATGCCCCCCCTGCAGCGATGATCAAAATGATGAGGGCTACACTCTCAATGCCTTCTGTCACCCATTTCATGGTTTCGGCCACCGGCCTGCACCCCAAAAAAAATACAGCCATAAAAAGGCTGATCAACATGGCCAAAGCCGGGTGCGATAGCAGGTATAACCATGTCGGTACCACTTCTTTCCCTAAAATAAGTTCAACGATACTGCCGGTGGCAATCAGGAAAATTGGCAATAGGGCTACTGCCAATGAAAATCCGGATCCCGGTTTGGTCTGTATTTCGTCTGCTTCGGTAACCACGCCCTTAAATTTTTCTCCATGTCGAAAAAAGCTGCCCATAACCGGACCCGCGAGGATAGCCGCAGGTACAGCAATCACCAGACCATAGAGCAGGGTTATGCCGGTGCTGGCTCCAAAAATGCTGACCAGGGCCATGGGGCCTGGATGAGGGGGCAATAAGGCGTGGGTAATGGACAAAGCCGAAGCCATAGGCAAAGCCAGGTATAATACCGGCAGTCCTGTCCGGCGCAGGATGCTGTATAAAAAAGGAATGAGCAAAATAAAACCAGCGTTGTAAAAAAGCGGTAAGCCTATCAGAAATGAAGTGCCCATCACCGCCCATTGAATGCGGCCCGGTCCAAAGTACAGCATCATCTTTTCGGAAATGGCCGTAGCGGCACCGGATTTTTCAAGTACTTTGCCAAGTGCTGCTCCCAGCGCGAGGACGAGGATGCTGCCACCCAGGGTACTGCCTATGCCACTTTCCAGGGCAGCAAAGAGTTTCGCAGGAACCATGCCCGCTGCCAATCCTGTACAGATGGCCGCAATAAGTAAGCTTAAAAAGGGATTTACCTTCTTAACGCTAAGGACGACCAGCAATAACAGGCCGGGTATGATGTAATATAGGGGCATTTAGCAGCTATTGTCGGGTAAAAATAAGATTAATACCCAATCCCGCAAGGGAAGCCAAATGGGGAGTGACCTCTCCTATTCGGTTCGCACATTAATTTAAGCCCTGCTGTAGGCTAAAATACGGTCTATCGTGGACTGCTTTGGACTCAATTTTGGAAAGGACAGAGCTAAAATTTCTGTGTACAATTTGGCGTATTCCTGATTTATGGTCGGAATGTTCTCCAGGGAATGTTCGATTTCGAGGGTCTCAAACAAATCACATTCGCCGTAATAAAATTTGATGAGGGTTTCTTCAGTGTACAGTCTTGTCATGTAAAAGTTTTAAATCATTCAATAATTTTGTTTCTGAATATAAAACTTACTATTGCGTCCTTTATTGTGTTTTTCTGCGATTTATGACATAAAATTTGGAAGAAGCCCTTCCTTTAATAAAAAAGGGGAGCTTTTGGCTCCCCCTTTTTTCATCTGTAAGAAAAGTTTTACCTGGCAAAAGCCGTCGCCCTTTTCTCCCTTATTACGGTCACCTTTACCTGACCAGGGTACTGCATTTCATTTTGAATTTTTTGCGAAATGATGAATGCCAGTTCATCGGCAAAGTCATCGGATACTTTATCGGACTCTACAATGACCCTCAATTCGCGACCTGCCTGCATGGCAAATGCTTTTTGCACCCCGTCATAGGACATGGCCAGTTCTTCGAGTTCGCCAATGCGTTTGAGGTAACTTTCGAGGATCTCTCTACGGGCACCCGGCCTCGCTCCGGAAATGGCATCACAAGCCTGGACGATGGGTGAAATGATGTTGTTCATCTCAATTTCATCGTGGTGTGCACCTACGGCATTTTGGATTACCGCATGTTCGCCATGTTTTTCGCAGAGTTGCATACCGAGTAAAGCGTGTGACAATTCTGATTCTTCTTCTGTCACCTTGCCAATGTCGTGCAGCAAGCCGGCTCGTTTCGCCATTTTAATTTGTTTGGGATTGAGTCCCAGTTCGGCTGCCATCGTACCGCACAGGTTGGCAGTTTCTATCGAGTGTTTAAGCAGGTTTTGACCATAAGAAGACCTGAACCTCATTCGGCCCACCATCTTCACCAAATATGGATTCAACCCATGGATGTCAAGGTCGATGACCGTACGCTCTCCGATTTCTACAATTTGTTCTTCCAGTTGTTTTTTTACTTTGGCAACCACCTCTTCGATTTTCGCCGGGTGGATCCTGCCATCTGCGACCAGCCGCTTCAAAGCCAGCCTGCAGATCTCCCTTTTAATGGGGTCAAAGCTCGAAATGACGATGGATTCAGGGGTGTCGTCCACAACGATCTCAGCGCCGGTAGCGGCTTCCAGGGCGCGGATGTTACGTCCCTCTCGCCCGATGATCTGCCCTTTGATGTCATCGGAATCAATGGTGAACACAGATACGGTATTTTCGATGGTGTATTCCGCAGCCATTCGCTGAATGGTCTGGATTACGATTTTTTTGGCTTCCTTATTGGCGTTGGCCTTTGCAAAAGATACCGCTTCGCGTTCGATCGACATGGCTTCGGCCTGGGCCTTAGCCTTGATGGATTCGAGCAACTGTTCTTTGGCTTCGGTCTGACTCAGATTGGCTACCTTTTCCAGTTCTTTGATCTTTTTCTCCAGGGATTGTTCCAGTTCTTCTTTTTTCCTTGAGACTACTTTGAGCTGAACTTCGAGGTTTTCACGGATGGCTTTAACTTCTGCCTCCCGCTGTTCTACCTGATCCGTTTTGGCTGCTATATCGTCGAGCTTTTGTTTGAGGTCTTTTTCCGCTGAAAGGACCTGCATTTCGCGCTCCTTCATTTCTACCTTTTGCTCTGCTTTGAAGGTTTCAAATTCAGATTTATACTGGTTGAATTTTTCTTTGGCCTCCTGGATCTTCTGCTGCTTGATGTTTTCGTTGGTCTGCTGGGCCCTTGACACGATTTTTTCGGCCTGGATTTCAGCTTCGTCTATTTTTCGTTTGGCCGTAAGTTCAGCCTCTTTGAGCGTAATGTCGCTCTTGGCATTGGCCTGACTGATCTGCTTTTTGAAGACGGCGCGAATGGAGGCATATCCTCCAAGGCCGCCAAGGACCAGGCCAGCAATTAATGCTATGATGTTTTCCATTTTCCTTTTGTTTAATTAATGAATAAAATATGTTGCAAAAGGAAATCTAAGACTTGCAGCCTGCTTGGATCAGATGGACTCCAGAATGTCTGCCATTTCGGCAACCTGTTTTTGAACCACTTGCTGTTCTTGCGTCACTGTTTGTAGTTCAACTTTAGTGGTGATGAGCGACATGGCCAAACAATCCTGTACAGACAAGCCCGAATAGGCATTTTGAAATTCCTGGATCTTATCCTGGATTTCCCGTTCAACCTGTCTTACGAGGGCTTCTTCTTCCGGGTGTACTACCATGGGATAGGTCTTCCCTCCTATTGTTATGGATATGTGCTTATCAAGGTCCATCTTATTCATCCCCGATCAATGTGATACATTCTTCCAATTCCCGAACACACTGATCAATCTCAAGTCGCATTTCTTCCCCTTCTTTTCCTTTGAAGCCGGAAGAAAACTGCGGCCTATTTTTAAATTGCTCCAATTCAGCTGTCAGTTTTTCAACTTCCTTTTTTAATTCTAAATTTTCGTTACTGATAAAATTATATTTTTCAACTAAAGAAATAGTTTGAGCTTTGATTTTGTTCAAACTTTCATTTAGTGTTTTCATTGTTCAAAGGTAGGAATTTTTTGTTATTTACGCTCAATTTTAAACATAAGCACAATAAAATATACTTAATGGGCTGTTATTGAGATATTAATACTTAAACCCTTAGCCTCTGATGACCGCTTGCAACTCATCGGTGCAGGCTTTTATGATGGCCTTCATCGCACCGTCAATTTCACCATCGGTCAGCGTCTTTTCCCGGTTTTCAAACAAAAAGCCCAGGGCATACGACTTTTTGCCTGTACCCAATACCTCTTCGTTGGTGTAAATGTCAAAAAGGCCCATTTCCCTGAGGTATGGCTGTTTTGTCTTCTCTATCGCCACTTCCACCTGACGGTAACAGGTACTTTTATTAATGACAATGGCCAAATCCCTTCTCACTGCCGGGAACCTGGATATTTCTTTTACATAGTTTTTCTTATCGGCTCCTGCGGCCACCAGGGCTGCAATGTTAAACACGGCGGCATACACCGGCTGCCGAATTCCGGCCTTTTTCAGCAAATCCGTGCTTACCTCGCCGTATCGCACCAATTCACGGTCCTGAAAGGCATATGTCAGTCCATAGGCAAAAGTTTTATCTCCCTCCAATTCAGCAACTTTATATGTCTCTATGCCGGCCTTTCGCAACAGATTTCCTGTTGCTTGTTTTATGGTGTAGTAACTGGAAGCTTCGGTTTTGGGATGAGTCCAGTGGTCGCCTTGCGCAGCACCGGTGACAAAAATGGTCAGTTCTTCCCGTTCATCAAATGTATCTTCTGCCTTGCGGTATGATTTACCCACCTCAAAAAATTGAAGAGCCGTTTGCTGGCGGTTGAGGTTGTATTGAACCGACAACAGGCCGCTGAGCAGCATCGATGGCCGCATGGCGTCAAGCCCTGCATTGGAGGTGTTATTCACGTGTACCAGTTCATTTTCCGCCAGTCCCAGGGCTTCTGTACAAAGTTTGGAGTCAATGAGGGAAAGTCCCATCATTTCAT
The DNA here is from genome assembly GCA_016715465.1 of Saprospiraceae bacterium. Taxonomy (GTDB): domain Bacteria; phylum Bacteroidota; class Bacteroidia; order Chitinophagales; family Saprospiraceae; genus JADKBO01. Next base: position 2,051,137 of record JADKAA010000029.1, read on the forward strand.
TGAAGCCGTTCGCTGCAAGATAATTGGCCAGGGAGTTGACCACGGCAAACTTATTGGGATTGGGTGCATAGGAAATGGTCGAATTTATCTTATGCGTCACCCCAACCTGGTTGAAGCCGTAGATACGCAATATTTCTTCTATGACATCCACTTCACGCAGTACGTCGGATTTATTGGTCGGCACAAGAACCCTCATGCCGTGATCATCTACGGGCATAATCTGCATGCCCATGCCCGAAAGAATGTCGTGCACTTTGTCTTTGGGTATCTCCACGCCAAGCAGGTCGTTGATGTGTTGGTACCTGAGGTGTACTTCCGTCGGTTTGATCTCTTTGGGGTAAATGTCCACGATCTCCGAACTCACCACACCTCCGGCGGTTTCTGCCATCATGGCCGCCGCTTTTTTCAAGGCAAAGAGGCACATGTTTGGATCGCTTCCCTTTTCAAAAACCTTGGCTGCGTCGGTGCGCAGGTTATGTCCCATCGAAGTTTTGCGAATGCTGCCCGCTGTAAAATGGGCAGATTCCAGGAAGATATTGGTAGTTTGGGCAGTGACTCCGGAATCCTTTCCTCCATACACGCCTCCAATGCACATGCCCTTCATGGATCCGTCATTTATCATGAGTTCTTCTCCGCTGAGTTCAAATATGCGGCCATCGAGGGCATCAAATTTACTGCCTTTGGGCAGGGTGCCCACATGGATGGCGCCACCTCCTATTTTGTCGGCATCAAAGGCATGCAGCGGTTGACCCAAATCGTGGAGGATGTAATTGGTAATGTCCACGATGTTGTTGATCGATTTGATGCCCAGCACGGTCAATTGATTTTTCAACCACATGGGCGATTCGCCTACAGTTATGCCCGAAAGCACCATTCCGGTGTACCTAGGACAAAGATCGGGCCTTGATACTTCGACCTTTATTTCCTGACCGTGATTATCCACCTGAAATCCAGCGGTGTTGGGTTCAGTGAAGTTGTAATCGCCGATGACATTGGCCTTGAGGTAAGAAAACAAATCCCGGGCAACACCGAGGTGACAAGTGGCGTCGGACCGATTGGGTGTAAGTCCGATCTCAAAGATGGTATCTTCAAACACATCGTAAAGTTGTGACGCCAGCGCACCAATGGGGGTGTCTTCCGGTAAAACCATAATGCCGGAATGATCTTCACCCAAACCCAGTTCATCTGCCGCACAGATCATGCCATTGGATTCTACCCCCCTGATCTTTGCTTTTTTGATGGTGAGTGGTTCTGCTCCGGAAGGATAAAGCGTTGTGCCGGTAGTAGCCACCAGTACTTTTTGTCCGGCTGCCACATTGGGGGCGCCGCATACGATTGCAAGGGTTCTCCACTGCCAATGTCGACTGTGGTGAGTGATAGTTTATCGGCGTCGGGATGTTTGGCACAGGTGAGTACCTTGCCGGTGACCACTCCCTCAAGTCCTCCCTTTATGGTTTGCACGTGTTCGATCCCTTCCACTTCAAGTCCGATGGCCGTAAGCATCTGACCCACTTCCTCAGGCCTCATGTTAAGGTCGATATATCGCTTCAGCCAATGTAAACTGCACTTCATTTCCTCATTTTTGCATAAACAGCAAAGATAAGCACAATGGGCGTAATGAAGAGGTGGTCGGGGGAGAAATTAGCCGTGTTTCTGTGTCAATTCCATACTTAACTGGTGTACTGTTTCAATATTTAGTAATTAATTGCAAAAACCAGGTTTTGGGCCCAAAACGATTATAAATGAGCTTTCTGCCTTTATTTTTTGACTTTATTCTGAAAAAAATAGCCCTTTAAAAATATTATTCCAGGGAAGACCTCTTGTTTGGTATAATAAAATCACCTACCTTTGAGCCATATTTTCTACCACTGATGAAGAGAAATCCTGAGAATACCTTAAAACTCCTGTTGATTCTGCTGATCATGACGCTGTGTCTGTACAACGGTGTGCTTAGCGCCCAGTCCAATCAGGATGCCATGCCTCAGGTATGTTTCATCGGTGAACATCAAAAGAGGTACGACAACCTCATCAATACGCACAACGAGTTACTGCTCAATGTGTGCCAAAATTCCATGGACAAGGCCTTCGACGAATGGACCAGCATCATGCACGACCTGGAATTGTATGCAGACCGTCAGCAGTTTGACCTCAAGGGGGTAAAAATATGGGTCAACATCTTCTGGACGCCTGCGGGCAAGATCGACCACTTCGTCTTTTACCCCAAACCCAACAGCAAAAACATCGACTACGACCGGATGAAAGAAATCGTCGCCGGTTTTTTACGCACCTACCCGGCTTCTCAGCCAGCGAGCAAAAAGCCGTACTCCCACTATGGCACCGCCAGTTTCCCGGTTTATGCCCGGTTGGCGGATGTTAAGTAGGGATCAGGGATCAGGGATCAGGGGCTAGGGATCAGGAGCTAGGGATCAGGAGCTAGGGATCAGGGGCTAGGGATCAGGGGCTAGGGATCAGGGACTAGGGATCAGGGACTAGGGATCAGGAGCTAGGGATCAGGAGCTAGGGATCAGGAGCTAGGGATCAGGAGCTAGGGATCAGGGACTAGGGATCAGGGGCTAGGGATCAGGGGCTATGTACCCTCATAAAAAAGCTTGACAATATCCTACCCTAAGCCCTAAAACTGTGGATAACTTTTCGTTAATAAAAAAAGGTAGTCATTTATCTTAGTTCTTCAAGATGAAGCGGAAGCGGGCTCTGCTGAGGAGCAACCCCCTAGGAATAATCTTGACCGGCTAAAAAGTTTAAGCCTTTGGGGTTCCTAAAACTTTTTTTAGGTGCCCCTTTTTTACTTCAACTTTTGGCAGGCTTATGCCTCTAAAAACCTATGCCTTTTTAGGCTTCTCACTAAAGTTGTGTAGCTTTTTTACTGGCCTGTTTTCTTCCGGCAAACCCTGAATGTATTCCTCAAACTCTACTGTTGTCCTCCATCCAAGTATTCGCTGCTTCCTCTTATGGTTGTAAAATAACAGATATTTTCTATTTCCGGACCCAGTAATGCTAAGCTTTGTGTCTCTACTGTTGGTATAAAATGATACTTAAATAGACCATTCCACTTTTCTGCATGACCATTTTCCAAGCAGGTACCTGCTACACTACTCACCACTTTAACATCGCTTAGTGCTTCAAGGTAAAGTACTGAAAAGTATTGCGATCCTCCATCTGTGTGATGGATACAATTTATTAGTTCCTTTTCTCCCCTCAATCTCACCCACCCTTCAAGTGCCTTTTTTGCATCCTCTGATCGCATCCGTTCGCCTATTTGTATACCTACTACTCGATTGCTATATAAATCTATAAGACTAAATACATAGTATAGGCTCAGCCCCAGGTATACATATGTTAAATCTCCAGCCACTACCTTATTTATCATGTTGATTTTCAGACCGCTAATTCGATTCGGGTAGTTCCAACTTTGATGGTCTGATTTGGTCGTTACCACCCGTATTCGCAACGGCAACAAGGTCATTTCGTGACTTGACATCAAGTTTTCAAACTGCGTAATTCCTATGTTGAACTTCGTTTTAATATTCAAATTGTAATACAATGTTCTCGACCCTGCTCGCCTATCTTAGTTCTTTCGATAATCCTTTACCATTGGCTTTATTTCTTCCGCCATCGCCTTTTCAACCTTTCTTTGTTGTGACCTCTGGTGATACCCTTGACGTGTTATTCCCATATGTCTATACAGGTCCTCCTTCGTGATGCATAATTCTTTTAGCTTTTTCCCGATACCCTTTACTATCAGGGTTTCATTTTTTTTCAAAATCTTCCCCTAACTTCTGCTAAGCTATAGTTAAAATCTCCCTTAAATATATAAGCTCCACCTGTTGGGATCCTATTACTTGTTTGAGGTGACTAGACTCCTTTTCAAGTGCTTTGATTCTGTTAACATCATCCTCCGTCTGGATCAAAATGGTTTTTGGTTGCTCTTTTGTACCATACTTTGATACCCATAATCGAACCGAGTCTGACTTCACCTGGTATTCATGACTGACCTGAACTACCGTTTTTACCCCCTGATCTATCAAGGATACTTGTTGCTTGCGAAAACTCTCACTAAATCGCCTCCGTCTTCTCTCTTCTTGTGTTAATTTGTCCATTTCAAATGTCAATTTAAGCAAGTTTTCCACATTTTTTATGTCAAGCTATTCCATGAGGGGGCACCAGGGGTGACCTAACAGTTGCCGCAAAGCGGCAATTTGATTGCCAGTGGCAATTAAAAGTGAGGGAACCGCAAGCTCCTGCGAGCGGCTTCGACAAACCGGTCCGACTTACCTTAACTTAGACAGCGGAAACTGGATGCCCGGATACCCGATGCTCTGTCTATTTGGTCGTCCCACTTCCGGTTTTCAACATACTGCACTTTTGGTAATAATCAGAGCGCCGTTCAGCTCAATCTTGGTAGCCACCGATGAAGCCGGTGGCAAGTTGTGAAAAACAAAACAGTTTTGGTGACATTTTTGCTCCCTATATAGTTATACCGATGTAGGGATAACATCCGGCGAAAATGATGACAAAACTTCATTCTCATTTTGGGATTTATCGCCACCACTTTCAGTATTGAACAGCTTTCATTTTATGTGAAAATCACAGCACCGTAGATGCTCAATCCTGGTAGCCACCGGTGCAGCCGGTGGCGGGTAGTGAAAAACAAAAATGTTTTGGCGGTAGATTTGTCGATGCTGTGCGAGGTATCGCAAAATTCCATAGATCCGATCCGGATTAGTAGTTGCTGTGCGAGGTGTCGCAAAATTCCATAGATCCTATCCGGATTAGTAGTTGCTGTGCGAGGTGTCGCAAAATTCCATAGATCCGATCCGGATTAGTAGTTGCTGTGCGAGGTGTCGCACAGTTCCATAGATCCTATCCGGATTAGTAGTTGCTGTGCGAGGTGTCGCACAGTTCCATAGATCCTATCCGGATTAGTAGTTGCTGTGCGAGGTGTCGCACAGTTCCATAGATCCTATCCGGATTAGTAGTTGCTGTGCGAGGTGTCGCACAGTTCCCTCACTTTCAGTTGCCACTGGCAACTGAATTGTCCCTTCGGGACAACCGTTCGGTCACCTGCCAATCAATTTATTTGGCAAAGCCAAAACCGCTCAGTCATTCCGTTGCACTTACATTTTTTGTGAAAACAAGAGCGCCATAGGTGCTCAATCTTGGTAGCCACCGGTGAAGCCGGTGGCGGGGAATGAAAAACAAAAACGTTTTGGCGGCATTTTTGCCGGATGTGTAACATCCGGCGAAAATGATGACAAAACTTCAATTGCTCGATTCAAGCCAGATTTGTCGATGCTGTGCGAGGTGTCGCACTGATTATTCTATCCAATCCAGATTTGTCGATGCTGTGCGAGGTATCGCACAATTCCCTCACTTTCAGTTGCCACTGGAAACTGAATTGTCCTTACGGACAAACGTTCGGTCACCTACCGGTCATTTTTTTGGCTTTGCCAAACCGCTCAGTCATTAATGTAATCCTCGATCGGATTGCAGGTGCAAATCAGATTTCTGTCGCCATGGGCATTGTCCACCCTGCCCACACTGGCCCAGAATTTAAATCCTGTTTTCAGGTAAGGAAGTGGATATGCTGCTTTTTCTCTGGAGTAACTGTATGACCACTGGTCGGAACATACGACCTGTGTGGTATGGGGTGCATTGCTGAGCACGTTGTTGTGTGCTTCCATCTCCCCTCGTGCCACCTGGTCGATTTCTTCTCGGATGCTGAGCAGGGCATCGCAAAAACGATCCAATTCTGCTTTGTTTTCACTCTCTGTGGGCTCGATCATGATGGTGCCGGCAACAGGGAAAGAAAGGGTCGGCGCGTGGAAGCCATAGTCGATAAGGCGTTTGGCGACATCTTCTGCGCTTACTTCCGCGGGCTTAAATGGCCTGAGATCGATGATGAGTTCGTGCGCGGCGCGGCCGTTAAGTCCAGTGTACAGTACCGCGTATTTATTTTCGAGTCTGGCCTTGATGTAGTTGGCATTTAGGATGGCATATTTTGTGGCGTCGGTAAGTCCCTTGCTGCCGAGCATTTTGATGTAGGCGTAGGAAATGAGCAGGATGGATGCACTGCCCCATGCGGCCGAAGATACCGCGGGGATGGCTTTGTTGCCTCCTAGTGTGGTGTACACATGGCCCGGCAGGTAGGGTGCCAGTTTGTCGTTGACGCAGATGGGACCCATGCCCGGACCGCCGCCTCCGTGGGGAATGGCAAAGGTCTTATGCAGGTTGAGGTGACACACATCGGCACCAATAAGACCGGGACTGGTGAGGCCTACCTGGGCGTTCATGTTGGCGCCATCCATATACACGAGACCGCCGCATTCGTGGATGGTGTCACAGATGTCTTTGATGGTCACCTCAAAAACCCCGTGGGTACTTGGATAGGTGACCATGAGGCCGGCGAGCTCACTATTATACTGTTCTGCCTTGTTTTTAAGGTCGGTCATGTCGATGTTGCCGCGGTCGTCACATGCCACCACAATGACATCCATGCCCGCCATTACTGCACTGGCAGGGTTGGTGCCGTGGGCAGAAGAAGGGATCAATACCTTGGTGCGGTGTCCTTCACCCCGGTCGAGGTGGTACGCCCTGATGGTGAGCAGGCCTGCATATTCACCCTGTGCGCCGGAATTGGGCTGGAGTGAACATGCCGTAAAACCGGTACACTCACACAGGTAGGCAGCCAGCTCTTCAAATACCTGCTGGTAGCCCATGGTCTGATCCAAAGGCACGAAAGGGTGGATGTCGGCAAATTCGGGCCAGGATACCGGCATCATTTCGGTGGCCGCATTGAGTTTCATCGTACACGAACCCAAAGAGATCATTGAATGTGTAAGTGAAAGGTCTTTGTTTTCGAGGCTCTTGATGTACCGCATCATGGCCGTCTCGGTGCGATAGTCGCTGAATACCCGGTGAGTACAGAAAGTGGACTGGCGCGCCAGGCCTGCCGGTATGCCCTGAGTGGCTTCCAACGCAGTGTCCGAGAACGTGCCGGAGTATTCGGCAAAGACAGCCAACAGGTTTTCAAAATCACCCGCGGTTACCGTTTCGTCGATTGATACCGATGCGGTATTTCCACTATAAAATAAATTGATGTGTTTTCCTTCGGCGATGGACCTGAGTCTGGCCAACCCGGCTTCTGAGGAAAGGTTGATTGACACGGTATCAAAAAAAGTTTGATTGGCTGGCTTCAGACCCATTTTTAGCAGTGCCGAATGTAAGTGTCCTGCATAATGGTGGATGCTGCCGGCGATCTCGGTGAGGCCTTCTCTTCCGTGGTAAACACCATACATGGCCGCCATGTTGGCCAGCAAGGCCTGCGCGGTACATATGTTGGAAGTCGCTTTTTCCCGGCGGATGTGCTGCTCTCTGGTTTGCAAGGCCATGCGCAATGCAGGGTTACCGTGTACGTCGATGGACATGCCGATGATCCTGCCTGGAATGAGTCGCTTGTGTTCATCGGTGGTGGCAAAAAAAGCAGCGTGAGGTCCTCCGTAACCCATGGGTACCCCAAAACGCTGGCTGTTGCCCACTACAATGTCAGCACCCCATTCGCCCGGTGGCGTGAGCAGGCAAAGCGCCATGAGATCTGTAGCCACTGCCACCATGATGTCCTGTTCTTTGCACGCGGAAACAAACTGGACATAGTCGTGTACCTCTCCCAGACCATCGGGGTACTGGATGAGCACTCCAAACCAATTTTCTGAAACTTCGGCTGTTTTCCAGTCGCCGACCACTACTTCAAAACCGAGGGGCAGGGCACGTGTCCTCACCACATCGAGTGTCTGGCCAAATACATTTTCATCGACAAAAAATACATTGGAGGGATTTCCCTTTCTTTTTTTGTTGCGGATGCCTTCCATCATGGCCATGGCCTCTGCGGCGGCTGTGCCCTCGTCAAGCAAGGAAGCATTGGCAATGGGCAGACCGGTAAGGTCAGACACCATGGTCTGGTAATTGAGCAACGACTCAAGCCTGCCCTGGGCGATCTCTGCCTGGTAAGGTGTGTACTGGGTGTACCAGCCCGGATTCTGAAATACATTGCGCAGAATCACCGAAGGGGTGAGGGTGCCATAATATCCTTGTCCGATGTATGATTTATAAACCTTGTTTTTCGCTGCGGTCTGCTTCAGCTCCAGGAGGAATTCGTGTTCGCTTTTCGCAGCCGGAATATCGAGTGGTTTTGGCGTCCGGATATTGTCCGGTACGGTCTCGTCGATGAGCTGATCGAGGGAACTTACGCCAATGGCAGCAAGCATTTCCGCGAGTTCTCCTGGGTTGGGTCCTATGTGTCTTTTGTCAAATGAATTGGAAGGATTCATGTCGTGATTTGGTTAGGTAAACAGAAATGCGAATGTATGAAAAAAACCATATATGTGCAAGGAGAAAAGCGGGTTAATGAAGGATAAAACGGTTTGTGGTACGATTATTGATATTATTTTATTTTATAATATGTAATAAACTAATAATTTGATGACCGGTAACTTGCGTTGGCTTGCTTTTATAGGCGTATTGGGTCTGATGGTTTTAATTTCTTCCTGTTCGGGATCGCAATCCTATGGCAACCGGTCAGACAAATACGCGCGGTCAAAACAAAACAGGTCAGGCAGAGGTACCATCACCTACCGTGAAAAAGGCAGGCCTGAAAAAGCGGAAAAAAGTTTGGAAGAAAAGGAAATAATGTATCGGGTGCACAAAGCAAATCCATCCAGTACTACCTCGGTTAAAAGAGACGAAATCGTAAATGCGGCCCAAAAATACCTCGGCATTCCCTATAAATATGCGGGAAAAACACCCCAGGAGGGGTTCGACTGTTCGGGATTTGCCAATTTCATCTACAACCAAAATGGTTTTCGAACCGCCGGTCCATCGCATGAACTCGCCATGATGGGTGTTTTTAAGTCAAGAGAAGACCTCGAAAGCGGAGACCTTATTTTTTTTGGCAGCGAAAACAGGATCAGCCATGTGGGCATCGTGGTGAGCAACCGGGAACATGGCCTGGTTTTTATCCACAGTTCTTCCTCGTCGGGCATCAAAACAGACGAGGTCAACGGCAGCGAATACTGGAATTCCCGCTATCTTTTTGGCAGGGACCTGCTCAGTACCCTGATGTCATCCAACTGATTACCATCATTTAATGGGCATTAGGGGGGATGCATATTCGCAAAACTGCGATAAAATCCTTTTCTTTGTGCCTTTAATCCTCATGAAGCAAAAAAAGCACTGACCATGTTAAATCTCATCTTATTTGGCCCTCCGGGGTCGGGCAAGGGAACACAGGCTGCCAGACTTGTCGAGCGATACGGCCTCTTGCACATATCCACTGGCGATTTATTCAGGTATGAAATAGGCAACAACACCCCGCTGGGTCTGGAAGCAAAATCCTATATGGACAAAGGGCAGTTGGTGCCGGATTCCGTGACCATCGGCATGTTGAAAAACAAAGTGCTCGCCAATACGGAGGTCAACGGCTTTATTTTTGATGGTTTTCCCCGCACTATCGCGCAATCAGAAGCACTGGATGCACTGATGACAGAGTTGGATCAATCGATCACCGCTTTAATCGCCCTTGACGTGAGTGAAGAAGAAATAGTAGACAGACTGCTGGAACGAGGCAAGACCTCGGGCCGGACAGACGACAATGACGAAGCGGTCATCCGCAAAAGGATTGGCGTGTATAAGGGCGAAACCACACCGGTTTACGATTATTACGCACAATTTGACAAGTCCATCCGCGTTGATGGCATAGGAAGTATTGATGAAATTTTCACGGCGCTTTGCCTTGAAATAGACAGACACCTCTAAGGGAGGTAAAATATGGCAGACCAGAACTTTATTGATTACGTAAAAATATGTTGCCGGAGTGGCCACGGTGGTGCCGGCTCTGCGCATTTTCACAGGGATAAGATGACGCCCAAGGGCGGTCCCGACGGTGGAGACGGTGGCAGAGGTGGCAACATCATCCTACGGGGCAATGCACAGATGTGGACATTACTGCCACTAAAATTTAAAAAACACGTCATCGCCGGTGACGGCGGTTCGGGCGGTTCTTCGAGAAGTACCGGAGCCAGCGGTCAGGACATCATCCTTGATGTGCCCCTGGGAACAGTAGCAAAGGATGCAGAAACAGAGGAAGTTCACTTTGAGATCAATGACGATGGGGAGACCCGAATCCTGGTTTCCGGAGGACGAGGCGGACTCGGCAACGAACACTTCAAGTCCGCCACCAATCAAACTCCCAGATATGCACAACCCGGAGAAGAAGGTAAAACCGAATGGAAGATCCTCGAGCTGAAATTACTCGCCGATGTAGGTTTAGTTGGCTTTCCCAATGCGGGTAAATCCACCCTGCTTTCTTCGGTCACAGCAGCCAAGCCCGATATTGCCAATTATGCTTTTACCACCCTGGTGCCACAACTCGGTCTGGTGAGATACCGCGATATGCGATCCTTTGTGATGGCAGACCTGCCGGGCATCATCGAAAATGCCCACCTCGGCAAGGGTCTGGGCATCCGTTTCCTCAGACACATCGAAAGAAACTCCGTCCTCTTATTTGTGGTATCCTGCGACAGCGATGACATCAATAACGATGTAGAAGTCTTGCTCAATGAACTGCGCCAATACAATCCGGAATTGCTCGATAAAAAAATGTTGCTCGCCATTTCCAAAGCCGACATGCTGGATGAAGAAATGATCGCACAGCTCAACCCATCGATAAAAGTAGAAATGCCTTTTTTATTTATTTCTTCGGTAAGTGGTTATGGTTTGGAAAAAATGAAGGATATGATCTGGAATATGATTAACGGGTAAATCCGGGCATCCGGCATCTGAGCATCCGGGCATCATATTTTGACACTGGATGCTCTGTTGCTCCGTTCCTCCGTTGCTCCGTTCCTCTGTTGCTCCGTTCCTCTGTTGCTCCGTTGAGCTTTTACTTTTGGATAGCCCCTTTCGCAATCAGTGCGCCGTAGGTGCGCAATCTGGGTAGCCACCGGTGCAGCCGGTGGCCGGTTGTGAAAAACAAAACTGTTTTGGCGGCATTTTTGTCGGATGTGTAACATCTTACGAAAATGATGACAAAACTTAATTCGCTCGATTCAATCCAGATTTGTCGTTGCTGTGCAATACCTTATTTATTTTTGGTCGTTGCCGCGCGATGAGCGCGCGGTGCCCTCTCTAAATTAAACTGCCGTTCAATTTTCCTGATTACATCAGGACCGAACGGTTATCCGGTTGCTCGGCAGCCGGATTCACCCAAACAACCCAATTCTCCAGGGCTTTTTGTAGTAGTCAATCAGTTTCACATGCTGCTTTTCAAATGCCATGTTGAAAAAGACAAAGCCCAAATCGAAGGTGTCGATGGTCAATGCCACTTCCGGTCTTTGTTTGATCTCTTCCCAAGCCTTAGACATTCCGTCCGACCAATAGATGTCGTCAAATATCAAAATAGAATCCGCATGGCAGCAGGGCAATAACATTTCAAAATGCACCATTGTAGCATCATAGGTATGGTTGCCATCGATGTAAGCCGCATCGACTCGTTCCACTTTTTTAAAGAGCGAAGGCAATTGCTCTTCAAAGGTGCCCCTGAATGCATGGATGTTTTGGGTATGATTTTTTTCAAACAACAAGCGGGCTAATTTATGAATGGCGGGATCTGCTTCAATGGTATAAATTTGAGTAGTGCCATTGGCCATCGCCATATACAAAGCCGATAATCCCAATGAGGTACCAAGTTCGATGAGGGTCTGTGGTCTGAATTTATTCACCAGATTGAACAACATCCGGCATTTGGCCGGTGAGGACACCACACGCCGGGCGATGCTGGCAATGCTGCGTTGGGCAGCGCGGGCGGTTTTACTTCCGGCACCAAAGTCCTGTACTTCGATGGTGCTGGAATTTGACAACAAGATGCGGCGTTCATATTCCAGGTGGTTGAATGCGTAGTATTGTTTGCGCACATCAAACACATCGGTCACAAATTCGTACACAAAAGGCGAATGGACATTAAATACCGTATCGGCTGCCCAATAAAACTTTAAATACCTGACGACTTTATCCCCCAAATTTTCCTCCTTGTGAAAACCATCTTTGACAGCTGTTAAACGAAGTATTTCCTTTCGTAAAAACCACATTTGAAGCCATAAAAACGATCATATTTAAAAAAATATAATATAATGGACAAAAGTAAGTAAATTCGTGCTGGATCTAATCAATTGTCCATGAAGAATATTCTACTTCCGGCACTCCTTATCCTTCTGAATATCGACCTAGATGCCCAACTCGAGTTTACCAGGGGAAATTCCACCTACCGACCCGGGAAAGACCATCGCAGCGGCGTGGCAGGCGCCATTACCGATGTCAACGGTGATTTGTATGACGACCTCATTGTGCTGCACAAATCAAAAGTGATGGAGGTGGGTACAAACCGAGGTGGCGGGAAAGAGATGAAGTGGTCACTTCCTGTCAACGTGAGTAATTCAGAAGAATATGCACTCACCGCGGGGGACATCGACAACGACCACATCCCTGAAATTGCCATCGGTGGCATCTATTCCGGTTCCAAATTTTATAAACGACAATCCGATGGATCCTATACCCTTCAACAGAATATAAACAAAGCCATATACACACAAAGTGCCAATATGGTGGACTTTGACAACAATGGTTTTCTGGACTACTTTGCCTGCAACGATGAGGGAAACAGCCTGCTGGCCCGAAACATCAACGGACAGCTTTCGGAATTTAACCTGATTGATTACAGTACCATTCCTCCTTCGGACAACTCCGGTAATTATGGCAGTGAATGGGCGGATGTTGACAATGACGGTGACATGGATCTCTACATTGCCAAATGCAAGTTTGGCATTACAGACCCCGAAGATCCCAGGAGGCACAACATGCTTTTTATCAACCAGGGTGGAACAGCCTTTGTAAATCAGGCAGAAGAAAGGGGCATGAAACACAAAGGCCAGTCGTGGACTGGAAGCTTTGCAGACTACGACAACGATGGCGACCAGGACTGCCTCATCACCAACCACGATGTGGCTCACGCCCTCATGCGCAATGATGGAACCGGTCATTTTACCGAACACATCCTCAACATACCTTTAACCGCCACTTTTGCTTTCCAATCTCTATGGGCGGACTTCGACAACAACGGCTTCATCGATTTTTTAATCACCGGTGCAGATAAGACATATTTTTACCTCAACCAGGATGGAGAAAATTTCATCCGTTTGGATCAAGTATTTGAAACCACCCTCAACTCTGCCTCACTGGGTGACCTCAATGACGATGGTTTCATCGATATCGCTTCCTATTATGGAATCGGCATCAATTTGCCCGGACCCATACGCGACGAACTGTATATCAACAAAGGCAATGCCAACCATTACTTTAAGTTTGGATTGCGTGGAGACGCTTCCAACGCCCAGGGTATTGGCGCCAAATTGGAACTCTACGGGCCCTGGGGTTTACAAACGCGTGAAGTGCACGCCGGACTAAGTTATGGCGTAAGCAACAGCCTGATCCAACACTTTGGCTGCGGACCCTATACGATGGCAGACAGCCTGGTGGTGAGGTGGCCCTCCGGCCTCAAAGAAAAATATGACAATGTATCCGCTGATGACACCTACCTGATCCAGGAAGGACTGTGTATGACCGAAAGAATTCACATTCAAAAAAACAAAGATGTGCTGTGCCCCGGAGAAGCCATCCAATTAAAATTGCCAGTATCTTTTGCCTCTTACCTCTGGTCAGATGGCAGCACAACACAGGACATCATCATAAGCGAAGGAGGGATATACCGCGCTGAGATGCAAAACGGATCGGGCTGTCTTTATTTTTCAGATGTCATATCTGTGCAAAAAGGAGTGACCAACGAAGCCATGGATTTGCAGACGGATAGTCTTTTCCTTTGTGAAGGTGAGCCTGTAACTATTCAACTCAGCGATGGATATACCTCCCCGCTTTGGTCCAACGGTTCCACCGCGACCTCTGTAGAGGTGGGGCGCGATGGCTGGCTGAGTGTACAAGCCACAGATATATGCGGATCACACGTTGCAGACAGCGTTTATATTAAACTGGTAGCTGCATTTATACGCGCAGAAAATGACACCGTTAAGATCGGAGAGACTGCCAATTTAATGGCCGAAGGTCAGAATTTAAAATGGTATTCCGATGTGGATAAAAATAAGCTGATCCATGCGGGGTCAACCCTTACCATTGTCAATGTGCAGGATGATATGACCTATTATGTGGAGGGCAGTCAGACCGCAGGGCTTCATTATGGAATGGTCGGAGAAATGACACTGGCAACCGGCAATCAATATGCATCGAACAATGTGGACGCGGGACTTTACTTAAACGCATTTCAGGACCTTACCCTTCATTCTTTTATTGTGGGCACTGACCTGGCTGGAGTACGAAGATTCCTGTTGATCAACTATGCCGGGGATACCCTTTTTTCAAAAGATGTTTTTATCAATGCCAATGTCCCTCAGATAGTGGAATTTGATGTGGACATACCTGCCGGAACATATTACCAACTCAAAACCGATCACCGGATTAACAAAGCCAATTTTGGATTTGATGGTCCGCGGTTCATAAGGACAACCAATGCGGTAAACTATCCGTATGAAGTTCCGGGCATCATGGAAATACCCACATCCACAAAAGGTCCCACATCGTATTATTACTTTTACCGGCTTTCCCTTTCGTTTGGTGGCATAAAATGTTACAGCGGACTGTATCCTGTAAATGTGGTGGTTGACCGGGGTACAGGAAGTCTGGAAACACGGTTTGTTTCCTTTATCCTTTATCCAAATCCTGCTTTTGACCATTTGACCATACAAACAGATGGCCGCGGACATTTAACCATCAGGGATATGATGGGAAAACAAGTTGTGGAAACCTTTATTACCCGTGATGTCACTCATATGGACCTTACCGGAATTGTACCGGGTGTGTACCTGGTAAGCATGGGAAACCTGGTGTACAAGGTGGTGATTGGCAAAAGCTGAGGTCACTCACCCCGCTGGATGCGCCGGTCTTCTTTTTGGGCCAGGCCCATTAAGAAACGCATGGTCCTGAAGATGGCCAGTAACAGGATAAAACCAAAAGTAAAAACAAAAAACATCCACCGGAATGGGCCGGCTTCATCGGGAGACAGGCCTGTAAATGCATAGGCCGTCAAACCTCCGACAATAGCCTGGATGGTATATGCGGCCAGTGATTTCCACCAGTAATTATCCTCATCCTTACTCGATAAACTGAGTACGGCACAGAACATGGAAAAGACCATTAAAAAGCTCAGTACAATGGTGTAATGGGTGCGCTGGAAAAAAACAGCAGACTCTCCCCTGTTGAAAATGGAGACGATGATCTGAAAAAACAAGGCCCCCAGGATGGTCCATATCACCAGTCGAAACGGAGAAATATTCATTTCGAAAATCGATTTTTGTCGCTTATTTGAATCCAGGACCATGTTGTAGAATTATATTTGATTTAAAGTGTATATGAATAAATAAAATTTATTATTTATATCAAAAAGAAAGATTTCATTAAATGAAATTTAAATTTTCAACTTATTATAAATTTGGTTAAATACGGAAATACAAAATAAATTAACTTTAACCTTGTAATCAATATCAATTTGGTTTCATTTGGTTAGGGTTGAGGTAGTGCCATCGCATTACCTCTTTTTTTTTTCATTTTTTGATTCCAGGCATTTTCGTCACTGTTTGGCTTCGGCCAGGAAATAATAATTGAGTTTTTCTTCATATTGACGCTCAAATTCCTTTAAATCAAAAGGTCTCCCTTTTGCCAGCCATGATTTCATGGTAAACAATTGGTATCCTAGTCCTTCGAACAATCGATATACATCGCCCGGCTTTGTGCCATAAAAATCTGATCCACCGATGCCGTGTTCAAAAATGACCAGTGGCTTTTGGTCGGCCAAAAGACCCGTTGCTCCTTTCAGTACCTGGTACTCGCCACCTTCCACATCAATTTTGATGAGTGATATTTTGGTATGGCTGCCCACCAGGTTGTCCAATCGTTCTTTTTCTACCGTAATTTCCCGATCCACTTCTCCGGCATGGTCATATTTTCGTTTTTTAATGCCACTATAAGCGGGATTTGAGACTACATAGTTGAACGTGGTTTTACCGGCATCGTCGCTCAATGCATACGGAAAAATGTGAGCTTGCTCCGGTGTGTATTTTTCCCTCAGTGCCTGGTACATCTCCGGGATGGGTTCAAAACCCAGGTGAATGCCTTGTGGGGCATATTGAATGAACAAATCCATGATCTCCCCTTTGTGACAGCCTATGTCGATACAGTTGCAGTCCGGCTTGCAAACTTTTTGCAAGACCTGTCGGGTCTGCCAGTCGTACTTTTGGTTTTGGGTGAAAGCTATGGGCAGCTTTTTGATTAATTTTTTAAGGAATGTTTTCAAACTGATGGTTGTTTTATATCGATGATGGTTTATTTGATTACCAACACCCAATAAAGGTTTTAAAGTCTAAATATAGTTGAAAAAAATCAAATGGATTTTACAGGAATAAAGCAGGCCTGAAGCGCAATCTCCTTTGCGATTAATAGACCCTATTGATCCATTGGCCATTTTTATAAGCGCCGATGTTGTCCACTATTCCCTGAATGAGGTTTTGCCTTGCTTTAGCCGAAGCCCAGGCAATGTGTGGCGTGATGTAGCAGTTTGGCAGCCCTACAAGACAGTTGCCACTTTTCGGAGGCTCTGCCGTCAATACATCGAGTATGGCGGCGTTTTTTGGATTTTGGCTCAGGTGTTGGGCCAGGGCTGTTTCGTCGATGAGTCCACCTCTGCCGGTATTGATGAGGATGGATCCTTCTTTCATCAGGGAAAGTTTATCCTTGTTGACCCATTGTGATGTTTCTGCCGCAAGTGGCACGTGAAGTGAAATGACATCGCAAGAGCTAAATAAATCCTCAATGCTATTTACGCGCACTACTCCCTTATGATGAATGGCATGCCGATGAAAGGCCCTGACTTCCATACCAAAGGCCAATGCCACTTCTGCCAGACTGGAACCAATTTGCCCGAAACCTACAATACCCATAATCATACCAGAAAGTTCGCGGATTGAATGGTCATAAAAGCAAAAATCGGGTGAAGCCTGCCATCTTCCGTTTTTCACTTCCTGCATATAATGAGCGGGCCTGTTAAGCACACCCAGGAGAGAGGCGAATACCTGCTGCACTACGGAGGTGGTTGAATAGCTGCGCACATTGCTCACCGGAATATTTCTTTTTCTTACGGCATCGATGTCTATGTTGTTGTAACCTGTGGCAGCCACCACAATATATTTTAGGGATGGTGACGCAGCCAGGAAAATTTCATCTAATATAAACTTATTCACAATAATAACTTCCGCGGTTTTTGCTCTTTCGATGGCCTCCTCACTCGAGGAACGGTCATATACCTCCAACGCACCAAGGGAAGAAAGCGGACCATAATCCACATCACCGGGATTGGTGGTAAAGGCATCTAAAAACACTATTTTCATAAAATAATATTGTTTAAAAAGTAGAACAATTACGCAATTATTTTTTCCAAAAGCGTTGATTTGAGAAATAAAAATTAAAATGTTAAAATATTATAAATATTTAAATATCCACAACAAAGAAGTGATATTTACAGTTATTATCAGAGTTAAATAAAAGAGATTGTATATGCAAACACTGACTGTTTCTTCGCTCACGCTGCCTACTTATCCGGTAAAAGATCTGCTCATTGTAAAAACGCTCACAAAAATCTCCACCGAACTGTATTACAGCATCATAGATGCTGCAGGTACAGAGGTCATTTCAAACAAGATCATCGATGCCTATGAAGGTCTGATCAAAATCAGTGTAGATTCCCTCAAAAGAGGCATGTACCTGCTTAGAATTTCAAGCAATAATTCTTATGTGGTTGCCAGTTTTGTTAAGGCCTAAGGCCTTGTCACCAAATTTGTTTTTCAAATAAGTCCTATCACCTGTGCAAATCAGGATTTTACATCGCCGATTTTGGTTCCATCCGGAATAATGGCTCCTTTATTGACCACTACGATGCCTTTTTTGATTACGTAGTTTTCGGTCTCGGTTTCTGGTAATTCCGGACTGCCTTTGATCACCACATTATCGCCAATGCGGGCTTCCTTATCAATGATGGCATTTTCGATCAGACAGTTGCGGCCAATTCCAATGTGGATCTCATTTTTCTTCATGTCTTCCAGGGTTTCAAAATAGTCATTACCCATGAGGTAGCTGTTTTTGACAATGGAATTTTCTCCCACCCTGGCCCTGATACCCACCACGCAATTGATAATACTTTTTGCATGGATGATACATCCTTCTGAAATAATGGAATTCTGGAAACTGGTGCCTGATATTTTTGAAGGTGGCAGCTGCCTGGCCCTAGTATATATTTTATTTACATTGTCAAAAAGATTGAACTTGGGAATGGCGTCGGCCATGGCTATATTGGCCTCAAAGAAAGATTTAATGTCTCCGATGTCTGTCCAGTAGCCGTCGTACATGTAACTGGCTACATTCAGGCCGCTTTTCAATGAATTGGGTATGATCTCCTTTCCAAAGTCCACAGCATCCGGATATTTTTTGAGTGAATCCCTGAGTACCGCACGTGAAAATATATAGATACCCATAGATGCCAGGTATTCCCTGCCTTCAGAAATCAGTTTGGAATCCACGGATGATTTCCACTTGGGCAGATCTGACATTGGCGGTTTTTCTACAAAACTGTTGATATAACCGTACTGGTTTACCTTCATGATGCCAAACTGAGTGGCATCTTCAGCGTTTACTGGAATGGTTGCAATGGTAATGTCTGCATTTTGCGCCACGTGGTACTTCGCCATAATTTCAAAATCCATTTGATACAACTGATCCCCTGATAAAATGAGGACATAATCAAAATCCGTGACGGTGATGTTTCGCACGGATTGCCTTACAGCGTCTGCCGTACCCTGGAACCAATTGAGGTTGTTTGAGGTCTGTTCTGCCGCCAGGATGTCCACAAAACCGTTGGTAAAATGGTCGAAGTGAAAACTGTTTTTGATGTGCCTGTTCAGTGAAGCAGAGTTAAACTGGGTGAGTACAAATATTTTATTGATGCCTGAATTCAGGCAGTTTGATATGGGTATGTCAATGAGTCGATATCTGCCCCCAATCGGTACGGCTGGCTTTGATCTGTCTTTCGTTAGAGGGTACAGACGCGAACCTACTCCTCCTCCGAGGATGAGACAGATGAATCTGCTGGTTATCGATCTTTGCTGTTTCATATATCAAATTTTTGTTTTGTCTGAATGAATTTTTCTTTAAATCTTCACCAAATAACCGGATGATGTTGCGGGCTTCATTGGTTGCCTTATGGCTGGTCTTTGTGCAATATTATCCAATTTATTTTACTAATTATAATTTATTTACCGCCCGGTCACTGTCTTATAAATGTCCATATACTGCCCTGCGCTTTTCACCCAGGAATAATCTGCCGACATGCCATTGTTACGGGCTGTTGTAAGCAATTTTTTCGCTCCATGCAGGTAAATCGCACGTTGAAATTCTTCAAAAATATGGTAAAAATCGAGGCTGTTGAATTTTAGTCCGGTACCATTGTCTCCATCAAAATAGGATACGCTGTCTTTGAGTCCGCCGAGGTTGTGTACGATGGGTATGGTGCCATAACGCATGGCATACATCTGGTTGAGTCCGCAGGGTTCAACCCTGGATGGCATCAACAGGAAGTCAGCTCCCGCATAAATTTTATGCGAGACAGCTTCGTTGTAAGTGATCATGGCTGCCACCCGGTCCGGCCGATGGTGTGCCAGGATGCCTATCTGGTGCTCTACCCATTTATCACCCGTACCCAAAACTACAAAATTCATCTGCAGATCCCGGCGCATTGCTTCTTCAATGATGCCCGGCAACAGGTCGGCTCCTTTCTCATTGGCAAACCGGCCTATAAAAGCAACCAGGGGAAATGACGGGTCGAGTTGACTCCCTTCCAGCAGGGCCAGTTTATTTTTTTCTTTGTAGTCGTCCACATCCTCGACAAATTTGTGGTCTAGATACGGATCGGTAGCCGGGTCCCACACATCCCAGTCAATGCCGTTGAGTATGCCCTGGCATTTATAACTTTCCTGATTGAAAAGTGACTCCAGGCCCATGGAATTGTATTTAAGTTCTTCCATATAGGAAGGCGAAACGGTAGTCACTTTCCACGCACATTTTACCGCCGAAGCCAATGGATTGACCAGGTTAGCCCAGTCCATCATGCCTGCTTTCCAACTGTCAAACTGGGGCAGCAGGTAGTGCATGGTCCAGGGAAATGCTCCCTGGTAACGCTCATTGTGGATGGTAAACACTACAGGCACTGAGGCAAGGCTGCGGTATCCGTCGCAATGCTGCATGATGAAGGGAATAAGTCCAGTGTGGTGGTCATGGCAATGAACCACATCGGGGGTATGTTCCGCATTGACGATAAAGTTGAGATAAGCTCTTTGAAAACAAATGTGTCTCTGTATTTCATCGCCAAAAAAATTACCGTTGGAACCGGCATAAACCCCATCCCTGTCGAGTTTTCCGGGAACGTCAATGACAAACAACCGGAAATCCAAGCCGGAATTAAGCACCTCAGCGACGCCATAATCAATCCTTTCCTGATGGAGATAAAAATGAGAGACATGTTTGTAGTCGAATTTTTTACCTTCAAACCACTTCATCCTGTATTTAGGCATAAAGACGGCTACTTCTGCACCCTGTTGTCCAAGGTATTTGGGCAGGGAGCCGACAACGTCGGCAAGGCCACCCACCTTGGCACAAGGATAACATTCCATGGATACAAAGTGGATGTGGATATGCTGATCAGACATATGTAAATATATTTCGTAGAAAGGTAATGAAAAATCTTCACCCTTCTAAGCAGTAATATTAGTTTTTAGATGACCTCAATTGAGCCACCACTGTCCAAATTATTGTTAATATGTAAAGTCCTGGAATTGTGGAAGATTTGCGATAGGGGTGCAACTTCCACAAAATCAACTGGCATGTTTGACTTTTCTAGCCTGATTTTAAAATTAATGTCTATCTTTGCGCCTTAAAATTTAAACTATGGGAAGAGGAGATAAAAAATCCAAGAAAGGAAAAATTACATTGGGATCTTACGGTAAATCAAGACCCAGAAAAGCAAAAAAAGTAGTTGCTGCTAAAAAACAGGCTTAATTCTTAAGTCTGTTTTTTTATAACTTCATTTCCGGCACCTCGCCAGGCACCACTAGCAGACCTGCTGTTGCGCGCCTGATTTCCTCCACACTCACACCTGGTGCACGTTCCAATAGATGAAACGCACCATCTTTTATTTCCATTACAGCCAGATTTGTCACAATCTTTTTTACACATTTTACACCGGTCAGCGGCAGGCTGCATTTGGGAAGCAGCTTAGAGTTGCCTTCCTTATCGGTTTGCATCATGGCTACGATGATATTGTCTGCTGATGCCACCAGGTCCATGGCACCGCCCATGCCCTTCACCATTTTGCCGGGTACTTTCCAGTTGGCGATGTCGCCGTCCTGAGAAACTTCCATGGCTCCCAAAACGGTGAGTTGGATGTGTTTTCCCCTGATCATGGCAAAACTCATGGACGAATCAAAAATGGCTGCCCCTGATTTCAGGGTCACGGTTTGTTTTCCTGCATTGATAAGATCGGCATCCTCTTCTCCTTCGAAAGGAAAGGGGCCCATGCCCAGGATGCCATTTTCGGATTGAAATTCAACACTCATGCCTTCCGGCACATAATTGGCCACCAGGGTGGGTATGCCAATGCCAAGGTTAACATACCATCCATCCTGAAGTTCCTGTGCAATTCTTTTAGCTATTCCAGTCTTGTCTAACATGATTTATTGTGGTTTTGGTCGCAAGGTTTTTTGTTCGATTCTTTTTTCATAATGGGTGCCCTGAAAAATCCGCTGGACAAAAATACCCGGCACATGGATGTAGTTTGGATCCAGTTGTCCGGGTTCTACCAGTTCCTCCACTTCTGCAATGGTGATTTTTCCGGCCATGGCCATCACTTCATTAAAGTTTCTGGCTGTGGCTTTGAATACCAGATTGCCCAAGGTATCACCCTTCCACGCTTTTACTATGGCAAAATCTGCCTTCATCGCCGATTCGAGGATATGGGGTTTACCGTCAAAGACCTTTACCTCCTTGCCTTCCGCAATTTCAGTGCCGTACCCGGCCGGGGTATAAAAAGCCGGAATGCCCGCCCCACCGGCCCTGCAGCGTTCAGCCAGGGATCCCTGGGGAATGAGGTCAACCTCGAGTTCTCCACTCAGCATCTGTCGTTCAAACTCTTCATTCTCTCCCACATAGGAGGAGATCATCTTTTTTATTTGCCGGTTTTGTAAGAGCAGGCCCAGGCCAAAATCATCCACACCTGCATTGTTGGAAATACAGGTGAGCTTTTTTATCCCAGACCTTACCAATGCCGTTATGCTGTTTTCGGGGATGCCACAAAGGCCGAAGCCTCCCACCATCAGGGTCATGCCATCGACTATGCCTTTGATGGCCTCCTCTGCATTTGGATATACCTTATTCATCCAGTTTTTATTTTAACACAATTTAGGGAAATTTTGGGAATTCGGTGAATCGGGAATTCGGTGAATCGGGAATTCGGTGAATCGGGAATTCGGTGAATCGGGAATTCGTGGATGACCGAACGGTTTCTCCGAAGGAGAAAAAAATGAGCGGCAGCTCATTTTAGTAGGACCGAACGGTTTGGCGAAGCCAAAAAAATGGCCTGTCGGCCATTTTAGTAAGGGAACCGGGCGCTTACCGCCCGGCGTATTCATTCCCATTTTAGAATAGGGTTTTGTCATCATTTTCGCAGGATGTTTTCCCTACATCGGTATACTGCTGTAGGGATCAAAAATGCCGCCAAAACTTCTTTGCTTTTCTCAACCCGCCACCGGCTTCACCGGTGGCTACCAAGATTGAGCACCTGCGGCGCTCTTTCTCTTAACAAAAATCCAGCCCTTTGAAAACCGAGAGTGGCAACCACCAAAAATGAAAACAGGGTATCCAAGCATCCTACTTCCCACGGAACGTTGCGCTATTTGTGCGATACCTCGCCCAGTAGTTTTGTCATCATTTTCGCAGGATGTTTTCCCTACATCGGTATACTGCTGTAGGGATCAAAAATGCCGCCAAAACTTCTTTGCTTTTCTCAACCCGCCACCGGCTTCACCGGTGGCTACCAAGATTGAGCACCTGCGGCGCTCTTTCTCTTAACAAAAATTAAGACTACGCCGACTGATCCATTCGTAATTGTTTAATTTTCCAGGCTATGGCCATGAGGAAAAAGGTAAAGGGTCGGGTGGGCATATCCTGCGGAAAGAGGTGGTGAAATTCATTGGTATAACAGACCAGGGTGAGCACAAAGAGGGTGTAGGCCATGATGAGGCGGTAGGGGAATTTTTTAAAATGAGCAGTAAATAAAGTGGGTTTAGCCAAAGGATATTCCAGTTGAGTTTTGTCGCCTGATGGTCGGTGGCAAACCACAGCAGGAGAATGAGGATGCCCGAAAATGTGGCCAGCATACTCCACGAGCGAAAGGTCCATTCTGCCATCTTTGTTTTACCCATAAAGATGAGGGCCAGCAGTAACACCATAAGCACAAAATTTACATTGAGTGGATTGAACCAGGGATGGATCTTGCGCGCTGCTTTTTCTTCTTCAAACAGGAGCACATCATACGTTTGACCAAGGAAGGAACCTCCATTCACTGTTGCAGTTGGAAGGACATCGTGTAAGAGGTCCGGCAGAAACATTTGATGGGTGGGGCTGGCCATCGCATCGGCTTTACTGCCGATGATCATGTCAATGCCCAATTCCACCCACGGCCAGGAGACCAGGTATCGGTGCAGGAGCTGCCGGAAGGTCACCGGTGCCGGAACGGTATATACAGGTTCGTATTTAAGCGTTTGCTCAAAGACATCGCGGATCCTGCTGGAACAATTGTCAAAAAAGAAATCGTACTTGTATTCGGCATTTTCCGGTTTCGCATTGTTTTCAAGAAAGCGAATGACAGAAGCCTTCTCTTCATTGCCAATGATCAATTGTTGTTCACGCACGCCTCTTTTGAAATGGTGATATTCGCGGAGAAAGTCAGAAAAACCATACACCGAAAGCCGGTAGGGCAACTTACCCCGCATGAATTTTATCGCAAAGTTGGGGGTGTTGAAGTTGAAGGTGCCATAATTGTAAACGGCATCATATCCCCGCATGGCATTGTTGACCCTGATGGCGCTGTGGCCAAACATAGAGTAAATTTCGTCTCCCGGATCACAGGTAATCAGCGAAATCCGCGTATTGTCCAGGATGGAGTCCATGGCACCGGCTTGGGTCCAGCCCATAGCGGGCAACCACCAGAAAGACAAAAGGGCAACCACTAACCTCATCGTTAATCATATTTGGTACAAAAAAAACGAAAAATGACATAGGTAAGGTGAATAAGACCCACAAAAAAAGAAAATCGGGGTTATATGCTCGTGGTGGAAGATAACTTCACGGCAAATAAAGCGTTTATATATTAGGCAATAGCTGAATAAATTGGCAATTTTGCGGTCATCATGAATAGAATAACAACTTTAGCTTTTTTGTTTTTTTCCCCGGCTTTTTATATGGACTCTGTGGCACAGACCGCCATTCCCATTACATGGAAGACGCTCAGCGATGTGACCTTTTATGAAAAATACAATAAGGAGTTTGACTTCAATGTGCTTTATCCCAAATTTGGCCCCAAAGTAAAGGCAGTGGAAAACAAGCTGGTGGAAATCGAAGGGTATGCCATACCCATCGAAGAGCTTGGAGCAGACATCCTGGTCCTTTCGGCACTTCCCTACTCGCAGTGTTTTTTCTGCGGTGCCGCGGGACCTGAATCGGTGATGGACATCAAGAGTCAGAAAAAGATCAAAGTGAAAATGGATAAAAAATTGCGGTTTCGGGGCAAACTCAAACTCAATGAATCTGACCTGTCCCAACTCAATTACATCTTAACCGATGCGGTGTTGATTGAATGAAAAATCATTTTCTTTTTTTCATTTACCTGTCGATGTTCGGGGTTAGTTGTGCTCCATCGCTCGCACCTGTTATGCCTGCAAAAGAGCAATCAAAACCTCAAGTGACTGGTACCATTGAGCCTGATACTTTTCCCGGCAGCTACACCTGAAGAATTAACACAAATAAGTGAAACAGGTAAAAGTGATTCTATCTTTCGCAGCAACATTTACCGGAACACCAGAGGTGTATCACGTGTAATTAAACAAATTAACAAATCCAGTTTGTGGCTTGCAAACATGAATATCCATATCAACTGGAGGGGTAACATTGTCAAAGCAGAACTTATTCAAGAGGGAACCAATGTGAAGGATGAAAGTATGAGAAAAGAAATCCTTAAAACCATGATGGGATATAAATTTAATGCACTACCTGCCCCATCTCCCCTGCAACGGAAAACATTTACCCTAAGCTATAATGGTTTTGCTCAAATTCCTTGGTAATGTTAAGCCGGCTTAATTTAAAAATTATCCACACAAATCTTTGGCATTATGGCTTTGGTCGATTATTTGAAAATATATAGAATCAAAATGGGTGCTATGGCGTTAATGTCTATAAACAAGAACACATGAGATGGTATCACGTAGTTTTATTCCTGGCCATTTTGGGCGGAGGATTTTACCTGGGCAGAAAGGTCGATCTGGTATTGCCTTTGCCGGATAAACAGGACGAAACCTCGACGTATATTCCGGCTAAAACGGTGGATCCAGCCACCGGGATCGAAAGACAGCCTCAAGTCATTGCACCGGTTACCCAGGTGCTGAATTCCGAGACGGCGACCATCAAATTATTTGAAGATGCCGCTCCTTCTGTGTGTTACATTACCACACTGAGTATGCGACGGGATTATTGGTCGAGAAACATCGAAGAGATTCCTTCCGGAACCGGTTCAGGATTTATCTGGGATAAGGAAGGCCACATCATTACCAACTACCACGTCATCCAGGGGGGCGACCGCGCTACGGTGACATTATCTGACCGAAAGACCTATGATGCGCGCGTGGTGGGAGCAGCGCCTGAAAAAGACCTGGCTGTGTTAAAATTGAAGCACCGGCCAGCAGCCTGAAGCCCCTTCCCCTGGGCACTTCGCACGACCTCAAGGTAGGACAGGCCACCTTTGCCATTGGCAATCCCTTTGGACTTGACCAGACCCTTACGACCGGTGTGGTAAGTGCGCTGGGCCGGGAAATAAAATCGCTGACTGGTGTGCCCATTCGCGACGTCATCCAGACCGATGCGGCCATCAATCCAGGCAACTCAGGAGGTCCACTGCTGGACAGCAGTGGCAGGCTTATTGGCGTCAACACACAGATTTATAGTCCCTCGGGAGCTTCTGCCGGCATTGGTTTTTCGATACCTGTGGATGAAGTGAGCTGGGTGGTGCCGGATCTGATCAAATATGGGGAGGTGAGGAGGCCCGTGCTGGGCATTTCTTTGCTGCCTGCGTATTATGCAGAAGGGCTGGCCACCGAAGGGCTCATCATTGCAGAAGTGGTGAGGGGTGGTCCTGCGGAAAAGGCAGGATTGAAAGCCATTTCCCAGGACAGGAATGGAAAATTTGTTCAGGGAGATGTGATCAAGGCGCTGAATGGTCAAAAAATTGGCAATTACAGTGACCTGGTACTGGCCCTTGAAAAATATCAACCCGGTAATAAAGTAAGCCTTACGGTGGAGAGAAATGGAAGCACACGGAAAGTAGATCTGATTCTTGCTTCCTCGGCGGATCTTAAATAAAAGGCTGGGGGACTCCCACTACTTCTGGCTAAAATGGCCTGGAATAAATGGCTGATTAGCAAAAACTTAGCTGTGTTTAAATATTTTTCAAAATATTTTACATCGGTTTTTATCGAAAAGTTTTATCTTCGCACTCGCTTCCACAAGCCTGACCCATGGTGTAACGGTAGCACTACAGATTTTGGTTCTGTCTGTTAAGGTTCGAATCCTTATGGGTCAACAAAAACCCTGCTCAACAGAGTGGGGTTTTTTTATGCCTGGGCCTGACGGTACAGGTAGATGGCAATTCCCGAAAAGATGAAGTTGGGCAACCAGACGCCAATGCCCGGATGGAGGTTGAGGTTGCTGGCAAAGGTCACGGTAAATTTGGACAAAATGACGAAAATAGACCCCAGGATGATGCCCAAGGCCAGGTGCAGGCCCATACCTCCCCTCACCTTTCTGGAAGCGATGGTTACCCCTATAAGCGTAAGGATGATGATGGTAAACGGATCTGCCGATCGCCGATACAATTCAATGATGTATTTTTTTGCTGCATCGAGACCTTTGTCCTGTTCCTCATTGATAAAACGCCGTAGCTCGGTGGTGGTAAGCATTTCCATTTGTTTGGCATAACGCACAAAGTCTTCGGGTTTAAAAGGGAAGACCGTGTCCTTTACAATTTCCCGCTTGAGTATGAGCCGTTCATTCAGGCCATTGATGGTGTGTTCCTCATAATCCGTCATGCGCCATTTGCCGCTTTCCTTTTGGTACTTGAGGTTGTCGGACTTAAGGACATAAACCAGTTTACCGCCTTTAAATCTTTCAAGCCTGAAGTTGCGCGCCGTGCTGTCTCGGGCGCTAAAAAGGCGGAAATATGCCTTTTCATTGGGTTGGGTATAAAAGTGGATGTCTGAAGACAAGGTTTGTTTGGCACCGCGGCGAATGTATTCACTTTCAAATTCATTTTTTATGCGCGAACTGTTGGGGATCACATAATTGTTGCCAATCCACAAGAGGATGGCAATGATGCTGCCCCCAATCATAAAGGGTCTCAACATGCGCTGGTAACTCACTCCGGCGCTGAGCATGGCGATGATTTCAGAATCCCGGGCCATGCGACTCGTAAAAAAGATAACCGCCAGTAGGGCAAACAACGGCCACAGCAGGCCATTGATCCAGGGTATAAAATTGAGGTAATAGGTGAGAAAAACGTCTTTGAGTTTCACCTCGTCGTTGAGGAACTTATCTACATTTTCAAAAAAATTGATGGCCACTGCAATCATGGTGATGAGTACCATCGTGAAGAAGAAGGTCGTGAGGTACTTCTTAATCACATAAAAGTCAAAGATGTAGAGCAGCTTCCTGATGGCTAAAATTTGGGTAAAGATAAGCAGGAGAAACGGATATCATAAAAAAAGGCCTGCCGTAAACGACAAGCCCATTTTATAAAACAAAAACCAGGTATTTCTAAGAATTAATTGGTCTTTATAACTCTGTTTGTATAAACCTTACCATTGTGCTCCACATTGACGTTGAAAGCTGCATTGGGCAGGTCTGAAAGATCGATCTCGGTAATTCCATTGGTGCTCACCTTTTTGGTCATGATCAGTTTGCCTGACATGTCAAAAATGGTGGCTGTAGTCTCGATGGAATTATCGTAGGCCGGGATACTCATATTTAAGAAAATTCTTTCTGTAGTTGGATTTGGATAATAGGTGATGGTAATTTCATCGCTTTCATCAAATCTTACTGACCTTACTTCTGAATATTCATATTGACCGTCCAGATCTACCATTTTGAGTCTGTAGTAATAAATGTTTTGGGCGGTCCTGGAATAGGGTAACTTATCGTCAATGTATTGATAATTGATGTCCCAATTGCTGTTGCCTTGTGCATTTACGGAAGAAAGATATTCGAAGTCATAGCCGTTGCTGCTCCTTTCAATTTCGAAATGGGAAGCATTGATTTCTGATGAACTTGTCCATCGGAGGTTAGAAGCTTTTTTGTCGCCGAATTTGTCAACTGTGAATTTTGACAATTTGATGGGTAATACTTGTGTTAAAACTCCCTCTGCTACTACATCTGCTGGATTAAAAGCGTTATCGTAAATTACAAAGGCACCTGCTCCTGATGTCGAAGTTTCTGCAATCCGAACATTACCTCCGGAGGTGGCAGAAGGACCAGTGCCAATGTTAAAAGTTATGGTTGCCACCAATACGGGAGATGTAGTCATATTTGAACCTGCACCATTTCCGTCAATCAATTGCATTTCCAAAAATCGGTTATATGGTGTACCATCCACCACATATGTTCCTACATTACTGGTTTGAGTGAAATTTCCTGAAGTAGCCCATCCCAATGTGGAGGCGGGGGAAACATCTAAAACAGGGGACGTAGCTTCGGGGTCATTGTAATAAAAACCAAAGTTAAAGCCCGCAAGGTTTGCGGTTCCTGTGGTAGTATGTGCATAATAATTTACCGTGGTTCCACCATTTGAAATGTCATAGGAAAACCTTACATTTTGTATTTGTCCAAACAAGATGGAACCTGACAATGCAATTATTAATGTAAAAAATATTTTCATTTTTGAAATTTTAAGCTGTTTAAAGATCGGCTGTTTTAGTAATGGTGGTCGCACTCTTTACAGTCCCAAAATCAAGCACGTTTTTATTTTTATCTAGGTTAACATCAAATATCGAATAAATATTTAATGCAGTCGCTGTTGTATTTGTCTTTGTCAAACCAAGGTCAAGCACGTTTACAGAATGATCAACATTTGCATTGATAGAAGCTGCATCGCTGTTTTTAATACTATTCACGTTTCCTTCCCATAATGTATTTTTGGTATTTATCAACTTCATCGGATTGTTGCCTGATGCGTTATTGAAGAAAGTTGAAGTACCTGTGGTAAAATCTACCAAAGCCGGGGATACCTGATCCAATGGAATGGTAGAGATGGTCCTGATTGGCAAGTGATTTCTATGTACCAATTTAACAATAGAGTTTACATCTCCATCTTTAATTCTTGGTAAACTGGTGTAAGACGGAGAAACAATTTCACCTGTACTTAACAATAAAGCGCTTACCTTGGAAATTGCGTTAGATGTAGCAAAGTTAGTTGTTCCGGAAGGGAATACTTCCAGTTTTACCCAGTCCACAATCTTTGGATGCTGAGGGAAAAAGGCTGAATCTACGACTGCTGCAGCTGCGTCTGTGTAAGGACTGTTGACTGCAAATTTGCCTAAGATATTTACACCAGTCAATAAATTGAGGTTTGTCCTCATGGTGTCAGCAGCTGCATTAAATGGACCAGTCAGGAAAAGTTTAAGGTTGGCTTTTCCAAAGAAATTCGTGCCGGTAAAGTCAGCAATAGCGTCGTCTGTGATTCCTGTAACGGTACTAGTACCATTCGTGGCAGCAGCAGTATAAGACCACTCAGGTGTAATGTCATAAACAGCACCTTTGACTTTTGCAGCAGTACCTGTAACATCACCTGATGCATAGGTACCTGTTAATGTATTTGTATAACCTGTAAATCCTGTCGCATCAATTTCCCAATACCTCGCTATGAAGTCAGTAGCATCAGCTGGTTTGCTAGGATGAACCACATTATTCACTTTAGACTTCAGGTTAGCACTGGTTGCAGTACCCGAAAAAGTGGAAGACAGTGGAGAATAATTGGTAGCATCTCCTACCGGAAAAGTGAATGCCTGGTTGGTGTACACTCCATTGGCAAAATTCTTTTGAATCACTCCTGACCCGGTAGTTACGACATATTCATCCGCGTCAAAGCCAGATATAGAAGCACCCGAGCCCAGGATAAGATACTTATTGGCAATTAGAAGCTTGCTGCTGGTTGCTGACGTAAAATTAACCAGGGAATCAACGGTAACTGTGTCCAAAAGAGTAACAGTTCCATTGTTTTTGGCAATTTCAAGATCCTTGATGATTGCCCCATTCGAATTAAAATTGCTATTGCCCGCACCACTGAATTTCAATTTGGAATCCGGCTGCATGGTTAATGTGGCATTGTTGGTAAGATGGCCTTGTACTTCCAATACGCCTGTGCCTTCAATGGAGATGATTCCGGCCCCATTGTTGGTCACATCTGACTCCACATAAAGTACGGCTCCATTTTTAATGGTTATCGTGGCCCCGTCATTCACCAATTGGGCGAAAGTACAGGTTGCAATAATCGACAACGCGAATGCTAAGGTAAACTTCCTCATGTTTATAGTGATTTATAATAAATTCAACGTAAATATAATACTTTTTCCCCTTAGGTGCCAAAAAAAATTAGTGAAATAACCATCTGAGTGAGTATTTGGTCAAAAAAATGATTAATCGGCATCCTGAGGCTCTGAAAAGGGATAATTTTGCCGGGCATTTGTAAGGCCACATTTAAGTCCATTTTATCACAAATGTGCTAGTTTTGTGCGAAATTGTTCACCTAAACCCAGTTTCTCCCGTCATGGATATCCACATCAGGCCGATTCAAGCTTCTGACAATGCCCGCATTGCATCGATCATCCGGGCTGCCCTTAGGGAATTTGGCGCCGATAAACCGGGAACGGTGTATTATGATGAAACCACCGATGATTTGTACACACTTTTCAGGAAAGGGGGAAGTGCTTATTTTATTGCTGAATATCAGGGTGTTGTGGTAGGAGGCGCCGGCATTTACCCCACTGAAGGGCTGCCGGATGGGGTCTGTGAACTCGTTAAAATGTACCTAAGTCCGGAGGCAAGGGGCAAGGGCATCGCCAGGCTGCTGGTCAACCGCGCAGAGCAGGCCGCCAGGGCAAATGGTTTTGACAAAATATACCTGGAAAGCATGCCAGAACTCAGCATCGCACTGGCCATGTATGAAAAGATGGGATTCAGGTACCTGGATTCTGCCATGGGCAACTCAGGACATACGGGCTGCGACCGGTGGATGATCAAGTCATTGACCTAAATATTTGCTTTTTAATTATCTGCCCGGTCTGAGACTTCTCACCACCGCACCTGCCTGCCACATTTCCGACTCCCGGAGTTCTTTCAATTCCGCCTCCAGTTTTTCGCGATAGTCGGGTATAGAATTAGAATCGATGGAACGTTGAGCCTCCTTTCCAGCCGATACACTGTCGTATAGTGCTCCAAAAACCGGCGCCACGGCATCCCTGAATTTATGTCGCCAGTCGAGGGCACCTCTTTGGGCCGTTGTGCTGCAATTGGCATACATCCAGTCCATGCCGTTTTCAGCCACCAGTGGCATAAGCGACTCTGTGAGTTCCTCGACGGTTTCGTTGAAGGCCTCTGATGGGGAATGCCCTCTTTTCCTGAGTTCGTTGTACTGTGCTTCGAATATGCCCTGGATTGCGCCCATTAAGGTGCCTCTTTCGCCGGTAAGGTCGCTGTACACTTCTTTCCTGAAGTCGGTCTCAAAAAGATAGCCGGAACCCACACCAATGCCCAGGGAGATCACCCGGTCATAAGCCCTTCCTGTAGCGTCCTGGTAAATGGCATAACTCGAATTGAGTCCTTTTCCTGCCAAAAACAACCGACGCAAGCTGGTGCCTGAACCCTTGGGGGCAACCAAAATGACATCGATGCCTGCAGGAGGTACGATGCCTGTCTTATCGCTAAAGGTAACGCCAAAGCCATGCGAAAAATACAAAGCTTTGCCCGGTGTCAGTTTAGGCAGGATTTCTGGCCACACCGCGATCTGGGCAGCATCGGACAACAGGTATTGAATGATGGTGCCTCTGTCTGCCGCTTCCGCAATTTCAAACAAGGTCTCACCCGGCACCCAGCCATCTGCCACCGCTTTATCCCAGGTGACTGAGTTTTTGCGCTGGCCGATGATGACCTTAAAACCATTGTCTCGGAGGTTGAGCGCCTGACCCGGTCCCTGCACGCCATAACCAATGATGGCGATGGTCTCCTCTGCCAGGGTTTGCCGCGCTTTCTCCATCGGATATTCTGCTCTGGTTACCACATTTTCTACTGTGCCCCCAAAATTCAATTTTGCCATTTTATTGTTTTATATAATTAATTATTCGGTGACTACTTCTTTGTGTTTGTTGAGAAATTCATTGCCTGTCAATGTATCTCCCGGTAATTTTTCTTCAAATTCGAGGATCTGGTCGTGAATGCCGGCGCTGGCCTTGATGATGGCTATGCGGGCCGACCGCACAAATTCTATCAGGCCAAAAGGTTCTAACCTGGCGACGAGGTTGTTTATTTCTTCGCGTTGCCCCGTGGTCTCAAATACAATGTAATCTTTGCGAATGACCACTGCCCTTGCCCCATTTACCCGTAGTAGTCTTTCAACCTTTACTTTTTCGGCAATGATGTCCGCAGGCACTTTATACAGGGCCATTTCCTGCCAGATGATCTCGTCGTTGTTATTGAAATATACCTTCAGCACATCGATTTGTTTTTCAATCTGACGGGCCAGTTTGCGCACCACCTCCTCTTCTTCCAACACAACGATGGTAAACCGGTAGATGCCTTCCAATTCGCTGGGTGACGTATTCAGGCTTTCAATGTTTATCTTTCTTCTTGAAAATAAGATCGCGATCCTGTTGAGCAGGCCGACCTGATTTTCCGTGTACACGGTTATGGTTATTTCATTTTTCATGACGGCCTTATTTCTTCTTTGCACAGGACAATTTCTGAAACGCTCCTGCCCGTGGGTACCATGGGAAAGATGTTGTTTTCTTTACCCACCTTTATTTCCAGTAGATAGGGCCCGTCGTGATATATCATTTTTTCCAAAGCCGGTGTGAGATCCTCTCTTGCAGACACACTAGCGGCCATGATGTGATACCCATTGGCCACCTGCACATAATCGGGACTGCTCATTTGCACAAAGGAATAGCGGTGGTCGTGAAACAATTCCTGCCATTGCCGCACCATGCCCAGGTATTCATTATTGAGGATGAGAACCTTTACTTTCATACCCGTTTGCATGATGGTGCCCAACTCCTGAATCGTCATCTGTATGCCGCCGTCACCTACAATGGCTATGACCATTCTGTGAGGTGCTCCAAATTTTGCACCAATGGCTGCCGGCAGGCCAAAACCCATTGTACCTAATCCACCAGAAGTTATGTTGGAACGGCTTTGGTTCATGACGGCATATCGACAAGCCACCATCTGATGCTGACCCACATCGGTCACAATGATGGCTTCTCCCCCGGTATATTGATTGAGCTGATGCATTACTTCTGCCATGGTGATGGGCCCTCCTGCGGGAAATTGTTCTGGTGTAATGACTTTATCCATTTCCCGCACGTGACATTCTGCAAATTTTTGTCTCCAGGCCACATGTGATTTTTTTTGAATTGCCTCAGTAAGCAAGGGTAGTGTCTCCTTGCAGTCACCCCAGACGGGTACGGTTGCCTTTATGTTTTTATCAATTTCCGCGGGGTCGATGTCGAGGTGAATTATTTTAGCCTGGGTTGCATATTTGTCCAGTCGGCCGGTGACCCTGTCGTCAAAGCGCATGCCCACGGCGATCAGCACATCGCACTGATTGGTAAGCAGGTTGGGGCCATAGTTGCCATGCATGCCCAACATGCCCACCGCAAGGGGGTGATCAGTTGGCAGGGCACCCATGCCCATGATGGTCCATGCTGAAGGTAAGTCTGCTTTTTCGATAAAATCTATAAATTCTTTTTCAGCCTTTCCCAGCATTACGCCCTGGCCAAAAACAACCAGCGGTCTTTCTGCCCGATCGATCAATGCAGCTGCTTCGCTGATGTAAGCCGGGCGGATTACGGGTTTTGGCCGGTAACTGCGAATCCGGCTGCATTTCTCATACCCTTCGAAATCCGTTTGCTGCAATTGGGCGTTTTTGGTAATGTCGATCAATACAGGGCCGGGTCTGCCACTCGCTGCAATGTAAAAAGCCCTGGCAAGTGCTCCGGCCATTTCGGATGCATCTGTTACCTGGTAATTCCATTTGGTCACCGGCGTGGTAATGTTTATGACATCGGTTTCCTGAAATGCGTCTGTGCCGAGGAGGTGGGCAAAGACCTGACCGGTAATACACACCAGTGGGGTAGAATCGATCATGGCGTCAGCCAGGCCGGTGACCAGGTTGGTGGCCCCGGGACCACTGGTGGCAAAAACTACCCCTGTGCGTCCGGATGCCCTGGCATAACCCTGCGCGGCATGGATGGCGCCTTGTTCGTGCCGAACGAGGATGTGTTGAAGGTCATCCTTAAAATCGTAAAGGGCATCATAAATGGGCATGATGGCGCCACCAGGATATCCAAAAATCAAATTGACCTCTTCAGCCAACAAAGCGTGCATCACAATCCTGCTGCCACTTTCCAAAGTCAAAGTATCCGAAGGCGTTACCACATCGGCATAATGTGCAGGGCTTATCATGGTTGTTTTCTTTCGTTGTAAAAACGCAGTACATCGGTGGAAGACACTGCCGTAAAACCAAGTTGCCTGAGCATCGTGATGAGTTGCCCTCTGTGGTGCGTGGTATGGTTGAATACATGAGCCAATACCTGGTAATGACTCAATTCATTTACATCCCCATTGATCCTTCGAAAACTCATTGCCGTATTTAATTTATGATCTTCCATATGCCTGACAAATGCCGTCAATTCAACGGATGCCTGTTGCCAAAGACTGAGGGCCTCTGCCTGTGAGCCTTTGAATACTGCCGGCAGCCATATGGGGTTTTCAACCTGGTTTAACCTGTCGAGCCATATTTTTTCAGCGCCGGCAATGTGGATGGTAGTGTCGGCAATGCTGCCAAAGCTGCTTATGATGGGTTGGGTCCATTGTCCGGCCGTAAGCTGCTTAAGCCAGCCACAGACGAGTTGATTTGCCCATACATTGTATGCTGAAAGTTCCTGAAAGTAAGCTATATTCATAATGGCGTCTTTTTAAAATTCATCGGTTACACATCCTTCAGCAGCGGATTTTACGGTCATGGCGTACCGGTAGAGCAAACCCTTTTTTGCAGCCGGTACAGGCTGACACCAATTACTTTTTCTTTGATCGAGTTCATCCTGACTTACCTTCAATTCAATGGTATTGGCTGCCGCATCAATGACGATGACATCGCCATCTTTGACCAGAGCAATTGTGCCCCCGGAATAAGCTTCAGGCGTAATGTGCCCCACCACAAAACCATGGGTTCCTCCACTGAATCTGCCATCGGTGATGAGTGCCACACTGTTGCCGAGTCCTGCCCCAATGATGGCTGAAGTAGGTTTCAGCATTTCAGGCATACCGGGTGCTCCTTTGGGTCCTACATACCGGATTACGACCACATCACCCTTTTGGACCCTGCAGGACTTTATGCCGTCAATGAGGTCTTTTTCTCCTTCAAATACCCGGGCAGGGCCAATAAAAAGCTCGCCTTCCTTGCCTGTAATTTTGGCTACACAGCCACGGCTGGCAAGGTTGCCATATAATATCTGAATATGCCCCGAATGTTTTACCGGATTTTCAACCGGTCTGATTATGTCTTGTGTGACAAAGTTAAGTGGAGGTATTGCAGACAGATTTTCGGCAATGGTTTTTCCGGTAACGGTAAGGCAGTGGCCATGCAACCAACCTTGGTGAAGCATATATTTCATGACTGCAGGCACACCACCTATCCGGTGGAGGTCTTCCATGAGGTAGCGGCCGCTGGGCTTGAGGTCTGCCAGTACCGGAATCTTATCACTTAGCCTTTGAAAATCATCCTGGCGTATGTCGACGTCTATGCTTTTGGCCATGGCAATGAGGTGCAACACCGCATTGGTACTTCCCCCCAATACCAGGGTAACGGCTATTGCGTTTTCAAATGCCTCTTTGGTCATGATGTCGGCAGGTTTGATGTCTGCTTCAAGCAAAAACCGAATGAAGGATGCCGCCTCTCTGCATTCATTTTGTTTTTCTTCACTAAGCGCGGGATTTGATGAAGAAAATGGCAGGCTCATGCCCAAAGCTTCGATGGCACTGGCCATGGTATTGGCGGTGTACATACCGCCACAAGCACCTGGACCCGGACACGAGCGCTGCACTATGGAATTAAAATCGCCCTCAGAAATACTGCCTGCCAGTTTTTGTCCGAGGGCCTCAAAAGCAGAAACAATGTTCAGGTCCTGACCCTTAAAATGGCCGGGTGCAATGGTGCCGCCATACACCATGATGGCCGGACGGTTGAGCCTGCCCATGGCCATGATGGAACCCGGCATGTTTTTGTCACAGCCTGGAAGTGCGATGATGGCATCATAGTGCTGCACGCCACAAACGGCTTCAATGCTGTCTGCAATGATGTCTCGGGAAACCAGTGAATACCGCATGCCGTCTGTGCCATTGCTGATGCCGTCGCTGACCCCTATGGTATTAAATATCAGGCCAACCAGTTCCTGGTCCCACACCGCTGTTTTGACGAGTCGCGCGAGGTCATTGAGGTGCATGTTGCAGGTATTGCCATCATAACCCATGCTCACAATGCCCACCTGTGCTTTCTTCAAGTCATCTTCTGTAAGTCCAATGCCGTATAACATGGCCTGGGCTGCCGGTTGTGTCGGATCCTGGGTAATGAGCTTGCTGTATTTGTTCAATTCCATGTCATGGATTTTGGTATGGCATCGGTGGTTTACTATATATGATTACTAAATGGTAATGTGTTTACAAAAATAAGCTGGTCCCCGAAAATGAAACAAAGGCTTAGTGTTGATTTCTTTTTTCAGGCCCTGTCTTCCTTCACTGATCAGCTGGGCAATACTCACCCAATTGAGAACAAGCGCAATAGTAGCTGCCTTGTAAACAAAAGTAATGCCCCATTTACCATGTAAGAAGGCTTTTGTACCCAAATTCTACACACACAAATGCGCAAAAAACAGATCTATTCTATTGATTAATAACAATTTGAATAAATAGTAATTACAAAGCCCAAGTTTAAATGTAACTAACGAAAGGAAAAGATATTGGCCATTACACAGCCTGGCCAAACTTAAAATTGGGACGATAAAGGAAAATTAATGCCTTTAAGAGAAAAGACTTTTTACTATTTCACGATGAGCTCAGAACGCTCTGGTCCCGTTGAAATCATGGATATCCTCACCTTGAGTTGTTGTTCTAATGACTGAAGATAAGACTTGGCCTTTGGTGGCAGTGCATGGAAAGAAGTGATGCCAGATAAGTCCTGCAACCAACCTTCGTATAACGCATACTGCACCTCAATATTTGTGCTGCACAAGTCAAATGGAAGTTCGGTCGTGACCATGCCATCATAGGCATATTCAGTGCCCACGCTGATGGTGTCAAACTCATTGAGTACATCGAGCTTGGTGATGATGACCTGGGTGACACCATTGAGCATGATGGTGTACAACAATTGAGGAATGTCGATCCAACCGCATCGGCGGGGTCTGCCTGTGGTGGCGCCAAATTCACGGCCAATGGTACGCATCCGTTCGCCGGTTTCATTGTCCTGTTCAGAGGGGAATGGACCCGAACCAACGCGGGTGCAATAGGCTTTGGCGATGCCCATGACTTCATTTACTTTTGAAGGGGCCACACCCAGTCCGCTGCACACCCCTGCACTGATGGTATTTGATGAGGTAACATATGGATAGGTACCGTAATCGATATCAAGCATAGAGCCCTGGGCGCCTTCGGCGAGCACTTTTTTGCGGTTGGTCAGCGCGTCGTTGATGTAATATTCCCCATTCACTGATTTAAGTGATTTGAGTGAATCCAGGCTGCTGAACCATTTCTCTTCTTCTCCAGCCAGGTCAAAAGCTACCTCGGGAAATTGTTTGAGCAAGCCATAGTGTTTTTCTTTGAGTGCATTGTATTTCTGCATAAAATCAGCGGCATAGATATCGCCAACCCGCAAACCATTTCTACCTGTCTTATCCATGTAGGTTGGGCCAATACCTTTGAGTGTCGAACCAATTTTTTCTTTGCCCTTTGCGGCCTCAGAAGCAGCAT
Source organism: Saprospiraceae bacterium (assembly GCA_016715465.1). Classification (GTDB taxonomy): domain Bacteria; phylum Bacteroidota; class Bacteroidia; order Chitinophagales; family Saprospiraceae; genus JADKBO01. The sequence goes on from JADKAA010000029.1 coordinate 2,089,978, forward strand.
CAAGTAAACGGTGCGTAGGCAGGATGAGGTGTGCTTTTTTAGATATGAGCAGCCGGTCGCGATAGGAAATGCCTTCCCCATCGAGGTTTTGCAATTCTTTTTCAAAAGTGATGGGATCGATTACCACGCCACTGCCGATGAGGTTGAGGATATTTTCCCTGAAGACACCGGAGGGTATGGTGTGAAGTACATATTTGTTTTCATTGATGCGGATGGTGTGTCCGGCGTTGGGTCCACCCTGAAAACGGGCTACCACATCGTATTGGTCGGCGATATAATCAACGACCTTGCCTTTTCCTTCATCACCCCATTGGAGGCCCAATAAAACGTCTATGTACATGTAAGTTGGTTTGAATGCTACGGGAGACAAAGATAAGAAGGAAATATGAAATGGGAAGGGGTAAGTGGTGAGATAGATGAATAGTATCAGTAATTGATCTTGAATAAATAAGAAAGGGGTCGGAAGACCCCTTTCTTATTTAAAGTTAAGATGCGTGCGATTATTTCTGCACTACAATGGTTCTTGTGGTTTCTTCATTTCCCACTTTTATCCTGGCAAGGTAAGTGCCGTTGTTTAACTGGCTGCCATTGAGTAAAAGTTCGTTTGAACCTGACAGGGTGCCATAGTTTTTACTGCCTACCAATTTGCCGGTGTAGTCATATACTTCGATGCTTACGTCTGCAGGTTTGTCGAGGTTGAGGTCGATGATGCTTTCGTAGGCAAATGGATTGGGGTACACTTTGACATCGCCGGTGAAGGCCACATCCTCTGCTCCTACGGTAAAACCTTCTGCGATGGCCTCTTCAAGGTTTGAGAGGTAGCCATTGTCGATGAGTCCTGACGGTGCGAAAAGAATGGGTACAATGTGCATATTTTCCAGTTTGATGCCTGCAGGCAGGGTGGTTTCAAAGTTGGTATAAACTACATCGTCTTTCTTGTAAGAAGTTTTGGGAAGTGCGGTGCCTTTAAATCCGCCCAACAAGACCCTCGCTACGTGGTTGTAGGTCATCTTATTGGCGGGAACGGGATTTGGCAACAATTCATAACCACCCATAGGGCCGTTGCCACCACCTGAATAGTAGTTGGATTGGGCATAACCGGCAGCAGTGCTTCTGACGCTGTCTTCCACAATGACCAGGGCCATTTTGTAGGATCCTGACACATTGGCTTTAAACGTAATTTTTGGTGAAAGGCTTAATTTTCTGGTGGCTTCATCATAAGATGCACCCACCGTAATGGATGACTTTGGTGCTTCCACAATTCTTGAAAAGAAAGCCGATTCAATACCCAGTGGGTCGATGATGGCTGTTCTTCCAACGGTAGCACTTGGAAAACCGGTGAAGCCTGAAAGACCCCTGATACCGGCATCATATTCTGTCACAACCATAGGATCTGCATTGTGCACCGCGATGCCAATAAAATAATTTGGATAACGCTTGCTGAGTCTGTCGAGCATTACGGCTCCCCTTGGGCACCAGCCACACCAGGTACCCGTGGCTTCTTCTGCGATGACAAATTTGTCTGCTGCGGGAGTTACTCCTGTCGTATTGGATGAAGATGCGTTGTTGGCGACATCATCATCAGTTACGCCAATCAATTTGGCGGTTACCTGGATCGGATTTGCTCCAGCCAACATGGTAATGTTGTCATCAAATTGTACCGTAGTGGATGCCAGGCTGGCCAGATTAAGTCCGGTAACTGTTTTTTTCGCGGTTGCAGCACCATATACATATTCAACTTCAATTTCATTGACCGTGCTTGCACCGAGGTTGGTAATGTTAACACCAAGAGGTGCCTCAATTCCAGTAAGGTCCTTTGGTGCTACACTCACGCCACTTATGCCAATGTCGTTTGGTTTTGGCGTAAACACATCCTGGGAATAAAAAAAATCATCTACATAAAAAGCAGCATCTGCGTTGGAAGGATAAATATCAATGGAAGCCACTTTGTTGGTAGCCAGTCTAAATGTACCCAATGACTGGCCATCCACAGAAGCGGACCAGAGATTTGCGGAAATATTGCCACTGATGACAAAAGAAATCCATTCGCCCTGGACATATTTTCCGGATGCAAATATAGAACCACCCCCGGCAACGGTTAATGATTTATCTGTGTTGAAATTTACATCTATTGACCAGGTAGTGCCGATTGCCTTTTCACCCTGAATGTTAAAGTAAGCCGTCTTGCCATCCTCGATGAAAAATTTCATGCCGATTTCAAATACGCCTGTTGTATAGGCATCGGTAAATGGCAGTACCACATCCTGTGGTCCACCGCCTGAAGCTGTCGATGAAAAATAAATGGATTTTGTGCCGCTGGCGGCTTTGGCGGTGGTCACCTTGGTGTCTTCGGCAGTGCCGTCTTTCAGAGACCATGTGGTCCAATTTGGAGACTGTGGTCCCAGAAATTGGTCAGCGGTGTAGCTTTCAAAATCGTCAGAGAAAGAAGCCTGGGCCATCATTCCTGAAGAAATCAAAGCAAGTAAAAAGACAAGGTAAAGTTGTTTCATGCTTTATAGAATTTTTGTTAGTTAGAAAGTAAAGAGCCAAATTCAAAAAAAATATCAATGAATTATATGGCCTGATAAAATTAATCATTTATATTTTCAAAGCAGTCTTACAGGAGACAATTATACAACTTAATGTGTCAGGCTTTATTTCTATCCAGGCAATCGAGGTCTTCGAAGGCCATTTTTAGCCTGGAAACAAAACTTTTTTCACCTTCTCTGAGCCAAACCCTGGGATCGTATTGTTTTTTATTGGGTTTGTCGTCTCCTTCCGGATTGCCTATTTGTCCCTGCAGGTATGCTTTTTTACTTTCATAATAATTTTTGATGCCCTCCCAGAATGCCCATTGCATATCGGTATCGATGTTCATCTTGATGGCACCATAAGAAATGGCTTCGCGAATCTCTTCTCTGGTAGAACCTGATCCGCCGTGGAAAACAAAGTTTACCGGATTGGGGCCGGTATTGAATTTTTGCTGGACGTAATCCTGAGAATTTTTCAGAATTTTTGGCGTCAATTTGACATTGCCCGGTTTGTACACCCCATGCACATTGCCAAAGGCTGCCGCAATGGTGAATTTATTGCTGATGCGGGAAAGTTCTTCGTAAGCCATGGAAACTTCTTCGGGTTGGGTGTAGAGTTTATTGCTATCTACATCGCTGTTGTCAACGCCATCCTCTTCTCCGCCGGTAACCCCTAGTTCCATTTCGAGGGTGATGCCGATTTCAGACATTCTGGCCAAATAATCCATACACATCTCTACATTTTCATGGATGGGTTCTTCACTAAAATCCAGCATGTGGGAGCTGAAAAGGGCGTGGCCATTTTTTTCAAAAAACCTTTCATTGGCTTCCAGCATACCATCCATCCAGGGCAACAGACTTTTGGCACAGTGATCGGTGTGCAGCACTACGGTTACGCCATAGGCTTCTGCCAGTTGATGAATGTGCAATGCGCCGGCAATGGCACCAAGCACAGCCGCTTTCTGGTCCGTATTATCCAGACCTTTGCCCGCATTAAACGCTGCGCCTCCATTGCTGTATTGTATGATGATGGGGGAGTTCACCGCTTTTGCTGTCTCCAGACAGGCATTGACACTGTTGCTGCCTATGACATTGACGGCAGGAATGGCAAAATGATGGTGGTTGGCGTAGTTGAACAATTCTGTTACTTCATCGCCAAACAAGACTCCCGGTCTGAATTTAGATTGCATAGTTTTGTATTTGTGGGTTAGATGATTGCGTGTTCTGACAGGTAACGTTCGGCATCGAGGGCCGCCATGCAACCAGTGCCTGCAGCCGTGACCGCCTGTCTGTAAATGTGGTCCTGGGCATCGCCACTGGCAAAAACACCCTTGATGTTGGTGAAGGTGCGACCAGGTACTGTTTTGATGTAACCCGCTTCGTCCATATCCAGCCAGGGTGTAAACAAATCTGTGTTGGGTTTATGGCCAATGGCTACAAAAAATCCGGTGACATTCAGCGTGGTCTCTTCACCGGTAACATTATTTTTGATCCGTGCACCAGTTACGCCTTCTTCTCCTAAAATTTCCAGTGTTTCCGTATTGTAATGTACGGTGAGATTGGGCGTGTTTTTAACCCGTTCCTGCATAATTTTGGAAGCCCTCATTTCCCCTTTGCGCACCAGCATGTGTACATGTGAACAAAGCTTTGCGAGATAAGTAGCTTCTTCGGCTGCTGTATCACCTGCCCCAACGATGGCTACTTCCTGTTTGCGGAAGAAAAAACCATCACAGACCGCACAAGCGGACACGCCTTTGTTCATTAACTTTTGTTCCGATGGAAGTCCCAGCCATTTGGCGCTTGCGCCCGTGGCAATGATGACGGTATGGGCATGCATCTCATGGCCCGTCTCCGACCAGACCTTATGCACAGGTCCGGAAAAGTCCACTTTTTCAATCAATTCAAAACGGATGTCGGTGCCAAACCGCAAAGCCTGATTTTTGAAGTCCTCCATCATTTCCGGGCCGTGAATGCCTTCGGGATAACCCGGATAATTTTCTACTTCGTTGGTGATGGTCAGCTGACCCCCCAGGTTCTTTGCCTGTATAGAGTACCGGGTTCAAATTGGCGCGTGATGCGTAAATGGCTGCAGTATAGCCGGCCGGTCCTGAGCCAATGATGAGACAGTTGACCGTTTCAATGGAATTTGACATTTTACAATTTTGTGGAAGGCAAATATAACCATAAGACAGGGACAAATGCAATAAAAGCTGCATTAATTAGGACAGTTTTAGCGCTATTCCGGGCCTTAAAGCGCCAGCCAGACCATTAGGCCTACCCCAACCTCTAAAGCAGTCTCGTCCACCTGAAAATGTGGAGAATGAACGCCATGCTTCCATTTGCCATCCTGGTCTGAAACCCCCAAACGGAAAAAACAAGCAGGGATTTGTTGGGCAAAAAAGGCAAAATCCTCTGATGTCATCCTCTTAGGTATGTCATGGACTTTATCAATGCCCATAAAGTCAACCATTTTGTCTTTTACCGCAGCCGTAAGATTACCCTCATTGATGAGGCAAGGATAACCCCGGACCAACTTGACCTCTGCCGTGGCACCCTTTGCCAAACAGATGTGTTCGACCGTAGATATAATATGGCTGTGCGCCTTTTCGCGCCAGGCTTCATCCATGGTGCGAAAAGTGCCTTCCATTTTTACTTCATCTGGAATGACGTTGGTAGCCCCACCGGTACTTTCTATTTTTCCGATCGTAAGAACCGATGGAATGATGGGGTTGCCGTGCCTGGATATGATTTGCTGCAATGCCAATACCACTTCACTGGCCAAAACAATGGGGTCAATGCAATTATGGGGCATGGCAGCGTGACCACCTTTTCCTTTGATGGAAATATAGATTTCATCGGAGGACGCCATATATAAACCTGCACAAATACCAACCTCTCCTGCTTTCAATTCAGGAAAAACATGCTGCGCGACAATGCTGACGGGTAAGACTGCACCAAACACGTTATCTGCCAACATTAGTGAGGCACCTCCCGGCAGCTTTTCTTCTCCCGGTTGGAAAACAAACAACAAGCGTCCTTTTATTTCCGCTTTCATTTCATTCAGTACCAGGCAGGCCCCAAGCAGACAAGCACTGTGGACATCGTGTCCACATGCATGCATAATTCCCAAATTCATTGACTTGTAGGGAAGCTCTGTCATTTCCTCAATGGGCAGGGCATCGAGTTCTGCCCTGAAAGCCCTCACGGGACCTGGCTGCCCGCCTGTAATTTCAGCTACAAAGCCGGTTCCGACCAGATTATCCCTGTACTCAATTTGATGTTGGTCCAATATTCGCCTCAAAAAAGCACTGGTCTCTGTCTCCTGAAAACTCAGTTCAGGGTGCTGGTGCAGGTGCCTTCGTATAGAGACTACTTCCGGCAGGATGTCTTTCACCTTTTCTTTAATGGCGGTGATCACTGGATTCATGGTCAATACAGTTTTGATGATAAAATGGTGAGGTCGGTTAGTGGAGTATAATGCCGGGCGTAGTGTACATTGGCAGCTGACATGTCGGTAATGATGGGAAAATAATCGCTGTTTCTGATTAGATACGCCACATCAAAAACGCCGTTCCTGATCTCAGGAAGGATGATTTCCTGTTCATCCCGGGGTGCAGTTTTCCCGTACGAGACCCAGGTTTTCTGACCGTTCAATACCTGCCAAAGAGCTGGCCAAATGATGTGCCTGTAGGCTTTTGAAAAAAACAAAACCGGACTCAACGACACAAAACACAAGGTCAGGAAGATATCGGTCAATCTTTTTACCCTGAGGTATAAACCCTGACCCAACCGGAACCCGGATTCAGCATGAAAAAAAACGCCCTGTTGCCCTTTATCGCCACTGGAAACCACGGATGCTGCTTCTCTGCCGGTAATGAGGTACCTCACTTCTTTGTCTGATTGCACCATAAGGTCAAAGATGTCCTGAATGGCAATGTCATCGGTGGAGAAAACTATGTTTCCTGCTTTTAACATGGCCGTAATTTCTTTGAGGTTTGTCGTATTGTTGATATAAAATGAATGGTTCACTTCTTCATAACCAGGATATAGTGTCCCCAATACTTCTGCATTTTTATCGGAAGATAGGATGTCTTGTGTTATCCTTTTGGCATTATCTTCTTTGCCCACAATCAGGTATTTGTGGTTGTAAGCCTTTCCGGGAAAATGGCCTGCCAGGGCAGTCCGAAGGTAGAGGGATAGCCGGGTAAGGGGAAAGCTCAACACGGCACCCCCAAGGATTAGCATGCGGCTGCTTCGGAGTGCCGCCGGCAACAGGGCATAAATGACCAGAATGACGACAGTTCCCACCGCAATGCCAGCCAACTGGCGGCGCGATCTCCAGTTTTTGTCGTATTGACCAAAAAACCAAAGCGAAAAAACCAGGATGAAGGTAGATCCAAGTGTGTGGATGAGGGATGCCGAATTTTGGTAATAGGTAGGATCATGGAAGTACCAATTTGCCCAGGCTTTTTTCAATGCCGACTGCATGCCCGTCAACAATAAAAAGTCGATAAATAAATGCAGATTGCCCAACAAATTGTGCTTGAAAAAACTCAGCATGGCCGTAAAAAAGATGGCCAACCTGATCATGATTTTCAACACCAGCCCCCTAATGCCATGGTAGTGTTTACCCACGTAAATGGACATGGACTGGTAAAAATTGATCACATAGTTGAAGCTTGCTTTTTTTGAACTTTCTCCTTTGAAGTGTATGATGCGGGTCAGGGGAAAGTAAACCACGCGGTCCCCGCTTTGGCTTATTTTGTGAGACAAATCAATGTCTTCTCCATACATAAAATAATCCTCGTCAAAGCCTCCAAGTTGCATGAGCAGGTCTCTCCTGAAAAACATAAATGCCCCGCAAAGCACCTCCACCTCATTAATTTCATCAGCTTTCAAATGGCCCAGATAATAGCCGCTAAACATACGGCTGTCAGGAAACAGGGCTGTAAGTCCGCTAAACTTGCAAAAGGAATTCCAGAGTGTGGGTCTGCCCCTCTTACTTTCCGGCAGATACTTGCCAGAGCCATCAATCATTTTTACGCCCAGCACGCCACATTCAGGATGTTCGCGCATATAAGCGAGGCATTTTGTCAGTGTATCTTCCTGAAGAATGGTATCCGGATTAAGGGCAAGGACAAAGGCACCGTCAGCGAGTCGAAAACCCTGGTTGTTGGCTTTGGCAAAACCGACATTGAGCTTATTTTCAATGATGGTTGTTTTGGGAAATTTTTGTCTTACTGCGGCCACACTTCCGTCCACAGAAGCATTATCCACCACTACCACTTTGAGGCTAAATCCCTGTTGATTTGATTTTTCGATGGAGTCGAGGCAATTCAGCAAAAAGTGCCTTACATTATAACTTACGATGACTATGGTGAGGTCGGCCATGGCAGCGATCAGACGCCCATCTTATAGGGGACCCTGGCACTAATCGAACGTCCAAGGGTAAGTTCATCCGCATATTCGAGTTCTCCTCCAAAAGAGACACCTCTGGCGATGGTGGTAATTCTGATGTCCTTATCGGCCAACTTTTTGGAAATATAAAAGGAAGTAGTTTCTCCTTCAATGGTCGGACTGATGGCCATGATAAGTTCCTCAATTTTATCTTCGTCTATTCTGCTGATCAGGGAGTCGATTTGAAGGTCTGAAGGGCCAATGCCATCAATGGGTGAAATGAGTCCTCCCAGGATGTGATACCGGCCATGGAAAGAGGCTGTATCTTCTATGGCCATCAAATCCCGGATGTTTTCCACCACACAGAGCATGCCATTCTTCCTGGATGAGGTCAGGCAGATGCTGCATTCGACATCATCTGCGAGCGCATGGCAATGTTTACAAAATTTGACATCTTCTTTTAGAGAGGTCAGTACATTGCCCAAAACAGATGCCTTGTCATTTTTATCCTGAACCAAATGAAGCGCCAGGCGCAAAGCGGTTTTGCGGCCAATTCCCGGCAGGGATGAGATGGCAGAAACAAGACGCTCCAGTGTTTTAGAAGGATAGTTCATATGGTTTATTACACCAACATTTTAACAGGATGTTCCAAAATAGATTTTAAGGTTTGCAAAAACTGGGCACCCGTAGCACCGTCAACGACCCGATGATCGCAACTCAGGGTAACCTTCATGGTGTTGCCCACCACAATGGCTCCATTTTTCACTACGGGTTTCTGGATGATCGAACCTACTGCCAAAATGCAGGCATCGGGGGGATTGATGATGGCCGTAAATTCTTCAATGTCAAACATGCCGAGGTTGGAAATGGTAAATGTATTGCCCTGCATTTCCTGGGGCTGTAATTTTTTATCTTTTGCTTTCGCAGCAAGCTCCTTAACTTCCTTATTAATCTGACTCAGCGACTTGGTATTTGCCTCATTCACCACCGGTACCAATAAGCCATCAGGCACAGCAACCGCTACGCCAATATTGACGACATTATGGATGGCGATTTTATCACCCATCCAGGAAGAATTCACCATTGGGTGTTTCCTGAGGGCAACCGCACAAGCCTTAACTACAAAATCATTGAATGAAATTTTCACCTCGCCGTCTTCATTGATTGCACTTCTGGCGTCCATGGCATTGGACATATCGATTTCCATGGTGAGGTAAAAATGGGGGGCTGTAAACATGCTCTCTCCAAGTCTTTTGGCAATTATTTTGCGCATCTGAGTCACCGGAATTTCGCCTGATGGCAGTGGTTGAGCCTGGGTTGTTGAAAACGTTGTCGGAGCCATAATGGCCGGTGTCGGATTAGCCATAAATTGTTCGACGTCTTTTTTAATGATTCTGCCGTGGTCGCCGGATCCTTTGACTGCCGCTAAATCAACCCCTGATTTGTTTGCAAGCGACTTTGCCAGGGGAGAAGCCTTAAGCCTTGTTTCTTCTGCATTTGCGACCGGCGCCGGCTGTTCAGTCACAACCTCCGGCATCTGGCTTTTTGAAGCTGTTTCTGCCGCTGGAGCTGGCTGCGCGGGTGCGGATACAGCTGCGGGTTGCCCAGCCTGGGCTGCTGCCAAAATGCTTTTATAATCTTCTTCTGGTTTTCCTATGATGGCAATGATGCCATCTACCGGAACAGGGCCTGATTCCAGGCCCACGTATAACAATGTGCCGTTAAAATAACTTTCGAGTTCCATGGTGGCTTTATCTGTTTCAACCTCTGCGAGGATATCTCCGGGTTTTACGACTTCTCCTACTTTTTTTAACCATGCCACAATGTTGCCCTCCTCCATGGTATCACTCAACCGGGGCATTCTTATGATCTCTGCCATATATTTTTGATGTTTCTTCTTGATTTCACAATGTGCAAAATTAAACTATTATGCACTTATACCCAAATGTGCCATTATAACTTCTGACCATATTTGATCTTTCGGAAAAGGTACCTTCACAAAAAAGAAAAGGGAAGTGTAAATACACCTCCCTTTCCAATTATCTTAACAAGCAATATTAATAGCCTGAATTCTTATTTCCTTTGAAGATAGATCCTGATGCTCCGGAACCTGAGTTTCCTTTTCCTCCGCTGCCTGCATTTTTGCCATCTGGCCTTGCCATTTCGGCATCTGTAGGCTCACATAACCTGAATTCAACCCTGCGGTTCATGTAATGCTCGGTTTCTCTTTTTGAATTGCCCACCATTGGAGCATCTTCACCACCATACATCAACTTAAGCCTGGTCCTGTCGATACCATAGTTGGTAACCAAATAGTCAACTGCAGCCTGTGCCCTGTTGAAAGAAAGCATTTGGTTGTATGCATTTGAATTTCTTACATCTGTGTGACCTACAACCGCTACACAAGCGGTTGGACACTGCTTAAGCACGGTAGCTACATGGTGCAGGTGACCATAAAATTCCGGCTTAACTTTGTACTTGTCCAGATCGAAGTGAATCATAGGCAGGAACCACTTAGAACAATCGTCTCCTTTTTTGAAGCCCGCAGTTCTTGAATCGATCATTTTGAATACATCTGATTCTGTCAGGCAAGATTCACACTTTTTCACATTGGCGATACCATCTTTTCCAATTTCGTAGCCAATGGGTGAGAAAGGTTCTTTGTCTTTATAATCTGCAATACCGTCGCTGTCTGAATCCAGGGCAACACCCCTGGTATCGACTGTAGCACCTGCAGGCGTGTCTACTTCCTGGTCAAGCATGTCAATAACACCATCGCTGTCTGAGTCGGTAAGATCAAGTACCGGCCTTGCCTTAAGTTCTGCGATGTCATTCATGGTTGCATCCAGTGGGTTAACCCAGTATAAAGGTTCTGTCACTTTGTCCAAATTTCCCAGGTTGATTGCCAACCTGAAGTTTGTATAGTGCTCAAGATCAACGTCTGCTGATAAGTCATCTTCGCTTCTGAACCTGATGCCGTCGAGGTAATCGTTGTCTGTTGCCATCACCTGGTGTTCCAGTCCAATGTTGATTCTCTTGCTGAGTTTTCTGGAAACACCAACTGAACTTGTAAACATTACGTGAATGTTGGTTTCATCACCCAATCTGAAGATACCCGCTTTCTTTGGACCTTCTGTTTCGTAAGATCCATCGTAAATATCTCTCAGGGCAGTTTTTATTTCTTTTCTTCCTGCTTTCGTGTCGAATTTCTCAGATGTCCATCCTGTTCTGGTCAATAAATCCTGGTAAGGTTGACCGTTTGCATCGAGCAGATCAAGTTTAGCCTTGTGGCTGGACAAACCCGCACCGATGGTCCAATACCAGTTCCATTTATTATCTTTCTGATGGAAAAGAATGTTGCCGATGTTGAGTACGCCCTGCATTACCCCATAAACCTGAGTTGTCCTGTGTGAAGGGAACCAGCCGTCAACGTTGTTGGCATAAGGTGCATATTCCTTTTCAATAAGACCACCGCCAATTGGCTCACCAACCGTAGCGTGTGTCCAGTGCTGAGGTTCAAGTCCTGTAGCAACGCCATAAAATAAATCTGCCCGTATAGAAAACGAGTAATGAATTGCCTTCCTCAGGTGCAAACCCAGGCCATATCCACCAGGTATTGTTCTGTCCACATCACCGTCGATAAAGAAATGTCCGGCATGAACCCCAAGCTCCCAGGCATTTTTAGGCTTGGCAGTGTAGTTGGTCTGACCCATACGGAAGCTGGCATCCGCCTGGTCTTTTTTCATATCATCCTGAGCAACTAGGCTTCCGCTCAGGAATAATAGTGCGTAAAAGTATATTTTTCGTGTCATAGGAAAATTGTTTATTACTTCGTTTGATCTACAAATGTAAGTTTAATTAATCAAAAAACAAGTAAATTTATTTAAGTTTTTGTAAACTTTTAAACAAAGAACGCCTTGAAATTGTGGTATCTGAGGGGTTTTCTCTATAAAGTTCATCCAAAAATGTGCCAATTGTCAACGAGGTGTCCTGAAATATCCCCTGATCGGTCAAAACAGCTTCCGATTGCATCAGGTAAGCAAAGACCCTGGCCATTCCACAATTTGCCACAAAATCGGGAATCAGGCTGATTTTTTCATCTACCATTCTTGCTGTTTCCCCAAAGAAAATTCCGTCATCGGTAAATGGCACATTCGCACCGCAGGAAATGACTTTACACCCTCCGGAAATCAGACTTTCTGCCTGTATCCTTGTTACTATTTTGGATGCGGCACCCGGAACAAAAACATCACAGGGTACGTTCCATATTTTTTCATTCACCTCCTCAAAAGGCATTATTTTGCCCATGAGACGGTTGTTTTCCTTGTTTAAAAACAACGCTTCTATTTCGTCGTAGCCCATACCTTGTTCTGAAATAAGACCGCCTGCCCTGTCAATTATACCTACGATTTTGGCACCGGTTTTGGCCAGGTAAAGGGCCGCAGCAGAAGCTACATTGCCCCAGCCCTGGATGATCACCCTTTTCCCTTCTATATTTTCACCTTTAAAAATACGGTGAAAATGGAGGATTGATTCCGCTACCCCGTAACCTGTTATGAGGTCAGCTACAGCATATCTTTTTTCACCTTCAGGGCAAAATCTCCCATCCTCCACGGTTTTGCTGCAACCATATCGCAACTGACCGAGGATGCTGATGGCCTCCCCTTTATTGGGCATTAAGTGTCCATTGACAATACCTTCCTGCGGGTGCCACAATCCCAGGTCTTCAGTAATGGGTACCACGTCCTTGATCTCGTCCACATTGAGGTCACCTCCTGTACCATAATAATTCTTCAGCAGGGGGAAAACAGCCGCATACCACCTTTTGAGCACATCTGTCCGACGCGGATCCTGAGGGTCAAAGTCAATACCTGATTTGGCTCCGCCAATGGATGGCCCACAGACAGAAAATTTTATTTCCATGACCTTGGCAAGGGAAACCACTTCATCGCGGGTCAGCCCTTTGCGCATCCTGGTGCCGCCACCGGCAGCGCCACCGCGGAGGGAATTGATGACCACCCAGCCCCTGGCATCCGTCAGCTGGTCTTTCCATTCAAAGACGATCTCGGGTTCCTTTTCTTTATATTCTGCCAAAACTGTTTCTAAATTCATGAGAATTTAATTTGGTTAGTAAAGTTTTATATATTTGCTTTTTATATAATATCTATTTAAAATGCTGCAATCTCTTGTGCGCTGCGAAATTGGCAAAGAAAATCAGATTTTACCTTATAGTGACGCAATTATTTTGGGTTCGGATCCACAATTTTATAATGCCTTTCTGGTCGAATTAAACAAATTTCATCATCACTTTCCGGGAATATCCCTTGCCTATTGTGAGCCGGTTTCCGGTAAATCACAATTGCTGGATATTATTCGATTTTGCCTTCAGCGCGGAACGGTTCCTGTTGTGGTTGGTTTGCCACACAGGGAATTGGAGGAACTTTCCAATTACTTTTCGGAGGTTTTTATTTTAACCAATAAAATTAGTGGCCCGGCCAATAACCTAGTAAGGCATTATCTGGGTTTTCAAAGACACCTTTCACCGATTGAAGATATCCACGCGATGGAACAGCATTCGCTGGATTCTACCTCTTTGGGTTTACTTACCCAGGATCTGCTGCAAATGGAGCCGGTCCTGAGAAATGCCCAAAGTGTACATATGGATTTTAATGTATGCAAATCATCCATACTCCCTTCATGGCCCGGCTGTCAGCCAACGGGTCTTTTACCGGAAGAACTGATCCAATTGGTGCGGTATGCTGCCCACTCCCCAAGATTGAAGATGCTGAGTTTTGAAAACAACAGCGTTGCCGAACTTTCTGGCGACAAGTCACCTGCTATTCTGCTGGCTGAATGTGTGTGGTACTTTTTTGAAGGCTTATGGATGGGAAGTTATCAAGTGGATGCTGCTGACGAGCACATGTATGTCAATTTGCGTGATTTTGAGGAAGTGCTTGAATTTGCATACAGTTCAAAAACGGACAAATGGTGGGTAAGAATTAAGACTTCGGAAGAATTGGCTTATTTGCCATGCACAGAAAATGACTACCTGCACTGTTCTTCCGGATCATTACCTTCAAAATTGCAAACCCGTCTCTTTGAAGGTCAGGCGCTGACATGAAACGATGATTTATTCCAGTAACTTTTCCAAGGCTATGCCCCTTGATCCTTTAAGGAAAACGGTTTTTCCCGAGCATTGATGTATGTCGAATGCCGATTTTGCCGATAAGACATCCGGATAAAAATTGCCGGCATATTCTTCTTTTAACCGGCAATATTCCGGGCCGACAAAAATGGCATCAGCCACTTTGCGATTTAGGACAAACTCCAGGATTTCCCGATGCGCTTTTTCTGAATAATCACCCAATTCCAGCATGTCGCCCAGGATGACTACTTTGTCTTCGCTACCGCTTCTAAACAGGGACTCCAATGCCAATTTTACACTGGAAGGATTAGCATTGTAGGCATCTTTAATTACCCTCACGTTTTCTACATAAATAACCTGAGATCTGTTGTTTTCGGGAATATACGCCGAGATGGCCTGAAAAATATCATCCAGATCCATATTAAAATAAGTACCCACACCCACAGCGGCCGCTATATTGGCGATGTTGTACAGACCAGCCAGGTGGGTTTCAAATGTTTTTCCGGACTTATGCCTTACACCAAGGAAAGGAAATTCCTGCGTAACTTCAAATTCATCCGGATAGTAGGGTATACAATTTTCCTTTTGATGCAAGAGCGACCACAGCACATCGTCGGATGCATTTATAAATATTTTACCGTTCGTTGCTTCCAGAAATCGGTACATTTCAGACTTCCCTTTTTTTACCCCTTCGTATCCGCCAAAACCCTCGAGGTGTGCGTAACCAATATTGGTAATCAGGCCAAAATCGGGAAGGGCTATTTGACATAAACGACCAATTTCTCCCTGGTGATTGGCCCCCATTTCCACTATGATAAACTCTGTGTCAGGACTTGTAGAAAGCAGTGTAAGCGGTACACCAATTTCATTATTTAAATTGCCCTTCGTATAGTTGATTTTGAACTTTCTGGATAATACGGCCGCCAATAATTCTTTGGTAGTTGTTTTACCATTTGACCCTGTAATGGCCAGCATGGGCAGACCAAGATGGGTGCGGTATTTGCGGGCCAGGTCCTGTAGTGAAAAAAGCACATTATCCACCTTGATAAGCCTTTCATCCTCAAGGCCAGGCACAACTTCGTCCACAACGACCCACGATGCTCCTGCCTCCAGTGCCTGACTTGCAAATTGATTGCCGTTGAAATTTGCACCCCTGAGGGCAAAAAACATATCACCCGGTTTTATGCGACGTGTATCTGTGCAGACGAACGGATGTTTGAGAAAACGCAATAACAATAAATCCATTTTCTTGTCTTTGTTATTCCTGCTTAGCCGGATTGTAGTTAACTACTTCCCACCGCTGCAGAAACAGAAACTGTACATATTTAAGTACAACAAATATCTAATAATTTTTCTGGTCGCCAGGAATATTTATCGTGTCAACTGCATATAACCATAAACAAAAAAGGCCCTGAAACAGGGCCTTTTATAAATTTCTTATTTGTATCTTCTTTTAACTTTTGTAGCACCGGCTTCCTTAAAGTTGTTTCCACCAAGGTCGCCTTCAAATCCTTCAGCACCCACGCGCACCATGGCGCACCGGAAACCTAAGGTCCTGTCTGACTGAACCTGGTTTTTGAACCTTCTGGCACCGGGAGACAACCAGAACAACCTGTCTGCCCATGAACCACCTTTGATTACCCTTGAGCTATCATTGATGAGGGTGGTTTCACCATATCCGTATTTAATGTATTCTGCATCGCCGTCGCGGTAGTTCTTTACATTGCCTTTCCTGTAGTTTTCCCTTTCCGAAACCATAGAATCCTGAACGAGCTGATATTTCAATCTTCCCAGGCTGTCTTTTTCAATAGGCTTTCCTTCTTCGTCCAGCACGAGTTCTTTGAACACGTTACCCCTGTAAGAGTTAAGGTCATGGTTTTCAGGATCGCTCAGGGTACTGCTTGTCATCGGACGATATACATCCTGAGTCCACTCGCTGACATTACCCGCCATGTTGTACAATCCAAAGTCGTTTGGAAGAAATGCCCTTACCGGGCCAGGAATTGAAGCATTGTCGTTCAGCGCACCTGCCATACCCATGTAATCGCCCCTTCCTCTCTTGAAATTGGCTTGAATGTCACCCTGGGTATTGTTGTGTTTTTTGTATCTGGCTGTGTTGCCGTTCCATGGATAAATCCTCCTGTCGGTAATTACTTCATCTTCAGATGTAGGCTGATTACCTCTAAGGGCAAGAGCCGCATATTCCCACTGGGCTTCCGTTGGAAGTATATAATCCGGCAATAATATTCCATCTTCAAAAGTTACCTGCCTTTCGCCTCCTGTGGCATTGTCTTGCAGATTTTTCTTGACATTGCCCTGGTACTGACCTGCCAGGTATGCCTTGGAATTAAATGTTTCAGAATCCTTTTGGTCAGGAGACGGATTGAGGATACCTCGTTCGATAAGGATCATTTCGTTAACCCTGTCGCTCCTCCATTCTGCATATTTGGTCGCTTGTTGCCAATTTACACCAACGACCGGATAAGCATCGTAAGAAGGGTGGCGAAAGTAAGTCTCTACCATTGGCTCGTTATACGCGAGTTCTTCGCGCCAAACAAGTGAGTCTGGAAGGGCTTCCCGGTAAACACCCGGGTAAGAAACATATTTTTTCCTTAACCAAAAAAGGTATTCCCTGTAATCGATGTTTGCCACTTCTGTTTCATCCATATAGAATGAGGAAACCGTAACCCTTCTGGGTGTATTGTTCCATTCAAAAGTTACATCCTGTTCTGTCAAACCCATGTTAAAAGTACCACCTTCAATGGGAACGAGATTTGGACCAATTATTTGACCCTCGTAATCCAGCTTTTGAAAACCTCCCCATTCCTGATCATTGTAATTCCATCCGGTGGTAGAAGATTTTTCTACATTTTTGCTGCAAGAGCTCAACATGATGATCAGCGTGAAAAGACCAAGCGTTAACCTGAACATTTTATTCATTTAGCACAAAAAATTTTAATTTTAATAAACCCCTTTATTCAAATCAGGCGACAAATATAATTTAAAAAATGATTGACAGCCATTTTTATTGTGTTTTAACAAAAAAACCACTGCAATGCGCAATCAATTACATTGCCCTCCAATACTCCGCATAAACTATACCAGATTTTATCCCGGCATTCTTTTCCATCAATTCATCTGCAAAATTTTTAACAGAAGAATCCAATTGATTGAAAGTCATAAATGTACACTTTAACGAAAAATCCAAATCAAAATTGTGCTACCTGAATAAATTCAGACAGTCATTCAATTTTGATTTTTTTAGCTTTCCATTGTCAAAAGTATAGGACACTGAAATTTCATGCGATCCGCCTGTTGAAATGGTAAGTCCGGAAAGGGTGAAGTCAAAGCTGTAACCCAGGGTGTACTCCCGGGTGCGCACGCCCGCATTGAAAATAATGGCATCTCCATTGGATCCGGAGTGTCTGTACCAGATTCCCCCTATTAACTGACTGGCCGCCACATAGATACCTGCATTAAGCTGGCTGAATCCGGCTTGTCTCGTATATAGGATATTGGGAGAAAGAAATGAGCTCAGGTAGCCCGGTCTTGACCTGCCCAGCTTAACCTGATAGCCCCCGTGCAGTGAAACCCGCAGGGGCATTCCATTGTAATTTTGCCCTGGATATTGGAGAAATTCATCGGCAGGCGTATTTAAATGATCCATTGCCAGCCCAAAGTAATAATGTGCATTGTAAAGTAGAAAGCCGCTGGAAATATCGAGGTATGCCCGTCTGGTGTTGGCAGGCTCAATTTCTGAAGAAGGGAGATAACTTCCGCCCGGGGTTATATTTCCTCCGCTCGCTGCAATGGCATCGTAAAAGACCAGTTTTTCCCAATTAAGGCTTTTTTGCATCATAGCCACTTCAAGACCACCTTTGATATAGGTTTCATCCCCTATCAACAGCCGGTAAGATACCATGCCCGAAATTTTGGTGGTTTTAAGGGCGCCATCACCCGCGGCATCGGTATTGAGTAGCAGACCCAGACCCAGGTTGGATTTGTCGAGGAACTGATCGTAACCCACTGAAAAGGTGTTATATGCGGCCGACAAGCCCGACCATTGTAATCGGTAATTTGCCGATAGGTGAGGTTGGTAGCTATTACCGGCAAATGCAGGATTAAGTTGTAGCGGAGAGGCAAAAAACTGGCTGAATACTGGGTCCTGCGCATGGATTGTCGCCGAAGCGACAAAAAGCAACATCATGGAGGCCAATAACCTGTATTTCATCAATCTGTTTGTTGTATGATTCTACAAACGACAAAGATACCTGAAAATGGTGTGCTTAATTAACATTTAATGCACAATGTTGTGCCTTAATTGGCGTTTAAGTGACAAAATCCAGGTATTAGGGTCTATATTTGAATGAATTTTATGGTTTACATGGAACAATTAAAAACTTACCTTTTATCTGCTGTTTTTGCAGTAATTCTCAGTTTGCCTGCTCAAGCGCAGCTTTTTCCGGTCAATAAATCAGCCCTGGCTGACGGGCTTGTTTATAAAATTGGAATTACGAGCAATGGTGTACATAAGCTGACAAAAAAAATGCTTGATGACATGGGTGTCAACACTGGCACAATCAACCCCAGGGAATTAAAAATTTTCGGCAATTACGGGGGTACCTTGCCAGAGGCACTTGCTTCATCCTATCCCGACGACCTTATAGAGTTTCCAATTTTGGTCACAGGTGAAGAAGATGGTAAGTTCAACGACAATGATGTGGTGCTTTTTTATGCAGAAGGTGCCGATAAATGGCGTTATGATGCAGCTGCCGGGTCATTTATATTTGACAAAAATATATACGCAGAAAAAAATTATGTATTTCTAAAAATATCAGCTGGTAATGGCAAAAGAGTACCCAATGCGTCCATTTCAGATAATGAAGTAAGCTTTACAACCTCCACCCATCTAAACCATGACATTTTTACAGAAGATAAGGTGAACCTGCTGGGACAAAATCTGGCCACCATTGGATCCGGCAAGCTCTGGGTTGGGGAATATCTGGTCAACAACCAGGAAAAAGATATGTCAAAGTTGTTTAACCTCATACATGTCGATGTCAGTGTACCTGCTGAAATAATTCTTTCTGCTTACGGCCGTTCCGACAAAGAGTCCAAATTTACGATCAGCGCCGATGGGCAGGTATTTACAACGAACGTCAGTGCTGTGAGTCTGAGTAGCACGGAGTCTCTTTATGCAAGGAATGCTTACCTTAAAAAATCGGTTATCCTTACTTCGGGACAACCAAAAATGAGTTTGAAGTACAGTGCAGCAGGCAGCGGTGATGCCTGGTTGGATTACCTTCAGGTCAATTCAACCCAAAGGATAGCCCCGGGAAGCAGTCAATTGTTTGTAAGACACCCATCTTTTGCAAACCATGGCTTTAGTAAAATTCAAATAACCGGAGATTTTACCGGAGGTGTGGCATGGGATGTGACAGACATTGCCGACATTAAAGCCTATTCAGTCGCCAGTGGCAATGTAGCTTTTGCTTCGGGAAGCCCTGCTAAACAATTGCTGTTGTTTTCAAGCCAGGCAGCATTTACACCTGAAGCCGGCATCAAAATCAACAATCAAAACCTGCACAGCCTTGCAGAAAGCAACCTGTTGATCATATATCACCCGGACTTTAAAGAGTCCGCATTGCGTCTTTCGAACCACCGGACCAGTCACAATGGGTATAAAGTATCAGCTGTAGATGTGAATGAAATCTATAACGAATTTTCTACGGGGCGGGTAGATCCAAGTGCCATACGCAATTTTTCCAAGATGGTCTATGAACGGTATCCGTCATTCAGGTACCTGCTGCTTTTTGGGGACGGAAGTTACGATTACAAAAAGCTGGTAAACTCTATTCCTGCCCAGAGTTTCATACCTGTGTATGAAACGGACGAATCTCTCAATCCGATTAATGCGTTTCCCACGGATGATTATTATGCCCTGTTGAGTAACAACGAGGGGGCAAACCTGAAGGGGGCACTGGATATAAGAGTGGGCAGACTGCCCGTAACCTCGGTGATTGAAGCGGCTGCGGTAGTTGACAAAATAGTCGAATATGATACCTCTCCTGACCGCTTTGGCGAGTGGAGATTGAAGACCGGCTTTTGCGCAGATGATGAAGATGGAAATCTGCACATCAACGACGCAGACAATATAGCTAATGAGGCGTTTACCCGGGACCCCCTTTACAACCAGCAAAAGGTATATCTGGATGCCTTCCAGCAGGAAAACACACCCGGTGGTGAGCGGTATCCGGATGCCACAGATGCCATTAATGAGCAAATGAATCAAGGTCAGCTGGCCTGGTGTTACCTTGGTCATGGCGGGCCTAAAGGACTTGCACAGGAACGGGTTGTAAAACTCAGCGATATCCAGGGATGGAATAACCGAAAAGCATTGTCTTTGCTGATCACAGCCACTTGTTCATTTTCCGGATATGATGATCCATCGATTGCTTCAGGAGGAGAGCTGGCACTGCTCAATCCCAATGGAGGAGCCATAGGCCTTTTGACCACAACAAGACCGGTGTATGCCAATGAAAATAAGAGGTTGACCTCTTCAGTATTTAAGAATTTGTATGCGCGCAATGAAGGGAAAGGCTTGTCATTTGGTGAAATCATACTAAGGTCCAAGAATGCGACATTTCAGGATACGACCGGGGACAACACGCGTAAGTTTACCTTACTTGGCGACCCATCCCAGATACTCGCCATTCCCGAACATACCCTGGTACTAACCCACATCAATGATGTACTGATCACTGAATTTTCCGATACGGTGGGGGCACTGGACAAACTCAAGTTCAGGGGAGAAGTGCGCGATTATACCGGTGCACCTGTAACCAATTTTAATGGAGAAGTAGGACTAACGCTGTATGACAAGCAGGCTACCCTTAAAACCCTGGTCAACGATGAGGACAGCTATGAAAAAAAATTCAACCAGTTTAAAAATGTCATTTTCAAAGGCAAGGCCAGTTGTACTGCCGGTAAATTTGAAATTGAATGCATCATTCCCAAAGACATAAACTACGAAATTGGCAACAGCCGCATCAGCATGTATGCACATGATGAAGTGACCGATGCCGCCGGTTATTACACCGGTTTAAAATTGGGCGGATCAAACCTGAGCAACGTCAATGACGATACCCCCCCGGCCATGCAGTTGTACATGAATGACGAAGGGTTTCAATATGGCGGCATTACCGATGACGCGCCCACCCTGCTTATCAAACTTTCCGATGATTACGGCATCAACATTACCGGCAACAGCATTGGCCACGACATTACGGCCACCATTACCGGCCCGTCTCTGGATGAAGAAATTGTACTCAACACGTATTATGAAGCCTCTGCCAATGACTACCGGAAGGGTGAAGTCCGCTATCCGCTTTCTGACCTTGAGCCCGGACTCTATACCATCAAGGTCAAGGCCTGGGATATTGCCAATAATTCTGTGGAAGGACTTACCGAATTCAGGGTCATTGACAAGGACAATCAAAAACTCGTGAGGGTTTATAATTATCCCAACCCGTTCAGTACGTCCACGGAATTTAGTTTTGAACACGATCTGGCCGGACTTGAGGTAATGACGTTGATCAACATCTACACCATTTCGGGCAAGCTGGTAAAAAGCATTACGGACCAGAGGGTTTCTGAGGGTTATCGCATTGCCCGTCTGCATTGGGATGCACGGGATGATTTTGGATCCAATCTGGCCCGGGGGGTATATTTGTACCGCATCGTGCTTACTGCCCCTTCAGCCGGCCTGAGGCGGGAAAGTGATTTTATGAAAATGGTTAAAATCTGACACCATGTATGTAGTCAACCGGTTTAGCTGGCAGCGTGTGTTCATACCATCTTAATGGGTTTGCTCAAGGAAGGCGACTTACAATGGTAAAATTACCCGTTTGTTTTATAAAGATGCCTTCGGTCATTCGAACCAAAGCCTAAAGCAGAAACTTTTGACACCGGTACCGGGGTAAATACCTCTACAAATAAACAAGTTTATATATTAAATATTTTACTAATTTGATTATCTTTGCCCATAATTTTTCAAGTAAATGGCCATAATAAAAAGAAGGGGTCATCGTTTCATATTTGCCTTGAGGCAGCTTAAAAGCACCAAAGGCAATATTTTTTTACCTTTGCAAAGCATTAATCAAGAAAAATCATCCTTAATGAACAAAGTATTAACCATCCTGGTGGTGGGACTCATGGCTGCGACAAGTCATGCACAATCCATCTGGAGCAACGAACTCAATTGCACCCTCGACGCGAACGGCAACTGCATACCCACCACCATTTTGACCGCCATGCCTTTCCTAAGGATTGCCCCCGATGCCAGGGGTGGTGCCATGGGTGAAGCCGGCATTGTAGCAGACCCAAGTGCTGCCTCCATGCATTACAATGCTTCCAATCTGGTCTTTGCCGAAGAAAACAGTGGCGTTTCTTTAAATTTTACACCCTGGCTGAGAAGTCTTGGACTGGACGATTTATACCTGACTTATCTGGCGGGATATACTAAATTGGATAAATACCAAACACTCGGTTTCAATGTGCGGTATTTTTCTCTGGGATCGATCTTTTTTACCGACAATACAGGTGCTCCCACTGGTGAAGGCCGGCCAGGGAATTTGAACTCGGAGCTGCCTATGCCAGGAAACTGGGTGACAATTTATCTGCAGCCGTTGCCGGTAAATTTTTATACTCCAGCCTGGCACCTGGCCAGATAGTTTCGGGTGTTTTAATCAACAATGCCACTTCTTTTGCCACAGACGTTTCCCTTACCTATAGAAAAAAGACCAAAATTTCAAGCTACAATGGCTATTGGGCAATCGGCATGAATATTTCAAATCTGGGTGCCAAGGTTACGTACACCGATAACGCCGATAAAGATTTTATTCCCACAAACCTGGGCATTGGCGCCATGATGCGGATTGACTTTGACGATTACAACACACTCGGTTTTGTATTGGACATCAATAAACTACTGGTACCATCCCCTTATTCCATTGAAAATCCAAAATGGGATACCAATGGGGATGATGTGGCTGACTGGAGGCAAAAAACCTTGTTTGATGGTGTCTTTGGCTCATTCTCAGATGCGCAGGCCGGGTTTTCTGAGGAACTGAAAGAATTTTACTACAGCATCGGCCTTGAGTACATCTACAGCAAACAGTTTGCCGTGCGCGGAGGATACTATTACGAGCATCCTTTAAAAGGAGCCAGAAAGTTCTTTACCATCGGTGCGGGTATAAAGTATAATGTTTTTGAATTCAATTTGTCTTATCTGGCACCTAGTTCGATCCAAAGGAATCCATTGGATAATACCCTCCGATTTGGATTAAACTTCAATTTTGAGGGCTTTAAAGAAGGATTAGAAGAAGAATGAAATTAAGTTTGACCGCTTTAAGTTCCCTTTTACAAAAAACTGGTATGCGCATAATTTTTATACTCCCTTTGTTGATAGCCCTATCTTGTAAAGGAGGCCCGGAACCTGAAATTTCGGCATTAAAAAAAGATCCCGAACCCATAATGGGTGGTCCGACCCGGTTTTCGATTACCCTTACAGACTATCCACAGGGAGGATATGCCAAAATCATTGGCTTCTATTCAGATCAAAATTATCTGGTGGACAGTGTGGCCTTTACCCAGGGCACCATTAATTACCAAAAAAAGGAGGGTCTGGCTCAGGGGCTTTATTACATTGGGGTTTCCGGCAGAAAGGAATACATCCAGCTCATGTTTGGAGCGGATCAGGATTTTGATGTGAAAGTGGCTTTGGCTGACATTATGGGGACCATTCAGGTCACCGGTAGTTTGGAAAATGAACTCTTTTATGAGAATATGCGGTATGAATCGGAGCTAAGTCCAAAGTTAAATGACGTGGCCAATAGATTTAAATCTGCCACCCCAGGAACAGAAGCATATACAGCCATCAAGAAAGAAAAAGAGGCCCTGGAAAACCAGCGGCTTCAGGTCATTAATGATATATACAAGAAATACCCGGACCTGTTATTTGCCAGCTTTAAACACGGCGGGCAAAACCCAAGACTTAAAGAAGAGTTACCCAGGGATGTACAAGTCATTCAGTACCGGAAAGAATTTTGGGACAATGTCAATTTTTCTGATACCCGTTTATTGCGTACTCCGATGATCGGCATCAAACTCAAGCGCTATTTTAAAGAACTTACCGTTCAGCACCAGGACTCCATTCTTTCAGCTGCCCACCACCTGATGGCTAAAGTAAAAGATAAAGATGAGTACTTTAAAGTTTTTGCCAACTATGTGGTTCTTACCTATGAGCCTGGTAAAAGCACCATAATGGACGCAGAGAAAGTTTTTGTGGATATGGTGAGAAAATACTTCACCCATGAAAAAGCATTCTGGTCAGATTCACTGCAAACGGATGCCATTCAGCGAAGGGCCAACGAGATGGCGCAAAGTCTGTTGGGTGTCAAAGCACCTAATGTCATATCCACAGATAACTTTGGAAAAAAGCAGGAATTGATGACTAAAAACTCCGAATACCTCATCGTTTACCTCTTTAATCCGGATTGTGAGCATTGTATGGTTGAGACTCCTAAGCTTCATAAATACTACCTCGAAAATAAGGCAAAGGGCCTTGATGTTTATGCCATTGCCATTGATACCGATGATGCCAAATGGAAAGCTTACATCGCAAAAAACGGACTGTCATGGACCAACGTACACGACCCGACGAACAGGTCAATTTACGCCAAATATTATGTAGATGTGACACCTGAAATTTATGTGTTAAACAAAGACAGAGTCATTATTGGTAAAAACCTAAAGGCAGAACAGGTTCAAATCATCATTGACCGCGATAAGGCAAAAAACAAATCATAAAATGCCCAGCTGAAGTCTAACCGCAGACTTTGTAAGTACCAGCAGTTTTTCCCCGTTTGGAACCCGGATGCGTTCACTTAACAAAGTGGAGATAGGCCTTCTTTTTATTTTGTCAAAAAGTTTTAGGTAATATTTGTAAGCAGAATAGACCCCAAATCTACAGCAGGGTGGAAGGTTGCGTATGCCTTCACGGGCATGGTCAAATTCAGCCTTTATTTCGGCTTCGATCTTGATTTTATCGGCTTCAGAAAAATGATGAAAATCTACCTCGGGAAAATATATCCTTCCCCTTTCTTTAAAATCACTCTTAAAATCACGAAGGAAATTTACTTTCTGAAATGCAGAACCCAAGTATTTCGCGGAGGGTTCCAGTCTAAGATAAAGTTCGTCGTCATTGCGCACAAATACCCTGAGGCACATCAGTCCAATGACTTCGGCAGAGCCAAAAATGTATTTTTTATAAGAGGGTTCATCATGACTAACGGTATCGAGGTCCATTTCCATGCTGTCAAGAAATGCGTGGATATGTGCATGGTCAATCTGATACTGGTTGACCACCTGCTGAAAAGTATGGAGTACCGGATTAAGGCTTACGCCCCGACTAATGGCCAAAAAAGTTTCCATGCGGAACTCTTCCAACAAGGTATTGCGGTCATCTCCTTTATAGGTATCTACAATTTCATCCGCGAGACGCACAAAACCGTAGATGCCAAAAATGGGTTTACGTATATTTTTATGAAACATGCGAATGCCCAAAGTGAATGAGGTACTGTAACTCTTGGTGATGAGTTCACTACATTTCTGACAAACCGAATTGTATAGGTTATCCATGTTTTGAAAGATTTTTAATCAAGAGTGAAGCTACCATGCGGCCCGATATAATGGATGGTGGCATTCCAGGACCAGGCAAGGTAAGCTGCCCGGTAAAATACATATTACTCAGCTTTTTTGCCCTTAAAGCAGGTTTTAAAATAGCTGTCTGCCCCAATATATTGGCAAGACCATAGGCATTGCCTTTAAATGCATGATAATCTGATTTAAAATCGCTGATGCCGTAACTTCTTTGATAGATAATGTGCCCGCTCAAATCTATTCCTTTAATGCGGTACAATCGTTCCAGCACCAGGTCGAGGTAATTTTGTCTGATCGTTTCTGTATCCCCGGTGAGTTCAGTGGATACAGGTATTAGCACAAACATATTCTCGCAACCCGCAGGAGCCACAGAAGCATCTGTTTTAGAAGGCATACAGGCATAAAAAAGTGGTTTATTTGGCCACTTATGGGTGGTGTAAATTTCCTCTGCGTGGGCCCCAAAATCTGCATCAAAAAACAAATTATGATGTTCCAGTCCACTTAATTTTTTGTCAATACCCAGATAATACAAAAGGCTTGAAGGAGCCAGCACCCTTGAATCCCAATATCGGTCTGAATAATTGCGCTTATGCTGCGGCAATAATTCTGTATCCACATGTTTGTAATCTGCCCCTGCGATCAACGCATCCAGCTCAAACCGTCCTGCTTTTGTTTCTATGGCATTTACCACATTATCGCGGGTAACAATGGATGTCACTTCAGCATCGGCATGAAAAATGACCCCTTGCTTTCGACCAATTTCTGTAAAGGCTTCTATGATTTTGAACATGCCCCCCATCGGATACCAGGTGCCCAGTTTTATATCGGCGTAATTCATAAGACTGTATAAGGCCGGAGTTTTTTGTGGGGTTGCTCCCAGAAATAAAACGGGAAATTCCAGGATGCGAATGAGTTTGTCGTTGGTAAACAACTTTCTTACCTGACTGGATAGAGACGTAATCATGTCCAGTTTAAAAAAGGCAGAAACTACTTTCCAATCCATAAACTCTGTTATGGATTCACCCGGCTTCCATACAAATTCTTCCATACCGGTTTTATACTTATATTCTGCTTCAACCAGGAATGATTTTAGTTTTTCCGCACTGCCCTTTTCGATGGATTCAAACAAAGCACAGAGTGATTCAAAATCAGCAGGAAGATCTACTTCGTCACCCTTCCCAAAGACGACCTTGTACGATGGGTCCAACCTTTCCAATTGATAAAAATCAGAGGACGTATGCCCAAAATGTTGGTAAAAGTCTTCAAAAACCTCTGGCATCCAATACCAACTCGGTCCCATGTCAAAAGTAAAGCCCTCTGCCTCGAAAACCCGGGCCCTACCGCCCAAGGTGGCGTTTTTTTCAAAGACATGGACTTCAAATCCTGCTTTGGCTAAAACCGCAGCAGTTGAAAGACCAGCAAATCCGGACCCAATTACCCCTACTTTTAATTTCATATGATCTTAACAATGTTTGTGAATTATTGTTTAAGATTTGTATATACAAAACTAAACAACAATAAAGGACCCGCAATTATGCGGGTCCTTTATTGTAATTATTTTGCCCAACGAAGTAATAATTGGCAATAGTTTAAATTATAAAAGGTCTCCGGTTATATATTCCGGACATTGATTTAATTCATTATTCAATACATAAAAATCTGTGCTCCGTCTCATCTTCTCCAATGGAAAGTCTTAGCATATAGAGACCTCCCGTAAGCTTAAGTGGAATGGTTTTTTCCAGAAATTGGCCGTCCATGGTCTGGTTTAAAACATTTGGCATGATGATTCTGCCGTCGATGGAATAAATGTGCCCAACCACCTTTGCTCCTTTGGCAGCAATTACTGATATATTAATAAAACTGCATGCGGGGTTGGGGAATACTTTTGAGGAGTACTCCACAAAACCATTTCTGTTGTTTACGGATTCTGATTCTACAGAAACAGCGGATTCAGCTTTTTCCAAATTTTCATGAGTATCCACTACTAAGACCATACTTTTCTCTGTTTTACACCCTTCTTTTGAAGTTACCGTAAGTGAATATGTTCCTGATCTGGAAGAACTTATTTTTTGGATCACTGGATTTTGACTGTTTGATATAAATCCATTCGGTCCAGTCCATGCAAAAGAAATTGCATTTTGCCAGGATCCGGCATCTAAAATGGCGTTTTCATTTTCAAAAACATGTTTAATTTTCTGAATTTCTCCCATAGGCAGTGAAGGATTTACCGTGGGTAAGTTGCCTCCATACTTTTGTGCCGTACTTCCTATGGTAAAACCATTGCTAAAATCACCCCCCCTTAAACCTTTTGCACTACTTTTTGGATCGCTATTGTTGTCATACAGTCTGAATCCTTCACCACACAATGGCAGTGGAGATATTCTGATACTGAATAGCTTAACTTCGTCACCTTCACGAAGTTCATTATATAGTCCTGTTGGAGATAATTCAGGCGCCACACTTACTAATTTTTGACCAGGAAGGTCTGACGGGTTATCAATTTTATTGGAAATATACCATTTTGATGGTCTTAAACCATTGTAATTTTGATTGTCCTGTATTGGCATATGGGTCTCGCTGATGGTCATCTCCGCATGGGAGGGCAGGACAAACGAAACTTGTGCATTGAATTGAATCCTATCCCTTTTGGTGAATGCATTTCCTTCTTTTACATTCATAAAACAGTCATATAAAGAAGTCTGCGGATTGAATTTAAGCTGGTAATTCACCTTATTAATTTGGGCTAAAAGAGGGCCGTTTAATAACAAAATAAAGGCAGCCATCCTGGTAACCCATGAAAATGTAAAATTACAAACCATTGGTGTTTAATATTTAAAGTGTTATATTAATATTTTTACTAATGTCTATGCACATAGTGCAAATTCTGTGCCGGGATTCATCATAAAACAGACACCACAAATCTGCCTTTCCCTGGGGGCAGGCATAAAGAAATGATGAAATGTAATATAATTTACAATTACTAACCTAAAACCTAGCCATACATAAGCACCAAAATGGAAACGGATATGGCCGATGAATCACAAGATCAAATAGCATTTAAGGAACCTGTTGGATAAAGAAATTATAATTGGACATGAATTCATTGTTGAGATTATAAAACAGAATCTGAGCGTACAATAAATTTTTGTCGTCATTTGGATTGTCAAATTTGATTTTACCATTCATATTTACATCACCCTGATAGTATCCATAACCAAAGTTAAAGTTGGAATTGGTATTGGGATTTTGAGGATGGAAGAGCAAATCGAAATACAAGACATTGATGTCATCGCTCGGGTTGGTAAACTTCAGCTTTCCATCTCCATTAAAATCACCTGCCCACAGGGCATTGTACCCATATTTTACGCTGCCATTCTGGGCCAGACCTGTATAATCAAATCCATTATTTAATCTAGTTCCAAAATCAAATAGAGGTGTATTTGGTGATGTGAAGTCTACGAGCTGATTTTTTGAAACCAATCCGGACATTGAACCCAAGTGCGACCGATGTCGAACTACAACATAGAAGCTGTCCAATGTAAGTCCAGGAAATACAAGGCTGTTTACCCCATCCAAATCAACCACATCTCCATCTCTTTGCAACAGCCCAGACCTGGTTGAAATAATATTCGTATTGTCATTTTTATGCCTGATTTCTACAAAGACCCAATCTACAATAGCATTTTGCCCTGTTACTGAAAAGACAGTGGCTGAATCCAAAATTTCATCAAATTGAGTCGTGACACCAGGTTGTACGTGATTATAAAATGATGTCACATTGACCCATTCTGTTGAAAATTTGTATGGGTCCCGTATCGGAATCATATTTACACCCGTAACAGGGTTTATCCTAAGATTATCCCTCATCAATGGCCTACCGGTAGCAGTTACGGCATTTCCATTTTCAATTAGAGCACCTTCAAGATATACGCGAATCTTTAAACTCATTGGTTCAAGTACAAGAATATGTGCAGTAGCACTTGCACAATATGTGTCGGAGTTGTTGTCACAAATTTTATATACGATGTCTACAGGTCCAGTAAATGTTGATGTGGGAATGAAAGTCAAAATACCCGAAGATGTAATATAATAAGCTCCTTGTGTAATGTTGACAGGGTTAGTCATTGAACCTACAGCATCCACGAACAGGCTATCCCCTTCAGGATCATTATCATTGAGCACAACACTGGCGGTAAGGGAACCACCCATTACCATGGCGAAAAAATCGTCAGCAGCCACGGCTGAATTTATTGATGATGGCGAGTTTGTGGTTATGATAATTTCAGACTCACTGCAATTGGTTGAATCTCCATTTACGCAAATTTGATAAATTATTGTATCCAAACCCATATGTCCGGAATCCGGAGTATAAGAAATAGTACCATCGTTATTAATCAATGTGCTACCGTGCTGTGGTGGGCTAGTTACAAGCACTGATGAAGAATCGGTGTGGCAGCCATAACCACTGACACAGCGGTCATTTTGGCTAGACTTAATGTTAATTGGTTCATCAGCATCATTGGTAACGATATCTGTATTGGCCACAGTAGTTTGATTCACATTTTCAAAATCCACTACTGTAATAGTCAGTAAAGACTTTGGACAACTGTAGGTAATTGGTGGCACACAAACAGGGACTACATATATATATTTTCCGGGAAGGTCCGCTTCAAACTGATAGGAACCATCTGTTGCCATTGTCAGTACATCTATACTGCCCGTTGGTTTCTCCAAAGTAATTATTTGACTGGCATAGGTCGTGCCCAAGGGAGCCTCGTCATTAGTAGCTACATTGCCACTTACTCCTATAGAAGAAAGCGTAACATTAAAATCAGGATCAATACAATTCACCACTGTAACAGCATCTGCGGGCAAACTCGCTTTACATCCTGTGCCTATCTCAGTAAAAATAAACCCAACTTTTCCAGGTGCAAAACCTGTAACATAACCATTGTTATCAATGGTTCCAATTTTTTCATTCATACTGGCCCATGTACCTGATGCTGTTGTTGAGAGTTGTATTTTATGACCTAAACAAACTTCAGATGAGCCTGTAATACTAAGGGTTATACCTTGAGTTACTGTAATTGTATTTGGAAGGGATAGTGATGAACATCCCGTTGAAGAATCTGTAAAGGCAAAGGTTGCTTGCCCTATCCCTATTGCCTGCACAATGCCTTCGTTTGAAATTGTCGCTATAGCTGGGTTATTAGATACCCATGTGCCACCGGTTGAAGGTGACAATTCAGTAGAAGATCCTTCACAAATTTCAGCAAATCCGGTAATTTGGGTATAAGGTCGGGCATTGACGACCATTGGAGCGGTGTATTCTGATGCACAACCGGTGATTGAACTTATGAATGTAAATACAGCATTCCCTGCGTTCAAACCAGTTACCATTTTACCAGCACTTACTGAAATATTGCCCGGACTCATGCTGATCCAGGTTCCATTTTCTGTTATTGGAAATTCCAGTGTTTCGCCTTCACAAATGGTTTGTTGGGGTAATATGGCCTCAGGTTTATTATTGACTACAATGGATAGTGGTATAATGGAAGTGCACCCGGTGGCCACATTTGTAAAGTAAAAATTTGCAGTACCACCAGAGTGTCCAGTAACTACGCCAATGTTATTTACCGTGGCAATGGCAGTATCTGAGCTCGCCCATACGCCGCCAACCGTGGGTACAATTGTAGTGGTTGCTCCCTCGCATATTTGGGATGGCCCGGTAACCGTGGTAAATGGATGATTGTGTACAGAAACAGTAGTTGAAGAATCGGAAACACAACCTGAAGCTGTCTCGATGAAAACAAATTTTGCTGATCCGGCATTCAAAGCTGTTACCAAACCATTATTATCTACTGAAGCTACAGTGTTATTGCTGCTTGACCAACTTCCACCAGAAGAAGGATTCAAATACGTCTGATCTCCCGGACACAAAAGTGATGATCCGGTAAGGCTCACTGTCGGCTTACTATTGACTGTAACATTCGGAGTGGGGAGAGATTGGCATCCACCATCTTCTGTAAAGTAAAATGACACCAAGCCCTGATCAAGACCGGTGACCAAGCCACCGCTTGTAACCGTAGCAATGGTGGGATTGCTGCTGGTCCAATTTCCTCCAGTTGCCGGAGTAAGGGAAGTCAAAGCTCCGACACAAATAAAAGAGGAACCAGAAATATTTACGGATGGGCGTGGATCTATGGTAATGGCTAAACTTGTATCAGAAGTACAACCAGAGCCCTCTTCTGTAAAAATAAACCGAGCTGTGCCAGCACTAACTCCTGTGATTATGCCTGTGTTGTTTATTGTGGCAACTGAAGGCTGGGTGCTTTGCCAATATCCACCGGATGAAGGATTAACCGATGAAGTCGTGCCTGCACATATAGAAAGCGGTCCGGAAATATTTACAGTTGGTTTATCATACACTGCAATGGGGCCATTGATTTCCGCCTGACAGCCAGAGGCAGCATCAGAAAATAAAAAATAAGATTGACCAATGGTTAACCCTGAAACCAGACCGGCATTGTTTACCGAAGCGACTGAGGGATTTGAACTCACCCAGGAACCTCCTGATATTGGATACAGCTGTGTGGTTGAACCCAGACAAATGGATGCAGGGCCAGCGATGGTTACCACTGGTATTGGATTGATCAAAAACGACCTGGTGGGGTTGGATGAGCAACCTGATTGTAAAGATGTAAATGTAAAGGTTGCCTGACCTTGTTCTATGGCCAAAATGACACCATTGCTATCGATAAAAGCAGCCATAGGATTGCTGCTGTGCCAGGTGCCACCGCCCAAAGACGTAACAAGGGGAGGTTTCACCAACGCAGAGAATACTATCACCTGCTATGGATACCACGGGTTTAGCATATACAGTAATGGTATCACTTGGGTCAGAAACACATTGCGATACAGCATCCGTAAAGATAAATGTAGTCAAACCGGCATGGATCGAAGAAACAACTCCTGACGGCGATATTGAGGCTACTGTCGGTTGACTGCTTACCCAGGTTCCTCCGGCATTTGGACTTAACAATGTACTTTGACCAATACAAATGGCGTCTTGTCCCAAAATAGTTACAATGGGTTTTGGATAAACCGTGACTGGTGGCGATGGGTCAGATGTACAATTTGTACCCAAAACCTGAAATACAAATGAGGCTGCCCCTTCTGATACTCCTGTTATGGTTCCATTGTTGGAAATCACTGCAATGGTCGTATCACTGGATGTCCAAATACCTCCGGAAGCAGGACTCATCGTCGTGATGGCCCCAACGCATATTTCTGAAGGGCCCGTAAGTAAAACTATGGGCTTATTTCCAACAACTACGGCATCTGTGGAATCTGACTTACATCCCGTGATGGAATCTGTGAAAACGAATTTTGCCAAACCCCCACTGAGGCCAGTAATCACTCCTTCATTATCGACATTGGCAACGGCAACATTTCCTGATGCCCAGACCCCTCCGGATCCAGGTGAGAGATAAGAGTTGCCCCCAATACAAATACTGGTAGATCCAATAATTTCAACTTGTGGCTTTAACATGACATTGATTTCTGCAAAGGCTGCTGCCGTACAGGAATGGTTGTTGGTCACTGTTACGTAGTAAGTTGAGCTGGGTATTATTGGTATAACATTTACTGAAATCTGGGTTGAATTTCCTGCATTCGCACTCCACTGATAGGCTATGGCATTATTTGCTAATGCTGATAAAGCCATGGAAGTGCCTTCACAAACATTCGTTTGCAGGGACACTACAATGGGGTCAAATCTTTCGTAAATAAATGCATTCTCAGTGGCCGAGCAAGAATTAATATCTGTGACGGTAATATAATAACTACCATTATCTCCAATATCTATGGTACCAAGTGTTGAGCTAAAGGATGGACCAGTCCAATTATAAGTAAATGGAGGGGTACCTCCTGTTATGATGGCAGTCACTTTTGATGTATCGGTAAGGCAAACAGACCCGTGAAAGTCAATTGATATTGATGGTAATCCATTTACATTGACCGGTAGCGTTGCAAGAGAGATACATCCAGTAGTTCCGCTGGTAAAAGTGAACGTCGCAGAACCAATTCCTACACCATAAACCACTCCATTATTGTCTACTGTAGCCACCACAGCATTATTGGTCGTCCAGACCCCTCCAAAAGTTGGAGATAAAGTAGTCTGACTACCTTGGCAAATACTGGAACTGCCACTTATACTCACCGTTGGTTTAGGATTTACGGTCAGGATTGATGTGGAATCTGAAGTACAACCGGTCAATGCATTTACAAAGGCAAATCTTACACTGCCCGATGAAATTCCTGTAATTACTCCCGAGTTTGTCACGGTAGCAATGGCTGCGTTGCTACTTGACCAAGTACCACCGCTGGTTGGCGTCAATGTTGCATTTTGGCCTATACAGATGGATGTGAATGATGGTTCGCCTGTATTGGGTTTATCTTTGACAACAAAAGCGATGGGGTTGCTTATTGTTGTGCAAATAACACCGCTTGTTGTAGTATAGGTTCTTCTGAATTTATGATTTCCTACACCAAGGGATGGGGTTTCGTAATTCTGACCATTATTGGTTCCTGGAGCAGGAGTAAATGCTGTTCCATTTAGACTGTACTCCCATTCATAAATGCCTGATACTGGATTTGCATTTTGACCAGTCAAGTTTAACACACCACTTTCCACACAATAGGAAATGGTTGCTGGCAGGTCAATGATGTTATTTGTAATCGGACATAAACAATCATTGTTGACCTGGATAAATACTGTATCGCTGCATCCACTTACATTTGTCCAAATTAATTCATAAGATCCGAAAGTAGTGAAGCCTGAAACTTCAGTCGATGGATCTGTAACAGAAACTATATCTGCCGACCCTGGGCTACCTGAGCCAATTGACCATGTGCCTGAACCTGATGCAGACATATAAAAAGTGGCGACAGAAAAACACTCGACAGGGGCAGGATCTGTGCCTGCATCCGGCTTTGCGAGTACATCAAATGGCACGCTTGGATCTGAACTGCAGCCATTGGATATTTTTGTAAAAATAAAAGTAACGGTTCCAGGATTTAGGCCGGTAATATACCCGTCATTAGAAATGTCTGCAATCGTTGGGTTGGAACTCGCCCAGGTGCCTCCAATAGAAGGCAGTATTTGGGTAGTGGTACCCTGACATATGGAATCTGGTCCAGTAAGAATTATTATTGGTTTGTCATAAACGTATACTGTGGACGAAGCTGTGGAAGTACATCCCATGTCATTGGTCACTGTTACAATATAGGTAGAAAAAGGTGCTGTTGGAGTAACAGAAACTACTGAAGTGTCGGCATTGCCACCATTGCCTCCCCAGGAGAATGTAATTGCCTGAGTACCATTGGCTGTCAGTTGTACGCTTTCACCGTTACACACAGAGTCCTGGCTTGCACTGACCGCAGGGATAAAAGCTGGATGCACTGTGCCAGAAGTACTGGAAACACAATTGAAAGCATCGGTAATGGTAAGTAAGTAGTTACCGCTTTCCATTACATTTATTTGTGAGGTTGATGAAGAAAAGCCATTTGGCCCCGTCCAGTTATACACAAACGGAGCAGTTCCCCCGGTTTTAACTGCAGTAAGTGTGGATCCGCTTTGTAAACAAAGGCTGCCATTAAAATCAATAGAAACGTCTAATGATGGGCCAACGACTGCTGGGTTGGTTGAAACCGAGGTACACCCAGTTAAAGAATTGGTAAAGGTA
This sequence comes from Saprospiraceae bacterium, assembly GCA_016715465.1. Classification (GTDB taxonomy): domain Bacteria; phylum Bacteroidota; class Bacteroidia; order Chitinophagales; family Saprospiraceae; genus JADKBO01. The sequence continues at coordinate 2,125,518 of JADKAA010000029.1, forward strand.
AATGTGGCAATGCCCGGAGTGACCGCGGTAACAAGACCAGCATTCGAAACAGTAGCTACACCGGCATCACTGCTAGTCCAGGTTCCACCAGAAGTAGGCGACAGGGTTGTGGTAGAACCCTGACAAATTGAAGATGGTCCTGTAAATGACACCGGGGGTTTCTCATGGACAATTATGGAAACTGAAGCATTATCAGTACATCCATTTACGTCAGATACGGTTACATTATAATTATTTGTTTTTTGACTTTGGCCTTCAGCTGAAAGTGATACTGTTTTTGTTGCACCGCTGCCTAAACCACTATCCCAATTAAATGCAAATGGAGAAGACCCTGTTGCTGATGCCATCATAGTAGCGCTCTCGCCATCGCAAATATCTTTGATAGAAATGCATGGAACAAATGAGCCTCCAAAATTCAAACAAGCAGAAGCCTGTGGTGGAGCATTAACCTGGATTGGTGTTGATGCATCCGAAATACAACCTGTGGTGGTACTGGTAAATACAAAAGTTGCACTTCCTGCTGTAATTCCGGTTACCATACCTGTATTAGTAATCGTTGCTATCGCAGGATTACTGCTCTGCCATGTACCTCCTGTTGAAGGTGACATTTGGGTAGTAGAACCAATGCAAATGGAACTTGGCCCTGAGACAGTTACCACAGGTTTTGGATATATGGTAACCAGGCTTCCAGTAGAATTATTGGCGCCACAACCCACACCGGACATGGTAAGGGTCACTCTATAATATACTGAAGATGCCAATGCAGGACTGCTGTATGTAGTAGAATTTGCTCCCGAAATATTAATCCAGGTGCTGTTGTTTGTGCTACTTTGCCACTGGTACGCAGGAGTTCCGGTACCACCGTTAAGGGTACTGGTAAGTGCTACGGATCCGCCACTGCATAATGAAACTCCTCCCCCTGAGATAGATACTGAAGGGTCAGCAACTATGGTGACCAAAGAAGCTGCTGATGTAGTAGAGCCACACCCTAATCCTGTTTGATTAATGGACAATCTGTAATAAGTCGAAGTTATTAGGGCAGGAGTAGTATAACTCGCAGAGGTAGCCCCGGATATATTAAACCATGTACTGTTATTGGTACTGTTTTGCCATTGATAAGATGTTGTTCCGGTACCACCCAAGATGGTGTTCGTGAGTATTATACTTCCTCCACTACAAATTGTAATACCGCCACCATTGAGGGTAACTGTAGGATCTGCATTCACCGTAAGGGTGGCTGTTGGCAGTGATAAACAACCCGTTGAGGTTTGGGTGAAGGTAAAGTATGCCGTACCTGGCGCAATGGCAGTTACAACTCCTGTATTGGTAATGGTTGCTATGGAACTATTGCTTGAAGTCCAGGTTCCACCAGAAGTTGGAGTTACAGCAGTTGTAGCACCTACACAAAGAGAAAGTGAAGATGAATTGGTTATAACCGGACGCGAGATAACGCTGATGGTAATGGAATTACTTTCATTTGGGCAACCAGAATTGTTAGGTGTATTATAAGCTCTCAATTTGTAAACACCCGCTGCTGTGGCAGTATAAGAGGTTTGATTCGGCCCAGAAGACACGACTACCCCATCTTTTAGCCATTCATAAAACGTCCAGTTTGAAGTAAGGGTTTCAATGTCTGCCTGGATGAAGGTCGAGTTTCCATCGCAAAAAGTGGTTATAGGTGCAGCGATTTCAACTTTTTTTCCGCAAAGTCCAAAAAATACACCATCAATGGCAATGTCGTTTCCGTAATTGCCAGAGACCATATTTACCACTTTTAAGGTGGCTGATGTGGCGGAACCGGAATTCCATTCTCCCTGAACTTTTACCCAAACCAGGGAGTCAGCTTTGTCTTGTCTGGGCATAACAAAGTTTGCACCTGGAAGATTTACATTGTTTATGGAAAACTGGAAATTTGGGTCAACTCCCGAATAACCGCCAGCCTCCTTATAGTACATATTTTTGGTCCACATAGAAAATACATAGTCTGTATTGGCACATACAGGAATGGTTTGCGACCAGATTCGATCACTAATTCCCGTAGCAAAACTCGGGTCAATCAACATAAAGTTACCACCGGTATTAGCTCTGTCAGCTACTGACCAAATATTACTGCTACAACCCAGAGGAACACCGATCTGAGATACCCTGCTGCCGATACCGTAAATACCCCAGGTTGCACACATAATGCCTATTGGCGTATAGATATAATCGGACACAAAGCCCGTATTTCCATCTTCAAATTCGCCATTTGTAACCAAATTCTGACCAACAAAATCGCAAGTTGTACAATCTGGATCCAAGGCGTCGACAAATCCATCTCCGTCGTCGTCCAGACCATTATTACAAACCTCGCAACGCTCTTTTATCTGGACATTGTCCACCCATATGTTTCCTGTTGCTTTGCCCAGGTTGATATGGAAGGAAATATTAGAAATTGTAGCAGTTGGAGTATAATTAAAGGTAAAATTTGTAGTGGCTGTCGAAATCGTCATAGACTGGGTGAAGTAGGTAGTATTAGGAGACGCACCCAGCTGTAATGCGATAGAAGCGGTCCTGGATGTGGATGCCTTTGCTGTAAATGTAATGGTGTACTTTGTTCCAGCATACAGCGTCTTACCCATTTGGGATAATCGCACGTGTGATTCGGTACCGTTTTGAGTTGTGGAAACGTTTACTTTAGCAGCATTTAAGCCAGAAAGTTGGCTGGTTCGATCAATGGAAAGCGTTGCCGCATTCCCAGACGAAACCGTTAATGTCCATCCTGAAGTCGTATTGTCAAATTCAGGATTGGTGATCAGACCGCAGTCGGGATCTGCACAATCCTCCAGTCCGTCACCATCATCGTCGGTCGCATTATTACAAATCTCTACTGAACAACCTGCCACGGCATCAACAATTGCCTGATCCAGGATGAGTTTTCCTAGTTGTGTTAAGTGCTTAGTTGGATGAAAATATGATGCTGACGGTGCTGGTACTGCCCCACCATTTGATACATTGGCATATAATCCATCCATATGAATTCCCAGGAATACCCTGGTCCCATGTGTTGTGGAAATGCCAGAAATACTATGTGCTCTGTATTGAAAACCAACTCCATCGGTACCTGAAGTCACAGAAGCGATGCTGGACCATAATACGGGTATGGCACTTATTTTATAGTTGCCTCCGGTCATAATATTGGAATAGGTAGGCGAAATATTGTCATAGTTATAGATGGGAATTGAGTTATTTCCATAATCAACTGCACTTGAAATTGCATACGTTGAGCCTGCGGCTGAAGTATAGCCAAGATCATCGATTACATCTATGTTCATATTGAGAATACCCCCCGTAAAGCCCTTCAAAGCATCTTTTAAGTCATTTGAAAGAAAGCTTTGCGTCGTTGGAGAAATGATGATGGTTTTATAAGTATTGATGTCGATGGAAAGCGGGGTAGTGCCATTGGCAGGGTCGTAGAAACCCATGCCGGATGCGTCTGCTTTTGCCAGAACCCGAGTAGTAGTACCCCCGTTTACTTCCGTAAGGTAGTTGTAAAAACCATTATCCCAAGCCCCTCCATCTGCTGGTCTATAAGAGCCTAAAATGTAAAGAATGCTGCAATCCAACACACTTGCATTGCAGGCAGCAGGAGAAGTGAAAGTTTTAGTGGTGGAACACCCCGTCGTATTTTGCCAGCTGGCCGTGATGATGTTCCCGGAAGTTCCATTTGCAGGAACTAAAAAAATGACGATCTGTGGTGAAGTAACACCACCAGCAACATCGATATATTCTGTCTTATTGTTGTGTGTTACTTTGATTTTATCACCAGCCGGGGCGTTTGTCCAACTTACTGCAATGCTAACTGTAGCTACGTCCATCAAGGGTTGATCCAAACATGCACTTACCGTTGGCGTGCCCAGACTAATAGTAGCGTTGGATACGGTAACGGTTGATGATGCCACAGATGAACAAGCCGATGTTTTGTAAACTTCCACATCATCTACATAAAGATACCCTCCTTTGTCGGATTGGGCATATATCTGAAGCCAGGCTGAAGTAGGGGGTGCTACCCCTGTCAGGGTATATTTAGTGTATGTAGATGAAAAAACACTGGTTGCTGTGGCGGGGGACAACTCTGCCCAACTTGAATTGAAAAATACAAAACCAATCTCTGGAAGCGATCCAAAGTTAGTCGATTTTGCCCAGAATGAAATCGTAAATGATTCGCCGGGAATTACCGCGATATCTTGTCCAAAACCGCCATAGGCAGTGGACGCATTTATTTTGGCCCCTTTGCTACCTGATCTATATTCTCCAGAGACCGTCGATACGGCTGCATTGGCCCAGTTCGACCAATTCTGAAAATTGGTTGCCGATTCAAATCCACTGTTAGAAACCAGGTTTGATGAAACAGAAGGGGTACAGGTGACGGTATATGTCATAATGGAAGCAGGATTCACGGTTATTGCTGGAGTAGTAGCTCCTGTTGACCATGTAAGGCTTGAACTACACCCTGATGCAGTTAAGGTAGCAGAGCCACCCTGGCAAATGGTTGCACTATTTACCGAAACAGGGGTTCCGGTTCCAAATCCTATTGTGACTTTGTCCGTATCGCTGCATCCTGATCCATTGGTGACAGTCCATTTCAAATTTGCTGATGACCCCGATGTGATTGTAACTTGTGAAGTAGATGATGTGGGAGAGGCAATGGTAGCAGATCCACCGGCAACACTCCATGTACCAGTATAACCCGAAGGTACTGTATTCCCTGAGAGGGTAAAAGAATTTGAACAACCAAACTGGTCCAACCCTGCAAGTGCTGTTGATCCGGAAGAAACTTCCGTAATGCATACATCATCAATGAGTATTCCATTTGTTGCACTAATGCTTGTAAAATAAAAATCTGCCCATGAAAATCCGGTGGATGGAATGGTCATGGTAAATTCATATCTCTGCCAGTTGAGGTCATTCCATGATGTGCTTGCAGGAGCTGAAAAATAAACTTCTGAGGTGAAACCTGTACTGCTGGCGCCTGATGAATGCTCTAAGGCAAATGGCGCATTAGATTGAGTAGCGGCATTAGAAAAAGCAGCGATCCAAACGCTGAATTTATAAGTTTTTCCGCAGGTCACCTTCGCGTTTGTGGTTAGGGCAGAAAGGCAAAATCCTGATCCCTTCAGGTAAATCATATGCGATCCACTGTGTGGATCTCCAGCTGTACCTGTTTTTTTTAAGTAAAACGCTCCATTAAAACTGGAGGTGCTGGTGGTATTTCCACCATATCTTTCTGCCCAATGACTAGGCGAAATAGCAGATGTAATTAATAAAGCCGGGGTAGAATTAAATGTGAGGTTAAAATTGGTTGCTGTGCCTTCACTTTCAATATCTCCATTCTGATTTAGTGGATTGACGCATGCTGTTGAACATCCCGTGGTATTACTAATGATCACATCATCCGATGATACGCAAGAGCCTGCTGTGACGGTATATCTTAGTGTTGCGGTGGTACCAGGTGAAATATTCACATTTAGTTTAGGTGTACTCCATCCATTTTGATTATAAACAGTTCCTGAAACAACACTCCATACGGAAGTTTGTCCTGAACCCGGAGTATTGCCGTTGAGGATAAATGCTGCATTTTCACATTGTGAAATATCACTGCCGGCATTGGCAGCTAAGCCGCCGGTTATGGTGATGGTAATAATATTTGAATAAACAAATGTTTCACATCCAAGTCTCCTGGCTTTCCTCCTGTACTTGGTGGTTGAAAACAAAGCAGGGGGGTTGTAAGTAGCAGAAGTTGCCCCAGTAACGGTGGACCAGGTTGAACCCCCATTAATACTGTAATCCCAACCATATTCCAGGGTGCCACTTCCTCCAGAAGCACTTGAACTGCTTGTAGTGGCTACAGGATCAAAGCCACAACTTCCAGATTGGTCACCAGCTATGGTTCCAGCAGATGTGAGGTTTACGCAACAATTGGGCGTATTACCAACAAAAGGGTAGTGGTGGATCTCTCCTGTTCCAAGGGCAATGGTTTTAGCAACCAAATTTCCATCGATATCACCTGTACCAGTCTTTATCAGATTCATCATTGGAGCAAATACTGTTCCTATGATCAGACTAGCCGTATTGATGGTCACGTTATAGGTTGAAGCACCATAAAAGTTCCATAAAATATAAGGTCCTACCGTTCCTCCAATCCCAGACATATTACAGTTTTGCCAGGTATAATTGGCAGAAATATTAACACTTATTACAAGAATCTTAGTTGAACTGGGGATGCCAGCACCTTCAAATTTAAATTCCGTAATGTTGGAAAGTGAGGTGGTGGTAAGTTTTAAGTGATTGACGCCAGTATTAAGTGATGTAATTTTTACGTTTTGTGCTGTCGATACTGTATTTCCAGAAATGGCCGCACCTGTGGATGAATTATATAGTTGCACGTTTGAGGTACAATTAGACAAACCTTGCGAATTGCTATTAAAAGTCGAAAACATACTGGCAATATTCAATGGCAACGTCTGAAATATCGCAGGTGAAGGAGTTTGATCTATCGTTGCTGAAATCCTTTTCGCATTATTATATGAAGTTCCTGAAGGATAAACCTGGGTTGCGTTATTGGTACCATTGTCGCCCGAAGCAGACCCCGTACTACTGCCAATATGAATGTATTTGTTGTTGAGCACACTCAGTGCCCCGGATGTCCATGTTATTCCACCACCAACAAGTAATCCTGTAGTCGTTGTACCATCCCCTGGAAATACATAAGATCCAACGGCATCCATATTGATTTCAGCCGTACTCCCGTTGTTGATGATGAGGTTTCCTCCCACTGCAAGCGGGCCATGTATATGGTGGCTCCCATTTGATGTAAAATTACCTTCTGTTATGATGTGAAAACCCTGATTTCCTGCTAAAGGGTTTTGAGCATTCAAAGAAAGCTGCAATGCCAGTGCAGCAGACATAAAAGCAGTAAGGCCTGCTCTTCTATAACTCAATATGTAGGCATCTATTTTAATCACTTTCTTTTTAATTCTCGTGCTTTAAGTAGTGTTTGTTCATGTGTCGTTTAAACACAAAAAGGAATCACATATTTTTAGCTTTCAAATCCAATTTGTAATATTGGATTACACTGAAATACATATTTTCCCACAATAAAGACAATGGGAGCACTTAGTACCCCCAATTATTTATCCATATTTTTTATTAGTGTAATAAATCCTACAATATTTACATAATACGTTGATTTACATTGTTTTGATGCAATGTAATTTAGACCCTGTTTACAGAATATCATGGTGATTTTAAAAAATGAACTGCCTGATTTAGGGGTGTTTATTTAAATATTGTGGCTGTTTTCAACATCTACGGCTGTAGTATGGAAAGTGCAAAAAATATGCCTGAAACACTTTTGAAAATGCTGAAGAATCATAACATATTCTAATTCAAAGACAAATAATTTTTAAAAATATGCTATACCAATTGATTAGGGAATATTTCATTTTATATAAAATAAAATTATATATAACAAATTAAATTGTCTTTGATTAAATAAAGCATACCGTTCACATACATATGAACGGAAATGTTTAGTCCCATTATTTCACTAAATTCATCGTTGAGACATTAATAATGCATCAAACATTTTAAAGGGAAGAAGATCGTTCAATATTGAATCCAAAAATTTTGTAGAAAAGTATCACACGTCAGTCAAATATTAAATGTCGACAGATTAAATATCATCCAAATACTTTTCCTGAATATAACCTACCCTACCATGCACCTTTTTAATCTGTATATTGTATAGGTGGTTAACCATGAAGCCTGAAATCAACAAAGCGATAGATATTACATACATTCCAATTTCAATAGATGAAACATAAGACAGATTAAGAAAATTTCCAGTGCTCAGTCCTGCAACAAGAAAATACAGGGCAGTGTGTACAAATGCCAGCATGGGATTGAAGTTAGCCAGAATGGTCCTTTAAAAATCCAATTCCTCTTTGAGAATGAGCTGGATGTCTTTGTTGCTCTACCTTGACGAGATGTTTAGTAAACCCCTATACCTTGGGCGTATTGGTTAAATTATGGCACCTGTTCCACAAAGAAATTAAAATTGGACAGGAAATCAGTATTTAGAGGACAGAACAATATCTGAGCGTACAACAGGTTTTTGTCATCATTTGGATTGTCAAACTTTACCTTGCCATTCATATTGATATCTCCCATATAATATCCATAGGCAAAATTATAATTGGCATTACCCAGGGCATTATTCGGATGAATAAATACATCAAAAAACAAAAGATTTAAGTCATCACTTGGGTTGGTAAATTTAAGTTTTCCATCGGCATTGAAGTCTCCTGCCCACAAGGTGTGATAGCCTGACTTAACATTAGGATTTTGACTAAGACCGGAATAATCAACACCATTGTTCAAACTTGTTCCGAAATTAAATACCGGAGTTGTGGGTGATGTAAAATCAATTAATTGAAGGCTAGCTACTTTCATTGACATTACTCCCAGGTGAGATCTGTGTTTTACCTTTACATAAAAACTATCCACATTCACGCCAGGAAAAGAAAGGTTGCTTATACCATCCAGATCAACTATATCTCCATCTCGCTGCAATAAGCCCGACCTTGATGCCAGAGTCTGTGTATAATCTGATTTTGACCTTAATTCCACATAGACCCAATCTACAATGGCATCTTGACCTTCTACTGAAAATACAGCCAAAGAATCACTGATTTGATTATATAAATTCACATTTCCTGTGGCCGTTGCATTATTAAATAAGGCAGAAATATCAAAATTCTGCATAGGGTATTTATATGGATTCTGTAATGGTATGTTGTTCTGACCTGTAATGGGATTCACCCTGAGATTATCCCGCATCAGTGGTCTACCATTAGTAGAAAGTGCATTGCTGTTGTCGATAAGTGCCCCTTCCAGGTACACCCTAATTCGCAAAGAAATATCGTCTAGTACCAAAATATGAACGGTTGCCTTTGCGCAAAAAGGATTACCGTTGTTGTCACAAATTGTATAAATGATATCCACGTTTCCGGTGAAGCCTGTAGCAGGAAAAAATAACATGTTACCATTTGATTCTAAAAAATAGCTTCCCTCGGATATGACAATGGGAGAGGCAGGTGTGCCCATAGAAAAAATGTTCTGTACTTCTCCTTCTGGATCACTATCGTTGTCTTTAACATTAAAATTGACTGGTGTATTTTTACTAGTAAATACAAAATCGTCGGCACCTACCGTGCTGTTAAGGGCATTCAAAGCATTTGTGGTTATAATTTGCTTGGATACAAAACAATTAGTAGTATCACCATCTACACATGCGGTGTAAATTAGGGTATCTAAGCCTTTAAATGCCGGATTTGAAATATATTCGATTCTGCCATCTGCTAAAATATCGATTATTCCATACTTTGGCAAGGTCACGACATCAAGACTGGCCGTATTGAGATTACAACCTGAACTTTTGAGACACCTATCATTTAAAAATCCATTAATATCCACAGGCACACCCTGTGTTGTATTACTGTTCATGTAAGTTGTAGCAATGTCTACGTTTCCGACAGGGTGTCCATAAATGTTATAAGGGTCAACAACTTTTATGCTCAGTTCTGAATAATTACAATCGTCGGGTCTTCCAATTACGCAAACAGAAATTCTAAATAGATATTCACCTTCTTTACTTCCACTGAATTGATACATACCGTTAGATTGGATAGAAAATGTTGGGATTGTACCTGCTGGTATTTGCAAGGAAATTACCGAGGTACCATAGATCAATCCTACATTGGTTTCATCATTTGTGGAAACGTTTCCTACTATCGACTTATTGATGGTAGTGACATTAAAATCGGGATCAAGACACGGCTTAACTGTAACTGCATCAAGATCAAGGCTGGACATACATCCGGTGCTTATCTCTGTATAAGTAAAGCTTACCTTACCCGGTGCTACCCCTATGACTTTACCGGTGTTGTCCACCAGTGCAATTCCAAGGTCTGTGCTGTGCCAAACACCTCCGGTCGCAGGAAATAACTGAGTTTGATAACCAATACAAATTTCAGAAGGTCCGTCTACTGAAGCCACTACACCCTGAATTATACTGACCATGTCTGTTCCATCGGAAGTACAACCAGTAGAATTGTCCGTAAAAGTTAAATAAGATGTACCTACACTGAGACCCGTGACAACTCCTGCATTATCTATAATACTAACTGCAGGATTGGAACTCAACCAAATGCCACCTGATGTTGGGCTAAGTGAAGTTGTCATTCCAATACATATTTCTTCCGGACCTGTAAATACTGGATTCGGTAAATCATTAATAGCCAACGCACTAGATGGGTTTGATACACAACCAGTAGCTGTGTTGGTAAATGTAAACCTGGCTATACCCTGCCCCAGCGCACTTACCAATCCTGATGCATTAATACTGGCAATGGTTGGATTTAAGCTTTGCCATACTCCTACTGTTGGAGGCACAAGGGTTGTGGTTTGAAGTTTACAAAGTGTGCTTTGCGGTAAAGTTACAACCGGTTTTGGGTTTACCGTAACATCAAGAGGAGTTTCAATTGAACATCCTGTGGTCGAATTGGTATAAACCAAACTGACAACACCTGAAGACAAACCATTTACCAATCCAGAATTGCTTACGTAAGCTATTGATGCATTGCTGACCGTCCAAATTCCACCTGTACTTGGATTAAGTTGTGTTGAATTGCCTTCACATATAACTGAGGGTCCCAAAAGCCAGCTGTCGGCCTGCCATGGACAATAAATAAAGATGTAGAGTCAGAATAACATCCTGTTGCACCGCTTTGATATATAAATTTTGTTGTCCCCTGGTTTACAATGTTGGCAACTCCTGTCGCATCAATGGTTGCCACAGAAGTATTACCACTTGTCCAATTTCCATCCGAAGAAGGGTAAAGTTGGATATTTTGACCAGGGCACAAATTTGCACCTGCATTTGTCGAAATAGTAGGTTTCCCGTTAACTGTAACCGGACCAATTGGGTTTGAAGGGCAGCCACCAATTGGGTGGAAAGTAAATGTTGCCTGACCTTGTGATTGTGCCGTAATAATTCCCAAACTGTTTATACTTGCTATTGACGGATTACTGCTTATCCAAACGCCCCCTGAAGAAGGAAAAGCTGTACTTGTTTCCTGAATGCACAAAGTAGTAGGTCCCGTTAGAGTTGCCGTTGGTTTAATCCCAACATACACTATATCTGTTGAGTCGGAAATACACCCTGACACGGATTCAATATATACAAACCTGGCAGAGCCTTCCGAAAGTCCCGTGACAATGCCACTACTGCTTACCACTGCAACAGCGGTATTTCCACTTGTCCATATACCTCCTGATGATGGTTGAAGCGTGGTATTGGATCCAATACAAATGTATTGAGGCCCTGAGATGATTGCAACTGGTTTAGCATACACCACAATGGGAACTGAATTTGCTGATATACATCCTGTGCTGGCATCTGTAAATTTGAAGGATGCAGATCCCTGTGAAAGTCCTGTGACTAAGCCTACGTTAGTTATTGCAGCTATTGCTGGTTCGTTACTTGTCCAAGTGCCTCCCGAAGAGGGAGTTAATTGTGACTGGCTATTGATACAGATTGCGTTTGGCCCGATTATATTTACAACCGGAGTGGGATTTATAAGCACTGGTTGGGATGGATTGGAACTACACCCGGTAGCAGTTGAGGTAAAGGTAAACACTACCAGGCCTGGACCGGTACCCAAAATCACCCCAGCGTTTGTAACGGAGGCAACACTAGTATTACTGGAAGCCCATGTTCCGGCTTCACTTGATGTAACCAGGCTCGACTCACCTGCACACAATACTGAATCCCCTGAAATACTTATTGTAGGTTTTCCAAATACCGCAAGCGATGGAGAAACATTGGAAGAACACCCAGTTGATGATTGGGTAAAAATAAAGTTAGTTGTACCTGCACTGATGGCTGATACAATACCTCCATTGGTGATTGAAGCAATCGCAGGATTTGCACTGCTCCAGGTTCCACCTGTTGAAGGAGTAAGTGCCGTACTTCCACCCAGGCAAAGCGTTGCTGGACCGGTAAATGATACTCCTGGTTTGGGATTAATTGTTATGGGTGCAGTGGGATCAGATGCACAAGACGTAGCTGATGAAGTGAAAATAAAACTGGCTGTCCCGGAAGCCAATGCCGTAATAATTCCAGCGTTTGAAACACTGGCAGCTGTTGGATTCAGACTTGTCCAAACTCCACCACTGGCAGGGCTAAGGCTTCCAAGGTTGCCTACGCATAAAGCAGTTGGCCCTGTAATAATGGCTATGGGTTTTGGAGAAACCGCAATGGGGGTACTTGGCGCTGAAGCACAACCAGTGCCCGAGTTTGTAAATGAGAAGGTAGCCGTACCCTGTGACAGAGCCTGAATGAAACCAGAACTACTCACCGATGCAATGGAAGGGTTACTGCTTACCCAAACTCCGCCACTTGACGGAAGTACTAAGGTTGTCTGGCCAGCACAAAGAGTCGTAGGGCCATTAAAAGACACCACAGGCCTGGTGTTTACATTAATGGTGGAAGATGCACTTGCTGTACATCCATGAATACTTGTCACCGTTACCGAATATAAAGTAGCGGGTACTGCAGGCGTAACGGAAACAGTTGTTGTGGTTGCATCACCAGCGCTCGCACTCCATAAGTAAGACACTGCGGAGCTGGCGTTTATGGACAACAATTGACTCTCACCTTCACAAATGGTCGATTGCGGAGCAACTATTACCGGAAGATACCTTTCATAAACTATTGCTGAGCTTGTGCTTGAGCATAGATTTTGATCTGTAACGGTCAAATAATAGGTGCCATTGTACTGAATATTATTTGCAGCAGCACTGGATGAAAACGAAGGTCCCGTCCAATTATAATTGAAAGGAGCAGTGCCCCCGGAAATAGAGACCGATAATGCCGAAGAGTCTGTAAGGCATTGTGAGCCATTAAATTGAATGCTTAAAGTTGGTCGCTCATTGACCGATATGGGAAGGCTGGGGTCGGAAGAACATCCGTTGGATGCCAGTGTAAATATAAAGGTAACACTTCCTGAAGTAATCCCAGTGACCACGCCGCCACTGGTTATGCTTGCCACTGCATTGTTGCTGCTGGTCCAAGCACCTCCTGATACAGGCGTAAGTTGTGTCGTTAACCCCTTGCAAATAGAGCTCGGGCCAATTATAGCAACAACTGGCTTACTAAGTATCGTGATTGGATTAGATGGCAAAGAAATACAACCTGTAGTTGAATTGGTAAATACAAAAGTAGTTGAACCAGCCTGAACACCTGTGACAATACCCTCATTATCGACTGTGGCCACTCCAACATCTCCACTCGACCAAGTACCTCCTGAGACAGGTGACAGTGAAGTAGTGGCTCCAGCACAAATTGTTGGTGAACCTGAAATTGAGATTGAAGGAATTGGACTTACCCCAATATTAAATGTGGACTGATTTACACAAGCTCCGGTATTCCGCGTATAGGTAATGGTCACTTGACCCGGCACATGAGCTGTAACGAGTCCAGTAGCATTGATGGAGGCAATAGAGGAATTGGAAGAAGACCAGGTACCTCCGGGCTTGGAAGCACTTAGTACACTATTGTCCCCCACGCAAAGGCTATTGTCACCACTTATAGTTGACCCTTCATGGCCATCTACATCAATAGAATCTGTTGTAGAAGCACACCCGGTAGTATCAGATATGAAAGTAAAATCAGCATAACCAACTGCGATTCCGGTAACCGTACCAGCTGAAGACACGGAAGCAATCGATGCATTTGAACTAGACCAAGAGCCCCCGGTAGAAGGTGACAACGAGGTACTCGAACCAATACAAACAGAAGATGGCCCAACTATAGCTACCTGCGGATTATTATTCACCCGAATGGGTGCAGTTGGCAATGAATTACACCCACTTGAAGCAAGGGTAAATGTAAATATAGCTGTGCCAACTCCAAATCCTGTAACTAAACCACTATTTGTAACGGTAGCTACCCCATTGTTGCTGCTTTGCCAGGTGCCTCCTACGGCCGGGTTTAGATTCGTCGTATCACCAGTACAAATGGTGTCCTGACCGGTTATATTTACTGTTGGCGTTTGCTTGGCAATGATGGTGGTGGTTGCAGTGGATGAGCATCCAAGATCGTTTGTTACCGTAACAATATAAGTCGAAGAAGGATAAACAGGCAAAACAGACACTGCCTGTGTGGTTGCGTTTCCGGCATTGGCTCCCCACTGATATGAAACCGCATTTGCCCCACTTGCGGTCAGTGTAACACTTGTACCTTGACAAACTTCCGGTTGAAGGGTAACGATTAAGGGTTGATATATCTCATGGATATATCCATTGTTGGTAGTTGTACAGCCTTTATCATCACTTACAGTAACCTGATAATTACCATTTGTGGTGATGGAAATAAACTGGCTGTTAGCGCTAAAAGAATTTGGTCCCGACCAATTATAAGAATATGGTGATGTACCACCCGAAACCACGGCAGATAACTGTGTATTGTTAGATACACACACGGAGCCATTAAAATCTATGGTTACGGTTGGTTGTGAATTAACTACAATGCCTGAAATCTGATCGGATGGACAACCTGATGCTGCAGAATGGAATGTAAAGTCTACAGTTCCATTACTTACACCCGTAACTACCCCTGAGCTATTTACTGTGGCTATAGCAGGATTACTGCTTACCCAGTTTCCGCTGATTCCAGCCACCAAATTGGTTGTTGAGCCTACGCAAATGATGGCAGGTCCGTCAATTCCAACGGTAGGGTTGCCATTAACCACCAAGGTAGCAGAGGTATCAGAAGGACAGCCGGTAATGGTATCGGTGAATGAAAAAGTGGAAGTGCCATCTGCCAAAGCAGTAACCTCTCCTAAATTATCAACCAGTGCCACCGAAGGATCAGAACTTTCCCAAATTCCACCAGAAGAAGGGCTCAAAGAGGTATTGCTTCCTACACAAATAATTTGAGGGCCCGTAAAAAATATTGCTGGTTCAGGATTTACGGCAACCAACAACGAAGTGTTAGAAGCACATCCAGTAAGAGTATCGATAAAATAAAAATCTGAATTGCCTTCTGACACGGCTGTAATTTGACCACCATTGGTGACAGCTGCAACTGCAGGGTTAGTGCTGTGCCAGGTTCCCCCATTCGCTGGAATCAACATAGATGTTTGATCTTTGCATAAAGTATCCGATCCCGTGAGGGTTACAACAGGAAGTTCCAGGATTTCGATATTCGCTGTTGGTGAAGAAATACACATATAATCCGAAGTAAAAATAAACTGGCTGAAACCAGCAGACAAACCAATCACTACCCCATCGGTTGAAACATCGGCTATGCCAGGATGGCTGCTAGCCCAAGTGCCACCGGTTGAAGGCGATAGTGTAGTGGTAGATCCGACACACGCTGAGGGGGGACCTGTTATACTCACCACTGGTATCTCATGTACAATTATCGTATCGCTGGCATCGGAAAAACATCCTGTTTGTGTTTCCAAGTACGTAAAATTCACCGAACCATCTGATAATCCTGTCACAAGGCCAGTATTTGATATTGTTGCAATGGAAACATCACTGGATATCCAAGTGCCACCTGAAAAAGGTAGCATGTTAGTCGATGCCCCTTCACAAATTTCATTTAACCCGGAAAGAGAAATTCCTGGTTTTTCATATACCAAAATATTGTTGCTTATATCTGAAATGCACCCTGTGGCAGAATTTGTAAAAGTAAAATTAGCAAGTCCCGCGCCAATTCCTGACACATCACCAAAATCTGTAATGGTCGCAACTGCCGGATCGCTGGAAACCCAGGTGCCACCGGAATTAGGTATAAGCGAGGTTGTCAATCCTTCACATATGGTATCGGAACCTACGAATAGTGCAATTGGTTTTTCATTGACAATAATACTATCCGTAAAATTACTAACGCATCCTGAAATCGTAGGTGTAAATGCAAATACTGCCCTGCCTGGTTGAAGACCTGTTACAATACCGTCAGCTGAAACACTGGCGATTGAAGGATTGCTACTGGTCCAAATTCCACCGGAAACAGGAGAAACGCTGGTTGTATTTTCTTGACAAATAACGTCACTTCCCGTAAGTATTGCCACTGGAATTTCATAAACCGAAATGTTTAGCGTTGGGTCAGAAGTACATCCGGTTGATGTCTGCGTAAACTCAAAGTAAACCTGGCCTTCTGATATGGAAGAAACCACACCTGCATTGGTTATCGTTGCCACGGAAGGATTGCTGCTGACCCAGGTACCCCCTATTGAAGGCGTAATCGTGGTCTGATCTCCCAAACATAAAATGGATGGGCCTGTAATATTAGTTACTGGTTTTGCATCCACCGTAATGTCTCCTGTTGGATTAGAAGGACAATTACTAAAGTGTGCCGTGAACGTAAATGTAGCAACACCACCCCCAGTGCCAGTCACCGTCCCATCGGGAGCAACAGTGGCAATTGCGGTATCACTGCTTAACCATACACCTCCTGTCGTTGGGAAAAGTGTTGTTGTTAAACCCTCGCAAATGACCAGATTTCCAGTAATGGAAACCATTGGCCTATTATTGAAAACAAGATTTGGAGTTGGAAGAGAAATACATCCAGTCGAAGTATTTGTAAATGTAAAATTAGTTGTTCCTTCTGCCAGGCCGGTAACCGTTCCGAAATTATCAACTTCAGCAATTAGAGGATCGCCACTTACCCATGTTCCTCCAATAGCCGGACTTAATTGGGTTGTTGCAGCAACACAAATGGAATCTGATCCTAAAATGGTTACAATGGGACGGGCAATTACATTTACAGACAGACTTGAGTCGGATTCACAACCAGTGCTGGCTTGTGTAAAAATAAAAGTTACCGTGCCGTTGCCTTTACCCAATACCAGCCCATCGTCGGCTACAGAAGCAACTAAACTGTCGCTTGACTGCCAAGTGCCGCCAGTAGTTGGAGAGAGTGTCGTATTAGTGCCTTCACAAATGGTTAATGGTCCGGAGATGGAAATAGTAGGTTTAGCCATTACATATACTACGATACTAGAGTCTGAAAAACATCCGGTACTATCCTGATTGTATTTAAATGTAACAGAACCTTCTGCCAGACCTGTTACAAGTCCAAAGCTGTCAATAGATGCTATGGCAGGATTATTACTTGTCCAAATACCTCCGCCAGAAGGGCTAAATCCTGTATTGGTGCCAATGCATATTGATGCGGGTCCGGTAAGGACAATACCGGGACTGCTATTGACTAGGATTGTATCTGTTGGCTCTGAGTTACAGAGGGTATTGGCATCTTTAAAAGTAAAAACAACCTTGCCACCCGATATGCCTGTAACTTCACCTGAAACATCAACTGAAGCGACTGAGGGGTCACTGCTTGTCCATATACCTCCGAAAGCTGGAAATAGATTTGTGGTTCCTTGAATACATAGAGAATCCGTTCCAGTGATTGAAACAACAGGGAGATCATTTATGGTAAAGTCTGCAGAAATATCAGAACTACAGCCTGTATTGGCATCAGTAAAAGCAAAATTTGTGGTTCCCTGCAAATTTCCAGTGATTGTTCCTGTATTGTCAATTGATGCAATGGAAGGATCATTACTTAACCAGGTTCCTCCGGCAGAAGGAGTAAGTGAACTTGTCTCACCTGCGCACAGCACCGTTAATCCATCTACTTGAATGACTGGTTTTGGATTTATCTGAATGATTGTTGACTCATCCGAGTGACACAATGTTAAACCATGGGTGAACACAAATGAAGCTAACCCGGCAGAGAGTCCAGTTACAATGCCATCATTAGATATTGAGGCAACAGCAGGGTTGCTGCTTACCCATGTTCCACTGGTTGCAGGTAGAAAAGATGTTGTATTGCCAATACAAATATCTGTAGGTCCTGTAAGTAAAATCGCAGGTTTTTCCTGAATGGTCATTAAAGCAGTAGGAACCGACAAACAGCCGGTTGAATTTTGCGTAAACGTAAAAGTCGAAGTACCAGGAGACAATGCTGTTACGAGCCCTTCGTTTGTGACACTGGCAACTGCAGGATTACTGCTGGTCCAGGTTCCTTCTGAATCTGGTGCTAATGTTGATGTTCCCCCCAAACAAATCAAATCAGGACCGGAAATTGTGCTTATCGGCCTGGCATTAATGGTTACTGGAAGTGTAGAATTTGATGAACACCCTGTTGAAAACTGATAAAAAGTAAAGGTTGTCGAACCACCACTCAGGCCTGTTACCAAACCGGCATTTGTTACAGAAGCAACCAATGGATCGTTGGATAACCATATACCACCATTACTGGGTGATATTGTCGTCGTTGAGCCTTCACAAATAGTAGATGATCCACTGATGTTAACCAAAGGTTTTGGATTGACACTTATTGAACCAGAAGGAGGAGAAATACAACCCGTCAGTGATTGCGTAAATACAAATGTTGCGGAACCCGAAGATATGCCGGTGACAATACCGGCATTGGTTACATGCGCTACTGTAGCATTACTGGAAATCCAAATCCCCCCGGTAGATGGGCTTAAAGTAGTGGTAGTACCAACACAGATCGAAGTACCCCCTGTGACACTTGCTACAGGTAGGGCATTTACGGTGATTAGGCCGGTTGGGAGCGAAACACAGCCATTGGAATTAAGGGTAAATGTAAACACAGCAGTACCCGGGGTAATACCTTTAACCTTCCCATCATCTGTCACAGTAGCTATGGCTGAATTACTGCTTTCCCACGTGCCTCCATTGGTTGGTGAAATAGTTGTTGAATCTCCCAAACAAACAGAGGTTGGGCCAGTAATACTTACCAATGGTCTTGCATTTATTATGACACTGTTTGTAGCATTTGACGTACAGCCAGTGGATGATTGTGTAAATGTAAAAGTAGTGGAACCACTGGCTACACCGGTGGCAATTCCATCATTTGTAACACTTGCAATTGCAGGACTATTGCTTGTCCAGGTTCCACCAGTGGACGGGGACAAGGAGGTGGTGGCACCCACACATATACTAGCACTTCCCATTATACTGACTATAGGCCTGGCATTGACTGTTATAGAAGAAGAAGCATCACTTTGACAACCCGTAATAGATGAGGTAAAAGTAAAGAATGATGTGCCAGCCGATAACCCTGAAACAAGACCTGAATTATCTATGATTGCTGCAACTGGATTACTGCTTGTCCAGGTTCCACCTGAAGATGGGCTCATGGTAGTAGTGCTTCCAACGCAAATGGCTGAAGGTCCTGTAAAACTTATGGAAGGTTTTGGATTGATGGTTACAGCCGATGTGGGGTTACTGGAACAACCTGATGCTGAATTGGTAAAAACAAAGGTGGCTGTCCCGGCCGAAATACCCGTTACTAAGCCATTTGTAGCAACCGAAGCAATGGCAGGAAGTTCACTTACCCACGTTCCACCGGAATTTGGTGATAATGTTGTAGTGCTGTTTAAACAAATAGAGTCTGATCCTGTAATACTTACTGTAGGTCTTGGCATCACTGTAATAGGTACGGTTGAATTACTCTTACATCCAGTGGTAGCATCAATAAAATAAAAAGTGGCTGTTCCGTCTGAAACAGCAGTAACAAGTCCAGAATTATTAACAGTTGCCACAGAAGGATTGCTGCTTGTCCATGTACCGCCAGCATTTGGAGATAATGTAGTGGTAGAACCAATACATATTGAAGAACTTCCTGTAAGATTAACAACAGGTGAGTTGATGACTGTGATTGATGATGTGGGTTCACTTTGACAGGTCGTTGCAGAATTCGTAAACGTAAAGTTAGCATTGCCTGCCGCTTTACCTGTTACAACGCCTTCATTGGTGACCGTTGCTACAGCAGAGTTGCTACTTGTCCATGTACCACCGGTTGCAGGAGACAGGGTTGTGACAGAATCTTTACAGATAAGATTTGATCCACTTATGCTTGCAGTTGGTCTGGGATCTACGCGAACAGCTTTCGTACCTGTTCCTCCACAGTTGTTAATATCATGTACAACCGCTGTATAAATTGTATTGGTAGCAGGCGTAACCGAAATAGAGGAACCTATCTGACCATTGCTCCATTCGACAATGGCAGCCACCGGTTCTCCTTCATAAATAATTTCAAGTCTTGGTCTGCTAGTAACTGTCGTATATTCACTACTTGCAAAATATTTTTGGTTTATTGTCCCTTCTGTTACCCTTTTGAGCATTAACCCATTATTGGTATAGGTACCATTGACCCAAGCCTTAACCAGATTGGTAACGTCCCACTCATAAACTGCATTGCTCGAAACAGTGGTTACTGATTCTGCAGTAGCATTATAATCACCTCCGGAAGTTGTCCAGTTGACCGTCGAAGTTCGTTTGTTCCAGGTTGGGGTTCTGTAGCTGCTTCCTGAGCAACTTCCTGTGTTTTCTGTCCATGAGTTGGTTACCCGATGGACCCCTATTGACGTTGCAGAAGTATTGGAACCACCTGTTTTTGTCATAACTAATTTCGCCGAAACGATATTTGTGGTACTGGCAATAGTACTCAGGTTGAACTTTATCAATGACCTTGCCCGGCTAGAAGAAGATAAGCCAGTGTATAATCTGTTGCAACTTCCATAATTTGTGTTCGAACTAGCCTGTGAAAGATAGGTATCCTCCGTTGCAATGACCGTAGCTTCAATATTTGTGATGTGTTGTGAGGTAAGCAATGCAGTACCTCCGGCACATACCGAATCAATGCCAATAATGGTTACTTCAATCTCGCAACAAGGTCCCTCTGAAACTGTTTCAGTAGTAGAACCAATCTTTGATGGACTAGACTCAATACCCGTTACGGCAATTGCCCCAAATCCTGCGGAACCCAAGGCAGATAATTTTACATCAACTTCATACCAAACATCATAGATCCATCCTGGATAGGTGACATTTTGCGTATAATTGGAAGTAGTTGACGGAGAATTGGTTGTAAGAACATAGCCGTAATCATTCAAGTTTACATCCAATGAAGTCCTTACTGAGACAACATCACTGGCATTGCCAACCAGCATGGAACCATCACCCCCTGAAACTCCCAGTGTTGTATATCCGGACGTGACCAATCCCGAAGCACTGAGATAGTCTAATTTAAATTCAATCTTATTTACATCGTTGGTATCATATAATGCAATCTTCACGTTGTCGCCATTTAACAAATTCGAGAAAGTGTGACCACTAGGCCAACCAATTGCGTTTGTACCATAGGTATTGTCTGTAAAGTTTTTGGACATGGTTACCCTTACCTTTACAATGTCATCTGCGGCTGTTTCACCATAAATAATTGACCAGCTGGCTTTGGCTGAAACGTCATTCGTACCATTAAAACAAAGCTGACCTACACAGGGTTTCACAGACATTGATTTCGATAGTACTTTTGTACAACCCTCGCTGTTTGTCACTGTTACGGTAAACGTGGTATTTCCAGGATTCACCAAGATTGAGTTTGTGGTTTCGCCGGTACTCCATACATAAGTATATCCACCATCAATTATCCCTATTTCTTCATCTTCTGGATTTTCTGCACAAAAAATAGAGACACCAAACATTTGTGGTTCAAATAAATTACAACAGGTAATAGAAGCTACACTTTCTGTTGTATTTCCCGTTTTTGATGGACTGGCATGTGTCCCGGAAACTACAACATTTCCAAAACCTCCTGAACCAAGGGCCGATAACTTCACCTCCACTTCATACCATACGTCATAGATCCAGTTTGGATAACTTGGATCTATGTCATATTCAGAATCGGTAAGAGGAGAGTTGGTTGTAAGTACATAGTTAAACTGATTTAAATTGACATCCATGGATGTTATGGCACTTACCACATCAGTGACACTTCCCAAAATCATCACTCCATCTCCACCACTTACGCCTAATGATTTGTATCCCGATGGAGCCGAGGCACTGCCAGATAAATAGTCAATTTTAAATTCCATTTTTTTAACATTGCCACCATCATACAAAGCCAGCGTAATGTTGTCTGATCCGGTCAGATCAGCAAAAGTGTGAGCTCCGGGCCAACCGATCGAATTGGTGCCATAGGTATTGTCAACATAGTTTTTCGATAACGTCGTTCTTATGCGAAGCGTGTTGTTCACAGGGTCTGTTGCATAAGTAATGGCATAATCACTGGTAACATAAACACTGTTGCTGCTGATGAAACAGGATGTACCCGAACAGGCAGCCTCACTTACGGTCTTTGAGGCAGTAGAAACACATCCTATGGAAGTAGTCACCGTCACCGTATAAGTTGAACTGGAACCAGGCGTTACCGTAATACTTTCTGTTGTTTCTCCTGAACTCCATAAATATGAACCTCCGGCACCAGCGCTACTTGCGGTTAAAAATACACTTCCACCAGGACATACATTAGCATTACCTGAAATTGTCGCACCTATTGGTGTTACTGTTTTAGAAATTATATTGGAATACACATAATTGTTGCACCCTCTTCTTCTGGCCTTGCGTCTGAATTGCGTGTTGGTGGTTATGACTCCAGGATTATAAGTGGTGGCAGAGGCACCGGAAATCTCCTGCCATGTTGAGCCGTTATTGGTGCTTTGATCCCAACGGTACTCCAAAGTACCACTACCGCCGGATGCACTGGATACATTTACTGTTGATGCTGCATCGTATCCGCAAACACCACTCTCATCCCCCGTAATTGAACCTGCCGAGGTAAGATTTGTGCAACAATTTGGAACACTTGCATTAAAAGGATAATAATAAATGTTTCCGGATCCAATGGAAAGTGTCTTGGCAATAATACCCCCATATATGGTTCCTGTCCCTGATTTTGTTATATTAAAATTTGGAGCAAATATAGTCCCATATAAGGTATTTGTACCCAAAACAGATATCGTATATGTGGTGCCCCCAGAATAGTTCCACATGATGTAGGGACTGTTTGCGCTTGAGATTCCTGAAAATGTCGGTGTATTCCAAGTATAGTTTCCTGTTGGCACTAAGGTAATAACCAATGTTTTGGTAGAACTGGGAATCCCTGATCCTTGAAAAACAAAGCCGGTTATATTTGAGAGCGATGCAGTTGTTAGTTTTAAATGGTTTACTCCTGTTACCAGTGAATTAATATAGACAACCTGAGGAGATCCAACTGTATTTCCCGAAATATTTACTCCTGAGCTGGTTTGCAATTGAACGTTTCCGGTACAGTTGGACAAACCAAAAGAATTATTTTTATAGTTATCAAATAACGTAATCAAATCAAAAGGTGATGTTTGAAATACAGCCGGACTTGGGGTCTGATCAATAGATCCTTCAACTTTTATCGCACTGAAATAATTACTGGTTGATGGAAAAACAAAGGTAGGACTGTTGGTTCCATTGTCTGAAGAAGAAGAACCTGTACTGTTACCAATATGTATATACTTGCTATTCATTACACGAAGTCTTCCGGCAGTCCATGTGACGCTGCCATTGACAAGCAAACCTGTGGTAGTAGAACCATCCCCAGGAAAAACATAAGTACCGTTATTATCTTTATTTACTTCTCCCGCAGTTCCTGTACTGTTGTTAAGTACCAGGTTGCCTCCCACAGCCAAAGGCCCTCTTATATAGTGACCCCCACTCGAAGTCAAGTTGCCTTCCGTTAAAATAAGAAAGCCTTGATTCCCCGATATAGGGTTTTGGGCATGTATAAACCCAGAAATCATAAAAATGCATCCCACAGCAACACATCGGTGCCACGAGCATTTTTTAGATTGTGCCTTTATCATGTCATATGTCATCCTCAACAAATTCTTGCCATCAAAGTAGAGCCTTACAAATATTAGTTTAATTAACCCAGTCGGTGTATCAAAAAAAATTTAAATTTTGATCAAAAGGGTAAAAATTAAATGGTATAACGTTTCATAACCCTTACTGCCTGAAAGTCTGGTTGTGGTTTTAAAATAACCTTTTGCCCTCAAAAGTCAAAAATGCCATGTTAATATTATTTAAACATTCTATATTCTAACTTTCAAATCAAATTCAGTCCCTACACTTACATTTCAACTATTAGATTCTTCACAAAAAGAATGGCTTGTAAACCATAAGACAGTTTAAAAGGAGTTTTCCCCTATTTACTTCCTTATAACAGTAATATCACCGGAAATTTTTTCTTTAAATTCTTGTTCATCTTCATCCAATGCCGTATAGTTGAAAATAAAAGTATAAACTCCCTGCTCAACATATTCACCATTAAATTTCCCTTCCCAGGGTTCAAGGCCATTATCCGAATCGTACATTTTATTGCCCCACCTGTCGTAAACCCTAAGTTTAGATGAAATTACACAACCATCATCAACGAGCTTAAATTGGCTGTTTACCGATCCATAGTCAGCTATAATGATGTTTGGATAGGTAATTTTACAACAGAATGTTTTTATGGAAATCTCATCGCTGTTCCTGCAACCAAATTCATCTGTAACTGTTACACTGTAACTTCCTTTGTCGCTCACTACGATGGAAGATTCAGTGCTACCGTCGCTCCATAGAAATTCATCAAACGAGCCAACTTCGAGTGTTATAAGGCCATCTTTATTACAATAAGTAGTATCATTTCCCAAAAAGACGAAAGGCCTTTCCAGTACAGTCAGTTTCACTGTCGCCGGCAAAGATTCCTCACAACCCTCTATGCGCTGTCTCACCTGTATATCGTACACCCCGGCGCTTTGTGGGGTGAACAAAGCTGCCCTTCCATTTGAATTTATTATAGTCATACCATTTTCTAAAACCGACCAACTATATGCCACTCCATCCATTTCATTTTCAATGATGACCATAATGGTGTCACCAATACACGCCGGATCAGGATCAAGGGTGATGTCGATGCTGTCGAGATGATTGGACACCACATTGATTATCCAAACATTGCTGGTGTCTTGACAGATATTACCATTATTTATTGAATATATTCTTCTGAAATAGTGTTTACCAACGCCTAATTTACCTGCTGAGAAATCTTTGTCGTTTGATCCACCAGATACATTGTCGAAATCTATGTCAGATTTACCATACTGCCATGCAAAGGTTCCACCTGCCGGCGAAGGCTGACTTCCATTGATGGCAACCTCTGGGCTTTCGTCACAAAATACGACAGGATCATTGCTGTTTATGAGGTTGTCTGATATCTGACAGGAACAATCCTTGGTGCCCACTGCCATAGAAGTAACATCACTTACACAACCATTTACAATAACCATAACTGAATAAACGCCGGCCATTTGGTCCGTCATATTGTTCAATACCGGATTCTGCTGGTTTGATTGAAAGCCCAATGGACCTGACCATGCATACGTAGCTCCCTGAACTGATGAAGTTTGAAGTATAAGTTCTTTATCCAAACATACTGGACCATTTGATTGAATATCTGGAGCTTGCGGTTTGGCAACAACCTCGACCTCTATCAAAGCCGGTGGACTGCTACACCCATTTCTGGTCAAAACAGCCTCATACCAGCCTGCATGGCTGCTGTTGATAGATTTAATACTTATGGTACCTTTATCTGAGGTAAACCCATTTGGCCCTTTCCAGGCCAGGTTATCGCCTGGATTGGTGAGGGTGGATAGGATGATTTCGCTTCCTTCACATGCCGGAGAATTGCTATTTAACTTAGGTAAATCGGGTATTTCATTGATGGTTATAAGGGTATTGGCGGCACTGCTTGCACAACCATTTACCGAAACAACCAATGCATAATTTCCACTATTGCCCAATATAACATTGTTGATGACCAATTCACGCTGATTGGATATGAAACCATCTGGTCCAGACCATACATAAGTTGCATTGGCTACCAATGAAGGAGTTACAGATACGTTTTGTCCTTCACACGCCGAAATATCGGGGTCGAGCTGCGGAGTTGCAGGTAGTGATTTGATTTCTATTTGTTGACTTGCTTGCTTGGCTGTACACCCCGGAACCATAACTGTGAGGGTATAAGTACCACTTGCATTGACATCAGCCTGGGTAATCACCGGGTTTTGCTGGTTGGAAATAAAGCCATTTGGACCAGTCCATTGATAAGATGCTCCAGGTATGACAGATGCGGTAAGGTAGACATCCTGTCCTTCACACAAAGTGCCGGAAACATCGATGGCCACATTGATGTCATTTGGAAGTACATTTATTTCTATTTCTTCCGTGGTATCTATACAAATAGGCGCCACCGTCGTAGTGTAAATTCTTCTGAATCCATGTTGACCCACTCCCAATGATAATGCCTGATAGTCTTCCCTATCGGAAATACCTGATGCAAAGGTAAAACTGCCTCCGTCCAAACGATAAATCCATTGGTAAATTCCACCTGCCGGAGTAGCCGGATCTCCATCAAATACTATATTCTCGGCCTTCTCGCAGAAGTCGGTTTGAGAGGGTGATAACAGTGAATTACCTGCAATATTGCAGGCACAGTTTTCGGTTGCTACATTTATACTTACCGGAACTCCGTCACAACCGTCCAAGGTCACCTGGAGAAAATAACTACCAGCATGAGTTGCACCGACATTGGCAATCACAGGATTGCGATCAGTAGATGTAAAGTTATCCGGACCCGTCCACAGATAGGTTGCCCCTGAGATTTGATCGACACTTAACTGTATATCATCCCCAAAACAAACAGGGCCGTTTGAGCGTAGATTGGTCGCAACTGGCACTGTTTTTATACCAACCGTGGTAATTGCAACATCGGATTCACAGCCATCCTTAATTACTTTTAATGTGTATTGGCCAGCCGCACCTGATGAAAAATTGGTTATGGTTGGATTTTGAATGCTTGAACCAAATCCTGCCGGACCATTCCAAACATAGGAAGCATCATCGATGAAATCAGTGGTTAAGGTTACATCTTCGCCAGGGCATACAGGTCCATTATTATCAATAATGGGTGAGCCTGGTTTCTCGTATATCTTTATTTCTATGACATTGCTCAATTCTTCACAAATCACACCACTGGTGGTTGTATAATTTCTGCGGAAATAATGAATTCCCGGAGACAACAACCCTGTAGTATAATCTTTATTTCCATTTGATCCAGATACGGGTAGAAACAAAACTCCGTCTGCACTATATTCCCAGCGATAAGTTCCTCCGGAAGGTGTTGCGTCCTCACCATTAATTAATATACTACCTGTTGTACCACAATACTTGACATTTGCCGGTAGAGGAAGTTCGTTTTTATCAATCAGGCAATTACAATTTTCAACCTTAACTGTGTATTGTGCCACATCACTTTCACAACCATCCACAATTATACGAAGCGTATAAGTACCGTTCATGGCTTGCGTCGCATTTATGAGCTGTGGATTTTGCAAATCTGAAGTAAACAGCGAAGGGCCCGTCCATTCATAAATGGCATTAGGTACAAAGGCTGTAAATAGATCAATAAGATCTCCCTCGCATACAGGGCTGACACTTGATATTTGAGGTAAAGCGGGTTTTGAAAGAATCTTTGCAATTATTGTAAATGGATCGCTGTCACAGCCATTCAAGGATACCACAAGTTGATAGTTCCCGTCATTGCCAGCAATTGCATCAGAGATTTTGGGCTCCTGTATTGTTGAAATAAAAGAAAGCGGGCCTGTCCAATTGTAGGCAGCTCCAGGTATTTCATCGGTGCTCAGTTGAAGCTCATCTCCTTCGCATACTGGACTATTGCTGCCGGCTGAAATCACTACAGGCTTTTGAACTACATCAACTAAGATAGATGATGGCACACTTTGACAACCATTTGAGGATATCACCAATTGGTATGTTCCCTTATTGGCAGTCGTAGCACCGTTGATCACAGGGTTTTGCGAAGTGCTAATTATTTGACCCAATTCATTTCGCCACTCATAACTTGCACCTGAAATTAAATCAGTGAATAATTTTAAGTCACTTCCTTCGCATATAGGACTATTGCTGGAAACATTTCCAACAACCGGGATTTCTTTCACTGTGATCAATACCTGATTGCTTTGCTCCTCACATATGATTCCTGAGGTAGTAACATATTTTCTTCTTAAATAGTGAGTTCCCGAGTTAAACTTCGGAGTGGTATAATGCTGACCATCGTTGATGCCTGGTGCAGGTGCATAAATTCCTCCATCGGTACTATATTCCCACAAATAAATTCCACCTGCCGGTAATGCTGCTTGGCCGGTAATAGTAATCTCTTCACTTTCAACACAGAAATTATCTATAGAAGGTAAATCAATGTCGTTTCCGGTAATGGGACATGCACAGTCTTCCACAATAATGTCAATTTGAGCTGGTTCACTTTCGCAACCATCTACCTCCACAACCAGAATATATTTTCCTGCATTGATAAGGTCTGCATTTTGAATTACCGGATCTTGTGAGTTGGAAGTGAAGCTTGCAGGGCCTGTCCAGTCATAGCTTGCATTTAAAATATCATCTCCATTTAGTTGAATATCATCTCCAATACATACCGGGCTGTTACCAGAAATTAGAGGAACTTCTGGCTTATCTTTTACCACCACCATATATTGACTGACTTCGCTTTCGCAACCATTGAATGTGGCTATAAGGTTATATGATCCCGCATGTATCGAAGTCACATTGCCAATAATAAATGACGAATTGTTGTCAATAAATGAAGCCGGGCCTGTCCACTTATAAGTGGTATTTGGAATCGAAGGGGTACTTATACTTAAATCTTCACCCTGGCATAAAGGACTATTGCCTGCAATAATTGGTGCTGAAGCTTTTTTGGTAACAGCAATATTGATCGATGAAGACTCACCAATACATCCATCCACTTCAATCGCTAAGATGTACTGTCCCTGATGGCTTATACCCGCAGTTAAAATAACAGGATCGGCCAGATTTGAGTTAAATGTATTTGGACCAGACCAATGATAAATTGCACCGGCTACCGGTTGTGCATTCAGGATAATATCCTGTCCTTCACATACAGGGGAATTTGAGGACAATATAGGTTGTCCAGGTTTTGTTTTAACAACAACTGACGTGGAAGACTGATCGCTTACGCAGCCATTGACGGTAACCTGTACCATATAAATCCCGGTCTTTGCGGCAGTAACCCCATAAATAATGGGATTCTGAATGATAGATGCAAATCCATCAGGACCATTCCATGCATACTGTGCCCCGGCTACAAGAGTTCCGCTAAGTTGAAGATCTGAACCTTCGCAAATGGGACCATTATTTGAGGCAAAAACAGGGGCGGGTTTATTCTTTATTTCGATTACAACTACATTACTCTGCTCTTCACAAATGATTCCGGTAGTTGTAAAATAAATTCTTTTAAAATAATAATTACCTGCTACATCCAGGTTGCCAATGATATAATCCTTTTCATCATTTACTCCAGGCGCAGGGACATATATGTTGCCATCTGTGCTAAGCTCCCAACGATAATTTCCTCCAGCAGGAGAAGCTATTTCTCCTGAAATAGTTAAATTACCACTTGCTCCGCAGAAACTTGACAGTGAAGGAATAATCAGATTGTTATTGTCAATTGGACAATCGCAATCCTCCACCCTTACATCGAGGCTTGTAACCTCACTTTCACAACCATCCACCGTAACTTTTAGGGTATAAATGCCTGATTGATTTGCCTGGGCACTCGTTATAACCGGATTTTGTAGTATAGATGAATAGGAAAGTGGTCCTTGCCAAAAATAGATGGCACCCTGAACAAAGTCGGTACTGAGAGCTACCTCCAGACCCGTACATACAGGACTGTTGGAATGCGCCAATGGTTTTGCCGGGCTTTGTTTTACATTTACAGAAGTGGATGCCACCTCACTTTCACAGCCATTTACTACTACTTTTAATTCATACAATCCACCATGGTCAACTTGTACATTGTCAATGTTGGGATCCTTGTCGAAGCTTGAAAATCCGAGTGGGCCTGTCCACATATAGGTACCACCTTGTACCCAATCTGTTCCCAATGATAGATTGTCACCTGAACAAAGTGGACTATTGCTTGTGATTGCCGGTTTTACAGGCTTTCCATACACCAATACATCGGAAAACGCTGGCAAACTGGTACAACCCTCCGTGGTCACTACCAAACTATATTTTCCGCTGTTTAACGGTGATGCGGATAAAATCTGAGGTGCATTGGTTGCATCCGCAAAAGTATTTGGTCCCGACCACTGGTAACTATCTGAAATGGCCGTGGTGCCAAAAATAATATTTTCACCTTCACATACCGGACTGTTTACATTGATGTCTGGTATTGAAGGAAGTGGCCTTACGATCACCGGTATGGAAACAGGGTTTCCTGCACATCCACCCAGAAAGACTTGTAAGCTATAATTTCCACTCATAGAAGTTGTAGCATTTGATATCAATATATTCTGACCTGTGCCAACGTCGCTTGTATCATTGTTCCAAAGGTATGTTACGTTTGGAATGGCATTACTCATCAATTCAAGAGTTTCACCTTCACAAATAGGACTGTTGGAATTCAATACCGGTACATCCGGTAATGGATTTACAGTCAATTGAACTGGAGTCGATGGACTAATACAACCATTTACGGTAACAAACAATTCATATTTTCCACTCATGAAAAGTGCTGCATTGGGCAAACTGAAATCTTCGGCTGAAGATATATTTTCACCACTTAAGCCCAACCAGGTATAATCAGCATTTGCAATGGTATTAGACGTAAATAAGATGATATCACCTTCACAAACAGGAGATGTAACCGATGCTGCAGGTGCAGCAGGTTTGGCTTTTATTAAGATGGAAACTTTTGACTCTTCACTGATACAACCATTGATGGAAATCCATAGTGAATAATCTCCGCTTTGAGCAGGGCTTGCGTTTATCAAATTTACTACTTCACTATTTCCCACTTCCAGACCTGCTTGGTTTTTCCAAGTATATGTTGCACCTGAAATGGTATTGGTTTGCAATATCAGGGTTTCACCTTCGCACAAAGGAGTATTAGAGTTGATTAAAGGTAAAACAGGTTTGGCATTCACAATGACATTGACATCGCCAAGTTCACCATTACAACCAAAAATTTCACCTTTTACTAAATAGACGCCACTCATTCCCACATTGGCATCCGTTATTTGAATGTCATTCCCATTTCCCAAAACACTTCCATCCGGCCTATACCAGGTATAAGTGACTCCACTTACTTCAGAAACATGAAGTGTAATGGTTTCTTCTTCACATAATGGACTGTTGGCGGATGCTACGGGTTTTGCAGGTAGTGCATTTACCACAACATTTACATTTGTGAGCTCGCTCGGACATCCATTGATGGTATGTTGCACACTATAATTACCCGCCTGGTTCAACTGAATATTACCGATGTCCAATGCAGATGTAGTGCCTACAACCTGGCCTACCTGATTTTTCCATTCATAACTAGCCCCGGATACAATATTCGTTGTCAATGTAAGGTCTTCGCCTTCACACAACACCAATGTGCCCAGTATTTCCGGCAATGCAGGCTTTCCATTCACGAGCACCGTCGTTGTCGACAGGTCGCTATCACAACCATTGACCGCCAGTTTTAAACTGTAATCCCCACTCATCCCCGGTATGGCTCCGATTATTTCAAATTCGCGACTGCTGCTTATCAGGCTGCCCGTAGGATCGTACCACTGATAACTCGCATTTGATATTACCGATGTACTGAAATATATCGTCTCGCCTTCACATACCGGACTACTTACTGTGGGTATGGGTGTGGCTGGTTTGCCATATACCAACTCCATTTCCTGTAGCTATTTCGCCTTCACATCCATTTACCTCTACTTTCAAATGGTAACTTCCTGTCATAGACGCATCTGCATCTGTTAAAATCAGATTTTGCAAATTGCCCACTACCAGACCATTTCCATCCGTCCACTCATAGTTGCCATTCACCACAAAATCTGTGGTTAGCTGTATTTCTTCACCCTCACACAATGGACTGTTGGTATTGATCACGGGTGTTGACGGCTTCCCATTCACCAATACATTTGTTTCTCCTGCTTCACTTGCACATCCGGATACCGTCACCACCAGGGTATATTTTCCACTCGCAGTGGGCACTACACCTGTCAGGGTTACGTTTTGGGTGTTGCCAATGGTCACACCACTCTGGTCTTTCCACTCATAGGTTGCATTGGCCACTGCTGCGGTTGATAGCATCAGATTTTCTCCTTCACACAATGGTGTCGTCGCAGTAGCTACAGGGGGTGCAGGCTTGCCATTCACCAATACATTTACACTTCCCAATTCGCTTTCACAGCCATTTACCACTACTTTTACGGTGTAATTTCCACTCATGGCCGGTGTCGCATTGGCGATGTCATAGGTCTGATTGCTGCTGATCAATATATTGCCCGGATTATACCAGTTGTAACTCGCATTGGTTACTGCGCCCGCACTCAACTGTATGGTTTCTTCTTCACATAATGGACTGTTGGCGGATGCTACGGGTTTTGCAGGTAGTGCATTTACCACAACATTTACATTTGTGAGCTCGCTCGGACATCCATTGATGGTATGTTGCACACTATAATTACCCGCCTGGTTCAACTGAATATTACCGATGTCCAATGCAGATGTAGTGCCTACAACCTGGCCTACCTGATTTTTCCATTCATAACTAGCCCCGGATACAATATTCGTTGTCAATGTAAGGTCTTCGCCTTCACACAACACCAATGTGCCCAGTATTTCCGGCAATGCAGGCTTTCCATTCACGAGCACCGTCGTTGTCGACAGGTCGCTATCACAACCATTGACCGTCAGTTTTAAACTGTAATCCCCACTCATCCCCGGTATGGCTCCGATTATTTCAAATTCGCGACTGCTGCTTATCAGGCTGCCCGTAGGATCGTACCACTGATAACTCGCATTGGATATTACCGATGTACTGAAATATATCGTCTCGCCTTCACATACCGGACTACTTACTGTGGGTATGGGTGTGGCTGGTTTGCCATATACCAATACATTTCCTGTAGCTATTTCGCCTTCACATCCATTTACCTCTACTTTCAAATGGTAACTTCCTGTCATAGACGCATCTGCATCTGTTAAAATCAGATTTTGCAAATTGCCCACTACCAGACCATTTCCATCCGTCCACTCATAGTTGCCATTCACCACAAAATCTGTGGTTAGCTGTATTTCTTCACCTTCACACAATGGACTGTTGGTATTGATCACGGGTGTTGTCGGCTTCCCATTCACCAATACATTTGTTTCTCCTGCTTCACTTGCACATCCGGATACCGTCACCACCAGGGTATATTTTCCACTCGCAGTGGGCAATACACCTGTCAGGGTTACGTTTTGGGTGTTGCCAATGGTCACACCACTCTGGTCTTTCCACTCATAGGTTGCATTGGCCACTGCTGCGGTTGATAACATCAGATTTTCTCCTTCACACAATGGTGTTGTTGCAGTAGCTACCGGGGTTGCCGGCTTGCCATTCACCAATACATTTACACTTCCCAATTCGCTTTCACAGCCATTTACCACTACTTTTACGGTGTAATTTCCACTCATGGCCGGTGTCGCATTGGCGATGTCATAGGTCTGATTGCTGCTGATCAATATATTGCCCGGATTATACCAGTTGTAACTCGCATTGGTTACTGCGCCCGCACTCAACTGTATGGTTTCTTCTTCACATAATGGGCTGTTGGCGGATGCTACGGGAGTAGTTGGCTTTGCTTTCACAACCACATTAAATACCTTTGGGTCACTCTCACAACCATTGACTGTTGCTTTAACTTCATAGGTTCCGGCATCAGATTGGCTGACATTATTTATTATTTGATCCTTCCCGCTTACCATATTGCCACTTGGATACGTCCAGGTGTAGGTAGCTCCTGTTACCACATTGGTGGACAGCATCAGGTCATCCCCCTCGCAAAGCGGGCTGGTTACTGATCCAATTGGCAAACCAGGTTTGGCATGGATGACTACAGGAGTCGATGCAACCAGACTTTCACAACCATCTACAATGAGTTTCAATGTATAGTTGCCGCTCCATGTGGTCGTTGACAAAAGTCTTATTGGGTTTCCTAAAAAACTGGAGAAATTATCAGGTCCGAGCCACATATAGGTTGCCCCTACCACATCATTGGCAAACAAACGGAGCGTATCTTCTTCGCAAACCGGTGAATTACTGGAAATGATGGGCAGTGCAGGATTAGGTTTTACCACAACCGGTATTGTTGCTGGCATACTATTACATCCCTTTGAAGTAACAAAGAGTACATAATTCCCTGCCTTAAGCGCAGAAGCATTCAAAATTACTGGCTGCTGCACGCTGCTGGAAAAGAGATCCGGACCACTCCATGTATAAGTTACCCCAATAGAGGTAGTACTCAGTTTTATGGTATCGCCTTCGCAAACAGGTGCATTTGAAGCTAATAAAGGCAAAGTTGGGTTGGCATTTACTACAATTTGGGTAGACACTTCGTTGCTTTCACAACCGTCCACAATTACTTTCAATTTATAGGTGCCGCTATCTGATAGGGCTACATTTGTTATGGTTACATTTTGATTAGTACTTGTAACAACAGGTCCTGTCCAACTGTAGGATGCACCTGCCACCAAGGGAGTAGTAATCTGAAGTTCACTTCCTTCGCACAATGGGGTATTTGATACAATGGTTGGTGCGGCTGGTTTTGCCTTTACCGTTACAGATATAGAATCAAGGTCACTGTCACAGCCGTTAACCGTAATTTTGTATTTATAAATTCCCGAAGCAGAAACTGTAGCATTATTAATGATCGGATGTTGTACATTGCTCGTAAATCCACCTGGTCCTGTCCAAAGATAGGTTGCATTCAGCACGGAATCTGCACTTAATAATAAATTTGCTCCTGCACAAATGGGTTCATTATAAGAAGCATCAGGCGCAACAGGTTTTGGTTTAATGACCACCGTTGTTGCTTGCTCTGCACTCTCACATCCGTTTACCGTAACTTTTAAAGTATAAATACCGGCTTGAGCCAAGACTACGTTTGACAAACTGGGGTTGAATATGGAATTTAAGGTATCCGGACCACTCCATGCAAAAACAGATAACGTGTCAGCTATAGCTGTAAACTGAAGCAGACTGCCTTCACACAATGGACCATTATTTGTAACTGATGGGGTCGCCGGAATCGGTTTTACCTGGGCTGAGACTGTTGCCGGGCTGCTGATGCATCCCTCACTGCTGCTTATCCGGAGCGAATAATCCCCACTCATCCTTGTCGTAGCAGAGGGTCTGAAAGGGTTTTGTTCGGTGCTTACCATAATACTGTCTGCCGTTGTTGTCCAACTATAGGTTGATGCAGCGATAAAATTGGAAGTGAATTTCAGGGTATCTCCTTCACAAATAGGCGCATTGGTTGAAATAACCGGTGTTTGTGGCTTTGCCTTGATGATCACATTCAATGAATCTTCACTACTTTCGCAACCATCTAAGGATATCTTTAAGGTATATTTTCCGGTATTGGCCAATGAAGCAGAACTAATTACCGGATTATGAATTGGAGATAATACTCCGGGGCCAGTCCAGGTATAAATACCACCACTTATTTCCTGTGCCAGAAATTCCAACGTGTCTCCTTCACAGATTGGAGAATTGGAAATGAATTGCGGCGTAGTAGGATTGTTTTTTACATCAACAAAAACAAAAGAATCGTCACTCTTGCACCCCCCCAATTCTATAGAAAGTTGATAATTTCCAGATTCGCCGGAAGTCATGTTGATGATTTCCGGAGTTCTGTCTGTTGAATTGCCTGGAAACCCAGGGCCAGTCCACAAGTATGTTGCTCCGGCTACAAAAGGTGTCGAAAGTTGGAGTGTGTCACCAGTGCACAGTGGTGCATTGGAATTAATGATAGGGGTGGCAGGTTTTTCCAATACAACCACATCCGTGGTTGTCGGAAAGCTTTGACATCCGTTGATTTCTACAATTAATGAATACGTTCCGGAATTGCTGGGCTTTGCATCAAATATATAAACATTCTGCTCTGTAGATCCCTCAAATGGCCCGGTCCACTGATATAAAGCACCCCCAATAAACTGAGAAGTAATTTCAATAGTTTGGCCTTCACAAATTGGACTGTTGCTTGATATTACAGGAGGAACCGGTCTTTCAGTTATTGTGATTACTATAAAATTCGAAATGTCTTCACAAATAATACCCGAGGTTGTTGAATATTTCCTTCGGAAATAATGCTCACCTTCGGTAAGTAAGCCGGTTGTATAATCTTTGTTATTATAATTCCCAGAAGCCGGAAAATAATTAAAGCCATCGTCGCTGTGTTCCCAAACATAAATGCCACCACCAGGTGTTGGGGTAGTTCCTGTTAAGAAAATATCACTTATTTCTCCACAAAATGATATACTTACCGGGTCACTGATAATATTGTCTTGAATGGGGCAACTGCAATTGTTTCCAACTGAAATAACCACATCATCTGAACAAGCGCCATTTGTCCAGACCAAAATGTAGTTACCCGGATTGTCAAATCCCGAAACCGTAGCGTTTGGACTATTTATGGGAGAAATAATGGCATTGCCCGCACTGGAAGGATCTAATGACCAGATACCGGAGCCGTTAGCAGCCATGGTGACAACTGCTGTATTGAAACAGTCCTGGAAATCCGGCGGAAATCCGGCATCCTGATTTTCCACAGTAACCTTCATGGTGTCGGCGCAGGCTGTTGCATTATATATGAAATAATAATCACCTGTTGCAGCTGGATTAAAATTTACTGTGGCATTTCCTCCGGATGTGGAGGTTATACTGGCTCCAAAACCATTGTTTGTATCCTGACTCCAGGTACCTGTATTTGGTGTGGTGCCATTCAATATAATGCTGCCTCCGGCACACGAAAATTTATCGATTCCGGCACTTGGTTTGCTTTCTCCATAATATTGAAAGACTTCAGAACATCCATAAGCGTCCGTTATGGTAAGATTATAAAAGCCATTGTTGGCAGGGTTTGATCCGGCTATGTTGATATCTTCATTCGTTGTGCTCGTATTTGGGCCCGCCCATTGATAGGTTAGTGGCTTTTGGCAATCGGTAGTATTTGCTGTCAGGTCAATGTGTATGCCAGTTCCACAAGAAACAGTTGCAGTGGCTTTTGGTAGCGGTGGTTTTACACGTGGAAGATTTCCTGTATAATCCTGAGATGCTCCACCAATGGTAAAGCCACATGAAAAATCAGCACCCTGCATACAAGGTGCACTCGAATTTGGGTCTACTCCATTTTCAAAAATTCTTATATCTTCTGCGCAATTGGGTATGGGTGAAACACGAAGGCTAAAAAGCCTGATGGTATCACCGGTTGAAATATTGTTGTAAAAACTGGCTGGAGCCAAAACAGGAATGATGGAATAAAAATCATGTTGGGGCTGTGCACATGGGGCAATCAACTGATTTGTCAAAGACCAGGTCATTGCCATTGTCCCTGTATATGTCTGGTTGTTTTGCAAAGGCATATATGACGAATCAACCTCAATGAGACTACCCGTCGGAACTAAAATGGAATATTGTGCATTGGACTGTACCCTTTGGGCAATGGTGGTAGCAGATCCCTGTGTGATAATGACATAACAATCAAACAGACAAGTACTTGTGTCAAATCGCATTTGGTACTTGACACCTGTAACGCCTTGACCTTGCATAGCGAAACTTGCAAGATACATAGTAATAAAGCATACTGCTTTTAAGGTTAGGTTCCTAATCATTGGATTCTCAGTCTTTTAAAAAAATCGGTTTCTATATTTGATTGCTCAGTCACTGAGACAGGGGTCTTTCGCGACTGAGCAATTATATACAAGGTCTATTATTCTTTCACTACCATTTTACTGGTCAAATTTCCATTAATCAAAGTATTGAAAGTGTAAATTCCGGCTGGAAGGTCTCCAACTTCAAATGTTATGGCGTGGCTTCCTCTCTCGAAATGTCTATTATATGACAATTTTGAAATTATTTCCCCCTTAATATTATAGACAAATATTTCAATTTCCGCTTCGTTTTCAAGATCAATACCCAATTCTACCCTGTTAATGGCTGGATTTGGATATATACTCAATCTAGTTTCTGTCTCATTCAAAACATAAACCCTGGCACTATAGGATTCGCTTCCGTCAAAATCAACCTGTCTAATCCTATAATGGTGCCATCCAATACGCTCAACATTCTCGTTAAGGAACTGGTATTCCTTCACAGATTCTGTTCCAGGTTTGGGTATTACTTTGTCAGAAATGGTAATAAATGTCTTTTCATTTGGTAAATAAGCCTGAACCTCATAATAAGCCAGATTAACTTCATTGGAAGTTTGCCAGGAAATAAGGTGGCCGTCATTTAGTTTTTGAGCTTCTACTTTTACCCAGGTAACTGGCAATGCTCCAGCGGCCAAACCAAGGTCAATGTTTTCATTGAATACCCCTGGGGACATGTTAAATACCCTTGTGGTATTTAAACCATTGCTATGGTCAACATCGCTGTTTATTACATCAGAACCCATGTTAGGATAGGTGGCATTCAAACCAGCCGGAGGTGTAAACTTATAATACATTTCTGCTTTGGGTAGATACTCTATAGTATAAATACCCTGAGCGTCGGTTACTGCAGAACCATACATCATATTGGTACCTGCCTCATATGCTTGTACCAATACTCCGCTTAACTTTGGTTCACCTGAATCCTGAATACCATTCATATTTGAATCAAGCCAAACCAAATTTCCGGCAATCGCCATTGGATAAAATCCTGCCCCTAAATCTAATTTATTCTGCCCGGCAGCCAGAGTAAATGAATTCGTGGTAACCGGACCATTCGAATTGGTAATATCACTATCCCTAAATGGGTTTCCGCCTATAAATGGTTTGACAGCAACCAGCTTGTTATTTGGTGGCAAAATCACCTGAACATAATATGTTCCCGGAGGAGCACAGAATTCATACCATCCATCATCAGATGGTGTATTGGGTTTGTGGCCTGTTATTTGTGTGTCCCATAAGATCCAAGAACCATTAACATTACGCCATAAATTGACCTGTAAGCCGTTGATTCCATTTTCTGTGGTTTCCCATTTATCGTTTTTGTTGGCATCATACCAAACTGCATTTCCAATTCTTGAGCAAATATAAAATCCAGCATCTATAGAAAGGTTAAATTCCCCCGCATTTAAAGTAAAGAGGCCGGTAGTACCTAATCCAAAATAACTAGACAAATCACTATCAGTAAGGGGATCTCCATTAAATGCCGTCGTAACCTCATATCCTGAT
This sequence comes from Saprospiraceae bacterium, assembly GCA_016715465.1. GTDB lineage: Bacteria > Bacteroidota > Bacteroidia > Chitinophagales > Saprospiraceae > JADKBO01. Next base: position 2,164,845 of record JADKAA010000029.1, read on the forward strand.
GGCTTATCAAATTTTAGGTAATAATTGCCTGGAATGACGTTATCAAACCGATATGCACCATTAGGTCCGGATGTGGTTACTGCCATCAAGGTACCTGCTTCGTTAAACAGGCTCACCTGCACATTCGCAATACCAGGTTCTCCAGGATTTTGAACACCGTTTCCATTTTGATCGTACCAAACATAGTCTCCTATGCTACCAGTCGGCAGACTCGACTCCACAAGAATATGTAGTGTCGCATTGCTGCAAGCCATTGGGTTTCCATCGTCACAAATTTCGTATGGGAAATCTACTGGACCAATAAAGTTGGGTTCCGGACTGAATGAGTAACTGCCATCTAACTGTAAGGTAAGACTACCTTTTCCTGGAACATTTATAGACTGTGGCGTCACCGTTGTCAGATTTCCTTCCAAATCAGTGTCATTCGCTTTCACTCCTTTGACAGCATTCGCACTTAAAGCAGTGTTAAGTGTGGTTTGAGCATAGTCATCCATGGCATTGGTGAAGTTGGTAGCTACCGAAGGGAAGATTTTAATGTAAACCCACTCTTCATCACAATTTCCAAACGGTATTGCAGGTGTCTGACAAACCCTGTATTTAAAGGAGTCCCTTCCAATAAAACCATTTGCTGGCGTATACATTCCGGTATTGCCATTATAGGTTCCAAATGCAGGAGGAGTAATTACTGTAGGTGCGTCCAATGTACAGTTTGGCACACTTTGACATTTATCATTGGCAAGTATGGCTATTTTTACTGCTGTGTTTTGTATAGTGGTAACATAATCATGATGCGCAATTGGTGGATTGTTAACACTCTCTTCTTCAAGTACCGTAATGCTCAAAGGTACATTCACACAATTATCTCCCTGGCAAACAGGAACTAAGAAATTATACTCACCCACCATACTGCAAATAAATGTATAGTTGCCATTTGAGAAAATAGTTGGTAAACACGCACTTGGGTTTAATGGATTTGGTATTGCACTTTGATAATCCGAACCTAATGTTCCATCGTTGGTTGTTAAATCACCTGTAAGTTCGATATCCTTATAGGTAACTCCAAAATCAGGATGGTAACAGTCATTTCTAACATACACCGTTATTTCGGCAGGTGGTGAGACACAGCCTGCAACGGTCTGAATTACGCTAATGGTATAAACTCCTTCTTGATCTGGTATCATTGTAACAGAATTGGACATACTGCTACCCAATCCCGCTTCAGGTGCAGAGGCAGACCAGCTATAGGCTGCCCCTGGGACAAATTGCAGACTGAGGTTAACAGTTGAACCTGTGCATGCAGGATTAGGGTTTGCAGCAAGGCCAATAGGAGCAACTGCACTTGGGTCCACCAGGGTCACCGGTCCGGCAAATGCATCGGATACGCAATTGAATGCATTGGTCAATTCAAAATTTGTATATTCTGCTGCTATTAAGCTATTCAAAATTGCCACACCAGCCCCATTTGAAGTGATGTTGGCCAACATATCCCAGCCATTTCTTTGATAATATAAAGAGTATGTGGTATTTGCAGGCAGACCGGAAATGCTAATTGATCCATCACTTCCTTCGCATATGGTAGGATTATTCCCAACTAAGGTTGAAGGAGTTGGTGATGCAGGAAATACGACAATGTCTATTGTAGCAGGAGGTGAAGTACATACACCTACCGATTGTGTTACACTTACCACAACATTGCCATCCATTAAACCAATGAACGTCGCACTATTCGAATTACTTGGACTTTGTAATGCCAAGACTGCAGGGTTTGAACTAGCCCATGTATATACTGCATTGGGGGTATTGGTCACAGAAACCGTTGTGGTTGTATTGGCACAAATGGCAACTTCTGTGGCCGAAATGCCCTGTGGAGCAGCTGGTGCATTTGGATCAATAAGGGTGACAGGTCCTGAATACTCACCTGAAATACATATTCCTGATGCCAGCGATATATTCGTATAGTTTCCTGATTCCAAATTGATAATGGTAAGGTCACCACTTCCATTTGAGGTTAAGTTTACTGAAACGGGTATACCATTCTTGAAATAATTTACCGTATAAGTAGTGGTGGCAGCTAAACCTCCAATGGTGATTGAACCCTGATTTCCACCACAGGATGTGGGGTCTGCATATGAAACATCACCAGGAGTAGGGGGTGTATCAATTACATTCACATTGACCGTTGAAGGAGCTGACGTACATCCAAGGTCCGTGCGTGTAACACTTATGGTATATAGACCCGCACTAACTGGCATCATGGTAGTAGAGTTTGTGGTGCTAGAAGTCAGACCTGCCTCTGGTGATGAAGCAGTCCAATTAAACGTACCAGTCTCGTTGTTTACACTCAATCCAACTATATTACCAAGACAACTTGGATTAGGATTGGCAGATAGTCCTGAAGGAGCATTTGGATTTTCTGTTACCATAAAACTTACAGAAACACTCGTATCACTACAAGCTGGTGCTTCTGTTTTTGTATAAATTCTACGGAATGTGTGATTACCGGCACCAAAACTTGGACTGGTATAATCTTCTGTATTAAAAACTCCAGGTGCATCAGAAAATACACCATTGTTTATGCTGTACTCCCAATGATAAAAACCTGGTGAAGGGTTCGCTGTATTTCCAAGTATGGTCACGGGTCCGCTACTTCCACAATAAGAGGTTATAGAAGGAGGTGTAATTAAATTATTGTTTATCGGACAACCGCTGCAATTACTGCCTACGGTGACCAGTACTGTATCTGAACAGCCTGTTGATGACCACACCATAAAATAGTTGCCGGCAACGCTAAATTGACTTACATTGGTTGTAGGACTGTTTGCTGTCTCAATAAAGGCCGTGCCAGCACTGCCTTGTGCCAGCGACCAGGAACCCACACCAACTGCACTCATGCCTGCAAAGCCGGAGGCAAAACACTCAACAGGTGCTGGATCAGGTCCTGCATCTGCAAATGATTTTGTTATGGCTACTGTATCCGAACAAGTACCCGCAGTGTAGTAGTAGGTATGAATTCCATCTGCTGCTGATGAAAAATCAATATTGACTTCCCCGTTATTGGTAGACCCAATGACAGATCCAGCTGGGTTCGCACCACTTGCAGACCAGTTTCCTGATGTTGGGTTTGTACCAGTTAGCGTAACTTGTGATGGACCACAAATCAGTACATCATTTCCACCACTCGGTTTAGGATATGCATCGATGTACAAGGTATCTTTGCATGAAAGTTTATCGGTAACAATGACCTGATAAGTACCACCGTTTGTTGCAAAGTTTGCTGGTACAATATTTACATCCTCGCTCGTTCCATTATATCCATTAGGGCCTGACCATTGAAAAGTGAATGGACTCTGGCAGGAAGAAGCCGAAACTGAAGCATTAATACTGATTCCTTCTGCACATTCGGTCAATGCACTCAAGACGGGCGGTGTAGGTAAGATGGGAGATAGATTTCCCTGATAATCCTGTGATGTGCCACCTATGGTAAATCCATTGGTAAAATCACCACCATTCATTCCCGCAGCACTTGAACCCGGATCGACTCCATTTTGAAATGACCTGATTCCGACTCCACAATTCGGAAATGGAGTAATGTTTACGCTAAACAATCGCACCGTGTCATTTACAGTAATGTTGTTGTAAAATGAAGTTGGTGAAAGTGTAGGTGTCACACTGTAAAAATCCAATGTCGGAGCCGCAGCCGGTGCAAGCACCGAACTGGAGATAACCCATACAAGTGGATTGACACCAGCATAGGTTTGATTGTTTTGAATTGGATTGTAATTTTGAGCAATGCTCACTGAAGAACCTGTAGGTACAACAAGTGAGTATTGTGAATTGAACTGAGCCCTTTGAGGCGCAGTGGTTGCAGATCCCGCTGTAATTACAATACAGGCATCAAATCTGCAAGAGGTGGAATTGTATTTTAGCAGGTATTTAACTCCTGTCACCTGACTGAACCCCTGTTCAAGCAAGATAATACAAACCATAGCAATGGTTATGAGTGTAGTTTTCATATTATAGACCTTATTAATTAAACAAAATAAAAAAAGAAAAAGAGTGTATCCCGGGGACCTAGTCCGGGATACACTTTATCAAAAAATTATGGTATCTGTTGTATAAAGAAGTCAAAGTTTGACAAAAATCCTGTATTCAACGGGAAGAACAAAAGCTGAGCATACAACATGTTCTTATCGTCATTAGGGTTGTCATACTTGGACTTTCCATCCATGTTAAAGTCACCCGGCATATACCCAAATGCAAAGTCATAATTGACGTTTAACGAGGTATTATCTGGATAACCAAATACGTCAAAGAAAAGCGTATTCAAGTCATCTCCAGGGTTGTCTGCCTTCACCTTGCCATTGATGTCAAAAGTTCCAGCCCATAAGGCCCTGTAACCAAACTTGACATCATTATTCATAGCCAAACCAGAGTAGTCATAGTTTGAATCGTAATTGGTTCCATAATCCCATACATCCAATTGATCAGCCTTTGTGAAGTTGACAAGTGTCATCAACTGTCTTGGGGTTTGTGGATTCAATGTCATGGAACCCAAATGACTCCTGTGTCTGACCACGACATAATAACTGTCAACGGCCATGCCAGGGAATTTAAGTCCACTATAACCATCTAGATCAACCACGTCTCCATCTCTTTGCAACAAACCAGACCTGGTTCCTGAAATGACGGTACTATCTGCTTTAGATCTCAATTCAATGAATACCCAGTCAACAATCGCCTCTTGTCCAGTTATTGCAAACACCGCAGTTGGTGTTTTCACTGAGTCAAACCTTGCCGTGTTTGGTGTTCCACCTGGAACCACATGGTCAAATTCAGTGGAAATTTGAAGTCCCGCTTCAGTATACTTCGTTGGCGTAAACTTATATGGATCCATATTGGGAATGTACCTGGTACCTGTATTAAATCCATTGTCCCTCAATGCATCCCTCATTAGCGGTCTTCCATCTGAAGCGGTCGCACCTTGATTTTCCATCAGAGAGCCTTCAAGATATACCCTTACTTTCACGGTTAGATCAGGAATAACCAATAAATGTAGAGTGGCATCCACACAAGCTTGGACTGCATTATCGTCACATGTATTGTATATAAACTCTACCGGACCAAAGAAGTCTTTCACCGGTGTGAAAGTATACGAACCATCTGTATTCAACACAAGGGTACCCGCAGCTACTGTTGTATTTTGTGCCGTAACGGAATGCGTATCTCCTTCAGGGTCTGTATCGTTGTCCGATACGTTGCCACTCACTGCAGTTTCTTCCTGCGTTGTATTAAAGTCGTCAGCTGCAACCGTTATATTATCAGCCGTATTATTGCTTACAGAAATGATCTGTTTTGAAGTAGCACAATTGGCTGCCTCTCCCAAAACGCAAACCTGGTAAGTCAACGTATCCTGACCTGTAAATCCAGGATCAGGCGTATAGGTGATGTTGCCTGTCATACCATCCACCAATGCACTTCCATGATTTGGATTTATGGTGATGGTCACACCTGCCTCATCCAATGAACAACCGTTGATGACCACACACTTGTCGTTAGAGAGTGTATTGAGTTCAACTGGAGTAACCAAAAATGTGGTTGCAAAGTCAACATTGGCAACCGGCTTTCTTGCTGGATCAACATAGTCAACCACTGTGATGGTAAGATCAGATGTTGGACATCCGGAAACCAATGGTGGCACACAAACCGGAACAGTATATCTGTAAACCCCAACCAGGTTGGATGTGAAGGTATACGTTCCGTCAGCATTCATGGTAATATTAGGTACACTGCCTGTTGGCTTGGATATCATATTTGGAGTTCCATAAGCTGTGCCACCCCCAGCACCATCATTGGTGCTTACATCTCCATCAACGGAAACGTCAACAAAGGTAGCATTGAAGTCTGGATTGGTACAGTTTACAATGGTAATGGTATCTGTAGTTGCATCGGCATCGCAACCTGTTGTGGAACTGGTAAAAGTAAAAACCACTTTACCTGGAGCAACACTGGTAACAAGACCATTGTTGTCTATTGTAGCAACAGCTGTGTTGCTTGAAGTCCAGGTTCCAACCGATGATGAGCCAACGGTTGTGGTACCACCAACACACACTACATCAATTCCCAAAATGCTTACACTATCTGCTTCACTAACGGTAACCGGAAGTGTAGCATCTGCTATACAACCAGTGCTGGTATCGGTAAAGGTAAAGGTAGCTGTTCCCGCTGTATTCCCGGTAACCACACCTGCATTGTCAACGGATGCTACTCCAGCATCGCTTGATGCCCATGTACCTCCGGCTCCAGGAAAGAGTTGCGTTAACCCTCCAATACATATTTCATCAGATCCACTGATGAATGTCGTTGGTTTGCCATTGACGGTAACGGGAGCTGAAGCCTGAGATTTACAACTGGTTGCAGAACTGGTAAATGTGAAGGTTGCAATACCTTGTCCTACTGCAGTGACAACACCACCATTGGTAATGGTCGCAACGGCTACGTTACTGGATTCCCAGGTTCCGCCTGCCGCAGGTGTCAGAGTGGTGATTTCGCCAAGACAAAGTTGATCGTCGTTTGGAGGGCTGATGCTTGGTCCTGCCTCTACAGTCAGGGCAGCACTTGGATCAGAATCGCAACCATTGGAAGCTTTTGTAAAGGTAAACGTAACATTACCCGGGGAAACCGGGGTAATGACTCCGGTATTGGTTACCGTAGCAATGGCTATGTCGCTTGAAGCCCAAGTTCCACCTACGTTTGGTGTAATATTTACCGCAACGCCCACACAGGTGTTGTTGTCTAACAAAACCGTAATTGGTTTTGGATCTACGGTAAGTTGAGCAGTTGCCGGAGAAACACAACCGGTAATCGTGTCTGTAAAAATAAATTCAGTAGTTCCAGCAGCAACACCTGTAACTGTTGATCCGCTAACGGTAGCTGTTGCTGGCGTTGTACTGCTCCATGTACCACCTGTGGATGGTGACAGCAAAAGTGTATCTGCAATACATATATTTACATCGGGTAAAGATACCGGTGTCGGATTGTTTACGATAATCCCATCAGTCGGATCAGATGAACACCCTCCGTCGTTGATGAAGGTGAAAAACACGACACCTTGTGCCACAGCGGTAACTACACCACCTGGTGTAACCGTTGCCACTGCATTGTTGCTGCTTGACCAAGTTCCTCCGGTTGTTGGTGATAACGTCGAAGTTGAACCAATACAAAGTGTAGTATCACCAGTAATGCTAACAGTTGGTTTTAATGTTATGGTTGCATTCAAAGGATTTGAAGGACAGAATGTACTGTTTTGAGTGAATGTGAAACTCACTGAACCTGAAGATATGGCAGTAACCAATCCTGCATTGTTGATGGTAGCAACTGCTTCGTCGCTACTTGCCCAAACACCTCCAGTGGTAGGAGTAACCGTGGTGGTTCCTCCAATACATAATGCACTTGGTCCAGTAAAGCTGACACTTGGCCTTAAGTTAACTGTAATTGGGGCAGACTTGGCTGAAGCACAACCATATATCGCATCGGTAAAGGTAAATCTGGCAAAACCTGCAGACACACCGGTTACTACTCCCATACTGCTAATGGTAGCAACGGTTGGATTGTCGCTTACCCAGGTACCCCCAGAAGTTGGCGACATCGTTGTAGAATCACCAATACAGATTCCTGCAGCTCCGGTTATGGATACTACTGGTGTTGGTGTTACAGTAACTTCTGCAGTTGGGTCAGAAACACATAGTGATGCTGAACTGGTAAATGTGAAACTTGCAGTACCTGGCGAAACGCCTGTTACCACACCGGCATTGTTTACAGTGGCTACCCCGGCATCGGAACTCATCCAGGTACCTCCAGTGGTTGGGTCAAGTAGTGTAGTACTACCAGCACAAACAAAATTGTCACCAGTGATACTTACGATCGGTCTGGCCAAAACTTCTACTTCAAGTGTATCAGAATAACATCCATTATTGGACTGGAATACTAGTTTTGCGGTTCCCGGGTCTAGACCGGTAACGATCTTCACTGGTGCACCCGTCATGGATACAATGGATGATGTGTGGTTTGCCCAAGTGGTACCTGCAGTCAATGCAGGACTTATTGTGGTGGTGGATCCCACACAAATAGTATCGTTTGCAGCAGACACCGGTGGTTTTGGATTGACCAAAACAGCGCCGGTTTGTGCCGAACATCCTGTTGACGTATTCGTAAATGTAAAACGCGCTTGTCCTTGTGATACTGCTGTAACGATACCCCCATTGGTTACCGTAGCCACAGCTGGAATATCACTTACCCAAGTGCCTCCAGTATTTGGGGTTAAAGTAGTAGTACCACCTATGCAAAGTCCGCTTGCCCCTGAAATGGTTACTGTAGGATTTGCAGAAACCCTCACTGTGTCAGTTTCATCAGAACTACACCCTGTGGAAGCATCAGTATATATAAATGTAGTCGTACCTGCGGTCAATCCGGTGACAAGCCCGGCGTTATTTACAGATGCTACCAGAGGGTCTGTTGAATCCCAGGTTCCGCCAGTCGTCGGTGTTAAGGTTGTTGTTGCCCCTATACAGATAGAGTCATTGCCAGATATGGTAACTGATGGTCTCAATTTAACATCAACTCCAATGGTGCCACTACATCCCGTAGCGGTTTCAATATAGGTCAGTGTGACTGAGCCAAATGAAACACCAGTTACAACACCTGCATTGGTTACCGTGGCAATAAGAGTATTACTGCTTGTCCAGGTTCCACCCGTTGCAGGATTTACCTGAATGGTACCACTGATACAAACATCATCTGGTCCTGGAAATGCAAGAGTCGGAGGTGGGTTTACGGTGAATGTTCCTGTAGTGCTGGAACAGCCTGTAGCCGACCTAGTATATGTAAATGTACAAATTCCTTGTCCGACGGCTGTAACCAGACCAGCATTGGTAATGGTCGCCACGCCAGAGTTACTACTGATCCAGGTACCTAAGGTTGATGGAGTTACGTTTACAGTTTCTCCAATACATGCACTGGCGTCCAACATGGTCACCGTTGGTTTTGGGTTTACGCTAAATTGCATAGTATCACTGCATGCACCCAATGTATATTTGAATCTATATGTTCCTGAAGAAGCATTTGAAAAGGCCACTCTGGAAACTCCCGTTGAAAGTACAGTTAAAGTCGCTCCAGCCGGGTTTCCAGTTACAGCCGTCCAGGCTCCATTGATTGGAGTAACCCCCGGAATAGTAAGTGGAGAGCCCGTAATGGTATCCGACAATCCTGCGCAAATGGTGACATTACTGCCTGCATCGGGTTTGCTAGAGGCGACAACATCTATGGAATCAATACATCCAATGGCGTCAGTTACAACCACAGTATATGTACCGTTGTTGGCCGAAGTAGCTGTTGGAATCGAAACATCTTCTGTTGTCGATGAAAAGGCAGCAGGACCTGTCCAAGCGTAAGTCAGTGGTCCTTGGCATGCAGAGGTGGTTGCAGTAAGGTCTATTTCAATACCACCAGCACACGATGCATCCACACTCAAAATTGTTGGCACAGGTGCTGTGGCTTGTGTAGAGTTAGCATTATACAATTGTGAAGTACTTCCCATGGTAAAACCATTATTGAAATCACTTCCCTCCATACCTGCAGCGGCGGAATTGGGGTCAACCCCATTTATAAATATCCGGATGTCTTCACCACACAATGTAGTGGTCCCGATTTTTCTTATACTAAACAACTTGATGGTGTCACCGGCCTGGGTTCCCACTGGGTAATAGGCTGTAGGTGAAATGGTTGGCACAATACTCCAGAAATCATTGGCGGGTTGTGCGGCTGGAGCATTAATTCTTGAAGAAATGTTCCAAGCAGCAGCAGAAGCACCAACTTTCGGCCAGTAGTTACTATCCACGACGATACTATCGCCCGTTTGTAATACAATAGAATACTGAGCATTAAAGGCAATTCTGTGATCAGGAGTCGATGTTGAACCTGCATTGATGATGACATAACAGTCATAATTACAAGTAGAACTGTCGTACTTCATCCAGTAGTTTACGCTTTCAACTTGCGCATAGGACTTTTGGCCTGCAAAAAAGAAGCTGGCCAGAAATCCGAAGATGAGTAGATATTTTGTTTTCATTTGTTAAAAAAGTTATTTATAATTTTTTAAAAATTTGAGAGATATGTATTTATTTTTCTTTCATTAAGTAGGGTGAGGTTTATTTCTTGGATGGAAAGCCGGATCTACAAGGTCCGAAATGAAAACTGTGCCTCTTGTAAGTTGTTTTTGTTGAATATTTTTTCTAAAAAGAAAGGAAATCAAGACCTGCAGTCCTTTTTTATGGTCAGCGGAAACCGCTGCCAGGACCAGGATGGTCATGATTTGCGTATAGAAAAAGAAAGGTAAATCTAGCAGATCCATATAGTATAATAGACTATTTATCAATATATTAACAAATAATATAATGGCCCCTATTATGCTATTCTCTATCCGAAACCGGGATATTCGATGGTTTTCTACCAGCAAATATATTAAAGATAATTGTAATATGAAATTATTTTCCAATTTTTTTTACTGAATTACTACCTATGGACAAATGGATGCCGGGCATCACCAATACTTGCCATATATTAATTCAGTTTTGTAAAATATTTTACATAAAGCGGAGGAAAAGCGCTCAGGACGTCTAAAACAAGCTGAAATTGGTTTCATCCTCTTACAGCAGAAACGTGGAATTTGGACAGATTTTTGCCCCTTTCGAATAAGTTTAGGGTATTCTAAAATTAAATGGCCTCTTCCATCTGATTCAAAAGAGCCAATACCTCCTTCAGGCTTCTTACCTGGTCTTTCGCCACCATTAAAAAGGCGGGAGTTTGTTTTACATGGTAGCCCAGGCGGGTACCTTCGCCTCCCAGATACCGCAAAAGACCCTGAAAAAGACTTGTTTCATAATAGGCAGATTGCGCGTTACCCAGGAAATACAAGCGAAGTTTGCCATTTTTTAAGACGCATTTTTCAAAGCCGAGTCTGCGGCAAATCCACCGCACCCTCAAGCCGTTGAACAGTTCTTCCACTTCTTTTGGAAGTCTGCCAAATCTGTCTTTCATCGCCGTTCGAAAATTGACAATGCCTTCTTCATTCTCAATGGCATCTAGCTCCGTATATAATGCCAGCCTTTCCTGGATCTGACTCACATACTTATCGGGAATGAGCATTTCAATATCGGTGTCGATATCTACTTCGCGTACAAATGTTTTCTTTTTTTCAAATTCTTCCACAAACAAGGCTTTAAACTCAGTCTCCTTGAGTTCATCGACCGCCTCTTCCAGAATTTTTTGATAGGTTTCATACCCTATGTCGGTGATGAAACCACTTTGTTCACCCCCGAGCAGATTGCCTGCCCCGCGAATATCCATATCTTTCATGGCAATGTGAAAACCGCTGCCCAGGTCAGAAAACTCTTCCAGTGTCTTCAATCTTTTCCGGGCATCGTCTGTAAGCACAGACAATGGCGGGGCAAAAAGATAACAAAAAGCCTTTTTATTAGACCGGCCCACTCTGCCCCTTAGCTGGTGTAAATCACTCATGCCAAACTGGTGGGCATTGTTGATGATGATGGTATTGGCATTCGGAATGTCGAGTCCGGTTTCAATGATGTTGGTAGATACCAGCACATCAAAATCGCCATGGATGAAACTCACCAGGGTCTCTTCCAGTTTATCGGCATCCATTTGTCCGTGGGCAACCCTTACTTTTACATCCGGGCATAAACGCCGTACCAAATCGGCCACTTCCTCCAGGGATTTAACACGGTTGTGCACAAAAAAGACCTGCCCACCCCGGTTTACTTCATAATAAATGGAATCCTTGATGAGGTCATCATTAAATATTCTGCGCTCTGTATGTATGGGTTGGCGGTTTGGAGGCGGGGTGCGCATGACCGATAGATCCCGGGCTGCCATGAGGGAAAACTGAAGGGTACGCGGTATGGGTGTTGCCGTAAGCGTAAGCGTGTCCACATTGACCTTTAGCGCCCTCAATTTTTCTTTGGCAGCTACCCCAAACTTTTGTTCCTCATCGATGATCAGCAAGCCCAGGTCTTTGAATGTAACTTCCTTGCTCAGTAAGGCATGTGTGCCAATGATGATTTCCAACTTTCCCTCCTTGAGTCTGGCCAATGTCTCCTTTTTTTCCTTGGCCGATTTGAAACGGTTGATGTAATCTACTTTAATGCCAAAAGATCTCAACCGTTCTCCAAATGTCTGGTTGTGCTGCAACGCCAAAATGGTGGTAGGCACCAGTACAGCAACCTGCTTGCCATCACTCACGGCTTTAAAGGCTGCACGGATGGCCACTTCGGTTTTGCCAAATCCTACATCGCCACAAATAAGCCGGTCCATGGGATATGGTTTCATCATGTCTTCTTTTACATCGATGGTGGCTGAAGACTGGTCGGGCGTATCCTCGTATATGAAACTGGCCTCCAGCTCATTTTGTAAATATCCATCGGGAGAAAAAGCAAAACCTTTGGAAGCTTTTCGTAAGGCATACAATTTTATAAGCTCCTTGGCTATGTCTTTTACTTTGGCCTTTGTCTTTCGTTTAAGGTTTTTCCAGGCGTCGCCACCGATCTTACTCAAGGCCGGTGGTGTGCCCTCCTTACCTACATATTTCGAAATTTTATGCAGGGAATGAATACCCACATAAAGAATATCGTTGTTCTGATAGATGAGCCGCACGGTTTCCTGTACGTGCCCGTTGATGGTTATTTTTTCCAGCCCGGAAAACCGCCCTACCCCATGATCCATATGCACCACAAAATCCCCTGGCTCGAGCTCTTTGACGAGCTTCAGGCTCAGTGCCTGATCTTTGGTAAAACCCTGTTTTAATTTGTACCGGTGGAAACGCTCAAAGATCTGGTGGTCTGTATAACAGGCCAGACGCAAATGCTGATCGATGAAACCACTATACAAATTAGCCACCACAGCCTCATATTTTACTTCCGCTTCGAGGTCATGAAATATGGTATTAAAGCGATCAATTTGTTTTTCGTTTTCCGTGAAAATAAAATTGACGATGCCCTCTGCCTGATTTTCATGCAGGTTTTCTATGAGCAGACTAAAGTTTTTATTAAAGTTGGGCTGTGGCTTTCCCTGCAGGTCAAGGACATGGGCCTCTTTATGCAACAAAGTAGTTTTGGTCAATCGAAGCTGGTGAAAAGCATTGACAAGACTCACCACATCGGCAGGATAAATAAAAGCCCTTTCTTCAAATATTTCACGAAGTTCCTCTGTGGATCTGGCTTCCAGTGAGTCGGCAAAGGTCTCAGCCTTTTCAAAACAAAGTTGAAGCTTTTCTACCATCAAATCCGCATCAGCCATCCATATGGCGGCGTCAGATCCAAATAAACTGAAAAATGGGATTTTCTGGTTTTGCTTGAACTTATTCTTTATGTTAGGTATTATAACAACCTCCTGCAACCGCTCAATGGACAATTGACTGGTTGGATCAAAAAACCGTATAGAATCTACCTCATCATCAAAAAGATCAATGCGGTATGGCCACTCATTGCCAAAAGAGAAGATATCGATGATGCCGCCCCTGATGGAAAAATATCCCGGCTCATATACAAAATCAGCGCGCTCAAAACCATATTCGATGAGTACTTCGATGACCGTATCAATGTCAAATTTTTCCTTTTCCTTAATGTGAATTTTTGTCTTTTCCAACACAAAGGGATCCACTACTTTTTCAAATATGGCCTCGGGATAAGTAACCACCATATGGGCAGAAGTACCCGGACCGGAAATTTTATTGACAATTTCGGTCCTCACTACCATGTTGTTGGTATCTATTTCTTCAAACTTTTGGGGTCGCTTAAAGGAATCCGGAAAAAAATGCACCCTCCTGGAAATGAGAATGGATGACAGCGTATTTTGCAGATAAGCAGCCTCCTCCTTGTCATTGGCTATATAGATATGTGCCCTGGGTTCCTGGCTGTGTGCTCCCGCCAGGACAAACGCTATCTGGCCCCCAACGACATTTTGCAGGAGCAAGCTGTCTGGAGTTTTTCCATTCAAAACCGCATTAATGTTTGTCACCCTCGCATCCTGGACATAGAGCGACAAAATCGATTCCAGGCTATTCACGCCGCAAAGATAGAGGAATTCTGAATTTTGAATTAGGAATTAGGAATTAGGAATTATATACACTTAATTTTTAGCAGACCATAAACTCAAATTCATTTCTCTGGTTTCTGCCATTTCACCAGTTCACAATTTTCCCGATTACAGCAATTCTCACGACTCCCAGACCTGTCTAACTGGCGTTAGCCAGGTAGGTTTTCGCGATTTTCACGATTCCCCAAATTACCGATTTTAGCGATTTCCTGATTTCCGCGATTCCAACTATTTCCCCATAACCCAAGTCAGATTTATGGCCCGCAGATCACGCGAATTTTCGCAGATTGGCATTCTAATCTTTATCCTAAACACCCTTAAACCAACTCCATTTTTCCCAATTCAGCAGCTTTCACGATTCCCCAAATTACCGATTTTAGCGATTTCCTGATTTCCGCGATTCCAACTATTTCCCCATAACCCAAGTCAGATTTATGGCCCGCAGATCACGCGAATTTTCGCAGATTGGCATTCTAATCTTTATCCTAAACACCCTTAAACCAACTCCATTTTTCCCGATTCAGCAGCCTTCGCGATTCCCACGATTTTCGCGATTCCCCAAATTACCGATTTTCACGATTTTCGCGGTTTTCGCGATTCCCCAAAATACCGAATTCCGCGATTCACCCCATTTTCCCTATCTTCGCCCCATGATTGCCACCGTGTACAAATCAACCGGCAGCTGGTACCTCGTCCGAACCGAAACAGGCGACATGGTACAGGCCCGGGTCGTAGGAAAACTCAGACTCGATGACCTGAAGACAACCAACCCCATTGCGGTAGGCGACGAGGTTGAAATTGTCATGGATGACGCCGATACCGCTTCTATCCAGGCGGTTATACCCAGAAGGAATTATGTGTTGAGACAGTCTCCACGAAAAAAACACAATGTGCACCTGCTGGCGGCCAATGTGGACCAGGCCCTGCTCATCGTCACCATGGTGGAGCCCAACCTTAAACCTGGTTTTGTGGATCGCTTCCTCATGATGACGGAACCCTACAACATACCCGTAATCCTCGCTTTCAACAAATGTGACATTTACGGCCAGGAAGAAAATGATTTGTTTGAATATTACAAGGCCGTATATGAAAACATCGGGTATACTGTCATTAAATGTTCCGCTGTAGATGGCACCAGCATCGAAGATTTGTCAAAACTTCTCAAGGACCACACTACCCTCATAGCGGGGCAATCCGGCGTAGGCAAGTCAAGCCTGGTCAATGCCATTCAGTCGGGACTGGAACTGCGCACCACGGAAATTTCAGAATACAGTGGCAACGGACAGCATACCACGACGTTTGCAGAAATGTACGATCTTGAAATGGGCGGCAGGATCATTGACACCCCCGGAATCAAAACTCTCGCATTCAACCATTTTGAGGTCATGGATGTGGCACACAACTTCAGGGAAATCTTTTCCCTTTCTAAGGATTGCCGCTTTGCCGATTGTACCCACCGCAACGAACCAAACTGCGCTGTGAAAGCGGCGGTTGAAGCAGGATGGATCAGCGAGCAACGCTACAATACCTATTTGCAATTGCTGGCAGAAGTCGAAGATCAAAATTATTGGGAAAGACACAGCGACGTATAACAAAGCACTGAATATGTCTTACACCGGTAGAAAAACATACACCTCAAGAAGAGCGCAAACCCAAATCCGTTTACAAAGGACAAAATATCTCTTGTATTTTATCCTCGTTTCTGCCCTTGTGCTTGGTTTCAGAAACAGAATCGATATTTACGATTACCTGATGACCTTCATACGTTAAGCCGGCGGGAAGCAATTTAGAGACAAATTTGTTTCGGTATTTTATTTTGACTTAAGCCCACTTAACTTCCGCATTGTTACAATTTTATGGCTAAATGTAGTTTTTAACATAGTTTATTTTGTCATAAATAATTAATTTTATTTTCTAACTTGCGGGCAATTTAACAATCAAAACTAAAAATTTATGAGCTTTACGACAGTGGATTACGTGGTATTCATCACATACCTGGTAGGCATGATTGGTTTTGGACTTTATCTCGCACTTAAAGAGAAAAATGATACCGCCCAATCCTATTTCCTTGCCAACAAAACCCTGCCATGGTGGGCTATCGGAGGTTCATTGATTGCTTCCAACATCTCCGCAGAACAAATGATAGGAATGTCGGGGTCCGGTTTTGCCATTGGTCTTGCCATCGCTTCCTATGAATTTATGGCTGCAGCCACATTGATCATCGTAGGTAAATTTCTACTGCCGGTATTTTTGGAACACAACATCCAAACCATGCCCCAATTTCTCGAAAAGCGATTTGACGGCAGGGTTAGAACAGGGCTCTCCATCTTTTGGGTGATTTTATTTGTATTTGTAAACATTGGCTCACTCTATTACCTGGGAAGTCTCGCATTGAATTCCATTGTGGGAATTCCCATTGAATATGCCGTTATTGGCCTGATGGTCTATTCCGGGGCCTTGTCCGTATTTGGCGGTCTCAAGGCCGTAGTTTGGACCGATGTGGTGCAGGTAATTGTCTTGATCCTGGGAGGAACTTTGGCTTCTGTCTTTGTATTAAATCATCTTTCAGAGGGTCAGGGCGTGATCGCAGGGATGAAAATGCTCCTGGAAAAAGCTCCTGAAAAATTTGACATGATCTTTTACCAAAGATTCTACCTATTTTGACATCGATTCGGGTCAAACCAAATCCGCATATGATCTGCTTCCCGGCTTAGGAGTGTTGGTCGGTGGCATGTGGATTGCCAATTTATATTACTGGGGATTCAATCAGTACATCATCCAACGCGCCCTGGCAGCCAAAGACATCCGTGAATCCCAAAAAGGGGTGGTTACAGCGGCCATGATCAAGTTGTTTGTACCATTTATCGTTGTGTTGCCCGGCATCGCAGCTTATGTGTTGAAAGCCGATATCACCAAAGCCGACCAGGCCTATCCCTGGGTCATCAACAATTTTGTAACTTCCGGCTTTAAAGGGGTAGTAGTCGCAGCACTCGTTGCTGCCATCGGCTCTTCCATATGTTCCATGGTCAACAGTGCTTCCACCATCTATACTTTGGATATCCACAATATCTTCTTTAAGAAAAACGCCTCAGAAGCAAGTCAGGTCAGAACAGGAAGAATTGCCTCCCTGGTGGCACTGGTCATCGGGGCCCTTATGGTTCCTGCTTTAAAGAACTTTGGACAAATTTTTCAATACATTCAGGAGTATACGGGCTTTATCAGTCCGGGCATCCTGGTGGTCTTTCTTTTTGGCTTGTTCTGGAAGCGCACCACCACCAATGCGGCCTTGGCTGTAGTGGTTTTGTCCCTTCCTTTGTCATGGGGTCTTCAGCATTTCTTTGGTGAAATAGCCTTTTTGCATCGTATGGGCATTAGCTTCCTGTTACTAAGCGCAATGGTCATAGGCATTTCCATGGTGGAAAGTAAAACAGACTCAACCAAAGCCATCCACCTGCCCAAAGGAATTTTCCACACCGACAAAACCTTTAACTTCTGGAGTTTAGTGGTCATTGGATTTTTAATCTTGATTTATTCGGTTTTCTATTGATCGCCGCATATAGTTTTTAAGACTAAATTATGAACAGCGCACATCTGATTTCCGGGTATGCGCTGTTTTTTTTAAGGATGACAAATCAACAGACCATGGCCAAATTTTATATTAACCCGGATATTTCTAAAGCCCGCACCATAGATAAAGCAGTATATCTGGATGCTGCTGTTTTTGAAAATTTCCGGTCAAAGGTATTTCCTGGAACCTGGCAATTTGTCGGTACTCAGGAACAAATTGCAAATACTGGAGATATCACACCGTGTAGTTTTTTAGAAGGTTTTATCGATGAACCACTGGTGATCGCCCATACCGGGGAAAAGGAATTTTCCTGCCTTTCCAATGTCTGTACACACCGGGGTAATATCCTGGTTGACAAAGCATGCTCCGCTCCGAACGGCCTCATCTGCAAGTACCACGGCAGACGATTTATGCTGGACGGAAAAATGAAATCCATGCCAGAATTTAAAGAAGTTAAAGATTTTCCGTCAGATGAAGATCACCTCATGGCTTTTCCGCTCTCTACCTGGGGAAATTGGCTCTTTGCCTCCCTGGAAAATACTTTCAGCATTGAAGATTACTTTGGACCAATGATGTCGCGCCTGCACTGGTTGCCCATCCACCTTTTTGAGCATAGGCCGGAACTTGGAAAGGATTATACCATCCATGCCAATTGGGCATTGTACTGCGAAAACTACCTCGAGGGCTTTCACATCCCTTTTGTGCATGAAGGACTTAATGCCGTATTGGATTTTGGCAGTTATGAAACCATTACTGAAGGACGGACGGTGCTCCAGATCGGCTATGCCAAAGATAAAGAAGCTTGTTTTGACCTGCCAGCGACTTCCCCGGATTTCGGCAAAAACATAGCTGCCTACTACTACTGGGTTTATCCAAATCTGATGTTTAACTTTTATCCCTGGGGACTTTCCCTAAACATTGTAAAACCCATATCCCTGACCCAAACCAGGGTTTCGTTTCTTGTTTTTATTTGGGACGAAAGCAAGTATGACCAAGGTGCGGGGAGCAACCTCGACAAGGTGGAAATGGAGGATGAGGAGATCGTGGAAAATGTACAAATGGGAATTCGATCTTCTGCTTACCAGCATGGCAGATATTCTGTTACCCGGGAACAGGGAACCCATCATTTTCACCGCTTATTGGCAGCCGATTTGAATGGTTAAAACCACACTGCAACGACAGATGGGCTTACCGGCGGCTATTGCGCTCGTTGTGGGCAGTGTCATTGGCAGCAGCATCTTCATGAAACCGGCTACCATGGCACAGCAGTTGCCCGATGCAGGACTTATCATTTTGGTGTGGTTGCTGGCTGGTGGAATAAGCCTGATTGGTGCCATGATCAATGCAGAAATTGGTACCATGATGCCTGAAACCGGAGGTCAGTTGATATACTTCCGGGAAATGTATGGCAAACGATTTGCTTTTATCTATGGTTGGGCAGGTTTTTCTGTCATCAATACGGCAGCAGTAGCCGCCATTGCTTTTGTATTCGCCCAATACCTGGAATACTTTATTGACCTGCCTATATTTTCACCCGACGTGGAAAAAAGCATCCGCCTACATTTACCGTTTGTCGGCACATTTTATTTTCTCGAAAACATCGGGGTCAAAGTCATGGCTGCAGGAACCGTCATTTTCCTCACGGCGGCCAACCACATCAGTGTCAAGTCAGGAGAAAAAATTCAGTTGTTTTTTACCTGGCTTAAAATACTGCTTCTGGTCTTTATTGTCCTGGCCATTTTTACTTCCGGAAAAGGGAATTTTAACTACCTGACTGAAAGCAACATAAATCCATGGAGCTTTACCACCCTGCTGGGCATGGTTGCGGCGATATCCGGAGCCTTTGCCGCTTTCGATGGCTGGAATAATCTTGGCTTTGTTGCCGGTGAATTGACCAACCCCAATAAAAACATTCCCAGGGCTTTGGTTTTTGGTCTTACCATTTGTCTTGTCTTATATGTAAGCACCAATCTTGCATTTTATTACATTTTATCTCCCGCCGAAGCCGCAAATTCCACCCTGATTGCCACCGATGCCATCACGCCCATCCTGGGCACTTATGGCGCTGGCTTCATTGCCTTCATGGTGATGATCTCTACCTTTGGCGCCATCAATGGCAATACACTCGCCTGCGCCAGGGTGACCTTTGCCATGGGTCAAAACAAGGAGTTTTTCCCCTGGACCGGCAAGGTCGATCAAAAATACGGCACGCCCGGAAATGCGCTGTGGATCCATTGTCTGGTTTCTGTGCTTTACATCTTCAGTGGATCTTTCGATATGCTGGCTGACCTCTTCGTTTTCATCACCTGGATCTTTTATGGCTTCGGTGCCTTTGGCATCATCATTCTGAGAAATAAATATCCTGACATGGCCAGACCATATAAGTTGAAATTCTATCCCCTCCTACCCATAGTATTTGTACTTTTTTCGGCAGCCTATGCCGTCCTCACTATTTACAATGACATTTCAGCTTACCTCAATGGCAGCGCAGCCATCGTAAAATCAGTGCTTGGTTTGGGCATCCTGTTCACCGGCATACTCGTATACGAAATATACCACAAAAACTGGAGTAAGTCAAGCGAAGAAAAGTAGGGTTTCCGCGAATCAATAGCTTTTTCACCTGATCTACATATACCTCCAACATTTTATTTCAAATACCACATCTCATTGTGATTTCATTTGTGGGCTTTATGCTGTTTTTCACCCCTAAGACCACCAAGTAAACACTTAGTTCACTAAGCTATATTTTGTAAGATTTGTGATTTCTATGTGGCCTTGTGGTTTTTTTTTCAGGACGTTACAAAATGTAGAAAACCTGTCTAACCGGCGTTAGCCTTGCAGGTGTAAATTACAGGCTGACTTCGACTCGCCTTTTATAAAGACCGCAATAAACTCTCCCGCGTGCGCACCACGCGCCATCGACAATTCCAGAGAGAGAAAGAGAGAGAGTAAAGTCCCCGCTTACTAACCACGCGGCATGGTCAAATTTTTATAAGAGGGTTCCATCATTTTCAGGTAACCGTTTTGTCATTTCGACAAAACGATTTCACACTGAAATCGCAGACGATTTGATCCATAAGACAAATATCAGCGGTTTCTGCGAAAGTGTTAACCAGAAAGTGGACAAAATATTAATTCTATAAATTGGTCGAATAAGAAGGTAACTGTTTCAGCGATTTCAGCGGGAAAGTGCATTAGAAAAAAGCTAAAAGTTTACTACACCATTAACTTTTAGTTTTGTGAAACGGGAGAGAAAAGTCCTTCTTTCAGGAAGGAATTAACTCAACCTCCCTATTCCATCATGCTGCTGAGCTCGAGCCATTTTTCTTCTTTGAACAGCAGTTCGTCGTTGACGGCGGAGAGTTCGGTGGAATATTTTGTGATCTGATCGGCCGTGAGGTCTGGGTTGTCAAAGAGGGCGGTGAGTTCTTTTTCTTTTGCTCGAGTTTTTCGATTTGTTTTTCCAGGGCCTTTACTTCCTTGCGCATTTCGAAGTCGTTTTTACCCTCTACTTTGAGCGGTTGTGTAAGGGTCGATTTTTCTACAGCTGAGGTGGCCTTGCTTTTTTCCAGACGGTATTCGCTGTAATTGCCGTTGTAATCTTTGATGTTGCCGTCGCCTTCGAGGATGAAGATGTGGTCCACCAGTTTATCCATAAAATAACGGTCGTGTGAAATGATCATGAGGCAGCCGCTGTAGTCCGTGAGAAAGTCTTCGAGTACGTTGAGCGTGATGATGTCGAGGTCGTTGGTGGGCTCATCGAGGATGAGGAAGTTGGGGTTTTTGATGAGCACCGTGAGCAGGTGCAGTCTTCTTTTTTCACCACCGCTGAGTTGAGATACAAAGACCCGCTGATGAGACCTGGGGAAAAGGAAACGTTCCAGCAGGGACTCTGCACTTAGTTTAAGTCCCTTGGCCAGGGGAATGAATTCGGCAATGTCGCGGATGGTATCGATCACCGTTTTGTCGTTGCTGAGGTCGAGACCGTCCTGGTTGTAGTGGCCAAAGACCACAGTCTCGCCGATCACCACCTTGCCCGTATCGGTGGGCACTTCGCCGGTCATGACTTTCACAAAAGTTGATTTTCCGGCTCCGTTTTTTCCGACGACACCCACACGTTCTCCTTTTTTAAATTTATAGGTAAAACCGGAAAACAGGGGTTTTTCTCCGTACTGTTTGGAGATGTTGTGCAGTTCTACGATTTTGCTGCCCAGGCGGGTAACATCGATCTGAATAGACATTTCGTCTTTGTTGTAATTGCGCGCTGCGATGTCGTCCTTGAGTTCAAAGAAGTCATCGATCCTGGACTTGGCTTTGGTGGTTCTCGCTTGAGGCATGCGGCGCATCCATTCGAGTTCCCGGCTAAAGAGTTTCTTCGATTTGTCGAGGCTGGCGCTTTCGTTTTGTAACCTGGCTTCTTTTTTCTCCAGATAGGCCGTATAACTTCCTCTATAGACAAAAAGGTCGGCGTGATCGAGTTCGAAGATCTCGTTGCTGATGTTGTCGAGAAAGTAACGGTCGTGGGTTACCATAAACAGGGTAACATTGGCATTTTTGAGGTAGTCTTCCAGCCATTCAATCATTTCGATGTCGAGGTGGTTGGTGGGTTCATCGAGGATGAGAAAGTCGGGTTTTGCCAGAATGACTTTGGCCAGGGCTACCCGTTTTTTTTGACCGCCGGACAAGGTAGCTATGGTTTGTTCGAGTTGGTCGATGTTGAGTTTGTTGAGGATGATGCTCAGCTGTGCTTCTGCATCCCAGGCATGATGGGTATCCATGTGGTGGATGGCCTTTTGCATGGCGTTGTCGTCGCCACTTTCCAGTGCGTGGCGGTATAGTTTGACGGCATTGACGGTCGGGTGATTGGACTCCAGAATTTCATCGATGACCATGGCGTTGGGATGAAGGTCGGGCTCCTGGGCCAGAAAACAGGTGTGGATGTTTTTGCTGATGAAGATCCTGGCGTTTTCACCTTCCACCCCTTCGATGCCCGCAATGACCTTGAGAAGGGTGGTCTTTCCGCTGCCATTTTTTGCGATGAGGGCAATCTTGTCCCCTTTGCTCACCGAAAAGGTGACATTGCGGAACAGGGCTTTTTCGCCGTATGATTTGGAAGCATTTTCGACAGAAAGGAATTGCATGGGGCGCTTTTAGGCAGGCAAAGGTAGTCATTTTCAGGATTGAAGTGTTCGGCAGTTTAGGAGTGTTTCCCGTGTTTCTGTGACCATTATATCCCGTCAAGTAAGGCAGTTCTTGCAAAAAATCGGGTTGACACGTTTTTGAATTGAGTATAAAAAATTGATAATCATAAACATACATATATGTAACTCCCGCAAATGAAAACCTGCTTTTTAACCCCCCTTTTTTGCCTGAAATTTGTTGATTTTCAAAATTTTATCGTAATTTTGCACCTCAATTTTATCACCCCTGTCGCAGATGATGCGGCATACAAAACAACTTTTAAAATGTTAGAAGAAAATAACATTGAAAACCCGGAAACTGAAACACCACAGGTAGAAGACCTGTCGAACATCAACGAGATTCTCGACATGGCACCAGCTACCGACCAGGCAACGGCACACGATGATTTCGACTGGTCAGTAGGCAAGCGAAACACACTGGCTTACACCAAGGAGGAAAAAGAAGATTACCTCAACAAGTATGAGAAGACCCTCAACTCTATTGCAGAGTTCGAAGTCGTCAAAGGTAAGGTTTCTTCCATCCATGATGGGGACGTCATCCTAGACATCAACTACAAATCAGATGGTCTTGTGCCCCTGTCAGAATTCAGAGACACACCAGATCTTAAAGTGGGTGACTACGTAGAAGTCTATGTCGAGAACAAAGAAGACATGAGGGGACAATTGGTTCTTTCCAGGAGAAAGGCCAAGTTACTTAAAGCCTGGGATACCCTGGTTGACTCATACAAAAATGGCACCATCATCAAGGGTTTTGTCATCAGCAAAACCAAAGGTGGTCTTATCGTGGATTGTTATGGCCTGGAGACATTCCTTCCGGGATCACAGATCGACGTGAAGCCCATCGTTGACTATGATGGATACGTAGGCAAAACCATGGAGTTCAAAGTAGTGAAGATCAACGAAGCCATTAAGAATGCCGTTGTATCTCACAAGGCACTCATCGAAAGCGACCTCGCAGAACAAAGGGATGCCATCATCTCCGGGCTGGAAAAAGGTCAGGTATTGGAAGGTGTGGTCAAAAACATCACCGACTTTGGTGCCTTTATGGACCTGGGTGGCGTAGATGGTTTGTTATACATCACCGATATTTCATGGGGAAGGATCAATCATCCAAACGAAGTTCTCGAACTCAACCAGAAAATCAATGTATGCGTGCTTGACTTTGATGAGGACAAGAAGAGAATCTCTCTTGGTCTGAAGCAACTTACTCCGCACCCTTGGGATGTACTGGACAAAGGCATCAGCGAAGGCAGCGTAGTGAAGGGCAAGATCGTCAACATCGAAGACTATGGAGCTTTCCTCGAGATCATTCCGGGTGTAGAAGGTCTTATCCACGTATCGGAAGTTACCTGGAGCAACCAGCCTGTGAATGCAAGGGATTACTTCACCCTCGGCCAGGAATTTGAGGCCAAGGTGGTGACCCTCGACAGGGATGAGCGCAAAATGTCACTCAGTGTTAAACAACTTTCAAGCGATCCTTGGACCAGTGTATCTCAGAAATACGCGGTAGGTACCAGGCACACCGGTGAGGTGAAAAACCTTACTCCATATGGTGTCTTCATCGAATTGGAAGACGGCATTGGCGGTATGGTTCACATCTCTGATCTTTCATGGACCAAGCGATACAATCACCCATCTGAGTTTATCAAAGTAGGTGAAAAGATCGATGTGCAAGTGATCGAGTGCGATATAGACAACCGTAAACTTTCTTTAGGCCACAAACAACTGGAAGAAAACCCATGGGATACTTTTGAAAATGTATTCCCTGTAGGTTCATACCACCAGGCGACCATCATCAAAAAAGATGACAGGGGCGCGGTCATCCAATTGCCTTATGGACTGGAAGCTTATGCTCCCGGCAAACACCTCAAGAAAGAGGACGGATCAACAGCCGGTATGGAGGAGACACTTACCTTCAAGGTAATTGAATTCAACAGGGACGATAAGAAGATCATCGTTTCACATACCCGTTATGTAGATGACATCAGGAAAGAGGCTGAAGAAACCATGAAGTCTGAAGAAGAAAAAGCAAAGGACGATACCAGGAGGACAATCCAGAAAACCAATGAAAAGGTAGAAAGGGCGACACTTGGAGATCTGATGGGCTTTTCCCAAATCAAAGAACAAGTTTCCGAAGTGACTCCTGAGCCAGCAAAAGCAGAAGCTCCGGCTCCGGTTGCGGAAGTACCCGTAACAGAAGCTCCGGCAGCGGAAGCACCTGCAGCACCAGCTGAAGAAGCTCCGGCAGCGGAAGCACCAGCCAAAGCAGCAGCTTCCTCAAAAGGCGATGACTTAAAAATCATCGAAGGCATTGGACCAAAGATTGCAGAAATCCTCAATACCCATGGTGTGGTAACCTTTGCTGACCTGGCAAATACCACTGCCGACCAGATTAAGGTATGGATGGATGAAGCAGGATCAAGGTACAAAATGCACGACCCAACAACCTGGCCAGATCAGTCGGCAATGGCGAGAGATGGCAAGTGGGACGAACTGAAGGCATGGCAGGATAGCCACAAAGCAGGAAAAGAATAAGTTCTATTCTTTGCGATAAAAACAAAGCCGCTCTCCTTCCGGGGAGCGGCTTTTGTTTTAAAATGAACTTCCTTGATTGGACACCCGGTAATTTCCCCTTGCACTTAACTTCACAGGGTAGCTTATAAATCAGTGACAGAGTGTTACTTTTGCATCGTGTCAACCCTCAACAAAATATCCGTTACCATCGTTGCCAAAGATGCTGCCCGAACCATTGGCCAGTGTTTGGAGGCGCTCACTGAATTTGATGAAGTAGTCGTAGTGCTCGACCGGTCCAGCACGGATTTGACGGCAGAGATAGTGAAGGGCTATACAAACGTCGCGCTTTTTCATTCAGATTTCGAGGGCTTTGGTAAAATCAAACAATACGCAGTATCCTGTGCCGGCAATGACTGGATCCTATCCATCGATGCAGACGAAGTAGTGAGTCA
Organism: Saprospiraceae bacterium; assembly: GCA_016715465.1. Lineage (GTDB taxonomy): Bacteria > Bacteroidota > Bacteroidia > Chitinophagales > Saprospiraceae > JADKBO01. The sequence goes on from JADKAA010000029.1 coordinate 2,190,743, forward strand.
TTCTTTATTAAATAGGTTGCGTGCACTGGTTTTGGATCCAACACATGTGTATGCGCCGTTGCGTCACAATCATTACAAGGGCAGGCACATCGATGCCTGTGGCTGGAACCACGACTATCCTGTGCGGTTATTTAACAGAACCGCCACTTCTTTTACGAATGCCAGGATACACGAGGCCGTAATAACAACAGGCATGCCGGTCATCAAACTTAAAGAAGCGATACTTCACTATGCTTATACTTCAGAAAGTGAACTTCAACAAAAGGCAGAAAGATATGCAAGCTTGTATGCGGAAGAAAACTACCGGAGAAAACATACATGTTTTATCAAAACAGCGCTGAAAACAAGCTTTACTTTTTTCAAAGATTTTTTTCTTCGCAAAGGTTTGCTTTACGGTTGGGATGGATTTACCATTGCATGGTATAATGCATTGGGTGTTTACCTGAAATACAGTAAACTTGATGCAACCAATAAGGACCTGCAAATATCCCTGATCATTTCTACCTACAACCGGCCTGATGCCCTTCGCCTGGTTTTGGAAAGTATATGCCGACAGCACCGCTTGCCCGACCAGGTCATCATAGCAGATGATGGCAGTTCCGGGGAAACCCAAAAGGTAATAGAAACCTTTGCCACTAAATTACCTGATATGGCACATGTCTGGCATGAAGATAAGGGTTTCAGGTTGGCCGACATTCGCAACAAAGCAATAAAAGCAGCCAAACATCCTTTCATTTCGATGGTAGATGGCGATATGGTGTTGCACCCCGACTTTATGCTCACCATTTACAGGCTCGCCATAAAAAATACCATGTTACAGGGTAAACGGGTTTTACTTGGGCAAAAAATTACCGGTCAATTGCTTCAAGGGGCACGATCGTCAGTTGGATTTTTTTCACCTGACATCCTGAACCGGTGGAATACCATAAGCCTGCCTTCGCTATCCTCGCTGATCAGCAGAAAGTACAATAAGATCAAAGGCGTTAAAGGCTGCAGCATGCATTTCTGGAAAGAAGATGCCGAACGCATCAACGGTTTTAATGAGGCCTTTGTTGGCTGGGGAAGAGAAGACAGTGAATTTGTTTGCCGTTTGCTCAATGCAGGGGTAACACGAAAGAACATCATCGTTGGAGCGGTGGCATATCATTTATACCATAATGAGGCAAGCAGAGAAATGCTTCTTGAAAACGACCGCATTTTGGAACAATGCATCAGCAATGAGACCAGGTGGTGCGATTTTGGACTTCAGCAACCTATATGACACTGGTCAGTTTACCTACATATCGGGGATATATGCCCGTATCTTTATACAAACCCAGCGACAATGCCAAAGACCATTCAGATTATCGACGGCGTAGAGGTAGGTGTATCTTCCCCTGACAAAGAATTTTGGCCGGAGGGCATAACCAAAACGGATGTAATAAAGTATTATCATTTGGTTTTACCGCCGATGATGCCACTTGTCAAAAATCGACCCCTTGCCCTCATTCGTTATCCGGAAGGACTCACCGGCGAACATTTTTATTTTAAACACCGTCCGGAACAAGCACCGGAATGGCTTCCCCGATGCGACTATAACGAAGTGACCTATATGTGTGTACAAAAAGAAGCCGACCTCGTATATATGGTCAATCTGGCTGCGCTTGAAATTCACACCATGAATATAAGTTGTGACCGACTCAGTCATCCGGATACGATGATCTTTGACCTGGACCCGGGTCCCTATACTGATTTTGAAAGCCTCAAACTCAGCTGCGAAAAGTTATGTACATTTTTGGAAGAGCGGGCCTTTCATCCCTTCGTAAAGACCAGTGGCAGCAGGGGTTTGCACATTTATATACCCATTAAACCCACACGGCAGCACAAAGCTGTGGTTGACACTGCCCGGAAATTGGGTAAAGATTTTTTATTACAACATCCAGATGTTTCGCTCGAATTATCAAAGGAAAAAAGGGGCGACAAGATCTTCATCGACGTAAACCGGAATCATCCGGGCCAGCATTGTGTGGCTCCATTCAGCACCCGGGCAAAAGCCGGTGCTCCGGTGAGTATGCCGATTCTGAGAAAAGACGTGCTTTCGCTGAAATCGCCGGCAGAATTTACGATACATAATGCACATGCGTATATGGTAAAATACCAGCCATGGCACGACTTTACTTCAGCTGCCGTGGATTTGCCGGGACGAAAGTAGTGACACTGCTGGTATGGAAAAACAAATTTCGTGCGGTAAAGCAGGATGAAGGTTCAGAAACTACTTAACCCTGGCCTTCTTCATCCAATCGCTTATCTTATTGTAATCCGGATTTTCCTGTCTCAGTTCCTGGTTGATGAGCAGTTGGTAAGCTTCGATCATCTTTGATTTCACGACTTGAACGGTCTCCTTGCCGGTCTGGTCGTCGAAGGTAATAATGGTGTCGATGACCTCAACGGCATTGGGATATAACTTTACCAGTTCAGCCTCCTTATATGGCCGTTTATACACCCTGGTCATTTCTTTATTGGTCAGCGGATCGTAGGAGATGACCGTGTCAACGGACTCCATTGACTTTTCTTTTCTGGCTGGGGGAATAGTGTCCAGTCCACTCGTTTCAGTCTTTGCCGGCACATAGCTGTGCTTCGTTTCGAAAGAGAACAAGGATAACATTCCCAGGAGAAGCAGGCCATAAGCGGCATAGCGGTGTGGGATAAAGGGTAGCCTTTTTTCGCGTAACATCATGGTAACTCTATTTTTTAGGTATGAAGAAAACTGGTTGTATAATTCTGCCTGTTTGTCCACTGGAATTTGTGCCATCAGCAATCGACTCAGCGCTTGTTTGCCGCGTTGAACAGCAATGGCCTCATCGCAGATGTATTCGTGATTTGTTTTCATTTCCCTGCACAGCATGTGCGCAAATGGGTGGACCCAGAGCAGGGCTTTAAATACCGATGATGCCAGCAGATCCAGGCTGTGGTACTGGTCGGCATGGATCTTTTCGTGTTCCAGGATGATGGCATCAATGGCAGACAGTTCTTTAACAAAGATCCAGTTGAAAAAGCTGCAGGGAGCAAACACGGATGCCGACTGGAAGATCACATACTTTCCATCGACATGCGCGGGAGCGGTTGATGCCAATCGCAGGATGGAAAAAAATTGAACCAGGGTCCGGGACAGGAAAAACAAAGTACCGGTCAAATAAAGACCCATAAGGGCAGGCCACACCCAGTGCCGGTTTGCCACGGTACCGGAAAAAAGGTCAGGGTTTGCCACATTTTTGATCGTGGGTAGAGGTGAGGTAAGTTCCCATACTTCGATGGAGAGCAGGGGAAAACAAAGGCTTGCGATCATGATCGCCCATAGGGCCAGGCGGTTCCAGATAAATTTTGGACTCGAAGCCAGGTAAAAATGATAAAAACCGTACAGCAACGTAAGGATGATCAGCGATTTTCCCGTAAAGACACCAAAACTATCCATGATTTTTTTGATTTAGGGCTTTGACAATTTTTTTAAGTTCTTTCAAATCAAGCTCTTCTTCTTCCATGAAGTACGAAAGCAACTCGCTTTTATTGGACTTGAGGTAGGTGTGGTAAAATTTTTTAAAAAAAGACCGCAAATAATCTTCTTTTTTGATCAGTGGATAGTATTGGTGGGATTTACCAAACCGGGTATAGGCCAGATTTCCTTCCTTTTCCAGTTTGCGGATGGTGGAAAGCACGGTGTTGTATGGCGGTTTTGGGTCTTTTAAAAAGGCCATGATTTCTTTTGGAAAGGCTTTGCCCAGCTGCCAGAACAGCTGCATGATGTCTTCTTCCAGCGGGGATAATGAGTTCATATTTTCGTTATTACAGTGTAAATATAGTTTATATAACTATATTATCGTTATTACTAAATAAAATTTATAAAAAATAAACTGACCTTAATAGGCAATGCATATACTTTGAAGGGCATTTTACTTTACATCCAGGTTCACATTGACCGTCAATTAGTTCCTATTTCTTGTTATTTTTACCCAATCCAAATCCAACAGAGAATGTCTGACAAGAAATTATTTTTACTCGATGGGCACGCCCTTGTTTACCGGGCTCACTTTGCCTTCATCCAGCGGCCATTGATCAATTCCAAAGGCATCAACACGTCGGCTGTCACGGGATTCATGCGCACGCTGTGGGACCTGATGCAAAATCAAAAGCCCAGCCACATTGCGGTGGCCTTCGATCCCAAAACCACCTTCAGACACGAGTATTTTCCAGCCTATAAGGCCAATCGCGATGCGCAACCCGAGGACATTTCGATCGCCATGCCTTACATTCGCAGCATCCTGGAAGCGATGAAGATTCCCATTTTGTTCAGGGACAATTTTGAAGCAGATGACCTTATAGGCACCATTGCCAAGCAGGCGGAAAAAGAAGGATATACCGTGTATATGGTTACCCCGGACAAAGATTATGGTCAACTGGTCTCAGAAAACATCTTCATGTACAAACCTTCGAGACAAGGCAATGGAGTGGAAGTGCTGGGTGTTAAGGAAATCCTCGAACAGTGGGAAATTGACCATGTGGAACAGGTCATCGATGCACTGGGTCTTATCGGCGACAGTGTGGACAACATACCCGGCATTCCAGGCATTGGTCCCAAAACTGCAGTTGGCTTGCTAAAAGAATATGGCTCTGTGGAGAATGTGATCGCCAATGCCGACAAGATCAAAGGTAAAAATGGTGAACGCATCCGCGAATTTGCAGAACAGGCCTTGCTTTCAAAAAGACTGGCTACGATAAACCTTGAATCACCTATCCAATTTGACGAAAACGATTTTAGAATCGACCCCATGGATAAAGAGGCTTTGGGTGAGATCTTCAAAGAACTGGAATTCAGGAGTCTCGCCCTGCAAATCCTGGGTGAACAAAAAGGGGTACAGGGCTCATTGTTTGAAAGCCCGGAAACAGCCAAGGAAGAACCATCAGAAAACGGTGAATCTTATGCAGTGGCCAAACGCAACATCGAAAATGTAGACCATCGATACCACATTGTGGACACCGAAGAAAAACGGACTTCGCTGATCGAAAAACTATGGCTGGAAGAAGAGATCAGTTTTGATACGGAGACTACAAACATCGATGCCCACCAGGCCGAAGCCGTTGGCCTGGTCTTTTCTGTCGCAGCCCATGAAGCGTACTATGTGCCCATTCCGGAGAATCAGGAAGAAGCCAAAAAAGTCATTCACGTGTTTAAGGCCTTACTCGAATCGAATGATAAGCTGTGGATCGGTCAAAACATCAAGTACGATGCCACCCTGATGAAGTGGTATGGCGTGGATATGAAGGGCCCCTACTTTGATACCATGATTGCCCACTATCTTTGCGAGCCTGATCTCCGTCACAAGTTGGATTACCTTGCTGAAGCATACCTGGATTATAAAATGGTGCCCATCGAAGACCTCATTGGCAAAGGAAAAACCCAACTCAACATGCGGCAGGTAAAGCTGGAAAAGGTAGCCGAATACGCCGGAGAAGATGCCGATTTTACTTTACAATTAAAACCCATACTGCACCAAAAACTGGCAGAAACCGATATCCTTCATTTGTATGAAACCCTGGAGGCACCGCTCATCAACGTACTCAGGGATATGGAAGCAGAAGGTGTACGCATCAATCCGGATTTTTTAAACGCCTATTCTTTAGAGCTGGAAAAAGAGATCCTCCGGGTGGAACAGGATGTTTACCGCGAAGCAGGAGGGCCATTTAATATTTCTTCGCCCAAGCAGGTGGGAGAAGTTTTATTTGAGCGAATGAAACTTCCATACAAAGGCAGAAAAAGCAGCTCAGGCCAATATGTGACCGACGTGGATAAACTCACCGAGATGGCGGATGAGCATGCCATTGTGGCCAAGATTCTGGAATACCGCAAATTCTCCAAATTGAAGTCAACCTACGTGGATGCCCTGCCCTCCATGGTCAATCCCAGGACGGGCCGTGTACACTCCAACTTTAACCAGGCCAGAGCCGCCACAGGCCGACTGGCCAGTGATAACCCCAATTTGCAGAACATTCCTATACGCGATGAAGCTGGCCGGGAAATACGCAAGGCATTTGAACCAAGGACTGAAGACTACATCCTGCTTTCTGCCGACTACTCTCAAATCGAATTGAGACTCATTGCCGAAATCAGCAACGACCAGGGCATGCTCGATGCCTTTTTATCGGGCAATGATTTTCACAAGGCCACAGCAGCTAAGGTGTACAATGTACCCATAGAAGAAGTCACAGCTGAACAGCGCCGCAACGCCAAGACGGTCAATTTCTCCATCACTTATGGCGCTGGTGCCACCAATCTTTCCAGACAACTCGGTATATCCCGCAAAGAAGCCAAGGAGCTCATCGACCAGTATTTTATTCAGTTTGCGGGCTTGAAACAATACATGGAAGATACCGTTTCTTTTGCCAGGCTCAATGGATATGTAAAAACCATGTTGGGCAGAAAACGGGAATTGCGTGATATCAATTCCAGAAATTCCCTGGCTTCCAGCAATGCGGAACGCGTAGCCGTCAATACTCCGATTCAGGGCACAGCCGCTGATATGATCAAGGTGGCCATGATCAACATCAACCACGCCATAAAGCAACAAGGCCTAAAATCCCGAATGATTCTTCAGGTACATGATGAATTGGTATTTGACGTCTATAAGCCGGAGATTGAAGCGGTTAAAGCCATAGTACTGGACAAGATGCCCAATGCCATTCCTGGATTAAAAGTACCGATAGAAGTGGGAATAGGAATTGGAAATAACTGGCTGGAAGCGCACTAAAATCTAAAGCCCAATGAAAGCTGGTAAGTCAACTGTATGTCCTTGTCATTGCGTTTGATCAGGGTGAAATCATCATTGAGTTTTTCAAGGCTGTTGTCCATCTTGTCGTTGGTGGTGTCCAGCAGACCATATTCAACACGGCCGCCAATAAAGAAACCTTTGTTGAGAAAGTAATTTATTCCACCCAGTGCGGAAAGATTAAACCAGTTAAATCGACTGCCATTTTTCACATCGTTCTGGTAGTACGCACCAACGATTTTGGGCATGGTGACGACCTCTCCATCCACAATGATGCGGAGCAGGCCAGAATTGGTGGTAGATGACCCAAGGGCTTTGTCGTTGTAATAACTATAGTCCAGGGCCTGTTTAAAAACTATTTCGGTGGGATGTAAATCTGAATAAAAACGCACAGTGCCCCGGCCTGAAGGGTTGACTAAAAAATTGGGAGAAAAACCACCAAATACCTCAATTTTCTTACCAAGTTGTACCACTGCAGTCAGTGGCAGGCTTACGTAGGAGGTCGAAATTTCCAGATCGAGCAGGCGCCTGCCTCTTTCATAGACCGTTTTTTCAGCGGTGTAGATCTGGTAGTAACTTGACCCGTCGTATTTATGCTTTGTCCCTGTCTGGTTATACAACAATTCGCCGCGCACCATAAAAATATTGGATAACTTATACCCATAGTTAATGCCAAAGTGGATGCCATTGGTAGAACCGTAAGATTCATTGGCTTCAAGTGGTCCGGAGAAGGTATTGAAATTCCAACCTGCCCGCACCCCAATGGATTGCGAATAAGCTAAAACATAAAACAACAAACAGGCAAGGGTTAGTCTGAATTTCACGGTAGGTGATTTAAAATGTGTGCAAAAATAACATTCTTTACCTGAAAAAAACGATTCTCAGGCTAAATAAGCTTCCGTAGAAAGTATTAACAAAGGGTTAAGGCCAGTAAATTTAGTCAGATGTCCTTATTTTGGTGTTTTCCTTGATCCAGCAGGGCACAAAAAAGTTAGAGCCGGCCAACAGGCTGCGCTGGTGAATGTCCTCCCGGTTAGGCATGTAAGCTTTGTACCGATTGATCAGGGTATTTGCCTCAGAGGCCACAGAACCATCGATGCTTTTGGCATACTCCCATTTATCAATGGCCGGCCAGGTTACAATCTGACTGTCCCATCCCCTGCCAGGACCACATAATGGACCACTTGAAGCGTACAGCTTGCCAATGACCATATAAGGTTCTCCCCATCCCGGCCTTTGTTTTGCCGCTTCATAGGCGTATTGCCTGGACTTAGGGAAGTTTTTCACGTCCACATAATAAATGTTGGAAATCAGCATGAGGTATTTCGCTTTTTTCTCTTTATCCGGAGCTTCAACGTCAACATACTTATCAAACAATTTGATGGCCGTATTATATTGTCCTTTAGAATAAGCCTCATACGCCTGCGTGAGTGTTCCCGGTGCCGGTGGCGCTACAAAACATTTACTGTTTTTAACCGCAAAAACCTCCTTCAACCTTGCATCGTCATTGGGACAACCGCCCCTGACCATTTGGCGATATGCTTTATTGACCACTTCACAATCATCAGGTGTGGCTTTAAAAAGGGCGTGATATTTGGCAGCATAATACTCGCAGGTATAAAAACCATCTACCCCTTCCAATCCCTCCAGAAGGTCTGGTGCATATTCATTTATAATTTTCCAGGTTTCGCATTGTTCCCCCTTACAGGTGGCCAGTCCATCTGTGATGGCCTTAGTCACCAACAAAGCATATTTGCTGCCTTCTTCCACTGTTTCTGTGCCATTTTGTACTCGGTCATACAGCAATTTGGTAAAGGGGTTGATGATGTAATAATCCATTTTACCGTTGCCCATATCAATAGCCTTCTTAAAAGTGTTGTAGATTTCTACTTCCGGTACAAGACCATAGAGCCGATAATAGTAATCAAATGCTTTCTGACCAATATAACTGGCATCGGCGCCAAAACATTCTTGACGCTTGTTTTGAATCATCCGAATGGTGTCCACAAATAGTCTCTTTTTTGCACTATCGGCGGTCATGGTAACTAAATGACTGTAAATGGCTACACCGTCATCAAAATGACCTTTCACCCTGCCGTTAGAGCCTGGAGCCAGGGTGTATGCCTGTTTCCAAATGGGCAGCGCAGCAGTATAATTGTTAATTTTAAGCTGGTCTTTGTAGAGTACAAAAGCGGTTTCTGCTTTTTCCCTTTCCAAGCCCGGCAGGTCTGAAAACATTTTACACGGATTTGTAACCTCTGGTTTTGGAGGATTTTCGGAAACAACTACCGGTGGGGTTTCATTGGGTGCCACTTTCGGAGAACATTGCCAGTTGACCGCCACCAAGCTGGTCATGATGAATAATTTTAAAGCGCGAATAATCATGTGATGTCAGGTTTAATTGGGTTTAAAAATAGGTTAAACACCATGTTGACATGAAATTAATTAAAAAATGCCATTTACACAACAAACTGACCGATTATCCTCTTAAAAAAGGCATTAAAAATCAAATTTTATGCCCTGAGCCAGCGGAAGCCTGGTACTGTAGTTGATCGTATTGGTTTGCCTTCTCATATAGGCCTTCCAGGCGTCTGAACCGGATTCCCTGCCACCACCAGTTTCTTTTTCACCGCCAAAAGCGCCACCGATTTCAGCTCCGCTGGTGCCGATGTTTACGTTGGCGATTCCGCAGTCACTACCTGTGCAGGAAAGGAACAATTCTGCTTCCCGCAGGTTGGTGGTCATGATAGCTGAAGAAAGCCCCTGTGGCACATCATTTTGAATTTTAATGGCATTTTCTACGCCACCTTCATACCGGATAAGGTAAAGGATGGGCGCAAAGGTTTCTGTTTGTACAATGGGCATGTCATTGGTGGCTTCGACAATACATGGCTGCACGTAATGGCCGTTGGGGCAACCCCAGACCTTAAGTTCACCTCCTTTCACCAAAAACTTACCCCCGTCTTTTTTTGCTTTATCCAGTGCAGCCAGGTAGGTATCCACAGCCTGCCTGTCGATGAGTGGTCCCACATGATTTTTGGCATCCAGCGGATTTCCGATTTTTACCTGTTTGTAGGCCTTTACCAGCTGGCTTTTTACTTTGTCATATACTTCGCCATGGACAATGAGTCTTCTGGTGCTGGTACACCGCTGACCGCAAGTGCCTACTGCCCCAAAAACAGCGCCCGTCAGCACCAGTGAAAGGTCTGCCGAAGGGGTCACGATTACGGCATTGTTGCCACCCAGTTCCATCAGGCTTCTGCCCAGTCTGGCCGCAACGGCTGCCGCCACAGCTTTTCCCATACGTGTACTTCCCGTAGCAGATATCAGGGGTATCCTATGGTCATGAGACATTTTCTCACCTATTTTGTAATCACCGGTTACGATACAACTTACCCCTTCCGGGACATTGTTTGCTTTCAATACACCAGTCAGCAATTTTTGACACGCCACAGCACAGAGCGGTGTTTTTTCACTGGCTTTCCAAACTACCACGTCTCCACAAACCATGGCAATCATGGCGTTCCAGGACCATACGGCTACAGGAAAATTAAAAGCGGAAATGATGCCCACAATGCCAAGGGGATGCCATTGTTCATACATACGGTGAGAGGGCCTTTCCGAATGCATGCTCAGACCATAAAGCTGCCTGGACAGTCCAACGGCAAAGTCGCAGATATCGATCATTTCCTGAACCTCGCCCAAGCCTTCCTGAAGCGATTTTCCCATCTCATAGGATACGAGTTGACCCAGGGCCATTTTATTTTTTCTCAGCACTTCACCATATAGACGGACAATTTCTCCACGTCTTGGCGCCGGCCAGGTTTTCCATTCTTCAAAAGCACCGGCTGCTGCAGCCATTACTTTCTCGTAATCACCATCTCCGGTGACACTTACTTTGGCTATTTCTTTTCCATCCACCGGTGAGTGAGAGGTGATTACTTTTTTGGAGGAGAAAGACCTTTGCCCTGTCCAGGTTCCTGCATTGGTGCCTTCGAGCCCCAGGCTGCGTAAAAAACTAGTATTCATGAATATAGATGTTTTTTAATGAATTTTTTAATATAGTCAGCGCCTGTGGACAGGCATCGTTACCTTATTAAACGCGCGACAGCCGCAAAAAGGTGCGCAAATTTACGGTTTGTTTGGGAGTTTGACACGCAAAAGCCATCTTCCACATCCAATAAGCACTTCAGTATCCCAAATTCTAAAGAAAATATGAATGAAACGAAGAAATATTACCGGGTAATTCGCTTATTTTACGGCAAAATAATTCAGTAATATGTTGAACATCAGGATAGGTTTGGCTTGCATTTGGTGCTTATCTACAGGCATTCTTTTGGCACAGTCAAAAACACCGGCGGCTTTACGCTCTACGGAAGTGGGCATTTTTGGAATGCCCACCACCTTTAAAAAAGGATGGGAAGTAATTCTCGCACACAAAACATCATCTGACCACGTATATGCTGTACCCACGGAAGAAATCATCAAGATCAAACAGCAGCTTAATCAAGAAAGAGAAACCAGGCATACTGCCTCCACACAACTGAGGTCAGAGGAACGACCTGGCATTGGTGTAAATTTTTCGGGCAATGTGCAGGGCAATAATGTGCCTCCGGACAACAGCATGGCGGTATCGCGTAATGGCTTTATCGTTTCCGCCATTAATTCAAACATCATTTTTGCCAATACCCTGGGCAAAACCACTTTTACCCAGAACCTGGTTGATTTTTTCACTTTACTTACCATTGGCTCCAGCGTTTATGACCCCAGGGTTATTTACGATCCGGAGCAAAACAAATTCATTGTCCTGGCCCTGCATGGTAATACGCCTCAGACTACAAAACTGGTATTGGCATTTAGTAAAAAGGAAGATCCGGCTGCAGGCTGGTATTATTACAACATCGATGGTAATCCCCTCAACGACCCGCACTGGTTTGATTACCCCAATGTCGGACTTACCAAACATGACCTATTTATTTCCGGACTGATGCGAAACAACAATTTGGAATGGCAGTATTCGATAGTCTATCAAATTGATAAATTAAAATGTTTTGAAGGGCAGGCAGCCAATTGGACTTTTTTTGATACCCCATTGAATGCTGATGGTACTAAGGCTTTCAACTTAGTGGCTACCCATTCTGCATGGAACACTCTGCCCGAGGACAAGATGTTCTTTATAAGTAATACAGCCCAGGGAGGAAATCAATACCACCTGCACCGGGTAACAGGATCCCTGGATTCCGGCTCTGCTCCGATCCTTACGAGCCAACAGACTACCGGTCCACAAACGGCCCTTGCGCCCGATGGAGCGCAGCCTTTGACTACAAATGTGATGAATACCTTTGACAGCCGCATCTGGAATGCCATGGAACTCAACGGCACCATCCATTTTGGAGCGCATGTGAATTCCCCCGACAATACATCGGCCCTTTTTTATGGCAGGGCAAATACGGAACCATTTACGGTCACTGGCAGCTTGTATCATCAGGAAGCCGATGATTATGCCTTCCCATCCATTGCTGCATTTGGTGCTGGCCCTGAAGACACCAAAGTACTCATCAATTTTCTCAAATCAGGCCCTTCTTTATTCCCCTCACAGGGAGCAGTAGTCTGCGACGGCGCAGGCGCTAATTTTGACTGGGGTAAAGAAGTGATGTCCAAAGAGGGAATCAACTTTGTGAATGTGTTGGATGAAAACCGCGAGCGGTGGGGTGATTACACTACCGTGAGTCGCAGGTTCTGGAACCCCTATAGCCCAAGTGCCGAAGTATGGAGTGTGGGTTGTTTCGGAAAAGGAAGTTATGGCACCTGGATTACTCAATACATGGAAGATTCCACTGCTGTTTTTCAGGATTTTGCCGCTGATAAAACAGCGATCCCGCCCGGCTCTGCCGTGAATTTTACATTTTTAAATCAGCTGTCCAATGCCACTATACAATGGGAATTCGAAGGCGGCAATCCTGCTTTATCAGCAAACGCATCCCCAAATGTAAGTTATGCTGCACTGGGCAATTATGGTGTGAAACTTAAATTTTTCCTTGAAAATGGAGATTCCCTGATGTATGAAAAAGCAGACTACATCACTGTCATGAACCCGGTACTGGCGCCCGTTGCCAATTTCAGTGTGGATCAGGATACCATCTTCCAGGGCCAGACGGTGCATTTTGTTGACCTTTCCACCAATGATCCTGTGGATTATTCCTGGACCTTTCAAAATGGAAATCCTGCCACTTCCATAGAGGTGGACCCTATGGTGACGTACACCAAAAAGGGTTCACACTACGTAAACCTCACTGTGCGGAATATCGCCGGAAATGACAATGAGACCAAACAAAAATTCATTACGGTACTTGAACTTCAGGCACCAAGGGCGGACTTTGCGGCCGATAAAGTAAATCCTGCACCCAATGAGGTAGTGTCGTTTACGGATATGTCACAGAATCTGCCCTCTTCCTGGAAATGGTATTTTCCCGGGGGCACACCGTCCACTTCCGACTTGCAATATCCATCGGTATTATATGAAGTGCAGGGGATTTATGATGTGGCGCTGGTGGTACAAAACCTTTCAGGCAAAGACAGCTTGTACAAAACAGCTTACATTCAGGTGGGAAGTACGGCTACGGTGGAGACAACCAATCTTTCAGAAGTAAAGTTATTTCCCAACCCTGTTTTTGGAGAATTCATTGTGTGTTCTTATGAGTTGAAAGAGGCCATGGAGTTGGAGTTTTCGATTGTCAGTGCAACCGGAAGCCCTATCACACGACTGATTGGTCAGCGCGTAAAACAGGGAAGGAATGAACTGAGTTTTAACACCTCAACCCTTACTGCTGGACTTTATCATCTGGTAGCGAAATCACCTCATACGGGTACCCTCCAGGCAATACCCTTTGTCATAGGAAGGTAGACGACTTTATTTTGCCCTGATAAATCGTTTCACCGTTTGAACTTCGTCGTTTTGAAGCTCAATAAAATATACATCTGAAGGCAGATTACCGATGTCGATGGAACATGGCCCGCCGGCACAATACTTTTGTAACACCCTGGTGCCTGCTTTATTCCATAACGTCGCATGGAAGGGTTTTTCCGGCTTTGCGAGGTGAATGATGTTTATATAGTCTGATGACGGGTTCGGAAACAAATGCCAGTCTGAGTAATTTTCTACTTCTTCATACGATGACGGAACAGTATTTAGCGCCATTTCTACTGCCTGCAGTGCATTGATTCTACCAAAGCCATAGACAGGGTTTGGCACCATTTGACCGGATTGTCCACTGCAATCCTGATTGGTGGTCTTCGGCACTGCCGTTGTTTTGATGATGGTCTCAATCAGGGTTACTTCCCCGGCCAGTTGAGGATTTGCGGAAATGATGAGTGCAACCAAACCTGCGACATGAGGACCCGCCATGCTGGTCCCATTATAGGCAGCAAAAGATCCTCCCCGAATTACGGAACGAACGCCTCTTCCAGGAGCCGCCACATCTGGTTTCATTCTCATGCTGCCGTCGATGTTTACAAGACCCCTGCTGCTGAAATTGGCTATGGTGTCATTTACCATGGTAGCTCCAACTGTAAAGGACTGCTCAAAAAGGGCAGGGGGTGCATTGATAGATTCACAGGATGGTCCGCTGTTGCCGGCTGAAACGACCACCACCACACCTGAAGCTTTAAGGTTTTCTACAACCGTTTCCATAATGCTCCAGTTGTCGGGGTTGCATCCTTCCTCGGTAGAACAGTACCATGAATTATTGATGACGTGGGGCGCTTTGTAAACATCGGCGTTGAGGCCATTCAAGTCGGTTGGGGCGAGAAACCATTCAAACCACTCAAGGTATGTTGAAAGTTGACCATTGCCCCGCTCCATATTTCTGCAGGCCATCCACTGTGCTCCGGGAGCCACCCCAATGAGATTGGCAGAATCCTGACCCACCATCGTGCCCATGGTATGTGTGCCGTGGTTGCTGTCATCACAGGGCTCTTTCACGCTATAACCGCATGGATTGAGGCTGTCGCCTGCGAGCGGACTTTTTTCATGGATGGCATCATGCCAGTTATAATTGTGGTTGGCAATTGAATCATTGATAAAACCACGGTATTTTTGTTTAAGCGGACTTACAGACCAGTCATAGCCGGTATCCTGGCCTCCAATGATTACATCCTGACCATTATAACCGAGCCTCCATACGCTGTCTGCCTGAATCATGGTGATGCCCCATTCTGGCTTTATCTCCCGGCTTATTACTGTTTTTTCTTCTTCAACTCTTTCCAGGGACAGGTTGAAGTTGGGTATTATTTTCTTTACTTCAGCCATCTCTGCGAGTAGCCACATTATAGACGGTTTACTTTTTATGCGAATTGCATTGACCACAAAAAAAGGTTCGTAGTAAATTTTATTGGCCTGAAGCCAGGTCGTGAGTGTTTGCTGGCTGTCATCTGCATTTTTTTTAAGTGTTTGATAGACAAATGCGGCCTTGTTGTTCTTACCTCTTATGCCGGCAGCAGGACGTACGTCTGGCTGATGTTGGAGGATTACCACATAATCCAGTTCTTGCTCCAAACCGGCTTTCACAGAAAGATAGGCGTCTATCTTTTTAGCATTTTGAGCCTGAAGCAAGCCAATGGAAATGAAACCCAAAAAAATGAAAATTACTCTAAACATGATATGGCTAATTGGATTCAAAATTAGTAAAAAAGTAGGCATATATACCATGGATGATGGTTCACAGTAGTTATTTGTCTCACATACGAACTATTTTTATTTCGAAAGGTTCAGACGCCACAATGGCTGAAGTGAATGAAATCAAGTTGCAAAATGGAAAATACAGGATAAAAAAAGGGGTTATGACCCGAAAGCCATAAACCCTTTTACATTAGTCAGAAACTAATTTATTTATTGATCATCACTTTTTTAGAAGTGGTGCCTTCGTCGGTTGTCACATTGGCAAAGTAAAGGCCTGTTCCCAAAGAAGAAACATTTACTTTCAGTGATTCTGTCCTGATGTTGTCAAAACTTTGTGAAGTCATTTTCTTTCCTGCGATGTCATACATTTCAATTACCACTTTTTTAGAAGTATTGGCAAGATTCATGTCCACATACAGGTCATTGGATGCCGGGTTGGGATGGATGCTTACCGCAAGTTCATCCAATGCATCTTCAGTACCACTGGCTACATCAATCAGTACTTCTGAATAAAGTCTCTTGAAGAAGTTGGTTGCCAAATTTCTTTCATCCACATTGTCATTTTCGGTCGCACCCCTGCTCACCACTGTTCCGAAGTATCTGTTGACACCTTCCTGCTGGAATGCCAGATTGGTGGCATCAGTATAAGACCACCTCAGTGTAGTATTGCTTGAATTTGGATTAAAGCTTAGGAAAGGGAAGTAAGCTGTTCCGCTAAAGCCCCTTACATTGAGCATGAACAAATAACTGGTATTGTCTTCCATTTGAAGTTCACCACCATCCAGGTTTTGAAGGAAGAACTTGCTTCTTCTTCTTCCGGCTGTAGTATTGTCTATAAACACCTCTTCTGCTCCGTCCTGGTCAACACCTCTTCCAACAAGTACTCTTTCAGTACCGACAATGTTGGCTGGATCGTCGTCATTGTTCAACACTTTGTAAACGCTGCATGTGATAGACGCGCTGTAATTTCCATTGGAAGCCAACGTATCGACACCAAACCTGAATTCAGTAGCTTTAAAACCTTGTCCGTTTGGCACATAGTAGCTGGTACCAATTGACCAGAAGTTGATGTTGGCTCCAATAAATCCTGGAGCAACACCACTGATAAATCTGCCCAGGTAAGCCCTGCCGAATTCTGTTTCAGTCAATGCATTTGAAAAAGTATTTGAGGTCATAAAGAATCTGGAAGACCTGGTGTCATTGGCCGCAAACTTATTGTTGTCTGAGTCAATTGTATAATCCAACTGGTAAAGACCTTCCGTGGTTGGCATGTTATAATGATCTGCAAAGTTGATGTTTTCAATTTGCTCACATGGGCCTAAAGTGCCATAGCCATTTTCCTGTGAATATAATTGGGTAAGCATACCGTTGGCAGCAACCGAAGATACACTTGCTGTCAATACAGTATTTGGAGAAGCGATGGCTCCATTGTTCCTTACATCAGAAAGCAGCGGGAAATCAGTTGCCTGAGAAGCTGGAGTTTTCAGTGCCGGAGGTACAGCCCAGAAGTTGTTGTTTGCCTGTGGATCAGCATAAGCCTCGTTTACGAGGAATACATCGTCAACTCCCCAGAAATAATAGTTGGCATCGATCAGGAACTGAATTTTGATCTGGGTAATATCCGTGCTGATGCCGCAAAGGCCAACCCTTACTACCTGATTGAAAACAAAAGCATCATTTGAGAATACATCGGTATTCAATGCAAAAGTATCTGGCCAGGTAACACCATTGTCGTAACTTGTTACCACGTAGTATCCTGAGTTAAAATCCCTGATCGCCTGGTTAAACTGTAGAGACAGGGCAGTAATGTCCACACTGGAAAGATCGATATTTGGTGAAATAATGGAACTGGTACAAACAGCCTGACAGTCACCACTGACATCAAGTGCGTTGCTGTTGACGGATATGGCACCATTACAAATGGTAGGTGTATTCATCAAACAAGGATTTGGAGAAAAGGATGCCACACAGTCTCCATCCGGAGTCCATACCCATCCCTTACCTTCTTCGGTTGTGATGGTCCATCCATTAAGTCCGCCGTCAAAATCTCCCTGGCCTGGTTGATTTCCCCAAACGGCATTTGAAGGAGGTACTGGCTCACATTGTCTTACCACGATGCTGCCATTAACGGCTCCGGCACCGAGGGCAACCTTGATCTTATCGCAATCAGGTTTTTCCATCAAGAAGGTTTTTACATTAATTCCTCCTGGATCGTCACCACCTGGACTGATGGCGTCTCTGTCGTCGTTGCAAATGATAACGGCAACGGCTCCAGCAGTCTGCGCAAATTGAGTTTTCTCAATGAAGGTACAAGTACCCCTGTCAACAAAGGCGATTGAATTGGTCATATCATTGGCAAATGTGCTACAACCTAATACCGGATCAGACACTTTTATACCTTTATTGGTAATTTCATCGTCATCCTGAGCTCCATAAGTGGATCTGTACAACGTGTAAGTTCCCGCAACTTCTGCAGGAGCAGCAATTTTGAATACCATCACACTCTGCGCCTGAACGGCAAAACCGAGCATCGCAAGCAGAGCAGAAAAGGTAATTCTGTGGAGAATTGTAAAGCTTTTCATCATAATTGAATTTTTAAAATTTTAAACTAAAGTCTTTTAAGAATGCCAAAAATACGGTTTTTTGGTTAACGGATATGTCTTTTTAAACACTAAATTCAGTTTTTTTAGTCGATCCGCACTATACTTGAAGGCTTACATAATTTTCTTTGCTTTTTTGTCAAATTAGCTGATTTATTGTCGTAATATCTTAATTTTGTGGCCTTTCAGCAAATATAATTTCATGGAAGTTTTAATTAAAAATGCCCTTGTTTCGGTCTTTGATAAAACAGGGCTCGACAGCATCATAAAAGCACTCCATCAATTGGGTGTGGTCATGTATTCCACCGGCGGCACAGCCGATTTAATAGAGGGAATGGACATACCAGTTCACCGCGTCGAAAATCTTACGGGGTATCCATCCATCCTGGATGGCAGGGTAAAAACCCTGCACCCAAAGGTTTTTGGAGGTATTTTGGCTAAACGGGAAGAAGGGCACCTTTCAGAACTCACGCAGTACGAAATACCACAGTTTGACCTGGTCGTTGTAGATCTTTATCCTTTTGAGAAAACGCTGCTGGAAACCAATGAAGAGGGGGCCATCATCGAGAAAATAGACATAGGAGGTATTTCCCTTATTCGCGCTGCGGCTAAAAATCATCAATATGTGGTTGTTATTCCCTCACAGCAGGATTATGCAACCCTTTTATCTATACTTACTGAACAAAAAGGCTCGAGTTCTCTGGTGCAACGTAAATTGTTTGCGGCCCGGGCTTTTGAGGTTTCTTCGCATTACGATGCAGCCATTTACACATACTTTTCAAGAAATGCGGAGAACCCTGCCCTAAAGATAAGCCTGCCAGAGGGCATGCCGATCAGGTATGGAGAAAATCCACACCAGCATGCCGTGTTTTACGGAGACATGAATGAAATGTTTGAATTCATCAGCGGCAAAGAGTTATCCTACAACAACCTGGTTGACGTGGACGCAGCAGTAGCCCTGATGCGCGAATTTAAGTATGACAGGCCAACTTTTGCCATCATTAAGCACACCAACGCCTGCGGTGTGGCGACCAGAGATAGCGCACTGAATGCATGGCATGCTGCACTGGCAGCAGATCCGGTTTCTGCATTTGGCGGTATTTTTATCACCAATGCTACAGTGGATGTGGATACCGCCAAAGAAGTGGATGGTCTCTTCTATGAAATACTCATCGCAAAGGAATTTACGCCGGAAGCATTAAAACTGCTTAGCGAAAAAAAGAAACGCATTATCCTTAAACTCAAACACTATGGCCATGCTGTCCAGAGTTTTAAATCTATTTTAAATGGCATGGTTAGTCAGGATATAGATTTAAATACTGAGGGTGAAGTAAACTTGTCGGTCGTTACCACTGAAAAGCCAACACCGGGTCAGATCAAAGATCTCCTTTTTGCCAATATTTGTGCCAAACACCTCAAATCAAATACCATAGTGTTGGTGCATGACCTCCAAATGATAGGAATGGGCTGCGGACAAACATCCAGGGTGGATGCTTGCCACCAGGCCATTGACAAAGCACGGCGCTTTGGATTTGAGACTGCGGGCTCAGTCATGGCATCCGATGCATTTTTCCCTTTTCCCGATTGTGTTGAAATTGCACACAATGCGGGCATAACCGCAGTTATTCAGCCTGGCGGATCCATAAAAGATCAACTCAGTGTTGATTACTGTAATGAACACCAAATGGCTATGGTACAAACGGGGGTAAGACACTTCAGACATTGATTTCGCATGAATTTATGTATAGACATTGGCAATTCCCGGGTTAAAACAGCCGTGTTTGAGGGTAATCAGGAAATTATTAATCACCGGAGTACCGATTTTTCAATCGAAAAAATCCAGAATTTACTGGATGAATATCATATAGACCGGGTAATTGTGAGCACAACCCGTGAGCTTTCCCCGGAAGTGAATACCCTTATTTCTACAAAACCGGGTTGGCTTGTGCTGGATCATCAAACACCTTTACCTTTTGTAAATTTATACGAAACGTCATTAACCCTGGGCAAAGACAGGCTGGCAGCAGCTGCTGCTGCAAATGCGCTGTTTCCCGGTCAAAATAATGTTATTATCGACGCCGGCACATGCCTGACCTACAATTTTATCGACCAGCAAGGACAGTACCATGGAGGCAACATCTCACCCGGAGTACAGATGAGGCTCAAAGCCATGAACGCGTTTACCTCAAAATTGCCACTCGCAGAAATAAAATACCATAATGAACTTTTCGGAAAAAATACCGAAATGGCCTTACAAAATGGAGCCGTCAGGGGCGCGATTTTTGAGATTACATCGTTTATTTACCATACCCGTCTTCAATATGGTCAGGTGAATGTCATATTAACCGGGGGTGACGCAATTATATTTGCAGAACACTTAAATTTTAAGATATTTGCAGTCCCAAATTTGGTATTATTTGGATTAAATGAAATTTTAAGATATAATGCTGACCACTTTACCATACTAAAGCATTAATCTCTAAGAAATAATAAATGAAGAAATTAATTATATTGTTCTTTTGCCTGCCCCTTTTTCTATTTGCACAAAAAGTGGAAAATGATCCATATTCCCGATATGGGCTTGGAGAACTTGCGGATCGAAGCATCATGGCCTACCGGTCCATGGGGCATACTTCCATAGCCAATGCCGACAGGTTTCACATCAATCTGGCCAATCCTGCTTCTCTTGCGTATTTGGGTACTGCATCTTATGAGGTGGGCGCCTCTGCAAAAAACGCAACATTGAAAGAAGGCGAAAATAAGGCTACAGCCTGGAGTGGCAATCTGGAATACATAAGTCTGGGTTTCCCGTTGAAAAATCCAATCAATGAGGTGTATGAAACCTCCAAAAAGAAATATAAACTGGGCATGGCTTTTTCACTCAACAGGTATAGCAGGTCGGCATATAACATCGCTTCGATCGACAGTCTGGATGGCGTAGGAATTTTCCAACGCAGTTATTCAGGAAGCGGGGGCACCTATAAATTTCAATGGGGCAATGCCATTGGTTACAAATCATGGGCATTTGGCGTTAACCTGGGTTATTTATTCGGAGGTATAAATTCCACAAAGGAAATTCTCTTCAGCGATCTGGAAAATGCCTTTAACAACTTTTTCGAAAAAAGTTACCACATCAAAGCGTTTACCTTGCAGACGGGGTTGATGTACAATTGGCATCTAAATCAAAAGGCTGCAGCTGACAATCCATCAATACCCCTTCGCACATTGCGATTTGGCCTCACTTATGTGCCCTCCACAGGATTTTCAACCTTTACAGACGAACTGATATTAAACAGGCAGGTAATTGGTACAGGCACCGTTGTGACAGATACCATCACCAGCGGAGCTGACATTGAAGGTGATGGCAAGTTGCCCGACATTGGGCAACAGCCTGCATGTATCCATTGGTGGATTTATCAGACCCAACTTTAAAAGTTACACCAGTTTCTGGAAGCGCGCTTTTTACAAGTATGGAGTCTACTATCGCGAAGACGCAAGAATTATTTTGGATAAGCAGCCTACCACCTACGGTGTAACATTTGGAGCCGGACTTCCGTTTGTGTTTCAAAGAAGACTGTCTCATGCAAATATAGGATTTGACATCGGCAAGAAAGGAAGTGGAACCGTAATCGAAGAAAACTTTTTCAAGATCAATTTTGGCTTTACTTTCAATGATGATGAATGGTTTATCAAGAGAAAGTATAATTAAAAACAACTAATAAACTTAAGTAGAAATGTTAACCTTAAAAAACTCATTGATTTTTACAGGAATGCTCATTGTCCTGGATCTTTCTGGTCAATGTGAATCCTGGAACAATTCACCAATGAAGGATGAACTGGAAAACTACCACGTGATCTACAAGCAAGCCCTTAAAGTCGAAGACTGGCCTACTGCATCAGAAAACTGGGAGAAAGTTTTTGTCAAAGCCCCGCTGGCAGACGGCAAGCGTGAATCACATTTCTGGGATGGTGCTGAAATTATAAAATGGAAGTTCAACCAGGCTCAAAATGATGCCGATAAGAAGGCCTTGAAAGAAAGGCTGATTGGTATATACAATCAATATATCAGCTGTGTCAATTCCGGAGGAATAGCTACCAGTGGAGAAGAGGAAAAGAACAATAAACTGGCTTATGCCTATGGCAGGCTGGCTTTTGATATGTATTATACACTCAATGTCGCATACTCTCAAAACCTGGAAGCCATCAACAATGCAATTAAGTTTGGAGGGGTAAATAATGAATATATCATTTTTGATCCCGCAGCAAGCATTTCGGTTTACCAATTTAAAAACAACGGTATGCCAAAAAATGATGTAATTGAATTGTACACCAAACTCAATGAGATTGCGGATTATAATATCAACAATAATCCGTCACTGTCTGCTTATTATTCCCAGGCAAAGGAAAATATGAATGGCACGTTTGGCACCATTGAAAATGAACTCTTTGATTATACGTATTTTAAAGAAAAGTTTCAGCCCGAATACGAGAGTGATCCGGACAATCCTGCGGTCATGAAAAAAATAATCCAGAAACTGAAGGAAAAAGATTGTCCTGCCGATGACCAGTTCCTAGTCCAGGTTTCCAACAAATGGGCAAAATATGCGGCTGAAAAAAATGCGGAATTGCAGGCAGAATTTGAGGCAAATAACCCTGCCTATTCCGCCAAACAATTATACGAGGCCGGAAAATATGGGGAGGCCATTGATAAATATGACGAAGCCATTGCAGGTGAAAGTGACCCTGCAAAAAAAGCATCCCTATTGTTTGCCAAAGCTTCAATTCAGTTCAGGAAACTTAGCCAGTATAGTACCGCAAGGTCAACCGCATATGAAGCGGCGAAACTCAAACCAGGATGGGGAAGACCATATATGTTGATTGGAGATATGTACGGCAAGTCTGCCAGGTCTTGTGGCGACGCATGGACTCAAAGGCTTTGCATCATTGCTGCCATCGACAAATATGCCTATGCCAAGTCAATAGATACGGATGTAGCAGATGAAGCCGCAGACAGAATAAGCAGCTATTATGGCTCACTCCCGGACCAGGAAACCGGTTTCATGAGGGGAGTCAAGGAGGGCTCCTCGCTTAATACAGGTTGCTGGATATCTGAAAACGTGAAAGTAAGATACAAGTAAAATAAAGTCTATTGATTCAGGGGGCAATGCCCCCTTTTTTTTTGAATGACAACAATGAATCTCAACTACAAGGTTTTTGGTGAAGGTTTCCCGGTAATTATCCTTCACGGTTTATTTGGGATGCTGGATAACTGGCAGGCTATTGGTAAAAGACTGGCATCGGAAGGTTTTATGGTTTATCTGGTAGATCAGCGCGACCATGGTAAATCACCCTTTAGCGATCGGATTGACTACCCTACCCTCGCTGCTGATCTGGCAGCTTTTATGGAAGCTCAGTGGATTTATAAGGCCCATATAGTGGGACACTCTATGGGTGGCAAAACTGCCATGCAGTTTTGTTTTGATCACGAAGAAATGGTTGAAAGCCTCGTGGTGGTCGATATATGCAACAAGGTTTACCCCGGAGGACATGAGGTTATTTTCAGCGCAATCAACGAAGCAGAAGTTGGCAAAAAATCTGACCGGGAAGAAATATATACCTACCTGATGGAACGGTTGCAGGATGAGGTTACCGTACAGTTTTTACTCAAAAATATCCAGCGCAGAAAAGAAGGAGGATATGAGTGGAAAATGAATGTTGCACTGCTCGAAGCGTCATACAATCACATTCTGGGCAAAGTAGGAACAGTGGGGCAGGTCACCGGAAAAAGGAGTTTGTTTATCAGAGGAGAAAGATCCAACTACGTGTCCGAACCGGATCTGGATCTCATCATCAGTCAGTTTCCGCATAGTACAGTGCGTACCATACCTAATGCAGGCCACTGGGTACATGCGGACCAACCTTCAGCTTTTACGCATGAAGTGGTTACTTTTTTAAAGGATGAAATTTGATTAAGGTAAGAGTGAAAAGACCTTTTCATAGCGAAGTTTAACTTTTTAAGCTGCCTTGTTGTTTATATTTGAACCAAACCGGGTAATTATACCGTTTAATACTAGTAAATGTAAAAGATACAATGATATTAAAATACCTAAAATACTTATTGCTGGTTTTTTGTCTGGTGGCAGGCGTATCGGCAGTGACCATCAACGGGAATGATCGCTTGTTTGAAATATCAAAGAACATTGAGATTTTTGTAAATGTGTTTAAAGAACTGAATAAAAACTATGTCGATGAAGTGGATCCGGCTGAACGCATGCGTACCGGCATAGATGCCATGGTTAATTCACTTGATCCTTTCACCAATTATATTTCTGAATCACAAGTGGAGCGCTACCGGATTACCGATGATGAAAGGTTTCAGGGCATAGGCGCAGGCATAGTATTTTCCGGAGAAAGGGTCTTATTAAGCGACCTCCTGGACGGTGGAACCGCTGTGGGGGCAGGCTTACATGCCGGGGATGAGATCATCAGCATCAACGGAGAAATCATGGCAGGAAAAAATGAAGAGGAAATACAAACCATGCTGAGGGGCATTGCAGGCACACCGGTGAAACTGGATGTGAAACGAAATGGCACGGGCCTCAAAGAAACCATCACTGTAGAACGCGGCGAGGTCAATATTCCCAATGTGCCTTATGCAGGTATCGTATCCGATGGCATAGCTTACATTCATTTGACTACATTTACCGATAATGCAGGCGCCAATATCCAGAAAGAATTAAAAAGGTTGAAGCGGGAGGCGGCAGACAGCAATGCCATTAAGGGGCTTATTCTGGACCTTCGCTACAATGGGGGCGGCTTGCTGAGGGAGGCAGTAAATAT
Source organism: Saprospiraceae bacterium (assembly GCA_016715465.1). Classification (GTDB taxonomy): domain Bacteria; phylum Bacteroidota; class Bacteroidia; order Chitinophagales; family Saprospiraceae; genus JADKBO01. The sequence goes on from JADKAA010000029.1 coordinate 2,215,657, forward strand.
TTGTAACCTGTTTATTCCAAAAGGCGAGGAGGTCGTATTTACAAGGGGAAAATTAAAAGAAAAAGATCAGAGTTTCAAAACCATGGCCATACCCTATGACCTTGACCTGCCAATTGCCGTACTCATCAATAAAAAATCTGCTTCGGCCAGTGAAATTGTGTCCGGGGTAATCCAGGATAAAGACCGGGGTGTCATCATCGGGCAACGTTCTTATGGAAAAGGCCTGGTACAAAACACATTTGAACTGGGGTACAATAACCGCGTAAAGATTACCACATCCAAATATTATATTCCATCCGGCAGATGTATTCAGGGAGTTGAATATAAAAACGGAGAACCTGTGGATATTGCGGATGCCAGGAGGTCAAAGTTTAAAACCAAAAACGGAAGAACAGTCCTGGATGGAGGTGGCATTACACCGGATTATAAACTCGATGCCCATGAACCTTCAGACCTCACCAATGCCCTGCTGGATCAAAAGCTCATCTTTTTGTACGTCAACGATTATGTAATCAATCGCGACTCGGTCAAAAATGTCGATAATTTTACTTTCAGTGACTACGATGACTTTTTAAGTTTCATCCGCAAGCGTAAGTTTGAGTATGAAAGCGATGGGGAAAAAGAAATCAATGCGCTCCTGCAAAAATGTAAAAATGATGAATCTTTACAGACTTTAATTGGTAAAGATCTTTCAGCCATGAAGGAAAAAGTAAATGTTGAAAAATCCAAAGCGTGGACTGCTCACAAAGAGGAGATTGTTACAGAATTAGAGAAAGAAATAGTTTCAAGGTACTTTTATCAGCAAGGCAAAACCCGTATTGGCTTAAAGAGGGACAAGGAGGTAGATGAAGCCATTGCCCTGCTTAAGGATCAAAAGCGTTACGAGTCAATCCTTCAAAAGAAGTGATCCGAAGTAGGATACTTGCCCTCCTGCTGGCACCCTTTAGCCTGTTGTATGGACTTGCTGTATCCATGCGCAATATGCTTTATGATGCCGAAATCATCAAGGCTTCCAGGTTCAGCCTGCCCCTTATCAGTGTAGGAAACATTTCCATTGGGGGTGCGGGTAAAACACCACATATTGAATACCTCATCAGGTTATTACAACCCTACATCAATGTAGCCACCTTAAGCAGGGGTTACAACCGGAATACCACCGGGTTTCGATTTGTTTCTCCACATGATACTGCTTTGGTTTCGGGCGATGAACCGCTTATGTATGCCCGGAAATTTCAAGGCGTTCCGGTAGCCGTGTGCGAAAACAGGGCGATTGCCATTCCCCAGATGATGCAAAGGTTTCATGACATACAAACAATTCTGCTTGACGATGCATTTCAACACAGGTCTGTGAAACCTTACATCAACATTCTGCTTACCCAGCACGATTTGTTGTTTACACGCGACTTCCTGCTTCCTTCAGGGCGGCTCAGGGAGTGGAGGTCTGCATACAAAAGGGCAGATGTCATCATTGTTTCCAAATGTCCTGAGGACTTGTCAATGGATGATAAAAACCGAATCATAAAGGAGGTAAGGCCACGTCCAAATCAACAAATATTTTTTACCTGTTATCAGTATGAACGCATTTACCAGTTTTATGATGCACGCTATGTAATGGATGTTTCAAAGGAACATGACATCCTGCTCATTTCTGCCATAGCCAATACGGCTTATCTTCAACGTTACCTGACAGAAGCGGCAGGAAGTCACTTTAATCTGCAGTACGAAGACCACCACAATTTTACGGCTCAGGATATCGAGGACATCATCGGTCATTTTCAACAAAGACAAACACCGGTTCGTTATGTACTTACCACTGAAAAAGATGCCGTACGACTGCTTCCTTTCAGACAAAGACTTTATGAAGCTAAAATTCCAATTTTTGTCTTGCCGGTGAGGGTTTCATTTCTTTTTGACGGGGGTACGGAATTTGATTCATTGATTGTGGAAAAGCTTCTTAATTTTAAGTCCTGAAAATTAACTTTAGATACCGATATTCCTTACTTAGTCGAAAATACCGGACAAAAGGGGTAGATTACCTTTGGGCTGTCTATTTTTGTGGTCGATGAGTAATGCATGGGAACAAGAATTTTAAATAAAATACAAGCTGCCTTTTTGTTGGTGATTATTGCACTGCTTTTCTCATGTGGCCAGGAAAGGGACAGCTTTAAGACCCCTGTTTATGAGGTATTGCAGGAAAACAAAATTACCAACATCGGCAGATCTTCCTGGCAAAAACCCAATGCAGTTATCAATAAACTTGGAAATATAGAAGGTAAAACCATTGTAGATATTGGAGCAGGTACCGGATATTTTACTTTCAGGATGGCATTTAAGGCTGCCAAGGTCATCGCCACCGATATCGACACCAATATGGTGGCGCTGATCGATGAATTTACCCAAAATCTTCCGGTAGATATACAAGGTAAGATAGAAACCAGGCTCGTCAAGGAAGATGACCCCATGATACGCCCCGGAGAATGCGACATCGCAGTGATCATCAACACTTTTGCCTACATTGAAAATCAGGTATCTTATCTGCGAAAACTGGCCAGCGCCATGAACAAAGGCAGTAAAATTATGATCGTTGACTTTAAATCAGGCAGCTTTGGTGCTGTGCCCCGGGGCACAAATGTGATTTCGGCCAATAAGGTAGTCCATGCACTGGAGGCTGCGGGTTTTAAACAAATCGTCATAGACAATACCACCCTGGAATACCAATACATTATCCTTGCCGATATCGGCGAAATGTAACTGAGGTTACGGTCATTCTGCACTTTTTTGACTTTCTTTGCAAAAATTGTTAGGGATGAACATCTTGTCAAGTGTGGTAAAATATAAATGTCCCAGATGCCGGGAGGGGGAACTTTACAAGGCACCGTTTAAGATGTCTAATCCCCTGGATATGCATGAGCGTTGCAGCGTTTGCGGGCAAAGAACTGAACCCGAACCGGGCTTCTATTACGGCGCCATGTTCCTATCCTATATTGTGACTGGATTTTTGTATCTTTCCATAATCGGTTTTTGTATCATGGTACTCAAATGGTCGGTAAACCAATCTTTTTTACTTTTACTCGCATTTGTGGCATTGACCTATTTTAAAACTGCCCGGCTTTCGAGATCCCTTTGGATTCATGTAGTGGTTAAGTATGATCCAAATGCCCGCAATAAACCATTAACCAATTAATCTTTCCCTAAGTCTGGCATCGGGTAGCTCGCATAATGCCATTTTACCAGTAAGTCTTTTTCTTAGGCTAGCTATAAAGTCGTAGCCAGTATCCGTAAGCCAAAGTGGAAGAAAAGCGAGGTGTTTTCCTACTGAATAGGGAAAAGTGAGCATGGAGCATACCCTGAATACGGCCCTGCTTTTTACATAAACCTTGTCATTTTCAACTAATACTATGGAATCCAATGTCTTGGGTAGCTGGTGAATAGACAAAATGTTTTTGCCTAATGCTGAGGTTAGAGCACCAAAATATATGGGGTCAGCCGTTGATTTTTCCCTGGCAAACACCCAAAGAACAATGTTTTGGCAAAAACCACAATCCCCGTCATATAAGAGTATCTTCTTGAATGTTTCCATGACTTTCAAACACTTAAAACAGTAGAATGGATGTAAAAATGGGGTGAAAATGCTGTTTTTTACCTCAATTTATCAAAAATATGCCGTAATCCTCTTTAATTAGGTGCGCTCAGCCATGGGATTATGTATAGAGGTTTTTTTTTTTGAATTTAGCCCTTCTTGTTAAGATTTAGTCTAAACAAAAACAAATTCATAGTGTTATATTTGCATAAATTTTCGTCACAATGGACAAGAGAAGGCTGATATATTTAGACAACAACTCCACTACTCCGGTAGATCCGAGGGCAGTAGATGCCATGTTACCATACTTTTATGAAAAACCCGGAAATGCTGCCAGCAGAAGTCATCCTTTTGGATGGGTAGCAGAAGAAGCAGTAGATTATGCCAGGGAACAGGTAGCAAACCTCCTTGATGCCGACCCAAAGGAAATAATTTTTACTTCCGGAGCTACAGAATCAGATAACCTTGGAATTAAAGGTGTATTTGAAATGTATGCGTCAAAAGGCAATCACATCATTACCACCAGGACTGAGCACAAAGCCGTTTTGGATACGTGTCAGAAAATTGAAAAACTGGGCGGCCAGGTGACCTATCTGGAAGTAGGGAATGACGGACTTATTGACCTTGTCGCCCTCGAAGCCGCCATTACAGATAAGACCATACTGGTATGTATCATGTGGGCCAATAATGAAACCGGAGTAATTCAACCGATGAAGGCCATCGGAGATATCTGTGCTAAAAAAGGTGTTTTATTCATGAGTGATGCCACTCAGGCCGTAGGTAAAATTCCGGTTAATCCGAGAGAAACCGGTGTTCATATTATGGCATTTACTTCCCACAAAATGTATGGTCCTAAGGGTGTCGGTGCGCTTTACGTCAGTCGCAAAAATCCCAGGGTTAAAGTTACTGCCCAGATGGATGGCGGAGGACATGAGCGCGGCATGAGATCCGGCACCTTAAATGTACCGGGCATTGTGGGTTTTGGCAAGGCTGCCGAAATAGCCAAAGCACAAATGGCGGAGGATGCCATAAGACTGTCTGCATTAAGGGATAAACTGGAAGCTGGACTTTGTAAGCTCGAAGAGACTTACGTAAATGGCAACAAGGGAAGCCGTATGCCGCATGTAACCAATATTTCCTTTAAACACGTAGAAGGAGAAGGGCTTATGATGACCTTTAACCAGCACATTGCGGTGTCTTCAGGTTCAGCCTGTACTTCTGCTTCACTCGAACCCTCCTATGTGCTTGTGGCCATGGGATTGGGAGATGACCTGGCCCATTCTTCGATCCGTTTCAGCCTGGGCCGTTTTACAACCGACGAAGAAGTGGAGTTTGCCATCGAAGCAGTGTCCAAAGGAGTCAACCATATGAGGGATCTAAGTCCCATCTGGGAAATGTACAAAGAAGGCATTGACCTCAATTCTGTAATCTGGTCGGCGCACTAAAAAAACTCTATACAATCAAATTCAGTTAACAAAAATAAAATTATCATATAATGGCATATTCAGAGAAAGTGTTGGATCACTTCCAAAATCCAAAAAATGTGGGTACCCTGGATAAGAGCAAAAAGAGTGTTGGCACCGGTCTGGTAGGTGCACCGGAATGCGGAGACGTGATGAGGCTACAGATCGAAGTTGACGAAGTTTCAGGCCTGATTACCGATGCAAAATTTAAAACATTCGGTTGTGGTTCTGCCATCGCCTCTTCATCCCTTGCTACCGAGTGGTTAAAAGGAAAGTCGATAGATGAGGCGCTTTCCATTGACAACATGGACATTGTTGAAGAGCTTGCGCTTCCACCGGTAAAGATCCATTGTTCAGTATTGGCAGAAGATGCCATTAAATCTGCCATTGCGGATTACAAGCAAAAAAATGGAGTGGAAACTTCAGCAGAGGTTTCTGTTCATTCATAAATAAAAATAGAAAATGGTTTTTGTTGCCGATAGTGCCAAGTACAAGATAGTAGAATTGCTCAGCAAAGAAGGTTTGGGTGAAGATTACTTTGTTCGTGTATCGGTGACAAGCGGAGGGTGTAGTGGTTTGACATACAACCTGGACTTTGACAATGAATCCAAGCCCAATGACCAGGTATTTGAAGACAACGGCGTCAGGGTTGTGACCGACCTGCGCAGCTTTCTTTACCTGTGCAATACCACCCTTGAATTTTCAGGTGGACTTAATGGAAAAGGTTTTTACTTTAATAATCCAAATGCCAGCAGGACCTGCGGCTGTGGAGAGAGTTTCGCTGTTTAAAAATTTTCATTTTAGAAATTTTGACAAAAAGAAGAAGCCCGGTTATCTGCCGGGCTTTTCTCATTTTATGATATGCCATTCCCAAATATTGTCCCTATAAGCCACCGTTTGGAAAATTCTACAGGTGAAAGACATACAGCTTTCACCGTTTATCGACAAACCATGCATTTTTAAGGGCCAATCCACTTTGCATAAAGAACTTTTTGAGGGGTGAAATCCGTTATCAGGATAAAATCAATCTATATGAGATACATCCTGTTATTGTTTTTGGCTACTCTCATGGTTTCCTGTGGAGATTCCTTTAAGAGAACCAGCTTCTTAAATGAATACGAAAACTTTGTAGAATCGCTTGCAAAAAATGGCGCTTCTTACGATGAAAAAAAATGGCAGGAAGCTGAAGAAAAATTCCGCCAATATTCAGAAATGGAATACCCCAAATTCAAGGAGGGTTTTACTCCTGAAGAAAGGACAAAGTACAACAGCCTTACCGGCAGATACTATGGCCTTCTGGCAAAACACAAAGCTTCCTCCATTTCCCGTGAACTGGAAGGCCTGCTGGAACAAACAAAGGGCGTATTAAATGAACTTCAGAAATAGAAAATCAACAATGGCTGTTGAGCGCATCGATGAGATTCTCTGCAATGGCCTGAGGAGGGTTGCTTTCTATGTGCCTCCTTTCGATCATATGCACCAGCTTGCCATCTTTAAATAAGGCAATGCAGGGAGATGATGGTGGATAAGGCAAAAGAAACTCCCTGGCCATGTTGGTGGCATCTGTATCTACTCCAGCAAATACAGTAATTGCTCTGTCAGGTTTTTTACCATTCATCAAGGCATATTTGGCAGCAGGTCTGGCAGCACCTGCAGCACATCCGCAAACTGAATTAACAACAAGTAATACGCTGCCTTCCTGGTTTTCAAGGGCAGCAGCAACCTCTTCAGGCGTGGAAAGGCCTTCAAATCCAAAATCTGTAAGGTCTTTGGCAATTGGGGTAGTCAGTTCTAATGGATACATTAAGTATTGTTTTTATTGGATAAAATTAGTTAAATAAACATCTTTACAGCGTAAAAGATTTCAAAGCGTCTTTGTTTTTACAGTTTAATTTAAAGAAATGTATGTAGCCCGTATTAACGAACAACTGGATCCGGAGACCGTAAGGGCATACGTGAGAGACCATGGTTTTGCCACCCTGGTCAGTACAAATGAATCCGGCATATTTACAACCCACACTCCATTGGAAATGAAGATCGAAGGGGATGCCAGCTGGTTGTTTGGCCATGTGGCCAGGGCCAATGAGCAGGTGGCCAGCATCATTTCCCGAGACAGGGCGGTGGCAATTTTCATGGATACACACAGTTATATTTCTTCTTCATGGTACGACCATATAAATGTGCCCACCTGGAATTACATTTCGGTGCACATGCACGGTGTTTTTGAAGCGCTGGATGAAGAAGCTACCCTGCAATCTTTGCAGTCACTGGTATCAAAATATGAAAAAAACCAAAAGAAGCCTTTTTCCATGGCTCAGATGGGTGAAAAAGACCTGAAAGCGCATCTCAGGGGACTTGTGGCTTTCCGCATAAAAGTAGAAAAGATAGAAGCTTCGTGGAAACTCAGTCAGAACAGGGACGCTAATAACTTTTTTGACATCATCCGTCAGCTGAAGTTAAGAGGTGATGACCTGTCTCTGGGCATCGCAGCTGAAATGGAAAAGCTTAGGGAAGCTTAGGATAGACCACAAAATTTCAAAAATAAACGTGGAGGAACCCCCGGATTAAATAAGGCATGAAAAATATGTTTTTTCTGCCTCTTTTTACGTTGTGAAGGGATAAAAGCGGATTTATTTTGATGCATGGTCTTAAAAATACCAACATCCGGAAATCGCGGCTCAATTTTTGATTGTAGAACACAAAGTATATCTATATGAGTATGGTAGAATACACGCCATCGCGCGCCCAGGAATCCAGAGCAGCCATACAGCGCTTGTATATTTCGATGCGGCACCTTTTTATCCGCGGAAGTTACAAACCATTGGGTGTTTCCGGAGAAGCTATGATTGAGTCTATGCTTACATTAAAGCCGGAGATTTACGGATCCATAGCCGATGAAGAAAAAGTAGAACTCAGGGGACTGCTTTATATTTTTGAAAGGTTGCCCCGGGGTATAGAAGAATGCCGTTATATCCGGTTGATTTCCAGAGAAGGATTTGAAGATTCCAGGTTTGAAGCCATTGTGCCATCCAAACGAAGGCGCAACTGCTACCATATCGATGAAGAACAGATGTATATTGAGATGACCAGAGGAGCCAGCGACATATATGACATTCTCACCCACATTACCTTTATGTATATTGAGGCAGAGAAGATTCGCCGGAATAGTCTGGATGCGCGCAACCGGAAAAAGAGGTCGTGGCATATGCTCGAAGAATATGTGACCCAACTCAAAAATGGGGAAGACATCAACCGTGAAGTGGGTTATACTTATCTCAGTTCCATCCTGGGCAGGACGTATATTGAGACTGTGGAAGCCTGTGAAAAATTTGCATCCTCAAAAGATGTCAATTCCTTATTTGAAATCGTTTACTGGCTTGGCCGGCGGAGCATGGAAGAAGCCCTTGAACAAAATGACAGGGAAATCAGTTTTTCATCTTCTTTGCGCGAGGTATTGGGCCATCATGTTTTTGGAGAAAAATGGGCAAATAATATAAAGCAGATTCTAAGAGAAAACAAATGGCTTAAACGACCGATTCACATCATCAGTGCCAACCTTCACAGTGTGGTAAATTCCCTGTTTGCGTCACAGGTCTTGTCGAAAAAAGTAAAGTCAAAAGACATCATGGAAATCGCTGAGGCCATCAGTACCGATAAAAAGGGCGACCTGAGGAGAAGTGTCGAAGATTTTGCCCGTAAAAATGGCATGATATCCCTGGATGATACCAGCGGCACCAACATAGGTGTACAGATCTTTGATTTAGAAATGATAGATTATGCCCTTTTACCTAAAGAAATCAGGCCGGCCAAAACGCCAAAAACTGCACCCGTGCTTATAGTTATGGATTATGCATTTGGTGAACAGGCTTATGAAACGCTTGATGAATTGCTCAAACCTATGGATTTCGATGGTCAACGATTAAGATTAAATATTCAATCGGTAAACATTATGGGTAAGGCCGGCATCCTGGAAGGGGACAAAGGAGACATCATGATTCCAAGTGCCCATATTTTGGAGGGATTTGCAGACAACTATCCGCTGGACAATGAAATCAAGGCCGAAGATTTTGCCAATAGCGGTTTGGGAGTATATTATGGTCCCATGGTGACCGTGCTGGGCACTTCGCTACAAAATAAAGATATCCTCACTTATTTTCTCAAATCTTCCTGGGGAGTGGTGGGTCTTGAAATGGAAGGAGCGCATTACCAGAAGGCCATTCAGGCCCACTCCAAGATACGAAACAACATTTCCAAAAATGTCAAACTCAGATATGCATACTACGCTTCTGACAATCCGCTCGAGACCGGAAGCACACTGGCTTCAGGCAGTTTGGGTGTTGAAGGTGTAAAACCCACTTATCTGATTACCATACAAATACTAAAAGGTATCCTGAATTGAAATACAAGTTTATTATCCTGATGCTATTGGTTTCATTCACAGGGGCATCCGCCCAGGTGATGGGGAATGCATCGATGCTTGGGGAAAAAGAAATGAAACTATATCAGGAAGCCGTAAAGTTGGTAAGGCAGGGAAAACTAAATGATGCCGAGAAAAAATTCAACAAACTGCTGCAAAAGGTCCCCGGCTTTTATGAAGCAGAACTGCGCAAAGGTGCGATGTACTTTGATCAGGGTTTGTTTGATAAAGCGGCATTGTCATTTGACCTGGTGATTGGCAAGTCACCTGAATATGATGCAGAAATGTACTACGCCGCAGCGGTCAATGCCTTACAGCAAAAAGAGGAGATAAAAGCAGTTGATTATTATAAAACCTATTTGGAAAAAGGACAGCCGGAAGCGGTAAGGGCAAGCAAAATAGCGCAGGAAATAAAAACACTCACATTCAGAATAGACGCCAGAAAAAATCCAAAACCATTTCAACCAAAGCCCCTGGAAGGGCTGATAAATTCCAAAAATTCTGAATACCTGCCTTTCCCATCCCTGGATGGTAAAACCATGATTTTTACCCGCAGGCTGGATGGTCAGGAAGATTTGTATATTTCAAAACTGGGCGATGCCGGCACGTGGTCAGTACCAGAATCAATCGAAATCATCAATACGTCTGACAATGAAGCTGCTCATACCATGAGTGCAGACGGGAGAACCATTATTTTTACGGGCTGCAACAATAAAACCACCGGTTTTGGCAGTTGTGACCTGTATTGGTCCAGCCTGGAAAATGGTCAATTTACCCGGCCGGTCAACATGGGCCCCCGTGTAAATACGCCTGCCTGGGAATCACAGCCCTGCCTTGTCGAGGATGGCAATGCGTTGATCTTTGCTTCGAACCGAAGGGGAGGATATGGGGGAAATGACCTGTGGATTACAAGAAAACAAAGAGACGGGAAATGGAACCTTCCCAATAACCTCGGACCCGAAATCAATACGCCCCAACATGAGGAATCTCCATTTCTCCACCGGGATGGTCACACTTTGTATTTTCGGTCAAACGGTCATATAGGTATGGGTGGCTTTGACCTATTTGTATCGAGATGGAGTAAAAATCGTAAGGAGTGGACTACGCCCGAAAATCTGGGCTATCCCATCAATACCGAAGGAGATGAAGGCTCGCTTACCGTCGACCGGCATGGAATAAATGCCTTTTTTGCCAGTGACATCCTGAGTTTTCAAACAGATCGCAAACAGCTTGACATATTAACATTTGTATTGCCGGCAGAATCGCGTCCGGAAGCGGTGTCATTCGTTCAGGTAGTAGTTTCAGATTTTGAGTCCGGCAAACCTTTGGAAGCGGGTTATGTATTATTGGATGTCGAAACCGGGGATACGCTGTCTTCTGGAAATGCCATTCAAGGTTCCTTTATGTCCACCATTATTTCCGGGCACAATTATGGTCTCCGAATTTCAATGGATGGCTATTTGTTTCACAGTGAAAATTTCAACACAACAGATTCCTTGGATACACATCACCCATTTGTCCTGCATGTGGCATTAAAACATGTATCAGCAGCCACACCAAAACCCATCGTTTTGCACAACATTTTCTTTGTTTCTGGTTCCGCGGAATTGTTGCCGGCATCCGGCAACGAATTGGATGCATTGGCTGCATTACTCAATCAAAATGCAGATATGGACATTCGCATTACCGGACATACCGACAATGTGGGTGAAGAAAAAAGCAACCAGCAATTGAGTGAAGCCCGTGCCCGGTCTGTCCAGCAAGCATTGTCAGACCGTGGAATCACCAAAGCAAGGCTGTTGATTGAAGGAAAAGGAGAAAGCGAACCCATAGCCGACAATGAAACAGCGGAAGGGAGAAGTCAGAACCGAAGGACGGAATTTACCATTGTTAAAAAATAAAAAAGATAATCACATTTATCATTTGTGTATGGAAGGATATGTAAAAAAACACATTGAAGCCGGTTTAGCAACGATTGAATTTTTTCATCCGGCGCAGAATTCAATGCCGGGACACTTGCTGTTAAATATGAAACAGGCCATTGAAGAAGCAGGAAATGACAAAGGTGTCAGGCTTATTTTATTAAAAAGTTCCGGAGAGCGCAGCTTTTGTGCAGGTGCAAGTTTCACAGAACTCGCTTCGATTGATGATCTGGAGATCAGTCATAAGTTCTTTCTGGGTTTTGCCGGTGTGATCAATGCCATCAGGCGCTGCGGTAAAATTGTCATTGGAAGGATACACGGAAAAGCAGTGGGAGGCGGTGTGGGTCTGGCGGCTGCCTGTGACTATGCCATTGCCACTACCCATGCCGCGGCAAGATTGAGTGAACTGGCGGTGGGCATAGGTCCGTTTGTGATTGGACCGGCAGTAGAGCGCAAAGTAGGCTTTTCTGCGTTCAGTAAAATGGCTTTGACACCCGATGAATGGCAGTCGGCCGAATGGGCACATCAAAAGGGTTTGTATTCAAATGTTTTTGACAACACGGAAGACATGGATACCTATATTGAAACACTGATCGCTAAAATGCTGACCTACCACCCGGCAGCCCTAACAGACTTGAAACGCATTTTTTGGGAAGGCACGGAAAACTGGGACGATTTACTAAATGAACGCGCAGCAATCAGTGGTCAACTCCTTTTGTCGGATTTTTCAAGAACAGCTATAGCGGGGTTTTTAGGCAGGGGTTAGCAGGGATCAGGAATCAGGGATGAGGAATCAGGGGCTAGGGATCAGGGGTGACCGAACGGTTGTCCCGCAGTTCAATTTAGAGAGGGCACCGCGAGCTCCGCGTCTCGCGGCAATTTCAAATCTCATACAAAACCAAACGGTTGTCCATGGTGCCATAAAATATTAGCTCCCTAATTCCTAAATCAAAATTCCTAATTCATCAGATTCCATCGCCATCTAGCAGGTTGCCCAGGCCACCAAGGATGCTGCCTTCTTCTTTGCGGCCATAGCCACCGGATGCTGATAGAATGCGGTCGGCCAGTCGCGAAATGGGCAGGGATTGTATCCAGACCTTACCGGGTCCCATGAGGCTGGCGAAAAATACGCCCTCACCTCCAAATAGTGTATTTTTAATGCCACCTACAAATACTACATCGTAATCCACATCTTTGGTGAAAGCCACCAGACAGCCTGTATCTACGCGCAGGTGTTCGCCCGGACCAAGGATGCGTTCCGTGACGTGGCCACCTGCGTGCATGAAGGCCATGCCGTCCCCTTCAATTTTTTGCATGATGAAACCTTCTCCTCCAAAAAAACCACGACCCATACGTTTGCTGAATTCGATGCCTACACTTACTCCTTTGGCTGCGCAAAGGAAGGCATCTTTTTGACATACGATCTTGCTACCCAGGTCTTCGAGATCGAGGGCGATGATCTTGCCGGGATAGGGGCTGGCAAAGGAAGCCCGGGATTTATATTGGCCGATATTGGTAAAGGCGGTCATGAAAAGTTTTTCGCCGGTGAGCAACCGTTTGCCTGCACCCATGAGTTTGCCAAGGAACCCACCCTCCTGGCTTGATCCGTCGCCGAATATGGTTTCCATATTGATTTCTTCATCCATCATCATCATGGAACCGGGTTCGGCCATGACGGTTTCATTTGGATCGAGTTCTATTTCCACATATTGCATTTCTTCGCCGTGAATCCAGTAGTCTATTTCGTGTGCTCTCAAAGGTTTTAATTTTATCTGTCAAATATCGAATTATTTTAAACAGTTACACCTTTTTTTTCGATCATTGTGTTTGAATTTAAGACCAAATATATGAATATGAAACATCTGGTATTTTGTTTGACGTTATTGAGTGCCTTCTCAATGAATGCACAACTGACAGATCCTACCCTCACAGAAGTATGGCATCCGGTGCCCCGACTGGTAAGTACTTCGCTGCCGGGTGGCGTGCCCTCTGATGCTTATGTGCTTTTTGACGGCACTAACCTGGAGCAGTGGGAAAGAGATACCGTCGGAGGTCCTGCAAAATGGGAGGTAAAAGATGGCATCCTTATCGTTGGTATGGGGACAAAGGACATCAGGACCAGGCAAAAATTTGGTTCCTGCCAGCTGCACCTGGAGTTCCGCACACCCACAGGGGTGGACAGAAAGGGCCAGGACAGAGGCAATAGCGGGGTGTACTTCCAGGAAAGGTATGAAGTACAAATCCTGGATAACTTTCAAAATACTACCTATTCAAATGGCCAGTGCGCTTCGATTTATAAACAACACATCCCGTTGGTCAATGCATGCAAAGCTCCGGGAGAATGGCAAAGTTATGACATCATATTTACAGCCCCTGTTTTCAATGCAGATGGCATTAAAATCAGTTCGGGGTATTTCACGGTATTGCAAAATGGCGTTTTGGTGCAAAATCATGTCGAAATAAAGGGGACCACAGAATACAGGGGATGGCCTAAGAACCTTGCCCATGGCAAAGCTTCCATCAAATTACAGGATCACGGTAACCCAACAAGTTTCAGAAATATATGGGTAAGGGAATTGTAATATTCCGTTACCTGGAGTATTGCAAAGTTTACTAAGTTTACAGAGCATTTTTTTATTTGTCCTTATTTACAAAGTCTCTTAATAATTGGAGCCCAATCATCATTCTAATAAACTTAGGTCAACGAAGCTATAAGGTTATAAATTTAGTCCATTTCCTGATGCCTTGGAATCACTAAAACAAAATATCCACACCACCAAAATGTTGTGGAACAATCGCCGTGTTTTCATCCTCAAGTGTTACACTTTTGCCGTCTGCAAAGACAGCGGATATGGCATCGGGAAAGCCGATCAACTTTAACCGGTAGGTTGAATAGGATGGTTTGAAATTACCTGTTACCTGTTGTGAAATATGAACAGATTTTTTATCCCCCTTTACATAAAAGTGTTTTACATTGCATTTTCCATTGAGGTATTCGTAGCCATCACCGGCATCTTCATAAAGCATAGACTTTTCTGTTCCGGGGGTATAATACACCCTTAACTCCAACTCCATGACGGGTTTTTCTCCTACGTAGTTCATTTCCGGAAAATGCGGAATGACGGCCCCAGCTTTGATGAAGATGGGCGCACTATCCAACGCTACATCGACCCTGTGTTCGGCCCCACCTTTATATGACTTGTGGGTGAAATAATGGTACCAGATCCCTTTGGGGAAAAACATAGATCTGCTGGTAAGTCCTTCTTCGAGCATAGGAGCGTACAGGACATGATCGCCATGCACCACTTCGTCGGCCCGGTAGTGGGTGTGCATATCGTGCTGATCGAACATATAGATGGGGCGCAGCATAGGTGTTCCCTCTTTTACATATTGGTAAAAGGCAGAATAGATGTATGGCAAAAAACGATAGCGGATTTTGATAAATTTTTTGACAATGGCTAAAGCTTCTTCTCCGAATGACCAGGGTTCCTGGTCGCCGTGGTCACCCGAACTGTGGGTGCGAAAGAAGGGATGAAAAGTAGCCAGTTGAATCCATCGCACATACAATTCCGGACTCGGTGAATCGATGAAGCCGCCGACATCCGAACCGACAAATGAAAAGCCACTGATGCTCAAACGCTGGGTCATCACATTGGAAATCCACAGGTGATCCCAACTCGCAATGTTGTCGCCTGTCCAAGCCGACGAATAGCGTTGTCCTCCGCAATAGGTGGACCTTGTGATGACAAATGGGCGCTCCGGATAGGTAAATTTTTTAACCCCTTCGTAAGTAGCCCTTGCCATTTGCATACCATACACATTGTGTGCCTTTTTGTGACTACATTCTTCACCGTCAAAGTTGTGTCGGACATCATTGGGAAATGATTTATTCGGCACCTCAAAAAGGGCGGGTTCATTCATGTCGTTCCAAACACCTTTTACACCTTTGTCTTTTATGAGGTCTTCAAACAAACCACTCCACCACTTGCGGACTTCAGGGTTAGTGAAGTCTGGAAAATAACAGTCGCCTGGCCATACCTTACCGCTGATGTATCCCCCTTCACCTTTACGGCAGAAGTACTTATTTTCGAGGCCTTCGTTGAAAATGTTATACGTCTCATCTATCTTAATTCCCGGGTCAACAATGACCACAGTCTTAAATCCCTTTTCGCGAAGGTCGGCAATCATCTTTTTAGGATTGGGAAACTTTTCATTGTCCCACGTAAAACAGCGAAAGCCGTCCATATAATCTATGTCCAGATAGATGACATCGCAGGGAATTTCATTTTTTCTAAAGGTGTCACATATTTCATACAACTGTGATTCAGGGGAGTAACTCCACTTGCACTGTTGATATCCCAATGCCCACAGGGGGGGAAATTCAGGTGTGCCGGTGAGTAGGGTATATTGTCTGGTGACATCTATCATCTCCGGGCCGTATATGAAGTAGTAATTCATTTCACCGCCATCAAAGGTTGTAGTACACTCATGGTGGTGGGTTTTACCAAAGTCAAAATATGACCTGAATGTATTGTCGTAAAAAATGCCATAGGCTTTGTGGGCGTGAAGTCCTATATAAAAAGGTATGCTTTTATATAAGGGGTCTGTGTGCCGGTAAAAACCATACTGATCTGTTCCCCACAAGGTATAACTGTGGTTCCTCAGGTCGGGATGTTCCGGCTTATCTCCCAGGCCGTAAAAGTGTTCGCCATGGTGAATTTTCCTGGATGAACGGATGGTTGTGGTTCCATTTTCATAGTGGGTGTTCAGGATCACCGGTCCATTATCCTCCAACACAATTTTGCCATTTTCATCGCAAATGGTGACAGATAATTCGGCTTTTATTTTAATGACAATTACGCCAGTATTGATCACAACTTCATTTTCCATTACCTCCACTGTATAGTCCGTTTTTGGGTGGTCTGTCTTGGCGATGGCATAGGAAAAATCACGTTGCCAAATATCGGAAGATGCATATCTGAATCTTACCAGGGTGGGGCTAAGTATATATAACCTCAGCTTGCGGTCACCTGCAGAGATTTCTTCAAAATC
The DNA here is from genome assembly GCA_016715465.1 of Saprospiraceae bacterium. Taxonomy (GTDB): domain Bacteria; phylum Bacteroidota; class Bacteroidia; order Chitinophagales; family Saprospiraceae; genus JADKBO01. Next base: position 2,232,091 of record JADKAA010000029.1, read on the forward strand.
ACTGATTTTATTACAGGTTAGAGTCTCCGCCCGGGGCAATATGGTTTTATCGCTCATGAGTTTTAAAAAAAGGTGATACTGGGTTCAAAGATAAACAAAATTGAACCATTGGTGTTGCGGGTGGAGCAAGAGGTGACAGCAAAGAAACAAGAGGTCATATTGCTATGACCCCTGTTTAAAACCCTATTACTAACAATCTGCTATTTATAATTCCAATGTTATAAACCTCCGATGTATTTAAGGAATTCCTGCTTCGTATTTTCATTTAGAAACTTTCCTCCATAATAGGAGGTCACCGTGGAGGAATCGTTGTCCTGGACACCTCTCGATGATACGCACAGGTGTTTTGCATCTATAACCACAGCGATGTTGTCTGTCTTCAAGACCGATTTGAGTTCTTCTCCAATTTGCATGGTCAGTCTTTCCTGTACCTGAGGTCTTTTGGCATAATACTGTACGATGCGGTTGAGTTTGGACAGCCCAATTACCCTGTCATTGGCAATATAGGCCAAATGGGCTTTGCCGATGATGGGCACAAAGTGGTGTTCACAGTTGGAGTAAAAAGAAATATCCTTTTCCACCAGCATTTGATTGTATTTGTATTTGTTTTCGAAGAGGGCTACAGCCGGCTTATTTTTGGGGTCAAGTCCACTGAAAATTTCCTTGACATACATCTTCGCTACGCGGGAGGGTGTTCCCCGAAGGCTGTCGTCGGTGAGGTCAAGACCCAGGCTGTGCATGATCTCTCCGAAGTGATAGGCTATTTTATCCATTTTTTCTTTGTCAGAAAGGTCGAATGCATCCTTCCTGAGTGGGGTGTCTATACCGGTAAACAGGTGGTCGTCGCCGATCTCGTCTTCCGGGATCTCAGCCAGCCTTAATTTATTTCCGGAGATGAGGTGTGAAATATCATGGTGTAAATCTAACATTTTGTTTAATATTTGTTATGTAAATATTGAACAAAACTCATTATATAAAGTTCAATTGCACTGCTTATAATTGGTAAAATTTTGACGCTATCGCAATAAATACTTATATTTGCAACAATGTTGCATTTATTCAAATCCGGGGTTTTAGCAGGGACAATGCTATTTTCATTATCCCTGCGCGGTCAAGATTGCACGCTCCGGGTTCGGGGTGTCGTGGAAGACATTCATCACCATGCAGGGCTGGAGTATGCTACCGTATATGTAGAAGAAACCGGACAGGGGTCCATTTGCACAGAAACGGGTGAATTTTCCATTGAAAATTTGTGCAAAGGCAGTTACCATTTCCTGGTTAGTCACCTGGGTTGTCAGAGTCAAAGACATTTCATTTCCATAAATCGAGACACGATCATCCATTTTCACCTCGAACACCACGCCACGATGTTGTCGGAAGTGCTGGTTTCCGAAAACAGGTCCAAAACCGGCATAGGTCTGCAACATTACAGCATCGGCGGAGCGGGTCTGCAAGCCCTGGCAGGTAAGGACCTGAGTCAGATCGCTGCCCAGATACCGGGTGTCTCTGTGCTCAAGTCCGGAGTAGGCCTGAGCAAGCCGGTCATCAATGGCCTGTACGGCCACCGTATTCAAATCCTCAACCAGGGCGTGCCCCAGGAAGGGCAGCAATGGGGACTGGACCATGCCCCGGAGATAGACCCGCTAACCTTTCAGAAGATCTCAGTCGTAAAGGGCTCGGCGGCGGTAAAATATGGGGTGAATGCCATGGCGGGTGTACTCATTTTGGAGTCCCAGTCCATTCGCAACGACCCGCATGTTCATGGTCACGTGCAGGCCATGTACCTCAGCAACGGCCGTGGTCTCATGACCAACCTTCAGTTCAGTCAGGCCCTGCCTGCCCTTAGGTATCGTTTCAATGGCACCTTCAAAGTATCCGGAGATCAGCATACTCCGGATTATTACCTCACCAATACTGCCGCGGGCCAGCAATCATTTGCACTCCAACTGACCAATGACCCGGGTAAAAAATATTACCGTTCACTTTATCTGAGCAGTTTCAGCAATCAGACGGGACTGTTGCTTGGTTCGCATGTTGGCAACCTGACCGACCTGGAAGCTGCCCTGCAAAGCAAAGAGCCATTGTATACGCGAAAAGAATTTTCCTACGGCATCGAAGCACCCCGCCAGCAGGTCAATCATTTGCTGATCAAATTCGAAAACAGGGTAAATGGCAGCCATGGAAAAACATGGGGCGGTGACGTTGCCGTGCAAAAAAACAGTCGAAAGGAATTCGACGTCCGGCGCGGGGGAAGAGATTCCATTCCATCATTGGGTCTCCATCTTTGGAATATATGGGCGGATGTTTTTTTGACAAAAGAAAATGATAAAAGCAAGTTCAGTCTGGGGCTGCAACCGCGGTTTGGCCACAATAAAAATGAAGCAGGTACGGGAGTTTATCCGTTGATTCCCAACTATACCCAACTTAATCATGCGGCATATGCCAGCTGGATTCAAAAATGGGGCAATGTGTCTGCAGAACTTGGGTCCAGGTATGAATATCAACTTTTAAAAGTATCCAGGTACACCCGGGATGGTCAACTGCAAAAACCTGAACACCGGTTTCAAAACGCAGCCCTGAATGCAGGTGCCGAATACCAGCCAAACGATAAATTTTCTGTGAAGACCAATGTTGCTTTTATCCACAGGTCACCCCAGGTGCACGAGTTATACAGCGATGGGCTTCACCAGGGACTGGCAGCCATTGAAGAGGGCAATGCGATGCTTGGTGCCGAACAATCTTGGAAAGTAAGTGCAGACCTGCGTTACCATTTGGGCCAGGAAAACCAAATCGCTTTGTCGGTCTATTACCACAACATAGACAAGTTTATTTTTTTAGCACCCACCGGCACAAACAGACTTACGGTAAGGGGTGCATTTCCCGTCTTCCGTTATTTTCAGGAAGGCGTCAACCTGAAGGGACTTGATTTATTGGTTCACCAGGGCATTGGCCATCATTTGGAAATCAATGTAAAAGCTGCTTACGTCCATGGCAGTTACCGCGAAGATGGCAGCGGTCTTATCTACATGCCCCCCTTTCAATCCAGTGCTGAGGTATCAACGTTGTTCAGCAAGTGGTGGGTTTGGGAAGACATCAAACTCACCCTGGATGCCTCCTATACGGCAAAGGCCAGGATGAACACCCGCCCCATGGATCTGGTGGCACCTCCAAAAGAATATACCCTATTTGGACTTTCCTGGAGCGGTAAACAAACGGTCGCAAAAAAGCAGTTCGTCTATACCCTAAAAGGAGAGAACATCTTCAACGTCAAATACCGGGACTACCTCAACCGCCTGCGTTATTTTGCGGATGACCCGGGAAGGAACATCACATTCAGGATACAATTTATTTTTTAATCATAACAGTTAGCCATGAAATTTAATCTTTTCATTTTATCCTTGTTATTTACCATGACCATGTTCACATCATGCAACCCAGACGATGCAGATCCGGTGAATGAGGAGGAGGTCATCACCACATTTACATACACACTCACCCCTAAATCAGGTGGCAGCCCCGTATTACTCAAGTTTTCTGACCCTGATGGCGATGGAGGCGCGGCCCCCGTCATTACCGGTGGAGCCCTGGAGAATGGCAAGACCTACACCGGAAGAATCACCCTGATCAACGAAGTGGCCAATCCCGATGTGGACATCAGTGCTGAAGTAAAAGCAGAAGGCACGGACCACCAGTTTTTCTTTGCCGTTACCGAGAGCCTCAACGATGCGTTTACGCTGGCGTATACCGATGCCGATGCCTCCGGAAATCCGGTTGGACTGGAAACAGAATTTAACACCGTAAAGACAGCCACAGGTTCTCTGAGAATTACCCTTCGTCATAAACCAAACAAAGCAGCAACGGGTGTGAAGAATGGCGACATCACCAATGCCGGAGGTGAGACGGATGCGGAGGTGACGTTTTCTTTGGAGATAAAGTAATGTTCAGGCCTGCCAAATAGGCGTAGCCTGGTAGGCTTGTCTAACTGATATTAGCCAGATGAACGAACGATTTCTCCATTGGAGAAAAAAATGAGCTGCAGCTCATTTTAGTGAGTAAACTGCGCGCTAAAGGCGCAGCATAGTTATATCCGTCTGAGCGGTAACAAAGAGGTGTCCGAGTTTAAGTTTTTATATCAGGTATTCAAGTAAAAGAGCACGGCCGACAGTTGCCATATATATGCTGAGCGTCGCTCAAGCTGTCAAGCTCCGAGCCGAAGGTAAGTAGTCCCGAACGATAGTGAGGGATTCTGGCCTGCCTGGCAGGTTGCACCTCTGCAGAACCTGTTCCGCTTTCCCCGGCTGGACTAAAGATCAAAAGAAAATGTCAAGTGGTAAAAGGATTAAAGAAAAAATGTAAACCTGCAGCAGGATTATTCACTAAAATGTGTCAACTTTTTTCAGGACGAGACAAATGCTCCGATACCCCGATGCTCCGTAGCTCCAACACGCCAATGGAAGACGTTCAAATTCCGGTATCGGAAACGGGAATTTTCAATACCTTTGGTAGTGTCAAGTTAACATATGGATGATGGATTGAGGCGGTCTCTGTTGAATATGTTGGTGGCTTCCTTTATGTTTGCACTTACAGGAGCCATCGCACGGATCCTGAAAGATGACTATGCCTCTGTGCAGTTGGTATTGTTCCGAAACGTCATAGGAGTGGGTTTTGTATTGTACTGGCTGAAAGCAAAGCCCGCGATCCAGCCAGGGGGACGGCCATGGCTGTTGTTGTTCAGGGGTTTTATTGGTACCATGGCGTTGTATTTTTTCTTTTATGGGGTGACTACCATAGGCCTGCCTGAATCCATCACCTATCAGCAATCTTACCCTCTATTCCTTGCAGCTATTTCTGCATGGTTTCTGGGTCAAAAACTGAATCAAAGGGCTTGGGCAGCGATTGTCGTGGGCTTCATTGGCCTGTGTTTGATTTTTATACCCAAGATGACAAGTCATGCGCTTGAAGTAAAAAGCCACATTGTTGGACTGGCCAACCTGCTAATGACGGGCATGGCTTATCTGAGCATCAGGGGACTGTCAGCGCATTATGACAGCCGGGTAATTGTACTTTCGTTTATGTTGTGTGGTATATTTTTTCCCATTGTTTCCATGGTCATTGGCAGCTTTTATTACGACGACACGTTTGATTTTATCCTTGCCCAGAGCAAGATGCCGGCATGGAGGCACATGCCCCATATACTTCTATTGGGTATGGCGGCTCTGGCAGGACAGGTTTTTCTCACCCGTGCTTTTTCTCACCAGAATACGGGCATGGTGGGTGCGGTTGGCTATTCAAACATTGTTTTTTCCATCCTCTTTGGGGTACTGATCGGAGATGCCATGCCTTATTTTTCCAGTATGGTAGGCATCACACTGATCATCTTCAGTGGCATTTTGATCTCCCTCCAAAAATAACCACCTAAGAACCCAGGATGCGGCTGTGTATCGTTGAAACTTTGCGTTGGATATCGCTCAGTTTATCTTCGAGCATGGCATTGAAGGTGTGTTTTGTGTCTGAAAAACTCAAATGCGCATAATATTGCCAAATCTCGGCGATCTCTCCGTAATGGATGGGATAGGGATGGTAGGCTTCATTGTCTGAGATCAAGAGCAGTGTTTTTTCTTTGGGCAAATTTTTGACGCGCTTATACACCACACCTTCCGATTTACTGATCACTATATAGGTTTTGCCATCTTTTACTTCATTTAGTTTTTCGATATAGGAAGAAAGGACGATGCTGCCCGGTTCGATCGGCAACATAGAATCTCCGCGAATTTCAAAACCCCGGTAAGTGCCCTGAGGTATTTTGGGAAAATAGATCTTGGGCAATTCCTTGATGTATTCGGGATCAGCCATGCCGTCTAGGTAGCCTGCTTCTGCCCGGGTATCTACGAGTTCGATGTTGCTATTCTGGTAGGGGTCCACGCTGATGGCCAGTACGCGAAGGTTGTCTGAATCGGGATGCTCTGCCTTGCGGTGTTCCAGGTTATAAGCGATCAGGTCATCAATGGAGACCTTAAAGTATTTACTCATACGCAGCATCAGGTCGATGTTGGGCTCTACAAAGCCGCGCTCATACGCCGAAAGCGTCGTCCTGGGTATGCCCAGTCCTTCGGCCAGTTCTGCCTGTGAAATGTTGTGTTTGCCACGCAGGTATTTCAAATTTAGTTCAATCATGACCGTAGATTTGTTGCAAAGGTAGGAAAATGATGAACATGTTGTAGTGAAAGCGATAAATTATTTGTCAGGGGGGTGAATCGGGGAAACTGCGAGAATCGGTGAATCGGTGAATCGGTGAATCGTGATGAGTGCCGTAAAAAATTAAGCCGGTGGCTTAATTTAGGCACGAACTATGCGCTCCTGCGCATAGCATGGAAGTGCTGATGGGGCATCCACCTGGCTAGGCCAGTTAGACAGGTCGCGGAAACTGCGGGAATCGTGATGAGTGCCGTAAAAAATTAAGCCGGTGGCTTAATTTAGGCTTGCCTAACCGTAGGGTAGGCACGAACTATGCGCCCCTGCGTATAGCATGGGAAGTGCTGAAATTTCGCGGAATCTACCTGGCTAATGCGAGTTACACAGGTCGTGGAATCTGAAGTAGAAGGAGCAACCGGCAACCGAGCAACCGGTAACCGGGCATTCGACAAAGGAAGATCGGGCATGGAGGATCAGGCAATCGGGCAACGGAAGATAGGACAGCGGACAAGCGGATGCTCCGTTGGTCGGCTACCCGGCCAACCGATTATAATTTCTTCTTCAACGCCATGAGTTCGTCACGGAATTGGGCGGCACTGATGAAGTCTAAATCTTTTGCGGCTTGTTTCATTTTGGCTTCGGTGTCGTTGACCATTCTTTGGATCTGGTCTTTGGACATAAAATTGAGTACAGGGTCGGCAGCCATGGCATCGATTTCCGGTTCGATGTAGGGTTTTGGTTTGGGACTGCGGATGTCGAGGATGGATTTCTGAGACATGATTTCTTCTCTGGTTTTACCGATGGTAGTGGGAGTAATACCATTGGCCAGGTTGTATTCCATTTGCACGGCGCGTCGTCGGTTGGTTTCATCGATGGTAGCCTGCATGCTGTCGGTGGTTTTATCTGCGTAAAAGATGACAAGTCCGTGTGCATTTCTGGCGGCCCTGCCTGCGGTTTGGGTAAGTGACCGGTTGTTGCGCAGAAAACCTTCCTTGTCGGCATCAAGCACGGCGACCAGGGATACTTCAGGCAGGTCAAGGCCCTCACGCAACAAGTTGACACCGACCAGCACATCAAAGACGCCCAGTCGCAGGTCGCGGATGATTTCTACCCGGTCGAGGGTATCTACTTCGGAGTGAATATACCGCACTTTAATGTTGAGTTTGGTGAGGTATTTGGTAAGCTCCTCGGCCATTCGTTTTGTGAGGGTGGTCACCAGCGTACGTTCATTTACATCGATGCGTTTTTGAATTTCTTCCAGAAGGTCGTCGATTTGGTTGAGGCTTGGACGCACTTGGATCGGTGGATCAAGCAAGCCGGTGGGCCTTACAATTTGTTCAACGACCACCCCTTCTGTTTTTTCGAGTTCGAAGTCACCCGGAGTTGCGGATACATATACAACCTGATTCACGACAGATTCAAATTCTTCAAAGTTGAGAGGCCGGTTGTCGATGGCCGATGGCAAACGAAAGCCGTAATTGACAAGGTTGAGTTTCCTGGCTCGGTCACCACCCCACATGCCCCTGACTTGTGGCAGGGTCTGGTGGCTTTCGTCAATGATCATGAGGTAATCATCTGGGAAATAGTCGAGAAGGCAAAAAGGTCGCGTGCCCATTTTTCTGCCATCAAAAAAACGCGAGTAATTTTCAATGCCACTGCAGTAGCCCAGTTCCCGGATCATCTCGAGGTCAAAATTCACCCTTTCCTTGATCCTTTTGGCCTCAATGTAACGTCCTTCCTGAATGAAAAACTTTTCATGTTCGTGCAGTTCGTCTTCGATCTGCCGGATGATGCCTTTGAGCCTGTCTCTGGGAGCGACATACAGGTTGGCTGGAAAAATGGCCGCATGGTCAATACTGGCAATCCTTTTTCCGGAGACGGTCTCAATGGTATCCATCGATTCGATCTCATCGCCGTAAAAAATGATGCGATAGCCATAATCGGCATAGGGGAGATTGATGTCCACCGTATCGCCTTTGACCCTGAAGGTTGCCCTTTTAAAATCCGTTTCTGTCCGGGAGTACAGGGAGTCATTGAGTTTATACAACAATGAATTTCGGCTGATGGTCTGCCCTTTTTCCAGGCGGATGATGCCCGATTTATAGTCTTCGGGGTTGCCCATGCCGTAGATGCAGGAAACGGAAGAGACGATGATGATGTCCCTCCTGCCTGAAAGTAAAGAAGAGGTCGCCCTTAATCTAAGTTTGTCGATCTCTTCGTTGATCGAGAGGTCTTTTTCTATGTAGGTATCGTTGTGCGTGATGTACGCTTCCGGTTGGTAATAATCGTAGTAAGAAACAAAATACTCCACCGCATTATCCGGAAAAAACTCTGTGAATTCTGCATACAGCTGAGCCGTCAGTGTTTTGTTGTGTGTAAGGATCAGGGTTGGTTTTTGTACCTGGGCAATGACATTTGCCATGGTAAAGGTTTTACCCGAGCCGGTAACACCCAAGAGTACCTGATATTTTTCCTGTTGCCTGAGCCCTTCCACCAACTGTTGGATGGCTTTTGGCTGGTCACCAGTTGGGGAGTAGTGCGATGTAAGTTCAAAATCCATTTGGCAGGGGCATTAAAGGGCGAAGATATTTAATATTAATGGAGGACAATAAATAATGTTTAAAATGATCTGGTGTTCAGATGTAATAGATGCTGAAGGAACCAGAAACTGACAAGCTCTGATCCGAAGGTAAGGAGTCCGGAGCAATCAGCGAGGGCTTCAGGCCAGCTGCTCAACTGCGTTTCGGGTTGGACTATCCCTATCGATCCAATAACAAAAAAAGACCGACGTATTCTGCCTGCAAAATTGACATGAACACGAGATCACCTGCATAGCTAATACCTATATGACAGACTTGCATTCCCCGCTTTATCCCGGGACTCCTCAACTGTGGCTCGGAGCTTGCAGCTTTCGCTTTACTCCAGCACCTGGCGAAACGAGGAATACCACACAACACAGCGTAACATCTAGTCCCGCGCTTAGTGCGGGACGTTCCATCTAGTTACGCACTTGTTGCGGGACGCACCACCCACATCACTTTTCCCAGCTCACCGAGGCCCGTTTCACCTCTTCTGAATTGGTACCGATCATGATGTCGAAATCCCCGGCTTCCCAGTCATACTTCAGGTCGTAGTTGTAAAACTTCAGGTCTTCCGGTGTGATGGTAAATGTGATTTCTTTGCTTTCGCCGGCTTTGAGTTCGATCTTCTGAAATCCCTTCAGTTCTTTTACGGGGCGGGTGACGCTGCCCACTACATCGCGGATGTAGAGTTGGACCACTTCCTTGCCGGTGTATTTGCCTGTATTTTTCACGGTGACCGACGCGGTTAATTTTTGCTGGCCTTTCAGTTTTGTCGCGCTTAATCGAAGATCGCTGTATTCAAATTTGGTATAGCTGAGGCCATAGCCAAAAGGAAATTCCGCGTCGTTGCTCACATCGAGGTAATTGCTCACGAATTTCTGAAACCACTTGCCTTCCGGTAAGGGTCTTCCTGTGTTTTTGTGGGCGTAGTACAGCGGAACCTGACCTACATGTTGCGGCCAGGTAGCGGTGATTTTTCCGGAAGGATTTACATCGCCAAAGAGAGCGTCGGTGATGGCCAATCCGGCTTCGCTACCCGGGAACCATACATTGAGGATGGCATCCAGATTGTCGTTTTCCCAACTGATGGTCAGCGGTCGGCCGGTAAATAGAACCAAAACGATGGGCTTGCCCGTTTTTTTCAGGGCCATCAGCAATTCCTTTTGCGCTGCCGGAATATCCAGGTTGGTGCGACTTGAAGCTTCACCACTCATCTCTGCAGATTCACCCACTGCGGCGACGATAATATCTGCCTGCCGCGCCATGTCGAGGGCTTCTTCGATCATGTGGGCAGCCGATCGCTTGTCGCGGCCGGATGATTTGCCAAACATGGATGCCCTTTCGTCAAAGGCCGCATCGTGGTCGAGATTGGATCCCCTCGCATGGAGCACGGTGATGCCATTGATTTGTTTGAGGCCATCGAGCAGGGATATCGACTTAGCGTGATTAGCCGCCACGCTCCACGTGCCCGGCATATTTACCCGGTTGTCCGCCAGTGGGCCAACCAGGGCGACGGTGCCCGCTTTTTTCAGGGGCAGGAGCGCGTTATTGTTTTTCATCAAAACAAACGACTCACCGGCAGCCCTCCGGGCTACCTTGCGGTTTTCTGTCGAAAAAACTTCTTTTTTGGATCGCGACTCATCGCAATATTTATAAGGGTCGTCAAACAGGCCCAGCATGTATTTGGCTTCCAGGATCTTGCGACACGCTTCATCAATGCGCTTTTGGGTCACCACCCCTTCTTTCAGGGAAGCCTGCAAGGTTGTGAGCAGACCTTCGCCCACCATATCCATGTCGATGCCCGCATTCAGTGCCCGGGCCGATACCGTTTTGAGGTCGCCGATGCCATGGTTGACCATCTCGTTGATGCCCGTGTAATCAGTAACCACAAAACCTGTAAAACCCCATTGTTTGCGCAGCACATCGGTCATCAGCCATTTGTTGGCGGTAGCAGGTACGCCGTCCACTTCATTGAAGGAAGCCATCACGGTGCCGCAGCCCGCATCGACGGCAGCCTTGTAAGGAGGAAAATAATCGTTGTACATGCGATGGTGGCTCATGTCGGTAGTGTTATAGTCCCTTCCGGCTTCTGCGGCTCCGTATAATGCGTAATGTTTGACGCAGGCCAGGATGGTATTGGGCCTGGTAAGATCGTCGCCCTGGTATCCCCTCACCATCGCTTCGGCAATGCGCGAGCCCAGGTAGGGATCTTCACCCGATCCTTCGGAGATCCGGCCCCATCGGGCGTCCCGGCTGATGTCCACCATGGGCGAAAAGGTCCAGTTGATGCCATCGGCGCTGGCTTCCGCGGCTGCGACCCGCGCTGTCTCCTCGATGAGTTTTATATCCCAGCTGGCACTCAGACCCAGGGGAATCGGGAAGACCGACTCGTAGCCATGGATGACGTCCATGCCAAAGAGCATGGGTATCTTCAGCCTGCTTTCTTCTACCGCAATGCGCTGAACTTCTTTGATCTTGGACAGAGACTTGATGTTGAACAGTCCTCCCACCTTGCCGGCCCTGATCTTACCCGCGATGTCAGAACTGGCAGCCTGTCCCGTAGTGATGTCGCCGCTTACCGGCAGGTTGAGCTGACCCAGCTTTTCTTCGAGGGTCATTTTTTTCATCAGGGCATCGATGAAAGTGTTCATTGAACTTTTTTTCTGCTGTGCCTGCAACGGTACAAAAGTGTAGAGAGAAGCCAGAAAAAAACAGAAAAACCAGTGGCGCATAATGGTGTTTTTAGAGTGAACGACAAATGTAGGGAATTGCTTAAATAATGCCAAGGGGAATGGGTTTAATATTTAGTGTTGAAGGCGCTAAAGCACTTGACAATAATATATTATTTAAATACGAATCCAATACTTAAAATATGACCATCTGTGCCATTCGTTTAATGTAACACCAATCTGGCATAGATTTGAATGTCATCCACAAATTCCAGAGGAGGGAATTTTATTTCAAATTCCAAATAATGAAGATGGTAAGATTGTATTTTCATACTTACCCATCAAAAATGGAATTGAATAAATGGCCTAATATTTGATAAACTACTATATATTGACACAATCAAAACCCCATGAAAAAACAGCTTATTTCATATTTTGCGTTACTTACAGTTCCCGCATTGATTATATTATTAGCCAATGGCTGCCAAAAAGATGGTGAATTCCTCCTTAATAAAAATTCAAAACAGATATATAATTCAGACTTAGGGTATAATTCAACCCCATATGAGAGTTCATGTCTGAATCAAATAGAGGGCCGCCAAATTAGTATCAGACATAGGTCGAAATCAATGCTAAATTACTATGCATTAATTAATGAACATCCATCCTTAATTGGACAAGGAACCCCCAATTGGAATGGGTCAATTACTGAAATAACCGGAGCAGACACAATTACCATGGTGCCGCTTGAAAATTCTCAACTAGATTCAATTTTATCCATTTATTTCCATGTCTCTGGCAATGATAGCATAAAATATATTTTTCATAAAAATTCAGCAAATAATATCTTTAGCACTGATTCATTTGATATTCACAACCTCTTTTCACTTTACAAATGTTATTTATATTGCAACAATAACAATTTTTCAGGAGAATTAAGGGACGGGGATGGGTGTTACAATTTTGGTGACAGTTGGTGGGAGCGTTTCACAAGAGGAATTGGGAAACTGTGGCGTAACATTGTAAATATAATTGAATCAGAATCTGGAGGAGGCTCGGGTAATGGTCCCGATAATTTTCCTCCTTTCCCAGTAGTTAACCTTGGAACAATTAATTTTGGAAGCTATCCTGCCGGAGGCAGTGGAGGTGGTGTAAATTCGATTAACACCAATATAAATTTAACTCCTCCTATCAATTTGTATATCAAATACATTGATTGTTTAATAAAAAATCCAGAGCTGAACCCGGTCATATCTGATCTCATAGATAATTATCCAAATAACCCATATGAAATTTGCAGTATTTTAGACCAGGTATTAAATAATCTTTGTTTAGAGGCAGGAGGTAATGGTATAACAACATCCGATTTTAACAATGAGTTAAACAGGACTCTAGATTACATTTTAAACACCAATCTCTTTAACTACTTAAATACAAACTTTCAAAATCAAAACTTTTTTAATATTCTTCTGCCAGAGGTGGCAAGTTGCTCAATGGTAGCAAATCAATATGAAATATATAGTTGCTTTGAGTTAAAATTAGAACAGCTTTTTACCAACAAGTTAAATAGTTTAATTAGCGATTACTTGTTAATTAATCCTGTTAATAATCAACCATATACAAGTAGTGAATTGATTGCAGGAGGATTAGTTTCCATTAGTTGTTTACAGGAAAGTGATTTTGAAACATGTGCCATCTATTCACTTTCTTATAATGAACCAACGACACTCGAGGGTTCTGAAAATAGTACAGTATTAGACCCGGATTTATGGCCAGATTGCGAATCCTGGGAATATGTTCCTGTAAGTCAATTATCATATTATCAATCCTGTGGGGTTTTAGGAATTGAAATAGATGCTAGTAGGCAATTTATTAATGAATTTGGAGACATTCATTTTTGGCAAATTGGATGGAGTTATCCAACAATATATTTTGAATATCCTCGTATAAGACAAAACGGAATACAAATATCTAGCGGTGAGGCTGCCTTTGAGAGTGCAAAAATGGTTAGAGCGGCGGAAATAAAAATGGAAGAAAAATTTTCAGAATATCAAAATGTTCCTTTTGGAGCAGCAATTGCAAAGGAATTTGAGAAAGAGCTGAGATCGTTAATTAGACTAAAAGGTGGCAATATTGGGAGATTGCCAAGGTATGGTAACGTACCAATTAATCTTGCATCTTATTTAAATTTGTCCTACGGAAATTGTCAATAAATATCTATATTCGAATGATAAAATAAAATTATACCACTTATGCCCTATTTCCTTAAACTATTATATGACAATGTGATGCTTGTTAATTTACTTTTAGGAACTGCAAGTATCGATGAGCTTAAACAAAAGTATGAACTTGCAGATGAGTATGAAAAAAAATCTTTTATTTTTCAAAATGTTGTGTTGGATACAAATTTGGTATTTAATGAAATGCAAATTGTTATGGAAAATGCATCAGTAGAATTAAAATTTAAAACAACAAATGACATTATTATTAATGAATTGGAAAAATATTTTATTACTGCATCTGACACCACTAATTATTTACATATTTACAGTATAAGGAGGAAGTTAAATGAGCATTGTTTTCACTTTAAAATGAATGATAAATGGTATAAAATTTTAGTTTCTAAATATAATAAATATTGTTATATTGATGTGCACTTATTAGAAAGAAATTTTTCCAAATTTAGTGACAAGAAGCTTCAAGAAAGTGAAAATTCAGAAGAGGATCTATTTTTAGGTGGGCATGAAACCTCTAGAATTGAGTCTAAAATTATTTCAAAGGATGAGTATATTGAGATGCTCAACTCGAAATATGATTATTGGAATAAAACATATTTTTTTAGTAAATGATATATTGTCGCAAGTCTTTTATAATAAACTTATATTAGCTATTCCACAGTTTGACTATTACAAATACATACTTAGCAGAAAGTGCTGATGTAAAGTTTGGCGATGATTTATTAATTCTCAATAATTTAGTTTCCGTAAAAGAGATTGAAGTCGATTCAAATTTTTTTATACACTTGTTAAAAGGAAATTTGTGATAATTTTTATCATATTCATCCGACCAACTACTTATTGCATGGAATTAATTTCTCTAAATCAGAAAGTTTTGTATCGGAAATATCTTCCAGGGTTTTCTGGAGCCATTCATAGGGATTTATGCCGGAGGCTTTGCAGGTTGTCACAAAACTATATATCATGGCCAAGCTATCTGTTTAATCGTGTGAACCGGCAATCTTATAGTTTTTGTGGCCTAAGGCAATTGGTCTGATTTTATTGTTACTTTTGATCACACTACTTATCAATCTTGAACATCCTCATCATCGGCAACGGCATCGCGGGCAGCACCGCAGCAAGGGAGATCCGCAGGCGGAGTGACCATGACATCACCATGGTCTCGTCGGAATCGGTTTATCCGTTTTCACGCACGGCCCTCATGTACATCTACATGGGCCACCTGCCCTTTGAAAATACCAAACTGGAGGCCGATGATTATTGGGAAAAACAGCGCATCCGGTTGGTCAAAGGCGAGGTTCAAAGTGTGGATTTTGCCCATAAGCGGGTACACCTGGTCAACCGGGAAAGCCTGTCCTACGACAAACTCATCCTGGCTACGGGGTCAGTACCGCAAACCTTTGACTGGAATGGTTTGGATCTCGATGGGGTGCAGGGGCTTTATCACCTCGACGACCTAACGCGGCTGGAAACTGCCTCGCAGCGGGGCATTACCAGGGCCGTCATCGTGGGCGGCGGACTCATCGGCATCGAACTCGCCGAAATGCTGCACTCGCGAACCATCGACGTGACCATGCTGGTGCGCGAAAATAGTTTTTCAAACACGGTATTGCCTCCGGAAGAATCAGAAATGGTCAATGCAGAAATAAGGCGCCATCATATTGACCTGCGTCTGGAAACGGAGTTGAAAGAAATCACCGGAGAAAATGGTCGTGTAAGCGGTGTGGTGTTAACTACAGGGGAGCACATCACCTGCAACTTTGTGGGCATCACCGCCGGTGTCCGGCCTAATGTGGATCTTTTGAGGTCGACTGGCTTAGCAGTGAGACAGGGCATCCTCATCGATGCTTTTGGACAGATCACCATCGAAGATGTCTATGCCATCGGCGATTGTGCGGAACTTACCGTGGCCACGCCGGGCAGAAAAACCATCGAAGCCGTCTGGTACACCGCCCGTAACATGGGAGAAACGGTAGCCCGGAACATTTGTGGTCAAAGCACACCCTATGAGCAGGGGGTGTGGTTCAATTCGGCCAAATTTTTCACCATCGAATACCAGGTCTATGGCAGTGTGCCCGTTTCTTTTGGCAGCGGGGTAACGTCGCTTTTCTGGCAGCACCAGGATCAAAAAAAATCCATCCGCCTCGTTTACGACGCAAACGGAAAAATCCTGGGTTTCAACCTCATGGGCATCCGCTACCGGCAGGAAGTTTGCACAAAGTGGATCGAAGCAAAAACCCACATCGAAGTGGTTTTGGAGCAGCTGGAACTCGCCAATTTCGATGCCGAATTTTCGGAGTGCCATGAAAATGAATTGAGAAAAATATACCATCAAATCACCGGAAAGAACATTCATAAAAAGGCAGAACGATCATTGAGTAGTGTAGTAAAATTTTTAACGTCATGGAGTTGAATCACCAAACGTTGGCGGTCATTAATCCGGGACATTCGACGAAGCTCAGGATAGGCCAAAAACTTAGCCTTAGCCTCGTGGCCACCGGCCTTATGGGGCAGTTGCTGTTCTGGCTCAACCACACCCTGGCCCAGGCACTTCCCGTGCTCGTAATCTCCATCACCCTCATCAGCCTGGGCAGTTTGACCTATACCTGGCAACTGTACCGGCACAAACAACCGGGCATCAGCAATGACTACCAGTTCACCAACAGCCTTACGGCAAAAGGCAGCGTAGCCTGGGTATTGGCCATGATGCTTACGGTGTTTTACATCATACTTTACTGGTTCCCTCAGTGGCTGGGCCTGGGCGCAGATGGACAGGCCAATACCGGCCTCATCGCTTTATACGACCCCCTGAGTTTTGCCTTAAAGGGCAAATCCGCCAGTCAGTGGTTTGTGTATGGCAGCCTGTACACCATGGCCATTGATTTGCTGGGCATTAAATTCATCTGGAAATACCGGCACAGCCGGTACCAGGTGTACCGCACCCTGAGCATCATTTTTTTTCAGACTTGTTTTGCCTTCATCTTACCCGAGATCATGCAAAGCCTCAACCAGCCCTATTTCGACCTCAAAAACCTCTGGCCGCTCAACTACTACTTTTTCTTTGACTGGCACCTCGACGGCCTGATCAAAAGCGGCTTGTTCGGGTATTTCCTGCTGTTCTGGGGCCTGGCGGGTTTTCTCGTCTTTACGCCTGTGCTCACCTGGTTATACGGCAAGCGCTGGTACTGCTCCTGGGTGTGCGGCTGCGGTGGACTGGCCGAGACGGCAGGCGATACCTTTCGCCACTTATCGGATAAAAGCCAAAGGGCGTGGAAGTGGGAGCGACGCATCATTTATGGCGTACTGGTCTTTGTGGTGGTCATGACCCTGGCTGTGATCACCACGCGACTCACGGGTTTTCGCAACTTGTTCATCATCGACAGCGGCACCCTTGCCCACTGGTATGGCTTCCTCATTGGCGCTGCCTTTTCCGGCGTGGTCGGCGTAGGTTTTTATCCCATCATGGGCAGCAGGGTTTGGTGCCGCTTTGGCTGCCCAATGGCAGCCTACCTGGGCATCCTTCAAAAATACAAATCCAGGTTTCGCATCACGACCAATGGCGGCCAGTGCATCAGTTGCGGCAATTGCAGCACCTACTGCGAAATGGGCATCGACGTCAAGGCTTACGCCCAGAAAGGGCAAGACATCTTACGTGCAAGCTGCGTGGGCTGTGGTGTATGCAGCGCCGTGTGTCCCAGGGGAGTGTTGAGGTTGGAGAATGGGGGGTGAATAATTTTCCTTTTTAATATTTCACTATAGTTTTTGCTGTAGAAAGACTTTTTAAGTAAAGAGTTAGTATTGCAATTAAAGGAGCTAATGTAACTTGTAACATGAAACATATAATTTCAAAGCTTGCTTCAAGTTTTAGAGTTTCTATATTATTTGGTACGTACAAATTTCCATAAAATGCCAACCAGATAACAATCAATAAAGCAAAAAAAACAATGATATGTAATTTAGTTTTTTTAATAGCTGCAGAAAATAGTAAATCTATGTATCCTGCCATCAAAAGTGAAAATAAAACTGAATAATAACTGTTGTTTTTAATGGTTGAAATGAAAGCTTGTCCAAAATTTTGTTTTAAAGTAAGGATGTGGCTATAGACTTTTATCATTTCTATAATAATAGGAAAGATACATATTAAATAAATTAATATCCACCACATAATAATTTTCCATGGAATTTTTTCATTCCAGAAAAGAGATTTAAATAAAATAAATAATCCCCCATATATAAAAAGTAATATAATAGCAATTAATGGCTTATTATAATTCATTAATAAAAGTAAACATATAAATGTAACTGCAAAGTGTACTTTACTTCTAAAAGGAAATTCAAGGACTATTATCATTAACAAGAGTATTCGATCAATCATTTTTATAACCTACTCTTAATTTCCATGTTCATAATAATTTTATCTATGCTTAAATCTGGTGACATCTCCATTTCAGTAAATAATTTACATTGCCATCGAACTATAATTGTTCTGAAATAAAACCTTAATTGCTCCAGAGTAGCCTCACAATATGTGCCATCATGGTGTATAAAATTTCTTTGTTCATAAAGCTGCCATAACAACTGTGTGTAGAATTTATGCCATTTTAAATCATCACTTTCATTAATTGAATAATACCTTTCTATAATTTCAATCAAAAAAGGATAAGTTGTAGATTCTTTCAATTCAGAAACTATATTATCAAGTTCTTCTGGAATTGAACTATTGAGTCTTTTCATATAAAAATCTGGTAATATCCCAAAAGTATTTGACTGACAATTATTCATAGCATAACTGTACAATAAAAACCCAATCTCAATTTTCATGACTTTACTTTTATCTTTCGCCAAAATCATAGCAAGATCTTTTATAATTTTTTCTCCTTTCTGTTTTCCACTATAAAAATAGAAGGCTGCCTCCCAATATTGCCAAAAACATGAAACAATATCGACAGGTTCTTTACATGAAATACCTTTAAAAAAAATTCGATGGCATCGATTCAGATATTGTTGATTTTCAATAGAAATATTATCTGGCTCAGGTATAGTATTATCACACTTTTTCATAAAATCCATATCACTTTCTCTTATTTCAAGTTTCCTTTGCAAACTTGAATTCCATCTGAACCCTCCATTCGCATAGATAAAGAGAATCTTATCAATCAAAATATTTCCACCTTCTTTCCCTAATATATAGTTAAGTGCGTCAAGAGATTTTGAAATTTCATTTTTAGCCTTTTTGATGATATACTCGCAGATTTGAACTCAGAAGTAATTTTTGCAACTATAATATTTTCGAAAGAAAAATGTTTTTTAATATCTTCCAAAAGGTAATCTTCAGCATTAAGGTTTTCTAATGGAACTTTATCTTTGGTCATAAAAGTCACATTATTATATTCAAACTCAAAATTAGTATTCTCATCAATTTCCACGTCACCAATTCTAAAATATAAATCAGCCTTTTCCATTATGTTTAGTGAATTTAGCATTCCTTGAAATTGGAGTTCAAAGTGATTCCCTTCTAAATACTTCTCCAATTCTGCTTCGAAATCTGGAGACTCCTTTTTACTCCTTAAATCCTCCGGCAATGGAAATGCAGCTTTGCGGGCCTTTTTCTTATCTTTTAATTGTCCAAAATTCACAAGTCTTCTAAATATGCCTTCCAATCCACCTAATTCCTTTTCATCAAAACCTTGGCGTATAAATTCGGCAACCATCCATCTACTGTTCCTTATGATCTCGAGTTTATGGTGTTCCAATTCATGTGGACATTGTAACATAGAAATTTGTGACTTCAAAAGATCATTGAAGTATTGTTTTCCTAAAAGACCTTCTGTACCATTTACTAGATTTACAATTTTATTACAATTATCCTTAAAACTATTTAGATCAAAAGACTTTGTATTTTTAATTTGCGACTTAAGACTTATTACAAGCGGTTTTATTTCCTTCTTTTTAGAAAACTCATCATTAACAGTGTCAAACTCGTTCTCATCAAGCCAAAGTGCAATCACCTTCCTAATGCTTGGTTGCATCTTTGTCAAATTATCGATCCTTTCCATAATCTTTTCCAAGTAGGTCAGATGGTTTTCAGGAAATCCATCTATCTTCTTTGAACTATCCAATAAAAAATAATGAAAATAATCATGAAAGAACTTTACTTTCTTATCAAGGATTGGATTCTCGATATTTATTCTTCCAAGATTTACCATCAATAATTAATCCTTTAAATTCCTACCTAACCTCCAACACCTTCGTACACTCCTCCCCAAACTGACTGACAATCCTCACCGCAATTTTTTGCCCTTTGTTTTTTATTTCAATAGGGTGAGATATGTGGCCATACAGTCTATCAAAGGCTTCGTCGTCGATCTCAATCTTGAGGGTTTTTTCTACTTTCTTTTTGGTGGAATCTTTGGCTAGATTGTCAAGTCCCTTTTTCCACTTGTCAAATTCTGACTTGTCGCCTCCACAGAAAAAGACCTGCTTGACGATGAAGTTACTTCCGTCGTAGTCGTCGTCTACCATCCAATAGGCTATGTCGTGGACATCACGGGGTTTTACCTCATCTTTGATGGGGTCGTAAATATCAAGTCCCTTGATGGTGACGAGTGAATAGTGGCTAGTGGTTAGTTCTTTCGGGGAAGGGATTTCAGTAAGCCATTGAGCATTTTGTTTATCTCGGCTGAATGATTCAATAAGGGTTCTGATTTTTCCTGCATCAGAAAAGCCAAGTTCTGAGACAAAATAATCAAAGTCTCCAATTCCGCTAAAGAACCTTTCGCTATGCCCAAGAAGTGTCGAAACTCCCCAGTGGAATTTCTCGCCTGCCCTTCTGCTATATTCGCTGAAATTGAAACCGCTGCTCTTCTCATTTGAGAGGTTAAGCCATACATCTCTTCTTTGGGAAAAGAGGCAGTATACACGTAAATTTGTTTCGCTAAGTCCATTGACTTTTGCCAAACCATCAAGTCCTGATAACTTTTTAAATATTCCATAGTTACATAATTTTTCACCCTTGCCAGTCACTAACCACTCGTCACTCGCCACTTCTATATCCGGCTCTCCGATGGTCACAAAACTGGCTGCCGATTTAGCGGGCTTCTTTTTGAGTCCCTCCTGCAACAAATCATCATGGATACGCACTTTGGTGACTTCAAATTTACCCATGCTCATGGATTGTGTGCTGCCTTCTATATCACTTTCGAAACTGAACCCAAGAATGATCAACCAACCTGCATCTCCCCGTTGACGGCATTCTTTTATGGCTTCATTTACGGCAGTTTTACTTACAGTGCCAAACTTTGGTCCTATATGGAAATATGCCTTCTTTTCGCCAACGCCATTCATATAAAAACCTTCCGCATGTAAATACGAATGGCTCAATAACTCAACACTGCGGAAAATCACCATCTCATCTTTTCTGCCGTTTTTGATTCCGGCACTTATCAGGTGTTGTTTGATCACTTCTTCAAATGCTCCTTCTTCTTCATTTACCCTTACTTCATCGTCTAATTCTTTGGGACTAATGGGTTCAAAATTTTGCAAGGTTTCAACAGTGAACGGACCACTTACTCGAAGTAGTTTTTTATCTTGTTCCGGTTGGTCGTATAACGTTTCTGTAGCAGGTGGTTCATCATTAGTAAGACTTTTTAATGTAATATGAGGAACCATTTTATATTTAAAACCTTGGCGAATATCACTGCCTTGTTCATCATACAAATTATAATATGGAAACACTGCTGTCATTAAGCGTTGCTTTGCAATATTCAACGCAATTCTACTGGTATCAATGGTTATCCATCGTCTGCCCCACTGTTCGGCTACATAAGCAGTTGTACCGCTTCCGCAAGTTGGATCTAATACCAAATCTCCTGGGTCAGAAGTCATTAAAATACATCTTTGAATCACTTCAGCATTTGTTTGCACTACATATTTTGCTTCTCTAGCACCTTGAAACTCACTCCATAAATTAAAGATTGGTTTTGCCGGAAAATCATCAAGATATCTAACATAATTTGGAACAGAACCCGATTTAATTACACGACCTTGTTTAATTAGACGCATCATCCCTTCCTTATTTGTACTCCAACTTTTTTGTTGTGGTTTAATTATTTCTCCATTTAACTCAAACTCATAAAAGCAAGAGGCTGTATAACCCGATGATGTGACTTTATCATATCTAAATAACTTAGCACCCTCTGGAAGAATTTTTGGATTTGCAATTTCAAGTTCCGTTGCTTTTCGAATAGTTCTGTCTTTTAGCATTACATTTGAATAAGGTGAATCTTCTTCATTACCTTTTTCAACAAATAATTGTCTATACTTATAATGTTCTTTCTTTTTAGCATACCAAATTATGTAATCACTAACACCACCCAATCCAAAAGAACCTAATGGCAATGTTTTTCTTACAGTTATTAATGAACAGAAATTTTCGCTTCCAAAAACTTCGTCCATTACATTTCGTACTAAGTGAATATTTTCATCCCCAATTTGCATAAAACAAGAACCGCTTTCACTAAGAAGTTCTTTGGCGACTAATAAACGGTCTCGTAGATATGTTAGATAGGAATGTATGCCCAATTCCCAGGTATCTCTAAATGCTTTTATCTGTTCTGGTTCTCCTGTTAAGGCTTCATCGTTGCCATCTTTAACATCTCTGTTGTTTAGTTTTATCTGCCAATTTCCCCCGTACTTAATTCCATAGGGGGGGTCAAAGAAAATTGTCTGCACCTGCCCCGCCATACCTTCTCTTTCCAGCAGCGATGCCATGACCAAATGGCTGTCTCCCTGGATGAGACGGTTGGTCCAGCCGTCGTGGTGGTGGTAGTACTGGCTTACTTTTTCGATCTCGTCTTTTTCCAGGGCATTGCCAAACAATTCGTTCACACTGGAAAAAAGATCCGGTGCGGCCTGGCTTTCAGTGACCTTATATAAGTTTTTTATGAGGGTCTCGGGGGCTATGTGTTCGTGTCGATACAGACTGCGAATGTCCACTCGCAGCAGATCATCGCGGTCGTCGTTGCCGTATTTGTTGAGCCAGAATAGCTCAGGATCCTGGCCGCGATGCACTACGGGGTTTTTGGGTAATTCCATTACCTTTTTGCCCTCCTGCACCCTGGCGTTGGCGTCTTCGTAGCCTGCCTCTTCTTTGGAGGGGATGTGGGGGCGGGTGTCACCAGTGTGTTTGATGGAATCTACTTTTTTGGCCATTTTTAGTGTTTTTGATATGTCGATTGAATCGACATGAGTTCATAACGTGTCGAAATAATTGAAAATAATCGACATGACATTCTTTCGTGTCGATTGCATCGACATGGTAGAAAAAACCTATATGATTGTATATCAATCATTTAGCTATTTGGATAAAATATTCATCAATTGATGGTTGATAAAATAAGTTTCTTTCCCAATTTTTAAGGAGGTGAGTAAGCCTGCCGCTTCTATTTTTTTTAAATAATCACCGGCTGTCTGTCTTTTGGCTATGCCATATTCTACCAAAATTTTAATTTTTATATACGGATAGCTGTAAAGCAGGTCAGTAAGTTCGCGCGTATAGGATGATTTCAAAGTTTGTTTTAACAAAGCATCAGAATCGGCTTTTAACTGTAGAATAGCAGTTATTTTTTGTAAGGCAAGTTCTGCCGTTTCACCCACCCCTTTTACAATAAAACCAACCCACTCAACCCAGGATTGCTTTTCAGTAACTTCTCTCAGCAGTCTGTAATAATCTGATTTATTTTGAATTATATAATAACTTAAATAAAGAACCGGCAATCCAATAAGCCCCTTATTTATTAGATATAAAACATTGAGTATTCTCCCCGTTCTGCCATTGCCATCACTAAACGGGTGAATGGCTTCGAACTGATAGTGGATCAATGCCATCTTTATCAAGGGGTCAAGGTTGTTGAGGTCATCATCATTAATGAACTTTTCCAATGCTGCCATTTTTTCCCGTAAATTGGTTTCTCCCTCCGGGGGAGTATACACTACAGATCCGGTAATCGGATTCGCCAATTTGGTACCGGTGTTTTTCCTTATATCGTCATTTGTTGCCCTTAGTTTTTGCATAATACCCACCAAAAGATTGGTAGTGATCAGACCCGTTTTTTGCATCTGCCCTAAACCCCAATACATGGCTTCACGGTATTGAATTACTTCCTTTGCAGCAGAATTTTTTATGCCCTCGATGTTTAATGTTGCTTTATAAAGTTCGTCCTGAGTAGTAACAATATTTTCTATAGCACTTGACTCTTTGCTCTCTTGCAGCACGATGGTATTAAGCAGGAGATTTGGGTTTGGCAAAGTGTGGCAATATCCTTTCAACTCCGCCAAAAGTTTATTGGCCTGAATGGTAAGCCTGAATATTTCTGGTGTTTCAAGATTTACATTTGGGGGCAAATCTGGTAAAGCATTATAAGGTAAATCTTTGTGGTAATTCATAGTGTTGCAATTTTTTCAATGAGCTGGTTTTTAATATTCCTGATGTCATTGGCCACTTCGATAAAATGCCATTCCTCATACCCATACTTTTCTTGCAGTGAATTTACGGCAGGCAGCCACCTGTTTTCTACATACCACTTTTTTTCTTCCTTATCTTTGCTAATACCGGTTATCTCGATTATCAAATTTTCCGCCGCAAAATCATTGATGTCAAACAATTCGCCTTGTGGGCTGGTCTGCCTCGTCGGGATGGCCTGTCCCTCTGAATCCGGGTCAAACACCCTGCGCCCTTCCTTTATATTGGTATAATCCAATGCCCCTTTTTCAGGCCCGCTGGCCACAGTAGCGTAATGAAGTTTTGGCTCTTCATAAGGGCTGTTTAAAATCGGATTGTCTGTACTCATTTTTCGGATTCACGTAATATCAGGTAAAAATAAACAAAAATAATAAGTACTAAAAGGCAAATAATAATCTATATTCTATTATAGATCATGGTTTCTTAAAATATTATTGGGTGTGGGTCAAAATAGTTAGATTAAAAAGGTCTGGCGAAGTATACCTGCCTTCCTCGATGTTCTACCATAATGTCAATGCCTCCCACGTAGTGCTGGATGTAGTTGATGGTAGATTCCGTTTTTACTGTTTTTGCCAATTTCTCGCCTGCTGCAGAATAAACGAATTCAATGCTCTTGGTAGTAGCCCATTCTATCTTGGAAGGTAAATTTAGGAAATTGTAGGTAATGTTGATAATGCCTTTATAACTGTCTGATTTTAAATTGCCGTTGACATCATAGGTGTACCCGGCTCCCCCTGCCCCCGGATTGAAACCGAAGTTTTTATAAGTGGCAGAGGCACTTTCGGTTATGGTATTCAGTTTATTGGTGTTGGTGGCATAGTTGTAAGTAAGGTTGTCAATGGTATTATAGGCGCAGGTTGTGCCGGATGTATAATACCCCTGTCGGTTGAGGGTAGTTATATTGCCGCGGCTGTCGTAGGTCAGGTTTTCATTGTACAGGTTGCTGGCAGTGGCGGCATTGGCAGATGATACCGTGTAGTGGGTTGAGTTCAGCATTCTGTTGAGAAAGTCGTAGCTGTAATTGTAGGCCTGTTTTCACTACCCCTTACTCTGTAGGCGATTTGCGGATTTAAATCTACTTCCCTGTCTTATCTTTACCACCCTGACCGGATAGATTTTTGTTGAATGGATTGTTACCATTTTCTATAGACCACTATTGTGCGGACAAAAATTTATGTCCTCAAAAAAATGAGGTATTCCCCACAAACTGGATTTAGTGAAACCAAGCAGTAATCCTAATATAGTTTTAAGGTTGTAAACCTCTTAAAGAGGGGAAAAATATCAGAGTTGCGTAAGCAAAAAACTGGTCTCAAAGCGATCTTACTAAAGCGGTGGACGCTTCTAGAGGCTTTATTAGTAAATATTAACTTGGTGAAAATTCTCCATCAATTGAAATGGACATCAAGCTAGCTGATGCCCTTGATATTTCTGTGGATTATCTTTTAGGTAAAGAATGCTTTGGCAAATACGACAAGGAAACCGTAGAACGATTACAAGAAATTCATAATCTTGATGATGAGGTTATCCATAATTTTGTGTTTGGCAGAAATAACCGCAGCTCCATTTCAAGCTAGTATTCTGTTTTCAAAGTGAATATACAACTGATTATAAATTTGCCCCCAATTAAATCGAGCCTTATTCCATTTTGGGCGTATTTGCTGAAGTGCAAGGTAGATAGATTTAATAGCGGCATCGTCATGAGGAAACACCTTTTTAGTGCCCGTATATTTTCTAAGTGATGAATTAAAGCTTTCTATCATGTTCGTAGTGTAAATTAGTTTTCTAATTTCCAATGGATATTCCAAGAACGCGGTGAGAGCATCCCAAATTTCTGCCCATGACTTTACAGCACTGCTATATTTACCACCCCAAATTTCCTTGAACCTAGTGAAGGCTATTTTCGCCATATCTTGGTTATCTGCTTGGTAAATCCCCTTTACATCACTCACTATCGCTTTTCTATCTTTGTAGGAAACAAACTTTAGTGTATTTCTTATTTGATGAACTATGCAAATTTGATGAACGCATTGAGGAAAAGATGATTCGACAGCTTTTTGGAGACCGGGCAGATTATCAGAACACATGAATAAGGTATCTTGCATTCCTCGGGTTCTTAAATCTGTCATGATCTGTGACCACGCCGCTGCGCTCTCATTCTCAACAATATACATTCCAAGTAAATCTTGGATACCGTCCAAACCTATTCCAATAATTAGCATTGCTGCTTTAGTGATTACTTTTCCTTCATGCCTAATTTTATAATGAATGGCATCAATCCATGTAATGGCATACTTTGAGTCCAGCGGTCTGCTCTGCCAGTCTTTAATATCTTCCAATAATCTATTGGTTATCACAGATATTTGCGAGGTTGAGTAACTCACTCCATATGTCTTATTCAGAAAATCAACGATATCAGAATTACTCATTCCTTTGGCATACAAAAGGTTAATAGTTTGATCAAGTTGCCCAATCATTGTTTTATGTTTTGGCACAACTGTTGGTTCAAATGTCCCCATTCTATCTCTGGGTATATCAATGGTTATCTCACCTTGGGAGGTGCTCAACGTCTTTTCAGAATACCCGTTTCTGATATTATCTCCAACCGGTTTTGAGCCTGGTGCATACCCGAGATGAGCCTCCATTTCTGCTTTGAGCAAGGACTGGATTCCTCTTTTAAGTAATTGATCCTGAACTTTTTCAAAATCCTTCGGATCTTTGATCTCCTTTACAAGAGCATCTAATAAATGTTCTAATGTGTTTTCCATGATTAAATTTATTAATTTTCAATAATTAATCATGAAGCTTGTGGTAATTTCCCCGTATTAACCACCTTTGTGTAGAAAAATTGGTAGAACTAAGGTTCTAAATTTTCTCTACACAAAAGTGGATAAACGGCCGTAGTGACACCTAAACACAAAATACTGGATAGTCCCTTGATGATGGCACTAGACAAACTCTATTCTCAATCATTGATACTTTCGTAAGGGATGCTAAGGCTAGGGTTGCTTATCAATAAAAAAAGCCCCACCAAAGTGAGGCTTTTACTCTATTTCTAAATTAAAAATATCATTCTTCCGATATCTTCAATAAAGTGATTTTTATCAAGTTTTTTGAGCTTCTTTTTATAATCGCCTTCTCTTAAAGTCAAATCTGAATTTATTACCCAGTTTTGTGAAAATGGAATATCTAAAGATGATAGAATTGCTGTATCAGCCTTCAAATCATCTAAACTATAATCTATTATCCCTTCTTGCATATATTTATTAAAACTTACTAGATTTCCTTTTCATATTCGGCTCTAAATCGCAATGAATACTTTTGGCTATTGATTTCATAATCTGATTCGTCAGAATAGTAAAAATTTTCATTTACTGGAATTGCAATTAACACTTCGCTTACGAATATTGATTTGGATGTACCACACCCTAATATTGAAAATATTAGGCTTATTTTAATAATTCTTATTATCTGGAAACTCATTGCCTGTTCTTTTTTGAATAATGCCTTCAATCTTACCAGGATTTGTCTTGCTTTTCGCTGCTTGTCCCTGTATTACACCCATAACATTTTTAGAATGATTATTAGATTGGTTAGCACTTGAGTTGCCAGGATTACAAACTACAAAACAACCTTTCGAAGCGGCAACTCTATTCTTTCCGCCTTTCTCATAATTTCCACCTACATGCACCATAACCCATGCGGCAACATATTTTCCAATTTTTCTATATCCCATGTCAAAAGAAGTTTGATTTGGCTGAGCAAGTATTACTTCAGATCCTTTTTGAGTCAACTTTAATGCATCAGTTCCATTACCAGTGGGATAGCCACCTTTCATATCTACTCCAGTGTAGTGATTAACATTACCATCTTTAGGCTCAAAAGCTACAATTTTATCTACCCCACTACCGTCAGGATCTACCCATGCATCCCTTGTAATTGAAAACTCCATTCTAAAATTAGGGTCTTCGGTATCTGTAACAACAGCTTTATATAAATCAACTTGAGTGACAGCTCCCCTACTGTAACCAAGAACTCTTTGGTCTGTTGTTTGTCCTATCTTTTGCTTTGTGATTGTAATGATTGGATAATCTAAAACACCATCAGGGTCTACTCTATTTAGCGGATTATTTGATACAAAATTATATGGTGTTAAGTTAGGTCTTTCACTTGCTAACGGATCAACAAAAAGCCACACAACCTTTGATTTGTTATGTGGCTTTGGTATTCAAAGAATTACAAATGCTTGATATATAGCATCGCACTTACAAACTGCGACGATCGGGGTTATTCGTAAGGAAATAATCTATCGCTAATCTTAAATACAAAATCACTGTCGTACAACCAATTAACTTCCGATAACACATCATCACTTATCTCATCATATTCTATTAAAGAGCTTACATTTTCTATTTTTTCAATAAAAATGACTTTAAAATATAATTCATCTAGTCCTTGGTGAATTATATCAATAGCCTTCTTGATGTCAGGCTCCTTAACTAAAATATTAGCCCATGCCCCATCAAATGAGACATCACTACTAATGTCTTCCAAATCAATCAATTCATTAAATTTATGATTTTGTTTTGCTGTTATATTTACAAAAGCCAGCCAAGTGTCTGCATATTTATTTTTATTCATTTGGGTTCTTTTTAGATGATCTGTTTTCGTAATGTACATTGTCTTTACCTGAAAGTTTTTTTCCATCCTTAGCTGAATGGAAGTGTGTCTTTTGCCCTTTATCACTCGAATGTTTCACAGGCTGAGAGTTTGATTTAGGATTATTTCTTGCTGCGTCTTTAGCTTCCTTTAAAGTAGGTTTACTTACTGTATGTATTTTAGGTTTTCCACTCGGACCTAATTGGCTTTTAGGTACATCAGAATTAGCCTGAACTTTACTTGGATTGAGCAAATTAGACATTGCTGTTCCAGTAGTGGTTGCGCCATGCACAGCTAACCCAACTGTTGCAGGCGTTGCTACCACTCCAACACCTGTGCCTGTCGCAACAACAGTACCGCTTGCCCCAACTGCCATTTCAACTCCGCCCTGTACTACTGAAATTACATCTCCTGCTGTTTGACCAGCTTGAGCATAACTTGCATACTCACCAAATGATGATGGATCTTGTCGCCCTGCTCCGAGTAAAGAATTTGATCCTACTGCATTTGCTACTCCAGATAAATAGGCTCCTGTAGCTAAAAAGAATCCCTTGATTGGGTTTCCACCCACTGCATCTACGGCAGCTCTGCCATCTGGGTCGATTAAGCGAATAGGATTATTTTCTACATAATTGTAAGGTGTCATTTTGGGATACTTATCCGCCAGTGGATCGACCACATGCCACCTGCCTATCACCGCATCATAAAACCTCGCTCCATAGTCATACCACTTGAGGTCGTGGTCGGCGTTGAGTTCTTTGTAGTTATAAAGATAGTTGTTATCCTTTGATGAGTGATTCATCATCCACGGCCCTTCATAAGCCATGCCGAAGGCGTAATAATGGTTTTCTTGGATGATCTCATTCGTGGCAGCGCTGTTGGTGACATCTATTTTGCCGTTTGCATTGAGATCTGTAAAAGTTACTCGGGCGTTACCGAGATGATCTTTTATACTAAACTCCGTGCGGTAAGAGGGTGCGGTGGTACCTGTATTGGTATTAAAAAACCTACCCTCACCGTGATAAATGGCTTCTACCCTGCGGTTCAGGCCGCTGGCACTGTTGTACTCAATTCCACCCACGTAGTGCTGGATGTAGTTGATGGTAGATCCCGTTTTTACTGTCTTTGCCAATTTTTCACCCGATGCTGAATAAACGAAGTCAATGCTCTTGGTAGTACCCCATTCTATCTTAGATGGTAAATTTAAGAAATTGTAGGTGATGTTGGTGATTCCTTTATAACTGTCAGATTTTAAATTGCCGTTTACGTCATAGGTATAACCGACACCACCTGCACCCGGATTGAAGCCAAAGCTTTTATAAGTAGCTGAGGCACTTTCGGTTATTGTATTGAGTTTATTAGTATTGGCCGAATAATTATAGGTGAGGTTGTCTATGGTGTTGTAAGCACAGGTACCCGCTGACGTGTAATATCCCTGTCTGTTTAAAGTAACTACATTGCCCCGGCTGTCATAGGTCAAATTTTCATTATACATACTGCTCGCGGTGGCCGCATTGGCCGATGAAACCTTATAATGTGTTGAGTTTAACATTCTATTCAAGAAATCATAGGTATGATTATAAGCTTGCTTATCTCTTCCTCTGACCCTGTAGGCAATTTGTGCAATATTACCCGCCTTTTGTAAGTTACTGGGCAATCCTGTGATATTTGGAAAACTGGCGGTATCGTATTTAAATTCTATATAAAACAAGTCATTAGGGTCAGGGTTGGCCTGATAGGTATAGGCACCCGGATTGGGAAGTGCTGGTGTGCACCCGGTGGTTGGCAAGGCTATGTTGGTACCTCCCAGGGTTTCCTGGTTCAATTTTGTGATCCAACCCTGGTCGTTGTATTGATAATCGAGGCTTTGCAAGTAGCTGCTGACCCCTCCTACGTTTACTGCTCCAAGGTTTTTTTCCAGTAGTTCATCCTTGATGGTATAGTTTTGATTGGCAATTTTTTGTTCAACGCCTCCATTGAGGGTAGTGAAAAAATCTGTTTGTCTGCCGGAATGGTCATAAGTCCACCTCTTATTAAAAGTAGTATTTTGGGCGCTATTTGCAGATTGCTTGTGCGTTCTATTCTCTGTCATTACATTGTCGGCAAAATCATAGGATGTACTAATGGTTTCTGCAGTCAAATCATTATAAATATAATTGTTGCCGGTCGCAGATGATATCCTTCCATAGGTGTCATAATTAAAAGTCTTGTCAATCCAGGTGTTGGTTGTACCAAGAACTTTGTCTTTTTGCTGTTTTAATTTGCCAAGTTTGACCCCATCTGTAGGCAAAATAAAATAACTGGTTTGAGCATACACATCATTGTAAGTGTACACATTTCCAGCACCAGGAGGGGTCGAATTGGGCATTGTCACTTTACCGGACTGTGTTGGCCTGCCATAATCGTCATATTCATATTGGATCCAGTCGTTAGTGGCCAACATAACGCCATCCTGGAAAAAGGTTTTGAGATCGCGGGTATTGTACATATATTTTTCTACCGCCTTTGCCGGAATCTTTTTAGAAAGGATGTTATCACTCTGATCATAGGTATAGTCAAAATTCAAATCATTCGTAGTTAAAGTGCCTCCCGGCGGCACGATCTTGGTAATCCTACTCTTATCATCATACATTGTATATGTCCTGGCGTGCTGAGAAAAGGAAACATTGGTATTCCAGTCCATTACCTTTCGGCCTAATTTGTCGGTAAACTCCAGCGTGCGGTTTCCATCTGGATTTAATATCTCTGTTTTATTCAACAAATTAGCCGCATAGTTGGAGCCCGTGCTTAGGTTGGTTACATCTGTTGAGGTGTTTCCACCATAAGTATAAGTTGACGCGTACCAGGAAGGAGGTGTTACGGTTTTCTTTCTATTGGTTGGTGCATCCTCATAAGTTGTTAACGTAAATGGGGCGCCACCTGATATGGTATAGAAAGTACCATTGTTATAAGTAGATTCAACTGGATTATAAACCTTTGAAACACGCCCTTTTGCATCGTATTCGGTTTTTACTACTATGTCCTTTTGCAAAGGACTGTATTTAACTTTGGTAAATTGTATACCACGTCCCAATCCATCAACAAACTCCTTGTTTTCCAAAGTGTTCAAACTACTGTTTGCTGTTGGTGTAAAAGATTTAGTAGTCTTCACCCAGTTATAGACATCTCCTGAAGTTTCTTTATAGTGGTATGAAAAATTGGATATAACATTGTTTGATCTTTCTTTGATGGATTTCAATCTTAATAACTCATCATATTCATATGTCATCACTTGTCCATCAATATCCGTAGCCGTATTAAGCAAAGTTGTGGATGGATAATAGGTAAACTGTTTAATATGATCTTTAAAAGTCACTTTTTTAAGCACAGAATTGGAAAACCATTCATAAGTAATTGGCTGCCAGCCGTCCACGGTTAGCAAAATTGGGTTACCAAACCCATCATAATTGTTTATGGTTGTATTTAGCGTCCTACCACTTCCCGTTAAAGTAGCTCCTGTCCAGGTATATTCATACCGATGATGTTTATGCGTCCGCGGATAGCCTGGTTGCTGATTATAAAACTGAGTAGGTTGGTGACTACCATTGGCTATGTTAAACCAAGCATATTCTATCTCTGTTCCATCCACAAGGATTCCATTAACCAGTTTCATTGTTTTAAATGGCGATGAAATAATGTTTTTATCCCTCAATACAGTCATAATAGTAGCATCTGGGTAATCATGTATATAGGTATAGTTCGATCTATGCACTTTTCCATCAGAGTTGGTTATGGATTCAGAAACAGGCATATAAAATCTATTGCCAGGATCAAAGGTAAAATCTGTGACCCGTATAACATTGTCTAACGTGTGCCTGGTCTGGGACAATCTATAAACTTTCGTCCTTATATGATAGCTATTTGAATAACCCCAGCTACCACCCCCATTGCATATAGTATAAGTGCCCACCTTCATCATCCTATCGGAACTTACCGAGTAAATGTCATCGGTTTTATACTGTTCTTCCATCTTTTCTACCACTATTCCTGAAGCGCTGATTTTTTGCTCAACCTTTAACTTGCCGGTATTGATTCTGGCCTGATGGGGTTCAATTGGATATTTATCATCCTCCAAATATGTGCCTGTTAAGATAAAAGGAGGTTCTACAAAGTATTCATATCTTGTATAAGAATTATCTGATGACTTCTTATCTACAAACGAATAGCCAATGTGGTAGCCTTCAAATGAGGAGAGCGGAACCACGGGGGTTTCAGTAAATATAACATG
Organism: Saprospiraceae bacterium; assembly: GCA_016715465.1. Taxonomy (GTDB): domain Bacteria; phylum Bacteroidota; class Bacteroidia; order Chitinophagales; family Saprospiraceae; genus JADKBO01. The sequence goes on from JADKAA010000029.1 coordinate 2,265,213, forward strand.
GCATCCACCACTGCAAGGCACACAATTGCCACCACAATCCACTCCTGTTTCCATACCATCCTGGATCCCATTTGAACATTGTCCACAATTGTTGTATGGGGGTTGGCAATAAACATTAGGGTTAAACCAGGTATTTGTAAAATAGTACTTTGGCTGATAAAATAGTGTCGCTGAAGATGCAGAACTATTGGAGGGGGATTTATACTCAAAATTGGTTACCACATCCGGACTTCCAAATCCACCATCCTTTTGTGTAATGGTTTTCACCCTCAATCCTCCGACCTTTTTATTTAAGAAAACCAAAGAAGATGTCTCAGAGAAAACTTTAAACTGTGCCGCGCAATTAGTGCCTAGAATTTCAAATTTCACGGCTGTATTCAAGGGCAATGAAGGGAATAGGCTGCTTAAATTGGCAGTATAGGTATTAGACGAACCAGGTGTAAAATTCATCTGTCCCGAGTTCGCAATGACTGCATTCGTATTTGCATTCTTTAATATGATCTCTATGGCTAAATTGCTGTTTGAGCACGCCGCAGCCGGGATTACATAAAAGGTGTATTTAACATTGGCGAGCGTCGCAAATGTATAGTTGGAAGGCACATTATCGCTGGAATAGGAGGTGTTGCACCTTCCGGGATAAGGGTAGGCGTGATCTACCCGTATTAATTCGGTGATCGGAGTTTGATATTCAGACGTGTGATAATCGTTTGCCTCCAATACCAATTCTGTTGAGCCCCCGGTAGGATAAGTTATTCTCTTCAGGGAGCCAATGAGCATTGATGGTTCATGGGTTTCTCTGTCACTGGTATAGTTGGCAGGTATTACATCTTGATTTGCACATGTTCCGCCATTATAACAAGACCTGGTTGGCTGAGGTGGAATATTTAATACATAGCCAGGGTTGTTAGTTGTTTTTCCATTGTAATAGCCCCAATGATCAATCGCTTTTGAAATCCTGTTTGGGAAAAAATTAATGTTGCCAGCCTTGGTAGTGTACTCAAAAGTTGTGGCAGGATTTGTTATAACAGCCACATTGGAAGAACTAAAGCCTTTTTCCTGGATAGCATCCAAACGCAGTAAATAATTTAGATGTGTTGAAACCTGAGGAAACTCACTGTCCTGCCAATGGGATTGTGTCAAATCAAATTGTTTTATAAAGGAACCTGTTGATATTTTTATAGTTCCCAAAGCTTTGGATGCCTCAGAAGGAGTCTGATAATGAGGCCTAAGATCACTCCTGTTGATACCATCCAAAAATTCTACAAGTTCGTGACTTCCAACAATTGAAGTCAATTTCTTTGATTTGAAAGCAGAAAAATCGAATTCCGGTTCATTTACACAAGTGTAACTGGATTTCGATATTCTGTATTGATATTCATAATTATCTACAGCGTAGCTAAAGTTGATAAAACTTTCAGTATCTGCGCTTTCAATTCTTACAACATACCAGGCAGTTACCACCGGATTTTGGCTCCCGGAAAACTGGGTTTGTTCGAGACCATCAACACCATTGTATTTTCCAAGATAATATTTGGTTCCATCTGTATTAATTATGGTAAAGTAATCAAGGTTGTCAACAAGATTGGGATTTCCCTGAAAATGAGGAACTATTTTCACATCTGAAAGAGGAATCATTATGATACTATCAGAGGCGAAATCCCTGCTAAAATAAAATTTGCCGGAAACACCTCCAATATTAAATGAAAATAAATCAGGTTCTGTTTCGTGTAACGGAGAGCCATTTCCTGCATTTATTACCCAATCATTGTATCCACAATCATTTGGCAATGGGATATTGTTGCCATTGTAATAATATCCAGATGGCCCTTCATCTCTCAATCCCAAAACCGTTCGGGATATCATACCTCCTGCATTCAAACTCCATCCTGCCCCGATTCTGCTGGATACCTGGGAAACAACCAAGCCTGAAGCATGATAAGACAAACTAATTGGCAGGTTTAAAGACCCGGATTTTACCGTGTGAATAGGTATTTCAATTTGAGGAACGCCTGTAAAATTATCAACCGGAACGTCAGCATATTTACCCAAACTACTAACTTCTGCGCTGGGAAGAACAATGTTTTTCGTATAACTATTAGTAGGTTGGGCAAATAGTTGTATCAGATGAAAGTTGATGAGTAGGAAGATATATAGTAGAGATATATTCTTTTTCATGGTTTTTAGCTTTGGTTATTGTTTAATAATTTTTCTTAACATGCGAAGTTGATCCTTTGAAGTGATTTCAACAAAATAGATTCCATTGGGGAGATGGGTTATGTCCAGAGCAACTCCTGCCAAATTATCAATTTCCGGAAACCACACATCGTTTACAGGCATCCCTACTACATCATACAATTGGATTTTTACATGTTTCATTTTAATCGATGGCATCAGGAAAAAATTGCCCGTGTTTGGATTTGGATATATTTTTAAATCTGCTTGAGAAACTCTGGGTGAGGATTGCTGTGTGCATGCATCCGTAAGCAAATTCTTTCGTCCAAATTTCGAAAAAGCCAATTTGCGCAACATATCTGATTGACCCGATGTAAACATGGTCATTAAACCATCTGGTAAATTATCCATATAATTTACTATCATTTCCGGGGGATTTCCTTCACACGTCGATATGTTTTTATAGTTTGTTCCAGGTGTGAAATTTGCATAATTATGGACAGGTGTGTCATTTATCCCATCATCTGCACAAGGAACTGTTTCATTCCATAATTCATTTAATCCCATAAATGAGGACAACAAATGCACTAAGGTTTTGCCTTCATTGTAATTTGGATAATTGAGTTCATGGATGCCGAAAAACCTATAATCTACAACAATTCCATGCACAGTTGAATTGGATGAAGGAGAAGTTGCAATACCACCATAATCACCTTTTAGATCTACTACATAAATATTTATGAGTTTCTTATCTATTGGCGCAGGAGAGATTTGATTCAGATCGAATAGTATTTTACTGTCGATTTCGAATTGGCCGGAGACATTTGCTTCTGCTATATCCGGATCATAGCAGAAACCAATATTGGGAACCCCTGCCAGCGAAAAAAAACCATTAATATTCTCATTATCAATATAGCGATCAATATTTAAATACTGAAAGGCACTGTTGATTACAGCCACTTGTTCTTCTACTTCAATGCTATTTATAGTCCTCCTTGAGCATAGGTTGTGAATCTTTAATTCATAGGTTAAATAATCAGGTATTGTGTTTAAATCCATATTTTCAACGTCACTCATCAGAGAATCCTTACTATCTGTTTTTGTGCCAGTAAGGGTTTCCAGATGCTGACTGCCATAGAGGCGGTAAGCGTAAGACGAGTCCACTACCTGACTATGACAAATGAACCTAATTGAAAACAAAAATAAAACAGCTAACATGCTTTTTATAAAGGGGCTTTTATTCCTGCCCAGGAATGAGATAATATTTTTCATAAGATAATTTTTGACAATAATTTAACGGGTTCACTATTGCGCGCTTAAACACCAATATGAACGGACAAATAAATAGATGATTGGCCAATTTCAATTAACCAATTTCATCTAATGCAGAAATAAAAAAATGTTAATAGACTTTATTCATTGGGTAGTACTTTATGCGTTAAAATAATCGAGTTGGATAGATAATATTTTCAAAAATAATTGAAACTATTTTTCTTAGGTAATCTTTTTTCAATTTTAACATTTAACAAACAATTTTTTTGTTGTACTACTTTTAGATCGGTTGTTTATAATACCTTCCATTTTAAAGGCCAATTTGTTGATGATCTTACTTTTGTGTGGTTGGTTTGATTTTGCATTTTCCGGGCAATTACCCGCTTTAAATATTTCCTTTCAACTAAAATTATTTTTTGACTATGCACTATTCCCGTACCTGCCTTCCTTATGATTTTTTTATATTTTTTCCATGATCATCTGTTGGCTTCTACCGTTCTATTTTTGTTCAATCGGATAATTAAAATTGCTGTTAATTACACCATAATCATTGCCAAAATCCATACCCGGCATCGTCTGTCATTCCTTTCCTGATTTCGCGCTTAACAAATTGCTGCTTCACCGGCATGGATCATGGCAGGTGCTAACCACTTTTTTTGTACCTTTACAGTCTCAATAAATTCACCTTTATGAATGTCATCCTCATCGGCAATGGCGGCAGGGAAAATGCGCTGGCAAGGGCCATTGCGCAAAGTACTATGCTGCATACTTTATACATTCTGCCGGGCAACCCGGGTACGGCGGCTTATGGGGTAAATGTACCCATCCCTGCCAAAAATACCGATGACATTGAAAAATTTGCCCTCGATCACGAGGTAAGCCTCATCGTGGTAGGACCGGAAGCGCCGCTGGTGGATGGTTTTGCCGACCACTTCAAAAAACACCCGCACATCCTGGTGGTGGGACCTTCGGCTTATGGCGCCCAACTCGAGGGAAGCAAGGCCTTTGCTAAAAAATTTATGCAGCGACACCACATTCCTACGGCGCGGTATTTTGAATGCGATGCGACCAACCTCAATCAGGGCATTGACTTTTTGCGCTTGCTACAGTCTCCCTATGTGCTGAAAGCAGATGGTCTGGCTGCAGGTAAAGGGGTGCTCATCATCAACGACATCTCGGAAGCAGAGCACGAACTCACGGCCATGCTCAATGGCAAATTTGGGGATGCATCGGCCACGGTGGTCATCGAGGAGTTTTTGTCGGGCATCGAGTTTTCTGTTTTTGCGCTTACGGACGGTAAGGACTATGTGCTATTGCCGGAAGCAAAAGATTACAAACGCATCGGTGAGGGCGATGCCGGCCTGAACACCGGCGGCATGGGGGCTGTTTCTCCGGTTCCGTTTTGCAATGAGGCACTGATGCAAAAAGTAATCGACCGCATCGTCGCTCCCACGATAAATGGTCTGCATGCAGAAGAAATCGACTACAAGGGTTTTGTGTTCTTTGGCCTCATAAATGTGAACGGAGATCCCTTTGTGATCGAATACAACTGCCGCATGGGCGACCCGGAAACCGAAGTTGTTTTTCCGCGCATCGATGCGGATGTGTTGTCGATGTTTGAAGCCATTCGGCATCAGCAACTCGGGGCTTTTGAAATGAAGTTTGTACCCGGTACAGCTGTTGCGGTGATGATGGTGTCGGGCGGATATCCGGGCGATTATGAGACCGGCAAAGAAATCACACTGGGCATTGTGCATGAAGACAGCATCGTCTTCCATGCCGGCACCACGCTAACAGATGGAAAATTGGTCACTTCGGGAGGCCGTGTACTCGCTGTCACTTCCTTTGGCAAGGACATTGCTGAAGCGGCGTCGCGATCTTACCAGACTGTGGAAAACATCTATTTTGAAGGCGCTTATTACCGGAAAGACATCGGCAAGGATTTGATGTAATGCCTTTTTTTACTTTTGTGGGTTCTGGGTTAAATTTTTGTTATTTGCCGGCGGTGTGTTCGTGAATCCAATACATTGAAGGTCAAAAACGCTATGAACGAAAATGAATTGTCCTACTTCATCAGGGGTGCGATCTTTAAAATTTATCAAAACCTGGGACCCGGCTTGCTGGAATCGGTGTATGAAAATGCACTGGAAGAAGAATTGCTGGCGCTTGGCCTGGATGTAAAGCGGCAGTTTCCGGTGCCGATGTTTTATAATGGCAAAAAAATGGGCGTCGGTTTTCGCATCGACTTACTCATCAACCACAAGGTGCTGGTTGAAATTAAATCCATCGAAAACCTGGCCGAAGTCCACCACAAACAAGTACTCACCTACCTCAGACTGGCTGACATCAGGCTTGGTTTGCTGGTCAATTTTAATACGGCCTGCATAGAAAAATCCATTTTCAGAAAAGTCAATGGATTGAAAGAGGGGTGAATTGAGGAGTGATGCAAAGGTGTTCCCGCAGAATCCGCTGAAACATGCTCCTTTCCTTTGAGCTTTGTCTGGGAATTTAAAAGGTCATTCTTTAAGGATTGGTACTTTCGCCGAAATCGCTGAAAGGGGTTCCCGCTGAATCCGCTGAAACATTGTCCTTTCTTTTATGCTTTTGTCGGCGAATTTAATTGACACTTCTTGCTGTGGATTATCCCTCTCGCTGAAATCGCTGAAAGGGGTTCCCGCTGAATCCGCTGAAACATTGTCCTTTCTTTTATGCTTTTGTCGGGGTAATTAATTGGCACTTCCTGCTTTGGATTATCCCTCTCGCTGAAATCGCTGAATTTTTAACTTAAGATGTTTTGAGTTGGTTGTTTTCTTCTGCGTCTTCTGCGGTACCTAAAACTCTATATGGGGGCATGTTTGTTTACTTTATTCTAACCCTTTTGGAAAACAATTCTTTCTGCGTCTTCTGCGGGACCCAAACTCTCAGTCTACAACTTATCCTTCAAGTATGTGGCCGTATATGATTTTTTCACTTTTTTGATGCCTTCCGGAGGTCCCTGATACAACAGGTGTCCGCCTTCCATGCCGCCGGTGAGGCCGAGGTCGATGATCCAGTCGGCCGATTTGAGTACTTCTACATTGTGCTCCACGACCAGCACGGTATGGCCATTTTCCACCAGGGCATTGAGAGCATCGAGCAACTTCCTGATGTCGTGAAAATGAAGGCCGGTGGTGGGTTCGTCGAAGATGAAGAATATGTTTTTACTGTTGAACTCCTTGGATAAGAAAGATGCCAGTTTTACGCGCTGGGCTTCCCCACCCGATAAAGTGCTGGAAGCTTGTCCCAGTTTTACATAACCCAGGCCCACATCAAGTAAAGGCTGCAGTTTGCCGGTGATGTCTTTTTTCTTGGCAAAAAAGGTCATGGCCTCTTCTACGGTGAGGTTGAGCACTTCGTTGATGTTGAGTTCGTTGTAGCGGACCTCGAGCACTTCGGCTTTAAAACGCTGGCCTCTGCACTCTTCACAAACCAGACTGATGTCGGCGAGGAACTGCATTTCTACCGTGATGTTGCCATCTCCTTTACAGGTCTCACACCTTCCACCTTCCACATTGAATGAAAAATGTTTGGGGTCGTAGCCCCTGATCTTTGACAATGGCTGGTCGGAGAACAACTTGCGGATGCTGTCGTACGCTTTGACATACGTTACCGGATTGGAGCGGGATGACTTGCCGATCGGTGCCTGATTGATCATCTCGATGCCCGTCACCAGTTTTACATCGCCACCCAATTGATCATGTTTGCCAGGAGAAGTGGGTATGGCTTCGCCCTTTGCCTTGAGCAGCGCCGGATAGAGTATGTGTTTGACAAGCGTCGTCTTGCCCGATCCGGAGACCCCGCTTACCGCCGTCATGGCATGCAGGGGTATTTCCACATCGATGTTTTTGAGGTTGTGTTGGCGGCAGCCGGTGAGCGTAATTTTATTAGGGCCTTTGCGACGTATGGCCGGCAGTGCAATCTCTTGTTTGCCTGTCAGGTATTGCGCCGTAAGCGTCTTGCTTTTTAAAAAATCTTTGTATGATCCACTAAAAACCAATTCGCCTCCATGTGTGCCTGCCAGCGGGCCGATCTCGATGATGTAGTCGGCGTTTTTGATGACCTCTTCTTCGTGTTCGACCACCACCACTGTATTTCCGAGGTCACGCAATCTTTTTAATACCTTCACCAGATTCTCAGTGTCTTTGGGGTGCAAGCCCACACTGGGCTCGTCGAGGATGTACAGCGAATTGGTGAGGTTGCTGCCCAGGGTACGGGTAAGGTTGATGCGCTGCGTTTCTCCGCCACTGAGGGTTGAAGAAATGCGGTTGAGCGTGAGGTAGCCCAGGCCCACATCGATCATGGTTTGTAACCGGGAACCAATCTCATACAAAATGCGCTCTGCCAGTTTGGCATCGTGGGCATTTAGACTTAGTTTTTCAAAATAGGTTTTCAATTCATCGATCGGCAGGTTGATGAGTTCACCGATGTGTTTCTCGCCGACTTTGATGTAAGTGGTTTCCTTTCTCAATCTGCCGCCCTTACATTCAGTGCAGGTGGTATTGCCGCGGTAGCGAGCCAGGATAACCCGGTTTTGTATTTTGTAGGTCTTGGTTTCCAGTTCTGTAAAAAATCCGGATATGCCTTCAAAATAGGCATTGCCTTCCCAAAGGACTTGCTGCTGTTCCGCAGAAAGTTGGCCATAAGGCTTGTGTACCGGAAAGTCAAATTTATGTGCCTGCCGCAACAGATCATTGAGCCATTCCCTGCCTTTTTCACCTCGCCAACAGGCAATGGCTTCTTCATAAATACTCAGCGATTCATCGGGGATGACTTTTTCCGGATCGATGCCCAGCATGCGGCCATAACCTTCGCAACGGGGGCAGGCTCCATAGGGATTGTTGTAATTGAAAAGCTGGTGCGTTGGCTCCAGAAATTCCATACCATCCAGTTCGAAGCGATTGTTGAAATATACTTCCTTTTTGTTGCCTGCCTGTACGAAACATTCTCCTTCGCTTTCAGAAAATGCGGTGAGCACGGAGTCGGCAATGCGCTTGCGGTTTTCTTCGTCATCGGTCACTGCAAAGCGGTCGATGAGGACACGGATGTGCATTTGATTATTGGTGGTAAGCTGTTTTCCTTTAAAGGATTTATGCTCAAGTACATCTTCGATGGACATCAGTTCGTCCTTAAAAAATACCCGCGAATATCCCTTTTGCAACAGCAGATTCAGTTCCTGCTCCACCGAGCGCTCATGCCTTGATTGAAGAGGGATTAGCAGTTGCACTTTGGTGTTTTCATTTTGTTTAAATATGTAATCCACCACATCCGAAACCGAATGTTTTTTCACCATCTGACCCGATATGGGGGAATACGTTTTTCCCGCCCTGGCATAAAGCAGCCTGAGGTAGTCATAAATTTCGGTGAGTGAACCCACGGTAGATCGCGCATTGGACGTGCTTACTTTTTGTTCGATCGCAATGGCCGGGCAAATGCCTTTGATGAAATCCACTTCCGGTTTTTTCATGCGGTCCAAAAACTGCCTGGCGTAGGAAGATAAACTTTCCACATACCGGCGCTGCCCTTCCGCATAAAGGGTGTCGATGATCAGGGAAGACTTACCTGAGCCGGATAGGCCTACCACGACCACCAGTTGCTGCTTGGGTATAAAGACTTCAATGTCGCGCAGGTTGTTAAGCCTGGCGCCTTTGATGTGGATATGTTTCTTTAATGATTCCTGCCCGGTCATTCTGTTTACTTGGTCATCGTTTTTTTCAAGGAGTCTTATCTCATCGGTGGACGTCTGCGTTTGCCTCCGCCAGACATGCGCATCATTTGCATGCCTTGTTTACCCATTGATCTGGCGACGTTGAGGTTACCGCGGCTGCTGATTGCTTTTTCGACCTGATCGATCTGATCCTTGATCAGTTTTTCAGAGATGCTGAGTTTTTTTACCTGCATAAAATAATTCTGCGCGCCTGCCCAGTTGCTTTTCATCATCTGGATGTTGCACATCTGGAGCAGGACCATGGCCTTTTCATTGTCTGAAGGCAATTTTAGCGTTAATGCTTTTTGGAAATATTCCTCTGCAGATTTGGTATCCTTGCTCTGTGCCATGATCGATCCTTTCAGGATATAATAAATGGACCGGTTGGTCACATAAAGTAACTGAGGAAAATAGGTGAGGTTGAGCATCTTTTCTGCCCCCACAAAATCCGTGACCTGAATTCTTTCTGCTGCAGATTGGATGGTTCCAAAAAGAAAATAGCTGGCAAGGAATATCAGACCGATAAGAATGAGGATCCAGGTGTAGCCAATGCCATATACAAAAGATAAGGCTATGCCCCCCAGAAGGAAGATCGCAATCAAGGCAAACTTGAGGTAAATATTTATTTTAAACATCATGGTTTTCTCCTGTTTTAGTTAAGGGTGCAAATATAGGGAAAATTGGTCGGTCGTACTTGAGTGAGATCAAAATAAAGACTGGTATTCACCCGCTCTGTTTGCATTCGGAAAAAATAAAGTTTGTTAATAGACAAGTTGTGAAAATTTAATTTCATTTCTAATCAAAATGCTCTCATTGTGCGGTGTTGGATAAGTTTGATATTTCGTTACTACAAAATAATAAATCCTTTTTTAGCCAATTTGTTTCAATTTTAGTGCCGATCGCTGGTATTTCAATATGGTTTTTACCATTGGGTCAGCACCCTAAAGAAGGCAAAACGAAGGGTATTGAATTTATGACGGTCAAGGAATCAGTTGTAGATATTATTCAACCATCTGGCCAAAGACCTATGGATAATTTGTACATTTGACCAATCATCAAAACATCAACATGGAGTTTACGTTAAAACCACACAGTCTTTTTACCGACTACGATGTGTACCTCTTTCGATCCGGAAAACACATCAGGCTGTATGAGCGGTTTGGCTCCCACCTTTTGACCCTGGATGATGAAGAAGGATGTTATTTTGCCGTCTTTGCGCCTGCTGCCAAAAGTGTGGCTGTCATTGGTGATTTCAATGGATGGGTGGGTGATGAACACGAACTAAAACCCCGCTGGGATGAATCCGGCATTTGGGAGGGCTTTATCACGGGCATCAAAGCAGGTGATCTGTATAAATACCACATCGAATCGACCAATCGAAGTTTGCGATTTGACAAAATTGATCCTTATGCATTCCACTTCCAGACTCCTCCAAGTCATTGCTCCATTGTCTGGGACTTGAAGCATAATTGGAACGATAAATCCTGGATGAAAAACAGGGCAAAAAAGAACGAATTAAACTGCCCATACAGCATTTATGAGGTACACCTTGGGTCCTGGCGCAGACACGCGGATGGCAATCCGTTTAGTTACCGGTTATTGGCAAAAGAGCTGGTGACGTACGTGAAAGAAATGGGCTTTACCCATGTAGAACTTATGCCTGTGATGGAACATCCCTATGATCCCTCCTGGGGTTATCAGGTAACCGGGTATTTTGCGGCCACTTCCCGCTTTGGCACGCCTCAGGACCTGATGGAACTCATCGAAGCCTTTCACGAAGCGGGCATCGGGGTCATCATGGACTGGGTACCGGCGCATTTTCCATCAGATGGTCATGCCCTTTCTTATTTTGACGGCAGCCATGTGTACGAACATCCCGATACCGGCAAAGGGTACCATCCCGACTGGAAAAGCCTCATTTTTAATTTTGAGCGCAATGAAATCAGAAGTTTCCTGCTCAGCAGCGCCTTTTTCTGGATGGAAGTGTTTCACGCTGACAGCCTGCGGGTAGATGCCGTGGCATCCATGCTATACCTCGATTACAGCAGAAAAGAAGGAGAATGGCAACCCAACATATATGGAGGAAATGAATACCTGGCCGCCATTTCCTTCATCAAGGACTTCAATGAAGCCCTATACAACAACGTCAAAGACATCCACACCATCGCAGAAGAAAGCACTTCCTTTGCCGGGGTGACCCACCCCATTCAATCCGGTGGACTCGGTTTTGGCATGAAGTGGATGATGGGTTGGATGCACGACACCATCGATTATTTCAAAAAACCACCCATCTATCGAAAATTTCATCAAAACAATGTCACCTTCAGCATCGTCTATGCTTTTTCTGAAAACTTCATCCTGCCTTTTTCCCATGATGAAGTAGTCCATGGCAAGGCCTCGATGATCTATAAAATGCCCGGCGATGAATGGCAGAAATTTGCCAACCTGAGGGCCATGTATGGCTACATGTTTACCCATCCCGGAGGAAAGTTGCTGTTTATGGGTAGTGAGTTTGCCCAGACGACGGAGTGGAATTTTAAGGCTGAATTGCCCTGGTCCCTGTTGCAATTTGAACCCCATAAGGGCATCCAGCAGTTGGTAAAAGACCTCAACAAACTTTATACCACAGAAAAAGCGATGTACGAATTGCAGTTTGATCCAAAAGGATTCGAATGGCTCGACTTTTCCAACCACGAAGCCAGCATCATTGCCTACATTCGAAAAAATGAAGACATCGATGAAAACATCATCGTTCTGTGTAATTTCAACACCACACCGCATGAAAAATACCGGTTTGGGGTATCTCAAAAGGGCAGTTGGAAAGTAATCCTCAATACCGACGACGAAAAATATGGGGGCAGTGGTTATTGTACATCCTCCAGTTATGAGGCGGAAAGTGAAACCAGTCACGGCAAAGCTTTCAGCATCGAAGCAGCCTTACCTCCATTGGGCGTCGTTATATTGAAAAAAGCGTAAATCATGGCCCTCATTCATTACCACACCATGCCTAAACTGGCCATTTGGCCGGGCATAACCGGATCTGTATATCATTCAGACCAAGCCACCATTGGACATATTGATATCGAAGACAAAGTCGAGTTGCCTACCCATGCACACCCCCACGAACAGTGGTCGCATGTCATCGAAGGTATCTTTGAATTTAACATTGACGGAGAAATCTTTGTCCTCGAGAAAGGCATGTCAATGTACATACCCCCAAATGTACCTCACAGTGGTAAAGCGCGCACTGCCTGCAGGATCATTGACTGCTTTGTGCCTGCACGGGAAGATTGGAAAACATTACCGTTTGCCGGTATAGAATAAAAAAGGTGACCACACCGCAGCCACCATTTTTGATTATTACCTAATATGTAAGGGTAATGAAATTAATATTAAGAAGCTGGCTTTTTCCCTCCCAGAAAGCCACCAATGAGGAAACCTGCACCACCACCCAACACTGCAGAAATGATGGACATTAACATGTTGCCCGATCCATCGGCATTGGCCAGAAGACCCGCTGCTGATGCGATCCAGGCACCGGCATTTCCGCCTACAACTCCCGCAAGTAAATTGGCAATCATGCTGAGGTTGTTCTTTTTGAGCAGATTGGCCAGGAAACCCCCGCCTCCACCGGCTACAGAATTAATCAGAATGTTCATTAAAGTTGATTCCATGTGTTTGATTTAATGGTTAAAAAATATAGTCTCAAATGTATTATATATTTTACAATATATAGCGAATTAAGAAATATATTTTTACTATGCCACGTATTATGATATTTATGTCGGTATTTATGGCAGTTTTCAAAGCACAAAATAGATTTGCGGGATTTGCCCTATCTTCGCTGCATAATGGCAAGACAATAAGACATGTATAAAGGGAAAAAAGTAATGGTCGTGCTACCTGCCTATAACGCAGCCAAAACCCTGGAAAGTACCCTGAAGGAAATACCCATGGATCTGGTGGATGAGCTCATCCTTTGTGACGATGCCAGTAAAGACGGCACCGCTTCACTGGCCCAAAAGTTAGGCATCGAACAAATCATCGTGCATCCTGTTAACAAAGGATATGGAGCAAACCAAAAATCTTTGTACAACCGGGCACTGGACCTCAAGGCAGACATTGTGATCATGCTGCATCCGGATTACCAATACACCCCTAAGCTTATTCCGAGTATGGTCAACATCATCGGTGATGAACTTTTCCCGGTGGTTTTGGGCAGCAGGATTTTGGGCAAAGGCGCGCTCAAAGGGGGAATGCCCCTGTATAAATATGTGGCCAATCGTTTTCTTACCTTATTCCAAAACATCCTCATCAACTATAAATTGTCAGAATACCACACCGGATACCGCGCTTTCAGTCGCGAAGTGCTGGAGTCGATCAATTTTAATGGCAATTCAGATGATTTTATTTTTGACAACCAATTGTTGTCACAAATCATTTACAAGGGCTTCGACATTGCCGAAGTGACCTGCCCTACAAAATATTTTGACGAAGCCAGTTCGATCAATTTTGTTCGCAGTTCGCGTTATGGTCTGGGTGTATTAAAGGTTTCGGTCAGCCACTTTTTAAACAAAATGGGCTTGTTGAAATCTGCCCTTTATCAATAATGCCATTACACAAATTACTTTATGCTTGAACACAGAAAAAAAATAATCCTTGGCTTTGCCGTGCTTTGTTTGCTGAGTCTGATCAGCCTTCCCCGACTAAAGATCAATTTTGAATTCGAGCAATTTTTCCCTGAAGGAGATGAAGACCTGGAATTTTTTAAGTCATTTACTTCGGAATTTGAAAACGACGACAACTTTCTCTTCCTTGCTTTGAAAGCACCTCAAAGTATATTTGACACTACTTTTTTGAAAAGGGTACACGAAGTTACCCTGGAATCAAGAAAGTTGCCTTATGTAGCTACCTCACAAAGCATCACATCCAGTAAGTACCCGGTGAAGACCCCATTTGGTTATTCACTGATACCAATGGTCCATTTGCAGGATGCCACGAAGCTAAAAATCGACAGCCTAAATCTTATTCAAGATGAGCGGGTGATGGGTTATCTAGTCTCCAAAGGCATAGATGCTGCGTCTATCATTATAAAAACCAAAAACAACATCAACGTCAGTCAATCTGACAGCTTGTTGTCGGAATTGAAACTCCTGCTCGATCAAAAGGGGTTTGCTTATGAGGATGTGCATTTATTGGGCAGGGCGTTTTTCCAGTCTGAGCTTGTTGCTCTCCAAAAAAAGGAAGTGTTGATTTCGACTTTTGTATCGGCCATTTTGGTGGCTGTCATTTTATGGATCATTTTTGCCAGCTGGTGGAGTGTGTTGATTTGCATAACGGGAGTAACTGCAAGTTTGCTGATTTTTATGGGTTTCCTTTCCTTGACCGGGCGGGAACTCACCCTTATGTCTGCACTTTATCCTGTGCTGATCCTGATTGTTGGATCATCGGATGTCATCCACCTGATGACCAAATACATCGACAGCAATGCAGCAGATCATGAACGAATTCGGGTCATGAAAGCCATCATCAGGGAAATTGGTTTTGCGACTTTCCTTACTTCAGTCACCACAGCGGTGGGTTTTGTCACCCTCATCACCTCAAGGTTGAGCGTGATCAGGGATTTTGGGGTCAATGCAGGCATAGGGGTCATGATTGCCTTCGTCGTAGTATTGGCCATCGTACCGGGACTTTTGTTGTTTTTTAAACCTGAACAATTATATAAACAAAAAGGAAAGGCTGGTCTTTTACAGGCTTTCGCTAATCACGCCTATCATTTTTCATTGAACCATGCCGGCAGAACGGTATGGATTTTTATCATCGGCACCCTGATCTGTATCGCTGGTCTTACCCAAATCACCACCAATTACAAACTCATCGACAACCTGCCGAGAGGTGCCAAGGTGACCAATGACTTCCTCTACTTTGAATTCAATTTTTCCGGATTCAGGCCCCTGGAATTTGCCATAAGTACCAACGCTCCTTATCGTGCCGATGACTTTGAAGTCATCAAGGAAATTGACAAACTGGAAAGTTATCTTAGGTCTTCGGGTGCTGTGAATTCAAGCCTTTCGCAGGCAATGCTGTACAAGAGCATGTCCATGATGAGCAATGGCAACCAGAAAGCCTATTACAAAATGCCTGAAACAAAGGAGGAGTTTATGGCCTATAAGTCACTCATTTCAAAAATGCGCACCGCAGAAGCTACCGTCCTGGTCAACAAAGACAACAATAAGACAAGGATATCTGCTATTGTTGCGGATATAGGCGCCGACAGCATCAAACATCTGGGCACCAAAATCGATGCCTGGGTTGGGGCCAACATCGACAAAAATATTATGGCCGTAAGAAGAACCGGTACAGGTCTCATTTTGGATAAAAACAGCATTTACGTAACCGAGAGTCTGCTTAAAGGGCTGCTCTTATCGGTTATCTTTATCTCCCTGTTGATGGCATTTTTGGTGAAAAATGCGCGCATGTGGCTTATCACATTGGTGCCTAATATTTTACCCTTAGCTTTTGCAGGAGCCCTTCTCGGGTTTTTAAATATCGAGTTGGAAGCTGGAATCAGCATCATTTTTGCAGTCATATTTGGCATAGCGGTGGATGACACCATTCACTTTATCTCCAGGTTTAATTTGTGTATCAAAGAAGGTCTCGATGTGGAATCAGCCATCGCCCAGACATTTCAGGATACCGGTAAAGCCCTGGTGCTTACTACGGTCATTTTGTTTTTTGGTTTTCTGGTCATGCTATTTTCAGCACACCCTCCCAGTGTGATCGTGGGCGTATTGATTTCCATTACCCTGATTTCTACCCTGCTTTGCGACCTCTATCTTTTGCCTTTGTTACTTCGCAAATTTATAAAGCTAAAAGGCAAATGACAGATCCGGAACTACTTCAGCCTTCTTATCTACCATTATTACACAAGTAAAAGCTTATTTGTGAACTTCCTTATTGGGGGTTTGCTATTTTTGCGCTTATAACTACACCATGGATAACAATAAACGAACAGATGTCAATCAATTGGGTGAATTTGGTCTCATTGACCACCTCACAGAAAACATTGTTTTGCAACAACCTACCTCCATCAGGGGTGTGGGTGATGATGCGGCAGTAATTGACAGCGGAGACCATTATACCCTCATCACGACAGATATGCTGGTCGAAGGCATCCATTTTGACCTGGCTTATACTCCGTTAAAACACCTTGGCTACAAGTCGATGGTGGTCAACTTTTCTGACATTTACGCCATGAATGGTGTACCCACGCAGGTAACGGTGGGTCTTGCCATATCTAACCGTTATTCGGTGGAAGCACTGGAAGAATTGTACAGTGGCATGCTCCTGGCCTGCGAATTTTATGGAGTTGACCTCGTGGGAGGTGATACTACCTCTTCTCCAAAAGGCATGACCCTGGGCATTACCGCTATAGGAAAATGTGAAAAAGGAGCGGTTTCCCTGAGAAGTGGGGCCAGGGTGGGAGACACCATATGCATCACCGGAAATCTGGGGGATGCCTACCTCGGACTTCAGATCCTGGAGCGGGAAAAAGCGTGTATCAGGAAGTTCCGGATGTACAACCTGAACTCGAAGGATTCGAATACCTCATTGAACGCATCTTAAAACCAGAAGCCAGAAAAGATTCCATTGCTTATTTTGAAACCAATCACATCATTCCCACTTCAATGATCGATGTATCCGATGGGCTGGCATCAGAGATCATCCACATCTGCCGGCAATCGGGAACTGGAGCGGTCATTGAAGAGTCAAAGGTACCTATCCACCCTGTCACAGAACAAACGGCCATCAAATTTGGCTTAGATCCCATTACCTGTGCACTCCATGGCGGGGAAGATTATGAATTGCTTTTCACGATTTCGCCTGCAGACCTGGAAACGATTCGATATATGCCGGATGTATTTATCATCGGAGAAATAACGGATGCCCGCCAAGGCATTCACCTGTTTACTTCTGGTGGCACGAAACACCCCATTACGGCCCAGGGTTGGAATCATTTCAAACAATAAGCAAAAAATGTATGCCCTCCTGCTGATCACCATTGCGCTTAGGTTTTCCTACTGGATAGCCCTTTTTAGCAAATTGGCCTTATCCAGAGGGCTAAAATCCATTGAAAAGCCAACGAATTCGGTCAGTGTGGTCATATGTGTAAAAAACAACCTTGCCGGGATAAAAAAATCAATGCCCCGATTAGGGAAACAGAATTACGACAATTACGAAATAGTCATAGTGGATGATCATTCGACAGATGAACTCGAAGCTTATATTCAGGGATTGAATAATCCAAAAATCAGGTACCTTCGTTCAGAAGGTCATGGTAAAAAAGCAGCACTCACCTCAGGTGTTAAGTTTGCCAAATATCCCTGGATTCTGGTCACTGATTCTGACTGTTTACCCGCATCGCTTGACTGGATTAAACATATGAGCGGCGGGGTTACCGGACATGAAATCAAGATCGTACTGGGATACGGACCATTGAATGCCGGTTCTTCACTGGCCAGCCAACTGGCTGCCTATGAAGCCGCTTATATAGGCATGCAATACCTGTCCTACGCTGCCAGCCATATACCCTATATGGGCGTTGGCAGGAATATGCTTTTTGAAAAACAATGTTTTTTGGAAGCCGGTTTATTCTGCGGAGATGACATCCTCATTTCAGGGGACGATGATCTCTTTATCCAAAAGGCAGCCACCAGTCAAAACACAAACATCTGTTTACACCCAAATAGTTTTTGTGCATCTGAGGCACCCGGTTCTTTTTCGACATGGTTCACTCAGAAAACCCGCCAGATCAGCACGGCGGATAAATATCAACCGAATCATAAGTTATTGTTGGCAATCTTCGCTGCACTGCATCTTCTAGTCTATGGTTTGTTGTTTCTAAACTTATTTTTTAATTGGTTTACATTCAAAGAAGCCCTGGCTGCCTGGCTTATGATGATTGCCCTTATCTCCGTAGTACAATTTCCTGTGTTTAGAAAATTAAATGCCCTGAGGACCATGATGCTCACTCCCGGTGCCGATCTTTTCCTGGCCGTTTTTTATATGGTCGCCAGTCCCTATTTGTTTATCCTAAATAATACCAAGTGGAAATAATACGAAAATATTTTCCGGAACTTACCACACAGCAATTTCAACAGTTTGAGGTGCTGCAGGAACTTTACCGTGAATGGAACGATCAGATCAATGTGATTTCCAGAAAGGACATCGAAAATCTGTATTTACACCACGTACTTCATTCCCTGGCCATTGCCAGATATATAAGATTCAAACCCGGTAGCCGGCTGCTGGATCTGGGTACTGGAGGAGGTTTTCCCGGTATACCTCTGGCCATCATGTTTCCTGAATGCCAATTTCTGCTGGTGGATTCCATAGGAAAAAAATTAAAAGTTGTCAATGAAATTGCGGCGGCCATTGGTCTAAACAATGTTACCACCAGTCATTCAAGGGTAGAAGATTTAAAACAGACCAAGGTCGATTTTGTGTTGACCCGGGCCGCAGCCAGCATAGACAAAATTTTCCAATGGAGCAGAAAACTCATCAGCGGCACACACATCAATGCCTTTCCAAACGGCATCATTGCACTTAAAGGGGGTAACATCAAGGCTGAATTAAAACTGCTGCCTAAGGGAGAATATTATGAAGTGATCCAGCTCACCAAATACTTTGATGAACCTTATTTTGAAGAAAAGGTCCTGGTCTATTTACAGGGTTAAAATCGTTAATGAACTTATTTAGTTTTTGCCCCTTTTAGCGTCTTCGCCAGATCGGTCTCCTCCCTTATCCTTAAATACTTCTTTCTTGATTTCAATGGTCTGCGGGCCCGCAATGATCTTAAATTCCGTACGCCTGTTGATTCTGTGCTCCGCATCTGTGCAACGGACTTTGTTGGTGCATTGGTTAAGGATGACCTTTTCACCATATCCTACCGGTTTAACCCGTTCTTTGTTCACGCCCTTTGAAACCAGCCAGTTCCTGGCAGATTCAGCCCTGCGCTGGGACAATTTCTGGTTGTATGAATCATCACCCCTCGCATCGGTATGTGAAGACATTTCGATGACCATATCAGGATAATCCTCAAGCAGGTCGAGCAATGTGTTAAGGTCTTGTTCCGCGTCGGGGAGGATATCGGCTTTATCGTAGTCGTAATAGATATTGTTGAGTCGAATGGGTTGGTTGATGGTCACAATTTCGACTTCATCCTTGCCATAATTTGGGTCTGTTTTAAGCTTAACCGTCTTTTTTACGGTATAGTCATCCAGGATGCCGTTGGTATTAAAAGAGATGGTATCGGGATAATATCCCTCTTTTTTGAAAATGGCCCTGTAACTCCTGTCTGCCTGCAGTGGAAAGTTGAAATTATTGCCGTTAAAGTTTGTCTTCGTTTCCGGATAACCGCCCAGGCTTAGGTCGTACACCTCTGCAGAAGCGCCATTTAACGGACCTTTCTGATCTTCCACCATTGCCATGAGGTCGATGACCAATTCGCGGATATATACGCCGTAGATGTCGTCGCAGCAGCTGTCACTACCCTTCATTTTCTGTTTGTCTTTGTTGGGTCTGTTGGATACCATGAAGCCGCTGCTGCCACTGTCATTGAAACGCAGGAATAAGTCATCATAAGGTGAGTTATAATTAAAGCCAATATTGGTTATGCCTTCCCAATTGATGCCATTCCAGGAAGCATACCAGATGTCAAAGCCACCCATGGAAGGGTGTCCGTTTGAACTGAAATACAAAGTCCCGTTGCTGTAATAAGGACTTACTTCGTCAGCAGTAGTATTGATGACGGTGCCGAGATTGGTAGGCACGCCATAGGTGTCGCCTTTAATGGTGCTGTAGAATAAATCAAAACCCCCAAGACCTCCCAGCATATTGGAGGAAAAAAACAGGACTTCATTGCCAAATAATTCCCCAACATACGGGTGTTTGATGATATACTCTCCATTGAGAGATGCAATCTCTGTCGGAGCACTCCAGCCTGCATCGCTTTTGTTGGAAACAAAAAGGGTGGATGTCTCGATGTTGTTGTTTTGCAATTCTGCCCGGGTGAAATACATTTTGCGGCCGTCGCGAGAGAAGGCAACACCGGCTGCATTGAATTCAGGTCGGTTGATGGCTTCCGGCAAGGCGGTAATTTTATCGTATTCACCTTTGTCATTTTTATCTGCCGCATAAATTTTGGCATGGTAGTCTTTTTCAGTACCATCCAGAATAATTTCTTTCTTTCGGTTGAAGGATGAAAAGTACAACATGCCATCCGGACCGATGGCTGGTGATGTTTCCGCAGACCCGCTGTTGACCTTTCCCGGCAGATAGTTGACGATGGCCTCAAGGTTGGGTGCCAGATTATCCATCATTTCAATGCCTTTGAGTTCGTGTTTGGCAAGGGCCTTCAGAGAATCAGTTGACTCGGCATCCATCATGATGGTATTGAATTCTTTCAGGGCTTCCCTGTACTTGCCCTGACTTTTAAGCGCTTTGGCATAGTCGATTCTGATGTCTTCGAAATCCTTTTTTTTATCCCGCTTCAGGATACGGTCGTAAATTTTTTCTGCTTTGCTGAAGTCACGGGCCAGTATATACAAATCGGCCATGGCCAATTGAAGGTTGAGGTCTTTACTTTCTTCGAATGCTTTGGTGTACCATTCAATGGCTCCGTAATAATCACCTTCTGATGCTGCTTTATCGGCTACCATGAGCTTGGTATTGTAGTCTACCGTTTTCATAGGCTGTGCAGTAAGTCCAACCCACGCAAAGGCAAATGAGAAACCAAGCGCAATTTTTAATCCCTTTATCATCAGTATGGATGTTGTTGAGTTTATTAAAAGAATGAGTTTTTTAAACGATTAAAGTCTGGGGCATATTATAATCGGCTTTGGCTTTGGTGTTTTCTTGAGCACACCAATGTAACTGGCACCAAATTCAAAACCGTTTTGTATGCCCGGAGCTCCGGAGTAGCCGGAAAGTGGCAGGTCATAACTAAGCCCAAAATTGATTCCCTTAATTTCTCCACCTATAAAAAAGATGGCAGAGAAGGTGCCTGTCCTGAACCCAAGGCCTGCTTTTACTTTATCGTTCTTTTCCTTGTTGTATTTATATCCCAGTTTGGTGTTAAACATGATTTCACTGCCATAGCCCGCTTTTTGGAAAATGGCCATGGGTTCAAGGGTCATGGTTTTATTGAGCTGGTTGACCATGCTCGCAAAACCGATCATCCTGAGTGGCAGTTCGAATACCTCCTGAAAGCCTAAACGAACCGGGAAAAAGCCGGATCCGGAAAAACCTACTTTTACCAGATTGGTTTTGCTGGTGCGGGTATAGACCAAACCTACGTTCCAGTCCCGACCCGTGGCAGATATCCTCCCCTTTTCATCGGCACTTTTAAACAACCTGAGCAAATCCGGATCATTCGAAGAATTGTTGGTAATCTGATATCCCGTCGCATTTTCATCCGGTCGTCTCAGTGACCTGTTGATATTGATGATCTGCACACCTAAAGTTAGGACAGAAATCTGCTTTTTATCCAGGCTAAAATGGTAACTCAAACCCAGTCTGGAATAGGTGTCTGTAAAACTGAAAAGCCCTCTTTTATCTGAATTCAGACTGATTCCGCCTCCAATCCAGTCCTGTTTTCTAAAACCACGGATGATGGGCACGTCAATACCCAGTTCAAAGGTGTTGTATCCCTTGACCTCTGCCCCGTTGTTGTATTGTGAACGGTAAATGCCCGTACCCCGGTATGAGCCTAAAAACCCTCCAATGAGGCCGGGATTTACAGATTGCGGAGCAAATTCGAGATAGGAAAAATGGATGCCTTGGCTACTCAGGTCTCCGTAAAACATGAAAGCAATGACCCAGACCAGGCTTTTAACCAGGATAATCCTCATATAGACTTATTTATATGGACAAAAATAGTCAAAACAAAGCAATAAACCGTTTTTTTAAATCCAATTTGAACAAAATGCCTTTTCAAAACATCACATGATGAAATAAACAATTGATGGCTGACAATTTTTACATTTTAAATTCTAAATTTGTTTTTCTGAATTTTTCAAAATTATATTTTTAATGAAAGTTTTACTCTTTTTGATACTTAGCCTTTTTGTGTTTTCGTGTAAAAATGCCTCAGCACCAAACGAACAGACCTCCGAGGCACCTCAAACCGAAGAAGCTGCCAAGGTGGATGAAACAGGTCCTGAATTTACGTCGGCATATATTTGCCCCATGCATTGCAAGGGAAGCGGTTCAGAAAAACCTGGAATCTGCCCTGCCTGCGGTATGGACTACGTAATGAATGATAAAAAAGGAGATGACGGTCATGACCACGAAGGACACGACCATGAAGGGCACGAGCACTAATTGATACCGGGAGCGGTAAACCTGAATTATGTGGCTGTATAACACCGCTGACCCTGATTACATCAGGCCATTGGAGCATTGTGTCATGAACGCACTGGCTCCCGGTAAGGGTTTGTATATGCCCTGCGCCATACCAAAACTTTCGGATGCTTTCCTGCACGAAATAAATCAACTTTCGTTTGCTGAATTGGCCAATGAGGTAGCCAAAGTACTCATCGGGGATCACATTCCATCTCAGGACCTGGAAATGATGGTCAAAGAAAGTATGAATTTTCCGGTGATCATGACACCACTTGGTGACCGCATCTCTTCGTTGGAACTATGGCATGGGCCTTCGCTGGCTTTCAAAGATTTTGGAGCTCGGTTCATGGCGGCACTTATGTCTTATTATCATCAAAATACGGAAAAACCATTGACCATTCTCGTTGCCACCAGTGGAGATACAGGTGGGGCAGTGGCCTATGGTTTTTAGATGTCCCCGGCATTGAAGTCATCATACTTTACCCGCAAGGTAAAGTATCAGCCCTCCAGGAATTGCAGCTGACAACGCTGGGTTCAAACATCACGGCTTTTGAAATAAAGGGCAGTTTTGATGATTGTCAGGCTTTGGTCAAGGAAGCCTTTACCGACAAAACACTGCTTCCGCACTACCACTTAAATTCAGCAAATTCGATTAACATTGCCCGGCTCATTCCCCAGACTTTTTATTATTTCGACGCATACCGCCAACTTTCACCGCACAAGCAGCCTGTCATCTGCAGTGTGCCGAGTGGTAACTTTGGAAACCTTACTGCAGGACTCTTAGCGCAACAAATGGGCTTACCCATTCAACATTTTATAGCCGCCACCAATGCCAATGACTTGGTACCGCAATACCTGGAAACGGGAATTTTTACGCCTAAAAGTTCTGTAGCTACGCTAAGTAACGCTATGGACGTTGGCAACCCATCCAACTTCATTCGCCTGCTGGAATTGTTTGACCATGACGTATCAAACATCAGGGAAGTTGTTTCGGGATTTAGCGTTAGCGATGATGAAACCAGGTCAGAAATGTCGCATGTGTACCAAACTTTTGGCTATGTAACCGACCCGCACGGAGCTATTGCACACCGGGCTTTACGCCATTATTTAGCCGATCACGATGGTATTGGGTTTTTTCTGGAGACCGCACATCCGGCAAAATTCAAAGAACTCGTCGAAGAAGTTTTAGACGTGGCAATCGATGTCCCGGAAAGGCTGGCCGCGTTGGTCAGTCAAAATAAAATATCTTTCCCCATAGATGCTGATTACACTCAATTTAAACACTTCCTGATGGAAAGACTTAAAAAGTGATTTAATTAAAGTCACCATTCTACTTTTATTTAATGGATGAATTAACAGTGATGATCAACTTGGATTTACAATCAAAAACAGCCATGGTGTGCGGAAGCACTCAGGGCATTGGTTACGAAACGGCGATACAGCTTGCTAATTGCGGAGCCAGGGTCATACTGGTGGCCAGAAACAAAGACAAACTCCTCGATGTGGTTTCTCAATTGCCCAATCCAATGAATGGTCACACCTTTTTTGTGGCAGACTTTTCCAATGAAGATGAAGTTGATGCTCTTGTAGCCGCCATTTCCGGATTCAAGCCGGATATCCTTGTCAATAATACCGGAGGGCCACCCGCAGGACCGGTTTTGACGGCACAGGAGGATGCGTTTAAATCCGCTTTCTTTTCGCACTTAATCGTTAATCACAAACTTACCTGCGCGGCTGTACCATATATGATGGAGGCAGGCGGCGGACGCATCATAAACATCATCTCCACTTCAGTGAAACAACCACTTCCCAATTTAGGTGTATCCAATACCATCAGGGCGGCTGTCGCCAATTGGGCCAAGACCCTGGCCAACGAACTGGCTCCTTATGGCATTACTGTAAACAATGTTTTGCCTGGTGCAACCCACACTGGCAGACTAGAATCCATCATTAATCAACGAGCAGGCCAAAAAGGAGTGTCGGCAAGTGAAATTGGCGACGAAATGGCCCATGAAATTCCAATGAAACGATTCGGAAAGCCAATTGAAATTGCCAGCGCAGTGGCTTTTCTGGCTTCTCCACTGGCGTCATACATTACCGGCATTAATTTGCCAGTTGATGGGGGAAGAACGTCTTGTCTTTAAATTGATTAATTTTGGCGTGTAATTCATGCACATGGCCACCAAGATCAATGACCTGCTCCTCATCCTAAATGCTTTTGCACCTTATCCGCTGCAGGAAGAATATGACAATTCCGGCTTACTGACCGGCGACCGGGAATCGGAGGTCAAAAGAGTACTGGTGTGCCTCGACTGCACAGAAGAAGTAATTTCTGAGGCAATATCTTTAGGTTGCAACGTGGTTATCGCACACCATCCCATTATATTCAAGGGTTTAAAATCCCTGACGGGCAAAAATTATGTAGAAAAAACAGTAATTCTGGCCATTCGCCATGAAATCGCCATCATTTCCTGCCATACCAATCTGGACAATGTATTGATGGGTGTAAATGCCAAAATTGCTGAAAAACTGGGTTTACAGCACACCAGAATCCTTTCCCCAAAGGAAAATACCTTGAAAAAGCTCACCTTTTTTGTGCCTGACAGCCATTTGGAAGTGGTATCAGATGCCATCCATCAGGCCGGAGCAGGACAAATAGGCAACTACAAAGATTGCGCATTTATGGTCGAAGGTACAGGTAGTTTTATCCCAAATGGAGCAGCGAGTCCATATTCCGGTGCTGCCAATGTAAAGTCTTTTGAAAAAGAGGTCCGGGTTGAAGTCATTCTTCCGGTTTCAAGTGAGTCGTCCGTACTTAAAGCATTGAAACATAGCCATCCCTACGAAGAAATAGCATATTATTTACATACATTAGATAATGTTAATCAAGAGATTGGCGCTGGAATGGTGGGTGAATTGCCAGACGAGATGCCCGTGGAATCTTTTTTGGATTTTCTCAAAGTCAGGATGGAACTGAAAGTAATCAGGCATACCAAACTGGTTCGGAATATGGTTAAAAAAGTAGCTCTTTGTGGAGGTTCGGGCAGTTTTCTTACTTCAAAAGCCCTGTTAGCGGGTGCCGATGTGTTTATCAGTGCTGATTTTAAATATCACGATTTTTTCGATGCGGAAGATAAAATCATCATTGCCGACATTGGTCATTATGAAAGCGAAAAATATACAATTGAGCTCTTATTTGACTTGATTTCCAATAATTTTAGTAATTTTGCACTCCATTATTCTACACGGAATACTAACCCAGTAAATTACTACTAATTTCAACATAATCATATGGCAAACAAAGAATTAACGATTCCGGAACAACTTGCACAACTTTACCATCTTCAAAAAGCTGATTCAAAACTTGATGAAATCAAGGTGATGAAGGGTGAACTACCTATGGAGGTGAGTGATTTTGAAGATGATCTTGTGGGCTTAAACACACGCAAATCAAAGTTGTTGGATGCCATTAGCGACATCGACAGTGACATAACGAACCATCAGAATAACATGAAGGAAAGTGAATCACTGATTTCAAAATATGAAAAACAACTCGATAAGGTAAAAAACAACCGGGAGTTTGATGCCCTCAATAAAGAAATCGAACTTCAGAGGCTCGAAATACAGTTGTCAGAGAAAAGGATAAAAGAAGCCAATGGTTCCAAGGCCATCAAAGCGGAATCTTTAAAGAATATTGAGGATAAAATCTCCATCAGGGAGAAGGAGTTGGCGCTTAAAAAGGAAGAACTGGAAAGCATCATCGAAAAGACGGAGAAGGAAGAAGATAAGCTCATCAAAGACAGCACCAAACAAAGAAAGGAAATTGAACCCAGATTACTCAAGGCTTATGACAAGATCAGGTCATCCTACAGAAATGGGCTTGCACTGGCTGTTGTTGCCAGAGAGTCTTGTGGAGGTTGCTTCAATAAAATACCACCTCAGAAACAAATTGAAATAGGCATGATGAAACACATTGTGGCTTGCGAGCATTGCGGAAGAATCCTGGTGGATGAGACCTTTATACTACAGGAAGCTTAATTTAACCATCGGTCATCACCTTTTTACCCGCTTAACTTACCGGTTTAAATTTGGCATTGCATGTATGGCTTGCTTTTGCATGCATATGTCAGAGATACGTTCGTCTCCATATATCCAATACAACCAGGAAGTTCATGCCTGTTACGAATCCATTATCCGATTGCAGATCGAGGATGCGCAGGGCAAACTGATTAAGTTGAAAATGAGTCAAAAAGAGAATCTTGCGCTCATTCATCTGGAAAATTATATTGACTTTTTTTACCTGTTTATCACGGAAAGCCGAAAAGAATATAACCAGAGAATTCGCTCCAAAAAAGAACGTATTGACTTGCTGGATGATATTCGCCTCAAAGATCCCCATCTTGATTTTATCAAAGCCGAAATTCTATTGCAGTGGGCCCTCATCGACCTCAAATTTGATGAAAAGCTTGCAGCAGGTAAAGACATTTACAGTGCTTATAAATTGCTTGAAGGCAATAAAAAAAAGTATCCAAATTTTCTTGAAAACAACAAAAGCCTGTCTATCCTGCATGCACTGGCTGAATCTGTTCCGAAATGGGTACGAAAAATCATTGGCGTAAAAGGATCACTGATCACCGGCTATGAAGAAATCGAACGACTGGCAGACTTTGCCTATAAAGATGACAATTACTTCTACCGTGAAGAAATAGCAGCCATATACACCTATATCCTTTTTTACCAAATGAATAAACGGGAAGTGGCCCTGCTTCAGTTCGACCGCTTTCACCTTGACCATACCAGGAGTCCACTACTCGCCTTCCTTAAGGCAAGCATGTATCTAAGGGCCGGCAAAAATGACCAGAGCCTGCAGGTACTCAGTGAATTGAAACAAAACAGTACACATCCTTTCAAAAGGTTCCGATCTTGTTGATGAAGACAAACAAGCATTGAAAGAAGCCAAATCAAAGCCTGTTCTTAATCCTGTATTATTAAAGGCCAGGATCCTTTATGATGGTGGCTATTATGCTGCAGCATTCCAAACCCTGTCAAAAAACGAAAACATTCTTTCCAAAAACAGCGCACTTGCCCTTGAATTTAAATATAGAATGGGAAGAGTACACCAGGCACAGAAAAGTTATCCAGAGGCCATTTCTTACTTAAAATCCACACTTCAACAAGGCGAACTCAACCACACTTATTTTGCTGCGAGCGCCGCTCTCCAATTGGGATTAATCTATGAGGCCGATAATCAACAAAAAGCAGCGCTTTATTATTTTAACAGATGTCTTCAGATCAATCCTCCGGATTATAAAACAAGCCTTCATCAAAAAGCCAAAAGCGGTGTGGAACGGGTATCAATAAATAAATGATACAATTAACATAGTTCCCCATTCACGATCGGAAACTGTACTGCCTTTAGTTTTTTATAATTCCCACTCCCTACCTTGTGGAATACCATAATTTCATTTCGGTTATAAATGGCAAAGCCATTCCGTAAATACGATATGCTTTAAAAAAGCAGATTAGGTGTGGCCTGGCTTGCTGCATGTAGCATATCCAATTCTTTTAAATTCATGTTCCTATTCCCGATACAAATTCCAACTTATATGTTGTATATGCAAAGGCAGGTTTTCAAATCAAATAACCTATGCCCTTTGGTCTAATGTTGTAAATCGCAAGAATATTGCCATCATCATTAAATAAGAAATCTTCTTGTGGTTCTTTTTACCACTAAGGCCACAAAGTTTACACTAAGGTCACCAGGTTTTACGGGCTTTGTGGTTCTTTGTGGTGCTTCTTTTCACCACCGGGGGCACAATCAATTCAGTAATGACACTGGGTTTTACTTTGTGCCTATCTTGGGAATTTGTGGTAATCCTTTCACCACCAGGCACACATTTTTTTCACTAAGGACACCAGGTTTTACTTTGTGCCTATCTTGGGAATTTTGTGATGTTTCTTTTCACCACCTGGGGCACAATGAGTTCACAAAAAACATAGGTTTTGCTTTGTGAACTTTATGGTGATTCTGTTCACCACCAGGGCACAATGTTTTCATTAAGGGCACCAGGTTTTAATATTTGAACTTTGTGGTGAAAAAAAGCCATAAAAAAAGGGTCTGGCGATTTAACACCAGACCCTCTCATTATTTAGAAGTTAATATAGTCCTTCTTACTCGATTACTATCATCGCTTTGGTGGCTGTAAAGTCACCGCTTTCGATGGTATAGTACACTACGCCGCTTACCGGTACGTCATTCCTGTTGAATTCAACACTGTTCATACCTTTTACTGCGTTTACTGTCCTGGTGTGTACCAACTTGCCTGTTACATCCATTACCGTAAAGGTTGCTTCTCCTGCCGCTGGCATGTTGAAGTTTACCACTGTATTGGTCTTGAATGGGTTTGGTTCGTTCTGATACATGGCATAGCCTGCTGTTTCTGCTTCTCCGCTTCTGAAGTTCAAATCCAACCTGTTGGTCTCCATTTCACTTCCAGCATATGATTCTGACCTTGTTACGTCAGAGCCTACACTCATCATATTGCTCAACCTGCCTGATGTTGTTGCCTTCATCACTACCGTAAACAATACTTCGCCTTCTGTTGCATTGACTGCTTTCTCGCTTGCCCAGCTCATGGTCATGGTGTTTGCTGATGGTACGCCATAGTTGCTTTCGTCAACACTGATCGCTCCACTCTTCACTTCCAACAATTCCATGCCGTTCAACTTAGCTGTAAACTGGTAACCGAAGATTTGATTGAAGTTTGATGCTGTTACATCGATTGTTACGATCTCTCCTGCATTTACTGTCTTATCTTCTGCCACAAACTTCAACACCTTGCTGGTCCTGTTGTCTGCTGCTACTCCTGTCGCTGCTACTGCATCGTTGTTTACGTCTCCCACTTTGATACCTGTGAAGTCATTGCCTGTTACATCTCCTGCTACATTCAATGAGATACTCCTTGGTGCTCCAAATGGATTGGTTGCATCTGCATAACCATATGACTTAGGTACAAATACCCAGCTGTCATTGTTACTCAACTTGTCGGTCATACCCAATATCAGTTTCCTCAACTCTACAAGGTCACTTGCAGTTACCTTTCCGTCTTTGTTGACATCTGCTGCCAACAACTTCTCAGGACTGTCAAGTTTCGCCAAGCCCAGGATATGTCTCTGGATCATTACCAAGTCTAAGGTACTTACGCCGTTGCTGTAGTCATCTACTTTAGATGCACTTACTTCGTAGTTGCCATCCTGGATGCCAGTGAATGCGTAGTTGCCATTGGCTACCTGATACCTTGGAAACTCTGGTACATTTGCATCGATCTTCACGTTTACGTTATTGATCGGCTCTTGTGCCTTTGTTACCAGATTACCTGATACTCTTGCTCCACCACAACCTCCCTGGTTGTCAATCAATGTCAGTGTGATTGAACAGAAGTCTGTGTTCAACTTGCTATCCCATACACTCATATTCAAGGTGATCGGTGATGCTTCTACATCGTCGCAATTGAAGATCATCGCTGATGACCTGTAGTTTGGTACCCATCTCTGTGCATTTCCCAATCCATAGGCAGCTGCCGTAGATTCCTGTCCTGCTCCTGTGAAGTAGTGCTCTACTGCCAATTTTGACAATACAGGGTGTTCTCCGTTGAATGTGTACAATAATGCATTTTGAGGTGTACAGTTGTCGAAAGAACCTTTGTTGAAGTCGATTGCCCACAATTCTACCTGGCCATTCTGCATCACTGCTGAACTCAGGCTTACGCAGTATGGGGTAGGTGCTTTCTTGTCAACTACCATGAACGTGCTGTAACAGTCTGTTACGTTGCCACAGCCATCCGTTACTTTCCACTGTACTTTGTGCGCCGTCATCTCTGCATCCAATACAAACGATGGAATTACCACTTTGTCTCCGCTTCCTGTTGGCTTCACGTATGCATCTCGTATGCCGTTTCCGTTTGTATCGTTTCCTAAGTTGTTATCGTTGGTCGGTAAGAAACTTGAGAATTCAAGGTCTGTTGTGCCATTGCCCCACAGATCCACAAATACCTGCCACTTCAACCAGCCTTTTGCTGTACAGCCACTTGTATCCGTTGCTGTCGCTGTCAAGCTTACCGTGCCCTCACAGAAGCCGCTTGGATTCGCAGGGTTTGGATTCGCTGCAAACATCGTATCCCTACATGTCAATTCTGGCTTGATGTCATCCTTGTACTTGTAGTACTTAACATATTCGCCCTTATCTCCTTTCACTGCTCCTGTACACCAGTTGATGTATGTGTATGTCACTTTCCACTTCTTACATACCCCGTCTTCAAACAGGAATGTATCGATGTGGATGTTCTCGCCTATTACATCACATGGCCACCTTCTACTTTTGGCTTGTCGCCATCTTTGATGTCATCTGCTGTAAAGTCACATTCTGCATCCTCTACCTTATTTGACGGTGGTGTTACCTTAAAGGTGCTTGGCAATGCCGATACCGTAATAGTCTGGTAACAGTTTACCGTTACTGCTGTTGCGCCTTCTCCTTTGATGGCTCTGAACTCCCTTCTGATCTTTCCTACATTCTCACATGTATTCGTCCAGCTTGGCGTGTCCTTGTATTCTACTTCTACTCCGTTACACAGGTCGTATGCTATCGCTGGTCCGCCTGTCATTGTCAGGTTTACGCCTTCTACACTTTTCCATGAGGTGCTCAGGTTCAACTCCATATCACAAGTGATGGTTACATCATCCGGACATACTATTACCGGTGGTAATTTGTTCTCTACCCTGATGTCTGCCCATGTCTCATTGTAATTGTCCTGCATGCCATCAATGATCAGGTTGTCACCTATCGTTGCATTCATGTTGCCATTGTCCCACACCCTCAGTATTACCTGATGTACTGCGCTGATCGTACCATCTAAATCGTCACAACAGAATTTTACATATTCTCCGTTGTCCGTATCGTCTGCATTGTCATGAGGATGTGCCCACTTCTGCTGTGGTGATGAGCTTGCATCATTATTGAATGTCGCATTGTTATTGTGTCCATTCAAGCCAATGTTGCCACAAGTCTCGCCTGCGTCTTCATCGGGCCTTCTGATTTCCAACTTCACTCCACTACAGTGGTCGTAACTGCCATTGTCAACCATCCATGCATACAACTTCGCTACTCCGTCTGATCCTGTGCCTGATCCTGTAAGGCTGATTACGATGTTCTGCTTCGCTACCGCTACCGGTGCGCTTCTGTCGATTACCGTTACATACGCTTCCGCTGTACCAATATTTCCACAACAGTCTATCGCCTTGTAGATAAATTTATGTGGACCCTTTGGAGCCCCTGTTACATTGTAACCGCCTTTTCCATCAGGTGTAATCACTACCCCTGCAGGGCCTTCCAACCACCATTCCGGTGTTGCATCACAGTTATCCTGTAATTCCCATGGCATTGGTGCCGCAAAGTTTGCCACACAGCCCCATGGATTTACACTTACCGTTACATCTTTTACGATGAATGTCGGTGCCTTGGTATCTACCGCTTTGATGATCTGTACGTAAGTTGCTGTTTCCTTTGTACACCAATCAAGCAATGTCCAGGTTCTGATCACTTTGCTGTTGCCCAAACAAGCAACTCCACAAGCGTCCAACACCTGATCTGTATATGTGGCATAAATGCCACAAATGCTGTTGTCAATTTTTTGTGCGTGGAATTTGCCGTCAAATCCTAATGCTTCATAATATGGGTATGCATACGCATATCCTTCGTGAAGTTCTACCACACCAGGTGTTTGTGCAAAATCATCTTTAAATGCACCAACACCACCACCGCCTGGTGAATCAACGTCAAAGTAAGCTGCTACATCTTCAGGACTAACGCCTGCTCCACAGTTCTGTATTTCTACCAGTGATGGTGGCAACAATACATCCGCCAGTGTGATGTTCTTAACATTAATTTGTTGTACACATGATGTCTGGTTGTTAGAAGCATCTGCTGCTGTCCATGTTCTGTATATGATGTCTCCATCGCATCCACCCTCAACTACATTGTCTGTAGATGTCCAAGTGTAGTCTTCTCCACAAGGACCTTGAGGGAAGATAGCCAAAGGCTGACATCCTGAAATCCTAAGTTCGATATTGTTTACTACACCCTGGTCTCCACCAGCACCGTCCCTAATGGTCACGGTCCATGTGCCAACCATTGGCTCACCATCAAAATCTGTCAATCCTGGCAGACCAAGTAATTCAAATATATCCAGGGCATCGCCAGCCTGATAAGCTATACAAGCATTATTAATGCCTCCTTCGTCATCAGCTACATAGAAAAGGTTGTCTGTATTGGCACAAAGGGCAGGCCAAAGAACCTTTTGAGTACCTGACGGAGAAATCAGCGTAATGGTCATGTCACCTATCCAGGTATGGTTGATGTTGATCAACACATCCAAGTCGGTAATGCCACCACAAAACTGAGTAACAGCAGGAACTTCAAAATTAATTGTGGCTGTCTGGTTGTCCAAAACCAGTGTACCAGCACCACCACTGACCGCAACAATTCCTCCAGTTACCGCAATTGGTGCGTAAGGAATTGGTTCGATACAGTTTACTTCCAGTAAGGTTGCACATTCAATTACCGGTGGTAACTTGTCCTCTGCTACGATATTACCCCAGCAAGAGTTGCCTGTTTCAGGGTCGGTAACAGTTACGCCATAAGTACCAGGCGTAGAAATTACATTACCACCTCCGGTAATATTTACTACATATTCGTCATAACATCCGTATGGGCCACCTTCCAAAATCATGTCGGCACCTACAACTACCTGACAGTCATCCCCAAGTGAAATATTCACCAGGTCATTACATGCCAAGGCTGTAGTTGCAAATGGATATTCCTGAACGGTAATGTCCCAGGTACATGTTGTCATGTTACCAGCGCCGTCCGTAATCTTGTATGCATTTGTAGTTGTTCCAACTGGAAATTCAAAACCACTTGGTAACCCTGCTGTTTGAACTGGATCACCTGCTTCAACTGAATAGTAAACCTGCACATTTGGTGTTCTTGGTGAAAGTGCTCCAACAAACAAGTTGCTACTTGCCTGACCAGGAGTGAAGGTGATTGGTCCACTTACTATTGGTGTGAAACTTGAGTTCGCTGAAGAGTTGTAAACCAAACTGGACTGTGTGCCAATTAAGTAGAAACCTTTTTGTTCACCAGGACCCAAAACCATGGTGGAAGGTAAGTTTACCTTTGACCACTCAGAGTTTGGACCTGCAACGGTAACTGAAGCTACACCCAAAGATGTCCAGGCAGCCGCGTTATTGGTGTTTCCAACGTAGGTGGTTGCAGAAGTGGTGTAGTAGGCATTTACGTTGCGTGGAGAAGGTACAACTCCAAATGTGGAAGTACCAAATCTTACAC
This sequence comes from Saprospiraceae bacterium, assembly GCA_016715465.1. Classification (GTDB taxonomy): domain Bacteria; phylum Bacteroidota; class Bacteroidia; order Chitinophagales; family Saprospiraceae; genus JADKBO01. The sequence goes on from JADKAA010000029.1 coordinate 2,299,205, forward strand.
CAAAGCCATCAATCCGCACAACTTCTGTTGAGTTGTTGGACATGTTAAAATAAAAACCTCCAGGTAAATTATTACCCGCTACTGTAATCGCTCCTGCGCCATGTGCAAAGATCGTCGCAGGGAACTGCAGCGGTGTAGCAACTGACGAAAACAACGGACAATTGTCTGTTGCGGTTACTTCGTAAGTTACCAATTGAGCGCACTCTCCTGGCTTCAAGCTGTAAGTGATGTCACCTGGACATTCAAGTACAGGAGGTGTATTGTCTATTACTGTTACGGTTTGAATAGCAGTTACCGCTGGATTTGATCCCAAAACCGTATAAGTTACTGTAGTGGTACCCAGTGGATACATACCACTTGCGTTTGCTCCGCCGGCTGTCCACGAGTTGGTAAGCTGGGCAGGTATTGCCATCAATTCATTCATGGCAAAGTTGTCGATGGCAAAGCCGTAACCATATGCGCCATTGTCGGTGTGAATAAACCGCACTTTAAAAGCAGGGTTCATTTCAGCGGTTACATTCAACGCTAATATACCACTTGCATCGACACCCGCGCTTAGATGCTTTTGGACCCATGCCGAGCCATTCCAAACATCAACAGAAAATCTCGCAGCTCCGAAGGCATCCCATGCATGATTAAATCTGACTTCATAAGATTTACCGGCTACCGGTGTAACACCTATAGTTGGCGTTTCTATCCAGGCATTGCCTACAAAAGCAGAAAGCGCATCGTCATCACTCACTATGGCAACGCAACCTGTAAATCCTGTAAGAGCGGGTGAAGGGTTATAAGCTAAAGGAGGGTTTGTACCTGTACATGTCCAGTAAAACAAACCCAGGTTTTGACCACATGACGGAGCTGTTACTGGATTTCCTCCGGTTCCTGTAAATCCGGTTGTCCAGCCTGCAGGTTGTGCACACCCATTAAAATTTTGTGTGTGAAGCGCCGTGGTCATCACGCTGGTACAGCTTGTACCAGGCACAGCCGAAGCCATGGTAACGTTTGCAGCACATACGCCTCCAGTTGTTCCCACCGTTAGGTTTGCTGGGGGTGTTATCGTACATGCCTGACCCCACAACTGGGACGTGGCAGCCACAAACGACAACATTATAATTATTGTATTCTTTATCTGTCTCATATTATTAATTGGTTTTACTTAATCAAAATTCTTTATCCTTTCAACAATTCTTTTATCTCCGTCTTCATGGTATAATAAAAGTCCATGTTTGTGTGGGGGTGCACTTTGTTGAATTCAGCCATTAAAGCATGATATTCCATCATACTGTCTGCATGTTCGCCCAGTAGCAAAAATGTGTTATTTACAGATTCTGCTACTGTGGAATTACCTTCTACGAGCTCCGCGTGGATCGCTCGGTACATAAACAACCTGAACTGACCATATCGGTAGTCAAGCAGTTGTGGAGGAAGATTAGCAATGTTCTGGCTGAGTGTATTTGACGCCTGCTCCAATCTTGCAATAGCTTCTGACTTACCCACATATTGGGCGCTCAGACTGCTAAACATTGAAGCTCCGACAAACATTAAACATACCATCACAAACTTGTTTAATCCTGCCATTCTAAGAATTTTGACAAAATTGTCCTTCATGATAATGAGTTTTGGTTTAAAATTATTTAATAAAATATTTGAGCCATAAATAAGTAACATGCATAACCCGCTGTGGATTAACACATTATTGTAGAATTCTTATTTTGGAGTTGGAGAATGGAACTTTTGGAGAGGGAAGTTGAGTCTTGGTCCTTCTTGTAGTGTCTATTCTCAGGTAGTGATTTAAAAAGGCGAAGTTAACGATTTCTTAAATATATTTAGAATTTTTGTTTTGATTTTTTTCCACAATTTTTAAAATCGTGTTAGAAATCAATGATTTACAAATAATTTTCCAATAATTCAGAAATATCTTCGAATTGCTTTCGTGAATTAGGAATTAGGATTTTTGATTTAGGAATTAATTGTTCCTAAATTTTCTATCCTAAGATTGAATCGACATCTCGAATTGCTCTAAGCCGCAGCCGCATTGCTCCACTACTCCATTATCATCATCGCTTTGGTAGCTGTAAAGTCACCGCTTTCGAACGTATAGTACACTACGCCACTTACCGGTACGTCATTCCTGTTGAATTCAACACTGTTCATACCTTTTACTGCGTTTACTGTCCTGGTGTGTACCAACTTGCCTGTTACATCCATTACCGTAAAGGTTGCTTCTCCTGCCGCTGGCATGTTGAAGTTTACCACTGTATTGGTCTTGAATGGGTTTGGTTCGTTCTGATACATGGCATAGCCTGCTGTTTCTGCTTCTCCGCTTCTGAAGTTCAAATCCAACCTGTTGGTCTCCATTTCACTTCCAGCATATGATTCTGACCTTGTTACGTCAGAGCCTACACTCATCATATTGCTCAACCTGCCTGATGTTGTTGCCTTCATCACTACCGTAAACAATACTTCGCCTTCTGTTGCATTGACTGCTTTCTCGCTTGCCCAGCTCATGGTCATGGTGTTTGCTGATGGTACGCCATAGTTGCTTTCGTCAACACTGATCGCTCCACTCTTCACTTCCAACAATTCCATGCCGTTCAACTTAGCTGTAAACTGGTAACCGAAGATTTGATTGAAGTTTGATGCCGTTACGTCGATCGTTACGATCTCTCCTGCATTTACTGTCTTATCTTCTGCCACAAACTTCAACACCTTGCTGGTCCTGTTGTCTGCTGCTACTCCTGTCAATGCTACTGCATCGTTGTTTACATCTCCCACTTTCACACCCATAAAGTGTTCTTCCATCATGTCATGATCTATGCCACTGATGGTGATCTCTTCGTCTAATGGCCATGGTGATTCCGGATTGCTCATCGGCGTCTTCACATCCAGGAACCTCCAACTGTCATTGTCCGGTAATTCTCCAATCACTCCAAGGATCAACTTGCGCAAGACCACCAGGTCACTTGCCAACACCTTGCTGTCATTGTTTACATCTGCTGCCACCATTTTATATCCGTTGTCAAACTTATTTATGCCCAGGATATGACGTTGAATCAATACCAGATCCAATGTGCTTACCCCATTCATCCAGTCGTCCCGTTTCGTGCCTTTCACCTGGTAATCCGCCATTACCGGCAGGTTGCCAAATTCATAGCCTCCGCCTGTATCCGACATCCGCACCTTATCCATGCCCAATTGCTGGCTCGTAAGGTGTACCACCACATTGTTGACACCCTTGCCCTTCTCATTCTGTATTTTTCCTGCAATCGCCATCCTGGGCCCTACCTCACATTCTCCCTGATTGTCAATCAATGTCAGTGTGATTGAACAGAAGTCTGTGTTCAACTTGTTATCCCATACACTCATATTCAACGTGATCGGTGATGCTTCTACATCGTCGCAATTGAAGATCATCGCTGATGACCTGTAGTTTGGTACCCATCTCTGTGCATTTCCCAATCCATAGGCAGCTGCCGTAGATTCCTGTCCTGCTCCTGTGAAGTAGTGCTCTACTGCCAATTTTGACAATACAGGGTGTTCTCCGTTGAATGTGTACAATAATGCATTTTGAGGTGTACAGTTGTCGAAAGAACCTTTGTTGAAGTCGATTGCCCACAATTCTACCTGGCCATTCTGCATCACTGCTGAACTCAGGCTTACGCAGTATGGGGTCGGTGCTTTCTTGTCAACTACCATGAACGTGCTGTAACAGTCTGTTACGTTGCCACAGCCATCCGTTACTTTCCACTGTACTTTGTGCGCCGTCATCTCTGCATCCAATACAAACGATGGAATTACCACTTTGTCTCCGCTTCCTGTTGGCTTCACATATGCATCTCGTATGCCGTTTCCGTTTGTATCGTTTTCTAAGTTGTTATCGTTGGTCGGTAAGAAACTTGAGAATTCAAGGTCTGTTGTCCCGTTGCCCCACAGATCCACAAATCCCTGCCACTTCAACCAGCCTTTTGCTGTACAGCCACTTGTATCCGTTGCTGTCGCTGTCAAGCTTACCGTGCCCTCACAGAAGCCGCTTGGATTCGCAGGGTTTGGATTCGCTGCAAACGTCGTATCCCTACATGTCAATTCTGGCTTGATCTCATCCTTGTACTTGTAGTACTTAACATATTCGCCCTTATCTCCTTTCACTGCTCCTGTACACCAGTTGATGTATGTGTATGTCACTTTCCACTTCTTACATACCCCGTCTTCAAACAGGAATGTATCGATGTGGATGTTCTCGCCTATTACATCACATGGGCCACCTTCTACTTTTGGCTTGTCGCCATCTTTGATGTCATCTGCTGTAAAGTCACATTCTGCATCCTCTACCTTATTTGACGGTGGTGTTACCTTAAAGGTGCTTGGCAATGCCAATACCGTAATAGTCTGGTAACAGTTTACCGTTACTGCTGTTGCGCCTTCTCCTTTGATGGCTCTGAACTCCCTTCTGATCTTTCCTACATTCTCACATGTATTCGTCCAGCTTGGCGTGTCCTTGTATTCTACTTCTACTCCGTTACACAGGTCGTATGCTATCGCTGGTCCGCCTGTCATTGTCAGGTTTACGCCTTCTACACTTTTCCATGAGGTGCTCAGGTTCAACTCCATATCACAAGTGATGGTTACATCATCCGGACATACTATTACCGGTGGTAATTTGTTCTCTACCCTGATGTCTGCCCATGTCTCATTGTAATTGTCCTGCATGCCATCAATGATCAGGTTGTCACCTATCGTTGCATTCATGTTGCCATTGTCCCACACCCTCAGTATTACCTGATGTACTGCGCTGATCGTACCATCTAAATCGTCACAACAGAATTTTACATATTCTCCGTTATCCGTATCGTCTGCATTGTCATGAGGATGTGCCCACTTCTGCTGTGGTGATGAGCTTGCATCATTATTGAATGTCGCATTGTTGTTGTGTCCATTCAAGCCAATGTTGCCACAAGTCTCGCCTGCGTCTTCATCGGGCCTTCTGATTTCCAACTTCACGCCTGAACAATGGTCGTAGCTGCCATTGTCAACCATCCATGCATACAACTTCGCTGCTCCGTCTGATCCGGTGCCTGAGCCTGTAAGGCTGATTACGATATTCTGCTTCGCTACCGCTACCGGTGCGCTTCTGTCGATTACCGTTACATTTGCTATCGCCGTGCTGATGTTGCCACAACAGTCTATCGCCTTGTAGATAAATTTATGTGGACCCTTTGGAGCCCCTGTTACATTGTAACCGCCTTTTCCATCAGGTGTAATCACTACCCCTGCAGGGCCTTCCAACCACCATTCCGGTGTTGCATCACAGTTGTCCTGTAATTCCCATGGCATTGGTGCCGCAAAGTTTGCCACACAGCCCCATGGATTTACACTTACCGTTACATCTTTTACAATGAACGTTGGTGCTTTGGTGTCAACCGCTTTGATCAGCTGAGTGTAGGTTTTTGTCTCTACCTTGCACCAGTCCAGTAAGGCCCACGTCCGGATCACCTTGCTGTTGCCCGGACACCCTGCTCCGCAGGCTGCGATCACCTGGTCGGTGTAACTCGCATAGATCGTACATACATTATTGTCTATCTTTTGAGCGTGTAACTTACCATCCCGGCCTACCGCGTAATAGTGCGGATACCCATACGCATTGCCCTCATTCAGTTCTTCTACGCCTGCCGGTGATCCATCTGCTTCCGTCCAGTCGTCCTGGAAGGCACCAATGCCCGCTCCTCCTCTGGAATCTACATCAAAATACGCCACTACGTCGCCCGGCGTTACCCCAGATCCGCAATAGTTCATCTCCACCAGTCCCGGTGGCAAGACAATGTCACTGATCTCCAGATTTTCTATGGCTATTTCCTGCACACACGTCGCTGAATACCCAAAGGCATCGGTCACCAGGTAGGTAATTTCCAGAATTTGATCCGCACATTCGTCTCCCACCAATTGTATATTTTTCTGTACCGTGTACGGCGAACATTCCTCGATCAACGGTGCCGGTACGCTTATCGCTCCCGACAGCAGCGCCGATACATCGTAACACCGGTAAACACATGGTGTCTGCAATGCCGCAGGACCTGTGAACGTCCACGAGTACGCGCCCATCTGACCCGCTCCCCACGTGCTGCTCACCAGGTAATATGTGCCCGGGGTCAGGTTTACCGTAAATGAAGGCTCACTCTCAAATATGCCAGGTAAGTCGTCGTCTCCTCCTACCAGATTGGTACACGGATCGTTAGGATCAAAGCTGCCGCTGTAGATACCGGCGATGCCATCAAACAATGGCGAATCGTCCATCACAAACGTATAATTGCCCCCTACCGCAACCGTAAACGGAATTACGTCATACAATATGCCCGGGTTCGGTGCAAAAACATCAAACGCCCAGCATTGACCCGGTGAAAAGTTCGCATCCGCTGTACTCCACTCTCCATTCAAGCCCAACAGGTCACACAACGGCGCCTGGCATTCTATCACAGGGGGAAGTTTGTCTTCTACATGAATTGTACCCCAACATGAATTTCCTGTTACAGGGTCGGTTACTGTAACGGTATAATTACCAATGGCTGTGACCACATTTGAGTTCAGGCCTGAAATAGTAACTATATATTCCTCATAGCACCCATAAGGCCCACCTTCCAGGATCATATCAGCTCCTACAACTACACTGCAAGTTTCATCAAATGAAATATTGACCCTGTCATTACAAGCCAGCGCAGAAATCGCATTGGGATACTCCAACACAAATACTTTATATGAACAAGTTGCCGGTCCATTTCCAAAAAAGTCAAACACTTCGAATGTAAGGGTAAATGGAGAATTGTCTTTATGCATAAAGGTGCCAGGTTGAGGTCCTACCGTTTGAATAATCTGAATATCACCCGGGCAATTGTCAGTCACTTCTGGTTTGGGAAGATTGTCAGCGAATGTTCCGCATTCACCAGGTGACAAAATGATGGTTATGTCCTTAGGGCAAATAGCCACAGGCGGTGTGTTGTCTCCAATAAATAAGGATTGAGAAAATGTATTGGGTGGACATACCGGTGCGGCATTGGTTTGATAGGTACCAATTGGGAATGGAGGTGTAGCATTGCTATTGTTGGTGGAATTGTCCAATACATTAATCCCGCTATAAATCCAGTCGTTGGCATTGAAGAAATTTCCGGCTATATTGGTATTGTTCTTTCGATACACCCAACCATCCATATATTCCCATGGCAAACCTGTACCACTTTGATTAATTTCTCCAAACACATCTATGACATCGCCATTGCAAAAAAGTTCCACGGCATCATCACCGTTGACCTGAAAGTTAAAAGCCAGATAATTTGCAGCAAAGCCAAAATAGGTCTGAAAATCTATGCCATTTGCTGCTGCATAAATAAAGGTTCCCTTTGGAATAAAAACGGCAGGGAATGTAAACTCAATACCATCGCTTCCGCCACCATTGTTGGCGACGCCCAAACCATAAACACTTAAATCGGCGATGTCTTCAATCGCATATAATTCGATGGCTTTAGGTTGACCACCCGTAAGTGGCCCATCAATAATTCCGGTAATGATCAGGTTTCCGCAAGCATAAACGTTGTTGGTAATCTGGTAGGTGCCAGGCAATGTATTGGTCAATTCAATTTCCCCGGAAAGGATGTCGAGATCTACATTGGCAGGATTCCCCTGTGTAACCCGGTATATACCATCTACCCCTGTAACATGGGATACCACCGGATTTTCTCCATTGGGGCAAAACTCATCTGCCTGATAAGAAAACTCTGCACTCAGTGGTGGCTGAATGAAGGTGACAGAAGTACTGTCACGAACTACACCACAAATAGCGTCATTTGCTGTGTAATAAAGATATACACTGGTTCCTACCTCAGCGGCGGTGGGGGTGTACATCGAGCTTGGAAGATTTATATTGGAAAAGATACCCAGACCTCCAATCCAGGTTCCGGATCCCGATGCAGCAAGGGTTACGGGCATGGTTCCACAGGTAACCCTTCCAGGACCTGCGTCTATCATGGGTGCCTGACGAATGGTAACGGTGTCCATGAAAGAAAATGAACAGGTGCTGCTGCCTCCACACAATCCCGGAGAAAAACTCGCAGTTGGATATGGAGGTGTCGCGGTGGCATTGGTTCCCATGGTTGTGTTTGAATCGTCCAGCGCATCAGGACCGCTGTATGTCCATTGAGAAGGTATATATACGGCACTTGGACAGCTTCCAATGTTTCTATGGCCCCATCCATCCAATGTTTCCCACGTCTGGCCGGTGCCATCCTGACCTGGCACACCATACACGTCAACGACCCCTCCGTTTTGGTATAACAGTACGGCATCGTCACCGTTATTATTGGCAACACCATTGATAAAATCAGGCGTAAATCCCATCCATTGTACAAAACCCGGACTTTCAGAAGCTACATAAATGAAGTCGCCGGCAACCACACTGACAGCTGGAAATACAAAATCAGGTACACCGGCAGAAGCGGCTCCATTGCTTGCATTTTCAAGTCCAAAAATACTTAAGTTGGGTATGGCCTGAATCGCATAAAGTTCAATGAACTTAGGAAGTCCTCCCGTAAGTGGTCCATCCAGAATTCCGGTTATAATCAGCGATGGTCCTGAAGCTGAAGGAGCTATGCTGTTGGTAATTTTATATTGGCCAGCAGTACTGAGTGCCGGATTTATTGTTCCGGTGACGCTGTTTATGGACAAGGTTCCATTTCCTGCCAGCGGCATATAAGTATAGGTACCATTTCTGCCAAAAGTATTGTGTGTTGGTGAGAGCGCATTTCCATTTGTGCAAAGGGTATTGGGGTTGTATTGGAATTGTGCTGCATTGGGTGGATAGGTAATCGCGACAGGGTCCGCTGATGATCCACATGAATTGCTTACCGTATAGGTCAGGTTAAATGTGGTGCCTTCCTGAGACGGTGTGGGTGTATAGGTAGTCATTGGATTGGTGGTGCTGGAAAACATGCCAGAACCGCCTGTCCAATGACCGGGAAGATTTGCAGTCGCAGAAAGTAAAACCGGACCAAAACAGGCCGTGAAGTCATTTCCTGCATTTACAGAGGGAATAGGTAAAATGGTGATTTGGACGGTATCTGAATTGGGCTGACAAGCTCCGGATACGGTCCATGTAAGGACTACGGTAGTGCCAACTTCTGCAGGAGCCGGTGTATAGGTCGCGTTGGCTGCGTTGGGGTTGCTGAAAATGCCTGTACCCCCAGTCCATATTCCGGTGCCGATGGCATTCAGTTGTTTTGGTGTAACACCACATACGGTTCCGCCGGTTCCGGCATTTAAGGCAGCTCCATTGTTCACCACAAAAAGGGCGCTGTCCGGCTGAACACAGCCGGGATAAGCTGGTGCGCCGTTCTGGGAAACATTGCCTGTATTTACACCCGTATAACTGAGGTTTATGGTTACATTTCCTGCGGGCAGGCCAGAGGCATTGAAAGTATTTCCTGCTACTCCGGTGCCCGACCAAACGTAGCTACCGGTTCCATTGTCTCCGGTTATGGTTGCCGTCAAAGGAACACCCGTCTGACCCGGACAATTTAAAAATGGTCCCTGTGGATCAATGACCACATTGGGATAAGCGCAAAGGTTAGAAACGGATCCGGCTGGATTTCCATTGAATGAAATGATTGCTGTGTAGCCAATATTGTCGGTGTGAGAAAAGGAGGCTGTATAAATACCAGGTTGTATTTCTGTAAATCCTGTATAACCAATGCAATTGGTACAAACAGCGGTTACGACGCCTCCAACCGGACCTGTAACGGTAATTTCTTCATCAAAGGTCCCGTCATTGCCCAAGGCGGAAGCGTCATTATTGCAAACACAGGGGTCGGATATGGAAATAAGTACGGGTTGGATAGAACATGATCCCGGGTCTGTGATTACTTCCTGAACAGCGCAGGCAGAACCGTTTTGGCTATCTGTTACCGTAAGTGTGATGTTACCACCACCTGCGGATCCGGCCTGTAATCTAAAAAAGGAGGCAACTCCATAAGGCACATTTACTGCAGGACTGATTCCATTGAGCAAAATGCTACCTGAAGATACGGTTACATCATATCCGGCATTCCCCAAATTGACACCTGTGGGATTGAGTTGGAACCAGATATAGTCATCCAAAACGGATGAGGATTCATTGTTGTCTTCACAATGCACATCGGTCAGACCTGTACCGGTGAGGTCACAAATTTGGACTACATCGTTGTCTGTAATATTTGCAACCACATTGCTGATGGATATGCCGTTATAATTTGCATCATCCGAAGAAACAACATGACCAATGGTGGATGAGTGACTTCCTTCCACGATAGCATCATCTACCGCCGTAACGGTAATGACTTGGGGAGTATTCCAATCAACGGTTGTAAAAATTAAAGAAGTGGGAATGACAGTACTCTGCGCATCCGGAGTGATGTTGATGGTAACCATAGAACTGGGTGCACTTGACAGAACCACTGTATAGGAATCCGTAGCACCGCCTTCCGTCACATCTGTGCTTCCTGCTGATTCAGTCACAATTACCCCGGCAGGGGCTTGTGTGGTAATGCTGAAGCTGTAATCATCAATAGCTATACCATCGTCGGACCCGGTAGCATTAAAATCAAGCCATCGAAGACAAAAGGTATCGCCATTGGGTATATTGATGCCATTTATGGTGGCGGAAATTAAAGCAGAATGTAACATGCTTCCATTACCTGTGGCTTGGCCGGGATTAAAGTAATCCAGCGCGTTATAGGAAACCCATGTACCGGCACCATTGATGGCCGTGGTATTTAAGTTGTACTGAAACTGAATGCCATCGGTTCTGTTTAATGCACCCACCCGCCAGGTTTCTCCTGTGAAGCTTATGGTTAAAGAAGTTATGGTTGCACCCGTATTGTTGGTGTAACAAACACCAATCATGGGTATTAGTGAACCCGATTGAAGACCCCCGAAAGCTCTTTCCGAATTCGCTGCGGTTCCAAAGCTGTAAGTATCTCCTCCGTTGCCACTCCCTGTACCTGCAGAATACAATAGGTTGGCATTGGTTCCCGATTCAATAAAAACAAAACCTCCGGGCACGGAAGAAGAGGTGCCTGTGTTGGCTAAGCCTGAAAAATCTTCTGTATGGGTAAAACCTGATCCTGGTATGGATATCTGGCTGATTGCCAATTGTACAATAGACAATATAGCCAATAGGGTGAGTTTGGTCCTGTTCATGAGACGGTTGGTTTTTAAAAATCAGGACAAAGTTAACAAATCACCCGGAAATATCCGGATTTCCAATGTTAATTTATCCCTCAAATTGCGCTAATTCTGAAAGAGTTATACAGAATTTATATGTGAAATTTTTGTCATTTTTTACCCTCTGTAGCTTACCGCCTTAAAGAAAGCAGCCATTTTAGTCATAGTGCCTGCGGTTAAGGTAACCATGTCTGAAGTATGACCCATATAAAAATAAAATTGACTATATTGGCGTTGTTAGCCGACTTTACGATGGTTTATTTCAATGTAAAAGAAGAATAACCTGATTTGGTCCCTAAATAATACAAAATCCAAATATAATTTTGTGCGTTTTGCCAACCCCTGGCCCCTAGTCCCTGACTAACTAAAAAGTTTACTCGTACCTGAGTGATTCAATAGGATCGAGCTTGGCCGCTTTAAGGGCCGGATAAAGACCCGAGACGATGCCCACAATGATACAAACGACAATGCCCAGCAGGATCCAGGCCCAGGGAATGATAAAATGCCCTTTTATTAATACCGTTATCCCAAATCCCATAAGAATGCCAAAGATAATGCCTACGATTCCACCTAAAAGGCAGATGACAATGGCTTCCGTTAAAAACTGAATGAGGATATTGTTGCTGGTGGCACCCAAAGCCTTTCTAACGCCAATTTCTTTGGTCCGTTCAGTTACTGAAACCAGCATAATGTTCATGAGCCCGATGGATGCTCCAAGAAGGGTAAGCATGGCAATGATAACCGTACTCAATCTAAGGGTCGATGTCATGTCTTTGAGTCGTTGCAAAATAGAGTCACTTTTTCTGATTTCGAAATCATTGTCATCAATGGCAGAAAGTTTCCTGATGTTTCGCATTATACCGGTAGCATTGTTGATGGCTACATCAACCATGGATGCATTGGCCATACTGATACTTACTCCATAATTTTTATCAGCGTAACCATATTTGAATTTTGCCGGCAGAATAGGTATATAAACAACTCTATCACCCCCACCGCCTGATCCTGAACCTTTCTCTTTAATTACACCCACTACTTCGTATCTGTCGGCATTTATTGAAACGGTTTTACCAATTGCTTTTTCTGCTTTGCCATCAAAAATAGATTTCACCACATCTGAACCAAGTATTGCTTTATTATTTTCAGTATATGAAAAATTTCGGCCATGTGAAAGTTCAAGAGATGAAGTTGTAAAATAGTTTTCATCGATGCCGATTACGCCCACATTGGGATTTGTCTTTTGATCGCCCCACTTAATGGTGGCCCCTGATTCACAACGGGAATCAATGGATACGTGAGCACCGCTGTATTTAAAACGGTTTTTAAATTCCATAGCTTCGTCAAAGGTAATGGGTGGGGATTCTACCTGCTTTTTTCCCTGCCTCGTGGTCTTAATCGTTTCCTGTGCCGGCCGGATGCGGAACGTATTGGCACCAAGTCTGTTGAAATTGTCACTCATGGAAAACAGGATGGCGTCAATTGCAGTAAGGATACCCACGAGACAAGTAATACCTACGGCAATGATCAGCAAGGTGAGCAGTGACCTGAGCAGATTATTTTTAATCGAGGTAAGCGCCTCTCTTATGTTTTCAGAAAACTCCAAATTAAAGACCGATTTGACGGCTAAAGTACATCAAAATACGCATTAAAGGTTAAAATTCTGATGAGGGTCGCCTAAAATTTCGACCAGTGCGGTCATTCTGTCTATAAGTAAATATCCTCATTGTCGGGAGGATATATCCAAAAGTTGTTAACACCAACTCCCTGAATGATTTTTATCTGCTGCAGATTTAATAATTCGAGCAAGGCCAGAAAAGTAACCAGGGCATGAATGCGATTTTCAGCTTCTTCAAAAAGACCCTCAAAGTTGGTTTTTTTGTTTTCAAAAACCTTTTTGAGAATGTATTGCTGCTGATTTTCGATGGTGTAAGCATATTGAACAATGCGGTGTACCGGTTTATTCTTCTGCTGCTCAAACCGCTCTATGATTTTTTGAAAAGTCAGCAAAAGTTTGTATAATGAGAGGGATTCCAGCTCAAGATCTACCAGAGCCTTGTTTGCAATAATTTTCAACTCCGAAGCTGGATCTCCGCGGTGATGGCGGGAATGCCTGACGTCCTCGAGTGAAGAGAACTGATCCACCACTTCCTTAAACCTTTTATACTCAAGAAGCTTTTGAGCCAATTCTTCGCGCGGATCAATTTCATTGCCCTGTTCATCGATTTCCTTTCTTGGAAGTAACATCTTGGCTTTGATGCGCATCAACGTGGCTGCTACCAAGATAAACTCACTGGCAAGATCAATGTTTAAATTTTCGAGTTCCTTGATGTACGATAAAAAAGTCATCCGTAATTTTTGCAATGGGAATGTCATTGATGTCCAGCTCATCTTTTTCAATGAAAAAAAGCAGAAGGTCAAAAGGACCTTCAAAATGGTCAATCTTTATCGTATAAGTTTGCAATGCGTAACTTTTAAATAATCATTCTGGCATCGGCAGCCATTGCGGCCCCAATGACTCCCGCTGCATTCTGAAGACTGGCAGGTTCAACCGGTGTTTTCAGGGTTATGTATCTTTTATAGGATATAAAGTCCTTGCTCACCCCACCACCAATGATAAACAAATCTGGTGACAGGTAAAAATCAATCATTTTAAGGTAGGTGTTCAACTCTCCGGCCCATACTTTCCAACTCTGCTTTTTAAGCTCTCTTGCGCTGTTGGATGCATATTTTTCTGCCACCGATTCTTTATATTTGAGGTGCCCAAATTCTGTGTTTGCCAGTAACTTTCCATCCTTAAATGGAGCAGAACCTATGCCCGTACCTAAAGTAAGGAAGATCACCAGACCTTTTTTCTTTTTACCCTTGCCAAATTTCATTTCAGCGAGACCGGCCGCATCTGCATCATTGATGACATAGACTTCCTTTCTTAAGGCTTTGCTATACTTTTCCACTATGGGATAGTTTATCCAGCTTTTGTCAATATTTGCCGCACTGAGGACGGTTCCATTTTTTACAACGGAGGGAAAACCAATACCGATTTTATCACCCGTAAATTTCAATTTCCTTTTGAGCTCCCTGATCACAGCCAAAATTGCATCCGGTGTCGCCGGCTTGGGTGTCTTTATTTTTATACGCTCCGTTATCAGCGCACCGGTTTTAGGATTCACAATTGCCCCCTTGATGCCTGTAGCGCCTACATCTATGCCAAGTATGTTTTCAGATTCCATGTTTTATTTTATTACCCTTACTTTAATAATTTTTACATCTTCGACCGGCCTGTCTGCACCATCGGTTTGCACCATGGCAATCTTGTCAATGATGTCGAGGCCTTTCACCACCTGACCAAAAACGGTATAATCCCTATCCAGAAAAGGGGTTCCTCCCTGCTGGGTAAGAATGTCTTTCTGTTCTTGTGTATATCTGTACTTTTTCTGGATTTCCATTTGTTCCAATTGCCCTGCTGTCAATGGCTTACCCTGCACAATGTAAAACTGGGAACCTGATGATTTTTTTTCCGGATTCACCTGATCCCCCTGTCTTGCAGCCGATAATGCGCCTTTAATATGAATTAGTCCATCCACAAATTCGGCAGGTATGGTATATCCGGGACCGCCTGATCCAAGTCTTTGCCCTTTCCTGGCATTTTTACTGTCGGGGTCTCCACCCTGAATCATAAAACCATTAATTACCCGGTGAAAAAGCATGTCATCAAAATAGGCCGTTTCAGCAAGTTTTATAAAATTGTCCCTGTGCTGTGGCGTGCTGTCGTGCAACTTAATGGTGAGCGATCCCATGGTAGTTTCCATCTCTACCAAACAATCGTGTGGGGCATCAAATATCAATTCCTGTTCCATTGTGTTTTGTTTTTTTCCTTTTATGGCCGTGAGTTTAACCGTAAATTTTCCGGATGTGAGGTATTTATGGTCAGGCGACAGTTCAGTCGAACTGGTACCGTCACCGAAATCCCAAACAAAGGATTCTGCCTTCTTGGACCGGTTGTCAAACCTTACTTTAGCGGGGGCAGAACCATCCTTTGTCTCAGCCACAAACGATGCCATGGGCTTTGAGCAAGCATATAAAAACAGTACAAAAAAATAAAAGGTATATTTCATATTGGTGGCTGTTCTTCTCATTATTTCATCCTTATTTTCATTGCAATATCCTCTTTCGGTCTGTCAAATTCATCGGTGGGAACGGCCGCAATTTTATCCAATACATCAAGGCCTTCTACTATTTCACCAAACACTGTATAATCCATGTCCAGCGCTGGCGCCCCGCCTACTTTCATATATTTGGCCTTTTGGTCTTCTGTATATTGAAATCCCTTTTCCTGCTCAATCTGTTTCAGATCGGCAGCTGTGACCTCGGCACCCTGCACCAAATAAAACTGAGATCCTGAGGATCTTTTTTCCGGATTTTCTTTTCTGGCAGCTGCCAAAGCTCCCCTGAAATGCAGGGCACCAATCTCTGGTTTTAACTCATATCCCGGACCACCATTGCCCAATTTTAACCGAGGGTCTTTTTTTTTGCTTTGTGGATCCCCCCCTTGCACTATATATCCATAAATGACACGGTGGAAAAGTTGACCATCATAAAAGTGAGCTTTGACCAATTGAATAAAGTTTTTACTGTGAATGGGTGCTTCCTCCTTCAGTTTTATTTCCATTTGACCATAAGGCGTTTCGATCACCACATGGGGCATCGGCAGGCACGAAGCAAATGAAATGCAGCTGAATAAAAGAATAACAATTCCCAATTTCATTGGTAAAACTCCAGATTAAGTGGTCAAAATTAAGGATTTATTTGCATCCCCTGGCAGTGACTATTGTATATTAAAAACTATATACTTTAATAACTTTTAATTCAACAAGTTAAGTATGTTTTTTGCTTTTTTTATGTCAAAGTGAAGTGCCCTGTCTTCTTTTAAAAATGGAATTTGTTTCCTTACGATTGCATGCAGGTTCCGCGTCCTTTTACCAGAGCTTTCCACTCCCCTAAAGTCCAGTGCCTGAGCCGAAACCATCAACTCAATCGCATACACCGTATTGAGGTTGTCACAGATTTTCAATAATCTGGTTGCCCCATTGGCGGCCATACTCACATGATCCTCCTGCCCCCTGCTGGAAACAATGCTATCTACAGAACTTGGGGTGCTCAATTGTTTGTTCTGGCTCACCACAGATGCTGCGGTATATTGTGCAATCATAAAACCAGATGAAAGCCCGGGTGTCTGTGTGAGGTAAGCCGGAAGATCGCGTTCCCCATGTATAAGCTGATATGTCCTGCGCTCTGAGATGTTTGCGAGTTCCGAGAGTGCAATGCTTAAGTAATCGATTACCAGTGCCAGGTTCTGCGCATGAAAATTACCCGCGCTGATGATCATGTTTTCTTCGTGCAATACATTGGGGTTATCGGTCACGGCATTTAGTTCATTTTCCACCACCTGAGCCACATGCTGGATGGCTGTGTAAGAAGCTCCATGAACCTGCGGTATGCACCTGAACGAATATGGATCCTGGACGCTGTAAATGCGTTTGCCTGCAATTTTGCTGTCTTTAAGCATTGACAATATTTCGGCAGCAATAAATGCCTGGTCGGCATTATTTCTGATTCTTGCGACTGTCGGGTGGAAAGGTTGCCTGGAACAGGCAAAGGCTTCAAGAGACATACAGGCAATTTGAGTAGTATATTTCACTGCCTGCCTCGATTTGTGTACTGCAATCATGGAGTGTGCCAACGAAAATTGGGTGCCGTTCAAAAGGGCAAGGCCTTCCTTTGCCTGAAGGGTGATGGGTTCCAAACCTAATTTTTTCATCACCCTGGATACAACTTCTGTTTTACCCTTGTAGGTACATTCCCCCTCTCCAATAAGCATAAGTGACAGGTGCGCAAGCGGGGCCAGATCGCCGGAAGCACCCAGGGAACCCTGTTCAAAAATGACAGGGGTTAAGCCTGCATTATACAGATTTACCATGTGCTCCAGTAAAGTGATGGTAATGCCAGAGCATGCTTTACTAAGGTTAATGATTTTAAGTAAAAATATCAGCTTGCACACTTCGGTTTCCAAAGCTGCGCCGGCGCCACAGGCATGGGATCTTACCAGGTTTTCCTGCAATGCTTTAAGTTCGCCCTTGCCTATCTGCACGTTGCATAAAGAACCAAAGCCCGTATTTATGCCATAATAAAGCGCTCCCTTTGTATCCAATTTTTCATCCAAAAACCGTCGGTTTTGTTCGACTTTCCGGATGACTTTGGGGTCAATTATCAAACGAATTTCATTGCTTTTGACTACCTCGATGATTTGATCTATGGTATAGATCCTGTCCCTGATGACAAAGCTTTGTGGCATTTTAAAGATTTTGCCGCAAATATAACCATGCTTTTGGGCTTTTACTTCTACAGATGCTATGATACAGGTATTTCACCTTCGAAAAATCATCCGGTTTGAGTAACTTTGGTAAATTATAATACTTACCGGAATGAAAATTCGATTTCCCCATTTAGGTCCGGGGGTTCTTATCACCAGTGCATTTATAGGCCCGGGAACGGTAACCCTCTGTCTGTTGGCGGGTACAACAGCCGGGCTAGATCTGCTTTGGGCCGTTGTTTTTTCAACTGTAGCTACAGTTATCCTGCAGGACATGGTGGTGAGAATGGCATTTCATACCAAAACCGGCCTGGAAGAATGCTTAAAAAATAAAATTCAATTCCCAGTCCTCAAAATTGCCCTCATCATCTATGTCTTTACCGCAATCATCCTGGGCAACTCGGCCTATGAAAGCGGCAACCTTGCCGGGACTTCGCTTGGAGTAGAATTAATGGAAATTCATTTGCATCGATCTCTTATACTTTGGCTGATTTTCATTACTTGTGCCCTTGCGTTTATCCGGGGTAGTTTCAATATGCTAAAAAAGATACTTGGCTTTTTGGTTTTTGCCATGAGTTTAAGTTTTATCACCATGGCTTCAATCCTGTTTCCCGGGCTGATGCCGCTGATTAAAGGAGGATTTATACCCACAATCACTTCTGAGACCGCCATGCTTGCGGTTGGTTTGATAGGCACCACCATTGTTCCCTACAATTTATTTTTACATGCCTCTGCGATTTCCGGCATTGAAAAACCTGACCTTCAATCGTTGCGCTTAGATTCAGCTGCAGCCATTTCGGTTGGGGGCATCATATCGATGGCCATTGTGATAATCGGCAATACCGCCTATGGTTCGCAGATCACAGCGGCTGCCGATATGGCGGCCATTCTTAAAATGCACATCGGAACTTACGGTGTTTACTTATTTGGTGTTGGACTTTTTGCCGCAGGGTTGAGCTCTGCCTTGACAGCTCCCATGGCTGCAGGCTTTGTAGCCGCTGGCCTTTTCTCCTGGAATAAAAACCTGAATCATTTCAAAGTCAAAGGTGTCCAGCTGTTTGTGCTTACAGCCGGTTTATTGGTTTCCCTCAGTCAGGCAAACAACATCTCAGTCATTAAGATCGCTCAGGTAATCAATGGCATCTTACTCCCCTGTTTTGTCATATTTCTACTTTGGGTGTTGAACGACAGAAGTTTGATGAAAGTATATAAAAACAATTTTTTTCAAAATATAGCGGGCGTATTGGTAGTAATCATCACACTGGCGCTGGCTTTTAAATCGATCATAAATATTTTGAATTGAACAGATTACCCATAAATATAGATTGTGGCGAAAATTACGGTGCATATGGCCCCTTTCCAGACATGGAAATCGTATCGAATGCAGACCTGCTAAATGTTGCCTGTGGTTTTCACGCAGGAGATGCAAGCCAAATCATTCGCACCATACAACATGGCGCCAACCATCATAAGCTGATTGGCGCACACCCCTCCTTTCCCGATCTCCAGGGTTTTGGGAGACGGTATATGGATATGGAACAAGAAGAACTGCAGGATGTCATTTTTTTTCAAATTGCCACCATTCATGGAATTTGCTCCAGTCTGGGAACCAGCCTTCATCATGTAAAAGCACACGGAGCGCTATACAATGCAGCTTGTCACAGGGAAAAAGAGGCAACTGCGCTGATTTCCCAGGTAATTAAATTTGGGAAAAATGTGGCCTTACTGGCCCCGGCAGGATCATTAATGGCTGAAATGGCCACGGCCGCTGGTATCATGTTAATCAAAGAAGGTTTCGCAGATCGTAAGTACTTGCAGGATCTTACGCTGATGAAAAGAAGTGAAAATGGCTCCATCCTGCTTAAACCTGAAGAGGTGTTGAAACAATATGAAACCATATGTCAGGGCTTTGTATATGATGTCAACAATCAAAAAATCAATATCGAGGCAGACACAATTTGTATCCATGGTGATCACCCCCATCTTTCCAAAATCCTAAAATTATTCCATGAATCCAGGAACTAAACACGAAGGACACCTTGCAGAGCATATGGGTTTTGGCCAAAGGTTTTCCGGCAATAATCGGCTGGTTAACCCCGACGGCTCCTTTAATGTAATTCGGTCAGGCAGCCAAATGTCAAGCCCTTATGAGCACCTTGTCAATGTCAAATGGCCATTCTTCCTTTTAGAACTTTTATTGATATTTTTAACCATCAATGCACTTTTTGCCCTCACTTATTGGCTCAATGGCATAGAAAACCTGCACGGCAAACCGGAGGATGGGTTTCAGGATTTTCTGCACTGTTTCTTTTTCAGTGTCCAAACATTCACCACCGTGGGTTATGGTTATCTTAATCCCCAGGACAATTACACCAACGTTTTATCTTCGGTCAACAGCGTCCTTGGATTGACGTGTTATGCACTTGCCACCGGTTTGCTTATCACCAGGTTTTCAAAAGCTGACGTGAAAATCACATTCAGCGATAACTTACTCCTTTCTCCATTCAACGATAAAAATTCACTTCAACTGCGCATGGTGAATTCCGGAAGAAACACCCTGATCAACATGGAAGCTTCTTCTACCATTACCTGGTTGGAGGATGTGGAAGGTGTGAAACGCAGAAAATTCAACCGGCTAAAACTCGAATTGGATTTTATTTATCTGTTCCCCCTAAATTGGACCCTGGTACACATCATTGATGAATCAAGCCCCTTTTTTAATAAAACCAGAGCGGAATTGATTGCACAAAACACAGAAATCCTGGTGATGGTCAGGGGTTACGATGACACCTACAATCAATATATATTTAAAAATCATTCATATTATATTGACTGTCTGATAGATAATGCCATTTTTCTCCCTATGTACGACAGCCGGGATTCAAATACCCTGCTTCACATTGAAAAGCTGAATGATTATAAAAAGCTATAGGGTATATTAAACCTTGTGCTATTAATTCAGTCAAAAAGACAATCAATTGAGCTTTATGCCATATCCTGAAGACGAAGAAATTCTCAACCTGCTACGAAACGAAGTGACGCTGGAGCGCGGTTTCAGGCTGTTGATGCAAACGTATCAGGAAAAAATGTATTGGCACATACGAAGAATTGTGGGAAGCCATGATGATGCGGATGACGTGATACAAAATACTTTTATAAAGGCTTTCAAAGGTTTCAAAGGTTTTGAGGAGCGGTCAAGTCTTTATACGTGGTTGTACAGAATTGCTACCAACGAAGCATTGTCCTACCAGAAATCCAGAAAGGCAAAAGCCATCGTTTCTATTGATGATCACGATCATTACCTGGAGGAAAAATCGGGTGAGGATTTTGATACCGAAAAGGCAGTGGAAAAACTGAACAAAGCCCTAACCGAACTGCCAGAAAAACAAAGAATAGTGTTTAACCTAAGGTATTATGATGAGATGAGTTATCAGGATATGTCAGAAATTCTTGAAACTTCTGTAGGGGCCCTGAAAGCTTCCTATCATCATGCCGTAAAAAAAATAGAAGCCCGGTTACTGGCTTGAATAGAATGGCCGAAAAAAAACAACATATGGATGATTCAGATTATGTTTCCGAAACACTTGCCGGATTAATGAAAAAAATCAGAAATGAACCCTTACCTTCTGGCTATTTTCAGGATGTGGAAACAAAGGTAATGTCCAGAATTCAGCTGGAAAAATTCAAGGGAGAACCATCGGACGAGGTGCCTCTGGATTATTTTGACAATCTGCCGGACCGGGTAATGGAAAGGGTGGGTCAGTCAAGCAGGGCAGGGCAAGTATTATTGATGAGTCGTCTAAGATGGTTTGCCATTGCGGCTTCTTTTGTTCTGGTAATTTTTGCGGTTGGAAAATGGAATCCATCGAAAAATGATGTCCCGAAATTAGCCCGCAATTTTGAAGCGCTAAATGACGGCTTTGCCAATGACCTTACTTCAGAGGATATGGAATACCTCATCGGCCAATTTAATTCTGAAGAGGATCTTCACTTGCTGAAAAGCATGGAACAACTTGATCACAATGCCCTCCCTGAGATTAAAGCCTCTACGTCAGAAGAAGAATTGTTTCAGGATATACTTACCGATGAAGATATTGAGTACCTCAACGAAATTATGTAATTGACCACTTACATGTTTAAAACATTCCCAAACTGGAAAAAATTAAATAGAATGAAGAAAACCCTGATTTTAACCTTTCTGCTCCTGATCGTGGCCTCCTCCGTTTGGAGCCAGCCCGGAAAAAGAAAAGAAGCCCTCGAAGACCGGATAAAATCGCTGAAAATTGCCTTTATAACTGAGAAACTGGCTTTGACCCCTGATGAATCGGAAAAGTTCTGGCCGGTGTACAATCAGATGGAGGGTGAGCGGGCAGCGCTCTATGCAGAAAAAAAATCGGAGATTGACGAAGATATTTCTGAAAAAGACGCCCAGGCCTATATCAACAGACATTTTGAGGTAAGGGACAAGGAGCTGCTCTTGGAAAGAAAGTATGTGGATAAATTCAAGACTTTTTTGCCAGTAAGTAAAGTGGCAAGACTACTTTGGGTAGAAAAGCAGTTTAGACAGGAAATCATGTCCAACATCATCAACAAAGCCAGAAACAGGAAGGGCAGATAAAATATTTGCCTCACTTTTGAACCGGATTTTTAACAAACTGTTGTGATATTCAGTCCAGGGGCATTGACATTTATTTTTAACTTTGTGCCCTGAAAATCAGACATCATTATGACAACAACAGAAAAAAGCCTGACCTATAAAGTCAAGGATATCAACCTCGCAGAATGGGGTAGAAAAGAGATTCAGCTCGCGGAAGCTGAAATGCCAGGATTGATGGCCCTCAGGGCTGAATATGGCAAAAGTAAGCCACTGAGCGGCGCCAGAATTGCCGGCTGTCTCCATATGACGATTCAGACCGCGGTACTTATAGAGACCCTCGTCGAATTAGGTGCAGAGGTTTCTTGGTCTTCATGTAACATCTTTTCCACCCAGGACCATGCCGCTGCTGCCATTGCCGCTGCGGGTGTACCTGTATTTGCGTGGAAAGGCATGAACGAGGAAGAATTTGACTGGTGTATTGAGCAAACGCTACACGCTTTCCAAGGTGAACAAGCCCTTAATATGATCCTCGATGACGGCGGAGACCTCACCAACATGGTGCTTGACAGGTTCCCGGAGTTGGTGAAGGGTATCAAAGGCATTACAGAAGAAACCACTACTGGAGTACACCGCTTGTATGAGCGCATGAAAAAAGGCTCCCTGCCTTTACCTGCCATAAACATCAATGACTCTGTGACCAAATCCAAATTTGACAATAAATACGGATGCAAGGAATCATTGGTTGACTCTATCCGGAGGGCTACTGACGTTATGATGGCCGGTAAAGTTGCGGTGGTGTGCGGATACGGAGATGTAGGAAAAGGTTCAGCAGCTTCGCTCAAGGGAGCTGGATGCCGGGTAATAGTGACGGAAATTGACCCCATCTGTGCCCTTCAGGCAGCTATGGATGGCTTTGCAGTGAGAAAGTTGGAGAATGCACTGAATGAAGCCGACATTGTAGTGACAGCTACCGGAAATAAATCCATTGTCAAGGCCGAACATTTTGCCAAAATGAAAGACAAAACCATCGTTTGCAACATCGGCCATTTCGACAATGAAATCGACGTGTCATGGTTGAACAAAAACTATGGATCAACAAAAGTTGAGATTAAACCTCAGGTTGATAAATATACCATTGATGGAAAAGACGTCATATTGCTGGCGGAAGGAAGATTGGTAAACCTCGGTTGTGCCACGGGTCACCCATCTTTTGTGATGTCCAACAGCTTTACCAATCAAACCCTGGCACAGCTGGAGTTGTGGATGAACAGTGGCAGTTATAAAAACGAAGTGTATATGTTGCCAAAACACCTCGACGAGAAGGTGGCAAGGCTACACCTGGCTAAGATCGGTGTTGAGTTGGAAACCCTTTCCAGTGAGCAGGCTGATTACATTGGTGTACAGGTGGATGGACCATTCAAACCAGAGTATTACAGGTATTGATCAAGAAAATTATTTTACCCGGGTGTTTTTTGTGGGTGTGTCACATCGCCATGGGCGGAAGCAAACCTGCAGAATACACCCGGGTGATTTTTAAGGAGGGCATACGGCACGAGTTTCACATCAGCAAGACTGAAATCAACTACGATACTAAAACGGCATCTCTCCAACTTACCATCCATATTTTTATCGATGACCTCGAACGCGCCCTCACCAAAACAAATCGCAAATCCTTAAAACTGGGAACAGATAAAGAGGCCACTGATTCCGACCTGCTGATATCACAGTATTTGATGGACAACCTAAAACTGGAAAGCGCCGGAAAAAAACTGGAAGTTGCGTTTTTAGGCAAGGAACCATCAGAAGACTTTCAGGCCTTGTACTGTTATTTAGAGGTGCCCTTGTCTAAGTCATCTGAATCACTTAGTATATCCAATAATTTACTCCTGGAAATTTATGACGATCAAAAAAATATGGTCATTGTAAGTCGAAACCGAAAACAGGTAGGGCACTTTGTATTTGATGAGGCGGGGCATGTGGAGGTAGTGAAATGGTAAGCTTATAAAGTTTTAAGACGGTAGCTGTATTCCAAAATGATTTGTTAGACCCTTTTGGGGGCATCACAACTGATTTTTCACCAAAAGACCCATTAGCTTTAATTGGACTTAAAACCCGCACCCACTCCTTTTAATGGTAATATTACTCAATAAACCCAGATTTAATGAGTTCATCACTTTGATAAATGGTGCAATCAACTGAACATTACTTCCTGGCAATATGGAAACATTTCCATTTATATAAATGGTGTTTGCGGCTTGATATAGACCTGAAAGCGGACTGTTGGCAGCAGATAGCGTAACATTGGGTGGAATTCCGGATGAAATAATTTTTCCAAATCCAATAGGAATGTATCCTACGTTAACATTGGCAATCACACTGTTTGTAAAAGTATTGATAATACTAATTTTATCCTGATTTGTTATGCTGTTGCTATTACAAATACAAACGATGTTGCCATTGCAGGATATCGAAGCACCATAAGGAAAACTGATAACGGGTATTATTGCAATCAGTGTGTTGTTGTTTAAATTAATCACCCATACATTGTTTGAAGTTTGATTGGTTACATACATGCGTGATCCATCCGGATGAATGGCAATGTCATTTGGTTTTACCCCCACGTTTAAAGTAGAAATAATAGTATTTGTACTTGTGTTCAATACACTTACTGTATTTGATAGATAATTTGCCACATATACCCTGGAGCCATCCGGTTTGGCTGAAATACCTCTGGGTTCACTTCCTACGTTTACTGTAGCAACAACTGAGTTTGATATGAGATTAATTACAGAAATGTTATTTGAACCTGAATTAGAAACATACAGCATGGAATCATTTGGCGAAATCTCCAATCCTATTGGTCCTGTACCAACGCTTATGGTTGATAAAACGGTTGCATTAGAGGCATCAATTACCGAGACAGAGTTAGAGCCAAAATTTGCTAAGTACACCCTTGTCCCACTCCCATTTACAGCTAAAGTCATTGGATTTGTACCTACGGTTATGGTTTGGGATACAGTATTCGTTGCTCCATCGATTACACTTACCGTATTTGAATTTCTATTGGATACAAATATTTTACTGCCGTCGGGTAATATTCCGGAACTGACCGGATACGAACCAACAGGAATGGTCGCAACAGTTGTATAATTGCTCATGCTTACCACACTTACATTGTTTGTAAATGCATTGGGAACGTATGCAAATCCGTTTCCCCCTGAAATAATGGTTTTGAATGTGGTTTCCAAACAACCTAATGACTCACCATTACTATTGTATGGAATGATTCTTACATAATAAAGTGTATTATGGTTAAAGTCGTTTGGAGGATTATAGGTTGTGACATTACCGGCATCATAATTATTTAATACATCTGATCCACCGGAAGTGGTTCCAATATGAATTTTGTAACCGGAAGCGTTTGAGGCGAGGTTCCATGTTAAGTTGCTATTCACAAATATATTGACTGAATTATTTGCCGGAGTTGATAAATAAGTGCACCCGGCTAATTGAGATGATGGATCAAACTTAGCTATGCCATTTGCAGGAACACCCACAGCGAGATTAAAGTCACCAATGACATACAATTTCCCATTCAAATCAAATTGCATATTGGTAACAAAATATGACCCGCCATTACTTATTGGCCCTGGGTAACCAATCGGTTGCCATACTGTGCCATTCCATTTTGCTATTGGACCGGTATTGACACCTCCCAAATAAGTCATCCATCCGCATACATATACTTCATTAGAATCAACAGCTTCAATTTCTATCCCTACTTGATTGTATTGATATCCAAATTCGGTCCAAACGGTCCCATTCCATTTTTGAACGTGATGTTGAAATGTTCCGTAGGTGTAGCTGGTCGTATAAAGATTACCATAGGGGTCACAATCCATGTCATTCAGTCCTGTATATCCTGTACCTGAACCTAATGCTGACCAGGAAGCTCCATCCCATTTTGCAACGTATTGAGCGGGATTTCCGCCAGCTTGTGTAAAATCGCCGCCAGCATAAATTATATTATTAAATGAGGTAAGTGCCCAAACATTGTTATTGATTCCTGATCCTAATGGCATCCATGTGCTCCCATCCCATTTTGCAATATTAATGGCTGAGACACCAGAGACTGAAGTAAAATTACCTGCCACAATTAATTCATTGGCTGAATTCAAAATCATATCGTGTATATCCCCAGGGGTGCTGCCAATGATTGCCCAAGTTGATCCGTTGTATTTCGATATGTAATATAGTCCGGTTGATTGCCATACAGCAAATATGTTATTTAAGCTGTCAATTTTAATGTTCCCAATCGGTGCATTTATTCCTTCTCCCAGGTTGAGCCAAGAATTTCCATTCCATTTAGCAATATGATTGACAAATAGGCCACCTGCATGTGAAAATCCCCCAGCAACGATTAAATTTCCAGCTGTATCCAATTGTATGTCATTTGCCCCTTCTGACAGTCCTACATCTACTCCACTCCATGGTCCATTGGCAGTAATAAGAGGCATTGTATTAAACGAATCGATCGGACATGCGGATGGTTGTCCATTGGCATTGAAGGGTATAATTTTAACATAAATGGAGGAATCCTGAGGATATTCTCCTGGCAAATCATAGCTGGTAATGTTTCCAACATCCACATTGTTAAGAATATTTGCATTGGAAGGTGTAGTGCCTATGGTAAGTTTATATCCAGTCGGATTTCCAGGTACTGTATTCCAGTTCAATGCCGTAGTTCTATGGATGTTTGAAGCACCGTTAAGGGGAGATACCAATTGAGTGCACGGAAAATTAGTTATTATGAATGATTCAGTAATACAGTTCAATGCATTCCCAAAAATATTATATGGAGTAACTTTTACCCTTATGGTTGAACCATAAGGAAAATCGCCCGGAGGATTATAAGTGGTGACATTTCCAACATCCACATTATTCATGATGTCTCCTAAACCGGGGGCTGTTTCCACCAATAATTTATATCCCGTTGGGTTTCCGGAAGCAGGTGTCCAGCTTAGTGAGGCTGTGGTTTGTATGTTTACTGCGCCATTCAGTGGAGAGGTTAGTGTCGTGCAATTGGGCAATGGCAGTGGCTCCGTCATAAAACTCTCTCCCGGACACCAATAGGTTTCACCATTAGAATTATAAGGGATAATTTTAACATAAATTGTAGTTCCATATGGTAAATTTGAAGGCGGATTGTAAGAAGTAGTGTTTCCAACATCGAGATTGTTTATTATTTCCGTTCCATTACTTGTTATTCCAATACTTATTTTGTAACCAGTAGGACCTCCTCCAGCCTGACTCCATGATATATTGGAATTCACCGAAACATTGGTTTGATTGTTTAAAGGAGATGTGAGATTTGTGCATAGTGGAAAATTAGGGTTGCATGATGTTAAAATTTCTGAAGTGTTATTGCACCCGGCTTTATTTGATCCAATAAAGATGGCTCCATTTGGAACTGATATATAATTGCATATTTCTGAAACCGCGCAATTTGATAACTGTGGATTGTATTGAATTCTTAAGTCGCCCCCAATAAAATCAAGATTTGAAAGGGCTTGAATATTTGTAAAGCTTAGGTGGTTTGCAAATATCTCTAAGTTTCCATAAATACTATCTAAGCCATTTAGTCCATTCAGGCTGTTTAGATAAGGAGCATTGTAATGGATGTAGGCATTTTCTCCTATTGTTTTTAAATTTTCTAATCCGACGAGATTCAACAGGTGCGTCTCGTATATTTCAAAAGCACCTCCAACAGAGCTTATTTGACTTAAGCCATTTAAATTTGTAATTGCACTGCTAACTATAATGAGATCCCCCGGAATATCAATGCAACCTGGATACGTACTTTGAAAACTGTTAACTGTACTTTGGGACAACAAAAAAACATTTGTGGGGCACGGGTTTGCCTGTGTCGTAAAACTTTCCTCCAAACACCCTGCAGCCGCACCATTCCCATTATAAGGAAGGATCTTCACATAAATGATGTCATTATACGGAAAATTACCCGGTGGATTAAATGTGGTTACATTACCTACGTCAAAAGAATCAAGAATTTCACCTCCAGACGGTGTTGTACCTACTAATAGTTTATATCCTGATATGTTTGCAACAGGTCCCCAGCTCAGGGCGGCAGTAACTGGCACATTTGTAGCGTTGTTTAACGGAGTAGAAAGTACGGTACATGAAATTTGAGTTGACCATTTTGCTATAAAAGAGTATCCCGCAGTGAATATTTCTCCCCCTGCAATAACCTCGCCCTGTGAATTATACACAACGGTGGTTACTTCGTCGTAACCTGGATTATTGGTGCTAACTACGCCTCCTCCGAAGGAATTCCAGGTGGAACCATTCCAAAATGCAAAATTGTCGGTATTTAAGGTGCCGGCACTTGTAAATTGACCCCCAACATAAAGCGTATTGTTATGATAAAATAATGATTTTACCGGTCCATCAATTCCCGTGGCCAGAGGACTCCATGCCGTGCCATCAAATTTTGCTACCCGATTATGACTTACTGAACCTATGGTAGTGAAATATCCGCCTACATAAACATCACTACCGGCCCCTATTTCCATGTCAGTTATTTGATTACTAAATGATTCCGTATTTAATATTTGCCAGGAGGTTCCGTTCCATTTGGCCAAATTTGCAGGTAAACTATTTACACTAGATACATTGGCAACATATAAGTTATTGCCTGGATCCAGTTTCATCCTGCCCAGTTGACCAACTCCCCCTAATATGGCTGTCCAGGTGCTGCCATTATAATATGCCAATTTATTGGCAGCTGTTCCGGAAATTGAAGTAAATAAGCCCATTGCATAAATCGAGCCACCAGGAGTAACTTCAATTTGATTTATCAAATCCAGTGCAGACCCTATTTCGCTCCAGCTACTTCCATTCCATTTATGAATTTTTGAATTATAGCAAAAACATCCCAAATCAAAAGTTCCACTTGCCAAATAAACATTTCCAGCAGCATCAATTTCGATGTCAATTAAATTGTTATCCGTGATGGGCGGCCCTCCACCAACTTCCACCCACGCACCTGAAACCAATTTGGCAATTTTATTGATTGGCGTTGATCCGGCACTTGAAAATTGGCCAATTGCATAAATTGTTCCGGCAGGAGATATTTCAACTTCCTGTACAATTCCGTTTATGTTAGGCAGTGTTATGTCTTGCCAACTTGTGCTTTGCGAGTAACCAAAACTAATAAAAAGACAAATTAGAGTGGAAGGGTAAAAAGTGCGCCTATTCATAACCATAAAACTTAGAGTTACTTATTACAAAAAAAGCAGAAGCCAGGTTTTCACTAATAATATTAAAAAATTGAATTTTCACTATATTCGATTTACACAAAATAATATTGGGGGATGTTTTAATTTAATCCTAATAAAATACATACTTATTTAACTAAATCTTAATTTACTTTATTCAAAGTGGTCAAAAATACTGATTTCTTAACTTTTATTCACTCAAATATGAGTGAATGATTGCATTTACCATAACTAACAACACTAAAGGTGATTTAACAGGCAATGGAGCCCTATTTATAGACTTTTCCACAATTTATAAAGCCCTGATTTTCGACAGCTTAAGCCCGTGACTTAAAAGGTATATTATTTTGTGGTTCAATTGTTTGTAAATTCCGGAAATGTTTTTATTTTTGCACTCCAATTTAATAAAACTGTTATAATGGCAAACCATAAGTCATCAAAGAAAAGAATCAGACAGGACCTTGTTGTTCGATTGAGGAACAGGTATTACAAAAAGTCGGCAAGGACCGCCATCGCTAAGTTAAGGGGTCTGGAAGATAAAAATGAAGCATCGTCATTCCTGCCAAAGGTTGTCGCTATGATCGACAAACTTGCCAAGAAAAACACCTGGCACAAAAATAAAGCAGCAAACCTCAAGAGTAAACTCATGAGGCATGTCAATACCATCGGCTAATAAGCCGGTTTGGTCAAAAGCATTAATGAAAGGGCTTGGAGTTTTACTTCAGGCCCTTTTCAATTGTATAAATTTCAAAGCCATCCTTCGCCACCCACAAAAAAAGCCGTCAGCTTTAACCCTGACGACTTTTAATCTAACAACTAAAAAACTATGATAAAAAAATTTACGCTTGGTAACGGGTGGCCTCCGATTTTAAAACTTAATCAACTTTATGTTTATTTGTTTCCGTGACCAGTTTTCACTGCTTAAGTATTTATTTATGTAACAAAATAATATTTTGAATTATATTGTTATATGTAGATATTTCCATATAAATATTTGAAAATATTCGATTTTATTGTATAACTACTATTAATTTTAAATAATTCTTTTAATACTAAAATTACTTAAATTCTTTATAGTGCAAATATGAAAGAATTAAATGTGTTTTGCAAGTCATTTATGTGATTTTAACAAAATTTTATTTGTATTTTTTTGTTTTTATTTCTTTAGTTGCTTTTTTGAAAAATTTGGCTTTGTGTTACTTACCAAAATTCCAATGGATCCTGAATTTTATAAGCCTGGATGACGAATCTTTTTTAAGAACTCTTTTCCATTTGATAGGGAAGGTGACTGTGACTCCGTAATTACTGGGAATAACAACTTGTTTTTGTTTTCATGACAGTTGAAAAACTACATCTATGGTGAAATTATTTTTCTTTTTTTTGGCATTATGCTTCTTTCAGATTGCATCTACCCAAAATGCCATCTACGATCAAATCCAGCAGGATGCCCGACAATTGGAAATTCACCCGCTTTTGCTTACCGATGGATCCCTGGTTTTATCACCAAATAAAGCCATTCAAATCCAAAAAACGTTTTTGCCCTTTATCCTTTCAAACAAACCACGCCTGATTAGTGTAGAACTGCCCCTTACTTCTGGTACGGTAAAAATCATACTCGAGAAGTTCCAACTTTTCAGCGAAAATATGGTGATTACCCTTTCTTCAGGAGAATCCATAAACCCCGACCCCATCCTTTGTTACAGAGGTTATATCGATGGTCAACCCTCCTCTTTTGCCACGCTTACCGCCGGTCATGGAACATTGTCTATGGCCTACTCCGATAAAAACGGGAATTTTGAAATAAATAAATCGAAGCTGGATAACCAGTATTATTTGGCCTTCCAGGATAAAAATGCTGAGTTTAGCTGTTTAACCGAAGATTCCGTTCATGATGACCATATATCATCTCCGGGGCATAGAACTTCCTATGCCGATTGCCTGGAATTATATGTAGAATGTGACAACCGTTCTTACATTTCAAATGGATCATCTGTCCCCAATACCCAGGCATGGCTAACCAATATTTTTAACAATGTAGCCACGCTCTACAATAACTACAATGTCCCGATCATCATTTCACAAGTATTTATTTGGAACACGACTGATGTGTATGCTTCTGCAACGAACCTCACCCAAATGCGCACTTCATTTGTAAATCGTCTTATATCCACCGGACTTTCAGGTAAAGTTGGGTATTTGCTCAGTACCTGGGACATTGGGGGTGGCATTAGCCACGGCATTGGAGGGTTTTGTAATGCCATTACTGCCTATCCGGGTCCTTGCGCTCTTTCTACCGGACTCTCTGCTTCAGTAGTCAGTTACCCTACTTACTCCTATACCATCCAAAATGTGGCACATGAATTGGGCCATGTCATGGGTCTCAGACATTCACACGCCTGTACCTGGAACAACAACGGATCTCAAATAGATGACTGTGGCAATGTCATTGCGGCCAACAACAATAATACCCCGGAAGGTAACAATTGTTTCACACCCTCAAATCCCATTCTCCCTGGAACCAATGGCTCCATCATGAGTCTCTGCAATAATCTCGCAGGACAAGGCATAAACTTTTCTGCCGGTTTTGGAAATGTAGCAGGTAATCTGCTTTTTCTAAATTTTATTAATGCACCCTGTTTTACCGGAGTTGTGTGTGGCGCCATTCCACCAAACAACGATGACTGCATCGATGCCATTCCTCTCGGGTTGAATCAAATTTGTCAACCGCGAACCTTTGACAACGACTACGGAACACAATCTTCCGATTTACCAATGTTTTCTTGTGTAAGTCAGGCTTACAGCACCGATGTGTGGTTTACAGCTACCGTGCCGGATTCCGGCGCCCTCACCATTGAAACTACACAGGTGACCGGAGGTTTTACTGACATGATTATGCAAACATATACCGGCAATTGTGGCAGTTTGCTGCAAATTATGTGTGACGACAATTCGGGAGCGGGTGATCATGCCAAA
Organism: Saprospiraceae bacterium; assembly: GCA_016715465.1. Classification (GTDB taxonomy): domain Bacteria; phylum Bacteroidota; class Bacteroidia; order Chitinophagales; family Saprospiraceae; genus JADKBO01. The sequence continues at coordinate 2,331,675 of JADKAA010000029.1, forward strand.
GTTGTGTTGACTGGCAGGACAGCCGGGGAAAAAATCACCATACGCGTTACGCCACGTGATGTGGTGGGTGTGAATGACTTTGGCGAATTTGGTATCTGTGCCTACGACGCTTCCTTGCCTTGCCATCCCGACTTTCCTTCGCTCGTAGCTTTATACAACAGCACTGGTGGGGCTTCATGGACGAATAAAACAGGGTGGATAAATAATGCCAATAATTGCAATGTATGCAGCTGGTATGGTGTTGTCTGTAACGCTGAAGGCAGGGTGTCAGCGCTCAACCTGGGTTTAAATAACCTTACAGGTACGCTTCCCGCTTCTCTTGCCGCCTTGAGTAAACTAACCCGCATCAACCTTTACAGCAATATTTTATCCGGTACGTTGCCTTCATTTCTTGATAATTTACCCTTGTTGGAATATGTCGATCTGGGAGACAATGATTTCGCAGGGCAACTTCCTTCCTCTTTTTCCAATATGGCAAACATACGTACACTTTACCTTGACCACAATAGCCTTTCCGGTAATTTACCATCAGCTATTGTCAGTACCCCTTTGTCTGTTCTTTGGCTCAACTACAATAATTTCAGCGGATGTATTCCCAAATCTTATAACGATTTCTGTTCCAGGGGAGCTTCTTTGAGACTTGACAATAATCCACTATTGCCCGGAGGTGGACTTTATACCGACTTTTGCCTAAATGGATACGGGGGTGATTTTGATGTGGACACCTATTGTGCCGGAAGTCAGGATTGTAATGACATAGACGCCAACAGTTACCCTGGAGCTCCTGAAATTTGTGATGGTTCTGACAACGACTGTGATGGAAGCATCGATGAAAACATTCCGGATGTTGTAAATACCTGGGTAGGTACCAACGGCAATTGGAATAACCCTTTAAACTGGAGTACCAACATTGTGCCCCAACCTTGCCATCACGTGGTAATCAACCCGGGATCCACCTATACCATAAGCATCACTAATGGAAGTACCGCCAAAGCATCCTCGGTAAACCTTGGAGCCAATGCCCACCTGTTAATTCAAAACAATGGCACCCTTCAACTGGCAAACAAAGGAGAGTTGATTAACAACGGAAATATCGTTTGTTATGGTAACCTCACCATCACCAATCCATTGAATACAGCCGGTATAGCCTTAACCAATACGGGTCAGATCGTTATCAATAGCTCAGGCTTGCTCAACATTTTGAATTGTGGCAGCACCGCCATACGCAATAATGGGTCGGGCGATATCAACAACAATGGCATTGTAAACATCCTGAACAACCATGCCGTAAACGGACTATATGGCATCGATAATTTTGGCTTGTTTTCCAATTCCGGTCAGATTACCATTGAAAATATACTTGGAAAAGAAATAAGACTGGCAGCGGGCGCAGTACTTGAAAATTCAGATGCCGGAACAATAGACCTGAAGTAAAAATGAATCACATCCTGCGAATCACGATCGCACTTGCTCCTCCGCCCCCGTTACACAAGGTTGCCAGTCCGGTTTTACCTCCATGTTGTTCCAGCACGTGATACAATGTAGTGATGATTCTCGCTCCAGATGCTCCGAGCGGGTGTCCAAGCGCAACTGCTCCTCCATGTACATTCACTATTGATTCATCCAGACCCAACGCCTGATTAAAGGCCATAGTTACCACGGCAAACGCTTCATTGACTTCGTAAAAATCTATGTCCCCAACGGTTAACCCAGCCCTGCTTATGGCCAATGGAGCTGCAATCGCGGGGGCAGTGGTAAACCATTCCGGTTCGTGGGCAGCATCCGCAAAGGATAGGATCTCTGCAATGGGGTTCAGGTTGTTTTCGGCAACGTATTTTTCACTTGCCAGTACCAGGGCTGCGGCACCATCGTTCATGGTGGAAGCATTGGCCGCCGTGACGGTGCCCTCCTTACTGAAGGCAGGACGAAGACCGGGAATTTTATCAAACATTACATTTTTAAATTCTTCATCTTCTGTCATCAAAACCGGGTCACCTTTTTTTTGCGGAACTGCTACCGGACAAATCTCTGACACAAAACGACCCGCTTTTGTAGCCTCTGCTGCTCTCGTATAAGACTGTATGGCAAAACGGTCCTGCTCTTCACGGCTAATGCTGAATTTCTCCGCGGTGGCATCGGCACAGGTTCCCATGGCCTTCATGTTGTAGGCATCCGTAAGACCGTCCTTTTGAAGTCCGTCAACCAGTTCGGAACCACCGTATTTTAGTCCCCACCTTACTTTAGGCAGGTAATAGGGGATATTGCTCATGCTTTCCATTCCTCCGGCTACCACCAAATCATTGTGGCCTAACATAATGGATTGTGCACCAAACATAACGGATTTCATTCCGGATGCACATACTTTGTTTACGGTGGTGCACGGCACTTTATTGGAAAGTCCTGCACCAAGTGCCGCTTGTCTGGCCGGAGCCTGACCCAGGTTTGCCTGACAAACATTGCCAAAAAACAGTTCATTTACCGCATCCACCGTAATACCTGTCTTTTCAACAGCGGCTTTGATGGCAATACTGCCCAGTTGTGTAGCAGAAAAAGTAGATAGAGTTCCCCCGAAACTGCCCATGGGTGTGCGTTGGGCTGATAGAATATAGACTTTTTGCATGATTTTATTCCTAATTTGGTTAGTAACACAAAGCTAATGGTTTAAACCGACATGGTTGAAAAATGGTTAATGACTTTAGGCTTGTGGTCTTTTATTGACCTGGAAAATAACCTTAGAATGTCTTAAAATCAACCTGACAGTTATTTCATGTCTATCTTTGTATTAGATTATTATATACTTCATGACCATTTCAGGCAATATTGTTGATATTTTTGAACGAAAGACATACTTTGGAGAGCTGACCATTGACCCGGAAAATAAAGTAAGTCTCAAATATCTTTCCGAAGAGCAGCCGGCATATCCCTATTTGCTGCCTGGATTTATTGATGCCCATGTACACATTGAAAGTTCAATGCTTACCCCAGCTCACTTTGCCAGACTGGCAGTAGTACACGGTACCATCGGCACCGTATCAGACCCGCATGAAATTGGCAACGTGCTTGGTACTACCGGTGTAAAATACATGATAGCAGAAGGGAAAAATGTCAATTTTCATTTTTGCTTTGGTGCCCCATCCTGTGTTCCCGCTACCGGGTTTGAAAATGCCGGGGCAGTCATAGACAGTGCTGAAATATCCAGTCTGCTGTGCGATGATGACATCTACTACCTTGCTGAAATGATGAACTACCCGGGAGTATTATGGGGAGACGAAGAAGTGAGCCGCAAAATTAATTCGGCCATAGCCGCAGGCAAACCCATAGACGGGCATGCTCCGGGTATGACGGGAAATGACGCTGTTACCTATTTTGGCAGTGGCATTACCACCGATCATGAATGTTTTACCTATGAGGAAGCATACGAAAAATTACAGCTTGGGGTCAAAATACTGATCCGCGAAGGCAGTGCCGCGAAAAACTTTGAAGCCTTGATACCATTGGCCAGAGCATATAGCCATTTGATGATGTTTTGTTCCGATGACAAACACCCCGACAACCTGGTGGAAGGACACATCAATCAGCTCGTGGTGCGAGCCATTCGCGAACACCAATTAGATCTGTACAATGTGCTAAAAATGGCTTGCGTCAACCCTGTACTCCATTATGGTTTAAAATCAGGACTTATGCGCAATGGCGATAATGCCGATTTTATTATGGTAAAAGACCTTCATGACTTTACAGTCATTGCCACTTACATAAATGGTCATGAAGTTTCATCAAACGGCGTATCCAAAATTCCAATGCCTGAAAGCAAAATTATCAATCATTTTAATGCCCTTCCTGTATCCTCGGATGCCCTGCGAATCAAGGCCCCATCCGGACATTTTAAATTAAAAGCCATTGAAGTCCTGGATGGTCAGTTGGTAACCAGACAAAAAGAATTAGATGCGCGAATCACTGAGGGATATTGCGAAAGTAATGTGTCCAATGATGCCTTAAAAATCGTGGTGTATAACCGCTATAAAATGGCCAACCCTGCCGTGGCATTTATTCATGGCTTTGGATTAAAGTGCGGAGCAATCGCCTCTTCCGTGGCACATGACTCACACAACATCCTGGCCGTAGGGGTTAATGATGAAGACCTGGCCAATGCCATTAATCTGGTGGTAAAACATCAGGGTGGTGTGGTCGCATGCCATGACGACATGGTTCATATATTGCCCCTTCCTGTGGCAGGCTTGATGAGCCACCTGGATGGCTACGAAGTGGCGGCCCGGTATAAAGAAATTGATGCCTTTGTGAAAAATGAAATGGGTTGTGTGCTTGCCTCACCATTTATGAGCTTATCGTTTATGGCCTTATTGGTCATTCCCAGTCTTAAACTTTCAGACCTCGGACTTTTTGACGGTTCAAAATTTGAATTTACAGACATGTTTGTTTAATGCTGTTGGCAGTTTATTTAGGCTCCATTATAATCGAAGATACATCGTTGTTTCTCACCACGAGAAAACAAGATTTGCCATTTACCACAATGGGGATAATTTGCCTCACCTGGCCTTTTATTTGGAGACCATCCAACTTTTGAAAGCTTATGCTCGTGCCTTCAAAACGCAAAATCCCACCATAACCCGCATCATACCTGCCAAGTTGTACGTTGCTGTTGTATTTGTTTTGTCCAATCAGGTATTGTTTCCCTTTTTGATCCTTTGCCTTTAATTCTGCAACCGAGGTCAATGGCGTAAATTGCATGCTAAATGGCAGTTCCTGAAACCTGAATTTACCTCCCTCATTTACATATAAGGCATTGCCAAAATAATTGGCTGTATAGGTCTTTATTTTTTTTAGATCTACAAATGAAAATATCTCATGAATGTCTGCTTTGGCAAAATCGCTGGCTTTTACAAATTTCTTTTTTACCGGCGGGATCTTTTTCTCCAGTTCGGTTTTATTGGCGAGTGGAATTTCTCTGCCTTCTACATAATAGGAAACCACCTGTTCCCTGGTATCATTGCCATCCATGTCTCCAAAATACATATGCACTGGTTGTTCTTCAGTTGGATTCAGCCTGTTGTTCAAACCCTGGTTGCCTGCCAGTATATCCAGGTCGCCGTCGCCGTCAACATCCATGACATGCAGGCTGACCCACCACCCATGCTGCTCGCCGACAGCCTCGCGCTTAAACCCAGACGGATCCTTTCTGAAAAGATAAATTTTATCCCAATCGCAAGCCATGATCAGGTCCTGGTCGCCATCCTTATCAAAATCGCCCCATTGAGCATCCACAACGAGGCCCGTACTTGCCATTTCCGGCGCAAGTTGTTTTGTCTGGTCGGAAAATGTGCCTTTGCCATCGTTGACCAATAAGTAAGAAGTGGGCACAATACCATAACTATAAGGCGTTGACCTTGCTCCCAAAAACAGGTCAATGAAGCCGTCGCCATTGACATCCAGTAATGACATGACAGCAGCATTGGCTGTGTATTTTTTAAATGCATCCGGTTTCCTGATTAACCTGCCTTTGCCATCGTTGAGATAAAGTCTTGGCAGCATATAATCGTTTTTTAGGGAATACTCATTGCCTCCGCTGGCCACCAGCAGATCGGTAAAGCCATCCTTATTCACATCTGCGAAATGAGCATCGGTATCTTCATAAACAGAATCGGCATCCAGCGCCGGCTGAACAGACTTTATAAATTTGCCGTCCCTGCTCTGAACCATCAAGGCGGGTTTATTTGTCTTCGATGCGCCCATGAAAATATCGTCCAGTCCATCGCTGTTGAAATCCCCAACGCAGGCAGCCGGACCATCTTCTCCGCAGCTAAAAGGAATCAGCGGCTCACGGTGGAATTCCACATAAGGATTTTCTGCGTGTACATAATTAAATCCGGATGTCTGCGAAATGTCATCAAAAATAATTCCTTCTTCCCGGTAATTCCTTATATGTCCTTCAAAATCAAATTGAGGCAGGCCCCTTTTGTAACTTGCCAAAACGGCTTTGTCGGTTTCCGGCGTGAATACTTCAAAACGTTTATCCGGCCAGACGACCATCACGGAATCAACCCATTCCCGGCCAAGTCCCATATGCAGTGCCCCACTGGCACTGGACTGAAAGCCCCTTACATTCAGGTTTTCGGCGTACTGTCTTCCGGATTTGGTAAACGCGATTACTTTTGCGCCGATGGCATTTCTGTTCTGATCCGGACCGGCAAAGGTTATCCGAAGGCAGTGTACACTGTCTTTGGACGCCTGGTGAAGATTTTCGTAAATAAATGGTTTTTCATTGATGTTGCTGACCACTACGTCCAAGTCGCCGTCGCCATCAAAATCGGCATAGGCCGCTCCGCTTGAATAGCTCGGCTTTTTGTTGGTCACTTGATTGCTCACATCTTCAAACTTCAACTCATTTTCCAGAAGAAAAAATTTATTATCCAGCTTCAATTCAGGAATGCTGGTAATCATGTTGAGTTCTGTCTGAGACAATTCGTTATGCCGGGTCTTCCATTGCCAGTTTTGGTCGGATACAAAATTGATGTAATCCAGGTCATTCATTCTCTTGGGAATGCCATTGCTGATAAACAAATCTTTTTTCCCATCCATATTCATGTCAAAAAAAAGCGGTGACCAGGACCAGTCAGTTGCATGGATACCACTATACATACCAATTTCACTGAAGGTGTTGTTCCCGTTGTTCAGCTGCATTGCATTGCGCGAATACTGATAATTATATCCGTAATCAATTTTAAATTTGTACAGACTGATGTCTTCGTCGTTTTCCGACCTTTTGAGGATATCAGCCTTCTCCGGCAACATATCGAGGGATATGATTTCATTGAAGCCATCATTGTTGAGGTCACTTGCATCGACACCCATCGAAAAACGGCTGGTGTGCATCATCTGACTTTCAAGTTCTTCCTTAAATGTGCCATCACCCTGATTGATATAGAGGTAGTCATTTTCATGAAAGTCATTGCCCACATATAAATCGGGATAACCATCAAAATTGATGTCGCTGGCTACTACTCCGAGGCCATACCCAATTACAGTTGAGTTAATGCCAGACTTTGCGGTAACATCTGTAAATTTCCCCCCATCGTTTCGCAACATCCTATCTCCGGCGGTTGGGTGAAACGTGCCTTTGAAAGAATTTCGCTGACCAAACGTTCCATTGTTGTGGGTAGAATGATTGAGCTGATACATATCCAGGTCTCCATCGAGGTCGTAGTCAAAAAATACAGCCTGTGTGCCAAAGCCCACCAGGTCGAGACCGTAGAGGTGTGACTCTTCTTCATACCTCGGTACCTTGTTTTTAATCTCTTTGCATACGTACAAAAGATTATGTCCTTTGAAGATGTCAAAATCTCCTACCTGACTGATGTACAAATCCATCATGCCGTCGTTATTGATGTCCACAATGCTCACTCCGTTTGACCACGCACTATCCTTTTTTATGCCGGTCTGAGTCGTTACATTTCTGAATTTAAAATCCCCCTCATTGAGATACAGCTCATTGGCCACCATATTGCCTGTAAAAAAGAGGTCTTGTTTGCCGTCGTTGTTAAAATCAGCTACACCAACTCCGCCTCCATTATAAAAATACATGTACTTAAAGATGTTCATCTCCGTTGTGAGCGACAGGGAATTCTGAAAATCAAGTCCAGTCTCTTCACCCGGAAGTAAATCAAACATATCTCCGCGCTTTTCATTGCGGTTGCAGGCGGTCATTAGGACACCCAAAAAGCAAAATAGCAAACTATACTGTTTCATTTTATTTGGACAACAATTCAAAAATTCTGGGTTTATCATTATTCATTAAGGCCCATAAATAATACGTTTTTCCTGATAAATAGAGATCAAGATGTTTGGCTTCACCCCGCAAATCAAGGCCACTCTTATAAGGGGGCACCCATTCAAAAGAATTTCCCCCTTTGTTTAGCAACACATCCCCTGCAAATCCGTCAAGCCGGCCGAACTGCGGCAAATATACACTCTTGTTACCGCCAGGAATGATATCGGTAAAACCATCTTTGTTTAAATCTGCAAATGCAGCACAGCTAAGAGATGAAATCTGCATTTCTTCTGGCAGTGTCATGGGCTTGAATTTACCCTTGCCGTCATTGACCAGGATGATGGACTGAAAATAAGCCGCGTTCCATTTTATCCCCTTCGACAAGGCCTTTTGACCAACCAATTCTTCAATGGTTTTTGTGGCATACTCTGCGTGTTTCAGGTTGTTTTTTTTCAGCGAGGGCAATTGCTCCATAAACTCCCTTTTCATCATCACAGGAAGGTCTTTGCCTTTTATGTTTCGGGTCAATATTTTATCGATGGTCTTGTTTTCATCAAAATCCCCAACCCATTGTGAAAGTGGGTGGGCAGAAAGATAGGAATTGGTTCCCTGGTTTCCACAAAGCAGATCCTGGTCACCATCATTGTCCAGGTCAAAAGCGCCGACATAAGACCACATGCCAGTCAATGCGCCATCAATGGCATTTTTCACCTCTTTTATACCTCCCTTTTCTGTTCTGAAAATTCTAATTTTCCCCCAGGTTGTTGCCAGCACCAGTTCGTTTGTCAAATCTCCGTCAATGTCAACCAACACCGCTGAAGTGACAAAACCTGCAGAGACTAGTTCCGGACATACGGAATCCCCTACGCTATCAAAAAAACCTTTCCCGTTGTTTTTATATAAATAATTTACCGGTGGTTCTCCATATTTCAATGGGTAACTCCTGCTTCCTACAAATAAATCCAGATCTCCGTCTTTATCATAGTCAAATGGCAGACAAAGCGATGTATTCATGCCGTTGGCCGGCAGCGCACGGGTAGAAAGTTCAAATATGAGTTTGCCTTTATTGATGTAGATTCTGTCCTGCATTTCTCTGGTAAGCGGCGCGCTGTGATTTCCGCCCGATCCGACAAAGAGATCCATGTCGCCATCGTTATCGGCATCAAAAAAGGCAGCAGCGGTATCTTCAAATTCCGTTTGGGGAAAAATAGTGGTATCTGCCCTCAGGCTTTTGCCCTGCGACAAATAAAATGTGGGGCGACTACCTTTTCCTGAACCTGTATAGATATCCGGCAGTCCGTCTCCATTGACATCTGCCTTCGCGTATGCGGGTCCCTCTTTGCTCAGCATTTCAAATAAGCCCCTTTCATAATAAAAGTCAATATGGTCGTCTTCTTTGTGTGGTCTCAATCCAACCAATTCAACTGGTTTGAAATAGGTGGATTCCCGGAAAGGTCTTATGCCTTTTTTGAATGCGGCCGTTTTTTGGTCAACGTTTATTTTTTTATTAATGCCTGGCTTGATCAGGCTTGTAACCCTGAGGTCTGGCCATTCAACACTAAGGGAGTCAATGAGGCTGTCTTTACCAAGGCCAAAGGTCAGTGAATAGTCCACAGAAGACTGGAAGCCCCTTGCCGGCATGACTTCTCTAACTTGTTTCCTTCCTTGTGTATAGACAGTTACCTTTCCTCCTATGGCTTGGGTATTGCCTTTTATTCCTTTTAGTGTTACAGACAGATAATTGTTTTTGGAGGTTGCGTTGTTTCGATACACAAAACATGGCTGATTTACATTGCTCACGACCATGTCCAAATCTCCGTCGTTGTCCAGGTCTCCATAAGCAGCACCATTTGAATAACTGGGTGTAGCCAAGCCCCAGTTTATTGCCTCATCCTTAAATCTCAGCTTACCCAGGTTATGGTATGCTTTATTGGGTATGGGTGTGGAAGGCATAAGCCCAACTATGGTATCCAATTTTTCCTTTTTGCCGCTAAGCACCATGCGCTGCATGACATCGTTGGCAAAAAAATCAATAAAATCCTGGTCTATGACGTCCTTGTAAATGCCATTGCACACAATGATGTCCTGTAAGCCATCGTTATCTGCATCAAAAATCAAGGCTCCCCAACTCCAGTCAGAACCGCTGATGCCGGCCATGTTTGCTATCTCCGTAAAGCTGCCATCCCCTTTGTTTAGTTGCATTGCATTTTGCACATACTGGTGGTAAAAACCTTTGGATTCTTTAAGGTTATATACATCGATGCCTTCAAATGAGGTGGTGCGTTTAATTCTCACATCTTCATCCGGGAGCATGTCGGTAGCAAAAATATCCATGCAACCGTCGTTGTTAATGTCCGCAAGGTCAGACCCCATGGAAGACATACTTATGTGCCCGATTCTTTCTTCAAGTTGTTCACTGAATCGTCCGTTTTTCTGGTTGATGTAGAGGTAATCCTTTTCAAAAAAATCATTGCTGATATAAATGTCAGGCCAACTGTCATTGTTGACATCACCTACGGAGATGCCCAACCCAAAACCAATCAGACTTCCATAAATGCCGGCACCGGCACTTTCATCTTTGAAAACGCCATTGTCATTGCGGAGCAACTTATCTCCTCCACCTTTCAAAAATTCTCGGACATCCCAGTCCTCTGCCCTCAATTCGCGTTTGTTGGAATAATTGAGGGTGTTTACCGGAATAAAACTGTTGTTGAGGATATAGGCATCCAGGTCTCCGTCTTTGTCGTAATCAAAAAATGCTGCATGGGTGGTATATCCCTTGTCATCAAGTCCATATTCAGCTGCCTTTTCGGTAAACGTAAGGTCCTTATTGTTGAGGTAGAGTTTATTGGCAGTTTCTGTTCCACTTTGGTATCCGGCATTGCATACATATATGTCCAGCCAGCCATCGGCATTGATATCGACCATCACGACGCCGGTACTCCAGGTTTTTGGTGTGCTTCCGAAAGCTTTTACAGAAATATCCTCAAATCGAAATGCTCCTTTGTTGAGGTAGAGTTTGTTTTCGCCCATATTGGATGTGAGAAAGACATCTGAAAGACCATCATTGTTGATGTCACCGATAGCCACGCCGCCACCATTGTAAAAATTGCGGTAATTGAAGATGTTGAACCGGTCGGTATTTTCAACCTTATTGATAAAATTGATGCCCGTTTCCTCCTGCCCCATAAGGGAAAATAATGTGTTTTCAGGTCCGGCAAATTTATCATTCGCATCTTTGTCATTGTGACAGGCTGATAGCAGTAAAATACCTAAAATAAAAATAAACGCTCTTTTCAATATACTTATAAAATAAAAAGGGGGAGCATAGCTCCCCCGTCAACAAAATAATTATTATTCATTAATAACCTGGATTCTGCTTCAGGTTTGGATTTGATGCCAAAGACTGCGTAGGAATGGGGAACAATAAGCGCTCTTTTCCGGATGCAGCTTTTTCTTCCCATGCAGTAAGGAACTTACCAAAACGAATCAGGTCAGATCTCCTGTGACCTTCCCAGTACAATTCACGTCCTCTTTCTGCCAATAACGTTTCTGCTGATAAGGAAGCCAAAGTTGTTGCACCTCGTTTGGTCCTGAGTTCATTTACCAGGTCAAGTGCAGGTCCGTTTTGACCGGTACGTAGCAATGCTTCTGCCTTCATCAACAATACATCGGCATAACGGTAGTAAACGTAGTCGTTATCACAGTTGTCTCCACTCTTGTAATCGATTGGGTATTTTATAACCCTGATACCGGTAACTTCGAGGTTTGCGCCTGATTCCTTGATGGCCACTTCTTTGGTGAAAAACAGTGGGTTACCTTTCCTGTCCTGAAGTGGCTTGCCATCCTTGTCAAACTGCTGGCCAAAAAGGAAACCTGCATTGATACCTGAAACATCAGTCATACCGGTATAGTCTGCCTTCTTTCGAAGATCGCTATCTTCAAAGGAGTTATACAAATCACCCAATGTGGTAAAACCATTCCAACCGGAAGGGTTTTGGTTATAATGCAGGGTGCAAAACCATCTCGACCTCACGTTGCCTGAAGAAACACCACCAATGTTTTCCGCAGTCCAGATGTTTTCAGAAGAGATCGCATCATTTTTCGGTGCGAAGTTGTCAAAATAGTTGTCTTCCAACTGGTACTTACCTGATCCAATAAGCTGGTCAGCAACAGCAACCACGGCGTTCATATCGGCAGCGGCAAAAGTTGGTGCTTCGCGGTTGAGGTAGGCACCTTTGTTCAACAGCGCCTTCATCTTTAATACCCGGGCAGCATCTTTATTGGCCCTGTTGGTAGGTCCTGCAGGGAGGTCATTGATAATGGCGTCCATTTCTGCCACTACAAAATCAACTGTTTCCTGAGGTCCCAATACCTTTGCATCCTCGAGTAAGCTTGATCCTGCATCCCTGAAAGGAACCTGACCCCAGCCATCGAGAACGGAAAGCATGACAAAAGCACGGAGGTACCTTGCTTCAGCAGCTTGCTGAGGTGTAGGATCAAACTGCAATAAATTGGTAGTAGAATAAACTACCTGCAACATTTCGCTGAAGGTGCTGGTAAGGAAGGAGTGATCTGGCGTCCATGTATGGGCGTGCAATGATCTCCAAATTCCGTTGTCGTCCCAGTCCGGACCCCTGGTTGGGCCCATGGCAGCGTCTGATGTATGTTCCTGGGCAGCCCAAAAACGCGACTGATCCTGATAAGGCAGTTTCAAGCCGTCATACGCTGCCAGAAGCAAGGCATCCACTTTAACCAGCTTAGATGCCTGGTCATTTGTCAGGTCTTCTCTAAGTTCTTCTTTCAGGTCCGTACAAGCCTGAAAGGACAAGAAGACCAGCAACAATAATATTATATTAAATTTCATGTGATGAATATTTTTTTTAGAATGAAACATTGATTCCGAAAATAAATGATTTTGCAGAAGGGTATGGAATATATTCAATACCTGAAGAAGGAACACCATTTCTGAGGTTCACGGTATTTACTTCCGGATCAAAACCACTGTAATCTGTAATTACCAGCAAATTCTGACCTGTAAGTGACAACCTTACGTTGGAAAGTTTTGAAACTTTGCCCAGGTTGTAAGCCAAAGTGGCATTTGCCAATTTCACAAAGTCACCATTTTCAATATACCTGGATGAAGAGGCAATCGGATTGGCGGTACTTTCTTTGATGCTTCCTTCCAGTAATGCTGCATCGATATTTCTGTTGCCAAGGTTGCCAATTGGGATGACAGACATAGCTGTATTGTTGTACAACTGGTGACCAAAAGCTCCGTTAACATTCATATTGAATGATAGCTTGCTGATTTCCAAACCAGTAGAAACACCCAAAATGATGTTGGCATTTGGATCGCCCAAAGGATATAATTTATCACCATCATCTGTATAGGTGCTTGATCCAGATTCATCGAGGCCCTTGTATTCTCTTACAAAGAAGGTATTCAATGCGTAGCCATTTTTCATTTCCTGGATATATGCACCGGATGAACCCTGACCAAACAGATTACCTGTAAGAATTGGAGGACCTGAGTAGTTCCTGAATTCATTTTTCAGGAATGAAATGTTACCTCCGAGGTTCCATGCAAAATTAGCTTTATTTACAATTTGCGCATTCAAGCCCAATTCAAGACCAGTGTTGGCAACCTCGCCATTGATGTTTTTCCATGCCCTCACTGCAGGACCAGGTTCAGACACTGAAGGGTCCAGCAACAAATCATTGGTTACGCGGCTGTAATAATCAATTGTACCTGTAAGTACGTTGTTCATAAGACCAAAATCAAGACCAACGTTTAAGGTGGTTGATGATTCCCATTTGAGATCAGGATTGGCTACGTTTTCGAGGATGGTACCACCGTTTTCAGTAAGACCATATCTTTCCTGAGCAGAACCGGCAGGGAATTCCTGATTACCGGTTTTACCCCAACCCAACCTCAGTTTAAGGTCGCTTACATTTTCTGAATCAGACAAAAAGTCTTCTGCTTTTAGGTTCCAGGAAGCACCCAATGAAGGGAAGATACCATATTTGTTATTGGTACCAAATTTAGATGATCCGTCTGCCCTCAAAGTAGCAGTGATGTTGTACTTACCATTGATACCAATGTTGGCCCTTCCAAAGTATGACTGCAACTCGCTGATTGGGTCTGCGTATGAAATAAACCTCTTATTGGCATTTGCACTGTTTTGCACTGCATTGGTGTTGTCAAAGTCAAGCACTGCAAAACCCCTTCCTGCCAGGGCATATCCTTTGAAATCAAATTTCTGATATTCATAACCGCCGATGAGGTCGAGGGTAATGTTATCGTTGATGGCTTTGTTGTAATTTAAGGTATGAGACTGAATGGTTGATAACAATTCGTTGTTGGCCATACCTGCCAATCCCAAGTCCGTAACGCCCTGAACATTCACTTTACCGGAAATGGCTCCTCTGGTGTTGCCCAGCCCATAATTGATGCCCAATCTGTATCGGTAAATCAGATTATCGGTGATGTTCCAGTATGGAGAAACATTGGCCAGTGTAGTGGTTGTCTTGGCAGATTCAAAGTGCCCATCCAGCAGGTTAAGCGGGTTGATGGTTGTTTCACCCACCAGTGGATTGTTTTTACCTGTGGTAAATTCGCCCGTACTTGTGGTAAGTGGTACCGTTGGATTCCACTGAAGTGCCTGACCAATCAGGTTACCGGTAAACCCTGCATCGGTAGAGATCGGTGCAATGTCTTCTACAGTCTGGCTGGCGATCAACATCGCATCAACACCAATTTTACCATCTAGTAATTTAAAGTTGGAAGTAAATGATCCGTGTACCTTTTAATACCTGTTTCTTTCACTACACCTCTTACGTCCTGATAACCTGCAGAAAATCTGTAAGTAGAGTTGTCGGAACCACCACCAACTGAAAGGTTGTAATTCTGGTTGGACCCATTCTGTGTGATCTCATCGAAAGCGTCAACTGTTGACCTGCCATCGCCTGAAGAAAGGCTATATCTGGTCAAAGCAGCACGATACTCATCACCGGTAAGTACATCGTATTTTTTTAGTACGGAACTGGTGCCAAAACCAATGTTCAGGTCCACTTTAGGCGCTCCGGATTTTGCTTTCTTTGTAGTAATGAGGATAACCCCATTGGATGCCCTTGAACCATAAATGGCAGCAGAGGAAGCATCTTTCAACACATCTATGGATGCAATGTCAGATGGGTTGATAAAATTAAGTGGGTTGGAGTTTGCAATCGATCCAAGGTCTGATGACAACAAAGAAGCTTTTGCAGTTCTGCCATCGAGTGGCACACCATCCACTACGTAAAGTGGACTGGCACCTGCCCTGATGGAGTTGTTACCCCTGATCTTTACGGTAGCTGCACCGCCCGGCTGACCACTGTTGTTGATCATGTTCACACCGGCAACCCTGTTCTGCAACAGTTGGTCAGCAGATGTAACAATACCCTGGTTGAACTCCTTTTCTTTCAAAGAAGCCACAGCTCCTGTTACATCGCGCTTTTTCTGGGTTCCATAACCTACCACAACTACTTCGTCGAGGAGTGCACCTTCAGCAAGAGCAATGTCAATGTTTCCAGATGCGCCTACGGCAGCCTCCTGATTGGCATATCCCGTATAGGAAAATACCAGGACAGATCCCACTGCGGTGCTGATGGAGTATGATCCGTCAATATCGGTAATGGTTCCTGTGGAAGAACCTTTTACCAAAACGTTTGCCCCGATCAGGGCGTCACCAGTTTTTGCATCGGTGACTGTTCCCGTAACCGTCCGCTGTGCGTAGGTAAAGGATGCCCCCAACACAAAGACTGTAAGAAACAATAAGTTGGTTAGTGTTTTCTTCATGTGGCTTTTACAATTTTAGAATTTAGTTAATTAGTTAATATTTATAATTCACCTTAGTGAATCATAAGCTTACGATTTGCATAATTCTCATTTTCAACGATATCGGTCAAATATTACATCAAAAAGCAAATATTTAACATAACGTTATAAAATATCTTTTCGCTTCTTTAACAGAATGCTACTTAATATTTCTCTACCATAGTGGTTTTAAAGTATTTTTTATCCCTGCAATAAGAAAGCAATGATAAGTATTATTTAATTATTAACAAATTAAAAATCGTTGCAAACGTTTGCGCAAACGTTTGCTGTTAATAAAAAAGACCTATTTTTGACCTATGAACAAAATAACCATCAAAGACATTGCCCGCATGCTTTCAGTCTCCATTTCGACCGTTTCCCGAGCATTGGCCGATCACCCGGATATTAGTGAAGAAACGAAAATCAGGGTGCGTAGTGTTGCCGAAAGGTTCAATTATCTACCCAATCTGCATGCCCGGTTTTTCCGAAAAAAAAATACCAAGATGATTGCCCTTATTCTGCCAGACTTCAACCGGTTTTTCATTCCCGACCTCATAGAAGGCATTGAAAATGTGGTAGAGACCTTTGGTTACCGACTCATTATTTTTCAGTCAAAAAACCAATACGAAGTGGAGGCCGACATCATCAAATATTGCCTTAGCTGGGTAGTAGAGGGTGTTTTGATTTCTCTTTCAGAAAATACAACCTCCCTGGACCACTTGAAAATTCTGAAAGACAGCCAAATTCCGGTGGTCATCCTGGATAAAATTTTGCATTCAGCTGACTACTCCACCGTCACCATCAACGATTATGCCGCTGCCTATGAAGCCACCAGGTCCATCCTGGAAAAGGGGAGACATAATGTGTTGGGCATCTTTGGACACGAAAATCTCTCCATAACCAAAGATCGTTTTGAAGGTTTTTCTGCAGCCATGAAAGACCATGGCCTTTTATGTACAGAACACAACTATTTAAAAATAAACCACATCAAAATCTTAAACCATATTCTCAAGGCGAAGACCAGCTCGCAAAACTACAACGGACTCTTCATCATGACAGACGAATTGCTGGTTCAGAGCCTCAGCCACTTCCTGTCAATGGGTTTGCAAATACCCAGGGATCTGAGCATCGTCTCCATCAGTGATGGTACCTCCCCCTATTTTCTGTATCCAAACATAAGTCATATCTTTCACTCCGGATACAGGATTGGTAATGCTGCCAGCCAACTGCTTTTTGACAGCATCCTAGATGGAAAAACAGCAGTGGAACACGTCGTTGAAAACACCAACCTTATTGATCTTGGATCTCATTAAATAAAATAAATCAAACCTTCTGATGATTGGTTTTTCTGCGGCAATACAACGATTTTTCCTCTTTGGTTATTTAAGCCTTATTTCCGCGATTTGCGCCGCTCAAACAGACTCCATAGTCTCCTATGTGGCAGATACAGTCTTGTTTGTCGGACGTAAAATTTATCAGGAAAACAGGTTGCAGTTGTCAAATGCAGAATTTAAAAAACTGGCAGCCAGCTTCGACGATCCCGCGCGCGTGCTTTTGCATTATCCGGGCTTTGCCAATACCAACGATCAGGCGAATGGCATCATTTATCACGGCCTGCCCTCACATATGTTCTCCTGGCAACTTCATGGTATGGAAACCGTAAATCCCAATCACCTGAGCAATGCAGGTACGCTCTCTGATCTCGGCAGTCTTTCCGCCGGGGGAGTAAATATGTTTAGCGGCAATTTCATTAACCAATTCAATTTCCAGGGTGCAGCCAATCCTGACTATCACAGCAATACGCTGGGTGGGCTATCCAACATAACCCTTGGCAAATTAAAAAATTCATTTATACAAGCCAGTTTGTTGGGTCTGGAAGCGGGAATACAAAAATCATTTAAAAAAAACCATCACCTCTTTGCGGGTTACCGGTATTCATTTACAGGACTACTGGGTGACCTTGGCGTCAATTTTGGAGGAGAAACCATCCGGTTTAATGACCTGGTTGCCGGCTATCACCGTCATTCTGCCAAATCTTCCACCAAGGTTTTCTTTGCATGGGGTAAAAGCGAAAATCTTCACGTCCCGGTTGAAGACAGCATTACCAACTTTAAAGATGGCCTTGATATTACTTATCAGGCGGATATGACCATGTATCAAATTTTGCACGAATGGCGAGCCTCACCGAATAAGAAGATCCATCTGGGGGCAAGTTATTCCAGAAGATTGGACCATCGCACTGCCGCTGGTGATGTCTATCCAACAGATACCACTTTCTATGAAGCGAATGACCGCTTCAGGGCGACATCCTCCAGACTCACCCTTGTTCAATCTTGTCAAAGCCTTTCAGGTTTGTCTTTTGGTATTAAAGAGATCCTGGAGGAAGATGAATACTACATCACCAGCAATCAAATACAATCCTCCACCAACAGCACCAAAGTGTGGACCCTTTTACCCTTCCTTACGAAAAGTTGGTCAATATTCTCAAAATGGTCGGCACAGATAAACCTGGCTGCCCATTGGACACATCAGCTATATGCGACCCCCAAGGCTTCCGTTTCCTATCATTCAGGTTCACACGCCTTAAAATTTTCTCTGGGGAGAGCTGTGCAAAGATCCGGGCCTTATGCAGGAAAAGAAATCCGCAGGATGACCTCTTTAAATTCAACGCTGGAATATAGGGTAGAAGGCAAGAAGGCACAATTCTCCGCTTCAACATTCTTGCACCAAATCGACAACCTATTCGCAGGTTATAATTTTTACAATGGAATAAATGGTTTTGATTACCTGGACGTATTTACCACCCAAAATTATGGAAAGGCCAAGTCCATTGGTATATCCCTGATGTTGGACTATAGGCCTGCACCCTCATCCTGGATCAACATCAACCATACCCGGTTTGACCTCAAATACAAAAATGAAGGTAAGGCTGAGTGGCAAAATGCCGAGACCAATTTTAAATACTCAGGTAGCTTAAGTGCAGGAAGGGATTTCTTTTTTGGTGTGAAAAAACTTAGTTTGAGTGCATCCTTTCATTATCGCGGCGGACAATATTACCCTCCGGTTTATACGGGCACACATATTCGTCAAAGAGATTTTGATTTCCCTCCAATTTTTCAAATGAGACCCTACCTGAGGTTTGATGCCAGGATCAATTATACCTGGACTTCCTCGCTGCTCTCCCTGGACATTCAAAACCTGAGCTCAAGGCTCAATGATGGCTATCCGGAAGCGTTTGCGGGTGGTATCAGGATACAAAACCAACTGGGCCTCCTTCCCGTTTTGAGTTTTAAAAAGTGGTGGTAATAAAAAGTCCCGAACTAAGCCGGGACCAATATATTCAAATTGTTTTGATTGACGCTTTTAAATCGCTTGTCGCAACGGTAAATTCTATTTTACCTCCTGCATCAGTTTGCGTACCACTGGCGATATCATTATAAGCACTATGCCTGCGATGAGGGCATACAAGGCCAAAGACCTGTACCCATCCGCATATGTTACCAACTGCACATAATTACTGGCATCTGCAGAAGCTACAGCAATATTGGCTCCCAGGATGCCTGCAAAATACTGACCATAGGCGCTGGCTAAAAACCACATACCCATCATAACGGCCTGTAGCCTGGCGGGTGACAGTTTGGTCATTATGGACATACCAATAGGCGACAGACTGAGTTCACCAAAAGTAATGACTAGCCAGCCAAACGTAAAGAGGTTCAGTGAAGTGACTCCTTCGGGATTGCTGAAAAATTTGGTGTAGTAAAAAATGTAAAAACCAGCCGCCAGAAACAAAAAAGCAAGGCCAAATTTGACCACGGTGTTGGGTTCCATCTTTCTTTTTGCCAGCCACACCCACACCATGCCCAACAATGCTGCGAAGAGGATGACAAAAAGAGAGTTTGCTGAATTGTTTACGCCATTGGGGTCGAGTGTAAGTCCCGCCACTTTGTTGTCGAGATTCTTTTCTGCAAACAAGCTGAGTGAGCCTCCACTTTGTTCGAAGAAAGCCCAAAAGAAAATTGAAAAAAAGATGAAGACCAGGGCGGCCAGCAATTTTTTTCTTTCCGGAGATCCAAGGTTTCGCATTTCGTAAAACAAGTAAACCAGCGTGGCGGGTCCAATGATATACATAAAAAGGTCAGTATATTCGGTGATGGATACCATAGTCATAATGAGGGGAATCACCAAAAGTGAACCTACATAAGTCCCATATTCGATGGTCTTTCTTTTAGTATTATCCATATGGAGCAGAGGAGATAATCCAATACTGCCCATTTCACGTTGTGTGAACAAAAAGGTAAGCAGACTGATTACCATGACCACGGCTGCAAATCCAAAGGCTACATTCCAGGTGAGGTGAGCCGGAATCATGCTGCCGAAAAGTTCGCCTTTTCCGGTAGCAACACACAGGTATCCTCCCAACAATGCTCCGATATTGATGCCGGCGTAAAATAATGAAAACCCGGCATCCCTTCGAGGGTCTCCCTCGCGATAAAGACTTCCTACCATGGTGGAAATGTTGGGCTTAAAAAAACCGGTTCCTACAATGGTAAAACTGATGCCAAAGAAAAAGAATTGTTTGGGGTCAATAGCCAATATAAGACTGCCTGCAATCATAAGCAGTCCACCCCAGAATAAGGATTTGCGATAGCCAAGGACTTTGTCGGCAAACAAGCCACCAATAAAAGTAAACGCATATACAAAAGCCTGGGTTGCTCCATATTGGAGGTTGGCTTTTTCATCGTCAAGCATGAGTTGGTTTACCATAAAGATGACCAGCATACCCCTCATGCCGTAGAAGCAAAAACGTTCCCACATCTCTGAAAAAAACAGGTGCCAGAGCTGCCTCGGATACTGACCTGAAAAATCTCTGATATCCTTTTGAGCAGCAGTAGTATCCATTATTTGATTATTTTACATTGTGCATGAGTTTCCTCAAAAGCGGGTTAAGGATAAATATAAGGACTGCCGCACCAAAAGGCACAATGGTGAAGATGAGGAAAAAGTAAGTCATGCCGTGTTCGGTGACGATTTCATCGATTCTTCCACCCAGCGTTCCTGCCAGTTTATTGCCGATGGCCACTGCGAGGTACCAAATGCCAAACATAATGGCAATCATTCTGCCTGGTACCAGCTTACTCACATAGGAAAGACCAACCGGTGATATACACAATTCGCCCATGGTGTGAAACAAATAGGCCAGCACCAGCCATAACATACTCACCGATGCAGCTTTGGCTCCCAGCGGAATGCCGGTTGTACCGTAGGCCAGTGAAGCAAAACCCAACCCAAGAAAGATCAGGCCAATCGCATATTTAAAGGCACCTGGCGGATTGTATTTACTTTCCCAAACTTTGGAAAACAGAGGTGCCAGTGAGATAATGAAAAAAGAATTCAGAATCTGAAACCATGAAGCTTGTACCTCACTGTTTGTCAAAGAAAATTCACGGTACAACATCCAGATGACAATGCCCCAAACTATCAAAAAACTAAAAGAAAGGACCAGGTTTGCCGGTGTATAATCTTTGTAGGTTACTTTGAATAGTTTGAACAGCACCCAGGTTATAATGCCCAGTGGCACTACGGTAAGCAGTGTGTTGAACACCTTGAATATAAAACCAAAATCACCCGTGAGACTTCTGTCCATGTAATCCTTGGCAAAGATCGTCATAGAACCTCCTGCCTGTTCGAAAGATGCCCAGAATAACATATAAAAGAAGGCTATAATGACCACCGCAAACATTCGGTCTCTGGTTACCGGACTGTATCTTAAAATACGGGAAAACAGGATGAATAAAAATATCAGCAACGCAAATAATATGACGTAACCCGCATTGGTAGAATTGCCAAAAATATTGGAATTGTAAATCTTTGACATGGGGTCATTGATTACCCAAACCAGCGCAAGGGTCGCTGTAATGGATATCAGTATCTTATCCACGGTTGTAAAAGGATTGCGTTTGTCACCATCGTCGGTGAGTGCATTTACATTTCCCGTATTTATGGGTTTCATACCTATGGACCCGAAAATGGGCTGTGCCAGATAAAACATGATCATGCCAAAAAACATAAAGATGCCCGCCAGACCAAAGCCCCAGCTCCATCCCACTTTTTCACCCATGTAACCACAGAGCATCATTCCTATAAAAGCCCCTGAGTTTACCCCCATATAAAAAATGGTATAGGCTCCGTCCTTTTTTTCAGGGTGATCCTTATACATTTGCGAAACGATAGACGTCATGTTTGGCTTAAAAAATCCATTTCCCATAATCAGGCAAAGCAGACCGATATACAAAAATGTGGCTGATTCAAGGGCCATTGAGGCATGGCCGAGTGTCATGATGAAAGCCCCAAGCAACACTGATTTGCGATGACCCAGGTATTTGTCGGCCACAAAACCCCCAACGATCGGTGTGAGATATACCATCGCGGTATATGTGCCGTACAATGCCAGTGCATTTGCCCTTGGCCATGCCCATCCCCCATCTGCCAGAGATGAAGTTAAGAACAGCACCAAAATGGCCCGCATGCCATAATAGGAAAACCGCTCCCACATTTCTGTGAAAAACAGGATAAACAAGCCGGCTGGATGGCCTAGTACGTTTTGTTTAAAAAAGTCGTTATTGGCAGTCGTATCCATATATTTCCTGTTAATTGACGCCGTGCATCATTTTTTTAAGTTTTGGAGTAAGGCTAAACAAAATGACTGAAGCAATGCCGCAAAGAATTACAAATACCATGAAAAATTCATATAAATTGGTAATCTGGAAACCAGCAAATACCGGATAGTGATCCATAATGTTTTTGTCGGCCAGCATTTTTAATTGTTCCGGTGTTGGTGTGACCGTCTTATCCAGAATTGCTTGCAGGTCAATGCCCATATCGCTTGCCGTTTTAAACTTATCTCCAGTGGCAGGTAATATAGATCCTAAGGTTCCCGCAAGTGCATAACCAGAGGCATTAGATAAGAAAAATACACCATACAATAATGAAGTAAATCTCTTAGGTGCCAATTTGCCCACAAGAGAAAGTCCAATCGGAGACAAACAAAGCTCACCTATGGTTTGCAATAAATATAATAAAATCAACCATTTGATACCCAATAAGCCGGCATTACCTAAATCCTTTACATTATTGGCTATGATAAAATAAGCCAATGCAATCGTAAAAAGACCTATGGCTTGTTTTACCGGAGAAATGGGTTCCTTGCCACTTGCCCTTAATTTATCCCACAGCATACTAAAGGGGATGGCGAGCATAACCACAAATATACCATTGAAAATCTGGACCATAGAAGGTGGCATATTCCATCCAAAGAAATTTCTGTCCGTTTGGTTATTGGCAATAAAAGTTAATGATGAACCTGCCTGCTCAAATGCGGCCCAAAAGAAAATCACAAAAAAGGAAACGATATAAATCACCAGAATTCTATCCATTTCTATTTTTGATAAGGAAGAGTCTGTCAATATCAGTCCGGCCAAAGTAAGTCCACTGGCATAAATTGCGGAATAAACCATATTTTGACCAATCACAAAATAGAAAACCAATGCAAGTCCAATAAAACCAGCCACTGCCAACATCAAAGATTGGTTTGAAAAAATTGCCTTTTGCGACTCTCCCTCCTCATAATCAGAGGCAATATTGTGTTTTGGTAACCCACCCAACGGCCTTCCTTCCGGTGTAACCACATATTTATCTTTCAGCAAATAAAAAGTAAGCGTGCCCACCAGCATGGCAATACCAGCTGCCAAAAAGCCCCATTTAAAGGCAAATACATCTCTGGTCCCGTTTGCATCTACCACATCACCCAATGCAGGACAAATAAATTGGCCTAAAAAGGCACCAATATTTATACCCATATAAAATATGGTAAATGCAGTATCAAGTTTGTTTTTTTCTTCCTTTGGATAAAGGTTGGTAACCATACTTGATATATTGGGTTTGAAGAATCCATTTCCAAATATCAAAACACCCAGTGCCACATACAATAATGTTTTTGCCAACTCAAGATTTACGCCAAAAGTAGTGGCGCTTGTAAATAAAAGAAACTGACCAGTGGCCATCAAAAGCCCTCCGATAATAATACAATTCCTGTTTCCCAGAAATCTGTCAGCTATAAAACCGCCCAACATGGGCGTCAGGTAACATAAACCCAAAAATCCTCCATATATAATAGATGACTGTTCTTCGCTCATCATCAGCGCATGAACTATGAATAGCGTCAGCAGGGTTCGCATGCCATAAAAGTTGAATCGCTCCCACATTTCGGTGCCAAACAATACCCATAGTCCTTTCGGATGTTTATTCTGTACAGTAGTTGAACTCATATCTTTATTTTTAATTCGGGGTTAAAAATATATTATTTAACTAAGATTTGACTTTTTAAGACATTAAATTTTGAACCCGTAGCAGATATATGATTTTTTATTCCATCAAGGGTGTTGATAATTAGTGAGGTATACTTTCAAACGGGAATGATTTGCCTGGAGTAATGCTCAAATATTTGGTTTTTGTCAATAAACTATAATTGAAAAATACCAAATAATATTCTGCGTATCTGCGTAATTATGCGGCAACCTAAATAAATCCTTCCTTTATAAGGTCGTGGATATGGATAATTCCTACATAGCTGTCCCGATCCGTGACCAACAATTGAGATATAGACATGGCTTTCATGTCTTGCATGGCACGGGCTGCCAATTCCTGGTGATTTATGGTCTTTGGACTGCTGGTCATGATGTCTTCCGCTTTAATGCCCTCATTAAAATTGTAGTTGACCAACATCCTTCTGAGGTCCCCGTCGGTAATAATGCCAACTAGCTTATCTTCATGATTCAATACCGCAGTGGCGCCTAACCTTCCCGAGCTGATGGTCAGAATCACATCCTTAATTACGTTATCCACATATACTTTTGGTGCCTGATTGCAGTAACACAGGTCTTTGACGCGTGTATAAAGCATTTTGCCGAGATTACCTCCAGGGTGTATCTGGGCAAAGTTTTGGGAAGTAAAGCCTTTGAGATTGAGCAACGCCATAGCCAGTGCGTCCCCCATCGCCAACTGGGCAACCGTACTTGCTGTAGGAGCCAGGTTGTTGGGGTCGGCTTCTTTCTCGACCGGCAACCACAGCAGGTAATCACAGTGATGAGCCAGAAAGGATTCCTTATGGGATACCATGGCAATGGTTTTATTCCCCATCGACCTGAGTATAGGCATCAACACTTTGAGTTCTGCGGTTTCTCCGCTTTTGGAAAGGCATATGACTATATCCTCCGCATCAATCTGTCCCAGGTCACCATGCACTGCATCAGCGGCATGAATAAAAACTGACCTGCTTCCTGTAGAGTTGAGTGTGGCTGAGAGTTTTTGTCCAATCAACGCACTTTTACCAATACCCGTGACCACAACCTTGCCTTTACATTGATACAGTGCCATCACTGCCTCAACATGAGACAAACCAAGAGATGCGTTGAGTGCTTCAAGTGTGGATACTTCTATTTCCAGTGTGGCGTGGAGACTTTTTAAAATTTGGGCTTCCAAAAATGTACGGTATTTAATGGCCAAATGGCCGGATTCATAAGATATAAATTTCTTTTTAACCTCGATTCGGTCAAAGATAGGGCTTGAAGCGTGAATTCTTAAAATAAAAATTACCCTTTTTATTTTGTCGTTTAAGAAAAAAAAATTATAACTTTAGACGGCTTTTTCAAAAAAATGTCTGCCCGCCTTTTTATTTAACATGAGAAGTCGGCCCAAACTGGCTGAATTTTGGCAATTTAAGGGATAGCGTTTATTTCATTTGGCCCTTAGAAATTTTTAGAAACGAAATTTATATGTACACCCTGGAGAAATCATTAAAGGAGTATTTTGGCTTTGACACTTTTAAGGGAGATCAAAAACCGATCATCGAAAGTGTTTTGGCTGGAAAAGATACTTTTGTGATTATGCCCACCGGAGGGGGCAAGTCTTTGTGTTATCAACTTCCTGCGCTTTTATTGCCAGGTACTGCCCTTATTATATCTCCCCTCATCGCGCTTATGAAAAACCAGGTGGACAGCATACGGGGATATAGTCAAAGCGACGAACTGGCAGCTTTTTTAAATTCATCGCTTACCCGCACTCAAATGCGGGAGGTGAAAGAAGGCATTACCAACGGAACCACCAAAATGTTGTTTGTGGCGCCGGAAACCCTGACCAAAGATGAAAATATAGAATTTTTTCAGCAAACAAACATCTCCTTTGTCGCCATCGATGAAGCGCACTGCATCTCGGAATGGGGACACGACTTCAGACCGGAATACCGCAGAATTCGGACCATGATCACGGCCATTGGCGCAGACATACCGCTGGTTGCCCTTACCGCAACTGCTACACCGAAAGTGCAGACCGACATTGTCAAAAACCTGAATATGAAGGATGTCAATATTTTCATCTCTTCCTTCAACAGGGACAACCTGTATTACGAAATAAGACCTAAGCTAAACCGGGAACAGACGGTTAAAGAAATTGTACAATTTATCAAATCCATATCCGGTAAGTCGGGCATCATCTACGTACAAGCCAGAAAGACTACGGAAGAACTGGCAAAGGTGCTTTCTGTGAATGGCATCAAAGCATCTCCATACCATGCCGGACTGGATGCCAAAGTGCGTACCAAGGTGCAGGATGATTTCCTCATGGAAGAGATTGAAGTCATTGTGGCAACCATTGCATTTGGCATGGGCATAGATAAGCCAGATGTCCGGTTTGTCATCCACTATGACATACCAAAGAGTATTGAAAACTATTACCAGGAAACCGGCAGGGGTGGAAGAGATGGACTTGAGGGCAGGTGTCTCGCCTTTTATTCTTATAAAGACATCCTTAAACTTGAAAAATTCTTAAGAGATAAACCGGTATCCGAAAGGGAACTGGGTGCCCAGCTCATGGACGAAATCATAGCCTATTCAGAGACAGGGGCCTGCAGGCGAAAATTTTTACTCCACTATTTTGGAGAACCCTACGACGAGACTAAGTGCGACAAAATGTGCGACAATTGCCGCCACCCCAAGGACAAAATCGAGGTCAAAAAAGAACTGTCGATGGCCATTAAAGCCATCAAAGAGATCAATGAGAGTTTCCTGATCAAGACGGTGATAGAATTTATAACCGGCAAAGCCACAAAGGAAATGAAGGATTTCCGCTTTGATAAATTACCATCCTTTGGCGTAGGAAAAGATTATGAAGACCTTTTCTGGCATTCCATCATAAGGCACGGCATCCTGAATAACCTTATTGAAAAGGACATCGAATTATATGGCCTGCTGAAAATAACAGACGACGGAAATAAATTCCTGGCCAAGCCATGGTCTGTCTCTATTCCGCTCAACCGGGACTTTAGCGAAGCCGAAGGAGACGACGTTTCCATGGGAGAGGGAGCTGCGGCTGTCCTGGATGAAGTATTGGTGAAACACCTGATAGAAATCAGGAAAAAAGAAGCGCGTAAGTACAACGTACAGCCATGGATTATTTTCCAGGAACCCTCCCTGCAGGATATGGCTACCTTTTATCCGGTGAGTATGGAGGACATGCTAAAAATCACCGGTGTAAACCAGGGAAAAGCGGCAAAGTATGCCAGACCTTTCATTGATTTCATCAGGCAGTACGTGGAAGAAAATGAAATCGAGAGACCCGATGAAATCCTCATTCGACAGGTTGCCAATAAGAGCAAAGACAAGGTAACCATCATCCAGGGCATTGATAAAAAACTACCCCTTGAAGACATTGCCAGAAATGTAGGAAAAACCATGGAGGAACTCCTGGAGGAATTGAATTTCATCGTTGACAATGGCACTAAACTCGACCTCGATTACTACATCGAGGAAGAAGTAGATCAGGAAATAGTAGATGAAATCTTTGAATACTACCAGGAGGCCGATTCGGCCTCCCTTATGGATGCCTATAAAGCATTGAAAGACGAGGACATCACCATAGAAGAGCTCAGCCTGGTGCGCATCAAGTTTATGTCGGAATACGCAAACTGACCATGGCTCATATTGTAATACTAAACGGACCCAATCTCAACCTTATAGGAAAAAGACAGCCCGAAATATATGGCACCATGGGTTTTGATGAATACATACCTTATCTGAAAGGTCTTTTTTTGCCGCACCTCATCACTTACCACCAAAGCAATCACGAAGGAACACTTATTGACTGGCTGCATCAATACGGCTTCGATGCCCATGGCCTCATTCTGAATGCCGGTGGCCTTACCCATACCTCAGTTTCTCTGGCAGATGCGGTTGCGGCTATCAAGTGTCCAGTGGTAGAAGTCCATATTTCCAACATTAATGAAAGGGAAATTTTTAGAAAAAATTCGTATCTGAAGCCGGTTTGTGTACATTCAGTTGTCGGAAAGGGCTTACATGGATACGAACTCGCCATTGACCATATACTAGAAAAACTAGCCCCGGAATCATTATAATTTTTATATTTGAATTTCTAAAATCTTAATTTACCATTTAAAATTTAAAACAATGAAACAAATGAAAATTTTCTTGACAGCGATGAGCCTTATGGTTTTAATCAATGTCACTTCAGCACAGGACTACAAATCTGCCATCGGTCTTAAACTCGGCTATGGACTTGTGGGAAGCTATAAGACCTTCCTCAATGAAAAAGCCGCCCTTGACATCTTTGGTGGTATCCGCTGGGGTGGAATTGCTGCAGGAGCGTATTACGAAGTCCACTCGCCGATCAAATCTGTTGACAGGTTGAAATGGTACTGGGGCCTTGGTGGTTCATTCACTACCTGGGATTATGGCTATGCAGGCTTTGATTCTTATTATGAAGTCGGTGTGTCTGGGGTTCTTGGCCTGGATTACAGCTTTGAGGAATATCCAGTAAATGTGAGTGTGGACTGGGCACCTACGATTGTCTTGCTCGATAACTATGACTATGCAGGTGTCAGCCTTAGCAGGTTCAGAAGCGGTTATGGCGCGTTGTCTGTCAGGTATATTTTGGGTAAATCTTAATTAAAGGTGAGGTATTAACTAAGTTTATGCTTATAATATTTAATTCTGTAAAAGTGTCATGATTTGCTCTTATTCAAAATGAATAATGCAAATTATGCTGTTTTGCAATTAAAAATACTCCGGTCTCATAAATCTGGAGGGAGGATACTTTTTATTTTACACTTTAATTTTATACGTGATTTAAAAATATTCCTATCTTTACTTAAATTAAAACCTTATTATTTAACCTAAATTAGTTTTTATGAAGAAATTATACCTGTTGGTTTTTGTTCTGGGATGCTGTTTTAGCCTTTCGGCAACCACGACAAATCCGGGAAAAATGAAGGCAAAAAAAGAGGTAATCGAACAGGAACTCGCTGACCTCAACCAAATCGAAAAAATCATTGCCGAAGAAGGACTTACCTACGAGCAGTTGGCTGCCAAGTATCCTGAGTTGGTTGCAAAGACCAACTTGTCTGCTGCAGCCAGCGAAGATGGCATCATGGAAAATGCAAGTGGCACTCCTCTTGGTATTGGTGGCTTTTGGTGGGGATTCTGCCTCGGATGGGTAGGTATGCTGATTGTATATCTTACCATGGATGAAGGTGCTGCCAGGAAACAACAGGTGATGAATGCCCTCTGGGGTTGTTTAATTGCCTATGCTTTGTTCTTTATCATTTATGTGGGAATTGTTGGCGCATCACTGGCTAGCTTATATTAATCCCTATTACATAAAAGAATTCTCAGTAAAGTGCGGAAATTTCCGCACTTTACTTTTTTAAAACCCTATGTACGTGCTAAAATCTACCATCTTCCTTCTCATTTTACTCGTTTTTGCTCCTGCATCTTACAGCCAGAAGCATCATCTTTTCAAAGCCGATTTTGTAATCAAGGAGAAAAGGACCGGTACAGAAAAATCAAGCCTCATGATGGGGAAAGTGAGCTATGACAACTTACTCAGCAAGTCTGAATACGACTTATTTTTTCCAAAAAAAGAACGATGGGTCATCCAAGATTCTTTCCTGACCAAATATGAGGGAGACTCCATTGTTTCTAAAAGCAAACTACAGCAGGTTAATGATTACATCATGTTTAAAAACATTCTTGAATATAAGGACAATGATTTTGGGCTTACCTCTGCTGGTTTTCATATCACAGCTGTTGAAGAAACGGATGAAGAACTCATCATGGAGTGGGAACCTCCAGCCAATTTTCAGACTTTTTTGATGAAAGTGGTGACGCACGTGCGGGATAACCTGTTGATGGGCATTATCTTTATAGACACAGAAGATAAAGAAATCAGTAAAGCTTTTTATGAAAATTACGAAATTGTCAAAGACCTGCCTGTGCCAATGAAAATAACTTCTCATTTTACCGGCCTGAAAGAGGACTTGTACAAATCAATCAGCTTTAAAAATGTACACATTGAATAAACATAGTTTCCCGCTTTTATTTGCCCTTACTATCGTTTGTTTAATGCCGGCCATAGGGCAAACTCCGGAGGATTTTCAGTTTTCAAAAGCCCTGGCAGTTGAATCACACAAATCTACAGTATATACCACTTTTAAATCGCACATTGCCGAAAACCAAAATGAAATACAACTGCTGTTTTCCGGCTTGTTTTTTTTCTACAAAGAATTCCTTTCTTCTCAGGATGCCAATAAATGTGCTTTTTCTCCTTCATGTTCTCTGTATGGCATTATGGCCGTAAAACAAAATGGACTGATAAAGGGAGGCATTATGACCCTTGACAGGCTCACCCGGTGTAATGGACTTAGTCCGGAAAAATATGAAATAGATGTCAAAAACCGGGTTTTAATCGATCCTGTGGAATGACATTTCCCATGCAAAAAATGTTGGTGTTTATCTGTCTGATGCTCATTAAGCTGACTATTGTGGCACAGGATCTAAAAAAAGACAGCTTGCAGATGAGTGGATTTGCCCGTTTCCTGTATGATCAAAACCTCTATGAGTTTGCCGCACAGGAGTATGAAAGACTCACCTATCTTTATCCGTTGGATAAGCACCACCTGATCATGTTGCTAAAATCCTACAGGAAATTAAACCAATACGACAAAATTGAACAAAAGGGATCCACCCTTAGTCTAGACGATGATCAAATTTTGAAAGAGTACCTTCTTTCGTTGGCTTTGAATGAACAAGCAGATGTGGCTGAACTTATTTACAGCCAACATCCAAATGTACTTTCTTCCAGTGACGCCAGAAGACTGGAACTTGACTTTAAAGTAATGAAACAGGACTGGTCAGCCGCTGACCAGCTTTATCATAAATTTGGCATCCAGGATGCTGGATATTATGCCTTAATAAGAAAAGGCATTGCTCAAAAATATAAGAGTCCATGGAAAGCGGGCTTGCTTTCGGGCATCCTGCCAGGATCCGGGCGGTTATATGCAAAAGATACCAAAGATGGCATCATTAGTTTTATCTTTATTGCCACTACGACTTATCAGGCCTACAGGAGATTTTCTAAAGGTGGAATAAAATCAGCAGGTGGATGGATTTATGGAGGATTTGCCACCGGCTTTTATATCGCCAATATTTACGGCTCCGTGAATGCGGCAAAAAAATATAACAAACAACAGAAGGCTAAACTACATGCGGAAGGTAAAAACCATATTGACCTTTATTACGGTAATTAGTCTCTTTTTACCTGGTAGGGCACAGGATTTAACGGCGAATTACCAACTGGCTGAGCAGCTGTTCTTCCATAAACTCTATGACAACGCACTAAAGGAGTACCTTAGGGTATATTACCGGGATTCCACTAACTTATATGCAGGCGCCTGTAAAAAAATTGCACAGTGTTTCCTGTTAAGAGGTGATGAGAAAAATGCCATCAGGTATCTCGATATATATTTTTTTAAACTGCCCTACCTGCATGCGGAAAGGAATGAAGTAAGATACCAAAAACAAAAGATCTTCCTTCTGGAAAAAAATTACAATAAAGCACTGGTCGAAATATTGCAGGTTAATAAAAAAAGTGAGCCAGACCTTGATCGCTATTTTTTTATGACCGGAGTAAACTATCTTTTCGCAGATCAGTATGACAAAGCCAGGTCGCAATTTTTGAAGCTTCGCTACGCTGCGCGTATAGATACCATACAATTGAATCAATCATTGAAAAAACTGGCGAAAAACCAGAAAAAGAAACCAGGTCTGGCCCGTTGGATGAGCGCTGTAATTCCCGGCAGCGGACAAATGGTCAATGGTGAAATAAAAGATGGCCTAAACTCGCTGGGCTTGTTTTCGGCGTTTGCGGCTTTATACATTGACCTTATTCCTGATCTTGGCTTTGGTGATGCTACCCTTACCGTAGGCCCGTGGTTGATAAGATACTATCTGGGTGGTCTTGGAAATGCGGTAAGGGCTGCCCAAAATAAAAAGTTAAACACAAAACAAAAACTGATCGGAGAAATGGTAAGAAACATAGAACGCGCCAAAGTCCATTAACCTTCAGCCGGAAAACACACATAATTTCGCGGAGTTTCCCACAACTTTACACTTACCTCATAGTCCGGCTCTATCTCATTCCTCAATAGGGTATAGATCACATAACAGATATGCTCCGCTGTCGGTATGAGGTTTTTAAATTCTTCCACCTCCACATTTAGGTTTTTGTGGTCAAATTTTTCTTCTACACGACTCCTAATGATTTCCTTTAATTTGCCCAGGTCATATACGTATCCCGTATCCGGGTTCACTTCCCCCGTGATGCGCACTTCCAATTCGTAATTATGCCCATGAAAATGCGGGTTGTTGCATAGCCCAAATACTTTCTGATTTTTTTCATCAGACCAACCTGGATTAAACAAACGGTGGGCAGCATTGAAGTGGGCTCTTCTGAATACGGAAAGTCGCATGGAAATGAATTTACCTTGTAATAGAACATTTAACTAAGAATTAAACAATTAATTCTGAAATTGTTTTGCCGAATTTTGTTTGGTCACACATAATTTATTCTCCATACTTCGTTATAAATCAATTAGATATAATGTTTATTATGTCTAAAAATTAAATTATCTTTGGGGTTCAGATGAGAAATGCGATAGAATTATTACTGCGCTTTGGCTACCATTTGCTATTTATAAGCATGGAATTTCTATGCTTTTACATCATCATTAATTATAACCATGAACAGAAGACCATTTTTCTCAATTCAACCAATATCCTTTCTACCTCGATAGACAGCCGGGTGGACAAGTTTAACCAATACCTGAGGTTGGAACAGGAAAACGACAGCCTTCACCTTCAGAATGCAAGACTTATTGAAAAGTTTATTGATTATGATCTAAATGCCAGCCTTTATGCCAATGACACCCTGGTCCTTGATTCTTCAAAATACCATTTAGTCGCTGTAGAAATTTGCAACAGCACTTTCAATCTTAGGGACAACTACCTAACCCTTTGTAAGGGCTCATCCGATGGTATTGTACCCGATATGGGTGTCGTCAGCCAAAATGGCATTGTGGGTATTGTCAAGAAAGTAAGTCCCAATTTTAGCATCGTGATGAGCATCCTGCATAGCCAAAGTACCATCAGTTGCCTGATTAAAAGAAACAACAGCAATGGCACCCTCACATGGAAATCCACCAATCCCAAATTACTCAACCTGGAAGCGGTTCCCAAACACAAATCTGTGTTTGTAGGTGACACGGTAATCACCAGCGGATACTCCACCATTTTCCCAAAAGGCATTATGGTGGGTAAGGTGAAATCGGTGGTGCTGGAGGCCGGCAATAACAGTTACACCATCGAAGTAGATCTTTTCAACGATCCTTCTGCATGGGATGCCACTTATGTGATTTTTAATAACCTGGCAGGGGAACAGAGGGGTTTGGAAGCTTCAATCACAGAAAATGAATAGCAGCCTCATCTATGCCAATCTGTGGAGGTTTGTTTTGTACTTCCTGTTTCAGGTAATCGTGTGCCGGAGGGTAGATCTTTCCATTGGGTCATTCCATTACATTCATTTACTTATCTATCCACTTCCGGTCTTTATGCTGCCCATGAAAACGCCGAAAGCGATGATGCTGATTATCGCATTTGTCTTTGGCCTGATGATCGATGGTTTTTACAATTCACCCGGTGTACATGCAGCTGCACTTGTTTTTTCCGCCTATATTAAAAGTATAATTCTCCGTTTTCTTGAACCCTTTGAAGGGTACAACACCGATGACTACCCCACCATTTCAAAAATGGGTATAGGCTGGTATCTCAGCTTTATAAGTTTGCTGATGTTGCTTCATTGTTTCATTTATTTCAGCGTGGAAGCCTTTTCTTTTGTTTACTTTTTTGACATATTTATGAACACCATTTTTAGTTTCATTACCTCCATGTCCGTCATTTTTTTGCTCCAGCTTATCCTTAGACCCAAATACTAATGATCAATTTATCAGACAGGAAAAATAACATCATTCTCTTCGTAAGCATTTGCGGACTCATGCTTTTATTTAAAACTGCCCACTTGCAGCTCCTGGATGTAAAATATAAGGAAAAAGCAAAAAAAGGCAGCGCTCTATAAAAACGTATTATATCCATCAAGGGGCATGATTGTAGATCGAAATGAAAAACTGATGGTCACCAATTCCCCCTTGTATGACCTCAATGTCATTTATCGAAACATCGATCCTGATATGGATACGCTGTCGTTCTGTCGTCTGCTAAACATTGATAAAACGCAGTTTTTAACCAACCTCAACAAGGACTGGAAGAACCCGTTGTATCACAAATCGGTACCTTTTACCTTCCTGTCCAAAATCCGGCCGGAAGCATTTTCAAAGTTTTATGAACACCTGCACAAATACCCTGGCTTTTACCCAGTGTTAAAAAGTATTCGATCCTATCCACACTCCAATGCGGCGCATGTCCTGGGTTACCTGGGTGAGGTCAACTGGAACATCATCAATAAATCGGAAGGAGAATATGCGCCTGGAGACTATATTGGCATTTCCGGATTAGAAAAAGGAATGGAATCCAAGCTCAAGGGAAGAAAGGGCATCAGCTACGTATTACAAGACAACCTCGGCAGACAAGTTGGCCTTTTTGACAATGGTAGGCTGGATTCCATGGCCGTGTCCGGAGTGGACATGATGAGTAGCATTGACCTCGACCTTCAAAAATATGGAGAAGAACTCCTGCGCAACAAACGGGGAGCTATCGTGGCCATTGAACCAAGCACCGGAGAAATTCTGGCCATGGTGAGCGCACCATCGTATGACCCTAATTCCATAGCCCTGGACAAAAACAGAAGCGTTGCTTTTGACTCCCTCTTGTCGGATACCATCAATCGGCCTTTTCTGGACAGAAGTCTGATAGCCAATTATCCACCGGGATCCATTTTTAAACCCGTATTTTCACTTATTGCCATGCAAAAAGGCATTGCGCGGGCCAATACGGCCTTTTACTGCGATGGGGCTTACGAAATTAGTGCCACAAAAGCACAAAAATGCCACGTTCACCCCCCTGCATCAAGTATCGCTGCAGCCATTCAGTATAGCTGCAATTCATATTACTATCACCTGATGCGTCAGTTTGTCAATCAATATGGCTTTAAGAATCCGGGAAGAGGCCTCGATACCCTGGTTTCGTATTTGCATGACTTTGGTCTGGGCCATAAACTCGGTATTGAAAGTCCTGCAGAAATTGCAGGCTTTGTGCCCGATTCCAAATATTACAACCACCTTTACAGAAGAGAAGTAAACGGATGGAAAGCCACCTATATGCTGTCGATTGGCATTGGCCAGGGTGAACTCCAGGTAACTACCTTGCAAATGGCCAACTTGGCTGCCATCATTGCCAACAGAGGATTTTTTTATACACCTCACCTGATAAAAAAATATTTAAATGTCAAAGAGGACATTGATCCAAAATACCGCACGAAACATAAAATGCGTATCGACAACCAATATTTTGAACCTGTGATACAGGGCATGGACCTTGCGGTTGCGGCTGGCACAGCAAGGGCTGCCACACTCACGGGCATACCGGTCTGCGGTAAAACAGGCACATCTCAAAACCGGGGTAAAGACCATTCTGTCTTTTTTGGTTTTGCTCCCCGTGATAATCCAAAGATTGCGATTGCAGTTTACGTTGAGCACGGTGGATGGGGTGGTGAAACAGCCACACCAATAGCCGGTCTCATGATCGAAAAATTCATCCGTGGTGAAATTTCGCCCGATATGAAATTTTGGGAAGACCGGATGTTGAATAAGGTACTCATCAAAGATGCCGTTTTGGTCACAAACACCCTGGAGGATTACTATGCGTATATCCTGTATTGTAGCAATGACTCCTGAAAGGGTAATCGGAAGAGACAACCAGATTCCCTGGTACTTGCCAGCAGATCTGCAATATTTTAAAAAAATTACCCTGGGACACCATGTCATTATGGGCAGAAATTGTTTTGAATCCATAGGCCGGCCTCTGCCAAAAAGAACCAACATCATCGTCACCCGTGATGCCTTTTTTATATCTTCCAATTGTCTGATTGCGCGTTCAATACCGGAAGCACTGGAGCTCGCATTCCTTGATGGTGAGGAAGAGGCATTTATTATTGGGGGTGGTCAGATTTATGAACAGACAAAAGACCTGTGGGATAGGTTGTACATTACAGAAGTGGCTATTGATGAACCCGGTGATGTGTTTTTCCCGGTAACTGACCCCAATTTATGGAAACTCGTTTCTGAGGATAAACATACCAGAGATGAAAAAAATGCCTTTGACTACTCTTTCAGGGAGTTTATAAGGAAATAAAAGCGGACTTACATTACAGATATTGGTTTTTTGCCTTAATTTTAAATAAAAAATGAAAAGAGCTGCCACTATTCTCATTGTATTGCTGATCGTCATTCAGTTTATAAAACCTGAAAGAAATGAATCAAACGACAATACTTATCACATTTCCAAGAAATACGAATTCCCAAATGACATAGCGGCCATTACCAAAGCAGCTTGCGACGATTGCCATTCCAACAAAACGGTTTACCCTTGGTACGCCAATGTACAGCCGGTCGCATGGTGGTTGAGTTACCATGTAAACGATGGGAAAAAACATTTCAATCTTTCTGAATTTACCAACAGGAAAATCGCTGTCCAGCACCACAAATTGGAAGAAATGGTTGAAATGGTCGAGGAAGGAGAAATGCCGCTAAAGTCTTACACTTTCCTTGGGCTGCATAAAGAGGCTAACTTAAGCCCTGAACAGCGAAATAAACTGACGGCTTGGGCAAAGCAGCAGATGGCTGTGATCAAAAGTAACTATCCTGCCGATTCCCTTGTGATGAAAAGGGGTTAAGTCGCCTTCTTAAAAGGAAGTAGTAAGGTGAATGTTGAAAAACCGTCCTAACATTACCGACTGATTTCCTGTAACGATGGGTAATTGTCCTTTCTTATTTTCAAAAAGCCCTGTTTGTTGGACAAATTTCACATTCGTGTGATTGGTAAGATTACTTACCGTTATGCCTGCCTTTATTCTGAATTTTCCAACTGAAAAATGCCGGTCGAATCCTGCATCCAAACTGAGATAGGAAGGCAGGTATGCTATCAGGTCTTGTCGATTTACCTCATTTTTTGTACCCTTGTCTTTACTTTTTTCATAACTAAGATAAGGGGAGCCCGACATCACATGAAGGCTTTGGCTGAAAGTCCACATGCCTGTCTGGTATTGATTGGAATAATTAAAATTGTGTCTTCTGTCATCGGGTGAAGGAATGGTCAGGTTTCTATAAATACCTTCAAATTGTTGTGTAGTCTTACTTAAGGTGTACGCCATTGACATCTTCCATTTGTGAAGGGAATAGCCAAGCAGGACATCCATACCCCGGGTAGTGCCCTTGCCGGTGAAAAAAGCATACATCGGGGGAATTGGTTGACCAGGCATGCCGCGTACATCATTGATCAGGGTGGTAAACAATTGATTTCCCGACGATTTTTGATAATAGGTTTCTACGTCAGTAAAAAATCCATCCGCGCTATATCTGAAGCCAAGCATGTAATTGTTGCTTTTTTGCAATGGCAAATTTGGGCCGTCGCTCAGGTAGTAATATTTTAGATTTTGAGCAAAGCGCGTTTCAAAATCGAACTGATTTAAATTTTGCACCCTGTTGGCGAAACTGGCTTTAAAAGAAATGGAGGATGGAAGTTTCCAGGTGACCGAAATTTGTGGCTGAGCATACAATGAGTTATGCAAAGTAAATTGTGAAAATCTAAGCCCCGCCTGAATGTCCAGTGTCGCTAATTTTAACTCATACTGAGAAAAAAGTGAAGCCTGCGTTGCCTTTTGATCCAGATTAAGTAACGAATGCCGGTTTTCCTCCCCTTTAAGTTTTAGGTTAATGGTTCCCGCTTCAATGCCCTGTGTAAACTTTTGGTTCTTTCCAACCTGCCATAAAACCATAGATTTTAGGGTACCCATAGATACTTCCTGTCGATGCTGGAATTCCGTATTGATTGTGTTTTCAAAGCCTCCTAAAAAATCAATGCTCTTGTTCATGAGTTTAAATGAATCCTGGTACTTATTATATATGGCCTCGGTAATCCATTTTGTTTCTTTACCGAGCCTGTAAGTGTGGGTAAAACCAAGACCTTCATTTTTTGATTCCTGTTTATTGTTGAATTTTTGTGTTATGGTCACATTTTGATTCTGAATAAAGAATTGTTTGTTGTTTTGCCAGACCATAGATGTATTGTCCGAACTTTGCAATATGTCAAAATTAATTGAACCCCTTTTGCTGTATTCAAATGAAGCTTTGGCATTAAAATCATAAAATCTGGCATCCGGAATAGCCACGATGATGCCATTTTGTGCAGTGACCTGATCAATGCGGAGCTGATTGAAATTGGATTTCAGTAATCCTGAATCATTTATACCCAGGTAGGAAATCCTGCCACCCGCTTTGATGCTGAATGTTTTGCCGGCATTTACATCGGCGGCAAAACCGGAATACAACAGATTGGAGGTTGACTTAAATCTGGATGAGCCATTGTTGGTTGAGCCAAACCTTACAATGCCTCCTAAAGCATTGCCATAGGCACTGGGGTACTGATTTTTAAATACTTCCACCTCATCAAAATACAATTCATTGAATGAACTGATTATGTTGTAATAGTGGCCTGTTTTTAAAACGGGAATGTTTTCGACCAGGGTAAGTGTTTTATCGCTCTTTAGTCCGCGGATACGCACCTCGGCAGTTTCCGTTTTTGCCAGACCTGGCAGGTTTTGCAAGACCCCGATTAGGTCTTTTCCGCCAAAGTTGATCAATTTATAACTGTGAAAATCTCCATTATATTCCATGGGATTGTTGGCAACCATATACCGTGCTGAGGCCACCACGGTGATGCTTTCAATGGTGCTTATGCTGGGTTTCATAAACACTTCCAAATTTTGCTTTAATGGGGTATGAAGTTTTTGTAACTCATAACCTACATAAGATACAATGAGAGAGTCAGTACGCTCACTTTCCGGAATGATCAGGGTAAATGCTCCTGACTCATCAGATATAGTGCCATGTTTAAGGTCTGGTGTATATATGGAAGCATAACCAAGAGTGGATAATGTAATACGGTCTCTGATGACACCACTGATTGATGTGTTTGCCCCCGTTTCTGACAAGTGGCTTTTTCGCAGCAAAATCTGATTGGCATCCAACTGATAGAAATCCAGACCGGCACCGGCAAAGATGGCCTGGAGCGATGCCATTAACTTTTCCTTTTTTAATTCTCCTGCATTTACCGCATACTGATCCAGGAGCACCGGGTCTATGGCAACCTCCAACGCATGGTCCTCTGATAATTGTCTGATGAATTTTGACAGGGGCATATCCTTCTGACCCATGGATTGGGAAGAAAACAATATCCCTAATAATAAAATGAATATAACCCTCATAGACTCATTCTTCCTGATAAATCTTCACCTTATCTCCCTCCAACTCATATTTCAAGTGAAGAGGCCAGGTAATACTCATCAGGGCTTTATCAATATCGTTCTTAACAAAGTAACCGGTATAAACCTTTGATTTTTTTAACTGCTCATCCATTTCGATACGCACACCGTATGCCAGTTCCAGGGCTGTCAACACTTCACTTAACTTTGCATTTTCAAATTTCACACTGCCGGAAACCCATCCGGGCAGGTTATCTTCTTCCAATTTCACCGTAGTTTTATTTTCCGAAATCGTTCCAAAATTTGTTTGCTCACCGGGTGTAAGGATGACACTCGCTCCGCCTTTGGTCACCCTCACCTTTCCTGAATAACAGGTTACTTCAAAATGACCTCTTGTTGCCACATTAAAGCTTGTACCCAGAACTTCTACTTTGCCCTGGTTTGTATTCACTTCAAATGGAATGCCTTTTTGCACCTCAAAAAAAGCACGGCCTTTAAGGGTAACGGTCCTTTTCTTATTAAATGTATTTTTATCATAAGAAATGAATGATTTTGAATCCAAAATTACAAAGGAAGCATCAGGTAAAATATGCTCTACAGTGGAGGCTGTCTGGTTAGACATTTCAACCGCGCTTTCATTGCCGGCAAATTTAAATATATAAAAAATCAAAAAGCATGCGGCGGCAGCACTGGAAATTAGGGTCAACCTCCTGATGATGGAAGGTTTCTGGCTTATGGATGAACGAATTCCATGCCACAAGTTCTGTTTCCATAACTCATCGGGTTTTGTTTCCGTCAGTTTCAGCTGGTTGAGCAGTATTTCTGCTTCGTCCAGCATTGACTTTTTTGAAGGATGCTGCTGAATCCAAAGCTGCCAAAAAGTGTCATCTGTTTTATTGTAAACCCATGACACAAAGCGATCATCCGCCAGAAAGTCTTCAATTGAATATGTTATGTATTTGTCTTCCATCGACTACTATTTCTATTATTTAGTAAACAATTCATCCATGTATAATTTTCTGCTGGCGCTGTTGTATATAAACCTGCAGGCATCGGCACTTGAATGCATTATACTGATACAGTTACCTGATTGGTCTTTTGAGTCAAGGTGACTCCTGTTGAGATAACAATGTCCCAATTCATGAAATATATAAAATTCACGCTCAAATTCATCTGCATTTACCCAGTATGCGTAATCGACCGTGACTTTTGATGGCTCATCCGAATTGTGGGTGCACTGTGCAATGATATTATTACCTGCTATATTGACCATTTCTCCAGAAATATTGGCTTTTACTACATCGAAATTTACCCCTCTGGTATTGGCTTCCTCTTCAAATTTCTGAAAGTACGGCATCAGGGCCTCATCAATAGCGGCCTCCGCTGTGCCATCCTTGTTGCAGCCCAATATGAAACCGGCAAAGACAATCA
Organism: Saprospiraceae bacterium; assembly: GCA_016715465.1. GTDB lineage: Bacteria > Bacteroidota > Bacteroidia > Chitinophagales > Saprospiraceae > JADKBO01. The sequence goes on from JADKAA010000029.1 coordinate 2,372,642, forward strand.
TTAAAAAAAACCTGCCCATTGACTTTTCTTTAAATACGTATTTCTTCTGCTTTTGTACTCATTTGGGACCCAAAATTCAAAAAATCGCTTTATATGTCAGCAATTTTGATAAAATATACCCTTTTAATTCTTCAATGCCTCTTTTCGGTGCGGCAAATGAAGGTTTTGTTTGACCTGTCATGTCAGCGAATAATATTAATCAACAAAAAGGTGATTATGGCGATGTCAAAAGATAGATGGCGTCTCAGTTCGGTTATTGCGCGGTGTGCCAGATTTCTTACAGATTGGTAATTAATACCCAGGGTTTCTGCTATTTCTTCATAGCTCAGATTCTTAGTATATTTCAGGTAAATAATTTCTCTTTGTCGCGCTGTCAATTGGCCCATGGCAGCCGAAAGCTGTGCATTTTTATATGCTTCCGTTTCAAAGGAGATTAATTCGTCTTCTCTTGATTCAGAAAGGGTTTTCACCGTAGAAACATCCCCGACTGTTTTATGCCGACCCTGCTTCCTAAAATGATCTATCAGGCGGTTGCGCAAAGATTTTAACAAATATGCCCTTATGACTACCGCCTGGCCAAGTCCTGCCCTGTTTTCCCATAAATAAACAAAGAGATCATGAATCTGGTCGGAAACGACTTCTTCATCGGGGCAAATCTTTTTGCCAAAATGAAAAAGCAGGTCTATATTTTCGAAATAGATTTGCTCCAGGCCTTTCATATCGCCTCCTTTAAATCGATCCCATAATTCCGACTGATTCATCTATTTTAAAAATATTTCTGATTACTTGAGTACAAAAGAAATTAAAAAGCATCATAACAACAAATATTCATTCACTATTAAACAAGTTATTATGAAGTACAGATTTTTTTGGCTAATGGCTTTTGCGCTGACTATGATTACATTTTCTTTTACCTCGTGCACACGTGATGACAGTGATGCTGATGTCGAGAATTTTGTGAACAATGCCCTGGACGAAGTATGCACTGAGACCCGCTCAGGTGACAAGGGATGCTTTGAATTGATTTTCCCGGTTACCGTTATTTATCCGGATTCGACAACAGAAGAAGTAGGTTCTTATGAAGAAATGAAAGCCGCTTTTAAAACGTGGAGGGAAAACAATCCTGAAATAAAGGGAAGACCTGTCATACAGTTTCCTTTCTCTGTAACCACCGAAGATGGAACCATTGTGGAGGTTACAACCAAGGCAGAATTGAGAGAACTGGTGGCATCCTGCAAACCTAAGGGCGGACATGGTCCAAAAGGCGGGCACGGCAAGCCATGTTTCAAGATCAATTTTCCGGTAACGGTAAGCACCTCAGCGGGTGAAGTAACCATTGAAGATGCAGCCGCTTTCAGGGAGTTATTAAAATCACTGAAAGGCAGTGGAGAAAGACCACAATATGTCTTCCCAATCAGTGTAACCCTTAAAGATGGTACGTTACAAACAGTGGCCAGTGTTGAAGAGCTTAGAGCACTTAAAGACGATTGCAGGGGTAATTAATCGTTTGTGCATTCAATGATAAAGCCCGGATGGTATAAAATCATCCGGGCTTTTTTATTGATTAAAGTTCCTGCATTAAACCCATTACGAAATCGGTTGTTTAAACTGGAATAACAGTCAAATGCAAAAAATTATTATTGCCGGCGGTTCCGGGCTTATTGGAAAAAGGCTTGCTCACATATTATCCTCTACTTATGAGGTAGGTATACTCACCAGAAACAAGGCTCAGGCAGCTGAAAATTTCAAATACCTTCACTGGAATCCCGATCTGGCAGAGATTCAGGATGAGGCATTGGATGCAGACGTAATCATTAACCTTGCAGGTGCCGGAATTGCAGACAGAAGATGGACAACTTCGCGTAAAGATGAACTGATTAAATCGAGGGTTGATCCCACCGTTTTTTTGGCAAAGGCATTCCAACAATCCGGTAAAAAACCCTCACTCTATATAGGCGCTTCAGCCATTGGGTTTTACGGAGACCGTGGCAATGAAATACTCGATGAGGGTTCTGCCCCCGGTAAGGGTTTCCTGTCCACTTGTGGCAAACAATGGGAAAACGCATCTGAAGCTTTTATGGGTGTGGCACAGCGCAACATCATCCTGAGAATAGGAATTGTTATGTCTTCAAAAGGAGGTGCTTTGCCCAAAATCATCAAAAGTGCCTATTTAGGCAGGTTATTGAATTATTTTGGCTACGGACATCAATACCAATCCTGGATCCATATTGATGACCTTTGTGGCATAATGCGGGAAGCAGTGCAAAATCCGACATATCAAGGAATCATAAACGGCGTGTCTCCCCATAGTATGACAAACAAAGATATGACCTTGGCAATTAATGAGGGATTACCATTTAGATCACTCATTATACCTGTACCTGCCTTTATGCTTAAAATGCTTTTGGGTGAAATGTCCCATGTGGTTTTGGACAGCACCAGAGTGGTGCCCAAAAAACTGATTGACTATGGGTTTACATTTAAGCATACAGACCTGAAAAGCGCTGTTGCTGACCTCATTCGCAGAGACTTATAGTTTTAACAGGCACCTAAATCACCGCCGAGGGTGACCGTATTGTCTATTTTTTTGCAGGATTAGTCTTATCTTTGCCCCACAATTTTAGATTTTATGGCCTTCGATTTCTTGCGAAAATGGTTGTTTGAAAATGCACTTAAAAATGCATTGGCTTCTAATGCCCCGACCACGAAAGGAAAAATAGGCGTATTTTTTAATTTGCCCGCAGACCCAGGTGAAATAGACCGGCTACTTGAGGTCTTCAGAAAGAAAGGGCTAAAATCACAAGATATTTCTTTTCTGGTATATGTGCCGGATAAATTGATGAACCCCATAGATTTGCCTCATTACACCCCTAAAGAAATCAACTGGTCCAGGTACGCATCCAATGAAGCGGTGAATAACTTTGTGGGAACACGATTTGATCGCTTTTACTTTCTCTGTCCTGTGTTTGAGAACCATCATCGATTTATCCTGGCGCAAGTAGTGGCAGCATTAAAGGCCGGGGTGTTCAGTCCGGGTGTTGAATCTTTTCTTGATCTTACCCTGGACAGATCTTTTGTTTCCGCGTCCCAAAGTCTGAAAGACATCGAAGATTTGATTTATAAACTTACATCACATGCAAAATAAATTCAAAGGTACGGGTGTGGCCATCATCACCCCGTTCAAAAATGGCGAGATTGATTTTAATGCCATGACCAGGGTGATCGAACACGTCATCTCAGGCGGAGTCGAGTTCATCGTGGCGCTTGGCAGCACAGGTGAAACTGCTACTTTGGATGAAAAAGAATCCAGACTGGTTCTGGATCATGTCATTACCACCGTGAATCAGCGTGTGCCGGTTGTAGCCGGAAATTTTGCCGGAAATAACACCAAAGACCTGTGTCGCTATATTAAGTCATTTGATTTTACAGGCATTGATGCGGTTTTATCCTCAAGTCCGGCTTATGTCAAACCTTCACAAGAAGGCATATTTCAACACTATACAGCCCTGGCAGAGGCCTGCCCCAGGCCCATTATTTTATACAACGTACCTGGCAGAACCAGGTCAAACATGGAATGGGAAACCACAGTGCGCCTTGCTGAAAGCAACCCGGCCTTTATTGGCATCAAAGAAGCCTCAGGCGACCTCATTCAGGCTACCAGAATCATCAAAAACCGTCCAAAAGGATTTTTTGTGACCAGTGGGGATGACGAAGTGGCTCTTCCTATGGTGGCGTGTGGTGGTGAAGGTGTAATTTCTGTCATAGCCAATGCTTTTCCGGGTTCATTTTCTTCCATGATCAGGGCTGCATTGAATGAAGATTACATTGAGGCGCGCAAACTCAATTTCCAGACGTATGACCTGCATAAATGGCTTTACATCGAGGGTAATCCTGTTGGCATTAAATCAGCTATGGAGATTCTTGGTTTTTGCACCAATGAAGTTCGATTGCCTCTGGCAAAAATGTCGGCCCATAATTACAGTCTTTTGGAAAAAGCTGTGCACGCGGCCGTTCAGGCTCATCTGGAGTAAGGTCGCTTAAATCCAGGGATAATGGATATTTGCACCTTCCGGATCGTTTTTCCACCGGAAAGTATGTGCACCAAAATAATCCCTTTGCGCCTGAATAATGTTTGCATTTGCCTGTCCATTGGTAATGCCATTGAAATAGTTGGCTGAAGCCGATAAACAAGGTATATCCAGCCCGGCTTTAATCGCTTTTGATACAACGGTCAACAGTTTTGGGTGATATTGATGTAATGTTTTTTTTATGTGTTTTTCTTCCGGAAGTGAAGCTGTTTTCTCAAACACCATTCTACACTGACCCATAAGCGATGAACGGATAATACAGCCATTGGTCCATACACCTGCCAGAACTTCTAAATTTATTTGCCAGTCATTTTTTTCACTCGCATACCTTATCAGAGAAAATCCCTGGTGATGATTTATGATCCTTGCCATATAAAAGGCTTCTGCCAATGTATCATTACTCAGTTTTCCTATTGGGCAGATACTTGATTTATAGCGCCTTTCCAGTTTTTGCCTCATTGTTTTTTGGGATGATAAAAATCGCGCGTTCAAAGCTGCATGAACCAGGGTATAAGGGAGGCCCGATTGTATAGCTTCCTCAGCTGTCCAGCTGCCGGTTCCCTTGCTGCCGGCATTATCCAAGATGAGATCGACTATCCATTTACCTTTCTCCTTTACTTTTAAAATGGCTGCCGTAATTTCAAGCAGGTAGGAGGAATTATAACCTTCGTTCCACTTTTCAAAAACCCTGGCAATTTGATCGGGATCCATGCCTTTGCCAAAGCGCATGATTTCGTATATCTCAGCTATGAGCTGCATTTCTGCGTACTCAATTCCGTTGTGTACCATTTTCACAAAATGGCCTGACCCTGCGGGCCCCACATAAGCACAGCAGGCCATTCCTCTTTCATCACGGGCTGCTATGTGAACCAAAAATGATTCCACTTTTTCATAGGCTTTTTTGTCGCCACCAGGCATAATGGCAGGACCAATCAGTGCACCAGACTCACCTCCTGAAATGCCACAACCCATAAAATAGATTCCTTTTTTTGCCAGGCTTAATGTTCTTTTTTGGGTGTCCCTGTAAAACGAATTGCCCCCGTCAATGACAATGTCACCGGCCTTTAAATGCGGTGTTAATTGGTCAATCATGGCATCCACCGCTGCACCGGCATCCACCATCAGCAAAATTTTCCGGGGTTTTTGCAATGAATTTACAAAAGCCTTCAGGTCTTCAAAACCAACACTATCCCGAAGCTCAGAATGTTTATCTATCAAAGTTGCAGCCACCTTTTCCTCCTTCCCGGGTACGTTGCGGTTAAACAAAGCAAGCCTGAACCCTTTTGTTGCCAGGTTTCTGCTGATGCTTCTGCCCATTACCCCTATGCCCGCAACGCCAAATTCAAGCTGATTCATATGTGATATTATTTTATTCACTATTTCTACCGGTGATTCTTCAATGGAAATTTTTAACGCGTAGGCTGGCACCTCCAATGACTCAAATTGAGATTCCAAAAGTTGAGGTGGCATAAAATGACTTCTTTCTCTCATTCTTTTTTTAATCAACTTTGGTTGACCCTCCAAAAAAACAAAATGAACAGGTCCATTGATACCGGATCTAAGTGTTTCCCGATAATTTTCCTTCAGTGCAGAGCACGCGAAGATAGCGCCCTCATCTGAAAAGGCGGTTTTGGCAACTTCATTCAGCGACTTCAACCAACCTGCCCGGTCTATATCATTGAGCGGCAAACCCGATTTCATTTTATCGAGATTTTCCTTTGAATGGTAATCATCCCCATCATAAAATGGAAGTCTCATTTTTTTGGCCAGGACTTTACCCACAGTGGTTTTGCCACTTCCACTTACCCCCATGATGATGATGATTTTACCCATAAATCTCAAAATAAACTGGCCTGAATACCAAAGGCACCAGGTTGCTCGTGATTTAATAAAAATAGTTTTACATCAAGGCCCAGCGCATATCCCGTGAGTGATCCGTCACTACCTATCACACGGTGACAGGGTACCACTATCGGAATTGGGTTTTTGCCATTGGCAAGGCCTACGGCGCGGGTATGTGTTGAGCCGCCAACCCTTTTGGCAAGTTTCAAATAGCTGATGGTAGTGCCAAAAGGTATATGCAGAAGTTCCTGCCATACCTGGGTGCAGTATGCTGTTGCCCCATCAAAATCAAGGGGTAATTCAAAGGATTTTCTGCTGCCTGCAAAATACGCCAACAATTGTGATTTCGCTTCCTGAAGGCACCCACCGGGTCTTTCTTCCATAAATCCCTTTGCCATCGAAATGGACGACAATCCTTGTTCACTGGCCTCCAAATACAGTCGGCCTATCGGACTCAAGACACTAATGCCGTAATTCATCTGGAAGTGGATTTTGACCGAATATAAGGCAAAAAGCATCATATTCCATAGGAAATAAGGATTTATATGCCTTTGAATGGTCAAAAAAACATACGATGTGGATGATGAGAGGATTCAATTCTGCATAACCGCAGGTGCGAAGTATGAGTTGATGGTTGATGCCATTTATTTGCTCTAAGTCTTCCCAGTTATAAGCAGAAACGTCGGGGTAGTTCAGGCCGGGGTGCAACATAATAAATGCCTCCACATATCCGTGCAGAACGATGTTGTAATACATCGCAGGATTTACAATGCCGGGAAGACCTTGTTCAGTGGAAAAAATGAAAACACCATCCTCAATGTCAGATTCAACCGTGTGCAAAAATTTAAACCTCGGTGTGGGAAAGGGATGTTTATACAGAAAAATTCGATCCATGTCGCCAATAAGGAAATCATTCAGCCCAAGACAGAGCCGAACGCCCTGACTGGAAATGATGTGTTTTATGTCAAAAGGCACGTCCCTCATTTCTTTACTGCCAACAAACTGAAATGCCCGGGCTTCAGTATAAAGCACCAGTCTTTTTTCGAATTTTAGTTTTAACTCCTCAGTATAATTATGGTAATAGGGTGCATATGTCACCAGCCATTCCCTGATTTTTGGGTCAAGCGGTGGTGTATTTTTTTGCAACCACCAATAGTCGATTTGGCCATGAAAAACATACAACACCGTGAGTAAGACCACCGGAATAAAAATGAATACCGAACCAGCTGATCCAGGTTGAAAAAGTTTCACCAGGAAGTACCCCGTTGCCAGGATGAGCGGTAGGGAAATCAATTTTGAAAAGGAGTAAATTTTCATCATACAAACTTATGGAAAAGTGGGGATAACCGGCCCTCAAATGATTGGGCTGCCAGCAATGATGTCTTGAAAACAGTGGTTTTACTTTTTCTTCTTATTTTTGAAATCCCCGCGTTTCCAGGCCTCAATGAACTTTTTCCAGGCCATTACGTCAAATATTCGCTGCGGTTTAAATTGGCCGGTATATTTAAATTCTTCCGCCTGCTGCCGCATATAGACCGTCGATGCTTCCTTGCCGTCTACCGGCACAGTATAACGCATATCCGACAAGACTTCTTTGGCGAGGTTTACCTGTGCCTGTTCCCTCAGTTCATTGCTGATGTCGATGGCCAGAAATTCGTGCTTAAAATGTTCCCGGGAAGGCCAGGGATAAATTACCACTTCATCGAGCCATACATTGTCTTCACTCATAATCTGAATCCAGGTATAAAACGTCGAAGAAAGTGTATCCGGAATGGTGTATTCCACATTTTTAAAGCCGATACGTGAGAAAATTACGGTCTCCCCTTTGAGGGCTACAAATGAGAAAAAACCATCATAATCCGATACTGACCCCCTGGAAGTCCCTTTAACTGCAATGGTGGTGTAGGGAAGAGGTGTGATTTCACCGTTTTCATCAGGACCTACTACTTTACCGGAAAACTGGATGGGTTGAGGTACAACATCCTTTTTCTGCGCAGCAATGGTTGCCAAAAAAACAAAAAACATAAAAAGTCCCAAAAATAATCCCCTCATCAATGTTTGCATTTAGGAAGTAACGAAGTTAAGTGAATTTCATCAGCTAAACCCACTAATTTTAACAAAGAATTATGCTTCATGGTTGCACTCGAAGTCCCGGATTTTCATAACTTTTCTGATATGGCTCTTTTTAATACCCGGTATAAAATCAAATTCCTATTTTTGAGCACAAATTTATGGTCATGCGTGTATTTCTTGCTTGTTTTTGCTTACTTATGCTACATGCTTGCAGCAGGAAAAACCCTTATCTCGAGCTGGCTAATGCCTTATCTCACAAATTCATCATCGTGGATGGCCATGTAGATCTGCCTTCCAGGATCAAAGTACAATATTTTCGATTTCAAAAAGAATACCTGGGGCTTCCCATTGACTCCAAAGAAGGGGACTTTGATTTTGTAAGGTCAAAAAAAGGCGGACTTGACGCTCCCTTTATGTCTATTTACATTCCGTCTGCTCTCGAAACCCCCGGGGCTAAAATGCTGGCCGACAGTCTCATCCTAATGGTTGAAGGCATTGCTGCCCAAAATCCGGCTTATTATACAATGGCCCGCACTCCGGCTGAAGTTGAAGAAATATTCAAGTCTGGCAAGATCGCGTTGCCCATGGGCATGGAGAATGGCAGCCCGCTCGACAATACAGAAGATGTGGCATATTACCGCAATAGGGGCATTTGTTACATCACACTTACCCACGCAAAAAACAACAAAATTTGCGACTCCTCTTATGATACCACCCGGCTATGGAATGGGCTGAGCCCGTTTGGAGAACGTATTGTGCAGGAAATGAATAATCAGGGCGTCATGGTCGACGTGTCGCACATTTCAGATTCCAGTTTTTACGACGTCATGCGCACTTGTAAGGTTCCGGTCATTGCTTCTCATAGTGCGGCCCGACGCTTTACGCCCGGTTTTGAACGCAACATGTCTGATGACCTGATTCGAAAAATGAAAATAAACGGCGGTGTCATTATGGTTAACTTTGGCACCTCTTTCCTGGATGGTTCAATATCCGATACCAATCGGGCCAATGAAGCAGCCCTCGATAACTTGCTAAAAAGAAAGGGGGTCAGCCCGGAAAGTCAGGAAGGAAAAAAGCTCATCCATGAATTTCGACAGAAAAGTCCTTATTTATATGCAGATGTCGAAAAGGTAGCAGACCATATCGATCACATTGTAGCTTTGGCAGGAATTGACCATGTAGGCCTTGGGTCTGACTTTGACGGCGTAGGCGACAGTCTGCCTAAGGGACTTAAAGATGTGGCGGATTATCCAAATCTTCTTGCTTCTTTACTGCGACGTGGATACACTGAAGGTGACATTGAAAAAATTTGTTACAAAAATATTTTCCGGGTTTGGAATAAAACCCTGACATACAGCAAAACTTATGGAAACAAATAACGAACAAGCGCCGGTAAATATACATAGCAACGAACAGATTTTGCTCTCTGACTTGCCAAAGCTGGATCACATCGTGTATGAACCCATTCAAAAGCCATTACTTTATGTAAACCTCCTTGTTACCAGTATGGTGTTTTTGATGGCCATGCTGGGGCTTGTCATCCTTAATTTTATGGTGGAAGAATTGCGCAGGTTCATGTGGCTTATGCTTGCAGGAAATATTTTCCTTTTTGGCCTCATTGCCTGGTTTGAAATCAAAAGTTTTAATTATCGTGGTTTTGCCATCCGCAATCATGACATCCTATACAAATATGGGTGGTTGTGGCGATCTCTTATTGTAGTTCCTTTTAATCGAATACAGCACCTGGAAATTAACCAAGGCCCAATTGATCGTATGTTTGACCTCGCATCATTGCAACTTTTTACCGCGGGAGGTTCTTCCTCCGATTTGGAAATAACCGGGCTTAGCCCCACACAGGCTGCAGACATCAAGGCCTTTATCATGCAAAAAAACAGCTCAATCGAAACAGATGAGTCTGAATAGTACCAATTTTTTTGCAACACCGCGACGACAGTCTCCTGTAGCCATCATCCTGGCTGTTTTCAAAACGCTGCGTGTACTGATACGACAAGTACTTCTTCCTTTTATACTTTTTGTGGTACTTGGCAGAAAAGGCAACAATTACGGCATGTACTTCATTGTATTTGTGTCTTCTATTTCACTCATTTCAATGGTGTACTCCATCGTCAACTATTACCGGAGTTATTATTATGTTGTTGGCAAAGAGTTAATTGTCATTTCCGGAATCATCGGCAAAAAAAGACTTTCTATTCCTTTTGAGCGCATCCAGAGCATCAATTTTGAGCAAAGCATCATCCACCGAATTTTCGGAGTTAGAAAATTTAAAATTGATACAGCGGGTTCGGGCGAAAACGAGCTGGAGTTGTCGGCTTTAGAAATAAACCACGCTGAAGCACTTCGTCAATTGTTATTGAATAACAGCTTGCCCTCAAAATTAAATACAAGTAATTCAGAATTATCGATTAATCCCTCTGACAATAATATCCTTTCTCTCGATATCATTGATCTGTTAAAAGCGGGGCTTGTCGAAAACCACCTAAGGTCTGGGGGTCTCATTTTTGTATTTTTATGGTGGCTATATGCCAATTTGCAGGAAATCGGCATCAATGCAGAAGACTATGTCGATCGAATGCCTGCGGTGGCATATGGTGCTGCCCTCTTCTTTATGGGTATTTTGCTGTTTCTGATGATTTCACTTGTGATTTCTTTAGCCAGGACTATCCTCAAATATTACAACCTCCATTTTATCAGAACCGGAAAAGGATTTAAAATTTCACAGGGACTATTGAATACAAAAGTAATTTCTGCGCTCGACCATAAGATCCAGACTGTCGCATGGTCGGATAATTTGCTGAAAAAAATGATTGGTATATTTGACCTGAAGTTAAAACAAGCCAGTAGCAAAACGGTGGAAAACAAAGAATCCATCATAATTCCCGGAGCAAATTATGCGCACATCAGACAAGTTTGCCGATATCTCTTCCCTTTTGAAGATCCGGATACCGTTAGCCTGGACAAAGTAGATCCATCCTACCTGAGAAGAAGCATTGTCATGTCTGTCGTGGTCTTTGTACCTATGATGGGTCTGGCTGTATTTTATTTCAATTACGCTTCGATGGCCGCCAGTGTTGTTTTTCTTGTTTTCCTGATTGCCATGAGTTATCTGGCATACAAAAAGCTTGGTTATGGTTATACCCGGGAAATTCTGGTCTTGAAAGGAGGTGCCTTTGGAGATAAACACGTAGTAACTTCCATTTTCAAAACGCAAAGCATAAAAATCACACAAAACCCTTTCCAACGAAGGAGAGGTCTCGTAAACCTTTCCCTGTATAATGCTTCCGGCAGCGAAACCATTCCCTATATTGAAGAGCAAAAGGCCAACTCTATGTTGGATTATTTCCTGTACCTGGTAGAAAGCGACCAAAGACACTGGATGTAACGTTACATCACTTTTCAGGTCAACTTGCCTTATTTAATTATTAAGTAAATATTATTTTTTATACATTTGAGGGCAAATAGAACACCAAAACTCCATGCCTGATATAAAACTTCTTTCCGGCTCCAAATCCAGATATTTGGCAGAGAAAATTTCTGATTATTACGGCTACCCGCTCGGCGATTGCGACATCCGGACCTTTAGCGATGGAGAAATGAGGATAGAGATTAATGAATCTGTCAGAGGTGCATACCTATTTTTTATCTCTTCAACCTTCGGACCATCTGACAACATCCTGGAATTGCTGCTGATGATCGATGCCGCCAAAAGGGCCAGTGCAGGTTATATAACGGCGGTGATTCCTTACTTTGGTTATGCACGACAGGACCGAAAAGACAAACCAAGGGTACCCATTTCATCCAAATTGATTGCCAACCTCCTTGAAGCAGCGGGCGCGGACAGGATTATGACCATGGACCTGCATGCAGATCAGATCCAGGGTTTCTTCGATATTCCGGTTGACCACCTTAAAAGTGAGGCCATTTTTATGCCTTACCTGCAAAATCAGGATCTTTCCAATGTCATTTTTGCCTCTCCGGATGTGGGCGGTGTAAAAAGAGCCAGGTCCTATGCCAAGTTTTTTGAAAAAGACCTGGTTATTTGTGACAAAGAACGCCAGAAGGCCAATGAAGTATCAGCCATTACCGTCATTGGTGATGTCAATGGGGCAGATGTCATTATGGTAGATGACCTGGTAGATACAGCAGGCACCATGTGTAAGGCAGCTGATGCGCTCATTGAAAAAGGAGCCCGTAGCGTGCGTGCTTTTTGCACTCATCCTGTATTGTCGGGCAATGCCTATGAAAACATCATCGGGTCAAAAATTACAGAAATCATTACTACGGATACCATTCCGCTGAAACAACATTGTGATAAAATCAAGGTGCTTTCCTGCGCACAGTTATTTGCCAAGGCCATCAGAAATACGCACGAATACCGGTCAATAGCCGCTTTATTTTTTGACAAATAAGCTTTTTATGAAAATATCGACGATTCTTTTTGCGCTTGCTGCTATGATTTTCCTTACGGGTTGTGCCAGCCTTACCGGTTTTCAGGACGGCCGTACCCTGGGGGAACAAAAAGTAGAACTTGGCATTTCACTCAATGTATCTCAAAGTCCGGATTTTATTGATGGCGAAGACGATGATGATGGTGGGCTAGATGATATTCTCGTTTTTCCAAACTTTGAACTCACCGGAAAATATGGTGTAACCGAAAAATTTGATCTCGGTTTACGTCTTAATACGAACCTTAACTTCAGTATCAACGGAAAATACCAGTTGTTTGGCGACCAAACTTCTCCAGCAGCACTTGCCATTGGCACGGAGGTTGGTACTTTTGGCATTTTTTACAGCTTGTGGAACATCCAGTTCCCTTTGTATTTCAGCATTCATCCTGAAGAGAATTTTTCCTGGTATCTTTCACCCAGATATATATTTCAGTTTGCCGGGGGAAATCTGGGAAGCAGTTCAAATTACCTGGGAGGTAATACCGGCTTACTTTTCGGCTCAAAACACAAAATTGGAATTGACCTGGGTTACTATAGATTCAATGGTGGTAACTTCCTCTTTGAAGATGAGTTCGATGCCAATGTTTTTACCATCGGAGTAGGCGGTAAATTTGTATTCGGTGGAAAAGAAGGAGATGAAGAGCCGGAACCCGTAAAAAAGACCAGAAAGCGTAGAAAATAATTTTTGGGGCTCTTTCTAACGTAAAAGGGACTAAATATTGGCCCAATTAATCTGGTATCCGCAGGTTTTTGATAAAGTATCCCTAAATACAATAGCAGTACTGAGCCATATTCAGGTTGCGAAGATCTTAGGCTTCTGGTTTTTATGATCTTAAACAGATACTAAATCACGACATTTTTCGTCTAATGAAAAAAATCACATTGAAAAATAGCCTTTCCCTTTTAATGATGCTGGCAACCATTCAGTTTTGCAGCGGTCAAAGCTACAATACAGTGCTTGGCATGAGGTTTGGCGAGGACTTTGGTTTTGTAGGTGCTCAAAGGATTGCCAATCACACCACCCTGGAGCTAAGTGCCAGTGATGGACTGTTTTCTTCAAACAAATTTGTGAGTGCTACCTTGAAACAGCACCACAATCTGGTAACCCGGAGATTTAATTTTTTTGTGGGCGGAGGCTATATTGGCAAATCGCTGGTAGGTGTTGACAATGAAAGAGAAAATTACTCAACCACCGGGCACGGCATTGCCGGGGTCATGGGCACAGAATTTACCCTGGGCAGACTAAATTTTTCTTTGGATTATGTCCCCCAATATATTCTTACGAAAGAATTTTCAGGCAGACGATTGACCGCGGATTCGGCACTCAGCATCCGTTATGTGATGTGGAAGAGAAAGGGTTGGTTGAAAAAATTCTTTGGGAAAATATTCTAACGTTTAAGATCAGTAATATCTTTTCACGAATTTGCGAATGAAGTTCATGGCTATGTTTGCTGCGTATTCGATGTTCTTATTCCTGTCTTTTGTGGCCTTCAGCATTCTGGTTTCCAGATGTTGACCATTGCCAATGGCCAGCCAAATTGTTCCTACCGGTTTTTCAGCAGTGCCTCCATCTGGCCCTGCAATGCCGGAAATAGCCACTCCAATGTTTGAACCTGTGAGCGTAAGAATACCCTTTACCATTTCCGTTACTACTGCTTCACTGACGGCTCCAAATTGCTCCAGGGTCGAAGGGCTTACATAGAGTACCTTTGTTTTCATTTCATTGCAATAAGAAACCACACTGCCTGTAAAATAAGTTGAACTGCCGGGCACAGATGTTAAACGGTGCGCCAGGTAGCCCCCTGTGCAGCTCTCGGCGGTGGATAAGGTAAGTGACTTTTCATTCAAAAGTTGTAAGAGGTGTTTTTCCAGGGTTAGCTCATCAAAGCCATATACCAGATCTCCCAGACATTCAGTTATGCGGGCAATATACGTTTCAATCAAACTTTCAAGGCGCACGCTGTCTGTGTGTTTGCCTGTAAGTCTTAGCCGCACTGAGCCCAGGGATGGGAGATAAGCGAGTTTGATGAAAGCAGGTAAATCTTGTAACAGGGGTTCAATTCGCTCCGCAATGACCGATTCTCCTTCCCCTGCAGTGAGGATGGTTTTGTGTCTGATCTCAAGGTCAACGGGTAGTTTTTTCAGCCTGGGTAAAAGGTGCTCCGAGATTATGGCTTTCATCTCAAAAGGTACCCCAGGCAAGGAAACCAGCGTGCCCCTGTAATCCTGAAAAAGCATGCCTGGCGCTGTACCCATGCTGTTGGGCAAAAGTTCAGCATTTTCTGGCATGTAACATTGCTCCTTGTGCGACTCAGAAACCGGCCTTCCAAATTTTTCCAAAATAGACTTGATGTGGCAAAAAGTATCCTCCGAATATTTCATGCCAACGCCGTAATAATTGGCTATGGCGGCCTTGGTGATGTCGTCTTTGGTAGGCCCAAGGCCCCCGGTGACTACTACCAGTTTTGCCTTTTGAAAACAGGTGTCAATTGCTGAGGTAATGGTTTGAGCTTCGTCACCGATAGACCACATTTCAACTACATCAATGCCAATTTCATTAAATGTCTTGGCGATCCAGGCGGAATTGGTATCTACAACCTGACCTATCAGGATCTCATCTCCAATGGTTAAAACGATTGCCTCCATAATTTTTGGTTTAATTACACGGCCATTCCCAATCCGAAAGACCTGCAGCCTCGTTGTATGAAAAATGCCACCATTCTGTCCTAATCCCTGAAAAGCTCTGAGCCTGTAAAGCATTTTTAAGCAGGTTTCTGTTGGTCAATACCTCTTCTGGCAATTCCATATTGTCGGTATGCGCCTTTGGCCCAAAAAAATCGTATGGCGTACCCATATCCAATTCCTTTCCATTCTTATCTACCAGTGTAAGGTCTACAGCAAGTCCTCGATTGTGCATTGACCCTTTGGCTGGAGGAGTAACATAATCTGGATTAGGCACTACGTCCCAAAGGCGTTGCTGAGCAGGCCTTGGTCGATAGCAGTCAAACATCTTTAGCGAATAGCCATATTCTTTTTGGAGCGCTTCTTTGGCAGTAAGAAGGCGTTTGGCTACCCTTGGCCTCAAATAACATTTACCACAGGGGTAAATTATCTTCTTGGTAAAGTTGTCTTTTGTGGCGTATTTAATGTCGAGGAAAATATCGTCCTCCGTAGTAATTTCAGTAAAATTTTCATCTACCGCTGTGGGTATGTCCGACTTTGTCTCTGCATGATCTGTCTTTTCATGCCTGGGTAATTCTTTAGCGCTTGTTTTACTTTCCTTTTGATCAACGGCTTTTGTTTTCCCAGATACCTCAGAACCCTCTTTGACAGAATTTTCTTTACAGGCAAAAAGAATTGTCGCCCACAATAGGAACAAAACAAGCGGTCTGCTCATTTAAATGCTCCTTCGGTCAATGAGAAACGAATATCGGTGAGAATTTTTTAAGGCCATGCCCGTACCCTTGACTACAGCCCTTAGTGGGTCTTCAGCAACATGAACTGCCAGCTTGGTCTTCCCTGAAATACGCTTGGCCAGACCCCTGAGTAAAGCGCCTCCGCCTGTGAGGTAAATTCCCGTCTTGAATATGTCTGAGGCCAGTTCAGGCGGGGTATCTTCCAATGCCTTGAGTACCGCTTCTTCTATTTTGGTAATAGACTTATCCAATGCTTCTGCCACTTCACCATGTGTGGTAAATACCTGTTTGGGAATGCCTGTAAGCATATCTCTTCCGTTTACGGCATATTTGGGCGGTGCATCGGTGAGGTCACTGATGGCCGAACCCACATTTATTTTAATCTGTTCCGCAGTTCTTTCACCGATCAACAGGTTGTGTTTGCGTTTCATATAGTCAATGATGTCATTGGTGAACTCATCTCCGGCAACCCTGATGGACTGGTCGGTCACAATACCCGAAAGTGCAATCACCGCGATCTCTGTAGTACCACCCCCAATGTCGATGATCATATTGCCTATGGGTTCTTCCACGTCAAGACCAATGCCCAGTGCAGCAGCCATGGGTTCATGAATAAGGTAAGTCTCCTTTGAATCCACATGGTCTGCAGAATCAAAAACCGCCCTCTTCTCCACTTCCGTAATGCCCGAAGGAATACAGATAACCATTTTAAGGTGGGTGAAAAACTTTCTTTTTTCTCCGATCATGTTGATCAAACCCTGGATAAGGGCTTCGGCAGCCTGAAAATCAGCAATTACGCCATCTTTCAAAGGTCTGATGGTCTTAATATTATCGTGGGTTTTTTCATGCATTTGCATGGCCCGGTTGCCTACGGCTATGGTTTCATTCGTTAAGCGGTTGATGGCCACAATGGAGGGCTCATCAATTACAACCTTGTCGTTTTGAATAATCAGCGTATTGGCTGTACCTAAATCCACCGCCAATTCCTGAGTAAATAAATTAAAAAATTTCATTCTAACCTGTTAAATATGTTATCCGATGAAGGGATATGTCTCATGAGGGGACGGCAAAAATAATAAATTTATCCGTATACCCCTTCCATTCGGGTAAAAATTATTGACCCCTCGCACCAAATATACCTGAAAGTTGACAATGTGGGTTACCCATCATCCGTAAACGGATTCAAAATATCTTAAAACTTTCATTATTAATATACTTTCCTGTACCTCGATGCCCTTGTATTCAAATGGTTTGACCATCCTCCAGTGGGGCCAGCCATCGTGATCCCGGCCCACAAATTCATAGTATCCATCTTCTTCAAGCAACGTGCACACTGCCACATGCATAAGATCCTGTTTTTCCTCCTTTGAGAATTTTTTGTCTTCCCACCATCCAAGTTCCTGCAAGCCTATCAAAAACAGAATAGACTGTAAATCCGGCAGGTCAGTTCTACCCATACTCGCGGCAATTTTATGTCGCAGTTCAAGCCATTTAAAATCTACTTCCCACTGATCCATTTCTTGTTCATTTAT
Organism: Saprospiraceae bacterium; assembly: GCA_016715465.1. Lineage (GTDB taxonomy): Bacteria > Bacteroidota > Bacteroidia > Chitinophagales > Saprospiraceae > JADKBO01. Next base: position 2,390,059 of record JADKAA010000029.1, read on the forward strand.
CCGCTGCTTCGGTTTGAATAACACAAGAATAACACAATTGATTACTTCTTATGAAAAAAAATTACCTGATCTTGCCTGTAAGCGCCCGTAGAATGAGGCGTTTCGAAGGTTTTTTTACACACAAAAATGTCTTGTCATGTTTAACTTTTGTACCATACATTATAGGGTGATTTATAAATTTTTAAATTGTTTGATATATATGTTAATTAAAATTATAAAATTGATTATCAATCCTTTGTGTGAAATTATAAAAAAGTGTAATCCTTACACAATGTGGAAAAAAAAGAGAATTTAAGTTTTAAGGTGTGCAGAATAATTATCTATCTTCGTGCAGAACTTATAATCCTTAGATAGTAGAACAGACTTTATGGAACACAAAATAAAACGAGACCTACAACTTATTAACCTGGTTTCAGATTTTGAAACCAAATTTGAACAGGGCAACATTGACTACGTTGACGAAAAGACCATATACCAGCTCATAGAATATTATGAGAGTGAATTTCAGATTGAAAAGGCCATGGAAGTAGTTGATGTGGCGCTTGAACAATTTCCTTACCGCTCGGACTTTTATCTCATTAAAGCTAAGTTGTTTTATCTGGACAATAAAATTGATAAGTGCCTGGACCAACTCAATTCCGCGGAAACTATCTCTCCATATGAAAGAGATATTCTGCTTCTTCGCATCAAAGCACACTGCTCCAGAAAAAATACCAATGAAGCCAAAGCCATTTTAAAAGAACTGAAGTCTTTTGCACTTGAAGGAGATATGCTTGACTATTATGTGGCTGAAAGTTATCTTTTCGAAGCGACGAAGGACTACAAGGCTATGTTCAGTAGTTTAAAAAATGCTCTTAAAATTGATTCAAACAATACAGAAGCGCTGGAGCGATTTTGGGTGGCAGTTGATCTTTCCAGAGAATATGAAAGCAGCATCGCCTTCCATAAAGAATTAATCGATGACAATCCTTATAACCACCTGGCATGGTATAACCTGGGTTTGTCTTATTCTTTCAATTGGGAATACGACAAAGCCATCGAGTCACTTGAATATTCTTTCATCATCAATCCAACTTTCGAACAAGGCTACCTTGAGTGCGCAGAAATTTGCATTCAGGAAGGTAAGATAAAAAAGGCTCTCGAAATCTATATCGATGCCAACAACCGTTTTGGTCCTGAATGTGACCTCATGGTCAACATTGCATCGTGTTACCTGCAGTTGGATAAAATTGCCGAGGCAAAAATGACATTGCTTAAGGCCCTGCGCATGGAAGCACACAATGAAGAAATCTATTTCTTACTTGGAGAAAGTTATGCAAAGTCAGACAGTTGGTACAGTGCCATAAATGCCTACCTCAAAGCCATAGACATTGACGACAGCAGAGAAGAGTTTTTCCTGGCCATTGCCAAGGCCTATGTCCAGGTTGAGGACTATAACAAAGCCACCATCAATTTTCATAAGGCAACCAAAGTCTGCGTAGAAGACAGTCTGTACTGGAGAGAATATGTTTGTTTTGTACTGCGGCTTGGACTTTACCAGGAAGCCATCCAGATTTTGGATGAGGCAGATGAGCATACCTTCGGAGCAGACCTGCTTTATTGCAGGGCCATCACTTTATTTTTTATGAAAAGAAAAAAAGAAGGCCTCGAAATCCTTACCGAAGCCCTGGAAGAGGATTTCAGTATGTACCGCCTCATCTTTCAACTTGCGCCTGAGCTGGAAGTGGACAAAGACATTAACTCTATGATCAAATATTATCAGGAAGAGTTTGGAGACTATTGATTCACAGCAAAGCATTACTCAATTTTAATAGACGGAGGGTGGATTTTTCACCCTCTTTTTTTGCATGCCTCCTATGAAATTAATATTTGTATTTGTTCATCGTGTAATATTTAATTACATTTTCATTGTCAGTAAATTAAAATATTAATAATTCATAAAGTACTCTCTTTTATACAATGTAGTATCTTGCATTTCAAAATAAACTACTTTGAAGAAATTTGTTTGGATGTTGATGGGTGCGATGGTCCTTGGAGGGCTTGCTTATTGGGCTAAAATTCAATTTGGCATTAACCCACCGGTAAAAAACCCTTTGGATAACAAAACCACACTTCCACTTGAAAAACTTTCTTTGCCGGAAGGATTCAGGATTGACATCTTTGCATCGGACATCGAAAATGCCCGGTCCATGTGTTTAAGCCCGGGAAATACGCTTTTTGTGGGCACCAGGAGTTCTGGTAAAGTTTATGCTTTGAGGGATGAGGATGGTGACTTTTATGCTGAAAAAAAATACATCATCTATTCTGGAGGCAAAATGCCCAACGGTGTAGCTTTTAAAGACGGTGACCTATATGTCGCTGAAGTAAGTCGAATCCTCAAATTTGAAGATATTGAGTCCCACCTCGACAATCCTGGAAAACCGCTAATCGTTTACGACAAATTTCCTACTGAAGAGCATCACGGCTGGAAATACATTGCATTTGGTCCCGATGGCAAATTGTATGTGCCTGTAGGTGCGCCCTGTAACATTTGTGAATCAAAGGACAGTATTTATGCTTCAATCACCCGAATGGATGTAGATGGCAACCACCTTGAAATCGTCCAGAGAGGCATCAGAAATACGGTGGGTTTCACATGGCATCCCGATAACGGTCAACTTTGGTTTACCGACAATGGCAGAGATATGATGGGAGATGATATCCCAAATTGTGAGTTGAACCATGCACCAAAGGATCATTTGTTTTTCGGTTTCCCGTATTGTCATCAGGGAGACTTGCTGGATCCTGAATTTGGCAAGGGCAGGGACTGTAAAAATTACACAAAGCCTGTGGCAAAGCTGGGCCCACATACCGCACCCCTTGGCATCCAGTACTACCGAAATACTGCCTTTCCTGAATCTTTCAACAATAAGTTTTACATCGCCCGCCACGGCTCATGGAACCGTACTGAAAAAATTGGCTATGATGTTTTATTAGTAGATGCTGACAAAGATGGTAAAATATCTTCTGTAAATCCATTCATAACGGGATGGCTGAGTGCGGATAAATCAGATGTTTGGGGCAGGCCCGTAGACCTTGAGCTATATAGTGACGGTTCTTTGCTCATATCGGATGATTTTGCCAATTGTATATATAGGGTATCTAAAAAATAGGATACTGCTTTAATTTACATCTTTCTGATCAATCCTTCCTGCGTAACAGAAGCTATGAGATTGCCCTGTGCAGTAAATATTTTGCCTGTACAAAATGCCCGGCCATTGGCAGCAGCAGGACTTTCTACTTCGTATAACATCCAACCCCTGATGTCAAAATCGCTATGAAACCACATGGCATGATCCAGGCTGGCAATCTTCATGGGTGTGGTAAAAAAAGATAGGTTATGGGGCAGCAGAGCGGTAATCAGCAAATTGAAGTCTGAAATATACGCCAACAATTCGGCATGATAAGGCCGGTCAGCCGGCAAATCACCATTGATCTTAAACCACAGGTGTTGCTTTGGTGGTCTTATGCCTGGATTAAAAGGGTCATAGTATTCCAGCGGATGAAAAATAAATGGCCCTTCTGCCGATAATATACCACGCGCCTGGATGCCAAACTTATCGGCAAAATCCTTAAAAATTTTAGAATAAGGCTGCAGTTGGTCCGGCGAAACGGCATTGGGCATTGGATATTGATGACGAATACCTTCTTCCCCAAGGTGAAAGGAGGCCGACATGATGAAAATAGTTTTTTCTTTTTGTGAAGCCACTACGCGCATGACGTCAAAACTCCTGCCTCGTTTTATCTGTTCAACTTCATATAAAATGGGCAGGTCGTTGTTGCCAGGGTGCAAAAAATAACCGTGAAGGGAATGGATTTTTTTTCCATCAATCTCACACAAAATGGCAGCTCTTGCGGCTTGTGACAATACATGTCCTCCGTAAATATTTGGACTGCCAATGTTGACATTTCTCCCTTCAAACCGGTTTTCTGAAAGGCGCTTAAGGTCCAGTGCATCCAGCAACTCATAAAATAAATTCATGTCCTGGCCGTTGTAATTCAAAACCAGCACTAAGGTCGCACATATTATTGAAACTTTGACTTTTCAGCTGGTAAAATGTCGTTAAAATCTAAAAGAATATGATCAAAGAATTTAATTAACCGATGATTTAATTTGTCATTAGGGGTTCGTTTTCTTTTCACATTCACCCCGTTTTGGTAGAATAATTTGATTAAATTTGTGGTACAAAAATAGAATTATGTCTGTAATCAAGTTTGGAACCGATGGATGGAGAGCGATTATCGCTCAGGATTATACCGTTGCCAATGTAGAGCGTATCACTGAGGCCACCGCGAAGTGGATGTTAAAGAAAAAAATGACCAAAGTGGTCATAGGATACGATTGCCGCTTTGGTGGAAAAATGTTTGCAGAAATTGCTGCTACCGTATTTGGAAATTTTGGACTAAAAGTTTATTTATCTCCTGATTTTGTCTCTACACCCATGGTATCTTTGGGTGTGGTAGAAACAGGCAGCGACCTCGGCGTAGTAATTACTGCATCACATAATCCACCATCCTACAATGGCTTCAAACTCAAATCTTCATTTGGTGGTCCTACCACTCCGTCTGACATTGAAGAGGTAGAATCTCTCATTCCGGAAACCAGCCTCCACAATCTACCATCAGTCAAAGAATTGAGAGAACGTGGCCTGATAGACTACCTTGATCTGGAGCAAATGTATTACGAGCATGTCAGGAAAAATTTCGACCTTGATCGCATAAAAGCTTCCGGCCTTAAACTGGCTTATGACGGCATGTATGGTGCAGGGCAAAACATTATTCGCAGGCTTTTCCCGGAAGCGTTGCTGATGCATTGTGATTTCAACCCTTCATTCTTAGGACAGGCTCCTGAACCCATCGAAAAAAATCTCAAAGAACTTTCCGGTGTCATAGCTGCCAATGATTACAACCTGGGCCTTGCCAATGATGGGGATGCCGACAGAATTGGTCTGTTTGATGAAGACGGCAATTTTGTAGATTCCCATCACATCCTGTTGTTGTTGCTATATTACATGTATGAATACAAAAAAATGACCGGTAAGGTAGTCATTACTTTTTCTGTTACAGATAAAATGAAAAAGCTGGCTGAACAATACGGACTTACTTGTGAGGTCACTAAAATAGGTTTTAAATACATCGCAGAAATTATGACCCAGGAAGATGTACTGGTGGGGGGAGAAGAATCCGGCGGACTTGCTGTCAAGGGCCATATCCCCGAAAGGGATGGCGTATGGATGGGCTTATTGATTATGGAGTTTATGGCCGTTACAGGCAAGTCCATTAAGACCCTCATCCAGGAGGTATACCAGAAAGTTGGCAGTTTTTCATTTGAGAGAGATGACCACCACATCACCAATGCGCTCAAGAATGCCGCCATGGCAAAATGTGCCAATGGAGAGGTCACCCATATCGGTAGCCGTCCGGTTTCCAGAACAGAAACCATAGACGGTTACAAGTTTTATGTGTCCGATGACGAATGGATTATGGTGCGCGCCAGCGGTACAGAACCTGTTCTGCGAATCTATGCACAAACACCAAACACTTCGCAAAGCAGGGAGCTGCTCGATCAGGCAGCTATAACTTTACTTGGATCTTAATTGACTATAAGATGAAACCGTTTTCGGTATTGTTGTCTTACCTCTTTCATCCCCTATTCATTTCAGCTTATTTTATCTGGCTGATTTACTGGATGAATCCGGTTTTTATGGACTTTTCCGAAAATAATGGGTCGCAACTTATCATTATTTCTTTGTTGACTTCTACCATCCTTTTCCCGGGTATCGCCATCTTTATGATGAAGGGTTTAAAACTCATCGACAGCATTCAGATGCGGGATAAAAAAGAAAGGGTGGGACCCCTCATTGTTACCAGCCTGTTTTATATTTGGGTTTTCCTCAATTTTAAAAGAAATTCACTGGTACCTGAATACATTACTTATTTTATGCTGGGTGCCACCCTTTCCCTTTTTATATGTTTTTTTTTCACGTTGTTTTTTAAAGTGAGTTTGCATACCGTAGGTTTTGGTTCTTTATTACTTGGGCTGGCCATCATTCGTTTTAAATACGCATTTGATGACGTCATACTTACACTGCCTGGAAAAACATTAATTGTTAGTACGGACCTGATATTGCTCTGCATCCTCATCCTGGGAGGTATCGTAGGTACGTCCCGGCTTTTACTGGATGCACACACTCCCAAACAGGTATATTTGGGATATTTGCTCGGCGCTTCTGCTATGTTGGCAGCATATCCTGCTTATTACTGATTTTTTATAATCGTAATTTCAACTCTCCTGTTTTGTTGTCTTTTTTCTTCCGTCGAATTATCGGTGAGTGGCCGGGTATCTCCATATCCTTTGGTAAGGATCAGATCTGATGGAACCCCTTCTGCAACCAATAGCTTTTTGATGGATCGCGCACGATCCTCAGACAAACTAAACAGATCATTTTTATCTCCCACATTGTCCGTATGGCCATCAATACTAATCACCAGATTAGGGTGCCTTTGGAGGACTTCCGCCAGTTTTTTAATGTTGACCAATGATTCTTTCAAAACCACCGCCGTTGATCTCTCAAAATATATGTGGTTGAGCACCGTGACTGAACCCTCCTTTAAATCGAATGGTAAAATCATTTCTTCTTCAACCACAGACTTCATCTCGGCATACTTCTCTTCTTTTATAGGTCTTAAGGTGAGGTTTAGCGTAACTTCCTCCACATCCTGCTCAAACAACTCCTGTGGGTCAATGACCCTGATACCCGTCATTAAACCCCTGTTTTCGGCCATAAAGGCTATGGGTTGATTTTCTTCAACATATACAGTGTGGCTGCCATCTCTTGACCGGAAATAACCTTTCCATTCCATTTCGTTTTCGGAATAGGGGTTGCCCCATTTGATTTCTGCAGGAAATTTGCGCCCATCTTCATTAACCGTCCTGATATTTATTTTGATTTTTTTGATTTTTTTAGAACGCAGCAATCTGGCTGAATAAATATCGCTGTTTCCCGCCCTGTCTGACGTGAAATATATATGGTTATTGTCAGCCAAAACAAACGGATGAGATTCGTTGTGTTCTGAATTGAGAGGCGGTTGCAGCTTTACCGGCATGGACCATTTTTCATAGGAGTCATCCAGCCTTTCAGCGTAATAAACGTCCAGGCCACCATATCCTCCTGGCCTGTCGGATGCAAAATAGAGCCGGCTTTGATCTTTTGATAAATAGGGCGTCATTTCATGGAAAGCCGTATTGATGGTTGACAAGTCAATCGGCAAACAATAGTGATTTTCTTCTATTCTTTTAGCCATAAAAATATCCTTGTCTCTTGTTTTGGCCCTGGTCATGGCAATAAAAATATAACCCATGTCTGAGGAGACGGTGAGGTTAACCTCCTGTGCCCTTTTGTCAAAGCCATCAATGACAATGGCATCCGGAAAACTGCTCTCCAGGTGACTGTCTATACGCACCTTTGAAAATCCTTCCCTCATACCCCCGGCTTCTTCAAACTGGTTTATGACAATGTACTCGTATCCATTTCCAAAAAGGGCACAAATGCTGTTGGGTAAAGCATTATTGAGTGGATAGCCCGGGTGTGTTACATATACAATGGTATCCCCGCTCATACCCGCAACATGCACATCCTGATTGAATGTAGAATGAATGGGATTATTGATCGTTTTACCGGCTATCTGGCTGTAAACTGCTGCAAGGGTCTCGTAATACCTATCCTCATCCATACTGGTGAAAACGTCCTTTCCGTTCATAATTAGTGTCTTATTAAAAAGCGGACTGCCAGTACGAGTATAAAATAATTGTTTTTCGTCCTGGCTGAGTATGGGACAGATTTCATTGAAATATTCCGTATTTACCGGGTAAGGCAAAACCCTCAGGCTGTGCTGGGCTTGCAAATGCCAGACAGCAAACAATAAAAGCCACGGAATTGACTTTTTCATTAAAGTAAGTGTAATTTAGTAAAAATGGCAAAGATAAACAATATATCACTATTTTTCAATAAGCATATATATTTGATAATTAATTATTTATGTCAATTAATTGGGATGACTATTGACAGGACTTACAAAAACAAATACCTTTGGGCCAAAATTCGGTTAAGCATGTATTAGTATGTTACCCGGGTGTGTTTTTATTTAACATAACTGAAACCGAATTTGATTGTTATACTGGAATTAATTAAACCTGTTATGTGTTGTAACAGGGTGGAACAGAAAATTTTTATGGGATTAAATCAAAATTACGGCTTGCTGATTGAAAAATTGGATCAATTTATCAGGAAGTTTTATCTCAATCAATTAATCAGGGGAGCTTTATATTGTTCAGCAGTAGTATTGTTGCTGTTCCTCTCATTTAATGTGCTGGAATATTATTTATACTTTGGTACAACAGGTCGCAAGATCCTCTTTTTTGGCTTTATCGCTATGTCTGTTGCCACATTTGGTTACTGGGTATTGTCACCCCTGTTTCATTACTTCAATTTGGGTAAAACCATCAGCCACGAAGAAGCCGCAAAAATCATAGGGAACCACTTTAGTGATGTCAAAGATAAATTACTCAACATCCTTAACCTGAAAAAACAGTCAGATTTTGCCGAAAATAAAGACTTACTTTTTGCCGGCATCGACCAAAAGACTGAAGCCATAAGACTTGTCCCTTTTAAAGCTGCCATCGACTTGCGAAGCAATAAAAAATATCTCCGTTACGCCCTGCCACCATTTTTCTTACTTATCTTTTTGCTGTTTGCTGCACCTTCCGTCATCAAAGACAGCACCTATCGTATTGTTAATAATGGGCAGGAGTTTTCCAAAGCTGCACCATTTAGCTTTAAACTGGATTCAGAATCACTGGAGGTGCCTCAGTTTGAAGATTTTTCACTTCCAATTTTGGTAGAAGGCAGCGTCCTGCCCAATGAAGTCTTTGTAGAAATCGATGGCTTTCAGTATAAGGCAGAAAAAAAATCAAATTCCGAATTTAGTTTTCTCTTCAGAAATGTGCAAAAGGACCAGAATTTCCGGATAGTTTCAGGTTCGGTTTTTGGACAAGCCCATACCCTCAAGGTCTTTGCCAAACCAAATCTTACGGACTTTTCCATCTCGCTGATTTACCCACCCTATACCGGTAAAACCAGAGAAACACTAGACAACCTGGGAGACATTATGGTTCCTGAGGGCACATTGGCCGTCTGGTCATTCAACACGGGAAATACGGATAACCTCGCGATGCGTTTTGACAAAGAAACTCCTGTGCCTGCCGAAAGAAAAAATGAAAACCTGTTTCAATACAGAAAAAACCTGCGCAAAGATTACAATTACCAGGTTTTGTTTTCAAACAAAAGGCTGCCGTCACCCGATTCTGTAAATTATGTCATCAGTGTTGTGAAGGACCAATATCCCTCCATCGCTGCAGAGGAATTTATAGACAGTACCAACAACAATCTTCTGTTTTTTGCGGGCACGGCTTCAGATGATTACGGTATAAACAACCTCACCTTTCACTACACCCTTACCAGGGAAAAAGGTGGTGTTCAGCCAGAACAAATGTTGAAAATAAATGTGGCATCCGGAAAAGAAGTGTCATTCGACTATGATTTGGACCTCAAAAAAATTGGGCTGCTACCGGGTGACAATATGACCTATTATTTTCAGGTTTCAGACAACGACGCCATCAACGGCAGCAAGGTAGCAAAAACCGGAGTGATGAGCTTTAGGAAGCCGACCTTTGAAGAGTTTAAAGAAAAAGAGAATGAGAACGAAGAACAGATCAAAGACAATCTGCTCCAGTCCCTGAAAGACCTTGAAAAAATGCAGGAAAATTTCCGAAAGATGAAAGAAAAGCTTTTACAGGAAAAACAACTTGACTGGCAAAGCAAAAAGGAAATGGAAAAACTCATAGAGGAACAGAAGGAAATTCAAAAAAGGCTCGAAGAAAGCAAGAAAAAGCTGGATGAAAACCTTAAAAATCAGGAAGAGTTTCAAAAGCCTGATGAAGAAGTGCTTGAAAAGCAGAAACGAATGGAAGAGCTTATGAAAGAAGCCATCAATCCAGAGCAGCAAGAACTAATGGATAAAATTCAGGAGCTGATTCAGGAGCTGGAGAAAGAAGACGCCATGCAGATGATGAATCAGTTTGAAATGAACAACGAAAACACCAGCAAGGATATGAAGAGGCTGCTTGAACTATATAAGCAGTTGGAAATGGAGAAAGAAGTTAAAGAGCAAATCTCAGAACTCGAAAAGCTGGCTGAAAAACAGGAAGAGCTGGCCAAAAAAACCGAGGCAGAAAAAGATCCTAAGGAAGAATTAAAAAAAGACCAGGAGGCCCTCAATAAAAAGATGGACGAACTGGAGAAAAAGATGGACGAACTGGAGAAAAAAAATAAAGAACTTTCCCCCCCGAAGGATCTGGGCGACGACAACAAGGAAAAGATGGATGATATCCAGAAAGACATGGAAGACAGCAAGAAAGAGATGGACAGCAAATCCGGTGATTCAAAGAAAGCATCCAAAAAACAAAAGGACGCTTCGAAGAAAATGAAAAAAATGGCAGAGGATTTGCAGGCAAGTATGGACGGAGGGGAAATGGAACAAAATTCAGAGGACATAAAAACCATAAGACAGTTGCTGGAAAACCTGGTTACGGTATCTTATGACCAGGAAAGTCTTTCCAAAGATGTGTCCAACACCCCAACAACAACACCGCGATACGTGGATTTGGTAAAACAACAATTTAAAATCAAAGGTGATTTTTCTGTCATTGAAGACAGTCTCACTGCGCTTAGTATGCGGGTAGACAAGATCGAAAGTTTTGTGACGGAAAAGGTAACAGAGATCAAATACAACATTGGCCACAGCATTGAGCAAATGGAGGAACGCCAATCCAACAGAGCCATAGACAATCAGCGAAGGACAATGACTAACCTTAATGACCTGGCACTTATGCTAAGTGAATCCATGAAAAACATGCAGCAGCAGATGAGCGGCTCTATGCCTGGCAGCCAGATGTGCGATAAACCGGGAGGAAAAGGGGGTGGAAAATCCGGCAAAATGCCAATGGACAAAATAACCGAAGGACAACAGGGGCTCAATGAAGACCTCAAGAAGATGGGTGATAAAATGAAAAACGGCAAAGAGGGTACCGCAAAGGATTTCGCTGAAGCTGCTGCCCGTCAGGCTGCGCTCAGAAAAGCACTCCAGGACCTCCAGCGAGAAAAACAGGAACAGGGTAAAGGCAGCGGTGGCCTGCAGGACATCATCAACCAAATGGACAAGGTTGAAACGGAATTGGTCAACAAGCGCTTAAACGCTGAATCACTGACCAGACAAAAAGACATATTGACGCGATTGCTGGAAGCGGAAAAGGCAGATAGGCAGAGAGAACTGGACGAAAAAAGAAAAGGTGAAACCGGTGAAGACAAAGTAAGGCCTTTACCTCCTTCTTTACAGGAATATTTGAAAAAAAGACAAGCAGAAGCTGAAATGTATAAGACCGTTTCTCCTTCGCTTAAAGCTCATTATAAACAACTGGTGGATGAATATTATAAAGCGCTCAAACGACAATAGCGTAATGACCAAAAAAACAATTAAACTCTCATCCTCTCCCAACAGCATTGCTGCTTTAGAGGACTACCTCAATGGCATCATTGAAGAGAATAAATTGTGCGCCTCCAAATATCCGGATATACTTATCAGCCTTACGGAGGCTGTAAACAATGCCATCATTCATGGCAATAAATCTGATGAATCAAAAGCGGTAAGGGTGAACTGTAAAAGCAATGCCAAAGGCATTTATTTTAGCATCATCGATGAAGGAAACGGCTTTGACCCGGCAGCCATTCCCGATCCCACATCTCCAGAAAAACTAGCCTGCTGCGGCGGTCGTGGTGTGTACATCATGACAGCCCTTGCAGACAAGGTGGCCTACAAAAACAACGGCAGTACCGTAGAAATTTTCTTCTGTATCGACCCATGACAGCCGAGATTGAATTCCATGCAGAAGATGTGGACATACCCGACTATATAGAACAGGCTACCATCCCTAACTGGCTCGAAAAAACGGCATCCCATTACGGTGCCACTATTTCATCACTGAATTACATCTTTTGTTCGGATGAGTACCTGCTTGAAATCAACCAGACTTATCTCGATCACAATTATTATACAGACATCATCACTTTTCCCTTTAAACAAGGCAAGGTGGTGGAAGGCGATATATTTATCAGTGTAGATCGCGTGAAGGAAAATGCTGCCGAATTTAGTGCAGCGGATGAAAAATCAGAAATGCTTCGGGTCATGGCCCATGGACTGCTTCACCTTATCGGATTCACGGACAAGGATGAAGAGGCAGAAGCAAAAATGAGGTCTGCCGAAAACAAAGCCCTGGAAATCTTCGCTGATTTCATTCCTTAATCCTACTTTTGCGGCTTCATACAAACACTTCCATGTCTGGTTCCATCAAAGTTTTTGCCCCTGCCTCGGTCGCCAATCTGGCGGTAGGTTTTGACATCCTGGGTCTTGCCCTGGAAAAGCCCGGTGACGACATCCTGGTGAGAGAGGGAAAAAGCCCGGGTCTGGTCATCACCCAAATTACCGGAGCCAAAAACAAGTTACCCCTCGATGTACAAAAAAACACTGCCGGATATGCTGCCCAACAATTGTTAAAACACCTCGGTGAAACAGACCGGCCGCTTGAAATGGAGATCCATAAAAAAATGCCATTTGGAAGTGGTCTCGGCTCCTCAGCAGCAAGTGCGGTTGGAGGTGTTTTTGCAGTCAATGAATTTTTAAAGACCGGCCTTTCAAAATCTGAAATCCTCAGATTTGCCGTAGAAGGAGAAGAGATAGCCGATGGGGCATACCACGCTGACAATGTTGCTCCATCCATGCTTGGTGGCATTGTACTTATCCGGGATAATCAAACGCTCGACTTTAAAAAAATTCACGTTCCCCAGGGCTTGTATATAGCCATAATTTATCCACAGATCACGTTGCTCACCAGAGATTCACGCAATGTGCTTTCTCCGATGGCCGACATGGCTACGGTCATCAAACAATCTGGAAACCTGGCTGCCTTTATAGCAGCTTTATATACATCTGATTATGGACTATTATCCCGGTCACTGCAAGATGTGCTCATCGAGCCACAGCGCGCCGACCTCATACCGTGCTTTTATGAAATTAAGGATATGGCCCTAAAAACAGGGGGACTGGGTTTTTCCATCAGCGGTGCCGGACCGTCCATGTTTTGTGTTTGTGACAACTCTCACCTGGCAGAAGAAATCTGCCTGAAAGGCAGTATGATCTTAAAAAACCAAAAGATCAGGTCATCTGGTTTTGTTTCAAAAATCAACCTTGAAGGAGCTTACAGATATTAAGGTTCGAAAACTTCAATTTCTGCCATTTTTTTAACCAGATCGGTAAATTTTCCTTCAAAGTGGGTGGCCTTCACCACATGGTTATCAATCCAGTGGTAATTGCCTCCCCTGGGTTTACCTACCAATAACCCGTGATATTTAAAGCCATTTACCTTCAACCAGGTTTCGGTAATTTCTCTGTGCACTTCTGTCCGGGATGTGAAAAATGTGATGATGTGGCCTTCGTCATACCATTTATTGATGATTTCCAGGGCATCGGGATATGCCGCACAAGTCACCATTCTTTCCGGTTCTTCATTGGGCACATCGTCACAGATGGTGCCATCTATGTCAATGAGAAAATTCTTAGTGTTTTTGTCCAAAACCGGGCTTAACTGCCGGCCATGTTCATCTGTGATCGATTTAAGATTGCTCATGTGTTGACTTAAATGCTTTTATTAATTTAAGGAAATATAGTTTTTGGGATTCACCGGTTGCCCGTCGTACCAAACTTCCAGATGAAGGTGAGGACCTGTCGACAATTCTCCCGTATTGCCTATGATGGCAATTGCCTGACCCGTTTGAACCTTTTGGCCCGTTTTTACCAGGATGGCTGAATTGTGTTTGTACAGGGAAATGATATTTCGTGGATGCTGAATCACCACAGCATTGCCCGATTCGGTGGACCACTCCGCACTGAGTACAATGCCTTCCATGATGGATTTCACCGCAGTGCCTTTGGGGGCTATAATGTCAATTCCAAAGTGTTCTTTGGAGGGGTCGTATTCACCGCTGATGCTGCCCGAAACCGGTGTAGCAAAGACCAGGTGGTCGAGCTCTCTTGTTTTCATCGATTCAATAACGTCCTGGTTTTTAAGAGACTCGGGTGACTTTTGTGATGGTTGAGGCTCTGTATTTTCAATGGACTTAAGCATATTTTTTAAGCCCAGGGTATAGGTGTCGTGTGCCTGGACCTGTTTTTCGAGCTCATCTATGCGTTTGGTAAGTTCTACAAACGCCGAATTGTCCTTTATGTCACCATAACCGGGAATCCATCGCTTTACCGGGGTAAAAACGATGAAAGAAACAACCATCAGGGTAAGTAAAACAATGACTGAACTGATAATTATATAAAATATTAGAAGTGAGAAGCTGAATGAAGTTACTTCCCTAAGATCGTCATCGTCAAGGATTACCAGCCTGTAATTGTCCTGCAGCCGCTCAATCAGTGATCTTTTCGTTCCCTCCTCCGCGGACATTGACATAGATTTTCAAAAAAATAAAATAATTTTGCACAAAATTAGTTATATTATACTAATAGTACTGTTAATAATTACTAAATGAAGAGTAATCGCTTTTTAGGGCTTTTGTCCTCTCTATTGATATTGGCCCTCTTTTTCAATTCAGGCTGCGTGTCCCGAAAAAGAAAAAACGACGTATCCAAGGTCAGCAAGTTTTATCACAATACCACCTCAGAGTATAACGGTTACTTTAATGCAAATGAACTGTACGTAGCCAGTCTTACTACACTGAGGGAAAAGAACAATGACAACTATTCTAAAATCATTGAAGTTTACGATTACCTGTCTGTACCCGACCCGAAAATTGTCAATGCCGACCTGGACAAAGCAATTGAAAAGCTCACCAAGGTTGCCGCTATCCACGAACCCGGGGATTGGGTAGACAACTGTTACGTCCTGATGGCGAAGTCTCAATACCTCAAACAAGACTTCGAAAGCGCGCTGGAAACTTTGGAATACTTTGAAGAGGACTTCAACCCCTCTAATCCCTACGGTCGCAATTTTCAAAAAAAGAAAGTGAGCGCCAAGAAAAAAAAGGAAGATCTCAATGAAAAAAGAGAGGAAGAAAAGAAGCTGAGGGAGGAGGCGCAGGAAGAAGTTGCCAAAAAGAAAGAAGAAGAACGCGAAAACAAAGAAGAAGCCAAAAAAGACCTTAAAAAGCAACGAGAGAAGGAAAAGAAAGAAAGGGAAAAGCAGAGAAAGGATGGCAAGAGAACTCCTCGCAGCAAGAGAGAAGTAAAAGCAGATACCTCTGCTGTAAATAAAACAACTTCCAAACCTGAAATCAAAAATCCTGCCCAAAAGAAGGATGATAAAGCAGAGGTCAAAGAAACCATAGAAAATCCTACAGCAGTAAAAAAAGAGGATAAACAAGACAAAACATCCTACCATGAGGGCCTTATATGGCTGGCCAAAACTTATGTGCGTACTGAACAGTATTCAAATGCAGAATTTTTATTAAAAAACCTCGAAAAACTGCAGGGCTTAAATGAGGATGTGGTCAAAGAAATCGCTCCGGCCCTGGCTGATCTTTTCATCAAACAAAGAGAATATGACGAAGCATTGTCTCATCTGGATCAGGCCATAGATGGAGAAGGTGAAAAAAATGACAAGGCCCGGTATGCTTATATTGCAGGCCAAATCCACCGTCTAAAGAAAAACCCTGTAAAATCATCTGAATATTTCCTGAAAGCCAAAAAACTGGCGAAAGATTTTAAACTCAGGTTTATGTCCGAACTGGCCTATGCAACATCCTTATCCTCAAGGGGAGAAAATGGACCTGATGCTACCATTCGGCAGCTTGAAAAATTCCTGAAGGAAGACAAATACCGGGAATTTAAGGATCAGATTTACTTCTCTTTGGGAGAAACACTCTATGACCGAGATAAGACGAAAGCCAAAGAATATTTTACCCTCAGTTCGGCCAACAACCAGGGCAATGTATCGCTCAAAACCGAAACAACCTTCAACCTCGCCAAACTTAATCTGGATGAAAAGATATATCACAAATCCAAGCTTTATTTCGATTCGACCCTGGTGAGTCTGCCAAAAACTGATGAGCGATACATTTATGTAAAAAATATGGCCGACAACCTCAGTTCGATTTCCAAAAATGTATTGGCTGTGGAAAGACTGGACAGCTTGCTGGCCATGGGTGAACTGTCAGAGGAGGAATTAAGAAAGATCGCCAAACAAAGACTCGAAGCAGAAAAGAAAATGGGCAAACAAAATGAGAAAAACGAGGCAAAGTCCGGCATCGTTACCACACCGTCTAAGGGGTATGGAAGCGGCTTTAGTAATTTTTTTGCTTATAATCTTGCGACTCTTGAATCAGGCAAAAATGCATTTAAAAGCAAGTGGGGTGTCCGTAAATCGGAAGACAACTGGAGACGGTCCAATAAGACCTATAGCCAAAATGAAGCGGATGGTGTAGTAGAAGAAAAAAGTGACATCAATGAATCCATAGACATTTCCGATGCCGAGTATAAAAGGATTATGTCTGACGTGCCATTGAACTCGTTCCAAAAAGAACAATACAAAAATGAGCTTAAAAAGGCTCTTTTCGAATTGGGTAAAGACTATAGGGACAAAATTCAGGAATATCAGCTTTCGGCAGATGCACTGGAAAAACTCATTAAAGATTTTCCTGGTACTGAAAATGAAGCCGAGGCTTATTACTACCTGTTCATGGACTATTCAGACCTAAACAACACTGCCATGGCCGATAAATACAAGGCATTGCTTATGAGTAAATATCCGGATGACAAGTACACTAAGATCGCAAGTGATCCGCGATACCTTGATGCCCTAAATGCCGATGCAAAAAAACTGGATCTATATTACGACCAGAGTTATGAGCTTTTCCAAAAAGGTCAATATGCCAAAGTGGTCACACGCATCCAGACCGCTATTGATGCTTACGGTAAAGACAATAAACTGATGGCCAAGTTTACTTTGCTCAATGCCATGTGTCTCGGAGCCACCATAGGAAAAGAAGCTTATATTAAAGGATTGCAGGAGGTAGTATTACGTTACCCCAAATCCCCGGAGGAAACCAAAGCCAAGGAAATTCTTCGTTTCCTTGTTGGCGACGCTACTGCTTTTGACCAGATTGATATTCAGGAAGTAGATAAAATATATGAACTTGAAAATGACACGCGACATTATGTGGCTGTGGTTATCTTGAGTGCCGAAGCCGATGTTCTTGAAAATTCAAAAATTGCCGTGTCTGAATACAACAAGCAGTACCATGGCATTGAAAACTTACAATTGGGAGAGACAATGCTCAGCAAGGAGGAAAAAACCCAACTCATACTTGTAAGAAGTTTTGACAATAGCGCAAAGGCTATGAAATACTTTGAAGGAGTTCAGAAGAGCAGGGACCTGTTTATACCTCCAGCATTGACTGCTTTTGAAATTTTTCCCATTACCACAAGAAATTATCGCAAAATGGTACAGGAAAAGAGTCACAGCAAATACCGCGCATTCTTCGAAGCCAACTACATAAAAAAATAGTGTAATCTTGCCCCCGCGTTTTCCCCGGAGATTTTGGATTAATTCACTTACTAGACCCGTAGTGAATTAATTTTTAAAGTCTGCTATTCCCTGTAATGTGGTGTAGCTTTGCCTGCTTTATTTAATTGATTTTTATTAATTCCAAATGATTAATCACCAGCAAGAGTATCAGGAAAAGATGAATTAACTCTGGCAATATCTTATTTTTCATATCCAGAAGTGTAAAGGTCAGGAAAATGCCCACCGGAATGGCATAAAGCACCAGAATATTCAAGTCAACCTTTAGACCGGTGACAACCATTATGGCAATGAATAACATATACCAAAACAAAATGCTGATTCTCTTTTGGGCCGCTATTACCTTTTTAGCCATGTATCCCGTAAAATTGATCAACACGATGAAGGTTAGCATGCCAATAAATAGGAGAATCAGAAGGGATGAGAGCGAATAGGATGTAGTAAATATCGGCCCAAGACCAAGGCTGCGACCATAGTCAACGAAAATATTTGTGATGGGAATTCGGGCATAATATTCCCCACTGGCCATCAAAAATAATGGCACTAGCCATCCTGAAAAAAGTTGCATCTTCTCTGTGGCTGTAAATGATCGCATTATAACAAAACTAAGGTAGCAGAAAACAATCAGCAATGTTGCCGGTGTATAAAACAGAGCCGCAATCGCTGTATAAAAGCCCGACAGGAAGATATCATCTGCAGATTTAATATTGTTATAGCTGTTGAAAATGGCTTGCATGGCGAGTAGGAGAAAAGGCGTGCACATTATCTCCGGACTTAGTTGTAGCAAATTCACCGGCATGGATGCCAGCAAAGCGAAGATCATACCGGATACCAGATTATTTTCCCGAAAGAGGTGATTTTTAATGACCAGTCTGTTGATGATAAGGGCATCAAAAAAAAGTATAAAGATTGCCAGCAGCCCATGTATAAAAGGAGAGGGACTCAAAATGGAAAACACCATTTTATTGAGGGTGCCCACAATTTCCTGTTCAGGATATAACGATCCACTGGCCACCGACTTTAACCTGAGTATGGCTATGTACGGCAGTAACAGGATGCTGTTGATGAAAATATTTCTTCTGAAAATTGAAATCACGGCTGCCCTTCCACTTTAATGAGGGTTAAAGGTAACTCCTTTTAACTTAATTTGTTTCCACCCCTGCAGGCATTTTCATTGAATTTTAGACGCAGATGCCAGCAAACACTCCTCCTCCACTTTAAACTTCACAGTATGGCACGATGACTGGGTAGGATTTATATTGGTATGAAAAAAAAACTGTTAAGCTCCTAAATGGAGCTTAACAGAAAACTGAGTAATGCCCCGAAAAGAAAGATGGCTATGATAAACCGGCTATCCTTATAGAGGCCTTCATAATGTGTGTTCATGAGTTTTGGTTGATTTTGGTAATTAGCTTATGGCACAAATAATGCCATCAGGATTTTTCATAATATGTGAATTAACCCTAATTACCTTGATGATATACCAGCTTTCCATATATGCTCATTGATATAATCCATTGCCCCTTGATTGTCTGAGACTTTTTATATGTACGTATGTTGTAATGGGTGTTCCCTTACAGTATAAGCTAATCCTTAAAATACCCTTATTTGGGTATAAATCTCAATTTTAAGGGTAGTAGTCTTCAAAGGTGTGGCAAGAAGACTCTTAAATAAATCAAAAAATAGAAGTTTCATCTGCTGTCATCTCCCATTTTCATTAATTTTGTATTGAATTTCAACGCCTATGCTATCCAAGACGAACGCCAGTACTGTCCACGGTGTGGAAGCCACCACCATCACCGTAGAAGTCAACACAGGTGGAAAGCCCCCTGAAGGAAAACCCTATTACCAACTCGTGGGCCTGCCCGACAATGCGGTGCGTGAAGGTTTTTCCCGTATAGAAAGCGCCATCAAAAACACCAAGCTCGACTTCCCGCGTATTTTTATGGTGGTCAACCTTGCTCCTGCCGATATTCGCAAGGAGGGCTCTGCTTATGACCTCCCCATCGCGGTAGGTATCCTGGCAGCAACAGGAACCATTCTCAATGCTGCCCTTGATAAATACGTCATCATGGGTGAACTCTCCCTGGATGGCAAGTTAAGACCCATAAAAGGCGCCCTCCCCATCGCCATCCAGGCCAGAAAAGAAAAATTTAAGGGCTTCATCCTGCCCAAACAAAATGCCCGCGAAGCCGCTATTGTAAACGATCTCGAAGTATATGGTGTCACGGACATCAGGCAGGTAGTCGATTTTCTCAATGGCACCATCCAACTCCGACCTGAAATGCACAATACCCGCGACATCTTCGAAGAAGATCAAAATCGCTACGCTATAGACTTCACCGACGTACGCGGACAGGAAAACATTAAACGCGCCCTGGAAATCGCCGCCGCCGGAGGACATAATGTCATCCTTATTGGGCCGCCTGGCGCAGGTAAGACCATGCTCGCTAAACGGCTTCCAACCATATTGCCACCACTTACCATACAGGAAGCCCTGGAAACCACCAAGATCCATTCAGTTGCCGGCTTGCTCGGCCCAAATACCTCACTGGTGACGGCCCGGCCATTTCGTTCACCACACCACACCACCAGCGATGTAGCGCTTGTTGGAGGAGGCTCCAATCCCAGTCCCGGCGAAATTTCACTGGCACACAATGGGGTACTCTTTCTAGATGAATTGCCCGAATTCAAACGCGCCGTGTTAGAGGTCATGCGCCAGCCTATGGAAGCAAGGAGGGTAACCATCTCCCGGGCAAAAGTATCGGTTGATTACCCCGCCAGCTTTATGCTTATTGCTGCCATGAACCCATGTCCCTGTGGCTACTATAACCACCCTGAAAAAGAATGCGTTTGTGGACCCGGCGTCGTAAAAAAATACTTATCCAGGGTTTCCGGTCCCTTGCTTGACCGCATTGACCTCCACGTAGAAGTCACCCCTGTTGGTTATGATGATCTTTCCAATACCGAATATAAAAGTGAATCCAGCGCAACGATTCGCGACCGCATCGTCAATGCCCGTGACATTCAGGCCGCACGCTTCAAAAACCTGCCTGAAGTATATGCCAATGCCCAAATGAGTGGTGCCATGCTTCGCGAAGTTTGCCAGTTAAACCAGGCAGGAAATCTCCTCCTTAAAACCGCAATGGAAAAGCTACAGCTCTCTGCACGTGCCTATGACCGCATCCTGAAGGTAGCGAGAACCATTGCCGATCTGGCCGGAAGTGATGACATCAAAATCGAACACCTCGCAGAAGCTATACATTATCGCAATCTTGACAGAGAAGGCTGGGCCGGTTAGGATTAAGGCGATTAGAATTATTAGTTGAATTATTGATGCGACTTAAATCGGTGTTACTAAGCCCTACCTTTCGGCATCATTTTTTCAACGCACAGCGATAAATATTTCTCGTTATGAATTTTAAGAATAAATACCGAAGTTGTCAACAATTTGACGTTTGAAATTATTTTAACTGGTGCCTTCACTTTGTCCTATATAATTTGTGTTTGTGTGTATTCGCCAATTGTATTTATATTTTATCTCTTATCTTTGAAAAATCATCTTAAAATAAAACTCCATGCGTAACCTCATTTGTTTGTTTTTAACCTTCCTAAGCATTTATGCTACCGCCCAGACCTCCCTGGAAAAAGAAATAAACGACTATGCCCTTAAAATTGAGGCTGACCTCATCAGGTGGCGGCGACACCTGCACGCCAATCCGGAACTGTCAAACCGGGAATATAATACCATGGAATACATATATAAAGAACTTAGTGCCCTGAAGCTACCCATGGAAAAAGGTGCTGCCAGAACAGGTGTCATTGCGCTGCTGGATACAGGTAAACCGGGCCCAGTCATTGGTCTTAGGGCAGATATCGATGGACTGCCCGTGAAAGAGCGCGTAAAACTCGAGTTTGCTGCCAAAGCGGAAACCGAATTTGAAGGTAAAAAAGTTGGTGTAATGCATGCCTGCGGCCACGATGCCCATACGGCTATCCTTATGGCCACAGCAAATGTGCTTACCCGGATGAAGGACCAACTCACAGGAAAAATTGTTTTTGTGTTTCAACCTGCAGAAGAAGGAGCCCCGGTTGGTGAAGAAGGCGGTGCCGCTCTGCTCATTAAAGAAGGCCTGATAAAAAAATACGGCATCGAAGTTATGTTTGGCCTGCATATGGCAGCTGGTCTTGATGCGGGTATGTTCCAGTATAAAACCGGTGGTACCATGGCCGCATCGGACCGACTGGAAATAAAAGTAAATGGTAAACAAACCCACGGTTCCCGGCCGTGGGGAGGGGTTGATCCCATAGTTACAAGCGCACAAATCATTATGGGCCTGCAAACCATAGTGAGCAGACAGATCGACCTTACCAAAGAAGCAGCAGTCATCACCATCGGCCAGATCAATGGTGGGGTGCGAAACAACATCATTCCCGAAGACCTCATCATGATTGGTACCATTCGCACCCTGGATGCCAACATGCAAAAGAGCATCCACGATAAAATCAAAACCACCGTAACCCATATTGCTGAAAGTGCCGGGGCTACTGCAGAAGTGACCATCACCCCGGGCTATCCTATTACCGTCAATGATGCCGGTCTCACCAATCGCATGCTTTCAAGCCTCGAAAAAGTGGTTGGCGAAAATAATGTGCGCGTTACCGTGGCCTCAACGGGTGCAGAAGACTTTGCCTTTTATGCCAAAGAAGTGCCTTCTTTCTTTTTCTTCCTGGGCGGTAAAGACCCCAATGTGAGTCCACTAGATGCGGCACCACATCATACACCAGAGTTTTGTCTGGATGAAAGTGGCTTTTTGTTGGGTGTTAAAGCCTTTTGCAATTTGGTGGTAGATTATGGGAATTTGAGGCCTTGATTACAGGGCCGCTTGTGGATTTATTTTACCGCTTCAAATAGTCCTCAAAGGTCGTTTGTTGAAATGCCTTTCCATGTGTAAGTGATCTTGCGTTCTCCTTCCCTTGTGGGTCAGAAATTATCCGGGTATTGTTGTTGTAAATCACACTTCCATGCTGGTCTACAAAACCAAAACCATTATTGAAAGCAAAATAAGCCCAGCCATTTGATTTCTGCGTGAAAATATCTTTTCCCCATTTATAGGGTGTTTGCTCCAATCCAAGTTGGGCAAGTAGTGATTTTGCAACATCGGTTTGAGATACTACTTTGTTCTCCACGTACACCGTGTCAATGGCTCCGCCTGTCCAGACCATTGGCGTGTGAAAGTCATCCTTCCTCGATCCGGTGTCTGGCAATCTGTGTCCGTGATCAGCTACAATGATAACAAGGGTATTGTCCCACCAGGGCATTATTTTGCTGCGCGCCAAAAATTCAGAAAGACATTCATCAGTATATCGGAGTGAATTGTAATACTTGCTATAATCATCCCCGCCTTCTATATAGTGTTTCCTGGGTATCTCAAAGGGTTCGTGACTGGATAGGGTAAGGATGACAGAAAAGAAGGGTTTATCACCCATATTCTTATTTTCTTCACTCCATCGTTGAAAAACAAATTCATCGTGTGCCCCCCACTTTGAATTGAGCTGGTCCGAAGTAAAATCTTCAAGTGACACCATACGATGAAAATTTGCACTTTTTAGATAAGCCTGCATGCCGGCAAATTCGAGATCACCCCCATAATAAAAAGAGGTGGTATATCCAGCTTTTGACAAATCATTTGACAACACCGGCAGGCTAATGGCTTTGCGCGTATCCTTCACAATGGATGTAATCGGTTGCGCAGGATAACCGCTGAGTGTGGCCGCAAGCCCCTTTTCTGTGCGATCTCCTGAGGAATACATGTTAGAAAAATAAACAGACTGATTACGCAGGGCTTCCATAGTGGGCAGTACTGACTTTTTTTTGTGCTTCACATCCATTACCTTGGCGGTAAGGCTTTCCCAAATGATGAGAATGACATTTGGCCGATTGTGTTTTATAATGTCAAAATGCTTTCCGGCATTAGTGAGCTCCTTCACAATTTTGGCAGCCTCGGCAACCTCCATGGCTACAAATGGATTGGTCTTCACTTTACGGTGTACCCAGGAATGAAAAAAATTCCAGGGTGCATTGATGGCCGCAAAATTGGGTAAGTTTCGGTTGGAAAAAAAAACAGCTCCCTGGTTTAGGGGGGCTATACCCAGGCCACCACGCATAGGTACCACCAGCAATGCGGTCATAAATAGAGAAAGGGCACCAAGCATCCATCGGGATTGTTCTGTCTTACCTGATGTTATACCCGGAATAATCCTGTAAAACAAAAAAACAAGTGCCACAAAAAACAGGGTCAACAGCCATAAGGGCGATGATTGTATGGATGCAGCAGCTTCCCCCGGGTTCAAAAGGTAGTCTACAATCGATGCTTCCAGTCGATATTTCCAGGACTTAAAAGATTCCAGATCGGCAATTACTGCAATGGACATCAGGCATAAGATGGTAACCGTGTATACTTTTACAACGGGGTTGAACCATTGCTTTGAAATAAAGATAGAGAGTATAAAAGGCAGTACACATAAATAAGCGGACATGGAGGCGTCCATACGCAGGCCGTGGACAAGAGATAATAAAAGGTCTTTATATGATTCTGCAAAACTAAGCCGATGGTGATAGCCCAAAAACAGCAACCTGGCAATGGTAAAAAAAAGCATCCAGTAACCAAAGTACCGGGCCAAAAAAAACAGTAGATTTTTGTATTTTATGATGCCCTTTTCACTCATGGCATAAAGTTAGTGCTTTCAGAGACAAGTGTGTAGTTTCAAAGCACACAATCCAAACTACCCTCATTTTTCCTGCTTGTTTAATTGGACGCTTCCATTTTGGCTGGTGTTTTTCCCACTACGCTGAGCGTATAGCCCATACCACTAGCCAACGTTTGCATCAAGTCAATCATGGTGTTTTCCTGCTCGGCAGCCTGCTTAAGCACCTCGCTGTTGCCCGCTATGCGACGCACATAGTCTTTGGCATTTTTATTAATGTGGTTATAATCCTCTGCTGTAAAACTGTTGAAGACGCCTTCTTCAATATCAAAATAATCCAGGCTATGGTCCACAGAAAGGATTTCAACAGGAGGAAGGGGGCCTATGAAAATTTGCCTGGCCTTGCCATCCACCCTGATGTTGAGTTTTTTCAGATCGTAGCCTGCACTCACCTTCGCATTGACGCGGACCAGGGCTTTTTTTCGAAGAAAACTCCAGTCATAATTGTAATAATCTTTATAGGTGTATATTTCTGAAAGGTGCGATTCAATGGTTATGAGTTTGGCTACCTTCTCTATTTTTTCCACCACGATGCTGCTGTTCTCTTCCACTTTGGGCTTACCAAAGGAAAGACTGCTTCCCCAGTAAAGCCCTGCGATGACACACACTGCAGCCAAAGCAATTATAAATATCGTTTTAAAAATAATAGATCTCATGGGCTTTTCCTTATTTTATTTTTGCGATGAGAGGGTGTCGCAACCCTGAATGGCTTTTCAGTATGGCTTTGGCAGAACCGATCTTCAGCGGGGATTCGATAAGCAATGGCAATTTGTTGGCGTCATCTGAAACCCACACCTTCATTTTGTCTCCATCTTTAAACACATTACCTACCACCAGGTCGGGAATTACCCTTATGGTTTTGAATGTACCCAATTCCTTTATCGACTTTTTAGCATCTTTGCCATCATATTTCACTTTGATGGGAAAAGTTTCGTTGTCGAAGAATACTTTGGTGGGTATATATTCACCCTTTTTATATGAATCCACATTGATGTTGCGCATGAAGTACAGTACAGACAACAAATCGTGCATACACTCGTCAAAGTTTACCTTTTTCGGCGTCGCGGAAGCCCTGGTTTTGCCATTGAACGACACAGCCGTACGATTTACCTGGTCAAAGCTGATACTGTCAAATTTGCGGTAATCGCCCTCTTCGATGTGTCTGACAAAACTTTTGGGATAGAGTGTTTTCTTTTCTATTTTGCTGTAAAAATAATCCCTTACGCGAAAGAAGTTGTCGTAAGATTCATACGTCTTGCCCAATACCCTTATTTCATAGTCAAATCGGTTTTCTTTTATATAAAACTCAGCCTCTCCAGCGGGTATCCAGATAAACTTCCAGTTATAATATGCCTTATATACCAGTTTTTCACCCGAAGCAAAACTAGTGTTTTCTATGACGCAAAGGTCATCAGGTGGTTGATATCCATCCTTCGTCAAAAAGCCGGAAGCGGTAAGAAAACACAAAATCAGGACAACCAGTTTTTTAACCATGGGATGATTCTTTATTAAGGTTCGAACTAAGAATGACCCAGCCACCTGCGAGGGCAGGTAGCAACAGGTTAAGCAACCAAAGGACCAATGGTACCGCAAGCATAGAAATCTGATCTTTGTCATAAACAGACCAAACGATGAGGGCAAGCTGAGTGCGTGCAAAAACACTTAGGGCCGGTGGCAATGGTAATCCTGATTGAAACATAAAGATAACTCCAACTCCGGTGATGGCTTCAGCCAAAGAAACGTCAATGTCAAAAAAATAGAGCAATAATATGTATTGACCTGCAAATATCAGATAACGCAACACCGAAAGCATAGCGACTTCATGCAGGGTTTCTTTGACATATCGCCATTGAGTTGTTTTATGGGTAAACCGGCGAATGAGTTTAATCCCTCCCAGCCAATGCAATAGCACTTTATTTTGGCTGAATAAGATAACCAGCATGCCGGCAAAAAACCACGCAATGCCAGATAAGCCAAGGCTCATTGTTGTGTTGGAAAAATAGTGGTTTGAGAAAAAAAACAGACTGCAAAGGCCGCCGAAAATAAACACCGGAATATTCTGAGCCAGGCTACCCATGAAGTGGGCGAAAAGGGTTTGTGCGCGAAATTGTGCGTCTACATGTAATAATCGACCTCCGTATTCTCCTAACCTGGA
Source organism: Saprospiraceae bacterium (assembly GCA_016715465.1). GTDB lineage: Bacteria > Bacteroidota > Bacteroidia > Chitinophagales > Saprospiraceae > JADKBO01. The sequence goes on from JADKAA010000029.1 coordinate 2,416,716, forward strand.
AGGTGTGAGTAACCCCAACGTAATTCCGGCAAGGATGGACTCAGAAGCTTGTTTCCAGGAAAGAGTATGGAAGGGCCTGGTGAGTTTTTTCCACTTCGAAATTTCCACAAACCAGTTAAGTGGTGCCAGTAACAAACAACTTATAAGAAAAACCGGCTTGCCGTTGTTCCATACCTGAACCAGATGACTTAAGTAACCTGTACTTTCTTGCTGAAACCACAACTTATCGTACACAAACCACGCCAAACCCAGAACAACAAAAACTTTTAAGGCCGGAATCCACATGCCCGATTTAAGTTGATAAACAGCGTGTTTCAATGATGTCGCCATAATACAATAGACGGTTTTCTGGTTTAAAAGTATCTGGGTTGGATACCGACCCACTTTTACATCAACGTTTTCTATCCTTTCTTTGGTTCAGGCTGCGCTGTTATTTGCTGGTGTAAGCCTGTTTTCCACACTTAAGGAAGGTATTATAACCCTCTATTCCTTCTTTAAATGGCCTTGGTTGAGTGAGCACCTGTTCAGACTTTGGATCAACCATCACATATAATGGCTGGGAATTCTGTTCAAAGTTGACAATCTGGAAGTCAGCCCACAGATTTCCTATATTTCTAATCTTATTGCCCCTTGCCTTGGATACCAATGTTTCCGGAAGTTTTTTGTCGTCATCCACATAAAGAGATACCAATACAACTTCTGTATTGAGGCTGTTTCGGATTTCATCATCTACCCAAATGTGTTCTTCCGTCTTTCGACAGTTTACGCAGCCATAACCGGTAAAGTCAAGCAACATAGGCTTTCCTGTTTCTCTTGCATAAGATAAACCCTCATAATAATCCTTAAAACAATCTATGTTGTTGGCACATTTTGTATAAGAAGGATACTTCATCTTTATGTCGGCATTTACTTCCTGGGAAGGAAGAAAAAAATTGTAATTCGCCGGTGGTGCCAGACCACTCATCAGAGAAAGTGCATTATAGTTATTCGTTTCTTTATTGATGGTAAAACCATATGCAAGATACAAACTTGCGATCACGGCTAGTGCTCCAAAGGACTTTCGGGTAATCGTAAGTTTTTTTAGAGGGCTGTCGTGCGGGAATTTGATGAAACCAAACAGGTATATGGCCATAGCAATGAAAACCAGAATCCAAAGTCCCATAAACAACTCATATCGAAGGAAGCCCCAGTGATTGGTCATGTCGGCCACTGATAAAAATTTGAGTGCAAGGGCAAGCTCCAGAAAACCCAGAACCACTTTTACGGAGTTCATCCAGCTACCCGATTTTGGCAATGAGTTGAGCCACGCCGGGAAAGCGGCAAAGAGTCCGAAAGGCAAGGCAAGGGCAAGTGAAAATCCAAACATAACGAGGAAGGGTCCAAGGTACTCTCCCTTAGAGGCCGCAGTGACCAAAGCAGAACCGATGATGGGGCCCGTGCAAGAAAATGAGACCAGGGCCAGGGTAAATGCCATAAAAAAGATTCCTAAAAGTCCACCTTTGTCTGCCATTTGATCACTTTTGGTGCTCCAGGAGCTGGGTAAGGTAATCTCATAAAAACCAAAGAACGAAAAGGCAAAAACGATGAAAATGATGAAAAACAGGGTGTTTGCAATCCAGTTGGTTGATAGTCTGTTCAGTGCTTCAGGACCAAATACCGCGGTAATCAGCAGGCCAAGTACCACATAAATTACGATGATCGAAATCCCATAAATTAGGCCATTGACCCATCCTTTTCTTCGGGTGTCTTTGGTGAAAAAACTCACGGTGATCGGTATCATAGGAAATACACACGGTGTCAGTAAAGCAAACAAGCCTCCAAGAAAACCAAAGAAAAAGGTCCATAGGTAGCCGCTGTTGACTACACCGCCGTCATCACAGCTGGCTTTGGGATTTCTAAAAGTAGTAAACAACCCGGGTATCATTTGGTCAATTACCCCGTTTTCGATTTTAGCAGTCGTTTTCAATTCGGCTGTCGCTCCGCTTGAAGCAACGGTGGCGTTAGTATCTGTTTTGGCGGTATCTGGGGTGCTACCTGTCACTACAACACCAGCGGTAGCTTCACCTTCAGGTTTTATCGTCGCCGATGGACTTTCTGTCTTTGTAGCATTTGCTTTGGCGGGTGCATCAAAGCTCAGTGAAAATTCAACATCTTCAGGAGGAAGACACTTGTTGTTGTCGCACGTCATGAAGGTGAGGTAGCCGACTACCGGTTTGGTTGAGTCGGTGACTTTTACTTTTTGTTTTATGATGAACGGCGCTTTATCCAGAAATTTCACTACCATCACGTTATCGAAAAGTGGATCCGGACCTTCTTTTTTATAACCCTTTTCTGTAGCCTTGCCTACCAGGCTTACGCCACTTTTGTCTTCATAGGTAATGGCCGTCGGCACGGGTCCTTCGTCACTGGTGTATTGGGAGTATACCGTCCATCCCTTGCTTATGTCGGCTTTAAAAACCAGAAAATATTCTTTTTCGTTTATTTTCTCAGTGGAAATCTTCCATTTGACTGGTTTAAGAATCTGCCCTGACGTCATTTGAATAAGTAGAATCATCAGACTCAATATAAGACTGGTTTTTTTGAATACCATGGGTTACTAAAGTTTGTTCATTTATAATTTTAACTCAAAAGGCACACTGGCCGGAGGTAGGCATTTTTTAGAATCGCACGCCATATAGGTAACCGTACCTGCCACTTTCAATCCCTCTTTCCCTTTGAATAGCTGGTCAAACTCGGCTTTCTTTTTAAATTTAATGACATCCATTTCGAACAGCTCGTCATAGGCAGATATCTTTTCAGACTTTTCTATGATATGGCCATCAAGCACTCCGTTCTCGATCTTTTCAAAATCAAAGGCAGTGGGAATTGGTCCTTCGTCTGACATATATACCCCATAAATGTTCCACCCGTTTTCAATCTGGGCCACCGCGGTAAATGAAACAGTCCCCTGGCCAGATTTATTTAATTCAAATGACCATTTTACAGGGGGTTTTTGTGCATTAGCCATAGATGTAGCAAAGAAAAATGCCAATAAGCCTATATATTTCATCTATATGTGTTTAAAAGAAAGGCGGATAATACCCCCTTCCCAAAAGCTTGTGCAAAAATATGTCCAATTTTGCTTAATTTACAAGATATGACCGGGCTTTTAAACTATTATTAACGGCATAACCGCGCTTCTTTAACAGTCTAGAAAGAAATGGCATCAAAACACCATGACAAAGTGCTAAAATTTCCGCATTTTTTTGACTTATCGATTACCCAACCCTTTGGACTTTGCCTTCGTCCTTACCATATTTCCTCCGGGTGATTTGCAGCTTATTCTTCTTTTTTTGTCCACGAGATGCTTCTAATCAAGAGTCATTCGCTAAAAAATCGTTAAAATTTGCGGCAAAAAGCACAGGATATTTGTCTCTTGATTAATTTTAACCTATGAATTTTGCTTTAGAGGCCTTATATAACGAACAAGATTTCATCCAGGCGTGTATAGCCAAAGATGGTTGGGCGCTTAAAAAGCTGTATGAGGATCATTATTCGGTCATGTATCCCCTTTGTAAACGTTATGCCAATAACGAAGAAGATGCGTTGGACATCCTGCACGATGGTTTCATCAAGGTTTTCCGCAACATTGACAAATATCAGGTAGGCACGTCTCTCATTTCCTGGATCAAAAGGGTGATGGTGAATACCGCCATCGACTACTATCGCCGCGAGACGCGCAGGAGGTCAGTTGACATCGACGATGCCAGAAACATTGCATCTGATCACGCTGATGCCCTCAGTCAAATTTCTGCAGGCGAAATTATCCGCCTTTTGCAGCACTTAAGCCCCGCTTATCGTTCTGTGTTTAACCTGTATGTGATAGAGGGGTATTCCCACAAAGAGTTGGCCGATATCCTTAACATCACCGAGAGTACCTCAAGGTCAAATCTTGTGAAAGCAAGGGCCAAACTGCGGGAACTCATTGCAAAACGATTTGACACAGGTACTGCTGCAATCTTAAAAACTGAGGATCACACAGATGGGCAATAAAGATTTGGATAAATGGATCAAAGAAAAGTTGGATGGACAGTTGTCCGACCGAAGTACACCCGATTGGGATGTGTTCTCTGAAATTTTAAAAAAATCTGATGGTTTTCAAAATCTGGACTTTGACAAATCCATAAAAACCAAAGTAGAAGGTCATCGAAATCCTTTCAATGAAAATCACTGGATTCAGCTTAAAAACAGGTTGGTCAAAGAAGAAAACCTTCGAAAAAGATTATTTTCTGTTAAGGCTGTTGAACTCATTGCCTTATTGCTTCTTTTGCTTGGCTTCCAGTTTCAAGAAGCGAAAAAGATCCAACAAATGGACTTGGAGCCCATTGCAGCTTCTGTTAATCAACATGCTCATAAAGAAAAGGTGGCTGGATTTACAGGGCCTGTTGCCGCTATTCCCTATCAGGACATCGATGCTTATGTCCATATCAGCAAAATTTTTCAATCCAAAAACAGCCTCACTGCTGCCCCAATTGAAAATAAGGTTGAAGTCCTTGTCATACCTGTAGTTGAGGTGATGCAAAAAGTCAATTTGCCACATGACCATTATGAACTAACTGCTTTACCATTAAAACATATGGGGATTTTACATAGCCCGAATTATCCACTACCTGAAATCAGCGACCTTTTAAAACCAACCCCTGCCAGCAATGAAAAGCAAACTTTTCTAACTCCTTCCTTTAGCGCTGGGGTGGGTATCACAAAAAGTGGATTTGACCCCATTTACAATCTCAAAAGCTATAGTACTTACTCTTCACAGTTTGCAGGTGGAGTGCTTTTTTCTATAAAAAAGGGTACGCTGGAAACACAGACCGGCATCAGGTACTCCAGGCGCACACATAAGCCGGCTTCCATTGTGGAAACCTACGGAGACTTCCTCAACAACTACTTCGAAATCAGTCTGGATAAAATCAGTTATGACATCGTAGAAGTGCCTCTCAGCCTAAAGTTCTTTTTTAAAGAAAATAAAAATACATCCTATTTTGCAAAACTTGGACTCAACGCCAACCTAAGCCTGGCAAATCACTATACCATCACCAATAAGCCGGCAAGTCTGGAACCTCTGGGTCCGCCTAGCGTGGGTTATGCGGAGGACAATCACAAGTCATCCAGAGCAAAACTCAAAGACAAGGATTTTAACCCGGGACTGCTCCAAAATGGTACCCTGTCTCACAATTTTTTCCTTACCCTCTCCGCAGAAATGGGCCTTGAACACAAACTAAGCCACCGGAATGCACTCGTACTGGGTGCCGAATTCAGCAAATACTACATGATTGATGGCATTGGACCAAACAAAGATAAGTTGAATGGTTTTTCACTCAATTTTGGAGTAAAGCACTTGTTGAATTAATATTTCTTTTTACAAAATCTGTTTTACAAAAAAATAGTTGACGTTTGCCCCGGTAACAATACTTGTGCACGTACCCGGGATTGGTTTCTTATTAATTCGCAGTAAATCGTATTCCTTCCAATATCTTTAAATCGGATTTACCAAACTCCCAATTGAAATAAAAAAGGGGGCAGTTACTCCCCCAAGAAACAAAATCTGCTTTTTAAAATAAATTCTTTTACATCATCAGGTTGCTTATTCCCGGACGAAATCTCTTGTATTTTGGTCCCAATGTGTCTTCCATTAAATTCCTTGTTCTAAACTCGGTTTTTGATTTTGCATAACTGAGAATCAACACCAGTGAAAAAAACAGGGTGATAATAAGTGTCATTTTTTTTTGTTTTAATTGTTTATGAATCAAATATATACAGGTATGACGGACCTTGTCAATGGTTGGTTAGTCCAAAGACGACCAAGGCCTTTAAAATTGCGACGAACGTCTGAAAATACCGACTTAGTGTGAAAATGATTTACTCTTTTAACCTGGTAGTACCCAACATTTGAATGACACCTGTATTGTAAATTGTACTGCCATTGGCGGGTGCTGCACCGTTGTCATAAATGGTTACATTGTTCAATGTAAGATTGCCGGCATTGTGGATGGCCCTGCCATTGAGTTTGGTGCCTGAATAAAGGACCAGGTTTTGAAGAGTCACTGTCGAACCGGCAGAAATATTCACCACCGGCCCTTCTCCTGCGATAGAAATTTTTGCCGGCAGTGCTCCACCGTGTGAAAGAGTGATGTTTTTATTGATGACCAGCGGCCCTGAGGTTAAGTTAATAGCCGTTGTTTCCAAAGCACTATTAAATTGGATCGTGCTGCCTGCCGGATTACAATTGATGGCAAACCGCAATGAACCGGGTCCGTCGTCATTGGCATTCGATACAATGGTGCTGCATACATTTACACAAGTGATGACCGCCTGCCATCCAGATTCCGTTACGCTTTCGTCACTCAAAAATTGGGGCGTAAGACAGCCCGATGGATGTGTAGAGGTAAAAATGCCTGGAGGGATAAAGCCATAATATCCACCGGCAGGAAAGCCGGCCTGGGTAGATGGATTCCCACTTGAAAAAATTGGATCGTTTGTAGTGTTTCCATCGTGAATGTAGAGCGCGTCCCACTCCTCTTCGATACCCATTGATGAAATAGAAAGCACTGCCATCTCTCCCACATTTGATGGGCAAATGGTCTGTATGCGGTTTTCTCCATCCCCATAATCGCTGCCTGAGCCACCACTGTCATAATAATTATTGCCACACGTATAACTTGTTTGAAATGCGAGGGTCGTCCAGTTTGAAAGTCCATCCGCTATACAATTGCTCCTTACGTGAAAATAATAATAGGTACCTGATGTCAACCCCGTGATTGTGGCTGTAGATGGAATTTGTGCTGTACCCGAAGAGGGTGGGGTAATTACGCTGGTGAGGGCATATTCATAACCTCCTGCTGGAACACTGATGGATGTCCAGGAAAATGTGGCCTGGTTGGGACCAAATCCCGTCTGTGTGATGTTTATCGGTGATGGACAGGCCGGCAGGGTAAATACCGGACCATACCTCACCCAGGAAGACTTTTGTCCACCTCCGCAATCGGACCTCACAAATAAGTAATAGGCAGTATTGGGTATTAGTCCGGTATGGTTTACAAAAGTATCCGAAGTCGCTATCAGGGTGGTGGGTACGGCAGGACTGGTATTGATTCCCCATTCATATCCTGCCGATGGTACAGATGAAGGTGCCTGCCACTCCAGGGTAAAACTTACGTTCCATATATTAGATACTTTAACCCCTTTTGGCATGGTGCATAAAACCGGTGTATATAAATCGGAAGACCAAAGGCCCCGGCCATAGGTTGCGGCATAGAGTTTTCCCTGGTCATAATTTATCTCAAGTTCGGTAACTTCTACATTGGGAAGACCCGTATTAAACAGCACCCAGTCGCCAAGGGTATTGTCTCTGTAGTAAATGCCTACATCCATACCCAGATAAAGGCCATCAGACGTGCCCAGTTGATAAACAAGGCAATTAGCAGGTATATTGGGAAGGGTGCCGCTGATGTTGGTCCAGTTTCCGCCCCCATTGGTGGATTTATACACTTTTGCCCCGCTGGAAAAATTCTGTCTGACCACCCAAATCACATTGGGGTCATTGGGGCTTATTATGAGCATGCCAACGTTATTTCCCGGAGAAGTCATTTGCGTCCAGGTAGTTCCTCCATCGGTCGTGCGCCAAAGGTTGCCATTGTTCCTGGCCGCATATATATATTTTGTATCAGATGGGGCTACCCTCAGGTGATTCAGTGTATTATTGTTGCTAAAGTTGCCAATAGAAACCCAGGTAGTACCCCGGTCTGTAGATTTATAAACTTGTTGATATGCGGCATAAATGGTAGTAGGAAGACTGGGGTCTACCTCAAAAGGGGTTACCCAGGCACCGGAAGGAGCACCTGGAATATTGTCGGAAATATTTTGCCAGTACTGACCCCCATTTACCGAGCGATTAAATATTCCATTATACAAGGAACCATACATAACCGTGCCATCGTTTTGCTGAATGGCACATTCCATGCCATCACCTCCAATCACATCAGACCATGAAGCATTATTTGACCTTAACTTTGTGCCATTGTCCTGCAAGCCTGTGAGTACCATTTGGTCCATCTGAGAAACACCGAGTTTATACATCTGGCTGTTTACTATTCCACTGCCTTTGTGTTGCCAGGTGGATCCGCCATTATTGGTTTTATAAACACCACCATCATTTCCTTGCCACAGCGTAGTGTTGTTTTGCCAGTCCAGTGCATGTTTGTCTGCATGTACTTCCGGAATACCTGATACACCGTACCACATGGTGTTGATGGTCCAGCTGATGCCCCCATCCGTAGATTTCCAGGTATTGACACCCCCGGTATAAATGGTGTTGGCATTGAGCGGGTCTGCAGCAATGACCAGGTCGTACCAGCCTTGTCCCCCAGTATCAGAACCATTGACACTCCACCCGAGAATATTGGGTGAGGTGGACTGACTGTCATAGCTTTCACCACTATTCACAGACTTGTACAGTCCATTAAATCCGTTGTTACTCGATTTGGAACACAGCGCATATACAAGGTTGGCATCGGCAGGTGATACAGCAAGTGCAATTCGGTTTGTGGACGCTATAGTTTGTTTCAAAGACCAGGTAATACCGTCATCGGTGGATTTATAGATCTCGCCCCCCTTACAAGCGTAATACGTGGATACGGACGCTGTTGGGTGTGCTTCCAGGTCATCAAAATCTCCAGTGGATACAAGCGCCCAATTTACACCCCGGTCAGTTGACCTGTGTATGCCAAGGTTTGAAATGGCCAGCATATTGTTCGGATTGTCCGGATCAAAAATGATTTTTTTGATGACATCTTGTGCCGATGTATTCCAGGTTAACCCGGTAGTCAAAAAGGTGGCACCTCCATCCAAAGAGACCAAAATGCCTACAGAGTAATTGTCCCCTCCATCGGCGTCGCCTGTTGCAATAAAAATAATGTTGTTATTGACTGGGTGGATGGCGATACTGGAAACACCAAGTGTGGCCAATTGATCGGTCTGGGTAAACCAGGTACTCCCTCCATCTGTGGATTTCCAAAGTCCACCCCCCGCAGTACCCGCAAAAATGATGTTTGAGTTGCCTGGATGAAAGGCAAGTGAGTTGATTCTGCCTGTGCCTGCATATCCGCCATTTGTAGTTGAGGGGCCCAGTGATGAAAAATTGGCCGGTAAAAATCGATTGCCAAGGTCTTGTCTTATCGATTCTGCAAAGTAATCATTGTACTCTTTTAGGGTTCGGCCTCCATCCGGAAAAGTGCCGTCGGCATTCACCCTTGGTTCCCAGTAGTATTCCCATCGTTTAAATGCTTTAAAACCTTTGCCTTTTTCCTGATTTTTATCTTTCCAGTAGGCTTCAAATTGGGCTTTGAGGGAGTAAAAATTGGCATCGTCGCCGTATAGTTTACCCCAAGGTTGCAATTTGGCGGTATGGACGACCACCAGGATAATAATGACCAAAAGCAAATACTTCCTCACAGTCAACGCATTTTACCATTTATTTTTCCACATCATACTTTCAACCGGCCGAACATTTACCTCGTTGTATTTTGCGTTTTGCTTTTTATTGTAATAGTTTTCTATGCCTCCATCTACTTTAAAGTAAATCAATTGGCCGATGGGCATGCCGGCATAAACACGAACCGCTTTGCTGCAACTGATCTCTAATGTCCAATGGTTACAAAAACCCACATCTCCCTTTCCGGCAGTGGCATGAATATCGATACCCAAACGGCCTACACTGGATTTTCCCTCTAGAAAAGGAACCGATTTGTGCGTCTCCGTATATTCCAGGGTCGATCCAAGGTATAGGGTTCCTGGTTGAAGCACAATGCCCTCATCTGGAATTTCAAAATGCCGGACCGGGTTGTGTTTTTTAGCATCCAGCACTTCATCGGTATAAACCGCAAGATAGGGACTTAAGTGAACATCATAAGAATTGGTGCCAAGGCATAGACTGTCAAATGGTATAATGACAATTTCCCTGGCCTCAATGGCTGACCGTATTTCTATATCTGTAAGAATCAATGGATAGGAGGTTACAAATTGAATGCCTTCTTAATATCTTTCAGTGCATCCAGCTTTTCCCACGGAAATGTGACAACCGTAATGGTTTTGCTTTTTCCCGATCCATCTTTAAAGGTGAGCTTTTTCTTTTCTGAAGTTCTGCCCATGTGGCCATATGCCGCGGCTTCCGAATAGATAGGTGTCCTGAGTTTAAATCGTTTTTCTATGCTGTATGGCCTCATGTCAAATACTTCCATGCCTTGCACCGTATGGGCTATTTGGCCATCAGTCATATCCACCTTGGCACTGCCATAGGTGTTGACATAAATACTGGTAGGTTTGGCGACGCCAATGGCATAAGAAACCTGCACCAAAATCTCATCGCATACACCGGCTGCTACCAGATTCTTTGCGATGTGTCTTGTGGCATAGGCTGCAGAACGGTCTACTTTACTTGGGTCTTTTCCGGAAAATGCTCCGCCTCCATGAGCTCCTTTTCCACCGTAGGTATCCACGATGATTTTTCTCCCGGTAAGTCCGGTGTCACCATGTGGTCCTCCGATGACGAACTTTCCGGTAGGGTTGATGTGGTACGTAATCTTATCTGTAAATAATTTCCGCAGTGATGGCTTTAATTTTTTGATAACCCTCGGCATAACGATGCCAATGATGTCCGATTTAATTTGCCTGAGCATGACATCTTCTTTTGCAAAATCGTCATGCTGTGTAGAAACGACAATGGTGTCAATACGGATGGGTTTGTTGTCGTCTGAATATTCTATGGTCACCTGCGACTTGGCATCCGGCCTGAGATACTTCATGACTTTATTCTCGCGTCTGATGGCCGAAAGCTCCTGTAACAATTTGTGCGAGAGGTCAAGGGCAAGTGGCATATAATTGTCTGTTTCGCTGGTTGCGTATCCAAACATCATTCCCTGATCCCCTGCTCCCTGATCTTCCTTGTTCTTTTTTTCCACACCCTGATTGATGTCGGGTGACTGCTCGTGGATGGAAGAAAAGATGCCACAGGAATTGGCTTCAAACATATATTCAGATTTGGTATATCCTATTCTCTTGATGACCTCCCTGGAAATTTCCTGAACGTCCAGATAGGTCTTTGACTTTACCTCGCCGGCAAGTACAACCTGCCCTGTGGTAACCAGGGTTTCACAGGCTACTTTGGATGAAGGATCAAAGGCCAGAAAATGATCGACCAATGCGTCTGAAATCTGGTCTGCTACTTTATCGGGATGGCCCTCGGATACAGATTCTGAAGTAAATAAATAAGGCATATTAGATTTTTTTTAATGCGCAAAAATAACGAATTCCATAAAATATTATTCTTTCCGTGAAGTAAAAGCGTTCAAGTCTGTCTCAAGGCATCGAGCTACAGGCTTACCTGGCCCAAATATTATATTTCAAAATGCAATATATAGCCCTGAAACCATCCTTCCAGTTTATCTTTTTCCCCTCAGCATATGTTCTTCCATAATAGGATATACCAACCTCATAAATTCTGATTCCTTTAATTCTGGCAATTTTTGCCGTTACTTCGGGCTCAAAACCAAATCTGTTTTCCCTAAGGTCGATGTTTTTCACTATGTTGGCCTTCCACATTTTGTAGCAGGTTTCCATGTCGGTAAGGTTAAGATTGGTAAGGGCATTCGATAAAAATGTGAGTATTTTATTTCCGATGGAGTGCCAGAAAAACAATATGCGGTGTGGTTTTCCTCCCATAAATCTCGATCCATATACAACGTCGGCAAAACCTTCTGAAATGGGTTTTAGCAGAAGGTTAAATTCGTTTGGGTCATACTCAAGGTCTGCATCCTGAATGACAATCACCTCTCCTTTGGCTTCTCGAATTCCGGTGCGTAATGCAGCTCCTTTGCCCTGGTTGTAGGGGTGTTCGATGTATGACAGGGTTTCGTTGACTTGTTCCTGCTGATACTTTTTGATTACTTCACCTGTATTGTCCGTAGAGGCATCATTGACTACAATTAACTCTTTTCGCCAGCCTTCTATTAGAACCACTCCTGCAACTTTCTGCAAAATGTGCTCAATGGTCTTTGCTTCGTTGTAAGCCGGAATGACAATCGACAATGTACTCAAAATGTCTTTATTTATGGTTTGGGCGCAAAAATAGTCCTTTTTCCAGTCTATTTTATCAATATATCCATCGTCCTGGGTCTAAAATCAGCAAACACACCTTGATTCCTGGTCTTAAATACAATTAAATTTGCCTAGTAGTTAATTATTTAGGTTGCTGCTGCTTATTTTTGCGACCATCAAGAAAATATCAATAACCAGGAATGAAATTCGTCCCATTGAAAATCAGCAAGATCCAGTTGGAAACTGCTGATACCATATCTGTTCTTTTCGAGGTGCCTGAAAACCTTATCTCGTTTTTTCAATTTACACCAGGACAATACCTTACCTTAAAAGCCATGGTCAATGGCGATGAGGTCAGACGGGCTTACAGCATTAGTACAGCCCCGGGAGAAACTTTAGGCGTAACCATCAAACGATTGCCCGGTGGAAGATTATCCACCTTTATTCACAGCAACTGGAAGGCTGGCGATGTGGTAGAGGTGTCAGAACCTGAGGGAAACTTCTTGTTACAAGCTGACCACGACAAAAAGCGTAAGTTTTGTTTTATTGCCGCAGGCTCCGGCATTACACCCATTTTATCCATGATCAAGACCTTGCTTGAAGATGAACCCATGAGTGAAAGTTTTCTGCTCTATGGTAGCCGAAACGAAGAAAACATCATTTTTAAAGAGGCACTCGACAATCTTCAACAAAAATACAGTGGTCAACTGCACATTGTGCATACCTTGAGTAAACCCCACAAAGAAAAAGAACAGGGCTTAAAAGGTCTTTTTAAAAAAGCAAAGACTTCGTGGAAAGGGGAAACCGGCAGAATCAGCAAAGATAAAATCGATGGCTTTTTATCCACATACTTTACCAAAGACGAAAAATCAACCCAGTACTATCTTTGTGGTCCGGGTGATCTCATCCAAATTGCAGAAAAAGCGTTGGAAAAAAGAATGGTGGAAAAGTCCAATATCCACCGAGAATTCTTTTCTACCCCAACAGACAAAACGACTGAGGTTAAAGGCATGTCATCCCGCATTCGGGTGCACTTAAACGGGGAAGTCATCGATATGGAAGTCTCCGGCAAAAAGCCCATCCTGGACGAACTCATTGCCCTTAAAAAAAATCCTCCGTATAGCTGCACCAGCGGAGCCTGTTCTTCCTGCATGGCAAAAACCATAAAGGGGGAAGTAAAAATGGAGTCCTGTTATGCCTTGGATGAAGAGGACGTGAAAAAAGGCTTTATACTTACTTGTCAGGCAAAGCCCGTCAGTGCCGAACTGGAAATCAGCTACGACGTCTGATCTTTACCTGAAAGAATCCTCTATGCGATTTCAAGATAAAATGGCCTTGTGGCGCCGGCAATTATGATTTAATAAATCGGCCACTTGCCCTTTGTCCATTTTCTCCGTTCACCAAAATCAAATAAACACCGGGTAATAAATGGGATGCATCCAATTCATAGGAAGAAGTAGGCGATTGTTTCGCCATTTTGAGCAACTTCCCCTGCAGGGTAAAGACCCGGCTTTCTGAGACAGGAAATGCAGTTTCGATGTGCAGTTGATCAGAAACGGGATTAGGTCGCATGCTGAAGCTCAATGGTGTCTCAAAAGTGGAAGAAACCAATCCTCTTTCGACTACATTTTTTGCAGACATCAACCAAAGTTCCGGATCAAACACAATGGAATCGACCTTGGAACTAAGCGGCACTTCAAATATTTCTCCGTCATACTGATGTTCCAGCCTGATTGTGGTATCGAGTCCGGCACCCAACAATCTCAAAGGGACGGGCAACTGGAAAAAGTTCACGCTGCTGTGTGAGGTGGCCTGATTGATTTTGATTTGAAGTCCTCCCGGGGTGTTTTGCCAGGTTAAATGATAAGAAGGGTACCCTTCTCCTTCATACCAGTCTTTGAAAAAATAGGTAAGGTCCCTTCCACTGGCCTGTTCAAGCTGGTATTGCAGGTTTGCGGTGGTACCAAAATGGTATTGCCGGTCATTTAGATAATTTCTCAACCCTTGAAAAAAGGCACTATCACCACAGATCCATCGCAACATATGAAGCAAATAAGATCCTTTGTTGTAAGATAATCTGCCACTGAATATCCGGTTGATGTTTGTAGGGTCATTTACCTTTACCGATCCTCCTGCCTGTGAAGTTACACTTCCTATTTTTTCAACTTGCCAGGAGCGAAAAGCTTCCCTGCCCTGAACCCTCCTTCGGCTTAGTCCTTCAAGGTAGGTGGCAAATCCTTCGTTTAACCATATGTCTTCCCAGCTTCCACACGTCACCATATCACCAAACCATTGGTGGGCCAGCTCGTGAGCCAATAAACTAAAACCATAATTGATTACAAAGCTCATGGTTTGGTGTTCCATTCCTCCTCCCCAGCCAAACTGGGCATGGCCATATTTTTCGGTGTGGTATGGATAGGTGACAAACAGTGAATCAAAAAAGGTCAGGACTTCTACCAAAGCGGCCGTGCCTGATTTTGCGTCGGCCAGGTTTTCAGGATATACATAATTGAGCATTGGAAGTGTGGTGCCATTGCTTAATGGTACAAAATCGGTATATCTCTCGTAATTGGTTACTGCAATGGCTACGAGGTAAGATGCTATTGGATATTTGTGTTTCCAGTGAAACGTCACCGTGCTGTCGCTGTTTACCATCTCGGAAACCAAGAGACCATTGCTGGCAGCTTTGTAAAGTGCAGGAGTACGAATGATGACATCGATGGAATCCACTTTATCCGTAAGGCCATTTTTGCAAGGCCACCAGTCCTGAGCACCAAATGGTTCTGAAAGTGTCCATATAACAGGCACCTCAGCGTGTTTGCTCTGAATAAAAGAACCGAGACCGCCGGATGGGGGGACACCATGATAAAAGATATCCAGTCGCTCCCGGCTGCCCGGAGCAAGTGATTCAGGCAAATCAACAGCCAGGCCAAAATTTCCACTTTGGATAAAATTTATTTTTGATCCGCGATACAAAACACTATCTACATCCAGTTCAGTGGAAAGATTAAAATTAAGCTGCTGAACGTTTTCTGCCACTATGGTAAAGCTTGGACACACTTTTCCGCTAATCGCATATACTGCCGGATCAATGTACCAGTTAAATTCATAATGGGTGAGATCGTAGCTGGCATCATCAGTCCTGTCTGCATCTTGCAGAAGGGCTTCTACAACTTTACTTCTTTCTCCTTTGTTGCAATTGTCAAACTCCTGATGAAAGTCAGCCTGGGTTGAACAAAATAAAGGAAAGAACAGGATCGGTAAAAACGAACCTAATCCGGCATATTGGATACGCATTTTTTAGTCTTTGTTGTAAATTTAAGTCTTTTCATGTGAAAGCTGTCCTGACCCTGGTCATTTAATGCCCACATGTCGCTCATAGTAACAAAAAAGGACAGCTTTTGATTGCTGTCCTTAAATGGAATCGCATTTTTTGGTTGCGAAGCCTGCTTTTTAAATACTTAATTGCAGTCCCTCTTCAAGGATATCAATTCTTCTCGGCTGTTCACCGTCACGACACTGCCGTCTTCCATGGTCACAGAGATTGGAAAAGACAACACCGGTCTGTAGATGGCTGTAGGGTTGTTTCTTCTCCATTCGCGCAATGCCCTCCTCATTTCCTGAGGGGTATTGTACGCGGTAGTGGTTCCATTCGGATAAACCAAAGATAGTGGAAAATTAAGCCTGAAACAGGGTCTTCCCTGACCATTTCCGATTTGCAAACAATCTTTTCTCAATTCCAATAGTTCCAGTTGGTTTTCGACGGTTACTGTTTCTCCATCATTGGTGATCACATCAATGGGAAATACAAAATGTGGTCTGATAACGGGTCTTCCCGGTTTCACATGATTGTCTCTCCTCCACTGGCGGATAGCCGCCTTCAATTCTTCATAACTTCCCACTTCCACTTCATCGCCATTGGCGAAGGCAATGGTTACAGGAAATACCAGTTCAAAGCAGCCTCCCCTTCCTACCCTGGTGCGGGTCTCAAGATCCTGTACGGATTCATTTACAAAATTTTCAATGGTTGCTTCACTGTCTGCTGTGTCTTTGTTACAAGAAATCATAAACATTCCGGTAAACATCAGCGTCAGCATTACAATTAATGACTTTTTCATTGTTGTATTTTTTTGTTACACTGCTTTGATGGAATTAAGCAGTAAAGGTTTAACAGGTTAAATAAAATAATTCATGCGTCAAAACCAAACGCCACTTTCGTCGCCTGGTTCCCCATGATAATTAATGGTGATCTCATCGCCGGGAGCAATATCTGCTATGGCTTCAATGTCAATGCTTAAATTTTCGAGATCGAGGATAAAATTGGCGTTGGGGTGTAGCTCGTGGTTATAAAGCGAACCATAGCCAAGGGCGATCGCACAGTCTTCCAGATGTTCCCCCCACAAAAAGTAATAATCGTGAAGTACGGTCTTGTGGATGAAGGGCAACTCTCTTTTGGGAATAATCACTACCGGGCATACTTCAATCAGGTCACCGGTAAGGATGTGTGACGAGGCAAAAACGCCCCTCCCCCTTCCTTCAGATGTAGCAATATACAAGCCGGGAATTCGCTGCATATCAAGGTTTTAGATCAGCCAAAAAAGATTTGATGTCCATATTGTAATGGACTTTGCCGTCTACCATTATCACGGGAGTCTGAACAGAAGTTCCCGAAAAGCCTCCGGACAAAAGAGTATCCCACATCAGTTTTTTGTCTGCTTCATTGGCAGAGATGTTTATTTCTTTAAATGTCAGGTTCTTTTCTTTCATGTACTTAATGGCATAGGCACACTTTCCACATCCATCTTTGCTAAATATGACAATGCCCTTGCCGAGGTCGGGTCGGGTCGCCCTGCTTTCCGGCATTGAGGCAGCAGCTGTACTGGACATGGGAGTAATATTGGTTGCCGGCTTGGTTGACTTTTTGTAATATTTATATGAAATGCCGTAGTTGGCATTTCCGGACGGATCCAGGGTAATCTTCACCAGCTCCTTTTTTCATAAGAGACCAGATCGGCCTTGACCGGCAAGGGCACGCTGGTTGTAAATCCGGTGCCTTCAATGCTTACCTCTACCGTTAAAAAATCCCGCACATTGCTTTTGGCATAATACGTCACTTCATTTCCCGACTCTGACTTCAGAATTTCAACTTCGGGATTCTGAGCAAAGAGTTGAGTCATCAAAAACAAACAACACAGCAAATTAATACCTTTCATGATTTTTATTTATCGGCTGCAAAATTACAAATTAATCGATACCCGGTTTTTAAATTTGAACCCCTGTACTGGCATTAACAAATTCTATTCCAATCCAAACGACGGTCATTCATATTTTGGTATTTTGAGAATTGTTATCTTTGTATCATGAGCAAAGCAGAGCGATTTTTATCACTTCAGGAGGAATTGCGCATCTATGCAAAGGTTCTGGGTGAAGCAGCCGACGTAATCAGGGACCAGGACGTGTCGCGATATCCCATCTTTATTGTACACCAACAAGAGATCGCTATGGGCATTCCCATTATAGAAAGATCTAAAAACGGAGGCAACTGGAACGTCAATGCTTCTTCGCTGGAGGAGTTTGTGACCAAAAACCTGATTTTTGATGAAAAGGTGGACGAGTTTATTCAAACTTACAAAAATGCCGATGAATTTGTTTGTCTTTTTGTACTGAGTGAACTGGGAGCCAATTTCATTTTCATCCCCCGGTTATCTTCAAACTGATGCGTTTGCTTTTTTAGAAATCAGCCACAATCCGGAAAAGGTAAGCATGCCATTTAATATCAGGATTTCTATACCCAGCTTAAAGCCGTGAAACAGGGTGGTTGACCAGGATTGAAGTATTGTGGCTGGGGCCCCTGTCATGCCGGTTTTGTGGATAAACCACTCGGCATTGTTGATAAAGTCCAGCGACAGGATGAGCAATGGGGAAAGCAGGCATATCCATAGTGCCCATTGATCTTTTACCTTTCTGGTGGTAAAGATGCCAAACACAAAAAGACCCAACAACGGACCGTAGGTGTAGCCGGCGAGTTTAAGAATGACGTCAATAATGGATTTATCATCAATCCACTTAAAAACCATCACACACAGGAAAAACAACAAGGCAAAACTCAGGTGAACCGTCAGTCTTTTCTTTCGCTTTTGTGCCTCAGACCCCTTGTCGTTTTTATTCATGCCCAAAATATCAATACAAAATGACGAGGTCATGGCAGTAAGGGCTCCGTCCGCACTGGGAAACAAGGCAGAAATTAATCCTATGATGAATATCATGCCTATGATGGGCGCCAGATAGCCTCCCAATGCAATGGATGGAAACAAGTCATCTCCTTTTACGTCCATTTGGTTTTGTTGCGCATACAGATAAAGCAGGCCGCCCATCATCAGAAAAAGGAAGTTGACAATCAGAAGCACCGTAGCCAGGGTAAACATGTTTTTTTGCGAATCCTTCAGTGTTTTTACACTGATGTTCTTTTGCATCATCTCCTGGTCAAGTCCTGTCATGGCAATGGTAATAAAGGCACCACCGAGAATCTGCTTCAGAAAAAAAGAGGAGGACTTAACATCCATATTAAATACATGGGTGAGCTGTTCTCGGTTTAACAGCGCTATGGCTTCTCCAAAACCCAACTTCATTTGACTTAGTATGGCGCCAATACACACCACAAGTCCCAGCAGCATAAAAGACGTTTGAAGCGTGTCTGTATACACAATGGTCTTCACGCCACCTTCAAAAGTGTACAGGAGGATCAGGAGCAGAATGACAAAAGCCGTTACCCCAAAAGGGATGCCCATTTTATCCAGAATAAACAATTGAAGAATATTGACCACCAAAAACATACGGGCGGTAGCTCCCAGGGTTCGGGATATGATGAAAAAAACAGCACCCGTGCGGTATGAAACCGGGCCAAAGCGTTGGTCCAGATAATTATAGATCGAAGTCAGGTTCAGCCGGTAATACAATGGCAGCAGAATATACATGACTGCGAGATAACCGAAAAAGTAGCCTATGACTACCTGGTAATATTGAAAGCCTGCAGACCCGACAGTGCCGGGTACACTCACGAATGTGACCCCGGAAAGTGACGTGCCAACCATGCCAAATGCCACCAATATCCAGTTGCTGTTTTTGTTGCCGATGAAAAATGACTCGTTGTTGGCATTTTTGGAAGTGCGCCAGGCTACGATAAGCAACAATAAAAAATAAGACAAAACAAAGGAAAATAGCAATAATGGTGACATATGCAGGCTTTAATTGTGCAGTGAAGATATAAAAAGAATGTAAAATAGAAAATTAAAGCCCTATACCAATGAGTGGTTGTTTGAATTGTATGTCAGGTGTGTGCGATCAAACAATATCCCCCAGCTCTTCTACTTCACCCATTTCCTTTAAGTAACCAAATACCTTGTGTGCCTCATCCTCATCGACAATGCCAATGGCCACGCCGACGTGGACCAGCACATAATCATCGATGGCAGCTTCAGGCACCATGGACAAATTTACCTGTCGCAGGATGCCACCAAAGGATACCTTCGCTGTGCGAAAGGTATTGTCCAGTTGGGATGAAATTTCTATTATTTTACCGGGAATGGCCAGACACATTTTGTACGGTTTTATGACATTACAGCTTCGTTATAAGCATAAGATTTTTCCTTAAGCCAGTCGTACCACTTTGTCATGCCTTCTCCCGAGGTACAGCTTAGGGTAATGATTTCGAGGTTGGGGTTGACTTTTTTGGCATTTTCTATGGCCTTGTCTAGGTCAAATTTCACATACGGTAACAAATCGGTTTTATTGATGATACAGAGATGGGAGGTGTGAAACATATCGGGATACTTCAGCGGCTTATCATCTCCTTCTGTTACACTCATCACCACGACACGCTCTCCTTCTCCCAGGTCAAACATAGCCGGACAAACCAGGTTGCCCACATTTTCAATAAAGAGAATCGAATTTTCTGCGGGTTTTAACCCTTGCAATGCGTGCAGAATCATATGGGCGTCGAGGTGGCAGCCCTTACCCGTATTGATTTGCGTGACTTTGGTTCCCGTGGCGTGAATTCGGTCTGCATCATTAGTCGTCTGTTGATCGCCTTCAATCACCACAAAAGGATATTTGTCTTTGAGGTCGGTAAGTGTTCTTTCCAGCAAGGTGGTTTTACCCGAACCCGGCGAACTTACCAGGTTGAGACATAAGATATTTTTGGCATTAAAATAACCCCTGTTGCGCTCTGCCAGTAAATTGTTTTCATAGAGGATGTCTTTTTCCACCTCAATGATCTTTTTTGATCCACTGTGGTTATGGGTGTGCCCATGTTCATGGTGTTCATGACTTTCTGTACCGCATCCGCAAACTCCACACATATTTAATTTTTTAATTGTTTAATCGGCAAAGGTCAGCGTTTTTACCCTGAATTCCCTGCCATTGATGATGTCTAAAAAATGACTGCCACATTGGGGACAGGCATCAAAAAATTGCTGCAATTCAAATTGTGCTGAGCACTCGAGGCATTTGGCTTTTGCATCGATACGGTTGATTTTGATGACGGCATCAGCAAGAACGGAGTCTCGCACGCCTTGTTTCCAGGCAAAGTCAAAAGCCCCCATTTCCACGGTTGTGAGTTTGCCGATGTCCACTTCTATTTCTTCTACTTTAGTCAGACCTGCTTTTGTAGCCTCTTTTTCTGCGATATCCACAATGCCCATGACCAAAGACAACTCATGCATGGTACTACGCTGTCTTTCTTTTGACCATGAATTTTACGATGGCGACCAAAGCCACTACTGCTGCCAAAGGAAAAATAAGATGGTTAATTTCTTTAAAATAGTGAATGATGGAATACCCATCTGAATCACCATGCCCAGGATGAGCCATTACAGCCAATGGACACAACAGCATGGCTACAATTTTTAATGTCATTTGTTTCATAATCTGTTTGTTTAATTTAAATAAAACAGATGGGCCACATAATATTATACAAAGCCCACTTAACGAAAATAAATACAATTATTAGCTAATGTTATGACACATATCATTCTGCTTATTGAGCGGTATCATAAAATAAAGTGAAACCATGGGAATAACTTATACAATCATTATATGAATCTTTTTTGCATTCTGCCATCATCATAAATTAATCAACACATGAATTCAGAAGCCAGTAAAAAACAGCCCACATATTATGAAGAGATCCGCTTAAAGGGATATTCCCGGCGGGATTTTATGAAGTTTGCCAGCATGATGGCAGCTTTTATGGGCTTGGAAAGCTCGGCCATTGGTCAAGTGGTCAAGGCTCTGGAAACCAATTCCAGGGTTCCTGTGATTTGGATGCACTTTCAGGAGTGTACGTGTTGCAGCGAGAGCTTTATCCGTTCTTCCCACCCCATCGTCGCAGACATCTTGTTGGATATGATTTCTTTGGATTACTCAGAAACCTTAATGGCTGCCTCGGGCGTGCAGGCAGAAGCTGCGTTGAAAAATACACTTGAAAAATACAAAGGCAAATATATCCTCTGTGTAGAAGGCAGTGTGCCTGTGGCCGCTGATGGTGTCTATTGTATGATTGGTGGAAAAACATCTCTTCAGGTTCTACATGAAGTGGCCGAAGGAGCTGCTGCCGTAATTGCATGGGGCAGTTGTGCCAGCAATGGCTGTGTACAATCCGCAAAACCCAATCCAACTTCAGCAACACCAATCCACAAATTATTGAAAGGCATACCGGTAATCAAGGTGCCGGGCTGTCCTCCGATTGGTGAAGTGATGGCGGGTGTCATCGTACACTACCTTACTTTTGGAAAGATTCCGGAACTTGACAGAATTGGCAGGCCCAAAGCTTTTTACAGCAAGCGTGTGCATGACAGTTGCTACCGAAGGCCATTTTACGACGCAGGTTTGTTTGTAGAAACCTTTGATGATGAGAACGCCAAAAAAGGATATTGCCTGTATAAAGTGGGTTGTAAAGGGCCATCAACGTATAATGCCTGTGGTGTCATGCGTTGGAATGAAGGCACGAGTTTTCCTATCCAGTCGGGTCACCCCTGTATTGGCTGCAGTGAGGAGAATTTCTGGGATAATGGAAGAATGTATGAAAGGGCATCTGCCTTTTCCGGCTTTGGTATTGAAGCCGATGCCGACAAATGGGGTAAGGTAGCCCTGGGCGTAACCGCTGCCGCTGTGGCAGGGCACGCCATTGCCACTAACATCACCAAATACAAAAAAATTCATGAACTGGAGGCCGAAGGAAAAGAAGGCGAAAAGGATGTGATATCTTAAATAACCAATCACCCTAAACATTATTTAGCATGAGTAAAAGAATAGTTGTTGATCCCATCACCAGAATCGAGGGTCATCTCAGGATAGAAGTGGATATTGAAAATGGTAAAATTAAAGACGCGTATAGCAGTGGTACCATGGTTCGTCTCATTGAAGAAATCCTCAAAGGGAGAGATCCGAGGGATGCATGGGCCTTTGTTGGTCGAGTTTGTGGCGTATGTACCTCTGTGCACTCCCTTACCTCTGTAAGGGCCGTTGAAGATGCGCTGGACATCGTAGTGCCTCCCAACGCAGAACTGGTGAGAAACATCATGCACTGTGCTCAGTATATGCACGACCACGTGGTGCATTTTTATCACCTGCATGCCATGGACTGGGTAGATGTGGTCAATGCCTTAAAAGCTGATCCTAAAAAGACATCTGAACTTGCTCAGAGCATTTCTCACTGGCCTAAAAGTTCGCCGGGATATTTCAGCGACATCCAGAAAAGAATTGGCAATTTTGTGGCCAGTGGTCAGTTGGGTATTTTTGCCAATGGTTACTGGGGCCACCCTGCCTACAAACTTCCTGCAGAGGTAAATCTTATCGGCCTCGCCCACTACCTGGAAGCCCTGGAGTGGCAAAAAGAAATAGTAAAAGTTCACGCGATCTTTGGTGGCAAGAATCCACACCCCAACTTCCTGGTGGGTGGTATGGCTTGTGCCATCGGCATTGACGATGTGAGCGGACTCAATGCAGAACGACTTGCCATGGTGGGTCAACTGCTCATCGAAGGTAAAAAATTTATCGAACAGGTATATATTCCTGATCTTATGGCCATCGCTTCCTTCTACAAGGACTGGGGTGCCATCGGCGGCGGACTGGGCAACTACCTGGTGTACGGAGACCTCCCAACCAATGGTTACCGCGACCGCACCGCGCTCAAATTTCCACAGGGCGCCATCCTCAATAAAGACATCAGTAAGGTATATGATGTTGACCTTCGCCAGGATGAGGAAGTACAGGAATTCATCACCCACTCATGGTATGAATATGCCGGTGGTGAAGCAATTGGCCTGCACCCATGGAAAGGGGAAAGTAAGATCAATTATACCGGGCCTAAACCACCGTTTGATCAGCTCAATGTGGAAGACAAATACAGTTACCTGAAGACACCGCGTTGGAAAGGACATGCCATGGAGGTGGGTCCCCTTTCAAGAGTGCTGGTAGGGTATGCCCGTGGTGTGGAAGAATACAAAGCCGTTGTGGATAAAGCACTTAAAGATCTCAATGTGCCGGTTACTGCCCTGTTTTCTACACTGGGTCGTACTGCTGCCCGCGGTCTGGAAAGTGTGCTTTCCGCACAATGGGGCATGGAGTTTTATGACCAGTTGATAACCAACATCCGCAATGGAGATACCCGCATGGCAGAGATGTCAAGATTTGAACCGGCTACCTGGCCTCAGAAAGCAGTCGGTGTAGGTTGCTCTGAAGCTCCAAGGGGGGCACTTGCCCACTGGATCAACATTGAAGACCAAAAAATTGCGAATTATCAATTGGTGGTTCCTACCACATGGAATGCATCCCCAAGGGATAGTAAAGGAGAAATGTCTGCCTATGAATCTTCACTCATCGATACCCCGGTTGCCAATGAAAGCCAGCCATTGGAATTGCTCAGAACGATTCACAGCTTTGACCCTTGCATGGCTTGCGCAGTGCACCTGTATGATGAAAATGGCAAGACCATAGGACGGGTAAGTGTGGTTGGAGATTAAACCTTAAAACAAAGATCATGGCAACTAAATATCTACACATCCCAAGGTTAAGGAGGATTTATGTATGGGAATTACCGGTTAGACTCTATCACTGGCTAAATGTTTTGGCCATCATTGTCCTCGTTGCTACCGGATTTTACATCGCCAATCCGTTGGCATTGATGAGCCAGAAAGAAGCAGCCAATGCTTTTACCATGGGCTGGGTAAGGTTCCTGCATTTTACCGCAGCCTATATCTTTTTCTTCAATTTTTTATTCCGGATTTACTGGGGTTTTGTGGGCAACAAATATGCTAACTGGAAACAATTCATTCCCACCTCAAAGCGCTTCTTTAAAGAGATTTGGAGCGTCATTCGCATGGATATTCTGTTTCAAAAAAACAGACCAGGGCAAAGAGAACACCTGAGCATTGGTCACAATGCCCTGGCAGGCCTGACCTACTTTTTTGTTTTCCTTCTTTTTTTAGTGCAATGCCTTACCGGCTTTGGGTTATACGCAGCGATGTCTGACTGGTGGCTGCCACAGCTTTTCGCCTGGGTTCCGGCTTTCTTCGGTGGCGACATCGTCATGAGACAAGTTCACCACTGGGCCATGTGGCTATTCATCCTCTTTACCGTCATTCATGTGTATCTTGTTTTTTATCACGATTATGTGGAAGGCAGGGGTGAAATCAGCAGCATGGGCGGAGGCTGGAAATTTATCGAAGAAGAGTTTTTTGAAAAAGAAAAACCGCATACACCCAATCCCCATAAACCTTAAATTAGTTATATGGAAAAGTCCACCTTAATCCTTGGCATTGGCAACCTGTTGATGGGTGATGAAGGGCTCGGCGTCCACTTCGCCAACCGCCTTGCTGCAAAATCATTGCCTGAGGGAGTAGATGTTTTAGATGGCGGTACAGGAGGTTTTCACCTGTTGGAATATTTGACATCCCACGAGCACATCATCATGGTAGATGCCACCATGGATGGACACCCTGTTGGTACCATCAGAAAGATTAAACCCCGTTTTGCTTCGGATTTTCCACGCGCAATGAGCACCCACGACATCGGACTCAAAGACCTGGTAAGTGCACTGCAGTTGCTCGGTAAAATGCCTGAAATCGATTTATACGTGGTGAGCATCGAGTCACTTCAACAACAGTTTGTCGGACTGTCACCTGAAATTGAGGAGGCGGTAAATAAATTAGCCGATGAAATTATGGATCAGCTGCATGCGGTGGCGATTTGGTAAATATCTATTTGCCCGGTTATGAATAAACTGAATTAGCTTAGGCTTAATCTGACAGCATGTGAAAAACTGAATTAATCTATTTTTAGTACTTCACTAACCCGCTGAATAAACCCTGTTTTATCTTCAAAAACCTGACTGAAATTCTTACCCCCTGCTTTAAAATGAGGTCTTTGTTTATTGGCAATATGACCATATTGCCTCTTGTATATCGTAACATCTGCGTCTCTTTTAAATAGGGCAATAGTATTAATTAATTGGTTTCTTGCTTTACCAGCCCACCGACCTCCATCACTATCTTTTAATTCAAGGAAAACAATAACATCATCGTAAGTTAGCAGACTTTCACATCTTTCTCCTTCACTCTGAGGAATATTCAAACAGCCGTCGATGGCAATGTGTGTTACAACCTTAGCTCCAGCGTTATCTATCCAAAGATTCCATTCATTAGGGTTTGAAAACGAGAGTGTTGATGGAGGAGCATCATAAATGCCAAAGATCGTTTCGTTGGTTTGATGTTTGCATTGGGGTTGAAAAAAATCTATCGCCATCCCTTTTCAATTTCTTGTAATTGTGCGAACAGTTCATTAGAATCTTCTAACCTGCTATTAAGGTAGTTTTCATCAGAAGGTAATCCTTTATAATTGGGTAATGCTTTTATAGTCCCTTCTTTTTCTTCCAACTCGTAAATAACCAAGTCATTGCCAGATAGAGTGGCGTCAATTGGAATAATTTCAGATAATTTAATCAGTGAGGCTTTGGAGTTTAATAAATTGGCTTCCACCATTTCTGCCTTCACCGCTAAAGTCAAATAATTTATCAAATATGGACTATGCGTAGTAATGATCAATTTATTGTCTATGTTCTCATTATTGAATTTTAACAAACTTTCCAGCATTGACTTTTGTGATGTTGGAAATAAATTTTGTTCCGGCTCTTCAACAATATTTACAAAATGATTGCAAATGTATTTAGCATTTATACGTTTTTCTTTTTCTCTAATGGCATCTTCACCTATGAACTCGGCATTTAAGGCGGTAAGTTCATTTCGCCTTCTTACTGTTTGATCCGGACTTAATAGATCAAGCAATCTCTTTTCTCCCAATTTAAGAAAATCAACCAGGTATTTGGACACCCAATAAAGGGGTACAATGGAATGAAAGCCGCTTGACGCTTCTGTTAACTTTAGCTTTTTACCTTCAAAGCTGATGTAGTTTTCATCAACTAAGGGATCATAATAAACGGTAGTGTTATTTATGGGCAAACTAATTTCCTTGTCTTTATAGGCAAGCTGTGCATTTCTAAATTCAACGGAATAATTTTTCAAGCTACCTACTATAAAATCTGATACTTTGTTGATATTAGAAATGGCACTCAGGAAATTTCTTTCCGCGGGCACATACATTATTTTTGGTTGGTTTATTTTCTCAACCATTAGTTTTTCAACTCTAATAAGGGGACTATTTGATCCAAAATTTTTTATTAGAATAAATTTATACGAATTTCCTTCGTAACTAACTTTTGTATTATCCTTTAAATAATTTTCAATTCTGTGGAAACGTAAAATGTCATCTAACCCATTGTACGAGTTGAGATCTTCTGGAAGGTCACCTCTAACAATCGATTTTCCAACCACATAAAAACAGAAATCAACTTAGCAACCGTACTCTTGCCTGAACCCTGATTTCCTATAAAAACGGCTACTTTTTTAATCTCCAGCCAGCCATCATTTTCCTGATAGCCATCTTTGATGGGCCCAAAATTTTTAATTCTTATTTTGGTCATGTTGATGAATTTCTATGCTTCAAAGTTACAACTATTTACCATCCTTGGTAATTTAATCGCCCGCCTAGTTGTTTACACATTACCGAATTCTTGTGTATATATAATATTCACGTTAAGTTTCTATGGCAGACATCCTTTATAATAAAGCTGGCTCCCAAATTTCAAAAACACTTTAAAGCAAAACAATTGTTTTAAATATGAAAGCCCCTAAACCTTCTCTTATTTGTATTAAAACAGAGCCATGAGGACGTGGTCTGTCCTATGCCTTTACCACACTCAAGCCCACTTCAACTCCTTCGACGATCTCGGTCATAGTGCCGTCAAAACTGTCACTCAGCCTGATCTCGTTGGCCAGGACCTCATTGCGGATGTAATCTGAAAAAGAGGAAATGGCCTTCCTTACCACTTCGTGGTCTTCTACATTTACGATGATGCGATCCGTCACTTCAAAGTCGCTGTCCTTGCGGATGTTTTGGATGCGGTTGACGAGCTCTCTGGCGATGCCTTCGTTGTACAACTCATCGGTGATGTTTACATCCAGTGCCACGGTAATGCCCCTGTCGGTGGCTACCGTCCATCCCGGAATGTCCTCGGAAATGATCTCAAAGTCTTCCAGGTTGAGCTCGTATTGCTCACTATCGACTTCCAGTGTATAGGCATTCTCGCGCTCGATTGCCGATATGGTTTTCTGATCCAGGGCCGCGATGATTTCTCCGGCAGCCTTCATGTGTTTGCCCAGTTTTTTACCCAAGGTCTTAAAGTTGGGTTTTGCTTTTTTATGGATCACGCCGTCTGTATCGGTGATGTACTCGATCGTTTTGATGTTGACTTCTGCCAGGATGAGGTCCTTAACCGCCTCCACCTGTTCTTTGAAACCGGCATTGAGCACCGGTAACAAGATCTTTTGTAAGGGCTGTCTTACCCGGATGTTGTCTTTTTTACGAAGACTCAGGATGAGCGAAGAAATGCGCTGGGCATAATCCATCCTTTCCAGCAGCTCCGCGTCCATGGCGCTAGCATCCACCGGCGGGAAGTCTGCCAGGTGAACCGAAACTGCACCTTGCTTTCCTGTGGTGTCATTGAGGTTTTTGTAAAGCCAGTCTGCAAAGAACGGTGCAATGGGGGCCATCATGCGGCTTATGGCCTCCAGACAGGTGTACAAGGTTTGATAAGCTGCTATTTTGTCTTGTGTATAGTCGCCCTTCCAGAATCGCCTTCTGCAAAGTCTTACGTACCAGTTGCTCAAATGGGCATCGATGAATTCTTCAATCCTTCTGGCCGCATTGGTAGGTTCATAATCCGCAAAATCTGCATCTACCTGCTTGATCAGGTCGTTGAGCAGGGCTATAATCCACCGGTCGATCTCCGGTCTTTCTGCCAGTGGCACTTCGGCTTCCTCAAAGGTGAAGCCGTCGATGTTGGCATACAGTGCAAAAAATGAATAGGTATTGTACAGCGTTCCAAAGGTTTTTCTCTTCACTTCTTCCACGCCGGCCATGTCAAACTTGAGGTTGTCCCAGGGTGGTGCATTGGCGATCATATACCAGCGTGTGGCATCTGCGCCGTGCAACTTGATGGTATCAAAAGGATTGATGACATTGCCCAGTCGCTTGGACATCTTCACGCCGTTTTTATCCAACACCAGACCATTGGAAACTACATTTTTAAAAGCAACTTTGCCGAAGACCATGGAGGCGATGGCATGTAGCGTATAAAACCAACCACGGGTCTGATCCACACCTTCTGCAATGAAGTCGGCCGGAAAGCTCTGTCCGCGGTCTATTTTATCCTTATTTTCAAAGGGATAATGCCATTGTGCGTAGGGCATTGATCCGGAATCAAACCACACGTCGATGAGGTCCGCTTCCCTGCGCATGGCCTCACCTGTTGAAGACACCAGCACCACTTCGTCGATGTAAGGACGGTGGATGTCTTTGGGCAGCTCCTGATGTAAGCCCAGCTTTGTATTGGCTTTTTTGATCTCCGCTTCCAGGGTTGCCATGCTGTCGATACAGATCTCTTCGGTCGAGTCGGCATTTCTCCAAATCGGCAACGGTATGCCCCAATAACGCGATCTCGACAGGTTCCAGTCCTGCAGATTTTCCAGCCAGTTGCCAAATCGTTTTTCTCCGGTAGATGCAGGCTTCCAGTTGATGGTCTTATTGAGTTCCACCATCTTGTCTTTCATCGCGGTGGCCTTGATGAACCAACTATCCAGCGGGTAATACAGTATGGGTTTGTCGGTGCGCCAGCAGTGCGGATAGTTGTGTACGTATTTCTCTACCTTAAAGGCTTTATTCTCTTCTTTCAGCCGGATGGCAATTTCTACATCCACCGACCTTTCAGGAGCCTTGCCTTCTTCGTAATATTCGTTCTTCACATATTTACCACCAAGTTCTGCCATTTCCTGCCTGAACTTTCCCTGAAGGTCAACCAAGGGTACCGGATTTCCCTTATCGTCCAGCACCAGCATGGGCGGTACTTCCGGCACCGCTTCTTTGGCAGCCCGGGCATCGTCGGCACCAAAGGTAGGTGCGGTGTGTACCACACCCGTTCCGTCTTCGGTGGTCACAAAATTTCCACCGATCACTCTAAATGCATTTTCCGGATTTTGATAGGGCAAAACATATGGCAATAACTGCTCATACCGTATGCCCAATAGTTCACTTCCTTTTACTTCCGTGACGATATAGTAAGGAATAGTTTTATCATTTACCGAATAATTGCTTAACTCAGCCTCTGTCTCTACTTTTTTAAACTTGCCGCCAAACTGTTTTTCCACCAAGGCTGCTGCAAGCACCACGTTAATGGCATCAAAGGTGTATTGGTTGAACGTTTTTACGACAGCGTAGTCGATCTTTGGCCCAACGGTGAGGGCTGTGTTTGATGGTAAGGTCCAGGGTGTGGTCGTCCAGGCCAGGATGTGGACTTCTCCCAGATTTTGGAGGACAGCGGGCAGGGTTTCTTTAATGGTTTTAAATTGTGCCACCACTGTAGTATCTGTGACGTCGCGATAACAGCCCGGTTGATTGAGTTCATGCGAACTCAGTCCCGTTCCCGCAGCCGGTGAATAGGGCTGGATGGTATAACCCTTGTAAAGCAGGTCTTTTTGATACAGCTGCGACAAAATCCACCACACCGATTCGATGTAGTCGTTTTTAAAGGTAATGTACGGATTGTCCAGGTCAACCCAGTAACCCATTTTGCGGGTAATATCGTCCCACAGATCTTTGTACCGCATGACCGTTTCCCGACATTTGGCATTGTATTCATCCACGGAGATCTTCGTGCCGATGTCTTCTTTGGTAATACCCAATTCCTTTTCTACGCTCAGTTCAATGGGTAAACCATGGGTATCCCAGCCACCTTTTCTTTCCACGCGGAAGCCTTTCATGGTGTGGTACCTGCAAAACAGATCCTTTACCGTTCGGGACATGACGTGGTGGATGCCGGGCAGTCCATTAGCCGATGGCGGACCTTCATAAAACACAAAGGTCTTGTCTTCCGGTTTGCTGGTTACCGATTTTTCGAAAATTTGGTCTTTCGTCCAAAAATCTAATATTTCGCTGTCTATCTCGGGTAGATTTAAGCCTTTAAACTCACGATATTTTGCCATTTTTGAAAAGGGTTGACTTTTATATTGAACGGCAAAGATAGGGATTTTTGGGGAATGAGCATGAGTTCAACCTAGCCCAGGTCCATCGTCATTCTCCGTATCCGGTCTTCCAGTTTTTCTGAAGACAATTTTTCCCTCAACCGGTCCACAATGAGGGGAAAACAAAATGGACTGGGTTTTTCCAGGATCTGAATCGACATCTGTTGAGACTGAATGCGCTCGAGTGCTCGCCTCATCCGGGCTTCCTCAAGTTGGAAAGTGCGCACTTCTTCGTACGTCTGCAAATAAAGCAGGTTGTCACTTTCGTATTCATGAAAAACATTGAACAGCAATTGCGCTGAGGACTGGAGGTGGCGTTCTTTTTTTTGTTTGCCGGGAAAGCCCTGGAAGATGAGGCCGGAGATCATGGCTATGTCCCGGAATCGACGCCTGGCCATCTCGACAGCATTCAAGCTGGCCTGAATATCTTCTATCAGGTCGTGCGTGGCAAATAGAGACTTGTTCACCAGTGCTGCCACATCCAGTTTTTTGTCACTCAACAACTCAAAGCCGTAGTCGTTCATGGCCAGCGAAAAGGTGATGGCCACTTTTCTTGATAGTCTTTTGGCGATGAGTGCCGCAAGTCCTTCATGCACATTACGCCCCTCAAAGGGATAAAAGACCAGGTGAAAGCCCTCTTCGGATTCAAAATATTCCACCAAAAAATCATCTTTGCCCGGCAACATCGAGCGCGATTGCTGCATTTGAAACAAGGGCACCAGGGCCGTTATTTCGACATCTTTATTTTTACCTTCCAGGTATTCATTCATCTTGAAGCGCAGCACTTCCGACATTTGTGAACTCAGGGGCAGCCTGCCTCCCATGTAGGAGGGAATGCGGCTGTTGTGTTTTTTGGTGTCCCGCACCTGCACCGTCATGTCTTTTATACGCACCAGTTCAAGTGCCCTGCCCGCAAACCAAAAACTGTCTCCGGGTGCCAATTGGGCAATAAACCACTCTTCTATTACACCCAATCGTTTGCCCCTCACATATTGCACCTGAAGCATGGCATCACTGATGATGGTGCCAATGCTCAGCCGGTGCCGTTGCGCGATCCACCGGTCTTCTACCCTGTAAAACCCTTCGCTGATGGTAATCTTTTGGTACTCATCATAAGCAGCCAGCGACTTGCCGCCGTAAAGCAGAAAGTTGAGTATCTGTAGCCATTCATCGCGGCTGATGTCCCGGTACGAAAAGGTAGTAGATATCTCTTCGTACACCTGATCGGGTTTAAAGCCTTCAGAAACGGCCAGGGTCATGAGGTATTGAATGAGCACATCAAAAGACCGCACATAGGGAATGCGCTCTTCTAGTTCCTGATTTTCGATGGAGGTGCGCAGGGCTGCTGCTTCTACCAGTTCCAGAGAATGAGTAGGTACAAAATAAATGGCACTTTCTGCCCCTGGCTGGTGACCGCTTCGGCCGGCGCGTTGGATAAACCGGGCGACGCCCTTGGGACTGCCGATCTGTACGATGGCTTCCACCGGTCGGAAATCCACCCCAAGGTCGAGGCTTGAAGTGCAGACCACGGCCTTTAGCCTTCCTTCATAGAGTGCATCCTCTACCCACTCCCTCAATTCCCGGCTGATCGATCCGTGATGCATGGCGATCTGACCGGCGAGTTCGGGGTCTGCCACCAGCAACTGCTGATACCAGATCTCACACTGAGCTCGTGTATTGGTAAAAATGAGCGTGGAACGATGCCGGTAAATGATGGGTAAAACCTGTTGGAGCATGCGGATGCCCAGGTGCCCGGCCCAGGGAAACTTTTCTACAGCCTCTGGTATCAGGGTCTCCACCCTGATTTTTTTTTGAATGTCGGCCCTGATGCGCACACTTTTTTCAGCATTTGAACCGTGCAATACATCGATGGCCTCATCCATGTTGCCGATGGTCGCAGAAATACCCCATACCTTTAAAGCCGGATTGATGGTGCGTAACCTGGCCAGCAATAATTCTGTCTGCACCCCGCGTTTTGAACCCATGAGTTCGTGCCACTCATCGACGACCACCGCTTTGATGTTTTTAAAAAAAGCGTGATAGCCCTTTGTCGCTAACATCACGTGGATGCTCTCCGGTGTGGTGATAAGGATTTGCGGAGGATTTTCCCATTGTTTTTTCCGTTGACCGGTGGCTGTATCACCGGATCTAATCTCCGCCTTCCAGGGCGAACCCAGGGCTGTAATGGCTCTTTCAACCGCCAGGTGAATTTCCTTGGTCAAAGCCCTTATTGGAGTAATCCATATCAACTGCAAGCCGGCATTTTCATTCTTGTGCAAGCCTTCCAGAATGGCAGGTATGGCAAGCGAATAGGTTTTACCACTACCTGTCGGTGCATTGACCAAACCGGATCGCCCATTTAAGTATGCTGTCCAGGTTTCCCGCTGAAATGGAAATACCCGCCATTGGTTTGATACAAACCAAGCCTCTGCCATCGATATGTTGCTTGTTTTATCCAGTAGTTGGTCACCCTTGTCTATTATCAATGAGTTTTTATCAATTTTGGTTTATTTTTGAGCCAAAGAAAGAAATCTCATATGGCCTTCAGGTTAAAATACAACTCTCCGGTAATCCTGTCCTACGCATTGCTTTGTTCCCTGGTGTTTTTCCTGGACCGGTTTACAGGCAAAGAACTCATGCCATTGTTTACCCTGTATAACCAAACGAACTTTATGAACCCCCTTGCCATTTTCCGGCTGGTAAGTCACATTGCCGGACACATATCCCTAGATCACCTGCTGGGCAACATGACCTTTGTCTTGTTGATCGGGCCCATCGTGGAAGAAAAATATGGATCCGGACTTACCCTCATCATGCTGTTGACGACCGCCGTCATTACCGGCATCCTCAACATCCTGTTTTTTCAGACTGGCCTCATCGGGGCCAGTGGCATTGTTTTTATGCTCATCGTCCTCGTTTCATTCACCAATGTGGACAATGGTCAGATTCCGCTTACTTTCATCCTTATTGCCATGCTCTTTGTAGGCAAAGAAATCCTCAATGGCATCTGGGATGACGGCATCTCCCAATTTGCCCACATCATGGGAGGTATTTGCGGTGGGGTCTTCGGTTTTACCTCAAAAAAATAGAGGGGTTGATAAAAAAAACAGCACCCGCATAAAAATGACTTGGCAAAGAATTTTATCCCTTTGCCCTGTTCAATATCATGGCCATGTGGGGAATATCGTCTTCGAGGTACTCATCTCCATATTCCGTAAAACCCAGTGACCTGTAAAATGGCAAAGCATAAGACTGTGCGGATATTTTGATGTCGTGGTCCGGATATAGGGTGAGGGTGAGTTGAATGGCGCGCTCCATCAACACTCGACCTTCTCCTGTTCCCCTTACGGACTGAGCGGTGATGACCCTGCCAATGGAAGCATATTCAGGATATGAAACACCGGGTGCCAAAATGCGACAGTATGTTTTAAGCATACCGTTGCCATCATAACCCATGAGGTGATTTGCTTCAAAATCTTTATCGTCACAATCCTGATACGGACAATTTTGTTCTACCACAAAAACTTCAATTCGTAACTGTAGAATTTGATATACTTCCGTTGCCGACAACTCCCGAAAGTATTTGAACGAGTAAGTTAGTCCATTCAATTTAACAGGATTTTTCTTTTGCCTAAATCCAGGTTTTGCTGAAAACTGGTAAGGATGCCAATACGCTCTTTGCGGCTCACAAATAAATCCTTCACCACCACACATTGAAGATCCGATGAATAAAAAATATGATCATACGGTATGCGGAGTGAGGCAGGTATAACGTCTTTCCTGGAGTTGCGCAAGTGCGTTGCTTCTCTAAAATTGCGGATTTCATCAGACCAGTAAACCATATTGAATTCTCCCAGTACAATTACATTTTTCTTGGTTCCCTGGATAAACTGACTGATGTTTTTCATCTGGGTTTTGGCCATGGTAAGTGATCCTTCATTTAATGATGGCGTGAGATACGTGGATATCAGCGTGTATGTGTTTCCATTTTTTTTCATCTCGATCGCCAGGTCAAAAGCATAGGATGCGCTGAGCGTATCAACAATGTGTAATGGGAATTTTGAGAACAGCGCCTTTCCATAGGGATCAATGCGCACTGCCTGATAGGTAAATGGAAAAATTTTATCCAGGGCTTGTAACAAATAAGCCGACCATTCAGGGGTCATTTCCTGAAAAGAAATAATATCCAGATCTGACTCCGTCAAAAGGCGGATCATGTCCTCGCCGTGCCCAACATTGCTGAGGTTGATATGGCAAACGGATACCTTTTCGGTAAAATTGTCTTTTGGAAAAACGAGTTCTCCATTACTCTCGTTTTTGATGAAAACGCAAAATGCACCGCAAGAGGCAAAACTAATGAACATCAACTTACCGAAATCCAGAAACAAAAAAACAAAGCCAAGAAAAAATAAGCCCAACATGATGTGTATGAGATACTCTGAAAGTTGTTTGACAAATATAATTTCGGCCCTGCAATGATCAGTGTGATCAGCAGCAACATGATCAGCATGAAGCTGTAATAAACTACTCGGTTGTTGAAATAATTTTTCAGTATCAGATGAATTTCATAACAAAACTAATCAATAAAATCTGCAAGTACACAATCTTTTTTTAGGTGCAACACCTTTCCTTGTGGATCAAAGACCGATCCTGTAATGATGTAAATGCCTAACCGCTCCCGATTGCCATCGTCATTGGTTCCATCCCAAACAATGACACCCTTTTGACCTAACAATTCATTGTTTGTAAGATTTTTTACCTTAAATCCTTCTGCATTGTAAATAGCGATATTGGCGACGTACCCTGGCTGTGTGAATTGGTATTGCAGTATCAATAAATCGTCCAATGCATCGCCATTGGGTGAAAATACTTTATTGGGTAAATAGAAAGTTTCTTCCTGCGTTGTGCCTTCCAGGGCGTTGCTGTTTTCATAACCCGGTGTAGCATAATTGCCTGCTTTTGCGGAAGACTGCCAGTTAAATGTTGAATTTTCAAATGCCTCCAGTCTGATTTTTTCAAGACTTACCCCCTTTCTGTCTTCCTTGTCTATGAGCAAATGATGCCTGTCTTCATGGTAATTAAATGAGTCCAAAACCAATCCTGAAACATTGGTGATTGTTACATTTCCTTCGTCAACATTAAAAGCGGGTAACGCAGACAATACATGTTTTGAGATTGAAGGCGGAGCATAAAAGTTCTTCAGTGCAGCAGTATCTTCATTCACCGCTACATAAGATTTTGGCGGCAATACATACGAGACTTCAATGCTTTCTGACTGACCATTATTTTGATTGGAAATGCTAAGGCCTTTTAGTTGAATGGCGTGATCACTTGTATTGTACACTTCGACAAAATCATCAACACCTGTGGGTGGGTTGAACAAAATTTCACTGACGATTAGTTCTCCTTCCCCGGGAGGCAGGCCAAATATAAATTGCACTGTTGTGTCATTCAGGATGTTTTTGTTTTTATCCGCCACATCCATGATGGCCAGTTCGTAAATTCCGGTCGGTGAAAAAGCCTGGTCAAAACGGAGCAGAACTTCAAATGATCCATTGGGGCCAAACTGTACGGAGTTGGCACTGCCAATGTTTCTATCCACTGCATAGGATGCCGTAGAAAGTGCAGAAGCGCTTTCCAAAAAATCATCAAATATCAGCTTAAGATTGTGGTCATCTACAACTTCAATACGCACCACCCTGGGCAAATCCCTGTCGTAGCTATGGCTGTTGGCGTATCCCGGTGTGGCATACTTATAAGCCCCGGATGCGGATAGCCAGTTGGAGCGGTCATTTAAAAAGGGCAACAGGTTCGCCTTTTCGAGACTGACACCTTCTATATTTTTACCTGCATCAAACACATAATGAAAGTCGTCGAGATAGCTGAAACTATCCAGCACACTGCCATCCGGCAAAGCCAACAAAACATTGCCTTTGTCATTATTGAATGCAGGCAAATCCTGCACCAATATCAGGGATGAGACCGGCGGCAAATATACCTGTTGCAATGAAGTCGGATCTTTGGTGAAGGCCAGGTAGCCATTGGCTTCAATAAATATTCCAGTACCCACAACCCGCGTCTGTCCGTTTGTAATATTCGTAATTCTTAGTCCTTCGAGCAAAAGTTTTTTGGGTGTCTTGTTGTGTATTTCAATAAAATCCTCCCGGTTTACATAAGGGTCAAAGAGAATCTCGGACAAGATAATTTCTCCCGGTTTTGGTAAGGTATAATAAATCAATTTAAGGGTCGTATCTCTCATGAGGTTGCCGGACACATCTTTAAGTCCCGTCAACGCAAGCCGGTTGATTTCTGAAGTTTTTAAGTCAAAATCAAAATCCAGTGTGGCAGTCAGCCCGGAAGCCTGCAAGGTAACCGAAGAAGGCGATCCCAACCCGGATACATTGTATTGATTTATATTTCCGGCAGTTGCGGCATCCATTTTTTCATTAAAATTGATGTTAACCCTTCTTGAGTTTTCGATAGCCGCAGAAACCACTAAAGGTGGGATGACATCGGCAGAATAACTCTTTACTTCAAAATTGTCGAAGACAAATTTGTCCTTTCTGGTTGCGGTATAGACACATTGAATGCCAAAGTATTGAGCTTCTGAAACGGCAATGCCCGGGTCGGTAAAAGAAACGACTTCGTCATATATTCCATCCTGATTATAGTCTGCACTTACCGTAAAGCTGCCATTTTGACGGTAGATGATGTTTAGTCTGGCCTGCGCCGGATCTGTGGCCATGGTGCCATCGGTACCGCTCGCAAGCAGGCTTTCTGTTCCGTTTAACACCCGGTATATACGCAATGCGTCTGCAGACCCGTTTTCACCAATCTGGATAAAATAGGATGTTGCAGGACTCGGTCCCGGGCTGGTCGAAAGGAAGTACAATCGGCAAAAATTAGTGCCACTCGGACTGAACTCCAGTTTTACCTCGAAGTTGAGTTCGAAGCTATCCGGATAATTAAAGGCGGTGGAAAGGTGGGAACTGCCTTCGGTCGCTGCATTGAGGCGCAGTTTTTTATCTCCATCCACTATAAAACTACCGGTATCTCCTACCCATGTCGGATTTGTGGCTAATTCGCCATCGTCAAAATTATCCACAACCTGAGCGTTTGTAACTCCTAAAAACAATAGAAAAAGAAGGAAAACGTTATATCTCATGCCATAAAATTAATGGAATTTTCAGGGCATATTATATCTTTGCCCCACTTTTATAAAAAGTTAACGTAACCATTTCATGAAATTAGCCGTTGTAGGCGTTACCGGTCTTGTGGGCACGGTAATGAACCAAGTACTCGAAGAGGAGCAACTCAACATCACTGAATACCTGCCGGTAGCCAGTCAGAAATCCATGGGTAAGTCCTTGGTTTTTAAGGGTAAGGCTTACGACATCGTCAGCATGGAAGAGGCCGTTTCGCGCCGGCCGGATGTGGCCATTTTTTCGGCAGGTGGCTCAGTGTCAACAGAATGGGCTCCAAAATTTGCAGCCGTGGGCACTTTTGTGGTAGACAATTCTTCTGCCTGGAGGATGGACCCCACCAAAAAACTGGTTGTGCCTGAGATCAATGCTAATCGCCTGGGTAAGGAAGATAAAATCATTGCCAACCCAAATTGTAGCACCATTCAAATGGTCATGGCATTGGCGCCTTTGCATAGAAAGTATGGCATAGACCGCATCGTGGTTTCCACGTATCAGTCTTTTACCGGTACCGGAGCCAGGGCTGTTGCCCAATACGAGGCCGAAAAGTCGGGCTTAACCCTCCCTAAAGAGCAAATGGCCTATCATTATCCGATTTTTGAAAATTGTATACCACAGTGTGATGTCTTTACCGAAAACGGATACACCAAAGAAGAGATGAAGCTTGTCCATGAGACCAAAAAAATACTTGAGGATCAATCGATTAGAGTAACTGCAACGGCAGTGAGGGTACCAGTAAACGGAGGTCACTCGGAGAGCATCAATGTGAGCTTCAAAAATGATTTTCAACTCGAAGAAGTAAAAAATATACTGCAAAACACACCCGGACTGGTGCTGTTAGACGATATTGAACATTTTCAATATCCCATGCCGTTATTTGCAAAAAATAAAAATGAAGTATTTGTGGGGAGACTTCGAAGGGATGATTCCGCACCAAATACGTTGAATATGTGGGTTGTAGCAGATAACCTCCGGAAAGGGGCTGCCACCAACGCCATTCAGATTGTTAAATATTTGCTGGAAAACGGCATACTTGGCTAAGTTTTTGCTGTAGTATCCGGAATACCGCCTTAGTGTAAATTGATTGTTTATTTAATTACAAGTAAAAAATGAAAACGAAAGTAGTTCTGTGGGGAGAAAACGCCTCAAACGAAAAAATCCTGCTGGCATTGGAATTGTTGGAAAGAGACAACAAAGTAATGCTGTATGTATTTCCATTGGAAGTGGCTACAGAAGAATTTTATCAATCGCTGCTCGATCATTGGAGAGAGGGCAAGACGGTGGAATTTCCCAATCCACACCAGGTCATCGAAAGGCCACTTTCTGTCACAGAAGGTTTGTTGCCGGATGACATAAAAGTAGAGCGTACAGACATCATCAGCAGGGCCCAGGCCGAATGGCACTTTGTGGTCTTGTCTTCGAAGCTCTATGAAATGTATAGGTCTGAACTTGACGAGATCAAGGAAAAAATAGATCACTTGTCTGAATATGATGATAAATTGTGGGCAGAGGCCAAGACCTTCTGGACCAAAGTTCAGGATCAGGTCAGGGAGCAGAACCTGTTTAAAGAACACTCTGCCATCCTAAAAGAAAGAACAAACATCTTGTTTGACAAACTAAAGGAACTTAAAAAGAGCCTCCAGGGTGAGTTTGAAAAAACGTCTCAGGAGGTGTCTGCTAAGTTCTTTGAAGAAATCAAGGAGATCGAAGATAAACTCGAAAAGGGTCTTGGGTTAAAGCCTCTTTTTGAACAAATGAAGGCCATCCAGGAGAAATATTACAAAGCCCAGATGACCAAGGAAGACCGAAAAAATGTCTGGGACAAACTCGATGGTACCTTCAAGGCCCTTAAGGAGAAAAAACCTGCCGGCGGTGGTGGAAACCGCGATTTTGATAAATCAAGGGTTCAGGCCAGGTACGACGGCCTGATCGATACCATTTCCAAGATGGAAAAATCCATCCTTAGGGACAAACAGGACTACGACTTCCAGGTGAAAAAAATCGAACAGACCGACGGGCAACTGGAAATGCAGATCAGAAAGGCAAAACTCAAAATGCTGGAAGAGCGCATCTCTTCTAAAAATGACAAGCTTCAGGACATGTATAAGGTGAGAAAAGAACTTGAAGTCAAGATGTCCAAGGATGAGCAGCGCCGCGTAGTCGAAGAAAAACGAAACGAAGTGAAGGAGGTCGTCAAGCAAAAAATTGCCGACAGCATAGAGATAGCCAAGGAGGAAAGAGAAACCATGGCCGACCTGTTGGAAAATGCTGCTGCCAAGATCAAGGAGGGCAAGGGTGCTAAAAAGCCCAAAGAATCTCTGCTGGATTCCATTACCGAATCAGTCAAGGATACTTTTGAAGATGTGGTGGATACCGTAAAAGCCGTAGCTGAAGTGGCAGAAGACAAAATCGAAGATGTCGTTGATTCGCTGGGTGATAAAATGGATGTCGCGGAAGATAAAGTAGAATCTATGGTACAGGCGGTGGGCGAAAAGCTTGGCGTAACCAAGGATAAAATGGATGAGGTCATCGATCAGATTGAGGACAAACTCGATGTGGTAGAAGACAAAATCGAAGCGACCATTGATGCCCTTACTTCAGACGATAAGGACAAAAAAGAGGAAGAAGAAAAAGAGGCTTAGCCTTTTTAGAAATACCTGTAAATGCTCGGCAGCGAATCGGCTGCTGGGCATTTGTATTTATACACCAATTAAATAAAGCAGACCATGATCGAAAAGCTGGATGCCATCATTGACCGGTACCATTACCTGGAAGAAAAACTTTCTGATCCCTCCATCATTGGAGATCAGAAACAATTTGCCAAAATCAACAAAGAATACAAAGACCTTTCTGAAATTGTACGCGCATCAGAGCAATATAAGATGGTCATTGAAAACATTTCCAATGCCCGGCTGATGCAAAAGGACCCGGACCCCGAAATGCGCGAGATCGCAGTGACCGAAGAAGCAGAACTCGTCGAAGAAAAAGCAGAACTCGAAGAAAAGATAAAAATGTTGCTGGTGCCCAAGGATCCGGAAGATTCCAAGGATGTCATTATTGAAATCAGATCGGGTACCGGTGGTGATGAAGCCAGTATTTTTGCCGGTGATCTCTACCGCATGTACACGCGATATTTTGAAACTCGTGGCTGGAAAACGGAAGTCATCGATGCCAATGAAGGCTCTGTGGGCGGCTACAACAAAGTAGTCCTTGAAATCCACGGTGAAGAGGTTTATGGAAAGCTTAAATTTGAATCCGGTGCACACCGCGTACAACGCGTTCCCGAAACCGAAGCAAAGGGTCGGGTACATACTTCAGCCGCTACGGTGGTTGTCATGCCCATCTTTGAAGAAGAGGAAATCAACATCCGCAAAGAAGACCTCAAGGTCGATACTTTTCGATCCAGCGGTGCGGGTGGTCAAAATGTAAACAAGGTAGAAACGGGTGTACGTTTCACCCACCTGCCCACCGGTGTCGTAGCAGAAAGTACAGAAGCCAGGTCACAACATAAAAACAGGGATATCGCCCTGCAGAAACTTTACCAGCGCATCAACGACATCGCCAAGGAAAAGACCTACAATGAACAAAAGGAAACGCGCAGATCCCTGGTGGGAACCGGAGACCGTTCCGATAAGATCCGCACCTACAACTTCCCGCAAAACCGACTCACCGATCACCGCATAAACCTTACCCTGTACAATCTCGACCGGGTGATGAATGGCGACCTCGATCAAATCATCGATGCGCTTGTCTTGGCCGAAAACGCCGAAAAATTAAAAGGGGAAGCACGTTAAAAAATAGCCCGGTGGGCTATTTTAGTGCTGAACCCTGCCTGACCAATTCTTTGGGTAGGTGAGGCCTCCTGGCCGAAGCTTATTCTACTACTTATTTATGGGTTTTATTACACCTAACTCATTGTGTGTCGTTAAAAAATAGCCCGGTGGGCTATTTTAGTGCTGAACTCTGCCTGACCAATTTTTGGGCAGGTGAGGCCTCCTGGCTAATGCTTTGCCGATGCGATAAAGCTGTTTATTCTTAAGACTTATATGATTAAGATATTTCCTGTACCCAGCGAAGGAGAGGTCAGGAACCATCTTCATTCGTTCCTAACTTTCACTATCTTCCCACCATACTCGTTGCCGCTTATATCTACAAATCTAATAAAATACATTCCCGCCACACAGGCCTCCATGTCCAAATAGTTTTCACCTTCATGTATGTTTTGCTTTTTTATAAAGGAGCCACTCATGTCATATACATACACCTGGCCTTGTGCATCTGACTCCATTTTTGCTATGTCCATCACGGGGTTGGGGTAGATTTTGAGCCTTGTTTTCTTATGATCCACATCGATCACCTCGGTATACAGCTCAATGCTGTCACACACATCTACTTCGTCAACACGGAGTCGGGGAAAGTTAGGGGTACCTAAAGAAATGAAATAGGGTAAGTCTATTCCATGCTGGATGAATTGACAACCTTTTCCCTTTTTATTAGGGTAGTTTATTACATGCATTGATCCTACACCATTGCTACTATTTACATAGATTTTGCAGTCTGGTGCAAGGTTCATACCCTGAATGGTAGTAGGAAAAGGATCTTGAAACCCATCAAATGTATCAATAAGTATACATCCTTCTTCTAAATTTTCTTTCCATGTATCCACCTGCCAAAGTGAATCAATGATAGACACATAGATGAATCTCCCATTTGGAGAGAATTCTATACCTGCAAAATCTCTTCTATGTTGTATTTTTAATATTAGTTGATTGCTTAATGTTCCAGTCTCTCTATTAAAATCAAATATATTCAATCCATTTTCAGTAGTAAACCATGCCCATTTTTTGCCATCTGGGCTAAACTTTGCAAAACCTGCTGCCGATGTATTCCTTGTAGTTTTTGGTCCTATGTTTTGAGAGTCAACCAGCATCGGTCCTGCTTCATTAACTAAAAATTTTAAATATGCATTGCTATTTTCTCGCATCTGTATCAACCACCAGTCTTTGCCATTGTGGTGGTGTATTGAAGCAAGATAAGACCAAACCAAGTCGTCAGCATCATATATGATTTGATTTTTTTTAGTGACACTTCCCTTGCCTATATTAAGAGACATATCCAC
The DNA here is from genome assembly GCA_016715465.1 of Saprospiraceae bacterium. Classification (GTDB taxonomy): domain Bacteria; phylum Bacteroidota; class Bacteroidia; order Chitinophagales; family Saprospiraceae; genus JADKBO01. The sequence continues at coordinate 2,459,855 of JADKAA010000029.1, forward strand.
ATAGGTGTATTTCAATGCATCTACAAAAAATTTTATTGGATCGGTTCTGAAGTTTAATGTTTTATGTAAAATGTAATAGCCCCTAGGATTATTTGCATCATTTAGGATAATAATGTCTTGCCAACCATTGTATCCAAAACTACAGTTGTCCCACCATTCAACATAGTATTTTCCAAAGTTAATGCTGTCTCCATTTTGCATTAAATTATGGTCTGCCTGCAACACTTGGCAACCATTAGTATAAAATAGTAACTTGCCATTATTGTCGGAAACGCTACCATTATTTTGATAAATTTTAAAATTACCTTCTTCATAATTTATATGTAAAGTAGAGCTATCAAAATTGCAATTTACCGAGGAAATAAAAGTTGAAGTAAAAGTAGTATCCTTGTAGTTCCTAAGATTAAATATCCAATTATAGTCTTGATATTCTTGTGAAGAAACATTCTTTGCTAACAAAAAACACAGGGTGACGAATGCCACTCTATGCTGATATCTTAAAATCATATCTTCATCACTTTTTTAGTAATGATTTTATTTTCGCTTTTATTTCTAAATATTATGAAATACAATCCAGTATTTTCATTAGAAATATCAATTCTATAATGTGTTCCAGAAGTGTTTTTTACTAATTTACCATTACTATTAAATATTTCAAAGTCATATTCTGTAGCATTATTACTATATAATACTTGATAAACCCCAGAGGATAAGTTAGGGGAAATGTTGATATCATATACTAATTTCTTGCTTTCATCTTTTTTACTTCTAAACTCAGCATTACATGAGGGTGAAAAAGGATCAACTTTTTCTAACAATGATAAAAGTGATTTTGCAAGGAATACATTTTCTCCACTCTCTTCACTGCAGTTTGCAGCATAATTGTCCAAAGCTAATCTATTTTGAGGTAACGTACCATCAAACATATAGTCAGCTAAAGTACTGTATAATAGATGTTCTTCGGTGTAATCCGAATCAGTAACTATGAGAGCCAAGTCACTGTTTACGTTTGATCGTAATTCTGTTATTTGGACGTCTAAACCATCAATAGAATTGTTAAGATCAATGATCTTGTCATCAAATACAGCTTGATCAAAGTTACTATTCCTTCCAGTATCCTCAAGATATAAATTGATATCATCATACTTTGCTTGGATAACAGGTGTATTGCTCAATCGACTCAATGCCTCCAAATTGTTTCTCACATTTTCTACATTGAATTGCTTTTTACCCTCGATTTCTATAATGATGTCTTTCAGACATTGACTGAGTTGTTCCTTTGGTATTCCCCATTTTTTAATGAGTCGGTATATGTATTTTTTCCACCAGAAGGTTCTTTTAGGGCTAAGCTTAGACTGTATGTTTTTTAGCCAATTGCATAGCTGCTCAGGGCTTGGGTTGCTACTAAACCATTGAAAAAAATCTCCTTCAACACAACCTGTGCAAGCCAAAGTTGGAACAGATTCGGCTTCAGGGTTGAAAAGCGAAGTTGGGTCACTGTTTATCGTGCCTCCTCCTGACTTAGGATACCACTTCTTATCTTCATTGTCAGATTTTACCTTGTCAAAATATATTGTTGAGAAGTTGACTTCACTCAGATCTAAGTCGGTTGCATCTGCACCAAGAGTCGCCATAGAGTACCATTTATTACCATGATGAGCGCCATTTGCTTCTTTCTGAATACCTATAGGAGATTCTAATACAAGATTAGTATTGCCTGAGCTAAAGCTATTAGCTGTAAGATTTTGAAAGATAGCATTGTTGGATATTTGTAAGTCTTTTTCCTGAGAAGAAAAGGAATTGCAGGAGATGGTGTTTCCTGTGCTGTTGTCTAGAAAGGCACCAGTTAAGTAATTAAAAACAATATTACAATTTACATCAGCTCTATTACCGCCTAAGAGAGCAATACCTTTTTGAGATTGATTTGGAGTGTACAAAGCTTCAACATAGTTATCTAATATGTAGTTGCTCCCTAAAACGGACATAATACCAACCTGATTATCTTGTTGAGCTAAAAAATGTACACTGTTACCTAAAATATCATTTCTGGAAAATCCTTTCACATCTATACCCACCGCTGGAAAATCAGTACTTTTTTGTCTTTGAGCATAAATGTCATTATCTTTTACGTAAGAAGTACCATTAAAATAAAGATCAATGCCCTTATAACAACTCGCTATTTCATTATCTTTTACAATATTATATTTACCCTTATTGTTAGCTGAAGAAATAGCAATTTCATCAGTATTGATGAAATTGTCTATGCATTGAAAATAACTATCATAAGCAAAGATACCTTCATTACAATCTTGAACTTCATTGTTTGAGATAAGATTATAATTATTTTTATACAAGTATATTGCCCTTCCCATCTGAGGTACCCATGGTAGTCTTCTTTCAATATTTTCAAATTTCGCATTTGAACAAACAACAGAAGATGCTTCATTGGCAAATATACCCAGGTTTATGTTTTTGAATACGTTTACAATGCCATTATCGCCAATTTTCATAGTGGCTTTTTTACCCAATAGGATACCACAATAAGTGTTTTTTGACCAATATGGAGCAGATAATATGGTGGGAAGAACTTCACTGGAGGTTTGAATTATAATATTTTCAAATATGCCTAAGTTTGCCTGTTCCTTTAATTCAATTCCTATATAACAATTATCAAAATTAGAGTTTTTTATTGATGACGTTCCATTGGGCTCTATCTTCACAGCTGTGTGAGCACATGCGATGTTTGACTCACTATCAATGATTAGTTCACCTCCCGACTCCACTGTAATCCCCACCCAAAGTTTTTCACAACTACTTAAAGACGTATTGCTAATTTTTAGTTTTCCTCCTGCTTTTATCTGAAATTCTAAATTTGGACTTGCAACAATGTCTTTATTTTCAATCCTTAAAAATCCTCCATTTTCAATAATTACTTTTCTGTTATAGTAACTATTGTTTTGAGGCCAGACTGCAAAAGGATTGGTAATTATTATATTTGATCCGACTTCATTATAAATAATAATTGAGCTAAAATTGGATGATAGAAAATCCTTCATTTTTCTAACTTGTTTTTCAGTAAAACCTTGAAGGCAACTAACAAGTGTATAACTCATGACGTTGGTCATAGAAGGGGTGAATTCTGAGCTACCATTATAAATACAATCTCCTCCCGCTGATAAATAAAAATTTGAATTATAAACAAGTTTTGGATCTGCAGGAGTATCACATATGCAATCTCCACACTCCGTTTGAGTCAATTGAGTAGGATCACATATATTATTAATGGTAGAATTATCTGGACAACCAAAAACCTCATTCGGGCTACAAGGATCAATAGTTGGAACCGCCTCATTACCAAAATGTGTGTGGTGTAAACCCAGGCAATGTCCAACCTCATGAACCAATATATTTGAATTATATCCAGGTATATTTATCCCGCTTCTTTGATCAGATCCTGAAACAATCAACCAGTCACCCGGTATTGATTTAGCCAAAAAAAGCTGTGTTGCAAATTCTGAGCCAATAAAAATATTTAAGTAACCAGGAACAGAATTACTGGTTACTTCACAAACGTTCGTAAATGTAATAGACTCGGCATCATATTCTAACTCAAAATAATGACAAACATTTTCACAATCATAATTAAAAAAAATATTTAAGCTATTAAATGTATTATTCAAAATATTCTTTGATTCTTCGATATGTTGGTCAAGTACTTCCTCGCCACTCTCTCCAGCAAGTTTATGAAATTTAACTTTGATAAAGAACGGTCCTTCGGCGTTTGATGTAGGCCAGGGAGCTATACACCCATTTCCAAATGCTGAACTCGGAGATCCACATGATTGCGAGTAACTAATTTCGGGCACACACAACAATAGAAAAATATTTATTATGAACCCGGAGAAATTCATTAAAAAAATAGACTTAATTGTTAGCATAAAATTAAATTTTTCTTAGAGATATTAAAAACTCTATTTAACCACATAAATATACTATAAAATACACCCTGAATGCAATAGGTAAATGCAATTTATTTTGTGAAAACAATAACTTGTTCTGTCAAAGCATTATATCCCAATCTTTTTCATGGTCTCCTGTTTGGCAAATCACCCCGTCTTTCGGGTAATAATTGGCCAAGTTCATAATCATGCCTAGGTCTAAGTTATCACGTCCATATCCTATCTATCAACCTGTTTTTTAAATCAAATCCTACATAAATAAAAAGCCCATACTTTGGAAATCTTGATGACTTATTACGAGTTCAGTGCCTCATATTTACGGTTCAAAACCTAAATTTGACGAACCAGTTACATCATGAAGCCCGATATAAATTGAGCCAGTGACCCAAATTAGGGCTGAAGTTTTAGGTCTAGACCACTGCAAAGAATGACAGGTGAAAACTAATCGTCGCCTCGCGGTTTACTGGAGGTGCCTTCTCAAAATTGGCACTACAATCAACTTGAGCAAAACTCTAACCGTTCGGTCCCCTACCACTCGATCGTATCCCCGCTCTTCAGCTTGCCCTTTCCTCCCTCCGGTTTGGATCCGGCATCAAAAAGGTCGCCTTGCACCGGTGGCTGGGCCACATGCTCTTCCTCAGCTTCCTTGTCCCAGTCCAATTCTTCGACCTTGAGCAATTTGCCTTCAAACAATTTGTTGCCGATGGCCTTCCACCCTTTTACATCGATGAAGTCGTCGATCTTAAATTCGTATTCTTCTTTTTGACCTCCCGACTTATAGGTAATTTTTATTAGCGCTCCTGTATGGATCGTCGCAAAATACAACTTCGACGTAATGCCTTCCGGAATGAAATAAAATTTCTGACCCAGGGTGTTGGTTTCGATGCGGAATCGTTTGACCATCGTCCAGCCTTTTTCTCCTTCAAAGTAGATGGCGTTGATCACCATTTCTTCTGTATATTGAGAAATGGATTCGATATTGTTGACATCAAATTTTTTCGTGAGGTCGAGTTCAGATAACTCGTAACTGCCATCCTTGTAAATGGTAATAATTTTTTCTCCGGTATCGAAAGCGCCGAGTAACTTACCCCGCCCATCGGTATTGAGCCTGCCACTCACTTCATCGATGTGCACCTTCATGGCACCCAGCGAAGATTGACCGACGGAAACCTGCGTCACTTTCCGCACGGGATACTTAGTGACTGTATTGCCCTGTGATGACCTGCCCTTGATGGCAATGTCGCTGAGGTCAAAGTCAAAGACCTTGATTCTTGCCGTAGACGCAGGTGTGAGTGTGATGTTGAGCACCTCTGATTCCCCGTTGGGTTGCACCGAAAAGTACAATACTTTAGAGCCTTTCGATCCGTCCCGTGTGAGATCATATTCCTTATCGCGGGTAATGCCTGTGACGTTGAATCTTTTGGCATAGGTTACGCCTGTTTTGCCATCAATGTAGACCAGGTTGTACGTGGTGCGCTCATCTGCTTTTTTCCACACGGCTGTGTGGATGATGTCTTTGCCCACAAAAACTTTATCGGCTATGCGTACCACCTTGAATTTTCCATCCCGCGTGAACGCGATGATGTCGTCGATGTCGGAACAGTCGCATACAAATTCATCCTTCTTCATGCCCATGCCCACAAAACCGTCTTTGTAGTTGACGTAAAGTTTTGCGTTGTTGGCCACTACCTGCTGAATCTGGATTTGTTCGATCGACGTAATTTCGGTTTTCCTTTCCCTGCCCTTGCCATATTTTTCGAGCAGCCTTTCAAAGTAGTTGATCGCAAAATCCGTGAGGTTTTCGATGTCGTGTTTTACTTGTTTCAATTCCGCTTCGAGTCCAAGGATCATTTCTTCCGCCTTGAAGGAATTGAATTTGGAAATGCGCTTGATCTTGATCTCCGTGAGTTTGAGGATATCCTCTTCCACAATGTCGCGCATCAGTCTAAGTCGCTTATCTCCGGCTTTGGGTTTCTGGTCTGGCGTAATCACGAATTTGCGCAAGCCCTTATCGATGTTTTCAATCACGGCCTCCCAGGTCTCGCATTCTTCGATGTCACGATAGATGCGCTCTTCGATGAATATTTTTTCCAGGCTGGCCATGTGCCACTTTTCTTCGAGTTCGGCTTTTTTGATGTCAAGTTCCCGTCCCAGCAGGGCTTTGGTTTTTTCAGTGGAAATGCGCAGCAATTCCGACACCCCTAAAAAGCGGGGTTTGTTGTCCACGATGACACAGGCATTGGGCGAAATGGAAACTTCACATTCCGTAAATGCATATAAGGCATCGATGGTGATGTCCGGTGAAGTACCAGGCATGAGTTCCATGGCAATTTCCACATTTTTAGCGGTATTGTCTGCCACTTTTTTCACCTTGATCTGTCCCTTTTCCGTAGCCTTGATGATGCTGTCGATCATCGAACTGGTGGTCACACCGTAGGGAAGTTGCGTGATGCATAAGGTGGACTTATCCACCTGTTCGATCTTTGCCCTCACCTTTACACGACCGCCCCTGAGCCCATCATTGTATTCACTGACATCAATCTGTCCTCCTGTTTGAAAGTCGGGATATATCGTAACTTTTTTACCCTGTAAAATCTTTATAGATGCCTTGATGAGTTCGATGAAGTTGTGGGGCAAAATCTTGGTAGCCAGTCCCACCGCAATGCCTTCCACGCCTTGTGCAAGCACCAGCGGAAATTTCATGGGCAGGGTGATGGGTTCCCTTTTTCTGCCATCATAAGACAATTGCCACTCTGTGGTTTGTGGATTAAAAGCCACTTCAAGGGCAAACTTGGTAAGCCTCGCTTCGATGTACCTGGGTGCTGCCGCCGAATCTCCGGTGCGTATGTCACCCCAGTTTCCCTGGCAGTCAATCACCAGGTCTTTTTGTCCCAGATTGGTGAGGGCATCTCCAATGGCCGCATCGCCATGCGGGTGATATTGCATGGTCTGTCCGATGATGTTGGCTACCTTGTGGAAACGACCATCGTCCATCTCCTTCATGGCATGAAGGATACGCCGTTGTACCGGCTTTAGCCCGTCATCGATGTGCGGCACAGCGCGTTCCAGAATCACGTAGGAAGCATAATCCAAAAAGTACTCCTGGTACATGCCTGTCAGGGTCACCAGCTCCCCCGGGACTTCATGTTCTATTTCCGGTTTAAATTTTTCCTTGCTCATTTGATTAAAGCCATAAAACCGCAAAGATAAAAAAATTCAGATTAAAATATTATGGCTTTATTATAAATAAAAGCATTTGATTTACAGTGAATTGCGCTGGTGATGTGGAGATTGGTTGCACACAAAATAAAATTCGCCGGCATTTTCTGGACAGCATTTCTTTCTTAAAATACTTTTTTGTCAAGCTATTTTAGGCACGGACAATTCCTAAATCATAAATCCTAAATCAAAATTTAATATTCCTTTCTTTCCATTCATACGGTGTGGGCCACAAAGCCATAATGCCGCTGTATATGATTGTCACCAGGTAAAGAGCCTGGGCGGGAATAAAAAATACCATCGGTTTCTTGTGGCCAAACCAGGATGCCATGCGATACAAAAATATCCAGTCCACCAAACCTTTGACGAGGACAAGCAATAAAAAAGCGAAAAGGATTTTTCCGTCGTAATAAAGGCCCAATAAAAAAGTAATTACGGTAAATAAAGCCATCGCAAAGACTACCGTCTGAATCGTCCAAATGGCCTTGCTGGCATATGCCTTGGTCTTGGTGGCCCAACGTTTTCTTTGGGTAAGCAGCTGCCAAATTCCGGCTTGTGGCCCGGTGATTACCACCGCCTCTTTGCATTTGAGAAAGGCCGTTGGAATTTGATGTGCCACGGCATTGCGGAATAAAAACACATCGTCACCCGAAGCAATTTCTTCATTGTTTCCAAAGCCCCCTGCCGTGTAAAAGGCTTGTTTGCGAAAAGCCATGTTGGCGCCGTTGGCCAGGAAATATTTTTGACGATGGTGCCCATTGGCTGTAATGGCCATCATCGTTGCTGTTTCCAGAAATTCAAACGAAGGTAAAAACCCGCCTCTTGGGTCAACCATGACCGGTCCGGTCAACATCTCGGCTTTGGTGTCCACAAAGCCCTGGTGAATGGCTTGCAGCCAATTTTTACCTACCGTACAATCTCCGTCAAGTAATGCCACGGTATCAAAGCTGGCCAATGCCACACCTTCGGCAATCGCGGCTTTTTTGCCCTGGTTTTCTGTAAGTTTAATATACTTTACTCCGGGATAATGTGTAACGATGTCGGCAGTATGATCGGTGCTGTGGTCATCGATCACAATTACTTCCAAAAGCGACACCGGATAACGGAGTTTTTGAATGGACCGGATACAAGCCTCTATGTTGTCCTCTTCATTTCTGCAGGGAATGATGATGGTCACCGGTGTCCATTCACTTTCTCTTTCTGTTAGTTCAATCTCTTTGGTCGCCGTCCAGCCATACATTATCCATGCAATCAATGCTGCATATACGATACATCCGAAAATGGCAATGGCCATCATTTCACCACCGATGAGATGATGCTGAAAATTTCTTCTGCAATGATGGTGTCGCTAAACTGGGTCTCTGCAAGTTTATGGCCTTCATTACCCATCGCTTTTCTTTCTGTCTCAGATAGTCCGGTAAATTCTTCCATGGCCCTGATGAGGTCTTTGGTATCCTTGGTTTGCACGAGAAAGCCATTTTTGTCATCCACCACGGTTTCCCGGCAACCGGCAGTGAGCGTGGTTATCACCGGCTTGCCCATAGACATGGCTTCAAGGATGATGCGGGGCATTCCCTCGCGGTAAGAGGGCAGTACAATACAAGAGGATTGTGCGATGATTGGCCTTACATCATTGACAAATCCTTTATAGTCAATGATGTCTTCACTGATCCATGAGAGTAACTCGTCGCGGTCAATGGTGGACGGATTCTCAGGGTCGAAATCGCCGAGCACGAGAAAACGGGCGTCCTTTCCCTGTTTCTTAAACCAGGAAGCCGCTCCGGCAAATTCCTGGATGCCTTTGTCTTTTAGCAGCCTGCCGATAAAGGTGAAGACTAAGGGTCCTTCGACCTCATTATCCTGTGCTTTATAGTAAACTGTATCTACGCCACAACCCTTCACCGATACGGTTTTTTCGCGGCTGATGAGGTTTTTTTCCACAAACATTTCTTTGTCGTCTGTATTCTCAAAAACCATGAGTTCATTGTACTTGGAAACAAACTTATACAGGTTTTCAGTGATGACGTTGATGATGCCACGGTTGATAAAAGAATATCCCAGTCCGGTAATGACAGATATGGACTTATACCCGTTGATGGCTGAGGCCATGGTACCAAAAATATTGGGCTTGTGGGTATAATGAATGATGAGATCGGGTTTGATGCGTTTATATTTTCTTCGCAACTCTTCGATGAGTAGCAGGTCTTTGATGGGATTGGTGCTGTCCCGGTCGAGTGCCCGGAGATTGATGTGGGTTACCTCAGGATAGTTTTCCTTATACTCGATGTAGGCGTCGATGGGGGCCAAAACATAGACCTTATAGCCGTTTTCAATGCATTTTCGGATGACATTGAGCCTGAAATTGTAAATATTCCATGTGCTGTTGGCGACGATGGCTATGATCTTTGCAGGCTCCAAATTATCCTCTCTTTTATAACATCGAAATTCGAATCCAAACTTAACGCTTTTTGGCGAAGTTGTGACCAAATCTGCCCGGCTAATGTGAATTATCCCGCATCAATCCTCTTGAAGTGGGCGTAAATTTTATCATTGCTATGAGATTTTAATCCATATACCTAGCCATAGTGTCCGAAAACTGGAAATCTTATTACCTTTGCAACCATGTCGACACCGCATACCGTGGCCTTTCATACCCTGGGCTGCAAACTCAATTTTTCAGAAACATCTACCATCCGGCGCCAATTTGAAGACGCAGGCTATGGCGTTGTGCCTTTTGAGGAGGGCGCCGACATTTATGTGCTCAACACTTGCAGCGTCACCGACTTTGCCGATAAAAAATGCCGATATGAGGTTCGCCGTGCTCAAAAGTATGCCCCGGATGCAAAAATCATTGTGGTGGGTTGTTATGCCCAGCTAAAGCCAAAGGAAATCGCGGAAATACCCGGGGTAGATCTGGTACTGGGGGCTTCGGAAAAATTCAACATCCTTAAATTTATAGATGAGATCAGTCATACCGGCAAGGGCCTAGTAAAATCCTCCGACATCCACGATGTAAACCAGTTTGTGGGGTCTTTTTCTTTTGGGGATCGCACCCGTTCTTTCCTCAAAGTACAAGATGGTTGCGACTACAAATGCAGCTTTTGCACCATACCTCAGGCGCGGGGTAAAAGCCGCAGTGATACCGTCGAAAATGCCGTAAAAAATGCCACCAAAATAGCCGGGCTGGGTATAAAAGAAATCGTCCTTACGGGAGTAAACCTGGGAGATTTTGGCAATGGGACGGAAATCATTGAAGGCAATCTGCCAAAGAAGGAAGCGTTGTTCATCGACCTTATTCAGGCACTGGATGAAGTATCCGGCATCGATAGGTTCAGGATATCTTCCCTTGAACCCAACCTGCTTACACCGGAAATTATTTCCTTTGTGGCAAACTCCAAACGGTTTGTTCCGCATTTTCACATTCCCCTGCAGTCGGGTTCTAATAAGGTGTTGAAAAACATGCGGCGGAGATACCCGCGTGAATTATACCGCGATCGCGTCGAAGCCATTAAATCACAATTGCCACACTGCTGCATCGGTGTGGATGTCATCGTGGGTTTTCCGGGAGAAAGCGAAGAAGATTTCTTCGATACCTATCATTTTTTAAATGACCTGGATGTATCTTACCTCCATGTCTTTACGTATTCGGAAAGGGCCAATACCCCTGCCGCCGAAATGCTTGGAACTATTCCAATGGATGTGCGCAGAAACAGAAATGAAATGTTGCGGATTTTATCGCAAAAGAAACAACGTCATTTTTACGAACAGTTCCTGGGGTCTGTAAGAAAGGTGCTTTTTGAACACCATACGGCGGAGCCCGGCCTGATGAGTGGCTATACCGACAATTACATCAAAGTAGTATTGCCCAAAGACGAAAGTCTGATAAATCAACTCTGTGAGGTTAGTCTCCTTTCATTCGCGGATGATCAGGAAGCAGTGTCGGCAGCCATTTTACACGCTGCTTTATAAAATCCTGTACTTGTACACGATGTTTTCGTCCTCCCAAATCTCTTGTGGGCTAATGTAACTGTCCTTCATTTGAAAGACATAACCTCCTTTCTTAAAACAGTCGCGGACCAGTTCACTACAGATGTAGTTGCGGTTTTTTTCCCGCTTTCCGATTTTAAAAAGTATGCGGATCATAATGCGTAGTATTTCCCAATTGTCATAGGGCCGTGTAAGTTCATCCAAGCCAAAACTGATGATGTTTTTCCAGTCTTCCTGTTCAAGGTCAACGGTAAAATTGGCAACGACCATCTGGCCTTTGTATGACCTTCTTTTACCCTGATAATCGCGCAGGTATTTTGATATGGGTATAAGCCGTATGCCTACAAAGGGTTCTGCTTCCAACATCAAAACCCTTCCAAGGTCTTCGTCTTTATAAATGATGGCTACATGGCTCCACACGCTTTTGGTGAGTCGTTGGATGATGCCTGAAAACAGGTATGAGCCACTACAGAATACCACCTGGCCCGTTTTCAGATAGTCGCGTATCTTTTCATAAGGCACCTTTTCCAGGTCCTTAACTTCCTTTTTTGATATCTTGTCCGCCATGGGTGTAATGTTCATTTACTTTGTGAAGCAACTTCCTCAGGGAAGACTCAATTTTCTCATATGGCTCGATCTCGCGGGCAATGTACACCCACATTATGGAAAGCGGTAACGCCTTTTCTATGCAAAGTGTTTTCAAGGCCTTGTTGTTTAACCGATATGCCTCCCTTATTCTTCTTTTCAGTTTGTTCCTGTCTACGGCTTTTTTAAATTTTTTCTTGGGCACACTCACACTCATCTGAGGAATACAGCTGGCTGTTTCTTCGGGCAATACGTCAAAATACATCTTAAACGGATATTGAAACAACTGTGTCCCCCGGTCAAAGACATCGGCAATGGCCTTCCGCGATTTTAGTTTTTCCTCTTTTCTGAATCTGAGTTTTTCCATTGGTGTCATAAGCCCCGGCTGTTTGATATTATTGCTGCCAGCTTAACTTTTTGTGGTCCCTGTGTAAAAATAAAAATCCGGATCAAGTGCGTGACCTGAACCGGATTTTATCTTGTAAAGCAATGTATTATGACTACTTCAGCTACTTTTCGTCAGAAACGGTCAGTTTGTATCTTCCCCTTGCTCTTCTGGCAGCCAAAACCCTTCTTCCGTTTTTAGTCGCCATCCTGGCTCTGAAGCCATGCTTGTTTGATCTTTTTCTTCTTGATGGTTGAAATGTCCTTTTCATCTGTTATTTTTTTTTATTACGCCGACTTTGATCGACATTTTTAAAAAGAGTTGCAAAAGTACTGTCTTTCATGCAATTATTAAAATTATTTGCAGACTTATTTCACATTTTTACCCCGGTTTTGCTTATATGTGGTTTTTTAATTTTTTTAACTTACTAATTCTGAAACCAATGTGTGCCCGTTGGCCAGATTTTTATACCGCAAATTCATGACCTTGTTTTCACATTCAACTTGTGTAATGCTAAGGGTCTGAACGCCTGGCCGTTTCATGATAAAATCAATTTCAGGAGCAGAAAAAGGGGAGCTATGGTGAAAAGACAAAATTTTATTTGCATCTAAAAGGGTTTGCTCTGCAAATACGTCAAAATGCTCTTTTCTTACCGCTCTAACTTCCTTTCCATAAAGGGTAGACGATGACCATATATGTTTTTGTTGCCGGTTGAGATTCTGAATATGAATTTTCATACCGTCCCAAATCAATTCGAGGAAATGATTTTTATCCACAAAAACCAGGGTAAACGGTTCAATGCCGGTAAGATTCAGTCCGTATAAAAAACCCTGTAGTGAGCGACATCTTACCGCCTCCATCAGAATTTTTCCACGGCTGTGCCTGTAGGGTAGCTGCCTTTGGTGACGCTCAAAAGCACCGTTAAGCAGGCAAACACAACGAAAGTCTGATGACGCCGCAATCCAACTGCCTCCTTTTTCGTCAGGAGGATAGGTAATGGCTACGTCAGCAGTCCTGTCCACGACCAGGAGGTCTGTATCCCTCTGAATATCTTCATCCCGGTTGCTGGTAAGCAGCCATCCTTCGGCTTGTGGTATATAGGTTACGGTACACATTATTCGTAAAATACAATGACTTCTTCTGCCTTCTTTCGCTGTAATACCGGTACGCCTGCACCGAATGCCGGATGCCCTACCGGCAAAAGCAAAAATGCTTTTTCGTTTTCGGGCCGCTGTAAAATTTCCTGCAGAAAATTCATGGGAGACGGTGTATGGGTAAGCGTCACCAGTCCTGCCTGGTGGATGGCCGTAATCAATACGCCAGTGGCAATACCTACTGACTCTGATACATAGTAGTTTTTATGCTTTTCTCCGGCTTCCATGTCAAATATTTTTTTGAAGACTACAATGAGCCAGGGAGCCGTATCTAAAAATTCCTTGATGTGGTTGGTTTCAAATTTTTCAAGATCTTTGAGCCATTCCTGGCCCATGCGGCCATGATAATTTTCGTATTCTTCCTTTTCGGCAGCCGCCCTGATTTTCGCTTTTATTTCTTTGTTATTTATGGCACAAAAAGTCCATGGTTGTTTATGCGCGCCAGAGGGAGCAGAGGATGCGGTCATGATTAAATCTGAAATGACATCTTTAGGGACATCTTTATCAGAAAAGAAACGCAATGACCGGCGACCTTCCATTTGATGGCGAAAGTTATTTGCCCTGCGCGCAATTTCTTCCTCGCTAAAATCCGCAGATAAATAAGGTATAAAGCTGTTTCCTTCCATCCTACAAGTCTCCCAATTGGGGTCTTAAAATAATTTCTTCCATACAGGCGGCATTAGAAAGGTTGAGAGTGGCTACCAGCGCCTCAGCGACGTCATTGGCTTCCATCAGCCTGTCCTGGGGAAGATCTGCGCCTTTCCAACTGTCAGACCAAGCCGCGCCCGGCAAAATGGCCGTGACTTTTATGCCTTTGTCTTTTAGCTCTTCCCTTAGCGCTTTATTGAAACCCAGCAAGGCAAATTTTGAAATGCTGTACGAGCCCCCTCCCGGATATGCCTGCTTACTGGCAATCGAACACATGTTAAAGATGTGGGCATTAGGTGTTTGTAGTATTCGTGGCAATAATGCCCGTGTGAGATGATAGGCACTGTAAAGATTGGTATCCATCAGTTTTTCAAGCCGCCCATCTTCTTCAGTACTGACATCTCCCGGCAAATACAGTCCTGCATTATTGACCAGCACATCAATGGTTTTACACCAGCTTAGTGCCGTCTCGGCAAATTCGCTTACTTTTTCTTTCCGGCTTAGATCTGCCAGATAACCATTGGCTTTGATTCCATAGGTGTCTGCCAGATAAACCTGCATGGCGTGTAGTTCCTCCTCATTCCTTCCGCCAATAAAGAGGTTATAGGCCCTGCCTGCCAGTTTTTCCGCAATGGCTCTGCCGAGGCCTTTTGTGGCGCCGGTGACCACGGCATACTTTTCATTCATGGTCTGAGTTTTTTATTTGTACGTCCATCCTTTGTCATTTTATTTTGAGTGGTGTTTCGTATTTAGTCAAAACATTGATTACACCAAACAGGTGTTGATTCCTCATTCCTTTTATTCAATACGTTGCAACATACCCTGGCTTTATCCCTTCATTTTGGATGCAAATTAAAAATATTTCCACTAGGAATTCCAACCTGTCTCAGATTCGTATCCATTAAAGCAACATGTCTGCTCCATTTCACTTTGTGTCCTGCTTTTAAAACATTCCACAAATTCCTCCATTAATTATTTTAATTTTGAGCCACAATTTATCCGATGTCCGTCATCAAGAGTTTTTTACACCATTTTGGAACTTACGTGTTGTGGAAAAGGCAAATGTTCTCCCGTCCGGAAAATATGCGCATGTACTACAATGAAACCATCCGCCAGATGTACGACATCGGCATTGGTTCTCTGCCCATTGTGTTTTTGATTTCCATTTTTATCGGTGCCGTGACCGCGGTCCAATTTTATTACCAGATGGAAGGCACCCTCATACCCCCATATTACATTGGATATATCGTGAGGGACATGACCATCATTGAACTCGCACCAACCATCACCTGCCTTGTGTTGGCCGGAAAAGTTGGCTCCAATATGGCTGCCGAACTCGGTGGTATGCGACAAAAAGAACACATCGATGCCATGGAAATCATGGGGGTAAACACCTCTTCCTTTCTGGTCATGCCCAAAATAGTGGCTGCCATCCTGGTTATACCCATCCTGGTGTGTGTGGCTGCTTTGGTAAGCATCATCGGGGCCTATCTGGCCGCTGTGCCTACCGGCCTGTTCAGTACGGCAGATTACATCAAAGGCATTCGCTCATTTTTTGTGCCATACAATGTGTTCATGATGTTTGTCAAAGCCATCGTTTTTGCCTACATCCTTACCGGCGTTTCCTGCTATCAGGGCTATTTTGTCAAAGGGGGCAGCATTGAACTCGGAGAGGCCAGTACGAGAGCTGTGGTTTACAGTGACATCCTCATTCTTCTGGCCGATTACATCATCGCTGTAGTACTTACCGCATAACTTTCGCGCATGATCAGATGTGAAAATATAAGAAAAATGTTTGGTGAGCAGGAAGTGCTCAAAGGCATCACCTTTACTTTCGAAAAGGGAAAAACAAACCTCATTATTGGAAAAAGTGGTGCCGGTAAAACTGTTTTGCTTAAAATCCTGGTGGGTTTGATGAAGCCCACTGAAGGCAAGGTGTTTTATGACGACATCGACTTTCTAAACCTCAACAAAGCCCAGGAAAGGGAACTTCGCATGAAGGTGGGCATGCTTTTTCAGGGTAATGCCCTTTTTGATTCGATGACCATCGAACAAAACATCCGCTTTCCCATGGACATGTTTACCCACCAAACCCTCAAGGAAAAGACCGACCGGGTAAACTACTGCCTGGAAAGGGTAAGCCTTACCGGCGTGAACAAAAAATTTCCTTCGGAAATCAGTGGGGGCATGCAAAAACGCGTGGGCATTGCCCGGGCTATCGTGCTCAATCCGCTTTATCTTTTTTGCGATGAACCAAATTCCGGACTCGACCCCCAGACGTCCATCACCATTGATGAACTCATTGCCTCCATCACCAAAGACAACAACATCACCACCATCATCAATACCCACGATATGAACTCTGTGATGGAAATCGGTGAAAATATCTGCCTGATAGACAAAGGGTACCTCTCCTGGAGCGGCAGCAAAGATGAGGTCTTATCGAGCGAAGACGAGCACCTGCACGACTTCATTTTTGCCTCGCCCTTCCTGCAAAAACTCATCGACGGGTATAACGCGCCCCATTAATGATCTGGTTGAATGCCTGACAAAATTTTATGTGGTTGATCTGACATGTCTTCAAATAATTTAAATTTTTTTAGAAGTTTTGTTCTTAAAACAAAATAATAATCTGCGTTAGGGTCTTCGCTTGTTTGTGCGTTATTCTTCCTGTATGGGTAAATATTCATATTTAACACTTTGATTTCACTCTGTTTACATATTAAGAAAAATAAAGATTAAGCTAAAAAATATGTGTGTTTTTTGGCGATTTATTTGGAAGATTGCTTTTTTATCTTATTTTTGTAGTTGCTTAATTAATATCCAAAACATGCATGCTCAAAACCTGTCTATCAGGCTGTTGAATTTATTTCTGTTGTGGGGAATTTTCCTTGCATCGGTTGTGAATGGGTATGCACAGCGTAGTTCAGAAAAACACGCTTTGGTGATCACCGGACAAGCGACCCTCATCGAAGACATTGCGGACCCAAATTTGATAAACATCACGGTGGTTTCACAGGTGGGCTCAGATTATGCGGTCATCGTCAATAATACCACCGACGAAGTATCCATTGCTCCAGGCAGTACGGCCGTTGGACAGCGTTCTTTCACGATCGAATATGTCCTCAATGCCTCGCCGATTCCACTTCCAAATTACCGGATTTACTACCTAAATTTTGTGCCCTCAGTGGTCATTGCCAACGACGATGTGGTTACCTGGGATGGTGTCAGCCCTCTTACCTTAAACCCCTTAGGCAACGATACTTATTCCGGGCCTGTCAACATCAAAATAAATCAGTCCGACGCATCGGCTACACTTTCCGTGGTTAACAATCAAATAAGCTACAGTCGGTCTGGTTTTACCGGCCCCGACTACATTCAATATACCCTTACAGACAGCCTGGGTACGGCTGATCAGGGCATCATCAAGATTGCTCAGGCTCAACCCACGCCGACAGAAAACCAAACCATTAATTTTGTAATTAACTACCTGGCTATCAAAAACATTACGCTGCCTGCAGGTTTTAATCCATTGCAGTCGCCGTTCAATGGTGACCTCGATCCGGTCAATGCCACCAGGTATATCTATACCCCGGCAGAATATTTTATCGGACAGGATAGTTTTAGCTTTGAAAATGGTGCCGGCACCCGCATCACTTACAAGGCCCGCATCATCGACGCAGAGCGGGATCCCGGGTTTGTGAAAAACGACGTCGTCTATACGGCAAAAAACACCCCAGTTTACTTTGATGTTTTTGCCAACGACATGGTGGATAAATTCCCCATCACCTATTATTCTCCTGAACTCGTTCGCGATACCCTCGGCAAATTCACTTACACCCCGCCCACAAACTTCAGTGGTACCAAAAACTTTACTTACAAGGTGAGTTCGGGCATCAGCATTGAGACGGGTAAGATTACCATGCTGGTGGGCAATTTTAATCCACAACAAGACATTCAGTACAACTTCGACATTCCTTCCGGGAAAGATTTTGTTCTCGAATACGATGTGCCCATTTCCGGCTATGCTTTTGTCATCGACCCCAATAAAGGTCCCAATCACGGCAACGCATATGTTTACCAGGATTCTACCTCCGGACTCAGCTGTGGCACTGCTTATGGCAAGGCCCTGCTTTCTTATGATCCGGACAATGGTTTTACCGGGCTCGACACCATGGAATTAAAATACTGCGTGGCCAACACCAGCAACTGCATTACCTATAAGCTGCGCTTCAATGTATTTACAGCCCCCAACACGACCTGTCCTTGCATCGACGATTGTGTTTGGAGTGGCGACCTCAATGGCGATGGCCGCGTTTCCGCGCAGGACCTGCTCACCCTGGGTCGTTACCTGGGATATGAGGGCCCTGAAAGAGATTCTGCCAACCAGGCTTCCTGGGCAGGCAGCATGGGCGACGAATGGGGTGTCAGCGCCGTCAACGGCAAAGACCTCAAACACGCTGACGCCAATGGCGATGGCCGCCTCACCGCTGCGGATGCCCAAAGCATCAGCGACAATTTCGGCAAAGTATCAAGCCTGGTGCCCACAGAAAACCTGGGTTATAAGGACTTTCCTTTTCAGCTGATCTCCAATTACAACTCCGTTCAGCCGGGCGATACCCTCGTCATTTACTTTGCCCTGGGCAGCCAGTCCATCCCGGCCAACGATGTACATGGCCTTTCATTCGGCCTCAGCATCGACGGCAGTTTTGTGGACAGCTCCAGTCTGAAAGTAACATTTTTTGACAATACCTGGATGACCGACCATTCACCGACCCTGCAAATGCACAAACAAGTGGCAGACGGCAATGTGCGACTTGCCTTTACCCGTTCCGGTGGCAAGGGGACCAGCGGCGCCGGCATCATCGGCCAGGCCATCTGGATTGTTGGTGAGGAAGAAGCTGATGGAGTTCGTTCAGGAAATGACTACATTTTAAGAAACATCATCGTGAGCGACATTGCCCTGGAAAATGAAGCCGGTGAGTTGTTCCGTCTCGACGACCGTGCCATCAAAGTAAAACAGTTGTTGCGCAAAAATGACGAACAGGAAACCGTAGCTGCGGTATTGGCCTTTCCCAATCCGGCCAATGATATTATTACGGTCCTGGTGCCCTCGGGTATAACTAAACTTGAAGTGTTGGATCTTAATGGAAGAATCCTTATCTCTAAACAAAGCGTATCTGTTTTACAAGAGTTGGACTTGTCTTCTTTAAATCAAGGCATGTACATACTTCGAGCAGGCAACCAGGTGGTGAAACTTATCAGGAATTAATTTTTTCTTCTACTTTTTCCAGTAACCAGGCTTTGTTTACTACAGCTTCTGCGGCTAAAATTTCTGTCCTTAATTTTTCCGATTTTTTGTTTTCACCCTTATGTATTTTAATTAATATTCGGGTAAACTTAATCAAGTTATAATATTGAGATTTTCTGGATTTTATCAATGTCTTTTCTCTGTCCAAATACAGTTTAAAACTGCTAAATAAAGATTCAAGACTTTCTGTTTCATTCAACTCATAATAGGAAAGTAAAAGCAGGGTTCTCGAAAGCAATGCCTGAAACACTTCCGTATATTCGGTGTATGCCAACAACTGGATGACTTTCTTAAAGTCTTTTTTATACCATTCTACCCTGGCTAAACTAAAATTGACGTTGCTTTCACGAACAGACGGATCAAGGTATTCTTCATAATCATGAATAAATCCTTCTGCCCAATTATACTCCCCTTGTCTTAAGGCATAAAAAATAATGTTCCTAAATGTCGTTGGCGAAATGTGTTCATCCCTTATGACCACATCGGCTTTTAGTCCGAGGCGATACCATTCAAAGGCCTCCCGCTCAAACTCCGGCATGCCTTTGTTTCCCAGCGTAACACAGTAGCCAATAACCAGGTCGAGCAAATCTTTGGACTCCTTCTTGTCAAACAAGTGCAGGTGTTTGATCAGCAGTTCTTTTAATTTATAATAGTTCTCGGTTTTGCCCTCTTCGGTTTTGATTACCGAAATGAGGTAGTAAATGGCAATGGGTGGATAGTCTTTGAAAAAGGGCGACTGCGCCAGCTTTAGGATGATGTCGATGCCGATGATCTTTTTATCGAGCTTGAATGTTTGGTTCCACGATAACAATGTACAGTACGATTTAAGTTTTTCCGCAATGAAAAAAACATCGAGATTGTACGACATTTCTTCCACGTTGAGTACCTTGTCCATCTCTACCTTGCGCGAAATGGTGTTGTCGTGAAAATTGATGTCCATGATGGCCCGCTCGACATTGTACATGTTGAGGTAATATTCCGCATTTTTGTTTTGGTGCAGCTTTTTGTTGTACTCGATGTGGTGGATCAGGGAGCCGTACAGGTCCGTGAGGTTGCGGTTGATGTAAGCCCTCATCAGCAACTTTAGTTTTTGCGATTCATCGTCTTCGAGTTCTTTCTGGGCAATAAAATCTTCAAACAAAGCAAAAAGATCAGACGACAGTTT
The DNA here is from genome assembly GCA_016715465.1 of Saprospiraceae bacterium. Lineage (GTDB taxonomy): Bacteria > Bacteroidota > Bacteroidia > Chitinophagales > Saprospiraceae > JADKBO01. The sequence continues at coordinate 2,480,268 of JADKAA010000029.1, forward strand.
TCGTAGTTTTACATCGTTGTAAGGCACGTCGCCATTTACGCGTTTCCATACTTCTTTGCCGTCTATGAGCGCCGGGTCTTTGCCGGTCCTGAGTGCTTCGTTGATCATGTCAAAAAATACCACACAGCCCTCATTCTGGTTGAAGTAGGGCGACGTCAAAAAACTTGCGAAAGCTGTTGAGCTCATATACAGTGAGCTTTTCCAGGGCCTTGGTGATCTTGCGCTCTTTCATTCCGTAAAGTTACGAAGTATTGGTATTGGGGGATAGGGATTTGATATCATCCTATGTTAAATAATTTTTATGTTCAAAAGAATGAAGCTGCCTCTCTTTCTATCAAAAATTTCTGTTCGTCCATTTTCCATTATTATTTTCCAAACAAATAATACCCGTCCATATAACATTCTGGCAGCTAGTTTCCCGCAGAAGTCTACCTGGCTGCGCCAGTCAGACAGGCAGCAGATTGCTTCCTCTTACTGTTTGTGCGGGGTAAAAATGAATATCATCTCTTTTGAATACTTACAGACACGCAGATTTTCGCTGATGGTTTGTTTATGAAGTTCATTTCGAAAAGCTTCCTCGTTAGATGCAATTCAGCCCCGCATTCCTTGCTGAATGCCCGGCATTGTCAGTTTCGCCCCAACACCTTCAACACCGACCTGGCTAACGCCTGTTAGTAATGCCTGAATTGCTCCAATACGATACAAACGGGACTCAAGCAAAACAAAGGCTAGACGCAGTCAGCATGTATTTAATTTGAATCCCTCGCTGAATGCTCGGGACTGTCGCTATCGCTCCAGCATCTTGAACACCTTCAAGATCAGATCACTTTCATCACCAGATCACCTTCAACATTATCTATCTTTACACAAAATTACAAGCAATGTCCACACCACTTCAAGAAGCGTCTTCCTTATCGCCCCTGGCAAAAGACCACCTGCTTGCCGCCTCCCGATGGGGAAAATTATTTGGCACTGTACTGGTGGTTATGCTGTCAATCGTAGTCCTCTTTGTCCTGATCTTAATTTTTACCGCATTTTCGGCCATGTCGGCATTGGGTGACACAGAGCGCACTTTTATTATCTTCGGCTCAGTTTTGTATGCCGGTTTTATTGGGTTTTTAATTTTTGTGTATTACCAGCTCATTGGCTTTGGCAATAAGGTAAAAGACGGTCTGCATAAAAAAGATAACGCCCTGCTGGAAGCTGGGTTTGGCCGGCTTTCCACCCACTTCAGGTTTATGTCTATCATGATCATCATTAGTTTTGTTTTATTAATCCTGCCCCTGCTTTTATGGTTTGTCTTTGGCAATCCGGGCACCTTATTCAAATCCACTCCAACTTTTCCCGATGGTAACTTTTAAGTTATTCCGATTTTTTGGATTCGCACTGTGCCTCCTATTCTTGTATTCCTGCGGTCAGAAAAATCCGGGCCCCGTGAAAGGTTACTTCTACCTCACCACCCCAAAAGCCGAGATGATCTCGGGCAAAAATCACCTGTATTCCCGCGAAATACAATTCAATGCCGATCATGTAGTTGGCTTTAAGCGCACCCTGGACGATAAGCTGGCCCTCCGGGAAGTGTACGAGGTAAAAAGCCATCGCCTTTATCGTTTCATCACCTATGACACCATAAACATTTATTACCTCGAAGACCGTCCGGAAAGGCTCATCGATGTGCGAAGTGATGTCCCCAATACTTATTTCGATTCGCTGATAGTGCACAACCCTGCCGGCAATAAAGAAATTCATCGCTTTCAAACCCACCAGTTGATGATTCGCGACAGACAACACCGTCCCAAAAGACTGCAGTGTACCACCACCATTCCTTTTTACTTGTCGCACCTTCCTGCCTTTCAAAAACACTTTAGGGGCTACCCCGTCGAAATGACCGAAGAGTCCGGCCTGGGATCTGCCCTCACGCATTATACCATGACCTATTTCACACAAGATGTCAATGAAGCCGCTTTTGATATGCATACAAATGGATACCGGTTGGTGACGAGGGAATACTTCAACCGCGTTATCGATCGCATCGCCAGCGACATGACTGCTTTTACCGATATCTCCGAAGAAGATGTGGTCGCGTGGAAAGAAAACTTTACGACCCTCTTTATCTTTTGAGGTGGTAATTCGTGTGTAACTGACTATATTTGTTGAAAAAAGTATGGTTATTTTATTGCTGAAAACAATCCATGTCATTGGCTTTGTTTCCTGGTTTGCGGCGATTTTTTATCTCGGTCGTTTATTTGTGTATCACAAAGAAGCCATTGAGGCCAATAACGCCGATAGCCGCGTCCTCATTGCCCAATACAACATCATGGAATGGCGCGTGTACCGCATCATCATGACACCGGCCATGCTCATTACCTGGATCTGTGGTGTCATCATCATTTTTATGTACGGTTATGAATGGTTTAAACTCAACCACTGGCTGCATTTCAAAATTCTTTTCTTGTTGGTCCTTACCGGGTACCACGGCTACAGCAAAGGTGTGATCCGAAAGATCCAGGGCAACCAACTCACACTTTCTTCGATGGGCTTCCGCTTCTTCAATGAAGTGCCAACGGTCCTGCTCATCCTCATCACTTCACTCGCCGTTTTCCGAAACAATACCAACCCGCTTTACCTCACGGCAACCACCCTCGGCATCATTGCCCTGTTGATCGTGTTTACCCTATTATATAAAAAAATAAGAACTGCGTCATGACAACAAACCCCACTCCGGCAAAAGTCCCGACTCCCCTTAAAAAACGGTTGCTGTATATCCTGGCAGGTGTATTATTAATTGTATTACTGGCGGGCATACTTTTACCTAAAAAAATCCAGACGTCCGTCACCCGGGAAATTAAAGTGCCCCGAAATTATGTGTTCAACCTGCTAAACAACCAGCGGAATATTCCTTTCTGGAATTCCTGGGCGATGGAGGACAAAGAAATGGTGCTTAGTTACGGAAAGTCTATTTCTGGAGAAGGAAGCAGTTACAGCTGGACAAGCCCAAAATCGGGAAATGGCACCATTACCTATACTAAAATAGTACCCAATGAACTCGTGGAGGCAAGTCTTGATATGGAGGGGCAACAAAGTAAATATGTCATTACCCTGTCTGAAAATAATGGCAAAACCGCAGTGACATGGGCCTTTGAGTCTCATATGCCTTTTCCTAAAAACATTGCAGGGCCGATCCTGAAATACATCGTGAATAAACACAATAAAAAGAGTATTTCAGCCATGGAGGAAGAAGTAAAACGTCGTCAAAAGGGAGAATACTATGGCTTTAAACTCAATGAAGTTACGCAGAATCAGAAATTTTTTGTGACTTCCAGAAACAATGTAAGCTTTGACCAGATTACACAATATTACAGTCAAAATCTGGCTGCGGTATACCAAAAATTACAACAGGAAAACATTACCTCTGCAGGGCCTCCGTGTATTCTTTTTTACAGCTATGACGAGCCGCGACAAAACACAGACATGGCCGTTGCCGTTCCCGTTATTACACCCATTTCGCTGAGCCAGTTGTCAACCGAAACCCTGCCCGGACAAAATGCCGTTGTCATCGATTATTACGGCGACTATGCCAAGACCGCTCCTGCCCATTATGCGATGGAAGATTACCTCAACGACCACAACTATCTGCGGTCTGCACCTGTCGTTGAAGAATACGTGACAGACCCACTCAAAGAGAAAGACATGAACAAGTGGTTGACCCGTATTTACTATTACACCACTGAAAAAAAATAGATTTCTATTTAGACCGTTATAGTTTTATGCAGGACATCTATCAGCAACGCAACACCTGGAAATTCATCCTGGCCATTGTTGGCGCCATCATCCTGGTGATCACGCTTTTTTATTCCAACTACCTGGCCAAAAATCTGGAAGAAAATGAATTGAAAAATGCGGCCCTTTTTAAAGAAGCCATCGTTTTTCTCCAGCAAAACAAAGACTTTAACGCCGATGTAGGCTTACACGATTTTATTGTCAATAATTTTGCCCTGCCGGTCATCATCCGCGATGATGTCGATTCATTGTCGGCATTTAATTTTCCGGAAGACCAGATAAATAATCAGGCTTTTCTCCGCCAAAAAGTTGAAGATTTTCTCGCATCCGGACAAAAACCGTTGATGGGCAGCGGCTACTCCAAAGAGTTATATTTTTTCAACAGCCGGCTTTTGGATTATATCCGGTATTTCCCCCTCTTACAGATTTTTCTGGTGGGGTCATTTGTGGCCCTGGGGTATTTCCTTTTTAATTCTTCCAAAAAGGCGGAGCAAAACCGGGTTTGGGCAGGTATGGCCAAAGAAACTGCACACCAGCTGGGAACACCCATTTCTGCCATCATGGGCTGGGTTTCACACCTCAAGGATAACCATCCTCAAAACCAGGAAATTCAGGAAATTACGCTCGAACTCGAAAAAGATGTCGAGCGCCTAAACCTCGTGGCGGACCGGTTTTCAAAGATTGGTTCTGCGCCGGAGCTGCACCCTCGTGACCTCACCCTGCTTATGCGTGATGTGGTTGAGTATATGAAACGGCGTGCCTCGCGTCAAACCATCTTTTATGTAGAATTTCAGGAGTCCAACAAATTTATTTCTGATGTGAATACCCACCTGTTTGAATGGGTGGTGGAAAACCTGCTGCGTAATGCCCTTGACGCCATGGATGGCAAAGGTAAAATTTCAGTGACCTTTTATCATGAAGACGACTTCAACTGTATCGACATCACCGATACCGGCAAGGGCATTCCGACTTCGAAATTCAAAACTATATTCAATCCCGGATACTCTACCAAAACACGAGGCTGGGGTCTGGGTCTGTCACTGGCCAAAAGGATTGTGGAAGAATACCACAAAGGGAAAATCTTTGTGAAAGCTTCAAAAGCAGATCAGGGCACAACTTTTTGTATCAAGCTGCACAAAACAAAACGATTGGCTATTCCTGCTTAGTTGGAAGATCAGTGATGGTGTCCGCCCGGTCCATGCACATGGCCGTGGTCCAGTTCTGATTCGGTAGCTTCCCTCACTTCAATGATTTCACCGCTAAAATGGAGGGATTTTCCTGCCATAGGGTGATTGAAGTTTACCAACACGGTCTGAAGTTTTACCTCGTCGATGATGCCCCTGTAGTTGTGGCCATCTTCGTCAGACATATGGATGGGTGCTCCAACAATCAAAAAGTCCCTGTTTACCTGCCCGTTTTCGTCGGCAAAATTATCGATGGGAACTTCCACAATGGCCTCCTGATCCAGCGGACCATAAGCCTCTTCGGGGCTCAGTAAAAAGCTGTAGCTGTCACCGGCATTTTTTCCACTAAGGTTTTGCTCAAAACCTGAAATCATTTGTCCTACTCCGAAAATAAATTGAAGTGGCTCTCCCCCAAAAGTTTCTTCTATGAGTTCGCCTTCTGCAGATCCTTCCTTCAAAGCATAATGCAGGGAAACCACCGCGTTTTGTTGAATTGTCATGTTTTTTATTTCGCGCGAAGGTAGGCTTATTTTCTAATTTTGACTGGGTTTGATTCAAATATCTGCAATTCGACGCACTTAGAGCAACTTCAATAATTCATTGTTCAGCTGGTCGGCATGTTCAAACTGTATGACCTGCAACCCAAAAGCTGCCGCCGCTTCGACGTTTCGTTTATTGTCGTCAATAAAAAGAGCCCTCGACGGCTCAATGCCAAACCGGGTGCAGATCAGCTCATAAATGCGCGGGTCCGGTTTTTTTAGATTTTCTTCCCCAGATACAAGGATTCCCTCAAACCAGGATAAAAACTCGAACCTTCTTTTCGCTTCCGGAAATGTCTCTGCCGACCAGTTCGTCAACGCAAAAATTCTGTGCTGCTTTTTTTCTTTCAGCTCAAATAGGATGTCCAACGTACCGTCTATCTGACCACCCAACATCTCAGTCCACCGGCCATAATATGCAAGGATCTCTGAGGTGTATTGCGGATATATTTCCAACAGAGTTTTTTCGGCTTCGCTTATGGCCCTGCCTCCGTCTTGCTGCTCATTCCAATCGTGGGTGCATACATGCTGAAGAAAATGATACATGGCTTCTTCCGTTTGAAATATTTTGCAGTACAAATAGCTGGGATTCCAGTCTATAAGTACGCCTCCCAGGTCAAAAATGATGTCTTGAATGTCTTCCTTCATGGTGGTACAAAAATACAATTATGTAGTATTTATTAATGCTTTTCAGGCATATCCGTTTGGATCTTTTACCCGCCAAATAGATACATTTTAATACCTTTGTTGGACGTAAAAACCGGATTTTTGGTCTTTGCTTCTTTAACCCTTTACTTCTGTTAATTTATGACGAAAAAGAAACCCAGAATCGAAACCACTGTCGCTGCTGCCGCTGCCGTGCCCTCCGTAAGTACAGCAAACTTTTACAACTGGTCCCGCTGGGCTTTACTGGTCTTTGGTTTCCTGTTGTATGCCAATACCCTTGGCCACGACTATACCCAGGACGATGCTATCGTTATTTATGACAATATGTACACCACAAAAGGTGTGTCCGGCATTCCCGGCCTGCTGTCCAAAGATACTTTTTTTGGATTTTTTAAGGAAGAAGGAAAGGCAAAGCTGGTTTCCGGTGGCCGATACCGCCCGCTTACCCCTGTAATGTTTGCCCTGGAATATCAAATCTTTGGAAAAAATCCATTTATCGGACACTGCATCAATGCTTTGTTGTATGGCCTGCTGGGCATGATGATCTTCATGTTGTTTACCCGCATTTTTTCCATTCGCAATGACTTTGAAGACCACTTTAAGTACGTGGTTTTGGCTTGTTCTCTATTGTTTATTGCCCATCCCGTGCATACGGAAGCGGTGGCCAATATCAAGGGCCGCGACGAAATCATGAGTATGATGGGGGCGGTACTGGCAACCATCTTTGTTTTAAAAAACTGGACACAATACAATGTCCGCAATACTTGGGTGGCATTTGGGGCTTTCTTTCTGGCCTTGATGTCAAAGGAAAACGCCATTACCTTTCTGGCAGTAGTGCCGGCCATCTTATGGTTGTTTTACGCATCCCCTTTCTCTCGCATTTTTTCGCTAATGCTTCCGTTGCTGGGAGCGACCATCGTGTTTCTCATCATTCGTACGGCTGTCCTCGGGGTGGACCTGGGCGGCACCCCTATGGAACTGATGAACAACCCTTTCCTAAAATTAGATGGTCAGCAATATGTGGCTTTTACCTTTATGGAAAAATCAGCCACCATTATGTACACCCTCGGTAAATACCTGCTGTTGCTGATATTTCCGCACCCCCTCACACACGATTATTACCCCCGGCACATCGACATCATGTCTTTTAGTGATCCTGGCGTAATTCTGAGTGTATTCGCCTATGCCGCTATGTTTTGGGCCCTTTGGTTTTTTTATCAAAAAAACAGGGTCGTTGTTTTTTCCATTTTCTTCTTTCTGGTCACCCTTAGCATCGTTTCGAATGTGGTTTTTCCCATTGGAACAAACATGAGCGAACGCTTTCTTTTTATGCCTTCCCTTGGCTTTTGTTTGTTGATCCCGGAAATAATATATGCGATTACCAAAAAAGGACGTGTTGTCCTTAATATATGTATGATTGCGGTGGTGGCATTTGCTTTAAAGACGGTGACCAGAAATCCGGTATGGAAAAATGACTTTACACTATTTACAACCGATGTAGAGGTATCAAAAAACAGTGCCAAAGTCCTCAATGCTGCCGGCGGTGCACTTTCTACAGAGGCCGTAAAGTAAAAGATGTCAACGAAAAAAATGCTATGCTGCAAAAAGCACTCATTTACCTTAACCGCGCAGTGCAAATTCACCCCGCTTACAAAAATGCTTATCTTTTAATGGGCAATTGCCACTATTATCTCAATGACTTTGAAAAAAGCATCCTTGCTTATGAAGCAGCGTTAAAGATTGACCCTGAATTTAAGGATGCCAGAAACAACCTGGCTGTTTCATATCGGGATGCCGCAAGAAACGCCGGTGAGAGGCAGCGAAATATAACGCTGGCAGAATCGTTATTGCTGAAATCCTACAGTATAAATCCAACCGATACGGAAACGCTTCGTCTGCTGGGTGTCGCGTACGGCATGAGTGGACAACATCAAAAAGCAATTACTTATTTTAGTAAGGTCGTTGAACTGGATCCAAAAAATGCGGCTGCTTTTTTAAACCTAAGCAGCGCATACCAGTACATGGGAGATACGGATAATGCCAATAAATACCGTGCCATTGCCCTTCAACTTGATCCCAATGTGGCTCAGAAAAAATAATGGATGACCTTATTGCGTTTTAAGACCATACCCTCCTGGACCATGAAGTGTTTTGTTGTCAGACCGTTTTTTCTTTTGTTAATTATTCTCTGCCTGAGGACGGTATCATTAAGTGCCCAAACACTTCTTGGTAAGACAGCCTGGGTTGACAGTGTTTTTCAATCCCTTACATTTGACCAAAAAGTGGGACAGCTTTTTATGATCCGGGCCTTTTCCAGATCCGACAAGGAAGAAATAAAAGGGTTTCTGATTATATTCAAAACTACCACGTGGGAGGTGTTTGTTTTTTCCAGGGATCACCTGCCCGTCAACTCGAACTCACCAACGATTATCAGGCCAAATCGGCCGTTCCCCTGCTGATTGGCATTGATGGTGAATGGGGGCTGGGTATGCGATTTCCCGAAAGTGTTATGCGCTATCCAAGGCAACTTACCCTTGGTGCCATAAACGATGATAACCTCATTTACGATATGGGACAACAAATTGCCGGGCAGTGCAAAAAACTAGGCATTCACATGACTTTTGCCCCGGTCATCGATCTCAATAACAACGCCCGCAATCCTGTAATCAATGAGCGCTCTTTTGGAGAAAACAAAGAGTTGGTCACCGCGAAAGCCATTGCCTATATGCGCGGTCTTCAGGACGGAGGTCTGCTGGCTACCGCCAAACATTTCCCCGGCCATGGTGACACCGAAACAGATTCACACCGGGGCCTGCCCATCATCGTGCAACAAGTAGCACACATACACAACGCCGAACTTTTTCCCTTCAAAGCCCTGATCAATGAGGGCGTTGCTTCTGTCATGGTGGGCCACCTTCATGTACCGTCTTTTGATGACCGCCCAAATAGCACCGCCACCACTTCCTGTAAACTGGTAACCGACCTTTTACGCCATGAATTGGAATTTGACGGACTCATCGTGACGGATGCCATGGAAATGTCTGCTGTTTCCGATCAGTACGAAATCGGCACGGCCGAAGCAGAAGCGTTTTTTGCAGGAAACGACCTCATCCTTCTGCCCAAAGACCTTGTCGCCGCGGTTGACACGATCAAATCCTACCTTCATTTTGGTAAAATTCCCATTTCACAGCTCGACGAAAGTGTAAGAAGAATACTAACCGCAAAATATCGTTGTGCTGCATTTAACAAACAGGTTCCTGCCGGTAAAAACATTTTGTCCCACCTAAATACCCTTGATGCCGTTGCCTTAAAAACCAGAATGGTGGAGGCTGCCATCACCCTGGCAAAAGACCGGCACGATTATTTGCCGCTTCAGCCTGCCTCAGGCAAAAATATTCTTTGCTTGTCCATTGGCAAAGGATCCAAAACCTCATTTCAGGATATGCTCGGCAATTTTGGCCATTCCACCCATTTTCAGATTCGCGCATACTTGCCGGCCAGGGATAAGGCGCGTATTCTTCAGTCTGCAACCCAGTTTGACTATGTCGTGATTGGCCTCCACAATATGAGCAGAAAGCCCTCCAGAAACTTTGGGGTAAGTGCAGACATCGTGGACTTTGTGCGACAACTTTCCCTTACTTCCAAAACGGTGCTCTGCGTTTTTGGCAACCCTTATGCCCTGCGCTTTTTTGAAGATATGCCTTGCCTCGTGGTTGGTTATGAAGACGATGCGGTCTTTCAGGAGGTCACCGCACAGCTGCTTTTTGGGGTGGGCGACTTCTCCGGTAAATTGCCGGTATCCGCGTCGGTGAATTTTACCAGGGGTTCCGGGATTCAGCGTTCCGGCTTCAACACGCTTGGCTACGCCATACCCGAGCGATGTGGTCTGAGCAGCCCGGCACTTTTCAGGATAGATTCGCTTGCCAACGACCTGATTAAAAAAAATGCAGCTCCTGGTTGTGTGATTTTGGTGGCAAAAAACAACCGCATCGTATATCATAAGGCTTTTGGTAATCCTGTTTACCATTCCGATTCACTGCTGATGAAGGACGCTGTTTTTGACCTCGCCTCCGTCACAAAAGTCTTGGCAACGACACTGGCCAGCATGAAACTATACGACTTTCATAAACTTGACCTGGATGCTCACCTGCTTCGTTATTTGCCCGAAACCCAGGGCACCAATAAAAAAGACCTGCTGGTTGCAGATGTTTTGGCACACCGGGCCGGCCTGATACCCTTCATTCCTTTTTACCAGTCCACGCTCCTTAAAAAAAGCAAAACAGGTGCCCCCGGATCAAAATCATTTTACCGGCAGGAGTTTTCTCCCGAGTTTTCAATTCCTGTGGCGCAAAAGTTGTTTTTGCGACGTGATTACAAAGATACCCTGTGGCAAAAAGTCCTTGGCTCCCCGCTTAAACAAAACAATATTTATCGTTACAGTGATCTTGGTTTTTTCCTCATGAAACAGGTGGTTGAAAACATCAGTGGAAAAAACATGGACATCTTTCTGCTGGATTCTTTTTACCTCCCAATGGGACTGAAAAAAACCATGTTTAATCCTTTGCAAAAGATACCATTACACAAAATCGTGCCCTCTGAATCCGATACCTACTGGCGTATGCAGTTGGTACAAGGTACCGTCCATGATATGGGAGCGGCCATGCTGGGTGGAGTCGGCGGACACGCAGGACTGTTTTCAACTGCTTATGAGTTGGGCGTACTCATGCAAATGTTGCTCAATAAAGGACAGTATGGCGGACACCGGTATTTGTCCAAAGAAACAGTAACCGCGTTTACTAAACGGCACCCCATGGGTACTCGCCGCGGTCTGGGTTTTGATATGAAAGAACTCGATACACAAAAATCCCGGAACATGTCTCCATTGGCTTCGGATGACACCTTTGGTCATACCGGATTTACAGGAACCTGTGTTTATGCAGATCCAACGAACGACCTGATTTATATTTTTTTGTCAAACCGGACTTATCCTTCCATGAATAAAAACCTGTTGCAGAAGTACGACTATAGAAATAAAATCCAGACTTGCATTTATAAGGCACTAACTGGAGTTCCAATACAATAACAACAGCCTTGATTATTCATTTATTTGTCGAATCCTTATGCTTTCCTGCTTCTACTCCTGAATCTGATTAAAACCCTCAAACTCAATTATCGCTCCATCTCTAAATAAAACATCCCGACCGAGAACTGAGGTATTTAATCTAAATACACAGTTATGTATATTCATTAATGCCTCATTATTCAATGCCAAAATGGCTGCACCTTCATTGGTGGCATGATTTCTCTCTAAAATTGTGTTCGTTAATTTCAGGTTTCCAAAATTCAAAATTCCAGCACCTTTATCGTGGTTATTTAAATTCTCGTCTGCATATCCATACTCTATGGTAACTCTGTCTAAAACACATTCTGCACACGTCTGATGGCCTAAGACAACATGTTTACTATTGTCGTTAGATTGAGTTGGTAGGCCGATATCCCCGGAAAGTTTTACTGCTTCTGCGCCTAAGGTTCGGTCACTTTTATCTGATTCAGTGCCCACAAACCCCCCATAAATTTTAATGCTGTCTCTTAAAACAAAGCTTGTGTCCCTATCTTCAACCGAAGGCTGGTACCTGCCTTCTGCTACCCATATTTCCTGAACATTTTCATATCTCCCCGCTATATAGATTGCTTCCTGCAAATCGGTTAAGGCGTTCTCCCAATCTAATCCGTTATTTGCGCCCGTAGCATCTTTATCGACAAAAACATGGCTCCCTCCATTCCATATACACGGATTTTGAAAATAAACATGTGTTACAATCACTGAGTCACAATTGTTAACATTTAAATATACAGCAGGATAATAGCCAGATGTATTAACCCAATTTCCATTTATAAAGATTGAATCTCCTTCACACAGGCCCACCTCTGCAGTATCTATGGAAGTAGAATAAACAAACACGGTCATGGTGTCCACATTTTTACATCCATTGATATCTATGCCCGATAGAGTGACCCATAGCAAGGAGTCCGTATATACATTTGTTATGGGCTCAAATGGTGTTCCCATATTTTCAATAGGTTGCCAAAAATAGTCATTAGCTCCCTCTGCAAAAAGTGTAATATATTCGTCACTGCAGACCTCAAGGTCCGGCCCGGCATTCACACCAGGCAGTGGTTTTACCTCTATACTTTGACTGGTTTTCACAAAGTTGCTGTGTAAATCTCTTATTTGTATCACCATCGTGTCTCCAGAATTTTGTTCTGAAACATAGAAAGGAATAGGAAATTCTGCCGTTGAGGACTTCTGCAACAAACTATAATTAATTCCATTGTCGTTTGAAATATAGATGCCAACGCTGTCAATACTGGTGACATACCCGTCGATAACAACCGTGTCCCTAGGACATGTGTGCAAATTTATTGGACTGACGAAAACAAAATTTCGCCTTGCCTGAATCACACAACTATCTTCAAAAATGGCCTTTATTTCTTCATTTCCTGTAAGGTCTATTGCCTGGACTTTGAATTTATATTTACTTCCTGGCTGTCCTCTAAAGTTGAAACAACTATCAACCCATTCTTCAACAATGGTAAATACCGGCCCTCCGTTTTCCGAAGCCTGAATTCTAACGCTTTTAACCCCAACGCCCCCTAGATCATCCGCACCATTCCAGCACAATTGAATAGTATCGACAAGTGATGTGTCTGGCAGCTCTTCCAGGTAAGAAACCGGCGGAAAAGCATCTATTTTATTACTCCAAACATTCGTTTCTAATGCTTCGTTGTTATCAAAAATTATAGCCGCTTTTTTATCTATTGTTTCACCCGTTGCGCTCGTTGTTTTTATTCTAGCCGTAAACGTAACGAACCCTTCGCCACTTCCGGTAATAGAATCATTTACAGGTAAAAAACCCATAAAAGGATTAATGGGTGATTGGCCGGTAAGTGGATCGATGGTTTCAAACTTCCAGAACATTTTATTTTCAGTAATGTTAAGTCCTGCTATAACATCCACATAGATTCCTCGCTGTGCTACAAGATCTATTCGCTTTTGATAGACATTTGTATTTATCGGAATCTCATATAAATTAGATCCAAAACCAAAAGATGTTATTCTGGTTGAAAACACATCAATCTCATCATCTAAAGGTACTTCAATGAGCACCGAAGATGCGTTGGTGGTTGCAAAAACAGGGTCGTTTTCAAACCTCACTTTGTAAAGCAGCTCATCTTTTATAGACACCCATCTGGCAGAATCAAGTCCTGTGGGGCCTGTAATATCGTTTGGGTCCCTTGAACAGTGTACGACACCTTCTTCTGAACTGTAATGTGCAGAACTACTGCATCCCGTTGAATCAACAGCCACGCAGATTATATTCACCGGTGAGCTAACATTTCTTATGTTGGTTGCACCAAATGAAGTGTTTACATGGCCTGTTCCTCCTTGAACAAAGGCTTTAAGTTTAAAGGTAACATTTGGCTTAATTCCACACCCCAAAAAGTCGGTTTGCATTGCAATAGGTAGTATCTGAATTTTCATTTTGTTAGGTTCTGTTATCCTCACAACCTTTACTACCTGACAACTTCCATAACTTATGGTAACCATGTAGTCTCCTGCCTTTAATTTCGCAATTGATGGCCCGGATGCCGTATTGTTGTGAGACCAATGATACTTAAATGGCCCTTGAAATCCGGTAGAAATAATGTCTATGGAGCCGTCTGCCCTGCCAGGGCAGGATACATTTTTTTTCATTACCGTAAATTGAGCATATGTAATTTGTGTAAACAGAAGGATCCATAAAATCACACTATTTCTCATTGGTTATATTTTCTGGTTTTAAAGAAATTGTGATGTCATACCCCATTTTTATATTTAGCTCATTTAGGATTTGTTCAGCGTTTAGCTTGGAATCGCTGGCAGAGATTATTCGTAACAAATGATAGATGTCCCCCACATCATAGGAAGCCAACACTTCTGTTAAAAGCGATTGGTTAAGCTTTTTATCTAAAACATATTGCTCAAGATTTTTACGTGCCTTTGTTACATTGACTTTAAATTTTTTATTATATGCGCGGGGTTTTTCTAGTATTTCTGAACCATCAGCGATTTCAATAAACAATGTTGGCTGAATTAAACTTTTTGAAATATCCGGCTCCTTTATTAGTGATAAATTGTATAGCATTCTTTCAAACTTTTGATCCTTAAACATAAGTTGTGCAAAATACTTGTTGCCAAGGAGTTTGGCCCTTAGATATTTTCTATCAACAATATTGTCCTTTTCATAAGTAAAACAAATAATTGAATACCCGCTCCCCAGATAATTAAAATTAAAATATCCATTATAATTGATTTTGGCACATAGTATGTTTTCCCTCCACGTATTGTACACCTCATCACTCACATCCATTTTCTCTTCCACCAGGAAAAGATTATTGTATGCGCCTCTTGACGCTGGGAAAAAAAATGAGTTAAAAAATAAATAGGCATCATCCTTTTCTTTTGAATACTTAAGGTTCTCCAGTACATAGGCATTTATGCGTGTTTGATTCTGCGCATTTATAAAATTGAAAAACATCATTAATAGACTAACCAAAAAGGACTGTTTCATTAAAAATAAGTTTTACTCAATAATACAATATCTGGTGATTCGTAGGAGTTGATTACCTTATATTCAAAATTTAACTCCTCCGGAATAAAAATATTGGTTAGATTTGTTGGATCCATAATTTTTATCTTAACAGCAACTGTAGCCGGATCAATGGATATTTTTCCTGTTATTTTGTCATCTCCCAATACATACTTTGCACCAGCTGCCCCGCAGAGTTTTCCCGAAATTGATGCGCTCATTCCATATGCTCCGCCCTGAACGACAAAGTCACCTCCGGCAAAAAGGCAAAGCTCGATTTTACCATTTATACTCGCCGATATTTCATTTCCCTGCTCTTGGCTTGGATCTGATGTCAGGGTAAGATTTATTCCCGTGCCCACGGACCCTCCAATAAACAAACCGCCACCAATATATCCACCAAAAGGAATTGGTACACATTCTGGTATTCTGGGGTCGTATGCTTTTCCAACCAGGGTCAGTCCAACTTCGAGAACGCCCTCTTTTTTATATTCAAGCTCATTACTGTTGTTTTTTTCCACATTAGTGTACTTTATAACAAAGCCAAAAGAAGTATCAATTGCAATTTTTTGTCTGGCAGACGGCGGACAGGATGTGGATGGCCATGGCAAATTCTGATAACTAAATAATGTATCCGTAAAGTATTTAACTATGTTTTTTACTCCGGCACCCAATGAACCCAATGAAGGTTGGTTGATAGTTAATTCCTGCTGTTTTACAACATGAACGCATGGCTCATAATTAGGAGCAATTCCTGTACAATAACTGGCTACAAATCCACCGGAATAGGGTATTGGATATGCAAATGGTAGGGGAATGGGGGCCAATGGGTTTTCAAGAGAGACATAAGACCATTCAAAATCTGGAGGTGTTGCCGAAAAAATATGATTGTCATCTTTCCAGTCAGGCAGGTCTTGAGGTTTGGGTCCTTCATTTGGGATTGCCCTGATTTCAACATCAGCATGCCCAACAACATATAGCGTGTCACCTGTTTTTGCCATACGTCCATGTGTCAAATCAAATGCCTCAACCTCCTTAACCCCCATATTCACATCAAGGTATTCTTCGACCTTGCACGCTTCATCATTTGATAGCTTAGCCCTTATTTTCACCTTACCATATTCGTTGCCAGATGTAAGTCTTGCTTTTTGTCCAATATCTTCAATAGCTACGCCGAGTGTCTCTCCAACAATGGACCACTCAATGTCGTCGTTCGGTTTCTTTTTATTCAATAAGGCAAAAACTATCTGTTGCGAACCCTGACTCAGGTACTTGGGATTAAATTGCATTTCCCCAAATTCAACATCTACAACCACCTCATCTGTTTCTGCCCAGGTTAAACCTTTTGAAACAACGGTTACTTTATATGTTTGTTTATGTTTGGGTCTTGCAATTGGATTTTTGCAATCTACACAACTAAGATCGTTTTCAGGCTCCCACTTATAACAACAATCATTACACGGATTCGACGCAATCCCGATGGGTACCCCTTTTTCTCCGCATGTTACGGTATCTGGGCCCGCCCACAAAGCACCCGGAGACTGCGCTAAAATGGCTGTTGAAAAAATTATAAAAACACCGGCAATCACCTTCCTCATTTATCCCTGTTTTTTTTTGTTTAATATCTCAGAGTAAATCCCTGATATCCCGTCCACTGACCATAAACATAATATACTCTTTTTCCTTTTGGTTTTAAAATGCCTGGCAGCCCTTTCTCATCTTCAGGTATTATGATCAAAGTGGATTGTATGTTTTGATTATAAAAATCATTCAAATTATTATACATATTGTTTTCACCAAATGGGCCACTTACAATGATTTCTTGATTTTCTACATCCACATCTCCTATATTCTCAACATCAATTTTAAGTTGACACAACCCCGTATTTGCAATCGGACCTCCAAACGCATCAGGAGTAAATCTCCAAGTAACTTGTAGCCCGGCTTGTTCTCCTTCAATTATCTCAAATGCAGACAGCTTTTTACCAAGATATCCGCTAGGTTTTACACAAAGTACATGATATTTTCCAAGTTCCTTTCCTTCCAGATTAAATCTGGCAACTACCTTAGACCCGTTATCTAATTCAATAAACGTATCCGCCGGAATACCATAATATCTGGTTGTATCACTCAAGACCAATTCTACTTCTGACAGACTTTCTAACTCTGCCCCTTCAATTATCATAGTTACCTTTCCCTTATTGCTGCCTTGCTGGGGATTTACTTCTGATATGTGCAGTCTCCTGATTTCCGCTATTATCCCAACTTGTTGTAATAAAGCATTATTAGCCATACTTCCGCTAATGGAAATATAGTAAAATCCAGGAAAAATATCCCTTATCAAAACTTCCTGGTTGGCTGCAAATTGATTGGAATACGATACATCATTATCTGCTTTTGTGGGGACTGTTCCATATTTTATATACATTTCTGTTTGCCCAAATATGCTGTCTCCTTTTAAGCTAACCCATAAGTTTTTCCCAGCATTTTCTGCTCCAACCCACAACTTATAGTATCTGTACTCTGTATTGGATATGCTATCAGGTTTATATAAATTCAAAAATATCTGCTCTATATCTACCTGGGTTTTATCGATTGAGGTTGTTGTATTATTGTATTCATTTGACTCTGAAACATTGTTTCTTGAGTCTGTCCTAATTATTGTGTGATAATTTCCGTTTGAAACCTTTTCAAAAGGTGCCAAATAATTGCTGCTCTTGATTTGGTTGGGCGAGAGGGCAATATTGTGTTCTTTTATTCCTATTACTTTGTCGCCAACATCCCATATTGAATCAGAAGACAGGTAAATGATTTCCTTTATATTGGCAATAGATGGGTTAATGCCTTGGTTTTTTGTCTTCCACTGTATTGTATCATATTTTCCGGCTGTGACAGCGTTAGGCACTATGATTTCCTGAACAATCAAATCTGATAATAATGGCGCCTGAATTGATATTGAAATTATAATTTTATTGTTGCTTTCTTTGTTATACTCATAAATATTCTGATTGTGATCAATAGTATAGATGACAAAATAATTGCCACTGTAATTTATGGGAAGAAATACAGAAATAGTATCCTTTATAATTGAGTCTTTAGGGTGATTTATAATTGTAAAATCCAAGACTTCTAGGTCCCCAAAACCAATCGTGGCATCGCTACTCAGAAAAACTTTGTCAATTCTTTCTCCGGCAGTGGTTTCTCCAACATTTTTACTGTGGAGAATAATGTCAAAATTCTGACCCGCTACAACAGATACCGGTGCCGAAAACAACTCAGGAATAAGGTCTGGATATTCTCCTGCCCGAATATTTATTTTATGCGCGACACCGTTCTTTCTTAACCATTTTATGTTGTTTAATAATTCTACATCCTTGTTTGCGTCATTTACATCGGCAACTACGTAGATATAATAATCACCAACTGTCCCCAAGGGTATTGTTAGGTTTAAAAGTATTGTTTTTATACTATCCTTATCGATGACACCTTGATTATAATTGATGGTTTGAATTCCGGTATCCCCGCCCAATAACGTATCTATAGAAAGGAAAATTCTATCTTGCCATGCCGACAAAAATGTGTTTGATAAGCCATCATTTCTAATTGTATACTCTACTTGCTGTGGTATTCCAAACTCTATCGTGTCCACAACGGTTGAGACCGCTGTTAAATTAATATCTATTGGTGGATACGGCAATAGGACCAGCGGTCCGGACCGTATTAAATTGTTGGCCTCTCCAATACCCTCAAAAACATTTTGTCGTGAATCTGTTTGTATATACAGATAATAAACATTCGTGGTTTGGTTAAATGATGTAATAGCCGGAACGTAAAGATTAAGAATTGTTGCAGTATCCAGACCGGTGTGGTTTTTAAAACCCAGCACCACCGCACTAGACCTGTTCCAAATGGAGTCGTAGGATATAAAGAAACTGTCGGCAAAAACTGCCGTTATGTTTTTATTTCCAGAATTTATTAATTGATAAGTAATTCCGAACGACACGCCAGCAAATAACGTGTCCGGAACAGATATACCCGATGGAGTTAAATTTGCTGTATTGCCTGCAAAGATATTGATTACTTCAGATATAAAAATATTGTTGTTTTCATTTGATTCAAACACATCATTATACTGGTCCGCTAATATTATGATATAATAATTACCAATACTGTATTCTGGTAGGGTGACCGTGGCGTTTAGGGTGTCCTGTGCCATGGCATCGATATTCTGATGGGATAGGCCAACATTCAAGAGCAAAATATCTGTTGACAAATTTAAAATTGTATCTGTTGACAAATAAATCCTGTTCACAAAATGACTTTTCTTCAAGATTCCTTCTCCTGTATTACGCAAAATATAAGAAAAATCCATAGTGGTGCCGGCAATTTCTGCGTTAGGTATTACGTTTTCTTCAATTTTAATATCCGGCTGCAAAATAGTTGTTCTTTGAGATGACCGCTTTATATTATTACCCTCATAAACCCATTCATTAACCTGATTTTGAAAATCAGAAAAAATGTACATATAATAATCTCCCTCAAGAGAAAGATTGGTCTGGCTGGCATTAGCATCAAATTCAGCTTGGTGAAACAATGTTGGTGCTAGTCCTGGATTATTAAATCTCGTCGTAAAGGGTATAAAAAAATCTGGATTATAAATTGGAGATTTAGATAAATAGACCCGATCTGCCCACTGTTGCTCAACAATACTTCCGCCCTGGTTTTTCACCTGGTACGAAAAATTAAAATTTTCATAGAGGTGTATGGTGTCCGGCAGATGAATACTGTCTGGTACCAGATCCGGCGGCGGTGTAAGTAAAATTTCCGTGCTATTACTTGTCCCCCCGTTATTGCCTTCAGATGCGAATTCATAGATCTGATTAAATGCATCCGTAATAACCTCAATTTCATAAATACCCGAAATGTTTTCAGGGACCTGAAATGAATTATTGACTACATAACTGCTGTCCTTCATCAATACACCCGTGTGTGTCAACGTCTGAACCACCAGGGAAAGTTGATTTGTGTTGGAAACATGATTTCTAAAGACTATTCTGTCTTTCCAATCTGCCCCTGGTGTATTTCCGGTACCAAGGTTTTTAATGCTGTATGAATAATTTATGCTCTCTCCGGAAAAACCAACTGTTGGGATCGTGGCTGATATTACCCTTAGGTCCGATGGCGGAGTAAGTGTGATGTTAAGGGGTATTGTCTTGTACCCTGTATTGTTGTTGTTACTGCTTTCCTTTAAATGGTTGTAATAGTCTGTATAAATGATCAGGTAATATGCTCCATCGACGCCATTTGGCAGCTGAACATTTTGATTGTGAACATAGGTTGCCCCAGGCATAAGTGCCGTTAAATTTGAAGTTGAACCAAGATAATAATCAAAACTTGGGTTTAGGGTTTGGTCTGAAGACAAATATACAGCATCAAACCATTGGACCATTTGTGAACTACCTAAACCCTGGTTATTAATTTGGTATTCTACAATGATGTTCTGCCCACTAAACCCCGTTTCGGGACCAATTACAGTGTCAACCAATATATCCGGCAGTTGTCTTATTACAAATTGATTTGTATCGCTCCAGGTCTCTTGACTACAACTGTTTTTAGCAACAGCCTGCCAGGAGTACATTTCTCCATACTCAAGGTTGTTTAGTGTTGTGTTTATAATGGAAATATTATTTACCGTTGGTGAAGATGGCCTTGACGCGCTTGATTTCCATACATATATATCATAGACCGTCGCATTATTTACGGGAAGCCAGGAAAGTGAAACCGTTTCTTCGTGGTTCGCCGAACCGTTTGCAGGTAAAAGATTTGTTGGAGACCCCTGCAATGGTTCAATATTGATAATTGAGGTTTCAAGGCTATCATTCTCTATTGCTTCATCGCCAGGAAGTTCCGAGTGAATATAAATCTGGTGGACACCTGTTGTTGACATGTCAAATGTCCCTTGGGATAAATATGCCAAGGTGTCACCCGGCAATATAGAAATATTGGTAAGGGTTTCCATAATGTTTGCTCCTTCGTCCACTCCATAAACAATATTTATGTCTGTTAACGGGTCCTGTCCATAGTTTTGGATACTTACAAAAATGTGTTCATTCCCAAGATCACATCCTGAATTTGGCTCAAGAATTTTTTTAATTCCTGCATCTTTATTGGGTGGGGTAAACTCTTTACATCCTATATCTGGATTTAAACCTCTTGTTATTGAATCAATGTCTGTTTCAATGCCTTCAATATATATTCCACCTCCATTTAGGCTTGATTGTTTAATCTTGGGTTCCTCCGTTGTAACAAATAATGGATCGCGGAAATATCCATGATCTTCAAAGGGTGTTGCGGCAACAAATGCCGAAAGATTATTATATGCCTGCCCAAAATACCATCCAACATGCGCACCATCGGTATAATGGTTGTTATAATCCATATCCAGAACGCTGCCAGATTGGTAAATATAAAAGCATTTTCCCCCTGTTTGAGTCATGAAAATATTATTTCTCATTTTAATCTGCTGTCCTGGATAATTAAAAATAGAAATTGGGGTACCACTTTTAAGATAAACTGAGTTGTGGTCTATATTCCAGTTGGCCGCAGTGTTTATAAATATTCCATCAAAGCCCGTCGTTTCATGGTGATATATATAGTTGTTGAAAATGCGGTTAAAGTTGGTTGAAAGGCCAGATCCACTAACAATGTGTACTGCTTTTCCGGCAAGACTGCTGTTAAATATTCTATTGGCAGACACTTCACTGCCTATACCGATATTATATAAATATATTAGATCTGCTCCTTGGTTTGCAGACCCTTTAAAGATATTGCCGGCAATTTTCAGGTTCTTCGTATGTATCAAATAGAGTCTTGAATATAATTGGTCCTGAAAAACATTATTACTAATCAAAATACTGTCCTCTATATCCGTCCACCCACCCTGACTATAAAAACCAAAGTATCCCATTTTAATTAAATTGTTTTTGACCGACAGGTTGTATTCTCTGGTTGATGGTGTATAAATTGGGAAAGAAGCCCCGTTGTGACTTCCTTCAAAGGTACATCCTTCTATATTAATGTGGTGTGTGCCGTTTTTACATTCTATCCCCTTTTCGTTCGGACAAAGTATGGTGACTTTAGATATGGTGATATTTTGGGTATTGTTAAGGGTTAGTATATTCTGCCCCGCTATTTGAGTCTTAAGTATTACATCCTCTGCTTGCTGTGTCTCTGAACAAATTGTCAACCAGTGAGCTGCGTTGGAGCCAGGATGTGGTTCAATCTGCAAGTTATGTGCATAGATGCCTGGGCGGACCTTTAATGTCACATTTCCCAGCACACCCCCAAATTTTAAAGAATTTTGAAAAAATGACATCTGGTTAAAATCGGGAAGAAATCCTCCCAAGGTATATGTGCCAACCAATGCTGGATATAGATTATTAAGCATCAGTGTATCGTTTACATTGGTGGAGTCCGGGTTGCCGTTTGGCAGTTCTGTCCATGCTATAATCTGATGATTTGAAGTCGGAAAAAAATCGTAAATTCCTATATTAACAGTATCACAGGCCGCAGTTTCTAATGTGCCCGTCCAGTTAAATGGCGTTTGTTCTATTCCATTTACAACCCATTTTATGGTGGCTGCATTTAACACATTCCCTCCAAAGTTTTTTAACACAACTTGCACACTGTCATTTCCGTGGGCAAAGGGCGCAACAGGCCCTCCCCACATAAAGACACCTGCGTCGTTAGTGGGTAAAACATCAAATTCATCCGCGCCTATATCTGGCGGTTGAGCTCTCATTTCAGCATCAATGTCTGTGCCTATTTCAACAATAGACTGTCCCTGTCCATTTAAAATTGAAAGGTGGGTGTGTAAATTGTCACTGCTGATAAATTCCGGATTTATCGAAAAACTATTCGAATCCAGGGTCGTTGCTGCTTGCCACAAATTAAGGTTGTTATACCCCACATTGCTAAAAAGCAAATTATCCACAGTGCTTTTATAAAAATTATTATTGTCACTTATAAGATTACTTACGCCACTTGTATAAAATGAATACCCGTCTCCAATAGATGCCAGAATATTGTTTTTTATAACCGTATTGGCCTGTCCTTCAAGTAAAACCGGTGTTGTCTGATAGGCATTATTATTTGCTGACGCGGTCCTTATGGTATTGAAATAAAGGCCAAGATTATTGGTGGCGCCGATGTGAACCCCTCTCGTCGTATGACAACAACTTGTACTAATGTTTATAAAGTTGTTAAATATCCTGCTTTGTGTTGCCGAATTTCCGCTATTGCTAATGAAAATTCCCGTCTTGGCATTATTGCGAAGCAAGAGGTCGTTGGATGATATTTCATTGATTAAATTGCTTTGAGAAATATGCATGCCAAAATAATTGGCATCAATGTCACTTCGGATTATATTGTGTTTGATTTTTAGATTAGATCCCCCACTACTATAAATAGCGGCAAAAGCCTGCTCATTAAATAGATTGTTTTCTATCGTCCAACTTTGCATTCCCGATTCATCATATAAACCAATATTTCCTCCTAAAATTTCACATTGCTTTATTAGATTAGCTGTATCTGAAGTAGCCGGAGAATAGAATACAGCATTGTTGGGATTAAATCCTCCAGCGTCCACCAACCCTTTAATCTTTACAGCGTCAAAGATATTGCAGTTTGCTCCATTTTGACATACAACAACCCTTCTATGCACAGGATTAATAGACTCAATCGTTAGTTGCTTGAATGTAATCCCATCCACACCATTTAACTGTATGGTCGGTTGACTGAATCCAAGATTGTTAATTACTACCGAGGTCTTCTCCTGGTTTTCTGATTGTATTACAATTTTACGGTTACAACTACTCCCGGGAAACTGATGAAGGACCAGGGTGTCGGAATAAATACCCGCCCTTAGATTAAAATAAACATCCCCAAATGCCCCACCTAGGTTTAGTGAAGTCATTGCTTCGCTTATAAATTCATAATCTGGATTACTTCCCCCTATGGTATATGTTCCATTAAGCGCAGGATATAGGCCGTTTCTGATCATCGTGTCATTGGCACTTAATTGGTCGGCAACACCATTTGGTGCTCCTACCCATACCTTTAAGTCGTGGATAATGTCGGGGGTAAAATTATACTGTCCTATGTCCAACGAATCATAGGTTGCGGCCGATGGCAAGATGCCCGTCCATAGGTACGGTGCTTGCAAAATGCCATTTACGCTCCAGTTAACTGCCATGGATGTAAGTGTGTCTATACCGTTATTTTGAAACTTAATATAAACATAGTTGACCCCGGAAGGAAATGGCTTATTCGGTCCATTTATAGCCAATATACCCACATCGTCTGTTACCGGAGTAAATTCATCGGCCCCGATGTCAGGCAATAAAGTGTCGCGCGGATCGCCGTCAATATCCCTGGTTATCCCAGGTGTGGGTTGCGCGGTGCCATTTAAAAAGGAAGATGTAGAATGAAGATTTGTGTCACTTAAATACCCCGGATTTTCATTTATTGTTTGTAAGTCGTGACCCGTCACCTGCCACTGCAACAATGTATTGTAGTCTGTTCCGTTGAAATTGGCAACCTTACAATCTCCCGACCAATACCAGTCATTCTTGTTAATTGAAAAAGGTGGGCCGGCATTTTGAAGCTGAAGAATATATTTATTGGTTCCTGGAAATTTATTATACGCGACATTGTTTTTAATTAGTATGTTGGGCTGATTTTGATTACTATAGATTGCACAACTATTGTTGCCGCCAGACAAAAGGGAGTTAAATAGAACTTGAAGGTTGCCAACCCCGCCGTCAAACCAAATGTTTTTAACCTGATATCCGGAAGTAAAAATAAAATTATTTGATACTATTGCAGGATTACCTGTTGAAAATAGGTTTCTTAGTCTAATTCCCGTTGCATAGGTGCCCTCAACAGAGATTTTGTTCGCATTGATCTCCACGCCCTGGTCCGGTATATAATCAAGCCACAATCCTGTTTTAAAGGTGTTGAGGGTGGTCGGATCAATTGTAATCGTGTTGTAAAGAATCTTGCCTCCAAGAAACTTATATGCACTATAAATTCCGTGCTGCGCCTGATTAGCAAATACACAGTTTTCAATACGCAGAGAGTCGTCGTTGACAAGATATATTCCAGTATAACCATTGTTGAATTTACATCCTTTAAATGAATTGTTTTTATCGTTGCTGAACGTATTCGAATATACAAGAATCCCATTTCCTGCGCTAACCGTGGATTCAAATACACATTCTTCAAATCTATTACAATTGGCTTCGTTGTAAATGTAAACTGCAGTAGCAAAAGCATTGTTCATTGACCTAAATGTGATGTTTCTGAAAATTAGTCCATCTACCCCGTTTAGAATTAATGGTGCGTTGGAGACATTTAAATTGTCAAAGACAACATCTTCGGCATTTCCTGTTACTGAGGCAAGAACAACCTTTACATTGCATTTGAAATTTACATGTTGTGAAAATGTGATGTTTTGATGATAGTTCCCTGATTCAATGGCAAAATACACGGAATCAATAATCCCCCCCTGCTGAACTGCCAGATTGGCGGCACCAAGATTTAATAACTCTCCTGTCGGACCTATAAAAACGGTGTCGCTAACGCCTGCATATAGGGTCTCCGAAGCAATGCTGTCATTTGATGGATATGGATCAGAAATTCCATTCGGCATATTGGTTTTAGCAGAAATTTGATACGGTGTGTTGAGGTTAAAAAAATATGACCCCAAAATCACTGTATCCGCATCAAGTGAATTAATGTTTCCTACAAAAATTAGATCCGGTTGAGAAATTCCATTTACCTTCCATTTTATTGTGGCCTGAGTAAGTGGGTCTGCACCATAGTTTTTTATGATTGCCTTTACCTCTCTGCTTCCTCTTTTAAAATTCATTTTGGGTAAAATCCCCGTCACTCCAGCATCCACCGGTGCTACACCTACTTCATCTGGCCCCCTATATCTGGGAAATTTATATGTCTGGCACTACCATCAATGTCGGAATTTATTCCTGAAATTATCTGTGCCTTTCCGTCAATGGTGTCAGATAATATATGCAGGTCAAAGTCTGATACATACCCTGGATCGGCAAAATAAGAGTGTGTGTCCAGACCTGTGGCACCCTGCCATCCCGTAATGTCTGTGTAGTTGGTTGTGGCCCATCTTCCAAATATTCCGCCTGCAGTATAATAAACATTGTAATCAATTAATATGTCTGACGGTGTGGCAAGTGATTGTGAAACAATCGCCTGATTGTTTGTTTTCAACACATTATTTCTGATGTTCAGGCTGTCGCTGTTAAACATTAGTAGGGCATTTGATTCTGCATTTGTACCCAGACAGTTCACATTGTTGTGCCATATATCTACAAATTGGGAATTTAAAATCTTGATGCCGGCACTAGTATTTGTGGTAATAAAATTGTTATATATTTTACAGGAAGAATTTGCGCTGCCCGCATTTGAGGCGCTTATAAAAACTCCCTCTCCGGACCCTTCTATACTTAGTTTATTGTTATCAATAACAAAACCCCGGGATGAGCCATTTATTTCAATTCCTCTTCCATCGAAATATGTGGACGTTTTTAGTATTTGATTGTTTTTAATAATTACGCCTACATTATCCTCATGATATATGGCACGAAAACGCGGCGATTGTAAGTTGTTGTTAATTATTTTAACAGAGTCACATTTTGTGCAGATTATTTGGTGATGAGCGTTTAAAAGCTGATTGTTTTGTATGTCAATATCATAAAACCGGCCGTTTGATTCTGGGCTAAAGTTTATCAGCGTTCCGTTGCCCGATGGATGAATTACCGGAGTAGAAATTGAGCAGTCTTTTATTGTTATATCACGCCCCTTTTGCGTGAATAGCAAAACATTGCCATTATAAGCATTTCCATAGTAAGAAAAAGCGTTCTTAATGCGCACATATTTAATAGTGAGGTGTTTGGCATTCCTAAATGTCATCACATAATCTTGTGAAAACTGATCATACTGAATGAGTACAGCATTACTATCCATAGATTCTGACTGCAGGGTTATGGTGTTTTGAGCCGACACTCCAGGAACAGAATCGGCAAGTATTTGTTCCGTATACAGTCCGTCTCTTATATTAAAAAACACCGGCCCACAGATTCCATGACTTGACAATTTGGTGAACGCCGCCTGAATTGTCGTGAAGTCTGGTGAAACGCCCCCTATGGTAAAAACGCCTTGCATGGGAAGTGTCACGAGTTGATTAAAAGTATCGTTTGCCGAAAATTCATCATCCATGCCATTGGGTTGGGAAACATAAACCTTAATGTCAAAAGAATCTCCTCCTATCAAAGAAATACTTCCAATATTTATATTTATTGTGTCTCCCGATACCACTGATTGGTAAACCCAAACGGAGTCTTCAATTGCGCCATTATTTATGTTGTATGTTACTTTTAATGAATCGATATTTTCTTCTCCGCCGTTTCTTACCAACACCTCTAGTTCCTGTGAATTTGAACATGAATTTGAGCTGGGAGAAATTATTTTAATGACAGAAACGTCATATTGGGGACCATCAAACTCGTCATATCCAATATCTGGTAACAATAAATCCCTTGGGTCTCCGTCAATATCTGCTACTACAAAAGTATTTGTCCCCCCTCTGTTAAGTGCCGGATCCATCGTGTGAAGGTCTTCGTTTGACATAAATACAGGATTATGAAAGTATCCGTGGATTTCAAAACCGGCATTTCGCAGTTGTGTCTGGGTAGAGAGGTTGGTATTGTTGAGAATTGCTAGATCGTCTCCGGAAGTATAAATAAGATTATGGTCAATCACACTAAGGCTCGTATCATCAATTTGGTACACATATCCTTCGCTTCGATTAATGAGGGCATTATTAACCATTGAGTCGATTGATGACAAATTACTATATATTACTCTTGAATTTGAATAGCTTCCAGAATGAAACAATATTGAGTTGTGCATTATCCTGGCCCCAAATACATTTTCATTTAGCAAAATACCTGATGTTTCAAAATATGCCAAATCTATTCCCAGCATATTGTTTATTATGGTGGGGTTGGTTGTGTTTTTAAGAAATATTCCGGAGTTGCATCCGGCAGAAAAGTAGTTTGTGTTGTCAGAAATCCACAGATTCCCTTCGTCGTCATTACAGCTAATACCGTATTGCACATTACTATTTGAACGAATGGTGTTTCCGGAAATTTTAAGCCCGGTTGTTTTAATCGCGATAATGGCCGCTGAAGTAAAGTCAAGCATATCATTATTAATGATTCGCACATTGTCTCTGTATCCTTCGTTATATCCAGCCATAAAAACCGCATAACTTCCATATTTAAAAACATTGTTTTTCAATTCAAGCTCTCCGGCGTGTCCTGAAATATATATTATGGCATTTACATTTTCAAAATTAGACGGACTGCCCTCAAGTACACATTGGTTAATAGAATTCCAAACACAATAATTGGTGATTTCAAATATACCGTTAAGCGGAATGCTGGTTGTCTTTATACTTACTTGTTTAAAATGTACATTAAAAACATTGTGAAGCCTCACTACATAGTCACCCCCGTTTTCAATAATTACGCTGGTACTATCTCCGTTCTCCGACTGAAACACAGTGTACACACTATTAAAATATCCCAGATCAATCTGTTCGTTATACGTTCCTGGTCTTATTTTAAACCAAACAGAATCGCATGCTCCATAACTTTCCAGAGATGTTACTGCGTCATTCAGTGTCGAGAAATCTGGTGTAGTTCCGCCTACCGTAAAAGTTCCATGAAGACCAGAGCTAATCGTCGCGGTCAAATCATCGTTTGCTGGGTTTTCATCGAGATTACCATTGGGGTCTGAGGTATAAGAATATAGCAAATGTTGATCCCCTGTTCCTCCGAAAATCTTACTTCCCAACAGTACCTGTTTATATTCTCCGGGGTTTATCGTGTCTGTTACAAAAACCGTGTCTTGAAATGCGGCATCCCAATACCAATAAACTTCGTAATTGTTTACAACGTTGTTCCCATAATTATATACCCACACAAAAATATTCTGATTCCCCTCACACACCGTATAATTTGTAGATACTATTCCTATGTCATTGTCAGGTATCGGCACAAATGCAATGTAATCATCATCGAGAGACCAGGTAAAATTTTGATTTCTTGTTGGATCAAAAAAAGCATTTGTTCCGTTTTCATTTTCTATACCCTGTGTGGATTCGGCGCAGTTACCCCCCAATTCATTCCAATTATCGGTATGGATTTCTATCCTGTTGCTGCCTTCAAACAACTTGATTTGTCCAAAGTAGTTTTCTCCACAAAATACATTAAAATCAAACGTCACAATACAGATTCTATCTGGAGCAGAACCAATAATCTCATGTTGATATTCATTATATAGAAAGCCATTTCCATCATCAAACTGTGGGACGGGGTCCGCCCAACAAGCGGCAATCAGGTTATTGGGTTTTGTGGTATCGGGAATTTGTTGCCCCATGCAGCAAAAAAAGGGTGCCTCTTCTGCAAAAGTTATATACCCGTGAAAGTCCACCCAAATGCTGTCATATGTGTTTCCATAATATTCAAATGAGAAGCCTATCGGAACCTTCTCATGTTGGTCTTCTCCTACCTGAATGGTATCTGGGCTTTGGAATTCCAAATTAAACGTTCCTGAATTTTCTAGATTATACTGGCCGTATGCAATTACACTAGAAACAACCAGTAAATAGAGGGTGTAATAGGTTTTTCGTACCATTCTTTTTAAGTCTAGTTATCCTTGGGTTAAATTTCTCAAATTTCTGGTTAGGTTGGAATAGTCCTTTTGGGTGATTTTAGCCATTCAAACCCCAGATATCGGCTGGTGTTAAGTGGCCCTATATGATACTAACCCTTCTGGCAGGTCTTTTAGTCCTGCTTTTTTATTCTGCCTTTCACCAAATTTTGTTGACCAGATTTATCATTTGTGTTTTTGAGGTTACATGCAGTTTTTCATAAATATGCGCTATGTGTTTTTTGACCGTGTTTGGGGAAATAAATAAAATTTCGCTAATCCTTCTGTAGTTTTGACCCTCCATCAGTAATTTCATGACTTCAACCTCTCTTTCTGACAAAACATCTAGCGCCTTTTCGCTATTGACAAAATCCCCTTTATTTACCTTGACCTTTGATAGAAGTTCAAATGTTTTCTTTGCAATATTGGGGCTCATTGGCGTATATCCCTGCTCTACTAAATTTACAATGTGTTCAGTAATCACAGATATCTTTTCGTCTTTAAGCAAATATCCACTAGCCCCCGCCTTTATTGATTCAAACAACCTTTCTTCGTCATCAAAAACCGTAAGTACTATGTACTTTACCTGCGGAAATTTTATTCTTCCAATAACAATGGCCTCAATTCCACCCATCATCTTCATGTCAAGGTCCATTAAGACTACTTCTGGTATTTGATCTATATCAACTTCCTGCATTTTTTTTAAAAAATCTTTCCCGTCATTTGCGGTGAATATTACCCTTGTTCTTTTTTCATATGACAGCATTTCACATAAAGATCGAAGCGTTTGTCTGTTGTCATCAACAATGCCTATTTTTATTTCTCTTTTATGCATCCTTGATTTTTTTAAATTAATTACACATCCATTACCAACCTCTGTAAAAATTTCAAAAACAAATCCAATTTCAGCAGCACGCTCCGCCATGTTATTAAGCCCTTCTCCTGTATTTGCCCTTTCTGTGAGGTCAAATCCCCGGCCATTATCCCGGATTATAATGAAAACATCAACTTTTTGGGTCCTCCCCGCAACTATATTGATTTCTGTAGCTTGGCTATATTTTGTTGCGTTTAAAATGGCTTCCTGACAAATTCTAAGTACATTGATTGCCTCATAGGATTTTAAAATAATGCCCGCAGCTTCGTTTTTAAAATGTGCAGATGTGCCTTCATTTGTAATTCCATATAAAAACGTGTGTAATCTGCCGAAAATCTCTTCAATTGAAAGTGCCTCCTTTTTACTTGCCCATATGGTGTCCCGTATATCACTATTTGCTTTAGCTGACATTTCTGCGATTTGAGTTAACTTGTCATTTAACTGCTTTTCGTCTAATCTTCCTATATTGTCCGCTATCCAATTGATGTTTCTATTGATAATACTTAATTGAGCTCCCATGGAGTCGTGGAGTTCTCTTGCCAGACGGTTTCTATCTCTAACCAGATCGTCTTTTGCCGACCACAATGCTTTCGATTTTTCAAACTGGCTTCTGTTATAAAATATTATCGCTAAAATGCATAAACCCGCAATTAGTACAAAAACTGTTGGCCAAAACCAAGGGTGTTCATAAACGGGTTCGTACACATCTATCGTTACCGAAAGAGAATTACCTGCATGCGGTTCAAAATCCTGGGAAATATGAAAGAAAACCTTATGCTTTCCTCCCGGAAAATACGCAATAAGCTGTTCTTCCCTTTCCATATCTACCCACCCATTGGTAATTCCTTCTATTTTGTATTGCTTGTTGTAGCTATTCTGTGGCTGACTCCCTGAAACCCGCAGTTTAAACATGATGGGGTTACAGTTTTCTGAAAAAACAAGCACCTCTTTACTCATACATGTGTAGTCGTATTTTTGCGCGCGCGAATGCACCCCGTCAATATAAAACCCGGGTTTTTCATTATTTTGATCTATTCTTGGATAAAATGAATTACACCCTTTTACGCCCCCGAAAAACAATTCTCCGTCCTCTGCCATATCAACAGCGTTACTATTAAATTCCCAGTCCTGTAGCCCCTGATTAAAAGTAATTGATTCTATAATTTTGTTTTCCGTTACTCGGTGAATTCCTCTACTGCTTGACAACCACAGTCCTTTCTGCTGATCATAGATCATGGCATATACCGCATTGCCGGTAAATGCTGTCGGTTTTATCGAATTATCGTTTAAATTATAGGTATATAGGCCTTTGTCTGTTCCAAGATATACTTTGGTGTCTTTTCCATGAAGCACTTTTCTTATAAGTCCGACCGGGAAAATTATTGTTTTAATCAATTTTAATGAAGACCTGTGGTGTAAGCTTATCTGATTTACGGATCCGATAATCGCATAGTCTCCTAAAAAATCTAAGCTGAATACCTGATTATATACCGGCATTTGCTCAATACGGACCTCCTTGTCGTGGTGAACCTTTAAGACGGAACTCCCCAGACAAACCATCGTTGTCTTATTGTCTATCACCGTTTCATCTGATATATATTGTGCCGTAATTTCTACCTTTAATTTTTCTATTATTAGTCTATTGTTTTGATCAAATGTGATTTTAAAGATGGGGTTTTTCTTATATAAAAAAAGCAGGTAGCTGTTTTCTGCTACTTTAGTGACATGAACAACCATCGGTTTTCCCCTGACACCCGGGTATTGTCGAATATTATGTAGGACATTGGACAGTGTGTCGTATATTTTTAGCCCATCATTCCAGGTGCTTATAATGATGCGATTGTTTTTTTTATCCGAAAGTATATATTTCGAAAAATCTTTGTGTGTGTTGTCCGTACCATAAAATCTGATTTCGCGGCCTTTTGTTGAAATTTTATAAATGCCATCTTGTAGCGTCAATAAGTAAATATTTCTGTGCCTGTCTATTATTATTTTTGTGATGATAGAGCTTTCTACAGGATCTTCGCCTTTTAGATTGCGATACTCCTTAACAAGCTTCAAATTAACATCCAGCATAAAAAGTTTCTTGCCAAGCCCCACAAATAAATGGCCCTCGCTGTCATTTGCAACCGCTATTTTATTTACAATTTCAGGGTCACTTAGTATAATTCCGGTGTGTCCAAATTTTCCACTCTCAAGGCTCCCTGCAATTAGTTTATGCTGCGCGTCTATGTAGAAGATGTGCTTCCCAAATACGTTAAAAATGGGGGCTTCTTGTATGAAAAGCGGGGGCGCTTTAAGAAAAATAGTTTTTTGTTGTAGGGAAATAATATCCTGGACGTGGAGTTCTTTTCCTTTTAACGTTATGGTACGTGTGTCAAAAAAACTTTGCGGGTCAACTGCTTTCTGTTGGACATGGAGTTTTAGTTCCGGGCCATTACTTTTTCCAGTTATTAGTCCCTTGCTCTTCTCGAGAAGTGAAATGGTAAAGATATTGTCTGGTTGGTACGTTTTTTTGATGTTAATTCCTGTAACAATTCTCTTGTAAATATCTATTACATTTATAACCGTATCTGCGGGTAATACCACCGGCTTTGTGTTGCCTTTGAAAAACAGATCCACTCGATGTCTTGTTGGAATTACTTTGCTAAATGAAGACCCATCAAAATACTGAAGGTCTCCGTTCGCTGCAACCCAAATCTGATCGAGATCGTCAATGGTCAAATCTGTAACGGTTTTTGATTGAAGATTTGCTTCCTCCCTGAAATTATAAATTTGACATCTTTGAGTGGGTGCCTGCGCCCGCATTGGTGTCCAAGCAGCAATAAGTGCAAAGAAAAGATAAACAAATCTAAACATAAACCAAAGATACTTATTTTGTACTTTGTTTTTCATCTGATGGCTTTCCCCAGTTGGTTAATGCCTTCATGCCTTTTCGTACCTCGGCTTATGACATGAAATCCTTGTTCTTTTGTGGTCGTATTTGTATTGCCCTCAAAATATAAAAGCCTAAAAGATTGGCCGCAATTACATATTTATACGCTTCCCCCTATACACGTCCTTCACAAAACAAGGCTTCATCCACTATGAGCCCTTGAACATATTGTGCATTGGTTAAACACGGCGTTTGAAAAAAATTGAGTGCTTGGTCTCTATAACCAGGCATTATTCTACCCTGCCAAAATTTGTGTGGCCGCTTCTTCTCCACTATTGATAGCCCCCTCCATAAATCCTTGCCAATCTGCCAAATGCTCGCCGGCAAAATGACACAAACCTTGCGGTTTACCCAGTTCCATCCTCAATGTCAACCATTGATTTTTACCATAAAAAGCATAGGCTCCCCTTGAAAAGGCATCCTGCCCCCAGTAATACATCAGTTCTTCATTCACGTATTTGGAGACGTCTCCGAAAGCCGGTTTTAGGGCATCGAGGATGATGGCCCGTCGTTGATCCTTACTGACCGAAGCGAGGACATCCGCCTTATCTCCTGTGGCATAACAGATCAATACCCCACCTGTTGTATTTTGATCTTTGGTGCCGTGATAAAAATAATGTGCCGGGGTATCGGTAACCATATCGAAGTCTTCCCTTTCCCAAAATTTCTCAGAAAAGACCATGGGAAATTTCCCTATCCGTGCATATTGTAATGCATTCAGGGCTTCCAGATACCTGGCTGACAGGACAGGCATCCAGTTTATTTGCATCAAAGACCACGTTGGGGCTGTGCAGATCAATCTGTCTGCCTGAAATGTTTTTCCGTTTTCACAGCTGACCTTAACCCCCTTATCCTGCGAAATATTTTTTACCTGGTGGTTGAGTAATATTTTGTCTGCTCCAATGGCTTCAACCATTTTGTCAATGAGCATAGAATTGCCTCCTCGTATCTTCAGATCCATTTCATTGTTTGGACTGCTTTCTGCATATTCTGCAAAAGCCGCATAACCAGATACGTGTCGAATGCTCTCTCCAAAGTCCGTAGAGTCTAACAACTCCCTGATGGCAAGATCTTTTTCGTTAAAGCCCCTTTGGGTTAGAATTCGCCACCAGTCTGTTTTATCGAGCGCATTTTTTTCTGCTTCGGTCATCGCCTCCCAGATGGACGTTTTGTTTTCCCAAAACTTTTCTGCCTGTTCTCCCATTTTCCAGGCACCGGCTTTAGCATGCTGGCCATTGATGGTGACATCAGATTGAAACCGGTTGTCTACCAACTCAAGCTTAAATTCATTACACAAGGCTATGAGACTTTCATGGGAAGCACCAACCCACTCCGCACCAAGTTCGATGACGTTGCCGGGAGCTGTTGTGGGTTTGTGAGAAAAGACCCTGCCCCCGGCCCTGTTTCTCGCTTCCAGGATCGTCACCTTAATTCCCTTTTCCAACAACTTCCTTGTCGCCGAGAGACCCGCCAGACCCGATCCAATGATGATTACCGACTTAACGGGCGGCGTTTTTTGAATAAAAATTTCTGAAGTACCCACCGCCGCAAGTGCTGGATAGGCAAGCGATGTCTTTTTTAAAAACTCTCTCCTTTTCATTGGCTTTGATTGTGTTGGTTTTGATCTTCTCCTTGCAGAGAATCAATATTTGAGTAAAAATAAAACGTATTCTGCTTTTATTTTACACTTTTTGTAACACCCTTGATTTGCGTTTCAGGAAATTTGAAGTCCCGGATGTTCCCCACAAACTGTATTTTGAAAATGCCTCATTTATATTTGGCTATTGCCCCGGGCATTGCACATTGTCCCCATCAGAAGGTTTGTGTTTTTGCAAAAAAGGGCTGAACCTCACCGTCCCAGGGTGGCAAAGATTTACCTTGTAAGATACACGTATCTGTTCCTGTCCAACTCTCTGAAAAATGGATCGGTAAGGTCTTCAATAAACTGAATGGCTTCTCCGGTAGATTTCATTTCCGGGCCCAGGTTTTTATCTACATTGGGAAATTTGTTGAATGAAAAAACAGGCACTTTTATGGCATAGCCCTTTAGTTTTTTCTCTATCGTAAAATCTTTGAGTTTTTTGTGTCCCATCATCACCTGTGTGGCTATGTTGAGGTAGGGCACTTTGTACGCCTTGGCTATGAACGGTGTTGTCCTGGATGCCCTTGGATTGGCTTCAATCACATATACCTTTTCACCTTTGATGGCAAACTGTATGTTGATGAGTCCCTTTATTTTCAGTGCCATGGCAAGGCGTTCCGCATAAATGGCCATATGGTCCAGGACGTCCTGTGAAAGGCTGTACGTGGGCAACACGGCCGAGCTGTCTCCGGAGTGGATACCCGCCGGTTCAATGTGTTCCATGATGCCCATGATGTGAAATTGCTCTCCATCATAGATGCCGTCGATTTCTGCTTCTTTGGCCCGTTCCAGAAATTGATCTATCAGTACCTTGTTGTCGGGCAGGTGTTTAAATATACTCAGCACGTGCTTTTCGAGTTCTTCATCATTGATGACGATTCTCATCCGCTGCCCGCCCAATACGTAAGAAGGCCTTACCAGGACCGGATAAGTTACCTTTGCGGCCACCGCAAGGGCTTCGTCTGTATCCCTGGCCACACCGTATTTTGGGTAAGGTATATCGAGGTCCCGTAAAAGGTCACTAAACCTTCCCCTGTCCTCTGCCAGGTCCATGTCATCGTATGACGTGCCGATGATCCTGATGCCCTTTTGATGGATGTATTCAGAAAGTTTCAACGCAGTCTGTCCTCCCAGTTGCACAATGACACCTTCCGGTTTTTCGTGATCTAATATTTCTTCCAGGTGTTCCCAGTATACCGGCTCAAAATAAAGTTTATCTGCGATGTCAAAATCTGTAGATACGGTCTCCGGATTGCAATTTACCATGATGGCTTCGTATCCTGCATCCTTTATGGCCAATAAGCCATGTACGCAGCAGTAATCAAATTCAATGCCCTGACCAATGCGATTTGGACCAGAACCAAGTACCACAATTTTTTTCTTGTCGGAAACAATGCTTTCATTTTCTCCATCAAAGGTCGAGTAGTAATACGGGGTCTTTGCCTCAAATTCTGCCGCACAAGTGTCCACCATTTTATAACTGCGCACAATGCCCAGGGCCTTTCTCCTTCGTGTTACTTCTGCCTCGCCAATGCGGAGCGTCCACGCAATTTGGGCATCGGAATATCCCATCATCTTCAGCTCCCTGAAAAAATCTGTGGGTATGTCTTCTGCTACATTGTATCGCATCAGCCGCGATTCGGCGTCGTCGAGTTTTTTAATCTGGTTTAAAAACCAGGGGTCAATGTGGGTCAGTTTTTGGAGAGACTTCACGGGTACCCCCAACCGGATTGCATCTTTAACCCGGAAAATGCGGTCATCGCTGGCCGCTTCAAGCCGCTGCAGAATGTCTTCCGTTTTCATCCATTCTTTTTTATCGGCTCCCAAGCCCGCCCGATTGTTTTCCAGGCTTTGGCAAGCCTTTTGTAATGCCTCAAGAAAACTTCGACCTATGGCCATCACTTCTCCAACCGATTTCATCTGCAAACCAAGGGTCGTGTCTGCTCCCTGAAACTTATCAAAGTTCCATCTGGGCATTTTTACAATGACATAGTCCAGCGTGGGTTCAAAATAAGCAGATGTCGTCTTGGTAATCTGATTCTTCAATTCATCGAGATTATATCCGATGGCCAGCTTTGATGCGATCTTGGCAATGGGATATCCGGTGGCCTTACTGGCCAGTGCTGACGAACGCGATACCCTTGGGTTAATTTCTACGACGATCAGATCTTCGTTTTGAGGATTAAGTGCAAATTGTACATTGCAGCCTCCTGCAAAATTTCCCATGGATCGCATCAACAGGATGGCCTGGTCACGCATTTTCTGATATGCCGTATCTGAAAGCGTCATGGCCGGAGCTACCGTAATGGAGTCTCCTGTGTGGATGCCCATTGGATCCAGGTTTTCTACGGTGCAAATGATTACGACATTGTTGTTTTGATCTCTCAATAATTCAAGCTCAAATTCTTTCCACCCAAGTACGGCTTTTTCTACCAAAACTTCGTGTGTCGGCGAGGCATCCAGACCCCTCCTCAGCGCTTCGTCAAATTCTTCTTTTTTATGCACAAATCCTCCCCCTGTTCCGCCCAGGGTAAAGCTGGGTCTGATCACCAAAGGAAAGCCGATAATCTGTGCCGCTTCTTTGCCTTCTAAAAAAGAGTTGGCAATCTGTGACGGAGCTACGGTCATGCCCAGAGAGATGACGTGCTGTCTGAAGAGTTCCCTGTCTTCAGCGAGTTTGATGGCCGTGACATCCACCCCAATCATCTTCACGTTGTATTTTTTCCACAAACCAACCGCTTCCGCCTCTATGGCAAGGTTCAGGGCCGTTTGTCCTCCCATCGTGGGGAGTACGGCATCTATTTGTCTTTCTTTAAGTATTTTTTCCAGGCTCTCTATTGTCAGCGGCCACAGATAAATATTGTCGGCCGTAACCTCATCGGTCATTATGGTTGCGGGATTGGAATTGATGAGAGATACTTCTATTCCCTCCTCTCTAAGTGACCTGGATGCTTGGGTGCCGGAATAATCGAATTCACAGGCCTGACCAATAATGATAGGGCCGCTACCGATGATCAATACGGAGCGGATTGAGGTGTCTTTTGGCATATCTGCTGGAAAATCTTTGAATTGGCTGCAAATATAGACAATATCCCAAACCTAAAGTCATAAGTCGCTGATATTATCCCATATATTTAATAAGTATAACACTAACTCATGACCAAATTTTTGCCTTTTTGGTCATTGATCTTCTCCGTGTGAGCTCCAAACCATTTCAGGATTTGGAAAAATACCTGGCCGTTCCAGTAACATACCTGGACCAATACAACATAACCGCTGCAAGAAGGCATAGACAAAACATCGTTGTTCTCAATTTGATTTCCGGTGATTCCCTTTGATGGTTGGGCGGACTTATGCTCCAGGACTTTGTGTGTTCGTGATATTCTTTTTGAATTACCCCATTTCTGCAACCACCTCCGTCACTTCCGGTACCATGCGCTTCAGCATGCCCTCAATGCCTGATTTAAGCGTGATTGTACTAGACGGACAGCCACTGCAAGAGCCTTGAAGAATGACACTTACCACCCCTGCATTGAATGATTTAAACTCGATGTTTCCCCCGTCCATTTCGACTGCGGGCTTAACATAGGTGTCGATGAGTTCTTTGATCTTCTGAACGAGCACTGCCTCTCCTTCTGCATACTCAATGGCATTAGTGCTGTTGGCTTCCTGGGCCTTCATGGCGTCTTCAAAGCCAACTTTCAGGATGGGTTTTTCTTCCGAAATGTAGCTTTTAATGAATTCTTTTAAAACCAGCATAATGTCTGACCAGTTGTAATTGAATTCTTTGGTTATGGTCACAAAATTGTTACAAATGTAAACACCCTTTACGTAAGGAAAATCAAAGAGGGATGATGCCAATGGGGACCACGATGATGCCAAATCTTTTTCTTTGAATTCGGCCGTGCCTTTATATAAGATGCGGTTAACGACAAATTTTAGGGTTTCCGGATTTGGCGTCTGTTCGGTGTACAACATTACCGGTCCTGCTGCTATGGTACTCATTCTGCTAATTTTATTTCTACAACAAAAATACGCCTGTTTTGTTTTACTGCCACTCCTTGAATCAGAATTCTGATTCAAATTCATCCCGCTTCATTTTTTCCATTTGAATCTGATTTCTTTCCGCGGCCGGTCGAATGGTTTTTACCTTGGCACAATGAATCATATCTGCAACTCCTTCTGGCCATGGAGGAAAGCGCAACTTAGCGTTGAATATACCTGTGGTATCCGTTTCCAGTTTTTTGATGAGTTTTTGGAATACCGGTCTTGCGGTTACGTAGCCCTGACCATCGTTGAGGTTGGTAAATCTTATCCACTTATCATCGCCACCTGTCCAGACACCCACCACAAGCGAGGGTGTGATGCCCATAAACCACCCGTCTGCATAATCGTTGGTGGTACCGGTCTTACCTCCGCATTCGGTTTTTAGTCCCATCGCAAAATCACCTCCTACTACATTTTTTAACATGTCTACCATGATGGCGTTGTAAAATGGGTTGATGGCCGGTCTAATTTGTGGAGATGCGTTGTATATCGCTTTTCCGTTTTTGTCTTCAATGCGCAACACAAACACCGGTTCGCGGTAGGTCCCCTTGTTGGCAAAGGTCGTATATGCCCCTGTCATTTGGTAAAGGCTGATGTCAACCGCTCCCAGACAGATTGACGGAAACAGGGGTACTGCCAAACGGCCATTGGGCAGCCGCTCGTGTTTGCTTATTCCTACTTTGTCAAGCAAGTCCCTTAGTTGTTCTACTGACCCCATTTCTTTTAGTAACCTCACGGTAATAGAGTTTTTTGAGTAAACCAAACCATGGTATAGATTGTACATGTTGCCTGTAAAAACATCTGTGGCATTGTTGGGCGTCCATTCTTTGTCCACATTAAAATTGGCATCGCCGGGCGCAATAGTATATTGAATGTCTTCGAATTCCTGGCAGGGAAGAATACCCCCAAAGGCCATCGCTGCGGTATAGACAAAAGGTTTTATTGTGGATCCCACGGAACGACGCGAAGTCACATGATCGTATTTAAAGTGTTGGTGGTCTATGCCACCAACCCAGGCTTTGATATGCCCGTTTGATGGATCTATAGCCAGTACAGCATTTTGCAGGTGCATGGCACTGAACTTTGTAGAATCCATTGGCGACATTGTGACTTCAACTTCCCCTTTTTCATAGTCAAAAACATTCATTTTGACCGGGGTTTTGAATTCTTTAAGAAATTGCGCTTGTAAGGATTTATAGGTGTTGGCTATGTCTCTAAACTCCGGGCTGTTGTAAAACGCCCTGTAAGACTCTATTTCTATTTTATCCACATAACCATTTTTATATAACTCGTTGATTATTAGTTTATTGGTATCCATGGCGATCAAAACTTCGAGGATATTATCTGTTGATTTTATTCCTTTTATGCCCGCCAGTTTGGGACCCAGTATTTTTTCCCGGAGGGTACTATATCTGGGTGAGGCCTTGGCTTTGGAAATAAGGGCTTCGTGTCGAATCTTTTTTAGAAAATCATCTGCTTCGTATGTCCAGGGATTCATACCCTTCCATTGTTTGAAATACCTTTGTTGAAGCCAGGTCATGTGTTCTTTGGCTGCCTGTTCTGCATAGGTTTGGTATTTAAGGTCAAGGGTGGTAAATATTTTGAGTCCATCTGTATACACATTGTACAGACTGCCATCGGATTTTTTAAGGTTTCTTTCCCTGATGAGGTGTTGCAACCATTTGGTAAGTTCTGCACGGAAATATGGGGCCGGCCCTTCACTTTGTTCTTGTTTTCTAAACTTTGAAACGTCTATGGTTTGTGAAAACATCTTTTCGTACGGTGCTTCTTTTTGGTAGCCACTTTCTTTTAATAGGGATAATACAATATTCCGACGTTCCCGGGTGCGGGTCTCAAACCTTACCGGATTAAAATAGCTGGGATTTTTGAGCATACCAATGAGCACAGCTGCTTCATCCAGATTGAGCTGATCCTGGCTTTTGTGGAAGTAAACTTTTGCGGCAGCGTGAATGCCGTGGGCTCCATTGATGAATTCGAACTTATTGAGATACATGGCAACGATCTCTTCTTTGGTATAACTTTTTTCAAGTTTAACCGCAGTGATCCACTCCTTTATTTTTGTTCTTAACAGGAGGGCGGCTCTTACCGGGGCGCTTTTACCTTTTGTGGACGGCCTTTCAAAAAGCAATTTTGCCAATTGCTGGGTTATGGTTGAACCGCCACCGGAGTCTTCTTTTTGTAACAATATGGTTTTAAAGCCTACGCGGGCCAATGCCCAGAAGTCCACACCGGAATGCGAAAAAAACCTTTCATCTTCCGTTGCAATGAGGGCTGCTATAAGATGCGGGTTTAATTGCTCGTAAGAAACGGGGATCCTGTTCTCCACATAATACGTGCCCAGCACCTGACCGTTGATGTCAAATATTTCTGAAGCTAGTTTGTTGTTCGGGTTTTCCAATTCTGTAAAAGATGGAATTCCACTTTTCACAATCAGCCACAACGTCAGCATAAAACCCACCAGGATAAAGACCATAATGGCCCACAGCCATTTGACCGGTCTCAGCCTGCGGTCTTGTACAACCTCGCCATAAAGCTGTTGTATTTTTTTCATTAAAACTGGGTTTTATTTACCTGACTTATTCCCTGGGTTGAAACGGTAGTTTTCCAGCGGCTGCCGTTGGCCGTTTCAAAGATCAGGCCTTTGTGTTTATTGTCAATCAAAATATTTCCCGGCATGGTAATTGCCATGGTTGGTACAGGCAGTGCTTGTGTTTGAAAGGTTCCGGCTGAAGATATGGTTATGTGGTATTTTGTGTCATTGGGGCTAGTGAGTATAAGTTTTCCGGGGTTGACCAGTTCAATGTCTGCGGAATCAATCCGGTTTGTTGCCTCTGCCGTTGTTGTTGCGGTGATTTTTATTCTACCATCGTTTTCTACAGTAAGTTTTTTATACCCCGAAATACTGTCTTTAAAAACAATACCCTTTCCCGCACCACTGATGTGAAGCGGTGCCTGGAACAAGACCTTTGGAAAATGGGGGTTTAGAGTTATCAGGCCATAAGTGATGTCTGAGGCCAGTATGCAGCCGGAGGGCAAAAATGGATAAACACCCCATGCCCCTTCATAAGAGGTATATGGGTTTCCATTGTTGTTGGGGTAAGTGTCGTAATATGCCGCCCTGATGGGTTTAATTGGATTGCTTACATCATAGACCTGGATGCCATCGTGATAATAGGCAATATACAATCCGTTTTCTTTTACAAAAGGATTATGGGGCCTATTGTTTGTATAGGTTGGCGCACCCAGGGGATGTTTAAAGGTACTGAGCAGATTAATGTCATACCCTGTTGAATTTTTTAAGGTGCGAATCACTTTAATGGGTCTTCCAATAGGTACCTCCTCTGCCACATAAAAATAGGCCGTATCCGGGTTGTTATACGCCGTATGTCT
Source organism: Saprospiraceae bacterium (assembly GCA_016715465.1). Classification (GTDB taxonomy): domain Bacteria; phylum Bacteroidota; class Bacteroidia; order Chitinophagales; family Saprospiraceae; genus JADKBO01. The sequence continues at coordinate 2,522,784 of JADKAA010000029.1, forward strand.
CCAGCTGCTATGGTTATAGTTGCTCCCATCGTCGAGGTAGCCCTTAAAGGTTATATTGTTTGGGTCTGTACAGTCCCAAATGTAAAAGCCAGCATATCCTTGAGAAACATAGGCAATATGGTTTTCGACATATACATCATGCATATACAGGTTTTCGGCACCCGATACCCCTGGCAGTGTATTTAGGGCAACTTTTTTTAACAGGGTTGGGCTGGCCGGGTTGCTCAGGCTATATATGATCATCCAGTTTGTCGTAGTAGTGTTGTCTCTTGCACCCGCTACGTAAAGTCTTGCATTAGGTACGTCGATATAGATATTATGGGCACGTTTGAATTGTGCTGTACTTTGCGTTACATTTATGTTATTGATTTGGGTAAGGTTGAAAATTTGTAGCCCTTCTTCTCCAGTGTCTGCGACCCCATATACAAAGTTTTGGTATGTTTTGAAATCCCTCCAATAATTAGTAGAGTCAAGCCCATCCAAAAATTGATATTTTAATATTGGATTTCCACAGTTCGTAACGTCAAAAATATTGACTGCCAGGGTTGATCCTATGATGGCATATTCTTTACCATCAGGAGCAACATAACCCCATATATCGGTGTATTCATTTCCGGGCATACCGGCCACTTGTGCACGTTTTTTCATGTGCTGCGAGATCTGCCCAAAAAGAAAAAACGTTGTGTGAAAAAATAATAGAATAAATAAGATATCCCTTCTCTTAACCATTATAAATTTGCTTGATGACAAAAATAAATGAATCCATTATAAGTCACCTAAGAAAAGATAAAATTCTTAGAAAGATTGTAGATCTTAATTCACCTCCCTCGCGAGCTTCAAGTAATGATGTTTATGAAAGTTTACTGGGGAGTATAGTATCACAACAACTTTCAACAAAGGCCGCTGAAACCATATATAGACGTTTATTGGCATTATATGAGGATCGGGGTGCTCACCCTGAACACATCCTTCAAACAAGCCATGAAGAATTACGTGCATGTGGTTTATCTAATCAAAAAGCCATGTATGTAAAAAACCTAGCTGAATACTTTCTCAAAGTGCCAAAAGATAATAAATACTGGAATAAACTCGATGATGATGAAATCATTGGAAGGTTGTCTTCCATAAAAGGAATTGGCAAATGGACGGTACAAATGACGCTTATGTTTACCTTAAACCGACCCGATGTTTTTCCGGTTGATGATTTGATCATCAGAAACAGCATCATTTCTTACTACAAGCTTCAGGCTACAGGAAAAGAACTTCATGAGGTGCTCCATCGAGTGGCAGAAAAATGGAGGCCCTATAGAAGTTTTGCTTGTTTTTATTTATGGACAAACAAAGATAATTTAAAATAACCTTTAAAATGTTTCACGTGAAACATCACTTTTACGTTTTATGAATCGTTATGATTATTCTTCATTGTTTCACGTGAAACATGAAAACCTTTCCCTAATTCACATTGTTACAATGGCTACAATTTAAATTATGAAATATTTTCTTCTGCACTTTATCCTGACATTTGCCACACTGACTCAGGCCCAGCAAAAATTTGCACAACTGGATTATTTACTACCACAGGCCAATACCTATCGGCTGGCATCCGGAGCTCCTGGTCACGAATACTGGCAACAGCAAGCCGATTATAATATCAAGGTAGAAATTGATGAAAACACCAAAATCCTGACGGGAAAAGAAACCATCACCTACCATAATAATGCCCCCGAAAACCTAAGTTTCTTATGGCTTCAACTGGACCAAAACTACTTTTCAAAAGAGTCAGCATCGCACCAATACAATCAAAATAACATAGAAGAAAAAATGTCTCCCTCCTCTTTACTCAACTTGGAGCCAGAATTCGATGGCGGACATAAAATAACCGCTGTAAAAGATGCCAATGGTAAAAACTTGCCGTTCACCATCAACCAGACAATGATGAGGATAGATTTGCCAAAACCATTGCCAAAAGGTGAAAAAGTAATCTTTCAGGTTGAGTGGTGGTACAATATAACCAATAAGCAAATTCAACGAGGAAGATCCGGATACGAAAACTTTGATGATGGCAATGCTATTTTTTGCATCGCTCAATTCTTTCCCAGAATGTGCAAATATTACGATACCTATGGCTGGCAAAATAAACAATTCATGGGACGTGGTGAATTTACCCTCGAATTTGGTAACTACCTGGTTGAAATTACGGTCCCACAAGGTCACTTAGTCGCGGCTACCGGCACTCTAACCAACGAAACTGAAGTCCTGGATGTTGCCCAAAAGCAAAGATTACATCAAGCGCGCAAAGAATTTACGCAACCCGTTACCATTTCTACGCTCGAGGAGGCTAACCAAAGAATGGCAGTATTACCTGTAAATGAAAAAAAAACCTGGAAGTTTTCTGCTGAGAATGTGAGAGATTTTGCTTTTGCATCTTCACGTAGGTTCATTTGGGATGCCATGAACACGGAACTGCCTAATGGAAAAACAGCCATGGCCATGTCAATGTGGCCAAAAGAGGGCGATTGTTTATGGAGTAAGTATTCTACCAAGGTCATTGCTCATACCTTAAAGTGGTTTTCTCACTATAGTGTTGACTATTCATACCCTGTAGCATGGTCTATAGACGGTGAAATGGGTATGGAATATCCCATGATCGCCTTTAATGCCGGAAGATGTGAAGCAGACAATACATATTCCGAAAGAGCTAAGTATGGTCATATTGGGGTCATCATTCACGAAATTGGTCACAACTTCTTTCCGATGATCATCAATTCAGATGAAAGGCAGTGGAGTTGGATGGACGAGGGCCTCACTACTTTTGTGCAGTACCTAACCGAACAACATTGGGAAAGAGATTATCCGGCGGGTAGAGGACCTGCTTATAAGATTGTTGACTATATGAAAAGCGATCCTTCCACTTTATCGCCCATCATGACCAATTCCGAATCTGCCAAACAATTTGGCAATAATGCATACGCAAAACCAGCCACGGCCCTAAACATCCTCAGGGAAACCATAATGGGCCGCGAACTCTTTGATAAAGCCTTTAAAGAATACTGCAACAGATGGGCATTTAAAACACCCACTCCGGCCGACTTTTTTCGAACCATGGAAGATGTATCCGCTGTAGACCTTGATTGGTTCTGGAGGGCCTGGTTCTTTACAACCCAACCCGTAGACCTTTCCCTCAACATAGTGAATCACTATCAGGTAGATCCCAAAGACCCGGATAAAAAATACGAATTGGCAAAGGAAAATAAACAAAAGGCACCAAAATACATCAGTGACATCATAAACCAGAAAGCCATTGAAAAAACATACAGTGAAATAGATACTACCCTCATTGACTTCTATTCACGCTTAGATAAAAGCAAACCAGATCAGGAGAAATACAAGGAATATCAACAATACCTGGCCAGTATGAACGAAAGTGAAAAAACAACGGTGAACTCGGAAAAACACTACTATGAAATATCTTTTGAAAATAAAGGGGGCTTACCAATGCCCCTCATCCTCGATTTTGTTTACGAAGACGACAGTATTGAAACTAAAAGAATTCCTGCTGAAATATGGAGATACGATGATTCTATCGTGACCAAAGTATTTGTTACAGATAAACCCATCAAACAGATAATCCTTGATCCATACCTCGAAACCGCAGACATTGACAGATCAAACAACCAATATCCTCCACAAGAGGAAATCCAGCGTTTTGATGTGTTTAAACAAAGACAACAAAGAAGCGAAAATCCAATGCAGCGAGCTGCTAAAGCTAGGGAAATAAAGCCATAAATAATTGAAAATTAATCTTTTGAAAGAAAATTATAAATTTCCTTATTAAAATCATCCGGATGCTCCATCATTGGTGCATGACCACATTTTTCAAAAACCACCAATGTGGAATTTTGTAATAATTCATGAAACTTTTTTCCAACCCAAAGTGGAGTTACTTCATCCTGTGCCCCCCAAACCAATAACGTTGGCGTCTTAATCAAATGTAACTTGTCTTCCAGATTATGCCTCACAGCCGATTTTGCTGCCTTAACTATTCTTATGCATCGCCCCAAATCACTCACAGAATCAAATACCTCATCTACTAAAGCTTCTGTTGCTACTTTGCGATCGAAAAATACCATTTCCGTTTTTTTGCGTATATAGTCTCGTGAACTTCTTCTAGGAAAACTATTTCCAAATGCATTCTCAAACAAACCGGAACTTCCGGTAAGTATCATCTTAGAGACCATTTCTGGCCGTTTTAAACAATACATTTGTGCAAGGTGTCCTCCTAAAGAATTACCAAGTAAGAATACCTTTTTAAAACCCTTGTAATCTATAAATTCCTCCACAAAATCAACAAGACCATCCAGATCAAGACTTTTCAAAGGCATTGAAAAAATAGGCAATATTGGAATTACAATATGATGATTTGGCCCAAACTTTGAAATGATTGCTTCAAAATTACTTAGGGCACCCATGAGTCCATGTAATAATATCAGCGGCGTCTGCTGGCCATTATCCTTACCGGTTTCAATGTACTCATACTTTCCTTCCTTTATGATGTCCGTGTTCGCTGACATTATATCGATTGAATTACAAAAATAGCATTTACTTTATAAACGCATTAGTTTAATTTTAAATCTTAAAACAAGTGTCACAGTCAATAAAGCCAATGCACCTGCCTGATGCAAAACACCCCATAAAACAGGCACTTCTCCTTTACACAATACTACCGTAATTATCCCCAATAAAACCTGGGTTATCAACAGTCCCGTAAACCATTTTAAAACGATGCGGGTGGGAGCATACTTCTCGTCATGCCAATAACGGAGAAAAATGTATAAACCATAGAAAAAAAGGAAGTAGGCCGTGGTCCTGTGTACCAGTTGCACCAATGCGGGCATGCGTAAATTCTGATCGTAATTCAAAAAACTTTCCACATTCCAATTTTTAGCGTGGAAAATTACCTGTGGAATAATTACTCCATTCATATCAGGCCAACTTGGAAAAAACAAACCGGCCTTCATGCCGCTCATCATACCACCAACAAACAATTGTATCCATAAGACTAACAGAAAAACGAAACTCATTATATGACCTCTTCTTAAAATCTTCACCTGGGTTCCGTGTACAAATTCCAGGTACGTCCACAACAGGGAAGAATAAACCAAAAATGCAATACACAGATGAAAACTCAATTTATATGCCGATACCCACGGGCGGTCAACCAGGCCACTGGCAACCATGATCCAGCCAAAAGTAGCAGCAAAAAAAGCCATCAGGATTACCAGGCCCAACCTGCGCATAAGATGACCATCGATCATTTTTTCCCGAAAGAAAAACAAAAAAGGAACCAAAAACACAAAGCCCATAATCCTGGCCCAAAGACGATGAATGTATTCCCAAAAATATATGAACTTAAAGCTGCCAATATCCATTCCTTTATTGATCTTACTATATTGAGGCGTCTGCTTATACAACTCAAATGCTTCGTTCCATTCCTTTTCTCCAATTGGAGGAAACGTACCCGCAACAACTTCCCATTTTGTAATGGATAAGCCAGACTCCGTAAGCCTGGTAATGCCTCCGATAACCACCTGAAAAAAAACTAAAACCAAACCGGTAAACAACCAATATTTAAGCCAATGCATTCCCATTCAAAATTTACATAAAAGTAAAACCAAAAAGCCAAAAAAAGACCAGACTTTTTTTAATTAATTATCATATTTTCTCTTTATTTAAAAAAGAACAGTTCACCATAAGCACTGTGCAAATGTGGAACAAAGGTTGAATAATATGGACTTTACACGCATTGTGTATAAGTCTGCTTTTATCCACAGCCGTTTTTCACTGTACGTATTGGAAGTCAGACACATAACATACCAATGTAGAATAAGATAAGTCGATGTGGACAATGGCGCAATAAGACCTGTGTGGATATATTATGTATAAAAAGGTGCTAAAAAAACATATAAAACAAAGATATTATATGTATTTTAACATATATTAATTTTTATAAAGTTACCCTCACAAACCCACACAATTGGCTGTGGAAATCTCCTAAGGCAACAATCTCAGCATATACACAATACAAATTACTCTTTTTAGTAATGTTTATAACTATTTTTTAATTTTGTGAGACATCAATCTTTAATCAATGAAAGCTGTGCTCCAGCGGGTAAGTTATGCATCTTTGGTAATAGATGATCGGCCTTTTAGTCAGATCAATCAAGGCTTACTGGTTTTGCTGGGTATTGATGATGCTGATACCGACGAAGACATCAGTTGGCTAAGTGCTAAAGTCGTACAGATGCGCATTTTTTCTGATGAAGAGGGAAAAATGAACCTGTCACTTGGCGACGTGGGTGGCGAAATAATGATCGTGAGTCAGTTCACCCTGATTTCTTCCACTAAAAAAGGAAACCGGCCTTCCTTTATTGATGCAGCGAGGCCAGAAAAGGCCATATCTTTGTATAACTCTTTCATTGATGCGATAAAAAAAATTTTTTCCCAACAAGGTCGCAACGGGAGAATTTGGTGCAGACATGAAAATAACCCTACTCAACGACGGGCCGGTCACCATCTGGATCGACTCTAAAAACAAAGTATGATGAGCCTGGAAGAACTACAACAAAACGTCGACGCCTGGATCAAAACCTACGGCGTAAGGTATTTCAGTGAATTGACCAACATGGCCATACTTACCGAAGAAGTAGGTGAGGTAGCCAAATTGGTTACGCGCATGTATGGAGAACAATCATTCAAACAGGAACTTAGCGACGAAGAAAAAAAAGCCATGTTGCAAGACGAAATGGCTGATGTGCTTTGGGTTTTAACCTGTCTAGCCAACCAAACAGGCATCAACCTTACCGAAGCGATGAATCAAAACTTTGAGAAAAAAACCAAACGCGACAGCGAGCGACACCACAACAATAACAAACTAAAATAAAGATAGACCAATGAATCAATTGATAGAATGCGTACCCAACTTCAGTGAAGGCACAGACATGAACACAATACATCAGATTACCCGTGAGATCGAAGATAGCGATGGCGTAAGATTGCTCAATGTAGATCCCGGTGCCGCCACCAACCGTACGGTGGTCACATTTGTGGGCAGTCCGCATGCAGTGGTTGATGCGGCTTTTAGGGCCATTAAAAAAGCAGGGGAACTCATTGACATGTCAAAACACAAAGGAGAGCACCCGCGAATGGGCGCTACCGATGTATGTCCATTTATCCCCATCGCCAACATCACCATGGAAGAGACCGCAAAATACGCTACCATGCTGGCAGAAAGGGTAGGCAGTGAATTGCACATACCGGTTTATCTCTATGAAGCTGCGGCCACCAGTGAAGAAAGAAAAAACCTGGCCACCATCCGGGCCGGTGAATATGAAGGGTTGGCAAAAAAACTGGAAGATCCACACTGGAAACCGGATTATGGTCCCGCCACCTTTAATGCCAGAACGGGTGCCACGGTTATTGGTGCGAGGGACTTTCTCATCGCCTATAATGTAAACCTCAATACGGTTTCGGAAAGAAAAGCCAATTCTGTCGCATTTGACGTACGCGAAGCCGGCAGAGTAAAAAAGAAAGGAGATACCATCCTGCGCGATGAAAAGGGTGAACCACTAAGAGAACCCGGCATGTTAAAAAGTGTAAAAGGCATCGGCTGGTTCATCAGGGAATATGGCATTGCCCAAGTTTCGATGAACCTCACCAATATAAATCAGACGCCCCTGCATATGGCCTTTGAAGCTTGTTGTAAAAGTGCAGATAACAGGGGCTTGCGCGTAACAGGTTCGGAACTGGTTGGCCTCGTTCCCAAAAGTGTATTGACCGATGCAGGTAAATACTTCCTCCAAAAGCAGGGACGTTCCGTCGGTGTATCTGAAAAGGAACTCATCTTTATGGCCGTAAAAACCATGGGTCTCGATGAACTCGCCCCCTTTGATCCGCAGAAGCGCATCATCGAATACATGTTGAACGAAAACGGTCCAGATGTATTGGTCGCCAAAACGCTCACAGACTTTGCCAACACCACCGCTTCGGAAAGTCCGGCTCCTGGAGGTGGCAGCGTATCTGCCTACCTTGCTGCCTTAGGAGCAGCCCTCGGCACAATGGTTGCCAATTTATCTGCTGCCAAAAAAGGCTGGGAAAAACAAACGCCGTATTTTTCTTACTGGGCCGAAAAAGGACAACAAACCAAAGACCGCTTGTTAAACTACGTCGATAAAGACACGCATGCATTCAATGGCATCCTTGAAGCCATCAGGATGCCAAAAGCTACAGACGAAGAAAAGGCACAACGCAGGCAGGCCATGCACGATGCCACCAAAAGCGCCATCCTGGTGCCTCTGGCCGTCATGAAAACCGCCTATGAAGCTTTTGACCTGGTAGAAGAAATGGTAAAAAAAGGAAACAAAAATTCCATCTCCGACGGGGGTGTGGGTGCTCTTTGTTTGAGATCGGCCATCTATGGAGCCTACCTCAACGTAAAGATCAATTGCATGGGTTTTGAGGATGCCGGTTTTGTGAAAGAAGTAACCGAAGAAGCCACGCAAATTTTTGAACTCACCACCAAAAGAGAAAAAGCCATCATCAGGCTTGTAGAAAAAGAAACGACGGCCAGTTAGAGGCGACTAAAAACACCATCAAGGTAATTGATCCTGGGTTGTGCCTGAAGGCGGCCACTGAGGTACAGCAAATCGATGTAGGCCCCGGCGATCTTTGCTTCGAGCTCCACCTGACGACGTTGTCGTATCAGCATCAATTCGCGGCGCGCCTCATTTACCGCAAGCTGATTTTCCGGGTGATTGGCATTGAGTGTACCATACACCGGATTTCGCTCTTGAAAGAATTTGAGCTCATTGATATACCCGGTAAAACTTATTTTTTCCTGTTTAAAATTTTCTGCACCAACAGCCTCTTTCACCTGCATTTCCAGCTGCAGGCCAAAACGTTCTTCCAGGTATTCATTTTCCGCCCTGCGATGACTGCCCCTGTAGGGAAGCCGCAGACCCAGACCAATGCTGAATTCGTCCTGGAATAAGAGGTTATCCCGCTTGCTGTACCTCAGCTGTGCATAATCCAGGATGCGGTGGTCTTTTTTTTTATCCAATTGCAGCCGGGCTTCTTCGAGGTTGAGATCGGCCGCATATTTTTGTTGTACTGCAGCAGGCAGCCGGTCAAAAGAAAGTGTGTCGATGACGAGGCGCATCGTTTCTGTTTCCGGCCACAAGCCCCAGTCAAATTCTGTATCGGGCACCCCCAGTCCCCTGCGCAGTGAGGTCGCAATACTAAGGATCTCTGCTTGTTTCTCCCGAAGCTTAAAGAGGTCTTCTTCCAGCCGAAGGATGTCTTTTGGTGCGATGTAGTTACCCTTCTGCAATAAAGCAATTTTACAGCCCAGCAGGCTGTCTTTAAATGCATACAGCTTATCGAGTAATGGAATTTGTTTCAGCGTATAATGCAGGTCTATTAACTCTTTATACCTTTCGTACAGCCGTCCTGAAACATATATTTCTTTTTCCGCCTCCTTGATTTCCCGTAAATACCTGCCTTCATTCGAATACGCTCCGGCTTCACCAAAGCCATTGAACATGGTGCGGATGGCATATTCCTGCCGGCCGAAATTGAACTGATCGGTCTCTGTGCGCAGGTTGACCTCTTCCACAAGGGGAATACTGTATGCTAGTTTGGTAAGGCCGGAGATATAATCGTCATAGGCTTTGATGCCGGCATCTTCGCTGTAACGGTTCAGATAGGACGATACCGTTTCTTTTTGCGCCATGACGGGTATGCTGAACCCCCAAATGCTAATCACGTATATTATCGACGGCTTGATCCACGCCATGGTCTTGTTATTTTTTGGTGTATGGATAAATACCCACCGCCTCTTTTTGCAAGAAAGCATTTCCGGCCGTTAAACGAATAAACACTTCCATGCCGTAGGTTTTGTATTCCGGTATTTTTCGCATGCGTTCCGGAATCTCCACAATACGATGGCCCTTTCCCGTCACGACACCCACAGCAACATTTTCAGCGTGCATCATTGACTTCACCCAAAGGGAATCACCGATGTTGACAGACAGCGAAAGGCTCTCGTGGACATAACCAACTGCCGTGCTTGGCTGACTTTCGTAAAAAGATATCAGGGTGTTGTGCGAAGGTACACGTTCGGATTCTTTGCAGTTTACATTGCCAACGATGCCATCAAAAGGAGCGGTGATCTTCAGTTTTTGTTTTTCCCGTATCAGGTAGTTTTTATTGTTTTGAATGGCTGCGATCTCGGCATTACCAGGGGAAGACGCCCTAAGGACATCGTTGAGGGCCTCGATCTGCCGGGTGTATATCATATCCAACGCAGCCATTTCTTTTTTGATCGCTGCAATTTTGGCGACGATCGGACCCGATGTGATTGTGGCGGAAGTATCCTTCGCGAGCATGGCGCGATGATAAACGAGTTTACTTTCTTCAATGTCCAACTCGCGTTTTAGTTCGCCGTATTTTTCTTCTTTTTCTGCCCGCGTTTTTTCGATGGAGGCCAAAATTTCTTTCTGCGACACCAGTTGTTCCAGCTTGCGTTCCTGGGTGGAAAGATCGAGATTGATGAGGTCCCGGTCGATTTTATCCGCATTCAATTCCATCAACACCTGACCCTTTTTTACCCGTTCACCCGATGAAACCAGGATGCGGGTGACGATGGACGATTCGTCGATGCTGAGCTGCGTTTCTTTATTTTCGGCATAACCGTAAAACGACCGTTGACTGCCGCCAAACGAAGCGTAGATTTTCAAGCACAAAAAGGCGATGAGAGGTAACACAAGCCAATACAATAGATTTAATCGAAGGCGCATCATACCGGTTTATATGGATTCAATGTCATTTTCATCGTCAAAACTCAGTCGGGAAATTTTTACATTGGGCACAGCAGACAAAGCCTGCACGAGGACAGAAAAGTCGCTTTCCTGGCGTAGTTTCAATTTGTATTCAAATTCAAACTGCCCTGGATTTTCTACTGCGAGTACCAAGCGGATGCGTTTGATGGAAAAATTGCTGCAAAACCGTTCAAGCAATTGGGGCACGGTCACCCTGCCGGTATTTTCTTCCGGGGTCTCCAATCGCAGCACACCGATGTGGTTGGTTTTCTGCCCAAAAGGTGAGAAGCGGATCAACAACACCACCAGACAAAAACCCAGGGTGCCAATGATGCCATTCACAAAGCTGTGTACGCCGCAGGAGATACCCACAGCCATACTGGCAAACACAAAAGCCACATCCCGTGGATCACTGATCCGGGTGCGAAACCTAATGATGGCCAGGGCACCAAATATGCCAAAGCTCAATGCCAGGCTGTCGCCGATGGACTGCATAATGGTAGCGGTCACCAGAGACATCAGCAAGAGCGACTGGATGAAGTGATCAGGCCGGCTTACCTGTCGTGAGGTTTTTTCATAGGTAAACACCAAGATGAGTGACAGGACCAGCGTAAGACACAGGCCAAATACGATCAGATAGACCGAAGTTTGTTGAGGGGCACTGTCAAGAACTGAAAAATCAAACATATTTTCTGCGGTAAAAGACATAAAGGTACAAAGAAGAGGGCGATTGGGGTAAAATGTACCCGTGCTTGTGGGAATTTTTATTGAAATGGTGGAAACGGACAAGATGCGAGAAGATTAGGATGGAAGGAAGGTAATTGATACAATTGACGATGAATTATAAAATTCAGTAGTTTTGTAGCTATGGAAAATCAAAACGACCACAAAACCATTTTCCGCCAGTGGCTGGAAAAACTGCAACAGGAGTCGTGGCAACTCGAGCTGCTCATTTCGGGCTTTATTTCACTTTTTTTACGCAAAAATAAGCCGGACGATTTTGACGCGGCTTAAAACTTAAAGCCTGCGGTCACGACAACCCTGGTTTGTTCTATCTTGTTATTGACGAGGGTCTCTTCGCTGGGGTCAAGCAAAACATAGGGCACATAACCCTCATCGTATTTTCTGAAACGCACTCCGAGGTCCACAAAAAAGCGGTCATCTCTTACGCCAACGCCGAGGGAGGTTGTTTCTATTTTTTTAGTATCTGCAGACAAGGGACTGTCACCCCTTTCGATGCCAGCCCTCAATCGCAAAACGCCCCATGCAAGTTCGGTGCCCAATCGCACATTAACCACAGAACCCAGAAAGGATTCTATTTCATTGTTGATGTCGATGGTATTTTGTTCTTCAGCATTGTCATCGGAAAAGCTGGTGAAATTAAATCGGTTGTTGTTGTAGTCAATCCATTCCACATCTCCATTGATGAAGCCCTGTATGGGTCCCAGTTTATAGATCGTACCGATGCTGCCTACGGCTTTGGCGGGTGTACTAAGCCTGTATTTAAAGCTGCCATCGGGCGACCTGTTATCGTAATACTGTGCCTCTCCATCGTTGTAACGGTAGTCCAGCCGGGTGTAATAATCATCGTTAAGGGTAAACCAGGTGGGGCTGTGAACAGCGCCGCCAAAACGGAGTGCGCGAATGGGCGCATAAATGAAACCGGCTTTGAAGTTGATGCCGGCACCGGAGGTGTTGAGGTATTCGGTATAGTTTAAGGATTCAAAAACAGGGATGTCTCCCGTGGCATCGGACTCACCATATTGTTTCAACTCCTGAAACGACACAAAAGGAATGCCTGCAGAAACCCCCAGCAGAAATTTTTCGCCAAAATTGCCACCCCAGCCAAAGGACAGTTCGTTGATGTATCCTTCCTGGTCTACTTTTTGGTTTTTCCGGACATCGTCGAAGGGTGAAAAGTCGGTTTCGTAATTCTTATCTTCATCAAGGTCATATATGGCGCCCACAGCGTAGGCCGGGTAAGCTTCAAAATCATCGAGGCCCTCTACATCCCTGCCGTTGGCGCGTTCCGCGAAACGACGGGTGATGGAGCCATTGGAAGAGCCGGTGTAGGAAAAGTTCTTATTGAGGTCGGCGATCTTTGAAAAGCCAAAGGCAAAAGCAGAACCGCCGGACGACTTTTTATTGGCAAAGACCAGAGCGGCATTGTCCAGCGAAAAGGAATTGAACCGGTCTTTAGTTTCTACATTGCCGGAGCCCACCATAAATGAGGAGGTACGGTTGTGAGAAAGAGAAGGAGAAATGGTAAATTCACTCATGCGGTATGCCGCCAAACCCGCAGGGTTGATGTTGATGACCGAATAATCGCCACCCATGGCCCCAAAGGATCCGCCCACACCAAGGGTTCTTGCCGTTCCTCCCGGATTGGTAAATGACCAGCGCACCGCGTCAGTGACGTTCTGTGCCTTTGTACCAAAGGAAAGGCCAATGAAAAACAGGGCAAAAACATAGTATCTCATCAAGCTGATGTTTAAGTATTTTGAGAAAAAACTGCCATCCGCAAGTCATCGTGAATTGATTTTTCACCATAACCCGCGGATAGCTCCATATGATATCTTTAACTTATTTTTGGATTAGTTCCCCTTTCTGGGAGAACTGCTGCTCCTGCCCCCGCTGCCGGAAGAAGAAGATCGTGAAGGGGAGGACTGACTTCTGGATGAACTTCCTTCGTAAGAGCGATTGCCCGAATTTCCCTGTGAAGACCTGCCGGACTCGTAAGACCTGGACCTGCTGCCTTCATCTTTTTTAGGGCTTTGGTTTTCCCGCTTTTTCTCCGGTGAGATTCTGGGAGCGGGAGACGAACCACCATCCCTGGTTTTATCGGAATCGTAACGTGGAGACTTTTTATAGTTATTGTCGCTATTTCGATCGGCGGCAGGTACGTCGCGCTGAGAACTTTCAGATCTTTTACGCGTGTAAATGCTGGACCTTTCTTCTTTTGCAGCCGGATTGTCAAAATCGCTTCTCCTTACCTTGTTGCTTCTGGAGGCATTGTTGTCATTCCTTTCGTCTGCCACAACCTCTGAAGTGGGCACATATCTTGGGCCAACTTCTTTTCGCGGACCCTCTATTCTGCCCTTTGTGCTGGCAATGGAAGAACCTGATTTTCTGCTGCCATAATAGTTTCCATAGGGACTATTGTTGTTGTTGTGGCCATTGCCATTGTTGTAATGGTTGTGATGACCGTACCAATTGTTGTTGCCATAATAATTGTTACCATAGTAATTGTTGTAACCCCAGTTATTCCAGCCCCAGTTGTTCCAACCTGAGCCATAACCACAACCCCAGCCGTTCCATCTATTCCAACGGTTCCAGGAGTTCCATCCGGAATTTCCTACAACAATGACCACGTTGTTGCCACCATACCAGTAGGAATCATACCATGGGTCATAAAATGGATCCCTCCATCCATAGCCCCAAACCGGAGAAAAGTAACTGAAAGCATAAGAAGGTCTGTAAAACCTGCGGATCCTTGTGGAATAGGTGTAGTCGTCATAATCATCATAATAACCATCTAAGTCATCATAATAACCATAAGAATCATCGTCATACGAACTGAAGGAAGTGCGTTCATTGGAGGTATCATACACCTCCTCTTCTACCTGGACATTTTTATAAGGATCGTAGTATAAATCGTCGAACTGTCCGAATCCGGAAATGCCCGAGCCAGCGATCAGAAAGGCAGAAACGAATAATCTTAATTTCATTTTTTAATGAATTTTATTTTTCGCAATAATTGAAACTCTTGTTTCGAGATGCAATTTATTTATTTTACATCAAACCATTAGTTAACAATCACTTAAATTATCCGATATATGGACGTCTTAAATAAAAATTAACCATTTTATATCCATGACGAAGCCCAATGCCCGAAGGTTTCAGGTGTGCGACATCTTATAAAAAAATTAACGCTTTACAGAAGAGACAATCATCCCGACCATAAAAAACAGATATCCAGCTTGAATACAGGTTTTGTTTTTTAACCAAGGGCCCCCCTTGCCTGCTTAGTGGAATGAAAGACCAGCAAAACAAAGATGAAGAAATCGACGCCCGACCTTGTTTTCGTATGGCAATGTGGCAATAAAAAGGCAGTCTGCCAAATGTTCTGTTCCTGGCAAATTAATTTGTATTTTTGCATTCATTTTAATCTAAGCAGACAGAAACATCTAAAAATGGCAAAAGAGATTACATCCAGGGAAGAAAACTATTCACAATGGTATCTCGACATCGTAAAAAAGGCACAACTGGCCGACAACTCTGCGGTCAGGGGCTGCATGGTGATCAAACCCTATGGATATGCCATCTGGGAGAAGATGCGGGACCAGCTCGACAAGATGTTTAAGGAAACAGGACACGTAAATGCCTACTTTCCCCTATTTGTACCCAAAAGTCTGTTTGAAGCAGAAGAGAAAAACGCAGAAGGTTTTGCTAAGGAATGTGCCATCGTGACGCACTACCGCTTAAAAGCTGATCCCGACAATCCGGGAAAGCTGATGGTGGATCCGGAAGCGAAATTGGAAGAAGAATTGGTGGTAAGGCCCACGAGCGAAGCCATTATTTGGAATACTTACCGGGACTGGATTCACTCTTATCGTGACCTTCCCATTCTCATCAATCAATGGGCGAATGTGGTGCGATGGGAGATGCGCACCCGGCCTTTTTTAAGGACAGCAGAATTTCTATGGCAGGAAGGCCACACAGCACACGCCACTAAAATGGAAGCCATTGAAGAGGCAAGGCTCATCCACGATGTATATGCGCGGTTTGCCGAAGAATGGATGGCCATGCCGGTGATCAAAGGCGTAAAAACAGAAAACGAACGGTTTGCCGGGGCAGACGATACCTATACCATTGAAGCCATGATGCAGGACGGTAAAGCGCTTCAGGCGGGAACGTCCCACTTCCTGGGACAAAATTTTGCCAAGGCTTTTGAAGTCAAGTACCTTACCGAACAAAACGTGGAGGAGTATGTTTGGGCATCGTCTTGGGGTGTTTCCACCCGACTGATTGGGGGACTCATCATGACCCACAGCGATGATGACGGGCTGGTGCTTCCTCCACAGCTGGCGCCAATTCAGGTGGTCATCGTACCTATACCCAAGCCGGAACCCGAACTCATGCTGGTGGCGGATGCCATTGCAGATAAATTAAAGGAAAAAGGAATAAGTGTAAAAATCGACACCGACGATAAAAACAGACCGGGCTTTAAGTTTGCCGAATACGAAATGAAGGGTATTCCGGTAAGGATCGGCATGGGAAAGCGAGACCTGGAAAACAACCAGGTGGAAGTCGCAAGACGAGACACCAAAGAAAAAACTTCCGCACCGCTGGAAGGCATCGAGACCTATGTCGAAAAACTGCTGGCAGACATTCAGGCCAATTTGCTGCAGCGCGCGAAAACGTTCAGGGCCGGCCACACCACCATTGCAAATAGCTACGATGAGCTTAAGGAAGCGTTAGACGGCAAAGGAGGATTTGTGTATGCACACTGGGACGGCACTACAGAAACAGAGTTGAAGGTGAAAGAAGAAACCAAGGCCACCATTCGTTGTCTGCCGCTGGACGGTGAGCAGGAAGAGGGAAAGTGCATTATTACCGGAAAACCATCCAAACAAAGGGTGATTTTTGCCAGGGCGTACTAACAGAAAGAATGCCAGTAAACATTTAAAAAGTAAGAAGGCAGTGACTGGCGTCATTGCCTTTATTATTTAATGGATGTATATTAAACCTGAATTGAGAAAATGTACAGGAGTAGTTTTTATCAGTGGGTTTATCCTTTGTTGGCACTGGTGGTGTTGAGCTTGGGGGTTTTACTTTATATCATAGGTCGGGGTCACTCTTCGCCAATCTTCCAATTGTTTTCCATATCAGAAGTCATCTATAATGCGCCAATCTTCAATCGGTTAAAAGATCTGTTGCAAAGCCATGAGGTAATAAACCATTCCCTGCCCGACGGATTGTGGATGTTTGCCGCCATGACCATTCAGTTGTGGATATGGGATCGCACCTTTACACGGAAATCCTGCATTTGGATGGCGATCGTATATGTCGTCTGTCTGAGTAATGAGGTGCTTCAATTCTCGGGAATAACGAGAGGCACCTTTGATGCCAATGATCTTGCATTTATGATGTTGGGAGGACTCCTGCCAATCATCATTGAATTTTTAATACAAAATATAATGAAATGGAAAAATACAAAGCTCCAATACTAGGGTTGATATCCCTGGGTGTATTTTGGCTATTGTCGATAGCCAGTTCGCCTCAAGTGGGTCAAACGGTAGACTGTACTAAGTTACCCACACCAACGACCAAAACGTTTACCGCAACAATAACGGTCTATGATCTGGAAACCAACCAACGCTTATCAGGAGCAACGGTGGATGTCAAACAATCGAATTTTGCCGCGGTTACTAAATCTGAAAACGAATGTAAAGTAGAGCTGGTAAGTTCGTCGAACAGTCAAAAAAATACCAGCGGAGATGGCATCGCCACCTTTACAGTAATAGAGACCAAAAAATCACCCTATGACTATATTGGGGTATTTTTTGAGGTGAGTAAGTCGGGATACAATTCGGCGAACTGGAGTTTCTCCACATTTAACTCCGAAAATCAGACGATTACCAGAGACATTTATTTAACACCAAAAGAAGTTTATCCATGAGAACGATACTAAGAGGATTGCCTTTTCTTGCCTTACTGTTTGCATTGCCAACATGGGGTCAGATTTTTGAGGCAAAAGGATATAATCCATTTGGGCTTCAGTTGACGAAAGCGGACACCAGTGAGCCGGCAATGCGGTTTATTTTTTATGATTTAGATCTTGATGGAGATAAGGACGCCATCATAGCCGGGATTGACTCCATTGATCAGCAAGGGCAGTCATTCACCTTTAAAAGCATCAAGTATTTTGTGTCTGTGCAGGAAAACAAAGGAGACAGATGGAACCCCGCCTTTGAAAGCCGTCAACCTGCGTTTCCGGAGTTGTTGCAAATGACGGGATTTGTATATCCTGCGGCGGCAGATTTTAATGGCGATAAAAAACCGGACTTTGTGGTGTGCTGTGATGCCGACGAATATCTCAATTTGAGTGTCCGTTATTTTGAAAGCAAGCCAGGAGGAGGATACAACAGCTTTGCTGGAGAACAGCTGCGGCTAAATGATTTTTCAGCGGGTAGTTTTTTTGTCCCTGAAATTGCCGATATGGATCAGGATGGAGATTTCGACATTGTGATGAGCGGCTTTGTAAGATATTTTGGAGAAGGGAGTGAGGAAAATGATGTAGCCACCATGTTGTACGCAAAAAATACGGGAAGCCCGACGGATCCAAACTTTGTTGGATGGTACCAAAACACCAATGGCATCGCAGCATTTTTAAACAAGTCTGCCTTTTTTATGGCAGGTGACTTAGATTTGGATGATGACGTTGATTTGTTTTCCATGTGGCAGGATGATATCAATGAAGACGTATTATTTATTGGAGGGATTTACAATGAACCGCTGATAAACGGAAAAGCAAACTTTGTTTCAGCTGCCTCATTTTTGGGTCTTCCCGCTCAAATTGACGATGCCGCATCTTTACCCACGTTGGTGGATTTGGATGGCGACCGGGATTTGGATGTATTTTTATTGGAAAACCTGCTCACAGACACGATGCGGATTTCTTATTATGAAAACATAAGCTGCACAGGACAAATCGACAACACGGTAACGAAGTCAGGAAGCACACTCAATGCCAATGCCATTGGGGTTGAATATCAATGGTTCAATTGCAATACAGGAGAAGATATACCGGGAGCCACACAACGCAATTTTTTACCCACGACCACTGGCAGTTATGCGGTAAAGCTCACTGATGTGCAGGGCTGTGAAAACATCTCTACATGTCAGTCTGTGGTGATTTCTGCCACAAATGACACACAGACAGACCTACTTATTGTAGGGCCAAACCCGGCCAAGGACTATGTGTTGATCAATTTCAAAGGGAGTGAACAGATAGACAGAATACAATTATTTAATGCCGATGGCAGGGCAGTAAAAGAGCTCAATGGGACCGGTAACATGGAGAGACTTGAACTCTCAGATGTAACTGCAGGTCAATACCTGCTAGAGGTAACGGCAGGGGGCCAAACGACGATTAGAAAGATTGTGGTCTTGCGTCAATGAGATGGACACTTCTGGTCCGGGGGAGATTCCATTTAAATACTTACGTCAACAGAAAAAACATGGCGTAAGTATTTTTTTGGAAGGAATACTTTACAAAAATAAAACCAGGAAAAAAACGCATTTTTGATTTTAATAAAACCTTAAATGCATCAGTCAAAATGCGCCTCGCTGATGTCAATGACACCATCTACGATGCTGCAAGATTCGGAGGCATCTTTCAGGGTGTATAAAATCTCCACGGCATAAGGATATTCCTTTTTTACTTCCGGTGAAATGTTTTCCGGGTAAACGTAGGCCTGGTATGTTTTTCCATCTACCCTTACAATGAGTCCTCCACAACAGGCGCATTTGTTGGTGTCAAATTTTTCAACGATGGCCGGACATGTGTCATCATTGCAATGGCAGCCAATTAAAAAAGCAAAAACAATCAATAGCAGCGCAAAAGCAGGAATTTTCTTCATCATGTTGAAAACGGCAGTTTAAAATTAAGTAACAAAACAGGCATATTCAAAACGAGGTCATCTCCAAAAAGGTTGGGTTTTTATGTGTACATAGTTTGAATCAGGGCATTTTACCGGTAAAAACTGAGCGACATCATGTATATTTGTGCTGCGTTAAAGATGGCCAATGTTTAGGCCGGTATTCGCAAATAAAAAGATAAATATTATACCATGAATTTCGAAATAGAAGGAACGCTTCACAAAGTATTTGACCTCGAATCCAAAACGGCATCTTTCCAGACCAGGGAATTTGTCATCACCACGGAAGGCACTTATCCCCAGTTTGTTAAATTTCAAGCCGTTCAAGATCGCACGGGTATCGTGGAAGGTTTGAAGGAGGGAGATAAAATAAAAGTATTTTTCGACATCAGGGGCAGAGAATGGCAGGGTAAGTATTTTACCAACCTCAACGCATGGAAGATCGAAAAAGTGAATAAAGCCGTATCCGCTCCGGATGACAATCAGGGTTTTCCACCGACCAACTTCGAGCCGTTCAACGAACCGGCAAATGGCAACTTCAACGATTACGGCGACCTGCCATTTTAAGAAACAAGCAGAATTTCCACAGAAAAGCGACCCCACAATACGCCCAAACAGACAAAATAATATTTCAAAATTTCCGGTTTTTTCCAGGGAATACCGAATTTAATCTGCTTTTTTGCGGCCGGACGGGGTGTTTATATGCGATATTTAAGCAATAATGCCTAATTTTGCCAGGCAAAAGGGCATAGTTCTTGCTGTACAGCATTCATTAACCACATATTTAATTCCCATGGATTTTAAAAATCTGATTTCTCATTGTAAAGAGTATGGATTTATTTACCCATCCAGTGAAATATACGACGGACTCAGTGCGGTATATGACTACGGACCGAATGGGGTGGAATTAAAAAACAACATCAAACAATACTGGTGGAAATCCATGGTGCAGATGCACGACAACATCGTGGGACTGGACGCCGCCATTTTTATGCATCCAAAGACCTGGAAGGCCTCGGGCCACGTCGATGCTTTCAATGATCCCCTGGTTGACAATAAAGACTCCAAAAAGCGTTATCGTGCAGATCAGTTGATCGAAGGGTACACGGAAAAAATAGAAGCCAAGATCCAGAAGGACTTGGACAAGGCGCGGGAAAAATTTGGCGACAGTTTTGACGAGACCATGTTCAGGACGACCAATGGAAGGATCGTAGAGCGTCAGGCAGAAATTGACGTCATTCTGCGCCGCATGAACGATGCCCTGAGGGACGGCAACATGGAAGAACTCAAAAACATCATCGACGAATGTGGCATTACCTGTGAGGTAAGTGGTTCAAAAAACTGGACGGAGGTTCGACAATTCAACCTCATGTTCAACACCCAATTGGGGAACATTGCCGGAGAGGAAAGTAAACTCTACCTCAGGCCGGAAACCGCCCAGGGTATTTTTGTGAACTTCCTCAACGTACAAAAATCAACCCGGCAAAAAATACCCTTTGGTATCGCGCAGATCGGCAAGGCTTTCCGAAACGAGATTGTAGCACGCCAGTTTATCTTCCGCATGCGCGAGTTTGAACAAATGGAAATGCAGTTTTTCCTGCGTCCGGGAGAAGAGATGAAGTGGTATGAGTACTGGAAAGAAACGAGGATGAAATGGCACCTGGCCCTGGGTACGCCACAGTCTAAGCTGAGATTTCACGACCACGACAATTTGGCCCATTATGCCAATGCAGCTGTTGATATCCAGTTTGATTTTCCATTTGGATTCAGGGAACTGGAAGGTATCCATTCCAGGACCGATTTTGACCTCACCGAACACCAGAAACTTTCCGGAAAAAAACTGCAGTATTTTGATCCGGAGCTCAACGAAAATTACGTACCCTGCGTAGTAGAAACCTCCATCGGTTGCGACAGGATGTTCCTCGCCATGATCAGCCAGGCATTCCAGGAAGAGAAGGTTCCCGATGCAGACGGCAATGAATCCACGCGGGAAGTACTAAAACTACACCCTGTATTAGCACCAAACAAGGTTGCCGTTTTGCCGTTACTTAAAAACAAGGAAGAGCTCACCAAAGCAGCCTTGGCCGTGTTTGACAAACTCAAGTACAAATACCTGTGTCAATACGACGAAAAAGACGCTATCGGGCGCAGATACCGCAGGCAGGATGCCATAGGCACACCGTTCTGCGTCACCATAGATTTCGAGACCCTCGAAAACAATACCGTCACCATCCGCGATCGCGACACCCTGCAACAGGAGCGCGTAAAGATCGAAGACATAAACAGCAGGATCGGATCCAGGCTGGATTTCAGCGCGGTTTTGGTTTGATATGCGCCAAAAGGATTACTAAAAAGCCTTCAGCGATGCTGAGGGCTTTTTTATTACAATAAATCAACAAAGTCGTAAAACAGGGGATGACAAAAATGAATTGACTGAAAAGAGGAGATAACTAAACGCGTTTTAACCTCTCTAGTAAATAAAATATTACGCCTCCATTGTTAAGAATGCCAAATATTAAGGTATAAAGCCACAACCGAATATTAAAATATTTACCGAAGCCTCGATGACGAATAAAAGATGTATATTTATAATTAAAATAAAATATTATTTTATATTTAAAGCCAAAATTACACAACAATAAACACAATGACATGAAAAAAATACTTTTTATACTTTGGTTGTTTATTTATGATCAAGCCATTGTTTCTCAAAACTACATCCTTGATCCTGCCTTTGGAGACAATGGCATTATTGTCAAAGCTTTAGGCTCATACGGAGTTTGTCGAGCTTCGGTTCTTCAGCCAGATGAAAAACTAGTATTGACAGGTAATTCTTCATTTGGGTTAGCGAATGGGGATATTACCTTACTAAGATATAATTCCGATGGAACGCTGGATAAAACATTTAATTACGACGGTATTGTCACAGAATCCTTTTCGGGTTATGGAAACGCAGCACGAGATGTTGTTGTCCAACAAGATGGAAATATTCTTGTTTGTGGTAATGTTGAAAAAAATCCTGCGGGAGGTGATCCTACAAATATTTGTGTGGTCAGATATAAAAGTTCAGGACAACTTGACAATAACTTTGGTAAAAGCGGAAAAGTGTCTTTAGCCGTTGGTAAGTATCATGATTCTGCCGAAGGAATGGCTCTACAGCCGGATGGTAAAATTGTATTGGCCGGTTACTCGGATCAGAACGTCATTGCTCCCTCATATGAAACACGGGCATTTGCCATTGTTCGTCTGAATGCCGATGGCAGCCCCGATGAGAGTTTCAGCGGAGACGGTAAATTGGTAATTGATGTCTCTGAATTTGCAGGGAATGAAGCGAGGTCTGTTGCTATAGACAACATGGGAAGAATAGTTGCAGGAGGTTTCGCTTATGCAGGTAAAGATGCGTTTGCTTTGGTCAGGGTAAAAAGTTATGGTGTTCCCGATGCTTCATTCGGACAAAACGGCAAGGTTGTAACGAAGGTAAATAACTTTGATAACGAAATTACTAAAATTAAGATTCAACCGGATGGAAAAATCCTTGCAGTTGGTTTTGCCAGAGAAGGTACAAGCGTACTGTCAGATAAAGAAGCCGTTGTGGTAAGGTACAACGAAAATGGTTCGCTGGATAATGGCTTTGGTGAGAAAGGAAAGGCAATAATTAAAATAAGTGGGGATCAGATCTTAAGTGATGTGGATATTGATTCAAGTGGAAACATCATCGTTTGTGGCTATTCAAAAGCGCCTGCAACCTATATTAATCACATGATGATAATCAGGATGAAAACTGATGGTTCATTGGATTCATCTTTTGCAAGCAATGGGGTATTAATCTCTGATTTTAACTTTATTACGGAAGCCAAGTCCATTAAAATACAAGAAAATGGAAAATTAGTTGTTTCTGGCTGGTGTGTGCAAGCAGGTACATATAAAGTTTTTGTAGCGAGATTTATTTCTTCGGTTGTTTCCACAAAAAACAACTCGGAAGAGATTTCATCTGTTGAAATTTCCCCCAATCCAGTTGAGGAGAAAACCAGTATCTCGTTTTATCTTAAAAGGAATGATACAGTAACCATAACGCTACTGGATGAAAATGGAAAACAGATTCAAACAATATGCAGGAATGAGAAGATGTCTGCAGGGAAACACACAGTGAATTTAATTTTAGACAAGGTTCTTCCAAGCGGGAGGTATGTCTTACAGGTGGCTACAAGTCATGACCTCGCAGGCAGGATGGTTGTAAAAATATAAGTCGATAACACAAACTCACCATGACCCATCGGACATAATAATAACCAAGACACTTGGAATAGAGAACATCCGCAGCAGAATTGGGGCTAAACTTGACTTCTGCGCGGTGTTGGGATAAACGGAGTTTATAATTAAAAATTTAGTAGGCCTCCCGCGTTATGGGGGGCTTTATTTTTTTTTGAGAAGGTCGTCTCGTCAATGATCTTTTTTTTCAAGTCTTCATATTTGGCAAGATTCTGAATAAAGACCTTGCTTTTCATAGACTTAATCTTTCTTTCCAGCCTTACAGCATGATCAAAAGCGCTCACCTCTATAGAAAGATATAAAATCCAATCATTTGTAAAGGAAGTATAGGTTTTATTGCCATAGGCTCCAGAGTTGTGTTTTTCAATCCGGCTTTCCAGGCAGTCTAAACAGACACCTGTGTAATAGCTATCGTGGCTTTTGGAATATAAAATATAGAGAAAAGGCATGGGCGAAGGGGTTAAAAAAGCCATCTTCCGGGAGGAAGATGGCTTGGTGGTGGTCCCACCAGGACTTGAACCTGGGACCCTCTGATTATGAGTCAGATGCTCTAACCGACTGAGCTATAGGACCGATAAGTAAATAAAAAGATCGTACACACATTAGGTAAGACCATCTGTCCCGATAGCTATCGGGAGAGTCAGATGCTCTAACCGACTGAGCTATAGGACCGATAAGTAAAAAAAAAGATCGTACACACATTAGGTAAGACCATCTGTCCCGATAGCTATCGGGAGAGTCAGATGCTCTAACCGACTGAGCTATAGGACCGATAAGTAAAAAAAAAGATCGTACACACATTAGGTAAGACCATCTGTCCCGATAGCTATCGGGAGAGTCAGATGCTCTAACCGACAGAGCTATTCCCGATCGTTATCGGGAGAGTCAGATGCTCTAACCGACTGAGCTATTCCCGATCGTTATCGGGACGGAAAAATAAAAAGATCAAACACACATTAGGTAAGACCATCTGTCCCGATAGCTATCGTCCCCGAAAGTTATCGGGAGGTCAGGTGCTCTAACCGACAGAGCTATTCCCGATCGTTATCGGGACGGAAAAATAAAAAGATCGTACACACATTAGGTAAGACCATCTGTCCAGATAGCTATCGTCCCCGAAAGTAATCGGGAGGTCAGATGCTCAAACCGACTGAGCTATTCCCGATCGTTATCGGGACGGAAAAAAAAAGATCGTACACACATTAGGTAAGACCATCTGTCCCGATAGCTATCGTCCCCGAAAGTAATCGGGAGGTCAGATGCTCAAACCGACAGAGCTATTCCCGATCGTTATCGGGACGGAAATAAAAAGATCAAACACACATTAGGTAAGACCATCTGTCCCGATAGCTATCGTCCCCGAAAGTAATCGGGAGGTCAGATGCTCAAACCGACTGAGCTATTCCCGATCGTTATCGGGACGGAAAAAAAAAGATCGTACACACATTAGGTAAGACCATCTGTCCCGATAGCTATCGTCCCCGAAAGTAATCGGGAGGTCAGATGCTCTAACCGACAGAGCTATTCCCGATCGTTATAGGAACGCGTTAAAAAGCGGGGCGAAGATAGCCAGAATCTGCAAAAAAAAGAAGAAAAATGCGTTTTTCCACAACAAATGGTGCAAAACATCGAGGGGCAAATCGTTGTAATAATGGATATTCTGTTGTATTTTTGCAGACCTTGGATTTTATCCATAACCGGTTTAAATATAAAATATTATGAAGTTTGAAGTTTCCTCTTCGGAGTTGTTGAAAAGCCTGCAGGTGGCCTCTGGTGTAATCGCACCCAGCCCGGTACTGCCTGTCACAGAAGATTTTCTTTTTCACTTAAAAGGCAATACCCTCACCATCAGGGCAACCAATGTGGAAAATACCGTCATCAGCAAAACAGAGGTTAATGGCATTGAGAAAGGGGAAATTGCCATTTCTGCGAAGATGCTCCTGGAAACACTCAAGGCCTTGCCGGACCAGCCAATAACCATTGGTCACACCGAAGACGCCAACAGCAATGCCATAGAAATAGTATCCAGTTATGGTAAATACCATCTGGTGGGCGATAATCCCGAAGACTTTCCCATTATCAGCGAGGACGATCAAATGGAGACTTTCAGCTTTGAATGTCAGAAGCTGTCTATTGCATTGTCAAAAACAAGTTTTGCCGTAAGCAATGATGAAATGAGGTTGGCCATGACCGGTGTGCTCATGATGATTGATTATAACAAAGTGGTTTTTGTGGCTACCGATGCACACAAGTTGGTAAAGTACACCTTTGGCAATGTAAACACAGAAATTTCTGAGTCGATCATCCTTTCTAAAAAACTGATTACTTTATTGAAAACCGCGCTTCCGGGACATGGAACCGTGGACATAAGTTTTAACCGAAAAAATGCCATTTTTCAGTTTGGCGATACCAAGATTATTACAAAACTGATTGAAGCTAAGTATCCGGACTATAATGCAGTGATTCCCGTTGAAAATCCCAATGAACTTACCGCCAATAAAAAAGACCTTCAAAACTCACTGAAAAGGATCGGCATTTATGCCAACAAATCTACCAACCAGGTGGTGTTGAATATGTCGGAAAACAGCCTTACGTTGTCTGCACAGGACATTGACTTTTCCAATGAAGCCGTTGAACAACTGGCATGCCGCTATACAGGTGAGCCGATGAGTATGGGTTTCAATTCCAGGATTTTTGTAGAGTTGCTCAACAATATTGATACCGAGGAAACCATAATGCAGCTGTCCACACCAAGCAGGGCGGGCATCATCCTGCCCTCAGAGCAGGAAACCGATGAGCACATCATGATGCTCATTATGCCTGTCTTATCGGGATATTAATGGAACAAAAGGGCAAACGCATTGGTCTCTTTTTTGGATCCTTCAATCCAGTCCATACAGGTCATATGATCATTGCCAACTACATGGTAACCAAAGCCGGCCTTGATGAAGTTTGGATGGTGGTAAGCCCCCATAACCCGTTGAAAGAAAAAAAAAGTCTGGCCAACGACCACGACAGGTTGCACCTTGTCAATCTCGCCATTGGTGATAATCCGAAAATCAAAGCCTCCAATATTGAATTTTCCCTGCCTAGACCTTCCTACACCATAGATACACTTGTTTATTTAGGTGAAAAACACCCACAACACAGATTTGTCCTGCTCATGGGGGGTGACAATCTGGTCAACATTGATAAATGGAAAAACCATGAAAAACTACTGTCGGGGTATGAAATCTTTGTCTATCAGCGACCAAGGTATGAAGCGCCACTTTATACAGCCCTCCCAAGCATACAGTTCATGGATGCACCCTTACTGGACATATCTGCCACGTACATCAGAGAGTCAATAAAAAATGGATATTCTGTGGAATATCTTGTCCCCGACCGTGTATATCAATACCTGCTTAATTCAGGTATGTACCGATAACCGGCGTTTATGGTTTTAAGGTACAGGATCCAAATATATTTACACTGGCAGCCACTGTGCTGTTGAGCAGACCAATTGGAGAAACAATCGGATTCTTCAACAAATCCACATCTGTCAAATTTAACACACCGCTGTTTGAAATGGCACCCAGGGTAGAGTTAGACGCCCGGATATTTAAACCGATTAAGCCAATGGTCTTTCCCTGCTCTATGACCAGCGTCGGATTTGCTGATGTCGACGTGATGGTAATGTTGTCACCGGGGTTTGCCAAAAGCACAAGATTTTTAGAGAACACCAGGTTGTTATTACCTAAATCTATGGTTTGATTCTTAAGGGTGTTGCTAAACCGGATGGTGTCTCCAGGCTCAGCACAAATAAGGGCAGTAGGAAGACTGCCAATGCCGGAAGTGTAGGGGTGTTCAACTAAAAGACGACAAAAGCGGGTATAACAACCTATAAAAGCCCAGTTATTCAAAGAACCCCCATCTCCGGTCTGAATATCTTCCACACGAAGTTTCCAGCTACCATAAGCAGAAGCCCCCTCAAATACAGCCAAGGGGTTGGAGGGTTTATAGGTAAGTCCATTGTTTGGAGGACAGGGGTGTGCAGATGAAGAAACAGCATCGCTGAAATTGATGTCAAAATTGTCTTCATCGTTGCATGGGCGATCCCAGAAAAGATCTTCTGTCCCGCCGGGAGAAGAGAGGAAAAACTTCAGATTGTCCATAAAGCTGTGGACACCTTCCAGGTCATAAACTTGCAATGAATCCAATACCGCTTTATCGTAAGTAGTTTGGGAAGAGGATACCGTAACGGGACCCGCAGAACTAATGCTTAAGGGCACATTGCCGCTTTGATAATACTGGCAATTTCTTACTGTAAAAGATATCGGAGAGCTCCAGGCATTTGCAACACAATTGTTATTTGCCCGTACCCGCCAGAAATAGGTAGTTCCTCCTGTAAGCGGAGCAGGCAGGACAACAGAGGTGGTGTTGGTGGTGCCGGAAGCTGAAAGGAAGGAAAAGGAAGAGGACAAAGAGACCTCATATGTATAGGTATTTATGCCCGAAAGCCCTGTCCACTGCAAGGAAGGTTTAAACCAAACATTGGTGGCTCCGGCCAAAGGAAACACAGCGGTTGGAGCTGCTTGGATGGCGTCAAGGTTTAGGGTAAAAGGTATTTCTTTCAATATGTTTCCAGATACACCGCGAATGGTTGTCGATAAGGTTCCTGTGCCATTGATCAGATTTGAAATCGTGAGGGTTACAGGGGTATTTGGAAGCACAGGGTTTGTTGAGAACACGGCAGAGGCACCGGGAGGGAGATTGAGTACCGAGAGTGTTACCAGCAAATTAAAGCCATTTACGGGCAGTACAGTGACGGTAGTTTGTGCGGATCCTGTATTACACAAGGACACTTCTGCCGGTTCTGCCAGGAGATTGAAGGTAGCAGGATTCGCCAGGATGGTGATGTTGGCATTGTTGACGTCAAAGAAGACATTATTTGCCCCCTTCACCATAAAGCGGGCAGAGGTAGATGTTCCCAGGGGCACGGTGATGGTTTCGTTACCGTCATTTGGTGTTCCGGAGACTAAAGTAACCGGATAGGTAAGACCGCCATCATAGGATAAATAAATGTCCACATTGGCGCAACTCACCGGACTGTTGGTGGTGTTCGCTACGTTCCACATGATGGTAGCCTGCTGGCCTTCAGTCCAGGATGAAGCGGAGTTTTGAGAGGTCACGGTAAAAGGGCCGATACCGGCTACGGTGGTGACCGTCATGTTTTCTTCGTCAGTGCATCCCGCAATGTTGTGATAGTCTCTAACAGTTGCCCGGAAGGTCATGGTTCTGGCCACAGATGGCAACACTTCCCAGGTATTTGCTGTGCTGCCGGCAAGAACGGTGGCCAGCGCAGGGAAATAGCGCGAAGGGGAAGAAACCGGGGTTAAACTACGAAAAGCAGGTCCTGAGGTGTTGGTTGCAGCCGGCGGCATTGTTTGTGCCGGATTAGAAAAACTATTCATTTGCTCCCAACAATACACCATCGGGTCACCATCGGGGTCGGTGGCAGAAGCCGTCAGCACAAAGGGAGTAGAGATTGGTATGCTGTAACTGCTCAAAGCGGACATAGCCGGAGGTTGGTTGCCAAAAGTAATGCCGACATAACAGTTATTGGCAGGCAGTTCTAGTTCTGTTTTGATCTCCTGAATACTGCGTGCGTGATAATAAGCATCGCTATTGTTTTGCACATTTGGCGAACAAATGCCGGCATAACCCATAATGGTAGAAGCACTACCTGGTTCCATTGCAGCAGCAGCTACGCGATTGCAGTTGTTGTATTGGGTGTGATTACCCCCTAGCTGGTGACCCATTTCATGGGCTACATAATCAATGGTAAACGGGTCGCCAACGGGACTTGAACTACCAGTAACGCCCTTAGCCTTATTATTGGATTCGCAGATAGAACCAAGCCATGCCACTCCGCCACCGCCTGTGCTGAACACATGGCCCATGTCATAATTTGCTGCACCGATCACATTGGTGCAGGTAGTTTGATTTTCACCGAGCATCGTGCTGCCGTTGCCATTGGTGTAGGGGTCGGTGGCAGCATCATAATAGAAAATATTGGACGTGGTGCCCACTAGAATAAACCTTATGGTAATATCTTTTTCCAGCACACCATTTACCCGGTTCATGGCAACGGTTACTGCGGAAAGAACCAAAGAAGACTGGGCTGCAGAAGTGGCACCATGAAAAATGGAATACTCTGCCGTGGTAGCTAAAGCAAGGCGATAGGAACGAAAGATACAATCACCTGCCCGGTCTTCTCCGCTGTGCTGGCGTTCAGCCTCTTCTTCCTGAAAATCGCAGGTCCACTCGTGGGGGTTCACCAGGTCTTTTTTGTAATACACAACCTTATGTACCTTATCTCCCCGCTGATAATGGTCAATGTATGAATTGCCTCCTTCATCGGAAATGACTGCGCGGAAGCCATAGTCTGTATAATCAGCCCGTATGCGTTTGTGAGGGTCAGATACAGAAACACCGTGAAAAGTCCGGATATTCGGATATTTGTCTGCAAGCTCAGTTTCCATCATGTCGTATTGTACCATGCGGAATTGATCGAATTGGCCATCGGCTGCAGGTACTGTAATGATGGCATCACTGTTGGCTGGGTTTGTTTCGCTCTCAGCAGGTGCCAGCCATAAGATGGCTTTTATGGCTGCATCGTCTAGGGCGAAAACCTTTGAAATTGCCGGGTTGATGTCGATTTGCCCGACCGGGGAAATGTTCTCTTTTATTTTGGGTTCCCAGGATTGAGCATGGGAAATAAAACAAGAAAATAATACAGAAAAAACGAAAAAAGAGCGGAAAAAGACCAACCTCATACTATACTTTATTTGGAAATGCGAAAATAATGCAATTGTACTATTGTTATAACAAATAATTATCCATTCCACCCCCATTCAGGTAGAATAATTACCAAGTCCGTCCCAAAACCGGGAGTATCCGGATTTAAGAAAGTCGATTTTTTCTGGCGGCAATAAAACTCCGGATAAAATAGACCAGGGCTACCAGGTTGGTCAGCACCATAATGGAAATCCTGGCTATGGGAATATTTTCACCTCGCTTAATGGCACCCGGAAGTGCCATTACAACTAGGGAAATCAGAGCCACCAAGGTGACAATTACGGCCACGTGGGCCTGCGCTTTTTGTTCATTTTTTACCCCCTGACTCATCACCACCAGGATTACTCCCATAAATACGGGAATAAGGGCTGTGGGTGATGGGTTGTCGGAGCTTGTATATCCTCACAAACCTAGCAGGATCATGGCTGTGGCATTTACCAGGTTGGCAACATGTGCATTCATAAAATTGTTTTTTTGTACAACAATTGTTTTTTAAAAGTGTTTTTTTCGTAACCACAACGGCGTGTTCCATCAACATTTGAGTTCAACGCCACGAAGGCAAAAACTCCATTTAGCGGGACTTCAAAATGGAGTTAATTTCGTTAATTTCATCTTCGGTGAAAGCCGTGTTTTCCACACACTTCATATTGGAAGCCAATTGCGCCACGCTGCTGGCACCTACCAGTACCGTAGTAATAACAGGATTGTGCAACAGCCAGGACAACGCGAGCTGTGAAATGGTTTGTGAGCGC
Organism: Saprospiraceae bacterium; assembly: GCA_016715465.1. Classification (GTDB taxonomy): domain Bacteria; phylum Bacteroidota; class Bacteroidia; order Chitinophagales; family Saprospiraceae; genus JADKBO01. Next base: position 2,554,182 of record JADKAA010000029.1, read on the forward strand.
AGTTGGGCCAATGCTTTCAATTTTTTCACCTGACTTATTTTGGGTTCATCTACGTCCCCAGGTTGTAGGAAACCATGGCTTTTTGCGGCGCGGGAATCGTTCGGTATGCCATCGAGATATTTGTCTGTGAGCAGACCTTGTGCCAGGGGTGAAAAGGGAATACATCCAACCCCGTTTTTTTGCAACACCTCTAGCAAACCCGCTTCTGGATCGCGCGCAAACATAGAATATTTGGGTTGGTGGATGAGACAGGGGGTGCCCATTTTATTTAATACTGTCAATGCTACCTCTGTTTCGGAGGCGGAGTAATTGGAAAGTCCGGCGTATAATGCCTTACCGCTTTGTACGGCAAAGGCCAGAGCAGACATGGTTTCTTCCATGGGGGTGTTTGGATCCGGACGGTGGGAATAAAAAATATCCACGTATTCAAGGTCCATTCTTTTCAGGCTTTGATTGAGGCTGTTGACCAGGTATTTTTTACTGCCCCATTCGCCGTATGGGCCGTCCCACATGCGGTAACCGGCTTTGGTGGAAATTACCAGTTCATCCCTGAGACTGCCCGGAAAATCCTTTTTGAGGATTAAACCAAAGTTCTCTTCTGCAGATCCGGGAGGAGGTCCGTAGTTGTTGGCCAGGTCAAAATGGGTGATGCCGTTGTCAAAAGCATATTGCACCATGGCCCGCCCGTTTTCGAAAACATCAACGCCACCGAAATTGTGCCACAAGCCCAGTGAAATTTCGGGCAACAGCAAGCCGCTTTTGCCAGTGCGTCGGTATTTCATTTGCGCATATCTTTCTGACGAGGGTGTGTACATTTTTCTATTTTTTTATATGATAAAATGACCGTTTTCATAAATAACCATGCCATCGGCAATGATTTTACCCTGTTGCATGCCGGCGATCATATCCCAGTGTACCGTCGATTCATTGAGTCCACCGGTTTGTTTATAAGACTGACCAACGGCCATGTGAATGGTTCCTCCGATTTTTTCGTCGAAGAGGATGTTTTTTGTTGCGCGGTTGATGCCATAATTGGTACCAACGGCTACTTCGCCAAACATTCTTGCCCCTTCGATGTCCATGATGTGATCCAAAAAAGCCTGTCCCAATTCTGCAGACCACCGGGTAATGAGACCATCCTGTACTTCCAGGGTAATGCCTCGTACTTCGTTTCCATTGTAAATGGAAGGATAATCAAAATAAATGGACCCAGTTACTGAGTTTTCCACCGGCCCAGTAAAAACCTCCCCTGAAGGCATATTGGCTTTGCCATCCGAGTTGATCCAGGTACGGCCCCTCACCGAAAAATGGATCTCAGATCGTTCATTCAGGTAAGTGATCTCGTCGCAGCCATTCAAATGGTCCACGATATTTTGCTGACTTTTACCCAGGTCTTTCCACGCCTGAATGGGGTCATCTTCATACAATTTGCAGGCGTTAAACACAAATTTTGAATAGGCCTCCTGGCTCATGCCCGCTTCCTGTGCCGAAGCATGGGTAGGAAACTGACAAAGACAACGCCTTAGGGCTCCGGAAGCCGTTCGGTCAAAATAGTCATTGTTGATGCCGGCAAAGGCCCTCAATCGTTGCTTTTGTTTTTCTTTGTTAAGGTCCTGGTCTTCCTTTAAGTTGAATGGCGCGCGAATGGCCAGGTAGGCATCAAATTCTTTCATGGCCATTGCCTGAAAAGGGCCAGGTGTATTAATGAGAGATGCGGGGGCTTCTTCGACCAGGATGCGGTTCATTTCGGAAAAAGAAAAAGCAATTTCGGTTACCACACCCAGACGGCATGCTTCACGATAAACCTCCTTTACAAGGGGTTCTGCCTGAAGTGACGCAGCGATGAAGAGGCGATCCCCTTCTTTGAGTGAAAGGCAATAGTGCGATAGCAGCGAAGCGTATTTACTCCACATCTCCATCGTCGTAAGTGTTCCAGGTTTTAGGTCTGTATGGATACCTAATGGTGTATTGGATCTCGATCATAGACCTCAGCTTTGCCTTCAGTTCTGTGATGTGTTCCTGAGTGGTGGCAGAGATAAATACATTGTCAAATTCAAAAGAATTTTTGAGGGTTTCTTTGAGTTCTGCCATGATGGCCGATTTGGTATTGTCATCGAGGTATCGGTCAAAATAACGATCTCTATACAGGTCAACTTTATTAAACACAATTAACGTGGGTTTATTGACAACACCCAAATCCTGTAGGGTGGCATTCACGGTCCGGATATGGTCCTGGTATTGCGGGTGCGCCAGGTCCACTACGTGAATGAGGATGTCACTTTCTTTAACCTCGTCCAGGGTACTCTTAAAACTCTCAATGAGGTGGTGAGGCAGTTTGCGGATAAAACCAACGGTGTCGGATAACAAAAAAGGAATTTCACCAATAACAACTTTCCTTACGGTAGTATCAAGAGTGGCGAACAACTTGTTTTCTGCCAACACTTCAGATCTGCTCAACAGGTTCATTAGCGTGGATTTTCCTACGTTGGTATAACCGATAAGCGCAACGCGAATCAGTTCTCCCCTGGTCTTTCTCTGTGTCTGCGATTGTTTGTCAATTTTTGCCAGGCGCTCTTTCAGTAAAGCAATTTTATCGCGTACAATCCTTCGGTCGGTTTCGATTTCCTGTTCACCGGGGCCCCTCATACCGATACCCCCTTTTTGTCGTTCAAGGTGGTTCCACATACCCCTGAGTCTAGGGAGTAAATATTGGGTCTGGGCCAGTTCCACCTGGGTTTTTGCCTGGGCCGTTTGCGCCCGACTTGCAAATATGTCGAGAATGAGGGAACTTCGGTCCACAATTTTTACTTTGAGGTTTTCCTCAAGGATGTTAATCTGTTTGCCAGAAAGGTCATCGTCAAAAATGGCCAGGGTGATTTCAGGATGGGCCTGGATGTACCTGGCTATCTCTTCCATCTTGCCCTTTCCGATGAAGGTCCTTGGGTCCGGGTTTTGTTTTTGAATAAACACCTTTAAGGTATCGGCTCCTGCTGTTTGTGCCAAAAACTCCAGCTCATCGAGATATTCCTTGACCACTGATTCATTAAGTTCCTGAGTAACAAGGCCTACCAATACACAATACTCCCTTTCCGGAGCTGTTGCTGTATTTTTTTTCTTATTTAAATCCCACTTTTCACTCATATATATTGCCCCAATAGGGTATCCAAAAGTATTGAATTGTTTTGACATCGGTTCGAATAGATTCGGGAGAAAAAATTTTTCCGGAATTCCGGGCTTTTTTCCTATCATTACATCCATATTTAATATGCTTTTAGTACCATTAATCAATCTTTATATTGTTAAAAATCAAATCATGAAAAAACTATTTTTCGCTATTATTTTATTTTTCGCTATGTCATTTAGTACATTGAGTGCACAACAAGATTATGTGTGGGAATACTACGGTCTGGAAGTGACCGTTCCGGATGATTTTGAGGTAGTAAAAAACTCAGACACCGAATTCGAAATGAAAGGGGTGGGCATGGGTTTTTATATGTATCTTTTTGAAGAAGACATTGCTGTGGAGGACATGGATGTGGCCGTTGTAGATGTGGCCAATTCGATTGCCATGGAAGAAATTGATGCAGCACAGGTAATCCAGGGATCTGGCTTAGACGGCTACTACGTGGAGGGTTATAAAGAAGGGCTCAGGGTGATGCTGGCCGGCATGATTGACCCAAAAACGCAGACCAACTTTTTTATGCTCATTACTTTTTATGATACCGATAATGTGGCAGAATCAGATGCCCTGGATATTATCCACAGCGTAAGGACAAGATAAATTCTGATAGGGGCGGCAATAATCGCCCCTTTTTTTCTTTGCATTTAAACCCGTCAACGTTTAAATAAAATCGATGGTTACTTCAAATCTCTTTATTTTATACACACAGTCATGAAACGGGTGTGCAGGTAGAAACGGATCCGGGAGGACAAAGTCAATTTTTTGATAAGGTGATGAGACATACAGGGAATAGACTATTTTTATGGTTTAAATCCAATTGATATGATCAAAAACAATTTTCTTTCCACAATCCTTGTTTTCCTCTTGCCATATTTACTTTGTGGACAAACCAAAACAGACACCTGGAAAGTAGAAGCAAAAAATATTGACCCGGCCCACTACTATGGTGTTACGGTGGCAAACGGCATTACCGGCATCGTATCTTCACCGGAACCACTCAAGGTAAAAGATGTCGTGTTGAATGGCGCCTATGATTACTATCAGCGGGGAAGGGTGTCCAACGTCCTTAAGGGATTCAACCACCTCAACTTAAACCTCGACATCAATGGACAGCGGATAGGCTCCAAGGAGATTTCAGGATACGCGCAAACCCTAGACATGGCTACGGCAAAATTGATCACGACATTTACCGTGCCCGGCAAAGCAACGGTAAGCTCAGAGATGATGGCCCTGCGGCATCTGCCTTATACCGCCATGGTCGTACTCACGGTGGAGGCTATCGCAGATATCACGATCTGCCCCATGAGTGTCATTGAAGCGCCGGCCCACCTAACAGACGTGAAAAATCTATATGCAGAAATTGACCGACCCCATGTGCTTATTCCTTTGATGACTTCGGTGGCAAAAAGTCCATCGAGAAAACTCGTATTGGCTGCAAGCAATTCATTTATATTTAATGAAGCCCATGGTTCAGAACCAGACCTCATCCATGAAGACTGGGACTACAACATGCACCTGACCAAGTTTTTTAAAAAACTAAAAAAGGGTGAAAAATATGCTTTTTCAGTGGTGGCTTCGAGTTGTGCGTCCAATCAATATGACGATCCGCACAATGAGGCGGAAAGGCTAACCATCTATGCGGCCCTTGAGGGAAAAGAACGCTTACTCAACCGACACGAAGCGGCCTGGAAAGACTTATGGCAAAGTAATATTACTGTGGAAGGGAATGACGAAGTAACACGCGACATCCGGTTTGCACTCTATCATTTGTATTCTTTTTCCAGGGAAGGCACCGCAAACAGCTTAAGCCCAATGGGTTTGTCTGGTCTGGGATATAATGGCCATGTTTTTTGGGATACGGAATTGTGGATGTATCCCCCGATTTTGATGCTCAAGCCGGAGTTTGCACGATCATTTTTGGAATACCGGTTTCAACGGTTGGAGGCAGCGCGGAAAAATGCGTTTTCACATGGCTATAGAGGAGCCATGTTCCCCTGGGAGTCTTCGGCCGAAGGAAGTGAAGACACGCCGGTTTGGGCATTGACAGGTCCGTTCCAACAGCACATCACCGGTTGTGTGGGTTGGGCATTCTGGAAATACTATCAGGTCACCAAAGATAAACAATGGTTGAAGGAAAGAGGATGGCCGGTGTTAAAGGAAGTGGCAGATTTTTGGTCCAGCAGGGTGGAACGCAATGGCCCTGGTCACTATGACATAAACAATGTCATAGGTGCCAATGAGTGGCAGGAAAACATAGACAACAATGCCTTCACGAATGGCATGGCTATTACGGTTTTGCACTTTGCGGTTGCTGCGGCAAAAGAGCTCGGTCTGGAACCCGACCCCGACTGGGCACACGTAGCTGACAACATTCCCATTCTGAAATTTCCGGACGGAGTCACCAAAGAAAATGCCAGCTACAATGGCGTCAATATCAAACAAGCCGATGTCAATTTATTGGCCTATCCCCTTAACATCGTCAAGGACCCTGTCCAGGTGCGTAAGGACCTCGAATATTATTTACCCCGATATGCCAATGATGGTCCGGCCATGGGTTCAGCCGTACTGGCGGTGTTATACAATCGCCTCGGTGAAAGCCAAAAGGCGGCCGACATTTTTGCTTCATCTTATAAACCCAATGAGGTTCCGCCTTTTGGGGTGATTTCTGAAACAGCGGGAGGAAACAATCCCTATTTTGCTACAGGTGCCGGTGGTATGCTGCAAGCGGTATTGAGTGGGTTTGGAGGATTGTCGATTGAAGATGAGGGCATCACTCAATTAAAAACATCTTTGCCCAAGGGCTGGAAAAAACTCACCATTACGGGAGTAGGGACGGAAAAAAGGACGGAGGTGGTGGAAGAGAAATGATAAGAAAAGGCGGCCATTGGCCGCCTTTTCCTTCGCGTTTAATATCCGTCGTTTTGTTTTAGATTTGGATTAGCCCCAATGTCTGCTGAAGGAATGGGGTACACATTTCTGTAGGCATCAACCGCGACACCTTCTTTTACACCTCCTTTCCAGGACCATAAATAGGTTCCGTTGGCAAACTGACCAAAACGCACCAGGTCGGTTCTTCTATGACCCTCCCAATACAATTCCCGGGCGCGTTCATCCAGAAGGAAGTCGAGGCTGAGATCGTTTAACTCCAGGTTGCCTGCTTTGCCGGTATGGGCACGTTCCCTTACCTTGTTGACATATTCAAGGGCTTTTGACTTGTCGCCATTACTTCTCAGGATGGATTCCGCAGCCATGAGGTAGACATCTGCCAGCCTGAACATAGGGAAGTCTGTGTCCGGAAAATCTGAGTCCTTACCGGGTACACCTGTCGAGGTTATGTTTTTAAACTTATTGATTGCAATGCCGTCGGTAAAGATGGAAAGGTCATTGACCTCCAGGTTCTGCCCATCTTTGTAAAAGTGCCCTCTCCTGTCAAAAGAAGTGAGCCCTAGTTGGTAGGTATAATCCGGCTTATCGACAAATAAAAGCACTTCATATCCACCACCTTTGGTAATGACAATGTTGTCTCCCGCAGCATCAAGAATGGCATCAGCGCCGGTATCACCAAAGTTTACCGCCCAGTCGCCATTGACCCTGAACTTAAACTCACCTTCAACTAAATCAAGTTTAGCCTTCATGGCTTGTTTTGCAGCATCCCAGGTCATGGGTACGTCTACATCCCAGCTTCCAGCGGCACTGCCTACAATGCTGAAATTTCTTTTTTCTATGGTGTAGGTGTTTTTACCGGTGTTGAGGTCAACCGTCACGTAATAAAGTCCTGCCGTCGGCACCACAATTCTGGCACCACCTGTTTCGAGTTTTCCATCTTTGTCGTTGTCACCCAATGCGCCACCGAGGGTCGGATTCCTGGCGATCAAAAATTCTCCATTGTCTGAAGGAAAATAAATATGTCCTTCGTAGATCTTGTTTTTTAATGGAGAAGATAAAGCATTATCGGTATCTGTGGCATCAAAAGGAGTGGCCTGGTGTGAGCCCGGTACATATACTTTAGGATAAGTTGCTGTTTTACCTTCGCTTGCTGCTACAACCAGCCCCGTGGTGTTGGATGGGAACTTTTCCACCATTTGTTTGGTAGTTCGTGTTCCTCCCCAGCCACTGGCAACTCCCGATGCAGCAGGATTCATAGTTCCTCCAATGCCGGCACGGATGATGAATGTTGTTCCTCCCCACGTTCTGCTGTTAATGCCGTCAAAGGCTATCGGGAAAATAATTTCGTCAGAGTTGTGGTTGTCGGCCAGAAAGAGGTTTTGATAGACAGGGTCCAGTTTATATCCCGATGCAAGTACTTTTTCACAAACAGCCGTGCATTCTGTGTATTTTTTCTGGCCGGTGTATGCTTCGTAGTTGAGATATAATTTTGCCAACAGGGTCCAGACAGCGGCCCGGTCTGCCCTTCCATATTCATTGGCATTTGGTGCAGCGATGTCGTTTTCGACGGCGAGCAATTCTGTTTCGATGTATTTGGCCAGGTCAATGGCATTGGTCTGGGTGGGGAAGAAAGAACCCACTTTGTCGTTTTCCGTAACGAAAGGTACATTTCTAAATAAGTCCAATGCATGCCAGTAGCTAAGGGCTCGCAAAAACCTCGCTTCGGCGCGATAATTTTTAACCTGTGTTTTCAGGTTTTCGTCGGCACCTCTTTCTACCAGTTTGGCATCAGATGTTTCGCGGATAAACTCATTACAAAGAGAGATCTGATAGAAAATACGGCTGTAGAAAGCATAAATAAAACCATCGGTTTCTGTCCAGGTTTGGTTGTGAAAGTTTTTGATGGTTTGATCGTTCCAACCGATGAGGGCTTCATCGGTAGACAATTCCTGGTGGTACCAATAACCGCGGAGGTATTGGCCAAAGCCTTCATCAATGCCTTCGATGTCTGCTTGTCCTGCAGGACCCTGTTGACCGGATACGGCATATCCTGCATATACTTTTGCAAGTACCTTCTTGTAGGAACTGGCATCTTTGTACACCACCTCGGAAGTGATGACATCGGCGTCGAGGGGAATGGTGTTGAGGTCATTAAAACATCCCGGTAGTAAGAAGAAACTCAGCGAGATGGTGGCGAAAGAAATTAGTTTTTTCATGATATTTCTATTTACCTGTGTTTTTAAAAATTGATGGATACTCCGCCCAGGTAAGTCCTTGGTCTCGGATAAATGTTATTGTCAATGCCGTTGCCGATTTCCGGATCAAGGCCGTCGTAATTACTGATGACCAAAGGATTTTGTATGGTCGTATAAATTCTGATTCCACGAAGCGCTCCGGGAAAATTGTATCCAAGGGTGACGTGATCAAGCCTGAAAAATGAAGCATCTCTTACAAAGTGATCGCTGAAGGTAAGTGCACTTTGATTGACCACATTGTTGTCAACTGCGGATTGGTGCACATTCCAAAGCACAGCATTGGAAGCAAAAGCGCGGGCAAGGTAGCCCATATCTGTTTGCACGTTGTTGTAGACATAATTTCCAATGTTGGCGCGACCGGCAAAGGAGAAATCAAAATTTTTAATGTTTATGTTGTTGGTTAGGCCAATACTGAATTTAGGGTTTGGACTTTTATAACGGTAAAAATCAGAACTGTTGACAATGTTGTCTCCATTTACATCCTCATACTGGCCTTCGAGTATGTTTCCACTTTCATCGTATTTTTGTTTGTACACATAAAAAGAACTTGGCGCATAACCCACTGAATGGATCTGGATGTTACTGCCTACTCCACCGGCAATACCCCCCGTTGCCACACCCTGGTAATTCGGGTCATCCACAGCGGTAAGTTTGGTAATCTTCGGATTGTTGTGGGTAAAGTTTACGGAAAAATCCCAGCCTGAAACCGGGGTAGCATTCAATACCAGTTCCACACCTTTGTTTTCCATGTTACCAATGTTGGTGGTAATGAAGTTGGTGAGATTGGTTCCTGCAGGGACGGGGATTCTGTTCAGCAGGTCTTTGGTGTTTTTCTGATATACATCGAGAGATCCCGAAAGTTTATTTTTGATGATCGAAAAGTCGACAGCCACGTTGAAGGTAGATGTTTCTTCCCAACGAATGTTGGCATCATAACCATTGGGACGAAGTGTGGTAATAAATTCATCTCCAAATTGATATTGTGCATTGGGGTTTCCTACCTGGTAACGCGCAAGGTATGCGTAATAGTCACCGATGTCCTGCTGTCCGGTAACACCCCAGCCGGTTCTTAGTTTAAGGCTGTTGAAATAATTGTTGTCGTTGTCTATCACTTTTACCGCAAGGGCTGCGGCAGGAAATAAACCCCATCGGGCATCCGGTGAAAACCGCGAAGTTCCGTCTCTTCGAAGGGAGAAGGTCAGATAATAGCGGTTGTCAAGATTATAGTTAAGACGGGTAAACAAAGAAACCAGGAAATATTCAGCCGGGTCCTTTCCTTCAGAGGTTTCCGCTGCGGAACCGGCAGTGTCTGTATTTTTAAAGTAATTGTCTACAAAAAACCGTTGCCAGGAGTACCCCCCCATCACGTCAAAGCCATGTCTGTTAAAATCCTTTTTATAGTTGAGGTAGGATTCAAAGACAGAATTCTTTTTGGTTTGTGTGTAGTAGTTATTTACACCCCCACCGTTGATGGCATCAAAGGCGAATGCCGCGTTGTTGGGTACGATGACACGCCCCTCGCCCTTGGATTGATCGTGACCGATGGAAAGGTTGACCCGCATATCGGGCAGGAACTTTAAGCGGTAATCAACGGTGGCATTTGCGATATACTGATTTACCGTTGAATTATCATTCCTTTGTTCCAGCAGGGCAAGAGGATTTGTGGGTGCTATGGGATTGGGATTTCCATTGGCAGGAATGGTCCATGCCGTGAAACCGCCATATTTGGAAGTGGCATCATACGGGCCTCTGGTAGGGTCAAAATTGAGTGAGTTTCCGATGGCGCCGCGATCTGCAAAATGGTTGTCGTTGCTCATGGCCTTCAGGTGTAAGTTTACCTGCAGCGTATTGTCAAAAAAGCCCGGTGACAGGTTTATGGCACCGGTATATCTTTTGAAATTATCAGTTTTGAGCAAGCCATTTTTATCGGTATAACCCAGAGACAAACGGAAAGGCAATTGTTTGATGGCACCGGATAAGCCCACGTTGTGATCCATGCCGGTGGCATTTTGATAAATGATGTCCTGCCAGTTTACATTTTCATTTCCCAGCAATCTTATGGCTGCATGTTGCTCTTCCAAGGGTTTGGCCGGGTCGTATTCATATCGCTGGTTGATGAGGCCGCGATACTCCTCGGCAGAAAGTACATCAACAGAGTTGTACCTGGTACCTACGGAGTAGTTGCCATTGTAGTTTAAGGTAAGTCTGCCACCCACAGTTCCTTTCTTGGTGGTGATGAGGATGACCCCTCCTGCGGCCCTGTTGCCATAGATGGCGGTGGCAGAGGCATCTTTCAAAACGCTCATAGACGCAATGTCGTTGGGGTTGATGATGTTGAGGGGGTTGCGGCTACCGGAAACGCCTCCGTTATCGAGGGGAATTCCGTCCACTACGATGAGGGGGTCGTTGGAAGCGGACAGGGAAGATTCTCCCCTGATTCTTATTCTGGATCCCGCTCCCGGGCTTCCTTCTGTGGTAATGCTTACTCCGGCAATTTTTCCGGCAATCAATTCCTGGGCTCCGGTGATGGCTCCCCTGTTGAATTTTTCAGAGGTTACTGCCTGAATGGCACCGGTGGCATCCTCTCTTTTTACGGTACCATAACCTATGACAATGACATCTTCGAGTACTTGTCCTGCCATCAGGGAAACGTCGACGGAGTTGCTGTTGGAAACATCAATTTCCTGAGAGGTATATCCGGTGTAACTGACGACAATCATTTTTGTTTGTGATGGAACTTCGAGTGAAAAAGCGCCGTCAAAATCAGTTACGGTTCCGACCGAATTATCACTTTTCAAAACAATATTTGCCCCAATCAGGGGTTCACCAGTAGTAGCATCTGTTACCACACCCCTTATAAGCCGCTGTCCAAATATTATTGTGCTAAAAAAAACAATAAAAAATAATAATGACAAACGGCGGTACGATTTGAAATTTTGGCTTCTCATTCAAGTATTTTTTTTAATAATTTTATTCTGTAAAAATAAAAAAATAACTTACTTTGTGTCGCATTAACAATAACTATTTTTTCACAAAAAATTAATCATATGAAATTACGGCTACATTTATTTTCATTCATGATGCTTGTGTCTATGACTGTCTTTGCCCAAATCAATTCTGTAGGAATTATTGGTTCGGCAACCCCGGGTGGGTGGGACAATCAGACAGACATGGTTCAGGATGGTGCTGACACCAGTTTATGGACGATAACCATAACTTTGACAACAGGTGAAGCAAAATTCAGGGCCAATAATGCATGGGATATCAATTGGGGATCAAAAGATTTTCCTGCAGGCACTGGAACACAAAATGGTGCAAACATTCCCGTTTTGGCCGGGGATTACACCATTACATTCAACTCCTCAACAGGTGTTTATTATTTTGATGTAGATTCTGATATAGGCATCGTAGGAAACGCCACACCTGGTGGCTGGGATACGGACACAGATATGTACATTGATCCTGCGGATACCAACGAATATTACATTAACATTGACCTTGTAGCGGGAGAAATGAAATTCCGCCAAAACGATGCTTGGGCTGTAAACTGGGGAGCCAATACTTTCCCTACAGGCACAGGTACTCAAGATGGTCCAAACATTCCCATTGCCAAAGCAGGAAAATACACCATCAACTTCAACAAGAGTACCGGTGCATACGAATTTGAAGAAGCCGTAGCCTTTACATCCATTGGAGTTATAGGCTCTGCTACAGCAGGTGGCTGGGACACCGATACCGATCTAACCAGAGACGCCAACAATGCCGATCTTTGGAAGGGATTTGCTGACCTTGTGGTTGGTGAGATCAAGTTCAGAGCCAATGAGGCGTGGACTGTCAACTGGGGTGGTACAGCATTTCCTTCAGGCACAGCCGTTGAAGGAGGTGGCAACATTGCTGTTCCCACAGCAGGTAAATATCTTATCACTTTTAATACCGCTTCACTGGAATACAATTTCACCGAAATCATGCCATTTACTACCGTAGGACTCGTTGGGTCTGCCACTGCAGGAGGATGGGACACTGATACGGATATGGTACAAGATGCAACAGACCCAAGTTTGTGGTCTCTTGATACTGACCTGGTTAACGGAGAAGCAAAATTCAGGGCGGAAAATGCATGGACGGTCAACTGGGGTGCCAAAGACTTCCCTACGGGAACAGGAACACAGGATGGCCCCAATATTCCAGTGTATTACGGCAATTACACCGTAACCTTTAACTCTTCTACAGGTGCATACAATTTCCAGGTTCACTCAGATATTGGCATCATTGGCTCTGCTACACCGGGTGGCTGGGACACCGATACAGACATGTACCAGGATCAGGCAGATACCAATAAATACTTTACTACACTTACACTGACTGCTGGAGATGCGAAATTCAGGCGAAACAACGACTGGGCAATTAACTGGGGAGCTAACACTTTCCCCACAGGCACAGGTACTCAGGACGGACCCAACATTCCGATAACCCAGGCAGGCAAGTATTTTATTACCTTCAACAGGGGCACCGGCGAGTATTCCTTTGAAGAAATCAAAAACTACGAGTCCATTGGTGTAATTGGTACTGCCACAGCCGGTGGCTGGGACAGCGACACGGATCTCGTAAGGGATGCAACTAACGGAGACCTTTGGAAAGCAAGACTGGACCTTACTGAAGGTGAAATCAAGTTCAGGGCCAATGAAGCATGGGACATCAACTGGGGAGGAACAGAATTTCCTGCGGGTGTTGGTGTACTCGGCGGACCAAACTTAGTGGTACCAGAGGCCGGAAAATATCAGATTTCATTCAATACCAGGACACTGGCGTATGAATTCAGTATCATCAGGCCTTATGCAGCCATCGGCATCATCGGTTCTGCTACCCCGGGCGGCTGGGACAGCGACACCGATATGATCAAAGACGACACCGATCCTACCATCTGGAGATTGAGGATCGAACTGGTTGAGGGCGAAGCCAAGTTCCGTGCAGATAATGACTGGGCGGTAAACTGGGGAGCAGGAGATTTTCCTTCAGGCATTGCAGAGTTGGATGGAGCCAATATTCCTATTCCAGCCGGCGACTATAAAATTACTTTCAATACCCTTACCGGTGAATACAATTTTGAAGCCATAGTTGAATATGGAAAAATCAGCATCGTAGGTAGGTCTGGTCCATTCGGAGACTGGCCGAGCGATGATGACAGCAGAGATGCTTATTTGGAAAAAGATGTCAATGATCCAAACCACTGGACGTTGGCAAGTGTGGCGCTTACCGATCATACCCTTTTCACAGACGGAGGTATTAAGTTTAGGGCAGAAGCTGCATGGACCATCAACTGGGGAGCTGCTGATTTTCCATCAGGTACAGGTACCCAAGACGGGCCAAACATCCAATGTGCAGCAGGAACGTTCAAAGTAGATTTTAAATCGGATACCGGAGCATATGCATTTGCAGAACCAAACTCTACCTATAACCTGCTTGACAACAGCGCCATCAGCGTATTCCCTAACCCAACGGCATCAAGGATCAATGTGGAAATCAAACACAGCGACTTAAAAGGTGCCACCAATGTTCAGGTTTACGACAACAGTGGCAAGCTGATCTGGTCAGCAAATCAGACAAGTTCAGACAACATCAGCATCGATGCATCCGCATGGAAGTCTGGCAATTACCTTATCCAACTTAGCAACGGCAAGTACTTTGTGGGTAAAAAAGTAAGTGTTGTAAGATAAATCAGTGATTAATTGATATAAAAAAAGGCCGCAATTTTGCGGCCTTTTTTATTTGTCTTAAAAAGAAGAGATCTGTTTATCTATTCAGATCACCCGTGTCAGATTATGCCATTTCAAGGAGAGACTCAAACAACAGTTTTCCGTCTGTATTGCCCAGGATGTCTTCAGCGGCCCTTTCCGGGTGTGGCATCATTCCAAATACATTTTTTTCTTTGTTACACACACCGGCAATGTGAAATAGAGAGCCATTGACATTGGCCTCCTCAGTGAGTTTGCCGTTTTCATCACAATACCTGAATAAGACCTGCCCATTATCCCACAAAGCATTGACCTCATGCTCTGGTATGTAGTATCTGCCATCGGCATGCGCGATTGGAATTTTAAGGATTTGTCCTTCTTCAATTCCGCGCGTCAACATCGTCTCGCGGTTTACAGTCTCCAGGTAAACGTTTTTACAAATAAATTTTTTATGTTCATTGCTGAGTAAAACACCAGGTAAAAGCCCGGCCTCACAAAGGATTTGAAAGCCATTGCATATGCCCCATACAAAGCCACCCCCATTGGCAAACTTTACCACTTCCTGCATGATGTCGGAAAAGCGGGCTATGGCTCCTGAACGCAGGTAATCACCATAAGAAAATCCACCCGGCAGTACAATGCCATCCAGGGGACCGTATGGAGCAAGCGAAGTTTCTTTGTGCCATATTTTTACCACGTCAAAACCCATAACATTTCCCAATACGTGGACCATATCGTCATCACAATTGGATCCGGGAAAAACAACAACGCCAAATTTCATGATATTTTTGGTTTATATGTGTAATGCTCTGTTTTCTGTGGCAGCTAAGGCGGCTTCTTTCACTGCTTCGGTATAAGTAGGATGTGGGTGACAGATTCGCGCCATATCTTCTGCCGATGCACGAAATTCCATTAAGGCCACCGCTTCCATGATGACATCGGCGACTCGTGGTCCAACCATGTGGACTCCAAGTAATTCGTCGGTATCTTTGTGTGCGATTACTTTCACGAGTCCGTCCACATCCATGCTTGCTCTGGCGCGGCCAAGTGCTTTAAATGGAAACTTTCCCACTTTGTATGGAATGCCTTCAGCCTTAAGGGTTTCTTCGGTTTTTCCTACAGAAGAAAGTTCAGGCCAGGTGTACACTACACCCGGTATGAGGTTATAATCGATGTGGGGTTTTTGGCCGGCGAGCAATTCTGCGACCAGCACGCCCTCTTCTTCTGCTTTATGTGCCAGCATGGCACCACGAATCACATCTCCGATGGCATAAACACCGTCCACGGGGGTCATCAAATGTTCGTTGACCGAAATCCGTCCTTTCTCGTCTGTCTGAATGCCGATGTTTTCCAGTCCAAGCCCGTCGGTATAGGGTCTTCTGCCAATGGCGATCAGGCAGTAGTCTGCTGTGAGTTCGATTGGGGTTTCGCTGTTTCGGGGTGTCATGGTAAGCCGGATGTCTTTTTTACCCCCGGTAACCGATGTCACGGCATGAGACAGGTAAAAGTTCATGCCCAGGCTTTTCAGCGTTTTTTGCAATTCTTTGGCACAATCGGTATCCATGCCCGGCAAGATGCGATCCATATATTCAACCACGTCAACCTGAGTGCCAAGGCGTGCAAAGACTGAGCCTAACTCCAGTCCTATGACACCCGCCCCTATGACCACCATTTTTTTAGGTAAAATATTCAGGTTTAGTGCTTCTGTAGAGGTTATCACCCGGTGTTTGTCATAACCCATGGAAGGAGGGGTAATGGGTTTTGAGCCGGTGGCAATGATGGTCTTTTGTGTAGTGAGTTGCTCGGTGCTCCCATCGGCTTTCGTGACCAGGACGGTATTTTTATCGATAAAACTACCCACCCCATGATATACGGCAACCTTATTTTTTTTCATCAGGAAGGCTACGCCCTTGCAAGTTTGATCCACCACATCGGTTTTTCTTTGGATCATTTGGGCCATATCCACTTTTACACCGGTGAGGTTGATGCCGTGATCCTTAAAGCGATGGACGGCATTGTGATAGTGTTCAGAAGAGTCCAGCAGGGCTTTTGAAGGGATGCAGCCCACATTGAGGCAGGTACCCCCCAGCACATTATATTTTTCGATGATGGCAGTTTTAAGACCCAGTTGTGCACACCTTATGGCTGCTACATATCCACCGGGACCACTGCCAATTATGGTCACATCAAACTGCATTTACGGATTGTTATTGGGTTTGTTTTTATTAAAAAAATTTTTCTTTTTAAAATTCTTTTTTGGTGGATTGTTGGGCTTGTCCCCATCCGGACTTTGCTTATTTTCCTGACCGGGCACCTTGTCTTGTGATACAGGTTTTTCCTGACCCACAGGCCCATCTGGTCTTGGTGGCCGTTCTTGCCTGTCTGTTCGTTCCGGACTGTCTGGTCTTGGGCGTCTGTCTTGCCTGTCTGTTTGTTCAGGTCTCTCAATTCTTGGTGGTCTGTTCTGCTTTTCTGCCCTTTGTTGGCCGGGCTGGGCATCTGAACGCGGTGCACCCTGTCGGTCTGCGGGTTGGCGATCTCTTTGCTGACCACCGCCCTTATTGCCCTGGTTACCGGATCTCGGGCCCCCTTTGTTTTCTCGCGGATTTCCGGATTCAGCCGAAGCGGCATTGCCATCCGAGGAAGGTCTTCTTTGACCATCACCCTCTTTTCTTCCGCCTTTTTTCTTTTTCTTTTTATTATTTGGCAACTCTATTTCACCGGTCACATCGGCAAAGCCAATTTCTTTTTGCTCCTCCTTTAATTCTGTAAAAGAAGTAAGGTCTTCGGGTAGAATGCCTTTTTTGTTAAGGTCAAGGGCTTCCTTTACTTTTTCTTTGTCCAGTGGATGAAAAACGCCGCGCATGGTGATGTCATCATAAGCATAGTACATGATGCCTTTAAAAATGTCTGTTTTTACCAGGCTGGCATTGCCCTTCCTGGTACGGATCACATTTGCATGGGTTGGAAAATGTTTAAGGGCATCCAGATAGGCATCCAGTTCGTAGTTAAGGCAGCATTTCAGTCTGCCGCACTGACCCGATAATTTGGTTTGGTTGATGGCAATGTTCTGGTAACGGGCTACCGTGGTGTTGACAGACCTGAAATCGGACAACCAGGTTGAACAGCAAAGTTCACGACCACAGCTGCCTATGCCACCAATTCTGGCACTCTCCTGCCGGCTGCCAATCTGACGCATTTCGATTTTCACTTTAAATTCTTTGGCGTAAGCCCTTACCAATTCGCGAAAATCAACCCTGCCATTGGCGGTAAAAAAGAAAGTAGCTTTTTTCATGTCGCCCTGAAATTCCACATCGCCGATCTTTATCTCAAGACCCAGTGACCGGGCTATTGCCCTGGCCTGAACCATGGTTTCTTTTTCGAGCTGTGTTTTGTTTTCGAGCTTTTCCAGGTCTCTTTCATTGGCCTTTCGAATAACGACCTGTGAAACCCGGTCTTCGGTGGTAAATTTCTTTTTCAGCTGCAACCGCACAAGTTCGCCGGACAATGTTATGATTCCAATGTCATAGCCGCCGCCCTGTACTTCTACCAATACGGTATCTCCAGTGGTAAGGTGGTGTGGATTTTTATAGAATTCCTTACGGGCTCCGTTTTTAAAACTTACTTCCACAAAATTATAGGAAACAGGGTCTTCCAGATCCAGGATGGTGATCCAGTCATAGCTGTTCATTTTATTGCAACTACCTGAAGCACAAAGACCTTTATTTTGACATCCTCCTGCGCTGACGCATCCTCCTGTTCCGCAACTAGCGCACGCCATAGGGTATGATTATATTATAAAATTTCATAAATTGTAACTCTATTGAATCAAAAGAGATTCAGAAGCAAAAATAAGGCTATTTGTGGAAGATTGGGTTTTATTTCGCAAAATATCTCCTATGGCTATGGTGTCTGCAGTCCAGTTTACTTTATGGTTGCCATTTCGGTTGAGGTAAAAAATAAGGTTGTTGATGACTTTGCAAATCAACTCCAGTTTCTCCCGGTCGATGATGGCCTTCATTTTCGAGGCCACACTTGCTTCTGTCTCGGTCATTTGGCCTGTGATATCCGGGGAAAGCATCCATGAAAAATATGCCTCAAAAAAATGCAGACTGTACTCCAGAAAACGCACCTGGTTATCCAGGCTCCAGGAGACAGTCTCATTGACAAAGGCCATCATCTCCTCAGCATCCCCTTTATAACAAACCCTGAGCCAGTCAAACAACAAAGCGGAGTTGTTTTTTTCTCCACCTTTAACCAGGTCGAGGGTCTTGGAAATACTTCCTTCCGCTACACGAGATAGTTGCTGAGCGATTTCTTCATCAATGTCGTGCTTTTCAATGAGGTATTTTTTTATTTCTTCTTCGGAAAAGGGAAGAAACTTCATCAGTTGACATCTGGACAAAATGGTATTTAGGATCTTGTCCTGGTCCTGAGCCACTAAAATCAGATAAGTATCGTCAGTAGGTTCTTCGATCAGTTTGAGTAACTTATTTCCTTCTTTTCCCAGGTATTCGGGCATCCACATGATGAGCACCTTTGGGCCGTCGGAAAAAGACTGAAAAGAAAGTTTCTGGATGATGTCCACACATTCCTTTGTGTTGATGTTGGGTTTTACCGACTGGGCGTTAATGGTCTGCTGCCAATCGTGAAAAGTAAAAAAAGGCGAATGCAGATTGATGTGTCGCCATTGGGTGAGAAAATCATCGCTGGTAGTTTCTTCCCTTTTTTTTACATCGCTTTTTACCACGGGAAAACTGAAATGTAAATCGGGGTGAATAAGCTTATGGGTGAGTTTGCAGTTTGGGCACGCACCACAGCTATCATTTTCGGTGCGGTTGAGGCAGTAAATAAAAGAAGCATAAGCCAGCGCCAGTGCCAGATTGCCGGAGCCCTCCCTGCCCAGAAAAAGCTGGGCATGAGGTATCCTGTCTTCAGTTACCTGCAAGAGTATCCTGTTTTTTTCTGCTGCTTTATAAGGTATGTCTGCAAAAAACATATCACTTGGTTATCCAGCTTATGATGCTGTCGTCCATCGGGTTGACAGAGGAGGGAAGACTTTTATACAATGATCCGTCTTCGTTGATAAGAAATTTGTGGAAATTCCACTTCACTTCATTATCTGTAAGCCCGTTTTTTTCTTTTTTGGTAAGCCACTGATACAATGGGTGGGTTTGTTGTAAGATGCCTAATTTTTCAGTTAGTGGAAAAGTAACGCCATAGTTTTTTTTACAAAACTGACCGATGGTTTCATTGGAGCCCGGCTCTTGCCCACCAAAGTCATTGGATGGACAACCCAGGATGACGAGCTTATTTTCATAGGCTTCATACAACTCTTGCAGTTGGCCATATTGAGGGGTATAGCCACATTCTGAAGCCACATTGACGATCAATATTTTTTTACCCCTGAATGATTCGAGGTTCATGGCCTGACCGGAGAGGTCATTTACCGGTATGTGATAAAGGTCTTGTGCCGTCATGGTGTAATTAAAAAAAATGAGTAATGAAAAAAGACAAATTAGATTATTCATTTTGGTACCTTAATGTTTGGTGTTTATTTAAAATAAAAAGAGTTTCGATTGTTGTGACCGAAACTCTTTTTCTTAAAAGAAAATCTATTTATTTTTTGCTTAGCCTAATGGACTTGATGGTTTTACCACGGTTGTCGAGCAGGCGAACGATATAAATGCCCCTGCTGAGGTCGGATACATCGTATGAGTTACCCGGAGTATGTCTGTATGTGACCATCTCCTTGCCCACTATGTTGAAGATGCCAACTTTTGCAACACCATTGTCATTTTTAATGATAAAATAATCGTCGGTAGGGTTAGGGAACAACTTCAGGTCGGATGAAGGTGAGGTATATTTAGTGTTGAGGGTCTTGTCAGCAATGATGGTTCCCTCCGGATCAGTTTCGGCAACCAGGGTTTTAAAACTCTTATCGCTGTACAGCTGAAACCAAACCTTGCCTTGTCCTACGCTACCATTTGGGTCGAAGTGATAGGTAAAGCTCACGGTAGTATTAGCGGGAATTACGTTTGGCTTGCTTGCGGGACACTCTTCGAGGCCAGGAAGGTAACACTGGTTAAGGTCACAGGTATAGGTTTCCCATGCTGATGGGAAGCCGGCAGCTTTCTGAACCTTCCACCAAAGGCTGGTCGGTGCAGAAGCACTATTGGTAACGGTTATGTTGTAAACATATTCCGGAATCTCTTCACTGACAATGACAGACAAGGTCGATGGCGTCATCGAGATTTGGCTGCGCACCGCAGTGAAGGCAAGCAGGATTGTTAACGTGTAAAGTATTCTCATATTTTAATAGAATTAGACCTGAATGCAAAAGTATAACAATAAAGCGAGGAAAGTCAATAAAAACCTGTTAAAAAAAGTATAAAGGCACAAATTTTAACCTATGATGTCGTATTTGAGCGCATCGCAAAACAAAGACGAATCAAAATATAATTTTAGACCAACTTAAAAATTATTAAAAACTTATCATGCTGGCAAATGTTTATGAATAATTTAGTATGATATTTGCATTTTCTTATAAAAACCCCAAAAATATTTTAAATCCATAGCATATATGAGCAATTTCTCCCACATCTTTAATGCCCACCCCGCGTATATTGAATCGATGTACAAACAGTATGTGACCAATCCTGATCAAACCGATAAAGAATGGAGGCTTTTTTTTGAAGGATTTGACTTTGCTACGGCCAATAGCAACGGCAGCCCTGTGACAACGGTAAGCGATACAGATGCGACGAAGGAGTTTGGTGTATTGTCCATTATTTATGGATATCGTCAGCGCGGGCACTTGTTGTCAAATACCAATCCCATTAGCAAAAGAAAAGATAGGAAACCTCACTTGGACCTGGCTGACCACGGACTCGATCAAAGCGACCTCACCAAAATATTTCAGGCCGGGGAAGAGATTGGATTGAAGGGGGCTACACTACAGCAGATCATTGACAGATTAAATGCCATTTATTGCAGTACGATTGGAGTGGAATACACCCACATAGAAAATAAAGAGCAAAGGATGTGGCTGCGCAAAAAAATCGAGTACAGAAATTTATCCAGGGATTACGGACTGAGTGTGCAAAAAAAGCGAAGGACGCTTGAAAAACTGAACGGAGCTGTTATTTTTGAAAGATTTTTACACACCAAATATGTAGGCCAAAAGAGGTTTTCCCTTGAGGGAGGAGAAACCACGATTGCAGCACTCGATGCCATCATTCACAAAGCGGCCGGTGAAGACAAGGTAGAAGAAGTGGTCATTGGTATGGCGCACCGGGGCAGGCTCAACGTTCTTGCCAATACATTGGGCAAAACCTACGAGCAAATATTTACCGAATTTGAAGGCACTTCAATTCCCGACCAAAGTTTTGGTGACGGCGATGTAAAATATCATCTCGGTTTTTCATCGATTGTCAAAATGGAAAACAAGGATGTATACCTCAAGTTGGTTCCCAACCCATCGCACCTCGAAGCCGTTAATCCGGTACTCGAAGGATTTACACGCGCAAAAATTGACCTGTTGTATCACGACTTTACCCGTATCCTTCCCATCATCATTCATGGCGACGCTGCGGCGGCAGGGCAGGGTGTAGTTTACGAGACCATGCAAATGAGTCAGTTGGCCGGGTATCGCACGGGCGGGAGCATCCACTTTGTGATCAACAATCAAATCGGCTTCACCACCGACTTTGACGATGCGAGGTCTTCTACCTATAGCACCGCCGCGGCAAGCATTGTGCAGGCTCCCGTTTTCCATGTCAATGGAGACGATCCTGAAGCGGTGGTTTTTGCGGCAGAACTGGCTACCGAATACCGTCAAACCTTTCACGCAGATGTCTTTATAGACATGGTTTGTTACCGCAGGCACGGACACAACGAGGGGGATGATCCAAAGTTTACCCAACCCAAGATGTACGAGGTGATTTCCACCCACCCCGACTCCAGAGAAATCTATGTAAAAAAACTGCTGGAACGGGGAGACATTGATGCGCAGATGGCCCAGGAACTTGAAAAGAGTTTCTGGAACATGCTCCAGGAAAGACTGGACATGCTGAAAGAAAAACCCCTGCCCTATGTTTACCAGGAACCTGAAATGCATTGGAAAAAACTCACCAGAACCTACAATGCAGCGGAACTGGAACAAGGTTTTGATACCGGCATTCCGAGAAAAGAAATTGACAAGATCATGGCACACCTGATGACCACACCACCAGGATTTACCGTGATGTCAAAAATAAACCGGTTGCAGAAAGCCAAGAAGGAATTGCTGGACATTGGCGTGCTGGACTGGGGTTTTGCCGAACTGCTGGCTTATGGCTCCATCATCAACGAAGGGCACCATGTGCGCATGAGTGGTCAGGATGTAAAGCGGGGTACCTTTTCACACAGACACGCCGTGTTTTTTGATGAAAAAACCAACGAACCGTATAACAGACTTTCCGGACTCAATGAGAAGGGAAGATTATTGATCTTTAATTCCCTGTTGTCGGAATTTGCCGTCCTGGGTTTTGAATATGGATACTCACTGGCATCACCGGACAACCTGGTGATTTGGGAGGCGCAGTTTGGCGACTTTTATAATGGCGCACAGACCATCGTTGATCAGTTTATAGCAGCAGGAGAAACCAAGTGGCAACGTATGAGCGGACTTGTGATGTTGCTTCCACATGGCATGGAGGGGCAGGGACCGGAACACTCCAGTGCCAGACTGGAACGATTTTTACAGATGGGTGCAGACTTCAATGTGATTGTGGCCAATGTAACTACACCAGCCAACTATTTTCACCTGCTGAGAAGACAGCTGGCCATGCCATTCCGGAAGCCGCTGATTGTGATGTCGCCAAAGTCATTGCTCAGGCATCCGAAGTGCATCAGCCCCATTACAGAATTTGAACCCAAACACGGTTTTCAACCCGTAATCGAAGACAACAAGGTTAAAAATGCAAGCCGGATCCTGTTTTGTTCCGGAAAATTATTTTATGAATTGGATGAATACCGCACAACAAATAAAATCGAAGATGTTGCCATTATAAGAATTGAGCAACTATTTCCGCTGCCGGAAAAAAAGATGCGTGACATCATGAAAAAGAACAAAGGGGCATCCTGCTTCTGGGTTCAGGAGGAGTCGGCCAACATGGGTGCATGGAACTATTTGATGAATTATTTCAGAAGAGAACCATTGGAATTGATTTCCAGAAAGGCCAGTGCTTCTCCGGCTACCGGCTTCAAAAAGGTGCACGACATGCAGCAACAGGAGATCATTAAAAAAGCATTTGCCAAATAATGGCCGGCACCAAAATTGCATGGTTCTGCACTTCGTGCGGCTTTGAATCGCCCAAGTGGGTGGGCAAATGTCCATCGTGCAATGAGTGGAATACTTTTGCTGATGAGGTGGTTAAAAAAGGCAACAGCCCCTCAGTACCGATGCAGGCGTTTAAAGAAAAGCCAAAACCCAGGGCTCTGACTGAAATCGTTACCGGACATACACAGCGCATAGACACCAATGACGAAGAACTCAACCGGGTACTTGGCGGCGGATTGGTGTATGGCTCCATCGTTCTGGTAGGTGGACAGCCCGGCATTGGAAAATCAACGCTGATGCTTCAACTCGCCATGAAGGCCAATGGAAAAGTACTCTACGTTTCCGGGGAAGAAAGCGAAGAACAGATCAAGATGCGCGCCGACCGATTGGGTCAGGCAGTGGATGAATGTTATATCTATACCGAAACCGCATGCAGCACGCTGATCGAAGAAGCCAAAAAACTTCAGCCGGTACTAATCATTGTGGATAGCATACAGACCTTGTACAATCCCATGATTGATTCTCCTCCGGGCAGTATTTCCCAGGTGAGGGAATGCACCGCGGAGCTGCAGCGATTTGCCAAAGAAAGCAACATCCCCATCGTGGTCATTGGACACATTACCAAAGAAGGCGGGCTGGCCGGTCCTAAGGTGCTGGAACACATTGTCGATGTGGTCCTCCAGTTTGAAGGCGATCAAAACTATACGTACCGCATCCTGCGCACCCTTAAGAACAGGTTTGGTTCTACCGATGAACTGGGTATTTATGCCATGGAGGCCGGGGGTCTGAGAGAAGTATCGAACCCTTCCGAATTGTTACTTTCACAACACACAGAGACCCTAAGCGGCAGTGTCATTGCCGCCTCTCTGGAAGGCATGAGGCCGCTGATGATAGAAACCCAGGCACTCGTAACGCCCAGCGTTTACGGCACACCACAACGGTCGGCCACGGGTTTTGACCTGCGAAGGCTGGCCATGTTGCTTGCTGTTCTTGAAAAACGTTGTGGTCTGCCGATTGGACACAACGATGTCTTTCTCAACATAGCCGGCGGCATCAGGGTCACCGATCCTGCCATCGACCTGGCCATCTTTACCGCCCTGATTTCATCGCTCAACAACATAGGCATTGGCCGCAACATATGTTTCGCGGCAGAGATCGGACTCACAGGAGAAATCCGCGGGGTAAGCCGGATCGAACAGCGCATCCAGGAAGCGGACCGGCTGGGTTTTGAGGTCATCTACATCTCCAGATCGAATCTAAAAAATGTCAAGACCGAAAATCTGCATATCGATGTAAGACCCTTGTCGAGGGTGGAAGATCTGTTGTATGAGGTGTTTGGTTAGATCCTCTCCCCGAATAAACAATTTTCCATTAAAAATCTATGCGGTAACTCAGGTTGGGAATGAGGATGGCTTCCCTGTTTTCATCGACCTGCCGTGTAAGCTGGTTGTACCGAAAGCCTAAAAAATCGGTTTGATTGGTAACGTTTATGACCTTGAGGGCAAATTCCTGACTTATTTTTTTTCGATTCTTTTTGTACTTAAGGGTAAAGTGAAACACGTGGGAAGGGCTCAGTGATTTTGAAAAAGCTGCTGTTTCCATGAAGATGACATCGCGGGCCAGCAACGAGGCCTGTTCGTCAACCGGCGAATACCGTTCTCCTCCCTGCAAATTCCAGCGAAGGTTGATGCCCAGGATGTTTTGCCGTCCATGGCCAACCATCCATTCTTTGCCCAGGAGTACGTTGGCCAACAACTTTTTATCAAACCGGGTGGGCCTCCAGATGCGATCTCCGCCCTGATAAAGGGACCGGTAAAGGGAAAGGGTGGTCATGAAATAAAATCCGCGCGTCATATACTGTTCGACCGTGAGGTCCAGACCGTAGTTTTTTCCATATCCCTCATTGACCAATTTGTCGTCGAAAAAAAAGTCTGATTGCAGGTTGACCAGGGAAAAGCTGCTGTCGCGAATGACCGGCAGATTGAAAAGGTACTGCCCGTAGATCTCCGCTTTCAGGCGGGTATTGTTGCCAAGTTTACGATCATAGCCCAGCACCAGATGATGAGACTTGGAAAAATCCAGGTTGCGGTTGATCTGTTCACCTGCTAGGTTTTGTGCAAAATAAAAATTGAGTTTTTCCAGCCGGCTGTGTTTTCCATAGCCCAGACTAAACGTATTGTTTTCGGAGACCATCCACCTTAAGCCCAACCTCGGCTCTAATAGCTGGCGGCCATTGAGCATAAATCGCTGATAGGCAAGACCACCGCTGATCTCTATCTTTTCAGCAGAGCGGTAAGAGCCAGACACATAGGCTGCCAGTTGCGAAGAAGATCCATTTTCGGCAGTTATCGTTTGCAGGTCAGCTTTCAAAAAGGGGGCCTGCCTGATGGACAGATCGTAGATCAGGCCGGTAAGGGTGAAGCCGGATTGCCAGGACCAATGGTTATTGATTTTAGCGGAAAGGCTTGATTTTAAGACAAGGGTTGACAGCTTACTTTGAATGATATTTTTTGGAAAGAGGGCTCCATCCGGGTTCAGATTTTGAGTAACAAGGTCCAGGCCATTCGAGGTCCAGGCTGCTATGCTTCTGATGATCAGGGATTTTCCGGATGCCCATTTATGCGACAAACCTCCGGCCGCCATGCCCTGGTTCGCCGCTTGTCTCTCACGATCACCTTCGTACTGCCACCGGGTGGAATCGGACACCGGGTTTTGGCCGGAAAAGTCTTTAAGACCAAGTCCCCACAACGAGAAAACGCCTGATTTTTTGGTGGGAAGATTTATTTTAAAAGAAAAATCCTGGTAGCGCACTCCCCCTCCATTTTCGGGCAACAGCGGTTCGAGCAGGGCCAGGGTGGAATACCGGTAATTGAAGAGGTAGGAGGCCCGGCTATTCTTCTTAAACGGACCTTCAGACGCAACGTCGAGTCCGATGATGCCCAGTTCGACCGTGTGTTCCGCTTTGGTGTTGTTGCCGGAACGCATAAAAATATCAAAAACTCCGCTTAGGGCATTTTGATATTCAGCGGGAAAAGCGCTGGTGAGAAAATCAGAATTGGCCAATAATTTTGAACTCAGCGCGGTAAGTCCGCCTCCGCCAAAGGAAGAAAGGTCTGCAAAGTGGTTGGGGTTGGGAATTTCTACACCTTCCAGTTTCCACTGGAGAGATTTTGGTGCATTGCCTCGCACCACAATGCCATTAGAGCCAACATTGCCGGCCACTCCGGCAAAAGCAGAAGCCAGACGCGCCGGATCGTCGAAACCACCGGCATAACGGGAAGCCTCTTCTACGCTCAGCATGCGGGCACTGACGGCAGCTGAAGGATTGAGGGGACGTTCTTTTTGCACTTTGGGTTTTACCACCACCTCACTTAAGGTAACCGAAGTTTCCCGGAGAAAAATGGTGAGTTCGACATCCTTAACTTCCGAGACCAGGACCTCGCGATAAATCAAAGTTTCATACCCCAAAAAGGACACTTCCACGTCGTACCTGCCCGGGCGAAGGTGCTCCAATACAAAGTGGCCGGTTTCATCCGAAACGGCACCCAGCATGGGATCAGAACCCAAAACGACAATATTGGCAAAGGCGATGGGACTATGTGTAAACTGATCGGCTACAGTGCCCCGGATGGACTGCGAAAGAAGCTGAACCCAAAAAATTAAAAACGTGCCAGTGAATAAAATCCTGTGAAATGGCATAAGGTCTATATTTTTGTTACAAAGAAAGCCGTTCAAGGACTTGAACACAATACTGATAAATAGCTACTGAATGGACCAGAAACAAATGCAAGAAATCGAAAAAGAGTACGTTGCCCTGCTACAGCAGCAACATTTTGATGAAGACTTGCTGGATTATGCCATTCTCAAACAACACCTGATCAATCTCGAACAGATGGCGCAAATTGGGAACACCGGCATAACAGTCTTTGACATGTATCAAAAAAGGCATGTTTTTACTTCCTATAATTTTGAAAGTTTATTTGGACACGATCTTCAAGAAATTGCCCGTAAGGATGTCGCTTATTTCAATTCCAGGATCCACCCGCAAGACCTGGTCGATCTCTCGGTCAACGGCATTGGCATCCTTAAGTTTTTTTATGGCGAGGACAAAGACCTTAGGAAAGATTATAAACTCATCACTGAATACCGGATCCTCAATGCAGAAAACAAGTACATACGAGTCATTGAACAACATCAGGCCCTGGAAACAGATCGGAGAGGGAACCTTTGGCTTTCTTTGAGTATCGTCGACATTTCGCCCAATCAGGACCTCACAATGGGTATTAAAAGTCAACTCATCAATTTCAGGACGGGCAGCATTGAAGCCATGAGCAGTGTGTCGGGCAATGAAAAAGTCATGGAAAACGAACTCACCACCAGGGAAAAAGAGATCCTGCAACTCGTGCATTATGGCTACCTCAGCAAGGAAATCTCAGACCGGCTCTCCATCAGTATCCACACCGTCAATACACACCGGCAGCGCATCCTGGAAAAGCTGGGAGCAGACAATTCCATTGAAGCCATTGGCTTTGCCAAAACATTGGGGCTTCTTGCCTAAAACCGGACGGACAGGCCCAGGCCGACATTGATATCATCCTGCTCAAAATCCCTATGACTGAGGTTGATGGCGTGAATGATGTTGGCGGAAAGTTTCACATTTTTATAGCCGAGTCTCAGTGAAAGCCCCGGTTCAAAAAGCAGTTGGTGCGGGTACCGGCTCAGGTATAGGTTGTTGTTTAATTCATTCAGATCTAGATTGCCTTTGATGTGGTAATAGTTGAGATAAATCAATCTGCCTGAAAAGGCCACTTCGAACAGGTCATGCAAATACGACAGGGATGTCTGGTTTGAAAGACGGGTGAGAGAGGCAGAAAGATATTGGTCATCATTGAACGGAAACCCGCCAAGTTTTCGGTAAGATACATTGCCGGTACCCAGAAAGGTATAATTTTCCAGCACCCAGGTTTTGTTTTTACCGGGTTTGAAAAACCCCAGACCCAACTCTGCCAGAGATCCGTCTCCAGATCCTATTAACGTTTGATTTGGGTAAGCATAGGCTTTGCCCTGAAACCTGCTTATACTGCCCAGTACAGCCATGCGACGGTAAGGGGCAATGGCAAATCTGCCTTCAAATCCGGACGAACTAGGCGTTTGTGACGCACTGGCTTCCATATGGTATTGTTTTGCTTTTGTAAAACCAGGTACCTGGTGTGACGCCGGCACATAATAGACAGGACTGCACGAAACACAGGTAGCGATGGTAATAACCAACATAAACTTTGCTGTAGCTGTATAGGTAAACAACCTGAGGTGTCTCAAAAAAGAAAGAAAGGGGACTGCGTTCGGCCCCCTTAACAAGAAGTGCTTAAAAGCCAATAGAAGAGCTATTTGAACAAAACATGAAAAGTCGTTGGGTACGGAATAAGGGATTCTCTTTTTCATTGCGGGTATTTTAATGCAAATTTATGGGGGCTGGAGTGCCGGAGTGTCTATCATTTTTATAATGAAAAAATTTTTTTCTACGTTTTTTATAATATTTACGAAGACAGGTGTCAAAATATTTAAGGATAATAACGACGAAATTTTACATTTTTAATAGATAAAATTTGGCATATTGATACAGGAATGATATGTTTGTACCACTATTTCTATCTCTAACCTTGTTTTATACCTATGGATTTTACGCAAAAAGCACTATTTCAGAGTATAAAAAATTTATACAAAAAAGAAACCTTTTCTCTGGTTGATGAAATCAGTCAGGTACTTCACCTCGAGCGGGGAGCCACCTATAAACGCATCAGTGGAGAGACGGCATTGAAAGTAGAAGAAGTGGTAACGCTTTGTCAGCATTACAACCTGTCTTTTGATGCCATCCTTGAGGAAACGGTGGGCTTAAACCAGGTGAGTTTTGCGACGGAGCACATCAGCCGCACATCGGCCAACCTTCAGGATTTTCTAATGGCCTTTGGCCGGACCTTTGATTCATTGCGCCGCGGTAAAAACAATGAACTCATCATCCTGGGCAACGAACTACCCGCACCTTATTTTTTTAACTTTCCCAGGCTTACTGCTTTTATGTATCACATGTGGCACTATGAAGAAGGGGGATATCAGCAGACCATGCGTCCACTGTCAGAGCTTTATATCAGCAGCGATGACAAGCGGCTGATGGGCTATCTCAGCCATGAGTTTTGCAATCACCCATCCACAGAAATCTGGGGTATGCGCATCTTTGATGCGACGTTCAACAAGCTGCGGCTTGGGGTGCGCATTGGTTTCATTGAGTCGGGCCTGAAAAAAATGATCCTGGGGGACTTGTTAAAAATGATGAATCATTTGAAAAGAACGGCAGAGTCGGGTATAAAAGTTGATCCCGAATCCGGCCGCGAATACAATGAGGTTCATTTGCTCATCAACCATTATTACCAGGGGGGAACCCTGCTTTATTACAATACGGACGGGTATGAAAAGGCCTTCATTTGCAACGACTATCCGGACTTTATCCACACCAACGACACCCGTTTTACCGGCAGGATCCGGGAAAAGATCTACAGCTATAAGGCGTTTAGCGCCAGCATATCCAGAGACAATGCCCTCGAGCGCAACCTGTATTTTCGACACCTGCAGAACGAATATGAAAAGCTGTGCAGGGATGTAGAATGAGTCAAGTCAAAATTAGTATGGTTTACAGGCAAAAGAGTGCCATTTTTTACCCATTTTTGTGCCTGAAAATTGCGATATGAAGCGAATATTTTATTTTTTAATGTTATTTACAGCTTTGGCCTTCACCTCCTGCAACAAAGATTACAGCGGAGACATCGAAGACTATCTGGCCGAAAATAATCTGACGGCCATCAAGACCGAAGATGGTTTGTATTACATCATCGACGTACCCGGCAATGACAAAAAGCCAAAGGTAAACAGCGAAGTAAGGGTCAAATACAAAGGCACCCTGCTCGATGGAACGGTGTTTGATGAAAATGCGGATTTTAGAACCAACCTCTCAAAAGTTATTGCAGGCTGGAGATATGGCATGGTACATTTTGGTGAAGGCGGTAAAGGAAAACTACTCATTCCTCCACATCTGGGTTACGGAGATCAGGAGACGGGTGACATCCCCGGTAATTCGGTCTTGATCTTTGACATCGAGCTGATCGAAGTCTTTTAAAATCCATATCTTAGCAAAAATTAAAAACAAGAGCATTGAAGATAGGAATAACGATAGGTGACGTCAATGGCATTGGGCCGGAGGTAATCATCAAGGCCCTCACCGACGAACGCATCCTCGACCACTTCACCCCCATCATCTACGGTTCTTCCAAGGTGATGTCGTACCACAAAAACATTGTGAAGGAAAGTACGATGCAGTTTCACCACATCAGTGAAGCAAACCGGGCTGCACAAAAGAAGATCAATGTACTCAACTGTTGGGAAGACAATGTCAACATTTCGCTGGGCAAGGTGACCGAAGAAGGAGGCCGCTATGCCAAACTCGCCATAGAGAAAGCTGCCCAGGACCTCAAAGCCGGGTTGATCGATGGTCTGGTCACTGCCCCCATCAATAAAGCTGCGATGAAGCTGGCCAACTTTGGACATGCCGGCCACACCGAATATTTTGAAACCATCTTTGGCAGCCAGGGGCTCATGCTCATGGTGAGCGACCACCTGAGGGTGGGTCTTGTCACCAATCACCTGCCCATTTCCGAGGTAACAGCCGCCATCACCAAAGAGCGCATCCTCAAAAAGATCAAAGTTTTTGAAGAGTCGCTCCGCGTAGATTTTGGCGTGGACAAACCTACGATTGCTGTGTTGGGTCTCAATCCCCATGCCGGTGACGAAGGCGCCATCGGAGATCAGGAAGAAAAGATCATCCGGCCTGCTGTCATCGAATTGAAGAAGTCGGGACTTATGGTGTACGGACCCTATCCTGCCGATGGATTTTTTGGTTCGGCACAGTATAAAAAATTTGACGGTGTATTGGCCATGTATCATGACCAGGGTCTGGTGGCGCTGAAGTCATTGTCTTTTGGGGATGGCATCAATTTTACAGCGGGCATAAAGGGCATTCGCACGTCTCCGGATCACGGCACAGCTTACGATATTGCGGGATTGAATCAGGCGGATCCTTCTTCGATGAGAAGGGCATTGTTTTTGGCAAAGGACCTCATCAAGAGCCGGTCGGATTATTATGCTTTCCGGGTGAATTCGCTGGATAAAAAACAAAGGCCATCAGACAGCGAAGAAGAAGACGAAATTTTAGAAGACGCCTGATTTCATTTGTCTTATCATTCCCTCTTTTCAGATTGGTTTACTGTTTTTGTGTCTGACAGCCTCTCAGGTTAGTTCTATTGCCGCAAAGATATGGAATACATATTAATTTATCAACTAATATTACAAACGTTACATGCTCGACTGGGTAAATTGCATTTCTGAGGCGAGGCCGGGAAAGCCGGCTTCGGGAGACCTGCACAGGACGCATTTTCAACGGGATTACGACAGGCTTATTTTTTCTTCGGCCTTTCGCCGATTGCAAAACAAAACCCAGGTATTTCCATTGCCAGGCAACACCTTTGTCCACAACCGGCTCACCCACTCGCTGGAAGTGGCCAGTGTGGGCCGGTCGCTGGGTGCCATCACGGGCGAAATGCTGGCACCCCTGGTTGCCGGCAGCCGGGCAGAAAACTTTTACAAGTACGACCTTTCCGCCGTGGTGGCCGCAGCCTGCCTCGCCCATGACGTGGGCAACCCGCCGTTTGGACATTCCGGTGAAAAGGCGATCTCCGCCTACTTCATCGAAAACGAAGACAAGATCGTTGGCGACCGCAAGCTGAGGGACTGGTTTCAGGAAAAGGAATGGGCCGACCTGGTCAACTTTGAGGGCAATGCCAATGCCTTTCACCTGCTTACCTACGGCTACCAGGGCAAGGCCGATACCGGCATGCAGCTCACCTTCACGACCCTGGCCTCCATCCTCAAATACCCGTGCGAAGCCTCATCGGTGGATAAAAGCAGCCGGCACACCAAAAAATATGGCTTCTTTCACGCAGACCGCGACCGCTTCCTGGAAGTGGCAGCACAGACCCACATGCTGCCCGATGAAAGCCGCGAGGGCATTGTGTTTAAACGCCACCCCTTTGTTTACCTGGTCGAAGCGGCCGACGACATCTGCTATCGCATCATAGATATGGAAGATGCGCACCGCATTGGCATCCTCACCACCGCAGAAGTGGCCGATGCTTTCCTGAACACCATCCGGGAGCTGACAGGGGATGTAAAAAAAATACAACAAACCCTGAAATCGATCACCGATAAAAACGAAAAGATCGCCTACCTGCGCGCCAAGTGCATCAGCGCCTTGATCCAGGCCGCGGCTGAAAGTTTTTCTCAAAATAAAGAGGCCATACTGTCCGGAAGCTGGGACAATACGCTGCTCGAAGATGCCGTGATCTCCAGCCCCTCCCTGGCGGCCATCGACCGGTTATCCATCGACCGGATTTACGATCACCACTCGGTCATCGAAGTAGAGATCGCCGGATACAGGGTCATGTCTGAGATCCTGGCCACCTTTGTGGAGGCCGAACTCGCCCCCAAAAAATCTGCCCTCCAAAAAAAGACCTTGTTGCTTATACCCGAACAGTTCAGGGTACCGGCAGGAAGCACCTACGAAAGGGTGCTCAACATCGTAGACTTTATCGCCGGAATGACGGATGGTTATGCCACGGAGATGTACCGGAATTTTATGGGTATTGAGATCAAAAGACATGGGTGATGGTTATAATGTTCAAATGCTGAAGATGTTCAGGCCTGTCTGACTGGCGACAGCCAGACAGATATTCAAAATTAAATGCAGGCTGACAGCGTCTAGCCTTTGTTGTACTGGAGCGACAGCGAAAGCTGCCAAGCTCCGAGCCGAAGGTGAGGAGTCCCGCTTGTAACGAAGGTGAATATCAGGATTCAGTTCTGGTTGACGACAGTCAGCCAGACAGATGACCTGGTGTTAAAGAGGTTAGCTGTCTAGTCCTGAAAGAGGGTGCCAATATTTAATTAATGATTCTGCTTCAGGGTTAGTTATTGAAAATTTGTGATTTCACGTTCATTAAAAAAAAATAAGTATTTAATATCATTTGCTCAACATCTGTATGAATATCTTTGGAGTACCATGACTTTTATTTTGGTATAATCTCTTTCATTCTAAATGGATAATCGAAATAATATATAGAAATTCAAGAGCCAAAAGTTATCTTCATTAATACTATTTTTATTTAACATCCATTTCATTTGTGCATGGCCATTAAATGAAAAAAACACACAGGTATGATTAAAATAAACTGTATTATCTCGAATGCTTAATCTTTAACTTTATTTGGATTTTGTGGCTACAACAACTTGTTTATTTTCTGAACCACTAATCTGGATATAGTAGATTCCCGGAGGCCAGTGTTCACCATCAGTCAATACATATCGGTTACTTCCTTTAGCAATTGGTAATTCGTCTGAAAAAACAGACTTACCCAATATATCCACCACATTTAGTGACATAAGTTCTTCTTTAGGAGAAGTTATATCAATTGTAAAAGTGCTAATGGTTGGATTCGGGTAGATTTCGGTCAAAAATACTTTTGAACTCCTATTTTCAAGGGTAACATCCATTAATACTGGCCCCCAATACCAATTATTGGAAATTGGCTCACAATAGGAAGGGCATTGGCTGCAGCTTAACGTAAATGTCCAATTTGCAAGATACCCAAGCCCCCAAGGATAAACAGAGTCAATGTTTATGGGAAAAGTGTTAATTCCCGGAAACCCAGTGAAATAAAACAAAGTAGAGAAACGTGTTGTATCCCCGGGATAATAACTAAAATCAAGGGTAACAACTAATTCAGTAGTGTCTGACAACAGAAATTCAAGGTACATAAAAGTATCAGGGACAGTATATAGCAACTCGAATTGTATCGGACAGCTCATAGTATCACAATATATGTTGAGGGTGTCGGAAAATAAGCTGGGGCAATTTTCGAAATGTTTTACCACGCGTAGAATACTACCACCATAGGAGCTTACATCATATGGAAATACAATATTTGAATCTACAGTTAGGAAGTCACCACCAGTTAAAATTTGAATATCATTTATGCCTGATGTATCCCACAAAAGTGTACACAAAGACGTATCAAGTTCGACTTGAATAACAGAATTGAATGTCGGGCAAGGATTGGGCGAAATCTCAGTAATATAAGAACAGCTGTCAAACGGAGGAATACCAGAAATGGGATACTCATAGTATTCTGTAAGAAGAGCTATTATTTTATTATCCTTTATTCCAGTGGACTTAACAACAGTATTAAGTCCAAAATTACTTATTTTACGTCCAATTAACTCTAGGTTTTCATTGAGCACTAAAACGACAGGACTTTTATAATCTTCAATATACTCTAATCCATTAATTGTAAATCCTTTTTCAATAGTTCCTACCACATATAAGCTATCACTCTTGAAGAAGACGTTGTTAATATTTAGTTGTGAGTTGAAGTTTGTTGTAATGACCTGATTGTGCTGACTAAAAGACAAGGCGTGGTTATCATTATTTACAACTAAATGCGAAACTTCATTATTGATAAAGATCTGGGTAGAGGGTAGGTCATTAACATCACTGTTGCTGTCAAATATTTCATCAGAAGTAATTTGTCCGGCTAAACTCAGAATTCTCTTTTTAATTTTTTCATTTAGTTTATCATAATAAAATACATTGAGGTGACCAGTAAAAGAATCTGCTGAAAAATTAATAAAATCACTTTGTTCAAACGTAGAGTTAAATAACAAACCACCCCAATCACTAAAGACGTTTAAATTAAAATTAGGTTCATTATTTTCAACAACAAGGGTAATATCATTTGATGTGCTAAAAACTGCTTCTGGATGATAGGTTACATTAAAGCCTGGAGTGATTCCTACACTATCGAATGATTGTGACAAATATACGCCATGGACACGACTGTTTTCGACATCATGGATGTATTTGATGAATTCAGTTTCTCCTGAAGATATCGAAATAATATTTTTTTCGCAATCATCAGGATTGTGTAATACTGCAAAAAAAATCACGCCACTTTCGTTAGTAATTTTACAATTATAGTCTTTAAAAGTAATCGAAACACGATATGATCCTGTAGCAAGATTTAATTTTGTTAAATCTATATCACAAACGCCATTTACAACATAAACACTTCCTGAAAACGATATGCTGTTGTTATCTTTATTCTCCAGATAGATTGTTGCCTCATGTGTAATATTATTGGCAAACGTTAAACTGGTTATATCAGATGTGGCTGAAGGATTAATAAGGAAACTTTCCGGGCAGATATAAAAAGGTTTTATTATTTCAGGACAATCTGAATATTTAAACAGCGAAACCGTGTACTCCCCTGGCTCTAGCCAGGAAACATCTATAGAATAACTATTTATTCCTGGATTGATGTCAATTCCTTCACTATGAACAACATAATTATTTTTAAGTATTGATAAATTTGCAGTTATAGCTATATAAGACGGAACAGATATTTCAAGTAGTCCCTCAATAACCCTCAATGAAAAATTATCTGGACAGTTTGTTTTACATACTTCAACTTTATATGTAGCTCCCTGGCCATCATAAAAAAGACAAGGTTGAACTTCGTCACACTCTTCCGTTGAAAAAGTGGGTAATGTAATTGAACTTGGAAATAATTCTGAAGCGGGAATAACTTCATCATAATGACAAGGGTATTTAAGTTTAATTGAGCCACCCCCACAAGGGTTTAAAAAATCTGATGGGATAAACTCCAATTTGTGTTTCGCAAAATTAGGTTGCAGTTCAAGTGGTAACCCAGGGTCAACTACCGCACCGCATCCGGTATCCGAAAAACTCCAAGTACCTACAATTGCATTAATGGCAGTACCGGGTATTTCTTCAAAGATATAAGTATCATATATATTCTGATTACTTGACTTTGAATCATAACAATAATAATTTTCGTTGGAGCCAAAGTAATAATATTCAATCTTTTTACACCCAGTTTCAGAGGTAAAAACTACTTGATAAGTACCAATATCAGTCGCTTTGAATTCTTTAGGGCCAATAATTGTTTCATTTTTTATGTATGAATAGCTGTTGTTTTCACCATCAATGAAAGTAACCGTATAATCATCCTCAGGAAGTGAGGAAGGATCAATGATTAATTTACTGCACTCTCCTCCAAACCAATCGTCAAATATATCACAAGGTTCATAGCAAGGGCTTTCCTGAATTATTTTTGGATAAATACATTTACAAGGTAGATTAAAAAGTATCTCTTTTTCCATGCCACAATTATCAGACGCAACAAGCCGATATTCTCCTTTCTTATTATAAGGAAAAGTGAAGTTTGTTGAATATGAATTTATTATAGAATTCATAATTGTATTGGAAGAGTCATAGAATGTGATGTCAAAAGGAGGATGATCTGAAACAATGTTTATTTCAACGGATTTGCAAGGTTTAATTTTTTCATATGGCAAATTAATATAGAGTGCTCCATAATTTGAAGTTTGTATCATAACTTCTTTTGGGCACCCAAAAGGAGTGTTGTAAAGCAGTAAAGCAAATGAATTTGATTTTACCGGAATTTTTATCGATTCCCCTACAGCAACACGACCGACGTATTCCGAGCCTATAGCAACATAAACGACATTTGTTGAATTTATAATTTTTAATTCCAAATTTCCCCCAACACAAATCTCATTTTGGTAAGTATATTCAATATTTGATAGTTCACAACCAGTATTATACGGTACGATGAACGTTTTTGTGGTAGATTCACAACCATTTTCAATATACAGCTTATATATTCCTGTTTTGATATTAGATAAATTTTTTGCTGAGGAGATAAATATTTCTTTTTCATTAACAATGCAATACCATTTAAAGGCCAGCGTATTGCTTTGTGGCATTAAAATTTGAATACCTCCGTCAAATGAATTTTTAGTTTCAGCAGATGTTATGGTGTGAGAAAACTCTAATGGAGCAACTCCACAAGAATAAAATGGAATTGTTCCAAAGTTACCATCATCTGAAACACAGTCACCGCATGCACACAATTCAAAAGATTTTACCACGGCACAGTTTGCATAATAAGCAGTTGCAGTAAATATGCCCTCTGTCAAATTGTAAATAGAGTGACCAGGTTTTGTAAATCCAGCCCATTCTACGCGACAATTTGGACTTGTATATACCTCAAGATATCCATCGTATGAGCAAGGATCGGAGGGAGATTGTTTTTCTTTTAATTCAATGACAGGGGTATTTGTAGTAATTTTAAATTCAAATTGTTCCAAACAGTTATTGTGAGAAGATACTAAGGTATAAAATCCGGGAACAAGATGGTTTCTACCTAAAGAAAAATTTAAATCAGGCCACAATTCCAATTCTGGATAATGCTGATTAGAAACAGTAAAATTAGGCATTGAATTTACCAACAAATAACCATCAATGGTTTCGCCGTCGCACTCAGTGGCATCTACAATAGAAATCTCGGGCATTAAGGGTTTTAATCTTATAGTATGTTCCTGATGGCAACCATTTTCATCGGTAATACTAAGTGAATATTCGCCGGGATCAATGCCAAAAAGATCTTTACTATTTGATCCAGTATTCCAGGTATATGTTAAGTTTTGTAATTGAATATTTGAAAGTAAATCTAATGTAATGTTATACTTTGTACCGG
The DNA here is from genome assembly GCA_016715465.1 of Saprospiraceae bacterium. Taxonomy (GTDB): domain Bacteria; phylum Bacteroidota; class Bacteroidia; order Chitinophagales; family Saprospiraceae; genus JADKBO01. The sequence goes on from JADKAA010000029.1 coordinate 2,592,296, forward strand.
AACAAGTATAATCCAGATTGTCAATAAAATTTAAGCGTTGGTCTTTACCAACAGGAATTGAATAGACTTTTGAACAAGTAGCAGTAGAGACGGTTATGGAATAGACACCTTCTTCAAGGCTTGTTTGAGTTATTGAATGGCTGCCGTTACTCCACGAATATGTACAATTTAAATATTGTGGGTTCTCCACCACTATGGTTCCATTATTGTTTGAGCAATCTGCATTTATGACATTGAATTTGAGTGCTCTTACATGGCCTGTAACGTTATACATACAAGACCCATATGTAATATTCAGATTGTAAATGCCGCTTGTTAAATTTTCTATATAGTGATTTGTACTGCCTGTATTCCACAAAAAGTTGATTTGTGGGTCTTGTTGCCAAGATTCCGGCAGTGTGAAGGATAGTTTTCCATCATTGCCACAAATTTCAGCTTGTTCGTCTAATCGGGTAGGATCGGTGAAAAACAACTCTAAATTATCTTCTTTAACTTCAACATCAACCCAGTAGTAGCAACCTGATGCAAAAATTATTTTAACCCAATAAATACCTGGACTTAGGTTTTTTTGATTGGATGAAAACCCCGATTCAGTTTTATTGATAGGATAGGCCCATTCAAAAACAAGTTCATTTTGGCTGGAAATGAGAATTTCCCCGTTATTCAATGAACAATGAGAAGATTTTGTTGAAATGACTTCATTTCTGGTTATAACAGAATTGAGTGTAGGAACGACGTAACTAAAAACACCAAAACAAGACAAAGCATCTGTAATGGTAACCGTATAACTTCCGCCGGATAGACCGCTAAGATGTGAGTACGTCGAACCATTGGACCATTGAAAACTATATGGTGGAGTTCCTCCCTCAATTTTGCTTACATCCAGAATAATTTTACCTCTATTGCCATTGCAGTCACTTGGGTCAATATTAACCGAATTTTGATCCATGGTAACAACACTATTTGGCAGGATGTTAATTTCATTTTCAATACGACAATCCAAAACAGGGGAGGATATTTGATATTTATATGTTCCTACTTGTGCATTATTTATTTGTAAAAGGCCGCGAAGGTCAGCTCTGTGTACTTCATTTAGGAACCAGGAAATATTCTGTGTTAATGGATTAATATTAAGTTCTATGGAGTTGCTCTCACATGAATTTATTACAGTTTCCTCAATTTCAAGTCTATTAAATGTTACAGCATAATTAAATACAGACGTGCAGTTATTATTGTCAGTAATAGATAATGTGTAGGTGCCGGATGCATTAACTGAATTGTTTAATGATGTGGAACCATTATTCCATAAATAGTTGAATTCTTGATCTCTACCATAAAACGGATGATCAAAAACTATGTTTCCAAGTTCGGGACAACTGGCTGTAATTGTTGGGCTTGGTAATACAATTTCATCTGCTTCTTCAACTACAATACTCAGTTCAATATATCCACATCCTTCTGAGCTTTGTGCAGCGCGTTTTGTAATTTGTACTGTATAATATCCTGGTTCTATGTCACTGAGGTCTTCGGCATTTCCCCCATAAATAAGGTTTTCTTTGGGCCAACCCTCCATTTGTTGACGTTCACCGGAAGCATGAATTTTATTCCAGTTTATATCATAGCGGTCTGATACCGAAGTATTGTTTAGTATGACATCTATGTACCCATTATTTTGCTGATAACATGCAACTTTGGCAAACAGGGTGACATCATTTCTACCAATGCTGTTTTGGGAAAGTACAAGGTTTAAATTTACCAGAATACCAAAGGAGAGTGTTAACAAGGAGACGGAAAAATTCTTCATATTGTGTTGTTTTCTTATTTTAAAAGCCTGAATTAAATCCGGCTATTTACACGATTCTTTTGTTGTTGTTCAGCACCATGCAGTGCAATACAGAGGAACCTACGATTTATTTTAACTGGAAGTGGATTGCATTCCTCAAGCCATCCCAAGAAAAGGTGCTATTATACATTTCTAACCCTTTTTATAACTCTTGTTTTTGAAGCATCCTGCAGCACAATGCTTGCAAAAACATTGCCTAGCACTCCTAGCAAAAGCTAAAAAAATAACGTTATATGTTTAAATCTATTTATCATCATCTTTCGATCTTCGTTATGCCTTTCTCTTAAAGGCCAATTTGACTAAGCAATTGGCTTAATCTTTACATTTTCCAATGCCTTATCTGTTTCTATCTTGTTTTTCATCCAATCCATGTATTTTTCAAAATTAAATATTGACTCATCCAAAATCAAATGTCCATATTCTTTTAGAAATTCTGAGCAATACTTGACATGCCTTAAATATGAGCTATTATTTCCTTTAAAGCTTTTCGTCAATTTAGTATCGCCTGTCAAGAAAAATTCTAAGAAAAAATCAATTCTTATCCATTTATCTTCATCTACTTTTAAGGTTGCTTCAAAACCATCATATCTTTGATCAATGTATTTAATTTCAAACATAATTATTACTATTTTGTATATGTAAATGTTGATGCATTGTATATATATCCATTTACTTGAGTAAGATGGAAATGTTCTCTACCAAAAAAAGTCAATTCACCAGATATACCATCTTTAAATAAATTTGCTGGTAAAGTTGGATCAGAAACAGCCCTAATCACATCGCCACGACCAATTGCAGCATCTATCCAAGGCTTATTTATTTGATCCCAAATCTGTTGATCTGGCCACCCTTGTATATTAGTTAAATCATTTAAAACATTAATGCCACCTGCATTTTCACCTGATTTTGTCAAACCTGATTCAATGAGATTCTTAGTACCAGCTCCACCGCCAGTTAGTTGGTATCTTCCAATAGCTGAAGTAGTCTTTGTTGGATGACTGACAATGTCTCCACCCAAGCCTGAATATTTAACTTTCAACAAATCACTCGAAATCTCTCCAACTTCTACACCTGCTTTTTTAATAGTTACTTTTGAGGCAGTTGATGTTAATTCTAATCCGTCATCAATCCACTTTGAAGTAGTTTCGAGCCATTTGATATTGGTTCTTAATCCTGTATTTATCAGCCCTTCCCACGCCTTAACCCCATTCTGCCCATTTAACACATCATAAAACAAGGGGTCGTTATTAAAAAAGAGATCCCGTTTTAGTAGCTTTTGATTTGGGATGGTGAGGTCAAGGAGACTGGTGTTTAAAGTGCTATATTCTGCAATAACAGCAGCGTTATAATAATTGTCTATGATGTCGTCGGAAACTTCAGAGACGGAGTTTCTAATACTGGCCGAGATAGAGGGATTATCTAATGCCAGGTCATTGGTATGAATGATGTTGTGCAAACGGCTCACTTCAGTTATGACCAATGGCGATGCCGAAATAAGCGAGGCTATCTGCAGGTATCTTTTTTGGTCGGGATTCAACACCGAGGAGTTCAATAAATTGGCAGCTATGCCAGTCGAGGAACCGGCGATGTCTGAGGCGATGATGGCTTTTTCCAAAAACTTTGCGGCTGACCAGGCCCTGCGAGCGGCGCCAACCCCAAGATATAAAAAACCAAGGTCAAGAGCTGTCCATCCCGAATTTACAAAGACATCATGAGTATTAAGGTGGGACATAAGTTTTACCTGGAGTGCAGGAATAAAGAGAACTGAATGGCTATTTATTACTTCACCATCAAATTCGACAGTGCCAAGAACCTCGACCGGCACAATAGTTTTGTAGGATACCGGACCCAGGCTTTCAATGTTTAGCGTGTTTGGCCCGGTAAAGCTTGCGTTTAGATTATCCCACCGAAGAATGTCCGCTTCTAATACAGGTGGATTTTGGGTTGCATAATTTTGATTGACGTTTGGAATGAAATTTTCAACACCTTGGTATGGTTCTGTTATTTGACGCTCATTGATCAACCTGGAAATGGTTAAAACTATGCGTGTTTTATTATCAAGGTTATAAAAATGTCCAAAATTGTCCCAGAAACTTTGGACTCCTTTGGTTTCTATATAGGATAAAGCATCGTTGATCTGTTCGTTACCTTGAACTGAGGCTAGCAAGTGTATGGATGCGTTCTCATTATTCTCATCAAAGCTATTCTCTTGAAAATATTTTTCTAATATCAACTGTTTCTTGGTGGCAAAGTCCACAGCACTTGTAATGATTTGGGGCTCATATTTTAAGTGATTATAAATTTCATGATTTGAAAGCGTGTGAATTGTTGATGGGGTAACTTTTTCCCAAAACTCAAAAGAATTTTGAGTAATGAAGTCCATTAATTTTTCCAACACTATTTTAAAGAAGGCAGCATTGTCTTGTCCATATTTAGCTTTTACATCTAAATTTTCTGAAAGATAAACTTCCCAAAATGGACGTTTTTTTAATGGGTGCAGAATACCACTTTGTGGCAGATGCCAATAAATATCATCATAAGTGAAGACTTGATTCTCTCCCAATTCCGGAGGGCTAAAGTACGATTCGAATACAGTTGCCACCTGTGCTATCTTGTCAAGATATATGTGTTCCGGTGTTTCACATCTTCCACTAGTGATTAAGGATGTTATTTGACCAGGACACCATAGGCAAGAGTTGGAAGTGAGAACAGAAACACCAGAACCAACCAAGGGAAAAGAAGGTGAAAATGGTTTAAATTCTTCTGCAAATTGATCAAATTTGTCATAATATGAGATACTTGACCCATTTTCATAAGTAGGCAATCCTCCCAGGTTTGAGAGTTTATATAATTTGTGTTGATCACCACAAGGCAGGCTGAAGATAAATTCAGATGAATTTGAAATAGATGGATTTATTTGGTATGGACCATTATTGGATACGTATGTGTTGCTTGTAAAACTGTAGGTGTATTGAGAAACAACTCCGTCTTCCAATAAACTAAATTTATAAAGTATGCCAGAAACAATGCTATAGTCAAAAGTATTATTTTCTGTAACTGCTCCATAAGTTAACTCTATGTCCTGAATTTCTTTACAATTTACACTAAGACAGGGTAAAGAAATAATTGATTTGTTAGGGCTTAAAAAGGAAACAGATCCATTACTGACAAGCTCAGGTGGTATACATGTTGTATAGATGTAGGGGGAAGCACTCTGGTTTTCTGTATTTGGATTTTTCGCAAGGGTTAAGATTTTAAAATTAATTCCACCATCAATTTTGAAATTGAGTGCATTATTTTTAATATTTTGATAAACCTCCTTACAGCCAATGCCACAGGAAAACACGCGAACTACCGTATTGATATCTGTTAATTCTGATGCACTAAAATCACGATAAAGTTGACCACTTACGGGATCGATATACCCTTCAAACTTGTTGTTTTGGTACCGATATCCCTGAAAATAACCTTCACCAATGCTACCTGTAGACTTTATCCAGGTAATCACACCTTCTCCTACACCTTCTGTATTTCCTTCTGCAGCAATATAACCAATGTAGTCATTTGACTGAATTTTTATTGGCACACCAGCAGGAGTTAAGTAATTATCAGTGGTAGAAAGAGGGAGATTACATAATGATGTGTTCTTGTGTCCTTGTATGGGGTGAGCAAGAAAAAGATTGGTCAAAATAACTCTCCCCTGATCTAAGGTCTGTGTGTTAAAGGAAAGTATTTCAGGAAGTAATGACAATATTTGATTTTCATGGGTGGCGTTTGCTGGTAATGTTTGGTCGCCTGGCATTCTTCCTTTTAAGAATAGAATACCCCCTGTAGCATTATTGTCCGGGAAAAATTGATGCCCCCAAATATTGACTGTTCCGGCGGTATACTCTTCAAGTAAATCTTCTAATACCAGATCGCACAAACATCCTTGTTCACCAGTGCTATTTGATTCTGTAATGACAGCATTGTATTCAGGTTCTATTTCTGATATGGGTGTAAATTCTCTAAATACAAGTTGAAAAGCCTCATCCAAATATATGTCTTCGTTTCCCTCCTCCTGAAATCTGGTTTTACTTAACGTACAAGGTATCCGCTTACTTTCATTGGATTTAAGCCCAGGCACATCAGTACGGAATATTGGTATACTGATAAATCCCGTATTTTCAAAGTATCTTTTTATACCAGAAGATTCACTTAAATCATGTACTTCAAATTCAAAAGTTTTTTGGCATAAAATGCCTTCTCTTTCACCGCTAACTGTTAATTGCCAAATTCCTTTTAGTGTTAATTCTGCGTTTGATTGAGAAGATGGTCCTATTTGTCTGTTGGTTTCTATGTGCCGCCAGGTATAAGAATCAAATTGTTCGTTGCATGATACATTAACACCTGTCCCACTGTTTGATGGACATAAAGCCGGGTATTGTGGAGTAATTGATATTTCAAAATCAGGAAAATTGAAATTTCCTGATACAGGTTGTATCTGCGAATAAGAATAAAACGTATATAATAGAAATAGTACGGTAAGGGCATTTTTCATGAAATAGTAAATTTTTCATAAAAAAGAAAACAAAATTTATGCCAAATAATTGGGGTTTTATAGATTTTTCAAATTAATATTTTTCGCATTTGTTTCATAACAACAAAAACAAGACCTGTGCATACAGGATCTTCATGATGAGGGAAATGGGAAACATAATGGCGTAACCGATCTGGGGCAGGCGGTTTTTGCTCATGCCGGTGGCGAATTCGAGGATGGCGGGCTGGTTGCTCATGAAGCCGATGAGTACGGAAAATGGAATTTTAAACAGCTTGAAGCCTACCAGGATGCTGATGACGGCCGTGACCATGCTCAGCAAGGTGCCACCGAGGAAGATGGTGAGGCCGTCGAGCCTGGCAAGGCTTTCCATAAAGGTATGTCCGCTTTGCAAGCCGATGACGGCAAGTAAAAGAGTGAGGCCGATCTGGCGCAGGGTGACATTGGAAGAATAGGGCAGGGTCCACACAAAGGGTCCGGTGCGGCGTAAGGCACTCATGATGAGTCCTACCATCAGCGGGCCGCCGGCAAAGCCGAGTTTGAAGTTGAGTCCTCCGGGCAATTGGAATTCGATGGTTCCCAGAATAAGGCCCAGGGCAATGCCAAAACCGAAAGAAAAGAGGTTGACCTTGCTGCTTTCATAGTAGGAGTCGCCAAAAAACTTAGACAGGGGTTTCAGGTCTTCTTTGCGGGCCACGAAACGGATGCGGTCTCCGATCTCGAGCACGGTATTGGATTGAGCGAGCATGTCGGTATCTCCCCGGCGGATGCGGGTGATGACGGCATCAAATTTTTCGGAGAGGTTGAGTGAAGAGATGGTGCGGCCTACGACTTCGGGTCGCGAGACAAAGATGCGTTTGACCTCGTAGTTTTTGTAGTTGTCAAGGATGTTTTCATCGGACTCCAGGCCGAGGTATGGGATGGCGGTGTTGAGGTCGGTCACGCCGCCTATGACCATGAGGATGTCGCCTTTTTGCAGGCGGGTATCCCAGTGCGCAATGGACACCCTGCCGTTTTGGTAGATGCGGCCAAAGCCGAGGACGAGGCCCATTTCTTTGAAAATATCGCGGATGGATTTGCCCTCAACCGCCTCGTTGGTGATCTCTACCGCCCTGCCCGAGATCTCCTCATCGATGGCGTATTGTTTTCTCAATACTTTTTTCTCCGCTTCGTAATCTATTTTCAACCATTTTTCTGAGTACTTCAAAACGATGATGACGCCGAGTACGCCCATGGGGTATGAATAGGTGTAGCCGACCACAAGGTCCTGGACCCACCTGGTCTTCATCGGGTTGTCCTGCCGGTTAATGAGGTCGGTCACTGCGGCGAGGGCCGGGGTATTGGTGGTGGTGCCGCTGTAGATGCCCACAATGGTGGCTTTGTCGAGGCCCAGGGCAAAATAAATGATGACGGCAATCAGTGCGGAAAGGAACAGCATAAAGAGCACAAAACTGAGGTCGCGAAAGCCTGTTTTCTGAAACGACTGAAAGAAGGCGGGACCGGAGCTGATGCCTACGGAGTATACAAAAAAGATAAGGCCAAGCTGAAAGACGATGGGGTGAACCTGAAAGTCGGGATTAAAGGTGCCAAAGGCGAGTCCCACAAAGAGCACAGCGGCTGTGCCGAGGCTGGCACCCTTGATCTTGATGTTACCTACCAGGTAGCCAATGGCCGCTACCAGAAAGAGGAGCATTAAGGGGTTTTTCGCCAATAGTTCATCCATGGTGGTTAAACCTTGAAGGGTTAATCAAAGGTCAGCCAAGATAAACAATTCTTTAAAACAAAGGGTGGGACCGGAGGAAGAATAAATGTGGGTTGAAGTTTTTTAAGTTATAGGGGTTTCTTCACAAACCTGTCTAAATGGCGGAGCCAGGTAAATGTCGTAAGTTTTCAACACTTTACCATGCTATGTGCAGGGGCACATAGTTCGTGCCTAAATTAAGCCACTGGCTTAATTTTTACGGCACTCATCCGCAGATATCGCGTCCCTTCTAATCGTCGGGACAGGGATTTACGCAGATGATAAATTTCGCAGAAAACAAAATCAATCATTCTGCGGAGTTCAGCGACAAAGGGTATCTGTGAACGATGACAAAATTATGGTAATCTACAATCCTGATGGAGAAGGAAAATGTTTCTGCGAGTTCAGCGGGAAACAAAATCTCTTTGAAAGGTAATTCTCAGGTCTTAAGGGCTAATTATGGAAAGAGTGCTTATTTGAGTTTTTGGGAATGGTGGGTTTTAGGCAGAACCTATCAGACTGGCGCAGCAAGGCAGATTACGCAAGGAATCGACACTTTACCTTTACCAAGCTATGTGCAGGGGCACATAGTTCGTGCCTACCCTTCCGGTTAGGTAAACCTAAATTAAGCCACCGGCTTAATTTTTTACGGCACTCATCCGCTGATGACGCATCCCTCCTAATCGTCGAGACAGGGATTTACGCAGATGATAAATTTCGCAGAAAATTGATTCATTCATTCTGCGGAGTTCAGCGGCAAAGGGAATCTGTGAACGATGACAAAATTATGGTAATCTACAATCCTGATGGAGAAGGAAAATGTTTCTGCGAGTTCAGCGGGAAACAAAATCTCTTTGAAAGGTAATTCTCAGGTCTTAAGGGCTAATTATGGAAAGAGTGCTTATTTGAGTTTTTGGGAATGGTGGGTTTTAGGCAGAACCTATCAGACTGGCGCAGCAAGGCAGATTACGCAAGGAATCGACACTTTACCTTTACCAAGCTATGTGCAGGGGCACATAGTTCGTGCCTACCCTTCCGGTTAGGTAAACCTAAATTAAGCCACCGGCTTAATTTTTTACGGCACTCATCCGCTGATGACGCATCCCTCCTAATCGTCGAGACAGGGATTTACGCAGATGATAAATTTCGCAGAAAATTGATTCATTCATTCTGCGGAGTTCAGCGGCAAAGGGAATCTGTGAACGATGGCAAAATTATGGTAATCTGCAATGCGGATGGAGAGGGTACAGTTTCTGCGAGTTCAGCGGGAAACAAAACCTCGTTGACAGGTAATTCTCAGGTCTTAAGGGCTAATTATGGAAAGAGTGCTTTTTTGAGTTTTTTCAGGAGGTCCGGACCTTCGTAAATGAAGCCGGTGTACACCTGGAGGAGGTCGGCTCCGGCCTTTACTTTTTCTTTAGCGGTCTCTGCAGAATCGATGCCACCGACGCCGATGATTGGTTTGGTTGTGGAATTGCGCAGGTAACTCAAAACTTCTGTTGATTTTTCGAAGACGGGAGCGCCGCTGATGCCACCGGCACCAAGGGTTTCTGCTTCTGCAGATACCTTGTCACGGTCGAGGGTGGTGTTGGTGCATACCAGGCCGTCCAATGCGGTATGGTTGGTGATGTCGATGATGTCGTCCAATTGAGAGTGGGTGAGGTCGGGTGCGATCTTGAGCAGGATGGGTTTGTAAACGGTCTGCCGGTCACGCACGGTCACGAGTTCGTTAATGATGGCGGTGAGAGGTTCCTTTTCCTGAAGTTCACGCAGGCCGGGCGTATTGGGCGAACTTACATTGATGACAAAATAGTGGACGTATTCGTAAAGTTTTTCAAAACAGATGACATAATCGTGGATGGCATTTTCATTGTCGGTATTTTTGTTTTTTCCTATGTTGCCTCCAATGATGATGTCTTTGTTTTTCACCTTTTTCAGATTTTCCACCATGGCCGCTACGCCGTCATTGTTGAAACCCATACGGTTGAGGATGGCGCGGTCTTGAATTAGACGAAACAGGCGCGGTTTGGGATTGCCTTCCTGTGGTCTTGGCGTGACGGTGCCCACTTCCACAAAACCAAAACCCAGACAGGCGAGCGCGTCGATCCAGGCGCCGTTTTTGTCAAATCCTGCGGCAAGACCAACCGGATTTTTGAAGTGCAGCCCCAACAAGTTTTTTTCCAAACCGGGATGTTCAAAACCATAAAGGGATCGCAGCAATGAGGGACCGAACGGTAGGTTATATATTATTTGAAGTAAACCCGTGACCTTATGGTGTACCCTTTCCGGGTCGAACAGAAAGAGAATCGGTTTTAAAAATTTGTACACAGGATTATGGTTTTGGCCGCCTGCAAGATAGCAAAAAAGAGGCTATGGTCCATGCTCCCCACACACTTATTTAACCCTGCGTTTATTATTTAGATCAGGTCACATTAGACGGAGGAAGAAGAATGAGGATTAATCCTTCAGGAAAAATGTAAAGCCGTTAAGTATTTATTTTGAAAGCGGTTTAGCCACAACTTCATTTAAATTTCACCTTTTCCATGATGTATTTGCCAATTTGTTTTCCCTGCGCCACCCCATTATAGATGGCGGGCCGATAGTGGATGCCACCATACAGTCTCGAAATGGCCGCTTCGTTTGCCGCTTCGTAAAAAGAGTTGAATTTGCGCACAGGCAGTCCAAACCGCAGTTCTGTACTGTCGGCAAAGGCAAAGTTATCCCCATAGAGTGAGGTAAGTACTTCTGCGCTGGCAGCAGAAATTACGCTATGGCCGCTGGTATATTCGGGAAAAGGAGGTGTCTGTATCATGGGCAGCCAGGTATCGTCGATGTAGTCATTGATGATGCTTTCCGGACGGATGAGGTTGGACCTGAATTTTTCATCCCAGCAGGAAATGAAGCCATCAAACAAGGCCAGCGAGGTAAGGGCATAGGTTTGTGTGGTGGTTACAAAGTCTGATTTTGCCTTCAATGCCGTCAACCGGGAAATGCTCATCCAGTGGCCACCCGGAGTGATCTTTTTGGTGGCGTGCATAACGTGGCCGGTCACATTTAGTTTATAGGGATTACAATCCCAAAAGTCGGCAATGGCTTTTTGTTCTTTCGTGAGGTTTTTACCCACTTCATATACCTCCATGGCGTCCTTCATAAAGGGACTCCCTTTCTTTGTATCAAAAGGAGTACCGGGTATTGGTTTAAATTGTTGTGCGGAATCCATGACTAACGGACGAATGGAATTCCAATGCGGTTCGATGGCATCCATATAGGCCGGAGGAGTAGGTCTCCACCTGGTTTTATCCTGGGTGTTGATGGAAAACTTTGAAAAAGACCGGGATTGTTTATAATTGTCGCCGTCTGCCCAGGTCATGATGTGTTTGGCAACCTGGTCACCATAAGCCAGGGAGTTGTCATGGACCTCCTTTGGTATATGAATGGTCTGTATCTCAGCCATAAGTTTTTGCTCAAAAGCAATATAATCCTGCTCTGAAAAAATAAATTTTTTACCGGTAGTGAGCATGGCCCGGATGGCAGACAATTCAAAACAGTAGGTTTTTGATGGATCCGGTTTGGGTACATTGGTGAGACCGTTTAGTTGTCCTTCGAGGGATAGAAAAGAAGAATCGAGATGTCGCGCCGCCTCATAACCTGCAATGGTAGTATAGGCGTAGTTTCTGCTCGCCACCGGTGGAGAAAAAATGTCATGGACAATAATGTCTGTATAGTGTTGCATGACCCTGTGAAGCCAGGTCGGATTTGACATGACAACTTTGTATTCCTTGTTCTCCGGAGCACAGGAAAATAACATCACCATAAAAAGGCAGCTAAAAACAATCTTAAATTTCACGATGGCCAAAGTTTAACCCAAAGGTAGTCAATATAAGGGCAGCTACAAAAAAGCAGAGGCGATCAAAGCTTAGAAAGTACTTAGGATTTAGGCTAGTTGGTCACCTTTGTACCGGCTGCCTGCATTACGGACTTATCTGAGCCGTTTGCCCTGGCCACCATGGCTACAACTTCCATATTGGCCACCTTGAAAGCCTCCGGAATGGTATAGATAAATGATTTAGACACAATTTTTCCTTTCTCCAGGACAGTGGCAAGTTCGTCCCCTGTGGCTGTGGTGAGCATGTCTCTCAACACATGGTTGTGTTTATAATCTTCAATGATGGTGCCCTGATTTTCCTGTGGGTCAACGATGTCGCTTTCGGTGAGGTAGATGCTCATTTTGTAATTGCCCGTCTCGTTGATGAGCGGGGTTGCTTTTACGGTAAGGGACAATTGTCGCGTAGATGCATTGTAACTTTTTTCGATGACCAGGTCCATGACGTGGGGAGCCTTGAGTTCTTTTTCTACATAAGACTGCCAGAGTTCGGGGGCATCGACGGCGGTGTATAATTCGCCTTCAAAATAGGTGCGGTTGATGTGGGCCGAAGGTTTACCCAGGAAGGGTTTGAGGTATTCCTCCAGGGCTATTGATTTTGGATTGCGGAAATCGTATTTACTTTCAGGCAGTGGTTTGGTGAGAAAGTTGCCATGAACGCCTACGGCCACTACATTGTTTGGAAACTTTCCGAGGATGTCTTCCAGTGCCGCGGCGCCTTTGGGGCAGTTGGGGCATTGTACGCCGGTGAGGTCTTCCAGCAATACCACCCTCTTGGAATCGGGTTCTTCGAAAGCGGGGATTTCCACGCCGACTTCGGTACAGGAAGCCATGGTGGCCAGGAATAAAAAGATCAAAGCCGATTGAAAGAAATAACGCATGTCAGAAAGATTAAAAAGTTGAATTTAATGAAAAACGAATGCCACTGAAGGCAGGCTCCAGCCGGCAGATACCACCGCTGCATACTACCCCTTCCACCTGTTTGACGTAACGGATCTGATATCTATTGGACCCTTTTACATATACGGCGCCCAGGGAAGGATACAGCACTTTTTTGGGTTCGGTATCGTTGCCTAGGATCTTTTTGGGAGCAGTATTGTACATGCCCGAAGCTTCAAAAATCCAGTTGGGTGCGATGCCAAATTCAGCCAGGGCAAACAGCCAGGAACCGTAGTCCTGGTCGGTTGACATATACTGCACTTCGGTCCTCAGGGATTTTTTGCGGTCAAACTTGTATAACACTTCGATATATGGGGTAACGGTTTGTACGATGGGCACATCCGGTTTTTGTTCGTAAATCTCCTGGTTGTAATTCAAGAGCTGAAGACCGCCGGTGATTTGTGCCTTCTGGCTGGGTTTGAAGACCAACTCTGTTAAAAATTCGCGAAAGAGTTTTTCACCTTCGAGGGTATTGATGTGTGAAAAGTTGACCAGAATGTTCCACTTGTTGTTGAACTTGTAGCGCACATCCACCTGGGAAGCCTGTTCGCTGATGTCCTGGGTGGCGGGACTGTACCGCGCAGTCATTCTGTAGGTGTTTTGCCGGTTCATGGGCGGGATAAAGCTGATAAAGCCCCTGAGCAACCTCAGGTTGGGGTCGATCCTGAAATTGAAATTTTTGGTTCGTTTGGTTTCAAGGGTGATGCCGAGCTTGCCTTCTGCATAACTCAGGCTGGTGTACAGCACAGAACCGGACTTGAATTCTAACTTTCCAAAGGTAGGCTCGCTGTTGAACTCCTGTTTTTCGGCACGGGCATTGTAAAACACATCGTCTGATTTAAGGGCGGCTTCAGCGTACCAGTTAAAGCCCTTGTAGTTGACGGTGTTGTAAATGGTGGTGGCATAACTGTTGTACACCGGATTGAAACGGTCTTCGTCCAGGTAAGTTTTTACGCCGTTTACGATTTTTTCCATGGTCTCTTCGGACAGCGTTTTGTTGATGAAGCCGATGCCGGGAATGATGTTGATTGGATTTTCTTCATTGCCAAGGCTAAAGAAGCCGTCGGCTACCAGGCCCTTTATGCTGCCTGAGTAAATGTCAAAGGCATTTTTTTGCTGACCGCCAAAAGCTTTCAGTGAAAAACGGTCATTGAATTTATATTTTAAACTCGCTCCCAGCAAGGCATTGTCGATAAAGAGGGGCCGCTGTTCGTATGCCCGGTAGATGATGCCACTGCCCACCTGATCGTAGAGGTAACCCACTTCTGCGGTGAGTTTGTCAAAAGTTTTTTTTACAAACCATCGTCCGACGCCGCGGTCGGTATAAGAAGCGTTGGGGTCGCGCAGGTTGGAATTGAGGAACATGTCGTATCGTATCCCGGCGGTAAAGCCCTGGTAGCTGTAGTTGAGGTTTAACCAGCTTTCACCCCCAAAAAACTGATGTTGGTATTGGGGCTGGAGGTAGGCATTGATGGCAGAATCGCGGAGGAAAACGTTGGCGTTGATTTGAAGGGCCCCGCTGATGGTGGCACCTTGCTGACTAAACAGTTGGGAGGTACTGATAAGGAGAAAAAGTAAAAAGAGGTGGCGCAGCATGGTTGGTAATTGAATTATGCCGTAAATGTAAAAAAATACCTTGAAAAGGCTTTAGAAGCAAGCACCAAAAGTAAATTAATAGGGATAGAAGGACAAATACTTAAAAAAACTTTAAAAAACGGTGCCAAAGTAACCCCCGATCATAATAATCGTCTTAATTTCGTTATCCATTAAATAACAAAAAAAAATAATGAAAACACAGCTTATAGCTTTGCTCTCTTTTGTGGTGCTCACGGCATTTACTACAGACAAAAAGTTCCCCGCAGCATCCCTGAAGACCCTGGATGGCAAAACGGTCAATGTGCAGGACTACATTGGCAAAGGGAAGCCGGTGATCGTGAGTTTCTGGGCATCGTGGTGTTCACCCTGCAAGCGTGAACTGGATGCCATGACGGAGATCTTTCCGGAGTGGCAGGCAAATTATGGGGTGGAATTACTGGCCATCACCATTGACGACAGCAGGGGTTTGGCAAAAGTACCGGGCATTGTTTCTTCAAAAGCATGGCCATTTACGGTGCTGGCAGACACCAACCAGGAATTGCAGCAAGCCCTGGGTTTCCAAACCGTACCGGAGACTTTTTTGCTGGACGGTGAAGGCAACATTGTTTACACCCACAGTGGGTATAATGCCGGAGACGAGTTTGAACTGGAAGAAAAGATCAAAGCAATCAAATAAAGGATTCTTTAAGGTGCTTAAAATATAAGAGCCTGCATCGATAGATTCAGGCTCTTTTTATTTTAGATACCAGGATTAAGGGGATGACCATCATTATTCGCAACGGAGGCAGCACCCCGGCTGCGATAATGCTTTAATAGAAGAAAAATTTAAGTACTTTCTAAGGGCATTAAACCAGGGTCAGCTCCATGAGTTCTTTTCCAATTTCGTGTAAGCCCGCCACCAGTCTGCTCACCTGTTTCTTTGATGGTTTCTTCTTTCCGGTGACATATTGAGAAAGCAGCGATTCATTCATGCCAATTCTTGAAGCCAGGTGTTTTGAATTGATGACCTTATAGAAATCAAAAAACTGTCTGAAATCAAATTCAAAGCTTAGTTTGTTCGTGCCCACTGATTTTCCGGATTCTGATAAAAATAGATTTATGGCCTCCAGTGCATTATTTTGCAGGTCATGGATGGTTCTGCCAGACGTGAAAACGGGAGCCGATTCACAATAGGCAGAATAACCTGTTTTTGTTTTTTCTATGATAAAATTGAATGACTTCATTTTTTAGCGGATTTGAGCATCTTTTCTAAGTTTGAATTCAAGGCCCTTACCTAATTCAGCACTTCCATGATTTGGGAAGATAATTAAGCCTTCTTTTGTAGGGTGTTTCATTTTCAAGTGTGAACCATTTTGGCTCACCGCAAACCAACCATCTTTTTTGAGCAGCCTAAGAAATTCCGAACATTTCATAAGAACACAAAAGTAAACAATTATTTACTATTTATAGAATTGAACATAAAAATAGTATAAAAAAAGAGCTTAAGTCGCGAAGACTTAAGCTCTTTTATAGATTAGGTGAAATGACTAGAAATTCACACTGTATGTCAATTAATTAAAGGAACGGTGCCAGTACGAGGGCTACGACGGAGATTAGTTTCAACAGGATGTTGAGGGCCGGACCCGAGGTGTCTTTAAAGGGATCGCCCACGGTGTCGCCCACAACGGCTGCTTTGTGCGGATCGGAACCTTTATAATACATCTTACCCTGAATTTCAACGCCTTCTTCAAACATTTTTTTGGCATTGTCCCATGCACCGCCGGCATTGGATTGGAAGATGGCCATAAGCACGCCGGTGACGGTTACGCCTGCAAGCAGACCGCCCAACATTTCTTTACCCCCACCGAAGCCAATGAGTACGGGTGCAAGTACGGCCATCATGCCCGGCAAGATCATTTCTCTTAAGGATGCCTTGGTAGAAATTTCCACGCACTTGCTGTATTCGGCTTTACCATCGGCGGCGTCAAAGGTGGTTTGATCATCGACTGACCAGCTTTCGTATTCTTTGCCGTCGTTTCGTTTCATGACTTCGAGGGCAGCCTTGAGTTCCGGAATGTCGCTAAATTGGCGACGGACCTCTTTGATCATATCCATAGCCGCTCTACCTACTGCGCCCATGGCGAGTGAAGAAAAGAGGAAAGGAAGCATACCCCCAATAAGCAGTCCGGACATAACCAACGGCTTGGATACATCGATGGAGGTAATTTTGGCTGTTTCCATAAATGCCGCAAACAAGGCCAGTGCCGTGAGTGCTGCTGAACCAATGGCGAAACCCTTGCCTATGGCTGCCGTAGTATTTCCAACGGCATCGAGTTTGTCGGTTCTTTTTCTTACTTCTTTTGGCAGGTTGGCCATTTCAGCAATACCACCGGCATTGTCAGCAATAGGACCGTAGGCATCAACGGCGAGTTGAATGCCGGTATTGGAAAGCATACCTACTGCAGCGATGGCTATACCATAAAGACCGGCAAAATGGTGGGCACCAATGATGGCAATGGCCAGGACAATGATGGGCAGTGCAGTTGACTGCATGCCTACTCCCAGGCCGGCGATGATGTTGGTGGCTGAACCCGTAAGCGATTGGTTGGTGATGGACTTAACTGGTTTGGTGCCGGTACCTGTATAATATTCAGTGATGTATCCAATGGCCAGGCCAGCAACAAGGCCAAAGATTACAGCCCAAAACACACCGGAGTCAGTGTAAGTGCTGCCATTGGCAAGGGTCCAGGTATCTGGCAACATCCACTTTACGATGAACCAGGTAGCCACGAGCATGACGCCGGACGACAGAAATTCACCCGTATTGAGGGCTGTCTGTGGGTTTCCCCCTTCTTTAACCCTTACGAAGAAGGTGCCCAGGATAGAGGTAAGTATGCCTACACCTGAAAGCAATAAGGGCAGTAAAACGGCATTGAGGCCACCAAACTCATTGGTGTTTTCAAAGCCGGCTATATTGATGAAAGTAGCACCTAAGACCATGGTACCCACAATGGCACCTACATAGGATTCAAAAAGGTCGGCACCCATGCCGGCTACGTCACCTACGTTGTCACCCACGTTGTCAGCAATGGTGGCAGGGTTGAGCGGATGGTCTTCCGGGATACCTGCTTCTACTTTGCCTACCAGGTCGGCACCTACATCGGCTGCCTTGGTATAGATACCACCACCAACCCGTGCAAAAAGCGCGATGGAAGATGCACCAAAGGAAAAGCCGGTAATGACGTTGATTACTTTTAAAATATCCCAGCCCATAGACTGGTAAGCGAGGAAGAGTACACTTAAGCCTACCACACCCAGGCCTACCACACCCAGGCCCATGACACTGCCGCCCGCAAAAGCGATCTCAAGTGCCTTGCTCAGTCCGGTGCGAGCTGCGTTGGTGGTTCTATAGTTGGCTTTGGTTGCCACCTTCATGCCTATATAACCGGCAAGTGCGGAGCATAGAGCACCCACAATAAAGGAAACGGCGATCATGCCCGAAGAATTGGCCTGACCCATGCCACTCCAGCCGAGGAGCAGGGAAACCGCGAATACAAAAATGGCCAGTACTTTATATTCAGCTCTAAGGAAAGCCATGGCGCCATCGGCGATGGCTTTGCCTATTTTTTGCATGCGTTCTGTACCCGGATCCTGGGCAGAAACCCACGCTGATTTCCAAAAAGTGTACAGTAAGCCCACTACGCCCATTAAAGGGATGATATACATCAAAGTTTGTCCCATATATTTTTACTTGTTTTGATTAAAATGGCAAAGCTACACCTAATAATTAATCAAAACAAAAAAATTTAAGAACAAAAAGACAGTAAACACCAAATATTATTGTTTTTGTTTTAACAAACAGACACCTTAAACAAATATATGATAAGTGAGAAGGGGATAAACGGATACGGTGGGTTCGTGTTGCTGAATGAAATGTCCATCATGACAAAATCATTGCTTAATGTTAATAAGCCAATATTTGTAATTTTGCTATTTGCGTTAATTCATTTCAAACCAATTCCTTTTAAAACTGCCTGACTATCCTCCACCAATGATTTTGTAATCGTTTGTTTATTAAACTTAACATATCAAAAGACTTCGTCTCATTACCGGATCGTTTCACCTTTCCCTTTAGTTACGAACCACATCCAATCGCGTTCGCTGCGGCACAGGATCTGCAGCACTATTTATTAAATGAAGAAGTCGATTTAAACCACGATTTTGGCCATGAAACATCACCAGAAGGCCTGGGCAAGATGTTTGGCGTTTTAGTAGTGGAAAACGGAGTAGGGGAACTTGGTTATATCTCGGCCTATTCCGGAAAGGTGGGAGGGAGCAATCGTCACGACCGGTTTGTTCCTCCGGTATTTGATATGTTGGATGAGAACGGTTTTTATCGAAGGGGAGAAGAAGAAATCAATGACATCAATCGCCGCATCGTTTCCCTGGAAAACGAGGAAAAATTTCTTTCGGTTCTGTCAACGTATGAGCGCGACAAGGCGGAAGCAGAAGTATTTCTTACGGACCTGAAAAGCAGACATAAAAGGGCCAAAGAACACAGAAAGGCTTTGAGAACAAAGGCAGAACAAACCTTAACAGCAGAGGATGCATCCAAAGTGATCGAATCACTGAATACAGAAAGTGCCATCCATCACTTTGAATGGAAAGATGCATCCAGGCATTGGCGAAACCGACTGGAGGAAAGCCGGCAGGGCGTGGAGGTTCATCAAAAAGTTATAGATGAATTGAAAGAAGAACGAAAGCGCCGGTCTGCCAACTTGCAAAAAAGGTTGTTCGATCAATATGTGTTTCTCAATTATCTTGGAGAGATCAAAAGTCTGGCCGAAATTTTCAATACATCCGACGAATTATTTCCTCCTTCCGGCGCCGGCGAATGTGCTGCACCCAAGTTACTCCAGTTTGCTTTTAAACATAAGTATCGCCCCATTGCCCTTGCTGAGTTTTGGTGGGGAAAATCCCCTTCTTCCGAAATACGAAAACACGGTCATGTCTATCCCGCCTGCCACGGCAAATGCGGACCCATCCTGGGACACATGTTGAAAGGTTTGCCGCTTGATGAAAATCCAATGCAACTTAAACCGGCAGCAGAGGATGAGATCGCCACACTTTATGAAGATGAATACCTGGCAATAATTCATAAACCCGCCGGTGTTTTGTCCGTGCCGGGCAAAGACGATGTGTCATCGGTGTACCACTGTATGCGCAAACGATATCCACAAGCGACCGGTCCGCTCATCGTACATCGACTAGACATGTCAACCTCCGGGCTGATGATCATCGCGCTATCCATGGAAGTGTACCAGAATTTGCAAAAACAATTTACCGACCGCAAGGTCAAAAAAAGATATGTGGCCATATTGGAAGGCGTCCTCGAAAGCGACAGCGGACTGATAGACCTGCCCCTGCGGGTTGACCTCGACGATCGCCCCCGGCAACTGGTTTGTTTTGAACACGGCAAGCCCGCAAAAACGCAGTGGAAAGTAATTTCAAAAACAAATAAAGAAACGCGAGTTTATTTTTACCCCATAACCGGCAGAACCCACCAGCTGAGGGTTCACGCCGCCCACCCCCTGGGACTCAACACACCCATCAAAGGAGACGATCTGTATGGCAACCGGGCCGAC
Source organism: Saprospiraceae bacterium (assembly GCA_016715465.1). Taxonomy (GTDB): domain Bacteria; phylum Bacteroidota; class Bacteroidia; order Chitinophagales; family Saprospiraceae; genus JADKBO01. The sequence continues at coordinate 2,612,459 of JADKAA010000029.1, forward strand.
CGCCTGTATTTGCAAGCCCTAGCCCTGGAGTTTTTGCATCCTGTTACGGGAGAGGTGATTAGGGTGAAGGGGGAGGAGGAGTTTTAGGCAATACGGCTGCGCCTTAGGGCAATACGCTACGCTTTAGAGCAATACGCTACGCTTTAGAGCAATACGCTACGCTTTAGAGCAATACGCTACGCTTAGAGCAATACGCTACGCTTAGAGCAATACGCTACGCTTAGAGCAATACGCTACGCTTAGAGCAATACGCTACGCTTAGAGCAATACGCTACGCTTAGAGCAATACGCTACGCTTAGAGCAATACGCTACGCTTAGAGCAATACGCTACGCTTAGAGCAATACGCTACGCTTAGAGCAATACGGCTGCGCCTTATTGCAATACGCTACGCTTAAAGCAATACGGCTGCGCCTTATTGCAATGTGCAATGCTGCTTTAAACTTTTGGTAACTTTTACGATGGGGATATCAATTTTAAATGAATGGATAATTTATCCTCAGTATTGCTCTGGGTTTTTAAGGGCGTGGCCTATCAGCCTGCCAACTTCTTCGTTTTGGAGACAAAGTTTTTGGTATTGGTCTTTGGTGATGAAATTGCAGGCAAAAGCAAAATCGAGCCAAATGAGGGTTTCGCTGTTTTCCATATCGCAATCAGAAAGTTTTGCTATTAAGTGGGCGGGGTATCTCCTTTTGCGATGACCTTCTGCATAATTGGCGCACACACTTCTGGAACTTCTACGGATCTGTGAGGTGAGTCCAAATTTTTCTTCCTTTGGAAAAGACATGGATACCTCAAATATCTCCATGGCCTGCTGAAAGGCTTTTTTATAAATGGAAGTTGAGCGAAATAAATATTGGTTTTTCATCGAGTCAGGTTTTTGTTACCCAACAAATATGACCCAATAATCAGTTCAAATTGATCTCTTAAAAATTTCTTAATCCTTTATTGAATTAGGAATTAAGAGTTAGGATTTAGGAATTGATAGGTCCTAAATTGCCTCCTTAAAACTAAAATTTCCCTGAACATTAAATTGGCCTAAGGCATAGCCGCTCTTGAATTAAGAGTTAGGATTTAGGAATTATGAATTTTTCGGCCCTTGATTGTCTCCTTAATACTGAAATCTCCCAAAAATCGAATTGGCTTAATACATAGCAAATTGTCTTAAGGCGCAGCCGTATTGTCCTAAGCCGCAGGCGCATTGGCCTAAGGCGAAGCCGCATTGCCCTAAGCCGCAGGCGTATTGAACTTGGCGCATTGCCCATTTTCTCCACTTCGGGAAACCCAAAGCCACAGCCGGGCAATTGGATGATTTGGATTGAACCTGAAAATGTAGCTTTAGCCGCAACTAAAACTTATATGAGATGGGAAAGCACATTTACAAAATAATACCAGTCCTTTTTTTTTGGCTTATAAACACAAATATATTTTCACAAACCTGTGCCGGCAGCCCTCCGACTGTGCTGAGTTTTGACGTTACCGGGTATATGGCTGCCGGTGCTTTTGGCAATTCCGGAAACACGATGAATTTGATTTGTGGACTACCCCCCGGCGGAAATATTGTCGGCTTACAATGGAGTAACTATACCTATAATACCATCGGTGATACATGGTGCAATGAGGTGTTTTTGGACATTGATACCAACGTGTATATTTATATGATTTCAGGAGGTTCTTTTCCGGGGCCTTGCGGACCACATGCGGGTGGTTCTCCACTGGCCTTGCAGAATGCAGGAATAAACTTTAGTGCGAACCCAAGCGGATGTGTTGCGGTGCAGCCTTTCCTTAGTTACACCACAGCACCGGTTGGCGCTCAAATTACAGGTGGCATTATTACGCTTACAGCCTGTCCATTGGGAGTTCCACTTCCGATCCAAATAAGTCGCTTTGAGGTAAGTAAAAAAGGTCCCGATAATGTGGTCGAGTGGGAGACATTGTCGGAAGTAAACAATGAAACTCAAATTGTGGAGCGGTCTGCCAACGGCATAGAGGATTGGAATGAAATTGGAAGATTGCGTGGGGCAGGAACCACCCAGGAACAAAACATATATCGTATGGTTGATCACCATCCTTTGGCTCTGGGATATTACAGATTAAAGAGTGTGGATTATGACGGGCATTTCGAATATTCAACGATAGTAGATGTGCTGCGGAAAGATTTGTTTGGAGACAAGATCAATGGCGTGCAAATTTACGCGGATAATTTGTCTCTGGAATTTATTACCAACAATGAAGATGGCGTACAAATTACCATTTCAGATGTTACAGGAAAGATCGTGATGTCAGGACAATATGCGACCAAAGAAGGATTGAATTACTACGACATCGATCTATACGGTGCGGGTGCGGGCATGTATTATATCACGGTAATCAACCACAGATATAAGGAGACGAAAAGTTTTGTCAGGTAGAATCGCAAACTAGGTTTCTGAAAAGATAAAGTTCTAACGAAGTATTTAGCAGGGGTGCAATTCATTTTGCACTCCTTTTTTTTACCCCACAAATACGACACAAAATTCAGTTCAAATAGATCTCTTAAAAAATTTTCCTTGTACTCTGAAAAGCATCAGTCGTTGCCTCGCGGTAAGCGCGTCTGCCTTCGTTAAATTGATCCCTACAAACCTACGGCTCATAGGGATCAATTTTTTCGGCTTTGCCGAAATCACTCAGTTATCCTAAGCCGCAGGCGCATTGTCTTAAGGCGAAGCCGTATTGGCCTAAGGTACCGCCGTATTGTCCTAAGGCGCAGCCGAATTGTCCTAAGCCGCAGGCGCATTGGCCAAAGGCGCAGCCGCATTGAAAAAAATCCTATGGCAGGGGTAACGATTTACCCTGCCCAAATCATAGGTAATTGTTGACACCGGTTCCGGAACTCCAGGTCGATAAACTTCGGGTTGAGGACTTTGTGCCCCGGCCTGAAATGACCATGCATTGCTATGTGGCAAGGCATGGATGAGCACCATATTATTTCAACAATTCAAAATTTAAAACGATGAAGACATTTTATTATGCAGCATTGGCTGTGTGTTTTTTTACGATGACAGGATGCAGTGATGATGTATTTATTTTATCTGCCAAGGACCCGGATTTGGCGGCATCTGACAGGTCCGACAATAACCTCGCCATTACCATTACGCTCACAAACCGCAATACCGTATCCCTTAATGCCGATAAGGTTTTTGCGGAACATATAGATGGCAATGAATTTTTGCTGACGGCAGATCCGGGAAAGCCCTACGAACAAAGTTATTATGCTACTGCGGCCACCATTTATGAAGCACAGAACCAGATGAAGGTGGTAATAGACCCGGGCCTTGGGCAAACCATTTATGACGACAGGCATACTTTAACCCTTACGGGGGATGAAGAAGATGGCATTCAGGTACACATCAGTCAGGGTAACATAAGTTTAAACGCCACAGCTGTAGTGGGTGAAGATAGCAATGGATTATAGACTAGACATCCAGTTATGAAAAATACCGGTTAATGATGAATCTCGAAGGAGGCTACCGCTGTTGGTGGTCTCCTTTTGTTTTGGCAAGTTGTTTTTCACACCAGGTACGATACATCAAATACGGATATTTACTTAAGTCAAGCTGACTTGTTTTGCGGTCATCCTGGTCCAGACGCTTTAAAAAATCCAGAAGGTTATAATTGGCGTGAAACTGTTTAATTGCCAGGGAAGCTTTATTTCTTTTTAAGAGAAGTTGCATATTCCGGAGTTGGTGTTTAAAGGTTTCATAATCTTCTTTTCTATGCATAAAAAGTGCAATGATGTGCAGGCCCATGGCCCGGAGTTTTTGGTCCGGGGAGCCATAGTTGGCGCCATTGGTGAATACCAGCATTTGATCGTATTTTTCATGGTAAAGGCAATTGAGCGCTAACAAAAGGTTTTTACTTCCTTCTTTATTTGTGGTTAAGACATTATCTATCCAGCGGAGAATAAAGGCCTCTACCCATTCATAAGGTTTATACCAGGCCACGGCTGCTACGACGTTTGTTATTCTTATAAGGCTTACTTTCCCATTTTCCATAAGCACGCCAGTGTCCAGGGCATATTCGTACAAGGCGGCCATGTTGAATCTATTGATGTCATAACCCATGTTGCTTAGGATGTTATTTCTCAATATGGCATATTCAGTAAGTATAATATGGGCAAAAACCCCCGGCAGATACTTGTGTGCCAGTAAATTTTCAGTAATGGTATTTAATGCAGAAACATCACTGTTTTTATGGACTTTCCATAACAGGTCCAACTCTACGGCAAGTGGTGAATCTGGAATGCCCACAAGGCTTTGTTCAACGGTGCGGATCGTTTCGCTGTAGTCATATTTATTAATTTCACCCCAGTTTTGCAACTCAATCAAATAAAACAAACAATATTCTTTGTATGAATAAAGAAAAGATTGAACCATCTGCTGCAGCATGGAGATTCCCACTCTATTTTTCACCGGATTGTTGCTAAAATATTGAAGGTAGAGCATTTGGGATTTACACTTTTCAGTTTCGAAATCAAATGCGGTGTGTTCTTCTATTTTTTTCTCCAGACGAGCTTGTGTCTGGTCAGCCAATTTGTATAAACTCCTCCGGTTATAGGCGTTGAGCAGGTAAAGGTCTTCGTCAAACTTTGTCCGCTGCATCTCCTGGATGGACAACCATTTTTCCAGGTGTTGCAGTAAAACCGACATGTGATTTTGCAGGACTTTTACAGTGAGGTGGGGAAATGATTTTTCTATCACTACATCCACTTCTGGCAGGCTGGTGAATTTGTCTTTGGAAGATTTTAAAAAAGCCAAGACCTTAAAGAGATCGGAAGTTTCGGCGGTATAAGACCCCAAATATCTTTGAAAAGAAGCCCAATCCTCCTTGTTAAATGTGAATAAGACAGACACCAGTTTTGAATCCTTCATAAAGCCCAATTATGGTTGAATTAAAGATAATTTTAATAATATATTAGGATAGATAGCATAAAAAATAAATACAAATAATTGTAAAACAATGATATAAATATAAACACACATTTATTATAATTAGGAAATATGGCCAAAAATCTCAAAAAATTATGCTTTTGACCCCACAACTTTGTCTTGAATTTTGGAAAAAAGACAACGAATAAGTAAGTCTTAGATCCAGGTTCCGCTATAGAACAAGAAAAAAAACCAAACCATGGCAGCATCCATTAAGACATTGATCATCGAATCCAGGCCTTCCTCCCTGGATTTACTGGCCAAAATGTTGAATTCAAACGGACATGGCGTAAGGGCCATTCAAAAACGCAATCCGTCGCCCGAAGATTGGTTGACCACCGAACTGGTCATCGTGGAAGTAGCGACCTCCGATGATTTGAATCAATTGGTGAAGGCTGTACACCGGGGTATTAAGGTCATTGCAGCCCTGGCCAACCCCATTTTTTTACAAGATGTTTTAGATCTTGATGTAGATGCCCTGGTGGCCGCCCCGTATGATGCGGTGCGCCTGCTTAAGGCCATTGATAAAATCAGAAAAAGTGAACAAAGCCAAAACCTTTCCGGCAGGGTAGATTCTGTACTGCATCTCCACCAAACCAGGAAGAGCAATTCCATCATGATCCCTACCAGCGAAGGATTTGAAGTGATACGCATCAACGAACTCGTTCGCATAGAAGCCGACCGCGCCTATTGCACAGTCTATCTGCTCAATGGCCGGCACATCACCGTGAGCAAACCCCTGCGCGAAATAGAACAATTGTTGCCCAACGACCTGTTTTTCCGCTGCCACATTTCCCATGTCATCAACATCAACACGGTGCTTGCCTACCGCAAAGAGGATGGAGGTCTTCTGGTCCTGAGTGATGGCAGCAAGGTGCCGGTAGCGAAGGCGAGGAAGGAGGAGTTGGTGGGCATGCTGGGGGTGTAGTTTTTCATTCCGGGCTTCTAAAATACTATTAGGGAAACTGAAATATATAACAGGGAAACTGATATAGAGTCAACAATAAATGAAATTTATATTTACCAAATAAATCAAGATCGAAATGAAAAGCACAATTATTATTGCCACTACGTGGGTATGCTGCGTTCTTTATTTTGGGACTGTATGGTCCCAATCCCCAGTTTGGCCACTGGCCACCAATCCCTATAATTATGATGTAACAAGCCCGGTAAAGTCAGAAGTGGTGAGTTGGTTAAGTGATCCATCTAATCCATCCAGTAGTCAGATTTCAGGAGGACCCCTGAATGTAGCCCACGGACCTACCAACGCAGGCTTTGATTGTTGCGGGAACATGTTATTTTATGTGATACATACAGGTAGTGATTTAGATAATGAACTAAAAGTGAGGAATCCCAACGGTGATGAAATACTTAAAAACGGGGGTAGTATTATTGGGCTCAATGTAGTCAGAAGCGATTCTGACAGGTAATTAATCAGCAGGGTGCCGGGCAAGCGTAATGAACGGTTTATGTATATTTCGACAACACACAACTATATCCAATTTCAATTAAAATGCGCTGCAAATTGAATGAATATATCAATCTAAAAAATAAAATAAAAAACTAATTTTTTTCTTTATAATTAATATTTATTTTATATTAGATTAAAAATAAAAGTTATAATAAATAAAATACTTAATAAATCAAAACAATAATAATTAGCAAAACAACGAAATAAGCCAACTCTTATATGAAAAATAACTTGAATCAAAAGCTATGTATTTTTATTTTTTTACTTCATCAATTCGGTGTTTTAGCAAATTCAAAATACGATGGTTTATGTTTTGAAACATGTGCTACCGCCTATCAGGAAGCGGTTGTCTTTCCATATCTGATAGACACTCTGCCATGTAACAGGGTACTTAATTTTGATGGCCAAAATGACTTTACAGCGAGCAATTCACCTTTAATAGGGAATAAGGCATTTACCGTAGAGGTGTGGTTTAAATCGGAAAATAGTGGGCTAAACTTATGCACTACAAGTGATCTAAAAAATTTTAAATGGCTATTTTCCTGGGTGGGTGAATTGTTCGGAGTAGGTGAGTGCGGGGGTAAGCTTGCGCTTATCTATCAGCCACTTAATGTTTCCGGAAATCATTTTGTACAAAACCTGCCTGTAAAATTTGTAAATGATCAAAAATGGCATCACCTGGCGATTGGATATGATAACCAAACCGGCGGTGACATTTGGTTTGATGGGGTCTTGCTAGCATCCCTTGGAGCGAATCAATTCCCATTTTCAGAATTTTTCAGACTAGGGTCAAAGTTTAATCAGGAGGGGCTCAATTGGAAAGGATCAGTTGATGAATTCAGGATATGGGACCACAAAAGGACTGCTCTCGAAATCAGAACCTTTTATCAATGTCGTTTGGATGGCAATGAAAAAGGGTTAATTACCTATTACAGCATGGAGCAGGGTACTCCTGAAGGTGATAATACTTCCATTAAGTTACTGGAAGATTTTTCAACCAGAAATAACGCCGGCCAAATCACCAACTTTGCACTTAACAAAAAGCTGTCCAATTTTATATGTTCGGACAGTAGTCATCTTGATACGACTTGCCTGGAAAAATTATGCGATTTAGATTTTACTTATGTCGTTACGAATTGCAATTCAGTAAAATTTACATCAGTGGTTAAGTATTACCCCAATAATGAAAACTTAGAGTTTTTATGGGAAGGAAAAGATTTTAACTTTTCATCGAGCCTTCCTAATCCAACCTATGTGTTTTTGGGAAACAAAGAGGAGTATGAAATCTGCCTGACAGTGGTGTCCAATTATTGTCGTAAAACCGTCTGTAAAAAAGTGAAGGTGATGCCACCTCAAAAACCTGTTTTCAATAATTGCCCAGGTCAATTTTTATTTTATGGGTGTACTGCGGAATTGGACATCGATGTCACAGCTATTGACCCATGCACTGAAAAGGATCCATTCACTTTTTCATTCAAAAGAAGCGACCTGAAAAGTTTTGATGATCCATATCCTCAAGGTACGACCCAACTTATATTTTATGCCACCACCCTTTCAGGATTGACTGACAGTTGCGTCGTTACAGTGGAGGTAAAAGATACGATAAGCCCTGTATGTAATACCCAATTGATCGAAAGATATTTAAATCAATCAGGATCGGCTTTTATTGAAACATCGGAACTTGCACAATCTTTTTTTGACAATTGCGGAAAGGTAGTTTTTGAGAACACAAAATTAAATTTTGAATGCAAAGACATAGGAAAAGAAAAATTGTTTGCCTTTAAAATAAGAGACGAAGCGGGTAATGAAAGAAGCTGTAATTATCCAATTCTCATTAAAGATACTATACCGCCGGAAATCGTGGTTCAGGATTTGATTGCAGATGCTGGTGATTTGGAGGGAGCCTATGTTGACTATGCGCCAAATATTTTTGACAATTGTCCAGGTGTTACCCAGGTTTGCAATATTCCTTCAGGTAGTTTTTTTAAGTGTGGGACCCATACGGTAATTTGCACGGCTACAGATTTGGCTGGAAATAGCTCGACAGATTCTTTTTACATTACCGTAAATGGATGTGAAAGCTGTTGTAAAGATCAGAATCAGTTTAATGCACTGTTGCAAAAATCATTGAATATCCTACCTGTAACTACGAGTACCGGGGTATGTCTGGTTCAATTATTTCCACCTAAACTAAAAGATTGCCAGTATATCACTCAACTAAGGTGGGATGATGGTACCATTACCAATGGCCTATTCCCGGATTCTCTCGAGTTTATCCACGAATATTTTCAACCTGGCACCTATGATATTTGTGTTCGAATAACGGAGGATAAGGATCGAAAGTGTTTCATAGGTGAAATATGTAAAACGATAAGTGTAAATGAAGATTGTAATATTGTTTCAGGGACTGTCCACAACCTTTTTCAGAAAATTAGTTTGGCCCCCAATCCAGTGTATAATGAATTTTATCTTCATTCTGAAGCAAAGGTTGAAAAGGGTATTATCCATGATATAACGGGAAGATCCGTGTTTGTTATTAAAGATATGTCTTCCCAAATCATCGATGTTTCATTTCTTTCACCAGGAATTTATTGGCTTTCATTAACCCTTCACGATGGAAGTACCAAAAACCTATCATTTATAAAACAATAGCCATTTATGAAATGTAGGTTTAACATCTTAGTGATCTATATATTTTATGCCTCGATAGGGCATGCTCAAAATATAATAATACAACCTCCTGTTTTTGCCCCATTTGAGTGTACTGAATTTTATAAACTTTACACTGGAACAGTCACCAATTTTACCGAGGAAGCATTTAAGACCCAACTCCTCGTTGAAGTAGAATATACCAGTCCGGGGGGAGTAACTTCTAAGTTGGCTGATGGCATTATTACCGGTAACCCGTCTATAGATTTTAAACCAGGAGTGACCATCGTGGACAATGCCTCTTATGAGTCAATTTATAAAAACCGGAAGATAACTTTTTACAATAAGGAAATAGAAGATTTATTATCTCGAACCAAGTGTCTGCCACCCGGGCAGTATGATGTATGTCTCTCTTTATATCCCGCAGGTTCTTCCGGGCCACAAGGTGAATATTTCACTCAAACATGTTACACAAGAGACAAGGAAATGCTCAGTCAGTTACTGCTTCTCTCTCCTTTTGAAGGAGAAGAAATCAGGGTTGACCTACCTTTATTTACATGGACAGCAGTGACACCCTTCAATTCGAAGGCAATGTACAGAATTCAAATTGTTGAAGTTTTGGCTAATCAAACCCCTTATCATGCTTTCAGAGCCAATCCCATTTTCTACGAAAAGACTGGTCTTAGGTCAAATATCATGCAGTATCCTGTCAGTGCCAGGCCTATGCTTCCCTGTAGAAAGTATGCCTGGCGGGTAACTTATGAACTCGAGGGTGGTTTCGGAAATCCTTTCAGGAAAGCACCTGATTTTTTGCAGGAATCGGAATTATGGGAATACAGTACGCCTTGTCTGGAAGAAGAGCGTGTCAGAGAACAGCCCAACAACCAGTCATTTGTAAATCCGGTTTATTACAAAACCAGTATAGAAAATAGTGGAAATTATGTCACAGTCAAAGGAGATTTGATCAGATTTACCTGTACGTTTCCCTATAAAGAAAAGGCAAATCTAGAATTTGCTATTTATAATCAAAAAATGGAATTGGAGTCTGCTAACATAATGGTATACAATGAAGTTACACCCAATGATTTGCCTGATCTGCCTACAGATGAATTTTATGGGGACAACAAATATGTAGCTGAATTACCTGCAAATATATTATTTGATCAACCCTATATTCTGGTAGTTTCCAATACCAAAACCAAACAATATTTAAGATTTAAAAGAAAGCAATGAGGGTAGGAATATTTATTTATCTAATTTTTGTGATGGCATGTAAATCCAATGTGGATCGGGCTACTTACGTGAATTTGTTAAATAAAAGTGGATTGGTTCAAAAAATGGAAACGGATAGTTTTGATTATACGCTTAAATTGCTCCCAACCCCATTAATGGCTCTAAAAGGAGCTCCAGTACCTGCAGCAAATTTTGATCAACTTTCAAAAGAGTTTGCTGGAACTTACCATTTTCTGCTGCAAATTCAAGATAAATATCCGAATCGGCTCAAAAGGCCATCTACCAGCATGTATTATTTGACTGAATTTCAGGAAAAATTATCTGTCAATCAGGATAGCATTCCCTCATATTATCACCATGAAGCAAGTCACTTCAAAGAAAAGGAAACAATTCTATTTGGTTTTCCCCGTGTAACTTCTTCAGATATCCTGGTTACCATTAGGGAACATTTATCAGATGGTAAGCTGAATTTTAATTTTCGGGAAAGTGAGATTGTAAAATTTGAAAACATGGCGGTAAATAGATGAAAAGGAGAAAAATATATGCATATGGATTATTAATGGTCATGGTGTTAAACCTGATTCCTCAGCAGGTTTTTGCATTGACCGGAGGTCCATCTCAACCGGAAGTAGAATCATTTAAACCCATTGAAGTGACGGATATGGTGGACCCCGCTACGGGCGACTTTTCCTATAATATTCCGCTGTTGGAAGTAGGCGGGTACCCCATCAACCTGATCTATAATGCCGGTATTACCATGGATCAGGAGGCGAGTATGGTTGGTCTTGGATGGAACATCAATCCTGGTGTGATCAACCGGTCAGTCAGGGGAATACCTGATGATTTTAAGGGTGATAAAATTGAAAAAAAGGTAAATATTAGGGATAATATTACTTGGGGCTTTAGTTATTCAGCAAAATTTGAGCTATTTGGTATTAATACTAAGAACTATACAGGGAAACAGGTTTCATTAAGTCCCAGTCTAGGACTAAACTATAATAATTATAACGGGTTTGGTCTCGAATTTGGAATCACCCCTGCTTTTTCAGGAGGTGATAAATGTTTGCCAGGATTAAATGCAAGTATGGGACTTACCGCCGATTCAAAAGAAGGAATTGGTTTTTCTCCTTCTGTTTCCTATTCAAAAAAAATAGCTGAAACTAAAGGTTTTTCTACACTTATTTCAAATGGCTTAGGGACAAATATAAATAGTAGAGCTGGGTTTAAGGCACTTACTTACAATGTTGGACTTTCGACAAAAGGGTATGGAACAATTAAAGGTAAAGATGAAAACGGAAATGAAGCGTCATTACGAACAAATTCATCACATTCTTTTTTTAGTGGGTCAGCAACTTTGCTAAATAATTCTTCAATTTCTTACATTCCGAAAATTGAGTACCCAATGAATACCCATAGTTTCACATTTCAAGCATCAGTTGCTGCTGAAGGCATGGGGGCCTTTGCCGGTGCTTCTTTTACAGGTTATCATTCCAATCAAAAACTTGCTTCCAATTTATTTTCTACTCCTTCCTATGGGATAGCTTATTTGGATAAAGGTAAAGACAAGAATGGCCTTTTGGATTTCAACAGAGAGAAAGATGGTTCATTTACAAAAGAAAAGCCAAATCTACCAATTCCCTTTTTAACACATGATTTATTTTCAGTAAGTGGCCAGGGAATTGGAGGTAGCTACCAACTTTTCAGAGGAGATGTGGGTGTTGTTCATGATAAAAAAACCAAAAACTTTAGTTCCGGAAATAGTTTGGGTGTAGAAGTAGGGGCTGGAAATGCTTTTAGATTAGGCGGCGATATTCACACGAATATAGTAAATTCATATACGGGCAAATGGGATGATTATAATCCAACTTTGGACTTGAATGTTGGTTTTTTTAGTTCTTCTAATGGCGCTGAATATGAATCCCATTACTTTAAAGCAGCCGGCGAAGCCAGTCCGTATTTGCTAAATGAAGAAAATGTTTTTACTGCTACCGGCCAGGGGAATGCCGTTAAATTTTCATTAGACAAAAGCGGATCTGAAGTTACATTACAACGCGTACTAAAAAGCAATAATGGGAATTCCAACTCAATTTCTGGTCCTATTTTGCGAACGAATAGATCCAAGATAAATCAGAGTATTTCTTATTTGACTGTCGATGAAGCAAAGAAATTTGCTATTGAAAAGAGAATAAAGAATTATATTTTAAATAGTGAAAGTTTCAGTACGTTTGGCAGAGATACCGTTTTTAGAAAAGGGCACCATATTTCAGAAATCACAGCTCTCAGACCTGATGGGCTTCGTTATGTCTATGGTATTGCCGCTTACAATAAAGAACAATATGAAATTAGTTACAGTGTTGATGGCAATGGAGATTGTAATTCCGGCCTTTTCCCATACATACCCCAAAATTCAGGCGAAATTACGCCAAGCCATAAACATGGACTTGACCATTTTTTAGATCAGGAAAAGACGCCTGCCTTTGCACATTCATATTTATTGACTGCCATTCTTTCGGAAGATTATGTTGATAAAACAGGAGACGGTCCTACTCCTGATGATTTAGGTACCTACACCAAATTTAATTATACAAGAATTCATGATGATTACAAATGGAGAATTCCATATCAGGACGCAAATTTTAATCCTGGGTTCAATTCAAAATCAGATGATAATAAAGCGAACTTTACATATGGTACAAAGGAATTGTGGTTGTTGCATTCTATTGAAAGTAAAACACAGATAGCTTCGTTTCATTATAGTGACAGAAAGGATAGTCATGGTGTAACAGGATATGCTGGAGGTTTAGCACAAAATATGGCATTAAAGAAGTTGGACAAAATTGTGCTGTATTCTTTGCCAGATAAGGATAATAACATACCTGCACAAAGGACTCCAATTAAATCGGTGCATTTTTCATATGATTATTCTCTATGTAAAAATGTCCCGACCAATGTTGGTACATCAGAAATTGTTAACACCTTTGATATCAATGGAAAGATTTTATCTACTATCGATGTCAATGAAAACAAGGGCAAATTAACACTCAAAAAGGTGTATTTTAAATATGGTAAATCGGACAAAAGCCAATTTTCTCCCTATCAATTTAAATACAGTGGTGACCTTACAATAAGTTCAGTAAACAAGGGTATTAATCCCGACTACCATATTAAAGGTTACAATCGTTGGGGAACTTTTATGCATGTAAATGCAAAAACGTTAGATAATTCATCTATCTCCTGTCAGGATAATTCGAAATTGACATCATCAGATTTTCCCTTTATCCAACAGGTTGATGCTGATGCTTTTGATGAAAAAGGATATGCTGATAATATTGCAAGTGCCTGGTCATTAAGAGAAATCTTTTTGCCATCAGGAGGATTGATTAAAGTGGAGTATGAGGCAGACGATTATGGTTTTGTTCAGGATAAGGAAGCAATGCAGTTATTTGAGATTATTGGAACGTCCAATTTGGCTACCGAAATACAGAGTTCCGGATCAGAGTTAAGTTTGTATGATTCTTCCCCCAACAATTATTTGTTTTTTAACCTTGAAAAAAATATTCCCACGGGTGAGGATCCCAGAATGCACGTTTTTAATCACTATGTGAGACAAATGTTTCAGTCCGGGGACTTGTTTTTTAAGGTTTTTGCAAAAGTGAATGATGTGAGTGATTACGAGTTTGTGCAAGGTTATGCTGAGATAGAGGATTGGGGAGCGTTAAAGGATTTGGGGGCTTCGGGAATTGATAAAGGATATATTAAGTTGAAGACTGCGTGTACAAAAGATCGGGAAGTTTCGTCAAATGGAATTTGTAATGGTCTATTAAACTACGAAACCAATCCTGTTTCAAAAACAATTTGGCAATTTGCCAGGCTGTATCTGCCAAATCTGGTGTATGGGAGTCCGAGTGGAAATATTTCAGAAAATGCAGATGATTTTATCTCCGTTGGCCAATCATTCAAAAATCTTTTTTCGGATTTTTCTACTATTTTCCAAGGTGGTATTAATAATAAAATGAAAATTAAAAACTATGGTAAAAGTATTATAAAAGGGAAATCCTGGATTAGGCTGAATAATCCATTCTGGAAAAAATTGGCTGGTACACATAGGGTGAAAAAGATTGTGATTAGTGACGAATGGTCAACAATGACTCAAAACCAGCACCAGAATTCTGAATACGGGCAGGAATTTTATTATACGACAAAGGATATGACCATGAATGGAAATACCTTTGAGATAAGTTCAGGTGTGGCAAGTTATGAACCATTGATCGGGGCAGAAGATAATCCTTTTCGCCTTCCTAAAACATATAAGCAGACAAATAAACTAGCACCGGACAATGACCTTTATCATGATGGACCAATAGGCGAATCTTTTTATCCTGGCCCAAATATAGTCTATTCAGAAGTCAGAATCCAAAATTTGAAATACCAGAATGTCACTAAAAAAGCAACAGGACATTCCATCCATAAATTTCATACAGCTAAGGAATATCCTACTAAGGTAACTGAAACTACTTTGGATGCCTGTCCTAAAAAAACAAATCCTGTTCTAAGGTTTTTAAAAATCAAAAATCAGGATTATATGACCACATCACAGGGATATGCTATAGAACTGAATGATATGCATGGCAAAGAAAAATCAAAAGCAGTGTACAATGAAACAGGCACTAAAATTAGTGGGATTGAATATAAGTACAAATCAGTTTATGGGTCTAGTGCAAATCAGGTTCCTTTAATTTTAAGTGATGGAAATATATCTCAAGGAGTTATAGGGACAGACTATAGCATTGTAGTAGATCAGAGAGAGGCACGAAATAAGACAAAAGGCGCAGGAGTCAATTTGAATAATGACAATTTCTTTATTGGTCCTATCCCGGTTCCTGCTTTCGTTCCATTGCCTTTTTTTAGTTCGGAAAAGATAAGATATCGTTCTGTGGTTGTAAATAAAATTATCCATAGAGCTGGCATACTATCGTCTACCATCGCCTATGACCTGGGCTCCACCGTAGAAACCAGAAATCTGGCCTGGGATGGCATCACAGGAGAAGTATTGGCTACACAGACCTTTAATGAATTTGAAGACCCAATTTACAATTTTAACTACCCTGCGCATTGGGCATACAAAGGAATGCAGAATGCATATAAAAATATAAATGCAGGATACCAAGCCACTATTTCAGGAGGAAATGCATATGTAGGTTCAGGACACGTCTTTACAGAAGGTGATGAAGTATCTCTTGATGGCAGCACCAAAGCCTGGGTAAAAGCCATTACAGGAAGTACCATTCAACTTATAGGCTTTGGTGGAAACCCTGTAGTTGATGCTACAGATGTGCAGATTAAAATTATGCGCTCCGGCCACCGCAATAAAGCAGCAACAAGCATTGGCTCTTTTGTTTCCCTGGTTAATCCGTTAACTACGGGAGGATTAAGCCATAATGGGAATAATCGTGTGGTAAATGCTTCTGCCATTGAGTTTGATGATAAGAGAAATATACCCTGCTGCCGGGACAACAACGCGGGGCTGGATTGTTCTTTAGCGCAATTTAAATTCGAAAACAACTATATAAAATTAATATCTTTCATTAATGACATTGACTTTACTTTGATTCAGAGTTACTATACTTCAATGCCATCATCATTGGGATCAAAAATTTTCCCTGTCATAAATGTAAGTCCCTGTAACAATTTGGGATCAGTCGATATTAATTCATACAGGTACAAAAAAACGATTGCCATCGATGCATCTGATGGACATCTTTATTATACGGTGTTTATCAAAAAGCAAGAATCAGATGCTTGCGAATGTTTTATTAAATTTCGAGTAATAAATGCTAACTTAAAAAAAATCATTCTCAATGATATCGACTTAGATCAGCCATACAATTCTTGTGCAGCATCTTTTTCAGGAACACAGTTATATTTCCAAACAGCAGGCCCCGATATTCAAATGTCAGGAACCACTCTCATCATTTCCGATTGTGTTCCGTTATTCGAAAATTGTTCGCCGTGTGGGCCGATCCTGTTAAATAATAATAGCGAATTTGACTTTTCAAAAATTAACCCATATACAACAAATCACAAAGGAACCTTCACGCCTAAAAAATCTTACACCTTTTTGGCACAAAGAAAATCTTCTGCGATTGGTGTATCACCCCCGGATTTAAGAACAGATGGTTATTTTGTTGACGAAAATGGGCAGGATTATTTTTATCCATTCTGGAATCTTATGGGATCGAGTTGGAAACCCGGAAACCTGGACAAATGGACGTGGACCGCTGAAGTGACCAAAATTCATCCGAATGGAAATGAACTGGAGAGCAGGGATCCATTAGAAAGATACTCATCAGAATTATTGGGCTACAATGATCATATGGTTATAGCCGTAGCAGGTAATGCAAAGTATGGAGACTGTATGTTTGAAGGTTTTGAAGATTATCGCTACGATACCGGACTCGCTGCGAATAATAAGTTATGCCGATACAAGTATTTTAGTTTTTCTGAGGCAGAACCAAAAATGGATCAAGCACAAAGCCATTCCGGTAAATATTTTTTATCCTTAAATGCGGGACAAAGCTCCCTAGCACAGTATAAGTTATACAGATGTAGCAGGGATAGTACCAATACCGGAGAATCTCCCGGCGAAATTGTAATCCCTAATGATCAGGCCAGATTCAAGATTATGGAACATGATACTACACCCAAACCTTGCGATTGCCTCAACGAGTTTAATCCCCAAGCAGGCAAATATGTCTTCAGTGCCTGGGTAAAAGAAGGCAATGATCCACTGCAACATGACTATCAGGACAGTAAGTGCACGGTCGGGGTGGATGGCAATTATTTTGAATTTAAGGCCAAAGGGCCAGTCATTGAAGGATGGCAAAGGGTATATGGAGAGTTTACAGTTCCTGATGGAAGCAGAAATTTATCCATAGGACTCATTGCTTCGCTTACAGAGGTGACAGGTTTTGATGACATCAGAATCCATCCGTTTGATGCCAGTTTCAAATCATTTGTCTATGATGACATCACGCTTCGATTTACCTACGAACTGGATGAAAACAATTTTTTTACCAAGTATGAATACGACGCATCGGGTAAGTTGGAAAGGGTAAAAAAGGAGACAGAAAGAGGCGTGATGACGGTGCAGGAAACCAGGTTTAGCAATAAGAAATCAACACAATAAAAAGAATAGAAATAAACAGATGAAAGAAGTAGTAATTTTAGTTTTAGCTGGTCTTTTCATGTCAGCAGCCATAGCTCAACCCAGCTTTAAATACGGCAATAGCAGAGACAATTTCCCATCGTTAATTAAGAATGATGGAAACAATGTTTATATCCTGGGTCAGGAAGATAAAAATGGCAGTTCCTACGGAACCATAACAAAATTGGATGCAAACTCAGGTAATATCATATGGCAAAAGGAGCTTGACTTTCCATCACAGATCAATGATATGGTGTTTATTCCGCCGCAAGGTCCTTTGGGAAAAACATCGCTATATATTGTGGGGCATACCTTGCCTTTTGACATCAACAATGCTTCTTTTATGATTCAGATCAATGCCGAGACCAATGCGATCGAATGTGTCAATATATTTAATCAGACAGGACGGGAATCTTTCAGAAATATCATAAGACATTCCAATCCATCCAATCCCAACTTCCCGTATTATATTTTAGGATCAAAAGGAGTTCAAGGTGGAACAGTTACACAGGACAAGGTGGTTTTAGTGAATCTCAGGCCCTTTTGTTCCAGTGGCACCAATGTTAATTTCGTAAAAGAGTTTTCATTTTTTGCCAATCCATCCGATATGGAATTCTCAAGGGGTTTGACCGCATTAAGTGATGGTTCAATTCTATTGATGGGAAACGAAACAAACAATGGTTTTGGAATGGTTGTTAAGCTTAGTGGATCCGGTAATTTTACAAACGGAGTATTGTACCAATCGGATATGGAAGTTTTAGATGCGGTAGAACTTCCAAATGCAAATATTGTTTTCAGCGGAACACGGTTTAACAGCGGCATACAATCCGGTTTACTTTTTGTAACGGACACCAAACTTGCTTTATTGGGAATGGCTTATGAGAATAAAAACACCTTAAGTTACAATGTCATAGTATCAGATGCTGGCGGAGCTTATTATCTCCCTTCATTTTACAAACCTGCCCAGAACAGCAACAGCACAACGTTTCCTTTGATACAAAAATTGGCCGTAGGTGGTACTGTGGCTTTGCCAAATTTGGCTTTGACATGGCAGAAAAGCATCGAAAATAGTTCTGCAAATACTATTTTTAAAGGTCTTTCATTATCCGCCTCGTTAAGCGGCGATCTTTTCTATTCGGATGGACGTGGATTAAACATCAACAATCTTGATTTTACCTATGTGAAGACAAACCATGATTTTCAACTACCATGCGTGGATAGCATAACAACTTTTTTTAATCCCCTGCAGCTTAGTTTTAATAACATAGAAATTGCGTCATCGGCCACTGCATTGCCTGCTCCTACACAAGGCAACTACATGAATACCGATTGGAACAGGACCGATTTTTGTGGTGAGCCCTGTGGGCTGGATTTTACTGTAAGTACAACTGAACGGGAATGCAACGATGTTCTTTGTAATATCATCATCACTAATGGAAGTGCACCCTACACCACCACCTGGGATTTTAATTGTGATGGTGTGATAGACGGTACCGGCACAATAGCGCAATTTACATTTTCTAACAATGGAATACATGCACTCTGCGTAAAAGTAATAGATGGCGACGAATGTGTCATCGAAAAGGAAGTAACCATCGTCACCAGCGGAGATACACAAGCTCCCGTTTTAACCTGTCCTGCAAATATCAGCATTCAATGCAATGAAAGTACAGACCCACCCAATACAGGACTTCCATCCGTCACAGATGATTTTGACTCCAATCCGACCTTGACAAGCCCTACAGATGTAGTTATAGAAGAAATACCGTGCCTAAGGAAAATAGTGCGAACCTGGCAAGCCCAGGATGATTGTGGAAATGAATCCATCTGTACCCAGATCATCACTATCAAAGATGAAATTGCACCTGTCATTACCATGTGTGGAAGGAAAATAGTAAAGCAGGGCCTAAAAGATGCCAACGGCAATTGCAAGGAGAAAGTAACCTTACTATCTCCAATGGTAACCGACCAATGCGACAACAATCCATCTGTGGTCAACTCCTATACCAATACAAATGATGCAACAGCAGACTACAATGAGGGTACGACCATCGTTACATGGACCGCTACAGATCAATGCGGAAATATGTCTATTTGTAGGGATACAGTCATTGTATTGGGGTGTGATTCAACCTGCTGTATTTATAAACAGGAATTTATTGAGCGTGTTGAGGGTGCGGTGACTATTACTGTAAATCCCATTAACATTAACCCCAGTATTGATTGTAAAGTGGTAGTAAATATAAATGGATTGTTTGATTGTGATCTGGTTCAAAGTATTGAATGGGGAGATGGAAACATTACAAATAACCCAGGCATTGTGAATGTGATGCATCAATATGTCGTTAGTGGAAATTATTTAATTTCGATAAATTTTGTGGAGAAGGATGGTGAAAGCAATTGTTTTATACATACGGTAAAAAGGGAAATTGCAAACAATTGTTGTAATGGATGCAAATGGGGTTCTCCATCATCATTTTCAAATCTAAGATTGAAATATACTAATGGTTGGGAGTTTGATTTATTAACAACAGGAACTGTTCCAATACCACCTTCTGGTGTTAGTATTGATTTCAAAGGAGATTTTCAATGTTTTTCAACCAACGCTTGCTTTAATACCCTTTTTATGGATATTGGGTCTTATTCTGGTACTCATTGGAATTTTGGTACTCATGGAGCATCCTTTAGTAGAACATTACCTCCCTATAACGTTCTTTATCCAACATTTGGGAACAATATTCACATACTAATACATGGTAGTTGTTTGACAGCACCGGCAGCGCCAGGTTTTTCCACTCAATGTGTAGGAGGGGACTCGTTTAGTTTCAGAAATTGTGATTGTGATATTCAATTTGGTAATGATGTAAATCAAGGTTTTTTAATTAATCATGTTACCAATTCTTGTGATAAAAAATTCACTCCCCATAGACTGAGTGTCTGTGATCGGGTTACATGGAAAGTGAATGGTGTAGTGGTCGCTAACAATACAGGGTATAACTCTACAGTTGGGCCTTTCCAACTTATTAGTGGATTGAATGAAGTTTGTATGATCGTAACTCGTCCGTCAAGTACAACTACATGTAAAGATACTTTCTGCCAGCAAATATTTTGTTTATCTAACCCAAGTTGTCCTAATGTCCCTAATAGTGGTTTAAACAATGATGGAAATCTTGGTCTATTGAGAGATGTAGGCATTAGTGATTGGAAGTCATGTGATGACAATGTGATAATACATGAAGATGGCTATCTTGATCAGGGATCACTTTTGATTGCAGGAAGTATGGCCAAACCAGCAATAATTGTGGTGGATTTAAAAGATAATAGTAAAAGGCTAAAGTCTGTTAATTTTGCTTTAAAACAATATTTTACAGAAACACTTGACACCAACACTATGATTACGCTTCAAAATCAAAGTGAATTGTGTGGAGGGCAAGTAGTGGAGTTAAGCGTATTTAATTTATCCAAACGAATAAAGGGGTGGGAAACTTTCTCTTTAGAAATTGAAAATGCATTGGAATTGCCTTATAGATTTATGGCAATGAAAGTGGATAGCAGAGACACCTTCCCACCTAATATGTATAAAATAGATAACATTTGTTTTGACTTGATATCGGCTCTTGGAATTGAAGAAGTAGATAATTTTTCCATCTACCCCAATCCTACTTCCGGCCATATTACCCTGGATTTTAACAATGGTAACCCTGCATTTGAAAAAGCTTCAATTTTAGACCTTCACGGCAGATTGATTAAGACATTCCATTGGCAAAAGGAATGGATAAACAAGAAATAGATTTATTTAAATATGAAAGTGGAATGTATCTTCTGCGCTTAATGGATAGAAATGGCAGATCAGTAATTAAAAAAATAGTGAAAGCAGATTGATTAAATGGAGGCTAATAAAATGATAAATTTTATAATTAATAATTCCAGGAGTATGAAATTGTGGATGCTGATTTTTATGACAGTTATTGGCCTGATCTCAGCTTCTGCACAGTCAGAACAGGAAGTTAGAGAGCGTTATGGGTCTATTCTCACCTCTCTGGATCTAAAGGACTGGAAAGCGTTGGATAAAAAGAGTGAAGCATTGATCAAAAGTATAAAGGGAGACAGCTATCAGGATTTGGTTTCCATTGTTTCTTACATGCATATTCTCGCTATATCCGGGAGGATGAATGATGGAGATTTGAACAAAAAGGATGCATTGAAAAAAGCAAGGGTATATAAGGGCAAAACACTTATTATGCCGGGGCGCACATTCAAAGAAAATTGTTTTGATTGTTTATATCCAAAGGAGGATGATCCTAAAGTATTATTTTGTACAAATTCCAATGAGAACAATACCAAGATTTATTCCTTTGAATATTATCATTTAGAGGAAGCGTTCGGCACCAATTTTATAACAGATAATTATAATAAGGTAATGAAGATCAAGGCTAAACTAACAGACATAACTGCGGAGGGGAATATGTTCCCACGATTTAGTTTGGATTTTGAAGAAGTAACGTTTTACTTTATGGATGAGGAAGAAGGCGAAAATGATGAGCCAAGATCCATTGAATTTAGCGACTCTTTACATACCTATTTGCAGTATGATGTGTATGTAAATCCTGAAGGAACGATCTTTAAGAAAAGCGGGGAATATGCTGACAAGAAAGGAAACATAGTGGATGCCTCTTTTATTGCAAACACAAAAAGTGTGAAGAGGAATTTATTGTTTAAGGTTTTGGAGCTGAATGAAAATATTAACTTTCAGGAGTTGGAGGAAAGTACGGATTCTTTAATACTCAACCTCAATGGTGTAAATGATGATCACAATTTGGAAGTTTACTATCCAGCAAAAAAAGTCAGTGCAAAAGATTTTACCGGGTATGTGATCGGAATTAAGAGCAGGAAAAGCAGCGAGGTAAACCTCACCTTTAATGGTTTGATGCTCAAACAGGGGAGAATTCTTAATGCCGAATATTTTGTTACAGATACAGCTGGTTTTGAAATCAATCCAGAGCAGGAAAAGAGGCACTATTTTGATCTTTTGAGTAAGGTTGAAATAAAGAAAAATGAAGAAATTATTGAAGTATCAGGAAACGTCGCCACGCTGTATGAAAAAATGAAGATTGGCATTAATCCAATCAGCTGCAGTGGCATGCCTTATGAGGACTGTATCCAGCTTTTCGTTGAAAATATCGAACCGTTTGTTTTCAAAGACCTGACAGCTGATTCTTTTACTGACATTGTAAAACATCCGGAAAAAGGTTTTGTTATACCCTATCTGCCAGGTAAAATGTTGAACCTCGTAATTTCTGATGGTACTGAAACCATCAATATGCCTTTTAAAATTCCTGATCTACCAAAATGAAAGGCTTACCATTATATATCACCATTCATATACTTTTGACCGGGGCAAATGTGCTTTTTAGCCAAAAGACCAGCTTCATTGCTGATTGGCAGGCTGTCATCCGCAAGTACAATGATTTGGAGAGCATGGAAGTAAGTTCTACTTATTACCTATACGATGATCATCATTCTGTAAAACCTACAGAAATGTCCCAAGCTTTGGTAGCCCGAAAGTCAAAGGATATTTACCAGAAGATCGGCGAGATTGAATATATCGTAAGTGAACAATACATGGCCATGGTGGACCATGATGAAAAACACATTCTGTTTGACAGATCCGTGAAGGGATTTAGTCCTTACACGCCCGACATCAGTTTAGACTATCTGAAGGAATTTATTGCAAGTGAAAGCGTATTGAAAAATACGACATCTGAGAAACAGTATGAAATTGGTTTTTCTGAAGGTGAATTGGAATCGATAAGGACTGTAATACAAAAGCCTTCCTTTCTCTTAAAGGAATTGACTTTATTTTACGCTGAAAAGGAAGAAGTTGACGAAGAAAACAGGCCCGTCATGGTTAAACAAAAACTTAGGATTATCTTTGCTGCTCCTAAGACCGTTACTAAACATTTTTACTCCATTGATGCCAATCCATATTTTTCATTTAGTAAGGATAGGGTTACTTTGAAATCAAAGTATAAGTCTTATGAATTAATTGACAACAGATTAAGACAATAACATGAGATTTATCAAATATGTAATATTGCTTGCCATATTAAGCTGTAAGACCCTTCAAAGTCCTTATGCACAACCTAACATTTCATTTTATAAATCATATAGTGATTTTAAAAAGAACAACCCATTAAAGACCTATCCGGTAATTGGCGATGTCAACGAGCATGGAGTGCAGTACTTTTATGATAGCCTGAAAGTACTGGATAAAAATTCAGTAAAATTTATTACGCCACAAAACTATCCAAGCCATTTATTTTCTGATAATCGAAAATTATTGCTCAGATATGATAAAGGAAAATTATTTTCTGTCTTAGCGTCCGGTAATTTCTGTTATTATATGGACTTTGCATATACTTCTTTTGTGGAGGGACCTGACGGAAGCCTGATTACTATTTCAAAATACCATGGAGAAGACGCCCCTAAGCTTCACTATTATTCTGACGGGGAATTGGGTGATGTAGTACCATTGACGAATGACTTTTTATATCCAATCCTAAATAAACATAAGCTGATGGATGGTTACGAGGAAAAAAGAAAAGAATTTGGTTTGGCCGAGTATAGCGGTGAGTTCAGCGAAGTATACATAGAAGTGTTTGAATTGATTAATCAAAAGACAATGAGATAGTTGTGGGTTTTAAATGGCTTATAGTACACATGCTTATCATTTCCGGCTTACAGGTTATTGCCGGTATTGAGACGAGAGTATCCTATATCAATGGATCAGATTTCCTGGACTATAACATTCATGGTGGCTCTTCGATACCCAATATATATGCCTATAGTGAATTGACCGATTTTATTCCACAAGGCAATGCAGACTGGGAAAGTAACTACAAAATTTTATCAAGCAAAGGTCGTGTTGAATTGTACATCGATGGCTCGGCACAGCCACTCTACTTTAAATATGCCCTTGAAGTGCCTGTTGAAATTACGTATTATAAAGTGGATTACTCCAGCACGACTGTAACGCATAAGTTGAAGGTGGATTTTGATCCCGTGGAAGGATCCTACCATAGACAACTGGATATGTGGCAACTCGAAGGTGTATTTGCCATAAGGGTTAGGGTGATAGGTGACGACCCTGCGATACAGTTCATAGCTGATGCTCCATTGAGTACGGGTCAGAAGGAGGCCATAGCCAAGGTGGTTAAGATAAGGGTCACTCAGGAATATGACAAAGTAGTAAATTTTGATTATCAAAGATCACTCCAGTGGAACGAGATATTTTTTAATTATGATAATGGTGACCGCCAGCTGAATGTAAGTTGGAATGTTATCGAAGGGGCAGAAGTCTATGATTTGGAATGGGGCTTCATAGAACGATATAATCCCGGATTGGCATTTACTTCTATATCCTTGACCACAAGTAAACATGACTTTAACCAAAATTCAACCAGAGTAACATTGACCACAAGCAGCTACACCTTGCCAATTGTTTATGAACAGGGTGCATTGGTATTCAGAGTTCGGGGTAGGGGAAAGGTCTTGCCTGATGTGGAACACACTGTATTGGGTGCATGGTCGTGTGGCAAATGGGGCGGAGTTTGTAACAACAATTATGCTGAGATCAGTCCAAATTTCAACAATTGGCATCACAGAATGTGGTTTTTGGATGCCCATGAAAATGACAATAAAAACTGGCAGGTGATCACATCCTATGCGGAAGAAGGCAAACGAAAAGATGTGGTCAACTATATGGATGGCACCATGCGCACCCGGCAAACCGTAACCGTCAATAATACCGACAACAACGTTTTGGTTGCAGAAACCATATACGACCATCAGGGCAGGGCTGCCATGCAAATCCTGCCGGCGCCCGTCCTTCATGATCCTGCACTGAAATTCAGGGCCAACTTCAACCGCAATCTGGCCAACCAGCCTTATTCCAAACTGGATTTTGACCTTGACGCGACTTTGCCGTGCAGTGGCATGGTCAGTCCACTCAATAGCATCAGTGGAGCAGCGCATTACTACTCTTCACAATTTTTTCAGGGATTGACCAATGATGAAAAGGACACCCACCTGGCTTATATACCTGAAAGCAGTGGATATCCAATGATTCAGACAGAATATACGCCCGACAATACCGGAAGAATACAAAGACAGGGAGGCGCGGGATCTGCTTTTCAATTAGAAAGTACCCACGAAACAAAATACTTTTATGCCACACCGCCTCAGGAAGAACTGGATTATTTGTTTGGCTCCAATGTCGGTCAGGCATCACACTATAAAAAAAATATGGTCATGGACCCCAATGGTCAGGTAAGTATCAGCTACATGGACGCCAAAGGAAATTCCATAGCCACAGCATTGGCGGGTAAAGCACCCGATAGCTTACATCAACTTGACTCATATTTGCCTTTTCCGATGACGATCAATTTGCTGGCATACAACCGCATTGATACCATCGACTACAGCCTCGATGCCACTTTTACCCTTGCGGTAGATAGCAGAGGAGATCACCAGTTTTATTACGGGGTCACTGCTGAACAATTTATGAGTGATGGCTGTATGCCATCCAATGTGTGTTATGATTGTGTGTATGAGCTCGAATTATTGGTGGTCAGCAACGAATGTCCGGATACATTTTATCATTTCACAAAAACCATAGGTACTTTTTTTACGGTAGATCCAACTACCACTAGTACGCCAAGCACTGGTGGCGGAGGTGCCGCCAGATTGACATTGGGTGCGATTTCAATAGATTCTTTATCTTTTGGACTGAATACTTCGTGTGGTACACCTGTACATTTTAATACGGGTTTGCTGCCACAAAACAATGCCTTTACTATTTTGGACATGCCGGTAGGCACCTACTCAGTCATCAAAAGGCTCAAGGTCAACCAGGACGCTGCCCATGCCTATCTCGAGCACTATCTCAATGACCCCAACAATGTATGTACCAATGTACTCGAAGACATGCTCAATGAGCAACTGGATCTGGTAGATACCGATGATTGTTATCTCGATTGCGATGATGTTGACCAATCTTCTACTAATCCTGCAGATGAGGAGCTGGCGGAAATGGTGTGCGATACTGTTTTGTCCAATCCGTGCGATATAGCACGCGAAAGAATGTTGGGTGATTTTATGCCGGGAGGCCAGTATGCAGAATTTAATTTGGTCGTCTATAATGGATGGAATAAAACATTGTCCATTTTCAATCCCTATAATCGTTTGATCGATTACAATAGTTCCGGCATTGACTGGACCGATATTTGGGTGGAAAACAATGCCGATGTATTGGTTCATCCCAATCAACTCAGCATCAAAGAATTTATCCAAAATTATGAAGCTGAGTGGGCTGAAAAATATATCATTTTTCACCCGGAATATTGTATGTTGAACAGGTGCTTTGATTCTTTGGCAACATCTTATACTTATAATAATCAATTGGCGGAGACGAATTTATTTTCAGAAGCAGTTGCGGCCGATTTTATATCCGCTGCAGGTTTTGTAAGTCCCTATGGCATTCTGGATCTCGATCCATATTTTGATGCCGGTAAGCCCGGTGAAGATTCGATCGCCAAAATGCAATTGTATATGGAGCACTTCCCCAATGGCGATGCCACCACCCAACACTCTATCTGGGATATTGCTGTGGCTGCGGCTTTCTGTGATGGAAATATTAATGACCTGACATGTATGAGCACAGCAGATATGACTTTTCTAACTATTCCCGGAAATAGCAATGCAGCCAATTATTTTTGGGCAGTATATAAGTCGTTATATATAACACTTAAGGAAAGGATCGAATACAAGAAAAGATCTGCATTTGCCATGAACCCCGGTAATTGTTACAACGAGTGCATCGGGCAGGAATCATTCAATCCTTACATCAATGGATTTCTAACCAAAGAATTGTTAATTCCCGCTAGCGGTGGAAACCCGCCTATATATGACTATGATGGACAGTTTTACAATGCAGATGAGCCTTGCCGAAATACATTCTATATGTATTTTAAAGATAAGATCAAAGTTTTCCCTTCCCCCTATGACATCATGCCCAATATGGATGTCGATTTCTGGGATACACCCGTTGCGGAAATTCATGAGCATGTATTGCCTTCGATTCCTGATTATCCTTGCGACACCTGTGATTGCAATCAAGAACTGGGGCGATTTTTTAATCTGATCCTGATGGATGAGATCGCCGATAAAATGTCCCAAACACCGCCATCTTCGACTGGGTATGCAGCCGAACTTTCTTTGCTGTCCATTCCTTTGTCCAATCTCTTTTTGGCATTCCAGGCTATAAATATGCCCGGAATGAGTGGAGACGATTTGATTTTTGGATTGGACTTTCATAATCATGTGTTCATAAAATTTGGCACTTTACCAGCCGGTGATGCCTGCACCATCTACACCCATTTATCATTGCAGGAATTATTCAAAATAGATTCAATAGGCAATATAAACTGTACTGACATAAGTCCTTCAAGCCCGGCCGGTATAACCCTTGAGGTCGAGTATTATGATTTTAGAGGAAATGCTACTACGCACGCTTTTACTTTTACAGGACCCTGTGTCTTTTCCTGCAAGGAAGCTGTGCCCCTTAATGAGCATTGCGAGGCCTTAGACGTATTGCCCGAACTGCAGACCTTTATCAACCAATTGAATTATGTACAAAATCATCAGGATAGTATCTTCAATCCCCTTGTTCAGAATACGCCTTACAGCGATCTATCCATTACCGGATCTCTGCTGGACAGTTTCCAGGTAATGGGTTGGGATAGCATCCAACAGGCACCATTCACCAGCGAAACCAATAACACAACGGTAACTATTACAAATGGAAGAAATGCCTGCCGGATCACCCTCCAAATGGGGGCAAACAGTAAGCATTTCGGCGGGCCTTACCTAAGCCATTTTACAAATATAACTCCGGTCTATTCAGATCCTGACGCCAATGGATATACCGATGATTTTACCATAACCGTTCATTTTGCGGATAGCACATCGGCTACAGTGACCGGCAGCACCAACGGATGTCTGATTGTGGGAAGATGCTGTAAGAAGGAAAGAGATGGAAAGGTAGTTCAATTGCCTGTGCCATCTAAAACAAAAACAAAGTCAGATCTACCCGTAGTTAAGGGTAAATTTCCACCTTCCGGAGGTATTACACTACCACATTCTATTCCTTTTCCATCCTTACCCAAACCCCAGGACAAACCCTTTGATCCGTTATGCGATGATTGCATCACACTTGACTTGCGCGGAACGTTGCTCGATACGCTGATCACTCCACCATGCACCGATCATTGGTGTGATACATCACTTTTTGCGACCATTGAGCTGGACTCCATACCCAACCCATGTGCAGAACACCTCTACAATGTTGCCGCTGCCAATGCCTACATGCTTTACGAAGCCTTTGTGGATAGTGTCTCCATCGCTTTTCTGCATGCATACAATATGAAATGCCTGCAGGCCACAGAGGCAATGAGAGATGAATCCGGCTTTGCGCAACACCATTTTACCCTGTATTATTACGACCAAAGCAACAATCTGGTGCAAACCGTGCCGCCCAATGGGGTGGAAGGTCTGGATGCCACCGAGATGGATGCCATGGCTGTCTTTAGGGAAAACAACAGGACCCATGTTACACCCAATGCCGTACCCGTGGTCAATGGCATACTTCCCCAATGGACGAGCAACTATACCTTTAATTCGCTCAATCAGATCACGACCCAAAAGATACCTGACCAGGGATACTACAGTACAGCTACATCCAGTTTTTTCAAAGAAGATACCAGATTCTGGTACGACCATCTCGGCAGACTCATCTGCTCCCAGAGCCCGGAGCAACGGATCAAAAACGAATATGCCTATACCATCTATGATGCCTTGGGCAGGATAAAAGAAGTAGGCGCCATCAATTCCATGGTACCACCACCTGATTCACCGATTAAGACGGATAATGCCGCATGGACTAATTTCCTCTCGGGCCCAAAGTCTCAGATCATCACCACTACCTACGATAAGGATTTTTATGACGGAACACTGCCCCCCGGCTTTCCATTGTCGGAACTCAAACATCTGAGAGGCAGGGTCAGTGCGGCGGCCGTCTATGATACGAAACAGCATCTTACACTGAAAAAACCGGAATACATCACCCACTACAGCTACGATATCCACGGAAATGTCGAAGCAGTCATTCAGGATGGCAATAATACGCCGGCTAAACTGATGCAATACGACTACGATCTCATCAGTGGCAAGGTCAATACTGTTTTTTATCAAAAGAATAAGGCTGACCAGTTTATCCACAAGTACCAGTACGATGCAGACAACCGGCTCATCATAGCCCGTACCTCAGCCAATGGCATCCACTGGGACGAAGATGCCCATTACCAATACTATCCGCACGGGCCACTCGCCAGGACGGAGATCGGCGAAGACGAGATCCAGGGCATCGACTATGCCTACACACTGCAGGGCTGGATCAAGGGGGTCAACAGTGCATCGCTCCGTACCCATGCCGACATGGGGCATGACGGAGTGAAAGCCAGCGAACACAAATATTTCGGCCAGGATGTGACCGGTTATGTACTCAACTATTTTGATGGCGATTATCAGAACATAGCCCAATCTGGTCCGCTTGAAAAATTTGAAGGCAATATGGGCGGAAGTTATGCTTTTAAGCCAAAAGAAAACCTGTACAATGGCAACATCAGGGCCATGGTCACGGCCATAAGGCCATTTATGCAAGCCGGCTCACCGGCAGGATACAAGTATAGGTACGACCAGCTCCACCGCATCAAAGGCATGGACTACTATAGCGGCATGGTCAACAATGACTGGGCGCCGTCCACCGTTCAAAACGACTATGAGACCCGGTACAGCTATGATGCAAATGGCAATATCAAGACCTTGGACAGAAAAGGTGCCCAGGCTGTCAACCTGGATATGGACAATCTCACCTACCACTATGCCGAAGGCAACAACCGCCTCACCCATGTGGACGACCACGTCATCAATGCAACCAACTACCCTACGGATATTGATGACCAAAACCAAAACAACTATTTGTACGACCGCAACGGCAATCTCATCCGGGACATAGCCGAAGGGATCACCATCGAGTGGAATCTCAGCGGTAAGGTGCGAAAGATCACCAAGGACAATGGCACCATCATCACCTTCCGCTACGATGCCCTGGGCAACCGCATCATGAAGAGCCACAACGATACCCTCACCTGGTATGTACGGGATGCCAGCGGCAATGCCATGGCCCATTATGGCAATACGGGAATTCCGGTAACGACGGTCGGACCCACAGGGCCTGTAACGACCAGGTCATGGGAGGTACATTCCTGGACCCTTTATGGTTCCGCCCGACTGGGAGAGTTCAGACCCCATCTCACCGATCCATTGCTGACAGAGTCCGAGCCGGATACAGGGCCGGGTGGCAGCGGCACAGGTGGTGCCGGGTCTGCCCGCTTGTACAAAGCACCCAAACCCGTGAAGCTGCAATACTACCGCGGCCGAAAACAATACGAACTCACCAACCATCTCGGCAATGTACTGGCCACAGTAAGCGACCGGAAGTTGTTCAGAAAAGCACTGGTCACAGAGACAGGCTTATTTGCGCATGTGATTACGGCCCAGGATTATTATCCCTTTGGGAGTTCAATGCCTAATAGGAATTACTCAAGTTATAAATTCAGGTATGGATTTAATGGACAAGAAATGAATAATGAAATAAATGGAGACAAAATTAGTTATGCCTTTCAATATAGAATTTATGACAGTAGATTAAGCCGCTTTTTAAGTTTGGACCCATCTAAAGAAAATTATCCATGGATATCTTCATATTCTTTTGCAGAAAATGATGTAATAAGAAGTATAGATTTTGAGGGAAGAAGTAAAAAGACATCAACCCAAAGCAAAGCCCCAACCTTTATCAAAACTACAACTGTTAGTCAATTAACTATTGGTGTTCAATTCTCATTAATGATGCAATTTGGTTTTGATTTTTCACCATTAAGATTCACCATTGCAAAAGTAGAACAAACTACTTATACTAACACTGAAACGGGTGAAACAACCGTAATGCCGGTAAAGTATGAATATCTATTTGATGGTAAAGGATTAGAAATTGAAAGTTATTTAAATGTTGATATTTCAAACCTTGGTGCTGAGTTCAAAAGTAGTTTTGAAGTTGAAACCAATAGTCGTGGAGAAGTTTCAACGAAACCAGGAAGTCATAAAACAAATAGTGTTATTAAGGCTGACATAATAAAATCTGGGCCAGGGAGCGCTGGTGTGAGATTTGATAAAGAATGGTCGAGTGCGACAGGACAAACAACTACAAAGGTTTACAATGAAGCAAATGCTGGGGCATCATTTATTCTTGGATTGGAATTTTCTAAAAAGGTTGAATTAGTTGAATCCATCGAAATAGAAGATATTCCTTGATTCATGACCCTGTTCGCAGATTGTATCTGCGATCCGATATTTTTAAAATTTGTAATTTGATGAGTTGAAATAAAAAAGAAATGAAGACAGTCAAAAATGTCAGAACAGGATATGGCTAATGGCTGAACAATTTTTTTAAGGATAGATGAATGGTCAAGATTTTATTTGTCTTGAACAGGTTTTTGAGAGATAGTTGGATGGTCAGCATTTTAATTATGTGGATTCATTATTCGTGTAAATCTTAAAATCTTAAAAACCTGTCCAACTTTTCGGATCGTGTTCAAGAAAAAAAAGTAAAGTAATGAATAGTAAAATAAAAGCAAATATTAACGAAAATAAAAAGCATCTAAAACGTGGGAAATGAGATAGGGTTAATTCTAATGTTGTTAATCGTCTTGGTCTTTGTAATACTTATTGTTTTTAACTACGATCCAAGTAAAGACTTTACGATAAAGAAGGGAAATGGTACTTTTTACAGGAGGTCCGGAAACTTTGATAACTGGGATGATGGCAGTGGGCATAGTGATGGAGGGAACTCAGAAGGGGATTGATTTAAAAACCAGATGGCCGCAGATTGTGTCTGCGAACCTATATTTTTAAAATACGTAATTTGATGAGTTTATAAATGTAGAAAATAAAAAAAATACAAAATCTGAACATATGAGCGAAACAATAGAATTGTATAAACAACATTCACAGAAACAGGAAAATTATACCTATTATCTGATCGCCGTATCGGTTGCGGCCATGAGCTTCGCTGTTCATCAAACGCATGGAAAGGGGTTCATATGGCCTATGGTACCACTCGGCATAGCTGTGCTGTGTTGGGGCGTAAGTGTGATGTTGGGCTTGAGATACTTAAAGACGGTCATCAGCCTGACCTATAAAAATATGGAGCAAATGACGATGAAGGATGGGCATCACCACTTAACCGGAAATCAGCCGGTTTTGATTCAGGAAGGAATCCGGTTATTAAATGAGCAGATGCACAATGACAAAGAAGTTGCCGTCCTGCTTTACGTATGGCAGGGAAGACTATTTTATGGGGGCATGTTATTTTATTTTTGCTGGCATTTGTATGGCATGTATCTGCTTACCTGATGCAGGTGACCTAAAGCCTTGACACCAATCAGCTAACAATAAATTCAAAATATAATGGCAAATAAATCACTTCTTCAATTTACGAATCTGGCATTCATTGTTTTGCTTATTTGTTTTATCTCATTGCAGGTAAAAGCGCAGGAAGTCAACACAGAAACAAAAAAAACGGCACCCGGTTTGGGCACAGGTTTTGAAAGTTTTATTATTATTACTACTGATGGCCGCATATTTATTAGTTTGGCGGGCTTTCAAAAGCATCTGAGAGCTGGTATTTTCAGAATTGGTAATTTGATGTTTAGAAAAATACAAATTGATGATAAAAGGATGAATTTTGAATTTGTGGACCGGGAATTAGCCTTGTATTGGGATCATTCAGAACAAGACGCAAATAAAATTACAGAAGTCGTGTGATTTTATTTGTCAGGATTCACTAATAAAAGTAATCTTATAAAGCTGTTCCATGCAAAAGATATCGTGTTTTATACAAAACAAAAGTATAATGGGATTTGATCTACTGACACAAAAATATATAGGGGGTGATCTTAACACTATATTGGAGTTTAGTAAACAGGCTTCAATATGTTAATTTTTACGATGTTTTGGTGATCGTGGCAATTAAAGGCATGTTATAAATAAAAGAAGAATGAAATGTAAATTGGGTTTAACAATAAATATATTTAAACAGAAGATCTTGGTAACTTTTGCTCAATTTGGGATTATAATTTTATTTGTATGTGCTTATTCGTGCAAAGAAAGCAATAAGATAATGGTGGCAAAGGAGCAAGGAAATGATCAGGTCGGTCTTAATTACTCCGAAGAAAACGAATACATGATGGCACAAAGAAATCTGCTTGACCAAATGCCCGTGTTGTTTTGGAAGAGAGATTCAATAGCTGAAGCAAATCATAAACACCAGTATAATGAAGATGGGTCAGATAGAAATCCCTTCATAGAAAAGTATGAAGCTTTTATTTTGGATACATCCATCTTATACGAGAGAGATGAATATATTCCTGCGGAGGTTTCAATAAAAAAGGGACATTTGTTTGACCGGGAATTTGTTCACCTGATTGTTGGCATAGGAAGTCGCAGAGATATTTATTGCAGAAATGTTTTCGCGAGTAATTCTTATCATGAATTGATTGAAGAGGATAAGTATAATAGCGTGTTAACCAGCGACATTGAAAATCATGAACAAAGTGATACGATCTTTGACGTTAATGGCGACGGGTATAAAGACTACGTCATGGTTTTATATTCACAATCCGGCTGCTGTCTGAGAGAAGTATATAGGGTTTATTTGTACCTGCCTCATTGTGGTGGCTTTACACCGTATTATGAGTTTATGAATCCTACATTTTATCCAAAAGAGAAAATTATTCGTGGCGTTTTTTACGGCCATCCTGGTGAGGTAGGTTTGTATGAACATAAATGGGATGGCATATTAATAAAAGCAATTCAGGAAATTTATCCAAATTTCAGGGATAGTGTAAATTATACCTATCTCCAATATGTAAATAGAGACTCAATAGATCAAAAACCAAGAAAGATTTTGAATAAATTACCGCAACAGTTTGAAAAAATTAACGGTCTAGAGTGGTTTAAAGGTTATAAGCCCAAGGATTTTGCAGAAAGGATAAGTGAAATGATAAAAATTGGTGAATATGAAAAGTAATTTTGTTTACCTTCTTTTAGATAACATAACCGAACGTTATGACGGACAATATTTTTGAAGTGTATAAAACATTTGCGACAGCAGATGAAGCTCAGGAATATACAAAAGTGTTGGACAAGAATAACATAGCGTATTTCCTGGAAAAAACCACTCCGGTTTTTGACCCGGCTTTCGCGGGAAACACCGACAACGGAGCCGTAGTATTAAAACTTAGCGCAACTGATTTTGTGAAAGCGAATAAGGTGTTTGATGAAGCACAACTGATGGACATGGACGCCATAGACAAGGATTATTATCTTTTCAGTTTTACGGATGATGAGTTGATGGACGTCATAGTTAAAAAGGAAGAATGGAATGAATTTGACTATGTCCTGGCTCAAAAATTATTAAGAGAAAGGGGCAAAGAAGTATCAATGGATGTGCTTACGGCCATCAGAAAACAAAGGGAAATTGAATTGTCTCGCCATCTTCCTTATCCAAAAACCTGGATCATGACAGGTTATGCTTTTGCTTTATTGGGAGGGCTCATCAGTATAATGATAGGATTACAACTTTTATGGGATAAAAAGAAATTGCCGGATGGAAGAAAAATGTATGCCTATGATGAAAGCGCAAGGAATCATGGCCGCTTACTATTAGTGATTGGATTGATTGTATTGATCATGACCATTTATTTCAATATGAGGGAAGAGTTTGACAATGAATTTATCAGGTAGGATTATTATGTATTTACAACCAAAGAGTGGAAGCTTTCCAAAGCCAGCTTATAAGTTCATTATGAATTTCATAGTTTATGAAGTATGTTATAAATATATATTATCATGAGGAATAATATCTTATTGACAGTCATTTTAGGAATTGTAATTCCTAATCTAAAGGCACAGGTTTATGTGAGTACGCCTTTAAAAGAGCATCAAGCCTATTTTGAAGGCTTGGTTGAAAAGAGAAAAGGAAACTGTGATCTGGCCAATCAGTTTTTTAATCAGGAGAAGTCCGATACATGCTCACTAAACCATGATCTTTGGAGGGGTAAGGCCGAGGGTCAAATGGTTCAATGTGTCAGTCCGGTATCCGCACCTGCTTTCACTGCAAATATTACAAGAGCAAAAATCAGAAAATCAAGAAACTTAAATTTGACTACCAAAAACAGTGAGACTGCAAAGATAAGTACAACGGAAGTAGAAGATAAGCCTGTTCCTGAAACGAAAGTAGTCTCTCATGCTGTGACCAATACTAAGCCGCACTTTAGGGTAAAATTGGGAGAGTCAGCCATTCCTGATAAATCATTTATTTCTTTAGCAGATTTGGGGCCTGTCTATAGTGAAGAAGTTAACGGTATATATTCCTATTTCATAGCCGCTCCCAATAAAGAAGAAAAAGCATATGAACTGGCCACGAAGATCAAACAAAGGACGATTACCGAACCCATTATAGAACAGTGCAGTAAGGGTGCGGTCGTCAAGTCATTTACCGTAAAGGAATTTTCAGAACTGCCATCTGTTAAGTTATATATTAAAGCAAACAGCAATAAAAATGAGGTGGCAAAGGAGGAAAAGAGTGAGAATAATTTTGCTCCGGGAAGTAAGGGCGTCCAATCCTATATTGTGGTAGAATCGCTATCGGATCTGAACAGAGTAAAAGTGTTGCAATCTAAGCTGGAAAAAATGGGCTATGATGTCAAGACAGAAAGATATGGAGTTTATACCCGAGTAGGGGTTGTGCCAAAACAAGGTCAAGACCTGGATGCTTTACTTGGGGAAATCAGGCAGAATCTAAACAGTAAGGCGTGGATAAGAATATAGTGCAATGAAGGGTCAAGGGTTTTGCTGCCCGGAAGAATTTAAAAGAAGGCTTTTGGAACTGTTATTCACATCGCATTCTTGTTATTTTATGGTAATGAACTGAAGCCGGAAATTTGTATAAGTTTAAAATGGAATTGTAAATGAAGCAACATAAAATTGTAAGCTTAGTGATCTGTTTAAGCGCATTGTTTAGGCTCAATGCCCAAATAGAAGTAACTATGCCCAATCCGGACATCCTTATCCTGTCTGACATCTACAATATG
This sequence comes from Saprospiraceae bacterium, assembly GCA_016715465.1. Lineage (GTDB taxonomy): Bacteria > Bacteroidota > Bacteroidia > Chitinophagales > Saprospiraceae > JADKBO01. The sequence goes on from JADKAA010000029.1 coordinate 2,649,310, forward strand.
GAGATCAACAACCCATCGGGTAATCCATACACCATACAATTTCTGATGGAACTCAGAAAAGACAACAAAATAGTCTATGAAGTTACCACGAATCAATACTCCATCGTTCAGCCACTGAGTCAAACCAACGAAGGTGTGCTGCAACCTTTACAGGTGACCAGAAACCTTGTCGATCAGGTATCGGGAAGCTACACATTGGATGTAAAGGTATTGGATGTGAACAATAAACAAATCCTGTTTGCCAATCGTTTTCAAATTCAGTCTTTAGGAAGGGAAACGAATACGGAGGGTAAGGATAAAAAAAGCCTGGACCTTCAATTTTCCGGAAACGCTGCAATCTATGGGCAAATGGCCAGCATGCAAGGCATCGGATCTGCCGTACCGCAAAACTTTCTGAGGGCGGAAATCTATCCCAACCTTACCTTTAAAGGCATACCTGTAGGCCTGGATATTTTGTACTCAACCGAACAAAACGCTTTTCGCCAAAGTATCAATCAGGTAGCTTTGAGATTTGATGCGCAACAATTCAAACAACAAATGCAACAGCGCCTCCAATCCAAAGTCAGAAGTATCGAAGCCATTGGAAGCCTGACCGATATCAATGATTTGAATTCATTGAAGGATAAAACAATGTCAAAACAATTTCCTAAACTCAATGAATGGGAAGCACAACTAAAAGACCCTAAAATACAGGAAGGTTTGGGCCAGCTCAAACAACTGGAATCTTTTGACCAAATCATCAATGATCCGGAAGTAAAATCAACTTTATCCAGAAAATCTGCATTGGAAAGAAAATCATCCCTAACCGAAGTTGAAAAGGAAGAGATGAAGCAATTGATCTCCTATGCTGCGGAAATAGAAAAAATCAAAGCCAGAGCGGAGCAGATTCGTTCCACTGCAAAACAATATGAGCAATACAAAGGCGTCGGTAAAAAGATAGCTCAAGCCAAAAAGTATGCAGATAAGGATATACTTAAAGACCCGGTATTTTTGAAAAATGGATTAAATTCATTGGGAGGCCTAAGTAAAGCAGAACAGTTACTCGGTGGATTTGATGCAATTTCCGTAGGCACATCCTTTCCATTTTATTCCAGATTATCTCTGAGCAGCCTACCTGTTAATGGTGTGCACGTGGAGTGGAATCCGGGCAAATTTTATTTGGCTGCAACGTATGGAAAATCCGCAAGGCAAACTTTTAATACCGATTTTACCAAACCGCAACTCACCTTAGCTCAAAATACCCTGGCAACAAAGCTAGGTTATGGTAGCCCACAAAGCACACACCTGTATCTCACCTACATCAATATTTCTGATCGCTATAATGAACTATCGCTAAACAATAATACCAAGCCACAAGCCAATAAGATCATTGGCACAGAAGGACAGGTATCTATGCTGGGAGACAAGATCAAAATGGGAGGCGAATTGATGGCTTCCCTTCTCACGCGTGACCATACCATTTTGACAGAGGGTACCCAGGATTTCAGGAAAGAAGCAATTCCACTTTCAGCTTTATTTGGCAATGTCAACAATGCTTCTTCATTCGACCTTGCCTGGAGGGCGCACACGGAAATCAGGGTGATCGGAAATGCCACAAAAATTAAGGCCAATATAGAAAGGGTCGGACCAAACTTTTTTTCACTGGGTGCTCCTAATCTCCTGAATGATATGCTGCGATGGAAAGCGGAAGTAAGACAGACCTTTTTACAAAATAAAATAACTTTATCTGCCTTTGCGCGTCAGGATGCGAATGCACTTGATCCTTTGCTCACCTCCGTGCGAAGTACCACCAAGTCTTACGGTCTGTCAGGAAACATCAATATTCCAAAATTGCCTACATTGAGTCTCTCTTTCTCACCTTATGCACAAAACAATGAAGTCATAGCCACAAATCAGGATTTGAATACCAATGCCACCATGCTAAACCTCAACCTGGGTTACGCAGTCACTCTAAGCAAACAATTATCCACTTATACCCAACTGACCTATCTGGCTCAAAACCTCAATTCCAATATTTCCGGTATAGATTACAACCTTAAAATGTATGGCATCGTACAAGCCATCACCTATAATATGATTTCCCTTAACATAGCCGCCAATTACACACCAAACCAGATTATTGGTAATGTCAACAAGGCAGTGGCTACCATCAATGCAAATGGATCATTCCTCTTATTTAATAAATGGCAAAATGCTGTAGGCATCCAGTTTTTGTCGGTCAGCGGTTTGGAATCCAAATCGGGATACATGCTTACTTCCTCATATCCCTTGTTCAAATTTGCAGATGTGGAACTCCGGGTTCAACGTAACATTTACAATAATTTGACGGACATTTCAGATTTTGAAGAAACGATTACATGGACGGGATTGAGGGTGAAGTGGTGAAAATGACTTTTATGTTGAAGAATAAGGAAAGCATCAGATAATTAAAATGAGAATATTAAAGTTATCCGGTATTTATTGCGAAAGAAGTTTTTCTGTAGTACCGGGTAATATGGGTGTAATAAAATGAGACGGGGCATACAAAACAGTATTAACTTTGGTAAAATATAAATCAGTTTATTAATTCTTGTAAAATGGGAATACTTCAGATAAAAAAACTTAAACAAAACGTCATAACTATTGGCCTGCTTTTCTTGCTAATTTGTTCAGCACATGCACAGGATAACAACTGGCAATTAAGGCTTCAGGAAGTCATGGCTCCGTTGATGGAAGAGGATTGGGCCAAAACGGAAAAACTGGCTCATGCCTATATCAAGGAAGCCGAAAAGGCTAAGGCTGATGAGGATTTAATATCAATCATTAGATATGTGCACATCTATGCAGTAGCAGGCTTAATGAATGAGGGCACATTAACACAAAAAGAGGCACTTAAGGAAATTAAAAAGCATAAAGGACACAGACTAATCATGCCCGACAGGATCTTTCAGGACAATTGTATACACAATTGTTTATATGTGAGTTCGGATGATCCTGCGAAAATTGGAGTGTGCACCACCAACGAAGACCGATCAAAGATTTTTGCATTTGAGTATTATCATTTAGACAAAAATTTAGAGGATGAATTTATTACAGAAGCAGAAGGTAAACTCTTAGATCTGGAGGCGAGGCTAAAAGACATTGAGGTGGAGGGCCTTGACCTCCCGAGATTCAGGCTCAATTTTGATGAAGTAAAGATGTCGGTTACTGAATTGCCAGGCAATAGCTCGGCATTAGATTACCCCAAAGGAGTCTTTATTGAACCAAACATTCAATTCGCTCCGGATAGCAGATTATTTGTCATCAAAAATGTGAATGAAAACCATGATGAAGGCACTGAAGTGAGGCTAACCTTCAAAATGCCTAACCGGAAAACGGGTCTGGTAAGCTTGATTTTTAAAGATATGGATGATACCATGGATCATGCTGAATTGATAAAAAACACAGACGAGTTTGTATCTTCCTATGATGAGATTCCAGACAAACCTGAAATTATAAGATTACGTCCGCCTGAAAAATTTTATACTAAAAATTATGCAGGATTTTTTATTTTGACAAAGACTAAAGAAGGTCAAGAGTATAATGTGTCAGGACTTGGTGCAGCCCATTTAGAATATACTTTTGTTGAAGTTAAATACAGCTCATCAGGTAATGAAGCGATAACTAATTTTGAAGATGATAAATTAATGCTTTCGCGTCTTCTTGATGGTTTGAGCTTAATTGATTCAGCAGACATTTCGGAACCCTGGCCCGATGAAATGAATATGTCCATCACCGTCGACAGTATTGAATGTGACAAATATTATCCTCTTGCCTCGTATTGTGCCCTGGTTACCGTCGAGGATTATTACCCGCTTGTTATAAAGGATGTAACCATCGGCCATAATCCTTCTTATGTTTATGAAGCAGAGAAAGGTAAAAATGAAATAAAAGTGAAATGTTTCAATAAAGAGAAAGGACGAGTTATAGAAAAGGGCAAAATAAGGTTTTTGAGTCCTGTGGGAAAGGTCATAGAATTTGATTTTGAATTGACTTATACCAATCTTTGATTTTTGATATAGCTTTATCATGTCGTAAGTCCAGACATTTGTCGATTTTTTTCTTTTCTGTGTTTTAATGTTCTGTAGATTCAAGTCATAAATGCAACTTAAGGGGTAGGCAATAAGCAGATATTTTTAAAATTTGTGATTTGATCAATGGTAATTAAAATATTAAATAACGGATGACATAAGTGTCAGAGTAGTATGGAAGGGATAAATGGAATGGAGCGGAAAAGATATTGAAAAGGATATTTGGAAGATAGTGGGATGGACAGGATTACTTTGTAAGAACGAATATTTATAATTTTATTTATTTTTAGACTTAACATAATATCGATGTATAAAATAACACGACTCATTACCATATCACTAATTGCATGTATATATTCTTGTGGACAAAAAGGACCCTCTGTTACCGATAAGGAAGGTACTGACACTTTGCATTCATTCATACCTTTTGACTATAAATTGAACGGTCATGTTACAGCAATGATACAGTATGAAGAGACTCTGATTTTTGCTGAACGCACAACAGACAATCAAGGGAAGAGAGTCACAAGGGTTGTTTCATATGACGAGAAAGAATTCAAGTTACTGGGAGATGCATTTGATGGGAAAATTATGACATTTGCTGTGTTTCGAGATACCCTGTATGCAGCTGGCTCATTCAACAAAGCAGGAAAAACGAAGATAAGAAATATCGCTAAATGGGATGGTGAAAATTGGATTGAGTTGGATGGCGGTACTAAGGGTTACTTCATTACAGAAACTACAACATCATCATCATTCAATACCCCAACCATCAAATCCATTAATGGATATGTGGGTTTACTTTCGGTACTAAATGATAATTTAAATGTCACCGGTCGATTTGATACGATTGGTTATATCCCTGCGCATAATTTTGCAAGGTGGGATGGCAAAAAATGGTCTGCGTTGGAAGATGGAACAAATGACGGGATTACGTCCTTGCAGCTCTATAAAAACGAATTGTATGCAGCCGGAGAGTTTGAAAAACTAAATAGTGATTCAAAAAGTAACATCGCCAGATGGAATGGTCAAAATTGGGTTCCCATTGGAGAAGGTCCCAATGGCTCTATTTATTGTCTGGAATTATATAAGGATGAATTGTATGCAGCCGGCAGTTTTACAGAAACGGGTAGCATACCGACGTTGGGTATTGCCCGATGGAATGGCAAGAGATGGGCATCTGTTGGCAAAGGAATGAATGTGGCTGAAATTGGTAGTGTAGGATTCTTATCCGTATATCAAAATGAATTGTATGCGGGGGGTCTTTTTGATAGTGTAGATAATAGGTATGCCAATGGATTGGCAAAGTGGAATGGCAAACAATGGAATACATTAGGCAATGGCTTGAATAATTTGATTGATTCATTGCCTTTGTTTCTCTCTGTAGACGCTATGGCCGTATATAAGAATAATCTCATTATTTCAGGTGAATTTATGGATACCATTAGTGGCAATAGTGCCAACAAAATAGTCCGATGGACAGCTGCTCCTAAGCAAAAATGATCAAGATGATTTATGGCTGTGACTTATGAAGTTATTGCAGAGCAAGCCGGTAGTTTTTAACGCATAAGTGTAGTAAGGATGCTGAGGTCAAAGCCCTTTTGGATAAATTGATGAATCAATTCAACAGCAAAGCATGGATTCGGGGACAATAGGCTGTTTATGTGCAGGAATCAATAAAAGATTGATGGCTTAATTTATTTAACATCAAGTTATAGCTATAAACCAGCAGTCCTGATTGTTTGGTCACGTATGTATCGAGGGGGCTCAGTTTACTTCTCATTTATTTCACACCATAAATCGATCAGTGATTTTCTATAGTCAGGTGTTATCTTTTGGCAGCATAGATTTTGGGATTGAATAATTCGGTCACGGCTTTCTTTACTGCCATAGCCTATTGAGTAGGCAACCATGTCAATTTTATTTTTAAGCAGGCACTTATCAAACAATCCGGTCAAACTATCAATCCTTTCGTCATAATAATTGCCCACAAATACCTTCTTCTTTACTTTATCTTTTCTCACATAAATTTTAAGATGGAAACCATCATCGACGCAAGGATTGATAAAGATCTCATCTTCTGTATTTCTCATGATGGTTGAAATTGCATTCTTTACTGACATTCTTTCTGAATCATTGATTTTGTATGCCATTATAACCTGATATTTGCCATCGCTTGAGCCTCTTTCAGATGCTAAAAAAAGACTATCGTTCCTCAGTTTGTACTGTACGCCCGTCTCACATGAATAGATGGTAATGAGATAAGAGCTGGGATTTTGAGCAAGGGCTTGGTTCAGGAGAAAGAAAAAAATCAGAAAACTTATTTTAGGTATCATTCTATATATAATGGTTGTTTGTAAATAACGGAATGTATCAATTAGGTAAGATAATTTAATTGATTACAGCCCCTTTGTTTTGATAAATCTGTCGATCTTTTTGGCGTTTGGCAAAGAAGCTGGTTTCGGACCTGTCCCACCCGAAGTGCCGGAAGTATTAAATTGTCAAACCAACACAAAATATTCTAAGCGTTAGAATATTCAATGAATAATTGAAATTGCTGTTTTGCCATATGCCTCTAATGCTCATTTTTTCTTTCGGCCATCAAAGTTTTGCTTTTAAGTCTTTAAGTTTAATTTGAGTTTGTTTGTCTGTTACAGAACCTCTTGCAACTTGTTTATTAATGTCCGCTTTTAACCAATATTCACCACAATTTGATATAGAATAATCAGTTGTTTTTTCATCTTGATGAACGCGACCTTTCGAGCCGTCTGAACCTTTATAAAAGGCTATGACATAGTATTGTCCTATGTCAAACTGCGAAAGATAAGGTCTACATAAAATTCCATTGTCACCCCAAATAGTTATTGTATTTCTTGTTTCAGTACCTTTGTAAACGTCAATAATATCAACTTCCATGGACATGGGTGTCTGCTGGTTGTATATATCTTTGAACTTTAAATACTTTGTCACCTTTACCAATGCAACAAATTCTGTTTTGGGTGCAACTTTCAAAAACTCTCCCTGGAAGCTGCAGTCACAAGCAAAGGTTGCCTGACCTATTTTCAATAGAAAAATTATCAGTATGAATTTTAGTTTTCTCATCATCAATTTTATTAAATAGTTATTACTTGCCGTAGTTGCCGAATCAATGGCAACAAAGGCCATTAAATGTACTAAATTAATTTTGATTGGACCAAAATATATATAAAATTATTGCATTTTATTTTAGGTCAATTTGAGGGTAGATTTTTAGCATTTAATAGAAAATGGTTGTTGATTTGGGGTGTGCCTTGTAGTCCTAAAATATGCAAGTTTTCAAGGGTATATATTGACGTAAATGAGTCGCCGGGAATTTTGTATATTTACATTCTCCTTGCTCTGTGTAATATGACAACAATTTTGTTAAGCATTAGGAAAATGGAAAGCAGCATGGGAAAGTGGTTGATTTTATGTTTATTTTTTATATCGTGTTTCGCAACGAAACGGGCAGCTTCCTTATTTGATTTTAAGGATACAAATATCTGGAAAGGTAAAACAGGCAATACCGAGGTGTCTTTCCAGGTAAATGAAGTGCAAGGAATTTGGTTTACAGGAATTATAACTTTAACATCTGAGACGGGCTCCCGGAAGTATGGCATAAAAGGATTTCAAAAAGGGAATATCTATCCCTGCCGTATAGTAGTGGAAGGTGATGATGGTGAAGCGTCCATTTTTATCAATGGGCGGCAAACTTTTGACAGCATTATGCTGGAAACAGGAGGGTGGGAAAGCTTGCCCAAAGATACCGCGGTGGTGCTTCAAAAATTCACAAAGTCACATTCCATACATCAATAGAAGACCTGTCATAGTCAATCACATTTTGTGATGTAAATCACAATAAAATTTGGTAATGCCATAAAAGAAATCAAATAATAGCGTAAAATATTGTATACATGAAAAATACAGGTAACCCAATATTTCATTTTTCTCATGGGTGGACAGTGGGTCTGATATTATTTATTTCATTCTGGTCATGCAAAAACCATCAAAACGAAACCATTGACTGGTTGAATCAAATTCCCCGGGGTATGATAATCGATGAAGTAAAAAGGACACAGCCATCCTATGTGACCATAGATTGGCAAAGACCTGCTATAAAGGGCAACGAAACAACTTATGACATCACATACATCCAGGGAAACTACGACGCATTGGGAATGAGTTATTCTCTGATTTTTGAGTCAGATCAATATGTTGGATATAGTGCAATAAAGTAAATACTATCTTTACAGGCTGCTGTAGGATCTATTTACAAGGCCTTAAATAATTTAAAATGATGGATAATACAATGAAGAGATTTAAAAACAACAGACCGTATTTACTTTCTGTCTTGATTTATTTAGGACTATTCAGCGGGACGATAACTGCCCAGACACAATTGAGGGTCATCAATGAAAAAATAAACACGTTGGTAACTACCTATTTTAAATCACCCATGTATTCAGAAATGTATGCATTTTACAGCGAGGAGACGGGTCTGATAGTGACAGGAAGAGGTCATTTTACGGCAACAAATCCCGGCGAAGAAGAGGCGAGTGAGGTATATATAGAAGATTACATAAATGAGGTGGTTTTTATGGGGCAGACAACTAAAATTGAAGAAATTAATATGCAACGACCTCTTGCCATTATTTTGCAGGTTGATAATGGGCAACAGATACGAATGATCAAAATGGATCTGATACCATTTTTGGGAACAGAGGAAATTCCAGACAAGGTAACTGATAATTATTTTATGATCAATGAGGTAATTCCAAAACATGCACTGGAATATCCTAAGTGGGATGAAATCAAAAAGGCCATTCAACAGGGAGAAGATAAAGCAAAAGCAGACGGCATAGAGATACTGGGATCCGGTTTTGCACCTACGATTGGTGTTGTTTTCGTGCTTAAATTGAACTATAGTTTACCGGAAGAAACTTATGTGGCTTTTGATGAATTTATAAATCAACAATTGACGCCACTGAGCAGAGAAAGTATAGGGTTAATTTATTATTATATATCTGAGGACAATAACAATGCCATCGCTTTCAAACGAATCAATGGACCAACTCAGTTCTTATATTTTAATGAATAAATCAAATTTTCTACGGGTTTACTTATTAAGCAGTTGTAAATATGACAGGTGATCCAGTAACGTAATGTTTTCCTTTATTTTAAGATGCAAATAGATATTTCTATTCCCATTTGGAGATTTAGGTGGTTAAATTTGATGTAATAATTTATAGAGTATATGGGAGACATTTTAGGGTCGATCATTTGGGTGATTATAATTGCGTTTGTATCCGCAGTATATTTAAAATACCGGAAAAAGAAGGGCGTTGCCGGACTATGTATAGTGTGGTTTGTTGTAGCTTCCATGTGGGGCCTAATTGCAGTACTTATGAATGACGCACCTGCTGAATCAAATTTAACATTGCTGAAAATGGTTTTTTTTAGCATACAATGTTTCTCTTGTTTAATATACTTTATAAAACCCAGACCCGCTATATTTTTATTTATGCTTACCCTGTTGGTACAGATACCGATACTGGACAACAAAAACCTTACTTACCGGAGTCAAACCCTGGTGAGTATGAATTTTCGCAATTATCCATCAAAAATCATAGATGTAGAGCAGGGAAGTTATATTGTTTATTTTGAACACAAGAACCAGGATACGTGGAAACAAACTTCCAGTGGCATCAATCTGATCCCCTTCCTAATAATTATACTATTATTTCGACACAGTATAACGAAAAGCACATTTATTGAGGATAGAACTACCGAGAAAGGCCACAATTAGCCAGGTAAAAGTATTATAACAATGGAAATATAACAAACAAGTTTCCAAAACGGGGAAATGCTATTTGATCAGACAGAATGAATCCCACCGGGAACTTTATTCAGCATACGGATAAGAGTTACAGTACATTTTACTCAAATCCGTTGGGCCGCTGTTTATTAGCCCATTTTTTCCAATAGTTGTACGATCTCAGCCTTTTTTCTAACAGATACGGGTACTTCATGGCCGTTCTTTAATCGAAGGGTTGCACCATCTTTTTTGGAAAACTCAAAGATGTAGGAAAAGTTGACCAAATGGGACTGATGGACCCTTAAAAACTCGTGATCGGACAGCATGTCATCGAAATGTTTTAAGGTTTTCGTGACGTACATTTTATCTCCATTATTCATAAAAAACCAGGTATTGTTCCCATCTGCTTCGCACCTGACAATATCCGAAATGGTGACTATGGATATTTTATCCAGGGTATATAAGGAGATTCTGCTGGGTAGTGTACCCGGGTTTTTGATGGACTCGCGAAGCAGGTCCAGTGAAGGGCGAGTGCTTATGCGGGTATTCCGCACTTTATCCACAGCTTTTTGCAGCATGGACGCGTCAATTGGCTTTAACAGGTAGTCGGTGGCTGAAAACCTGAAAGCGCGTAGGGCATGTTCCTCAAAAGCAGTTATGAAAATTACATTTGACTTTAAGTCGGGAAATATTTCCAACAGATCAAAACCAGTACCATCGCCAAGCGCAATGTCTAGAAAAATGATATCCGGCATGGATTGCCTGATGAGTTTGGCCGCAGTCACCACGCTATTGGCTGTTGCTACCACGCTGACATCTGGGCAGTAGCGTTCAAGATCAGCCCGCAACATTTCCATGGCTTCAGGCATGTCTTCTACAATGATGGCGGTGAGTAAATTGAGAGCTTTCATTCTAATAAGTTGATTCTATAGGAATGTACAAAATTACCCTTGTTCCGGCAGCATGGCCGTCTTCAGCAAACAAGTCAATGATCTCAACAGCACTTTTATGGTTGGCCACACTCAAAGTCTCTAGCCTTTGTGCCGTTACCTGCATACCGATGGAAGAATGGCTTTCTTTTCGATTTAATGAAAGCTCACCTGCCCTTTTTCTGCCAACTCCATTGTCCGTAAGGGTGCATTTCAGCAAAAGTTCCTGTAATTCAAAGGTGACCTGAATATTTCCCGATATGTGCAGGTGAGAAATGCCATGAATGACAGCATTTTCAACGTAGGGCTGAATCAACATAGAGGGTAAAAAAGTTTCTTCCTGGTCTATGTTTCCGTAAACATCAATGTTAAACTTAAATTTATTTTGTTGGCAAAATTGTTCCATGGTGAGGTACCTGGTCAACAGGTCAATTTCTTCTTTTAAACTTACGGCTGTTTTTCTGGCATTATTCAATATGGTTCTCATCAATAAGGCAAAATTCTGTATTTGCAACCTGGCCTCATCCGGATGAGCAGTTACCACCAAAGATTGAATGCTGTTGAGCGCATTAAAGATGAAGTGTGGGTTCATTTGTAATTGCAAAGATTTTTGTTCCAGTGACAACAATTTGTTTTGAAGTTTCAATTCCCGGTTTTTGATCTCTGCTTTGTGTTTGATTCTTTTTTCCCTGTAAATAAAAATGGTAATGATAAGCGATAACGACAACAGGACCATGAGCAGGCGGAACCAATTCTGTTGCCAGTATGGAGCAGCAATACGGAAACAAATTTGTTCTACCGGGCTAAGGTGCATTTTATCAAATGTGGCCTGGACCATAAAACAGTAATTACCCGGGCTAATGCCGGAAAAATTTATCCTTTTATCTTCGCTCCATTCAGACCACCTGTCATCGCCACCGGCTAGTTTAAATCGAAACTGAAGTTTATTGGGAAAGTTGAGGTGCACGGCTTCATAGGTAAAACTCAGGTTGTTTTGGTGGTAAGGCAGGTCGCGGTCAATTCTATCGGCGGAAGGATTAAAGCAACCTGCGTAAGGGGATTTAATGACGGATTTGTTAAAAAGCAATACTTCCCTTATAAATAATTTTGGGGGCAACTGATCGCTTTTTTTGGCAGAAGGATTATACTGAATCAATCCGTTCATTGTTCCAAACCAAATGTTATTTTGATTGTCCAAACAAATGCTGTTGTGGCAGTTTTCAATGCCTGCGAATCCATCTTCTCGCCCATACCAGGTTACATCCTTCAGTTCATTGAAATTCAGGTCGACTTCTAGTTTGTAAACACCATTTTCGGTTCCCAACCATAAATATCCTACGCCATCAAAAATCATGGAATAAATATTGGTAGAGTAGGGCTTTGAAGGAAGCCATAATCTTTTATAGGATATTGTTTTGGATGGTGATTTGGGGTTGATGGAATAAACTCCATGGCCTTCAACACCCAAGAAACACTGCCCGATTGTATCCAGTGCCATTGTTTTAACCGACTTTGCAGGAATGCCGTTTGTCCCATTGAACATCGTAATCTGCATTTCATTGGTGATGTAGCCGACAGAGCTATTTCTACTTCCAAACCATGTTCTTTTATGGGTTTTGTCTCTGGCAAGGCAGTTGATGTAGCGGTCAGCTAACCCATTTTGAGCAGTTATTTTTACATTTTTTATGATGGAGTCTCCTGTTATGGTTAAACATTGGATACCATTGGCCTGTGTGGCCACCCATATTCGATTTTGTTCGTCGGCAACAAGATGGACAATATGGTCATCAGTTAAGGTTTGATCTGAAGTACTGAAATGAAGGGCTGTTTTAGAACCAATGCAATACAGGCCCTTACCTTCAGTGCCCAGCCACAACCGTGAGGTGGTATCCGCAGTGATGCTTTTGATTTTAACATCAATGCCTAAGGAATCAAGATCCATTTGATGAAAAGTCCGGCCGTCAAAAAACCCTACATTGTCTTTACTGACTGCGAAATAGATGTTTTTAGCAGGGGAATTGCTCACGGCATAAACCCGGTTGCTACCAAATTCATAATCGTACAGATTGATGTGTTTAAATAATTGGCTCGATTTTTTGATCAGCCCGGCACCAGAAGTCCCGACCCATAAATTTCCCCAGGTATCTTTCATTAAAGCCCTGATCTTACTGGTTGACAAACCAGCGTCTTCTGATAATTGTGAAATATTACCAGTAGTCTGATCCAGGGTACAAATGCCGTCATTTTCTGTTCCCAGCCATAAATGACCTCCTCCGTCAATAAGCATGCATGTTGTTCTGCCGAGAAGAGCATGGGTCAATTCATTGTTTTTAGACAAGCGATGTTCATCTAAACTCAACAAGCCATAGCCATAGATGGACAACCATACCGAGTTATTTCTGTCGTGCTGAATGGCATTTATATTGGGGTAAGGGAGGCCATCGACCTTTTTTGGAACAGATGCGCCGTCATTTTGTACCCAAAGCCCCTTTTCGGTGGCCATCCAAAGGTTGCCATTTATAACTTTAATGTCGTTTATCCTGCCAGGCTGGGAATTTCGTCTCAACACTTTTTTACGCAGTGTTTTCGTTTCTTTATGATAATTGAATATGCCCATAGGGGTTCCAATAAGTATGGAATCTGCCCATTCGGCCAGCGAGGTAATCTCCAGGCCAGTGAGCTCCGGCGACACAATTTTGCGGATACCATCCAGGGTATAATAATTCACCCCCTTTGTCGTGCCAATCCAGATCATGCCTGTATGGTCTGTAAGCAACGAGGAAATGTAATTAGAACTCAGGCCATTTGACTCTGTAAATACTTCAAATTTTTGCCCGTCAAATTTAGCCAGTCCACCACCTTGTGTACCTGCCCAAAGGTATCCCGTACTATCCTGACAAATGGCAAAGACCTGCGATTGCGGAAGACCTTCTGCTATGGAATAATTGTAAACATTTTCAGATTGTCCCTGTCCAGTTCTAGCCGACAACAATACCGTTACCCATAGAAGTCTTTTTATTGCCAGTGACCAAGCCGTGTAAAATTTCATAATTTAAATGTAGTATTAAAAAAAATAAATCGCATAAAATTTATTCACAAAGTTGTAAGGTCGGAGGATGGCGGTGTATTTGTATGATCCACCATTACACCCTCGATGTTGCAATATCCTTTTATTTTTATGGATTTAGAGGAAGGCGGTCCTACGAAGCAATGCCATTGGATTTCTTCCGGTTTCAGTTGCATTTGATCAAGTTCTTTTTTGGCATAATCCTGGGCATTCAGCCAGGTTATGATTTTTTTCTCCGTACTCAAATCTGGGATCTTATCCTGAGGTTTAAATGAAACCGACCATTCTATCAACATTTTATAATGATATCGGTAAGGCACGCCCTCACATTTTTTTGCTGAAGGTCTATACGCCTTTTTCCAATCGATGCCCTCATTGTTGTATTTGCGTTTTAGCTTAGATATGAAAACACCGTTATCCTTTTGATCGTATTTGGAGGTAACATAATAGAGAGACGATCTGACGTATTCTTGTTTGTTTGAAAAATTCACATAAAAGGCTTCAGCATTTACAGTTGGGGATAAATTGGAAGATGGGCAGGTGAAAATATTTTTCATCATTTCCAGAAACAATTTATTTTGCCCGACACCACAGCTCACTATATTGATGGTGGTAGCCTCATCTATTTTAGAGGAGCACAGTGGCGAAATGTAGCCATTTTGGAAAGCGACCTCTAAATGGGTAGCAGAGGCACGCGGCAGTCCATCGCCAATTGGGATTCTGAGACCCTGCCAGGGATTGCCGTGACAGACCAGATTGATGGTTTTGAATTTTTTACCTGTAAGTTCACGCTGTATATAAGCCTGAACTGCTTTTAAAGACTTACAGTTATGGACTATAAAATCGGTCTTATCTTTTGCACTCATTTGAAAATAGTAGGTAGCATTTTGATAAAATTCGTTGGTTATTTTTTCATCTTGCCCAAGAATGAAGGTTATTGAGACCCTTTTTGTGTTTTCATTCTTTGGCTCCCGGGATGAATTGTTTGTTTGAACTGGTCGTATAATCAGGGTAAGCAGCATAAAAATCACTAAAAGTATCGCCACAGGTTTTATTTTTTGAAATGAATTCATTGCATCAAATTTTATGGTTTGTGATCGAGTTTATTATTGCTTTTATCTGCATGAGAAGCCTTTAAAAACAGGACGAATATGAAAAATGACAGTATAAAAAGCGACAGGCCCACCAGGACTCCGGCATAAGGATCTTTTGTATTTGCCACAAAGCTGCCAACAAGGTTAAAGTCGGCGCCGATGGCAAGTTCAGATACTCCTTCAGGAAGAAGACTGGCTTGTTCTATTAATTCCACCTTTCCGTCGGCATTTACAATTTCAAGTTTATCAATCGCTACAAAAGAAGTGAACGGCGTTAAAAGATTATAGTCTAAGCCAAGCTGGGTAATTTCTTTTATTTGGTTTTCGTCGCTATATTCTTCATTGTAATCGTCTGCCAACATAATTTTTTCTCTTGCCCACAGGTATCTGAGTGCATTGTGTTGAGATGATTCCATGGTTGAATCAATAAATATTTCTTTTTCAAATCGGCCGTATCCTGTATTTCCTGTGATGACTATTTTACCACCAGGCTTGCCCCTATATTTACCTGAAATACATACGGGCCGCTCACCCATTACATCAGGAACTTTTTCCTGAAGGACATCATATGCCTCGAAACCCTTGTATTTAACCTGAATATTGCTTAAAACAGGAGTTTGGATGTATTTTCTGAATTTGTTTGCGATGCTGTCGGCTTCTGATTCATTTAACACTATAAAAGGTTGTCCTCCGCCCGCATGAGCCAGTCCATTAATAAGGTATCGGTTAACACCGCTGCCAATGCCAAATGCAAAAACATTCATCTTGTCCAACTTTGACCGGATCAAAGACATCGCTTCTTTTTCGACCGTTACATAACCATCGGTGATGATTACTACTGATCTGGAAATCGATAGAACAGGACGAGGCAGATCCAGACTTTGTTTTAATGCTCCCAGTACTTCTGTACCCCCACCTCCATATTGATTGTCAATAAATGCTATGGCCTTCCTGACATTTTCTTTTGTTGCTTTGATTGAAACCGGAGCCATCGACTCTGAACTTCCTGAGAACAGAATTACATTAAAATAATCTGTTGATCTTAGATTAGTGATTAGATTCGTAAGCAAGGATTTACTAACCTCCAAAGGAAAACCATGCATGGATCCGGATACGTCGACAACAAAAACATATTCCCGGGGAGGAATGTCATTTAACTGGATCCTTTTGGGTGGTTGGATCATAGCCATAAAAAATTGTTCATTTCCGTGGTTATACAGTTGAATACCACTGGCTATGGCTGATCCTCTCAGCGAATAATTCAGTACAAAATCTTTATTGGCCTTTTGGATTTCATTGTTGTTCAAGGAAACAGAAAATTGATTAGCCTTTATTTGATTGGATACAATTTTATGGGAATTACTTGAAACATGATTTATGGGTACTGCAGAATAAACTTCGGCAGTCAATTCAAAATTTGCTCCATTAAATTCCCCTATCCTCAGATACGGTGTTGAAGCAAATTTTGCGTTATTGCCTTTGTTATTATAGCGGGGACCTACCGTGGTAGGAAATACAAAGCTATAAATGCCTTCATCAGGAATCAGGTATTCAGTATATTTAACTTCTACGGCAATGGTGTCACCGGGCATAATGTTGGCTACATTCATGGTAAATACATTGGGTCTTTCTTCTTCCAGCAAAGTTGCCCGCTGGCCAACTGCTTTTGCTTCTTCGTATTCCAAGCGGGCTTGTTTTCGTTCTTTTATCCTGGCCGAAATGTGCCTTGAACCCACACGCATTTCCATGCTGTAAACAGCTGCTTTATCGGATAGTGGGAATACGTATGTAGCTTCAATGGGTTTGTTGCTTTTATTTTGATACTTCTGCAGAATGGTCACATCGGCGATCATACCGGTAATTATGGCCCGTACCTCGGTACCTTTTAAAGGCAGATTTTCGGACGTTTTGTCTTCGTTGGTACCTCTGAAATAGGGTTGTTCCATCTGATAGGATTCCTGTTCTGGTTGGCCGTAAGCACTAAAGGAAATCAGGAGGACATTGAAAAGCAAGAAAAAATTGAAGATTCTCATTTTATGATGTTTTTTTGGTAATGAAATATTTAAATAACATTACAAATGTATGCGAGAACCCACCTGATCCAGAGGGTCAACTATTATGCGTAGGATTTGAGGTATTATTCGTTGAAGATTCGGGATAAATGGAACACTACAATGGAAATAATGGTCTATTTTCAGTCAATATATTCATTTGTTTTATGCTGGATTTCATTTTCCACTTAAGATGTTAAAATCTACATATCCTCAATTTCACAACTTACCTACAGATTTAATTTTTATTTTTGATTCACCATTCAGGTTGAATTATGAAATTTTGGTGTCTTTTTCTCCTTCTGTTTTTATTTACTATTGGTATTAATTCCCAGGTATCACGAATTTTAGTCCGGGAAGAAATATCCCTGAGTGGTAATCTTACCAACACGATGTATGGTGAGGTGAAATTATATATGCCGGTATCCGGCCCAAATCAATTGGTATTGGGGAGAAGGTTTAATCTGGAACCCAACCAAATCCTGGATAAAGGAGAAAAATCAATGGCGATTTGGAATGTTGCGGATGTGCGAACCTCCCGAAAAATAACCATCGAGACGTCCCTTTTGGTGCAAAACAATTCAACGATTAAAAGCAGCCTTTTTGACAATGAAATGCGAGATGACCCGGATAAGTACCTTCGGGAAGAAAAAGGTTTTCCTTACAAGGAAAGGGAAATACAAGAAATGGTAAAGCAATTAAAGCATACGCACAGGGATAGTCTTATTCAGGAAATAATACAAAAAGTCCGGGAAACATTTGTCTATAGAAAAAGCCCCTGGCATGGGGTAAAACTTATTAAAGCGATCCACGAAGGAAAGGGTGATTGTACCGAATATGCTGCCCTGATGGTAACACTATGCCGGGCCAAAGGAATACCAGCAAGATTGGTTATAGGGCTGTTGTTACAGCCTTATGGTGAACATCACAATTGGGCAGAAGTGTTTACAATGGATAAAGGATGGGTAAGATGGGATCCGCTTGATTATGCTTTCGACAACTTTTTGTACAGGCCAAACAAGGCTTATGTATCCACAGGGTATGATCTCCAACCTCGTTATAATGTGGAGGTAGCCAATGGAATAGAATGGAACTATGAAGCAAAACTGATGAGTAACTCGCAAACCCTTTCGGATATTGCCCATCTATTTTTTAAATCACAAAATTACAAAAAGGCGGATTCACTTTATTCGATACTGATAACCGAACTTCCACAACATTTCCTCAACTATAACCTTTTGGCATTATCCAAAGCGCGCCAAAACAAATTCAACGAAGCGCTGCCACTCCTGCAACAGGCGATGAGGTTGTCAAGGAATGAAGGGGAAAAATGTCTTACTTATTATGCCTTCGCCAGGCTGGCCGCTTTGAAAAACGATGCCGCAATGGCGGTCAAATACCTGAAAAAGGTTTTAGAAAATGGGTGTATGACATTAAAATCAATGGCAAATGAACCGGATTTTGGATTGATCTCTCAAGATGAAAAATTTAATGGGTGGTTGTATGAGCAATTGGAGAAGTAGTAAGTATGAAAGACATAATAAATTATAATTGCAGTTTAAAATCAGAATTAATTTCCGATTTGCAAAAGATCCTCTATTTCGAGGTGGAAAATACTGCGGGCTTTGGACTTTTTCTAAAGCCGGATCATGTATAAATATATCGGGAGTTGGGAAAGGAAAACCATATTACTTTTCCAACCACCTTTTAAACTCCGGACTTTTTTGTCTGCTGGTGTCCATTTCAAGTTTGTGGTTTGGTTCTTTAAGCCGGATGATGAGTTTTGAATTTTCAACTGGTTTTACCGATGAAATGGCTTCAATGTTAACCAGGTATTGCCGGTTAGCGCGAAAGAACTGCTGAGGATCCAGTTGTTCTTCCAATTCGTCAAGTGAAGTAATGTCCATGGAATATTTGTCACCATTAAACGTGTAAATATGGATCATGGCCTCCTTGGAGAAGCAGGCTATGTCTTTGGTATTTACCGGTATCCACTGATTTCTGGAATTGGCAACATACTTTTCACGGTATCTCGTGGATTTTTCCGAGTTGGAAAGAGAGTTAATTAATTTTTGAATATCAATGGAAGCTGATGACACCTGATGATTGTACTGCTTACATTTGTAAGCCCGAAGTGCATATTCGTCGTAAGCGGTGGTAAATATAACAGGGCACTTCAAATGGAAGTCATTAAAAATATCAAGGCTTACTCCGTCACTCAGCTGAATGTCCATAAACAACAGATCTGGTTCTGCATTTTCGCCAAACCATTTTTTTGCTTTTTTCAGGCTGGAAAGTATTGTCAGTACTTCAATCTCGGGTGCAAGCTTGTTGATCTTACTCAATAGTTGTTTGGCGATCACTTCTTCATCTTCTACAATTACTGCTTTCATGTTTTAGTTTTTACAATAAGGGAATTTTTATGATAAAATGAGTTTCTGTATGGTCGATTATGACAGGTTTTTTGCTTAGATACCGGTACAGCGATAATAACTGTGACAAACCTCGTTTGTTGGAAGTTTCGACATTGTTCTTGGGCTGCAGGTTGTTCCTGACCACCAGGAAATCTTCCTCAGTAAAAATATCAATGATGAGTGGAGCATCGCCATCAATGATGTTGTGTTTGATGGCGTTTTCCAACATATTCTGCAGGGTTACCGGCGCTATTTTTTTTGATCTTTGATTTTCAGGCACCTGGATGTTGACCACTAAGCCATTGCCAAACCGTGTTTGTTGCAGGCCGAAATACGTCTCTACAAAAGTCAGCTCCTCTCTGAGGAAAACGGTCTCTTCGTTTCCATTTTTAAGGATATACCGGTACATATCTGACATCTGACTTAAAAACCGGCTTGCCAGATTTTGATCGGTTTCGATCAGCGCCGAAAGAGAAGTAAGCGAGTTAAAGAGAAAGTGTGGATTTAACTGCTGCTTGAGTCCATCATACATTACCTGCGCCTTTTCTTTTTCAAGCAGCTGTGCCTTTGATTCCAGGCTTATCACCTTATTGTATTGTGCTATCCTGTATTTGTAAAAAAGAAAAAGCAACAAAATCACGGCACCAACTATACCGACCAAAAACAGGGTTGTTTTATAGAAGGGAGTTTGGATGATAAAGGATATTTTCCTCGTTTTACTTACCCATGAATTGTTTCTTCCTTTAGCTACCACCTCAAAAGTATATTTTCCCGGCGGCAGATTATTAAAGCCTGCCTGATGGATGGGCTCATTGCTTTTCCAGACACTATCCAAGCCGGTAAGTCTGTATTCAAAAAAATGAGGATAGGCGAGTGGATCCACCAATAAGCCATATTTAAAAACCAGAGAATTTTCACTGGGCTTCAGAAAAAGGGTAGAATCACCAGAAAAATAATATGTCTTACCAGCGATGGAAACGGAGGTAAGTCCGGGTGAACGGAGTGATGGAGATTGGTTTAAATGTTCGGCATGCAATTCAAAAACATCATTTCCTACTACGCCGAGTATGGAGCCATCCAGCCGTTTGATCATGGAATTGAGATAGGACAATTTATTTTCGGCATATGGAATTGAAAAATTGATGAAACTTTCCTTTTTCGGATTGAAATAGGAAACCTTGTTGAAATACATGGTCCAGATATTGCCATATTGATCATCCATGATCTTGTGTACATGATTGTTGATCCATCCATCAAATTCAGTCCACTTTTTTATTTTCAGGGTTGTTGTATTTACACAAATCAAGCCCACTCCCTTGAATCCAATCCACAGGTTATTGTACTTATCAATTTTGGCAGCACTGAAATAGCCCAGGTTTTTATTTTGTTTATCATTTGTCAAACTGACCAGTCCTGGTTTTCCGTTTTTATAAAAACCAACATATTTTCTGAATGCCACCCAGTATAGATTATGCTGGTTGTCAACCATCATGTGGGCGATGGAAATGGGGGCTTCATCCCTCGGACCGTCAGTTGTTCTATAGATCCAACTTGCCTGTTTTGAAATGTAATTATATTTTAAAATTTCTGAGTAATTGGTGACATAGATGGATGAATCCATGACAATCATTTGTCTGATGGTAAAGTCTTTGAATTTTTCAGGAAGAATATTCAGCGGCACCCAGCGCTTTAAAGAAGGATTTAATTCCCACGCTCCATTATAGCTGATAATAATTTTGCGGGTACCCCAAAACAAAATGGATTCAATTTCTCCCGGCATTATATTGGAGGTGTTGGCTTGAATGTGTTTTTGGGTGTATACAATGTACTTTTTTGATTCAGGGTTAAACTCTATTATTTTAAAATCAGGAGTCGTGATCCATAAATTCCGGCTTATGGGATCTTCGCTGATCAGATTGATGTCTGTTTTTAACTCCGGTATAATTTCAGGCAACGACATCGCATTGTACACATCGATGTGTGGACTGCAAACCGAAATACCATTAAGAGATCCGAGCCACACACTTCCATTTTCGTCGAGCAAAGCATCCCAAAAAAATTCCGAAGTTATGGTGTAGTCCCGGTCGTTTTGATTGACAATGCGGCCCAATTTATTGTTGTTATTCAGATCAATGGTAAGCAGGTTGTGTTTGAAACAACTTACCCATAATTTTCCCTGATCGTCTTGTAATATGGCATTGACATAGGCATCCGGTTGAAACTGCTCCAGTTTAATAACGCTGATAATCTTTTTATCGACCGGATTAAAAACCACCACTTCTTTGGAAAGATTATCCGCAAAGACAATGTTTCCATTTTTTAGGGGCGCCAGTGCACGGCACACCCTGTTTTTAAAAAGCGGGTCGTTTTTTTGATCGTTGTGACCGCGCAATTCATTTTTTGAAAGATCGTAAAAATACAGTCCGGCAGCTGTTGCGATCCACAGGCTGTTTGTTCCCTCATCTTTCAGCAAACAGTTTTTCCCGGTACTGTATAGGTCGGGTTGGCTGAAGTCTGTACTAAAACGGGCTATCTGAATTAATTGGCTTTTATTTTTATCGTATTTCAACAATTCAAGCCCGGTCGTGGCATAAATGTCGCCCTTGCTGTCACAGATGAGGCCGTTTATGATGTTGTTGTAACAACTTACTGGAGCATTAAAGGATTTAATCTTGCCGGAAGCAGGATTGAAGCAGAATAGACCTTTTTCGGTTCCTCCCCAAATATTTCCGTGAAGGTCATCACATAAGCTATGGATCGTATTATTGGGAATTGAGGACTCATCTTTTTTTTGTTTGAAGGTGTGAAAATTTTTTCCGTCAAACCGGGACAGGCCATTTTGAGTTCCAACCCATAAGATGTTGTTTTTGTCTTTAAGTAAGGAAAAAACTATGTTGTCGCAAAGGCCATCCCTCTCCGTAAAGTTTTTGAAGACGTAATGATCATTTTGCCCGTCAGTGATCACACAATGTCCAAAGAAATAAAGGAATATTATGGTGTATTTTAAATTCAAGATTTTTCGAAGTTAAAGGAATGGTTGGATATTTAAAATTTGAAGTGGATAGATATGGCCGGTTTTTCTTATTCGCTTGTGAGTAATTGGTCAAGTTTATACATTTTGGTTTTCTGTTTTTTCAAAAATATCCTGGTTTTTCGAACATTACAAAGCTAAGTTAATAAAAAGTCGAAATGGGCACCTGAACGGTCTGTTTTTTTAGTCGAAGCGTAGCTGGCATTTTGTGGCTTTTTTATCTGGTTATTATGAATCAGTTGATCAAACCATTGAACGACACTTTTCTACTTTTTGACCACGTGATTCTACCAATGGGTTTTTTTATTTTGTTGGAACTGCCGGGAGGCACCAACTTTGTCGACGTATTTATTCAACTATTAAAAAAAAGAATATCATTATGGGAAAGACAATTAAAATCTTTTTGTTATTGTGGCTGGCCTATTCAGTCCAGGCGCAGGCTCCGGAGATGTTGAACTATCAGGCCGTTGCCAGAAACAATGCGGGAGTAGCCCTGGCAAATCAGACCATTAAAGTCAGGTTGACGTTGTTGCGGAACAGTATAAGCCTTTACAGTGAGACCAGACAGGTGACCACCAATTTGCTGGGCTTGTTTAATGTACAAATAGGTAGTGCAGGAGCATTGGTTACGTCGGGTAGTATGCAGGATATCAATTGGCTTGCGAACACACCCAATATCATCATGCTAAAAGTGGAACTCGATCTTAACAATACCAATGTATTCACCGATATGGGGACGCAACCATTCAGTACAGTGCTATTTTCATTTGGCGCTAATAAGGCCATTGAGGTTGTAAATCTGGCCGGAAGATATATAGATCCAGTAACCATGCCGGTCAGTGGCAGCAGGCTGGTTTGGAATGGTTACTCGTGGTCACCCATAAGAAGAGACAGTGTTATCTATAATTCAGGAAGCATTCCAACCATTGCCGCAGGGGGACCAAATGCACCCTGGGAATGGCTTGGATATACAAACGGTGCAACACCATTACCTGTAATCACAATGTCTGGCAACGAAGTTATATCTGCGCATTGGGTGGCAGGACTTGGGCATAGTTCAGGAAACTTTATTCCAATAGCCACATCGGTTTGTTATCAAAATACCAGTGGAGGAAATATCACCAGTTTTGATGGGATAAATACCGGCGGAATTGAGGCAGCAATACCGGTCAATACGACTGCACCCATAACATCATTTTCAGCCACCGGCAGCAAAAAACTGGCATCCGGGACTTACAGAATCGGAATGTGCATTAAGAATAAGAGTGGAACCGGTGCGTCAATAAATAATAGTTTTAATTTTCATAACGGAGTGATCGAGATTAAATATTAAGGAGGCATGAAAAGAACAATTGTCCTGTTAATCATACTTACCCTGTTTAACAGGGTCATTTACAGTCAATTTCTGAGCCCCGAAAGTGTATGTAGTTATGGAAGGTCGGTAACGGCAGCGGCGATAATGCTGGAAGACAACCTTGGAAGTTTGATGGTAAGCAACATACATACTCCCACCTTTCTGTACACTCAGGGATTTATACAGCCTGACGCAGGTACCACCAATATCGTACCATTGATCAATGATGTATTTCTGGAGGGTGGCTATTTTGTTACAGATGCGATGGGAACCACCTTAAAGAATAATGGAGATGACGCCATGTTGGAATTTTCCCTTGGAGAGGTATTGAGCAGGACCCAAGCCGCTTCCAGCTTTATGCTTACTCAGGGAGTGCTGCAACCCTTCTTGGGAAAACACTGGCTGGGTATAATAAATACGGATTGGAAGAACCAATTTAACTGGTCGCCCTCTTTCGAGCCAAGCTCAAGCGACCATGTCATCATACCACCATTTTGTCCCAATTACCCGATCATCACCCAGGGAAAAACAGGCAATTGTAAAACCTTATTATTAATGGACAATTCCTCTTTACAAATAAAGAATGGTGGTGCATTGTTGATGGCCAATTGAAGCGTTTTAATAGACAAGAAAGCAGTATAATAATGGTTGATAAATGCTGTGTTTTCGCATTTGCTCCGGGTTTGTGTCTAATAAGAAAGCCAGGTATCCTTAAAGGTGAGTATTATAACTACTTATAGCGACCGCAGCCATTCACCCGAACCGTGTTCAGGTGTTTACAAATATTTCCGATAACAATCCCCTAACAGAAGCATTCAGGTAGTAATTTTTCTGGTGATTTTGAATTTGCTCGAGTGTATAGTATTTAAGGATGGTTTTTTCGATCAAATCGAAGGCTTCGTCGTGATGTTTGTAATTAGAAACGCCATGACAATCGTTCAATAACTTTTTGAGCAATAAGGCCTCATTATAAGCGTGAAGTTTTTTCAGGTAGGGTTCTGCCAATAGCAAGGAGGTTAAATCAGTCAACTTTTCAAATATCTTATTCCATTCCTCATCTTCAGCCCAAATCCCAAACTTTAGATCGAGGACCAGGGCATAGTCCTGGGTGCCCGGCCGAATGGCGCGGGACAATGCTTCTTTCTTAAAGGCTTCTTTTTGGGAGCGCGAACTTAAGGAATTATAGATTTCCAGATAACTTTTGTAGCTGGGTGCAAAACGGTAAATTTTTGTCCGGTAATGGAGTGCGGTTTTTTCATCGGAAAGTTGCTTGTGAGCAGCCACAAGCATTTGGTAGTAAGGGATGTTGTAAACTTCCTGAAAGTTTCTGGAAATTGATTTTTCGCATTGCGTGATTACCAGTTCAAATTTGCCTATGCCCATCAACCGGCTTAGATATAACAGGTTGTAATCGTTGTAAAAAGCCACATAAGGAAGTAATTCATAGAGTTGAGAAAACAGGTCATGGTCAATGGTGTAATTGAGTAGTCCCAACAATTCATCTTCTGAAAGATCTTTGACAGTTAGGTGGTTTAAGTACAGGGTGAACAAGGCGGCATGCCGGGCTTTTGAAATTGCAGGGCTAACCTTATAGATCAGCTTGAGCAGAATGGAAAGACTCTTGTTTTTGTTTTTCAGGTGACCTGCGTATAATTCAAAAAAGTCAAAGATTTTGGCTTCATCGAGGGTTTGAACATAAGCGGAAATTTTATCGATAAACCTTGCAATCTGGGTCCCAACGCGGGAGGATGGCCTTCTGAGCCGGGCATCGATGTGCTGGTAAAAAGTAAATATGGCATCCACCATCAATACGCCATCTTTATTGCCCAATTCATGATAAATATTGGGAAGCTGGGTGTCGAGGTATTTTTGCCACACTTCAAAAAGTAATTTTAGTTGTACGGGTTCAATGTATTTCTTTTTGCCGACGATGGCCTGGACACATGTATCCCCATATGCGGTGAGGGCTTCGCTGCTTATCTTTTGTGCAGAAGCATCAAAGTGTGAGGTAAATTTTAATTGCAGTTCTTTATTGGTTTGGAGTTCTTCCAGCAGCCAGGTGCGCAACTGCGAGTTATCTAAGCTATCCAATAATTCTTCTGTGGGTGATAATTTCTTTTTCCTTATTTTTTTTAGGGTGGTCGAGGCGACCGTTGTTTTGTCGCTCGCATTCATGAATAGCAATACGGCCAATACATGGGCGCATAGCGGGTTTTGGTCGCCGCAGTCACATTGGGTAAGGATGATTTCGTGGCTTTTTTCATCCAGTTGGATGCTTGTGTCGAAGCTAAACTTTCCGTCATCTACAAAGGCAATAAAATTTCCACGCGATGTTTCCTCCCATTCCCGGATGCTGTTTTGAAGCGACCTGGCAGCCTTGGTTATGTTGACGGGGGCTTTTTTTATGGTGTCCTTTATGGTCAAGTTCTGAATGAATTCATTTTTATACAATAAGGATGATGGTTTCTCAAACTAGTTCTGTAAAGAGTCGCTCCAATGTCTTTTCCGGGTGTTCAGAAAGTCCGCTGTGGATGGGCGAAATTTGTACAACGGTACTTCTTCTTGCGGTGAGCCAACGAAAGCGTGAAGGCAGGTCGTATAAGGCGATGGGGCCACCTTCGGCATGGCCGGCGGCAATGTGGTGAAAGGAGTCGAGGTAACATTGTACTTCTTTTAGATCAATACCCGGATATAAAGCCATGGCCCGTTTCTCATCGAGGTGAGATTTTACGCCGAGGTAATTTTTCTCTTTGGAAAAAACGGCAACACCGATGTTGATGAATTCCTCCCTGTCGACCCTGGGTACCAGTCGAAGGACGGCATACTCATATACGATTTGACCGGGCATCTTTTGCTTCTTTGGTAAATTGATCAGAAATGGCCAGCCTATTCGTCAAATAGGTGGTGTATATGGTTTTTACTTCCTCTGCCGTAAAAGCATCTCCATGGGTGAGAAGCCAGGAAGGCGGAAGTGCGTCAACGATTTCGGCAATAACGTCTTCGGTCAGTTCATTTTTCATCAGCTCATTGGCTTCATCCAACCTGGAGGCTATGGGCAACAACACGTGGTCCTTGATAAGTGGGAAGGGGCGGGTGGCATGTGTCTGCCAGTTGGGCAGGTTGTGGTGGAAATAAAGACAGGCCCCATGGTCGATGAGCCACAGGTCGCCTTTCCACATGAGCATGTTGGTATTTTTGACGGTGCGATCCACATTGGTAATCAGGGCATCCATCCATACGATCATGGATGCTACCATTTCATTGACGTGGGTAACGGTGGGATCAAAGGTGATGGCTCCGGGTAAAAAACGAAGTCCCAGGTTTAAACCAACACTTGCTTTAAGAAGGTCCTGGATTTCTTCATCGGGCTCTGTCCTGCCAAAGCCTTCGTCGAGGTTGCAGAAGACCAAATCCGGAACCAGAAAGCCCAGATGGCGCGCCAATTCTCCACCAATGAATTCAGCAATGAGTGATTTATTTCCCTGACCGGCCCCCTTAAATTTTAAGACATACTTTTCCCCATCACCGGCTTCAACAATGGCAGGCAGAGACCCCCCTTCGCGCAAGGGCGTCACGTATCGGGTAACCTGTAGGGTCTGTATGTTCAAAGTAAATGGGTGGTTTTATTCATCTTACAAATGTAGCAAATAAGTCCTTACTCCGGCACAACGGAGTGTCCTGTAAAAGAAAAACGGAGTGGTACTGTTACCAACTCCATTTTTCAAAATAAGAAAACTAATTATTATCTGTGGTAACCTATGCCAAAGCCATCTGGCCGTGGCAATGTTCATAACGCTGGGTTCAAAGGCATGTTTATCCTTAACAAATAAATCATGATTTGCTTTTAGCCTACTCTACCCGACGCGAGGATGTGCGAGAATTAGTTTTATTGTTTAACCTGTTTTTCTGAATGGCAGGTGCTGTGCGGCGCATTTGCGGGTCCCCACTAAAGGACAACCCTTATTTACCAGATGGATTAATCATAAGCAGGTGTAAAAGAAAGCAATTTTTATTTGAACTTCCTTTTACGCGCCGCTGTATTTTTTATTATTCGTCATCCCCATCTGCGACAGCTTCAGGTGCCAGTACGGGATTGTATTTTTCTTTGATCTTATCTTCTATCTGCCTGGCTACTTCGGGATTGTCATGCAAAAATTGTTTTGCCTGCTCTCTGCCCTGTGCAATTTTGGTGCCTTCATAACTAAACCAGCTGCCGCTTTTTTGGATGACATCGCATTCAACACCCAGATCGATGATTTCTCCTGTTTTGGATATGCCTTCTCCAAAGACGATGTCAAAAGTTGCTACCCTGAATGGAGGTGCCAGTTTGTTTTTCACCACCTTCACTTTTGTGGGATTGCCAACGACGTTGCCATCTTTATCCTTGATGGCGGTGCCTGACTTCCGGATGTCGAGCCTTAGGGATGCATAAAATTTAAGTGCGTTTCCACCGGTGGTCGTTTCCGGATTGCCAAACATGACGCCGATTTTTTCCCTGAGTTGGTTGATGAAAATGCAGCAACAGCCGGTTCTACCGATGGTGCCTGTAAGTTTCCTCAGGGCCTGTGACATCAGACGAGCCTGGAGACCCATTTTAGAGTCGCCCATTTCACCTTCGATCTCGGCTCTGGGCACCAGGGCAGCTACGGAGTCAATGACCAACAGGTCGATGGCGCCTGACCGTATGAGGTTTTCGGCGATCTCCAGAGCTTGTTCTCCGTTGTCTGGCTGTGAAATAAATAAGTTTTCCGTATCCACACCCAGTGCTTCGGCATAAGACCGGTCAAAGGCGTGTTCTGCGTCAATAAAGGCAGCGATGCCGCCGGCTTTCTGGCACTCGGCAATGGCGTGGATGGTGAGGGTGGTCTTACCTGAAGATTCAGGTCCGTAAATTTCCACAACCCGTCCTTTCGGAAAGCCGCCAATGCCGGTGGCAATGTCGAGGCTGAGTGAGCCGGTGGATATGGCTTCGGTGGCGATGACCTGCTTGTCTCCAAGCTTCATGATGATGCCTTTACCGTATTGCTTTTCTAACTTATCTACGGTTGTCTTAAGTGATTTGAGTTTTTCTTCCAGTTCTTTTGACATAATAATTAGTTTTACGATGCAAATATAAATAATTTGACATCAATCAGACAAGTAATTTGTCATAAAAATGATAAAAAATATTTAACCTGTTGTTTAACAGCTATTTAGCGTTGACAAGTTATACGTCAATTTTGGCGTATTTGGCATTTTCTTCGATAAATTGCCTTCTGGGTGGTACATCGTCGCCCATGAGCATGGAGAAAATACGGTCTGCTTCGAGGGCATCGTCGATGGTTATCCTGCGCAATGTCCTGGAAAGGGGATCCATGGTGGTTTCCCACAGTTGTTCGGCGTTCATCTCACCCAGACCCTTATACCGCTGGACTTTTACATTGGCATCTTCCTTGCCCTTGCTGTAAAACTCAATGGCGGAGATGCGTTCTTCGTCATTCCAGCAATAGCTGAATTCCTTGCCTTTTCTCACCTGATAAAGGGGTGGCGCTGCAATGAAAATATACCCTTGCTCGATGAGGGGTCTCATGTACCGGAAGAAGAAGGTAAGGATAAGGGTTGTAATGTGGCTGCCATCGACGTCGGCATCACACATGACCACTACTTTGTGGTACCTGAGTTTGTCGATGTTGAGAATGCGCTCTCCATCTTTATCCTGAATGCTCACGCCAAGTGCGGTGAACATGTTTTTGATTTCCTCGTTTTCGTAAATTCTGTGTTCCATGGCCTTTTCCACATTGAGAATCTTGCCCCGTAGTGGCAGGATGGCCTGGAAATTTCTATCCCTTCCCTGTTTGGCGGTGCCCCCTGCCGAGTCTCCCTCGACGAGGAACAATTCACTGATGGAAGGATCTTTGGAACTGCAATCTGAAAGCTTACCCGGCAATCCGCCTCCGGTGAGAACGGTTTTTCTTTGCACCATCTCCCTGGCTCTTTCTGCTGCGTTCCTTGCTGTTGCGGCCAATATGACCTTATCGATGATGCGTTTTGCCTGGCCGGGATTTTCTTCCAGGAAAAACTTCAGGGCATCTCCCAAACTTCGGGATACGATGCCTGTGACTTCGGAGTTTCCCAGTTCACCTTTGGTTTGACCTTTAAACTGCGGTTCCGGAACTTTCACGGAAACGATGGCGGTCAATCCCTCCCTGAAATCCTCGCCGGAAACATTGACTTTGGCCCGGGTGAACATGCCATTGTCTTCTCCGTATTGTTTGAAAAGCCGGGTTACTGCCCTTCTGAAACCCGCAACGTGGGTGCCACCCTCACGGGTGTTGATGTTGTTGACATAAGAATAAATATTCTCCTGGTAACCGGTGTTGTATTGCATGGCCACCTCCACTTCTACATTGTCCTCTTTGCTGGTTACATGGATGGGGGCGTCGATGATGGATGTCCTCGACTGGTCAATAAATTTTACAAACTCCATCAAACCGCCATCGGAATGAAATTCCACTTTGCGGAATTCTCCCGTTTCTTCATTTGTATCGCGTTCATCGGTGATGCTGAGGGTAAGTCCCTTGTTTAGGTAACTCAATTCCCTGAGTCTTTTTGCCAACGTGTCAAAATCGTAAACGCGCTCTGCAAAAATCTCGTCGTCCGGTATGAAGGTGATGGTAGTACCCCGCAGGTTTGAGTCTCCCAGCAAACGCACATCGGCAACTGGCTTTCCTTGTCGGTACTCCTGTTCAAACATCTTTCCTTCGCGGTGAACTTCAGCGCGCAGGTAGGATGAAAGGGCATTTACACAGGATACACCCACCCCGTGCAGACCTCCGGATACTTTGTACGTGTCCTTGTCAAATTTACCTCCGGCGTGGAGCACGGTCATGACCACTTCAAGCGCAGATTTTTGGAGTTTGTCGTGCATGCCGGTTGGAATGCCCCGTCCATTGTCTTTTACGGTAACGCTGTTGTCTTTGTGCACAAATACATCGACACGGTCGCAATAGCCCGCCAGGTGTTCGTCAATTGAATTGTCTACAACCTCCCAAACCAGGTGGTGCAGACCTTTGGCATCGGTACTTCCAATGTACATGCCCGGCCTTTTTCTGACCGCTTCAAGACCTTCAAGCGCCTGTATGTTGTTCGCTCCGTAATCACCATACGGAATATCGTCGTTTTCACTCATAACTGTCTATAATTCAAATGTTTTGAAAGACGGCAAAGATAATCTTTTTCCATGACATTTTTTTAAATGTGTTCTGATTTTTTTTGGCCTTTTCATATCTTTCGTAGGGGTTTAACTGTTTGATATTCAACATAAAACATGGAAGCCACCACATAGTTTTCCCACAGGTCAAAGTTTTATTTGCAACATTGTTGCAAATACCGTATCTTTGCAGTTCAAATAACGCGATGTCATCCTTTTTCAGAATCAATCTTGACTTTGCCGGCATGGCTGCTTCTGCCATTTGTGCCATCCACTGTATGGCCATGCCCCTAATTTTGACACTTGGTGTAGCCAATAGCAGCCATTTGTTCCACGACCACACTTTTGACCTGTTGATCATCGGTGCGGGTATTGTAATTGCCTATTTTTCTCTATGGGGTGATTACAGGAAACACCGTTCTACCCAGCCCCTTTGGATGGTAGCTGCCGGCTTCATCATCCTGGCCTGTGGTGTAACCCTGGGACACGACGGCATCCACATTTTGCTGAGTGTGCTCGGCAGTTCCATGGTGGCATCCGCCCACTATGTCAATTGGAAAAAATCCAGATCTTGTGTTTTGGTGTCCAATCCCCTCGCAGGCAGATAATCACGTAATATTCTTAACTTAATTTTACTGTGCCATCAAGCCCTTGTTCACGTTTTATAATCAAAGGCTGAACTAATTGGTGCTTTGCTTTTGCGATTGAGGGGTGTCTTATTTGTGGTTGAGGTTGTTGGATTTCGTCAGGTACAATTCCAGGGCCATTGACATGGATGGTGCCTCTTCCGAAGGTGCTACAATGTTTGCATAAAGTCCCCTGTCCAGTACGGCCTGTAACGTTGACTGACCGAACACGGCGATTCGCGTGTAGTTTTGTTTGAAATCGGGAAAGTTTTCATACAGGGACTCAATACCCTGGGGACTAAAAAATATAAGCACATCGTAGAATACATTTTCCAGGTCAGATAAATCGCTGGAAAGTGTCCTGTACATCAATACATCGGTAAACTCTATCTTGTTTTTTTCCAGGTAACCCACTACGTCTTTATTGCCCAGGTTGGAGTTGGGAAGCAGGAATTTTTCGTTTGCTTTAAACTTATTGAAATAGGGGTGCAGGTCATCGAGTTTTTTCTTGCCGGCAAAAACCTTTCTTTTCCGGTAAATGATAAATTTCTGCAGGTAATTGGCAATTGCCTCAGTCACGCAAAAGTATTTGGTTTCCGGCGACATCTTAATGCGCATTTCTTCACAGATCTTGAAAAAATTCTCAATGGCATTTTTACTGCAAAAGATGATGCTGGTATATTCGTCCGGCCTGACCCTGTTTTTTCTGAATTCTTTTTCTTTAACTCCTTCAACGTGGATGAATGACCTCCAGTCGATGGTGAGGTTGTATTTTTTTTCAATGTCGTAATACGGAGATCTTTCCGGTTTGGGCTGGGAGACCAATATCGTTTTTATTGGTCGATACTCTTCAGTGTACTTAACTTTATTTTTGGAAGCAGTGCTTCTTGTTGTCATTTAGGTTAATTAACGTGATTAATCTTCTTACCCCTGTATGTTGGAAACCACCCTGATTAACACTAAGAAAGGGGCAATTTCCGCGGTGCAAAGATAAATAAAAAAAGGAACTATTCCCTGACCGATTAAAAATAGGGAAATAGACAAACCACGTATGCTACGCAAAATATAAAACAAAACGATAATTCCCAAACCAAAGTATAACATTGGCAAATGAATGGTTTCAGGGCCGTATGCCAGCAACAAATTAAGCGGAATAATAAATAAACCCAATAATATATTGAATACAAGAATTGAATAACTATACAGTGAACTCTCTTTGCTGACAGGGAAAATATTGCCAAGCAACCACATAAACAGGTGCCGGACCACATAAATCGCAGTGATGCTTATAAAACAAAGGGTCCAGGTTTTTATGCCCGGCGGACCTCCGAAGTATTTTTGCCACAGGTAGACAAAAACGGCCATGTTGATGAAAAAGCCCAGGTAAAGCAGGGCAAAATGAAAATTATACCCTCCTGCTTCATCTCTTTTGGTAAGTTTCATCATGTTGATGTTGAACATGGAGCGCACTAAAAAGGATATCAGGCTTGTTTTATTGGTAATTACCACCGCCAAAATGGCCCATGAAAAGATCATGATCCAGAAAATGAAGCTGTTAGACACTTTCGGCTTCACCCTGGAAATTTCCTGCAACGGTGACTGGACAGGTTTTAACTGCTGGCGTCGCAAGGGAACATGATTCACCTCGAAAGGATTGTCTGCAGCACGGCTGGTGTCGATTTGTGCCGGCTCGTTTGTAATGGGTTTTGCCGTATTGTCAATTCTTCCGGAAACTTCAAAAGGGTTCGTGTTGTTATTTTGACCGGGAAGGGTCGTTGAGACCCAGGAGGTAAATAATAAGCACAGCCACAATGTCTGAAATCCTTTCCGCATGCTGCAAAATTAAATTTATTTTAGGGGATAAACCCAGCCAAAGCAAAATTTAGGGAAAAAGAGTGGATATTTATCGAAATACAGTTCATTTGAAACCGGCGGCAAATGGCCGCAAGGTAAAAAGCCCTACCTTTAACCACCGTAAAACATTCAACATTGGTATTTGACAAATGCAGGTAAAACAAACAAAACATGTCTGAACACCTGATCAAAAGGGTACTTGTGATGGGCAGCCTTGCCATTGTGGGCATCATCGCTGTGCAGTCTTTTTGGTTGTCCAAATCCTGGGACATCCGCGACAATGACTTTGACCAGTCTGTGACCATTGCCTTGCGCAACGTAGCCCAGATCATTGCCAATTACAACAATGCAACCCTTCCTAAGTATAACCTCATACAGCGGCGCTCCTCCAATGTGTACGCCGTAAATGTCAACAGTAAAATCAACGACATTGGCGTACTGGAAGATTATTTATACCAGGAAATTTCCAACGTATTCATCAATACCGATTTTGAATACGCCGTATATGATTGTGCAAGCAGTGAAATGATCTATGGCAATTACTGCAAGATGGATAATTCGGCAAAAAGGAAAAAAGCATCCATCCTACCCAAATTTAAACACCTGGATTATTACTTTGTCGTGAAGTTTCCGGAAAGAGAGAGTTACATCGTCAGCAACCTTTGGACCAACATACTTATTGGGTCGGTAGCCATACTTTCGGTTTTGTTTTTCACCTACAGCATCCTCATCATCATGCGTCAAAAGCGGTTGTCTGATCTGCAAAAAGACTTCATCAACAACATGACCCATGAATTCAAAACACCCATTTCTTCCATTCGCATCGCGGCCGATGTCATCCAAAATGATGTCCACATCCGGGAAAACCAGCGACTGTCGCGCTACGCCAACATCATACGGGAACAAAACCTTCGGCTCAACGATCAGGTAGAAAAAGTACTCAACGTAGCCCAACTGGAAAACGATACACTTAAACTCCACAAAGAACCCATCCAGCTCAACAGCCTGTTGGCTGACATTGTGGAGGCCTCTGAAATTAAAATGGAAAAGGGGTCCATCCATTTTGTGGAAGAAGTAAAATCCATTACGGTCAATGCGGATAAATTGCACCTCACCAATGTGGTGTACAACATCATCGACAATGCGGTAAAATACTGCGAAAAGGATCCGGAAATCGAAGTTGCCCTTATTTCACGGGACAACGGAGTCGCCATCCGCATTCGCGACAATGGCATAGGCATTCCCAAAGAATACCTCAGGTTTCTGTTCGATAAGTTTTACCGGGTAAATACCGGAAATGTGCACAATGTCAAGGGTTTTGGCCTGGGTCTGTATTATGTAAAAAGCATCTGCAAAGCCCATGGCTGGGAAATACGCGTGGAATCAGAGCCCGAAACAGGTTCGGTCTTTGAGATAGATATACCCGAATATGCACATGGCTAATCTGTTAATTTTGTTTATATTTACATTCGGTGAAACCTAAATTTATACGATAACGAATGACAAAGGCAAGAATCTTATATGTGGAAGATGATGAGACGCTGAGTTTTGTTACTTCAGACAACTTGTCTCTCAACGGCTATGAAGTGGTTCATTGTCTGGATGGGGAAACAGCAATCCAGGCCTTTGGCACAGATAGTTTTGACCTGTGTTTG
Source organism: Saprospiraceae bacterium (assembly GCA_016715465.1). Classification (GTDB taxonomy): domain Bacteria; phylum Bacteroidota; class Bacteroidia; order Chitinophagales; family Saprospiraceae; genus JADKBO01. Next base: position 2,684,456 of record JADKAA010000029.1, read on the forward strand.
CTCGACGTCATGCTGCCCAAAAAAGACGGCTTTACCCTGGCTTCTGAGATACGCAAAAAGAATCCGGAGATTCCCATCATTTTCCTGACCGCCAAATCTTTGAAAGAAGACCGCATCAACGGGCTTAAACTGGGCGCAGACGACTACATCACCAAACCTTTCAGCATCGAAGAACTCATCCTGAAAATTGAGGTCTTTCTCAAGCGCAAATTCATCAACATCAAACAGGCCAGTAAATATTCAATTGGCAAGCTGTTGTTTGATTATAAAAACCTCACCATTGTTACCGGCGACTCCGAAAAGACCCTCACCCAACGGGAAGCAGACCTTCTCAAGTTGCTCATCGAAAATAAAAACAATGTCATCAAACGCGAGGAAATCCTCGAACGTGTATGGGGTCAAAACGATTACTTTCTGGGCCGCAGCATGGATGTCTTTATCTCCCGTCTTCGCAAATACCTGAGCGATGACGACAACCTGAAGATCGACAACATTCACGGAGTGGGCTTTAAACTTATAGCACCTTGATGAATTAGGAATTTTAGATTTAGGAGTTAGGAATTGTGTCAATTAAAAAATTAATTCCTAATTCCTAATTCCTAAATCCTAATTCAATATACCAATTAATGGCTTGTATGATTTCTTCATCCTGTGCTTCGATGTCGTAGTTACCCTTGCCTATTTTTTCCAGCAGGGAAAACCGGATGATGCCACCTACGTTCTTTTTATCGAAGCGCATGGCCTTAAGGATGTCGTTAACCGGCGGCATGGACTTGTACTTATGTCCAAAAATCCGGATGATGTGATTTTTTATCCGGGCACATTCTTCGGCGGAAATAAATCCTCTTTGCATGGCAAGATGGGACTCACATACCATGCCAATGGCTATGGCATCACCGTGGGTTAAGGGGCGGTCGGTATCCATGAGCAGGCCTTCGATGGCGTGGCCAATGGTGTGGCCAAAGTTGAGGATTTTGCGCAGACCCTTTTCTTCCGGATCTTCGTTGACCACCCTGCTTTTAATTTCCAGGCTTTCTGCAATGAGTTTTTGAAATGGCAGGGAGGTAAGGTCTTCTGCGTGTTCTAAATCAGCCCAAGCCGCGGCATCTGCAATCAGGCAATGTTTCAGGATCTCTGCATATCCACTTTGCAATTGTTTATAGGGCAGGGTTTTCAGAAAGCGCGTATGGATGATGACAGATTCCGGGTGGCGAAATACGCCCACCATATTTTTGTGGTGATCCAGGTCAATGCCCAGTTTTCCACCCACAGAAGCATCCACCTGAGCGAGCAAGGTCGTGGGCATTTGGATGAAACGCATGCCCCGCATGAAGGTGGCTGCACAAAAACCTCCCAGGTCACAAATCACGCCGCCGCCGAGGTTGATCAATACCGATTTGCGATCGGCACCATGGTGCAGCAAGCTGCGCCAAACAAAACCGGCGGTATCCAGGTTCTTCATTTTTTCGCCACCGTCTATTTGAATGATGGTGGCATTTTCCGGCAGTTCCTCGAGGATATGGACCAGACAGTTTTGTTCACTGTGTTCATCTACCAGCACAAAAACCGAACTGGCTTTCAGCTTGTCCAGGTATCCTGCAAGGGAAGCTGCTTCGTCCAGGAAAATTTGGTAGTCGCTACAATTGATTACTGCCATGATGATTTATTTTGAAGGACATCCAGGGTCCAGGCCTCAGCTTTCGCTGAAAACAATGCCTTGGTTTTGGCCCATACATCTGAAAAAAGAGCTGACTGCCGGTAAGCTTCCAGGTCCTGCTCACTATCCCAAATGCTGATCGTAAAAAAAACATTTTGGTGTATATGGTCGCGCAACAGGGTAAGGTCAACGAGGCCGGGAAAGTCGCCGATGGCCTGACGGCTCATGCGGAAGATTTCAAGAAAATCTTCGGTATTGTCTTCGCAAAAGGTAAGCTTTACTATCCGGGTGATCATCTCAGTGGAAGTCTATTTGAATGGTTTCATTGGCAAACAGATGCAAGGTTGAACTTGCCTGACCCATATTGATCGCTATTTCGAGGAGGTTGGCCGAATTGAACCAGGCAAGGGTCTCACCATGCCCTACTTCACCGTAATGCCTGGAAAGCATTTCAATGGGTTCATTGGGTTTATAATAAATGGAAAACGCCCTGCCATCCCTCGATTTTTCAAAAAGTTCTTTGGAAAGATTGGTAATTACATTTTCGTATTGATCCACATGGATGATGGTTGCCTTTATTTGGTTTCCGGTCACCACTGGTCTGAAACTGATTCTCGAATTGTATTCTGTAACCGGCACGGAAAATTCATCCAGTGGCAGGCCGTGATGGATACAGGCAGCTGCGTGTGCATAGATCTGATGCACCTGTCTGCCTGTCAGCGTCGAAAGGTCGATGGTATGGACGTTTTGTAAGTCGTCAAACACCATTGAAAATACCCCGTTGTCCGGACCTATAAAATACATGCCCTCATTTTCAAAAACCAGATAAACGGGGTTTCGGTCATAATAATTATTGACAGAAATGATATTGATGCTTTCTTTGGGCAAGGAGGCCAGGATATTTTTCAGGTGGTAGGCCGCCAGGGAAATATCATATACGCGGACCGAGTGGGTCACATCGAGTATCCTGATGTGTTCACAGTTTTTATACAAGGCAGCCTTCAGCTCAGCACTGTAATAATCGGTCGAACCATAGTCAGTGATCAACGAAATCAACTGCATGGCTTAAAAATTTAACTTTTTTTGAACCTTCTTCACGAAAGAAATAATTATCATTGTATATAATTATGAATAAGGATTTCAGTTTTTTGATTTGTGCAGTAAACATGATCAAAGGCCTTCCTCCATTCGTTGCACAAAGTAAGAAAAACTAATGCTAATATTTTATTTAAATTTTTATTGTAACATTTAAACCAATAATAATCAACATATTGAAAGAAAATAACCCTGGTACTCTCAGCGAAATCCAAATTACCTTCGAAGGCATAGAACCCATAGAATTGTATGGTGAAGGAGATTCAAAGTTAAAAATTATCAAACGCGTATATCCCGACGTAAAAATCGTAACCCGGGGCACCCACCTCAAACTGATCGGTGATGCCGAACAGACCGAAGAGCTCAGGGACAGGTTTGAGCTTATGATACAAATGTTAAGGCAGAAACAGGGCCTTTCCATTCAGACCCTCATAGATTTGCTCAATGGAAACAACCCGATGGCCAATAAAATTGTGGACAATAATCCGGGAAATGTCATTGTGTATGGCCGCGACGGTAAGCCCATCAAAGCCAAAACCATCAATCAGAAAAAACTGGTAGAATCGAGCAGACGCAATGACATTGCATTTGCCATTGGGCCTGCGGGTACCGGTAAAACCTATACTGCAGTGGCTATGGCCGTTGCTGCGCTGAAAAACAAGACAGTAAAAAAGATCATCCTCACCAGACCTGCGGTTGAAGCAGGGGAAAACCTCGGATTTTTACCGGGAGATCTCAAGGAGAAGGTTGACCCCTACCTGCGTCCTTTGTACGATGCCCTGGAGGACCTCTTTCCGATGGATAAGCTCAAGTTTTTTATGGAAAACAATACCATAGAAGTAGCTCCACTGGCCTTTATGCGCGGTCGTACGCTCGACAATGCCTTTATCATCCTGGATGAGGCCCAAAACTGTACCTCGCCTCAATTGAAGATGTTTCTCACCAGACTTGGCCCAAATGCCAAGTGCATCATTACCGGTGACCTTTCCCAGATAGACTTGCCGCCGTCCCAAAGCAGCGGGCTCATCCGCGCGCTGAACATCCTGGAAAACATCGATGGCATCGGTGTCGTGTATCTCAATGAAGAAGACGTGGTAAGACACCGGTTGGTGAAAGAAATCATCAAACGATACAACGAATCCGATGAGAAACTGAAAATAGAAATGGAAAAGAAAAAAGCGGAAAAAATTGCCGCGGCAGAACAAAGAAAACAAGAATACAGGGAAGGATTATGACATCAAAAGTAATTTATCAACAGGGCCTGCATACGGTTGCCACACACATACGAAGCGGTAAGTCCATTGAGACCGATGCCCCAGTGGACAATAACGGCAAGGGCGAAGCTTTTTCTCCTACCGATCTCATGGCCACTTCACTGGCATCCTGTATGCTTACCATCATGGGTCTCACCGCTGAAAAAAGCGACATTGACATAGACCGGACAGAGGTAGAAGTGCTAAAAATCATGTGAGAAAACCCGCGAAGGATTGTGGGCATCCACCTCAAAATGATAATGCCTCCTATCGAATACACGGACAAGGAAAAAAGTCTGCTCAGTCATGCAGCCCTTCATTGTCCGGTGATGAAAAGCATCCATCCCGACATCGACGTAAAACTCGATATCGTCTGGTATGCGTAAAGCCGTAAAACTCTCATCGCCCAACCAGCGAATTCAGGGCACCATAGTCCTGGGTGGTTCAAAAAGCATATCCAACCGCGCTTTGATGATCAGGGCACTGTGTCCAAAACCATTTGAAGTAATCAACGCCTCTGTCAGCGACGATACCCTGGCCATGGAGCGCTTGCTGGCGCAGGGAGAAGGCGTGCTGGATGCCGGACATGCGGGGACCACCCTCCGTTTCCTCACGGCCTATTTTGCCTTTAAAGACGGCACCCAACACCTTACAGGCTCTGACCGTATGCAGCAACGACCCATCCAGGCCCTGGTAGATGCCTTAAATCATCTGGGTGCTGATATTCGTTATACGAAACAGGAAGGATATCCTCCCCTCGACATTCATGCCCCCCAAAAAAGTCCCGGCCACCGGGTCCAATTGGATGCTGGCATCAGTTCGCAATACATCTCGGCGCTGTTGATGATCGCACCCACATTTCCGCAGGGTTTGGAGATCCAGCTCACGGGCACAGCCGTATCTGAGCCCTACCTCAAGATGACCCTGAACATGATGTCCTATTTTGGGGTGAGTCACCAATGGAAGGATGACATCATTTCGATCGCCCCACAGGAATATCAGCCGCGCAATTATTTTGTGGAGGCAGACTGGTCTTCGGCATCGTATTATTTTAGCCTTGCTGCTTTGGCGAAAGAGGCCGATATCATCCTCAAAGGCTTAAGCCGGCAAAGCATGCAGGGCGATGCCGCCATTGAGGCCCTGGCACCGCAGTTTGGAGTTGAGACAACCTGGATCGATGATACACAACTTAGGCTGAGTAAATCAGCACCGGCATCCATTTCTCCATTTTTAGAATATGACTTTATCGGTCAGCCGGATATAGCCCAAACGGTTTTTATCCTGTGTGGTGGCCTGGGAATGCAGGGTCTTTTTACCGGACTGCAGACCTTACACCTCAAGGAAACAGACCGCATTCAGGCTTGTAAAGCAGCATTGGCCAAGGTGGGCGTTGTACTGTCAAAAGTGCCGGCGCGGTTTATGAAAAATGACCCGCGTGAATTTTATATGCAGGACGGAAAAGCCGAATATCAGGATATACCGGTTTTGAAACCCATGACGACCACCGCATGGCCATGTCCCTGGCACCACTAGCATTGCAGCACCCCATTGTCATCCAGGATGCGGAAGTGGTTAATAAGTCATACCCCGGATTTTGGGAAGACCTCGTTTCCATTGGAATGGATGTGGAAGAGATATCAACAACAGGAGAAACGCTTTCTGTATAGGGCAGATAATTGTGCGGAGAGATTTCCCCTTTTCACCGGCAGGAATTAACTTTGGAAGATTTAGATCAAACGTTTAAAACAAGCGCACATGGACTATGTACTGGGTATTGATTTGGGGGGTACCAAGATCGAAGCCGCCCTGCTCGATAAAACTACCTTCGAGGTGGTGGATCGAAAACGCATAGACACGGAAGCCAGCGGTGGATATGACCACATCCTTGGGCGAATTGCCGGCTTGATTCAGGACATCAGTACCACCAATCAATTTAAGCCCATAAGGGTAGGAATGGCCACACCCGGCACCCGGGATCCGCAGACGGGCCTCATGAAAAACTGCAATACCACAGTGCTCAACGGGCGGCCCATGAAAGAAGATTTAAGCCGCATGCTCGGTATGGAATTGGTTTTGAGCAACGATGCCAATTGTTTTGCCATTGCAGAAACCAAATTGGGCATTGTCAGGGATAAAATGCCGGAGGCAGACGTAGTTTTTGGCGTCATCATGGGTACAGGCGTAGGGGGAGGTCTGGTCGTCAATGGCATGGTGGTTGGAGGCCGGCAGGGCATAGGCGGTGAATGGGGCCACAATTTTCTCGATGAATCGGGTGGCCCATGTTATTGCGGAAAAACCGGTTGTGTGGAAAGGATGATCTCCGGACCGGCATTAGAAGCCTTTTATGCTAAAATCAGTGGGACGGAAAAAAAATTGAAAAACATTGTAGAGGAATACCGCCAGGGCAATTCTCCATTTGCATCTCAAACGATGGAGCGTTTGTTTGAAAATTTTGGTAAGGCCATTTCTGTGGTCATCAACATTGTAGATCCCGATGTGATCGTCATCGGAGGGGGAGTAGGCAACATCGACGAACTGTACACCGAAGGGGTGGAACGGGTAAAAAAACATGTGTTCAATCACAAGCTCGACACGGTATTTATGAAACCCAAACTGGGCGACAGTGCCGGTGTGTATGGAGCAGCCATGCTCTGAACAGGTTTAAGAATTATTTAATACGCCAATGGCCCCCAGCCTCCATCCGGCGCTGAAAGAATGTGTATCTTTGTGTACTTATTTCAAAGAACATGTTAAAAACAAGAGGGGTCTCTTTTGAGTATAAAGGGGGAAGCGTACTGAAGTTCCCCGATATCGAGGCGAAGGAAAAAGAAAGTATGTTGCTCCTGGGCAGGTCGGGCATTGGAAAGACCACCTTGCTGCACTTACTCGGTGGACTGATGCAGCCTGCTACCGGCACCATTGCGGTGGATCAGCAAGACCTGGCTTTGCTTTCCGGCAGGAACCTCGACCGGTTTCGCGGCAATCACATCGGCATCGTTTTTCAGCAAAATCATTTCATCGAATCGCTCAATGTAGTGGAGAACATTACCCTGGCCCAAACCCTCATCGGACTTAAGGCAGATCGCAATCGCGCCATGCATTTGCTGGATCATTTGGGCTTAAAGGGTAAAGAATATAAAAAGACACACCAGCTTTCCCAGGGAGAGCGCCAAAGGGTAGCCATTGCCCGGGCCGTGATCAATAAACCCGGCCTCATTTTGGCTGATGAGCCCACCTCGGCGCTGGATGACATCCATTGTGAAATTGTTTTTCGCATGCTGGAAGACCAGGCCATTCAGGAAAACTCTGCACTGGTCATCGTCACCCACGATACGCGATTGAAAGACCTGGTTAAACAACAAATCGTATTACAATGAGGCAAACGATCATCCTGGCTGTTAAAAACCTGTTCAATAAGCCACTGAATTTGTTGTTGAGCCTCATCCTTTTTGCCCTGGGAGTAGGACTCATTTCTTTTCTGCTGCTCTTCAATTCCCAACTGAAAGAAAAATTTGAAGCCAACCTGGCAGGCATCGACCTGGTCATTGGTGCAAAGGGCAGTCCGTTGCAACTGATCCTGTGTAACATGTACCACATCGACAATCCTACCGGCAACATCAACATCAAAGACGCCAAACCCTTTCTCAATCCAAGGCACCCGCTCATCAAGCTGGCTGTGCCCTTGTCCCTGGGTGACAACTACCGGTCATTCAGGATTGTAGGAACCAATCACGACATCTTAAAACTATACAATGCCAGTCTTGACCAGGGCAAACTCTGGGCCGATGAACTCGAGGTGACCCTGGGAGCCTCTGTTGCCGAAAAATCGGGTTTAAAAGTCGGAGACCTGTTCGTGAGTTCCCATGGTTTTGATGAAGACCCCGACCTGGCGCATGACCATGCCAAATTTAAAGTAGTGGGAACATTGAAACCCAGCGGCACCGTAGTGGACCAACTGATATTGACACGCACCTCATCGATCTGGACCATGCACGCCCATGAAGCAGCGGATACAGCAGAAGCCGGCCATGTACATGAAACAGCCATGGATACAACCCATGCCCATGACAACAGCAACCTGGATTTGCTCGCACATCCCGATGAACAAATCACCTCAATCCTTGTGCTCTATAAAAGTTCAAGCAATTATCAGGCGCTGAACATGCCCAGGGCCATCAACGAAAATACCGCCATGCAGGCCGCATCCCCGGCGTACGAAATCAACAAATTATACAGCATGATTGGCACCGGTACCGAAACCATCCGGTACATTGCCCTGCTCATCGCTTTTGTTTCCATGATCAGCATTTTCATTTCGTTATACCGTTCGATGAAGGAGCGCAAATACGAACTGGCCCTGCTCCGGGTCATGGGTTCGGGTCGCGGTAATTTGTTTGGCCTCATTTTGGTGGAGGGCGTTTTTATTGCTTTGCTGGGCTGGCTGCTTGGCACGGTGTTAAGCCATGTAGGCATGGCCGTGCTGGGACACTACATGAGTGCCGATTTCCGGTATAATTTTTCGGCCACTACCTTGCTGACAGATGAGTGGTGGCTGCTGGTGATTTCCCTGCTATTGGGTGGAGTAGCCGCCATCATCCCCGCATGGAGTGCGGCCAGAACAGACATCAATAAGACACTGGGTGAGAAGTAGTAAAATAGCCCGCGAGCCCGGTAACAATTTAGAGCCAAATGGCGTTGTACACCATATGCGGAACTCATTTATTATAGGCCTCATGGCTTTGTGCATGCCGGTTTTTGGCCAGGCACAAAAATCTTCCTGGCCCACTCTGGCTATGGTGTCCACCACCACATCTTATGATGCCTCTTTTGGCATAGAAGTTAAAAAAGTAAAGGTGAGTGCTGCGGTAAAAGCCATGGCAGATACCGAAATCCAACTCGACGGCTACATCATTCCGCTTACAGGGAAGCTGGCTCAGAATCATTTTATGCTCTCCAAGTTCAGCGAAAAAATGTGTTTTTTCTGTGGAAAGGCAGGCCCGGAAACTGCGGCCCAGGTATTTCTGGCCGGCGGAAAAAAAATTCCCTATACCGATGAAAAAATAAGTGTGCGGGGAAAACTGCGCATCAACGAACAAGATCCATCCGGCCTGCTGTACACCCTGGAACAGGCCACCATAATTGAAAATCAATGAACAAACCGATTCTTTTTATAGTCATGTTTTTGGCAACACAGGTAGCCTTAACAGCCCAATCTGAAAGCACCTGGAAAACCCTGTCAAAGATCACCTACCGCAAGGAGTATGACGAACTGATGGGTTTTAAAATCGACAAACCTGTATTCAGTGATGCCATCAAACAACTGGAAGGAAAGACCATTTCTTTAAAAGGATACATCATTCCCGTAGAAGGGTATAAGTCCCATAAGGAATTTATTTTTTCTGCTTTTCCCTACAGCATGTGTTTTTTCTGTGGAGGTGCCGGACCTGAGACGGTCATGGAAGTTCAGGCCAAAGAAGCCGTGAAATACACCGCTGAGCAGGTCACCCTTACCGGCGTCTTACGCCTAAACAGCGACGACATCAACCGGTTGATGTTTAAGCTCGACCAAGCAGTTAAGATAGACAAATGATGGCTGGCAACGGAGCAACCGGGGAAGGAGCAACGGAGCAACCGGGGTCGGAGCAACGGAGCAACCGGGGTCGGGGCATCGGTAATATTTAATGATCTAATTCCGGGCAAGCGTTGACTGTTTCCGGCAACCGGGCACACTTGGTCCTATATTCATATACTTCAGTAAAAGTTTTGTCGAAGACACCCTCGAATAGAGATTTGTCGAAGCCACTTTTAGAGGGACACGCTTGTTATTTTGGTGAGAATAAAAGCGCCGTAGGCGTGAAATCTTTGTAGCCACCGGTGAAGCCGGTGGCGGGGGATGAAAATAAAATAGTTTTGGCGGCATTTTTGACAGATGTAAGACATCGCTCAAAAATGATGAAAAAACACCATAAATGCGCTCTTTGAATAGGATTCGCCTGTCTGCCATTTTTTTCGGTGATGCCGAAACCGGTTCGGTCATCAGGATACCTCCGATGCTCCGATGCTCTGTTGACCCTACTTCCAATACTCACCCCAGCATTGCCAACTGTCTGATCAAAATCTTATTTGGTTTTCTGTCTGAAAAGTGAATAATATTGGATTCCTTTAGCTCATTGAGGATCCTGGCTACGGTTTGTCGGGAGGTGTCCGTAAGGAAGGCGATTTCTTTGTGGGACATGCCGTGGTTGATGAGGATTTCATTGAGGCCGATTGTAATGCCGTGCATCGAAGCGGTTTTTTTGATGAAGCCGGTGATGCGTTCCTTGGCTTTCAGAAAGACAAAGGCCTGCATTCGCGCTTCGAGGTCCTGAATGCGTCCGATAATTATATTTGCGAGGGTGGCCATCAGTTCTCCGTGTGTGGCGACCAGTTTTTTGAAAAACCGGACGTCTATTTTTAAAACAGTGCTGTCGGTGAGGGCTTCGGCAAATTCGAGGCGGTGGGTGGAGGAAGTAAAGATGTTCTCGCCGAATATTTCATTTTTATAGACGATGTATTTTACCAGGACCTTGTTGCCTTCGGTCTGGGCTGCCAGCTTGACAGAACCCTTTAAGACCAGGTAAACATGGGTGATGCCATCGTTGTATTGGTAAACCTTTTTGTGCTTTGGCACATTCATTAAGGAAGATGATTTCAACATTTCATCCACCTGCCCCGGATTGAGGTTGGTAAAGAGGGGAATGGGGCGGATCATTTCAGGGGTAATGGTGGTATTTGTCATGACTTCCTTTGTTTGATAGGTTAAGATGATAAAAAGTGTAAAAACCCCTACTTTTGGAAATATTTTTTTCATCAATCGATAAAATAAGTGGTAAAAACGGATGTATTGGTCATTGGAGGCGGGGTTGCGGGCCTGTCATTTGCCATCTGGCTGGCTGAAAAAAGGAAGGATCTCAGTATCATGGTACTCACCAAAACGGACGCATCCGAAAGCAATACGCGATACGCGCAGGGTGGGGTGGCTGCCGTCTGGAATAAAGCCATAGACGACAACTACAAACACATTGCAGACACCCTTGATGCCGGTGACGGCCTTTGCGACAGGGAGGTGGTGAAAATGGTGGTAGAGGAAGGACCCAAACGCGTACAGGAGATCATCGACTGGGGTGCCAGATTTGACAAAAACAAAGAGGGCCTGTACGACTTGGGAAAAGAGGGCGGACACTCGGAAAACCGCATCCTGCATTACAAAGACATCACCGGCTGGGAGATCCAGCGCACGCTCAACGAAAAGGCCAACAGCCTTGACAACATTACCTTGTGTGAGCAGTTTTTTGCCGTCAACATCATTACCCAGCACCACCTGGGCCGCTATGTGACCCGGCTTACCCCGGACATTGAGTGTTACGGAGCTTACGTACTCGATAAAACAACCAGCACCATTGAGACCATCCTGGCGCGGGCAACGGTCATTGCCACCGGTGGAGCGGGTCAGGTGTACAAGAGCACGACCAATCCCGTCATTGCGTCGGGAGATGGCATGGCCATGGTTTATCGCGCCAAAGGCCGTCTCGCCAACATGGAGTTTGTGCAGTTTCACCCTACTTCGCTCTACAATCCGGCGGGGGAAAATCCTTCCTTTCTCATTTCAGAAGCGGTCCGGGGTTTTGGAGGCGTGCTGCGCACCAAAGAAGGCGAAGAGTTTATGCAGAAGTACGACAAACGCAAATCTTTGGCGCCCAGGGACATCGTGGCCAGGGCCATCGACAACGAAATGAAACTCCGGGGTAGTGAACACATGTACCTCGACTGTACACACCTGGACAAAGAGGCGTTTTACCATCACTTCCCCAACATTTACGACAAGTGTATGAGCCTGGGCATCGACCCCATGAAGGATTACATCCCGGTAGTACCCGCCTGTCATTACATCTGTGGGGGCATTCTGGTGGATCATCAGGGGGCCACTTCGATCAAAAACCTGTATGCCGCCGGAGAATGCACCAATACCGGTCTGCACGGCGCCAACCGGCTCGCATCTAACTCCCTGCTGGAAGGGCTGGTTTATGGTTACCGCATAGCGGAGGTCCTTGGGACTGCGATCGATGAAATGTTTTATAAGGACAACATTCCCAAATGGAATGCTGAGGGCACCACGGATCCCCGGGAAATGGTCTTACTCACCCAAAGCCTCAAGGAACTCAAGGAGATCATGTCGAGTTATGTGGGCATCGTGCGCAACGATGTGCGTCTCAAGCGGGCATTGGATCGACTGTACCTGTTGTATGAAGAAACGGAGGAACTATACAACTCCACCAGCATCTCACCCCAGCTGTGTGAATTGAGAAACCTCATCACCATTGCCTACCTCATCAGCAAGGCCGCCAACATGCGAAAGGAAAGCCGCGGCCTGCATTTCAATACCGACTATCCGGGGGAGTTTGATTACATACAGACGACGTTGTTGTAGGATAATATTAGGTGTGCTTACAAGGTGGAGGATGGTACGAAGACCCTGGGTGAAGGCAGGGTGTTATTTTTAGACTAAAATGGGCTAATATTCTAAGACTGTATTTTCAACATTAATTCTTTAGTGGCCTGGAGCGAAACGAGATTGAATTTCAAATAGACTTTTCATAAATTTTATTTGGCACGAGTTTGGATTGAATAATGTTTTATCTGGTACAATGGGGTATATACGACATTTCACGATGATTTAAATATCGATCTGATTTGTATGCTGTAATTTTAGCCGGATTGATTACCTGTAACTATTTGATTAATAACCCATTAAAATTTATAAAATGGAAAGTACTATTCAAAAGCGAGATGTAAATCGCACATCTACCTGGCTAACGCCAGTTAGACACACCGCACACCGCACACCGCACACCGCACACCGCACACAGCACACAGCACACAGCACACAGCACACAGCACACAGCATTTTTCAAGGTTAACTACCAAAGTTAGGAAATTTGCATTAATCGTTATCTTATTATTCTTATCTGTATTTCATACCAAAATGTATTCACAGAATTGCCCATGTACAACAAGCTGTCTGATGAATATTTTATACCAAAACCAATCTCCCTGGACAATTGATTTCGGCTATTACTATGACCCCAATTGTGCATCCGCCATCACTTTTTTATGGGAATTTGGTGATGGGAATACATCAACAGAAGAATTTCCCACGCACACATATCAAACCCTGGGAACATATACAGTACATCTCCAAATCGTAGATATAAATGGCTGCTGCAGCGAGTATTCAATTGTAATTGGTTGCCCACCGGTTAATGTTCTGTGCGAGCCATTGTGTTCTGGTTTTGTCATAGACCAGGGTTTTGAAAATTTTACAGATCCCAGCTGTGGAGACCCAAATTTTCTTAGTCAGTTTGCCAATAATTGTATTGAAAATTGGTATCCCGCCAATGGTACGGCAGATGTATTAAGTATCACAGGGAATGAACCGGGGTATGAGGGTACTTATTATGCCCGATTCGTTGAGAACGAAGCTGTATATACACCGTTCAATATCAGAAAGTAAAGAAAATACAGACTGGATTTGGCTTCAAAGTTTATACCAGGCAGCACTTCTGGCATGACAGGATCTATGGAAGTATATGCCGCTGATGGTATTTCACCAAATTCAGGAAATGTAGGAATACCGTTGTATAATTCTAATCTTAATTCAGTGTGGCCAAAGTTAGGAGAATTGAATTTAGCCTGTAATAATATATGGGTTTCTGATTGTATTGAATTTGAGTTGGAAGAAAACCAAAATGAATATTCAGCATTGCTTTTTCAATCAAACATTAGTACAGGTTCAAGTCCAGGAAAAGAAATACGGATGGATAAAGTGCGGTTTACCTGTGAATTAAAAATTATGAGGGACATCCAAGCCGACTATGTTTCTGGTGGATTATTTAATTTTACACCCATACTGAATTAGAAGGATGTAACTGGAAGAATAGAATACAGTTGGAATTTTGGAGACGGACAAGTAAATAATAATGACCCCAACCCCTCACATACCTATGCCATAGCTGGAATATATCAGGTATGTGTTACGGCAAAGGATGAAGATGGGTGTTGCGAAACGATATGTAGAGAAATTACATTTGACAATGGAGAGTGCCTTCTAACCCCGGATTTTAATTATGTTGACGCATCTTCACCTGAAGGCGGAAACATCACATCTTTTATCAATGGTAATATCCTGCAGGATGTAAAATGGATTGTCAATGGGAATTTAATTATCAATACGGATATGACCTTTATCCATGTTGAATTGAAAATGGCCGAAGGATCAAGTATAATAGTTGAACCAGGTAAGAAATTTAAAATATTGGCTAATAGTCAGATTTATGGATGCATAACCATGTGGAAAGGAATATTCTTTTCGGTGGGCGGCGAATATGAAATATCAAACAGCACCATCAGTGATGCAGAAACAGCTGTTAATATCAAAGAAATGGCTACTTTACATTTGATTGGCAATACGTTTGATAAAAACTGGATATCGATAGAAGCTGTGGATGCGGCTTATCCGATTGGTTATTTTTCAGGCAACACATTTGATTGTACTGCCAACTTATTACCTCCTTATATGGGACAGCCACTTATCAATCACGGAGCGGTGTCTTACTGCGGTGCTAGGGGAAACAGCACAGGATTTTATGACTTAAAATTTGATGACAATATCAATGGTATTGACCAGAGCCCAAATATTTTTCAAAACATCAGGAATGGAGTCATTGTATTTAATGCTACCGCCTTGCGTTGTGAGGGCAATCAGTTTTTAAACTTATTGCCTGCCCATTTGAATGATGCTACTTTTAACAGCAATTTTACGGTAACCACCCATTTTAAATACAACATATTGAATCGGGGCTTTAAAGGAGTTAGGTTAAACGAACCACGAAGGACATTCATCATGACAGGTAATGACATTTCTGATTATAATGTGAAATTTGAAAATTCTCTTTCAGCTGTATGTAATATAAATGCACCTAAAAATGCATTTATAAATATCTCGAACAACCCAAATGTAAGTAATTCGCACCTCGGTTTTACCATAGCAAACGGGACAGCCAGCGATGTTTGGTTTAAAAACAACACCCTTTTAAATTTAAAAACCGGATTTTATACCCATGACCTGATGGCGAGGTCAATTAAATCGGAGCATAACAATATAACCATTAATAGTTCTGAACCGGTAAATTCTGATGCTGCCATTTCGTATTATAATTCAAATGGTGGAGATGCCTATAATAACAACATATATTTAAACGGGAATAGCGGACAATTTTTAACAGGAATAAGTAACGTATTTTCTGGTTTTGGAGTAGTCAATGAAAATCATATATATGATCAGAATCCAAGCAATTCTTCCATAGGAATAAATGTCCGAGCCAGTTCTGGCGTTGAGTTTTATTGTAATAAAATTTACGATACAGAGTATGGCATTGGTTTCAATAACCCATGTCCTGAAACAGTATTAGAGACAACGGAACTAAATAATGTTAAATCTTATAGTTTAAGTTTAATTAATACTGAAATATCTCCGCAATTATATAATGGAAACACGTTTTATTCTGGAAATGGAATTCAAACAAAGGCATTCTTAGATTTAGGAACATCTAACTATAGTGTTGACAAAAGCCGAATAATTTACAATTCAAACGATCCCTCACCTAATGGGTTACTTGCTCCAGAAGTTATTGATATACTTCCAACAAATCAAGTTTGGTTTTTAGATGAGGCATTGTCTAACAATGATAAATGTGTCATGGGAATATATAATATAAATGTGAACAAAATCGAAATATTAGAAGACATTGCATTAGGGAATGTATTAGCCAACGAATATTATTTACAAAATAAGTGGACAACGCAATTTCAACTATTACAAATACTTGAAAATAATCTGGCAATATTAGACTCTAGTAATGAATTAAGTAATTTTTATTATGACAACTCAGAAGCCAGGCAGTATTTTGATGTTTTTAACACAATCATGAACTTAACAAGTACATCGGAAGACACACAATTAGAGCTTTCTGCCAAATGTGAAGAATTTGACTTGCATTCAGAATCATTAGAAAATTTGATAAATTCCCTATTTAATATTCCCAATAGCCAGCAAATTGATTCTGCACTATTAATGAAAACCAATATAATGGATTTGCACAACCATATAGGAGTATTGTATGACAGTATACTGACAATGCAGCATGCCAATGCGACCCAATTATTCAGCAACGTTAATAATTTGGTAGAGTCTGAAAATTTTTGTTCACAATTTAAAACGGTTTTTAAAGCAAAAATAGACTTATTCAGATTTGGTCAGGATTACGTAAATAGCAACTATGGAGATAGTTTAATGACAATTGCCGAGATGTGTGAATTTGAAATTGGTATACCCGTTTATTTGGCACAATCCATTTGCAAGATACTTGGAATTGGTTATGAAAGTAATGCAAATAATTGTGCAGAAAACAGGATTCAACTTAATCGTGATGTGATGAAGGATAATACTTTCTTGATCAATCCTAACCCTGTTTCTGATAGAGTTTTTATTTCAGGAATCCAACCAATTAATAGTATTTCTGTAATTAATAGCATGGGAGTGAAGTGTTATTTCAAATTATTAAAGGAATCTAAATTTGAACATGAAATGGATTTATCCTTTTTACCGATGGGCAATTACTTTATAATAATTAGTTCTGATATTAACAAAATGTCAATTTATAAAATTGTGAAAATATGAAGTATTTAATATTCATGTTATTTGTTTTTGGGAGTAGTTATTGCCACTCCCAAAAGGAGGATCACATTTGGTTAGTAGGAAGGCATGTTGATAGAAGTGATGTAGTTTATCCGGTAGGAATTAATTTGTTTGATTTTAATCTCGACCCTGTATCTATTTTGGACATTGATTCCATAAAATTGACGTTCAATCGAACATGCTCTTTGATTAGTGATTTAGAGGGAAAAATTAAGTATGTAAGTAATGGCATGCATATTCTTGGCAATGACTTTAGTACGGTACTAAATGGAGACACAATAAATTTTAATGGTAAATATTTTAATTTATGGGTGAGTTCTTATTATGATGGAAGTATTAGATTTGAGGGTTTAAATCTATCTCAAGGAATGCTTATGCTTCCCTGGCCAAAAAAAGATTCCGTTTTTTACGCTGCTTACAATGACTTATATATTGATGGCACTTACTTTAAAGATTACACGAAAGGCATATTTATCGGTTTATTAGACAATAAAAAAAATGCCGTAATATTCAAAGATAGTTTGATAAACTCAGATTCCTTAAGTGCCAATTCCCTTCAGGCTTGCAGGCACGGCAATGGGCGAGACTGGTGGATAGTGACCTTCAGCCATAACCACGATTATGCTTATGTATTTTTATTGGATCCATCCGGATGTAAATTGATGCACAAGATCAAAACCCCGATGAATTATTTTTTTGGTGCGGGTCAGGCAGCTTTTTCACCAAGAGGAGATAAATATGTTCTGTTTGAAACCAGTTCCATTGGCAGTTTTATTGTCAATTCAGGACATCTAAGCCTATTTGATTTTGATCGATGTACGGGCTTGTTGAGTAAACCAAGAATTAAAAGATTTGCTGCCAAAAGCACTGACCTGGGCTGTGCCTTTTCCAATGATGGTAGGTTTCTGTACACTGCCAATGTTGATACCTTGTTTCAATATGACATGGATGTCGGCGACATATTGAATTCTGGAAAGGTGGCAGCCATATCTGATAAGTATAAAAGTGTGTACAATCCTCCATATTCTCTTGTCAATGACTTTGGTTACATGGCCCTGGCACCTGATGGTAAGATCTATGGCCCCGGAGGCAATACGCTGCACATGCACAGGATCGATTTTCCCGATGAAGAAGGAGAGGAGGCACAGGTGAGACAACACATCATCAACACGGTGAACAATGCCAATACCATACCAAACTTCCCCAACTACCGCCTGGGCCCGGAAGATAGCTCTGCCTGCGATACCCTGGGACTGGACAACCATGCTATAGCGAAGTTCCGCTATGAGGTGGACACCGCCGACTACCTGAGGGTGCGTTTCACCGATCTATCTTACTTCCGGCCGGAGACCTGGCAATGGGACTTTGGCGATGGTACTACCTTTGAGGGTCGAAAGCCTTACTGGCATAGCTTCCCCCAAAGTGGAACGTATGAGGTCTGCCTTACCGTGGCCAATGAAAATGGCCGTGATACCCTGTGCCGTACCCTGGTGTTGGGCACGAACTCTACCGGTGATGCAGAAAAAAATGATAAACTGATAAACATTTTTCCCAACCCATCCGATGGCCGCCTCCTGCTTACCTTGCGCGATTATGTACCAAAGCAGGGAGTTTTCCGACTATACGATTTCATGGGCCGGGAGGTTCACCACCAAAGGGTGTATTATGGTTGGAACGATGTAGAGGCCGGGCATTTGGCTCCGGGGGCTTATGCTTACAAGGTGGAAGATGGAACGAGGATACTGGGTGAAGGCAGGGTATTGATTTTGGAGTGAGTTGATCACATCACTTCCCTTTTTTCCAGCGCTCGTATGCCTCGTAATAATCAATGTCTTCCAGCTTTTCCAGGGTGGCCACTGAACGGCCAAGACCCATGATTTTATGCAGGGTCTGGCCAAAGACCTCGTCGCTGCTCCAGGTGATATCGCGGAAGATTTCCGGGTATAACTTTTTCATGGCGAGCAAATAGTAACCTCCATCCCTGGCGGGGCCTAGGACCACATCGGTGGCATCCAGCAAGGCAAAAGCTTCCTCCAGGATGGTGGGTGTGAGGTAGGGACAATCGCTGCCCACGATGGCCACCTTGTCGTATTGTGCAAGAGCCACATCAAATGCCGCATTCATTTTTTCACCCAGGTCGCCGGTCGATTGAAGGAAGCGCTCTTTGGCGATGCCATTCCAGATGTCGTTCTGGTCGATGTGGTGGCTGTAAAAAACGAGGATGTCGGCTGCGCTGTAGCGGCAACTTTCTTTTACGGCTTCCAGCAATTCGGCATAGACCATTTCGGCCACGATGTGTCCTTTCTCCAGGGCAATCCTCGACTTTACGGCTTCAAAGCCGGTGTTTTTTACAAAAACAATGAGGGCGGCCCTGGCAGAGGACACGGCTTTAGGATTTGTCTTTTTTATCCTTGTCTTTGTTCTCTTCTTTTTTCCGCACCTTGTCGCCTCTCTTGAGGTTTTTGGAAACCTCATTGTAAGGGCCGGTAACTATGACGGCACCTTTATCTAAACCGGATTTAATGTGGATGTACTCGTCGTCCTGAATGCCGGTTTCTACTTTTTTGCGCACAAGGGTGTCGGCCTGGATCATGAAAACGATCTCTTCATAATCTTCGTCGGTGAGTTTGGCTTCCTCCTTTTTGATGCCTTCTTTTTCCCGGACGGTTACGGCCTGGATGGGTACGACCAAAATGTTTTCTTCTTTATTGGTAAAGATGTCCACCGATGCCGACATACCTGGCCGGAACGGATATTTGTTGCCGGCCTGTAACAGGTCTTTGTACGAGTTGGGGTCGATACGGATCTTTACCGTAAAGTTGGTCACCTGATCCGTATTGCTGATGCCCGAAGCTGCCGCGAGGTTTGAGGCAGAGCTGGCCAGTTCGCTCACTGTCCCTTTGAAAACCTTGCCCGTATAGGCGTCCACTTCGATGTCCACCTTATCGCCCAGTTTTACTTTGGGGATGTCGTTTTCGGTGACATCGACCTGGACCTCCATGGCATTGAGGTTGGAGATGCGCATGATCTCAGTACCGGTCATTTGGATGGTACCGAGCACCCTTTCTCCTTTTTCCACAGACAACGAAGAAACAATGCCGGAAGCAGGCGCTTTGATGGTGGTGCGGTTGAGGCTGGTGGACAGTTCTTTGAGGGACGCCTCAGAAGACTTGATGGCAAAATCCGAGGCTTCTACGTTTTGAATGGCTGATTTGATGCCGGCTTCGGCAGCCCGCAGGTTGGCTTCCAGGCCTTTGAGGGTTGACAGGCTTTGATCGAATTCCAACTGGGAAATGACGCCTTCTTTTTTCAACTGTTCATTGCGCTGGTGTACGCTTCGCGCATTCTCCAGTTGTGCCCTGATCTGTTCTGCCTGTGCCCTGTTGGTCTCTACCTGGGATTTTGCCATGGCGCGCTGGCTCTTGGAGCTGTTGACGGCAGCCCTGCCCCGTTCTACGGCACTTTCATAGGTGTCGGGATCGATCCTGAGCAGCAGTTGGCCTACTTTTACCGAGTCGCCTTCTTTTACATACAGTTCAACGATCTCACCGGAGACATCGGAGCTGATTTTGATTTCTTTTTCCGGATAAATTTTACCGCTGGCGGATACCGTTTCGAAGATGGTTTTGATTTCTGCCGTACCCATTTCTACTTCGGTGCCTTTTGGTCTGGTTTTGGCCTTGTAAATGGCTGCCGCAGCGAGTGCGACAAAGAGGATGGCCAGGGATATGAAGAGCCAGTTTTTGTTTTTCTTTTTAGTAAGTTGTTTTGACATTTTATTTGGTTTATACAAAATGATCGATTAAAGAGAGATGCCTTTTCCGAGGTAATAATCCAGGATTTTCACCCTGAAAATATGGTCGTATTTGGAGATGAGCAGGTTGTTGCGTGCATTGTCAAGCCGTGTTCTGGCATTGCTCAGGTCGAGGCTGCTTATGGACCCCAGGGAAAAACGCTTGCCGGCGTTGTCGTAGGCGGCTTGTTGGGCGGTGAATGTTTTTTCTGCGGCCTGCAGTTTTAGTTTGGCCGCTTTGGCGTCTGCATGGGCTTGCTGGACGGTAATTTTGAGGTTTTGTTTGGTGGTCTCGAGGTTGATTCGGGTAGTTTCGCTGAATATTTTGGCTTTTTCTATGTTGGCGGTATTGGCGTAATTGTTGAGAATGGGTATAGACAGGCTCATACCTATACCATAGGAAAGGTTGTTGTCAACCTGATAGGCATAACCTGCTCTTTCGATCAGGGGGGTCTCCTGTTCAATGAGAAAATTATAGGGCACCCCTGCCAGATAAGCAGTTAGCGGCGTGGTCACTTTTTCACTGCCGGCAAATCGTATGCCCTGGTTGGAATAGTTGGTACCCAACGATCCGCCAACCGTAAGGCTTGGCAAGCGCTGTCCTTTGGCGATTTTCACGCCGAGGTCAGCGCTGCGCACCCTGTACTCTCCCGCCGCCACGGCGCGTTGTGTGGACAGGGCTCCCTCGTACAACTCCTCAAAAATGATGATGTCCGGATCGGTGGACAGGGCAATGCTGCCGGGCAGCTCCACGTCAAAGTCCTGGTCGGTAAGCATGAGCTGGCGCAGCTGCATCTTGGACACGGTAAAATTGTTTTCAGCAATGAGTAAAGCCTGTTCGTCCGTAGCAAACTGCGCTTCGATGTCCAGGGCTTCATTGGGCGCGCGCGCACCCGACCTTACGAGGGTCTGGATTTGATTCAGGGAGGCGCGGGTGAGTTCGAGGTTTGATTTGGCTATGGCCAGATTTTCTTTGGCAAAGAGGGCGTTGAGGTAAAAGGAAGACACATTGAGGGCGATGTCGTTTCTGGTCTGCTCGATGTCTTCTTTGGCGGCGTTGATGTTTTCTTTGGTTTGCAGGATGCTGTTTTTGATGGCAAAGCCATTAAACAGGGTCACTCCGGTGTTTAAACCCCAGCGGTTGTTAAAAAATGTTTCGGTGGTGAAGGTGTTGCTGGTGGGGTCGATGGTTCTACCAAAGTTCCAGAATACGCTGCTGCTGGCGCTGAGGTTTGGGTATCGGGCGTGTCTGGCCTGGGTGGCATCGATGCCGGCACTTTCGAGGTTGAGTTTTGAACTTTTAATGGTCAGGTTGTTATTGAGGGCAGTTTCTATGCATTTTCTCAGGGGCCAGACCTCCTGGCTGTAGCCCGGAGTAACGAAGGCCAGTTGAAGGCTGAGTAAGGTGAAGGTGAAGCCACCTTTCAGAAATTCCGATACGTTGATTTTCATCGTAACTGCATTGATTTTATATTTACAATATTACGAACATTCGCGGTCACCCGCACGCATTTTTCTATTAAGGTGGGATACTATTAGATAAACCGCCACTTTTGTCACATCTCCTGTAAGGCGGGGTTTTTAATTCTGTTGAATGGCTTACATTTGCGACAAAAAAGTGATCGTCGAAATCAGAGGTCAGGAAATGGTGTTGTGCCCGGAAAAGACCCTTTGGTGGCCGGAGCGCAAAACCATGTACATTGCCGATGTACATTTTGGCAAGGCCGATCATTTCCGGAAGGCCGGCATCGGCGTGCCGGCACAGCTCACCACCAGGGAGTATGACCGGCTTCAGTTGCTTGTGGATAAGTATGGTCCGGAATGTATTGTTTTTTTGGGTGACTTATTTCATTCGGAGTATAACCGGTCGGTGGAAGTTTTTCAAAAATGGCTGCATGACAATGGCGGGGTGGAATGTGTACTGGTGAGGGGTAACCACGACATTATGATGGAAGAAGTTTATGCACAACTGGGATTAAAACTTGAAGACCAATTGGTGGAAGCGGATATTTTATTTACGCATGAGCCTCAGCCTCAGCCTGGTTATTACAACGTATATGGCCACGTTCACCCGGGTGTGCGGTTAAGCGGTAAGGGTCGCCAGGGGCACAGCCTGCCCTGCTTTCACTTTACGGCCGATTACGGCATTTTACCTGCATTTGGTTTGTTCACCGGCCATGTGCGTCTGCAAGTGGCTGCCCATGACCGCGTATATGTGATCGCCGATCACCAGGTCATCCAGGTGTCGCCCTAGGGCCACAGCGGTACCGGAAATAAAAAAGGCCGCCACGAGGGCGACCTTCTTAATCATCACAAAATTATATCTTATTGGGCAAAGCTGTTGCGGGGACCCCCTGAAACAAAGGTAGCCTGCATCCTTTCCTTTTGGTTTATACTGAACATGTACATACAGGCATCATCGGTGTAGTCCATGTAGTTCATGGTCATTTCCCTGGGTGCGCCGGTGCAGGTGCTGTAGTGTGGTTGTGCCGGGCAACCGTAGTTGGCCGTATTGTGGGTAGGCGTATCGGCTACCTGGTCATTGCCGCAGGTGGCGTCGCCCCAGATGTGGCGAAGGTTGAGCCAGTGGCCTACTTCGTGGGTAGCTGTTCTGCCCTTATTAAAAGGTGCTGAGGCGGTGCCTGTATTGCCGGTGGCATTGTCGTCCAGTACTACGCCGTCGGTAGCCGAAGGCCCTCCCGGAAACTGGGCATAACCCAGGATGCCGCCGCTCAGGTTGCACACCCAGATGTTAAGTTTGGTGGTGGGGCTGGTGGGGTTGAGACCGCCCTGGGTGGACTTTTTCATGGCATCGTTGGCTTGCCAACTGCTTTTATTGGTCTTTTTTCTGACTACGGCGTCGAGGGTAAATACAATACCCGTAGCGCCGGAGGCAAGCCCTGCAAAAGCTGCCGGAATGCTGCCATATTCGCTGTTGAGCGCCTTAAAATCTTTGTTTAAAACATCGACTTGTGACTGGAGTTGGGTCAGGGACACGTTTTGGGCGGTGGTCTTGTACAAGACGTTAAATACCACCGGAATTTGGATTTCTCCGCTGGGCAACAATACCCTGTCCCCTGAACGGATGGCTTCTTCCGTAAATCTTTCGATCTCATCCATTCTCGCCTGTAGGGTAGGATCTGCCAGCAGTTGTTGCTGCAACACTTCGTGTGCGGCACAACCCCTGTTCAATGCGTGTTCATGAGAGACAGCCTCCTGTTCACCTTCGTTTTTGGCACAGGAAAACATGACCATCGCCAGGACGGCCAGGAATAATAATTTTTTCATCTTATGTTTATAAGTTTGGTTAAAAAATGTGTTCAAAATGATAAACGCACTTACTTTTGAGTACCCTACATTTTGACAAACACAAAAGTAGAAAAAAAATTAAACCGTGAATTAATATTACCGGTTAAATATTTTTTACAAAATATTATATGGTTTTAATGTGTTTATTAAAACCCTGTTGTTATATAATTTCATAATTGTGTGGTTTTCAGAATATTCGGCTGATTTTGAACAATAGCCGACCAATGGATGTCCATAAATGTCAAAAAAATAGCATACAAAAGGACAAAAAAGTTGTATATTTGATGACCAAAAAACGGTCAAACATGTATGACAGGGCAATTTTACACATGGATCTCGACTCTTTTTTTGTCTCCGTGGAGTGTTTAAAAAACAGTGCCTTTGTGGGCAAGCCGTTGCTCATCGGGGGTACCAGCAACCGGGGAGTGGTGGCATCGTGCAGTTACGAGGCCCGGCGTTTTGGCGTACATTCGGCCATGCCGATGAAGATGGCGCTGCGACTTTGTCCCCAGGCCATTGTGCTCAAGGGAGACATGGACAGTTACAGCCGCTATTCCCATGAAGTCACCGAGGTCATTGCAGAAGAGTCGCCGGTGTATGAGAAGGCCTCGATCGACGAATTTTACCTCGACATCTCGGGCATGGACAAGTATTTTGGCTGTTACAAGTGGTCGCTGGAACTGCGGGACAAGGTCATCAAAGAAATCGGCCTGCCCATTTCCTTTGGCCTGTCGGTCAACAAGCTGGTCTCGAAGGTGGGTACGGGAGAAGCCAAACCCAACGGCACGCGCAAGATCGACCCGGGGGTAGAGAAGGAATTTCTGGCTCCGCTGGCGGTAAACAAGATACCCGGGGTGGGCAAGGAAACCCACAAAAAACTCAGCTTCATGGGTGTGCGCGACATCCGCACCCTCAGCCACATTCCCGTCCGGCTGCTGGAACGCGAATTTGGCATTCCCGGCCGCAGCCTGTGGGAAAAAGCCAATGCCATCGACCGCAGTCCCGTAGTGCCTTACCACGAACAAAAATCCATGTCAAAGGAACGCACCTTCACCGAAGACACCCTCGACCTGCGCTGGATGCGCAACATCCTGCTCGACATGGCCGACAAACTCGCCTTTGAACTGCGAAACGACAAAAAACTCGTGTCGTGTGTGGCGGTGAAGATCCGGTATGCCGACTTCAACACCTACAACAAGCAGCGCCAGATCCCCTACACGGCCAACGACAGCATCATCACCCGCCACGTGCTCGACCTCTTTGACCAGCTCTATGAACGCCGCCAGCTCATCCGCCTCATTGGTGTGAAGTTCTCCGGCCTGGTGAGTGGCTCTTACCAGATCGACCTCTTCGAAGATACCGTAGAGCAGATCGAACTGCTCAAACAGATCGACCGTATCCGCAAGCGCTTTGGCAGCAGTGCCATTGGCAGGGCGTGTGGGTTGTGACTGGGCTTATCGCATCATTATGTTTTTACTAATTACCTGGGTGGTGTAACAATCGTCATTCCAATTTTGATGGTAGGTAATTTTTACAATCCACGTCTCATCACCAGATATCTGAAATTTGAGAAATCTGAATTTTTCCTTTTCTATTTGTATTTCAGGTGAAATAATAATGTCGCAAAGTGACTTATCAGAAAGGTAGTTAAATTTGTATCTAAAATTAGGCTGCAAACAATCTAATTTATCTTTGAATAGTATTTTATCTCTGTCATTGGTCAAGGATTTAAAAATCTTATCACCTATGTAATATTCCTCTTTTTCTTCAATAATGGTAGAGTCTAATTGATTGTAAATTTTAATTGTGCCATCAAGAGCATCCCATTTGTGCAGAACATATCTTTCTTCTACAATTTTCGGCAGAGCATCAAACAGTATTAAATGCAATTTATGAGATAATACTTGATCACTCATACTTTGCCGCACAAATACAACAGATTCATGTTTTATAGGATCCGATATTATTTTGGTTTGACATGAAACATTTATAAATACTTGAGAGCAAATTATTAGTGTACTTAGAAATTTCATTTACAATCAAATTTTAAGTTATTATTTGGCTTTATAACGTTCAAATATCGATTCAGTTGTCCGTGAATCCAATCCTTATAATTTAAGTTATGTGGATTATTTCCAGGTTGATTCATTATAAAAGTAATCCATAAACTGAACGGTTCACCTGTGTTTATATCTTTACCGGCACCTTCATTTAATCCATTCCATATAAGCCCCCAGTAATCTTCTGGGTTTCCAATCTGACCATTCATATTCCATAATGTGTATGCTATTCCCTCAAGATAAGCTGCAAGATATTCGTGATGGTTTCCTTTGAAATTTCATCGGTACCTTTACAGCATACCTAAAACTGCACTGAATAATAATTGATCAACTTCAAGTCTGATGCTGTGCTTTGAAAATGAAATTCTCCTCCACAACCTCCTCTGGAATCCTTCATCCAATATACCGTAAAAAAGTAATCTGCCTTATCATACCAAATATCAGATATGATGAGGTAGCTTTTGTATCTGTTTTCCCGGCTTTTTAGCTTCATTCTCTCCTCCAGAAATTCAACTTTCAATGGAAAAGAGTGTAATTGATTAATCATACTTTCTTTCTGTGTTTGTCCAATGTTCATCCTTTTAAGAATTAAAATCCGATCCTCCATGTTACGAGGTCTTGAATAATATTTTTCCGACAGTTCGCCCGTAAATGTAACAAAAACAGAATCTGTTTCCAGATAAGGAGGACAGGTATAGTCATTTTTTTATTTCTGCAATAGCTGGAAAGATAAGCTCACTGGCAAGCTCTTTTTTAGTGCTGCATCCGTAAAAAATGAGTGGGAGAATGATGAAGGTAAATTTGTGCATCTGTAATTTTAGAAGTTGGGTGCACTATAGTTAACTAACTCCAACCCATTTTCACTTTTTTTATAATGGAAACCCCCTCCACAACCCGCCCGGGGGGGCTCATCCAAAAAACAGTTAAAATATAGTCATTTCCTAAATGAAGAATGTTGGAGATAACAATATAGCTTTTATCTCGATTATTTCTTGCCCGTTCAGTTTTTTCATCCAACTCCTGAATAGACAAATTGTGACTACCTATTTGGTGCCCAATACTATCTTTGGATTTGGCGTCAATGTCTAGAATTTCAAAGTCTGAAATCTGCTTCTTCTGGTCAGTTATGTATATTAAGTTTTCATCTGGATTTTCTCCCGTATAAGTCGTAAATATTGAATCAGTTATCAAATCCAAAGTGCAATCTCTGTCTTTTTTAATAACTTCCAGAGATGACAAAATTACTTGCTCTGCTGTGCTGTTTTTACTATTACATGCGTGTATAGTAAACAAGAAAATCAAATATAAAGAGATGTGTGTTAATGACATTGAAATGGATTATTTAAATTCACCAATTCTCGTTTTGCATTCCATTCTTGAATTTTGCTCTCTGGAAATTTATTAGGCCAATAAATATCAAGCCCCTCCCAATCACAAGCCATGTAACTCAATTTAATTGTAATATACCAATTCTAAACCTTTGTCAGTGTTGACATAATGAAAATCACCTCCACAACCAGCTCTTCTGTTTTTAATCCAGTGTACTGAAAAAAAATAGTCCTCTTTGCATCGCTGGATATTCGAAATTACAAGATAACTTCTGTGCTGGCTCGAATTTCCAACCTCTGTTTTTTTTTCAAGTATGTCTAATCCCAAAGACAAACCCCTAAGTTTTTGTAGTATTACTTCTTTTGAATGTTGACTAATATTCAAAAGATTCATATCAATTAAATGTTCATCAGTGGAACATTGCGTCAAGCCATTTTTTGAATTAACCCCTGTATAAGTAATGAACACAGAATCTGTTTCCAGGTAAGGAGGACAGGTATGGTCATTTTTTATTTCATGGACGGCTGCAAAGATGAGCTCACTGGCAAGCTCTTTTTTTGTGCTGCAGCCGTAAAAAATGAGTGGGAGAATGATGAAGGTATTTTTGATCACCTGTAATACATTTTCATTATCAGTAGATTTAAGGGGTTTGAGCCATTGGGATGATGAACCGCTATTAGGCATTCAAATATATCTGTTTTTCAGAATTTACAATATTGAACTTTACAAATCAATCACGGCAATTGGATTATTACGTCCAATGATATATCCATCACACCCCCTTCCAGTTTTTAGGATTGTCAATTATATAATTCCATATCCGCAGGTATTCGTTCTGATTGCGGATGATGTGGTCGAAGTAATTGCTTTGAAAAAAACGATTGTTGCGATCGTATTTGGGTATATCCAAATGATTTTGGTCAATGAAATCGTCAATTTTTGAATTCACCGCTGATTTGAAACCGGCAATGAACGATGAAATGGATTTGGGTCGCCGATATAAGTATGGGCCTTGTTGTTGAACCGAACGGCCTAGCTGTTGAACCGCACGGCCGTGCGGTTCAACAGCTAGGCCATTGTTTTTCAAAATCACAATGGCGTGCAAATGATTGGGCATAATGACGAATTCATCCAAAATCAATTCCTCTCTGATATCAAATGATTTTAACCATTCGGTTTCTACGATTTTACCAAAATCTGATAATACCATTTTTTTATTTTCAATTTGTCCCAGCATACAATGTCTGTTTTGGATAACCACGGTGATGAAATAGCCTGCTTCATCCGCATAATTCCACCCCTTTAGGCGATTTGATCCTATTCGGTATTTTCCGGCAAATTTTTTCACTGTGTTCAGGGAATCAGGGTAAACAAGTTTATTTATTATAGGCCCATATAAGGCTTTGATTAAATTCCGGAAGTAATAAAAATTTAGAACGCCAATATATACCGCTTTCCCGGCAATACCCGTACCACGCCTTTAAATTCCAGGGCCAGCAGCTGTGAAGCCAGGGTAGAGGATGTGAGGTTGAGGCCATAGATGAGCTCTTCGATGGTGCGCTCTTTTTTTGCGCGGATAAAATCTACGATTGATTGTTGTTCCCGGTCCAGTTCCACAAACAGTGAGGTCTGTACTGCCTTCTTTTTGTCCATATCGTCCCAGCGCATGATGTAAATGAGGTCGTCGATGCTTTCCAGCAGGTGTGCCTTGTTTTTTTTGATCAGGGCATTGCAGCCCCGGGAAAGTTCGTCGGTGGGGCGGCCCGGTACGGCGAATACGTCTTTGTTGTACTCGTTGGCAAATTCAGCGGTGATGATGGAGCCGCCGCTTACTTTGGATTCGACGACGATGAGCGCATCGGACAAGGCGGCGATGATGCGGTTGCGCATGGGAAAGTTGACCTTATCGGGTTTGGTCTGGCTGCAAAATTCGGTGAGCAGGCCGCCATTTTTCATCATTTTTTTGGCCAGGTCCCGGTGGGCGGAGGGGTAGATGATGTCGTGGCCGCTGCCCATGACACCGAGGGTAGGCAGGTGGTGTTCGACCGAATTTTTATGGGCACAGCCATCGACGCCATAAGCCAGGCCGCTGACGGTTACCACATTGTAAGGCAACAGGCCTTCGATGAGTTTTTCAGTGATCATCTTTCCCTGTTCGGAAGGCATGCGGCTGCCGACGATGCCTACGGTGAGGGCAGGGTTGAGGTCCTGACTGCCCCGGTAATACAACAGCAGGGGACTGTAGTCGAAATGGCGCAGCCTTTTTGGATACTCTTCGTCGAGAAAAAATAAAACCCGGATCTGGTTTTTATCGATGAAGTCGAGTTCCGCTTCCGCCCGGCTGAGCACCTGGGATTTGAGGATGTCGGCGGCTTTGGCGGCACCGATGCCCGGTATCCTGGACAGGGCGGATCTTTTTTCCCGGAAAACAGCTTCTGCGCTGCCGCAGTAGCCCATGAGGTTTTTGGATAGGACGGGGCCAATATTGGGCACCATGGTCAGGGCAATCCTGTACATTGTTTCTTTCATAGCATTATATTTAAATCAGCCGGAAAAGCCGGCCGGGGTTCGTTTTTTCTATTGCAGGCCGGCAGCCCGGGTGAGGTACTGCGCTGCCTGGTTGCGGTCGCCCAGGGCGTTGAAACATTCTCCTGTCAATTGGTTGAGCGTCTTGTCGGCCGGGTTCACTTCGAGGCCAAGTTTCATAAAATGAGCGGCCCACTTGTATTGGTCGATGTTGTTTTCCGACATGAGTTTCTTACCTACTTTAATGTAAAATGCCGTGAGTTTGTTCATGTCCGGCATGAGTCGGTTGAGGTATTGCAGATACTCTGTGAGGAAAGGTACGTCGGGTCTTCTGTAAATGACCTGCTCAAACGATGCCAGCAACTGGTCCAGGTTTTTATTCATGCTGTATTGTTCTCCGGCCACACCGGCGACCATGAGGTTGGCATTAAAATACTCCGGAATGATGTCTGCTGCTTTTTTGGCATAGGGCATGGCCTCATCGAGCAGCCGTGCCCTCTCGGTATCGTCTTTGCTTTCTTTGTATTCGTTGAAAAGTGCGGTGGCCATGAAGGAGTTGGCCCGGGCACTGTTTTCAGAAACGCGCATGGCACTTTGATTGAGGCTAAGGGCCGTTTCCCAGTCGGGCACCCGCAGCAGACTCAGGGCACCAAAAGTAAGCAGGGGCACTGACAGAAAACCAAGGCGTACTACGTCGTAGGACACATTTTTTATCTTTTCACCATAAAACCAGATGGCCCAAACCAGAAGCAGGCAAAAACCAAGCGAAGGCATGTAAATGAAGCGGTCATTCATGAAGGTGCCGAGGTTGATGACGACGTTGGAAACTATGGTGAGGGTGATGAGGTAGTACCAGATGGCATACCCGGAAACCTGTTTTTGTTTTAGGGTCTTATAGCCCCAATAAACCATGGCAGCGTAGAGCAAAAAGCTCAGCCACACTTTCCACATGCCCCAGTTCATGATGGGAATGGCGTAGGGGTAGTAGTCGTGGGTAAGTGGCCAGGGGATGAACAGCAGTTTTACATACAAGCCCAGGGTGTATAGGATGGTAGCCAGTTTTTCCCCGGCATTCATTTCCAGGAAAGGGTTGTTCATGATGTCGGTGATCTTTTGACCGATCTCGGGTACACCGGCCACATTAAATCGAAGCATCAGGTAAATAAAGGAGATGAGGGACAACCAGGCCAGACTTCGCCAGGCTTTGCCGCTGTGCTGTCCGCCAAAGGCCCAGATACTCATGGGGATGACCGCCAGGAAGGTGATGGTGTTTTCCTTGGACAGCAGACCCAGAAGGTAGCAGATAAGACCAAGGTATTTGTACACCTGAGACTGGCCGTACATATAATATTGAATCAGAAAAAGCAGCGAAGCCACGGAAAAGAGCAGGGCCATTACCTCGTCCCGACCCTTGATGTTGGCCACCGCCTCCACGTGAATGGGGTGTACCAAAAACAGAAGTGCAACGGCGAGGCCCATGTCCAGAAAACCAAATACCGGTTTTTTATCGGGGACCAGCAACTGGATCACCCGCATGATGAAAACGCAGCTCAGGGCGTATAAGAGGATGTTGATGATGTGGCTGAATCCCGGCCGGAGTTCATTAAAAATACCGTATTCCATGGCAAAGGTGATCAGCGAAAGCGGCCGGTAGCGGTTACCTTCAACCAGGTTTTTCTGGGCATTGAAATAACCCGTCATCGATTCGGTGGTGAGCAGTTCATAGATGCCGCCAAAGCCCTTTTTGGTAAACGTGTTGTCGGTGATGACGATCTGGTCATCGAGTACATACCCAAAGGAAGCGGTCTTGTGGTACAGGATAAAACAGGCTGCAAAAATCAGAAGGATCTTCCACCAATGGTTGACCCAAAAGACATCTGCCTTGGGGTAGGTCAACACCTCTGTTTTAGTGGGCTTATTGGCCGGTTGTGCTGCCTTTACCTGTGACTTTTTTGCCATACTGTGGTTTATTCTGTGTAAAATTGTTTCAAAAATAGGAAAACTAATCTTTACAACCAATTTGCCATGCATCAACTTCCCCTGCGATTTTATACCACCATGGATGTGGTTTCTGTGGCCAGGTCACTGGTGGGTAAACTGCTTTTGGTCGAGGCAGAGGGTGAAAAGATAATTTCCCGCATCGTGGAAACGGAGGCATACAGAGGTCCTGATGACCGGGCATGTCATGCCTTTGATTTTCGCTACACAGAAAGAACAAAGGTGATGTATGAAAAAGGCGGGTGCGCCTATGTTTACATTTCTTATGGCATGCACCACCTGCTCAATGTGGTCACGGCCCCCAAAGACCATGCGCATGCCGTATTGATACGTGCCATTGAGCCACTGACCGGACTGGACACCATCCGGAAAAACAGGTCGAATGTGGCGAACAACCATGTATTGACAGGAGGTCCCGGTAAAATTTGCCAGGCCTTGAACATCGACAAGGCATGGAACGGTTTGAAGTTTTATGACCCGGAGTCACCGATTCAAATTTGGGATGATGGTTTTGTCTATGCCGAAATTAAGTCAACGCCAAGGGTGGGCATGTCTGTCCATGTCGGTGATGCATCGCACTGGCCCTGGAGGTTTTATGCTACCGGCAATAAGTATGTAAGTCGCCCGCTAGAAGTGAAATACCCGTGGTAAATAGAAAGGTACCCACCAGGGGGCATCTTTTTACAATCTATGTTTTTTAAAATTCTTTCCCCACGTGGTGTGTGTGGGCATTGTTACAGATCACTTTATTTAAACTCCGTCCTTTTGAACAGTCAATTTTGGGATGTGCTAAGTGTGGAATTCTGGAATGCAGGTTATCTTTGCAGAATTGAGACATGTTTAAAAATAACAAAAGGCGACCTCAATTTGGAGGCCGCCTTTCGCGTATGATTGTGCTGTAAGTTAATTATTTCTTGAGGTTGTATGCTATGGAATTTCTTCCAATAGTTTTACCAAGCCTTACACCTTCAGTACAGTCAAACCTTGGGTGAACGCCAAGAGGAATTCTGGAATAGGCATTATCTTCACCAAGCTGGGTCATGGTGGCATAGGTCCTTGGTGTACCAATGAATTCTGACCTGCCATAGTGACATCTGTCAGTGAAAGTATAGTTTTCGCCAAAGAATTCTGCCAAAATAGACATAGACAGACCTGCAAAGGTAGAGTGACCAGATGGATAGCCAGGGAAAGGTGGTGTCAAGTTGTCTGTTCCTACTGCATTTCCCAGGATGGTTCTGAAATCCGGATTGATGTTGCTTGGAATATAATTGAATGGCCTTTCAACATTGTAGTGATATTTTGAACCCCATGCAGCAGCGGCTGCGTCATTTTCTGCCATTCCCAATTTAAGTAATAGGTGCACAGTAAATTCAAGACTTGCGTTTTCGTTTTGAATCATTTGATTGGCGATTTGGAATTGCCTGGCAGGAGGACTAAATGTAAGACCAACGATGTCATCACTCCAAAATTCTGCCCTCCATCTTCTTTCGTTATTGAGGTTAACGATGTTTTCGTTCACTTCTACAAAATCTTTATAATACTGACTTGCCGGGTTGGTACTATAAGCTGGAGGAGGAGGAGAAAGCAAATCATTCCCAAAAGTAGTAAAGGTCCTTACCTTACCCCAGTAAGGAAATAATGAAGAGCCATCTGCAGGCTGCCACTTACCTGTTCCAACAGGTGGTAAATATTCGGCAGGAAAAGCATCTAGGGATTGTTTAACACCTTCAAGGTCGGTGTCGGCATAGGCAATAATAGCATCCGCAACCGCCCTGCCCCATTCCTGAGAATTGGTGAATACTTCCTGTGATACAGTTGATTTAAGTGTATTGTTCAATGTGGCTTCCTGATCACTGATTAGTCCCAACTGTTCGGTGGTTGCCTGGGGCATGAAGTGTCTGGTGGTTCTGGCGATGGCGGCATTGACAGCCACATTCCAGTCATACTTCAGTTTGTCTTTTGAAAGTTCGGGAACATTGAGTCCTGAAAGTTTGGTATCGTTGGACACAAAATTAGGCATACCTGGTAAAGCAGCTTCATAGGCTGACATCCAAATATAAGCAAGTGCTCTGGAAGTTGCGCAAGGTCTGAATCCTGGAAGGTCTTTTTCAACGTCCATGTAAAGAGAAATCCACTCAGAGGCGACATTGCTATTGTAGTGAGCAGCAAGATTCTGTTCCTCAATAATAGGATCATCTATGTTTTCGTCAGTCTTACAGGAGGTAAAAAATAAGCCCGAAAGAAGCATCGCGAAAAGCGCTTTGTGTAAAAAATTGATCTTCATGGTTATAATTTTTTAAAGGGTCAAAATTAACAGTGAAATAAATATCTTAATAATGTTCACAAAATTAAGATTCCCGGACGATAGAATGTAGTTTAAATCCTTAGAATATACTTAGAACTAAGGTGATTTTTATCAATAGTTCATAAAAAGCGTCAGTTCATAACCGTTGATAAATAAATAGTTATATAAAATCGTGAAAGTGATGGTTTTATTCATGAACTTTGTGAATATATGTATAAAATCAATATGATCATAAGCCATGAAAATTTTACTGATTGACGATGAAACAAAGATAATTCAATCCCTGAAAAAGGGATTTGAAGAGAATGGCATTGAAGTTGAACTTGCTTTTGACGGTGAAACAGGTCGCTTACTGGCTGAAAAAAATGAATATAATGTCATTGTTTCTGACGTGATCATGCCCAAATTAAATGGTTATGAGCTTGTTCAGGCTTTGCGCAGGAATGGCAACGTAACCCCTGTATTATTGTTATCTGCACTAGATGCTACTGACGAGAAAGTAGTAGGACTTGAGTCGGGGGCCGATGATTATCTGTCAAAACCATTTGCTTTTCAGGAATTGCTTGCCCGGATAAAGGCTTTGGACAGACGGCATGCGCCTAAATCTACCAATAATATCCTTAAGTATTCAGATATTGAATTAAATCTGGATTCGCGTATGTTTTACCGGAATGGCCAAAAAATTGACCTTACCCCAAAAGAATATGCACTGATCGAATACCTGCTTCGAAACCCGGAACGGGTTATATCAAAGGCAGAACTGGCAGAAAAAGTGTGGGAAATCGATTTTGTCACCAATACCAACGTCATTGAAGTTTATGTGAATTATCTTCGCAATAAGATGGACAAAAACTTTGATAAAAAACTCATCCACACACAATTTGGCATAGGATACATGTTAATAGACAATCAAGACTGACATTCATGCAGATCAGAACCAAATTGACATTGCAGTTTATCCTCATTGTGGCTACCATCATGCTGGTTGCCTTTTATTACATCCACAATCGGTTTCGAGATCAGCTACAGGATGATTTTTATGAGTCACTTCGTTCAAAAGCATTTCTTACCGGTGAGATGCTGGTTGGGAAAATCAAAGATCGGAATGAAGAGTTTTTTCAGGCTAGGCCAGGCAATGAGCACAACCCCATTTCTTCTGAGAATATTGCCATTTATAACAGTGAGAACGAGTTGATCTATAGTTTCAGCGAGGCAAAAACAAGGCTGAATGGCGAAAAACTGAACCAGGTGCGGAATGACAAAGAAAAGCGATTTATCTACGATAAATTCAACTCCATCGGCGTGTTATACCGCAATAAATTTGGTTTTGAATACATCATAATTGCCGAATCGGTTTTCAATTCAAGCCAACTGAGTAACCTTGCCCGCATATTGATGTGGGTGTACATTTTATTCATCAGTCTGGTGGCCCTTGGCGGCTGGATCTTTGCGGGGCAGGCATTGCGTCCAGTCAATTCCATCATGAATGAGGTCGATGCCATCCTGCCTTCCGACATGACCCATCGCCTCAACCACAGTGGCCAAAAAGATGAGTTGTCCAGGCTTGTACAAACATTTAACAAACTACTGGAGCGGATGCAGCAGGTATTTGTAAATCAAAAACAATTTTTGTCCAATATATCGCATGAATTGAAAAATCCGCTCAATGTCATCCTTTCCCAAATTGAAGTTGCCCTTACCAAAGAGCGGCCTGCTGAAGAATACAGGAATGTACTACAATCTGTTTACGAAGATGTGATCGAACTCAACGATGTTTCCTCTAAGATCATGCAGCTATCAAAAATAAATTCAGATGGCTCCAGCATCCGCTTTGAAAATTTCCGGCTTGATGAAGTTTTGTTTCAGGCCAAAACTTCTGTGCAGAAAATGAATGCCAGTTATAAGATTTCGCTGGTCATGTCTGATCTGCCGGAAAATGAAAATGAACTCAATTTTTATGGCAATGAACAGTTGATCAAAACCGCGCTGATCAACATCATGGAAAATGCAGCCAAATACAGCTCAAATCAGGAGGTGGTCACCAGTCTTAAATTTAGTCCGCAACTGGGCGCTGTATTATGCATTAGCGACAAGGGCATCGGTATGGAAAAACGCGAAGTTGATCTGATTTTTGAACCATTTTACCGTTCTCAGAATGCCAAAGTAATCAGGGGTTCTGGCATAGGCCTATCTTTGGTGAAGAGTATTTTTGCGCTGCACAACATTCGATATGATGTCCAAAGTGAAAAAGGAAAGGGTACGCTTTTTTATATTTACTTTGCTTCCGGCAATGTGAAATCGGTTGATTCTGTTCAAAAGGAAATACAGGTAAATGAAAAAGTTTAAAAGAGGGACATTGTTTTTCTTTATCCCGTTTGTTATGGCCGCAGCCATAGGCCTCTGGTCATGGAGAAAGAAAACTACTGCTTTGCCCGATGAAGTGAAAATAATTTTAGAATGGAACAGACTGGCACTTGACATTGAAACCGAAGTAGAAGGCATAGGCGTGCCTGTTGCCACCCGTTTTTATGGTTATTTTGGCCTTATTCCGGTATCCATCCAGTCAAATATAAAGGACAAAACGGAAGAAATACAAAAACTATTTCCAGAACTGGTTTTACCTTCGTCATCGTCACAGCAAAATATAGATTTTGTCCTGGCCTGTAACAAGGCGGCCAGACTTTTTATTTCAAGATACTACATTAACCTGCCATACAGATTGAATAAAAAAGCAGATGACCTGGAAACCGAATGGAATAAAAAACGCATGCACATCCAAAAAGGGGAAGATATGGAAGCTTCCAAAAGACTGGGCAGAGACATAGCCAATGCCGTGTACAACTGGTCAGCCACGGATGAGCAGGGACATCAGGCTTATCTGCACAATTTTGACCGCAGTTACATACCTCCTGTGGGCCCGGGAAAATGGCAGCCGGACGAAGAACATCCCATGCCTGCCCTGCTTCCTCATTGGGGTAAGGTGCGCACCTTTGTCATTAAAAAAGAAAATTATCTCGCCAAACCATTACCGGAATATACTACGGATCATAGTGCTCTTTATTATAGCCAGGCACTGGAATTATTCACCATCAGTTCACCGCTTTCTTATGAAAACAAATGGATTTCTGAATTCTGGAGTGATGATGTCAGAGGCTTAACTTTTACTCCCGGGGGCAGGTGGATTTCTATCCTTTGTCAGATAATTGAACAAAGAGAATCAAGTCTGGACGTAACCGCGGAAGCATTTTTCAAAATCGGCATAGGCATGGCAGATGCGGTGGTGGCTTGCTGGAATTCCAAATACCACTATAATCTCGAAAGGCCGGAATCTTTTATCCGTAAAAACATCCATGATGATTGGCGTTCCTTTCATCATTCACCCAACTTTCCTTCCTACCCATCCGGGCATTCTTCTCTTGGTGGGGTAAGTGCAACTATACTGGCAGCTATATTTGGAGATCAACTGGATTTCACAGACAACAGTCACGAAGGGCGAATCGAATTTCTGGGAAAACCAAGGCACTACAATTCCTTTTCAGAAATTGCAGAGGAGAATGCCTATTCCAGAATTCCACTGGGTGTGCATTATCGAATGGACTGTCAGGAGGGACTTCGGTTGGGTACGGAAATCGGAAAAAAAATTAACACGATTAAAATCTCGAAATCGCCGAAGATCAATCAGGCTATTTCCGGAATTTAAATTTGATTATTGGTTGATGGGGCTTCTGTCACAATGCGAATTCCCGAAGATGTGCCTAGCCTGTCAGCGCCAGCCTCAATAAAATTCATTGCAGTCTCGTAATCAACAATGCCCCCGGATGCCTTTATTTTTGCAGCATCGCCCACATGGGATCTCATCATTTTTACCACATCCAGGTCGGCACCTTTGGGAGCAAAACCCGTTGAAGTTTTTAGAAAATCGACACCGTGCGTTACACAAATGTCGCACAACTTCAGGATCTCTGTCGTGTCAAGATATGCGGTTTCAAATATCAGCTTAAACACCTTGTTTTGTGGCTTAAGCAGCGTAACAATTAATTTTATTTCGGCCTCGACATCGGTCCAGGCGCCGCTCTTGATTTTGGAGACATTTACCACCACATCAAATTCATCCACACCAGCTTTCAGCATTGAGCTAATTTCACAAAGCTTGGTTGCCGTATCATTGTAACCCAGGGGGAAGCCAATTACGGTACATAACAATACATCTGTATCCGCAAGG
Source organism: Saprospiraceae bacterium (assembly GCA_016715465.1). GTDB lineage: Bacteria > Bacteroidota > Bacteroidia > Chitinophagales > Saprospiraceae > JADKBO01. Next base: position 2,722,796 of record JADKAA010000029.1, read on the forward strand.
AATTTTTTTGCCTCAACTGCATGCGATGGCGGAATGCATACTGACTTAAACCCGTATTCCACAGCTTCCCGGCAAATACGCTTTATATCCTCTGAAGTACAGATGGGTTTAAGAAGGGTGTGATCGATGTATTTCGACAGATTTGTCATTTACCGTGGCAGTGTTTATATTTTTTACCGCTTCCACAAGGACAGAGGTCATTTCTGCCAACCTTGTCTTCAGAGCGGATAAAAGTTTCAATTTTACTTTCTATCGATCTGCCTGCATTTTCAGCTGCAGCCTTCCTGGCCTCTTCTTCCTTATTTGTTTTAATCTTGGTGAGGTCGGTTTTTATTTCACGGGCTTCGCGTACATTTTCATTCTGTACCGCAAGTTTACCGCGCATCAGGTAGGACACCACTTCCATGTTGACAGAATAGATGAGTTCCTCGAAAAGCCGATAAGCCTCCATTTTGTATATTACCAGAGGATCTTTTTGTTCAAACGTGGCAGCCTGGACGGAATCTTTGAGTTCGTCCATCGAACGCAGGTGTTCTTTCCAGTTGTCATCAATGAGAGAGAGGGCTACGGCTTGTTCTATATCCGAAGAGATGCTTGCCCCTTCGGAATCAACGGCCTTTTTAAGATCGGCTGTAAGCTGGAGTGGGTGGCCGGTTCCATCCTCGATGGGCAAAAGTATGCGCTTGTATTGGTGTCCCTGATTTTCGAACACATTTTTTATTACAGGCATAAGCAGGCTTCTGAAATGACTTTTCTTTTGCTCATACACCTCAAAGACAAAGGACCTGAATTTGTCCACTACTACCTGCGCAGAATTGCTTCTGAAGAAGGGTTCGTCCATATCCGGATCCAGACTGAGGGTGGAAAGACAATCGTTGATAAAACCTTCGTAATCGTTGGCATTTTTGTATTTCATCACCATGGACTCGGTAAGTGATTCAAACATATTGAAGATATCTACCGAAAGCCGTGTGCCCTCGAGAGCGTGGTTTCTTTTGCGGTAGATGGCTTCCCTTTGGATGTTCATGACGTCGTCATATTCCAGCAATCGTTTCCTGATACCAAAATTGTTTTCTTCCACCTTCTTCTGAGCCCTTTCGATGGATTTGGTGATCATGCTGTGCTGGATTACCTCACCATCTTTATGACCCATTCGGTCCATGACACCGGCGATACGGTCGCTTTGGAACATACGCATCAGGTTGTCTTCCAAAGAGACATAAAACTGTGACGTACCCGGGTCGCCTTGTCTTCCGGCCCTACCCCTCAACTGGCGGTCAACCCTTCGCGAATCGTGTCTTTCGGTAGCGATGATGGCCAAACCTCCAGCCTGACGGACTTCTTCCGTGATCTTAATGTCTGTACCCCTACCTGCCATGTTGGTGGCAATCGTTACCCTGCCTGGTTTACCGGCTTCAGCCACGATTTCTGCTTCACGTTGGTGTTGTTTGGCATTGAGTACATTGTGTGCAATGCCGCGCAGGTCGAGCATCTTACTCAGCTTTTCTGAAATATCAACCGATGTTGTACCTACGAGCACCGGCCTTCCTGCCTTCGTGAGTCTTTCGATCTCTTCGATGACGGCATTGAATTTTTCGCGTGTTGTTTTGTACACCAGGTCTTCTTCATCTTTGCGGATGATGGGCCTGTTGGTAGGAATGACCACTACATCGAGTTTGTAAATCTGCCAGAGCTCCTGAGCTTCGGTTTCCGCCGTTCCCGTCATACCACAGAGTTTGTGGAACATTCGGAAGTAGTTTTGCAAAGTAATGGTTGCATAGGTCTGGGTAATGTTACCAATGTCCACATTTTCCTTCGCTTCCAAAGCCTGGTGTAGTCCGTCGCTATATCGTCTTCCTTCCATCATACGCCCGGTCTGTTCATCGACGATCTTTACCTCACCGTTGATCACCACATATTCCTGATCCTTTTCAAATAAGGTATAGGCCTTGAGTAATTGTGATACGGAGTGCAGACGTCGGGACTTGGTGCTAAAGTCAGAAATAAGGGTTTGTTTTTCTGCAACGAGTTTGATGTTTTCACTTTTTTCCGGTCGGTTATCACCTGCATTTCGCTTGTGATATCGGGCATAAGGAAAAAGTTTTCGTCATTTTCTCCCTTGGATAAATATTCAATGCCCTTGGCTGTGAGTTCTACCGACTTGTTTTTTTCATCGATGACAAAATAAAGCGGTCTGTCTGCAATGGGCATGTGTTTATTCTGTTCCTGCATGTAGAAATTCTCTGCTTTCTGGAACATTACTTTTACCCCTTCTTCACTTAAGAATTTGATGAGGGGTCTGTATTTGGGTAGCGCCCTGTGCGCCCTGAGCACGGCCAGACCGGCTTCTCCTTCATTGTAGCCTGTCTTGCCCTGGCCAAATAGTTTTCGTGCCTCAGCCAGATATTCCGTAGCCAGTTTGCGTTGTGCATTTACGAGCGACTCTACCTTTGGGTTGAGGTCGTTGTATTCCTGTTCGTCGGCGCCTTCCGGCACGGGTCCTGAAATGATGAGCGGAGTTCTGGCATCATCGATCAGAACGGAGTCCACCTCATCCACCATGCCAAAATGATGTTTGCGCTGCACTTTTTCTTCTTCGGACCGCACCATGTTGTCCCTCAGGTAATCAAAACCAAATTCGTTGTTGGTACCGTAGGTGATGTCACAATTGTAGGCCGCAATTCTTTGGGCAGAATGGGGTCTGTAATTGTCGATGCAGTCAATGGTGAGAAAGAGGAACTCAAAAATGGGTCCTACCCATTCACTATCCCTGCGTGCCAAGTAGTCGTTGACCGTTACCACGTGTACACCGAGCCCGGAAAGGCCGTTGAGGTAAGCCGGCAGGGTAGCCACCAGGGTTTTACCTTCACCCGTGGCCATTTCCGCAATTTTACCGTCATGCAGTACCATACCACCGATGAGTTGCACATCGTAATGTACCATGTTCCAGGTTATTTCTCCACCGGCGGCAGTCCAGCTGTTTTTCCAATTGGCCACACCACCCTCGATGGTGATGTAACTTTTTCTGGCCGCCAGGTTGCGGTCGTGTTGGGTAGCGGTAACTGGAAGTTCTGTATTATGGCTGAAACGCCTTGCGGTTTCTTTCACCGTGGCAAATGCTTCGGGGAGTAATGACCTGAGGATTTCTTCAAGATGGTTGTCACGTTCCTTGCCGAGTTCGTCCATTTGATCGTAAAGTTGTTCTTTTGCCATAAGATCCTCTTCTAAATTGGCTTGTTGCCTTATCCTTTCAATGTCGGCGTCAATGCCCTGAAGGTGAGCCTTAATGCGCTGCCTGAAAAGAAGGGTATTGTTTCTCAGTTCGTCGTTGGACAAACTTTTATATTGTTCTGCAAACACATTTATCTTATCTACTATCGGCCGGTATCCTTCTACGTCTCTGTCGTGTTTGGTTCCGAATATTTTTTTAATAAAATCGAACATGGTAATGTAATATTTAATTGGTGGGACGATTCCCCCGGGCATTCCTGACAACCGGCTGGTGAAACAACCGGATGCCAAAGATAAAAAAAACCCGACCAAAAAGGCACTCCAATATCATTCCACATTAAAATTCACATCCACTGGACCTTGGCTTGACAGATGTCCATTTAGACGCTATTTTACTTCTTTCATAATTTAATATTGAAATAATTAAAAGAGTAGAAATATAATTATATAATTAATTGATTTTTTGCATAAAAATTATTTGCTTGATCTGTTCACCAGAAAATCATCTACTGACATTATGTCATTTTAATAACCCGATTGGTCCAAACCACGGCTGAATTTTATAAACTGATAATATTTAGAAAAAAATTAGGGATAAGTTCATTCTGGAGCCAATTGTCAATCAGATAATTAAAAAATGGAGTAATAAAGTGGTTCCCAGACACGGTGAATTGTATTATTTTTATGCGCAATTACATATCAAAGACACTGCCTGTGTCCGGGCTTTAAATATAAGGAGATGAAAATTATTTGCATTGGAAGAAATTATGTTGACCACGCGCACGAGCTCAACAATCCGGTACCCAAAAGTCCGTTGATATTTATGAAGCCTTCTACGGCCATGCTTATGGACGGCAAGCCCTTTTATCACCCGGAATTTAGCCAAAACATCCACCATGAGATCGAGTTGGTGCTGAAAATCCGTAAAAACGGAAAACACATTCACCCAAAATTCGCTTCAGACTATTATGACGAAATCGGTCTGGGCATAGATTTTACCGCAAGGGATATTCAGGATCAACTTAAAGAAAAGGGTCAGCCCTGGGAAATGGCAAAAGCTTTTGATCACAGTGCGGTGGTGGGTGGCTTTGTTCCCAAACCCCAATTGGGGGATGTAACAAATCTGGAATTTTCCCTTTTAAAAAACGATGTTGAAGTGCAGCGGGGCAACTCGCGTGATCTCATTTTCTCATTTGATTACCTGGTAGAATATATATCCAAATTTTTCACCCTGCAAATCGGAGATCTCATCTATACGGGCACACCGGCCGGTGTCGGCCCGGTAAAACAAGGGGATAAGCTGGTGGGATTAATTGGTGAATTGCCGCTTTTGGAATGCGAAATCAAGTGACTTAGGAGTTAGGAATTAGGAATTGTGAGGGGACGAATATTCAGCGGCTTCTGCGTTAAGAAATATTTGGGGAAAGGCAGGATCTTTTTTAATAGGAGAAGTACGAAAGAAACAGAGATATTCAGCGAATTCTGCGGGAAACAAGTAGATTTCTGATTTCTGAGGGCTGAATGCTGAATGAGCAAAAAAGTTAAATCAAATATTCAGCGGCTTCTGCGTTAAGAAATATTTGGGGAAAGGCAGGATCTTTTTAATAGGAGAAGCGAAAGAAACAGAGATATTCAGCGAATTCTGCGGGAAACAAGTAGATTTCTGATTTCTGAGGGCTGAATGCTGAATGAGCAAAAAAGTTAAATCAAATATTCAGCGGCTTCTGCGTTAAGAAATATTTGGGGAAAGGCAGGATCTTTTTTAATAGGAGAAGTACGAAAGAAACAGAGATATTCAGCGAATTCTGCGGGAAACAAGTAGATTTCTGATTTCTGAGGGCTGAATGCTGAATGAGCAAAAAGTTAAATCAAATATTCAGCGGCTTCTGCGTTAAGAAATATTTGGGGAAAGCCAGGATCTTTTTTAATAGGAGAAGTACGAAAGAAACAGAGATATTCAGCGAATTCTGCGGGAAACAAGTAGATTTCTGATTTCTGAGGGCTGAATGCTGAATGAGCAAAAAGTTAAATCAAATATTCAGCGGCTTCTGCGTTAAGAAATATTTGGGGAAAGGCAGGATCTTTTTTAATAAGAGAAGTACTAAAGGAACAGAGATATTCAGCGAATTCTGCGGGAAACAAGTAGATTTCTGATTTCTGAGGGCTGAATGCTGAATGGGCAAAAAAGTTAAATCAAATATTCAGCGGCTTCTGCGTTAAGAAATAATTGGGGAAAGGCAGAATCTTTTTTAATAAGAGAAGTACTAAAGGAACAGAGATATTCAGCGAATTCTGCGGGAAACAAGTAGATTTCTGATTTCTGAGGGCTGAATGCTGAATGGGCAAAAAAGTTAAATCAAATATTCAGCGGCTTCTGCGTTAAGAAATAATTGGGGAAAGGCAGAATCTTTTTTAATAAGAGAAGTACTAAAGGAACAGAGATATTCAGCGAATTCTGCGGGAAACAAGTAGATTTCTGATTTCTGAGGGCTGAATGCTGAATGGGCAAAAAAGTTAAATCAAATATTCAGCGGCTTCTGCGTTAAGAAATAATTGGGGAAAGGCAGAATCTTTTTTAATAAGAGAAGTACTAAAGGAACAGAGATATTCAGCGAATTCTGCGGGAAACAGGTGGGCTGCTGAATGGGCAAATGCATTCTTAGCACAACAAGAAATTCAAATCGATTCTTCCAAATTACGCGACCTGTCTAAATGGCGCAGCCAGGTAGATTTTCGCAGCACAAAAACCCATAATATCTGAAATGGGCTTGATTCTGTTTTGTTTCTAATATTAATAGCGGCGTCTTTTTGGATGAAGGGCACAAATTCTACAGGTTTGATGCAAAAATTATGTTTTGTTTAGACTATGAAAAACTAAACTTCATTTCTTATTATTTGACCCTGCTTAATATAATTCTTTTTGGCAAAGAAAATATGGCCTTTCACAAAATCTAATACGAAAGCATCCGGCTAAATGTCATTATTACACTATCTTTGGCGCAAAACTAAGGACAGTGCCAAACAGACTTAAAAACGTATATCAAAAAACAAAAATTGTCGCTACCGTAGGTCCGGCTTGCAGTACAGATCCCGGACTTGTGGCGCTGGTAAATGCCGGGGTGGATGTATTCAGACTCAACTTTTCGCATGGCAGTCATGCAGAACATCAGGAGGTAATCGACCACATCATTTCCATCAACACACGCAATAAGGTACACATCGGCATTTTGGCAGATCTTCAGGGACCCAAGCTAAGGGTAGGAAAGATGGAAAATGGAAGCATCGACATCGTACCCGGGGACATCCTTACCTTTACCAATGAAGAGTGCATTGGCACCAAAGAAAAGATTTACATGTCCTACGACCAATTTGCAGAGGACGTAAATTTGGGAGAAAAAATTCTGGTTGACGATGGCAAGATCGTGCTCGAAGTAGTATCAACTAATAAAAAAGACGAAGTAAAACTCAAGGTGCTCTATGGCTTTACCCTTTCCTCCAACAAGGGTGTCAACCTTCCTGATACGCAGGTTTCTTTGCCTTGTCTGACAGAAAAAGACCTCAGGGATCTTGATTATGTGCTTACCCAACCCGTGAACTGGATTGCCCTCAGTTTTGTGCGCAAAGCTTCTGACATCGTTGACCTCAAGCAACGCATTGCCGCCAAAGGCCACCACGCGAAGGTGATTGCCAAGATAGAAAAACCGGAGGCCATTAAAAACATCAAAGAAATCGTGGAAGTCACCGACGCCATCATGATTGCCAGGGGAGATCTCGGGGTAGAAATGCCCATCGAATTGATTCCCACGACCCAAAAGCACATCATAGGGCTTTGCCAGGAACAGGCAAAACCCGTGATTGTAGCAACCCAGATGATGGAAAGTATGATCACCAATCCAAGTCCAACCCGTGCGGAGGTGACCGACGTAGCCAATGCCGTGCTCGATGGTGCAGATGCTGTAATGCTCAGCGGGGAGACCTCCGTAGGTAACCACCCCGCTTTGGTGGTTCAGGCCATGAACCGCATCATCGCCAATGCTGAAAAAAATTACCATTTGCAGGGCAAGCGCTCAAAACCCAATCCCGAAACAGAAAGTTTTCTATCTGATGCTTTGTGTTATTCGGCGGCTCAGTTGGCAGACAGGATCAAGGCACGCGCCATTCTGGGGCTGACTGTAACCGGTTATACAGCCTTTAAAGTATCTTCCTACCGGCCAGATGCTGCGATCTACATTTTTTCATCACATAATCACATGCTGGCTACCCTCAACCTGGTTTGGGGCGTCCGATGTTTTCATTATGATAAATTCAGCAGTACCGATGAGACCATTGATGACCTTACCGATGACCTTAAGATAAGAAATCTGATCAAGGAGGGTGACATCCTGGTCAACACAGGAAGTATGCCATTGCATAAGCGGTTTAAAACCAACATGTTGAAAATAACTGTGGTCGAATAAGCGGACTTAGGAACAATTGGTCTCCCATTGTTGTTTTTCTGAGTGAATGTTATCTATTAATTCCGGATTAAAATATCTTTGCGGCCAATATGCTGTTACACATCCATAAGTCAAAAATTCACAGGGCTACCATCACCCAGGCAAACCTCAACTATGTAGGCTCCATCACCATCGATGAGGACCTCATGGATGCTGCCAACCTGATCGAAGGGGAAAAAGTCCAAATCGTCAACAACAACAATGGTGAACGACTGGAAACCTATGTGATCAAAGGAGAAAGAGGCTCTGGCACCATTTGCCTCAATGGGGCTGCGGCCAGAAAGGCCGAAGAGGGCGACATCGTCATCATCATCAGCTACTGCCTCATGACACCGGAAGAAGCCAGGGATTTCAAGCCGGTAACCGTTTTTCCAAACGAATTCAATAAGCTAGCATAAGCCAGGGTGTGGAGCAAACTGCTTAAAATTGCACTTTTTTTTATTTTGGGCATTGCCACCCTTTACCTCGTTTTTTATACCCAACAAAAACAATACCAGGGAGACCTGCTGCAGAGTATGTGGCATGATGTGTCTTCCGCCAATCTCTTTTATGCAGGGCTGGCTGCTGCAGCCTTTATGTTGAGCAATGTCCTGAGATCACTGCGATGGCATCTGCTGCTTGCCCCAATAGGTTGCCGTCCCAGACTGGTCAACTCTCTGGGTGCCATCATGATTGCCTATCTCACCAACCTGGCCATTCCCCGTGCCGGAGAGATTGCCAGGGCAACCGTAATTTCACGCCATGAAGATGTTGACTTTGATAAGGCACTTGGCACCATTCTGATGGATCGCCTCATAGACCTGATTTGCCTTGGAATTATCGGATTACTGACGCTATTTTTTGCTTATGACCGGATCATGGGCTATTTTGAGACCCATCTTGATATAGGCAACATGTTATTCTCAACCCGTATGACCGGGTTAATGCTGTTTCTTGCAGCAATGGGACTATTTTGGGGTTTGCTGTTTGTCTTTCGTTCACACTGGAAAAATCACCGGGTAGTAGTTAAATTGACAGGGTTCTTTAAAGGTCTCTGGACAGGAATTACCAGCGTGAGGCAACTTCGTCAAAAGGGCTTGTTTTTATTTTACTCTACAGGCATTTGGTTTCTTTATTTTCTAATGGCCTACCTCATGTTCAAAACCCTTCCAGCCACCGCGCATCTGGGGCTTATCGCCGGCCTGGTTGTATTCTTTTTTGGCAGCCTGGGCATAGTTTTTCCTTCTCCAGGGGGCATGGGCAGTTATCATTTCCTGGCCATCCAGAGTTTATCTTTGTACCAGATTTCAGGTCCGGCAGCTTTTACGTATGCCAACCTCAACTTTTTCACCATCCAGGTTTTCACCATCGGCCTGTTTGGCATATTATCGATGGTGGTACTTCCCCTGTACAATAAATCCGGCAAGCCCAGCTGAGTTGAAATTGGAATCCCACGGGTTTTAGTAACTTTGTATCCGTGACGGTTCCCTGACATTTTGCAGGTGAACCGGTGCCATTCAGGATCAAACTTTATCAATTAAGTTAAAGAACCCTATTTTAGACAGTTTTCGCTTCTTTGCAAACGCTGTAAAATGTGAATTTACGAAGAAGGAAGGGAACCTTTTAACCAGCAAGCATATGAAACCTTTGTCAAATAAAATTGTGGAAGACCAAAGTCAATTGCAGCAGCAGGTCCGGCAATGGCAGGAAGATGGCCTGAAGGTCGTATTTACCAACGGCTGCTTTGATCTCATCCATCTTGGGCACATCCAGTACCTTCGGGAAGCAAAGGCATTGGGAGACAAACTGGTGGTGGCCCTCAATACCGATGCATCGGTGAGCCGGTTGAAAGGCAGTCACCGCCCGGTGAATGATGAAGCAAGCCGATTGGAAGTCATGGCCGCTTTTGAATTTACCGATGCCGTAACTACTTTTGGAGAAGAAACACCGTATGAAATTATTCAATTGCTCCGACCCGATGTGTTGGTGAAAGGAGGGGACTGGGCCGTCGAAAAAATTATAGGCAGTGACATCGTTTTATCCGCCGGGGGAAAAGTAATTTCCCTCTCTTTTGCACCCGGTTATTCCACCACTAACCTGGAACAGAAAATAATATCGGCACACAACGCAAAGTCATGAAAAAACAAGTATTATTTTTTATAATTTACATCAGTATGATGGGTATGGCCGTGGCTCAGGATCTTTATTTGGTAAAGGACAGCCACAAAGACCTGGCAGAAAAGCTCAGCGTTTTATTTCCCGATGCCCGTACCTATAGTTCCGCGATTCGCAGTTATCAGGCGGAAGCCGTGATCAACTTTGCACTGTCGCATTACCCAGAACTTTCACCGGGAGACAAAGCTATCCTGCTGGATATGATGAATCACTTTGACCAAAAAAAGCACGAGTTGCCGGCTTTGTCGGTTGAGGAACAAAAGCAGGAGGGACTTTATGCAAAGCGTAAACCAACGCTAAAATATTTTTACAAAAATGCGCAGCATTTTTTATCGGTCGATGCCGATGGTTTTTCGCTGCGAGCCAACCCCATTGTTCAACTCTCCTATGGCAATGCCAGCAACGATGGCAACCGTATTTTTCAGAATACGCGTGGGGCTGAGTTATCGGGGTATATTGACCGCAAGATCTATTTTTATACCCGTGTGCTCGAAAACCAGCAGCGCTTTTTACCACAGACAGAGCAGTATATTCAGGCCTATAGTGCCATACCCCAGCAGGGTTTTTACAAGGCCTACAACAGTGCCGTGATCGATGGCCTTACGGGCTATGATTTTTTAAACGCACAGGCCTGTATTGGCCTGCCTATCAGCAAGAGTGTTTCACTGGAGTTTGGTCATGGGCGACACTTTATGGGCAATGGCCTGCGCTCTTTGTTATTGAGTGATTTCAGCAACAACTACCTCTACCTCAAATTTGACACCCGCGTCTGGAAACTGCATTACCAGAATATTTTTGCCGAACTCAATGCGACCAGTGCCAACCAGTTTGGCGGGGATGAATTGCTCACCAAAAAATACATGGCCACCCACTACCTGAGCTTCCGGCCCCTTCCCTGGGCAGAGGTGGGAATTTTTGAGTCGGTCATCTTTTCCCGAAAAAATCAGTTTGAATTGCAGTACCTCAATCCAGTGATTTTTTACCGCATGGTCGAACAATTCCTGGGTAGTTCCGACAATGCTTTACTGGGTCTGAATGCCAGTGTAAACTTCAAAAACAAGGTGCGTCTTTACGGACAGCTCATGCTGGATGAATTCAACCTGGGTTTCTTTAAACAAGATGGCTGGTGGGGTAACAAATACGGCATTCAGGCGGGAATGAAGTGGCACCATCCATTCAGTGTGGATCAGCTCGATGTGCAGCTGGAATACAACATGGTGCGCCCGTTTACCTACAGTCACGACCGCACAGAGGATGGCGTAGTACTTACAAGTTATACCCATTACAACATGCCGCTGGCGCATCCGCTGGGTTCTAATTTCAGGGAGTGGCTTACGAGGGTAACGTACAGGGGTGTGCGAAAGCTGGAGCTGGTGGGTGATGTGGTTTATATGCAGTCGGGTAAAGACCAGGATGGAAAAAACTATGGTGCAGATCCAAGGATCAACAACGTGACAAGGTTTCAGGATTTTGGCAACAAATTGCTGCAGGGATCGGCAAATGACGTATTATTTTTGCGCCTCAACCTTACGTATGAACTGTGGAAAAATTACCAGGTCTTCCTCAATCCGCAATACCGGAAAACCATGAACCCGGGCAATTTGCCTTCCAGCGATCACTTGTACCTGGGCGGTGGGATTTCCATCAACCTGGCCCTGGATAAAAACATATTTTGACCTAAATCAAAGCACAAGGCAAATATACCAATACAAAAAAGTATGCAAAAAAAACGAAACCCAAGCTTATTATACTGCTGTTTTCTCGAAGCAAATGCGGCCGTAAATGCCCCCTCTTTTTTGAGGTTTGTATTTCTCTTTGTACCTTCATCTCCAATCATAGCCGTTAGGCGTACAAAACTGTAGTATCATGCAAGATGCACCTATATTGATTGCAGGCGATGTCATCCTCGACAGATATATTCAGGGGTCAACGCACCGCATTTCTCCCGAAGCCCCTGTACCCATCGTTAAGGTAGATACCGATTATTATACACTCGGTGGAGCAGCCAATGTAGCCCACAACCTGGCTAATCTGGGGAACCGTACTACCTTACTGGGATGTGTGGGTCGCGATGAATCCGGACGCTGGCTGCACGACTTGCTGATAGCCCGAAACATCAGACCTGAGTTGTACCTGAGTGCAGACATTCCCACCACTACCAAGACCAGGATCATTTCAAGGAACCAACAGATGATCCGGTTTGATCAGGAAAAACGATTTATACATCATCCCAAATCACTGGAGTTTTTTAAGCATAAATTTTCCGAAGCGGATTACCTGATCATTTCGGATTACGATAAAGGATTTTGCAGTGAGGAATTGCTGGAATTGATGTTTTCAAACAAGGATAAAAATGCCCTGGTTTTTGTTGATCCCAAGGGACGCAATTGGGAAAAATATAATGGGGCGTATCTTGTAAAACCTAACCTCGCGGAACTGGAAGAGATTTGTGGCCACGAAATAGCCAATGAGGATGAAGCATTGGAAAAATTTGGGATGCAGGTATTCCGAAAGTACAATTTTGAGCACCTGCTGGTCACGCGCGGAAAAGCGGGCATGACTCATGTTTCAAAAGAAGGGGTCAGGCATTACCCAACACAACAGGTAGATGTGTTTGATGTTTCCGGTGCCGGTGACACGGCTATGGCAGTACTGGCTTATATGATCTGCATCGGAAAATCGCTGGATGATGCCATAAATGCTGCCAACCTCGCCTCAGGATTTGTGGTTACTAAACCCACGACCTATGCCATTGGCAAAGCAGAACTTGAAAGTCTGCTTCGTAAATTAACCTAAATCCGAAGAGGTATCCGGTAAAAACAAAACCCATCCCTTTACAGCTTTCACCATAAAGGGATGGGTTTTAAAGGACAATTTTAAATCTTACTTGTTGGATTCGATCTCCCGGATATTCTCTTTGACTTCGGTTTCAATGTTGGCCTTGGCCTTATTGAATTCCCTGATGCCCTGGCCTAAACCTTTCATCAGTTCCGGAATTTTTTTACCACCAAACAACAAAAGAACTACCAATACAATGGCTATGAGTTCGCCTGGTCCAATGGCACTTAAGAATAATGCTGAAAATAACATGTTTTGAAATTTATGGGTACAAAGTTACAACACTATCAACGTTTGGACCTCAAAAAAATCTCCCGGTTTAGCGAATAAAACCAGAATAGCCCAAATATTTTTTAATTAGTTTTATAAACTACAGATTATCAGTAGAATATATAATTATTTTTTCAGACCGATTTCCCGTAATCGCTCGTTGAGGTAGTCGCCTGCGGTAATGAGTTCATAGGCCAGTGGATGATCTGCCGTAACCGTTGAGGGAAGGCAGCTGAGGTCCATGGATGATTTGGGATGCAGGAAAAACGGAATACTCAGCCTCGGCACGTGCCAAAGTTCTCTCGGTGGATTGACAACCCGGTGTGTGGTGGATTTGAGGTAATTGTTGGTCAGGCGCTGCAACATATCACCCACGTTGATGACGATCTCATCGGCTTCGGGTACGATGTCGAGCCATTCACCTGCAGAGTTCAGCAATTGAAGTCCACCCGCCGATGCACCTACAAGCAGGGTAATGAGGTTGATGTCTTCGTGTTGTTCAGCCCTGATGGCGCTTTGTGGTTCTTCGGTGATTGGAGGATAATGGATGGTGCGCAGGATGCTGTTGCCATCGGTGATCTTTTCGTCAAAATAGTGTTCCTCCAGGCCGAGGTAGATGGCAATGGCCCTGAGCAGATGGGCACCCGCTTTTTCAAAGGCCTTATACAAATCCCGGCTATAGTCAGAGAAGCCTTCAATATCGGTAACAGTGGGATTGGTAGGATATTCTGCTTTGAGGGGGTGATCGTCGCTCACGTACTGACCAATCTGGTAAAATTCCTTAAGGTCGGCGACTTTTGATTGTTTGGCGTGTTCTTTACCATAGGATGTATATCCCCGCTGACCAGCCAGGCCCTCAATTTCATATTTTCTTTTAACCTCTACCGGCAAAGAAAAAAAAGCCTTCGATGCCGCATAAAAATTATCGATCAGGTCTTTGGGAACCTGATGGTTGATCACACCAACAAAGCCAACTTCGTGAAAAGCTTTTCCCAGGGCAGCCACAAATGCTTTTTTATCGGCCTCATTGCCATTTACAAAACTGGTCAGGTCAACCAGCGGGATGGATCTGTTACTCATGGGTATAAGATTTAAGGAATGAAAGCAATTTTAATACCAAAACCAAACCATATGGTCGGCAGCCACAAAAACCAGGTTTTTTGTCTATCTGGTTTCAACTGTACCAGACGATGACAATCGGGATAAGAAAACTCTTTTTAAGCAGTTTATTTGCCGCGGTTACCACCTCCTTTAGGAATGGCGCTGCCACCTTTGGGGCCACCACTAAAGCCACGGAAACCAGAGACCTTTGAACCGCCTTTACTGAAATTTTTTGTACCCCCTGACTTTGACGATGTACCATGTCTCATGGCTTTTTTTGCCATTTCGTCCGGATTACCGTCTGCTTTACTGACGATAATTTTTCTGCCTTCGATTTCGGTGCCGTTTAGCGCAGCAATGGCTTTGGTAGCCTCTGCTTCATCGGCCATGGTGACAAAACAAAACCCCTTATTTTGGCGGGTGATGTTGCTAATGATGATCTTAACGCCTGAAACTTTTCCGAAAGGTTCGAACAAGTCATACAAGTCGTTGTCTTTAAACTTGAAAGGAATGCTGCCCACAAAAATATCCATATCACTTTGTTTTAAAATTCAAATATAGGGCATAATTGACAAACCCGACAGGTATTTGCCAATCCTTACTTTAAACTAAAACAAATAAAAATTCGTTATTTAAGTGCGTATTCTACAATTATATGGCTTTTATCCCAACATCAGTGGAGTCAGTTTTGAAATATTGGGTAATAAATACCAGACCTTTCTTTTTATAAACCCTGAAATTCCAGAAAAATGACGCGTATAAAAATAGTTTCCCTTTTAATCATCTTCATCTTAGGCCTGAATTGCCTTAATGCGCAGTACTTTGGAAGGAACAAACCCCGGTACCGAAACTTCAATTTTAAGGTGTTATCCACCCCCCACTTTGACATTCACCACTATTTAAAAAATAAAGAAGTTGCCACACATTTTGCCGGCATGGCTGAGCAATGGTACGATTACCACAGCCAGGTCATTGGCGACACCATTCAATATAAAAATCCGGTCATTCTCTACAACAACCATGCAGAGTTTCAGCAAACCAATGCCATATCCGGCACCATTGGCGTAGGCACTGGAGGGGTGACGGAAGCGTTTAAAAACAGGGTGGTCATGCCGCTGACCTTCAGCAACCAGACTACCTGGCAGGTCCTGGGCCACGAGCTGGTCCACGCCTTTCAGTTTTACACCATCCTCAATGGCGATTCCACCAACCTGCAGTCGCTTGGCAACCTACCCCTGTGGATGGTCGAAGGCATGGCCGAATACATGTCGCTCGGCAGGACTGACCCTTTTACCTCGATGTGGATGCGCGACGCGGTGGTGAACAACGATGTACCCACGCTCATGAAAATGGATCATCCCGATTATTTTCCCTATCGGTATGGCCAGGCTTTCTGGAGTTTCATGACCGGCACCTATGGCGACGGCATCATTGCCCCCCTCTTTCAAAATACGGCGGTATATGGACTGCCCATAGCCATAGAATTGACGCTGAATTTATCTGTGGAGAACCTGTCCAACATGTGGGTTAACGGCTTAAAAAACCATTACGAACCATACCTCCGCGACAAGAAGGAAAGTCCTCCGGGTAAAAAAATATTCTCAGAAGAAAATTCGGGTAAACTCAATGTATGTCCTTCCATTAGCCCCAATGGGCGCTATGTGATTTTCCTTTCTGAAAAGGATCTTTTTTCAACCGACCTTTACCTGGCTGACGCCCGAACCGGTAAGATCATCAATAAAGTAGCTTCATTAATCAAGGACACCGACCTCGACAATTTCAATTATCTGGAATCCTCAGGATCATGGTCTCCCGACGGTAAAGATTTTGCCTTTGTGGGCATTAAAAAAGGAAAAAATGTGCTGGTGGTCAAGGATGCAGATGCCGGTAAGACGATCCAGACCATCACCATACCCGGCCTGGATGCTTTCTCCAGTCCAACCTGGTCTCCGGATAAAGTAAACATCGTGGTGACGGGATTGGTGGAGGGACAGGTCGATTTGTTTATGTACCACATGAAAACCAAAAAACTTACCCAGCTTACCAACGACATTTATTCGGAAATTCTTCCCGGCTTCAATGACGATGGCAGCAGGCTGGCCTTTTCTTACGACAAAAAAAGTATGGACGAAGGCAGGATCAACGGCGCCTATACCTATGACCTGGCCATCATGAACATGGCCGATAAAACCATAGAAGTGCTCGATGTATTTCATGGCGCGGAGAACTTAAATCCATCCTTTGACCATGAAGGCAATCTTTACTTCATCAGCGAAAGGGATGGCAAACGAAATTTGTACCGGTATCTGTTTGCAAGCGGTGAAGTGATGCAGATGACGGACCTGCTTACGGGCATCAGCGGCATTACCCGTTATTCGCCCGCGATCAGTGTATCCACCAAGCGCGACAAGGTGATGTACACCCATTATTTCAACCACAATTATTCCATTTGGGAAGCCAGTTCCACCCAGCTGCTGAATAAGCGGGTAGATGCAAAAACCATCGACCAAAGTGCAGGTGTATTGCCGGTGCTCCTGCCCAATAAAAAAGACATCGTCAATGCCAACCTAAGGGCAGCTGATAATTATACAACCAATGAAACCATGAAGGACAACCGGTATAAGCCGAAGTTTCGTCTTGATTTTATTGGGGGAGCTACGGGTGTGGGCGTGGGCAACAATAGCCTCGGCAATGCCGTGGGCCTGCAGGGCGGTGTGAATATGTTGTTCAGCGACATGCTGGGCAATCACCAAATGTTTACGCAGGTGGCGCTCAATGGCGAGATCCTCGATTTTGCCGGCCAGGTGGCCTACCTAAACCGGACCAACCGCATTGCCTGGGGGGTAGGTTTTTCACACATTCCCTTGCGCACCGGTTTTCAGGATTACGGCACCGCCACCATCAACAACATACCCTACCTCATCAGTGAAACCAACCTCATCCGCATTTTTGACAAGACCTTAAGTGTGTTTGCCCACTACCCTTTCTCCTCGACACTCAGGCTGGAAGGCGGTTTGTCCGGCACTCACCGCGGTTTCAGGCAGGACCTGTACCGCGATTATTACCAGATCATTGGCAATAGTTATTACTACGTAGATCAGGAAAGAGAACGCATTCCAGTGGGAGACCAGTTATATTTCAACGATTATTACACCCTGGTGCGGGGTTATGGCGCGGTGGCCAATGTGGCGTTGGTGGGAGACAACTCATACTTCGGCCTCACTTCACCACTCGCCGGTTACCGTTACCGGTTTGGTGTTGACAAAAGTTTTGGTGCCGATGATTATTACAGCTTCATCGCCGACTACCGCAAGTACTACTGGATGAAACCGATCTCGCTGGCCTTCAGGTTCACCGGCATTTCGCGTTTTGAAAACAAGGTGAATTCGGTATTTCCCTACTACGTGGGCAACATGGGTTTTGTGCGGGGTTATGGTTCCATCATTTCCACAGAGATCGTAGATGAATTGCAAATCGACTTCAACCAGTTGCTCGGCTCAAAAATGGCCGTAGCCGGCTTTGAGGTAAGACTGCCCTTTACCGGTCCCAAACAACTCGCCCTCATCGGCAGCAATTTTCTCCTGACCGATCTGGCTCTGTTCTTTGATGCCGGTGTAGCCTTTGACCAATTCAGTCACTTCCGCGACGGAGAACTAACCTACGCCATCCAGCGCGACGCAAACGGACAAATCGTATTGGACAATAACGGAGATCCACTGTATGCCTACCAAAACCTGAAACCAGCCTTTGCCAGGAGTGCGGGTTTAGCCCTGCGCATCAATCTGTTTGGTGCCATCATTCTCGAACCTTACTATGCGCGCCAGCTAGAAAGCAAGGGAAGATTTACGTTTGGGTTGAATTTGATACCGGGGTGGTGAGGGGATTGTTGGGGAATCGGGGAATCGCGAAAACCGGTAAACCGGTGAATCGGGAAACCGCGAAAATCGGTAAATCGCGGAATTGGTAAATCGCGGAAACCGGGGAATCGTGAAAATCGGAAAACTGCGAAAATCTACCTGGCTTCGCCAAAACGCTTCCTTTGGAGTACCTTGCTCTGCCGGGGCAGTACATACATCCTCATCAAAATATTCCCCGCAATTCCTAATTCCTAAATCAAAATTCCTAATTCATTACGGTTTTGCATTTCCGTCCAGGTCGCCGGTTTTGATGGCGTAATAGTATAGATTGATTTCGCCGGTAGTGGTTTGAGTGAAACATTGGGTGTTGTTTTTCCAGGAGGTGTCTGCCCAGGGGTTTTGGGGGTTGATGAATACAAAGTCACGGGGTATTATGATCCAGCTGTGTCTTTTGGGGAAGGAGGATTGAAAACCATAGAGCATTTTCTTTAATTCGGTGAGGTCGGCGGCGGTGATCTCACCGTCGTTGTTGACATCGGCGGCGATGAGGGTGTAGGGGTTGGTGATTTTTTTCAGGCCCAGGATATGGTATCGCAGCAGGATGAGGTCCTGGACTCCGATGCCGTTGGCGGGATCGGTTTGTTTGGAGGGGGTGATGCAAAGTTCGAGGTTTGGCGCATAAAATATATCGCATAAGACATGGTCGCCGGAGACAAAGCGGGGGAATTCCGGAGCATTGGCCTCATAGCTGACGTCAAAGCCGGTGATGCCGGTGCCATTGGGTTTGGTCACGTGGGTGTTGATGAGGTTGCAGGTGAAGTTGGGTATTTCTCTTACCGTCATGGAGGTGAAACCGCTGCTTTTATTGCCTGCCTCATCGATGACGGTGATTTCCATGGACAGCAAACTTGCCGAAGTTGTGCAACCATGGATGTTTATCCGGGACGATTGGTACTGAGGCACCCACCATTGGGCTTTGCCGACACGGTATTCATCGGCTGTAGCCTTGAGTCCGTTTCCCTTAAAATAATGTTCCTTGTCAAAAAGTGAGGAGATCGGGTGGGCATTGTAGAACGTAGTTTTTAATTTTTCCGTGGCCGTGCAATTGTCGCTATAAGTTTTGATGAAATCGATGGCCCACAGGTCAATCTTATTGCCGGCACCCAATAAGGAGGAAGACAGCGGAGCCGCGGTAAGTATAGGCGGAATAGTGTCGTTGTCGCAGATTATAGGCTGGGCGATTGCTATCTGAATCAAAATCAAGAATAAAAACGAGAGGATAAACTTGGTCATGAAGGAAGATTATTTTGTGCATCGAATAATTTAAACTAAAGAACTATATTATATCATATATGACAATACTTCGGTTAAAAATTAAGCTGCGAATTTCCCAAAATTAAGGATTTCGGATAAATCCGATTGATTTTTATAAAACTTTGGGTCAACGCGATACTTTGATAATATTAAATTCATGAGTAACATGTTTGAGAGTTCTGTTTTAATGTCATGTATTGACATTGGACAGCTTTGGTCTGCAGGAATTTCCTTTCTAGCTATTGCTTTTGCAATGTTTATTGATGTTAGTGTCACATTAAAATGAAACTCTAGCTTCTGTTTTGATACAGACTGACAGTTCGTAAGGCCTGTGTGTTGCTTCGCATCTCGGAAGTTAAATTCCATTTGATACCTGGCGCGATAATATTGAACAAGCTTTCTGCCTTGTCTATTCAGGTTAGTTGAATAATAGATGGCAGATCCTTTCACGGTCCCTTTTTTATCAAGGTATTCAACAAATGCTACTTTTATTAAGGATCCAAGACTGATTGAATATACAATTCCACTATAGAGAGTCATCTGCTCATCTTGATACTCGCACTTTAATCGTCTTTTATCAATTTTTTTTGTGTGTACTTTCCCATCATACTTTTTGGTCTTCCTCGACCAGTATTTGTTCCATTATAAACGTATCTTAAATTAGCGTCATCACGCAGCCTCGAGATAAATTCAAATCCTTTTTTAATCACAGCCGATACATACTTTTTCTTTGAAAAATAAGCGTCAGCAACCAGGACTCCACTTATTTTTCTTAACCTCAATGCTTCGCTGCTAAAAAACTAATATATTGATCCACCAATGTATTTTCTGTGTCGGATGAATTCTCATTTTGGGTTTGAACAGCTTTATAATGATAAGCAGTATTCTGCTTGACGTCAATAATACTAAAGCATCCAATTTCTAAACCCCTGTCATAATTCCCTTTGCATCCTGAATAGAAATAGCCAATTTCAGGGGTTTTCTTGCCACTTTTAGGGATAAAACTTGGGTCGAAGCCAATAATTAATTCATCGCTGCAATTCATAGAAATAAACTCCCCGTTAAACCAGCCCAGTCAAATCCGTTTTCAAAATTATTTCTATATGACTTCTCGTTCATGCATCCATATCTTGAAAATTGTAAAAAATTGGCTTTCCCCCGAATGCTTAATAAAAGCATTAGGATATGCTCAATAAATTTAGCTTGTACCTTTCCAATATCAGACATTTTTGATATAATTGCAGTAATAAGGCTTCGGCCTGTGGTAAATGCGTTTTGAATAGTCATGTGTGAGATGATTTATTCAGGTTAGCCTAGGCTAATTTACGCATTTACCTTTTATTTAAAAAATTACCGAAGTATTGATATGATATAATATGGAATAATTAAAAAAATTACTATGTTTTATATTATTATTATGATATAATTCAAAATTATGTATTATATTTACTTATTGTTTACAAAATTAATTTAAATACTATGAAATTAAAAATTAATCCTTTTTTTCGGATTTATATGTAGTCTTATCATATTAACTAGCATTGCTTGCGAAAAGGACTATCGAAAGATAAACATTCCTTTTAATCCATCAGCAAATACTCGGTCAGATTTCTGTGGCTGTCTTATTCAGCAAATAGATAATAATGACCCCTGTTGTTATAGAATAAAATGTAAAAATGAGAGGTATATCGTTATGGGAATTGACGGTTGCAATCCTGCCGGATCTGGTTATAATTACTACACAGCGCCAGCAGACCAATTTATAACTATCTGTTCACCCTCAGGTGGCGAAGTGATGTTGTATATTCATGACTCAACAGGCAGATGTGGTTCTTTCGATTGGTGTTCGCTTTTTGATCCAACACTGTTTTGCATTAATCCTGAATGTGAATTGGAACCTTGTGATTGATATGGCAATCAAAATATATAGACTTTTCAATAGTATTTTTTTGTTGCTTGCCACGGCAAATTATGGTGCATCGCAAACACACCTCGACATCTACAATTTCCAAAGTCAACAGCAAATAGATAGCTTTCCTATCTTGTACCCTAGCTGCATAAGTATAAATGATATAACCATAAGCGATACGGCTGGTAATATTGTCAATGTAGCTCCATTAAGGCAAATTAAGAAAACCAACACCGTCTTTATTTTGAATAATAAATTATTAAAGTCAGTGGACTTTCTTAATGAGGTGGATTCCATTGATGCAGTGCTAATTGAAGACAATGCTATAGATACCCTTATTTTTCTTAAAAAAGTAAAATCAATGAGCGCTTTGTCTTTGAATCAGGAAAGCAAAATGTACATTTCAGGGCTTGACAGCATTGACAGTTTGGCACAAATTTTAATCTTCTTACCCAAGGGAGATACTTCTTCTGTTAGTGGTTTTAATAATTTGAGGGTATCCAGTATCATAAGCATTTCAGGTTCAGTCCAGCTCCATGCATTTAATAAACTGTCGAAAGTGCGTTTGGGCCTGTCGCTAAGTTCGACAAAAGTATTGAGAGATTTAAGAGAATTTTCGGCATTAAAAAAATCACCCAGACTTTCAGTTAGCAGCGTGGAAAGCCAATCCTTTAGTCTTGACGGCTTGGAAAATATGGATGAACTTGGTACCTTAGGTATAGGAAATATAGCATCCTTTAAAAATTTTACACCTTTATCTAAGGTAGCTGGTTTAAAAAGCTTAACCCTTTTTAATATGAAGGCGGATATTAACCTGAGACAATTTAACAATCCGCAGAGCATAGAATCCATCATGATTACTGATATAACTGGATCTGTTTTATTTGGAGGATGCATCCTTGACTCTTTAAAAACATTGCTGTTGATTAATAATCCGGGGTTGGCAAATATTGATTTGTTTTCGACATCAGTTCCAGCAAAATATATCAAATTTAAACCGCAAATGCAGCAGTATTTGTATAGGTACAACCAATACAGCAATAAGTCCCTTATTTTGGTCAACAATGCCAATCTTTATGCATGCAGCAGCCAGGCAATATGTCAAATGGTGACGTCTTTGGGAGAAAATGATGTAGTTATCATCAACAATGGACTGGAATGCAATGACGTTGACGAAATAAGCTCGTCATGCATAGTAAGTTTAAATGAAACCCATTTAGAAGAGGTCTCCATTTATCCAAATCCGGTTCATGATTTGGTGAAAATTATTTGGTCCAATAAAAATTCAGGATGTACGGTTAATGTTTTTGATCAGCTTGGCAGAAAGATCCATACTGGTACGCTGATTGATAATTCATATTCGTTTGATGTATCACAACTTGTGTCAGGTAAATATTTGGTTCAACTCATAGACCACCAAAGTAAAAAGTTCGTATTTAAGTCATTTATAAAGTGGTAAAGGTTGCTGTAATTGAAATTTAACACAACCTATTTCCAGTGCTTCCCATCGTTAAAAACAAGAGAAAAGAGCCTTGATTCTTTTAATAAAACTATAATTGATTTGAAGTATTGACTTATTTAATTTATTAATTTATATTTGTTTTAAATCAAATTACCTATTATGAAAAACAAATTATCACTCCTCTATTTCACATTATGCTTCATTATTATTGCATCGTGCAGTACGGATCAAATAAGTGTAAATTCTAATTCAACTCACTATTCCTCAATCAGAAGCAGTGGAGTTTGTGGGTGTACATTTCAGTTACCTGATGAAAACGACCCTTGTTGCTATAGAATAAAATGCGATTATGACAGGTATATAGTTATTGGAATTGATGGTTGCGACCCAGCAGGTTCTGGATACAATTATTATACTATTCTTGGAAGTTTCGGTACTATTGGAAACTATACTACTATATGTTCACCTTACGGTGGTTTGGTGATGTTGTATATTCATGACAGTAGTGGCAGGTGTGGTGCATTTAATATTTGTGATTTATTCCCTAGTGTTTGCAGTGATGAGAATATTCCCGAATGTGGATTAGATAACTGCGATTGAAAATGAGAATAGCAATTGTTTTTATACTCGTAAGTTTCACTGTCTTTTGTTTTGGTCAAATCGACCATTTAGTGAGATACGATTTCAGGTGTCAAAGTCAGATTGATAGTTTTTCGATAAAATATCCGGTATGTAACAGCATAGGAGTTGTTGTTGTCAGCGACACTGTGGGAGATATTGTGGATGTTTCACCATTAAAGCAGATAAAGAAAGTAAGGGAATTTTGGATAAGGAAAAATCCAAAGCTAAAAAGTGTAGAACTTTTTAACGATGTAGCACTGGATAGCATCGATAATTTTTATGTATCTGAAAATGATGTACTGGACACCTTAATTGTGCTGAAACAAACCAAGGTAATGGTTTATGGGTTTGAGATCTACAATGATAAATCACTCTATATAGAAGGGCTGCATCACATCGACAGCATCTATCAGTGGAACATTACATTGCCGCAGGAAGGAGTTTCAAAAATTAAGGGCTTTGATAATTTGAGAAAGGGTGGTTTTTTGGCATCCTTATCGGGATCCATTCACATTGAAGGCTTTAATAAGTTTAAAAAAATAAGTAACTTAAGTATTTCCAATAATAGTCTATTGGCCGATTTAACCCAGTTTTCTTCTTTGGAAGAGGTAAAGTCATTGAGCCTGGCAAATATTAAAACAAATTTTAAATTAAATGGTCTTGAAAACTTAAAAACGTTAAGAAGTTTAGGCCTATTGGATATTGATACATTGGAAAATTTAAAGCCCATTGGGCAAGTAAGAGGACTAAACCGACTTACCATTTATAATACTGCGGTCAACCTGCATTTAAAGGAATTAGGGCATGTAAATGAAATCAATACGCTGGGCTTGTTCAAAATTAATGGTGCCATTGTTTTTGATTCTGTCACTTTTGACTCCATAAAGCAGTTGATCTTCATTGAAAATGACGGATTAAAAGATTGTAATTTTTCTATGAATTACCTGCCACAGAGTTTTAATAAACTAAATTTAAACTATGCGGGAAGTCCGCTATATACTTACAGGGAATACAATGGAAATTCGCTGGTCCTGGCAAAAAACCCAAATCTGGATTTTTGCAACAGCAAGGCGGTTTGCGATTTAATTGCATCCATTCCTGAGAGCAATATTGCGATCGAATTCAATGGTGAAAATTGCAGCCAGCTGGAAGCCGTTGTGGCAACCTGCATTGTAAGCAGTGATGAACAGAAAGAGCAGCAATTATTATGGTATCCGAATCCTGTGACCGAGCAGTTGAGCTTGGGCAAAAAGATGTCAAGAGTTGAAGTTTTTGACATGACCGGCAGGAAAATCCATACGGTTTCAAATACAGAAAATCTAAACACATCATCCTGGTTAAATGGAGTATATCTGATTAGGGTATATGATGGTGAAAATATATTTGTACAAGAACAGATGATCGTTAAGAATTAACATTGTTTCCTGAATACAATTTTTAGTAAAGATTTTAAATGGGAGGTGCCTTTTTTAATTGGCATCACATTTTAGTAGATTATGGCACCGATGGTCATCTTTTTTCCGTCATTCATGTACCAAAACCATTCACTGGTCGATTAAATTCCGGATTCAGGACTTTTATCTTTTGCGGGGGTGTTAAAATCTATGTATCTTCATCAAAATTAAGATCAGCTTTATGGAATTCATCGAAAATTCGGAACCCCTGCTGAGGGTACTTTGGTACATCGCCCTGCCCATTAGCCTCATTTTTGTCATCCAGAGCATCCTCACTTTTATGGGGGTGGACCACGACCACGATGCTTCGTGGGATTCTCCGATGGACTTATTTACTTTTCGAAACCTCATCAACTTCCTTTTGGGCTTTAGTTGGGCGGGTATTTCCTTTTACGAGACCATAGAAAACAAGACCCTGTTGATATGTGTCGCCACGCTGGTGGGGGCCGGTTTTGTGTATATGTTTTTCCTCATCATTTCTCAATTCATCAAACTTGAGGAAGACAATACCTTCAACATTTACGATACCCTCAACCAGACAGCTACCGTGTACCTGAGGATACCCGGGTCAAGGACGGGCAAGGGCAAAGTGCAGATTTCCGTAAAAGGGTCTGTCCACGAAATTGATGCTGTGACTGAAGGAGATACCCTCGAAACGGGAGCCTCGGCCAGAGTTACCTATGTGGAAAGTACCGGACTGGTCGTAGTAGAAAAAAATTAATCAAGCTAAAATAGAAGAACTCATGATTACACCCTTAATTACCATCCTGGTGGCGGTCCTGGTTGCCTTTGTGACCATTGCTGCCCTGATTTCGCGCTACAAACGCTGTCCTTCCGATAAGATCCTTGTGGTCTATGGACGAACCGGTGGCACCTCTGCCAAATGCATCCACG
Organism: Saprospiraceae bacterium; assembly: GCA_016715465.1. Taxonomy (GTDB): domain Bacteria; phylum Bacteroidota; class Bacteroidia; order Chitinophagales; family Saprospiraceae; genus JADKBO01. The sequence goes on from JADKAA010000029.1 coordinate 2,748,397, forward strand.
GTGGTGGTGCTTTCATCTGGCCGGTGATCCAGGACTACGCTTACCTGGACCTCAAACCCATATCCATCGAGGCCAACCTTACCAATGCCCTGAGCCGGCAAAACATCCGGGTGGATGTACCTTGCCGGTTTACCATTGCCATCTCTACCGAAGTGGACAGCATGGGCAATGCCGCCGAGCGATTGTTGGGACTGGCACCCGAGCAGATCCAGGAATTGTCCAAAGACATCCTCTTTGGTCAGCTGAGGCTCGTCATTGCGACCATGACCATCGAAGAGATCAACTCCGACCGCGATAAGTTTCTCGACAACATTTCCAAAAACGTCGATACGGAATTAAAAAAGATAGGCCTCAAGCTCATCAACGTCAACGTCACCGACATCAAGGACGAGAGTGGCTACATCGAGGCATTGGGTAAAGAAGCAGCGGCCAAGGCCATCAACGAAGCGAAGATCAGCGTGGCCGAACAGGAGAAGATCGGGGAGACCGGTAAAGCTATGGCTGACCGGGAAAGGGACATCAGCATTGCGGAGACCCATAGGGACAGGGACGTAAAGATCGCCATGACCCAAAAGGACCGGGAGATCAGCATCGCCTCTGCCCACAAGGAAGAGTCGATCGGTAAGGCCGAAGCCGAGCGGGATACGCGGGTGAAAACATCGGAAGCCAATGCCATCGCGGTACAGGGTGAAAACGCTGCCAAAATAAACATCGCCAGTTCGGATGCCCTGAGGCGCGAGAAGGAAGCGGAAGCCCTGAGAGTGGCCATCACCGCGGAAAAAGTACAACAGGCACGCGCCTTGGAAGAAGCCTATCTGGCAGAACAAAAGGCCGAATTGGCCAGGTCTGAACGGGAAAGATCCACACAGATTGCCAACGTGGTGGTACCGGCCGAGATCGCTAAACAAAGGGCCATCATCGATGCCCAGGCCAATGCCGAGCGTATCCGGGAAAATGCCAAGGGTGAAGCCGACGCCATCTTCGCCAAGATGGAAGCCGAAGCCAAGGGTTTATATGAGATCCTCACCAAACAGGCCGAAGGGTACGAGCAAGTGGTCAAGGCGGCAGGCGGAGATCCAAGCAAGGCCTTCCAGCTGCTGCTCATCGAAAAACTGCCGGAACTCGTGAAGACCCAGGTCGAAGCCGTGAAGAACCTTAAGATCGACAAGATCACCGTATGGGATTCCGGCAACGGCGGCGGAGAAAATGGCACGACGGCCAACTTCGTTTCGGGCATGATGAAGACGGTGCCCCCATTGAACGACCTTTTCAACATGGCGGGACTAAACTTGCCAAATTATTTGAAGGGGCCTGATAAGGAGGAAGAGAAAAAAGAAGAGAAGAAGGAGGAATAGGCAGAGGGCACATGCGGAAGCAGATAACTTTAAGTAAGTCTGTGAAGCATGATTGCTTATAAATTTTAACTGCTGAAATCCAGCTTAATTGGTTAACAGGTACAGCAGCCGTTCCTTGAGGGCGGCTGCTAATCCTTTATCTACCATGCCGGGTATTTCTTTGAGGCTGGCTTCTGCTTTTTCAGTTACCATGGATTTTTCATTTTTCAGAAAAGCAAGGGTGGCCTCCATTTATTTCTTTTTTTCTTCATTGTTTTTTATGGATTTAATTTGTACACATTCACACCAATAGCATAGCCGAAGACACTGTTTTTTCATCCTTTGAATTTGTTATGTATATATCAAATTATATGAGTTTTCAAGTTTAGCAAACCTGGTCACATTTCTTTATCTTTTTCGAATGCAAATGCCCAGGTTGTGACGCATGCTTTTGGTCACATTGGGAAAGATATTGAGTTCATGGGTCATGCCCAAATAGAAAGAATATTGCGGGGAGATGATAAAATTGGCGGTATGCCATACGTCCCGTGCAAGCCTTGCCCTGAAACCTAAAGTGGCAGGCATACTGAGTTTATGGTATACCTTACTTAAATCTGTATTCCAACTTGCCTGCCCAAGCACATAACCACTGTTATTGCCACTCCATTTTTCATGCAGCAGGAGGGAGGCATCAAAACCCAGATTGATTTTCCATTTTTTCCGGATGTTAAAATGAAAGGGAAAGACAGAAAAAGAAATGACCGTTTTATAGAGTTTTGCGTTGGTTGTGGAGCTACTACCCTGACCGCCATCGCTGAGTAAAAACGAGCCACCAAAGTGTTCAAGCTGCAAGGCAAGAGTCAGCGGCAGCCAGTTATTGGCGATACTGTCAAAAGTGATGCCTGCAGCGATGGCTGTTCCGTTTTTGTAAGATGATGAAAAATGACCTGCATCACCTTGCACATCATAAAACTGATTGAAGCCAAACCCTATGTTGTATTTGGGAGACTGGCTATAAAGGGTGAGGGGTATAAAGAATAGGAGTAAAGTTTTCATAAGAGTTGTCCGGTCCATTCCAGGTGAATGATGTTGGTTAAAAAAGCAAATTCATCGGTTCTATCGACACCGCTTTCTTTCCAATAATCGGTGAGTTTATTTCGAGTTTCCTGCCCGGTCATTCGTTGCTGAATCCACTTTTCACTTCTGCCTGGTTTTTGCCAATTTTCCCGGGCCCTTTCAAAGCTCATTTCTGGATTTTGGACTTCCTGCATCCTTTCGTATCCCACTTTAGCGAGCCACTGTTTAAATGGTTCGGCTTTTGGGGAAGGGATGGATTGAATGATGCGAAGTAATATTTCTGTGTCAGCTACATCCGTATCTCTCATTTTTCCATCATCAGCGACTAATTTCAACCGTACGATTTTATCGTACACTTCACTTCCTTCATTGGTTAGTTTCTTTTTTAGGTCACTCCAATAACGTTTAGGAATTGAACTACTTGTTAGGATTTCTATCACATCAATTACCGAGAAATACCAACTTTCAGTTTCTTCATCCCAGTGGGTTCGGACTTTCTTGGTTTCAAATAATTTGACATTGCTCATATATTTTCTTTTTGTTTCAGGTTTTTTAAATGAATTCATCTGTCAATCGCGACAAGTAAGATAATATGTAAATCTAAACAGTTTCTGTTTTCCAGGCAACCGGGTAAGTAATTTCAAAGCAATATTTCACCAATGAAGCACGGCCAAGGTGACATTTAATGGCAAAACATTCCATACCCAAAACTCATTTTTACAAAACAAAACTTTCCTCACTCAACCGATAAAATAGAATATTGGCCAAAATTGAGGTAGCTTTGTAGTCTTATTTAAATTTTTACATGACATTTCAGGAATTAGGATTACACGATCAGCTGCTGGAAGCGCTGTCTTATATGGGATTTGAACAGGCTACGCCCATTCAGGAGCTGGCCATACCTGCCATCCTGGCGGGCCGGGACCTTATCGCCACGGCTCAAACCGGTACGGGAAAGACAGGGGCTTTTGTGATCCCGTTACTTCAGCACTTGTCTGAAAATCGCGACAAGGCGGCCATGGTCATCGTGCCCACCCGGGAACTGGCGGTGCAGATCGATCAGCAAATCGAAGGCTTTGCTTATTTTATTGGTCTCCACTCTCTCGCCATTTATGGTGGAGGCGATGGCATAGAATGGGACCAGCAAAAGAAGGCGCTCACAGGAGGCATCGACATCATCGTGGCCACACCGGGCAAGCTCATTTCGCACATCAACATGGGTTATGTGAAGATGGACAACATCCACTACCTCATCCTCGACGAAGCCGACCGTATGATGGACATGGGTTTCCGGGATGACATCAACAAGATCATTTCTTTCCTGCCAAAGGAGAGACAAAACCTTCTTTTTTCTGCAACCATGCCGCCCAAAATCCGGGAACTTTCGCAGAAGTTGCTCAAAGATCCTTTTGAGATCAACCTGTCGATTGCCAAACCGGCGGAGGGTGTTTTACAGGCGGCGTACATTTGTTTTGACCACCAGAAAACGCCACTGCTTACCCGGTTGATTGCTGATAAACCCGCGTATAAGAGCATCCTGATCTTCAGTTCTACCAAAAAGAATGTCAACACCATTTTGCAGTCGCTTCGCAAGCACAAGATCGAAGCTGAAGGTGTTTCTTCTGACCTGGAGCAACGCGAGCGCGAAGAAGTATTGGGCCGCTTCCGGTCAAAACAAACCCGAATTCTGGTAGCAACCGACGTATTGAGCCGGGGCATCGACATCAAAGACATCAACCTGGTCATCAATTACGACGTGCCCAAACACGCGGAAGACTATGTACACCGGGTAGGCCGGACGGCACGTGCCGATACGACAGGAGTAGCGATTACCTTCATCAATGAAAAAGACATGTATGGCTTTTCTCAAATCGAAACCCTGATTGAGTCGACCATAACCAAGATACCGGTACCACCGGATCTGGGTCCTTCGCCTGAGTGGAGGACGGGCAGGGTGCGCACTCCCGGAGGTGGAAGCGGAGGACGCGGCGGTGGTCGTCCCGGAGGCGGAAACCGCAGTGGCAGCGGGCCGCGAAGAGATGGCGGCGGAAGCAGGACCGGCGGAGGAGGTGGAAATCGCAGTGGCGGAGGACGCGGCGGCAATTATCCCCCAAAAGACAAACCCAAGGCTTAAACACAAAATTTTATTGGCTTTTTCTGTTTTTTAAACCCGGTAATACCGTGGTTTTAATGCATACTTTTTTGGGAGGAATATAATGTTTACATTTGCACTCGTTTTGACAGACCCATACAAGATCATGACCAAAAGAAATTTCATCCTGTTGTTTTTTGCCCTGTCGCTTGCGTTTACGCTTGCCGCGCAGCATGAGAGTCAAACCCCCCAAGCCGAAATAAAAGACACCACCAGTCTGCACCAGGAACACCCTGTTGCCGCTGAAGCTGCCGGCCATGAAGCAGCCGCTGAAGGGCATGGGCATGCCGAATACGACCCTGCCGGTACTGCCATCCACCACATCAGCGACGCCAATGTGTACAGCATCCTGGACTTCGTAAGGATTCCCCTGCCGATGATTCTCTACGCTCCGGATAAGGGTTGGGATATGTTCCTTTCCAACAAGTTTCACCCGGGCCACCACGAAGACGGCCATGCTGCCTACAATGGGTATGTCATGCATCACGGGAGTGTTTACCGGATTGCAGATCCTTCCTTTCAGCAGTCAGAAGCCGAAGTAGAGGGCTTTGAACACAAGATCGAAGAAAGAGATGGCAAGCCCATCGACGTATATTTTGCAAAGATCAATGGTCAGGATTTAAGGTTGGATCCGCGCACCACGCTTGACGGTGGGGTTTTGGGCGGAGGCATCACATCCTTTTATGATTTTTCCATCACTAAAAATGTGATGTCCATGTTGCTGGTATCCCTGTTGTTGTTGTTCTTTTTTACGAGGGCAGCCAGGGCATACAAAACCAATCCGGACAAGAGCCCCAAAGGAGTTCAGAATGTACTGGAGACCATGTTTATGTACATCCGCGACGAGGTGGCCATACCGTTCATCGGAAAAGATAAGTACATGAAGTATTTGCCGTTGCTGATGAGCATTTTCTTCTTTGTGCTGGGACTTAACCTGTTTGGTCAGGTGCCTTTCCTGGGCAGTGTCAACGTGACCGGCAACCTGTCTGTCACCATGATCATTGCCCTGGTGGTATTTGTCATCGTAAACATCAATGGCAACAAACATTATTGGGCCCACATATTCTGGATGCCGGGTGTACCCGTACCGGTCAAGATCCTGCTGGCAGGAGTAGAGTTTATGTCTTTATTCATCAAACCACTGACCCTCACGCTTCGATTGGCGGGCAACATTTCCGCCGGGCACATTGCCATCCTGAGCTTCATCGGTTTGATTTTTATCTTTGGCAAATCCGGAGAAAGTTTGTCCGGCGGTGCCATCGGAACGGCCATGGCCATACCACTTACTTTATTTATGATGGCCATCGAGTTAATCGTGGCTTTTGTACAGGCCTTTGTGTTTACGATTTTGACCGCATCGTATATCGGTGCAGCGATTGAAGATGCTCACCATGGTGGAGACCATGCGCATGCGGCCCATTAATTGAATTTTTAATCTTAACAAACAATAGAAATGACAGGAACATTAGCAGCAGTTGGAGCAGGGTTGGCCGTAATCGGTGCCGGTATCGGTATTGGTATGGTTGGTGGTAAGGCAATGGAAGCCATTGCAAGACAGCCGGAAGCATCAGGTGACATCAGGTCAGGTATGATTTTGATGGCAGCGTTTGTGGAAGGAGCAGCCTTGATCGCGATCCTACTTTCCATCTTCGTAAAGTAGTCCAACTCAAAAAAGAAAACAGACCGGCAATGCGGTTGGCGGAGCGGTCTGTTTTTTCAACATTGAAAACTTAAAAAAAACAACCATATGATTGCCTTATTGAGTTTCACCCCTTTTCAACCTACGCCGGGTCTTGCCATCTGGTCATTGTTGATCTTCCTCCTTTTCTGGTTCATCATGGGCAAATTTGCGTTTACCCCCATTGCCAAAGCATTGGAACAGCGCGAAAGTGACATCCAGCATGCTTTGGATGCTGCCAAGAGTGCCAAGGAAGAAATGGCTACCCTGAAAGCCCAGAATGAAAGAATTCTGGCTGAAGCAAGGGAAGAGAAAGCCAAAATCCTGCAGGAAGCCAAGGAGATCAAAAATCAAACCATCGCAGAAGCAAAAGAAAAGGCCAAGGAAGAAGCTTCCAAGATCATTTCTGCATCCAGGAATGAAATTGAGAATCAAAAGAAAGCGGCCATCGCGGAGATCAAAAACCAGGTGGGCGGTATGGCTATTGACATTGCAGAGAAGTTGGTCAGAAAACAACTCGCGGGCAATGCTGAAAACGAGGCATATGTAAAGTCTCTCGTAGACGAATTCAACTTAAACTAATCGAAGATGTCAGTCAACAGAATAGCGACAAGGTATGCCAAATCACTGCTTGATCTTGCAGTAGATCAACAAGTACTTGATGCCGTGAAAGGAGATGTGGAGTTGTTTGCAAGGATGATTGAAAACAGGGACTTATACCTGTTGCTGAAAAGTCCGATCATCAACGCTACCAAAAAGGAAAGCGTATTTAAGGTGCTGTTCGGCGACCGGTTCAACAAGCTGACCATGGCCTTTTTCAATATTGTACTGAAGAAGGGCAGGGAAATGTACCTGCCGGAGATCGGCAAGGAGTTTATGGCTCAGTACAAACAACTTATTGGCCTCACCACGGTGACCATCGTTACGGCGACACCCATGGATGCAGGTAACCTGGCTCAGATTAAGTCAAAATTGATGTCCAGCAATGAAACGGCAAAGGATGTGGAACTACTCACCAAGGTAGATGCCAACATCATTGGCGGCTTTGTGCTGGAGATTGGAGACAAGTTGTTCGACAACAGCATAGCCCATAAGTTAAAACAAATCAGGAAAAGCCTTTCGAATAAGGATTTTGTAAAAACTATTTAGAAATAATATTATCAAAATAAAATTTTGAAGAGATGGTCGATGTAAAACCAGATGAAATTTCAGCAATCCTCAAACAGCAATTGTCGGGATTTAAATCACAGGCGGAACTGGAAGAAGTAGGTTCTGTACTCCAGGTAGGTGATGGTATTGCCAGGGTATATGGACTTACCAAAGCACAAGCAGGAGAATTGGTTGAGTTTGAAAATGGCGTTCAGGCCATCGTACTCAACCTGGAAGAAGACAACGTGGGTGTGGTATTGCTCGGTCCAGGCGATGGCATTAAAGAAGGTTCAACCGTAAGGAGATTAGGCAAGATTGCTTCCATCCAGGTTGGAGAAGAATATGTAGGCAGGGTCGTAAACCCACTGGGTCAGCCGATCGACGGTAAAGGTCCCATCGGAGGTACCAGGTACGAGATGCCGCTGGAGAGAAAAGCTCCGGGCGTAATCTACCGTCAGCCAGTAACCGAGCCATTACAGACGGGCATCAAGGCCATCGACTCCATGATTCCGATCGGCAGGGGCCAGAGGGAGCTTATCATTGGTGACCGACAGACCGGTAAAACAGCGATCGCGATCGACACCATCATCAATCAGAAAGAATTTTACGACAGGGGAGAACCGGTATATTGTATCTATGTGGCTTCCGGTCAGAAAGCATCAACCGTAGCTCAGGTGGTAAAAACCCTGGAAGACAATGGTGCGATGGCTTACACCGTGGTGGTGGCTGCCTCTGCATCAGATCCGGCACCGCTGCAGTTTTATGCTCCGTTTGCCGGTGCGGCCATCGGAGAGTTTTACAGGGACACAGGTCGTCCTGCCCTGATCATCTATGATGACTTGTCTAAGCAGGCGGTAGCTTACCGTGAGGTATCACTTTTGTTGAGACGTCCACCAGGAAGGGAAGCGTATCCGGGTGACGTATTTTATCTCCACTCCAGGTTGTTGGAAAGAGCGGCAAAGGTCATCGCCAATGACAGCATCGCCCAAAACATGAACGACCTTCCGGAGTCGCTTAAAAAATCAGGCCTTGTAAAGGGTGGCGGTTCATTGACGGCTTTGCCGATCATCGAGACCCAGGCGGGAGACGTTTCTGCGTATATCCCAACCAACGTGATCTCCATCACCGACGGTCAGATCTTCCTCGAATCCAACCTTTTCAACGCGGGTATTCGTCCGGCGATCAACGTAGGTATCTCTGTATCCAGGGTGGGTGGTTCTGCGCAGATCAAGTCTATGAAAAAAGTGGCAGGTACGCTGAAGCTGGATCAGGCAGTTTACAGGGAACTCGAAGCATTTGCCAAGTTTGGATCTGACCTTGATGCCGCCACACAGGGTGTATTGGAGAAAGGAAAACGAAACGTGGAGATCCTGAAGCAACCGCAATACTCACCGGTATCGGTAGAGAAGCAGGTGGCCATCATTTACCTGGGGACACAAGGTTTGTTGAAAGACGTGCCGGTAAATAAGGTAAGGCAATTTGAAGATTCATTCCTGGCCTCAATGGAGCAAAGGTTCCCTCAGGTGCTGGAGAACTTCAGGTTGGGCAAACTCGATGATGCAGACCTCGCAACCGTGAAGGGATTGGCAGGAGAGATTTCCGGTCAATACAAATAAATAGGTACCGGGGTAATTTTTTACCTTTTGATATCATAAACAAACACATTGCATGAGTGGCAAATTAAAAGAAGTACGGGAAAGGATCAAATCGGTAAACTCTACCCAGCAGATCACCAAGGCCATGAAAATGGTATCGGCTGCGAAGTTGAGAAAGGCCCAGACGACCATTACAGAAATGAGGCCTTATGCCAACCGGTTGGATAAAATGTTGAAAAACATCCTGACCAACCTGGATGGCGACACGACCTCTTCCTTTGGTGTGACCAGAGAGGTTAACAATGCTGCCGTCGTGGTGGTGACTTCCAACAGGGGACTGTGCGGAGCCTTCAACACCAATATCATCAAGGCTGCGATCGCTGCCATCGAAGGCGAGTATGCTCCTTTGTTAAAGGAAAACAAACTCAGGATTGTTTGCATTGGAAAAAAGGGTTACGATGTGATCAGGAAGAGATACCCCAAAGACATCGTGATCACCGACTACCTCGATCTGTTTTCAGACCTGAGGTTTGCCAATGTAGCAAGGGCGTCACAATACCTGATGGATGAATTTTCAAATCAGGGCATCGACAAGGTGACGGTGTGTTACAGCCAGTTTAAAAATGCGGGTATTCAATACCCTATGGCCGTTCAGTTTCTTCCCGTAGAAAAGGTAGAAGTTGAATTGACCAAAGATAAATCCAAAGCCGACTACATATTTGAGCCGGGCAAAGAGGAGTTGCTCGAAGAACTTATTCCCACCATTCTCCAGACCACTTTCCAGAAGTTCCTGCTGGACACCCATGCTTCTGAGCACGGTGCCAGGATGACGGCCATGGACAAGGCGACGGAAAATGCAGAAGAGCTCATCAAAGCACTTAAGATCAACTACAACAAAGCCAGACAGGAAGCGATCACCAAAGAGCTTTCGGAAATTGTAGGGGGCGCTGCGGCACTGGGATAAGGGCTAGTCAGTTTAAAATTAAAAAGAGGGTGTCTAAAAAGGTGGGCCTTTTATGGTTTTTGTAATATTTAAGCTGCTACCTTTTTGATACAGGTTCGTAGAGTAGAAAGTTGGTTTTGATTTCTAAATCAAAATATAAGCTTATGATCATTAATTGCGAATGAGATTGCAGATTTTGCGGATTTCGATGCTTTTCTAGTGCCTTTCTGACCATTTTCCTTAAGTTATGGCCTATTGCCATTAATCCAAATTCAAGATTTACCATATCGATTCTTCTCAGAGTAAATCTGGTAAATTTATTATTGCTTTTAATTGCCCAAAAACAGCCTCAACTTCTACTGATCTCTTTCGCCGGTGATACAATCCTTTCTCAGAACCTAATAGTTCTCTGGCTTTACTTCTATGCCTGTTTAAGTTTTGATTTATTTCTATTGTCCTATTTTCATTACCTTTATAGCACATGCCTCGCATCGGACATCCTTCACAGCGGGATGCCTCATAATATCGTGTTCGTGATTTATATCCGGTTGTACTTACTTTGCTCCGCTCTTCTTTAAATTCCATGTGCTGACCCATCGGACATACATAGTAATCGTCCTGTTCATTATAATATAAATTTTGAACTACAAAGGGATTTTCTTTTTGTGAAGCTTTTTGCTCCTTATAGTAAAAACTATATTTTACATATGCATCTATTTCTTTTTCCTCCATTATTTCATAGTTCTGTTCGCTGCCGTATCCTGCGTCCGCAACGACTTCTTTGCTTTGAACTCCATTTAGTTCTTCAAAAGAGTTAAGATGTTTTTCTAATGTAGTTATATCTCCTGGCGTTTGGTGAATACTATAGTGTGTGATGATTTGGTTCTCGGTGCTTATTTGTGCATTATATGCTGGTTTGAGTTGGCCATTTTTTAGATGATCATCTTTCAATCTCATAAATGTCGCGTCCTCATCAGTTTTACTATAACTACCGCGGCTCCCTAATATTTCAAGTTGTTTTTCATACTTTTCCAATCTGGGTAAATGATCATCTTTCAATTTCTTGATTTCTCTTTGGGTAGATTTATCCGGATCCTGTAATTGATTATTTAACTCATCAATTTTTGCCTTTAACTCTTTACTATCAATAGGCTTTACTGCTTCTATGGTATCTATTTCTCTCTGATCTGATTTAATTTGGGATTCAATTTGTCCAATTACTGCTTTGATCTTTTCCTCTAATTTTGTTTTGTTTTTTTCCACCGATTTCCTCCATACAAAACTGTATCGATTTGACTTCGCTTCTATTTTTGTTCCATCCACATACTGCACATTTAAACTGACATAATCAAGTTCTTCCAATAGCTTGACAACTTGAGCAAACACCTGATTTATATGATCTTTTAGTCGTTTACCCCTGAAGTAATTTATAGTCCTGTAATCCGGAATACTGTTCCCAGAAAGCCACATGAAATATATGTTCTCATGTAATGCCTTCTCAATTTTTCTGCAGGAATATATATTGTTAAGATATGAATAGAATAGTATTTTGATCATCATCCTGGGATGGAAACTACTTGTTCCGCCTCCTTTATACTGTTTAATGATCTCATCAATATTGATAGATTCAACAACCTCATTTACAAGCCTAACAGGGTGATTTTGAGGGATTTTACTATAAATGTCCTCAGGAAAAGGCTTGGGTTATTGCTAGGTAATTTTTTAAATTGTACCTTCATGTTCATCTTTGTTTTTTCCACCGAAAAGTTACAAACTTTTCACGACAAAGTTTAATCCCTGCTGCTTTTGGTTGTGGGGATTATTTTTTTACCCATTTGACTTTTTAGACACCCTCTTTTTTTTCGGATTACTTTTTCACCACAAGGTTCACAACGAAACCTTATAGTGTCCTTAGTGAATTCTTAGTGCCCCTTGTGGTGAAAAGAATAACCACAAAGAAAACAAGGGAAGCACAAGGTTCACAACGCAAATCCTGGTGCCCTTAGTGAAATCTTAGTGCCCCTTGTGGTGAAAAGAATAACCACAAAGAACCTTTAGATTTGCAGAGTAAAATATTAATCAATTTAAAATGTATAACCATCATCGATGCCTGGGGGGGCCGGGGGGGGTATGATTTTTGTTGATTATGTGGAAAAGCTGAGGTAAAGAGAGGCAAATTAGACAAAAGTGCTAGATTTTGAAATCTATCTTGTGATTAAATCCTCTCTTTACATTTTAAGTAAAATCCAAATAGAAATTAGGGTAAAACCCATTAGTAAGGTTCTGGAGTTCACTTAAATTCTCAACTCATTAATTAACTGTAAAATTAAAAAAAATGAAAAGAATTTTTGTTGCTGGCGACATTTCCAAAGAGAAAATTGATTTTTGCATCTACGATGGTGAGAGCTTCCTAGCTTCTAAAGTAGTAAAAATTCAAAATCAGAATTGTCAACCTTTTTTAAAACAAGTTGACACCATATTTACTGACGGGAAAAAGGAGAATGTGTATAATGAATGTGTTTTGCATTTGAATACACAGGAGTATATAATAATATAGTTCTTAAATTATTGGAAAAATATAACTTCAAAGTCGCATTATTATACCCAGGTTCTATAAAAGCTGTAGTTAATTTTGATCGAGCAAAAAACGATACTATTGATGCACAAAAGATTGCTGAATTCGCGTATAGATTCTATGATAAATTAAATTTTTATTCTCCTCTTTCAAATGAGATGCAAGAGCTGAAAGAACTAATAACGGAAAGATCAGCTCTTGTTAAAGTAAAAAAGTCAGCTCATCAGTAAGAAAGATGATCAAAATAAATTTCTACCATCCAACATATCCATGTTTTTAAAGAAAAACAATGAAAAAATTGAAAAGGAGCTAGATGAAGCTATTAATAATATTGAGGTTAGAATTTTAAAGGTTATCAAGAGCGATGAAAAATTGAAAGAAAATTTTGAAATAGCAATCAGCGTTCCGGGTATTGGCCCTGCAACGGCAGCCGTATTAATTGCATGTACCAATAATTTCAATAGATTTAAAAATGCTAAGCAGTTAGGTTGTTATTCTGGAGTAGTACCTTTTCAAAGATCTTCTGGAGCATACAAAGGAAAAAACAAAGTGTCACCCAAAGCAAATAAACAGCTTAAAACGCTTTTACATTTAGGTGCGGTATCCGTGCTTAATAGCAAAAATATATTCGGTGAATTCTACAACAGAAAAACAGGTGAAGGAAAAAACAAAATGTCAGTTATCAATAGTGTAAGAAATAAAATATTGAAAACCGTTTTTGCATGTGTAACAAATAAGCAAAAATTTAAGCCCGACTACAAATTTCAATTTGCCGCTTAAATCATCTACCGCTTTTATCTCGACCACAAATATTTTTTCAACCAGCAGGTCGATGCGGTATCCCGCTTCCAATTTGACTTCTTCATACACCAGCGGCAAGGCGGCCTGCTTATCAACCTTTAGTCCCATTTTATAGAGTTCGTAAAACAAACATTCCTGGTAGGCACTTTCCAATAATCCAGGTCCCAGGTTTTTGTGCACTTTTAAACCGGCATCAAATACCAGTTTTGAAATTTGTTGTTCTTTCATCGCGTTCATTTTTAAAAGGTGCTTATCGGCAAAACGAATAAAGAACAAGAACTGTTTATGGAAAATGATAAAAAATCAATGTCGCTTTGAAAACCACTCATTTGCTGCATGGTTGGCGGCCCTTGCCGTGATGGCCATGTAGGTGAGCGATGGATTCTGGGTGGAAGTCGATGTCATGCAGGCGCCGTCACTCACGTAAACATTGGGACAGCTGTGCAATTGATTGTTGCCGTTGAGCAGGGATGTTTGGGGATCGTGTCCCATGCGCACGCCACCCATCTCGTGGATGTCGAGACCGGGGTTTTGCCTGCCGTCTGAAGTCTCGATGTCTGTGAAACCCGCCTTTGAAAACATAGCAGTTATCTCCTGCTGAAAGTCGCTGATCATCAGCTCATCGTTTTCGTCGTAGTCCACATGTATGGAAAGCAGGGGTATGCCCCACTTGTCTTTTTCGGTAGCCAGTCGTACGTAGTTGCTTTCCTTGGGTATGGTTTCACCCATCATTTGGGCACCAGCCTTCCAGGGGCCGTAGTTTTTTTCTTTCAGCAGGCCATCGACCAGTTCGTCGCCAATGCCCGCTATATCTGATAACAGGGGTCGGTACATGTAAAAGTCGATGGCATAACCCCGCTTGAATCTTTCTTCGTGTCGATGGACGTTTTTAAAACGCGGCATGTAGATGCCGGAAGGTTTTCTTCCCTCGGTTGCCACGTCTTCAAAACCCGGGAATGTGGCCGAAGCGCGGGCCCGGTAATTGTGAAAGGCCACGTATTTACCCAGGATGCCCGCATCGTTGCCCAAGCCATTCGGAAATCGTTCCGACACGGAATTGAGCAGGATGAGGTTTGTATTCAGCGTACCCGCATTGACAAAAATGATGTCCGCTTCAAATAAAGTTTCAATGCCAGTTTGTTCATCCACTACCTTTACACCGGTGGCTTTTTTTTGTGCTTCGTCATACACTATGGAATGCACTACTGAATGTGGCCTCAGGGTAAGGTTGCCCGTCTTTTGTGCCCAGGGAATGGTGGAACTGTTGGCATTATAATAACCGCCAAATGGGCAGCCCCTTTCACACAACAGTCTTGACAGACATTTTCCCCGTCCTTGTTGCAGGTGGATCGGTGCTGGCTGAGAGAGGTGGGCACACCGCGCTTTTATGACCCTTCTGTTTTTATAGGACTGCTCAATGATGCCCTGAAAATGGGCTTCCAGGCAGTTAAGTGGATAAGACGGAAGAAAGTCGCCATCGGGAAGGGTATCCAGGCCATCGAGGTTGCCGGAGATGCCTACAAATTTTTCGACCCTGCTATACCAGGGTGCGAGATCCTTGTAACGTATTGGCCAGTCGGTGGCAAAGCCATCTCTCTTTGGTCCTTCAAAATCATACTCACTCCATCGTTGGGTTTGTCTGGCCCACATGATGGATTTTCCACCCACCTGATAGCCGCGGATCCAGTCGTAAGGTTTTTCCTGTACATAGGGATGCTCATCGTCTTTCACAAAAAAATGACTGGTGTCCTCCCGGAAGGCATAACATTTCGAAGTAATGGGATTGTTCTTTTTTTCTTCAAAGGATAGCCTATTCCTTCGGTTAAATTCCCAGGTATGTTTTTGAGCGGTGGGGTAATCCTTGAGGTGTACCACATCCCTGCCTCTTTCCAGCAACAAGGTTTTCAAGCCTCTTTCACATAGTTCTTTGGCAGCCCAACTGCCACTCATGCCGGCCCCGATGACGATGGCATCAAATTTCTGCTGGCTCATGCGTTTTTGGTTTTTACGTCTTCTTTTTTGATACAACCCAGGTAGCGGGCGGGTGACATTTCATACAAGCGGTATTTTCTCAGAAACAATTCCGTCGTGGTAAAATACATCAGGGTCTCGGACTTGAGGATGCTTACTAACCGGACCGAAGGCGTGGCTTCTGCTTCCTGCCGGGCATTGAGAGACTTCAGCATTTCATTTTTTTCATTTTCACTGCATTCGAGGTATTGGTGACTGTATTTTTTGAAAGCCATACCATTGAGTTCTGCAACACCCCGGCTAAGCACGATGTGGTCTTCCGGCCCGTAACAATCATTCAGCATTTGAAGGACAAAGGGCAGGGCGGAGTGGTTCCTGAACATAGCTACACTGTTTACCGGAAAAATCTTTTGTACCATATCGTCGATCACCGCCAGTTCATCATCCGGGAGCTTAATTTTATCGAGATGCAGGGTCGCAAGGACTTCATTTTTGTCTTTGCACGACACAAGGGCATTGGCCGCGATGCTGAAAAAAATCAGGTTTTGCAGGGCTTTTCTTCTTTTCATATGGATTTAAATGGAGACAGCCATGGCGTGATTAATTAAAATCGATTAAGGCAGTAAGCACGCTGAGCTGTCCATTGTCCATACGCGTCCAAATGGGTCTGATGCGACCATTTACAGCACTGATGTCATTGTAATCTCCAAAGAAAACATCAGCTGAGGGAGCAAAAGGTGTTTCACTGATTTTGTGATTTGAAAAATGTTTGCCACCATCAGAGGACCAGGCAACATAGACATCGGTAAGTTCATCTTTGTGGTTTCTGCGGTCATAGAAAACAAAAAAAACATGGCCGGTACTTTGATCGACATCCATCGCTGAAAAAAACTGCTGTTTTCCTGCTTTGTCGTCATTGACCCTCACCGGTTTGGACCAGCTTTTTCCCTGGTCTTTGGAAGTGATGCACCACACATCGGTATCGTCCTTCCCATTTCTTTGATCTGACCAACTCACGTAAATGGTACCGCGATGATGCCCCTTGCTGTGATCGACTTTGATGACCGGCATGCCATTGCTGCGGGATATGCCCGGAATGTCGAAGGCCCATCCTCCGGGTTGGGTGGCAATGAGCCGGTCCTCCGTCAGCCAGGTTTTTCCCTTGTCATGGGAGATGTCGAGGTAGATCTTTTCATCTACTGACCAAACGATGTAATAGGTACCATCGGTGCCCACAGCGGGTACTGCCCCTTCGGTGGTGTAGTCATCGTCGACGCAGTCACCTTCGTGCTGAGAAATGGTTATCGCTTTGGACCAGCTTTCACCCTGGTCACGGGATACTGAAAATAAAATTCTCGATTTATCATTCCAGTCTTTGCTGCCGTACTTGTCGAATTCGGTCCAGGACATGAGCAGGTCATTGGTGGCAGGATCCAGGCCAAGCCAGTGTTTGTCGTGGTCTTTGACCTGATCGGCTTCAGGAAAACTACCATCCGAAAAAAGAATACCGTCCATAGAGGATTGCACGACGATGCGGTCTAAAAATTCTACGCTATTGTAAGGTTTTGCTTTTGGATTGGAAAGGTGGGCATAAAACATTTTTCCCGTCCCATCAATAAGGGTTACCGGATCGCCAAATACGCCGTAAGGGCTTTTGAGCCGGGTGTTTTTCCAGGTAATTCCTCCATCGCTGGAAAAATGCACGTTGTCGATTATCGAACCGGCCAGGATGATGTCGTTGTTGGCCGGAGAAATACAAATGGAAGGTTCACACGGTCCGGAATGGTAGCCACTGGAAGAGATGGTCACATTGGTAATGTCTGTTGGAAATTTCATGGCTGTCTCCATGACCAGGCCCGTTTTTTTGGAACAGGAGGAGACAAACAAAAAGCAAAAAGCAAGCATTCCCGCCTTCATCCATGAAAAAAAATCATTGGCCATTTTTGTATTTTTTTATGGCGTCTTCTATTTTTTTTCTCCGGTTTTCAGGACTGGGGTGGGTGCTTTGAAATTCGGGAACCTTTTGTCCGCCGGAGGCAGATTCCAGAATGTCCATGACCCCAATGAGTGCTTCGGGCTTATAACCGGCTTCCACCATTAACCTTACGCCAAAATCATCTGACTCCAGTTCCTGGTCGCGGCCATATTTCATGCTGGTATATTGACCCACCATATTGGCCACCTGGGTAAGAGAATGGTCGCCGCCAGTACCAATCAGTACACTTTGGATCAGGCCCTGGATGAAGCCCTGGTTGGCACTTCTCTCAGCACCATGACGGTGTATGACGTGTCCGATCTCATGCCCCATTACTCCCGCCAGCTGGTCTTCGTTTTCCAGTCTGCTCAGTAAGGCTGCGGTGATAAAACACTGTCCTCCGGGAAGTGCAAAGGCATTTACCACCTCATTGTCTGCCAGTAAATGGAAATCATAGGGATAACCTGTTTTTGCCGCAATGGTGGAGTTGACCAGTTTTTGACCCACTTTATCAACATATTGCTGTGCCCGCTGATCAGGGTGAAGGCCACCGTATTGCTGCGCCATCTGCGGTGCGGCTTGTAAGCCAAGTTGAATTTCTTCTTCGGTATTCCATTGCACCCGTTGTTCTTCGCCGGTGATGGCATTGGTCTGGGTGTTGGTAAAATAGTTGAAGGCCTGAAAAGCCGCCATACCGAGTCCCAGAATGAGGAACAGTTTAAACCGACCGGTACCCATGCCCCTGCCTTGTCTGTTGTAAGGATCACCAGTGCCTCCGTAATATGTTCTGTAGTCCGACATTTTTATTAAATTTTTTACATGAAAATTTCTGAGCCGATTCCGATCAGGGTAAGCACAAAGGCCAGCCTGACTGAATAATCCAGGTCTGGTATTTTTTTTACAAAATAACAATAGATAAAGACTGGAATCGAGGAAAGGGCAAGCAGGACAATGACGACAATTATGGCCAGTCCCAGGCTCATCAGATATCCGGAGAAGGTGATGGCAGAACCTGCTCCGACCACCAGAAAATACATCATGGTTAAACACATGAAACCTATCATGCCCCAACTGCTTTTATCCATTCTAAAATCCATGGTATTTGTTTTGATTTTGGTTGATTAATGTGGTGAAGTGGCTGCATTTTTCCTGGTAATGAAATACAAAATGCTAAAGGCCACAATTAAAAGTGCAGGAAACCAGGCGATGTTGTCCAGGGTTGCCTGACCTGCGGAGAGTTCGGCTGCATCCCCTGTGAGACCTCTGGCGAAGGCACTGGCCCTTTCGGTGTCCAACCATTTGCCAATGATGGGCTGACAGATAGACAGACCCACCATACCCACACCGCCGATTAGAGACATACCCAATGCACCGGTTTTGGGCAGATACACCGCAACGAAGGAAATCATATTTGGCCAGAAATAACACACTCCAATGGCAAACAAGATGGCAGCGAGGTAAACGGTTCCTCCGGTAGCTGTGCTCATCAGGTAGATGCCAGCCAGTGAAATGATGGCAGATGCCAGCAAAACACCCGGTATGTTTAGCCGGTGGATGATGGGGCCAGCAAAATAGCGACCAATGGCCATCAGGCCTGTGACCAAAAAGAGGATGACCAGGGGTTGTGCGCCGGAATTGCCCAGGATGCGCTCAACCCATGATTGGGTTCCGAGTTCTGTGGTTGCCGTGAGTACCATGCAGGCAAGCATGAAAAAATAGAGGGGGGAGCTAAAAATGGCCTTAAGGTTGGTAGCGGTCGAAGCCTTGTCCATTTCATTGTTGGTCTGTGGAAAGGTTTGACCATAAAAGAGGTAGGCATAAACCAGCATGGGTACATACATGAAGGCCAGTTTCATCTGCCATGAACCTCCAATGTTGGCGATGAACAGTGCCACCAATGCCCCAATGGCGAGTCCGCCGGGAAACCATACGTGAAACTTGTTGAGCATGGTCGCCTTATTATCTTCATACATGTCTGCACTCATGGGATTGTATGCCGCTTCTACCATGCCATTGCCAAAGCTTATGAAGAAGGTAGAAAAAAACAAAGGCAGAAAACTTCCAGAAATGATGGAAAAGGTAATGCCCAGAAAGTGACAGGCCAGGGCGATCCAGCCCAGTTTTTTAGGTCCCAGGGAATTGTACAGTGGTCCGCCGATGAGGGTGGCGATGGGAAAACCAAAGGCACCCATAAATTGAATCCAACCCAATTGGGTATCGGTGAGGTTAAAGTCTTTGGCCAGGTCATTCATGATACCTGCCCTGATGGCAAAAGCAAAGGCTGTGGTAATGAGGGCAAAACAGCTCGCGATAAAAAGTCTTTGTTTATTTACACCATTCATAATTTTGGTTGGTTTTTTCTGATTTATTGTTAGATTGTAAGCATATTTCCATTCAAAAATAAAATTTTATATCCACAATGTGAATTTATTTTTCTGCCCGATATCCAGGGTAAAAGTACCCGTTAACCCGTATGAACCCGGGTGCGAGTTTTTGTCCGGATACTTCCGGAATAATCAAATGGGTGAATCGACCCCAGACAACCGCATGAATTAATTGGCAGCCATGTTGTCCCCGACAAGATAAAACTTAATAATAGTCTTAAATATTAATTGGTTTGATTGAGGTTTGCATCGGCATAAAAACCGGTTTGCGAGTCGGTGAGCATCTTGGTGATGAAGGCAATCTGACCTGTATGGTAGGAAAAATGTTCAATCACATGAATGACAATGGATATGCCCGACTCTTCATAACATTGAACCGGATGTACGTCCAGCAAACTTTGTTCCGACAGTTCGTCGAAGCATTGGTTTAATTTTTCTTTCAGTGCGAGCAGTCTCGATTTTAATTCCGGTACAGGGAGTATAGCTGTTGTATTGAATTCACTTTCCCTGTCTCTGGCATCCGGCAGCGTGCCAAGGGTTGATAAAATCCACTGAGAGGCATTGCCTTCGAGGTGTAGAATGAGGTGGCCGATGGAATTGGAATTTTCATTGTATTTGGCCCACACCTGATTTTCATCCAGCATGTCCAGGCATTTTAAGATGCGGGGAATGCTCTCGTCGCCAATTCTTATTTTTCCCTGAGTTACGACGATGTCGCGCCAGGAGGGTAAAAGGATCATGTCATTCATTTTTACAGTGTGGTAACAGACGTATGGGCATATTGGCAAAATTAAGCCGTTACTACACCAAACGGCACACCACAAATCGTTATCTTAGCCCAAAATTAATAAATTAAATGATTTCAAAAATCGGGGTCGTTGGTGCAGGTGCCATGGGTAGTGGCATAGCGCAGGTTGCAGCCACTGCCGGCTGTGATGTGGTGCTTACAGACATCAATGAAGAAGTCCTTCAAATTGCGAAAAACAAACTGAGCATACAACTGGGCAAACTCCTGGAAAAGGGTAAGCTCGATGCACTGCAGCTCAACGCCATCTTTGGAAGGATACATTTTGCACCCGCCTATTCTGCCCTGGCAGATTGTGAATTGGTCATCGAAGCCGTAGTGGAAGACATTCACATTAAGCATAAAATTTTTAATGAATTGGAGGCCATTATGCCGACAGATGCCATCATCGCCTCCAATACTTCGTCTCTTTCCATCACTGAAATGGCGGGTAAGCTCAAGAATCCACGTCGGTTTGCCGGCATCCATTTTTTTAATCCGGCACCATTGATGAAGCTGGTGGAAGTAGTGTCGGCTATCCAGACCGATGCCAACGTGATCGATAACATAGTGGATACCCTGTTTTCCTGGGAAAAGATCGTGGTAAAAGCCAAGGATAGTCCCGGCTTTATTGTGAATAAAGTCGCCCGGCCCTATTATGGGGAAGCCATTCGCATTTTAGAAGAAGGCATAGCCAGCATGGTGGAAATCGACCATGCCATGACCCGGCAAGGATTTAAGATGGGACCTTTTGCTTTGATGGATTTTATAGGCCTGGATGTCAACCTGGCGGTCACCACTTCGGTGTGGCAGTCCTTTTTTTATGATGCGAGATACAAACCTTCTTTCACGCAGAAAAAACTGGTAGAAGCGGGCTATCTTGGCAAGAAGACTGGCAGAGGTTTTTATGACCATTCAATGTCGTTGCCGGCCTTTGAACCCGAAGAAGATAGCACCCTATACGATTATGTGTTTAAAAGGATCATCTCGATGCTGATCAATGAAGCCACAGATACCGTGCAGGTGGGCATTTGCTCTGAAGAGGATGTCGAATTGGCCATGCTTTATGGTACCAACTATCCCAAAGGTCTGTTGGCCTGGGCAGATGAATTGGGTTACGAAGAAATCATTTATACCCTGGACAACCTATACGACAGGTATCACGAAGACAGGTACAGGGTGTCGCCTTACCTGCGGGACAGGGTTTCATTACTTTGACATGGACGCAGGAGAAATCATCAAAAATAAAATGTACGACCATGATGCTTTCAGCCAATGGCTGGGCATAAAGATCCTTTCTTTCGGTACGGGCAGCTGCCTGATAGAGATGGTGGTAAGAGGAGAAATGACCAATGGCTTTGGTATTGCCCATGGCGGCATCAGTTATGCATTTGCGGACAGTGCCCTGGCTTTTGCCAGCAATTCACATGGCTTTCAGGCGGTTTCCATTGAGACCTCCATTTCGCACCTCAAGGCCATTCAGGTTGGAGATTGTCTTCAGGCACAGGCCACTGAAAAGGCCAGGACAAGAAAGACAGCTCTGTATGAAGTAGAAGTTAAAAATCAGGAAGGCACATTGGTCGCCCTGTTTAAAGGCACCGTTTTTATAAAAGATAAACAATGGGTATGAAGAAATCAAACAGGTATATGGTTATTATGGCAGGGGGTGTTGGATCGAGGTTCTGGCCTTCCAGTACAACCCAAAAGCCCAAACAATTTTTAGACATCCTGGGCATTGGGAAATCGCTGTTGCGCATGACGTATGAAAGGTGTCTGCCCTTTATACCCGCTGAAAACATCATCGTAGTTACCAATGCCGCATACCAGCATTTGGTGAAAAACGAGATACCGGAAATGGAAGACAATCAGATCCTGTGTGAGCCCAGTCGCAATAATACAGCACCATGTCTGGCATATGCGGCCTTACGGCTGAAAGCGGTGAATGGAGATGCCGTTTTTGGTGTCCTGCCTTCTGATCATGTCATTTTGAAAGAAGACATCTTTATTCAGTCCATGACCGCTGCCTTTGATTTTGCAGAAAATAATGAGGCCATTTTGACCCTTGGCATCACGCCCACCAGACCCGATACCGGCTATGGATACATTCACATGGCCGAACAAAGTCAGTCTGTTTCCAAGGTCATTTCTTTTGTGGAAAAGCCGGACAAAGAAACGGCAACGCGATATGTGGACTCAAAATCCTATTTGTGGAATGCAGGCATTTTCATTTGGAGTGTAAAGACGTTGTTAAGTGCATTCCAAAAATATGAGCCGGATATGATCCAATTGTTAGATGCAGGTCCCGGCATTTACAACACCCATGGCGAACAGGATTTCATCAACAAAATGTATCCTTTAACCAAGAACATTTCCATAGATTTTGCCATCCTGGAAAAAGCAGACAATGTGTATTCATTGCCCGCAGACATGGGCTGGAGCGATCTGGGTACCTGGAACAGTCTTTTCGAATACCTGCCAAAAAATGAAGATGGAAACGTTGTGCATGGTCAAGGCCAACACGAACTGGATGACGTAGAAGATTGCATCATCCGCACTGCTTCCGGAAAAGATTTGCTCATTCGCGGCCTCAAAAACTTCATCGTCATCGATGAAGCCGACGCTTTGCTGATTTGGCCGATGGCCGAAGAACAGGACATTAAAAATGGCGTGATCGCGCTGCAACAGGGACAACAAAAACCCTGAATCCCGGTTTCTCGCCCATTGATTTTTGTAAGCACACAAACTGAATAGAGAAAACCAAACAAATAAAATACAAGTTATGGGCATGTACCTGCTTGGTCTGGACATTGGAAGTTCTTCCATCAAAGCTGCCCTCGTAGGCAGTGAGGATGGGAAATGTTATGCCATGTGTAAATTCCCGGAATCGGAAATGCACATCTCAAGTCCCATGCCTTTGTGGGCAGAACAGGATGCGGAACATTGGTGGCAAAACACCATCGAGGCCATAAGGGCCGTTTTGCTGAAAGCATCGGTAAGTCCGTCAGACATTATTGCCATTGGCATTGCATATCAAATGCATGGCCTTGTGGCAGTTGACAATGCCGGAAAGCCAGTCAGGCCAGCCATCATTTGGTGTGACAGCCGGGCCATCCCTGAGGGACATTATTTGACAAGCCGGCTAACATCCACGTATATTGAAAACAACCTTTACAACCGGCCTGGCAATTTTACCGCATCCAAACTGTATTGGATGAAAGTGCATGAGCAGTCCCTTTATGACAAAGTAAACAAGATCATGTTGCCGGGAGACTATATTGCTTACCGGTTAAGTGGAAAAATAACCACCACCATTACCGGCTTATCGGAGGCTGTACTCTGGGACTTTCCACAGCATCAACCAGCACATACCGTTTTTGAGGCGGGGCAGATGGATGCCAATCTGATACCAGTACACGGCTCCAGTTTTGACACCCAGTGTACCACCAATGAAAGCACTGCCGCTCTTTTGGGCATTGCTGTGGGCACGCCCATAAGTTACAGAGCCGGAGATCAGCCCAACAATGCCTTTGCGCTGGGCGTATTGCAGGAAGGTCAGGCTGCGGCGACAGCGGGTACATCGGGAGTGGTCTATGCGGTAAGCAATACACTTCGTTTTGATGAAGCAGGAAGGGTAAATACCTTTGCCCATGTAAATCACAGCAGGTTGCATCCTAAGTTGGGTACCTTATTATGCATCAATGGAACAGGCATACTGTACCGGTGGATAAAACAGAACCTTTTTTTCGATAAGACCTATGATGAACTGGAGCAACTGGCTGCCACGGTTAAAGCAGGCAGTGATGGACTGATCCTTCATCCTTTTGGCAATGGCGCCGAACGCATGTTGAATAATGAAAATACCGGGGCATCCCTCTTGCATCTGGATTTCAACAGGCATAATAAAAACCATGTGCTCCGGGCGGCGTTGGAGGGAATTGCATTTTCTTTTGTTTACGGCATTGAAATTTTGAAAAAACTGGGCATCCAGATTGACCATCTTCGTGTGGGAGATGACAATCTGTTTCAATCCAGGATATTTGCAGAAACCATCGCGTCACTGGCCAGGGTGGAAATAGTCATTTGCAAAACATCAGGGGCTGAAGGAGCAGCGAGGGGGGCCGGTATAGGCTTAAAAGGAGGTTTATTGCATATAAATGAAAGCCATTTGGTAAGTCCCGCCGTCGTCATTAAACCAGAGGAACCCTCACCTGCATTGATTACCGCCTACGAAAAGTGGAAAGTTAGCTTGCCGGCAGGAGGAGCATAGACAAGGGATTAAAAATCAAGACACCACTTGTTTTACTTAGCCACGACAGTCCAGATAATTGGAAGGCATCTAGAAAGAACTTTTGATTATTTTTACAGGGACATAAGCTCACCTCAATCATCATGGCAGGCAAAAAAGAATTTTTTCAGGGCATAGGAAAGATACCCTACGAAGGAAAGGCATCCAGGAATCCATTGGCCTTTAAGTACTACGATAAAGACAAGGTTGTTGCCGGAAAATCCATGGCGGATCATTTCAGGTTTGCTACTGCTTACTGGCACAGCTTCTGCGGCAATGGGTCAGATCCATTTGGTATGGCCACGAGGCCGATGCCTTGGCTTTCATCCGGTGATGTAATGCAAAGGGCGCGGGATAAAGCCGATGCGGCCTTTGAATTCATGTCAAAGATCGGTATGTCGTTTTATTGTTTTCACGACTTTGACCTTGTCGAAGAAGGAGATACCATTGTGGAGTCAGAACAGAGATTACACGAGATTGCGTCTTACCTTTTGGAAAAGCAGGAAGAAACAGGCATTAAGCCATTGTGGGGTACGGCTAATTTATTTTCACATCCAAGATACATGAATGGTGCCGCTACCAATCCCGATTTTGCCGTGGTAAGTCATGCCGGACTTCAGGTTAAAAATGCCCTGGATGTCACGATAAAACTGGGAGGTCAGCACTACGTTTTTTGGGGAGGCCGGGAAGGATATATGAGCCTGCTTAATACCGACATGAAAAGAGAGCTAGATCACCTGGCTGCTTTTCTTCATGCGGCCATGGATTATGGCAGGAGCCAGGGATTTACGGGTTGGTTTTTCATTGAACCCAAGCCCATGGAACCCTCCAAACACCAATATGATTTTGATGCCGCCACCAGCCTGCACTTCATTCAGTCTTATGGGCTGGAGGCAGATTTTAAGCTCAACATAGAAGTGAATCACGCTACACTGGCTCAGCATACCTTTCAGCATGAATTGCAGGTAGCAGCCAATGCAGGCGCCCTGGGCAGCATTGATGCCAATCGCGGCGATTATCAAAATGGCTGGGACACCGATCAATTTCCAAACAATGTGTATGAAATGACCGAAGCCATGATGGTTCTTTTAAAAGCAGGGGGCTTACAAGGAGGAGGCATCAACTTTGATGCAAAGCTGAGGAGAAATTCCACCGATGTGGAAGACCTGTTTTATGCCCACATCGGAGGCATGGATGTTTTCGCCAGGGCTTTGCTGGCTGCTGAGGCCATATTAAATGATTCAGCATATGCAGCGCTGTTCACATCCCGGTATGCCAGCTTTGATTCCGGTCAGGGCTTGTTGTTTGAAAAGGGTGAACTGGGTTTAACCGACTTGTACGCATTGGCAAAAACCGGCGGAGAACCGGCAATACGAAGCGGACGGCAGGAACTCATCGAGAACATCATCAACCAATATCTATAAAAAAAGGGAAAGCCCAATTACGCGATAAGTTGCTATATTTGTAAAAAGTTCGACGTATGCATAAAATAATTTTAATTTTCGGATTTGCCCTAACCATGGTATTTACGACCACTTCCTGTAAAAAAGATGTGATAGGCTGCACCAATCCAAAAGCAGAAAACTATGATCCCGATGCCAACATCCAGGGAGATTGTGTCATCAAAGGTTGCACCAATCCCAAGGCAGAAAATTACAATCCGGATGCCACGTTGGACGATGGTTTTTGCATCATCAAAGGTTGTACCAATCCATTGTCAGAAAATTATGACCCACAGGCAAATGTGGATAATGGTTCCTGCATCATTAAAGGGTGTACAGATCCTACTGCAAGCAATTACAATCCCTTGGCCAATACGCCGGATGGATCATGCAAATACGCCAAAGACCAATTCATTGGCAACTATACGGGTAAATTGACCTGCAACAATGCTTTGATTCAGCAGTTTATTGCGGGACAGGCGTTGGACATCACCATTGAAGAAATTCCCGGGGAAAAGAATAAAGTGAAATTGTCACTGGGGCTGGCGATTCCAGGCCTTCAGTCTCCAACAGGCACCATCGAAGGTAAAAAGCTGAGCTATGAGAGTCCGGAGCAAACGCTTACCATTCCCATAAACGGCAATCCTACTACAGTGACCATTTCCAACAGCGGTGAACTCATCGCAGGCACAGATCCGAACAAACTTACCGGCACCATTTCGCTGAAGATTGTCATAGGCATTTTACCAATTGAAGATTCCTGTACCTTGGAAGCAACCAGAAAATAAGTAAGCGCTGTCATGCAAACCATCAAAGGTCCCGCTATTTTTTTAGCACAGTTTATGGGTGATGCAGCTCCGTTTGACAATTTGGAAACCATTTGTCAATGGGCATCATCGCTGGGTTACAAAGGCATTCAAATTCCCACGTGGGATAAAAGATGCATTGACCTGAAACTCGCCTCAGCATCTCAGGATTATTGTGATGAACTTATGGGCAGGATAAAAAGTCATGGATTGGAAATTACAGAACTGAGTACCCATTTACAGGGTCAGTTGGTAGCGGTACATCCTGCCTACGACGTCATGTTTGATGCCTTTGCCCCAGCTGAAGTGCATGGCAAACCGGCTGAGCGCACAAAGTGGGCTATCGAACAGGTAAAAATGGCCGGCATGGCCAGTAGAAACCAGGTTGAAGCGCATGCCACATTCAGTGGAGCCTTGCTCTGGCCAACGGTTTATCCCTGGCCTCAAAGACCTTCCGGACTAGTGGAAATGGCTTTTGACGAACTTGCCAAAAGATGGCTTCCCATCCTCGATCATTTTGAAGCATGCGGGTCGATGTATGTTATGAAGTTCATCCGGGAGAAGATTTGCATGACGGCATCAGTTATGAGATGTTTTTAGAAAGGGTGAACAATCATCAAAGGGCTTGTCTCTTATACGACCCCAGTCATTTTGTGCTGCAACAACTGGATTACCTGCAATACATAGATTTTTATCACGAGCGCATCAAAGCGTTTCATGTAAAAGATGCGGAATTTAATCCTACAGGTAAATCCGGGGTATATGGAGGATATCAGTCGTGGGTCAACAGGGCAGGCAGGTTTAGATCTCCGGGTGACGGTCAGGTGGATTTTGGGGCGGTATTCAGTAAACTTGCCCAATATAACTACCAGGGTTGGGCTGTGTTGGAATGGGAGTGTTGCATTAAATCCTCCGAACAAGGTGCCGAAGAAGGGGCTCCCTTTATATCGAGCCACATCATTGAGGTGACAGCAAAGGCGTTTGATGATTTTGCCGGTGGAACGACCGATGAAGCCGTACTAAAATCCATGCTGGGACTAAGTTGATGCATATGACCGTAAAACAACAAATTTCGCTTGCGTTGGGCTTTCTGGGCTTTTGGCTACATCCTATTGTTACCAATGCCCAATTCAACGTAAAAGTAGGTTATAATGCCCAGTATAACGGCTTTTAAGGAAACCAACAAAATCTTCAGCCAATATAACGACAATACAGCGGACATCAGTCAGAAATTTTCTAAATTTCACTATATCCACAGGCTTGAACTTGGCGCCAGATATATGTTGTCACAGCATCTGGCCATCGATGCGGGTTTTATCAGTCTTTTTCAACAGACAATGCATCTTCCCGAAATATTTCCGGCGTAATCAACAACGATGAGTGGAGGATTACCCAAAGGAATTTGTTGATTGGTTTTGAAAATTATTACAATTACTTCGGGTTTGGCGTGCATAT
The DNA here is from genome assembly GCA_016715465.1 of Saprospiraceae bacterium. GTDB lineage: Bacteria > Bacteroidota > Bacteroidia > Chitinophagales > Saprospiraceae > JADKBO01. The sequence continues at coordinate 2,776,803 of JADKAA010000029.1, forward strand.
CGGAAGCATTAAAACAAATTACCTTCGCAATTATCCGGGGGCTAAGAAAAAACTATCCGTGTATAGCGACTCCTATATGAATGCAAGGGTTGAACTCATCCTCCAGGCAAAGGCAGGGAATAATGCCTTTGCATTAAAACCATATTACAACATACCCATATCTGACCTCAACATTGCCAAAGTGGATCAAAACCTAAACAATGGAAGTAACACCGATATCCGGGAGGATTTTTTCCAGTTTTGGTGTTTCCATTGTTTTTTATAATGGCCCGCAAAGGTAAATTTCTGGTTCAATTGTAACTTTTATAAACTCAATTTCTTTTCAATTCAAAGCTAAATTTGGCGTTTAGATTAGTCTGTGCAACAACACAGGTTATAATGTCTATATTCCAATCTTACCGATTCAATTATAAGAGTGTTTCCAACAGAATAGTTAAATGACAACCTCATTTTGATATTGCAACGAACTTTTAATATCTTTTAAGCGGGAGGATTTACTTTGAGGGTATTTGTATTGGCGGGAAGATTTTTCTTTTGAAGGAAACCACACGTGAGAGAGGGTAAAATCTGCAGGTATCCGTAAATATGGCAGCGTAGTTAATTTGAATTAGAAAGCAGGGTTTAAAAAAAGGGTGGTTGCAATTTTGCAACCACCCAATATTATTAATCCTAAAATTTTAACCCTTTAAAAGCCCGGTATTAATATCCAGGATTCTGCTGTGCCTTGAGAATCTCATTGGTATTAAGTTCATCAAGAGGTATTGGCCATAGAATCTAAAAGTCGTCGTATGGTCTGCCTGCAATGGATTTAGTACCTGTGTACTCACCGTTAGTGTAGTCCACACCAAAGCCCCAGCTGGTCTTTTTGGTACTACCAAATGCAATTTTTGAAGGAATACCATTGGTATTAAAATCTGCATCTTTGCCCAGTCGGTGAATATCCGGCCACCTTTTTCCTTCGCCTAATAATTCAATTCTCCTTTCCATCAGGACGGCAGCAGTAAGCTCTTTGGCAGAAGCGAAAGAAGCTGCAGTAAATTGTTCTGCGGCATCGGTTACGGCTCTATTTCTTACGCTGTTGAGCAGATCAAGGGCCCTACCGGTATCACCGGTCCTGAATATGCTTCTGCTGTATTGAGGGCAACTTCTGCCAATCTAAGGATTGGGGTCCAAGTCGTCCTGGGTAGTGATCTTTCTGTACTTATTGCTGAAAAGCCATTGCCGGCTTCTTTAACCAACAATGTTCTTCTAAGGTCACTCGCCAGCCATTTTGGATTGTTGTACATAATGGGGCTGATGGCCACCAAGCACGACCCGGAGCGATGGAAAACATCACCGGTAAAGCTCCGTTAACGCCGGAGTTGTCGGTAGAAGCATTCTCAATGGAGAAGATGGATTCTGTGTTTGCATTGTTGGTGGCAAATACGCCTTCAGGTGAAGCGGTAAGGGCATATCCACCTACTGAGCCACCCAAAAGTTTAATACCTTCAGTTATCACCCCTGCCCAATCACCCTTGTGCAGCAGGATCCTGTTTTCAATGCAATGGCTGCTCCTTTGGTAGCCCTGCTTATTTTTGCTCCGGCTGTCCTCGTTTCCGGAAGATTGGCTTCTGCAAAATTGAGGTCTTCCAAAAGTAAAGTATAACATTCCGCTACCGTATTTCTGCCTTTCAATACCTCTGCATCAAGGGCAGCAGAAGTGTTCACGGCAACAGTGCGGTAAGGTACTCCAGGGTGAGATGCTGCTGCGGTTTCGTTGTAAGGACGCGCAAAGTGAACGAGCAATTCGTGGTGGGCCAGGGCCCTCAGGAATCGCGCTTCACCCTCGTAGGCTGCAGCCTGGGCTGCCGTAATTACACCGGCAGTTGCTGCAGATTTTACACCTTCAATGATGATGTTTGCTTTATTGACTAAGGCATAAAGCGTGTGCCACATATAGACGTTATTGGCAGAAGCGGTGTTGTAAGTCGCTTCATAGGTGATGGCATAAAACGCTGCTACGTTGAGCATGTCTTCGCCCCTCATGTCACCCTGAGCTACGTTGGCTGCACCAAAAGGATAACCTCTCACCTGTCCACCTGCATAAAAGCCGGTTTGTGCCGCGTCATATACACCAACCATAGAGAGTTCAACCCTTGCAGGGCTGGAAAAAGCCAGTGATTCTGTGATCCTGTCGTATGGTGTTAGCTCCGTGACATCCTTGTCACAAGATTGCATGGTAAATGCTGCCACCAGCAAAACCATGACCGAAGATTTAAATAATTTATATGTTGTTGTTTGCATTTTCTGAAAGTTTAATTGTTAAAAGCCTAAGTTCAAGCCAATGGAAAATACCTTTTGCTGTGGGTTACCGTTGAAGTCTTCCCCAAATCCTGCTCCTGTAGAGAAGGCGGTAGAAGTTTCGGATCCAAACCGCTATAACCAGTGAAGTAGCCAGGTTTTGGCCCTGAACATACACTTTCAGAGAACTGATGTTCAGTGATTTAAGTGTAGAACTTGGCAATCTGTAGGAGAGCGAAACATTCTGCAATCTTAAGAAATCACCATCTTCTACCCATCTGGTAGATGCAAAATCAGGGTTGTTGACCAAGGCATCTCTGTTTAACCAAAGTTTTGGTGTCTGACCATCGCCTGGATTTTCAGGACTTTGCCATCTGCCAAGGATTTCCGTACCGTTGTTGTTGAAAGTCATACCCAAAAGGTCAGCTTTTGTCCTGTTCATGATTTTATTTCCTCCTGAAAATCTCAGGAAGATATTCAAATCAAGGTTGCCAAAAGAGAAGGTATTATCCAAACCACCAAACCATTTAGGCAATGCAGATCCAAGTACAATCCTGTCCCTGGAGGCACTCAAAGCCCTTACGGTACTGAGATCTGTAGGATTGGCTTCATTGTACACATAATATTGTTGTTTGGCAAGGTCAGCCTGGATGAGGATGGTTTCTGTGATGTTGCCATCCGCATCTTTGTTGTATGACTCATAAACCGGATTTCCGTTGGCCGCATTTACACCGTGGTAAACATAACCGTAAAGAGACCTGATGGACTCACCTTCCCTGATTACGTTATAGGCAGTGGTAATGTCTTGACCGTTTACAAGGGTAACTACCTCGTTTTTTTGGGTTGAGAAGTTTGCGGATACATTCCAATTGAAGTTGTCATTTCTCACCACATTGGCATCCACTGTCAATTCAATACCACTTCCTTTTACCCTGCCGATGTTTTTATTCACAAAGTTGCCCGGAATACCCAAAGAAGGTGCAGTAGGTGCCTGAAGGATGATGTCGTCATTGTCTTGTGTCCAATAAGCTACACTTAAGTTGTATCTGTTGTTGTCAAAACCAACATCAAATCCTAAATCGGTTTTAGTTTGAGACTCCCACTTGAGTTGGTCGTTACCAAAGTTGTTATAGGCGATACCGTTTTGTGTACCATAAAGACCAGAACCATAAGATCCAATGTAAGGATAGTTACCAATGCTGGTGTTACCGGTTTGTGCGTATGAACCCCTGATCCTAAAGTCAGAAATATAGTCCTCCATTGAATCCCAGAAAGATTCTTCTGAAATTCTGTAGGCGAAAGAAGCACCAGGGAAATAACCCACCCTGTTTCCGGGAGCAAGGGCAGATAATTCATCTCTACGGATAGAAGCGCTAAAATAATATTTACCCCCGTAGTTGTAGTTAACCCTTCCGAGGTATGAAGCAAGTCCGTTTTCTCCAATACCACCATATGCTTCAGGAGTGGCAAAAGTTCCGGAAACGATGTTTTCCTGGAAATACAAATCTGAGATGTTGGTCACCTGTGACTGGAAGAAAGAAGTTTTTTCCTTCTGATATTCCTGTACAAGGGTTACACCCAGGTTGTGTTTGTCAAAAACTTTGTCGTAAGTAAGGATGTTTTGCCAGTTCCACCTGGTAGATGGGCTAAATGCCTGAGAAACCCTTCCGTTGGCACTTGAACCATCTCCGTGTCTTGGATCCTGAAAAAGGTAGTCATCTACATAACTGCCGTCAATACCCAGTTGAGTTCTGAAGTTTAGTCCTTTGGTTAATTCAGCCTGCAGGAATGCATTACCCAGCAATCTCCAGGAATTTGATGCCCTTCTGTCGTTTTCAAGGACGAAGAGTTGGTTTGGAATACCGTTAGAAATCACATCATTGTTTGCACCTCTACCCAAAGACCTGATGTTGATGAGGTCGATGTTGTAACCGGTAGGATGTGTTGGATCCAGGGCTTCCACGTTGGGCAGCATCCTGATTGCACCAAAAACATTACCGGAGAGGTTGTTTGAGCCAGTAAGCGGACCATAATTGCTTTGTCTGGTAACACCGCTTTTAAAGCCGGCAGTCAACCAGTTGTTCACTTTCTGTTCGATGTTGGCCCTGAAGCTGTATCGCTTAAGTTCATTGGAAAGTACAATACCCTCCTGGTCTGCAAAACCAAATGAAAAGAAGTAGTTGGTCTTGTCAACGCCTCCACTTACAGAAAGATTGTGTGAATGTTGAACAGCCTTTCTGAAAACCAAATCCTGCCAGTCAGTGTCAACGACACTGCCGTCCGCTCGGGTTTGAAGATTTGCCACAGCGTTGGCGCCGGAATTTGTGTACTTTTCATTTTGAATGGTCACAAAATCCTGTGCACCCAACAGGTCAAAAGTTTAGCCGCCTGAGCTACGCCATAATTTACGTCGTAGTTAAATTTGGCTTTGCCGGCAGCTCCTTTTTGGTGGTAATCAAAACTACACCATTGGCAGCCCTTGATCCGTAAATCGCAGAGGCAGCGCCATCTTTTAAAATTTCATAGGATTCAATGTCATTGGGGTTGATGTCTCCAAGTGCATTGGCAGGCGTAAAACCGCCTACGTTACCACTGAAAACAGGAACACCATCCACAACGAACAAAGGTTGGGTACCGGAAGAAATAGAGTTGACACCCCTGATTCTCACCTGTGGTGCAGCTCCCAGAATTCCTGAAGTATTCTGGATTTGAACCCCTGCGGCCCTACCCGCCAGTTGCTGAATAAAACTCGGCGACACCAGCGCGGCCACAGTTTCACCTGTCACCTTGGAAATCGATCCGGTTACATCCCTTTTGGCTTGAGAACCATAGCCGATGACGACTACCTCTTCAAGAATTTCACCTTCAGCGAGAGATACATCGATCATTCCAGAAGCACCAATTGGCATTTCCACGGTAGTAAAGCCGGTGTAACTAAATACCAGCGTGGTACTTCCCTGAGGAACTTGAAGTTCGTAATTGCCGTCAACATCTGAAATTGTCCCTACTTCGGGATATTCCTTGACGACAACGTTTGCGCCAATCAAGGGCAAACCTGATGCATCGCTTACCTTACCTTTCACCATACGTTGACCGTATGCCGATATAGATAAAAGCGCCACCAAAAGAATCAATAGATTTTGTTTCATACTAATATTGAATTTGGTTAATGAATAATTATAAATGATGTGCTAAAATAGCACAAATCATTAATAAATTAACCATTTGTTAACATGAAAAGCTGCCTTGATTACGGAAAAAAGATAGAAATATTATTTGGAAATTTTGAAAATGGCAAAAATAAATCCAAATAAATAAAAAAGCCCCTGATTTTCAGGGGCTTTTGCGTCTTTTTGATAAATGGTTAAACCTTCATAATGTCCTTTTCTTTGGCATCCAAAAGCTTATTCACTTTTTCGGTATGGTCGTCCACAAATTTTTGAATTTCGGCTTCTTTTTTCTTGCCCATATCTTCGGGGAAGCCGTTTTTAACCTCTTTTTTGATGTACTCCATGAGTTTGTGACGAATGCTGCGCACGGCAACCTTTGCATCTTCACCCAGGGTTTTACACTGTTTTACCAGTATCACCCTGCGTTCTTCCGTGAGAGGGGGTACGGTAAGCATGATGATTTCCCCGTTGTTCATCGGGGTGATACCGAGGTTGGCCTCAAATATGGCACGTTCTATGGGCGCCAGCATGGATTTTTCCCATGGCTGAATGACGATGGTTCTGGCATCGCTGGTCGTGATGTTGGCTACCTGTGCCAATAAAGTTGGGGAGCCGTAATATTCAACATGAACACTCCCTACCATGGCAGGTGATGCTTTTCCTGCCCTGATCTTGGAGAGTTCTTCGCTGAGATGGTCCAGCGTTTTATCCATGTGTTCATAGCCGTTGGCCAGTGTGCTTTCAATTTCTGTATTCATATTGTGTTGATTAATCTTCTCTACCTAAAAAACTCAAAAGGAAATATAGGAACATCACCAGGGCTCCCAGTGCCTGGGCAACATACGTCATGGCTGCCCACCATAGCGCGTCTTTGGCCCCGTCATATTCCTGATTGACGGCTACTCCGGTTTCGTCCAGCCATACCAGGGCTCTCTTACTTGCATCGAACTCTACAGGCAGGGTTATCAGACTAAACAGGGCAGTTACCCCAAAGGTGACCACCAGGACAATCATGAGCAGATTTCCTCCAAAGCCCGCTCCCATGCCAAACAGAGTGGCCATAAAGAGAAACTGTTGCATCTGGCTGGAAAACTGAACTACCGGCACCAGTCTGGATCTTAACTGAAGCATGCTGTATGCGGTGGCATGCTGCACGGCATGGCCGCATTCATGTGAAGCAACCGCTGCAGAAGATATGCTTCGACCGTGAAAGACATTAGGAGATAAAGCAACCGTTTTGGTCTGGGGATTGTAATGGTCTGACAAGTAGCCCTGACCTTCTATCACCTGCACATCACGAATGTTGTAGTGATGGAGCATAGCCATGGCGACCTCTGCACCGGACATACCGCTGCGTATGCCCAACTTGCTGTAGTGCTCAAATTTTGATTTCAATCTCGAACTCACGCCGAGACCCACCAGGGTAAATACACCTAAAATAACATAATAGACAATCATATTACAAACTAAATTTTATCAAAACCTGTGTACTGCCTCAGGACATAAGGAATGTCAATTCCATCCCGGGTTTGATTGTTTTCAAGCAATGAAGCCACGATCCTGGCCAGTGCAAGGGCACTGCCGTTCAACGTATGGGCAAGTTTGTTTTTACCATCTGTATCTTTGTATCTCAGCATCATTCTGTTGGCCTGAAAACTTTCAAAATTGGATACGGAACTTACTTCGAGCCATTTTTCCTGAGCTGCTGAATATACTTCAAAGTCAAAAGTAAGGGCTGAATTGAATCCCATATCACCACCACATAAACGCAGAATGCGGTAAGGTAGTTCAAGTTTGATGAGCAGTCCTTCTACATGGTTTACCATGTCCATAAGGGTGTCGTATGATTTATCCGGATGCTGCAGCACCACAACCTCTACTTTGTCAAACTGATGTACGCGGTTGAGGCCTTTTACATCTGAACCGTAAGAACCGGCTTCTCTTCTAAAACAAGGGGTATAACCGGTCATTTTGATGGGCAATTCATCCACACCTATAATGGCATCCCGGTACAGGTTGGTAATGGGCACTTCGGCCGTAGGTATTAAATACAGGTCGTCTTTTTCACAATAATACATTTGCCCTTCCTTGTCCGGCAATTGGCCCGTTCCCCGGGCTGAATGCTTATTGACGAGCAAGGGTGGAATGATTTCCGTAAAACCCGCATCAGTGGCTTCATCCAGGAAAAAGCTGATCAGGGCCCTTTGCAACCGGGCTCCTTTTCCTTTGTACACTGGAAATCCTGACCCAGTGATGTGGGCACCCAGACTCAGGCTGAATAAATCGTATTTTTCAGCGAGTTCCCAATGAGGCAAAGCGTTTTCCGGTAAGGAAGGAAATGCTTTATCCCATGATTTGAACACCTCATTGTCTTCAGCTCCTTTTCCAAATGGAACCGATTCGTGGGGTACATTGGGCAGTGAAAGAAGCTTTTCTTCGATCAGGTCTTTGATGTCTTTATGTCTTTGTTCCAGCGATTTAATCCCTTCTTTAATTCCGGCCACTTTTGTCTTTAAGTCACCGGCCTGGTCTTGTTTTCCAGCCTTGAAAAGGTCTCCCACTTCTTTGGACAGTGCATTGATTTCTGCCAGGGCATTGTCAAGTTGTGTTTGAATGGTTTTGCGTTCATCATCCAGGGCAAGAATGGCATCTAATTCAGCAATGGTCTGTTCAGAAAGATTTCGTTTCTTATATCCTTCGATCACACTGTCTTTCTGATTTCGAATGGTATTTAATTCGAGCATATTTTTAAGGTTGTAATTTAGGTTTTTGAAAGAAATATCGATTTTCTATTAATTGAATATCAACAATTTATATAAAAACCACCAAATAATATTTTACATTATCCAAAATGCAAAGATAGCATTTTGCAATTCAAAATATAATTTGTATTTTTGCCATGCTAAAGTATTTAATAGTACCCACTACATACTTTATTCCCACGTAAACTTAAATTTCAACCATTTATTTTATCACAAATCTTTAGATCCCTCTAAAGGAAAATTTAGTAATTAACAATATGTACGATATATTACAGCTCAATGAGATGCTGGTTCCTGAATTGAAGGAAGTTGCTGAAAAACTCAACATTGATGGTTTCAAAAAACTCACTAAACAGGATTTAATTTATAAAATTCTCGATGAACAGGCATTGGCAAATAAGGCCATAACATCAGAACCTGCAGGAATAGACCCTTCTGAAAGAAAGGAGGAATTCAAAAGACCAGTACGCGAAAAAACAGAAAACAAAGCAGCCGTTCAGGATCCAAAGGCCAGGGGCAGAAAGCCCAATGTTAAAAAACCTGAACCGTCAGAAACGAAAGATACTACTGCCGACCAACTGACCACTCCCGAAACTGAAGTTAAAAAAACACCTGTACCTAAAGTAAAGGAAGCCCCCAGAGAACAACCAAGGGATCGGGGCAGAGTCCAGGGCAGAGAACAGAATAAAGAGCAAAGCCGGGAACCACAAAACCGGGAACCACAAAACCGGGAACCACAAAACCGGGAACCACAAAACCGGGAACCACAAAACCGGGAACCACAAAACCGGGAACAGCCCCGAGAACAGGGTAAAGATCAATCGCGAGACCAGGGCAGGGAGCAGTCCAGAGACCAAGGCAGGGACCAGTCCAGAGAACAGGGCAGGGACAGAGACCAAGGCAGGGATAGAAACCGGGATCAGGGCAATCAGGAGCCTAGAGAGGATCGTCGAAATCAACAAGACAGACCGTCACAAAAGCAACCGGGTAACAGGTATCCTGAAAGGGAGGTCAACTACAATCGACAGCGCAATCCTGAAGGACAACCATATCCCAATCCGGAGGGAGCTGAGGTAATGCCTGAGCAATTTCAGGAGCCAGCATTCAATATAGATCTGGATGGCATCATCGAAGGAGAAGGTGTATTGGAAATGATGCCGGATGGCTACGGCTTTTTGCGTTCATCAGATTACAATTATTTGTCTTCACCAGATGACATTTACGTGAGTCCTTCCCAGGTGAAACTGTTTGGATTAAAGACCGGGGATACCGTGAAAGGCGCCATCAGGCCACCAAAAGAAGGCGAAAAATATTTTGCCCTCTTAAAAGTTTCCCTCATCAATGGTTTTGAGCCACAGATGGTGAAGGAAAGGGTGCCATTTGATTATCTGACACCATTATTTCCTGAAGAAAAATTTGTACTTACCTCAGATCCCGGGGGAAAGGATTACGGCAACCGGATGATCGACCTTTTTGCTCCTATAGGTAAAGGTCAAAGGGGTTTGATCGTAGCACAGCCAAAGACGGGTAAGACCTTCTTGCTGAAAGATGTAGCCAATGCCATTGCCAAAAATCATCCTGAGTGTTACCTGATGGTGGTGCTTATCGACGAAAGACCGGAGGAAGTTACCGACATGCGGAGGAGTGTAAGGGCAGAGGTTGTCGCTTCAACCTTTGATGAGCCTGCTGAAAATCACGTAAGGGTAGCCGGTTTGGTGTTGGAAAAGGCCAAGAGGCTCGTAGAAAGTAAACACGATGTTGTCATCCTGCTTGACAGCATCACCAGGCTGGCCAGGGCTTACAATACCGTGGCACCGCCAAGTGGCAGAGTGCTTTCAGGTGGTGTAGAAGCTACGGCATTACACAAGCCAAAGAAATTTTTTGGTGCAGCCAGAAAGATTGAAGGCGGAGGATCGCTCACCATTCTGGCAACAGCACTTATCGATACAGGTTCAAGAATGGATGAAGTGATCTTTGAAGAATTCAAGGGTACGGGCAACATGGAACTTCAATTGGACAGGACTCTGGCCAATAAACGATTGTATCCTGCCATTGACCTTACCAGATCCAGCACACGAAGAGAAGAGCTGCTGTTGGATACAGCCACGCTGCAGCGCATGTTTGTATTGAGAAACTATCTCGCCGATATGAAGCCAGATGAAGCGATGGAATTCCTAAGGAAATATATGATCGGCACAAAGACCAACGACGAGTTTTTGTCCTCGATGAATGGATAAACCATGAGCTTATAGAAAATAAAGGCCTTGCAGTTTGCGGGGCCTTTTTTGATAATGTGAAGCTGCCCGTACCGGCTTCCTTGTATTGAGAGCCTGAATTTTGACCAAAATTCAGTTAAAATCGGTAACCCACAAAAAACAATACAGTTCAAGGACAATCAGAACCAATTGCCAATGATTTGGGATTCAGGAAATAACATCTGGAAAAAAACATAAAACGAGCCATTATTGGCCAAATATTAAATTTTAACATTTTGTTTTATGGCCCGGTCTTTGATTTATACCATATTATCTGTTATATTTGTTGAAATTATTCACTAAAATTCTTTTTGCCTATAGTTTAATACATCTACACTAGTTTTTTTTCTTAATCAGGGATAGTATTTATTATCTAAAAATTAGTCATCATGGATGTATTAAAATTGAATGATCAGCAATTGATCGAGACTTATCTTCAGGGCAACGAAAAATCGTTTGAAGTTTTACTGGAAAGACACAAGGACAGGATCTATACGTCCATCTACCTTTTTGTCAAAGACACTGAAATGGCAGAGGACCTGTTGCAGGAGGTATTTATTAAAATCATTGATACCTTCCGCAAGGGCAGGTACAACCATGAAGGTAAATTCATTCAATGGGCCTTAAGAATTTCCTACAACCTCTGTGTGGATCATTTCAGGAAATCAAAAAGACAAACCAAGGTCTCATCCTCAGAGACATTTGACATACTTACCATGATTGAAAGTAAGGATGACAATATGGAGGATCACATCATCAAATTCCAGGACCATACCCGGGTGAAACACATCATTGAAATGTTGCCGGAAGAACAAAGAGAAGTCATCGTATTGAGACATTATGCCGACATGAGTTTTAAAGAAATTTCTCAGGTTACCAGGGTAAGTATCAATACTGCGCTGGGTAGAATGCGGTATGCCCTCATCAACATCCGCAAGATGATGGGACAGGAAGCGATCGCCGTATAACAGCATGCAGTTGAGCTTTTGGCTGCACTCACCTAAAAAGTTCAGGCAATATAAATCCATCATTATTAGGGATACAATATAGTCTGGTCTGTTTATGATAAACAGGTCACATCTACAGACGGTCAGGCCTATTGCCCCTTAAATGTTCAAGATGAATTATGGTAATGACGTATAGCCCCGGGCTAGTTTTCGATCATCAGTCTGAATCCTACCCTGGGTATGTTTTCGATGTGTACGGCTTTATCCAGCATCAGGTATTTTCGGATTCTTGAAATAAAAACGTCAAGGCTTCGACCCAGGAAGTAATCATCTTGTCCCCACAAGGCCACCAGAATTTCTTCTCTCCGCAACAACTTGCCGGGATTTTTTACAAACAGTGCCAGGAGCTCTGATTCGCGTTGGGTAAGCCTTATTTCTTCAGAATCTATGGTCAGTGAAAGATTTACCATGTCCAGGGTGAAGTTGCCAAATTGCACGATGCCATTGTCAGGATCTTGTTCCTGAGGTTGGGCACTTCTTCTTTTGAGAAAGATGTTCACCTTCAATAACAACTCATCGATGCTGAAGGGTTTGAAGATGTAATCATCACCTCCAATGTTCAGGCCTTCGAGTTTGTCTTCGATCTGAATGCGCGCAGAAATAAAGATAATGGGTATGTGGTGATTTTTATTGCGGATGGCCCGCGTGATGGCAAAACCATCGATGTTGGGCAGCATCACATCCAGGATACAAATGTCATACTCATTTTTATGAAACGAAGCCAGTGCTTCATCTCCCTTACTGAAATGATCCACTGTATGCCCTGCGACTTTAAGGCAGTCTTTAACCACATAGCTTAGGTTTACATCGTCTTCTACATAAAATATTCTGGCCATAGGCTTATTTGATGGTTGGAATTTCAAGAGTAAACACGGTGCCCAAACCGGGTGTTGAAGTTACAGTTATTTTCCACTTATGGGCATCTACTATTTTTTTAACATAGTAAAGTCCGAGGCCAAATCCTTTGACGTTGTGGACGTTTCCTGTAGAAATACGGTAGAATTTGTCGAATATTTTTTTCAATTCTTTTTTCTCCATACCATAACCATTATCGGTGATGCGGATGAAGATTTTATGGCCCTCTGTATGGGTACTCAATTTAATGACCGGAGGATTGCCACCATATTTGATGGCATTGTCCACAAGGTTAAACAAGATGTTGGTAAAGTGCACCCTGTCGGCCAGTACGGCGTCTGAGTTGGCTTCAGTTTCCGCACTTATTTGCACATTATAACCTGGCTCTGTATTTTTTACATTCAATACAATCTGCTGTATTATTTCATGGACCGAAACAGATTCCCTGTGCAATGAAAATTGTCCTTTTTCAATCCTGGCAATGTTGAGTACTTTCTCCACCTGCTCATTGAGCCTCTTTGTTTCTGCGCCGATGATTTCAGAATAGGTCGCCAGCCGTTGCGGGTTTTTTGTGATTTCGGGATCTGAGATTACCTGCTGGATGATGGAAATGGTAGAAATGGGTGTTTTGAATTCGTGGGTCATGTTGTTGATAAAATCCTTTTGCACCTGTGTGATGGATTTTTGTCTGAAAACAATAAACAAGGCATACAGAAAAAATAAGATGGCCAGAAAGAGGATGATGGAAGTGACCATCCACATGGGCACATTGTGCATTGAGACGATGGAATAGTGGGGAAAGCTTACACTGAAGTAATAATCCAGGCCTTCAAACTTGGGCAATTGAATGGATGAGACTGGTTTCTGCGGTTTGTTTTTCTGGATGTAGTTGCAATACACCAGTTCTTTAGAAAAACAGCTGTAAATGCCGTATTCCACATCCTGATTGATATTGTAATACTCCAGCGAGGAGGCCAGGTAATAGTCGAGCAGTTCTGCGTCGATATCGCTGTTTACCTGAACGATGTAATGTGTTGGATTTATTTTTTTTACCGGGTTGGTATATTCATAAGTTGTGTTGTTTTTCAGGGCAATTTTTTCAGCGACCTCCCGCAAGGCAATTTGCACGGTTTGGTCGAATTGTTGCTGACTGATGTGCAAGGCTTCTTTTACCCAGAAAAGCTGCACAATAAAAATGGCCAGGATGACTACGCCCCCAAAAGATGCCAGAAATATGATGTGTTTATTTTTCATCCTGTGTGACGAAATTACAAAAAAGCAAAATAGCCTGACAGACCAGCCTGCGCTTTAACATGTGAATAACAGTTATTGTTGAGTTGGTTAACAGCTGTTCCAGGGAGAGCCGTTTACCTTTGTTTCATCGAAGCTGCAGTCGAGATGATCCGGCCTGTGCCGGGAAAACAATTTTCATCATTAAATCATTGACATGAAAAAACCGTAACTGTCACCACCAATGACGTTTCCATCACGTTTCTTACCATCATGTGTGATATGAGCCAGAAAATAAACTAAGCACTGAAAGTGGGTTCCCGCTGAAATCGCTGAAACATTCTCCTTTCTTTTATGCTTTGTCATAGAAATTAATTGACACTTCCTGCTGTGGATTATCCCTCTCGCCGAAATCGCTGAGAGGGGTTCCTGCTGAAAATGCTGGAACATTCTCCTTTCGTTTATTCTTTTGTTGGGGAAATTAATAAGTCCTTCTTTATGGAGTGATACTTTCGCTGAAATTGCTGACAGGGGGTTCCCGCAGAATCCGCTGAAACATTCTCCTTTCGTTCATTCTTTTGTTTGGGAAATTAATTGACACTTCCTGTTATTGATTACCCATTTCGCAGACCGCGCGGAATTGGTGTTAACGATTAATCCTATCACCATAACAGAAGTGGGAGCCCTTTTAACCAGGCCTTGTGCCGGGTTTAGATTGCTTTAAGGTTTCGCTGGTTTTCTCAGGCGCAAAGCCACATAGATTATACACAGAACCAGGCCCAAAAACTCCCTCACCAATTCCACCTCCATATTTTCTGCCTTCATGGTGCCGGTTATGGAGGGAGCTCCATCCTTCAACCAGGTAATAAAAGCAGGAACATATGAGGCAGCCCATAGCAAAAAACCGAGAAGGATCATGAGGACTATCTTCCGGCTTTTGAAGGCATCGGGAAAAGCATACAGAGCAGCGACCAACAAATAAGCCGGGCCCCAGATATACCAATCGGCATCGTTGTATTGTACCAATGCAAACACAACGAACAAAACGGTGATGGTGTATTTTAAGTAGGCAGTCGTTACATACATTTACGCGGAATTGCACGGCTAATATACTTGTTTTTTATGGTATATGCCTTACATCGATATGTCCTTACTTGTGAAATTACAGCTTAGATTCTGTTGAATTTTTACTAAGTAGCAACATACAGAGCTTAAGTTTTTGTTTCGCTTCACTTGTTGCGGACAGTTGCATGGGTAGGTCAGAATTATTTGGTGACATTTCTTCGCATTTATGAATTTCTGTCTATATTCACCCGGCTAATTAAAACAATATGGGGTTAATACAAAGAACAAGCACTTGGTGTGCTATGGTTCTGTGGTGTACTGCGGCCATGTACGGGCAACAGTCCGATGCGCCGGTAGAGGTGACCAGGAACTATTTTATAAGAAACGCCTTTGTCGTTTCAAAACCGGGGGTGGCACCATCCCTGCAGTCCATCATCATCCGGGATGGCATCATTGACCGCATCGGTCCGGGTTTGTCTGCTCCTCCCGATTGTAAAGTGGTGGCGGCAGACAGCATGTATGTTTATGCCGGCTTCATAGACATGATGTCCCACACCGGCATCAAAAAAGAAGAAGAAAAAAAGGACGCACCCAAGCCGGCCAGCAGGGGCGTGGCTAATTTTGAACAGTCGGGCATCACGCCCCAAATAACTGCCCTGAGTAAGTTGGCAGCTAAAGAAACATCGGTGGGTGATCTTAGAAAGGCCGGATTTACCATAAGCCAGGTCTTTCCCCGGGGAAAGATGATTGCAGGCACGGGTGCCATCATCAGCCTGGTGGATGCAGACCATGAAGATAAGATGGTGATCAGACAGGGCACTGCGCTGCATTCGTCTTTTACAACCGCCAGTGGCGCAGCACCATCGACTGTGATCGGGGTAATTGCCAGGTACAGAGATCTTTACAAAAACGTAGCATCTGCCCTTAACAACGAGGAAACCTTTGCCCTCAATCCTGCCGGATTGAAACGCCCCGTATTTTCTAAAGAATTGCAGGCACTAGTACCCGCTTACCGAAAAGAGATGCCCGTATATTTTGTGGCACCCAAATCCAAAGATGTATTCAGGGCCATCGACTTGCAAAAAGAACTGGGCTATAAAATGGTGCTGTCGGAAATTAAACACATCCTGCCCGCATTAAATGAAGTCAAGGCAGGTGGTTATTCCGTGCTACTGTCCCTCGACCTGCCGGATGAAATCAAAGAAGAGGGCAGCAAAAAGGGCGAAGAAGGTGATGCTTCAAAAAAAGAAGATAAGGGTCAGAAAACTGAGAAAAAGGAAGAAGAAACCAAGAAACCGGAGGTAAAGAAAGAAAAAACACCGGAGGAAAAGGACCTCGAAGCCCGCAAAAAGAAGAGTTACGACGAATACCTATCCCAGGCAGCGGTACTGGAAAAAAATGCCATACCCTTTGGTTTTTCGCTCATCGAAGTGAAGCCGGCAGATGTGCTCAAAAACATACGCAGGCTGGTGAAAGCAGGCCTGAGTGAAAGTGCAGCCCTGGCTGCACTTACCACGGTACCGGCCGATTGGTTGGGTCTTTCCAAAACCAACGGCACCCTGGAACCGGGCAAATCGGCCAACCTCGTGGTGGCCGACAAAGCCATCTTTGAAGAAAAATCCGCCATCAAACGCATGTTGGTAGATGGCAACCTGTATGTCATGGAAGATAAACCCAAGGGTGAGGGCAAGGTAGATGAAAAAGGCATGAAAATAGAAGGAGAATGGAGTTACGTAGTGGATGTGCCGGGTCAACCCCAAACGGGAAAACTTTCATTCACCCGCAATGGCAGAGGATATACGGGCACTTCCGTCAGCGACAATGATCCAGGCACCTCGGATGCGCTCGAAGACATTACTGTAGAAGCAGAGAGCGTAAAATTCAACATGACGGTGGACATGGGCCAACCCACCACCGTAAGTTTCGACCTCACCTTTATGACCGACTCCTATTCCGGTTCGGTAGTAGTCACAGGCATGGGTAGCTTTCCGATAAAGGGAAATAAAATCAAGGGTCCAAAAAATCAATCATTTTCAAATTGACATTCATGACAACAAAATATACCACCCTGTTACTGCTTTTTGTTTTTGCTTATGCAAAGGGTCAGACCGGAGATGTACTGATCAAAGGCGGTACCGTACTCACCATTACCAATGGTGTAAAAGAAAATACCGATGTGTTGATCACAAAGGGGAAAATAAGTGCCATCGGTAAAAACCTGAAAGCACCAGGAGCTACAAAGGTCATCGAAGCCACCGGCATGTACATCATGCCCGGCATCATTGACGCCCATTCTCACATCGCCCTAGATGCAATCAACGAGGCGTCCCATCCGGTCACGCCCGAAGTAAATGTAGGCGACGCCATCAATCCGTACGATGTGTCCATCTATCAGGCATTGGCCGGCGGGGTGACCATATCCCATGCCATGCACGGATCTGCCAATGCCATCGGCGGTCAGTGTCAGACCATCAAACACCGTTACGGGGAGGTGAATCCCGACAAACTCAAAATGGAAGGTGCGCCGAGGACCATCAAATTTGCCCTGGGTGAAAACCCCATGCGCACCCACGGCGAAGGTCAGGGCATTGTACCCAGGACGCGCATGGGCGTGGAACAGGTCTTCAGGACGGCCTTTTCGGATGCCAGGGTGTACAAGCAACAATGGGCAGATCATAAAGCGGGTCTCACCAAAATGGCACCGGAGTTCAGCCTTCGGATGGAAACCCTGGCAGACATCCTCGACGGCAAGATCCTGATCCATTGTCATTCTTACCGGGCAGATGAGATCCTCATGCTGCTGAATGTATTGAAAGACTATGGCGTAAAAAAGATTTGTTTTCAACACGTCAATGAAGGCTTTAAGGTAGCACCCGAACTCGCAGCCTTTGGTGCTTCCGCTTCGGTGTTTTCCGACTGGTGGGCGTATAAATTTGAAGTGTATTACAGCACGGCTTACAATGCAGCCATCCTCACCCGCAATGGTGTGGTGACCTCCATCAATTCGGACTCCGATGAACTCATTCGCCATTTGTACCACGAAGCTGCAAAAACGCAGCGTTATGGCGATCTGTCCGATGAAGAGGCCCTGAAACTTATTACCCTCAATCCCGCCAAACAGTTGGGCATAGAAGACCGGGTGGGTTCCATTGAAAAAGGCAAAGACGGCGATTTGGCCATTTTTGACAAACACCCGCTTTCGGTGTATGCGATACCCCAGTTTACCATCGTGGACGGCAACGTCTTATTTGACCGGAAGAACGATGCGGCGGACAAACGCATCGACATCGATCCCGAAGAAAAACTCGAAGCTGCTTTTTATGAGCGTTTGATCGAGAAAGACAATTGCATGCAGGATGTGACAGAGACCTTGTTTTTTGGCCATCAATACCGCGAAGCATTACACAAACATTGATCCACCAGAATACAGCTCCAATGAACCACAAAGTAAAACACATGAAAGCCCTATACCTTTTAAGCCTTTCTTTTTTGACTTTTATCAGCCTCCATGCCCAAATGGTGAAGAAGAGCGAGGCGGGTCCTTTTCTGCTGAAGAATGCCACGATCCATACCATCACCAAAGGAGTCATTCAGGGCGACTTGCTGATCAGCGGAGAGCGCATTGAAGCGATCGGCCAAAACATCAAATCGTCGGCCAAATACACCGTCCTGGATTGCACGGGTAAACATATATATCCGGGTATGATCGATGGCGGCACCCAGGTGGCCCTGTCGGAAATCGAAGCCGTATCCATTACCAACGACTTCAATGAGATTGGCGATTTTATCCCGCACATGCAGGCCCTTACGGCGGTGAATCCCAATGCCGTGACCATACCGGTAACGCGCACCAATGGCGTCACCACGGTGCTTACAGGGCCCAAGGGAGGAAGGTTTCCGGGCACGGCCGCGTTGATCGATCTTCACGGCTATACGCCGGAGCAGATGTATGCCGGTTTTAAAGGTGTGGTATTGAATTTTCCTTCTTCCGGCAGGAGGGGCAGGTTCGACAGGCGCAGCGATGAGGATGTAAAAAAAGATGCAGAAAAGGCGCTTAAAAAGTTGGATGACATCTGGGCAGAAGCCGTGTTGTATGCACAGATCGATTCTGCGGCGGCCGTGGATAAAAATATTAAAATAAACCGTAAGCCGGAAATGGATGCCCTGTTGCCGGTGATCAGAAAGCAGGGAGTGTTGCTTGTAGAAGTAAATAAAAGCGAGGACATCAAAGCAGCGTTGGGCTGGATCGCGAAGAACAAGATAAACGCCGTACTCACCGGTGTAGCCGAGGGCAGCAGGGTAGCCCAGGACATCGCCAAAGCCGGACTGGCTGTGATCACGGGTCCGGTGTTGGAAACGCCCAGGAGAGACTATGACCGCTATGATACACCCTATGCCAATGCCGGCAACATGCTGAAAGCCGGAGTCAGGGTTGCCATCCGCACCGATGAAGCCGAGAATGCCCGCAACCTGCCCTTCCACGCCGGTTTTGCTGCCGCTTATGGCATGGGCATTGATGAAGCTTACCGGGCAGTGAGCATCGTACCCGCAGAGATATTTGGGGTGTCAAAGTTTTACGGCAGCCTGGAGGCAGGCAAGGTAGCCAACCTGTACATCTGCGATGGCGATCCCTTTGAGACCCGCAACCAGGTGGAGGCCTTGTTTATACGGGGCTGGAAGGTGCCGCTGGAGAGCAGGCATACCTTGTTGTATGACGAGTTTATCCAAAGGAGTCCCGGGGTGAAATAGGTCTTTCAGTGCTTAATTTACTGCATGCTAAAGACCGCCAGACGCAACGGCAAAGAGATGCGCAGATATCGCATGCTGCCGTCCCGTCTGGCAGCTTAGATGGCATTGGGATCTTAAAAAGGAGTTACCAATGTGGCCTCTGAGGCAGCAGCGTTTGTCGCTGTGGTCGGAGTAATTTTCATAAACTCATTGACCACCACTTCGGTGACCTGCCTGTTTTTTCCTTCCTTGTCTTCATAGGTGCGGCTGTTGAGGGTGCCCTGGATGGCGACCTTACTTCCTTTGGTAAGGGCCTTGGCCATCAGTTCTGCATTTTTGCCCCAGGCGATGAGGTTGTGCCAGGTGGTGTTGTTTACCCATTCGCCTTTGGTATTTTTATAAGCTTCGGAAGTGGCCAGGGAGACGGAAGCTTTTTTACTTCCGGAATCGTATTGGGTAAGTTGTACATCTTTACCAAGGTTTCCAATTAGGTGGACTGAATTTTTTAAAATGTTCATCGTGTAAAAATTTAAGTGTTAATAAAAAATGAGTGTGTGTTCAACGTTGACAGGGCAAAGATGCAGGGGGGGATTTTCCTCAATCGTACAATAAATGTTTATAGACGTTTATAAACGGGTATAAGCGTTTATGAATTATAAATTATTGTAATTCAGTTGATTGTGAGGTGTGTTTTTGTTTGTGATTTAGTGTATGGTGATTCTTTTTTGGAAGGGGAAGGAGGAAAGCATAAATATTGGTTACCAAATGCGTCCGGTTGGGCAGTAGAATTGCTATAGATTATGGATAATTGAAAATGGACAATTGATAAGGATTTATAAGAAATGAGCTAAAAACGACATGACATTGTTCACTAATTAGCTAACTTTGTACAATGAAGTCAGATTTTGTCAGAGAAGTGGTTTTTTACGGTGAACACTTTCGAGACCTTTATCATGGATTGAATAAAAAAACGAGACTAAAGATCGATTGGACAATTAACCTTTTGGAAACAGTCGAAAAGGTACCGGAAAAATATTTCAAACATCTTGCAGCAACGGAGGGACTTTATGAGATCAGAGTAGAATGCGAATCAAATATTTATAGATTTTTTAGTTTTTTTGACAAGGGGAAATTAATTATAGCCATCAATGGGTTCCAAAAGAAAACGAATAAAACCCCTAAATCAGAAATAGAGAAAGCACTTAAAATTAAAAAACAATATTTCAATGAAAAACAATAATTTGACATCATTCAGAGATCATCTGGATGCAGAATATGGAAAAATAGGTACCAAATCCAGAACCGAGTATGAAGAAGGCTTTGAAGCATTCAAATTGGGTGTATTGCTTCAGGAACTGCGAACCAAAGAAGGTTTGACACAAGAAGAATTGGCCAACAGATGCGGCACAACTAAGAGTTATATCTCAAGGATTGAGAATAATGCATCAGACATTAGATTGTCAACCATTATGCGAATATTTAGAGATGGATTTGGAAAACAAATCAAATTATCCGTCAGTTAAAAAACGCACTAATTGAATATCGACTCCAAAGCGTCGTTTTTATGCCGATTTTAAAGTCTACCCTCAGACACCCTTGACAGTTTTCAAAAAATACCATATTTTTGGACTGATATTTTATTTATAACCGAACATAAAAATGCTAATGAAAATTAAATTTACACCAATTACCATTGACGAGTATGTAAAAATGTATTTGGTCAATAATCCAACGCACAAAGAAGACGATTTAAGAAATGACTTGAATTTTGCCATCAATGCCTATAAAAAAGGAGTCAGGTGTTCTTGTGGAAATGACATTTGGGTGATTGGATCTGCAGCACTTGGAATCGGCTGCTTTACATGTATTACTGGGAAGAATTATCCGACAGACGAGTACGAGATTGACACGGCAATAAAGAAGCGGGATAACAAAAAAGGCCGAAAACACATAGACGATATTGATCCGATTAAAATTGCCGGCTTTTTTGATGATGACGGATACGAGATTGACACAAACCTGATTAAAAAGCCGTCTTTATGTTTGATATGCAAAAATGATGATGACCCGGATGAGGAAATGCTGTGCAATATGACGCGATACGACCAAAGAGATGAAGATGAATTTAAGTGTTTCGCCTTTTGTAAAAAGTAAATATTGAAAAACTCGTCGGCATAACAACAAGGTATCACTTAAGTGGGGTTCAGGTGCTTTTCTGACAGGAAAATGGTAAATTTGAATTTCAGTACTTTGCAGGAATTTCAGTGTTAAAATTCCATGCCCGCTTGTTACTTCAACCCGTGGTATCACCTCTGATTGATATAAAAGATATAACATGCTAAAACACGTAACGAAATTAATATTGATCTTTTGCTTAAATCCAATTGCTTATTCCCAGGTTGAAGTGGTGGAATCAAAATCTGCAGGAATAACAAGAGACCTGGAAAGTAATAAATATGGCATAATAGGGTTGAAAGGTGATACCTTAGTGCCCTTTGATTATGAGTCACTGCCCAATACCATTTCCGACAGGATGGTGGCAAAGAAGAATGGAAAGTATGGAATGATCAACGGTAAAAATGAGATACTTATCCAGTTCATTTACGACCATATATATACTTACTACCCCTATTTTGTGACGGTTAGAAAGCAAAGCAGCGATTCAAAATTCGATATTTGCAGTGTAGTGGATACGAGTTTAAAGACAATAATTTCTGAAAATGAAGGGTATGGAAAAATCCAACCCATTACGGGAATATTAGGAGATGGGGGATATAAAGAAAAAAATTTATCGTTCAATGGGTATGACTTGAAAAACCGGAAAGTATCACTCCTGGATAACGAGGGAAAACGGTACCGCACTTTTCCGTTTGATGCCGTGGTGCCTTTGGATAAATATTTAAGAGCCATCATTCATCGTCCGACCGAATTTGACGATTTGGAAGGGCTCATAGATTGGGAGGGGAAAGTTTTGTTAAAACCCGAATACCGTTTTATTTTTTGGATACATAAAGATAAAGTCTGTGTAAAACAAGATGTGGATTACTCAAATGCACAAATTCTTGATTTAAAGACCCAGGAAGTAATAGTTGATAAATATCCAATGGTTCAAAAACCAGATGAAAATGGTTGCATGATCATAGGAAAATATGAAAATGGCAATGATTTTCGCGGAATTATTTCTTCGGAGTATGAACTAATTTATCCCATGTGTAATTGCACCATAGACTATTTACAAAACAATAAAAAATACGAGATTACCCGTAATGAAACCAAGGAGGTTGAATATGTTTTTTGTAATTGAACAAGTTGATAAAATCAAATTGAATTTTAATTCAATATGACTGTGCAGGAGAGGTAATTTCTTGCTTATGATTCTTTCTTCGCAATTGAAAAACTGCACGTATATTTCATTTTTATTCCGCACTGAAAAACCAACTGTCCGCTTCGGTTTTCTTTCTTCTGGAAATGGGGATCTCTGTTCCGTTTTTCAGCACAAATAGTTCGTTTTTCAGGGCATCAATATGGTACTTGTTCACCAGGTAGGAACGATGGCTCCTGAAAAAAGATTTATCCAGGAGGATGTCTTCAAAGTAGGCCAAATTTTTGGAGGACAACTCGCGGGAGCCATTTGAAAAGTGGATATAACTGTAATTGCGCTCCCCTTCGATGTGGGTTATTTGTTTCAGAGGCAGGCGCAAGGTGCCACTTTGTGTAGATAAGACCAGCTTTTGATTTTCAACCGCTTGCGATTCCAGGTTGGACAGGGCTTCTTTGACTTCCGTTCCATTACCGGTTGACTTCAGCACGCGTTTTATCGCTTCATCGAGTTCATTTTCTTTTACCGGCTTGATCAGGTAGTCCAGGGCGTTAAAGCGGAAAGCCCGGATGGCGTAGTGGCTGTGTGAGGTGATAAAAACGGTTTGGAAGCTGATGTCATCCAGTTGCTGAAGCATTTCAAAGCCCGTCATATCGGGCAGTTCGATGTCAAGGAAAACCACATTGGGCTTTCCGGCAGCAATTAACTGTATGGCTTCTTTTCCCGTATGGGCAATGTCCAAAACCGTTATATCGGCGGCATGTTGTATCAGCAAATCATGCAAAACGGTAGCCATAAAGGCATTGTCTTCGACGATTAAGGCTATTATTGGTCTCATAAAACTGGTCGTAAAGATACGTTACAAATTCATACCGTTTGATAATTAAAGACGCCATACGATAAGCCAAACGCCGGTATTATGCTGTTTATAACCTAGATTTGGTCAACAATAATACATCAGCGATGATTGATACCGGATTTTTACTGCCTCTTTTGTTGGTTTTTGCAGCTGGGCAAGCCTCACTTGCATTCATTTCCGGCAAACCTGCCCAAATAAAGTACGGATCAGTCTCCTCAGACCAAAGGCATGCTTTCACAGGTATGATGACAGTCACCGTGCTCAAAGAAGATGTGGATCTGTGTTACCAGGCCGGTATAAATGCTTTTATTGGAAAACCTTTTGATACAGAAGATCTTCTCCACAAAAAGAATCAGTTAATTAAAGAATGATGACACACAATTTCCATATGTTGCCAAAATTTATGCTGATGGTCATCGGCATACTTTTTACCACCATCGTTTCTGGTCAATCCAAATCGGATGATGAAATGTATGCCATCTGGACTGACAAATCAAAATCAGGAACGGAGCGGGTAGATGTTTACTTTGAGCGGTTCAACATTGATTCCATGGCCAATCATGAACCAGAATGGTGGAAAAAATGGATAAAGGGACAAAAGGAAGCCATTGAGCTGGCCATAAAACACGACCGGAAGCAGTATTTACCATTATTTTATATGTTTTCGGGTATATCCTGTGACGGAGACAATGAATGTATGTGCACCGCAGCGAGGAAAGTCATTGAAGCGGCGAAAGTTGCCAACGTCGCCAAAATTCCGGTTACGCTTTATGCATACAGTATTTTATTTAGTCAATGCAAGGAAGATGTTGATGATGAAGAGCTGATGAATGAATTCAATAAATTGAAAAGTAGATTGTCAGATAACCAGAAGGATATGACCGCGCTGCGGGAATTATATTTGGTTATTGGAAATACATATCTGGATATAAACCAATACCCCAAAGCCCTTTCTTTTATACTTGAGAGCTTGCGATTATCGGAAAAACTAAAATTAAACGATGGTAATTACATTAGAAGTAGTGAACTGCTTTCCGTTATTCATACCAACATTGGAAATTACAAAGAATCAGAAAAGTACATCGTTAGAAGTTTAAACCAGGCGCATAAGCTAAAAGATACCCTCTCCATTGGAAGTTCCTATATAACCATGTCGAGGCTTAAGTTAAAGTCAAAAGATGAAGTACAGGCGAAAATCTATATTGATTCGGCCATGTACTTCATGAAAAATGTAAAAAAATGTGAGGTGTGCTACAACATTGCAAAAGTGGTAAATGCCGGCATCAAAAACCTGTCAGGTAACTATACAGAAGCCCTGACAGATCTCATGGAAGTTGAAGATTTTTCTAAGGAAGATAGCAGTGCTTTTACCTTGGAACCCGACTTTTTCATTGAAAAGGCCAATGCCTATATGGGGTTGAAAAAATATGATGAAGCCATCAAGGCTATCAACGCTTCAAAAGATTTGGAAGAAAGTTGGTTTAGGACAACCTCCGACAAATATAGTATTCTGGTCAAAGCCTATGAAGCAAAGGGAGACTACAAAAAAGCGTTGGAAAATTACAAACTATATGTACAGGTGGAAGATTCACTGGCTGTATGGAGGAACAGCAGCGAGGTAACACGCCTTGAACTGGAGAATCAATTTACCCAGCAAAAACTAAAATCCGAACTGGATTTTCAAGCCCAACTCACCAAACAAAAGGCTACACGGAACTGGCTCTTGTTTTTAGGCATATCAGCCTTGTTGTTGGCCCTGGGTTTATATTCCAGGTTGCGATTTATCAGAAAGACCCAAAAGCTGTTGCAAAAGAAAAATGACATCATTGAGGTTGAAAAGGAAAAGGCGCAAGCCAGTGAAAAAGCCAAACATCAGTTTCTGGCCAACATGAGTCACGAGATCCGCACGCCCATGAATGCGATCAAAGGCATGACGGATATTTTGATCAGACGAAATCCCAATGCTGATCAGAAAGAATATCTGGACGGCATTAAACAATCATCAGATTCCTTGCTGGTCATCATCAATGACATCCTCGATATTTCAAAAATTGAAGCGGGTAAGGTTGAATTAGAAATGCAGCCATTTTCTGTAAATGAACTGGTGGACAATGTACACACCATCATGCAATTTAAAGCCGAAGAGAAAGGCCTGGAACTCAAAAAGGATGTGCCCTCAGAAAGTCTTTATGTAAAAGGCGATGCCACGCGGTTGCGCCAGATCCTCATCAATTTGATCGGCAACGCCATCAAGTTTACTGATAAGGGGGTTGTGACCACCTCCTTAACATCAGAGAAGTCCGGTGATGGTTTAAATCTGCACTTCACCGTTTTCGACACCGGCATAGGCATAGACGAAGACCGGATGGATAAGATCTTCAAGTCTTTTGAGCAGGCCTACAGCGATACCTCCAGAAAATTCGGTGGTACAGGTCTGGGTTTGAGCATTTCCAAGATGCTGGTAGAACTGCATGGTGGAAGGATCTGGGTAGAAAGTGTAAAAGGAAAAGGCAGTCAGTTTCATTTTACCATCCCTTATGAAATAACCGAATTAAGTGGACAGCAAGCCAAGGTGGAAAACTCCAATGTCAATATTACCGATGCGCTCAAAGGCATCCGCATCCTGCTGGTGGAAGACAACCAATTCAATGCCGTGGTGGCACAGGAGGAACTCGAAGACGCCATTGAAGGTGTTATCGTGGAGCTGGCGGAGAATGGACTCATTGCGGTGGAAAAATTGAAATCGGCAGCCTATGACGTCATCCTCATGGATGTGCAGATGCCGATCATGAACGGATTTGAGGCCACCATGGCCATAAGAAACCTGGACCCTGAAAAAGCCAATACGCCCATCATCGCCATGACGGCCAACGTACTCAGAGAAGAAGTGGATTTATGCTACCAGGCGGGCATGGACGATTTTATTGGGAAGCCATTTGACACGGCAGAACTGCTATCTAAAATCAATAAATTGGTAAAAAAATGATGAGGCAGATTGTAAATATAAATTTGAAGTTTATTCTGATTGTTGTCGTAGTTCTTTTCAAATCTTTTGTTTTCGGACAAACCAAAACGGATGATGATTTATATGTCATCTGGGCTGATAAATCAAAACCCGAAGCGGAGCGATTGGAGGTTTACCTTGAGCGGATGGGTGTAGATAGCCTTGCTGGTCAGGAAGCGGATTGGTCGAAGAAGTGGATAGATGCTTCCCTTCAGGCGATCGATCTTGCGTTGAAACTTGACAAGAAGGAGCACCTGTCATGGTTATACACCCTGTCGTTGAAGGCTTGTGCTGACAGCTCTGAATGCCGGTGTAACATAGCAAAAAAAGCTATAGAAAGCGCGCGAGCTGTTAATCCTTCTGGGGTTGCTCCGGATGGGTATTTGGTAAATGTCATGATTAGAAACTGCGGGGAGGAGGAGTACCTGAAGGAAATCGAACGAATCAAAGCATCCCTGACAGACCGCAAGGATGACATTACGCTGCTTCGAAACATAAACAGGGATTTGGGAGAAACATATGCTCAAAAGAGTCAGTTTCCGAAATCGTTGAGGTACTATCATGAAAGCATGAAGCTGTCAGAACAAATAAAGCTGATCGATTTGCCTTATGCGCGTATTTGTGCTGATGTTGGAGGAATTCATTTGCTCATAGAAAATTACGGGGAAGCAGAAAAATATCTCAGTAGAAGTGTGGAAATATCTCATCAATTAAAGGATACATATAACTTAGGGAGTACTTTCCTGACCGTTTCACAATTACAGATCAAATTTAAGGACGATAGAAAAGCACAACTATATATTGATTCGGCCTTGTACATTATGAAGAATGTAAAGCACTGTGAAGTGTGTTACAATGTGGCCAGGATACATAACGCGGCGAACATGAATTTGCGGGGAGATTTTTCAGGAGCCTTATCTGAATTGACTGAGCCTGAGGTGTATTTTGAAGTAGGCAAGTATCCCGAACAATTACCCAGACTGTATATCGCAAAGGCCACGGCCTACCTGGGATTAAAAAGATATGATGAGGCAATAGCTGCCCTCCGGTCTTCCAGAGAACTGGTAAAAACTTATACGGAATTTGCCCTGGATCTTTATGATGTACTGGTGAAGTCCTATGAAGGTAAGGGGGACTACAGGGGGGCGTTGGAACACTACAAGATATACACGACGGTAAAAGACTCTTTGGCTGCCTGGAGAAGTGGTTCTGAAGCGACCCGGGTAGAAATAGAGAATCAGTTTACCCATCAGCAACTGGAAACCGAATTGAAGTATCAGGCTCAGATCAGCAGGCAAAAGGCTACCCGGAACTGGATTATGTTTTTAGGTATTTTAGCCTTGTTGTTCGCTTTGGGCTTGTATTCCAGGCTTCGGTTTACCAGAAAAACCCAAAAGTTATTGCAGAAGAAAAACGAGATCATCGAAGCCGAAAAGGAAAAGGCACAAGCCAGCGAAAAAGCCAAACACCAGTTTCTGGCCAATATGAGTCACGAGATCCGCACGCCCATGAATGCGATCAAAGGCATGACGGATATTCTGATCAGACGAAATCCAAAAGATGATCAGAAAGAATATTTGGAGGGCATCAAACAATCCTCAGATTCCTTGCTGGTCATCATCAATGACATCCTCGATATTTCAAAAATTGAAGCGGGTAAGGTTGAATTGGAAATGCAGCCATTTTCTGTAAATGAACTGGTGGACAATGTACATACCATTATGCAATTCAAAGCCGAAGAGAAGGGCCTGGAACTCAAAAAGGATGTGCCCTCAGAAAGTCTTTATGTGAAGGGCGATGCCACACGGTTGCGCCAGATCCTCATCAATTTGATCGGCAACGCCATTAAGTTTACCGATAAGGGGGTGGTGACCACCTCCTTAAAATCAGAGAAGTCCGGTGATGGTTTAAACCTGCACTTCACCGTTTCCGACACCGGCATAGGCATAGACGAAGACCGGATGGATAAGATCTTCAAGTCTTTTGAGCAGGCCTACAGCGATACCTCCAGAAAATTCGGTGGTACAGGTCTGGGTTTGAGCATTTCCAAGATGCTGGTAGAACTGCATGGTGGAAGGATCTGGGTAGAAAGTGTAAAAGGAAAAGGCAGTCAGTTTCATTTTACCATCCCTTATGAAATAACCGAATTAAGTGGACAGCAAGCCAAGGTGGAAAACTCCAATGTCAATATTACCGATGCGCTCAAAGGCATCCGCATCCTGCTGGTGGAAGACAACCAATTCAATGCCGTGGTGGCACAGGAGGAACTCGAAGACGCCATTGAAGGTGTTATCGTGGAGCTGGCGGAGAATGGACTCATTGCGGTGGAAAAATTGAAATCGGCAGCCTATGACGTCATCCTCATGGATGTGCAGATGCCGATCATGAACGGATTTGAGGCCACCATGGCCATAAGAAACCTGGACCCTGAAAAAGCCAATACGCCCATCATCGCCATGACGGCCAACGTACTCAAAGAAGAAGTGGATCTTTGTTACGAGGCGGGGATGAACGATTTTATCGGCAAACCTTTTGATACGGAGGAATTGATACAAAAGATCTATAACCTGGTAAAAACGAAGTCATGACAGGAAGTAACCCAACCATATTTCACCTCGAAACCTACCGTCAGGGCACTGGGTTTGGATTGTGTCTGGCGTTTGGTAGTGTGATGAATGGGCATGGCGGAATGCCCGAGGTGGAGTCGAAAGAAGGGGAAGGCACTGAATTTATTGTCAAATTACCATGCTAAATTAATTGAAAATGAAGCAGATCATTTGGACAGGTTTATTATGGGTTGCCGTAACTGGACTTTTTGCACAGCAGCGATCCGGGAAGGATTTCAGGAAATTCAACCCCCGGTTTGAGGTTTTCACCCTCCCCGGCGGCGCACTCGGCAACAGTGTGCAAGGCATCGTGCAGGACAGCACCGGCTTCCTTTGGTTTGGTTCGCAGGGTGGGCTGCACCGCTACGACGGAAAAAATATAGTCACTTACCGCCATGACCCCGCTAAACCCAACTCCCTCGCCAGCGACTACTGTGAGTCCGTTTTTCTCGACAGCCGGGGTGTCCTTTGGCTGCCTCACTATAAAAAAGGCGGTTTGACTTCCTTTGACCCCGCAACAGAGACCTTCACGCGGTATACCCACGACCCCAATAACCCCGGGTCTTTGAGCAGCAACAGCAACTCTGTTGTCGCCGAAGACCGGGAAGGTTACATTTGGGTGGGTGGAGATGCCGGACTCGACCGCCTGGACAGAAAAACGGGTAAATTCAAACATTTTTACAATGACCCAAATGACCCCCATAGTCTCTCCTACAATCAGGTGCGCGGACTTTATGTGGACAGGCAGGGCACGCTTTGGGTGGGTACTAATATTTTTTTCAATCCCAAAGGCCCGGATGGCGGACTTAACCGCTATGATCCTAAAACAGAATCTTTTACCCGCTACCAGCACGACCCCCGCAACCCCAAAAGCATCAGCGACAACAGGGTGCGGGCAATATTCGAAGACAGCAAGGGCAATTTTTGGGTGGGTACTGACAGCGATGGGCTGAACCTGATGGACCGGGAGAAAGGTACTTTCACCCGCCTGGGCTACGATCCGGCAGATCAAGGCAAATTGTCCCGCCCATATGTAAGCGGGACCACACCCGATAATGAACCAGTGGAAAGCCACGTTTCCTCCATTTTTGAAGACCAGGACGGGCGCATCTGGATAGCTGGTTTTCCGGGAGGCCTTAATGTTTACGACCTGTCTTCCGGTATTACCCGGCATTTCGAAGCAGGGAAGAACAAGGGCGACCTGTCTGTCAACTATTTTTGGCAAACTTACCAAACCTCGGATGGCGTTATCTGGCTTGCCACCGCCGGAAATGCCAAAAAGATTTTTAAAGTCAATGAGCAGGACGAACGTTTTTCTTTTTTTAATTGGGAAAACACCGGCATTGAACTTGGGGGAGTAGCAACTTCTATTGCGAAAGAAACTGATGGCAACATCTGGATAGGCTTTGGCCTTGCCCCTCCTGAGTTGATCCGTCATGACCGAAAAACGGGCAAAACATTTCCAGTGCTGTACCAGTCCGAAGTGGACGGACTCTCCATACAGTACATCGAGAACCTTTCGTTTGACCGGGAAGGTAATTTATGGATCGGTGCACAAAACGGCTGGCTAAGACACTATGCTAAAAGTGGCAAATTCAGGCATTACCGTGCCGATGTAATTTACGATAGGATCCGCCCTCCCGTTGAAGACAGGAATGGTTTTTTGTGGATCCCGAATAACGGGCAGGGCTTAGGCCGGCTCGACCCAGGGACAGGAGCGTATATCCCCTTTCGTCACGATGCCACCAATCCTGAAAGCATTGGCGGCAATTCTGTCATGAGTGTATTACAGGATGCCCGGGGCAATATCTGGGCAAGTGGAGGTGACTATCAGGCCGAATTTGCCGAGCCCCCTTTTCTCGACCGACTCGATGCCAATGGGAAATCTTTTTCTCATTTTATGAAAAAGGGGGAAACAGGCAGTGTCAGTAACCTCACACTCGATAAGCAGGGCAACTTCTGGTACCTTGACCAGATGGGCAGCCTGGTGCGCCTGAATACGGTGGACGGTACCCTACGGAAATTCAGTTCACCAAACATCAATATGAATAGAATTTCCGGAACCATTGGCATCGTGATGGCGATGGGTAAAGACGAACGCATATGGCTCTACGATGGAAACGGTCTTTTTTTATTCGACCCAAAAACTGAACAGTTTCATTCATGGGTCGACTCTCATGGCGTACGCTCTATAGGAACCAACAATAGTCCTTTCCATCTTGCTTTCGATGGCGAAATATTGATTGCCGGTGACAAGGGCTTCCTTTCTTTTTATCCTGAAAAAATCGCTACCCCCAAAAAGCGCCTGCCGGACCTTCACATCACTGCTTTCAAGTTGCTTGAAAACCCAATCCTTCCGGGTGACGCCGACTGCGATCAATGCATATTGAACAAGCCCATTTGGAAGACCTCTAAAATGCAATTGGCGTACGACCAAAACATCTTCTCTTTCTCCATAGCCTGTTTTGATTATCATGATCCTGCCGCGGTACAGATCGAGTTCATGCTCGAAGGCTACGACCGGCTGGGCTGGCGCAAAGATCTCCAGCAAGGCGAAACGCCTGCCTACGTCAACGTGCCTGTTGGCGATTACACCTTCCGGGTGCGGGGCGCTGACAGTCAGGGCAATTGGAACATGGAAGGCATCAGTTTGCAAATTACCATCCTGCCTCCCTGGTGGCGCACCTGGTGGGCTTACGTTGCTTATATTTTATTGTTTCTATTGGCTTTGCGATTATTTGGTAAATACAGGGAACGCCATCTGAGGGCAGAAAAAGAGAAGCTGGAAATGACGGTGGAAAAAAGAACCCAGGAATTGGTTATAGAAAAGGAAAGAGCCCAAGCCAGTGAAAAAGCCAAACATCAGTTCCTGGCCAATATGAGCCACGAAATCCGTACCCCGATGAATGCGATAAAAGGTATGACGGATATTTTAATGAGGAGAAATCCAAAAGAAGATCAGAAAGAATATCTAAATGGCATCAAACAATCATCCGAGTCCTTACTGGTAATCATCAATGACATCCTGGATATTTCAAAGATCGAAGCTGGTAAAGTGGAGCTGGAGCAGGAACCATTTTCCATCCATGAATTGGTGCATAATGTGCACACCATCATGCAATTCAAAGCGGAAGAAAAAGGTTTGGGACTTGTGAAGGACATTCCCGGCGAAGAAATATTTGTTCAGGGAGATTCCACAAGATTAAGACAGATTCTCATCAACCTGATCGGCAATGCCATAAAGTTTACTGAAAAAGGAATGGTAAAAACTACTATAAAATCAGAGTTAAGGGGTGAAAAGCTGAATTTGCATTTCATTGTTTCTGATACCGGGATAGGCATCGACCAAAATAGCATAAACAAAATATTTGAATCCTTTGAGCAAGCTTATAGTGACACAACAAGGAAGTTTGGTGGTACAGGCTTAGGTTTGAGTATTTCTAAAAAACTGGTAGAACTACACGGCGGCAACATCTGGGTAGAAAGCGAAAAAGGCAAAGGCAGTCAGTTTCATTTTATCATACCTTATGCAATAGCTGAAAATAAAACTGTGGCAACCACATCGAATGTTGTGCAGACGAATGCGGCCGATGTCATCAAAGGCATCAGAATCCTTTTGGTAGAAGATAATGCTTTTAATATTGTCGTAGCAACGGAAGAACTGGAAGATGCCATTGAAGGTGTTCACATAGAAGTCGCCGAAAATGGACTTATTGCTGTAGAGAAAATAAAATCCTCTGCATTTGATGTCATACTCATGGATGTACAAATGCCGGTAATGAATGGCTTTGAAGCCACCAGAGTTATACGCAGCCTGGGCAACGAAAGGGCCCAAACGCCCATCATCGCCATGACCGCCAACGTGCTCAAAGAAGAAGTCGATTTTTGTTATCAGGCAGGCATGGACGATTTTATTGGAAAACCATTTGATACCAACGAATTGATGCAAAAGATTAATAACTTAGTAAATAAAAAGTCATGACTAAAAACAATCCAACCATTTTCATCGTAGATGATGAACCCCTCTTGTCTGAAATGCTGACCGATTTTTTAAATGAAAAGGAGGTAGGCTTCAGCATCAAATCCTTTCCAACCGGCGAAGCCTGCTTGCAAAGTCTGGATGAACTGCCGGATGCGGTGATCCTGGATTATTACCTCAACTCCAAAGAAAAGGATGCCGCCAATGGCATCGACATCCTCAAGGAAATTAAAAAGCGAAACAAAACGCTGCCCGTGATCATGTTATCCAGTCAGGAAAGTTATGGCACTGCCGCGCAAACCATCATGCATGGTGCAGTCCACTATGTGATAAAGGGACAAGACGCTTTCGAAGAGATTTTTCAACTCATCAAAAGCAATGTGTAGATGGTAGATTTAACTTTTTTAAAGCAGTTCACCAAAGACGATCCCAAGAAGATGAAACGCTACATTTCGCTGTACCTGGATGTGGCCCCAAAAACCTTTGAGGAAATGCAGCGCAACTTCAACAGCGGTGATTGGGAGCAGCTTCGCATCAATGCCCATTCCCTAAAACCACAGGCCGATTTCATGGGCATCAACAGCTTAAAGGAAGAGCTCATGAAAATAGAAGATGCCGTAAAAATGAACGAGTTTGATGGCATTGGGCAAATGTTGCAAACATCGCTCACCCTATCGCAAAATTCAGAGCTCGCGTTGAAAGCGATGTTGGAGCAATTGGAAAATTGATGATGGAAAATTGAAAATTGATAATGGATAGTTGAGTAAATGGTGATCACGGCCTATATGTGCCGACATGATGTATATATCAATTCTGGTTTCATTTTTGAAATAAATGGGCACATCACTTGACACAAATACCAAAAATTGGTATATTTGTAATAAAATTGTAGAGAATGAGCAAGAATACATCGGTAACACTTGGAGACCACTTCGAAGCTATTATCGAGAAAGGTATTGAATCTGGCAGATATGCTTCAGCAAGTGAAATGATTAGAGAAGGTCTTCGATTGGTTGAAGAAAAAGAACAAAGAATTGAATTATTGAAAGAAGCCATCGAAGCCGGAGAGCGAAGTGGGTATATAAAAAATTTTGATCCGGTAAAACATTTAGAGGGCTTGAATAGAAAGTTTGCTAAGTGAAATTAAAGTATGAATTAAGTCAACTGGCATTAAAAGATGCAGAATCAATTTGGCAATACACGGCAGAAAAGTGGTCTGTCAAACAAGCAAATATATACTATAAACAAATATTTGAAGAAATAGACTTTATTTGCAAGAATCCATTGTGTGGTAAATCTATAAAAGAGATTAAAGAACAGCATAGGTCTAAATTTGTGAATGTGCATATGATCATCTATAAAGTTCATGAAAACAAAATTTTAATTGATCGTATTCTACATCAAAAAATGGATATAGATAATCAGGTAAATGAATGAGCTTATATTCAAAATTTTGTATTTAGAAAAAAATACGGGATACTCCTTTTTTTCCAGTATTTCAAATTCTTAAGTAGGAATCAAATTCAGCCACGTCCCACCTTACATATTGACATTGAATTTAATCGCGCCGTTCTGCGAAACCCCTTTGGCTGCGGGCTCATCCCGCTTCGAGAAATAAATCTCATAATTAATAGCGCCGTAGGTGCGAGATCTCGGTAGCGGCGGGTGTAGCCCGCCGCGGGTATCAAAAACAAACCCAATTTTGGCGATATTTTTGACCACCGCCACGCGGTGAACAAAAATGGTGACAAAATTCAAAGACAAATTATATATCTTTGATACTATCAAATGATACTATCAAAATGCCAAAACCGCCCTACGAAATCACACCGGAAATTTTAAAATACATCACATCTATTTCCGAAAAAATTGGAGAGGTGAACGCCAGATACCTGGTGAGGCAAGATCCGACACTTCGAAAACAAAACCAGATCAAAACCATCCATGCTTCGCTGCAAATAGAGGGAAATACTTTATCAGAGGATCAAATCACCGCCATTATTGATAACAAACATGTAGTTGGGCCGGAGAAAGACATCAGGGAAGTCTTAAATGCACTGGAGGTTTACAAAAACCTGAAAAACCATATTTATCATTCGGAAAAACATTTTTTTCACGCCCACCAACAATTGATGACGGGCCTTATCACATCTCCCGGAAAATACAGGACAAAGGGTGTGGGCATTGTAGAAGGTTCTAAGGTCAAACACCTTGCACCTCCCTATGAGCAGGTAAAACCTCAAATGGCTGATTTATTACGGTACCTGAAAGACAAGACCGAACTGACACTGATCAAAAGCTGTGTTTTTCATTATGAATTGGAGTTTATCCATCCTTTTATGGATGGCAATGGCAGAATGGGCAGGCTATGGCAAACGTTGATCCTGATGAGTGAATATGCCTTATTTGAGTTTCTGCCATTTGAAACCCTGATCGCCAAAAATCAAAAAGAGTATTACCACGCACTTTCGCTTTCAGACAAAGAAGGCAAATCCACCCGCTTCATTGAATTTATGCTGGGCATCCTCGACCAATCACTGGCTGAGTTACTCGAAAAAAGAACCCAAAAACCAAACGAAACACAAAGGTTACAACTGTTTTTAGACAATTTCGATCAAACATTTTCCCGAAAAGACTATATGAGACGATACTCTGAAATTTCAACGGCTACGGCCAGCCGAGACTTAAAAAATGGCGTTGAAAAAGGACTCATCGAAAAATTTGGAGATAAAAAACTCTCGTTATACAGGAAACGAAGGTCAATGGAAAATTGACAATTGACCAATAGTTGGGACCGCTCCATTGGCTTTGGTTGTAATGGCAGCGACAAGCGCTGCCACAACGAGGTCTCAATTCTTAACGGTCTTAAAATCGGACTGTAGGTGCGAAATCTCGGTAGCGGCGGGTGGAGCCCGCCGCGGGTATCAAAGACCCTCCCAATTTTTAACGGGCTTCACTATCGCGCCGTAGGTGCGAAATCTTGGTAGCGGCGGGTGGAGCCCGCCGCGGGTAACAACAACAAACCCAATTTTGGCGATATTTTTGACCACCGCAACGCGGTGATCAAAAATGGTGACAAAATTAAAAAAGATCTCAATTTATAACATGATTTATATGCTTTAACATATACTATGCATATTTAATAATTAATTATATTTAATTACATATAAATACGTATATTTACACAATATTATACTCAAATACATATAATGATTCAATTAGCCACTTTTGTAAAGGCCCGCAGAAAAGAAGTAAATCTTACCCAGGAAGAATTTGCTGAAAAGGCGGGTGTGGCGCTCACAGTGGTACGTAAAATCGAACAGGGTAAAACCAATCTGAACATGGATAAGGTAAACCTGGTGCTCAGCATGTTTGGACATGAATTGGCTCCTGTGCATTGTAAAGATCTGAGTGAATGAGACGCGGACGGATATATTATAAAGATCATTTTGCCGGCACCCTCACAGAGACCAATGATGGGGATTATATTTTTCAGTATGACCCACAATATGTGAATGACCACCCCAAAGATTTTATCACCTTCACCATGCCGGTGGGCCTTCAACCCTATACCGATAATAGGCTCTTTTCGTTTTTTGAAGGACTGATCCCTGAGGGGTGGTTATTGAACATCGCTGCCGAAAACTGGAAAATCAATCGAAATGATCGAATGGGCTTATTGCTGGCCTGCTGTAAAAATTGCATTGGTGCCCTAAGTGTTGAACCTATAATGGAAGGAGATGGAGCATAGATGTTTATATTGTTACGAGCCCATTGAGGCGGAGTTTGATTTTCATGAAAAATGTTCTTTGGTCTTCTTTGGAAGCCCAAGACCGCCTGCCATACCCTATTCGCTCGATCAAATGGAGGAACTGGCTAAAAACGTAGTAGAACGCAGTGTCGCGGTACCCGGTGTTCAGGCAAAAATATCCATGTCGCTGGTGAAAGAAACGCTGGAAAAATCAGAAACCAGACTTACGGTTATGGATGCTTTGGGAGGGCAGTATATTTTTAAGCCACCCTCTGATCGTTTTCCGGAAATGCCCGAGAACGAACACTTAACCATGCGGATTGCGGAGACCTTTGGCATCCGGGTGGTACCCTCATCCCTCATCCGATTGGCATCCGGCGAATGCTCTTATATCACCAGGCGCATTGACCGCACATCAGCTGGAGATAAGATCCATATGATCGATATGTTTCAGATCACCGAGGCGTTTGACAAGTACAAAAGTTCCATGGAAAAAATTGGAAAGGCACTCGACAGCTACGCTGAAAATACCTTACTCGATAAAATCTTCTATTTTGAATTGACCCTGTTTTCTTTTCTCACCGGAAACAACGACATGCACCTGAAAAACTTTTCAATGATCGAAAGTCATTCCGGCTGGTCCTTAGCTCCGGCCTACGATCTGTTGAATGTCGCCATAACCATTCCAGAAGACGAAGAAGAACTGGCACTCACCCTGGCCGGAAAGAAAAAGAAACTCAAGCGCCTACATTTTACCCAATTTGGTGAAGGATTGGGTCTGACCGACAAGCAGATCGAAGGCGCCTTCAAACGGATGGAAAAAAACAACCCAAAAGCCATCCATTGGATAAACCAATCTTTTCTTTCAGAGAAGATGAAGCACGCTTTTAAAGAGGTGATGGAGCAGAGATATCTGCAATTGACAATTGACAATGGATAATTGATAATGGATAATGGACAAATGATAATGCTTGAATAGGTTTGATGTTTAAATGGAAAATAAATCCAAAAGACTGCCTAAATTTTAGGGGTCGCTCAATTAGCTTTAGTCGTAATGGCAGCGACAAGCGCTGCCACAACGGCGTCTCAATTTTTATCGTCCCTCACGAAAAGCGCCGTAGGCGCGAAATCTTGGTAGCGGCGGGTGCAACCCGCCGCGGGTATCAAAGACCCCCTCAATTTTGGCGATATTTTTGACCACCGCATCGCGGTGATCAAAAATGGTGACAAAATTCACTAATTTTGAAATGACCAACGCCTCAAACCACCACACATGAAACACCTCTTCATCGCCCTTTTTTTATGGCTCTCCCTCCTTCCCGGCAAATCACAGGACAATTACCTCATCGGCTACCAAAACGAGGTGTCCGGCACCAAATTCACCTACCATTCCCCATTGTCCAATTCATATAAAAGCCTGTTGTCACGCGCCAATAAAGACTTCGAACCCATAGTCTGGCATACCCAGGTGGTGCCGGCAGATTACCGCGGTGAAAATATATCCTTCGTCTGGCTCTACGCCATGGACGTCACCCCAACGCCCCAGGCTTTTGACCTCTACCTCAACGACATTAAACTGGGCACCTTCCACAGCCCGGTGACCACGGAGATCAACTCCTGGATTTTCAAAGGAGAACTTGGCACCCTACTCACCTTCAACCAAACCATGGTGGACCGCCACGGCGACCAGATGGGCTTTGCCGTGCTGACCATGCCCGTCAAAAACATCCAACGCGGAGAAGCCCTACGACTCAAAGTGGATGCGGTGGACAACGACAGCCCCATCTGGTACATGACGTTTAAGGTGCCGTTGAAACAGGACATTTCCGTATCTCAACTGGGCGTGGTCGCCAAAGAAAAAAACGATTTGAAACATACCGTGCGATTCAACATCATCCACCTGGGAGACTCCGTGGCCACAACACTGACCGTGGCCGGGCAGAAGAAAAAGACCAGACTCGTTCCCGGTCTGAATGAGATCGATTTCACGCTGAAGGCCGTAACCAAACCCACAACATTCACCGCCAAAGTGGAGATCAAAAACCGCCCCGCCTCTTATCATCCCTTCACCATGGCACCCGTGCGGCAATGGACCATCAACCTCGTGCAACACAGCCACACCGACATCGGCTACACCCGTTCCCAGACCGAGATCCTGGCCGAACACCTGCGCTTCATCGATTA
The DNA here is from genome assembly GCA_016715465.1 of Saprospiraceae bacterium. GTDB lineage: Bacteria > Bacteroidota > Bacteroidia > Chitinophagales > Saprospiraceae > JADKBO01. The sequence goes on from JADKAA010000029.1 coordinate 2,815,857, forward strand.
CGCCCTCGACTACTGCGACCAGACCGACCACTACCCCGACGACGCCAAATTCCGCTGGACCTGCGAGGCCTCGTGGACCGTGAGGGAATACCTCAAAGCCCGGCCCCAGGCCCAGATCGACCGTCTGCTCAAACGCATCAAAGAAGGACGCATCGAGGTGACGGGCATGTTCTTCAATTTTTCGGAGATCGTGGACGAAACGGCCCTGGCCATTCAAACCCAGACCCTAAAATATTTTAAAGACCAGGGCATCGATGTCACCACGGCCATGCAAAACGATGTCAATGGCATCGGCTGGTGTATGGTGGACCTGTTCCACGATACCGGCGTGAAATACCTCACCATGGGCCAGCACGGCCACCGCGCCCAGATCCCCTTCGACAAACCCACGGCCTTCTGGTGGGAGTCCCCTGCAGGCAACCGCTTACTCGCCTACCGCAGCGAACACTACATGCACGGCAATGCCCTCAGCCTCACCTCCGGCAACATCGATGTCTTCCGCGCCAATTTGTCCGACTACCTCAAACAACTGGACCAGAAAAAATACCCCTTCGATCAGACCTCCTTTCAGTTTTCCGGTTACGTGACCGACAACTCACCCCCCTCCACCACCGCCTGCGACATCGTGAAAGCGTGGAATGAAAAATACGAATGGCCCAAACTCAGGATCTCCCTGGCCAGCGAGTTTATGGTCTTCCTGGAAAAAAACGAAGCCAACCAGCTCGCCGTGCAAAAGGTAGCCTGGCCCGACTGGTGGACCGATGGTTTTGGTTCCGCCATGAACGAGACCAAGGCAGCCCGTACCACCCAGGCCGAGATGATCAGCAATTTGGGCCTCTTTGCCATGGCGCGGATGATGGGCGCGACCCTGCCTGCGCAGATCGATGCCGACATCCGCGACTGTTACGACAACCTCTTGTTTTACGATGAACACACCCTCGGCGCAGACGAGAGCATCACCAATCCCCTGTCTGAAAACGTACTGGTACAATGGGGACAAAAAGCCGCCTATGCCTGGACGGCCGTGAAACAATCCGGCCTGCTGCGCGAAAAAGCCCTCGGCTACCTCCAGCCCTTTATGGAAAAAGCCGAAGTGCCCACCATCGCCGTATTCAACACCCTCAACTGGTCGCGCTCCGGCCTCATCAGCGTGTACATCGACCACGACATCCTGCCCCTGGATAAAAATTTCACCATCACAGATGACAAAACCAGGCCTGTCCCCGCCCACCTCACCAAAAGCCGGAACGACGGCAGCTACTGGTCGCTGTGGGTACCGGAGATCCCGCCCATGGGCCACACCACGCTGCGCATCCAGGTGGACCGCAGCAGCACCAGGTCCGTCAAGGCCATGACAGGCCCGGCTCCAAGCCTCGAAAACAACTTTTATAAGATTACCATCGATCCAAAAACAGGCACCATCACCGGCATCTACGACAAAGAACTCGGTCAGGAACTGGTCGACCCCGAAAGTGAATATCCACTCGGCACCGTCATCTATGAAGAACTCGACAACCGCCACACCATGGAGCGCCTCACCAACACCAACCGGGACACCACGTACGTGCCGCTCAAAAAACAACTGCACTACCTCAAAAACGCAGAGGTCTCCAAGGTAACCGCCGAAGCCCTCTGGAACAGCCTGAAGATCCACGGCTCCCTGGACAAATGTTCCGATGAGCGCGGCCTGGACATGGAGATCCGGCTCTACCACCATGAAAAGAAAATCGAACTGCTCTACCGGACCCACAAACTCAAGGTCACCACCCCCGAAGCCCTGTACGTGGCCTTCCCCTTTAAGATGACGGCCACCGACCAGCTGGCCTTTGAGGTCCAGGGAGGCACCGTCCGCCCCGGCCGCGATCAGCTGGAAGGCACCGCCTCCGACTGGAACACCATCCAGAATTTCGCCACCGTCAAAAATGAAAAGGCCCAGATCATCTTCACCAGCAAAAGCACACCCCTGGTCCAGTTTGGCGACATCAACACCGGCCGTTTTTATTACAAACACATACCCGCCCGTCCCCACATCTATTCCTGGGTGCTCAACAACTACTGGACCACCAATTTCAAAGCCAACCAGGAAGGAGAGATGAACTGGAATTACCTCATTACCTCCACGCCCAACACCAGTAACACCGCCGCCACCCGCTTCGGCTGGGAAAACACCATCCCCCTCGCCGCCCGGGTCATTCCCTCCGGCACCGAGAAGAAGATGACCCCCTCCCGCTCCCTGCTAAACCTCGACGTGCCCAACCTCTTACTCGTAGATGCCAAACCCTCCCTGGACGGCAAAGGCATCGTGCTCCACCTCCGCGAAACCGAAGGCGATCACGCCATCCTCGATGTGGCCCGCCTGAAGTCGGAAACCGGCGCCACCACCATCCGCGAAGTGAGTGTCCTGGAAGAAGAGATCAAACCCCTTGACCGCCCCCTGCTGATCGAGCATTTTGAGACGAAGTTTATTTATTTGGGGTTTTAGGGGGGTGCTGTGGGGCTGCCATTTATGGCAGCATCGACATTTGTTGTTTTTATGGTCTGATATTTGTCAATTAACCATTAATCAGCAATCGTTAACAATTAACCATTAATCATTAACCATTATTTTAAGGTTTATAGGAAATAATTAATTACATATTGTTGGTAAACAATGAGTTAAGCGCAAATATTTGTGATTTTTTATGGGATTTTAGGAATTTTTAATTTTTGGGGAGAAGATTGGAATGGGTAAATTTGGGGGGAATGTGAAATAATTTGGTGAAGACAATATGTTGAAATTTTCATAAAATGAAAAGCTGATGGTTAAAATAGGCTAAATTTAATGGCGTATCAAAACTCGTTAGTTCCAATTATACAAAAAATAAAATATTATAAATGGAAATAGGATTAGAAATTTGGATATCACTTGCAGCATTATTGTTTTCACTATACACTACATGGCAGTTTAATTTTAGGGTTGGTAATTTAAAGATGACACGCCCAAGTATATTTTGCTTTGCCGGTGAAAACGGACGCGACGAACCAAAAATATTTCTTAGGACTTTACTTTATAGTACTTCTGAACGTGGATTTCATATACAAAATCACAAGTGTCCAAAACGTTTTAAAAGAACAAATAGATGCCCATGTTTACTGGTGTAAACATGTTCAAAATTATCAATTTTATAATTAATCCTAGATACCAGAAAACAGGTGTATTTCATCAGGAGGTTTTTTGGGGTCGATTAATGGATGATTTAGCCATTCCCAGAGATCAATTTTAACAAAAAGATTGATCCTAATAAAAGTAATCAAGTTAGATAAATGCCATTTGAATTTTGCCTTCGTCTTTAACAGTTTTAATAATAATATTGCGATCATTGAGCACCACATTTGGATGCGAACTGCATTCTCAGATGTTCCAATAAACGATTTCACTCTAAATAGTTGTTTTAAATGCTTAAAAAAGTTTCAACAGCCCATCTTGATCTATAAAGTTCAGAAACGGTTTGTGCTGTCCAAGACATTTGATTTGTTAGAAGTACAATATCTTGGTCATTCCTTTCATCATAAACACTTACAACCCTCAGATTTTTTGGGTACTTCTTTGAAGTGTAAAAGCCTGTAAGCTTGACTTCTTCATCGGATAGAACAAAGCAGTTACCTCTTTTGATTGCAAATGACTTAACGATCTCAATATGAGCGTTAGATTTTAAACGAGTCACAAAGAAGACCCCTGTGCTGTCCAATTCGTTTAACCAATCAAAGTCAACATATGCCCTATCGGCCACAACTACCGATCCCTTGGGAAATACTAGCTCTTTTGCAACCTTTACATCGTGCTTTTTCCCCTCACTAATACATGCATAGCTTGGTAAGCCTGAGTCATAGTCTAAAACAGCATGGAGCTTAATCGCCCCTTTACTTGTTCTGAACTTCGCCCAATCAAATAAGGAAAGGCTAAGCGGAATAATGGTTGAATCCATAATGAAAATCTGATTCTTGATTTTTTTGGCATACATCCTTGTACTGGTTAAGGACGAATTACTATTCTCCAATAATTTAAAGTACAAGTCTTCAAACACTTTCGAATCTCTGTTCTTATTTAAATAACTGATGGATGATTTTGAGGGAGCTCTTTTGATGCCTAAATGATTAAGATTGCCTGTAGCGCTCAAAATACCAGTTGCAACATCACGAATAGACTCTGATCCTGATAATTGCATGAAAATCATACTTACTAAATGAGTCCAGGTGTTTATTCCCTTAGAATGTTTATCAGATTCATGATTTTTAACGGTTTTTTCAAAGATATTTCGATTTACCAATGCCAAAATTTGACTCAAGAGGCTTATATTTGTATGGGACATGTTTATTGTTTTTTTGAACCCTAAATATAGGGAAAACTAACATGTCCCGTTTTCTTTATTTTGGACACTTGTGATACAAAATATGTTCATAAAATTAATAAATAATACTCAAATCCAAGACTTTAATATCTGGGCTTTTAATCCTGATTCAGAATTAGTCAGAGGAAGTGGTATTTATGTAAGTAAAACAGGATTATCTGCCTATCATCATTTTCTTACAACTTATGATGGAGTGAAATTCTCTTTTAAATCTGGAAAGAATCATTTGCAAATATTTGCAGAGATCGCAGGTAATAAGAAAATTAAATTGATTTATGAAGAAACCATTGAACTCGATCAGAATCAAGTGGATTTAATAAACAGCCCAAATAAATTATGTCTAGACTGGATTCCTTCAGAAGGAAAGTATAAGCCTAATAAAACATTGTAAATAATATTATTCACTGTTACTAACATTGTACTTGCTATCATGCAACCAATCAACAGAAATTTTTACTTTTGGATTTAGAACAAGCGGCGGCACGTCGCAAATACCTGAACGGCAGTGGCAACCCTATAACGACAGTGCAAACATTAACGGTCAAACATAAAATCAACTAAAAAATGGCAAAAGCAAAAGCAGCAGAAGTAGCAGCAGTATCTCTCATTTCAGACGACCCTGCAATTCAAAAACCACGACTGATAAAACTGATTGTAAAAAACTTTCGTTGTATCGGGACAACTCCAGTTTCAATTGACCTAAACGACATTGTCGTTCTTGTTGGTGCAAACAATGTTGGCAAGAGTTCCATTCTTAAAGCGTATGAACTTGCAATGTGGCAAGGTTCAAACAAAGGCAAACTAAAAATTGAAGATTTCCCAAACAATAAAATTGACCCCGACAATTTACCCGAGATAGAATTACACACAATCGTTTATGACAATAGCCCGGGTGAAAGGTGGATTACAGTTTTACCAAACGGTGAACGACTTGTAAAAGAAAGATGGATTTGGGCAAATGAGGGCGACCCAAAAAGAGAGGGTTGGGATGCAGAAGCAAACACTTGGAGTGAACAAGTTCCTTGGGGTGCTCCTAATGTTGCTAATTCAAGACGACCAGAGCCACACAGAGTTGATGCCTTTGACCCACCAGAAGAACAAGCGACAGCAATCAAAGACCTCTTAATGAAAGCGGTTAATGACAGAGTAAAAAACTTAAAAGGTGCAAACCAAGAAGAAGATGAAAATGAGTATCATCAATTATTAGACAAAGTAAAGGAACTGCAAAAGAAAATTGTTGCTGACTCGCAAGAGCAAATTGATGCAGTAAATGTTGAGCTTTCGCAACAGTTTGAAAAGGTTTTTCCAAACTACAAAATAGATTTTGATGCAAAGCCCGAGGATAATCTTGATAAGACAATAAATCTTTTCAAAGCTGACCCACAACTTTTGATGGGACCAGTTGACGGATATTTAAGCACAGTAGAAAGACAAGGAAGCGGTGCAAGACGAACCTTGCTTTGGACTGCCTTAAAATTTATTTCAGAAAACAATCAAAAGGGAAGAGATGAAGCGACTGTTAGACCTCACTTGCTTCTAATTGACGAACCTGAAATTTGTTTACATCCAAATGCAATACGAGACGCTTGCAGCGTCTTGTACGATTTGCCAAATTCAGGTAATTGGCAAGTAATGGTTACCACACATTCACCAATCTTCATTGATTTTTCAAGGGATAATACAACTATTGTAAAAGTTGAAAAAAACGCTGATGGTGCAATTCAAGGCACAACAGTTTTCCGTCCCGAAACTGCACAACTTAGCGATGATGATAAGAGAAACTTAAAACTCCTTAATATATGCGACCCTTACGTTGCAGAATTTTTCTTTGGTGGTAAGGTGATTGTTGTCGAAGGCGACACAGAATACACAGCATTCAATTACATTAAAGCAAGTAACCCTGAAGCATACAAAGACATTCACATTATTCGTGCAAGAGGTAAAGCAACCATAGTTTCTTTAGTCAAAATACTTAATCACTTTGGTTCAAGTTATTCTGTTCTTCACGACAGCGACACTCCATTAACTGCAAACGGTGCAATGGCAAATCCTGCTTGGGGCAACAATCCAAACATACTTGCTGCTATTGCTGCTAAACCAGCAGGGACACAAACACGACTTTTGGCATCACTTCCAAACTTTGAGCAAGCATATTTTGGTGAAGTAATCGCAACCGAGAAACCTTACAATGCATTAAGGACAATTGCAGAGCAGCCAGCAAAATTTGCAATAGTTGAAACATTAATTCAAGCACTTATCAATCACAATGCAGCAATTCCAGACAATTGTGCTGAATGGACAACTATTGAAGACTTGCGAGAAAAATTGGAAGCTGTTGCCGTATGACAATTAAATTAACTGAACAATGGACAGACAGAAGGGCAGCCGATAACAACTAAGTTTTCGTTGTGTGCGAAGCACAAGCAATGAAAACCCTGTTGAACGGAATCTTCGGTAGCGGGGCCAGATTTGAAAAGCAGAATTTGGATTTACTCCAGGACGACACAATTATGGAGATATGGTCGGATTTATTAGCTTCAGCTGAAGCTTAGCAGTAAATATTAAAAGTTAAATTGTAGATTTTTTTTGAGATTTCACCTCTTATGTTATCATTTCGACAAATTTTACTAATTTTTGAGCATAAGCTCCCTTACCCAAAATCATATGGTTTTTAGGGAGGTATGTTTTTCATGAGCTGCCTTACAGAATTCATTTGGGGGACCGCGCCTGCCAAAGGTAAATAGTGTTATCATCTGGCCCGTTTTGCAACATGGACATGTCTTAAATTGAGATCGGCTGTTTAAAGCGACCAGATTTGGCTGAATATAACCAGTAAGTTTTGATTTTAAATTGGAAAGCTTTTTTCGCTTCCAGGTAGAACTTAGGATGCCAAAGTGCCTTATTCTCACAAATCGCTTGGGCAAAATATGCAAGGCAAAACGACGTATGAACTCTCCATGGCTGAGTATCATCGTTTTCTTTTGACCCTCTGCCCGATAGTCTTTGTATGATATGGTAATTGTGAGGTCATCCATGGATATGATCCGGTGGTTCGAGATTGCTATCTTATTGGTGTATCTGCCAAGATATTCGACCACAGATGCTGGTGTTCCAAATGGCCTTTTGGCATATACGACCCACTCTTTTTTTGAATAGTGAGTCATATATCGTATGAGGTAGTTCAAGGACGGAAGCTCTCAAAAGTGCAACATACTTGGCCCGGTACACACGACTCATTGCCTTGACGGGAAAAAGAAATTTGCCTTGGTTTTTGGATAACTTCCAGACATCATTTGGAGCAACAAAGCCACCAGGTATAATACAGTGTATATGTGGGTGTAAACTTAGGTTTTGTCCCCACGTATGTAAAATCGAGATCATTCCAGGCTTGTTATTCTTGCCAGTGAATGCTTCTATGGTTTGCCAGGCAGATTTGAATAGAGCATCATAGACAATCTTCGGTTGATGCAAAGCAAGAGTATTTAACTCATCCGGCAAGGTGAAGACTACGTGAAAATAAGGCACTGGGAGAAGTTCCGATGTTCTGGCTTCGACCCACTGTACTTTTTTATGACCCTGACACTTTGGACAATGACGATTACGGCAGCTATTGTAACTGATTTTCACATGACCACAACCATCACATTCATCGACATGTCCCCCGAGCGCCATTGTACGACAATCTTTGATTGCCCGAAGTGTTCGTACTTGCCAACTGTTAAAACCCAATGTTTCTATACTGCGCCAAGACCGCTCAAGTAAATGAGCTATTTCGTATTTGGCCTGCATGATGCAAATAGGGTGTCAAGTGGACTAAAGGGCTTGCAGCGACCACTCTGTGCAATATGGAGATACACTAAAGTGGTCTCAATGCTTTCATGACCTAATAATTCCTTAAGGGTCATGATATCCATACCGTCTTCGAGAAGGTGTGTAGCAAAGGAATGTCTTAGAGTATGAACGTTGACATTCTTGATAACACCTGCTTTTTTTGACGCTGCTTTGACAGCCCACTGTACACCTTTTTGTGAGTAACGACTATCAAAGTCTCCTCCTTTTCGATTCTCCTGAGGTTGGCCGTTAAACAGCCAATCGTCGGGACTTTCTGCCTCGATATATTGGCGAAGTCCCCGGATTAGATGATCACTCAAAGGAACATAGCGGTCTTTTTTTCCCCTTACCCTGGCCTACATGTAGAACTTTCCGGTCAAAATCAAGATCTTGTAAACGTACACTGCGTGCCTCCAGGCAGCGCAACCCACAACCGTAGAGAAGTCCAATGAGAATTTTATGTTTAAGTAAATCGGGAGCATGCAGCAGACGCCACATTTCATCTTTAGAAAGAACAACAGGCAGTTTATTGGGACCTTTAATACTTGGAAGACCTAGATCATGAGGTTTGATACCTTCTGTTTTACAGAGCATTCTGAGGCCGAACACAGTATGTTTAAAATACGAATCCGAAGGTGTATTGTGTTCTTGTTTTAGAAAATGCAGGTAGTCGGCGACTTGATCTTCATCCAGTTCAGTCGGCAAGCAGTTAAAATGCAAGGCCATTTTTGCAAGATGACGGGAATAATTACTGAAGGTCGATTTGCTCCTGCCAAGTACTGAAAGTTTTTTCTCAAACTTTTCCAATTGCGCAGCAAATCCGCTAACTTTACATTTAGCTTGGCTAACAAGGGTGTGCTGACCTAAAAGGTCGGGATGTTTTTTTTTGTTGACATAATAAAATATTTAATTTGATTAAAAATTGATCAAGTGCAAATACTTTACCAAAAGCTACCGGAGGTTTAGTTCAACAAGGGGTTTGCGATGGCGGGGGTTCCGCACTTTGCAGACAATTTAGTGCAAGGTGGAAATTCAGTTCTCCGAACAAAGTTTAGTGTTAAAATTCCACGCCATCGCAAACCCCCGAACCTTTAGCACTCATTTTAAAACGACAAGACACAATTAAAATATAAGAAATGAACGAAATAATTTGCCCCCATTGCAAGAAAGCATTTAAAGTAGACGAAGCTGGTTTTGCTGACATTCTTAAACAAGTTCGTGACCACCAGTTTGAAGAAGAAATCCTCAATCGACTTGCATTAGCAGAAAAAGACAAGGAAAGTGCAGTAAAACTAGCAGAAGCAAATATCAAAAATGCTATGCAAGCACAATTGGCACAAAAAGATCAGGAATTAGCAGTCCTCAAATCCAATAAGGAAATTGAGTTGTCGCAGAAATTATCTCAAAAGGATAATGAACTGTTGCAACTTAAAGCCAAAATTGACAATGCAGAAGTTGAGAAAAAATTAGCTGTAAATGAAGCTACAAAAATAATTGAAAAGGAACGAGACGAGTTGGCAAATTCTGTAAAAATGAAAGAAACAGAAAAGGAACTACTTAAAAAATCTTTAACCGAACAATATCTGTCAGAATTGAAAGAGAAGGATGCAATTATCAAGCATAAAGACGAAGAAATTGCACTTAGAAAGGATATGAAGTTAAAACTATCTACAAAAATGATAGGTGAAACGCTTGAACAACATTGTGAAACAGAATTCAATAAACTTCGTGCGACTGCTTTTCAAAAAGCTTATTTTGAAAAAGACAACGATTCAAAGACAGGAAGTAAAGGTGATTTTATATATAGAGAAAATGACAACGCAGGAAATGAAATTATTTCAATAATGTTTGAAATGAAAAACGAAGGGGACGAAACATCAACAAAGAAAAAGAACGAAGATTTTTTAAAAGAACTTGACAGAGATAGAATCGAAAAAAAATGTGAATATGCAGTTCTTGTTTCTCTTCTAGAAGCTGACAGTGAGTATTATAATTCTGGAATTGTTGACATTTCGCATAAATATTCTAAAATGTATGTTGTTCGACCTCAATTTTTTATTCCAATTATTACACTACTCCGTAATGCAGCTATGAACTCGCTACAATATAAAGCGGAACTTGCATTAGTGAGAAATCAGAATGTGGACATCACCAATTTTGAGGAGAAAATAAACACATTCAAAGAAGGGTTTGCAAGAAATTACGAATTGGCCAGTCGAAAATTTCAAACTGCCATTGAAGAAATAGATAAAACTATTGACCATTTGCAAAAAACAAAAGATGCATTATTATCCTCTGACAATAATCTTCGCCTTGCAAATCAAAAAGCCGAAGATTTAACCATTAAGAAATTGACCCACGGAAACCCGACAATGAAAGCGAAATTTGACGAACTGAATAATCAATAAATTGGACAGAAAAATGAGGGCTAGCACGGGTTTTGTGTCAGACGTTTTGCCGCACAAACTTAAAACTTCTAATTACCCAAATTTAGGGCCTATTTTATACACTACATAAATTTAAGGCCAGAAACCCCAATAAATTAAGGAATTATTAGAATTATTTAAAATGTGTTTTTATCTTTGTAGTGTATATAATGAACACTACAATGGCATTTATTCGCAAAATAACTAGAAAAGATTCCACTTACCTTGTTAAAGTAGAAACATACAGGGAAAATGGCAAAGTAAAACAGAGAGTCCTTGAGTACATAGGAAAAGAGGAAAATGGTGTTCCTGTTCAAAAAGTTGACATTGGCAAAGTCGATGTTGTAAATGTCAAGCAATATGCAGATGTTTCAATTTTATTACAGCTAGCTAACCAACTTAATCTTCATGAGATTTTGGGCCAGCATTATAAATCCATCCTTTCACTAGTTGTAGGCCATCTTTTGTGTAAAGCAAGTGTTAAAAAAATTTCTTCCTGGATTGAAAAATCCTCAATAAAAGAGGAATTAAATCTAGAAGAATTGTCAACTGACATGCTATATCGAGCACTTGACTATTTAGAAAAATTGGATTTTAATTTTATTGAAGAAGAAATTTTTGAAGTTTGGAAAAACTTGTGTCCAATTGACACAAATACATATGTACTTGATGTTACAGATACATATTATAATGGAAAACATGACAACACTTCATTGCGAAAAGGCAAAGATGGAAGGGTATCAAAATTGATTCAAATTGGCCTGGCAGTAAGCTTTAATAATGGATTTCCTGTTTTACATAAAACATATAAAGGCAACATATCTAATATTAAAATATTGGAAGATTTGCTTATCACAATAGCCGTAAGGGGCTTGAAATCAATGGTTTTGGATAGAGGATTTTACAGTGAAGCAAATATCGTTGCTATGCAAAATCTAAAAATGGAACTGATTGTAGGTATGAAACAAAGCATTGGCGTCAAGAACAATATTTTATCCCATATAGACAGGGATGTTATTTATACAAAAAAGAATTTGGTTGCATTAAAAGAAACAGTTGTATATGCCACAGAGCAAAAATACTTATCAGGTAAACTGATTATAATTTACAACCCAAAATTCGAGGTAATGAAAAAAGACAAAATGCTTTTAGATGATGCAACAGACACTGAAGTGAAGTATGTGGGATATTCTCTAATTTTTCATAATACAAAGTTGAAAATCGATGAAGTTGTAAAAAAGTATTTTGACAAAGAAATTGTCGAAAGAAGTTTTAGAACTATGAAAGGAGACGTCATGTTGCATCCAGTAAGATTATGGGTGCCAGAAAGAATTAATGCTCATGTTAAATTGTGCTACCTTTCTATGTGTTTATTGTCGTTAATGAAATATAGATGTGAAAAGCTCAATTTGTCAACAACAGAAATTTTGGCACATTTACAATCTATATATAAGGTCAATTTGCAACATGCCGAAACCAAAGCCAAATATCAAAAAGTTGTAACACAGTCTACAATTCAAAAGAAAATTATTAAAGCGTTAAAATGTAGTGTATAAAATACATGCTAAATTTGGGTAATTAACTTTAGTAATAAATTGAACTTTTTATTCCGAAACCCGCCTGAACACAATGCCCGAAAACGACGACGACGGCAAGCCAGCAAAATTCTCTAATAAATCCCCATACAATTGATGTTTAAATTGAACACCAATTTGATCTGCCACCAAAACGGAGCTCATCTACAATCGCCCTTCTAAAAGCCCTCTCAATACATAGCGGAATTTCATTGCCTACCGCCCATATAGTAAAATGGTCACTTTAAGGCTTATTACATATCAAAACATCAACTATGTCATCACGCAATAATTACCTAACTTAGCCCTCATAAATAATTCAATAAGTACCAGGACCACAATATGGCAAAACAAAAAAAAGAAGAAAAACAAAAACCCATCGAAGTCTCCCTCTGGGATGCAGCCAACAAACTGAGGGGCAGTGTGGAGCCTGCGGAGTACAAACACGTTGTATTGGGATTGATATTTTTGAAGTTTGCCAGTGATAAGTTTGAAGATCATCGTGCCAAACTGATTGCAGAGGGCAAAGAGAAGTACATCGAGATGGCCGACTTCTATAACATGAACAATGTATTCTTTCTGGAAGAAAACAGCCGGTGGAGCTACCTGATTAAAAAATCGAAGCAAAACGACATCGCCCTGCTCATTGACACAGCCCTGCACACCATTGAAAAAATAATAAGGCCTTAAAAGGGGCATTGCCCGACAACTACTTTTCCCGACTTGGCCTGGATGTTACCAAACTGGCTTCACTGCTGGACACCATCAACGACATTGACACCACCAAAGACCCCAAACAAGATGTGGTGGGCAAAGTGTATGAGTACTTCCTATCCAAATTTGCCTTGGCAGAAGGAAAAGGCAAAGGCGAATTTTATACGCCCAAAAGTATTGTAAACCTGATTGCTGAAATGATTGAACCGTATAAGGGCATCATATATGACCCTGCCTGTGGCTCGGGTGGTATGTTTGTGCAGAGCATCAAGTTTATTGAAGCACACCACGGCAATAAGAAGGAAATTTCCATTTATGGGCAGGAATATACCAACACCACCTATAAACTGGCAAAGATGAATCTGGCCATAAGGGGCATCAGTGGCAACTTGGGTGAAAAAGCGGCAAATACCTTTGCAGACGACCAACACAAAGACCTGAAAGCCGATTACATCATGGCTAACCCACCGTTTAACCAAAAAGACTGGAGGGCCGACAACGAATTGATCGACGACCCACGCTGGAGAGGATACGATGTACCACCCAAAAGCAACGCCAATTACGGCTGGATCTTAAATATGGTGAGCAAACTCAGCGACAATGGTGTGGCAGGATTTATTTTGGCCAACGGTGCATTGAGTGGTGGCGGAGAAGAATACAAAATTCGCAGAAAGCTGATTGAAAATAATTTGGTGGAAGCCATTTTGGTGTTGCCACGCAATTTGTTTTATACCACTGACATTAGTGTTACGCTGTGGATTTTAAATAAAAACAAGAAAGCACAGAGCAAAAAAATTGGTAACGAATCACGCAATTACCGTGAAAGAGAAAAGGAAATCCTATTCATGGACTTGCGCCAGATGGGAGAGCCCTTTGAAAAAAAATACACTCAATTTTCGGATGAGGATATACAAAAAGTGGTAAGTACCTACCATACTTGGCAAACAGCTTTAATGATTAATGATAAATTGATAATGGTTAATGAGGGTAAGGGAAAAGACATTAACCATTTATCATTAACCACTAACCATTACAAAGACATTCCAGAGTTTTGTTATTCCGCTTCTTTTGATGAGGTGGCCAAAAAGGATTTTTCACTGGTGCCGAGCAAATATATTGAGTTTGTAAATCGCGACGAGAACATCGATTTTGATGAAAAAATGAAAACCCTACAGAGTGAATTTACAGAACTGCTAAGATCAGAAGCAACATCCAAAAACGATTTACTAACCGTATTTAAGGAACTGGGTTATGAAATCAAATTATAAACCGTTAGGCAAATACATTCAACCTGTAGTTGGGCGAAACAGTGACTTAGGCGATTTGCCTTTGATTGGTTTAAGTATTCAGAAAAAGTTTATCACATCTATTGCCAACACCATTGGAACGGATATGTCAACATACAGAATTATTGAGAAAAACCAATTTGCATATGGTCCTGTAACATCAAGAAACGGAGATAAAATTACCATAGCTTTATTCCAAGAATTTGAAAAGGCATTAATATCACAGGCTTATATTCCATTTGAAGTAAAAGACAGCAATGAACTTGACCCTGAATATTTGATGATGTGGTTTTGCAGACCTGAATTTGACCGTTATGCAAGATTTAAAAGCCATGGAAGTGCAAGAGAAATATTTGATTGGGAAGAGATGAAAAATACCCTACTACCCGTTCCACATCCTGACAAACAACGTGAGATCGTAAAAGAGTACAACGTCATCCAAGACCGAATAGCCCAAAACCAACAACTGATACAAAAACTGGAAGAGACAGCACAGGCGATTTATAGGGAGTGGTTTGTGGAGGGGATTGATTTGGAGAATTTGCCTGATGGTTGGAGAATTGAGAAGATGGACAAATTCACTAAGATGAAGTATGGTAAAATGCTTGACTCAGAGTTGTTCTTAGAAAAAGGTTATCCTGTATTTTCTGGTTACGGCGTTCGTGGATATTATTCTGAATATATGTATAAAGAACCACAGATTTTAGTTTTATGTAGAGGTGTTAGTGGAACTGGAGAAGTTCGATTATCCCCGAGATATGCCTATATAACGAATCTCAGCATAGTGGTTGAAGTTGATAAGCCCACTGTTTCAAAAATGTATCTCTACTACTATTTAAGAAATTCAGATTTGAAATCACTAGATAGCGGTTCTGCTCAATCCATGATTACTACTGGTGATTTATATTTCCAAGATGCATTATTACCCCCAAGTGATTTGCAAATGAAATTTGATAAAGTTGCTAATTCAATAATGATAGAAATCGAAAATAAGAATAACGAAAACATAAAGCTAATGGAACTAAAAGATTTACTTCTTTCTAAGTTGGCGACTGTGGAATAGTTGAGACATGTATAATTATGAAAATTTAAATATTGAGGGACACTCTTTTTTTGGGAGCATTGAGAAAATTAGAGGGTTTCATGAATTTTTAGGATACTCACTTTTTGGAACTAAACCCAATGGTATTAATGGATTCCTAAATATTCACGCAGATATTACCAACTACCTGGCATTACAATTAGAGTCTATAAGCAGGATCATCAAAATTGGCAACATAAGTGACTCCTATACTTTACTACGAAAATATGAGGATATGACCTTAATCTCCATCTTTTTATGTATGAAAGAGGAAGCTGAATATTATAGAGATCGTAAAATTGAAGATTGGCCATGGACAATTGATGAGTTAAATAACTGGGTATTGAATAAAAGAGGCCATAAAATGGCTTCATATGAAAAAATTGACAAGTATTTAAGAACGTCCTTTCACAATGAACTTTTAGATTTGCTTGAATCTAAAATAAAATATACTTACTTGAGGAAAAATGCCGGGAACAGATATACTCATTTTAACCACTTTAAAACAATTATTTCCTTTAGAGAATTGGAGCAACCAGCGGTATCAAGGGAATTGGATCAGTTTGAATTTGTGCTTACGCATTATTTTATCCGATATTTTGCATTATTGGCTAATGCCAGGGAAGATTTTTTGAGATCTAGTGATTATATCGATTATCTGGATGCAGGCCTTACTCCACCGGATGATGCATTATTTTGGGTTTCATCGCTTTCAAATGACATTTTAAATGAAGTGGTAAATAAACATAGACCAGATATTGCATCATTTATAGTAAACAACACACAGATGCAATGGGATTTGAAAATTAGTTAAATTTGGTAGAAGTTTTTTTCAGAAGACATCTGAGAAAGCAATTGCCAAACTATAAACTAGCAGGTGCATCAAAAGCTTTATTTACTACTGAAAAATGGAATATTGTATGAGCGAAATTATCATATATCAAAACACAGAAGGCAACATCAAAATTGATGTTCGGCTGGAAGATGAAACCGTTTGGCTTACACAGGCACAGCTTTGTGTGTTGTTTCAAAAATCAAAAGCTACTGTAAGTGAACACATTAAGAATGTATTTGAGGAAGGAGAATTGGAAGAGGGAGCAACTGTTCGGAAATTCCGAACAGTTCAAATGGAAGGCAGCCGTGAAGTAGAAAGGGAACTTGATTACTTTAACCTTGATGTCATTATTTCGGTTGGGTATCGGGTCAAATCACCCCAAGGCACCCGGTTCCGTATTTGGGCTACCCAGCGGTTGAAGGAATACATTGTCAAGGGTTTTGCGCTGAATGATGACCGGTTTAAATCGGGCAGTTCGATGAACTATTTTACCGAATTGCAGGAACGCATTCGGGAAATTCGCCTGTCAGAAAGGTTTTTCTATCAGAAAATCAAAGACATCTATACCACCAGTATTGATTATGACCCCCGGGACGAAAAGACAATTGCGTTTTTCAAAGTGGTACAAAACAAACTTTTATGGGCCATCAGCGAGCAAACGGCTGCCGAGCTGATATATCGCAGGGTAGATGGGACACTTCCTTTAATGGGAATGCAATCCTTCGATAAAAAGGGTGCTGTTTCCATTAAAAAATCAGAAGTCAGCATCGCAAAAAATTACCTGAACGAAGAGGAAATAAAACTACTCGGTTTATTGGTGGAACAGTACCTGGCGTTTGCCGAAACCATGGCACAGCAACGCACCCCCATGTACATGAAAGACTGGATCCAACGACTAGACAGCATTTTACAGCTCAACGGCAGAGAACTACTTTCGCACGCGGGACAAATCAGCCACGAACAAGCATTGGAAAAATCGGGAACCGAATTTGAGAAATATAAGCAAACACAGAAGAATATTGAAAAAGCCGAAAGTCTAAACGAGCTTGAAAACGACATTAAAAAACTGCGCAATAGTGATTAATTGTTATTTATTAATGGTTAATGATATGAAAGAAAATGTGGTAAAAAATAAGAGTTTTGCGTTTGCGGTGAGGGTAGTTAAACTCTGTCAGTATTTAAGTGCCCAGAAAAAAGAATTTGTTCTTTCTAAACAGCTATTGCGAAGCGGTACAAGTGTAGGAGCTATGGTCAGGGAAGCAGAACATGCAGAAACAAAAAACGACTTTAAGCACAAAATGGGCATAGCCCAAAAAGAAATCAACGAAACCATTTATTGGCTCGAACTTCTGAAAGAAACCGATTATTTGACCACAGATCAATTTGAAAGCCATAACGCCGATGCCATAGAAATCATAAAGTTGATTACAGCCATCATCAAATCAACAAAAGCCAACATCACCCCTTAATCATTAACCATTAATCCTTTATCATTAACCATTAACCATTAAGCATTAATCATTTACCATTAAAATGAAGTTTACAGAGGAAAAATTAGAAAAGGCATTTACAGAATTACTGAGCCAGGAAGGATTTCCTCACCACTTAGGCATTACCATACCCCGTAAGCCCGACGAAGTTTTGATCGAGGAAGATTTGCAAAACTTTTTATTAAAACGATACGCTGCTCAAGGAATAACCATAAACGAAACTAAATCCATCATTCTTCAACTCAAATCACTGCCGGCTTCCGACCTTTACGAAAGCAACAAGACCTTTCTCAAAATGCTTTCAGACGGTTTTATCCTCAAAAGAGAAGACCGCAACCAGAAAGACATTTACATTCAGTTGGTTGATTACAGGGCATTAAACAAACACCGCCAGGCCGAAGAAGAGTTATTGTTTGATGTGGCTGCTGAGGCTGCAGCACACTATTTGCCGGCCACCAACATTTATAAGTTTGTCAATCAATTGGAAATTTACGGTACAGAAAAACGCATACCGGACGGCATTGTGTATATCAATGGTCTGCCCTTGGTGGTATTTGAATTTAAAAGTGCGATACGGGAAGAAGCTACTATTTTTGATGCCTTTAAACAATTAACGGTGCGTTACCGCAGGGATATACCCGAGCTTTTTAAATACAATGCCTTTTGCGTGATCAGCGATGGCATAAACAACAAGGCAGGTTCTTTTTTTGCGCCTTATGAATTTTTTTATGCATGGCGCAGGATCGCAGGTCTGGCAAAGGAGGTGGACGGAATAGACAGCATGTTTACACTCATTCAGGGCATGTTTCATAAATATCGGTTGCTGGATATAATTCGCAACTTCATTTACATTCCCGACAGTTCAAAGAAAAACGAAAAAATTGTATGTCGCTATCCCCAATATTATGCGGCACGCGCCTTGTATGACAACATCAAGCTGGCACAGAAGCCAGAAGGAAACGGAAAAGGCGGAACCTACTTTGGTGCCACTGGCTGCGGCAAGAGTTTTACCATGCTTTACCTCACCAGGCTTTTGATGAAAAGCGAATATTTTGAAAGCCCAACCATCGTATTGATTACAGACCGCACCGATTTGGACGATCAACTATCGGGCCAGTTTACCAATGCCAAAAATTTCATAGGAGACAATACGGTGGTAAGTGTGGAGAGCAGAGCCAATCTGCGAGAATTGCTGCAAGGCAGACAAAGCGGAGGCGTATTTTTAACCACCATTCACAAATTTACGGAAGATACCGAACTGCTTACAGACAGAACCAATGTCATTTGTATATCGGATGAAGCACACCGCAGTCAGGTAAACCTCGACCAAAAAGTGAAAATAACCAGTAAAGGCGTGACCAAAACTTATGGCTTTGCCAAATACTTGCACGATTCCTTACCCAACGCCACTTTTGTGGGCTTTACGGGAACGCCCATCGATGCCACACTGGATGTGTTTGGAAAAGTAGTAGATGCCTACACCATGATCGAATCGGTGAAGGATGAGATCACCGTAAGGATTGTTTATGAAGGCAGAGCCGCCAAAGTGTTGCTGAATAATGCCAAACTCAAGGAAATTGAAGATTATTACGCCAGGTGTGCTGAGATAGGCAGCAATGAAAATCAGATCGATCAGAGCAAAAAAGAAATGGCACAGATGTATGCCATCATTGGTGACCCTGATCGTTTACGAGCCGTTGCAGAAGATTTTGTAAATCACTATGAGACAAGAGTATCGGAAGGTTCCACCGTAAAAGGCAAGGCCATGTTTGTGTGCTGCACCCGTGAAATCGCTTTCGAGTTGTATAAAAACATCATTGCCCTGAAACCTGAATGGAACGAAATTCGGGCAGCCGAAGAGGGGGCAGAACTTACCGAAAAGGACAAACGGGAACTGAAACCGATTGAGCGCATCAAACTCATTGCCACAAGAGGTCAGGACGATGCCCAGGACCTTTACGATTTATTGGGCACAAAAGATTACCGCAAAGAACTGGACCGCCAATTCAAAAACGAGAAATCGAACTTCAAAATCGCGATCGTAGTAGATATGTGGCTTACCGGTTTTGATGTACCGTTTCTGGATAGCATTTACATCGACAAACCCATTCAGCGACACAATCTTATCCAAACCATTTCCCGCGTAAACCGCAAGTTTGAAGGAAAGAACAAAGGTTTGGTGGTGGATTATATCGGCATTAAGAACCAGATGAATTTGGCGTTGAAGCAATACAGCGAGGGCGACAAAGACAATTTTGAGGACATTGCACAATCCGTCGTCATTGTAAGAAATCATTTGGATCTGCTGGCCAAACTGTTTCACACATTTGACAATGCGCTATATTTCAACGGTTCGACCATGCAACAGTTAAATACCTTAAATATGGCCGCTGAGTATGTGCAAAAAACCAAAGAATTTGAAACCCGCTTTATGGGTTTGGTGAAGCGATTGAAAGCCGCTTATGATATTTGTTCAGGCAGCGAGCAATTGACGCAGTTAGAAAGAGATTACACCCATTTTTATCTGGCAGTACGTTCCATTATTTTCAAACTCACCAAAGGCAATGCCCCCGACACAGCGCAGATGAACGCCAAAGTGAGGGAATTAATAAAAGAGGCCTTGCAAAGTGACGGTGTAGAAGAAATTTTAAAACTCGGCGATGAAGCAGAAGCCGAACAAGACCTTTTTGATGAAGACTACTTAGCCAAGATTGATAAAATTAAATTGCCGAATACAAAAATCAAATTACTTCAGCAGTTATTGGCAAAAGTGATTGCAGAAATCAGAAAAGTGAACCGGGTAAAAGGCATTGATTTCTCGAAAAAAATGCAAGCCTTAGTTGAACGCTACAACAACCGCGATGCAAATGACATTCTGAGAAGCGAAGTCTATGAAGAAATGGCAAACGCCTTAACCGATTTAATTTGGGAAGTTCATAAAGAATTTTCTGCCGGGGATGCCCTGGGCATTGACTTTGAGGAAAAAGCCTTTTACGACATTCTGAAACAACTGTGCATAAAGTATGACTTCAAATATCCTGAAGACGAAATGATAGAACTGGCAAAAGCCGTTAAAGACTTAGTGGATGGCCAAGCCAAATTCCCCGACTGGAACAAACGCGACGATATAAAATCTTCCTTAAAAGTAGGCCTCATTCTCTTACTGGATGAGTTTGGTTATCCCCCCGTAGAACGAGACGAAGTGTATGTTGAAATTTTTGAACAGGCAGAAAATTTTAAAAATAATCAGGGATGATGACAAGGGGCGTAGCCCAGTATAAAAATATTAGTCGTGGCACCGTTCATTCAAGATGACAGAAAAGCAAGGGGCGTAGCCCTAACATCTTCGTAGCATGGAAAAACCAAATAATTAAAAGGGGCGTAGCCCTGACATCAAAATTGGGAGGAGGGATTCAAGATTACAGGGCTACGCCCCTATGAAACGTGTATGAATTATGCCCTACTAAGATTACAGGGCTACGCCCCTACATAATATGTGGGATTGATGTTCTACGAAGATTGCAGGGCTACGCCCCTGGCAATATTTAATTACAATCGTTCTACTAAGATTGCGGGGCTGCGCCCCTTGGGAGAGGTCTTAGGATACCATTCTACCACGATAGTAGGCCCTGCCCTGCAAATAGAATCGGAGAAGGATTACCATCTAATTTTAATGTTATGAGGAAAAAAAGGAAGGGGCGTAGCCCTAACATCTTCGTAGTAAGAATAAACCGGAACATTAAAAGGGGCGTAGCCCTGACATCAAGATTAGGAATAGGGATATAAGATTACAGGGCTACGCCCCAACTAAATGTATGGGGACGATACTCTACGAAGATTACAGGGCTACGCCCCTATGAAACGTGTATGAATTATGCCCTACGAAGATTACAGGGCTACGCCCCTACATAATATGTGGGATTGATGTTCTACGAAGATTGCAGGGCTACGCCCCTAACAATTTTTGAAATGCAATCGTTCTACGAAGATTGCGGGGCTACGCCCCTTTGGAAAGGTGTTCGGATAACAATCTATGAAGATTTCCGGTTGTTGCCCATCATAAGAATAGTAGTCGTGGCACAGTCCAAACAAGATGACATAAAAGAACAAGGGGCGTAGCCCTAACATCTTCGTAGCAAGGAATTAATAGAATCATCAAGAGGGGCGTAGCCCTGACATCAAAATTGAGGCGTGGGAAAAAGATTGCAGGGCTACGCCCCTGTGAAATTTATGGGATTGATGATCTACGAAGATTGCGGGGCTACGCCCCTTTGGAAAGGTGTTCGGATAACAATCTATGAAGATTTCCGGTTGTTGCCCAACATAAAAATAGTAGTCGTGGCACCGTCCAATCAAGATGATAGAAAAAAACAAGGGGCGTAGCCCTAACATCTTCGTAGCATGGAAATAAGGGGTGAATACGAGGGGCGTAGCCCTGACATCAAAATTGAGGCGTGGGATATAAGATTACAGGGCTACGCCCCTGTGAAATTTATGGGATTGATGATCTACGAAGATTGCGGGGCTACGCCCCTTAGGAGGGATCTTCGGATACCATTCTGCCAAGATAGCAGGGCTACGACCTGCAAATTGAATCGGAAAAGGATTACCATGCAATTTTAATCTTATGTTGAAAACAAGGGGCGTAGCCCTAACATCTTCGTAGCAGGGAATAATAGAATCAAAACAAGGGGCGTAGCCCTGACATCAAAATTTAGACGAGGACCTCAAAATTTCAAGGCTATGACCCTAACAATTTGTGTATCTAATACGTTCTAGCAAAATAGCCGGGCTTGGCCCTGTATTATAGCAGAAGAAGGGGCGTAGCCCTAATATCTTCGTAGCAATGATAAACCCGAATAATTAAAAGGGGCGTAGCCCTGATATTTTAATACTATGGCAAATACATACACCCAATTGTACGTTCAATTCGTATTTTCGGTAAAAGGCTTCGAAAATGTAATCAAAGAAAAATTCAGGGATGAATTGGAAAAGGTCATGTGTGGTATAATTACCAACCACAATTGCAAAACCTACGCCATTTATTGTAATCCGGATCACACCCATATACTGGTGGGCATGCACCCAACCCTTGCTCCGTCTAAACTAATGGAACAGGTGAAATCCGGTTCTTCAAAATGGCTCAACGAAAAAAAATACATTCCAGGAAAATTTTTGTGGCAGGATGGTTTTGGTGCTTTTACCTATTCCAAATCTCAAATTGATGTGGTAGTAAAATACATTCTGAATCAACCAGAACACCACAAAAAACAATCGTTCAAAGATGAATACTTATCATTGCTGCAAAATTTTGAAATCGATTATGATGAAAGATATTTATTTGAATGGTACGATTAAAAATGATGGTCTGACAACAAGTGATGATCTATGAATGCGCTATGTCAATACCATTCACAATTTTAAAGAAGGAAAATCTTCGCTCAATGACATTGAGTTGAAGTTACTTGGTTGTGAGCTAAAAAAAAGATTTGTGATAAAAATCAAAATAGTTACCATTATGGGAACTATTTTATATCTTTGTGGGTAATTACTTAAACGTGAGAGTAATTGCAAAACGAACATTACGAGATTTATGGATGAAACACCCTGACTGTGAGCAGCAATTAAAGTCATGGTTCAATGAAACAGAGAAATCTGAATGGAAGAACATAAATGATTTAAAAAGCGAATATCCGGCAGCGAGTATTTTGAAAAACAATCGAATCGTTTATAACATTAAGGGCAACAATTACCGATTAATTGTAAAATTCAATTTTGAATACCAGCTATGTTGGATAAGATTTATTGGAACCCACGCTGCCTATGATAAAATTGACGCAAATACCATTTGAAAATGAACATAGCACCTATAAAAAACGAAGACGACTATCAAAAATCACTCAGCAGACTAGAGGAGATTTTTGATGCAAAAAAGGGCACCCCAAAGGGAGACGAACTGGAGATCCTGTCAATCCTCATTGACCGCTATGAAAAGGACAATTTTCCCATCGGTATGCCGGACCCAATTGAGGCCATTAAATTTCGAATGGAACAAATGGGCATGAATCAAAATGACCTGGCAGAACTTGTAGGCTTTAAAAGCAGGGTGAGTGAGATTTTGAATAAAAAACGAAAACTTACTTTGGATATGATCAGGAAATTAAGTGCTACACTTCATATTCCTACTGAAGTATTGGTTCAGGATTATCAATAATGAGAATGTTCAAAATGTTCAAAATGCTGAGCGAAGCGAAGTCCCGAACATTTGTGAGGGATTCAAAACCTGTCTAACTAGCGTTAGCCACGTAGATGCTTGAGCGAAGCGAAAGCTAAATTTGCACCGTTGCCTTATTGGTCCAAGCATAGCGTATTGGCCTATTTCCCTATACTCTGAAAAGCATCAGTCGTTGCCTCGCGGTAAGCGCGAGCTGCCTTCGTTAAATTGATCTGCCGATCAATTTTTTCGGCTTTGCCGAAACCACTCAGTTATCCTAAGCAAAGCGCATTGGCCTAAGGCGCAGCCGTATTGAACTAAGCAAAGCGCATTGCTCTAAGGCGAAGCCGTATTGCTTTAAGCCTCGCGTATTGCCCAAAAAAAACATTTTCCCTACCTTCACCCCATGAACCCACCCTCCAACTACCTCGAAGTCAACAAATCCTCCTGGAACAAAAGGACAGAACTCCACGTGGATTCCGCCTTTTACGACGTACAAAGTTTTAAAGAAGGCAAATCTTCACTCAATGACATTGAACTGAAACTGCTCGGCTCGCTGGAGGGCAAATCGGTGCTTCACCTGCAATGTCATTTTGGTATGGATACGCTGTCGATGGCCAGGATGGGGGCAGAGGTGACCGGCATGGACCTGTCAGACAAGGCGATCGACAAGGCGCGGGAATTGGCTGAGGAATTGGAGTTAAATGCGCGCTTCATTTGCTGCGATGTGTACGACCTGCCCCAACACCTGGATGAACAATTTGACGTGGTGTTTACGAGTTACGGCACCATCGGCTGGTTGCCGGATATTGATCGCTGGGCGGAGGTGGTGGCTCACTTTCTGAAGCCGGGTGGGCAGTTTGTTTTTGCCGAATTTCATCCCGTGGTGTGGATGTTTGACAATGATTTTGAGACCATCTTTTATCCCTACTTCAAGGCAGCTGCGATTGTGGAATCGGAGTCGGGCTCATATGGCGCACCGGATGCCAAAGAGCAGATCGATTCCATCACCTGGAACCATGGCCTGGCAGAGGTAATAACGCCATTGCTCCAAAAAGGCCTGCGGCTCACGGCCTTTGAAGAATACGATTATTCCCCTTACAATTGTTTTCGCAACACCATAGAGGTCAGCCCCGGCAAATTTCAGATCCGGGGGCTGGAGGGCAAGATACCTATGGTGTATGCCTTATCGGGGGTTTTGTCGTAACGTGTGGATAAACCGTATGTCAATGGTACCGTTATACGACCATTTATAACATGCGGATAAACCGCATGACAACGGCACCATTATACGACCATTTAAAACATACGGATAAACCGCATGTCTACGGTACCATTATCTAATCAATTCCATTTTTGCGGTGAAATGGCGTAACAACGGTGCCTCTTCCACAATCCTTATGCCGGGAATGGCCTTGCGGTTTTTATACACCTCAATGATGACCTCTGCCACGTAATCGATGTGGCTCTGGGTGTACACCCTCCGCGGTATGGCGAGGCGCACGAGTTCCAGGGTGGCGGGCACCAACTTGCCGGCATCGTCGTATTTGCCAAACATGAGGGAACCGATCTCCACGCAGCGTACACCGCCGGTGATATAAAGGGCGCAGACCAGGGCCTGACCGGGGTATTGCTCTACCGGAATGTGGTCGAGGAATTGTTTGGCATCGAGGTAGACGGCATGGCCGCCGGCGGGTTGCATGACGGGAACGCCGGCTTTGATGAGTTTTTCGGTGAGGTATTCCATGCTGCGGATGCGGTACTGCAGGTAGTGTTCATCCAACACTTCGCGCAGGCCGATGGCGATGGCTTCGAGGTCGCGGCCGGCCAGTCCGCCGTAGGTGGGGAAACCTTCGGTGATGACAAGCAGGTTGCGGCATTGCTGGGCCAGGTCTTTGTCGTGCAGGGCCAGGAAGCCGCCGATGTTGGCGAAAGCATCTTTTTTGGCGCTCATGGTGCAGCCGTCGGCGTAGGAGAACATCTCCTGGGCTATGCTTTCTACTGATTTATCGGCAAATTCTTCTTCTCTGATCTTGATGAAATAGGCATTCTCCGCAAAGCGGCAGGCGTCGATGTAAAAAGGAATACCATTTTGCGCACAAATGGCTTTCACGGACCGGATGTTGCCCATGCTCACGGGTTGCCCACCACCGGAATTGTTGGTTACGGTCATGATGACCATGGCGATGTGTTCCTTGCCTTTTTCCTGGATGGTTCTTTCCAGGGCCTCCACGTCCATGTTGCCCTTAAACGGGGCGGGTATGGTGGGGTGTTTGCCTTCTTCGCAGACGAGGTCGATGCCTTCGGCTCCAGAGAATTCGATATTCGCCCTGGTGGTGTCAAAAAGTGTATTGCTGATAAATACCTTGCCTTTACCCCCGGTGATGCTAAACAGGATCTTCTCCGAAGCCCTGCCCTGGTGGGTAGGAATGATGAACGGCATGCCGGTCAATTCCTTGACCACGGCCTCAAACCGGAAAAAGCTGGGACTGCCCGCATAGGACTCATCGCCCCGCATGATGCCGGCCCACTGGTCGCTGCTCATGGCACTGGTGCCACTGTCCGTCAGTAAGTCGATGAGCACGTCATCCGACTTCAGTAAAAAGGTATTGTAATGTGCTTCTTTTAAAAGTAACTCACGCTGTTCCCTGGTCGTAAAATGAATGGGTTCAACGGCTTTGATCCGAAAGGGTTCAATGATGGTATGCATGATTAGTTTGCCTTAAAGTTGGAAAAATGAGGGTCATCTCAGCGTCGGGGCATTACTCGACCACTCAGGAGGGTTTTCTGATGATGTTTTTCCAGATGTTCATGGGGTAAAGGTAGGGGTATGGGGGGTTTTGGGGGGTGATTTGGCTCAGTTGGTCTGGTGATTCGGTGAATCGTGAAAATCTACCTGGCTAGCGCCAGTTAGACAGGTCGTGAAAATCGCGAGGGGTGCGGATTTTTTTAAGCCTTCCTGGCTGCGCCAGCCATCATGCTCGGTCACCGGGAGTTAATCTTGGAAATACTTCATTTCTGCGTAAATCTGCGCGATCTGCGGGAAATAAAATCCTATTCTCTTTCTCCCGCAGATCGCGCAGATGTTCGCAGACAAATTCAGCATATTGCAATAAGCGAAGCGTATTGGCCTAAGCAAAGCGTATTGCCCTAAGGCGCAGCCGAATTGGTCTAAGCCGTAGGCGCATTGATCAAATACTCACCTTTTTATCCTTCGGCACTTTTACGGTGAAGGCAAGTTTCCTCTTGACCTGTTCTCCGGGTTTCAGGGAAAGTTTCCATTCTACGATGCCGGTGGCGGGGTCGAGTTTTCCGCCGGAGAGGTCGTCTGCTTCGATCTCCATGGAGCCGTCGGTGGACAGGGGCAGCTGATCGCGTACGATGATGTCGATGGCTACGGTCTTGTTGTTTTTGATGGAGGTTTCCCAGCCGCTGCTGATCTGTTTTTTGGAAGACAGGAAGGAGGTCTTTTTATAGTCCTTGAGTTTTTCCCGCTTGGTGGCGATGGCGATGTCGGGACCGAGGGACAGGGACAGGGTGTCGCTTACTTCGGCGGCGTTGAGGTAGGAGTCACCAATGTAGGTGTCTTCAAAGTAGATCTTCATGGTACCGGATGAGAGGCTGTACTGACCCCAGTCTTCGATCTCGGAGATGAGGTACACCTTGTTGTCGAGGCGGGGAATGGCCAGGTAGTGGTATTTGGCGGGCACTTCGTAGTCCTTGAGGGTGACGTCGTGCATTTTGTTGTCGGAGGGAATGGTCATCTTTGCGGGCAGGCTGTATTCCATGAAGGTGATGTTTTCGCTGGCCGTGGCTTCCATGGCGGGCGCTCCGCTGGCTATGGCCACTTCGTCCATGGGGCGGGCATTGGCGCGGGTTTGCATGTTCATGTCTGCCTTTTGGGTCTGGTAGTAGGGCTCAAAGTAGTACAGAAACCAGGGATTCAAGACCGGCGCTTCAAAGCTGGTGGAGGGGTTGCCGGTAGTGAGTACCACGTTTACATTTTTCCATACTTCGCCAGTGTATTGGTTGATGCTCCCTTTGTTGAGCAGGTTGAGTGGCTTGCTCAGGCTGGTCAGGTGGAGTTCGAAGCCCGTCTGCCAGGAGGCCCTGCCGTCGAAGTAACTCAATTCCATGCTGATTTCTCCTGCTGTAGTGGCATTGAGCACCACCACTACTTCACCTGTATTTTTAGGACTGTTGGCCGTGGTCCATTCATTGAGTTGTGCCTGTGCCTTGTTGAGGTCTTTAGTGATGTCTTCGCTGCGTCTGCGGCTGTCGAGCATTTTTTGTTTGATCTCAAGCAGCCTTACGCGGTATAGGTCGGCGATGGCAGTCAATTGGGCTGCGGTGAGGGTGGTGTTGTCGCCGCTGAGTTTTTTATTGGCGAGCAGCAGGTTTTCTTCTTCTTTCCAGGTCTCTGCCACCAGGGCCTCATTTTCGAGTTTTATTTTTAGGGTTCGGATCTGCTCGGTAAGAGCCTTATACTCGGCATTGCTGCTGAAGTCCCTGTTGAAATTATTGCGGTAAGAAATGGAGATCAGATAGGTTTTGGCTTTGGTATTCACCCGGATGCTCGATTCGTCAAATCCCGCCGGCAAATCCCCGATGACGATTTCATTCTCTCCGGCCGTCAGTTTAACATTGGCCATCCGCTTGATGTGTGCCCCATTCCGGTACACGGTAACCTGGTCGATGACGGAGGGATAAGCCTTGGTTTCAGCGTTCATTGCAAACGGCGCCAAAGCCAGGAAAAAAATGCATAGGGATTTTAACATGATAAGGTTTATTTATAAATGAACGTAAGGGGATAGGAGGGTGTTGTTTAAGAACATAAGAAACTCTCCCGCTGCTGTGCTCCCGCTTGTCGAGGAGGCGGGAGTACCCTGCATTGCAGGGGGAGGGTGGACAAAATGGAAGGCTTTTTCCAGTCCGTCTTCAGTACATAACATTCATATTCTGGAGAAGGAATATGTTCCACATGATCTACCTGGCTGCGGGAAACAGAGATTGAGATTTTTATTTCCCGCGGATCGCGCAGAAATATGGTCGATCTGATAGCAGATTTTCCTGTAAATAAATTGTGAACTATATTTTAGAAAATCACTTACGCAGAAACCGCTGAGGTTTAAATAGAACAATGGTCAGCGTGTTCAGCGCACAGCCTTCCTATTTTAGAGAAGGAATGTTTTGTGCCAGGGCGAACCAATTGGGGTGGACTTTGTTCTGCGTATTCTACCTGTCTAACGCCAGTTAGATTCTCCGAATTCCATATTTCCCGCTGAAATTTAAGAAACTCTCCCGCTGCTGTGCTCCCGCTTGTCGAGGAGGCGGGAGACCCTGCTTTGCAGGGGGAGGGAGGAGAAGGGAGAAGACTTTTTTTAATCCGTATTCACCCCATAGCACACATATTCTGGAGTAAAAATTTTTTTCCTTGGGAGAACTCATCCTGGTGGACTTTGTTCTGCGTATTTAGCGGGAAACAGAGATTGGGATTTTTATTTCCCGCGGATCTCGCAGAAATATGGTCGATCTGATAGCAGATTTTCCTGGGAATTAAATTGTGAACTATATTTTAGAAAATCACTTACGCAGAAACCGCTGAGGTTTAAATAGAATCATAGTCAGCGTGTTCAGCGCACAGCCTTCCTATTTTAGAGAAGGAATGTTTTGTGCCAGGGAGAACCAATTGGGGTGGACTTTGTTCTGCGTATTCTACCAGTCTAACGCCAGTTAGATTCTCCGAATTCCATATTTCCCGCTGAAATTTAAGAAACTCTCCCGCTGCTGTGCTCCCGCTTGTCGAGGAGGCGGGAGACCCTGCTTTGCAGGGGGAGGGTGGAGAAGACTTTTTTTAATCCGTATTCACCCCATAGCACACATATTCTGGAGTAAAAATTTTTTCCTTGGGAGAACTCATCCTGGTGGACTTTGTTCTGCGTATTTAGCGGGAAACAGAGATTGGGATTTTTATTTCCCGCGGATCTCGCAGAAATATGGTCGATCTGATAGCAGATTTTCCTGAAAATAAATTGTGACCTATATTTTAGAAAATCACTTACGCAGAAACCGCTGAGGTTTAAATAGAACAATGGTCAGCGTTTTCAGCGTACAGCCTTCCTATTTTAGAGAAGGAATGTTTTGTGCCAGGGAGAACCAATTGGGGTGGACTTTGTTCTGCGTATTCTACCAGTCTAACGCCAGTTAGATTCTCCGAATTCCATATTTCCCGCTGAAATTTAAGAAACTCTCCCGCTGCTGTGCTCCCGCTTGTCGAGGAGGCGGGAGACCCTGCTTTGCAGGGGGAGGGTGGAGAAGACTTTTTTTAATCCGTATTCACCCCATAGCACACATATTCTGGAGTAAAAATTTTTTTCCTTGGGAGAACTCATCCTGGTGGACTTTGTTCTGCGTATTTAGCGGGAAACAGAGATTGGGATTTTTATTTCCCGCGGATCTCGCAGAAATATGGTCGATCTGATAGCAGATTTTCCTGAAAATAAATTGTGACCTATATTTTAGAAAATCACTTACGCAGAAACCGCTGAGGTTTAAATAGAACAATGGTCAGCGTTTTCAGCGTACAGCCTTCCTATTTTAGAGAAGGAATGTTTTGTGCCAGGGAGAACCAATTGGGGTGGACTTTGTTCTGCGTGATCTGCGGGAAACAGAGATTTGGGATTTTTATTTCCCGCAGACCTGTCAACCGCGTAGCCAGGTAGATATCGCAGATTTACGCAGAAATTTAAATATTGGGTATTTTCATAAGAAGTTCACCTATTCAAAAAACCAGTATCTTTAAAACAACTTGAATGGGTTAAATCTGTTCATTAATTCAAAGAGGAGATTTATAGATGCAAATGTATCTTACAAGACTAAAGCGCAGCTTTGCCAAATCATAAAAAGGAAAAATGACGGACCATACCAAATCGACCATTGTAGTGCCATTAGAAGGCGTGGAAAGCGAACATTGTGCCCTCATCGTGGATAAGGGCCTGAATGAGCTGAAGGGCGTCAGCTCGCACAAAGTAGAACTGAACAACCGCAGGGCCATTATTGAGGGCAGTTCCGGTGACTTGCTCGGGCGTGCGGTGGCCCTCATCCGGGATCTTGGTTATGGCGTGCCTACAGTCAAAAAGACCATCCCTGTGTTGCAGATGTCCTGTGCATCCTGTGCGGTGAACGTGGAAAATGCAATCAAAATGTTGCCCGGTGTAGTGAGCGGGGCGGTCAACTATGCCAACGGGGCGGCCACCATCGAATATATTCCTTCGGTGACCAACCTGGAAAAGATACGAAAGGCGGTACAGGATGTGGGCTATGATTTGTTGCTGGAAAATGAGGGACAGGGAAATGAAACGATCGAAGAAATTCACGAAAAACATTATCAAAAATTAAAGCAACGCACCATCGGTGCCATTGCACTTACCCTGCCTGTGGTGGTCATTGGCATGTTTTTTATGGACATGCCCTATGCCAATTACATCATGTGGGTTTTGTCCACGCCGGTCGTGCTGTGGTTTGGAAAAGATTTTTACATCAATGCCTGGAAGCAGGCCCGCCACCGGTCTGCCAATATGGATACGCTGGTGGCCCTGAGTACAGGTGTGGCCTATGTCTTCAGTGTGTTCAACACCCTGGTGCCCTCGTTCTGGCATGCCCGGGGGCTGCACGGACACGTGTACTTTGAAGCCGCCGCGGTGGTCATCTCCTTTATCCTGTTGGGAAAGTTGCTCGAAGACCGGGCAAAGGGCAACACATCCGCGGCCATCAAAAAACTCATGAACCTGCATCCTCCGAAAGTGTACCTCGTAGGCGCCGACCAGCAGGTAAAAGAAGTGGCTGTTGAAGAAGTAAAAACCAACGACGTCCTGTTGGTAAAACCCGGCGACATCGTGGCGGTGGATGGAACGATCATCAGCGGCTCGTCATTCGTCGATGAAAGCATGTTGACGGGAGAATCCATTCCGGTGGAAAAAAGCGAAGGTGAAAAAGTATTTGCCGGTACCATCAATCAAAAGGGCAGTTTTCAATTCAGGGCCGAAGCCGTGGGGTCCGACACGATGCTGGCCAAGATCATCACGCTCGTACAGAATGCCCAGGGCAGCAAGGCACCGGTGCAAAAACTGGTAGACAAAATTGCGGGTATTTTTGTGCCGGTGGTCATGGGCATAGCGTTGACGGCTTTTGCCGTTTGGTGGATGTTTGGCGGTGTAAACGGCTTTACCCACGGCCTGATGGCCCTGGTCACCGTTTTGGTCATCGCCTGTCCCTGTGCCCTCGGTCTGGCCACACCCACGGCCATCATAGTTGGCGTAGGCAGGGGAGCAGAAAACGGTATTCTGATCAAAGACGCGGAGAGCCTGGAACTGGCCCGGAAAGTGAATGCGGTGGTGTTGGACAAGACGGGTACGATCACCGAAGGAAGGCCGGTGGTCACCGATGCCCTATGGTTGAACGAAGACGCAGAAATAAAAAAGATCTTATTTACCCTGGAGTCCCTGTCCGCCCACCCGCTGGCCGAAGCGGTGACGAAGTATTTACCGCAGACAAATCCTGTGCCCTATACCGATTTTGAAAACATCGCTGGCATGGGTGTAAAGGCCCGGGTTGAAAACAAATTTTATTTTGTGGGTAATAAAAAATTGCTGGAGACCCACGGTGTGAAAATCGATGACTTACTGAATTCCAAATCGGATTTGTGGAAAGCGGAAGTAAAGACGATGGTGTGGTTTGCAAATGAAAAAAATGCACTGGCGGTTCTGGCCATTTCGGATAAGATCAAGGCCACTTCGGTGGAAGCAGTACAACAACTGACCCACATGGGCATTGAGGTCGTCATGCTTACCGGCGACCACCGCGAAACGGCAAGTGCCATGGCCAAAGCAGCCGGCATCACCCATTTTGAAGCTGAGGTCCTGCCGGAAGCAAAGGCGGGCTTCATCAAAAAATTGCAAGGCGAAGGAAAGGTCGTTGCCATGGTGGGCGATGGCATCAACGACAGTGCGGCATTGGCTCAGGCCGATGTAAGCATTGCCATGGGCCAGGGAAGCGACATCGCCAAGGATGTGGCCAAGATGACCATCGTTTCATCCGACCTCAACAAGATCCCTGCTGCCATCCGGTTGTCACGCCAGACGGTGGCTACGATCCGGCAGAACCTCTTCTGGGCATTCATTTACAATGTGATCGGCATACCCATCGCGGCGGGCCTGCTCTACCCCATCAATGGCTTTTTGCTCAATCCCATGATCGCAGGAGGAGCCATGGCGCTGAGCAGCCTGAGTGTGGTAAGCAACAGCCTGCGGTTAAAATGGAAACGATAGATAATGCGGACCTCCACTTAAGCGGAAGCATCCAATGAAGGATAAAGCCAACAAAGATCTAAGCTAAAAGGATTAGTTTTTAACAGCCTTTTTTCTGATGGAGCGAACAAGACTGTTCACACCCTGAATTTTATAGCACGATCTTCCACTTGATGTTACACCCTCCGGACGGGTATTGCACCTCTGGAGGGGCTGCCCCATCGAGCATAGCGTCGATGGCCTCACTCAGGTCCTTGCCAGTGATCGGTTTGCCATTGTTGGGCCGTGAATCGTCCAGTCGCCCCCGGTAGTACAATTTGTCGTGGGCATCAAACACATAGATGTCGGGCGTGCAGGCAGCGTCATATGCACGGGCTACTTCCTGGCTTTCATCATACAAATAAGGAAAAGGGTATTGCAACACCTTGGCGACAATGCGCATTTTATCCGGGGCATCGTCGGGGTGATTGTGTACGTCGTTGGACGAGATGGCTACAAATTTTATGCCCTTCTCTGCATACAGATTCGCCAATCTGACCAGTTCGCCATTGATGTGGATGACGTAAGGGCAGTGATTGCAAATGAAAAGCACCACGGTTCCTGCGGTGCCACGGCAATGGCCGAATCTTTTGATCTCACCACTTACGGTGTCCGGCAATGAAAAATCGGGCGCTTTGGTTCCGAGGGGCAGCATGTGGGATTCTGTATAGGCCATGGTTTTTGTTTAGGGTGATGCGGAATGCCATTATTTTTGGGTAAATGGCTTATATTAGTGGTAAATTTAACGTTAATTTATCAAAGGCCAGTCATGGAAGCCAGGTGTTCTATCGCAAAGGAAATTAAAACAATGACCAGCATATTATTTGCCGGGTTTTGTATGCTGACATCCCTGTCGTTGTCTGCCCAGGAATACCTGCAGATCGACACCTACAACGACCCCACGACCAAAAAGTACCACTTGGGTGAGCAGATTGTCATACGCACGACCTATAATGAAGATTGGATCAAGATCACGCCCCGCAAATTTTTATACGACCTCAATACCATCGTGTACGATGATGGCATGCTGAGGCTGGATGAGATCGCCGCCATCCGGGAGACGAGGCCGGGCATCCTGGCCCTTTCCACCGCGTTCACTACTTTTGGTGGTGCCTGGCTCATCTATGGCCTCATCAGCAAGGGAGTGGACTCGGGCAGTGAATTTGACAAAAATGACATCATCATCGGAGCGGTTGCGGTGATTACGGGCATTGGCCTCCGAAAGGCCTTTTATAAAAGAGACTATGTGATGGGCAAGCGTTATAAACTGCGACTGCTGGATTTGCGCATGAACCCTGCTGCTGAACCTCGTTAATGGCCTTTTTTGTGTTGGTCCATGAGGGTGTTGATCAGTGCAGGTTCAAAACCCCTTTGTAAAAGGAAGTTGAAGATTTTCAATTTTTTTTCCTGCGGGCTTCCTGAAATGTGGGGTAATTTTTTCTGCATCAGGTTTTGCATGGTGGAGAGGTACGTTTCCTCTTCAATGGTGGCGATGGCTTTCTTGATGTTGTAAGGTGAAATTTGCCTCGCTTTGAGTCCGGCCGTTATTTTGATGCGCCCCCATTCGTTGATCTTAAATTTTCCACTTACATACGCCATGGCAAACCTGCCTTCGTTGACAAAGTCGTCGCTGATGAGTTCGCCGATGATGTTTTCGAGGTCATCGCCATAAACACCGTGTTCGATCAGTTTTGTGCGTATCTCGGAATGACATCTTTCCTGTACGGCACACCACCGTTTCAATTCACGCAGTGCCTGATCCGGCGTCCACCTTGTTTTGCCTCTCTCCATTTTTTTACAAATATATTTGAAATATAGTAATACTTTTAGGTTAAAAATATGAGGAAAGCGGATATCGACATTGAGCCTTGCTATTTTGACACCTATTTGAATAAGGTGCCCGATGTTACCTGGCAGGAGGCCCTCGACCAGTTTGGACCCCAACTTTTTGAGGCGGAGTATGACCATTTGATGGCCCTGGAAGACCGGGTGTATGCACCGGGAAAATGGACGGTCAAACAAATGATGCAACACCTCATCGATGCGGAACGGGTTTTCCAATACCGGGCCCTTCGATTTGCCAGAAGGGACAACACAGTGCTTTCTCCTTTCGATGAAAACGCCTATGCCGATGTGGCTGATGTAAATGACCGCACCATCGGGTCTTTGATCGGTGAATACCAGCTTCTGCGTCATGGCGGCATGGCCATGTTTCGCTCTTTTACACGGGAGGATATGCTGGCCAAAGGCCGTACCCCAAGCGCTGAACTTTCGGTGCTGTCAATGGCTTTTATCATGGCCGGTCATGCGATTCACCACATGGAAATTATCCGCGAGCGGTATTATCCCATGTTAATGTCATAATGGTGATCTATAAGGAAGACTTTATTGACGTGGTCATTGGCGACAATCATTGGAATATCCTTCAGGTCTCCAATGTGGATGAAGTGTTTGATGCCCTCATCTCCTCTGAAGGCGAGGATAAGGACGACGAAAGGATTCCCTACTGGACGGAGCTGTGGCCATCTGCAATGGCCCTATCGCGATTCATAGCCGATCATCCGGATATTGTGCAGGACAAAAGTGTCATCGAACTCGGCTCCGGACTGGGGCTGCCTTCGATGGTGGCCGCTACTTTTACACGGGAAGTGTTGTGTACCGACTACCTTCAGGATGCCCTAACCTTCGCGGAAAAGAATGCCCTGAATAACGGCATCAATAATATCATTTACCAAAAACTTGACTGGCGAAATCTGGAAAATTACGGCAAGTACGATGTGGTGCTGGCCTCTGACATTGCCTATGAAAAAAGATTTTTTGAGGACCTTCCTGTGGCTTTTGACCACCTCATGCACAAAGACAGCACGGTGCTGTTATCAGAACCAGGCAGGGCGCTGGCGGCTGATTTTATTCAGGGCTTAGGCTCCAGGTTTCATATCCAAACCCATGTGCTTCCTGTGGAATGGCGAGGCACCTTATTCCAAACTTCGATCCACGTGTTGAAAAAGTCTATTTGACTTTTTTCTTCATCTTTTTGCCCTTGGGGTGTACGAGTTTCATCTCGTCGATCAGCCTCTTGGCACCGGCAAATTTGTCGATGACAAAGAGCACATACCTTGCATCTACCATGATGTTGCGGCAGATGGAGGCATCGTAGTTGATGTCGCTCATGGTACCTTCCCATACCCGGTCAAAATTGAGTCCGATGAGGTTGCCGTGCGCGTCAATGGCGGGACTGCCCGAATTTCCTCCGGTGGTGTGGTTGGAACCCAGAAAGCAGACCGGCAATTTTCCGGTTTTATCGGCGTAGGGACCGTAGTCTTTATCCTCGTGCAGCTGAATCAGTTTTTGGGAGACATCGAATTCGTAGTCACCCGGCACATATTTTTCCATCACGCCATCGAGGTAAGTGACCGGGTTGTAATACACCGCATCTTTGGGTTTGTAGCCCTGCACTTTGCCATACGTCACCCGCAAGGTGGAATTGGCATCCGGATAAAATTTCTTCTCAGGGAAAAGTTCCATCTGTGCCTTCATGTATATGGACTGTAAGCTGTCGATCTGCCTTCGGTTTTTTTCAAATTCCGGATTGACATTGAGGCGGATGATTTCATTCCACTCCATGGCCATCTGGTACATGGGGTCATTTTTGATGATGTCGATACATTCCTGAGGCGACTTGCCGAGCACGGCCGATGATTTTTCCCAGCTGGTAAAAGGAGACGCGCCGTACAATACATCTCCAAGCACCTCGAAAGACTTACCTTCGGTGGAAGCGGGCATATATTTTTTGGCCAGGTTATCCCTGCAGATCTGCATAAGGGATACAAAAATCTCTTTGTCGATGTCGGCTGAAAAATCCTGGTAAAATTCCTGCATGAAGGCAGAAAGCCGGTCTTTCATTTTCAGGTAATCCTTCTCTCCGCTTTTTTCATACGTCTGCACCAGGTTTCGCAGGCTGCCCATGAGGCGCAGCATTTCAATGTTCCGGTTGGGTGCTTCGCTAAAATAATCCCTCACCAGGCTGGCTTCGAGATTGGCCGTGTACAAGGCATTGAATTGCGGGATGAGTCCGGTATACTGCTTGGCTTTCATGGCGCGTTTTTCAAACTCGGCCTCAAACGTTTTTTTCTTGCCGACGGCGTTGGTGGATTTAAGTCCTTTCGCTTCGCCAATCCATTTTTTCCAGGAATTGGCAATGGTGGCGTACTTGGAAGCGTATTTCAACCTGGTGCTTTCGTCATTACGCATGTATTTGTTCATGATGTTCAGGGCTGCGTCGCGCACCGCAATTTTGGCAGGATCGGAGTGGGTCATGATCTGATCTACTGCAATGGAAGGAAGGTATTCATCGGTACGGCCCGGGAAGCCAAAGACCATGGTGAAGTCGCCTTCCTGGATGCCATCCAGTGAAATGGGCATGGAATGTTTGGGCGTGAAGGGTTTGTTGTTTTCAGAAATATCGGCGGGTTCATTGTTGGGTCCTGCATAGATCCTGAACAAGGAAAAATCACCGGTGTGTCTCGGCCATACCCAGTTGTCGGTATCGGCACCAAATTTCCCAATGGATTCCGGCGGAGTGCCTACGAGTCTCACGTCGTTGTAGCGCACCATAAAAAAGGCCAGGTATTGGTTGCCTGCAAAAAAAGGACGCACCTCCAGTTCGTGAAATTTATCCAGGGTAAATTTTGATTTGTAGTTCCTGATGTTGATGTCGATGACGGATTGTTTTTCCGCTGCGGACATGCCGGGGGTCACCCCTTTGAGCACGTCGGTGCTTACGTCGGCGATCTCTTCGATGAAGCGGGCAAAGAGGCCCGGATTGGTCAATTCTTCTGTCGTGTTTTTGGCCCAGTATCCATCGCGCAGATAATTTTTTTCCAGTGAGGAGTGGGACTGGATGTTGTCGTAACCGCAATGGTGGTTGGTGAGCAACAGGCCCTGAGAGGAAATCACTTCTGCGGTACAGAATCCGCCAAAATGTACGATGGCATCCTTGAGCGATCCTTTATTTACGCTGTAGATGTCTTCGGCCTTGAGCTTCATGCCCATGGACTTCATCTCTGACTCGTTGAGGGCCTTGAGCAGGTGGGGCAACCACATGCCTTCACCGGCAGAGGCCTGTAAAGTGAGCAGCAGGGCAGGTAGGATATAGATTAATCTCATGGACTGTTTTTTAGCACACAAAGGTAAGGTTTTGACGGCAGAAAACTTCTGGTTTTTACGTTGCGAATCAATGGATCGGCATGGTAACCTTATAAAAATAGCCGGTTGTCACAAAGACGAACCGGCTTATAAACGTTTAATGGTTAAGATCTGTTATTTTCCCGACTTTGCGTTGTCCAGTTTGAATTTTACAGGAAGGGTCATCATGGCATTGACCGCCTTGCCATTCTTTTTACCGGGTATCCATCGCTCCGGCATCTGGTTCATGGTTTCCACAATTCTGGTCACTTCTTTGCCAATGCCAGCGCCAGGATCCTGTTCGATCACAATGTCGTGGATGTATCCATTTTTGTCAACCCTGAATTTGGCGAAACATTGCCCTTCAATGCCTTTTTTTCTGGCATCTTCGGGGTATTTCATGGTGGAGAAAACAAACCTCATCAATTTTTCGCTGGCGCAACTTTCCTTTTCTGCTTTGGTGCCCATTGACTCACAACCCGGGAAACGGGGCATTTCATCCAACTGATCTGCCGGCATTAGGTCTGCATTTGACGCAGGTGGCTCCGGAGCCAATGTAAGACTTGATTTTGAGGCAGCATCCATGGATTTTTTCTTAGCCGGTGGTGCAGGAGGTGCAGGAGGCGCTGGGGATGCTGAAGGAGGCGCAGGAGGTGCAGGAGGCGCCGGTGCTGCTACATCCGGTGGCGGAGGCGGTGCAGGAATGGTGTCCTGGCTGCCTGCGGAAAATCCGGATGGCGTCCAGAACTGAGGCGTTGAGGACGACATAATGATGGCCGTAGCGATCAGTACCAGGGGCGAAAGTAAATAGAGGGCAAGGTCTTTTTTGGAAGAGCGATTGGCTTGTAACATATTGATGCGATTTTTTATTTGTGACTGATAAAAGTGGCTGGCCAGGGTAAGTTCCAAATGGGAACCCGAAGGATTGAGCAGGAGGTCGATGTAACTCTTCATGGAGAATCGTTGAACGGTCCTCACATCGGCGAGGTATTCGTGGTTTTGGCGAATGGCTCGCTTGTAGAAATAAAGCATGGGGTTGAACCAGAAAATGCAGTGAAGTATTTCCATCAGCAAAAGGTCCACGCTGTGCCATTGGTGGATGTGAATGCTTTCGTGTCCCACCACTTTTTCCTGAATCTCAGGGCGGCTGAACTGACGACCTGCAAAGACCAGGTTGAAAAAGGAAAAGGGCAGGTGATTCTGAGCTGTGAATACCAGGGTGTACCCCGGATGGCGCTCTTTGGCCCCACTTTGGTACAACCGGTATATCCTGAGTATGCCGTAAAAAAACCGCACAAAAGCCAGGGTGGCTCCCACGAGGTAAATGGCCATCAACCAGGGAAAACCCGCCGCTGACTGCTGTGGTAAGCTGCCTGAAAATTCCATGACTGGCAGGTTCACAGCCAGGTAGGTCCGGGTTTCTTCATTCAATATTGCTTTGAAAAAATCGGTCAGGTAAAGAATACCGGCCCCCGACAGCAAAGCACCGAGCAGGTAAATCCGGTTGAGGATAAAAAAGGTGGTCTTTCGCAGCACCGCATAATACAGCAGGTACAGCACAAACCAGCAAATGGTACTCTGAATGATGAAGGTGGTCATGACTCTTTTTTAAATTTTTTATTGATCTCTTCCAGGTCTTTCAGGCTCAGGTCGTTTTCATTTACGAGAAACGACACCAGTTCGTTCATCGATCCTTCAAAGTAATTGGCCACCAGTTTTTTCACCGAAAACCGCGAATATTCTTTTTTATCCACGATCGAAAAATACTCGTGGGTGCGGCCATACGTATTGTGATCCACAAAACCCTTTGTCTCTAAGATGCGAATGATGGAAGAAATGGTGGAATGGGGCGGTTTGGGGTCCTCCATACTCTCGATCAGCCGGCTCACCGTCGACGGCCCATTTGTCCAGAGATACTGCATCACCTCTTCTTCAGCCTTCGTCAGTTTGGTCAATTTTTTAGTACTCATTACCTTTTGGTTTCAACTAATAATGCAAATATATAACGTAATTATACGTTATGCAACTTATTTTTTAATTATAGAAGAAATATATTTTGTAAATGCGGTATAACATGTTGAAAAGCAAGTACGTATAAAGACGGTTTTTGCTTAGGGTTAGTGGTTATAGATTGGACGAAATCAAGTTAATTGTTTTCTTTTTCCTCCCTCCCCCCGCAGAGCGGGGTACTCCCTCAAGAGGGAGAGTTTAATTTGTCCTAAAATATTGGCGAGACGAAGTCAGCCTGTATTATTCACCTTCCAATCGGAGCTTGCATCTTCCACTTCGCTCCACCATCTCGAACATCTAGTCCCGCACGCAGTGAGGGCGAACCACCTAGTCCCGCGAAAAGCGGGACGTACCTCCATCTGGCTAACGCCAGTTAGACAGATCAGATCACCGATTTCCACGATTTCCCGATTCCTCCGATTCACCGTTTCCCCCATCAAAACCCCGCCGCCATGCCATCCTTTCTCGACTCGCTGGCAGCCCGGTACACCTTGTTTTTGGCGTCCCACATGATGGCCTGGTAACCTCCGTAGCCACCCACGTCGAAACGTACCTTGTGTCCCTTTTCGATGAGCCCTCTTACAGTCTCATAGGGTATGCCCGATTCCACCATTACCTCACCGCCGTCGGTCATTACCTCATCGGTGGGTTCTGAAGAGCCCAGGTGCTGGATGCGCGGGGCATCACCGGCCTCCTGCAGGCCCATGCCAAAGTCGATGAGGTTGACGATGACCTGCACATGGCCCTGCGGCTGCATGGCCCCGCCCATGACACCAAAACTGATGAAGGGTTTGCCGTCTTTGGTGATGAAACAAGGAATGATGGTGTGGAAAGGTCGCTTGCCCGGCGCAAATACATTGCCGTGTCCGGCCTGCAGGGAGAACATCTCGCCCCTGTCCTGCAGCACAAAACCCAGGTCGGGAGGGGTCATGCCGGAACCCATGCCACGGTAATTGCTTTGGATGAGGGAAACCATGTTGCCCTCAGCGTCTGCAGTGGTGAGGTAGATCGTCTCGGGTACTTTTAAGTTGCCACTGTCAATTCTTTTCAAGGCCCGGTTTGGGTTGAACAATTTATGGCGTTCCGCTGCATACGATTTCGAAATCAGTTGATCTAACGGTACGTCGCTGAAATCAGGATCTGCATAATATTTGGCGCGGTCTTCAAAGGCAATTTTTTTAAGTTCGGTAAACGTATGCAGGTAGTCCACGCTGCCAAAGCCCATGCCTTTGAGGTCGTGCATTTCGAGCATGTTGAGCATTTGTAGCGCGGCGATGCCCTGGCCATTGGGGGGCAGTTCCCAGATGTCGTAACCCCGGTAGTTGGTGGACACCGGACTCACCCATTCTGACCGGTGAGAAGCAAGGTCTTCATAGGAAAGAAAACCACCTTGTTTTTTCATGTAGGCATCAATGGACCGGGCGATGTCCCCTTTATAAAAAGCATCCCGGCCACCGGCTGCGATCTTCCGGTAGGTTTGTGCCAGGGCCTTGTTGGTGAAAACTTCCCCGGCTTTTGGAGTCCTGCCGCCCGGCATATATACCTCTGCAAAGCCATCGTATTTGGAAAGATTTCTGGAAGCTTTTTCCATGTAATACGCGATCAGTTCCGTGACCGGAAAACCATTTTCTGCATATTGGATAGCCGGTTCCAGGTTGACCGCCATGGATAATTTGCCAAATTTGGCGTGCAGTTCAAACCAGCCATCAACGGCTCCCGGCACCGAAACCGGCAACGGTCCGGTGGGTGGTATGCTGGTGTAGCCATTTTTTTTAAACCAGTCGAGGCTCAGTGATTTTGGGGACCGCCCGCTCGCATTGAGGCCATACAGTTTCTGATCCTTTGCACTCCATACGATGGCGAACAAATCCCCACCAATGCCACTGCCGGTAGGTTCCATGAGGCCCAGTGCGGCATTGGCTGCGATCGCGGCATCGACCGCTGAGCCGCCAGCCTGGAGGATGTCGATGGCGATCTGGGTGGCCAGGGGATGAGAAGTGGCTGCCACCCCTTTTTGTGCAATGACCTCACTGCGGGATGCAAAATTCTTTCCCGTTACCCGGTCCTGCGCAAGGACCAACTGACTAACCAGGATAAAAAAAATAATTGCTCTCATGTTTCTTAAATTATGGGGTTACTTACAATCGGTCAGAGGTTAAAGATCCGGCGATAAGATTTGTGTAATTTGTCATTGAATTTGATGACATAGTCGGCCAGCTTATCTTCCTTAAAAAGCGAAAACAAGCCCTGGAATACATTGCGGTTGTAGCGGTCGGGAAAACCGGCGGGCATGGCAGTACCGGATTCATTCAGGATGACATAGGCATTTTCATTCATACCCTGACCACACAGTAAATAAAAGGAAGAGTCAAGCATCAGGCTGGCATCCGGTTCTCCCTTTGAATTCAAAAAGATGCCCCGGCTTTCACCGCGTTTTAGATTTTTCTGATCGTAATCGTGGATGAATAGCAGCTTAGAATAGTTATAATGCTGATTGAAGGATCGGATCACCTTTGCTTTGTATTTTTTCCTGTCTTCTTCGTGTTCACTGAGCATCCGGGACAAGGCTTTTTTCTCTTCTGCATCGGTTTGCGGATCGTTGATGGTCTTTTTGAGCATATCGGATTTTGGCTTGTTCATGTAAATACGCACAATGAGGTAGCCGTCTTTTAATTTTTTAAGGGCATCATCGGCTGAAGAAAGGGTGGCACCGGCAGTGGACTGCCCGAAGACAGTACAAAAGGAAAGGAACATGCCGCTGAGAATCAAAATTTTACGCATCTGGATTTGTTTTTCACAAAATTATAATTTAATGGGGGAAAAGCGTCTTAGCCTTTCATTTTTATGCCCGTTTCACCCATTTTTGTTTTACCTCGGATTCTGCACGACATCATGGGCCATAATTTCGGAATGACCGTATTTTTTCTCATCTTTGAAGCCTCAAACGAAGTCAATCACCAAACCACATTACAGATCAGTATGAACTTTTTCATTACAGAAGAACACATGGCGGTTAAAGAAGCAGCCAGAGACTTTACCCAGCAGGTTTTACTTCCCGGTGTCATTGACCGGGACAGGCATATGAAATACCCCACTGAAGAGGTGCGCAAAATGGCCGAAATGGGATTTTTGGGCATGATGGTTTCACCTGAATACGGAGGTGGTGGCATGGATACCCTGAGTTATGTGCTGGCCATGGAAGAAATTTCAAAAGTTGATTCTTCTTGTTCCGTCATCATGTCGGTCAATAACAGCCTCGTTTGCTGGGGCCTCGAAGCTTTCGGCACCGAAGAACAAAAACAAAAATACCTCACCAAACTCGCCACGGGCGAATGGATAGGCTCTTTCTGCCTTTCTGAACCCGAAGCGGGCAGCGACGCCACCAGTCAGTGCACGACAGCCATCGACATGGGCGATCACTATTTGCTCAATGGCACCAAAAACTGGATCACCAATGGGGGCACCTCACGCATCCACCTGGTCATTGCACAAACCTATCCTGAGTTGGGTCACAAGGGCATCAATGCCTTCATCGTGGATACACAGTGGGAAGGAGTAAACATTGGAGCAAAGGAAGACAAGCTGGGCATACGCGCGTCGGATACCCATACCATCATGTACACCGACGTAAAAGTGCCCAAGGAAAACCGCATCGGCGAAGACGGCTTCGGCTTTAAATTTGCCATGAAGGTGTTGAGCGGCGGCCGCATCGGCATTGCGGCGCAGGCATTGGGCATTGCCGCCGGCGCTTATGAGTTGTCGGTAAAGTATGCCAAGGAAAGGGAAGCCTTTGGCAAACCCATCGGGCAACACCAGGCCATTGCCTTCAAACTGGCTGACATGGCCACCGAGATCGAAGCCGCCAGGTTGCTGGTCTATCGTTCGGCAGCCATGAAAGATAAAGGCCTGGACTATACCACGGCAGCCAGCATGGGCAAACTGTTTGCTTCCGAGGTGGCCATGAAACACACCGTAGAAGCGATCCAGATCCATGGAGGATACGGTTATGTAAAAGAATACCACGTAGAAAGATTGATGCGCGATGCCAAGATTACCCAGATTTATGAGGGTACTTCCGAAATGCAGCGCGTAGTCATCAGCAGGGCCATCCTCAGTGGTCAACTTTATGAACCGGTATTTTTTCAGGATTGACAAAACAGAATTTGGACGGCACCATCACCATAGGCAGGTTTTTTAACATCCCACTCAAGTTGCACTGGACTTTCGGCTTGTTGCTGGCCTATGTCGTGTTTAATGTGATCGCCAACGATTCCTTTGCTTTACTGGCCTATGTTTTTTTCTATTCTTATGCGTGGTGCTCCACGAATATGGACATGCCATAGCCGCTAAATTTTATAAAGTAAAAACCAAAGACATCATTTTGTCTCCGATTGGCGGCGTAGCCAGGCTTGAGAATCTGCCGGAAAAAGCCGGACAGGAACTCGTCATCGCCATATCAGGCCCTGCCGTAAACCTCATCCTTGCCCTCATCTTGTTTGCTATACTCACCTTTACCGGTTTCGACGGTTATGGCGATA
This sequence comes from Saprospiraceae bacterium, assembly GCA_016715465.1. GTDB lineage: Bacteria > Bacteroidota > Bacteroidia > Chitinophagales > Saprospiraceae > JADKBO01. The sequence continues at coordinate 2,860,772 of JADKAA010000029.1, forward strand.
CGCGGCAACTGATGCAAAGCGATAGTTTTCAGGATTACGCTGTGGCAGGGCTCTGGATCAACGTCATGTTGTTTTCCTTCAACCTCATTCCCGCTTTTCCGATGGACGGGGGCAGGGTACTAAGGGCATTGCTCGCCATGAAACTGGGCAAAGGCCGCGCCACCAAAATTGCCGGCTGGATCGGCAGGGTCATCGCCCTGGTCTTTGTGATGATCGGACTGTACAGCGAAGAATATATGTTTGCCATGCTGGGTGTTTTTATTTTTCTGATGGCCAGGGTGGAAATGAACGAGGTCATCGTTGGCGAAAAACTGGTATCGAAAAAAGTTGCTGAATTTATGCGAAAGGATTTTCCTTCCCTGCATTTGGGTGCCACCCTGGATGAAGCCATAGAAAGGTACAAACGCAATGGAGAGGGCAACTTTGTCGTGATGGACAGCCTGAACTATGTAGCCGGCATATTGACCTCAGGCCACATTCTCCAGGCCCAGGCCATGAACAGGGAAGACGATCAGGTCTCGAAGTGGATGACCGATCAGATCGAATATATCGACGAAAACGCCACCTTAAAGACGGCCTATGATGTTTTAAATAAAAATAGCCTGACCCTTTTGCTTGTGCGCGATGCCGAAGAAAAATTGGTAGCTACCCTCGACCGCGATGCGCTTATGCGGGCGGTAAATCTTTTTTCATAAGCTGCCTGTTCATCAGGTTAAACAGCACCACCGAAATTATCAATACAAAGTAGTAGGTAAAAAATCTCCAGGTCGATACGATCAGGTTGGGCAGGTCTCCCGACATACTGTCTTTAAACAATAATAAAAAAGCCGCTTCCGCACCTCCGGAAGCACCGGGGGTGGGAATTACCAGCATACCCATCCAAATGATCCATTGTTTGATGTACATATCAAACCAGGTAAATTCAATGCCCAGTGAAATTAAAATGATGGCCAGGATGGTAAACTTGGTAAACCATTGAAAAAACAAGATGAGGACGCTTAACAAGAGTCGCCATTTTCCGGTCTTGATTACATCCATATAGGTCTGTCCAATATCTGAAAAGTAGTGTTTAAGACTTTGTTTAGACCGGTCAAGTTTTGCCTGCCAGCCCTCGCTCATTTTGTTTTTGATCCAGCCCATAAATTGCCACAACTTTTTTCTGAATACAATGGGAAGTACAATCAGGGCAATGAAGGTAATCATCCAAATGGAGTGGGTATATAAATAATGAAATACCCGCCCTATTAAGTCCTGCATATACACAAAAGTAAGGGCAATGCCACAGCCGTAAAATATGATGTCTTCGGTGGCCGACAACAGCACCATAAAAGTCGCTTTTGGGGCAGGCATGCCTTTGTTGACCAGCATGCCCAGTTTTATCGGCCCTCCGCCTACTGCGGTAGGGGTGATGGCGGCTCCAAGGTCATTGGCCATTACAATGCCGAATGCTGTCCTGAAGCCAATGGGATATTCCAGAAACTTGCTCCACATCACAATCCGGTAGGCATGTCCAAGCCATGGGCAAATGGCCAGAAAGGTGATCAGCACCAAGTAAGGCCATTTTATTTTGTAGAGCAGGGTAAAGGTCTTGGGATCTATGGTGTACAAAAGAAAGATTACATGCACCAATAGACCTACCCCAATGAGGATAAACAGTCGGTTGATGATTTTATGATAATCCTTCTCTTTTTCCATGGTGCTACATTTCAGAATTCACTGTATCTCTCGATGAGTTCATTGTCTTTTTCTGTGGCTTTGATTGATGTGATGGCTTTTGAAATTTCCTCAATCATTGCATCTGTTTGTTTTCCTTCTTCCAGCTTTTGGGCGATGAGCAGGTTTTTCAGTGAAAACAAACTTGCGGTTCCGATGTACCGCTTGTATTTGTTGTGGTAAACATTTTGACCGATCTCCTTATACATTTGCACCGCTTTCTTTTTGAATTCATTTGGCCTTTCCAGCAGGTACATGTTGTAATATCCACATAACTCAAACATTTGGTACGGATTGCTTTCCTGAATCTTTTTTACGAACCATTCATTGTTGACGCTATTGCCATTGACCGCGTAAATGGCAGCAATCTTATTGATGAGGTAGGGAGCATTTTCATTTTCCAGCTCACTGCAAATATAGGCGGCTTTTTCAGGTTTTTCAAGGTTCAGCTGGGTTAGTGCTTCTCCCAGCACATTGTAGGCCTGCTCTTTGCTGAGTACCGCTTCATAGAGTGCCGACTTATCTTCAAAACTCAACATACCCAACGCCCTTATGGCCGATTCTCTGACCAGGCTGTGCGGATCCGATTTTGCCATCTGAATCAGTTTGTCCTGATACGCACCTACCGTTCCATTTTGCATCAAAACATTGATGGCAAAGTCCCTGAAAAAATAGTACGGATCACCAAACGCCAGATTGATAAGCGATGCCCGCTCAGGGCTGTCTTCTTCAATCATCTGGCAGGCTTTATACTTATCGGCAAATAAACCCGAATAAATAAAGGTAGCCAGCCATTGGGCGTTGCTTTTATCTTCTTCTACGATGCCTGGCAGGTAGTTTTTGCCATCAAACACTACAGACAGGGGTTTGTCATTCACATTTTGGATGGTAAAAACATCGGTTTCCGCCGTGGTAAAATGTCTGTAATAGGTTGGCTTTCCTGTGGCGTCATAGAGGGCGATGTCAACCGGTATTTTCCAAATATTTGTTGCCTCTTGTTGTGAAGTCACGGTGAGGCTTCGCGATGTCTCATCGTATTGGTAAGTGACCGCAAATTCAGGGTGTCCCTTTTTCTTAAACCACTGATCAAAAAACCAATTGAGGTCTTCACCGCAAACATCCTCAAATGCCATGCGCAATTCTTCTGCCTCCACATCGGTGTATGCATGCAGATTCAGGTACCTGTTCAGTGCGGTAAAAAATGCTTCATCGCCCAGGTAGTTTCTGAGGTAATGCAACACAAGGCCTCCTTTGTTATAGCTGTGTGCATCAAACATATCTTCCTTATCGGCATACCGGAAATGGATGAGCGGGTGCATGCCATTGAAGGTACTGTTAAGGTAACCGTTAAGTTCATTGTACCGGTGTTCGTCGGCCCTCATCCTGCCATATTTGTATTCGAGCCAAAGGTATTCTGCATAATTGGCGAAACCTTCATTGAGCACCAGGTTAGCCCAACTTTCCAGCGTGACCAGGTTGCCGAACCAGTGGTGCGACAATTCATGGGCTACGATGTAATCGTTGTCATTGTCTATCAACTCCCTGACTGTTTTTTGCACAAACTCACCATACACCACAGCGGTGGTGTTTTCCATGGCACCGGAAACATAATCACGCGTCACAATTTGTGCAAATTTTTCCCATGGATATTTGTAGCCAAACAACCGGGAAAAAAATCCCATCATCTCCGGGGTATGGTTGAAGATCTGTTTGGCATAGGCTTCATAGGGTTTTTCTACCATGTATTGGAGTGGAATGTTTTCCCACTGGTCCTTGACCACCGCATATTCACCCACCGCGATCATCGCGAGGTAAGGCGCATGGGCTTTGTCCTGTCTCCAGTAATCCGTGCGGCTGCCATCGGCATTTTTAGTGCTCGATATCAGGCTGCCATTGGAAAGGGTGGTGAAACGGTCATCTACAGTGAGCGTGATTTCCTGTGTACACCTTTCATTGGGTTTGTCGATGGTGGGGAACCACCTTGAATTGTTCTCCGTCTCTCCCTGGGTCCATATTTGAACCGGTTTCAGGCTGTCGGATTTAATGGGGTTGATGAAAAACAAACCTTTGTCTGAATTGATGGCATCACTTCCTCCTTCTATGCCTTCATTAGGTTTGGCTATGTACTGAATGGAAATTTTGAGAGAGTCGCTTTTTTGATATTTACTACCCAGGTAGATGGTGAGTTTAGTGCCATCATTGCGAAACGTAAACGGTGTATTTTTCGTGCGCAACCATACCTTATCGATTTGCATTCCTTTGGCATCGAGCACAAGACTGTCCTGTGGGTGAAAGTAAGGCACAAGATCGAGGTTAGCCACACCGAATACCCACTGGCGGGCAAAATCAAATTTTAAGTCGAGCCGGGTGTGGAGCAGGTCAAAATACCTGGGAGCATTTGCCTGGTAGGGCCTTTCCTGTTCATCTTCTTCCCAAAACCTCGGGTCATTGCCATTCACGGTGAGGGTGTCCAGGATTTCCGTTTCAAACTCCGGCTCTATGGGTATCACAAGTGGTTTGGATGACTTGCAGGAAGGGGATATAAATGCCAAAACCAATATAAAAGGAAAGAAATGTTTCAATGGGTTATATTTAAAAATGCGAACAAAGATGCGAAAAACTATTTTTTGGCCATTAAAAATTTTTCACACCAATTAGTTTAAATATATAATAATTTGAAAACAAAAATGTTGTGTCGGAATGCCGTCATTTTTGTGAGGGCATCCGCCGCGACAATTACCTCACTTTTAGGGTGTGTTTTTCAGTGAAGCCCGTTGCCATTGATTTGTTGTGTTGTTGAAATCCACACTTAAGGGCAAGCAAATTTGCAGATTCCACAAGGTTGAGGCCTGTCAAAAATGAATTAATATCTATCTTGCCGTTCAATTTGATGTAAACCCAGCATGCCTTATTCCAGACTTGTAAAACGGTTTTTAAGTTTCGCCACCATCGGTGGCATCCTCACGCTGGTCTCACTGACAGCCAATTTTGTTTGCTTGAAATACCTGTTGATGCCGTTGCTGCCCACGTACGTATTGGTTTATGCCGTCACCATCCTCATTTCATTTTATTTTAACAGCCGTTACACTTTTAAAAGTGAGATCAATCTTCGCAATTCGGTAAAGTATTACACCATCTACCTCAGCAGCATGTGCATTGGGGCATTTCTCCTGGTGCTATTTGAAAAACTGAGCCATTTTGAAAATTGGGTTTACCCTTTTTTGGTACTGCCTTTCACCCTTTCCTTCAACTTTTATGTATCGTCCAGGACCCTGTCTCTTAGCAAGGACGTTACTTAACCCTGGGGTCTGCCCAGCGGTACAGCAAGTCTCCCACCAAAAACAAAAAGGAAGTGAGGACGAGCAGCAATAAAGTTATGCCATTCATCATGACCCAATCTGCGGCCTGGATACTTTCATAAAGCAGTCTGCCCATACCGGGCACATTAAACACTACTTCGAACACCAGGCTGCCGGCCATAGAAGCAGGTAAGCTGTGGACGAGTATAGTTATCAGGGGCAACAGGGCATTGGGTAAGGCGTGTTTGTAAATCAGGGTGTTTTGGTCAATGCCTCTGGACATCAGCACATCCATATAGGGCTTGGAAAATTCTTCGCCGAATTTGGATTTCAGCAAACGGCTCAGCAATGCTATATCAAGTACCGTTAAACAAAAGATCACCGGGGCAATTTTTGAAAAACCCACCGTCAGAATGGTACTGAGTTGCTGATCCGGCATGGGCAGGTAAAGGGGTGTATAAAAAATGGGTAAGCCATATTGATTGCCTGTCAAAAAAATAAGGACCAGCGTAGCCAGCCAGAATCCCGGTATGGAATAAATGAGATTAAATAAGGCCATCGCAAACTTGTCCACTTTGCTTCCATTTTTTTTGAGGAGGGTACTGGCCAAGAGCAATGAAAAAAATATTGCAAGTGTAAAATTGACTAGGACGATGGCAAGGGTCCAGTTGAGTGCCTGTCCTGCTTTTTTCCGCACGTCTAAGCCGTCGGTGCGGGAATAGCCCCAATTTCCGCTGGCCAGGGATTTCAGGTATTGATGGTATTGGTTGTGACTGCCGTTCCATTGAAATACAGGATAAAAAAAAGTGGGCTTTTGCAACTGTGCCGGGTCGAAATCTTTGGTAAATTGGTCGGGTTTACTGCAATCATATCCTTGCTTTTCATATTGGGTGATGGTGTTCCTCATTTTTTTTGAGGTGATGGCCCTTTTGTTTGGATGGTGCGTGGAAGGCAGGATTTCAAAATAAAACAGGGGCAGATGCTGATTGCTTTGGATGTAACGTTTCTCATACTGTCTCTCATAATCCGAAGACGTTTCCGGCGTAATGCCACCCAGGGCCAACGCAGTTTCGATGTTGTCGGCAGGAATGTAGCTGCTCAGCAGAAAGATCAGCATGCTGCCGAAAAGGATCGTTGGCAGCAACCAGATCCACTTTTTAAATCCGCCGGGCAGCTCCTTCATTCGTTAAGAATTGTTGGCCTGTGGTATAAACGTATTTGCCTGATAGCCGGGCCGTTTGGCATTGGTCGTGCCTTGCCACCGCTTGCTGATGACGATGCGCTCTTTGGGAGAGTATAAAAATATGTATGGGAGTTGTTCGTGGAAAAGCACCTGCACTTGTTTAAACATATCGGCGCGCTTTTGGGCATCACGGGTAGCGTTGATTTCATCAATAAGCGCATCTATGGCCGGGTTTTTAAACAAGCCGTAGTTGCCCTCACCCAGCTCGGCATTTTCTGAATGAAAGCGGAGACTCAGGTCTTCGTAGCCAATGTCCTGAACCGAGGATTGGAGCACCAGTGAAAAATTTCCAGTCTCGAGATTTTCTTTTCTTACCAGGGCAAATTCCTTGAACTGCAATTCCAGCTCGATGCCCGCTTTTCTGGCATCCGCCTGCATCATCAGGCAGATGTTCTTGCCCAAATCGCCCGAATAGATGATGGGAATGCGGAGCTCCATTTTTGTCTTGCCGATCTTTTTTTCCCTAATCCCATTGCCATCCGCATCTGTCCAGCCATCTGCTTCCAATCCTTTTTTGGCTGCTTCCACATCAAAGGCATAAGGTTTAATGGAATGGTTGTAATAAGGTTTGGCCGGATTTATCGGGCCTACCGTTCGGGTCGCTTTCCCCATTTCAAAGGTTCGTATGTATTCATCCGCATTGACCACATGGGCAATCGCCTGTCTTACCGCCACAGAGGACAAAATGGCATCGCCATGGTTGACGATGACGTTGTAATATTTCATGAGCTGGGGCGACTGAAAGTTGAATAAATCAGAAGAGTCCTTTTGCAGTTGCTCAAAATTGGAAACACTCAGTCCCGACAATACATCCAGCTCATTGTTTTTCAAACGCGTATAAGCAGCGGTTTCATCCGGTATAAAATGCAGGATGATTTTGTCGGCGTGCTGCTGAACCGAAACCATTTTTTTATCCCGGGCCCAATAATTTTCTTTTTTCTCCAATACGATGTGCTGACCGGCTTGCCAGGTAGCCAGCCTGTAGGGACCACAGCCAACGACGGTCTGTTTGGTGAATTTTAAACCATTGATTTCTGTTGCAAATCGCACCAGACTGGAATCCGAAGAGGCAAGGGCCTCCGCCGCCTCTTCATTCATAAAATCGGCCAGGGTAAAACGATCCATCACGCCACCGGCGTCGTAGATGTGTTTGGGAAGTACTTCGACATTGAGGGCAGCTTCTTTGGAAACAATAAAATATTTTGCAAAAGTTACACTCACCTTTCTGGGATTTTCCGGATCTACGGTCACCGCTGAAAACTTGCTGATGATGTTTCGGAAAGCACTGGCCGTGGTGCCGGGGTGCATGGCGGCTTTCAGGGTAAAAAGATAATCTTCGCCGGTAACCGGTTTGCCATCATCCCACCGCGCATCTTCCAGGATCTCAAAAGTATATTTGATGCCACCCTTATATTTGCCGGTGTCGATGGCTTCACCCTCGGGCACAGCTTTGATGAGCAAGGGCACCAGTTCCAGGCTTACCGGATCGTAGTCGGCCAGGGGTAATAATATGTATTGACACACTTCTCTGGAGATAGAGTTTGGAAAAAACACCGGGTTCAGTTTTTCCGGTTCCTTGGGCAGGCGTATATCGAGAATGGCATCACCCGAAGAACCTGAATCCTGACGGCAAACCAGGATTCCCAGGAGGAAGACCATTCCTGTGAGGCGCAAATAAAATTTTACAGACACCATAGAATTTTTTTTTGCTAAATTACTAATATTCGTTTAGTATCGCACCCATTATTGGTGTAGACCGTTATTTTCACAAGGGGTCTGGGATACACTTTGCTGTAATTTGACGAGGAGTGAAAATTATACATATGAAATTAAAATATAATATGTATATTTGTGATTTACATTACATAAAGAAAAAATGAGTCATTCCGGGATCAATCCAGGATATATAAAAAAGAAGAAAGAAGTGCAGAAGGCAGACCACTATGTGGACGGCATTCTCAGTGGAGACCGCTATATACTCAGCGAAGCCATAACCCTGGTAGAGAGTGACCACGCCGAAAAACAAGCGCTCGCATCGACCATTATGGCCCAATTGAATGACAGGGTAGGAAAGACAAATACAAAAGAATTGCCATTACAGGCGCCCCCGGAGTAGGCAAGAGTACCTTTATCGAACATTTTGGTTACTACCTGTTGGGTAAGGGCCACCGACTGGCAGTGCTGGCAGTTGACCCGTCATCACCTTTGTTTAAGGGCAGTATCCTGGGAGATAAGACGCGGATGCACCAACTTTCACAGGAAGGGGAAGTGTACATCAGGCCATCGAGTGCCGGTGCCATTTTGGGAGGCGTCAGCAAAGGTACCAAGGAAGCTATTTTTTTATGTGAAGCGGCAGGATACGATACCATTCTCGTAGAAACTGTTGGGGTGGGGCAATCGGAAGCCTGGGCATCTATGATGACCGATTTTACTTTGCTGCTCATCCAGCCTGGTGCCGGAGATGAGATCCAGGGCATAAAAAGAGGCATCCTGGAAATGGCCGATCTGATTATTGTCAATAAGGCAGATGGCGAACAAAACGACCTGGCATTAAAAACAGCAAGGGCTTATGCCCAGGCCATGACCCTGTTCCAACCTCGTTATGAAGCATTTAAAACTTCTGTGTTGACGGCTTCATCGCTGGAAGAGAAGGGCTTTGATGCCATCTATCGGTTTGCAGTGGAGTTCCATGCTTTTTTGCTAAAGGAAACATGGTTGGAAAAAGTAAGGGCTGATCAGGAGGTATTCTGGTTTGACGCCAACGTCCGCGAACGCATCATGCAGGCCGTGATGCACCGTTTGGATTTTTCAGCAATGGTCACTACCTTACGGGATCGCATCCAACAAGAGCATACACCTTCGTTTTTGGCGCTTTATGAAATAGATCGCCTCATCCAAAACCGATTAGATACATGAATAAAATGATGGTTTTATTTTTACTGGCGTTGACCCTGGTGACCGTCCGGGCGGCGATTCCGGTAAACGAGACAAACTTTATTTGCCCCGTAAATTATGGGGTACGACTGGCCGGTAGTTTTGGCGAATTGAGGGGCAGGCATTTTCATGCCGGGCTGGACATCAAGAGCAGCAATGGACGCACAGGGGATAGCATCTTTTGCGCAGAAACGGGATACATATCCAGGATCAGAATTCAGCGCGGAGGTTATGGCAAGGTCTTATACGTAAGCCACCCAAACGGCTACACGACCGTTTACGCCCACCTGGACGGTTTTAATGAGGCGGTTGAAAAATACGTGAGCGAACTCCAGAACGAGATGCAGTCATTCGAATTGGATATCCTGCCAGAATCTGCAAGATTTCCGGTAACCAAAAGAAATCACCTTGCCTTCCTGGGCAATACCGGCATTTCCTATGGTCCCCACTTGCATTTTGAAATAAGAGAAACGGCAAAAGACAAGGCCATCAATCCCCTGTTGTTTGGCATAAAGGCGGTGGACAGGACCCCACCGGTATTCACTTCCATCAGCGTCACCGGACTCCGGCCGGATTTTCACGCCATTTACAGCCGCAATTACGATTTTCGAAGTAAGTCAAACCGAAAGAAGGCTGTGCTGGATTGGGAAGTTCCCGCCTGGAGGGCAGGAATTTCAGTAGCAGCCTTTGACCACATGGATCGCAGTCACAACAAACAGGGCTTGTATCGATTGGAATTGTTTGTGGACGATACCTTGTTTTATAAAGTAGATTACGACAGTTTTTCTTTTCAGGAAACCCACCTCATCGACGCACACACCCATTTCGATGTAGACCGCAAGAATTACCGCACCGAAGTTTTATGTTATCGCGTACCAGGAAATGAACTCAGCATGATCAATACGGCCAGCAACAAAGGCCTCATCAGTCTGTATAAGGACCGGTGGCGGCACATCAAGGTGGTGATCAGCGATTATGAGGGGAATACATCCGTTCAGCAATTGCGGTTAAAACGGGCAGAGATAAGGCCCAATGTAGAGGACACAAAAATCAACATCAAACAGGGCATGGTGCAGGAATTCCGGCATAAGAACCTGCAGGTCATTTTTTCTCCCCAGAGTCTGGCCAGAGACATTGGCTTTAATGTCACTTCCGGCGGGGAACAGGAAGAAAGTGTATTTGAAATAGGCCAGGAAAAAGAGCCCATATTAAGTCCGATCCGGCTGGCGGTGAAGATACCTGAAAGCCTCAGGCCATTTTCAGCCAGGTTGGGTTTTATGCGAAAGAGTGGGCAGAGACAGATTTCATATGGACAGGTACTCAGTGGTGACAGCCTGGTGGTCTATACCAGCGAATTTGGGCGATACGGTTTTTATCTGGATACGGTGGGCCCGCAGATCATACCTACCCATTTCCGAAAAAGAGGTAATGCCACCACTTTTAAATTTAAGATCAGAGACAATGTCCAGGTTGCTCCCGGCGGCAGTCCATTTCAATATGATGTTTGGATAGATGAAGCCTGGATGGCCTGTGAATTCAGAGACCTCAATGCCACCCTGAGTATTCCGGTGCATCACCTGAGAACTGGGAATCACCAGTTGCGCATCGAAGCGAGGGATCAGTTTGGGAATATTTCTACCTGGAATTCAGACTTTGTGCTGACACCCTAAAAAGGGATTTGTATAAATAAAAAACCCCGGATTAGACATCCAGGGTTTTTTTAGCTGTGAGAGAAGGATTCGAACCTCCACAGGGTACTTAGCCAAAGTGCAAAACCTTAACGGATTAAGGATTAGTGGTCAACCCAAATTACACTTCGTTTGTCATATGATCCCCACCCCCGAGACAGGGGGGCATGTCTGCCAATTTCAACACCTCACATTGTAATCATCAAATCAGCTACTTTTACCGATTATTGACAATACAAAACTACAACGAATGATCAATTAATAATAATAAATCTAATAAAAATTAGTAAAGTTTAGATATAATTCATTAAATATGTCATAATATAATACAAACTCTATTCAAACTAATTTTTTCCGGCAGCTCACTGAATTTTATTTAATGGCAAACTGGGGGTGGGGACATCAAACCAAATAAACCGGCGAACATGCACGACAAATTGGGGTCTGACCTCTATTTTTGCGCATTTACACCCACTTAAAAAGCCAGCTTTGCGTTATATTAGGCAAATGCGTTAGATTTGCGCGCTGATTTTGCCATCAAAACAATTTACATGACCCAGGATTATTCCATGTTTTCTGTGCTCCAGGTCCTTAAGGAATGGAAAAGAGCCATCATCATTTCAGTATTGAGTGTAGGCGCACTGGCAGCCATACTGAGTTTGTTCAGCCCAAATTATTACAAGGCTGAAACCGTTTTTTATGCGGCAAACCCAGACCTGGCGGATCCTTCACAACTGGGTTACAATGACAGCCCTACCTATATGTATGGGGGGTCCGATGACCTTGACCGTTTGTTTTCCATTATTTCTTCAGACAGAATGGCAGATCACCTCATTAAGAAGTTTCAGCTGTTCAGTCATTATGAATTTGACTCTACCGGCAATGAAGGTAAATTCAAAATGCGCGAAGCGTTTAAAAGTAATTTTAAACTGAGTAAATCGAAGTACGGTGCCCTGGTGCTTGCCGTAGAAGATAAGGACCCCGAAATAGCTGCAAAAATTGCCAATGAAGCCAGGAACTATGCCGAGGTGCTGGCCCAGAAGTTTATCAAAGATGCGCAGAGAAAAGCCCTGGGTAGCTACCGGCACAACATTCAGAAACAGGACAGCGTCATGCTGGTGCTGGCCGACAGCATCAGGAGGTTAAAAGAAAATTATAACCTCATCGAGGCTAATTATCAGCAGCGGGCATTTGCAGACGAACTCATCAAAGCCATGGCCAATAAGGCAGAAGCCGGATCCAGGGCACAATATTACAGTAAATATGAATCGAAGCGCGACAGCTCTATAAAATACAGGGCATATGAAGCCGGATACTCTAGCAAAGTCAATGAATTGCAGCAAAAACTGGGACGGTTCAACAGTAAAATCTCTGAATTGAAAACCGCAGAACAGGCATACAGCAGGGCTACAGACCAGTCTTCCATCATCAGGGAAAGGAAAAGCTGTTGCTTGCCTCTTTTGACAGTCCGTTTACTGCCCTTCACGTGGTCGATGAGGCACGGGTGCCCGAGAAAAAAAGCAGACCCAAAAGATCCATCATTGTGCTTGTATCCATGCTGATAAGTCTGATGGCTTCGGTCACCGGCGTTTTGCTGATCAATTCCTGGAAGCAACGAAGCTGATCATCCACATGCAATCGGGCACCATTTTGGCAAAGGACTTAAAGTTATATGGCATCTGGATGTTTGTCGTTGCCCTATGCGTGGTCTTTGCCATCGCAGTGGAATCCCCCTTGCCTTTGTTATTGCCCCTTACCATTCCTATAGCCTTGTGGGTCATTCGGGACTACCGCAATTTATTTTATTTGTTTTTTGCTTTGGTTCCTTTTTCCATAGAATACAATTTTACACCCTCATTGGGCACTGATCTTCCGTCTGAACCCATTATGCTGTTATTATTTGGCATTGGGCTTTTGCTTTTTTTTTTCAGCGTGTTTTTCACTCCGATTTTTCCAAATATTTTAACCCCATTGCCCTGCTGTTGATTTTACATCTCGGCTGGCTGCTCACCACTACCATCACCTCAGGTTTTTTTATACTTTCCTTAAAAATTTTCCTGGCTAAGCTATGGTATGTAGTGCCATTTTACTTCATGGCCATCCACATCCTCAAGGAAAGGGCGGACACAGAAAAGTTGATTAAATATGGAGTCTTTATGCTGGCCCTCTCCATTGTGATCGTTTTGATAAGACATGCCCGGACAGGTTTTGCATTTGAAGAGGCAAATTTTGTGGTCACTCCGATTTTCAGAAATCACGTAAACTACGCGTGTATCATTGTGGTCTTTTTACCCTACCTGTGGGCATTGTATGCCTGGGAAAAAAAAGCCGGCCAAAAACTATTCTATGCCATTTTGATTGGCCTCTACATCACGGGTACTTATTTTTCCTATACAAGGGCGGCCATTCTATCTATGGTACTCGCCATCATCATTTATTTTATCATTAAGTTGCGCTGGGTGGTGCCGTCTATCATGATTACCATCCTTGTGGTTGTTACGGGCGTTTCCGCGCTGCTGTACAACAACAATTACATGCGCATGAATCCCGTGTATGAGCGCACGATTTCCCATCAGCGTTTTGACAAACTCATATCGGCTACCTATAAAATGGAAGACATTTCTACCATGGAAAGGGTATATCGGTGGGTGGCCGGCGTTCAAATGATCAAAGATAAACCACTGATGGGTTTTGGTCCGGGTACATTTTATGCTTCCTACGGTGGCTATACAGTCTCCAGTTTTCAAACCTATGTAAGCAACAATCCCGACAATTCCACAGTGCACAATTACTACCTGCTTACCTTTATAGAACAGGGACTGATTGGCTTTTTAATTTTTATAAGTTTGTGTATTGCTGTGCTGGTAATTGGAGAGCGTACCTATCACCGAACCCGGGACCCAAGGGATAAGGTCATTGTCATGGCAGGCATGCTGAGCTTTTGTATCATCCTGTTGCTCAATACCATCAACGACATGATCGAGACGGACAAGGTAGGGCCTTTCTTTTTTCTATCCATGGCCATCATTTCCATCTACCATTACAAGAGCAAATCGACAGCAGAATCAGGTCTTCCCGAGAGACAATAAGGCCGCTACGGGATAGTGGTCTGAAAAATTTTCCCGGATCACATTGAATTTATTGACCCTCAGTGACGGGCTTACCAGGATGTAATCGATTCGAAGGAAGGGGATTTTCCCGTTGAATGTGCTGCCAATACCGGTGCCCTTTTCTTTATATGCATCGGTGAGACCGGACTGTAAATGTCGATACGTAAAAGACATGGGCACGTCATTGAAATCTCCGCAAATCAGCACCGGATAGGGACTCAGGTCAATATGTTCCCTGACGGTCCGGGCCTGGATGCTCCTTGCCTTGTGGTGGTAACGGTATTTTTTGAGGATGCCGAAAATGCCATCCCAGGTTTTATCTTCCTTGAGACTGCCCTTCGTTAATACTTCATTGGCATCCTTTGTAATTTTATTGCTTTGCAGGTGGATGCTGTATATCCGCACGGTATCTTCACCAATGGCGATGTCTGCCCAAAGACAAGAGTTGGTTCTCGTGCCAAACTCAATTTGCCCCTTTTTGGTGATCTTGTGTTTACTGAGAATTACCGCTCCTTTATTGAATTTATGTACATGGTAGTCACCGAAATTGTTGCGCAACAGATCAGAAGCATAAGCCCCAACTTCCTGGAGACAAATGATGTCTTCGTCTTGAAAACGCCTCAGAAATTCTTTCATTTTCTGCAGCTTATTGGCTTTGAGTTCAGACCTGCGGTCATAAGCCTCTAAGGCGTTGCCAATATTGAAACTTACGACCGAAATGTCATTGGCTCCACTGATCACGGCACCGCTGTGAAAGGAAAAGTAATTAAATATGCTCTGGTAACCCACAGCAATGGTGAGGATAGACAAAAGTGCCCATCGTATATCGATAAACAGCCAATAGGTGGCCGATACCAGCAACAACAAAATAAGGACCGGATAAATCAGGCCAAAAAAAGCGAAAACCCAATATTGCTGAGGGTCTACGTGCGGGGCAGCATAGGCAAATAAGGTTGCTAGACACAACAGGACATTAATGACAAGTACTGCCCGGGAAAGCCAGCTCATTCTTTGTTGCTTGCGTCCCTTAAAAATTCTTTTTCTTCCGTCGTGAGTTTCTCGTAACCCTGGTCTTTTATTTTGTCGAGGATGCTGTCGAGTTTTTCCTGAAAAGTAAGTAATTGATTTTTATCCGAACCGGGTTGCATTCTCTTTATGCTTCTGTTTTCTGCGCGATGTTCAACCTTGAGTCTTGTCCTGGGCGCATTTCTTACCGGTCTGGCCCCGGGATCAAAAAGGTTAAATAATTTTTCAAAAGGCAGCAAAACATCAAAGCCTTTGCGATACATAAAAATAAAAATCAATCCTGCCAGTGCTCCACCCAGGTGGGCAAAATGTCCTCCGGTGTTGTCATTGGTCTGGGTACCGATGATGTCAAGAAAAATAAAGGCAGCTACGATGTATTTTATTTTTACATCGCCGATCAGCAACAACCGCACAATATAGTCTGGTGCAATCAGTCCTGCGGTCATGGCAATGGCCATGATCGAGCCGGAAGCACCCATGGCAAAGGAGGAAGAAAGGTGTAAGATGGTATGGTAAGAGACAATGTACGTGATACCGGCAATCAGCCCGCCAAAGATGTAGAGCGGTAAAATGCGCCTGTCACCCAGCAGGTCCCCCGTAATTCTGCCAAAGAGGTTGAGACCCACCATATTCCACAACAAATGAAACAGACCCCCGTGAATAAATAAATGACTGATGAATGTCCACGGCCTGGTTAGGAAATAAGAGGGCTCGCCTGACAGAGCCATGTACTCCAGGATGAAGGTATCAAAGGGATATAGTTTTGAAAAAGCAAAGAGCAGGGCCGTAATCACAAAAATGCCAATATTGACGATGATCAGCTTGGTGACCATATTGCCAAGGCTGAAATTTAACTTAATGTCGTCAATTATGGATTTGAACATGGTGTAATTTAGCTAAAAACGAATTTATATATCAGTATATAGTACAACTTTTCAAATTGTTTTCGGGAAATGAATTTTGTGCCCATTTTCTATTTCCGTAAATTACTCATGCCCCAGTACCAGGTGAGAAAGCCACCCATCACGGCACCGCCCAAATGGGCAAAATGGGCTACACCCGAAGAAGCCTGGCTTACGCCGGAGAATAGGTCATAGGCCACAAATAAACCGGCCAGCACAATGGCCCTGATTTCAAATGGAATGGGAAAAACCATCATTTTCAGGTTGGGATACATAAAGGCCAGTGAAATGAGGATGCCATAAATGGCTCCGGAAGCCCCTACGGCTATGCCGTGGGCAAACAGCAGGTGAAAAACACCACTGAGGATGCCTGAGGAAAGATAGAGAAATAAAAACTTTTTTGGTCCGAGGGTGTGTTCAACAATGGGTCCTATGAAATAAAGTGCCATCATGTTGAATAGCAGGTGACCAATGCCGTGACTGTCGTGGTTGAACATGCTGGTCACGATTTGATAGGGTTGGAAGTGCCCGCTGTCGAAAGGATACAGTTGAAAATAGGGCTGCAATGGAAATGTGGTCAATAAAAAATTCAGACTGACATAAACCAAAACATTGATTATCAGTAAATTTTTTACAACATCAGTAAGAGGTACCATATGGCCTTATTTAAATTGTTTTTTAATGTCTTCAAGGTCATAATGTATGAAGGTCTTATGTCCC
Organism: Saprospiraceae bacterium; assembly: GCA_016715465.1. Taxonomy (GTDB): domain Bacteria; phylum Bacteroidota; class Bacteroidia; order Chitinophagales; family Saprospiraceae; genus JADKBO01. The sequence continues at coordinate 2,877,407 of JADKAA010000029.1, forward strand.
GATGGGTTGGTAAAAGGGGTTTCGCAAGCAAAGAGTTGATCCACCAGTTCTTTCATTTCGGTCACACTCAGTGGCTTACCTCTTTTGAGGCAGGCACTGCTGGCCAGTGATCTTGCCATGTTGACATCAACGCCCAGTTGAAACTCCAGATTTTCATTATATGAAACCACCAATTGTTTGAGAAGTTCAATGGCATTGGACCCGGGTTCCAAACCAGCGGGAAGTCCGTGCACTACAAAAGTGTTTTTGCCAAATTCGCCTACTTCAAAGCCGAGGTCGTTGAGTTTTGGCAGAAGGCTTTGCAGCAAGGTAGCGGTAACGGCATCAAATTCTATGGTCTGGGCAAACAGTTCCCTTTGCACCGGTCTGCGATTGCCCTGCAATGACTTGAGATTTTCTTCGTACATGATGCGTTCATGTGCGTACTGCTGGTCGATGAGGATAAAGCCATTTTTGACATGACAAAGGATAAAGCTGTTGTGTAATTGGTAAGGATCTTTACCTGAATAATGAAGAAAGCCTTCACCATGGGAAGGAGCGCCCATGCCACTTTCCATCGTAAGTTGCCTGTCCGCGGGTTTATCCGGTGTGCCGGCCCCGGAAAGATTTTTATAAATTTCTCCCCAATGACTGAGGTTTTCTTTTTCCAGCTGTGAACTGCTGCTGTGATAACTGCCCCTTTCAGACATAGGCGAACCCGCCTTATGCAGGTAGTTGGTGTCGGTGTCAAAATCGAGTGTTGGTGCCACCAGGTATTTTCCAAGGGCATGTTTGACACATACGCGCAAATAGTTGTATATGAGTTTTTCTTCGTCGAATTTTACTTCAGTTTTTGTAGGGTGCACATTGATGTCAATGGTAGAGGGATCGAGATCCAGGAAAATAAAATAGCCCGGAAACTGATCGGCTTGTATCAATTGTTCAAATCCTGTTTTTATGGCGTGGTTGAGGTAGTTGCTTTTGATGAACCGGTTGTTGACAAAGAGGTATTGTTCCCCGGCATTGCGTTTTGCGACCTCTGCTTTGAGGATAAAGCCATCGATGTTGATGGAATCGGCCTGTTCTCCTATGGGCACCAGCTTTTCATTGTAGGATTTTCCGAAGATGCCCACAATTCTTTGTTTCAGGTTGCCGGCTGTCAGGTGATACACCTCGTTGCCATTGTGGTAAACTTTGAACTGGACTTCCGGATGGGCCAGGGCAACCCGGTGAATTTCCTCGATCAGGTGACGAAGTTCAACGGGGTCGGATTTTAAAAATTTGCGTCTTGCAGGTACGTTGTAGAATAAATTTTTGACGGCAAAATTGGTACCGAATTCTCCCTGCACGTACTCTTGTTTATTGATTTTTGAGCCATGGATGACAATGCGGGTAGCCAGGTCGCTGTTGCTGGCGCGGGTAATCATTTCCACGTGGGCGATGGCGGCAATGGAGGCCAGTGCTTCTCCGCGGAAGCCCTTGGTCCGGATGTTGAACAGGTCTTCGGTGTTTCTGATTTTCGAGGTAGCATGCCGCTCAAAACAAAGTCTGGCATCGGTCTCTGTCATGCCGCAACCATCATCAATGACCTGAATCAGGGTTTTTCCGGAATCTTTCAGGATGATTTTAATAAAACCAGCTCCGGCATCAACGGCGTTTTCCATCAGCTCTTTCACCACAGAAGCAGGCCGCTGGATGACTTCCCCTGCAGCTATCTGGTTAGCAATATGATCTGGTAAGAGCCGAATGATGTCAGCCATATGAAAAACTTTTTCGATTGAGTAAGTTACTGACCATTCATTTTTTCAAGAAAATGAACGAGCGTTTGAGATTTAAGCATGAAGTAAGCCAATATAAAAAGTACAATGATGATGACAAACAATCTTTGATTGGATTTTCTGGTTTCTGCCTTGTACCCATAAGCCTTGCTCGATCCTGAGCTTTTAGCCCTGAATCCCAGTTTTATTCTTTCTTTGGCAAACTCTATCCCACCACCCGGTGATTTTGCCAATCGTGCCTTCAATTCCTCTTTTGCAGGATCGTAGTACAACGGCGTATAATCAAAACCCTGAGGCTTAGGCCTGCTTCCAAATCCAAATAATGCCATTGGTGAGATTTATTCCCCACAAAAATACGATAATTGTATCAATGGCGCACCCTTCCGGCCCCCATATTAGCGCTTACTTTTTCGGGGAAAGTTATTTTTTTCCTTTTGGCTTATAAATGGCTCAGTTGACTTTGGCCAGTTCTCCTTTCAGGTGGTCAATTACATTCACTTCCAGGGCATCTACACCGCGAAGATCAGCCAGATACCAGCTTATCCAGTCTCCCAGATGTACAAAATAGATGCTTTTTTCAACCAGACTCTGGCCTTTGGAGTAAATCTCAATGATGGTGTCACAATATTTTGAAATCACCTCTTTATTGATATCCATCCTCACCGCATTGCGCTTGAAGTCATCTTTGTTTCTAAAGTAGATGACCGCAAGATTTTCGTAGATGTCACGCCAGCCTACCAATTCATTGTGGTTCATTTCGGGAATTACATGGTGCCAGGCCAGAAACTTAGCATTTTCATTGACCTGCTGTCTGAACCTCATGGCCACAGACTCCATACGGTCGGTGGTGTAGATGACCGGTATTTTTCCTTTGATCAGTGCCGCGATTTTCAGGGCTTTGTTTTTAATCTCATCCTGATCGTATTTAATCAGGTCAATGGCACCTTTAAGTTGGTCGATGGTCGCCCTTGAAATAATGTCCAGTTTGTACAGTACATACAGTTGCTGCACCAGTGAGTACCCCAGACAAGCCCTTGGCGAGGGCCAGTCGCCCGGCATTTGTATAAAATCGTAACCCTTTTCCTTTGCCCTTGCAATAAGCTTGCCACCGCCGGAAATACAAACGATTTTTGCGCCGGTATTTTCTATCTTGGACAAAGCCGTCAGCGTTTCTTCGGTGTTACCGGAATACGATGAAGCAATGTAAAGGGTATTTTTATCGATGAAAGCAGGGTTGTCGTATCCTTTGCCGATGAGATAAGGTATGCGGCATTCATCCACAATAAACTCTTCCACAAAATTGGCTCCGATACCAGATCCGCCCATACCGGCAACATAAACTTTATTTATGCTTTCCGTATGCGGTGTCAGATTGGCAGCTTCTCCTATTTCGAGTGCCTCTGCCAGTTGCGCAGGAAACTTCTCTATCAATTGATCCATCATGGTATTGTGTTTTGTAATTTCAAAATGCAAAAATACTCAATCATTTTGACAAGTTATCCAAATATTATTTGGAATAATCGGGAAAATTATCAAATTTCAGGTTATTTATGTGGAATATTGTCTCTTTTCTTAGATGATATTCTAATTACAGGTTAATTCAGGACTTTGCCGGATTTCTGTGGTAAAACAAGAGTTGGGAGACGCGCATTTATTTACAAATGGGGCTTTAGATCAATAGGGCAGTAATCTTTACCTTTGTCTCATGATTGGCACCGACATACACAGGGCAGTCCAACTTCTCCGCGACGGGAAGTTGGTGGGCATACCTACAGAGACCGTTTACGGCCTGGCAGGCAATGCGCTCGATGAATGGGCGGTAACCCAAATTTTTGAAGTGAAAGGCAGGCCGGCTTTCAATCCCCTGATTCTCCATGTAGCACATACCGAACAGTTGGCGAACTATGCCAAAGTCATACCGGAGCCACTTTGGAAACTTGTGAAATCATTCATGCCGGGACCATTGACCATTTTGGTGGAAAAAAAAGACATCGTTCCGGACATCGTTACGGCAGGAAGCCATCGGGTGGCCATCAGGGTACCGGCACATCCGGTAAGCCGTATGTTGCTGAACCACCTGGATTTTCCCCTTGCGGCGCCGAGTGCAAATCCTTTTGGATACATCAGCCCCACTTCAGCAAGGCATGTAGAAAATCAGCTGGGGGACAAGATTCCCTACATCCTGGATGGTGGTGAGTGCACCATAGGCCTGGAGAGTAGCATTGTGGGTATGGAAGGGGACAAGCTGATTGTTTACCGGAAAGGGGGTCTGGCCGTTGAAGATATTGAAGCCGTAGCCGGCCCGGTTGAGGTTAAGGTTCATTCGTCTTCCAACCCGGAAGCTCCCGGCATGCTGTCTGCGCATTACGCGCCCGGCAAACCATTGCTCTTGGGAAATATACCCGCATTGATCCAAACGCACAAGGAAAAACACTTTGCGGTCATTTCGTTTAAAACACATTATGTGACAGGTAAGGAGGTTCCGCAATTTGCGCTTTCTCCGTCCGCTGACCTCCATGAAGCTGCCAGAAATCTATTCCGGGTCATGCGCGAGATTGATGAGCTTCCCGTTGACATTATCCTGGCAGAATATTTGCCCGAAGAAGGACTGGGAAGGGCCATTAATGACCGGTTGACACGGGCGTCAACTCCGATGCAACAGGACACATTAGTATAATTTATAATGTATAATGAATTTTTTTTGTTAATGTTTTCTTATAGGCAAAATATATTAGCCCAAACCTGTTAACTTTGTCCACAATTCTCGTTTATACTTATATTTGCAACTTAAAATCAAATAACAAATGTTTAAAAAGCTTAGCAGACTTAGTTTTATCGCGGTATTTTTTGCGATGGTGACAATTCAGCTCACCGGTCAAAATGCAGCGCCGACTGCCAAGACTACAGAGGTTTACCAACCTGAAAATGCAGGCTGGTTGACCAATCTCGATGAAGCATATGCCCTTTCGAAAAAAACCGGCAAACCCATTATGGCCAATTTTACCGGCAGTGACTGGTGCGGTTGGTGTAAGAAACTTACAGCCAGCGTATTTTCTCACCAGGAGTTTAAAGACTGGGCTGATAAAAACGTAGTCTTACTGGAATTGGATTTTCCCAGGAGAAAAGTAATCCCTGATCATATTAAGCAGCAAAATGCCAGTCTTCAGCAGGCATTTCAGGTGGGCGGTTATCCTACCGTGTGGGTATTTGACCTTGATAAAAATGAAGGAGCCAGTAACTATAGCGTGAGTGCACTTGGTAAAACCGGATATACTGCAACGGTAGCTGACTTCACCCAGGGCGTAGAGCAAATGCTTGCAGCGAGAAGCAAATAAACCATCAGGTTTTCAACCATAAATGAAAGCAAGGTTACGGCCTTGCTTTTTTTTTGCCTTAAAATATTTTATCATGCTTCCTGATCATTCAGCCCTCAGCGAATTTACCCTATGCAATGCGGAAGGGATGAAAGTAACCGTGCTTAATTACGGGGCGACGGTTACCCGCATCGAACTTCCTTTTGAGGGGGGCAGTGACATTTTACTTGGTTTTGAAACCCCGGAAGGCTACCTCCAGGAAAAGAATCCTTACTTTAATTGTATCATTGGAAGATTTGCCAACCGCATTAAAGATGCACGTTTTGACCTGGATGGCCATACCATTTCCATTGACCCCGGCAACGATGGTAACGCCTTGCACGGAGGTGCTACGGGTTTTGACAAAGTGATATGGGAAGTATTGAGACATTCTTCCACAAGTCTGTTGCTTCAACACAAAAGTCCGGACGGAACAGGTGGATTTCCGGGAAATCTGGTAGTTCAGTTGAATATACAGGTGACCGACAAGAATGAACTGTGTTTTGATTTTACCTCCACGATTGATCAGAAATGCCCGGTTAACCTTACGTTCCACGGATATTTTAATCTGAGTGGAGGAAATGAAACTGACGTAAGAAATCATAACCTCACCTTGCGCGCCAATCATTTTTTGAAAACCGGCGAAAATCTCATACCCAGTGGTGAGATCTTACCCGTTTTTAATACCCCTTTTGATTTTACAACACCCACCGGGTTACGCAGCATCATAGAGGATAGTGGCGGACTTGACCATAGTTTCTTGTTATCCGGAAATACAGAGGAGCCGGCTGCTGTGCTGAGTCTGCAAGCCAATGGTCGAAGGATGGAGGTTTTTACATCGATGCCTTGTTTGCAGGTGTACACCGCCAACAATTTGGATGGTACACTTCAGCATACAAAAAATGATATTAATTACGGTCCTTATGCCGGCATTTGTCTGGAAGCCCAGTATTATCCCGACAGTCCCAACCATGCCCATTTTCCTTCCAGTATGGTAATTCCGGGAGAGGTTCGTCATGATTATATCCGTTACCGATTTTTTTAAGTAAGTATTAGCGTAGGAGGTAAGTAGGCCTTAACTCACTCCTCTTTTTTGGTTTTGAGGTAATTGACCAGTCCCTCAAATTGCATCACTTCCTGACTATTATTTTTTCTGGCTTTTTCCAGGGCTTCTTCGGCAATATTAAATGCTTTTTCGGCATCTCCCGCCTCCAGTAATGTTTTGCAATAAAATGCAAGGTTGTCATAGGTATCGCTGCCTTTATAGACCTCTGAAGCATAACCCACTGCTTTCTTAATCACTTTGGGATCATCTTTGTAATTTTTACAAATATCCTCAGCTACGAAACGCAAGGTTTTGCCATCATTTTTACCCGCTTTTTTGGCCAGGTTTTCAGCAGCTTTCAGGTAGGCTTCTTTTTGATGGAAGGTCTGGTAATAACCCATTTCCGAGGCGTACCGGAATTTATCCGCATCGGCGGTCAGACCTTTGTCAGACTTTTGCAGGGCTTCCTGAAAAAGTTCAGGGCTGTCATATTCTATTGATTTTCCAATGGTAGCCTTGCAGGCAGCCTTTATTTTTTCATTAAAGACCTCTTCCCCAACCAGCTTTGCAATTTTTGATTTGTTGGCCAGCACGGTTTCAAAAAGTTTGGAGTCAGCTTCGGTAGCCGCTTCAAAAACAAAGAGCATATTTTGTTCTTCGGTGATCTCAGGTTTGCTTAAAAGGTAATCGTTGGCAATTTTTAAAGATGGTTTACCGGCATGATTGAGTGATTTGATGTATTTCACCATAAAATCATAATCGCGGTTACCTTCTTCATATAGTTTTGCCAGATCTTCACTGTTGTCATTTTTTTGGAGGGCTTCCTTTCCATGGGCGATTAAACCTTCCGGTTTTTGGCCACCCACAACTTTTTTAATCACCTTGCCCTTTTCATCGATAAAAAATAACGTAGGGTAAGCACTTACCGCATACTTGTCGCCAAAGGTACGTCCATCGGGCGTTTCCATATCCAGCTTAAGATTGATGAAATTATCGTTAAAAAACTTACCCACATCGTCGCGGGTGAAGACGTTTTTTGCCATAGCCTTGCAAGGTCCACACCATTGCGCAAAAGCATCCACAAAAAGTACCTTTTCTTCAGTTTTGGCTTTTTCAAGCGCTTCTGCCCAGGTGCCCTGGAAAAAATTGATGCCCTGAGCCTCTGCACGAGCGATTAAAAAAAAGAAACCCAGGAAAAGAACATATTTATTCATTGGAGGATACATTTCAATTATGGGCAAATGTCGCGAATTTGGAGTAGAAATTCAAGGTTAGTAAACGCTTGACGCCTGATTTAACAGAATTTTACATGAAATAGATGCGTATTGGGATACCGATTTATGAAAGGCAGAGAAGGTATAATGAAGTTAGCTGGTATGAACACCCGACTCCATACGCCACTGATTTAACCCACCACAGAGCCAGAATGCCTTATAGCCCAGGCTCCTCAGCAAGTCAGCGCCTGCTTCAGAACGCCCTCCTCCTTTGTTACAGACCGTTACGAGGATGGAATTGCGATTCAGTTTGGACAACTGGTCTTTTAGGGTTGGCAGTCCAAGGTATATGGCTTCGGGTATATGGTCCTTGTCGTATTCTTCCCGGGACCTCACATCCAGGATTTGAATATTTTCGTGATGCTGCAGCGCTGCTTTTACTTCTTCGATCCCGATGCACTTTGTCACCGTTTTGATCTTTTCCGGCATTCTGAATTTTATGACCAGTGATGAAGCAATGGTCATGGCTCCGATCAGCAGGATGGCGTATTCTACACCAAACAGGTCGGCAGTAATGCCTGAAATGATGGCACCAAAAGCATAACCCAGATCCCGCCAAAGACGAAAAGTGCCGATGCTTTCCGCTCGTTGTTTTGGATTGGTGGCCTCTGCGATGGCAGATAAAAAAGTGGGATATACAAGTGCGGTGCCAAAACCCAACAATGCGGAAATCAATGCCAGCAGCAGAAACGAAGATGCAAATGCTATGCAAAGGATGGCTATACCCTGCAACAGCATGCCCCAAAACAACATGGCTTTCTTGGAATATACATCCGACATTTTACCGGTAAACAGTTGGCTGACACCCCATACCGTGGGATAGATCGCCGTAATGATGCCTATGTTTTCTGTGTCGAATTTCAGAGACAACAATACAATGGGCAACAGTCCCCATATCATGCCGTCGTTGAGGTTGTTGATGATGCCGGCCTGGGTAATGGAACTGAGGGTTTTATTTTTAAAGCTGGTCTCCATAAATACATTGCCCAATGGAATGGATTGACTGGTGGCATGTTCCTTATGGATAAACACCCGGGTGTCTTTTACGAAAAACAGCGTAAGTAAAAAACCTATAACTGAAATAAGTATTCCCAGGTAAAATGGATAGGGCGTTATGCCATACTGATGGGCAATATACCCTGATAAAAAGGCAACGATGCCCACGGCAAAGTAGCCCGCAAATTCGTTCAAACCCATGGCCAGTCCGCGGTCTTTTTCTCCTACAAGGTCGATTTTCATCACCACTGTGCTGCTCCACGTCAGGCCCTGGCTAATGCCCAGAAGAACGTTTGCAAATACAACCCAGTTCCAGGAAGCCGCATAGATGAGGAGAAAGGGTACGGGTATGGCCAGAAACCACCCGACCAGCAGCAGATTTTTCCTGCCGAATTTATTGGCCAGGCGCCCGGCAAAATAGTTGGTGATGGCTTTGGTGAATCCAAAAGCGGTAATAAACGAAAGTATGGCCGTTTTTGAAGCAATGCCAAATTCCTCTTGGGCAAATTCCGGAAAAATGGTACGCTCCATACCGATCATGCCACCTACAAAGGCATTCACAATCACCAGCAGGGCAAATTGTGGCCAATTCTCTTTTAGGCCAAGCCTGATATTTTCTGTTTTCATTGAATTTGCCATCAAATGAACAAAGCTACGTCGAATGACACATAATTTGTGTGCTTTTGGTTACATTAGGCATCCTGAAGATCTGATTTTCTTAAAGAAAGAGGGCCATCACTCTACGAAGTGTTGGTTCATGGCAATGACTTTACAAAATGCTTTGGTGGCAGGAAGAAAATTATCTCTTCAACAACTTAAAGCCAATATCCCTTCCCTGACCCTGAAACATGGCCAGGTTGATCCAGAAAAAGGCAAACTGTTCCATCAGTTCAAATTTGTCGTTTCCACCTATGGGATAACATTTTGCAAAGCCTGCATCTTTGGCCAGTTGAATGGCCACAGCTTTTCCAGTTTCACTGTTGCCTGCCACAAAGAGATCCAGCGCGGTATCGCCGTAATTGGGATTTTCCATGTTGTTGAAGCCTGTGGTATTGAAACACTTTACCACATCGCGGCTTTGGGTGTGTGCGAGGATGGCATCGGTGGTATTGGTGAATCCTGCCGGACCTCTGCCCATGACGACGTTCATGGCATCGATGATGACCTTGCCTGTGGTATCGCCAAGGGAATTTGTCACTTCGATGGCTGCCGGTGCCGGGGTAGCCAGTAAAATCACTTCAGCCATTCCAACGGCCTGTTTGATGGGCATAACTGTAGTATTGTTATTTTTAAGCAGTTCTTTTCCTTTAAAGTTTTCTACATCGGAAACTCCAAGGTAGATGTGATGTCCTTTTTGTGCCCACTTTGTGGCCAGGGCTCCTCCAACATTACCGGTACCAATGATGGCTATTTTCATGATTAATTTTTTAAGTTGAAATTAGAATGTATGTTTTTTGATTTGATAAAAAATACCAGGGGAGTGCATCGTCATTGACTGCCTTAGTAGATGATTTCATTTTCAAATTCACCCGGTTTCTGGTTGTACAGCTTCCAGTAAATATCTGCGATGGTTTCGGCGTTGTATTTGGGATCGGCAGGTGTTACATAGCCGCATACGGTGAGTTGTGCGACGTGGATGTGTGTGTCCTTTACCCTTTTTTGAACCGCCTGAACCAGGTTTCTCATGGCTGCCTTCCCCATACTGGCTGAGGTCCATTGCGGGTCACCCTGCAGGGCAAGCCCCCCTCCGGTGGCAAATAATTTGCCGGTATTTTGTTCGAGACAATAAGGGAGTGCCCACTGCATCATGTGCATGTAGCCCCCGGCACATATGTCCATAGCTGCCTGCATCGACTTCCAGTCCTGGTGTAAAATATCTTTTACAGAAACCGTTGATGCGTTGAAGAGCATCATTTCCGGCCGGCCATACTTTTCAAGCAGCGCATCCAGGGCAGCATCGAGTTCTTCCTTGTTGCCTGCATCGGCGGCGATGAAAGTAGCTGAAACTCCTGCTGCCATTAGGGCCTCTGTTTCTTCCTTTAATTTTTCTTCAGATCTTGAAATCAGGGCAATGGTATAACCCTCGGATCCAAATTTTTTTGCTACCGCGCGACTGATGCCGGGTCCTGACCCGATGATGATGATTAAGCTCATGTACTGTGATTTATTTCTTTGACCAATAGGGGTGATTATTGGATATTACCAACATTTAAACATTAAGTGTGGGTTTAGGTTTTTGTTTTACCCAAGGCAAAAATGATTTTATCAGAAAGTATGAATATGAGTCTTGCCGGCAAAAATTTAAATCGTTCTATAGACTTGGTTTTATGGGTATAAAAATAAAAAAGGCCATGCATTGCACGGCCTTTATGTAATTGGTTTATTGTGTCTCATTTTTTGATTTGCCCCGGAACTACTTCATTTCCACAAATTCAAATCGGGCAAGGGTATTCACTTTGCCTTGTTTCAACAGCAGCATCTTTCCATCGAGGCTGTAATTGTCTGCGCTTTCGAGTGCTTTAAAGAAGGCACTCTCCTGCTCCGGAATGTCACAGCGCATTTTGGTGGAAGCGAGGCTGGAAATCCTGATGCCATTACCGGCAAGAAATTCAAATGCTGCAGAGAAAATATTACACGTGCCATTGCCGAGTACCTTATTTCCGAGGGCTTTTAACACCATATGGGCTTCTTTATTCGGCTTATCCGACATGGCTGATTTTTCGCCATTGACCTCGATGAGTTTCCAGTATTTTTCGGTGATGCCACCAGCGTCTTTTGTGAGTATATAATTTGCAGCCAGGTCACCTTTGATTTTTTTACCATTGTCATCGAGTTGGGTAATCCTATTTTCAGAGGCCCAATATTTAAACGCATTTGGTTTTCCTGCAATGGGGCTGAATGACAATGTACTGTCGGCCGCATTCCAGGCGATGGTTCCTCTTTGGCGCTGAATGTCACCGGACTTGCCCATGTAGTTGGATTCCATAATGTAGGACATGTCTTTGTTTAACCGGATCATGGTAGAAATACCCACACAATCGGCACAAGGTAAGTTTCCAGTATATGTTCCCGTCCAGTCCAGTGGTGCTTTAGATTTTGATGCGTTGGTTTTTGGGCTTTCCTCTGTTACGCTTTTTTTGGATGCGCTGCAGGAAATCATGAATAGACTAAGGGAAAATAAGATAAGTGAAAGTGTGATTTTCATTGTGGTTGTTTTAAATATGGTCAAAGGTATTTTAATGCGGTGCTTTCTATTTTTCGATGCAAAGGGCATTTATGTGGGCGTTAGCCGGCTCGTATCCCAGTTTGGATGCTTCTTTTATGGCTTCGCAAGCTTCCGGCAATTTCTCCATTTTGGTGAGCACATTGGATAGGTTAAAATAAGCCTCAGCAAATTTTTCATTCAGGTCTATGGCTGTATTAAAATCTGATTCTGCATTTTCAAAAGCCTCTGATTGCAGGTAGGCCAGACCCCGGTTGAGGAAGTAGGTTTCATTTTTTGAATCGGTCTTTATCAGGTTGGAATAATCCGTAATGGCTTCATCATATTTTTTGATTTGCAGGCTTGTCATTGCCTTATTTTTCATGGCTCCGTCGTGCGCCGGATTGATTTGTAAGGCCAGGGCAAAGTCGGTATTGGCACCCCCCAGGTCATGGATCTGCATTTTGGCATAACCCCGGTAATAATAAACTTCTGCACTGGAAGGATTGATGCTGGCAGCAGCCGTGAAATCTGCAATGGCATCTGGAAATTTTTCCATCTTCAGGTATGCCTTGCCTCTATTCTCAAATAATTCGGCTTTTGTGGGATTGTGGTTTATGGCGTCGGTAAAACTTGTCACGGCTTCCTGAAAATTGTTGAGTTTATAATGGCAGAGCCCTGTGTTGTACATGGCTGTATAATTTGTGGGCTTGAGCTTGAGTACCTCGCTGTAGTCGTCGATGGCCAGTTCATAGTTTTCAAGCTTCTGCTGGATGACACCGCGGTTGAGAAAAGCCGCGTCAAGCGATCTATCCAGGCCAAGGGCGGCATTGAACGACCTGAGGGCTGCTTTGGTTTCATTGGATTTCATTTCTGCAAAACCTTTATATAAAAAAGCTTTGGCAAATTTGGGATCCAGGCCGATGACCTTGTCGTAGTCAAAGATGGCTCCTTTATAATCTTCGAGATTCAACCGGGTGTTTCCGCGGTTGTAGTAGGCCTTGGTATAAGCAGGATCTGCTTCAATGGCCCGGCTGTAACTCACAATGGCTTTCTCAAAAGCTTTGGCATTAAAGTGGGCTATGGCCTCATTAAAAGCGGTGACTGCTTCGGCATTTTGGGATTGCCCATTCAAAGAGAGCGCAGCGGCCATTACCAAAACCATAAGTGCAGATCTGATCAATTTTTTAATATTAAAATTATTTATAATATGTACAAAAATAAAGCCAAAAACAGCATTGTTGGAACGATAACGCAAAAATGAGTCATAATACTATGAATTGGGATAAATAAATGCCTCAATAGTCTGTTATTAAGACCGGAAAAGCCATGATTATTTTTATGACTCTTTGGCCCGGCTCACGGCAAGAGTAAGGCTTTTTACCCCCCTGATTGTATCCTGCCTGCTATATTGTGTAATGTTGAGTTGATATTTTCCCGCCTTTTTGATGCCGATGTTTTCCTGGATCAGGATCGGTACCGTACAAACTTCGCCATTGCATTTGCCATTCCAAATGCCGGAAGGACTAACCATCTCAAGAGAAACAATGTCGTCGCCGGTACTTCCATCGGGGAACAACGTTCTCATGGAGACGTAAAGATTTTGATACCGGAAAGCGGATAAAGCTTCTACCTCAAGGGTCATATTATACCTGGCGGTGGTGTCATTCAACTCAAAGTCGTAGTGTAAGGTATCTTCTTTACTCCACCCCTTCTCAGCGATGGCAAGTTGTTTTTTGTACAGAAGATCTCCCTGGCAGGAGCCAAGCAGAAATATCAGGGATGCGATGCCGAGGATATATTTCACTATTGGAACATTTCTTTCATCCTTTCAAAAAAGCCCTTATCTTCTTTGGTTGGCTTTGGTTGAAAATTAGGTGCAGAGCGCAACTTTTCCAGGATGGCTTTTTCTTCTGCCGTCAGATCCCTTGGGGTCCAAATGTTGATGTTGATCAACTGATCTCCCCGGCCATATTCCTGCACGGATGGCAGCCCTTTTCCTTTCAGCCTTAATATTTTTCCGGCCTGGGTGGCTGCCGGTATCTTTACTTTTACCCTGCCTTCCAGTGTAGGAACTTCAACACTGGTGCCCAAAGCGGCATCGGCAAAATTGATGTACAGGTCGTGAATGATGTTCATGCCATCGCGGGTGAATTGTTCGTGGGGTAACTCTTCAATGGTGATGAGTAAGTCACCTGCGGGTCCGCCGTTTTTACCGGCATTGCCTTTGCCGCGCATGGACAGTTGCATGCCACCTTCTACACCTACCGGGATATCGATGTCGATGGTTTCACTTTCATGTGTTACACCTTCTCCCTTGCACACGTGGCAGTGGGCGGTGATGGATTTACCTGCTCCGTGGCAGGTAGGACAGACTGCAGTGGTTTGCATCTGGCCGAGAAAAGTATTGCGCACCTGTCTTACATAGCCGGAACCCTGACAGGTACCGCAGGTTTTCACGGAATTGGCATCTTTGGCACCAGTGCCGGCGCAGTTGTGGCACTTTACCTGTTTTTTGACTTTTATTTTTTTGTTGACCCCCGTAGCAATTTCTTCGAGGCTCAGGGAAACTTTAATCCTGAGGTTGGTACCTTTTTGTCCGGTCTGGCCGGTTCTTCTTCCTCCGCCGCCACCTCCAAAGAAGCTGCCAAAAGGCCCTCCTTCATCTCCAAATACGTCACCAAACTGGGAGAATATATCATCCATGTTCATGCCACCGCCCTGGAAGCCTCGTGCATTGCCACTCACGGCATCGTGGCCGTAGCGGTCATATCTTGCCCTTTTATCGGCATCGCTGAGCACCTCGTAGGCTTCAGCGGCCTCCTTAAACTTGTCTTCGGCTGCCTTGTCTCCCGGATTCCGGTCGGGATGGTATTTCATGGCCACCTTCCGGTAAGCTTTTTTGATCGCATCCGCTTCGGCGTTTTAGGCACCTCCAGTATTTCGTAATAGTCTCGTTTTGTCATGCTGTTTATTTTCCTACCACTACCTTGGCGTAGCGAATGATCTTATCGTGCAAATAATATCCCTTTTCAACCGTATCTACGACTTTGCCCACCATGTCTGGCGTGGGTGCCGGAATTTCAGTAATGGCTTCATGTTTTTCGGCGTCAAAAACCTCGCCATTCGATGTCATTCCTTTAAGTCCTTTTGCTTCCAGGATTTGTAAAAATTTGTGGTAAACAAGGTTGACACCTTCCGGAAATTTTTCTGTGGCTTCCGGCATTTCTGAGGCTTTTTTTGCCCTTTCAAAATCATCGACCACAGGAATCAGGGCCTGCAAAGTTTCTTGTGCAGCAGTACGAATCAGCTCAAGGCGTTCCTTCATGTTGCGCTTCTTGTAATTGTCAAATTCTGCAAACAGCCGGAGGTATTTGTCTTTGGACTCATCGAGTTCTACCTTCAGGCGGCTGATTTGGGATTCGCCGTCTTGTTTTTCATCCAAATTATCAGCTGTTTCCTGGAGGTTTATTTCATTGGCTTCGGTTTCGGCCAGATCATTAGGTATGATATCTTCAGTCATTACACTTTTATTTATGATTAGTCAGTTTCAATTAGTCCGCAATATGCCTGCCAAACCCATTTTTTAGTCAATTTGACACGTTTTTACGCAAATAAGCGCAAAAATGGCATAATCTATCTGGAACTGACAACTTTATCGGCTAAAAATTCGCGGATTTGTGCCAGACCCGGATTGGCCATGATTACCTGAAGGTTGGGTCCAAGCAGATATTTGGTGGGAATTTCACGCACTTTATAGAGGCTTGGGATAGGCGCATCAAAGCCCTGCTCCTGCAGGATATGGTATTTCCATGCCATTTGATCGCTGGCGATAGCGCGTTTCCAGGATTCCTGTTTCTTTTCAACGCCAACCGATACGATCTCAAAGCCGGCATTCCCTTCAAATTTTTTACCCTGAAATTCATGATATAAAGAGACCAATTCAGGGTTGTCAGCCCGACAAGGGCCACACCAGGAACCCCAGAAGCTGAGCAGTACATAGTTGCCTTTCAGCTGATTCAGCGAAAATGCGGCACCATCAGCCAGCAAGGCGTCGAATCCGGCTACAGCTTCTCCTTCCTTATATTTAGGCATTTTGTACACATAACGCACGGCAAAAAAAATAAGAATAGCCAGGATAAAGAACAAATTGGTTTTTGACATGGATGGAAATTTCAAGGTATTAACCTTGTAGTTGATAAATGGTTCAGTATGGTGGCTGTGCCATTTAGGAAATCAATGCATGCGTAAATTCCCGGTTAACTTGTCTATTTTTGTGCCAAATCCACATCGGTTGAAAAAGGAAAAAAAAGACGACAGTTTCATTAAGAAGCCCTTTTATAAAGGGGGTCAAAAAGCACTGAATGATTTTGTTTACAAAGAACTGAAGTATCCCAAAGAAGCCCTGGAGCAAAAGGTGGAAGGGGTGGTCATCATCCGGTACGAAATCGATTTTAAAGGCGATGTGGCAGATGCCAAAGTGTTGAAAAGTCTTGGGCATGGCTGTGACGAAGAGGCTTTGCGCGTGGTACGTTTGCTTAAATTTGAAGTGCCAAAGGCACCGCGAAAGCTAAAAATCTTGTTTCACAAAGACATCCAGGTGCAATTTAAACCGGTAAAGGCAGTAATCAAACCTCAGGCTACCGAAACCATGCCAGCGCAAATGGTTTATCAGGTAGTCAAAGAAAACAAAACCAAATCACAAGCCAAACCGGCAGCTAAGGGAAATACCATCACGTACACTTTCAAATTTTAAATGTCATTCGGCACACGATAATTGAATTCAACCATTTATCAGTAAATGGTGTATACAAAAATGGACAAGGAGCTGACCTGTGCGGCCGTTATTAAAAAGTTAAAACTCACGCGTCAGGAAGCCATAACGTGTGTAGTATCGTCTAAGGATATATCTTCGTTATAAACACTAAAATTTATCATTTATGAGGCCATTTATTGCTTGGACTATGTTGTTGCTTGCCTTTACTTCCTGTTCTCCCAGCCTGACGCCATTTAGTCAGCAACTCTATGACCGTTACCGCTGGTCGGATGACGAATTGAAACACATCCAGTTTTACCTGAGTGATGACATTGTGCTCCATAAAAAAGGCGATGCCAGTGAAGCTCAGATTGTGGAAGGAAAAATCCGCATCAACAAAGAGAATACAGGAGAACGCATTACCATCAAAAAGGGAACGCCGGGTGTTTTACTGTTTTCACCCAAATCCAATCGTTTCGCCATTTCATTTCACGAGAACGACGACTCAAAATACCTCATGTTTGGTCCCAATGAAGCCATCAATGGCAAATATGCCCTGCTTGCGAAAGATTGGGAAAAATACAGGGGCACGGTGACTTATCAGGATCAGCCATATACTGTTAACTCCGACGACGCAATGAGTGTGTTGCTTGTGGATCTGAAAAAGGCAACCCGCAATAAAATAGAGGTTCGAGAAGAAAAAGGCAGAAAAGTAGAATAGGAAAAGAGGCAGGTTTATTTTAAAATCTGGGTCTTTTATATACCGGCACCGTTGAACAAGGTTCACCGTACATGATGCTTTGGGCAGCAGGAATAAGTTTGGAGGTAATGGCCGCATAGGCAGATGCCGGCACCGGCTTGTCGCTGCAACCCTTGATGACAATACGTTTACCTTCGAAAGTAGCAATGTCCAGGTCGCGAATGGTTTTTTCATACCAGGTCATGAGGTAGTTTTCTTTGTTGCCGGTAAATACTTCGGCAGCATGGCCGGCTGCATGGCTGCTCACCAGCATGTATGCCCAAACGGGAATAATGGCATCCGAAGAGCAAAAAACACACAGCACACCACCCTGGTAAATATTCCAGTCATGGGCTTTCAGCGCTTCCCTGAAATCTTTTTCTTTCAGGATAAGACCTTGAAACAGGTAGTCTTTGAGGTCAAAGGCAAACAAGGATTGTTGCGGATAATATTTTTCCAGATCGATGGTAATCAGTCCGCTGTTATCTACTTTATTGACCAATATTTGTTCTTCCATTATTCTTCTTCTTTCGTATTGGTTTCTTCGGGAAGGGCTTCCAGGGTTACGGATTCCGTATTCATGACGTTCACGGCCTCGTATTCATCCGGGGCTGGGGTTCCGATCATATTTTCCGGTAATTCAAAGTCCTTAAGTTTGGGCAGGTCCTGCACACCTCTCAGGCCAAAGTAGTCGAAAAACTTTTCGCTGGTGCCGTAAAGCAGGGGTTTACCTACGCCCTCGCTCCTTCCTTTTATTTCAACCAATTCCTTGTCTAAAAGTTTTTGAATGGCATAATCGCAATTGACTCCACGGATGCTTTCTATCTCGCTTTTGGAAACCGGCTGTTTGTACGCTACGATGGAAAGGGTCTCCAAAGCCGCCTTGCTCAACTTTTTGGTGGTGGTTTGTTTGAGGTAGTTGGAGATGGTGAGGTGGAAAGCGCCTTTGGTCATAAAAGCAAACCCTCCCGATATTTCGATGATTTCTATGGCGAAATCGTCACTGCTGTATTTTTCCTTGAGAAAATTGATGGCCTCTTCTACCTGTCCCGGATCCAGCAGAATTTCCAGGGTTTCTTCAACCACCGAGGTAATCTCTTCGGTGGTGATGGGCTTTTCAGAGGCAAAGATCAGGCTCTCAATATGGAGGTTCAAATTCTTATTCATGTGGATGGTGGTAACATTTTGCGCAACAAAAGTACAATAATTTCATTTTTCGCGCTCAAAACGGCAGCATTGACCGATACCTGGTCGCGATTCTGCCAAAATGACACTTCAAATGCTCTGGCACAACATTTGACCTGAAGCACTTGGAGGCCCTGTTCAAAGGCAAGGGTGCAAATAATACATCATTTAAAACATAAATTAAAGAAATTAAATATGGCAAAAGGACAAATTTCGGTACAAACAGAGAATATATTTCCGATCATTAAAAAGTTTCTTTATTCCGATCACGAAATTTTCTTGCGCGAATTGGTATCCAATGCGGTGGATGCGACCACAAAAGTCAAAGCCCTGGCCATTGCCGGTGAAGCAACCGGTGACGTCAATGGGCTGCGCATTCAGGTAAAACTGGATAAAAAAGCCAAAACGATCACCATTTCGGATCAGGGCATAGGTATGTCGCAGGAAGAAGTAGAAAAATACCTCAATCAGGTGGCTTTTTCATCGGCAGAAGAATTTATTGAAAAATACAAGGACCAGAGCATCATCGGTCATTTCGGACTGGGCTTTTATAGCGCCTTTATGGTTTCCGATAAGGTGGAGGTTGTGACCAAATCCTACAAAGCCGATGCGCCTGCGGTAAGATGGATCTGTGATGGAAATCCGGAATACGAAATCGAAGCAGCCGAAAAACAGGAAAGAGGTACGGACATCATTTTGCACATCAACAAAGAATCCAAAGAATTTCTGGAGGAAGCCAGGATCGAAGGCATGTTGAAAAAGTATTGCAAATTCCTGCCAGTGGAAATTCAGTTTGGTACACGCACGGAAAGTACCTGGGAAGGCGAGGGAGACGATCGAAAGGAGATCAAACAGGAATTGCCCAACATCGTCAACAATCCTTCTCCACTCTGGAAGAAAAAACCCAATGACATTACTGATGAGGAGTATAAAGCCTTCTATAACGAGTTATATCCATACAGCCAGCCACCCCTTTTCTGGATCCACCTCAACATCGACTATCCATTTAACCTTACCGGCATCCTTTATTTTCCGAAACTCAACAATACGCCGGAGTTGCAGAAAAACAAAATTCAACTGTACAGCAACCAGGTGTATGTTACCGATGAGGTAAAAGACATTGTGCCGGAATTTTTAACCCTGCTGCATGGTGTCATCGACTCACCGGATATTCCGCTGAATGTGTCCAGGAGTTATCTTCAGGCGGATGGCAATGTGAAAAAGATCACCAATTACATCACCAAAAAGGTGGCTGAAAAACTTGAATCCCTGTTTAAAAAAGACAGACCGGCGTATGAGCAAAAATGGAGTGAGACCGGGGTCTTTGTAAAGTACGGCATGATCAGCGACGAAAAATTCAATGAAAAGGCTGTCAAATTTGCTTTACTCAAAAACAGTGAAGACCAGTTTTTTACCATTGAAGAATACAAGGAAAAAATCAAAGACCTCCAGACCGACAAAAATGACAGGCTGGTATGTATTTATGCCAACAACCTCAAAGAGCAATACAGTTATGTGGAAAGCGCGAAGACCTATGGTTACGACATCCTGATTTTTGACAGCATGATCGACAATCACTTTATGCAACACCTCGAATACAAAGGTGAAAACTTGAGCTTTGTGCGGGTGGACAGCGATACCGCGGATCACCTGGTTCAAAAGGATGAAAAGAAAGAATCGGTATTGAGTGAAACAGAACAAAACGAAGTTAAAGAGCTTTTTACTGCTTGTCTGGGAGATAAAAAGGGAGGGCATGTTGAGTTAAAAGCCCTGTCACCGGACGACAATCCGGTGATGATTACCAAGCCGGAGTTCATGCGCAGGATGAAAGAAATGCAAATGATGCAGGGCATGGACAATGATATGTTTGGCGACATGCACAACGTGGTGATCAACACCAATAACCCCATTATAGCGGGTAAGTTGCTGAAAGCAGATAAAGAAAAACAGGGAGAGATGGCCTCCTACCTGCACAAGTTGGCTCTTTTACAGCAGAACATGTTAAAAGGAGAAGAGCTTGCCACTTTTGTGAAGGAAAGTCTCAGCAGACTCTCGTAGAGATAGGGGGGTGGTCAGTCAAAAAGACCACCCTTCTTTTTTTATGCCATACTCAAAGTTGATTCTTGTCGGTTCTCCGTGGTAGGCAATTTCGACGGTCTTTAATTTTTCTGCGCCCAGCTTCCCGATGGCAATCTGTGATCTAATATTGTGGATGCCTATGTGGAAATAAACGACCTCAACAATTTCGAAGGCGTGGGCAATCATCAGGTTTTTCATGGAGGGATTGAAGCCCTTTCCCCATGCTTCCCGGGCGATAAAGGTGTAGCCGATAAAGACTGATTTTTCCTCCGCACTGTAGTCGTAAAATCGACTGCTGCCGATGACCGAACCGGTATCATTTCTTTTGGCCAGGTATGCGCCTCCGGAAGCCAGGGCCCCCTCAAAAAAATTCTGAAATACCGGCCGTTGATAACGATTTGGGTTGGGGTGTTGTTCCCAGATAAGTGGATCGGAAGCTACGGCATACAAAGCTTCAAAATCTTCCGGCTTCAAAGGGTGTAGTGAGACCAGATCATTGGCAAGGTCTTGGTGAAAAAAGGAATTGGGCATGGCAGCTGATGTTGAATTTGGTCAAAGATAGCGCAAGTCAAAAGATTGTACCGTATCTTGCATAAAAATCACCGTATGAGAAAGTTATATTTCGTCCTTTTGGTGTTGTTTTTAGTTTCCTGCGGATCCTATCGCACCGAAGTTTGGTTCAATGCAGATGGTTCCGGCAAGTCAAACCTGCATTTTGATGTAGGGGAAATGATGAAACAAATGAAGGCGGCCTTTGAAGGGGTGGCTCAGGAGATGAATAAAGATTCCAGTATGATGGGGAATGCTGTGTTTTCTGATAGTCTTTTGGGCGGTGTCGTGGATACAACAGTCATGGACGTCGAGCAGTTTGATTACATGGGTACAGATAGCGTATATGATGGCACGTTTTATGATACCACTTCAATGATTGATGCCTATTACGATTCGAGCTATCAATCTTATACAACGGATACCGGCTTTTATTCCGGCGGACAGGATTGGGCGGGAGATACCAGCTTTGTGATGGTGGAAAAGAAACAAAGCAGCATGGAAAAGTTTATGTCGTCGCTGCCCCGAGACAAGGTAGATACCGTAATCAATTTCTATCAGGTTCTGCCGGACAGTGTGATCAGGCAACTTGAAAAACCAGCATTGCTAAAACAGGTAACCCTCGAAGTGCACATGGATTCCATCAATGAAAAGGGGGTCATTGATTTTACCTATTCGTATAAAAATCTAAAAGAAGCGGAAGAAGTGGCAGATATGCTGGCGCGGGCTGAATTCATCGAAACAGGAGATACCGCTTCCATCGCAAATTTCAAAAGAACCTTTGAAGGGGTAAATAACCTGAGGTTTTATCCAAAGTCAAAAACCATAGAAAGTAAGGAGACGGATGCCTTCGCTTCCGGCATGTTGCAAAAAGACCTCATGGGCAACCTTTCAACGTCCGACGAAGAGGGCATGAACATGATCCTGGACATGCTGGGCATGAAGACCGTGGAGGTCATCTACCATTTGCCGGGCGAAGTCAAAGAAGTAAAAGGTTTGATGTACGAACAAATTTCCAAGGACACCATCAAACTCATTTTTGATGTCAAAGACATGATTAAAACGGGCAAGGTTCCGGGTTATGTGGTGACGTATAAGTGATGTTTTGTGGTTCGTCCCGCACGCAGTGCAGGACTAGTTGGTACGCTGCGCTAGATGATCTGGGATTCAGGCCTGCCTAACAGGTGTAGCCTGGTAGGCCTGACGGGCGTCAGCCAGGCAGATGTTCAGATGAAATTTATATACTGCCTTCGTCTAGCTCTGTTATATTGACCTGTAAAACTCTCCCTCTGGAGGGAGTACCCCGCTTGCGGGGGGAGGGAGGAAAAGCGGGTGTCGTACCTTGCAAAATCGCATACAAAACGATCTAAGCTAAAAAGCTTAAATGGCCTGTAAAAGACAGTTCATCATGCCCAAGAAATTCAAGTCTACCTAACAGGCGCTAGCCTGGTAGGCCTGCCTAGCAGACGATAGACCGGCCTGAACATAGAACATCTACCTGGCTAACTCCAGTTAGTCAGGTTTTGAATCCCTCACAAATGTTTGGGATTCCTCACCTTCGGTTCGGAACTTGGCAGCTTCCGCTTTGCTCCAGCATTCAGGTATTGTTCAGCAGGACATGGCTTGCTTTGAGCAGCCGTTGTTCAAAATCTGTACCGCCAATGATGGTAAAGGGGAGATAAAATAGCTCCAGGGTTTTCTGGTAGATGGCAAACAAATCACCCCTATCGTTGGGGTTTTTCGCGCAATGGGTCAGCTTCCCAGGTTATTTCCGGGGTGCATAGCAGGTAATGCCGATCGGTGTATGAGGCAATCTTTGTAGCCATTTTTTCATCCCATACCTCAAAAACCACTTTTTTCCAGATGAGACAAGTCAACAGGTCTGTGTCGCAGATTATTGTGGGCTGTGTTATTTCTTTTTCGAGTTGTTCCTGGCGATATGCAATGTGGTCGATGTCGATTTCTGTATATTGCCGGGGGCCGGTGCTGAAATAAATTCTGGCATATTCGTCCACAAGGGGTAAATTCATTTTGGCGGCAAGGGCATTGGCAAGCCGGGTTTTACCGCTGCTCTCGGGGCCGGTGAGCACAAAAAAACGACTCAATGTTTTGGAGTTTCTTTTTTTAGGAGTTCCTGGTTTTTTGCCTGAAATTTTTTCAAACGCGGCACACTTACTGATTTTACGTAGGGCTGATTTGGGTTCAGTTTTTCATAGTTCTGGTGGTAGGGTTCAGCCGGGTAAAAGGAGATGAAGGGTACTACTTCGGTGGTAATGCTGCCAGCCGGGAAGGCTTTGATTCCATAGAGGTAGGCTATGTAGGCATCTGCCGCTTTTTTTTCATTTTCATTTTGATAAAAAATGGAAGAACGGTATTGTGAGCCGGCGTCCGGACCCTGTTGGTGATAGGTAGTAGGGTCGTGGCTGTCAAAAAACACCTTGAGCAGGGTTTCGAAACTCACCTTATTGGCATCGTAGTAAATTTCCACAGCTTCTGCGTGGTTGGTAGACCCGGAAGATACTGCTTCATAATTTGCATCTGCCGCTTCCCCACCACTGTAGCCTGAGATGACCTCTTCTACACCGTACACAGATTCATAGATGGCTTCCACACACCAAAAACACCCTGAGGCAAAATATGCCTTCGACAATCCCGCCGCGGGAACATAGGGAGCCGATTCTGCAATATGCGATGGTTGGTTGCAAGAGTTTGCCTCCATGACAAAGCATACGATTGCAGAAAGAAGGGACAAGTAAATTTTCTTTTTTAACATCATGGAAGCAAAATTTAAATTCAAACATCAAAAGTGTATGGCTTGTTCACGGTCGTGGGACAGGGAGGGTCTTTATTATTCGGCGCGATATGTCAAAAAATGTGATGAAATACCGATATTTGTAAAAACATACGACCATGCAAATCATCACGGAGGACCATATTGAGGCAGTAATTGACACCTATTATGAGAGTGAAAAAAAATTTTACAGTGACCGGGAAAAGTTGATTGCTGACCAGTCGGCCTTTTCAGCACTGCTCACCGATGAGGGCTATGAATTGCTTTCCGATGATGAATATGAGTTACTTTGGTTTATGGCTACGGTGATTCACACCGCAGCGGTAACTGTACAGGGAGATATAGCTGCCTGTGAACAGGAACTCATGGAAGAAATGGAAGAAAACAACTGGTTGAAAATGGAAGATACCAGCGGAAGTAATTTTCATGACCGCCTGAATGTCTTTTTTGAAGAATATGCACAGGAGGACCTGCTTGCCTTTGTGGAAGACAGCCTTGAATCTGATGAGGACATCCAGGTCTCTCCGGCAGGCAGGGAACTCATCTTTGTAGCGTGTAAGACCCTCATTGATGCCCTGGAGGAAAAGGCAGCGGTTTGATTACCAAAGCATAATAAATTGGAAAAAATCCACTATATACAGTAGTATGTTTGCTTCCAACAATTGTATAGGTAAAATGGCGATATAAAGTTTTTTATTCGTTACATTTACAGTCTGTTCACTCACCAAACCACCTTATTTAATCGATAGATGAAGAACAACTATTTTGAGTTAATCAACCAGACCTATTTTTTTCCACAGGATGGCTTTGATCTCAGAAATGACTACCTGACTTTTCATGATTTTTCCCTGAAGTACCTGATCGATAAGTATGGCACGCCATTCAGACTTACCTACCTGCCCCGGATTGGAGATCAGATTAAGAAGGCAAAAAATCTGTTTCATAAAGCGATGAAAGCCAATAACTACAAAGGGGAGTATTTTTACTGCTATTGTACCAAGTGTTGTCACTTTAGCCATGTGATCAATGAAGCGCTGAACCATGGCGTTCACCTGGAGACTTCCAGCAGTTTTGACATCGACCTCATCCATCGGTTGCACGAAAAAGGCCGGATAAATAAAAAAACATTTTTGATTCACAATGGCCATAAGACAGATGATTATCTGGACAAAATTGTAGGCCTTATCGACGATGAGTTTGAGAATGTGATTCCGGTCATGGATTCTAAAGTTGAAATTGATCGACTGCTGGCCAAGACAAAGAAGGATTTGACCATTGGTCTGCGTATGGCCATTAATGAGGAGCCGCAATCGGCATACTATACCTCCCGGTTGGGCATTCGCAGCACAGAGATCATCGATTATTACAAACAAAAACTGGCGAGGAAGAAAAAAGTGAAACTCAAGATGCTTCACTTCTTTGTTGATTCAGGCATTAAGGACACGCTCTACTATTGGGGTGAATTCAGAAAGGCACTGAAGATTTTTGCAGAGCTGAAGAAGATATGTCCGTCGCTGGATTCCATCAACCTTGGGGGTGGACTTCCCATTCGCAACAATCTGGCATTTGAATACGATTATAAGTACATGATCGAGGAACTGGTGCGAAACATCAAGGAAGTGTGCCAGGAAGAAGGCATTGAAGAACCCAATATCTTTACGGAGTTTGGAAAATATACAGTAGGAGAGAGTGGCGCCATCATCTTTAAGGTGCTGGAGGCAAAGCAGCAAAATGATGCAGAACTTTGGTACCTCATCGACAACAGTCTGATGAATACCATACCTGATGCCTGGTCGATATTTGAGAAGTTCATTCTTTTGCCCATCAACAAGTGGAAAGAAGACTATGCCCAGGTAAACATCGGGGGCATCAGTTGTGATCATTCTGATTATTACAATTCAGAGGACCTAGATCAGCAGATTTTTTTACCGAAGGTGGAAAATGAAGCTGAGGGGCCTTTATACCTGGGATTTTTTCATACCGGTGCCTACCAGGAGGCCATCAGTGGTTATGGAGGCATCAAACATTGTCTGATTCCCTCACCCAAACACATCATTGTTGACCGCGATGAAAAGGGAAATTACCGCGACTGGGTTTACCGGGGAGAACAAACCGTAAACGAAATGCTTCAAATTTTGGGATATGAGTGACAGAATATATGCAGGTATTGAAACCGGTAATAATGATTTTGAGGGTGCCAATGTTTTGTTGTTATCCGTGCCATTCGATGGCACCAGCACCTGGGGTAAAGGAGCAGACAAAGGTTTTGAAGCATTTATGGATGCTTCCGATAACATGGAGGTGTACGACATAGAGACAGACAGTGAGCCCTATAAAATTGGTGTACATATCCTGGATGAAATTTCTGAGAGAAAGGATGCCGACATCATGTTTAAAGCCACCTATGAGCGCACCAGAGAAAACCTGAAGACAGGAAAATTTCTCACGGCATTTGGTGGAGAACACAGCATCAGCATCGGCATCATCAAGGCCCATTATGAGCATTTTGAAGACCTTACGGTTTTACAGATTGATGCGCACACGGACCTTCGTCCGGAATACCACGGTACGCCTTACAATCATGCCTGTGCGGTGTACGATGCCTCTAAAAACTGCAATCTCATACAGGTAGGCATCCGGAGTATGGATATTTCGGAGAGGGAACACATGGACAGGAGCAAGGTGTATTTTGCAGAGCACATCATGGACAATGATTACTGGGTGGAAGAAGCCATTGGCAAGATGACCAATAATGTGTATATCACGTTTGACCTCGATGCCTTTGATTCTTCGATCATGCCTTCGACCGGCACACCGGAGCCGGGAGGTATGACCTGGTACCAGGTGCTTGATTTTTTAAGGAAGGTATTCAGGCGTAAAAACGTAGTTGGATTTGACATTGTTGAACTGGCTCCAAATCCGGACAATCCGGCACCCGATTTTATTGCCGCCAAATTGTATTACAAAATGCTGGCCTACAAATTTGAGAACGAATTAAAAAGTATAGAAGAATATGATTAAGGAATTCATAAAGGAACATTATAAACACTTCAACGCTGCTGCCCTTATTGATGCGTCTGAGGCTTACGTACAACACCTCGACGAAGGAGGTAAAATGATGATCACCCTGGCAGGGGCGATGAGTACGGCAGAATTGGGTAAGTCACTCGCAGAAATGATTCGTCAGGATAAAGTGCACATCATTTCATGTACGGGGGCAAACCTGGAAGAAGACATCATGAACCTCGTGGCGCACAGCCATTATAAACGTGTGCCCAATTACAGAGACCTCAACCCACAGGATGAATGGGATCTGCTTGAAAATCACTACAACCGGGTTACCGATACTTGTATTCCGGAAGAAGAAGCTTTCAGGAGATTACAAAAACACCTGATCAAGGTATGGTCTGATGCGGAGAAAGCCGGAGAGCGTTATTTCCCGCACGAGTTTATGTATAAAATGTTGTTGAGTGGTGTCCTGGAAGAACACTACGAAATCGATCCAAAAAACAGCTGGATGCTTGCGGCAGCCGAAAAGAATATTCCCATCATATGTCCGGGATGGGAAGACAGCACCATGGGAAATATCTTTGCATCTTACTGTATAAAGGGGCAACTAAAAGCTTCTACCACTAAGAGCGGCATAGAATACATGATGTGGCTGGCCGACTGGTATGTAAAAAACAGTGCAGGCAAGGGAATTGGTTTTTTCCAGATTGGTGGAGGAATAGCCGGTGATTTCCCTATTTGCGTGGTCCCGATGTTGTATCAGGACATGGAGATGGAAGAAATTCCGTTCTGGTCCTATTTCTGTCAGATCAGCGACAGTACCACCAGTTATGGTTCTTATTCCGGGGCTGTGCCCAATGAAAAAATCACCTGGGGCAAACTCGACATCCACACGCCCAAGTTTGTGGTAGAGAGCGATGCCACCATTGTGGCGCCACTGATGTTTGCTTACGTGCTGGGCTGGTAATTTTTTTACTCCGGCTGCTTTAGTGTTTTAACCCGATCACTTTTACCCAGAGGATAAGAGCTACTTTGTAATGAATGAGCGTATCTTTTAAAGGCACATTTGCCTATTTTCCCTTTGTCAACATGGATATAAAAAAGCTATACATTCTGGTTTTGTGTTTTGCTTTTTCCTGTAAGGAAAGTGTGGCACCCATCGTACCTGTTCTGCAAGAAATACCGTTAACCACAATAAAATCGGGCAATGCCAACCTTACCACAGGAGAAGATGGACACATGTACCTTACATGGCTGGAATACATAAACGATTCACTTGTAGAATTGCGATTGGCGAGGCTGATGCCAGATGCGCGCTCTTGGGAAGATTTGGGGGTTGTGCAAGGGGGAACAGATTGGTTTGTAAACTGGGCCGATTTTCCTTCGGTCATTAATTTTGCAAAAGATAAATTCATGGCGCATTGGTTGCAATACAGCGGCGATGGCACTTATGAATATGACATATTGACTTCTTTTTCTGATGATGGGGGTAAACTGTGGTCTAATCCGGCTCCACTAAACGATACTACCGTAAACAGCGAGTATGGGTTTGTGACGCTTAAAGCAAATGCCGGTGGTGTCTTCGCCGTATGGCTGGACGGTCGAAATATGACGGGTGACCATGACGATCATGCGGGATCACATGGGGCGATGAATTTGCGATCGGTCACATTGGATGGAGCGGGAAAACGCAGCGAAGAAACAGTGTTGGACGACAAAACCTGTGAATGTTGTAATACGGCAGTGGCCATGACATCAACCGGACCCATTGTATTTTACCGGGACAAGTCAAACGAAGGCATTCGCGACATCCACTATACACGACTTGTCAATGGGGAATGGATAAAAGACAAAACCCTGAATCAGGACAACTGGGCTATATCCGGCTGTCCGGTAAATGGTCCCGCCGCTGATGCCGGTGGAAATTATGTCGCTTCAGTCTGGTACACGGAAGCAGGGGACAGACCAGCTGTTCAACTTGCCGTCTCCGGTGATGGAGGTAAATCATTTGGAAGTCCCATCCTGGTGAGTCAGGACTCCACCCTGGGCAGAGTGGATGTTGTAGTAGATGAAAAAAGTGAAGTCATTTACGTATCGTATCTTGAAAAAACCAATTCCGAATCCAGGCTAATGCTTGTTCAGTACAACCTGGAAGGGCAAAAACTGCGGGCA
This sequence comes from Saprospiraceae bacterium, assembly GCA_016715465.1. Lineage (GTDB taxonomy): Bacteria > Bacteroidota > Bacteroidia > Chitinophagales > Saprospiraceae > JADKBO01. The sequence continues at coordinate 2,906,314 of JADKAA010000029.1, forward strand.
GATAAAATAGCCCCAATGAGTGCAGCCCGGAAAAGTGGCTTTCCCAGAATGGCCATGGCTGGTGGTAAGCTGATGGTCGTGTACACCGATGTGGATGGAGTAAAGCAGCGGGTGAGGACGGTGAAAATTATCTAATTCAAGGATGTTCAGGCTTGTCTGACTGGCGTTAGCCAGGTAGATTTTCAAAATTTTCAAAATGTTCAAACTTGTCTAACTGGCGTTAGCTAGGTAGGTGGTACGCTTTGCTAGGTGATCTGGTGTTTCGTCCCGCACTTTGTGTGTGACTTGGTGGTACGCTTCGCTAGATGATCTGGAGTTCAGCCCAGCCTAATTTTCGTTCGCAAGATAGAAAACGCGAAATAAAATTCAATCCCTAAGTTATGCTACATTGTAAGTAACTACTCCAAAAGATCTATGCTGTGTGCAGCAAATGATGACCTTCATTCTATACAGATTTTAGCGGATTCTGCGGTTGAACCATCTATGATAATATGGTATATTTGATTTCTTCCAGCTAATTCTGTCAAGCTGACATTATTTCTGCGAATTCTGCGGGAAAAAGAAATAGCAACGAGGGTCGGAAGATATAACCTTGTGTCCTTTGTGAAAAGTTTAGTGTCCCTTGTGGTAAAAGAAGTTAACCATAAAGCACACCAGGAAAGACAAAGATCACAACTTATGACTTTGTGAACTAAGTGAAAACCGTAGTGTCCATTGTGGTGAAAATAGTTAACCACAAAGCACAACAGGGAAACACAAAAGCCCTTGTGGTGAAAAAAATCAACTACAAAGCTGGTTCTCACCCTGTTTTTCTACTTGTAAAAGTCGGGTAAATTGTTTATTTTTGTATTCTTGAACGGGATGTAGCGCAGTTGGTAGCGTACACGTCTGGGGGGCGTGAGGTCGCTGGTTCGAATCCAGTCATTCCGACTAAGAAGGGGTCTGAAATCAAATTTCAGACCCCTTAATTTTTTAACAGAAGGATAATCTCACTTTTTATACTGGTCGTTTAAGCCCTTCTTTTCCAGTAGGGCAGCCACACATTTTTCTGCCCTGCGCTGCCTCGTTTCCTCTTTTTTAGCTTCCCCGACATATTCGTTGTACTCTCGCTGATGCGCCGGAGAGAGGCGTTGCCAATGTTGAAGGGCCAGCTTGTTTTTTTGCAAGGCGGTTTCCAGCTCTACCGGCAAGGGCAGGGCTTTTTTAGGCTGGGCTTTGATCTTCAGGCCGGCTTCGCTGTTGCGAATGGCTTCGAGGACATAGGTCTTTACTGGTGCCTTTTTGATCTCGCCGAGGCTTAGGAACCGCCATTGCCGCATCGCCTTGGTTTTGCCGTCCTGGGCATTCATGAGGAATCCTTTTTTATCGTCCAGCAAACCACCCTGGAAAAACCATAGACCGGCATATGATTTAAAGGCGGCCAGGCCAACGATGTTTTGCCCCTTGTGCGTATATGTAGGCGCACCCCACTTAATGGTCTCTTCCAGTCCTGTGGACAAGATGATCTCCCGCAGTAATAGGATTTCTTCCTGCCACCGGTCCAGTTTATTAAGATACGCAGTTACATTGGTCGGGGCAGCCAATTAGTTCATGTTTTTGGGATTCATCAGATCGTAAAACTGATCGAGTTTGGGCAGGATAATGATCCTTGTTCTGCGGTTGGCTGATCTACCCTCTGCCGTATTGTTGTCAGACAGGGCATTGTATTCCCCCCGACCGGCGGCAATGAGTTTGTTGGGGTCAACCTTGTAGGTATCCTGAAGGACGCGCACTACAGATGTCGCCCTTTTTACACTCAGATCCCAGTTGTCCTTTATGCAGCTGTTATGGATTGGTTTGTTGTCGGTGTAGCCTTCTACCATGATTTCCAGGTCTTTTCTGCCTTCAATGATTTTGGCGATTTTGCCCAGCACTTCTGTGGCTTTGGGTGTGAGGTTGGCACTACCCGGCTCGTACAGCATCTTGTCGGAAAGATTGATAAAAACCACCGTTTTGTCCACCTTGATCTCGATGTCTTTGTCGTCCAGTCCTTCCTTGAGGCTGCCTTTGAGGTTGACCGCCAGGGCGAGGTTGATGGAATCTGCCTTGGTCCTTGCCTGCTGGAGCAGGTTGATGTACTTGTCTTTTTTCTCCAGCTGGGCAAGGGTAGCCCGCATGTTTTCATTGGCCGACTGACTCATTACGGCGAGGGTGCCCACCTGTTCCAACTGCATATCGCGTTGTTTGCGCGCATCTGCCAATTGAAATTTGATGTCGGATATTTGTTCGTCCCTAAGTTTGACGGTATTTTTCATGGCTTCCCGCTCCTGCTCACAACCGGATAATCTGTTCATATACAGGTTGAGGTCTTCTCCACACTTTCCCAACTGGGCATTCACAATGGACATTTCTTTGCTGTGCGCTTCTTTAAGGGCAGTCATTTTTTTCTTGCTCACACAAGAGGTAAGTCCCGTAAAAATTAAAAGGATGGCCAAAAGCCACTGAAACTTGTTTATACTCAAAAGATTAAATAGTTTGTTGATTAATAAATATATTACGTATTACAATTAATAATAATGTATCAAAAATTGTTCCAAATTTAGGCTTCGATCATTAAAAACGAAGGAAAGTGAACCCGTATTTTATTTTTTTGTTGTTCATTGTAGACAGTGGGTAGAAGCGATGGTTTTTGCCTTTAGATTCAATCATGTAAAACATAACAAAATGAAGTATTTCCTTCCTTTAATTCTGGCCTTCTCTATGGTGGCTTGTAAGCAAAAAACAGCAGAAACGGCAGATACACAGCCGGCCGCTGAAATGAAAGACACCGTAGCATTGCCCGTGTTGACGCAATTGTGGGCATCGGACACCACATTGACCACCGCAGAGTCGGTCATCTTCGACGAAAAATATGGTGTCTTTTATGTGTCCTGTATTGGCAAGGTACCACCGGATGCCAAAGACAAGGATGGCTTTATAGCCAGGCTCAATCAAAAAGGTGAGATCATGAAACAAAAGTGGGTGACCGGCCTCAGTGGACCAAAAGGTATGGCCCTCAAAGGTGACAGCCTCTATGTCACCGACATCGACGCTTTGGTCATCATCAACGTGGCTACCGGCAAACTGGTAAAAAGAATTCCGGTAAAAGGCGCTAAGTTTCTCAATGACGCAGATGTGGATGCTGCGGGCGTTGTGTACTTCAGCGATTCCAACACCAATACGGTACACAGCTTTGATGGTAAAGAAGTAAAAGTGTTTTATCAGGGAGAGGCCCTGGGAGGCCCTAATGGCATTTACAATGAGGCCGACAGACTGGTGATGGCTTCATTTGGAAAGGGACATGTATATACCCTGAGCAAGACCAATCCAACAGTGGAAAGTAAAGTGGATACCCTGGCAGGGGGTGACGGCGTAGAAGCGTTTAACGATGGTTACCTGGTTTCCAGCTGGAACGGCGAGGTTTATTTCGTGGACAAAGACTGGAAAAAACACCTGTTGCTCGATACCAAACCCAATAAACTGAATGCCGCGGATATCGAATACGTACCTTCTCAAAAGTTGTTGCTCGTTCCCGAATTTTTCGGCAACAAGGTGACGGCGTATGAGGTGAAGTAAAAATAATAAATTGTTTTCATCAGATAATTGTGCTGATGAAATTGTATGAAATTGGCCCTGATTTACCTTTGGTAGGTCAGGGTCTTTTTTTTCCACCTTTGTGTTAGGTAATGCGAATTCAATCAATAAAAAATATGATTAACTTAATTTGATTTTATCATCAGAACATAACATTTAATACAAAAATTAGCTATTATTTTTCTGTTTTTCTTTTCAATTTAATATAATTAAATATAATATTGATTAAACTATAAAAGAAATAATAAAATAGTGTATATTCGCAATAAATACAATTATATAATTAATTTATTGATTAATTAAAGTATTTAATGCCAAAATACTCACTGTCTAATTTGTAAATTAATAGATTTCGTTTTATCCGATAAATGATTCCAAAAATGATGAAGTTGGGACTTGCAGTAATAAATAAATTAAATTTTATGAAAAACACTTATAGAATCTGTATCTCGGCATTAATACTGTTTAATTGGAATCTAATTCATAGTCAAAATTGTGGTAGCGTTTGTAATTGGCCACAAGTTTACATAAAGGAAACAACATTTGAGTGTTCTGAGGAGGCAATGATATTTTTTGATGATTTTAATGGCACAAGTTTAAATGAAGGAACCTGGCAAACACATTTTTGGCTTGAAAATGATAATTTGGCTCGAGTTCATGATATGTGTGAAGAGCAGATATATCTTGAAAATAATGTATCAGTATCTAACGGAGTGTGCCAATTAACTGGACTTTATGAGCCAAGCACTACTTGGGAAAACAGCAATGGAACATTGTTCGAAAAAGATATAACTTCAGGCATGATTATGACAAGAATGGATGACCCGGATGCGTTCTACAGACATGCCAAATATGAAGCTAGAATAAAAATTCCTGGACTAGGATGGTGGCCTGCATTTTGGTTATTTCATCATGATGAAATTGACATAATGGAAAATTTTTGGAATGATAATTTATTGAATTATAATCTTTATTCTGGACAAGAATGTCGAGATGATAATGTACTTAATACACCTTTAGATGACGATCAATTTCATACTTATGCTGCCGATCTAACGCCATTTACTTTAACTTTTTACTTTGATGGAAAAAAACTACCTAAAAAGTATTATCGATTTTATTCGGCGGATGGCAAACCAGTTGAAATTAATTGCGAAAAGAATTATATTCCAGAAGGGAAATATTATATAAACCCTCTTTTTCCTCAATCCTTCGAAAGAGGTTTTAACCCAATTATAAATTTGGCAGTGCTCCCTAAATATGGAAATAATTGTTCAGTCTGTTCTAAATTATTAGGTTGTAATGCTCCTTACTGTTTTAATTGTATTAATGAAAATGGTAATAATCAAAACTGCAATTGGGGGTATCCATTAGGTGTAAACTGTGATACAATAGGAGACCTTCCTGCCGAGCTTCAAATAGACTATGTGCGAATTACAGAACGTGAAATGAATATTTGTAACACCTTTATGGTATATGGTTCAGATTGTAGTTTTACAAATAATTTTTCAGAACCTTATTCCTGTAATTTTTATTGCTTGGGTGAAACAGGAACATTGTATTTTGAAGATTTGAATGTTAGGAATTTAGATGAAGTAAATGCAAATTGGCAAAGTACACCAAATATTACAAATGTGATTTCAAGTTCAGATATAGAAATTTTGAACTTTAATAATCATAGTGTAGATTTTATTCAATCTTTTAATGGTGATGGCAAAATAAATATAACATTTCTTGATCACTGTGGAGACACAAATAGCTTAGAATATATATTACCTAATGCGGAATTTGAGTTTGAAATTATTGAAATAGATCCTTGCAATGGGAATATGGTTTTTGAGATTAATAATTTTTCAAATACTTGCCAAAATCACTATGAATTGTCTTCGGTATTAGGAGTTAATAAATGGGGAGAATTTTTTAATTTAACCTATAATATTGAGGGTTCCAAACTGAATGTAACAGCGAATGGAATTCATTTACTTAGAAATATTATTTTAAATGTAACCAATAACTGCAATGGGTTAATAGAGGAATACTCAGTAGACATACCAAAATGTAATATTTGTTGTCCTCCAGAAGCAGAGTATAATGGAATTAACTGCGTTTATGATATTAGTTTTGAACAAACGGAGCCATTTATATATAATAACGCAATTTATTCTACACACAATGATTCACTTTATCCAGAAAACAATGGGTGTCCGCCAGGGTCATTATTTGATGGTGAAAATTGTTATTATGGTGTTCATATTCCGATAGGTCATACAGGTTATATTGAGAATAATTTATTCTATTCAAATATTAATTGTGATAAATATTGCTGCCCGCAAGGATATGAATATGATGGTGAAAATTGCATTTCTAATTTATTTTTTTTTGATGTCGCTGGATTTATAAATAATGGATCATTTTTTAGTACAACTAATGATTCATTATATCAAATTAATAATGGTTGTCCACCGGGCTCAACTTATAATGGGCAATATTGTGATTATGGTCTTGTTCCTCTAGGGTTTGAAGGATTTGCATTCAATGGGACATTTTATGTAAAACCAAATTGTAAAACTTGTTGTCCTCCAGGATCCAGGTTTGATGGTGCAAATTGCTACTTTGGTATTCATTTTATAGGAGAGGGAATTATTAGAGATAATGGTTTTTATACAATTCCAAATGATTCTCTATTCTCAGAAAATTATGGATGCCCTCCAGGAACAGTGTTTAATGGCAGAGAATGTGATTATAATACATCATTCGGAAATGAATTTGAGGGATTTATTTTTGAAAATACATTTTATACTAAGCCAGTAGATTGTTATTTTCATTTTAGAATTATGGACTCAAGCGATAGTAGTCAATTTGAAAAGAGAAAGATTGTAAGAAATCAAAAAAATATGGAATCTAGGATAAGAAAAACAAATGAAATAGGTATTTATCCAAATCCATTTAGTAGTTCTTTTTCTGTTGACATTTCAAAGAGTTCTGAACAGGTTTTTGAAATTTTAGTTACAAATGTGGATGGAAAGTTATTGAAAAGGTTAGAAAGCGCTGATATAAGAGAAATTAATCTAATTGAACCTGTATTAAATGATGGACTTATTTTTATCTTTGTGAAGTTTAATTCAGGAACCCAAATATTTAAATTAATTAAGACATAATGAGTGCTAAAAAATATCATCCGGAAGAGTATTGGAGTAATGTTGCAAATTTGATTACCCAAAGGGAAGATAGTAATGTGATTGCAGGAGACGACGAACCTTATTATCGGTATAAAAGAGAGGAATTTTTAAAATTATTGCATACAACTGATTTTTCCCATAAATCAGTATTAGAGATTGGTTGTGGACCGGGAGGTAACCTGATCGAAGTTAGTCATAAACAACCCTCAAGATTAGTAGGTGTTGATATCTCAAATGAAATGGTGGCTTTGGCTACCAAGAATGTAAGTTCATCAATTGAAATTTTCAAATCAAATGGGACTGAATTGCCGTTTCCTGATAAATCATTTGACATTGTATTTACAGCAACTGTACTTCAGCATAACACGGATGAAACCATGTTAAAAAGTCTCATGAAGGAGATTTGTAGAGTCAGTAAAGAAAAAGTAGTTATTTTTGAAAAAATTGATGATACCGTAAAAGGCGATGATCTTTGTATGGCCAGACCCATTGAATATTATTCCGAAATAATGAAACAGTATGGGTTTACATTAAAAAATTCCTCCTTCATTAATATCAGAGTAAGTTATTATTTATGTGGCTTTGTCAGAAAATTTTTAAATAGAAAGGATAGGAAGGAAGGTGAGCCGTTAAATATGGTTTCAAATTATTTGCAAAAAATTATTTTAATTTTTAGCAGACCCCTGGATAAAATTTTTAAATCAAATAAAGATTTGGCCAAGCTTGAGTATTTATTGAAATAATTTTCAATGAATACAATAAAATATCAAAGCATCTTCCTTACCATTTTTTTAAGAATATACCTGCAGTAAATTCCAATATATAGATATTTTTAGTTGCATCTCCCTTATATCGCTCCTTCCAGCAAATTCCTGGTGCGGTCAGTAAAAGTTCCAAATAGGTCGGCTTCGAGCTGTTCAAACTCATGCCTTCCATAGACCTTTGAGAATTTTCCATTTTCCAGCAGGCAGATCTCATCGCAGACGCGGAGCAGCGGGTCGATGATGTGGGAGGAAATAAAAATGGTTTTTTCTTTTTTGTGGAGCACATCGATGACCACTTCCAGCATTTTGTTGCTTTCTAGGTCAAGACCGTTGAAGGGTTCATCGAGGAGGTAGATGTCCTTGTCTTTTTTTAACATGGCCATCAAGGCCAGTTTCTTTTTCATGCCGGTAGAATAAGTTTCGATGAGATCATCAAGGGGCAGGCTGAACGCTTGCTGCAATGAGCCTTCCTGGTAATTTTTATTGCTGGACAAAAAGATGTCGAGGTATTCCCGGCCTGTGAGGTAGGGATAAAAATAATTGATGGTTTCCAGAAAATTTACAAATGACCGGCCCATTTGATGTCCATTGTATTTCAGGCTTCCCCCGGCGGGTTTTTTAATGCCGGCAAGCACATTGAACAAAGTGGTTTTTCCGGCACCATTCAAGCCCACAATGCCATACACCTTTCCCTTTGAAAATGTATGACTGAGATTGTCGATCACCAAATGACTGCTATACAATACCGATAAGTTCTCAAGTTCAATCATGGTCAAAGTAAGGTTTTAAATTGGTCAATGCCCGCCGGTAATTATACAAGCCAAAGACCAGGGGCAGGAAAAAAAATACAGGTAGCGCCGCCAGCAATGACACCATGGCGGTGATGTTGCTGTTTTTTAAACCGGGGTAAACCGGGATGTAAAATGCATATTTGGTGGTGATGCCGTAAAAGAGCAATGCCAGCTGAGCAGCAATAAACATGGCATTTATAAAAACATAATCGGGATTACAAAGGGTATTTACGGTAAGAATTGGCAAATACAACAAAACGCAGATCCCCAGGTGAGTTTTTAGTTTTTTATGTAAAAAATCCTGTTCCGAATGTTGGCCCTCCCGTAGCAAATCCAGGCTTTCATTTTCATCATAAAATGTTACCATCAGTGTCGTAAGAAACCAAAGTAAGATCAGGGGCAGGATCTTAAACCAGGAGCTCAGAAGTGCTGCCGTGTAAAGGGCCATAAAAGGATAGTACATTTTTCTCAGGCCACTTTTCCACTCAAAAAGAGCGGAGGGTATCCATCGGGTGACAGTACTTCTGGTCTCATGCCGGAGCGATGGTAAATGGTGTGGAAGAAGTACACAAACAGCGATTGCCGGAAGCCAGTAAAAAAGTCTGCCTGATCCGATACCGCACAGTAAAAAGGGGAGCATAAGTGCAAAATATTCCAGGCCAATTAAATACGTTGAATGATCCAGGTGGGTGTGCATAAAATCCAGGTCTTTTCGAGAGGTATGCACTGCGATGGTGGCCATGCACCACAAAGCCACTAAGGCCATGGTGTATTGCGAATGCTGATGCAGGAAGTGGGAAACAACCAGTAAAAATATAAGTCCAAAAGCACCAAAGACCGCATAAGTCCCCAACGCATAGGCCAAACGACCCGCCTGCCTGTACCTTAGCATGAGTAATGAACGGCCTGATGCATATAAAATGTCAAACATCAAAAATACCGGGCCTTCGCCATTTTAAAAAACCGGAACAAGAGGAGTATGCTTCCCATACAGAAAATAATTTCTGCCAGAAGCATTGAAATTTCGTGATAACGATATAAAAACGGTTCAATGTAGAAAATATCCATTAAGTAAATTGAAAAAGCAGTAGCGAAGCAAATTACGGTGATCAGTGTTGATCTTTGGTCACTTTCAATGGTTAGGTTTTTTTCTATTTTGGAGTGAAGCCATTTATATAATCTATTGGCCGTATCCATTCGTATCAGCTGTACCACAATCTGGTTGGCAGCCTCCATTTCACCCAGATTATAGTGGGCGGCGGCTTTTTTAAAAAGCAGGGTCAAAAAAATGTCATCACCATTATGTGTATATACATTTTCCTCAACCACCATTTCGATGACGGCATCTACCTGATAAAGGAATCGCTCATACCTGCCAATTTCAAACAAGGCAATGGCATTGTCTATGCGTATTTCTTTCCTTTCTTCATAATCAAGTAACGGATTGTCTTTGATGTACTGGTCAAAAAATGCAAGCCGTTCCCGAAAGTCCAGGGCGTAATAGCGTAGATAAAGATCACTTACGTTGCGTTGCCTGTCTGCCATTTGGTACGCGTTTTCAAGACAAATATAATAAGATCCTGGAAGGTGCAGCGTCCAGATCAAAAGGGGGTATTTGGATCGATGTTACATAGGTTCCATCTTTCACATCGTTGGGCACATATACAAGTTCGGATATGGTCCTGTCTTTGTTGAGGGTTTCCGGATAATTCCAAAAGGCTTTATGCCCTTCGAGCCTGCCACCGTCCTCTTCCCTGTCGACAGAAGGGAGGTCGGTCATGAGGTGGTTGATACCGGCCTCATTGATGGCCCTGATGGCCGATGCGGTAAAATAAGGAGGATTACTGCCCGAATACACACGTGATTTTTTGTCTGTTTCATTGGGCATGGTCCGCACGATGAGGGCATCTTCTCCCTGAAGGGATGCCAGTAAGGGGGAAATAAGTTCTTCAGTGATGCAGCGGTCATTGTTGTCCAGTCTTTGCGGGTAAATGCTCACGAGCCTGGCCACAAAAAATGTTTCTTTAAGGACCTCATGGATGCTAACCCTTTCCGTGCTGATATGCCCAACACATTCCGTATGGGTGCCGTTTCCATGCGGGTTAATGGCAACGTTGTAAAAATTCACCGGACTGCCTTTGAGGGTGTCGCCGATAAAATCGCCACTTTTTAAAGGGGTAGCTTCAAACAGGGGGGCATAAAAACAATTGGGTCCCTGTTGCCCATGCACCAGCGGAATGGAAAGGTCAACTACCTGAGTTGTGTCAAAGTTAAACTGGCCTGCGCGGTGTGAGATCTGAACCCTCATGGCTTAACTCTTGCTTTTTCGCATGGCGTCCAGCATGTCCCACATCTGGTCCGGAATATTAAGGTAGCCGTTGAATGAGCCGGCACCCATCAGCCACTCTCCTCCGTCGATGGTGATGTCTGCGCCATTGATGTAGGCGGCGTAGTCGCTCATGAGGTAGGCACAGAGGTTGGCCAGTTCCTGGTGCTCACCCACCCGCTTGAGGGGTATCTTTTTAGCCGGATCTACCAGGTCTTTCAGGCTTTCCGGTATGAGTCTCTGCCATGCGCCTTCAGTGGGAAATGGTCCCGGAGAAACGGCGTTGACGCGGATGCCGTATTTGGAACCCCACTCTACCGCAAGGGAGCGCGTGAGGGCCATGACACCGGCTTTGGCACAGGCGCTGGGCACGGTGAAGGCTGTTCCTGTAAACGCATAAGTGGTGGTGATGTTGAGGATGTTTCCTTTGATGTTTTCAGCGATCCAGTATTTACCTACGGTCAGGGTGTAGTTTATGGAGCCCTGAAGTACAATGCCGATGACGCTTTCGAAGGCACGGTGTGACAGTCTTTCAGTTGGGCTTACAAAATTTCCGGCGGCATTGTTGAGCAGGACGTCCACCCTGCCAAAAGTATCTACGGCTTGTTTCAGTGTGTTTTCCACGTCTTCTATTTTTCGCACGTCTCCCGCCACCGCAAGCACTTTTCCTCCGGTTGCTTTGCTGATTTCATCGGCTGTGTCATGTAATACATTGTCTCTCCGTCCGGTGATGACGATGTTGGCACCCAGGCTTGACAGGTAAGTTGCGATTGATTTGCCAAGACCGGTACCTCCACCGGTGATCAGCACCGTTTTGTCTTTGAAACTATGGGGTGGAAGCATGGAAGTGAGGTGTGTGTACATTATTTGTTTTCGTTTAAGATTTTTTGGTAAAACTGTTCATAATGAGGCAATATTACGTCAATATGAAATCTTTTTGCCTGGGCCAGGGCATTTTTTCGAAATTGGCTTAGCAGATGCTCATCCTGGAGCAATTGAATGGTTTTTTCAGCCATGGTATCAATATCTCCTACCTCGCACATATATCCGGTATTGCCATCGATGTTGATTTCTGGTATACCACCGGCATTAGACGAAATAACCGGCACTTCACAGGCCATGGCTTCCAGCGCAGCCAAACCAAAACTTTCATTGGCGGAAGGCAGAAGGAAGACATCCGCGATGGCTAATAATTCTTCAATCGCGTCCTGTTTACCCAGGAAACGCACATCGTCGCAAATGTTTAATTCCCGGCACAGGTCTTCCAGGGGCTTGCGTTCCGGTCCATCGCCGATGAGCATGAGTTTACTCGGTATGGCCTTGTGTACGCGTTCAAAAATGTGGATGACGTCGTCCACCCTTTTCACTTTTCTGAAATTGGAGGTGTGCACCAGGATTTTTTCATGGTTGGGGGCTACAGCTTTTTTGAAGTGGTCCTTGTCGGTCTTTCTAAACCGGTCGAAATCGATAAAATTGTGAATGACCTCGATGTCTTTAGAGATGTTGAAATTGGAATAGGTTTCTTCGCGGAGCTGATGAGAAACGGCGGTAACACCATCCGAATTGTTGATGCTGAATTCAACCACAGGTTTGAAGGAAGCATCTGTGCCGGTAAGGGTAATATCCGTGCCGTGCAGCGTGGTAATGATTGGCAGGTTGATGCCCTTGGTCTTTAGAATTTGTTTGGCCATATAGGCTACGGCAGCATGGGGAATGGCATAGTGCACATGCAACAAGTCAATTTTTTCATAAAGCACCGCATCCACGATTTTGCTGGCCAAAGCTGTCTCATAGGGCGTATATTCAAAAAGCGGATACTCCATGGTACTTACCTCATGAAAATACACGTTTGTATTGAATGCACTCAACCGGGGTGGTTTGCGGTAGGTTATGAAGTGTATTTGATGGTCTTTTTTAGCCAGACCCAGGCCCAATTCGGTGGCTACCACACCACTACCCCCGTAAGTGGGGTAACATACCATACCAATGTTCATAAAAACCAGTTTAATGCCAATAATTCCACAATATATGTTCTATTTGTAAAATCAGGGGTAATCAAAGCCAAATGAATACAACTTACCCCACAAACACCATGATTGTGATTTAAACTTTAAACAAAACAGGACATGATTTGTTATGACATCATTCAAAATAGTTATAATTCACCTTTAGTTTAATGGCCGTCTATTCCATCAATGATATAGAGAAGTTGTCAGGAGTAAAAGCCCATACCATCAGAATTTGGGAAAAGCGGTACAACATCCTGCCAAACCGCAGGACGGATACGAATATACGCTATTACCTGGAAGACGATCTTGAACTGATCTTAAATCTGGCCCATCTCAATAAGAAGGGCACAAAGATTTCAAAACTGGCAAATATGTCGGCTGATGAGATCAAGCAAAAAGTTGCGGGGTCCTGTGAGGTGGATGTCATCTTTGAGAACCAGATCGACGGGCTCATGCTTTCTATGTTTGAGTTAAATGAATTTAAATTCATTAAAATTCTAAACCACCACATCCGTGAGATAGGGTTTGAACAAACCATGGATGAGATCATTTACCCGTTGCTCGACAAGCTGAGTGTGATGTGGATAGCAGGTTCGGTAAAGGGAGTGCATGAAAACTTCATCAATAACATCATCCGGAGAAAGTTATCGGTGGAGATAGATAAGCTCGAATTTAACCCCAGTGAACAGGCACCCCGGTTTCTGATTTACCTGCCTGAGTATGAAGCCCACGAATTGAGTCTTTTGTTTGTATTTTACCTGCTGAAAAAACAAGGAGCCAGCATTCTTTACCTGGGCACACAAATTAGTCTGGTGGATGTAAAGGATGCCGTTGAAGTATTTAAGCCGGACTATATCTTTACCCTATTTAATGATAGTTTTTCTGAGGCGCCACTTCAGCCATATCTTGAAGAACTCAAGCAGGTAAGCAATGGCACGCACATTGTCATATCCGGCTACCAGACCGTACAACAGAAGTTTTCTCTCCCAGAAAATGTGGACATCATACATGGACTGGAGGACATAAAAAAATACACCCTTTCTCACGTTTAATGCGGTTTTCTCAAAGATAAATGTAGCACAATTCAAAGTCGATTTTTCAGGAGACTTTCCTCTGTATCCCATTTTATTTATATGGCAAACCTAAAGGTGAGCAATGGTGTCCATTTGAAAGGGGATGTGAAGTTATTTGCCGAAGAAGATTAGACTTTGGCCCATTTGGTTAAAAATGTCAGTAACATCAAAAGGGTATATAAAAATTGATTTATTTGCTGTAGAATTACACAACAAAAGGATGACAACGATTTTTGAAAATATAAAACGCCCTCTGCTCATTGCAGGTCCATGCAGTGCTGAAACTGAGGTACAGGTGTTGGAGACGGCAACCAGGCTGTCCAATACCGGAAAGATTGATCTTTTCAGGGCCGGCATATGGAAGCCAAGAACCAGACCTGGCAGCTTTGAAGGCATTGGTGCCAGGGGCTTACCCTGGTTGCAAAGGGTTAAGGAAGAAACCGGCTTGCCGGTATGTACCGAAGTGGCCAATGCCTCTCATGTAGAAATGTGTCTGGAGTTTGGCATCGATGTGCTTTGGATTGGAGCGCGCACTACTGTAAATCCATTTACCGTACAAGAAATCGCAGATGCATTGAAGGGAATTGACATACCCATCATGATCAAAAATCCCATCAATCCTGACCTGGCATTGTGGCTGGGTGGAGTTGAGCGTTTGCGCAATGTAGGATTGAAACAAATTGCAGCCATTCACCGGGGTTTTTCATTTTCCGGCGAAAAGATATTTCGCAATCGGCCCCAGTGGCAAATAGCCATTGACTTCAGGCAGGAAATGCCCGATGTTGCCATGATCAACGACCCATCCCACATTTGCGGGCGCAGGGATTTATTGCTTTCGGTAGCCCAAAAAGCCATGGACCTGAATTATGATGGCCTCATGTTGGAATCTCACATTTCTCCGGATGAAGCATGGAGCGATGCCGCCCAACAAATAACCCCCGAAGTGTACGGCGAACTTATTGAAGCTCTTGTGTTGAGGAAAGAAACCTTTGACAACCCACAGGTATTGACGGTATTCGAACAACTCAGAAAGCAGATCGACCTCATCGATGATGAGATGATTCACATCCTTGCGTCGAGGATGAAAATATCACGCGAGATCGGCCAGTATAAAAAAGACAACAACGTCACCATTTTACAAAACAGCCGTTGGAAGGAAATATTGGATAAATTTCTTTTGAAAGGCAGCCAGCACGAGTTGAGCGAAGAGTTTGTTACCCGATTCATCAAAGCCATTCACGATGAAAGCATTTCACAACAGGAAAAGGTTATGGGGGATGACAGGGTGATCTGATGATTTGGCCTGTCTGACTGGCGTCAGCCAGGCAGATGGTACGTCCCGCACTGTGTGCGAGACTAGATGGTTCGCTCCGCTAGATGTTCAAAATTAATTTAAGGCTGACTACGTCAAGCCTTTTTTAATTTGGCTTAATCACCTCAGCGGATTCAGCGGAAACGACCACTTTGAAGGGATGAGGCATCAATTTATTAGGACCAAATCAAAATGAAGGGTTTTGTTTCTGCGTAATCAGCGGGAAATTATAGCACGAACTATCTCATTCCATTTGAAAAATATTATAATTTTTATCAGAGCCTAAAATAAGTGAGCCTTTTTAATCCCAATTTTGTTCTCATTTTATTTTGAGACGTGCATTCATCTTGCGCCTAATGGGTTACTTTCAGTGGAAGTAGAATTGAATATTGATTAGCTTTGCATTTTATGGATACAGAAGATTATTTAAAAAAAAGGAAGTGGTCATTTAAGTATGGTATATAAATTCAACAATTTCATTCCGGTGGTTCACGAATCATCTTTTGTGCATCCGCAGGCTGCGGTGACGGGCAATGTCATCATAGGCAGGGATGTGTATATCGGTCCGGGAGCTGCGATTCGCGGGGACTGGGGACAGATCATCATTGGGGATGGCTGCAATGTGCAGGAGAATTGTACCATACATGTTCCCGGGGGTCACGGTGATATTGGAGGAAAATGCACACATTGGTCATGGGGCCATTATCCATGGAGCCAGGATCGGACGCAATGTGATGGTGGGTATGAACAGCGTCATCATGGACGATGTGGTCGTCGGAGAAAACAGCATTGTAGGTGCACTTACCTTTATCAAAGCAGGAGAGGTGATTCCTGCGCGCAGCCTGGTGGTGGGAAATCCGTCGCGCATTGTCAAAGAGGTTTCAGAAGACATGATGGCATGGAAGACCAAGGGCACCAAATTGTATCAGACACTGCCTCATGAATGTCATGAAGGGCTCGAGGCTTGTGAACCACTACGCGAAATCGAAAAAGACAGACCGGCTCAGGAAGTCATGTATGAAACCTGGCTAAAGATCAACAAGGGATAGAAACTATCTCAGCTCCCTTCTTAAGATTTTACCCACATTGGTTTTGGGCAGTTCATTCCGGAATTCCACCGAACGGGGCAATTTATATCCTGTAAAGTTTTCCTTAGCAAAGGTCATAACTTCTTCTTCGGTCAAGGATGGGTCTCTTTTCACGATGAAGACCTTAACGGCTTCCCCTGATTTTTCATCCTGAACGCCAATGGCAGCCGCTTCGAGAATTTTGGGGTGGGTCACCAGCACGTCTTCGATCTCATTGGGGTAAACGTTGAAACCGGAAACCAGAATCATGTCTTTTTTGCGATCGACGATCCGGAAGTATCCATCGGGTTCCTGGATGGCAATGTCTCCGGTATAAAGCCAGCCATCTTTTACGGTATTGGCAGTTTCTTCCGGTTTGCGGTAGTAGCCCTTCATGATCTGGGGACCTTTGGCGATGAGTTCCCCAGCTATGCCATTGGGCACTTCATTGCCATCGTCGTCCACAATTTTTACATCGGTAGATGGAACAGGTAGGCCGATGTAACCCAGGCGTGCATTTTTACCGAAAATGTTGACAGTGATGACCGGAGATGACTCGGTCATGCCATATCCTTCGCTGATCCTGCAACCTGTGACACTTTCCCAACGCTCGGCAACCGCTTTCTGCAAGGCCATGCCACCCGAAACGGTTACTTTTAGTCCGCTGAAGTCCTGTCCTGCAAAATCAGGGTGATTGAGCATGGCATTGAACAGGGTATTAAGGCCTGAAAACAAACTTATTTCATTCTTTTTAAATTCCTTGATTACCGAAGGAATATCTTTTGCATTGGTGACCAGGACCGTTTTTGCGCCAAGTGCGATCATGGCGAGACAATTGACCGTAAACGCAAAAATGTGGTACATGGGCAGTGGTGACAGCGCTATCTCTTCACCAAATTTGAGTTCGCAGCTCATCCATTGTTTCATTTGAAGCATGTTGGATATGAGGTTGCGGTTGGTAAGCATGGCGCCCTTGGAAATCCCTGTTGTGCCGCCAGTATATTGGTGGATGATGACATCATCCGGTTTGTTTTCAAAGGGTTTGATGCTGATGTTTTTGCCAGCTTTGAGGGCATCGAGAAAACAAACCGTATTGTCGAGGTGATAGGCGGGCACCATTTTTTTGACCTTTCGCACCACAAAGTTTACAATGGTTCCTTTGATTGCGCCAAGCATTTCGCCAATAGAAGTGGTCATCACGATGCTGATGCGGGTATTTTTGATGATCTGCTCAAGGTTGTGGGCAAAGTTTTCCAGGATAAGAATGGCTTTTACTTCGCTGTCTTGAAACTGGTACAACATTTCCCTGGGCGTATAAAGCGGATTGGTATTGACCACGATGAGTCCGGCTTTTAGTGCGCCGATGATGGCAATGGGGTATTGCAGGCAATTGGGCATCATGAGGGCAATTTTATCGCCCGGAACGAGACCTCGTGAATGAAGATAAGCGCCAAACTGAGTGGAGTAAGCATTAAGTTGTCCATACGATAAACTTTTACCCATACACTCAAAGGCAATTTTATCGCTATTTTTGGAAAGACATTCTTCAAAGAAATCAACCAGGTTTTGATAGGTTTCGGGATCAATTTCTGCCGGCACACCGGGTGGGTAAATTTTTTGCCATATCCTGGATTCGCTCATGATTTTCCGATTTGAATTTGATAAAAAAAGGTAAGATAAAAAGCTTTGCCGAAGTAATCAAACACGAGAGTGACCACCAAGCCTTTCCAAAGGAAAACATTTTAGATAATACAAAAGGAAATTTTGCAATCAACTTAGGAGTTAAAGAAGGGTTTTATCAGAACGGAATTATTTTGAAAAATCAGAATATTATTCTGTTTAATGCCAATTATTTTTTTCGCTTTTTATCCTGTGTTTCATCGACGGCAATTTCGTAATCACCCATTTTTGCATACTTTTCAATGCGCTGATTGATGCGATCTTCAGGATTAAGGTCGATGAGATTTTGGATCTCTTTTTTGAGATGGGCTTTGAGGATTTTGGCCATTTTTTCAGGATCGGTGTGGGCACCACCGATGGGTTCCTTGATGATCTCGTCTATAAGTCCAAATTCCAGCATGTGTTCGGCAGTGAGTTTCAGGGCCTCCGCTGCCGTTTCTTTAAAATCCCAGCTCCTCCAGAGGATGGATGAACAGGATTCCGGAGAGATCACGGTGTACCAGGTATTTTCCAGCATAAAGACCTTGTCTCCCAGTCCAATGCCAAGGGCCCCGCCCGAAGCTCCTTCTCCAATGATGTAGCAGATAATGGGAACGCGCAATTGCGCCATTTCAAAAAGATTGCGCGCAATGGCTTCAGCCTGACCGCGCTCTTCTGCTTCCAGTCCCGGATAGGCTCCCGGTGTGTCGATGAGGGATACTACAGGTATGTTGAATCTTTCTGCCATCTTCATCAATCTCAAGGCCTTGCGATATCCCTCAGGGTTTGCCATACCAAAGTTGCGGTATTGCCGCATTTTGGTATTAATTCCTTTCTGATGACCGATGACCATTACAGTCTGGCTTCCCAGCTTGGCAAGACCTCCAACGATGGCTTTATCGTCGGCAAAATACCGGTCACCGTGTAATTCCACAAATCTGGTAAACATCTGATCGATGTAATAAAGGGAATAGGGACGTTCAGGGTGTCTGGATAATTGCACCTTCTGCCAGCCGGTAAGATTGGCGTAAATTTCTTTTCTGGTATTCTGAATCTTTTTTTCGAGTTCTTTGATCTTGTCGGTCACGTCGATGACACCACCGTCACTTACCTCTTTGATCTTGTCTAATTGCTCATAGAGGAGTTCGAGGGGTTTTTCAAATTCAAGAAATACCATGGTGTAAACAATTTGTTAATAAAATCAGGATGCTAAATTAAGGCAATATTGTTATAAGGGGTGATTATGGGCTTCACTTTGTATAAAAATATGTGTAATCATTTGATATACATATATTAAGCAAGAGAAGTGACTTGAAATAGCGGCAATAAAATTATATTATCGCACTAACCCGCGCTGTTGATAATAATATTTCTGCCGAACTTTGATTCAGAGATATCAATCCCCACGGGGGTGACATTCATAACAGGCCCTGCCGTCAAAAGCGTATCCACCCACCTCATCGTGTTCTTTGGCCAGGTTTCCACTGTTGTTGTGTTCATGACAGTCGGTGCAACTGAATGAAGCATAATTATTGGCTGTGAGGTGACAATCGGTGCATTGGTTCCACTCCCCCTTGTGGTTGCCGGAATAGATGGGAAAACTGGTGTCATGGCTTTTGAATGAAGCGGGTCGCCATCCAGGTATTAGCGAATGACAATTATTGCACTGGGTTGAGAATTGGCTGTGGTCGGGATCTTTGGCAGCCGTAAAATCTGACTGATGGCAGGAAATACATTGGGGATTTAAACCGCTGTAGTTTCCTGAAGTATGGCATTTAATACAATCGGAAAGGTTATGTCCTCCTTCCAGTGGGAAAAAGCTGTGCAGGATCGTGCCTTCGTTCCAGCCGTTGCCCGTGAGACTGTGGCATGTAGCACAGCTTAAAGAATATTGCTGAGCTACATGGTCCGGAACTTTGGCGTTCAGGTAATCCTGCCGGTGACAATCGATACATTCTACACCGGTAGAACTAAACCGAAGCAGAGATTCACTCCTATGACAGACATCACAATGAAGGATGGCGTGAACGCCTGTAAGCGGAAAAGAGGTCAACTCATGAAGAAGGGTGATGTTGTCAACAAACCAGGACTGTGCCGAGTGGCAACGCGCGCAATCTATGCCTACAGTTTTCTGATGGATATCAGTATGGCAGTAAATACAGCTGGTTTGCGTGGTTTTAAATTCCAGAGAAGTATGACACGACCTGCATTCAAGGTCAGCATGTTGGCCATACAGCGGATATCCAGCGTCTTTACCATGGTCAAAACTTGCGGTTTTGGCTTTGTAAGACCAGTTTTCAGGAGAATGGCAGCTTGCGCAATCGATGATCATGGATTTGCCGTGGGGTGATTGGGAAAATAACGACAAGCTACATAGGATAATGAAAGCAAGGAGAAAAACTATTTTGGATCTGTTGTACATTAAAATAACCATGAATTTAATTGATTTATCGATGTTATTTCCGATAAATACCCCAAACGGGATAAATTAAGGCTAAACCAAACAAATGGGTCAAAATGTGTCCCCCATTAAATATTTTTGGCTACAAATAAAGCCGACTTCTATGATTGTCAGGCTTCAAAACTTTAGACAATATGCGTAAAAAAAATCAATGTATATTTTAACACTTTATTATAGAGGTGGTGAGGAAAAATGTATAAAAAAAACTATATTTACAAAAGCACAGATTTACCATAAATAATGGATAAATTATGAAAATTCACATAAAATATATGGTTTCGAATCGCTGCAAAATGGTTGTCAGAGCAGCGCTTGATGGTCTTGGCATCAGTTATGGTGCTGTTGATTTGGGTGAAGTTGAGGTCAAGGAAGATTTAAGTTATGAACGTCTTGCAGAACTGAGAACTTTATTGAATTACGCTTCTCTGGAATTGATTGATGACAAAAGAGCAGTACTGATTGAAAAGATCAAAAATCATATTGTCGAATTGATCCATTATTCAGGGGACCTTCCCAATGTAATTTTTTCGGATTACCTCAGTGAAAAACTCCATTATGATTACACTTATATGGCAAGTCTTTTTTCCGAAATTACCGGGACAACGATAGAACATTTTATCATAGCACACAAGATTGAAAAAGTAAAAGAACTATTGTTGTATGATGAATTGTCACTTACAGAAATTTCATATAAACTCAACTATAGTAGTGTGGCCCATCTGTCAAACCAGTTTAAAAAAGTAACTGGTCTGACACCGAGCTATTTTAAAAAGCTGAAACAATTCAAGGATCGAATTACCCTTGAAAATATTTAAACAATTGGCCAGGCCTTAGGAAGCGCATCATGGTTAAATGTAAATAATAGCAAGAATTATGTAATGCTTTATTGACAGGTTTGACTTCAACTTTACAAGTGAAAAGGATTATATTATTCACCATTAAAACTAATAAGATGAATACTGGAAAAATATTGTTGGGTTTTTTGGCTGGTATGGCAGCCGGAGCAGTATTAGGTGTTTTGTTTGCTCCAGATAAGGGCACAGAAACCAGAAAAAAAATCGCCGGTAAAAGCTTTGGGTATTTGACAAAAGTTGGAAATCAGTTCAATGAAATTGTCGATGAAATTTCTGAAAAAGCTAAAAATGTAAAAAAGGACGCTACCCGCGTAGTTTCTAACGGTAAAGTGAAAATTGAAGAAGTTGAGGATAAATTTATATCCTCTTTGATGTCTTGATATTGAGTGGCTACTGAAGGGATGTAAAAAGATGAAATAGCTGATTTTTCATTCCTTCAGCAGTATTAGTATGGAGTAGTGCATCCGATTTACAGTCGGAAGTTGGAAACGTTTATTAATTGTAAGTGGTAAAATAATTTCGGTTCTTGGGCAAATATAGTGGGTAAGGGCTATTTTTCGTAATATTGACCTTATGAAACAAGAAGAAATATTTGCGGCAGCATTAGAATTGGGATCGCCATGGGAAGTCTCAGAAATCAAATTTATGGAACATCCAACAGATTCAATGGGAAAAGGTGAACTACATATCACCATAAGTTATCCTAAAGGATCTAAATTCAACTATGAAGGAGAGTTTTATAGTGTTTATGATCATCAGCCAAGGGTGTGGAGGCATTTAAATTTTTTCCAACATGAATGTTATCTTCATGCGAGAGTTCCCCGAGTAAAGACAAGGGAAGGCAAAGTAAAGCTTGTAGATGTTCCGTGGGCTGGCGATAATACATCATTTACTTTGTTGTTTGAAAGAATGTTGTTGGAATTAATAGAAGGGGGAATGAATTGCTCCTCAGCCGGATCATTTTAGGACTTGATAATAAGCGTGTTTTTAGGATTATAAAAAGACAGGTAAATGAAGTATTGTTTAGTGAACCCGTTGGGTCAGTTACACATATTGGGATAGATGAAACGAGTTCGAAAAAGGGGCATGAGTATCTTACGATAGTGACAGATAGGGTACAGCAGAAAGTTGTAGGAATAGGAATAGGAAGGGACGCGGAATCAGTAAACGAGGCTTTCCAGGAGATAGAAATAAGAGAAGGCAACTTAGCAAAGATAAAAACAGCAACGATGGATATGTGGCGTGCCTATATATTAGGAGTATCCACACATTTGAGTAAGGCAAACATAATTTTTGATAGATTCCATTTGGCATCTAATCTTAACAAAAAAATAGATGCAATTAGGAAAGCAGAGCAAAAAGAATTTGCCGAATTGAAAGGCACAAAATATGCCTGGCTAAAGAATGGAGAAAACTTAACAGAGGAAGTAAGAAAAACGATAAAAATACTATCAAACAAATATAAGAAACTCGGCGAAGCTTATAGGCTAAAGGAATTGTTTAGAGAAGTAATGGATTATGCATCTGTAGAAAACAGACTTTACTGGTTAAACAGTTGGATGAAAGAGGCATGGAATTCTGGAATAAAACAAATGCAAGAATTTGTAAGAATGCTAAAAGAGCACTGGTATGGTATTAAAAATTACTTTACTTATAGAGCAACAAATGCCTTTGCAGAACGAGTAAATTTAAAGATTCAAGAGATAAAGCGAGTTGCTAAAGGATACCGCAATTTGGAAAATTACAAAACCATGATATACCTACAGTTAGGTGGTCTGAATTTTAAAACCCACTATAAATGACGAAGAAGCATAATTTCATTACATCATTTTAAGATTGAAAAATGGAAGGCCGGGGCATTGAATTTAAAAATTTGGTCGGATATGTGGCTGAAGTTTGTCCGAAGGAAGGTGTGAGACAATATAAACCTGATGCAAAACAAATATTACCAAGGGTACTATACGGTAAGATTGCTAAGGAAGTAAAAGAGAACTTCAGACTTACTGAAGACATAAGTGTCATCCTAGCGGCCATCATAATGGGGTTTCTTGCAAAAAAACTCTACGTGGGATCCTCCCGCAACCCATTGAAAAAGCTTATGGGAGAATTGGTCTTGGTAGGTGTGACCAATTATATAGCCGAACATCCTGAAGAAGTTAAAAAAGCAGGTAAGGCTGTGATTAATTTTATCGCAAAGATCATTGGTGCAAAACCGTTAGAACCTTCTATGAGTTAATAAGTTTTCAACTCCTTCAAGCGCAGAAAAAAGCAGAAGTCGTTATTGGATTTGGCTTTAAAGCCATGTGATTTTCTGTTGATTTTATAAGAATCGGGACTTTGTAGGACAATTGGCAGTGAAAGCGGATAATTAACGGCTTTACAAGTCTGACCATTGTTTAGTAAAAAGTCAAGGGCAAGACTAGTTCCTTCGGAATTTTTGTCTTGCCCTTCTTATTTTTCATTTCAGTAATGGTAATCAACAGGAAGTGGCAATGATTTAAGGTTTCAATCCCAAAGAAAGGTTTTGTCGATAATTGCATGATAATCATCGAAAATCGCCAGTAATCCAACCATCCGCGATTATATTTGTCGGTAAAAAAAATCTTTTAAATGAAAAAATTACTAAGTTTTTTGACTTTAGTGCTGGCAACATTCATCCTTTCTGCGCAAACAGCAGATGAAATCATCGACAACCACATCAAAGCCATCGGTGGTGCCGAAAAATGGAATTCCCTCAACAGCATGTATTCAGAAATGTCTATGGATATGGGCGGAATGAAGGTACCTATCAAAATTTGGCAGGAGCATATGAAGGGTATGCGTGTAGAATTTACAGTACAGGGTATGACCGGAATCCAGGTTGTGACTGAAAAAGATGGATGGTCACTAATGCCTTTTCAGGGACAAACCAAGGCGGAGCCAACCAATGAAGAATTATTAAAAAACCAACGCAGCCAGCTAGACATCAGAGGGCAGTTATTGGATTACAAAGCCAAGGGATCAACGGTCGAATTTCTAGGCGAGGACGAAGACGAAGGAGTTGAAGTGTACAAATTGAGACTTACCGATAAAAACAAATCAGAAACGACTTATTTTATAGAAAAGTCCAGTTTCCTTATCCTTAAGACCATGACCAAGGTAAAATTTCAGGGCCAGGAATTTGACGGCATCACAAAATTTTCGAATTATAAAGAGATTGGAGGTTTGCTTTTACCGCACAGTGTTGATTCAAATCAGATGGGAAGAATGGAGATTGTCAGTGGTGAAATCAACCCTGTTATTGATGCAGAGAAGTACTCCATGCCTAAATAAAGCCTGATGAAAACAATAAAAAATGTATTGTTTGCTGTCCTGATCCTGACAGCAGGCATGGCAGCGCATGCCCAGAAGATCAGTTCTGCAACCTTGGGCGACATCACCGCCCGGTCAATAGGACCTGCAGTGATGGGTGGCAGGATTACCTGTATTGAAGGGGTAAATGCCAATCCAAAACTAGTATATGTCGGTGCCGCCGGCGGTGGCGTTTGGAAAACAGAAGATGCCGGCGTGAGCTTTAAATCGGTATTTGATAAATACTGTCAATCCATTGGTGATATCGCCATAGACCAGCGATATCCCGATACCCTCTGGGTAGGCACAGGTGAGAGCAATATGAGGAATACGGTATCCATTGGCAATGGTATTTACATGACCAAAGATGGAGGAGAAAACTGGCAGCTCATGGGCTTGCAAAAAACAGAACATATCAGCAAGGTGATCATTCATCCTGAAAATTCTGCTGTGGTGTATGTAGCGGCTCCTGGGCCACTGTGGAGCGACGGACCAGACCGCGGAGTATATAAAACCTCAGACGGCGGTAAGACCTGGGAAAAGATTTTTTACATCAATGAAAGCACGGGCTGTGCAGACCTCATTATGGATCCCCAAAACCCCGAGGTGTTGATCGCATCGATGTGGGAATTTCGAAGAAAGCCTTACGCTTTTGAATCCGGGGGTCCATCGAGTGGACTTTTCAGATCAACGGATGGTGGTAAAACGTGGGTGCCGATTCGAAAAGGCTTGCCTGAAGGCGATCTGGGAAGGATGGCCATAGCCCAGGCACCCTCTAAACCCGATCGACTGGCTATGATTTGTGAATCAAAAGAGACAAAACTTTACCTTTCAGAGGACAGGGGAGAGAACTGGAAAGAGCAGGCTTCCACCTTTAATGTTAAAGCCCGTCCTTTTTATTTTTCTACCCTCCAATTTGATCCATTGAATGCAGACCGTTTATACAGACCGGCATTTAATATGTCCATCAGCGATGATGGGGGTTATTCTTTTTACGATGCACCCGGTGGCAATGGCGTTCACGCTGATCACCATGCACTTTGGATCAATCCGGCCAATACCAGTCAGATGTATCTTGGAACGGATGGTGGCGTGTACATGAGTGTGGATAAGGGAAACAATTGGCAATTCATTCGGTGTTTGCCTGTGTCACAGTTTTACCACGTAGATGTGGACAATCAGCAGCCTTATTACCGGGTGTTTGGTGGCTTGCAGGACAATGGCTCCTGGATGGCTCCCAGTCAGTCACCAGGTGGTGTAGAAAACAGCGACTGGGTATCTCTTTATGGAGGCGACGGTTTTTGGGTGGTTCCGGACCCTGTAAATTCAGACTACGTCTATGCTGAATACCAGGGAGGAAATATTGCCCGGGTCAACGTACGCACCAATACTTCCAGGTCAATCAAGCCTTATGAAGAACCCGGAGATGAAAAATTGCGGTGGCACTGGAATACACCCCTGGTGATGTCACCCAATAAAAAAGGTGCGCTCTATACCGGTTCACAGTTTTTGTACAGGACAGCAAATCAGGGTAAGTCCTGGACAAAACTTTCTCCGGACCTCTCCACCAATGACAAGAAAAAACAAAAACAAGAGGATTCAGGAGGTCTGTCGGCAGATGTGACCTCAGCCGAAAATCATTGTATCATTTACAGCATTGCAGAATCTCCACTGGATTCCAACGTTATTTTTGCGGGCACCGATGACGGCAATTTTCAGGTAACCCTGGATGGCGGAAAGTCCTGGGTCAACAGGGCAGCAGCCTATGCTGCAGCGGGTATTCCGGAGCAAACATGGGTTTCCAGCATCCACGCTTCCACCCAAGACGCCAAAGTGGTTTTTGCCACTTTTGACAACCATACCTATGGAGACCACCAAACCTATGCAGCGATGTCAAAAGACCATGGTAAGACCTGGTCAAAATTTTCCAGCACAGAATTTAGCGGCTTTGCCAATAAGATTGTGCAGGATCCTGTCAACGCTTCATTGCTATACCTGGGCACGGAAATGGGACTTTTCATGAGTTTTGATTCAGGCCAAACCTGGATAAGGTACAAAGCTGAATTTCCGTGGATGGCCATGGTAAGGGACATGGTAGTACATCCGGGAGGAGATCTGGTCATTGCCACACACGGCAGGGGCATTTACATCATCGATGACCTGGGTCCTTTGCGAAAATTCAATGCCGTGGATTTGGGTCAGGAAGTATTATTTTTGGACTCCAGGAAGACCTATTGTACAGGTGCCAGGATGGGAGGAAATCAAACCTGGAATGCGGGTGAATATAATGGAGGAAACTACACCGACGATGTGGTCATCACTTATTATCTGAAAGACAGACTCACTACCGGCGATGCCAAAATCATCATTCGAGACGAAGAAGGAAAGGTCATCCGGGATATTCCTGCAGGGAAAAGAAAGGGACTTAACCGGATTACGTGGGACATGCGCACTGCCCCTCCAAAGGTTCCTGAAGGGGGCACCAAACTCAACTTTGGTGGCTTTATGGGTCCTCTGGTACTGCCCGGCAAATATTCTGCAGAGCTCAGGGTCGGCAATCAGGTTTATACCCACGACTTTGAAATTTTACAGGATCCTGCAGCCGACTATACTTTGGAAGAGCGAAATAAACAATATGAAGTATCCATTAAACTATTTAATCAATTGGAAGATCTTGCCAAACGAATGGATGAAGTTATTTCATTTCAAAAACAGGTCGATAGTCTTTCTGCATTAACTACCGATGCTAAACTCAGGAAAGATCTGAAAACATACCGGGATTCTCTTGAAAATATCCGAAAGGAAATGGTGCCCACTAAACATACTTCTATTTTTGCTGATGAAGAAAGGTTAAGGGAAAAGATCAGTGATGTGTATGCTCAGGTGCTTTCCTATGAAGGTGAACCCAGTAATTTTGTCTATAAACGTCTGGAAGGTTTAAAATTAGAAGTAGATAAATTGGTTTTCAGACATGAAAAGGTCAACCAGATTCAACTTGAATCCCTCAATAAAAAATTGGTGAAAAAAGGAATGAAAACCATTGAAAAACCCGGACAGGAAGTTAAACCCTGATTTTGTATTTTCTCAATTTGGGTCAAAACTGATTTTACTCATATTTTGTTATAGCCTGATATGAAGAAACTACTCATTATTTTAGTGTCTTTGATGGTCGTATTCAAGATGGATGCTCAGCTTGGTAATAAAATCGTCAAAAACCATTTAAAGGCCATTGGGGGTGTGGAAAAGTGGAACTCACTCAATACCCTATATATGGAAGTGGTTATGGACATGGGGGGATTACAAATACCCGTTAAAATTTGGCAGGAGCACATGAAGGGCATACGCGTGGAATTTACGGTTCAGGGCTTGACGGGTATTCAGGTGGCGACAGAAAAGGATGGATGGTCGCTGATGCCCTTCCAGGGTCAGGACAAAGCGGAGCCTACCGATGAAGAACTGTTGAAGAACCAGCGTAGTCAATTCAACATCAGGGGGAAAATTACTGAATTATAAAAAAAAGGGATCGGTTGTAAAATTCCTCGGTGAAGAGGAGGATGAAGGTTTAGCGGTTTACAAGTTGCGACTTACAGAAAAAAATAAATCGGAGACCATTTATTTTATTGATAAGTCGAACTATCTTATTCTAAAAACCGTGACAATGTTAAAGGCCCGGGATAAAGAATATACGGGTGTCACTAAATTTTTCAATTACAAAGAGATCGATGGCCTGCTTTTGCCCCACAGTATCGACTCCAATCATATGGGAAAAATGGAAATAATCGTGGGAGAAGTCAACCCTGTTATAAGTGCGGATACATTCGCAATGCCAAAATAAAAAAAATTCAGGTTTGTTGATCTGAATAGGATATGCCCGAAATTTTGGATTACAACTTTGACAGTCTTTTTTTGAAAATACAATAGCTAAGAAAGCGGCCCGTGGCGTTGGAAGCGGGCCGCTTTTTTTCTTATTTAGTAAATGTCAAAGTAGATGTTCCCCCATTTCCACCACTTACATTTTTTAATTGAATGGAGGTAGCTGATTGTGAAACCAGTTCCCAATCCTCATTGAGTTCCTGTAGCTTTGTGGCAATGGGAAAAGATAATAAAATCTTAGATTTACCGCTGTCCAGTCTGCCTTTCCAAGTGCCGGCAACTGAAGAAGTTGGTGTGCTTGCGGACACAATTCCATTGGCATTAAACACAAACTGATAGCCGGTATAATTTGAAGTCTTGTTTTTATCCTTGTCCTGAAATAGGGAGATTTTACAGGATCCGGAGGGTAGAACAATGGCTGCGCTACCACTGGTTGAACCACCGGAACTAAACACAGCCTGTCGACCAAATTCGAGAATATCGGTGCCACCATTGCCTCCACTGATGTGTTTCAGCCGAATGACATCGGATGTTTGTTCCACTATTTCCCAATCTTCATTCAATTCGGCAAAGCGGTGTGCCACAGGAAAGCCCATAATGAGTTTTTACTTTCCACTGTCGTTTAACTTTTGCCAGCTCCCTTTTATGATTTCTGAGGATTTGGATGACGTAACTACATTGACCTGTTTAAATTCAAAACGATAGCCATAGAATGCTGAAGTTTCGATTTGGCCATTTTCCAGGTTGATGGGATTGCCCGATATCAGGCCATCTTCATTTTTAGGACAGGAAAAAAGGGTTATGATGCAAAGGACGATTAGCCCAGGAAGAATGCTTCTCATGGTTAAATGATTTAAATGTGATGTAATAATTTAGGTGAGATAAAACCAGGGTTTCCTTGACAATCAGCCAGCCTGTAATCCTGAGTCTCTAAACGCTGGTATTGCTGCAACAATGAAACAAAGTAAATACAGAATGACAAGATTTGGGATGAAAGCAACCTTATCGGGCAGCTTTCCATGCTGAATTGGACAAATAGCCGACTGAAGTGGAATGTGGGAATGTGAAAGGGATAAATTGCGCCATTAAAGGGCATCACCATGCGAATGCCAATGAGAGGCCACCTACAAATTCCATGTCATTGAAGTATTGACCCGAAGCGGTAACACTATAATTTCGGAGGGTGTTGTTATAACTTAAGTCTATCCAACTTTTATTGAGGCTATACCAAAACTGAGGCTGGCCCTTCAGGTTTCGGACAAAACCACTTGATGCGCCCAGGTAATATTTTTTATGTATTTTGTAATGCAACTCAACCTCCTGATTGGTGAGTAGATTGTGCAGGCTGGTATATTCCAAAACAGACCGGGCAGAGAAGGAACTGCGGTCTCCAATGGTAAAGCCAGTTTGGATAAAAAGATCCTGCGCTGAGTGCATCCATACCAGACTACTCAATAATTCAGATGGTTTGATGCTCATCAGCCTTACATCCTTGGGTATTAGGAAACTCCGGTTTAATATTTTTGCTTCCACATGGAAATTTGAATGGATGTTTTTGTATCTCACCTGAAATCCTTGAGTCAGAAAAATGCTGGCGTCACCTGAGTTGGTAAATTGAGGATAGTCGTTGGTGGTGGTATTGAATTGATTAAAATTGAGAAACAATTCAAAGCTACCGGCCAGAAACAAATTGGCGGTAATGGCTTTTGAAAGCCGGATGTCACTGGAAGAAAGATGACCAATGTATCTGGGAAAGGCATGATAAACCATTGCCGTAGTAAACGTATAGTTAGGGTACATGATGTTTTTCTTTTCGCTTTCCTCCATAGCCATGGTTTGAAAGGCCCAATTCCCGGTATATCGAAGTACCTTCCCCCACTCTTTTTCTTTTCCTCTTCTTAACAGGGTAAGCTGCATGAATCTTTGGTTGTTGTTCAGTGCACCTGCTGCTGCTGAAAGGGAAAGCCGGCTGCTCAATCTCCTGTTAAAACCCAGTTGCATAGTGGGTTCTATGTTTCTTAAGCCTTCAAAAGCATCATATTCAAATCGACTATATACACCGATATCCATGAGTTTGCCTACAGATGTTTTTTTGCTGTCAATGGGCCTTATGACATCGGAAGCAGGGTCGAATTGCCAAATCCGGTACACATTGCCATAATTACGTCCGTGATCATAACCTGCGTTGTCGTATTTTTCAATGAGCCTGCCCCAGTCGAGTTCGTAGGATTTTCTATTGTCCAGCGGATCGGTCATAACCACAGTTACGTGTTGTGAACTCTGGGTGGTCCACGAAGCAAGAAACAGGTAATCATCCATATTGATGTTTTTATCGGGATACCTGCTGTCGAAGAATTCGTTTCCCATTTCCCTTATCAATCGCAAGCCGACATCGTGGATGTCCCTGCAAACTCCTGCTACGGCTGTGGAATCATACGGACGAAAGGTTCGAAAAATGTCTGTAGTAGTTAGAATGCCGCCTGCGGTTGCACCCTTAACTTTTACCCGCTTGTGGTCATAATGGTAATCGTAGTGTTCCTGCATGAGCATGGTGACAAATGGCATAAGATCTTTCCATTCTGTTTTTCCATTATACATCAGGTATTCCATGCCGTATTGTACCGCTGCATGGAGTTCTTTATCCTCCTGTATATTTGACAGACGCGTTCTCCAGATGGCAAATTTCAATTCATTTTCGGAAACGGGACGCTGTTCATTGGTAAAAGGTATATCGTAATTTTGTAAAAACTGTAGATTTTCCTTGAAAGACAGCTGTGTTCTGTCATTCGCTTCCAGTATGGTTTGCACCTTCCAGTTGATGAGGTCAGTCCGGAGGTCGTCACTCAGATCTGACAGAATTTGGTAGCGGTTTGTACTTTTAAAAATGGTAGCTGGGGTTATGGCATTAAAATATAGGGAATTGGCAGTTTGAGCACTGCCTTTATTAGAGACTGCTGATATTACCGAAAAAGTGTCACTGGTGAACGAAAACGAATCTGTTTGAGCCAACGCAATGCATCTACCCAACATAATGAGAAATACCAGCCAGTAGTAGGACTTGATGGTCTTCAGGGAACGCAGGATAGAATCCTCAGGTGTCATAAAAACAATCAATTATACCCTAAATTGGGCAATCCTGGCGAGAATGGCAATGACAAGCGTCATCATTGATATTTGCATTGCAAGGAGTGCAAACTCCGGAGTATTAAGAATTGCTCAAAAATCCATTTGGAAGGTAAGTATGGGTGTCAGTGTGCTTTGAAAGCGACTTCCCCAGCGACCTGTTTCTTTTTTAAACTCGTAAGCTATGAAATCTTCATTTTTTCTATTGATGACATTTTGGATATCCAGGGCCAGCCAATATGCTGATTTGGTTTTGTTTTTTCGAATGGCAATTCTTAAGTCAGGTCGAAGGTAAGCTGAGATTCTGTCACTCATCGGTTTTGTTTGATCCAAAATGGCTTCCTTACCATCCAAACTCTCAAAACCTGCTTTGATGGGCGTGATGGGATTGCCCCCATTGTAAATCACCCTTAACCCCCCTTCCAGAGTGGTATTCCGGTTCAACTGCCATGTTTTTCCTCCTGTAAAGGTGGATGAAAATCTGCCGTTGTAGCGTGTATTATATCTTTCTCCGTTGGCAGCAACCTGAAAGGTGGAATTAAACAAAGATCCGCTTAACATAAAAAATGTACCGGCATTAAAGAATTTTTCAAGGGTAAGGTCAATGCCTACATTTCTTCCGAGACCCCCGGAGGTCAGTGCCTGTTTTGCAAAGCCCTCTACTACATTCAAAGACCAGTATATTTGGTCATCGGTGACCAATACCGGCACCTGGGTTAAACTTTGATGGTATGCTTCAAGATGCAGGTTAAAACTCTCTGACAATTGTTGGTCAAGCGCCAACACCAAATGATTTGCCCGGATCATATCCAGGTCTTTGTTGGGAAAATTTATGCCGTCCGTGCTGGTGAAATAGGACCCCAATGGCTGTAATGCACTGTGTTTACCATAGGAAAGGGCAATGCTGGTTTTATCTGAAATTTCATATTTTGCAGACAGTCTGGGATCCAGCGATGAGGTCTTGTTCATGGTAAAAAACATAGCATGTGCACCAAAATTCAACGTCAATTTTTGATAAGGCCGGTAACTCATCTGCATATACGGTTGCAGCAACATGGATTTGCCATTTCCCTGGACCAGTGATTGCAGCAATCGCAATGATTTATTCCACTCATCGGTGCTGAGATCGTATTGCATATTGGAAGCCAGGGCACCTATTTTGAAATTGAACTTTGGATTGAAAGTGTACTTATAGAAACCGCTGAAAGAAATTCTGCTGTTGCGGATGTTTTCATGGTTAAAAGTGGTCGGAACACCTTGCTCACTGACGGTATCTTCCCGCATCTCCTGCTTTTGGCCCATGATGGCCAGGTTGAGTCTAAAGTAGGATTTATCATTTAAAAGATAGTTATAAGACAAGCCCAATGCACCCATCATGGTGGTATAGTCATATTGCGAGTAGTCGCTGTAGGTAGTCCAGGGTTTATCATTGGTGCTGAATGTTTCAACGCTGTTGCCTCCAATGCCCCAAAAACTGAATTGAGACTTTACGCCTTTGCTAAAAATTTTAAATGAAAAATCCTGAAAATTATTGCCGGTTCTTGGTCCTACCAGGTACAAGCCCATGGCATTTAAAATACCAAGGGTAGAATAACGAAAGTTGGCCAGATAGGAACTTTTTCCTTCCTTTATGGGTCCTTCGGTGGCGAGATCCAGTCCCAGAATTCCGGCCCTAAGGGTATGTTCCCGCTGGTACAAATTGCCGTTGCGGAAACGCATGTCAAAAACACCCGAAAATGAATTTCCATATTCTGCCGGAAAAGCACCCACGGAAAAATCTGAACTGCCCAACATCGATGCACTGAAAATGGTGATGCCTCCTCCAGACGAGCCACGTGTGGCAAAATGATTGGGATTGGGAATGTCGATTCCTTCCAGTCGCCACAATAAACCGAGGGATGAGTTTCCCCTGATGATGATGTCATTGCTGTTGTCTCGGGCGGGTTGAACTCCCGGGAAACCCATAACCAGCCGGCTTGGATCATTTGCGGTTGCCGCATGATATTGCAATTCTTCGGGATCAATACGCCGCACACTGGATACGGAAAGTTCATTTACCGCCTGGTTGCCTCTCTTACTATCGGTGATCACCACCTCATTCATCACCAAACCGGATAACAAAGCAATTTCCAGAAAATATTCTTTGGCTGAACTGAGCTGTAAATTGTCTCTTGAGAAAGGGGTATATCCTGTATAGTTGCAATGTACAGACCTCCTGCCCACCGGCACATTTTCAAGGATAAATTTTCCTTCTGTATCAGAGACGGTACCGATGAATTTCTCGAGACCTGTCACATAGATTTCTGCTCCAATGAGCGGTTCCTGTGTATTGCCATCATACACGATGCCCCGGATGGTTTGGGTCAGCTGCTGGGCATGTATGGCATGGGCATAACAAAGAAAAAGGATGGCAATGGAGGCTTGAGGCAGGGATTTCATTTTCAGGTAATTTATATTTAAAGACCCAATATATTAAAATTGGGTTAAAATTTATAATATGCAATATAAATTTAGCAAATAGCCGTTCTATTGTAATTTAATTTGTAGATTCAATATTTATTTCCCGAACAATTGGATTGATAGTCAAAATTCGGCTAATAAATCAATTGTGGAATTTCAGAGGACACTAATGTATTGAATATTGATTTCATTGTTAACACCGACGTTATGGCATATTTATTTAAAAACAAATACCGGATAGCCTCTTCCCGATTACGAACCTGGAATTATTCATGGCCAGGATTGTATTTCATTACGATATGCACCAAAGACAAATGCCCATATTTTGGAGAAATAGAGAATGGGGAGATGCAATTATCCAAATTGGGCAAAATTGCAAAAATTGAATGGTTAAAAACTGTCGAATTACGGCGGGATATGAATTTGCATTTGGGGGAATTTGTGGTGATGCCAGATCATTTTCATGCCATCGTAATGATAGGAGAGAATAATTTTAATATGAATGCCAGAAACGCAAAGCTTTGCGTCTCTGGCGAATCCCAAAATCAATATGGCCCCCAGAAAAAAAATTTGCCATCGGTGATAAGGGGTTTTAAATCCGCCGTAACCACCTATGCGCGAAATAACAAGTTCCCATTTGACTGGCAACCTCGGTATCACGATAGAATAATTCGTTCATCCAATGATTATCATAGGATCTCATTATATATCAAAAACAATCCTGCCAATTGGTGGAATAATAAATTAAATAGAAATCATCGGGATCCTGATTCTTGGGAAATTATAAAGGATCGATAAAAATTTCATCCAATCAAAACAGCCTCGCCATTGTTGTGTTGCTGAAAACGGGATAAAGGCTGGGTAGAGAACCCCTTGTAAAAGGAGGAATCCACCTGACTTTGGATGATGTAAACGTAATAATTCATAGCATAATCAATCCGGTAAAACAAAAAGAGCCCCCACATCGTGAGAGCTCGTTTTTTGCAGACTTCCCTACATCCCTACGTACCATCGTACGTAGGGACGTAGGGATAAAGGACTGGAATGTCACGAAAAGAATAATGAAAATTGGATTCGAACCCGTCCCTATGTGCCGTAGGTATGTAGGGATAAAGGGCAACATTCTAACCAGCAAGGTTATCGTTACTGGATAAGAAGGAATTGAGCACATTTTTATCAGAATTGATTAGGGAAGTAAGGCGTTTATGATCGTACTTTTTAACTTTCTTTTCGAAGATGAGCGCTTCGGTTTTGGTACCGAAAGAAAAAAGCGCTACAGGATTCCAGGGGATTTTAGAAGAAGTGTAAGCAGCCTCGCCATTATTGTGTTGTTGAAAACGGGAGAAAGGTTGGGCAGAGAACCCCTTGTAAAAGGAGGAATCCACCTGACTTTGGATGATGTAAACGTAATAATTCATAGCATAATCAATCCGGTAAAACAAAAAGAGCCCCCACATCGTGAGAGCTCGTTTTTTTGCGGACTTCCCTACATCCCTACGTACCATCGTACGTAGGGACGTAGGGATAAAGGACTGGAATGTCACGAAAAGAATAATGAAAATTGGATTCGAACCCGTCCCTATGTGCCGTAGGTATGTAGGGATAAAGGGCGGCATTCTAACCAGCAAGGTTATCGTTACTGGATAAGAAGGAATTGAGCACATTTTTATCAGAATTGATTAGGGAAGTAAGGCGTTTATGATCGTACTTTTTAACTTTCTTTTCGAAGATGAGCGCTTCGGTTTTGGTACCGAAAGAAAAAAGCGCTACAGGATTCCAGGGGATTTTAGAAGAAGTGTAAGCAGCCTCGCCATTATTGTGTTGTTGAAAACGGGAGAAAGGTTGGGCAGAGAACCCCTTGTAAAAAGAGGAATCCACCTGACTTTGGATGATGTAGACGTAATAATTCATAGCATATGCAATCCGGTAAAACAAAAAGAGCCCCCACATCGTGAGAGCTCGTTTTTTTTGCGGACTTCCCTACATCCCTACGTACCATCGTACGTAGGGACGTAGGGATAAAGGACTGGAATGTCACGAAAAGAATAATGAAAATTGGATTCGAACCCGTCCCTATGTGCCGTAGGTACGTAGGGATGAAGGGCGGCATTCTAACCAGCAAGGTTATCGTTACTGGATAAGAAGGAATTGAGCACATTTTTATCAGAATTGATTAGGGAAGTAAGGCGTTTATGATCGTACTTTTTAACTTTCTTTTCGAAGATGAGCGCTTCGGTTTTGGTACCGAAAGAAAAAAGCGCTACAGGATTCCAGGGGATTTTAGAAGAAGTGTAAGCAGCCTCGCCATTATTGTGTTGTTGAAAACGGGAGAAAGGTTGGGCAGAGAACCCCTTGTAAAAAGAGGAATCCACCTGACTTTGGATGATGTAGACGTAATAATTCATAGCATATGCAATCCGGTAAAACAAAAAGAGCCCCCACATCGTGAGAGCTCGTTTTTTTTGCGGACTGGACGGGACTCGAACCCGCGACCTCCGCCGTGACAGGGCGGCATTCTAACCAGCTGAACTACCAATCCTTGCTGTTTCAGCGCTGCAAAGGTAGAAAAAAATCGTTTTCAGGCCTAAGAATCGCGTAAAAAAATAGAAAAAAGTGAAAATCGCAAAAAAACCATGTTTTTATACTGATATCCAATTTTTTACATATTGATCTAATCTACCTATATCAAATCATGTCCTCAGGTTTTACCCATTGATCAAATTCTTTTTCGGTAACATAACCAAGACCAACGGCAGCTTGTTTGAGGGTGGTGCCTTCTTTGTGTGCCTTTTTGGCGATCTCAGCTGATTTGTAATATCCGATCTTGGTGTTCAGTGCCGTGACCAGCATGAGCGAGTTGTCGAGGTTTTGTTTGATTCGGGGAAGGTTGGCTTCGATGCCTATGGCACAATGGTCGTTGAAACTTACACAAGCGTCGCCAATAAGTCTGGCCGACATGAGGAAGTTGAAGATGATCATGGGTTTGAAAACATTGAGTTCAAAGTGGCCGCTCATGCCGCCGATGTTGATGGCTACATCATTGCCCATGACCTGGGCCATGGCCATGGTAAGGGCTTCGGATTGAGTAGGGTTGACCTTGCCGGGCATGATGGACGAACCGGGTTCGTTTTCGGGAATGAGGATCTCGCCAATGCCGCACCTAGGGCCGGAAGCCAGCATTCTGACGTCGTTGCCGATCTTCATGAGGGCCACTGCAGCTGTTTTCAACGCACCGTGGGCTTCCACCAGGGCGTCGTGCGTAGCGAGGCTCTCAAACTTGTTTTTTGCCGTTACAAATGGGTGGCCGCTTAGTATGGCGATGTGTTTGGCCACCAATACGTCATATCCTTTGGGGGTATTTAGCCCGGTACCCACAGCGGTGCCCCCGAGTGCAAGTTCAGATACGTGTTTCAGGGTATTTTTGATGGCCTGGATGCAGTGATCCAGTTGGGAGACATAACCGCTCAATTCCTGGCCCAGGGTAAGTGGCGTGGCATCCATGAAGTGGGTGCGGCCGATCTTCACTACTTTTTTATAAAGTTTTGCTTTTTCGTTGAGCGTATCCCTCAGTTTTTCCAAACCTGGTATGGTCACTTCTACCAGGATCGCATAAGCAGCAATGTGCATGGCAGTGGGGAACGTATCATTGGAAGACTGGCTTTTATTGACGTCGTCGTTGGGATGGAGGTATTTTTGTTCATCGAGCAATTTACCGCCCTGGAGCACATGGCCGCGATTGGCGATGACCTCATTGAGGTTCATATTGGACTGCGTGCCGCTGCCGGTCTGCCAGACCACCAATGGGAACTGGTCGTCGAGTTTGCCCTCCAGGATCTCGTCGCACACCACGCCGATAAGTTTGGCTTTTTTTGGATCGAGTACTTTCAGCTCTGCATTGGTGATGGCTGCTGCTTTTTTCAGGATGGCGAATGCCCGGATGATCTCGATCGGCATGCGGTGGCCGCCGATCTTAAAATTGTCGGAAGAGCGCTGTGTCTGTGCTGCCCAATATTTGTCAGCAGGCACGTTTACGATGCCCATGGTGTCCTTTTCTTTGCGGTATTTGATCTTTGACATGGTTTGAATTTTGTGTAAAAATACGGATTCAAAATGTTAAAAATGTTCGAAATGTTCGAAATGCTGTAGCGAAGCGGAAGCTGCCAAGTTCCGAACCGAAGGTGAGGAATACCGAGCAATTGGCGAGGGAAGCAAAATCTTCAAAATGTTCAAAATGTTGGAAATGCTGTAGCGAAACGGAATCTGCCTGGTTCCGAACCGAAGGTGAGGAATCCCGAGCGATTGGCGAGGGAAGCAAAATCTTCAAAATGTTCGAAATGTTCGAAATGCTGTAGCGAAGCGGAAGCTGCCAAGTTCCGAACCGAAGGTGGGGAATACCGAGCAATTGGCGAGGGAAGCAAAATGTTCAAAATGTTCAAAATGTTGGAAATGCTGTAGCGAAACGGAAGCTGCCTGGTTCCGAACCGAAGGTGAGGAATCCCGAGCAATTGGCGAGGGAAGCAAAATGTTCAAAATGTTCAAAATGTTGGAAATGCTGTAGCGAAACGGAAGCTGCCTGGTTCCGAACCGAAGGTGAGGAATCCCGAGCGATTGGCGAGGGAAGCAAAATGTTCAAAATGTTGGAAATGCTGTAGCGAAGCGGAAGCTGCCAAACTCCCAACCAAAGGTGAGGAATCCCGAGCGATTGGCGAGGGATTCGAAATGAGTTACACAATAGGATTACCACTGAAATTATCTTTGAAAGGGTGTTAGGACCGGGGTAAATTATTTGAATAAAAATTTAACCTTCATGTCTTGATCCTTATTGCTTTTTCATACAAATTGAGTTCAAATTTTAACGCTATGAATATTGTACTGGAGAAGTCATTCAATTTTGCTTTAAAAATCATTGAGTTCTGTTTAATGCTTGAGAATGAAAGGCGATTTGTACTTAATAATCAATTATTGAAATCCGGCACCTCGATTGGGGCAAATATCCGGGAAGCACAAAATCCACATTCAAAGGCTGATTTTATTTCTAAAATGGTTATTGCCATGAAAGAAGCCGATGAAACGGAGTATTGGTTGTTATTGTGTCAAAAAAGTCCATCACTTCCCAATCCTGATGGTCTACTTGAAGATATTGCCGAAATTAAAAGAATCATTGGAAAAATCATACTTTCATCAAAGTCTGCGGGTCCAAAACTTCAAAAAAACTAGTGTTTCATTTCCCAAATAAAAACACTTAAAGAGCATAACTTTCGAATTAAAATACTGCCTTCTTTTCAGGTAGTAAGCAAATTCTTCATTTCATGATTTATATTTAAGTTTTGATGTTTGAATTGTGACAATCATTGTAGACTTCGAGCATTATACCATTTCGAACATTTGCAACATTTTCCTACCTTAGCCCTTTACTTAGATAATGAAAGACCGTTTTAGTACAGACGAATATATTGAAGTCATTGGGGCGAAGGAAAACAACCTCAAGAACATCAGTATAAAGATACCGCGCAACAAAATGGTGGTCATTACCGGTTTGAGTGGTAGTGGTAAATCTTCCCTGGCATTTGACACCATATATGCGGAAGGCCAACGGCGATATATGGAAACCTTTTCTGCCTATGCGCGCCAGTTTCTGGGTACCATGGATCGTCCCGATGTGGAGAAAATTGATGGTCTGAGTCCCGTAATTTCCATTGAGCAAAAAACTACGGCCTGGAACCCGAGGTCGACGGTGGGCACAACTACTGAAATTTATGATTTTCTCAGGTTGTTATTTGCCAGGATAGGCGATGCATATTCTTATGAGACCGGGGAAAAGATGGTCAAGTTTACGGAGGAACAAATTTTGGATTTTATTTCTGAAAATTATAAGGGTAAAAAGATATCCATACTGGCTCCGATCGTAAGAGGAAGAAAAGGACACTACCGCGAATTATTTGAACAAACCCGCAAGCGGGGTTTCACGAAAGTACGGGTGGATGGTTCCATTCTTGACATTGAGGCCAACATGCAGGTGGACCGATTCAAAACGCACGACATTGAAGTGGTGGTGGACAGACTCAGGGCGGATGATGATAAATTGCAGCGGATTACTGCCTCTCTCACCACCGCATTTAAGATGGGCAATGAACTCATTTTTATACTGGAAGACGACAGTGGCGAGGTAAAGACCTTCAGCAAGCGGCTGGTGGATCCGGTGTCGGGAATCTCCTATGAAGAACCGTCACCGAATAGTTTTTCTTTTAATTCGCCATATGGCACCTGTCCATCCTGCAAAGGTCTTGGCGAGGTATTTCAGGTAAGTTATGACAAAGTAGTCCCCGATGACTCCAAATCCATCAACGATGAAGGCATTCGTCCGTTTGGCGCAGTGAGGGATAATACCACCTTCGATCAACTGCGCGACATCGCCAAAAAATTCAAGTTTACCTTTGCTACGCCTGTAAGCGATATTCCGGAAAAAGCGCTGAACCTCATTCTGTACGGGGTGAACCCACCGGCAAAAAATCATATCAGTACGTCATCCATGATTTTGTCTATGATCTCGGTTCCGAGGGTTTGTTCAACATGTTAAAGCGTTGGTATGAGGATACTACCTCTGAACGCATTCGCACATGGGCTGAGGAGTTTATGGAAATTGCCAAATGCGGTGAATGTGGCGGCTATCGCTTAAAGAAAGAATCCCTCCACTTTAAACTCAACGAAAAACATATTGGCGAATTGAGCCAAATGGATATTGCAACGCTATACGAGTGGATTGGAAACCTTGAAAAAAAGCTGACTAAAAAACAATGGGCCATTGGTCAGGAGGTATTGAAAGAGATCAAACTGAGGTTGGGTTTCTTATTGCAGGTTGGCCTGGATTATTTGTCCATAGACAGACCTACCCGTACCTTGTCCGGTGGTGAATCCCAACGTAGCCGGCTGGCCACGCAAATAGGTTCTCAGCTTACGGGCATTACCTACATCCTTGACGAGCCCAGCATTGGTTTGCATCAGCGCGACAACCAGCGACTGATCGAAGCCTTGAAAGACCTGACCACCATTGGCAATACAGTCCTGGTCGTAGAGCACGACAAAGACATCATGCTGGCCTCGGATTACCTCATCGATTTGGGTCCAGGTGCAGGCAGCCACGGTGGGTCCATCATCAACCAGGGGACGCCGAAAGAATTCATTAAAAAAGGCGGGATGACCGCCGACTTTCTCAGCAACCGGCTGCGCATTGAGGTTCCTGCTCATCGCAGAAAAGGCAACGGCAAAACATTGGAACTAAAAGGCGCAAAAGGACATAACCTCAAAGAGGTTTCCATCTCCATACCTTTGGGGACCCTCATATGCGTGACGGGAGTTTCCGGCAGTGGCAAGTCGTCACTTATCAACGAGACCCTTTATCCCATCCTAAGACAATATTTTTATAACAGCACACAGCGGCCTTTACCACATAAAAGTATAAAGGGCATCGATCATATCGACAAGGTCATCGAGATCGACCAGTCGCCCATTGGTCGAACACCCAGGTCCAATCCCGTGACCTACACCGGTGTATTTGACGACATCCGCAAATTATTTGCCGACCATCCGGAAGCAAAGATAAGGGGATACAAGCCCGGCCGGTTTTCGTTCAATGTCAAAGGGGGACGATGTGAAACCTGTGAAGGGGCCGGTAAAAAAGTGATCGAAATGAACTTCCTGCCCGATGTCATGGTGGACTGCGAGGTATGTAATGGCAGGCGTTACAACCGGGAGACCCTCGAAATTTTATACAAGGGCAAATCCATCTCAGACGTGCTGGAAATGAATGTAGAGGATGCCGTGGAATTTTTCAAGCACATACCCGCCATCTTCCGGAAGATGGACACCCTCAACAATGTGGGCTTGGGTTACATTACCCTCGGACAACAGGCGACTACGCTTTCAGGAGGAGAAGCACAGCGTGTCAAACTCGCAGAAGAACTTTCCAAAAAAGATACGGGCAATACCTTATACATCCTGGATGAACCCACCACCGGGCTACATTTTCAGGACATTCAACACTTATTGGATGTCATCCACAAACTCGTAGACAAGGGAAATACCGTGATGATCATCGAACACAACATGGATGTGATCAAGATGGCCGACTACATCATCGACGTGGGTCCTGAGGGAGGCCAGGGCGGCGGCAATGTACTTTTTCAAGGCAGTCCGGAAGAGTTGGTCAAGGTGAAGAAAAGCCATACGGCGAAGTTTTTGAAAGCGGAGTTGGGGTGATTTGGGTGATCTGGTTATCTGGTGTTCAGGCCTATCTGACTGGAGATAGCCCGGTAAGTGTAATGACTGACTTTCGTCTAAACTTTATATAATTCAACCGGATTTGCAGAAATGCTAATAGGGGTTTGAGGTTGCAAACCTCAAACAGCTCTTCGGGAATAAAATTGGGGTTAAAATAAATAGATGCAGCCTTTTATATTATATGCGAAAATCAGTGATATTTGCCTGGCTGCGTCAGTTAGACAGGTCAGCGGGAGTCAGCTAGGTAAACCTGCCTAACTGGCGATAGCCGGGTAGGTGATCTGGTGTTGATGGTGTTCAGGCCTGCTTAACTGGCGATATTCAGGTAGTTGGTGAGACGGGCTGACTAACGACTTGCCTTTGTAGATTTAGATGGCATTTGCAGAAAAACTAATAGGGGTTTGAGGTTGCAAACCTCAAACAGCTCTTTGGATTAAGGAATGGCGGCAAATTTAAGATTTCGGATGAACAGACCATCTAAGTTTACGGAATACTCTAAAACCGGAAGAGCTGTCGCAAGTTCGCAACTTGCGATTCATATTGGCATATCTGCCTCTGCCTCATTCATTCATACGGCAAATATAAATCCTTCTTCTGAACCAAAATCTAATATGGTGACTGGTAAAATGATTTCTCTGTCTTCACAATAGTAGGATCTAAAACTTGAATAAATGTAATCCTCAGGTTTATCGACATAACCTGCTCTTACAGCATTATAGTGAATATAATTTAATTTCTGTCTTGCAAATCTGGGTAATAAAATTACTTTTGGTCTGTTATGTTGTTGCCAAACTTGATACTCACTATTGCTGCTGTTCAATTTTGCATGATACTTAAAAACCATTTGCATCCATTCCTTTCTACTCTCTTTATTACTTTTGTTCATCCATTCAATAATTTGCTTGGATGTAAATTTTTTAAAGTCCCGAATAATATCTGATAATACAGCAGATCCTTTATTTGCCTGAACTATCAAATGCAAGTGATTTGTCATAATTACATAAGCATATAAGATCAAACCTTTGTTTTCGATACAATATTTTAACGAATCAATGATAATTTGTTTTGTTTCTCTTCTGGTGAATATGTCCACCCATCCTACGACGGTAAACGTAACAAAGTGTATGGCATATTGATCCCTTATTTTATATCCGCCATTTTCTTCCAATTGAATTTTATTTACAAAGGTATGGGATTTGCAGAAAACTAATATGGGTTTGAGGTTGCAAACCTCAAACAGCTTGTTGGGGAAGGGGTTAGACTTTGTTTGGGCATTTTAGATAGTGATGTCATTTGCAGAAATGCTAATAGGGGTTTGAGGTTGCAAACCTCAAACAGCTCTTCGGGAAAGAGGGATGATTACTATCAAGCTTTGGTTGGTTGCGATGGGATTTGCAGAAATGCTAATATAGGTTTGAGGTTGCAAACCTCAAACAGCTCTTCGGGAAAGAGAGTCTGGCTATAGTCAAGCTTTGGAGATTGATTAAGAGAGACCTTTCGAGAGGTCAAGTACATAAAAGTAAAAGTCTTCCGATTTAAAATTTTCGGCATCAAATTTTTTCCACAGGCGGAGCAGGGGAAAACGTTTTTCATCGACGGGATTTGGAGATATGATGATGAGGCCTTTTGCTTTTTTATACTTGGCGAAGAGGATGAGTTCGCTTTGGGTGGGCAGGTAGACTTTTTCCAGCCACTTGAAGTATGTAAAGGGTTCACCGGTGGGCAGTTCATAGAATTTTCTACGGGCATAGGCGCCTGCCGCGGCCGTTTCAAATTTATTGAGGGAGACGATGGGTACATTTTCGGGAATCTTTTCCGCGACGAAAGCGGCCGCATCTTTTGCGTTGGAGAAGTTGAGGGTAATTTCTTTGTAACAAGCCCGGAGGTTGTGTACCAAAGGAGCCAGACACAGGGCTATGACAAGCCAGGATGTCCGGGCGTCTGGGGTTCCGACCTTGAGGGCTGACATTTCACGAAGGAGCACAAAAAGCAGGAAGAGCATGCCCCATTGTCTGATGCCACCGTTGTAGATCATGGTGCAGAACAAAATAAATCCTGCCAGTCCGAGCAGCCAGGTGATCAGAATTTTTCGGTCTTCCATAAATACCAGTGAAGTAAGGACCAGGCATATTGCAGAAAGTACAAGTCCAAAACCGGATAAGCCCGAAGCAGAGGTGTCTGCTATGAGGCCTATGCCAAAGGTATTGGCGAGTAGGC
The DNA here is from genome assembly GCA_016715465.1 of Saprospiraceae bacterium. Taxonomy (GTDB): domain Bacteria; phylum Bacteroidota; class Bacteroidia; order Chitinophagales; family Saprospiraceae; genus JADKBO01. The sequence goes on from JADKAA010000029.1 coordinate 2,950,701, forward strand.
CCTGGAAAGCAAGTCCCAGATTTTCTAGAGAAAACAATTGTTCCTGATAGGCCCGCGAGAAGTCGTCTTCATTGCCCCGCGGATATACGGTGAGCACAAATAGCAGCAAGCCCAGTGAACCTAAAAGCAGTGAGTTTTTGTTTGCGTTAAATCCATATTGGTAAACACCATAAAAAAGTAATACCAGGGCGATCATGGCTCCATACACTTCGGTCTGAAATATTAGGAGCAGGATGATGGATGGCCACCACTTGTGGTTACCCTTGCTGAGCACGAGGTAAAGAATAGACAGCATAACCACCAGGGCATAACCGCGATTTACCCCACCGTATTCGAAAAAAATAAAATAGGATGCAGCAATGAATATTTTATCCCTGAGCGGCATTTCAAAGCGCTCGAAAAGTAAAAACAAGGAAAGGGCCACGGGAATCAGGTGGGCGAAGTTGAGCAACATATCTTCCGCTATCAGGTTGCTGAAAACAGTCCATCCCTTTAAGTATAAGTACCACAAGGAAGGGTGACCTTCATAGTTGAGAAAGGACAGCATTTGACTAAGGGACATATCACGAGCCACCAGCCATGCCTGCCATTCGTCCTTCCAAAACTCATGGAAGCCAAATTTTAGGAAAATGAGGCAGGCCAGGAAGGCAAAAAAGATCAACCGTTCTTTCTTTATGTTCACCGCTGTTAAAAATTTGAAAGCCAAAGATACCACCTTTCCTTCTTCCATTTTATTCCAATCTTGACGTTGATTATGCCATCTGGGACTTATGGTTAATTTTGCATTAAATTCAGGTGACAGTTCAACTAAGACGACACCTTTTCCGTTAAAGCATAAAATACACTTATGAATAAGATACTAACCGTGTTTGCTTTTCTATTATGGGCAGTTGCGTCAGATGCCCAGATAGGCAAATGGATCGATAAGGCCAAGGCCGATGTGAAAGTAATGAAAGGCGAAGACAATACCGCTCTCGGCCTCAAGGAAGCTCTAAACAATGGCGTTGAAGCTGCAGTAAGCCAACTGTCCATACAGGATGGGTTTTTTGGCAGTCCTTATAAAATTCTTATACCTGCAGATGCACAAAAGGTCATTAATGTGGTGAAAAAAGTACCGGGTTTTGAAGACACTGAAACCAAATTGATTGCCAAGATGAATCAGGCTGCAGAAATAGCCGTAAAAAAGGCTACCCCAATTTTTGTAGATGCCATCAAAGGAATGAGCATTAAGGACGCTTCAGCCATCCTCTTTGGAAATAAGGATGCCGCAACCCGGTATCTGGAAAGCAGTTCGAGAAAAGCGCTTTACGATGCCTTTTTACCTGTTATTCAATCCAGCCTGGATGAAGTCAATGCCAGGACCTACTGGAGGTCGGTGGTAGATGCCTACAACAAGATCCCATTCCAGAAGAAACTCAACCCGGAACTCGATGACCACGTCAACAATAAATCCCTGGATGGTTTGTTTTCTTTGATTCAGGAGAAGGAAGAAGGCATAAGGTCAGATGTTTCTCAGCGAACCAGTCCATTGCTGCAGGAAGTTTTCGGAAAACTTAAGTAGGAGTTCGTCAGAAGTTTGATTTTGGGCAGGGTAGTAACAAATGCCTGAAGCTTATCCAAACCAGGGTGATAAAACTGATGGCACGAAATTCAGTGCCGACACGTTCAAAAGCATTTCAGAAAAGGATAACGCTGAACACTTAAAATAAAAAAGCCCGGCATTTGGCCAGGCTTTTTTATTTGGAATGCTACTACATTTATTTTTTACCTGCTGCCTTCTTTTCTTCAGCGGCTGCAGATTTGAGTGCTCTTGGAACTTCGACGTTCGCAATTGGAATGCTCGAATTGGCAATGATTTCAACGCCTTCAGGAATTTCGATGCTTTTGATCCTAAGAACACCACCCAGTTCGAGGCCGGAAATGTCAACCTTTACTTCATCGATGAGTTTTTCAGGGGTAGTTTTCAAGGTAACTTTTCTCACCAACTGGATAAGTTTACCACCCGACTTAACACCTGGGGAGGTACCAAAAAACTTTACAGGCACATCTACCTTAACTTTCTGACCATCGGTCAGTTTAAGGAAGTCGATGTGAATGAGGCTGTCGTTTACCGGATGGAATTGTTTCGCTTTTACGATACACTTGTGAATCGTGCCGTCTACATTGATCTCTGCTATTTTGAAATCCGGGCTGTAAATGAGATTTTTCACATCAAGCATGGTGACATTGATGTGGATGGGCTCACTTTTTTTGCCGTAAATGACTGCGGGAATTAGTCCGCTTCTTCTTTCCAATTTGGCCTGTTTTGTACCAACAGGACCCCTTAATTGTGTGGGTATGGATATGCTTACCATGGCACTTTCTTATATTTGTTTAAAAAGGACTGCAAAGATAGCCTTTTTCTAATAAGTTACAAACCGTAAAAGCCAATATTTTGTAAATAATACATGTATATAAAAAAATATTATATAAGTTTATTGGTCACTTTGCGCTATTATTCGAAATAAACCATGGAAATAATGTGAAAAGCAAAACAATATTTAGTTCAATGCGAAATATCTGCGATAAAATTCAACTTATTAAATGTGTCAACGCTATGATTTATAAGCATTTAAAAAGTTTGTTCTTTCAATTTTTATCAACAGATTTTGATTTTATTAAATACTTTATTATTTTTGCACTCCATTTTAAAAAGTTCTTTTTAATGAAGGTTTTAGAACATTTTTCCATTCCATACCAGGGGTTGAAAAATGAATTGCATACTTTTCATTTTCAGGTAGACGAGGCGTTTTTTCATTGTTTTGAAAATGCCCTTGTTGGAAAAGGGGAATTTGAAGTAGAGCTGGAGCTGGATAAAAGACCGGACATGGCCATTGCCAATTTTTCATTGACAGGTCACGTGGTGGTTCCATGCAACCGGTGTCTGGAAGATTTTGAATTGCCGATTGAAACGGATTTTACGTTGCACATCAAATACGGAGACAATGATTCCGGAAATGACGAGGTGATTTTTATAGATCCGGATACCAGCAAGGTCAATTTTGCCCAGCCGATCTACGAATGGATTTGCGTATCACTACCTATGGTTACGGTACACGAAGACATAGAAGATTGCGATCCTGAAATGATAAAAAAACTCAAAGGAGAATCAGATGATGACGATGACGACAACATTTGGTCCGGCCTTAAAAAAATGAATTTAGACGATTAATATTTATCACATAAAATTTAACAGACATGGCACATCCTAAGAGTAGGGTTTCTGCGCAGAGAAGAAGAAAAAGGAGAACCCACTACAAGATAGGCACTCCACAAATTTCCGTTTGTAAAACCACCGGTGAAGCGCATATGTACCACAGGGCATATGTACATGAAGGTGCCCTTTACTACAAAGGGCAGGTAGTTATTGCTGCCAGGGAAGAAGCCGCAGAAGAAGCTGAGGCAGAATAAAGCCTTTTGAAAAATAAATGAAAAGCTCCTTAACCTTTAAGGGGCTTTTTGTGTTTTATATAGACGCCCGATCACCCGAATAAGATCGCTTATAAAAGAACCTTTTATATATATGAAAAATTATTAACGATGGAAAATCACCCGAATTTCTCAACCATTAAATCGTGGCATAAAGACGAACGTCCCAGAGAAAAGCCATGGCCAAAGGGATTGACTCACTGACCGACGCAGAACTACTGGCCATCCTTATTTCTACCGGTACAAAGGACCGCAGTGCGCTGGACGTAGCCCGTGACCTGCTGTCAACAGCCGACAATAATTTTTACCAGCTGGGACGCAAGTCGGTGGCCGATTTCAAAAAGATCAAAGGGCTGGGATCAGCCAAGGCGGTCATCCTGGCGGCAGCCCTGGAAGTTGGACGCAGACGACAAGCTGCGGCAGTACCTGTAGCGGAAAGCTTTAAATGCAGTGCCGACATCTACGAATATATTGGACCACTGCTTGCAGACCTTGTGCACGAGGAATTTTGGGTCATTTTTTTATCCAGGGCCGGCAAACTTATTTCCACAACGCAAGTCTTTAAGGGAGGGCTCAATGCAGTCTCTGCCGATGCACGAGTCATCATGAGGAAGACAGTTGAACTGGCGGCCAGCACCATTATCCTCGTACATAACCATCCTTCCGGATCGCTCCAACCCAGTACGCAGGATATAGACTTTACCAACAAGATGAAAGAAGTATGCAGTTACTTTGACGTTTTCCTGGCCGACCACATCATCGTGGCCGGAAAACAGTACTACAGCTTTTTGGACAACGGCCGATTGTAATGTCAATATATAATTTATTTATTAAATATATAATACTCATATAAACAATAGTTTCGTATGTTTTTATGACTTATACGGCTGATTTAGACTGTTTTTGGCTGGTGCGGCTGTCTAATTGAGCGGGGAATTGTATCTTTGCCCACTTTATAATCAAAGAATTATGACGCAATTTTCTTCTTATAAGGTTCCTTATGCCATCAACAAAAAATACGGAACCAGAGTAGCTTATTTCTCCATGGAATTTGGCATTGATCAGGCCTTGAAAATTTATAGTGGAGGACTGGGCTTTTTAGCGGGTTCTCATATGAGGGGTGCTTACGAATTGGGTCAAAACCTTATCGGAATTGGCATACTTTGGAAATATGGCTACTACGACCAGGCCAGAAATCAGGATCAGACGCTCCAAGTACAATGGAACGAAAAAATATACAATTTTCTGGAAGAGACAGGCATCAAATTTCAGATCAGCATAGACAATGCTCCTGTATGGGTAAAAGCCTATTATCTGGCACCCCAGACATTTCAATCGGCTCCTATTTTCTTATTGTCAACGGATCTTCCTGAAAACGATTACCTGGCACAGACCATTACCCACCGTCTGTATGATTCAAATACCGCCACCAAGATTGCCCAGTTTATTTTATTGGGCATTGGTGGGGCGAAACTTATTTCTGAGCTCGGCTTTGACCCTGAGGTATATCACCTGAATGAAGCACATGCCGCATCCTCAATTTTTTATCTCTATAAAAAATACGGCAGTATGGCTGAGGTGCGCAGGCACCTGGTCTTTACTACCCACACACCGGAAGAGGCTGGCAATGAAGTCCATGATCTTTATCTCTGTCACAAAATGGGATACTTCATGGACATACCCCTTGAACAGGTAAAAATGCTCATGGATATTGAGGATAGTTCGTGCAACCACTCCTTGTTGGCTTTGAGGACAGCAAGGTATGCCAATGGTGTTTCCAGACTGCACGGTGAAGTAAGTCGTCAAATGTGGAGCAAGTACAGTAATATATGTGAGATCACCTCAATCACCAACAGTCAAAACTGGCGGTACTGGGCTGATAAACAATTGTACAAGGCCATGGAAGATGGAAATGAGCACGACTTCATCGACAGGAAGCGATGGTTAAAAGAACGTGCCTTTGATATCGTGGCCGATCAGACCGGAAAGTTGCTGGACCCTGATGTATTTACCATAGTGTGGGCAAGAAGATTTGCAGGGTACAAGCGGGCTAACCTCATCACAAGAGATATGGAGGCATTTACCGCCTTGCTGGAAAACACCAAATTTCCGGTGCAGATCATTTGGGCCGGAAAACCATACCCCTTGGATTATTCTGCTATTGGTGAGTTCAATTCTTTGGTACACCTCAGCAAAAGATTTAAAAATATGGCTGTTTGTATTGGTTATGAATTGGCCCTGAGCAAGCGGCTGAAACAAGCAGCCGATGCCTGGTTAAACAATCCCAGGGTACCCAGGGAAGCCAGTGGTACCAGCGGGATGACCGCAGCGATGAATGGTGCCGTCAATTTTAGTACCTACGATGGATGGATTTGTGAATTTGCCCATCATGGACAAAACGCCTTCATCATTCCACAGGCCGATTACCACAATACCAACATTCATCAACAGGATGAACACGACCTTATGCACTTGTATCGTATCCTTGAAAACGAAATTCTTCCCATGTATTATCGCGACCAACCCCGATGGAGGCACATTGTACAGCGGGGTATGCAGGATGTGGTGCCGGCTTTTGAGAGCTGCCGAATGGCAAGGGAGTATTATGAGGTGATGTATCATTTTGCAAACCAATAATTGTATTACTAATACAATTATTGTATAGGTTCCAGCGCAGTCTTAATTTTATGTGTGTCCCTTTTAAATAGGTAATTACTTTTTTGGCTTGATCCAAAAAAGTAACAAAAAAAATCAAGGCTTTAATGAATTTGCCTAAAATTCCTGCATAAAACCTAAATTCAAAAAATCTACCTGGCTACGCCACGTAGACAGGCTCACCTCAGTCGTTCGTACAACTTCTGCTCAGTATTTTATTCAATCATCTTTTTATCCTATTAGCAGGCTCAAACAGTTTTGAATTTTTAACGGTTTTATTCCAGAATTTTTTAACGGAAAATTCATTAAGGCCAAGCAGCAATTTTGTGAAATTCGAACTTGGGTATTTATGCAATAAAATAAGTAATAAGACCTTGTAACCATTTTCGATTTTGATGAAATTCTATAGCCATAATAAATTAATGGCCAATTTTTCAATCAAAAAGCACATAGTTAGAAACAATGAGGCTAAATAAAATCTTAATCATAATATTGAATGATAATCGTGGATATAATCCACGATGCTGCCGGACATGCTTTGGAATTCTTCTTTTTCGTGGGTGGTCAGAATGACGACACAGGGCATGCCTGCATTCACGGCACATTCCACGCCTTTTGGCGTATCTTCAAAAACCAGGCATTGCTGTGCTGACAGTCTGAGTTGATGGGCACAGCGCAAAAAGGTCTCCGGATCGGGTTTGCTTTTTACTACTTCTCCTGCTGAAACGATGGCATCAAAGTAGTTTCTGACTTTACAACCATCGAGTACAAAATCCACGTTTTCCATAATGGCTGCGCTGCCAATGGCCATTTTCAAACCAGCCATACGGTGTGTTTCCAGAAAATCATTTAGTCCGGGCAACAAAGCCAGTTCACTTTCAAATTCTTTCCGGTACAGGGCTTCCTTTTCCCAACCCATGGTGGTACGCACTTCCAGAGGATAGACACCCGGCATAACCCTTTCAATCACTTCTTCGTTTTTGCCGTAACATTCTTTTTTGGTGTCCTCATAAGAAATGTCAAGGCCTTTTGACAAAAAGATCTGGTGCCAGGCCCTGGTGTGATAAGGCATGTCGTGAACCATGGTGCCGTTGAGGTCAAAAAGCAGACCCCTTATTCCATTTCTGGAAACAAATTTGCTGAAAGCTGACATAAAATGGCTGGTGCTTTTTGATTGTAATTGTGGTTTTATTTTTCAATCATTTCAAATTCGAGTTTCCTCGAAGCCAGGTCGGCATCTACCAGTTTTACCCTTACAATGTCGCCCATTTTCAATTCATGGCCAGTGCGTTTGGACTGGGCCTTATGTCTGCTTGTGCCCATTTTATACTGATCCGGGAAATTGGCAAAAGGTATGAGACCTTCGGCTTTGGAAGAAGGGAGTTCCACAAAAATTCCTTTTTCGATCATGCCCGAAATCTGGGCGTCAAATTCCTCACCGATGTGGTTCAACATGTATTCGACCTGCTTGTATTTTACAGATTCCCTTTCCGCTTCCGATGCTTTGATCTCCTGTCTGGAAATGTGTTTGCATTTTTGTTCCAGTGATTCGAGGTCCACCCGGTAGATGGTATCTGACAGGTTTTGATACAGGATCCTGTGTGACAATACATCGCTGTATCGCCGGATGGGTGAAGTAAAATGGGTATAGTATTCAAAAGCCAGTCCATAGTGACCAATGTTTTTGGTACTGTATTCAGCCTTGGCCATGGTGCGGATGGCCAGGGGGCTAAGGATTTTAAACGTAGCGTCTTCCGCAATCTTTTGGGCGAGTCCATTGAAGGATTCTGCAATGTGTTTGGGAGTGTCGATTTTCATGCTATAACCCATCTCTTTAGCAAACAATGCAAAATCTGTAAGTTTGGCGGGATCGGGCATGTCATGTACACGATACACAAACGGAATCTCTGGCGATGTTTTTTTGGCGATAAACCTGGCAACCGATCTATTGGCCAGCAGCATAAAATCTTCGATGAGCATGTGGGCATCTTTGCGTTCCTTCACCATCATGCTGACAGGTTTTTTGTTTTCATCCAGCACAAACCGCACTTCTTCACTTTCAAAATTGATGGCGCCGTGGCGGTATTTTTCTTTCCTGAGCTTGTGCGCGATGACATTTACTTTTTGCAGTTCTGCCGCAAAATCACCTTTGCCGGATTCGAGTCTCATTTGGGCTTCTTCATAACTGAACCTGCGATCTGAATGGATTATGGTTTTGCCAAACCATTCATTGACCAGACGACCCTTATCACTGAATTCAAAAACAGCAGAAAAGGTAAACTTATCTTCGTTTGGATTCAGTGAACACAAGTCATTACTCAGTTTTTCAGGGAGCATGGGTAAGACCCTGTCCACAAGGTACACCGATGTGGACCGGTCAAAGGCTTCTTTATCCAGCGCAGAATTCTCTTTAAGAAAATGGGTAACGTCGGCAATGTGCACGCCGATTTCGACATTGCCGGATTCATGCTCCTGATAGGAGATGGCGTCGTCAAAGTCGCGGGCGGACTCCGGATCGATGGTAAAGGTAAGTATCTTGCGGAAGTCCCTTCTTTCCTGCAGGTCCTTTTTGGTGATTTTGCCGCTGATGGCTTCTGCTTCTTCCATGACGTGTGTCGGAAATTCGAGGTTAAATCCCGCACTGAGCAGGATGGCCTGCATGGCGAGTTCGTTTTCATCGGCTTCCTTAAGCACGGTGGTTACGTGGCCCCAGATGGCTTTGTTTTGTCCCTGACCCCAACTGGTAATTTTGGCCACTACTTTATCTCCATCCTGAGCACCCATGAGGTCATCCTCTTTAATCAGTACCTCGGGGAACCTGGTGGCTGCGTCCGGAAAAACAATGGAGTAGTGGTGAAAAACACGTAGCGTGCCCAGCACATGAGAGAGCGACCGGGTGATGACTTCGATGATCTTGCCCTCCGGTTTTTGGCGGGAAGATCGTTTGGGTACTTCGACCTTTACGATGTCGCGGTGCATGGCATTGCCGGTATTCCTTTCCGGCACATAAATGTCGTGTTCCAGGTTATCGACAATGACATAGGCAGCTCCTGTGCGGGTTAGGTCAACCCTGCCGGTGTAATAATCATAGGATTTGGACTTGGTGGCCAGCGATATATTTTCCTTGTTCCATTGAAAGAAGTCTTCTTTATGTGCGACCAGGAAAGACTTTCTGCCCAGGGCTTTCAGCACGTGAAGGACGGAATCTTTGCTGTTGCTGATCTTAAGTTTTTCAATGACTTGTTTGGCATTGTATTTTTTATGTGGATGTGCGGCAAAAAGATTTAGGGCCTGGTTACTCAGGTGGCCTGTGGTCAGTTTTCTGCCTTTGTTGTTGCGGATGGAATCATTATCTGCCATGGTGATGGTGATTAGATGAGGTCTTCATTGTCAATGAACGAACCTTTGGGTGATGAAATATATTTTCTAAAAATAAGGCCTGATGCCAGTCCAAAGGCGAAGCCTCCAATGTGAGCCCACCAGGCGACGCCTTCATTGGCGGCTGACGGTACGTTGAAACTGCCAATGCCGGCAAAAATTTGCTGTACAAACCACAGTCCGAGGAAGATCCAGGCAGACATGAAAAATTTTCGGAAAAAGATGAGGATAAGCACTTCGACTTTTGATCTGGGATACATGATGAGGTAGGCACCCATGATGGCTGATATGGAGCCACTGGCACCCAATGAGGGAATAGAGCCGATACAAGCCTGCATGCCCGGTTCGCAGGAAATGCAAGGTTCACAACAATTGATGAGCGCGCTGCCCTGGCCATCCATGTAGATGTGGGCCAGGGAGGCTACAATACCCCCAACGAGGTAAAAGGCTATGAAACGCCCGTGCCCTATGGTCGCTTCGATGTTGTCTGCAAAAACCCATAAAAAAATAAGATTGCCCACAATATGCAAATAGCTGCCATGAAGAAACAGGCTGGTAACCAAGGTGTGAAGTTCATTTCCGTGCCGTATGTTATTGGGAATGACCGCATAATCACATATTAGGTTTCCTGGCATCAGCATTTGGACGGCAAAGACCAGGGAAGTGAGGATGAGGAGCCCATAGGACAGGTAGGGTTTATGGCCGCCAATTACCTGGGTATCGCCAATGGGGAAAATCATGAATGTTTCATTTACCTTACAAATATAGTCAATTAATGGCCGCCAAACGCAACGTGTTGTCCAGCCCGGCTTCTTCTATAAGGAAAAAGCCGTCTTCTCCAAGTTGTTGGTAAAATGGCATAAGGATTCGGCCATCTGCAGGGCAATAGACAGCATCGTTTCCATCGTGTGCGAGGAGCTGACCTTTAGAAACGGGATCAAAACTTTTAAAGCCAGGCACCATTTTATAGGCTCCCTGATTCCGGATGCTGTATTTACCAATCAGCCGGCTCACTTTGGGTAAGGTTTTGGAAAAATTGATGAGGATGTCGTCGTGTTTGTTTTCTACATCATTGGCACTGACGCAGCCAATGGTTCGCATGCAGTTGATGATGGCGGCCACAGCCCGGAGTGCACTGTCCGGGTCTTCATGTTGCCCGCTTTCAAATGCTATGGCTGTAGTGGGTATTCCCATGTTTTTTCCATCAAAAAAGTGAATGGAAGAACCCTGGATACTTTCGAGCATACCTTTTATGACAGGGGCATGAAGTTCTACAGCCATGCGAATGCTGATGGGGTCATCCGTGGTGAGCGAAAATATACCACCATGGGCCGATGTGGTGTGCAAGTCAAGTACGATGATCTGGTGCGGCGGGTGCTTTTCAATTTCATCGCGCAAAACCCCAATGATTTCAATGATCTGCTGTTGTTCGGCATTGAGCTGGTCCTCAGGCTGTTGGCTAATTTCTTTAAACATCTCATAGGACCATGAACGGTTGAGGTCTTTGTCAATAAATCTCTTTCCCAACTCGAAGGCTCTCAGGTTGCCGATAAGACCCAACAAGGTTCCTTTGAATTCAAAGTGAGGTTTTTTGACTTTTTCTTCCGCCAGCATGACAAAGACCTTTTCAAGTGCTAGCACGCCGGCGGGTTCGTTGCCGTGCATGGCACCGATGACCACAAGCAAAGGGCCATCGAGACCCTGGCTGTACCTGCCTATGATTCGGTTACGCTTCACAAACCGGTTTACTTTGTAAATTCCAGAAGGATGGTATAGTTTTTACCTCCGATGGCCTGATTGAATTCGATTTGTTGCTTTTTGCTTTCGTCTATCTTCCTTTTCCATACGGTCTCGTCTGAGGCTCCCGGATTCAGAGTGATGAGGTCAGCTGTGGCGGTATATTCAAAATTGCCGGTCAACGATGCCTGGGTGGTGGCGACTACGTAGTCGATGTCGAGGTCGCCGGTTTTGTCGGCATTGAAAGTGATGGTACCACCAACGGGAGAAGTCTTCACACCGTCTGCATAAGCTGTGGTAAGGTTAAAGGTGCCATCCAGGTTTTCATAAGGATCGGCATCCTGGCATGAAGTAAAAGTCAAGCCTAAAGCAAGGGCTAGCAGGTAAAAGCGGAAATTGAATGTTTTTTTCATAAAAATATTTTCTAAAGTTTTATTTACAAAATGATTTCAAAGGGTTAAGAAAGGTATTTTCCAACAATGGGCATTCGACGGCCTACGCCGAATGCCTTTGGACTAATCCTCAGTACCGGTGCGGTCTGGTGTCGTTTGAATTCACTGATGTTTACGAGGCGCAGCACCCGCTTCACCGTGACTTCGTCGTGGCCGGCGGCAATAATGTCCTGGGGATCGGTTCTCTTTTCGATGTACAAATATAGGATGGGATCAAGGACATCGTATTCTGGCAGACTGTCGGAGTCCTTTTGGTTAGGTCGAAGTTCGGCAGAAGGTGGTTTGTTAATGGTGTTTAAGGGTATCACCTCGCTGTCTTTGTTGATGTAGGCGGCCAACTTATAGATCTCGGTCTTATACACATCGCCGAGGACGGAGAGCCCGCCACAGAGGTCGCCGTAAAGTGTGCCATAACCCACAGCCATTTCACTTTTATTGGTGGTATTGAGCAGGATGTGTCCAAACTTATTGGACAGCGCCATATTGAGTGTGCCGCGGATTCTGGCCTGGATATTTTCTTCGGTGACGTTGAAAGGTTGGTCTTGGAATAAGGGTTTTAATTCCGCCATAAAAGCCTCGTAGATGCCTTTGATGGGGATGATGTCGTATTGAATGCCGAGGGTTTCAGCCAGGGTGCGGGCATCGACTACGCTGTGGGTGGAAGAATACTGGGATGGCATGAGCAAAACGCGCACATTTTCTTTTCCCAGTGCCCTCACAGCCAGCACAGCCGTGATGGCGGAATCAATGCCACCCGATAAGCCGAGTATCGCCTTTGAAAGACCAAGCTTGGCAAAATAATCTTTCAATCCAACGATGAGTGCATCGTGTATGAGTGGAATTTTATCTTTGGATTGCTGGCGGTCAATGCCCCCTTTAAGCACTTCATCGAGGTCGTAGTGGCGGATGCATTCTTCGAAATAAGGCATTTCGTCGTAAATGTGTCCATCAGGTGAAGAAACGAGGCTGCCGCCATCGAAAATGAGTTCGGTCTGTGCTCCCACATGGTTGATATAAAACATGGGTATTTTATAACGCTGCATATTGGCCTGAACGATACGAATGCGGGATGTGGCATGATCGTAGTTGAAAGGAGATGCGGAAACATTGATGATAAAATCCGGTTGGAAGGGCATCATTCGGTCGCAAGGCACCACGGTGTAAAGCGGGTCATTGGTTCCCACATCCCAGATGTCTTCGCATACCGTAAGTGCTATTTTTTTTCCTTTAAATTCAGCTACACCCCAGGATTTGGAGGGTTCAAAATGGCGATATTCGTCAAAAACATCATACGTTGGCAGCAGGGTCTTGTGCTGCATATACTGGATTTTGCGTTGGTATAGGAAAAGCACAGAATTGTGCAGGTTTTTACCATCGGCTTCCGGATTTTTTGTGGGACTGCCCAGTACTATGGCGATGTCATCCGTTTCAGCGAGCAACCGATCTATGCTTTCATATGCCAGGCGGATGAAGTCATCAAATTCCAAAAAATCACGGGGTGGATAACCACAGGTAGCCAGTTCACCAAAGCAGATGATGTCAGACTGCTGACTTCGGGCTTCTGTGATGGCATCAAGCATCTTTTGCAGGTTACCTTCAAAGTTACCAATGTGGTAGTTAAGCTGGGCAAGGGATATTTTCAACAATTACGAATTAAAAATTACGAATTAAGCTTTAACCAAAAGTGATTTTCTTAAACACTACCAAAAATAAACAATTGAAACGAAATCGGGGATGTTGAAATGGAGATAAGGCTATTTCAAATTAATATTTTATAAACGCGGGTTTATATAGATTAATATTGTTTAGGAGGTCGATGGGGTGGATATTTTCAAAATTTTATTGCTTTTTGGGTATATGTATCTTAAAAATATTGAACCGTGAAGCCTAACTATCAAAACCCTTGTACACCTTGGTTTAATTTTTTCACCACAAAGGACACGAGGGAGACACAAAGATCACAATTTAACTGATTGGGTCAAAGAGCACTATGATCATTAAATGGAAACAAATCATAGTGATTTCTATGGTTTATTTAAGTCTTTATTCAATTATTTTTAATGTGTAGATGAAATCTTGTACACTATTGAAAATGAGTTATTTAAAATAATAATCCACATTATTACATGATTTAAGCGGCAAATTGAAATTTGTAGTCGGGTTTAAATTTTTGCTTATTTGTTACACATGCAAAAACGGTTTTCAATATTTTATTTCTTACACTATTGATAACTGACATTTTGTTTTTTCCTTCACCTGTTTTTCTGTTGTAGAATTCACCGAATATATTTTTGCTATTAAGCACGGATACCGCACCTAAATGTAAAAGCGTTTTAAGCTGTTTATTTGCTTTGGGTGACACTTTGTTTTTTCCTTTGTATGCTCCAGAAGATCTTTGAAAAGGTACTACTCCAGAATAACAACCTAACTGCTTAGCATTTTTAAATCTATTGAAATTATTGGTACATGCAATTAATACGGCTGCCGTTGCAGAGCCAATACCCGGAACGCTGATTGCTATTTCATAATTTTCTTTCAATTTTTCATCGCTCTTGATAACCTTTAAAATTCTAACCTCAATATTATTAATAGCTTCATCTAGCTCCTTTTCAATTTTTTCATTGTTTTTCTTTAAAAACATGGATATGTTGGATGGTAGAAATTTATTTTGATCATCTTTCTTACTGATGAGCTGACTTTTTACTTTAACAAGAGCTGATCTTTCCGTTATTAGTGCTTTCAGCTCTTGCATTTCATTTGAAAGAGGAGAATAAAAATTTAATTTATCATAAAATCTATAAGCGTATTCAGCAATCTTTTGTGCATCAATAGTATCGTTTTTTGCTCGATTAAAATTAACTACAGCTTTTATAGAACCTGGGTATAATAATGCGACTTTGAAGTTATATTTTTCCAATAATTTAAGAACTATATTATTATATACTCCTGTGTATTCAAATGCAAAAACACATTCATTATACACATTCTCCTTTTTCCCGTCAGTAAATATGGTGTCAACTTGTTTTAAAAAGGTTGACAATTCTGATTTTGAATTTTTTACTACTTTAGAAGCTAGGAAGCTCTCACCATCGTAGATGCAAAAATCAATTTTCTCTTTGGAAATGTCGCCAGCAACAAAAATTCTTTTCATTTTTTTAATTTTACAGTTAATTAATGAGTTGAGAATTTAAGTGAACTCCAGAACCTTACTAATGGGTTTTACCCTAATTTCTATTTGGATTTTACTTAAAATGTAAAGAGAGGATTTAATCACAAGATAGATTTCAAAATCTAGCACTTTTGTCTAATTTGCCTCTCTTTACCTCAGCTTTTCCACATAATCAACAAAAATCATACCCCCCCAGACCCCCCCCAGGCATGGATGATGGTTATACATTTTAAATTGATTAATATTTTACTCTGCAAATCTAAAGGCACTTAGTGAAAGCCTTTGTGCGCCTAGTGGTTTAATTTTTTCACTACAAAGGCTATCAAGAAGACACAAAGTGAACATAATGGTTTGGACCACTAAAAAAAACCAAGCATTGTGTTTTAATAACCACTGTGGTTTCCCAAGGGGATCTTTTGGCTCAAAAATGGTGGGAATCGAGGGTTAAATTGATTTACCCCCTTAATTTTCAATGCATTAATTATCTTGTGGCTTATATTCGATTGGCTTGCTAAAAAAATAGGGTGTTTTGGTGTATCTTTGGACTTCAATTTAAACAGCTTTGAGCAAATTTGTTGTTTCTGCGAGAAAGTACAGGCCTATACGTTTTGAAGACGTTATAGGGCAAAATCACATTGCCAGGACACTTCAAAATGCATTGCAGACAAACCAGCTGGCGCATGCTTTTTTGTTTTGCGGTCCCAGGGGTGTGGGTAAGACCACTTGTGCGCGGATTTTGGCCAAGGTCATCAATTGTGAGCGACCGATCAACAAGGTGGAGCCGTGTAATGAATGCAGTTCCTGTAAGTCTTTCAATGAAAATGCTTCGTTTAATATATTTGAACTGGATGCAGCTTCCAACAACAGCGTGGAGCATATACGCACCCTCATCGAACAGGTGCGGTACCAGCCTCAGCACGGCACCCATAAGGTGTTTATCATCGACGAGGTACACATGCTTTCCACCCAGGCCTTTAATGCCTTTTTGAAGACCCTGGAGGAGCCACCACCGTATGCCATTTTTATTCTGGCTACCACTGAGAAACACAAGATCATACCCACCATTTTGTCCCGCTGTCAGATTTTCGATTTCAAGCGCATTCAGCCAGTGGACATTGTAGTACAACTTGAAAAGATTTGTAAGGAAGAACAGCGTCAGGCAGAACCGGAAGCCCTCCACCAGATTGCCGTAAAGGCTGACGGAGGCATGCGGGATGCACTGTCTATTTTTGATAAAATATCCGGAGCTTCGGGTGATGTGATCACGTACAAGGATGTGATTTCAAACCTTAATATCCTGGATTATGATTACTATTTCCGGATGGTGGATGCATTCATTCGCAGTGATTTGCCTGGCGTACTCAACATCCTTAATGAGGTTGTGCGCAATGGATTCGACACGGAGAGTTTTATCCAGGGGCTGGCTGAGCATTTCCGGGAGCTGCTGGTAGCAAAGGATGAGACAACAATCCAGCTCATGGAGTGCAGCGATTCCGTAAAGCAACGATACTTTAACCAGGCGGCTATGGCCGAAGAAAGTTTCATTTTGACGGCACTACACATCCTCAATACCTGTGACCTTACCCTGGCAAGAGCCAACAATAAGAGATTACACGCTGAAATCGCATTGAGTAAGATCGCTTACGCCCAACAAGCTTACGAAACCGATTTTTTTGCACCGGAAGCCGGAGGCATTAAAAAAAAAATGATGGCGTCGAGCCGATGACCCCAGAGGTCATTACTTCCACATCAGGAATCACCGAAATCAAGCCACAAGCCGAAACGACCGCTCCTCAAAAGGAGGCAGAGTCTTCGCGAAATATTAGCGATCCGGGTCACAGTTACAAAGCGCCGGTCGCCGGAATCATCAATACACCGGGGCTAATGAGTGCTGATCTCATCAGGGCCAACCTGCTTAAAGAAGCACAGGACCGTAAAGGTAAGTCCAGAACCATTTCTGACAAGGAGGTTGAAGATCTTTTTAGGGCATATGCACAAAGACTCACTTCCAAGAGTACCAGAAATGCTTTTTTAAATACACAAATCAAGTTGGAGGCAAAAACCATTCTGGTTTTCGTACCCACACTTTTCATCAAGGAACTGGTGATGCAGGAGACCGATTTGATGAAAGAGATGCGTGAATGTTTTCATATAGAGGACCTTATCATGAAGGTAGAAGTGGATAAAAGTCTCTTTCCTGAATATGAAGAAATGTCGGCCATCAGGATCAAATTGAGCACCAGAGACATCTATCAGAAAATGAACGAAAAAAACCCTGCGCTCTCCTTCTTTGTCCGTACCTTGGGACTAAAGCCGGAAGGAGAGTAAAAGGACCAGGGGCAAAAAATGAATACAGGTTTTGCTATATGTGTAGATGGCTGATCTTGTGGCCAGACTGATTAATATTTTGCAGAAGGCCTCTGTCGAAGGGGTAATGCAATATTTTTTGTAATTTTGCCCCTACTAACCAAATTTTATTTACTTATTTAATCGATGACAGATGGCAAGAGTAGATCTGGTAATGCCAAAAATGGGCGAGAGCATCATTGAAGCAACCATCCTGAAATGGAACAAAAAAGTAGGGGACAAGGTCACCCAGGACGAGACCATTCTGGAAGTTGCGACAGATAAAGTGGACTCTGAGATCCCATCTCCTGCCGACGGCATCATTACAGAAATTTTATACCCCGAGACTGCCGTGGTGGCCGTCGGACAGGTAATAGCCATCATTGCCACAGAAGGGGAAGCCGTATCGGATAAGCCCGAAACGCCTGTTGCCTCAACTGTCTCAGAAAAAGTCGTGGCAACACCTGCGGTAGAGATTTCAGTGGCTGAGGGCGTTAAGGAATCAGTTCCCGTAAGATCCGGGGATAAGTTTTACTCTCCGCTGGTGCGAAACATTGCCAAAGAAGAGCAAATAAGTCAGGCAGAACTGGATGCCATTGCAGGTTCCGGTGCAGAGGGACGGGTTACCAAAAAGGATGTGTTGCAGTACATTTCCCAAAGACAAAGCACATCCCCTGCCGCACAACCTTCGTTTACTACCCCAACTCCCGCAAGTCCGTCTGTGGCTGCGACCTCATCCGGTGGCAATGTGGAGATCATTGAAATGGACAGGATGCGAAAACTCATCGCCGACCATATGGTGATGTCGAAACAAACTTCACCTCATGTCACTTCCTTTGTAGAATCAGATGTCACCAACATGGTAATCTGGAGGGAGAAAAACAAGGAAGCTTTTCAGAAGAAATACAGTGAAAAGATCACCTTTACGCCCATCTTTATCGATGCAGTCGTAAAGGCAATCCGCGATTATCCCATGGTGAACATATCTTTAGAAGGCACGCGCATCCTCGTCAAAAAGCAGATCAACATCGGTATGGCGGCAGCGCTGCCATCGGGCAACCTTATTGTACCTGTGATTAAAAATGCCGATTCCCTCAACCTGGCTGGTCTGAGTCGGGCAGTAAATGATCTGGCACATCGGGCACGTCAGAATAAACTCAAGCCGGAAGAAATTCAGGATGGCACATTTACCATCACCAATGTAGGTACTTTTGGCAATGTGATGGGCACACCCATCATCAATCAACCCCAGGTAGCCATTCTCGCCACAGGCACCATCAAGAAAAAACCAGCAGTGCTGGAAACGGCAGAGGGCGATGTAATAGCCATCCGGCACATGATGTATCTGTCGCTGTCATACGACCACAGAATCGTAGATGGCTCCCTTGGCGGATCTTTTCTGAAACGCATTTCTGATTACCTGGAGGCATTCAAAGGAGAGAACTTTTAATGAAGCGCACTACTTACATATTTACCTTTGCTGCTGTAATTATTTTCTTGACAGGTAACCAGTGCATGGCCCAAAAATCATTAAAAAAGCAGGCGCAGGTGCTGATGGAAAAACAAAACTATGTGGAAGCCATCAAAGCCCTGAACGCTTATGACAAACTGAATTCGGATGTAGATGCCCTTTATGCAAAAGGGGTATGTGCCTACCATCTGAATCAACCGCAGCAGTGTATAGACCTTATGGTGGATGCATTCAAAAAAGGCTGTGACAAAGACGATATATATTTGTACACAGCTCGCAGCTACCAGGCATTGGGAAACTATTCAGAGGCTGCTGTTTATTTCAAAAATCAACTCAACCTGATGCAGGATGAGAAAGGCGGAGCTGTTGCTGAGATCATCAATGAAATCAAAAGATGTGAATTCAGTCCAAAAATAAAACACCTGCCACAGCTTGCCTATGTAGATAATTTTGGCGGTGCCGCCAATTCTTCTTACGACGAAGTGTCTCCGTTACAAAGTCCCAATTTCCAAAACAAGTATTATTTTTCTTCCAATCGGGAACAATCCAACGGTGGGCCAAGGGATAAGTGGGGTGATAAAGATGAGTTGAGCAATATCTATTATTACGATATGTATGCAGTGGAACTTGCCGGGGGCAATTACACACCTATCACTGCATTTAATACCATTCAGAATACAACCCAGAACGAGATCATTCAGGACTTCAGCAAAGATGGATCGGTCATGTATTATTTAAGACATACAACGGCTGCATTTAAGCTGATGACAGATACTTTTGTATCCCAGGAGACGATGGAGGTCGCTGAGGGAGCGTTGGTATCTCCATTTGACCCGCTCAGTGGGGACAGAGACTTAAGTGTGTTCAATGACAGCACCCTGGTATTCAGCAGTAATCGGGCCGGAGGCTTTGGGGGTTATGATATTTACGTATGTAAAAAAGCAGCAGGCATTTGGCAAGATCCGGTTAATCTTGGTGCGGGGGTAAACTCAAATTACAACGAACGGTCACCCTACATCACCAAGGGAGGTCATGCACTTTTTTTCTCATCTGATTTTATCAATGGGTTGGGGGGCTTCGACATATTTGCCAGTAAATATGATCCTGCATCCAAAAAATGGTCTGAAAGGATAAACCTGGGTATTCCCATCAATAGCAGTAAAGACGATATAGATCCCCTGGTATCCAATGATGGCAATCAGTTGCTTTTTTCATCCAATCGTTTAGATGGTTTTGGGGGCTTTGACCTGTACATGGCTTACTTTAAAGAGCAAATCACAGATCAATTCAATTATATAGAAGAACTGCCGATGTTTGCGGTTGAAAATTTGAATGAGAATGGTACCAATGGCGAAGTAGTACAGGCCAATAAGACTGAAGTAAAGAAAGTAGTGGTAGCACCCATTTATTTTACCGGAGACGAAGATGTATTGTCGCCGCAAAACATAACTGCGCTGAAGACCGTGCGAAACATCCTGGAGGTTTATCCGGGCACCAAAATTAAAATTTTAGGCCACAGCGCCGTGGACAAACAAAAGGAAACCAGCCTTTTCTTTACGATCAAACGTCTGGAAAGATTGGCCAGCAATCTGGCATCGTCAGGCATATCGGCTTCTCGCATAGAATTGCACTCCCATGGATCCTCTTTTCCGATGGTGGTCAATGAATCGAGATACAATTCACGTATCGAGTTGATGGTTACAGATCTGGATCCAAAGGTGATGGAAATTACTGAAGATTTTCCCGTTTTAAAAGAAGACGTTGTAAATCCGGTCTTTAAAGATTACCTGGTGCTTAAAAACGGACTGGGATACAAGGTGAGGTTTACGGTCGCCAGGCAAATGGTGCGTTCAGATGTGTTGTTAGATTTTCAATTTACCTCTGTGATGCGAAATGCGGCGGGTGATTATGAATATTACTGTGGTTATGTGGAAAGTTATGACGAAGCCAGGGCAATGAAATTGCGATTGCTTGAAAAAGGATATACGGCCGCAAAAATTGTTCCCTTTGTCGCCCATGAAATAATCACGGGCAGCAACATTGCCAATTATTTATCCACCTATCCTGATCTGGGTCGATACCTGCAGGAAGAAAAGTAAATAAACCCAGATGACCGATTTTAATTCCTTTGCCAGTTACTTTCCAGAGATAAGTCCACCGCTAACCCTTACCGACGAATCAATCGACTATATAAATGCGACCAATGACCCGCTACCCCTGGCTTTATTGCATGATTTTATCCTGAAGTGGGAAGGCATAGAAGAAACGGACGAGTTCACAGAATTTTTACCCTGCCTGAAGTTTAGTCCATACAAAGACATTCAAGCGTTTGTATATTGGAAAGCGGCTCTTCTACGCTATGAATTTATCATGGTCACTACCGATGAAAAAGGCAATGCCATTGCACGCAAGCCAATCTGCGGAACCATCGTTGAAGGTGACCTCATTAAAAAATCTGTTGCCAGGATAGATGAAGAAAACATCATCCACATCGCCGCAGGAGCCAACCTTGCCAATGAGCCTTTTTTGGCCCAGCAAAGTCAGTCGTTTGCCATGGAAATCATGGCCAATGGAGAAATTGCCTTTCTCAGTGGCGATTAAGCCTACATCAGGCTTTTGAAACGTGGCCTTTTTGGAGCTACATTGCCGTATTTTTCTATTTTCATTTTTTCATAGTCTGAAAAGTTTCCTTCAAAATACACCACCTGGCCTTCGTCTTCAAAGGAGATGATGTGGGTTGCCAATCTGTCGATAAACCATCTGTCGTGGGAGATCACCAGCACACAACCGGCAAAATTTTCGATGGCTTCTTCCAGGGCCCTGAGGGTATTGACGTCGATGTCGTTGGTTGGCTCATCCAGAAGCAGCACGTTGCCCCCTTCTTTGAGGGTGATGGCCAGATGCAAGCGGTTTCGTTCGCCGCCCGATAGTACACCCACTTTTTTCTGCTGGTCGGAACCGCCGAGGTTGAACTTGCTGAGGTAGGCCCGTACGTTGACCTCGCTGTTGCCTACTTTGAGGAGTTCGTTGCCGTCACCTACCACTTCATAGACGGTTTTATCGGGTACGAGGTCTTCATGTGCCTGATCTACATAGCTGAGTTTTACGGTGTCTCCGATGACGATATTGCCGGCATCGGCTTGTTCTTTACCCATGATCATTTTAAACAACGTGGACTTTCCCATACCATTGGGCCCAATGATGCCTACGACGGCGTTTTTGGGGATATTGGCAGAAAAGTTTTCGATCAATACGCGGTTTCCAAAAGCTTTAGACACATTTTGAATGTCTATGACGATGTCACCCAGCCTGGGTCCCGGTGGAATGAAAAGTTCCAGTTTGGCTTCTTTCTCTTTGCCCTCTTCATTTTGTAGTTTTTCATAGGCATTCAACCTCGCCTTTCCCTTGGCTTGTCTGGCCTTGGCGCCCATTCGTATCCATTCCAATTCCCGCTCCAGTGTCTTTCTTCGTTTGGATTCGGTTTTTTCTTCCATTTGCAGGCGGTTGGCTTTTTGTTCCAGCCAGCTGGAGTAGTTGCCCTGCCAGGGAATGCCTTCACCTCTGTCGAGTTCGAGGATCCAGCCGGCTACATTGTCGAGGAAGTAACGATCGTGTGTGACAGCGATGACGGTACCCGGAAAATTTTGAAGGTATTGCTCCAACCAGTTGACACTTTCCGCATCCAGATGGTTGGTAGGTTCGTCGAGCAGCAGGATATCCGGTTGACTCAGCAGCAAGCGACACAGGGCTACACGTCTGCGTTCACCTCCGGAAAGCACATTCACCGATGTGTCTCCTAATGGACACCTGAGAGATTCCATAGCGGTTTCCAGTTTGTAGTCGAGTTCCCAAGCGTTGTAGTGGTCCATCTTTTCCATGAGTTCACCCTGCACCTCAATGGCCTTCATCATGGCATCGTCGTCCATGGGTTCGGCCAGCTTCATGTTGATATCGTCATACGCCTTTACGATGTCCACAATGTGCTGAACACCTTCCTCCACAATTTCACGGACGGTCTTACTGTTGTCAAGTTGTGGTTCCTGTTCGAGGAAGCCGATTTTGTAATCTTTGTCAAAAGTGACCTTTCCTTCATAGTTGGTATCTATCCCTGCAATGATCTTGAGCAACGAAGATTTTCCCGAGCCATTGAGACCCAGGACACCGATCTTAGCTCCATAAAAAAAGGATAACCATATATTTTTTAATACCTGTTTTTGAGGAGGATAGGTCTTGGTGACACCCTCCATGGCAAAGATTATTTTATTGTCGGACATGTTTTCTATTTAGGGTGCAAAAGTAGTGTTTAATTTTCAGATGGTCAAGGGATGGGGAATTGCGGAATCGGGAAACTGGTGAATCGGGGAATCGCGGAATCGAGAAAATCGCGGAACTGGTGAACTGGTGGTCAGGTGACTTTTACGATCCAATAAGACCCAAAATAATTCCTAAATCCTAATTCAGAATTTATCTCAGCCACGATTCGGGATTGAGTTTGGTTTTGTCTTTCCAGAGTTCGAAATGGAGTTCGGAGTTGCCGGAATCGTCGGCACTTACTTTGCCAATGCTTTGTTGGGTAGTGAGTGTGTTTCCTTGTCTGACAGTGACTTCGTCGAGGTTGGAGTATACACTGTAGTAATTGCCGTGGCGGACAATGACCATGTGGTTGTAGCCCGGCACCCTGGTGACGCCGACGACTTCACCCTGAAAGACGACTTTCACATCTTTAGGCCCTTTGGCAGCGATGTCGATGCCATTGTTTTCGATGGTGACATTTTTGATGGTAGGGTGGGCCTGTACGCCGAAAGAAGAGGAGACAAAACCTGAGGAAACGGGCCAGGGAAGCTTGTTTTTATTCTGACTGAATTCGGCGGATAATTTGATGGAGGCTTCGTCCAGTTTTTCTTCTTTTTTGACATTTTTTGTAGAGGAGGAAGCTGCAGCTTTTTCCCGTGCCAGTCGCAATTGTTCGTTGATGATGCGCTCGATGGCAGAGTTGAGTTTTTCACGCTCGGTTTTTTTCTTTTGCAGTTCGGCCTTGAGGGTGCTTTCCTTGGAAGAAATCTCTTTGAGCATTTTGTCTTTGGCCAGCTTTTCTTTCTCCAGGGTGGTGGCTTCCTTTTTTTCCTGTTCAAGCAGCACGCCCTTTTCTTGTTTGACCTTGGTTATTTCGGCATTGTTGTTGTCAATTTGTTGTTTTAGCTGGGTAATCTCTTGTTTTTTCCGGTTGTTGAAGGCTTCAAACTGAGCCATATAACGCCAGCGCAATAAAAAGATGTTGAGGTTGCCGGAGGAAAGCAGGTAAGACCATTTATCATTGCTCAGTTCCCGCAGGTAGGTATATCGCTGCATTTCAAGGTACTGACCATTGAGTTTGCTGAGGTTGGTGGTGAGCGAGTCGATTCTTTTATTGTTTTCCGTAATCTTGCGGTCTGAGGCACTTATTTCTCCGGAAATGGTGGTAATGAGCTTTTTGCGGTTATCGACCTGGGCACTGATGGCTTTGAGATCTTTGAGGGTGGTCTGTTTTGTTTTTACGGTGGAGTCTAGAAATTTTTTGGTCTTTTCTATTTCCTGGATGAGTTTTTTTCTTTCCTTTTCCAGTTGTTCTTTGGTCTGGGCTATTGCCGGAAGTGGCAACAATAACAAGAGTAAAAACAAACTTCCCAACCAATTCATTATATCCTCAATCTATCGTAGTGCAAAGGTATGTCAAAATTCAGGGACTTCACCACATCCACTTCTACTTCCTCAATTTTGAGTTGCAGCGTTACGGCTTCGGCTGGGGAGTTGTGAAATATGTAGTGTCTATCATAGGCCATCAGGGGTAGTTTTTTGTGTTTTTTGTAATTTCCCAGGTTCACTTCAATAACACGCTGTGAGCCATCGGTAATGGTTACCCCGGTAAGATAGAGGCTATAGGCGTCGATGAGGTAACGGATCTTCCAGTTTCCCACACTGGCATCGATGGTGCACAGGGATCCTTTCTGAGAATATGCAGTAATTTCGTCATCCTGTGGCAGGAAAATATTGCCGGCCAGAAGGTTTTGTAAGTCGTCGAAGTTGAGTTCCAAGCCAAAACTTCTGGTAAGTTCTACATTGCTTTCGGCGTTGAAATATTTTTTCAATCGGTTGATGAGAAAGAAAGAATCTTTGTTGATGACAGACCTGAAACCTTCGATGCTGAATTTTTTGCCCATAAGCCATACCAGGCTGTCTTTTTTTATACGCAGGTTAAGTGAGCCACTACCCGATTCCTCCGGGCTTTCCAGACGGGCATCCGCACGGGCTGAAAACCATGTGAAAGCGATGTTTCTGGTGGCCAGTGCTTTTACCACTTCTTCCTTGTTGCGTTGAGGTGGAATACCCTTGTTTATGAGTCTCGACGATGATTTGCATGAGAACATGCTGATCATCACCAGGGCAATGGTTAGAAATTTAATCGAGTGATGGGAAAAGAAATATCCTTTCATTTAAAAGTTTCCAGTTTTTGAAGCAGGGCTTTTGAATTGTTACCCAATTCGAGGGATTTCTTATAAAACGCAGCGGCAGCGTTTCCATTGCCCTTTGCCATTTCCAGATCGCCCTGAACTTCCACCGCAAAGCCATTTTTTTGGTTGCTCGCTGCCAGAGCGGCATCTATGGCCGTTTGCGCGGTTGCCAGATCATTGCTGCCAATGCAGGTTATGGCAATGGCAGTTTGTAGTTTGGAAACCTGGATGGGATTGCCTCCGCTGACAATGAGGCCTTCTTCCGCTGTGTCTTTGGCGGTTTTGAATTGTTTTTTGGCAGCACAGGCCAGCGCATGGAAATAATAGTTGACCGACTGGTTGGGATAAATGTCGATGGCCTTATAACTAAAGTCATACAGCTTTTCAATATCACCGACCTCATAATAAGCATACATAAGTTGTTCCCAAACGCTAAAAACTTTATCGTTGAGTTTCAGGGTCTGTTCGTACCGGTGGATGGCACCTTGCGTGTCGCCCGAATGAAACAAAACATCACCATGCAGGCTATATGCGCGGGCATCATCGGGGTGGGTAAGCACGAGTTTGTTGCCTATTTCCGCCAGGGCAGCTTTTACATCCTGGTTGTTTCCCCTGGCCAGATTTTGAATATAAGGCAGTAATTCTGCAATTTTTGCCTCAATGTTAACAGAAGGGTTGGCGATGACCGGCAGGAGGGACATCAGGTAGGCGTTTGGTTTTTCGCTATCCTGGCCTACACTGAGTACGGCAAGGTTGGCATCGGTGTCTTCGGCATCCAGTGTAAGAATCTGCCGGTAAAGCTGAAGTGCTTCATCTTTTTGTTTCAGGGTGGTCAGAAATCTCGCCTTTGTTTTGAGGTAACTTTTTTGACCTGGAAAGTTTGCGATAAGGGCATCAAGTTGGCCTATGGCCAAAGCAGTTTCTCCTCTCTTTTCGTACAGTTCAAAGCGGCTGAGGTAAATCTCGGCATCGGGTCCCAGGTTTTTTCCATTTGGTTGTACACATTTATAGCACCCTGTGTTTTTTCAAGCAGCAAATGGCAGTCGACCAGATTTTGGTAGTAGGCGCTTTCCAGTGGGTGTTGGCTGTTTAATTTTTGATAAACGGCAAGGGCAGCACCGGGTCGCCCGCAATCCAGCAGAAATACTCCATAAAACTCAGCCATCCATTTGTTACCCGGATCTTTTTCAGTGGCAATTTTGGCGTATTTTTCGGTGAGGATGAGGTCTTTTTTTTGGTAATAGGCCTTTGCCAGTTCGAATGCCAGGGTGGCATTTTCCCGGTCTTCGCGGTAAAGTTCTTCAAAAAGGGTAAGTGCTTTGTCAATCCGGCCGGTTAACAGTTCCCGTTGGGCGTTGGTAAACTTCTCTTCGGTGTTTATTTCCGCTTCTGTTTTAACACGCCCCAACTGTTGAGCTGAGATATGCGGGAGGCTGATTAACAGGCAAAAACCAAGGATAAATAGGTGTTTTGTATTCAATTTTATGGTTATTGACATCCTAAGAACGTAAAATTTGGGTAAAAAGATTCAAAGATAAATGAATTATGATTTTAGATTTAGGATTTAGGAATTGGATTACTGGTGAATTTTAGGTGTTAGAATACTGTAAAAGGTGAAATAATGAACATCTATTACCATATCCCCATCCGGGCCAGGGAAGTTTTTCCATGATACGGGCCAGGACAAAAGCGCCGCTGGAGCTCTGATCCGATCCAAAAGGGAACGAGTAAATTTAAAACTGAAAATAGATAAAGGAACTGGTGCTTTCCTGGCTGAGGATCAACATGACGAGCAGGAAGGTCCAAACGAGGCCGACAGCCCACCAGGGTTTGCCTTCGGCTACAGAGAGCACTTTTTTGTGGCGCATCTGCCAGTGAACTATGACCATGCCTGTGATGACCATTGTCACCTTGATGACATCCAGATACGTAAGTACCACTTCTTTTGGGTTGCCCAAAAAGAACATGGATTTGAGGATGGACCATGCGGTGGTGAAGTCCTGCGCCCGAAAGAAAACCCAGGTAATGTTTACCAGAAAGAAGGTGAGCATGGCGTGGGCAAAGTTGGGTTTCAGGTGGGGGTGAGGCCCGGGATCATGCGAATGAGCTTTCCGGGTGTCCTGGATATATTTTTCAATGGCGAGGTAGAGCCCGTGGAGGCCGCCCCATACCACAAAGGTCCAGTTGGCACCGTGCCATAAGCCACCGATGAGCATGGTGAGCATGACATTGACGTAAGTACGTGTTAGGCCATTGCGATTTCCTCCCAGGGGTATGTACACATAATCCCTGAGCCAGGTGGATAAGGTAATATGCCATCTGCGCCAGAAATCCGAAAAACCTATGGCGGCATAAGGGTAGAAAAAATTGTCCCGAATGGTAAATCCCAGACAGAGAGCAATGCCAATGGCACAGGTTGAGTAACCGCCAAAGTCAAAAAATATCTGCCCGGAAAAAGCGAGCACGCCCATCCATGCATCCATGGCATTCATGTCTTTACCCGCACTAAATACATCGTCGGCTGATCCGGCCAACAGGCTGTCTGCCAACACTACTTTCATAAATAAGCCCAGTGTAAGCAGGAACATACCCTGATTGAATTGCAACCAGGTAGCTTTTACGGGTGATTTAAATTGAGGTATCAGTTCATCTGGACGAACAATCGGTCCGGCCACCAATTGCGGAAAAAAGGTGACAAAGAGGGCAAAATCGAGGAACGATTTTTCAGATGCGTATTTTTTATTGTACATGTCCATGGAATAGGACAAGGTCTGGAAGGTATAAAAAGAAATACCCACCGGCAGGATGATGTCCGGTGACATAGGATGATAGTCGAGACCCGCCAGATTGGTGAGGGCCACGAAATTCTCCAGCATAAATTCGCCGTACTTAAAATAAGCCAAAGGGCCCAGATTGCCTAAAAGGCTGACTGCCAGCAGCCATTTTCTTTTAACAGGATTTTCTTCCTTACCCATTTTTTGACCGACCCAAAAATCCAGAAAAGAAGAGAAGAGCAGGAGCAAAATAAAAGGTGGATTCCAAACGGCATAAAACAGGTAGCTTGCCAGCAGCAGGTGTACTTTTTTGAAAGTCCAATTGAGGGGCAGGTTGTGTATGAAAAGCACAACGGCAAAAAAAACAATGAAGGTATATGAATTGAAAACCATGTTAATTCGATTTTAAAGTGTGGAATTATTAATTGAGCGATTTGAATTTCCATCCAATGTCCTTGGATAAAACTTCCACAACTTTTTTGGTATATATGATTCCATCTGATTGCCGGAGATGCGAAAACTCGGTACACTGCATTTTTTTTAACTCCGGATAATCTTCAAAGTGCATGCCCTGGCTACCCGTTACCGTTAACAGTTTTTCCCAGAACTTGTCCCTTGGGAAGCCCATTTGTTCTCCCTGCCACAAGGGCCCGCTGCTTGTAGGTCTCAGGAAAAAAACTTTACCACCCCTTGCGGTGATGAGGTCGGTATGTTTTTTAACATCCAGCAAAAAAGAATCGATGACATGAACCGGAGTGGGGGGAGCTTTGTCGCCCATTTTGGCTATTTGCAACCAAATGTCCTGCATCATTTTTACACCTGCGGTATCGGTATCGACAAAGCGGTCTGTCATCATGTTCTGTCGATCGAAGTTCATCAGTTCAAATTCGGTAGGATATTTTGGGAAGTCCATCTTTCCAGGACGGGGTGGAATGGGTAAGTGTTCCAGCAAGGCGCTGAGTGCAAAATTATCTTTATCCAGGAAAACCAGGCCTGATTCCAGGAAGGTATTGAGGTGAAAGCTAAAACGCTGAGCAGGTGTTTCGTTTTTGCTAAAATCAAGACACTTTTGAGGCCTCCTGAAGCCCCTGCCGGACATATCGAAAAAAAGTCCCTCGGTCACATCCATGATGAGTTTACCCTTAAACATCGTATCTGCGGCCAGCGCTTTGAGTATTGGAATGGGACTGCTCCCAACGTTGGCCAGCTGAATGGGCGTTTCTCCGGTAAGTTGTCGCCAGACACTGGTATTCAAGTCGTACTTCATCCGGCTGGAGCCTGTAAAAACGGTGGCTTCATCGATGGGCAGGTAAATTTTCCTTTTTTTATCGGCGAACAAACTCTCGCTGTCGTCAAAGGATATGGTGTGACCCAGGTGTCGGAGATAATATTCATAACCACCAATTAATATGGTAGTCAGCGAAAGCACCATAATGGCAGCTTTTCTGAAGGTATCAGCGTGCATAATCGTGTAATAAAGGTTTTGAAGGCAAAATAAATACAGATATAAATTCTGCAAATCAGCAGTAAAAATAGTATTTTATCTCACCAAAATACTTATTTACACAAATATCAAGACGATTCACATCAAGATGTGATTAAACAAGCAGCATGCCATTGCAATAAGACCATGTTTTGGATGTGGTCATGCCAAAAGTCTGAATTAAAGACAGGATGTATTAAAATACTATTGTGGCAAGCCGGTTAAAATTCGGCGCTGCCAGGGAACCTGGGGAAAGGAATGACGTCCCGGATATTGGTCATCCCCGTGACGAAGAGTACCAATCGCTCAAAGCCAAGACCAAAACCGGCGTGCGGACAGGTACCAAATCGGCGGGTATCGAGGAACCATTGCATTTCTTCCAGTGGTATATGCATTTCTTCCATTCTGGCCATGAGCACATCCAGCCTTTCCTCCCTTTGCGAGCCACCTACGATTTCACCGATGCCCGGGAACAAAATATCCATGGCGCGCACGGTATTGTTATCTTCGTTTAAGCGCATGTAGAAGGCTTTGATCTGTTTTGGATAATCGGTAAGAATGACCGGTTTGCCAAAGTGTTTTTCGACCAGGTAACGTTCATGCTCGCTTTGAAGGTCAGCACCCCAAGCCTCAATGGGATATTGAAATTTGCCTTTTTTATTTGGGGTGCTGTTTTTCAGAATGTCGATGGCTTCGGTGTAGGTCAGCCTTTGGAATGGGTTGCTAAGACAAAACCGAAGTTTATCCCGAAGGGCCATATCCGATCTTTCGTTTTGTGGCTTTTGTTTTTCTTCCTCCAGGAGCCTTGTTTCCAGGAATTCCAGGTCTTCTTTGCAGAATTCCATTACATGGTTAAGGCAGTATTTCAGCAAACCTTCTGCAAGGTCCATGTTGTCTTTGAGATCGGCGAAAGCTACTTCCGGTTCGATCATCCAGAATTCAGCCAGGTGTCTTGACGTGTTGGAATTTTCGGCCCTGAAGGTAGGACCGAAAGTATAGACTTCGCTCAGCGCCAGCGCTGCCAATTCAGCTTCCAGCTGTCCTGAAACCGTGAGGTTGGTGGATTTGCCGAAAAAATCTTTTTTAAAGTCGATGTCACCGCTTTCGGTTTTAGGCAATTTGTCAAGGGGCAGCGTAGTGACCCTAAACATTTCTCCTGCACCTTCGGCATCGCTGCCAGTGACAATGGGGCTGTGCATGTACACGAAGCCCTTTTCGTGAAAGAACTGGTGAATGGCCATGGCCAGGTGGTGCCTCACCCTGAAAACCGCGGAGAAGGTATTGGTCCTGAACCTTAGGTGGGCGATTTCGCGCAAAAATTCCAGACTGTGTTTCTTGGGTTGAAGCGGGTAAACTTCTGGATCACAAACGCCCAACACTTCCACGAGCCTGGCTTTTACTTCAATGGCCTGGCCCTTGCCTTGTGAGGCGATGACCTCGCCAACGGCTTTGATGGCTGCGCCTGTGGTGATCTTTTTGAGCAGTTCGGGGTCGGTGTTTTCAAAATCCACTACTACCTGCAGGTTGGTCAATACAGATCCGTCGTTGAGCGCGATGAACTGGTTGTTGCGAAAGGTCCTTACCCAACCCATGACAGTTACTTCCTGACCAATGGTGTAATTGGCCAATAATTCTTTGATTTTTACCCTTGAAAACATCTTATTGTTTTAATAATGAGCGACAAATTTACGAAAAACAAATAATATTGGGGAATTGGGGTAGTTTGGGTAAATCGGGGAATCGTGAAAATCGGGAAATCGTGGATGAACGAACGTTTTCTCCTCCGGAGAAAGAGGGTGTCTAAAAAGGTGGGCCTTTTATGGTTTTTGTAATATTTAAGCTGCTACCTTTTTTGATACAGGTTCGTAGAGTAGAAAGTTGGTTTTGATTTCTAAATCAAAATATAAGCTTATGATCATTAATTGCGAATGAGATTGCAGATTTTGCGGATTTCGATGCTTTTCTAGTGCCTTTCTGACCATTTTCCTTAAGTTATGGCCTATTGCCATTAATCCAAATTCAAGATTTACCATATCGATTCTTCTCAGAGTAAATCTGGTAAATTTATTATTGCTTTTTAATTGCCCAAAAACAGCCTCAACTTCTACTGATCTCTTTCGCCGGTGATACAATCCTTTCTCAGAACCTAATAGTTCTCTGGCTTTACTTCTATGCCTGTTTAAGTTTTGATTTATTTCTATTGTCCTATTTTCATTACCTTTATAGCACATGCCTCGCATCGGACATCCTTCACAGCGGGATGCCTCAGAATATCGTGTTCGTGATTTATATCCGGTTGTACTTACTTTGCTCCGCTCTTCTTTAAATTCCATGTGCTGACCCATCGGACATACATAGTAATCGTCCTGTTCATTATAATATAAATTTTGAACTACAAAGGGATTTTCTTTTTGTGAAGCTTTTGCTCCTTATAGTAAAAACTATATTTTACATATGCATCTATTTCTTTTTCCTCCATTATTTCATAGTTCTGTTCGCTGCCGTATCCTGCGTCCGCAACGACTTCTTTGCTTTGAACTCCATTTAGTTCTTCAAAAGAGTTAAGATGTTTTTCTAATGTAGTTATATCTCCTGGCGTTTGGTGAATACTATAGTGTGTGATGATTTGGTTCTCGGTGCTTATTTGTGCATTATATGCTGGTTTGAGTTGGCCATTTTTTAGATGATCATCTTTCAATCTCATAAATGTCGCGTCCTCATCAGTTTTACTATAACTACCGCGGCTCCCTAATATTTCAAGTTGTTTTTCATACTTTTCCAATCTGGGTAAATGATCATCTTTCAATTTCTTGATTTCTCTTTGGGTAGATTTATCCGGATCCTGTAATTGATTATTTAACTCATCAATTTTTGCCTTTAACTCTTTACTATCAATAGGCTTTACTGCTTCTATGGTATCTATTTCTCTCTGATCTGATTTAATTTGGGATTCAATTTGTCCAATTACTGCTTTGATCTTTTCCTCTAATTTTGTTTTGTTTTTTTTCCACCGATTTCCTCCATACAAAACTGTATCGATTTGACTTCGCTTCTATTTTTTGTTCCATCCACATACTGCACATTTAAACTGACATAATCAAGTTCTTCCAATAGCTTGACAACTTGAGCAAACACCTGATTTATATGATCTTTTAGTCGTTTACCCCTGAAGTAATTTATAGTCCTGTAATCCGGAATACTGTTCCCAGAAAGCCACATGAAATATATGTTCTCATGTAATGCCTTCTCAATTTTTCTGCAGGAATATATATTGTTAAGATATGAATAGAATAGTATTTTGATCATCATCCTGGGATGGAAACTACTTGTTCCGCCTCCTTTATACTGTTTAATGATCTCATCAATATTGATAGATTCAACAACCTCATTTACAAGCCTAACAGGGTGATTTTGAGGGATTTTACTATAAATGTCCTCAGGAAAAAGGCTTGGGTTATTGCTAGGTAATTTTTTAAATTGTACCTTCATGTTCAACTTTGTTTTTCCACCGAAAAGTTACAAACTTTTCACGACAAAGTTTAATCCCTGCTGCTTTTGGTTGTGGGGATTATTTTTTTACCCATTTGACTTTTTAGACACCCTCAGTAAGTGAACCGGGCGCTCATCGCCCGGCATATTCAAATACTATTTTAGATGGGAACTTGGAGTCCCTTGTTGGTAGGTCATATTTTAATGTGAAAATCTACCTGCCTAGCGCCAGTTAGACAGGCCGGGAAATCTAAATGCTGTGAAAACCATTTTAACGGTTGGGTAGAAACCAGGCACTTATTTTGGTTTCTTCAAAACGAGGTTGTCGATGAGCCGGACATCGCCTGCCCATATGGCGACGCAGGCCACAATGTAGTCGTGCGCTTCCGGGTTTTTAACCGGATTAAGGGTGTAGCCATCTACGATGCTGAAGTATTCCGGATTGAAATCAGGCACGGTAAGTTTTTCCATAGCAAATTGTATGACCTCTTTTACAGCGTGTGTTTTCAATCTCCTTTTGGCGGATGAAAGGGTCTTGTAGATGATGTCTGCCCTCGAGCGCAGGTCTTTGGAAAGTCTTTCATTGCGAGAACTCATGGCGAGGCCGTTTTTTTCACGCAGCGTTGGACACACCACCAGGGTGACCGGGAGTTTCAGTTTTTTAAGCATGTGGGCCACAAGGGTAAATTGCTGAAAATCTTTTTGACCCATGTAGAGTTTATTGGGCTTGACGATTTGGAGCAATCGGTTTACCACCTGGGCAACGCCTGCGAAATGGCCGGGACGGAATTTGCCCTCCATCACCGTGTCCAGGCCATTGAAGTTTATTTTTACTTTCGTTTCAAGATCTGGCGGGTAAATTTCTTTTATATCCGGAGCGAACAGGATGTCACATCCGGCTGACCTCAGCATTTGGGCATCTTTTTGAGGTCTCGGGGGTATTTGGCGAGGTCCGACTGGTTGTTGAACTGCGTGGGGTTTACAAAGATACTGCACACAACTGTAGCATTTTGGTGTTTTGCTTTATGGATGAGGCTAAGGTGGCCTTTGTGCAAGGCTCCCATGGTAGGCACAAAACCCAGGGATAGTCCCTTTTGGGAGGTATTTGCCAGTAAGGCATTTAGTTCAGTTATGCTTGATACAATTTTCATTGTGTATGAGATTGACTATTAATCTATTGGATAAAAACAATACTTGTAGTAGGCTAATGTAGGCCAAATTTTATAGTTTCGGAAAAAAATTAGAACTTTGCAAACCAGATAACAGGAAATATCGATGAGAAGAGTTGTAGTGACAGGAATGGGCGCATTGACGCCAATTGGAAACGATATTGCGGCATATGCGCGGGCATTGCGTGCAGGAAAGAGTGGTGCAGGACCTATCACGAGATATGATCCCAGCTTATTTAGAGTAAGGTTTGCCTGCGAAGTCAAGGATTTTGATGCCGAAAAATTTATCCATAAGCGTGAGATCCGCAGGATGGACCCCTTTACCCATTATGCCATGGCCGTAGCCGATGAGGCGATGAAAAATGCAGGATTGGAGGGCACTCTAGTGGACTTTGATCGCGCCGGAGTTATATGGGGCAGTGGTATTGGAGGATTCGAGACAATAGAACACGACATTAGGGAAGCGGCACACTGGGTAGGAGAGCCCAGGTATTCACCGTTTCTGATTCCAAAAATGATTGCAGATATAGCTCCCGGACTTATCTCCATTAAATATGGCTACAGGGGCATTAATTACGCTACGGTTTCCGCATGTGCTTCCTCCACGCATGCCATAGCGAATTCATTTGATTATATTCGCATGGGCAGGGCAGATATAATGATTACCGGAGGATCAGAAGCGGCGGTGACCAGCGCAGGCATTGGAGGTTTTGCTTCTATGAAGGCCCTCTCGGAAAGGAACGATGACCCTGCCACGGCCAGCAGGCCATTTGATAAGGACAGAGATGGATTTGTGCTCGGAGAAGGAGCAGGCTGCCTTATACTGGAAGAATACGATCACGCTGTCAAAAGAGGGGCGAACATCATTGCAGAAATTGCCGGAGTTGGCATGACAGCGGATGCTTACCACATGACGGCACCTCATCCCGAAGGACTCGGTGCCACCAACGTGATGAAGCTGGCCCTGGCCGATGCAGGGATGAATGCAGACGACATCGACTACATCAATGTGCATGGCACCTCTACGCCACTCGGCGATGTTGCAGAATCCAAGGCCATCCTCAATGTATTTGGAGATCACGCCTATAAGTTGAACATCAGTTCAACCAAGTCCATGACCGGCCATTTATTAGGTGCTGCAGGAGCGGTAGAAGCGCTGGCTTGTATCCTTGCCATGAATGAAGATTTTATACCACCGACGATCAATCACTTTACCGACGATCCGGAAATAGATAATCATCTGAATTTTACTTTTTAACAATGCGCAGGAAAGAAAAGTAAGGGCAGCACTCAGCAATACCTTTGGGTTTGGTGGGCACAATGCATCTGTGATCATTAAAAAAGTAAATTAGTCTTGGACATCATCTGGCGTTTTTACAACAAGTACTTGTCACCCGAAAGGGATTTCGCCCGTAAATTGAAACCCGTACTTGGCTTTACGCCCGTACGCATCGGCTTTTTTAAGCAGGCATTTTACCACAGGTCGATGAATGTGGACCCCAGCCATAAAACATTCAACAACGAAAGACTGGAATATCTGGGCGATGCCATACTTTCTACCATTGTGGCCGAGTATTTGTTTAAAAAATACCCCGGCAAGGACGAAGGTTTTCTCACCAAGATGCGCTCAAAGATCGTTCGCCGCCAGACCCTCAATGAGATAGCAGATAAGATGGGACTCGACCTCATCCTTTCTGAATATTCTCAGGGCAAGATGAGCAATACCATGCTGGGTAATGCTCTGGAAGCCATGGTGGGGGCACTATACCTTGAGTTTGGGTATGCCAAAACCAGCGCGTATGTGATCCGGCAGATCCTCATGAAATACCTCGACATATCGGTGGTAGAGAAACAAAATGACAACCACAAAAGCATCATCCTGGAATGGTCGCAGAAGAACGGCCACGAAGTGGAGTTTGTGCAGATGAGTAAAATCAAAAACGATAAACGCGATTACTTTCGCATGGCGGTTGTTGTTGACGGTGATAAAATATCGGAGGCAGAGGATTTTAACAAGAAGTCGGCAGAGCAGAAGGCCGCAGAACTGGCCATCATGGAATTAAAAATATAACCTTGGATTCACTTACCCAAATTGTTTTAGGTGCCGCTGTGGGGGAAGTATGCCTGGGCAAACGTCTCGGCAACCGCGCTATGCTTTGGGGTGGTATTGCAGGCACAATACCGGATCTGGACGTCATCAGCAATTTATGGCTTACGCCACTGCAAGGCCTGGTAGTGCACAGAGGCATATCGCATTCCCTGTTTTTTGCCGTGTTGTTTTCTTTCCTCATTGCCTGGCTGGTTAAGCGGTATTACGACTCAAATTTATATACCCATAAAGGCATACGAAAACTGGCATCCGGACTGGCGAGTGTGGGAGTGTTGGCCTTTTTCGGGGGCATGGCCTCGCTGTTTTACTACTTTGAAATTGGCAGCATCGGACTGGCCATAACGACATCTGCTTTGCTCGGCTTTGGCATTTATGTAGTTTACCGCACCTGGAAATATTATGGACTGGTAGAGGTGCCGATGGACATTAAAATCGACTATAAGTCGTGGTATTTGTTTTTTTTCATGACCATTTTTACCCACCCCATCCTCGATTGTTTTACGGTATATGGCACGCAGATCTGGGCACCGTTTTCGGACCAGCGTATCGCGTGGAACAATATCGCCGTGGCCGATCCGGCGTACACCCTGCCTTTTGGTCTGCTGTTGATTGCCACCTCGTTGTATCAGCGCGGAAGCAGGATGAGGGCCAGGATGAAATTATGGATGCTGGTTTTCAGTTGTGGTTACATGGCCCTTACTTTTGTCAATAAATATTACATCGATACCCTGGTAGAAAAAACCATGGCAGCGCAGGGCATTAAGGCCAACCGGTATATGACCAATCCCACCATCCTCAATAACATCCTCTGGTCGGCTACGGTAGAGGCAGACTCTGTGTATTATCAGGGATCCTATTCTCATTTTGACAAAGAGGCAAAGTTTAAATTTGTTTCCATTCCCAAAAATCACCAGCTACTTGGTGCTGCACTGAATGGGGATAAGACCGTGCGCATTTTGAGATGGTTTAGCAATGATTATTTTTGTGTATTGAAAAGACAGGATGGCAGACTGCAGATCAATGACATGAGGTACGGAGCTTTCAATGCATCGAATGCCAATCCAAAGGAAGATGACTTCATTTTTAAATTTATCCTGGAAAAAGACAAAGACGGAAAATTCGGTTTGGCAGGAGAAGCAGGCCGGCCGCCCAAGGGTCAGGAGCGGGAGATGATGGCCATACTTTTTAAGCGGATTATGGGCATCTGAGGGGGCATTCAAAGTCCCTTTGGCTTAATTACTTATTGAAAATCAATGCTATATACATATTTAACCTCCTGAGTGCAGTAAATTCAATAATTTCCCTATCTTTGCGCTCCAAATTAAATTTTTTATAAACCATTAAACTTCAATTAATTAATGAAACATTATGAAGTAACTTTCATCGTCGATCCCGTTCTGTCTGGCGATGAAATTAAAGCGGCAGAAAAAGTGTACGAGGAAATGCTCAAAAATGAGGGCTGCACCATCGTTCACGTGGATGAAATGGGACTAAAACAGCTGGCATATTCGATCAACAAAAGATCGTCCGGCATTTTTTACTGTATAGAGTTTACATCCGACTCAGGTACTGTAATATCCAAGCTTGAGTTGGCCCTTAGAAGGGATGAGCGCATCATGCGTTTTCTTTCAATCCAGCTTGACAAGTATGGCATTAAGTACAACGCAGACAAACGTGCGGGACTTATTGGCAAGGTGAAGAAAAAGACGAAGGGTAAGCAGGAAGAAGAAGCTAAACCAGACTCTTCAAGACAGTCAGCTTCAAAAGCTCCGGCAGCACCCCCGGCCCCTGCACCAGTGCCAGCTGAGGTTGTGGCTTCTGAACCAGTAGAAGAGCCCATTGTAGATGCGGTTGAAGAAACTACTGAAGAATAATTTAATTCATCAATATTAAAACAGAAAAAATGGCTTCTAAAGACGATATAAAATTCTTAAGCAATCCTACCATCGGCAAACAATCTAAGAAGTATTGCCGATTTAAGAAGTTTGGAATCAAACACATTGATTACAAAGATTCTGATTTCCTTTTGCAGTTCATCAACGAGCAGGGTAAAATCCTTCCCAGGAGGATTACCGGTAACTCATTGAAGTACCAGAAAAAAGTAGCTGTGGCAGTAAAAAGGGCAAGACACCTTGCCATTCTTCCATTCGTTACCGACTTATTAAAATAATTTCTAAAATCGTTTTCAACATGGATATCATTTTATTAAAAGATATAGATAAACTGGGAGATAAGCACAGCATTGTAAGTGTAAAACCCGGATTTGGCAGAAATTACCTGATACCTCAAGGGGTAGGCGTGGTTGCCAACGCAGCAAACCGCAAGAAACTAGAAACACTTATTGCCGATGAAGAGGCAAAAGAGGCTTCAAGACTTGAGGATTACCTGGCACTGGCAGCCCAGTTGGAAGGCCAGACACTTAAAATTGGTGTAAAAGCCGGTACTACAGGTAAAATCTTTGGTAGCGTGACCAGCGTACAGTTGGCGCAGGCACTGAAAGAACAATTGGGCGTGGATATTGAGCGAAAGAAGATCGTACTTCCGGAAGAGGTGAAGGAACTGGGAATCTACCAGGCGACCATCAACCTGCACAAAGAAGTGGTAAGAAAGATCGCTTTCGAATTGATCGCCGAGTAAATTTTATGAAAGCGTAAACCAAGAAGCCCTCGCAATCACGGGGGCTTTTTTTATTTTACCCGGATTAGCAGAGAAAGGCCATTACCATTTATTAAATTTGTTTGATGCACCAGGATGCATAGAAGACTTACCAATGGGTAGAAAGAAAAGAAATAAAAGAATCGTTGAAAATGTATTGGTCACCGGCATAGCCGAAAAGGGCTTGTCTGTGGGTCGTTCTGCCGAAGGCGAGGTGTTTTTCATCGAAGATGCCGTACCCGGTGATGTGGTCAATGTTGTGGTCATTCGCAAGAAGAAAAACCACAGCCTGTGCAGGGTGGTCACTACGGTGACTTACTCAGAAGAAAGGACAACCCCTTTTTGCAAACACTTTTACCATTGTGGCGGCTGTAAGTGGCAGAATCTGAAATACGATTCCCAGACAAAATACAAATTCATCAAGATCGTAAATGCCATGCGCAGGATCGGTAAGATGGATACCGAAGGCATCATTCACACCGTGCGCTACAGCAAGGACATCCGCTATTACCGCAACAAACTCGAATTTACTTTTAGTGATAAAAGGTGGCTGACGCCGGAAGAGATAGAAAATGAAGGTTTTATTGAGAGTGAGCCTGCCCTCGGCTTTCACCGGCCCAGTTCCTTCAATAAGGTCCTCAACTTGGAAGAGTGTCACCTGCAAAACGACCTGTCCAACGACATCCGCAACCACCTTAGGGATTTTTGCGTGGCTAAACAACTTTCATTTTATAATCCCTATACCCACGAATGCATGATGCGCAACATCGTGGTCCGAAACACCCTGGAGGGAGACTGGATGCTGCTGGTGGTATTTGGTAAGGACGACATGAAAAAAATTAAGCTGGTGATGGAAGAAATGAAAGAAAAATTTCCTTTCATCACTTCCCTCATGTACACGGTAAACCCCAAGTTCAACGATACCATTTACGACCTGGAGGTACATTGTTATCACGGCAAGCCCTACATTGTGGAAAAACTGGGAGACATCCGCTATAAAATAGGACCCAAATCATTTTTCCAAACCAACAGCGAAGGGGCAAAGATCCTCTTTGATTATGTGGTGGAATACGCTGGTTTTCAGGGAAAGGAAAACGTGTATGACCTATACACCGGACTGGGCAGCATAGCTTTGTATATCGCGTCGAAAGTAAAACAGGTCACCGGAATTGAAGAGATACCTGAAGCCATCGATGATGCCCGGGTGAACTGTGACTTCAACCAGATTCACAACGCCGAATTTTATGCGGGAGACGTAAAAGACATCCTCAATCAGGACTTTGTGGAAAAACACGGAAAACCCGATGTGATCATCACCGATCCGCCGCGGGCTGGTATGTCAGAAAAAGTCATTGAGACCCTATTGGCAGTTGCGGCACCTAAGATTGTATATGTGAGTTGCAATCCCGATACCCAGGCCAGAGACTGTTTGTTGCTCAGCGAAAAATATCAGGTGGTAAAAATGCAGCCCGTCGATATGTTTCCTCATACCAATCATATCGAAAACGTGGCTTTACTCGTTTTAAAGCAATAAGCTTTTGACTTGAATGTAACACAGACTGGTTTCAGGGTTAAAGATGTATTGGCCTACGCTGCGGTGTTAGCCATGTTTGTTGGCCTTGTACTTTCACGGACCGTTTACAGCATTGGTTTGTTGTTCATAGCAATTTACTGGATTACCGATGTCAGGATTTCCCTGTCCTTATGGAAAAAGCCCTGGTTTCTGTCCATGCTGGCGATGGCACTTGTGGCACTTGTGGTCGATGTGATTCAGGGTGCCGGGGTGGACAAGGTTTTTTTCATCAAACTTTCGTTGCCTTTATTTCCCTTGTTTTTTCACTTTTCGACCCGATGTGAAAAAATTGACTTACCTGGCCTATGTGGTCATGGCCGTGCTCTTTGTCACGGCGTGTCAATCCCTCTGGCAATATTATGTAAGTTTTGAGGAAAGCAACAAAGGATATGGCGAAGCGCGCGTGATGCAGGTTGGTTTGTACAGCGACCACATTCGCATCAGTGTGGCCATGGCCCTGAGCACAGTGATGGCCTGGCACGCGGGCATGGTCAACGGTAAAAGATGGCATAAGGTCATGGTGTATGGTTATATCTTGTTTCAGTTGGCCTACCTGCACATCCTTACCGCCAGAACGGGTCTGGTGGTCTTATACATAGGCATGTTTGTGCTGGCCTTAGCCTATATCGCGCAATATGGCAAAAAATTTATACCCCTGGGTATTGGCATGCTGATGTTGATGCCGGTGCTGGCTTACTGGTTTATACCCTCTTTTTACAACCGCGTGGGTTTTGCACGCTATGATTTTGGGTATTACAGCAAGCAGGAATACCGGCAGGGATCAAGTGACGGCTTTCGTTATTATTCCATCCTCTCCGGTATAGAAGCTTTTCGCAGCGAGCCGTTGACCGGTGTGGGTTTTAAGGGCCTGCATGAGGTAAATGGCCAATGGTTTCGCACCCACTTTCCGGAAATCAGGGATGAAGAGGTCATCCAACCCAGCAGTGCATTTGTATTGCATGGTGCAGCGGCGGGCATCCTGGGATTGTTGGTATTTTTATCTTTTTCCCTGTTGCCTCTTACGGAGCGCAGTTTGTGGGGCAACCGGTACTTTTTGGCCATTTATGCAGCCCTTAGCGCTACCTGGCTTTTTGAGATACTGCCCGAAAACCAATACGGCATCTTTGTGGTGGGTTTTTTCCTGTCGTGGGCCTGGTGGGTTGCAGAAAGCAGCATGCTCGAAAAAAATGAAAATAACAATTAAGATTAAATTAAGAAACCCGGAAGGGTAAGCCGGAGTCTTATTGACAATAAACCAAAGGAAAAAAGTATCTTTGGGACGTTTTTCAAAAACACAAAAATTGAATCCATGATGAGGAAATTATTTTTTTTAGTATTGCTTGCATTTACCGTTTCGTCTATGTCTGCCCAGCGTATTGCCATTGTAGACATCAATGCCATCCTATCCGAGATGAGTGACTATAAAGCGGCGCAGAAAGAACTTGATGAAGTGGCAGCCGGCTGGAGGCAGGAAATATCCA
Source organism: Saprospiraceae bacterium (assembly GCA_016715465.1). Classification (GTDB taxonomy): domain Bacteria; phylum Bacteroidota; class Bacteroidia; order Chitinophagales; family Saprospiraceae; genus JADKBO01. The sequence continues at coordinate 2,992,599 of JADKAA010000029.1, forward strand.
AAGAGCAGGACAAGGTAAAGTCGCTGTACAACAAATATCAGGCAGAGCAGGTTTTGCTCACCGACGACATCAAGAAACAAAGGGAAGAAGAGATTGTAGCCAAAGAAACCGAAGTTCGGGAAATGCAGAAGCGCAGGTTCGGACCTGAAGGAGACCTGTTTAAGAAGCGCCAGCAAATGGTAGCTCCTATCCAGGACAAGGTATTTGCGGCCATTGAAAATTATGCCGCAGAGCGGGGCTTCGACCTGATCTTCGACAAGGCCGGATCAGCAGGTCTGTTGTTTGTTAAACCGGAGTTTGATAAGACAGAAGAAGTCCGTAAAAAAATAGGAAAGTAATTGGCGACTGCCAATGCAATTATAACTCAATAGAAATAAAACGAAATGATGATTTTTAAGAAATATGTAGTGACTATGGCGATGGTATTGCTGGCCTTTGGCAGTGAGGCACAGCAATTGAAGGTGGGTTACATCAATACCCAGGAACTTATCCTGCTTATGCCAGAGGTGAAGACAGCCAACGATTCCATCCAGGCTACACGCCAGCGGGTAGAAGGCAGAATCAAATCCATGGTAGATGAACTCCGGCTCAAGGCCGTAAACCTGGAGAAGCGCAAGAATGACATTGCCCCGGTACAATATGACAAAGAGGTGCAATTGCTTGAGGCCGAAGAAAAAAGATCGGGGAATTTGAACAGCTCGGCCAGCAGGAACTTACGCTGACATCAGAAGGCCTTTTTAATCCCATTCAGAACAAGATCAACCTGGCCATCAAAGAAGTGGCTGCTGCAGAGGGTTACGGGTATGTAATCGACGCTGCCCAAGGTGCAGTGCTTTATGCGGATCCGGCTGTCAACCTGCTGGAAAAAGTAAAAGCGATCTTACTTAAGAAATGATTTTGGCTAATAAAGAACAGGATAGCCCTGCACATACCCAAAGTTGCATAAGACTTTTGGTACGTGGCAGGGCATTCCTTTTTATTTTACTTTTTGTATCTGCCAGTCTTAGTGCGCAATACAAATATGAAGCGGTATTTCCCAACCTCCGCGAACAAGATCTGTATGAAGCGGTAAGACTCGGGTATACGCCCGATACGTTACTCGATTATGGCGTAGCAAGGGATACTCTTTTTTTGCGCATCGATGCAGTGGATCGTTTTCTTTCATGCATCTATACGGGCATGACGCTTTATATCCCTGAGGGGCAGGATCCTACGCAAGCGGTATTTCTCAATGGCATAGCCGATGGCATCAATACGGAGCATGTATATCCCCAGGGTTTTGGACTTAACGATCAGCCTGCACAGGGTGACATGCATAACCTGTTTCCGGCAAGGATAAAGACCAATTCCGACCGGGCCAACCGTCCTTTCGGAGAGAGTCCGGATCCATCTACGGAGCGGTGGTATCTCGACAAAATGGAGATGGCCAATAAGCCGGCAACGATGATCGATGCTTATAGTGAATTAGGTTCAGCAGGGCAATTTGAGCCGCGCGAAAGGTGAAGGGAGACATCGCCAGGTCGATGTTTTACATCTATACCATTTACCGCGAATTGGTAGCGCCCGAAGACCCCAATTATTTTCCGCTGCAGGTCGCTACCTTGTGTCAGTGGCATCTGGCAGACCCTGTGGATGAAAGGAGTGGAAACCGCTCCTGAAAAATTGCTGCCTACCAAGCTGGCAAAGCCAATCCCTTTGTGCTGGACTGCAGTCTTGCGTCGCGGATGTATTGCAACGGGGTGAGGCAGGCTTGTGCGCTTTTGCGCCAAAGGAAGTAAGTATCGCATGCTGAAATGACCTATGATGTTTCCAAGGGAGTTTTGTATGCCCATGGTGAGGATATCCGGTCAATACATTTTGGATATCTTTGGAAGGCTTCGAATAAGTTGTGCGGATGCTTGTGGATCCATGGATTTGTCTGGCCTTGAGTCGGGTCTTTATTTTGCGGTGGCTGCTGGCATCGATGGCGGTAAGATCGGCACGATGAAGATGGTGGTGCTGAGGTAGTTTTTTAATGATATGGTTTGGTGTTTTTTGGCTTTACCCGTATGGGAGAAAATAAGCTATTGCTCATGACGCTTCGATGTCCGGTTTGAATTCATTGACAAAAGCTAAACTCTCCCTCTGGAGGGAGTACCCCGCTATGCGGGGGGAGGGATGAAAGGGACAAAATCATTAATTAGGTTATTCGCGAAGAGATTCTACCTTGGTCCTCCCCCGTCTTCCAGTTAATTTTCATTGGAAAATTTACTGAATCCACCCCCTCCTGCGGGGAGTTTTGGAGTGTCTTTGTCCTTTTTTTCGTCTTCTTCGACTTTTTTATTCAGGAACTCGTTGAGTTTTTCGATGCTGTAATTGGTTTCCATTTCTCCGAAGGAGTTGATGCTGATCTCGAAGCCTTTGAGTTCGCTGGACGTCGGCTTTGTCTTTTTTGGTGAATTTTTTTGGCATCAGTCTATGAGTGATTTTATGCGCTTGAAGATTCCGGGCCACCCAGGATGGCGAAGGTATCGAAGAGGTCGGGACCCTGCATCGTGCCGGTGAGGGCGAGTCGCAGGATGGGGAAGAGGTCGCCGGGTTTGAGGCTGTGTTCGGCGGCGTAGGATTTAACGAGGGCTTCGTAGAAGTCGCGGTTTTCATGGGCGTGGCGGGCAACGAGGTCGGCGATTGCCATGAACTGCGACTTGAGTTCGTGTTTGTATTTTTTATTGAAAGTATCCGAATCGATGTCTAACGGCTCGGAGAAGAGGTAATAGCCGGTTTTAAGGATGTCTTGAAGGAAGTACACCCTTTCCTTCATCATCTTGCTGGCATGGGCCAATTTTGCGGGGCTTGCATCGATGCCGGCTTCTTTGGCGTAAGGTTGCAGTAAGGCAGCCAGTTCGTCGTCTGAGCGGGCCATGAGGTATTGCTGGTTGTACCATTTGGCCTTATCGTAATCGAATCGCGCGCCGGACTTGACGATGCGGTCGATGGAGAAGGCATGGATGAGTTGATCGAGGTTGAGGATTTCCTCATCGTTGCCGGGATTCCAACCCAGGAAGGCGAGAAAATTGAGCAGGGCTTCGGGCAGGAAACCTTCTTCGCGGAAGCCCGGGTAGGCGCCATCGCCGTCACTGCCATCCCAGTTGATGGGGAAGACGGGGAAGCCAAATTTGCGCCATCTCTTTTGCTGAGTTTGCCCTGGCCGTGGGCTTGAGGATGAGCGGCAGGTGGGCAAAGACCGCGCCTGCCAGCCGAAGAACTGGTACATTAAAACGTGGTGGGCGGTGCTGGGCAACCATTCTTCCCGCGGATGACGTGGCTGATCTCCATGAGGTGGTCGTCCACGATGTTGGCCAGGTGGTAGGTGGGCATGCCGTCGCCCTTGAGGATGACCTTATCGTCGAGTTCGTTGCTGGCAAAGCGCACATCGCCGCGAATGGCGTCTTCGATGTGGATGTCCACGTCCTGGGGTATTTTGAGCCGGATGGCGATGTGGTCGCTTTTTTCGATGAGGCCTGCTCTCCGCTTCCTGAAGGGAAGGCTGTTGCGCAGGCGGCCCCTGCTTTCGAAGTTGTATTTTGAAGGCGTCGCCCTCTGCGGTGGGATGGCATCGAGTTCCTCCGGCGTATCAAAAGCGTAATAGGCATGACTGAGGGCCACGAGTTCTTCGGCGTATTTGGGTAAATGTCTTTTCTTTCCGACTGGCGGTAAGGGCCAAAGTCGCCCCCAAAACCGGGACCTTCGTCGGGCACGAGGCCAGCCCATTTGAGTGACTCGATGATGTAGTCTTCCGCTCCCGGCACGTAGCGTGCCTGGTCGGTGTCTTCGATGCGCAGGATGAAGGCACCCCCGTTCCTCCTGGCAAATAAAATATTGTAGAGGGCGGTTCTCTCACCGCCAATGTGGGCTAGTCCCGTAGGACTTGGTGCAAATCTGACCCTGATCTTATCCATGATTGATACTTAAACGCAAGCCGCGGTAAAATGGGCAGCGTATGGCAAAATTTAGTAAAAAAAGACGGATTTTGAAAGTCCCAGAGGCAGAAAGGCCGGAGCGGGGCATATCCAACCCGGTGGCAATACCACAGCGGGATTACATTATGGAAATCAGAACAGGGCTTATAAATTAAATGGCAATGTGTGCCGGGTGAAAACAAAATATTTAATTATTTAGATTCAAAACATATATTTGGATTGGTAATCGCTTGACCTGCAATTATATGGAAAAAATGACCCATCGCAGCCGGTTTCACTTTTACCAGTGTTTTACGATCTTGGAAATGAAAGCGAAGCACTGATACGGCTTAAGTTTTCATCCAGGATCGTTTTATCGGCCTTACTTCGACGGAAGGTGTGGCCAAGCGCCAGGGTCCTGCGCGATTTAAGGTCGGCGAAGCCATTTGAGATTTGGTAATATTTTGTCCTTGATTTTAGGAGGTGGAGCAGTGACTTATGTCGCCGATTTCCTATAAGGGGGATGAAAGACCAAATGATGGTTTGCAAGTTGGCAAACAGGGGTATAATTGGGCTTTTACCGGTAATAGCTATAACGAGTGGAAAGATATGAAGCGGAGAAATTAAAAATTGCATTAGTTTTGTTTTATGAGCAGAAAAATAGAATTAACCGCAGTAATCGAAAAGGAGGACAATATGTACATAGCTTTTTGTCCTGAACTTGATATTGCCAGCCAGGGCGATACGCATGACGAGGCCAAAGCTAATCTTGTTGAAGCACTTGAATTATTTTATGAGACTGCATCCAAAACCGAAATATCTAAAAGATTGCACAACGAACTGCAAATTTCCAGAGTGACTGTTAACATCTAGTTTTGTATGCGCACATTATCGGGTAAGGACATCTGTATAATATTATCTAATCATGGATTTATTAAGGTAAGACAAAAGGGGGAGTCATGTAATAATGCAATAACTTAAATCGGATTCAACGATAACAGTTCCAGTACCGATGCATAGAAATAAAAATTGGAATATTGCATTTCCATAATAAGACAATCGGAACTCACCAAACAGGACTTTGAATGATGCTTTGTAACTTAAACATCCATACCAGGATTTAGAGCCCAAAAAGTGCCAGGTCCTGCGACTTAAGGTAGGCGAAGCCGTTTCACCCTTTAAAAGGCCGCTGGAGCAGACCTGGGGTTGAAACTCAGGCCGTAAGGGCGATGGCCGGAAAGGTACTGCGGTTTTGGGAGGATCAACTTTTCTACCACCACGGATTTCCCGATCGGAGAAAGCCATCCAGGCAAAGTCGTAGATTAGAAAATAAGTTTTTTTGGCTGGCATTGAGGGGCGGTGCCGGTGCAGTACTCGTATTTTAAAGCCAGTGCGGGTCACTACCAGGCGGTCGAAAGTTTCCCTTTGCCCGGAATCTCCCATGTAGGTCGCGGAGATCTCGGTTGCGGGTGCAGGTAGCTGTCGGTTTTTCGGTTATGGAAATGGTATTCTGAGAAATGTAATTGAAGGTATTTTACTTTATAGAGCGAATACCTTATCAGGTGCGGCCGAAAAAACAATTTTTTTGGCAAAACAACATGATTTTTTGCATAGCGGGTTTAGCATAAAGAGGTTAAAACAGGTGATAAAATTAAAGGGTATCCCTAAAGTTTGTCAAGGATGTTTTGGACAGAGGTCATCATGTTAAAAAATAGTTATCAGCCTGACTATCGGATAGTAATCGATTACATCGGCCATTACATCAGCTATGTTTAATTACTTGTACTGAAAGGCTTGGACACCTGGTAATCAAGTCATAATTTTTTGCAACAAAAACATGATACAGGTTAGTCCATTCCAACACTCGGAACCAAAAGCGGATAAAGTTTAAAATCACGGATGACGATACATCCTATAGAAAGATCAGCGGGGATAGAAAGGAGTAGAGCGTATTCGAAACCCGCTGTCTCTCTCCATGTGGGGGTGACTCGGCATGCTGGAATGAGTGACAAAATTGATTTACCTTTTTCCGTGCAAGCTAGCGGAACTCGCGGCCTGCCGGGTTAGTAAACGAAAAATACCAGTATACCAGAAAAGATTAGCTATCACTAAAAAAGCGCACTAAAACCGGCAACTTTCCCCGGGGAGGTAACCACACTTAATGAGATGAGCGTCCTGGGAAATTTTGGCAATGCACCATACCGGAAGTACCGAGGCTGCAGGATATCGATGCGGCAAAAGACCAGACATCTGCCTCAATGGTGGTCAGGTTTACATCAGGATGGCTACTACCCAGCTGATGTGGAAATGGTAAGGT
>JADKAA010000030.1 GCA_016715465.1 Saprospiraceae bacterium
CGACAAGATTGCGATTAAAAGTAAATTTTTGTTTTGCTGTAGAGTAGTTTACAACTTCATCACCGCTTCCAGTGCCAGCACCATCATCGGCTGCAAGGCAGTTTCCCGCTGATCAGCCGTAATTCTTTCATGCGTGGGAATAATATCTGAAACTGTTAGCAGGGTAGCGGCTGTCTTTCCCAGGTGAAGGGCATTGGCAAATAAAGAGAAGGCTTCCATTTCCACTGCCAGGCATTTATTGGCGGTGGCCACTTTTGGTGTCTTGCTGTCTTTGCGGTAAAAAATATCGCTGGAGTGAATATTGCAATTCTTCAGGGCTATGTTTAATTCTGTCGCTGTCTTCTTAATGGTTTTAAACGCTTTTCCCTGGTGCCGGATACAGCTGTCTTTGATGCCCCAGGCATATTTGGCAAAGGTGGATTCGCTGGCGGCATAGTCCACATTCACCAGGTCAAACAATTTCAGTTTAGTGGTATAAGCACCGCAGGTGCCAATGCGGATGATCGTATCCACTTCATACTCGGTGAACAGTTCGTAGGAATAAATGCCGATGGAAGGGCAGCCCATGCCACTGGCGCCTACAGTAACCGGTTTTCCTTTGTAAGTGCCGGTATAGTAAAAAGCATTCCGGGTCTGGCTTACCAGTAGTACATCCTGTAAATAATTATCGGCAATATATTTGGCCCGCAGCGGATCCCCGGCCAGCAGTACTGTTTTAGCAATCTCTCCTTTTTGGGCACTGATGTGAATACTCATGTTAGTTAAGGTTTATCGCGGTGAAGATATTTATTTTGAAAGAGAATAACGACTTTTGCAGCGTCATATAAAGAATGTTGAATGTTGTATTATAAATGATATAACCTGGTCTGCATTCAACATTTATAATTCAACATTCAACATAATACAGCATGAATACACTCACCAAACGCTACGACGCTATCAAGTATAAAACCCCAACCGGTACGAAACTGAGCTGCAAGGGCTGGATACAGGAAGCTGCCCTTCGCATGTTACTCAATAACCTCGATCCTGAAGTGGCCGAACGCCCCGATGATCTTATTGTATATGGTGGCAGGGGAAAAGCGGCCCGCAATTTTGAAGCACTGGATCATATCATCGCAGCACTGAAGATAGTGGAGAACGATGAGTCTTTACTTATTCAATCCGGCAAACCGGTGGGTATCTTAAAAACACATAAAGATGCTCCCCGGGTGCTCATCAGTAACAGCCAGCTGGTACCTAACTGGGCCAACTGGAAACATTTTGATGAGCTGGAAAAAAAAGGCCTGATGATGTACGGACAGATGACTGCCGGAAGTTGGATATACATTGGTTCCCAGGGGATAGTGCAGGGTACTTATGAAACTTATTCAGCTATTGCCGACAAGCATTTCAACGGTAGTTTAAAGGGTACGTTGAACGTAACGGCCGGTCTCGGCGGCATGGGTGGCGCACAGCCATTGGCCATCACCATGAATGAAGGGGTAGCACTCATCGCCGAAGTAGAAGAATGGCGGATTGACAAACGCATTGAAACAAAATACCTCGATGAAAAACATACCAGTATTGATGATGCCATTAACGCTGCCACACATTACCGCCGCGAAGGCGAGGCCAAAAGTATTGGGGTATTGTGCAATGCGGTTGACCTGCTCGATCGGCTGATACAAAGAGATATCATTCCCGATACATTGACCGACCAGACCAGTGCTCACGACCCGCTGATCGGTTACGTACCACATACACTCAGCAATGCACAGGCTAATGTATTAAGACAGGAAAACCCGGAAGAGTATATACGCCGCAGTTACGAGAGTATGCACCTGCATGTGCAGTTGATGCTGCAACTGATGGATAAGGGAGCCATCACTTTTGATTATGGAAATAATATCCGTGCAAGAGCGGAAGAATTTGAAAAGCAGCATGCTGAAAGATTAAAGCATAATGCTGAAAGCTTAACGCATAATGCTTTCAGCGTTCAGCATTTGGCATTGGGCAGGTGTTTCGATTTCCCCGGCTTTGTTCCCGCCTACATACGACCCTTATTTTGTGAGGGCAAAGGACCTTTCCGCTGGGCGGCACTGAGTGGCGACCCGAATGATATTGCAGTTACAGATGAAGTGATCATGAATATGTTCCCGGAGAATAAAGGCATGCTCCGCTGGATGCAGATGGCCAAAGAAAAAATTGCCTTCCAGGGATTGCCCGCCCGTATCTGCTGGTTAGGACAAGGCGAAAGAGAAAAAGCAGGTCTTGCTTTTAATGAACTGGTGAGGACAGGAAAAGTAAAAGCGCCGATCGTTATCGGCCGTGACCATTTGGATACCGGATCTGTGGCCTCTCCCAACCGGGAAACAGAAGCCATGCTGGATGGCAGTGATGCCGTGGCCGACTGGCCCATCTTAAATGCACTGGTAAATACAGCCGGCGGTGCCAGTTGGGTTTCATTGCACCATGGTGGTGGTGTAGGCATGGGCTATAGCATACATGCCGGAATGGTGATCGTTGCAGATGGAACGGATGATGCGGAAGCAAGATTGAAAAGGGTTCTAAGAAACGATCCTGGTATGGGAGTGATACGGCATGCGGACGCAGGTTATGATATTGCAGAAGAAATTTTACAGGCAAACGATTTGGATTTTAAAAAGAGGTTAAAGTAAAATAAAATTATTCCCTTTTTTTGGTAAATAGAACCATTTCCCTAATTTTGGGAAATATAGTTCTTTGTATTAATTGGATGCATTTAAAAATGCAGTAAGAATTTAATTTTTTAAAGATGACTCAATGATCATTGAATTCAACAATGCTTACCTCCAAAGAATATTTGAAGGCAAGCAAGTGACAGGTAAGCCAAAGTATAGCCAGGATGTGACCCTGAAGTACAAAAAGACAGTTTTAATGCTTCAGAATGCTGATAGCATAAAAGAACTGAAAAAATTTAGAGGATTGAATTTTGAAGCCTTGAAAGGAGATTTTAAGGGTTACTATTCTGTAAGAGTTGACCTGCAATACAGGTTGATTTTAAGCATTGAGAAGAACGCAGTGGTAGTAACAGATGTATTGATAATAGAAGATTTGACAAATCATTATCAATAGTAAGAATTAGAATGAACGGTTATGGCAGTTAATCAATATGGGTTTCCTGCCATAATCATAGAAACACACAAACACAAATCGTATAAATATTATGTCTACCTACAAAGTAGTTAATTCCCGTGGCAAAGAAATTTTTACAGATGTAACATTACATCCCGGGGAAATCTTGCAAGTGGAATTAGCGGCCAGGAATATTAAGAAAACAGAATTTGCAGAATTACTTGGAATGAAAGCCGGGCATTTCAGCGAGTTATTACATGGTAAAAGGCATGTAAGTGCGGCCACTGCCATTAAACTACAAAAGCATTTAGATATTTCTGCGGAATACTGGATGAGGGTTCAGGTATATTATGACTTGTTTGTAGAAAGAAATAAGGATAGGGAAGCAGCCTAAATTCAACCTCTGCGAAACAAACTGGCACCTATTCCTTTAAACGACTTTAAGCCCCTCTTTGTGAGAGCCTATCCCGTCCGAAGGCGGGATTTGGGGGGCTTAATTACTCACCTGCATTACTACTATCAGCTTTACTTGCGACGCTCCGTTCAGGGTTCTGTAATTCTATTGAGCAAATCCGCAGTCTCCTCTTCTTTCACGGTCTTTTCTTACTTTCGGGGGAGCTTACAATAGCCTACCCTTGTTGGCCAATAAAGCACATACATGTGTTCCCGAACGGAACGGTGGCACAGTTTTTATGCAAGCGTCAAAGGATTGTATTGTGGATAGATAATGGGGAAGACACTATCCCCAACTTCCCAAAGTATATAGAAGTGGTCTCTGTGTCAGAAAGTTTCATACTGACTACGCCAATTCCGGAACTAACAGTTTGGGTAAATGAGTTGTTGAAACAAAAAGCCACTGAGTGGCTTCAGCGATTTATTGACACTTTCAATAAATCATAAACCCCGGTTGTGCTTTGTTAACAACTAAGCACATAATGGTTTCTTAAAAGTCGTAAAATTCTTTAACTTTCATTTGAAACATTAAACCAACTACTATGGCTAAATCTGCAGCAGACCTCGTTAAAGAGGCTAAAAGTCAAATAGACAATTTAACACCGGCAGAGGTGAAAGAAGAATTAGCAAAAGGCAATGCCACCCTTATTGACATCCGCGAAGCAGAAGAATTAAAAGTGAATGGCCGCATTGACGGTTCTATTCTTGCACCAAGAGGCATGCTTGAATTCTATGCGGATGAAACCACGCCTTATCACAAACCTGAGTTTGACCGCAGCAAAAAACTGATACTGCAATGCGCTTCCGGTGGCCGGTCAGCCCTTGCTGCCCTTACACTGAAGCAAATGGGCTATACTGATGTCTGTCATTTGGATGGTGGCATCAAGGCATGGAAAGAAGCGGGACTGCCCGTGCAGGCTGATTGATTTTGCCAGGCAGATACAGGTATTGGCTTCAGGCCACTAAAGAAAAAATAGCTTCGCCATGGTTCGTGTCCGTAAGTAAAAGCCCCGATGTCGCTCCACACATCGGAATTTAAAAGTACTTGAGTATTGCGTGGAGACTGCAACCCGGCAATAGAGAAGGCCTTATAGTAGTTTCCGGCAGGATGGCTTGCCAGTTGGCCAGCAAACCAGTGTTGTATGCCGGCCCGGGTGATTCAGTACTGGTAAAAGCCAGTGTGCCATATAAGTTCTGGAATGATGGGGCTGCTATATTGTTGGTGAAAGGCTTCATCACCCCACCGGATAATTACTTCTGCTTTTTACCTGAGATTTAAAAATCCATACAGGCTAACAAGGGCAAGCCGGCAATATTTGATGCAGCTTATTTGCTGAACTGCTACAAATCAGAATATGCTATGACCGAGATTCCGGCCTTAGTACAAAAATACTCTTCCCGTTTATTTTATTTGTTGGACTAAACTAATTTCCTGATGACTTTCTAAATTCAAAGGTGATGTAGTAACCTTCCCCGTATTCAAATTTTTTCAATGTTAAGTTCACCGTGTTTTTATAACGGCTACCTTCTGTATCACTCCGATGGTGTTCATAGTACCACCATTTATCTGTAGCCTTACTATAGATATTGTCATATCGTTGAAAGGAGATAGAGGTCTTACATTGTTCAATTTCTGCAGCCAATTCATTATAGCGGCGTGTTGCAGTTTCCAGGTCTTTAATAAAGAGATTAGTAGTGTACTGGTTCCACAAGTTATTAGTAACATATTCAATTTTTGGGAAAGAAAAGTTGCTGAAACTTACGATACTGGTATAAGTAGGCTTCCATTTTTCATTTTGCAACAAATTGCCACGTATTGAGGTAAAATTAGTTGGTGAGTATTCAATAAGCGCCAGCATTAATGGTAAAATAGAATTGTAATGATTTTTATTGGTGTTTACAGCTACTGGTGGATTTCTCATAATTCCTTTTTGGTGGATGGCTTTACTATGAAATAACCGGAAAATAACCGTGTAGCTTTTTGGATCAGTTAACATGATCAATTCAATCGTTACAAAACTATCCGGCATTGCCTTGCTTACCTGGAAACTGGTGTAACGGGTATAACCGGCTTTGATCGCAGAATCTTGTGCCACCGGCTTTAGACAGCTCTTTGTTTTATTTTTTATGGTACTGAAAAACTGGTTTGCTGCTGATAGATCACTAAAAACTGAAGTAGCAATAAAATAAGGAAGAGCAGAAGAAGCGGGCATTTTAAAAGGAGTAACATTTCCCGTTTGTACAAATTTTCTTTCAAAACCTAATGAAGGCAGCGTTGTATTATAACCGATGCTTACTGATCCTTGTTTTTCATTATACCGGTAAGCAATAAATCCATCTTTGCTGTTGATAAGAATTAGCCGCAGACTATCACAGAAAGTATCAGGAATAATATTTTTTTTAACATGGGTTACTGGCTGTGCAACTGTTATCAAACCATTCACTAAAAAGAATAAGGAAGTGTAAAATATTTTGACCATATACCGGGTTATAGCTGTAAATATAAGAGGAAGCTATGTACCGGAACTACCGTTCGGAGGGTATTCCTTTCATTTATTTTATTCGTTATTATTAAAAGCACAATTTAACAACCGGTTTTACTTTTATCAGGCTGTTTTCAGTTAATTTTACCGCTTTGAGCACAAACAACTATCTATACCGTATCTATGTTTTTAAAAATACTGACAGTAGCCGGCCTGGCTACTTTTGAAATATATGCAGCGATCCCCGCCGGATTTGCGTTTGGTCTTTCATCCGTGCTGATCTTTTTGGCCAGTCTTACCGGGGGCCTGGCAGGTGCAGTGGTGTCTGCTTTTTTTGGTGATAAGATCAGGGCCTTCTTTCATAAAAAGAAGCCTACAAAAAGCGAGGAAAAAAAAACACCCGGTCATAACAAAGCTTTGGAACAAATACGGAATCATAGGCCTGGGTGTTTTAGGTACCATTACGGTGGGGGCACCCATAAGTATTGCGGTGGGAACGGGGTTAAATGTGAATATTAAACAACTATTGGTCTGGTGTTGCCTGGGTGTACTGATCCGCTGCAGTTTATTTACCACGATAGGTCATTACGGGCTGCAGTTATTATAATAGCATCAAAGCCTTCTGATGTAATTACTGGTATTGCGTTTAAGCGGGCCTGCCCCAGTAAAAACAATCTGCACAGCATTCCGATTAGTGCAGGATTGTTACAGCTTGTATCTTCGTCTTCAAATAGTACAGTATGGAATTAGGCATCGGCATGTTTGGCGATAACCATTATGATAAGGATGGAAAACCACAGGCTCCCGGTCAACGGCTGCAGGAACTCATCGAAGAAATAAAACTGATGGATGAAGTGGGACTCGATTTCTTTGGCATTGGTGAGCATCACCGGCCTGACTATGCAGTATCTGCTCCAGAGATCATTTTAGCTGCTGCAGCCTCTGTCACGAAAAATATAAAACTCGGCAGTGCGGTGTCTGTTTTAAGTTCAGCTGACCCTGTAAAGTTGTATCAAAGTTTTGCCACGATTGATCTGCTCGCTAATGGCAGGGCAGAACTGATGGCTGGTCGCGGCAGTTTTATTGAGTCGTACCCTCTGTTTGGCTATAAGCTGGAAGACTATGATGAATTGTTTGAAGAAAAACTGGAACTGCTGCTGAAAATAAATAAAGAAAATCCTGTTACCTGGAAAGGAAAACACAGGGCTGCATTAAAAAATCAACAGGTATTGCCCCGTGCTGTGAACGATCACCTGAATATATGGGTAGCGGTTGGCGGCACACCGGAATCTGTATTAAGAGCCGGTAAGTTTGGCTTGCCAGTGATCTTTGCCATTATTGGCGGTAACCCGGCACAGTTTAAACCATTGTTTGAGTATTATAAGAAAGTGTACAATCATTTTGAACATCCTTTAGATAAGTTCCAGGTGGGTGTGCACATGCATGCATTTTTTGGCGATGATAGTCAAAAAACAGCTGATGAATATTATCCTGTCTACTCCTCGCAGATGGACAGGGTAGGCAGCAGCCGCGGATGGCCACCTTACCAACAACAACAATATGACATGGGAAGAGCGAAGAACGGGCATTTAATTATTGGTGATGCAAATGAAGCGATTGATAAAATCTTACAACTGCAGGAGCTGTTTGGTCTCACCCGTTTTTCTGCACACATGGATGTAGGCGGGCCTTCACATGCTTCGCTCCTGAAATCTATCGAGATATACGGAACTAAAATCGCCCCCAAAGTGAGAGAGGCGTTGAATAAAGCATGATAATGGAATTTGTTTAAAGGTCAGCAACGGGACATGTCGTTGTATATCCCGTTGTTAATAGGAAAAAAAAATAGTATCAATCTTTCGTTATTGTGAAATTGGTTCTTTTTACCACTTTACGTGGTTTCCCATTTCCAGTTAATACAGGATTCAGCCGCGGCGTATCAATGCTTAGCCTTTCTTTAACTTGTTCCTGGATATACTTGTTTTCCGGTGAAGGAAATACATTGGTTACCGTTACCTGTCCATCAAGGCCAATTTCGTAGTCAACCATCACATAATAATCTCCCTTTTTGATCTTTTTGGAGGTCATCACTTCCTGTTTCAAAGTGCTGATAACAGTGTCCATAAATTCTTTCCAGGTCTTATTATTGTCTTTCACTGCGGTAGTTTTATCCGTCTTGTTGTCGACAATGGCTGCAGCATCAGTCGCAACAGTAATGTTAGTTATGGAGGAATCCCTGGCTACCGTCAATGGCTTAGTTTTCACCGGTTCAACCGGTTTCTTTGTACTGGTATCAATTTTTGAACTCAGGTCATCACCTTTTTTGATCACAGTGCCTGAATCTGTTTTCAGTTTACCGCCATAAAGAGCATCTTTCAGAGATTGCGCATTGGTGGTAACGGTAGTTACTAGCAGTAAAAATAAAATCCCAATTTTCATAAAACCATTTATTTTAAAACCATGTTGTTCTCCGGAAGATTCAAAATGCAAGTTAAGCAGCAAAGATGTTAGCATCTTCATAATCTTCCCCCGGTTATTAACACATAAAAAGGACAGCCCGGCTACAAAACAAAAGAAATAGTACATTCACCCGCCTGCTCTATTGGGTTGACAGCAGCATAAATAATTACAAGTAATGGCGAAAATTCCGTTAACAAAAGAAAGTGAGTTTATTGTAGGCGAGGAGAAAGTGCTGAATTATATAATGACAGCCTTTTTTATGGCCATTTTTCTCTATGGCTTGATTGATGCAGTAAAACGCCATTTTATAAACATCGATTACCAGAGTTTTGTTTTTGCATTTGCCCTGGTACCGGCAATTTATTGCTTTCGAAGGGCACACAGTAGAAGGGTTTATATACGGGTCAATAAAACAGGTATCTACAAGGATGAACAACTGGTAACCGGTTGGTCAACTCTTCTTAATGCCTTTATCACCCAGAAAGAAAAGACAGGTATTTTCAACATCGTTGATAATTTTATACTTGTTGTGGAATTTACAAAGGATGGTTCCCCGGAAGGATTCCGGCGAAAAATACCACTGACCAATACCCAGAACAAGTCGGAAGAGGAAGTGCTGGAAGCAGTGAAATTTTTTTGGTCAGTATACAGGAAGGAGGCCGGAAAGTAAAATGCAATGACTTTTACATACGAAATGTCTGTTTTTGCATATGGGAGAATACTTCAACAATTTAAATATTTTCCCGCCCTGGGATCGTAAACCGGCAGTAAGTAAAATCAATTTGCTAATATTTTGCCAACTTCCCTTTTATAACGTTCACCAGACTTTTACTGATGAATATAGACTGGTGAGGTCACTACTTTTTTTAAGAGCAGCAATCATCGTGGAAAATAAATTCCCTGTCTTGAGCAAAATCATTGGATTATCTACTCCCCGTCATTTTTATAGTACTGTGATAATGCTACCTTAACAACGGCATTTAATACTTTTTACATAATTGTAATCTATTAGTAATGAAAAAGATATTTTTCTTCCTTTTGTCTGCTTCCTTTTTCATCAGCTGTACAAAAAATCTTGTAACAGGCCGCAAGCAATTAGATTTGGTATCGGAAACGGAATTACAAAACCTTGCCACGCAGGAGTACCAGACCTTTTTGAATAATAATAATGTAATAAATTCCAGCAACAACAGGGATGCTGAAATGGTGCGTCGTGTTGGGTCCCGTATTTCTGCTGCTATCACCTCATTTTACGATAAAAAAGGATATTCTGCTGTATTAGAAGGTTACCAGTGGGAGTTTAACCTGGTAGATAATAAAGAAGCCAATGCATGGTGTATGCCCGGCGGTAAAGTGGTTGTTTATACCGGATTGCTGCCTCTCACTCAAAACGAAGCAGGATTAGCTATTGTTATGGGCCACGAAATTGCCCATGCCGTTGCACAACATGGTAGTGAAAGAATGAGCCAGGCCTTATTGCAACAATTAGGAGGGATTGCATTGCAAGTAGCTGTTGCTAATAAACCTGCAGAAACACAGAATCTTTTTATGACTGCTTATGGAATTGGCAGCACCGTTGGTGCTATATTGCCTTTCTCCCGTAAAGAAGAGTCAGAAGCAGATAAATACGGGCTATACTTTGCTGCCATGGGTGGTTACAATCCACAGGAAGCCATTCCTTTCTGGGAAAGAATGTCAGCAGCCGGGGGCGCAAAGCCACCTGAATTTTTAAGTACTCACCCATCTGATCAAACAAGAATGGAAAAAATTAATGGATATATGCCCCAGGCGTTAAAATACTATGACCCTGTAAAATGATAGATGTCGCTATTGCCTGTTACAATCCTGGTGATCGTCTGCATCAACCACGGGAAATAGCTGAAATGCTGTTGACATTCTGTTCATTTAATTTTTTTCAACATTTTTTGTAATTGAGACTGGTTAACAATAATTGTAAATATTTAATTCAAGATAAATTCTTTGTAATGACACAAGACAAAACAATCGTTCTGCATACCTATACAGATATGCTGGAAGCTAAAATGATCCAGGACAAACTGAAAGAAAATGGTATTGATTCTTTTCTGAATGATGAAAATGTACTGGGTTTAGACCCGGTAGGAGGGGCAGAGCTTAGAATATTTGAAAAAGATAAAGAAGCTGCTGAAACAATTATCCGTGGTTGATTGTTAAAAGTTAAGTTTATAGTAGTTTTTGATGTTATCATTCGTGGCTAACAGGAGCGGCTAGAGTATTCATTTCTGCTAATTAGAAAAGAAGTGATTAGTATAATGTTTTAATACCATACAATAATGAAGAATAACTTAAAAGACAAAGTGGCCTACATCACCGGGGGCAGTAAAGGCATAGGTTATGGAGTTGCCAAAGCAATGCTGGCCCGGGGAATGAGAGTGGCTATCACCAGCCGGAACTTAGAAGCTGCAAAAGAGGCCGCTGCCACATTGAGTACTGACCCTGCAAAAGTACTGGCATTAAAATCCAATGTAAGTTCCCTTGCAGATGAAGCAAAGGCTATTGCGGCAACCATCGGTCAATTCGGCCAACTGGATGTGTTGATTGCCAATGCCGGGGTAGGTCATTTTGATTCAATCGAAAACTTATCTGAAGCGGAATGGAATGAAACTATTGATACGAACCTGACAGGTGTTTTCCATAGCGTAAAAGCCAGCCTTCCTGCTTTAAAGCAATCAAAAGGATATATAATCACTATAGCCAGCCTGGCCGGAGCCAATTTTTTTGAAAACGGGGCTGCTTATAATGCCAGTAAGTTCGGATTGGTTGGATTTACCCAGGCGATCATGCTGGATCTGCGTAAGTATGGGATAAAAGTAACGACTATTATGCCCGGTTCTGTGGCCACTCAGTTTGGTAACCATATTCCTTCCGCAGCCGATGCCTCGAAGATACAACCAGAAGATATTGGCCAGCTAGTGACTGACCTGTTGCAAATGAATGCCCGGACCTTACCCAGTAAGATAGAAGTGAGGCCTTCTATACCGGTTAAGTAAAGGCTGCTATCAATGAATTTTTATAACAGGCAGTGATAATCAGTATGCAGGAAATGTTTAATCTGTTACCAGTTGCTGTTTTGATGAGGGATCTATACCGGGCTACACCACTTGTAACCCGGGTATTTTTGGCTATAACTAATAATATTCAATTATTCGTTTAGTTTCCACAGTGTTTGTTTGTGCATTATTGGAAAAGGTCACTTGTCCTTTTGACCCAGTTCCCCATGGTATCAAACTGGTAATAGAACACTTTTTTTCTTTTGCCCACTACATTTATCAATTCTCTTTGTGGGTTATAGGTTTCTGTAGTTTCAGTAGTTGTAGCATAGCTTCCATCCACTCTCTTAACGAGAATACTGATGAGCAGGTTCTCGTTTTCTTTTTGTAGGTATAGCTGCTATTGATCTTTACACCAAAAAGGCCATTCTCTTGCAAGCCGGTCAATTGTCCTTCTTTATTGTAGGTATAGATTTTGGGTAAGGCTGAGGAGTCATAGGCAAGTCTTCCGGATGGGTCGTACCCATATTTAACCGGTTTTCAACTTTAAGATTGGTAATGATTCCTGATTCAATTATTTGCTTCTGCTTATTGAATCTATACCTGTATACGATCTCTTCCATATCAGTTTCCCACACAGTGGTAAGATATGCCTCGGGGAATTTATATGTATAAGAAGTGGTGCCGGGAAACATGTTTTCAGGACCGGATGTGGATACTGATTTTATAAATCCTGCTGCATCAAATCTTCTGGTAATTGTATCTTTCCATTGGTTGATCTCGAGCAAGGTCTTTACTTTCCCTTTCAGGTTTAAATGGTTGCTTCTATAGGCAAACGGAACTGGTTTAACGGAGCTGAATCCCAATTGATAGTATAATGTTCCTGAGCATTCAGCACTGTTGCACAAAATAGATATGAAGTGATACAAACACTTTTAAAGAGTTTGATACCGGCACCGGTCAAAGCTGGCATGTATTTACGAGTCATAAAATATATTTTGAATGAGTTTCACCATTGTTTTTTACTTTAATTATTTACTTGAATAAATATAAAAAAAATGGAATAACTGCTGAATACCCTGTATTGGGTAGAAAAATCTCTTCGATTAAGATCTAGTCCAATAATATGTATTAGTATATTATTGACCTGAAGCTTCAGGAATGAATTTTCAGGGTAAGGGCAAGGACTATTAATAGCGCCTCCTGTCGGTACCAATTTCATAATCTCGGATTACAAAATAAAGTAAAACGAGCTGAATTCATTTTCGCAGCGAAAGGAGAAATTCGTCCAGGACAGTATTAAATGCGGCAGGTGTTTCCAGCATTGGCACATGTCCGCATTGATCGATCCAGTACAATTTTGAATGTGGGATCAGCTTTTTGAACTTTATAGCCACTTCAGGAGGAGTTACTCTTGTCATTTTTTCCCCAGATCAGGCAGCAATCTGTTTTTATGTTCAGTAGTTCTTTTTCCAGGTTATGGTGGATAGTGGATTTGGCCAGCGATAATATCTGGATGACCTTCCGGCTGTTAACTACAGCAAATATTTCATCCACTAATTCTTTGGAGGCAATTTTCGGATCGAAAAAAAGTAAGTTCTGTTTTTGTTTTAATATAGTTGTAATCACTTCTTTTTGGGAAACGTATCACCCATTCCACTTTCATACAAGCCGGAACTTCCACTGAGAATTAAAGAAGTAATTTTTTCAGGATGATTCAATGCGTATAAAAGGGCAATATGACCGCCCATAGAATTGCCCAGTAAATGGAATTGGTCCAGCGACAATTCTGTTGTTAGCTCATCCAGGAATTCAGTGAGTGAAAAAATACTGATGGACATTCCTTTTTCAAAAAAGGGGAAAACCGGAACAATGACCCGGTAAGATTGTTTCAGGTGGTTAATGAGGGGTTCAAAGTTTTAACAGACCCAAATAAACCATATAAAAGGATGATCGGTTCACCGCAACCTGCCTCTACGTAGTTTTTATTAGTATCAACAGTCAATGAATTGTTCATAAACTCCCATTTACTTGTCCAGCTTAGCAGATCGGTTATTTAATTAACACTTTCCATCGCTAAATTAAATTTGCCGGAACCCTTTCAACGTTGAAACTGAAAGGTTGAAAAGTAGTAAATTTATATTATATACATAATGACTTGACTACATTCTTCTTTTTAAACCTGTAGCCGTTGTTAGATTGATTTTGTTTGTACCTGCGAATAATTAGAAAAATCATGATTACAGTGCTGAAAGAATTAATATATTTATGTACCACAAAAAAGAACGTTATGTCAATCGGTAAAAAATTTTGGTCAGAATTGCAGCAGGAAGCTGCCAATACCCGCAGGTTATTAGCAGTTGTGCCTTTTGATAAGGCAGACTTTAAGCCACACGAAAAGTCAATGACCCTAAAACGTCTGGCCAGCCATGTAGCTGAGATAAATGGTTGGTGGAAAGAGTGCCTGGTTCATGATGAACTGGATTTTGCAAAAGATGCGGGTACTCCAAAAGAGTATCATTCAACAGAAGATATTGTTGCCTGGCATGATGAACTGGTGGCAAAAGCGGAAATAATTTTAAATCATACACCAGATGAAGAGTTTGCCAAACCCTGACAATGCGGCAGGGTGAAATGATATTTTTTACTTTACCCAAAGCTGAGGTAGTACGCACCTGGTGCCTGAATCATCTTTATCATCACCGCGGGCAATTGACCGTTTATCTCGGTTATTAAATATTCCACTGCCGGGAATGTATGGACCGACAGCAGATGACCAGGGATGTAACTAATATTTCAGTAAATCAATTTCAGGTTAGTTTCTATAGCCAGGCTTATGATAGGACCCCCCCCCCCCCCCCCCCCGCCCCCCCCCCCCCCCGCCCGCCCCCGGTGTCTTTCAAAAAATTTTGAATCCTGCTTACGGATCCACTACTTCAGGCCAACTATTAAGGAATTTTGTTCCGGTCTAGCATTATGCATCCTTTTAATAAAACGGAAAACCATGGTATCTTGAGTAGCCCTTAAAGCCTGTGCCGTTTAAGTCAGGTAGTTGACTAGAATAAAATTAATTTAAAATACACTGGATAAATAGTTGTATCTTCTGTTTAATTTTAACCAAAACAATTATTATGGATATACTTCCTTTACTCATTCAGTTAGCTTCCGGTGCAGTCGGAGGTAATGTTGCCGGTAAATTGATACCCAAATTATCATTGGGAAATATTGGTAATTCTATTGTTGGTATCCTTGGTGGAGGGCCTTGGCGGGCAATTGCTGGGCATGCTCGGTTTGGGTGGCGTTGCAGAGGGTGGTGGTATGGATATTAACAGTATTGTCAGCAGTGTAGCCGCAGGTGGTGTTGGTGGAGGGGTGCTGATGGCTATTGTGGGTTTTGTAAAGGGTTAATGAATAAGAAGTGAAATTCACTTTCCATTTTGGCAGATTTCGTAAAAAGGATTTGCTGTGGTTTTGTTTTGATCCCGGCATGGCTTCTTAAAGTCTCCTGCAACAACTTCAGCAACTAAATACTATTTACGCTATTGTAAAGAATACCGGATTTCATTAGTAATATATTTCCCTTCTTCACCACCTGTATTTAATTATTTTTTTAATATTTGCAGTAAATAAATGCCAGCTTCACTATGCAGGTACTAAAATCTTTTCTGAACAGGCTCATCCAGTTTTTCTTGTTCATCCATCTTGCGGTTTCTGCCCTGGCCCAAAAAAAAGCATTTTATATTTTCCAACGATACGGCTGGATTTGCCAATGCCAAAATTCCCAAAGTTTTCCTGGAAAAGATATGCAGTACTGGCAAACGGTAATGGAAGAAAGTCATGTAAATCCTTATCATGCTATCAGCAGGGATGCCCTTTTAAAATTGCAACAAGAAATATTGCAAACACTTCCGGACAGTATCAGTCATTTCCAGGCAAGTTTGCCATTAGCCGTCTAATTGGATCCTGGATGAAGGGCATTTAGGTTTTGCCAGCAATGCTGTTATTGATAGTTTATTCCTCAATCATTGCATTCGGTTCCCTTACTTAGTTCAGGATATAGACAACGGGAGTTTCCTGGTACAAAGGGATCTGAGCCCGGAAAATAAGCTGCCGGCGTTCAGTCGTATCGTTTCAATCAATGAGATCCCGGTAAATCAATTATATAAACGTTATTCAACATTCTACGGCGGACTGGAACCGTGAAAAAGCTGATGGTAAAAAATGCTATCCGTAAGCTGCTTTATATGGATGGGATTACTAGTCCGTTTAGAATTAAAGCCGTTGTAAATAACGATACCATTGTTTTCAATGCCACCGGGTACAGCAAGAACAGGCTGATAGTATAACCAAAGTAATACTATCGGAAATGAAACCACCATTGCCCTTTCACTGCAATTCCTTCCCGGTAATATTGCACTGATTGAATTCAATAGTATGAAAGGATCTCTCCGGGATTCTTTGCAGTTTTTCTCCGGCGCTCCTTTTCGGAGATCAGGCTCCGCCGGGCTGCAGGTGTTATTATTGACCTGCGAAAAAATGGTGGTGGCGACAGTGGTCTTGGAGATACATTGATCAGCTATATTAGTTCCAAACCCTATCGCAATGCCGGTGGCATGAAGATGCGTATCAGTAAGCACAGCAAAGCCTGGGCTACGATGCATCGAGCTACCGATCCTTTCAAAGACTGGGAAAACGGGAAAATATATGAGTATAAAGTCACTAAATTAAC
Source organism: Saprospiraceae bacterium (assembly GCA_016715465.1). Classification (GTDB taxonomy): domain Bacteria; phylum Bacteroidota; class Bacteroidia; order Chitinophagales; family Saprospiraceae; genus JADKBO01. The sequence goes on from JADKAA010000030.1 coordinate 16,251, forward strand.
TGCACCTGCCGTTAATCCGCTTCGCTATAATGGTAAAGTAGCGGTACTAATTGGAACCGGAACTTTCAGCAGTGCCAACATGCTGACCAATGCAATTAAAGATTTTCAATTGGCCACCCTGGTCGGTGAAAGCACTGCTGAGCCAGCCAATGATTATGGTGAAATTTTTTCTTTTATGTTGCCACATACTCATATTGTGGCGCAAGGGGCATTTAAAATGTTTACCAGGGCTAATGGTGATGAAAAAGATTTCAATGGGATCAGGCCCGATATTGAAGTTGCTATTTCAGCAAAAGATATCAGTGCAAAGCAGGATGCAGTGTTGGATAGGCCATAGCGTGGCTACTGCAATAGAATTCTTCTCTACCATTATCATTCGAAATATTGCTGATAGTTTGTTTACTGGATACTGGCTAAGAACAGGAATTGATGAGCGGTAACTTTACTAACTGTTTTTTGGATAATTTGAGCTTACAAAAATCAGCCGTATGCAGACACATCATCAAAAATCTTATTGCAGGATATTCATATTTTTATTGTTAAGCCTTATCAGTTTTGTAACAACAACCTTCGCCCAATCAAAAGATGTCAAAAAGATTCTCGCTGTTTTAAGATTAGAAGAAGAATACTGGAGTAAAGGAGATATTGAAGGTTATGTAAGCCTGTATGCCCCATTGATTCAACCCGTATGATCTTAAGTAAAGGTGCCGCCTATGGCAAAAAAAATATCCTGGCATTTTTTATAAAAATACTGGCCGAGGGAAAAATGGAAAACTGGTACTGGATGGCTGAAAGCCTGGAAAGGTTATCCCG
>JADKAA010000031.1 GCA_016715465.1 Saprospiraceae bacterium
GTTAGCTTTGCCCGCAGGAAGAAGGTAACGCGATAAACGAGAGCGGACGGGCGAGCAGCCCAGTTTGCATTCAGCATCCCGAATGAACCGCTGCAAAAATTCCTGTGAACAGTTGGGCAGGTGTTTGGCAGACGCTGGTGGGAAAAGATGACAATGGTACAGAACGGAAATGAAGTAAGCTGTGCCCATGAACATGACAATGGAAAAATGGGAGGCACTGTAACAGGGAATAAATTTACCGGTACCTGGTCGGAAGCTCCCGGCTTCTAAACCACCCAATGATACCGGCGATGTGGGTTCATTCTTTCGGCAGACGGAAAAAATTTTACCGGCCGTTGGCGAGTATGGAAAAAGGGTGAATGGCAAACAGGGTGGAATGGGCAAAAGTGATACCGCCACCACCCGTTGCCTGTATACCTTCCTCAATAACGATTATCAGCACTGCAGATGATTATCTCATTGGAACAGGCACCATGTAAGTTTCATATCCAACCTTTTTTTTAGTATGTGACGCTTCGCAACAGGACTGTTGCTGCTGACAGTTCTTCTCTTCTTACCTTTTCTCAGCAAGAATATAAAGGAACAGTAACACTGATACCAAAGGCCCCGATAATAAGGCCGCCTATTACCCCGGCAAATTAACCATGAAAGGTGATGCCGGAGGCTCGGCTGTGCTGACAGCCAACCTGAAGTTTGGTCCCCAGATGGGAACCGAGAGAAGACTATATCTCAACCCCAACGGTTTCCCATCTCCGGCACATTCGATGGCAAGCGGAATTAAGTCTTCTAGGACCGGCAACTGCAGGCATGAAGGATGGAAAAGATTTTACTGAAGCTGCGAGTAACTACAGGAGTAAGCGGACAAAAACAAGGTGATGAAGGATAACCGGCACATTCTATGTATGCGGTATGATAGGAAAGAAGAAACAACGATGACCTTTGTGTTGCGCCCCGGTGAGCTGGGTACTGGTGCTTTTCCTTTTGGGCGAAAGCCAAAGTATTGACAAAGGCTGGTGTTTGGCGCCACTTTCAAAATAACCGGCAAAGACAATGAAGAAGTAGACCTCACCGAAAAATAGAATGGGTGGCAACTGGCAGCTTCCAGACCGGATAAAGGGCCAACCCGCCCGGTGTTCAGCAGTGTGGGAGAAAACAAGATCATACTCACCGCAGAACATGAAGGAAAAAATACAGCTGAGGAATATAAAGTGATAACCGTGGATGCCAACCGCTATGCAAGAGTGAGCGGTTATGCCATGTGCCCGGCAGATGGACATGGCGGTATGGCCTGCCCGTTTAAAGTATTGGGCCCGGTAATGACCGGTAATGCCAATGTGCTTATCAATGGTTTGCCATTTGCCTGCGAAGGCGACAGAAGACATGCCGTCTACGTCCGGAGCTAACGCTTTTTCCATAACAGGTGAAGAGCAGTGATGCAGTGCTGCTCAATGGAAAAAGAGTAGCTAAAATGGGCAGCCAGACAACACACTGTCCGGGCATGAGCTCTATCATCCCAGTGTGGAGAGCATGGTCACGAGATAAACTTGCTGCCTTATCAACAGATGTAAGTTTTACCAAGCAAGCAGGAAATAAGATCACCAGAACAGCTACACCTGCCGCCGGAGCAAAATGATAACCGGAAAAAAATGGTCTTGTACTCATCTGGCCCCGATTAGAATACGGTACTGATGATACTTCCCAAATTACTTAGGCCCTTATTACCGGCGGTAATGAAGTGGTAACATTTGGCGGTAACACTGGAAAACGGACAATTACTCATCAATGTTGAACCGGGTGACAGCAAATAAAAAACTACAAACAGTAAAACCCTTTAATGAAAAGCTGGTAAAAAGGAACCCGTTTTCTTTTCTCGCACAGTATAAAGACGGCAGCCGCCTCATCGTGTATGAAGGAGAAGTGGAAGTAACGCTGAAGAAAGACAACAACACCGTTCTTGTTCCGGCGGGCAAAGTTTATTTTAATGATTTTTAAAAATGCCTACATCATCGCAGATACGGTACAATTTCAATCCGGCGCACGGTTAATGGCCATCCCGAAAGACAGTGCTTACTGATTGCCCAAACAGGAAGCAGCAAGCGCCGGAACCGCCACGGAAAAGCCGGCGGTTTCCTGGAACTGCTGAAAATATGAAACATATCGTTGGGAGGATTGCTGCTGGTATTGTTGAGAAATTGTTTGTGGGGGAAAAAGAAAAAGGTACCAGCTAAACTGATTCAATAAGAGCAAGCAAGGATAAAACAAACCGGGCGATGAATTACGGTTTATGTTATGGAAAATTATATTGCCAGCTTCAATTGCTACTATCATCGCCTATTTGTGTCCTGCTTCAACGTTCGGTAATTCTTTTCAGATTAATTAGGAGAGCTTCTTGATTAGAACGAAGGTGATACTTTTGGTATAAACTATTTATGCTCTATCCATACTCTTCTTAACCCGTGGTATGCTTGTTTGTACACAGGTTTACCGAAGAAAAGAATGTTAGATAAGATTTCTTATTAAGATATACAGTAACTAAGGCAAATATTATAGGTCTCTGCTTTTTCACCCAATATTTTGCATGCAGTCAAGGGCAAAAAACAAAGAGTTTTCAAGCTGACTAAAACACTTAGGACAAGTAATTACTTTTCAACAACTGATTTTATCGGTATACTTGTTTTAACTGTAAAGATGTCGGATCTCTTTTAAAAAGGATTCATTACCCTTTTTCTGTTATTAAAAACAGCTTGTCTTTGCTCTTGTTATTGCAACATAAAACAAACGTCGTTCTTCTTCCATAAGCAAATCGTGATTCTGCTTTTTATTACGAAAAATTCTGTCCTCCAGCCAAATATCAGGAAATCCTCCGTTTCCCTCGGTTAAACCAATGATGAAAACAACTTTAGCTTCAAGTCCTTTTGCTGCATGAATGGTTTTTGATTGAACTTTTAGGCCTTCCTTTTTAAAAGGAAAAGTAATGTGTATACATTTTGCTTCTTCGGAATAGAAATAGAATATCATCATTAGTGAGTCCGTCATCTAAAAGCTCTTTACTTTGTTAAAACAGAATTGAATAGTTTTCTTTTCGCTGCTCCTGAATACACTACAATTTTGTGTTCAGATTTCTTTGATGACCGAATATCTTTTTCAACTTTGTATTTGTTATGCTTGATTACTTCGTTACTTGCGCCGACAATGTTTTGAGTACTACGGTAATTCAAAATTGAGCTTTACAACTTTTAGATTTGGTAAAATAGTTTTTAAAGTCGACGATATAACTCACATTAGAACCTCTGAAACCATAAATGCTTTGCCAAATCATCCAACACAAAAATTTGAGTTTGGGTCTGTTAGCATGAGTTTTATTAACTCTAACTTGCAAATTATTTTACGTCCTGAAATTCGTCAACTAAATGTATTGATATTTACTCTTGTATTTATTTGCAATGTCCGTATGATTTTGAAATAGGGATGTGCTTCGCGAAATCAAATCATTGAAATCAAGATAAGATTTGTCGGTGCAGTAATGAATATATTTTTAACGATTGGGATTGCTAACTCATAAAAATTCTAACCCTTTCGTGTTGATCTTTCCTCGCATCTTCCAAAACTTTTTTCAAGTCTGATGTTTTCAACTTTTATCATATCGGTAATTCGCATGATTTGTTGAACAAAATCTTTGACATCTTCATGGTAGCCGTTAAACTCTTCTTTGAAGTTTAGCGAAACATTTTTATGATAATTGGCAGGCAAACGATTCTTTACAATTTTGTCCAAAGTATGATTGAACAAAGCAGAATCCTTTGTCATGTTTCAAATCTTTTACTAAAAGCAAATTCCCTTTTTTGAAATTGCTCTTCCTTGTCTTTGGTCGAAAAACTTTTATCGCTAATGTGTTCAATGTAAAGGTTCGCTTCAGGAATGTAAAGTCGAGGCGAAATGAAAAGTCCTTACATTTAATCGCGGCTCATATGCATACTTGATGCTGTGGCGATAGAACCAATCGGCTATAAACTGTTCCGATTTGGAACGGACTTTAGTTCCATCAAGAGTTGTGAAATATTTACCATCTTTGGCAAAAACTTCAGTTCAGCTTTTTTAAATGGACTTTATCAATAATATAGTCAATATATATCGTTTGAGTTGCAGCAAAAATCTGTCCCTTCACATTGTTCAATCAAAAAGTTTGTGAATAACTTCAAAACTGTTTCGGGGGCTACATGCTTGAAAGTTCATCTTCTTCCGTCTCGCTTTTCATCCTAATAATTCTAAATTTGTTGTCAAACTCATTTACTCCATAATTCCGAGGATGCTGTAACAAAAGCTGTGAAATGTCCTGACGGTTAATCCATCAATCCATTTATATTTTTTTGATTTGGAAAAACCTTTCTTTATCCTTGTCTACTTTGCTCAATCGTTTGTCAAAAGTGTTTCTCATATTCCTTGATCTGGTCGCTGAAATTATTAAGCGGTCAATCATTTCGTTGGTTGCATTCTTTGTAAAATGTAATTGCAAGAATATTTGACTGGACTTACACCTTTTTCTTCTATCAGGTAAATTAGTTTCTGTAAAAGCGTCTTTGTTTTGCCTGAGCCAGCACCAGACAAAACCAAAAAAGCGCTGTCTTCACTGACAACAGCTTCTCTTGCTTATCGTTCAGGTTGCTTAAATCCGTTTTAGTTTTATTCATTACTTGAAATTAGATTACCGGGAAATACATTTAGTTATAGGTAACGCAATTTAGATTAAATTATTTCCTTCCAAAGTCTGCTGGATTTTCGCCCCAGGCTCTGGTTTCCCATTTAAAATTTGATTAGGGTATTCGTTTGTTTTAGCCATTTTAATGCACGGTCAATAAGTTGAAATAGTTTTCATTTTTTCCGCTTTTGGAATGGTTAGTTCTCGCTTCTTTATCCTTTACCCAACCAATTGCGTTTCTGCTGTCTGAATAGATTGGAACATTCAATCCGTTTTGTTTGCAATAGGCAAGAGCATGAACGATGCCTAAAAACTCAGCAATGTTGATTGTACCATCTTCAAATGGTCCTGCTTTGAATAAAACTTTTCCGGATTTAGTATCTACGCCTTGATATTCAACTATGCCTGGAAAAGTATTCCATGCAGCATCAACTGAGAAATACTTTCCAAAATTGGATCACCAATTAACTAAGTTGCTCTTTTGTTAATTCTGATTCAAAAACATCTTTACCGATAAATTCATTGCTATTACTGTTGTAGGCTGCTTCGGCAAGTTGTCTTGTCTTAAAAGATTTATAGACCGCTCCTGCAAAGCCGTGTATTTGAGCACTACATTCTTCCCAGTTTTCAAAAATCCCAACTTGTCTGCCTTTCCAGACAACATAAAATCTCTTTTTCGCCATATTATTAAGCAAAATGTCGTTTTAGTCTTGCCGAAAAAATGAAATTACAATATTAGATTCAAGCCCAAAAAATTGGGGCTGAATTTCCAATCTATTAATAATATACATTTTGAATTGCTTTACGACAATCGTACAGCATATTTCTCTTCTAAGTCAACATTACAAACTTTCTATTATGATTTGATTCTACAAATAATGACTCTTAAAGTCCGTTGACTTAAAAGCCACATTGTTGGAACTTCCAGGTATGAATATTAAGGAAAAAAGTAGGCCAACAGATCAGACAGTTAAAAAGATTAGAACTCTCACAAGAAGGATTAGCCTTAAAGGCTGAAGTTGATAGAACCTACGTAACAGATGTTGAAGCCGGTAGAAGAAATGTGTCGTTGGAAATTACAGAACGGCTAATCAAAGCTCTTGAAATTTCGTTTACCGAATTTCTTCACCAGTAAGAGTTTAAAAAATAATGGCTATCTATCCTGGTGATATTATTTCCCATGCTGAGATGTGTATGGAAGAAGGCATTAGCTTACAAAAGGGAATGAATTTCAGAGTAAAGGGTGGGCCAACTGTTATACTCATGTCCACTAGAAAGGGAGCACCCTATGCAGATAGAGTAGAAGAAGATGGACAGATTTTGATTTATGAAGGACATGATGTACCAAAAAACTTGGCTCGAGACCCAAAATCGGTTGACCAACCAGATTATACTCCAAAAGGCACCCCTACAGAAAACGGCAAGTTTTTTAAAGCCGCTATGAAATATAAAGACGGTAAAGAAGCTGCTGAATTAGTAAAAGTCTATGAGAAAATTAAAGATGGTATATGGGTATATAACGGAGTCTTTGAATTGGTCGATTCATGGATCGAAAAATCAGAAACCAGGAATGTTTTTAAGTTTAAATTACATGTGACTGACAAAACAATTGATCAAAAGGAAAAAAGAGCTATCGAACTAAAAGATCTCGATCACAACCGAATGATTCCAACATCTGTAAAACTAGAAGTATGGAAAAGGGACAAAGGTCAATGTGTTCAATGTGGAAGTAAAGATAATTTGCATTTTTGATCACATACTCCCGTATTCAAAAGGCGGAACTTCTCTTAAAGCTGAGAACATTCAGTTATTGTGCGCTAGGCATAATTTGGAAAAGAGAGATAAAATTCAATAAGCAACTTAATATTTTGAAACATAGTTAGAAATACATTTCCTTATAAAAAATGTACGGTTTTGTTCTGCAATGTTGTTTTTAGTTTGAGATATATACTTATTATTAATTTCATTTAATAAAATTCCTAAAATGAATTATTCACAATTAACAGAGTTTATATCTGAAAAAATGAGAATGTCTCATATATATCAACCTGTAATGATAAAAAAACTTCTTAGCAATAATGGGATTGCTACAGATAAAGAAATTGCAGAGCAACTTTTACAATTTGATCCGAGTCAGATTGAATATTATCAAAGTATTACTAACAAAATGGTTGGACGGGTATTACGTAATCGCAATCTTGTGGACAAGGAAAATAATAAATATAGTTTGGTGGGATTTGACGGTTTAAGCAATGAACAAATTGAAAGACTAAGCCAATTATGTGACGAAAAATTGATAATTACATCAAAAAAAGAGGTGATGCTATTTGGAAACATAGAAAAATCAGTAGAGACGCTATTCCCGGCACTGTACGGTACGAAGTGCTTAAAAGAGCCCACTTTAAGTGTGAACTTTGTGGCATATCTGCAGACAGCTTTGGATTAGAGGTAGATCATATTTACCCAGTTTCAAAAGGAGGTTCAGATGATATAAGTAATTACCAAGCTCTATGTTATAAATGTAATTCAAGCAAAGGCAATAGAGATAGTACCGATTTACGAGATCGATCAAAAATCTTTATGCACAGAGATGATAATTGTGTTTTTTGCACTATTGATAAGAATAGAGTTGTTGATGAGGATAAACTTTCTTTTTTAATCAATGATAAATATCCTGTTACTAAGGGACATTGCTTGATTATTCCAAAAAGACACTTTGATAATTATTTTGATATTACACAACCTGAAATCAACAGTACTCATAGATTAATTGACAAAAGCAAAACAATTGATTCTCCAAAAGATAAAAGCATAAAGGGTTTTAATATTGGAGTAAATTCTGGGGTTGTTGCTGGTCAAACAATTTTTCATACCCACATTCATCTAATTCCAAGAAGAGCCAATGATGTTGTAAATCCAATAGGGGGAGTTAGAAATATCATTCCTGACAAAGGCAAATATTAAAAATCAACCAGCATTTCCGGTTTGGTATTGCCGCTGCGAATGCGGCTCATGTTGTAGATTCTTACTTTTTTACTGTGTACATCCGCCATACCGCTAAATTACTGCTGAATAGCGAACAGAACGTACAAGTGTGCGACGCAACAGACGATGATAGTAGCAATATTGCCCGGCCAATAATATTCCTAATGTATGCATTAGACTTATAGTTGTATATACTAACAACTCTTAAAAAATGGCTGCGGCTGCTCTTCCAGCATCGCTTCAATTTTTTTGGCGGCCGGGGTTACAGACAGTCCGCCAAGGTTGGTACAGCGGAGTGTATGGTGTATCTGGTCACCTACCGCTTTCATGGTTTGGATCACTTCATCCAGTGGTACCAGTTTTTCATAATCAGCCAGGGCCATATTGGCACAGGACACCGCATTGGTGGCCGCCATTACATTTCGTCCCAGGCAGGGCGCTTCTACCCGGTTGCCAATGGGATCGCAGATAATTCCCAGTGAGTTTTGCAAGGCCAGCGAAGCCGCAGCAATGGATTGTTCTACCGTGCCGCCTTTCATTTCCACCAGGGCAGCCGCTGCCATTCCACCACCCGACCCGGTTTCTGCCATACAACCACCCACCTCTGCCGCAAATGTGGCATGCGCCGCAATAAATACACCGATCAACCCGGCCGATAACATGGCTTTTACCAGCACCTCTTCACTTACTCCCAATGAATGAGCCGTACCGAACAGGGCGCCGGGCAATGCACCGCAGCTACCGGCTGTTGGTGCCGCCACAATTACACCCATCGAACTTTTTACTTCCATCATGGCACTTACATATAATATGATGCGGTTATTGACATCACCCCCCACTAATGTACCGGCATCCATTCTTTCTTTGAACTGCGGCGACTGTGCTCCTAATATCCGGTCAGTATAGGTTGTTCCTTTTAAACCCGATTCAATGGCACTGCCCATGATATGAATGATCTGTCGCATCTTCTCTAACACCTCATTGGCGGAAATATTTCCACGGGCCATTTCATAATCAACCGCCAGCTCCCAAAGAGGTTTTGTTCTTGTCCTTATTATACTCCAGCATCTCCTGACAGGTAATAAAAGGAACCTGCAGGTTTTTCCGGGCCATTACCGGTAATACAGGGTTCAATTGTTTAATAAATAACACTCCTTCCATTTGCTGCAACTCTTTATATAGTGCCGCATCTAAAAAAGCCTGCGATTTGATGGCTATAAAACTAACAGCGCCCTGGTGAACGGCTATCTCATCATATATAACCGATGCTTCCAGGAAGGGTACAATAGCGGCAGGCTTCTCACAATAAATGAGTGTTTCAAAATAATCTCCGGCCATGGAAACAGGATTATCATCAATGGCCGTCACTTCAATCATCCCTCCGCCGGTGGAGATGGCCGTGAGTTTTCTTGTTTCTTTATTGTTTGATAAAGTTATTTTATACAGGTTGGGATGACTGTTGCCGATGTCGGTAATATGGATGGTAACATTTATTCCTGCTGTTACCATATGTTTGTCTGATTCGGGCAGTCGTTCATCAAAAGCTTCCCACCCCAGGAAACCGCCGAACAAACCCATATCCGATCCCTGGCTTTTGTGTGTGGTGGCCAGTGACCCATTGGGATCAAATTCAATGAGAATATCTTTTATATTTCCCTCCATCAAATCCCGGCACAAACGGGCAATGCGCAGCGATGCGGCGCAATGCGAACTGGATGGCCCCCGCATCACCGGGCCAATCACATCATTGAATATGCTGGGGTAAGTGCTCATATTATTTGTTAAGATACAAAATAACTGTAATGCCTGGCTAATGCTGCTCCTGCCTGATTACGCAGATATGTAAATCGTTTGTAACATCGCCACACCGGGCATGACAAGACACTAAAAGACCGGCGTATCATTACCCTTTCCAATGGCGGGACTCCCATGCTTATTCCTGTTACTCATTTGTCCCTGCAGGCATTATTAAAAGAATGTTTATTTCCTGCTATGCTACAGCTGTTTTAATTTTTGTACTTATTTATATAGTTTAGTTATGCTGACAATAGGTGTCCCGTAGGGACCTCCGGTTGGTAACAGCCCATAATAACAAGGAACAGTTTGCCCCGTAGGGGCAATACAAAAATCATACACCATGCCCAATACCTACACACAAATACATATCCACTGCATTTTTGCGGTCAAGTACCGCCAGGCATTGATAACAAGGGACTGGAAAGAACGGCTGCATCAATACATCACCGGCATCGTTCAAAATCATACGCATAAAATGATTGCTATTAACTCTATGCCTGACCATCTGCATATGCTTTTTGGCATGCGGCCCACCCAATCCTTATCTGACCTGATGAGAATAGTGAAAGGGGACTCCTCGGAATGGATCAATAAAATGAGGTTGACCCCATTCCTTTTCGCTGGCAGGAAGGGTATGGGGCTTTTAGTTATGAAAAGAAAAGATCAGTGTGGTGGCTGCCTATATCGCAAACCAGGAGTTGCATCATCAGAAAAGGACATTTTTGGAGGAGTACCGGGAGTTCCTTGCGAATTTTGAAATTGATTACGATGAGCAGTATGTGTTTAAAGAGCCGGAGTGATTGTTTGTTTTGCCCTTATAGGGCAAAGAGAACTTGTCAGCTTAATTGTTACCGGCATTATGTCCCTACGGGACGAAGAAATCTTGTAAGTAATTGGTGACACACTTATAACTGCGTACATCACTTAACCGGGTGATCATTTGTTTTGCCCTTACAGGGCAAAGTAACAAGTCGGTATTTTATGTTACCGACATTGCGTCCCTATGGGACGAAGAAATTCATTGTGTTTTGATATCTGCTTTGAAACACGAAGGCACAGAGGCACGGAGATTTAAAAACAGAGTTCTCATAAAATGTAAATTATATCCCCGGTGACTTGGTGTCCCCCTGTCTTTGTGTTTCAGTTTACCGGCGCTATTTCCCTACGGGACGAAGAAATCATGCAAGTAATTAGTGACATACTTATAACTACGTACATCATTTAACCGGGTGAGCTTTTGTTTTGCCCTTACAGGGCAAAGTAACAAGTCGGTATTTTATGTTACCGACATTGCGTCCCTACGGGACGAAGAAATCCAGGAGCATCACCTTCATAAGTGAAAAAAAAGGAGGTTACAGATTCTTTTTCCAAAAAAGCTCCATGGTTCTCCGCATCTGCAGGGTAGTGTTTTCTCCTGGTATATTCCATGATCCCTCATGGGATAGGACATCATACTGAACAGCTTGTTGTGTTTTATCAATTCATTCACCAGCATTTCCAAAATTCTGGTAATGCACATTGTCATCACCCGTGCCATGCATGATGAGCAGGTTGCCCTGTAATTTTTGGCATGCGTCAATGGCGATCCTTCCAGGTAACCTTCTTTGTTATCGTCCGGCAAACCCATATATCGTTCCTGGTAAATATTGTCATATAATGTTTGCAGTGAAACAAATGAAACAGCAATCGCTGATTTAAATACATCCCCATGACGGAAGATGCCATGCAATGACATTTGCCCGCCGCCGCTCCAGCCCCAGGTACCTGTTCGGGCCGCATCAATAAAAGGATACTGGCTCATTATCTTTTTGGCTGCTGCTGCCTGGTCGTCTGCAGCCAATAACCCGATCTGCCGGTAAATACATTTTCTGAATGCACGGCCTCTTGGTACCCTGGGTCCCGCGGTTATCAATACTTATCACCACACAGCCTATTTCATTAGCGAGGTAATGATGCCAGAGATTATCACCGGTACCCCAGTTGTCCTGTACGGTGGAACCGGCCGGCTCTCCATACACATGAAAAATGACCGGGTATTTTTTCTGCGGATCAAAATCCTTTGGTTTTATCATCCATGCATCCAGCACCACTTCACCAATATCAACTTTAAAAAATTCTTTACCCCGTAAACCCAATTCATTGATTTTACTTTTTAATGCGGCATTGTCTTCCATCAATTTTATTTCGGCATGGGTGTTAAGATTGATAAGCGAAATACGTCTTGGTGTGGTGGCGTTTTCAAAACTGTGTATCGCATATGTTGCATCTGCAGCTATCTGGTACGAATGCTGACCGGCCATGTCTTTCGGAGATACTCTTTCTGCTTCCCCGTTTCCATCCAGCCGGCTGCGATAGAGATAACGCTGTGTGAAATTATCAGGCGATGCGATATAATAAACGTACCCTCCGGCAGGATCAATACAATTGATATTCACCACATCAAAATTTCCTTTGGTGATCAGCTGCATTTGTTTTCCGTCACGGGAAACTTTATATAAGTGCATCCAGCCATCTTTTTCACTTGTCCAGGTAAATGACGTGGTGTTGTCCAGCCAAACAATATTATCATGTATATCCAGAAACGCTTCGTCTTTATCAGTCAAAATATTTTTCAGTGCCATCGTTTTTGTATTCCCCACCCAAACGGTGTTGGTATTCTGCAAGCGGTTCAGTTGCTGAATCATTACTTCATTGGAACCGGGGATGTAATCCATTCTTGCCAAATAATTATTGCGGGGATCACCGGGTACTTTAAACCATTTTGTTGGTCCGCCCGTTGCCGGTATCACTCCCACTTTTACGGCTGAATTTGTGGTACCCACTTTGGGATAAGGCAATGGTATGGGAACTGAATAATTGGAATCCACATTATTGATCATGTAAAAAGTACCGACTCCTTTTGTATCCGATTGCCAATATGCAATATTCTTGCCGTCGGGGCTCCAGCGAAAACCATCCCGGCAATCCAGCTCTTCTTCATACACCCAGTCAAATGTGCCGTTGATGATATTGCCTCCGCCGTCTTTTGTCAGCTGAATGATTTTGCCTGTTGCAATATCTTCTACATAGATATTCAACTTGCTTACATAAGCCACCCTTCCGCCATCCGGTGAGAATTTGGCGAACATCAGTGTGGCTTCTTCCAGGCCCTTACCCAGTTTTTTTTAATTTTCCATTGGTAAGATTTAATACCCAATAATCACCTCTTGTGTTGTAGCGCCAAACTTTGCGGGTGTTTGTAAATATTAAAAGCTTGCTGTTATCATCTGACCAGGTGTAATCGTCAATGGATAAGGGTTTGCCTGCTCCGGCCGGCAGCAATTGATTTGCATTCACCAAAACTGATCTTGTTCCGCTTGCCACATCGTAGCGTACAATATCATATCCTTTAGCGCTGGTATTAAACTCCAGCGTGGAATAGCTTTTATTATCCTTCATCCAGCGGAGCTGCCCGATACCTTTGGAACGATACAGGCCATTGGTATAGATATCTTCCAATGTGAGTTTCTTATTTTGTGCAATAACATTACCGGAAGAAAAAACTGCGATGAAAAAAATTAGTCCCGATAAAAATTTATACGTCATGTTTAGGTTTTTAATTTTTAAAAAGTAATTACTATCATTTAACCTGGTAGCTACTTCCTTTTATGGTTTGAAACTCAACCAATCCATTGGGTAATTTCTTGTACTTAATATTTTTCCCGTTGCTGCTGATCTTTAAACCAGGTTTGTATTCAATTCTGCAAACCTCCCCCGCTTTCGATTTTATTTTCAATTGTGTTACCATTTTATTTTTCCAGGCGAAATCCAGCTCAAATGCTCCTCTTGCACAAACGCCTTTAAATGTACCTTCACTCCATTCATCAGGTAATGCAGGTAATAATTTAATAAACCCATCGTGTGATTGCATCAGCATTTCGGTAACAGCAGCCGTGACACCAAAATTGCCATCCACCTGTAAAGACCTGCCGCATAAAGCAAACAGGGAAGTACAACTCTGCTCTTTTAAGTAGCCTTTATAAATTTTATTAGCCCGGTTTCCATCACCCAGTCTTGCCCACAATGCCATCTTCCATGCTCTTGAAAAACCGGTGGAGGCGTCACCTCTTTCTTCCAATACCTTTTTATAAGAATCAATCAATGCCGGTGTTCTTTTTTCGTATAAAATTTTTCCGGGGTATAGCCCATACATATGTGAAAAATGACGATGATTTTTTTCCAGCGATTTCCAGTCATCAGCCCATTCCTGCAACGAACCATCTTTTCCTATCTGCGGCGGCACTAATTTTTCCCTGGCTGTTTTTACACTGTCAATAAAGACATCGTTTTTTTCTAACACTTTAGCGGCTTCTATATAATAACCAAAAAGGTCATAGAGTATCTGCATATCAATAGAAGAACCGGCGCAAATCGTTGTGCCTTCCCTGAAACCTGCGGTCACTTCATCAAAGTAGGGTTTATTACCACCGCCATCGGGAAAGTTTTCAGGTGAAGTGGACGGATTGGTGACCAGCCATTTTCCATTCGGATGCGGTACTAAAAAATCCATAAAGAATTGTACAGCGCCTTCCAGTAGCGGGTAAGCATCTTTCAAAAATTTTTTATCCATGCTGTATTGATAATGCTCCCACAAATGTGTGCAGAGCCAGGCACCGCCCACGGTGAATGTTCCCCAGGTAGGGCCATCCATTGGTGCCGCCACTCTCCAGATATCTGTATTCTGATGAAGTACCCAACCTCTTGCACCATAATGTTCTTTTGCCACCTGTGAACCCTGGTCAGTTAATTCTTTAATCATTCTTACCACCGGCTCAGCACATTCAGAAAGATTGCCGCTTTCCACCGGCCAGTAATTCATTTCCGTATTGATATTGGTGGTGTATTTGGAATCCCACGAAGGATTCATATTATCATTCCAGATACCCTGCAAGTTGGCGGGTTCTGTTCCCGGTCTTGAAGAGCCGATCAGGAGATAGCGGCCATATTGATAACTCAGTGCAGCCATGGAAGGATCCGGATCGGTCTGAATTTTCTTAACTCTTTCCGGCGTTGGCAAAAAAGAATTGGCTGTATTGGGCAGTTGCAGTTTTACCCTGTTAAAATATTGCTGATGATCCGCTACAGCGGACGCTGCAATAGCATTGAATGATTTGCCTTCAATACCCTTGAAATAATTATCCACCCGCCGGTGTTGATCGGCGCTTACATCTTTATAGTTTACAAAATTGGTAGCAGCAGCAAAATACAAAGTCACTGCATTGGCGTTTTCAATTACCAGATCAACTCCATCTGTTTTCATGGTGCCCCCTTCCGGCACAGCTTTTATTCTAGCCTCATATCTCATTTTTCCTTCTACCCCCAAATAATCTGTTGACTTTCCTGTAAGTACTAATCCATCATTGCCATAAGGATCCATCTGGAAATAATCTGTACCGTAGTTAGAATGTGCCTGGTTTCTTTCTCCCCGCAGGTTAGTGATAAAGGAAATTGCGCCGGGCTTATCAGCAGTAATGCGTACCACAATTACCTGGTCGGGTGCTGAATTTTCTTCCGAATAAATTATGGGCAGCTAAATATTTTTCTTCAAATACTAATTTTTGAATATCGGGCAATACTTTATAGCCGCCTTTCACCACCGTAGAATAAGGACCACCCGACCAATAGGTTTCTTCATTTAATTGTATTCGTTCTTCGCCATTTTTTCCAAAGACCATGGCGCCAAGGCGGCCATTACCTACAGGAAGCGCTTCCTCCCATTTTTTTGCCGGCTCGGTATACCATAAAAGAGTGGAAGGATTAAAAGATTTGCCATCAATTTCATCAGGGATCATCTGCTGTGACCAACCGGGGATGAATGATAATAAAGGGATGATCAGCAATGATAATCTGTGACATTTCATAAGCAGTCAGCAATTAATGTAAGTGGTTTAAAAAAATAGTATCAGCAAAGGGCGGGTTAGTGATTAAATATAAAGCTTTTGGTACTATTGCTTCTTCGGTTAATGCAGGAAAATAATCAATCAATAAAGAAGAAAATATTTCCGCAATTTCATTTTGAGTAATGAGTAGCTAAAGCCTTTTGCATGTAAGTATTTCCCCACCAGCATTTCCGGTTTTGTATTGCCGCTTCGTATCAGCGTCATGTTATAGCTTCTTGTTTTTTTATTATGCATCCCGATTTATTTTGGGAAAGATTCCGGGTCAAGCCCGGAATGACAGCCGGAACGACATTACGTAGGGGCCTCGATGACAGCCGTAATGACATCTCGTTGGACCGGGATGAGATTACTACAAAAGCTCTGGTTTGGTATAATGCAGCCCGATTTACATCGGGACAGGCTATCGGCCATAGAATTAAGTTACTAAGGGAAAGATTCCGGGTCAAGCCCGGAATGACATCTCGTTGGACCGGGATGACATTTCGTTGGGCCGGGATAACATCTCATTAACCATCCCAACTAATCTCCACCGTTGTACCCAAAATGAAGTAAATTACAGGTGGCTCATTGTTAATCCCGGGCCGGCTCCCATTGGGGAGGCTTCTTATGAAGCATTTTATATCATATTGTTTCTTTCTCTTCCTGCTCCCCGCTTTTGTAGCCGCACAAACCGTGGTTTCAATAAAAGTAGAGGGTGCCATCAACCCGGTCACCGCTTCTTTTATTCACGACGGTATACAAAAAGCAGCCGCTCAAAAAGCAGAATGCCTGCTTATTCATCTTAATACTCCCGGTGGTTTGCTGAAATCAACCCGCCTCATCGTCAGCGATATACTGGAATCACCCGTGCCGGTCATTATATATGTGTCGCCAGCCGGGGCAGAGTCAGGCTCGGCCGTTGTCTTCATTACCCTGGCAGCGCATATTGCCGCCATGGCGCCGGGTACCAATATCGGGGCGGCCCACCCGGTAAGCCTGCAGGGACCGATGGACAGCATCATGGGCGAAAAAGTAACCAATGATGCAGCGGCTTTTATCCGTTCTATCGCCGAGAAAAGAAAACGCAATATGGAATGGGCCGAAAATTCTGTCCGCAAAAGTTTTGCTTATTCAGAAACCGAAGCCCTCGATTATGAAGCGATCGATCTTATTGCCACCAATGTGCCTGACCTGCTGAACCAGGTGGATGGCAAGACCATTTCCCTGCAGCAGGGCACGGTAACCCTGCATACGAAATCTGCAAAGGTTGAAGTATACAGTATGAATTTCTTCCAGCAATTCCTGCATATCATCAGCGATCCCAGCATCGCTTATATCCTGTTGTTGCTGGGTTTGTTTGGTATCCTGTTAGAATTTTTTAATCCCGGTGCCATTGTTCCCGGTGTGGTGGGAGGCATCAGTCTTATACTTGCATATTATGCCATGCATACTTTACCCATCAACTTTGCCGGGCTGGCCCTCATCCTTTTTGCATTGATACTTTTTTTACTGGAAATAAAAATTGTCAGTCATGGTGTACTGGCCATCGGCGGCGTTGTTTCCTTACTGTTAGGTTCCCTGATGCTGATAAAGCCGGGCTCGGCCCTGGAGCTGGCTGCTATTTCACGGCCCGTTATTATCGCCGCCACTGCGGTGGCTTCCCTTTTGTTCTTATTCATCATCGGGGCGGGCATCAAAGCACAACGCCATAAAGTGGTTACCGGACTGGAAGCATTAATAGGCGATACCGGTGAAGTGATCACTATCCTTTCACCCACCGGCACCGTACAGGTACAGGGAGAAATATGGAATGCGGAATCCATGGCCGGTACCATCAACCCGGGAGAAAAAGTACGGATCAAAGAAATGAAGAACCTGAAATTATATGTAGAACCCATTGCTCACACTTAAAAAAATTTTATGCAACAATTTCCTTACCTGGTAGCCGGTATCATCTTTTTTATACTGATCATTTTGGCCAGTGCCATCCGTATTCTGCGGGAATACGAACGGGGTGTTATTTTCCGGCTGGGCCGCCTCATTGGTAATGGTGGCGTGAAAGGTCCGGGCCTCATCCTCTTGATTCCCTTTATCGACAGGATGGTGAAAGTAAGCCTGCGTACGGTGGTACTGGATGTGCCGCCGCAGGATGTGATCACACAGGACAATGTATCCATTAAAGTAAATGCAGTGGTTTATTTCCGGGTGATGGAACCGCAGAAAGCAGTGGTACAGGTAGAGAATTTTCTCGCTGCCACTTCGCAGATCTCACAAACTACGTTGCGGAGTGTGCTGGGACAATCAGAACTGGACGACCTGTTGTCGCAGCGGGATAAGATCAATCACAAGCTGCAGCAGATCATTGATACCAATACAGAACCATGGGGCGTAAAAGTGTCTAACGTAGAAGTGAAACAGATAGACCTGCCGCAGGAAATGCAACGGGCCATGGCCAAACAAGCGGAAGCAGAACGGGAACGCCGTAGTAAAGTGATCGCTGCCGAAGGAGAATTCCAGGCATCACAACGATTAGCCGATGCAGCCAAGATATTGGGTGAGCAACCCAGTGCTTTAACGCTGCGCTACCTGCAGACCTTACGGGAAATAGCAACCGAAAATAATTCCACAACTATTTTCCCGGTTCCCATTGATCTGCTGAAACCTTTCTTGAACAGCGGAGGGAAAAAACTGGAATCATAAATAACTTTTTATTGCAGTAATAGAAATGAGGATGTTGCAATAAGCCGGTTTGATTGTCATGTTGAGTTCATCGAAACATTGGCAATCAAACCGATCGCCTTCGGCATGCTCAGGCTGACATACTTCGGTAATACCGATAACTACCGGATTTGCTGAAGGCCAGTTTATACAACACACTTCATTGTTATTTTTTTATTACAAAACTTGCGGCAGCAACTGTTAATTAGCCAAAAAATAAAAAGGATACGGGTTGTTCTATGTAGTGAGTACATAATGATGAGTGGAGTATTAACGTTCTGTTTGTAAACACTGGTTCCTTGTTTGCATCCTACCCATTATTATTCATTTAAAACAATTCATTATGAAAAGAATCTTTACTCTGTTTATTGCACTTGGACTTTTAACCGCCGTCCAGGCACAAAACGGCCGCGGTGATAACCGTGATGGCCGTCAACGGGATCAGCAAACAGAAAGACAATTTGATCAGCGGGATTTTGATAACGGGTACAGTAACGATCAGTACAACAAAGATGTTCGTTATGTAAAAAGCAATCCCGGTATGGAAAGAAAAATGGCGAAGCAGGTTGCCGGTATCAACCGGGAGTATGACTTCAAGATCCATCGGGTAAAAAACAATTTCTTCCTGAGCCGTTGGGAGAAACAAAGGCAGGTACGTTTTTTACAGGAGCAACGTCAGCGGAGATCAGGATGGTGTATGCCCGTTTTCACAAGAACAATAACAGGCATGATGACCGTTATGATCGTTATTAAAACAATGTAACTACAATCAGAAAGCCCCGCCATGCGGGGTTTTTTTATTGTACCAGTACCACACCGGCAGAATAAGTTGTAACTTCTGGTAATAAAAATCAGTGTTATGAAATACAAAGTGCATAAACTGGAAGTGAATAAAGATATTGCACAAGAAAAACTGGAACTATTTTTAAACAGCCTCCGCGGCGAAGTTGTTTCTGTGGTACCGTTTGTAACCCCGGCTTTAATGATCC
>JADKAA010000032.1 GCA_016715465.1 Saprospiraceae bacterium
TGATATGGGAATGAAAATGAGTCTGAATCAAATGGATATGAATGTATTGATGTATCACTGAAATTACTGGCGAACTTAAACAAAAGAAGGACATAAAAATGGGAGATCGGAACCGGGAAATGGCCATTCCAATCATACCGTTAATAAATACGGCGGCTAATGCACTTTCCTGATATTGTTACGCTAAACTATGCCATGCTCAAATCGCCGCATAAACAAATCTTCAAAAGATGCCCGTAAAGGAACTGAAATTTGAACTTACCGGAAACATGAATCGTTATGTATGGAGCTTGAATAACAAAGTAGTTTCGAAGCGGATAAAATACTTATCAAAAAGGTGAAATCGTCAGGCTTGTTTTGTACAACGGTTCAATGATCCGCCACCCATGCACCTGCGGCTCCATGACTTTCGTTTGCTGAACGGACAAGGCGATAATGTCACACTAAAAACGTGGTGGACATTATGCCAATGGAAACTGATACATTGGAATTTCATGCAAATGTGGAAGGTGATTAGTTTTCATTGCCATATTTTATATCATATGATGAGTGGAATGGGCAGAGTGTTTACATACAAATCAAGCTCCCAATCCATTAATGCCAATCCCAAACTGGCACAACGCAAACTATTTGCAGACGACAGAAAAATGCACTTCATGTTTCAGAATGATCTTGCCACAAATGGGAATGACGGAGAATTGATGTTTCAAAATACCCGTTGGAGCATTGGCAGCGAGTGGCGTTTAGGCTATCATGATATGCACGGCTACGAGACGGAAACACATATTGGCAGGTATTTGGGGAAAATGCAATGGCTCATGCCATTTGTCAGGTTTGACTGGCGTTACAGAAAAATGGGTATTGATGAACAAAGAAAAAATCTCTTCGGACAGACAAACACAAAAGACAACAGGGCGGTATTAAGTGTTGGCGTAAATTATACATTGCCCATGCTGGTCCGTTTCAGGCTGAAATTTTTACGGATGGTATTTTTCGTTTACAATTAATGAGGAAGACATTCCGGTAGCAAAAGGCTTCGTGCTGCTTTTATAGTTAACACCGACAAAGAATATATGGCGGGGCTTAACTATATTTTTAAACCGCAGCTTCGCAGTGCGGACACACTATGACAGCGACATGGGCTTTGGTGCAGGGTTAACATTCTCCTATTAGACAATGCAGGAAAGCAACCTATGACAGGATCCTGAAAATACGAACCGGGTATTGCACAAACAATATTGACTGTTCTTCAACCCCAACCACAGTAAGACTGTAACGATGAGAACTCGCAAATAAATTAAATCTCATTGAGCGGGACCTAAAACCCGCTGCCGCATCACATCATTAGGGTATTGTACAGGAACTTATCTTGAGTGAATTTTATGAGAAGTTACTGTTGTCAGTCACTTACATGAAAATACATCCAGGATGAAAAAAAGAAGGAACAAAGTTTCAGTAGCATTAAGTATTCTATTATTGCTGGCGTCTGCTGTCTGTACCGCACAAAACGTAGGTATTGGTACCACAGAACCACTGGCCAGGCTGCATGTGGTGGATAGCGCCGTGGTATTTAGCAGAGCAAATACAACATTAGAACCGTTCACAGATCCTCCAATACAAGGACCGGGTATCCGTATGATGTGGTATCCCGGAAAAGCAGCTTTCAGGGCCGGTGGTGCTACTACTAACCAATGGGATAAAGATAGTATTGGGGTTTACTCTATCGCGTTGGGTTACAGTCCTAAAGCAGTTGGAGCGGTTACCTTCAGCGCAGGGTTTAATACCATAGCAAGGGCGATTTCTCCACCAGTATGGGAAATGCAACAAGTGCAAGGGGTAATAACTCTACCAGTATGGGAAGCCTAACAAGAGCCATTGGTAATTCATCCACCAGTATGGGAAGCGAAACTACCGCTTTAGGTGACTTTTCTGCCAGTATAGGAATTGGCACAATTGCCAAGGGAAGGGGTACAATTGCAGCTGGTTCGTGGAATGATGATACTGATAATCCATTTTCGGCTACCACAAACCCAACGGACAGGATATTCCAAATTGGCAATGGCAGTAGCAATTCCGTCCGCAGCAATGCAGTAACCGTTTTGCGTAATGGCAATACAGGCATCGGTGTACTCAACCCGGGTTTTATCCTTGATGTAAATGGGAGAATTCGCCTGCGGTCAAGCAACAGTTTAAGCGCCGGCATCAACCTCAATAATGATGCAAATTCGGACATTGCTGCATTTATGGGCATGCGGTCAACAGATAATGAAGTGGGCTTTTACGGATATACAGGTACAGCAGGTTGGCGATTATTGGTTAACACCACTACGGGAGATGCCTGGATGCAGGGCACGTTAACCCAAAACAGCGATATCCGTTTGAAAAAGATATTAAGCCGTTAACGCATACACTGGCCGCCATTCAGCAGTTGAAAGGATATTCGTATCACTGGAAGGACCCGAATAACCCCGATGAACAAATAGGATTACTGGCGCAGGAGTTGCAAAAAGTATATCCTCAACTGGTAAAAGAAAATGATCGGGGAGATTTGAGCGTCAACTACAGCGGCATGGTGCCGGTATTGCTGGAGGCCATTAAAGAACTGCAACAAAGAGTAGCCCAGTTAGAGGAAAAACTAAAATGAGTTACTGTAATTTATAACCGCTTAGATATGCAATCTATGTCCAGGTTCGTGACCCCACGAACCATTTTAATTTTGTCTAAATTGGATTCAGAAAACTCGAACCTGAGCTTTGAAATACTTCAAGGTTCTCATTTAGTACCAGCAAATTAAAAAAGCGATTGTGAAAATTGAATTATTATTTTTAACAATAATAGTTATAGTGACTATAAGCATTTCATGCATTCAGGGAGACAGAATAAAGCCTGTATTCATAAATGAATTGAACAAAGACACAATAATCAATATCAAAACCTCTGCAACTTACCCAACGACATTGAAAATTGCTATTAAAGGTACGGCTAATGATAGCTTTATCATATCAGGATTCAAAATCAAGGGTGGCAAAGTTGATACTTTCTGGCATACAGACTGGTATAAAAAAACAATCACAATAAACTACCAGGCATATAAAGCCACAAAAGGAAAACTAACAATGAAATGTTTATTATATTAAATGTTAACAAATAAAATGTTTGCATACTTTGGTTTGTGCTTAAGGCTTATTAACCCAAATAAAATTTATACCCTCGACTGTCACTACATGACAGGAAAACAGCCTGAAAATAACTACAAAGCAAACTGCAAATGAAATGGACTACATTATAAAGGATAAAAAACTGGAATTGAAATACGAGCCGGGTAAAGGTTCCTGGACCTATCATTTGCAAATACCCAATACCAAAAATATAAAAAGGCAAATGGGGTGACATTAAAGTCTCCGGGTATATTGATGACTACAAAATTGAATCGAAGAACCTTGCCCCAATGAAAGGAAAGGATAAACTTTTAGCAGTAAACGGTACCATCAGGAAAGCCATTAACAAAAGCGGTGGGGATAAAGTAACCGTTACACTTTACCTGCTGACAAACAAAGAACAGGTAAACAAAAAACAGATCCTGGAAACGTTTAAAGAGTCCGGTGTTTTAACAGCATTCCGGCAACTATCGAAAGAGAAGCAAAAAGAAATTATTGAAGATATTTTAGTTCAAATTCCTGAAGAAAAACAAATTCAAAAAATTGTCAGCTACCTGGAACAATTAAGTAAATACGTTGATACAAACAATCAATAAGCTTCCTTAATTAACCCGGAACGTAATTCCATCCAGTGAAACAAATAGGTTGCTCTAGCTACCCATCAGTTGCACATTGCCGTTGGCTTTTACACCCAGCCGGGCAAAGCCGAGGCCTGATACAACCGTGAAGATGAAAGGCCAGCAGGCAACAGGCGGTTTTGCACTACTGGGGCAGACGGAAGCGGTGTTTCAGCAACTGTAACATTTCTCCAGATTGTTCGGGCAGGACAAGCAACTTTCGACTAATTACCAAATCATCAACTTTTAATTCTATTTTCATTATCAGTTGGCCGGGCTGGACCGGATCCTATTTCCCCAGCAGCACAAAGCTTTCGGCCGTTAGCTGCTTTTATGATGACGACTTAACAAAAAATAATATTTAACGAAATAAATAATGACAAACAAAGACCTTTCTGAATTCACGGACGAAGAATTATTAGCCGAAGCAAAAAAAATGAAATCATTTTCCATTACCAATGCTTTGTTTATTGGATTTTTAGTTGGTGTTGTATTTTACAGTATTGTTAAAAACAGTTGGGGAATGCTTACATTAATCCCTTTATATTTTATCTACAAAATGGTTAATGACCCGAAAAATAAAAGAAGTAAAGACCTGGAAGAATTATTAAAAGAACGAAAGTTAAACTAACCAATAATTGAAGATGAATACTTATTGTTCTGAAATGTTCGATAGTTTGCAGTCGAAATATGTCTCGTCCTGAAATAGGTTGACTATAAAACAATCATTTTATGGACTTAAAAGAACAGATTATTAAGGAATACCTCTAGAAAGGCTGACAGTTCGCAATGACCATGCCATCGAAAATGCTTCAACCTAACCAACATCCGGCAAACACGAAATTGATAAAAAATAATCATGACAAATAACAACGATATAGAAATTCCACAACTAAATTTTAACGAAGAGGGAGAGTTGATCATAACAGCATCCCCCGCTTCATCTAAACACGACTTTGACTTTTATGAAGGCAAATGGAAACTGCATAATAAAAAAATAAAAGACCGTTTAGACAACTGTACCGAATGGACAACATTTGAATCAACCCAGGAAATGTACCGGGTGTTAAATGGAATTGGCAATATTGACAATTACCTGGCCACATTGACGGTGTGCCCTTTGAGGGCATGTCGGTAAGACTTTTCAACCCGGCAACAAGATTATGGAGCATTTACTGGGCTGACTCTGCTGAAGGAATATTACAACCACCGGTGGTAGGTTCATTTGAAAATAATAGGGGCCATTTTTTCACAAAGATATTTTTTAAGGAAAAGAAAATAGTAGTTGCATTTCGCTGGGACGTTAGCGACAAAGAAAACCCAGTTTGGAGCCAGGCATTTTCAGCTGACAATGGAAAAACCTGGGAATGGAACTGGTATAATATTTCAGCAGAATAAGATAAATCTGCCTGCAGTCTGACAACCGGGAAAGAACAACCAACAGCTACTATAAACGCTGTAAAAACTGGCTGACATCTTCCCTATTTTACCCCTTTCCCGTAAACCCCTCCCGCCGGTCCTTCGTATATTTGCCCCTTGAATTTTAGCGACTATGAGTAAGAAAGGAAAAGTGCTGGTGGCCATGAGCGGCGGTATCGACAGTACCGTTACAGCCCTGATGCTCAATGCGGAAGGCTACGAAGTGGTCGGCATCACCATGAAAACATGGGATTACATGGCCAGTGGGGGCAGCAAAAAGAAACAGGCTGTTGTAATCTTGACTCCTTCAACGATGCGAGACAGGCAGCGGTGGAGCATGGCTTTGCACATTATATACTCGACATACGGGAAGAGTTTGGTGATTTTGTGATCGAGAATTTTGTAGAAGAATACCTGGCCGGCCGCACCCCCAACCCCTGTGTACTCTGTAATACGCATATCAAATGGCGGGCTTTATTAAAAAGAGCCGATGCCCTGGGCTGTGAATTTATTGCCACAGGACACTATGCCAAAATAAGACAGCATGACAATGGACGCTTTGTGGTCAGTAAAGCCATTGATGATACCAAGGACCAGAGTTATGTGCTATGGGGATTGCAACAAGATCTCCTGAGCAGAACATTACTGCCACTGGGACCTTACCGTAAAACAGAGATCCGCCAGATGGCGCATGATTTTGGATATCCTGAACTGGCAAAAAAGAATGAAAGCTATGAGATCTGTTTTGTGCCGGACAATGATTACCGCGGCTTCCTGAAAAGAAGAGTGGATGGACTGGAAGAAAGAGTGGCCGGTGGCAACTTCATTGATAAAAATGGTAAGATTCTGGGGCGGCATAAAGGCTATCCTTTTTTATACGATCGGGCAACGTAAGGGACTAGACATAGCAATGGGAAGACCCGTTTTCGTGACAAAAATTGATCCTGACAATAACACGGTGATGCTGGGCGATGAAGAGGACCTGGAGCAAAATGAAATGATAGTGAGTAAGCTGAATTTAATAAAATATGACAGCATCACCCCTGGTATGGAAGCAGTAACAAGATCCGTTACAAAAGACAAGGGTAGCCTGTCCACAATTTATCCTGAAGGCGGGGTTATGAAAGTGCGATTTTACGAAAATGCAAAAGGCATTGCACCGGGACAAAGTGCCGTTTTTTATGAAGGGGATGATGTGATTGGCGGGGGGTATAAGACAGAGAGGGATGCTGAACGCTTAAAGCCTAACGCTGAACGCTGAAGGCCTGGTGCATAAAGCTGAAAGCAATACAGAATACAAGATCCATGAGGGATTATAAAAAATATGATGTTTGGATAAAAGCACATGAGCTGGTTCTGTTCGTGTATAAAGAAGTGATCCCCGGTTTTCCAAAATCAGAACAATTTGAACTGGTTTCCCAAATCAAAAGAGCGGTCTATTCCATACCGATGAATATAGCAGAAGGATGTGGAAGAAATTCAGATAAAGATTTTGTTCATTTCCTGGATATAGCATTAGGTTCAGCCCATGAGCTGGAGTATTGCGGCTTATTAGGAGCAGACCTGGGATTCATTAAGAAAGCAAACGTTGATCCGCTGAATACAAGGGTGAATGAGGTGAAAGCCAAACTAATCAACCTCATCAAAGCCATCAGAAAATAGGATCCCCCGCTTTAAGCTTTTCGCTTTCAGCATTTCGCCTTAAGCTTTTTAACCATCCGCTTTAAGCCTTTTGCATTCAGCATTAAGCCTTTATCTGCAATAAAGCGAAATAAAATACGTTCTAAACCGGGGAGTTATGTTTCCCCGTTTTTTGTTTGTAGATTTATTCGTCAATTTTGTATCCGTGAACAAAGAAAAACCACTTATGAGAATTTTTTTTCACCTGTACGCCTTAGTCTGTTAGCTATTCTTTCCGCTGCTCTCTTTTCCTGTAATGAAAAAGAAGATTTTACTACGGAAGCATTAGCAGATTATATCCCCTTAACTGCAAAAAATATATCACTTACCGGCTCGACTCAATGGTGTTCACCAATTTTGGACGGAATACAGAGATCCGTAAATACCAGGTAAAACATGTAATAGACACCCTGATCACCAACAACCTGGGCCGGCCCAGTTACAGGGTTTATCGTTACTGGTGACTCAACAGGTACACAGCCCTGGCAACCGTCCGGTACCTACTTCATCACTCCCCTGTCTGACCAGGTAGAATTGATTGAAGACAATCTTCGTTTTATCAAAATGCATTTACCGATACGTAACGGCTTTAGCTGGAAAGGAAACCGGTTTCTTCAATCGTATCCTTATGGTACTATCTACAACTTCAGCAATGATGACAGTATGGGAAGACTGGGATTTCTATTTCGGCGGGAACCATCTTCATTCAGCTTCAGGAGATTAATTACACCGATGTGCATAGTATAGAGCAGGTGGATGAGGCGTTCAATGTACCTAATACCAGTCCAACGGCTTATGCTGCAAAATCAAGATCAGTAGAAAAATATGCTAAAAATATAGGACTTGTATACCGTGAATATGAGCTGTAAGGAATACCAGCCAAACCCCAGCAGAGCCTGGGACATATAAAACAGGCTTTAGTATCACCATGTGGATGGTAGATCATAATTAGTTATTGGTATTCTCTAAATTTGTGGTTGGAAAAAAATACCGGTATTCCATGAAAAAAATTTTACTCCTGTTTATAGTTGCGGTTACTTTCATTGTTGAATCCCAGGCACAATTCCAGTACATTGTAAAACTTAAAGACAAAAAGTAACAATACGTTTTCCCTTGCCAACCCTTCCGGTTATTTATCACAAAGGTCTATAGAAAGAAGAACCCGTTATGGTATAGCAATTGACAGCACAGATCTGCCGGTTACACCTTCGTACGTTACCCAGATCAGAAATATACCCAACGTTACTGTTTTGAATGTATCCAAATGGCTGAATGCTGTTTCCATTCAAACCTCCGATGCAAATGCGATTACAGCGATCACTGCTTTCCATTTTAAAAAGTGTTGGCGGACTGGCCGCAAGAAGTACGAGCGATGAACCCGGACCCACCAGGAATAAATTTGCAACGGAAGAAGCGATCAATCCCTTACCTGAACTGGCACAGCGGACAGAACAACTTACCGGTGATTTTTAATTATGGAACCCGGTTCCTTTAATGAGATTCACCTACACAATGGTGAGTTCTTACATAATGTTGGATTAGAGGCCAGGGCATGCAAATCGCTATAGCAGTGGTGGTTTTTCAACTATAGTTCATTAAGAGCTTTTGACGGTGCCAATACTAACAGCCAGGTATTAAGTACCTGGGATTTTGTATCCCGCAAATGCGACAGTTACGGACGATCATCCCCATGACATGCAAT